>NZ_JAKNQQ010000001.1 GCF_022662475.1 Sphingomonas sp. TREG-RG-20F-R18-01
TGGGCGCGGCGCAGGCGCTGCTCGATGGCGCCGGGCATGGTGCGTTCGAGATCGTCGTCGGACATTTTGCGCGTGTCGAGGGTCACGAGGCACCCGGCGCCCCGGAATGCGGTTGGGATGGCGACTGTATCCGCCGTGGCCTTGCCAGCGGCGGGGTGGTTGGCCCGAGCTGGTCGATCGTTTCGCGGGCGATCGTCGACCGCATCGGCGGTTTCGATCCCAGCTTCCACAATTGCAACGACTGGGATTTCTATACCCGCGCAGCCGCCGCCGGTGCGCGTTTCGTCAGGATCAACCATTGTGTCGCGCTGTACCGCACCGTCGCCGGCAGTCGTCTGGTCAACGATACCGCGATCAGTGCGCGCAATGCACTGCGCGTGCTCGCCCACCCGTACCTCACCGGCCTCGACATCTGAGGCGGGTCGACAGCGAAACGCGGCGGGGACGCGGGCGCGCGTCGCCTGTATCCGACTTGCCGGATGCGGCTCCGGTCACCGAGCCAATGGCGCACGACGCGGCGCGCCGCCATCCTCGACCGCGCGCTCATGCGAGCATCATCACGGCGTGCGCAACGCGCGGTCCGCTAGATCGCCTTCGCCCTGATGAACGCGATGAACGCACGCAGCGGTGGCGGCACCAGGCGACGGTCCGAATAGTAGAGGAACGGCCCGGAAAACGGCTGCCACCAGTCCTGCAACACCGGCTCCAACACGCCGCTTTCGAGATGCGGGCGCAGCCAATCCTCGAACACCGAGATGATCCCGACGCCTGCGATGGCGGCGTCGACGGCGAGATCGGTCGCCCCGCCGACCTGCACGATCAACGGTCCGCGCGGTTCGACGCGCACGATTTCCCCGGCACGCTCGAACTCCCAGGGGCTGGTCAGGGCACCGCTCGCAAAACGTCCGAGCACGCACGCGTGATCCAGCAGGCTGCGCGGGTGATCCGGGCGGCCATGTCGATCGAGATAGGACGGCGCCGCGGCCGTCGCCATGCGCTGGACGCGCGGCCCGATAGGCACCGCGATCATGTCCTGCTCGAGTCGTTCGTCGTAGCGGATGCCGGCATCGCACCCCGCGGCGAGCACGTCGACGAAGCTGTCTTCCGCAACGATTTCCAGCCGGATGCCGGGATGTGCGGCCAGGAAACCGGGCAGGATCGCGGGCAGCACGAGCCGCGCGGCACTGATCGGGACGTTCAGTCGGAGCGCCCCCGCCGCGCCGTCCCGGAAGTGGCCGACAGCGTCCAGGGCTGCGTCGACTTCGCCGAGTGCCGGGGTCAGCCGCGCGATGAGCGCCGCACCGGCCTCGGTTGGCGTGACGCTGCGCGTCGTGCGGTGGAGCAGGCGTGCGCCGAGCCGTGTCTCCAGGCGGCGCACGGCTTCGCTCAGCGTGGAGGCGCTGGCACCGCTCGTCCGCGCCGCGTCACGAAAGCCGCGCGCTTTCGCGACCGCGAGGAATGCCGTCAGGTCTCCGAGGTCCGCGTCCATCGTCCGGTTTTCCGTACAGCCCGTGCGAACCATGCAGGATTATCGCGCACTTCGGCAACGACTATCTGGAAGGGGAAGAGGAGAACGACATGAACAGGATCGAACAGGCCGGCAGCTTCCGGATCGGTGACCGCACCGTGAAGCGGCTCGGCTATGGTGCCATGCAACTGGCCGGCCCCGGCGTGTTCGGCCCCCCGCGCGACCGCGATACCGCGCTCGCCGTCCTGCGCGAAGCGATCGCGCACGGGGTCGACCATATCGATACGAGCGATTTCTATGGGCCGCACGTCACCAACCAGATCATCCGCGAAGCGCTGCACCCGTATCACGACGAACTGACCATCGTGACGAAAGTCGGCGCGGTTCGCGGCGACGATGGCTCCTGGAACCCGGCGCAGGACGCAGCGGCGCTGACCGCGGCGGTACACGACAACCTGCGCAACCTCGGACTGGACGTGCTGGACGTCGTCAACATGCGGCTGATGGGAGAAGGCGGCGACCATGGCCCGGCGGAAGGTTCGGTCGAGCCGCAGCTGACCGCGCTCGCCGCGCTGCAGGCACAGGGACTGATCCGCCATATCGGGCTGAGCAACGCAACGCCCACGCAGGTCAAGCAGGCGCGCGGCCTCGTCGACATCGTCTGCGTGCAGAACCAGTATAACCTCGCGCATCGCGGTGACGATGCCTTGATCGATACGCTTGCCGCGGACGGCATTGCCTATGTGCCGTTTTTCCCGCTTGGCGGGTTCAATCCGCTTCAGTCACAGATCTTGTCCGACGTGGCGGCCACACTGGACGCGACGCCGATGCAGGTCGCTCTTGCATGGCTGCTGCGGCGGTCTCCCAATGTCCTGCTGATCCCCGGCACCTCGTCGATCGCGCACCTCCGCGAAAACCTCGCCGCGGCGGCGCTGGCGCTTCCCGACCAGGCGGTGGCGGCGCTGAACGGTATCGGCTGACCAGCGCATGGCTCCGGTCGCGTTCGAGTAGGTCGCAGCGAGGGTGGGTACGGGTTCGCAAGCAGGTTGAGTACCGCGTTCACGTCACGTCGGCGTGCGGCCGATCCTATGCGCGGACGGCGGTGTAGGGCTGAACTTGGGCCGCGCCGAACGTCGCCTTGCTTTGCACGATGTGCTGGCGCGGATCGGCAGGCACGGCGCGGCCATCTCGGTAAGGCCCGTGCCTGCACTGACATGAAGCGCGGACCGAACAGCCGATTTCGGCAATCATGGGCGGCGGACCACATTTCGCGGCGGACGGCCTGCCGTTGAGAGCCCCCGCCGCACTGGGACCTGCGCGACCAATACGAGAGGATGTTCTCGCAGCTGATCGGTAAGGGCCGCCCCGAAGGTCGTGCAAAAGGGGACGAGGCGCTTCGGCCATGCGTTCATGCCGGCTCACCGTGCGGGTGTCTTGGCACCCACGTCGATCGCGCGAAGGGCATAGCGCCCCGGTGGCAGCAGCAGCGCGACGTCCTCGCCCGGACGGATCGCGACGCGGTCCATCGGTACCGACAGATCGGGCTCCCCCAACGGGCGCGCCTCGATCACGCGCCAGCCGTGCAGCGGGTGCAGTGCGCGCGGGATGGCGACAAGCTGGTCGCTTGCGGCCCGGCGCCATTCGGGTCGGCCCTGAACGAACCGTGCCCCCGGGTGATCGACTACCAAATCAAAGCTCCCGGCGGGCTGTCCGGCAGGCAACACCGCCAGCCGCGTCGTGGCACCGCCGCCACGACAGGTCGTTTGCGAGATGGTCAGTGGGTCGATCCCGGTCTTCTGCTTCAGCCGCGCCGCCATCCAGCGGGCGCCTCCCGCCTGTGGCACTTCAGCCGCGTGCGAATACCCGACATGGACAAGCAGGTGCGCGCGCGGGTGGCTTGCGACGAACGCCGCCAGCAGGGTCGCCTGCGCCTCCTCGCGTGTCGCGATCTGTTCGGCCGGGGTCGCGCTTGGGCTGGGCTCGCGTACGTCCTCATATGCCAACAATGTGTAACCAAGTGTCTTGGCCGTGCGCCCGAACCGCCCATAACCCGCCTCCGACAGATAATGCCCGTCGTCATCTGCGAAATAGTTGCGTTCCGGGTGGAGGCGGAACGACGGCAGGTACCGCGCCGGTACGTCCGCAGGCGGGTTCGATAGCGTCTCGAGCGCAAGCACGTCGTAGCCAAGCGGTCGCAGTGCGCGCGCGACCCGAGCGGTGAAGCCCCGATGTTCCGAGCGTTCGTGACTTTCGTTGATGATGACGATGCGCGTCTCGCGTGCGCGGCGCGCGATCTCCGCTAGCACGGGAGTTGCCGACGCGAGCGGCGCGCAATGGGTCGGCGTGTAACTTGGGCTCGACGGCGCGATCAGGTCCTCGCGCCCGAACAGGCTTAGCGTCTGGAGATCGCTGTCGGGACCGACCGGATGGTCAGGATCGATCTGCGCGAGATGCTCGACCTTGTTGGCGAGCATGCCCGGAAGCTGCGCCACGGGCGTGACGGCCATCGGCGCGATCAGGACGACGGTCCCATCGACGGATGGGCGCCCGGCGGCCGACCCGGCGGTGAGGGTCAGGAGGGACAGCGCGATCGAGCGCGCGGCGCGGCGATGAGGCAAACGAGGCATACGACCTACGGTATCGCACCCACCTAGCATATTCCACAGTATTACCCGGCAACAAGCATGTGCCCGAACGCCATCTATCAGCTAAGTTTTCGCAAATGGGGTAACGATTGGCTTATCGGTAGGATTGCTTCGGAAACGAACGCTGAGCCGCGATCGCCGCTTCCGCTACGGTGTGGCTCGTTACGTCGAGGGGTTGAACACATGCAAATTCGTCTGTCCAGTCGCGTCGCAAGACCTGATTGCGTAAGGGAACAGATGACGGTCACCGCTTGACCGATCGACGTGCTGGGCCGACGCAGTCCGAATGACGGATCCAAAGGCAGCCATACTGTCCATACTCGCGCATCGCGCACCGGGGGCGACGATTTGTCCGAGCGAGGTGGCCCGCTCGATCGCACAGGACTGGCGAAGCGCGATGCCTGCGGTCCACGCAGCAACGGATGAGCTGGTCAGCGACGGCTGATAGGACTGAGCTGGAAGGGGCAGCTGCTGGAGACGCGATCGGGACCTTACAGGATCCGCGGACTACCGCAGCGCTCCCCGCGCTGAGCGCTCGAGCATAGCGGCACAGAGCGCCGCCTATCACGGGCCGAACGACGGTAGCGATCACCCGATCCCGCACGCTGGCGAGACTGCGCCCGATGAACAAGTTACGATGCCTGCCGCTTGTCGCCGACGCCGCCTCGGGCGTAGTCAGCGCGGGGTATCGCGATCCTCCGCCCGGCGAGACGCTCAGGACGGTATCCGACGACGTTGCCCCATCGACTACCTCCCTCAGGCAAACATCCCCGGCAACAGGGCCGTAAGGCTCGCTGCCAATTCGGCGTGCCGGAACGGCTTGGTCAATCGCGGCAGGTTCGATGCGACCCCTTCGATCTCTGCGTAGCCGGACACCACGAGGACCGGCAGCGAAGGCAGCAACGCACGGGCTTGAAGCGCGAGCTCTACGCCACTCATCCCGGGCATGAGATGGTCGGTAACGAGGATGTCCGGTTGCGTGCCGCCCCGCATCAGACGGAGGGCATCTTTCGCCGACGCAGCCTCGATCACCTCAAAGCCGAAACCGGATAGCATGTGCGCCGTGCTGATCCGAACCAGTTCCTCGTCATCGACGAGAAGCGCGACGCCGCGGCCCAGGCCTGTCGGTGGCGCTGGGATCGCTCCATCCCCGTCGTCCGGCATCGTTGCACTGATGGGAAGCCACAGGTCGATCGACGTCCCGGCACCGGGCTCGCTGTCGATCGTCAGGCCTCCCCCGAGCTGAGCGGTCAAGCCGTGGACCATCGAAAGTCCGAGGCCCGTGCCCTTGCCGATACCCTTGGTCGAGAAGAACGGTTCGATCGCGCGCCGGCATGTCTCGGCGTCCATCCCCAGGCCGGTGTCGCGAACGCTCATGCGAACGTAATGACCGCGTGCAAGGCCACGCCGATCGCCGTCGCGCACGCTTTCTCGAGCGGCCGCGATGGTGAACGAGCCACCCTCTGGCATGGCGTCGCGCGCATTCACGGCAAGGTTGAGGAGCGCCATTTCGAGCTGGTTCGCGTCGGCCTTCACGGGCGGCAGCTCGGCGATGTCCAACGTCATCTCGATCGCAGGGCCTAGCGTCGAAACCATCAGCCCCGACATGCCCTCGATCAGGCAAGACAGGTCCACCGCCGTCGCCTGGAGCGGCTGCCGGCGCGCGAAGGCGAGCAATCGCTGCACGAGCGTCTTTGCGCGCTCGGCCGACTGGAGCGCGCCATCGATGAGACGCCGCTCACGCTCGCTCCCGATCCCCTTGCGCACCAGCATGTCGAGCGAGCCGATGATCGGCGTCAGCAGGTTGTTGAAGTCGTGCGCCACCCCGCCAGTGAGGCTGCCCATCGCTTCAAGCTTCTGACTCTGCCGAAGGGCATCCTGCGCCTCCTGAAGCTGCGCCTGATCGCGCAGCCGCTGGGTTACGTCGGTGACGAATTGGTAGGTGCCGATCGGCTCGCCGGCCTCATCCCGGATCGTGCGAAACTTGATTTCATAATAGGGACGCGCACGATCGGGATCGCCGAAATCTTCGACAAAGGTGACCTCCTCGCCCGACAGCCCGCGCGCCCATCCGGCACGGACCTGCGCCTGCTCCGCAGGGCGATTCGCCAGCAGATCGAGCATATTGTCGCCCACCTTGGGCCGTACGCCATAAATTCGCTCGAACTCGTCGGCGTTTGCCTTGTTGATGGCGGTGATGGCGTAGTCGAGATCAACGGCCATGATCATCATGTCGGTGATCTCGAACAGCGTGGCGAGCACGTTGCGCTCGGCGAGTTGCTTCGCAACCCGAGTTTCGAGAGTCTCATTCAACAGGCGAAGGCGGTTCTCGGCGAGCATCCGCTCGGTCGTGTCGAGCGCCGTCAGGAAAATGCCCTCGATCTCGTTCGTGCCCCCCCGGATCGGCGCGAAGCTGTAGTACCAGCACCGTTCGGTCAGTCCGTCGTCGCCCTCCATCATCAGGCGTTGGTTCTCGACCACGACGCCCGATCCCGTTTCGTAGACCTGGCGCGCCGCGGCGGTGAGGGACTGCCACATGGTCGGCCAGATTTCGCGCATCGGGCGGCCCAAGGCCCAGGGATGACGATCCCCGACGAAGGGACGATAAGCGTCGTTATAGAATAAGCGGAACTCCGGCCCCCAGTAGATGGCGCTGACCGCCTGTGCGTTGAGGCAGGTCGACAACGCCGAGCGCAGCGCTTGTGACCAGCTTTCCACGTCCCCATGCCCCGAAGCAGGCCAATCGTGTGCCCGCATCAAGGCGCCCATCTCGCCGCCGCCTGCGAGGAAGGAAGCAATCGGCGAAGCGATCATGTCCGTCATCAACGATTCCCGGCCATGTCTTCAAACACGAACCTGCAACGAAGCCGTTCCTAAGCCGTGACGGCGATCCGCCGTGCTTGAAAACTGCCGGCAAGGATCAACCCTACGACGGATCGCGCTCGCCTGTTCTTCACCTCCAGCCGCGCCGTTCGAGCGTATTCCGGGCTTCGTTGTCGTTTTCGGCGCCGTCTACCAGCGGAGCGATCGCCTTGAAGACGACGCCTTCCGGCAGATAGGAGACCTCGGCTGAGCCGGCGATTTCGTGCGCCAGTACACGCTGGATGAGCTGGGTTCCAAAACTCGTTCGTGACGGAGGTGCGACCAGCGGGCCTCCTGTTTCCCGCCATGTCAGATGCAGACTGTGCGGGTTTGGGTCGTCGTCCACTTCCCATATCAAATCGACCACCCCGTCTGCGGTGGACAACGCGCCGTATTTCGTGGCGTTGGTCGCAAGCTCATGCAGCGCCAGCGCAAAGGCGACGACCAAACGCGGCGGGAGATGCAGATCCAGTCCGACGATCCTGAAGCGGCGATCGTCCTCGATACCAAACGGTGCCAGCGTGCGGTCGAGCAGAGAGCGCAACGAGGCGCTTTCGAACCGTTCGCTGATGAGCAATTCGTGCGCAGCAGACATGGCCTGGATACGCGCTTCCAGCGTTTTTCCAGCGTCCTCGACGGAGGTCGCTCGCCGCATCGTCTGCGCGACGATCGCCTGCAAGGACGCCAGGGTGTTTTTGACCCGGTGGCTTAGCTCATTGGCCAGAAGGGTCCGATGTTCGTCGGCCCGGCGACGATTGGAGACGTCCTGCGTCGTTCCGACGAGCGCAAGCGGCGTGCCGTCAGCGCAATAGCTGGCCTGCCCCCTGACCTGGACCCAGCGCAGTTCCCCGGTCGGCGTGTACAGGCGATATTCCACGTCGAGCAACGAACGCTCCCTGATGGCGCGTTCGATCGCATCTGCCTGGATCTGCCGATCGTCCGGGTGAACCGAGTTTCGCAAATCCTCGAAGGTCAGCGGATCGGATGGCGCACGGCCGCATATCTTCTTGCACTCGTCGGATGCCGTAAGACGGTAAGTATCCAAATCGATGCTCCACGAGCCCAGCCGGCCGGCTTCCAACGCGAACCGCAACCGCGCCTCGCTTGCCTGAAGCTCTTCGACCCTTTGTGCCACCTCGGCTTCGAGCGCATCGCGATCGCGCTGGAGGTTGACCAGCCGTTCGCGTTCCAGCGTCACGTCATATTGCGACGCGAAATAGTAAAGCAGATGACCGTCATCTGCGAACACCGGCGAGACGAGCAGCCGGTTCCAAAAGTGGGTGCCGTCCTTCTTGTAGTTCAGCAGGTCGATCTCGATCGGAACCCGGGCGCTGATCGCGTCACTGACGCGCTTGACGTCCTCCATATCGGTTTCCGGGCCTTGCAGGAAACGACAGTTGCGCCCGATGATCTCGCTGCGCGCGTAGCCGGTCAATTTCGTAAAGGCATCATTGACGAACACGATGACGTTATCCGGCAGGCGTGGATCGGTGATGAGCATCGGCATCCGCGTCGCCCGGACTGCGGAAGCGAAGGGGTCGGGACTGTCCTTGCCGCGCGTCAGCTCGCGGACGATCCGCGCTTCTTCCCGAATATCTCGCACGCATCACTCCGATTACAATCCAACGGTCTTATGTCGTTGAACACGGCTACCTTTCCTACGTTTTAGCCGCAGCGGGCGCGGTTGGCCAGTGACGTTGGAACGAGGCAGGACCAGCCCCTCGCCGCCGGTTGATGACTGACGGATAACGGCCGCTCATTCATCGTCGGTGCGGATCGCCAGTAGCCTCGCACTGCGATCGATTACGACCTGTCACGCTGCTGGAGGCAGAGCCGACCCTTGCGATCAGCCAAAGCGGCGCCATATGCTGCACTGCAGCAATGGAGCATTTTCTCGCTGAGATGCTGCTGCAGGAGGCGAGATATGCGCAATCCATTCTTCGACGCGATTGCAATAGGTGCTGGCGGAACGGGGGCAGCGGACCGGCTCGTCGACCTGCCCGTATCCGGTACAAATCCCGGCGCTCTGCGTGCCCGCGCGTACGTGCCAGCGCGCCTGGCGGAACACCCTGCGCTCGTGGTGGTATTGCACGGTTGCACGCAGACGGCAGCAGGCTACGATCACGGCTCGGGTTGGTCACGGCTTGCCGACCGGCATGGCTTCGTGCTCCTCTACCCGGAGCAGGACCGCACCAACAACGCCAACCTGTGCTTCAACTGGTTCGAGCCGGGCGACATCGCACGCGGCGAAGGCGAGGCGCTGTCGATCCACCAGATGATCGAAGCGGTCGTGGTCGCTCACTCTATCGAGCGCGACCGCATCTTCGTCACCGGCTTGTCGGCAGGCGGCGCAATGGCATCGGTCATGCTCGCGACCTATCCAGAAACGTTCGCAGCCGGCGCGATCATCGCCGGCTTACCGTACGGTTGCGCGACGAATGTGCAGCACGCCTTCGGCGCGATGCGCTCTGGCGGGCGGACCCGCCCCGACGCGCTGGCCGAGCTCATCCGGCGCGCCTCCGATCACGACGGGCCCTGGCCCAGCGTTTCGGTTTGGCACGGGAGCGGTGACGCAACGGTCAACCCGGACAATGCCGACGCGATCGTCGCGCAATGGTTGCCGCTTCACGGCATCGCCGGGGCGCCGCACGTGACCGACGTCGTCAATGGGTATCCGCATCGCGCATGGCGCAACGCCGACGGCCGGATCGTGGTGGAAGCGTATAGCATCACCGGCATGGGCCACGGCATCCCGCTCGATACCAACGACGCGGGCTCGGTCGAGGTCGCAGGTCCGTACATGCTCGACACCGCAATTTCGTCGTCGCAACGGATCGCCGAGTTCTGGGGCCTATGCTCGAACACGATCGCACAGTCGGATGCGGTTGGACGCGCGCAGCACATGGATCCAGCCATTTCCGGAACGGATCTCACGCATCGCGTCGCGCAGGCACGGAGGCTCTACCCCGATCCCAAGCCCGCGCCCGTCGTCGAGATGCGCCGTATCATCGACGATGCGTTGCGACGCGCGGGGCTTCTCAAGTAGCGCGTACTTCTGGTCCTGTCCGCACGGCGCCTCGAGGGACGCCCGGGGAATGAACCCGGGGGGACGGCGCGGCTGTTCGCCTAGCTGGCTACCCAAGGCGGGCTACCGGACGGAACCGATCTCGCAAGTCGGACCTGCCAACCGAAGAACATTGTAGGAACCTGCATTCGGCGTTATCTTCCAGAGACATGACGATTTCTGCGAATTCCGCCCGTAGGCGCATCCGGGTCATCGATCTGGAGACGGCTGGCTCCGCCTCGCACAGTGTGTGCGAGATCGGCTGGCAGGACGTCATCCAGGAAACCACTGGCCGCTGGGAGCTCGACGAGGAGCGTGGTGCCCGGTTCGTCAATCCCGGCGGGCCGATCTCGACGCAGACGATGGCGATCCACCATATCGTGGACGAAGACGTTGCAGGAGCGCCATTCTGGAAAGACGTGGCGCCGCAAGTCCTGCGGCCGACCGGCGGAACGGTCGCATTGGCGGCGCATCGGGCGACGTTCGAGCAGCGTTTCTGCTCGCCCCGGCTGTCAGGCGGTGCCCGCTGGATTTGCACCTGGAAGTGCGCACTGCGGACATGGCCCGCCCTCCCCAGTTTCTCCAATCAGGGTCTACGCTACGAACGCATGCCGACTGGCCTGGATCGTGCGGTGGGCCTCCCCGCGCACCGGGCAATGCCGGATGCCTATGTTACCGCGCACCACCTGCGCGATATGCTCAACGCTTCCTCGCTGGAGCAGCTTCTCGCGTGGAGTGAGCAGCCTGGCCTTTTGCCGCGCGTACCCGCCGGCCCCGACCGGAAGCGGCCATGGGGCGAGCTGGGCGACGACGCGCTTGCGGGCTATGCGAGGGATCGTGACATGGACATCCGCTTCAGCGCAGAGACCGAACAGCGTCGTCGCGGCAACCAAGCCGCTGTCCCGGAAAGCACCATGATCCAACCCTCACTCCTCTGAGCGGCACGATCTTGTTCCGTGTCATGATTGTCCACCGGTCGTTGCGGACCGCTCTCTCCGGCCAGCGCTGATCGGTGACGCCATGCGGCCGCCGTTCCCGTCGATTGCTGCTTGGCATTCTCGGCGGCGTTAAATGCCTCGGGCCAGCAAGGGAATGCGTGGCGCTGCTTTGCGTGAAAACCAGACGCAGATCGACGGCATGGTCGCGCTTGGCAGCGAGCGTTCCGGCGCCTTTTGGATGGAAGGGCGCGTGAGTGCCGTAGCGTGGCGTTGCCATCTTTTGCAAAGGGGTCGTGATTCGGGACCGTGCGAGAGGGGGGTTGCGTGGCGCTGATTGTTAGATTTCCGCCTGCAACCGGTCGCCCTGTTTCAATGCGTCATAGACACATTGCGCGCTTTCCAGCGCGGCGCCGTTGGCGAGCGCCCAGGTGTAAAGGGCGGCAAAGGGTTCGCGTAGCGAGCAGCCGAGATCGGTAATCGTGTATTCGACGCCGATCGGCTGCGTCGGCAGGACCTTGCGACTGATCAGGCCGTTGCGCTCCAGACGTTTCAACGCCTCGGACAAGGCCTTGTGGGTGATGCCATCGAGACGGCGCTTAAGGTCGTTAAACCGCGCCGGGCGCGTGCAGAGGACGCTCAGGATCAGCACCGTCCACTTGTTGGCGATATGATCGAGGATGGGCCGCGTCGCGGTGACATCAAGCGGCAGTTCGAGCACGTCTGTAGCCATAGGTATACGCCTCAATATCTACGCACCATCAGGTGCCTTCTTGTGATTAGATATACACTTTATATCTTTCTGTCATCATTCGTGATGGAAGGACGTACGAGCATGCTTTCAGGAAAAATCGCGGTCGTTATCGGTGGCCATGGCGGCATCGGGGGCGCCGTCGCGGACCGGTTCGCGGCGGAAGGCGCCACGGTCTATGCCACCAGTCGCCACGCGCAAGAAGGAGAAGTCGATCGCGGGGCCGGCAAGCTGCGCGCCCGCCGCGTCGATGCCGCCGATCTGGCCGCGCTCGGCGCCTTCTTCGAGACGGTACGGCACGAGGTCGGCCGGGTGGACGTGCTGGTCGTCAACGCCGGCATGGCGGAGTTCGCCACGCTCGACGCGATCAGCGAGGATCATTTCGACCGGATCTTCGATCTGAACGTACGCGCGTTGCTGTTCGCCGCCAGGGGTGCGACGGCGATCATGCCGGACGGTGGATCGATCGTGTTGGTGGGCTCGATCGCCGCCGCGATCGGCACCAAAGGCTATGGCGTCTATGGGGCGACCAAGGCCGCCGTGCGTTCGTTCGCGCGGACCTGGGCCAACGAGCTTGCGTCGCGCAACATCCGAGTCAACGTCGTCGCGCCGGGACCGACGGACACTGCGATGATGGCAGCGGCGTCCGAGGAGGTCCGTGCGACGCTTTCGCAGCTGATCCCGCTCGGCCGTATGGCGCGTGCCGAGGAAGTGGCCTCGGCCGCGCTGTTCCTCGCCAGCGACCAGAGCAGCTTCATCACCGGTGCTGAGCTTCCGGTCGATGGCGGCATGGCGCAGGTCTGATCCCGGCCCGAAGAAAGACCGATCAAGGCTCGGCGGCTATCGCAGCCGCCGAGCCATTGGCGGTCCCGGCGTCGATGCCAGCATCCGGCGCACCGCCGCCAGCTCCGTCGTCGGGCGGGAACCGTTGCGTTCCAATCCTTACCCGCGATGTCGCGAAGAGCTTGCTCGAAGGCTTCGGGTGGCGGCGGAACCCTGTCGGACCGCCGTCAATTACCTCATCGATCACGCCCAAGGCGTCTGATGCTCGGGAATGGCCCATAGATCTATGGAATGCGCGTGGTTTCAGTAACGCCTCGCCAGTCGCGTAGGTATAGCCACGAAACATCGTGCATGACCGCGCCTGGCGATGACACCCATTTGCGGCTCGCAATAGCGACGCGGCAGCGCTCGAAACCACGTGCCCCTTCCCGCAAGCGGATGCGCGCTCCTGCTGTCTTGAGCGCGCTCGACGTCCGCGCGCGATGCACCAGCATTCCATTTCGTCTAGCATTCGAATAGCTCCACGACGCTGGCTGGCGCACCCGTTCCGAAGAAGCGCTCCAGATTCCTGGCGCTCTGCTCGGCAGCGCCTTTGCTCCGGCGAAACAACGCGCGCTCGTACGTCGCGAACGCGCGCTCGGTGTCGTCCGGATGCGCGACGATCGCCCGGGCAAGTTCCGCACCATCCAGCATCGCCAGATTGGCGCCTTCCCCCGCAAACGGGGACATCAGGTGCGCCGCGTCTCCCAGCAGGGTAACGTGCGGCCTGCGCGGCCAAGAATGATCTACCGGCAATGCGTAGATTGGCCGGAGCACCGGCGCGCTCTCGCTTCCGGTAGCGAGGGTCCGCAGAGACGGAGCCCAGTCGTCGAACAGCTGCGCCACCTCGGCAAGGCCCGATGCGGGATCGGCAAGGTCCAGTCCGGCAACCCAACGCTCACTTCGATTGATCGCGACATAGACAAGAATGCTGCCATCGGCGTTACGGTGCGCAAGAATGCCCTGCCCCGGTGCCACCGCCATGAGCGTGCCGCTTCCGATCATCGCCCCCGCAGGCACGGCGCGGGGATCGTCCGCGGACAGATGGGTCTCGATGAAGCAGGTGCCGGTGTAGCCTGGTCTCACGTCCGACAGCAGCGGACGCACCTTCGACCAGGCACCATCTGCGCCCACGAGCAATCCGGCCGTTACATGCGTGCCGTCCGCGAAGGCGATATCGTGCCGGCCCTTTCCCATCGCGTGAACGGTGCTCATCTTGCGGCCCCACCGTATCGTATTTTCGGGGAGCGCGCCGATCAACAGTTGGCGCAGCGCCCCGCGATCGATCTCCGGCCTGTCAGAGGCAGAGGTGCCTGGCCGATCCAGCAACACCGCGCCCGTCTTGTCGACGATGCGCTTTGCGTCCTCACCCGGCCTGACGAGACCGAGGAAAGCGTCGAGAAGCCCCGCATCGGCGAGCGCGCGTTGCCCGCTGTGCCCGTGGATGTCCAACAACCCACCCTGCCCGCGCGCTTTCGGTGATGCTTCCGCATCATAGATGGTCGCCGGGATCCCGTAGCGGTGCAAGATACAGGCTAAGGTCAGGCCGCCAAGACCGGCGCCGATGATGGTGATGGGTTCGCGCATGGCCTGAGCTCCGGCTCCAGCGGCCGGCGGTCATGCCGGCCACGGTGGTGGTGTGGAGCCGCTGGCAGGGCCGATGCCCCGCGTGTGCGCGACGACGCGCCACGAAGGCATGCCGTCGTTTTGCGCGACGCGATGCGCATACCGCACGCACTTGGGCTCCGCAACAAACTGCTGGCGAGCAGCTGGCAAAACCGACCTGCGGGCATGCGCGCCCCGTCACCGCTTCCCGGCTTCAGAACCTCGTTCCCCCTCCGGCCCGAACGCTTTTGGCGTCTCATGTCCTGTCATGGACAGCGTGGTTTGAGGGGAATACGGCCATCCGTCATTGGCCGGCGGATGTCGTCATCCGATAGGACACGACGCCGTTTCTTGTAAGGATGGCGCGGTTTAGCAGGAACCCGCGCCAAGCTCGCCGAGCGATCGCGAAGGTGCTGGACACCGGTTTGGGGAGCGCCCAAATTCCGGCAGTATCTGACAACCATCATGGAACCGTAGATGACCCTTCGTTCGATCGCCGCGCTCGGTTTTGCCGTATTCCTGGGGTCGCCGGTGCTGGCGAAGCCGGTGCCGATTGCACCTGCGGCGGTGCCGTTCGGCATCGGCGCGGTGCGTGTCGTCGCCTTGCGGGACATGATCAACCGCGTTCCGAACGACGGCAGCGTGTTCGGCAAGACGGAAGGCCCGGCCGCTGTCGCGGACATATTGCGCAAAGCAGGGGCGCCGACCGACGCGGTATCGCTCGGCGTCGATGCGCTGCTGGTCCGCATGCCGGGCCGTATGGTCCTCATTGACGCTGGCCTGGGCCCCAAGGTTGGTGGCGTCCTGATGCAGAGCCTAGCGCTCGCCAAGGTATCGCCGACCGATATCACCGATATCCTGATCACGCATTCGCATGGTGATCACGTCGGCGGGCTTTCCGATGCGGACGGCAAATTGGCGTTCCCTAACGCGACGATCCGTATGACCCGCGCCGAATGGGCGTTTCTGCAAAGCAAGCCGGATAATGCGGCGCTCGTTGCGACGATCGCGCCGAAGGTCATGCCGTTTGATCCGGGCGCGGTGGTGATGCCAGGGATCCGAGCGGTAGAGCTGGCAGGGCATACGCCCGGCCATAGCGGCTACGAAATCACGTCAAACGGCCAGAAGCTGCTCGACATGGGCGACACGGCCCATAGCGCTATCGTGTCTCTTGCCCGTCCCGAATGGATCATCGGCTACGACACCGATGGCGTGCAGGGCCGTCAGCGGCGGATGACCGAACTCGCCAAGTTGGCGGCGAGCGGCGAATACGTGTTCAGCCCGCATTTTCCGTTCCCCGGGCTCGGCCGGATCGTCAAGGCCGGCACCGCTTATCGCTGGCAACCGTTGAAGCGCTGATGCCGGCGAGATGCAGCCGTCGCAGCACGCCAATGTCGCGTCAGTATTGCCTGACCCGTACGGGCCATTCCCGCACGGTTGGATCGGCCGGGGCTCACATCCCGAAAGCACGTCGTTCCTCGGCGTCCAGATGCCTATCGATCGGCACGCGCGTGTCACCGAGCGCCATGGCATCGGCGGTAGGTTGACGGATTGGGTCCGTAGCGTCGTTGATGGCATCCAGGATCAGCGGCGGCGGCGCCTCAGGGCGGATGGCCGTCCATGGCTCGGGCGACGACGGCAGAGACTGGCGGAGGCGATGGGCGGTCGGACGCGTCGGTGTACGCGACGGCATTGGCACCCGGGCTCCTCGGTCCCCATATGCCTCGGGCAAGGAGAGTGCGATGGCCGGTGGTTGGACGCGCGATGGCGCGGTGCAGGATCAGATTGACGACTCAGTGGCGGACGCAGTGTTGGCCGCACGCGCGAGCATGCCAAGCGGAACGAGTGAACCATTCTGTGCAATCTGCGGCGACGATATCCCCGAAGGCCGGCGTCGAGCATTGCCTGGCGTGCGGACCTGCGTAACCTGTCAAAGCGGCCGCGACCAGCCTCTGGCCGCGACGTTCAACCGGCGGGGTAGCAAGGACAGTCAGCTGCGGTGACCGTCTCCACCAAGTCTCGCACCTCGACCCACAAGGACCACGCGCAGACGTTCTCGGCGCTCCTCCCGCTGCTCTCGCGCTGACGGCGGTTCAGGGTCGACCGCCATGCGCCATGGTCGCACGCGGTACGAAGACCGAAAGCGCCAGCGTCACGACCGCGATCAGCAGGACACCCCAGAACGTCAGGTGCAGCCCGTCCGCCAGCCCTGCCCGGCTCGCCACCGCGCCTGCCGCCGCGCCGTGGCCGACGAGCAGCTGCTGGATCTGTTGCAGCGACCCGGCGTGCCCGCGCGCGAGGCTGGCGTTGAGCACGGTGCCGAGCACCGCCGCCCCGAGCGTGCTGCCCAGATTGCGGGCGAACAGGTTGGAGGCCGTTGCTGCGCCACGCTCTGCCCAGCCCACGCTACCCTGGATCAGCACGATCGCGGCGGTGCTCAGGAATCCCATCCCGAACCCCATCACCAGCGACCCGAACCCTGCCACCAGCGGCGAGCTCAGCGGCGACAGCAGCACGAACGGTATCGCGCCCGCAGGCAGTAACGCCGCGCCGAAGATCAGGATCGGCCGCAGGCCGAAGCGCCCGAAGTTGCGCGCACCGAGCGTCGCCGCGATCGGCCAGCCAAGCACCATTGCGGTGAGCATGAAACCCGCCTCGAGCGGCGAACGGCCCATCACCGCCTGGACGTACATCGGCAGGAAGGTCGTGAGCCCGATGACCGCCATGCCACTGAACAACGTCACCGCGTTGGTCGCGGCGATCGTCCGGCGTGCCCAGAGCGTAAACGCGATCATCGGGTCGCGCGCGCGGCGCTCCTGCACGACGAACAATGCTCCGGCGACGATGCAGACCAGCGCGGCGATCGCGGCGGTGCGGCCGCCATCCGTCCCGGCTTCGGTGAGCGCCACCATCAGCGCGGCGATCGCGACGGTGAACAAGCCCGCCCCGACACCATCGACGCTGCGCTCGTGCGTCGAGACGGTCTCGCGCAGGAACAGGTAGAAACCGACCGCCGCCGCCAGCCCGATCGGCACGTTGATCCAGAAGATCCAAGCCCAGCTGAGATGCTGGATGATGAGACCACCGGCCAGCGGCCCGATCACCGACGAGACGCCCCACACGCTCGCAAGCCAGCCCTGGACCCTGCCGCGCTCATGCGTCGCATAGAGGTCGCCGATGACCGTGATCGACACCGGCTGGATCGCACCGGCACCCAGGCCCTGGACGAGACGAAAGACGATCAGCGACGGCATCGACCAGGCGAAACCGCACAGCACCGAGCCCAGCAGGAAGATGCCGATGCCGACCAGCAGCACCGACCGCCGGCCATAGAGGTCGGCAAGTTTTCCGAACACCACCGTCGTCGCGGTCTGGGCGAGCAGGAACGACGAGAACACCCAGGCATAATATTGCAGGTCGCCGAGCTGCCCGGCGATTTGCGGCATCGCGGTGGACACGATCGTCGCTTCGATTGCGATCATGAACGACGCCGCCATCACGGCGGCGAGAACGAAGCCGCGGCGCACCGCGGGTGGCGCGAGCTCCTCGTTCATGCCACCGCCTCGCTCGCGCCGCCGACGGGGCGCTGGCGGCGAGCCCCGACCGTCCAGAGACAGGCGACCGCCCAGACCGCGAGACCGCCCAGCGCCAGCGCACACCCGACCCATCCGGTCGCGGTCCAGCCATATCCAGCCGCCACCACCATGCCGGCGAGCCACGGACCGAGCGCGTTGGCGGTGTTGAACGCCGAGTGATTGAGCGCCGCAGCCAACCCCTGCGCGTCCTCCGCCACGTCCATCAGCCGGGTCTGCAGCACGGTGCCGAGCGCACCGCCGAGCCCGATCGCGAACACCGCGAGGATGATCGACCACAAATGGTGCGCCGCCACGGTGTAGACCGCGAGCGACGCGGCGCTCCACACCAGCAACGCGCCCGCGGTCGGCATCAGCGCGCGGTCGGCGAAGCGGGGGATGATGAGATTGCCCGCGGTCATCCCGATCCCGAACACCGCGAGCACCAGCGGCACCACCGTCGATCGCACGCCCGTCACCTCGACCAGCGTGGAGGCGAGATAGGTGTAGACCGCGAACAGCCCGCCAAAGCCGATCGCGCCGATCCCGAGCGTCAGCCACACTTGCGGACGTCGCAGCGCGCCCAGTTCGCGCAAGGGGCTGGCGTCGGCGTCGGGCCGGTCGCGCGGGACGATCGCCAGCACCAGCACCACGGTCGCAAGCGCGCACACGGTCACGACGCTGAACCCCCAGCGCCACCCGGCCGCCTGCCCGAGCCAGTTGGCGAAGGGCACGCCGATGATGGTGGCGGTCGTCAGCCCGAGCATCACGCGCCCCACGGCTTGCGTACGCTGCTCCGGTGGGACGAGCGACGCGGCGACCAGCGATGCGATGCCGAAATAGGCCCCATGCGGCAGTCCGCTGAGGAAGCGGAACACGAGCATCGCATGATAGGATGGCGCCAGCGCGCTCAGCCCGTTGGCGACGGCAAAGAGCGACATCAGCACGATCAGCAACGTTCGGCGGCTCAGGCGGGCGCCGAACACGGTCAGGAGCGGCGCACCGACCACGACGCCGAGCGCATAGACGCTGATGACGTTCCCGGCGGTCGGTTCGTCGATGTGCAATCCGCGCGACATGTACGGCAGCAGGCTCATGGTCGCGAACTCGGTCACGCCGATCGCAAAGCCGCCGAGCGCCAGCGCGAAGTGGATCAGCCCGACCGAGGCAGGGCGGTCGGGCGTAGGGTTAGGCATAGGGCAATTCCGAATTGTGCGGTGCAGCAACGCACGAACGCGTACTTGGCTGCCCATGATGGTCCCAAGACGGATCCGCTCAACCCGCAATCGAGCATTCCCGACGGACCACCGTGCCGCCCAGCCGCCCAGCCGCACCCCGTCAGCTTGCCATTGCGCGGGCCGCCTGCGCGATCACATCGACCACGACCTCCGGGAACGTCACGGGGATTGCGTGCGAGGATTGCAGTTCGATGACCTGCGCCCCGGCGCGGTCGGCCTCGAACGCAAACTCGGCCTGCGGAATGACGGGGTCCAGCAGCGGTCTGATCTGCCAGCTCGGTTTGCGCATCCAGGCGGCCGCTGTCAGTTTCTCGTCGAGCGCGGCCAGGGCAATCGGGCGCTGGGTCGCGATCATGAGGGCGAGTTTGTCCTCAGCTACGTCGGCGGCGAGGAGATAGCCGTACCGGTCGGCCTTGACGACGAGGTCGGTCCCGCTGGTACCGTCGGGCAAGGTGAAGGGAATAAGATCGACCGACGCGGCGAAATCACCCCCGGGAAACCGTTCGAGACAATCGTTCGTCGATTCCCCCGCCGCGGGCATCGGCGAGCCTGCGTAAATGAGTCCCTTGACCTTGGGATCGTCCCCAGCCTGGCTGATGACGGCGCCGCCGTAAGCGTGCGATACGAGGAGGATGGGGCCCTCGATCGTGTCCAGCAGGCTGCGGAGGTAGGCGGCGTCGTGCGCCACGCCCCGCAGCGGATTCGAGAAGACCTTGGTCGCATAACTGTCGCGCTGAAGCCGCTGGATTACGCCATGCGTCCAGAGCGACGAATCTTCGACCGCGCCGTGCACGAGCACGACCGTCGGTTTTGCTGGTTCGATGTCCACGGAAATTCCTTTCGAAGCGTCTTACGCATAAAGGACGGGCGGCTGGCGTCGCCTTCGCGCCAGGCCGCCCGAGATCGGCATCCCATGCCCACGCGTTACTTGTGGGCGATGACTTGCAGGCGGTACATTTTGGATTCCGCGAACAACCCGCCCGCCTTTTCGACGAATTCCTGTCCCGCCGGGCCATTCAGATGGGCTTCGCGCGCGGCCTCGTCGGCGAACGTGTCGAACACTCGGTAGACTCCCGCTTCCCCCTCGATCCCCGCCGCGTGCCATGTCAGGGTCCCGGGCTCGCCTTTCACCAGCGAGGCTTCCTTCGCGAGAAATGCCTCGACGTCTGCTTCCTTGCCGGGTTTGGCCTTCATCTCGATCAGTAAGGCGACCGTGGTCATTGCTCTATTCCTTTGGTTGACAGGAGCACGCGGTCGCGTGCAGCCAGCCGGTTGGCTTTCGTCGTCAACGCCGTTCCGTGGGGTGAAATCAGGCGGCGTGCTGGCGTGCCAGCTGTTCCAGGACCGGGAACATCGCCGAGGGCTCGGGTCGCCGCGTGTAATCGCCATTCACTTCGGCGTAAGCGATCGTTTCGTCCTGCCCGATGACGTAGCGGGCGGGCATCGGCAGGGTCCAGCTGTCCTCGCCGTTGAACTGCGGCAGATCGGCGCCGAGCGTCCGGTGCGCCACCCGAAGATACTCCGGCAGCGTCCACCGCAAATTGAACTGCGCGGCGACGTCGCCGCCATGATCGCCCAAAATCGGGAAGCCGAGCCCATTCTGTCGCTGCGATTTGCGGCTGTTGGGCGCCAATTGCTGGGAGATCGCCACCAGGCTGGCGCCTGGCGCTTCGATCTCGGAACGGACCGCTTCAAGCGCGGTCAGCTCGAAATTGCAGTACGGGCACCAGACGCCGCGATAGAAGCTGACCACCAGCGGCCCGTGGGCAAGCAGCGCGGCGGACGAGACCGGATTGCCGTCCGGGTCCGGCAGGGTGAACGCCGGCGCCATGTCCCCGACCTTCAGTGCGCGATCCGGTGCGCCCGAAGCGATCAGTTCGTCGACCGAGCGATGCAGCGCCTCGACCGCTGCCGAGGGCGCAAGTCGCGTATCGAATTCGACCTTGAAGGCATCGAGCTTGCCTTGCAGCGGCAAGTCGGACTGCAAGATATGAGCGAAGGTTTCCTGGAAGTTCATCTAGCGTCTCCTGGCGGATCAGCACCGTCGCTGCCGTGACGCCCAGATGCGCCATGCCATGGCATTGCAGTAGAACCGCCGAAGCAATAAGACTTATTCGACTGCGGAATAGGTAGTAGGTTGAATGGATCGATTGCATGCGATGGAAGTCTTCGTCCGTGTCGTCGAAACCGGTTCTTTTTCGGCCGCCGCGCGGGATTTGCGGATCGGCCAACCCAACGTATCGAAGTTGATTGCGGCGCTCGAAGAGCGTCTGCAGGTGCGGCTTTTGGTCCGCACAACGCGCCAACTGCATACGACCGAAGCGGGACAGGCCTTTTACGAACGGGCGCGCCGCACCCTCGAGGAAGCCCATGAGGCGGAGACTGCCGCGCGCGGGCTGGGCAAAGGGCTCGACGGGCGGCTGCGCGTCAGCGCCCCCGTCACGTTCGCACGATTGCATATCATCCCGAAAATTGGCGAATTCCTCGCCGCCCATCCCGATCTGCGCGTTGATTTCGTCCTGGACGATCGCTTCGTCGATCTGATGGGCGAGAACATCGACGTCGCGCTTCGCGGGGGCGAGCTGGCGGACTCGAGCCTGACCGCACGAAAGCTTGCGACCTGCCCACGGCTGGTCGTGGCAAGCCCCGCGTACCTGGCGCGAATGGGTACGCCGTCCACGCCGACGGCCCTGCTCGAACACACGGCGCTCGTCTACACCCAGGGTCTGATCGCCGAGGAGTGGCGCTTTCAGCACGCAAGCGGGGATGCGTCGGTGCGGATCCCCACCCGGCTGTCGTTCAGCGCGGCCGATGGCGTTCGGGAGGCAGTCATCGCCGGCCTTGGCCTTGCGATCAGCCCGCGGTGGCTCATGCAACCCGAGCTTGAAAGCGGAAGCGTCGTTGCCGTGCTGGCAGACTGGAAGCTGCCCAACGCGGACTTGTGGGCGCTCTTCCCGACGGGGCGGCTGCCGACGGCCAAGGCACGCGCGTTCGTTAGCTGGTTCGAGGCGACGTTCCCAAAGACCTAGCGCGCCCCTGGACGGCGCTGGCGTACAGCCTGGCAGCGGCCGCATTTTACCCACTACTACTCTGGCAGCCGGCTGCGTATGCGCCGCATTGCGTCAGGCCTGGATGCCGTTTCCGAGCGTATCGACCGTCCGCCCGCGCGGCGGGAGATCCGGCGCCGCCCGTCCTCGGCGGCTACAGACCCTGCGCCCCCGCCGGGGATTCGCGGCGTCGGGCGGCGTCCTGCGCGGGACTGCGGTCTGCCGGATCGAGCCCACCGCCGAGCGACCGATACAGCTCGACCAGATTGCTTCCCTGGTTCAGTCGCGTCGTGACGAGCTGCTGCTGCGCCGCATACGCCGTCCGTTGGGAATCCAGGGTCGTCAGGAACGATTCCACCCCCGCCCGATACCGCGCATCCGAGATCCGCAAGGCCGCGTTCGCGGCATTCACGCGCGCGGTCTGCGCCGCGACCTGCTCGTCGATCGTCCCGCGCTGCGCGAGCGCATCGGCGACTTCGCGAAACGCGGTCTGCACCGTTCGCTCGTAGGTCGACACCGCAATCTGCTGCTGCGCGCGCGCGACCTGCAAATTACCGCGCAACCGACCGCCGTCGAACAGCGGGAGCGAGATCGCGGGCGCAGCGGTATAGGTGAAGCTCCCCCCCGAAAAGAGGCCGCTCAGCGCCGGGCTGATCGTCCCCAGGGTGCCGGTGAGCGAGATGCTGGGGAACAGGGCAGCGCGGGCCGCCCCGATATTGGCATATTGCGCGATCAACTGGTGTTCGGCCTGCAGCACGTCGGGACGGCGCAGGAGGACGTCGGACGCCAGGCTGGCGGGCAAGGTCTTGAGCGCGGCCTCGCCATTCCCCAACCCTTGCGGCAGCATCTGCGGGGTTACCGGGGCGCCGACCAGCAGGTCGAGCGCATTCTTGTCCTGCGCCAAACGGGTTCGCAGCACCGCGATGTCGTTGCGCGCCGCTTGGTACGTCGTCTCCGACTGGCGCGCCTCGAGTTCGGACGCGACACCGATGCGGAACTGCGCGCGGGTCAGTTCCAGCGATTGCTCGAACGACTTAAGCGACTCCTGCGAGATGCGGAGCTGGTCCTGGTCCGACGCATAGGTCAGCCATGCCGTCGCGATTTCGGCGATCAGCGTGATGCGGGTCGACCGCTGCGCCTCTTCGGTCGAGAAATACTGTTCCAGCGCCGCGCGGCTGAGGTTGCGCAAACGACCGAACAGATCGATTTCGTACGCCGAGACGCCGAGGTTCACCGAATAGAATTGATAGTTGGACGACGACGAACCCACCCCGGCGCCAACGCCGGTACCACCGGTGCTTCCCGTGCCCGTGCCCGTGCCTGTTCCGGTGCCAGTGCCGGTCCCCGAGGACCCGGCGAGCGCGCCGCTCGCGCCCTGGACGTTGTTGGTATAGGTCGCCGACCCGGACAACGTCGCCGAGGGAAGCAGGTCAGCCCGCTGGATGCGATATTGCGCGCGCGCCTGCAGTACGTTGCCGGCCGCAATCCGCAAATCGCGATTGTTGGTCAATCCCAGCGCGATCGTATTGCGCAGTCGGTCGTCCGTGAAGAACTCCCGCCAGCCGATCTTCGTGATGTCCGGCGCATCCGTCGGCGCCACCGGATACACGCCACCTGACGGTAGCGCTGCAGGGACTTCCCCCAGCGGGCGGACGTACTTCGGTGCGAGGTTGCAGCCGGCCAGTACCGTCGCGCCCAGCAGGCCAAGGACGATCTTGCTGTTCAACATCACTCAGACTCCCTGCGACGGCGCGGGCTCATGCCCCGGCTCGCCATCATCGTGTCGATCGCCGTTCGGCCGGCGATCGTTCGCCTTTGGCTGGTCGGGCTGTTGGCGGCTGAACAGGCGCATGACCACGACGAAGAACATCGGCACGAAGAAGATGGCCAATACGGTCGCCGACAACATGCCGCCCACCACCGCGCGACCGATGGCATTCTGTCCACCCGCGCCTGCCCCGCTCGAGATCGCAAGCGGAAACACGCCGAAGATGAAGGCCAGACTGGTCATCAGGATCGGCCGGAGACGCAGCTTCGCCGCCTCGATCGCCGCATCGAACGCGCCCAGCCCGTGCCGCATCTTCTCCTCGGCGAACTCGACGATCAAAATCGCGTTCTTTGCCGACACACCGATGGTCGTGATCAGACCGACCTGCAGATAGATGTCGTTGTTGAGGCCGGTCAACGTGGCGGCGAGCAGGGCGCCGACGATCCCGAGCGGAACCACCAGCATGACCGAGATCGGTACCGACCAGCTTTCATACAGCGCGGCAAGGCACAGGAAGACGATCATCAACGACAAGGCGTAGAGCGCCGGTGCCTGCCCGCCGGACAGCTGCTCCTCATAACTCAGCCCGGTCCAGTCCAGCCGCGTCCCCGGCGGCAGCTTGGCCTGCATGTCCTCGACCGCCTTCAGCGCCGCACCGGACGACACGCCAGGCGCCGCCTGTCCCAGGATCTCCATCGACGGCTGCCCATTGTACCGGGTCAACTGGGTTGGCCCCTGGTTCCAGGACACGTCCGAAAAGGCGGAGAACGGAGCCATCGTGCCATTGGCGCCGCGCACATAGAGCTTGCCGATATCGTCGGGAGCCATCCGGTAGGGTGAGTCCGCCTGGATATAGACACGCTTGACCCGACCGCGATCGATGAAGTCGTTCACGTAAGAACCACCCCACGCCGTCGCGATCGTGCTGTTGACCGAGGCCAGATCGAGGCCGAGCGCACCCGCCTTGTCCTGATCCACATTCACCTTGAGCTGCGGCGCATCGTCGAGCGAGTTGGGGCGGACCCCGACCAGCGACTTGTTCTGGGATGCCATTCCGAGCAGCTGGTTGCGCGCAGCCAGCAGCTTGTCGTGACCGATCCCGCCCTCGTCGACCAACTGGAGATCGAACCCGGTCGCGTTACCGAGCTCCTGCACCGCCGGCGGGATGACCGCGAAGATCAGCCCGTCGCCATATTTCGCGAACGCGCCCATCGCACGACCGACCACCGCCTGCGCCTTGTTCTTGGCGCCCGGGCGATCCTTCCATTCCTTCATGGGAATGAAGGCGATGCCGCTGTTCTGGCCCTGGCCCGCGAAGCTGAAGCCGTTGATCGTATAGACACCCCGGATTGCATCGCCGGCATCGCCGAGGAAGTGATCGCGCACCAGATCGAGACCCTTCTGGGTCCGTGCGGACGTGGCGCCGGGCGGCCCCTGAACCAGCGCGATCATCACGCCCTGATCCTCGTCGGGCAGGAAGCCGGTCGGAAGCCGTGCGAACAGCAGGATCATCCCCGCGACGATCAGCGCGTAGACGATGAGCGACCGGCCCCAGCGGCTGGCGGTGGAACGCACGCCGCCTTCATAGCGGGCGCGGCCACGGTCGAACTTGTCGTTGAACCAGCGGAAGAACCGCGCCAACGGGCCATTGCCCTGCCCCTTGTCGGGATCGTGCGGCTGGAGGATCGAGGCGCACAGCGCCGGGGTCAGGATCAGGGCGACCGCAACGGACAGGACCATGGCCGACACGATCGTGATCGAGAACTGGCGATAGATGACACCGGTCGACCCGCCGAAGAACGCCATCGGCAGGAACACCGCCGACAGCACCACGGCGATGCCGATCAGCGCGCCGGTGATTTCCTCCATCGACTTGCGCGCCGCTTCCTTGGGCGAGAGGTGCTCCGTGGTAATCAGCCGCTCGACATTCTCGACCACGACGATCGCATCGTCGACCAGCAGGCCGATCGCGAGCACCATGCCGAACAGCGTCAGCGTGTTGATCGAGTAGCCGAAGGCGGCGAGCACCGCGAACGTCCCGGTCAGCACGACCGGAACGGCGATCGTCGGGATCAGCGTCGCGCGCCAGTTCTGCAGGAACAGGAACATCACGAGGAAGACGAGCACCACCGCCTCGACCAGTGTCTCGACCACCTGCTCGATCGACAACCGGACGAACGGCGAGGTGTCGTACGGGAAAATGACCTTCACGTCCGACGGGAACTGCTTGGCGAGCGCGTTGACCCGCGCCTTGACCGCGACTACGGTATTGAGTGCGTTTGCGCCCGGCGCGAGCTTGATGCCGATGCCCGAAGCGGGCTTGCCGTTCCACTGCGCGGAGAAGGCATAGTTTTCTGCGCCGATCGCGACGCGAGCAACGTCGCCCAGCCGCACGATCGACCCGTCAGGACTGCTCTTCAGGCGGATCTTGGCGAATTGCTCGGGCGTCGTCAGCCGCGATGACACGGAGACCGTGGCATTCAGCATCTGCTCCTTGGGCGCCGGCTGCGCGCCGATCTGCCCGGCGGAGACCTGTGCGTTCTGCGCCGTGACCGCGGCGGTCACGTCGCTCATCGTCAGCGCGTAATTGTTGAGCTTGATCGGATCGACCCAGATCCGCATCGCATATTGCGAGCCGAAAATCTGCGTATCGCCGACACCGGCAACGCGCGACAGCGGATCGGCGATTTTCGACGCGACGATGTCGGCGAGATCGGCGGCGTCATGCTTGCCGTTCTCGGAATAAAGCCCGACGAACAGCAGGAAGTTCTGCGTCGCCTTGGCCACGACGATGCCTTGGCGCTGGACTTCCTGCGGCAGCAGCGGCGTTGCGGCCTGCAGCTTGTTCTGGACCTGGACCTGGGCGATGTCCGGATTGGTGCCCTGCTCGAAGGTGAGCGTGATCGTCACCGTGCCGGCGGACGAGGAGGATGCCGAGAAGTAGCGAAGGTGATCGATCCCCTTCATCTGCTGCTCGATGATCTGGGTCGTCGTGTTCTCGAGCGTCTGGGCGTCAGCGCCCGGATAGTTGGCGGTGATGGAGACGGCGGGCGGCGCGATCGCCGGGAACTGCGCGATCGGCAAGGTCCGCAGCGACAGGATGCCGGCGATGACGACCATCACGCCCAGCACGTAGGCGAAGATCGGACGATCGATGAAATAGCGTGACATGGCTGTTTATTTCGCCTGTGCCTGCGCCTTACCCGGCTGCGGCTGAGCACCGGCGGGTTGGGCGTTGGGGTTCCATGGCTTGCCCTGAACGGGCATGCCGGGGCGCAGCATCATGCCACCCTCGACGATGACCTTGTCGCCAGGCTTGAGGCCGCTCGTCACCAGCCAGTTCGTGCCGATGGCCCGGGTTGCCTGCAATGAGCGCATCTCCACCTTGTTTCTGGCACCGATGACCATGACGGTCGGCAGCCCCTTTTCGTCTCGGCTGACCGCCCGCTGCGGAACGAGGATGCCGTTGGCCTGCGTACCCTCGACGAGCGATGCGCGAACGAACATGCCCGGAAGCAACAGGCCGTTGGAATTGGGGAACAGCGCGCGGATGACCTGCGACCCGGTCGACGGATCGACGGTGACGTCGGCAAAGCGCAGCGTTCCCTGCGGGCCATATTCGCTGCCGTCCTCGAGCTTCAGCTTGACGCGCGCATTGCCGTCGCGCGTCAGCTGGCCGCTGAGGATCTGCTGCCGGAGCTTGAGCAGGTCGGCGCTGGACTCCTGAATGTCGACATAGATCGGATCGAGGCGCTGGATCGTCGCGAGGGCGTTGGTCTGCGATGCCGAGACCAAGGCGCCCGTCGTATAGACCGATCGTCCGATCCGCCCGGTGATCGGCGCCCGGATGGTGGTGCGGGCCAGGTCGATCTGCGCGGTCCGCAGTGCCGCCTGCTGCGCCGCCACATCGGCCTGCGCCTGTGCGGCGGTGGTCTGCGCGTTCTCGAATTCCTGCCGCGCGATCGCGTTGATTTTGACCAGTTCGCCATAGCGGCGCGCCAAAGCGGCGCTCGAGGCGATGCTGGAGCGGGCGCGCGTCAAAGCAGCGCGGGCGCTTGCGACCTGTGCTTCATAAGGTGCCGGGTCGATGCGATAGAGCCCCTGCCCCTTGTGGACGACGTCGCCCTCGACGAACAGGCGCTGGAGCACCAGGCCGTTGACCTGCGGTCGCACTTCCGACGTCTCGAACGCGGACGTCCGTCCGGGCAGCTCCGTCGTCAGCGTGATCGGTTCCTGCCGCACCTCGACATAGCCAACCGGCGCGGGGCCTTGCGGCGCCTGCTGTGGCTGCTTCGCACCGCACGCCGCCAGTGCGAGCAACGCGCTTGATGCCAACACACAGCTCATCAGCCGATTGGAGGACATAAAATTTCCCGCTTGAAAAAAAGTATGAGAGCGATCACTCACGATTGGCGTCGTTAGACGTGCCAGTTGCATGCGTCAATAAGGCATGAGAGAGGACCCCGGATTGTCGACTGTCGAATGCCCGCCCGCCTCGCGCGCAGAATTGCGCCGACACAATATCAAGGCGGTGGCGCGTCGACTGTTCGTGGAACACGGTTTCCATGCGACTGGCATCGCCTTGATCGCGCGTGAGTCCGGGGTGGCCGTTCAGCAACTGTACCGGGATTTTCCCTCCAAGGAGGACATCATCGCTGCAATTGTCGAGGCGGACTGCGAGAAGTTCGCGGACCTGACGACGCTCGACCAGGCGCTGGCGACGAAGAACCGGGACGGGATCATGTCTTGGCTGACGTCTGCGACCTGCCGCCAAGAGGAGGAGAGCGACCGCCTGTTCCTGGAAATCGCGGCCGAAGCATCCCGCAACCAACGGATCAGCACGATATTTTCCGACATCCGCAAAACCATGTCGGAAAACATCAGCCGCGCCTTTGCGGGTCTGGCCGGAAGCGACATCGTGAGCATGCAGCACCGCCTGCTGGCGGAAGCCTTCATGATCGTGTCGATTGGATCGGTTTGCACCCAGGCGCTCCATGGCGGAAACGTCGCGACCGCAAGCCAGAAGCTGATACGCTGCCTGATCAGCAGCGACTAGATCGCGGCTGCCGTTCATCCGGCCCGGGTTTGACCGATCAGCGGATTGGCGCCTTTGACGAAACCACGATCTCGTGCAGCGAGGGGATGCCCGCAAAGGTTCGGGCGCTGTGCGAAGATCACTCGCCGTCCGACCGTCACCCGGGCGAAAGCCGGAGCCGTGTGGTTACCCGGGCGCGCCGGCGCGATCGAGCGCCGCACCGTCGGTTGCGTCGGGGCGACGGTAGCGCGGTACAGCGACTTTCGCCGCGATCTCGCCAGGCGACGGTCCCTCGCCTCGGTTACGACCCGTGCCGAGGCGAGATGCCGGCGAGGCTAGCAGTCGACCCGGTCCATCGGTTTCTCGAACGCGAGCGCGTCGGCCGAGCCCACCGCCTGATCGCCGGCGAACAGTCGGTCGAGCCGGGACCGCACGTCCTGCTTGTGCGCCGCATTGCAGACCGCGCGCGGTGCGCTTCCGATGATCTCGTCGCCGATGGCACTTTTGATCCGCTCGATCGCTTGGGACTCGAGCAGGCCCGCCTGCTTGAGCTCGATACACAATTGTACCAGCCCCACCGCCGTCGCCTGCGCACGCAGCCCTACGTTCGACAGATCGTAATGCATCCTCTTTTGCTTTTCATCGATACCGGGCATTGCCACGCTCCTTTCCGCAACAGACTACGCCTATTGCGCAAGGGAGCAAGCGGCTGCGATCGAGGCCGAATGCACCCCTGGCACCATCCAGCCAAACGGGTTGACGGCGTTGCTCCAACTGCCTCGCAGAAGCCGGGTTGACGCGGCGAGCGAACGCCAAGCTCGTCGGCACCAATGACGCAATCAGCGCGACGCTGTACGGAGAGCCGTTCAGCGCGCACGAGGCGTCAGGAACATTATCGTCACGGGCCATCCTCGCAGCGGCCTGTCAGCTTTGCAGGAGACGACGTTGGATATCGCGCAATTCGCCGGGGACGAAGCCATCAAAGCGTCGGATGCTCTCGTCATCGTCGATCCGCAGATCGATTTCTGTCCCGGCGGCCGGCTGGCAGTTGCGGGCGGGGACGAGATCATGGCCGGGATCGCGCGGCTCACCCCGCATTTCGAGCACGTCGTGGTCACGCAGGACTGGCATCCGGCCGGCCACCAGTCGTTTGCAAGCAGCCATCCCGATCGGCAGCCCTTCGATACCGTGGCGATGCCCTATGGCGACCAGGTCCTGTGGCCTGATCATTGCGTTCAGGAAACAGCCGGCGCTGCATTCCATCCCGGCGTACAGGATGCCATCAGCCGCGCCCACCTCATCATCCGCAAGGGGTACAACCCACAGGTGGATTCCTACTCGGCGTTTTTCGAGAACGACAAGGTGACGAGGACGGGTCTGGCCGGCTATCTGCGCGACAAACAGGTTCGCCGGTGCGTGTTCGTGGGGCTGGCCTATGATTTCTGCGTTGCCTGGTCGGCGCTCGATGCCCGGCGCGAGGGCTTCGAAGCATCGATCCTGACGGACTTGACCCGCGCGATCGCCATGCCGGTCCAGGGGGGAACCACCGTCGACGCGGCGGAAGCGCAGTTCCGTGCCGCAGGCGTTCGGTTCTGAGCGGTCGCGGATAAAGCGTGGTTCGGCCGGACTTTCCAATCAGCGCTCTTCGCTCGCCCCTCCGCGAGCCCGCCGGCTGCCGAAGATGAAGACCATCGCGACGATCGCCGCCGCGAACCCCGCGGCCGCACCCACGCCGAGCGCCCAGCGCGGTCCCCAATGGTCGGCGACCCATCCCACGATCGGGGCGCCGATCGGCGTTCCTCCGAGCGCGACGCCGATGCGCAGCGCCATCACCCGGCCGCGCATGGCCGGTTCGGTCGACAGCTGCATCACCGTGTTGGTGGTGTTCGTAAACGTCAACGACGCCACGCCGATCACCACCAGCGCTGCCGCGAAGAACCAATAGCCCGGCGCGACCGCTGCCAGCGTACAGCCGACCCCGAAAAGGCCGGCGCCCGCCAGCAGCGCGGCAAAGCCAGGCCGCTGACGTCCGGCGCTCAGCAATGCGCCGCTTACGGTCCCGATCGCCATGATCGACGATAACAGCCCGTATCCGCCCGCTTCGGCATGGAACACGCCAACCGCCATCGTGGAGATGAAGATCGGGAAATTCAGGCCGAAGGTTCCGATCAGGAACAACATGACCAGGATCGCCTTGAGATCGCGCCGCGACCAGACATAGCGCAACCCCTGGCTGAAGCTTCCGGCCGTGCGGCGCGCGCGCGGGTGGGGATGCAATTCGCGCACCCGCAACGCCGTGAGGGACAGGAGCACGGCAACGAACGAAACGCCGTTGAGCAGGAACGCCCAGCCCGTCCCGACGGCCGCGATCACCAGACCCGAGATCGCCGGGCCGATCAGGCGGGCGGCGTTGAATGACGTCGCGTTGAGCGCGACGGCGTTGGCGAGGTCGGCATCGCCGACCAGCTGCGCCACGAACACCTGTCGCACGGGTGCATCGAATGCGGCCGCGCTTCCGAAGAGAAAGGCAAAGACATAGACGTGCCAGAGCTCGACCAGACCGCTGACGGTGAGGACGCCGAGCATCAGTGCGAGCACAGCCATCGCCGTCTGCGTCGCGATCAGGAGCTTGCGTTGGTCGAGATGATCCGCTGCAAAGCCGGTCCAGGGCAGCAGCAGAAATTGCGGGCCGAATTGCAGCGCCATGACGATGCCGACCGCAGCGGCGCTGTGCTGTGTCAGCACCGTCAGCACGAGCCAGTCCTGCGCGGTACGCTGCACCCACGTACCGACGTTGGAGACGAACGCCCCGCCGACCCACAGCCGGTAATTGTAGCCGCGCAGCGACCGGAACAGGCCCGTCGCCGGAGCGCTCAAGAAGGCTCCGGCGAGGCACCGCCATGGAAACGCCCGAAGTGCCGCGCCGCGAACAGGCCGATTGCCAGCATGCCGAAGCCGAAGCATGCCGCGTGCGCTGCGTTCCGCCCGTCGAAGACTCCGACCTCCGCCACCAGCAGATAGCAGAGGACGAGATTGGCAAAGCCCCACAACACGTTGACGGTCGACGAGGAGAGCCCCTCGCCAGACGGCGTGGCGAAGGGGCTCTGGAACGCACGCCCCGTCATGCCGCTGACGACGTGCGGGATCGCGTTCGCCAGAAAGGCGCCCCCCAAGAAATAGGCCGGCAAATAGAGCCAGGGCATCACGCTGTCCTTTCCAACAGGGCGAGGATCGCGTCGGTCGAGCCGGTCTCGCCCAGCCGCGGAAAGACGGCGCGCATCGTGTAATCGTGCGCATCGGCGCGCGCGTCGGTCATTGCATCGGTGGCCAGCGTGACGTTGAAGCCCTGCTCATAGGCCTGCCGCGCGGTCGCCTCCACGCCGGTTGCCGTCGCGACACCGGTGATGACCACCTGCGTGACGCCAAGCCAACTCAGTCGCGCGGCGAGATCGGTCGTGGCGAACGCCCCCCAGCTCTGCTTGGTGACGAGGATGTCGTCCGGCTGCTGCCCGAGTTCGGGCACGAGCGCGGCGAAATCGGCGGGCCACGCGGCCATGTCGCGCCGCGGCTGCTCGGTCCGGCCCGGCGCAGCGCCGGTGACGGTGACGAGGACGACCGGCAGACCGCGGGCGCGAAACGCATCCGCCAGCGCTCTGCTGCGCGCGATCACCCCGGCGATGGGATGCGCGAGCGGGCCGCCGACGATCCCCTTCTGGAGGTCGACAATGATGAGCGCGGTCTTCGGATCGAGCGCGGTGAGCGCCATGCGATGGTCCTTTCGAAAGCGGGAAGCAGGTTCGCTCAATCCTCGACGAGTCGCCCCAGCAGCGTGAGCGCCGCGGCCAGCTGGTCTTGCTCTTGCGGTGAAAGCCGCGCGCGGATCGTGCGTGCGAGCCAGTCCTGCCGCGCCGCGCGCCCGGCGCTGATCCACTGCCGGCAGTGATCGGTCAGCGACAGCCGCATCTTGCGCCCGTCCTGCGGGTCCGGCGCGCCGTGCAGCAGGCCGGCGCTCTCGAGCGCGGCGATGACGGTTCCCATCGACTGCGGCCGCATCGCTTCCGCGCGCGCCAGCTCGGACGTGGTGGCGGGACCGTCTCGCTCAAGCCGCAGGAGCACCGCGGTCTGCGACGGGGTCAGGTCGCCGACGTTCGCCTGTTCGCGCAGGCGCCGCTTCAGCTTTCCCGACATGCCCCGAATGTCGCGGGCCAGGTCGGCAATGCGGACTGCCTCGTCATTCACGGTCGAGCTCATCCAGGCTCGATACCACAAGACAGCTAAACTACAAAGTTTATCTTCATGTATTTGGCTACCGTCATGTGGGCCGGAGCAGACTACGGACTTGGCCAGCGCCGCCGCCGACGGCGTTTTGCGGGCCAAACTCATGGATATGATCCTGGCGTCGGGGCCGTTTACCTCCGCGGCGCGCCCCACGCACGCCACCGCCGCCGGTTCTTGGGCGCCTCGGACGCCGCCACGTTACTTGTAGCGCACCTCCAACAGATCGAGCTCCCGCACCAGTTTGGCGGCAAGCTCGCTCCCCAGGCCGCGCTCCCTTGCGATCGACATGATTTCGGCCCGCTCGGCGCGGACCGCGGCAAGCCGGAGTTCGCGCTCGATCCGCTCGTTCGCACGCGCCGCGTGGCTGGCGTCGCTCCCCGCGCTGCGGCTCTCGATCCGCTCGCGATAGCCGTCCATGATGCGCGCGCCGGCAGCGGCATAGACGTCCGCATCGTTCCGCCCTTCGGCCAGGGCATGCTGCACGCGCTCGATCGCCTTGATCGCGGCCTCCGCAGCGGCGACCCGCGCCATGTCTTCCGCCGCCTGCTGCGACGGCTCGGGCGGCATGGTCAGCCCGCGCAGGAGCAGTGGCAGGCCGATGCTCGCCAGGACGAGGGAGCTCAGGATGACCCCGGTTGCCAGGAAAATCGCAAGCTCGCGGCCCGGGAAGGGCGTGCCGTCTCCCATCACCATCGGTAACGTCAGCACGCCCGCTAGCGTGATCGCGCCACGCACCCCGGCAAACGACATTGCCGCGACCAGCCGCCACGGCGGGCTCGATCCGGTCTGGCCTTCCGGCGCACGCCGCAACAGCGTGATGCGGAAAGACACCCAGACCCAGCCGAAACGCAACGCGGCGAGCCCTGCCATGATCGCGGCAACGTACAGGGCCAGCCACCACGGCCCGGAATGCCCCGTCAGGGCGACGGTCTGGTCGAGCCCCGAGAGAATTTCGGGTAATTGTTCACCGAGCAGCACGAAGATCATGCCGTTCGCCGCGAACTGGATCGTGTCCCACACCGAGTTACGCCGCATCCGGGTCACTGCCAGCGCCTGGCGCGAAATCTCGGCGTAACTCATCGTCACGCCTGCCGCGACCGCCGCGAGGATGCCGGATGCATGAACATGCTCGGCGATCAGATAGGCACCGAACGGGATCAGCACGCTGATCAGGATCTGCGAGCCGGTCTCCTCACCGAAGCGCCGCGACACCCAAGCCTTCGTCCGCGTCACAAGCAACGTCAGCGCGACGCCGAGGAGGATCCCTGCCCCCGCCATCCAGAAGAAGTTCATCGCCGCGCCGGTCGCCGAAAAGCTGCCCGTCAGGGCAGCCGCGATCGCGACGCGCAGGCAGACCAAGCCGGATGCGTCGTTGAGCAGCGATTCGCCTTCCAGGATATGCATCATGCGCTTCGGGATCGGGACGCGCGCGGCGATGGCCGACACCGCGATCGGATCCGTAGGCGAGATGACGGCCGCCAGCGCAAAGGCCACGGCGAGTGGCATCGCCGGGATCATCCAGTGAATCAGGAAGCCCATGCCGACCACGGTCAGCAGGACCAGCCCCAGCGCAAGTTCGACGACGGTCGACAGGTCCTTGAACAGAGCGTCCTTGGGAATGCGCCAGCCGTCCAGAAACAGCAGGGGCGGCAGGAACAACAGCATGAACAGCTCGGGATCGAGCACGACGCGCAAATGCGTAACAAGACCGACGACGAAACCCAGCGCGATCTGAACCAGCGGCGTCGGCATCGCCACTGGCAGCATCCGCGACACGGCGCCGCTGACGACCACGGCCAGCAGAAGGATCAACACTATCGATACGGTTTCCAAGCCTGCGCTCCTGCATGATTCATCGCTGCGACGGAGCGTGTAACACGCCTTTCCCCCGCAAGCCGAACCGGCTGGCGAGCGCACGCGACGCGCCTGACCGCCGGCTCACGCTTTAAACCCGGGGACGTACGCCGCCATTCAGGCCTTTCGCTGCATCCACCGTCGGGCTCTCGGTGACGGTCGCCGAGCGGATGTAGCGGGTGGGCGCCTCTTCGGGTCTTGCGCGGATCAATGAACCCTCGTCATCTACCGGCACAATGCCGATAAACGCGGAAGTTCGATCGGTTCAGGCGCAAGAGGCGAAGTCATGGTCTATCTACTCGTCGTCGGCCTCACCATGCTGGTGCTGCCGCTTGCATCGATTGCGGTCGAGTTCGACATGTCCAACGCACCGATGGCGTGGCTGATCGGAAAATGGTTCGTTTTCTGGTCGGTGGGTGCAAGGCTGTTCCTTGCCGGAGTCCGCCAGTATGTGCAGCCGGCCTTTACCAGCCGCGATATCATGGGGATCGAGAGCCCGGAGGTGTATGGGCTCGTCCGCGAACTGGGTGGCGCGAACATCGCATCCGGCGTTCTGGGCCTTGCCTCGATCGCCATGCCGAACTTCGTGCTCCCCACCGCGATCGGCGCAGGCATCTTCCTTGCGGTCGCGGGGGTCGAGCACGTCCGAACGGCCCATCGCGGTCGTCACGAGACCATAGCAATGATCAGCGACTTTTTCGTCGCCGCGGTTCTCATCGGGTTCGCTCTCGGGACGTTCTTCTTCTGATCCAAGCCTGGGTCGCTCAGGACGTCTCGACCCCTGGATGTCGAAGTCCGCGCAGGGGAGCGCCGGTATCGAGCACTCCATCTCCAATCGTTACAGCGACCGGTCCGGCGATACTCTCGCGACCGACGATCTGGTAGTTCAACGGCTGGACGCGTTCGAAGCGGATTTCATGCGCGAGCGCTTCGCGGACTTCGAGCGTTCCGTCCTGCAGGACAATATCATCCTGTGCGATACCAAATGCGGTGTGCTGCTTGCGTTTACCGGGACGATGGTCATCCTCAAAAGCGGCCCACATGGCGCGTGCAAAGACCCATGCGGCGAGATGAGGGCCGCGCCAGGCCGTGCCGATACCACCGACCGAGGCTGAAGTGCCGGTATGGCGTATCCCGCCGTTCCGGGAATGGCCCTGCCCGCAGTCTTGCTGGCAGGTAGCGCGTGGATAGCGCCGGCTGGGTCAATTTTTTCCGCCCAGCAATCCGCCTTGCCGGAGCGCGGCATCGATGCCGGCGACGCGGGCCTGGAAACGGGGATCGGCCAACCCACCGTACCGCTTGACGAACGCCTGGTTGGAAATGCCGTCTTCGCGGGCCGTGAGGTCGCTCGGCAACAGCTCTTCGGCTGACACGCTGCGGAGCCGATCGGCCATGGCCGCCGACGTTTCAGGGCGGATGGCAGCCTGCGCTACCAGATATCCGGACCGGTCTGCAGCAAGGTCGGCAAACGAAAACCCGCTGGGATCGCCGATGGCGAATGCGGATTGCCTGGCAAGGCTGTCCGCCAACTCCTTCCACTCGCCCATTGCTTCCGCCAGGTGCGTGCCAGCGCCCGCTGCCAGCGCCGCGGATAATGCCCAATGCATCGGCCAGTCCGATCGACCCCGGATTGTTGCGATCGGCACCTGCAACCCCGCATGCGCCTTTGCGCGACAGGACGCGGTATCGGCCCGCGCCGCGCCGGCAAGATCCCCCGCGCGTTCGTCGACCAGGATCATCGCCAGGGCAATGAACGTCGCGCGATTATACCCGGGCGTCCCTGCGTCCGGATCGGGTATCGCAAACGCGCGGTGCACGTGATCCGTCAACGCGCTCAGTGGCGCTGCCTGCTGCGCGGTCGCTAGGCGACAGTAGATCTTCGTTACCAGCGTTTCGTCGACGGCGTTGGTGGATAGCCCAGCCACCTGGTCCATCAACCCGCTCTTGCGCGGAAGGTGGACCACCGCCGCCACTGCATCATCACTGATCGCGACCGTTTGAACGAGTTGATCGAGCGGGGGTACATCGACGTGGCGATAGCGCAGCGCCAGACGACCGAGCTCGATCGTCCACCGCGCCAGGGCGCCGTGCATGGACAGCGATCCAACCGTCAGACGGACCGGCGGAAATCCGGTGCTACGCCCTTGCGCGGACACGCCGATGTTGAGCCAGCGTCCGCGGAACAGGCGATGGCTGCCCACAATCTGCAAAATTCCGTGGTCGATGTCCATTCGCAGTCGATCCGGCCGAAAGCCCTGCGTTGCCATCGCACTCATGCCGTCGAGTTGTCTGCGATCGAGGTGAATGCTGCTCCGACCGTCGGGTCGATCCCAAATGGCCTTCATCTGCAGAACGGCGTCACGGCCCGCGCCGACCTGTTCGGCGGTCGGCGGCAGCGCCGCATCGACTGTCGGGCCGGCGCTGGTCACCAGGATGATCAGGACGACGACAGCCAGCGCCATCGCTCCTGCGGCGGCAGCCAGGACCTTCGCGGCCCGGCGCGCTGCTGCGCGCCTGTTCCTCTCTCGTACCAACGACCGAGCGCTTTCTTCAAACGGGCCTCATTGGCCCACCCCGTATGAGGAGACAGGTACACCAAGGCGGAGACAATCCCAGGCGCGGTACCATGGATTGAAAGCGGTCCTTACGGTAAAACAACCGGCGATCGCATGCGCCATCGACGTCCCAATCTCGCGCGGTCATCCCGTGCCCTTCGATCTTCGATACCCGCGCGCATCCGTCGCTTGCCTTCGTAGCGGTCAAGCACCGCGTTTTGCGCATTTTGGATGGAAGCCATGCCGGATACGGATGACCATCCGGCAGAAACGCGACCGAAGGCGAAGGGGCGGCCGCGCTACCGCGCCAGGACGGAACTGGCGTAGCGCGCGAGAAGGTCCGCCGCGTCGTCGTAGAGCGCGATCGCACCCGCATGGAGCAGCCCGGCGTCGTCGAACCCGCCCGAGCGAAGGCCGATGGCTCGCATGCCGCACTTCGCAGCCGCCTCCATATCATAGGGCGTGTCGCCGACGACGATCACCTCGTCGGCCCCCATCGGATCGACCTTGGAGAGCGCCGCCCTGAAAATGTCCCCCGCTGGCTTGGACGTTTCCACGTCGTCGATACTGGTGGTCGCGTCGACCACCTGGCCGAGCTTCATCATCGACACGTAATGCGCGACCTCCTTGGCATCTGCCGACGAAGCGAGCACCACTTTCTGGCCTTGCCCATGAACATGGCGGAGCAGCCGGTCGGCATCGGCGAACGGCCGCACCTCGGCGAGGTACTTCGCCTTGAAAATTTGACCCTGACGGTCGCCGATCGCTGCGATCGTGTCGGACGACGCGTCCCGAAGCAGGTCGGGCACGAGCTGATCCGCACCCTTGCCGATCTGGCCCCGGATTGCGGCCTGTCCGACTGCATGGCCGTGCTCTCGGAACGCCGCCTCCCATGCCGCAACGTGCAGGTCGTTGCTGTCGACGAGCGTCCCGTCGAGATCGAAGAATACCGCGCGCGTCGCAAGCGTCGGCGTGGCCGGACGCTCACGCAGGAACCAGGTCACGGCCGCTGTTGCGCCCAGCAGGGCCGCGCCCTGCGCACCCCGCCCCCGCCGCAATAGCGACAGCCCCAGCGTCGCCGCGACGGACGACGCCCATCCGATTTTCGGAAGCCCCGCGATCCCGCTGGCACGCCCGGCGATGCGACTTTTGACGATCTCGCCGAGGGCGGCAGGCATTTCGGCCGACCGGCGCGCCGCACCCACGACGGGTCCGCCCGCATGCGTGCCCGATGCGTCGTCGTCCGCGACGTGGTCGGCCGCCCAGGCCCCGCGATCGCCCAGCGGGGCGGATTGCCGGGTCGTGTCCCGTGCGGTCTGGTGCTCGATCTCGGAATTCAGTTCCGCGCCGAACAACAAGATGTAGCTGGACAGGTACAGCCAGGTGAGCGTCACGACGACGGTGCCGAGCGACCCATAGGTCGCATTGTAGTTACCGAACTGGGCGACGTAGATGCCAAAGCCGATTGTCAGCACCAGCCACATGAGCGCCGCGAACAGGGATCCCGGCGTCAGCCATACCCACCGCGCCCGCTCGCGCGATGGACCGTAGCGGTACAAGGTGGCCGCCGCCCCGGCACCCGCGAGCGTCAGCAAGAGATAGGCGAGAACCTTTCCCGCGATGATCACGCCATCCGGGGCATTCGGGATCAGTCGCTGAAAGTGGCCGAGCGCGGCGATTGCCACCAGGGCGATCATCGCGACGATCACGGCGACCACCGTCATGCCGATGGCGAGCAGGTTGACCTTGATGAACCCGCGCTTCTCCTGCTCTTCATAGGCGACGTTAAGCGCGGTGATGATCGCGCCCGCCCCATTGCGCGCCCCGAACACCGCCAGTCCGAGGGCCAGCAGCAGCCCCAGCCCCTTCTTGTCGTCGGACGTCTTGACCACGTTCATCAATTGCTCGCCCACCAGCTTGGCGACGTCGCTCGGCATGACGGACGTGAGCTGCGTCATGTTGCGCATCACGGTCGCCGGGTTTGCCGCGAGGCCGTAGACCAGCACGATCGCACCGAGCAGCGGCACGAGCGCAAGGAAACCGTAGAAGGCGACGCCCGCTGCGATCAGCCCGATATTGTCCGTGCCGGTCTCTGCCCAGCTCCGCTTGACGATGGCGAGCCACCCCTTGAGCGGTATCTGCCATGGGCTTCCCGCTTCATGTCCCTGATCGTCCACGCTGATATCCGTTCGTTTTGATGACCCGAAGCGCGGGACTTCGGTTGAACAGATGTGACGAAGGACCGTTCCAGCCGGAAATGGGTCGCGGTCGACGACGCTTGCGATTGGGGCCGTCCCGTATCCGGGCGGCGGGGCGCGACGCATCGCGCCGGCTAGGCCGTTGGCACGGGATCCCCACGGGCGGGGTCGGCAATCACCCGCCGTTCGAGCCAGCGGGACAGCATCAGATGCGGCACCGCGACGGATGCGAGCAACTGGAACGCCTGCGCCACGACGGTCGGGTCGATCCGAGACGGCGCCATGGCGCGCATCCCCCACCAGCCGAGAACCGCCAGGCCCGACAACAGCGCGCCGGTCCCGAGCCAGCGGGCAAGCGTCATGTCGCGCAACTGCGCTCGCGTCTCCGCCAGATGCCGCGGCGAATGCAGGAAGACGAAGAACAGCGCGAAGCCGGCGACCGGCGGCAGGACGACCAGCAGAACGAAGCATAGCGCCATCGCGGCCGCCCAGCCTCTGCTCTTGTTTAGCCATGCAACGGCAATGCCGACAGCGGTGACCAGCAATGCGACCGGCGCTGCCGCAGTAATGATCTGCGCGATCACCTTGGCGCGCGGATCGCTCATCGCGACGAACAGGTCCGACACTATCGCGGGATGACCAAGCGTCGCTGCCCCGATCACCGCTGCGCCCGCTGCAAACCGCAACAGCGGCTCTTCGAGCATCGGCCAATCCTCGCCGAAATGCACCGAGGCAACCGCCAGGAAAAGCACCAGGGCTACCAACGGCAGCGTCATCCACAGCAACACCATCAGCATGGCGACCGTCGCATAACCCACGACCGCGAGCCCGACGCCGGACCGATCCAGCGCCACCGCGCGCCGCAGCAGCGCGATGTCATAGGCCCCGTGCGGCAGCCCGCCGCCGATGAACACGAGGGTCGCTGCGACCACCGCCGCCGGTTCCCCTAGCGGCGCGCGAAGCAGGGTCAGCGCGATGAGCGTCGCCGCGGCGATCCAATAGACCGGATAGACGACATCGCCGCGCCCCTGGGGGGCACGGCGATGCGGTTGCGCTCGGTGATCGGCAAGCACGGCCGTCCGATCAGGCGGCGTGGACCTTGTGTCCATCGCCTTCGGCTTCCGATTTGCGGAGCGCGATCAGGAAGATCAGGATGCCAAGCCCGGCCTTGGCGACGATATCCGCGATCGTATAGCCGATCTGGATCGTGGTGGTCGCGGTGCCGCCCGTCAGCCCGGCATAGGGTGCCATGTACACGATCGGGTAGAAGCCCCACGACGCGAAGGTCAGCAGGCGCGCCTTGCGGACGAGATCCTGTGCGCCCGCCGGCTGCTGCTTGATCGAGGCGCCGAGACCGCTGAAAAGTTCCCATACGATATACAGGAACGGGATCGCCGAGAGCGTACCCCAGATCGCACGGGTCGGGATGTCGTTGGCGATTTCGCCCGGATATCCCAGCACGATCATCAGCGCAGCCGCCGAGCCGAGGCGGACCGCCTTGGACGACGTTTCCGCGCGCGACAGCCGCATCACCAGCACCAGTTCGATCAGCAGCAGCGGCACCGTCAGCAGCCAGTCGACGTAGCGATACGCATCGTTGAACGCGAAGCCGGTCGCGGTGACCACGCCATTCCTGAAGATATAAGCGGCGTTCCAGCTCTCGAAGATGCGGAAATAGTGGTAGGCGGCGATGCCGGTGACCAGCCCCGAAATGGTGAGCGCGGTCCGATACGCCGGCGCGACCTGCGCGCGACTGAGCCAGAGGAAGGCGGTGGCGGCCCCCATCGCCGCGAAGGTAAAGGAAAACGCATTGTAGACGAGCGAGAATTGGAATGGCGTGACGACGTCCATAGTGGCCTCCGACGTATGGATCCGCGGCACGAATGCGCCGGGCAGGATGCTGCGGGGCGTCGCTTCGACCAAGGCGAAACGACCGTATCCCGATGTGTCGTCACAGCGGCACCAGAAGGGCGAGGGTTAGCCTGACCGCACGCCGAATGGCTGGAAGGCGTACGGCAACGCCGCTGTGGCGACCGGGAAACAGTAGAACGGCCCGGCTTTTCCGCCGATACGGACTTTGTGCCGTATCGCGGCTGCGTACCTCTAGAGGCCGGCCTCTACGGCGAGACGGATCAGGTCTGCGGTCGTATGCAGCTGCAGGCGGCTCATCAGGATGGCGCGGTGCATCTTGACGGTCTTTTCCGCAAGGTTGAGCTCCGCTGCGATCTGTTTGTTGAGCAGGCCGTTCGCGACGAGTTTCAGCACCTGCCCCTGCCGCGGCGAGAGCGCCTTGACCATTTCCGCGGCGCGAATGCGACGCATGCTCGATGGCGTGGCGGCTGCCGCGTCGATTTCGAGTTGCGACCCGAGGAAATACAGCAACGCATCGTTCTCGTCATAGATCGGCGCGACGAGAACGGCGTTGCGAAACGGCTCGCCACTGCGTTTGTAGTTCAGGATTTCAACCAGCACCGGGCGATGCTCGCGCACCCCGCGACGGATTTCCTCGGTCAGCCACGGCTCCGTTGCAGGGCCAGACAGGAAACGGCAGTTACGCCCGACGACATCTTCAACGGGATATCCAGTCAGGTCACAGAAGGCATCGTTGCAGGCAACAATCGGATTGTCGGGCAACCGCGGGTCGCTGATTACGGAGGGGATTGGACTGTCGGCGACCAGACGCCAATGGCGTTCCCGCGGGAGCAAGAGGTCGGCCTGTTGTGCCATATCAGCTGCTGGTCCGGTACATATCGTCTAGCATACCGTCAGCGGTGCGTTGTGGCACTCGATTTGTTGGAGAAATGGGCCGCCGTCGCACGCCTCACGCCTTCCGCGGAGCATCCCCTTCGTGCCGATCAGACCAAGTCCCTTCGGATTGACGGCGGACAAGGTCGTGGCCGAGCACGAGATGCGGCGCCGCGAACGCATTGCCAGCGCGCCGGGAGCGAATTTCGGCGCTGAGCAGTTCGACTCCCGCCCGTGCCATCTCGGCAATCGGCTGTCGGATCGTGGTAAGTTCGGGCCAGATGGCGGTCGCAAGGGTGGTGTCGTCAAACCCGCACACGGTCAGGTCGCCGGGAATGTTGAGCAGCTTGCGGTGCGCCACGCTGACGATCGCCGCGGCCATGTCGTCATTGCTGGCAAATATCGCCGAGGGCCGATCTGCAAGGTCGAGCAACACTTCGGCAGCGTCCAGACCCGAGCGATAGGTGAACTGGCCCTGCGCGACGAGCGCGTCTTCCACGCCGACCCCCGCCTCCCGCAGCGCAGCGCGGTAACCATCGAGCCGGCGGCGGCTTTCGCTGTGGTCTGGATTCCCGACGACGAAACCGATCCGGCGATGCCCGAGCGACAAAATATGCCGCATCATCGTCCGCGCTGCCGCAAATTCGTCGATGCTGACCGCGAGCAGATCGGGCGACGGCGTACCACTTCCGATCGCCAGCGCGGGTATGCCCTCGCCGATGATGGCGGCGATCAGCGCCGCAGAATCGCACAGCGGCGACGGCAGCATCAGGCCATCGATCCCGCTTGCGATCATCTGGCGTGCCACGGCGATCGCATGATTGTCGGGCTGGCATTTCTGGACGATCATCTGGACGTTCAACTGGCTCGCCATGTCGAGTCCGCCCACCAGCAGCGCACTGAGATAGTTCGTGCTGGGATTGGTGAACAACAGCCCGATGCGGATCTGCTGCGCGCCGGTCAGGATCCGCGCAGCAAGATTCGGCGAATAGTTGAGCCGTTCGATTGCCGCCAGGACCCGGTCGCGGGTCCCGGGTCGGACGGTCGCTTCCTTGTTTACCACTCGCGAGACGGTCATCGTGGACACGCCGGCCGCCGCGGCGACATCGCGGATGGTCGCGGCTTTCGCCGGGCGATGAGCAGATAGCGGTTTCATTCGTACCCCCGGAAGGTGCCGCTACGGTTTTGTGGCGCGAAGCGCAATAAAGGTCGGGTCCGGTTCGCAGGATATCCCGCGGGAGCAAGGCTAGTCGAAAGTCCGTTCTGTCGAACCATCCGATCGAGCCAGTCCTTGACCTGCGCCCTTCGCTTGGGGATGGTAACGGTATCAATATAAGAGAGGGTGCTGATATGACGGGATTTACGCGACGCGAAACCATGTTTGGCACGATCGCCGGCCTTGCAGCGGCGGCGCCGCTCGCGGCGGCGGGTCGGGAAGAACCTTCCCTGGACACCCTTGCGCGGCGCAAGGGGATACGGTTCGGGTCCGCGATCGCCTGGGGCGCTCCGGGTGCAGACCGCGGATCGTTCGCCAATCCGGCGTATGCACGCCTGGTTTCTGCCGAATGCGGGTCGATCGTTTCCGAAAACGAGCTGAAGTGGCAGGCGTTGCGACCGAGTCCGACGACCTTCGCGTTCGAACGGTTCGATGCGATCCTCAACTGGGCCGAGCGCGAACGCCTTGCGGTGCGCGGGCATAATTTGCTGTGGCACCAGCCCAAATGGTTTCCCGCATGGCTCAACACCTATGATTTCGGCGCCGCCCCCAAGCGCGAGGCCGAACGGGTGCTGACGACGCATATCGACACGGTGCTCGGTCGCTACGGCAAGCGGATCATTAGCTACGACGTCGTCAACGAGGCGGTCCGCCCGGCCGATGGGATGCTGTACGACACCAGTCTTTCGCGCGCGATGGGCGGTGCCGAACCGACGCTCGACCTCGCCTTCCACACCGCGCGCGCCGCCGCGCCGGGGGCGCAGCTGGTCTATAACGACTATATGAGCTGGGAGCCGGGCAATGCCGCGCACCGTGCCGGCGTGCTCAAGCTGCTCGAGGGGTTCCGCCGCCGCGGCACGCCGGTCGACGCGCTCGGCATACAGTCGCATCTCGTCACGCAGGGGCTGGATACGAAGGCAAGCGTGGCCGCGCTCGAACGCGACTGGCGGCACTTCCTCGATGCAGTCACGCAGATGGGGTATCGGCTGCTGCTCACCGAGCTCGACGTGCGCGACAATGCGCTGCCCGCTGACGTCACCGCACGCGACCGGGCGGTCGCGGACTTCACGCGGGGGTATCTCGACGTGACGCTCAGTTACCCGGCCGTGCGCGACGTGCTGAGCTGGGGCCTGTGCGACCGGTACAGCTGGATCGAGGGGTTCGAGCCGCGCAAGGACGGCACAAGGCGGCGCCCGACACTGTACGACACGCAGTTCCGCGCCAAGCCGATGCGCGAGGCGGTGGCCGCGGCATTTGCGGCTGCGCCGTCCCGCTGACGGGACGGCCGCCCGCGTGCCGGGGGGGTTGGCGCCCCCCGGCAGCGAGGATCAGAAGTTGCCGCGCAGGATGAACGAGAAGCGGCGGTCGTTGACGAAATAGGACCGCGGCGCCAGCGTGCTCGGATCACCGCTATACGCCTGCAGCGTCTTGGTGACCGAGTTGGTCAGGTTCACGCCCTGCACCCCGATCTTCACATATTTGTTCAGGTTGAGGAAGGCGGAGGCATCGAGCTGACCCGACGCGTCCTGGAAGATCGACGTGTACGGGTAGATCACGTCGGCGGCGGTCAGCAGATACCGGGAGCGCCAATTGTACGCCGCGCGGATCGAGACCGGGCCCTTCTCGTAGAACAACGTCGCGTTGACGTTGTGCTTCGACAGGCCTTCCAGCGGCAAGCTGCCGGTCTTGGTCTGCGCCGCCACGTTGGTCACCGGCGATCCGCCATTCAGGAACGAGTTGGGCAACCCGTTGCTCTGAATGAACGTGTAGTTGCCGGTAAAGCCGAAGCCGCTGAGCAAGCCGGGAAGGAAGTTGAAGGTCTGCTGATACGCGACTTCCGCCCCCTTAACCTTGCCGTGCCCGGAATAGTTGGCCGGCCCGCGCGTCAGCAGGTCGAACGTCTGGCCGTTGTTGGTCAGCGGCAGGCTGACCAGCGACTGGTAGAAGAAGCCGGTAATGTCCTTGTAGAAGACGTCCGCGGTCAGCGAGCCCACGCGCGAGAAGTACCATTCCGCCGTGACGTCGAACTGCCACGCCGTCGCCGGTTTCAGATACGGGTTGCCGACCTGGCTCTGGAAGTTGCCGTTCCCGTCGATCGAGATCTGCTGGAAATTGCGCACCAGATTGGTGTCCGGGCGCGTCAGAACCTTGGATCCGGCGAAGCGCAGCAGGAGCTGCGGTGTCAGACCGACCTTCAGGTTCACACTCGGGAGCCAGTAGGTGTATTTGTTCGACGCCTGGCCGAGAACGATCGTCGGGTTGACCGATGCGAACTGCTGCAACCGGGCGTATCCGTCCGCGCCGAGCAGGCACACGCCACCGGGTGCCGCGGGCGTGTAGCCAGCCGGCAACGGCGTCGTCGGCGCCGCGGGAACGCACCGGCTCTGGAACGTATCGGCGATCCCAAGCGACGCCCGGCTGGGAATGATGCTGCCACCGAAATTGTCCATCCCGGTATGGACGTAGCGCACCCCGACGTTGCCCGCGATGTCCAGTCCCGGGATCAGGGTCTTGGTTTTGAACGACGCCATGGCATACGCGGAACTGTCGCGCTGATGCACGCGCGTGACTTCATTGGGCAGATACGGCGAGTCGGCGCCGACGCCAGCGCGCAGAGCAGCGGGCGTCCAGCGGGTCGAGGGGTTGGTCTGGCTCGCCGCTCCCGCTGCCTCGACCTGATTGATGAAGCCGACGGTCTTGTTATATCCGTCGATCATGTTGCCGTTGTAATAATAGGCACCCGACGGTCCCGGGGTCGCGCCGCGGAAGAAGTTGTCGAAGGTGTAGAAGCTTGCGTTGCCGCCGTTGACCTGATTGATCGACACCGGGCTACCCGCCCAGACTTCGCTGAGCATGCCCCAGTTATAGGCCGAATATTTCACGGTCTGGTCGCGGTCGGCATAGCGCGCGCCGAAGCGGATCTTGTCGAGGAAGCTGCCGTCGACGTCATAGGTGACGTCGCCCTTGAACTGGAATTCCTTGCCGCGGCTGTCCTCGAAATGATCCATCGCCGCACGCCAGAATTCGACGTTGGGATCCGCAAAATATTGCGCGTCGGTCGCGTTGACCAATGCGGGGTTGGCCGGCCCCGCCCACGTTGCCGCCAGCGTGGCCGGCTTGTGCGAAACGACGGTCGGCACGTTCCCGGTCAGGTTGAGTTCCTGATCGGCGTACGTCTCACCGTAGATGTTTAGCTGGCTGACCTGATGATGCGATTCGGTGTAATCGGCGTCCAGCGCGATATGCAGCCGCTCGGTCGGGTGGAGCAGTGCGTTCAGGCCATAGTCGTTGACCGTATTCTGCTCATAGACCTGCCCGCGCGACAGCGAGATCGGCGCGCCGCCGGTCGGGATGAAGGTCTGCAACGGCGTACCGCTCAGATTGCTGCGATAGCCGGTGCCGGGCGTGGTGATGTACCCGCTCTGGAACAGCCCGTTGGCGTCGTATTTGTAGTTGGTGAACTTGCCCGTCGGGCATTCCGCACGAACGGTGCCTGAGTTGACATCGCCCGGGTTGGTCAGCGGGCCATCGTTGTTCTGCTGGCAGCCGATCGGATAGGTGCTGTATTCGGACAGGTCCGGCGCTGCCTCGAACGTATGTTCGTCGGACAGGTTCGTCGTGTGCGAGCGGATATACTGGCCGGTCAGCAGGAACCGGTGATCGTTCGTTTCATACTGTGCCGCCACCGCGATCCCGTCGCGCTTGCGGTCGAAATCCTGCGTGCGATACTGGCCACCGAGTGGTGCGTAGAACCCCGCGGTCGGATCGGCGAAGCCATCCGCGCCTGCCGTCGATGCCGCACCGCAGGCCGCATGAACCGCCGGCAAGGTCGTCGTGTCGCCGTTCCCGGGGAGCGGATTGCGGCAGATCGTCGTGCCGCCCTGGCTCTGATAGGTCACCAACGTGTTGTCGCGCGCCTGGAAATTGGTGATCTGCAATCCATCGGCGCGGCTGCGGACGCGGGAATAGGACACGTCGCCGAGCAGGCCGAACGTCCCGACACTCGTATTCCACGTGTTGCTGACCAGGATCGACCCGGTCGGGGTCCACTTCTTCTCGAGGTCGCCATAGCTGCCCTCCGTGTCGACGCCGACATGGAAGCCCTTGTTGTCGAACGGCTTGCGCGTGTTGAGGTTGACCGTGCCCGCAAGCCCGCCCTCGATCGAGGCGGCGGTGACGTTCTTGTACACCTCGACCGACCCGAGCAGTTCGGCGGGCACGTCCGAGAAGTTGAGCGACTGGCCGCCGATGCCTGCCGAGAAGGCGTCGCGACCGTTGAATTCGGAGCGGACAAAGTTGAGGCCGCGAATGACGACGCCCGAGCCTTCGACCGAGAAATGGTCGGGATCGTTCGAGGCGGCGAAGCGGCTGATCGACACGCCCGGCACGCGCTGCAGCGCCTCGGTCACGGAGCGATCGGGCAAGGCGCCGATGTCCTGCGCGGTGATCGCGTCGACCACCGTGTCGGAGTTGCGCTTGATGTTCTGGGCGTTGGCAAGGCTCTGGCGGATGCCGGTCACGACGATGTCGTCGGGGTCCTTGGCGGTGTTGCTCGGGGTGGCGGTCTGGCCGTCGACGCTCGACGTTTCGCTGGAGGAGGTCGGGGTTCCGGCGGTGCCGGCGGTCCCCTGCCCGGCGACGGCGCCGGTCGGCGACGTCTGGTTCGCGCCGCCGGCCTGCGCGTGCGCGGTCCCGGCAAGGGCGACGCATAACGCCGTGGCGGAAGCGCCTTGGAAAAGGTGAACAAGACGACGAACAGCCGCCGTCGATGGCGCTAAGCTACGCATAAACAACCCCTCACTAAACACGACGCTGTATTCGCGTCTGATTCTGACGACGCCGTCGGTTTGCCCGATGCGCGCCAAATATGTTTGCGGTAACATTTTGCGGAAATCAAACGCAAAGTTTGGTGGAATGTGACAATCCTGCAACGCTGCGGAAACAATCAGCTAGCGGTTGACGCGGTCGCAGGAATGAGGGAGCACCCGTGCGAGCGCAACCATAAGGCGCGAGTGGAGAGTAGCGATGCCGTTGTCGGCGGAGGCAAAACTACGGGTCGTGGTGGTCGGCGGTGGTACCGCCGGCTGGATGACCGCCGCTGCGCTCGCGCGCCTGTTGCCCGATCACTGTTCGGTCCATCTGGTCGAGTCCGAAGCGATCGGCGTGGTCGGCGTCGGCGAGGCGACGCTCCCGCACATCCGCGCGTTCAACGAACGGCTCGGGATCGACGAAGCCGAGTTCATGGCGCGGACGCGGGCGACCTTCAAACTCGGGATCGAGTTCCGCGACTGGGGGCGGATCGGCGACAGCTACATCCATCCGTTCGGCACCTTCGGGCGCGGGTCAGGTGCTGTCGACTTCCACCATTATTGGACGCGGCTGCTGCACGAGGGGAAACCGCTGCCGTCGCTCGACAGCCTGTCCTATGCCTGTGCGCTCGCGCGTGGTGGTAAGTTCGACCGGCCCGCAACCGACCGGACCCTCGCCGGGACCTATGGCTATGCCTATCAGTTCGATGCGCTGCTGTTCGCGCCGTATCTGCGCCAGATCGCCGAGGAGGCGGGCGCACGTCGGACCGAGGGCACCGTCGCCAGCGTCGAGCGCGATGGTGAGCGCGGGGACATCGCGGCGATCATCCTCGACAGCGGCGAGCGGATCGAAGGCAACCTGTTCGTCGATTGCTCGGGGTTCCGCTCATTGTTGCTCGGGTCGGCGCTGGAGGAACCGTTCGTCGACTGGTCGCACTGGCTGCCGACCGACCGCGCCGTCGCGATGCCGTGCCGGACGCGGACTGCGGTGACGCCCTATACCAGCGCGATCGCGATGCCCTCGGGCTGGCGCTGGCGGATCCCGCTGCAGCACCGCACGGGCAACGGCTATGTCTATGCGAGCGCATTCGTATCCGACGACGACGCCCGCTACGCGCTGGAGACGGCGGTCGAGGGCGAAGCGCTCGCCGCACCGCGCGTGCTGCGGTTCAAGGCCGGGCGGCGGCGGCGCAGCTGGGTCGGCAATTGCGTCGCGATCGGGCTGGCGAGCGGGTTCCTCGAACCGCTCGAATCGACCAGCATCTACCTCGTCCAGCAGGCAATCACCGCGCTGATCGAGCTGTTTCCCGAGCGCCACATCAGTGAGAACGACCGCGACGAGTTCAACCGTGTGATCGACCTCGAGTACGACCGGATCCGCGATTTCCTGATCCTCCATTATCACGCCACCACCCGCAGCGATTCGCCTTTCTGGGACTATGTCCGCACGATGCCGATCCCGGACACGCTGTCCGAAAAGCTCGACCTGTGGCGCACCCGCGCGCGGATCGTGAAATATCGCGAGGGGGTGTTTCTCGACCCCAGCTGGGTCGCGGTCTATCTTGGCCAGGGGATCGTGCCCGAAGGATGGGACCCGCGCGTCGATACGGTCGCGACCGACGCGCTGCTCGCGAGCGTCGAGGCGTTGCGGACCGAGATCGCGGGCGATGTCGCGCGCCGCCCCGATCACCGCAGCTTCATCCAACGCTATTGCGCGATGGCGCAAGCCGCCTGATGCACGGCGAGCGGCTCGAACGGATCGTGGTGGCAGGCGGCGGGATCACCGCCTGGTGCGCCGCCGCCGCGCTCAAACGGCGCGCGCCGTTCCTCGACGTGACGATCCTCGCGTGCGCGCCCTCGCCGGACGCGCTTGCGGACCGGGTCGCCTGTACCCTGCCCTCGCTGCTGGGGTTTCAGGAGGATCTCGGGATCGGCGTCGCCGACGGGATCGTGCGGACGGGTAGCGGCTATCGGCTGGGGACATTGTTCGCGGGGTGGGCAAACGGGCTGCCGGACTATGTCCACGCTTATGGCCGCTACGGCGCGTCGTTCGGGCCGACCGCCTTCCATCTCCACTGGGTGCGATCGGCACAGGACGGGACCGCGGCACCGTTCGACAGCCATTCGCCCGCCGCCGCGCTCGCGCGCGCTGGGCGGTTCGTCCCGCCGACCGCCAATTCGCCGTTCGCCGACCACGAGTTCGGCCTGACGCTCGATGTGCCCCGCCATGCAACGATGCTGCGCGCGTTCGCGCTCCACGTCGGCGTCCGCGAGATCGTGGGCGAGATCGCCGGGGTGACGCTGGATGGCGGCAAGGCCATAGCGGCAGTCGATCTGGCCGATGGTTCCGCGCTGACCGCCGACCTGTTCGTCGATGCGACCGGTCCCGAAGCGCGGTTGCGCGGTGCGATCGACTCAGTCCGCGACGACTGGAGCGCATGGCTGCCGTGCGACCGCCTCCTGCTCGCCGAACCGGGCGGGGAACCCGCGGTGCTCACCACCGTCACCGCGCATCAGGCAGGCTGGCACTGGTCGAGCGGCGGACAGGCGGGCTTTGCCTATGCGTCGCACGCGATCAGCGATGGCAAGGCGGCGCGCGTGCTGCGCAACGCCTCGGGTGCCACGCCCGGCGAACCGATCCGCATCCGCCCCGGCACGCGCCCGCAGCCGTGGCAGGGCAATTGCCTTGCGATCGGCGATGCGGCGACCGAGATCGAACCGCTCGAATGGTGCAACCTCCACCCCGCGCTGAGCGCGATCGACCGGCTGATCACGATGCTCCCCGGTCGTGTCGCGACCCCGGTCGAGGTGGCCGAGTTCAACCGCCAGACCCGCGCCGAGGCCGAACGCGTCCGCGACTTCCTCGCGATGCATTACCGCACGGCACGGCGCGACGATCCGCTGTGGCGCACGCTCGCCGCTACCGCGCCGCCCGCCAGCCTCGCGCATACGCTCGCGCAATTCGCCGAGCGCGGCCGCCTGCCCTACCACGAGGAAGAGACGTTCGCGCGCGACAGCTGGGCCGCCGTGCTGATCGGCCAGGGGTTCCTGCCGCGCCGCGTCGACCCGCTCGTATCCGCCGTCCCCGCCGCCGCCGTGCGCGCGGCGATGGCGCGCCAGACCGCCGCGATCGCCGCCGCCCTCCCGCATGTTCCCACCCACGCCGCCTATCGCGCGGCCCAGACGAGACACCTCACCCGATGAACGAGCATTCGATCCGCCGCGTCGTCATCGTCGGCGGGGGCACCGCCGGCTGGATGGCCGCCGCCGCCTTTGCCCGCTTCCTCAACAACGGCTATACGCAAGTCACTTTAGTCGAATCCGACGAGATCGGCACGGTCGGTGTCGGCGAGGCGACGATCCCGCCGATCATCAACTTCAACCAGATGCTCGGGCTGGACGAGAATGCGTTCCTCGCCGCGACCGCGGGGACGTTCAAGCTCGGGATCGAATTCGTGAACTGGGGCGCGATCGGCGAGCGCTATTTCCACCCGTTCGGCACCTATGGGCACGATTTGCAGGGCATTCATTTCCACCAGCTCTGGCTGCGCGAGAAGGCGCGCCGCCCGATCGCGGACATTTCCGCCTGGTCGATGAGCGCAATGGCGGCGCAGCACGGCACTTTCGGACGCGCGAACGAGGACGCGCGCTCGCCGGTCCGCGAGCTGTTCTATGCGTTCCATTTCGATGCCTCGCTCTACGCGCGCTATTTGCGAGACTATGCCGAAAAGGGGGGGATCGTCCGGGTCGAGGGCAAGATCGCGACGGTCAACCAGCGTCCCGACGACGGCTATGTCGAGGCGGTCACGCTCGAGGACGGGCGGCGAGTCGAGGGGGATTTGTTCATCGATTGCTCGGGCTTTCGCGGTCTGCTGATCGAGGAAACGCTCCACACCGGCTATGAAAGCTATGCGCACTGGCTGCCGTGCGACCGCGCGGTCGCGGTGCCGTGCGCGCTGCCGCGGCCGGGCGAGCCCGATCCATTCACCCGCTCGACCGCGCATCAGGCGGGGTGGCAGTGGCGGATCCCGTTGCAGCACCGGATGGGGAACGGCCTCGTCTATTGCAGCGATTATCTCGATGACGATGCCGCCGAAGCGCAATTGCTCGCCAGCCTCGAAGCCGAGCCGCTCGCCGACCCACGCCGGATCCGCTTTACCGCCGGGCGTCGTCGGGACTGCTGGAACCGCAACGTGGTCGCGCTCGGCCTGTCGAGCGGGTTCATCGAGCCGCTCGAATCGACCAGCATCCATCTCGTCCAGGCGGGGATTCAGCGGCTGCTCGCGCTATTCCCCGACAAGCGCTTCGACCCGACCGAACGCGACGAATTCAACCGCCAGATGCACGACCTGTACGAGGACGTCCGCGACTTCATCATCCTCCATTACAAGGCCACGCGCCGCGACGATTCGCCCTTCTGGGACAAGGTGCGGACGATGGAGATCCCCGACAGCCTGCAACGCAAGATCGACCTGTTCGCGGGCAAGGGACGGCTGTTCCGCGAGGGATACGACCTGTTCACCAGCCCGAGCTGGGTCGCGGTGTGCCTTGGCCAGGGGATCGTCCCCAAGAGCTGGGAGCCCGCTGCCGATGCGCTCGACGAGCAGAAGGTCGCGGTCGCGCTCGAACAGATGCGGCACGGCTATCTCGACACCGCGCAACGCCTGCCGACGCACGGCGATTTCCTGCGCCGGACCGCGCCGTCGCCGCTCGCGGCCCCCGCCCCTGCCCCAGCGCCCACGCCAAAGGATGACGTGCCGTTCTTCTCCTTTACCGCGGAATCGCCGTTCGATGTCGGTGGCGGCGGATCGCCGCTGTGACGCGGGCATGACGCGCCTCGCGACCCCTGCCCCGATTGCGGAAGTGCACGGCATCGACCGCGCACGCTTCGATGCCGAAATCCGCGCCGCTGCCAAGCCGGTGGTGCTGCGCGGGCTGGCTGCGGACTGGCCAGCCGTCCGCGCCGCGCGGGAGTCGGACGAGGCGCTGGTCGGCTATCTCAAAACCTTCAGCCATGCCGAGCCGGTCGGCGCGATCGTCGGTGCGCCCGAGATCGAGGGGCGGTTCTTCTACGAACCCGGTCTCACCGCCCTCAACTTCACGCGCGGCCGCGCCCCGCTCGATCCGTTTCTCGACCGGTTACTGCGCGATCGCGCCGTTGAGCGTCCCTATGCGATGGCGGTCCAGTCGATCCCGGCACCCGACCTGCTCCCCGGTTTCGCCGAAACGCACGGCCTCGATCTGGTCGATCCGGCGGTGGTGCCGCGGCTGTGGCTCGGCAATGCGATCCGCGTCGCGACGCATTACGACCTGATGGAGAATATCGCGGTCGTCGTCGCAGGGCGTCGCCGCTTCACGCTGTTTCCGCCCGATCAGGTCGGCAACCTCTACATGGGCCCGTACGAGCTGACCCCGGCGGGCACGCCGGTCAGCATGGTCGACCCGGACGCGCCCGATCTGGAACGGTATCCGCGCTTCGCCGAGGCGATGGCCCATGCCTGCGAAGCGACGCTCGAGCCGGGCGATGCGCTCTACATCCCGTTTCACTGGTGGCATGCGGTCGCCTCGCTCGCGCCGGTCAACGTGCTGTGCAATTACTGGTGGGACCCGGCACCCCCGGGGATGCCCAACCCGTATGACGCGCTGCTGCTGTCGCTCTTCGCGCTGCGCACGTTGCCGGAGGACCAGCGGCAAGTGTGGCGGACGATGTTCGACCATCTGGTGTTCCAGACCGGGGGTGACCCGGCGGCACATCTGCCCGCGCACGTCAGGGGTGTCTTCGGCGTGGCAGACCTGGACGGACTGGAACGGATGCGGGTGACGTTGCTGCAAAGCCTCGGGCGCACCGGATAGCGCCTCGAAATTGACCGGACTTGGACGCCCCCCCCCAAACCGTTCGTTTCGAGCGAAGTCGAAAAACCTGCGCCGTGCCCGGCTTCTCGATTTCGCTCGAAGCGAACGGGGAGAAAGTGGGCCGATAGGCGAGAAAGATGTTCGCACTGACCGCTGCGGCTCAGGGCCGCTGCAGCATCCGGATCAGGAACTGGCGGATCTTCCCGGTCCGCTCTGCACTCGTCGGCCCAAGGATGCCGCGTGCCGCCCCGGGCAGATGATCCGCCGCCTGCGCCGCATTGGGCGCAAAGACGAGGTGATCGTACCAGCTCCGCCACGCCGCCTTCTCCGCGACCGGCAAGTCGCGCACCGCCTCGATCGCATGGACCAGCGCAAGGAAGGCGGCGCTCGAGCGATGCTCCCACCAGTAATTGACCAGCACGTTGAGCCGGCCGAACGCGCGGACATGGTGCCACCAGATCGGGGGGATGACGATCGCATCCCCCGGTCCGAGCTCGGCCACCTCGGCATGCGTCAGCGCTTCCGCGAAGCGCGGGTAACGGTCGAGGTCGGGAGCGTCGGGATCGACCATGCTCGACGGTGGTCCGGCCATCGTATGATCGAGTGGCCCGACATACAGATTGGCGAGCTGCTCTGGCGGGAACAGCGTGAACCGCCGCCGCCCCGCGACGACGCACGCGATGTTGATCGACGTGTCGTAATGCGTCGCGATCCGGGTGGCATTGCCGATCCACAACCGCGCCGGCGCATCGACCCCGAGCGCGAGCGGGTTCGCCGCCTCCCAGCCCGGCAGATGCTCAGGCGCGGTCGCGGCGTTGGCGTAGAGCGCGTGCGGACGTTCCGTTCCGCTCTCCGAGAAGCGCAACAGCTCGGCAACCAGCGCGCCGATCGGCACCGGCTGGCGGTGGAAGGTGAACCCGGTCAGCGTGTCATCGGCGTAGAAGAAGCGCCCCTCCGCCTCTGGCGGCGCGATCATGACGTCGAGCGGCTTGCCCCCCGGCGTCGCAAAACCCGCGAGATATTCCGCCATCGCGCGGTCGCCCCCGGCCGCGGCGGCGACGGCATCCCAGTGCGCGACTTGGCCGCGCAGCACGACGGGGCGATACGCCGTCACGACCTCCCGTGCGAAGGTCGCCGCGTCGACGGCGGCGCGTTCGGCGACACGGCGTTGGCTCGCGGGCGGGGGAAGATCCGACATTGATGACGACAGTAGCGGAGCAGATGGCGACGCGACAGCATGTCCTCGGCAAAAACGTACGCGCCTTAAAGGCCTTCTTATCAACGACACAGCGGGTTGACACGATCCGCGGGGTACGGTGTGATACCGGTAACACGGCCAGCTCTAGGCGATCGCAACCGCGACCGGACCAGAGTCGTGGGGAGCAGGATGCGGTATGCGCGGGTGGAAAGTCTTGGCCGCCGGAGTTGCGGCGGCGCTCGTCGCAGCAGGATCCGCCCTCGCAGCGCCGCCGTCCGAACGCTCCTCCACCCCCTCCCCCGCGGCAAAGACACGGTCGGCGCGCCCGCAGATCGCTTTGACCTTCGACGACTTGCCCGCGCACGGGCCGTTGCCGGTCGGAAGCGACCGGCTGGTCATCGCCCGGACGATCATCGCCGCGCTCGCCCAGCATCATGCGCCCGCGTTCGGCTTCATGAACGCGACCTTCGGCGCGGGCGACCCGAACGCCCCCAAGGTGCTGGCTGCATGGCGCTCGGCCGGGCTGCCGATCGGCAACCATACCGCAGGGCACGTCAATCTCGACACCGTCGGATCGAGCGCCTTCCTCGCCGATGCGCTCCGCAACGAACCCGCGATCGCCGCGGTCGCGGGTGACAGCGACTGGCACTGGTTCCGCTACCCCTTCCTTGCCGAGGGGCAGGACGCGAGCGTGCGCGACGCCGTTCGCGCCGGGTTGCGCGCGCGCGGCTATCGGATCGCCGCGGTCACGATGAGCTTTGGCGACTATGCCTGGAACGACGCCTTCGCGCGCTGCACCGCACGGAAGGACATGACCGCAATCGCAGCGCTGGAGACGAGCTACCTCGCCGCCGCGCGCGCGCAGGCGCAGCGCTCGCGTGATCTTGCGCGCGCTGCGCTCGGGCGGGACATTCCTTATGTCCTGCTGCTCCATCTCGGCGCGTTCGATGCGCGAATGCTGCCGCGACTGCTCGATCTGTACGAGCGGATGGGGTTCGGCTTCACCACCCTGCCCGAGGCGGAGGCCGATCCCTTTTACGCAGGATCGCGCGATCTGTCGCAGCGCGGCCCGACCGCGACGCTCGAAGCAGCGGCGAATGCCAAGGGGCTGCTCGTTCCCGCCAATGCGCCCCTTCCAACTGCCGGCGTATGTGCGTGACACCGTTTCGAAGCCTTGCCGGTCGGGGAGCGACGCGATGATGACGATTTGCCAGAAGCTGAAGCTCGCGCTGGCGTGTTGCGCCGCACTGCTGCCGGTCGCGGCGAGCGCCGCCCGGGCCGGCGAGGCCTTCGCCACCGCCGCGCACCTGCACCGCGGCGTCAACGTGCTCGGCTACGATCCGCTGTGGAAGGACCCGGCGCGCGCACGGTTCCAGCCGCGCCATTTCGCAATCATCCGCAAGGGCGGGTTCGACTTCATCCGCCTCGTGCTCCAGGCGTTCGACCATATGGACGCCACCAACCGGCTTAACCCAGACTGGCTCGCCACGCTCGATCGCGTGGTCAAGCAGGCAAGCGACGCCGGCCTGTCGGTGATCATCGACGAACATGATTTCAACGCCTGCTCGGACGATCCCGACGCCTGTGCCCCGAAGCTGAAGGCATTCTGGCAACAGATCGGCGAGCGTTATCGCACCTCCCCGAAGTCCGTGCTGTTCGAACTGTTGAACGAGCCGCACGGCAAGCTCGACGCGGATCGCTGGAACGCGTTGCTCGCGCAGATCCTCCCCGTGGTCCGCGCGAGCAACCCGCAGCGTACGCTCGTGATCGGGCCGACCAACTGGAACAGCTTGAGCAAGCTGGACACGCTGAAGTTGCCGTCGAGCGACCACAACATTCTGGTCACCTTCCATTATTACGAGCCGTTCCGCTTCACCCATCAGGGTGCGCCGTGGACCGACAATCGCGATCTCCACGACATCCCGCTGACGACGGCCGACGAAAAGCGCATCGGCGCGGACCTCGCCACGGTCGCCGCCTGGAGCAAGGCCAACAAACGCCCGGTGCTGCTCGGGGAGTTCGGCGCGTTCGACAAGAGCGGTACGCCGATCGCGGACCGCGCACGCTACACCGCCACCGTCCGCCGCAATGCCGAGGCGCACGGCTTCCCCTGGGCCTATTGGCAGTTCGACGGCGATTTCATCGTCTACGACATAACTCACGACACATGGGTCGAGCCGATCCGCCAGGCGCTGGTGGGAAAACCATGAGCGTGCGGCGACTCGTTCCGGTCGCGCTGCTGCTCGCGGCGGCGGGGGTGCCGACCCCGCCCGCCGCGATCCGTATCGATCAGGCAGGCTATGAAACGCGCGGTCCCAAGACCGCGGTCTTGCTGTCCGGCGCGGCGACCCCGCTCGACTGGACCTTGAGCGATTCGCGAGGACGGACGGTCGCGTCCGGGTCCACCGTCCCGTTCGGTCCCGACGCGGCGTCCGGGCAAGCCGTTCACCGGATCGTATTCGGCGATTTCCATACCCCCGGCGCTGGCTATGTCCTGCATGTCGGAACGGCCGCGAGCCACCCCTTTGCAATCGCGAACCGCCCGTTCGCGCCCGTCGCAACTGCGGCGATGGCGTTCTTCTACCAACAGCGCAGCGGCGTGCCGATCCTGCCCGCGCTGGTCGAGCGGCGCGACCTCGCGCGCGCGGCGGGCCATGCGCCCGATCGCGCCACCTGTTTTGCGGGGCGTGACCAGAAGGGCGTTCAATGGCCCGGTTGCGGGTATAGCCTCGATGCGACGGGCGGCTGGTATGACGCGGGCGACCAAGGCAAATATGTCGTCAACGGCGGAGTCTCGACCTGGACCCTGCTCGATCTGCACGAGCGCCTCGGCGCGTTCGGCGATGCGGCGGCCTTCGCCGACGGGCGGCTCGCGCTTCCGGAACGCGCCAATGGACGCGACGACCTGCTCGACGAAGCGCAGGTCGAGGTCAAATTCCTGCTCGCGATGCAAATCCCCGATGGCATGTCGCTGGCGGTCGCGCGGCGGGATGGCAAGGCCGGATTCGAAACGATCGACGCCGGAGGGCTCGTCCATACGAAGATCGCGGACGAACATTGGACGTCCTTGCCGACCGCGCCGGCCGATGATCGCGAGCGGCGGTTCCTTTACCCGCCGTCGACCGCCGCGACCCTCAACATGGTCGGCGTGGCGGCACAGGCGGCGCGGATCTGGCGGACGAGCGACCCGGTATTTGCCGCGCGGTGCCTTGTCGCCGCACGACGTGGCTGGGCGGCCGCCGAGCGCTACCCCGACCTGCGTGCCAGTGCGGATTTCACCGGCAGCGGCGGCTATGGCGACAAGGACGTCCGCGACGAATTCACCTTTGCGGCGTCGCAATTGTACGCGTCGACCGGCGAAGCCCCGTTCCTCGCGCGGTTACGCAGCGACGGCGTGTTTGCGGACCCGGGCGACCGGATCGACTGGGGCTATCTGCGGCTTGCGGGCGCGCTGACCCTGGCGACGGTGCCCAGCGCGCTTCCGACCGACCTGCGCGCATCGCTTCGCGCGGGCATCACACGGCTGGCGGACGGCTTTGTCGCGGATACACGTCGCAGTGGCTATGGCCTTCCCTACGCCGGAACGCGCTATCCGTGGGGGTCGAACGCAATGATCCTCAACCGCGCGATCGTGCTCGGCGTGGCTTGGCAGATTCATCCGATGCCCGCCTATCGCGAAGCGGCGGTCGCCAGCGTGGACTATGTGCTGGGGCGCAACGCGCTCGACCAATCCTATGTCACCGGCTTCGGGGCGCGCAGCATGCATCACCCGCACCATCGCTTCTGGGCGGCGATGGCGAACCCGCGCTATCCCGCGCCACCGTCGGGCGTGCTATCGGGCGGGCCCAATTCGGACGAAGCGCGACGTCCGGGGCCGATGCACGGGTGCGCGCCCCAGGCGTGCTGGATCGATGACTACCGGGTCTTCACTGTGAACGAGGTCGCGATCAACTGGAACGCCCCGCTGGTATGGACGGCCGCCTTTCTCGACGCGAGCCGTGCGCGGTAGGCAGTGCTCGTACCGCGCCCCCCGGGGCGGCGTTGCCGCCTGCTTCTACTTCGAGGCGAAAGGTCGCCCTGTCCATAAGGCGACGGGCGGATCCAGGAGGACGGTTAAACTTTTGCGTGCGGCCAAGACCGTCAAGAACAACTGGTCCTGCTCCAGAAAGGTGCTCGCGGTTTTCCAGCGGACCTTCGTGCATCGTGCTGCCAGAATGAACGGCATGGAAGCTGGTAAGCTCATCCGAGCCATGGATCCTGCGACCGCGAAAGTACGCGCCGCCGGATACGTCTAGGCGCCCTCCGAAGGCGAAACCCACGCTTTCAATTTGCTTCACGCCACTTGTTCTGGCGATCAACCCTGGCGCGTCCCCAAGATGGCAGCGGGCGGGTCAACGCTACCGGCGGTTTGTCCAAAGCGCTGAACTTTCCATGGCTTAACGCCGGTATTAACCATTTGGAGAGGACCAGCTGCGAAAACGGGCGCGTCGAGTAGGGGGTAGCGTGCACAAGTCCTGGTTTTCAACGGGCGCCGTCGTAGCGCTTGGTTTCGCAGCGCCGCTGAGCGCCGAACTCAACGTGCCGATCGCGGCGCGCGTCGTCTCCTTCCTCCAGCCGCCGCCAAGCGGGACGATCGCCGCCGCGATCCTCTTCGATCCCGGCAATGCGGCGTCGGAAGCGGAAGCGAGCGCGATCGAACGCTCGATCGGGTCGGGCCTCGCGGCGGGGCGCAGCGCGATCCACGCGCGTCGGCTGCCGATCGGCGCGATGGGTTCGCTCAACGGCTATAATATCGCGTTCGTCACCACCGGTCTGCGCGCCGAACAAGGCGGCATCGCCGCGGCGGCCGCCAAATCTTCGGTTCTGACGATCTCCTCCGATCCGTCCTGCGTCCAGGCGAGCCGGTGCGTGGTCGGGATCACCTCGACGCCCAAGACCCAGATCACCGTCAACCGCGCCGCCGCGCGCGCCGCCAATATCCGCTTCGGATCAGCGTTCCTGATGCTGGTCAAGGAAATCTGACAATGGTTGCTCCCTTGCGTATCCAAAGCCTGCGCACGATCCTCACGATCGGCGCCGCGCTGAGCCCGGCTGCGGCTTTCGCCCAGGCGGTCGATTATCAGGCGCTGCAGGCGACCGTCGGCGAGCCGGTCACGACCAGCGTCACCGGCACGCCGCAGCGCGCGTCGGAACTGCCCGCCTCCGCTACGATCCTCACGCGCGACGACATCGCGCGCTCGCCGGCACGCGATGTTCCCGGCCTGCTCAAGTCGTTGGCAGGCGTCGACGTCAATCGCTGGACCGCCGGGCAGACCGATGTCGCGGTGCGCGGCGGCGTGCAAACCTACAATGCGCGGCTGCTCGTGCTCGTCGATGGCCGGCAGGCCTATCTCGACCATTACGGCATGACCGACTGGAACCTGCTGAGCGTGCAGCTCGAGGAGATCCAGCAGATCGAGCTGGTCCGCGGTCCGGCGAACGCCTTGTTCGGCTTCAACGCCGCGAGCGGGGTCGTCAACATCATCACCCGGCGGGGCGCATCGGCACCCTCGGCAACCGCGACGGCGGAGGTCGGGACCCATGGCGCCAGCAAGCTCGCGGCGTCGGTGCTGCTTCCGGTCACGCCGACGATCGGGATCAAACTCGCCGCCGGTCGCACGCGCGAGGACGAGCGGGCGATCCCGGCGACATTGCTGCGACCCGACATGGTCTACGATGTCGCGAGCGATCAGGTGTCGGGCGATGTCGACGGGACGTTCGGCGCGCTGCAGGTTGCGCTCGGCGCGGGGCATTCGACCAATCGCCAGGTGGAATATCTGCCAAGCCAGCTGCTGTCGAACCAGAACTATTCGAGCGATACGCTGCACGGGTCCGTTACCCGCGACACGCCCTGGGGCGGGTTGACGGTCAATGGCTACGTGAACTGGCTCGACGCACAATACGGCGTCGGTGCAGGCGCGAACGCCACCGACCCGATCGACTATCGGAACCGCATCGTCGTCGCGCAGGCGTCGACGCTCGTTCGGCTCGATACCGTCGATACGCTGCGGCTCGGCACCGAGTACCGCAACAATCAGCTCGAGTCCGATTATCAGTTCGCGCGGCGGATCGCCTATGATGTCGCGTCGGCCAACGCGATGCTCGACCTGCGGCCGCAGGAGCGCGTCTCGTTCACCGTCGCCGGTCGCCTGGACCGGCTCTGGCTTCACCAATCCGGCATGATCGTGCAGCCCGCCTATGACGACCCCGCGGCGTTCGACCGCGCCTTCACGCGGTTCAGCTTCAATGCCGCCCTGCTGATTCGTACCGGCGGCGACGGCATGCTCCGGATCAACGGTGGCCGGGGCTATCAGCTGCCGTCGCTCGTCAATTTCGGGATCCGCCTCCCGATCGTCACGCCGGCGCCAGTTCCGATCTTCGTCGCCGGCTCGCCGCAGATCGACCCCGTCACGGTGTGGAGCGGCGAAGTCGGCTACACGCACCCGCTGCGCGCGATCAAACTGGAAGCGACCGCGTTCGCCACCTGGACGAAAGGCGCGATCGCGTCGCCTGGCGACGGCTTGCAGACCGAGACCTTCCTGTCGCCGCTCCCGTCGCTGGTGGCCCGCTTCCGCGCCGTCGGCGACTTTACCACCTACGGGGTCGAACTCGCCGCCTCGGGTTCGCTCGCAAAGCTGACGTGGCGCGCCAATTATACCTGGACGCACACGGACGATCGTTTGCCGCCGCCAGTCGCGCCGATCCCGTACGCGCTTGCCCCGCAGTCAACCACGCCGGTGCACAAGGCCAATGTGGTGCTGGGGTACGATATCGGCCCGGTGACGCTCAGCGGCGCCGCGCGCTACACGTCCGCCACCCGGCAGCTCGCTTTTTCACCGACGCCGCAACTGCTGCTGTATCGGGTCGATCACGCGGTCGCGCTCGATGCGCGCGCGGGATACCGCGTGACGCGCGCGATCGAGCTCTTCGCAGCGGGTGAGAATCTGGCGCTCGCGCGCGGGGCCGCGGTATCGCCAATTCCTGCGGACCGCCGCGTCCGTGCGGGGGCACGCCTTGCCCTTTGAGGCGATCCTGACGCGCCTTCGAACGCTGGAGGAACGGCTGAAGCTGCCCAGCCGGTCGATCCGCGCCAAGGTTGCGGTGACCCCGATCATCATGCTGGTGCTGTTCATGGCGATGGCGGTCGCCAGCACGACCGCCCTGCTCCTCGCGGGACGCAGCGTCGAGCATGTGGTCAACCGCGACATGCCCGACATCAACCAGCTCAATGCGATCACGCAGCGGTTCGATGCGGCGAACCTGGACGTCTATCATCTGATGGTGGTCAAGGCGGCGAACCCGACCGCCGCGATCGACGCGCGGGTCGGCGTGATCCAGCGCGAGTTGCGCGACGTCCGGTCACGGCTGGTCCAGTTCCGGCAGGCGCATCCCACCCAGGCGGGCGCGTTGAAACCCGTGCTCGTGGAACTCGACCAGTATCGGGCGACGGTTGATGTGGTGACGTCGATGCTTGCGATCGACTTTGCCAGCACGGCCGCAATGGTCGAGCCGTTCCGCACCAATGCGCAACGGATCAACGAGCAAATCCGACAGGTCACGGCAGCGGGCATCCGGCGGGCGGAACAGGAGGCGGCGGGCGCGGTGCTCGGCACCAGGGTCACGATCGTCCTGCTGTTGCTCGCGCTCGTCATCAGTACCGCAGTCAGCCTGGTAATGGCCTATCTCGTCGGCCGGTCGATCGTCCTGTCGATCACCGGGATCGCGGCGGCGACCGAGGCGGTGATGAACGAACGGACGGTCGATTTGGCGGCGCTCGAACGGCGCGACGAGCTTGGCCTGGTGGTCACCGCGCTCGCCTCTTTCCAGCTCCAGCGCACGCAAACGAGGGCGTTGGCAGCGCGTGCCGAGGCGGAGGAAAAGCGCCAGTCCGCCGCGATCGCCACGCTCGAGGCGCAGGGCCGGCTGGACCGCGAGCGGACGCTGGCGGGCCTTGCCGAAGCGTTCGACCGGCAGGTCACCGGGATCATCCGCAAGGCGCAGGGCGCGATGGTCCAGCTCGAAACCAATGCCGCCAGCCTGCAGGACGCGATCAGCGGCAATCGTACGCTGGCGCATGAACTGGACCAGATTGCCGAGCTGTTCGCGACGGAGATGGTCGAAGCGGGAAAGCAGACACAGTCGCTCGCGCGGGCGTTTGATGACATCGACCGCGAAGTCGCCGGGACGAGCCTCGCCGCCAAGTCGATGACCGAGCATGCGCGCAGCGCGAACGAAACGGTCGCGCTCTCGCAGCAGCAGGCCGCCAGCATCGAGCAGATCGTCGACGTGATCACGGCGATATCCAAACAGACCAACCTGCTCGCCCTCAACGCGTCGATCGAAGCGGCGCGCGCCGGACCGGCGGGCGCCGGCTTCGCGGTCGTAGCGGGCGAAGTCAAAATGCTGGCGTCACGGACCGGCGCGAGTGCTGGTGACGTGCGTTCGAAGATCGAGGCGGTGCAGGGGCAGATCCGATCGGTCGTGACGACGACCGAGCATCTCGGCGTGCTGATCCACAGCCTGGACAATGGCGCTGGCCGCGTCGCCACCATGTCCCGCGGACAAACCCAGGCCATCGAGCAGTTGAACGGGCGGATCACCGCGGTCAAGGACCGTAGCCGGACCCTTACCGAAGCAAGCCACCAGATCTCGTCGTCGGTCGCGTGCAGCCTTGCCGCGATCGAGGAGGTTCAGCAGACCGGAGCATTGCTCAAGCTCACGCTCCAGTCGCTTGCCAACGATGCACAGCGGTTCACGGCCCATTTCGTGGTCGCGCGCGCAGTACCACCGGACGCGGAACCGCGCACAGGATAGCGCTATTGCGCCTTCCCAGTGACACGTGCCCATCGCACCCGCTCACCCTTGATGGCCTATAGCATCATCCTTTTTGCCGGCATTGACGGCATGGCCTTCCACTATAGTCTGAGCGTTCTCGAGAAACTGCTCGGAGAGGGAAGATGCAACTGCCTGCAAGGGTACGTGCTCGCGCTGTGTGTGCTGAGGCGTTTGTTGTCGTTGCCGTCACGGCGCCTTTGATAACTCTGTGCATCGCCTTACATCTGAAGGGTATCTTGGTGAATTAAAGAGGGCGGATCGTCGCGACACCGGCGGTTCCGTTCGGCGTCTCGCCAGCAGTCCGCCGCGGAAGCAGCACGGACCTGGTAAGATCGAGCAAATCGACGCGCGTCGCCAAGCCTTTGCATCAAACGTCCTCTATCGTCCTGTGGTTACGTCACATTTACCCCCTGCGACTACGACCGGCCGATGCACCACAGCCCGATTTTGCCGCATCCGAACTCCACAAGGCGTACGCAAATGCACGCAGACCTGCTTGAGGGTGGCGGGTTCTGGCAATGCCTGCCGGGACCGGAACTGACCGCGGTCGCAGAACTCGCGCAGCGCCTGCTCGGCAGCGACATGAGCGCCTTTTCGGTCCTTGATCGCGATTGGCAGTGGCTGACCGCGAAATGCGGCATCGATGGCGACAGGATGCCGCGAGAACACGGCTTCTGTGGTCGGGTCGTCGATACGAACGCGGTGCTGCTCCTGCCCGACGCGGCGGCAGACCCGGATTATCGCGATCATCCGATGGTCGCGGGCGAGCCGCACGTCGGCGCTTATGCCGGTATGCCGGTGGTGATGCACAATGAGGATGGTCACGACGTCGTCGTCGGCTCCCTCTGCGTCGTCTATCGCCGGGCCCGCGCGTTTGAGCCCGACGCGGTGGAGCAATTGCGCAAGCTCGCGGCAATCGCGGCGGCGCTGGTCAGCAGCCGCCTGACCGCACTGGAGCTCGCCGACCTCGCAGCGCAGCGGCAGGACGATCTCCAGCGCCTCGCACGGATCCATCGCCAGCTCGGCCAGGCCGAGCGGATCGCGGGGATGGGATCATGGCGCCTCGACCTTGCCGACAACAGCATCCACTGGTCCGATCAGGTCTACGCAATCCACGACCTGCCGATGACGCAGGTCCCGCCCCTCGAGTCCGCGATGTCCTTCTATCCGGGGCGTTCCCGCACCACCCTGACCGACGCGCTCGACCTTGCGATCCGGCAGGGGCGGCCGTTCGACGAAGAGGTCGACTTCGTCTCGGCAACCGGCACCGCCAAGCGGGTGCGCAGCATGGGCGAGGTCGAGGTTCAGAACGGCACGCCCGTAGCACTCATCGGCGTGTTCCAGGATGTCACTTGTCGCTACGAGATGGAACAGGCGTTGCGGCGATCGGCCAGCACCGACGAGTTGACCGGACTCATCAACCGTGCCGGCTTCAATCGCCTGTTCGCGGAGGCAATGGCGGCAGCCGCCGATGATGCGGGTCCGCTCGCCCTGATGCTGATCGATCTCGACGGCTTCAAGGCGGTAAACGACCAGTGTGGACACCTTACCGGCGATCAGGTGCTGCAAACGATCGCGTCGGCACTCCATGCGCCGTATCTGGCGGATTGCACCTGCGCGCGACTGGGCGGCGACGAGTTCGCGATCCTCGTGCGCGGTCGAGCCCCGGACGCCGTAACGACCCTCGCGCAGACGCTGCTGGCGGATCTGCGCCATGAGGTTGCCGTGGGCGACGGTGAAACGCTTGCGGTGTCCGGCACGCTGGGCATCAGCTGGTTCGCGCCGGGCCTGTGCGAACGGGACCTGCTGCGACGCGCCGATGTCGCGCTGTATCATGGAAAGCGGACCCAGCGGTGCACGGCGACCTGCTATGCGCCGGCGCTCGACGAGAAGCCGGACCGACCATAGACGCGTAGCGGCACGCCATGCCCCTGCTCAGCGGGCGGCCTTACGCCTCTGCCGCGCCGACCACCGCATCGAGAATGACCCCGTTCTTGAAGCTGCCGATCACGGCGGGGCGACCGATGTGATAGCCCTGGACGACGTCGCAGCCTTCCGCGCGCAGCCGCTCGAGCTGATCGCGCGTTTCGACCCCTTCCGCGACAACCGGCATGCCCAGCCCCCGGCCCAGGCCGATCACGGCCTGGACGATCGCAAGCGACTGCGGATTTTCGTCCATGTCGCGGATGAAGGATTGGTCGATCTTCACCTTGTCGAACGGAAAGGTGCGAAAATAGGTAAGGGATGAATAGCCCGTGCCGAAATCGTCCATCGACACCGACACGCCAAGCGCGCGAAATTCCGTCAGCAGGCGGATCCCCCGGGCGGTGTCCTTGATGAGCATCCCCTCGGTGATCTCGATCTCCAGCCGCCGCGGGGCAAGCGCCGCCTTCGCGAGGATGCGCCCGACCTGGGCGACGAGGTCGTCCTCGTCCATCTGCGCGGGGGAAAGGTTCACCGCGACCTTCAGTTCGGGGCTCCAGCTCGCGGCTTCGGCGGCGGCCGCCTCCAGCACGAAGCGGCCAAGATCAGGCATGATCCCGCTCTCCTCCGCGATCGGGATGAACAGCGATGGTGGAATGCGCCCCAGCCGGGGGTGATCCCAGCGCGCCAACGCCTCGAAGCTGATGACCGTGCCGGTCACGGCATCGGCGAGCGGCTGATATTCGACATGGATTTCGCCGCGATCGAGCGCGGTGCGTAGATCGGACTCGACTTGCCGGCGCTCCCGCGCGGCGTGGTCCATCGCGGGCTCGAAGAAGCACCATTGATTGCGCCCCTCGGCTTTCGCCCGGTAGAGCGCCAGATCGGCGTTGCGCAGCACCAGATCACTGTCGCCGCCGTGGCTCGCCTGGTGGATCGCGACCCCGGCCGAGGCACCGATACCCACCCCGTGACCGCGGATCCCGAACGGGCGGGCCAGCGTGTCCACGGTGCGGCGGGCGATCCGCCCGGCACTGCCGCTGTCCGCCACCAGAACGGCGAATTCATCCCCCCCGAGGCGGGCAACCGGAGACTGCGATGCGGTCACGATGCGCTGCGCCGCCTCGACCAGCACCTCGTCCCCCGCGGCATGGCCGTAGAGATCGTTGACGATCTTGAAGCGGTCGAGATCGAGGCAGATGATCGCCGGGGTGCCGCCCGCCGCGATGCATTCGTCGACGATCTCGCCGAATCGGGTCCGGTTGAGCAGACCGGTCAGCGGGTCATGATGCGCCAGATACGAGAGCCGCTGGTTGGCCTCGCGCTCTTCGGTGACATCTTGCGCGAAGCCGAGCAGGATCATCCGGCCATCGGGCCCGACTGACCTGATCTTCGTCGCCTCGATCTGCCGGACGGTTCCATCGGGTCGGGTCATCGTCCGCTCGAGCAGGATCGGGCCGGACGTCGCCATCGCGGCGTTCGTCGAGCGGCGATAGGCCTCCATGTCGGCCTGCGGAAACACGTCCCCCCAGCTACGCCCGATGATGTCCTGGCGACCGCGACCGCTCAGCTGTTCGAAGGCGCGGTTGACGAACACGTAGCGGTCGGTGGTGAGATCCTTGGCATAGATCGCCGCAGGCATGTTCTCGACGATCGCGTCGGTCAGCATGCGGCTCGCTTCGCGCTCGGCCTCGAGCAGTCGGCGCGCGGTCGCGTCGCGGAGGATCGATACGATCGTGACGTCGTCGCCTTCGCGGTGGACGCCTAGGGTGAGTTCGACGTGCACCTCGGTCCCGTCACGACGCAAGGCGGGAATTTCTACCACGCGCATCGGCTGCGCGCTGTCCGACGCGACCAGGCGGTCGAACCCGGCACTATGCGCGCTGCGCATCGCCGGCGGGATGATGAAGGTGATCGGCCGACCCAGCGCCTCGTCGCGCGGCCAGCCGAGCAGCGCCTCCGCCGCAGCGTTCCAATGCGTGACCCGGCCATGCCGGTCGCAGGTGACGAACGCATCCGTCGTGGTCTGGTCGATCACCGTCGTGGCGCGTTCGCGATGCCGCAGTTCGCTGAGCTCGACGCGTTCGACCACCTGTTCCGCGAGCAGCATCAGCCCACGCAGGTCGCGATCGCCGAAGGTTCGCGGGCGACGATCGACGATGCAGAGCGTCCCGAACACGACCCCGTGCCGGTTCCGCAAGGGAACGCCGGCGTAGAATCGCGCGTGAAGGTCCCCGAGGACCAGCGGATGATCGTGGTAGCGGAGATCGGCGGCCAGGTCCTCGACGATCAGCGGCTGCGCCGTCTCGAGCACGTGCCCGCAGAACGCGATGTCCTTCGGAGCGCTGCAAAGGTCGAGGCCGATCTTTGCCTTGACCCAAACGTCCTCGCCATCGTCGATGTTGACCAGCGCAATCGGGACGTCGAACCGGTCGGCGGCGATCGCCGCGATCAGGTCATATTCGGGCGAAGGCGTTCGCGGGAGCTGGGTGGTACCGATCGTTGTGTTCATACCCTTGGGGCCGCTCGTTCGTGCAAGCACAAAGGGATACAGCGTGTCTCTTACCGAAATGTGCACGCCGCCCCGGAAGCGGCCCGTTGGCGCGCTGATCGTATCTGTGGGGTAGCAGGACGGGCCGACGTCGCCGCTGCGGCAAGTTTATCTCGAAATCCGGACCAGTACGCGGGATATAACGGCCGTACGTGCGTTGAGCGCTTCTGGATTCACCGGAGATTGCGCCATGCCTACGATCAACGCCACGTTCGAGACCCGACGCGAAGCCGAATTGGCCATCGAGCACCTCGTGCAAGAGCATGGGATAGACCGCGACGACGTGGAGGTCGGTACGGAGGGCGACCAGAATAGCGCCGGCACCGAGGCCAGCGGCGCTGACAATGAGACCGAGCTCGAGGCGGGTACGGAAGACGAGGCTGCGTTGAACGGTCGCATCGCGCTTACCGTCACAATCGACAGCGAGGAAGCTGCCGAATCCGTCCAGGAAGTCCTCGAGGAATACGGCGGGGACGACGTTACGATCGAGGGCTGACCGCTTCAATGAGGACAGGCCGCGGTTTATAGTCTGCCGACGCCGCCCCGGGTGTCCCGGTATTGCACCGAGGAAGACCCGGGCGGCATTGGAGACACGCTCCGCGATGCCGCCGGTGAAGGCGGCACGATAACGGTCGGTCGCAGTCCCCTCCCCATCCTGGAGCCGAACGCCGGTGTCCTTGGGTGGAGGCAGGCTGCGGCGGGCAAAGAGGTAGCTCAAACCGTTTGCCCTTGAGTAAAGATTCGTACCCCTAGCCAGCTACGACCGGCACGATATTGTCGTCGGAATTCCGATCCACATATGTGTTGTAGGGATCGATACCCGCAAAGGCCGGCTTGCGGCGGGTTACGATGCGGATCGTCTGGACACCCGATTGCACCGGCCGCCGTTCGATTGCGATGACGTCCTTGGCCGCAAACGCGCCGAGCTCGGGTTTCTGGTCGAACAGTCCGATGGCGATGTGGTCTTGCAACGCAGCGGGCGTTTCCTTGCCCGTACCCGTCGCATAGAACTTGCCCGCATCCACGCTCAGGCTGGTCTTGAAGGTGCCGTCGGCCAACGTCCGCACGGTCGCCGTCTTGGCTTTCAGATCGTAGATCGTAATCCGATCGAGCAGGTCGAGTACCAGCTGCCGTTCCTCCGGCGTTCGGGCCAGCCCAAGGAAGCCGTTCACGAGCTCGAGCGAGCGCGGATACGGCTGGCTCTTGAACCGATATTTGGCGAGCAGCGCGCGGAGCATGGTGTTGACGCGGGCTTCGCCCAGCCGGTCTTGCAGCAGATACATCACCACCGCGCCCTTGCGGTAATGGATGTAGCCCTGGTCCTCGACCCGATCGAGCGGCAGCTCCTCGATCCGCTCCGATCCACGCGCGCGCAGGTAGCTGTCGAGTTCATATTTGAGAAAGCGGCGGATCTTGTCCTCGCCGTACAGGTGTTTCATCACCATCAGCGCGGAATATTGCGCCATCGTTTCGACCAGGATCGTGCCGCCCTGCTGGTCCGCGCTGATGATCTGGTGCGCCCAATATTGGTGACCGAGTTCGTGCGCGGTGACATAGGTGACATAGTCGATCTTGTCCGGGCTGTTATTGTCGGCGAGGAAGCCGATCCGCTCCGAATAGGGGATCGTGCCCGCAAAGGCCTGGGCGAAACTGTCATAGCCAGGAAACTCGATGATCCGCGCATAGTCGAACTGATAGGGTCCGAAATTGGCGCGATAATAGCCGAGGGAAGTCTTCATCGCGGCCAGCATGCGATCCACGTTATAGCCGTGCTTGGCGTCGTAGAAGACCGACAGCCTGACTCCGTCGGCATTCTCGGACTTCTCGGCATAGGCGGCGGACTGTACCGAGAAGAAGGCGAGGATCGGCGCGGGTGACACAAAACGCGCGGTGCGGCGCGCGCCGGCGATCGTATCGGATATCTTGCGGCCCGGCGCAATCGGCGTCTGCCCGGCATCGGTCGATACGGTGATGTCCGAATTCACCCAGTCGGCATCGCCGATATAGTTGCGCCGCTGCGCGGATACGTCTTCCAGCTTCGCCTTGCGCAGCTCGGACGGCAGTCCGTATTTGCGGCGCTTGACGCGATCCGCCAGCAGGCCGTCGCGGTTCATGCCGATCTTCGGAGTGAACTGAGCGTTGTTGAGGAAGGTGCCGTTCGCGATCAGCCGCGTGTCGTCGCCATTGGCGCGGAGCGCGACGGTCTGGCGGCGGGTCTGGAAATCGAGCGTTCCCGTGGCCCCCGGCGCAAGCGGGGTGTCGAAACGATAGATGCGGTATTTGAAATCGGCATCATTCATCACGAGTTTCGTGCCTGGAACGGCAATCGACACGATGGCCGTATTCTCGTCCTGCAAGCGCACGTGAAGGTCGCGCACCGGCGCACCGGTGTCGTTGACGAAACGATAGCGGCCGCGCGCCGTCATCTGCCGCATCTTCGGATGGAGCTGTACATCGAGCGTGATGTCGGTGGTCGAGGGCTGAAGCAGCTTTTCGTAGGGAAGGTATTTCTTCTCATAGGTCGCGAGGCGCTGCTCGCTGTCGTCGCGCGTGCGGTAGATGTTGAGCACGTCCATCTGCCGATAGAGCCACACGCCGGTCATGGTCGAAACGAGCAGCGCGGCCGCCAACACCGCGCCGGCCGGCCCCTTCAACCGGTTCGGCACCTGGCGCAGCCGCGGCCAGAGCCGTGTTTCGGTCCCGCGCCGCCACAGCACGTGCGCGAAGACCGCCAATGCCAGGGCGATGCCCGCCCAATACAGGCGCAGCCACCAACTGAGCGGGCCGCCGATCTGATCGCCGTTCATGTCGGACAGCTGGACGTTGCCGGTGCTGCCATAGTTATAGAGCGGGTGATCGAACCCGATGGTCGACAGCGTCAGCGTGGCGACCAGATAGATCACCATGATTCCCCAGCCGATATATTTGTTGGGGCTGAGCGCCTGGACGAACACGGACAGGACCGCGAGCAGCACCATGTCGACCGTCAACGGCAGCAGATACCAGTCGAGATATTGCAACGGCTCGAGCGCGGTAACCCCGCGCGCGAGCTGGACGAGGACGGCAGCGACCGCGGAGATCAGCACCGTCGCGAACAGCACGCCCGCTACAGCGAGCACTTTGGGCGCGATATACGCCCAATTGGGTAGCGAGGTCGCATCGATGATCTCGTGCATGCGCCGTTCGCGGTCCCGCCATACCACCTCGCCGCCATAATAGATCGCGATGATCAGCGGGAAGACGCCGAACGCCCCCATCAACGTGCCGATCACCGCAAAGGTCAGCGGTCGCGCGGCCGTGCCGTACATTTCGCCGGCGAAGATCAAGCCGCCGAGCGCATTGAACAAACCAATCAGCAGCAGGACGAAAAACGCCGGGCTGCGGAAGACCAGCCCCATCTCGAAGCGACACCGCAGCCACAGCCGCGCCCGTCCCGCTGCCGCCGGGCGGACCGGCGGCAGCGCCTGTACGAGCAGTGGCGCCGTGGCCCCGAGCTTCGCCTCCTTGCGTTGCTGACGGCGCATCGTGCCCGTCGACACGCCGCGCTCGGCGAAGCTGAAGCGGGCGTATGCGAACATCAGCGCCGCGGCCGAGACGACCAGCCAGATCACCCGGTTCCACAGCAGAACGCCCGAAAAGGCGGGCAAGTGCGCGTTCGATTCGCTTGCGGTGAAATAGCGCGTCGTCTTGCTGAGTGCGCCGATCCCGAACGGCTCGATATACGCTCCCAGCTCGCGATATTCGTGCTTGGACCGGATCACCGCGTTGAGGACGACATAGAGGACGAGGAACAGCACGACGCCGAGGTAGGAATACATCATCGAACGCGTCGTCGTCGCGACCGCGAAGAAGATCGCCGCGGTCAGCAGCAGGTTGGGCAGCGCGAGCAGGACATAGACGTACAGATAATCCTGCAGGCGGTTCGGCCCCAACGTCTCGGAGTCGACCCATGGCATCAGCGAACCGATCCAGATCGCCAGCGGCACGACCAGGAAAGTGATGGCCGCCGCGACGAACGCGCCGACGAAGCGCGCCAGCAGATAATCGAACTTGCTGACCCGCGTCGAGCGCACCATCGGGCCGAACCCGCTCTCGTCGTCGCGTACGATCACGTTGGCGACGAACGCCGTCGTCACGAACATATAGAACAACGTTAGGATCAGTGAGACCTGGGCAAGCGCAACGGGCGCGTTCTTGTGGATGTTGCCACCGCTACCGATCTGGATCTGTTCGGTGGTCATCGCCCCGAAGGGCAACAGGAAGAACAGCACCGATACGACCCAGAAGACCGGGTTGCGAAATTGGTAGCCGAGTTCGAAGCGGGCGATTTTGCCGAACATGTCGCCCCCTTACGCCGCGACGGCAGGCTGTGCGGGGTCCGTCGCGATATGGCGCGACCGCGAGAGCGTGGAGAAGTACACGTCCTCCAAACCGCCCTGCACCAACGCGAAACCATCGCCAGGGTCGGTGTCCGACAGGACGTGGATGATCGTCCGCCCCGCGAACAGGCGGGTCGAGATGACCTTCATCGTTGACGCATATCGCGCGAGGTCGTCGCGCGCGATCGTCTTGGCCCAGACGGTGCCGCGCGAGGCCTGGATCAAGTCCTGCGGCGCGCCCTCCAGCTGGATCTTGCCGGCGGCGAGCACCGCCATGCGGGGGCAAAGGTCGGCAACGTCCTCGACGATATGCGTCGACAGGATGATGACGACATTCTCGCCGATTTCGGCGAGCAGGTTCAGGAAGCGATTGCGTTCCTCCGGGTCCAGCCCGGCGGTGGGCTCGTCGACGATGATCAGTTGCGGATTGCCGATCAGTGCCTGCGCGATGCCGAAGCGCTGGCGCATGCCGCCCGAGAAACCCGCGATCGCCTTCTTGCGCACGTTCCATAGGTTCGTCTGGTTGAGCAGCGTCTCGACCGTCTCCTTGCGCTCGCGCGCCGACGCGACGCCCTTAAGCACTGCCATATGATCGAGCATGGCATAGGCCGACACGCGCGGGTACACGCCGAAATCCTGTGGCAGATAGCCGAGCCGCTCCCGCAAGCGATCGGGCGTCGCGAGAATGTCGATGTCGTCGAAGCGTATGCTGCCCGAGGTCGGGGCCTGCAGCGTCGCGACCGTGCGCATCAGGGTCGACTTGCCGGCGCCATTGGGGCCAAGCAGCCCGTACATCCCCTTGGGAATGGCCAGCGATACATCGTCCAGCGCGCGCGTGCCGTTGGCATAGATATGCGTGACGTTCTTCAGCTCGAGCATGTTCCACCCCCATGTCGCTGTACGATAGCGCCGTGTATTACGATCCTAAAGCACTATTTTACCATCCTGGCGAAGTCGATGTCTGGTTTTATCGAACGACGCGGAGCGGTGCGCAAGTCCGTTGACCCATCGTCACCGTGCGCTGGAACGGTGTTTGGCCATCTGGGCGAGTAATCCACACTACGTCGAACGATCGGCATGCTGGCAGCGACAGTGGCGGAAGCGTCCGAATTGTCGGTATTTCGTCAACGATGAAGACAATGCTTCGCCGCTACGCCAGAACAAGCGTGCCGCTCCGGTACGATCGCCGAAACGTGCCGGTCTTCATGCGGCGTTGCTACATCGATAACGGCCGGTCATACCCCGTCAGCTCGAGATACCCGCGACCGCCAGGCGTTCGCACGGCACCCTCCCAATAGACCGGAAGCCCACTTCGACGGGCGTCGAGTTCCTGCGCGGCGAACATTGGCGTGAGCCGACGCGTCGTGACCTTTCCGTCCACGCGAATGCTGAGGTCTTGCGTGACCGGATACGCTGCCCCGGTCGCCCGGCTCCGCCAGAGGGTGACCGGCCGGAACGCCACGTCCGAACGCCCCAGCACCACCGTCCTCCCGCCGGGCTGGCGCAAGGCGCCACCCGCCCAGAGCGTACCGCCGCCCTTCCGGCGTATCCTAAACGCCATCAGCGACGATCCGTCCGCGAGATTGAGGCCGGTCCAGTCCCACCCCTGCGCTGCGGGCGCGAGATAGTTCGAGGACCATTCGCGATCGAGCCATGCCTCGCCGGTCACCGCCGTGCTGCGATCACCGCGGACGACGCGCCCGGATACCTGCAGATGCGGCATCGAATAATAATAGCTCGCTTCCTGGCTTTGCGGCCCCTTGCGGCTGTACCCCCCTTGTCCTTGCGGCAACGGCGGCTGCGTAGGGGTGAACGCAAGCGCGAGCTTAAACCCGTCGGCCACCACGTCGGTCTGCCAGCGTCCGTCCGGAAGACGGCGGAGCCGCCAATCACGGATCGCCACGTCCGCATCGCCCGTTTTGGCCGACGCAAGCCCAAAACCTTGCCGCGCTGCCCGCTCACCGTGCAGCAGACGCCCGTTCGCCGGGTCCGAAAGCGCGGCATGCGCAAACAGCACCTGGCTGGCGACGAAACGGCTCGGGTTGCCGGCATCGACGGGCGGACGAGTACGGAAAAACGTCACCTGAAAGCCTAGATCCTTGCCATCCGCTGTCTTGAGCCAGCCGGTCACATACCACCATTCCGTCCGGAACGCCGGATGCGCGCCATGATCCCCCGGAAACCGCAGGACGATGCCAGGGCGCACTTGCGGATACGGCGTGGCCGCGGGTACCGCGACCGCGATGGCGGCAAGCGCCCCGGTCACCATGGCGGGTCGCCGCATCACCAATCCTCCCGGACCGACTGGATCGCGCTGCGGGCGGTTGCGCGACGTCCAGCCAGAACCGCAGTGCCCGCAGCCGCCCCGGTAAGGGCCCCCGCGACGCTGACCAGCGTGCCGATCGGTACGCGCGTCGTCATCGTCCAGTTGAAGGACTGCGGGTTGATGACGTGGATCAGCACCTGCGCCAGTACCAGCCCAAGACCGATCCCCGCAAGCGCACCCGTCAGGCCGACGATCGCCCCCTCGGTCGCGAGCATCGCGGTCAGCTGGCGGCGGGTCAGGCCGAGGTGGCGCAGCATGCCGAACTCGCGTTCGCGCGCGATCGTCTGCGCGGACATCGTCGCCGCCACGCCCGCGAGCCCGACCACGATCGCCACCGCCTCCAACAGATACGTCACTGCGAAGCTGCGGTCGAACAACGTCAGTGCAAGCCGGCGCAGCGTCGCGGGCCGGGTCATTGCAACCTGCGCCCGCAGCGATGCGGGAAGTCGCGCGGTCATGCCGGCGGCAATCTTGCCAACGTCCTGCCCCGGTTTCACGGTCACGGAAATCTCGTTGCGGCCATCGTCGCCGGTCAGACGCTGATAATCGACCTCGTCGATCAGGACCGCCCCCGCCTGACGACCATAATCGCGCCATACGCCGGCCACGAAGAAGCGCGTGCCCCCGGCGATCGGCAGCGTCAGCGTGGCGCCCGGCTCCCACCCGTACAGGCGCTCTGCCGGTTCGGACACCCAGACCGGCACCACGCCGACGGGCAGCGATGACGCACGCTTGATCAGGACCAGCAACGGATCGCGACCGTTTCGTTCGGGACGGGCGATCAGGCTGACCGGGGGGCGATCGGCGGCGATGGTCAGCGGCAACTCTCGGCTGAACGCGACCGTCGCGATGCCGGGTGTCGCCGACAGGCGAGCCCGCGTGGCCGGGTCGAACGATGCACCCGCCGTGGTCCGCGCGTACAGGTCCGCCCCCAGGACGTCACCGAGCCAGTCATCGACTGCGCCACGGAAGCTCGTCACCATCGTCGCCATGGCGATCATCAGCGCGGTCGAGGCCACGATGCCGCACAACGCGGTCGCCGCCGCACCGGGAGCACCGTGCAAATGCAGCACCGCCAGCCGGCGCGGAACCGGTCCCGGCACCCACGCCCGTCCCCGATCCCGCTGCGCCAACGGGCCGAGCAATGCCCTGGCGAGCCAGGGCACGCCTGCCACGCCCCCCGCCAGCATCAGCGCCATGCCCGCAAAACCGAACAGCGGGAGACCGGCGACCGCCGGCAACAGCGCCGCGCCGATTCCAGCGATCAGCAGCGCTGCGGCGGGCCACCACGCGACCGGTCGACGCGGATCGAGCACGTCGCCGGCATTCTTGAGCGCCGCCGCCGGCGCGGCGCGGGCCGCGACCCGGGCCGGCAGGGCGCTGCCAAGGCACGCTGCCAGCAAGCCGAGGAGAAAAAAGACCAGTGCCGCCCATGGCTGGAACACGACGCCGGTGCTGCTCCCCCCGAAGTACCCCGCGCCGAGATCCCCACCCAACCACTGTAGCGCCGCCCATGCCAGGCCATAGCCTGCCAGCAGTCCCACCGCGGAACCGACCACGCCGATCGCCAGGCCTTCCACGACGATCGCTGCGATCACCCCGCCGCGAGGCATGCCGAGTGTCCTGAGCAAGGCGAATGCACGCTGTCGACGGACCACGGAAAGCGACTGCGCCGAATAGACGAGGAAGCCTCCGGTCAACAGCGCAACGAGTGCCAGCATGTCGAGGTTGACGCGATAAGCCCGGGACAGCGCATCGCCTTGGGCGTTCTGCGCCGCAGCGGTGGACAGAACGGCGTCGGCGGGTAACAGCGCCCGCAGCGCCGGCTCCGCTGCGGTACGATCGGCCAATGCCAGGTCCAGCCGATCAATGCGCCCGAGCCTGCCGAAACGCCACTGCGCACCCGCGATGTCCATAACTCCGACCGATGCGTCCCCTGCGCCGGGCAGCGTGCCCGCAATCCGCAGCGGCACCGTCCTGCCGTTCGCGACGATGCGCACCGTCGCACCGACGCGTGCGCCGATCTGGGCGAGCGTTTGTCGGGACAGGAACAGTGCGGTTTCGTCGAAGGGGGTATCGTTTCCCGCGTCCGGGCCGGCCGGACGCAGACCGATCAGCGACGGCGTCACGACGGCGGCACGGATGACATCGATCCCCAGCAAGGTCAGTCGAACGCGGCCGATCCGCGCATCGAGACTGACGACCGGGCTGACGTCGGCTACCCCCCGAGCAGCTGCGATCTTCGGATAGAGGCGCTCATCGATCCCGAGCGGACTGGTGGCGCGGACCGACAATTCCGCGGCGCCGCTGACCCCGCGCATCGCGCCGTCAAACGACGCCAGGGCAGACCCGTTGACCAGGTGGACGGCGAACCCCAGCGCCACGCCCACGGCGATCGCTACAGCCGTCATCAGGAAGCGAGCGGGATGGAACCGCCACTCACCCGCGACGAGCCAAGCGAGCGCGAGCCGTCCCGAGATCAGCCCGGCGGTCTCAGCCACGCCGCTCGACCAGGCCGTCGGCGCCGAGCGTCAGCACTCGGTCGGCGATAGCCGCACTTGCCGTGGAATGCGTCACCATGATTCCCGCCGCGCCATTGCCACGCACGGCCTCGGCAAACAGGGCCAGCACGCGCGCCGCGGTCTGGGGGTCGAGGTTCCCCGTCGGTTCGTCGGCTAAAATCAGTGCGGGACGGTGCACCAGCGCGCGCGCGATCGCGACGCGTTGCAATTCCCCGCCCGACAGGTCGCGCGCATACCCCCCGCCCCGCCCGGCCAGGCCGACCGCATCGAGCATCACGTCCGCCCGCAAATCCGCCGCTGCGGCATCGGGTGATACGAGCGCCAGGGGCAAAGCGATATTCTGGCGCAACGTCAGATACGGCAGGATATGAAAAGCCTGGAACACGAACCCGATCCGCTCCCGCCGCAGGCGCGTCCGCGCCGTTTCGTCGAGCCCGCCGAGATCGATGCCGTCGATCGTCACACGGCCTTCGTCCGCTTCATCCAGCCCGGCGAGGATGTTGAGCAGGGTCGATTTTCCCACGCCGGATTCGCCGATGATCGCCACGAGCTCCCCCGCCGAAACCGCAAGGTCGAGGTCGCGGAAGAGCCGGCGCGGTCCAGGCACGGATTTACCGAGCGCACGAACGTCGAGCAGCGCCCGCCGTCCGGTACCGGGCGGGGGAGCCGGCGCCGCTCGGAGCCCTTCGCTGTCGTACCCAGTCCCGCGCATGCGCAGTCGTCCATTCAAAGTTCGAGGGTCAGGCCAGTTCTCTTAGCGTACATTTTATCAAGGGTATCGCTTCCCTTGAACTGCGCCGATCGAGTCGCGGCTCTTTCCACGATCGGCAACATGCCGCTCGACGACCCTTACGGGCACAACGATGCGTTCTGGCGACGCCGGCACGATCGAGCGATCTTCCTTGCGGCCTACGCCGCCGCAACAGCGGCGTTCCAGACCTAGACAACCATCCACGGCACCCGCGTAACCCGGGTCACGCCCTCCCCACGGTCCGGGCATGCCGCGGCGCGCCTGACGTCCGCCCGAAGCGGCTTCGCAAAGGGCGGGGAGAAAGTACCCGGGCGAAGCGTTGCAGCCTCACCTCTCGGGGTTCCCCCATTCCCACGGAAGACCAAATCATGTCCGACCTCCCTACCAGCCCCGTCCTGCAACCGGTCACGATCGGGGATCTGCAGCTGCGGAACCGTATCGTCATGGCGCCGCTCACGCGCAGCCGCTCGAACGATGCGGGGATCCCGCCTGCCTTCGCCGCCGACTATTACGCACAGCGCGCGGATGCCGGCCTCATCATCACCGAGGCAACCAACATCTCGTCCCAGGCGCGGGGCTATGCGCTGACGCCCGGCATCTGGTCGGACGAACAGGTCGCGGCGTGGAGGCCGATCGTCGAGGCGGTGCACCGGCGTGGGGGCGTGATCTTCCTCCAGCTCTGGCACACGGGACGCATTTCGCACCCTGATCTGCACGGCGGTGCGCTGCCGGTCGCGCCGTCGGCGATCGCCCCCGGGGGACAGGCCTTCACCAACGACGGGATGAAGGATTTTGTCACGCCGCGAGCGCTGGAGACCGACGAGATCCCCGCGATCGTCGCGGACTATCGCCATGCCGCCGAACAGGCGAAGGCCGCCGGTTTCGATGGCGTCGAGGTCCACGCCGCGAACAACTACCTCCTCGAGCAGTTCATCCGCGACAGCACGAACCAGCGCACGGACGATTATGGCGGCGCGATCGAGAACCGCCTGCGCTTCCCGCTCGACGTGGTCCGTGCCGTCGTCGACGTGTGGAGCGCCAAGCGAGTCGGCATCCGCATCTCGCCAGCAACGACAGAGCCCGGAAAGACGCCGCTCGATAGCGAGGTGGGGCGGACTTTCGACACGTTCGTCGATGCTCTGTCCGAGATTGGTCTGCTGTACATCCACGATATCGAAGGCGTGACCCAGCAGACCCGCGATGTGCCGGACGGGGTCGACTTTCAGGAACTGCGCCGCCGCTTTTCCGGGGCCTATATCGCCAACAACCAGTACACGCTCGACCTGGCGGAGAAGATGCTGGCCGAGGGCAACGCTGACCTGTTCAGCTTCGGACGACCCTTCCTCGCAAATCCCGACCTGGTCGATCGCTTGCGGACGGGCGCCCCGCTTGCCGAAGCGCCGAAGCAATATTGGTACGGCGGTGGCACCGTGGGGTATTCGGATTGGCCGGGGATGAACGGGAAGATCGAACTCCCGTAACCAGCGGCTACGGACCGTCGAAAGGACCAAGGGGGATGGCAGGCAGGTGCCAAGGTACGCTCACCTCATCCCCCCAAGACGCGCGACTTGCGTTGTATGTGGCTTCGCGCGTCGGTTCGAAGCGAGGCCACACGATCCGCTATTGTTCGCATCGGGCGCATGGAAATTCGGCCGCCGGTAACAACTAGGCGCCAGCTTGCGCCCATGCTGGCGCAATGCTTGCGGAACCGCCATGCTGGCCCGACCAACCGGAGCCGCGACATGTCCTTCTCTCTCTACGACGCCGTCATTCCTTCCAACCTCCAGATCCTGGGCGCGCTAGACCGCATCGTGGATAAGGCCGAGGCGTTCTGCGAGGAACACGCAATGACTCAAGGGGCGCTGATCGACACACGACTGGCCGCGGACATGCTTCCATTCGGCTATCAGGTGAAGTCGTGTGCGGTGCACTCGATCGGCGGCATCGACGGCGCGCGCACCGGCAGCTTTTCGCCCGACATGAGCGCTTGGCCGACCGATTTTGCCGGGCTGCACGGCATTGTCCGGCGCGCTATGGATGCGCTGTCCGCGCTCGATCGCGACACGATCGACGCGCTGGCGGACGCCGACACCCAATTCGCGGTCGGTGAGACCAAGCTGCCGTTCACGGGCGCAAACTTTCTCCTCTCCTTCTCGCAGCCCAACTTCTATTTCCATGCGACGATGGCGTATGCGATCCTGCGCGCGCAGGGCGTGAAGCTCGGCAAGCGCGATTTCATCGGCATGCCGCGCATGAGGGTCTCACCCTGAAGACCTCGGGCGGGCAATCCCGTTCGCTGCGCCGATCGTCGAGGATCGTTCGCGTCATTCGGGGGTTCCCGCCGTATCGCCGCCTCGATCGCGCGCATCCCCGGCTGGCGGTCGACCGTTTCGAGGGCGGAAAAGTCTGTTCGCGCTCGGTATCGACCGTGTGCTGGTATAGAGATCCAAGCTGCGCGGCTTGGGGTGCCGGTCCAAATATGGAAATCAGAACACCTATGGCTCGCAAGCATTCGAAGCACGGATCGTATGACCCACCTCAATCCGATGAAGTTCCCGCGGCGGTTCCAGCCTGTTGGCTGTGCGGTCGACCGACCGGCAAGACGATCGTCTGGCACCATCCGGTGCCGAAGAGTCGCGGCGGACGCGATGTCGTTCCGATGCACCCGATCTGCCAGCAGACGGTGACCGCCACCTTCACGAATTCCGAACTCGAACGGTATGGAACGGACGTGGACCAGTTGCTGGCAAATCCGGCCGTACGCAAATTCGTCGATTGGGTTGCAAAAAAGGATCCCGACTTCTCCGCCGCCACGACCAAGAAACAGCGCTGAACACCGCGCGGGGCAGCAAGGAGCAGGGACGCATGACCGGCGTGAAGGACACCGTTCGATAGGGTCCCCGTGCACGCCTTCGCTTCCGCTCTGCGAAGGGCGATCCGGTCAGGCAGCCTGGGTTTTCACGTGGCGCGGTGCATCGATCGCGCTTCCCTGCATGGCGAGGTGCCAAAACGCCGGTTCTGGGACCGATCGAACCGACCGTCGGCCAGATCATGCCACAGGCCGATTGGACATCGACCGTGTAGCGCTTAGCTAAGTCGTTGGAAAATGGTCGGGGAGACAGGATTCGAACCTGCGACATCCTGCTCCCAAAGCAGGCGCGCTACCGGACTGCGCCACTCCCCGATCCCGTTGCGGCGCTGCGGAACATCCGCGGTCGCGCCTTGCATCGGATAGCGGCGCGCTAACGCCGCTGGTCGAGCGGCTTTGCCGTGAGCGAGCCTGGTTGGCAAGCCCATTTACGTACACCGGTGCATTCGCATTCCGCGGCAACCGACTGCCGCAGACGCTTACCCCCGCGCGGCGAAACCATATCACGCCACCACGGCGTTCCGCTTGAGCAACCCAAATGTCATCCGCGCCAACCGGCGACCTGCACCGAGCTCGAAGAACACACCATGTTCGATTTTTTACCGATAGTCACAAAATTTCCACAAGCCTGACTTAGACGGCAGGTCAGGACGCAGGGACAATCGGCGTCGTCATATTCCAGGGGGAAACAATCTGTGAACCGTTCAACGCGATTTTCGCGCGCCGTCGTCGTGCGCGCGCTGCTCATGCTCGGAACGTCCGTGGTCGGCGGGGTCACCTGTGCCCAACCGGCGCTGGCGCAAGACTATACGAACATCGCTGCATCCGGCCGAGTGAACGGCGGGGATGGCGTTCCGATCGCCAATGCGGAGGTCAAGATCACCTCATCGGATCGCGGCATCAGCCGCTCGGTCACGACGAACGACTCCGGGGCATATACGATCCCGCAACTTGCCCCCGGGAACTATGACTTTGCCGTAACGGCACCGGGCTTTGCGCCCTATTCCGAAAAGAACGTCGCTCTTACCCGGGGCACGGGCGGCGCGAACAGCTTCACCCTCACCCCGACGGCCGAAGCGGGCGACATCGTCGTCACCGGGCGCCGCCAGCGCGTTTCCGACTTCCAGGACACGACGACCGGTGCCGTCATCGACCTCGCGTCGCTGCAGAACCGCGTCCCGGTCGGCCGGACACTGCGCGACGTGATGCTGCTGACCCCGGGCGCGGTACAGGGCTCCTCCGGCGCAAACGGCGGTTTTGCCAACCAGGTTTCGGTATCGGGTGCGGCATTCACCGAGAACGCCTTCTATATCAACGGTCTGAACGTCACCGATTTCGTATCGGGCCTGCAGCCGACCGAAGTGCCGTTCGACTTCTACCAGACGGTCGAAGTCAAGACCGGCGGCGCGCCTGCGGAATTCGGCCGGGCGACCGGCGGCTATGTCGTCGCCACCACGAAATCCGGGTCCAACGACTATCACGCCAGCGTCACCGGCACGTGGGAGCCGCAAGGCCTGCGCGGAGCATCGCCGACGACCTACAACACGAACTATCGCGATGCGACCGCAAGCCGCCAGGAAATGGTGTTCCAGGCGAGCGGTCCGATCATCAAGGACCATCTGTTCGTCTACGGGCTCTACAATTTGCGCGACATCCGTTCGATGACGCCCGCGTCCAACCAGCCCAATGCAACCGGCGTCACCAACACCAGCCCGTTCTGGGGTGGCAAGGTCGACGGCTATATCACCGGCGCGCATCATTTCGAGTTCACGTATTTCGACACGACCAACGACACGCATACGCGCAGCTACGCCTATACGATGGCGACCAACACGATCGGGGCGAAGACCGGCGGCACCGACAGCCGCGCCGGCGGCGTCAACTATGTCGGTCGCTATACCGGCACGTTTACTCCATGGCTCACCCTGTCGGCGGCTTACGGGGTCAACAAGCTGCGCTCGGGCAACGTCCCGCTCGACATATCGAACCCGCGGGTGCTCGATTATCGCGATCCGTCCAAGGGCGGGGTCGATATCGGGCTGAACAAGGTCACCGACGCCTATAGCAATACCGACGACGAGCGGCAGTTCTATCGCGTCGATGCCGATCTGCAGTTCCAGTTGCTGGGGTCGCACCATGTTCGCATCGGTTATGACCACGAGCACGACACGCAGACGCAGACCTATGAAACGATCGGCGGCGGGTTCTACAAGATCTACCGGGCGGCGGCGAACGCCACGAATTACGGCGTTCCGATCGGCACCGATTATTATACCACCCGCGTTTATTCGCAGGACGGGATCGGGCAGGTCCGCAACCAGGCGCTCTATTTGCAGGATGAGTGGTCGATGCTCCACGACCGGCTGCGGCTGCAGCTCGGCGTGCGCGACGATCGGTTCAGCAACCAGGGCGTCAACGGCCAGTCCTTCTACACGTCCGGCGATCAATGGGCACCCCGCCTCGGTGCCTCCTACGACGTGTTTGGCGACGGGCGGACCAAGGCGTTCGGCTATTTCGGCAAATATTATCTCCCGCTCGCCGGGGACATCAACCTGAACGTGGCGGGGCAGTTGCTGACCTACACCCGCTACAACCTGTTCAACGGGGTCAGCGGAAACGGCAGCGTTCCCGTGGCCGGCGCACCGATCCTGAACGCGGACTTCACCGCCTGCCCCGACACCAAGGTCGCCAACTGCATCGTCACCGCGACCGGTCAGGCGTCGAGCCCGGCCGGGCAGGTTGCCAACAACCTGTCCGCCCAGTCCGCGAACGAACTGATCTTCGGCGCGACCCGCCAGATCAGCGATCATATCCGCATCGGGGCGACGTTCACGCACCGCGAACTGACCAACGTGATCGACGATATTTCGGTGGATGCGGGCGAACGGGCCTATTGCGTTGGCAAGGGCTTTTCGGCGGCCGCGTGTCTGGCGGCCTATCCCGGCGGGCGGCACTTCGTGATTTCGAATCCGGGCAAGGACATCGTTACCCAGATCAACGCACTGCCGGATGGCACGACGCCGGTAGCCACGCTCCGGGCCGGCGACCTGTCCTATCCCAAGCCAAGCCGTCACTATAACGCCATGACGCTCACCTTCGACCGCAGCTTCGACAAGGTCTGGAGCCTCTCCGCTTCCTACACCTGGGCGATGACCAAGGGGAATTACGAGGGCGGGATCCGGTCCGAAAACGGCCAGCTGTCGGTCAGCCGCGGCGCGGATTTCGATACGCCCGCGTTCGTCAACGGCGCCTATGGCTATCTGCCGAACGACCGTCGCCATACGATTAAGGCTTACGGCAGCTACCGCCCGTTCGACTTCCTGGACATCGGCGGCAACATGGTGCTGCAGTCACCACAGCATAACAGCTGCATCGGGACCGTTCCCAAGGAGATCGACCCGGTCGCCTTCGGATATCACGGCTACAGCTTCTACTGCAACGGCACGCTCGTTCCGCGTGGCACCGCGTTCGACGGGCAATGGCTGACGCAGTTCGATGCCAGCGTGGTGGTCCATCTGCCGGTACCCAAGAAGTTCGACGCATCGCTCCGGCTCGACGTGTTCAACCTGTTCAACACCACGTCGGTGACGGCGTACAACACGTTCGGTCAGCTCGGCACCGATGCCCCCAATCCCGACTATCAGAAGCCGGCTGCCTATCAGTCGCCGCGCTATGCACGGCTGCAGTTCCGGCTCGGCTTCTGATCCGCCCGTAAGGGATGCCGCGCGCGTTGACAGGGCGCGCGCGGCATTCAACACCGCGATTGACCACAGACCGCCCATGGGAGGGTGCAATTCAGAAACGTTCAGCGCGTCAAAAGGAAATCGTCTCGCGCCTGCGCAGCGGTCGGACGCTGTCGGTCCTCAGTCTGGCCGCGGAGCTCGCAGTGTCGGACGAGACGATCCGCCGCGAATTGCGCACGCTCGAAGACCAGGGGGTCGTCATCCGCGAGCATGGCGGTGCGCGCCTCGCCACCCTGGTGTTCGAAGGGCCGCTCAACCAGCGGATGGAGGAGAATGCCGACGCCAAGCTGCGCATTGCCCGCGCGGCGGCGGCGCTGATCCCCGATGGGTCGATCCTTTTCATCGACTCCGGCACGACCAGCATCTTCATCGCAAAGCAACTGGTCGAACGACGCGGCCTGACCGTGATCACCAACTCCTTGCAGGTGGCGAACGACCTCGGGGCGATCAACGGAAACCGGCTGTTCCTGGCCGGTGGCGAAATGGACTATGATTATCGCGCATTCTCCGACCATCAGGCGCAGGCGTATGTCCGCGGGTTCACACCGCATCTCGCGATCCTGTCGGTCGGCGCGATCAGCCTGGATCGCGGGCTGATGGATTTTCATCCGGGCGAAGCGGAGATGAGCCGGATCGCCTATGCGACGTCGAAACGCATATTGCTCGGCGCGGACGCCACCAAATTCGGCCGTTACGCGCTGCTGCAGACGGCGGGGCTGGCGGATGTCGACATCCTGGTCACCGATCAGCCGCTGGACGAGCCGTACGCGCGCGCCTTCGCTCACGCGGAGGTGGTGGTCGCCTGAACCGCGGACGCTCGCCGCCGCAGTGCGGTGGCGAGCAGGGCGAGCATGACGGCGACACCGGCCATGGCCGCCTGCAGCAACCAGAACCGCCCATCGCTGGTGCGCCCGTAGAGACTGCCGCTGATGCCAACCCAAAGGCTCGCGAAGAAACCATGCAGATAGAACAGGCCGATCCAGAACCCCACGAAGCGCGGGGGCGCCACCGCCGCGATCAGCGTGAGGCCACTGGGCCAGACGAGCACGACCGCCGCATCGATCAGGATCAGATAGGCAAGGGCCCAGCCGATCGACAACGGGCCATCGCCCATACTCGCCAGCGCCAGCAGGAGGTAGCCGCTCGCGCAGCACAGGCCGCCCAGCAGGATATGGTCCTCCGGGCCCAGCCCGATGCCGCTCCTTGCAAGCCACGGGAAGAATCCCTGCGCGCCGGCAATCAGCAGCAAGGTGAAGACACCGTCCAGCGAGACGAACCACGCCACCGGCATGGCCCAACCGTGCACATGCAGCTCGATCCGGGCGCGTGCCCAGATCAGGAAGATGTCGCCGAGCTGTTCATAGGCAGACCAGCAGAAATAGATGCTGAGGATGGCCGCCACGAGAATGGCGCTCGACCGCATGCCGGCCCCCTGCGCTGCAGTGGCGGGCCCGGTTTCCCGAACCGGAAGAGCAGCGTCCGCCGGCAGTCGCGTAGCCGTCGCGAGATAGCCCCCCACCCCTAGCAGGACGGCGATCGCCGCCGCACCGATGGCGTAGGGCCAGCCGGCCAAGGCGGCGAGCGTCCCGCAAACGAGCGGCCCGCAGATCACCCCGGCGTTGAGGAAGCCCAGATACAGCGCGTAGCCGCGCTGCCGCTCCACCTCGCCGCAAAGCAACTGGCCGAGCTGCGCCGACAGATTGCCCTTCAGCGTTCCGGTCGAAACCATGAACAGCGCAAGCCCCGGGAGGAAGGTGGGAACTTGCAGCATCAGGCCAAGGCCCGCGATCATCGCGGCGGCGCCGCAACAGATGACGGTATGACGCCGCGCGATGAGATCGCCGATCAGTCCACCGAGCGGAACCGAAAGATACAGGAGCGCGCCCGCATATCCATAGACCTGCGACGCCAGGCCGGTCGTCGAGAGCGGGCCGAACCAGCTTTCGAACACCGCGCGCAATGCCAGAGCCCCGGTCGCAGGCCGACCGGTCCCCGCAAAAATCTCATCGGCGAGGATCAGCACGAGGAGCGACTTGACGCCGGCCATCGCGAACCGCTCCCAGAACTCCATCATCGCCAGACCGAGGAAGCGCCGGTCGAGGATCCGCGTCATCGAACCGCGCGTGTCCCTCTCGTCCAGATGCGCGCCTGCGGTAGCCATGCTCGGCGCGCATAGCCGCGCTCGGCAACATGTTTATGACAATCCCGTCCGGATCGGAACCGCAACCCGGCGATCGGCGGCTTCACACGGGATGCGGGAAAAGCGGAGCCGGTTCACTGACGTCCGAGTCACCCGTCTCGACGTGCCCGGCGAGCCGCTGCCGCGTCCCGCCATCAGATGTGACGAGCACGTCATACCAGCGATGTTCCGGGACGACGGGAAGCGCGATTGTGCCAACGGCATCGGCCGCAAGCGTCACGTGCCGGGCGACGCCGGAATGCGCACAATGCGACATGACGATTTGCGCGCGGTCCGCGCGGTTGTGTACCCGAAGCCGTATCGGGCCGCGGCCGGACGGCTGGAGTGTCGTTTCCAGCCGGGCATGCCCCGCAGTCCCGCGAAACTCCCGGAAGAAGCCGTTGGCACCGCGCACCACCAGCGCCACCCCCTCACCCGGCGCCACCGGCCAAGTCTCCTCGAGCTGTGACTGCGCCGCCACGGTGAAATACCGCCAGCCGGGGAACCGCAGCTCGTCCTGAACACCGAACACCATCCCCTCCGGCCCGCTGTTGACGAAGCGCAGGGTCAGCCCGTGCTCCGACCAGAGTGGCTCGACGTTGAACCGGTAAGGAAGCGCACGCGCGGGGCGGGTGCCCGGTTCCTGCATCGGCACGCCGCGTCCGTTCGCGATCGGCGGCGGCGGTGCGGTGTGGCAGAGCGCCTGTGTCGCGGCGACATAATCCGCTACCGAAGGCAGCGCCTTGAGCCAGCCAACATCCTTGCGGGCCTGCGCTGGCACGTCGAAATCGAAGATCGACGTCAGATCCCCGCAGACGGACCGTCGCCATGGCGAGATATTGGGCTCCGCCACGCCGAATCGCTTTTCCAGAAAACGCAGCACGGACGTATGGTCGAACATCTGCGAGTTGACCCAGCCGCCCCGCGTCCACGGCGAGATCACCAGCATCGGGACCCGCGGCCCCAGCCCGACGGGCTCGCCCTGGTACGTTTCGCTGCGCACGTCGACGTTGCTCTTCCCGTAGCGCGCATCGATCGCGGGGATCGGGGCAGGAACGTGATCGAAAAATCCGTCATTCTCGTCATAGTTCACGATCAGCGCGGTCTTGGCCCAGACCGCGGGATTGGCAGCGAGCGCCGCAACGATACTGCTGACCAGCACCTCGCCATATGGCACGGGGGCATCGGGGTGCTCGCTCATTTCCATCATCGGCACGATCCACGACACTGACGGCAACCGGTCTGCCGCCACGTCGGCCGAGAACGCCGCGATGAGATGCTGCGCGCGCGTCTTCTCGGGGTCGACCGGCGGTTTGCCATCGATCCAGTCGACGAAGGCGCGACCCCGGCGATAGCGCGCGGACGTGCGGTCCAACCGCCGGAATTCGCTGAAATAGGCCAGCGAATTATCGGAATAGTTCGCTTGCTCCTGATAGACCCGCCAGGAGATGCCGGCGTCTTCCAGACGGCCGGCATAGGTGCGCCACGGCAGGCCTGCGAAGTTCGGATCATCCTTGGCCATGTCGGCACCGGGATTATCGTCGCAGCCGCCGTTGGTGACGCAATACACGCCTTGCTGCCCCACGCTCAGCCCGTTGGTGCCGGTAAAATGGTAGAGACGATTGGGGCCGGTCGGCCCCTGCAGCGAACAATGATACCCGTCGCACAGCGTGAAGGCGTCGGCGAGGGCATAATAATAGGGAATGTCGGCGCGCGTCAGGTGCGCCATCGTCAACGCGCCCTTCTGCTCGGCCCAGGCGTCCCAGTTACGCCACCGATTCTGGCTGTCCTTCCAGCTATGGTCGAGCCCCCTAAAACAGCGCGCGTTGGTGCTGTTGTAATCCAGTCGGAACGGCCACGCGATCTGCCCGCCATCACGGTCGGCGCGGCGTTGCGCCCAGACGGGCTTGCCGCTGGGCAGCATTACGGGACGCGGATCGCCGAAACCGCGGACACCGCGCATCGTCCCGAAATAATGGTCGAACGACCGGTTTTCCTGCATCAGGATCACGACATGCTGGACATCCTCGATCGATCCGTGCGGACGAAGCGGGTCACGCGCCCCGCCGGGAAGGCTCGCAACCCCGGCCAGGGTCGAGGCGCCGTTGAGGAAGGTACGTCGATCGATCAGCATGGGCACGGACTTTGCAAAACGTTTGGGCAGGATGGGATCGGTGCGGAAAGTCTGGCCTAGCATCGCGATATGGACGACTTGTGACACAGCGCCGCCGCATGACCGCTTTTCGTTGCTATCGGTCGTTTTTCTCACAAATTAGGGGGAACGTCGATCGACCATGGACGTGCGAGGTCGCTGACCACCGCTCGGGTGCGATGGTTTGATCCAAATCCTTGGTCGACCTAATATCTCTTGGTCCTTTCAGATGGTACGCAACCCGTCATGACCGCCCCCCATCCCGACCCCAACCTTGCGATCACGAGCCTCGCCGACCTGGCCCGCGCTGCCGGAACGTCGGTCTCCACCGCCTCCCGCGCGCTGTCCGGGCATTCCTCGGTCAATGAGCAGACTCGCGCGCGCATCCGCGACCTTGCCGACACACACGGCTTCCAACCCAACCAGCTCGCGCGCAATCTCCGCATGCAGCGCACCCAGGCGATCGGTCTGGTCCTGCCGCTGGGACATGAGACCGGGCAGCATCTGTCGGATCCGTTCTTTCTCTCGTTGCTCGGCCACCTCGCCGACGGGCTGACCGAACGCGGTTACGATCTGATGCTGTCGCGGGTCATCCCGCGCGATGGCGACTGGCTCGACCGACTGGTCGATAGCGGGCGAATCGATGGGTTGATCCTGATCGGTCAGTCGGATCAGGACGCGGTCATCGATCGCGTCGCGGCACGCTATCCGCCGATCGCCGTATGGGGCGCGCAGTTGCCGGGGCAGCGCTACGTTACGGTAGGGTCGGACAACCGGCTGGGCGGTCTTCGCGCGACCGAACACCTGATCGCGATTGGACGCCAGCGTCTGCTGTACCTTGGCAACACCAGCGCGCCCGAATTCGCCGAACGGCTGGCTGGCTTCCGGGAAGCGGTCGATTCCGCCGGTCCGGGCGTCACCGGGGAGATGCTGGATCTGCACCTTACGCCCGACGCCGCCTATGCCGCCATTTCGACCTATCTGTCGAATCACCCCGCCCCCGACGGGATCTTCGCAGCCTCCGACGTCGTCGCCATGAGCGCGTTGCGCGCGTTACGCGAGCATGGACTGGACGTGCCCGGGGACGTGGCCGTCGTCGGATATGACGACGTGACCCTCGCCGCGCATACGACCCCGGCGCTGACCACGGTGCGGCAGGATCTGGTGTCCGGCGCCGCGGCGTTGATCGACATCGTTTTCAAGCGGATCGCGGGTCAGCCGGCGACGTCCCGCCTGCTGGATCCCACCCTGATCATCCGCGGATCGACGGTGGTGTAGCCGTCAGGCGCTGGCCGCAACCGGTCGGCCCGACGGTACCCGCATCGTCGCAACCGCCGCCGCGACCATCAGCACGCCCCCCAGATACAGGACGTTGCGCGGGTCACCATTGATAATGTTGTTATACAACAATGGCATAGTAAGGCTTTCTATCATCATGGGGATGACGATGAACATGTTAAAGATGCCCATGTAAATGCCAGTCCGCTGGGGTGGGATCGAATCCGCCAGCATGACGTAGGGGTTCCCCATCAGGCTCGCCCAGCCGATCCCGATCCCGATCATGGGTACGAACAACCAGCTTTGGGTGGTTATCCCAGGAATGGCCAGCATCGCAGCACCCGCGGCGAGCATCGACAGGGCATGCACGTTGCGCGCGCCCCAGCGTCGGGTCACCGGGACCAGGGCAAACGCGGCGACGAAGGCGACGAAATTGTAAAAACCACCCAATTGCCCGGTCGCCAGCGCCGCGTCCCGGAACCCGGCCGAACTCGCATCGCTCGTCCCGTGCAGCGAGCGCGCCAAGGCAAAGGTGATGAACTGCCAATAACAGAACATCGCATACCATTGAAACAGCATGGCAAATGCGAGCTTGCGCATGGTTGGCGGCATGTCGCGAACCGCATTGCGGATATCGGCCAGCGTAGTGCGCGCGGACAAGGGTTCGCGGCGCATCTCGGCAATCTGTTCCGGCGTCAACGGCAATTCGCGCACCGACAGCACCGACCACAGGATCGTCGACAACGACAGCACCGCGCCGATCAGAAACGCGGCCTTGGTGATATGCGGGATGCCGTTGAGATCCACCGCATCGCGGTCCATTCCCCAGAACACCAGAATGGACGGCGCCAGATATGCCAAAGTCTGTGCCAGTCCCGTGAAGGCGCTTTGCGTCAGGAAACCGATTGGCCGCTGATCGGGGTCCAACCGATCGCCGACATAGGCGCGATATGGTTCCATCGTCACGTTGTTGGCCGCGTCCAGAACCCATAACAGCGACGCTGCGACCCAGAGCGTCGGACTATAGGGCATGGCGAGCAGGCCGAGGCTGCACAGCAAGGCGCCGATGAGAAAATACGGGGTCCGTCTTCCAAACCGACTGACCGTACGGTCGCTCAACGCTCCGATCAGCGGCTGTACCAGCAACCCGGTCATCGGACCCGCAAGCCATAGCAAGGGCATCGCCGCCTCGCTCGCGCCGAGATAGCTGTAGATGGGCCCCATGTTGCTCTGCTGCAGCCCGAAGCTGAATTGCAGGCCGAAGAAACCAATGTTCATCTGGAGAATACGGAGCAGCGAGAGGCGGCGCCCGGACGGCGATCGGCCCGTTGGTTGCGCGACGGACGCGCCGCCAAAATCCCGATCCTGTCGCATCCCGTTCTCCCCGATCGCGTCCGCGTTACCGTCTTTTGCCTTCGGCTATCATCAAAACGGCGACATCGCAATCGATTGCGGAAAAGCTATTGCAATCGATTGTGAGACTGATATTCGGACGGTCGAACCGCACCAAAGCGGACCTTCAGGGAGAGGACATCATGAAGCTCACCACATTCCTGCTCGCCGGCACCGCCTTGGTCTGCCTGCCACAGATCGCGACCGCGCAGATCGCAGCAGATCCGGCCGCGGCGCCCGCGAATGCCGATCAGGCGGCGCCCGAGCCGGCAGCGGCACCTGCCGAAGGCGGCGATATCGTCGTGACCGGCACCGCGCGGGCGGAACGCCGGTTGACCACCAGCATCTCGGTCAGCGCGGTCGATGCACAGGACATCGCCAAGCTCGCCCCGATGGGCAGCGCGGACCTGTTGCGCAGCATCCCGGGGCTGCGCGCCGAATCGTCCGGCGGCGAAAGCAATGCCAACATCGCGGTGCGCGGCCTTCCCGCAGCGAGCGGCGGCGGCAAGTTCGTACAGTTCCAGGAAGATGGCCTGCCCGTGCTCGATTTCGGCGACATCGCCTTCGCGACTGCCGACACGTTCGTCCGCCCCGACTACAGCGTATCGCGGGTCGAGGTCGTGCGCGGCGGATCGGCATCGACCTTTACGAGCAACGCGCCCGGCGCGATCATCAATTTCATCAGCAAGACCGGGGAAGTGGCCGGCGGGTCGATCGGCGTCAGCAAGGGGCTGGATTTCAACCGTACCAGGATCGACGCAGATTATGGTGCGCCGATCGGGGACGACTGGCGGTTCCATGTCGGCGGCTTCTACCGCGTCGGCAACGGCGTGCGGGACGCAGGGTACACGTCCGAACGCGGCGGGCAGATCAAGGGCAACCTCACCCGCAAGTTCGCCAACGGTTTCATTCGACTGAACTTCAAGTTCCTCGATGACCGTTCGCCCATCTATGTCCCCTCGCCGATCCGCGTGACCGGGTCGGCGTCCGATCCGACATATTCGTCCTACCCCGGTTTCGACGTTCGCTCGGGAACGTTGCTGTCGCGCTATTTCCGGTCCGACGTTTCGATCGGTCGCGATGGGCAGCGGATCGTTTCCGACCTGGGCGACGGCTACCGCGTCAAGACGCGCGGTGGTGGCGCGGAGGGCTCGTTCGATCTGGGCGGCGGCTGGCGTGTCGATGACAAGTTCAACGTCGCCAGCAATTCGGGCAGCTTTGCCACGTCCTACCCGGGCCGCGTCGCGACCCTGACGACGTTCATGAGCGAGATCGGCGGAACGGGCGCCTCCCTGCGCTACGCCAACGGCCCGAATGCCGGCCAAGTCATCACCAACCCGGCGACCCTCAACGGCAATGGCCTGGGCGTCAACGCGCTCACCTTCGCCACCACGCTCAACGACTTCACCAACGCGACCAACGTCCTGACGGTCAACAAGGATTTCAACACCGGCTTCGGCAAGGGCAGCGTCACGTTCGGCTACTTCAAGTCGTACCAGGCGATCCGGATGGACTGGCACTGGAACAGCTACCTGCAGGAAGTGAAGGGCAAGGATGCCGCGCTGCTCGACGTGTATAATGCGGCCGGCCAGGCGGTGACGCAGAACGGCCTGATCGCATACGGCGAACCGGTGTTCGGGAATTGCTGTCAGCGTTACTATGACGTCGATTACAACATCGATGCGCCCTACCTTGCCGCCTCGTTCAAGACCGGCGCGCTCAACCTCGATGGCAGCGTTCGGTTCAACAGTTCCAAGGCCAGCGGCAGCTACGCCGCGATCGGTGGGTTGCGGACGATCGACGTCAACGGTGACGGCATCATCCAGACGCCGGAACGCAGCGTCCCGGTGGTCAACACGCAGGCTTCCTCGCCGGTCAATTACCGCAAGAACTACTTCACCTATTCGATCGGCGCCAATTACGAGCTCATGTCCAACCTGGCAGTGTTCGCGCGGGTCAGCCGGGGTGCGCGCTTCAACGCCGATCGAATCCTGTTCGGCGGTGGCGTTCGTGCGGACGGCAGCGTGGCCGACGAGGTCGCGGTCAATTTCGTCAACCAGCAGGAGGCCGGTCTCAAATTCCGGCGCAACGGCTTCTTCACCAACCTGACCGCCTTCCGTGCGACCACCGCCGAAGCCAATGAGATCGTCATCCCGCAGCAAGCGGTCATCAATAACAAGTATCGGTCGTATGGCGTTGAATTTGAAGGCGGCGTCGACCGGGGGTTCTTCCATCTGGTGGCCGGAGCAACCTATACCCACGCCCGCATTACCGAGAGCCAGATCACGCCGGCCTTGAACGGGAATGTGCCCTATCGCCAGGCCGACCTGATCTTCCAGGTGACGCCATCGATCAGCGTGCGAAAGCTGGACATCGGCGCCAACATCATCGGCACCACCTCTTCTTATGCGGCCGACGTCAACACGCTGAAGATGCCCGGCTATGTGATGACAAACGGGTTCGTCTCCTATGCGTTGACGCCGGCGATCCGGCTCGCCGTCAACGCCCAGAACCTGTTCGACGTCGTCGCGATCACCGAGGTCGGCCAGGTCCCCGACAGCGTTCCCGCGAACGGCATCAATACCGCCCGCGCCTTCCCGGGTCGCAACATCACCGCTTCTGCGACGTTCCGTTTCTGATGCGGGCCACGGTATCCAAGGTCGCGGGACTCGTCGGCGTCATGATCGCCCTTGCCCAGCCGGGTGCTTCGTCGGCGACGGAGCAGCCGTATCTCGCCCCCCCCCGGCCGCTACCCGTACCTGAGACGGTCAGCGGGCCGATGCAGGCGTTGATCGGCTCGCCGCAGAATCCGAGCTGGAACCAGCATCCGGCGTCGGCGGCGGCCTGGCGCGCGCTGGTCAAGACTTATGCCAAGGATATCGAAACCGTCCTGCCGGCGCTGATGGCGCGCGAAAAGGTGACGGTTCGCGCCGATCGCATGAACGGCGTGCCGGTATTCTGGATCGAGCCTACGGTGGTTCCGGTCGAGAACAAAGATCGCATCCTGGTCAATTTCCACGGTGGGGCATATGTCTTTGCCCCGGGCAAGGCGGGCTTGCGCGACGCGATCCTGCTGGCCGGACGCGGGTTCCGGGTGATCAGCGTCGATTACCGCATGGCCCCGGATGCCCCCTATCCAGCAGCGATCGACGATGCCGAAGCGGTCTGGAAAGCGATCGTCGCGCACTATCCGGCGAAGCGGATCGGCGTGTTCGGATCGTCGACCGGCGGCGCGATGACGCTGGCGCTGGTGGTGCGAGCAAAGGCGCATCATCTGCCCCTGCCCGGCGCGCTGTGGGCAGGTACGCCGTGGGCACAGCTCGACAAGGTCGGGGACAGTTATTTCACCAACGATCACGTCGATAACGCCCTGGTATCCTACGACGGGTTGTTGGGTGCCGCGGCCGCGCTCTATGCCAATGGCCACGTGATGAGTGATCCGGAACTGTCTCCTGTCAACGCCGACTTCAAGGGCTTTCCGCCGACCTTGCTGACGACCGGCACGCGCGACCTGTTCCTGTCCAACACGATCCGCGTTCACCGCAAGCTGAAGCAGGCCGGGGTTGCGGCCGATCTCAACGTCTACGAGGGGCTGTCGCACGGCGACTATGAGCGCGACCCGGACCTGCCCGAATCGCGCGAAGTGTATGGCGAGGCCGCGGCGTTCTTCGGGCGTGCGCTCGCGCGATGACGGACCGACTGCACATGCTCTTCGACCTGCTGGAGCCGCTGTACCGGGACCATCCCGGCTGGAGTGTCGAACGCGACCGCATCGCGGCCATCCTCGCCCGGGCGGACGCGGAGCGTTCGGCCGACTTGCGCGCGCTCGATGCGGAAAGAGCGGCCCGCCCCGCCTGGTTCGGGGCGCCCGACGTGATCGGCTATAGCTTCTATGTCGACCGCTTCGCCGGAACCGTTGCCGGGCTGCGCGACCGCCTGCCCTGGCTGGACGCGCTGGGGGTCCGGCTGTTGCACCCACTACCGATCACCTTGGGCCAGTCGGGCGATAGCGATGGCGGGTTCGCGGTCGCGGACTATCGCGCGATCGAACCCGCGCTCGGCACGCTCGAGGACGTCCGTGCCCTTGCCGCCGACCTGCACGCGCGGGGCATGGCGTTGGCGATGGATTGTGTGCTCAACCATTCGGCGCGGGACCACGCCTGGGCGCAGGCGGCGTTGCGGGGCGACCCGGAAAAACGGGCGTATTATCGCATCCTCGACGACGTCGCCGAGGTGCGCGCCTGGGAGGACGATCTCGACGAGGTGTTTCCGGATACGGCCCCGGGCAATTTCACGTGGGAGCCGGCATTGGGCGGCTGGGTGTGGACCAGCTTCTACCCTTTTCAGTGGGATCTCGACTGGTCGAACCCGGCGGTCTTTCGCGAGATGCTGGACGTCCTGCTCTTCTGGGCGAATGTCGGGGTCGATGCCTTCCGACTGGATAGCGCACCGTATCTTTGGAAGCGGCGCGGCACGCCCTCCCGGAACCTGCCCGAGACGCACCGTCTGGTCGCCGCCTTGCGCGCCGGCCTGGATGCGGTTGCGCCCGGCGTCGCGCTGCTCGCCGAGGCGATCGAGCAAACCGCCGAAGTCCTGCCTTACATCGAGCCGGCCGACGGGACGCGCGCGGCACAGCTCGCGTACCACAATGGCGTCATGGCGGCGCTTTGGGTGGCGCTGGCCACGGGAGACTCGGCGATCGTCGGTGATCTGGTTCGGGACACGGCCCTTACCCGCGCCGACACTGCCTGGCTCAGTTACCTGCGGTGCCATGACGACGTCATCTGGTCGGCACTGAACGGTCGCGCCGCCGCCGCGGATCTTGACCGCATCTCGGATTTCTATGCGGGCGCAGGCGGATTCCCGGAGGGACGTCGGTTCCAGGCAAGACCCGGCGCTGCGCCGAGCACGGTCGGCATGCTTGCCTCGCTAGTCGGCACGCACGGCGCGGCGGCGATCGGCCGATACCGCTTGCTGCTCGCCACCATGCTTGCGCTGCCGGGCATGCCGATGCTGTACATGGGTGACGAAATCGGGCTGCCTAATTCGGAAGGCGCCGCGGTCTCGGACGATGCCCGCTGGCTGCATCGACCACGGATGGACTGGCACCGCGCCGAGGCGGCCGCGCTGGGTGAAGGCGCAGGCGCGGCGTGGCTCGCCGTGACACGCCGCCTGATCGGCGTTCGCGGGCGCCTGCCCGCGCTGGACGCCAAGGCTTCGACGGTCGTCCACGACGATCCGTCCGGCCTTCTGGTGGTAGAGCGTGGCGCGGGCGAGCATATGGTGCTCCTGGTCGCCAATTTCGGTCGGGACACTTGTCCCTTCCCACGAAGCGGGTCGTGGGTCGACGTCATCGACGACGCTCCGGTTGCCGACGGCGTCGGCGCGGGTTCGGTCGTTTGGGCAATACGCGCCGTGTGACGCGATAATCGTCCCGGCCGTCGTTCGCGCCGGGGGGGCGCGAACGTAAGCGCCTTCAATCGCGCGAAACTTGGCAGTGACAGGGTGGTGGGCCCGGCAGGACTCATTATCGTTGAATCTACACGGTTTTATCTGGCCGTACCGCCAACCGTACCGTCATTCTTGGGACGGCTGGGGACTGTTGATGTGTTCCGCGTACGATCTTTCCAACGCTGCAATGATATCTTGGCCTGTATCAAAATCGTAAACCGAGGCGAAAGCTCTCCAGCCACATTGGCAAGCGCCCTTCCACTGGTCGGCGATAGGCTGTGGTTCCAGTGTCAGTTTGTGTTCGCTTTTGCCTCGTTGGAAGAACTCTCGCGAGGGGTGGGAAATTCTAACCTTTCCCCCGCTCATCGCACCACACCCCCATACAGCGCGTTCAGAAACTGCTTGTCGACGTAATCCATCGTCTGCTTGTCCAGCACCTTCTGCAATGCGTCCAAGGTTGCCGGATGCATCACCATCGTGTCACCCTGCTGAATGACCTTGCTCGACGGAACGACGCGGTGGTGAACGTTCTGCCGGTGACCCTGCTTCATGCGGCGCCGCGCGCGGCTGGGCGATCGCACCTCCGACCAGTCTTCCACTTGGTCAACGAGTAGATCGGACGTGACGAACTTCGTCGGGCTGATGGCTGCGGGCTTGAGCGTGTAATTTACCTTTGTGTACAGATCGTCAATCATCGAATCCAACCCTTCCATTCAAACCGCCAATACCCGCCGGGTTCTTGTATATTGACGCACTGGTATTCGCCGGTGCGAGGAACGACATCTCGTGCTGACTTGGGGCAATCATACTCCGGTAAAATTTTAACGGACGGTGGTTCAAATACCCGCATGATTGTACCGGTATAAAACTGCGTTTGGCCGTCTATAGGCCCTCCGCGTAAAACAACAGCCCGCTCATCGTCGTTGTCGGTCATCACTTAACTCCCAAGCTGGCGTAAAGCCGCGATATCCATGAACTTCGTGCTGGGCTTAGGGGATACTAAGGCTTGGGAAATGCGGCAAAGCGAGAAAACGCGTGCTTCGTTCCTTCATGTGTTCGCGCCAAGCCGCATCCCAACCTGAAAACCAAGCCTCGGCTTTAGCAAGGTCGGGATCGCGCCGCACAGAGCCGCGCTCAAGCACGGTATACGGGCATTCGTTCCGGCTTTCGTGATTTAGGAAAGCGCGACCACCTTCGTAATATTCGGTCGGCTCAGATAGGTATATCGCGCCGTCGGCAGTAACGATCCGGACTTTCAAATGCGTTTGACTGTCCATGAGCCCATTGCGCAAAACGACGGCTTGCTTTTCATCGTCGATCATATCGGCATCTCCAAATAACCATCGTCCGTCATCCGGCTGCCGAGTGGCGCGATGAACTTTGTCAGGTCTGTGGCAACGGCTTTGCGCACCTTGCCAGTGGATCGATCCAGCGCCAACCAGTCGCCGGGCTCCACTGTCACGCCGGGCGTCATCACGTACTTCAGCGGGCTGGTGGCGGACTCGCGAAATGCGAATGTCCGATCTGGAAGCGACGGTTCCAGCAGCGATGTGACCACCTCAACCGCACATTGGTAAACTGCGCTCGTTATGGCATCAGTGCGAATCCCATAATGTGCGGCGTCGCGGCCTAAGCCGAAACGTTCGTCGAGCAGGGCTTTCGCCTGGTCGCGCGGTGTCTTACGTGTCATGGTAGGGGGCACCACTTCGTCTTTAACATTTCTACCAGGTGTTCGCGGTAGTCACCTGCCGGTCGTGGACCTAATGAGATGCGACCCCGCATGGCGTAAGTGTCGCCATCTGTCTTTTTCTCAAACACACAGCACCCTTCCGGTAGACCGTATAAGTAGACCAGCTTCTGCGCTGCGATATAGTGACGCTGGCCGTCGTATTGGCTCCTTATGGTAGCACCCCACAAAAAGAACTTCGGACCATTTGGACGCCGCAGGATCTCCCGCACTTGATCGTCTATCATCACTTAACTCCCAGGCTAGCGTACAGCCGCATCAGCAGGTCACTCGTATCATCGTCGGGAATTCCCCCATCAACGTACTCCCGCAGATCCGCCACCGTCTCCAGCGCCAAATTCAGCACGTCGCGCAGCCGCTCAGCTTCCTCCTGCCGGACGACATGAAACCCTTGGCCGAACTCGCGGTTGGCGATCGGACGGACGCACCACATGTCGTAGTAGCTGGTGTCGCGGAAGCATTCGAAGGTTGGTTCGGGTGTCATGGTTGCACCTGCGGGAAATCATCGCTTCCGTCTGCGCAGTACACGCCGGGCTTCCACTGGTCGCGCGAGTCGTGAGCGCGCGACCAAGCTACGATGTCCGCCGGCGATGGTTCGAGACATTGACCGTGGTAGCGACTCGTACATGTGCCAGAAGAATGAAAGGCTATACCATGGTAGCGGACTGAACATGCGATGCCGCGTTCATCCTGGTGGCCGACTTGAACAGATGTGACACGCATCAACGCAGTCGGCCCATCGTCATACCGAACAAGGTCACCCTCATTCCATTGATCCGTTCGACCGCTTCTATTTTCACCGTACCAAGCCATCACGAAATCTTCCCTTCATCAATATCCTGCCCGTTGAACCGGGCAAATTCATCGGCGTCACACCCCTTCGCGAAAACGACAGTGTCGACGGCCGGATCGATGTCGCGCAGTGCCCGGCGATCCCAGACGCGGTGTATTATGCCGGGTTTTCCCCAGATCCGCACCGCACTGTGATATTCCTCGCCGCGGAACGCGATGAAGTGGACCGTGGGACGTACCGGGAGGGCATCAGTCATCGGACCAAGCAGCAATTCGATACTCGCGCCACTTTTCCAACAAGCATTCGAGTTCTGGCCTTATGTCACGACCATCGACATAGTCTGGAAAACATCCGCGTGGGGACGTTCCATAGGTACAGAGCCCCGCCGTGCAAAGCATCTTACGAAACATTTCATGGGCCAAGGATTCGCCATTGGCGGCACCCCATTTATTGGCAAGAATATTTTCCAGTACGAGGATTGCCATATCATCGAAATCCGACGAGTAGCTACCATACACTTCAGGAAAAACGTTCCAGGGGTCAAACACCGCACCAGACGCCTTGGCCCACTGGTATTCTTCTCCGTCGATACGAACTGGCTTTGTGAGTTCGGCGCGCATAATGGCGATCTGTTCAGCGCTCATCGCATCTTCTCCACTTCAAAACCCATGGCGCGCAGCAGGTTCGCTTTGGCCTGCAGAAAACTGCGCTCAATCGCGTCCCAGTCGTCCGAATGCGCGGCGCCCTTGAATGCATGGTCGGCAGCAGCCCGTTCGAACCGCGTCACGGCCAACAGTTTGCGGCGACGTTCGGCGGGTGTCACGAACCCGCATCCAGTGCCAGTTTCGCACCTTCATAGGCAGCCGACCACCGCTTCGCAGTGTGACTGGTGCAGCCGGTGTGACGCGCGTCTGCGGCCCGATACTGCGGCACAACCTGGTCGGCGATCTCGATGCAACGCAAATGATGCGGGCCGAAGTCGATGGGAAACCAGCGGCGCCCACCGGCGTCAGCGGGTATCGGATCGACAGCCCCGCTTGCGAAGATATACTCAGCCACAGCAATTCTCCTTCACCCGAATGGCTACAGAGAATCACCACGCCTGTCAACTTATAGTTGATTATCCGTAGCGGCGCTTGACCGCGTCACGCATAGCGTCTTCGGCAGCTTGACCGCAAACGGTCTTCGCCGCCTCGGCTGCCTTCACCCGGCCGCCGGTAGACGCCTGAACCTCAAATGCCGCACCGCATGGGGGCGCCGCGGCGACAGTTGTCGGGGGCGCAGCGTTCCAGGTGAACGCGATCGCTAACACGATCAGCACCGCGATCCCGACAACCCACTTCATGGCAACCTCTTCGTGAAATCGTTGAGCAATGCATTCTGAATTGTTTCCTCATCCAGCACAACTTCGATCGACCCGCCGCGCTTGGTCCCCTTGGCAATCATAGCCTCGCTGATCTCAAACACGTCGATGGCGAACCCATCGCGCATCACGCCAAGAACGATGACGTTCTCGTGCTTCGTCGGCACTGCGAAACGGTAATCATCGCTGCCCAGGCTGACGTGGAATGCATAGTTTGCACCCTTGATGATCGCGTACAGATCCACGTTGTCGACGACTGCGCGCTTGTCGCCTTCTGCCGGAAATGCGGGGTTGCCGCCATCGATCTGGATAAAGCCTGCGATCACATTCACGATGCCGTCGGCCATGGCGTTGCGGACCCGCTTTTCGCGCGGCTCAAGGTCAGCATCAATACCCATGAACAGCCAGGTCGGATCGACCTGCAGCAGTTGCGCCAGCAGAAGGTTCTTATCCTGCTTGGGGCGCGACTCGCCGTGCATCCACTTCCGAACCGTCTCGGTCGAGACCGACAGCTTGAAGCGCTTTTTCAGTTCGTCGGCGATCCACTGCAGCCTACCCTTATGGAGCGGCGGGCAGTGTGGACTTTGGTCGCAAGCCTGCTCAAGGCGCTTACCAAAATCGGGCGAACGGAAAACTTTTGCAACGGCCATGTGGAAACACCCCTTAAGGTGACCCATCGCCACCAACGAGGTGAGCCAATACGACTCGCTAGTTATCTAGTCAACGGTTAGTTGAAATGTTTATATGGTTAAGTTTTGGAAAGCAATTGGTTAACAGCATCTCGCGGATCGCGCGCCAAAATGTAGATACCACCTCTTTGTTCCCAAGCAGCTTGGAACTTTTTCTGTGCTTCGCGTTGGCGCCCGCATAAAGCCTTAGTTTCTATTTGAAACGCTTTACCCTTTCGGTGCCCGATAGCATCGCCGCCGCCTTCAATGCCAAAATCGATTGGTCGCGCTGCTGCCAGAATTTTCATTCCAGGCGTAACCCGCACATACTCTCCTACTGGCACGTCGACCGGCCTTCCCTGCCACGCCTGCCCCGTGTTTTGCCGGTATATGAAAGTCCGTGGCAGAGCAGAACACTGCATGAGGACATCATTTAGGATGGCATGCTCGCTGCGGGTGTCCGGCAGCAGGCCGATCAGATCGTCGAATTCATCGGTCATGTGCGCGGTTTCCTAGCCGTCGAGATGCCGCGCATTTTGCACTGGCGGTATGCCCACTTTATCGCATGGTCGTATTGTCGGGCTCGACCGAGCGACTCGAATTCCTCGATCGACGTGCAGGCCCACTCTTCCTTCTTCCGTTTTAGGAACGCGGCCTGGCGAACTGCTTCCTTCTCCAGCTTCGTCAGTTTTCCGGTTTCCTCGCGCACGATGCGCGGCTGCGCTGGTGCAACCGTATGGCAACCGGGGCACTGTGCCTGCGAACTGGGGTAGACGCGGAAGCATTCTGGGCACTGGGTGATCGTAGTCCAGTCTTTCTCGGCAACATCCTTCTTCGGTCGACCTTCCAGTGTCGGATGATACTCGTCGTCCGGTAGCCCGTGGCGCTGCTGCACGGCGTTCCCGGCATGGTCACAGATGATCGCGCGAACCTTCCCCGGCGACAGGCGCAGCGGGCGACCCCACTTCTGTTTTACCTTCGACCTGGATTTCGTCGGCGCGCAGTCACCGATGTACGAGACATTCGGGACATCGTAACCTTCCCCAAATAGGTCCACAGCGGACCCAAGTCGAATGTCGCCTGCGCGGAAAGCGTCATCGAAATAGTCGCGCTCAGCCTGCGACATGCTGCCGTCGACATGCATCGCCGGGATGCCTTCGGCCTTGAACATTTCGACCATGGCACGGCTGTGATCGCGGCTGTTGGCAAACAGAAGCCCCTGCTCACCCGGCGCAAGCGACAGGTAATGCTCGACCACGTTGCCGATCACCTTCGGCTGGTTCATCACGCGATCGACGCCGCCGCGATTGAAGTCGCCGGCTACGTCGCCAACCTCACTGAGATCCGGTATCGCAGGCGCGTAGAATTCGAACGGCGACAGGAAGCCGCGGCGAATGAGTTCGGCGACCGATGGCCCGACCACGATCGCGTCGAAGTGTTCTTTCAGGCCGCGCCCGTCGAGCCGTTCCGGGGTTGCCGTAAGTCCGAGGATAAAGGTATCAGGATACCCGTTCAGCACGCGTGACCATGTTTCCGACACGGCATGGTGCGCTTCATCGACGATTGCCAGGTTTGGCGGAAAGATCAGCGCGAGACGGTTCACCAGCGTCTGTACACCGGTCAGCGTGATGCCGGTGTCAGGGCTGAACGGCCACCCGCTCGCCACGAAGCCGTGCTGCAGGTCGCGTTCTGCGAAAGAGCGCGACGTCTGCTTGATCAGTTCCTTGCGGTGAACGATGAACTCGCTCGTGAGGCCGAGTCGCGCGGCACTATGCATCAGCGCGGACGCGATCACCGTCTTCCCGGCGCCGGTCGGGGCGACCAGAAGAATACGCCGGAAGCCCTGCCGCATTAGGCGCGCGGCCTCCAGCAGCATCGCATGCTGGTAATCGCGCAGCCCGCGGCCCAGCAGGAACGCCGGGTTTATCGGGATATGTGGCGGATCGATCAGGTCGGGTGGTATCAGGAGACCGGCTGCGTTCAGCAGGTAGTCGTCGTCATCCAGTGGTGGACCGCCGTTGTGGCTTAGGATCATACCGCGATCGCGAACCAGGCAAACGCGTTGTCGTTCGACAAACGAATCGGCCTACGGTCTCCTTGGCGCTGGATCTTCAGATGCATGACGAACTTGTGCTTTTTGAATGAGCCCACCATCCGGTGACCGAGCGCGATCATTTCGGAATTCGTTCTGGTCCGAGTCGCTTGCTTCGCAACCTGTCTACCTTCGCCGTCTTCCCAGCGCGGCTGTGCGGCCATCTCGCCGATATAGGTCCAATTGGCAGCGCGGTAGATTGCCCCTGTGTGACGCATGAACTCGTCAGCGTATGTGACCAGCGAAACGAACCTACCATCCTGACGAATCAGACGGATGGCGCGTGCCATCAGGAACGTGGCCGCATTGCTCGGAACGTCTGCACGGATCGCAAGACGGGTGAGCGACAGCACCTTCCGCCAGTCATCTTTGTTCACACTCTGCGCTGCCACCTTTGTAGGAGGCAGCCACATCGCGACGCCGAGCAATTCGCCGCTGCCACATCGATAGAGGCCGTGCGCGTAAACGCAGGTGTTCGAACAGCCACCACTATAATGGTGTTCTGCAACGAACAACCGCGCTGCAGCCCACTGCGCGCCAGGTTTCGGGATTTCGCGAACTTCGAATTCGCTGGCGCGCAGTTGCATAGGTTACGCGACGAAAGTCGGCTGCCCTTCTTTGGGCATCCACTCGATCGCGCAGAAACCGGGAACGATGTAGTGCCCGAGACCGTCGGCCGTGCGGATGCGATGCCCACCGCTTTCCGAAACATGCAGATGAGTCGGATTGTCGATCGTCAGTTCGACATCGTGGAAAATGTATGTGCGCGATGCCTCCATCGAAATGTCGATGAACGTCATATCCGTTGCATTCCAGTCGGTCATGGCAGTTCTCCTTCTGGCGGTTATATCACCAATTGGTTGATTCTCATACCGCGATCGCGAACCAGGCAAACGCCGACCACTTCGCCAGACGAAGCGGCCGAACCTTTTCCGGACGCCTATCGAAGCCGATGTCCATCAGCCGTTCGCGCGCCTCCTGCAGATAGCGATCGTAGTCGATGTCGTCAGGAAACTCAGGCGGCAGGTTCATCAGCGGCCGGGCGCCGTCGGACTTCGACACACGCTTGTGGTTGCCGGTCACCTCGTGCGCGGTCTTGTAGAAAATCTCGTCGTCGTCGGTCGACCAGTAATACCGGACGACCTTGCCCAGATACTCGCCGCGCCACGTCCCGCCGCCTGCCACATTCACCACGGTCACGAAGTCGCGGATATCGCGGTTCGCGCGAATCGTGTCTTCCAGCGGCACGCCGTCGCGGATGAACGCGATCACCGCCAGCGCGACGACTTCTGCCGCGGGGTTCTTCATCATCTGCGAACGGAGATCGTTGTCATGGCGACCGGTCCAACCGGCACCCTTCACCTTCACCTTGCCGTCGGGCATGAACGCGTAATAGCTGTTGACCGACTGGTTGTAGAGCGACGTGTATTCGGTCGCCTCCAACTCGAAACCGGTCTCACGCTCCCACTGGTCGACGATCTCCGACAGCAGGCCGTCCTGCATCCGGTTCTTCACGATCGGCCCCGCGGCGTCGCGCGGGCAGCGGAACACGATGCCGTCGGTGTTGCCGGATACGACCTGGATGCCGGCTGCTTCCGCGCGCTCGATCAGCATCAGCAGCGCCAACTGCCCGCCGAGCGTGATCGCGATCATCAGATGGGGTGCGTACAGAACCGAGAACGGGGAACCCAGCTTCCCGAATGACCCGTTGAGGGCAATCTTGAGCCCCTTGTCGCGCGTCTTGTCGCCTGCGCGCTTCGCCACCACGCGTTCGTCACGGATTTCGCGGTACACGTCGATGAACGCCGGGCCCAACGCGCGCGGGTATAGCCCGGCGTTCAGAATGATGGCTGGATAGTACGAGGCCACGTCGAAATCGACCAATTGGAAGTTTTCGTCGCTGTGGACGGCGCGGTTCTTCTCGGTCGAATGCAGCCCGCCGATGCCCATCGCGTATTCGGTTTCGCCGATCGTCAGGCTGGATTCGTCCTCCAGCCACTGCGGCGCCTGAACCTTGCCGTTCGCCTTCACGATGAAGTCCGACGCGCGAATCTTTTCCAGCAGCGTTTGGAGCTGCGGCGTTTCGAACTTCATCCAGTCCGGCACGTTATATTTGAATGTGGTGCCCGCTGGTGTTTCGACCTTGTAAACTTTAGCGCCGGTCACCTGCTCAACGCGCTTTTTGATCATCGCCTCGCCCATCTGAGCGTCCGACTTCGACATGAAATTCAGGCCGAACTGCTCACCGATGACGCGCCGCATTTCGAGCGCGTCCATCAGCGCGTCGAGGACCAGATGCGTGTTCTGCAGATCGTTGCCCATGTAGGACATCGTCACGTCCATCTCGCCTTCGGACAGTTCGCTGTCGGGCGAGTAAGGTAAATCCTGCATGAGCGGTGCATGCAGCCGCCCTGCCAGGGTCTTCAGCGACGCTCGGGCGTTCGGCTGAACCTCCATCAGGTCAACGATGTTTTCCTGCCACCCGCGGGGGATCGTCAGGTTCTCGTGCTGCCAGTGCTTTGCATTGCCGACGATGATCGAATCGTTCAGCCGCTTGAGCCCGCCCGTGTCGAGTCCTTCGAACGACGCGCCGGCGACCATCGGCATATCGTAATTTAGAAAGTTGTACCCGACGATCGTGTTGTTCGACATCAGGGCTGCGATGCGGTTGCGCTTCGCCTCGTCGAACGGCTTCCGGCCGCTGTTCTCCATGGCGAGCGTCTTCTCGTCCGACATTCGCCGGAAGCCGATGCTCCAGAAATTCCGGTAACATTCCGTATCCGAAATGAGTGTTTTTTCTGGGTCGAATGTCATCCGAGCAAATCCGAAAAGTCGTCCAGCGCCGGGCCACCGTTATGCCCGAGACCGTCGAGATGGTTTTTTATGCGACCGCCTATCCAAGACATCACGGCGACTGCCATTGAGTTGCCGCACTGCTTATATCGGGGCCCGTCGGCTGCCGGTTTGCCTTTGGCGTTCGGCACCAGCGTCCAGTTGTCGGGGAAGCCTTGGAGTCTTTCCGTTTCGACCGGCATCAGGCGGCGGACTGCCATTTCGACGCGAACGATGTGGTGGTTGGGATCGGTTGCCGTGTTCAATGCGCCGGTCACGTCGCCGGTGTCGTAACAGCCTGCGTTCCCAGTGGTTCGGTAGCATGACGTTGGGACAATCGGTTGCCCCCTGCCCGTGCCGTCTTCCGACGCATCAAAGCCTTCAGCTTTCAGCGTGTGCGTGATGTCGCCGGTGACGCAAACAGCTTGAAGCACATGACCCTTGTCGCCGCCTCCGGAAGAAGCGCGAAGACATCCTGCAACCTCACCGCCCAGTTCGGCAGTTCCGCCGCCATCGCGCCCGCGCAGCGATACTGAATATGCGACACTGATCTGACCGCCGCCGTTCGCGTGGCTGCCGTCGTGCCCCATGCTCCGCAACGTTGGGCACAGATCGTTGGTCGCGTCGCCGCCGTAATCCTTGCCGGTGAACGCGATGATTGGCGCTTCATGGTTGCACGTCAGCGTCGGCCGTGCGCCGACGCTGATCTCTGCGCCACCTTGACCGTGCGCCATGCAGACGATGTCGGCGTCTACCCCAGCAGGTCGCCGAACGCCTCCCGCTGATCCTCCCCGCACCAATCGCAGTGCGGCCAATCGTGCTTCATGCTGTTCGTCTCGTGGCACTTCCAGCACTGATAATCCATGTCCGGCACGAATGACTGCGACAACGGGGTCTTGTCCTCGGGTGTCTCCGGTTCGCTCGACGCCGCGGCCACTGCTGACAAGGCGCGGTGCAGTGGGATGGGTAAGACCTTCCCCCGTTTCTCGGCGCGGCGGAGAATCCCGGCGCACGCCTTCGAACTCAAGAAGTACTGCTGCGGGATCGAATCCCTCACGAGAACTTGCGACAACGAACACACGACGGCGTCGTTGGGCCAATCCGAGAAATTGGGCGTCGATGGTCCGCCATGCGATTGCCCTTTCGGGTCCAAACACAGCACCAGCGTTTGTCCATTTCTTCCCTGCTGGGATGAGGACATCATCTTCGCCGGCAATACCAGCAAGGAAGCAGCCGAACGCGTTATCCTTGATGGTGAGGACACCGGGAACGTTTTCCCAGACGACGATGCATGGGGGCCTCCCAGCAGCGAGTCGAACTCGGTCGATTGCATCGGCAAGATCCACATATGAAAGGGTCAACTGGCCGCGCGCATCCGCGAGACCCTGCCGCCGACCGGCGACGGAATATGCCTGGCAGGGTGTCCCGCCGACCAGAATGTCAGGTGCATCAATTTCACCGGACAGCACCTTCGCCGCCAGCAGCGTCATGTCGCCGTGGTTCACGACGTCAGGGTAGCGATACGCCAGCACATTGCTTGCGGCGCGGTCGACTTCAGCGAACCATGCAGCCTTCCACCCGTAGCGCTCCCACGCGACGCTGGCGGCTTCGATTCCCGAACACACGCTACCGAATGTCAGCACACCGCGATCTTCCGGATACCGGCAGTATCGCAGGCGGCGCGACAGTCAGCGCACGCGTAGGTGTGGCCATGCAGATACAGAACCGCCCCGCGCGCCGCGTCACCGGCAGCTTTGATCGCGTTCACTTCAGCATGAGCAGTCTGTTTGCAGACCGACACGCACAGTTCGTAGCCTACGCCGCTAGGCAGGTCGCCACGGGGACATGTCTGCTGAGCATTCAGGCAATAGTTCGTACCGACGAACTGCATCCCGTCATCGGCGACGATGGTGGCTGTTACGACCTGTTTCACGCAAGGGCCAATCATGTCTTATCACCAAACGGTTGATACGCGGGACAGCCGAAGCCATCCCGCGCAAGGTAGAATTAAACGCCGAAGTCGTCTGCCGCAGGCATGTCATCGTCGAGGTCATCGATCTCTGCCAGTACAGCGTCGTTGATCACGACACCGCCGCCCATTGCCTCACCTTCCTGGTGCGACCGGATCAGTTCGATCGACGCAAACACGCCGGACGATCCCTTATCGGTGCCATAGAACGATACCAGCACGTCGGCGTAACTGCCACCATACATCACATCGAGAATGTCATTCTCGGTCACATCACGCTTATGGCGGTCAAGCAGCTTCGGACGCTTCTGGCCGGCGCTTGGACCCGACGCCGTCAGACCGAAGTTGCCTTCATATCCAGCGTAGACTTTGCCTTCCTTGTTCTTGAAGCGCTCCCCGCGGCGGAAACAGATGCGCTTGGGCGCGTCCTCCTGAATCGACTTCCAGCGATCCTTATCCTTCCACATCTTCTCCGATGCAGCTTCGATCGCGCCGATGGCAGTCTTGATATTGATCGGCGCCATTGCCTTAGCCTTGGCATCATCGCCGACCTGTTCGATGATGACGTTGCAGCTATGCTTCTCTTTCGCATCATCGCTGTCGGAAGATTTCTGCTTGTCCTTCAGTGCCTCTGTGAAGCTGAGCCGGACACGCTTCAGCCATACGGTACGGGGATCGCGCTTGGTTTCGTCGGTTGCCATGTTGCCTGTTACCTTTTGCAGTTTAGAGGTCGTCGAGTTCGGCGATCGCCTGGCTGATCGTTACGATTGAGGGGCGAGCGTCGTCCGCTGGGACCACCGTTGGCTTCTTCTCACCGTTGTTGATGAGCGGAAGCAGTGGCTCCTGACGAGTAGGTTCATCCTTCAAAAGTTTCAACACCTGAGTTGGTGTCTTCACTTTTTTGTTGAAACCTTGGTCGCCAAGAACATCGCGAACCTTGGCTTCCGCCAAGGCTTCATCCTCCCATTTCGCGCGCTCCTTATTCCCCAGTACCAGCTTTCGGTCGGGGATAGGTTCGCCGCGTTCTGCATCTTCCAGTTCAAGCCGCTGCATCTCTTCCAGCCACGAGTTTATCAGCGAGGCATGGTTCAGGATGAAGCTACGGCGTTCTGGGTTCAGAATTTTCGGGAGCATCAATTCAGATCCGATCATAATGTCGAAATCAAGTACATCAGGCGTCAGGCCCAGCACGTTGAGCATGTATTCGTCGAACGTGTCGCAGCCATACCGAACGCGGCGGCGCTTGCACCAGACGCAGCCCTTCAAAGATGCCGTCCGCGGCGCGTCAGGGTCAGTTGTCGCTATGGCACGCTGCTCGATCCACTCGGCGAACTGCTCCAGATCGTCCAGCGTGCATTCCCAGGTGCCGCCGCCGCCTGCGTGACGTGGCTGGTCGATCTGCAGAATGAAACGCTTGATCGCTGGGCGCCCGAGCTTAATCCAGAGCCCCAGCGCATAAAGCATGAGTTGCTTGTTTTCGAACGGGCTGACGGGAACACCCCTGCCCCACTTCAGGTCATTCAGGATGATCGTATCACCGTCCCATATGGCACGATCAAGCGTGCCGAACTGACCTGGTAGCGTGATATCGGAAATATCAACACGCTGCTCACCGAAAAACTCACCCGGTAGATCACGGATATAATCAATCCCGCGCTGCAACAGGTCGGCGTCGTCATCTGTCCAGACGAATGTCCAATCTGCCACCTTGGTACGTGCGCCAATGAAGTCGGCTGCATCTAGGCCAAACGCCAAGCAATATTCCGAAATCATATGTGCTGCCGTGCCTTCAGCAGCCGGCTTGCTGTCAAAATCCGGAAGGCCACGGTTTGCATTAATATAGCCAGCGCAGGTCGCCCAGCCTTCTGCAGCAGATGGGCCTAGAGGTGCGTGTTCGCTCATTCTAACCCTTCAAAATCTCAGGATGCCACTGGACGCGCGGGGAGGGGGAACGCCCCCAGTGGCAACCTGAGACCCGGCGGCACGCGGCCGCCGGATACAGGGTCAGACGCCGAAGTCGTCTTCGGCCGGCTCGCTGCCGGGCTGCGTCGGGTCGCCGTTAAAGTCGTATTCAGCGCTGAAGTCGACCGGCAGACCTTCAGCCTTGCGCTCCAAGTAGAATGCCGCGCGCAGGCGAGCATCGGCGTCGAGCTTCGACTCAGGGCCGCACAGCTTCGACGTGCCGAGTTCCGCCATCATCGACTGCATGAACTCGCGCTTCTTCGTTGCGTCGTCAACTGTGCCGTTGAGATACTTCGGTGCGATCGCGCGCAGTTCTTCGTCGCTGACGGTACGTGCCTTTGCGCCGGTATCAGCTTCGGTCGTCGAAGCGGTGCCGGTAGCTGCTGCGGCAGCATCATCTGCTGCGATCTCTTCCTTCGTGCGGCGCGTACGCTTTGGCGCTTCGACCTTGGCGATTGCTGCCCCCTGCCCTGCAATGAGACGTTCCTGATTTTCACCGGTCACCTTCAGCGCGGCGACCAGTGCCAGAATGTTGGTGTTCAGTTCGGCGATTGCCGTGTCGATGCTCATAAAATCGAATGTCCTCGGTTTGTTGGTCCCCGACGCGGTTGGCGGCGAGTCGAAGCCTTATAGGCATAACCGAACGGCACTATCAACCTTATGGTGATAAAAAACCACGCGTTGGTTGATTTTGCGATCATCGGGCTGTAGGGGTGATGCTGACACATCCTCCGGAGCAAATTCTACATGGCACATTGGAAGTCCGCGCCGCTCTACCAGGCGCTCGTCACATTTCTCCCGGCGTACGTTACAAAGACCGAGCGCACTGGAGTCGAACCCGATCTCACCATCGACGTTCATGCGCTGCGGGCAGCGCTCGACCCCGTTCGCAGCCATGAAAACGTCTATCAATGGCTCCGCAAGGGCACGCTGCTGCCGCGCAACGCGAAGGCTCTGTGCAAGGTCGCCAATGCTGAGAACAACGTCGCGGCGCTGAAGAAGAACGGCCGCAAGCCGCCGGTTCTCGACGATTTCACCGAATTCTACGCCTTCGATTGATCGCCCGCCCGCCCACGCCGGGGAGTGGCGACGCATGAAGACCCAAATTACTGCCCTGCGCGAGGCCGGTTTCGCCACGCACTGGTTGCATCCAAAAACCAAGCGTCCGATCGGCAAGGAATGGTCGACGGCACCCGTGCAGACCGTGGCCGACCTGCTCGCGTCATACCGGGATGGCAACAACGCTGGCGTGCGTCTCGGCGAGCCGTCGCTTCTGACAAATGGCCTGTATCTCCATGCGTTCGACATGGATATCCGTGTGGCAGACCTTGCGGATGAAGCCTGGGACGCACTGCGCGCCCTGCTGCCGGCTGTCGATCTTGAGGCGCTGCCGTGTGTCGCATCAGGTTCAGGTGGTGAGTCGCGCCATCTCTACTTCGGAACGTCGCGCGCATTCCGTAGCAAGATTTTGGCTACATCCGACGGCAAACACCGCGGCACCGATGGATCTTGGCACTTCGATTGGGAAATCGAGCTGTTCGGCACCGGCAAACAGGTCGTGCTGCCGCCTTCGATCCATCCGGATACCGGAAAACCCTATGTCTGGCTGCGCGAGTTCGATCTCGAAATGCTCGACTTCGGCGTTTGTCCTGAAATCCCGGCTGCCGTCGTGGAGTCGCTTGGCGCGATCGATCCGGAAAAATTCGCATTCGAAGACCGCCCGCCGCTCGACTTCAAGCCCGGCCAGATGGAGCGCGAGCTAGATCTCATTCCGGTCAGCGACCTGCACTACGACGACTGGATCAGGCTCGGCCAGGCGCTGCATCACCAGTTCGGCGGGTCGCAGGAAGGTTTCGACCTGTGGCTGTTGCATACCAAGCGGTCTGCCAAGTTTACCGGCGATGCACAGATCCGCGAAATGCGCAGGATCAAATGGCGTTCATTCGGCAAATACCGCGGCGCTGCTGTTACCATGGCTTCGATCCGCCAGTGGGCGCGCGACGCGGCAACATCCGAATGGGTGGATGAACTCGATGACCTGGATGATGACGACGTCCCTCGGAATCCCGAGGCACCCGCAGCCGATGCCATGGAAGACGCAATCGCGTCCCTGATGAAGGAAACGCCCGCTGATGAACTCCCGTGGCAGTCGTTGCTGGATATCAACGAGGAAGGTGGCATCAAGCCGACGCTGCACAACGTCGAATTAGTCCTGAAGAATGACACTCGTCTGATCGGCCTCGCCCAGATCAACGAATTTACGCAAGAGACGGTTCAGCGTACGGCGCCGGGTAAGCGCGGCCGTCGTCGGGCCAACCAGGCCAAGCCTACGCGCGAACTGACCGGTCGCGTGTGGCATGTTCCGGCAGATGATGAGCGAAACGGCGTGCTGTGGTCAGACGACCGCGACTTCGCGATCCGCACCATCCTGGAAGCACCAAAAACCCAAGGCGGTTACGGCATCAAGGTCAGCGATCGCGATCTAAAGGCCGGTATCGTGTTGGCCGCAAACGATCATGCTTTTCATCCGGTCCAGGAATACCTGCTCGCGCTCAAATGGGATGGCGTGTCACGCGTCGATGGCTTGTGGGTCGACTATGTCGGTGCGACCGATGACCGCTACCACCGCGATGTCGCCAGATTGATGATGACGGCAGCCGTGACGCGCATCTTCGAACCCGGCCACAAGTTCGATTTCGCCACGATCCTTGAGGGTCTGCAGGGTAAGCGCAAGTCGACGCTGATTGAGGTGCTTGGCTGCAACTGGTCGGCTGAACTCGACGGCGATTTCCACGATTCGAAGTCGCTGGTCGAACTGATGCAGGGCTCATGGATCATGGAGATCCCCGAACTGACCGGGTTCGGCCGTGCCGACGTCCGCGCGATCAAGGCATTCATCAGCCGGCGCAACGATCGCGTGCGACTGGCCTATGCGCGTCGGGCTGGTCAGTTCCCGCGCCAGTGCATCTTCGTGGGTTCGACCAATGACCGGGAGTACCTGAAGGATGACACCGGTGGCCGCCGCTTCTGGCCGGTCCAGTGCAACCTTCCGTTCGGCAGAGAGATCGATACCGAACTGCTTAAGCGGAACATCGACCAGTTGTGGGCCGAGGCGGTGCAGCTTTACCGCGCCATGCGTGTCGAGCGACCGTTCGGTACCCTGCCCCTGTATCTGTCCGACCCTGAATCGCGCCTCACTGCCGCACGGCTCCAGGAATCGCGCAGGATCGAAGGTCCGGATGACGTTCTCGCCGGCCGCATCGCCGAATGGCTCGACCAGCCCGTCATCAACGGTGATGTGCGCGACGATCTGGATGCCAACGGTGACCCTGTGTACCGGATGGAGGTCTGCACGGCCATGATCTGGGTCGACTGCATGGGCAAGGACTTGTCGGGCTTCAAAACGCAGGAGCAGGGCTCCGTCAACCGCGCCATGTCGAAGGTACCTGGGTGGGAATCCGACGGGTCGATGCGCTTCCCGCGGTTCGGCAAACAGCGCGTATTTCGCCGCGGCGGGGAAGCCGGTAAATTCGAACGAATGGGGCTCGGTGACCTACTGAGTTAATCCGTTAGTTCGGTCGGTGTGTCTCGGGCTGCAGGTTTTTCGGAACTTGTGGCCCGTGCCTTTTTAGGGCGAATCGAACCCAAAACAAACCTCCCAGAAACTTGCTGATTCTGCACGGATTCGGCGATTTTCGGCAAAACACCCCGCTCGTTCCGGGTTTCGTTCCACTTCTCGTTCCGGGCAAACCCTAGGTTTTCTGCGGGTTTCAGAGGGGGGTGGAACGAGTGGCACGGTGGAACGAGGTTTTCCCTATAGACTGTCGCGCGGCACCCCCGTTTCGGGCCTACCAGGGGTATGGCTTTAGCCCTAATTCTAAGGTTTAATCGGCACTTCTAGTATGACAAGTTTCTATAGAGAAGTCGTTCCACTGTTCCAGTAGCCAGAAACCCTAGGATTTCTGCGGGCTAAGGCCGGAACGAGAAGTGGAACGAGTGCTGAATATCTCGTTCCACCGTTCCACTCTGACCGTATGTATCCGGTGACAGGTATCAGAGTACCTGTATGGCTCTTAGGGTAGTTTGAAATGGCGCGATTAACGGGCTCAGCGCCACTCGGTACCGTCAGGGGTGTTTAAATGGGACCCGTAGCCACGTCCCAGAGCGTCCCAGATCGTCCCTAGCGCTGCAGAAATGCGACCGCTCAACAGCTCGAAAGGCAACGCTATATCCTGCAGAACATAGTCCTACGCGGTCCCTATCAGTCCCATGACACATGACACGGCGAAGCGCGGTAACAGTCCTAAGCGGTCCCAGAGCGTCCCAGAGATGTAAAGCAGGACTCACACTAGCGGGGCGATCTGGCGCCGGTGACAGTCCCACGCGGTCCCACGCGGAACGCGAGATAGTTTCAACAAAAGGTTGACGGCAACCCAAGTCTAACGCTAAGGTTTATTCAGCAACTAAGGAGTGATTCGAAATGACGTTCAACCCTGAAGCCTTCGCTCCCGAGTCCGATTGGCATGAGTCGGTTTACGACATGGCGCGCGAAGCGGCCGCAATCATCGGGATCGACATCAACGATATCCACTATTCGGGCTTCTGGTCGCAGGGTGACGGCGCGTCGTTCACCGGTTCCTACATCTACAGCAAGGGCGCCGCTAAACGCATCCGCGCAGAGTTTCCCACTGCCACCGCATTGCACGCCATCGCCGATACATTGCAGAAAGTGCAGCGTGCCGCGTTCTATCGCTTGGCTGCAACGGTAACGACAAGCGGCCGTTACTCGCATTCGGGGACCATGTCGGTTGATGTCGAAACGTCGGACGGCGAACCATTGGCAGGCGATTGGGCTAAGAGCGGCTGCTACGTTCCGCACCCTACTGAAGAGATTATCCGCGACCAGCTCCGCGCGTTCGCCGATTGGATCTATGAATCGCTTGAAAAGGAATACGAATACGCGTCGGCGTGGCAACTCGCGTCCGGATACGTCGACATGGCCGATACGGTCGACCAGGAACGCGCCAGCGCACGCGCATTGATCCACGACATCCGCACGGCCATGAAAAGCGGTATCGTGGCGGCGCCGGCAATCTGCAGCGCGCTGCGCTCGAAAGTCCGCGATCACTTGGAAGCGATGAATGAAGCAATTAGCGATCGCCGAGAGATGGCGGATGCGTTCCACTATTGGGAAGATGGCAAGAGCGTAGATATTGAGACGTTTGCGGCCGCGAATATCTGAGATGGCAATCAACAAACGGTTGACGTTGCGCGCAGTATCCCGCTAAGGTTTATTCAGCAACGAAGGAGTGATTCGAAATGGAAAAACTGCCAGTGATCTTCCGCCGCCCCCGCGGTAAGGCAATGTTCGAGAATGACGACGTAACGGCAGTGTTTCCCACGGTCGAATGGGGACCGGGAACGCCCCTCACTGTTTACGCGCACGTTGGTCAACATGGTGGCGCCTGCTATGCATGGTATCGTGACACTATCCCCGCAAAGCGCGAGGAACACGCGGAATTGCTGCGCGAGCTGACCGGCATCTATTCCGACGCGAGCGACCCGGATGCGGTGGAATTGGTAGTTTATAAAAAGATCACGCCGCAGCACCGCGCGGCTGCACGGGAGTCAGCACGATGAGCGCTCTATGGTCCCTTACTCCGGAACGTCGCGCCACGGCTGCACATATCCGCCACTTCATTGCAGACGCAATCGAGCGGAAAGAATGCGCGCAGAACTTGCCCGCCAAATGGTGGAAGGGTGCTTCCAAGATGTCACAGGATATGATGACGGAACGTCTGCAGAAGTCGGTTAAGCAATTGGCGCGGGAGTCGTTGGATTATTCGCGTTATCGCGCTTTCATGCGCGGAGCCTATGCCGGATGGCCGGGCGATAAGCCTGCACATGACTTGTGGCAGGGATTGAGCGACGGGACGCCGGTTAGGTTCTACAGCTCAAAGGCTGGCGAATACTTGGAACGCGTCGGCGGTGCAGCATGAAGCCCCGCGGCCGCCCCCATAACGCCGATCGCACTGCAGCTCTAAAAACGGGCGCGCGTCACTACCAGGGTGCCGCATGCGCCGCCGGGCACAATGGCAAGCGATACGTATCAACCGGCGCGTGCGTCGAATGCATAAGGATTCGCCGATGATTGTAATCGGATTGGCTGGCGTAGTGGCGATCGTAAGCCTGGCGCGTGATATTTTTGCACTGTTTAATCAACAAACGGTTGACTAGACACGCGAGTCGCGACTAAGGTTTATTCACACCAAGCGGCACGGGGCCGCTACTCAGAAGGAACGGTAAAATGGTTCAGATCGTAATCGGTTCGGTTTCGCATGGTACGCTTCGCACGGCTGACTTGCTTTCGGCGTTCGCATCGGAACTAGGTTCCATTGATATTGAATGCGCGGCAGAACATGGCGCCTTGGTAATTGCCGCGACCGAACGCGCCGAATTGATCAACGATGGCGCGGACGAAACCGAAGGCGACTCCGACATGGTCGCAGAGCTGCAGGATGCCTTGGACGCGGCTGCACCCGAAGGCATGTATTTCGGTAACACTGAAGGCGATGGTTCGGACTTCGGTTTCTGGCTGAATGAAGAGGGGCGCCGCGAAGCGCTGGCGCGCGAATTCAGTGCAGCATTCGAGGCTAAGACGCGCGATAACGGCGACACGTTCTATTGCCTCCGCGATGGATCGCCTGAATGGATGTCGGATGCCGTACACATGGCGCACGGCGACATGATGCCTAACGACTGGAGCTATCGGCTTACGCGCGAAGTGGTCGACGCCATCGCATGGCTGCCAGTCGGCGCGGACTTTGATGACGAACGTGGCGAGATTGTCGACGGCATCGTGCCCGTTTATAATAACGATCGCCTGCAGTGGCTCGCATCGTCTTTGGATCGCGCCGCTTACTGCGATGATGCGCAGCGCGACGGTTTAGTCGCTGAAGACGCTACCATGTTCGATCGCATTGCGGCCGGCATCTATAGCGAAGCGGATGCGATCTATAGCGCCGTAAGCGCTGCAATCGTCGATGCGGCTGAGTAATTCATCAACCATTAGTTTAGGAATCACGCTATGACGAACGCACGCGCTGAAGCATTCCGCCACAATCCCATGATCATGGGTTTCCTTTCCACCGCGCTGCAGGATTTGCAGCTCACTGAGTTTGATGAGGCATGCATGGAAGATCGCGAGGAACGCGACTCCGGCACGATTTACGATTGCCCGGATGAGACGTTCGAACGCGCTAAGGCGGAATGCGAAGCGTTTTGGGCGATACTGCGCGAAGATGTCGACACGGCGCTTGATGCCACCAATTCGCTTACGTCTGAACACATCGGTTCCGACCTATACCTGGAACGTGCCGGTCATGGTGCCGGCTTCAGGGATCGCAGTTACAGCGAAACGGAAACTGGCGAACGCCTTTCCGCCATGGTCGACCAGATGGGGCGCGGCTCGGTTGACGTTTATTTCGGCGACGATGGCAAGGCGTATTTCGCATGACAACGCCACAAGCCGCCCCATACAATCCGCGCCGTCGCATCTCGTCCGATTCCGCTTGGCCATTGCGCGGGGCCGACGGTCTAACGTTCGCCGAACGCAAGGAGCGCCAGAAATGACACAGTTTTTCATGCTATTCCTAGGCGCGCTGCTAATCGGACTCATGGGGTCGACCAAGGATGGCCGCGCCGCCGCACGCAAAAGGATGCAACCCTATACGTTTGGGGTCGGCGCGATCACTGCCGCGGCCGTCATCCTGATAATCGCGATGGGGTGACGGGATGAAATTGCGAGATGCCAGCGGGCGCCCCTAAACCGGGCGCCCTTTTCGTATGTGTAAAGGATCGTTTGCACGTCGCGCCGATGTGTAAAGCGGTTTGGCGCGTTCGAACGCTGCGCTTAGGCGCATGGTAGGGGCTGGCGGATTGTCGATCGCATCTAGCAGCTCGGCAATGTCGTCATGTGTAAGCCGTTCCATGACGCGATAATAACCGATTAGCGCCTGCGCGTCGACCTGGAGCGCCGCTGCACCCTGCCCGGCTGCGCGTCGACCTGGAGCCCCGCTGCACCCTGCCCCGCCTGCGCGTCGACCTGGAGCCCCGCTGCACCCTGCCCGGCTGCGCGTCGACCTGGAGCGCCGCTGCACCCTGCCCGCCTGCGCGTCGACCTGGAGCCCCGCTGCACCCTGCCCCGCCTGCGCGTCGACCTGGAGCCCCGCTGCACCCTGCCCGGCTGCGCGTCGACCTGGAGCCCCGCTGCACCCTGCCCCGCCTGCGCGTCGACCTGGAGCCCCGCTGCACCCTGCCCGGCTGCGCGTCGACCTGGAGCCCCGCTGCACCCTGCCGTGCGATCTGGTCGCGCCGTTGATCCGCACCCAGAGAAATACGGCCCAGAGAAATACGGCCCGGAGAAATACAAATCACTAAACAGTTGACGGCGTAGCGCCGACGCGCCTATCAACGAATCACTCAATAGGTGACTCGGAGAAATCGAAATGCCTCCCAACCGCTACTTCATCGACGGCAAAGTGTGGCGTGAAACCGACAGCGCACCCATCTCGGGGAAATTCGGCGCGTATCGCGAAGTCGAGCACAAGGGCCGCCGGCAGTGGTGCAGCGAAGAGACGCTTGCGCATGGCCTGATCGTTCTCGACGAGGTGCTGTGATGGTCGACTGGACACAGCCGATCGAAGCAGTTCGTAAGGCGGACGGTTTCGTGTTTCCGGTGACATTGCGATCTGGACCAGTGCGTGAGCCATATTCCGACCGGGAGACGTGTACCACCGTTGAAGTGCCAGATCCGCAGACGACAAACCACGACTGGTATTCTGACGGGGCAGATCGATGCGTTCAGGATGCGTGGTTCATCCGCAACCGTGTAAACGTAACCGTTCCCCGGTTGAGCGCGGCTGATGTCGCGGAAGCTCGGAACGCGTATTTTGCCAGCACCTGCAAATCAGACGATTCTGCCACATTCTACGCAAAGCGCTGGGGCCTGCTGCGAGAAGAAACGCCCGCGGAGAAATTCAGCCGTGAAACCGGAATCACGGTCACCGCTGACATCGAAGCCGCGCTGGCTTGGGCGGTGTCACAGTGAGCGCGCCAGGCACGACGCCGGGACCGTGGTTTGTAGATTCAGTCAATGGCGACATCGTCAGTGGGCCAGTGAATGTTTCCATTCTTTATGCGACCAAAGCTGAAGACCGCATTCTCATGGCAGCAAGTCAGAAGCTGTATGACGCGTGCGCCGCTGCTGAAGACTTTCTGGCTGCGATGCCTGCCGATGACGGGTCGCTTGAGATCTACAAGCAGCTCCATGCAGCGCTTTGTGCAGCCCGCGGCGACGCATCATGACGCTCGCAGACGACGACACGTTTGGCGAAGACAGCGACATGGCAAGTCTTCGCTTCGGGGCCCTCACTTGGGGTCGGCAGGCAAACAGCCAAGCCTATCAGGATGGCCAAAAACATGCAGACGGCGGCGAGGATCTGCGCGCCCTGTATATGCATAGCGCACCGTCACTGGACGCTTACGACCGCGGCTACCGCGACATGGAGCAGGCAACGTGCAGCGGGTGAATCGCGCCAAGGCCGAACGCGGCCTGCGACAGTTTCGCCCTGTCACCCATCACCGGCGACGTGAGGGCGACGAAATCGCCTGTAGCTGCGGCGCCCGATTTCCAAATGGAGAAGAACACCCATGACACAGTTCACCGAGATGGCGCGCGAAATCCACGCGTCGAATGTAGCCGCTGACTGGTGGCCGGCAACCGGTCGCAACCGTGGCGAAGTGATGATGCTGATCGTTTCGGAAGTCGCCGAAGCCTACCACGGTTTCTCGAACGACCTGGATGACGACAAGCTGCCGCACCTGCCGATGTTCGACGTCGAACTGGCCGATACTGCGATCCGGCTGTTCGATCTCATCGGCGCCGACTGCAACTATGAGACGGCAGAAGAACTGGTTGTGTCCGAACTTTCTGCAGCGCGCAGCCTGCTGCTGGTCATCTGTCAGGTTTCCAGCGCGATGGAGGGGCACCGTAAGGGGAACTTGCAGAGATACGCAGAAGGTCTCTGGACGGCGCTGAAGACGATTTACGCGATTGCTCATTCGTACGGCATCGATATTGATGCCGTCATTGCTGAAAAGCGAGCCTTCAACGCCGTGCGCGTTGACCACCAGCCGGCTGCCCGCGCTGCCGTCGGCGGCAAGAAATACTGAATCTTTTATCAACTGTTTAGTGAAAGACCACGTTATGACCCAGGTATATGGCGCTCGTATGTTGGCCCGGAGTGCAAAGTTCGGCCGAAACCGTGAGGTTGGTTTCACGCGCATGTCTAACAAACTGATCGAAGGTGCGATGGCTGGCGAACTGCTTCGCATCCTCATTGCAAAGCCAGGAATGAATCAGGCTGATGCACAGGCCGAAGCGGTTCGTGTAGTTGCTCGCACCCTACCCCATGGTCGCATGGTTCGGTCGGTCGTGCCGAAGCGTTCGCGCAACGATAGCGCGGCTTACCGGAAGCAGGTCGCATGAGCTCCGAAGGGCAGTTGGCCTACATCGGATGGCAATACTGATGCGACGCGAGATCTTATCGCTCTATGCCGGTGCAGCGATCGGCATGGCAGCATTCGAACTTTCGAGTGTCTTCAACATCAACCTTTTAGTGATGATCCCCACAACGATAGCGGCTGCGCTGTTTGCTGGATGGTTCATCGGGAGTGCTCAAGCATGGAAATGGTAGCCAAAATCGGGATGGCCATCTGGCTGGCAGCACTGGCGCAGTTTGCGTTGTACGCTGCCTGGAACCCACGCAAGCCGTTCATCCTGCCATTCGATCGCGCGATGCAGGTCAAGCTGTACCTGTTCATCGCGGCCGGCGCCGTCGCTGAGGCCGTGACGCTTTGGACCGGAGGGCTGTGGTCATGAAAAGTGATAGCCGACCCCTGATACTACAAGCCGGTCAACGCCTGACCCCCGAACAGTATGAAGCAATCTTACAGCAATACCGCGACGCGTCGAAAGGCATCAACATCTCAGGCGACTACCCTCGCCTGTCGATTGTCAAACCCGCTACTCAATCGCGCGCAGACTCGATGATGGAAGCCGTGACGAATACCGCCATCGGGTACCTGATCACGCTGCTAGCATCAGCGTGGATCTACCCGCTGTTCGGGATCGTGTTGTCGTTCGCCGCGATGAACGGCGTCGTGATGCTATTCACGATCGTCAGCGTCGCCCGGCAGTACGTCCTGCGGCGAATTTTCAACGGTCGCACCGTCTGGTCGGCCATTCGTGAAAGGTTTCTGTGACATGAGTGCAGCAGATCAGGAAGGCTACAAGGTCGAATTGGCCTTGAGCATTGGCATCACGCCACATCCTACCGACGATGACCGCTACGTCGCAAGCGGAGCACAGATCCGTGAACTGGTTGAACGGGCGCGACGCCAAGGTCTCGACACATCCAAGGAAATTTTGACGTTCGACATTACCCGATTTCCGTCGATGGAAGCGAAAGCAATCGAGGTGTCGAATTATATCAGCGGCACTAAGGGTGAGCCACCTCGATGCCCCGATCCTGTCTGCCTTCTGGAGTATTGTGAGCGGATCGCTGCCGCTGGCATGAAGGACGCTAAGTCGGCGTGGTTCGCAGCATGAGCCCCCATCCGGAACACCAATACCTCGACCTGCTGCGCGACTGCCTGGAAAACGGCACCTACCGCGAAGGGCGGAACGGCGGCACGTATGGCTTGTTCGGCCGACAGATCCGGTTCGACCTGTCGAAAGGCTTCCCGCTGCTGACCACGAAGCGCGTCCACTGGAAGGCGATCGTGGTCGAACTGCTGTGGTTTCTCCGCGGCGATACGAACGTGAAATATCTCCACGATCATGGTGTCACGATTTGGAATGAATGGGCAGACGCAAATGGCGACCTTGGGCCAGTTTACGGCGCACAGTGGCGCTCGTGGGCAGGCTGCGATGGTGAAATCGACCAGATCGCCAAGATCATCGACAGCCTGAAGAACGATCCGACCGGTCGACGGCACATCGTTACAGCCTGGAATCCTACCGAGATCGACGACATGGCGCTCCCGCCCTGCCATTGTCTGTTTCAGTTCTTCGTCGCCGACGGCAAGCTGTCCTGCCAGCTTTACCAACGATCGGCCGACGTATTTTTGGGCGTCCCTTTCAATATCGCCAGCTATGCCCTGCTGACGCACCTCATTGCGCGGGAAGTCGGGCTGGAGGTAGGCGAGTTCGTGCATACCTTCGGCGACGTTCACCTCTACGCGAACCACGTCGATCAGGCGCGTGAGCAGTTAAGCCGGCAGCCGCTCGAAATGCCGTGGTTGTCGGAAATTGGTTACCGCGAACTCGGGCAAACGCATTACCCGACGATCTTCGAACTGGTGCCTTCGGACATCACCATCGAAGACTATCACCCGCACCCCGCCATCAAGGCGCCGGTGTCGGCATGACCTACCACCCCAAGTCCGAATTCCTGTGGAGGATCGACCCCGCTGTCGAAGCAGCCCGCAAGCTGCCGGACTGGGGGCCGTTCCACCGGGAATGTGGCAAGCTGAACGTGTTCTTCGATCATATTGAAAAGCAGTCAAAAGCGTTCGCTGCATCGGCATTCACGCTGAAGCGCCACCCCACCGGCTTCGAACACATCCACCTCGCCGACGGTCGCGGTTTGACGGTCATCGCGGCGTTGGAAGATGCCTACCAGAAATCAGGACGCGTGGTTCCGGCCGCGCTGCCGCACCTCGACCGGATGGCCGGCCGAGAGACACCGTTCGCCGATCTGCTCGGCGACCCTTTTGAGGATTTGTTGGGATGACGCGTCTCATCGGACTATGCAGCCCCGTCATGGGATCGGGGAAATCAACGGTATCTGAATACCTGCGAACCTATCGCGCAGAGGACAATTTCGAAGATGTCGCATTCGCCACTGCGCTGAAGGAGATGGCAGCAGGACTCCTCACTGGCATGGGCATGGAGGAAATGGACGTCCACCGCCGTATCTATGGCTCGCGAAAGGAAGAAGTCATCCCGACGCTCGGCATCACGTCGCGACGCCTCCAGCAGATGCTTGGGACAGAGTTCGGTCGCAAGATGATCCGCGAGGATCTATGGATGGAAATCAGCATGGCAAACGCTGCGGATCTGATGGCGCGCGGCCACAGCGTTGTCATCGACGACGTGCGTTTCCGCAACGAATATGACGCGATTCTGGCAGCCGGCGGCACGGTCTACCGCGTCGTGCGACCGTCGGCCAAGCTGACGTCAGAAGCCCACAGCAGTGAGGGGCAGCTTGACGGCATCGCGATGCCAGAGATTTGGAATACCGGCAGCCTGGCGGACCTCTTCGCTGCTGTCGATCGAGCCGTTTTCGCTTGACCCATTAATCACTATCTGGTTGATCAATCACCATGGAAAATGAAACCGAAAGTGTGGTCGCCTTTATCCGGCAGCGGGCCGCGATGAACCGTGCGAAGGCTGCTGAGCCTGGCAATCCACACGGTGACGACTGCCGACTTTGCGCTGTAGAATTCGACGCATTGGCCGGCGACATTGCGGCTGGGCTGCATAAGGCATGACGTTCGACGACGCAGTACGCGAGTACAGTGGCATGCTGCGTCGTCGAGCATTTGTGCTTGAGGATCGACCCTTCGCCCCAGAGGCAGACGACCTATTGCAGGAAACGCTGCTTCAGGTGTGGCTACAATGGGAATGGGTGACGCTGGTCGGGCCTGCCATGATCCGCCACCGCATGTTCCGTATCCTCGGGCAGCAGTGCGTCGCCGGAATGAAGCGGATGGCAGCGTCCAAGCGCGGCGGCAACGTGCAGCATGTCGAGTTCATCGGCGTCGATCTGCCGGTTGCAGCGAATCAGGAGGATGCATTCGACCTGAAGCGTGCGGCAGATGCTGTAGCGCAGATGCGGCCGCAGCGTGGAACAGCAATCGCGATGTGGGCTCTTGGTTACGAGCAGCACGAAATTGGTGACCAGATCGGCGGCATCAGTCCGCAGGCTGTCCAGCAACATATCAATTCCGCAAGGAAAGAACTCGAAAGGAAAAAGTCATGAGTGGTGTTGGGCATAATAGCGGCGAGGTTATTGCTGCTGACCAGTTGCGGCTACTGGTAGAACGCATCGAACGACTCGAGGAAGAGAAGAAAGGCATCACCGATGACATCAAGGATGTTTACGGAGAGGCCAAGTCGACTGGGTTTGATACGAAGACTATGCGCAACATCGTTCGTCTGCGAAAGATGGAAAAGCATCATCGCGACGAAGCGGAAATGCTGCTTGAAACCTATAAAGCCGCGCTCGGTCTCTGATGTCGATCGACGACATGATCCGAGAGGCAGTGGCTGCCGGCAGTCAGGTGCATGTGTGGCGTGAAGCTGACGGCTGTTACGCCAGTGTGCGGCATCGCAATGGTGTCCACCATTCGTCGACGATTCACAGTGACCCAGTGGTAGCACTGCGGTCGGTGTTGACCGAGGATGAACGGAAACGCCGCGACCTGCCGCGTGCTGAAGCCGCAGCACGCGACCCTGCACAGATTGATCTTGAGGATGCGATCGCCGCGGTCGACTTCGGAGATATGCTCGGATGATCACCCTTCACGAAGGCGATAACCGCGACACGTTGCGCCGGCTGATCGCCGATGGTGTGCGCGTCCATAGCGTCGTGTGCGATCCGCCGTACGGCATGACGTCGATTACCAAGCGGTTTGGCAAGGACAATGCTGCCGCAGCGAAGTTTGGTAGCGATGGTGCATTCAAGCGTGCATCTGCTGGCTTCATGGGGTCAAAGTGGGACGGCACAGGGATCGAGCGCGATCCTGAGTTCTGGGCGCTGATCTATGACATCCTGCTGCCAGGTGGATACTGCGTCGCGTTCTCCGCAGCCCGCACCGGCCACTGGCAGGCGTGCGCCATGGAGATGGGCGGGTTCGTCATGCATCCGTTTCTCGGGTGGATCTATGGAAGTGGATTCCCGAAGGCGCATAATGCTGCCATGGCGATCGACCGCGAGTTGGGCGCGGAAGCCGGTTTCATTCCGACAGGTAACGCCGTCAAGCGCATGATCCCCGGCGCCGACCAGAATGCTACCGGCGACTGGACGAAGACAGACGAACGTGAATACCAGCCCGGTAAGCGGGTCGCTGGCTCTCCCGAAGCCGCTCAATGGCAAGGCTGGGCCTACGGTGGTCAAGCGCTGAAGCCCGCGCTTGAACCGATTTTCGTCGGCCAGAAGCCGTTCAGCGAGAAGAACGGCGCCCTGAACCTCCTGAAGCATGGCGTCGGCGCGATTAACATCGACGGGTGTCGGGTGGCGACTGATGAAACGATCACTGCCACCAGAAATACTGCCCTTGGGCGTATGAATGATGACGGCTGGAAGCCGACACCAGGTGTATATGAACAACAGCCCGGCGGCCGTCACCCCGCCAACCTGCTACATGACGGCAGTGACGAAGTAGTCGCGATGTTTCCTGCCAAAGCAGGCGCAGCAGCACCCGTAAAGGGCACGGAGAAATCACGCACCGGCGACGAGAATACTGTCTGCTATGGGGAGTTCAACCGTGTCGCTAGCGTCCACCACGGCGACACCGGCAGCGCAGCAAGGTTCTTCAACAGCTTCCCGCTCGACGCAGATCCAGTCTTCTACCAAGCAAAAGCCACGAAGGCAGACCGCGCAGGATCGAAGCATCCAACGGTGAAGCCTGTCGCCCTCATGCAATGGCTAGTCCGTCTAGTGACGCCCCCAAACGGGACAGTCCTCGACCCGTTCGCCGGCAGCGGGACGACGGCAGAAGCGGCACGGCGCGAAGGTTTTGACTGCATCCTGATGGAGGCAGAAGCGCAGTTTGCTGCGGATATCCGGGCACGGTTCGGAATCGACCAATTCGAAGATCTGCTGGGTGGAAACTTCGCCGACCTACTCGGCTGAAATTACACGGTTGCAATGTTGGAACAGAGCGGGAACAAACGGAACATGATGACGGTCACCATCAATCGCGGACACAGTGCGGCATTTCAACTTGCAATGGCAGGCTGGAATGTCTCGCTGCTCGGCCATTGCGAGGAACGCGAAACAGCACCCGGCCAGTATGATCTGGTACCGGTTCGCGCCCTGTTGCCATTCCGCCGGCAGGCTGGAGCAAGATTCCGCCTAGCCAATACTGCAATACTTGTATCAACAATTGGTTGACATCGTCATTAATTTTGCTGATATCAGCGCTATACCGGGAGAGTAAATGTGTTTGAGCAAATGAGTTTCATTACGGATCGCAACTGGCTGCCTGAGAGGCCTCCGGGTTACATGGATGCCTGTGACTTGGGAAAGCGCTATGCTGACGAACTGATCGCAGCGACTGTCGAAGGTCGCAACCCTCTGCTGTTCGGCGCAGTGATGCGAGCAATCATCGAAAGTGGGATTTATGAAGGCGTCGAGGTAGGGTTCTGCCAGCGCATCGGCGCACGTTGTATCCAAGGAGGTTGAGCAGTTAGGACGACGTGCACCTGAAATGCGTTAGCCGATAAAACATGCGGCCGGTGACATCGCACCAGCGATCCTGATAGTCACCGGCCGCGAAATACCATGCTTCGACGATACGACCATGCGTCGTGATGCCTTCGATCCGCATAGGGTCCGCTGCGATATCGCAGCCTGAATAGACATTCGTTGCAAGCGGCGCCCGATCAATCGGCAGCCAGCCGCGGGTATCCGGATCGACTGCGTCTAACCCATCGCGGATCATGCGCGCCACTTCCCATCCCAGAGGGTCACCAGCGTCCGTTTGCTGGACGGGTATGTGATGATGTGAGTGTGACTCCACCCGCTTGGCCCGCTGTTATAACCCTGGTCGAGTAGCGCCGATAATCCGGCCGTGCAGACGCCATCTAGCCAGCCTGGCGTGTGCGCATGACCAATGTTCATGCGGACGGCGACGCGGGTCAACGCGAGGGCGCTACCGCGAGCCCCATTAGGGCCTTCATCACCATGCGCGGCGAGTTCAATGCCTCCGTGCGATTGGCATATCAGGTACGAGCTGTTGCGAGGGACGAATTCGACGTCGACCAAGCCGTTCGGATCATGGCGGCAGATCGCGTACTGGAAGATGTCGAAATCATTGTTTCCGGCTTCGATCTGCCGGTAGAGTTCTGCGTTCAGTTCGCACCAGTAGCGCGCGTTTGCCGGGTCCATGCGCGGGTCTGCCTCGCGCAGCCAGCGACGTAGTGCGTCGTTGTGATTCGACGCAACGATCACGCTTTTGAAACTGTCATCTGCCACACCGAGCAGGAACTTGGCAGCCGCTCGCGTGCCGTCTTCCACGCGATCGCAGCCACCGGCGATCATAGCGGCACCGAAGTGCGGGTCGCCGCGCCGGTGATGGTTGCGTGCCATATGGTCGAACAGATCATGCCAGGCGACGTGACGCGGACGCAGAATGTGCAGCAGACTGCTGCGGTTCGTCACTTTCTGTTCGACGATGTCGTAGCCGAACGACGCGAGAAATACCTCATGGTCGGCTTTCTCAATGTGAATGTCGCCGGGCGTCAGCGCTTCAATGCGATGACCATGGGTCACCTCCCCGCCACGGACCATCGTGTCGAGATCCTGAAAGCTGCCGTCGGCCGTAGCATGAAGCTGGCGGCAGAATATCCGGTCACATTCGTCCACTTCGACGATGACAGCGCCGATCGTGTGATGGAAATCCGCCTTCAGGCCGGCCTTTTTTTCGATGTAATTCGGCAGGGTGCAGGCACCAGTCGTCATGACTTGCGCCGGCCTGCCGCCGGGTAGCGCGGGAACCGACACCATCTGCGTCTTGGCATGGGGGAACACTGCCCATGCGCCGCGGCTGTACGTCTCGAGTCCGGACAACGGTCGGACGGCGGTCGGCAGGATATTCATTTTCGCAGCGAACAGCAGCGGGCCGCACATGACATTGTCATGCTGGATGTAGGGATGCACGGCCTGCGAAAAGACCGCCGTCCGACTGGCGTGATCCTCGAACAGTCCCTTCTGGTATGTGAAGCCACCGACCATGATCGTGGCGCCCACCGCATCAGCATACGCGCGCAGGTTCTCCATGAAACCTACATGCACCGGCGTATCGTCTTGCGCCGACGTCAGCAGCCATCGGCGCACCTGTGGTGCAGCTTCGCTGATCGAGCGACCGAGCATCCGTTCGCCAGCCTTGATTGCGCGACGAATAATAGCTTCAGTACAGCCGATAGAACGTGCAGCCGCAGAATTATTACCATGCGCAATCCGGGCCGCGATCTTCGCAGCCTGCGATTCGTTGACCAGTGGTAGCAGCGATGTGAGATATTCATTCGTCACCGCGGTGTCTCCGGAACCGGCATTGTGCCGTTTGCCCGACGTTCCCGTGCCAAGGTGTCCTGCAGCAGTTCGATTCGCTGCTGTGCGATCAACTGGCTGTCGCGGTTCACCGTCAGCGCTTGGTTGGCTGTCATCGTCTGGTTGATGAGAAATCCGAACGCGGCCAAGATCAGCGTGAACAGCGCACCGCCGGCCCATTTGAAGATACCTTTCAGCTCACTGACCTGATCGCTGATGTTCTTCATTTCGGCGCCGATGCCACGATATCGTTCAGCGCAGACATCTTCATGCGCCTGTATTTCTTGTTCGTTTTTGCGGGCAAGCGCCAACGCATCGACCGCGGTTCCACGGTCAAAATCATTCTGACTCACCGCGCTCACTTCTCTTTCGGGCAGGATGCGACGACGGGCTCAAGCTCGTTAAGCCGGGCCATTCGCAACGGTCGCGCAGCGGCCATCAGCCGGTAGCGTTCAGCGGCATCCTTGGCTGCCCGAAGTGCTGTATCGCTGTCCTGGTACACCGGTGGGCCGCCGATATTTTTTGGTACGCAAGGGGACGGTGGGCCAGGCACAACCACCTCTTTGATGACGACCTGTGGCTGCGGCGCTACCGTCGGCACGGTCGAACAAGCAGCAAGAGGTATGGCGGCCATGAGCAGCAGGATCTTCATTTCAGGGTCTCCAGCAGCGCGCGGTCGACGTCGCCAACACGCTGTTCAAGGGTGTCGCCTTTGATGTCGTGGTTCATCAGCGAAGCCGAATTTGCCTTCAGTCGAAGGTTGTCATGCTGGATCACGGAGATCTGAGCATTCAGCCGGGCAAGCTCAGCGCCAGACTGCGCTGCCTGCGTCTTCAGCTTCTCGTTCTGCGTATCCAGCGCGACAGAGAGCTGCTTGACGTTGGTGGTGGCTTGCGCGAGCTGCGCGACGTAGCCGGTCGTGCGATCGTTGATACGCCCTTCCAGTTGCGTGACCTGCTTCGTCAGATGTCGGTTTTCAAGCTGCGCCTGCAGCAGGAAGAATGCAGCGGCAGCCAGCACCAGTCCCCCTGCTCCGACTGCGATCTTCCACTTCCATCCGGTCAGGATGTCGAGGATACCGCTCATGCCCAGCCTCCTGCGCTCAGCGCATGTTGGAACTTGCCGGCGTACACCGCGACGGTTGCAGCCTTGTCGGTGCCGTTGATGATGCAGCGCGCATCTGAGAAGTGTTCCAAGCTGCCCAGCGATCCATTTGGAAGGCAGCGTTCGAACGACTTGCCCGTGTAACGGCCGACGATCATCCCGGTGACCATGGCACCGGCTGCAATGTCGACGTCCAGAATGAGATCTGGATTGATCACGAGCGCACCGCCCAAACCCAGCGCACGGTCTACCGCCGTGTAATTCTTGCGACCAGTGCAGTGATCCATACCACCGCCGCGGAAATGCCACCCGTCGTTCGGTTGCGTGTTGCCGAGTTGCTCCAGGCCGAACTTGCCGCCGTACAGGACATTCGCGATCTTTTGCTGATTGGCAGAGTGACTTGGCCCGCGACCGTACAGCGTCGCATCCGCTGCGCTGATCCGACTGCGGCTATATTTGCTCATCAGCCCTTCTACCGAATAATTCATGTTCTCCCGGTTCGGGAAGATCGACTGACCGGTCTCATGATATGCGGTCGCCAGCGCGTATGCTGTCCACGAAAGTGGGCATTGATGAGCGCCAGCAGATTTCAGAATCGCGTTGAGCCCCGCCACCTGCGACGTTTCGAGTTTTCCGGCGAACAAATCGGCACGGACAGCCGCGAAGAACGCCGCAGCGCTGGCGAGTTTCGTCATGCAGGACTCCCGATGTTGACGGTTTCAGCGTTGGTGATCGGCGTGTTTGGAGTGGACGCCTTCAGCGCCTTGTCCTTCTGGGCGATGCCGAAACCGCCCGCCGCAAGCAGCGATGCGAAACCAAGGCCAAATGTGACCGGGTCAAATGCCTGCCCCTTCACGCCAATAGCCACGCCTTCGAACACGACCATCGACAGACAGCCAATGACCCAAAGAACGCGACCAGCTTCGATGCTGTGGTTGTCGGCACCAGACAGGATATCGCGAAGGATGCGGTTCATGGTTTAGTTGACTCCACAACCATTTGGTGATTTATCACCTATCACGAAACCGGGACTCAAAGCAAATTACTGATCGGCGTACTGCGGGCTTTTCAGGTTATGCGACAATACGTAGGTGCCATCTGCTTCGACGGTGATGTAGCTGGCAGCGCCTTCCACGGTGACGCGGGCAACAGTCGCAACGCCGTCTGAAGCGCCAATTGCTTCCATCCGTACCCATTTGCCATCAATCCAGAATGGATGAAGCGGTGTAGCCCGCGGCAAGCCTTCCGCTCGCATCACGTCGGCTTCCACCAGCTCGACAACCATGACGAGATGGGAGCCCCAGACTTTCGTCACCGCGTCCTGCGTCCATAGCCAAGTTCCGCCGGGCACCAGTTCATAGGCGCTGCATGTTCCGCCCGGTCCGTCGTGCATGCTGTTGGCCATAAGATAGCGGCTTTCCGCAACCAGGCACGGTGGTCGCCACGGCTGCGGAAATGACGGACCCGGATCGTACGGTTCTTCGGGCGTTGGATTTCCCGGATTACCGGGCGACCCGCCGCCTGCCACAATGCGAACACGACGAACGATCGTCTGCAGCGACTCGAAGCTGTCGCGCATCGACGAGATCATGATGTCGGCATCGATCTCACTACCCCAGTCAGTGACAGGAACATCGAACGATGTACCGGTGATACCAGCATGGGTCGCCAGCACAGTGCCAGCGGTCGATACGACCTTGATAGTCGTTGTCTGACCAGCTTCCGGGACTACGTTTGCGTCGGTCCAGCCGACGATGGTACCATCCTCCATGGTCCGATTGCGGTTCGCCCAGGTGATCGGCACCACAGACGGTTTTGGATTCAGCCCTGACAGGTCGACCGCGCCGAACGGTACGCCGGCAACTGTTACGTTCGCGGGACGGTTCGGAAGATGCGGGCGAGCAGTCAGCATGGCGCCAACGACCGGCGCGCTGGCGATCGGCAGGCGACCCTTTGATGTGATCGTCAGGAGTTTGAAATTTACAGCCTCGCCTTCTGAGCGGATATCCGGGTCGAAGAAATTGTTGCGGATGTCATAAAACCACACCGGAGTGCCGGCTGGCCAAGCGCGGGGGATCGTATCAAGCGTGCCGCGGCGCATCGTCCATCCGTTCTCGTTAAACGAGTCGAGCAGTGCGATTTCCATGAAGCGTTCGGAAGCATCGCCGATAAATGCGAAACCCGATACCGTAGGGACAGTGCCGCCAACTATAGGACCGAACGTGGTGACAACTGACTGGGCTTCTTCGACCAACGCAGCCTGCAGCGAAGCATACCCGAGTGTCGTGCGCGTACCGAGTTCTTCGGCCACGGTCTGTCCATTCGGCAATACCGACTGGCCGACCATCTCATAGAGGGATGCATCCGGGTTGCTCGATGCAGCGAGTAGCGCAACCAGAACGTCGGGATACTCCAGCATAGCAGCATCGGCAGCGCTCAGGCGCCGCGATGAGAAGTATGCTGGCGAGGTGATCACGCGCACATGATCCATCGGGGTCGGGTTGTTCGCCGGATTGATCCAGCCTGACAGCGGTGGCGCGTTGTATGCCGCATTTTCCAAACTGAAGATATCCTCCAGCAGGGACACGGTAATCTGGGGCACGCCGATTTTGCCGTAGTCGACCGTCGTCACCCGCATGATGAGGTTCACGATGTCGTATTCTGGCCACGTCAGCCGTACGATATCGCCAGGCCGCAGATTCCATTGCGTGCGGTCGAGCTGGGCTTCAACCGATGCCAGCGGTGCGGCCGATTGACGGCTGTCGCGCTGTGCCAGGCGCGATGCGAGGGCAGCATTACGCACGCCATAATAATTACGGGAGTCGGACACGACAGCGCGCTGCACGGTGATGTTACCCAGATCCTGCTGGGTGATCGTTTCCTCCTGCTCATTCGCAGGGTTCGTCCAGGTCACGACAATTTCGTTGACTGTTTCACCCCAGAGTTTCCGCTGGAAACTATCGAGATCTGCATTGTCCGGCGTGATCAGCGGCAGCGTGCTTTCGTCGTAATCGTCGCGAAACAGCTTCAGCGTGATCTTGCCGGTTTGCGGGTCAACGTAGATCGCGCCCTGAATGTGGTCGATGATCTCAGTGATGAAGGATTCGATGCTGGACTGACGCGTCCATGCCAGCGACATACCGAAACCCTCATTGTAGAGCGTACGGCCCACGGCTTCGAAGTTATCGCGGTCGACGATACCATCCGTGGCACCCATACCCCAGGTGGTGTTCGTCAGGCATTCGTAAATGATGTGTGCCGGGTTGGCATCTTGGCCGGACTCCCCGAGACTGATCGTCACATCGCCTTCGAAAGCGGTGATGGCAATGCCGTTTAAAGTGGCACTGTTGCCGGCAAAGAACGTGCCATTCAGATCAATAACTGTGCCACCGGTGCCATCGTTGACGATCGCGCCATTCGTGACATGGGCGCTATAGTAGACGGTCAACACTTCGCCACCGAAGCCGATCACGCGGGTGTTCTGGCTGGCATTGACAGTGACCGAAACACCGTAGCCGCCGACGTTCTTCGTCTGACCGTCGATGACCGTCTGCTTGTCATCGCCAATGGTGATATCGTATCCGCTTGCTACGAACTCGACGCGGTTGCCGATCATCGCATATGCGGCCGTAAGACCTTTCGGGGCTCGACGACCACGGACCCACACGCCGTTCATGTAAGGCGTGTTGCCCCAGTAGAAGCCCTCCCCCGGTGCGATCGTCCCGACCATATAGATGCTGGCAAGCCCGCGGTATGCCGGATGCGTTGCAGACGTCAGCCCCCGGCGTTGCGCAAACCCCTGCGGCAGCACCTGGTCGGGACCACCTGGCAGAAAATAGGCGATACCGCCCACGCCGCCTTCTTTCTTTTGCCCGCCGAACAGTTCGGGCGCAGACACAGGAATAGCGAGTTCGGCATTCACCTCACCGGTCCAAGCGTCCTTCTCGCCGACGATAATGCCGGTGATGGCGTCGAGTTCGGCCGCGATACCGTAATGGATCGACATGCGGTATTCGTCGATTTTTTGCTTTGCCGAGCCTCCCTTACCCACTGGATGCCTCCGTCTTGTCTACCACGATCTGGGCAAGCCCGTCACCGGTCGCGAGGAAGTCACCAACGGCGATTCCGTTCTTCATGAAATCGCGAAAATCCAAATTGTGTGCCGCGAACCAACGCTTGGCTCCGGTCGCGCAATACCCAGCGTCGCGGATGTTCTGTATCGTGATGCGTTCGATCCTCACGACTTCACCTCATACGAGCGGATATTCTTCTCGCTGAAATCTAGCACATTCAGCCCTTTCATGGTCATGGAGCCGAAGATCACCGGCATCTCGCGACCGGCCTCGGATGTCGGATTGTCCATGTCTTTTGCAGCTTCCGGCTTCGGCGCTTTCGGCTTCGGCGTGATCAGGTATGAAATGACCGACAGGGCGATCGAGATCAGGATCGGGATCAGGAATGCTACCATAGTCGTGCTTTATCACGAAAACGTTGACAGCGGTAGACTGGTTTACTATTCAGCTATTTGTTGATTTATTATCCGCCATAATACTGATTGACGCCAAACGCGATCGGCGACTTGAACGGGATGAACATCTGTCCACCGAAGTTCAGGACGTTCGCATGCAGTGGTTGGCAGTCGCCGTCTGGCTGGGCCGCCACACCGGCTTTATGATTGCAGCCCAGCACCATTGATACAGTTTGTCCCTGAGACATGCCGCGAGTCGTCCCTGATAGGAGTGCCGTGTTTCCGCCACCTTCCATCTTAAGAATTGTTCGCACTTCGCGACCGCCGACATCATTGATCCATTCACATAGACCGCCGACGTACTTCTCCGCAGCGATCGTGTTCCACCCTTGAGGAAGTGTGATGCGCGCACCCTGAACCAGCGTAACGGTCGCATTGATCGTCGCGCGGATCTTCGAAGCCCGGCAGTCTGGTCCGTATAATTCATGAGGGCAGCCGAACTGGTAGCGGCGACGCAGCCCATTCCTGCGGAGACTGGTCGACACTGGTTCGCAGGTAAATTCAGCCTTTGAACCTTTGCGCGCACACGCCATGACACGGCCCGACCATATTACCCGGAAGTCGTCATCCGGGTCGTCGACATGGCCTTGGTACATGACTAAGGTTGTGACGGCCGATGGCGGGTAGATCAGATAGAGGTCAGCCAGTTCCGAATCCTGCGGCGTTGTGATCGTCACATTCGCCTTATCCAGGGTGCCAGACGTCGTTATCTTCGTCCGGTCAATCGGGATCGGTTTGAATGTGACGCCTTGCATAACGATCGGCTGCTCAGCATCGCAGTAGCTATATACCTGCGTCCCCTGGTCGCCGTAGCGAAACAGGTACAGATTTACAGGCTCCCCGCTGAACCGGCTAGATTCAAGGTTTGGAAAGGTCACGCATCACCCTCAATCACCGGCGGAACGAACGGTTCGAATTCCGCCACCGCCCATGTTTCGAACTCTGCAAGTGGCATCTGGTGATTTTCCATGCTGCTCAGACGCTTGTGATAGATCAGCGTATCGCCGTTGATTGCGACCACCGTGCGGCGCGTATTGAAGTCGTCGACGTAGACTTTTCCGACTTCTACTTTCATGGCGCTATCTCCTAAATGTTTGGCTGAATGCGGGCAGCGATTGTACCGGCAGGAAGATCGACAGCAGTGGGGGTTGGATTAAAGAAGGATACGGTGATCGTATCCGCTGCTGAAATATAACAGGTCATAATCAAACCAAGCAGGCTTTGGTCGAATGTGGCACTAACCTTCCATCCGACTGCAGCAGGCTTAGCAAATGCGCTAATGTACGCATATGCTACTGACCCCGGTGCAATTGATGTGGGATTAAAAGCCTGACTGTACAGCATCTGATCCACACCATTGATCAGTATTCGACCGGTATACGTAATTCCAGGCGCACTGACCCCGCCATCGAAGCTATTATATTCGCCGTCCAGGTTCACACTGAGAATCGAGATTGGTAGGCTAGGATCTTGAACGGCCTTACTGTTTCGCCAAATCGCTCCGTTTCCGCCGCCACCACTCAAGTACACAGCAGGGTTTTTAGTCGCTTTGAATCGGCACTGGTCAAACAATACGTTTTGATTGCCACCACCTCCGTTTACCAGATAGCCATCAACAACCGCGCCTGTCGGAGACTCTTTGGCATCGTCGGTGAAATAGCAATCGCTGAATTGCGTAGCGAGATCAGGATCAACGCTTGGGTACACGACGATGATCGATCCAACGAATGTGCAGTTGAAGAACTTCATCTTCGGCTTACGAGGCCAGCAGCTAGGTCCGCTGACACCTACAAACCGGCAGTTTCGGAACTGGACATCCTTCGTATCTCCGCTGTCAGCCACCATGCCGCAGCTTGAATTATTGACGAATTCGCAGTTATCGAAAATGAAGTTTCGGATATTCGACTGTTCTGCTTCCAGATCGATTCCAGAGCCCGGTGCCGATCCGATAGGGGTATTTACCGCAGCTTCTCGGAACGAACAGTTCAGGAAAAACCAGCCGCGTCCACCGAGTGCTGAGAAATTGTTCCGCACATTGTTGTGAAACGAGCAATTGATAAACAGTACATTGCCGAATGGAGCCGCGTCGTTGAGGCACGGCGTCGATCCCTGCATACCATCCCGCGGGAAGTGGTGTGCCCGGAGGTTGTCGATCTTAATTTGTCCGGTGTTGCCGCTGAAGTAAATTCCGTCGCCACCGAGCTGCCAGCCGGTATCACCTGCGCCGCCGCCGATATGCATGTTGGCAACGTTGCCGTCCATTTCCAAGCCGCCTTCGACGGTGATGGAACCTGTGCAACTGGTGATCGCAAATATCGCTGTGATGCACGGAGTCGACGCTTTACCGGCAGCATTGAAACCAGCGGGTGTGCCGTCGGCATTGAACGTCCCGAAATATAGTCCATCGTTGAAGCGAATACGAGCGCCGTTTGCCCGGATTACGACAGGCTTGGTACAGCCTACGATCTCAAACAGACGCGCGGGTTTGAACATGTACTGGTTGTCATTTGCAAGCGACTGCCGACCGACGTTGTACGTCTTGCCCGGCGCCAGCTCAATGAACCCTCCACCCAAGCGGGTGATGTAGTCGCCAATTGCGGCTGCAGCATCAGTGTCGTCACCACCCGCGCCGCCGCCCCACCATTCGAGACGAGGGGTCGAAACGTCGAGCCGGACCCAAGCACCGCTTGCGCCGCTCCTGTCTGAAGCCGGCGGAACGTAGATGCCCTGCTGAGGGTCGGCCGTGACGTTGGTCGACAGATTGGCTGTCGACCAGAAGAACATTCCATACCGCGGGAACTCACTCAGGTACGCTTGGCGCCCGGCAACGGTCCCAGTGAACCCGGCAAGGACTGTACGCGACGTCGCCTGAAGCGTGAGTTGCGCCGTCGTCGGAGACCCGCTGGTCAGGCTTTGAATTGCAGCCAGATAAGCTCCAGCATCGCTGGCGGCCACCTGGGCGATCGCCGCCTTGAGAGTGGCGAGATCCTTAGCTGCTGACGCCGACAGACTGGCAGCAGCGGCAATGCCCGCGTTCACCTTCGATACGTCGAGAATGTCGCCAGCCTGAACGTTGAAGTCCCGCTGAAGGCCGGCCAATGATTTAACCGATCCACCTTCAGTCTGCACCACGGTGTCCGCACCACCCTGCACAACATTATGAAGCAGACCGCCATCAACGACGATCTGCTCTACGCTTTTCTGAATTTCATAGGCGGTCGTCATATTCTCAGGACTCCGGAAGAACGCGGTGAATCAGGGTATGAAGAGGCGTCGCGAGTTCGTTGGTGGCGTACGGCTGCCCGTAAAAACGGTTCAGCCACCATTCCCCGGTCAAGAAGACAGCTAAACCGGCAGTTTTTGGATATGAAACATGCAGCCAGCGATGCAGCGGGTTTGCCAACGCATCTCGAATGAAGCGCCACCCGTAGAAGTCGATGAGCCACCAGGCGCCATCATCAAGTCCGTTCCACGGGTTGTCTGATGGCAACACCGGTAGGTCTTCCAGGGTGCGCGTGGAGAACTGGGTGCGCGACACTTCCGACGTTACACATTCGACATCCAGCTGGTCGGCGGCGAAGCGTGCTGCCTGCAACCACGTCAATTGAACATTGGCATCAATCGCTACCGGCCATGGCGCATCAGTCTGAAGCACCGAGTTGGTGCCGTCCGAGGTTATCGATACAATCCTGCGATAGAATTGCGCACCGTCGGCTAATCGCAGCACTACGGCTTGGAGAGTCGTGTCGGTCGCATGGTCACCGGCCACAGTGACCATGGTTGAGCCAGCCGTTGCAGAATGAACGACGTCGAGCGCATCGTCCCAGCTCGGGAGGTAAAATTCTCCGCGCTGCCCCTTCATCCGATGAAAGAATGATACAGCACCAACGCGATCGCGCTGTGTCGGAAATAGAACGCTAAACTGCCGAATGCGCGTGCTGAAATTTATCGGATGATAAACTTGAATGCGACCGCGCAGGAAGTCTACTGCGTCGCTGTTCCGGGCAAATTGCCCTTCGATTGGCGACGCCCAGTTTGGCTCAAATACGAAGACTTCGCGACCGTTGAACACCTCCTGCGGGGAGCCGGAGTCATCCGGGGTATTGCCGCCTGGATCAAGCGCAACGGTAACACTCGCTTCAGCAACGCGATCGCTGACGTTCTTCAGCGAAAAACTATCGCTCAGTCGGCCGTTCACCGCAGGGTAGAACGGTGTGTTCGGATGCAGATCCGCACCTGCTGGTTCGACCAGTGTTGCCGTATTACCGGATATCGATGCAACTGTGTGTAGCGCACCGCCGAGAACGATCGATACGGTCGGAACCATCCAGGTTGGCATTTCGCACACGACGATCACGCTGCTGCCAGCGGTAACTGCTTCAGTTATCCGGCCTATACGTGACCGATCCGCTACGGTGATGCTGCTGCCTTGCTCGCGATACAAAAATCGGTTCAGCGGGCTACTAGTCTCTTGCGTTATGGAAAACTGAAGCTGCTTACGCGGCGTTGACCGCTGGGCGCGGCGCTGCTCCCGGCCGCTGCGCGACGTGAATACGTCAGTTTTGAATTCGTAAATGACATGGTAGCTATCGCGCCAATTGACCGCGAACGGAAATAGCGTCGGCGCTCCAGTGTCGGTCGATGGCATTCGGGTGACTTATCACGAATCGGTTGACAGTGGTAGAGCGGTTGATTATTCAGCTATCAGTTGATTACGCCGTCGGGTTGCGGCTGAATTGGGAGATGGGATGTGAAGACGCTCGTGAGATTTGAAGAGACTATCGACAACGCATTGTTCGATAAGACCGGTTGGTCGGATCACGACAAGCTGACGGTTGGTGTGCACGGTAGGTACACTTTCAACAGCACACCGGTGGAAGGTCTAATCCAGATCATCCAGCAAGAGGATGACGACGCGGAAGCAGATGATTTTCGCGATATGATGGGGCCTACTGTCATCACGACCGCGGCGGGTGCCCGTCTCCTTGCTGCGGTATTGCTCAAGGCCGCAGATGTTGCGGATCTCGCATCATGACCGCGCCCCCCGAGTTTGGCGCTGCGATCGAGGTCAATGGCGAACGTCCTTCGTGGTTGCCGGATGATATTTGGATTCAGCGACAAGAGCATAACGATCCGCATTGGTACGGATTATTCCGCGGCGGATTTGAAGCTTCCAATATGTACTGGAAGCCGATCACCGCGATCCGCCTCGAAGTCCCGCGCTACGATTTCGTCTATCTCGCGCTGGAGCGGGGGATGGTGCCAGAAATGGGAGCGGAGCAATGAGCGAACAGCTTACGCCGCTGCATGTCCGGATACCGGCATCGGACTTCCCGCCGTCAGCCTTGGCGCGGTTTTGGAGCTGGGTCGTCAAGGGCGATGGCTGCTGGGAATGGCAGCACAATGTCGATGACCACAGCTATGGCATCTTCGTGCATCGCAAGGTGTTTTACGGTGCGCACCGTCTGTCCTTCGAATTGGCCAACGGTCCGCTCGGTCAAGACCTGCAAGCCTGCCACTCGTGCGACAATCCGCTTTGCGTGAACCCTGCGCATCTATGGGCTGGTACCGCTGCCGATAACTCTGCCGACAAGGTGAGCAAGGGGCGGCACAAGATGGCCGGTTCGCTGCCCACTGCGGAAGAGATCAAAGCACGGCGCAACCCCGACCATCCGGGCATGAAGTATTTCCGGAAACTGACCGAAGCCGAGGTGCGCGAGATCCTCGCGTCTACGGAAACGAACCGCGCTCTTGGCCTGAAATACGGCGTCAATCAGGGCACGATTTTCAAGATCAAACACAAGATCCGTTGGAAGGAAGTCGCATGACTATCGCCACCTCGACCGCCCTCCCGCTCGCCCACCCCGCCGCGCAGCAGGGGGAGTGCCAAATACCGCCGACAGGATGGTATTGCACCCGCAAGGCAGGACACGAAGGACCGTGCGCCGCAATCCCCGATGGCGGTCTTGAAGACGAGATTGCCGACGCGCTGGATGACAGCTTGGACATGGACTGGACTGGTAAGGTCGGCGCGCGTGCCGTCATGGCCCTGTTGCGTTCGAAGAGGATGGTCAATTGAGCACTCTGGCAGAGCATTTCCCGACCGGGAATTATCACCAGCCTGACGAGACGTTCGCGGGGGAGTGTAGCTGCGGCCACACCTTCTACGGCGCGTCCTATGCTGCTTCGAAGCAGGCTTGGGCAGCGCACGCTCTTGCAGCCCTCGCCCCCGCGGCGATTGCTTCCGGACAAACGCAAGACCCGCTCGACTGGCTGAACAAACAGCACAACGTGTCGCTGTCGTACCACTACCCGTGGCGCTGCGACGATGAAGACCAGGACGAGGAATGGCGCGTCACGCGGGAGAACGGCGGTGTCAACGATCGCGAGTGGACCGTGATCGGGACCGGCAAGACGGCGCGTGAGGCGTTGGTCGCGGCGATTGCTTCCGGACGGGAGGGGGCGGAGTGAGCGATATGATCGACATGTTTCGCGACATGAAAGACATGCGCAAGCTGGAGCGCGAACGGTTCGGCGTGAAGTGTCCGGTGTGCATCGAACGCCTGCCCAAGGCTCAGCCCAAGGTGCTGCTGCACGGCCAAGTCTGCCGCGCGCACAAGCCGCATTACCGAGATCCACGCCCACCAATCACAGCCGACGAGTTCAACGCCGCAATGGCAGGAACCGGCTGGACACAGGAGCAAAAACGATGACCGCCCCCGCCAAAGCCGCGCCGATGCGCGAGGATGTTACGCAGGCTGATCGTGACTTCGCAGCGCAGTGGATCGTGATTGCGCCCGAAAATGCAAAGCTCATCCGCGCAGGCGAGTGGGACCATCACGAAGGCGTTCAGGCTGCGCGAATGCACCGCCTCTCTCACACCGCCCGCCCCGACGCCGATATGAATTGGAGTGAGGCGCGCGATTTTGCAGAGTTTTACGGTCTCCCGACTTCTTTTGTTCCAAATCTTGTCACCGCCCGCCCCGACGCCGGGGATGAGATCAATACTTCGCAGTATGACAAGATGCGCGCGGAGATGGGTACACCTCATTGTCCGATCTGTGGATCAACATATCAACATACCCATACTGTTGATGAGCGCCGAAAGGCCGGTCTCTTATGAGCGGCTTGCCTAAGCGCGCCGGATACGTTGGCGAACCCGCAGGCAACGAGAAAATCTGCCCTTCATGCCAAGGACAAGGGCAAGACCCTTCTTTAACCGGATGCCTCGATTGCGATGCGACAGGCGTTATTTGCCCCGACGCCGGGAATGAGGATGTCGAGCGGGTGGCGCGGGCGCTCAAAGGTATGGTCGAGCTATACGATACCGATGAGGGCTGCAGGTCTATCCCGCAGGTCGTGGAAGCCCGCGCCGCACTCGCCGCCATGCGCGATGGGGCGGACCGGGGGATGGTGGAGCTGGTGGCGCTTCCTGATATCGGACCTGACCCGATGAAAGGCGACCGATCGAACCGCATTGAGCAAGCCACGGCTCGCGTCCGGGAGGCCTACGTCAAGCAACAGGCAGGCGTGCCGGATCAGACGGCGCTCGTCTGGCGCTGGGATATCGGCGCGCTCCTTTCGGAGATCACCCACCTTACCGCACTCGCCGCCATGCGCGAGGGGGTGGACCGGGGGATGGTGGAGCGGGAGTCTGGTTTTCGGGCCGGCTACACTCACGCCCTCGGACTCGCCCGCGCTGGCGTACCGATAAAAGACTTCGAACGCGATGTCGGGGCGTACATGGCAGATTTCGTAGGTCATCGCCCATGACATGGTTCATGCAGCAGAGGCAGGATTTCATTCGTGCCCAACTTCAGACGTATGGTCAGATCCGCCGCGCAGATATTGCCAATCGATTTGAGGTGACGATTCAAATCGCAAGTGCCGATATCGCCCAGTTCATGGCCAATCATCCTGATGCGATCGACTATGATCGCAGCGCGAAATGTTACGTCTATGAATCCACCGCGGCCCTATCCCCGGAGCAGCCCCGATGAGCGAGAGCACGAGCGGGCTGGTGGAGCTTGATCCTGGGTCTCCAGCTTATGAGAAAGCCCGGCAGATCGTTGTGTCTGTACTGCGCCGGATTGGAAAGACCGAACCGAAGAGCAGGTACGGCGAAATGGCAGATGATTTGGAGAATGGCGACCTTATGCAAATCCCTACGTGGATCGCTTTGCAGGAATTGGCCCGCGCCCAGCCCCTCCCATTCCCAACCGAGGGAACCGGATCATGAGCGAGGAACAGTACGGCATCCGTCAAGGTGGCTCGTTTGTCGCCAAAGTGAGCATTGGCCCAAGCGAAGATCGCGCGCTGTCGGAAGCGATGCACTATCTCGCGGTTTACGCGCAGGACGGCCCTGTAGAGCTTTGGAAGCGGTCGAAACACCGCCGATGGAAGCCGACCAACATCAGCGCACGTGGGCGAATGATTATCACGAAGGACCCGACCCCATGACCGCCGCAGCAAGTCACCCCTGCGCAGATTTCCAAGCCTGCTGATTATCCCTGACGTGGTTCAGTATAGCCTTACCGCCGGCTGGGGTAGAAAGTGCAGCCTCCAGCGCAGCGGCCGGGTCAAACACGTTGATGACACGGGTTTCGCCACCGCTGCCGCCGGACGCCCCACCATTGGCACGATGTCGCGGGTCGCTGCGGGTCAAGACTTCTTCCCCCTTCTGCAGAATCGCTGGTACCTCATCAGCCTTCAACCCGGCGATTCCACCAGTGTGGTAGTGCGCGGCCCCAGCAAACCATGCCGGTGACACGCTTCGAGTTTCCGTTCGATCGCGGCCGGCGATACCGCCGGTGTGGTTAGTCCCGACGGGTACGCCGAAACTCTTCAAAATCCCCTTGGCAATGTTGAAGGCGATCTGTTGCAGGATCATCTGGGCAATCTGCCGCAGGAATGATGCGGCAAAATCCAGAAAGGCATCCTTGGCAGCCTTGAAGACATTCTTCCCTTCAGCCACAGACTGGGTGAACCGATCAATCGCACTGGTCAGCGTAGACGCAAACGACTGTGCGATCGACTTGGCCGATACGTTCATCACCCTGCCCCACTCGACAGAGGAATCGCGACTGCTCTGAAGCGACAGCGTTATTGCGTCAATTTGCTCCTGAGTGCGGTGCAGCGGGTCAGTTTTCGGGTCCAGTGCCTCATAAAACTTGATGGCCAGATCGATCGATTCGCGAAGCTGCGCATTTACTGCGTCGAGCTGCGGCGCCAGCGCATTTGCTCCCTGGTCGTTACCATTCGACCGCAGGAAGTCCTGCCGCTGCCGCAAGGCGTCACGTTGGTTGGTCAGGTCGTTGACCGGGCGTGTTACCTCTTCCGTCTGCGCTGACGCACGCGCGCGAATGCTCTGGGCCCGCGCTTCCTCTTCGGCCGCCTGGCGGGTAGCCTCGATCTGCTGCTTCGTGAGTTCAAGCTGTTTTTCGCCAGGCTTCAACGCCGCATTCTGCTCAGTCACGCGCTTTTGCAGATCTTCGGCAGCACGGTCACCCGCCGCCTTGATCTGCTCATCAATCAGCGCCGTATCCTGCAGCTTGGCTTGACGCTCCAGTTCCGCGGTGGTGCGCTTTCGCGCGTCATTGCCTTCATCAATTGCGACATTTAGCTTCTGCTGACGCAACGCAGCGTCGTTGGCCGCCTTTTCGTTATCGGCTTCGATTGCGGCATTCGGCGATGCGGCAAACAGATCCGCTTCCCGGTTGCGGCGCTTCTTGTTGATGCCACCATTGTCATTGCCGAGCGCGCGGATAGCGGCGGTAATTTGTTCGATCGATCCAGTGCGAACGGTGTCAGCGATGCCGGCACCATGTCCATCCTTGGTCCGCCCGAGTGTCCCATAGTTATAGGCAACCGATGTCAGCGCAGCCTGCTGCTGAGGCCCAAACGCATTGAACCGGTCAGCGCCAACCAGAGACTTGATGCCGGTCTGAAACTCGCCGATGCGACGGTCAAGATCGCGAATAGCTCCCTCGACACCCGTTGTCGTGGCAGACGTGACCTTTCGCACGTTTCCACCATCATCGGTCGTAGTGTCGGAACCGAAACCGACGCGGAAGCGACCATCGCTGTCGCGGTACGCCTTCGCGCTGAAGCCTTCGCGCTCCTGAATGAGGCGGCGCGTCTGCATTGCTGGGGTAGAGTTCGCCGTGTCGAAGCTCTGTTGCTCCTTGGTGATCTTCTCCCGTTCCTGACGTTCGGCTTCGGCACGAGCAGCCTGCTTCACCCGTTCGTCACCGACAGCTTTGGTGGCAGCCAATTCACCAGCCAATGATACGCGACGACGCTGTTCTGCCGCGGTGAGGAAACTTTCACCACGCTCGCGCAGCCGCGTTACCGCAGTGCTGCCTTCTTCCTGTAGCCGTCGGTACTGCTGTTCCAGCGACATATTGTGCAGAATATCGTTCGAACGCTTCCGCTCGATCGTGTTCTGATCAGAAGTCACCGTGTCGCCGGTTCCCGGCGTGGGGGTAGCCACCTCCTTCTTGAGCGCGGCAACTTTCTTGCGCAGTTCCTCAATTCCGGCGATACGAGCAGCCGCAACCTGCGGGTCTTTGTCGGCTGCCAACGCCTGTTCCGCCGCGGCAAGCTGCGTCGTGAGGGCGGTAAGTTCCTGCAGTTTTGCCGTCGACTGAGTTGCGCCAGACAAGCGGTTCAGAACCTTCGTTACGCCGTTTGCCAGCGCTTCCAGCAGTTCGACAGTGCCAGTGATGAAACCGTTCTTCGCAAGCACGTCCATGAAGGACTGCCATGCCGTGCCAAGCGATCGAATTGACGTCGACCACGGTCCGCGTGCTTCTTCTGCACCCTGGCGCTGCTTCTGCGCGAAAATGTCATAGGCATAGGTACGGGCTTCCTGTGCCCTACCCTCATCAAACAGCGCACGGATATGCTCGCGCTGGGCCGCCGTAAACGTGTTGGTGGCTTCATCCAGCTTGACGATCGCGTCATAGCCGCCGGTGAATGCGTCCGCGAGAATCTTCGCGGCATCGGGCACCTTCACACCAAGCGTGTCGGCGAGATCCTTGGCAGTGCGGGAAAACTCCCCGATGCGCTCCGGGTTCACGCCGTCTTTGACAAACGTCTTGAGCGCGGTCGATGCGTCTTCGGCTGTGACCCCGAAGCGCTTCATGACCTCGACTTCCTTCTCCAGCGCAGCGGCCGAATACGTCGCTCCGTCTGCCATGGTCGACAGGGTGGCACCGAAATCACGCAGGCGTTCCGCGCGATCGGCAACCTCTTTCACTGCCAAGGCAATCGTGCCGAACACCACCGCTGCGCCGATGAACGCCGGGTTAGTGAATGCTGCGACGATTCCCGATGTAATCTTCGGGAACAACTGGAGAATCTGGCCACCCTGTTGCGCGAAGATTTGGCCGACGCGCTGCCCGCTCGCCAAACCGGTGACGACGTCGTTCACCTGATAGCTCAGGTTCTGCAATTCATACGGCTTCAGGCCAAATAGGCCAATTTTCTGATTTCCACCAGCGCCCGCCGACTGAGTGCGCGCCAGTACGGCCGCTGTATTGGCAAACGACTCGCCCAGTAGCCGCTGTTTGCCGGTGTATTCTTCCGCACTGATTTTGCCTTCGTCGAGCAGCTTCTTGAAGCGCTGCAACTCGACGAAGGCTGCTCGCTGCGCCGTCTCAAGCGGGTTCAGTTCATCGCGCAGACGCTTGATCGCTGCGGCTTCAGCCTGTGCGGCCGCTGCGGACTCGCGTTCGACATTCGTCAGCCCAGCGGACTGAAACACAGATGCCGACGCTTCAGCCGACTTGCCAGAGTCCTGATACTGACTGCCACGGATCGATGAAAGCGCCGTGGCATTGCGCCGTACGGTTTCCTGCTGACGCAGTTCGTCAGTGACACGACGCTCCTGCTCAGCGAGCTGGTTTGCTGCCGCAATCTGTTTCTCAGTCTGCGTGAAACCTGCGGCCTGAAACACGGATGCCGAGTTTTCCGCCGACTTGCCAGAGTCCTGATACTGACTGCCGCGGATCGATGATCCTACGCCGGCAGCGGCGTTGGCGCGCTGCTGTGCTGCCTGACGCGCTGCGATCGCTGCTGCCAGCTTACCTTCCGCATCTGCAGCGGCAATGACCGTGCTACCGAGCGCCTGAAGTGACGAACGGCTGGCATCCAGCTTCGACTGGTCTGCTGCGATGGTGTCGGCAACCCGCGCGATCTTTGACTGGAGCGAACCATAGGTGGCTTCCAGTTCTTTGACCTGCGCTATGCGACCAGACTGGTCGCGCCCTGCCCCGACGATCGCATCCGGCGAATTGAGGCGAGCGATCGCGCGGGCGGCATCTTCCGCCTCGCGTGCCAGGACGCCGATCGCCTGCTGCTTGGCTGCAATGCTGCCGGTGATCTTCGACACGGAGGATTCAGCGCGGTCGGCCGCCCTATTGACTGTGGCAAATGCTTTGTCGAGCGACGCGGCGCCAGCAACAAGATCCGCCAGGCCCTTATTCGTGTTCTGCGCCGAACCTGCGACCGCATTCTGCGCGGTGAGCAATCCGTTGAGGGTGGCAGTTACCTGTTCCAGCGCGCGGGTGGCATCGTCGCGTGCCTTGAGGACCAGGTTCACTTCTGCGTTACGTGCTGCCACCTGATTATTCTCCGCGTAGGCTTTCCAGGTATTCCGACATCAATTTGCTGCCGTCTGAAACTCGGGCTGAAACGTAAGCCATCTGGAACCCAACTGCGTTTGAGCCGATCAGCCCGTTGAGTCTTTCGACCACCAGGGCAGCCTCATCTGCTACGACGCCGAGCGGATAGTCCCATGCATCCGGGTGCCCGTGGTCGAGTAGGAGGTTCACCTTTCGGCGAACCGTCCAGATCCATTGCTTCAGCCCAAGGGTGTCTTGTTCGCCATCTTGCTCAGGGCCCCGATGATCAGGGCCCCGAACTTTTTTGGCGGCATCTCCGACGTGAAGGTCAGTTCGCCAATCTTCATCAGCGCGTCGATCTGCACGGCGAAGGACAACTGCGACACCAGTTCGGTTTCGATTGCCCAAACCGTTGCGGTAAGGTCGCTACCGTCAAACAGCGGCACCAAGGTTTGGTCGCGGGCATCAATCCCCATCGCAGCCGTGATGATTTCAACCATGATCTCTGGCGCTTCGTGCAACAGATCTGCCATCATCGGCATCACGAAGTCGGTATCAATTCCGCCTTCAAACTGGTGCTTGTTGACGATGCTTTCGAACAGGTCGGAAGCCTGACCTGCATGGCGATAGTAGATGCCGACAACATCAGCCGGCGTAAGGCCGCGGACAGCGAACGACTCGCTGTCCGATACGCTTACATTCAGCTTCCGAATTGGATTGCTAAGTTTACGAAGCGACATGGTCCCCGCCTCCCTCTTATACCGTGACGGTGTAAGGCTGACCGTTGGCGTAGATCGCCTCGCGGTTCGGTGCCTTCAGCACTTCGACATTGAACGGCAGCGACTGCCACGCATTGTCGGCCTTCAGCGCGAAATCGCCGTTCGGCGTCAGCTTGACGTAGGGCAGCAGGAAGTCGACCTTGGCACCTTCCGGATTGGTCGACTCATAGAAGATCGCCCCGCTGATCGGCGTCGAACCGGAGATGATCTGGTCGTAGGACTTCGCCTGCTTGTCGTAGGTAACCACCATGTCCGTACCGGCGACGATCGTACCGCCTTCGATCGGCATCACCAGCGCGCGGTCCAGGTCGACCAGGTAGTCGATACCTGCAACCTTCGTTGCGGCGCCGACCTTCACGACCACATTCGTCACGGCCTTTGCGCCACCGGGCTGCGCATCACTCATGCCGAGCAGATACTTCAAACCGGGAATGACGCTTGGGAACGTTTCGTTGATCGCCGTCGCGGCAACCTGCGAAACGACTGCCTTCGATCCGAAGAAAAAGTATGCCAGATTGTCGGTCTGAATATCGTCCATGTCGATTTTGCCCGACCGGTTCGTCTCGACGACGATCGACTTATCCTTCTCGCGAATACCCGCGTCAGAGGAATAATGATCGAGGTTCGTCGATGCGATCGACAGGTTGAACGACGGCGTGTTGCCCGTGTAGCGGAAGCCAGCCGGAACGTACGTGCCCGGCTTGAAAAGAGAGAAGTTCACCCGGCCACGGCCGAGGGTCTGATTACCGTAAGTGGTCATGGTCGGTATCACCTTTCGTTTGCGGTTTCATCAATAGCGTGAAACGGAGAAAAAAGACAGCCCTCTACTCATTGGGCTTTGCGGCGTTGTCGGTGATGCGCAGAATCAAGTTGCACCAGAAGTACGCCTTGGCTGAGACATCATCGGCCGGTCGCACGACACCCGGTCGAATTCGAAGATCGAGGATGTTGTTTGCACCCCCGCTGAACCCGAGAATGGCTTTGTCACCCATGCCTACGGTGCGACGACGCTCCAATACCAAACGTCGCCGCACATCGGCCATCAGGCGATACGCTGGATCTGTCGGGTGCTGCGGATCATCGTCGACGAAGCCCTGGATCAGCAAATTCCAGTCATACTCGGCAGTCGGCGTGTCTTCCGGTGGTTCCTCCACCAATTCCCCTGGCGCCACGCCTTCCACTACGCTGATCATTGGAATCGGGTCATCATCACCGAACCAAAGCCGTCCGCGGTAGACCCGAGGAACGCTCACGCCATCGCCACGGTCAACGTCGCTCATATCGAACGTGTACCCTGCAGCAGGAGTGATAGTCTTTAAAACATCCGTAAGGGCGTATAAGACACGCAGCTTGAATGGTTCAGTCATTAAATATCCAATCCCATTAGACGAATGACTTCTTCACCAATAAAGTCTGCGATATCAGGTGAAATATCTTCTCGAACTGTCTGGAAAACTTGCGAAACCGATGGCCCGTATAGAACGTACAGGTTCCCCTTGATCTGCTTCATTACGCGCTTATTCATAACACGCTCGCCAGGCTTCAATCGAATGGCCAGACCGAGATTGTTTTTCGTTTCGAGATCGGCATTACCTGCCTTCAGCCGGATCAAGAATGCGCGCTTCATCAGCTTCGCCAATCCAGGCTCAACGGCAACCTCTACCCCGGTCCTACCGCCAACCGTCCCCCCTACCGCGAAGCGCGCCAGACTGGTCGGCCGCACTCGTGCGGAAATCGTTGCTTCCAGATCGTCGCGTGTTGCCTTTCCGCGGACAACCAGGCGACCTTGCGAGGGGTTCAAATAACCAGCAGGGAAGCCAACCTGCGCTTCAATGCGCCGCGCTCCTGCCGTCCGCGCCCGATCTGCGCCTTTGTTCAGCGCACGCGCCATATTCAGACGAAGATCGCGCGATAGGGTTTCGTACGGCCGGGCTTCCAGCCCATCGACGGCTATGACGTAGGCTTCGCTCACGGCAACGGCAGCCCGGCAGCCTCTGTAGCTGGCAGCCGCAGTACGCGCGCCGTTTGGAAATTCAGGTCAGCTTCATAGAGGTGGTCGATACGATACGCCTCACCGGGCTCAACCGAAACCACCGCATTGCGGAATAGCTTCGGGATCTCGGCAAGATTGAATCGCAGTCGATCTTCGGATTCACTGGTCTCAGCGGCACCCTGCAGGCCGGGCAGCTTTCCGACCATGTGATTGTCTGTCTTCAACCAGACCCGCACACTACAAGCAAGCGGGGTCGCGTTTGGCGCAGGTATGTAGAGCGCGGGGACCGACATCTCGCGATGCAGATCCTCGCGCCCTTGCCGCATCAAATCACGGATACGGCGGCCGACCATCAATCGGTCTTTTTGGTCGATGTAGACGTCGGCTTTTCGAGCGTCAGCGTTTCACCGTTGGCGAAGCTGTACGCAGCCAGTTCTTCTGCGGTTGCCTCGCGCACCGAGTATGCCGGCACTTCCTTCGGAGCGTCGAAAACAGTATCAGGTTCAGCCGCGACATCCTTATCGTTCAGGCGATAGATGACGCGGTCGAGTGCTACTTTGAGGTTTGCCATCGTTAACTCCTTCAGCCGACCAGGTCAGCGCCGGCGGATGCCTTTGCTGCTTCATCTTCGGCCTTCTTCGCGGCGCGCTTCTCAGCAGCCGTCTGCGGGGTAGCTGCGGCTTCGTCGGCGACACGCTGTGCTTCGGCGGCCGCGGCTTCGTCGGCGACACGCTGTGCTTCGGCAGCTGCGGCTTCGTCGGCGACACGCTGTGCTTCGGCGGCCGCGGCCGCTTCTGCCTGCACCTGTGCAGCATCCTTCTCAGCCACCTTTTGGGCTTCAGCCGCAGCCTTGCTGCTGCCGTGGATCATATCGTGGAATGCAAGTTCCTGATCGGTCGGCGCACGCACGGCGCCGGTCGCCAGAAAACCCTGCACGTCAGCGGCGGCGGGCTCGAAAACTTCACCCAGATGAATCCCGTTTTCATCATGGATCTCGTGGACGGCAAAATACTTGGACATGAGTTTGTCACCTTTTGGTTGATACGCCAGACACGGATTGCCTGGCGTATCGGGTCGATTTAGGCGATGACGGTCGCCACCAGGGTTGCGTCCGGATTGATCGTCACAGCCAGCGGCGCCGACTTGATGTTCATATACTCGGTCGTAACGTCACCTTCGGTATGCAGATAGTTCTTGGGGAACTTCGGCAGTGCCTGGTACTGCGCATCGCGGTCGATGATCTTGCCATAGGCCATGTAGCCCATGATCGACGACGGGTCGGCCGTGAACAGCATCTGGTTCTGAGCCAAATAGCGCGTCACGATGCCGTTGTCGGCCAGATAGACTTCGTCATTGACCCAGAGTTCGATGGTCACGCCGGAAGCGCCGCCGACGAGCATTTCGCCGAACTTGTAGACCTTACCGCCATTCGCGCCGCCGGTAACGACACCGCGTTCGAACGTGATCGTGCCGCCCTTCACCGTAAGGTCCATGTGCGACATGAACTCGGTGTCCTTGCGCAGGATCGACGCGACCGTGGACGACATCGTGATGCGACGAACGAACCCGCCGAACTCCGCATTGTTCATACGGTCGACGTTTGCCTGGATGAAATCGACGATCGAAACGCCGCTGTCGCCGAAACGCGAACCCGTGCCCAGAGTGATCGTATGCGCGGGGTTGCGCTGCAGATCGACCAGGAACGATTCACCCGAGTCGTAGGTCATCGTGTACTTGCCGTAGATGGTCGCCTGCGCGCGCATCCACTCATGACGACGATCGATCGATTCATCCATCGACGACAGCATCTGAGCGCGAATGAGATCGAGCCGCTGCATGTCGGTCAGGTTATTGGCGTCGAACACCGAACCCATGCCAGGCTGGAACGTCAGCGGCATTTCGTCGTCGATCGTTTCCTCGACCTTGATATACCCCGGCTTGAACCGGTAGGCGCGCTGGCTGTCTTCCCAGACACCGCGACCGCGGGCCTTCGGAAGGACGAACGGTGCGAGCTTGCGCTTGCGGATCGGCATCTTTTCGAAGTCGATCCACGCGTCGGTGCTGCGGATTTCGTTCTGGAAGAACTGGCCGAAATACCAATTCTCAGCCTGGATGGCACGCATGACGCCCAGCGAGCGACGCGTGTCCCAGAGGTTCGTATAGGGAGTCGGGATTGCCATTGTCCGGTGTGTCCTTGATTACGAGGTGGGGGCGAGACGGCGCCGGGCGACGATCTGGCAGGGGGTCGGCGCACCGATGAAAGCCTGAGCCTTCTTGGTTTCGGTGTCGTACGATGCGTCCCAGACCAGCACCGACTTTTCGTCGATGTTGAAGCAGCCGCTGTAATAGACGTTGCCCTTGACCGTCGTATTGCCGGCGCCGGAAACTGCGCTGCGCGACATCACGCCGATCGCCTGAACCGAACCGAACACCGCCTTGACCAGCTTCTTGTTCGCATCGAGCCCGACCACCTGGTAGATCGGAAGGTTCTGGTTGTCCGCCAGCAGAACGTGCATCGGATCGGCGAGCGGCGGGGTTACGCCAGCAAGCAGAACGGCCATGGTGTAGTCGTCGAGAACTTCGAATGCCGGATGACCCCAGCCATCGACGTTATCATAGGAAGAGTTGCGCGTGGTCATGATGCCTTGCTCCCTTAGTTCTTGGTCTTGAAGCCGCGGAGACCGGTGTTGCCGATCAGCGCCAACACATCGTCGCCGTTCGCACGCGCCTCATCGACGGTGGTATCGCCGTCCTTGTTGGCTCCGACTTCGGGGTTCGGCGTATTGTCCATCGCAGCGGTGAAGCCGGTATTCGTGGTGTTTGGTGTAGCGGCCGATTCCTTTGGAGCAGCCTTCAGCGATGCGACTGCATCTTCGACCGACATCGAGGTGTTCAGCGCGAAGTGGCTGGCGAGAGCGCCGCGGCCTTCGGCTTCAGCATGACCGGTGATGGCCTTCTGGCGCTCACGGTCGGCCGCCACGGCAGTTGCTGCGGCGTCGGCTGCTGCCGCACGTTCCGCGGCGATGGCAGTCGCAACGGCAGTATCGATAGCGGCCTGATCGACCGCCGTGACCGGAGTGGTCATCGCTTCTTCTCCTTGAGTATCGGACAGGTCGTCCAGGAAGCCCGCGAAAGCGGACGTTGCGTCTTCAAGGCTGCCGATCTTGTCAGCGAGGCCATTGGACACTGCTTGGGTGGCCGTGTAGCAATACGCCTTCAGGTCTTCCCTGATGACGGACTCTCCAAGGCCACGACTCCGCGCCACTGCGGCGACGAAGATTCCGTAAAGTTCGTCAATGCGAACCTGAATGCGAGCCTTCGCCGCAGGTGAAAGATCCTGGTAAGGATTGCCTTCAACCTTCGACGGGTCGCTGGAAATATAGGTGAAGACGAGCCCGGCCTTCTCCATTGCGCCAGCCACGCTCATATGGCTGGTGACGACACCGATCGATCCGACGCCACCAGTGCGGCTGACGTAGATCTGACCGGGGTCGGCTACCAGTGCCATGGCGTAGCCTGCTGAGTACGCTGACTCGTGTGCGAATGCCGCCACTGGCACTCCGACTTGATCGCGCAGTGCAATCATCTTGTCGACGGTGTCGAAGCAACCTGCGACCATGCCACCAGGCGTATCTTCGACCAGAGCAATGCCACGAACAGCGCCGGTGACGTAATCCCCGCAGCCACGCTTGAATGCTTCCCAGATGTACTCGTAACCTGTCGCCCAGTCGCCAAGTGCATATGGGAAGTTGTTGAGCAGCACGCCCTTTACAGGAATCTGAAGGATTCCATTCTGCACGATATAAGGGCGGCACCAGCTACCTTCTTCGGTCCAAAAGTCCGCAGAACCATCGATCGACGCCATCTCGCCGTAACGCGGATGGGCGATCGCTTCGGCCAGGCATGACTCAAACCGTGCAGTCTGCGACGGCTCGACCAGTGCTTCCTGGCCGGCAAACCGCGCCATGAGGGGGTTCGTCTTCATCACTTCGCGACCTTTCCGCCGTCTGGGTTGGGGCTATTCGTCGGCTGCGCGCCGCCGCCCACCGCATTCATCATCGACGGATCTGCCGCGGCGAACTGAAGCCCGATACTATCCGCGAGTTTCTTCTCACGACCGAGCTGACGGAACACCTTGCGCCAATCCTTGCCGCTCTTGCCGATCACTTCCTCACGCGTGATGAGTCCGTTATTCAGCTTCAGAACGTCAGCCTGCGTTTCCTTTAGTTCATCGATCTGGCCGCGAGCCGCACCAATCCAATCGCAGCGAGCCAGACCGTCAAACGCAAGGTTCTGACGACCATTGGTGTAAAGCAGCGATGCCTTGGCAGCCGGAAACGTTTTCAGCATGTCGGCATTGATCATTTCTTCAAGCCACAGGCGGAACACCTCGGTCGCAAAACGATCAGCGACTTCGATCTTGAGAGCCTGCATCGCCTTCCAGGTCTCGACCATGGCGGCGCGTGCCGACGAATAGTTTGTCTTGCTGTAGTCCCCCGAAAGCTGCTCGTACGAAACATCCAGCGTTTTCGCGATGTAGCGCAGCAGTGATGCCTCGAATTCCATGCCCAGCGGTCCGCCGCTGCTGGGGCTGATCATCTCCAGCTTGGTACCGGGCATCAGATGGGGAATCCGAACGCCATCGACGTGCAGATTCTTCGCCGATCCGGCGAACTCATCGATCGTTCCAAAATAGCCAACAGCATAATCACCGATGGCTTTCTGGATCGCTTCGGGCGTCATCTGCCCCCCACCAAGCGACTGGAACACGGTCTCAGATGGCAGGTCAGATGTGATTGCCGCGGCGTATAGCGCTTGAGTTACAGCGTTCTGCAGCGTCACGTCGCGGAAGCGATGCGTGATATGCATTTCCTTCAGCGCTGCCGTCATCGCAGCGATACCGCGCGTCTGATCTGGACGAAGCTGATTGAAGATATGGATGACCTGGGTGCGACCCCACGGCTTTTCGACCGGCACTTCGACCCACTGGGCCATCATGTTGAAGAACGGCGTGTAATAGTCGTTCGGGTGACCCGCGCGAATGAAATAGGAGATCGGGCGACCAGACCCATCGCGCTTGATACCTGCGCGGATATTCTGGTCGCCGATGTTTGGAAACGTCGTTGGCGTCGACAGTCGATCGGTATCGACCATCTGGATCGCGGTGCTGAACGGCCGCCCATCCTTTTTCCACTCGACGGTTGCAAGAACCTCGCCGGTCATTACGTGCAGACCAGTCGCAAGTCGCACGAGATCGGTGAACGTGTTGCGACCGGCAGAATCAAAATAGTTCTTTGGCGAGTCGGCTGCGATATGAAAAAGTTCTTCAACCTCTTCCTGGAAAGCAGCCTCGAAATCCTCATCGACCTTGCCAAAAACGGCGACCGATGAAGGTTTCGAGTTCAGCAAATACTGCGAACCGACGATATTGTTTTTCTGAAGCTGCGCGCCGCCTTGCACGTACGCATCGTTGCGCACCATGTCGCGCACCCGAGCATCGCTGAGTTGCTTGCTTGGAATGACGTCGAGATCCGCAGACCCCATCGTAGGTGCCCACGCAGCAAGGCTCGTGTTGTAGCGGTCTGCCCCGTCAAAAGCACCCATCGCGCGTTCGCCGCCCGCCCCGGCGGGGACCATCTGCGAGGCGGGCGGCTCTGCTGGCAGGGGTGCGCCAAGCAGATCTTCAAACTGATCCAACATCAGAAGTACACGCGCATCGGGCCGCGGCAGATGCTGCCGGCCACGGGTGCGATGTCGTTCTTCAACTGTGCGATATACGACAGCAGCGCGGTCGGATCAGCTTTGCTGTAGCGAATTTCCTCACCGTTTGCATCGCGGATAACCGAAGGTGCCCGGCCGATCATTACGGCGTGATAGGCTTCTTCAGCTTCGACCAGTCGTTCGGTGAGTGTCGCCATATCTCCGAGTATCACTAATCGCTTTATTTAGCAACTTACTGTTGACAATCAAGAGGTTGTTGACTAGTGATCTGCTATCAGCGCATGAACGTTTGTTCATGTTGAACTGACTGCTTGAATATCGGGTCGCAACGGTGGTGACACACCGCGCGACCCTGACCACTATCGCATGGAGGGCGACAATGGCTACGGTTATGTTTAATACTGAGAACACTTTGCGCAAGCATGATACTCTCATACCTATGAGTGGTACTGCTCTGCGATATAATAATTTTGATGCGTTGCGGCTCTTTTTGGCAATACTGGTAGTATGGTCGCACTCATTCGCGCTTAGTCTCGGAAGCGAAAACACTGAGTGGCTGTCGATGCTACTAAACGGTGAATACAATAGCGGTCATATTGCCGTACTCGGATTTTTCGCGATAAGCGGATTTCTTATAACGGCTAGTTGGCTTAACCGGAAAAGCACCTTAAGTTTTCTGAAAAGCCGCATTGCTCGCATACATCCAGGATATTTGGCGGCGATAACGATATGCTCGCTTGTAGTCGTGCCGCTATATTCGGATAGAAACTTCGGCGCCATCAGTTTCCACGAACTGGGCGGTATGCTGTCAAACGTGCTGCTGCAAAATTATATCATAGCGTCTGATGCTTTCCATAGTGGACCTGTAAACGGGTCACTGTGGAGCATCCGATATGAGTTCTGGTGCTACCTTGGCGTAATGGCGATCGGCTTGGTCGGCGCGATGCGTTGGCGGGTGGTTTATCCATTGGTTGCCATCGCCGTAATGAGTGTGCGCATATTTCTTGATATGACCGGCCGGCACCCAGACTCCGGCATCCTAGCGCCGGTCATCGGTTACGCATATTTCTGGTTCGATGTTCTTCCCCCATTCATGCTTGGGGGATTCGCCTATCTTTACCGAGAAACAATTCCGCGTAGCGGATCGCTGTTGCTAATCGCACTTATGACCATAATCATGGTGGCGAACCTGCAGATCGAGCGTGTCTATGTCGACGTGTTGACTCGCACACTGTTCCCGCCAGTGCTTTGCTACGGGATCTTCTACCTGGCCTTTGACAAGCGATTGCCAAAGTTCAACACGAGTAAATATGGCGATCCATCGTATGGGGTCTATCTTTATGCATTCCCGATCCAGCAGATGCTGACCGTGTCGCTGAAGGGGATTATCAGCTTCCCGGAATATGTAGCTGCGTCGATCACGCTGTCACTCGCGGCCGGCTACGTAAGCTGGCATCTGGTTGAGAAACATTTTCACACAGCCAAGAAGCATGGACCATTTGCCGGGCACAGTCTGGTGCCCGGCAATGCTTAGCGACGCTTACCCGTTGGCAATCATATCGGGCGCGACCGACTTGTACGGCTCGTCGACGGTCTCGTAGCCGATCGCGCCCACCATGCCCCAGGCCGAACCCGAGTTGAGATGATAGAGCGACGACGGGATTCCGCCAACATGGTCGAAGTGGACAAACACACCGCCCGTGGTGCGCAACCAGGTGTCCTCGTAGACCTGCATCGCACCAGCGCGAGGATCGCGCAGGGCTTGCGCCAAAAGACGTCCGACAGCCTGTGCATACACGTTCGTGCTGCTCGTGATCCCCGTCGAGGCGACCGTTTGCGAGGTGTCCACTGTGTACGTGCCAAGGCCGCCCGTAGTGCCAGTAAGCTGGTTGACGATCTTCGTGCCCGCGGTGATGCCAGTTCCGACAAGCACATCGTTGGCCCGAATTGGCGCCTGATTGTTCAACGCGGTTACGGTCAGCGTCGTGCCACTGATCGAACCAGTGACGTTGACCTCGTTGTTCGAGAGCATGTCGTTGTGCTGCCACGCATGCTCATAGGTCGCCGGGATGATGGCGTTGCGCGCCATTCCCTTGCTCACGCAAACGTTCGCGAGTTCGTTGCAGTGGACGTTCCACCGCGTGACGCGAGTTTCTTCGCTCTTAGCTTGGGCCGCGACGAAGAAGTCGTTAAGGAACCCTGCATCGTCGACCCCGGCCTTGTCACGCGAGGCCTTGGTGAAGATCGCCTGGTCGTTGTAATCGCCGACCCGCGACGCATAACCGCCGATCGCCAGCACCTTGAGATGCTGCCACAGGTTGCCTTCGTTGAGGAACTCGGCGGCGTTGCCCGGCCCCTGCAACGCACCAACCGGCATGAAGCGAGGGTCATTGGTTCCGAGCACGCTCTCAAACGGTACGATCATGCGGGACATGACCTCGCGCGAATACTGCACGATAAGCGACACACCCGCCGCCAGTGCGCGGTTGTACACGTCGCCCGTTTGCGAGAACATGAAGTTCCAGACTTCGTTGCTGTACTCGACGTAGACCTTCATCCCCATCGGCACGGTGTCCCGAATGACCTGAGCGATGCGCGTGTTCTCCGCGATCGTGTTCAGGTCACAGAGATTGAGCCACAGGTTCTTGCGGTACTTCTTACAAATCCCGATCATGTCTTCGATCGTATAATTCGTGCCGTAGCTGAGCTGCCCGAGCGGGTTCGTGGGTGCGGCTCCGCGCGGAAGCTGGTTGATGCCAAGGTAGGAACGGCGGTTCGTCCCGGTCGGGCTCATGAAGCGGATGGCGCCCTTGAAGCCGTTTGCGGGCGCAGGCGACGTCAAGCCGATGAGGCTGTTGGCTGCTTCGGTGCGGAGGAAGCCGGTGGCATCGACGCCCTGCTTGATCATCGTGAAGAACTGGGTACCGCTTGCCGGGAACGTGTCGGCAACACCGTTGTAAGAATTGAACACCAGAGTGGGTGCACCAGGCGGCACGTCCTTGGTGATCACGATCGTAGCCGTGCCTGCCGCCAAATTGTACGCTGTACGCTGCATACAGCCATTGCCATTCAGCGTCCAATCCAGTCCGGGATTGAAGCGAACGTCGTACGTGCCCGCCTCTGAATCATTGAATGCGTAACCGGCATGATCCCAGCACAGCATGATATGCTTGCCCGCAGGTGCCTTCGTCGGCCACCCGTAGCTATCCAGTCCAACATCAGTCGAATCATAGGCCCCGGCGGAGGCCTGGTCGACCACCTGTGCCCAGGAACATGTGACTGGCTTATAATCGCTTGCCCGGAGGCCGGCACTGCGGATGAAGTTCACCGGGCCAGGATTGCCGAACGCGGCGTTGATACCGAATTCCGAATCAATCTTCCGCCACTGAACGGGCACATTCGCAAATGTCGACGTGACAATTGACTTGTTAGCGGAGTCGCGCACCCAAGCCTGCACGCCCGTACCCTCGGCTGCGGTCGACAGCTCCGCGAACGTGAGCGAATAATTTGCGCCGCTCTTGGTCGCGTTCGTCCAGTCCTGCAGAACTGAACCGTTCGCCGAAAGAAGCAAAGCCTGTGGCTGAGTTACAGTTCCCTGGATCAGTCCACTGATTGTCAAAAGCTGCCTGCCTGGCGTGTTCGCCACGTTTGCAACTGACGGCTTCGCAGTCAGAGAATTCGCTGGAACATCATAAATGCTCAAAGCGCTAGCGATCGGACTAGGCGACTGACCGTTAGCACCTGGTCCAAGACCCACGAAGTTTGCTGCTGCAGTATCGCCTACTGGGTATCCGGCACCACCATTTGCTGCAGCAGATGCGGTCGCTTCGACACCGTTGAAATAGACCCGCGCAACTGCACCGATCACTTCGAGTTTTACGACGGTTCCGCTGGGAACAGACTGTGACGTTGTGAAGGACTGTAGCGAAACGGTAGTATTGCCCACACGCTTTTGCAGCGACCAGCCATTGCTTTGCGTTGACAACTGGATATTGTCAGTATCTCCAGAGAACCGAGCATAGACCACGCGGTAAGAATTGCTGGTATTTGCATTTGCCGGGTAAAGCACGGATATTTCGATCGAATGATTATTACCATTCGTCGCATGAATCCATTTGTAGCCCGTGTCAGCAACCTGCCACAGATCATTGCCCTTCAACTGCAATGCTGTCTGAGTTGGACCGTAATAGCACTGCCATCCCTCAAAGCCGTGTAGCGGTGTGGCATCGGGGCCGTCAAAACCGGTTTTGTAAGAAGTCTGAGATGGCGCAGCAATAATGACGTTGCTGGCTGCAGAAATTGCACTATTCGCCAGCTCCAAACAGTCGATGTAAGTGCCAGTATCCGTCGCTGCTACATAACTGTAGGTTGAACCTGTCGCGCCCGCGATAGGATTCCCGTCTCGACGCCACTGACTAGTTACTTTGGGCGATCCGGTCCACACAGCAGGAGTCTTGGTAAGCGTGCTACCATCGGTCAGACTCCCGGAAATAATCGGGTTGACCAGTGCAAAAACAGGACCGACGATCACCGAAGGATCGACCAGTTGCATCACATTGACGAAGGCGTTCCGCATGCCCCCGAGGCCAGTGGCCACCGTCGGCGCCGACAATCCCTTTGCAGCCGCGATCTTCTGCAAGTTAGATCGCATGTTAGCGCGCCAAGCGACCACGCCGTTCGTGACCACCGGCAGATTCAACCCGAGCGATGCCGAAACAATCGCCATAGCTTGGCGGTAGGACTGCCGGAATCCGCTGAATCCGACCGTGTTGAGCGGAATACCAAGAGTAGGCGTTTGCTTATTTGCCACGGTGATCTCCGGAAACGAGAAAATTCACCGTGCTATATCACGCGTAGGGTGTTGCAACAACCTTGTGGTGATGCGCTTCACGCAAGACGATTGGCAAGGTCAGCCAGCGATCTGCGTTTTACAGGCTCGACCGTCACCGTTTGTCCGCCTGGACCGAATACGAAATCGTTGCTGTCCCACTCAGCAGCCCATCCCGGAGGCTTCGACCAGTCGAGGTAGCGGAGGTTGATATCGCGATGCTCAAGAAACGCCAGCGCATAACAGAGCAAATCCCATGCTTCGTTCTTCCGACCTCCAACCTTGTCCCACTGCCCGTTCGGCAATCGAATTTCGTTCGTAAGCTGCGAGTACAGCCACATCTCAGCCCAGTGCGGAAAATGGATCTGTCCGCCTGGAATGGTGCGCTCCAACAGGTTATTTGCATTGTCCTTGACGATGTTAGAATTGATGAACCACACCGGCACCGCGGCGTAGCGCTCGAATTTATTACCCTTCGACTGGGCGTTTGGATACGCGATCCGGATTGGCGCTGTCTCGGTCTTCGACGGCATACCCTTCAGCAAATGGAAGCGCTGCGTGAGGCCGCGATCGCGCAACTTCAGCCAGAACTCATAGGCGGTCGCGGTGGTGCCATCGGAACCGCCACTATCGCAGGCCGTCAGCTTTATGCCCATTCGCCGGCCGCTGTTATCTGACAGCGGATAGCTGCGTTCGATGACCTGACTGACCAGTTGTTCCCAGTCTTCGACATAGGCGCCGGGATCAAGCCGCTCACGTTCCCCATCCTCATCGGTTCGAAGAGATTTGCGGATCTTGAACATGTCCACATGCCAGATGTCGCGGTTGGCATCGACTCCGAAGATATGCACGACGAAGCAAGAACCGACACCACCTTGCACGTCGACCATGCCGAGCAGAAAACGCACGCCTGGCGGCACTGTCGGTTCGTTCGGCGCACTCCCCCAGTCTTCGGCGCGCTCCTTGAGCGATTCCGGCAACCGTCCGCCCTCAAGGCGCTTGGGAATGTATGCATCACCCTGATCTACCGTGACCGTCGTCATCAGGGGGCCTTCGTCGCCGGTCTTGTCGTACGTCTCCATGGCCGTCAGATGCTGGCGTACGAGCTGCGGCCAGTCTGTGAACCCAGCGGCCGGGCCAAACATCCAAAATGATGCAATGTCACTGCGCCGGGGAGTGCCCTCTACGGTGCCGTCTGGCATCCATATTTCACCCTCCTTAATCCACTTACCGCCAGCATTTAGCGGCTTCTGCCAGTGAGGCTGCATCGGGTAGCCGTCATGTGGGCAGATCATGACAGTTTGTTCGGCCATCTCCATGATGTCGCCGGTGTCGAGCGTTGGCCAATGCAGCAGTTTGAAATGTGGCTCAAATGCCGTCTCGCACTGTGGGCATTTCCACTGCCACCGGCGACGATCGCCGCGATTATAGATCGACAGGATACCGTCGCAAGGTGGCGCTTCATGTGGATGTTTCGGATTAGGAGTCCACTTTGGATCGGTGACAGGGAAGCCGGGGCTGGCTTCGGCACCGATCATGCCATAGCGTTTGAACGTTCCGGCGCGCTTCTTCGTCAAGTCGAAGACGTGGCCTTCCTTGTCGATGATCTGTGGCTTGATGCGATCCATATCGAAAATCCACAGCCGCGGAATCGTCTTACCGGATAGATTGGAGATCGTCGGCCAGGTTACGGTCAACCGCATGCCGGACAAGAATGCCTTGTCAAACACGTTGTCGTTCGTCTTGCCAGGAACAAGCCGCTTTTTCAGTTCTGGGCTATTGCGCAGCGCTTTTGCCAAGTCTGCTAGTGACCAGTCGCGGGCATTGGTTTGCCCCATGTGGACGAACATCATATCAGCAGGATCAGTGATCGCGGTATGCGACAACCAGTTGATCGCCATCGCCGACTTACCCGTTCGTGCTGGTCCAGCGAACGCCATTCCGGTGTAGTCGAGGGACGTCAGAACATCAGACGGCTCCCGCAGGTATGGTGTCTTGTCGTACGAAAACGGTCCTTCGTGCTGACCGGGATTCTTGACGATATGATACCGCTCACCTGCTTCTGATACAGATATGCGAACAGGGGGTTTTACGGCTTCAGCGGTTGCGACCACCATCTCTTCAAGGGTAGCATAGCTCACGCGTCATCGTCCTTGAAACCTGGGCCGTCAAACGGATCGATTTCGACCTGCCGGCTGAACGTCTTTTGCTGCTGCGGGAGCGCAACCAGAGCTTCATGCAGGTCTTTCTGAAACTGGTCGGTGAAGCCGGCCAGTGTGCGACTCTGTTCATCGCTCAAACCGGCGTCGCGCATGCCTTCCGTGATCAGCGGCACTCGGTCTTTGACCATCATGAACACGGTGCCGAACACCTCCAGCACCTTCGCCGTCGGCCAGGCTTCCCCGGTCTCGATCAACGTCTTGTTCTTGATGCGCTCAGCCTCCCAGAACACTTTGTTGATGCTGTTCGGCATATCAGCGGGATTAAGCGTACGGAGATAGGTCGCCAGATCCATCTTCGGCTTGATCAGGTACGGCACGGCTTCATGGAAATAGTACACGGGTCGCCCGCCGCCGACCTGCCCGCACGCCTTGCAATTCACCAACCGTTTGCGAACGGTTGCAGGGTCCATCCGAAATACCCGCCCTAGGAAGTTCATGCTCACAGGCATGAGAAAGTCTTCTTCTGGAATCTTCGTCTGGCCGACCCCGGCACGACGGATCTCGGCCTGATGCGCGGCATCCTCCATCGCCTTTGCAGCACGCAGGGCGCGTTCCTCGTTCGACGGGCGACCAACCTTCTTGCGCGGAGGTTCAGTTCCACCCAACAGGTCGTCAAATTCTGACGATATCATTTAGAACGCCGTCCTTTGGGCTTGCTACCCAGATGCCAGTTTGGGCAATACGAACAGCGATAGAGGGCCATCTGGCCGTCTTTTTTGCTGAACTTGCGAATGCGTTTCACGGCGCGCTCAGCTTCGATGAATGATCCGAAACCCTGCTTCCCGTCGCAGCCATAGATCATCCCAATAGGTCGGCCCATTTGTCCTCCCCCACCTGCTGCGCCTGCCAGCGCTGGACCTCGATCGACGTCCAGAAACGGCGCTTTGGGTTGTCGCGATACGGTCGCGAAGTTGGGAAACTACCGTCCGACATCTGCCGGTATATTTCCGACTTCGACAGGCCAGTGACCTCAACCACGCGTGGGAGGCGCCATAGTTCTGGGACGGCTAGGGACGGTGTAGCACTCATCGGGATGGGGTATCACCTGTTTGTTGATATTGCAACCGTGCGATATCGGTTGACAATCGGCTAACCGAACACTTATCATGACACAGTCGTGGGTCGAACCACTAGGCTGGATCAAGTGGGACGTGGCAATCACTCCAGCGACTCGGCGTGCAAATCGGCCGTAAGAAGCGCAGACTGTTTCCGGAAACAGGCGTTCGGTGGAAGCCCGATACTTGAGTGCTCATAGCTTAGCTGGATAGGTCTTGCGTCTTCTGTACATTACCGTGCAGATTCGAAATCTATCAAACACCCGCCCATCCCCCTATCGTCGCATCCACAAAAAAATCATGTCACCTTACGCTTGATTATGCACCAGTTTAGTGCGATCAACAGTTTGCTGACTTAATAGCAAAATTTGAGGATATATGTTGTGAAGCACACTGAAACCCCATGGTCGAATATTCCACCCCTTGGTCCGCTACTGCGACCGGCCGAAGCAGCAAAGTATCTCGGATACTCAATTGCATCTTATTATCGATTGGCTGTGCAGGGAGATCTGCCCGCACCCGTTCGGATGGGCCCAGGTCATCAAGGGGCAAGTGTGGTTCCAAAGGGCTGGCTAGATGCCGTGATAGCGTCGCGGTTTGCAGGAGGTGAACAGTGGACCAAAACATCGCATAATGAACGTATATCAAGACAAACTGCGGTATATGATCAAGCGGTTGAAAGTAAAAAAATTGGAATAGGACAAGATATGCATCTGGCAGGCTGGCTAGCGGCTTGTGAGTTTTATGGAATAATAGATGTTAACCAAAATGCTATTTCGAAACTTGAAGAGGTTTTGCTAACCGATTCTGGCGCGAATGCTTTTCTGGATAATATGAAATAATCAACGAATACGCTAAGTTACTAACTGCAGTTTGGCCGCGATAGAAGTGTCGCGGCCATTGATCGTTATCCCAACATATCCCCCCAGTCCGGAAACAGGGTGTCATTCCACCACTGCACCAGCCGGCGACGCTCATCCATATACTCGGCCGCATTGTACGCACGGCGCACATCATTCTGCTCAACGTGAGCGAGCTGGCGCTCAACAGCATCTGGCTGCCACAGGCCAGACTCGTTCGCCGCAGTACTGAACGTTCTGCGGATGCCGTGGACGGTCATCTTCGACATATAACCGAGTCGGTAACATATCGAGATCATCGCGTTTTGGCTGATGACGCCAGACTTGGTATCCTTCGAAAACAGCAATGCACCCCGGCGCGGGATTTCCTGCAACAGCGCCAGCGTCTGCCAGGATAGCGGAACGATGTGTTCCAATCCCTCCTTCATGCGTCCAGCCGGGATGCGCCAGACATCGCCTTCGAATTCGTCCCACGCCGCGAAACGGATTTCATTCGTTCGGACGACGGTCTGCAGCGTCAGCTTCAACGCCAAAACAGCCAGCGTGTCTTCCCTGAACGACTCCACGCCACGGACGAACTCTGCCATGTCGGACAGCCGCAGTGCAGCCCGGTGGACGGTGCGCGGTTTCGGCTTCAGCGCCTTCTGGATATCGCGACTCGGATCGCGGGCGCACTTCCCTTCAGCGATGCCGAACTGAAACACCTCTCCGCAGTAATTCTTCACCCGTTTGGCGAGTTCGATGGCCCCGCGGTCTTCAATCTTCCGGATCGCAGCCAGCAGTTCTGGGGGCTCAATGTCGGTGATCGGACGGCTGCCGAGTGTCGGAAAAATGTCACCCTCCAGCCGCGACATGATCCTGGTGGAATATGACGACACCCAACCGCTCGTTTTCGTGGCGAACCAGTCTCGCGCTACCATTTCGAATGTGTCTGCGATCGACACTGCCGGGATCACCTCAACGGCTTTCTTGATGGCGGGATCATGACCATGGTCGACCGTGTCGCGCGCCACGTCGCGCAGTTCGCGAGCACGGGCGAGCGTGACACCTGGCCATGTCCCCAGCGACATCGTCTTGCGGAGCCCGAGGAAGCGATAGTCGAACCGCCACAGTTTGGACCCAGATGTGGCGACGATCGCGTACAGCCCGCCGCTATCGTACATTTTGTACGGCTTCTCGCCAGGCTTCGCGTCCCGCAGTTGAATGTGTGTGAGTCCCACGATTGACGGTATCCTCGGTTGATCTGACGGTACGGCTTAAATCCTGTACCGCCAAAAACAAGGGTCCACCTAGGAAGGCTGAGGACTGCAAATTATCTCACCACCGCCAAAAGCGCAGAATTTAGGGCTTTCTGACTTTCCCAGAGCGTCCCAGGCGGTTCTCAAATTCAGGGGTGGTGGGCCCGGCAGGACTTGAACCCGCAACCTAGCCGTTATGAGCGGCCAGCTCTAACCAGTTGAGCTACAGGCCCCCCCGGGCCATCCGTTAGCGTCGCAGGGGCGCCGCTGGCAAGCCCGCTGCCGCAATCACCTCGTCGAGCGATGTTGCCATCACCCCGCGCCGCTGCAGATCGGCCAGGATCGTATCCCACCAGTGATGAAACCGCCGGAGATCCGCCGCGTCTCGCACGTAAGGCGTATGACCGGGCACAAGGGACGGGGAATGGAAGGAAAAGCTCAGCAGCTGCAGTCCTTCTCCCAGCACCACCGCTATCGCTTCCAGCGCATCCGCGACCGGCATGTCCTCCGGGGTCAGCGCCACCCTGGAAAGCAGACCCAGACGCGAGAACACGCCGCGTCCGCGCGGGACATGGCGTAGCGCCCGATACAGGCTCTCGCCGCCACGACGCAGCAAACCGGTATGCACGGTCGTCAGCGGCAGTTCGACCATCGCGCCATCGGTCCCCGCCCGAAAGGCGCCGTTTCCGATCTTGCCGAAATCGGGGCCGCCGTCTGCCGCATAGGAATAGCGCGACCGCATCGACGTATCGATCCGATACCCCCGCTCGGCCAGCAACCGCAGCGTCTGCGGGCCAATCCCGTAACGCCCGGCCCGATAGGCGCGCGGCCGCACGCCGAACGCGGTTTCGATCGCGGTGGTGAGGCGATCGATCTTGGCTGCCTCCAAGCGCTCGACGAGATTGCCGGCGTAGCTGTTGCGCGCGGTCACCACTTCGTCGAATGGCGGATTGACCCAGGGGTGGAGATGCGTGCCGATCGCACAGCGCCGATCTTCGAGCACGGCGCTGACGCACGCGATCGCAAGCGGATCGGTTGCGATCGGATAATCCACGAGCATCGTCAGCGGTACGCCACGATCGGCGAAGCGGCGATGCGCCACGGGAAGCGCGCGAATGGCGGAAACACCGTAACCGTCCCGCCGCAGCGGGGCGTTCCAGTCGAACTCTTCCTCGGTATCTACAAAAACGATGAACCGCGTTCCAAACCCGTCGGTCCAGCGGATCCTGTCCGGCGCCGCAGGTGGCGACGGACGATACGGGCGCGAATGGCCTTGCTGCGCCACGATCAGTTGAGGGAACCCTGCTCCATCCCGTCGGAAATCGCGAACGGCAGATGCAAAGTCAAGGTTTCGCCGCCGATGACCAGCCCCCCGCCCAGTTCGATCGCCAGGTTGCGCGTCAGCCTGAGCGCGAAACCCGTACCAAGCAGCGGCCCCCCGCCCTCGGCATCCGCAACATCGGGTGCGATAGTCAACAGGGCCTCCCCGACATAATCCGCCAGTGCACGCGGGCGGTCGAACACCATGGCAAGCCGGTCGGGAGATGGCTGCGCGACCGTGATCCCGATCCGCTCGCCCGTTTTCGCGACCGCGACGAGCGTTGCGAGCAACCGACCGATCAAGCGCTCTACCGCGCGTTCGTCGCCGCGGATGCACATCTTTCGATCCGGCCCCGAAACTTCGAGCGTCGTACCGCGCAGCGCCGCCAGCGGTGCCAGGTCGGTCGCGACCCTGTCCAGCAACGGCGCAACGGGGACGATGTCGGCGCGGAGCTGCAATGCGTCGGTTTCGATCCGGGCAGCGGTATCGATATCCTCGATCGCGCCGAGCAACCCGGCCGTCTGCGTCCGGATCGTGGCCGCCTGCGCACGATAGATGTCGGGGACTGGGCCCAGCATCTCGGTCTCGATCATCTCCGCGAAGCCGGCGATCGCGTTCGTCGGCGTCCGAAGTTCGTGCACCAGCTGGCGCAGCGCGTCCGCTGCCGCGCTGCGGGTCGTCGCCTGCGGTTCGATGGTCTGTTCGGTCCGAGGACGACGCGCGCTCCCGCGATAGCCGATAAAATGGCCCGTGTTATAGTCGAAGGCGGGAACCGCGCTGATCCGCCACGCGCCCGCGGCATCGGAGTGCCCTGCAATCACCAGGCGCAGATCGGTGAAGCCCCGCCGCTCCCGGAAGGCGTGGGCCACCGCAGCGTCCACCCCCGATCCGTCGAGCACGGCATCGGCATTCGACCGAACGTCCGGAACAAGAGGGCTTGCGAGCGACAGGCCGATCACCGCGTTGCGCGAGACTCCCTCCACCCATCGGATCAACCCCGCCGAATCGGTTTCGAAGTGGAAACGGCCGATCGCGGAGTCTGGCGCGTCGGCGGCCCCTGGGATATCGGTGGCGGGACCGGAACCGACGGGCGGTGCCTTCGCGCGGTTGCGGTTGTACGCATTGATCCGCTTGACCATCTCTGCAATTTCGAACGGGCCGTCCGCGGCGGACGGTGCATCTTGCACCGTAGACTCGGTGGAGCGCGACGCTGCGTCCCCGGTCGGCGTGACGGAAGGTCCGGCAGCCATGGCCACGGTGAGCGGGCCGAGATCGGTTTCAACCGGTCCTTGGCCGGCGGCATCCGCGTCCCCGGGCGCGGTCCAGGCCCAGACATCCTCCGCGGTCGCTACCGCTTCCACCCCACCCGGCGAAGCGAGGACGAAGTCGACACTGCCAAAGCCTGCCAGCATCGCCATCACATCCGGCGACAGGTCACGACGATGGCGCAGGATCGAACGCGCGGTTGGAGACAGGAGCGGGAGAAGTTCGGCCCAGTCCCCCGCTGCGAGCTGCGCGCTCCGCAGGACCGGCGCGGCGACGGCAATCTCGTCCTCGGCGAACAGCACGACCAGCGCGAGCGGCGGTGCAGCGGCGGCGATCGCGCGGGCGGAGGCCGATCGCACCGGCGGCGCTACCTTGGACCGAATCGTCCGCAAGCGCCCGATGACGTCGTCGGTCGCGGCGACCCGGCCGCGTCCGATAAGATCGACCAGTTGCCGCCAGGCCAGCTGCGCGCCGAACGGAGAGGACATGTCCGCGGACAGGACGGTTTCAAGGCTGTCGTCGAAACGCAAATCGTTACCCTCGGGAATCCGGCACTGTCCGATGCCGTGGATTTCCTACTCGCCGCGATGGATCTGTGAAACCGAAGAATTTACAGCGTAGCAATGTGGGACAATTGCGTTCGACGGCAATTATATTATACAGCGCCCCAATGGCGCGACGCCAAACGCGCTTTTCCCAGGAGCTACACGTAATGTCCTTTGATTCCATCGACCGGCGCATTCTGGAATTGCTCCAGGACGACGGCCGAATGACCAACGTCGATCTGGCCGAGCGCGTGGGGCTGACCGCGCCACCTTGCCTGCGGCGCGTCCGGGCGCTCGAGGAAGCGGGCGCCATTCTCGGCTATCATGCCGAAATCGACCCGGCAACACTTGGCTATCCGATCACCGTCTTCGCGATGGTCAGCCTGCGCAGTCAGGCGGAGCAGGATCTCGCCGCCTTCGAGCAGCATGTCGCGACCATTCCCGAGGTCCGGGAATGCCACATGCTGAACGGCGAGATCGACTTCATCCTGAAGATCGTAGCGAGCGATCTCAAGGGTTTCCAAGAGATTCTCATGACGCAGCTGACGCCCGCCCCGAATGTCGCCAGCGTCAAGACGTCGCTTACGATCCGCACGGCCAAGTCTCTTCCAGGGATCCCGATCCGCAGCCTCTGACCTGCAACGAAAAAGGGCGACCCGAACGGGCCGCCCTTTTTTTCCTTGGACAGAGACCCCTCAGGCCGCCGGCGGTGCCGCAACATAGGTCATCCAGAGGCGAGCGATCGACTTGTTCGGCTCGCTTGCAACCTTGGTGAGCGCTGCCTTTGCGCCTTCGCGGTCACCGGCCAGTGCCAGCGCCATGCCGAGATGCAGGCTGTTGCGGTCCGCATCCGTCGCGCCCTTGGTCTCCGCCAGGCGGTACATTTCAACCGCCTTGGTGTAGTTGCGCGATCCGAAATACGCATCGCCGGCCTGACCCGCGATGTCACCCTTGGCCGCTGCCTGGGCGTTCTTTTCCTTGGTTGCAGGCGGGGTGCTGCCGGCGATGCCGGTCTTGGCGGACGCCATCAGCTCCTTGCCGAGCACGTTCGTGGCCGGGACGACGTTCGATGCGGCGCCCTCGTCGAGAACGACCTTGGCTTCGTTGGGAAGGCCGACCTTGATCGCCGCGTCCGCATATTGCAGATATTCGGTCTGACCGGCCTGGCTCTTGGTCGCCCACATCAGGCGGAACAGGTCGACGCGGTTCTTGCTGTACTTCGCGGCGTTCGGGCCCTGGAAGCCGAACGTGTAGATCGCCGCGCGCCAGTTCTGCTTGGTGCCGTAATGCGACAGCCAGCCCGCCGTCCATGCGTCGCCAGCCTCATTCTTGCCGGCCTTGTACAGACGCGTGAACGCATATTTGTACCATGCCTCGGGCGGGACCCGACCAGCGGCTTCCTCTGCCTTGACGGCCATGTCGAGCGCGGCAACGCCGCCATCGACGTCGCCGGCTTCGACCTTGGAGCGCGCCATGTTCAGCAGCAGGTCGGAGTCGGTGTAGCCGAGATCCTTCGCCTTCTGATACCCGGCGGCGGCCTGTGCATACTGCTTCTGTGTGAAGTACAGCCCGGCCCGCTCGTTGGTGCGGATCGCGACTTCGTTCTTGGGGGTCGCGGGGTTGGCGATCAGTGCGTCGAGCATCGGCGCGAGCGCGGCCGCGCGCTGCGCATCGGTCTGGCCGGTGCTCTGCGCATTGACGAGCGAGAGGCGCAGGCTGCTCGCGATATACTTCTCATAGTCCGTCTTTGCGGCGGCATCCATCGCAGTGATGCTGGCTTCTGCCTTCGCGAGATCCTTCGGCGAGGCGTCGAGCGCTGCCTTGGCGCTGACGAAATTGTCGCGCACTTCCTTGGAGATCGTTGGCGCGGCGGGGGCCTCGTCCTTCTTCTTGGCGAACGCGGGTGCCACCAGGGCTGCACTGTTGATCGAGACGACAAGCGCCCCGGCCAGTGCGATCTTCGAAACCATCTTCATTGCCGAACTCTCCTCATGCCTCGAACGGGCGACCTTGCGGGGGAAATGCCTGAGCCGCTCTAGCGCCACCGGTAACACCGTCAAGCGACGCCGGTTGCCACTCACGGGCTGAACAACGTTTGAACTCCGCAAGGTTCCCGTCCGCCCGCATGGCGACAGGCTTTGACGATCGATCGGTCCCCGGCTACCCGCGCAGGGATGATCGCCCTGCTCTCCCCCGCGAAGACCCTGGATTACGACAGCGCGCTGCCGCCGATCGATCCAACCCGACCGTTGTTCGAGACCGAGGCGACGACATTGGCCAAGGCCGCGGCGCATCTGTCGCAGAAACGCCTGTCCGAGCTGATGAGCATCTCGCCCAAGCTCGCCAAGCTCAACGCGGACCGGTTTGCCCATTTCGCCGAATCGCCGGAGCGGCCGGCTCTGTTCGCCTTTGCCGGCGACGTCTACACCGGCCTGGAAGCCGCCACCCTCGATGCCCCGGCGCTCGACTTCGCGCAGGATCATGTTCGGATGCTGTCCGGGCTTTATGGGTTGCTGCGCCCCTTCGACGCGATGCGGCCGTATCGCCTGGAGATGGGCACGCGCTGGGCACCGCGCAGGGCTTCGCTCTATGACTGGTGGGGAGACCGGATCGCAGCGTCTGTGCGCGATGCGGTGCGCGATGAGGGATCGGGCGTCGTGCTCAATCTGGCGAGCCAGGAATATTTTCACGCCGTCGCCGGCAAGCTCGACGGCGTCCGCGTGATCGACGTGGACTTTCGCGAACCCGGTCCCGACGGCCCGCGCTTCGTCAGTTTCCACGCCAAAAAGGCGCGCGGAATGGTGGCGCGCTGGATGTGTGAGCACCGCATCGGCGACATCGAATCCATGAAAGGATTCGATAGCGACGGGTATCGGTTCGATCCCCACGAAAGCACCGACGATCGTTGGCGCTTCACCCGCAGCTAAGGAGCACGCCATGACCACTGCCGTCATCATCGGAGCCTCTGGCGGAATCGGCGCCGCGCTAGAAGCCGCGTTGCTCGAGGAAGGCGCGTTCGAAAAGGTCCATGGCTTCGCCCGCTCCTACGATGACGACCGCCATATCGACCTTCTCGACGAATCGACCATCGCTGCGGCAGCGGTGCAGGTGGCGAAGGGCCCGGCTCCCACGCTAGTGATCGTCGCGACCGGTCTGCTTCACGACGGCGAACGCGGCCCCGAAAAGGCGCTGCGCGAGCTCGACCCCGACTGGCTCGCCCGCCAGTTCGCGATAAACGCGATCGGCCCTGCGATCGTCGCGAAGCATTTCCTCCCGCTGATGCCCAAGACCGGGCGCTGCGTGTTCGCGGCGCTGTCGGCGCGGGTCGGGAGCATCTCGGACAACAAGCTCGGCGGCTGGTACGGCTACCGCGCCGCCAAGGCCGCGCTCAACCAGCTGATCCGCACGCTCGCGATCGAAGAAAAGCGCCGCAACGATCGCGCCATCGTCGTCGGGCTGCACCCGGGCACAGTCGACACCGCATTGTCGAAGCCGTTCCAGGGCAACGTCCAGCCCGGCCGGTTGTTCGATACGGAGCGTGCGGCGTTACAGTTGCTCGACGTGATCGAGGAATTGAAGGCCCCCGACACCGGCAAGCTGTTCGATTTCGAGGGTAAGGAAGTTCCCTTCTGATCGTTTCGGATGGCGTGCGGGGGTGGCGTTCGCACGCGCGACCGGCTAGGGTTGTCACGACCCCGTAACACAGCCGAAGGCGCCACAAATTGACCGACGAGACCGTACTCGCCGACCCTTCCGATATTGCCCCGATCTCGATCGTCGACGAGATGAAGTCGAGCTACCTCGACTATGCGATGAGCGTGATCGTCGCGCGCGCATTGCCCGACGTTCGTGATGGCCTGAAGCCCGTCCACCGCCGCATTCTCTGGTCCGCGTCGGAAAGCGGGTTCGTCTACAATCGGCCGTATCGCAAGTGCGCACGCATCGTCGGTGACGCGATGGGTAAATACCACCCGCACGGTGACAGCTCGATTTATGACGCCCTTGCGCGCATGACGCAGGACTGGTCGATGCGCGTGCCGTTGATGGACGGTCAGGGCAACTTCGGCTCGATGGATCCCGATCCGCCCGCGGCAATGCGCTACACCGAGGCGCGTCTCGCCAAGGTCGCGAATTCGCTGCTCGAGGATATCGACAAGGACACGGTCGATTTCGTCCCCAACTATGACGGGTCGGAGCGCGAGCCCGCAGTGCTCCCGGCGCGCTTCCCCAACCTGCTCGTCAACGGCGCGGGCGGCATCGCGGTCGGCATGGCGACCAACATCCCGCCGCACAATCTCGGCGAAGTCGTCGACGCGACGCTCGCGCTGATCGACGCCGCCACTGGCGCGCGCGACGAAGTGACCACCGACGAACTGATCGAGATCGTCCCCGGCCCAGATTTCCCGACCGGCGCGATTATTCTCGGCCGCGCGGGCGCGCGCTCTGCCTATGAAACCGGGCGCGGCTCGGTGATCGTTCGCTCGCGCTACGTGGTCGAGGAAGGCCGCGGCGACCGTCGCTCGATCGTCCTGACCGCAATCCCGTTCCAGACCGGCAAGAACGGCCTGGTCGAGAAGATTGCCGACGCCGCCAAGGAAAAGCGGATCGAAGGCGTCAGCGACATTCGCGACGAATCGAACCGCGAAGGCGTTCGCATCGTTATCGATCTTAAGCGCGATGCGACCCCGGACGTCGTGCTCAACCAGTTGTGGCGGCACACCCCCGCGCAATCGAGCTTCCCCGCCAACATGCTCGCGATCCGCGGCGGTCGGCCCGAATTGCTCAACCTGCGCGATATCCTGACGTCGTTCATCACCTTCCGCGAGGAAGTGATCACGCGGCGCTCGAAGTTCGAACTGGCCAAGGCACGCGAGCGCGCGCATCTGTTGCTCGGCCTCGTCATCGCGGTCACCAACCTCGACGAAGTCGTCAAGATCATCCGCGGATCGTCCAGCCCCGCCGCCGCGCGCGAAGCGTTGCTCAACCGTGATTGGCCGGTCGCCGAGATCGCGCCCTACATCAAGCTGGTCGAGGCGGTCGAAGCCGAGGTCACCGGCGACACCTATCGCCTGTCCGAAGCGCAGGTCCGCGCGATCCTCGACCTCCGCCTCCACCGCCTCACCGCGCTGGGCCGCGACGAGATCGGCAACGAGTTGCAGGGCCTCGCCGATTCGATCTCCGAGTTGCTCGAAATCCTCGGCAACCGCGCGAAGCTGTACGCGGTCATGCGCGAGGAACTCGTCGCGGTCCGCGCCGAATTCGCGACGCCGCGCCGCACCGAAATCGCCGCTGCCGCCGACGGCATCGACGACGAGGATCTGATCGAGCGCGAGGACATGGTCGTCACCGTGACGATGCAGGGCTATATCAAGCGCACCACGCTCGACACCTTCCGGGCGCAGGCACGCGGCGGCAAGGGCCGCGCCGGCATGGCGACCAAGGATGAGGACGCGATCACGAACCTGTTCGTGACGAGCACCCACACCCCGGTCCTGTTCTTCTCGACGCTCGGCAAGGTCTACCGGATGAAGGTCTGGAAGCTGCCGGAAGGTGGCGCCGCCACGCGCGGCCGTCCGATGATCAACCTGCTCCCGCTCGCCGAGGGCGAGACGATCTCGACCGTGTTGGCGCTGCCGGAGGACGAGGCCGAATGGGCCAAGCTCCACGTGATGTTCGCGACCGCGGGCGGCAGCGTGCGGCGCAACTCGATGGATGCGTTCACCAACGTGCCCACCGCAGGCAAGATCGCGATGAAGTTCGAAGGCATCGACGCCGACGACCGGCTGATCGGCGTTGCGCTCCTCAGCGAGCATGACGACGTGCTGCTCGCGACGCGCGCCGGCAAGGCGATCCGCTTCGCCGCTGACGAAGTCCGCGAGTTCCAGAGCCGCAACTCGACCGGCGTGCGCGGCATGCTGCTCAAGGGCGACGACAAGGTCATCTCGTTGTCGATCCTCCACCGCGTCGGCGCTTCCCCCGAGGAGCGCGAGGATTACCTCCGCTTCGCGCCGTGGAAGGGCGAACGCGATGGCGAGCCGACGATGGACACCGGCCGCTATCAGGAACTGATGGAGCGCGAGCAGTTCATCCTGACGGTCTGCGCCAACGGGTACGGCAAGCTGTCCTCGGCCTATGACTATCGCCGCACCGGTCGCGGTGGCCAAGGCATCACCAACATCGACAATATCCCGCGCAACGGTCCGGTCGTCGCAAGCTTTGCCGCAACCAAGGGCCACCAGCTGATGCTCGTCACCGATCAGGCGAAGGTGATTCGCACCACGCTCGGCTCGATGCGCGTGATCGGGCGGAACTCGGCGGGCGTGCGGTTGTTCGATGTCGGCAAGAACGAGCATGTCGTCTCGGCGGCACGGATCGAGGAAGCCGAAGGCGATGCCGAGGCGGACGTCCGCGACCTGACCAAGGTCGAGCTCGCGCCCGACGACGGCGCGAACACGAACGACGACAGCGCGGCTGGCCCGGAGGATGGCGAATGAGCGAATTGCCTCTCACTGCGTACAAAGTGCTGACCGCCGAGCAGATGGCGACGCTCGAGACGGAGGGGTCGTTCGCGGGGGCGACGGTCGACTTGGCTGACGGGTACATCCACCTGTCGACCGCTGCGCAACTGACCGAGACCGTCGACAAGCATTTCGCGGGGCAGACCGACCTACATGTCGCGGCGGTCGATCTGGGGTCGTTCGGCGCGGGACTGAAATGGGAGGAATCGCGCGGCGGACAGCTGTTTCCGCACCTCTACGGTGGTCCGCTGCTACTCGAGACGGTGATTGCGTACGGCGCGCTCGAACGCGATGCGGATGGCACGGTAAGGCTGCCCGTCGCGGGCTGATGCCATGTCCCGGCTATCGTCTCGGCCCCGCGGGGGCCTCGCGGACCGATGATTCCGGTGATGTAAGATGTGTTCCATGGCCCGGCGCGACCACCGGCGCATAGATTCCCGCCTGGATGCGGTTACGCTCCCGATCAGGACTGCAGATGGCCCGGCACGTAGCGATAGACCGTTCGAGATGCCTGGTTGAGTTCGATCGGCGCATCGTCGCCATCCGCGCTTAAAGTCGACACTGCATATTTATCGATCGACCGGCGCACATGGACGCCCGCGAATTTCCATGTCTGTGGATAGCCTGACACCGACTGCAAACCATGGGTGGCCGCGGTAAAGTCTTCCCAGTCATCCCAGCTCAATTCGAACTGACGCGGCAGCAACTTTCGGTCTCGGGCAATTTTTAACGCAGCGGACATGCGCGAGTACGGCATCGATTTCCTCGAAGGGATACTGGGTCTGGGAGGATATGGTCTAGCCAGCACCGCAACGCGATATCTGGTCTATTTGCGGTAAGACTACCCCGGACATCGCGCCCGCTCAAGACCCCACCGACGATGCGATACGAAATGACGATGACTGGATCAGCAGTACAAATCCACCACCTTGGCCCCGACCGCCTCCGCTTCCAGCAGCAGGGTGCGATGGCAATGCCGCGGGTCGCGCTCGTAACACAACAAGGCGCTCGGGCGTTCTGCGGCCAGCTCAAGCATCCGCGCGGCTTGTGCCTGCGCCTCGGGCAACTCGAGCTGGCCTGCATAGACTGCCTCGAGAGTCGCGACGTCCCCCTTCTTGGCAGCGTCGCGCCCAGCCTTCGGCGTGCCGAGCGCCTTCAGGTGGACATACGCAATTCCCGCTGCGGCGAGCGATGCCGCCAGTGATGTCTTCGAAAAACCAGGACGCCGCGACAGGGGCAGCGCCCGGACATCGATGACCTGTTCCACGCCTGCAGCGGTCAACGTGGACAGGAACGCGGCCATCGTCGTGGCTTCATAGCCGATCGTGAAAATCTTCATGCGATCACATATAGGGGCGGCGGCGGAAAAGTCCGCCACCGCACCCTCCTCGGGGCAGTCGCGCTTACATGGACGCGAGCATGTCCACGTGATGCTGCACGACCGGAACGATCTTGCCAGCGACCGCCTTCAGCGGTGCAGCCGTTCCCATCGTCGACTCGTCACGGTGCAAGGCCAACGCCTCCTGATGCGCCGCCTTCTGCTGCTGGATGTACAGCGAGTCGCGTGCCGTGCCCGATGCAGTGCGCAGCGCGGCGAGGTCCTGGCTCTGCTTCGCCGTGAGCTTTGGCGCGGCTGGATGCAGCCCCGCCTTCATTGCAGCGGCCTTCACCTCTGCGGTGCTCTTGGTATGATCGGTCACCATCATCCGGGCAAAGCCTTTCAGCTTTGGGTTGGTGGTCGACGTCTCGACGAGCGTGCTCGACTGGCGCTCGAACAGGTCGCCCGCCCCGGCTTTCATGAGATAAGTCGTCGACGTCATCGCGGGGGCCGCGAGTGCCAGCGACGGCGCCGTGCCCAGCGCAAGGGCTGCAACAAGAAAAGCGGTTCGCATCTTCATCTCCCTGTGGATCGGGCGACCACGCGCCCTGCTGCAGGAACGCTTCCGTCTGTTAATCGCCTCGCCGTCGCGGAGTCTTATCTGCTTGATCGATATCAGCGTCGGCGCGTACCTTTTGACGCAATCCGACCGTCGCGCAGTTGACCGGGTCGCGACGATGCCCAAAGGACGGCGCATGACACATGACATGCACATCATCGGCGGCGGCCTCGCCGGATCGGAAGCCGCATGGCAATTGGCCGAGGCCGGGTTCAAGGTCCGTCTTTCCGAAATGCGCGGGGCTCCGGCGGACAAGGGGGGCGAGATGACCCCGGCCCACCAGACCGATGGTCTGGCCGAACTCGTCTGCTCGAACAGCTTCCGTTCGGATGACGCCGACAGTAACGCGGTCGGGCTGATCCATCAGGAAATGCGAACCCTCGGATCTTTGATCCTGCGCGAGGCGGACATTCACAAGGTCCCCGCCGGTTCGGCGCTCGCGGTCGATCGCGATCGTTTTTCCGCAGGCGTCACGGCTGCGCTGGAGGCGCACCCCAACATCACGGTCGTCCGCGAGCGCATCGACACGCTGCCCGACACGCCGGTGATCGTCGCGACCGGTCCGTTGACTGCCGCAAGCCTCGCCTCCAGCATCGGTGGCGCCACCGGGGCGGACGCGCTCGCCTTCTTCGATGCGATCGCGCCGATTGTCCATTTCGACAGCATCGACATGGAGACCGCCTGGTTCCAGTCGCGCTGGAACAAGGGGGAAGGCAAGGACTACATCAACTGCGCGCTCGACAAGGAGCAATATCTCGCTTTCCATACCGGCCTGATCGAAGGCGAAAAGACCGAGTTCAAGGAATGGGAGCAGAACACGCCCTATTTCGAAGGCTGCATGCCGATCGAGGTCGCGGCGTCGCGGGGCGTGGACACGCTGCGCTACGGACCGATGAAGCCGGTCGGGCTCGATGACCCCCGCACCGGGCGCTGGCCCTATGCCGTCGTCCAGTTGCGCCAGGACAATGCCAGCGGAACGCTGTGGAACATCGTCGGCTTCCAGACCAAACTCAAACATTCCGAGCAGATCCGTCTGTTCCGCACGATTCCCGGCCTGGAGAATGCCGAATTCGCACGGCTCGGCGGGTTGCATCGCAACACGTTTATCCGTTCGCCCGAACTGCTCGATCCGACCCTGCGGCTCAAGGCACGTCCCAACGTGCGCTTTGCGGGACAAATCACCGGTTGCGAAGGCTATGTCGAAAGCGCCGCCGTCGGATTGATGGCAGGGCGCTTCGCGGTCGCGGAGCTGGGCGGCCGGGCAATGACCCCGCCCCCGGTAACGACCGCGCTCGGCGCACTGTTGCACCACATCACCGGTGCAGCGGTTGCCGACACGTATCAGCCGATGAACGTCAACTTCGGGCTGTTCCCGCCGATCCCCGGCCGGACCAAGAAGGCCGACCGCAAGAAGATGTACACCGATCGCGCCCGGGACGCGCTTGGCGCATGGCTGGCCGTGGCGTGATCCGCGTGCGCCAGGTCCGCCTTCCGGCCGGATCGGGCGTCAGCTTTCGTCGCCTGTCGAGGCCGTCGCGGGCGGCGGGCAATCCCGGCGAATGCGCGGGGGTTTGCGCTTTGGCGCGGTGGTAGCGAATTCGGCGGCGGTCATGCCGCCGGATTTGTCCTTGTCCGCTTCGGTGAATTTGGCTTCGGTCTTCGCCGCCCACTCCTCGAACGACAAGGTCCCGTCGTGATTGGCGTCCAGCTTGGCGAAGGCCTTGCGCCGAGGGGCGAGATATTCCTCCCGGCCGATCGTGCCGTTGCGATCCTTATCATACCGTTCGAACCGTTTCGCCTCGCGGGACTGCTCGCTCGCCGCCGGTGCCTGATCCGGCAGCCCGTCGGCAACCGTACCCTGCTGCGTGGTCGCCATCGGTGCTGCTGGTAACGCCGCAACGGATCGCGCGTTACGGTTGAAGAGCAGGACACCCGCCGCCACCAGGGCGAGTGTCGCCAGACACCCCACGATATACCGCCACATATCCCATATCCCCCCAAGACCCCGGGTGACGGAATATCCGGTTTGGCCGCCCTGGGGAAGCCTATCGCCCGGTCAGGCGATGCCAGGCAAGCCGTGCGATCCGCGACGGCGACGTGCTGGAAGCGGCATTCCCGGACGGCGTCGCGACGTCCATTCTGGCGCTGAGCGCGAGCGCGCCCAGCGGTCTCGCAGGTCGGCTCCAACGCACGCGCATCGCATCGTCCAGCGCGGCGCGCGCCAGCGCTGCCGGCAACGCTGCGGTCGCCGCGTCGCGCGAATGGCGTGCGAGATCCGCCAGCGCCCAGCCCGCGCCGGCCTGGTCTAGCGGATCGCTTGCCCGTGCCCCCAAGAGCTTCCCCGCAAGATCGAACAGGCGCGTGCCGCGCTGACGGGCATAGGCGTCCAGCGAGGCATGATCCAGTCGATCGGGTTCCAGCAGGACCTCCCAGCCATCCACCATCTCCGCCAGCGCCGCGCCCGCGACGCCGCGCGGCACGACCTCGGCGGCCAGCGCCTGCAGGATCGGCTGGGCCGGCGGCGGTGTAACGTCGAGCGCGGACAGCGCGTCATACCACCAGGTCAGCCGCATCTGCCCCACCATCGGCTCGCGCGTCGTCCGCAGGATCTGGCCGAGCGTATCGTCCAGCCCGAGCAGCGCCACCAGGGCGGGCCTTACGTCCGGCGTTACATAGGAGAGGGCAAGCGTGCGCTCCGGCCGGTCCGGATCGCTCACGCCGCGCCAGCCCGGCACGGATGGTTAGCGCCGCTTAACCATGCTCCCTCACCCGCGATTAGCCGATCTTGCGCCATAGCATGGCGGGAGATCGATGTGACGTTAGTAAGGAACGGAAGAGGCATGACCGGGCAAGCACCCAGAAATGCGGCGGCGCAGCGCGGCTTGCTGGCGTCGCTCGCCCGGGACGTGCGCGGCAATACGCTGGCCATGATGGCGATTTTCCTCATCCCGCTGACGGGGCTGGTCGGATCTGCGGTCGACATGAGCCGCCTCTATGTCGTCAAGGCCCGGTTGCAGCAAGCCTGCGATGCCGGCGCCCTGGCGGGTCGCAAGTTCATGATCGACAGCAACAGCACGACGCTCGACGCCAATGCCAACACCCAGGCGCAGGCGTTTTTCGGCAACAATTTCAAGAAGGATACCACTTCGCCGGTCGCGCCGGGATATATGGGCACGACGGCGGTAACCTTCACGCCGGCAAAGACCGCGGATAATCAGGTTTCGGGGTCAGCCAGCGCCACGGTGCCGATGACCGTCTCCCAGATTCTCGGAACCAAGTCGGTGGTCATCAGCGTAACGTGCGAAGCCCGCTACGACGTGGCCGACACGGATGTGATGTTCGTGCTGGACACGACCGGATCGATGGCATGCCTGCCCAGCGACACCGACTCCGCCTGCACGTCCTACGTCAGCGCCAACGCCACGACGGCCTATACGCGCCCTGCCGACTCCGCTCTGGGCGCAAGCAACGGCACGACCGGGAGCGCCAACGACAGCGTTGCCGGATATCCTGGATCGACGGGCTATGCGGTTCCCGAACGATCCGGATCCCGGATCGCGGCGGTCCGGTCCGCCGTCGTCAGCTTCTACACCACGATTGCGTCCAACGCCGATCCCTCGACGCACGTCCGCTATGGCTTCGTCACCTACACGTCCACGGTCAACGCCGGAGCGGCGATCATGGACGTGAACCCGTCCTTCATGATCGGGGGCGCGGGGACGTCCGGCGCGAAAACCTGGACGTACAATTCGCGCTACATCGATCCGAACAAGACCAGCCAATATCAGGTCTCTCAATCCTCGGTATACGACTCGACGTCCCAGTCGAACTGTTCGGGTTCGGTTCGTACGCCCGCCGCCGTCACCGGGCAGCCCTACACGTTCGACACCTCCAGCCGCGCTACCGTGGTCGGCAAAGCCTGGAACAGTGCACAGTCCGGTTCGAACAAGTGCCTGGTCACGACCACCACGTACGGCCCCTTGTGGACCTATGGTCCGACACCTCTGGACGTCAGTTCCTACCTGACGAACACGTCGATCATCGATCCCTCGAAGCTGGATGGAACCACCAACAGCTGGGCCGGCTGCATCGAGGAACGCGACACGACGTCGGGTGTCAGCTCGTTCAACGTCAACGCCCTGCCCGGCGATCTCGACCCGGATCGGGTCCCGACGTCGGACGCGACCCGCTGGCGACCGATGTGGTCCGAAGTCGTGTACGCAAGGAATTACAATGGCGGAAGCCCGTCCCCGTTCTTCAGCACCAGCAGCGTGATGGACAGTTCCAACAACGGCGGGGACACGGACAAGACCGCATTCTACAACAATGTGAACGGCTTCTCGTATTTCTATTATGGTAGCGGTTCCCTGCTGAAGGGCGGCCTCATCAGCTGCGGCAAGCCGGTCCGCCGGGTGTCGACGATGACCCAGCAGGACGTCACCAATTATGTGAATGCGACGGACTTCCGCCCCGTGGGCGGCACCTATCATGATACGGGCATGATCTGGGGCGTGCGCCTGCTGTCCCCTACCGGCGTCTTCAGCGGCGATACGGCCGCCTGGCCGGGTCGACAGTCCCCCAATCGCGTCATCGTCTTCCTGACCGACGGCGACATGGCACCCTCGACGTCGATCTACGGCATGTATGGCATCGAAGGATTGGACAAGCGCGTCACGAATGGGGACTTCGCCAACCAGAAAAACTATCACAACCAGCGTTTCCTCGCTGAATGTGCGAAGGCGAAGGCGTTGAATATCGACGTCTGGACCGTCAGCATCACGACCGACGCCACGCCCACCGCAGAGATGACGTCCTGCGCAAAGGTCCCTGGCCAGGCGCTGGTGACCGCCAGCGGTTCCGGATTGCAGACCGCCTTCCAGAACATCGCAAAGCAGGTCGCCATGCTTCGGATTTCGAAATGATGCGCCGCCCGATCGCATCGGACGTGCGCGGCGCTGCGCTGGTCGAATTCGCCTTCGTGGCGCCCGTGATGTTGCTGCTGATGATGGGTCTGTGCGACCTGATCTACCAGGTCTATGCCAAATCCGTCCTCAACGGCGCGGTCCAGAAAGCGGGGCGCGACGCGACCATTCAGGGCGGCGCGCAGCAGACGGATACGCTCGATGCGCGCGTCCTTACTGGTATGAGCGGGCTGTTCAGCCTGCCGACGAATTCCTGTGCGACCACTCCGGTCGCGGGAAGCTGGTGCTCCTCGCGCAAGAGCTATGCGACCTTTTCCACCATCGGGGCCGAACCGTTCACCGACAGCAACAACGACGGGATCCGTCAGGTCGGCGAATGCTACTCGGACATCAACGGTAACAAACAATGGGACGCAGATGCCGGGATCGCGGGCCAGGGCGGCGCGAACGACGTGACGCTGTACACGATGAGCGTCACCTACCCGCGCATCTTCCCCATCGCGGGTCTGATCGGCTGGCCGACCACCGTGACGATCACCACCACCACGCTGCTCAAGAATCAGCCTTACGCGACCCAGGCAGCCTCGTCGCCAGCGACGATCTGCACATGACCCGCCATGCCAACACCCTTGCACGGTTGCGCGCAGACCGCGGCGGCGTGGCGATGCTGGAGTTTGCCCTGTCCCTGCCAATTGTCCTGGCTCTCGGGCTGTACGGGATCGAGACGGCGAATCTGGCGCTGCTGAATCTCAAGATCAGCCAGATCACCCTGGCGCTGGCCGACAACGCCTCGCGCGTCGGAACGACCAATACGCTATCGCAGCAGCAGTTGCGCGAAGTCGACATGAACGACGTCTTGCAAGCCGCACGGCTGCAGGGCGCCGGCATCAATCTCATGACCAATGGCAGGATCACCATATCCAGCCTTGAGAACGTGCAGCAAAGTTATGACACTGCGCCGGTTCAGCGCATCCATTGGCAGCGGTGCGCCGGATTGAAGAGCGGCACGGCCTACGATTCAAGCTACGGGGCCACCAGTTCCAACGATGGCAGCGATGGAACGCAGGCAAATGACGGCATATTGGCGCCCAATGGCATGGGCGACGCCAACGCGATGGTCAGCGCCCCCAGCGGATCGGGCGTGATGTTCGTCGAGGTCAATTATCTGTACACGCCGCTGGTCGGCTACGGCATTTTCACGCCGTCGCGCATCCATTACGTCGCGTCGTTCATCGTGCGCGATCGCCGCGTCTTCACACAGATCTACAATCCGTCGCCGACCGCGACGGCGTCGACCTGCAACCGCTACACCGGGTGACGCCCCGAGGGGCGTACCGGGACCTCAACCCCGGTACGTTACCTTCTTGACCGCAGCGACGATCTTCTCGCTCGTCACCAGCATCAGCTTCTCGAGGTTCGCCGCATAGGGCATCGGCACGTCCTCGTTGGTGACGCGCAGCACCGGCGCATCGAGGTCGTCGAAGCCCTGCTCCATGCATACCGCCTGGATTTCCGAAGCGATCGAGCAGGTCGCCCAATTCTCTTCGGCGATGACGAGGCGGTTGGTCTTCTTGAGGCTCGCGAGCACCGTCTCGGTATCGAGCGGACGGAGCGTGCGCAGATCGATCACCTCGGCGTCGATCCCCTCTTCCGCCAGCTTCTCGGCCGCTTCGAGCGAAAGGCCCACGCCGATCGAATAGCTGACGATCGTCACGTCCTTGCCCTCGCGCATGATCCGCGCCTTGCCGATCGGCAGGACGTAATCGTCGAGCTTGGGCACTTCGAACGTGCGGCCGTAGAGCAGCTCGTTCTCGAGGAACACGACCGGATCCTCGGTGCGGATCGCGGCCTTGAGCAGGCCCTTGGCGTCCGCCGCATCATAGGGCGCGATCACGATCAGGCCCGGGACGCTCGCGTACCATGCTGCGAAGTTGTGCGAATGCTGCGCACCGACGCGCGATGCCGCGCCGTTCGGACCGCGGAACACGATCGGGCAGCGCATCTGGCCACCCGACATGTAGTTGGTCTTCGCCGCCGAGTTGATGATGTGGTCGATCGCCTGCAACGCGAAGTTGAAGGTCATGAACTCGACGATCGGGCGAAGCCCGCCCATCGCCGCGCCCGCACCGACACCGGCAAAGCCATATTCGGTGATCGGCGTATCGATCACGCGCTTGTCGCCGAACTCGGCGAGCAAGCCCTGCGTGACCTTGTATGCGCCCTGGTACTGCGCAACTTCCTCGCCGATGACGAAGACGCGCTCGTCGGCGCGCATTTCCTCGGCCATCGCGTCGCGAAGTGCCTCGCGCAGCGTGATCTTGACCATCTCGGTCCCCTCGGGGATCGCGGGGTCGCTGACCTTGGCCTTCTGCTCGGCAGCGGCGTGGAGCTGCTGCGTACCGCTCTCGGCGGCCATCGGCACGTTGCTTTCGGGCGCTGGCGGTGCCTTGTCGGCGGGCTGCGCTTCCTTGGGCTGCGCGTTGGCGGAGTCGCCCGCACGCTCGCCCGACGACGGCTCTTCGCCCTCGGCGTCGAGCGTCGCGATGACGGTACCGACCTTCACATTGTCGGTGCCTTCGGCGACGAGAATCTTGCCGATCGTGCCTTCGTCGACCGCTTCGAATTCCATCGTCGCCTTGTCGGTCTCGATCTCGGCCATGATGTCGCCCGACTTGACGACGTCGCCTTCCTTGACCAGCCATTTGGCGAGCGTGCCTTCCTCCATCGTGGGGGAAAGCGCGGGCATCTTGATCTCAATCGGCATCAGTATTTTTCCACCAGAACGTCGGTATAGAGCTCGGCCGCATCGGGCTCGGGCGTCTGTTCAGCGAAATCGGCAGCTTCGTTGACGATCTTGCGGATCTCCTGCTCGACCCCCTTGAGATCGCCCTCGGGGACGCCTTGTTCCTCGAGCAGCTTCTTGACGAACTCGATCGGGTCGGACTTGTCGCGGACCGCCTGGACTTCCTCGCGGCTGCGATATTTCGCAGGGTCGGACATCGAGTGGCCGCGGTAACGATAGGTCTTCATCTCGAGGATGATCGGCCCCTTGCCCGCACGAACCCAGGCGAGTGCCTCTTCGGCGGCACCTCGGCACGCGAGCACGTCCATGCCATCGACCTGGATGCCCGGGATGCGGAAGCTCTCTCCGCGGCGATAGAGCTGGTCCTCGGCCGATGCGCGGTTGACGCTCGTGCCCATCGCGTACTGGTTGTTTTCGATGACGTAGATGACCGGTAGCTTCCAGAGCTCGGCCATGTTGAAGCTCTCGTAGACCTGGCCCTGGTTGGCCGCACCATCGCCGAAGTAGGCGAGGCAAACGCCGCCGTCGCCCTTATACTTGTGGCTGAAGCCGAGCCCGGTGCCGAGCGAGACCTGCGCGCCGACGATGCCGTGCCCGCCGTAAAACTTATGTTCGACCGAGAACATGTGCATCGAGCCGCCCTTGCCCTTGGAGATGCCAGCGGCACGCCCCGTAAGCTCGGCCATCACGTCCTTCGGCGGGATGCCGCACAGCAGCATGTGGCCGTGGTCGCGATAGCCGGTGATGACGCTGTCGACCGGAGTCAGCGCGGACTGCAGGCCGACCGCGACCGCTTCCTGGCCGATGTAGAGATGGCAGAAGCCGCCGATCAGGCCCAGCCCGTACAACTGGCCCGCCTTTTCCTCGAAGCGGCGGATCAGCAACATCTGCTTGTAGAATTCGATCAGCTCGTCCTTCGAAGCCGCATAAGGCGTCGGTTCATCGGGACGTTCGCGGTTGGGAACCGGCGGTTCAGCTTTACGAAGGGCGGGGGCTTTGGCCACGGACGATCAACCTCGTATCCTGGGGAATGTCGCGAGCCTATAGGCGCGTTGTTGCGCGCATATCAATCTCCCGCGTCAAATCCCTAGCGTCACCGGGACGAACAGAAGTTTCGACGGGCCAAGCAAGACGATGATTGCGGCGTGCGCGCGGCTGGGCCTAAGGCTTGGCGCGATGGCAGACGCACCCCACCCGTTCCGCATTCCCAACTTCCGTGCCTATTGGGCGTCGCGCCTGTCGGGCACGGTCGCGATCACCGCGATGGCGCTGATCGTCGGCTGGCAGGTTTACGGCCTGGCGCGCGCGACCATGGGGATTCGCGAGGCGGCGTTCCTGCTCGGGATGATTGGCGCGGCACAGTTCGTGCCTTTGTTCCTGCTGACCCCGGTGGTCGGGCTGGTCGCCGACTCGGTCGACCGGCGCTGGATCGTGCGGGTGACGACGCTGGTGATGCTGCTCACCGCAGGCACGCTCGGCGTGCTGACCGCGACGCACACGCTCACCCTCCCCGCTTTGTTCACCGCGGCGGTCGTGTTCGGGATCGTCCGCGCCTTCTCCGGCCCCGCTTATTCCGCGCTCGCGCCCAACCTCGTCCCGCGCGAAAGCCTGCCGACCGCGATCGCGGTCAGTTCGATCGCGTGGCAGGTCGGGTCGATCGCGGGGCCGAGCCTCGGCGGGCTGCTGTTCGCGGTCCATCCCGATTTCGCGTACGGCGTCGTCGTCGGCCTGTTGACCGTCGCGCTGGTCGCGATGTTCCTGATCGGCCCGGTTCCCCAGCCGCCATCGCAACCCGACCAGCATCCCTTCACCCGGATCGCGCAGGGCTTCGCCTATGTCCGCCACAACCGACTGGTGCTCGCGACAATCACGCTCGACCTGTTCGCGGTGCTGCTCGCCGGGTCGACCGCTCTGCTCCCGGTGTTCGCGCGCGACATCCTCCATGTCGGCCCGCAGGGGCTTGGCATCCTCGCCGCGAGCATGGGCGCCGGCGCGACCGTCACCGCTCTGTGGTTCTCGGTCCGGCCGATGAAGACCAACGTCGGGGTCAAGATGCTGATCGCGGTGATGGTGTTCGGCGCGGCGATCCTCGTCTTCGGGCTGTCGCACAACTTGTGGCTCAGTGCCGCCGCGCTCGCGATCGCTGGCTGCGGCGACATGGTGTCGGTCTATGTCCGCCAGTCGCTGATCCAGCTTCACACCCCGGACGCAATGCGCGGCCGCGTCAGTGCGGTCTCGCAGCTCACGATTTCCGCCTCGAACGAGCTCGGTGAAGCCGAGAGCGGGCTGCTAGCGTCGCTGCTCGGCCCGGTCGGCGCGGTGATGTTCGGCGGGATCGGCGCGATCGTCGTCACGATCCTGTGGGTCCGCCTGTTCCCCGAGCTCAGGCTTGCCAAGACCTTCGACCAGCCCGACATAGCCCTTTCAAAGACCCCAGCAGGAGTTGCGCAATCATGAAGGCGAACACCATCCTGGATACGATCGGCAACACGCCGCATGTCCGTATCCAGAAGCTCTTCCCCGGCGCCGAAGTCTGGATCAAGTCGGAACGCTCCAACCCCGGCGGGTCGATCAAGGACCGCATCGCGCTCGCGATGATCGAGGCGGCGGAACGTGACGGGCACCTCCAGCCCGGCGGGACGATCATCGAACCGACCAGCGGCAACACCGGCGTCGGCCTGGCGATGGTCGCGGCGGTCAAGGGCTACAAGCTCGTGCTCGTCATGCCCGAAAGTATGTCGCTCGAACGCCGCCGCCTGATGCTCGCCTACGGTGCGACCTTCGATCTCACCCCGCGCGAAAAGGGCATGAAGGGCGCGATCGAACGTGCGCTCGAGCTGGTCGAGCAGACCCCCAATTCGTGGATGCCGCAGCAGTTCGAAAACGCCGCCAACATCGACGTTCACGTCCGCACGACCGCGATGGAGATCCTCAACGATTTCCGCGATTCGCCGATCGACGTGATCATCACCGGGGTCGGCACCGGCGGGCACATCACGGGCGTTGCCGAGGCGCTCAAGAAGGAATGGCCCAACCTCAAGGTCTATGCGGTCGAGCCCGAAGCCTCGCCGGTGATCTCGGGCGGCGCGCCCGGCCCGCATCCGATCCAAGGGATCGGCGCGGGGTTCGTGCCTGCCAACCTCCACACCCAGTCGATCGACGGCGCGATCAAGGTCGATGCCGCGGTCGCCAAGGACATGGCTCGCCGCTCGGCTGCCGAGGAAGGGATGCTCGTCGGGATCAGCTCGGGCGCGACGCTCGCCGCGATCCTGCAGAAGCTTCCCGACCTGCCCGACGATGTCCGCGTGCTCGGGTTCAACTATGATACCGGTGAGCGCTATCTGTCGGTGCCGGACTTCCTGCCCGAGAGCTGAGCCAGATCGAGACGCACGCCGTTCGCAAACGGCGGCGTGCATTTCGCATGTGCGTAAAAATGCGCTAAGGGCGCCGGCCAATCCCGGTCAGGAGCCCTTCGTGCTGCCCTTCTCGCGCCACTTCGTCGTCCGCTGAATCTCGTGGTCGCTCAACCGCCGCTCAGCCGCCGCTTGCGCGCGGTGCTCGTCGCTATCGCCATGCTGGCGATCGTCGTCCCCAGCCTGCTCGTGCATTACGCGCCACCCGTGCCGCACTATCGGCATCACCGTGTCCATGCGGTCCCGCAGCGGGTCGTGCCGCAGGCCGAGCTTCCGCCCGTCGAGCCGGTCGCATTTCAGGACCTCGATCCACAGGACGCTCGCGAGTATAATGCGGACGTGCCGTTCGTCGATGGCCCCATTCCCCCGGCGCGACCGTTCCGGCTCGAGGGAGACCCGGCAGCCCAGGCGCGCGCGACCGACTGTCTAGCGGCAGCCGTGCTGTACGAGGCCGGCGACGATGCCATCGGGCAACGCGCGGTTGCGCAGGTGGTGATCAATCGGGTTCGCCATCCCGCCTTTCCCAAGACCATCTGCGGGGTCGTCTTCCAGGGTGCGGACCGTACGACCGGCTGCCAGTTCACCTTCACGTGCGACGGCGCCCTGGTCCGCCACCGCTGGAGCGACGCGCAATGGGCCCGTGCGCGCACGGTGGCAGCAGCAGCCTTGCGCGGTTCGGTGTATCGGAAGGTCGGCTATGCCACCCATTACCACACCAATTGGGTCGTGCCCTATTGGCAGTCGAGCCTGGACAAGATCGCCGCGGTAGACACGCATCTCTTTTTCCGGTGGACCGGCTGGTGGGGGACGGCCGCTGCGTTCACGCGTCACGTCTCCAGCGACGAGCCGGTCATTGCCGCGCTTGCCGTATATTCGGAAGCCCATCGCAGTGCAGTCGATGGACCCGGGCCGATGCTTCAGCCGGAAGGGGCGTTCTACGATCCCGTTGCCGCGCAAGCAGCGCTTCCCGCCCCCGTCACGGGCGATGCCGGCAGCTTCCTGGTCACGCTGGATGCCGATAGCATGTCACCCGACGGCTTCGCGCTCTACGCCAAGCGCGCCTGTGGCGACCGGTCGTATTGCAAGGTGATGGGGTGGATCGACCCATCCAAGACGCCGACAGCCCTGCCGCTGCAGCCAGCGCAGATCGCGACCATGTCGTTCAGCTACATGCGCGATCAATCTCGGAATTACGACAAGGCGCTTTGGAACTGCCTCGAATTCCGCCGCCCGAGCGCAAATCAATGCATGAAGGCGCAGACGTTCCTCACCAACGCCAAACTTCGGATGGAAATGCTCAAGCTCGACGACGAGCCAAGTCCTTTGCTGGCAGTGCCGACCCATGTCCCGCTGCTCGCGGATGGATTGGCCGGGGTGCGTCACAAGGGGGACGCGGCGACCGACCGCGCCACGCCGCCCGGTCAGCCTGCGCCGGCTGCCCCTCCCCTCAAACAGGGGCCAGCCGCGGACAGAAACTAGCGCCGCCTCAACCTTCGGGAAGCCCGGGCCGGACCGGTCCGAGCGATCGTGGCACTCCCCGGACGTCCGGTCCGGGGAGGATGGCACCAGCCCTACCAGGCGACCGACGCGCCGATACGGATGCTGCGCGGCCGCAACGGCGTGGTCTGCGCGCGCGTCGCCAGGATCAGCGGATTGCCCAGCGCGAAACGATTGGCGCGGACATTGGTCAGGTTCTCGCCTGACAGGGTCAGGTCGAGATTGCGCCACCGCCAACCGACATGCGAATCCACCGCGGCATATTGCCCTTGGCTGAGCTCGAGAAAGTCCCCCGTGCCGAGCACCGACCGTCCGACATAGCGCCCCTGCACGCCGACGTCGAACCGCTGCGCCCCCCGCCGCAACCATTGGTAGGACAAGCCCGCATTACCGGCGAACGGCGGCGTTTCGGGTAGCCGTCGATTGGCGCTTTTCGAGAGCTGCGCCAGCGCGCCGTCGACGAGGTTATACGTGTAGAGAAAGGCGAAGTTGGCGTGCAGCCCGCGCACCGGCACCCAGTCCCCCAGCGCCTCGATCGCCGTAATCCCGGCATTGCCGATGTTGGCGGTGTAGGGCTGCCCACGACGGCTGTAGAGATCGGCCTGGATATCGCGCCACCGCGCGTGGGAGACAGCGCCGGACACTTCGAGTCCGGTTTCCCCCCGCCGCTGCCGGCGGATACCCGCCTCCCCAACGATGATCGAATCGGAGCGATAGTCCGCAACCCGGCCAACCCCGCTCGCCACGGCAAGGCCCCCGGTGCGATAGCCAGACTGGACCTTTGCAAAAACCGCGGTACGCGGCGCGACGAGCCAGGACAGCGCCAGCGTGGGATCGATCCGCCTGGTTGCCCTTCCGCGGATGAAACTGTTGTTGCGGGGACGGACCGAGGGCTCGCCATCGGTCCGCGCCGTGGTCAATCGGGCGCCGGCCGTGAGCGCAAAGCTCGGCGTAACCGGCCACGTCGCCTCGCCAAAGCCCGACAAGCTTTCCGTCCGGTTGGTCACGCCGATGATGGTCGCGGTCTGACCGGGGGGCCCGAGCGCGCGGGATTGGACGTCACTGTCGTTGAGATAGGACACGCCCAGCAACCATCCCACCCTCGTCGTCGCAGGCCGCGACAGCCGGGTCTCCTGGACGAACAACGTGTCGGTCTGCACATTGCGGTACAGGACTGGCCCGACACTGCCGAGCGCGCGGGTGGCGTCAAACGTATCGTCGGTCTTCAAGTCGACATAGCCGGTCGCCGAGACCAGGTTCAGACCGCTGTCCCAACGCTTGCGCACCACGCCGCGCACAAGCTTCACCGTACTGGTGTATGGCTGCGCATATTGCGACCTGCGTTGCAGCGATCCCGCTCCCGCTTCGGCATATTGCGCGTCGGCGGCATCGATCTGTTGCCCCAGCGCACCGAGTTCGAACGTCCAGCCATTGCCGGCGTCGGCTGCGAGCGTCACACGGCCGCCGAGCGTATCGGTGCGATTGATCGACGTCAGCCGGCGCGAGGGATCGTCGATATAGCCCCCCGCCCGCTGTCGATATCCCACGACGCGCAGCCCTGCGGTGTCGCGCGCGATCGGCACGTTGGCCATCCCCGCCAGATCGAATCCCGGTGCGCCGTCGTCGGTCAGCGTGACGCCGCCCGTCATCGCCGCACCGGTACGGGCGAGATCGACCGGGTTTGGCGTCAGGCGGATGATTCCCCCGATCGCACCCGCGCCGTAGAGCGTCCCTTGCGGACCCTCCAGCACTTCGACGCTGCGCATGTCGTACAGGTTCAGACTCGGCTCGGGGCCCGCGAACCCCAAGGGAACTTCGTCGAAATACTGGTTGGCGGTCGATTGCGTCGCGCCGTTGAAGCTGCTGTCCGCAACCCCCCGAATGAAGATCTTGTTGCGCCCCACCCCGAGCTCGGTGTTCTGCAGGACCGGTGTGGCCCGGGTCAGGTCGTCCATATCGATCGGCCGCAGCGCACGCGAGCCCGGCGCGAACCCGCCGAGCATGATCGCGCTGCCGGGAAAGCGCAGCAGCGGCGACTGCTGCTTGCTAGCCGTCACGATGATGTCCGCGCCCTCCGCCGGTGCGGCACGGGAGAGGGTCCGCGCCGGACCCGCTCGCACGACGGGCAACGGCACCGGAGCGCGGACGATTCGGAAGCCGCGCGCGTCGATGGGCACCGCGCGGTAGCCAGTGCCTTTCAGCAGGCGTCGCAACGCCTCGGCGGGTGCCAGCCGGCCCGACAGGCGTCGCGCCGGCACGTGCCGCAGGCCCGGCTCTGTGCTGACGATATCGGTTCCGGTCTGTCGTGCGAGCTGAGTCAGCGCCTGATCCAGCGTTGCCACCGCAATATGGATCTGCGCCGTCTGCCCTATCGCATGGCCAGGCAAGCCGACGCAGGCGGCGATAGCGACAAACGTGCGAATCAACCCCAGCCTACTGAGGCGAGATGACCCACCGCTTGCCATCGTGCTGCCAGTCCGCCCCGATCAATGCGGCAAGATGCGGCACATCCTGCGCCGCCTTCCCCGTCAGGTGGACCATGCCGGTAAAGGGACGCTGCGACAAGACCGGCTCGATCGTAACATCGACCCCGTCGAGCCGACGCAGGGCGTTGGCGAGACGACCGAACGGCTCGCCCGCGAAGGTGATGTCGCCATTGCGCCACCCGCCGACCCGGGCAGGATCGATCCGCGACATGGCGACATGCCCGGTATCATCCCGGGCCGTGACCGCCGCACCCGCGCGGAGCATGAGCTTGTCGCGCCGCGGCTGGAACAGCACCGCGCCTTCCGCCACCTGGACATCGAGACGATACCCATCGCGCTCGGCGTTGAACACCGTGCCCACGTCCTGCACGCTCAGCGTGCCCGACCGCAGCACGAACGGAGCCTGGGAATCGTGGTGGACATGAAACGTCGCTTCCCCCGCAACCAGCGTCGCCAGGCGCGGACTGGATCGGTCCAGCTCGATCCGACTCGCACCGTTCAGATCGATCCGTGTTCCGTCGGCCAGAGCGATGACGCGCTGCTCGCCCGGCCTGGTGCTGACCGCATAAGGCTGCGCCGCCGTGTTGGGGAGCGACGGAAGAACGACCAGCGACAGGCTGGCCGCCAGCGCCAGCGCGCCGGCCCCTACGCCCCACCGCAGCATCGTCCGTGCCCGCTTGCGCTCGACCGGCGGAACGGCTTCGGCCGCTTCGGCGGGAAACAGCTCGGAATGGTCAGCGATGAGGCTCATGTCGAGCGCGACCGCATCGAAGGCTGCCGCATTCGCTGGGTCGGCTTCCAGCCAGGCGACGAACGTACGCCATTCGGCATCGCTCATATCGCGCTGGCGCAAATGCCAGTCGATCGCCTGATCCATCCTGTTCAAGCCCTCAACGGCCACGGTGCGCTTCCCCTTCGCCTGATAGACGATGCGGTTCTCCCATTTCCGCCTCGCTCTCGGCTCTATGCGCCGAAATTTGCTGGGCCGCCCGCCGCAGCAACTTCTCGACGCCACTGACCGTCATCCCGAGATGGGCAGCGATCTCCTTTTGCGGCTGATTCTCGACGCGGTAAAGCCTCAAGGCGACGCGCATCCGTTCGGGCATCGCCGCCAGCCTGGTTTCGATCTGCCGCAAGCGTTCCCGACCGAGCAAGGCCCGCTCGGCATCGGGCTGTTCGTCGGCCGCGGGCTGCACATCATGCCAAGCCGTCTCGCGTGCGCCGGCCCGCGCCGCGGCAAGCCGACGGTCCGCGGCAAGATTGGACGCCATCCGATACAAATAGGCGGCGGGCTGCGCGATCGGTTCGCGCACCTCCTGTTGGTCGAGCTTGACCCAGATGTCCTGCAACGCGTCTTCGGCATCATCGCGATTGCCAAGTCGCGCGGTCAGCAACCGCAGCAACATCGGCTGTTCCGCCAGGAATACCGCCTTGATCCCGGCCTGGGTCATCGGAGAAGAGACTCGAATACCATCGCGTCTTGCTAAAGCCGCGATTGCGTCGTGTCGCAAGGGTGTCGAACGCGAGCGCCGGCGTTCAGGCGGCGAGACGCTCGTTTTCGATCGGCTGCACCATGTCCTGGAACGACCGTTCGCGGATGCGATCGCTGGTCAGGCGCCGCCCGGCCAGCCGGTTGGCGAGGAACGAATAGAAGAACCAATCGCGCGCCGGACGGGGTGTCAGGTGATAGGCCAAGCGTTCGGTCAGGGTCCAGCGGATCGACCCACGGTCGCGTTCGCGTGGCGATGGGGCACACCAAAAACGCTCGCCATAAGCGATCGTGCCGTGCTGCGCGACGCGGTGCATGATCTCGTGATCCTCGAGCACATACCCCCAGCGCCGCGCATCAAATTGACCGACCCGCCGCAACACGGTGGTGCGGAAAACCTGACCCGCGCCCCCGGTATGGCACTGATCAGGCAACACGGCCGCGGCGCGCGTGATCCGGCGCGCCGCCTTTGCGTGGTCGCGCGGCGCCGCGTCGGGCGTCACGAAATATGCGCCCGCCGCCGCGGCGCCCTGATCGAGCAGGCGCGCGGCCTGGCGCAGGTAATCCGACGGATAGGCCGTATCGGCGTCGCAGGTAGCGACGTAGCATGTCCGAACCCGCTCGACGCCTTTAGCCAACGCATTGACCTTGCCCGGGCGCGGTTCGACTAGCAGCGTGAAGTCGAGCCCGAGCCGGCGGCAGCTCGCGGCCGCCACGGCACCGCTGCCGTCGGTCGATCCATTGTCGATCAGGATCAACTCGAACCGCATGTCTTGCGCGGCAAGGCTGGACAGCGTGGTGTCGAGCATGTCGCGTTCGTTGAAGAAGGGAATGAGAACCGTCCAGCTGCACTGGACGACCGTGCTCGACAGCGGCTCCCACGGGCGATCCCAGGAACGAAAGTCATTAGTTTCCAAATACATGCAACGGTTCCGTACGATCAGCGTGCAGCGTACGGAGACAGTACCGCGCGACCACTGTGGCACGATGCGCGCAGGCGATCAGCGCACGCGCGGATCGATCGGCACAGGCAACAGGCGTCGGCACAGCAAGTCTCCTCGCTGCCATGACGACGTGGCAGTCGGGAAACCGGACGCTCGATTTACGATTTCGGAACTTTTCGTCGAGTTACGCGTGCGACTCACCGGACGAAGCGGCGATCCGACCGGAGATAGACGATCGCGCGATAGCGGCCGCGCGGAACGCTGAACACCGGACGATAGTCGGCGGCAAGAGCGCGCTCGATCGCCGCATGGCTGGCCGGGTTCCATTCGGCAAGCGGTTCGCTCGCGGTGACGACGACCGGCGGCCGCTTTGCCATGATCCGCCGCACCTCGGCGGCTTCGTCAATGCCGGTGGCCCCCTTCTCGGGCGCATAGGCCAGGGTCGAGGGAAAGGCGTAGGGCGTCGGCAGGCAGGCCTCCGCCAAGTGATAGACGACGGCATCGCCGATGAAGACGTAGGGGCACCCTCCCCCGCTATTCGCTTTGACCACGCCCGCCAGCGTCCGCACGCCGGCTTCATCGTCGGGCCGGATGGCAGCTTCCACCGAAAACACGGTGAGGCCCGCCGCCACGATTCCCAGCGCAACACGACGATGGCGGCCAAGTACCGGCGCGGCCAGCGTCAGCAGCGGCGGCAGGAGCGGCAATGCGTAGTGATCGAAAAACACCCCCAGAACGACGAACGGGACCAAGGCCGCCACCATCCACCCGACCGCCAGCCGGAGTTCGACACGGCGTGGATCGGCGCGAAGCGCGAGCGCGGCACAGGCGGCGAGGGGCAGGAGCTGCGCGGTGATCCCGGCCAGCCGACGCAGGATCAAATCGGTCGGATAGCTATAGGCAGAGCGATGGAAAATGGAGGTGAAGTTGGCGTACCAAAAGGCATCGAGCGCCGCCGTCCCGCGTGCCGCGTAGACAGCGACCGCCGCAAGCGTCGGCAACAGGCCGAGGAACAGCCACAAGGCCCCCGCCGCGACCATCATCGGGTTGCGCGCACCGGCGCGGCGCAGGAACCAGAGATGCACGATGCCAAACCAGGCACCCTCGACCGCGGGCGTATATTTCGTCTGGATCGCGACCCCCGCGAACAGGCATGCGACCGCTCCGCTCGCAACGATCGCGCCGACCTGCCCCTGCCGGGCGCGCGCCGGAAGCGACAGCATGAGCAACGCCCCCAGAGCCACGAACAGGTTGAAGAACACCCCCGCCTGCCCGGCCCGCCCGCTCAGCATCGGCAACCAGATCAGATAGGCCGCCCCTGCAAGCACGCCGCCGGCCGGCGCGGCCCCGAGGCGCTGCGCGCATCGCGCGATCAACCACGCCGTGCCGATGGCGAACACCATGGCCACGACCTGATAGGCGACGACCCCGTCCCCCGGGAAAATCTGGGTCGCTGCGTAGAGCAGGAACAGCCCGATCGGCTTGCGGTCCCAAAGATCGATATAAGGCCAGGACCCGTGCCACATGCGGGCGCCGACCAGCAGGTAATATTGCTCATCGGTATGGATCGCCGGGTTGCCCAAATCGGGGCCCCGCAATGCCAGCGCGAGAAGCGCGAACAGCAGCGCCGCCCGCCATCCGATGCCGGTTCCGGCGCCGAAGCGACCGGCGAACGGTTGCGTTGGCCGAACCGACGTCATCGCCGCGCCAGGCGAACCAGCATCTCATCCAGGGCCGACAGAAAGCGCGATCGGTCGGTTTTGGAAAAGGGCGCGGGGCCGCCCACGACATCGCCGCCCGCCCGCAAGTCCGCCATGATCGCGCGCACGGCGATCGCATTCCCGATCGAGGCCACGGTAAAGGGCTTGCCGGTTGGTGCCAGGACGGTCGCGCCGGCCTTCAGGCAACGATCCGCGAGCAGGATGTCCCCGGTGACGACGACACTGGCATCATCCGCCCGTTCGGCGATCCAGTCGTCCGCCGCGTCGAACCCGGCCCCCACGACGATCCGACTGAGCAACGGGTGAACCGGGATCCGGATCGGGCTGTTGCTGACGATCGTCACCGCGACCGCGCGGCGCAGCGCGACCTTGTAAACCTCGTCCTTGACCGGACAGGCATCTGCATCGACATAAATGTGCAAAAGCATACTCACCAGCCGGGGCGAAACGTTGCCCGGCACGGCTTGCCTATCGAAAGCCAAGCCGACTTTCCATCCCGGGAAAGCAACACGCGCACCGACACGCGAAAGGACCTGCCATGCCGCTGTACGAAATCGACGGACGCGCGCCGCAATTGGGCGACAACAGCTGGATTGCCCCGAGCGCGGAGCTGATCGGCGATGTCGTGCTGGGCGACGACGTCGGAATCTGGTTCGGAAGCGTGATCCGCGCCGACAACACGCGGATCGCGATCGGCGCGCGGAGCAACGTCCAGGAAGGCGCGATGGCGCATTCCGACCCGGGCGCGCCGCTGACCGTGGGCGAGGATTGCACGATCGGACATCATGCCATCCTGCACGGCTGTACGATCGGCGACCGGGTTCTCGTCGGCATGGGCGCAACGATCCTCAACCACGCGGTCATCGGGGCGGACTCCCTGGTGGGCGCTGGAGCGCTGGTCACCGAGGGCAAGCTATTCCCGCCCGGCAGCCTGATCGTGGGCAGCCCCGCCCGCGCGGTGCGCGAACTGGATGCGGCTGCCAAAGCGATGCTGCTGGTCTCGGCCCAACACTATGTCGCCAATGCGCGCCGCTATGCGACCGGACTGAAACGCATGGACTAGCCGGCCCGCCTCGCCCGTACCCGCGGCCCCGTGGCGGCTACAGCAGTCAGGCCGCGCGCGGGCCGGACGGGCGCGGGCTCGCTTCAGGCGGTCTGGCGCACCAGCCACCGTGCCCAGGCGATTCCGGGGAAACTTCGACTTGCGTCGTTTGTTGCTGCGTTGCAGCAGAACCGCTCATGGACGGAGCTGATCCCTTGCCCTTTCTGCACAGTCCGACCCGTTTTCTGATTCACTACGTGGCCGCGCGGCCTTGGATCTTCCTGTTGCTCGGCATGCTCGTCGCCGGGGCCTCGATCAGTTCGATCGGGGTGCAATATGCAATGAAGCTGCTGATCGATGCCATGACCGGCGGCATCCGCGCGCGCGGCACCGTCTATGCGGCGCTCGTCCTGTTCCTGGCGCTCGTCATGCTCGAAAGCCTCATGCAACGCGCTGCGGCGCTGACCCTGGGCCAGGCGACGGTCAGTTCCGGCGTCGGCATCCGGCTCGATATGGTCAATTATCTGACAGGCCATCAGATGCCCTTCTTCCAGAACCAGCGGGCCGGGTCGCTCGGGCACCGCATCTCGGGCCTCGCGGGCATCTTCGGCGCGATCGCGCACCGTTTGTTGCAGGAGGTGACGCCGCCGCTGATCACGTTCGTCGGCGCCATGCTGATCTTTGTCTCGATCGATGCCGCCATGGCCGCGATCCTCGGGGGCATCTTCGTCCTGGTGACGTTTGCGTTGATCCTGCTCGGCATGCGCGGCCACGTTCATCACACCGCCTTTGCCAAGCATGCCGGGACCGCGGGTGGCGAACTGATCGACCTGATCGGCAATATCTGGGTCGTGAAAGCCTTCGCGGCACGGGATCGCGAACTGGAACGGCTCGAGGGCTTTCTCGACCAGGAGGCCAATGCCCAGCGCCGTGGCTGGTTCTTCGTCGAACAGATGCGCGGTCTCCATGATCTGGCGCTCGCGGTCCTGGTGGGGGGAACGTTGGTCTGGGCGATCGGTCGCTGGTCCACCGGGGCGATCTCGACCGGCGATGTCGTCATCATCAGCACCATGACCTTCCGGATCCTGCACGGCTCGCGCGACCTGGCGATGGCGGTGATCGACACGAACCAGCAGTTCAGTTACTTGCGCGAGACGCTCGACATCATCGGCGTGCCCCAGACTCTCAACGATGCGCCCGACGCGGCGCGATTGCGCGTCGGCGAGGGTACCGTCGACCTGGCCAACGTGACGTTCGGCTACGATGCCCGGCATCCGGTGATCCACGATTTGTCGCTCAGCGTCCCGGCCGGACAGAAGGTCGGCATCGTCGGCCCGTCCGGCGCCGGCAAGTCGTCGCTGCTTCAGCTGGTGCAACGGTTTCACGACCCGCAGATCGGGCACATCGCGATCGACGGCCAGCGCATCGACGAGGTTACGCAGGAGTCCTTGCGCGACGCGATCGCGGTGGTGCCGCAGGAAGTCCTGCTGTTTCACCGGTCGGTCATGGACAACATCCGGATCGCACGCCCGGATGCGAGCGATGCCGACGTCCACAGCGCTGCGGAAGCCGCCGGCTGCGACGACTTCATCCGTCGGCTGGCACATGGATATGACAGCATCGTCGGCGAGCGCGGCGCCAATCTTTCGGGCGGCCAGCGACAGCGGATCGGCATCGCCCGCGCCTTTCTGAAGAACGCGCGGATCGTGCTGCTCGACGAGGCGACGAGCGCGCTCGACTCGGAGAGCGAGCTCGAAGTGCAAAACGGTTTGGACGCGCTGGTGCGCAACCGGACGGTCATCGCCGTCGCGCATCGCCTTTCGACGATCGTCGGGTTCGACCGCGTGATCGTGGTGGAGGACGGTCGCGTCGTCGAGGATGGGCCGCCGCAACAGCTGCTGCGGCAGAAGGGCGGCGCGTTTCGACAACTCTGGGTCATGCAGGTGGAAGGGCTCGACCGCGCGCCCAATCGCGCGCGCGACTTTGCCGCGGCAGGCGAACGCTTCCGCGACGTGTCGATGGCACGCGGGCGCAAGCTGCGCGGCGCCGTGCGCACCGCATGGTCGAACATGGCCGACAGGGACCGGGGATGATGGCGCAAGCTGCGCGAGGCCGGAACGGTTTCGGTGCGTGGACTGCGGCCGTCGGCCGCGATTGCCTCAATGCTCGCGGAACGCCCCCCAGAACGCCCCGACCAGCGGCTCGAACGCGTAACCGAGCGCCGTCCGCTTGCGCAGCGGGACCAACACCTGCACCGGCATGCCCGCCCGCACCGCGAAGTCCGTGCCGCGCCCCGCGCTCAATCGCGCCAGCTGCGTTCGCGGCACCGTGACCTCGGCGGTGAAATAAGTTGCTCCGGTCTTTTCGTCGGTCAGCGCGTCCGCCGACAGCCGGGTCAGTTGCCCCTCCAGGTCCGGCAAGGTCCGGTCGTGCAGTCCGGGAAACTTGACGAACGTCCGCTGTCCGACCGCCAGATCATCCGCATCATCGGGGGTGATCCGGGCCTGGATCCGCAGCGGGGTCCGTTCCGGTACGATGTCCATCAGTTTTTGTCCCGGTGTCACCACCCCCCCGGGCGTGAAGACGCTCAGCGCGATCACCGCGCCCGTAGCCGGCGCACGAATGTCGGTCCGGCGGAGCTGGTCGCGCGCGGCGGCAAGCTTGGGCAAGACATCTCCCAGCCGCGTTTCGACATCGCGCAGATCGGCAGCAGTACGCTCGTGAAAGGTGCGTTCGGCTTCGATCGCGGTAATCTGACTTTCCCGCGCCGCGCCCTGCGTCTGGGCGACGCTTGCCGCATATTGCCCGCGCTGTCCGACCAGTTCGGCGCGCATCCGCTCGAGTTCGCGCAGCCGGGTCTGGGATACGAAACCCTTTTCGGCGAGCGGTGCCAGGGCTTTCAGTTGTTCGTCGATGATCCGCAATTGCTCCTGCGCCCACACCACTTGCGTGTCATAGCCACGCCCCTGGGCGGTGGATTGTGCCGCCCGCTGCCCGAGCGCGCCACGCTGTGCCGCGAGCGTCGCCCGCCGCGCGATCAGTTCGCGTTGCTGTAGCCGGAGCGCCAAGGCGGCATCGTTGCGATCCTCGGGCGGAAGCGTCGCAAATTCCGGGGGCGTGCCGAGTGTCCCCGTCCCGATCTCCTCGGCCTCGAGCCGTGCGCGTTGCGCCAGCAGCCGGATCGCCTGCGCGCTCAGCGCGCGTTCCTGCGCGAGCACCTCGGCGGCGGCGAGACGGACCAGCAACTGGCCGCGCTCCACGCGCTGCCCTTCACGGACATAGATCGCGCCGACCACCCCGCCATCGCGATGCTGGACCGTCTGCCGCTGGCCGGACACTTCCAGGATCCCGGGCGCATAGGCCGCGGCGTCGAGCCGCGCGAATGCCGCCCATCCCAGGAACACCCCGAAGAAGGCGACGGCGATCCCGATCCCGATCCGGATGTCGCCGGACGGGTCGGCAAGCCGCCGTTCGTACCGCTCCGGAAGCTCGGGGCCGGAGAGCACGGTGATCGCGGTCTTCATGCCATGCCTCCGCTGGTTGCCGGTACGTCCGCTACTGGTGGCACCATCCGGCGTACGTTGGGCGGCGCGATCTTAGCGAGGACCTCGTCCCGCGGACCGAACAGATCGGCGCGGCCGTCGCGAAGGACGAGCATGTTGTCGACCACCGGCAACACGCCGAGCTTGTGCGATACCACGATGATCGTCCTGCCCTCCGCTTTCAGCCGCGCGATCGCCATGTTGAGCGCGGCGTCTCCTTCCGAATCGAGATGCGCGTTGGGCTCGTCGAGGACGTACAGCGCGGGGTTGCCGTAGACCGCACGCGCCAGCGCGATGCGCTGCGCCTGCCCCATCGAAACGCCGCGCCCGCCGAGCTGCAGCCGATGGTCGAAGCCGCCGGCAAGGCGCAGGATGAGCGACAGCGCGCCGACTTTTTCGGCCGCGGCGACCGCCTCTGCATCGACGGCGGCCGGGTCGGCTGCGGTTTCGGTGGCGAAGCGGCTGATATTGTCCTTCACCGTCCCCTCGAACAGCGCAGCGTCCTGCGGCAGATAGCCGATATGCCGAGCAAGGACCTCGGGATCCCAATCTCCGAGGTTCGCGTCATCGAACCGGACGCATCCGCGATCCAGCGGGAGCGCCCCCACAATCGCGCGGACCAGCGTCGACTTGCCCGATCCGGAAGGGCCAACGATCGCCAGCACTTCGCCCGGTTCCAGCGAGAACGACACGCCACTCAGGATCGCCGCATCACGCGCAGCGGTGAGGACCGTGACTCCTTCCAGCCGGAGCGTGCCGGTGGGCGTGGGCAGCCGCGTGGGGGGCGCTTGCGACGGATCGCCGGCCAGCAACGCGTCGATGTTGCGATAGCCGTCCCGCGCCTGCATCAAGGCCTTCCAGCTACCGATCAGCAACTCGATCGGCGCCAGCGCACGCGCGATCAGAAACGACGCAGCGAAGATCGCACCGCCCGAGATGAGATTGTCGACCGCCAGCATGGCGCCCAGCCCGAGTGCCAGCGATTGCAGCGCTAGCCGCACGAATTTGGTCGCGGTCAGATAGCCGCCGGCGCGAAACCCCGCCTCGGTCTGGAACGCGAGCATCGACAGCCGCTGCCGCAATTGCCGCGCCACGAAGGCCTGCCGCATTCCCAGTGCCTTGATCCCGTCCGCGCCGGTAAGCGCCGCATCCTGCGCCGCGTAGGTCCGCGCGGCGACGTCGTGCGCGCGCGCCATTCCGTCGCGGGTCGCCATTTCGTTCCGCCAGGCAATGACCGGAAGGATCAGCCCGCCGGCCAGCGCGACGACGCCGATCCATGGATGGACGAGAAAGCACACCAGAATGTAGATCGGCGTCCAGGGTGCATCGAACAGCGCGAGAATCGCCGGGCCGGTCAACGTCCCGCGGATCAGGTCGAGGTCGCGCAATGCCTGCCGCGCGACGGGCGACTCCGGACGCCCGAGCGTAGCGTCCAGCAACGCCGGCGCAACGAGCGCGTCGAGCAGCACGCCCGCCCGAACCAGCAACCGACCCCGAACCCGATCCAGCAGCGCAAGGCAGGCAAGCGCGAACAGCAATACGATCGTCAGGAAGAAGAGCGTCTGCAACCCTTTGGTCGGAACGACCCGATCATAGACCTGCAGCATGTACAGCGTCGGGGCGATGTACAGCAGATTGACCAGCGCGCTGAACGCCGCCGCTGCGATCAGGTGACGCCGGCACTGGCGCAGCGCATCCCGCATCCGCCCGTGGAACGGCGAACCGGAACCGGGTTCAGACACGGCCGGCCATCCCCCGCTGGCAACGGGGCGATCGGGCGCTGGCGTAGGGATGTCGGTCATCGAAAGTCCGGACTTCCCCCGGTGCCTCGCGGCACCGGGGGATGGAGGATTACGCCAGGTGCAGCGTGTCGAACATGCTGATGCTGTGCAGATGCTCGAAGACGAAGCCCTCGGCCGTCGCGGGGTCGCTAGCCAGAGCTTCGGGTGCGCTGGTCGCCACCTTCGCCGCAGCCGCGTCAGCGGTCGCCCAGCCGAACGTCTGGGCCGGATCGGTCGTCACCGGCGCTGCGCTGAAGTCGAAGCTGTCGGCATGCATGCCACTGTCGACCTGCGCCGAGGACACCGTGGCCCGGGCAAGGACCGTGCTGAAATCGAACACCGCAAGCTGTGGATCATGGTCGGTCGGGCGATCGTCGCCAAACTGCGAGTTGATATGGACGGCATCGTATTGCGCGTTGGCGAGCAGCGATTTGCTGACCAGGATATGGTCGATCTGCTGGGCATTGCCTTCGAATAGATAGCTGTACCGCTCCTCTGGCGACAGCAGCGTGTTGAGGTCGGTAAACTGCCCGCCCTTGGCCGGGTCAGTCAGCTGCGTCTGCGCATTTTCCCACGAGAACCCGTTCCAGTCGCCCAGGATCGCGATATTTAGGTTGGGGTTGTCGGCCAGATGCGCGTTGACATAGTCTTTCACCCCGGCTGCTTGCGCGGTGCGGGCGGCATCCCCCGCGTCGGCGGGTGGCTGAGTCGCGCCCCACAAGGGATCGCTGCCGCCGCGCGACGTCAGGTGGACGTCGATCGCGGTGACCGTCTGGCCGTGGAACAGGAAGTCGGCGACCAGCGGCTTGCGCGTATTGTTGTAGGCGGCTCCGTCGATCAGCGCCGCACTGCCCTCGACATAGGTGACCCGGTCGAGATTGTAGAGATAGCCGCTGCGAATGTTGCCATTCGGCTCGCCACCGGTGGAATTGGCAGTCGTCGGTGCGATCTCGACATAGGCGTAATGGCCGCCGTTGATCGCTCCGATCGCGTCGATCAGGCCTTGCGCGGTCTTGACGCCCGACAGATCCTTGCCGGTGCCCGCGCCATCGGCGTCCTGGATCTCCTGCAGCGCGATGATGTCGGGCGCGCGCAGGTTATAGACGACGTTGGCCGCCAGCACGTCGAACTTGCCATCCGATGAATCGAGGTTCTCGACGTTGTACGTCGCCATCGAAAGATGCGTGGCGTCGCCGGTCAGGGTCGTCACTTCCTTGGCAAGCGTGACGTCCTTGGTGACGGTCACGGCCTCGGTCACCAGCACTTCATACTTGGCCGCGGCATAGTTCACGATGCCGGTCACGCTGCTCAGTTGATCCCCGATCGAATAGCCAGCCTTGAAACCGGCAAAGATCCCGCTGTCGCCCTGGATCTGGATCTTCTCCGGGTTGAAGTCGCCATTCGCGATGGTGATCCCGCCACGATCGTTGACCCCGGTCGCGCCGACGCCGTGGGAAGCGACGATGTCGGTCTCGGCATATTGGTCGTTGGTCGTATTCGATACGACCAGCGGCTTGTCGATCGTGACCCGCATCCCTTCGAGCGATTCCCAGAAATCGATTCCGTCGGTGGTGGGGTCATAGCTTTTCAAGTTGTCGTCATCGATCACCGTGCTCGGCGGGGTCAGCCCGCCCTGCCCGATCAGGACGGCGTCCGGCAGCTGGTTGTCCCAGCTTTCCAGCGTGACGACCGGCGCGGTGATTTCGGTAACGGTCAAGCCGCCGGTCCCCGCGCGATATTCGGTCACGACGCCCTGGACCGACACCGCATCGCCGACGAAGAATTCAGGAGCGGTTCCCGTGAAAATGAACACGGCGTCCGATGTCCGGCTATTCCCGTCGCCCAGGTCCTGGATGTAGAACCCGTTGCTATCGACGGCCGTGACGACGCCCTCGGTCAGCACGGTCTGGCCGACGAACCCCGACGTATGCCCCTCGCCCTGGATCTGCCCGATCTTGAGCGGCAGGATATCGTCGTTGAGGATCGTGCCGGTTGCGGTTGCGCGATCGATCGTGGCCCCATTGGTCGGATTGGACAGCGTGATGCTGAACGTCTCATTGGGTTCGGGGGCGCGGTCGCCGAGCACGGGCAAGGAGATCTTCGCGGTTGCCTGCCCGTCGGCGAAGTGCACCGTGCCGGTCAGCGCGACTGCGCCGAAATCGCTGGCGCTCGCGCCGCCGTTCCCGCCGGGCAGCAGGACCGAATAGGTCGCATCGACCGCGCCATTCGCACCGCCGATCCGCGACACTGTAAAGTCGATCATATGGCTGCCGGCATCGCCTTCGATCGTGCTGGCGTCGCCGATGCTGAGAACGCCCGGCACGTTGCCCGTGCCGGCGCTGCTCGTGACCTTGATGTCGTCGATCCCGACCCATTCGTCGTTGCCGATCGCATTGGTCGTCATCACCCGGACCTGCAGCGTCGCTGCATTGTTCGCATCGCTCGGCAAGGTGACCGAAACCGGGATATCGGCGCCAAAGGCGTTTGGACCCGACGTGGCATCGGCGACATAGCCGCCGGGGACGTTGACCCACGCGCCGGTATCGCCGAGCCGATATTGCACCGCAACCTGCTGCACCGCGTTGTCCGGCCCATTTTCGAGATCGCGCAGCGTGAACGACAGCGTCACGCCCTGGCGACCGGTCGCGTCGAGGTACATCGCGAGATAGGGCGCCGCCGCCGTCCCCGATCCCGAAAGCGCGATCGTCGGGTTGGCGATCTGGAATTCGGTTACGCCACCGGTGGTAAAGGTGTTGGGATTTGTCTGGTTGGCGTTGACGTCAATGACGGGGCTGGTCCCGGTCAGCGTGCGCGGATCGATGCCCGTACCAGACGTGAGCCCGTCGCCGCGATACCCCATGATCGACGGCACCCCCGACCAATCGTCATTGGTCGTGATCAGGCCGATGTTCGACCAATCCTGGTACAGATCGCCGCCGCCCAGGTTCCAATAGGTTGTCGTCAACGCCTTACTCCCCTAGCCACCATCCCCGCCCGATCCGGCCAAACCATTCGGCGTTTCGAGCGGCGATCACTCGCTGCGCAGCGGCCGCTACCCGTGCCATGTGACAGCACTGTGAAAATTGCTTCATAAAGGAAATTTTAACCGCTAGCTGTCGCGCCGCGTCGGCTGCGGCCGCCTCGCACCGGCAAATTCCCCTTATTGCCTGGGTTTATGGTGCGTCTCTCGACAAGGTTCAGGGCGCTAAAGCGATCCGGCATCGACACTGCTGCTTGGTCAATGTCGCAGGATTGCAACAATGCGCCGATAATGGCGCCGCAATCGCGTCGTTATGTGTAGTGTTACAGGGGTGTATGTCATGAAGTGTGTGTCTGTTGTTCTGTCGGCCTGCGTCCTTGCGTTCGGCGCCACTGCCGCCTCTGCTACCACGACGGTGAGCATCGTTTCGGGCAATCGTGGCGTCACTGTCCTAGGCGGCGGCCCCGTTGCCCAGACGTTCGTCGCGACCGATTCGCTGCTGACCAATTTCGGCTTCCAGTTCGCTACAACAAGCGCTTCGCAAACCACCGCGAACGTGACCTTTTCCCTCCTTGCGGGGAACGGCCTCGGCGGCACCGCGCTGACCAGCAGCACGGCAAACCTCGCTGGCCTCCAGTTCCGCACGGGGACGATGTTCTACGACGTCTTCAACGGCAGCGTCGCGCTGACGGCGGGACAGACCTATACCGCGCTGCTGACCACGACCTCGGCGAACCTCGCCCTGATGTTCGGTCCTGCGCTGGCGCAAACGAGCAACCTCGATGCCTATGCAGGCGGCAGCCTGATCCAGAAGAATACCAACGATACGTCGTGCAACACGGGCGTGTGCGACGCCAATTTCCGCTTCACGACGACCGCCGCGCCGGTTGCGGCGGTGCCGGAGACGGCGACCTGGATGATGCTGCTGGCCGGTTTCGGCATGGTCGGCGCGGGTCTGCGCTACCGCCGTCGTACCATGGCCGTCCGCTTCGCCTGACCGCACCAGCGAAGACGGATGGCGGTCAATTGCCCGCTATCCGTCGGACTGGCCGGCCCGGTGGGGACAGAGCTCCAAGAGCGAGACATCCCGATAACGCTCGCCACAACCAGTGCGCTGGCTGCGTTGCAGGGTGCGCGGTACGCATCCGTTTACGCCCAGACGATCGAGGGCACGGCTCCGCCGTGGCGCACCGCTGGACATGATCGACATTGCGTTGGGCCAGCCGCCCGCCCCGCTGGCGAAGCGGCTGGCCGGACGCCGACCGGAAGCGCGGCTAGTTACAGGACCCAGTCCGCCTCCAGCCACATCTTGTCCGTATCGGTCGCAAACGCCTCGGCGCGGTAGCGCGCATAGCGCGCCGACAGTGCGGTGTGGCCGCGCTTGATGCTCGCGAGCACGTCCCATTCATCGCCGTAATGCTGATCGAGCCGATCGCTGCGGAAGCGGTGGTAGGTCGTCGACAGCCCGATCGCATCGAGCGGCCCCACCTTCTTCCAGCCCAGCGCGCCGGTGGCGTAAAGATCGCGGATGCCGTTGGCGGGCGTCGTCGTGAACTTGTCGGCCCATCCCTGGAATTTGAACAGGCTCGCCAGCGGCGTCTGCACGCTGGTCAGTGCCCGGCCGTCGTCCGCGCCGAGGACTTCCTGGCCAACCGTAGCCGTCACAGGACCGGCCGTCCCGCTGCCCTCGAGCAACCAATAGCTGGCAGCGTAATGGTTGGGATTACGGTGCCAGTCGCTCTGGCGCGCATAGCTGGCGGCATAGGCGATGCCGATGCCATGGCCGAGCTGCCGCGTATCGACGAGCCTGACACCGTACGTCTGGCTTTCCAGCTGGAAACCCTGCACCGCCGCATCGTCCTGGTCGACCAGATAGGCGAACCCGGTCAGGGTGCCGATCGGGCTGTGCAAGCCGGCCAGCGCAAACACGTTGTTCCCGCCGATCGACTGCGGCCGCGCGCCGGACCCGTTGATTCCGTTGATCGACCGGTCCGACCACGCATAGGTGACATCCGCAAAGATCCGCTTGGGATCGCCCCATTGGAACCGCGCGGCATCGTACGTCTGCTGATTCTGCCGGAAGCTGGACGAACCGACGAACCGCTGGTCCGCGAGTTCCACGACCTGTCGACCGGCCGTGACCGTGACCCCGTGCGCTGCATAGCGCAGCTGCGCGCGGTTGAGTTCGATATTCTGCGGATCGGCGACCAGCGGGAAGCCGGTTCGGCCGTTTGTGCCATTATTGTAGCGCTCGACGATCGCCAGGGTCGCCTCGCTCTCGACCAGTGCCTGGAACGGGCCCGACTCGGCTGCAAGGCCGGCGCGGACCCGGGCCGTCAGGGCCTCGGCATCGCGCGGAATGTCGGCTTGATCGACGTCCTCGAAGCGCAGCCGGGCATCGATCAGCGGCTTCAACTGGATGTCCTGTGCGGAAGCGGCGCTGCTCAACAGCGCCACCGCGGCAAGCGGCCACTTCTTCATCGTCACGTCTTTCTGAAAACGGGTGTAGAAACGGGCGCCGCTGCTGTCGGTCGCCCGTCCGGGAGGATGGTTCAGGCCACCCTTGCGAGCGTCCCGTCGAGCGCGACGAGTTCGCCGCTCTGCCGCCCCTTACGGCCATAAAACAGTTCAAACAACGGGGTAGCCATCACTGTTGTGACGATTGCCATCAGCACCAGCATCGCGAACAACGTCGGACCGATGATGCCTTTCTGCAAACCGATGTTGATGATGATCAGCTCCATCAGGCCGCGCGAGTTCATCAGCGCGCCGATCCCCAGGGCCGTGCGGTTGTCCTCACCCGACAGCCGCGCCGCGAGATAGCAGGCGCCGCCCTTGGCGAGGATCGAAACCACCAGGATACCGAGCGCGATCAGCAGCAACGGGATCGAGTTCACCATGTCCATCCGCGTGTTGAGGCCCGAATAGGTGAAGAACATCGGCAGCAGCAGCACGACCGCTAGGGGTTCGACCTTGCGCTTGATCTCGATCGTCAAAAGGCCACGCGGCATCACGGCGCCAATGATGAATCCGCCGAAGATCGCATGGATGCCGACCAGGTCCATCAGGAACGCCGAGAGGCAGAACGCGGCGAGGATCACGGCAAGGACGGCATAATTCATCTCGCCCTCGCGTTCGACGATTCGGGCGAGCGGTGCGAACAGGCGCGGACCTGCGACCACCACTATCAACGCCCACAACAGCCCCCCGCCGATTGCCAGGATCGCCACGCCGGGCCCGCCGCCGAACGTCGCGAGGACGATCGCCAGGACACACCACGAACACGCGTCGTCGAACGCCCCGGCCGTCAGCGACAGCGTGCCGAGCGCGCTGTCCGCCAATCCACGCTCGTTGATGATGCGGGCGAGCATCGGAAAGGCGGTCAGCGCGATACACGCACCAAGGAACAGCGTGGCATTCGCCTGGCTGACGTGCGGCGCGAACAGGCCGGGCACCGTCAGAAGCGCGGGCGTTATCAAAACCGCCGCGCCGAAGGGCGCTGCAATCCCCGCGAACGATACCATCGATGCGCTTCGCGCCTTGGCCCGAAAATGGTCAAGGCGCAGCGTGGTGCCCACCAGGAACATGTAGAGCCCGACGCCGAGCTGCGCGCCGGCATACAGGACGTTCTTGGTTTCCTTCGGGAAGATCATGGTCTGCAGGTCCGGAAACGCCAGACCGAGCAACGACGGACCAAGCACCACGCCGGCGATCATCTCGCCGACGACCTGGGGTTGGCCCAGCAGCTTCTTGCCGAGCCATCCGACGCAGCGGCACGCCAGCAGGATGATCGCGAGTTGCAGGAAGAAATGGATGCTGAAGTCACCCGCCGTGTAGCTCGCCGGCGTAGCGACGGCCGCGGGTCCGTGCGGCGACAGCACGCCGCTGACCGTCTTGCCCAAACTTTCGATCCAGCCTTGCATACAACCCCCGCCCCGACATGCCGACCGCATGCTCTCGAGCGTCGCATGAAGATCATCGCCTGCGGGACCTGCAAGCCGTTTGTTGACCAGCCCGGCATTATTCCGGAGCGCTCGCCGAAAGCGTTGCACGGTCGCCACATTGTAGTAACGTACCTACATCGGAACACTCGTTTGACGGCGCACCAGTCGATGAAAATCCTTAGTAGCCGCCTGTTCAACCAGGATGTCAGCCAGGCAAAACGGATGGCGCGACTCGAGCCGGTCTTCGTCACCGACCGCGGAAAACCGACGCACGTCCTCATGGGCATCGAGGCGTTTCGTCAGCTGGCGGGCCAGACCGAAACGGTCATCGAGCTGCTCGCGATGGAGGATCCGGTGCTCGTGGAACCGGACTGGCGCGCCCTTGGCGGTCGAAGCGGGAAGCGATCCGACTGATGCATCTGCTCGATACCGCGGTGGTGTGGGAATTGCGGGGCGCAAAGGCGGGCCGTGGCGATCCCGCCCTGACACAATGGGCATTGGCACAGGCCCGGACGACTCTGTTGCTGTCGGCGATGACGCTGGCCGAACTCGGCGCGGGTGCCGCCCAGATCGAGCGCGCTGACAAAGTCGGCGCGGCGGCGATCCGGCGCTGGATCGTGGACCGCGTCCTCCCGGCGTTCGACGGGCGCATCCTGCCCGTCGACGCGCAGGTAGCGCGCCGCGCAACCGAGCTTGGCTATGCCGACATGCGCGACGGCCTGATCGCGGCGACCGCGCTCGAACACGGGCTCACCTTGGCAACGCGGCATGAGGCGGCCTTTCGTGCGGGTCGCGTCAAGACCGTCAATCCCTGGGGCTATACCGCCGACCCCGCAGGCGACGACAGCGACTGGCGACAGGCGACGCGCGCCGGACCGCTGTGGCTCAAGAACCTGTTCGTGCGCGGATAGGCTATCGGTCGGAAGAGGCCGATCGGGCAAATTGCTCGACCAGCGCGCGGTGCGACGGCAGTTCGAGGATGGCGCGTTCGCCATAGGATTTGACCCGCTCGAACAGGCGCTGCGCGGCGGCGACGTCCGGGAAATCGTTTTCACCGCCCGACAGATCGGTACGGAAACCCATCCCGTACAGGATGTACTGATAATTGAAGAAGGCGAACGACTCGACGTCGAGTTGGAAATCGAAACGGCTGGGCGGCCGAAATTGCCATTGCTCCAGCAACTCCTGCAAGGCGGGCGGTATCGACGAGGGGTCGGCATTGTCTCGCCAGAACGGCTCCGGACGTCGACTGAGACAGTAATGCAGCTTCAGGAAATTGACGATTGCGGCGTAGCGCGCGGCCATCAGCGCGTTGAACCGCCGCGCGGGAAGATCGATCGGCCCCTGATGCGGAAACAGTTCCGCGATCATCCCCACCGCCGCCTCGATCATCACGACCCCAGTCGATTCCAGCGGCTCGAGAAACCCGCCCGCAAGGCCCACCGCAACGCAATTGCCGATCCAGGGCTGCTCGCGGTACCCCGCCGAAAAGCTCAAGTTCCGCAGCGCCAGGTCGCCGACGCCTGCGCCGACATGCGCCGCCAGGATAGCGCTCGCGCGGTCGTCATCCATGTACCGGCTGGAATAGACGCAACCGACCCCGCGCGCGCTCGCCAGACCGATGTCCCAAATCCAGCCGGCTTCATGCGCTGTCGCGATCGTGTAGCTTTCGATCGGCGCGTCCGGGCGTTCGTACGGCACCTTGCAGCTGATGGCCCGGTCGGCAAACAGGTACGGCGCGACGGAACGAAAGGGCGAGCCGAGCGCCCGGCCGATCAATTCCGCGCGGAACCCCGTGCAGTCGATGAACAGGTCAGCGGTCAGCGCGCCATGCTCGGTCTCGACATGATCGATCCGTCCCGCGGCGGTCAAAACGACATCCGTCACCCGCCCCGTGCCATGGTCGACGCCAAGCTGGCGGGCGCGATCTGCCAGAACCTGCGACAGGCGCACCGCATCGAAATGATAGGCGTAATTGAGCGGCCCCGCGAAGTCCCCCTCGCCGGGCTGCTTGGGCCCGCGCCGCGCTTCCGCGACGCGGTTCTGGATCGTCACGGCCTCCGCAAAGGCGGGCCGGGCGGCATCATCGCGCAGCAGCCAATACGGGACGAGGCTGGTATCCTCGGTACAGAATGGCGGCTCGAAGGGATGGAAGTAGGACGCATGCCGCCCTGCCCCGGCAGGCTCCAGCCAGTCGGTAAAGCGCACCCCCTGTTTGAACGTTGCGGCAGCCCCGCGCACGAACACGCCCTCGTCGATGCCAAGGAACCGCAGCGTTTCGCGGATCGTGGGAAAGGTGCCTTCCCCGACACCGATGATGCCGATCTCCGGGGATTCGAGCAGGGTGATCCGGATCGACGGGCCCAGCGCCTTGGCCAGATACGCGGCGGTCAACCACCCTGCGGTGCCGCCGCCGATGATCAGAATGGTGTTCCGCCGCCCCATCCCTGACGCATAGCGCGGGGCGTTACCCGGCAACAGCCCCGGGCGTCGGTCGACCGCCGATTATGCGAACGGATACGCCGCCGTGAACGGCTGCAGGAAGGACCGATAGGGCTCCGCAACGCCAAGCCCGTCCCGATTGATCGGCCGGCGGACCTGAAGCGCGCTGGCAGTCGCGACCCGTCGCTGGGTCAGGTGCGGCGCGTAGACGCCCTGTTCCTCGTCCAGTCCGCAATGCTCCAGCAGCCGCGCCGTCCATTCGGCCGGCGCCTCGACCAATGCGCCGTACGGTACGACCAGCAACCGGTCGCCCAGCAGCGACTTCCAGAAGTGCATGAGCTGGTCCTCCAGCGCGAAATGATGCGCGATATCGGCAAGGTCGAAGCTCCAGCCGACGCCGTGGATGAAAAAGGTGCGAAAGCACGACCAGGCATTGTCGAGCGGATCCCGCCGCATCCAGACCAGCGGCGCGTCGGGCAGCACCGTCGCGATCAGTCCGACGAAGCGACTGGCATCGATCGTCTTGTCGACGATGCGACCGCTCGGTCCGAAACGCTCGGACAACAGGTGAAGGTAGAGCGACCCCAGACTGTCCAGCGTGCCGCCGTTCGCCAGATATCGCCCGATCGCGCTGCCCGAATTGCCACCCGCTGCAACCGCGACGTGCTGCAGGATATTGAGCTCCCCGCCGTCCTGCACCGCGCTGTGGCTGGCCAGGATCTGTTCCACCAAGGTCGTCCCGGAACGGGGCAGGCCCGTCACGAAGATCGGGCGGCTGGTGTCGATCGCCACGGGTGTGCCGGACCGATCGAGCCGTCCGTCCGCGAAGCCTTCCATCGCCGCGGCGGCGTTTGCCGCATCGGCCTGGCGACTGTACGGCGATGCCGCCTTGAGCAGTGCAGCACCGCGCGCGAAGGCGGCAAAGGCGCCGGCGTGATCGCCGCGGTCGGCATGCAGTTTGCCCAGCGCGTAGCAATAGCGCGCGAGATCGCCCGCCCCTTGCCGCTCCGCCACGCCGGCCTCGGCCAGAAGCTGATCCCCGATCGGGCTGTCCGCCAGATTGACCGCCGAAGCGAGCGACAGCCAGGCCGGCCCCCAACCCGGCCGATGACGCAGCGCCTCGAGCAAATGGGCCCGGGCCTCGTCGACGCGCCCCAGGGTCATCGCCGTGTTGCCGAGCACATAGGCATGACCGCCCGGATCGGGCACGTCCCGCGGCAGCTGCGCCAACAGATCGTGCGCTTCCTGCAAGCGATGCGCCTGCGTCAGCAAAACGACCTTGGAATAGCGCGCCATCGGCGTGTTGCCGGCGGCCGCGATGAACGCGTCGATCGCCCGCAGCGCGAGCGTCAGTTCCCCGCTCACCTGCATCAGTTGCGAAATTGCTTTCCAGTGGCTGCCAAGGCGCATGTTCTGGTCGAGCATTCGGGTCACGACATGGGTCGTTTCGGCACGATCGCGTCGGTCCAGCGCCGCCTTCAGGTGCTCAAGGATCGCCGGCAGCGCAGTCGGTGTCGTCACAGTCATCGCCCTTATCGATCTTTCTCTTCGGTACATCTGCCGGCGCGCCATGCCATCGCCGCGACCGATCCCTCACATTACAACGGGTTGACAAACTGTCACGGTCGCAACATTCCTTTCGTTAACGGAGCGTTAACCGACCGATTTGAGTCGTGTGGCAGCTCCGTTGGGTAATCAAGGGGGCAACCTATGCGTTTCAAGAATATTCTGGCTTCCGGAGCCGCGGCGTTCCTTATCGCGTCCGTGCCGGCTTCGGCGACGACCATCAACCTGATCGACCTCGGCGGTGTAAAGGGCTCTCAGGCAGAACAGGGGTTCAAGATTGCGGCGTCCTATTGGGGGTCGATGTTTACCAATAACGCGGTGATCAATCTGGGTGTCGGCTTCGCGCCCTTGGCCACCGGCATCATCGGCTCGACCGGCAGCACGCGCGTCGATTACGGCGTTGCGCAGTGGGAATCGCAGGTCAACGCGACCAAGAGCGGTTCGACCATCGACAAGAACATCGTCCTGCCGTCGCTCAACAACGGCGGCGCGAGCTTCATCACCAACGGCACGACGACCACCAACGGCAAAACCAACGACGATGCCAGCAAGCTGGCATACAATCCCGGTGCAACGGCGAGCAGCCAGACGCTGTACATGAACACGTCGGTGGTCAAGGCGATCGGCGGCGACACCGGCCTGGCAGCCGGCACGCGCGACGGCAACGTCACGTTCAGCAGCAACTTCAACTTCGACTTCAACCCGACCGATGGCATCTCGGACAACACCTTCGATTTCATCGGGGTAGCAATCCACGAGATTGGTCACGCGCTGGGCTTCGTCTCGGGTGTCGATTTCCTCGACGTCTATGCACTCGGCAAGGGTCCGTCGGCGGGCACCCTCGGCTACAGCCTGAACGACACGTCGATCTACAGCGCGCTCGACATGTTCCGGTACAGCACCGACCCGACGAACGTCGTCCTCGGCACCAAGCCGGTGCTCGATCTGTCGGTCGGGGGAACGAAGTACTTCTCGGTCGATGGCGGCAAGACCGCGCTGTTCAACAACACCTTCTCCACCGGCCGGTATAATGGCGACGGGCAGCAGGCGTCGCACTGGAAGGACACGCCGGGTTGCGCCGTGGGTAACGGCATCATGGACCCGACCTTCTGCTACAGCCAGACGGGCGCGGTGACGGGTCTCGACCTGGCGGCGTTCGATGCGATGGGGTGGAACCTCAGCGTCGACGCGCTGTCGTACAAGACGACATCGACGGCGCAGATCTACAGCATGTTCGCGGCGTCGGTTCCCGAGCCGGCAACGTGGGGGATGATGCTGGTCGGCTTCGGACTGGTCGGCGGGACGATGCGCCGCCGGGCGCCCAAGGTCCGCTACGCGGTCTGAACGATTACGGTCGACAAGGAAAAGGCGCTGCCGGTCCGACGACCGGCAGCGCCTTTTTTATATGCGAGACGCCGATGCGGTGAGCTTTTTCGCGCTACGTGCCACGCTCCCCGCTCGCGCGGGGCGAACGGAACTACCCGTCCGCCCGCGCGATCAGCTCATTTCGCGAGGGCGCGCAATCGCGCTTCGGCGCGGCTGGCGCGTGCGGCGCAGGCGTTCATCTGAGATGCCGCTTGCGCCGCGACGATCTTGCGGTTTTGCCCGGCAATCGCCGCCTTCACCTGTGCCGGGTCGCGCGAATCCAGTCGTCCCATGAAATAGGATCCCACCGACGCACCGACCTGCCGACCGTGCGCGTCGGTCGATTTCGAGGCGAGGGCATTGCTCAGCAACACGCACCGCACTTCATCGACGACCGTCTGTGCGTGGGCCGACCCCGACAGGCCGACCGCCGCCAGGATCGAATAGGCGATCGCGGCGCGCCGTGGAACGTAGTTTGGCTTCATGGTTATTCCTCCCCTTTTCCGGCAGCTTACCCGTTATTTCGAACCGATCAAGATGACCAGCGCGGTATCGGATCACCCCTTTGCGCATGCCGGGAAGCGCGCCCGAGGAACGACTGCGCCCGTGCACCGTTGAGCATCCGCAACAATCGGGATCGATCTACGATGAAAGCTCTCCTACCCTTCGCCGCGCTCCTGTCGCTCGGTACGTCTGCCGCGTTCGCGCAGAGCACTACGCAATCGGCCAATGCGGAAGCCGCCGCGCGAGCTGCCGCGCCCAGCGCCGCCGATGCGGTCAATGCCCGCAACCAGGCGCAATATGAGAGCGACATGGCGAGTTACGCGCGCTCACTGCGGGCTAACCATCGCGAGGCAGTCCGCGACGAGGTCCATTACGATCATCAGCGGCGCGCTTATGCCGACGCGATGGCGGACTGGCGGAACCAGGTGTATGCGTGCCGTCACGGTCACACCCGGGCGTGCAAGGCACCTACGCCGAACCCGGCCAACTATTACTGAGCCCGTACGGTTCGGACCGATGCACATCAACCAATCACAACTTGCTCCGGACCGTAAGTGCTCGCAATGGATCGGGAATGAGATACGTGTCGTTTCCGTCTAAGTCCGCCGTGCGCCTCGGCGCCTTGTTGTTCGTGGCGCTGGCCGCTCCCTTGCACGCACAGGAGGCGGCCAAGGGCGACCCGGCCCAGGGCACCGGGCCGTTGCCGCCCAACGTCGCGCCGGATCCGACGCCGATCTGTACCGATCGGCCGACGAAGGCGACCACGACCTGCACCGTTCCCGCAGGGGCGGTGCAGATCGAAACGGACCTGATCAACTGGACCCGCGAAACGCAGGACGGGGTGCGCACCGATACCCTGCTGTACACCAACCCGACGGTCAAATACGGCATCGGCAAGCATACCGACATCCAGATCAACATCGCGCCGTATGAGACGGTGCGTTCGCGCATGCCCGACGGGTCGGTGACGACCGATCGCGGGATCGGTGATCTCTACGTCCGCGCCAAGCAGAAGCTGACCGTCGACAAGTCCAAGACGCAAGTCTCGCTGGTGGGGTTCGTAAAGGCACCGACGGCCGGGTCGGTTCTGGGTAACGGCGCGTGGGAAGGCGGGGCCATCGTGCCGGTCAACGTTCCGCTGCCCTTCAAGTTCACGCTCACCACGAGCCCGGAGCTGGACATTGCCGGCGATCAGGCCGTGTCCGGCGGGCACCATGCCGAACTCGCGAATCTCATCAACCTGTCGCACCCCGTCGGCAAGAACGCGACCGTCTATGCCGAGCTTTGGACCAAGGAAAGTTTCGAGCCGCGCAACAACAGCCAGCAATATTCGGCGGACGTCGCTGCGTCCTACCAGTTGACGAAAACGCTGCAGCTGGATGCCGCCGCCTATATCGGGCTTAACCGGGAAACGCCCGGGCTCCAGCTCTATACCGGGATTTCGACCCGGTTCTGATCCGCCGAAACGTCGGCTGGATCCGCCGCCTGGTCGACCGGCGGCATTGAATGGACCTGTCCCTTGCGTGTCACATCTTCGGCGCATCCTCTCGGGCGAGACGCTGAAGCGACTCGCAAGGGGGAGCGACCATGCTGGACACGCGGCGTCACGACTTCAGCTCGTTGTCCATTCGGGATTTGCTCGAAGCGCGAGAGGCCTATCATGTGCACCTCGCGCACCTGAGCCAGGTCTACGCCACCGCGATCGGCAAATATCTGATCCGCAAGGGCGATGAGAACAGCAGCGATCCGCGGCATCGCACCGATCCCGCCGAGCTCGGTCCCAGAACACTCGACAATTGCGACGTCAGGGACTGGTCGTGGCCGTGCGTGTTGGTGTTCGTGCGCCATTGGTTCACACCGAAGGAAATCCAGGCAAATCCCGCACTCGCAACCGAACTGGTGCCGTCGTTCCTGTATCTGCCCGACGGCCGGGTCGTCCCGACCTGCGTGGTCCAGGTCGATCCCGATGTTCGACCGGAGACCAGCCCGGCCACGCCCGACTTCAAGAGCGATCTGGTCGGGGGCGGGTTTCCGATCCGGTCGAGCGCTCAGGGGCGTACGCACGTCGGCTCGATCGGCTGCCTGGTCACCGACGGGGAGAGCGTGTTCGCCTTGACGAACCGGCATGTCGCGGGATCGCCCGGGCAGGTGATTTACGCCGGCTTCAAGAACCAGGCGCGCCGCCTCGGCGTGAGCGATCCCCGACAACTCGGCAAGGTCCCCTTCGAGGAAGCCTATCCCGGCTGGACGGCGCACCGGTCGGTGTCGAACCTCGACGCCGGGCTGATTCGGCTCGATGACGTGGCGGGCTGGACGGCGCAGGTCTATGGGATCGGCGAAATCGGGGACGTGGTGGATCTCAACGTCGACACGTTCCGGCTCGACCTGATCGACTGCCCGCTGGTCGCGTTCGGTGCGGTGAGCGGGATGATGAAGGGACGCATCCTCGGCCTCTTCTATCGGTATAAAAGCGTCGGTGGGACCGACTATGTCACCGATCTGGTGATCGCCCCGCGCGACGGCGAAACCGCGCTCAACAACTATCCCGGCGACTCCGGCACGATCTGGTTCGAGGACGAGGCGTCGGCGTTGACCAACGCGAACGGCGCGCGCAAACTGCGGCCCGTTGCGCTCGAATGGGGCGGGCAGGTCCTGCTGGCCCCCGGGTCGCGTGCCGCGACGCAACTGGCCCTCGGCATCTGCCTGTCGACGATCTGCCGCACGCTCGACGTGGAAGTGATCCCTGACTGGAACGTCGGCCACACCGAATATTGGGGCGAATGGGGCCACGTAAAGATCGGCAGCTACGCCACCAGCCTGATCGAGCCGGAACTTTCGCTGGCGGCATCGATACAGGCCAATGCAGACGTGATCGGGGTCGACGATGCGGTGCTGAAGACGCTGCCCCCGCATCAAAACGGCACCTTCTCCCCGCTTGCCGACGTTGCCGATCTGGTTTGGCGGTTCGGTCGGCCCAGCGACGAGAGCAATCATTTCGCCGACATGGACAAGCCGGGCAAGGACGGCAGGACACTGCTCGAGCTGTGCGCAGATCCCGCCAATGTCGATCCGGGTGTGTGGAATGCCTATTACGACGGGATCGGCGAAGACAAGAAACGCGGCGCACTGCCGTTCCGGGTGTGGCAGATCGCCGAAGCGATGATCGGCTATGCCGAAAACAACCGGGCGCTTGAGTTCGTCTGTGCCGCCGGCATCGTCGCGCATTATGTCGGGGACGCATGCCAGCCGCTGCACATCTCGCAATATCACCATGGCCGCGATCCGACCGACAAGACGCATTCCAAGGTTCACAGCATCTATGAAACGACGATGGTCGCCAAGCACGGTGCAGCGCTGCTGGAAATGATCCCGAACGCCGGAGCCGCGGATGTCCCGCCGATTGAGCCCGGGGGCAAGCCGAGCGGCCACGCTATCGCGGTAGCGGTCGTCGCGCTGATGCAACGAACCGTCGATCGCCTCCCGCCCCTCACGATCGTGGAGGCGTTCGACGATCATATGGGTGCCGGTCAAACCGAGGAATTGTGGAACGAACTCAAAGACAAAACCGCCGCTTGCATGCAAGATGGCGCCAAGACGCTTGCCAGGATCTGGGAAGCCGCCTGGCGTGCGGGCGGGTCACCGGACTTCGGACGCGTAGCCTTTGCCGAAGATGACCTTGCCGCACTCTACTCCCGAAAGAGCTTCCTTCCGTCCTACACGCTCGACCAGCTCACCACGGACGCTGATCACCACATCGTTCCGATCGACGGCGCAATCGCCAACGGACAGGTGGCGTTTCGACCAAGACACGGGACGGCTTGACCCCCGCCTTCGACCAATGGCGGCGCCCCCATGATCACCATCGCCGTCGCTACAGCAGGGCGCGGCGGTAAAAGTCGAGCGTGAGCGTCATGGCCTGCAGAAACAGCGCCGGATCATAACGCGGTCCTTCATCCCGCAGAAACGCATGCTGTGCGTTCAGTTCGTGCCACGCATAGGATATCCCGAGCGCTTCGAGCCGCGCGCGGATCGTTTCCCGCCCGGCGAATGGAACATGCGGATCCTGCCGTCCCCATACGAACAGCATCTCCGCCTGCAGGTCCGCCATCCGCGTCAGACTGTCGTCCGACCGCCCTTCCCCGAGCGTCCCGGAATGAATGTCGGTCGGATAAAAGCACGCCGCCGCCGACACGCGGGGATCGAGCGCCGCACGATACGCCAGATGACCGCCCAGACAGACGCCGAACGTCGCCAGCTTGCCATTGCACGCCGGATGCTGCGCCAGCGCCGTCAGGCCCGCGTGCGCGTCGGCATCATAACCGGCCACCGGCTTTTGTACCTTCAAGGCATTGCCGCGGTCGGTTCCGGCCTGATCATATGCCAGCACGGTGCCGGCCGGCTCATATTCGTGATACACCTCCGGTACGGCCACGACATAGCCGTTGCCCGCGATCATCGCGGCCAGTCGCCGGATCGGGGCGGTGACCTGATAGATCTCCGAAAAGAGCAGGACGCCCGGTAAACGCCCGTCGATTGCGGGCCGAAAGAGATGCATGCGCATCGGTCCGCCGCCGGCCACGTCGACGTCCTGAAATTCGTCACTGCGCAAGATCATCCGCCGGTCCTCCTTCGCCCATTGAGCGCTGCGACCCGGTCCTAGCGCCCATAAACCCGTGCTGCATACCCGCTCCTGCATGCGACGGCGCGATCATGCACGGTACGAAGGGCATCCCATCCGGACGGTACGGATCGATGCCGCTCAATCGTGTCGCAATCCACGCTTGTGTCGGCCGCCGCGTGGTCGCACTAGAGACGGGCGGTTAGCGCCCAGGCAAGGAAAGACACGATGCGTCCGACAGGTACGACCCTTGGTATCGTTGCGATCACGGTCGCGGTAGCAACCGTTGCGAACGCCCAGGGGCCCGCGATTGCCCCCGAGCTTGCAAAGGCCGTCGCCTCGTCTTCGCGCACCCCGGCGAACGTCGCGCGCGACCGGTACCGCCATCCTGCGCAGACGCTCGCGTTTTTCGGGGTGAAACCGACCGACACGGTCGTGGAGCTGATCCCCGGTGGCGGCTGGTACACCGAAATTCTCGCGCCCTATCTCGGTGCCCGCGGGACCTATTATGCGGCCGGCGGATGGACGAAGGGGCTGGACGCGATCAAGCAGCTGCAGGCGGGCAATCCTGCGGCGTATGGCAAGGTCAAGCTCGCCGCTTTCCCGGCAGCGAACGGGGAACCGATCGTGCCGGCGGGCAGCGCGGATGTCGTGCTGACGTTCCGCAACATCCACAACCTTCGCTTCGCCGGCGTCGACCGGACGCAGGCCGCCTTCGCGGAAATGTTCCGCATGCTGAAGCCGGGCGGGACGCTCGGGATCGTCGAGCACCGGCTTCCCGAAGGCCGGCCCGCCACCGCCGAGGAGAAGAGCGGCTACATGAAGGTGTCCAGCGTGGTCCGCTTTGCCAAGCAGGCGGGGTTCCAGGTTGCCGCCATGTCGGAGATCAACGCAAATCCGAAGGATACGGCGGACTATCCGGAGGGGGTCTGGACCCTGCCTCCCACCTATCAATTGAAAGACAAGGATCGCGCGAAATATGCCGCCATCGGCGAGAGCGACCGGATGACGATCCGCTTCCTCAAACCCAAACGGTGATCGCCCGCGGGGCAGCCAGCCGCGCCTTGGCCTAAGCCACGATCCACTGCGCCGCGCGATGCAGGCGCCGAGACAGGGCGCAATACCCGCGAAACCGCGTGGTTGCCGGCGCAACCGGCCATCCGACCGACGGACAGCGCATCGTAGCGGCCCATGGACGATCGTCTTCGCGATCGTCCCGTGCTACCCGGCACCCGCAAGGCGTCTTCGGGTCCGTCAGGGAGTTACGGTGAGCAACGTCGGTACCCCATCGTGCGATTCGTCGCTCGCGGTCGCGTCCCGTGCCGGTTCCACGGCGTATCCGGGCTGGACGATCGCAGCGACGATGCTGGCATCGAGCCTGGCCTTTATCGACGGCTCGGTGACCAATGTCGCGCTGCCCGCCATCGCCGGCGATTTGAGCGGGGGCGCGGCTGGGTTGTCCTGGGTCATCAACGCCTATCTCCTGCCCCTCTCGGCGTTGTTGCTGCTGGGCGGTGCGGCTGGAGACCAGTTCGGCCGCAAGCGCGCACTGATCGTGGGCATCGTGGTGTTCGCGCTGGCCTCGGTCGGTTGTGCGATGGCGCGCGACCTGAGCCTGTTGTTGGCCGCGCGCGTCCTGCAAGGCATTGGCGCAGCCATTCTCATGCCGAACAGCCTCGGCATCCTGGGAAGCTCGTTCGAAGGAGAAGCCCGCGGTCGCGCCGTCGGGACCTGGGCGGCGGCCGGCGCGATATCGAGCGCGATCGGCCCACCGCTGGGCGGATGGCTGATCGGCAGCATTGGCTGGCGTGCGATTTTCTATCTGAACGTCCCGGTCGCGATCGCCGCAGTCGTGATCGCCGCGCGCTTCGTCGAGGAGAGCGAGCGCGGGGACAGCAGGCTCGACTGGATCGGCGCAGCATTGGCGACGGCGGCCCTGGGCGTGCTGACCTGGTCGCTCACCGCATGGTCGGCCCGACACGCGCTTACGGCGGAAATCTGGATCGGACTGGGCGTCGGGGTGGCGCTCCTGCTGACTTTCCTGCTGCTCGAACATCGGCTGGGCGAACGCGCGATGATGCCGCTCGCGCTGTTCGGTTCGCGCGCGTTCGTCGGGCTGACCGTGCTGACGTTCCTGCTCTACGGGGCGCTGGGCGGACTGCTCGTGCTGCTGCCATATGTGCTGATCACGGGCGGTGGCTATACGCCGCTTCAGGCTGGCCTGGCGCTGCTGCCGTTCTCGATCGTGATCGGCGTCACCTCGCGGCTTGCCGGACGCCTGACGGAACGGATCGGTCCGCGCTGGCCGCTGACGATCGGACCGATCGTGACCGGCCTGGGATTTGCCTTGCTGATGCGGGCGGACCCGCGCGCCAGCTACCTGGCGACGATCTTGCCCGGTGTTGCGGTGATCGCCTTCGGCATGGCGGGCGCCGTCGCGCCGCTGACGACCGCCGTGCTCGCCTCGGTCGATGCTCGCCACACGGGCACGGCATCCGGCTTCAACAGCGCCATCGCGCGAACCGGCGGCCTGATCGCAACCGCGCTCGCGGGCGCCGTGATCGCGGAAACCGGCGCCAGCCTGATCCACGGCTTTCAATTCGGCAGCCTGATCGGGGCGATCATGGCGATCGGAGCCGGCGGGATCGCCTTCATGATGATTCCGGCGCGCACCGGACCGAACTGATACGGTCGGCGTTCACGCAGGATATCGGGGAGTAGAGCCTATGGAAACGATCGGTGCCGATCTCCGCCAGATGCAGCGGACGCCTTTGGCGCCATCTCACGTCGCCGCGCTACGAGAAGCTGGCCGCGAGGTGTCCTATCCGAAAGGCGCGGTCTTGGCACGTGCGGGCGATCCGATGGACCGCTTCACCTATGTCGAGGACGGCGAGATCGAGGTGGTCAATCCCTTCACCGGAGAGCGACATCTGTCGTCGACGCTCGGCCCCACGCAGTTCATGGGAGAAATCGCGTTCCTCGACGGCGGCGCATGGTCGCTGCAGATGCGTGCCGCGCAGGAAACGCGCGTCATCGAGGTCCCGCGCGAAACGATGCTGACGCTGATGGCGCGCATTCCCGAAATGTCCGATATCGTCATAACCGTCTTTTCGGCCCGGCGACGCCGGCAGCTCGACGACCGCGACAGCAGCTTGCAGCTGATCGGCGAGGAGCAAAGCCGCGACGTCCGCCGCATCGCCGAATTCGCGAGCCGCAACCGGATTCCCTACACCTCGCTGCCGCTCGGTAGCGCCGCCGCGCAGGCGACCGCATCCAGTTGCTCGATCCCGGCGGCGGAACCGGCGGTGATCTTCGGGCGGGACATCGTCGTTACCGACCCGACACCGGACAAGGTCGCACGCCTGCTCGGCCTCAACCGGGATCTGGTGGAAAACGAAGCCTTCGACGTGATCATCGTTGGCGGCGGCCCCGCCGGTGTTTCCGCCGGGGTCTATGCCGGGGCCGAGGGATTGTGCGCGCTGGTCGTGGAGGACGTTGCGATCGGCGGACAGGCGGGCACATCGAGCCGGATCGAGAATTACATGGGGTTCCCGACCGGCATATCGGGAGCGGATCTGGTGTGGCGCGGCGAAGTCCAGGCGATGAAATTCGGAACGCGCTTCGCCATGCCGCGCCGCGTGGCATCGCTCGAGCAGCTCGAGGACGGAACGTTCTGCGCCGTGTTCGACACGCAGCAGCGGGTGCGCGCGAAAGCCGTCGTCGTCGCGACCGGCGTGCAATATCGTCGCCTGCCGATCGACCGGCTGACCGAATTCGAGGGCGCGGGCGTCTATTATGCCGCGACCGAGATCGAGGCGCGCTATTGCAAGGGGACCGAGGCGATCGTCATCGGCGGCGGCAATTCGGCGGGCCAGGCGGCCATGTTCCTCAGCCGGAGCGCCAGTTGCGTGCGGCTGCTGGTGCGGGGATCATCACTTGCGACATCCATGTCGAGCTATCTGTCCAGCCGCCTCGAGGCCGATCCCGCAATCACCATCGAATATGGCACGGAAGTGTGTGCGTTGGCGGGGACGGAACAGCTCGAGTCCGTGACGCTGCGCGACACTACGACGGGCGCGACCCGGACCGTGCCGACCCGCGCACTGTTCGTGATGGTCGGCGCTGCCCCCAATACCGATTGGCTGGCGGGCCTCGTCCAGCTGGATCCGAAGGGCTTCGTCGTGACGGGCGCTGCGGCCGGCGCCAACTCGCCCTTTGCGACCTCCTGTCCCGGCGTCTTCGCGGTCGGCGATGTCCGTGCCAACTCGGTGAAACGGGTCGCCGCGTCGGTTGGAGAAGGCTCTGTCGCGATCTCCACCGTCTGGTCGTTCATCAACGACGGTCCCGGTGGCTAGCGCGGGATGGATCCTAGGATCAGCGCGCGACGATCAGATGCTCGGTCACCGGCGGCCCGACCGCTGGCCTGATCAATCCGCGGGACCGTCATCTTCCGCCGAAAGCAGGTTTTCGATGATCGTTTCGAGCAGCGCGCCCAGCCGCGCCATGTCCTCGCTCGAGATACCGACCATCGCCGACTGATCCTCGCGATCGCCCAGCAAGCCCAGTCGCTCGAGCACCGGCATCGCCTGCGGTTTCAGATAGAGCCGCTTCACCCGGCGATCGGACTGATCCGGCCTGCGCTCGACCCATTGCGACCCTTCGAGCCGGTCGATCGTCTGCCCCGTCGCGACCGTTCCGATATCGAGCAGTTCAGCAATTTCCCGCTGCGTCGCGCCTTCGCGCAAATGCACCGCCGCGAGTACGCGCCATTGCGCGCGGGTCAGCGGCTTTCCGTCCGACAGCGTCATGCTGCGCGCGCGCTGGTCGAACCGCTTTCGCAGCAGCTTGGTGATCAACGCCATCTGGGTCGCGAAGCTGCGGTTCGCTGGCGGCGTGGTGCCGCGATCATCCATGATTGTCATAACGCGCGTCTTACCCCTGTTACATCCCTGCCCGGCCCCCGCCCCGACACGCGTATCCCGCAAAGGTAGTTTCTGCGCAAGCGAATCATGAGGTTGCGTATTATTCGCTTGCAAGCGATATCCTTCGGTCGCAAGAGCTGGCGGGGACGGTCGACCATGATCCGCTCGACTCGAACGGTCTGCCGACCTGCTGCCTTCCCGCGTTGCCTTCCCCCGTTGCCGTCGATGAGCAAGGAATTATGAGCTTGGAAGATACCCCCGGTCGCGCGACCGATTATCCGAGCGTCGAAAACTCGGCCCCGATCGAACAGCCCGCGCCCCTGGTGCAGGCGGTCGACCCACAGCCGGTTCGTCGCCGCAACCTGCGCACGCCGCTGTTGCTGCTGGCGCCGATCGTCGCGGTCGTCCTGGGGCTGTTCTTCTACCTGAGCGGCGGGCGGTACCAGGCCACCGACAACGGGTATCTGCAGTCGGGCCTCGTCTCGGTCAGCGCCAATGTCAGTGGCCCGGTGATCGCTGTCGGGGTGCGCAACAACCAGCGCGTCCGGGCCGGCGACATCCTCTTCAAGATCGATCCCGCACCCTATCAGGCGGCGGTCGACGAGGCTGCCGCGGAACTGGCGACGGCGCAGGCACAGGTCGCGTCGCTGCGCGCCAATTACCGCGAGGGCGAAGCCTCGCTCCAGTCGGGGCGCGACAAGCTGGCCTATGCCGTGCGCGAGGCCGCGCGCCAGAAGACGTTGCTGGGCGAAGGCATTTCGTCGCAGAACCAGTATGATCAGGCCGTGCTCGCGGCGCAGACCGCGCGCCAGCAGATCCAGACATCGGTCCAGCAAAACGCCGGCGTCGCGGCAACGCTGACCGGCAGCGTCGCCGCGCCGACCGACCGTCAACCCGCCGTCCGCCGCGCACAGGCTGCACTGGAGCGCGCCAAGCTCAACCTTGGCTATACCACCGTGCGCGCCGCACAGGACGGTATCGTCACCAAGGTCGATCAGTTGCAGGTCGGCAGCTACGTCAGCGCCGCTAAACCTGTGTTCACACTTGCCAGCACACGGCTGTGGGTCGAGGGCAACTTCAAGGAAGACCAGCTCAACCACATGCGTATCGGCCAGCGCGCGACGTTCAAGGTCGATGCGTTCCCGGACCTCAACCTTACCGGGCACGTCGCAAGCTTCAGTCCCGGCACGGGCAACAGCTTCGCGCTGCTACCGCCCGAAAACGCCACCGGCAATTGGGTTAAGGTCGTGCAGCGCCTGCCGATCGAATTCAGCATCGACTGTCTGCCTCGCGACCTACCGCTGCATGCGGGCCTGAGCGTCGAGGTGACGGTCGACACCGGCTATCAGCGCCATCTGTTCGGTGGCGCGACGCAGGCGCGATGACCACGTCCTACCCCGACCCCGCGACGCGCAACATCATCACTGCGGCGGTGATGGCGGCGACCGTGATGAACTCGCTCGACAGCACGATCGCGAACGTCGCGCTCCCGCACATCCAGGGAAGCGTTTCGGCATCGAGCGAGGAAATCACCTGGGTCCTAACCTCGTACATCGTCGCCGCTGCGATCATGACGCCGCTGACCGGCTGGCTTGCCGGACGGTTCGGGCGCAAGCGGCTGATGCTGTGGTCGATCGTCGGGTTCACGGTCGTCTCGGGGCTGTGCGGGCTTGCCAACAGCCTCGGCGAACTGGTCGGGTTTCGCCTGCTGCAAGGCGTGTTCGGCGCCGCGCTGGTGCCGATGAGCCAGGCGATCCTGCTCGACATCAATCCCCCCGAACGGCACGGGCCGGCGATGGCGGTCTGGGGAATGGGTGCGATTCTCGGGCCGATCATCGGCCCCGCGCTCGGCGGTTGGCTGACCGACAATCTGTCGTGGCGCTGGGTGTTCTACATCAACCTGCCGATCGGCATCCTCGCGTTCGTCGGCCTGTCCGGATTTCTCACCGAGACCAAGGATTCGGCCAAGCCCAGGCTCGACATCTTCGGCTTCGCGATGCTGGCGCTGGCGCTGGGTTCGTTTCAGTTGATGCTCGATCGCGGCCAGACCAAGGACTGGTTCAACTCACTCGAAATCTGCATCGAAGGTGCGATGGCGCTGTTCTTCGGCTATCTGTTCGTCGTGCAGACATTGACCGCTCGCAAGCCGTTCATCGACATCGGCATGTTCAAGGATCGCAATTTCCTGACCGGGTCGATCTTCGGCTTCTTCCTCGGCACGGTGCTGTTCGGCGTGCTCGCCTTGTTGCCGACGATGCTGGAGACGCTGATGGGCTATCCGGTGGTGCTGACCGGCCTCGTCACCGCGCCGCGCGGGATCGGCACGCTCATTTCGATGATCATCGTCGGCCGCGTGATCAAGCGCGTCGATGCCCGGCTGCTGATCTTCATCGGGTTCGGTCTTGCCGCTTATTCGCTCTATATCATGTCGGGTTTTTCGCTCGGGATGAGCGAACGGCTCGTGATCGTATCGGGCTTCATCCAGGGCCTGGGAACCGGACTGGTGTTCGTGCCGCTGACGACGATCGCCTTTGCCACGCTCGATTCGAAATATCGCAACGAGGGCGCGGCGATGTTCACGCTTACGCGCAACATCGGCTCTGCGGTCGGCATTTCGGTGTTGCAGGCGATGACGATCCGCAATTCGGCCACAGTCCATGCCCGGCTGACCGAAGGCATAAGGCCCGACAATCCCGCGCTGCCCGGAGGCTTCGACTTCGACCTGCCGAGCGCGGTCGCGGCGATGAACGCGCAGATCACCCGCCAGGCATCGATGGTCTCCTATATCGATGCGTTCTGGATGCTCTTCGTCCTTACCCTTGCCGTGATCCCGTTGCTGCTCCTCATGCGCGGACCGCGCAAAGGGGCGGCGGCCGGACCGACTATCCACATGGACTGATCCCGATGCGCTTGCCCCTCATTCTCCTGGCCGCGACCGCGCTGGCCGGCTGCACCGTCGGCCCGGATTTCGTGCGCCCGCAAGCACCGGGCGCGACACACTATCTGCCGGACCGGGAAACGTCGGCCGTCAAGGGCGCGCCGGACATCGCGCTGGGGGCTGGTCCTGTGCGTCGCTGGTGGACCGCCTTCGGTTCACCCGAGCTGGACGCGCTGGTCGAGCGCGCGATGGCGAACAACCGCTCCCTTGCCGCCAGCAATGCGACCCTCGCCGCGGGCCGCGACGAACTGCGCGCGGTCGCCGGGAAACGCCTGCCGCAGATCGATGCGAACGCCCGCGTCGACCAGCAACAGGTCAACCTCGCCGGCTTCGGTTTTTCGGGCAACAACCCGCTCGCGCCCGGGGGCAATCCCGAATTCCATCTGTATTCCGTCGGCGGGGGGATCAGCTACGATCTCGACCTGTTCGGTGGCCTGCGCCGCCAGGTCGAGCAGAGCGCGGCCCAGGTGGAGGCGCAGCAGCGCCAGACGGAGGCGGCGCATCTCGCGATCGCCGGGCAGGTCGTCAATCAAGTGCTGACGGTCGCCGCGATCCGCGCCCAGATCGCCACCGCCAACGCGTTGCTCGCCGATGACCTCCGCAATGTCGATCTGACGCAGAAGCGCCGCGCTGGCGGGGAAGGCACGCTGGTCGAAGTGCTCAACGCGCAAAGCCAATATGCTGCCGACCGCGGGGACATTCCGCAATTGGAACAACAGCTGGCCGAGGCGCGACATCTGCTTGCCACGCTCGTCGGCGTCGCTCCGTCAGAGCTTGGCGCGACCGAGTTCGATCTGGCACGCCTGACGTTGCCGACGGCGATACCGGTCGCCCTGCCCTCCGCGCTGGTCCATCAGCGTCCCGACATCCTGCAGGCGGAAGCGGATCTCCACGCCGCGGCGGCGGGAGTCGGTATCGCGACCGCGCGGCTCTATCCCGACATCACGCTCGGCGCGACCCTGACGCAAGGTGCGCCGGGGTTCGCCGATCTCGTGAAGAATGCGTTTCGCGGCTATGACATCTTCGCCGGGCTGACCGCGCCGATCTTCCATGGCGGCACGCTGAAGGCGCAGCGCGCCGCCGCGATCAATCGTGCGCGGGCGAGCGATGCCACCTATCAGCAGACGGTGCTCGACGCCTTCCAGCAGGTCGCCGACCTGTTGTCGGCGATCCAGAGCGATGCACGCTCGGTCGCCAACCAGAATGAATCGGTCGCGGTGGCCGATCGCTCCCGCAAGCTGTCGCGGCGCAGTTTCCAGGTTGGCAATTCGGGCATTCTTCAGGTGCTCGAGACCGAGCGACTGTACCAACGCTCGAGCAACAACCTGGTGGTTGCGCGTACCCGGCAGTTTCTCAACGTTGCGCGGCTGTACGTCGCGACCGCCGGCGGGTGGACGGCATAGGCAACCGCCGGCAAAGGCGGTCGGCGAAAGCGCAAACGCCCGATGCGGTCAGCGTGCGTCGGGGCACAGCGTTGTTGGCAGGCCGAGCGCCTGGACGATCGCGTCGGCCGCCGCATGCGCCCCATCCTCGCCGACCATCGACCGGGCGACCCGCTCGGCGGTCGAACGATAGGCGGGGTCGTTCAGCAGCGCGCCGATGCGACGGGTGGCACGCGCAACCGTAAAGCGACGCCGCGCCACCCGCAGCCCTGCGCCCATCCGCACGATCCGATAGGCATGGTCGTTCTGATCGCCCATATGCGGGACGATGAGCTGCGGCTTGCCCGCCTTGAGCGCCTGCCCCGTCGTTCCGACGCCGCCATGGTGGACGATCGCCGCCGTGCGCGGAAACAGCAGGGAATGCGGCGCATAAGCGCATGTGAGAATGTCGCCTTCGACGCTGTGCGGCCCCGTCCCGCCGACAAGCAGGATCGCGCGCATGCCGGTGCCGCGCGCAACATCGGCGGCCCTGGCATAGAAGCTCCCCGCGCCGCCGACCGCGAAGGTCCCGAGCGTAAACACCAAGGGCGGCGGCCCCGCTGCGAGAAAGGCCTCCAGCGCGGGATCGAGGGTTTCCGCCTGGCCGCTGTCACTGTCGAACATGGGAAAGCCGACGATCCGTGTGGTCGCAGGCGCATCGGGCGGCATCGCCCCGAGACGGGTCGAATAACAACCCAGCCGCAGCACCGCATCCTCTGGCGGATCGAGCAGATTGGCGGCCCCGGCCGGTTGCAGGCCGTGCGCGAGCCGCACCCGGTCGATCCGCCGCCCATAGACCCGGTCGAGCAAACGGCGCATCGTGGCATAGACCCGCCGGTTCCACGCAGCGCCGATGCGACCGACCGGTGCCGGCAGCATCATCCAGAAATCCGGCGTGCGCGGCGCGTCATAGGGTGACAGCATCGCCATCGGCTGCAGGATGACCGAGACCAGCGCAATGCCACGTTTTTCGGCGACGATCGGCGCGGCGATGACGAAGATCGACGCGACGATCGCGACTGCATCGGTGACGGCCGCATCAAGCGCAGCGGTACAGGCGGCGAGGTCCGGCAGCAGCACCTGCTCCAGCATGACGCGCTGGTTGCTCATGATGCGGCGCACCGCCTCCTCGTGGCTCAACCCCATGCGCTGGCGCGTTTGCGCGAACCCCGGCAGGATCGCCACGGTTTCCAGGCCGGCACCGCGACACTTGGCCACCTGATCCTCCGCCACGGCCAGCACGGGCGTACACCCGCGCTTCTGCAACGCCAAAGCGATCGCGATGAAGGGATGCAGATCGCCCAACGTGCCAACCGTTGTAAGAATGATCCGAGGCATGTGAGCACGGTCTCCGGACGGTCGCGACTCAGAAACAGGCCTGGGTCTTGCGTCCCCATAGCGTGATCGTTGCGCGAGCGATGACCGATTTGCATCGCTCAGCGCGCATGCGGCAACCGGACCGTCCCGCCGCGAGGTGCGGCGATCCGTTGTAAGGTCCGCGTAAGCCTGCCCGCGCATTGCCATCGGACCATTCCCGCGCCGCGCCGCGGCCCCCCTTGCCGAGCAGCCGCCATCACCGTCCTAGCAAAGCCTCCGGTCCTGCAGCATCCTGTGCCAAACCCCGGGACACGGAACGCTGCTGCAATGGCGGAGAAGCAGGAGAGGCATAAGCAATCGGCGCTACCCGGAGTCGGCCGCGCGCTGGTCGATGCCCTTCGGTCTTCCTACGTGCTCCCGCTGCTGCTGGTGGCGCTGTTCGCCCGATTGCCGACGTTCGGCAACCCGATCCTGCATGTCGACGAAGAGTTTTACTTCACGGTGGCGCGCGCGATGCTCGGTGGCGCGCTCCCCTATGTCGGCGTGTGGGATCGCAAGCCGATCGGGCTGTTCCTGCTGTATCTTCCGGCCGCCTGGGCCGGACCGGTGGCCGGGCTGTACGTGTATCAGGCGATGGCCCTCGCGGCGGCAACCGCGACGGCCAGCGTCATCGCCAGGCTGGCGCAGCGTGCAGGCTGGCGGCAGGGCAGTTTCGCGGCGGGCGCCCTCTACCTGCTGTGGCTGAACTTCGCGGACGGCCAGGGTGGGCAGGCACCGGTCTTCTATAATCTGTTCGTCGCGCTGGCCGTTTCGGTGAGCGGCCCGGACGGGAATGGCGGTTTGCGCGTGCGCGACCGATACCGGGCCGGCGGAATTGCGATGGCGCTGATCGGGCTCGCGTTGCAGGTCAAATATTCCTGCGTATTCGAGGGCGTTTTCATCGGCTGCTGGCTGATCGTGCGCGAATGGCGGCGGAGCGGCTCGCTTCGCACGACCGCGCTGTACGGCGTCGCACTCGTCGGCGTTGCACTGCTGCCGACCGCCTCGGTCGCTGCGTATTATTGGCACGTCGGGGCGGAGCAGGCGTTCGTCTTCGCCAATTTCACGTCGATCTTCCGTCGCGGGTCCAGCCCCTTGTGGGAAACGGTCGGAAACTTCCTGACCGTGACGGCGTTGCTCGCGCCGCTGGTCGCGATGGGCATCGCCGGCTTGCGCACCGGCGCGGCGACGCCCGTGGCACGTCAGTGGCGGATGCTGCTCGGCGGGTGGCTGGCGGCGGCGTTGGCGGGCCTCGTCCTGTTCGGGACCTGGTTCGACCATTATGCCCTGCCCGCGATGGTCCCCGCGGCGTGCTGTGCTGCCGGATTCCTCGGCGATACGCGCCGCGGCCGGAAGGTCGTCGTCCCCCTGCTGCTTGGCAGCGCGCTCGTGGCGCAAGGCGTCACGGTACTGAACCGCCGGGTGCGCGGTACGCCGGCCGAGTTCCACGCGTTGACCGCCGCGATCGGCACGGGGCCGGGCTGCCTGTACGTCTATACGCCGCAGCCCATGCTCTATGCCGCGACCGGCCGTTGTACTTTGACGCCCTACCTCTTCCCCGACCACCTTTCGCGCGGGCGCGAGGCGGGTGCGATCGGGGTCGATCAGGCCAGTGCCGTGCGCGGTATCTTCGCGCGGCGGCCGGCCGTCGTCGTGTTCGGTTCCTACCGCGGCGAACGCGCCGACATCCATGCGCTGGTCGCCGGCCTGCTCAGGCGCGGGGGGTATCGTCGGACGGCGCTGGCGCCGATCGGCGCGGCGCGGGTTGCCGTCTACGCCCTGCCCGATGCGGCGGCCGCCCCGTGACAGCATCCGCAACACCCGCCACCGACCCGTCGGCGAGACCGCTCCGCATCCTGACGTTTCTCAAGAGCTTCGACCCGGGCGGGGTCGAGAAGGTCGCGATCCGTCTGGCCGAGGCGTGGCACGACGGAGGCGCCGTCGTGCACGTCCTGATGGGTGAGGACCGCGGTGCGATGCGCGACACCGCCCCATCGCTGTCGTACGCGTTCTGCACGACCGCGGAGAAACCACGACGGTGGCGCCCATCGCTCCGGCTGCTCGCGAGGCTGCCCATGACCGTGCGGCAATTTCGTCCCGACGTGATCTTCGTCGCCGGCAACACCTACGCCGGGATCGCCGTCGCGCTCAAGCTCCTGCTGGGAAGCGCCTGCCCGCCGATCGTCCTCAAGGTCAGCAACGACCTCGAACGCGCCGACATGGCGCCGGTGCTGCGGGCGGCCTACCGCCAGTGGTTGCGGATCCAGGGGCGCTTCGTGGACCAGTTCGTCGGCATGGCCGAAGCCAACCGACCGGAGTTGACCGCGGCGTTCGGGGTGACCGACGATCGCGTGTCGATCGTCCACGACCCTGCGGTCTCGCAAGCGCAGGTTCGCCGGATGGCGCGTCTGCGGTCGGTACCGGCGATGGCATCGGGTCGCCGCTTCCTCGCGGTCGGCCGCCTCGTCCCGCAGAAGAATTTCGCGTTGCTGGTCCATGCTTTTGCGGACGTGGCGTGCGCCAGCGATGAACTCGTGATCCTGGGCGAAGGGCCATCGCGGGACCGCATTCTGCAAACCGCCGCCGAACGCGGTGTGCGCGACCAAGTCCTGATGCCCGGGCATGGCGATCCGAGCGCATGGTTGGCGCAGTCCGACCTGTTCGTGCTCAGCTCCGATTACGAGGGGGTCCCCGCAGTCGTCATCGAGGCGCTGGCCGCCGGGCTGCCGATCGTCGCGACCCGGTGTAGCGTCGCCATGCCGGAATTGCTCGGCGCGGGACGTTTTGGGCGGCTCGTGCCGCGTCGCGACCGCCGGGCGCTGGCCGACGCGATGCGGTCGGGCGCGGGCGGCCCGGCGTCGCGCGCGGCAATGCAGCGGCAGGCCTTGCGCTTCACGATCGAAGCCGGCGCGCCCGCCTATTGCGACGTCTTCCGCCTGCTGGCGGATCGCGCCGTTCGCCAGGCCGATCAGTCGGGCCAGCGCTTGGAGGACCCGTCCCAGGCGATGTCCGTACCATATCGCGCGCAATCCGCGTCGACCGCTGCCGCTGTAAGGCGGGTGTAAGCGATCCGCCCCCAACAGAAGCGCCACGGCCGCAGCCGTGTTTCCCGAAGCGACACTTTCGTCGCTGCTCCCACGGAGGGCCCCGATGGCGTCCCGCTTCCTACGTCTGTTCGTCGGTACGATCCTGGCGATCCTCTTCGTGACCGTGGTGGTCACGTGCTGCACGCTTGCCGCGCCGAACAACGCGGCCCCCACCTTCGGCATGGTCTGCCTGGCATTCGCGATCATCGCGTTCCTGGGTGGCCGGTTCCCAACCTCGATCGCGGTTGCCGCGGGCGCCCTGGAACTGGCCTTCATCCTGCCCGGCGAAGGGTTTGCGGTCAGTGATCCGGACCACGCGATGGGCCTCATCGCCGTCATCGCCACGGGGGTGATGATGGCGTGGTACGTCGGACGCCGCGACACCCTTTCGGCGCTGCAGGCGGCCGAGGTCGCGACCAGCCGGCAAATCGCGGAATGGCGTGGGGTCGCGCATTCGGAACTGTCGCACCGCTTGTCGAACGATCTGTCGATCATGGTGTCGATGGCATCGATCAAGGCGCGCGAGGCGACCAGTCCGGAGGCGCGCGATGCGCTGGCCGACCTGAGCGGCCGGCTGATCGTGCTCGGCCGGGTGTATCAGCGGCTCGACCTTCGCGATCTGGATTCCGAAGATGCCGTGGCAGCCCGGCAATTCCTGTTCGACCTGTGCGACGACCTTCAGCTGTCCACCCTCAGCGAAGGGTCAATCTCGCTGCGCGTCGACATTGACGACGCGCTTCGCCTGCCGATCCGGACGCTGAGCATGCTCGGCCTGATCGCCAACGAGATGCTGACGAACGTTCGCAAACATGCCTTCCCCGACGGCAATGGCGGCGAAGTCCTGCTTTATCTGCACAAGCACGCCTTCAGGACCGATTGCGTCGAAATGATCGTCACCGACAACGGTGCCGGGTTCAGCAGCGGCCCCACCAATGCGCAGCGCCGGGGAAGAAGCCTGCTGTCCATGCTAGCGAGCCAGATCGACGGTTCGATCGCCTATGCGCGCATTTCCGGGACGACGGTCGCGACGCTGCAGTTCGCCCTCCCCGCCTCGGCTCGGGGTCCTGCCCGTGCCGAGCAAGACACGGCATCGCGCGGCGGGATCGCAGCGGAGCCGCAGGGTGCCGAGGCGCACCGCCACGGTGTCGATCCGGCCTGACCGCGGTGCCGGCAGGCTGACGGTCCGGTCGAAAGGATCGTCGCGGGACGTCTTCTCGCGGTCTCGTGTCATACGAACTTCACATTCCGGGCGGAGGCAGGACCCGGCATGGTGAAGGTAAGGCCCGATGGCGCGCGTGTTGGTGGTAGAGGACGATCCCAAATCCGCCGAAGTGATCCGGCTGATCCTGGTCGCGGAGGGATTGTTCGTCGTCGTGGTCGACAATGCGACCGACGCCGTATTGCAGGTCAAGGGAAGCGCTTTCGACGCGGTGGTGCTGGATCGCATGCTGCCCGGGCCGATCGACGGGATCGGCGCGCTTGACCTGATGCGCCAGGCGCGGATCCTGACCCCGGTGCTGATCCTCAGCGCCCTGTCCGCGGTCGAGGAACGCGTCCGCGGCTTGCGCGCAGGTGGCGACGACTATCTCGCCAAGCCGTTCGAGCCGGTCGAGCTCGCGGCGCGCGTACTCGCGCTGATCCGACGCCGGGTCGCGGAAACCGCGTCGGTGAGCCTCGAACATGGCCGCGTGCGGATCGACCTGCTGTCGCGCGAAGCCTGGGTCGACTCGACCCATATCGATCTCCAGCCGCGCGAATTGCAGCTGCTCGAATATCTCGTCCGGCACCACGGACGACCCGTCACGCGCGCGATGATCTTCGAGAGCGTCTGGGGCTATCGCTATGACCAGCGCACCAACGTCATCGACGTGCATGTCACAAGGCTGCGCCGCAAGATCGAGCGCCCCGACATGCCGCCGCTGATCGAAACCGTTCGAGGAACCGGCTATGTCCTTCGCTGCGATTAAGCGCTGGCGGCGCAGCTCGAGCGCCCGCTTCGCGCTGATCTTTCTGCTGCTGTTCGGTGCGGCGGCGATCGGCCTGTTCGCTTTCGTCAACGCGCGCGCGCTGGCCCATTTCAACGCGCAAACCGACGAGTGGCTCGCCCGCGAGACCATTCGCATGACCCCGGCCGCGACCCGCGCCGATGCGATTGCCCGCGTGGACCATCATAACCAGTCCGACATCCACCACCTGCGCCCGTTCGGCCTGTTCGATCCGGCCGGGCGGCGTCTCGCCGGGTCGCCCGCAACCATGCCGCCGGGCAAGGTCGAGGACACGCCCTTCGACCTCCAGGCACACACCGCGCGCGGCGCGGTTACGCTGCGCGCGATGATGCGGCGGCTTTCGAACGGCGATCACTTCCTCGTCGGGCAGGATCTGCAGGAATCGCGCGCCTTTGCCGCCGATCTCGTATTCGCCATCGTGTGGGGCGGGCTGGCGCTGCTGCTGCTGTGCCTGTCCTGCGCGGTATGGCTGGCGTTTTTGCAGGAGCGCCGGGTTCGTCGCCTGACCGAAAGCCTCCACCAGATCATGGCGGGGCAGCTCGACGCACGGCTGGCACTGTCCCCACGGCGGGACGAAATCGATGAGCTGGCCGGCGGAGTCAACCGGATGCTGGCGGAGCTGGAGCGACTGATGCTCGAAGTGAAGGCAGCGGGCGACAATATCGCGCACGACATGCGCACCCCGTTGACGCGCCTGCTCGCCAATCTACGGCAGGTCGATCACGGTCGCGCGGATTGCGCAGCGATGGCCGCGGTGATCAGCGACGCGGTCGAGGATGTGAGCGGGATGATCGCCATGTTCAACGCGTTGCTGCGGATCTCGGAACTGAACGAAGCCGCGCGGCGCCAGGCCTTTCGCGCGATCGACCTGGCCGAGATCGTCGGCGATGCGACCGATTTCCATGAAGTCGCCGCGCACGAGCGTGGCATTACGATCCGCCGCATCGTCCCCGCGCATCTTGCGTTCGAGGGCGATCCCGACCTGTTGTTCGAAGCGGTCGGCAACCTGATCGACAATGCGATCAAATACACCCCGAGCGGCGGTGAAATCGTCGTCGATCTTGCGGCCGGGCCGGTCCTGAGCATCGCCGACACCGGACCGGGCATTCCCGCCGACGAACGCGCGAAGGTCCTGCGCCGCTTCCACCGCGTCGAGTCGAGCCGCAGCCTTCCGGGCAACGGCCTCGGCCTCGCGCTGGTGTCCGCGATCGCGCAGGTGCACCGGCTGGAGCTGCACATCGGCGATGGAAAGCCCGGCTGTGTCGTCTCGCTGGAGGCGGCCTGACCCGCCCACACATTAACTCGAATTTAAGATTCAGACCGCGCCACGCCACGGAACCGCCGCACCCCCGTAACAGCCTTGCCATAGGGCATCGGACGAAGCGGGGAGACAGCCGGGCGCCCTTTTGCGGGGGGCTAAGAAACGCGGCGTCTTCGACGAGCCCCGCTCGCGATATCAGTTTGGGGACAATTTCGATGCGTGCGACCTTCCGCCATACCCTGCTCGCCGGGGCCGCCCTTTCGGTGACCTTGCCGGTTCACGCCCTGGCGATCGCGCCCGGCGCTCCGGTTGCGCTGCCCGCCACACCCGTCGCTGCGCCCGTTGGCGCGCCGCAGGACACGGCGGGCGCCGGTGAGCAGACCACCACCAGCGCGAACAGCGCGGGGCAAGCCAATGACAAGCAGTCGCTGACGTCCTCCGACATCATTGTGACCGGATCGCACACCGCCCAAAGCGCGCCGATCACGGTCTCGCTCACCACGACCCAGCCGCAGTCCGCGGTCAGCCGCGACTATATCGCCAACACCACCGCATCGGCCGACTTCAACGAACTGATCGCGCTGACGCCGAGCGTCTCGATCTCGGGCGCGGGCAACGGCTATGGCCTCGGCGAGACCAAGGCGACGATCCGCGGCTTCCAGGACGGCGAATATAACGTCACCTACGATTCGATCCCGTTCGCGGACACCAACAACCCGACGCACCATTCGACCTCGTTCTTCCCGTCCAACACGATCGAGACGATCGTCGTCGACCGCGGCCCCGGCAATGCGAGCCAGCTCGGCCAGGCAACCTATGGCGGCAACATCAACATGTACTCGCGCGCCGCGACCGAGCAGCAGAGCGCGCAGGTCGAGGGCATTGTCGGCAACTGGAACACCTTCATCGGCCGCGCCGAATATCAGTCGGGCAGCATCGCGAAGCTCGGCGGCGCGCGGATCGTGCTGACGGGGCAGTATCTCCAGTCCGACGGCGCGCTGACCTATTCGCCGGTCGGTTCCAAGAACCTCTACGGCAAGATCGTCGCGCCGATCGGCAGCCACAACACGCTGACGATCATGAGCACGTGGAACCGCAACCATTATTACCAGTCGGACGTGCTCAAGGGCGCGACCTGCGGCAGTGCGGCGGTCGGCGCGAACAAGACGACCGCGCTCGGCACCGATGGCCAGCCGCTGACGCAACTGACGGGCGAGAACTGCGCGGCAACGTCGAACGTCGGGCAATACGGTCGCAATTACGCGCTGGGCAACAATCCGAACCAGCAGGATTACTGGAAATACAACCGCACCGACAAGACCACCGATTTTTCCTACGTCCGGTTGCAGACCGATCTAGGTTCGGGCTTCTCGCTCGACAATCGCGGCTACATGTACGGCTACACCAACAACACCCTGTCGGGAAACACCGGCTCGGTCGTCAGCGGCTTCAGCGGCGCGGGCACGGCGGCCTCGCCCTACAAGACGGTGCCGGGTCAGCCGACGGATATCCTCGGCTATAACAAGCTCAACAAATACCGCGTTTTCGGCTATATCGGGCAGGTCAATTACGACTTCGCGCTCGGCAAGATCCGCGTCGGCGGCTGGTACGAACATGCCGTGACCGACCGTCACCTGGTCGATCTCGATCGCACGACCAACACCTTCAGCTTCAACGAGAAGTTCAACAACGGCAACGGCACGGCCGCGCAAAACGCGCTGCCGCCGATCAGCCAGGCCGATCTCAGCTACGTCCAGCATTCGAACTGGAACCAGTATCAGTTGTTCGGCGAGTTCGAATTCCACCCGGTCGCAGGCCTGTCGATCACGCCCGGCGTGAAGTACGTCCATTTCGAACGCGGCATCGCCGCGCCGGTCAACCAGAAGACGCGCCTGCCGCTCGACACCAGCCAGACCTGGACCAAGACGCTGCCGTTCGCGACGATCAACTACATGCCGATGAGCAACTGGTCGTTCTACGGCCAATATGCCAAGGGCATGTATGTCCCGGACCTGTCGAGCTTCTACTCCGCGTCGGGCACGCTCTCGACCGCGCTGGACGCGCTGAAGCCGCAGATCTCGACCAATTACCAGGTCGGCAGCGTGTGGCACGGCAATCGTGTTTCGGTCGACGTCGACGGCTATATCATCAACATCGACAACAAGATCGGCACCTGCACGACGACCGGCTGCGACCAGACGCTGCTCGTCAATATCGGTCAGGTCCGCTACAAGGGCGTCGAGGGCGCTCTCAGCTACATGCCGGTGCGCGGGCTGACGCTGTTCGGCAACGGCTCGTACAATTATGCCCGCAGCGTCACGACCGGCGCGCAGATTGCCAAGGCGCCGTTCTCGACCGCGGCGGGTGGCTTCATCTACCGGCGGGAAGGGTTCCGCCTGTCGTTCGACCAGAAGTTCACCGGCCCCCAATATGCCAGCGAATACACCGGCAGCCCCGGCTACCGCCTGTATCGGATCCGGCCCTACAGCATCGGCGAGTTCGCGATCAGCCAGGAAATCCAGGGCGGCCTGCGGCTCGGCGTGACGGTCAACAACGTCTTTAACAGCCGCGCCGTGACGGCCATTTCCACGAGCACGACCGGCGCGCCGATCAGCGGCGGGTATCAGAGCGGCTACGGTCAGTTGGATCAGTTCAATTACCTTCCGCCGCGCTCGTTCCTGGCCTCCGCACGCATCAAGTTCTGATTGTAACAGACAGGGATATGCGCATGAAACGAGTGTTCGCGGCGGCTGTCGTCGCCATTGCGCTGATGGGGTCGGCCGTGACGGCCGCCCCGCACAGCTTCCATTATCTCCCGGTGGCGGACTTCGAACCGAGCTCGATCCTGCCCGCCCCGCCGGCGCGCGGATCGATCCAGGAAAAAGCAGAGCTCGGCGCGCTCCACGCGATGATCGCGGGCGCCGCCCCGCAACGGATCGAGCAGGCGCGCTGGGACGACGCGCATGAGACGCCCGCGCTGTTCGACGGCACGCTCGGAATCACGCTGGAGTCCCTGCCGCTGACCTGGGCGCTGCTGCGCGAGGTTCAGGAAGAAGGCGACGCCGCCGCCAGCGCCGCGAAGGCGCATTTCGAGCGCACCCGTCCCTATGGCATCGACCCCACCCTGCCGGTCTGCGTGGCGAGCCCCATCGGCAAGCCCGCGAAACCCGCCAAATCCTACCCCAGCGGACATGCGACGCTGGGGTTTTCCACCGGGTTCGTGTTGGCGCACCTGCTTGCCGGGCGCGCGTCCGCGATCCTCGACCGCGCCGCCGACTATGGCGCCAGCCGCGAATATTGCGGGGTGCATTTCCCGAGCGACGTCGAGGCGAGCCATGTGCTCGGCACGCTCATCGCCGCCAAGTTGATGACGCAGCCCGCCTTCCACGCGAAATTCGACGCAGCGCATGCCGAGCTCGTCGCCGCGCATGTTGCCGGCGCGTGATCCGACACGTCCGTTTCGGCCCGGGGACATCATGAAAGCGCAATCGCAACGCCGGCTTCGCCAGGTGCATTTATGGCTCGGCCTGTTCTTCGCGCCGACCATCCTCTTCTTCGCGCTGAGCGGCAGTGTGCAGGCGCTGGGGTTTCAGGATCGCAACGCCGGCTATCGGCCGCCGGAATGGATCAACCTGATCGCCAGCGTTCACAAGCACGGCTACCTCCGTCGCCCCGACGCACAGCGCACGGCGACACCCGCCAAGCCCGCAGCGGACGCCGCCCCCAAGCAAGCAAAGCGCGCGTTCCCCAACGCGTTCAGCCTGTTCGCCGCGCTGCTCGGGCTGTTGCTCGCCGTCGCCACCGCGCTCGGCATCTGGATCGGCCTGCTCAACCGGCGTGACCGCCGGACCAGCATCCTGCTGTTGGCTGGCGGAACCGTCCTGCCGCTCCTATTGCTCCTGGCCTGACGGTCGCCCGACCGGCGGCCCGGCGGTGTCGCGCGGCAGCGTGAGCCGCACCAGCACCGGCATGGCGAGCAGCACGAGCGGATATTGCAGCAGCAGCCCTGCGATGATTGCGATCGCAAGCGGCTGCTGGATCCCCGCCCCCTGCCCGAGCGCCAGCGCGAGCGGTAGCAGCGTCAGGATCGCGGCGAGCGTGGTCATCGTGATCGGGCGCAGCCGGTTGCGGCTCGCCGCACGGGTCGCCTCGGCCGGCGGCATGGTATGTGCGAGCTCCTCGAATTCGGAGACGTAGAAGATCGCCATTTCGGTGCCGATCCCGATGATCATCGTCATCCCCATCAGCGCGGTAATGTTCAGATCGACGCCCGCCGCCCATAGCGCGGTGAACACCGCCGTGGTCGACAGCAGCGAACAACCGATGATGATCACCGGCAGCCAGAACCGCCGGTACAGCACCAGCAACAGCACCAGTTCGGCGACGAGCGCCGCCGCGAACACGCGGAGGAGCCCGGCGAACGCGATCTGCTGCTGCTGGTACAGACCGCCCAGCTCATAGCGCACTCCGGCGCCCAACACGCCGGGCCGGTCGAGCACGCGCCGCACATCGGCCACCGCGGCGCCGATCCCGCGTCCCTGGATACGCCCGGTGACGGCGACCATCGGCTCGAGATTCTCGCGCGCGATCTGCGGCTGTCCGGTGACGCGCTCGATCGTCGCGACCCGGCCGAGCGGGAAGACATAGCCGTCGGTCGCCCGGATCGGCAGCCGTTCCAGACCGGTCTCGCTGATCGTCAACGCGTCGGGCAACCGCACCCGCACGTCCACTGCCTTGCCTGGTTGCGCCAGGGTCGTCGCGACCGTGCCGGTCAGCGCGGCCGACAGTTGCGTCTCGACCTCGCCCGCCACCACGCCCTCGATGCCGGCGCGGACCGGGTCGACATGCACGTCGAGCGCGTCGCCCGCGAGTTGCACCCCGTCCTTCACTTCGACGACGCCGTCGACCTTGCCGATCAGCGCGGCGACGGTGCGCGCCTGTGCCTGGAGCACGGCGGGGTCGGTCGCGAACAGCTTGACCTCGATCGGCTGCGGCACGGCGGTGAGATCTCCGATCAGATCCTCCATCAGCTGCGCCACCTCGACCTGTACGCCGGGCACGTCGCGTGCGACCTGCGCGGCAACGGCGGCGGCGACGTCCTCGGTCGCGCGCGCGTGATCCGGCTTGAGCCGGACGAAATAGTCGCCGTGGTAGCTTTGCCCGAGATCACCGCCGAGCCCGGTGCCAAGCCGGCGCGAGAAGGTCAGCACCTCGGGATTGGCGCGCAGCATCGCATCGACCTGCCCGATCTGCCGGCCGGTCTCGTCGAGCGACGTGCCCGGCGCCGTGTAATAATCCATGACGAAGCCGCCTTCGTCGACCTTGGGCATGAACCCGCTCGGCACGTTGGCATAGCCGACATAGCCGACCGCCAGCAGTGGCACCAGGACCACCAGCAGCAGCCAAGGCCGTGCGACCAGCCGGTCGAGCGTCCGTTCGTGCAGCCGTGCCACCCGCCCCTCGCCGGGTTTGCCGGGATCGTGCCAGGCCCCGAAGTCGACCAGCCCGCGCACCAGCACCGGGACGACAAAGGCGGTCATCGCCCAGGAAATCGCGAGCGCTGCCGCCATGGTCACCGACAGCGCCTTCGAAAAGGCGCCGGTGATCCCGGTCAGGAACGACAAGGGGACGAAGACGATGCCGGTCGCGAGGCTGGAGCCCGTGAGCGGCGCAAGGAATTCCCGCGCGGCGGGAATCACCGCGGCGTTGCCGAATGGCCGGCCGTCCGCATCGCGCGCACCCGCTCGCCGGGCGATATGTTCGACCATCACGATCACATCGTCGATCAGCAGCCCGACCGCCGCCGCGATCCCTCCCAGCGTCATGATGTTGAAGCTCATGCCCAGCACGCTCAGGACCAGCACCGTCGCCGCGAGCGTCGCCGGGACGACGATCACCGCCACCAGCGTGACGCGCCAGCTGCGCAGGAAGGCGAACAGCACGATCGCCGCGAGCACCAGCCCGATCAGCACCGCATCGCGCACGCTCGCGACCGATTCGGTGACGAGCGCGCTCTGGTCGTACCAGTTGACCAGCCGCACGCCCCGGGGCAGCCGGAGCGTTGCCAGCCTCTGCTGCACGGCATGCGCGATCTGCACGGCATTGCCGTCGGGTTGTTCGTAGATATTGAACAGGACCGCGGGGCGGCCGTCCTCGACGATCCGCTGCCACACCGGCACCGCGCCGTTCTGCACCGTCGCGACATCGCGGACACGGATCACGCCGCCGGGTGTCGCCTTGACCACGATGTCGCCGATCTGCGCCGCGCTGGTCGCGCTACGGTCCGCCACCACCAGCGACAGCCGCCCGCGATCCTGCACCTGGCCGACCGCGCTCAGCACGTTGCCGCCCCTGATTGCGGCGGCGAGATCCGCCATCGCCAGCCCGTAGCCGGCGAGCCGATGCGGATCGGCGAGCACCTCGACCTCGGCGGTGTCCCCGCCCTGCACGCCGACCCGCGCGAGCCCGGGGATGGCGGAGAGCAGCGGCGTCACCTGATAGCGCGCGAAATCCTGCAGCGCGATCGGATCGGCCGAAGTCGATACCAGGGCGTAGGAGATGATCGGGAAGACCGTCGGGTCCATCCGCCGGACACCGTAACTGGTCCCGGTCGGCAGCGTGGGCAGGATCCGCGCGACCGCGGTATCGACCAACAACGTGCTGGCGATCATGTCGCGGCCCCATCCGAAGTCGATCGAGATCTGCGCGGTGCCGCGCGTCGTCTCCGAGCGGACGTTGGCAACCCCGGGAATTGCGCGGATCGCTTCCTCGACCGGACGGGTGACGGTCAGCGCGGTCTGGTCGGCGGGGCGGCTGCCCGAATCGAGATCGACCACGACGCGGGGAAAGGAGACTTGCGGAAACAGCCCGATCGGCAACGACAGCGCCGCGACGACCCCGGCCAGCGCAAGCGCGAGCGCGACGAGCACGAAGGCGCGGGCCTGCGTCCGGAGCAGCCGTTCGAGCATCAACGACCCCGGCGCACGGCGTCACCGTCCTGCACCTGATAGGCCCCCGCGACGATCAGCGGCCGATCCGGCGCAAGACTGCCATCGACGACGTCGCCGCGATCGGAGCTGAGCAGGATGCGCACCGGCACCGCATGCGCCTTGCCACCGAGGATCTGGAAGACCCGGGTCGGCCCGCCCGTCGCGACAACCGCCGCATGCGGGACGACCCAGCCGCCGACCGTGGCGGTCGCGATCCCGACCTGCATCGACTCGCCCGGCAGCAGGCTGCCGCCCGGAAATTGCACGTCGACGTCGACCAGCCGCGTCTGCGGATTGAGCGCGCCGTCGACCCGGATCACACGACCGGCCAGCGTCGGGCCGCCCGACAATCGCGTAACAGTCGCCGCCTGCCCGACCGCCAGCGCCGCGCGCTGCGCCGGGTCGACCCCTGCGGAAACGACGATTCCGCCGCTCCGCGCGATCGTCAGCAGCGCGGCCCCCGCCTGGATACGGTCGCCCTGCGCGACGGGTGCGGCCGTGACCACGCCGGCGAACGGCGCGACCACGGTCCTGACGGGCGCGCCCGCGCCGTCCGCCTGGAGCGCGGCGAGCGCGGTCTGCGCATCCGACACGGCCTTGTCGGCCTGCACTTGCTGGTCCTGCGTCGCGAGTTGGGCGGCGAGCAGCTGCGCGGTGGTCGCACGCTGCTTGCGCGCCGCCGCGAGCGCGCTGACGGCCTGATCATAGGCGCTGCGCGCGGCCGGCGCGGTCACGAACGTCGCGAGCGGCTGGCCCGCGCGCACAACGCTGCCCACCGCGACCAGCAACCGCGTGACTTGCCCCGGCTGCGCCTCGCTCAGCGTCTGCGTGCCCCCGACCGACGGGGCGACCGAACCGTAAGCGGTCACGATCGCCGGCAGGGTCCCGCGCTGCGGCCGAACGGTGTCCACGAGCACGGAGGGCGCGGGCCCCCGAGCCTCGTCGGACGCGTCGGTGCCGCAGGCCGAAAGGGCCACCAGCAACAAAAAGGGCGCAACCCGCGCGCGCCGGGTCAATGTCCCGCCCCCGGCATCGGTGGCAGGTCGACGGTCGGCAGCCCCGCCCCGACCAGCGTCTGGACCGCAATCCGGCGGTCGATCAGCGCGCGTTCCAGCGTCATGATTTCCTGTTCCTTGGCGAAGCGGTTCGACACCAGGTCGACATAGCCGCGCTCATCGATGTTGGACGCGCCGAACGCGCTCTGCGCCCGCGCCGCGGCACGCTCGGCGGCGGGCAGATCGCGCCGGGCGATATCGAGCTGCGCCGCCAGTTGCTCGTATTCGCGCAGCAATGCCCCGACCGTTCCCGTCGCGGCCGCCAGCCGCGCTGCGTAATCGGCGTTGAGCTGCGCGCGCGTCGCCCGGGCGATCGCGATATTGCCCTGGTTGCGGTCGAAGATGGGCAGGCCGATCTGCGCGCTCGGACCGGCGTTGATCACTTTGGAACTGTCGCTTGCGATGCTGCCGCCAAGGATCAGGTCGGGGAATTGCGCAACGATCGCGGCACGCACCTGCTCGTCCGCCGCAGCGTAGCCGAGCCGCAGCGCGATCAGGTCCGGCCGCCGCGTCGGCAGTGTCGCCAGATCGGCGCGAATCGCGGCGGGATCGAACGGCGGCAAATCCACGGACGAAGCGAGTGGAACCGCCACCCCCGGCACCAGTCCGAGCAACGCGTCCAGCTGATGCAACAGGACGAGCCGGGTCTGGTCGAGCGCATCGAGCGCGGTCCGCGCCGCTTGCAGCGCGACCCGGTCGGGCGCGACCGTCATCAGCGTCACGGTTCGCGCAGCGAGCGCGCGTTCGAGTTTGGCGTTGCGGTCGGCCAGCAGCGCGTAGGTCGCAACGTAGCTGGCACGGCTGCGCGCGGTCAGGATCAGGTCGCTCGCGATCTGGCGGGCCTGCCCGGCGACCTGCCATTCCTGCCAGACCAGATCGGCGGCGACCTGTCGCTGGCCATCCAGCGCCGCGCGGCGCCGCGAGCGATAGGTGATGATCGTCTTGATATCCTGCGTCAGCCCGACGTTCCATGCCGGGACGCTCCCCGCCCCGGACAGCAGCGGCAGGAACGCGCCCCCGATCGCAGGATTGGCGAACAGCCCCGCCTGCCGGGTCTGCGCGGTCGCCACGCTGCTGCGCAAGCGTGCCGCCTTGAGCTCGGGATTGTTGGCGAGCGCCAGATCGACCACCTGTTCGACCCGGAGCGCGCCCCCTGCGGGCGCCCGGTCCAGCGCGGCTGGGGTGGCGACGAGTGGCGCGGCCGTGGGCAACGGCAGCGCGGCATAGTGCGCGCAACCGCCCAGGCTCGCGCACACGGTCATCGCAATCAGCCGTCGCTGGCGGGCGGTTGTCATCGGTGCCGCGAACCTTCGCTTGGGATGCCTGTCGTTACGACCCGCGCTCTGCCCGCGCTATAGCGCAAGGCAAAGTTGGTTATCCCCAATTTCGCAGGCTTGCGGTTTTCACCCGATCGGTTCGTCCCGACGACGACGGATGGATCCCGCCTATCGCGGCAAATGAAGGACCAGTTGGCCGTGCTGCTCCAGTCGCGGATAGGCTGCATCGATCGCGTCGGCGACGACCGGATTGTAGCGTTCATCATAAATCCGCTCGCCACGATTGCCGACCGTCACGAAAAAGCCGAACTGCTTGGCACGGATGCGCCTGGCAAACGCGGCTTCGTCATACAGCCCCGCATGGCCGAGCTCAGCCGCGATCGCCGGCTCCCACCGCACGGGCTGGCCGCCACGGATCAGCAGCACCATCGCGTCCGACACGACCGGACGCGGCGACCGGGCGATGCGCGCGGCGATCCTGTCATACGGTGTCGTCGCCATGTCACGCTCGCTGTCGGCAACCAGCGCACGATACGCTTGTGTGGGGATACCCACCACGACCACCGCGATCAGGAACAGCCGTGGCCAGCGCCCCGCAGGGCGCGCAGCCTGGATGACGGGCAGCGCGCCGATCCCGACAAACACCGCAACCGCATACAGCCATTCGATCAGATAATTGTCGCTGGCCCCGGACTTCATCACCATGGGCAGCATGGCGGTCTTGATCGCAAGGAAAACCGCCAGAAGGCATGCCGCGAAGTCACCGGGTCTGGCAGCCAACCGGGTCCGCAGCCTGGCAACGGCGGTCGGCCTCAAGCGCTGCCATGTTGCGCCAACGCCCAGGATCGCGACCGCCACGGTGCTGATCTGCGAAAGGATGACATATTCGAGGATCTGGACACGCGGCAGATCGACCCGGTTCAAATTGTACAGCAGCGTATGGCGGAGGAAGCCGCCGTGGCTCATCAGGCTCAGCCCCGCCAGTGTGCCCAGCCCCAGCGCCGCACACCATCCGAACAGTATCCAGGCGGCACGCGGCCGCACCAGCCAAAGGGTGGCGAAGGCCGCGGCGGGCGCGGCGATCGAGGTCTGCTTGGTATAGACCGCCAGCACGAAGCACAGCGCCGCCAGTGCAATCCGCATGGGCCGCTTCCAAGCGCCCAACGTCAGCGCCAGGCCGCCGAGGGAGAATGCGCCAGCCAGCATATCGACGCGCATCAGACTGGCCCACGACAGGATGGTCGGCGCGCTGGCAAGGCATCCCCCCGCGATCAGCGCCGCGACAAGCCGCGCTGGCCGCGGCCGACAGGACGGCATGGCGGCATAGGCGAGATATCCGACCAGGCCCATCGAGACGAGCGTCGACAGGAGCGACACCATCCGCCCGGTTGCCAGCCCATCCGTGCCGAACAGCGATGCCAGACCGTGTACGACAAGATAATAGACGGGGGGATAATGGTAGACGATCGCCGGGAACACCCCGAGCGGCGCATATCCCTGGCCGCCGACGATGTTGATCATCTGTTGCCAGACGATCCCTTCCCCATAATCGAGGTCGTAGCGATACGGGATCGCGGTGGCCGCGAGATACAAAAGCTTTGCCAGATCCGCGGCCAGCAACACCAGCGCCACCGCGATCCCGCAGCGCAGCGCCCACCAACGCCAGTCGGGACGCGATGCGGTCGGCATCATCGCGGTCGGGCCACGAGCAGCATTTGCTTGCCCATCGGCTTGATCGGCGAGGCCAGATAGGCCGCGATCAACCATGGCCAGACCGGGAAACGCGACTTGACCGTCAACGGCAGGAAGCGCGGCCGTACCTCGGTGACATCCCAACCATGCGCGGTCAGCAGATCCGCCAAACTGATGTGCGAATAGACCGCGACATGGGTGTAATCGTCAAAATATTCGCGAAACGCGTACCGATAGTTCGGCTGCAGGATGGTCAGCGTCCCGCGGCTCGCCAGCGTGCGCGCGATCTCGCGCAGCGCGACGATGAACGTATCCTGCGTCAGATGCTCGAACACATTCGATGCGAACGCGAAATCGACACTGGCGTCGTCGATTGCGCTCAGATCCGTGACCGGGGTGATGAGCGCCTCGACACCGGGGGCCACGTGCTCGGCGAGCCCGGCCCAGGTGTCGACCGCGATCCGCCGTCGGGCCGTGACGCTGTTGACAAAATCGCCATAGCCAGCGCCCAGGTCGAGCACGCAGGCGTCCGCGGCGATGCGATGCCGGAAGACGTAACGCCAGAGGGCGCGCCAAACGGCACCGCGGCGGTGGCTCTCGGTCAGCCGTGACCCGTGATAATCGCCGCTCATGCGTAGCGCTTCCAATCCGAAAGCAGGCCGTAGATCATCCGCGTCCCCACGGAGAAACCGCGCCAATTGTTGATGTTGCCCCCCTTCCTGAGACCGATGCGGGCATGGAAGGTAATCGGACATTCCAGCAGCAGCAAACCCCGCCGAAGCGCCGTATCGAGGAAGTGGGCGTTGAACTCCAGATTTACCGCCGGGTTGAGGTGCGGCAGCAGCCTGATCAGTGCATCGCGACGGCACAATTTATAGGTCGTGCCGACATCGGTGATCGTGCCGCGCCCGAGATGCTTCGCCTCCAGCAACTTGCCGACGAACAGATTGCCATAGTACATGAAGACGGTCAGCTGGGTCAGATACTGTCGCAGCGGCTCGACAATGCGGGATCCGTTCACGATGTCGGCATGCGGCGCATAAGCGAGCAGCTTTTCGACATCATAAGCGCGGAACGTGCTGTCCCCTTCGCATACGACGACGAACTCGGTATCGTCGAACCGCACGGCCTCGCTCATGCAGCGATGGACACACCGGCCATACCCCGGTGCCGGCTCGTTGAAGGTCAGCGCTCCGGCGGCCTCGGCACGGGCGAACGTCGCGTCGTGGCTGTTGTTGCTGACGACGATGACCCGCTCCACCAACGGGTGGGCCAAAAAATCCTCGACCGCTCCGGCGATGCTGTCCTCGTCGTTATAGGCCGTCAACGCGACGGTGACGCGACGTCGTTGTACGGGAGTATACCGCACCGGTATGTCGGGTTTCTTCCGCTGCAGCATGAACAGGAGATCGAACAGCGCGAGGACGATGCCGATCATGATCGGAACGCCGCTATACCATACCAGCCACTCGGCGACGGGATCGAGTAACGCATGCAGACCCAGCAGATAGCGGGGAAAGACCAGCAGCACTCCAGAGAGATACATCGCAAGGCCAGCGACGAAACACAGGACGCCGTACAGCAGGAATGGCTTGTCGAGCGGGTGCGGTGCGATTGGGTTCAGCGGACGGCCCGCCATATCTTCGCCTTCCATTCGCGCAGCAAGGATCGCGGCGCCAGGAAAAGTGTAGAAAAGAATAGTTAATGAAGCGTGCGGTGCAGCTTCACCGGGCCACCGGTCGTGCGGGCCGTTGCTCCGCACGACGGACACCCGTCCGGCCATTCCACCCGTGGAATACCCAGCGACCGTCCACCCTTGCACCGCTGCCATGCAACGCCGCGCGCGCGCAAGCCAACAGTACCGCTGCCATTACCACGGGCCCGACCGGCACACCCAGGTGCAGCGCGAGGTCGCGCGCGACGAGTGGCAGGATGTAGCCCGCGAGGAGCACGGCTTTCTCCCAGGGCAGAAAGCCGCGCCGTAGTCCCTCGGTCCACAGCCAGGCCAGCGGAATGGCGGTAACGATCAGGTCATAGTCGAGCAGGAACGGGCTCATCAGCGTCATGGCGGCGACGCACACGGCCCCCTGCCCCCGCGCGTTCGTTCCCCGCACGCGGGCGATGATGACGAGCAGGCCGACCGCGCCGCCCGCCGCCAGGCCCTGCAAGCCGTAGGCCAGGCCAATTCCGCCACCCAGCACGCGGACGGCAGAAAAGAGGCTCACCATCTTGCCCGGTTCGACCAGCCCCTGCTCGAGGATCGCGCGCCCCGTTGCGCTGCCCGCCAGGAACCCCGTCCAGACCGATGGGCCGAACACGAACCACGACGCTCCGCACGCGGCGATCGCAGTCGCCGCGCCGGCGACCGCTACCCGCCATCGACCGCTCGCCAGCACCAACACCGGGATTGCCAGCGCGATCTGCGGCTTGATGACCAGCAGGCCGAGCAACGCCCCCGCGAGCCAGGGGCGTCGATCAATCAGCCATAGCCCGCTCCCGAGCAAGGCGCAGGTCAGGAAGCCATTCTGGCCATGGCCGGTGTTCATCAACACTGCCGGAAACGCGAAAGCGGTCAGCGCGCCCCCCGACGCGACGCGGGGTGACAGGCCCAGCCATCTCCTCAACGCCAGCCAGTAGGCCGCCCCGGTGACCAGCAGCCAGCCGATCAACGCGACGAAATACGGGACCAGTCCGAGTGGCAGGCACAGCAACAGGAATGGCGGCGGATACAGGAACGAAGGCCCGGGTTCGACCGGCATGGCCGCCCGCTGGATCGCGTACAGTTGCGCAAGGTCATAGGCTGCGCCGCTCCGCCCGGCCAAGGCAAGCTTCGAAGCCGTCCAGAATGCCAGGAAGTCGGTGCCCAGCGGCTTCCCCATGAGATCGATGCCATGTCGCGCGGTGAGGACCGTGCCCAGGGCCGCCACGAGCGACACTACGATCAGGATCCAGCGATATGCGCGCGCCCGCCCGGCTGTCATCCAAACCATGTGTCGCAGCGGATCGATCGTCATCCCGGACAGCGCCCATCTCCCGTTGCCGACCCGCGGCCGGTGCCCGCGATCGCTCTAGCGCAGTGCATGTTTAAGGATGGTTACCCGGCTTCCGGGCAGAACACGGACCACCGCGCGCATAGGCACGCGCAAATCTGCCAAGCTCCCATGGCCTTGGCCAGAACCAACGTCCCTGACCAGGGTGGTCATACAATACTTGCATTTGGTCAGGCCATTTGTTAGCTCAATAGGCGAGCGCACCAGAGAGTCGCCATGAAAATTGGGGGGATGCATGATCGGATTGCATACGTCTGTCGCACGCGGCGCACTCGCGCTGTCGCTCGGCCTAGGTGTTACGCCAGCGCTGGCCGCGCCGGTTCCGGCCAAACCGGCAGATCCGTCCGCCCTGCAGGAAGCCCCGCCCGCGACGTCGGACGCTGCGTCGCCCTCCGCCACCGATGGCGACATCATCGTGACCGCCCAGAAGCGCGCCGAAAACATCCAGCGTGTGCCGCTCGCGGTCTCGGTCGTTGGCGAGGCGCAGTTGAAATCCAGCGGCGTCACGCAGTTTCAGGACCTCGGCAAGGTGGCGCCGTCGCTGACCGTGCGCCCCGCCGAGCACCCCGTGAATGCCAACGTATCGCTGCGCGGCGTCGGCACGTTCGCCTTCGGGATCGGGGTCGAATCCAGCGTCGCCGTGCTGGTCGACGAAGTGCCGCTCGCGTTCCAGGCGCGGGCCTTCACCGATCTGCCGGACGTCGAACGGATCGAAGTCCTGCGTGGCCCGCAGAGCACCTTGTACGGCAAGGCGGCATCGGCCGGCCTGATCAACATCATCACCCGCTCCCCCACCAGCACGCTGCGCGTGCGCGCCAATGCGCTGGTGACGACGGACCGGGAATATGGCGGGAACTTCAGCGTCTCCGGGCCGATCAGTCCGGAACTCGGCTACGTGCTGTCGGCGAGCTATTCCACCTGGGACGGAAATGTCCGCAACCTGTTCAACAACAAGCGGGTGAACGGGCGCGAGGCCTTCAACACGCGCGGCAAGATCCGGTGGGAACCCACGCCGACCGCGACCTTCACGCTGTCAGGCAATTATCTCAACGGCAACTCGACGGTCGGCCGGCCGTTCATCCGGCTGGACCCGAACGCGCTACTCCGCAACAGCGCTGGCCAGACCGCCGCGGTCGCGCTTCCCGGAGTCACGGTCAGCGAGACCAATCAGGCGATCAGCAACAATTACGATGCGCGAACCAACTATCAGGGCGGCGGAGGATCGCTGCGGGGGGACATCGGGCTCGGCGCCATGACGCTGGTCTCGATCACGTCCTATGATCGGTTCGTCCTGCACGACTATCTGGACCATGACGACACCGCGGCACCGGCAGCGGTCGGCAGCAACACCCAGATCGGCACCTTCCGGTCCAAGCTGTTCACGCAGGAAGTGCGGCTGCTTTCGCCCAGCAGCAATCCGTTCCGCTATACGATCGGCGCCTATTACGCGAACGTGCAGTTCGAGCGGCCGTTCGTTCGCGGTCCGGCGTTCTCGCTCGCCAACTGGTTCGCGACATCCAAGTCGCGGCAGGTCGCCGGCTTCGCGCAGATCAACTGGGAAATCCTGCCGCGGCTGACGTTGACCGGCGGCGGACGGGTGCAGAACGAACGCGTGTCGTACACGTTCAAGGACAATCTGGCGGTCGCCCCGAACCCGTCCCTCTTCAGCGGAAGCGCCGAGGATACGGCCGGGACCTATCGCGTCAGTGGCAGCTACAACCTGACCCGCGACCTCACCTTCTTCGCGACCTATTCGACCGGCTACAAGGGCCAGACCTACGATCTGACCACCGGCTTCAACGCCAACCGCGCGGCGGCCGGCCCGATCAAGCCCGAACGCTCCCGTGACAAGGAACTTGGCGCGCGCATGCAGTTCTTCGATCGCAAGCTGACGCTGAACCTCACCTTCTTCGATACCAATTACAAAAACCTGCAGGCGCAATCGATCGAGACGCTGGCGGATGGAACGACCAACTTCCGCCTGACCAACGTCGGCGGGTTGAACACCAAGGGTATCGAGATCGACAGCGCGGCACGGCTCGGGACATTGGCGCTGACCGGCTCGTTCACCTATCTCGACGCCAAATATACGTCGTTCGACGTCGCGCAATGCTATCCCCGCCAGCAGGTTCCGGCGACGTGCCTGCCGCCGACGTCGCCCACCTTCCAGAACCTGACCGGACAACGCGCCGTACAGGCGCCGGAATGGAAGTTCTCGGTCGGGGCCGACTTCTCGCCGTCGCTGACCGAGACGCTGAAGGGTATCGCTCAGCTGAACTGGCAGTATCAGAGCAGCGTATATTACGTCGCCGAGGATCCGCAGACCTTCCAGGGCGCCTATCACATCGTCAACGCGGGCCTCGGCGTCCGCGACGCAGACCGCAAATGGGAAATCGTCGCCTTCGTCAACAATCTGTTCGATCAGCAATATTACCCGTCCCTCGTCAACTCGGCAGCGAACTTCGGTAACAAGCTCGCGACCCAGGCGCTGCTGCCGCGCGACTTCCGCCGCTACGGCGGGCTTCGGCTAGGGGTCAATTTCTGAGCGTCGGGGGAGCCAGACGGCCTCGTCACGCCCTGCTATGGAGCGGAATGGTCCTATGGTTCGTCCGACCCTGGTAATCGCGATCGCGAGCACCGCCGCCTTGCTGTCGCTGGCGCAAGCCACCGCGCAGGATGCCCCGGCACGGCCGCCGGTAGATGCGCCCGAGCTTGCCGCTTTGGGTACTCATCCGGTCGGTGTGGTGGATCTCGACCTCGTTCAGCCGGCCCAGGCGGATCCCTTGCAGGGCGCTGAGAAGCCGGCGATCGTCGACCGGCGGCTGCACCTCAAGATCTGGTACCCCGCGGCAACTGCGGGTGGCGGCACCCTCTATCGCAGCGCGTTGCCCGGGGCCGACGGCGCCGACGTCGCCTTTACCGTCGCGGGCCTCGCAACCCCCCGCACCGTCGGCGCAACCGGGCGGTTCCCGCTGGTGATCCTGGCGCACGGCTACAGCAATACGCCCGAGGCGCTATCCTGGCTGGGGGAAAACCTGGCGAGCAAGGGTTATGTCGTGGTCGTTCCGGCGTTTCGCGACCCCTCGATCACGATCCGGACCGCCGCCGCAGCCGCGGGGCCGATCGCGCGGAGGCCGCTCGACATCGCGTTCGTCGCCGCCGAGGTGCAGCGTCGTGCCCGGGCGGGCGAAGCGCCATTCGCCAATACCGACGGCACGCGTACCGCATTGATCGGCTATTCCATGGGGGGCTACGGCGTCCTCACGGCGGCGGGCGCGCCGCTCGATCCCGCCCTGGCTGGCGCAACGCGCGGCGTCCTGGCGCGCTACGTTGCTGGCGGAGCCGCGGCGGCTGCGCTGAAGGTCGCCGATCTCAAGGCGGTGGTCGCGATTTCCCCCGCCAGCGTCGTCCGCGGAGTGAGGATGTGGGCGCCACCGGGGGTCTCCGCCATCAGGACCCCGACGCTGTTCATCGTCGGCAGCCAGGATCGCACCGTCGGCTATGATCCCGGCGTACGTACCCTGTTCCATCAGGAGACGCACGCGCCGCGTTATCTGCTCACGTTCCGCGAAGCGGGCCACAGCATCGCGCTGACCGGCGCGCCGCCCGAGATGCGCAAATCCTATTGGGACCAGGATTGGTTCGAGGATGCGGTGTGGCGCAAGGACCGCCTCATCGCGATCCAGACGCACTTCATCACCGCGTTTCTCGATCGCTACGTCAAGAACGACCAGAGTAAGGCGGCCTATATCGAAGGGTTGATCCCCAATGCCGACGACGGGACATGGCCCGGCGCACCGGCCGGGCGATACGCCGGTTTCAGCCCGGGCCCACCGGTCGCGTCCCTCTGGAAGGGTTTCCAGCCCAACAAGGCGGCGGGCATGAGCTTCGAATTCAAACCCGCCGAATGACGCCGCGGGGCTGCCTGGCATCGTCGCGCACGCACGGCGCAGCCGCGCCAAGCAATGCCGGGCCGATCCGCCAGCAAGTTTGAGTAACCGACAGAAATTCCATCCGCAACAGGGCGAGCCGACATGAAGATGACAGGAATGATGCGACGCCTGGTGGCGACGGCGATGGTCTGTGCGGCGCCTGCGATCGCCCAGGAAGGCGCCCCGCAACCGCAGCCCTTGCCCCTTGCGACCGCCAAGAACAGCCCGTTGCTGGTTTCCGCCGACCTGCGCGACGGGATGGACCTGTCGGGACCGTGGCATTATTCGATCGATCCGTTTCGATCGGGTCTCGCCGGATTTCATGGCGAGGTTCCCGGCGTGTCGCAGCAACGCTATCTCGACCTGGACGTCAGCAAGGCAATGCGGGACGACAATCGCGCGCTGTTCGAGTTCGATCTCAGCCACTCGCCGGTGACGACCCTCCCCTCGTCCTGGCTGACCGAGGCGCCAGAGTTGCGTCACTATCAGGGGCTGATGTGGTATCAACGCACCTTCCCCGCGCCCGCCGGGCGGACGGGCCGCTATTTCCTTCGCTTTGGCGCGGCGAATTATGCCACCGTCGTCTATCTCAACGGCAAGCCCATCGGCCGGCATGCGGGCGGGTTCACGCCCTTCGCGTTCGAGGTAACCGGCCAGCTGCGCGACGGCAGCAACCAGATCACCATCGGGGTCGATTCCCAGGCCAGCGAAGCGACCGTGCCGCCCCCCGTCACCGACTGGGAAAATTACGGCGGCGTGACGCGCGGCATACGCCTGATCGCCACGCCCGGTACCTATGTCGACGACGCGTGGGTACACCTGACCCGCGACGGCAGGATGGCCGTGCAGGCGCATCTCGACGGACCCCGGGCCGCCAACGCGGCGGTCCATTTCCGTATCGCTGCGCTCGGCCTCGACGTGGCGGGCACTACCGACGCCATGGGCGATTGGCGGGCAACCGTCGCCGCGCCGCGGGCGCTGGTCCGCTGGTCGCCGGAACACCCGAAGCTGTACGACGTGACGATCGCCGCAGGATCCGACACGTGGCGCGACCGTATCGGGTTCCGCACGATCGCCGTGCGCGGGGCGGACATCCTGCTGAACGGTAAACCGATCTTCCTGCGCGGCATTTCCCTGCACGAAGAGGAACTGGGGACCGATCCGACCCGCGCGATGACACCGGCGGCGGCCCGCGCTTTGCTGAGCGAGGTCAAGGACGGGCTGCACGGCAATTATGTCCGGCTCGCGCATTACCCGCATTCCGAGGTGATGACCCGCATGGCGGACGAGATGGGCCTGATCGTGTGGAGCGAGGTGCCGGTCTATTGGCTGGTCGCCTGGTCCAACGCCGATACGCTGGCCACCGCGCGCAACATGGTCGCAGAAAACATCCTGCGCGACCGCAATCGCGCATCGATCGGCATCTGGAGCGTGGCGAACGAGACGCCGGTGACCGACGCCCGCAACGCCTTCCTCCGCACGCTCGTGCAGGATGTCCGCGGCCTCGACGATACCCGCCTGGTCAGCGCGGCGTTGCTGGTCGAGCGGTCGCAAGGCCCGGGGGCGCCGGTGATGACCATGGCGGATCCGCTCGCCGATGCGCTCGATGTGCTGGCGATCAATACCTACAACGGCTGGTATTCGCCCGATCGGCTGGCGGACGTGCCGGGCATCGTCTGGCGGGTCCCGGCCGGCAAGCCCCTAGTGTTTTCCGAATTCGGCGCAGACGCGCGCGCCGGCTTCCATGACATCGGCCCGGCGCCGCAGAAGTTTTCGGAGGAATATCAGGCCGACTATTACCGCGCCACGCTGAAGATGGCGGATGGCGTAAAGACGCTGCGCGGCATGTCGCCCTGGATCCTGAAGGACTTTCGCTCGCCGCGCCGGCAGAACCCCGATTTCCAGCAAGGCTGGAACCGCAAGGGCCTGATCGCCGAGACGGGGCAGCGCAAGCAGGCGTTCGGGGTTCTGGCGGGCTATTACGCCGACAGAAGCGAAGGTTCCGAGGACGCCACGCAGCATCGACGGTAACGATTCCAGTCCGGTCGCGCACCGGCGGACGCGCTTCCCGGCTTTCGCGATACGGACGCTGGACCCTTTTCCACCGGCACGTCGTTTGAGCGCTACCGAACCTTCAGCGAAACAGGACAAACCATGGCCCGCAAGACCCCGAAATCCGCCGCCGCCCCGCAAACGGCGGAAGCGCAGCCGCAGTACAAGGTCGAATATCGCGAGATCCAGCCGTACGAGACGCTCAAGGAGCTGCCGCTCGCCCTGGAAGCAAATGCCCGCGCGCAGAGCGTCGCCACGCTCAACCAGGTGCTGGCCGATACGATGACGCTGCGTGACCTGTACAAGAAGCACCACTGGCAGATGTCGGGCGTGACCTTCTATCAGCTCCACCTGCTGCTCGATAAGCATTACGAGGAGCAGGCAAATCTGGTCGACATGATCGCCGAGCGGATCATGGCGCTGGGCGGCATCAGCATCGCCATGGCGCCCGACGTCGCCGAGATGACGCGCATTCCTCGTCCGCCCAGGGGTCGCGAGGACGTGCCGACCCAGCTTGCGCGCCTGCTGGAAGCGCATGAGATCATCCTGCGCCAGGCCCGCGAAGGTGCCGAAGCGGCGGACGAAGCCGGCGACGACGGCACGAACGACTTGCTCGTCAGCAACATCATCCGCACGCACGAGCCGCAAGTGTGGTTCCTGGCCGAGCATCTGGCCGAGACCGCGATCGTTCGCTCGAACGTCTGAACGAAGCGCGCCGCCCGCGGGCGGCGCAGCCGACCGGGGAGCGCTGACGCCAGCGCTACCCGGTCCGGCGATCACACCGCCATCGTCATCACCGACCCCGAATCGACGCGCAGCCCTGCGCCGTTGATGAAGCTTGCCTGCTCCGAACACAGGAACACGATCGCAGCAGCGACTTCTTCCGCCCGCCCGCGACGCTTGAGCGTCATTCCCGGCCGTTCCTCCGCGAGGAAGCTCTCGATCGCCTCGTCGACACTGGTGCCGTTTTCCTTGGCACGCTTTTCCATCATGGCATCGGTCATCGGCGTCGCGATGAACGCGGGCGAAACGCTGTTCACGAGCACGTTGTCGCATCCGTACGCCTTGGACAGGCCCTTTGCGAGATTGAGGATTCCCGCCTTGGACGCGCAATAGGCGAGTTCGTCGACGTAGGGCTGTACCGCATCCTCGGACGACAGCAGCACGATCCGGCCCCATCCCTTGGCGCGCATCGCCGGGATCGCCTCGCGGCACATGCGGACGGCACCCATCAGGTTGATCTCGATCGTCTCCTGCCAGCCGGCATCGTCGACGTCGAGAAAATCACCCGTCGCGCCGGTCACGCCGGCCGAGTTGACGTAAATGTCCGGCGCGCCGAGCTTTGCGGTCACCTCGGCGAACAGTTTCCGGACATCGTCGAGCTTGGTGACGTCCGCCTCGACCGCGATGACCTCGCCGAGCGATGCCAGGTCGGCGCGGCTTTGCTCCAGATCGCCGCCCGGCTTGTCGGTCAGCGCCACGCGGACGCCTTCGGCCAGCAGCAGTCGTGCCGTTTCCTTGCCCATGCCCGAATCCGCACCGCTGATCAGCGCAATCCGTCCCTTGATACCCAAATCCATGTCGTCGATCCTCGTCAGATGGTCCGACGCAAGAAGCGGTGGCACCCCGCCCGGGTTCCGCATCCCTCAGCGAGTCCGTGCGTTGCCCGACGGAAAGCAGGAGAAAGACGATGGACGACCAGGCCAGGCAGGTGCTCGACCGGCTCGCCGCATTGGCACCGGATGGCGACCCGGCGGCGGACGACGCGGCGTGGCTCGCCGCGTTTCGTTACCAGACCGCGTTGCTGCGGGACTTTGGCGGCGTTTCCGAGCCGCTGCTCTCGGTAGGCCTGCGCAGTCTCGGTGGCGTGGGGGCGCGCATCTTCCGGCCGAGCGACGACGATGACGCAATCCTGTTCCACCTGCATGGCGGCGGAGGCATCGCAGGCACGCTCGATGGACACGACCCCGCGTTGCGCCTGCTGGCCGCCCGCACAGGCTGGACCGTCGTCGCGCCCGACTATCGGCTTGCACCCGAACATCGCTTCCCGGCGCAACTGGAGGACAGTTATTCCGCCCTGATCGCGCTGCACGCCGAACGACCGGCACGTCGCATCGTCCTGTCGGGTGACAGTATCGGCGCGACGCTCGCGACTGCGCTGGCGATGCTGGTGCGCGACCGTGGCGGTCCGGCGCTGGCGGGGCAGCTGCTGCTCTATCCCAACACCGATCTGCGGCGCGGCGCCGACTATCCCTCGCGCCGCAGCGAGGACGGCAATATCATCGGGCTCGAGGATCTCGAGCGGCAAATCGACCTGTACGTGGCGGACGACGCCGCCCGGTCAGATGCCCGAGCGTCGCCGCTCCTCTCGGATCAGCTGGACACCCTTCCCCCCACGCTGATCCTTACCTGCGAGCGGGACCCGTTGCGCGACGAAGGCGAAGCCTATGCCCGTCGCCTGCGCGCAGCGGGGGTGACGGTCGAGCATCACCGGGTTCCCGGGATGATCCATGCGTTCCTGCAAATGGCCGGCATGGTGTCCGCGACCACACAGTGGCTTGCGGTCGCCAAGCGTTGGCTTGGCGACCGCTGAGCCTTACTGGGTCGGGCTGGACGCGTTCACGTCCTTGGGGGGCGTAACAGCGCCGAGCGTCTGGACCTGTGCCTTGGTATCGATCCGGCGTAGCCGCTCGAACGGAGCAAGTTCCTCACGCTGACCACTCTTCAGGGCGCGGACGATACCCTCGATCACGCGCAGGTCGGCCACGCCTTCCTCGGCATCCGGCTCGGGCTCGCGATCGTTGAGGATGCAATCCGAGAAATAGCGCATCTCGCCGCCGAACTGGTCGGTGGTCTTGAACGTCTCCTCCGTCGTCTCGTCGCCGATCCGTCGGGTCTGCGCGATCCCCATGCCAAAGCCGTAAGCCGGGCTCATATGGATGCTACCCTTGGTGCCGGCGATGATCAGGCTGTCGATGTTGTTGGTGTAATAGGACACCGTGAACTGCGCGAGCCGATCCCCTGGCATCCGCAGCGTGACCGCGACGGTATCGTCGAAATCGGCACAGCCCGACTGGGCATGGCGCGTCCCGATGGCGGCTTCGACGGCAACCGGCTCGGCCCCGAACAGGTAGCGGATCGCGTTGATGGGATAGGGTGCCATGTCGAACAGCGGACCGGCCTCGATCCCGCTGGAGGCGCGGTGGTTGGCGGGGTCGACCATCTGCCCGAAGAAGGAGGTGAAGGCGACCAGGTCTCCCAATTCGCCCGCGCGGATGCGATCGATCGCATCCAGCGTCCCCGGCTCGAAATGCAGGCGATACGCCACCATCAGCTTGGCCGACGATGCCGCCGCCGCGGCGCGGATTTTTTCCGACAGCGCGACCGAAATCTCGAGTGGCTTTTCGCTCAGGACATGGATGCCAGCCTCCAGCGCCGGGATCGCAAACTCGGCGTGGCGCCAGTTGGGCGTGCCGAGATAGACCGCATCGATCGTGCCCGAGGCGAGCAGCGTGTCGAACTGTTCGTAGGAATAGGTGTCGGTTACCCCGTATAACTCGCCTAGCTTGCGCGCCTTCTCCGGGTCGCCGGTGACGATCGCCACCAGCTCCGAATTGCCGGTATGCTTGATGCCTGGCATCATCGCCGACTGGGTGATGTCGCCCGCGCCGACGACGGCGTAGCGGACCTTCTTGGTGAGCCCGAGGGCCGATGCGATGCTCATGGTATCTCCGGATCGTGAGGTGCGGATGCGCAACGCGCGGGGTTCGCGTGGTTTCCACGGAGATTTGCCCGCATCTGCGAGTTGAGCGATCCGAAGCGCGGCCGGCATGGGTGCGCAGGAGCCGTATCGTGACCGCACTCAACGCCCTTACCGCCGCCCGCGACGATGGCGGCTTCCTTCCGTTGCACGCTTATGGTGCGCTCGGTGATGGCCGCGCGGTCGTGCTCAGCGGCAGCGACGGGTCGATCGACTGGTGGTGCGTGCCCAACATGGATTCGCCCCCGCTGTTCGACCGTCTGCTCGATGCGGACACCGGCGGGCGGTTCGTCCTCGCCCCCGTTGATCCGTTCACGGTGGAACGGCGGTATCTTCCCGACAGCAATGTGCTCGAGACGATCTTCGCGACCGAAACCGGCCGCGTTCGGATGGTGGAATCGCTTAACAGCGGATCGGCGGGGCGCCTGCCGTGGGCGGAGCTGGCGCGGCGACTGGAAGGGATCGCGGGCAGCATGCGCTTCGCGATCGACCTGCGGTTCGGCCGACGCGCGGATACGGTCAGCCCGTATTTCTCTCGCGCCGGGCAGCATCACGTCTTCCACGTCGGCAGCGTGCTCGGCCTGTTCCTAAAGAGCGACAGCGTGACGATTGACCAGCAGAATGATGGCGGGATCCGTGCCAGCGTCACGCTCGACGCGACGGACCGAGCGACGATCGCGATCGTCGCCGGCGCCGACGAGCCGCTGGTCGTTCCCGACATCGCCGAGATCGATGCACGGATCGACCTGTCCGACGCGGAATGGCGCAGCTGGTGCGACCGCATTTCCTATACCGGCGCGCGGCGCGAGCTGGTGCTGCGCCATGCCCTCGCGCTCAAGCTGCTGCTATATTCGCCCACCGGGGCGATCGTGGCGGCGGCGACGACATCGCTGCCCGAACGCATCGGCGGCGACAAGAACTGGGACTATCGCTACGCCTGGATCCGCGACGCCGGCTATACGATCAAGGCGTTCCTGCGGATCGGCGCGCAGGCCGAGGCGAAGGCCGGCTTCACCTGGCTGCTCAAGCGCCTCGGCGACGGGTTGCCGCGGGTCTGCTACACGCTTGGCGGCGACCCGGTCGACGCACCGCGCTCCATCGCGATCGACGGCTACCAGGGGTCGCAGCCGGTACAGGTCGGCAATGCCGCGGGCGCGCAGCATCAGCACGGCATCTACGGCGACATCTTCGAAACGGCCGAGCGCTTCATCGCGTGCGGCAACATCCTGGACAGCCGCAGCGCCGAAACCCTGTCGCACCTGGCCGACCAGTGCGCCGACCGCTGGCGCGAGCCGGACGCGGGCATCTGGGAACTGCCCGACCTGCGCCACTACACCATGTCGAAGATCAGCTGCTGGCAGGCGCTGGCGCGCGCGGTGGAGCTGGCGGATGGTGGTCACCTGCCGACCACCTGTCGCGACCGCTGGGCCCGCGAGCGCGACCGCATCGAAGCCTGGATCGGCGAACACTGCTGGTCGGAAACCCGTGGCACTTATCTATTCTATCCCGGCAGCGACCGGCTCGATGCGTCGCTGGCGCTCGCGGTGCGGTTCCGCTTCGACGGACGCGACCGGATGAGGCGCACGCTCGACGCGATCGACTCCGAGCTGGCGGCGGGTGCCTTCCATTATCGCTATTCCGGAGCGGACGCGGAGGAAGGCTGCTTCCTCGCCTGCACGTTCTGGATGGTCGAGGCCCGCGCCATGCTCGGCGAGCGAGCGCGCGCCGCCGTCCAGTTCGACGCCGCGCTTGCCGGTCTGGAAAGCGGCGTCGGGATCGCACCCGAGATGGTCGACGCGACGAACGGACAGTGGCTTGGCAACATGCCGCAGGGGCTGACCCATCTCGCGATCCTGCAGACCGCGGCGACGCTGGATCTGGGGGCCGATACCCACGCCTGAGGACCGCGGCGTGGGGCTGCCCGCCGCGGCCCCGACCGACATCAGCGTCGGGCCAGGACGCGCGCGTACAGCCGGTGATAGTCCGCCGCCATGCGATCCGCCGAGAAGCGCGTCTGGACATCGGCGCGGCAGGCGGCCCGGTCGATCTGTCCGATCCGGTCGATCGCGCTGCACGCCTGCTCCGCGGTATTGACGACGAAGCCGGTTTCGCCGTCCCGGACGATGTCCGCCATCGACCCGCGCCGGAAGGCAATGACCGGCGTTCCGCACGCCAGCGCCTCGACCACCGACAGACCAAATGGCTCCTCGAAATCGATCAGATGCAACAGCGCCATCGCGGAGCCGAGCGCCGCCAGCCGCGCCTGCCCGCCGAGTGGCCCGAGGTAACGCACCGTCACCCCGTCGATGTGCGGGCGCACCTGTTCCTCGAAATAGCGCTGATCCTGGACGATCCCCGCGATGTTCAGCGGAATGTTCGCGGCGCGCGCGACCGCGATGGCGACCGCCGTGCCCTTGTCGGGGTGGATGCGCCCGAAGAACAGCAGTTCGCGCACCGGCGCCGTCCCGAACGGGAAGGCGCCGATGTCGATCCCGTGCGGAATCGTCGCGGCATAGCGCAACTGCGGGCTGCGATCGGTCGCGCTGATCGCGACATAGTCCACGTCGTGCTGATATTCGCGCAACATCGGCAGGATCCGCTCCGACGGCATCCCGTGGACGGTGGTGACGATCGGCGTGCGGATCAGCCGGCTGAACGCCAGCGGAACGAAATCGGCCTGGTTGTGGATGATGTCGAACGCGGCGGCCCGTTCCATGACATGGGCGACGTGCCGCATCTCCCATACCTTGGCGTCGACCGCGGGATCGTCATTATATGGCCGCGGTACGACCCCGGCGAGCGTGCCCGACGTCGCGCTGTCGCAGGTGGCGAACAACGTCACGTCGATCCCGCGCGCGACCAGCGCCTCGGTCAGGACGCTCGTCGCCAATTCCCAGGGACCATAATGATGCGGCGGGGTGCGCCACGCGATCGGCGCCAGCATCGCGACCCGGATCGGCCGCTGCGGGTCCGGACGTTCAGCGCCGGACATAGGATTGCACCCGCCAGCGGCCCGTGCGGCCGTCGCCCGCCGTGCGCCAGGCCGCACCGGATGCGGCGAGAAAGCGGCCATGGATCCGCGCCGCATGCTGGACGAAATCGGGATAGTCCACGCGGTGATGCGCAAGGACCAGCCGCCCTCCGGGCCGCAGGCTCGCCACCACGTCGCGCGCGACCCGCGCCATGTCGCGCGGCGACAGGTAATATAGCACTTCGGCAATCACCACGGCATCATACCGCCCGCCCGGGAAACCGCCGGGCAGAACGAGCTGTCGCACCCGCACATGCCGCCGCCCGGGCACTGCCGCACGGATGGCGCGGTTTACGAGGTCGACACCGCTCTGCGTCCCCTCGGTCGCATCGAGCCGCAACGCGCGACGTGCGAGCGCAACGCTGTTCGATCCGTTGCCCGCCGCGAGTTCGAGCACGCGACCGATCGGCCCCGGCCCGAGCCCGTGCAGGATCGCGCCGCGCTTGTGCGCCTCGTCACGATCGGTGAAGGTGCTCCAGGGGTCCGCATGATCGGCAAATTTTCGTTCAAACCCGGCAAGATCGATCGGCTTCAACGGGGTACCTCCCGGTAGCGTTCGAGCGGATGGGCGAACGCCGCCAGTTCCGCTCGCGAAATCGTGAAGCCGCCCGGATCGTCGTCGATCATTCCGAACTGGCTGGCATAGCGCAGGATCGCGCCGCGCTTTGCCGCCGCGACGGGGCCAAGGCGCAGGTAATGCGTCGGCGAACGCGCCCGCGCCTGGCGGTTGGGCCAGACGAGATAGTCGAGCCGTCGCGCCACCGGGCACGCCGCCGCGCCGGTCGCGACCACGCGGTGATCGGGATGATCGTCATCCTGCGCCGGCATCACGAGCAGGTCATAGCGGCGCGCCTGCGCCAGTGCCCGCGCGATCGCCCGGTGCGCATGGTCGGCAGCCGTGGCCAGTCCCCCGTCGGGCAGGCCGAGGAACCGCACGTCGCCCGCCGCAATCCCGATTCCCGCGAGCACCGCCCGCGTTTCGCGCCGACGCCGCGCCACCAGCCGGTCGCGCGGCCAAGTGGCGCTGTTGGGGTGCGATCCGGCGCCGTCGGTGACGACCACGACCCGCACACGCGCGCCGCGCCGCTTGAGCAGCCGCATCAGGCCGAAGGCGCCGATGGCCTCGTCATCGGGATGGGGCGCAACGATCAGCGCGCTGCGAACCTGGTCGATCACGAGCGGTCTCACAGGTCGGGCATCAGCACGGCGCTGGCGGCGGCCTTGCCGACGCGCATCCGTTGCGCATCGGGGGCTGGCTGACGCAGATAGACCATCAGGTCGGTCATCGCCGCCGCAAGCGGATGATCGACGAACATGCCCGACACCCCGACCGCCTGCTGCGCGAGCGTGATCGCGCGCTCGGCGGCGGCGGCCACCGCCAGCCGCGCGGCCGCGACGCGCTCGACATAGCCCGCTTCGGGCCAGGACAGCGCGACGGTCCGTACCGCATCGGCCGCCGCCGACGCCGCGCCATAAAGGTCCGCGAGCCGCCCGAGCTGATGCGGATCCTCGCTCCGCGCGGTCGCCTGGAGATGATCGCGCACATGATCGAACAGCGCCGCGACGCCGCCGGCGTGACACGCGACGAAGCGGAGCGCCCCACCGCTGAAATAGGGTTCGCGCGCATAATCGCCCGGTGCGCCGATCGTGCGGAACGTGTCGGGCCCGGCGTCATCCCAGCGCACCATATGCGTCTGCGATCGCTCCATCCCGATGACATTCCACCAGGCGCGATCGATCGATGGCGCCGAAGCGGCAAGATCGATCAGCAGAAGCCGGTTCCCCTCCGGCGTGTCCGCCCCGGCCAGGGCATAGTCGACGATCCCGGCCCCCGAGGCGAAGCTCTTGCCACCGTGGAGCCGTCCATCCACCACGCGCAACGGATCGTCTGGGATGGCGGCGTTCCACACGCCGAACACGCGTCCCTGCCCCGCCAGCGCCATCACGGCATCCGCGCCGGCGCGATCGTCGTAGCGCTGGAGGATCTGCAGCGCATCGACATGCCCTTCGAACAGCCGGGCAAGCGGCAAGTCGCGACGCGCGATGCGGTACAACTGGCGCAACAGGGCGAGCATCTCGGCAGCGTCGCGCGGATCGCCCGGTACCGGCAACAGCCGATACACCGCGCCCAGCCGTTCCGCCATCTGCGCACCCGTCGGGCGCGGTTCCGCGAGCAGCCGGTCGAGCGGGTCGGGAACCGCGTTCATGCCGCCATACGCGCAGGACGGGACAGCAACGCCGCCAGCGCCAGCTCGGCCGTGTCGAGATCGACCAGGCGCTCGCCCCCCGGGACATCGGGGACAACCCGGATCGCGAAGGCCTCGGCATTGGCAGCCTCGGCGGCGATGGCGCGGATGTCCGCCTCGGGGCGCTGCAGGACGACAGCCAACGAGGGTGCAGCGGTGTCTAGCGTCCCCCAGACGGCGCGCGCGCGCGCATGTCGGGCGTACCGCCAGGCGACATCCTCGGGATGCGCCATGCGCGCCGCCTGTCCCCCGGTGCGGTCGAGATCGCGGAGATGATCGGCCAGCCCCCCGAGCGCACGCCCGGTGCGGCGCGTCGATGTTTCCACCCGGACCCGGTCGTCGCGGCGGACGCGTAGCCCATGCCGATAGGCCAGATCGACCAGCCGCGCATCCTCGCCCGCCGCCACCGCCGCGAACCCGCCCAGCGCAGCATAGGTCCGTACCGTACACCCGAGGCTCGCGGCGCTGGTGTAATGATGCGGCGCACCCTCCCATGGCACCGGGTCGAGCAACCGGCGGAGCCGGGCAAGCCCGTCATAATAGGCCTCGATCCGGTCCTGCACCGGGCTGGCCGCCCCACCGCTGCGGACGATCCGACCCGCGACGATGTCGGACAGATCCAGCGCCGCCAGGTTCGTCGCCACCCAATCCGCCGCCGGGACGGAATCCGCATCGGTCGACAGCAGCACCCCGGCCTCGCCGACCAGTTTCTCCCCGAGCGCCATCGCCGCCGCCCGCGCCCGACCGGCATTGGGCGTTCCGGCATGCGCCGCGGAGCGGGTCACGATCTCGAACGGTACCGTGTCGCGATACCCTGCGATCACCGTCTCGCTGTCGTCGGTACAGGCGTCGAGCAGCAGGCAGAGGACAAACGGCGGCGCATTCGTCTGCCGGGCCAGTGCATCGAGCAACGCGGGCAGCAATGCGGCTTCGTTGCGCGCCGGAATGCACACGGCAATCGCCGCTGACCGCCTTGTCCCCGTCGATCGGTCGAGCGGCGGCACTGGTGCATGATGGTTTTGGATTACGCGGCTCACTTCCCGAGGTGTCATCGTGGCTACCATCTCGCTTTCATGAGCGAAACGCCGATCGACCTTAAAAGGATCAATCGCTCCGTCTGGAAGAGAACGGCGAACCGTACGATCGGCAGATCGGACTGTCCGCGCCCGAAAAACCCCCGGCGCACGGCAAAACCATCCCCAGGCCGGTTTTTTTGGACGCGACGCAGATTCCGCATTGCAGCATTGATTGCGGACATTACTTAGCACGCTAATGATATCGCCACGCCCTTCGCTCGAGGCGTCCTACGCCCGGACCCTTCTCCCGCTTGCCCGCATGTGGCGGCAAGCGGCGGATCGCGCGCTGAGTGGCATGGGACTGTCCGCGTCGATCGGCTGGGCGCTGATCCAGGTCGGTCGTCTTGGCGACGACGTCCGGCAGACCGACCTGGCAAACGAACTCGACGTCACGCAGGCGTCGCTGGTCCGGTCGATCGACCAGATGGTCGCTGCCGACCTGGTCGAGCGGCACCGCGATCCGGTCGATGCGCGGGTCAGCCGGATCCGCCTGACCGACCATGGACGCGCGCTCGCCACCACCATCGAGACGAAACTGGAAACCCTGCGTCATGCGATGCTCGACGGCGTGAACGACGCCGACCTCGCGACGGCGCTGCGCGTCGCCGAGCGAGTCGGCGCGCGCTTTCTGAAGGATCGGGCGCGATGATCCTCGACCGGTTCGGCAGCCGGAACGCGTTGTTCGCGGTAAAATGCTTCGTCGCGGCGATGCTGGCGTATTACATCGCGCTCAAGATCGGACTGACCCGCCCCTATTGGGCCGTCACCACCTCGTACATCGTCGCGCAACCGCTGGCGGGCGCGGTGCTGTCCAAGGCGGTGTTCCGCGTTGCCGGAACCGTGCTCGGGGCGATCGCCGCGGTCGTGCTCGTCCCCAATCTCGTCAATGCGCCCGAACTTCTGTCGCTCGGGTTGGCCTTGTGGCTGGGGCTGTGCCTCTACATCTCGTTGCTCGACCGGACACCGCGCGCCTATCTCTTCCTGCTGGCGGGTTACACCGCGAGCATCATCGGCTTCCCATCGGTCAATGCGCCGGACGCGATCTTCACGACCGCCGCGCTGCGCGTCCAGGAAATCACGATCGGCATCCTGTGCGGCAGCCTGGTGCATGGCCTCGTCTTCCCGCAGACGGTGACGGCGACGTTGCTGGCGCGGATCGACGCGATCCTCGCCGATGCGGAGCGCTGGTCGCGCGATTCGCTTGCCGGTGCGTCCGATGCCGCGCTCGACCGCGATCGGCGTCGCCTTGCGCTCGACATCAACGACCTGCATCAGCTGTCGATCCATCTGCCGTTCGATACCGCGCGGCTGTTGCCGCGCGTCCGCACGCTGCGTGCACTGCAAGCGGAACTATCGATGCTGCTGCCGCTCGCCAGTGCGGTCGACGATCGGATCGTCGAGCTCAAGCGCGGTGCCGACGCCCCCCGCCCCGAGGCGCTCGCGCTGATCGAGGACGTACGCTTGTGGCTGGCGGATCCGCTGCCGGTGGCGGAACGGGGCGCCACCGCGGACCGGCTGATCGCGCGCGCAAGCGCGCTCGAACCGCCCCCCGACGCCACCGTGATCTGGCGCGACGCGCTCCGGCTCAGCCTGCTCGCGCGGCTGGCCGAGCTGATCGACGCGCATCGCAATGCGCGTGACCTGCGCGACCAGATGCGCTCGCCCTCGCGCGCGCCCGTGACCCCCGCGGTCGCCCGCCTGCTCGCGCGTTCCGCCAGGCGACCGCTGCACCGCGACCGGGGGATCGCCCTGCGCGCCGCTGCCGGAACGACCGCCACGATCCTGCTCGGTTGCATCTTCTGGATCGGCACCGGCTGGGCCGATGGGGCGGGCGCGGTGCTGATCGCGGGCGTCTGCTGCGCGCTGTTCGGCAACAGCGACGATCCGGCACCCGCGATCATGGCGTTTTTCTACGGAACGGTCATCGGGCTGGTCCTTGCGGCGGTCTATGCCTTCGCGATCCTGCCGCGCGTGACCGACTTCGTGACGCTCGCCGCGGTGCTCGCGCCCCCGATGCTGACCGGCGGGATGTTCCTCGCGCGCCCCTCGACCCTGCTGATCACGCTCGGGGCCTTGCTGGGCGGGCTCAACACGGTGGGATTGAACGACCGGTTCGGGGGAAGTTTCGATGCGTTCCTCAACGGCGGCATTGCGCAGCTGGTCGGCACGCTGTTCGCGGTGGTGACGGTCGGTCTGTTCCAGACGATCGGCGCGGATACCAGCGCACGCCGGCTGATCCGCGCCGGATGGCGCGAACTGGCGCTGCGCAGCGATGCGCCGGGCCGGCCGGACGCCGCCGGATGGGTCGCGCGTATGCTCGACCGGATCGGCCTGCTCGCGCCGCGCCTCGCGCTGCAGGGCGAAGACCCGGGCAAGCCGTTGCTCGACGCACTGACCGACCTGCGGGTCGGCGTCTCGATCGGCGAGCTGCGCCAGTTGCGCATCGACGGGTCGACCACGGAAGCCGGGCTGATCACTCCGGTGCTGCAAGGAGTCGGGGCGCATTACCGGGCGCTGCGGCCGGATCAGCCCGCGCCGCCCCAGCCCGATCTGCTGGCAGGGATCGATCGCGCGATGCGCGGGTTCCGCACCAGTACGCCCGGGCGTCACCGCTCCGGTATTCTCGCGCTGACGTCGCTCCGGCGCAACCTGTTCCCCGGGGCGCCGGCCTATCAACCAGAGGCGGGAGCGGCGGCATGATCGGCGGAATCTCCATCGGGGGGGTCTACCTCCCCTCGATTCTCCTGCTCGCGATCGCGGCGGTGCTGCTGACCGGCCTCGCGTCGCGGTTGCTCTCCTTCGCCGGAGCCTACCGGGTGGTGACGTACCGCCCGCTCGTCGACCTCGCCCTGTTCGTCCTCATCCTCGGGCTGCTCGCCCTGCTCACCGGACCTTCCGCATGACATCCGCCCGTTTCAAATCATTGCTCGCCCCGCTTGGTCGATCCGCCGCCACCCTGATCATCGTCGCGCTCGCGGTGCTGGTCGCCTTCTGGCTGTGGCGCCGCTACGAAACCGATCCCTGGACGCGCGACGGTCGCATTCGCGCGGATATCGTCCGCGTCACGCCCGATGTCGCGGGCCTGGTGACGCAGGTCGCGGTCCACGACAATCAGGCGGTGAAGCCGGGCGACATCCTGTTCGTGGTCGATCGCCCGCGCTTCCAGCTCACGCTCGCGCAATCCGATGCGTCGATCGCGAGCGCGCGCGCCACCTTGCTCCAGGCGCGGCGCGAGGCGCAACGCGACCTTGCGCTGGGCGATCTGGTCGCCAAGGAAACGCACGAGCAGAACGTCGCGCGGGTCGCCACCGCGTCCGCTTCGCTCGCGCAGGCGCAGAGCGCGCGGTCGACCGCGGCGCTCAACCTGGCGCGGACGACCGTGCGCGCGACGGTGCACGGGATCGTGACGAACCTCGATCTCCACCCCGGCGACTATATCGCGGCGGGCGCGCAGGCGATGGCGCTGGTCGACACCGATTCCCTCCGCGTCGAAGGGTATTTCGAGGAGACCAAGCTCGGCGGGATCCATTTGGGCGATCCGGTCATCGTGCATCTGATGGGCGAACCAAAGGCGCTGCACGGACGCGTCGACAGTATCGCGGCCGGGATCAACGACAGCGAACGCACCAACACCAGCAACCTGCTGCCCAACGTCAACCCGACCTTCAGCTGGGTCCGGCTGGCGCAACGGATCCCGGTACGGGTCAAGCTGGGTCAGGTCCCCGCCGGCGTTTCGCTGATCGTGGGGCGCACCGCGACGGTGACGGTGGAACACAAGGCTGGCCAGCCGGCGGTGGCGGCATGACGCGCTTCCGGACCGCGCCACGCAGGACGCTGCCCGCGCTGGTCGCGCTGGCGCTCGCCGGATGCACCACCGCCGGACCGAATTACGCGCTTCCGGAGGCCGCCGTGGTCAATCGCCCGTCGGCGCAGAACCGCTTCGACAGCGGGCATGAAAAGGTCTTCGCCGAGGTGCCGCTGCCCGATCACTGGTGGCAGCTTTACGGCGACACCCGGCTGGACGCATTCGTCACCGAAGCGCTCGCCGCCAACACCGATCTGCGCGCGGCCGACGCGAACCTGCGCCGCGCGGATGCGGTGGTTGCGGAGGTCGCTGCGGGGCGCACCCTGTCGACGCTGCTCGGCGGCGGCACCTCGCTCGATCGGCCCTATACGACCGGCGGCACGCTGCCCGGGACGCTCGACTACAACCTCGGGATCTCGCTCGCCTATCCGCTCGATCTGTCGGGGCGGATCCGGCGCGGGATCGAGGCAGCACAGGGCGATGCCGAAGCCGTTGCCGCCGCGCGCGACAATGTCCGCGTGACCGTCGCCGCCGAGACCGCGCGCAGCTTCGCCGCCGCCTGCACCGCCAACATGGTGCTTGCCGCCAACAACCGGATCCTCGCGCTGCAACGCCAGACGCTCGACGTAACCCAGCGGCTGCAGCGCGGCGGTCGCGGCACCGCGTTCGACGTCACCCGCGCGCGCTCGGCGGTCGAGCAGAGCGCGGCGCTGATCCCGACGCAGATCGCCACCCGCACCGCGGCGCTCTACCGGCTCGCGACGTTGATGGGGCGCACTCCCGCGGATTACCCGCGCGACGTCGCGACCTGCGCGCGACCGCCCGCGCTGACGCGTCCGCTGCCGATCGGCGACGGTGCGGCGCTGATCCGCCGCCGCCCCGATATCCGCGCCGCCGAACGCACGCTCGCCGCCGCCACCGCGCGGATCGGCGTGGCGACCGCCAACCTGTATCCGCAGGTGAGCCTGAGCGGCTCGGCGGGCTTCACCGGGCCGGTGTCGGCTTTGGGGTCGGGCAATGCCTTCCACCTCGGGCTGGGGCCGCTGATCAGCTGGAGCTTCCCCAATCGCCCGGTCGTCCGTGCGCAGATTGCGCAGGCGGGCGCGTCCGCCGACCAGGCGCTGGCGCAGTTCGATTCGACGACGCTGGAAGCATTGCGCCAGACCGAGACGGCGCTGTCGGCCTACGCGCGCGAGGCCGATCGCAACGCGGCACTGTCGCGCGCGCAGGCGAGTGCGGCGACCGCGGCGGACCAGGCGGGGCGGCTCTACCGCTTCGGGCGGACCGATTTCCTGTCGCTGCTGACCGCACAGGCCGCGCTGACCACCGCGCAAGCCAATCTCGCCGCCTCCGACGCGCTGCTGGTCGATCGCCAGGTCGACGTGTTCAAGGCGCTCGGCGGGGGGTGGCAGGCATGAGGCTGCGCCGTCGCGGGCTCGCCGCGATCAACAGCGAGATCCGCGACGGCATCCTCCCCGCCGCGGGCACGATCGCGCAGGTCGCCAGGGAGCCGGGCACCGTCCCGCACACGCCGCGCAACTACCGCGTCACCGCGCTGATCATCGCCTGCGCCTTGTTCATGGAACAGATGGACGCGACCGTGCTGGCGACGGCCTTGCCGACGATGGCGCGCGACTTCGGCGTGCCGGCGACCAACATGGGGTCGGCGCTCACCTCCTATCTGCTGGCGCTCGCGATCTTCATTCCGGCGAGCGGACGGCTGGCCGACCGGTTCGGCTCTCGCACGGTGTTCCGCGCCGCGATCCTGATCTTCGTCGGCGGATCGATGCTGTGCGGTTTCGCCACCAGCCTGCCGTTCATGATGGGCGCGCGCTTCCTGCAGGGTCTGGGCGGCGCGATGATGATCCCGATCGGGCGGCTCGTCCTGCTGCGCAGCGTCGCCAAGGAGGACATGGTCCAGGCGATGTCGTGGCTGATCATGCCCGCGCTGATCGGCCCGATCCTCGGGCCGCCGGTAGGGGGCGCGATCGTCACCTATCTCGACTGGCGCTGGATCTTCTATCTCAACGTGCCGATCGGGTTGCTCGGCGTGGTGCTGGTGACCCGCTACATCGGCGAGGTGCGGGCGGACCGTCCGGCGCGGTTCGACGTCCCGGGCTTCCTGCTGTCGGGCGTGTCGCTCGGGTGCCTGTTGTTCGGATTCGAGATGACCAGCCGCACGGGCGAATTCTCGGCGGCGCTGACGCTGATCGCGATCGGGCTCGTCTCCGGCGTCCTCTACATCCGCCACGCCAAGCGGCGCGCCGATCCGATCCTCGACCTGTCGCTGATGCGGATCCCGTCGTTTCGCCTGTCGGTAATCGGCGGGTCGCTGACGCGGATCACGCAGGGCGCGCAGCCGTTCCTGCTGCCGATGATGCTACAGCTTGGGTTCGGCATGACCGCCGCGGCGAGCGGGGCGATCACCGTGGCGGGGGCGATCGGGTCGCTCGGAATGAAGGGTCTGGCGCCGCGCCTGCTGCGCCGGTTCGGGTTCCGCAACAGCCTGATCGTCGGCGGCATTTGCGCGAGTGCCGGTTATGCGGTGTGCGGCTTGTTTCGTCCCGACTGGCCGATCCCGGTGATCTTCGGCGTGCTGATGCTGTCGGGTTTCTTCATGTCGTTCCAGTTCTCGGCGTACAATACGATCGCCTATGACGAGATCCCTTCCACGCGGATGAGCAGCGCGACGAGTTTCTACGCGACCTTCCAGCAATTGATGCTGTCGCTCGGCATCTGCGTCGGCGCGGCTTCGCTCCATGTCGGGATGCTGGGGTCCGGTCATGTGAACCCGGCGCTCCGCGACTTCACGCTCGCGTTCTTCGTGGTGACCGCCGTCTCGGCCTCCGCGACGATCTGGAACCGTCGGTTCGCGGCCGACGCGGGGGCCGAGCTGAGCGGCCACCGCGCGGGCTAGCGCCGGTCGGCTCCTCTATCCTCGCAACCGTCGCGCGTGCCAGGCGACGTGATCCGCCATGAAGGTGGAGATGCAATAATAGCTGTGATCATAGCCCGGCTGCATCCGCAGCGTGAGGTCGATCCCGGCATCGCCACAGGCCGTTGCGAGCAATTCGGGGCGGAGCTGTTCCGTAAGGAACGGGTCCGCGTCCCCCTGGTCGACCAGCAGCGCCGGCACCCGCGCGCCGTCCTCGATCAACGCGACCGCATCATGCGCGCGCCACGCCGCCCGGTCCCCGCCCAGATACCCGCCGAGCGCCTTCTGCCCCCACGGCACCTGCGACGGCGCGACGATCGGCGCGAACGCCGACACGCCCGCGAAGCGATCCGGGAAGGTCAGCCCGATCGTCAGCGCGCCGTGGCCGCCCATCGAATGCCCCATGATCCCCTGCCGCGTCATATCCGCCGCGAACGTCTCGCCGATCAGCGCAGGAAGTTCCTCGGTGACATAGCTCCACATCCGATAATGTTCGGCGAACGGCGCCTCGGTCGCATCGACATAAAACCCCGCGCCAAGTCCGAAGTCATACGCCCGGTCCGGGTCATCCGCCACGCCATCCCCGCGCGGACTGGTGTCGGGCGCGACGAGGATCACGCGATGCTCTGCGCAGGCCGCGCGGAATTCGCCCTTCTCGGTCACGTTCGCCTGCGTGCAGGTCAGCCCCGAGAGGAACCACAGCACCGGCAGCGTCTCGCCCTCGGCATGCTCCGGCACGAACACCGAGAAGGTCATCTCGGTGCCGGTCGCGGCCGAGGCGTGGCTGTAGACGCCCTGCACCCCGCCATGCGCCCTGACCTCGGAAACGGTCTTCACCGTCGCCATCAGAACAGCACCACGCTGCGGATGCTCTCGCCCGAATGCATCAGGTCGAAGCCCTTGTTGATCTCGTCGAGCGTCAGGACGTGCGTGATCATCGGGTCGATCTCGATCATCCCGTTCATGTACCAGTCGACGATCTTGGGAACGTCGGTCCGGCCCTTCGCGCCGCCAAACGCGGTGCCGCGCCAGTTGCGCCCGGTGACGAGCTGGAACGGGCGCGTGCTGATTTCCTTGCCCGCTTCCGCCACGCCGATCACGATCGACGTCCCCCAGCCGCGATGGCACGCCTCCAGCGCCTGCCGCATCACGGTCGTGTTGCCGGTGCAATCGAACGTATAATCCGCCCCGCCATCGGTCAGCGCGACCAGATGCGCGACGAGATCGCCGCTGACGTCCTTGGGGTTGACGAAGTCGGTCATCCCGAAGCGCCGGCCCCATTCCTCACGGTCCGGGTTGATGTCGACCCCGACGATCTTCGCCGCGCCCGCGAGCCGCGCGCCCTGAAGCACGTTGAGCCCGATCCCGCCGAGCCCGAACACGATCACCGTATCGCCGACTTCGACCTTGGCGGTGTTGACCACCGCGCCCACACCCGTCGTAACGCCGCAACCGATGTAGCAACTCGTCTTGAACGGTGCGTCCTCACGGATCTTCGCGACCGCGATCTCGGGCAGGACGGTGAAGTTCGAGAAAGTCGAGCAGCCCATGTAATGGTAGATCGGCTGGCCCTTGTACGAAAAGCGCGTCGTGCCGTCGGGCATCAGCCCCTTCCCTTGCGTCGCGCGGATCGCGGTGCACAGGTTGGTCTTGCCGCTGAGGCACGACTTACACTGGCGGCATTCGGGGGTGTAGAGCGGGATGACATGGTCGCCCGGCTTGACCGACGTGACGCCCGGTCCGACTTCGCGGACGATGCCAGCGCCCTCATGCCCCAGCACGCTCGGGAACAGCCCCTCGCTGTCAAGTCCATCGAGCGTGTAGGCATCGGTATGGCAGATGCCCGTCGCCATGATCTCGACCAGCACTTCGCCCGCCTTGGGCCCTTCCAGGTCGAGTTCGACGATCTCGAGCGGCTTCTTCGCTTCGAAGGCTACGGCGGCGCGGGTCTTCATGGCATACTCCGGTATCTTGGCGGGCCGCTTATAGGGAAGCGGGGCGTGGCATAAAGCGCGGAGTTGGGTTGGGGTTGCAACATCCCGTGCTGCGCTGCCAGATCCGTTATTAGATCTTCTTCCCCGGCGAAGGCCGGGGCCCAGCAGCGAGCCATCGGCAATTCGCGTGCTGCGTTCTATTACAGCGACCTCTACTTCTGGGCCCCGGCCTTCGCCGGGGAAGCAGAAAAAGAAACAGAAACAGAAGCAGAAGCAAAAACGGAAGCGTAAGCGGCAAACAGCTCAAACATTTGACAACCCTCCGCCCCCATCCCTATCGGCGCAGGACGGCCGAATCGCCGTAGATCAGGACTCGAAACAGCAAATGCCAAGCGACAGTAGTCGAATGTACGCGCCGTCGGAGGCGCTCGGCCGAGCCTGATCCGATCAGTCTCGCCCCGGGCGTCGTCGACGGCGTCCGAACGAGGTGAGACCATGCGTGAAATGCCCCAGATTGCCCGGGCCAACACCGCTTGGATCGGCCGTCCGTTTTCGCGCTACTGGCGCGCGACGACGCCGAGCTGGGCCGATGCGATTGCGTTCCTGCTGCTGGCAGCCCTTGCGGTGCTCGTCGCCAAGGGCGCGGCGGGGGTTGCGCAGCCGCTGTCCGAGCTCAACATCGATCCCGTCGCGCTCGATCCGTGGAACCTGCCCGGCTATGCGTTGCGCACCACGCTCCGCATGTTCGCAGCGCTCGGCGCGTCGCTCGCCTTCACCTTCGTCGTCGCGACGCTGGCGGCCAAGAGCAAGCGCGCCGAGATGATCATCGTCCCCGCGCTCGACATCCTCCAGTCGGTGCCGATCCTCGGCTTCCTGACCTTCACCGTCACCTTCTTCATGGGGCTGTTCCCGGGGCAGCAATTGGGCGTCGAACTCGCGGCGATCTGCGCGATTTTCACCAGTCAGGCGTGGAACATGGCGTTCAGCTTCTACCAGTCGCTACGCTCGGTCCCGAGCGATCTGGCCGAGGTCTCGCAAGGTTTCGCTTTGTCGCCGTGGCGCAGGTTCCTGCGGCTAGAGCTGCCCTTCGCGACGCCCTCGCTGGTGTGGAACGCGATGATGTCGATGTCGGGCGGCTGGTTCTTCGTCGTCGCGTCCGAGGCGATTAGCGTCGGCAACACGCGGATCATGCTGCCGGGGATCGGATCGTGGCTCGCGCTCGCGATCGACCGGCAGGATTTCCGCGCGGTCGGCTGGGCCGTCGGCGCGATGGCGGTGGTGATCCTGCTGTACGATCAGCTCGTCTTCCGCCCGGTCGTGGCGTGGGCGGATCGCTTCCGCTTCGAACAGACCGCGTCGCAGGACGCCCCGAGCAGCTGGGCCTATGACGTGTTCCGCAAGGCGCGGTTGCTGCCGGTGCTGTTCGCCCCGCTGACCGGGCTCGCGCGCTTACTGAGCGCACTCGACCGCGCGCCGACGCGCGCACGGCGCAGCGTCCGCGCCACCCCGCGCAGTCCGGTCGGGCAAGCGGTGTGGATCGCGGTCGTCACGGTCACGCTCGCCGCCGCGGCGTGGCTCGTGCTCGGCTATGTCGCGCGCCATCTCGCATGGCAGGATGCGTTCACGGCGTTCGGGCTCGGGATGATCACGATGCTCCGCGTGCTCGTGCTGATCGCGCTCGCAAGCCTGGTGTGGGTGCCGATCGGCGTGTGGATCGGCTTGCGTCCGCGCTGGGCCGAGCGGCTCCAGCCGGTCGCGCAATTCCTCGCCGCCTTCCCCGCCAACGTGCTGTTCCCGTTCGCGGTAATCGCGATCGTCCACTGGCACCTGAACGTCGACGTCTGGCTGTCCCCGCTGATGGTGCTCGGCACGCAGTGGTACATCTTGTTCAACGTCATCGCCGGCGCGAGCGCGATCCCCAACGATCTGCGCGAAGCGGCGGGGATGTTCGGCGTGCGGCGCTGGCAATGGTGGCGGCAGCTCGGCATCCCCGGGATTTTCCCTTATTATGTCACCGGCGCGCTGACCGCCTCGGGCGGATCGTGGAACGCGAGCATCGTCGCCGAAGCGGTCTCCTGGGGGAGCGAGCGGCTCGAGGCGCACGGTCTCGGCAGCTATATCGCCAAGGCGACGACAGCGGGCGATTTCCCGCGTGTGACGCTTGGCATCGCGGTGATGTCGGTCTTCGTGATCGGCTTCAACCGCCTGCTGTGGCGCCCGCTCTACGCTTATGCCGACCGCCGCCTGCGCCTCGCCTGAGCCTATCTCCCGCGTACCCAAGGAGCCTACGATCATGGCCACCCTCGCCTCGCTTGCCCCCGCCCGCCCGCTCGTCGCAATCGAGCATCTGACACACCGCTACGGCAAGGGCGGGACGAGCGGCGCATTGCTCGTGCTCGACGATGTCGCGCTGACGCTGGTCGAGAATGAAGTCGTCGGGCTGCTCGGCCGCTCGGGCTCGGGCAAGTCGACGCTGCTGCGCTCGATCGCGGGACTGATCCAGCCCGACGAGGGGAGCATCGCGTTCGTCCCCGACGAAGCGGGCGACGCCCCCAGCGTCAGCATGGTGTTCCAGACCTTCGCCCTCTTCCCGTGGCTGACGGTGCTGCAGAACGTCGAGCTCGGGCTCGAGGCGCAGCGCGTGCCCGCCGAGGAACGCCGCACCCGCGCGCTCGCGGCGATCGATCTGATCGGGCTCGACGGGTTCGAGAACGCCTATCCCAAGGAATTGTCGGGCGGGATGCGCCAGCGCGTCGGCCTCGCGCGCGCGATCGTCGTCAACCCGTCGCTGTTGCTGATGGACGAGCCCTTCTCCGCGCTCGACGTACTGACCGCGGAGACGCTGCGCACCGATCTGCTCGATCTGTGGTCGGAGGGGCGGATGCCGATCAAGGCGATCCTGATCGTCACGCACAACATCGAGGAAGCGGTGCTGATGTGCGACCGCATCCTCGTCTTCTCGTCCAATCCGGGGCGCGTCGCTGCCGAGATCACGGTCGACCTGCCGCAGCCGCGCGACCGGCTTGACCCCGCATTCCGCGCGCTGGTCGACGATATCTACGCCCGCATGACCGCACGGCCCGCCCCCGAACCCGCGCATGACGGCGTGTTCCCCGGCAGCGGGATCCAGATGGTCCTGCCGCGCGTGTCGACCAACGCGCTGGCGGGGCTGATGGAAGAGGTCGACGCCGCCCCGTTCGACGGCCGCGCAGCGCTGCCCGACCTCGCCGACCAGCTCCAGCTCGAGATCGACGAACTGTTCCCGATGGCGGAAACGCTGCAGCTGCTTCGCTTCGCCGACCTGCAGGGGGCGGACATCCAGCTGACCCCCGCCGCGCGCCGCTATGTCGAGGCGGACGTCGACGACCGCAAGGCGATGTTCGCCCGCGCCTTGCTCGCGCACGTGCCGCTCGCACAGCACATCCGCCGCATCCTCGATGAACGCGCGGGGCATGTCGCGCCCGCACGCCGGTTCCGCGACGAGCTCGAGGATCACATGTCGCCCGATTACGCCGACGAGACGCTGCGTACGGTCACGCACTGGGGCCGCTATGCCGAGGTCTTCGCCTATGACGAGGACGACGACCGCTTCTCGCTGGATGACGCGGTGTGATCGACCGCGCGCTTGGGCGGTGCGAGGCGCGCGCGTAACTGGGGGTGCCGGAAGGACGCGGAGGCCCGCTGCGAATCGCGGTGTCACCACCGCGCTGTGCCCCCCGGCCGAGCCCGTCCGCCAAATGAGCCATATACGCGTCTGATCGACGGTGAAACGTGGTGCATCCATGCCCAGCCGTTTCTCTATCGCTTTGCCGAAGTCTGTCGAAACGCCTAAAAGGACGACGCCACCAGCAGTATAACTGCCTGGCACCCTCACGCATCATTAACCGTCCAAGCAATACCACTCTGCCGGAGCGTTCCGGCCGTGTCGGTTGCTTGCGGGTCATCCTCCAGTTCGCCTTCTGCAGCAAGGAATCAGCCTCGGTGTCGAGCAACAAGATCGAAGTACGCCCCCCTGCCGCTTCGTCGGCCGCAGTCCTGCGCAAGAGGATCCTCGTCACCACGATATTGGCCGCGACCGTCATCGGCGGGGCGTTCGCCGCGACCAATGCCGGGTCGGGCGGCGGCAGGACGTTCGCTGCCCCTGCGATCATCTTTCGGTCGGCGCAGCCCACGTCGCCAGTCCCGGCCCCGACGACCGCGCCAATCGCACCCGCAACGACCGCATCGCTCTCGCTCGGGATCAACGTTGCCGGCAGCAGCTACTTCAGCACCGAGCGGACGTTCGCCAACCTCGCCTTTGCCACCGGAGCGTGGCGCAACCCGGCCGCTGCCTGGGCCGACGTTCCCAAGGACAAGCTGACGCCGGGCGGCACCCCGTTGATCAACGCGGCGCTGATACTCAACGTCCCGCAGACCGTCTGGGCGGGCAAGGCCACCCCGATCAAGTGCACATGGACCGGCAGCGGCACCCTGCACGTCGACGGCGACGCACGGTTGCCCGCAGGCAATCATTCCGTGACCTTCACCTGGCCCGGCCGCACCGGAACGGCGCTGCCGACCATCATCCTGTACGTCGACTCCGTGAATGCGTCGGATCCCCTCGCCAACCTCGATTGCCGCGAGCCCAATCTCACGACCAACGGGGCGTTCGACCAGCGGATCGTCGATGACCTGAAACCGTACAGCATCCTCCGGTTCCTGGACTGGTCGACCGCCAACGCCAATCCCGCGAGCGTAACCTGGGCGACGCGCTCGACCCCGGCGCGGCTCGTTCAGGACGGCACGGACGGCTTCGCTCTCGAGCACATGGTCGATCTCGCCAATGCGGCGGGCGCGGACCCGTGGTTCACCATCCCGTGGAACGCCGACGAGACCTACGTCCGCATGATGGCGAAGCTGGTCCACGATCGGCTGGCGAAAGGGCACCGCGCCTATTTCGAGCTGTCGAACGAAACGTGGAACTACGGGTTTCCGGTTGCGACCCAGCTGCTGAACGAAGGGATTGCCGAAGCGCTCTCGGGCGACAAATATACCAACGGTCCGCTGCGCTACGCCGAAAAGTCGATCTGGTTTCACAAGCTGCTCACCAGCGCGTTCCAGGACGACCCGGCCCGGCTGGTGCGGGTCTTGAACATGCAGAACGGCAATGGGTGGTCGATCGACCAGGCAATGGGGTTCCGCGACACGCCGCAATGGGTCGATGCGATCGCGACGGCGCCGTATTTCGGGCACGACCTGCTGCGCACCGTAGATTCCGGCGTCACCGACTTGCCGACGCTGTTCGCCGCCCTCGAGACGATGCGCGTCACCGCGATCGACCATGCCGTCGCAGACAAGGCAAGCGCGGCAAAGTGGAAGAAGCGGTATCTCGCCTATGAAGGCGGCCAGCACATCGTTCCGCTCGCGGCCAACGCCGCCGTCGGCGCGCAGATGGAGCGCAGCCCGCTAATGCACGACATGTACCAACGCTATCTCGCGGATTGGAAGACGAAGATCGGCGACACCCTGACGCTGTATTCGGCAACCGGTTCGATCAGCCAATATGGGTCGTGGGGCATTCGCGAATATGCCGGCCAGCCGCTCGCCGACTCGCCCAAGCGCCGGGCGGTGCTGGAAGCGGCGACCCCGAAATAACACTCGGCGCGCCTGCGCCGCCCGATGTGAGCGCGTGGAAGCTGTCTCCGTTCCGCCGTGGGTCGTCGCCCATGGCGGACCGGGGGCGGCAGCAGGAACGGCTAGGTCGCAGGCGCCGAAGCGGCACCAATCAGCCTGAATGGTGGGTACCCGTCGATGCGCTCAGCGCGATCGCCGATAGCGCGGCGAAGCACTGGATCGGCACGGTAACGCCTGAGATGGACAATCAACCGCCGACGGAAACGAATGGTGGAGCCGAGGGGGATCGAACCCCTGACCTTTCGCATGCCATGCGAACGCTCTCCCAGCTGAGCTACGGCCCCATCGTTTTGCGAAGACCCTGGGCGGGTCTGCGGCGGGAAGGCGTCGCCCCTACCGAGGCCCGACGCGGTTGGCAAGCGCGGAACACCGCCTGGCCAGATTTTTCGTAGAATTTTTCGCGTCAGCCCGCGCGCACTCTGCACGCGGGCCGACGCGAGCGATCAATGCTCGTCGTCTTCGGTTGGCGCTTCCACGCCGAGATCGTCGTCGCCACCCAGGTCGACTTCGTCGTCCGGCGAGGGCTCTTCGTCTTCACCGGTGTCGATATCCTCGTCGTCGCCGGCGAGATCGTCATCCTTCTTGGCGGTTTCGGGCTTGGCCTGCTCGAACGGAAGCGGCTGCTTCGACTTCAGGATGGGCTCGGGCTCCCAATGCGCACCGCAATTGATGCACGTGACGGGATCGTCCTTGCCCAGATCGTAGAAACGGGTGGCGCATTTCGGACACGTACGCTTCGTGCCCCATTCCGGCTGTATCATGGGCCGATTGACCTTCTTCAAAATTGAATTTGAGAGCTTGCAACGCGAACGTCGCAAAGTGGGGCGCGCCTTGCCATAGCGCAAGCGCACTGTCAAAGCGCAGGGCCGATGCAGCACCCCGCCCCCTCCCCGCTCGAAATCCTTCCGTCCGGTCCGTTGTCGGGGCGCGTCCGCGTCCCCGGGGACAAATCGATCAGCCATCGCTCGCTGATGTTCTCCGCGCTCGCGGTCGGCACCAGCCGGGTCGAGGGACTGCTCGAAGGGGAAGACGTGCTCGCCACCGCCGCGGCACTCCGCGCGATGGGCGCGACGATCGTGCGCGGCGACGATGGCGTGTGGACGATCGACGGTGTCGGAGTCGGCGGGTTGCTGCAACCCGCGAGCGCGATCGAGATGGGCAATTCGGGAACGTCGACGCGCCTGCTGATGGGCCTCGTCGCGAGCCACCCGATCACCGTGACCTTCACCGGCGACGCCTCGCTGTCCAGGCGCCCGATGGGCCGGGTCATCACGCCGCTTTCGCAGATGGGCGCGGACTTCACCGCGAGCCCCGGCGGACGATTGCCGCTGATGTTGCGCGGAATCTGCCCGGCGATCCCGATCACTTATACCCTGCCCGTCGCATCGGCGCAGGTGAAGTCGGCGGTGCTGCTCGCGGGGCTCAACACGCCCGGGATCACCCGCGTGATCGAACCCGTCGCGACTCGCGACCATAGCGAGCGGATGCTGCGCGGGTTCGGCGCCGACGTGACGGTCGAGGATTCGCCCGCGGGCAAGATCATCGCGATCCGCGGCGAAGCCGAGCTCAAGCCCCAGCATATTGTCGTGCCGGGCGATCCCTCCTCCGCCGCGTTTCTGGTCGTCGCCGCGACGCTCGTCCCCGGATCCGACATCGTCGTGGAAAATGTCGGCCTCAACCCGACCCGCGCGGGCCTGTTCACCGCGCTCAGGATGATGGGCGCGAGCATCGAGGAATGCGACGCCCGCGACGTCGGCGGCGAGCCGGTCGCCGACCTGCGCGTGCGCTATGCCCCGCTGTCGGGTATCGAGGTCCCGCCCGATCTCGCACCGAGCATGATCGACGAATATCCCGTGCTGTTCGTCGCCGCCGCCTTCGCGAGCGGCACGACGGTCGCCCGCGGCGCGGAGGAACTGCGGGTCAAGGAATCGGACCGGATCGCCGCGATGGCGGCAGCGCTCGGCGCGATCGGTGCGCGGGTCGAAGAGGTCGAGGACGGCATGATCGTCCACGGCAGCGGCGGCGATCCGCTTCCCGGCGGCGCGATGATCGCGACGCTGCTCGACCATCGGATCGCGATGAGCCTGGCGGTTGCCGCGCTCGCCTGCGACAAGCCCGTGACGCTCGACGACCTGTCGCCCGTCGCCACCAGCTACCCCGCGTTCTTTGTACAGATCGCGCAACTTCAGGGTGCCACAGACCAATGACTGCTTCGACCGCCGACCTGATCGGCTTCGTCGGCGCGCTGACGATCCTGAGCGGCTATGCCTATCAGACGCTGCGCAACGCCGCGCCCGACCTGCTCTCGACCCTGCTCAACTTCGCGGGCGCGTCGCTGCTCGCACTGTCGCTGACCGTGAACTACAATCTGCCCGCGCTGGCGCTCGAACTCGCCTGGGCGGCGATTGCGGCGTTCGGGCTGGTGCGGATGATGATGACACGCTCGGGAGCGCGCGCATGATCATCGCCGTCGATGGACCCGCCGCCTCCGGCAAGGGCACGATCGCGCGCGCGCTGGCGCAGCATTTCGCGCTGCCATATCTCGACACCGGCCTGCTGTACCGCGCGGTCGCGGCAAACGTCACAAGGCTCGAGCTCGATCCGGCAATCGAGGCCGACGCGGTCGCCGCCTGCGACTTCGACGATTCCTTGCTGGAGGATCCCCTGCTGCGCAGCGACGAGATCGGGTCGCGCGCGTCCGTCGTCTCGGCGCACCCGTTGGTCCGCGCCGCGCTGTTCCATCGGCAGAAGCGCTTCGCCTATCAGGAGGGCGGCGCGGTGCTCGACGGGCGCGATATCGGGACGGTCATCGCGCCCGACGCGAACGCGAAGCTGTTCGTCCGGGCGACGCCCAATATCCGCGCGAAACGCCGCCACGCCGAATTGCGCGAGCGCGGATCGACGTTGAGCCTCGACCGCGTTCTGGCGGACATTCGCGCGCGCGACCTCCGCGATTCGACGCGCTCGACCGCGCCGCTGGTGCCGGCGCACGATGCGGCTCTGCTCGACACGAGTTTCCTCTCGATCGAAGCCTCGGTGCAACGCGCCATCGCCATCGTCGACGCACGGATCGCCCGCTAAACGCTTCGGAAGCGCGCCTCCCCCAATGCGCACTTCCCCGGCGCAGGCCGGGGCCCAGGAGCGAAGGTCGGCGTCATCGGAGCGCTGCGCCCGCCAGTATCCGCCCTCGACTGGGCCCCGGCCTTCGCCGGGGTGACGGAAGGTTTGCAGCGGCTACGCGCAAGCCCCGAGCAACGCCGTCCCTGCCCGGCCCGGCCACTCCTCGGAACCCGCCGCTCGTACCTACTCCCCGCCTTGCTTTTGACCGGAACTTCGGCTAACGCGCGCTGTCCGATTGGCAGGCATTCCTGGTCAGGGAGGCGCGGAGATTCATCCTCCTGCGCCTTTTTCGCGTTTTGCGATAAACCTTTCCTGTGCCCGTTCGACGGATGTCGCGTCCGGCATTCGGTCGCCGCGGCAATATTGGCCAAGACCGCCGGAGACAACCGGCTGGCCGGAACATGATTTAGGAACGCAACACTTTATGGCCACTCAGCCAAACCCGACCCGCGACGATTTCGCCGCCCTTCTCGAAATGACCCTCGGCGGTGCCGACAGTTTCGAAGGCCGCGTCGTCAAGGGCACCGTCACCGGAATTGAAAACGACCTCGCCGTCATCGACGTCGGCCTGAAGTCGGAAGGCCGCGTGCCGCTTCGCGAATTCGCGATGCCCGGCCAGAAGGCGGACCTCAAGGTCGGTGACGAAGTCGAAGTGTTCGTCGACCGCGTCGAGAACGTCCATGGCGAAGCGATGCTGTCGCGCGACCGCGCACGCCGCGAAGCCGCATGGGACACGCTCGAAACCGAATTCGCCAAGTCGGCTCGCGTCGAGGGCGTCATCTTCGGCCGCGTCAAGGGCGGCTTCACGGTCGACCTCAACGGCGCCGTGGCCTTCCTGCCGGGTTCGCAGGTCGACATCCGCCCGGTGCGCGACGTCACCCCGCTGATGGATATCCCGCAGCCGTTCCAGATCCTCAAGATGGACCGCAAGCGCGGCAACATCGTCGTGTCGCGTCGCGCGATCCTCGAAGAGACCCGCGCCGAGCAGCGTTCGGGCCTCATCCTGTCGCTGGCTGAAGGCCAGATCATCGACGGCGTCGTCAAGAACATCACCGATTACGGTGCGTTCGTTGATTTGGGCGGCATCGACGGCCTGCTCCACGTCACCGATCTGTCGTACAAGCGCGTCGGCCATCCTTCGGAAGTTCTCAACATCGGCGATACCGTCCGTGTTCAGATCATCCGCATCAACAAGGACACGCAGCGTATCTCGCTCGGCATGAAGCAGCTCGAGAGCGATCCGTGGGAGGGCGCAGCCGCGAAGTACCCGGTTGGCGCCAAGCTCACCGGCCGCGTCACGAACATCACCGAATATGGTGCGTTCGTCGAGCTGGAGCCGGGCATCGAGGGCCTGGTCCACGTGTCCGAAATGTCCTGGACCAAGAAGAACGTCCACCCGGGCAAGATCGTCTCGACCTCGCAGGAAGTCGACGTCGTGGTCATCGAGGTCGATCCCGACAAGCGCCGCATCTCGCTGGGTCTCAAGCAGGCGATCAGCAATCCGTGGGAAGCGTTCGCTGAATCGCATCCGATCGGTTCGACCGTCGAAGGCGAAGTCAAGAACGCGACCGAATTCGGTCTGTTCATCGGCCTCGACAACGACGTCGACGGCATGGTCCACATGTCGGACATCGCCTGGGGCGTGTCGGGCGAGGACGCGCTCAACCTGCATCGCAAGGGCGAGGTCGTTCAGGCGATCGTGCTCGACATCGATGCCGAGAAGGAGCGTATCTCGCTGGGCATGAAGCAGCTCGAGCGTGGCGCTCCGGCGGCAGGTGCGGTTGCAGCGGGCGGCAACGCGTCGTCGGGCCTCAACAAGAACGCGATCGTCACCGTCACGGTGCTCGAAGTGCGTGATGCAGGGCTCGAAGTGCAGGTCGGTGACGACGGCGCGACGGGCTTCATCAAGCGGACCGATCTCGGCCGCGATCGTGACGAGCAGCGTCCGGAGCGTTTCCAGGTCGCGCAGAAGTTCGACGCGATGGTGACCGGTTTCGACCGTTCGAAGAAGCCGACCTTCTCGATCAAGGCGATGCAGATCTCCGAAGAGAAGCAGGCCGTTGCACAATATGGTTCGTCGGACTCGGGCGCATCGCTCGGCGACATCTTGGGCGCAGCGCTCAAGGCACAGAACAGCGACGCAAAGAAGTAAGACTAATGGGGGATCGTTCGAAGGAACGATCCCCTATTAACTTTTGACGGCGTGATTTGCCTTTATGCTTGGGTTGAGTTGCGGTAAATCAATACCGGGACGGCCTAAGTCCATTCCAGGTTGGTATGGCCCGTCAGGGGTGGGGAAGTAACGCGATGATCCGATCCGAACTCGTTGAAATGCTGGCAAGCGAAAACCCCGACTTGTCTGCCCGTGATGTCGAAGCCCTGGTTTCGACCTTTTTTGAAGAAATTACGAAGCGTTTAGCCATTGGTGGCCGCGTCGAGCTGCGTGGCTTCGGCGCCTTCTCGACCCGCCCGCGCGACGCGCGTACCGGTCGCAATCCCCGCACTGGCGAATTGGTAGCGGTCGACGCGAAGCGCGTTCCCTATTTCAAGCCGGGCAAGGAAATGCGGCAGCGCCTCAACGTCGCCTGAGCATTTTCTCGACAAGGTCGCGCGTCTCCACGCCATCGCGCGCTTGACGCAGCGCGCGACTTGCGCTTGGCATCGAACGGCGCGGACGTGGCGAAATCGGTAGACGCAGGAGACTTAAAATCTCCCTCTTCGGAATGCGGGTTCGAGTCCCGCCGTCCGCACCAAATTCCCGATCAGGCGCAGGACGATGGTCGATCCCGCCCCATCACCCCCGGTTGCAGCGGGAACCCCGGTCGGGTGCCACGATCGCCGCCCTGCACCCGCCAATCGGCCGGTCCGGCGCGTGCACCAAAAAAATGTCCCTTTTTTTTGCGTTGCCCCCGCAGTTTAGGCATCCGCAGACGATCCGTTTCTGCCTATAGCGAAACCATGGGTGAGATCGAACGGCAGGTTCCGGCAGGATTAATCGAACAATGGGCGGTCCATCTGCGCCGTCAGCGGTCACGCGCCGCCGACACGATATGGCTGCTCGATAACGGCTTCACGATCCACGACGGCCGGGACGGCGTGCCGACCGCGGACGCCACCGCGCGCGTCCGGCGCGAGCAGCAGGAGGTCGTTGCCGAGGTGAGCGCGTTGCTCGATCAATATGACGCGATCAACCTGCGCGGTGCGCGCCTGCAGGACGCCTAGCGTCCACGATGGCCGCGCGGTGGATTGATGGCTGGACAGCGTTCGGCGCGTGAGGAATACCGCCGCCGGGGGCGTTTAACCGAAAGCACGCAAATGATGAAGACCTTCGCAGCCGCAATTCTGGTCACCGTGGCCGCCGCAAGCGCAATGCCGGCCGAAGCCCGGGTTTGCCGCAACAGCCATGGCCGCGTTTTCAAATGCCACAAGGTCGTCGCGCCGCGCATCAATCTCAAGGCGCACCACCCGGTGAAGGTCGAGCGTTGCCGTGGCCACAAGGGCAAGTTCAACAACTGCTGATCAACCTGGGCGGCGCCCCACCGCGCCGCCCATCGATCCCGGGGGCATTGCCCCCAGCGCACCGGCGTTGTTCGATCGTCCGACAGCCACGCCACGACGCTAGCCGATGATGGACATGCGAGGAATCGCGTCCAACCCACGGAAAAGCATAGCAGCATTGCAAAAGTCCGCAGCGACCGTACCTGTGACGCCACGCGCAATCATCCTAAAGCAGTGTCACCCGAAATTACAGGATCCGCGGCATATTTCGCCTAACCCGTTGGAATCCTTATCTGGCATAATTTATGCTGATCACAGGTCGTCCCATGAAGGAGGGGACCTGTATGAGCGTAAAACCGTACCTCGCGTCTCTCGCATTGGCGTCGAGCATGCTGGCTGGTCCAGCGAATGCAGCCGTCACCATGTCGTTCAACTCAACCGGCAGTTCGCCGACCACCGGCTTCACCGTCATCGACACGTTCACCACGCTGGCGGGACTGGCGATCACGGGTTCGGTGCAGATCAAGACACCGCCGGCTGACCCTTCGGGCGCTCCACCGGCTAACTCTTCGCCGAGCGGCACATCGTATCTGTCGGTGCTGGCCGGTGGCGCCGCCACCTATACGTTCGCCAGCCCGGTCACTGGCGTCCAGTTCGACTGGGGTTCGGTCGATACCTACAATACGCTGACCTTGCGGGGGAGCTTCGGGACGATGACGATCGTTCCCGGCACGACCCCCAACCCGGCCTTCCCGTCGACCAACGGAAACCAGGGTTTCACCGGCAGCGGCCTGTTCACCGCGCTCGGCAGCGGCGACACGTTCACCAGCATAACCTTCGGATCGAGCTCGAACTCGTTCGAGGTCGACAACCTCGCCGTGCGCTCCGCGGTCCCCGAGCCGGCCAGCTGGGCGATGATGCTTGCAGGCTTCGGCCTCGTCGGCTTCGGCCTGCGCCACCGCACGGCACGGGCGCGGCGCCTGACCTACGCCTGAGCGAAGGTAACGGAAAAACCAAAGGCCGTCGGCTGAACCAGCCGGCGGCCCTTTTTCGTTCCTACAGGTCGGATCACCCGGCGACGCTCCCCCGGGCCCCTTATTCAGCGAGCGCGGCGTCGATCATATCGTTCCAGTCGCTCCAGAGATTGACCCGTTCGGCCATCAACGCGGTGCGCATCGACGGGCCGTCCGGACCCTCCAGATTCCAGTGCGACGGCGCGGGCCGGACGGTCTCGAGCATCGCTTCGGTCGGGCCGCGCAGGGCATGAAGCACCGTTCGCGCATGGGCCAGATCGGCCGCGCGTAACGGCGCGTTACTCCCACATTCGGGTTCGACCTGTCCGCCGGTCTTGCACAAGATGCGTGCGATACGCTCAACCATACTCACGGGCATACTCACGGGCATACTCACAGGCCGTCTCCAGATCGGCGAACACGTCAAGATACAGCCTCCGGCTAGCCTCGACCACGGCCCAATGGCGCTGCTGCGCTACGCAATTATGACGATTCGCCGATCAATCGTGTCTCGCATTGTGCCGACATGGCGGGATCGGCCGGTCACGGCCGCCCGAAAGCGAGTCCCCGGTAGCGCCCCCCTGGTAGCGGTGGCACAGTGGCGCGATGTCGTTACCGCGTTTCCTGTCCGTCGCACCCCGCGTCTCGTCGCTCGTTCTGGCGCTGGGGCTGGCCGCCTGCTCGGCGAAACCCGATAGCGGGCCGGTTGTCGTCAGCGCGATCGGCGAAGCTCCGGCACTGGCCGACGCCGCGAAGGGCCCCCTCGACCCGGCGGCACGGGTTCTGCTGGACGCGACCGCGCAGGGCCTCGTCCGGTTCGACGCGAGCGGTCAGATCGAGCCCGGGATCGCGGAACGCTGGAGCGTGATCGATAACGGCACCAGCTACATCTTCCGCCTGCGCGAGGGCGAATGGCCGGACGGGCGTACGGTGACAGCGGCGGAAGTGGTAAAGCTGCTCCGCCACCAGCTGGCGTCGACCTCGCGCAACGTGCTCGCCCCGTTTCTCACCGCAATCGACGAAATCGTCGAGATGACCCCAGAGGTGATCGAAATTCGCCTCAAGCGGCCCCGCCCCGATCTGCTCAAGCTGTTTGCCCAGCCCGAACTGGCGGTGTTCCGGATCGCGCCCCCGGGCGGCAGCGGACCGTACCGGATCGTCGCGCAACGCGGAGACGTGGTGCGGCTCCGCCCCGCCTTCGACCCCTCTCGCGCGGCGGACGACGATTCGGCGGAACCGCCCGCCGATGCGACGGTCAAACTGATCGGCGAGCGTGCGGCAAAGGCGATTGCACGGTTCGAGGCACAATTGTCGACAGCAGTATTGGGCGGGAGCTTTGCCGACTGGCCGATCGTGCTCGAAACGCGGATCGCGCCGATCAACCGGCGCTTCGATCCGGCGGCGGGTCTGTTCGGAATGGCGATCACGCGCCGCGAGGGCGTGCTGTCCGACCCCGCCAATCGCGCCGCGATCGCGCGCAGCATCGATCGCGCCGGCTTTACCTCGGCGATATCGCCCGAATGGGCATCGACCACCCAGTTGCTGCCAGACCAACTGGATTCCGCCGCGGCCCCTGCCCTCGCCGCCTGGACCCAGCCGCTCGCACCCGGCGAGCCGACGCCCCGCGCGAGGATCTATGCCTGGCGTGCGGCCAATCCCGGGGACATCCATCTGAAAGTGGCGCTGCCCGCCGGGCCGGGCGCGACGATCCTCTATGGTTATGTCGCCGGCGCATTGCTGTCGCTGGGGATTGTCCCGGAACGCGTTGCCGCGGATGCGCCCGCGGACCTGCGGCTTATCGACGAGGTCGCGCCCTATGACAGCGCGCGCTGGTACGTCGCGCGCGCGTGCCAGCCCTGCAGCGGAGCGGCGCTGCTCGCGATCGAGGCGGCCCGTGACGCCGACTCTCCGCGCCTGCGGTCGCAGCAGATCGCGGCCGCGGACGCGGCCTTGGCCAGCGACGTCGCCTTCATTCCGCTGGCGCGACCGCTGCGGTGGTCGCTGGTGTCGATCCAGCTGAAGGCATGGACCGCAAACCCACGCGCATGGCACCCGTTGAATCATCTGCGTAGCGACACCAATTGAGAGACATGGTGCAGAACACGACACGGATGAGCCCCCCGCCCTTCGGCGAAATGGCATCACGCTTGGCAAGCAAGGATCCCGCTGCCGTGCGGCAGCGGATCGAGGCGATGGAGCATCTGCTCGAGGGGCTGTTCACCATTCCGCTGCTCAACCGCAAGGTCGGGCTCGACGTGCTGCTCGACATTCTCCCGATCGGCGGCGACGTCATCGGCGCGGCGATGGGCAGCTGGATGGTGTGGGAAGCGCGCAATCTCGGCATGTCAAAGATGCAGATGGCGCGGATGTTCGGCAACGTCGGGATCGACTTTGCGCTTGGCATCATTCCGTTCGTCGGGGCGGTGCCCGATCTGTTGTTCCGCTCCAACTCGCGCAACCTGAAAATCATCAAGCGGCATCTCGACAAGCATCACCCGGCGCTGGCGGTCGTGGACCAGGCCTGAGCGCCGGTGTGGTCAGGCGCGGCTCAACTCTTGCCGCGCCAGATCTTGATCGCCGTCGTGTCCGGGACACCGCCGGAATTGGCATGGCAGCGCGTATAGGCAAAGCGCTTGTCGAGACACAGCCAAAGTTCGTCGAGCCAGCCGCGCTTGTTGACGGTGATGCGGATCGTTTCTGCCGGCAAGCCAGGATTTTGCCCGGCAATGGCGTGGGCGAGCTGTCCTGCGTTCAGGGGCGTACGCGAGAGCGTGCGCACGTCGGGGAACCGCAGTTTCCCGTACAGCCCGGTGGACCGCGCGAAATAGGCGTCCGGCGTGATCCCCATGCAGGTGCCGTGCTTGGCCCACTCATGCTGCATCAACTGGGGCGCCGGGGTGGAACAGACCGAGCGCTTGATCACCGCGTCCGACAGGAGCGGCGTGGCGGCGCAATATTGCGGCCAGTCCTTCCCGATCCCGTCCGGCCATAGCCCGTGCAGCGTAAAGCCGAAGCGGTTCCCGCTGCGGCATTCGAAGCGCGCTTGCGGATCGCGGGCATTGCCGTGGCAATATTCGGGCGCCCAGGTCAGCGCGAGCGTATAGCCGCCGATCGGCAGGATCCGACGTGGTTGGCTCGCCGATGGCAGGTCGGGATGGGGCCGCGGCAATTGCGCGGGAATGCTGCACTGATCGCTCTGCGCGAAGGCAGCGCCCGGTGCCCCGAACAGCGCGAGCGCGTATAGCACGGCCTTCATGCGACCGGCTCCCCGAACCAGGCGCGCGCATCCGGCTGGAACAATTTCCACGCCGCGATGCCGTTGAGCACCAGCGCCACGACCGCCAGAACGCCGCCGAGACCGGGCTGGATCGTGCCCATCGCGGCGCCGCTCAATACGCCGACCAGGCTCAGAGCGAAGAATGCGGCGATGATCCATTTGGCGACGACGGAGCGTTTGCGCGCGGTAAAGAACCACAAGGTCGCCGAAATCGCGATCCCGATCGCGGTGCCGAACAACAGCATGTTGCTGCCGAAGGACGGGCCGAACCGCGCGGCGGCCGGGTTCTCCGACAGCCGTTGGATCGATGCATTGAAGGACAAGGCGGTGTTGACCAGCCCGACCGCGACCGCGCCGAGATAGCAGCGTTCGAACCAGATGATCGAAATAGGACGTTCCATGAGTCGCTTCCCCCAAAGCATAGTCCGTGAAGCTTAGCGGCGAACCCGCGCAGCGCAACGGCGCTGGCCGAGTGCCTTACGACGTCGGCGTGAAATCCAGGCCAAGATCCGCCGCCGGTGCCGACTGGGTCAGCCGCCCGACGCTGACATAACGGACCCCGGTCTCTGCGATCGCGCGGATCGTGTCGAGGCGGACCCCGCCCGAAGCCTCGGTCGGGACGCGGCCGTCGACCCGCGCCACGGCCGTGCGCAGCGTCGCGACGTCCATGTTGTCGAGCAGCAGATGCGTCGCGCCGGCCTGCAACGCCGGATCGATCTGGTCGATCGAATCGACCTCCACGATGATCTGCGCGATTCCCGCCGCTACCGCGCGCGACACGGCCGCGTGGATGCCGCCCGCCACCGCCACGTGATTGTCCTTGATCATCGCGGCATCCCACAACCCCATGCGATGGTTGGTCGCACCGCCCATCCGCGTGGCATATTTCTCCAGCCGGCGCAGGCCCGGGATGGTCTTGCGCGTATCGAGCAGGGTCGCCCCCGTCCCCGCGATCGCATCGACATAAGTGCGCGTCAGCGTCGCCACGCCCGACAGATGTTGCACCAGGTTCAGCGCGGAGCGTTCCGCGGTCAGCATCGCGCGTGCCCTGCCCGCCAGGCGCAGGACATCGCTGCCGGCCCCGATGCGGTCTCCGTCCGCCGCGAGGCGCTCGATCCGCACGTCCGGGTCGAGCGCGCGAAAGAAGGCCTCCGCGATCGGCAACCCGGCGACGACGATCGCTTCGCGGCTGTCCATCACCCCGCTGAAACGCGCGTCGGCCGGGATCACCGCCTGCGACGTGATATCTCCGATCGCACCGAGATCCTCCGCCAGGGTTGCGGCAACGAACGCATCGAGATCGAAGGCGTCGAGGGTGAACGGTGCATGCGGATCGGTCATGCCCCGCTCTAGCCGAGCCGACCGTTGGGCGCAGCCGGAAATGTGATCAGGACCGATCACGAATGGCACCGCGTCGCCAAAGCCCAACCCCGGGACCGATCCAACTCGCTCGCCGGGGATTGCAAAGGTGCTGTCGCGCTATAGTAATAGGCCGCAAATTCAGCAAGTTGTTATCGTCAGATGCGAGGCCATCGGGATCGAGTGAAAGATGGCCTGCCTGACGCAGGTGGAAATAGTAGCAAGACACCCGCCGCTCCGGACGCACTGGAGGAGCACACATCGGACCGGATCGGAGGATAGATCGAGGTTGCAATAGAAAGTCAGGAGGGCGGAGCTTATCATTTGTTACATTTCAATTTGACAAATGATCATAACATATTTTTCCACATGTGTTAGAGCAGCGCCATCTCCGGGCAGCTACAAGGGCGCCGGGGACAGAGAGACACGACATGCTCCCGCCCTTTAGCGGGAAGCCGATGCAAGCGACTCCAATTCACGACACCATTATTGCCAGTCTCGCGCGCCGCGGCACGCTCGACCAGGACGATCATGCCGCCATTCGGCGGCTTACCCTGACCCAACGCCAGATCGAACCGTCCACCTATCTCGTCCGCGAAGGCGAAAAGCCGACCCGTTGCGCCTTCGTCCTGTCCGGCTTCACCTATCGCCAGAAACTGACCAGCAATGGCGCACGGCAGATCGTGTCGCTGCAGATCCCGGGGGAGTTCATCGATCTGCAGAACCTCTCGCTCGACGAATCCGACCATAATGTGCAGGCGCTGACACGCGCGCAGATCGCCGACGTCGATATCGCGGCGCTCCGCACGATCGTGACCGAACGCCCCGCGATCGCCGCGGCGATGTGGCTGGAATCGCTGATCGACGCGTCGATCTTCCGCGAATGGATCGTCAACATCGGCCGCCGCGACGCGCATACGCGGGTCGGCCACCTGTTGTGCGAGTTTTCGCTTCGGCTCGAGGCCGCGGGGGTCGCGACGACCCGGGCGTACAACCTGCCGATGACGCAGGAACAGCTGGGCGATACCGTTGGCCTGACCCCGGTGCACGTCAACCGCGTGCTGAAGGCGCTCGCCCAGCGCGGCCTGATCGAACGCGACCGCCGCCAGATCCGCATCGTCGACTGGACCGGGCTACGCGACGCGAGCGACTTCAACCCGCGCTACCTGCACCTGAAGCAGGTCTAACGCGCGCGCCGGATCATGGAGCCGCGACGGTTCCCGTCACCTTCAGCGTCATGACCCGGTGTTCGCGACCGTCCTCGACCTGGATCTCGAAACGGATGTCGGTCCTGCCGGCGCGGAAATCCGACGTCAGGATCCCGCCGGCCGCGTCGGACGCATGGTCCCGCGCCCGGTCGACCGTGGCCATCTCCAAGCCGGTATCGTCCCGCGTGAACGAGTCCTGGCTCTGCAAGTGAAAGAAGTATCGCGGCATTTTCGCAGAGTGCCGAACTCGGCGATCCGCTGCATTATACTGCGTTAGTCACCCGATACCCGCAGCGGGCCGAGGTCGCCCATGCCGACCGTCCCGCTCGCCATGGCCAACATGGCGTCGAGGCTCTTCTTCGCACGAAGCCTCAGATCTTCTTCGATTTCGATCTGTGGGCTGAGGTCGCGCAGCGCGACGTAGAGCTTCTCCATCGTGTTGAGCGCCATGTACGGACAGATGTTGCAATTGCAGTTTCCGTCCGCCCCCGGCGCCCCGATGAAGCGCTTGCCCGGCGCCGCTTTCTCCATCTGGTGGATGATGTGCGGCTCAGTCGCGACGATCAGCGTATCACCGGGCATCGAGTCGGCGAAGGCGAGGATCCCGCTGGTCGATCCGACATAGTCGGCATGGTCGAGGATATAGGGCGGGCATTCGGGATGCGCCGCGATCGGTGCGCCGGGGTGCTGCAGTTGCAGCTTGAGCAATTCGGTCTCGCTGAACGCCTCATGCACGATGCACACGCCCGGCCACAGCAGCATCTCCCGCCCGGTCTTGCGCGCGAGATACCCGCCGAGATTCTTGTCCGGCCCGAAGATGATCTTCTGGTCGAGCGGGATCTGGCTGAGGATCTTCTCCGCCGACGAGGAGGTGACGATGACGTCGCTGAGCGCCTTCACCTCGGTCGAACAGTTGATGTAGGTGAGCGCGATATGATCCGGATGCGCGGCGCGGAAGGCGGCGAACTGGTCGGGCGGGCAGCTGTCTTCCAGGCTACACCCGGCATCCAGGTCGGGCAGCACGACGATCTTGTCGGGGCTGAGGATCTTGGCGGTCTCGGCCATGAAGCGAACGCCGCAGAAGGCGATGACGTCGGCATCGGTCGCCGCGGCCTTCTTCGAAAGGTCGAGACTGTCCCCGACGAAATCGGCAAGATCCTGAATTTCGGGCTTCTGGTAATAATGCGCCAGGATCACGGCGTTGCGTTCCTTGCGCAACCGATCGATCTCCGCGCGCAGGTCGAGCCCCGTCAGCGTCCCGCCAATACCACCGCGTGCGTCCATGACCATCCTCCCGCCTCAACTGCGGTCCACATGGCCCCGCGGGCGGCGGTGATCAACCCATCAGTGTCTTGGTCAGCGAAAGCAGCGGCGGCGAGAAAGCCAGCGGCCGCATCAGCGCAATCGCCGCGGTGATCGCGCCGAAGCCCCAGAGATAGGCCGGGTGGACCCGCCCCCGGGTCAATACGTCAAAGGCCATCGCCACCGCGACATAGACCGCCATCACCAGCCAGATCGACCACAGGATCCAGGTGCCCATCAACGGCAGCGGCAACAGCCGCCCCACCCCCGGCGTCATCACGACGACTGCCCCGCACAACATCAACCGGCGATGCCAGTCGGGCTGCGCGCGCATCGCGACCGCGGTCCAGGTCAGCCCGGCGAACAGCAGGTCGACCGTCCAGTCCATCACGATGAAGACGTTGGGCTCGAAAAAGAACGGGATACGGTGCGTGATCGCGGACAGCGTGGTGACCGAAAACCCGACCGCCACCATCCAGCCGAGATAGGCGCTGGCGATGAATCCAAGCTGCCGATGGAGTGCCATCGTTCCCCGGAACACCAGGAAGTTCTGGGTGAGATACAGCGTCAGCCAGCCCATCGCGGTCACGCCGTGGAGATGCACCCACCATGGCGACGCGAGCGTCGATCGTCCCATCGCGAATTGCAGCGCGAACCCCGACACCGTCGTAACCACGATCGCGATCGCCATGGCGAAGAAGAACGCCCGCTCGCGATCGACCCCGGCCCCTGCCCCTGCCCGTTGCGCCTGCGTAGCCACCCGCGATCCCCCGCCGAATATCGATACGCAGGCGTTATCATATTTCGGGTAGCGAAACCAGAGCGTGACGCGTTCGCGCTGCCGCCAAAGCCGCCCCCGCCCCCGCCCCCTCCGCCCCTACCCGTCATCTGCCGTTTTCCCGCAGAAGCGGGAATCCAGGGCCAAGCAGAACGACGGCACATACCGCTCGCAACTCCTGCACTCCCGCCTTCGCGGGAGAACACCTCCTGTCTCGCAGAGGCCATTCGAAGCCGCGGATCCATCATCTTGCCTGTGCGCAAGACACCCCGGCGACAGCCAGTATGGATCCCCGCTGCAAGAGCACGAACCATGGTTCGCAACCGTCGCGGGCTACCCGCGGTTATCCAGCACCTCGGCGATCGAGCGCGTGGTGTCCCACAATTCGCTGGCGTCGTGCGCCTCGTCCGCAAAACGCACCTTTACCGTCGCGTCGAGCCCGGCGGCGCGCAGCGGCAGCGCGAAGCTGCGTTCGACCGCGCGGCGGGTCGCGTCGCGCGCCAGCTTCATCGGCACCGGCTCATGCGCCTGGCGGATCAGCTCGCGCTGGCCTGCCGCCCGGTTGGCCGCCTGCAGCTTGGCATCCGCATCGCTGATCGCCGAGAGCAGCCCGCCCTCGCCATATTCGCGGATCTGGGTCAGGTCGATCTGTGGCGGCGAGACCTCGATCGGCGGCAGCACGACGCCCAGCGTGCGGCTCTTCGCATCCCAGGTGACGTCGCGCGCGGTCAGCTTCGCCATGTCGACGCGATAGTCGACGGTGCCGGGCATGATCAGCGTCTTCTTGCTGGTCAGGCCATATTGCGATTGCGTCGAGGTCGATACCGCGACGAAGCGCGCTGCAAAGGCGGACAGCCGGTTCTGCTCGCGCAGCCCCTGTAACGATCCGCTCGCGATCGTCACCGGGTCCGGCCCCGCCAGCTTGTGCTCGACCAGCGCGCCGATGCCCCAGAACAGCGCCAGGATGAACAGCGCGATCAGCGCGAGCGCGCCGGCGAATTTCCCCAGGAATTTCATGCCGCCACGCTCCACTTATCGCCATCGGCGCGCACCTGCCCGCGCTGGCGCAGGTCGATCAGATGCGCGAGCACCGAACGCTCGGCCGCCGGGAACAGACGCGGATCGATGCCGACATACATCCGCCCGACCATCGCCGGGATCGTCTCGGGCGCGACGCGCAGCATCCGCAGGATCTGTCCCTCGCGCTGCTTGCGATGTCCGAGCATCCCGCGCACCAGCCGCTGCGGATTTTCGACGGGGTCGCCGTGGCCCGGATAATAGACCCGGTCGTCACGCCCCATCAGTTTTTCGAGGCTCGCCATATAGGCGGCCATGTCGCCATCCGGCGGGGAGACGATGCTGGTCGACCAGCCCATGACATGGTCGCCCGAGAACAGCGCCTTGCTCTCCGGCAGCGCGAAGGCGAGATGGTTGGAGGTGTGCCCCGGCGTTGCGATCGCGGTCAGCGTCCAGCCCTCGCCGACGACACTGTCGCCTTCGCCCAGCACGCGATCGGGTGCGTAATCGGGGTCGAATGCCGCATCCGCGCGCGGCCCGAGGTCGTCGAGCACCAGCGGCGCGCAGCCCACGATCGGCGCGCCGGTGATCGCCGCGAGCGGGCGGCTGGCGGGGCTGTGGTCGCGGTGCGTGTGGGTCACGACGATCGCGGTGACCGGGCGTCCGGCGATCGCCGCGACCAGCGCGTCGATGTGCGCGGCATCGTCGGGACCCGGATCGATCACCGCCAGATCGTGCGTGCCGACCAGATGCACCTGCGTGCCGGTGTAGGTAAAGGGGGACGGATTTGGGGCGAGCAACCGGGCGACGAGGGGCTCGCGCTGTTCGGCCACGCCGGTCTGTTGCTCGCTCATCGCGCCGAGATGGCGGCAGACGCCGCGCGGCGCAAGTCCGCGCGGTGTCCCCGCCCTGCCGTCACTGCCCCGCCGTCACCGCCCCGCCGTCACCGTCAGGGCAAGCGGCTGAGATTGGCCTCGAGTTCGGCGATCGCGGTATCGATTCCGTCGAGCGTGTGGCGGCGCGCATCGGCGGGCATGTCGCGGTTGGCCATCATTCGTGCCCGCGTCGCGCGCAGCCCGACCAGTGCATGGGCATAGGCGTCGTGCTGCATGCGCGCGCCGTTTGCGGCAAGCTGCGCGCCGCGCCCCGCCGCCGCCGCACCGCGCGCGGACGCCGCGGCGATCCGGTCGGTGCACAGCGTGATCCGCCGCCGTCCGTCGTGCTCGTCCTCGATCGTCATCCGGGTGCCCGCTCCGCAGGCAAGCGAGCGCATCTCCGGCACGGCCGGCGTGCGCGGCGGGATCGGCAGCGACGATGCCATGCCGTCCTCGCCGATCATCGTCGCCTGCCCGTTCGATCCGAGCTTCACATAGCGTCCGTGGCGAACGATCCGCTTGCCGTCCCGGTCGGTCGTGACGAGATAGGTTCCGGCACTGTCCGCCAACACCTCGGGGGGGAGCGGTGGCGACGGCGGCGCTGCCGGGGTGGGCGGCGCGGCGTCGAGCGGCTCCGTGGGCGCTGTCGGAGCGATCGGAGCGATCGGCGCTTGCGGAGTCTCGGGCGCCGCACCGGCGGTCGTCTGGCGCGGCATCGCAGGTGTGACGGCCAGGGCGTCGACGGCACGGTTTTGCGCCATCCCTTCGGTTGCGGGCGCGGCCGGAACCGCCGGAGCCGCCGGGACGACCAGCGCGGCAATATCCACGCCGGTCGCATGCTTGACGCCCGAGCGCATCCGTTCCGCCGCCGCACTGCCCGAAGCGGTCAGCGCGAGGCTGCCGAGCGTCAGCGCCGCGATCGCCACACCGCCGCTCGCCAGCCGCAGCCGTGACGTCCGCCGCGTCGTGAGCATCCGCAGACGTCCCTTCAGATCGTCGACCGTGTTGAGATGGCAGGTCGCGGCGACCGAACCGTACAGCGCGGGATGCGCCGCCTTGACGATCGCACAGGCATAGGTGTGCCGCCGCATCGGGTTCATCCCCGCCAGGACGCGCGCATCGTTGGCGATTTCCTGGTCGGCCCGGAATGCGCGGAACGCGCGCCACGCGATCGGGTTGAACCAGTGGAGCGCGAGCACGCCGAGCGCGATCCAGTTCGCGATCAGGTCGCCGCGTTCGTGATGGCCCATCTCGTGCGCCAGCGCGAGATCGCGTTCCTCGGGATCGTAACGTTCGGCGAAATCGCGGGGAAAGGCGACGTAGCGCCGCACGACGCCGAACGCGAGCGGGCCGCTCGCCGCGCCGCTTTCGATGACGCTGACCCCGTCCAGCTCGGCCCGCTGGCCGACGCTCGCCAGCAGGCGCGCGCAGAAGCGACGGTGCGACACTGCATGCCAGGCAAAGAAACCGGCTGCCCCGATCACCCACAGCACGCCGAGCAGCGGCAGGATCCAGGCATGGACGTGGGTGGCTTCCGCCCGGACGACAGGCGCCGCCAGCAGCATCGTCACCGGCTCGGCGGCGCGCAGGACGTCCGCGACCGCCGCCTGATGGAGCGCTGTCTTGGTTGCCACATGCCATCCGCCGGGCAGCGGCGGCAGTGCGAGCCGCAATACCGGCAGCGCCCACAGCGCATAGGCGACATGCGCGCCGAACGCGCGCCGTACCGGGCCGCGCAACAGCAGCACCAGCACCATCAGGACGCTCGACGCGATCAGCGCCTCGACTGCCCAGCTTGCTCCGACCGGCCCGATCATCCCTTCAGTCCTTTCAGCAGTGCCTCGATTTCTGCGATATCCTGTGCGGTCAGTTCGTCACGCTCGGCGAGATGCGCGACCAGCGGCGTCAGCTTGCCGCCGAACAGCCGGTCGATCAGTCGTTTCGATTCGCCTGCGACATAATCTGTACGCGCGACCAGCGGGCGGTACAAATACCGGCGACCGTCTTCCTCATGCGCGATGATGTTCTTGGCCAGCAGGCGACCGAGCAACGTCTTGACCGTATTGGCACTCCAGTCGCGCGTCGCCGGAATCCGCTCGACCACGTCTTGCGCGGTCAGTGGGCTTTCGTCCCACAGCACCTCCATCACGGCATGTTCGGCATCACTGATCTTCTCGGTCATTCGAGTCGCCTCCGTACTGACTACATCCGTAATCGTAATGTTTACGTCTGTAGTCAATCCCATACTTGTCGCTGCCGCCAGACGCGATAAGCTCCGCGTCAAAACCGAGGAGTAGGCGATGTTTGCCACGATTGCGCAGGGGCTGCGCTTCCCCGAGGGGCCGGTCGCGATGCCCGACGGCAGCGTCGTGCTGGTCGAGATCGCCGCCGGCCGGATCAGCCGGGTGCATCCAGACGGCACCGTCCAGACCGTCGCCGAGCCCGGCGGCGGTCCCAACGGTCTCGCGATCGGCCCCGACGGCAAGCTCTATTGCTGCAACAACGGCGGCTTCGACTATATCGAGCATCCCAGCGGCCTGCTGATCCCGCACGGCCAGGCGGCCGATTACTCGGGCGGCCGGATCGAGCGGATCGACCTGGCGACCGGCGCGGTCGAGATCCTGTACCGCGACGGCGATTTCGGTTGCACGCTGCGCGGCCCGAACGACATCGTGTTCGATGCGCACGGCGGCTTCTGGTTCACCGACCACGGCAAGACCCGTCCGCGGGAGCGCGACGTGACCGGCATTTTCTACGCCAGAGCGGATGGCAGCCACCTCGAGGAGGTCATCTTCCCGAGCGAAAACCCCAACGGCATCGGCCTGTCGCCCGATGGCAAGCGGCTCTACGCCGCGGAAACCTACACCTGCCGCCTGATGGCGTTCGACGTGGTCGCGCCCGGCCAGATCGACCCGACGGCCGGCCTCGGCGGTCCGGGACTGCCGCTCTACCGCCCGGCCGGCTACAAATTCTTCGACTCGCTGGGAGTCGAGGCCTGCGGCAACATCTGCGTCGCGACGATCGGCGAGAGCGGCATTTCCGTGATCTCGCCAACGGGCGACCTCATCGATTTCGTGCCGACGCCCGATCCGTTCACCACCAACATCTGCTGGGGCGGCCCGGATCTGCGAACCGCCTACATCACGCTGTCCGGCACGGGGCAGCTCATCCGAATGGACTGGCCACGTCCCGGTCTGGCACTGGCCTATTGAGCCATGCGCGGCTAGGGCGGCCCAATGATCAGACACGGCGAAAAGCATCTCGTTCAGCGCATTGGCTGGCTCCGCGCGGCGGTTCTCGGAGCCAATGACGGCATCCTGTCCACCGCGAGCCTGATCGTCGGCGTCGCGGCGGCGGCACGTGCTCCGTCGGAGGTGGTCCTGACCGGGGTCGCCGGCCTGGTCGCCGGCGCGATGTCGATGGCAGCGGGGGAATATGTCTCGGTCAGTTCGCAAGCCGACACCGAGGCCGCCGAGCGGGTCCGCGAAGCGGCTGAACTGCACGAAGACCCGAAGGCCGAGACGAAGGAGCTCGCGGCGATCTACCGCCAGCGCGGGCTTGATTCGGCGTTGTCGTTGCAGGTCGCCGAGCAGTTGATGGCGCACGATGCGCTCGGCGCGCACATGCGCGACGAACTCGGCATCCACGAAGTGATGGAAGCGCGTCCGGTCCAGGCCGCGCTCGCTTCGGCGGCGAGCTTTGCGACCGGAGCGTTCTTCCCGGTGCTGATGGCCTTCCTGTTCCGCGGCACCGCGCTGATCGAGGCGGTCGTCGCGGCGACGCTGGTGTTGCTGGCGGTGCTGGGCGCGGTCGGCGCGCGCATCGGCGGCGCCCCCTTGTGGCGCGGCGCGCTGCGGGTGCTCTTCTGGGGCGCGCTGGCGATGGCCGTCACGGCGGGCATCGGCCATCTGTTCGGCACACAGGTCTGATCGGCGACGGCGGCTTGACCGGTCGCCTCGCGCCGCCCTAATCGGACCGCAACATCCGAAAGGACCAGCCGATGCGCAAGATCTACCCCAATGCCGCCGCCGCCCTCGACGGCGTGCTCCACGATGGGATGATGATCTGCGCGGGTGGGTTCGGCCTGTGCGGGATCCCCGAACGCCTGATCGACGCGATCCGCGATGCCGGCACCAAGGACCTGACGATCGCGAGCAACAATGCCGGGATCGACGGCGAAGGGCTCGGCAAGCTGCTGCGCACGCGCCAGGTGCGCAAGATGATCTCGAGCTACGTCGGCGAAAACAAGGAATTCGAGCGGCAATATCTGTCGGGCGAGCTGGAGGTCGAATTCTGCCCCCAGGGTACGCTCGCCGAACGCTGCCGAGCCGGCGGTGCGGGGATCCCCGGATTCTATACCAAGACCGGCGTGGGAACGCTCGTTGCCGAGGGCAAGGAAGTGAAGACGTTCGATGGCGAGGAGTATATTCTCGAACGCGGCATCCACGCGGATCTCTCGATCATAAAGGGCTGGAAGGCGGATGAAAGCGGCAACCTGATTTTCCGCAAGACCGCGCGTAATTTCAACCAGCCGATGGCGACCGCCGGAAAGGTCTGCGTCGCGGAGGTCGAAGAGATCGTGCCGGTTGGAGCGCTCGATCCCGACTGCATCCATTTGCCGGGCGTCTATGTACAACGGCTTATTCTTGGGGCGCCCTACGACAAGAAGATCGAGTTCCGCACGGTGCGCGAGGCTGCGTGAGCGGGGGGACGCGGTTGGGCGTAAGCGGCGCCGGACGCCGGCGATGGCGTGAAGTTCTCTGGGCTTCGGCGTGCGCAGGGATGCTGCTGACGCAAGGATGTGCGACGTCCATGCCGCGGCCTTCGATCGATGCCGTTGCGGCTGTCCCGCCCGGGATGCAGTATCTCTACGGATCGGCAGAAGCGGCGGCCCAGTCGGTCCAGACCTGGCGACAATTGGCCAGCTTCGTCGCGGCGCAGATGGCGACGCCGCCAAGGGATTCGGTTGTCCTGGCGCCGGAGGTAACGCTCGCCGATCCTCGGTGGGTCGCCTGCGGCACAAAGCCGAAGGCCGTCGTATTCGACGTGGACGAAACGGTCCTGCTCAATCTCGGCTTCGAGGCAAACGATGCGATTCACCCCGCGGCCTACGACCAGAAGACATGGGACGCGTGGGAACGCACCGGCGGCACTAAAGTCGTCGCGCAACCGGGTGCCGTGGAAGCGCTCGACACGCTGCGACGCCTTGGCGTCACGGTGATCTTCAACACCAACCGATCCGCCCGCTATGCGGCGGCGACCCGCGCGACGATTGAAGGCGCCGGATTGGGACCCGCCGTGCATGGGACAACGCTGTATCTGTCCGGCGACGACGGCTCGGGCAGCAAGAAAGACGGCCGCCGAGCCGCGATCGCCGCGAAATATTGCGTGCTGGCCATGGGTGGTGACCAGCTCGGCGATTTCAGCGACCTGTTCAACGACGGCCTTGCGCCGTCGGCGCGCCGCGCCACGGCATTGACTGGCCCGATCGGCAAGCGGTTCGGCGCCGGATGGTTCGTATGGCCAAACCCGGTTTATGGAACCGCCGTAAAGGGCGGCATGGACGACGTGTTTCCGAGAGACAAACGCTGGGCACCGCCCGCAGGAGATCGATAATGGCATGGACCCGCGATGAAATGGCAGCCCGCGCCGCGCGCGAACTGCAGGACGGTTTCTACGTCAATCTCGGGATCGGCATCCCGACGCTGGTCGCCAACCATATTCCGCCGGGCGTGGAAGTTACGCTGCAATCCGAAAACGGCATGCTGGGCATTGGCCCCTTCCCGCTCGCCGGCCAGGAGGATGCCGACCTGATCAACGCGGGCAAGCAGACGATCAGCGAACTGCCGCAGAGCGCCTATTTCAGCTCCTCCGACAGTTTCGCGATGATCCGCGGCGGCCATATCGACCTGACCGTGCTGGGAGCGATGGAAGTCGCCGAAAATGGCGACATCGCCAACTGGATGATCCCGGGAAAGATGATCAAGGGCATGGGCGGCGCGATGGATCTGGTCGCGGGGGTCAAGAAGATCATCGTCGTCATGGAGCATACCTCCAAGAACGGCGACCCCAAGTTCATCCCGGCGTGCACCCTGCCGCTGACCGGCAAGAACGTCGTCGACATGATCGTCACCGATCTCGCGGTTTTCCAGCGTCCCGATCACAAGGCGCCGTTCAAGCTGCTGGAGATGGCTCCCGGCATTACCGCAGACGAGATCGCCGCGAAGACGACCGCCCGGTATGTGATGTGAAGCGCTGGCTGCTTGGCACGGCCCTGGCGCTTCTTCTGGTGGTCGCGTCGATCGCGGCCTTTGTCTCGCCGCCTGCTATCCTCAGTCTGCTCGACGCCGTCGCAGGGGGTGGCATCGGCGTAGAGCGCGCGGCCAATGCGGTCGCGTTCGGGACGCACGGCCAGACGCTCGACGTCTGGCGTCCCGTTGCATCCGCCAAACGCCCACGGCCCGTGATCATCTTCTGGTACGGCGGCGGTTGGGTAAAGGGCGATCGCGCCGCCTATGCCTTTGCCGCGCGCGCGTTCGCGAAGGCCGGGTTTATCGTGGTCGTGCCGGATTACCGCAAGGTTCCCGCGATCCGCTTTCCCGCGATGCTGCAGGACGGGGCCCAGGCGGTCCGTTGGACCCGCGACCACGTAGCGACCTTCGGCGGCGATCCCCGGCAGGTCGCGCTGTCGGGGCATTCGGCCGGTGCCTATACGGTCGCGATGCTCGCGCTGGACCAGCGCTGGCTCCGCGCCGAGGGTGTCGATCCGCGGATCGTCCGCGCGGCGGTTCCGTTGTGCGGACCGTATAACTTCTATCCCTGGACGTCGGACCGGGCGCGCGAAGCCTTCAAGGGCGTCGTAGATCCGGTGATGACCCAGCCGATCCATTTTGCGCGCAGCGATGCGCCCCCGATGTTGCTGATCACGGGGACTGCCGACACGACGGTCCGTCCGCGCAACGCGATCCATCTGGATGCGGCGCTGCGTGCCCTGGGGGCGCCGGTATCGTTGAAAAACTATCCGGGCCAGACGCATGAGGCGATCGTCATGGCCGTGTCCGTGCCGTTTCGGCGACGCTCGACGGTCCTTGCCGATAGCGTCGGTTTCATCAATCGGGTGCTCGACCGGAACCCGTCAGCGCAATAAAACCGCGCCAAAGATTGCATTCGCGCAGCTTTCGGTTAAAGCGCCGCCATGGTTAGCCGTCCCCTCACCCTGTACGAAAAGATCTGGTCCGATCACGTCGTGGAACGCCGCGACGATGGAACATGCCTGATCTACATCGATCGTCACCTCGTGCATGAGGTTACCAGCCCGCAAGCCTTTGCCGGATTGCGCGCCAATGGCCGCTCGGTCCGGCGTCCCGATCTCACGCTGGCCGTACCGGACCACAACCTGCCCACCACCGCGCGTCGCGACCGCGACGGCGCCCGCCTGCCCATCTCCGATCCGGAAAGCGCGGCGCAGCTCGAAGCGCTCGAACGCAACACGCGGGACTTTGGAATCGACTATATCGATGCGGTCGCCGCCGCGCAGGGGATCGTCCATGTCGTCGGTCCCGAGCAGGGCTTTACCTTGCCCGGGACGACGCTGGTGTGCGGCGACAGCCACACGTCGGCCCATGGCGCGCTCGGCGCGCTCGCGTTCGGTATCGGAACCAGCGAGGTCGAGCATGTGCTCGCGACGCAGACGCTGCTGCTCAGCCAGTCCAAGACCATGGAGATCCGCGTCGATGGAACGCTAGGATTTGGCATTACCCCCAAGGACGTCATTCTCGCGATCATCGGCGAGATCGGCGCGGCGGGCGGGACCGGCCATGTCCTCGAATATACCGGTTCGATCATTCGCGGCATGTCGATCGAAGGGCGCCTGACCGTCGCCAACATGTCGATCGAAGGCGGTGCGCGCGCCGGCCTCGTCGCGCCGGACGAGACCACATTCGCCTATCTCCAGGGCAAGCCGATGGCGCCCAAGGGCGGTGACTGGGACAAGGCGGTTGCCTATTGGCAAACTCTGCCCAGCGACGCGGGTGCGCGCTATGATCGGGTCGTCACGCTGGACGCGACCGATATTGCACCGTTGCTCACCTGGGGCACCAGCCCGGAGGACGTCGTTGCGATCACGGGCCGCGTCCCCGACCCGGACAGCTTTGTCGATCTCGCGAAGCGCGATGCAGCCCGCAAGTCGCTCGAGTATATGGGACTGACGGCCGGCACCGCGATGCAGGATGTCGGCATCGACTATGTCTTCATCGGCAGTTGCACCAACAGCCGGATCGAGGATCTGCGGTCCGCCGCGCATGTCGCGAACGGACGGCGCGTCGCCGATGGGGTCCACGCGTTGGTCGTGCCCGGATCGGGACTGGTCAAACGACAGGCGGAAGCCGAGGGGCTCGACCGCATCTTCCTGTCCGCCGGATTTGAATGGCGCGAGCCGGGATGCTCTATGTGTCTGGCAATGAACCCCGATAAAGTACCGGCCGGTCTCCGGTGCGCTTCCACTTCGAATCGGAATTTCGTAGGACGTCAGGGTCCGGGGGCGCGTACGCACCTGGTCTCGCCAGCGATGGCCGCAGCAGCGGCCGTCACCGGACGATTAAGCGACGTACGCGACCTCGTCTCGAAGTCCGGGGGGGACACCATATGAAGCGCGTTCTGGTATTGCTGGTCATGGGTACATTGTTGAGCGGTATCGCGGCCTATGCCGCGAGCGCGCGTACGAACGCGAATGACGCCATCGCGGCCAAAGCGCGGTAACGGCCGGCCGCGTTGGCCGGGTCTCCATTAGTCGTCGGGAATTGGACCAAGTGATGCAGCCGGTTACGCATGTCTCGGGCGCGGCCTATCCGTGGGGCCAGAAGAACGTCGACACCGACGTCATCATTCCGGCGCATTGGCTCAAGACCGTGACGCGCGACGGCCTCGGCAAGGGCGCGTTCGAGACGGTTCGGGCCAAGCCGGACAACATCTTCGACGATCCCCGCTACGCGGGTGCGCCCATCCTGATCGCTGGCGACAATTTCGGCTGTGGATCCAGCCGCGAGCACGCCGCCTGGGCATTAGCCGACATGGGCATCACCGCCGTCATTGCACCCAGCTTCTCCGACATCTTTTCGGGCAATGCGTTCAAGAACGGGATCGTGACGGTGGAGCTGCCGCAGGAGCAGATCGATCGCCTGATCGCGGTTGCGCAGGATCAGCCGGTGACGGTCGACCTCGAAACGATGACCGTCACCACGCCGTATCAAGACCGCTTCCCGTTCGAACTCGACGCATTCCGTCGGCAATGCCTGATGGAAGGGCTGGACGAGATCGGCCTGACACTGGCAAGAGATACCGCGATTTCGAAATACGAAGCCGGGGTAAACGAACACCGGCCGTGGATGAGCGGAGAACGGGCGGATGCGAGCACTCTTGTCGAAAGCGCCGGGCGGACCTGAAACCCTAACCATCGATACACTGCCCGATCCGGTCGCGGCACCCGGTCAGGTCGTCGTCGCGGTCAAGGCCTGCTCCATCAACTATCCCGATGTCCTGATCATCGAGGACAAATACCAGCTCAAGCCACCCCGCCCCTTCGCCCCGGGCAGCGAAATCGCCGGCGTCGTTGAAAGCGTTGGGGCGGGCGTGACCGAGTGGACGGCGGGAGACCGTGTCATCGCCACGACCGGATCGGGCGGCCTGGTCGAAAAGATCGCCCTTCCCGCGACAAGCCTGTTTGCGCTGCCCGACGGACGCAGCTTCGCCGAGGGGGCGTCGCTATTGCTGACCTATGGCACGACGATCCACGCGCTGCTCGACCGAGGCCATCTGGCAGAGGGACAATCGATGCTCGTGCTCGGCGCGGCGGGCGGGGTCGGGCTTGCCGCGATCGAGCTTGGCAAGGCGTTCGGCGCGTGGGTCGTTGCGGCCGTCTCTTCCGACGAGAAGGCACAAGCCGCGCGGGACGCCGGCGCGGACGAAACGATCGTCTACGCCCGTGCACCGTTCGACAAGGACCAGTCCAAGGCGCTTGCAGAGCAATTCAAGGCTGCCGGCGGCATGGGCGGCTACGACGTCATTTATGATCCAGTCGGCGGCGATTATGCCGAGCCTGCGCTCCGATCGATCGGCTGGGAGGGACGTTACCTGGTAGTGGGCTTTCCGGCGGGCATTCCCAAGCTGCCGCTCAATTTGACGCTTCTGAAAAGCTGCGACGTGTGCGGCGTGTTCTGGGGCGCGTTCGCGGCGCGGGACCCGCAGGCGAACCGGGCGCATATCGATCGCCTGTTCCGACTGTGGAAGGACGGCAAGATCATGCCGCGCGTAACGGAAACCTTCGCCTTCGAAGATGGCGGTAAGGCGATTGCCAAGATGGCCGCACGGGGCGCGATCGGAAAACTGGTGGTGACGGTCGCGGAGGGGTAGCATAGCGGGGGGACGTGCCCGGAGCGCAGAACGCCCGGGCCGCCGGTGCATCACGAACGCCCTGGGTTCCGCCCGACGCGGGAACCCAGCCTTGTTGCTTGTCCTTCCGAGCCGCCCGCTACTACCCTGCGGCCTTGACCGGCGGCGTGTAGAAAAACCGCACATACGCCGCGAACCCCAGGATCGCTGCCGCGATGACCGCGACCCAGATCGGTCCGATCGTCTCCCACAGGAGATAGACGTTCAGCCCCGCGATGAGCGTGCAGATCGTGTAGCCGACTACTCTTACCCAAGCGGGATTGGCAAACTCGCCCATCCGCGCGCGACTGCTTGTCACCATGATCAGCGGAAAGATTGCGAACGGCAGTTGCATGGACAGCACGACTTGGCTCACCACGAGCAGTCCGACGGTGTCTTTCCCGCCTGTCGCGGAAATGACGATTACCGCCGGGATGATGGCTAGGCCCCGCGTTACCAATCGTCGCAGCCACGGCGCGACGCGGATGCGCAGGAATCCCTCCATCACGATCTGCCCGGCCAGTGTTCCGGTGATCGTGCTGGACTGCCCTGACGCGAGGAGCGCCAGCGCAAAGGCCGTTGCGGCCACCCCGCCCAACGCAGGACGAAGCAGTTGGTGCGCTTCCTGCAACTCGCTCACCACCATGCCGTTGCGCCAGAAGACCGCTGCGGCGAGGATCAGAATCGCCGCGTTCACGAAAAAAGCCATGCCAAGCGCCAGCACCGTATCGATGGTGTTGAAGGCCAGCGCCGCCTTGACGTCGCGCTTGCCGGCCCCGAACGCGCGAGTCTGTACGATCGATGAGTGCAGATAAAGGTTGTGCGGCATCACCGTGGCGCCAAGGATGCCCAGCGCGATGAGCAACGCCGCGGTGTTCGGAATGACTGGGGTCACAGCGCCCAGCGCAACCGCGCTCCAGTCCGGTTTCGCCAGCACCATCGTATAGGCAAAACACAAGCCGATCGTCGCAACCAGAACGATCACCACCGCCTCGATCTTGCGGAAGCCTCGGTTGATCAGCAGCAACAACAGCAGCACATCAAGACCCGTGAGAACCACCCCCCAAAGCAGCGGAAGCCCCAGCAAAAGGTTGAGCGCGACGGCAGAGCCGACCACCTCGGCCAGGTCACAGGCAATGATCGCCACCTCGCACAATAGCCACAAGGCAATCGCCACCGGTTTTGCATAATAATCGCGGCACGATTGTGCCAGGTCGCGCCCGGTCACGATTCCGAGCCTGGCGCACAACACCTGCAGAAAAATGGCCATTAGGTTGGACGACAATATGACCCACAGCAGCGCATAGCCGAACTGACTCCCGCCAGCGAGATCGGTGCCCCAGTTGCCGGGATCCATATACCCGACCGAAACGAGAAAGCCCGGGCCGGCGAACCCCAGCCATTGCCGCCAGCGCGACCGCTTGGGGTCGCCCGTCTCCCAGACCTTAACGCTGCGATGCGCCTCCGGCAGGGACCGCCCGGAATCTTCCGGTGTGACGGGGTCGGACAGGCGCTCGAACACTACGCGTCTTGGAGGTGATGAAGCCATACCGTTCCCGCCCTACCCGAACTCCCGCGATTCTCCGACGCGGAATCGTGGTCGAACGGTTGCGACGACGATGCGTTGCACCGGGGCGACGCTGCCACTATCTCGGTCACATCCTTTCCTACCGTTTTCCGGGGACCAACGGCACATGACCAGCTTCGACGATCGCGAGCGCGCCTTCGAGACCAAATATGCGCGCGACGAGGAAATGGCGTTCCGCATCGTCGCGCGGCGTAACCGCCTGCTAGGCCATTGGGCCGCAACCGAGATGCGACTGACCAAGGAGGAGGCGGACGCTTACGCCACCGCCGTCGTCCAGGCCGATTTTGAGGAAGCCGGTGACGAGGACGTCATTCGCAAGCTCGTCAGCGACCTGACCGCTGCCAACGTCGCCATCGACGAAGCGACGATCCGCCGCACGATCGAGGAAAAGACGGTCGAGGCACGTCGCCAGTTGATGGAGGCGCAATAATGCCCATGTCCGGATCTGAAATCGAGGCGTTGATCGTGGCGGGGATCCCCGACGCGCACGTCGAGATGACCGATCTGGCGGGTGACGGCGACCATTGGGCCGCGCGCGTCACCGCCGAGAGTTTTCGCGGGCAACCGCGGTTGAAGCAACAGCGCGCCGTCTATGCCGCGCTGGGCGAGCGGATGGGCGGCGTGCTCCACGCGCTGCAACTGACCACCGCCGTCCCTGTTCAGGAGTGATGACAATGACCGACGAATCTCAGACCCGTATCGCCGAACTGGTTGGCAAGTCCGATGTGGTGCTGTTCATGAAGGGCAGTCCGCTGTTTCCGCAGTGCGGTTTTTCGAGCCGGGCGATTGCCATCCTTAACCATATTGGCGTCGAGTTCGACAGCGTCGACGTGTTGCAGGACCAGGGGATCCGTCAGGGGATCAAGACCTTCTCGGATTGGCCGACGATCCCGCAGCTTTACGTAAAGGGCGAATTCGTCGGCGGGTCCGACATCATGATGGAAATGTACGAGAGCGGTGAACTTGCTACCCTGCTCGAAGAACAGGGTGTCGCAAAGGCGAACTGAGGCCGGGTCGGGCGGGTCGCGCTCTCAGCGCTGACCCGCCCTGCTGAAGCGTAATCGCTCGGCTGCGTTAAGCGTAGCACAGGCCGTGCCAGATGAATGGAATGGCGCAAATGCCGTCGCTCGGTGGTTAACGGCCGGGCCCGCGCCACGATCAGTGTAAAGTTTTCCGACATTCGCGAGGCCGGTGATAATCGTCCCCGCACGCTTTGCGGCTGCGGCAACGCTCGCTACAACCCGGGCATGACGACCCTTCCTCACCGCACCGGCGGCCGAATCCTTGTCGATAACCTGCTTGCGCAGGGCTGCGATCGCATCTTCACCGTGCCCGGCGAGAGCTTCCTTGCGGTGCTCGATGCGCTGCACGATACCCCGCAAATCGACCTCGTCGTATGCCGCCAGGAAGGCGGCGTCGCCTTCATGGCCTGCGCCGATGGCACGCTCACGGGTCGCCCGGGGGTCGCCTTCGTGACCCGTGGGCCCGGCGCGACCAATGCATCGATCGGCGTTCACGTGGCCATGCAGGATTCGCAGCCGATGGTGCTGTTCATCGGCGACGTCGACCGCGGTACGCGGGATCGCGAAGCATTCCAGGAAATCGATTTTCCTGCGATGTTCGCACCGATCGCAAAATGGGCCGCCAAGATCGACGACGCGCGCCGCATCCCCGAATATGTCGCGCGCGCCTGGAACGTCGCCATGTCGGGACGCCCCGGTCCTGTGGTACTCGCCCTGCCAGAGGACATGCTGCTCGACCTGGTCCAAGCCGTCGATCGCCCGCGGGCCGAACCCGTCGTGCAAGCCTGCGATCCGTTCCAATTGCATGCCCTCGCCGGCCTGCTCGACGCCGCGGAACGGCCACTCGCGATCGTTGGCGGGGCGGGATGGAGCGCGCGCGCCGCCGAGTCTTTTGGCGCCTGGGCCGAACGTGCCGCGCTGCCCGTCGCCGCCGCGTTCCGCCGCCAGGATGCACTGTCCAACGATTGCCCCGTCTGGGCGGGCAATCTCGGCTATGGGCCGAACCCCAAGCTGGCACAGCGGGTCCGCGAGGCTGATCTGTTGCTGATCGTCGGCCCGCGCATGGGCGAAGCGACGACCGACGGCTATGCGCTGATCACGCCGGATCATCCGGGACAGCGACTGGTCCATGTTCACCCCGACCCCACTGAACTCGGCCAGACCTATCGCACCGACCTTGCGATTTGCGCGGATATGGCATCCTTTGGTGATGCCCTGCATTCGATTACCTGTACCCCGCGCGACGCCGCAGTGGCGCACGCGGAGTATCTAGCCTGGTCTACGCCCGCCCCGCGCGATCGCATCGCGCTCGACCTCGGGCCTTGCGTTGCCGAGATGCGTTGTGCCCTGCCGGTGGACGCCATCATCTGTAATGGCGCGGGCAATTATTCGGGCTGGTGGCATCGCTATTGGCGCTATGCCGGGCCGGGCACCCAATTGGCGCCGACCGCCGGTGCCATGGGGTATGGCGTGCCTGCTGCGACCGCCGCCGCCCTGCGACATCCAACGCGCACCGTCGTCGCGCTAGCCGGTGACGGATGCTTTTTGATGAACGGACAGGAACTTGCGACCGCCGTCTCGCATGGCGTCGACCTGCTCGTTGTGGTGATCGACAATGGCGGCTACGGAACGATCCGCATGCATCAGGAGCGCGACTATCCCGGACGCGTCAGTGGTACGCGGTTGCAAAACCCAGACTTTGCGGCGCTTGGGCGCGCCTATGGATGCTGGGCGGAGACGATCGAAACGACCGACCAGTTCGGTCCGGCGCTGGCGCGCGCGAAAGCGGAACGTGGCGTTCGCCTGCTGCACCTCAAGACCGATATGCGAGCGATCACCGCCGGCGCCATGCTCGAGATATAGAAAAAGCCGCACCGGTTGCCCGGCGCGGCTTGTTCAATTCCGGTAACGCAAAAGGTCAGATGTCGTCGCCGAGCGCGCCCTTGACCTTGCCGCCGAGCTGCTGAGCCTTGCCCTTGGCTTCCTGCGCCGCGCCGTCAGCCTTGGTTTCAGGATTGTCGCTTTCCTGCTTTACCTTGCCAATGGCCTCGTTGACGTTGCCTTTGATCTTGTCGATGAGTTCGCCCATGGCTTCAATCCTTTCCGTATCGAGTGATGTCGACAGCCGACATCCGCTACTCCCATCTAAACAACGGCCAATTCGCAATGCGGTTCCAACGGGCCGTGGCTGAACGCGGACGCCACGGAGGCTTCGCCGCGAAGGGATGGGTGGACCGCCTTCTCGCGCCACTTTCGGATGGCGCCGCTGTCCTGGACCTCGGCTGCGGCGATGGCCAACCGGTCGCGCGCTACCTGCTCGACCGGGGGTTCACGGTAACGGGGGTAGACGCGGCGGGGTCGGTCATCGCCCTGGCAACTACGCGCTTCCCGCGCGGGCGCTGGATCAAGGGCGATATGCGGACGATCAAACTCGACGAGACGTTCGATGCGGTGCTCGCCTGGAATTCCCTGACGTGGCTCAGTCACGACGACCGCGCCGCGATGGCGATGCGCGCGGCCACCTGGCTCAAGCCGGGAGGACGCATGCTGTTCAATGCCCAGGCCGATCTCGATCCGAGCCGCCGCGACTATCGCGACGGCTCGCCCTACCGCGCCGACCTCGAGGCCGCCAATTACTCCGCGGCGATCGCGCGCAGCGGGCTGACGATGATTGCGCATGTCGTGGCCGACCCAGCGTGCGAAGACGCTGGCGTGTGGCTGGCGGAGAAGCCGTGACCGCTTGGACGCTACTTCCGGAACAGCGCCGCCAGTTCGGCATGCGTCGACCAGCGGAACTGGCCGACCGGTTGGATCCATTCTATCCGGTAACCGCCCTTGTACAATATCTCCGCATCCCGGGCGAAACTACTGGGATTACACGAAACATACGCTATCGCGGGAACGGTTGACGCGGCCAGCTGGGCAATTTGCTCGCGCGCGCCGGAGCGGGGTGGATCGAGCACGACCGCGGCGAAGCGCGAACATTCGGCACTGGTCAACGGTCGGCGGAACAGGTCGCGATGCTCGGTGAACAGGGCGCGCCCGGCGCGGCTCGCGCCGGCCTGCAACGCGAGGATCGCATCGCGCCCGGCCTCTGCGGCATAAACCTTCCCAGCGAGCGAGAGCGCAAACGTCCCCAGCCCGGCGAACAGATCCGCGGTCGCGCCGCGCACTGGTCCGATCGCCTCACGCACCGCCGCGATCAGGCTCGCTTCGCCTTCGCGCGTTGCCTGGAGAAAGGCGGCGGGCGGGAACGGCACCGCGACGTCCCCCAGTGTGATCGTCACGCCTTCGGGCTCCCAGCGGGTCTCTGGACCGAGGCCGTCGTCGATCGACAGCCGGGCGATGGCATGGCTGGCGCAGAACGCCGTCATCGCCTCGGCGACGGCTAGACCGTCGGCGAGTGTCCCCTCGATCAGCAGATCGACGCCCTGATCGACTTCGGTCAAATGAACGCGCGCCCTGCCCTTGAGCGTGCGCACCAGCAGCTTGCGCAACGGCGCGAGCAACGCGAACAGGCCCGGCGTCAGGACGTGGCATTCTCTGAGATCCACGATCTCATGGCTCGCCGATGCGCTGAACCCAAGCTTGACCGTTCCCCCCTTTACCTCCGCATGCAAGGTCGCCCGCCGCCGCGTGCGCGGCGGAGACAGCAGCGGGCGGCGGATGTCCGCCTGCAGATGCTGTGCGGCCAACGCGCCCGCGATCCGGTCGACCAGGAAGTCGGAATAACTCGCATCGTCGAGATGCTGCAGCTGGCACCCGCCGCATTCGGGGAAATGCCGGCAGGGCGGGGTCCGATGGTGCGGGCCGGGAACCACCACATTGTCCGCAGTCAGCTGGTCGCCCGGCGCGGCGAAGGCGGCATGACGGCCGTCGGCGGTCACGCCGTCACCGCGTGCCGCTACTCGTACGATGGTATCGGTCATGCGTTCGCCCTAGCGACGCTGAGCGCGTGTGCAAGATCATCGGCGATAAAGGCACGGTCGAGCCGACGCGCCGCTTCCGAGTGAAGCCATACACCGGCGGCAACCATGTCGAGCAGCGGCACGTCGTACAGCGCGCGTCCAGCGACCAGCGCGCCGATCGCCCCGGTAAGGACGTCGCCAGTCCCCGCGGTCGAAAGCCAAGGGTCGGCCGGCGGCGTCACGATCGCTTGTCCATCCGGGCCGGCGATGATCGTACTCGCGCCCTTGAAGACGACGATTGCCTCGACGTCCTGCGCCGCGCGTTGGGCGCGTTCGATCCGGGGGGCATCGCTCTTGCCAAAAACGGTATCGAATTCGCCTTCATGCGGCGTCAGGATCGTCGGCGCGGTGCGCTCACGAACGATCGCGCGCCGCGCCGCGTCAAGCAGGTGCAGCGCGTCGCCATCGATCAGCAACGCGGCCTTCGCCGCAAGCGCGGTATCCAGGAAACGGGCCGCCCGATCGTCTCGCCCCAGACCGGGACCGATGACGATCACGCCAATCCGCGGGTCGGCCAGCGCGGCCTCGTCGAAGCCCCGCCGGACGATCGCGTGCGGCACGGTGGTCCCGGTATCGCCCAGCAGCAGGACGTAGCCCGCGCCCGCCCGCAGCGCCGCTTCGGCGGAGAGTTCCGCCGCGCCGGGCATCGCCCCCGCGATCACGGCAACCATGCCGCGCGTATATTTGTGCGCCGAAGAACCGGGATCGGTGAGAAACGCCGGACGGCTGGCAACGCGCAGCGATTGGTCGGAGACGGTGCCCAGACCGATGTCGAGCACCCGTACCGCCCCGCAGTGCGCCGCCGCGGGAACCAGCAGATGCGACGGCTTGGCATGACCCAGCGCCAGCGTCACGTCCGCGACGACCGCATCGCCGGGTACCGCGCCATTGTCGGTCGCCACCCCGCTCGGCAAGTCGACCGCGATCGTCAGCCGCGCGCCGCTGCACAGCCTGAGCAGCGCCTCCGCGAGCCCCGCCGCGAGGGGACGCGACAAACCGGTCCCGAACACCGCATCGACCAGGATCGGCGCGGGCGCAGCGGAGGCCAGCGGCTCGACCGCACCCGTCCAGCGCGCCAGGGCAGCGCGCGCGGCATCGCTCCCCGGCGGACCCGATGCGGCGACGCGCACCACCAGCCCCATAGCGCGCAGCGCGGACGCGGCGACATAGCCATCGCCGCCATTGTTGCCGGGCCCGCAGACAACGAGGATGTCGGCATTGCCGGCGAGCCGCCGTACCGCCTCGGCGACAGCACGACCGGCCATCAGCATCAGGCTGTCGACGCTGGTGCCCGCAGCCATCGCCTGCGCTTCCGCGTGCCGCATTGCTGCGGCCGTGAGCAGGACGGTTCCTTCCATCGGTTTCATGGGATGCTCGGTACGCCCCTGACCGCCTCTGGCAAGCGATAGCGATCGCCGCCTACGCCGACCTCGACCTCCCCCGCTCCAAGCACGCGGACCACCGCCTGTTGCGCGCCGTCCGCGGCGATCACGCCGCGACCATCGTGCGTTACCAGCAATCGCCGGAACGCACCGTCGGCATGCCGCAGCGTCAGCACCACGCCGGATTGCGTCTGCATTCGCTCGATCGTGCACGCGCGGACAAGCTGCGACGTGCCGCCATGCGCGCAGAACACCGTTGGTAGCTCGGCATTTTGCTGCGCGCGGACGGTATGGTCGCCCTCCCGCTCGCCACAGCCGGCGAGCAGGAGGGCGGACAGGACCAGACTAGATATCCGCGTAAACATGCCGTTCGGTTGCCGCTCCAGGGTGCGTGACCGCACCCTTATAGGCAGGACCTACCGTCTGCGAATAGCGCCACAGCGCACCCGACTGGTAATCGTTGACGCGGGCGGACCAGTTCGCCTTGCGGTCCGCGAGCGTCTCGGCCGGAACGTCGAGGTCGATCGTCCCGGCCTCGGCGTCGATCCGTATCATGTCACCATTCTCGACCAGCGCGATCGGGCCGCCCTCGGCCGCCTCGGGGCCGACGTGACCGATACAGAACCCGCGCGTTCCGCCGGAGAACCGCCCGTCAGTGATCAGCGCGACCTTCTCGCCAAGACCAAGGCCGTACAGCGCTGCGGTGGTCGAGAGCATTTCGCGCATCCCTGGGCCACCCTTGGGGCCTTCGTAGCGGATGACGATGACCTCGCCTTCGTTGATCGCGCGCGCTTCAACCGCGGCGAAGCAATCCTCCTCGCAATCGAACACGCGCGCCGGACCTTCGAACTGAAGCCGGTGCATCCCCGCGACCTTGACGATCGCACCATCGGGCGCGAGCGATCCGCGCAGCCCGACCACGCCGCCGGTCGCCGACAGCGGCGTCTTGACGTCGTAGATGACCTTCTGGTCGGGGTTCCACGTCACCTGATCGATGTTCTCGCCGAGCGTCTTGCCGGTCACCGTCAGGCAATTGCCGTCGAGGAAACCGCCCGCGAGCATCGTCTTCATCAGCATGTAGACACCACCGGCTTCGTACATGTCCTTGGCGACATACTTTCCGCCAGGCTTGAGATCAGCGATGTAAGGTGTTGATTTGAATGCCTCAGCTACGTCGAACAGATCAAATTCGATCCCAGCCTCGCTCGCCATCGCGGGGAGATGCAGCGCGGCGTTGGTCGACCCCCCGGTCGCCGCGACGACGCGCGCCGCGTTGATGAACGCCTCGCGCGTGCAGATGTCGCGCGGACGGATGTTGCGCGCGATCAGTTCCATGACCTGATCCCCCGCCGCGATCGCGATCTCGTCGCGGCCACGATACGGTGCGGGCATCATGTTGGAATTGGGGAGCGACAGGCCGATCGCCTCGCCGACGCAGGCCATCGTGTTCGCGGTGAACTGGCCACCGCATGCGCCATGGCCGGGACATGCGACCTTCTCGAGCTCGATCAGCTCCTGCAACGGGCACCCGCCCGCGGCATATTTGCCGACCGCCTCGAACACGTCCACGACCGTCACGTCCTTGTCGTGGAAGCGACCCGGCAGGATCGAGCCGCCATAGACGAAGATGCTGGGCACGTTGAGCCGTAGCATCGCCATCATCATTCCCGGCAGTGATTTGTCGCACCCGGCGAACCCGACCAGCGCGTCATAGCAATGCCCACGGACCGACAGCTCGACCGAATCGGCGATCACTTCGCGGCTGACGAGCGAGGACTTCATCCCCTGGTGGCCCATCGCGATTCCGTCGGTCACGGTGATCGTGTTGAATCGCCGCGGCATCCCGCCGCCACTGATGACACCCGCCTGCGCGGCATCGGCCTGCGCATCGAGCGTGGTATTGCACGGCGCGGAGTTATTGCCGGCGCTCGCCAGGGCGACGAACGGCTTGGCGATATCCTCCTCAGCGATCCCCATCGCGTAATAATAGCTGCGATGCGGGCTGCGCTCGGGTCCCACCGAAACGTGACGGCTGGGGAGCCTCGATTTATCGAAAGTGCGTGTCATGCGCGCGCCTATGTCGCGAGAAGCCCCTCCGGCGCAAGTCTATTACGAATATCGCTAAGAATCGGGGCGAGAATGTCGTTCCAACGCCAAACGCCCTCGCCGTCTGCAATCAAGTCGTTGCGAATTTCGATCGCGATGCTGGCGATCCCCCGTGCCTCGCCGTGCCGGTTGAGCGTCGCGTTGAGCACCCGGCCCGAATAAGGCTCATTGTCCCCTACGACCAGCCCCTGCGCCGCCAGCAAGGGCAAGGCCAGGTCCGCCGCGCGTCGATCGCGGTTCGACAGGATGCCGATCTCCCACGGGCGCATTGGCCCATCCGCGGTTTCGAGTTGCGGCGTAAAGCTGTGGATCGACACGAGCAGCGTCGGCCGGATCGCGCGAATCCGTGCCTCGATCGCGCGATGATAGGGGCCGTACAGGCGCGCGATCCGCTCGAACCGATCGACCCCTTCGTTGCCGGGAATGGCATGGCCATCGCTCAGCGTCGGGATCAGCCCCGGATGGTCGGGCTGGCGATGGAGATCGATCACCAGTCGCGAGACCGTGGCCAGGATCGCCGGCGCGCCGAGTGTCACGGCCAGCGCCTCGGTCAACGGTGCGGCGCCGATATCCACGCCGATATGCTTGTCGAGCAACGCCGGCGCGACGCCGAGGTCGATGCCGGACGGCACCGCGTTCGAGGCGTGATCGCAGATCAGCAGGATGCCGCCGGGCTCCCCGTCAAGGATGCGCGCGACGGTCATTGGGGCGTGGGGGCGGCAAGGTTGCCCTTGCCGCCCCGCATCCAGGATGGCGCGCGGCCGAAACGCGGACCATCGATGGGCGTACCACGGGGGGCGGCGGACCCATCGTGCGTCCCAGCAGCAAGCACCGGGCCATTCCCGGATTTCCGACGATTCGGCCACATGGGCCGCGGAACGGGTCCCATTCCGATACGGAAAACCGTCACGCGAGTGCCGTTTCGAGACACCACCACGTAGGATGCGCAGCGCGGATCCGGGCCGTAGCGGCGGCGCGATCGGCTAGGGTCGCGTAGAGTGCAAAACACGTCGCGCCCGATCCCGACATGCGCGCCAGCACCGGAACGCCGTCGCTCAGCACCGCGAGCACAGCATCGATCTCGGGTGCCAGCGCGCGCGCAGGGGCTTCGAGATCGTTGCGCCCGGCAAGCGCGAGTGACAGCACGTCGCCATCGGGCATCCCGCCGCGATCGACCCCGTCCCATGCCTTGAACACCGCCGCCGTGGAAACCGCTACGCCCGGATTGACCAGCAGCGCCGGCATGCCGGTTGGCCCGTCGAGCGGGTCGAGCCGCTCGCCGCGTCCCTGCCCCAACGCGGTCCGCCCGAGCAGGCATGCCGGCACGTCGGACCCTAGGTCTGCCGCAAGGTCGAACAGGCGCGGATCATCGGTCGCGATGTCGTTCGCCCGCGCGAGCGCACGGAGCGCGGCGGCCGCATCTGCCGACCCACCGCCGATCCCCGAAGCGACCGGCAGATGCTTGTCGAGCGTGAAGGCGCCGCCGACGCTGGTCCCGAACCGCTCGGCAAAGCCGCGCGCTGCGCGCAGCACGAGATTGTCGCCCTCGCCCGACAGGCCAGCGGCGAACGGTCCGGTTATCGTCAGTGAAAGCGGACCAGGCGCGAGCGTCACCGTGTCGCCATCCGCCACGAAAGCGAACAGCGTCTCGAGTTCATGGTAGCCGTCCGCGCGGCGCGCGCGGACGTGGAGCGCGAGGTTGATCTTGGCGGGCGCACGTTCGGTGATCATCAAGGCCAGTCTTGCAAATTCCACTCCCCCGGCGAAGGACGGGGCTCAGTCGTGGCCGGTTTATGGTGATACGCACCGGGGATAACAACGGCTTTCAGGATCGGCCCCGCGCGCTGCGGGACCGCTTCAACGGGGGCTGGCCGTCACCCCGGCGCAGGCCCGGGCTGGCATGGTGGTGAAACACCCCTGACGATTCCAGCGCCCCATTGCACCGCCGCGCCCGGCTGACGACCGGGCCCCGGCCTCCGTCCGGATGGCGGCCGGCGCCGAGGAGAGCCCGTCACATGTTCGGATAGTTCGGCCCGCCGCCGCCTTCCGGCACCGTCCAGTTGATGTTCTGGGTCGGGTCCTTGATGTCGCACGTCTTGCAATGGACGCAGTTCTGCGCGTTGATGACGAACTTAGGGTTGCCCTCTTCCGCACCGACGATCTCATAGACACCCGCCGGGCAATAGCGCTGCGCCGGCTCGTCATACATCGGCAGGTCGTACTTCACCGGGATGTCGGGATCGGCGAGCTTGAGGTGAACCGGCTGGTTCTCCTCATGGTTCGTGTTCGAGATGAACACCGACGACAGCCGGTCGAAGGTCAGCACGCCATCGGGCTTGGGGTAGATGATCGGCTTGACCTGATCCTTGCGCCACAGCGTCTTGTGGTTGGCATGATGCTTCATCGTGAAGGGCATCTTCACTCCCCAGCTCTCCAGCCACATCGTCGCGTTGGCGAGGCCCGACCCGATGAGTTCGCCGAACTTCTCGACCAGCGGCACGACGTTGCGGACGACCGACAGCTCCTTCTTGACCCAGCTCTGCTCGAACGCAGCCGGGTATGCGGCCAGTTCGTCATGCGCGCGCTGCGAGGCGATCGCCTCGACCGCAGCTTCGGCGGCCATCATGCCCGACTTCATCGCGGTATGCGTGCCCTTGATGCGCGGGACGTTGAGGAACCCGGCCGAGCAGCCGATCAACGCGCCACCCGGGAACGCCAGCTTGGGGATCGACTGCAAGCCACCGTCGCTGATTGCGCGCGCGCCGTAGGAGACGCGCTTCGCCCCCTTGAGGATCTCGGCGATCGCGGGGTGCGTCTTCCAGCGCTGCATCTCATGGAACGGCGAAAGGTAGGGATTGGTATAGCTCAGCCACGTGACGAAGCCGAGCGCGACCTGGCCGTTCGCCTGATGGTAAAGGAAACCCCCGCCGTTCGAGCCCGGCGTCTCGTTGAGCGGCCAGCCCTGCGTATGGATCACGCGGCCGGGAACATGCTTGTCGGGCGCGATGTCCCACAATTCCTTGATGCCGATGCCGTACACCTGCGGCTGGCTGTCCTTGGCAAGATCGTATTTCGCGATGATCTGCTTCGACAGCGATCCGCGCGCGCCCTCGCTCAGGAAAGTGTACTTCGCGTGAATCTCGAGCCCGGGCGTATAGTCGCCCTTGTGCGAACCGTCGCGCGCGATCCCCATGTCGCCGGTTGCGACGCCCTTCACCGAGCCATCGTCGTTGTAGAGCACCTCGGCCGCGGCGAACCCGGGGAAGATCTCGACCCCGAGCTCCTCCGCCTGCCCCGCCAGCCAGCGGCACAGATTGGCTAGGCTGCCGGTGTAGGTGCCCTTGTTGTGCATGAAGCCCGGGGTGATGAAATGCGGCACCGCGGTCTTGCCACGCTTGGACAGCATCCAGTGCTGGTTGTCGGTCACCGGCACCTCGGCAAGCGGGCAGCCCATCGTGCGCCATTCGGGCAGCAGTTCGTCGAGCGATTTCGGGTCGATCACCGCACCCGACAGGATGTGCGCGCCGACTTCCGAGCCTTTCTCGAGGACGCATACCGACAATTCGATTTCACGTTCGGCCGCGACCTGTTTGAGGCGGATCGCGGCGGATAGGCCGGCAGGGCCCGCTCCGACGATCACAACGTCATAGGGCATCGACTCACGCTGGGTTTCAGTGTCGCTCAAGGTGTCTCTCCACTGCGGATAGGGCGGCGCGGTCTCGTCGCGCGCGCGGAACGTCCGGCCCCATCGCCATAAAAACCGAGTGCCAGTGAATTGACCTTCGCGTCAACATAGGACTCTAAGGAAGCCATGGGGGCAGACCAGAATATCGATTGGCAAATTGCGGTCGCGAGCACGCTCGACTGGTGGCGTGAGGCCGGAGTCGACACGCTTGCGGACGAGCTGCCGCGCGACTGGACCGCCGCCCCCGCCCCGGTCGTGCGCGAAACGAAGCGACGTGTCGTAGCGGAAGCCGCCGTACCGGTGGTGCAGGCGCTGCCCGCCACCATCGACGCCTTCGCGGCGTGGCGGACCGGACCGGACGCCCCTGAAGCAACATGGGCCGGATCGCCGATCGCTACGAGCGGCAATCCGCAATCGGCCATTATGGTGATCACCGACGTCCCCGATCGCGAGGATGCCGAATCGGGTACGCTGCTCAGCGGCGCGGCGGGTCGCCTGTTCGACCGGATGCTCGCGGCAATCGGGCGCGACCGGAACAGCGTATATGTCGTGCCGATGTGCACCATTCGACCGGTCGCCGGGCGGATTGCTCCCGAAATCGAGACGCGTTTGGGCGAGCTGATTCGGCATCATGTCGCAATAGTGGCACCGAAGCGGCTGTTTGTGCTAGGGAACGCGTCGAGCCGTGCGCTCACCGGGGCAGATGTGACGCGATCGCGAGGCAGTTTGCAGTTGGTTAATGTGGAAGTTGGACAATCCGGGGCATCGGTCGCGGTGGAGACGGTGGCGAGTTACCACCCGCGTCTCCTGCTCGAACGGCCTGCCGAAAAAGCGCGCGCCTGGAAGGATTTACAAATGCTGATCGCAGGGTTGGACGCATGAGCGGAAAAAAATTCCTGACGGTTGCGCTGGCGCTCGCCGGCACCGCCGTCTTCGCGCCGGAGGCCGCGCTCGCAGCGGGCGAACCCGCCGGTATCGAAACCAGTGTCGCCCGGCCCGCCATTCCGCCGCAGCTCGATCCGGAGCAGCGCGATGGCTATCGCGCGGTGTTCGCCGCGATCCGCGATCAGCGCTGGCTCGATGCCCAACTGGCGCTGGATTCGATGAAGCCGGGACCGCTCCACGCGATCGCGCGCGCCGAACTGGTGACGGCGAAGGGATCGCCCAAGGCCGATCTCGACCCGCTGCTCAAGCTGCTGGCCGATGCGCCGGAACTGCCCCAGGCGAAGCAGATCGCGACCATGGCCGCATCGCGTGGCGGGATCGGGCTGCCCCCGCTGCCCGAGGCCCGCGCGCTGATCTGGATCGACGGTGCGCCGGCGCGCAAACGGGCACGCAGCATCGTTGCGGGCGACATGACCGCCGCCGAACTTGCCATCAAGATGCAGCCGCTGGTCAAGGACGATCGTGGCGCGGAAGCACAGGCGTTGCTCGAATCGACCTACGGGCTTTCGCAGGACTCGATTACCGAGTGGCAGCGCAAGGTCGCGTGGATGTACTACCTCGCTGGCGACGACAATAACGCCCGAGCGATGGCTGCCAAGGCGTCCACCGGCTATGGCGACTTCGCGGTCGAGGCGATGTGGGTCGGAGCGCTGGCAGCGTGGCGGCAGCATGACTGCGTCGCCGCAGGTACCGCGTTCGAAAACGTCGCGGCCCGCGCGGGTGATACCGATCTGCGTTCGGCCGGGCTGTACTGGGCGGCGCGGGCGGACATGCAATGTGGGCGCCCGGACCGGGTCGAGGCACGGCTGAAGAACGCCGCGCAATATCGCGAGACCTTCTACGGCCTGCTTGCCCGCCAAGCGCTGGCGATCAAGGAAGCCCCACTTCCATCGAGCGCCAAGGCGTTTGCCGGTGACTGGCAGACGCTCGAGCGCCGTCCCAACGTTCGCGTAGCCGCTGCACTGGTCGAGATCGGTGAGACCGGCCTGGCTGACCAGGTTATCAAGCAGCAGGCTCGGATCGGCAATGCGGCGGAATATCCGGCACTCGTCCGGCTGACCTCCGCGCTCGACCTGCCGTCGACGCTGGTGTGGCTGTCGCATAACGGCCCGCTCGGCGCATCGCCGCCGCTCGAAGCGCGCTTCCCCTCGCCGAACTGGGCGCCCGACGGCGGCTGGCGCGTCGACAAGGCGCTGGTCTTCGCGCACGCACTCCAGGAGTCGCGCTTCAGGACCGATGTCGTGAGCAAGGCCGGGGCGTATGGCCTGATGCAGGTGATGCCGAGCGCCGCGACCGACATTGCGCGCAAGCAAGGGAGGGTCTTCGATCGCAGCGCCCTATCGCGCCCGGGCACCAATTTCGAGGTCGGCCAGAGCTATCTAGAGCAGCTGCGTGACCAGAGCTGCACCAATGGCCTGCTGCCGAAGGTGATCGCAGCGTATAACGCCGGGCCCGGCCCGGTGCAGCTGTGGAACTTGCAGGCCCGCGACGACGGTGACCCGCTGCTCTATATCGAATCGATCCCGTACTGGGAAACCCGTGGCTATGTCACGACCGTGCTGCGCAACTACTGGGTCTATGAAACGCAGACCGGCCGCAAGGCATCGGTTAGCCGCTCGGCGCTTGCGCAGGGTCTGTGGCCGCGCTTCCCGGGATTGCCCGGCGCCCCCGCGGTTCGTCTGAGCTCGAGCAATAGTCGTCAGGCGGTCGCCAGTGCCAATTGATTTCGACGCGCCGTTCACCCCGGTGCGCATCGCCGTGCTGACGGTCTCGGATACGCGCGGCCTGGCCGAGGATCGTTCGGGCGACACGCTGACGGCGCGTCTGAGCGAAGCCGGACATATCCTTGCCGATCGTGAAATCGTGAAGGACGACGTCGGGCTGATCATGGCGGTATTGCACCGCTGGATCGACGACGAGACGATCGATTGCGTCATCACCTCCGGCGGCACCGGCGTGACCGGCCGCGACGTGACACCCGAGGCAGTCGAGCGGATCGCCGAGAAGATGATCCCCGGCTTCGGCGAACTGTTCCGCTGGCTCAGCTTCAAGTCGATCGGGACGTCGACCGTTCAGTCGCGAGCGTGCGCCTGCGTCACCCGCGGGACCTATATCTTCGCGCTGCCCGGGTCGACCGGCGCGGTGAAGGACGGTTGGGACGGAATTCTCAAGGACCAGCTCGACAGCCGCCACAAGCCCTGCAATTTCGTCGAACTGATGCCGCGCCTGCGCGAACGGTAATGGCGCCCATGTGGCGCTCAGGCCTTGTGATGGGGGCGCCCGAATGGCGGTATCATGGGCGTGCCGGCCAGGCCACGGTGGATCCCGGGACAGGCCCTGCATGACGATGGTTCGGGTACAGCCGTCCCCCTAGAGCCCCTTCACCAGCGGCAGGATGGTCGAATAGCCATCGGTCCACGGCACGAACCCACTGCGACCGCGCGCCGGCAGCCAGCCGCGGCCGCGGGCCTGCAATAAGCGGATCGTCGCCGGATCGCGCGACAGTGCGATCCATTGCGACATGGTGGCCGCATCGCGCACCGGCTTTGACGGCATGTAGAACAGCGTCACCGCCTGCCATCCGCCCGCCTTCGCCGCCGCGGCCACGACCGGCTCGAGGTCGAGGAAACGGTTGGAGATATGCACCAGCAGCACCCCGCGGGGGGACAGCACGCGTGCATAGCTGGCAAACGCCTCGCGCGTCAGCAGATGCATCGGCACCGAGTCGGACGAGAAGGCGTCCAGCGCGAGCAGGTCGAGCGAAGCCTCCTTCGCGCCCGCCAGGCTCAGCCGCGCATCGCCGAGCACGATCGTCGGATCGGGGAGGCACCGCGACAGGAAGCTGAACTGGCCGGTATCGCGCGCGATCCGTACGATCGCAGGATCGATCTCGTAGAACTGCCAGTGCTGCCCAGGCCGCGCGTAACAGGCCAGCGTGCCCGTCCCGAGCCCAACCACCCCCACGCGGGCGCCCGGACCGTAGAGCGTCGGCAACGCCTGCATCGCCTGCCCGACTCCGGACCCCGGCACGTAATACGCGGTCGGCGTGCGTTCGCGCGCGGGTGAGCCGCGCAGCTGCGTGCCGTGGACGGTCGTGCCGTGCGCCAGCTGCCGCTCGGTCGCCGAGCCGTGGACGGTATAGACCCCGAAATAGCTGCGTGTGCGCGCCAGCGGCTCGAGCGAGATCGCGATCGCCTGATAGCCGCCGAACGCCACCAGCGCCCCGAACAGCGCGATCCCGAACGCAACTGGCGTCCCGATCGTGAGCACGCCCACCGCGACGATCACCAGCAGCACGACTTGCTGGAGCGACGACGGCGAGTCGGTAGTCCCGGCATTGCCGAGCATGATGAAGACCGCCACGATCATGATCGCAGCGACCGCAAGGACCAGTATTCGCCGCCGCGCCGGATCGGTCGCCCACAGCCATCGTAGCGGCGCGAGCAGATAAGCGTGCGGCGTGAGCACGCCCGCGGCAAGGATCAGGATCGGGTATTCATATGTCCAGTCGAATAGCAGCGGTGCGACCAGCGCACTGAACACGCCGCCCAGCGCCCCCCCGAACGCCATCGCGAGATAAAAACCGGTGAGCCGGTCCGGCGCGGGCCGCAGTCGATACAGGCCGGTGTGAAGCGACACCGACACGAGGAACAACAACGCCAGCGCCATGATCGCGCCGAGATACGGCAACCCTGGCATGCCCCCGACCAGTATCCCGCCGAACAGCAGGATCGCGATCGGCGCGATCCGCGTCTGGATATCCGCGGCGGTGCGATCCTGCGCAAACGCGATCGTGAAGCTCAGCAGATACAGCCCGAGCGGGATCACCCACAACAGCGGCATCGCGACGATGTCGGTGGTGATATAGGTCGAGGTCGCCAGCATCAGCCCGGACGGCACGAACGCGAGCAGGATCCAGTGCGCGACGCGGCGACGGCCCGGCGGCGGGGATGTTACCGGGGACGCCGCCTGCAACGGACGATCGCGTGGAAGCGTAGCGGCACAAAGCGCCACCAGCAGCCCGACGAGAATATAGCCGCTGCTCCACAACAATCGCTGACCCACCAGCGCCATGGTCGGTTCGACCAGCAGCGGATAGGCGAGCAGGCCGACGAAACTGCCGAGATTGGACGCGGCGTACAACGCATAGGGGTCCTGCCCGCGTCGCGACAGGCTGAACCAGCGCTGCAGCAGCGGCGACTGCGCCGAAACGGCGAAGAACAACGGTCCGATCGACAGCACCAGCAGCCACGGCACCCAGAGTGCGGGCAGCGCCTTGGGCCCGGGCTGCATCGCGCCGAGCCCGATCGGCAACCATAGCGCGGCAAGCAGCAGGACGCCCAAGTGCACCCGCCCCTGCAACCGGGGTTCGAGCCGGCCGAGCCAATGCGCATAGGCATAACCGCCGAGCAGCAGCGCCTGGTAGACCAGCATCGCCGAGTTCCACACCGCCGGTGCGCCGCCGAGACGCGGCAAGGCCATCCGCGCGACCATCGGCTGGACCAGAAACAACAGGAACGCACTCGACAGGATCGTCAGGACGAACAGCGGACGAACCAGGCCGCCGCGGCTAGGCGATAGGGTCATTCAGCGGCCGATCGATACGATACTGGATGTGGCGCTTGAGCGGACTGTCGTCGGCCACCAGCGGATGATCGAAATCGCCATCGGCGATCCGGTGCATTCCGAGGCGCTCCATCAAGCCCCAGCTTGCCGCATTGTCGGGTACCGTGATCGCCACGACCTGAGCGGCTGGCAGGTTCGCCCATGCCCAGTCGAGCGTCGCCGACGCCGCCTCACGCGCGTACCCCTGTCCCCAATACGCCTGCGAGAAGCGCCATCCGATCTCGAGCAGGCCTTCGATCGGCGTATCGGGTGCGCCGGGCTTGAGCCCGCAGATCCCGAGCATCGCTCCGTCGGAGCGTCGCTCGACGACCCAGAAGGCGAAGCCATGCTCGGCCTGCGACGCGGTCATACGCGCCATCATGGCGTCCAGCGCGGCTTCGCCCACGACCGGAAGCAGGTAGCGCATCACGGCGGGATCGCGGCATTGCGCCCACAGGGAAATCCGGTCGCGGTCCTCGACCGGGCGCAGGATCAGCCGTTCGGTTTCGATCACGCAGGTCGCCTCATGCGCCGAGCAGCCGCGCCGCGTGCGCGGCGTGATAGGTCAGCACGCCCGACGTTCCCGCGCGCTTGAACGCCATCAGGCTTTCCAGCACCATCGCATCGCGGTCCGCCGCCCCGGCTGCGACCGCAGCCTCGATCATCGCGTATTCGCCCGAGACTTGGTAAGCAAAAACAGGGACTTGGAACTCGGATTTGACGCGCAGAATGATGTCGAGATAGGGCATTCCCGGCTTCACCATCACGCTGTCCGCCCCCTCCGCCAGATCGAGCGCGACCTCGCGCAGCGCTTCCTCGGCATTGGCCGAGTCCATCTGATAGGTCTTCTTGTCGCCTTTCAGCAGCCCGCGGCTACCCACCGCATCGCGGAACGGGCCGTAGAACGCGCTCGCATATTTGGCGGCGTAGGACATGATCTGGACGTTGTGGTGTCCGCCATTCTCCAGCGCGTCGCGGATCGCACCGATCCGGCCGTCCATCATGTCCGATGGCGCGATGATGTCCGACCCCGCCTCGGCCTGGGTCAGTGCCTGGCCGACCAGCGCCTCGGACGTGATGTCGTTGACGACATAGCCTGCCGCGTCGACCAGTCCGTCATGGCCATGCGTGGTGTAGGGATCGAGCGCGACGTCGGTCAGCACGCCGACCTCGGGTACCGCATCCTTGAGCGCGTGGATCGCACGGCACATCAGGTTGTCGGGGTTGAGCGCTTCGCGCCCATCGTCGGTGCGCAGATGCGCAGGGGTGTTCGGGAACAATGCGATACACGGAATACCGAGATCCCGCGCTTCGCGCCCGCGCGCGACGATCCCGTCGATCGACCAGCGCGACACGCCCGGAAGCGACGCGATCGGATCCTCCACGCCTTGCCCCTCGGCAATGAACAGCGGCCAGATCAGGTCGGCTGGGGTCAGCACGGTTTCGGCGTAGAGTCGCCGACTCCAGCTGCTGGCGCGGGTACGACGGAGGCGGAGGGCTGGATAGGATGCGGTCATGGGCTGCGTTCTGGAACTTCGCTGGGGGTCGCGCAAGGGTTAGAAGGTGCGCACTCTGACGCCGCAGGTTGTCCCGTTCTCGTCACCCCGGCGAAGGCCGGGGCCGCCATGGTGCAACGCGCTACCGGCGATACCGCACGTCGTCGCCCCGCCGCGCCCGGTCAACCACACGGCCCGGCCTTCGCCGGGGTGACGGGCGGAGTTTGCATTGCTCCCAAGCCCGACACCTCGCCCGCCCGGCACCCCGCTCACCCCGCCGGGTGCAACCGCCCGCCTGGTTCCGCCGGGTTCTGGCTCTGCTCGTTCGCTTCGGCGGAGGGCACCGCAAGCTTCTGCCTGCGCCATCCACCAAAACGGTAATAGCCTGACGCCATCACGAAGTTTGCAACCGACCCGAGCGGAAAACTCCACCACAAGGCATCGGCCCCCCATGCCGGCTGGAACGCCAGCGCAAACCCCAGCCGTACCGGATACATGGCGATGAACAGCATCGTCAGCGGTGCCCACACCGCGCCGTTCGCGCGGACCGTGGAGAACAGCACCATCGTCATGCCGAAGATGATGAAGTTCCAGCTCGCCAACACCTGGATATGTCGCGCGATCGGGAGCGCAGCGCTCTCGCCGCCCAAGAACAACAGCATCACCGGTCGGTCGAAGGCGATGATCGCGATCACCATCGTCGTCGTCAGCAGCGCGCTGAACACCAGCCCGGACATGGTGATGCGGTCCACTCGGTCCCATTGTCCCGCACCGATATTCTGCGCCGCCATGCTGCTCACCGCCGCGCCGACCGCAAGCGCCGGCATCTGGATATAGCCCCACAATTGCATCGAGATGCCGTACGCGGCGGTGGTATCGACGCCGTAGCGGTTGACCAGCCCGGTCATCGTCAGCGCGGCCACCGAAACGACCAGCATCTGCGCACCCATCGGCAAGCCCTTGAGCAGGATCGTCCGCGCCAATGCCGCCGACGGGATCAGATAGGCGACTTCCGCCCCGCGTAAGCGGATCGGCAAGTCCCGGCGGTAAATGAACGCCAGCAGCCCGAGCGAGGCAACATGCACCGCGATCAACGTCGCCACTGCCGACCCCGCGATCCCCATCCGTGGCATGCCGAACAGCCCGCGGATGAACACCGGGTTCAGCCCGCTGTCGAGCAACACGCTCAGCCCCGTGAAATAGAGCGGCGTCACCGAATCGCCGACTCCGCGCAGCGCCATGCCGAGCAGCACCAGCAGCATCGTCGCGGGCAGCCCGAGGAAGATCACGCGCAGATAGGCGAGTGCAAGTGGCTGGACGGTTGGCGGGGTGGCAAGGCTGGCCAGGATTTCGGGCGAGAAGATCCAGCCGAGCACCGCAATCACGACCGCGCCTGCCATCACGAGCCCGATCGACGCCCCGAACGCGCGCCGCGCGGCTACGATATCGCGCCGCCCGATCGACTGTCCGATCAGGATCGTCGCCGCCATGCCGAAGCCGAAGACGGCGGCGAACATCAGGAACATGATCGTATTGGCGTTGGCGGTCGCCGCGACCGCCCCTTCGCCGAGGAAACGCCCGACCCAGATCGTATTGATCGACCCGTTGAGCGATTGCAGGATATTCGAGCCGAGCGTCGGCAGCGCGAACGCGAGCAGCGTCGTCGCGATCGGTCCGGTGGTGAGGTCGCGCTTGCGTGCGCCCCGCGACGCGGTCGGTGGAGGGCTGGTCCTGTCGGCTACGTCGCTCACATGCCCTCCGTTCATCCTCGTGCGGGAGGACATTTGCCGTCGGCCCGGCGCAGGCCGGAGCCGCCACGTTATGTTCCGCAACAGCCGTTGCTCGACCAACATGGCAGCCCCGGCCTTCGCCGGGGTGACGAAGGATTTATCCTAAACGCGCCAATGCCGCGCTCAGACGCTCGGCCTCGGCGGCTTTTTCGGCGTGGTCGGCCCGCGCCTTCTCGACCGCTTCCGGCTTGGCGCGTTCGACAAAGCTCGGGTTGCCGAGCCGCCCGGCCAGCGCATCACGCTCCTTGGCCGCCGCTTCGATTCCCTTGGTCAGGCGCGCACGCTCGGCATCGAGGTCGATCACGCCCGCCAACGGCAAGACGAACGTCGCCTCGTCGACGACGACCTGTACCGCGCCGCCCGCCGGAGCATCGCCCGTCGCCAGGTCGATCCGTGCCAGCCGCGCGATCACGCTCGCCTGCCGGTCGAGTCGCGCCAGCGTTTCCGGCCCAGCATCGCGGACATGCACCGGCATCCGCGTCCCCGGCGCGACGTTGAGCTCGGTCCGCGCCGCGCGGACCTCGCCGATTAGCCGGATCAGCCAGTCGATCTCCTGGCTCGCCGCGGGATCGAGCGACCGCGCATCCGCGATGGGCCAGTGCGCGACGATCAGGTTGGTCTCGCGCGGACCCATCGCGTTCCACAACTCTTCGGTGATGAAGGGCATGAACGGGTGGAGCAGCACGAGAATCTGGTCGATCACCCAACCCGCGACCGCGCGGGTCTCGTCGGCGTCAGCGCCGGTGGCGGGTGCATCCATCTGGCCGAGGACGGGCTTGATCAGCTCGAGATACCAGTCGCAGAAGCGGCTCCACACGAACTGATAGACCGCATTCGCGGCGCCATCGAAACGCAGGTCGGCGAGTGCGAGGTCGACCGCCTGCACCGTAGTGATGGTCTCTGCGATGATCCATTTGTTGACCGCCAGGGCTGCGACCGGCGCGTCGAGCATCTTGCTCGCACCGATGCCGTTGCCCTGCGCGAAACGGCAGGCGTTCCACAGCTTGGTCGCGAAGTTGCGATAGCCCTCGACCCGCTTCTCATCCATCTTGATGTCGCGGCCCTGGCTCTCCATCGCCGCCATGAAGAAGCGCAGCGCATCTGCGCCATACTGGTCGATCAGGCCGAGCGGGTTGACGACGTTGCCCTTGGATTTGGACATCTTCGCGCCGTCTGCTGCGCGGACAAGTCCGTGCAAGTACAGGGTCTTGAACGGCACATCGCCCATGAAGTGCAAACCCTGCATCATCATCCGGGCGTCCCAGAAGAACAGGATGTCGAAGCCCGAAATGAGCACGTCATTGGGGTAGCGGCCGTGGAGCTTGTCCCTTAGCCCCTCCCCTTCAGGGGAGGGGTTGGGGTGGGGCCGTGCAGCTAGCGTCGTGCTCTGCGAGGCATCCCCCACCCCTGGCCCCTCCCCTGAAGGGGAGGGGTAAGAGGGAGAAGAAGAGCCGTCCCAGCCGAGCGTCGCGAACGGCCACAGCGCGGACGAGAACCACGTGTCGAGCACGTCATTGTCCTGCCGCAGCGCAACGCCCGCGCCTGCCTGCGCCTGAGCCTCAGTCTCGCTCATCGCAACGAACACCGACCCGTCCTCGGCGAACCACGCCGGAATCCGATGCCCCCACCACAGCTGCCGCGAGACGCACCACGGCTGGATGTTCTCCATCCAGTTGAAGAACGTCTTCTCCCACGTCTTGGGCACGAGCTTGATCGCGCCCGAGCGCACCGCCTCGATCGCGGGCTTCGCCAGCGTCGCGGCATCGACATACCATTGGTCGGTCAGCCACGGCTCGATCACCACGCCCGAGCGATCGCCGTACGGCGTCTGGATCGTGCGCGGCTCGGCGTCGTGCTCGGCACTGTCCTTGTCGACGTGCGGGATGAGGAACCCTTCCGCCTTCAACCGCGCGACGACCGCCTTGCGCGCTTCCGCGGTGGTCAGGCCGAGGAACGCGTCCGGGATCAACCCGTCGGACACCTGCACGACCTGTGCCTTGGCATCGAGCATGTTGAGCATCGTGCCCGCCGCCATGCCAGCGCGCTTGCCGACTTCGAAATCGTTGAAGTCATGCCCCGGCGTGATCTTGACCGCGCCCGACCCGAGCTCCGGATCGGCATGGTCGTCGGTGATGATCGGGATCAGTCGCCCGGTGATCGGCAACCGCACCTGCTTGCCGACCAGCGCGGTATAGCGCTCGTCCGCAGCATTCACTGCGACTGCCATGTCGGCGAGCATCGTCTCGGGCCGCGTCGTCGCGACCTCGATGAACCCCGAACCGTCCGCCAGCGGATAGCGCAAATGCCAGAAGCTGCCCTTGATCTCGCGCGTCTCGACCTCGAGGTCGCTGATCGCGGTGCCGAGACCCGGATCCCAGTTCACCAGCCGCTTGTCGCGGTACAGCAAGCCATCGCGATGCAGGTCGACGAACACCTTGAGGACGGCCTTGGAAAAGCCCTCGTCCATCGTGAAGCGTTCGTTCGCCCAGTCCATCGAGCAGCCGAGCCGGCGGAGCTGCTGCGTGATCTCGCCGCCGCTCTCTTCCTTCCACGCCCAGACCTTGTCGACGAACTGCTCGCGCGTGAAGTCGGTGCGCTTCTGCGGCGGGTTGAGCGCGCCCATCTGCCGCTCGACCACCATCTGCGTCGCGATCCCTGCGTGATCGGTGCCGACCACCCACAAGGCGTCTTTGCCCTTCAGCCGCGCGTGGCGCGTCAGGATGTCCTGGAGCGTATTGTCGAGCGCGTGCCCGATGTGGAGCGACCCCGTCACGTTGGGCGGCGGGTTGACGATCGTCCACGGCTCGGCGCCCGGACGGTCGGGCCGGAACTGGCCGGTCGCCTCCCAATGCGCATACCAGCGCTGCTCGATTTCGGCGGGGTCGAAGGTTTTGGGAAGTTCGCTCATGATGCCATCGGCTTTAGCCGGGCATGCGCAAAAAGAAAGGGCGGCCCCCGCCGGGACCGCCCTTTTCCCTTTGTGACGGCCGGCTCAGGCCGTGCCGTGCACCTCTGCCTGCGGCATGGCGCCGGGCCGATCGATCAATGCGCGGACCCGCGCCTCCAGGTCACCGCTGCGATAGGGTTTGCGCAACAGTTCGAAGCTCTTGCTACTCTCGTCGATCGCATCGTCGGCGTACCCGGTGGTCAATAGCACCTTGATGCCCGGATAGTCGTTGCGCACCTGCCGAGCGAGCTCGACCCCGTTCATGCCACCGGGCATCACGATGTCGCTGAACAGCAACTTGAAGGCATGGTCGCTCCGCAGAACGTCCAAGGCGGTTCTGGCGTTCGATACCTGAACCACATGGTATCCGTGCATCTCGAGCAGCGCCTTGCCCAGCGATGCCACCTCCGGCTGGTCCTCCACCATCAGGATGCGAACCCCTTGCGCTTCGGTCGAGACACGAACCGTCGATCCGGGCCGCTCGACCGCACCACTGGCGCGCGGGAAATAGAGCGTGAGCTTCGCGCCGCCGTCCGCAAGGTTGGTTGCCGCCACCGTCCCGCCCGACTGCCGCATGAACCCATAGACCATCGCCAGGCCAAGCCCGGTTCCCTTGCCCACCTCCTTGGTCGAGAAGAACGGATCGAACACGCGATCGATGACCGCGCCGTCGATCCCCGGCCCGGTATCGGTGATCGTCAGCTCGACATATTCTCCGGGTTCCAGCTTCCCGGGGAGATCGCCATCGGCAGGCAGCGCGACGTTACGGGTCGCCAAGGTGATCGTGCCATCGTCGCCGCTGGCATCGCGCGCGTTGGACACGATGTTCAGCATTGCCATCTCGGCCTGCACCGGGTCGACCCGGGCATTCCATAATTCGGGCTGGAGCTGATACCGGACGGTCATATCGCCCGCCGTCCGCTTGAGCACAGCGCCGAAGTCCATGATCAACGTATTCATATTGAGCAGGCGGTCACGCAATTCCTGCTTCCGGGCAAAGGCCAGCAGTTGCTGCGTCAACGTCGCCCCTCGCTGCGCCGCCGCGCCGATCGCCTCGACGGCGCGCGACGCCGCCCGATCCCTCGGATCGACCCGCGCGCCGAGCATGTCGATATAGCCGATGATGACTTGTAACAAATTGTTGAAGTCGTGCGCGATCCCTCCGGTCAGCTGGCCGACCGCCTCCATCTTCTGCGCTTCGTGCAGGGCCTCTTCCGCCTCGCGGCGGCGGGACACGTCAAGCTGGCTTGCGAAGAAGTAGATCAGGGCGCCAGCCTCGTCGAACACCGGCGAAATGAACAGCGCGTTCCAGAAGGTCGAACCGTTCTTCCGGTAATTCAGGATCTCGACCGACACTTCCTCCCGCCGCTCGATCGCCCGGCGAACCTGTTCGACCACGCTCCGGTCGGTTTCGGGGCCCTGCAGAAACCGACAGTTCACGCCAATGATTTCGGCATCCGAATAGCCCGTCATCCGCCGGAACGCTTCGTTGCAAAAGATGACGGGATTGTCGGTGCGGTGCGGATCCGTCACCACCATCGGCATCCGTGTCGTCTTTACCGCCGCGAAAAAGATATCGTTGGGGGTATCGTCGGGATTTGTCGCAGCAGCGCTGGGCGGCGCAGGCACAAGGGCGTTTTCATCCCGCAGATCGAACGCGGATTTGTCGGTGGCACTCATTTGTCAACAAACTCGACCGGTTCGTGCCGGTTCCGCTTTCGGCAACCGACCCGTCCAGAATCCCTTACTTACCCGTGATTCGATCGATTTCGCGCGCGACCATCGCTTCGACCATATGCGGTAGATTGGCGTCGAGCCATTCCCGCAGCATCGGCCGGAGCATCTCCCGCACCATCGCTTCCAGCGTATCGCTTCCGGCGACTTCAGGCTTCACGATCAGCCGGGACAAGGTATCGAGCGGACCGCGCGTCGCGGCGGCGGTATGCTTCGAAAGGATCGCGTCGGCGGTTGCCGGCCGCGGGATCGGCCCGGCCATCGCGGGATCTTGGTCCGTTTCCGGTGCGGGGGAAGACGCCGTTCGCTCGGACGACAGCGCCGGTGGGGCGGGTCGCGGCATCATCGGCGGCACCGCAACCGGCGGTGTATCGGCAGGATCCCGCAACTCGAGGATTTCTTCGCGCTCGGGCGCGTCTGGCTCGGACCGCCGGGGCACCGTGCGCTCGGGGCGTTTGGTCCGGCCGGGCGTGGAGTCACTTTCCTCTGCGATGATGCGTTTGATCGACGAAAGGATGTCCTCCATCGACGGTTCCCCGCTCAAATCCCCCATCGAAAATCCTCGCGAAATAAACGCACACGCCGCGTCAACGGTTCTTCGTCTGATCACCTGCGGTAATCGGCGCACTTCTGTCAACAGGCGCCGAGTCGAGCATCGGGTCGAGCGCGCGCGTCACGAGCGCATTCTGCGCTGGCGTGTCGGTGGTGCGCGTCCCGGTCACCGGGGGGTTCGGCTCCGATCCATAGTCCCAGATCTTGCCCCGCACACTGTTGTAATGCTTGACCGGATCGTACAGCGGGCCGCCGTCGAGCCCGAGATCGCGCGCTTCCGCTTGCCCCATCGACGCGAGCAGGGCGAAGCCGGCGACATAGGCGTCGCGCCGTGCGGTCACCAACGTCACCTGCGAGTTCAGCAGTTCCTGTTCCGCATTCAGTATGTCCAGGATGGTGCGGTTCCCCACGCTGTTTTCGGCCCGCACGCCTTCCAGCGACAGTTTGTTGGCGTTGACCGCCACTTCGCTCGACGCGATCACCTCGAGCGAGGATTTCCAGACGGCGTAGGCCGAGCGGGCTTGGGCGATGACGGCGCGCTCCGTTTCGGTCAGCCGCTCGATCGATTGCAGGCGCGCGTCCTGCGCCTGGCGGATCTGTGCCGCCGGCCGGCCACCCTGGTATAAGGGCATGGTCAGGCCCAACCCGACGGTAGCCGCAGTCCCGGTCTGGCCGATCGCCACCCCCGTCCCCGATCCGAGCGATCCCAGATAATTGTAGTAATTGCCACCCACGTTGGCGCTGATGCGCGGCAACCGGTTCGCGCGGGCGACGCCGATATCGTAACCGGTGGCGTCGCGCTCCTTGGCGGCAGCAAGCAGCGTTGGGTTGTTCTTGAGCGCGACCGTTACCGCGCTGTCCGGATCGGCCGGAAGGTTGGGCAGTGCGGGCGGCAGATCGAGCCGGCCGGGCACTGCGCCGACCAGACGGATATAACTCTCGCGACTGGAGATGAGGCTGGCCTGCGCCGATTGCAGCTGGCTGCGCGCCAGCGCGAGCCGCGCTTCCGACTGGGCGACGTCGGTCCGGGTAAGATCGCCCACCTGGAACCGATCGCGACTGGCCTGCAGGTTGACGTCGAGCACGCGGACGTTTTGCGTATTCAGACCGACGATCGCTTCGTCGCGGATCACGTCCATGTACGCACCGACCACGGACGAAAACAGATTGGACTCGGTTCCCCGTAGCCCGAGTTGACCACCCTCGACCCGCGTCTCCGCCGCCCGGACCCCGTTGCGCACCGCGCCGCCGGCATACAAGGGCACGGACAAGCTCGCGGTCGCGGACCCACTCCGGTCGGGCGAGACGAAGCTGTTGGCGGCCTTGACGACGTTCTCGGTGTACGTGCTTTGCAACTGCACCGAGGGCAGGCCCTGCGACCGGGCGATCGGCACGTTTTCGTCGATCGCCCGAAGGTTCGCCCGCTGCGCGGCCAGCGTCGGGTTGCTGGTATAGGCCTTGACCAAAGCGTCGCGCAGCGTCTCCGCCGACAGCGGGGCCGCCATTACCATCAATACTGCAGAGCCGCTCAGAAAGGAAAGAAATCGCATCGTAAGCGGCTCTTCTCTAGTCAGAAAGTGAAGGAACGTGGGCTGGAGAACCCGGGCAGCGGGACGCAATCGATGTCGGCGAAATCGAGCAACGCAAAGCCGCCCGCCGTACGACGCCCGGCGGCGAGCCGCGTGACGCCGCGATCGATCAGGCCACCGACGATCCGCCCCCCGATGACGAGCTGATCCACCAGCACCTGCGGGACGCTGTCCACCGCGCCATCGATCACGAGCACGTCATAGGGCGCGCCGGCGGCATGTCCCGCCTGCAGCGGCGCATCGACCAGCGTGACATTGCCATGGTCCGCCAACGCCGGGCGCGCGATGTCGAGCAGGGCCGGATCGCTTTCGACCGCGACGACCGACGCCACCAGCGCCGCCAGCACAGCGGCGGTATAGCCACCCGCCGCACCGATCAGCAGGGCGCGATCCGTCGGACGCAATTCCGCCTGGGTCAGCAATCGCCCGGTTGCGATCGGGACATTCTGCGCGCGGCCGTGCGACAAGGGGACCGCGGTATCGCGGTACGCCAGATCGGCGACGGCCGGCGGCAGGAAGGCCTCGCGCGGGACGAGATCCATCGCCGCCACCACGCGCGCGTCGCTCACCGCATTGGTCCGCAACTGGCTCGCCACCATCGCATGACGCATCGCCGTCATATCCTGCCCACGCAAATCGATATTCATGATGCCACCCTCGTCGCGTCACTGTTATAGTCACGCAATACACTTACCGTCAATGCACAGCTTCTATCTTGCGTCGTCCAGTTCGCCAAGCGAGCGCTCAACCCATTTTTGCCGTGTCGCCTGCTTTGGGTAAACAGCACGTTAACCGACTTCACCTTTTTTTGTGGCGCAAGAGTTGACAGCGCCGCCGTCCGCTTGCATCTGCGCCGCTCTCCGGCCCGATGGCGGAGTGGTGACGTAGAGGACTGCAAATCCTCGCACCCGGGTTCGATTCCCGGTCGGGCCTCCAGACTTTCGCCTTTCTCGCGCCGGTCCACTCTTGTTCAGATGGGCCGGGCGTGGCCTGAGGCACCGTCGCGGCACTTCCCGCTGACGTGTGAAATCCAAATATCGAGCCAGCCCGCACTTCACCGGGATCGGCGTTATCCCGTCGCCGCCAGCGCCGTCTCCAGCATGGCAATGAACGGAACGTCCGCCGGCGGCATCGCCAGCCCGCGCAACGCCGACGGAGGATGCCACGCGAGCGCGCTCGCTTCGAGCGGTCGGGGCGCGCCGGTCCAAACGCGGCACAGGTAAAGCAGCAACAGGAGATGCTAATCGGCCAGATCGACACTGGCGAAGGTCAGCGGCTCCAGATCCGCCGGATCCACGCCCACGTCCAGTTCTTCGCGCAGCTCGCGGACCAGCGCGCGCTCGGGCGCCTCACCCGGTTCGACCTTGCCACCGGGAAATTCCCAGAGCCCTGCCAGCGCCTTTCCCTCCGGTCGCTGCTGGACGAGTACCCGCCCGTGATCGTCCACGAGGCCGGCGGCGACGACGAACAACAGGGGTTTTGCAATGGCTTGTTTAGGCATTCGGTAACGCTCTCCCTGTATCGCTGGTTCGAATGGACACGGCCCGGAGGCGTTGCCGACATGATCGTCGGATTGATTAAACGACTGCTGGCCGACCGTACCGCCGGCACCGCAATCGAATACGGACTGATCGCCGCGCTGGTCGTGATCGCAATGATCGCGGCACTGATGCAGCTCGCCAACGTGACCACTGGCATGTGGAACCGTGTCGGCGTCGCCGTGACCGCAGTTCCCGTGACCTGAACCAACGGGAACATTCAGTAAAAAACTTCGCCGCTTTAAACCTTTTTCAACCCTGCAACCCGTAAAACTCCTCGTGTTGGTCCGGCGCACCGGTCCGACCGGGTACTGAAGCTTATCAACGGAGACCGGAAATCATGAAGACCGTCCGCAACCTTATCAAGAATTCGAAGGGCGCAACGGCGATCGAATACGGCCTGATCGCCGCACTCATCGCAGTCGCAGCCATCACCGCCATGTCGGGTCTGGGCAGCAAGCTCACGACCACCTTCAACAACGTCAACACCGCCATGAAGGCCACGTAAGACCATTACGTGACGCTTTGAGAATGGCAGAGGCGGCGGAACTTCGGTTCCGCCGCCTTTTCCTTGTTACAGGCGTCCGATCGCCAGAAACTTCTCGCGCCGCATCCGCCGCAATTCCGGCGCACCATGCCCGACCAGCCGGGTCAGCGCGGCATCGATCGCATCGCCCAGCGCGGCGATCGCCCCGGTCGGGTCGCGCTGCGCGCCGCCGAGCGGTTCCGGAACGATGGCATCGATGACGCCGAGCGCCTTGAGATCCTGCGCGGTCACCTTCATCGCCTCGGCCGCGTCCGCCGCCTTGTCGGCGGTGCGCCACAGAATCGATGCGCACCCCTCGGGCGAGATCACCGAATAAACAGCGTGCTCGAACATCAGCACCGCATTACCCGCGGCAAGCGCGATCGCGCCGCCGGAGCCGCCCTCGCCGACCACCGCCGCGACCATCGGCACACCCAGCGCAAGGCACTGTTCCGTCGACCGCGCGATCGCCTCGGCCTGGCCGCGCTCCTCGGCCTGGATTCCCGGGAACGCCCCGGACGTATCGACCAGAGTCACCACCGGCAGCCCGAACCGGTCGGCCAACTGCATCAACCGGATCGCCTTGCGATACCCCTCGGGCTTGCCCATGCCGAAATTGTGGCGAAGGCGACTTGTGGTGTCGTCCCCCTTCTCATGCCCGATCACCAGCACGCGGCGCCCGCGAAACGTCGCAAATCCCCCGAGAATCGCCTGGTCGTCGCCAAAGGCGCGGTCGCCTGCCAGTGGCATCCAGTCGTCAAACAGGCCGGCGACATAATCCTTGAAATGCGGCCGCTCGCCGTGGCGGGCGACTTGCGTCTTTTGCCAGGGCGTCAGTTTCGCATAGGTATCGCGCAGCAGTTTGTCCGACTTCGCCTGCAACCGCGCGATTTCCGCGCTGAGGTCGACGGTCCCATCGGCTGCGGTCTCGCGCAACTCATCGATCTTGCCCTGAAGCTCTGCGATCGGTTTTTCGAAATCTAGGAAGCTTGCCATAAGCCCGCGCGGTTAGGCTTCAGGCGTCTTCGCGTCAACGCGGCGTGTGGTGTCGGCAAGCGGATGACGGGCGTTGACCAGCGCAACCAGATGGCTCGCGTCGACGTGGGTGTAGATTTCGGTCGTCGCGATATCGGCGTGCCCCAGCATCGCCTGCAACGCGCGCAGATCGGCGCCGCCAGCGAGCAGATGCGTCGCGAAAGCGTGGCGCAGGACGTGCGGGCTGACCCGGTCGGGCGGGATACCGGCCTCCGCGGCCAGGCGCTTCAACAGCTGATATAGCCGAATTCGGCTCAAATGCGTCTTGCCGGACGGAAACAGCCAAGCGCTCTCCACCGCCACCTGCTGCCGCCAGAGCACAACCGCAGCGCGCGCACGATCCGACAGCGGGACCAGTCGCTCCTTGCCGCCCTTGCCGCGCAGGATCAGATACGGGCGATCGGACGCGATCGCGCGGCGCGGCAACGAGACCAGCTCGGTCGCGCGCAGGCCCGAGCCATATAATAATTCGACCAGCGCCGCGAGACGGAGATCCTTGGGATCGGGCGGATCGCGCGCGATCCGCTGTGCGATCGCCGCGAACAGCCGATCGACGTCGGCATGGTCGAGCACCTTGGGCAACCCGCGGGACGCGCCGGGGCGCGGCAGGGCGTTTCCCGGATCGTCCGTCCGATGCCCCTCTTCCGCAAGGAACGCGAAAAAACGTCGCAGCGCCGCCGATTTTCGGGCGACACTCGCCTTCGACAGATCAAGCCAGACCGTCGCGACGCGCGCCAGATCATCGGGGGATGCCTGCACCAGCCGCCCCCCGAGCACGCCCGAGGCGAGCAACAGGTCGCTCCGATACGCGGCAACGGTGTTCTTCGCGGCCCCCGCGTCCGCCGTCATCATTTCGAGAAACCGTTCGATCAGCGCGCGATCCTCGCCGGTATCGCCCGGGATCATGGTCAAAGCCGCGACATCGCCTCTACGGCGATCATGCGGGCTTCTCCCACCAGGCCGACGGCGCGCAGCGCGGCGCAAATGTGATACAGCGCCTCGGGGGGAACGCCCCGCCACGACCGCGACTGCATTCCCGTTGCCGCCAGCAGCACGACGGTGCCGGGTTCGTTGTCCAGCGCCGCCTTGCCGATCGCGCGGGTCCAGCTGTTCGCCTGACCGACCGGGACGTTCAGCGTCTTCGCGCCCTGTTCGATATCGGCGGTCGTCAACCTTCCCAGGCCAGCCAGCGCTGCAAAGTACATCCGCTGTTTCAAGCCAGCCGAATCGTTTGCACCGGCGTAGCCGCTGATCTCGCCATAGCCGACCGTCGGAGCCGATGGATCGACCAGCGTCAGCATCGCCCATCCATCGCTGCCGCGCAGCACCTTGTCGCGCCAGCGGAGCGCAGGCGTATCGAACCCAGCGCTCAGCATTGCCGCGATCAGCCGATCGGTATCCGCCTTTGCCAAGGTGGTCGGAATCCGCGTGGCCGCGCCCGCCGTCAGCACCAGGCGTGCATAGCGCGTCTCATAGCCCTTGGGCTCATCCCACAGCTTGGCCAGTGCCTCCGCACGGGCTGCTGCATCGGCACCTTCGTAGGCAGTGCGCAAATCGCGCGCCACGGTCGCCGCGGCGGGGACCTGGTCATCCCCTGCATCGATCGCTGCATATAGATCGACCAGCGCTGCACTCGACAGGATGCCGCGCGCGGCCGCGAAGTCGGCCGAGGCCGCGCGGGCACCCGGAGCAAGACTGGGCGACAACGACCGCCAGCCCTGCACCGCCGGTGCGCTGGCGTCGATCAGCGTGCCCGGGATCTCGACGCCGGTCGCCATCGCCAGGCCGTAGCGCCAGGCCGTGAGTTCCGGGACGTTGTCCCATTCGATCGTCACCGCCTGGCGGCCGCGTCCACCGCCGCCGATGACTTTCTGGGCAAGCAGCAGGTCGACGCCGCCGGCAACGCCCGACTTCCGGGCAGCCGCCAGCATCGGCTGCGCGCGTGCCGGCGTCCCCGACAGGCCGGCGCAAATCGCTTGCGCCATGACCCAGGCACGCTCCCGCCCCAGCCTGGCGCCATCTTCCGCCGCCGGACACAGAGCCGCGGGATCGCCCATGGCGAGCGCCGCCTGCATCGCGACTTCGAACATCTTCGGCGTGTAATCTTCGGTATCGACCGCTTGGGTCATCGCGCGTGCCGCAACCGACTCGCCCATCCGCACCAGCAGCCACGCCCGCTCCGCCGCGAAGTCGGCCCCATTGACGCCCCGTGGTGTATCGACCCGCGCCATCAGCGTCCGCCGCAACGCGATCGACAACCAGCGCGACGCAACCGGCGGGTGCAAGCGCCGCATCAGCGTCTCAAGGAAGCGCCCATCCGCGCGGCCGAAGGCATCGGGTGCCATTGCCCCCTCGGACGGCCCGGCGACCCCGACGGAGGCCAGCGAGCGCCGCGCATAGCTCGGCATGTCCGCGCGGACGAAGGCGGCAAAGTCGGTCGGCGATGGCGGCGTGGCCGATGGTGTCGGCGTCGCATCAGGCGTCGGCTCGTCGCCCGGCAGGACAGGCGGAACCAGCGCGACCGGCGCTGCGGTGCTCGGCGCCGCGGCGGGGGCGTTCGCGACCGGCGCACGGTCGGCCGGGGTCGACCTGTCGGGTGCAGGGCTGCGCGGCGGCGCCACGGCGGCAGGCGTCGGACGCACGCGCGGACGGACCGGCGCCGCCGACGGAGCGGGGTTCGGATCGCCGAACCCGGGGGGCAGGATCGACTCGGGCCGGTTCTGCCCAAGCGCGGGAATCGTCAGCGTCGCCGCAAGCGCAGCCGATGCAAAGATTGCCGGTAGCGCGCGGCTACTTCTGAAGGTTCGCAAGCGGCACTGCCTTTTCGACGTGCTTCATCGGCTTTTCGTGCGCCATCCCCGACAGCGCGAACAGGCCGCCGACCAGGACGGCCACGACGACGAGAAGCACGATGAGCAAGCGGGGCATGGGCAAGACCTGTAACGGACCGGAAAGACAAGAGCGGCGCAAGCGAGCTTTTGCCCGATGCGCAGGTGCGCTGTATAGCCCTCGTTTCGATGTTGCAAAGCCCGCCGCCTTCTCAGGATACCGCCCTGCCCGACCCATCTCGTTGGAATGGCCAGCCGATCGTGCTCGTTGGGCTGATGGGCGCTGGCAAATCGACGGTTGGCCGCAGGCTGGCAGGCCGGCTCGGCCTGCCATTCGTCGATGCCGATACCGAGATCGAAAACGCGGCAGGCATGTCGATTCCCGATATTTTCGAAAGATTCGGCGAGCCGTATTTCCGCGATGGCGAACGCCGCGTAATCGCGCGACTGATGGATGGGGAGCGGCGTGTGATCGCGACCGGCGGCGGCGCCTTCGTCGACGAGCGGACCCGCGAATCGATCCTGGCGCATGGTTTCGCGATTTGGCTCGACGCGAAGCCCGCCGTGCTCGCCGACCGCGTCTCGCGGCGTGACACCCGGCCGTTGCTGCGCGGGCGCGATGCGCTCGCGGTGCTGGAGGAACTGGCGCGGGTGCGTAATCCTTTCTACGCCATGGCGCCGCTGCGCGTGTCCAGTCACCGCGCACCCCACGACGCAACCGTCAACACCATCCTGAAAGCGCTCGGACAGATATGACGACCATCCCGGTATCGCTTGGCGCGAGAAGCTATGACGTCGTGATCGAAGCAGGTCTGCTCGCGCGCGCGGCCGACCGGTTGAAGCCGCTCGCGCGCGGTCGCCGCATGGTGATCGTCACCGATTCGAACGTCCTGTCTCATCTGGCCACGCTGCAGGCCGCGCTGGACGAAGCGGGCATCGCCAGCGAAGCGATCGTGCTGCCGCCCGGGGAGGCGACCAAATGCTGGGCGCAGCTCGAGGCCTTGACCGATCGGCTGCTCGATCTCGGGGTCGAGCGCGGCGATCATGTCATCGCGCTTGGTGGCGGCGTGATCGGCGATCTTGTCGGGTTCGCCTGCGCGATCCTGAAGCGCGGCTGCGGTTTCGTGCAGATCCCGACCACCTTGCTAGCGCAGGTCGATTCCTCGGTCGGTGGCAAGACCGCAATCAACAGTCGGGCGGGCAAGAACCTGATCGGGGCGTTCCATCAACCGGCGCTGGTGCTGATCGATCCGGACGTGCTCGACACGCTTCCGCTACGGCAAGTGCGGGCTGGGTATGCCGAAGTCGTGAAATACGGCCTGATCGATGATCCCGCGTTCTTCGACTGGTGCGAGGCGAACGCTTCAGAGCTGCTAGAGGGAGCCCCTGCCGCCCGCGCCTATGCGATCGCGATTTCGGTGGCCGCAAAAGCGCGAATCGTGGCGGAAGACGAACGCGAGACGACCGGTGCCCGTGCGCTGCTCAATCTCGGCCATACCTTCGGCCATGCGCTGGAAGCAGAAGCGGGCTTCTCGGACCGGCTGCTGCACGGTGAAGCCGTGGCGGCGGGAATGGCGCTCGCGTTCGCCTATTCCGCGGCGCACGGCCTGTCGCCGGCAGCGGACGCCGAGCGCGTTTCGCGGCACCTGCGCGCGATCGGCCTGCCCGATGGCGTTGCCGCAGCCGGCATCTCGGCCAGTGCGGACGTGCTGGTCGATCACATGCTGCACGACAAGAAAATGGACGCCGGAACCCTGCCGTTCCTGCTCGCCCATGGGATCGGCCAGACGTTCCTCGATACGTCGGTCGATCTCGCGGACGTTCGCGCCTTCCTGGCCGCCTGATGCCCCGCGGCGTCGCCAAACGCGATCTGCCGAGCAAGATCTGCCCGGTGTGCGAGCGCCCGTTTGCCTGGCGCAAGAAATGGGAACGCGACTGGGATTCGGTGATCTATTGCTCCGACCGGTGCCGGATGACCAAGAAATCGAAGTGACCGCGGTCGACTGGCGGTTTCGGACAGTCCGAACAGGCTTCCACGGCGAGGAGCGGAGCGCCTACTGACGCCGGGGCACGCCGACGCTTTCGGTTCTGACGAGGTTGCGCGGAGGTAGGTGACTGTAGGCTGGCCCCCTTGCCTTACGCCGCCCCGCGCGCGCTCCAGGCGAGCCATAACCAGCCTGCAATCAGCAGCGCCCCGCCGATCGGGGTAATCGCACCCAGCCAGAGCGGCAGGCCCAACGCCATCAGATACAGCGTGCCGGCGAAGATCGCGCCCCCGGCGACAAACAGCCAGGCGGGACCACGCGCCTCCATGCGCACCGCCACCAGGGCGGCGACCACATGGATCAGCTGGTAATGCGCCCCTGTGGTCAGCCACTTGGCGGCATCACCCGATGCGCCGTGCGCGCCGAGCGCGCCCGCGCCGACCGCGATCGCTCCACATAACGCGGCCAGGACCGCCAGCATGTTCATCCGCCGAGTTCCTCACTGAGCCCTTCGCGCGAGACCTGCGTGATGATCCGGTCGCGCGCCGCCCGGATATCGCCCGCTTCGACTTGGGCCTTGAGCCGTTCCTTGTCCTTGTGCCGGTACAGGTCCTCGGTCCGATCGATCTCGGACGGATCGACCCCTACCTTGAGCAGCGCGAGGCGCGCCATCCTGACCGCGGACTCGAGCACTTCGCGGACGACCCCGTCGACGGGGGCGCCCTTCAGCTTGATGACCGCGCGACGATCATAGGCTCGCACGAAAATCGCGGCGTTGGGAAACGCCTGATGCACGCCCTCGACCAGATCTGCCGAAAGCTGGTCGCCATCGATGCAGAACATGATCAGCTCAGCCTCGCCCGCGCCGGCCTGCCGCAGCAGATCCATCCGCGTACCGTCGCCATAATAGACCTTCGCCCCGAATTCCCCAGCGATGTCGATCATCTCGATATCGTTGTCGATCAGCGTGACCGGAATGCCTTGCGCAATCAGCATCTGCGCCACGGTCTGGCCGAACCGCCCATAGCCGACGATCAGCGCGTTCGCTCCGTCAGACTGTGGGCCGTCGCGGTCGCCGGTCTGAATCGGCTCCTCGCGAATGCGCCGAGTGATCGACATGAGGAACGGCGTCGTCGCCATCGACAAGGTAACGATCGCGCCGAACAGGCTGGCCGCCTCGGGCGCGATCAGGAGCGCCTTCTGCGCCTGGGCGAACAGCACGAAGCCGAACTCGCCGCCCTGGCTGAGCAGCAGGCCGAGCGCGAGCGCGCTGCGCCACGTCATCCGGAAGATCAGGCCGATCGTGAAGATGATCAACGCCTTGGTCGCGATCAGTGCCAGCGCCATGCCGATGACGAAGAACGGCCGCTCCGCAATCGCGTGCAGATCGAGCATCATGCCGACCGCCAGGAAGAACAGTCCGAGCAGGATCGAGCGGAACGGCTCGACATCCGCCTCCAGCTCATGCCGATACGGGCTGTCCGCGAGCATCACGCCGGCCACGAATGCGCCGAGCGCGGTCGACAAGCCGAGCGCTTCCATGATCGCAGCCGCCGCGACCACCGTGAACAGGGCGGCAAAGACGAACATCTCGCGCTCGCCCAGGTTGCCGATGATCCGGAAGAACGGCCGCAGCAGGAAACGGCCGGCGAGCACCAGCCCCGCCACCGCGCCGACGGTATAGAGAAACAGCAGCCAGCCCGGTGGACCGTTGGCATCGGCGGGGTTCCGCGACAAGACCGCGACGATCGTGATGAGCGGCACGATCGACAGGTCCTGGAACAGGAGGATCGAAAACGCGCGCTCGCCGAACGGCGTTCGCATGCGGCCGGCGGACTGCAGCATGGGCAGGACCTGCGCGGTCGACGACAGGGCAAGCGGCAGCCCGAGGACCAGCGCCGCCGCCCCCGAGAAATGCGTTGCCACCCAGACCACGCCGGTCACCGCCAGGCCGCAAGCCACGACCTGCAGCAGGCCCAGACCGAAGATTTCCTTCTTGAGCGCCCATAGCCGGGACGGATTGAGTTCCAGCCCGACGATGAACAGCAGCAGCGTGATCCCGAGTTCGGCGACCCCGATCTTGGATTCCGCATTGCCAACGAGATGCAGCACCTGCGGACCGACCACGGCCCCGGCCACCAGATATCCAAGCGTTGCGCCGAGCCCGAGCCGGCGGAAGATAAGAACGAAAACAAGCGCAAAGCCGCCAAGGACGACACCGTCGAACAGCAGCGATTGGGTCACGAGGGCGTCTTTTCCACGGCGGACCGGCTCGCCTCGGCGGCGGCCTCGAACGCCAGCCGGATCGACGCATGTCGCGCGCTGTGCGGCAGCGCCGGCGTCAGGATCGCGAACCCGGGCCAGTCGGGCAGCGGGCCCTCGCCCGCAAGCCACGCCGCCACCGCATCACGCGCGGCCGCCAACTCATCCGCCGACTTGCCGACGACGGTTGCGCCCATCAGCGATGCCGACGCCTGACCAAGCGCGCACGCCCGAACCAGCATACCCAGCTCTGCGACCCGCCCGGCGTCGTCCACCGTCACATCGACCGTGACGCGGCTGCCGCAGATCGGTGACCGCTTTTCGGCGGTCCCCATCGGATCGGTCAGCCGGGCATGATAAGGGATCGTCGCGGCAAGGCGAAGGATTTCGGTGTTGTAGAGCGGCGCGTTCATGCACCGTATGTAGGTAGCGCAGCCGGCTCAGTCACCCTGTTTGGCATCATTCGTCGGCTGGGCGGGGGTCGTGCGTCCCAGCGTCGGTTCGAACAGGGGAAGGCCCTTGCGACGGCGATCGACGAAATCCGCGATACCCGCGCTCGTGATGTTGAGCAGCGGATAGACGCGCGCGGATTTCAGCCAGACCGGCCGGTGCGCCGGACCACCGCCCATCGTGTCGGTCACCAGCACGACCAGCAGAAACCCGAGGCTCGCCAGTATCAGACCCTTCAGCGCACCGAAACCGAAGCCGAGCGCGCGATCGATCGGTCCGACGACCGAGTCGCGCGTCCGGGCACCGATCGCATTTGCTACCATGCGCCCGCCGAAATACGTCCCGCCCGCCAGGATCGCAAAGGCAAGCACCGCCGCACCCGCGGTCGTTCCAATCATGCCGGTCAGCGCATGCGTCAACGGAACGTGAAACAACTTGATCGCAAAAATGATCGCAACCCAGGCGAACAGCGACAGCACTTCCGTCACGAAGCCGCGCACGATGCCCAGCACCGCCGCGCCGCCGACCACGATAAGGAGTACGATGTCGAGTGCGGTGAGGTTCATCCTCGAGGCCATATCCGGAGCGGGCCGCCAAAGTCGAGCGCGATGCGCGCGGCGACGCAACCGATTACCCGCCCCCTCGCCCAGACCATGCGCACGACGCGCCGCATCCCACGCTATTTCCCCAGCATATGCTCGACGAACCCACCGAGCGTGCGAAAGCCGGTCAGCGTAAGTCCGCTCTTGTCGTCGTTCACCGCGGACGGCAGCAAAGCGCGTTCGAAGCCGAGCTTCCCCGCTTCCTTCAACCGCAGGGGCGAATGCGCGACCGGGCGGATCTCACCCGACAATGCGATTTCACCGAACGCCACCGCGTCGGTGGGCACGGGTCGTTCGCTCAATGCGGAAACCAGGGCGGCGGCAACCGCGAGATCCGCTGCCGGATCCTGGACGCGATACCCGCCCGCGATGTTGAGATAGACTTCGCAGGCGGAAAAACTCAGCCCGCATCGCGCCTCGAGCACCGCCAGCACCATCGCCAGCCGCCCGCTGTCCCACCCGACCACAGCACGCCGCGGGGTCGCGCCGCTCGCGAGGCGGACGACCAGCGCCTGTATCTCGACCAATACCGGACGCGTGCCCTCCAGCGCCGGGAACACGGTCGTCCCGGTCACGCCTTCCTCGCGCTGGGTCAGGAACAGCGCCGACGGATTGCCGATTTCCGTCAGCCCTTCGGCGACCATCGCGAAAACACCGATCTCGTCGGTCCCGCCGAAGCGGTTCTTGATCGCCCGTAGGATGCGATATTGATGGCTCCGCTCGCCCTCGAAGCTCAGCACCGTATCGACCATATGCTCCAGCACGCGCGGACCGGCGATACTGCCGTCCTTCGTGACATGACCGACGAGCACCACCGCGGTGCCGCGCTCCTTGGCAAAGCGGATCAGTTCCTGCGCCGACGCGCGTACCTGGCTTACCGTTCCGGGGGCACCCTCGATCAGGTCGGAGTGCATCGTCTGGATCGAATCGATCACCAGCAGCGCGGGCGGGGTCGCTTGCGACAGGGTCGTCAGGATATCGCGGACCGATGTCGCCGCGGCGAGCATGACCGGGGCCGCCCCGAGACCCAGCCGTCGCGCGCGCAGGCGCACCTGGTCCGCCGCTTCCTCGCCGGAGACATAGGCCACCGGCAACCCCGCCAAGGCCATCTTCGCCGCCGCCTGCAACAACAGCGTGGACTTCCCGATGCCGGGGTCGCCACCGATCAACGTCGCCGAGCCTTCGACGAACCCGCCCCCGAGTGCCCGGTCGAGCTCGGCAATGCCCGACGCCAGACGATCGGGCAGGGTAATCTCCGCATCGAGCCCGACGAGCTGGATCGATCGCCCGCCGCCCATCAGATTATGCTTGGCCTGGAACGGCGTGACATTCGCGCCCGCGTCCTCGACCATCGTATTCCATTCGGAACAGTCGCCGCACTGCCCGGCCCAACGGTGCGACACCGACCCACAGGATTGGCAGACGTAGCGCTTCTGAGGTTTTGCCATGCGGGCAATGTACGCGATCGGGAACGTTAAGGGAACAGGGTTTGCGCAGGGAGCTCGGTCGAGAAAGGGGCAAGCAACCTGAATCTATGTGATAATTGCTTCGAAATTAACGAAAGATTCGTCGTTAAATCGGATTTTGGGAGCGTTCACACCGGAGTTCCCTCATGCAGCGTATCCTCTACATCAGCACTGCCCGCGAAAAGCTCGATGACGCATCCCTGGATGGCATCCTGCGGATTTCGCGGCGCAACAATGCCGCCGTCGGTGTCACCGGCTTGCTGATCGTGGGAGGTCGGCGCTTTCTGCAGGTCCTCGAAGGGCCGGACGATGCGGTCGCCAGCGTCTATGACCGGATTTCGCGCGACGACCGCCATTTCGCCGTAGTACGCTTGTCGCGAAAGACGATCGAGGCTCGGACGTTCGGTGCATGGTCGATGGGGTATCGCGCGGTCAACCTCGGCGGGATCGACGATGGGGGCCGTCCCGGCAACCTGCCAGCCATCGTAGGGCGGCTGGTCGAGCCGATCGACGATGTCATCCTGCGCGCCGAATTCACCGCATTTGCGGCGCTTCACGCCGCCGCCTGATCGCGGCGACGCCAGCTTGCCCCCTGCCTTGTGGCGCCCGCAAAACACGGTATAGATCAGGGCGGGGAAACACGTTGCATACACTGGCTGAGAAAAGCGTCGCGTTGGCAGGAAATCCGCGCATTGCCGCGATCCTGCGCCACGTGTGCGACCTTACCGGGATGGGCTTCGCCGCGGTCGCGCGTGTGACCGACGATCGCTGGATTGCCTGCCACGTCCTCGACCAGATCGAGTTCGGTTTGGACGCCGGCGAGGAACTCGACCTCAAGACCACGATCTGCAACGATATTCGCCTTACCGGCCAAGCCATCGTCTTCGATTGCGCGTCGGCCGATGGCTATTGGCGCAGCCATCCCACCCCGATCCTTTACGGATTCGAGAGCTATCTGGCAGTGCCGATCACGCTGTCGGACGGGGCGTTCTTCGGTACGCTGTGCGCGCTCGACCCGGCGGCGCGCCGCGTCGACATGCCGGAGCTGGTGGCGACGATCCGTACCCTTGCAGATGAGATCGCCGCGATCCTTGATTCACCGGATCCGGATCCGGATCCGGATCCGGATCCGATGGTCCCCGGTCACGCGCGCGCGGGGATCGCCAGTCCGCGTTGAACTGCCGGGCGCGCCAATCCGCGTTCAAGCCAGGCATTCACGTTGGGATAATCGGCGAACCCGACCAGCTCGCCCGCACCGTAAAAATCCACCAGCGCCCGCACCCATCCCAACATCGCGATATCCGCGATCGTGTAGCTGTCGCCCAGGAACCAGTCCTTGCCCGCCAAGGCGGTATCCATCACGCCGAGCAATCGCCTGGCTTCCTCGACATACCGGTCGCGCGGGCGCTTGTCGTCGAAGTCCTTGCCAGCGAATTTCACAAAGAAGCCGAGCTGGCCGAACATCGGACCGACACCGCCCATCTGGAACATCACCCACTGGATCGCCTCCAGCCGTTTCACGGGATCGGTGGGCAGGAACTGTCCCGTCTTCTCGGCGAGATACAACAGGATCGCACCGGATTCGAACAAGCCGAGCGGCTCCCCGCCCGGACCGTCGGGATCGATGATCGCCGGAATCTTGCCATTCGGGTTAAGCGATTCGAACGCGGGAGTTTTCTGGTCGCCGTTCGCAAAGTCGATCAGGTGCGGCTCATACGCCAGCCCGGTCTCTTCCAACATGATCGACACCTTGACGCCATTGGGGGTGGGCAACGAGTAGAGTTGCAGACGATCGGGATGCTGCGCCGGCCAGCGCCGGGTGATCGGAAAGGCAGAAAGATCGGTCATGGCGGAGGCCCCTCTCGGTACGATGATGTCGAGGGAGATAGTCATCGCGCGCGCGCTTCGCTATGGCGCCAGCCGATGGAAGCTTCCGATCTCCGTGTGGCCCTTTTCAGTGGCAACTATAACTATACCCGCGATGGCGCGAACCAGACGCTCAACCTTCTGGTGGGCCATCTGCTGAGCCGCGGGGCGAAGGTGCGCGTCTATGCCCCGACCAGCCGCACGCCGGCCTTCCCGCCCACCGGCGACCTGGTCAGCGCGCCGTCGATCAAGATCCCGCTGCGCGGCGAATACAAGCTGACCCGCGGCATGGGAAACCGCGTCCGGCGCGATCTCGACGCGTTCGCGCCCAACGTCATTCACCTGTCGGCGCCGGACCGGCTCGGGCACAAGGCGCTGGAATATGCAGAAAAGCATAACATCGCCTGCGTCTCGTCCTACCATACCCGGTTCGAGACCTACATGAGCTATTACGGGCTCGGATTCCTGGTCCCGCTGATGATCCGGATCCAGGCGAAATTCTACAGCCGCGTCGACGAAGTCCTCGCGCCGAGCCAGATGATGGGCGAGATCCTGCACCAATGGGGCGTGCCGACCCCGGTGACGCGCTGGTCCCGCGGGGTCGACCACACCCGCTTCAACCCATCCCGCCGCGATCTCGCCTGGCGGCGCAGCCTTGGCATTGCCGATGACGAGATCGCGGTCGGTTTCCTCGGCCGGCTCGTCAAGGAAAAGGGGCTCGACGTGTTCGCGCAGGCGATGCACGCGCTCGACAAGCGCGGCGTCAAGCATCGCACGTTCGTCATCGGCGAGGGCCCGGCACGCGACTGGTTCGCGCAGGAGATTCCCGACGCAGTGTTTGCCGGCTATATCACCGGCGACGACCTCGGTCGTGCCGTCGCGTCGATGGACGTTTTCTTCAACCCGAGCGTCACCGAAACCTTCGGCAACGTGACGCTGGAAGCATTGGCGGCCGGTGTACCCGTGGTCGCGGCACGCGCCTCCGGGGCGGTCGGGCTGATCGAGGACGGCGTTACCGGGCTGATCGTGCCGCCGACCGACATCGAGGGCTATGCCGACGCGCTCCAGCGGTTCTGCGAGGATGACGCGTTCCGTCGGTCGGCCGGGGCGGCAGGGCATGCCGAGGCGGCAAGCTATCAATGGGACCGGATCAACCAGACCGTGCTGGACACCTACCTCCGGGTTCTCGATCGACGAGCGCACGCCGCCTGATCGATCCGTCGAATTGCCCCCCGGATCGCTGCGATCCGGGGGGCAACGTGCCTCAGGCCAGCTCGCCCTCGAGCCACGCCTTAAGCCGGCTCTTCGGTTCGGCGCCGACCTTGGTCGCCGCGGGCTGGCCGTCCTTGAACAGGATCATCGTCGGGATCCCGCGAACGCCGAACTTGCCCGGCGCATCCGGATTCTCATCGATGTTGAGCTTGGCGATCGTCACCTGCTCACCCAGTTCCTCGGAAATCTCCTCGAGGCTCGGCCCGATCATCTTGCACGGGCCGCACCATTCCGCCCAGAAGTCGACGAGCACCGCGCCCTGTGCATTGGTGACATCGGCATCCCAGCTGGCGTCGGTGATCTTCTTGGTCGGCATGGTCTATCTCCTTGTGTTGGCATCAACGTAGGGTCGCGTGTCGCGGACCTCAAGCGCGCGAGCGCTAGCTTTGCTCCGTGGTGGCGAAGCCGGGCTTGTTCGCCGCCAGGGTGGCGGCCGACAACAGGTGCAGCGTCGGGCCGCTGGTGTAGAGCAGCGCCGCCTCGATCGTCCGCCCCGGAAAGATCACGCCGAGTGCGGCGGCATAGGCCGCCATCTGCCGGAGATGGTAGGTCGGGATCGCGTCTTCCGTCGCGGGCACGCTGCGCCCGGTCTTGAAATCGATGATGCGAATCCGGTCGGCGTCGACCAGCAGCCGGTCGACCGTACCCGAAACCACGAACCCGTCTGGCAGCACCGCTGCGATCGGCGCCTCGGCCAGCGCCCGCTCGCCGAACGCCTCGGCCAGCCGGGGGTCGCCAAGCACCGCCAATACCGGCGCCGCGATTGCCGCGCGCGTGGCGGGATCGGCGACGGCACCACTCCGCTCGAGCCAGCGGTCCGCCGCCGCCGCACGATCGGACGGCGCGACCGGTGGCAGGCGTTCGAACAGCGCATGGATCAGCCGTCCCCGCTCGGCGGCGTCGCGCATCGCCGGGGTCGGTGGCGCGTCCGTCACCGCATCATCGCCGAGCGACGACGGTGCGAGCGGGCGCGGTGGGCGCGATTCGACCGGAGCGACGCGCATCGCCCAATCGGGAATTGCGACGGGATCGCGCGTCCCGTCGGCACGCGTGCGCGCCGGAGGAACCGGCTTCTCCGGATGATGCCCGATGAAATCGCGCGGCGCGGTTTCGGCGGGCAGCGCGAGCGCGGTCATCGCGCGATCGGCCGCGGCGTACCAGCTCGATTCGGGCGCCTGGCCCTGTGCGCTGGGCCCGACCGACCCGGCGATGATCAGCCGTTCCTCGGCACGGGTGGCCGCAACGTAGAACAGCCGCCAATGCTCCTCGAGATCGCGCGCCGCCGCATCGTCGACCAGTTCGGCGAGCGGCCCGGTCGCCTCGCCCTTGCGCGGACGGATGATCGGCAGCGCGTTGGCCATGTCGCCCGCCCGCCACTTGAGCGTCGCGCGTGGCGAGCGCGTCGGGTCGACCGCCGCGTCGGCCAGGATCACCAGCGGCGCCTGCAGGCCCTTGGCGCCATGTGCGGTCATCACGCGGACCGCGTCGAGCGGCGCCGACGGATCACGCTTGATCTCGACCTCGCCACGATCGAACCAGTCGAGGAAACGCTGCAACGACGGCGTGCCGAGCGATTCGAAGTCGAGCGCCGCGCTCAGCAACTCCTCGATCGGATCGCGCGCTTCCTGCCCGAGCCGGCGCAACAGCTTGCGCCGGCCGCCGAGCGGTCCGGACAGCAGCTCCTCGAGAAACTGATAGGGTGTCGCGATATCCGCGCGGTCGAGCATGGTGAAGAGCGGCGCCAGGTCTTCGCGCGGTTCGGTGCGCGCCACATGCCGCCACAGGCTGACCGCGCGCTTTGGGGCCGCCTGCATCAACCGATCCTGGCTCCAGCCGATCAAGGGCGAGACGAGCAGCGACGCCAGCGACAGGTCGTCCTCGGGCTGCAACACGAAGCGGATCGCGGCGAGCAGGTCCTGCACCGACAACGGCGCGTTGAGCCGCAACCGGTCGACTCCCGCGACCGGCACGCCCTCGGCGTACAGGCGCGCGACGATCAGCGAGGCGAGTTCGCCGCGCCGCTTGACGAGGATCATGATGTCCTCCGGCTGGAGCGTGCGGCCCTTGCTCTCGAGCATCAGCGTACCGACCCAGCCCTTGATCGTCCGGGCGATCTGGATCGCAAGCGCGCGGGTCGAATCGCTGATCCAGCTTTCCTCGTCTTCCTCGCTGCCACCTGCGACGACGAGCGGCCACAGGCTGACGGTGCCCGGCCCCGGCACTTCGCTCGCATGGCGCTCGCGCTCGACGAACAGGCCGAGCCCGGGTTCGGGCAACAGGTCCATCGCGGTATCGACGAATTCGAGGACCGGACGCGTGGACCGGAAGGATTGCGTCAGCGACAGCCGGTTCCACGGCCGCGCGCGCATCTCGCCGGTGCGCAGCCGTTCCGCGCTGTCGGCCTCCCAGGCGGCTTCCGCGCGACGCCCGAAATCGAGTTCGGCCGCGCCGAAATATCTGGGATCCGTCCCCTGGAAACCGAAGATCGCCTGCTTGAAGTCACCGACCGTGAACAGCGTGCGGACGCGGCCGTCGTGGCTCCCGTCGCCGGCGAAAAACTCCTCGGCGAGCGCGCGAATGATCGCCCATTGCTCCGGGTTGGTATCCTGCGCTTCGTCGATCAGGACATGTTCGGTCGCCTGGTCGAGCTTGTAGCGGACCCATTCGCCCATGCCCGGCTGCTGCAGCAGCGCGATCGTCGCGCGGATCAGATCGTCGAAATCGACTGCGCCGAGCCGGTGCTTGGCACGATCATAGGTCGCGGCATAATCGCGCCCGACCATCAGCGCATCGGCGAGCAGGTCGGCATAAGCGGCACGCTCGCGCAGGCCGAGCAGGGCGGCGCAGGCCTCCCCGACTTCGATCGCGATGCCTGCATAATCGTCGTCCGCGGCGATCAGCTTGGGTGAATATTTGCGTGGCTCGCGCTTCGCGGTGAACGGCACCCCGATCAGGTCGCCAAGCATCGTCGCGCGCATCGCGGGCGTCGCCTCGATCCAGCATTCTGCGATATCGGCATGGTTGCCGCCGGTTGCAGTGCCCCAGGCGCGGTTTGCCGCCGCAAGCCGTGCAACGGCGTCCACGTCGAACTCGCTGTCGCTGCACGCTTCGCAGATCACGGCGTCGATATCACCGGTCGGCAGTCCCAAAGCGCGCCGCAGGAACGGGGCCACGCCGTCCCCCGCGGGCAGTTCCGCCATGGCGCCGGGCGCGCGGGCGCACGCCAGCAGGAAGCGTTCCGCCTCCCCTTCCCCTAGCCGCAGGCTGAGCGCGCCGACGGTGCTGATCGGCTTCTCGCGGCCTTCGGTTTCGGCGGCGACGAGCATCTCGGCGAGCGCATCGCGCGCCAGCACCGCTTCCTCGCGCGCCTCGATCGGGCGAAAGCCGGGGACCAGCCCCGCCTCGACGGGGAAGCCCGACAACAGGCTCTGGCAGAAGCCGTGGATCGTTTGGATCCGGATCCCGCCGCCCGGCGCGTCGAGCACGCGCGCGAACAGCGTGCGCGCACGCTGCTTGAGCGCGGGCGACGGGTCCTCGCCCAGCGCGTGCAGGTCGCTCGCGAGATCCGGATCGGGCATCCGCACCCAGGCCGCGAGCCGGTCGCCGATCCGCCCCGCCATCTCGGCCGCGCCGGCCTTGGTAAAGGTCAGGCACAGGATCGCCGCCGGATCGACCCCGCGCAGCAGCAACCGATAGACGCGCGCGGTGAGCACCTGCGTCTTGCCCGTGCCCGCCGAGGCGGACAGCCACACATGGCCTGCGGGATCGCTCGCGCGCGCCTGCTGGTCCTTGAGGATCGGGAGCGGGCGGTGGCCCTTGGGTTCACTCATCGCGGGGCGCTCCCCACATCGTTGCGCTTCCCCGCTCCCCCTACACGCTTCCCCGGCGAAGGCCGGGGCCCAGTAGCGAGCGGGTTGTTAGGGAACGTAGCATTGCCCAACCTCGACCAGCACGACTGGGCCCCGGCCTTCGCCGGGGAAGCGTGCAGGCGGGAAACGCCCCTCCTTAAAACCGCTCCAACCCAAACCGTTCGTTTCGAGCGCAGTCGAGAAACCTGCGCTGTGCCGGGTTCCTCGACTACGCTCGAAACGAACGGACAGAAGGGTGCCGCAGGGAGCGCCGCATTATTACTCACGCCCATACCATTCGTCCCGCCGCATCAGCTGATCATACTCCGCAAACGGCGCGTAATCCGGATGCAACTTCGCCTCGAACCCGCGCATGCCCGTCAACCACTCACCCGCCGCGTCACTGAAATGCCGCGCCGCCAGCGTCACGAAATCCTCGGGCAGCACCTTGTCCAGCTTGCCCGCCGGATCGACCGGGGAGGACACCTTGCCGAACGCCTCGCCATTCTTGGTCAGCGACCAATATTCGAACCCGCGCGCGATGCCCGCGATATCCTCGAACCCGCCGCGCTCGGCGATCAGCCCGAGCAGGCCGAGCTGGAGGCTGAACCCCTCGCGTACCGCGGCGGCGGATGGTGCCTTGCCGGTCTTATAGTCGATGATCGCCAGGCTTCCGTCGGGGTTGCGGTCGATCCGGTCGAACTTGCCGGTCAGCGTGACACCCGCGATCGCGACCTTGCCCGATTGCTCGACCGCCAGCACGCTCCGACCGGCATCCGCCTGCTTGCCCATCTCGGCGACGATCCAGGTGATCGCTTCCATCAACCGGGGGCGCCAGAGCGCGCGCTGCATCGGGTGCGCGCCATCGAACATCGCCAGCGCGCGACCGTGGAGCGTATCGAGCGCACACTTGTCCTCGCGCGCCCATTGTTCGAGAATCGCGTGGACCGCCGTGCCCCGCCATGCCGCGCTCGGATCGGCGTCGACCGGGTCGAGCGGCACCAGACCGAGGATGCGCTTGGCATAGAAGGCGTAGGGGTCGGCCTTCAGCCGGTCGACATCGGTCACCGCAATCGCCGTCGGGCGCCGATCGGCGGGCGGCACCGGCACCGGGCGCTCCGCCGGGCGATGCTCGCGCGGATCATCGAGCGCGCGGGCCCAGCCCTCTAGCCCAGAAGCCCGTTCGAACCGTTCGCCCGCCAGCGCCTGCAACCGCAGCCAGAAGCGCGACGCGATCGCTGGCTGCGTGCCGCCGCGCCGTGCACGGGTGATGAGCGCGCTCGGCGCCCCGAGCGCCTGCGCGAGATCATGCGCCGCCATGCCGACGCCGCGATCGAGCCCGGGCAGGCCGAGCTCGATCCTGATCCGCGGCGCGAGCCATGGGTCGGGTGCTGGCAGCCCGGGCCATGTCCCTTCATTGAGCCCGCCGAGGATCATCACGTCGGCGGTCTGCAACCGCGCCTCGATCAGCCCGTAGATCGCAATGCGCGGATGCCCGCCCAATTGCGCGCGGACCGCGACTTCCCCCATCAACGTCGTCAACAGCGGCGCTATGCTGGCCGGATCGACCCGTAGCGGACCGTCCGCGGCATGGTCCTCGATGCTGCGCAGCAATTCTGCAGCGGCGCGGCCGTTTGGCCCCGCCCACAAGGCGTCGCCGCACAGCGCCTGCGCGGTCTCCCGCAGCCCGGCGATCAACGGCGCGAGCGGTGCGTCGCGGGCGAACAGCGGCTCGAGCGGCTCCAGCAGCGCGCGCGCCTCGGGCCACCAGGCGATCGCATCCCCCGCCCGACGCGACTGTCGCAAATGGGCATCGATCCCGGCGAGCCCCGCCGCCGGGCGTGGCCCCCGCAGCACGCGGTCGAGCGCGCGCGCGCCATCCAGCCACGCGGTCCGCAGCGGCCCTGATCGCACCAGCGGATGCTTCAGCAACGTCAGCAACGCAAGCGGCGCGAACCGCTGCGTCGCCGCCTCTGCCAGCGCGGTCAGCAACGTGCCCGGCGGCAGGATCGACAACGGGCGGCCGGCGGAGTCGTCCACCGTAATGTCCCACCGCTTGCAATGCGCCGAAACGCGTCGCGCCAGGGCACGATCCGGCGTGACCAGCGCGGCGGTGCGACCCGGCGTCTCGGCCACTTCGCGGAGCGCCAGCGCGATCGCCTGCGCCTCCTCGCCGGGGGTCGCCAGTTCGGCTGCGGTGATCCCGCCCAGCCGGCGCTGTTCCGCCGGCAGGCTGGCCCAGCGCGCGGTCGCCTCCGCCGTCGCCAGCGCATTGGCGACCGCCTTGCCGCGCGCAACGGTCGCGTCGTGATCGCTACCGTCGCGCCACTGGCGCACCTCGGTGCGGTTGACGCTCATCCGGTCGAGCAGGAGCTTGAGATGGAATTGCGGATGCGTTTCGATTGACCGGCGCGTGATCCCCGTGTCGGGATCGGCCCGGTGCGGTCCGAGTGCCTGCCACTCCGCTTCGTCCATCCCGATCGCGAGGTCCGCCATCACCACCATGCCACGCGGACGGTCGGCGACGCAGCGCAGCAGCCGCGCGACCGCGGGTGCGCTGTCGGTAATCCCCGCGGCGCAGATGAACCCGGACGGCGGGGCGACGTCCCACCGGTCCGCCAGTCGGCGCAACACCCGGGCGCGCCGGTCCGCCAGATCGATCCGCCCGATCCGTTCGAGTTCGGCCGGCCAGCGATCCAGCACGATCTCGAACAGCGCCAGCGCACGTTCCCAATGCGCCGACATCGCATCGTTGAGCTCGATCTGGCGCAAACGAGTCGGGGCGATGTCCTCCACAAGCAGCTGATCCAGCGTGCGCGCGAGATCGCCTGCCAGACGCACCGCCTCCGCCGCATCGACTGGCTGTCCGCTCCTTGCGCGTTCCTCGCCGATCAACCGCGCAAGGATCATCCGGCGCTGCAACGGCTCGACCGCCGGGGGGATCGCGTGATCTGAGTCGGCGTGATCGAGCGCTGCGCCGACGCCTTCATCGAGTGCGGGGTCACCGATCGCGACCAGCCGCGGCAGCAACAGGCCGCCCGCGCTGGCGCGCACGAATGCGTCGGTCAGCGCACGCTTGGCGCGATTGTTGGGCAACAACACCAGCCCGCGCGCAAGCGCCAGGTCATCGCCGTGCGCCGTCGGGCCGAACTGTCGGATCAGCCCCGTCGCCAGCGCATCGGCGAAGGCACGATGCGCGGGAATCGTAAAGACCTTGGGCCGGACGGGCTCAGCCATCCGCCAGCATCGCCTCGGTCTTTCCGACCGCGGCCGGGGTGCCGACATCGAACCACAAACCCTGATGCACCAGCCCGTAAGCGCGCCCCGCGGCGATCGCCCGCTCCCAGAACAGCATCGTCGAGAACGGACCTTCCGGCCAGTCCGCGATCACGCGCGGCGAAAGGATCTGCACCCCGGTATAGACGAACGGCGCGAGCTTTCCCGGCTGGCGGCGGCCGGTGATCCGCCCGTCCGCGGCAAGCCGGAAGTCGCCCTGCCCGTCGTGGTGGTTCGCCCGCGCCAGCGGCACCAGCAGGAGCAGCGCGTCCATCGTCGCATCGTCCCACCGTGCCGCAAGCATCCGGATCGCGTCCGACGGTCCATCGACCCACAGGTTGTCGCTGTTGACCACGATGAACGGCGCATCCCCAATCAGGTCGCGCGCCTGGACGATCCCGCCGCCGGTCTCCATCAATTGCTTGCGTTCGTCCGATACGACCACGTCGATCCCCGCCACGCGGTTGCGCAAATGCGCTTCCAGCGTGTCGGCGAGATAGTGGACGTTGACCACCGCCCGTTCGACACCACTCGCCCGGAGCCGGTCGAACACATGGTCGATCAATGCCCGTCCGTTGACCACCACCAATGGCTTGGGACGGGTCGCGGTGAGCGGGCGCATCCGCTTGCCCAGCCCGGCGGCCATCACCATGGCCGTCCTGGGCACCTCCCCGCCCGGATCGGGCCGGATGTGCAACGTACGCTTGCGGTTGGTCACGCGGATAGCTCCATTGGGTTACCGCGCAGGTCGGGCGGGATCGTCGCATCGAACCAGGCCTTGACCGGTGCCAGTGCAGGATGCGCGAGATCGCGGTCGAGATACCGCCAGACCCGCGGACACAGAGCGGCGTAGCGGGTCTTCCCGTCGCGCTGCCACAGGCGCGTGAAGATGCCGACGATCTTCGCGTTCCGCTGCGCGCCGAGGACGTGATAGGCCACGTCGAAATCCTCGCCGGCGCCGGTCGCGGCGCGATATTGCGCAAGCATCCGCGCCTCGACCGCCGGTTCCACATCGCGCCGGGCATCCTGCAGCAGCGACACCAGATCGTACGCCGGATGCCCCGCCAGCGCGTCCTGGAAATCGAGCAGGCCGAGCGCGTCGTCATCGCCCAGCAGCATCAGGTTTTCGGCATGATAATCGCGCAACACGGTGACCATGGTTCCGTGCAACGTCGTGCCGAGCACGGCATCCCACGCCTGGTCATACGCCGCCTGGTCCGGCGTGACCCCAACCGCAGGGCAATACCATTCGGTCAGCAGATTGGCCTCCCGGTGCAGCACTGCCAGATCGTAGCGCGGGACCGGGGCGGGATCCTCGCGCTGCAGCCGCACGAGGATGTCGATCGCCGACGTGTAGAGCGCGATCTCGCGTCCGGGGGCAGCATCGATCGTCTCGCGCATCCGCACGTCACCGAAATCCTCGAGCAGCACCAGCCCGGCATCGAGATCGGCAGCATGGATCGCCGGCGCCGCGAACCCGCGTCCCTTCAGCCAGCGCGCGATGTCGAGGAACGGCCGCGGATCCTCCTGCGGCGGCGGCGCATCCATCAGGATCGCGCTGCGCCCCGTGGCAATCACACGGAAATAGCGCCGGAAAGAGGCGTCGCCCGCAACGGGTTCGATCGTCGCATCGCGCCATCCGTTCGCGGCAAGGAACGCGGCGGCGGCGGGCGGGGGAGTCATATCTGCTGCCATCGCTCCCTCCAGCCCGGCGGAACGTCGGCTGTCAAGCGACGCTGCCCGTCTTCTTCGATCGCAAGCGTCAGGGCGAGCGCATCGGGCCAATAGCCCGCCGCCCGCTCGGGCCATTCGATCACCAGCAGCGAATCACCTTCCGCGTCATCGAGGCCGAGCTCGTCGAGCTCGCCGGCATCCTCGATCCGATATAGATCGACATGCAGAACCGGGAATCGCACCTCGGGCGGCGCATAAGGCTGGACGATGGCAAAGCTCGGTGACGGCGCTTCGCCGACCAGTCCGAGCGCCGCGAGCAGGCCCCGCGCAATGCTCGTCTTGCCCGCGCCAAGCGGCCCCGCCAGCGTCACGACATCACCCGGGCGGGCAAGCGCCGCCAGGCGCGCACCCAGCGCTTCGGTCCGGGCAGCATCTGCGAGAATCATCTGAGTGGTCCTTCGACGACGGGTCGATTGCGGTCATGGCGGCATGCTGGTCGCAAGCAAGGCAGATCCGCCGGTCCCCGCCTCACCCTACCCGGGCGACGCGCTCCCTGAACCTCAGCGCCGCGGCAAGGCCACGGTGATCAGCGTACCCTGCCCCGGCTCGGACACCAGCTCGATCGTCCCGCCGTGCGCTTCCACGAATTGGCGCGCAAGCGGGAGGCCGAGCCCCAGCGCCCGTTCGCCGTTGCGCGTGATGCCCGGCTGGCCGAACCGATCGAACGCCCGCGCGACCATCTGTTGGCTCATGCCGATGCCGTCATCGGAAACGATCAACCGGACCGCCGCCGCCGTGCCATCCGCGCGCAACAGGATTCGGCCGCCCTCGCGCGTTCCCGCCACCGCATGCCGGAGCAGATGTTCGATCATCTGCTGGAGCCGCCGGGCATCGCCGAACACGTTGCCGGTCGAAAGCTGCAGGTCGACCACGAAATCCAGCTTCCGTTTCGCCGCAAGCGGCGCGACCGACGCCGCCGCCGCCTGCGCCGTCACGACGAAATCGACGTCGCGCTTGTCGAGCACGACCGTGCCACCTTCAGCCTGGGTGAGGTCGAGCACTTCGTCGACCAGCATGCCGAGCCGCTCGACCGACTCGAGGATCGCCTCGACATAGCCCTCCGCCGCCTTGCTGAGCTTGCCCGCATAGCCTTCGTTGAGCATTTCGGCGAACCCGCTGATCGAGGTCAGCGGGGTGCGCAACTCGTAGCTCATCGTCGCGACGAACGCGGTCTTGATCTGGTCCGCCGCCTCCAGCGCCTCGTTACGGTCGCGGAGCGCGCGTTCGATGCGGCGGCTGTCCGAAATGTCGAGCATCGTGAAAAGCCCGTTACCGTCGGGCAAGGGCACTGCGGCAAATTCATAGTGTCGCCCGTCGGCAAAGCCCACACGCCCGGCCCGTTGCTGCCGCTCGACCGTCGCCGCACGCACGAGGTCGCCGATAAGCGCGGCGCGCGCGGGATTGGCGAGCTGCCTGGCTGCCGCCTCCGCCAGCGCATCCACCCGCGGATGCGTCGCCAGGAACGATTCCTCGAAGCCCCACAGCGTGCGGAACTTGTTGTTCCACAATTGCAGCCGGCCGTCCGCCGCGAACACCCCGAGCGCCTCGTACAGATTTTCGAAGGTCGCCGTCCGCACCCGCAGCAGCGTATCGCGTGCGCTGGCCAGCTGGACCTGTTCGGTGCGATCCTCGAAAATCAGCAGCAGGCCGCCGTCGGGGAGCGGCTGTGCCACGACGCGCAGGTGGACGCCGCCCGGCAGATGCCATTCTTCCTCGATCGCGCCGCCGGCGGCCAGAAACCAGTCGCGCCGCTCGCTTTTCCAGCCCGGAAAGTCGCGGACCTCGGGAAGGCGCGACGCCTCGCGCATCCGTTCGAGCACGCGGTCGAACTCCGGGCGGTCCGCGAGCCATTCGGGCTTCATCGCGAAAATTCGGCGGAACGGCTGGTTGCAGAAAACGAGTGCCCGGTCCGGACCGAATTGCACCACCGCCGCCGAAACGCGATCGAGCATCGCGCGCTGCGCATCGTCGAACCGCTTGAGCTGCGCGCGCGCCTGTTCGAGATCCTCGATATCGATCGCAAATCCGGCTACGCCGCCGGTCGACAGCGGGGCATCGTAGACCCGCAGCATGCGCCGTTCGCCACGGATCGTGGCGGGAAGGGCCTGCGTCTGGATGGCCTTCGCGTCGCGCGCCGTCACCGCGCTGGCAAGCGGCCCCCCGACGCCCGATCCCTCGACCAGCTCGAGCCCGCGCTGCACGACGTCCTCGGGAGAACTGCCCTCGACCGCATCGACATAGTGCGAATTGACCATCGCCAGCCGCAGGTCGGCGCCGCGATACCACATCGGCATCGGTGCGGCCTGAATGATGCCGCTCAGTTCTTCATAATGCACGTTGGCATCGTCGACCGCCTTGCGCAGCCGCACGATCTCCGCCTCGCTGTCCGTGGCATCGAAGACCCAGAGCATCACGCCCCCGGGCACACGGACATCGCGCGCGGCGCGACTGCCGCGGATCATCAGCGCGCGCGACGAGCCGAGCGCACGGATCGCGCGCGAGAAGGCGCGGCCCGACTTTTGCGCCGCCGCCACGTCCTGTCCCAGCAGCGCGAAATCCTCGGGCGCGATCCCGGCCCCATGGACCGAAAGGTCGTTCAGATACCGCGGGGGGCTTGTCAGCCCGAACCAGTCGGCCAGCCGTTCGGGACATTCGACGCGCCCGTCCGCGCGGACGATCATCGCCAGCGCAGGGGCCGAAGCCAGCGTGGCGGAGAGGCGCGCGTTTTCGGCAAAAGTCGCGGCAGCCTCCCGGCGCGCGCGCAAGCCGCCGTAGAGGATCACCGACGCGCCGGTAAGGAGCACCGCCAATCCAATTCCGCTCAGCAGTAGCGAACTCTGCACCAACCCGATCATTCCGCCCCTTCGCGACGGCGCATTGCCGGTTCCTCCGCCGCCGCCCGCGCTACCACCGGTCCAACGCCGTGCCCAGAGGATGCGGTCGATGTACCGCATAGATCAAGAAAAAAGGCCCGGCGAAACGCCGGGCCTTTTCTAGCACGATTCCTCACCCCTTGGCCGGGTCTCAGTACCGATAATGATCCGGCTTGAACGGGCCCTCGACCGGCACGCCGATATAGTCGGCCTGCTTCTTGGTCAGCTGGGTCATCTTCACGCCGAGCTTCTCGAGATGCAGCGCTGCGACCTTCTCGTCGAGGTGCTTGGGCAGGACGTAGACGTCGTTCTTATACTGCTCGGGGTTGGTGAACAGTTCGATCTGCGCGAGCGTCTGGTTGGTGAAGCTTGCCGACATCACGAACGACGGGTGGCCGGTCGCGTTGCCGAGGTTCACCAGACGGCCCTTGGACAGGATGATGATCTGCTTGCCGTCGTCGAATTCGACGAGATCGACCTGCGGCTTCACTTCGGTCCACTTGTAGTTCGACAGCGCCGAGATCTGGATCTCGGAGTCGAAGTGGCCGATGTTGCAGACGATCGCCATGTTCTTCATCGCGCGCATGTGGTCGGCGGTGATGACGTCGGCGTTGCCGGTCGCGGTCACGAAGATGTCGGCGCGAGTCACGGCCTCTTCCATCGTCACGACCTCGAAGCCCTCCATCGCCGCCTGCAGTGCGCAGATCGGATCGACTTCGGTGACGAGCACGCGGGCGCCGCCGTTGCGGAGCGACTGGGCCGAACCCTTGCCGACGTCACCGAAGCCGGCAACGGTCGCGACCTTGCCCGCGAGCATCACGTCGGTGCCGCGACGGATCGCGTCGACCAGCGATTCCTTGCAGCCGTAGAGGTTGTCGAACTTCGACTTGGTGACGCTGTCGTTGACGTTGATCGCGGGGAACGGCAGCTCACCCTTCTTGGCGATCGCGTACAGGCGGTGAACGCCGGTCGTGGTCTCTTCCGACACGCCCTTGATGTTCTTGACGGTCTCGGTGAGGTAGCCGGGCTTCTTCGCGATGAACGCCTTCACGGCGCGCTGCATCTCGACTTCTTCCTCATTCTCGGGCTCGCCGAACGAATGGCCGGCTTCGAGCTTGGCGCCCCAGAGCGCGAACATCGTCGCGTCGCCGCCATCGTCGAGGATCATGTTGCAGGTCTGGCCAGCACCATCGTCCCAGTCGAAGATCTTGCCGACGTAATCCCAGTAATCCGCAAGGCTCTCGCCCTTGATCGCGAACACCGGCACGCCCGACGCGGCGATCGCGGCAGCGGCATGATCCTGCGTCGAATAGATATTGCACGTCGCCCAACGCACGTCGGCACCGAGCGCGGTCAGCGTCTCGATCAGAACGGCGGTCTGGATCGTCATGTGGAGCGAACCGGTGATCCGCGCGCCCTTGAGCGGCTTGGTCGTGCCGAATTCCTCGCGCAGCGCCATCAGGCCGGGCATCTCGGTCTCGGCGATGTTGATCTCCGCGCGGCCGTAATCGGCGAGGGTAATGTCTGCGACGACATAGTCGGTCGGCTTGTCGAGAACGGTGGCCACGGGGCATCTCCGGTTGAGTTGATGCCCGCGCCTTTAATCGCGATTGCGGCTCGGATCAAATATAAAGATGTCTTTATATGTGGGGTATTGGATCACCAGTAGCGCGTGCCGATGTGGCGGCTCCGGCCGTTGCCGGGGTGACGCGCGCTGTTCCGCCCCCCATGGCCGGGCCCGCCACCTTATCGACAAGACTTCAAGATCACGCGTTCCCCGCCCCGCTGACCAGCAACCGCGGATCGATCCCGGCCCCACCGAACGCGCGTTCCCAGCGATGGTCGGCCTCCGCATCATACAGGATCGAAAGATCGCCCGGCGTGCTGAACCAGCCATGCCGCGTCATTTCCGAATCGACCTGCCCCGGCCCCCATCCGGCGTATCCCAACGCGACGATCCAGCGCGACGGTCCGGTGCCCGCGGCGATCGCCCGCAACACGTCGGTCGTTCCCGACAGCGCCCACAGGTTCGCGACCCGGACCGTATCCTGCCCGCCCCAATCCTGGCTGTGGACCACAAAGCCGCGCCGCGGCTCGACCGGTCCGCCGATATGCACGGCGGCGTTCGGCGCCACCCCGGCATCGATTTCGAGCTGGTCCAGCACGGCGTGCAGCCCGACTCCCGGCAAGGTCGCGCCGATCCCGATCCCGAGGGCACCCTCCTCGTCATGCGCGCACATCGCAATGACCGCGCGGTCGAAGCGCGGATCGCCAATCCCGGGCATCGCCAGCAGGAACTGGCCGGTCAAATATGTCGTCGACTCCATCATCCGGTATCATAGGCCGGCTCCGGTACGGTCGCCACGCTTGAAATTTCCACTCGTTCGGACGACGTACCGCCCTGCCGTTCCCCAATCCCGGGTCGGAGCGGCGGCATCAGGAGATTCCCATGACGATCACCGTCGGCGACCGCGTCCCCACCACCATGCTTACCAAGGTCACGCCCGATGGCCCCGACCAGGTCAGCTCGGACGATTTCTTCAAGGGCCGCAAGGTCGCGCTCGTCGCGGTTCCCGGCGCGTTCACGCCGACCTGCTCGGCGCGCCACCTTCCCGGCTTCGTCGACAAGGCGGCAGAGCTGAAGGCCAAGGGCGTGGACGAGATCGCCTTCACCGCGGTCAACGACGCGTTCGTCATGGGCGCCTGGGGCAAGGCGAGCGACGCCGGCGCCATCACGATGCTCGCCGACGGCAACGCCGATTTCGCCAAGGCGGTCGGTCTGACCTTCGACGGATCGAAGTTCGGCATGGGCGAACGCAGCCAGCGCTATTCGATGCTGGTCAACGACGGTGTCGTCGAGCAGCTCAACGTCGAGGCCCCCGGTGAATTCAAGGTTTCGTCGGCCGAACATCTGCTGAGCGAAATCTAACGCACGATGAACCGAGTGCGGCGGCGGAACACCGCGCGCCGCACTTCGTTTCCTTCGCGTAATGCATTCCATGCGAAGGGAGCTCCTCATGACTGATACGATCAAGCAAGCCACCGACACCGCGCAGGATCTTGGCAACAAGGCCGCTGACGAGGTGAAGAAGGTGGTCGATCCGTCGATCCTGACGCAGGCGCAGGAAGCGGTCACCGACGCGTTCAACGCGACGGTCGAGGCGGTCAAGGAACACCCCGTCGCGGCCGCCGCGATCGCCACCGGTGCCGCCGCTGCGGTTGCGGGCACGGTCTACGGCGTGAAGAAACTGCGCGACAGCGAATAACCCGTCCCGTCTCGTCGCCCCGCCGAAAGCCGGGGCGGCGGGTTCACCGCTGGCTGCGAAACACCCGTGCCCCCCCCCGCCGGGAGACCACGGTCGAGGTCTGTTCGTGCTCCTGCGAAAGCAGGAGCCTAGGATCAAAGCAGAAGCACGTCGTTCTTCTGCTTGGGCCCAGCCCTCTGCCTTCGGAAGAAACTGGCGGCAGCGTCCCGATCGGCCAACTGCCCACTTCCGCCGTGAGGACGCTCCGTCCCTCCATCGGTCTTGCCAGTGTAACGATCCGCCCTTAACCGCTGATCATGACGCAAGCATCCGACATCGTCGCCGAACTCGATCGCCTGTATCGCGCTTCGGTCGAGCGGCTCCAGGCCGCGCTCACCGCTTATATCACCACCGGCGCGCCACCCGCCCCCGAAAGCAGGACGGATGGCAGCTTTGCCTATCCCGAGATCCGCCTCCAGTATCGCGGCGGCGAGGATCGCCCGGTCCCCGCGCGGTCGTTCGGTCGCCTCGTCAGCGAGGGCGCCTATGCGATCAGCGTCACCAAGCCCGCGATCTTCGCCGACTATCTCACCGAACAGCTCACGCTGCTGATCGAGGATTACGACGTCACGGTCGAGGCGGTCCCTGGGCGGCAGGAAATCCCCTTTCCTTATGTGATCGATCCAGGCCACGCGCTCAGCCTAGACGCAGTTTCTGCGGTCGACCTGTCGCGGCACTTCCCCGCGACCGAGCTCGCGCATATCGGTGACGAGATCGCGGACGGGCGCTACGCGGTGCTCAACGGTGGGCCCCGCCCGCTCGCGCTGTTCGATGGCTTGCGCACCGATTTCTCGCTCGCACGGTTGCGGCACTATACCGGCACCCCGCCTGAGCACGTCCAGCGCTACGTGCTGTTCACCAATTACCATCGCTATGTCGACGAATTCGTCCGCTGGGCGTGCGCGCAGCTCGAACCGCAGGCGGACGGTACGCCGAGCCGCTATACCGGCGTCTCGGGCGCGGGCGGCGTGCTGATGCGCGCGGGCGACGATGTCGAGGCGATGCTCGCGGATACCAGCGCGTGGCGGCGGCACCAGATGCCCGCCTATCATCTGATGGCGGCGGACGGCACCGGGATCACCTTGGTCAACATCGGCGTGGGTCCCTCCAACGCCAAGACGATCTGCGACCATCTCGCGGTGCTTCGCCCCGAGGCGTGGCTGATGATCGGCCATTGCGGCGGCCTGCGCCCGAGCCAGCGCATCGGCGACTATGTCCTCGCGCACGCCTATCTGCGCGACGATCATATCCTCGACGACGTGCTTCCGCCCGAAATCCCCGTCCCCGCGATCGCCGAGGTCCAGCTCGCGCTCGCCCGCGCGGCGGAGACGGTCTCGGGCCAGACCGGCGACGAACTCAAGCGCCGCCTGCGCACCGGCACGATCGTGACGACCGACGACCGCAATTGGGAACTGCAATATTCGCGCTCGGCCTTGCGCTTCTCGCTGTCCCGCGCGGTCGGGATCGACATGGAATCCGCGACGATCGCGGCGCAGGGCTATCGCTTCCGCGTGCCCTATGGCACCTTGCTGTGCGTGTCGGACAAGCCGCTCCACGGTGAATTGAAGCTGCCGGGTCAGGCCAACCGCTTCTACGAACGCGCGATCAGCGAGCATATGCGGATTGGGATCGAGGCGTGCGAGGAATTGCGCCGCGAAGGCAACAAGCTCCACTCGCGCAAGCTGCGCGCGTTCAACGAGCCGCCGTTCCGCTAGGCGACGGACACCGCGCCCCGCTGACGCGTTCGGACGACGTAACGATTCAAGGAACATACGATGGCCCAGCCACCGAAGAAGCCGACCGACGACGAAACCGACGCGACGACGCCGGTCAAGCCTCCCAAGCCCCCCAAGCCGGCAAAGCCCGCGGGCGCAAAGGGCAGCGGGCCCAAGCCGCCCGCCCCGCGCAAGCCGGCCAAGCCGCGCACCGCCGCGAGCCGTCCGGTGACCGGCGGAAAGGGCGCGCTCAAGCCAAAGCCGGTGGCGAACGATACGGACACCAAGGTTCCGGCCCCCGCCGCCAAGCCGCGCTGGACCACCGCCAAGATCGTCGGCGGCGTCGCGGCAGTCGGCGCGGCAGCGGCAGCCTTGTTCGCGCTCCGCGGCAGCACGCCCGCGGCGCCGAAACCCAAGCCGAAGCCGGTAAAGGGCGCGCATCAGGCCGACGGCAGCGATTCGAGCAAGTCGTTCGAAGCGGGCATCGCCGACGAAGGCACGATCCCGAACTGAGTTCGCGGCCCCTATTAAGCCCTTCCCCGGCGGAGGCCGGGGCCCAGTAGCGAGACCGGAGATGGCGGGCGCTTGCGCTCGAATACCTCGGACATCTCGACTGGGCCCCGGCCTCCGCCGGGGAAGCGCGCGTTAACAGCCGAGCGGCCCTACCCGCTCACCAGCCCGATGGCTTCCCCTTGTTCTGCTCGTCGAGCCAGGCCTTGAGCGGCGCGAAATAGGCCACCATCGCCTGCCCCGACATCTCACGGCTCCCGGTGAACGTCTCAAGCGCATCCGGCCACGGCTTCGACTGCCCCATCGCCAGCATCGCGTTCAGCTTATCGCCCACCGCCTTGTTGTCGTAGAACGAGCAACGATGCAGCGGCCCCTTCCAGCCCGACTGCTTGCACGCCGCCTGATAGAATTGGAACTGGAGCAACCGCGCGAGGAAGTAGCGCGTGTACGGCACGCTCGCGGGCACGTGATATTTCGCCCCCGGATCGAACCGCGTCTCGTCACGCGCGACCGGCGGGACGACGCCCTGATATTTGAGCCGCAGGTCGTCCCAGCCCTTTTCATACTGGGTCGCGGGGATCGCGCCCGAGAACACGCCCCAGCGATATTTGTCGATCAGCAACCCGAACGGCAGGAACGCGACCTTGTCCATCGCCTGGCGGAGCAGCAGCCCGATATCCTTGTCCGCGCTCGGCACCCTCGACTGATCGAGCAGCCCGATCCGCACCAGATAATCGGGCGTGATCGACAAAGCGACGAAATCGCCGATCGCTTCATGGAAGCCGTCATTCGCGCCGTTCTTATAGAGGAATGGCTGCATATTGTAGGCGCGCTGGTAGTAATTATGCCCCATTTCGTGATGGATCGTGATAAAATCGTCGCCATTCACCTTGGTGCACATCTTGATCCGCAGGTCGTTCATGCTGTCGACGTCCCACGCCGACGCATGGCAGATTACTTCGCGGTCGGCAGGCTTGACGATCTGCGAGCGCGCCCAGAACGTATCCGGCAGCGGCTTGAACCCGAGCGAGGAATAGAAACCCTCGCCTGCTTTGAACATCTTGACCGGGTCATAGCCCTTGGCCTTGAGCAGCTCGCCCGTGTCATAGCCGACATCGCCGGCGCCCGCAGGCGCGACGACGTCATAGATGTTACCCCATTCCTGCGCCCACATGTTGCCGAGCAGGTCAGCGCGGATCGGGCCTGTCTTGGCCTGCACCGCATCGCCGTACTTCTCGTTGAGCTTCCAGCGGACATAGGTGTGGAGCGCTACGTAGAGTGGCTCGACCTGCTTCCACAATTTGTCGGTCAGCGCGGCGAACTGGTCGGGCGCCATGTCATAGCCCGAGCGCCACAAGGCGCCGACATCGGCATAGCCGAGCTCCTTGGCGCCCTGGTTGGCGATGACGACCTGGCGCGCATAGTCCTTGCGCATCTGCGCGCCGACGTTGTCATGCCAGCTGACCCACATTTCCTTGGACTTGGCGGGATCGCGGACCGATCCCATCGCCGCCTCGATATCGCTGCCGTTGATCGGCTTGCCGTCGAGCGTGCCCTTGCCCTTGCCATATTCGGACGACATGCGCGTCACGATCGTCGCCAGCTCGGTCGCGGCGCCCGGCGTGGTCGGCGCGGGCAGCGTCAGCCCGTTGCGAAGCAGGTCAATCTTGCGCTTGGTATCGTAGGACAGCCCCGGAATCCTGGCGTATTTCGCGGCTTCGAGCGCATATCTGACCGACATTTCGGTGCCTTCTGCGCCGAACTTGGCGGCAATCGCGTCGGTATCGTCGGTAATGAACGTCTCGTTGATCCAGGCGACCTGCTGCGCAGGGGTCGAGAAAGCCTCGAGCGCCTTCTCCGCGCGCGCTACAAAGGCATCGGCGGCGACCGGGGTGACGGTTTCACCGGTCGCCACAGTGGGAGCGCCCTCGCCCGCAAACGCAGGCGTAGCACCCAAGGCCAGAACGATAGACAGTGCCGCGAGACTGGTGCGCACGATGTGACTCCCCCGATAGTTCGCTCAGCAGATTGTGCCGCACGGGCACATTAATCAAGCAACCAGAAAATCGGCGATCGTGCGGCCAAGCTCGGGCTTCAGCACCGCGCTCATGTGATTGCCCGGAATGCTCGCATAGCGCCCGTCGGGCAGCGCCGCGGCGAGTGCCTCGCCAGAGCCATTGTCGTGATCATCCACCCCGTTGACGACGAGCACCGGCGGCCGGATCGTCGCCAGCGCCTCAGGCGGCGTATCGACGAACGTGTCGAGCACCCGCAGCAACGCGAGTGGATCGCCCTTGGTGGTCTTGAGGAACGCCTCGGTCAGCCACTCGCTCGTGCCCTGCTTGAAGCTGCCGAGGTTGGTCAGGACGTTATGGAAATAGGCGCCGCGACCTTGCGTATGGACGATCCCGTCGAGCCCCATCCCCGACACCGCCACCCGCCGCGGCGTCGCACCGTTGACGAGCATCCGCATCACCGTCCGCCCGCCGAGCGAATAGCCCGCGAGATCATAGTCTTCGAGCCCGAGATGCGCGACCAGCGCCTTGCCGTCCTGCATCAGCACGTCGGGCGGATAGGATGCCGCGTCATGCGGTTTCGCGCTCGATCCGTGCCCGCGCAGGTCGGGCATGATCACCCGGAAACCCGCAGCGGCGATCTTTTCGGCATGGCCGTATTTGATCCAGTTGGTCGTCGCGTCGGAGAAATAGCCGTGGATCAGGACGACCGGGCGACCCTCCCCCAGCTCGCGCCACGCGAGCTGCGCGCCGTCGATGCTTTCGAAAAACTGCGGTTCAATCGGGGAGTTTGCCAAGTGCCTTGATCCATCGATCTGCGGTCGACGGATTGTCCGCGACCCGCGTTGTCGGGAGATCCTTAGTGTCCAGCCATGCCGCGTGCCAAGTCTCGGGGGAGAAATGATGTCTCGGGACGAACCGCCCGGGCTCGTCGAAACTGCCGACCGTCAGGTCCATGGTCTCGCCCGGTTCGAGGAACTCGAACGTCAGCGGCGTGCCGCACGCGCTGCAGAAACCGCGCTGGGCGATGGGGGAGCTCCGGTAGCGATCGGGTTCGCGCTCCCAGGTGACGTTGGCGATCTTGACGTTCTTGAACGCGATCGACACCCCGCCGGTCGCACGCTGGCACATCCGGCAATGGCAGAGATACGCGTCGTCGTTCTCGATCGCGACGCTGTAGCGAATGCGCCCGCATTGGCAGCCGCCGGTCATGGCCTCGGTCATGGCTTTGCTCCAAGCAGCAACACGGATCCCTTCAGCGCGTGATCCGCAACCTTACCGACGAACACCGCATCCGCCGTCAGCAATCAATCCCCCAACGCCTCGGCCGCTGCGAGATAGAGACAATCGTAGAACCCGTGCCGTAGCGTGATCGAAAGATCGAACGCGCGGGCCATGAACGGGGTGTCGTCGAACAGGGTCAGCAGGGTCGTCAAGCGCGCGAAGCGCTCGTCCGCTCCCTTCGCCGAGAGTTCCCCACGCCGAATGCACTTCGTCATCGCGTGACCCGTTTCGGAAAGGATCAACGTCGGTGCTAATAGAGATGCGCCAGAACCGATCCAGCGAATCGCCTGATCGCTGTCCGATTCTTCGACGAGCCATTTGAACGCGACACTCGCGTCGACGATCACTCGTCCCGTCCCTCGCGGATCAAGTCGACGCCAGGCGTCTGCGGCACGCCCGGAACTCGCGCGCGCCGACTCCAGTCTTGCATCTCGCGAACGATCTCGAGCTTTTCCGCGACGGTCAGCTGTGCCGCCTGATCGATTGCCGCCCGCGCGACGGCCTCGACCGAGGTTTTGCGCTCCCGCGCCAAAGTTTCCAGCCGCCTGATCGTGGCATCATCAATCTGGCGAATGAGGAGCTGTGCCATGCGCCGATGATAGCACGAAGCTATCATCGGCTCAAAGACCCTCAGTCCCCCTTGTTCAGATACCGCCGCCCGAGCAGCTCCGCGATCTGTACCGCGTTCAACGCCGCGCCCTTGCGGAGGTTATCCGACACGCACCACAGCGACAGCCCGTTCTCCACGGTCGAATCCTCGCGCACGCGGCTGATGAAGGTCGCATATTCGCCGACGCACTCGACCGGCGTGACGTATCCACCGTCCTCGCGCTTGTCGACGAGCATCACGCCGGGCGCCTCGCGAAGGATCTTCTGCGCCTGCGCCGCCGAGATCTCGTTCTCGAACTCGATGTTGATCGCTTCCGAATGGCCGACGAACACCGGCACGCGGACGCAGGTCGCGGTGACCTTGATCTTGGGATCGAGGATCTTCTTGGTTTCGACCACCATCTTCCATTCTTCCTTGGTCGACCCGTCGTCGAGGAAGCTGTCGATATGCGGAATCACGTTGAACGCGATCTGCTTGGTGAACTTCTTGGCCTCAGCGGAATCACCGACAAAGATGTTGCGCGACTGCTCGAACAGCTCGTCCATCCCCGCCTTGCCCGCGCCCGACACCGACTGATAGGTCGCGACGACGACGCGCTTGATCTTGGCGAAATCATGCAGCGGCTTGAGCGCGACGACCATCTGCGCGGTCGAGCAATTGGGGTTCGCGATGATGTTGCGCTTGGTATAGCCCGAGATCGCATCGGGGTTCACTTCGGGCACGATCAGCGGCACGTCCGGGTCCATCCGGTACAGCGACGAATTGTCGATCACCGTGCAGCCAGCGGCAGCAAAGCGCGGCGCGTGGATCTTGGTCCCTTCCGAGCCGATCGCGAACAACGCCATGTCCCAGCCGGTCGGATCGAAATGCTCGATATTCTGGACCTTGAGCTTCCTGCCCGTCTCGCCGAAATCGACTTCGTCGCCCTGGCTGCGCGACGATGCGACGACCGCGATGTCGTCGAGCGGGAATTCGCGCTCCGCAAGAATGTTGAGCATCTCGCGCCCGACGTTGCCCGTCGCGCCCACGACCACGATCCTGTAACCCATGTAATCCTCCAGTTCGGAACGCGCCCGTAGCGTTGTTACGCCGGCACGTCCAATCGCTTTGCTAATCGTGCGTACGCGCCTGCCAGGTCGCATGCGTAATGCCGTGGACCTTTGCCAGATGGTCGGTCAGCGCGTCGAGTTCGCTCACCGCTATATTGGTACTGACGAGCTTCGCCACAATCTCGACCCGGTCCTCGCCGCGGTTGATCACGTCGAGCTCGGCGACCGGCAGCTGCGCGGCTTCCAGATGCTCGGCTAGCAGGTCCCCCATTGGTCCTGCCTCGGCGGCGTCGGTACTGATCGTCACGGTGTAGGTCGCCTCGACGTTGCGGCCTTCCAGCGGGATGCGGTTGATCGCGTCGACCAGCGGGCGCAGCATCGTGTTGGCGAGGATGACGAAGCCGGTGAGCAGCACCGCCTCGGCGATCATGTCGCTTCCCGCGATCGCGCCGACCGCCGCCGAGCACCAGAGCGTTGCGGCGGTGTTGAGGCCGCGGACGTTCATCCCCTCTTTCATGATCACGCCCGCGCCGAGGAAACCGATCCCCGACACGACATAAGCGATGATCCGGATCGACTCGACGTCGCCGCCGAGCCGCTGCCCGAGATCGACGAACGCGGACGAACCAAGCGCGACCAATGCGTTGGTGCGCAGGCCTGCGGTGCGCTGACGATACTGCCGCTCCGCGCCGATCAGCGTGCCGAGCACGAACGCGACGAGATAGCTGACGACCGTGTCGAGGAACGGCCAGAGGTGGAAAGTGGTGAGGAACCGCATGATGATGGCCGCCCTAGCCGAGTTGTCTCGCTACGGCTTCCCCGGCGAAGGCCGAGGCCCAGGAGCGAAGGTGGAGGTAACGGAGCGCAGCCGCTCGCATTCTCTCGTGCCTCTCCTAGGCCCCGGCCTTCGCCGGGGAAGCGGGTTGGGTCACTTCGTCGGCTTGTCCTTCACGTTCCGATCGAGGAACGTCAGGATCGTCCCCCACAGATGCTCGCTGATCCCCGGCCCGCCGACACGGTGGGTATAGCCCGGGTAGAACATCATCTCGAACGGCGTCGCGGTCGCCTGCATCCGTGCGGCGAACGCGGTCGAGTTGGTGAAGACGACATTGTCGTCCGCCATCCCGTGGATCAGCAGCAGCGGGTCCTTGATCGCAGGCGCCTTCCCCAGCGCGTCCGACGCGACATACGCCTGTTTGTCCGCGACCGGCGAGCCCATGTAGCGCTCGGTATAATGGGTGTCATATTGCTCCCATTGCGTCACCGGCGCGCCCGATACGCCCGCCGCATAGACCCCCGGGTTCGCCTCGAGCATCTTGAGCGTCATGTAACCGCCGTACGACCAGCCATAGATCGCCACCTTGGATGGATCGACGAACGGCTGGCTCTTGATGAACTTCGCCCCCGCCAGCTGATCGGCGACCTCGACCGTCCCCATCGCGCGGTAGATGTGATCCTCGAACGCCTTGCCGCGATTGTACGAGCCGCGATTGTCGATCTGGAAATAGATATAGCCGTGCTGCACGAGATACTGCGGCAACGCCCCGCCCCACCCGCGCGTGACCTGCTGACCGGTGCCGGGGCCGCCGTAATGCTGGAAAAAGACGGGGTATTTCTTCCCCGGCTCGAGCGGCGGGGTGATCATCTCATAATAGAGATCGGTCCCGTCCTCGGCCTTGATCGTGCCGAACTTGGTCTGCTGGTGGCTCGCGAGATATGGGTAATAGGGATGCCCCGGGACCACCGCATTCTCGTTGATCCACGACAGCCGCTTGCCGGTCGCATCCGCCAGATAGACTTGCGTCGGCTGCGTCGGGCTCGAGCGCGAGACGATCATCCGCGTCGCGGCTTCGTCCATCGTGCCGTTGTTCCACCAGCCGGCTTCGGTCAGCCGTGTGATCTGGTTCGGATGCGCGATGTCGACCGAATAGAGATGCTGCTCGAGCACGCCATCCTTGTTGCCGGTGAAGAACAGCCGCCCCTTGGCTTCGTCCACGCCGAGCAGGGATTGTACGACCCAGTCGCCCTTGGTCAGCGCGGTCCACTTGCCGCTCGCGAAGCGGTAGAGGTGGCCGAAGCCGGTCCGCTCCGAGCGCCAGATCAAGCTCCCGTCCTTCATCGGTCGATAGGCGTCGGACAGGTTGAGCCAGCTGCGCGTGCCCGATTTCTCGGTGAACAGGACGGTCGCCTTGCCCGTCGCCGGATCGACGCGAAGCATGTCGAGCGTCTTCTGGTCGCGGCTCTCGCGCTGGACGAGCAACGCGCTGCCATCGGGCGTCCAGTCGACGCGGGCAAGATAGATGTCGGGATTGGTGCCAAGGTCGACCTTCACCTTCCCCGACCCGTCCGCCTTCATCACATACAAGGCGACCGCGACGTTGGGCGTTCCCGCGGCGGGATACCGCTGGTCATAGACCTTGGTCCCGTTCGCGCCGATCGCCGCACGCGTGACCACGCCGACCGGGGCCTCGTCGAACCGCTCGACCGCGATGTGGCTGTCCTGCGGGGACCACCAGTATCCGGTGCGGCGGTCCATTTCCTCCTGAGCGACGAACTCCGCCTCGCCCCAGTGCACCGTCCCGCCGCCATCGCTGCTGACGGGACGCGCATCGCCGCCGCCGAGCGGCTGGACGAAGAGGTTCTGCCCCCGCACGAAGCTGACGAAGCCGCCCTTGGGGCTGATGACCGGATTGAGCGCGCCGTCGCCCGGCGCATTGGTCAGCCGCCGCGTGGCGCCGTCGAGGCCCGCCAGATACAGGTCGCCGTCGATCGGCACGAGGATCGTCTTGCCATCGGGGGCCCAGTCATAGGTCACGATGCCCTTCGACCCGGCGATACGTGCGCGTTCGCGCTGCATCTTCTCGGCCTCGGACAGTTCCGCGCCCGAGCCGACCTTCTTCGAATCGACCAGCATCCGCTCCTGCCCGGTGCGCGTGTCGCGCGCCCACAGGTCGAACCGCTCCTTCTCGTCGGCACGCGGGCGCAGCGACGTCAGCAACGTCCCATCGGGCGAGAGCTTGACGCCGCGCGGCTGGACGCCCGACAGATCGGGGCTGCCGAACACAGCCTTCAGCGTCAATTGGGTAGGGGCAGGATCAGCAGCCATCGCAGGTACCGCCACACAGGCGAGCATCACGCCCGCAAAAGCCCAAGTCGCCCGCATCCCGCATCTCCGCTCTCTCGATTGCCCGGCCCGACGATCGCGGGCGTTGCGGGCTTATCGCGACGCCGGCGGCTTGCGTAAAGGCCCTTGGCGTCAGGCGATTGCGCCGGCCCCTGTCCGGACATGGCGCCATTGCAACGCGCGCCGCTCGATCAGCGAACGCCACGCCCATTCGACCGGGGCGATCCGGAACCAGCGCATCCACAGGTTCGCGCCGATCAGCAGCACGCCGTTGACCAGGATCGCAGTCAGCATGAGGCCCGCCCAACTCATTCTGCCGTACCAGGCGAGCATGAACGGAGGGTACAGCACCCACAGACAGATCAGCGTCTGCGCGACATAGATCGACAAGGCCGTCCGCCCCGCTGCGGTGAATGGCCGCAACAGCGTCGCCCCCAGCGCGGTGGTGACGAGCAGATTGACCAACCCGACATGCCCCAGCGTCATCGCCAGCCGTGCGACTTCGCTAGTCGCCATGCTGATCTGCGGCGCGGCGGTAAAACGCGTGCCCTCATACGCTTCGAGCAGGCGCAACGGGACCCCGATCGCATAGGCCGCACCCGTCATCACCCCGTAGAATCGCACCGATCGCAAACCCTGCAGGACGCCGAGCCGAAACAGCCCCGCGCCGATCAGCATCGTCGCAGCAGCCTCCCATACGAACAGAAGTTCGAACCCCTGTTCCTCCATATACCTGAAAGTACCCCATTGCTGCGCCGCCCAGGTCGCGAACGTCCCCGTACGCGCCTTGTCCTCGGCGACGATCCGGGCTCTGCTATCGCGCTTCAGCGTCGCGCGTTGCTTCCGCTGCTCCGCTTGGTTGGCCAGCATCGCCTGGTCTTCGCGCGTCAGCGGCGCGTGCGCATCCCGGTGTTGCTCGACACGCTCCCGCGCGGACGCGTTGGTCCGGTCGACGCTGTAACTCATGCCGCCGCCGATCAGGAAGAACATGGCCATGCTCGATCCCAGAAACAGCAGCGCGCGCGGGCGCAACTCGCGAAACAGGAACGCAACGAGAGCGGCGAGCCCATAGGTGTGCAGGATATCGCCGGGCCACAGCAGCACGAAGACGTGCACCAGGCCGAACAGGAACAGGATGACGTTGCGCGTGAAGTATCGCCGCAGCACCACCGATTCGTCGGCCTGCCGCGCAAGCCGCTCGGTCAGGATCACCATTCCCGCGCCGAACAGCATCTCCAGCATCCCGCGCGCCGTCCCCATCGCGAGCACTTCGCGGATCCACCAGACGATCTGATCCGGCATCGACCAGCCGAGATGCCGAATATCGTCGAACGACGCAGTCATCGACTGGCCCATGTCGTTGATGTTCATGAACAGGATCCCGAGGATCGCGATCCCACGCAGCATGTCCAGCACCGCGATCCGGGGCGCACCGTCCGGTTCGACGGAGATCGCGAGGGGGTCGACGGGACGGGGAAGCTGCGACATCGATGATCCCTCGGGTGGTTCGCCGCTCTTACCCGGAGGGCGTCGTGGTTGCACGATCAAGCGTGGGCATGCCGTCGCCCAACCTCGATGGCCATGCGATGCACACGAAAAAGGGCGCGGAGACGATCGTCCCCGCGCCCTGATTCTTCCACAAAACGCGCCGAGCTTATTCGGCTGCGGCAGTGCCCTTTGCAGGACGCGTGTCGCGACGCTCTGCGATACGCGCCGACTTGCCGGTGCGGCCCCGCAGATAGTACAGCTTCGCACGACGCACCGCGCCCTTGCGGACGACGACGATGCTGTCGATGTTCGGCGAATACAGCGGGAAGACGCGCTCCACGCCCTCACCGAACGAAATCTTCCGTACGGTGAAGTTGCTGCCCATGCCCTTGTTCGACCGCGCGATGCACACGCCTTCGTAGTTCTGGACGCGGGTGCGCTCGCCTTCGACAACCTTCACGCCGACCTTGAGCGTATCGCCAGGGCGGAATTCGGGGATCTGCTTGGTTTCGAGAAACTTGGCAATGTTCTCGGCTTCGATCGTCTGGATGAGATTCATCTCATGCGTCCTTCGTCTGTCGTCGCGCGCCAGAGGGCGGTTGGACCCGAGCACCCTCATGGCGCTCCCACAGATCCGGCCGCCGTAGCCGTGTATCGGTCTCGGCCATGTGCTTGCGCCATGCCGAAATCCTCGCATGATCCCCCGATCGCAACACTTCGGGGATCGTGCGCCCTTCCCATTCAAATGGTCGGGTGTACTGCGGATATTCGAGAAGGCCGCTTTCGAAGCTCTCGTCATCACCGCTAGAAGCCGCGCCCATTACGCCGGGAAGCAGCCGAATGCAAGCGTCGAGCAGCACCAGCGCGCCCATCTCGCCGCCCGACAGGATATAGTCGCCGATCGAGACTTCCTCGATGCCCCGCGCGTCGAAGATGCGTTCGTCGAACCCCTCGAACCGACCGCACAGGACGGTGACGCCGGGCCCCTGCGCGAGGTCACGGACGCGCGCCTGGGTGAGCGGGCGGCCGCGCGGGGTCATCGCGAGGATCGGCGCGCCGGTCGCGACGCTGTCGATCGCCGCGGCGAGGACGTCGGCCTTGAGCACCATCCCCGCGCCGCCACCTGCCGGGGTCTCGTCGACGGTGCGATGCTTATCGCTCGCGAAGTCGCGGATGTTGCGCGCGTCGAGCGACCATTTCCTCTCCCTCAATGCGCGCCCCGCGAGCGAAATGCCGAGCGGGCCGGGGAACATCTCGGGGTAGAGGGTGAGAACGGTGGCGGCGAAAGTCATAGCGTCCAATTCTCTACGCGCAGGTCGGGGATGTCGGCGAAATGCCGCTGGTTGTTCGTGACCAATGTCAGCCCGAGCGCCATCGCATGCGCGCCGATCAATCGGTCGAAGCTGGTACGACGCATCCCCATCAGCCGCGCCAAAGCGCCATAGGCATTGGCGGCTGCACGATCAAAGTCGTGCAGCCGCAATGTTCCCACAAACCGATCTAGTCGCTCGTCATCCATCGGATCGGCGTCCTGCCCCTGCGCACCGACGCGCAACTCGGCCAGCGTGATCGACGATATTGCCAGACCCTTGCGATAATTCTCCCGCACGCGCTCCTTCAATGTAGCGCTTCGGGCGAGTGTGAAATCGAGGCAGGCGTTCGTATCGAGCAGATACATGTCACGCGGCTCCGCTGTGCGACGGGGGCTTGCTCCAGTCCCGCTCATCTTGCTCGGTATCGCCGCGGCCCTCCGCCATGAAGCCCGGCGACATGCTGCCGTAAAGGCTCATCAGCACGTCCAGACTGTCACTTTCTCGCCAAAAGCTGAATTTGCCGTTGGCATGCGGCACGACAACCATGTCTTCACCCTCCGCAAAGCCCAGTGCCTTTGGCAACCTCAACGCGAGCGAGTTGCCGGATTTGAATACCTTGGCCCGATATTCTTGTGCCATGCGCAATCTCCGTATGTACGTTACGTATATACTGGCAGTGGGACGGTCAAGGAACGTTACGCTTGCGTACGCGTATCGCTGCCATGGACGACTGTATCATCATCGGCGCCGGCCCCGCCGGCCTTACCGCCGCGATCTATCTGACGCGGTTTCATTTGAAGATCCGGCTGTTCGACTGTGGCAGCAGCCGCGCCGCGCTGATCCCGCGGACGCACAACCATGCGGGCTATCCCGGTGGTGTGAAGGGGACCGAGCTGTTGCGGCTGATGCTCGACCAGGCCGAGGAATTCGGTGCGGTGCGCGAGGCCGCCGAGGTCACGGAGATCCGCCCGACCGGCGACGACTTCGAGGTTCGCGTCGGCGACCGCGTGTTCCCGACACGCTCGGTGCTGCTCGCGACCGGCGTCGTCAACATCCGCCCGGAGATGGACCGCGCCGTCCATGACGAAGCACTGGCACGCGGGCTGATCCGCTATTGCCCGATCTGCGACGGCTATGAAGTCACCGACAAGCGCGTCGGGGTGATCGGCACCGGCGACCACGGAATGAAGGAAGCGCTGTTCCTGCGCGGCTATACCCGCGACGTCACGCTGATCGCGCCGGGCGCGCGGCACGAACTCGACGATGCGTGCCAGGCCAAGCTGCAAGAGGCGGGGATCGTCCATGTCGACGGTCCATGCTCGCCAATGCGGATCGAGGGGGAGGAGATGGTCGTGACGACGCCCGGCGGCGATCTGGCGTTCGACAGCGTCTATCCCGCGCTTGGCTCCACCATCCGTTCCAAGCTCGCGGTGGCGGCGGGGGCACGTGCGACCGGCGAAGGGTGCCTCGAGGTCGACGATCACCAGCGCACCTCGATCCCTGGGCTGTTCGCGGCGGGGGATGTCGTGAAGGGGCTCGACCAGATCAGCCACGCGATGGGCGAAGCGGGCGTTGCCGCGACGACGATCCGTAATTTGCTGGATGAGCGGCGGCCGCTCTGGCGGTGATGTTTGATCGTCACCCCCGCACCCCAAAAGCAACCGTCATGCTGAACTTGTTTCAGCATCCAGCGTGCACCAGGCATAGTCAGGACTCGTGGAGGGCTGGATCCTGAAACAAGTTCAGGATGACGGCTGGGGTGAGGAATTGGCCGCCAAACCAGCAATCAAGGCCTAGGTAGACCCCGAACCGCCCGCTCAGACGATAAACGCCCCGTCCACCACCACGCGCTCCGCGTTCCACTCGGGAACCGCCTCGGCGTTCATCGGGATCATGAAGCGCTTCTTGTCGGGCCGCTCGATCTCGAGCACGTCGCCCGCGCCGAAATCGTCGATCGCGACGACATGGCCGAGTGCCTCACCCTCCAGCGACACCGCCGGCAGGCCGAGCAGGTCGGCGTGATAATATTCGCCCTCTTCCAAGGGCGGTAACGCAGAGCGCGGCACGGTCAGCTCGGTCCCGCGCATCGCCTCGGCGGCGTTGCGGTCGGTGACTTCGGCGATCCGGGCGATCGCGCCGTTGCTGCCGGAGCGCACCGACTTGAGGGTCAGTGCGCCGCCGTTGAACGTCTTGTACTGCCCAAGATCCTCGGTGAAGACCTTGAGACGCACCTCCCCCGTGACGCCATGCGCGCCGATCACGACCGCGAGCGTGACGGGGGAGTCGCCGGACATCAGCCTTCTGCCGGTGCCGAAGCGCTCTCGCCTTCGTTGACGGCATCGTCGGTCGCTTCGGCGGCAGGCGCAGGCGCTGCGGCTGCTTCAGCGGCGGCTGCCGCTGCTGCTGCCTTTGCCTCTTCGGCGTCGGCGAGCTTCTTCTCACGCTCTTCCGCGCGCTCGACGGCCTTCTCGCCGGGCTTGCCCTTGTTCGGGTTGGTGCGCGCGGCGCGCTCACGGATGCCAGCCACGTCGAGGAAGCGTGCGACACGATCGGTCGGCTGCGCGCCGACGCTCAGCCAATGCTTCGCGCGGTCCGCGTCGAGCACGATGCGCTTCTCGTCGTCCTTGGCGAGGAGCGGGTTGTACGTGCCCAGCTTCTCGATGAACTTGCCGTCGCGCGGGCTGCGCGCATCGGCAACGACGATGCGGTAATACGGACGCTTCTTGGAGCCGCCACGCGACAGACGAATGCTGATTGCCATTGTAGATTACTTCCTTCTTTTTCGGTCTTTGGTTTTGCCAGCGGCTTGCGGCCGCATGGCGATCACTTCTTCTTGAGCAAATTCTCGAAGCCCGGGGGGAGCTTCGTCTGGCCGCCGCCGAGGCCGGGAAGACCCCCGCCACCGCCGCTGAACATCTTGGACGGGTCGATTCCGCCGAGACCGCCAAGGCCGCCCGCGCCATCCGGGCCGCCACCGCCGCCCAGACCGCCCATGCCGCCACCACCACCAAACAGCTTGGCCATGCCCTTGAGGCCGCCCATCTTTTTGATCTTCTTCATGGCGGTCGCCATTTCCTGATGCATCTTCAGGAGCTTGTTGACCTCCTGCACGGTCGTGCCGGAGCCCTTGGCGACGCGGATCTTGCGCTTGGCGTTGAGCAGTTCGGGCTTGCGTCGTTCCTTGGGGGTCATCGACGTGATCATCGCGTCGAAGCGGACGAGGATCTTCTCGTCCATCGCGCCCGAGGCCATCGCCTGCTTGGCCTTGGCCATGCCGGGGATCATCCCCGCAAGCGCGCCGAGGCCACCCATGCGGCGCATCTGCGAGAGCTGCGCACGCAGATCGTCGAGGTCGAACTCGCCCTTGGCGAGCTTGGCCGCCATCTTCTCGGCGTCCTCGACCTGGATCGCTTCCGCCGCGCGCTCGACGAGGCCGACGACGTCGCCCATGCCGAGGATCCGGCCCGCGACGCGCTTGGGATCGAACGCCTCGAGCGCGTCGAGCTTTTCGCCCATGCCGGCGAACTTGATCGGCTTGCCGGTGACCGCGCGCATCGACAGCGCCGCACCACCGCGCGCATCGCCGTCCATCCGGGTCAGCACGATACCGGTCAGCGGCACCTGATCCGAGAAGTTCTGCGCGACGTTGACCGCGTCCTGCCCGGTCAGCGAGTCGACGACGAGCAGGATCTCGGTCGGCTTGGTGACTTCAGCGACCGCACGCATCTCGTCCATCAACGCCTGGTCGACGTGGAGACGACCCGCGGTATCGAGCATCAGGACATCGAAGCCCTGCAGCTTCGCCGCCTGCACCGCGCGCCGCGCGATATCGACCGGCTGCTGCCCCGCGACGATCGGCAGGGTCGAAACCTCCGCCTGCGTGCCGAGCACCGCGAGCTGCTCCTGCGCGTTCGGGCGGTTGACGTCGAGCGACGCCATCAGCACCTTCTTGCCCTGCCGCTTGGCGAGGCGCAGCGCGATCTTGGCGGTCGTCGTCGTCTTGCCCGACCCTTGCAGGCCGACCATCATGATGATCGCGGGCGGCGCGACGTCGAGTTCGAGCTCGGACGCTTCCGCACCCAGCATCTCGACCAGCGCGTCGTTGACGATCTTGACGACCTGCTGCCCCGGCGTGACCGAGCGCAGCACGTTCTGGCCGACCGCCTGTTCGGTCGCGCGATCGACGAAATCGCGCGCCACCGGCAGCGCGACGTCGGCCTCGAGCAACGCGACTCGGACTTCGCGCATCGCCGCACGCACGTCGGCCTCGGTCAGCGCACCGCGCCCCCGCAACCGATCGAACACACCGCCAAGACGGTCGCTCAGGCTCTCGAACATCCGAAAAAACCCTTCTAAACTGTCGCTTTCGCCGCGTAACGCAAAGAACGCCGGCGGACGAAACCTCGTCGGCCGGCGTAGTCCCGCAGGACTGCCTTCACGCTTCATGGTGGAGCGATCGGCTTGTCCCTTACCGCAAGGCGTTCGTCGCTGCAACCCGGCGGGTTTAACGTCTCGTACATGGATGGCGTGAGATGGGCGTCCCGACGGGAGGCTGGCCTAAATGACGATACGCGACACAGATACCCGCAAGACCGAGGCACAGGACAGCCGCCCCGAACCCGCTCCCCGCAGCGACCTGGTCGGCAATGCGATCACCGTCGCTGCGATCCTGCTGTTCGTCGGGCTCGGCAGCGCGGCCCTGTCGAGCACGGTCCAGCAGCTCGTCGGAAGTCCCGTCCATACCGATCAGGCGCTGGTCATCGCATTGCTGCTCAACATCGCGTTGATACTGATCGGGTGGCGCCGGCACAGCCATCTGGCAAACGAAGTGTCCGTCCGGACCGCGGCCGAAGAACGCGCGCAGCATCTCGCCGCGCGGGATCCGTTGACCGGCTTCCTCAACCGCCGCAGCCTTGCCGAAGCGGGTGCCGCGATGGCCAGCCAGACCACGAGCCGGCGCAAGGCAATGGCATTGCTGCTGCTCGATCTCGACCATTTCAAGATCGTCAACGATCTGCACGGCCATGCGACCGGCGATGCACTGCTGATGGCGGTCGCACGCGAAATTGCCGATGCCATGCCGCCGCAGGCGCTGACCGCGCGGTTGGGCGGGGACGAGTTCGCCTGCGCCTTCACCTTCGATCCGCTCGATCCGATGGCGGTGGAACAGGTGGCAGAAACGCTCGTCGCAAGGCTTGCCAAGCCGTTTCAGGCCGACGGCATCCATCTGCACATATCGGCATCGGTCGGCATCGCGCGATCGGACAACGCGACCGCGGGCTTCGACACGCTGATGCGATCGGCCGATACCGCCATGTACGCCGCCAAGAATGCGGGGCGGAACCGGTTCGCCTGGTTCGACAAGACGATGGAGCGCGAACGAAAGGCGCGCAGCGATCTCGAGGCCGAACTGCGCCTCGCAATTCCGCGCGGGGAAATCGTGCCGTATTTCGAACAGCAGATCGATCTGCTCACCGGGCGCCTGTGCGGCTTCGAAGTGCTCGCCCGCTGGGAACACCCCGTGCGCGGGCTGCTCGGACCGGATGCTTTCGTGCCCATTGCCGAACAGACCGGGCTGATCAGCGACCTGTCGCTCGCGATCATGCGGCAGGCGTTCCAGGCGGCGCGCGACTGGGACGCGGGGCTGACGCTGGCCGTCAACATCTCCCCGTTGCAACTGCGTGACGCGTGGATGGCGCAGAAGATCATCAAGGTCCTGACCGAAACCGGCTTCCCCGCCAACCGGCTCGAAATCGAGATTACCGAAGCGACCCTGCTCGACAATCTGACGCTGACGCAATCGATCGTCGGGAGCCTCAAGAACCAGGGGGTGCGGCTGGCGCTCGACGATTTCGGCACCGGCTTCTCCGCTTTGTCGCACCTGCGGGCCCTGCCCTTCGACCAGATCAAGATCGACCGCAGCCTCGTCCTGTCGATCGAGCAAAGCGCCGAGAGCACTGCCCTCGTCACCGCGATCTCGCGGTTGTGCGACAGCCTCAATCTGCAGATCATCGCGGAGGGGATCGCCGATGCCCGGATCGAGGAACGCCTGCGCGCGGTCGGTTGCGCCAAGGGTCAGGGGTTCCTGTACGGACAGCCGCTGAGCGTTGCCAACACACGCCGCCTGCTGGCGGAACGTCGCCTGCTGCAGATGCCCGTGCCCGGGATCATGGCCGTCTCCGATGCGGAGCGGCGTCGCAGCGCCTGATTTCGCGCGACCAGCAGATACATGGACTTCGTACCCCACCACCCCTAGATCGCGGCCATGCCTTCCCCGCAGATCATCAGCCTCGGCTGCCGTCTCAATATCGCCGAGAGCGAAGCGATTCGCGCGCTCGCGGGCGACGGGGATACGGTCGTGGTCAACAGCTGCGCCGTCACCAATGGCGCGGTTGCCGAAACCCGCAAGGCGATCCGCCGCGCCCGCGCCGATCGCCCCGATGCGCAGATCGTCGTCACCGGATGCGCCGCGCAGATCGATCCTGCGAGTTTCGCCGCGATGCCCGAGGTGGACCGTGTGCTCGGAAACGTCGAGAAACGGTCGCCAGCCGCCTGGACCGCGAACGACGCCGTCATGGTCGGCGACATCCTTTCCGCACGCGAGACCGCGCCGCAATTGTCCGCGGTGTTCGCAACCCACGCGCGTGCCTTCGTCGAGGTGCAGAATGGGTGCGACCATCGCTGTACCTTCTGCGTCATCCCCTATGGCCGCGGCAACAGCCGATCGATCCCGGCGGGCGCGGTGATTGATCAGGTCGCAGGCCTCGTCGACGGCGGGCACCGCGAGGTCGTGCTGACCGGCGTCGATCTGACGAGCTACGGCCCCGACCTTCCCGGTGCGCCGAGCCTAGGTCTGCTGGTCGAACGGATCCTGCGGCATGTCCCTGCGCTCGAACGGTTGCGGCTGTCATCGCTCGACGGGGTCGAGATCGACGACCGGCTTTTCGCGTTGCTGACACAGGAAGCGCGGGTGATGCCGCATGTCCATCTGTCGCTCCAGGCGGGGAACGACCTGATCCTCAAGCGGATGAAGCGCCGCCATGCGCGCGCCGACAGCGTCGCTTTGGTCGAACGGCTGAAGACTGCACGCCCTGAGATCGCGATCGGCGCGGACCTGATTGCGGGCTTCCCGACCGAGGACGATGCGATGTTCGCGGACACGCGCGCGCTGATCGACGATTGCGACATCGTCCACGCGCATATCTTCCCTTATTCCGAACGCGACGGCACCCCCGCCGCACGGATGCCCGCGGTGCCCGTGCCCGAGCGGAAGCGGCGTGCTGCGCTGCTGCGTGAGGCGGCGGCGGTGCGCAAGGCGGCCTGGCTGGACGGGCTGATCGGCTCGACGCAGGCGGTGCTGGTCGAACGCCCGGGCGATCGCGGGCATATCGGCAGCTTCGCCGAGGCGCGGTTCGAGACGCTTGCGGTCGGATCTGTTCAGCGCGTCCGGATCACCGGGAGCGACGGAAACACGCTTTTTGCTTCCCCCATTCCCGCTTCCCCGGCGAAGGCCGGGGCCCAGTCGCGAGACGCCGGTAACGAAGCGCCATCCTCTCCAACCTCTGACATCGCTCCTGGGCCCCGGCCTTCGCCGGGGAAGCAACAGCAGCAGCAGCAACAGCAAAAACAGCAGCAAGCATTTTCACAAGAGACCCTCGCATGACCCCAAGCTGGCACGACAAACTCCTCGGCGGGTTCAAGCGCACCTCCGACCGGCTGATCGGCAATCTCGCCGGGCTCGGCACCGGCCCGCTCGACACCGCGACGCTCGACGAGATCGAGGAAGCGCTGATCGCCTCCGACCTCGGCCCCGAGACCGCCGCGCGAATCCGCCGCCGCCTGTCGACCGGTGTGTTCGAGCGCGACATGGAGGAGCTCGGCATCCGCCTCGTCGTCGCCGAGGAAATCGAGAAGTCGCTCGACACCGTCGCGGTCCCGCTCGAGATCACCGGCTTCCCGCGCCCGCACGTCATCCTGGTTATCGGCGTCAACGGCTCGGGCAAGACCACCACGATCGCCAAGCTCGCGCATTTGCTCAAGGAACAGGATTACGGCGTGATGCTCGCGGCGGGCGACACGTTCCGCGCGGCGGCGATCGGGCAGCTGGCGACCTGGGCGGAGCGCGCGGGCGTGCCGATCATCAGCGGCAAGGAAGGCGGCGACGCGGCGGGGATCGTCTACGAAGCGGTCAAGCAGGCGACCGCCACCGGCATCGACGTGCTGATCGTCGACACCGCGGGCCGGCTCCAGAACAAGCGCGAACTCATGGACGAACTGTCCAAGATCCGTCGCGTGCTCGGCCGCCTCAACGTCGAGTCGCCGCATGACGTATTGCTCGTGCTCGATGCGACCACCGGGCAAAATGCGCTCAACCAGATCGAGGTTTTCAGGGAATCGGCGGGGGTCACGGGCCTCGTCATGACCAAGCTCGACGGCACCGCGCGCGGCGGCGTGCTGGTCGCGGCAGCGGAGAAATACGGCCTGCCGATCCATGCGATCGGCGTCGGCGAAGGCATAGGGGATCTGCGCCCGTTCGACGCGAACGAGGTTGCGCGGATCATCGCCGGCGTGGAAGGGGTCCGCAAATGACCTCCACCCAAGCCCTTCCGCCCAAACCGCCGCTCTCCGCGGGCCAGCGCCTCGCGGTCGACATCGGCCCGATCGCGATCTTCTTCCTCGTCAATTTCCTTGCGCCGGGGTTCGATACCGCAAAGCTCATCGCGGGGACCGCGGCGTTCATGATCGCGAGCGTCGCGGCGATGATCTACTCGCTGGTCAAATCCGGTCGCATCTCCCCGATGCTGTGGATGACCGGCACACTGGTGCTCGTGTTCGGCGGGTTGACGCTGTATTTCCACGACAAGAATTTCATTCAGATCAAGCCGACGATCATCTACGTCATGCTGTCGGCAATCCTGGTGTTCGGGCTGGTCACGGGCCGGCCACTGCTGAGCCTGTTTCTCGATTCGGCCTATCCCGGGTTGAACGAAACCGGATGGCGCAAGCTGACGATCAACTGGGCGGCGTTCTTTGCGTTCCTCGCCGTGCTGAACGAGGTGGTGCGGCACGAGTTCAGCTACAGCTTCTGGCTCGGGTTCAAGCTGTGGGGGGTAATTCCGCTGACACTGATCTTTGCCTTCGCCAACGTGCCGATGCTGATGAAGCATGGCTTCCAGATGGGCGAAGAACCGCCGGTCCCCCCGGTCGAGTGATTCGCGATACCGGTTTTCTTCTAAATACTTCCCCGGCGAAGGCCGGGGCCCAGTAGCGAAGGTGAACGAAACGAAGGGCAGTCGCCCGCTATCTCCGTCCTCACTACTGGGCCCCGGCCTTCGCCGGGGAAGTGAATCAGCTAAAATAATCAGAAGGAAATCGCGGGGGAGAGCATTACCTGCTCGATCCCCCGGCAATCGTGTCGCCGTTGCCGGTCTTTCCGGCGGCGTTCCTCGTCCCGCGTTTCTCTTTTATGTCCGGCGCTACGACAGCACGCGAACCATAGCAGGCGTTTCGACAAAAAAAAGGGCCGGTCTTTCGACCGGCCTTGAAAGTTTTAGGAGAGGATGCCTGAAAGGCACACTCTTTGTGCAGTGCAGCGCGATTCAGATCAACTGCAATGTGAGCGTTAACGCGTGCGTTTTATGCAACTGCGTTTTCACCCCTGCACGATCAGGCGCTTGCGCCGTCGAAACGCTTGCCCGCCTCGTCCCAGTTCACGACGTCCCACCAGGCCTTCAGATAACCCGGACGGTCGTTCATGTACGTCAGGTAATAGGCGTGCTCCCACACGTCGTTGCCGAGGATCGGGGTGCCCTTGTCCTTGGCATCGTCCATCAGCGGGTTGTCCTGGTTGGGCGTCGAGACGACCTTGAGCGCGCCCGACGAATCCTTGATCACCCACGCCCAGCCCGAACCGAACTGGCCCGCACCCTTTGTGTTGAAATCTTCCTTGAGCTTGTCGAGGCCACCGTAAGCGTCGATCGCCTCGGCGAGCGCGCCTGACGGCTTGGTCGTGCCGGCCGGTGCCATGATCTTCCAGAAGAAGTCGTGGTTCCAGAACCCGCCGCCATTGTTGCGGACGAGCGGCGGCAGCGTCGAGATCATCCCGAGGATATCCTCGATCGACTTGCCCTCGAGCTTGGGATCGGCCGCGACGCCTTCGTTGAGCTTGTTGGTATAGGCAGCGTGATGCTTGTCGTGGTGGAACGTCATCGTCTCCTTCGAGATCGTCGGCTCCAGCGCGTCATAGGCATACGGCAGCGGGGGAAGTTCGAAAGCCATGGCTCTTCTCCTTTGGTAATGACGGGGTCGCTCACCCTAACGTCGCTTGGCCGAAATGGGTCCGGCCCGCTCGTTACGCAACCGATTCGGAAGAAGCGCCCGAAATCAGTCCGTGGCGCTTCAGTGCGTGGCGCAATTGATCGTAGCTGAGCCCCAGCGCTTCCGCGGTCGCGCGCTGGTTGAAGCGGTTCTCCCCCAAGGCGGTCTGGAGCATCTCGCATTCGAACCGCGCCAGCCGCGCCTTGTAATCCATCGGCTTGCCGTCATCACAAGGGACCATCGGTGAAGGCGGCGCTGCGGTAGCCGGTGCGGTGGACGCGGTCGGCACCGGATCGTTCGGTAGCGTCGCCATCGGCGTCGCCGGCCGATACGGCGACTGGAACGGATCGAACTGGATCGCATCGATCGGGGCATCGAGATCCCACCGGTACACCGCGCGCTCGACCACGTTGCGCAGTTCGCGGACGTTGCCCGGCCATGCATAGGCGATCAGTTGCGCCTCTGCCGCCTTGGTGAAGCCGAGCCAGTCGTCGCGGTGCAGTTCCGCCGCCATGCGCCGACCGAAATGCTCGGCAAGCACCATCACGTCGTCCCGGCGCGCGCGCAGCGGCGGGAGCGTTACCACTTCGAAACTCAACCGATCGAGCAGATCCGCGCGAAACTGATGACACGCGACCTTGTCGGGCAGATGCTCGTTGGTCGCCGCCACGATCCGCACGTCGACCCGCATCGGCCGCGACGACCCGATCCGCGTGACCTCGCCATATTCGACCGCGCGCAGCAGCCGGTCCTGCGCTGCCATCGACAGCGTGCCGAGTTCGTCGAGGAACAGCGTCCCGCGATGTGCCTCCTCGAACCGCCCTGCCCGCGCCTTGGTCGCGCCGGTGAACGCGCCCGCTTCATGCCCGAACAGTTCGGCCTCGATCAGCGTCTCGGGCAGGGCCGCGCAATTCATGATGACCAGCGGCTGGTCCCATCGCGGCGACAAGCGGTGGAGGCGCTCGGCGACCAGTTCCTTGCCCGTCCCGCGCTCGCCGATCACCAGTACCGGACGGTCGAGCGCGGCTGCGCGGCTCGCGAGTTCGAGCGCGTCGAGAAATGCCCCCGATTGTCCGATGACCTGGCTGACTCGCTCCATTCCCAAGGCTTGGCGTAAAGTCCCAAGCCTTGGCAAGCGCCTTCTCGTTCATCTGGCAGAAAGCCTCGCAATTCCGCCATTCCGGCAGTTGGCACACTCCCTGCAACGCTTCTGGCATCGCCCCACGGGGCACCGGACACGAACAGGGAGAAGCACAATGGACAGCCAGTATAAGAACCGCACCTCGATCCCACAGCTGCTCGTCGCCCTCGTCGCCACCGTCCTCGTCGGATCGGTCGCGCTGGCTGGCACGGTCGGCCCGGCGATGGCCACCGTTTCCACGGTCAGCGCCCCGTATCAGGCCTGACCGCGAAAAATCCGAAATTTCCCAAGGAGTATCATAATGGGCATCTTCAGCCGAACCCGCGACATCATCGCCGCCAATTTCACCGATCTGCTCGACAAGGCCGAAGACCCTTCGAAGATGATCCGCATGATCATCCTGGAGATGGAGGAAACGCTGGTCGAAGTCCGCGCCTCCGCCGCCCGCACGATCGCGGACCAGAAGGAAATGCGCCGACACATCAACAAGCTGGGCAGCCTCCAGGAAAGCTGGACCGAAAAGGCCGAGCTCGCTCTGTCGAAGGGCCGCGAGGATCTCGCCAAGGCGGCACTGGTCGAAAAGCAGAAGGCCGCCGACATGGCCGCGCAACTCGACGGCGAAATCACAGTGCTCGATGAATCGCTCCGCGCCTCGGAGGAGGACATCGCCAAGCTGACCGGCAAGCTCCGCGAGGCGCGCACCCGCCAGAATTCGATCGCGACTCGCTTCGAAAGCGCGCAGAATCGCTTCAAGCTGCGCGAGATGTACAATGGTCCGCGGATGCAGGACGCGTTCAGCCGCTTCGAGGTCATGGAACGCCGCGTCGATATGGCCGAGGGCCGCGCCGACGTCGCCGGAATGGGCGCCCCGCCCAAGACGCTCGAGGAAGAGATTGCCGAGCTCAAGTCGAGCGAGAAGGTGGAAGCCGAACTCGCCGCGATGAAGGCTCGCTTCGGAAGGGACGGCTGATGGAAGACATCCTTGTCCCGATCGTCGTTATCCCAGCCATCTTCATTGGCATGCCCTGGATCATCCTACACTATATTACCAAATGGAAGCAGGCGCCAAAGATCACCAATGAGGACGAGAAGCTGCTCGACGAGCTTTACTCGCTCGCTCGCCGGCTGGAAGACCGACTGGGGACGGTCGAACGGATCATCGCCGCCGATCATCCCGAATGGCGCGTGAGCATGCCGCTCGCGGAGCCGGCCGCCCCATCCTTTCCCAACCCGTCTCACCCAACCCCGTCCTACGACATCACCCGGAGGAACTGAAATGTCCGCCAGCCGCACCAAATATTACCTCGACAAGCAGAACGGCAAATGGCTCGGCGTCTGCGCCGGGATCGCCGACTACACCGGGATCGACGTTACCTGGGTCCGGGTCGGCACCGCGCTGTTGACCCTCGCCACCAGCGGTTGGGTGCTGGTCGCCTATATCGTCATCGCCTGCGTCGCCGAGAAGAAGCCGCTCGGCCTGTACGACAGCGCCGATGACGAGCGCTTCTGGCAGGGTGTCCGCACCAATCCGACGCGCTCGACCGCCGAGGTCCGCTCCAAGTTCCGCGACATCGACCGCCGGCTTGCCGACATCGAGGTCATGTACACCAGCCGCAACAGCCGCCTCGCCGACGAGATCGACAGCCTGCGCTGAACCGCACGGACGCGACCGTACCGCGATTGGCATCACTTGGGGCAAACAGGGAAAATATCATGAGCCATTCATTGGGATTGTTGATCCCGCTCGCCGCGATCACCGTCGGTCCGCTGGGGTGGACCATCAGCAACTACATGCGCGCCAAGCATGGCTATCCGCTCGAGGGCAAGGACGGTCGTCTGGTCGGACGCGAAGGCGACCTCAGCACCATCCGCCAGGTCGACCTGCTGAAGGCCGAGAACGACAAGCTGCACGGCCAGGTCAGTCGTCTGGAGGAGCGCCTCGCGGTCCTCGAACGGATCGCGACCGACCCGGCCGAGCGGGTCTCGCGCGAAATCGACGCACTGCGCTGAACCGGAAAGGACCGAGCATGACCCCCGACGTCGTCTTTCTCATTCCGATCCTGGGCATTTGCGTCGGCATGGTCGCCGTCGTCGGTGGCGTCATCGTCCGCCCCTGGCTTGCCTATAAGGAGCGGCGGCTCGTGATCGAGGCGACGATGGTCGCCGAGAAGGCCGCGCAATATGCCGCCCACACCGAACGGCTCGAACAGCGGGTCCAGGTCCTGGAACGCATCATCACCGACCGCGGCGTGGACCTCTCGCTCGAGATCGAGCGGTTGCGCGACACCAACCTGAACTGACCCATCAACCCTTTCTTCCCCAGAGGTTATCATGATCATCTTTCTCGGAGTGCTCGCCGTCGTAACGGCGGGATGTTGCTGGGCGACCGAAAGCATCGATCGCCCCCGCCGCCGCGCAGCCCGCGCGGCACGTCAGGCCACCCAGGGCTGACCGCCCGACTATCACAAGGGAGAGTGTTATGAACGGTGGAGAAATGATGGTCGTGCTGATCGTGCTGGTCGCGGTCGTCGGCAAGATCGTCCAGGCCCGCTACAGGGCGGCCGACCGGATCGAGGGCCAGCCGACGCAAGACAGCGCCGACACACAGCGCCAGCGCGAGGAAATCCGCGCGCTCAAGGAGCGGATCGCAGTGCTCGAACGGCTCGCGACCGACAAAGAAGACAGCAGCGCCCGCCTCGATCGCGAGATCGAGAAGCTGCGCGACCGTCCATGACCATCCTGGCAGGAGCAGGGATCATGACTGACCCGAATGTCACCATCACGCTCGCCGCCACCGCGCTTATGGGGCTTGCGATGCTCACCTACGCGCTGCTGACCGGCTGGCGTGGCTGGCTCTCGTTCAAGCTGGAACAGCTGCATGCGGTGGGCGAGGCGAATGGCGGCCCCGCGTTGCCCAATGCCAGCGCCCGGATCGAGATCGCCGACCTCAAGGAGCGGATCCGCAAGCTGGAGGCGATCGCCGCCGGGGTGGATCTGTAAGCGCGGGCAGACCGGCTCGCCCGTTCCCGGGCGCAGGCTCCCGCACCCCTCCCATAAGGGGCCGGCAGCGGCCGTGCAGCGCGAAACTCTCGCAAACCAAGGGTGACGAACGCCGCCCACCCCGCCTATAGCGCCTGCATGCAAAGCCTCGCCGACATCGAAACCGAATACAGCTTCCTGGAGGCGGACGACCGCTACCGCCTCCTGATCGACCTCGGCCGCGAGCTCGAGCCGATGCCCGACCCCCTCAAGACCGATGCGACGCTGGTGCGCGGGTGTTCGGCATCGGTGTGGGTCTATCCGATGGCGCGCGACGACGGCACGCTGCACTTTCTCGCGGATTCGAACGCGGCGATCACCAAGGGGATCATCGCGCTGGTGCTTCTGGCGGTGCAGGATCAACCGGCCTCGGCGATCCTAGCGACCGACATTCCGCAGCAGCTGGCACCGTTCGATCTCAGCAAGCAGCTGAGTTCCAACCGCACCCAGGGCATCCCCAACATGATCGCGCTGATCCGGGAAACAGCGGCACGCTACGCGACCGGCTGAACGACCGCCCATTGCCGCGCGGGATCGAGGCCCGGCGTTCAATGCGCGTCGGCATAGGCCGCGCTCAACCCATATTGCGCCTCGACGGCGGGGTCGAGCCAGCGCTCGATATGCGCAACGTCCTCCGGGCACAGATCGGCATAACGTTGCGGGGCATATCGAAAATGCCCCTGCCCCTTGTAGCTCGAAACGGGCGCGAAGTGCGCGGCCGGCGCGATGCCGGTGGCGGCGGCGATCGATTGGACCAACTGCTCGGGTGCCCGCACGAACGCATCATAGCTGACCAGCGCGACGTTGTGCGCGCGCGCCGGTAGCGCCGCCCAGTGCCGCAACTTCGCGGTGCGTTTGGCGATGCAATTGGCAAAGCGCGCGCCCGTCTCGGGGTCGCGCTCGTGCAACATCTCGGTTCCCAGCAGCGGATGGCCGGGCTCGATATGGTCGACATGCTCGTCCCAGCAACTGTACCATTCGCTCCGGACGAACGCGTCGAACGGCTTGGCCTTCAGCGTGGGGTGGGCATGCCACGGCTGGCGATGCAGGCTGCGCGCCCAGTCGAACGCATCACGCGCGACCACGAGGGTCAGCGTGTCCTTGGGAAACAGCGTCTGCGGCGGGACGAACCAATGCTTGTGCCCGAATTCGTCGGTCACCCGCGCGCCGGGCAGGTTGGTTGCCAGGGTCTGCGCTACGACGTTGGTTCCGCTGCAGCGCTGCCCGAAGATCTGGATTCGCGTGATCGGCGCGTCGCCACGGAGCACGACGCCAAGCCCGCCGTCGAACCGATGCCAGTTGTGAGAAATGGTGGTCATGTCGTGTGCCGTGCTGGAGAAGGCGCGCCCGCTCGAACCCGCCGCTTCAGCCGCATTCGAAGGTCGCGGTGCGCGCGCTACACAAGGATTCGCACGACGCCAATCGGTTTGAGCGCGACAGCGGTCGAATGGATGGTTTCAGGGCGCATGGTCGCCAACGGTGGACAAATCACCCCACGGCCTCTATCCGGCCGCCCATCGCGCGCGCCTCTTTCGGGTTTCCGGCAGCCGCTTTCCCGTCAGAGCCCGTTACACAAGGAGATCGCGCATGGCGTGGCTCATCCTCGGCATCGCCGTGGTTACTGAAATCATGTGGGCACTCAGCCTGAAATGGGCCGCAACGCAGGGTGGCGTGCTGGCCGCCGCCGTCCCCATCACGCTCAGTTTCGTCAATATGGGGTTGCTCGCACTTGCGATGCGCGGCCTGCCTGCCGGCACTGCCTATGCCGTCTGGACCGGGCTCGGTGCGGTCGGAGTCACCATCTTCGGTGTCATCCTGTTCGGCGAAAAGCTGAACGTGCCGCAGATGGGGTTCATCGCGCTAATCATCGTCGGCGTCGTGGGGACCAAGTTGTTCGCGACCAGCTGAACGCCATCCCGTCGCCCCGGCTTGTGCCGCGGTGGCGGGAACGGGTCAGCCGTCTTGCCCGTCCGGCGCGGGCCGTGGCCCCAGCCCGAGGTCGCGTACGACCTGGGCGATTGGCGCGCCATCGGTCACCAGCGCCCAGTCGCCCGGTGCATGCCCAGTCACCACCGTCACCGCGCCGCGCGGACAGATCCCGAGGCATTTCACCTCGATGATCCCCAGCGCCCCCTTGCGGCCCTTGCGAACCCCCAGGGCCTCGCGCAACGCCTTGGCCAGTGGCGTCTTCCCTTTCGACCCGAACCCGCCGTCGAGCTTCTTCGAACATTTCTTGCAGACCAGCACCGTATCGGCCCAGTCCGAGCGAACGGTCTTCAAGCGTCCGGCTTCCACGTCCGCTGGTCTTCCGCCGCCTTGAGCACGTCGTACGCAGCCTGGATGGCGAGAAAGCGCGCCGCGGCCTCCTTGTCTCCCGGACGGACATCGGGATGATTCGATTTGGCGAGCCGGCGCCACGCGATGCGAACCGTCTCGAAATCAGCATCGACCTCGAGCTCGAGCACCTCGAGCGCGCGGATCTCGTCGCGCGAACGGCTGCCGTCGCCGGGCCCTGCCCATTGATGATGGCGCGACTCGGTATAGCCCTCGGCGGTTTGCGTCTCGGCGCGTTCGCGCTCCGCGGCTTCCTCGGCGCTCAGGCCCTCGAAGTAATTCCACCCACGGTTATATTCGCCGGCATGCTCCTGGCAGAAGTACCAGCGCTCGGGGCTGTTGGGGGATTTGGGCGCGGGACAATCGCCCTTCTGGGTGCAACCGTGGCGGTCGCAGAGACGGATCGTGGCGGCTTCCGTGCTGGCTTCGCCGTAAGCGCGCCAGCGGGGAAAGCCCCAGTCGACCGATCGGGAGGAGGAACGCGCCATAGCGTGCCATCTAAGCATCGAAGCGCGTTAGCGCCATGACGCTTTTGTGAAACCGCTGTGAATTAAAGCGATCAGTGTCAGAAACGCGCCAGAGGGTCTGTAAGCCGGGTTCTGTCCACCCCACCGTTATGACGGGGTTAGGCGACCATTCCTCTAGGACGACGCTTGCGCGCCGCCTCAAGCAATCAACCCGGGCGACTGGCTGAAACGAAGCCCCGGGACCGAAGTCCCTTGCCGCCCCTATTCGATCTTGCTCCCGGTGGGGTTTGCCATGCCGCCCCTGTTACCAGGCGCGCGGTGCGCTCTTGCCGCACCCTTTCACCCTTGCCTGTTCCCCTTGCCGATTCGCATCGAAAGGGGACATCGGCGGTCTGCTCTCTGTGGCACTGTCCCTGGGGTCACCCCCGCCGGGCGTTACCCGGCACCGTCGTTTCGCGGAGCCCGGACTTTCCTCGCGTATCCGAAGATACCCGCGGCCGCCCGACCCTCTGGCTGCGACGCCCCTAGCGCGAATTACCGCAACGGCAAAGCCTATCCGTCGTCCCCGGTCGGTTTGGGCAGCAGCAGCGCGAGCAGGATGCTACGGCACTCCCCGTCGATCACGCCGTCGATGAGTTCGGGTCGGAAGCGGCGCTGGAACGCGACCACCGCGGCGAGCTTGTCGGTCACGTCGTAACCGAAGCGCTCGAGCGCCACGAGGAACCCGGCATCGGTCCACATCGGGTCCATCAACCCCTTGGTCGGGCGCGGCAGTGCAAGCCGGACCTTGGCGAGCCGGCTCCACGGGAACAGTTCACCCGGGTCCTGCTTGCGAGTCGGCGCAATGTCCGAATGGCCGACGACGTTGCCGCGCGTAATGCGGTGGCGCTCGGTAATGTCGGCGACGAGCCGCACGACCGCGTCGATCTGCTCTTCCATGAAGGGGCGGTAGCCGAATTCATGTCCGGGATTGACGATCTCGATCCCGATGCTGGCGCTGTTGACGTCCTCGATGCCCCGCCAGCGCGACTTGCCCGCATGCCAGGCACGCTGGTCCTCGGCGACCATCCGCAGGATCTGCCCGTCCTCGGCGACGAGATAATGGGCCGAGACCTTGGCTTCGGGATCGCGCAGCCGATCGATCGCGGCCTGCGCCGTCTGCATGCCGGTATAGTGCAGCACGATGATCGACACGGGTAACGATCGCGCGTCGAAATTCGGCGAAGGTGTATCGATGATGTTCATGGGCCTGTCCCCTCCGCGAGCCGGTTGCCAGCTTAAGCACGGTCCGGGCTGCGGCGAAACCCCGTCAGACGCCCGCTGGCACCGCTTCATAGAGTCCGCGATACCGGGGACTTGGCCGGAACGCCTCGGTCTGGCCGATGACCGTCTCGCCCGCACCCAGGACGAGCAGGCCGCCCGGCCGGATCACGGTCGCAAACCGGTCGAGCACGCGGCGGCGCAAGTCCGGTGGCAGGTAGAGCAGCACATTGCGACACAGGATCACGTCGAACCGCCCGACGGGCAACGGGTCCGCCACCAGGTTGATCCGCCGGAACGCGATCCGTCGAACGAGCTCGGGCTTGGCGACCCAGTCCTCGGCCTGCTGGTCGAACCAGCGCATCATGCGGCGGATCGGCAGCCCGCGCTGGATCTCGAAATGGGTGTAGCGCCCTGCCCGTGCACGGGTCAGCGCCGCCTCGGACACGTCGGTCGCGACGATATCGGGGGGCATGGTTTCCCCCAGCGCCTCCTGTTCCGCGAACAGCATCGCCAGCGACAGCGGCTCCTGCCCGACCGAACAGCCCGCCGACCAGATCCGCACGCGGCGCTGGCCTTGCTCGGCGCGCAATGTCGCCACCGCCTCCGCCACCAGCTCGATCACCGCGGCATCACGGAAGAACGAGCTTTCCTGGTTGAGCAGCGCATCGACCGCCTGATCGGCGATCTCGGGCGAGCGCCGAACCGCCTCGACCAGATCGTCGAGGGTTGCCAGCTTGAGATCGCGCAGCAGCGGCTTCAACGCGGTCTCGATCCGCCATTCGCGGTTCGCCGCCAGCTGCTGGCCGGTGCGCGATTCGAGCAGGGTATTGAGCGCGACCATCACGCCCTTGCTGTGGGATTCGAGGAGAGGCATTCGACTGTTGGTACTTTCTGGAACGCTGGACATCAGGCCGGACGACGACGCTTGGCGATCAGCTTTCCGATCTCGACCGGGGTCAACACGGCCGCCGCATGGCCCGACTTGGCGATCGCCCCGGGCATCCCCCAGACGACCGAACTCGCCCGATCCTGGACGACGATGCTGCCCCCACGCGCGACGATGGTGCATGCGCCCTCGGACCCGTCGCGCCCCATGCCGCTGAGCACGATCCCGAGCGCCCGGTTCCCGTACACTTCGGCGACGCTGTCGAACATCGGGTCGACCGAAGGCATGCAGCCGTTCTTCACGCTTTCGGTACTCAGGCGGATCGCCCCGCCGTCCGGCGTCCGTGCGACCCGCATGTGCGCATCCCCGGGGGCGACGATGATGCGGCCCGGACGGATCCGCAGGTGGTCGCTCGCGACGTCGCACGGCCGCCCGGCAATGGTCGCGAGTTGCGCGGCGAAATAGGGCATGAACGACGCGGGCAGATGCTGGGTGACCAGGATCGGCACCGGGAAGGACGCCGGCACTTCGCGCAGCACTTGGCTCAGCGCATGGATACCGCCGGTGGACGCCCCGATCGCGACGACGTCGAACCCCTTGCCCACGCTCGTCGGCGTGGCGTCTGGCGTCGCCGTCGCGGGATGGTCGGCCAGTTGGTCTTCGGCGGCGAGCAGGCGGTCGAGCTTTTCGACCAATGCCCCCGAGAAGCGCCCGGCGAAATCGCCGATGTCCGGTTTGACCAGGGTGTCCGCCGCCCCCTGCGCCAGCGCCTCGATCGTCGCCGCCGCACCGTCGCTGGCGATGGAGGAGACGACCAGCACCTTGGCCCCGTGTCCGGCCGCGATCAGGTCGGGAAGCGCAACCAGCCCGCTGACCCCCGGCATCTCGATGTCGAGCACGATGACGTCCACCCGCCGCTCGCGCAGAAAGGCAAGCGCGGCCGCCGCGTGCGGCACGGCCCCGGCCACCCCGAACCGCCCGCCCTGTTCGATCGCGCGCGCGATCATGGCGCGCGCGACGACGGAATCATCGACGATCAGGACGCTTGGAGAGGGATCGCCTTCGGACATGCTGAAACTCGCAATGACGCAAGGAAAGGAGGCATCGCGAGGGACGACGCCGGAAAATCGTGCAGGAGCATGCAGGGGCGATTGCGGGTGCGCTGAACTCGGCACCCTTCGCCCGCCCGTCAGGCCATGCCCACGATCTGTAATTTGCTTTCCAGCGTCTCGCGATCGAACGGCTTCATCACATATTCGTCCGCGCCCGCCTCGATCGCGGCGCGGATGTGCGCCATGCCGTTTTCGGTCGTGCAGAACACCACCTTGGGCCGGGTCGGGATCGAACTGTCGCGGAGTGCGCGAAGAAAATCCATGCCGCTCATGACCGGCATGTTCCAGTCGAGCAGGATGACGTCGGGTGCGGACGCGAGGCAGGCGGTAAGCGCCTCGCGCCCGTCTCCAGCTTCGCTCACCTGGAAATCGAGCGTCTCCAGGATATGGCGCGCGACCTTGCGGATCACTTTCGAATCGTCGACGACGAGGCAGGTCTTCATGCGGTCACCCTGTTGTGCAATGCGCTTGACCGGGTTTTGCCCGAAATGCGTAAGCGTCACGTTAATATTGGTTTTTCGAAAGATCGCTCACGCCGCGACGAGGCTGACCGCAGGGATCAGCGCGTCCAGCGCGATCGCCAGGATCGGCTCGTTGTCGCGCTCGACGATCCCGCGGGCAACGCCGGGCCATCCCTTGTCGAGGACGATCCCGGGAGACATGGGCGCCAGGTCGAAGGCTGCGACGTCCTCCAGCGCGTCGACGAGCACGGCATAATGGTGCCCTTCGACGATGGTGATGACGGCGCGCATCGCGCTGCCGTCCCCCGGCGGAAGCCCCAACGCCGCGCGCGTCTCGATCACCGTGACCACGCGGCTGCGCAGGGCGGCAAGCCCGCGCACGTGGCGTTCGGCGCGCGGGACGGGAATGATCGCCCCGATATCTACGACCGACTCGACTTGCGACGATTCGATCGCGACCGTGCGCCCGGCAATCTGCGCGATCAGGAACAACGGCATCAGCGGCCTCCGGCAGATTTGGCAAGCGCGGCCAGCAAGCCGGGCCGGTCGTAGCGGAAGATGCTGCCGTCGACACCGTCGCTCTCGGCATCCCGCCGCAACCGCACCACGGGCGCACCCCCGCTCGTGGCCGGACACTCCCGATCCATCGTCACCACCACCCCAGCCTGCTCGCCGGGCAGCAACGACGTCGTCGCACGGTACCCCGCTGCCTCGAGCACGGGCTTGAGGAATGTCGTCAGCCACGCCGCGTCGGTGCCCTGCAACAGGCACAAGGGTGCGTCGGCGGCGGCCCCGGGATCGGCATGGGTCGAGAACAGCCAGAAGAGATCGATCACTTCGATCTGGTCGCCATCGATCGCGACGACGCCGGCGATCGGACCGCTGACCGGAGCGGCGACCACCGTTTCCGGCAGCTCGACGATATCCAGGGCTTCGGCGATCGCATAGCCGAGCTCGACCGTGCCGTCGCGCAGGCGAAGCACCGACACGTTTGCCCGCCCCTCCCACGGCCCCAGCGCCACGAGCGGAATGATCGCGCCCTCGACCGACAACCGCAGCCGGCCGGCTGCATGCCGGATCGCGCTGGACGGCACCGGCTCGACCCGGTCGATGACCGACAGCGGCACGATCCGGCGGACGCCATCGAGGTCGTCGAACAGCAACGCCTGCACGCCCGGCGTCGCGACCACCGCATCCTCTTCGGTCAGGATCTCGCGTGCAAAGACGAGACCGGCGAGCTGCGCGATACCGGCGCAGTCGAGCATCAGCATCGGCAGGCCGCTGTCAGGCAGCGTCTGCCCGGCGTAGACGTTGGTCGCCATCACCGCCGGCGCGGCCGGTTTGACCACCAGTTCCTCATGATCGAGCACCGTATCGACCGCGAGGGCATAGGACCCGCCCGAAACGCCGACAATCACCAGCATCACTGGCTCGGATGCACCGAACCCGAGCAGGTCGCCCAGATCGACCAGCGGCATCCGCCGGTCGCGCACCGTCGCCATCGCGGTATCGCCGAGACGGTCGATGCGGATCGATTCGGCACCGACCCGCACGATCTCCTCGATCGTCTGCCGCGAAATGGCGAACCGCTGGTCGCGCACGCCAACGCCGATCGTCGACATGATCGACAGCGTCAGTGGAACGTGGATCGAAATGCGCAGGCCCCGGCCCGGCGAATTCGAAAGTTCGATCCGGCCACCGATCTGTTCGACGTTGGCGCGGACGACATCCATGCCGACGCCGCGCCCGGAAATCGCCGTGACTTCGTCCTTGGTCGACAGCCCGGGCGCGAACACCAGTTCCAGTCGCGCCTGCTCGCTCATCGCGCGGACTTCGGCGTCGCTGTACAGTCCCGAAGCAACGACCTTGGTTGCGAGCCGCGCGGTATCGATCCCGCGGCCATCGTCCGCGATCTCGATCACGATCTGGTTGCCGGACTGGCGCGCGGCGACGTTGAGCCATCCGGTCTCGCGCTTGCCCTGTGCCCGCCGATCGTCCGGACCTTCGATCCCATGGTCGATCGAATTACGGATCAGGTGGACGAGCGGATCGCGCATCATCTCGATCATTTCGCGGTCGAGTTCGACGTCGCTCCCCTCCATGTGCAGCGTCACCGACTTGCCGAGTTCGGCCGCGGTGTCGCGGACCATGCGCGGCAGGGCGGAGAACAGCGCCTCGATCTTCTGCATGCGCGTGCGCGTCACGGTATCGCGCATCTCGGCGACGGTCAGCGACAGCCGTTCCAGCGCGGCCTCGATCGTCGGATCGACCTCCTCATGCCGGAGCCGCCGCGCGAGTTCGTTCCGCGCGAGCACCATGTCCGACATGCCGCTCATCATGCGGTCGAGCAGATCGACGTTCAGTCGCACGCTGCGCGTCGGCGCGCGCATCACCGGGGCGGCGCTGCTGGCAATCGCTTCGGATCCGGTGTCGAGCGCCGCGATCAACAGGTCTTCGCCCGTGTCGTCGAGCGCATGGCCGGCATCGATCGCCTCGACGATCTCGCCGACGCGGTCGACGATCGCCAGCACGGCGTTGACCAGCCGGGTGTCGGGCGTGCGCTCGCCCGCGCGCACCGCTGCGAGCACATCCTCGGCGGCATGGCTCAGTCGGGCGAGCCGCGGCAGGTCCAGGAAGCCGCAGCTTCCCTTCACCGTATGCACGAACCGGAAGATGGCATCGAGCCGCTCGCGGTCATCGGGCGCGGATTCCCACGCGACGATCTCCCCCGAGAGCGCTTCCAGCGTCTCGCGCGTTTCGGCAATGAATTCCTGTAGCAGATCGTCCATGGGCCCCCGCCTTTGCGGCAGCCGACTGCATGGGACCCCAATGGTTAAAGGGTCATTTAAGCCGCTTTAAATGCAGCCCCGAACAACAATACGGCATCGTCCGGCGCGGAAACCTGGACGACCCCGCCGCCCTCGGCGACCAACGCATGGACGAGATAGGCCGCCGCCGCGCGCGGCGTGACGACCGCGTCGCCGCTGGTGCCGGTCAACGCCGCCCGCATCTCGGAATCGAGCACGATCCGCAAACCCTCCGCGCGTACCACGATCTCGACCTGACCATTATGGTTCTCGGCGCCGACATCGAGCTGTCCGCCGCGCACGAGCGCATCGCCGGCGATCAGCGCAAGGTTTAGCAACACCTTGATCGCCGGCTTGGGAAGGGTCGAATCCTCGACCAGCCAGCCGAGCTTTACCTTGTGACCCTCTCCGAACAGCCCCTCAATCGCTGCGCGCGCTTCGCGCGAGTCGACCGATTCGCCAAAGCCGCCCGCCGCACCGAATGCGAGACGAAAGAACTTCAGCTTGTTCGCCGAAGCCTTGGCACTGTCCGCGAGCAGTTCGAGACAGCGTGCCCGCATATCGGGATCATGTTCGTCCGCGAGCAATTCCAGGCCGTTGTTCAGCGCGCCCACGGGGCTCAGCAGATCATGGCACAGGCGCGAACACAGCAGGCTAGCAAAATCGGTCGGGCTAATGGTCAACGCTTGGGCTCCAGCTTTGCGCTTCTTTGGCGCAGCACGCTACGCGCTGCAAGCCGCACGTCGGGCCGCTTAACCAAATGTCGGGTGCGAGTCGCCCCCTTCATGCGCCGCCGCACAGATGTTGCGAATTGAACAGCCGCCAGCGCGCCCCGGTCCGCAGGTTGGTGACCGCATAGGACCGCCCCCGATCATCCCCCGGCGGGCAATGGCGCGGCAGCGCGACGAGGCAGACCCGCGCGCGGTCGCCGAGGCGCGAACGCGCGATCGGGCGTTCGCGGTCGTAGGAAACCTGATGGACACCATTGGCGAAGGTGATGCTCGTGCCACTGTCGTCCGGACGCGTGCCGTCGCCGAGCCGTGGACCGATCTGTTCGATCGTGGTCGTTTCGCACTGGCCGACCCGCGCGACGTTGCGCCGACGCCAGCGGTCGACGCTTTCGCGCTGTTGCCACAAGGCGGTCGAGCGATCGTCATAGGCCTTGGAGACGCAGGCGGTGTCGCGGCAGGCATCGCGCCGGACCAGCCACGCGCGCTGATCGCGCAGGATCGCCGCACGGGTGGCCGTTGGCGCGTGGCGCACCAGTCCGGCGTAAGCCGCCGCCATATGAGTGTCCTGCTGGACGAGTTTCGGGTCGTTGCAGATCGCCCGCTCGACGCGCGTCGCGGCCCGCGGGCAGGTCAGCCCGTTGGCGGTCACCCGCTCGGTCTGCCCGCCGATGGCGACCGATGCGATACTGCCCGTCAGGCCGACCGCCAGCCCGGCCCACAGAAGGCCGAGAAGCCCCGCGCGGATCGTGCGGTTCATGCCAGTGTCTCCCTGATCGTGACCGGGACGAATCCGGTAGCCCCCGCCTGCTCGGTCGCGCGCCATGCCGCGATCCGTCCGCCCGCGACGATCACCCAGATCTTGCCGTCCGCGGCCGCGCGGGCGGCGTCGGTTACCGACGGGGTCGTGCTGCCGTTCGGATGCGAGTGCCAATATCCGATCAGGCGCGCGCCCCCGGCCCGTTCGGCCCGCAGCGCCGCAAACAGCGCGACCGGATCGATCTCGAACGCGCGGGCCGGGTCTGCCGCGACATTGGCGCAGGCCGTGACCCGTACGACGGTGGTTTCGTCGCCGAACAATAGCCCGCAAACCTCCACAGCCGGGGTCGCCTGCGCGGCGGTTAGCAATCTCGCTTGCAGAGTGCTTGAAATTTCCACCGCCATTCCCAGATTCTAAAGGATGAACCGGGGGGTTTCCACCATTGAGACGCGAATCGCCGATGAAGCCGGACTCCGGCTCGACCGTGCGCTGGCGGATGCGCTCCCGACGATCTCGCGCGAACGGCTGAAAGCCTTGATCTCGACGGGACAGGTCACCGACGAGACCGGCACGCTCCGACGCGACCCCGCGAGCAAGGCGGTTCCGGGCGGCCTGTACCGCATCGTCGTTCCCGACCCGACGCCGGCGCATAACGAGGCACAGGATATCGCGCTGTCCGTGGTGTTCGAGGACGAACACCTGATCGTGATCGACAAGCAGGCCGGGCTGGTGGTCCATCCCGCTGCCGGAAACCTGGACGGGACGCTCGTCAACGCGCTGCTTCACCATTGCGGCGGCAGCCTGTCGGGAATCGGCGGGGTGGCACGCCCCGGGATCGTCCACCGGATCGACAAGGATACATCCGGCCTGATGGTCGCCGCCAAGACCGATCGCGCGCATGTCGGCCTCGCCAAGCAGTTCGCGGCGCACTCGATTGATCGGCGGTACAAGGCGATCGTTTCGGGGCGCCCCGCCCCGCCTGCCGGGTCGGTGGACGCGCCACTCGCGCGGAGCCCGCAGAATCGCAAGAAGATCGCGATCGTCCAGGGCGGCAAGCGCGCGGTGACGCATTACAGCACGCTCGAACGGTTACGCGAGGCGGCGCTGGTCGAGTGCCGGCTCGAAACCGGGCGGACGCATCAGGTCCGCGTGCACATGGCTTCGCTCGGGCATCCCTTGCTCGGCGACCCGGTTTACGGTAGAACAAAGCAGGCTCACAAACGCGATCTGGAAACCTTGGGTTTCCGCCGACAGGCGTTGCACGCCGCCCGTTTGGGGTTCATTCATCCGATCAAATGTAACGTTCTGGCGTTTGACAGCGAAATGCCTGCCGACATGCAGGAACTGTTCGATACATTGCTAGTATAGGCTACGGCCGCCGCGCCCGGCGCGATCCCGGCCTTACGAAAAGGGAGATACGACCATGGCAGCCCGCAGCAACGTCCCCGCGACGATCCCCGCCCTCGGCGGCGAAGCGAGCCTCAACCGCTATCTGTCCGAGATCAAGAAATTCCCGATCCTCGCGCCCGAGCAGGAATACATGCTCGCCAAACGCTTCGAGGAACATGGCGACACCGATGCCGCCGCGCAGCTCGTCACCTCGCACCTTCGCCTCGTGGCGAAGATCGCAATGGGCTATCGCGGCTATGGCCTTCCGGTCAGCGAGCTGATCTCCGAAGGCAATATCGGCCTGATGCAGGGCGTGAAGAAGTTCGAGGCCGATCGGGGCTTCCGGCTCGCGACCTATGCGATGTGGTGGATCCGCGCCTCGATCCAGGAATTCATCCTGCGCTCGTGGAGCCTCGTCAAGATGGGCACCACCGCCGCGCAGAAGAAGCTGTTCTTCAACCTGCGCCGGATGAAGTCCAAGCTCGACGCGTTCGAGGATGGTGATCTGTCGCCGGAGCATCTCGCGAAGATCGCCAAGGACCTCGGTGTCACCGAGGCCGAGGTGACCAGCATGAACCGGCGCATGGCGATGGGCGGCGATACGTCGCTCAACGTACCGATGCGCGAGGACGGCGAAGGCCAGTGGCAGGACTGGCTGCAGGATGACTCCCCCCTGCAGGATACGGTGGTCGCCGAGGCGCAGGAGGCCGACGTTCGGCACGACATGCTGACTGCGGCCATGGACGACCTCAACGAGCGCGAGAAGTTCATTCTTACCGAGCGCCGCCTGACCGACGAGCCCAAGACGCTCGAGGAACTGAGCCAGGTCTATGGCGTCTCCCGTGAGCGCGTCCGCCAGATCGAGGTGCGCGCCTTCGAAAAACTGCAAAAGGCGATGATGCGGATCGCAGGCGACAAGCGGATGCTGGTCGCCGCCTGATCGGCGGATCGGATCGGCGCGCTGGACAGTGCCGATCCGATCCTCCTAGAGCGGCGTCATGGCACGCCGAAAGACCAACTCATCGTCCAATACGCGTGGCGGCAACCGCCGTGCCCCGTCCCGCCGGTCGGGTCGCTCCAATGGGGGTGCCCGCCGCCTGCTGGGATGGATCGTGAAGGGCGTGCTCGCCCTCGTCGTGCTGTCGCTGGTGATGGTCGGAGTGTACCGCTTCGTGCCGCCCCCGATCACCTTGACCATGATCGGGGACGCGATCGCCGGGCATGGCATCGACAAATCCTGGATGCCGCTCTCGCGGATCGACCCGAACATGGCGCGCGCCGCGATCGCCGGCGAGGATTCGCGGTTCTGCAAGCACAACGGCTTCGACATGCGCGCGATCGAGACCGCTTATGCGCGCAATGCCCGCGGCGGACGCATTCGCGGCGGGTCGACGATCAGCCAGCAGACGGCGAAGAACGTCTTCCTGATCCAGGGCGGCGGTTACGTGCGCAAGGCGCTCGAAGCCTATTTCACAGTGTTGATCGAGACGATCTGGGGCAAGCGCCGGATCATGGAAGTGTATCTCAACGTCGCCGAAACCGGGATCGGCACGTACGGTGTCAACGCCGGCGCGCAACGCTATTTCGGCCATGACGCATCACATCTGACGCCGAGCGAGGCAGGTCGAATGGCGGCGGTCTTCCCCCAGCCCAAGAAGCGCGCGGCGATCGCGCCGAGCGGGTTCACCCGCCGTCACGGGAACGCCATCACCCGGCGGGTGGGCGTCGTCCGCAACGACGGGCTGGATTCCTGCTTGCGGGGGTAAGGCACCGAGACCGCTAGTTTCTAAAGTCCCTGGCCGGGGAAGAAACGACCATACTCAGTTCCCGTCGGTCGCCTTCTGAGCGCTATCGCCGACTTTCTTCGCACTATCGCCGACGTCCTTGGCCGCGCCGGAAATCGCATCGGTCCGGATGTTGTCATTCTGGCTGCGGTTGAACAGATAGAATGCCCCGACGGCGACCGCGATCAGCAGGACGATCCCGATCAAAATCCCCGCCCCGCTCCCGCGGCGTTCGATGACGGTCGTGTGGGGGGTCTCTGTCACATTGTCGCTCATGCCAATCCTCCTGTTTTGCACCTGGAGAAAGAACACAAGCAACGTCAGTTAGTTCCGGAGCCGAACCGACCTCAGAACGGCAGCTTGAAGCCGGGCGGCAGCGGAATGCCGCTGGTCATCTTGGCCATTTCCGCGCCCGATGCCGCATCCGCCTTCGCCTTGGCGTCGTTGAACGCCGCGACGACGAGGTCCTCGACCATCTGCTTCTCGCTCGGCTGGAGCAGCGATTCGTCGATGGTGATCCCGATGATCCGGCCCTTGGCCGAGGCCTGAACCTTGACCAGCCCGCCGCCAGCAGCACCCTCGACCTCGATCTTGTCGAGCCCGTCCTGCGCCTTGGCCAGCTCGTTCTGGACGTTCTGCGCCATCGCCATGATGTCTTCGATACTGTTCATGCACTCATGCTCCGTTGCGCCGCCAACAGGCGGTCGATTTCGGTTTCGGGTAAGCTCGCGTCGGGGAACGCCTCAAGCGCCGCGGCGATCACCGGGGTCGCGAGAATTTCCGCCTTGAACGCCTCGCGCCTTGCGGCTTCCGCCTCGCGGATCGTCGGCGCGCCGACGGTCGGCGCGGTGGTGATCCGCCACATCCGCCCGGTAATCTGCTTGAGCGACGCGCCAAGCTCGCCGATCAGGTCGCTCGGCAAGGGCCGCGACGAACTCAGCACCAGCTCGACATCGACGATGCTGATCATGCTGGCGTGATGCACGAGCCGCGACGCGAGCGCGAGCTGGCCCGCCGATTCGAGCAACGTGACGATCGCCTCGATCGACTGCGGCATGGCGGCGGCGACGGGCTCGCCCGGCGCAGGCGCGGGCGCGATGGGCGCTGCGACGACCGGCGGCGCACCGTTCTGGATCATCCGCGCCAGCTCGCCCGGATCGGGCAGCGTCGATGCGTGGACCAGCCGCAACAGCGCCATCTCGCACGCCTCGATCGGCAGCGCGGCACGCCCGACCTCCTCATGCCCCTTGAGCAGCAACTGCCACAAGCGGTGCAGCGCGGCGAACGACAACGACGCGCCCCATTCCTCCAATGCCGTCCGTTCCTCGGTCGCCTGCCCCGCCTCGGCGGCGGCCCCCAGCTTGACCAGCGTCGTCGCGTGAACCGTCTCGAGCAACCCGCGCAGCACGCCCAGCGGATCGACTCCGAGGTCATATTGCCGCCGCAACGCCGCCAACGCGCCGAGCGCATCGCCCGCGAGCAGCAACGCCATCATGTCACGGATCGCGCCGCGATCGGACAGGCCGAGCATGTCCCGCACCGCGGCGGCATTGACCTGCCCGCCTTCCATGTCGGCATGCGCGATCGCCTGGTCGAGGATCGACAGGCCGTCGCGCGCCGAACCTTCCGCCGCGCGCGCGATCAGCCCGAGCGCCTCGGGTTCCGCCGAAACACCCTCGGCCTCGACCACCCGCGCGAAATGGTCCGCGAGCTTCTCCGCCGGGATGCGGCGCAGGTCGAACCGCTGGCAGCGCGACAGCACCGTCACCGGCACCTTGTTGACCTCGGTCGTCGCGAGCACGAACTTCACGCCCTCGGCCGGCTCCTCCAGCGTCTTCAGCAGCGCGTTGAACGCGTTCTTCGACAGCATGTGGACTTCGTCGATGATGTAGATCTTGTAGCGCGCGACGAACGCGGTCATTCGCGACGCGTCGATCACCGCGCGCATGTCGTCGACGCCGGTGTGGCTCGCCGCGTCCATCTCGATCACGTCGATGTGCCGCCCCTCGGCGATCCCGACGCACGGTTCGCACACGCCGCACGGGTCGATCGTCGGGCCGCCCGTTCCGTCCGGGCCGATGCAGTTGAGCGCCTTCGCCAGCAACCGCGCGGTCGACGTCTTGCCGACACCGCGAACGCCCGTCAGCAGGAACGCATGCGCAAGCCGCTGGCGGCGGATCGCATTGCCAAGCGTCGTCACCATCGCATCCTGCCCGATCAACTCGGCAAAGGTCTGCGGGCGATATTTGCGTGCGAGGACGCGATACGCGTCCTTGGCAACGGGCTGCGGCGGTGCGGCCAGGTCGAAGCCGGGAGGATCGATGGAGTCGGACATTGCCGTCTATCTAGAGCGGCAGCGCGCGCGATGTAAGGGTAAGGTTTGCGGCGGAGCAAGCACTCTACGCCATGGCAGCGGTGGGAGCCGGAACGACCCGCAGCGAAATCGTTGTGGCTGCTGCCTTCCGGCCCTGACCAAGTTGGCGACGACTACGTCCGCCCGACTCCCGCGCTGCCTATGGCGGGGTCGGGCGGAAGGATCAAGAGGCCTTAGCGGCGGACCGTCCGGCAGATGCGCACGCGGCGATGATCGCGACGCTCCATCCGGCAGACCTGGCGCGACCGGTAGGCGGGGCGATGACGGTCGACGTGCACGGTCCGGGTGACGACACGGTCGCGGCGATCATGCCGATCCTGGGCGCTGGCACCGGTCGGCGCGAGGGCGCTGGCAGCGATCAGGCCGGCAGACAGCAAAGCGATGAATTTCATGGGTATCTCCTTCGTGCGTACTCAAGTGGCACGGGAGCGTAATGATCAGCGGCGTTGCATGTTCCGTGATTCGGCCGGAATGGCCACAGTTATTTGATCCATGTTGTCTTCCAAGCGGATCTGGCACGCCAATCGACTTGTACGTGTCGCCCCCGTCGCCAAATCAAGCATGTCCTCTTCTTCCGCACTTGCCGGCGGCAGATCGTCGAAATTGGCGGCCGAAACGATGACATGGCAGGTCGAGCAGGCCATCTGACCTTCACATGTTCCTTCCAGCGGCTGTCCGTCCGCCTGGGCAACCTGCAGCAGACTATCACCAGCCTGCGCCATCACCTCGCGTACTGCGCCATCGCGCCCGACGAAACGCACCCGGATCATGCCGCGATCCTCTGTCCATCCGCTGCGGCGACGATCCGACCGATCGCGTCCACCAGCTCGGGTACGCGCGTATAGCGCCCGAACCCGATCCGGATACTGGTTCGCGCCGCCCCGTCGCTCAGCCCGATCGCGCGCAGGACATGGCTCGATCTTCCCGACCCGCTCGCGCAGGCGGAGCCCGCCGAAAAGGCGACATCGCGCAGGTCCGACATCAACCGCGCGACGTCCAGTCCATCGCGCCGGATGTTGAGGTTGCCGTGATAGCGCCGGTCGAGCGCGCCGTTGACGTGCCACCCCGACAGCCGCTCGGTCGCGCTGCGCCACAGGGCCTCGACCGTCGCCGCGTCGGTGTCGCGCATCTCGAACATCAGTCGCGCCGCCGCTCCGAACCCCGCGCACAGCGCGGGCGACAGCGTCCCCGACCGGCCAAGCGCCTCCTGCCCGCCGCCATATAGCAGCGGCGCCAGCCGGACGCCGTCGCGGACCCACAGCGCACCGATCCCCTTGGGGCCGTAAATCTTGTGCGCCGAAACGGCGACGAGATCGCACGGCGGGGGAATGGACACGCGGCCATAGCCCTGCACCGCATCGCACAGGAAGAGCGCGCCCGCGGCGTGCGCCAGCTCGGCGAGCGCGGCAATCGGCTGGATCACGCCGATCTCGTTATTGACCAGCATGGCGGCGACGAGTCCGGTGCCCGGCACGATCGCCGCACGGGCGGCCTCGAGATCCACCAGCCCGTCCGCGCCGACCGGCAGCACGGTCACGGGCCGCCCCTGCGCCGCCATCGCAGCGACCGTGTCGAGCACCGCGGCATGTTCGGTAGCGAGCGTGACGATCGGCCCTGACGTCCCCTGGATCGCCCAGTTGATCGCCTCGGTCGCGCCACTGGTAAAGGCGACCTGCCCGCCCCCGCCGAATGCTGCCGCAACCGCGGCGCGCGCCACCTCGACCGCGGCCTTGGCCTTGCGGCCCGGGGCGTGGGGCGAATGGGGGTTGGCATGCTGGTCGCGCAGCCACGGTAACATCGCTTCCAATGCTTCGGGAGCAAGCGGCGTCGTGGCCTGATAATCGAGGTAAGTCATGCCGCCCCCGCAAGATCGATCCCACCGACCGAACGCACGATCCTGCGCCATTCCGCGATGAAGCGATCGACATCGGCTGCCCGCGTTCCACGCCCGAAGCTGACCCGGATCACCTCGCGCGCGGCGTCCACGGTCCAGCCCATCGCCGCGAGAACGTGGCTCGGCTTCATGCTCCCCGACGAACAGGCGCTTCCCGCCGACACCGCGATCCCCGCCATGTCGAAGCGGATGAGCTGCGTGGCGGCGGCAAGCCCGGGCATGCGGTAGGAACCGATCGCGGGATGCCGCTCTGCCCCTCGAGCAACGATCTCGCCGCCCGACCGGAGGACCGCATCCTCGAGCCGCGCGCGCAACGGAACCAGCGCCGCCACAGGCTCGGGCTCCGCCAGCGCGGCGGCATAGCCGATCGCGCCCGGGACGTTCTCGGTCCCGCCCCGATAGCCGCGCTCTTGACCCCCCGTCGGGGCGAGCGTGGCGAAATCCCGCACCAGCAGCGCGCCGACCCCCGGCGGACCGCCGCGCTTGTGCGCGGAGAGCGCGACGAAATCGGCATGCTCGGCGACATGGGGGTCCGCACCGGCGGGCATTTGCGCGGCGTCGACCAGCAGCAATCCGCCCGCTGCATGGACTTGCTCCGCGATGGCCGCGACCGGCTGGCGCACTCCGGTCTCGCTATTGGCCCATTGCACCGCGACCAGCGCGGCGTTGCCGTCGCCGTCGCCGTCGAGCAACACGGCGAGCGCAGCCGGATCGACGCGCCCAAGCGAGTCGACCGGAATGGTCTGCGCATCGGGGGCGGCGCGAATCACCGCATCATGTTCGACCGCCGTCACCAGCCGGCGCAGCGGCGTCGCGCGTCCCAGCGCGATCGCCAGCGCCTCGCTCGCCCCGCTGGTCAGCAACGTCTCGCCAGGCCAGCCATAAGCGGCCGCGACGCCGCGCCGTGCCGCCTCGAGCGCCGCGCGCGCCGCCCGGCCCTCGGCATGCGGCGACGACGGGTTCGCCCAGAGCGACATCGCGCGCGCCACCGCGTCCGCCGCGTTCGGCAGGATCGGTGTGGTCGCGGCATGGTCGAGGTACAGGCGTTCGGGCGTCATCGGCATGGCAATCGGCGGTTCGCGGCAATCATTGCGCAGACGTGCGCCATCATTGTATAGCGCACAACTCCTTGCGTGACCCTTCGGGGCGTGCTCCCCAGATTTTCCTTGTCAGCAGGTCCGATGCCAGAAGTCATTTTCCCCGGCCCCGACGGTCGTCTCGAAGGCCGTTTCGCTCCCGCATCGCGCCCCCGGGCGCCGGTCGCGATGATCCTCCATCCGCATCCGCAGGCGGGCGGCACGATGAACAACCATATCGTGATGGAGCTCTACAAGACCTTCCAGCGCCGCGGGTTCGCGACGTTGCGCTTCAACTTCCGCGGTGTCGGCAAGAGCCAGGGGACGTTCGACAACGGCGTCGGCGAACTGTCCGACGCGGCGAGCGCGCTCGACTGGGTGCAGAGCTTCCATCCCGAGGCGCAGACCACCTGGATCGCGGGCGTCAGCTTCGGCGCGTGGATCGGGATGCAGCTGCTGATGCGCCGCCCGGAGATCCGCGGCTTCATCTCGGTCGCACCGCCCGCGAACATGTACGACTTCACGTTCCTAGCGCCATGCCCGGCAAGCGGCATCATCATCCAGGGCGAGGCCGACGAGGTCGCGACCCCGGCCGCGACCCAGAAGCTGGTCGACAAGCTGCGGACGCAGAAGCACATCACGATCCATCACGACACGATCCCCAAGGCCAACCATTTCTTCGAGCATGAAATGCCGCAGCTGATGGGGTCGGTGGACAAGTATCTCGACATGCGTCTGGACCCGAACTCGCTGATCCGTTGATCAGGAAGGGCCGGGGCAGGTTCCTGGTAAGTGCAGGAGGGGATCACGCACTCCCCCCCCCCCGGCGCAGGCCGGACCCAAGCGCGAGTCCAACGCAAGGGGGCGTTGGCGCTTCGTTTCCCCGGCCATCGCGATTGGGCCCCGGCCTTTGCCGGGGAGGCGCCCGTCGGGGGTATCCGCGCCCCTTCGAATCCGTCACCCCGGGCCCATCCTTGGACGAACCCGGGATGTCGGCGCGGTCAGTCCTTGCTCCCAAAATCATGCGTAGGCGTAGGGACCGCCTTTTTCGAGCGCGACCTGATACGCCGGGCGCGCATGGATCTTGTCGAGCCACGCGATCGTCGCCGGGCGCGACTCGTCGAGCCCGGCCCGGCTGCGCGCGGCCTCAAGCGGGAAGCTCATCATGATGTCGGCGCCACTGATCTGATCGCCGGCGAACCAGGGACGGCTGGCAAGCTCGCTTTCGACATAGTCGAGATGAACGTCGATCATCGGCTGGATCCGCTTGGCAGCGGTCTTGCCGATCACCGGAATGCGGTTGAGCACGAGCAGCAGCAACAGCGGCGGCATCATCGATCCTTCCGCATAATGCAGATACTGGCGATAGCGCAGTGTGTCGTCGCGGTGCGCGGGCGGACCCATCCGGCCGTCGGCGCGCTCGACGATATAATCGACGATCGCGCCGGTCTCGATGATCACGCGCCCCGCATCGGTGTCCTGGAGGACCGGCGACTTGCCGAGCGGGTGGATCTTCTTGAGCTCCGGCGGCGCAAGCATCGTCGTCTTGTCGCGCTCGTAGCGGACGATCTCATAGGGCAGCGACAGTTCCTCGAGCAGCCACAGGATCCGCTGTGACCGGGAATTTTCGAGGTGATGGACGATCAGCGTCATGAGCTTCTCCGGAGAAGGGCGGTCGGGTGCTTGCGCAAACGCGGAGCGTCGCAGGAAAGTCTCACCATCCTAGCTCGCCCGACCAGCGCCGGCCATCCATAACCATGAAAGGCCCGCCATCGCGGGCGGGCCTTCCCAGGGTGTTCGACGGCATGACCAGCCGCCCCGTAGAAGAGGACGTACGGCGTGCACGCCGCGTCCCCTGCCCCGCCCGCCAACCGACGGCCGGAGCGAACATCACATCTCGTCGTCGCCGTCGACATCGTCGGGCTCGGGGCCCGCCATCATTTCCTCGGCGACCTTGTCGGTCCGCGTGCGGATCGCCTTCTCCAGACGATCGCTCATCTCGACATTGTTCTTGAGGAAGGTCTTGGCGTTCTCGCGACCCTGCCCGATGCGGACGCTGTCGTAGGAGAACCAGGCGCCCGACTTCTCGACCAGCCCGGCCTTCACGCCGAGATCGAGGATCTCGCCGATCTTCGACACGCCCTGCCCGTACATGATGTCGAACTCGACCTGCTTGAACGGCGGCGCGACCTTGTTCTTGACGACCTTGACCCGCGTCGTGTTGCCGATGATCTCCTCGCGGTCCTTGATCTGCCCGGTACGACGGATGTCGAGACGGACCGACGCGTAGAATTTCAGCGCGTTGCCGCCGGTGGTCGTCTCAGGGTTGCCGTACATCACGCCGATCTTCATGCGTAGCTGGTTGATGAAGATCACCATGCAGCGCGACCGGCTGATCGACCCCGTCAGCTTCCGCAGCGACTGCGACATCAGACGCGCCTGCAGGCCGACGTGGCTGTCGCCCATCTCGCCCTCGATTTCGGCGCGCGGCACGAGTGCCGCAACCGAATCGACCACCAGCACGTCGATTGCGTTCGAGCGCACCAGCGTATCGACGATCTCGAGCGCCTGCTCGCCGGTGTCGGGCTGCGACACGATCAGCTCGTCGATGTTGACGCCGAGCTTCTTGGCATAGACCGGGTCGAGCGCATGCTCAGCATCGACGAACGCCGCCGTGCCGCCGCCCTTCTGCGCCTCGGCGATCACGTGGAGCGCGAGCGTCGTCTTGCCCGAGCTTTCCGGCCCGTAAATCTCGATCACGCGCCCGCGCGGCAGACCGCCGACACCCAGCGCGATGTCGAGACCGAGCGAGCCGGTCGAGATCACTTCGACCTGCATCGTCTGCTTCGAGCCGAGCTTCATCGCCGAGCCCTTGCCGAACGCGCGATCGATCTGTGCCAGCGCTGCCTCGAGCGCCTTGGCGCGCTCTGCGCTCGCCTTATCCGTGGATGCCGCCATTTTGCTGTCGATCACTTTCAACGAAACCGCCATTGGAGCCTCCCGCTAGACCGAACGCCCAGCGCGTTCAATGCATGGTGGCTATGTACTTCGTTTGTTCGTGCGGAACAAGAGGCGAACGGAATAATTCGGGAGGGCCGCTACGTCGTCAATCCGGCGGCCCCCGACCGTCACCCCTGCCTACGCCGGGGTGACGGCAACTCAACGCGTCATGGCAGGCCGTTACCCCCCGCCGCGCCATAGACGTGGCCCGTGGTGTAGCTCGACCCGTTCTCGGCGAGCAGCACGTAGATCCCCGCCAGCTCGCCCGGTTGTCCCGGACGCGCGGCGGGCGTGTCGCCGCCGAAATTCTCGAGCTTCTCCATGGTCGCGCCGCCCGACACCTGCAGCGGAGTCCAGATCGGCCCCGGCGCCACGCCGTTGACGCGAATGCCCTTGGGCGCGAGCTGCTTGCTCAGGCTGCGGACATAGTTGGTGGTCGCGGCCTTGGTCATCGCATAGTCGTACAGATCCTTGGTCGGATCGGTCGCCTGCTCCGAGGTCGTGCCGATGATCACCGAACCCGGCTGAAGATGCGGCAACGCCGCCTTGATGATCCAGAACGGCGCGTAGATGTTGGTCTTCATCGTCCAGTCGAACTGTTCGGTCGAAATGTCGAGGATCGACGCATGCGACTGCTGCCGCCCGGCGTTGCTGACGATGATGTCGAGCCCGCCCAGCTCGCGGATCGCCGTATCGACCAGCTTCTTGCAGAAGGCCTCGCTGCGCAGGTCGCCAGGAATCGCGACGCCCTTGCGGCCCGCCGCGCGGATCAGATCGATCACTTCGCGCGCATCCGCCTCCTCGTCCGGCAGATAGTTGATCGCGACGTCGGCGCCCTCGCGCGCATAGGCGATCGCCGCCGCCCGGCCCATGCCGGAGTCGCCGCCCGTGATCAGAGCCTTGCGTCCGGCCAGTCGGCCGGAGCCACGATAGCTCGTCTCGCCATGGTCGGGCCGTGGGTTCATCTTGCCGGCAAGGCCGGGCCACGGCTGGCTCTGGCGCTGGAACGGCGGCTTCGGCCCGGCGCTGCGCGGGTCCTTGAGACCGGCCGGGGGCGTTCCCTGCGCGGGCGTCTGCGGCTTGCCGAGCGCTGGGGCGGCAGCCGCGGCGGCGGCAATGCCGACCGCGGCACCGCCCACGATTGCGCGGCGCGAAATTCCGTCTTCCTGATTGGCCATGGTTCGTCTCCGTTCAGCGAGGTGATCGCTGGGGAAACTCGCGTTGACCAAAGCGGTTCAGCATCCGCCGCGCTTTGTTACCGTAATCTCGATCAGTATGCACCGCCCGGCAGGCCACGCGAGGATCAGCCGAGCGCGTCGAGCGCCTTGGCCACGCCGTCCATCGTGAACGGCTTCGGCAGGGTCGGCCGGTCCGCCCAGCTTTCCCCGACGCTGTCATGGGACCCGCCGGTCGCGAAAACGAACGGAATGTTGCGCGCGGCAAGCGCTTCGGCGATCGGGAAACTCTTCTCACCGCCGCGCAGGTTGACATCGAGGATCGCGGCGTCGATGCCGCCTGCGTCGACCAGGGCCAGCGCCGAGCCGACGTTATCCGCGCTTCCCGCCAGGGACTTGCCGAGGACATCGAGAAAGTCCTCGATCATCATCGCGATCAGGGGCTCGTCCTCGACGACGAGAATGGATTGTGGAGCACTCATCTCGCCGCCTCTACTCCAGCACGACGACCCGCGCTATCTCATTTTGTTCCTAACACCACGCGCGTCGCTTCTGCAAGTTCCTGCACCGAAAACGGTTTTGCCAGAAACGACACATTGTCGAGATTGATCGACTTGCGCAGCGTCTCCTCGGCATAGCCCGACATGAACAGGATCGGCAGATCCGGATAGCGCGCGCGGGCATGGCGGACCATCGTCGGGCCATCCATCAGCGGCATCATCACGTCCGAAATCAACAGGTCGGGCCGCGGATTCGCCTCCAGCAGTTCGAGCGCGGCCTCCCCGTTTTCGGCGGTCAGCACGGTATAGCCCTGTCGGCTGAGCGCGCGCTCGGCGATCGCCCGGACCATGTCCTCGTCCTCGACCAGCAGGATCGTCCCCGTGCCCCACAGGTCGACCGGCTTTTCGCGCGGCGCGGGGCGCGGCGGGGTCGGTTCGTTGAGCGCGCCCTCGGTATAGACCGGCAGATACATGGTGAAGACCGCCCCCTGCGCGCTGCGCCCGGACGAGTCTCCACTCGGATCCTTCCGATTTTCCGCGAAGATGTAGCCGCCCGACTGCTTCACGATCCCGTAGACCGTCGACAGGCCGAGACCGGTACCCTTGCCCACCTCCTTGGTGGTGAAGAACGGCTCAAAGATCTTGGGCAGGATTTCGGCCGGGATGCCGCCGCCCGTGTCGCCGATCTCGAGCACCGAATAATCGGCCGGGGGCAGGATGTCGGAGGCCAGCTTGCGCACGTCGGCGGCGGTGACGGCATAGGTCTGGATCGACAACGTTCCCGCGCCGCGCGGATCATGCGTGATCATCGCATCGCGGGCGTTGACCGCCAGGTTGACCACGACCTGTTCGAGCTGCCCCGGATCGGCCCGCACGGGGCTCAGGTTGCGGCCGTGCTTGACCGTCAGCGTCACCGTTTCGCCGAGCAGCCGCTTGAGCAGGTTGGACACTTCGGAAATGACGTCGGGAAGCTGCAAGACCTGCGGACGCAAGGTCTGTTGCCGCGAGAAGGCGAGCAGCTGGCGCGTCAGGCTCGCCGCGCGGTTGGAATTGGCGCGGATCTGCTGGATGTCGTCATAATCGCTGTCGCCGGGCGAATGGCGCATCAGCATCAAATCGCAATGGCCGATGATCGCGGTCAGGATGTTGTTGAAATCGTGCGCGACACCGCCGGCGAGCTGTCCCACCGCCTGCATCTTGGTGGCCTGCGCGACCTCGCGCTTGAGCCGGGTCTCCTCGCTATTGTCCTTGAGACTGAGCAGCACCGCCGCCTCGCCCAGCCCGCGCGCGCCCGCGATCGACAAAGCGACCGGCTCGTCGGGATGGTCCTTGAGCCGCACCGCGAGATCGGTCGAATGCGTAGCGCCGCCGGCGAAGCGCCGGATCGCGTCCGCGACCACGCCCTTGTCCTCGCGCACCAGCAGGTCGCCGGGATAGAGCGGCGGGCTCGTCGGATCGACCGCGGCGGCGCGGGCGAACGCGTCGTTCATCTGCAGAAAACGCCCGTCTGCACCGATCAGCGCGACACCGAACGGCATCAGCGCGACGAGGCTCTTGATATGCGCGCTCGCGCTTTCGCCGATCGCAGGCTGGCCGCCGTCCTCCTCGTCGATCAGCGCGACGAGCATCGGTGCGTCCTCGCCGTCGAGGAACGGGATCTGGAGCACGCGCAAGGGGTTGCGGGTCATCCCCTCGCGCTCGAACCGCGCCATCCCTTGCGCGTCGGTGATCAGGAACCGCGCGAAATCGCGGCCTAGGATCGGGCTGTCGCCCTCCCCCATGGCGCGCGCGCGCAACACCCGGTTGGCGGCGCGGATCCGGCCGTCGGGATTGATCAACGCGGCCATGATTCCGGCGCCGCCAAGACGGTCACCGGTCGGCCCCGCGATCAGCGCCTCCATCGTCCGCGCAAGGTCGAGCCCTTCGCTCCCGCGGAACCGCCACACGAGCAGGTTGCCGTCCTCGCCCGCGCGCGCTACGTCGGCGGTAAGCGACGTACCCTGCGCGATCAGTCGCCCCGCGGTCGCCGCGCCGTCGCGCCACGCGGCACGCCCGGCGGCACTCAGCCGTTCGACCCCGCTTGCGTCGAACGGCAATCCCGGTGGGGTCGGGAAGCCCGCGAACACCGCCTCGTAGCGATCGTTCGCGCACACCAGCCGCCCCGCCCGGTCCGTCACCGCGATCGCATCGGCGCTGCTTTCGGCCAGCGCGCGCGCGACGCTCCAATCGGGTTCGAGCGTGACGTTGGCCGTCGCCGGGAACAGCCGCCGGAACGCCACGAGCGCGCCGCCGAGCACGACCGCCGTCGCGAGAAACGTCGCGGCGAGCGGGACGCTGCCGAGCGCGCCTAGTACGATCAGCGCCGCAACGATCCCGCAGCCACCCGCGATCAGCAGGGCGGACCGGGCCGGCCGGTCGGAGGTCTGGGTCGGTACGCTTGCCATAAGACCTCGTGTCGAAGCCTCGGGACGAAGCGTCAAGAGTGTAGCGCGGTGGCTCGACCGATGACCGGCCGGGGCTGTCGCCCCGCCCTTCCGCAAACGCATCGCAAGGGCGGGGATACCACGGCTCTTACCAGATGCGCACGCGCTGTTGCGGGGTCAGGTACAATTTCTGTCCCACCTTCGGATCGAACGCCGCATACCAGGGATCGAGGTTGCGCACGACCCAGGCACGCTGTTCGGACGGACTGTGCGGATCGGTGACGAGTCGCTGCTTCAGGTTCGCCTCGCGGTAGTTGCGCCGCCACACCTGCGCCCAACCGAGATAGAAGCGCTGGTCGCCGGTGAACCCGCCGAGCGTCGGGGCCGTGCGATTGCCCAGCGCATGATGATAGGCGTCATAGGCGACCGTCAGCCCCGCGAGATCCGCGACATTCTCGCCGAGCGTCAGCGCGCCCTTCACGTGGACGCCGGGCAGCGGTTCGTAGGCGTCATACTCCTTGACCAGCGCATCGGTGCGGCCCTTGAACGCAGCGACGTCGGCCGGCGTCCACCAGTCGGTCAGCTCGCCCCTGGCGTTGTACTTGGCGCCCTGGTCGTCGAAATGGTGACTGAGCTCGTGACCGATCACGGCGCCGATCCCGCCGTAATTGACCGCGTCGTCGGCGTTGGGATCGAAGAATGGCGGCTGCAGGATGGCAGCCGGGAAGACGATCTCGACCATGCCGAAATTGGCATAGGCGTTTACTTCCATCGGGGTCATGCCCCACTCCCACCGCTGCAGCGGCTTGCCCAGGTGCGATACGTTATACGCTTGCTGCCACTGGTTGGCGCGCCATGCGTTGCCATAGGCGTCGCCGGCGGTGATCTGCAGCCCGGAATAATCCTTCCACTGCGAGGGGTAGCCGATCTTCGGGGTGAAGGCGGCAAGCTTCGCATGCGCCTTGACCTTGGTTTCGGCGGCCATCCAGTCGAGCTTGTCGATCCGCCGGTCCATCGCCGCGATCACGTTCTTGACGAGCTTGTCCGCCGCTGCCTTGGTTTCGGGCGGGAAGTATTTGGCCACGTAGAGTTTGCTGACCTCGTCATCGAGCGCGCCGATCGTGAAGTGGACCGAGCGCTTCCACCGCGCCTCCTGCTCGGGCGTGCCCGACAGGACCGTGCCGTTGAAGGCGAACTGCTCGTCGTCCAGCGCCTTGGGCAGGACGTCGGCATAGCTGTCGAGCGACCGCACGATCAGCTGATCCTGCAACACCCCGATCGGCGCCGCGGCGACCAGGCTGGCGATCCCCGCCACGGCGGTCGGCTGCGCAACGATGACGGTCGGGACGTTCGCGCCGATCCCCCGAAAATAGGTCGGGAACGCAAAGCCCGGCGCGGTCTTGGTCAGATCGGCGACGGTCATCTTGTTATAGGTCTTGGTCGCATCGCGGCTGTCGATGCGGGTCCAGCTGACCTTGGCGATCTCGGTCTCGAACGCGACCAGCGCGGCGGCGCGCGCTGCCGCATTCGGCTCGCCCGCGAGCGTCAGCATCTTGGCGATATGCGCCTGATACGCCGCCTTCTTGTCTGCGAAGCTCGCCTCGAGATAATAATCGCGGTCGGGCATGCCGAGCCCGGACTGCGAGACCGACAGCGCATAGATCTCGGGGTGCTTGTCGTCCTGCCCGACATAGGCGCCGAACGGACCGCCGATCCCCGCTTTAGTCGCCTCCGCGAGCAACGCCGGATAGGCGGCGCGGGATTTCATCGCCTTGATCTTGCCGAGCCACGGCTGGATCGGCGCAAGGCCCTTCGCGTCGATCGCGGGACGATCGAGGAAGGTCGCATAGGCCACGCCGATCTTCGAACGGGGGTCGCGCGCAACGCCCTCAAGGATCGTCCGCGTGCGCGATTCGGACAGGTCCGCGATCAGGTTGAACGCCCCGTAATTCGACTTGTCCGACGGGATCTGCGTCGTTCGCGCCCAGGTTCCGTTCGCGAACGCGTAGAAATTGTCGCCCGGCGCGACCGACCGGTCCATTCCCGCTGCGTCGAAGCCGAAGCTGCCGAACTGCGGCTTGCCCGCGGCGGCGGCGGCGGGTGCCGCCGCCGGGTCGGTGGGTGCTGTCTGCGCGACACCGCCCGTTGCAAGGGCGACCGCCACCGCCCCGGCCGAAGCCAGGGCGAGACCGTAGATAACCTTCATCTCCACTCTCCGAACAGTCTCGTTTCCGTGTATTACCAGACCCGTACGCGGTCAGCCGGCGCAAGGTACATCGTGTCGCCGGGCTTCGCGCCGAACGCCTTGTACCACGCATCGACGTTGCGCACTTCGGCGGTGCGGAACGGACCCGGCGAGTGCGGATCGCTCAGCAATTGCGAGCGCAGCGCCGGCTCGCGGAACTTGATCCGCCAGACCTGCGCATAGCCGAGGTAGAAGCGCTGGTCGCCGGTCAGACCGCCGATCACGGGTGCGGGCTTGCCGTTGAGCGAGCGATGATAGGCATCGTACGCCACCGCAAGCCCGGCAAGATCGGCCATGTTCTCGCCGAGCGTCAGGCCACCCTGGATGTGCTGGCCCGGGATCGGCTCGTATGCGTCATATTGCTTGACCAGCTTGTCGGTCAGCGCGGTGAAGCGCTTGACGTCCTCGGGCGTCCACCATTCGGTGAGCTTGCCGGTCGCGTCGAACTTGCGCCCCTGGTCGTCGAAATGGTGGCTGAGCTCATGCCCGATCACCACGCCGATCCCGCCGTAATTCACCGCCGGATCCGCCTTCGCATCGAAGAACGGCGGCTGGAGGATCGCCGCGGGGAAGACGATCTCGTTCATCACCGGATTGGCGTAGGCGTTGATCGTCATCGGGGTCATGCCCCATTCGGTGCGGTCGATCGGTCCGCCCAGCTTGCTGAGGTCGCGCTGATATTCGAACGCGTTGGCGGCGGCGACGTTCGCGACCAGATCGCCCCGGTTGACCTGGAACGCGCTATAGTCGCGCCACTTGCTCGGATAGCCGATCTTGGGGGTGAAGGACGCGAGCTTCTGGTGCGCCTTGACCTTGGTTTCGGGCGCCATCCATTCGAGCTTGTCGAGCCGCTGCCCCATCGCCGCGATGATGTTCCGGACAAGCTGGTCCGCCGCGCTCTTCGATTCCGGGGGGAAATATTGCGCGACATACTGCTGGCCGACATCCTCGCCAAGCGCATTGCTGACGGTCGCGACGCCGCGCTTCCAGCGGGGCTGTTGCTGCGGAGCGCCCGACAGGACCGTGCCGTAGAAGGCGAAGTTGGTCCGGTCGAAGGTCTTCGACAGATACGGCGCATAGGACCGCAGCAGCTTAAGCGTCAGATAATCCTTGAGCAGCGGCAGCGGGGTCTGCTGGAACAGCTGCGCCCCGGCGGCAATGGCGCTCGGCTGGCCGACGATATAGGCGGGCTGCTGCGCGACGCCGAGCGCGGTCTGATACTCGGTCCACGGGAAGCCGGGTGCCTTGGCGGCGAAGTCCGCCGCCGTCCATTTGTTATACCCCTTGTCGGCGTCGCGCGATTCGATCCGGGTCCAGTGCCCGGTCGCGATCCGCGTCTCGAAGGCGACGACCGCGGCGGCGCGCGCCTCGGCATCGGGCTCGCCGACCAGCGTCAGCATCTTCGCGAGATAGGCCTGATAGGCGGCCTTGGTCTCGACCAGCTTGGCGTCGGTCTTGAGGTAATAATCGCGGTCCGGAAGACCGAGGCCGGCCTGCGCCATCTCGACGACATATTGCGTCGGCATCTTGGCATCGATCCCGACGCCGACGCCGAACATCCCGCCGACGCCGCGCCGCTGCAGCTTCGCCATCTCGACCGCCAGCGCGGTCTTGTCGTTGACCGCCTTGATCTCGGCGATCCACGGCTGGATCGGCTTGGCGCCCTTCGCTTCGATCCCGGCCTCGTCCATGTAACTCGCGTACATGTCGCCGCTCTTGTTGCCGGGCGTCTTCATCGCGGTCTCGAGGATGCCGCGGGTCCGCTCGGTCGACAGATCCTGAAGCACGTTGAACATGCCGAACGCCGCGCGATCCTCCGGGATCGCGGTATTGCGCGCCCAGGTGCCGCCCGCATATTCGGCGAAATTGTCACCCGGCTTCACGGTCTTGTCCATGCCGGCGAGATCCAGGCCGAAATCACCATAGGTCGGCTTGCCCGCGACGGCGGCCGTGGTTGCGGGGGCGGGCGTGGGCGCTGCGCTCTGCGCATAAGCGGCGCCGGCCAGCGCGGCCGAGGTTAGCAACGATACCGCAAAGATCGAACGACGCATGGCAGACCCTTAATAAAGCATGACGAAAGCCTGCGTGTTGTATCTAACCGATACGCCTAGTCAAACGGGTTCCTGCATTTGCCGTTGCAAAGTTCTGCGGCGCCATTTCCGGCCGATTCGGACCCGCCAGACCAGCCCTGCGCCGACATAGCCGACCGCCGCGAGAACCGCCGAGATGACCATCAGGCCGACGATCGTCGCCGGGCCGACTTGCGCAACCAGGGTGTGGAACCACCCCGCATGTGCCGCGACATTGCTCGCGATCGGCTGCCCCGGGACCGCGCGGTCCCAGTGCAACACCCAGCAACCGACGTGATAGGCGCTGAAATACAGCGGCACGCTGGTCAGCGGGTTGTGCAGCAAGGTGGTCGCGACCGCGACCGGGACATTGGCCCGCACCGGCAATGCCGACAGCGCTGCGACGGGTGCGTGAACGAACGGAAACAGAATGCCGCTCACCACGCCAAGTGCCACGCCGCGCGGAACCGACCGCCGGGTGAACCGCCACAGCACGGGATGCAGGATGCGATGGGCGACCGGCCGCAAAAACCGGTTGCGCTCGATCCCCTCCCGAGTCGGGATATGATGCCGTGCGTACGTCCACGCCCGCGCCCAGATCCCGTGAGAGGCGGCGGCGTCAGCCACGGTCGCGCATCAGCCGACCCTGCTCGCGCTTCCAGTCGCGTTCCTTGATCGAATCGCGCTTGTCGTGCGCCTTCTTGCCCTTCGCGAGCGCGAGCTCGATCTTGGCGCGCCCGGTCGAATTGAAATAGATCATCAGCGGGATCAGCGTCATCCCGTCGCGATTCACCGCGCCGTGCATCTTGTTGATCTCGCGGGCGTGGAGCAGCAGTTTTCGCGGGCGCTTGGGCTCGTGGTTGAAGCGGTTGCCGTGGCTGAACTCGGGGATGTTCGAATTGACCAGCCACACCGCGCCGTCCTTCGCCTCGGCATAGCTCTCGACGATCGACCCCTGCCCGGTGCGGAGCGATTTGACCTCGGTCCCGGTCAAGGCAATCCCTGCCTCGAACACGCTTTCGATGGAGTAATCGTACCGTGCGCGCCGGTTCTCGGCGACGATCTTGGTCTTCTCGAATGTAACAGGTTTGGGACGCGCCATAGGCTGGGCGATGTAGGGCCTCGTTCCCGGGAGCGAAAGCCCCATGGCCGTTGCCAACGGATCAATTCGCGACTGGGATCGAACTGCCCGGCCCATCGTTGCTGACATAATTGTTAACGACCGCGGTCCTAGGCTCTCGCAACGGCGCCCGATCTCGGATAGGATGTGTCATGGTCCAGTTCGCTACCCATAATTTCCCGATCGACATCGATGCGGCGGACATCGACTTCATGGGGCATGTCAACAACGCATCCTATCTGAAGTGGGTACAGGCGGCGGTCATCAGCCATTGGCAGCGCTTTGCGCCAGCCGAGGCGCTGGCTTCGCACGCGTGGGTCGCGCTCAAGCACGAGATTACCTATCGCAAGCCGACCTTCCTCGACGACGAGGTGATCGCGACGGTTCTGCTCGAAAAGGTCCAGGGCGCGCGCGCCTTCTACGAGACGATCATCAAGCGTGGCGAAGAGGTCCTCGCCGAGGTCAAATCGAGCTGGTGCTGCCTCGATATCGAGACGAAGCGCCCTGCGCGGCTTGGCCAGAGCGTAATCGACCGGTTCTTCGCGAAGGACTAAGGGTCCCGCCGCGTCAGGACGTACCCCCCGGGGAAGGCCGGGGCCCAATCGCGGAACCGTCGATGGAGAATGTTGCGCACCATGACGCAGGGTCTCACTACTGGGCCCCGGCCTTCGCCGGGGTAGCGGCAGTTCGCAGACCTTGCGGAGCTTAGCCCAAACCCGCCGCCGCCAGCCCCGCATCGACCGCGCGCTGGCTCGCCTCGCCCGGCCATGTCATCGGCAACCGCAGCGCCTTGGGAAACGACGTCCGCACTCGGTTGAGCGCATATTTCACCGGCCCCGGCGACGCATCGGTGAACAACGAAACGTGCAGCGCGAACAGCCGGTCGTGGAGCGCGAGCGCCGTCGCATAATCTCCCGACGCGCATGCCGCCTGAAAGTCCGCGCACAACCGCGGCGCGACGTTGGCGGTCACCGAGATGCACCCGACGCCGCCCGTCGCGTTGAACGCCAGCGCCATGTCGTCATTCCCCGACAACTGAACGAACCCCTCCGGGCACACCGCGCGCTGCGCGGACACGCGCTGGATCACCCCCGTCGCATCCTTGATGCCGATCACGCTCGGGAACGCCAGCGCGATCCGCCCGACGGTCTCCACCGCGATATCGGTCACGGTCCGCCCGGGGACGTTGTACAACACGATCGGCAGATCGCTGCTGTTCGCCACCGCCTCGAAATGCCGGAAGATCCCCTCCTGATTGGGCCGGTTGTAATAGGGCGGGACCATCAGCGCGGCATCCGCGCCCGCCGCCTTGGCGGCCGCGATGTTGTGGATCGCGACGCGCGTGTCGTTCGACCCTGCCCCGGCCAGCACGGGCACCCGTCCGCGCGCCTGATCGACACAGATGGCGACGATGTGGAAATGCTCGTCCGCGGTCAGCGTGGCGGCCTCGCCCGTCGTACCGCACGGCACCAGCCCGGCGGACCCTTCCGCGATCTGCCATTCGACCAGATCGCGATAGGCGGACTCGTCAAAGGCGCCGTCAGCGGCGAACGGCGTGACGAGCGCCGGGATCGATCCCGAAAACATGCTGTTATGCTCCTGCGCGCCGGTCTTTCCGTCGCATTTCCTGTTTTTCGACGGGACAAATACGGACAGGAGGCATACTCTGTCCACATGATTGCAACGCTGTTCAAATCGGGTTTCCTGTTGGCCAGTGTGTCGAGCCTGGCGATGCCCGCCGACGCGGTCCAGGAACAGCTCGGCTGGGGTCGCGCGACCCAGATCCTCACCGGGACCAATGCCTCCAGCGTCGCGATCGCGGCCACCATCTCCGAATGGAAGATGCTGCAGACGACGGGCTATGGCTTCGATCGCTATGCCGCCTTCCTGATCGCGCATCCCGGCTGGCCGAACGAGATGGCGCTGCGCCGCTCGGCCGAGCGCGCGCTCGAGATGCCTGGCTGGTCGCCTGCCACTGCGGTTGCCTATTTCCGGCGCTTCCCGCCGCTCACCGGGACCAGCCGCTTGCGCTACGCCGAGGCGCTTGCGGCGACTGGCGCGCGCGCCGAGGCCAACGCCGCCGCGCGCGCCGCGTGGATATCGGGCGCCATCTCGCCGGTCGACGAAGCGAAGGTGCAGGCCTTCTACCCCGGCGCGCTGAGCCAGGCGGACCAAGACACGCGGATGGACATGCTGTTGTGGCAGGGCTCGACGCTCGCCGCGCAGCGTCAGGTCGTGTTGACCAGTTCGGCGCGGCGGGCGGTGTTCGAGGCACGGCTCGCGTTCCGCACCAACGCCCCCGACGCCGCTGACCGCGCCGTCTTGACGCAGGCGATGGGCGCGACCGATCCGGGCTGGCTCGCCGACCGCGCGAGCTGGTACCGCCTCAACGGCGCGTCGAACAGCGCACGCGGGACGCTCGCACAGCGCGCCCCGCTCGCGGTCGTCCCGGGCAGCGCCGAGCAGTGGTTCGAGGTCCTGCTGACCAACGCGCGCGCCGCCGCCAACGACGGGCAGACCGCGGTCGCCTATGACATCGCGCGCCGGGTCGACGACGCCTATCCCGCGGGCACCGATGTCAGCGCGCGGCCCTATGGCGAGCGCGACGATTACACGAGCCTCGTCTGGCTTGCCGGCCAGGCCGCGATGAAGCAGATGAACCGCCCCGCCGACGCGACCGGGCTGTTCCTGCGCTACGCCAATGCCTCCAAGACCCCGACGACCCAGTCGAAGGGCTATTACTGGGCGGGCCGCGCGGCCGAGGCGGCGGGGAACCGCGCCGAGGCGAACGGCTATTACGCCCGCGCTGCGGGGTTCCGCGACATGTTCTACGGCCAGCTTGCGATCGAGCGGCTCGGCCAGACGCTGACCGCGCCCGCCGCCCCCGTGCAGCGTCCGGTCGACACCGCGACCCGCAGCGCCTTCTACGCGCGCGAGACGGTCCGCGCGGCGCAATATCTGGGCACGACCGGCGCGTGGCTCGACCAGACCGCGTTCGTCCGCCAGATCGCGCTCGACGCCAAGACCGACAGCGACCACGTCCTCGCCGCCGAAGTCTCGCGAACGCTCGGTCGCCCCGATCTCGGGGTGATGGTCGGGCGTAGCGCGCTTCAGAACGGCCTCAGCGACTACACCACGGTCGGCTTCCCCAACGTCCGGGTTCCGGTCGCGAGCCAGGACGACTGGACGATGATCCACGCCATCGCCCGGCAGGAAAGCCAGTTCGACCGCGCGGCGATCAGCCACGCCGGCGCGCGCGGGCTGATGCAGCTGATGCCGGGCACCGCGCGCGAGACCGCGACCAAGCTCGGGCTTGCGTATGACGCCTCGGCGTTGATGACCGACACCGATTACAACATCATGGTCGGGTCGAGCTATTTCCGGAAGATCTTCGGCACCTTCGGCAGCTATCCGCTCGCGGTCGCGGCGTATAATGCGGGCCCGGGCAACGTGAACAAATGGCTCCGCGCGAACGGCGACCCCCGCATGGCGGGCGGCCCGGACATGATCGACTGGATCGAGGCGATCCCGATCTACGAGACCAAGAATTACGTCCAGCGCGTGCTCGAGAATGCGGTGGTGTACGACCTGATGAACCCGAGCCGGTCGCGGTCGTCCGGGCCGAACCGGATCAGCTGGTACCTGGGCAAGCGCACCCAGGGCTGACGCTGCGATGGATCGCCCGAACTACATCACGCCCGCGGGCTACGCCGTGCTGAGCGCGGAATATCAGCAGCTGCTCGGCGAGGAGCGCCCCAAGCTGGTCGACGTTATTTCCTGGGCGGCGGGCAATGGCGATCGTTCGGAAAACGGCGACTATATCTACGGCCGCAAGCGGCTCCGCGAGATCGACCGGCGGCTCGGCTTCCTCGCGCGGCGGATGAAGGCCGCCAAGGTCGTCGACCCCGCCGCGCAGCCCGACCACGGGAAGGTCTGGTTCGGCGCGACCGTCACCATCGCGGACGAGGACGACGAACACCGCGTGCTGACGCTGGTCGGTGACGACGAGACCGATGCCGCCGCGGGCAAGATCGGCTGGAACGCCCCGATCGCGCGCGCGCTGCGCGGCGCGGCGGTCGGCGACGTCCGCCGCGTGACCCTGCCTGCGGGTGAGCGGGAGTATGAGGTGATGGCGATCGAATACCCTCCGGTGAATAGGTTGTTTTCCGATAGCTGACCTGCATCGTCACCCCCGGCGAAGGCCGGGGCTGTCGGGTTGTCGTGCCGCCGGGCGCCCGTTGCGCGACGGCCCCGGCCTTCGCCGGGGTGACGGGAGACTGGCCGGAGCAACCTGTACCGACACGGCGGCGCTGGCGTGCGACGAATAGCCGCGCGCGCCAGATGTGCGCCAGCCATGGTCGCGCTACACACCACCCGACGGCGCGCAGTTTCGCGCCGATCCAGCAGTGAGTGATGACGATGCAGCGCGTGTTCGTAAGTGGGAAGGTCCAGCGGACCGGCTATCGGGATTGGGTCGTCCGGCGCGCGCAGGAGCTTGGCGTCATCGGCTGGGTCCGCAACCGCACCGACGGTCGTGTCGAACTGCTCGCAGCTGGGGATGAAGCTGCGGTCGCGCGGCTGATCGAGCTGTGCCGCCAGGGTCCGGACACCGCCCGCGTCGACCACGTCGAGGCGCAGCCCGACAACGAGCGCGCGCCCAAGGGGTTCACCAAGCGGTTCACCGTCTGATTGCTCGGCTCCGCGCACATGCTATGATGATGGCATGACCGCGCAGGATGCCCTCGCCCGCCCCTTCACCCCGAAGCTGACGGTCGACGATTACCTGTTGCTCGACCGGTCGGGTGCGTTCGATGCCTATGCAAAGACGGAGCTGATCGATGGCGCGGTGGTGGCGGTGAATGCGCAGTTCAGCGAGCATTTTACGGTCAAGACCAAGCTGCTGCTTGCATCGGCGGAGGCGTGCAAGGGTCTGGGCACCGGGCTGCAGGCATGGTCCGAGGGGTCGATCACCATGCCGCCGCACTCCGTTCCGGAGCCTGACGTTTTCGTGACGACGGTCGAACCGGTCCGCGGGCCGGTCGCCCTCGAGAGGTCGCGCTGATCGTCGAGGTTGCGTCCACCTCGCTGAGCGACGATCTGGGCGTAATGCTGCGGATCTATGCGCAGGCGGGGGTGCCCGAATATTGGGTGGCCGACGTGAAGGCGCGGGTCATTCACCAGATGTGGGCGCCCTCCGGTCTGACCTACGCGGAGCGGCGGGTGATCACGTTCGGGGATCGGGTCCAGTCCGAGACCATGAACGGCCTCGGCGTGGATACCGCCGCGCTCTGAGGCCGAAGGTCGCCGAACGACCAATTATCGCTGGTCAAAGTTTTCCGGAAGTTTCTTCCCCGGCGAAGGCCGGGGCCCAGTCGGAATGTCCGAGGTAACGAAGCGCCGGCGCTCGAAAACTGGCGTTTCGCAACTGGGCCCCGGCCTTCGCCGGGGAAGCACAGCAGATCAGTCAGCGCATCGCCAAATCAGCGCGTAAGCTTTTTATACGCCAACCGCGTCGGACGATCCGCCGCATCGCCCAGGCGACGCCGCTTGTCTTCCTCATACGATTCGAAGTTCCCCTCGAACCATTCGACATGGCTGTCGCCCTCGAACGCGAGGATGTGCGTGGCCAGACGATCGAGGAAGAAGCGGTCATGGCTGATCACCACCGCGCAACCCGCGAACGACTCCAGCGCCTCTTCAAGCGCACGCAGCGTCTCGACGTCGAGATCGTTGGTCGGCTCGTCGAGCAGGAGGACGTTGCCACCCTCCTTGAGCATCTTGGCGAGATGGACGCGGTTGCGCTCACCGCCCGACAGCTGGCCGACCTTCTTCTGCTGGTCCTGGCCCTTGAAGTTGAACGCGCCGACATAGGCCCGCGTGCCAAGCTCCTGCTTGCCGAAGCGGAAGATCTCGAGCTTGTCCGAGATTTCCTCCCAGACGTTGTTGTTCGGGTCGAGATCGTCGCGCGACTGGTCGACATAACCGAGCTTCACCGTCTGCCCGACTTCGATCGAGCCGACGTCCGGCGTTTCCTGCCCGGTGATCAGCTTGAACAAGGTCGACTTGCCCGCGCCGTTCGGCCCGATCACGCCGACGATCCCGCCCGGCGGCAAGACGAAGTCGAGGTTCTCGAACAGCAATTTGTCGCCATACGACTTGGTCAGGCCCTTGGCCTCGATCACCTTGCCGCCGAGCCGCTCGGGCAGCTGGATCAGGATCTGCGCCTTGCCGATCGAGCGATTCTCCTGCTTCTCCATCAGCTCGTCGAACGCGCGGATACGTGCCTTGGACTTGGTCTGGCGCGCCTTGGGGGTCTGCCGCATCCACGCCAGCTCGTCCGAGATCGCCTTGGCCTTGCCCTGCTCCTCACGCTCTTCCTGCTCGAGCCGCTTGACCTTCTTTTCCAGATAGCCGGAATAATTGGATTCGTAGGTGTAATAACGCCCGCGATCGAGCTCGAGCACCCAGTTGACGACGTTGTCGAGGAAGTAGCGATCGTGCGTCACGAGGATGACGTTGCCGGTATATTCCTTGAGGTAATTCTCGAGCCACGCGACGCTCTCGGCGTCGAGATGGTTGGTCGGCTCGTCGAGCAGCAGGATACCCGGCTTCTCGAGCAGCAGCTTACACAGCGCGACGCGACGCTTCTCACCACCCGACAGGTTGGTGACCGCGCTGTCGCCCGGCGGGCAGCGAAGGGCCTCCATCGCCTGCTCGAGCTGGCTGTCGAGCGCCCAGCCGTCGGCGGCGTCGATCTTGGTCTGGAGATCGCCCATCTCGTCCATCAGCGCATCGAAATCGGTATCGTCCTTAGGATCGCCCATTTCGGCCGAGATCGCGTTGAAGCGCTCGACCATCAACGCGACGGGACCTGCGCCCATCTTGACGTTTTCCATGACCGTCTTGGTCGGGTCGAGCTGCGGCTCCTGCGGCAGATAGCCGACCTTGATCCCGTCCGCGGCCCACGCCTCACCGGTGAAGTCCGGGTCGATCCCGCCCATGATCTTCATCAGCGTGGACTTGCCCGAGCCGTTCGGCCCGATGATCGCGATCTTCGCGTCGGGCAGGAACTGCAGGTGGATGTTGTTGAGCACCGGCTTGGGCGCGCCGGGGAAGGTCTTGGTCAGGCCCTTCATCACATAGCTGTACTGCACGGCCATAGCCGATGATGCTCCGTTCACATGAGGCTGGAAAATATGTCCTGCATGTAGCGGGCATGCGGTGGATTGGCAACGTGGCCGCCGGTGGATACGGTGGCCGCTCGACGCGGGGGGCGTCACGAACCGGACCTGAGATCCGCGCGCGTCTTGTCTCCTGCACGCACCTTCGCCGCCGACTCCGTCGGCCCGGCAAACGTCAGCCCTTCAAGGAGTGTCCCTGCATGACCATCCGTTCGCTGTTTCTCGCGTCGACGTTGCTGGCCACCCTTTCCGCTCCCGCAATGGCGCAGCGCGCCATGCCCACGGCCGTCGCCCCCGATGCTGCGGTAGCCGCGATCCGCGACACGGCGCTGCAGGACGACGTCGCCTATGACATCGTCTCCGGCCTAACGACCGAGATCGGCCCGCGCCCCGATGGCTCGCCCGCGGAGGAACGCGCGCGGCAGTGGGCGGTGATCAAGCTCAAGGCGCTCGGCTTCCAGAACGTGCGGATCGAACGCTATGAGCTCAAGAACGTCTGGGTTCGCGGCACCGAGACCGCCGAAGTCATCACCCCCTTCCCGCAGCCGCTGCGGCTGACCGCGCTCGGCAATTCGGGCGCGACCCCGGCCAAGGGGCTGACGCTGCCGGTCGTCTATTTCCCGAGCTTCAACGATCTGATGCTTGCGCCTGCGGGCAGCCTGAAGGGCAAGATCGCGTTCGTCTCCAACGCGATGCAGCCAACGCAGGACGGGTCGAGCTACGGCAGCCAAGGCAGCGCACGCTTTCTCGGGCCGAATGTCGCCGCGACCAAGGGCGCCGCCGCAATCGTGATCCGCTCGATCGGCACCGATCACGGCCGCGGGCCGCATGCGGGGACCACCAACTTCGCGCCCGGCGTCACGCCGATCCCCGCCGCCGCGCTGTCGGTCGCGGATGCGGAGAATCTCGAACGCATGTTCAAGACCGGCAAACCCGTCTCGCTCCATCTCGTTCTGACGCCGACCGTCGTCCCCAACCGCACCTCGGGCAACGTCGTCGCCGAAGTCCCCGGCTCGGATCCGTCGGCGGGGATCGTCCTGATCGGCGGGCATCTCGACAGCTGGGATCTCGGCACCGGCGCGATCGACGATGGCGCGGGCGTTGCGATCACGGCGGCGGCGGCCAAGCACATCATGGCCGCAGGCACCCCGCGCCGCACGATTCGCGTCGTCTGGTTCGGCGACGAGGAAACCGGCGGTTTCGGTGGTGCCGCCTATGCCAAGGCGCATGCGACCGAGCAGCACACGATCGCCGCCGAATCCGATTTCGGCGCGGACCGGGTGTGGCGTTTCGAAACCAATCTGCCCGAGTCCGCCAAGCCGGTCGCGGATCGCCTCGCGGTTGCGCTCGCGCCGATCGGCGTGGTGCGCGGCGCTGACAAGGCGCACGGCGGGACCGACGTCGAGGCGACGCTGGCGCTCGGCGGCGGCGGGATCGACCTCAATCAGTCGGGCTTGCGCTACTTTGATTACCATCACACGCCCGAGGACACGCTCGACCTGATCGATCCCGCGCAGTTGCGCCAGAACGTCGCGGCGTGGGCGACGATGCTGGCGGTGGTGGCAAACGCACCCGAGGCGATAGGGCCGATCGGTGCCAAAAACTGACATCGGCTCGTCGCAAATATGGCTGAAAGGTGGCAGGATGGTATCGAAAACACCGATTGTTGATTGACGCACCGCAGCGACTCGTTATGCCACCGGTCTTCGCGGAGGCACCTGCCGCCACGAAATGCCTTATTTGCTTGGGAGCAATTGCATGAAGAAGACCGCCCTTGTTCTCGTCGCCGCCGGCCTGGTTTCGCTCGCCGCGTGCAACAAGAACCCAGAAGCTGCTGCGATCGAGAACAATGCCGACATGGTCGCTGACGCGGTCGACAACAACGCTTCGATGATCGACGACATGGCGTCGAACACCTCGAACGCAACGGCTTCGGCAGTGTTGGACAACAAGGCCGACTCGATGCACGACCAGGCTGACAACATCCGCGCCGACGGCGATGCCAAGGCTGACAACGTCCAGTAAGGACGTTGGCGCCGGGTTGACGCTCGGACGCTTGAAGAAGGGCGCTACCGCATCGCGGTGGCGCCCTTTTTTGTCTGGCGCGATCCGCAGGCGCGCGGCACGACCAGGGGCCGGCCCCGGCGTCCTACCCCGTCGGCATCTGCGCGATCATCGCATCCAGCGCCGCCAGCCGCAGCGCGATCCCTTCCCGATACGGCGTGCCCCGGGGCGACAACGCGAGCGCGCGCAGCCAGTACGCCCTCCCCTTGCGGAAATCACCCGCCTGGACATAGGCAAGCCCGGCGAAGAACGGCGGTGCCGGGTGCTCCGGCGCGAGCCGCATCGCCTGCTCGAACGCGAGCCGCGCCGCCGGCGATACCGCGCCCCCGTCATGCTGCGAAATGGCGGTGCCGAGCCCGGTCCAGAGCGTGAGGCTGCGTGGATAGCGGTTCGCGCCCATCAGCACGACGCGCGCGCCGCTCTCGCGGCTGCCGCTGCGCATCAGCGCGTCCGACGCGATGAGATACGCCCCGTCCCCGGTAAAGCGGCCGAGCATCTGGTCGCGCATCTCGGTCATGTCGGGGAAGACCGCGACCGCATCGCGATCCGCCTGCACCGGATGCCCCGCCAGCCCGGCATGTTCCTGCGCGGCATAGCCCGCCGCACCGATCATCAGCGCGGCGCCGACCATCGTCCACAGGGATCGCGCAACCCCGGCGACCCACAACCCCAGCGCGATCGCCGCCCCCAGCCCGACGAGCATCACCCAGCCACTCACGGTCGCAATTCCATCCCGTTGGTCATAGGCATGACCATGCGCGCGAACCGCGCAGCGGGCAACCGCAAGCAATTCTCGCGCGTTCTCCCCTCCCGTCTCCAGCCAGGATCCTGTCATGAAGAAACTCATCGCGTTCGACCTCGACGGCACGCTTGCCGAGAGCAAGCAGCGGATCGGCGAGCCGATGGCCGCGTTGCTCGGGCAGTTGCTGGAGGTTACGCGCGTCGCGGTCATCTCGGGCGGCGACTGGCCGCAGTTCGAGACGCAGGTCGTGGCGGCGCTACCCCAGGGCACGAAGCGCGACCGCCTGTTCATCATGCCGACCACCGGCACCAAGCTGTACCGCTTCGAGGGCGAGGCATGGACCCCGATCTACGCCGAGATCTTCGCCCCGGAGGAACGCGACCATATCCTGAACGCGCTGGACACCGCAACGCAGGAGGCGGGCTTCGGCGACGAGAAGATCTGGGGCGCGCGCGTCGAGGATCGCGGCAGCCAGATCACCTTCTCCGGCCTCGGACAGGAAGCGCCGCTCGATGCCAAGAAGGCGTGGGACCCGGATTTCGCCAAGCGCAAGGCGATGCAGGCGATCCTGCGCAAGGCTTTGCCCGACCTGTCGGTCAATATCGGCGGATCGACCTCGCTCGACATCACGCACAAGGACATCGACAAGGCCTATGCGATGCGCAAACTGGCCCAGGCTTCGCGCATCGCGACCGAGGACATGCTGTTCCTGGGGGATGCGATCTATCCCGGCGGCAACGACGACGCCGTACGCGCAGCGGGAATGGACACGATCGCGGTCCGCGATGTCGAGGATACGATGACCGCGGTGCGCGCGATCATCGCGTGTTTGAAGTGAACCCCAACTTTTGAACGCCTTCCCCGGCGAAGGCCGGGGCCCAGGAGCGAAGGTCGCTGCAACGAAGCGCAACGCCAGGAAAGATTACCGTCTCGCTACTGGGCCCCGGCCTTCGCCGGGGAAGCAGGAAAAGGAAAGTGCGTTACCCGCGCCCGATCAGCTTCCGCGCCATCGCATCCGCGACATCCGACGCCGGTGCGCCCGACCGATCACTTTCGTCCCAGATCGCGACCAGCCGCTCCGGGATCCGCGTGATGCGCTTCTCGACTTCGGCCTGATCGCCCTGCCCGAGATATTCGAGCCCGACGTTGATGATCCCGCCGGCATTGATCACGTAATCCGGGGCGTAGAGAATGCCACGCTCCTGCAGGGTCGCGCCCTCGGCGTGCGTTGCCAGCTGGTTGTTCGCGCCACCCGCGATGATCTTGGTCTGCAGCGCGTCGATCGACTGCGGCGTCAGGATCGCGCCCAAGGCGTTCGGGCTGACGATGTCCGCCTTGGTCGACAGGATCGCGTCCGCCGCGACCGTCTCGCCACCGAGCTCCTCCGCCAGCGCCTTCGCGCGGTCGGCGTTGACGTCGGCGAGCGTCAGCTTCGCGCCATCCTTGGCAAGCAACCGGGCGAGACCGCCGCCGACGCTGCCGACACCCTGGATCGCGACGTGCACGCCGCGCATGTCGTCCGCGCCGAGCCCGCGCTTGGCGGCCGCCTTGACGCCGAGATACACGCCCATCGCGGTATATGGCCCCGGATCACCCCCCGCGCTGCCGGCGGCAACCGGCAGACCGGAGACGTGCTTGGTCATGGTCGCGATCGTCTTCATGCTCGCTTCGGACATGCCGACGTCTTCCGCCGTCACGTAGCGCCCGCCGAGCGACTCGACCGCGCGCCCGAACGCCTCGAGCTGAGCCTGGGTGATGATGTCGCCAGGGTTGGCCGCGAGGACCACGCCCTTGCCCCCGCCCATCGGCAAGTCGGCCATCGCGTTCTTGAAGCTCATCCCGCGCGACAGCCGCAGCGCATCGGTGATGGCGCGGTCATGGTCGGCGTAATGCCAGAACCGGACTCCGCCCGCTGCCGGTCCGAGCGCGGTCGAGTGGACCGCGATTACCGCGCGCAAACCGCTCGCCGGATCGGTGAAGAGATGGACGCCTTCGTGGTCGTCGAAATCGGGGAAGCCCCAGCCGGTGGTCAAAGCGAATTCCTGGCTGCTAGAAAGAATGGGGCGACCGACGGGACTTGAACCCGCAACATCCGGCATCACAAGCCGACGCTCTAACCAATTGAACTACGATCGCCGCAGAGTGGGCGCTCCTAGCGGGAGCGGGACCCCACCGTCAAGAATGCTCTTGTCATAATTTACCGTCCACCGTCAGCATATGCCCTTTCGTGGTGGGTCGGAAGCCGGCGAGCTCGAGTTTCTGCGCTGCGGTCGGATCGCTCGGGTGGACCAGCAGCACGGCGACGAACCGCCCATTCTGCCACAGGCGCAGGTCGACATGCTCGGTCCCCGCCTGGCTCGCCAGCGGGAGCAGCAGTGCGCCCGCGTCGCAGCGCGCATTGCCCGAAAGCCCCTGCCCCAGCGCGACGCCGCCGAGATCGCCGCTCAGGACGGCCTTCACCCGGCCCTCCGCCTTGTCGCAATTGCCGTCGCGGAAGCGCACGCTGACCGCATCGAGATCGAGCCCCGTCACCGGCACTGGCGCGAAGATGTCGCCGGCCGGCAGGCTCGCGGTCATGTCGTCGATGCCGGTTGCGTGGCGCGATACGGTCACAGCGCCACGAATCGTGCGGGTCGCCACGGGTGCGTCGGCAGCGGGCTGGCCGGTAATGCCGATTCGCGCGCGACCGAGCGCCAGCGGCCAGGGCGACAGCGATGCGCCGAGATCCCCGAGCGCGATCGACCCGACCTGCGCCTCGCGGACGCTGCCGAACCAGACGCTGCCGGTCGCTTCCCGCGCGGCGATTCGCGTCGAGTCGAGATCGAACCACCCGAGCACCAGTCGCAACGGCAACAGCACGATCAGCGCAACCACGAACACGGCGCCGAACAGCGCGGCCGGGCCGGTCCTGAGCCGAAACCGCGTCATTGCCCGCGCGCCCGGAGCGTCATCTGGACCGCCACGGTGCGATCGCCATTGTCGGTGGTGGCGAGCTGTTCGACCAGCACGCCCGCCGCCTCGAGATCCGCCACCCACGCGGTCAGCGCCCCCGGCCGCGCGGACGCGATCGCGATCGCGACCCGGTCCCCGCCCTGCGGCGTCACGGCGGCGAGCGCGAAGCCCGCGTCGTTCGCGCGGGTGCGGATCAGCGTTTCGAGCGGTCCATCGAGCGGGGCGATTCGCTCGGCCTGCGCCGCCTTGACCGCATCGACCCGCACCTGTGTATCGCCCAGCGCGATCACGTCGGTGGCGTGCCGTCCACGCTCCGATTCGAGGGCATCGTTGAGCGGGACGATCAGCAGATATGCGATGGCGAGCACCGCGATCACCCCGCCCGCGAGCACGAGCCGTTGCTCGCGTTGCGTGCGCGCGCGGTACCAGAGGAGCAGGCGTTCGGTCATTTCGGCTTCACCAGCAATTCCCCGGACAGGCGGCCGCCGGTGGACACGAGTTGGCCCTGGGTCGACGCCTCGAACCCGGCCGCATCGATCCGGCGGCGCAGGTCGAGGATCTGGCCCTCGTTCTGCAACCCGACGGTCACGCGTAGTGCGCCGAGCGAATCGAACGCCAGCGTGCGCAGCTCGGTCCCCGGCGTCGCCTGCACCGCCGCGAACACCGCCGCGGTGGTCCGCGTGAACCCCTGCCCGCCGCCGCGCAGCCGCTCGAGCCGCGCATCGAGCTGGCGGTCGGCATCGCTCACCGCTTCGCCGCGCGCGAGCCCGATACGCGCGAGCAGGTCGTTGCGCCGCTCCAGCTCGTCCGCCGCGGTCGAATATTTGATCAATAGCACGAGCGTGATCAGCACGGTCACGCCGAGGATCGCCGCGCTCAGCCACCCGAGTCGCCGGACGAGCGCCCAGTCGATCCCAATCCGGGTCCGCCGCGCGAACATGCCCTGCCGAAGGTCCAGAGCGGGTGCCGCCACCGCCGCGCAAATCGCCGCCTCGACCACGTCGCGCGGCAGTACCTCGGGGGCGATGCCGCCAGTCACCAGTTCGGTCAGCCGCGCCTCGTCGGCAAAGCCGCTGGTCGCGCCGCGCACGACGCCTGCCCCGCCGAGATCAGCGCGGACATAGCCCGTCTCGGGCCGCGGGAGCAGCATCGGCGCGGGCAGCATCGCGTCGGGATCGACCCCGTTCGCCGCAAGCGTGTCGAGCCAGCCCTGCATCTGCCCGGCGGCCACCACGCCGATCGGGCGTTCGAGCGCATTCCCCTCGCGCCCGACCGCGACATGCAGGGCACCGACCGGCGCGGCGCTCGCATCGGCCGCGAGCAGGCGCGCCGCGGTCACCGATTGCGCGACCGAGCGGTCGGGGAGGTCGGCCCAGTGCAACGTCACCGCATCGGCGGGTACCACTGCGACATGCGCGCGCTCGTCGTCCGCGGCGAGATCGGGAAAGCCCTCGCCGCGCTCCGCCACCCCATCGCCCGCGATCCGGAGCCAGCGCCAGGGCCGGTCATGCGCGGGCAGGAAGAGGACGAGCGTATCGGTCATGGTCGCTCGCCCCATTGCCGCGAGACGAGCCGCGCGGGAAGGGCCGACGCGTCGATCAGCCCCGATTGTTCGAGAACGGCCCCGCCCAGCGTCACATCGACCTTGAGCGTGAACCATTTGGTGGTGATGTCGGTCTGTCCGATCGCATCGCCCGGACCACCCGCTACCGCCGCCTGCGACCAGAAGCCCTGCGCGGTCGGGAACCCCTGTGGCGGGCGGCGCAGCAGGATCTGCCGTGCGCCCTCGACCGAAAGCGTATTGGGGAGCAGCATCGCCAGCAGCGGCGCCTGTTCGGGGAGGAGTGTGTTGACGTTGATCTTCGACACCTCGGCCCGGGGCAGCGTGCACAGCCAGGGGCGAAGCTTCTCGTAATCGGTCCGCGTCACGCCCGCGACCGCGCGCAGTTCGCTCGGGTCGCTCATCAGTGTGTTGGCGGTGCGATAGCCCTGCCGCCCGCCGCCGTAAGCCGTGTCCTCCGCGCCGCCGTCGAGCGGGGCGTTGTCGCTGTCGATCCAGTCGCTCGCGGCTGCCGCGATCGCATCGGGGGAACGGGCGCCCGGGTCGACCAGCCGGATCAGCCGCGCGAAGATCAGGCGTGCGGTCGTATAGGCGGCGTAATTTCCTGCTCCGGGCGCCGTCTGGACGACGAGGCTGTTGAGGTTGAAGCAATTGCCGCCGTCGGTCACGCGCGCGGTGGCGCTGCCGTTCGGGATCGGCAGCGCGAACGGCGTATCGCTCCAATTGCCTTGCAGCGTCACGCGGTTCTGGCTTTTCTGCAGCAGGTCGGTGACCTTGACCACTGCGAGCGTCTCCGCCGCGAGCGAATAGGCGCGCGCCTGGTCGAGCGCGACCGCATTCCCGCCGACCCGGGTCGCGAGCCGCAGTTTTTCGAGCGCGGTCCCCGCCAGCACCGCGATCACCGCGACGAGCAGCAGCACGGTCAGCAGCGCCGCGCCGCGTTCCCCCTTGCCGCCGGGTTCAGCTGGTCCGCGCATCGGCTCGCTTCCCATAGCCCGTGCCGACGAGGAACAGCTCGCGCGTCTCGATCCCGCCGGTGCGCAGGATGCGGAGCTCGACCGCATCGGGCAACGGCGTCTGCGGCGCGCCGGTCCAGCGATCGCTCCACGCGCCTTTGATGCGATAGCGCAGCGCGACCTGCTTGACGCGGGGGACGATCGGCGTGGCGGGCAGCGGCTGCGCGCCGTCGAGCATCGGATAGGCGACGCGCGCGAGCGCGCCGTCGATCACCGCATATTCGACCTTCTGCACGTCCGCGCGCGGCATGCCGTCGAGGTTGCTCCATCCGCCGCGCACGAAACGCAGCATCGGCACCGCGGTCGGGCCCGATCCGCCGACGAACGCCGGGGTGCCGTTGCCGTTTTCATCGCGCACCGGGCGATCGAGCGCCTGCGCGAAATCCGCGGTCATGATCGATTCGAGCTGGTTCATCGCGGAAACGTCGTCGAGCTTCGCCGCGGTCGCCCCCTGCGCGCGGACCGAGAAGGACAGCAACGCCACGCCCGCCGCCGAGAGCAGCCCGAAGATGAGGAGCGAGATCATCACCTCGATGAGGGTGAAGCCGGATTCCGCACTGGTACGCGCTCCCCGATCCCCTTCTCTCTCCCCGGCGAAGGCAAGACCTCGGCGAAAGTCGCGTTGTTGCCCCTTCCCGTCACCCCGGCGCAGGCCGGGGCCGCCATGTAAGGGGGCAAAACCGGTGATACCGCACCCAGCCGTCTCGCCGCGCCCGGATAACCACACGGCCCCGGCCTTCGCCGGGGTGACGGTAGCGGGATCGGGCGACTTTCGCAGATGTCTCGCGAAGGCCGGGGCCCAGTGGGAAAGGTCGAGGTAACTGCGTGCATCCCCCGCCATGCCCGCCCCGCTCCTGGGCGCCGGCCTTCGTCGGGGAAGCGCAGTGGGAGGAAGCGCAACGGCGGCGTGCACACGAAAAACCCTCACGACCGCGTCGCTCCGTCGCGCACCACCGTCAGATGCCCCGCCTTGCGCCCGCTCGGGTCCACCACCGTCACGTCGATCCGCAGGATCCGCGAGTCGCCGGTCGGCTGCACCACCCGGGTCCACGCCCATGCCCGCCCCCCATTCTGCTCGATCCCGCTCGCCGCGCCGATCGTCGGCGCGCGGCCATCGGTCATCGCGGTATAGGCGACGTTGCGCGCGACGATCTGCGCCGTCAGCGTGGTATCCAGCGTCGTCGCCCCCCGGATCGTCGCCCCTTCGAGCCGGATCAGCGCCAGCGCGGCCAGGCTGAACACCGCGAGCGCGACCATCATCTCGATCAGCGTGAAGCCGCGATCCCCGAGGCGGCGGCGGTCACGCACCGATCTTGACCCGCCCGTCATTGCCGATCCGCACCGTCAGGTTCTCCGTCGACCGGTGGAGCACCACGTCCATCGGCCGATCCGCGCTCCCGGTCGAATCGAACAGGATCCGGTCGCGTCCGCCGCTGGCGGGAACCGCCTCGGTCCCCTTGCTCCAGCGCGTCACGCGCAGCGGCTTCTCGCTCATCGCGACCCATGCACCGTCACGCCGCGCGTCGAAGCCATAGCCGCCCGCCGACACCCACACGCTCACCGGCCGCGCGGTGACAACCGCCAGATCATGCGCCGCCCGCGCGCGCGCCGCGAATTGCGCCCCCTCGTCGCGCAGCCGGCCGCGCGGATCGGGGAGCGCGAGCACCACCACGGCGCTCGCCAGCCCGATGATCGTGATCACGATCATCAGCTCGATCAGGGTGAACCCCTGCGCGCCGCCGAAGCGGTTACTGCCAGCTACCGAGATCGGCATTGACGCCTTCGCCGCCTTCCTTCTTGTCCGCGCCGAGCGTCCAGACGTCCGCCTCGCCATGCTGGCCGGGGGCGGCGTAGAGATACGGCTTGCCCCACGGATCGAGCGGGAGCTTCTTGATGTAGCCGCCCCGCTGATACTTGCTCGCGTCCGCATCGGCGGGTGCGCTGACCAGCGCCTGCAACCCGTCCGTGGTCGAGGGATAAGCGTCGTTCTGGAGCTTGTAGAGGTCGAGCGCGCCCTCGATCTGCGCGATGTCGGCCTTTGCCTTGGTGATCTTGCCCTTGTCGCCCAGCGGCAGGACATTGTACGTCACGATCGCGGCGAGCAGCCCGAGGATGACGATCACGACCATCAGCTCGATCAGCGTAAACCCTTGTTCCGACGCGCGAACGCGGCGATTGAGGGCGGGGGTGGCAGGCATATCCGTCATAACAAACCTCATTGTCCGGCAAGCGTGTTGAGCTGCAGGATCGGCAACAGGATGGATAGCACGATCGTCGCGACCACGCCCCCCATCAGGACGATGATGATCGGTTCGAGCAGCGACAAGGCGGTCGTCGTGAACCGGTCGAATTCGCGTTCGAGATAATCCGCCGCGCGCTCGAGCATGTCGTCGAGCTGCCCAGCAGTCTCACCGCTCGCCGCGAGATAGGTCAGCAGCGGCGGAAACACCCCCGTCCGCCGCATCGCCGCCGACAGGCTCCCGCCGCCGCGGATCGCCTCGACGATCTCGTCCGATGCCGCCTTCAGCCGCAGATTGCGGATCGTGCCCCCGGTCAGCGCGAGCCCCTCTAAAAGCGGCAACCGGCTCGCCACCATCGTCGCGAGCGTCCGCGCCATCCGCGCGGCGTGCAGATCGCGAAACAGCCGCCCGATCAGCGGCACGCGCAGGATCCACGTATCGAAGCGCAGCTTGACCGCCGGGTTCTTGAGCGCGCGCCAGAACCCGATCCCGCCGAGCACGATCGCGAGCATCAACGCCCACCAGTAACTGACCATGAAGTTCGAGACGCCCATCACGATCCGCGTCAGCAGCGGGAGTTGCTGCCCGACCGTATCGAATTGCTCGACCACCTGCGGCACGACGAACACCATCAGCGCGGTGACCACCGCCATCGCGACGACCGCAAGCACCGATGGATAGGCGAGCGTAGTGATGATCTGCCCGTTGATCTCGGCTTGGCGTTCGAGCAGCACCGAAAGTCGTTCGAGGATGACGGGCAACGACCCCGACGTTTCGCCCGCCGACACCATCGCGCGGTACAGCGCGGGGAAGCTTTTGCCCTCGCGCGCCATCGCCTCGTGGAGGCGGCGGCCCTCGGTGACGCCCGCATGGACCGAATCGACGATCGCGCGGACATGCTCCTGCTCGGTCTGGCGCGAGATCGTGCGGAGCGACTGTTCGAGCGGCGATACCCGGTTGAGCGTCGCGAGCTGGCGCGTGAACAGGGTGAGCTGCTTGGTGCTCATCTTGCGGCTGCCGAGCCGGAAGTCGGAGAACAGCGGCTTGCCGCGGGCGGCGGCGGCGGCGGCTCGGCCCGAGCCGGGTTCGACCTTGACCACGTAAAGCTTGCGCCGGTCGAGCAATACGCGCGCATCCTCGATCGACGGCGCAGCAACCTGCCCGCGCGCCTCGCGCCCCTTGGTGTCGATCGCGAGATAATCGAAGTCAGGCACCCCGCCCTCCCACCGTCACCCCGGCGCAGGCCGGGGCCGCCACGTTCGGAGCACCCGCATCGCAAAGTACCATGACGGCCCCGGCCTTCGCCGGGGTGACGGGCTGTATAGCCCCCACCCCGGCGCTATTCACCCGCCACCTCCGGCAAGGGCATCGGCGCTTCCGCATCCGCCATATCCCGCCGCGAAATCCGCACCGCTTCCTCGGGCGTGGTCATCCCGTCGCGCACCAGCGCGCGCGCCGCACTCCCCAGATTCGGCGCGTGCAAAAAGGCATGGCGCGCGATGATCGATTCATCCCCGCCGTCGTTGATCAGCCGGCGCACGGTATCGTCGATCCGGATCGCCTCATAGACGCCGATCCGGCCCTTATACCCCGTCCCCTGGCACTGCTCGCACCCGACCGCCTCATAGACGATCGCCCCCGCATCGAACCCGAGCAGCGCCGACACCGACCCCGTCGCCTGCACCGGCCGCCGGCAATGCTCGCACAAGCGCCGCACCAGTCGCTGCGCGATCACAGCGCGGAGCGTGGAGGCGAGCAGGAACGGCTCGACCTTCATGTCGCGCATCCGCGTGATCGCGCCGACCGCGTCGTTGGTGTGGACCGTCGACAGCACGAGATGCCCGGTCAGCGACGCTTGCACCGCGATCTCGGCGGTCTCGCGGTCGCGGATTTCGCCGACCATCACGACATCGGGATCCTGCCGCAGGATCGCGCGCAGCCCCGCCGCGAAGGTCAGCCCGACCTTGGCGTTGACCTGTGTCTGCCCGACGCCGTCCATCGCATATTCGACCGGATCCTCGACCGTCAGGATGTTGCGACTGCCGTCGTTGAGCAGCCGCATCGAGGCATAGAGTGTCGTCGTCTTGCCCGAGCCGGTCGGCCCGGTGACGAGGATGATCCCGTTCGGCTCGGTGATCGCTTCCTTGAGCAACTGGTTGATCGCGGGCGTCATCCCGAGCACGTCGAGCGTGATCCCGGCATTCTCCTTGTCGAGGATACGCAGCACGACCCGCTCACCCGCGCGGCTCGGCAGCGTTGAGACACGCACATCGAGCAGCTTGCCGCCCAGCGTCAGACCGATGCGCCCATCCTGCGGCACGCGCCGCTCGGCAATGTCGAGTCGGGCCATCACCTTGATGCGGCTGACGACGACGGGGGCGACATGCGGCGGCATTCTGAGCGTCTCGCGCAGCACGCCGTCGATCCGCATCCGCACGACAAGGCCGGTCTCATAGGGTTCGACGTGAATGTCCGACACGCCGTTGCGTGCGGCATCCGCGATGATGCCGTTGATCAACCGGATCGCGGGCGCATCGTCGGCGGTGTCGAGTAGGTCGTCCGCAGTCGGCAGGTCGCTCGCGAGCACGTCGAGTTCGTCGCCGAGGCCGAGCGTTCCGGCTGCCATCGCGGCGGCCTGGCCGTCCATCGCATAGGCTTCGGAGAGCAGGCGGTCGAATTCGGTCGGGGTGACGAAGCCGACGTCGAACGGGCGCGCGAGGTGGCGGCGGAGTTCGAGCAGCACCTTGGGGTCCGCGCCTTCGCGCATCGCGACCGCGAAGTGGCTGTCGGTGCCGGGGGCGAGGACGACGCCGAACCGGCGTGCGAAGGCGTAGGGGATGGTTACGTCGGGCATAATAAGCCCCTCCCCTTCAGGGGGGGGGTTGGGGTGGGGAAGTCCAGCAATGCTGACGCTCGGTGAGACACCCCCCACCCCCAACCCCTCCCCTGAAGGGGAGGGGCTTAGAGGAACTGTGCCACCCATCACTTGTCCCGCCTGCGAATGATCGTCGTCGTATTCCGCTGCACCGGCACCGCGATCCGCGGGTCGTCGATGTTGCCCAGCACCGGCGCGCTCGGGATCGGCGGGGCCGCCCCCAGATAGTCGCGCACCAGCTGGTCGATCGACGGCTCCGCCTGCGAATCCTGCAACCCCTGCTGGAGCCGGAGGTACCCATAGCGTTGCTCGGTCAGCCTACGGCTGTCCTCCGCCGTGCGCAGGATCGTCGGGCGGATGAAGATCATCAAATTGGTCTTGGTCCGCGATTTCGCCTTCGAGCGGAACAGGTTGCCCAGCCCCGGGATGTCGCCCAGCAGCGGGATCTTCTCGATCGTGCGGCGCTCGTTGTCGTCGAGCAACCCGCTGATCACCGCGATGTCGCCGTCGTCGACGGTGCGGACCGTCTCGACCTCGCGCTTGTTGAGGATGAGATCGCTGTTGCTGCTCGACACCGGCCCCGCGATCGAGCTGACCTCGAGCCGCAGGTTGAGCTTGACCGTCCCGCTCGAATTGACCTGCGGGCGGACCGTCAGCTCGATCCCGACATTCTCGCGCTGCGTCGTCTGGAACGCATTGTCGAAATTGGTCGACAGCGCCTTGCCCGTGGTGATCGGAATTTCCTGCCCGACCAGGCTGTGCGCCTCCTGATTGTCAAGCATCACGAGATGCGGGACCTGCAACAGGTTCGACGTCGTGTCGCTCTTCACCGCATTGATGATCGACGCGAAGATCGTGTCGCCGATCTTGCCGGTGAAGCCGCCGAACCCGCCGCTCGCGCCCAGGATCGAGGACAGCGCGGATTGCGCGAGCGTGTCGCTGGTCGTGCTGTTGGTGCTGGTGGTGACGGTCGATCCGTTGATCGTCGTGGTGGTGGTGTTGAGCTGCCGCGCCGCGACCGCGCCCGCGATCGTCAGGAGGCTCGGCGCGGTATTCTGGAAGCTCGACGCCGCGAAGACGCCGCCCTTCAGGTTGGCGATCGCGAACTGCGCGCCGAGCTGGCTCGCGACCTGGTCGGACACTTCGGCGACGATCGCCTCGACCAGCACCTGCTCGCGCCGCGTGTCGAGCTGCCGCACGACTTCGGACAGCTGGCGTTGCACCTCGGCCGGGGCAGCGATGACGATCGCGTTCGCACCGACGAAGCGCGTGACGACCGCGGCGGTGCGCCCGCCCTGCGCGGTGATCGCGGCCTGGCTGGGAGTATTGCCCGACCCGCCCGTATCCTGCTGGACCGCGGGGGTATTTGCCTGCCGCTGGACCGAATTGTTGCCGTTGCTGCCGGTCTGCGTGTTGTTGCCGAAGTTCGACTGCGACAGCTGCTGGTTGGTGATCGGCGACGGCGTCTGCCCGACGAGCTGCTGCAACACCGGCAGCAACTGCTCGGCATCGGCGTTCTCGAGGAACAGCACCTTGATTTCGGTACCGTTCTTGGCGCGCCGGTCGAGATCTTCCGCGACCCCCGCGAGCCGCGCGACCGTGGTCGCGTCGCCGCTGATCGCGACCGAGTTGGAGCTTTGCACCGCGACGACACTGGTGCCGTTGGCGCTGGGCGCGCTCGCCCCGGGCGCGCCGCTGCCGGCGCCGCCCCCGCTGCTGCCGCCCCCGCCCTGCCCCGCCAGCGATTGCAGCGCGGCCGCGATCTCCCGCGCGCCCGCGTTCTTGAGCGCGACGATCCGCGTCGTCGCGGTGTTGGTATCGATCCGCCGCAACACTTCGCGTACGCGCCGCACGTTGTCGGCGAAATCGACGATCACCAGGCTGTTGCCACCCCGGTTCGCCGTCACCGTGCCCTGCGGCGAGACAAGCCCGCGCACCGTATCGACCGCCGACTGCGCGTCGACCGAGCGCAGCCGCACGATCTCGGTGACGAAGCTGTTGCTCGCCGCCCCGCGCGAGCCGACCCGGCTCGGCTGCGACGCCGCGCTGTCGAGCGGCTGGATCCGGAAGCTGCCGTTGGTGGTCGGCACCGCGACCAGTCCGTTGGCGCGCAGCGTGGACAGGAAAATCTCGAAATATTGCGACTTGCTGACCGGGTGATCCGTAACGACGGTCACCTTCCCCTGGACGCGGGCATCGATGATGAAGGTGCGCCCGGTCACGCGGGCGGCATCCGCGATGAACGCGCGAATGTCGGCATCGCGCACGTTCATCGTCTGTTGCGCGCTCGCCGCACCAGCGCTTGCGAGCGCCAGCGCCGAGGCCAGGACGGGTCGGAGAATCAGTCTGTTCATTGACCCGCAATCGTAAGGCTAAGGGGAACGACCTGTCCGCCGCGCTCGACCGACAGGGAAATGGTGCCGCCACGGGCAAGCTGCGGGCCGAGCCGATCGATATCGCCCTGCCCGCTGACCGGACGGCCGCCGACTTGCGTCACGATGTCGCCGTCGCGCAACCCCGCCGCACGGAACGCCGCGCCCGAGCCTTGCGACCGGACCGTCAGCCCACTGACCTTGCCCCCGTCGATCCGCGGGATGAAGCCGATGTCGCTACGCAACTGTGCGGCAGTGATGCCCTGCGGGCCCGGCTGCGGGGACGGGGGTGGTGGCGGAGATGCGCCACGCTGTGGCACCGTGCCGCCCCCCATCAGCGGCGCGCCCGGCGGGGCAATCGTGGGGGCCGGGGCCTGCTCGGCCTGGGTCAGGAACAGATCCTCCGATCGTCCGCCCCGCTCGATCGTGACATGGTCGAAGGCCACCGACTTGAGCGTCACGCCCGGGGAGATTTCCTGGCCCACGCCGATGCTCTGCTGCACGCCGTCGGGCCCGGCGATGATCGCCGATCCACCGCCCTGCGCCTCGTCGATTCGCGTGCCGTACAGCGTGAGCTGCAAGGTCGTCACCGCCGATGGTGCTGCCGCGTCCCCACCACTGGTGCGGAAGAACGGATCGAACCCGCGCAGGATCGCCTGGGCCGATCCGGGGATGGTTCCCTGCTCCGGGCGCCAGACGCCGACCGGGCCGACCGGCGTGATCACCGCATAGACCAGACGCGCCGACTGGACCGCGAGCACGGCGATCAAGGCGAGCTCCAGCCCGGTATAGACTGTCGTAACGGGAAGGCGTCGCAGCATCGCCCGCGCCCGCGCATCCAAAACCAACCGCATGCGGACATCTTCCCCGATCAAGGCCCTGCTAGGCGGCGAGTGTTACAGACCGGCGTCATCGCTGTGAACCTCATATGGCATGGACGCAGGCTGGAAAACACCCGACGAATTTGGCAGGAACGCCGCATGACAGATGCGCGCAACTACGGATCGGGGATGCCCGCGGACGCAATGGTTGCGCATTTGGTAACCCAGGCCGGCATCCAGCGGGTGCCCAGCCCGAAGCTGACGCTGTTCATCCGGCGCGGCTTCCTTGATGCGGCGACCTGCGCTGCACTGTGCGGCGCGGTGGATGCGACGCGGCGGCCGTCGACCCTGTCCGATACCAATGGCGACGCAAGTTTCCGGACGAGCGAGACGGGCGACCTCGATCCGCTCGACCCGCTGACGATCGATCTCAACGCCCGGATCGTCACGCTGACCGGGCTCGACCCCGTCTACGGAGAGCCGATTCAGGGGCAGCGCTATGCCGTCGGCCAGGAATTCAAGGCGCATACCGACTATTTCGAACCCGATGGCGTGGACTATCCGCGATACTGCGGGATCGCCGGCAACCGCACCTGGACCGTGATGATCTATCTCAACGAACCCGAAGCAGGCGGCGCGACGCGGTTCAAGGCGATCGACAAGATCGTCCAGCCCGAAACCGGCAAGCTGCTCGCATGGAACAACCGTCGCGCGGACGGGACGCTGAACCCCGCGACGCTGCACCATGGGATGAAGGTCCGCGCGGGGACCAAATATGTCATCACCAAATGGTTTCGCGAGCGCCCCTGGCGCTGACCCGGCACCGCTCCGGTCCGGCCCGGACTCTTGCGCTCGACGACGCCACGATACGAAGGAACCCGCAACACCCGATGGGTATCGCGGGTTCCTGGAAGTGGTGGGCGCGGCAGGGATTGAACCTGCGACCCCACCCGTGTGAAGGGTGTGCTCTACCACTGAGCTACGCGCCCGCTGCCGGCATCGCGCAGCGCGATCGGCAAAACGGAAGGGGGCGGCTCGACGCCGCCCCGTTGCTGCGTCTTTAATCCCGGCGGCGCGCGCTTTGCAAGCGTTGCTGCGGGAAAAAGACGGGAACTTAGTTGACTGAGTCCTTCAGGCCCTTGCCGGCCTTGAACTTCGGCTGCGATGAAGCCTTGATCGTCATCGGTTCGCCGGTCCGCGGGTTGCGACCGGTGGATGCCTTGCGCTTGCTGACCGAGAACGTCCCGAACCCGACCAGCCGTACTTCGTCCCCCGCCTTGAGCGCTGCCGACACGGCATCGAACACGGCTTCGACGGCCTTGCTTGCATCCCCTTTGGTCAGCCCCGACGTGTCGGCCACCGTTGCGATCAATTCTTGTTTGTTCATCGCCACCAAACCCCCGTTACAAAAAGAAAATTGATTCCCAGCCACAAAGCCGGTGGCGCAGTAAGGCGGGTATGGGGGGGGCTGTCAAAACAAAAAGCAAGAAACGCGGATGGCCGGCATGGCAAACCGGCCATTCATGACAGCGAAGGCATCAATGATGCACTTCGCCGCCAACCGCTGCAACCCCGGCCGGAGGCTGCGCCGCGAGATCATCCGCTTCGCTCCATTCGATTGCCTCGAGCGGACCGGTCAACGCCAAACGCAAGACTTCATCGACGTGGGACACCGGAATGATCTTCAAACCATTCAGGATATTGGCAGGTATCTCTGCCAAGTCCTTTTCATTCTCTTGCGGGATCAGCACCGTGGTGATGCCGCCGCGCAGCGCCGCCAGCAGCTTCTCCTTCAGGCCCCCGATCGGCAGCACCCGGCCACGCAGGGTCACTTCGCCGGTCATCGCGATGTCACGACGGACCGGCACGCCGGTCAGCGTCGAGACGATCGCGGTGACGATCCCGATGCCAGCCGAAGGACCATCCTTGGGTACCGCGCCCTCGGGCAGATGGATGTGGACGTCCTTGCGCGCGAACACGCTCGGCTTGATCCCGTAGGACGGCGAGCGCGCCTTGATGAAGCTGAACGCGGTTTCGATCGACTCCTTCATCACGTCGCCGAGCTTGCCCGTGATCTTGGCGACACCGCGACCGGGTACCGTCACGCTTTCGATCGTCAGCAACTCGCCGCCGACCTCGGTCCACGCCAGGCCAGTGACCGCGCCAATCTGGTTTTCCTCTTCGCCGAGGCCATGGCGATACTTCTTCACGCCCGCGAAGTCGGAGAGGTTGTCCGCCGTGATCGTGATCGCGGTGTCCTTGTTCTCCAGGATCCGGCGCAATGCCTTGCGCGCGAGCTTGGCGATCTCTCGCTCCAGCGTGCGCACGCCCGCCTCGCGCGTGTAATATTGGATCAGCGCGCGCAGGCCCTCGGTGGTCAGCGTGAACTCGCCCGCTTTCAGGCCGTGGGCCTCGATCTGCTTGGCGATCAGGTGCCGCTCGGCGATCTCGACCTTCTCGTCCTCGGTATAGCCCTCCAGCCGGATGATCTCCATGCGGTCGAGCAACGCCTGGGGCAGGTTGAGCGAGTTGGCCGTCGTCACGAACATGATGTCCGACAGGTCGACGTCGATCTCGAGATAGTGGTCCTGGAACTTGGCATTCTGTTCGGGATCGAGCACCTCGAGCAGCGCCGATGCCGGATCGCCTCGGAAATCCTGGCCGAGCTTGTCGATCTCGTCGAGCAGGAACAGCGGGTTGCTGGTGCCGGCCTTCTTGAGATTGGTGACGATCTTGCCCGGCAGCGAGCCGATGTAGGTGCGGCGATGCCCGCGGATCTCGGCTTCGTCCCGCACGCCGCCCAGCGACTGACGGATGAACTCGCGGCCGGTCGCCTTGGCGATCGACTTGCCGAGCGAGGTCTTGCCGACGCCGGGAGGCCCGACGAGGCACAGGATCGGCCCCTTCAGCTTGTTGGTGCGCGCCTGCACCGCGAGATATTCGATGATCCGGTCCTTGACCTTCTCGAGCGCATAATGGTCCTCGTCGAGCACCGCCTGCGCCGCCGAAATGTCCTTGCGGATCTTCGACTTCTTGCCCCACGGCAGGCCGAGCAGCACGTCGAGGTAATTGCGCACCACCGTGGCTTCCGCCGACATCGGCGCCATCGTCTTGAGCTTCTTGAGCTCCGCCGTCGCCTTGGTCCGCGCTTCCTTCGACAGCTTGAGCGTCGCGATCTTCTGGGTCAGCTCGGCGATCTCGTCGCCCTCGCCTTCCTCGCCCTCGTTGCCGAGCTCGCGCTGGATCGCCTTCAACTGCTCGTTGAGGTAATATTCGCGCTGAGTCTTCTCCATCTGGCGCTTGACCCGCGACTTGATCTTCTTCTCGACCTGCAGGACGCCGAGCTCGCCCTCCATGAAGGCGAACACCATCTCGAGCCGCTTCGCCGGGTCACGCTCGACCAGCAGCGCCTGCTTGTCCGAAACCTTGACCTGGATGTTCGCGGCGACCGCATCGGCGAGCTTGCTCGCGTCCTCGATCTCGCCGAGCTGCACCGCGGTCTCGGCGGGCAGCTTGCGGTTGAGCTTGGCATAATTCTCGAACTGGTCGACGACCGAGCGCATCAGTGCCGACACCTCGGTGTTCGCCACGACCGGCTCCTCCGGTTCGTCGTCGGCTTCGAGCATGTCGACCGTTGCCGACAGGAAGCCTTCGACCTCGGTCAGCTCGGACAGCGACGCGCGCCGCTTGCCCTCGACCAGCACGCGCACCGTTCCATCGGGCAGCTTGAGCAGCTGCAGCACGGTGGCGGTGACGCCGATGTCGTACAGATCATCCCGCGCGGGATCGTCCTGCGCCGGGTCAAGCTGCGCAACGAGGAAAATTTCCTTGTCGCCGGCCATCGCCGCTTCGAGCGCCGCTACCGACTTGTCCCGTCCGACGAACAGCGGAACGATCATGCTCGGGAATACGACTATGTCCCGCAGCGGCAGGACGGGATAGGAATGCGAGGCAGAGGCTTGCGTCATGGATACTCCGGGTCGCGCCATTCAAAGCGCGTTCTTCCTTTATATGGGGCTAATACCGCCGCCATCAATCGTCACGCGTTTTTGAGCGGCGCGCGAGCGTGGCACGCCATGTCGTTGCCGTCCGGCCGGGGCCGTTCCGTCCACCCTCGCTCTGATGCCCGCGCCATGGGCCACGACGGCCGACGGCACGGACGGAGGAATTGGACCTAGTTTGGGTCCATCCTGCGCGCAACGCGGGGCAAAGCATGCGTGGGGGTTGCCGCCGCACGCGCGGCACCTTAGTCCTCAACGTAATACCACAATAATACCGAAGGACATGGATGATGCGACGTGCCGGCGAGTTCCGCACCGTTCCTGCGCTGTTGGCGGCCCTCGCCGGATGGACCTGCGCCCTCCCCTTCGCCGCTTCGGCCGAACCGGCGACGCTCCCCGCAATCTTCCCCGCCCCGGTGTCGATCGCGCTCGGCACGGGCACCGTCACGCTCGGCACGTCCGTCGGGCTGGTCGTGGCCGACGGCACCGGCCCGGAGACGATCGCCGCCGTTCGACAGATCCTCGAATCGGCCGGCGTGGAAACGGTCGCGACCGCCAGGCGCGTCCCGGCGCGGCTCGACCGCACCTATGTCATCCTCGGCACGGGCAAGGCGGCGGTCGTGCGCGCGGCGCTTGGCCGCAGCAACACGGTGCTCGACGGCCATGACGAGGGCTATACGATCACCAGCGCGGCCGGAAATGGCGGCGGGATCATCACGCTGGCGGGGCATGACGCGGACGGACTGTTCCATGCGGTCCAGACCCTGCGCCAGTTGGTGCGCCGCCCGACCCTTCCCGCGCTGGTGATCCAGGATCACCCGGCGATGCCGATCCGCGGAACGATCGAGGGCTTCTACGGCAAGCCCTGGTCGATGGCGGATCGCACGCAGCATCTCGACTTCCTCGCGACCGTCAAGGCGAACACCTACGTCTACAGTCCGAAGGACGACCCGTTCGCGCGCGATCGCTGGCGCGAGGCCTATCCCGCCGCGACCCTCGCGTCGCTCGGCACGTTGGTGGCGACCGCGCGCCGCAACCATGTCGACTTCGTCTATGCCGTTTCGCCGGGGCCATCGGTCTGCTTCTCCGATCCCGCCGATGCGCAGGCGCTCGAGCGCAAGTTCGCCGCGCTGCGCGGAATCGGCGTCCACCGCTTCTACGTCGCGCTCGACGATATCGAATATACCAAATGGAATTGCGATCGCGACAAGGCCGCATTCGGGCCGTCCGGGGCGGACGCCGCCGGCGTCGCGCAGGCGAAACTGCTGAATGCGGTGCAGGCCAACCTCGTCGCGACCGACCCGGCCTCGCATCCGCTGATCATGGTGCCGACCGAATATTACGACGCCAAGGAAACCCCCTACAAGGCGGCGTTGCGCAAGCATCTCGACCCCCGGGTCGTCGTGCAATGGACCGGAACCGACGTCGTCCCGCCCGCCATCTCGATCCCCGATGCGCGCACCGCGACCAAGGCGTTCGGGCGCAAGACGCTTTTGTGGGACAATTATCCGGTCAACGATTATGCCCAGACGACCGGCCGCCTGCTGCTCGCGCCCTATGCGCGGCGCGAGGCCGGGCTGTCGGCGGAACTAACCGGCATCCTGTCCAACCCGATGAACCAGGAGGCACCGAGCCGAGTCGCGGTGACGGGCGTGGTCGCGTTCGGCTGGAACGACACGGACTACGACCCGGAGCGGACGTGGCAGTTCTCGGCGCGCGCCCTTGCCGGGGGCGATGCCCGGGCGGAAGCCGCGCTGCTGACCTTCTTCGATACGCAGCACATGGCACCGACCTTCGGCAGCCAGCCGTGGCAGCCGCAAGCGCCGCGCCTGAAGGCGGCGCTGGATGCGGTGCGCGATACGATCGCGAACGGCGACGCGTCGGCGCGCCGGGCGGCCATCACGGACCTCTCGCGTCAGGCCGACGCGCTGGCGGATGCGTCCGACGTCATCCGATCGGGAACGGTCGATCCCGCCTTTGCCGAACAGGCCCGACCGTGGCTGGATGCGCTGCAACGCTGGGGGCGCGCGCTGCAACTGACGGCGGCGGGGCTCGATGCCGCCGACCACGGCAATCGCGCTGCCGCGCGGTATTTCGCCGATGCCAGGCGGATCGCCGCGGAAGCCGCCGGCATACAGACGATCCCGGGCGCGACACGGTTCGACGGCCCGATCAAGATCGCCGATGGCGTGCTCGACCGGTTCGTCGCCGATGCACCCACGCTGATCGCGGTTCGCTGAAGACGCGCCGAAGCGCGGATCGTCCCGCCGCCCCCTTTCGGCGCTAGACGAGATGGCGGGCCGCGCGGGACGACCGGTTCCTCAGCCGCTACACCCGCAACACATAGCCGACCCCCGGGATCGGCAGCGATGTGCCGGTCGATCCCAACCGCCCGTCCGCATCGATCGCCAATGTCGTCACCGTCTGCGCTTTCTCGTGCGCGACGACCATCAGCTGATGATCCTCCAGCAACAGGAAGAAGCGCGGCGATGCGCCGTTGGTGGGCGCATAGTCGAGCAGCGTGGGCATCCCGTCCCGGTCGAGGGCGAAGACCGCCACGCTGTCATGGCCACGGTTCGAAACGTACAGCCGGTCCCCCGCGGCATTGAGCGCGATATGCGCGAGGATCGACTCGCCCTGCCACCCCGGCGGCAGGGTCGACAGCGTCGCCACCGCCGCAAGTGTCCCGTCGTCGGCGCATTCCAGCACGGTCAGCGTGTTGGCCAGCTCGTTCGCCAGATAGGCGCGGCGCGGCAGATGCGGATGCAACAGCAGATGCCGTGGCCCCGACCCCGGCGGGGCGGCATAGGCGGTCCGCGGCACGCCGACGGCACCATCTTCGTCGATGGCAAAGCACAGCACTTCGTCCGTCCCCAGATCGGTCTGGTACAGCCGGCGCCCATCCGGGCTGAACCCGACCCAATGCGCATGGGGGGCTTCCTGCCGGCGCGGATCGGGGCCCGAACCGGCGTTGGCGCGCACCTGCACCGCGCCGGCGGGAAGACCGGTTTGCGGATCGAGACGGACCAGCGACATGCTGCCGCTCGCGTAATTGGCGACTGCCAGACGGGTCTCGGTGCGATCCAGCGCGATGTGACACGGCGCCGCCCCGCCGATCTCCAGCGATGCGAGCCGCACCCAGCCTTGCGCCCCGTGCCGCAGCACGCCGACCCGTCCGGTCGCGTCTTCGTCCACGACGTAATGGAGGTCGTGCCGCTCGGAATAGATGCTGAACGCGCTGTTGGGCGCCTGATCGAAGGCGGCGCCGGGGACCAGCCGTCCGTCCGCGAACAGGGCGACCGATTGCAGCCCGCGCCCCCCGCCGCCCCGGTAGGTGCCCGCGGCAAGATGCAGGACGGGCTGGGGTTCGGTCATCGTCAATCCTGTACGCAGCGGCGCAAAGCGCGGGACCGCGCGAGTATACCGCATCATGCGCTGCGGCGACCCCGTTCGCGCACGGATTGCGGGAACACGACAGCCAGACGCGGCGCAACCGACCGCACAAAGCCACCAGCCTTTCGGCCGGTGGCTTCGAACGCCGGTCAACCGGGATCAGGCGAAACGGACGCTCGTCTTGACCGCGCCGCGACGGCGGGCGGCGAAGCCGATCATCCCGAAGCCGGCAAGCATCATCGCCCAGGTGCTCGGCTCGGGAACCGCGCCGGGGGTGAAGGACAGCTTCGACAGCGCCTGTGTCCAGCTGCGGCTCGTACCTTCGCCGTTGCTCCACACGATCGAGCCGATATCCGAACTCGACAGCGTATAGGAGGTACCGTTGAGCGGACCGGATGCGAGCAGCACCGCGCTCGGGGAGTAAACGCGATAGTTGTTCGCGCCGTTATACCCCTGATTGCTGAAGACGAAGCTGACGTCCGATACGGGTGTCGCGAACGTGGCGATCAGGCTGTCGGCGGTCGGGTACTCGCCCGCTTTCGGCGAATTGCTCAAACCCGCGCCGTAATAGGCAATCGTCGGGGCGCCCGAAGCGAGGCCGCCCGCCAGCGAGAAGGTAACGCCGGGATATTGCGTGGTGACGGCGGTGCCGGATGCCAGCGCCGTGAAGTCGATCGTGACGGTCGCCGCGTCAGCCGCAGTCGCCGCGACCGACAGCGCAATCGCGATTGCCGTGCCGGAGAGGATGTTGGTGAACTTCATGATATGCCCCTGTTGTGTACGCCCCTCGATCGACAATACCGCGTCCCGACTGGATCGGTTGATCGAGACCCTTCTCTCAGCACGCATCGTGCCAATTGGCTTTGCCGATTATTTGTGATTGTTTTTCAGCAAGATGCGCAGTTTTCCCGTTAACCATGACGAGCCCGGTGTAACCACCACCGTCCTTTCATCCTTAACGGCCGCCCCCTGCCCAGGGCCTCGTCGACACCGGCCTCGGACGTGCTTGCCGGCGCACCGCAACGCCCGCGTGCGCTCCCCCGAATTTGTGCTTATGATCGCGCGAGCCTCAGCTTTTCGCCGGGTCTTTCGCGTGGTTTTTCCGGTGGAGTTCGTCCCAGCATGATCGTGTCCCGCGTTGCGGCCCTGCTCGCTTGTGTGTCATTGACGGCCGCGACTCTTCCCAGAAAGGGCGAGCCGCCGATCACCGCGCAGACACAAAAGTCCGGTGGCCCGATCGACCCAGACCAGGCGAAACTGACCTTCGCCGCGGCCGACCTGTCGTTCGAGGTGTTGCCCAAGACCCAGACGCTGCGCGGGATCGCGACGCTCGATTTCGCCGCGCGTGCGCCGCTCGACCGGCTGGTGGTCGATCTCGACCGTAACCTGCCCGTCGACTCGATCGCGATCGACGGGACCGCCTTGCCGCGGGACTCCTGGACCAACCCGCAGGGGCAGTTGCGGATCACCTTGCCCCACGCCGTCCCGACCGGGCGCCACCTGACCGCGCGGATCGTCTATGGCGGGCAGCCGCACGTCGCGGTCAATGCGCCGTGGGATTCGGGGATGGTGTGGTCGACGACCCCCGACGGCGCGACCTGGTTCGCGACGACGGCAGAGGGAATCGGCTGCGACCTGTTCTGGCCCTGCCTCGATTTTCCGACCGGCAAGCCGGGCGTGGTCACGCTGCACATCACCGTGCCACAGGGGTTGAAGGCACCTTCCAACGGCGTCCTGCTCGGCACCGACGCGCTCCCTGATGGGCGGACCCGGTGGAACTGGCGGATCAAGCGCCCGGCGACCTATGGCATCGCGCTCAACGTCGGCCCGTATGAGGAACTGTCGGGCGTCTACCGGAGCCGCTACGGCAACATGATCCCGCTCTTCTACTGGTATCTCCCCGGCGAGGAGGCGCAGGCACGCGCGCTGTTCGCCGAATTCGCGCCGACGCTCGATTTCTACGAAAGCCAGGTCGGCCCGTATCCGTTCGGCGACGAAAAGGTCGGCGTGGTCGAGACCCCGCACAAGGGCATGGAGCACCAGACGATCAACGCCTACGGCAACGCCTATGCCAAGGCGCCGGAGGGGTTCGACTGGCTGTTCCAGCATGAATTCGGCCACGAATGGTTCGGCAACCAGCTGACCGCCGCCGATTGGGACGATTACTGGCTGCACGAGGGCTATACCGAATATATGCAGCCCTTTTACGGCCGCTGGCGCGAAGGCGCGGCGCGCTATGCGGTGATGATGGACGATCAGCGCAACCGGATCGCCAACCTGCGCCCGATCGTCTCGGGCAAACCGCGCACCGAGGAACAGGTCTATGAGGTCGCCAAGGGCGGCCCGGGTCAGGACATCTATTACAAGGGCGCGTGGATGCTCCACACGCTGCGCGGGCTGATCGGCGATCGTGCGTTTCGCGACGTGACGCGCCTCGCGGTCTATGGGCGGCTCGATCCGCGGCCGGGCAATTTCGTTCCGCGCTACGGCACCACTGACGAATATGAGCGATTCGTGCAGCGCGTGACGGGAAAGGACTATGGCTGGTTCTTCGACGTCTATCTGCGCCAGGCGGCCCTTCCCGACCTGATCGAGACGCGCACTCCCGCGCGCCTGACGCTGCGGTGGGACGCGCCGGGCGGACGCCCGTTCCCGCTTCCGGTCGAAGTTCAGGTCGGGCAACGGATCGTCCGCCTGCCGATGACCGCGGGGCTCGGCAGCATCGCCGTCCCACGCGGTGCGCATGTCGTGGTGGATCCCGCCGCGCGCGTGCTGCGCCGCTCGATCGCGGTCGAGCAGTATCAGGCGTGGCGCGACGCGCAGGCGCACAAGAAGGCGGCCGCGCCCGCCAAGGATTGACCGACCCTTCACCGACCGGAGATTGCCATGCCATTCGCCCCCGAACCCGTCGGCCTTCCCGGGCTTGCCGCCCTTTCGCTCGGCATGGCCGGATTCGTGGGCGTGCTCCTGCTTGCGCGCCTGCGGGGACGACGCGCACCGTCCGTCGCGGATAGCGGTCGCCGCAACGCGTCGATCGTGTGGATCGTTGTTCAGGGGGTCGGGATTGCCTGCGCCGGGGTGGGCCCCATCGTCGTGACGCGCGATCCGCTGTCGGCACCCGCGTTGCTGAGCGGTGCGATCGTCCTGATGCTGATGGTTGCGGCGTCCGCCCTGTTCGACTCCGCGTCGCGGACGATGGGGCGCAACTGGGCGCTGGTCGCACGGACGCGCGGCGACGGGACGCTCGTCGAGACTGGCCCCTTCGCGTACGTCCGCAACCCGATCTACGTCGCGTTGCTGCTCATCCTGCTCGCGCTGGCCATTGCCTGCGGGCATCTCGGCAGCCTCGTGATCGCGCTGCCGGTCTTCGCGGTCGGGACCGCGATGCGGATCCGGCACGAGGAAACCGTGCTGCGCGCCGCCTTCGGCGGAGCCTATGATCGCTACGCCGCACGGGTGAAGCGGTTCCTGCCCGGGGTCTTCTGACCCCGGTCGTCGCGATCGGCAAGGCCGACCGGGGCCGGGTGCCTGGTCGCGCGCGCGCCTAGCCTGCGACCGCGGGCACCGATCCAGGCACCTTCGGGGTCACCGGCACCAGTTCATAGACATCGAGCACCGCCCCGCCCCCGGCGCGCGTCATCGCCATGCGCCAGCGAAACCCGGACACGCGTTCGACCACGCCCGCCACGCTGAGCGCCGGGTTCGCGCCATAGGCAGGGGCCGCCCCGCCCCGCGCCGGCTGGAACGCACCCAGGAACACGCTGCGCGTGTCATTGTGGGCGAAGAGCCAGCCACGGGGCTGGCTGGCGCCGCTCTGCTTGTTGAACGCGACGCCGGCAGCATTGGCGACGACCGTGCAGAAGTCGGGCTTGGACGTCGCAAAGCCCGCGCGACCTCCGAACCGCAGTAGCCGGCAATAATAAAGGCCTGGCGGCAACTCGGGCTTGGGCAGCGCGATCGTCGGGTCGAGCAGCGGCCCTTCCGCCGCAAGCGCAGCGCGCGCGCGGCGTGGGACTGCAGCACGGGCCTTCGTCCAGGTGACGCCAAGCTGGTCGATCGCGGTCCGGTCGGTCGGCGTGACGCGCATGTGCCAATTGTCGGGCACGTCCGGTTGCGTGGCGACGGCAAGGTGCGTTTGCTGGGCGCAGCCGCCGAGCCCCAGTGCGGCGAAGAGCAGCATCGTGACGATGCGCATGACCATCTACTCCGGGTTTCAAAACCGAACCTTGGCCGAAAGGCAGGTATATGCCGGGTAAGCCACAATGGTTAACGAATGGTGAATTTCCGGGCCCGCGACGGCCCGGCGACCCTCATCAAAAAGGGCGCCGATCGCTCGACGCCCCTTTCGGTTCTGCAAGGGAGGCTGGCGTTACGCCGCGCCCGCCCCCGCCTTTTCCTTCTTGGCATAGACGCGGATCGGCTCCTTGCGGCCGTCGATCACGTCCTTGTCGATCATCACCTCGTCGACGCCGTCCATCCCGGGCAGGTCGAACATCGTGTCGAGCAAGATGCCCTCGAGGATCGAGCGTAGCCCGCGCGCGCCGGTCTTGCGATCGATCGCCTTCTTGGCGACCTGCACCAGCGCGTCGTCGGTGAAGCCGAGCTTGACCGTCTCCATGTCGAACAACTTCTGATACTGTTTTACCAGCGCGTTCTTCGGCTCGGTCAGGATCGTCACCAGCGCGGGCACGTCGAGATCCTCGAGCGTCGCGATCACGGGCAGACGGCCGACGAACTCGGGGATGAGCCCGAACTTGAGCAGATCCTCGGGCTCGACCGCCTTGAGCGTCTCGCCGGTCCGGCGTTCCTCCGGCGAAGCGACATACGCCCCGAAGCCGATCGACTTGCCCTGCAGGCGATCGCCGATGATCTTCTCAAGACCGCTGAACGCGCCGCCGCAGATGAACAGGATGTTGGTCGTGTCGACCTGCAGGAACTCCTGCTGCGGATGCTTGCGCCCGCCCTGCGGCGGAACGCTCGCGGTGGTGCCCTCCATCAGCTTGAGCAGCGCCTGCTGGACGCCCTCGCCCGACACGTCGCGCGTGATCGACGGGTTTTCGGCCTTGCGGCTGATCTTGTCGATCTCGTCGATGTAGACGATCCCGCGCTGCGCCCGCTCGACGTTATAGTCGGAGGCCTGGAGCAGCTTGAGAATGATGTTCTCGACGTCCTCGCCGACGTAACCGGCTTCGGTCAGCGTCGTCGCATCGGCCATCGTGAACGGCACGTCGAGGATGCGGGCGAGCGTCTGCGCGAGCAGCGTCTTGCCGCAGCCGGTCGGGCCGACGAGCAGGATGTTCGACTTGGCAAGCTCGACATCCGCGCCCTTCTGGCCGTGGTTGAGGCGCTTGTAGTGGTTGTGCACCGCCACCGACAGCACGCGCTTGGCGCGCTTCTGGCCAATCACGTAATCATCGAGCACGTCGCAGATTTCCTGCGGCGTGGGCACGCCGCCGTCCTTCTTGCTCACCAGCGCGGACTTCGTCTCCTCGCGGATGATGTCGTTGCACAGTTCGACGCATTCATCGCAGATGAAAACGGTAGGGCCCGCAATCAGCTTGCGGACTTCGTGCTGCGATTTGCCGCAGAACGAGCAATAAAGCGTGCTCTTGGAGTCGCCGCCGGTCATCTTTGGCATTTAGTCCATCCTTGGCAGCCCTTGGGGCGCACTAATGCGAGAGTCCATCCTAGACCGCCCTCGCGCGGTCCGACAATCACCAAAATCGTCTTGAGATAGGTGTGCCGGGCTAAACCTTGGACGCCCGGCACTGAATATACGGTGAATTTACGATCTTTACGAAATTATGCCGAGGTGAGCGCGGGCGGCGTGGTCGAGTCGTCGGGGAGTGCCGGACGCTTGTCGAACACCTGATCGACCAGACCGAATTCCTTGGCCTCATGTGCCTCGAGGAACGTGTCCCGGTCCATCGCACGCTCGATCTCCTCGATCGGCTTGCCGGTGTACTGCGCGTACAGCGCATTCATCCGGTTCTTGATCCGCTGGATTTCCTTCGCCTGGATCTGAATGTCGCTGGCCATGCCCTGCGCCCCGCCCGACGGCTGGTGGATCATGATCCGCGCGTTGGTCAGCGCGACGCGCATCCCGGGCTCGCCCGCGGCGAGCAGGAAGCTGCCCATCGATGCGGCCTGCCCCATGCACACCGTGCCGACGCGCGGACGGATGTACTGCATCGTGTCATGGATCGCCATGCCCGCCGTGACGACGCCGCCCGGCGAGTTGATGTACATGAAGATGTCCTTCTTCGGATTCTCCGACTCCAGGAACAGCAGCTGGGCGCTGATCACCGAGGCCATGTGATCCTCGACGCCACCCGTGATGAAGATGATGCGTTCGCGCAGCAGCCGCGAGTAGATGTCGAAGCTGCGCTCGCCGCGATTGGATTGCTCGATGACGATCGGAACGAGCCCGCCCTGGGGCGAGACCGCCATCCCGGCGCCATTGAGGGGGGCCATGAAGTCACCGGTGTCGAACGGATTGCGCATGATGAGTCTTGAAATCCTTTATGCCCCGAAGAGACGCCATACATCGGCGTTGCCGGAAACGAGTTCAACCCCCGTTGGACTGCGGTGGAGTGGATCAGGGACGGCGACGGTCGGATGACACGGCCTTCCCCGTTCTGCCGTCGCCCCAACTCGGGGTGAGGCCCGATGCGAAAGTAAGCCACGGCGTAGCTGTTTTCCCGCGAAGGCGGGAATCCAGAGCCAAGCAGAACAACGGCTGACGGTGCTCGCAACGCCTGGACTCCCGCCTGCGCGGGAGAACGGCAACCCCCGCGCCGAGCCAGGGGGAACATAGCGTCTTACGCTGGCGCTTCCCAATTCGGTTGCAAGCCCGCGCTGTCCAAGCCCCCAAACGCAACAGGGGCGATCCGAAGACCGCCCCTGCCAATACCCTTACTCTTCAACCAGAAGCTTACGCCTCAGGCTCTTCCTTGACCGCAGCGGCCTTCTTCTTCGCGGGAGCCTTCTTGGCAGGCGCAGGTGCTTCCGAAGCGGCCTCGTCGCCAGCAGGCTCTTCAGCCTTCTTGGCGGGTGCCTTCTTGGTCGCAGCCTTCTTCACCGGCTCGACGGGGGTCGGTGCCGCCGCATCGTCGGTTGCCGGAGCGGCTTCCCCTTCGGCGTCATCACCCTCGGACGACTTGGCCTTCTTGGCCGAAACCTTCTTGGCCGCCTTGGGCTTGTGGTTGTCGTGATCGTGGCTGTGGGTGCCGGTCGAGAACCCCTCGTCGCTCTCGATCGCTGCCTCGAGCTCCTCGCGCGTCACTTCGCGATCGCTGATCTCGGACTTTTCGAACAGGTAATCGACGACCTTGTCCTCATACAGCGGCGCGCGGAGCTGTGCTGCTGCCATCGGCTCCTGCTGAACGTACTGGAGGAAACGCTGGCGATCCTCCGGGCCGTACTGCTGGGCTGCCTGCGCGATCAGGCGGTTCATTTCCTGCTGGCTGACTTCGACGCCATTGGCCTGGCCGATCTCGCTGAGCAACAGCCCCAGGCGAACGCGACGCTCGGCGATCTTCTGATAGTCGTCGCGCTCGGACTCCATCTCGGCAAGTGCTGCCGCCGGATCTTCCTCATGCGTCGCTTCATGCTCGAGCTGCTGCCAGATCTGGCCGAACTCGGCCTCAACCATCGACGGCGGCACTTCGAAGTCATGCCCCTCGGCGAGCTGGTCGAGCAGCTTGCGCTTCATGTAGGTGCGCGTGAGCCCGTTGAGCTCCTGCTCGATCTGGCCCTTGAGTAGCTCGGTCAGCTGCTCGAGGCTCTGCAGCCCGAGCGAGGTCGCGAGCTCGTCGTCGATCTTGGTCTCGCCAGCGGTCTTCACCGACTTGATCGTCAGGTCGAACGTCGCGGCCTTGCCGGCGAGTTCCTTGGCCTGGTAATCGGCCGGGAAGTTGACGTTGATCTGGCGCTCGTCGCCAGCCTTCACGCCGACGACCTGCTCCTCGAAGCCCGGGATCAGACGCCCCGAACCGATTTCGACCGACATGTCCTCGCCAGTGCCGCCATCGAACGCGACGCCGTCGACCTTGCCGACGAAGTCCATCACGACGAGGTCACCCGTCTCGGCAGCGCGATCCTCGGCTTCTTCCCAGCGCTTCTGCTGGTCGGCGAACTTCTGGAGCTGCGCCTGGACGGCAGCCTCGTCGACCGGAACCGTCAGCCGCTCGAGCTTGAGGCCCTCGATCGCCGGGGTCGGCACGTCGGGAAGCACTTCGAGCTCGACCTTGATGCTGGCGTCCTGGCCAAGCTCATAGCCGTCATCGAGGCTGACCGAAGGCTGCAGCGCGGGGCGCAGCTTGTGCTCGGCGATCAGCTCCTGAATGCCCTGCTGGATCGAGCTGTTGAGCGCGTCCTGCATCAGCGCCGGGCCGTGCATCTTGCGGACCAGGTTGGTCGGCACCTTGCCGGGGCGGAAGCCGGGCATCTTCACCGTCGGCGCAACGCGCTTCAGTTCGGCGTCAACGCGCGAATCGATGTCCTTCGCGGTGATCTTCAGCGTGTAGGCGCGCTTCAGGCCCTCGTTCAACGTCTCGACAGTCTGCATGTTCAGGTCTGGCCTTTTACAGGAAATTCGGTTGGCGGCCGCCCGTTTGCCACGGGCGGCCTGGTGCGGGCGAAGGGACTCGAACCCCCACATCTTGCGATGGCAGGACCTAAACCTGCTGCGTCTACCAGTTCCGCCACGCCCGCATAGGACACCGCCGGTGTGGGGGGCGTCTATAGCAGGCGCACGGGGTTGGGCAAGTCGCGGCGTTACCCTCCCGAAAAACAGTCCGGGAGATTACGGAGCAACCCCGGACGGAGCCATGCGTTAGAAGGGGGTAGAGGAGATTTGAGATGGCCACGACGCCCCCAACCGAACTGCCCCCGATGCCCGGCAACCCCAGCGGCATACCGACCGAACCCGGTCAGCCGACACCCATGCCGACGGAATTGCCGAGCCCGACGCCCGACACCGACATTCCGGATTCGATGCCGGGGAGCGATCCGGGCGTAGCACCGGGCCAGCCGGTCGACGACAGCGGTCTCTCGGGGGATTTCGCATGAGCGATACCCCGCACGAACCGAACAAGGGCCCGCTCGACGATCCCAAGGAAGACATCGACGATCGCAGCGATCTCCAGAAGATGGTCGAGGCGCGCAAGGACGCAGTCGAGCGCGGCGAAGGTGGCGATGAGCCGGACAATTTCACGTCCACCGGCATGTCCGACGGCGTCGGCGGTACGGGCGGCGTGACCAAGAACCAGGACGACGACGCGCAGTGAATTGACGGTATTGGGCGTGCCGCAAGGTCAGCGGCACGCCCTGATTCACAACGCTATGTTCAAGACGCCGACTTCAGCCCGACGCACTGCTTCCATATGCCGCCGACAGTACCGAACTTCTTGCGGTAATCGATGCGGCTACCGGTGGCCTCCGGGTAAACCGAGAAGGCCAGCGAGACGCCGCCATATCCGTTCTTGATCAAGACGACCCGCGAGCCGTCCTCCTGTTCCAACGCCGCGGTGTTGTTCTTGTTGGCCAGACAGAATGCGACCTCCCGGACCGATTGCGGTGCATGGAATGTCTGGGTAACCGGGCCATTCAAGACCGTTTGCGTAGACGCACACCCCCCTAACGCCAGCGCAATGGCTGCCGCATGATAACGCGCTTTCATGATGCCCCCCGTTTTATTGCGGCGACGCACGGTGTCGCCGAGACGGACATTCCTAGAAGCGCGGTTTCCTGTCAACGCGCCATTGATCAAGTATAGATGAAGGGCCCGCCAAGACCCATTCGGTAGCTCGACAGACGCAGCCTTGCGCTAAGCCAACATCTTCTTGAGCACGTCGTTGACGACGCCGGGATTGGCCTTGCCACCCATTGCCTTCATCGTCTGGCCCACGAAGAAGCCGAACAACTTGTCCTTGCCGCCACGATAGTCGGCGACCTTGTCCGCGTTCGCCGCCATCACTTCGGCAATGACGCGTTCGATCTCGCCGGTGTCGCTGGTCTGCTTGAGTCCGCGCTCCTCGACGACGGCGCCCGCGCCCTGCCCGGTTTCGAGCATGATCTCGAACACCTGCTTGGCGAGGCTCCCCGACAGCGTTCCGTCCGCGACCAGCGCGAGCAGCTCGGCGGCCTGCGCCGGGCTGACCGGCGAGGTCGTGAAATCGGTGCCCGTTCGGTTGAGCGCGCCGAACAGCTCGGACGTCGTCCAGTTCGCCGCCGCGACCGGCTTGGTACCGGTTTCGAGCAACGCATCGAACCAGCGCGCCGCCTCGACCTCGGCAGTGAGCACGGCCGCCTGATACGGCGAGACACCGAGCGCCTCATAGCGCCGGCGCTTGGCGTCGGGCAATTCCGGCAGCGACGCCCGGCATTCCTCCAGGAAGGCGTCGTCCAACTCGAGCGGCAACAGATCGGGATCGGGGAAGTAGCGGTAATCGTGCGCGTCTTCCTTCGACCGCATCGAGCGGGTCTCGTTCCGGTCGGGGTCGTACAACCGCGTTTCCTGGACGATGCGGCCGCCCTCCTCGAGCACCTCGACCTGGCGACGCGCCTCCTGCTCGACCACCGCCATCACAAAGCGGACCGAATTGACGTTCTTGGTCTCGGTCCGCGTGCCGAGCGGATCGCCCGGCTTGCGCACGCTGACGTTGACGTCGGCGCGCATCGAGCCCTCCTCCATATTGCCGTCGCATGACCCGACATAGCGCAGGATCGAGCGCAACTTGCGGAGGTAAGCGCCTGCTTCGGCGGGAGACGTCATGTCGGGCTTGGACACGATCTCCATCAGCGCGACGCCCGAGCGATTGAGATCGACATAGGAGCGCGTCGGATGCTGGTCGTGCATCAGCTTGCCCGCGTCCTGCTCGACATGGATCCGCTCGACGCCAATGCGCTTGCCGCTCTGGTCGGGGTTCTTGTCGTCGAGACTGATGTCGATCGCGCCCTCGCCCACCAGCGGATGGAAGAGCTGGCTGATCTGATAGCCCTGCGGCAGATCGGCGTAGAAATAGTTCTTGCGGTCGAACCGCGACCAGCGGTTGATCTGCGCGTCGATCGCCATGCCGGTGCGGACAGCCTGGCGGATGCACTCGCGGTTGGGCACCGGAAGCATCCCCGGCATCGCGGCGTCGACCAGCGACACCTGGCTGTTGGGCTCCGCCCCGAACGCGGTCGCCGCGCCCGAGAATAGCTTCGCGTTGGAGGTCACCTGCGCATGGACCTCGAGGCCGACGACGACCTCCCACGCTCCGGTTTCGCCGTGAATCACATAGGTCTGATGTTCGCTCATGCGCGGTGGCTAGCACGCAGTGTATCGTTCTGCATTTGGAAAATCACGGACCATGTCGCCCCGGGGTTACCGGTTGAGGATTTTCCCCGGAATGCCGACGACGGTCGAGTCCGGCGGGACGTCCTGCAGCACGACGCTGTTCGCGCCGACGCGGCAATGCGCGCCGATCGTGATAGGCCCTAGGATCTTGGCGCCCGCGCCAATATCGACATGGCCACCGATGGACGGCACGCCAGTCCCCGCGTGCCCAATCGTCACTTGCTGAAACAACAGACAGTTAGGACCAATATCTGCGTCGGGATGCACGACGATCCCGTTGGGATGGGGCAGCAGCAGCCCCCCGCCGATCCGGCTGGTCAACGGGATGTCGGCCCCGCTGACCGCACTCCACCAGCGATGGCGCAACACGGCGATCTTGCGCGCCATATGCGCGACCAGGCCACGGCGCGTGCGCCAGTGCTGGTAGCTGCGGATGCTCGCGAGCAGCGACTTGCCAGGCGACCACTCGCCCCGTGCGCGATGCTCGCGGGTCCAGTCCGGCTCCGCTGCCGACACCCGCGTCGCGAACGGCGTAGGTGTCGGCACGTCGATCACGCCATCACCACCAGCGTTCGGCCCGCGCGACGAAGCCGGCGCGTTGCTCGAGCGCAAGCCCCGCATTCAGCACGCCCTGTTCGTCGAACGGCTTGCCGATGATCTGCAGCCCGAGCGGCAGGCCCTGCCCGTCAAGCCCGCCGGGCACGCTCATCGCCGGCAGTCCCGCCAGCGACGACGGCACGGTAAACACGTCGTTGAGGTACATGGCGAGCGGGTCGGCACTCTTTTCGCCGAGCGCGAACGCCGCGCTTGGCGCCGTCGGCGTCAACAGCAGGTCGCACTGGGTCCAGGCCTGTTCGAAGTCGCGCGCGATCAGCGTGCGGATCTTCGAAGCCTGGGTGAAGTAGGCGTCGTAAAAGCCGGCCGACAGGACATAGGTCCCCATCATGATACGGCGCTTCACCTCGTCGCCGAAGCCATCGGCGCGGGTCGCGGCGTACATGTCCTGCAGGTTCGCCCCCTCGGGCAGGTCGCGCAGGCCGTAACGCACGCCATCATAGCGCGCGAGGTTGGACGAGGCTTCGGCGGGGGCGATGATGTAATAGGCCGGCAGCGCATATTTGGTATGCGGAAGCGAGACCTCGACGATCTCCGCACCGGCGTCCTTCAGCCAGTCGATCCCCTGCTGCCACAGCGTCTCGATTTCGGGGGGCATCGTGTCGACCCGATATTCCTTCGGAATACCGACCCGCTTGCCTTTAAGATCGCTGGACAATCCGGCTTCCCATGCGGGAACGGGCAGATCGAGCGAGGTCGCGTCCTTGGCATCGAACCCGCTCATCGCCTCGAGCAGGATCGCACAGTCGCGGACGTCGCGCGCCATCGGCCCGGCCTGGTCGAGCGACGAGGCGAAGGCGATCGTTCCCCAGCGCGAGCAGCGGCCATAGGTCGGCTTGATCCCGGCGATGCCGGTGAAAGCGGCGGGCTGGCGGATCGAGCCGCCGGTGTCGGTGCCGGTCGCCGCCGGGCACAGCCGCGCCGCGATCGCCGCGGACGACCCGCCCGACGAACCGCCCGGCGCGAGCGCGGCGTTCCCGCCATCGCTGCGCCGCCACGGCGAGATGACGTTGCCGAACGCGGACGTCTCGTTCGACGAACCCATCGCGAACTGGTCCATGTTGAGCTTGCCGAGCATCCCCGCGCCGGCGTTCCACAGATTGCCCGAGACGGTCGATTCGTACGGCGGGGTGAAGCCTTCGAGGATATGGCTCGCCGCGGTCGCGGGTACGCCCTTGGTGCAGAACAGATCCTTCATCCCGATCGGCACGCCGGCAAGCGGCTTGGGCGCCTCGCCCGCCGCGCGGGCGGCATCGGCGGCATCCGCGGCGGCGAGCGCATGCTCGGGGGTTTCGACGAGGAAGGCGTTGAGCACCTTGGCGGCGGCGACGTTGGCGATGAAGCCCTCCGCCACTTCGCGCGCGCTGAAGGTACCGGCGCGGACCCCATCACGGATGGCGGCGACACCGAGATCGGTAAGGTCGGTCATGCAGAAATTCCCGTCACCCCGAAGACCGGGGCGGTTACGTCGTGAAACACGCTGCGCGCAAGAAACATGGCGGCCACGGCCTGCGCCGGTGCAGTGCGGCGGCGGCTCACTCGATCACCTTTGGCACGGTGAAGAACCCGTGCTCCGCCTGCGGCGCGTTCGCCAGCACGGCATCGCGGATCCCGCCCCCCGTCAGCGGATCGGCATTCACCACGTCGGCGCGCAGCCGCAGGTGGTTGGGGGTGACCGCGGTCATCGGCGCGACCCCGGTCGTGTCGACCTCGCCCAATTGTTCGATCCAGCCCATGATGTTGTCGAGCTCGGGTGCGATCCGCGCGGCTTCCGCCTCGGTGATCGCGATCCGCGCGAGGCTGGCGATCTTCTTCACGGTGGGAATGTCGACTGCCATGCGGCCCCTTGGTCTGTCTTGAAGGTCGGTATCCGCGGCGGCTAGCATCGCACCCCGCGGCCATGCAAGCTATGCGCGCGTTCCGCCCCCCAGATCAACCTGCCGGATCAAGACGATTGCAACGCGCGCGGTCCCGGGCCACCCAATGCGCAATTGCACGGCGCGCGGTTTATGCTGCACTGCACAATGGAGTCGTCAGTGGCACGGAAGTTCCTGTATGTCGTGGTTGCCCTTATCGTGTTAGCGATTGCCGGAGCGTTTGCGTACCGCTTCTGGGGCGCCGAGATGCTCCGCATGGCGATGGTGCCGAGCGCCCGGTTCGAGGCGCAGCCGGCCGAGCCGGCCGCCAGCTATCGCGACGCCCGCCTGTGGCTCGCGCGCCCCGACAAGCCCGGCAACCCGGCGCGCTGGACCCCGGCGGGCTACACGCCGGGTGCCAATCCCGAGGCGGCGGTGTTCTTCATCCATCCGACGTCGTTCCTCGACCGCTCGCGCTGGAATGCACCGCTCGACAATGCAGAGGCCAATGCGCGCGCGGAACTGTTCCTGCGCGGCCAGGCAAGCGCATTCAACGCAGTGGGCGCGGTATGGGCACCGCGCTATCGCCAGGCGACGTTCGGCGCGTTTCTCACCACCCAGGCCAATGCCACCAAGGCGCTCGACCTGGCGTACGGCGATGTCGCCGCCGCGTTCGACGCATTCCTGGCGCAGGCGGGGGACCGACCGATCATCCTTGCCGGGCATAGCCAGGGATCGCTGCACCTGATCCGTCTGCTGCGCGAGAAGATCGCGGGCACGCCGGTCGCGCGACGGATCGTCGCCGCCTATGTCGTCGGCTGGCCGGTCTCGCGCACCGCGGACCTCCCCAAGCTCGGCCTGCCGGAATGCCGCACCGCCGACCAGGCCGGCTGCATCCTGTCCTGGCAAAGTTTCGCCGAGCCCGCCGACCCGTCGCTCGTGCTCGACACGTACAATGCCAGCCGGACGGTCGACGGGATCGCGCGACGCGGCACGCCGATGATCTGCACCAACCCGCTGACCGGCATGCCCGATGCGATCGCCCCCGCCGACGCCAATCTGGGCACGCTGTTCCCGTCCTCCGACCTGACGACCGCGACGATCGAGCCGAAGCGAGTCGCCGCGCGCTGCGATTCGCGCGGGTTGCTGCTGATCGGCAACCCGCCCGCGCTCGGCGGCTATGTCCTGCCCGGCAACAATTATCACGTCTATGACTACAGCCTGTTCTGGGCGAACGTCCGCGTCGACGCGGCACGGCGGCTGGCGGGGTTTGTCCGTGATCGCGCCGCCGCGGCTGGGCATCACCGCCAGCCTGTGTAAACAGACCGCCGATGATCACGACCGACCGCCTCGAATTCCGTGCCGCGCTCCCCGTGGGGGGGCGGCTGATCGGCCTCGACGTGGGCACCAAGACGATCGGCACCGCGCTGTGCGACGCCCGATGGAGCTTCGCCTCGCCCGCCGTGCTGATACGCCGGACCAAGTTCCAGAAGGACAAGCTTGCCCTCGCCGCGATGATCGCGGCGCAGCAGGTGAAGGGCATCGTGATCGGGCTGCCGCTCAACCTGACCGACGGCAGCGAAAGCCCGCGCAGCCAGTCGAGCCGCGCGTTCGCGCGCAACCTCGCCGATCTCGCGCTGCCGATCTTCCTGCAGGACGAACGCTGGTCGACCGTGGCGGTGACGCGCACGCTGATCGAACAGGACGCAAGCCGCGCCAAGCGTGCCGAACTGGTCGACAAGATGGCGGCGGCCTACATCCTGCAAGGCGCGATTGATGCGCTGGTGGCGGTGTGATCTCCAGAGCGACGATCTGACCGCCCATTCTAGACGCGCCGAGCCGCCGCGAGGACCGTCCGGCGTCGACCCTGCCGCGCCGCCAGACCAACGCCCAGGAAGCCGACGAGCATCAGCGACCAGGTGGCCGGCTCGGGGACGGCGGCGACCGACAGGGTCGCGTTTTCCGGCGCGAAGTCCGTGATCTGGTTATTGTTGCCCAACCCGATCCGCGGCCACAGATTGAAGCCGTATTGAGTCGGGGAAAAGCCCGTGCTCGGCAACAGCGAGAGCGAGATCCTCGCGGTCAGGATGTTCCCGGCGATCGAGATGTTTGCCGGATCGAGCACGTTCGTGCCGATTACCCCCGTCCCGTCCTTCTGGATAACGATGGCCTGATTGAAAATAACGTTCGGTTCGCCGATCGCGGCGAAAGGCCGCGCGGTGCCCGTCCCGGTATTCACGCCAAAGACGTACAGGCCCGGGGTCTGCGGGTTGATATCCCCCGCGAACGTCGCGCCTAGCGTGAAGAATTGAAGTACACTGTTGTAATTGACAGAAAATCCCGTGACGTCGAGATCAGCGAGCCGTGGCCCTGCCGTATAGGTCGGCAGAAAGTTCCCGGTCGGGTCGACCACCGACGCCGCCAGTGCCGGTGTTGCAAGAAGAATCGTGGAGGCAAGCAATCCGGCTGCGATATCTTTGATATGCATGACGTTCTCCTCAAAAAGACCGCGAATACATCCAGCGGCGAGGACTTCTTTACCATATATTGCGGACAGACACGATCTGACACAGGCGCGAAGCCCCCACCGCCGTGCTCCGCTGGCGCCGTCCAACCCCGCCGCCGATACACGCGTGCCCCGGTAAGCGCGGGTCAGGCCATCGCCGCGCGCCGGCGTGCGCGACACCGCCGATGACAGCCCCCATCCCGTCTTGCCACCACGCCCCCGCACCGCTACCCGACACCCTCGATGCAACGCTCCGATCACCGCCCCGCCTCGCTCATCCCGGGCCGCGCCGTGTTTCCGCACCGGCACCTCACCGGAATCGAGGGATTGCAGCCCCATGAGATCCTGTTCCTGCTCGACGAAGCCGACGGCTGGGTCGCCGCCAATCGCACGCGCGCGATCAGCGACAAGAGGCTCGGCGGGCTCACGCTGATCAACGCCTTCTTCGAGAACAGCACGCGCACCCTGTTGTCGTTCGAGATCGCGGGAAAGCGGCTCGGCGCGGACGTCGTCAACATGCACGCGGCGCAGTCGAGCGTGAAGAAGGGCGAGACGCTGATCGACACCGCGATGACGCTCAACGCGATGCGCGCGGACATGATCGTCATCCGCCACATGTCGTCGGGCGCGGTGCGGCTGATCGCGGGCAAGGTCGATTGCCCGGTGCTGAATGCCGGTGACGGCCAGCACGAACACCCGACCCAGGCGTTGCTGGATGCGCTGACGATCCGACGGCGGCGCGGGACGATCGCGGGCCAGCGCGTGGTGATCTGCGGCGACCTGCTCCACAGCCGGGTCGCGCGGTCCAACATCCTGTCGCTCACCGCGCTGGCCGCCGAAGTCCGCGTCTGTGCGCCAACGACGCTGATGCCCGCCGCGATCGAGCGCATGGGGGTCACGGCCTTTACCGATTTCGACGAAGCGCTCGACGGTGCGGACGTGGTGATGATGCTGCGGCTCCAGAACGAGCGGATGAACGGCGGGTTCGTCCCCTCCAACCGCGAATATCACCTGCGCTATGGCCTGACCGAACGGCGCCTGGCGCTCGCCAAGCCCGACACGCTGGTCATGCACCCCGGCCCGATGAACCGGGGAGTCGAGATCGACTCGGTCGTGGCGGATCACGCGCGTTCGGCGATCACCGAGCAGGTCGAGATGGGGGTCGCGGTCCGCATGGCCTGCCTCGACGTGCTGACGCGGCGTTCGCGCGGCGTGGCGGGCTGGGCATGAGCCGCACGATCGCGCTTCTCGATGCGACCCTCGCCTGCCCCATGGCGGGCGTGTCGCGCGGCGGCCTGCTGATCGTCGACGACACGATCGCGGCAACCGGGCTGATCGACGTGCCGGCGGGTGCGGAGACGATCGATTGCGCCGGACTGGTGCTGGCGCCCGCGATCGTCGACCTGGGTGTCTTTGCGATCGACGTCCCGGCCTTTCATGCGGGCGGCATCGTCCGCGTCGGCCTGATGCCGGACCAGTCGCCGGTCCTCGATGATCCGGGCGTAGTCCAGCGCGCGGCGCTGATCGGGCGACCCGGGCTGTGGATCCACCCGATCGCCGCCGCGACACGCGGGCTGGCCGGGCACGATCTCGCCGAAATGGCGATCAACCGCGATGCGGGCGCGCGCGCGGTGGGTACGGGCGCGGGCTGGATCGCGGACTCGGGCGTGATGCGCAAGGTTCTGGCCTATGCCAACGATCTTGGCCTGGTGGTGATCGCGCATGCCGAGGACGGCGGCGTCACGGCAGGCGCGGTCGCGACCGCGGGCGAGACCGCGACCCGGATGGGCCTGGCATCGGCCCCTGCGGTCGCCGAGGCGCTGGCGATTGCACGCGACCTGATGCTCGCGGAGGAGACCGGGGCGGCCGTGCACCTGCGCACCGTCACGACCGCGGCCGGATTCGATCTGGTGCGCGCAGCCAAGCGGCGCGGCGTCCGGGTGACCTGCGGAATTACGCCGGCGCATCTGTTGCTGTCGGACATTGCGATGAGCGATTTCCGCACGTTCGCCCACATCTCCCCGCCGCTGCGGCAGGAGGACGACCGGCGCGCGGCGCTGGTGGCGCTGGGCGACGGGACGATCGACGTGCTGTGTTCGGCGCACGATCCGCATGGACCGGAGGAAAAGCGCCTGCCGTTCGGCGATTCCGCAGCGGGCATGGCGGGTGCGGAAACCCTGCTCGCGCTCGGCCTTGGCTTCGTGCGCGACGAGGTCATCACGCTCGACCGGCTGTTTGCGTTGCTGGCGGCCAACCCGGCTAAGGTCCTTGGCGTCGCGACGGGAACCCTGACGGTGGGCGCGCCCGCGGATCTGTTGCTGTGCGATCCCCGGGCGCCCTGGCAGGTCGCGGGCGACCGGTTGCAGGCCAAGGCCGGCAACACCCCATTCGACGGACTGCCGGTCGAAGGCAAGGTCAGGCGCCTGTTCAAGGGCGGTACGGCGCTCGCCCTCCCCGCCTGACCGGCGCCTCAGCGCATCGCGAAGTAGACGATCGCCACCCCAACCCAGGTCAGCAGCGAGACGGTACACGTCAGCACCATCGCGCGAATCGCCCTGAGCGGAATGTGACCGTTGTCATAGCGGACGGACGGGTCGGGATGTTGGCTGGACCCCAATTTGCGGATCAGCGAATAGCCTGGGGGACCGCGCCTGGAGAAACGCACTGTTGGACGAATGGGCATGATACGCGCCTAGGTTGTTAATTCATGTTAGTAACGCGGCTCATCGCATTCCGGGCGCAACTCGTCGACACTAAAACGTCGTTTTTTGAAATAATGTTTTCATACGTGGGCGTTCCTGCGAAATTTAAGAATTCCGGCAGTCTGGCATCGGCCAATCGTTCTTGCTTTGTTCGATGCACGTGGTACGGTCGTGGTATGCCAGCCCATCGCCCCCGCCGCGGCGCGACCCATAATCCGGAGAGCGCGCGTTTCGGTCTTGCCGTCCGGGAAGCCGACGGCGACTGGCTGGACGCCCGGACCGAGCAGGACGGCGCCCCGCCGCCGCTGCGGACGAGCGTCACGGTCGAGCGGGCACGGACGATCTTGACGCGCAATCAATCCCCCGACCTTGGGTTCGACCGTTCGGTCAACCCGTACCGCGGCTGCGAACATGGCTGCATCTACTGTTTCGCGCGCCCGAGCCATGCCTATCACGACCTGTCCCCCGGCCTGGATTTCGAAAGCCGCCTGTTCGCCAAGCCCGACGCAGCGGATTTGCTGCGTAAGGAATTGATGAAAAAGGGTTATCAGGCAGCACCCATCGCCTTCGGCACCAATACCGATCCCTATCAGCCGATCGAATCGGACTGGCGGATCACCCGCGCCTGCCTTGCGGTGCTCGACGAGACCAACCATCCCGTGACGATCACGACCAAGTCCGACCGCGTCGTAAGCGACCTTCACCGTCTTTCGGCGATGGCCGCCCGGCAGCTCGTATCGGTTGCGGTGTCGCTGACGTCGCTCGATCCCCGGATCGCCATGACCCTGGAACCCCGCGCGCCTGCTCCGCACCGCCGGCTCGCCGCGATCCGCGCGCTCAGTGAAGCCGGCGTGCCGACCTACGTCTCGATCGCCCCGGTGATCCCGGCGATTACCGACCATGAACTGGAGCATCTGCTCGAAGCCGCCGCCGCTGCCGGCGCCAGCGCGGCGTTCTTCATCCCGGTGCGCCTGCCGTGGGAGGTCGCGCCGCTGTTCAAGGCCTGGCTTGACGCACACTTCCCGGATCGCGCCGGCAAGGTGATGGCGACGATCGCCTCGCTGCGCGACGGGCGCGAGAACGACCCCGGCTTCTTCACCCGGATGCGCGGCAGCGGGCCGTGGTCCGCCTTGCTGCAGACGCGATTCGCGATCGCCTGTCGGAAGTATGGCCTCGATCAAAAGCGGATCGTCTTGCGCACCGATCTCTTCCGCGCGCCTGCCGGGCCGCAGGGCGAACTGTTCTGACGCTCAGCGCGCGGCGAGTTCCCGGCCGCGCGCCCATTGCGCGATCTGATCGCCAGCGCTCGCCCGAACGAAACAGGCGCCACCGCGCGCGCGATACCCACGGCACAGCGAGACCGCGTCCTCGCGCGCAAGCCCGCCGACCGAAAGCCGGTAGAAGGTCGCGCCGCCGGCGGTGACCCCCATCCCTTGCGGGACATGGCCAGACAGCGCCGCGAACCGATGCGCGGCCCGCATCCAGGCATCATGCGCAACCGCGGCCGTATCGTAGGCGCCGAGCTGCACATAGAAATTCCCCCGCACGGCGGCGCGCGCCGGCATCGCGGGCGGCCCCTGCCGGCTGGCCTCCATGCGCGCCATGTCGCGCCGCGGCTTCGCGGCGGCGAGCAGAGGCGCGGGCAAGGCCTGCACCACTTCACGCTGCGGCGCGAAGACCACGCCTGCGATCGCGGGACCGACTGCGCCATCGTTCGTCGCCACGGACGGGACAACCGCGGTCGGAGCCGCCACGCGCGCGTCGACCGCCGTCGCGTCAACCGCCGTGGCCGCCATGGCCGGCGCAATCCCGCTGCGATTGAGGGCCAGGCGCTGCGGTTGACCCGAGTCCACGACCGGAATGACCCCGAGCAGGCTGGAAATCTGGTCCGATGCAGACGTCGGACGCGAAAACGTCGACCATTCGAGCAATCGGCGCGGGACGTCGGTGGGAGCGAGATCGATCGCAACGACACTCTGCGCCTCGCGCCAGCGTCCCGCGAGGGCGAGGCTCAACGCGAGGTTCTGGCGGACCTTGGCATCTGCGTCGGGGGACCGTGCCGCCGGGCCGAGCAGCTCGACCGCCGCCACCGGATCCCCCGCCAGTGCCATGGCGAGCCCCCGGTCGCTGATCGGGATTACGCTCGCATGGGCGTCCAGCGTGGTTCGCGCGCCTGCCCAGTCGCCGGTTCCGATCTGCATCAGGGCCAGGTGCAGCGCTGCCTTCCCGTTCGTTGGTTCCAGTGCGAGCGCGTCCGCAAAGGCATCCCGCGCCGAAACGAAACGCCCTGCCTTGAGATAGCTCTGCCCCAACGTCAGCCGATACTCGACGGCGTCCGGCTGATCGGCCACTGCCATCTCCGCGTGCGCGATCGCCGCGGTGACGTTCTTCCGCGACAGCGCCGTGCGGGCCTTAGCGATTTCCCGGCGAGCGTGCCGTTCGGCCTTCGATTGATCGCGAGCACTCGCCCCGGCAATCGAAGACGTCACGGTCGCGGCTACGCCGCTCAGCAACAGCACGGACAGACCCAGCGTGACAGGGCCGACGGATAAGGCGGACCGAACGGTCATGGCGTCTCTAGCGCTTGGCCGAGGTCGGCAGCTGGCTGACCAGCGCATCGACTTCGGGCAGGGTTTGCAGGAATTGGTCGAGCGCGGCCGTTACCAGCAATTGCGCCGAGGCATTCTGGAGCGCACTGGCAAGCCGCAGGCGCAAATGGCGATCCTGGTCCAGCCGGAGCGTAAACGCGGTGCGGGCCTGCCCGGCCGCCCCGGTTTTCGGGCCGGAGCGCTTTGCCCCCTCGGCCTTCGCGCTGTGTTTCTGATGCGTCTCCCGACCGATTCGCGTGGCGGTGGCGACCGAGACGGGCTTCATCGTGATCGTGCGCGGCGCGGCTGGCGACGGGATTATCGCCGCCGCGACGTCTTCGCGGAGGACCTCGCGCTGCGCGAGCACCGGCGGTATGGATGGCGCAGGTGCTGGCGGATTTGGCGCGGGCGGCGCTTCGGTGCCCCCCATGTCATTCCAGCCGAGATCGTCCTGCCCCCCCGCCATCGCGCCGAAGCCGCCAAAACCCTGCGGGCGCATCGCCGGCTTTGCCTGACCCTTGCGCGCCAACAGCGTCGACGACAGCGAGGCGAGCGGTTTGGATTGGCCAAACGCATTCATGTCAGCTCACCACCCGTCGACCGAACCCGCCCGCTGCGGGGCGCTGGGCGGCATAGGCGTTCACGCCCGTCGGCACGGCGAACACCGTCCGACGGAAGTTCTTTTCGAGCCGATCAGAGATATAGGTCCAGAGATCACGGACCTCCTGCGCGGACCGGCTTTTCGCATCCACTTCCATCACCGTGCGCCCGTCAATCATCGAGGCGGCGAAATCGGTGCGATGGTGGATCGTGATCGGCGCGACCGTTCCGTGTTGCGACAAGGCGACCGCGGCTTCGGCCGTGATCCGCGCCTTGGGGGTCGCACCATTCACGACGAACAGCAGCGGCTTGCCGGCGCGTTCGCACAGATCGACCGTTGCCCCGACCGCACGCAGATCGTGCGGGCTGGGGCGCGTCGGAATGACGATCAGCTCGGCCACCGCGATCACACTCTGGATCGCCATCGTAATGGCAGGCGGCGTATCGATCATGGCGAGCCGGAACCCCTGCTGACGCAGCGTTTCCAGGTCCGCGGCAAGCCGCGCGACCGTGGTCTGCGCAAAAGCCGGGTACTCGCTGGTCCGCTCGTTCCACCAATCCGACAGCGATCCCTGCGGATCGATGTCGATCAGGACGACCGGGCCTGCGCCTGCAAGCTGGGCCTGAACAGCGAGATGCCCGGACAAGGTGGTCTTGCCGGATCCGCCTTTTTGAGATGCCATCGCTAGGACGCGCATGAGCCCCTTTCACTCCTGCCTGTTCGAGAAAGTGAAGTGGCACCCGAGGCTTCAACAATCGGTTAATTCCGAAGGTCGGCGTCGTACTTTTAGCCGAGGGTGGATAACGATTTGTTTGCCATGCCGCGCGTAGGGGAGTTGCATGAGCTTGCGAAGCAGAACCAGGACGCCGCGGTCGGCATGCAGGACGGCGTTACGCGCCACGGTCGCGCTCGTGCTGCTGTTTCCGATGGTCTGCCCGGCGAGAGCGGACGTCCGGGACGGGGTCGATGCGTGGGGTCGCGGCGATTATGGTCGCGCGGTCGAATCCTGGCGGCCTGCCGCCGCTGCCGGCGATGCCGACGCGCAGTTCAATCTGGCGCAGGCGTATGTGCTCGGGCGCGGCGTGAAGCCGGACCGGGCAGCCGCTACGGAATGGTTTCGCAAGGCGGCGATGCAGGACCACGCAGCGGCAGAGGCGAAATACGGTCTGCTGCTGTTCGACCAGGGGAAACGGACCGAAGCCACGCCGTGGCTCGAAAAAGCGGTTGCCCAGCATGAGCCGCATGCGCAGCTTGTCCTCGGCACGATGCTGTTCAACGGGGACGGGGTCGCGAAGGACTGGCGACGCGCCTATGCGTTGCTCGTGCGTGCGGCGGCGGCGGACGTGCCCCACGCCTCGCAAGTGCAGGCGCAGATGGACAAGGTCATTCCGGTCGATCTCCGCCAGCAGGGGTTGGCGCTAGCGCAGGTCGATGAAGCCGCAGCGCAACGTCCGCAACTGCTCCCTGCACTCGCCCCCGCCCCCACCTCTGCCGCGCCCCCGCTAGTCGCCAGCGTATCGGTCCCAAAGATCGAACCCGGCAAATCTGCCCGGATCGCGGCGTCCAACGCGAACGCGCCGGCAATGATCGATCGCGGGGGGTGGCACGTCCAGCTGGGTGCCTTCGGCGATCCTGCCAATGCGCACCGGTTGTGGACCCAGATCGGTCCGAAATTCCCCGGCGCTCGCGTTCGCTTCGTCAAGGCCGGGGCCATGACCCGAGTCCTGGTCGGCCCCTATGGCTCGAGCGCTACCGCCGCGCGAGCCTGCGCCGCCGTCAAACCATGCGTACCGGTCGGGTCGTGATCACCCCGTGACCCATTCGCGCCGGGCAATCCCCTGCGCGTACAATAGCGCGGTCAGGTCGCCATGGTCGATCCGCGCGCTCGCTGCCGCGGCGACGATCGGCTTGGCCTTGAACGCCACGCCCAGTCCCGCCGCATCGATCATCTTGAGGTCATTCGCACCGTCGCCGATCGCGAGCGTCGCCTCGGGCGGCAGCCCGAGATCCGCCGCCGCCGCGCGCAACGTCTCGAGCTTGGTGTGCGCGCCGACGATCGGCCGCTCGACTCGCCCGGTGAGCGCGCCGTCGGCGATCTCGAGCCGGTTGGCGATCGCGTAATGGAAGCCGATCCGCTCCGCCACCGGCTCGGCGAAGCGCGTGAAGCCGCCGGACACCAGGATCGCGGTCGCCCCCCGCGCGCGCATCGTCCGGACCAGCGTCGCGGCTCCCGGCGTATCGACCACCCGGTCGGCAAGGCATTGCGCGATCACGCGCTCGTCCAGCCCGGCGAGCAACGCGACCCGCGCATCGAGCGCCGCCTCGAAATCGAGTTCGCCGCGCATCGCTGCTTCGGTGATCTCGGCGATCTGCGGCTTGATGCCCGCGTAATCGGCGAGTTCGTCGATGCACTCGACCGTGATCATCGTCGAGTCCATATCCGCGATCAGCAACCGCTTCTCGCGGCCCTCGGCCTGCTGCACGATCACGTCGACCCCGGGGAACGCCCCATCGAGCGCCCGGCGCGCGGCATCTGGCGCGCTTGCGAACATCACGTCCGCCGCCTGCCCCGGTTCGATCCAGCCCTCCGCGACCGCGGAACACCCCGCCGCGTCGAGCCGGTCGCGCGCGGTCGAAATATCGGCAGCGCTTAGCCGCCCGGATGCTATCAGCGTGGCAATGAACACAGACGATCTCCCGAAGCTCGCGCTCATCGCAGGGCCGACCGCCAGCGGCAAGTCCGCGCTCGCGATCGCGGTCGCCGAAGCGCACGACGGGATCGTCATCAACGCCGACTCGGCGCAGGTCTATCGCGACCTGCGGATCCTGACCGCGCGCCCCTCCCCCGCCGACGAGGCGCGGGTGCCGCATCGGCTGTTCGGATATATCGACGGGGCGGAGGCCTGTTCCGCCGCGCGCTGGGCGGACGCGGCGCGGCGCGAGATCGCTGCGGCGCATGCGGCGGGGAAGCTGCCGGTGCTGGTCGGGGGGACCGGGCTGTATCTGCGCACCTTGCTCGACGGGATCGCGCCGGTGCCCGAGATCGACCCCGCGATCCGCGCCGCGGTGCGCGCGATGCCGGTGGCCAAAGCCCATGCCGCGCTTACGCAGGCCGACCCGGCGGCGGCGGCGCGGCTGGCGGCGGCGGACACCACGCGAGTGGCACGCGCGCTCGAGGTGGTGCGCTCGACGGGACGGCCGCTCGCGGCGTGGCAGGCGGAGCGAAGCGGCGGGATCGCAGCGAAGGTTGCACAGAGCGCGGTCGTGCTGCTGCCCGAGCGGGACTGGCTGTTCGAACGTTGCGATGCGCGCGCCGCCGCGATGTTTGACGACGGCGCGGCCGAGGAGGTCCGTATCCTTCTGCAAAGAAACGATATTCCTGACGACGCCCCGATCCGCCGGGCGATCGGCGTGCCCGCGCTGGCCGCTTTCGTGGCGGGCGCCCAGTCTCGCGAACAGACGCTGGAAGCGTTGCGGCTAGCCACGCGGCAATATGCCAAGCGGCAATATACCTGGTTCCGCAACCAGCCTCCGCCAAGCTGGGCCAAGATAACCGAGTCACAAAGTTCCGACAGAGTGCTTATATTCGACAGATTGTTTCAGCTATAAAGGTTGACACGCACGTTTCATACCTATAGCCGCGCTTTTCCCGTTGCTGCCGTGCAGCATCGTCGCCGAGGAGAATGACCGTGACCGAGAAGAGTGGAGCCGACATCCTGATCGAGGCGCTGTGCGATCTCGGCGTGGAAGTCGTGTTCGGCTACCCCGGTGGTGCGGTGTTGCCGATCTACGACGCGCTGTTCCGCTCAGGCCGGATCAAGCACATCCTCGTCCGCCACGAACAGGCCGCGACGCATGCCGCCGAAGGCTATGCGCGCTCGACCGGCAAGCCCGGCGTGGTGCTCGTGACCTCGGGTCCCGGCGCGACCAATGCCGTGACCGGCATCACCGATGCGCTGATGGATTCGATCCCGATGGTGGTGATCACTGGGCAGGTGCCGACCGCGCTGATCGGCACGGATGCGTTCCAGGAAGCCGACACGGTGGGCATCACGCGCCACTGTTCGAAGCATAACTATCTGGTGAAGGACCCCGCCAAGCTCGGCGCGACCGTGCACGAGGCGTTCTATATCGCGACCTCGGGTCGTCCCGGTCCGGTGGTGATCGACATCCCCAAGGACGTTCAGGTCGCGACCGCGCGCTACGCCAAGCCCGGCCCGATCCGCCACAAGACCTATCGCCCGCAGGTCAAGGCCGACCAGCCTAGCATCGAAGCGGCGATGGACATGCTCGCCGCCGCCGAACGCCCGGTGCTCTATACCGGCGGCGGGATCATCAACGCGGGGCCAGCGGCGAGCCAGTTGCTGTGCGAACTTGCGCGGATCAGCGGTGCGCCGGTGACGTCGACGCTGATGGGCCTTGGCGCGTATCCGGCGACCGGCTCGCAGTGGCTCGGGATGCTCGGGATGCACGGCACCTATGAAGCCAATATGGCGATGAACAAGGCCGACCTCGTCGTCTGCCTCGGCGCGCGGTTCGACGACCGCGTGACCGGGCGGCTCGATGCGTTCAGTCCCCACTCGCGGAAAATTCACGTCGATATCGACCGGTCTTCGATCAACAAGAACGTGCGCGTGGATTTGCCGATCGTCGCGGACGTCGGCCATGCGCTCGAGGACATGGTCCGCGTGTTCAAGGCCCGCCGTCATCCGAAGCCCGATCTGACCGAATGGTGGCAGATGATCGAGGAATGGCGCGACAAGCAGAGCCTCGCCTTCACCGATCTGGAAAGCGACATCATGCCCCAGCGCGCGATCCGTGCGCTCTGGCAGGCGACGCACAAGCGCAATCCAATCATCACGACCGAAGTCGGCCAGCATCAGATGTGGGCGGCGCAGCATTTCGGATTCGAGGCGCCCAACAAGTGGCTGACCTCGGGCGGTCTCGGCACGATGGGCTATGGCCTGCCCGCCGCGATCGGCGCGCAGATCGGCAACCCCAAGGCGCTGGTGATCGACATCGCGGGCGAAGCCTCGATCCAGATGAACATCCAGGAGCTCGGCACCGCCTCGCAATATCGCCTGCCGGTCAAGATCTTCATCCTCAACAACGAATATATGGGGATGGTCCGCCAGTGGCAGGAGCTGACCTATTCGAGCCGCTATTCGGAAAGCTACAGCGACGCGCTGCCGGACTTCGTGAAGCTCGGCGAAGCCTATGGCTGGAAGGGGATCCGGATCGAGACGATGGGCGAGCTCGACGACGGGATCGCGGCGATGCTCGATCATGACGGGCCGGTGATCGTCGATTGCCGGGTGACGAAACTGGCGAACTGTTTCCCGATGATCCCGTCGGGTGCCGCGCATACCGAGATGCTGCTGCAGGCGAGCGAAGTCTCGGGCGAGATGGACGACGAAGCGAAGGCGCTGGTGTGATGACACTTTTCGTCACCCCGGCGAAGGCCGGGGCCGCCACGTTGCCGCGCGCAACCCGCGTTTCGATTCCTAACCTGGCGGCCCCGGCCTACGCCGGGGTGACGTCAGCGCATTACAGCACATCGACCGCGGCCACGGTCACGGGATAAGCCATGCACATCACCCAGGAAAAAGCCTCCCGCCACACGCTCGCCGTAATGGTCGACAACGAACCCGGCATCCTCGCGCGGATCGCGGGGCTGTTCACCGCGCGCGGCTATAATATCGAGAGCCTGACCGTGTCCGACGTCACCGCCGACAAGGCGGTCAGCCGGATCACGATCGTCACCTCGGCGAGCGATGCGACGATGGAGCAGATTCTCGCGCAGCTCGACCGGTTGATCCCGGTGCATTCGGTGACCGACCTCACTGCGCTCGGGCCGCACGTCGAGCGCGAATTGGCGTTGCTCAAGGTGTCGGGGGTCGGGGATCACCGGATCGAGGCGCTCCGCCTCGCCGACGTCTACCGTGCGCGCGTCGTGGATGCGACGACGACCAGCTTCGTGTTCGAAGTGACCGGCGGGCGCGAGAAGATCGACACGTTCGTCACGCTGATGCGCGAAGTCGGGCTGTGCGAGGTCGCGCGGACCGGGATCGTCGCGATGGCCCGCGGCGCCAAGGCGGTTTAGACACATTCCCGTCACCCCGGCGGAGGCCGGGGCCGCAGGGTCGGGCGAGCAACGCCTGTTGCCCGCAACAACCGCGAGGCCCCGGCCTCCGCCGGGGTGACGGATCGTTTTTCTGGAAGGGACTATCTATGCGCGTTTATTATGATGCCGATGCCGATCTGAACCTGATCGCCGACAAGAAGATCGCGATCGTCGGCTATGGCAGCCAGGGCCATGCCCACGCGCAGAACCTGCGCGATTCCGGCGTCAAGGAGGTCGCGATTGCGCTCCGTCCCGGCTCCGCCACCGCCAAGAAGGCGACCGACGCTGGCTTCAAGGTGATGACCAACGCCGAAGCCGCCGCCTGGGCCGACATCACGATGATCCTCGCCCCCGACGAGCATCAGGCGGCGATCTATGCCGACGATCTTCACGCCAACCTGAAGCAGGGCGCCGCGATCGCGTTCGCGCACGGCCTCAACATCCACTTCGGCCTGATCGAGCCGCGCGCCGATCTCGACGTCATCATGATCGCGCCCAAGGGGCCGGGCCACGCGGTGCGCAGCGAATATGTCAAGGGCGGCGGCGTGCCGTGCCTGATCGCGATCCACCAGGACAAGAGCGGCAACGCGCATGACATCGGGCTCGCCTATGCGTCGGGCGTCGGTGGTGGCCGTTCGGGGATCATCGAGACCAACTTCAAGGAAGAGTGCGAGACCGATCTGTTCGGCGAGCAGGCCGTGCTGTGCGGCGGGATCACGCATCTGATCCAGGCCGGGTTCGAGACGCTGGTCGAGGCGGGCTATGCGCCCGAAATGGCGTATTTCGAGTGCCTCCACGAGACCAAGCTGATCGTCGATCTGCTGTATGAGGGCGGGATCGCCAACATGCGCTATTCGATCAGCAACACCGCGGAATATGGCGACATCACCACGGGGCCGCGGATCATCACGGACGAGACCAAGGCGGAGATGAAGCGCGTTCTCGCGGACATTCAGGGCGGACGGTTCGTCAAGAACTTCGTGCTCGATAATCGCGCGGGGCAGCCCGAGCTGAAGGCGGCGCGCAAGGCGGCGGCGGCGCATCCGATCGAGAAGGTTGGCGCGGAGCTGCGTGCGATGATGCCGTGGATCGGCGCGAACAAGCTGGTGGACAAGGACAAGAACTGAGTTTTTTGGCGGGGGGGTGGTGGTTCTCTGCAAGGCACTGCCCCACCCCAACCCCTCCCCTGAAGGGGAGGGGCTAAGAAGAAGAAGAGCGCGGGAAAAAGCCCCTCCCCTTCAGGGGAGGGGTTGGGGTGGGGCAGACCAGCAGCGCAACGCCCCCCGTATCCAGCCCCCGCCGCCCCCCATCCCGCGCAAGAAACCGTCCGTTGCCAAAACGTTGCTTGTTCCACCTCCGCCCAGTGCGCCAAGGCGATCCTCCAACAGGAGTATTCCCATGCAGCGCACCCCCCTCGTCCTCGCCGCCATCGCAGCCATCGCGGCCGCCCCGCTCGTCGCGCAGATGCCGACCACCCCGCCCGGCACGCGCACCCTCTCCAAGGTCGCCGCCGGGACGTACAAGGTCGATCCCGCGCACACGCAGGTCGTGTTCACGCTCAACCACCTGGGTTTCAGCGAATATAGCGGTCAGTTCACGCAGCCGACCGGCACGCTGACGCTCGATCCGCGCGATGCGGTCAAGGACAAGGTCGAAATCGTCTTCCCGATCGACAAGGTCTCGACCACCGTCCCGGCGCTCGACGCGCATCTGAAGACACCCGACTTCTTCGATGCCGCCAAGTTCCCCGAGGGCCGCTTCGTCTCGACCAAGGTCACGGTCAACGGCATGACCGCGACGATCGCGGGTAATCTCACGATCCACGGCGTGACCAAGCCGGTCGTGCTCAACGCCAAGTTCGTCGGCGCGGGCCCGTCGCTGTTCGGCGCGCACAAGACCGTCGTCGGCTTCTCGGCAACGACGTCGATCAAGCGCAGCGACTTCGGCGTGAACGGCTATCTGCCGCTCGTGTCCGACAAGGTCGATCTCACGATCAACGCCGCGTTCGAAGCCCAATAAGACGTCGCCGGCGTCCCGCGGCCAGCGCGGGGCGCCGTTCGATCAGGCGTCGACCAACGCCCTGAAATACTCGGCCGTTTCCGGCGATACGCCCATCAGCAGGCGCCGCAGACGTCGGTCGAAATCGTCCACCGTCTCGCGGCGTTCGCGATGGACCATCATCCAGTCGCCGAACTCGCGCTCCTCGACCGTACGATCGAGCAGGATCTTGATGTCGCGGTGGCGCGGATCGGAGCGCAGGCTCGCCAACAGGTCCGCCACGCTTTCCTCCGGCCCCTCGATCGTCTGCAGGTAGCCATCCTGTTCGGTATACAGCAGGCCCGTGATGCCATCGAGGCCATTGCGCGCCGACGCGATCCGCAGGATTGCCGGCAAGTCATCCGATGCACGACCGCTCTCGGCGGTCGTGATACTCGTATAGATAATCTGACGCATTGTGATCGCCCTAACATGCGATCGACAAAGCGGCGTTGATATGGATCAGTGCCGGTTCGCGCTGGACACGATGCCGAGCGGCGCGCTATCGTTTTGGATATGGCGATCGTGCGCGACCTCCCCCTGCTTCGACTTACGCGCCCTTAGGCGCGGACTTCTCCGTGCGCGCTGCGCACGACGCGCCTGAGGGCCTGATCCAATCCCGTCCCCCTTCGTTGACGAGACCCATCATGCTGCGCGACCCATCGACCAAATACCGACCTTTCGCCCCGATCCCCCTGCCCGACCGGCAATGGCCGTCGCGGATCATCGACACCGCGCCGCGCTGGCTGTCGACCGACCTGCGCGACGGCAACCAGGCGCTGATCGACCCGATGGATGCCGAGAAGAAGACCCGGATGTTCGACCTGATCGTCAAGGTCGGGATCAAGGAGATCGAGGTCGGCTTCCCCGCCGCGGGGGCGACCGAGTTCGACTTCATCTCCGGACTGGTGCAATCGGGCCGGATCCCCGACGACACGCTGATCCAGGTGCTGACGCAATCGCGGCGCGATCTGATCGAGCGGAGTTTCGAATCGCTGCGCGGCGCACCGCGCGCGATCGTCCATCTGTACAATGCGGTGAGCCCGGCGTGGCGCAAGATCGTGTTCGGCATGACGCGCGACGAGGTCAAGCGGATCGCGATCGACGGCGCGATGATCCTGCGCGACCAGGCCGCCGCGCAGCCCGACACCGACTGGTATTTCGAATATAGCCCCGAGACCTTCTCGACCGCCGAACTCGATTTCTCGCTCGAGGTGTGCGAGGCGGTGATGGACGTGCTGCGGCCGACGCCCGACCACAAGCTGATCCTCAACCTGCCCGCGACGGTCGAATGCGCGACGCCCAACGTCTATGCCGACCAGATCGAATGGTTCGGCCGCCACATCCGCAACCGTGACTGTGTCGCGCTGAGCCTCCACCCGCACAACGACCGCGGCACCGGCGTCGCCGCCGCCGAGCTCGGCCTGATGGCGGGCGCGGACCGGGTCGAGGGCTGCCTGCTGGGGAATGGCGAGCGCACCGGCAATTGCGATCTCGTGACGGTCGCGCTCAACATGTACACGCAAGGCGTCGATCCGGGGCTCGACTTCTCGGACATCGATGCGATCGTCAACACCGTCACCTATTGCACACAGCTGCCCGTGCATCCGCGCACGCCTTATGCTGGCGACCTGGTCTTCACCGCCTTCTCGGGAAGCCATCAGGACGCGATCAAGAAGGGCTTCGCGGCACAGGACACGAAGAACGATCCGCTGTGGGAAGTCCCCTATCTGCCGATCGACCCGGCCGACCTGGGGCGCAGCTATGAGGCGGTGATCCGCGTCAATTCGCAGAGCGGCAAGGGCGGGGTCGCCTGGGTGATCGAGCAGGACAAGGGGCTCAAGCTGCCGAAGCGGCTCCAGGCGGACTTCAGCCGCCACGTCCAGCGGCTGGCCGACGAGACCAGCCGCGAATTGAACGCCGCCGATATCTGGGGGCAGTTCGCCGCCACCTATCTGGCGCGGGATGCGGACCGGTTCCGTCTGGTCGATTATCAGGAGAGCGGGAGCGTCGGGGACCGGTTGTTCGTCGGGCATGTCGCGGTGGACGGGACCGAGCGGTCGATCTCGGGGCGGGGCAACGGGTTGATTTCGGGCGTGATCGCGGCGCTGGAGGGCTCGACCGGGCCGACGCTCGACGTGGTGGACTATAACGAGCACGCGATCGGCCACGGTGCGGATGCGCAGGCGGCGGCCTATGTCGAGTGCCGCACGGCCGACGGGCGGACAGTGTTCGGCGTCGGGATCGACGCCGACGTTGCCACCGCGAGCGTCCGCGCGGTGTTGAGCGCGGCGAACCGGGCTTAGCCAGCACTTCTTCCCCGGCGAAGGCCGGGGCCCAGTCGCGATGGCAGTGGTAACTGGCGACGAGGCGCGGTTACGATCTGTCTCGCTACTGGGCCCCGGCCTTCGCCGGGGAAGTCCCTTTTGCGGACACGAGGGAATTACCGCCCCCGTTCGATCTCGCACCCGATCGCGGCGTCGGGATAGATATCCGGCTTGGTCGTCCGTACCGTCACCCGTTCGACGCGCGCGTCGGCAAGGCACAGCGCCGCGATCGCCTCGCACAAAGTCTCCTGCAGGTCGAAGTGCCGCCCCGCGACCAGCGCCTGGATCCCGCTGCGCACGAAATCATAGTCGAGCACCTGGTCGATCCGGTCGTCGGCGGGCGGCGCGGGATAGACGACCTGCATCCGCACCGAGACGATCACACGCTGCGGTGCGGCACGTTCGACCGGGTGGATGCCCAGCCCCATCACGAGCTCCAGCCCCTCCAGGATCGTCGTGAAACGCACCGGCTCGATCATACCCGACATTCGAACATCACATCCCGCTGGCTTGGAAGGAAATGCTGCCCGCAGTCGACGAAAAGATTCTGGCCTTCGATCCCGCGCGCAGCGAGCAGGAAGGCCACCGCCCGGGCAATGTCCTGCGGATCGACCGGCCGGCGCAACGCATTGCGCGACGCGACCGCAGCAAATTCCGCGTCCGTCTGGTCCGCACTGGGCAAGGTCAGCCCCGGCGAGACCGCGTTGATCCGGACCCGCGGACCCAGCGCCTGCGCCAGCATCGTCGTCGCCCCCGCCAGCGCGATCTTGGCGCAGCTATAGGCGAAGAAATCCGGGTTGAGATTGGCGACCTTCTGGTCGAGCACATCGACCACCGCGCCCGACGCGAGATCGTCCTGCCGGGCCAGCGCGCAGGCAAGCAGGACCGGCGCCTGCAGGTTGACGCGCGCATGAAGTGCCAGCGCGCCGGCCGATACGTCGGGCGGGGTATCGTAATCGAACAACGACGCGCTGTTGACGACCGCCATCAACGGCCGCCCGAACGCCGCCCGTGCCGCCGCGATCAGCGCGTCCGGCGTATCCGGCTCGGCCAGATCCCCGGTGACGACGGTCGAGCCGGGCAGATCCCGGGACAATGCCTCGGCCGCCCCGGCCGAATGCAGGTGGTGGATCGCGACCCGCCACCCTTCCGCAGCGAGATGCCGCGCGATCGTCGCGCCCAGCCGCCGCGCGGCGCCGGTCACGAGCACCGTCCGCTCGTCGCGCATCAGCAGCCCATCAGCGCCAGGATTTCCTTCCGGCTGCGCTCGTCGTCGCGGAACACGCCCATCATCCGGCTGGTGACCATGGTGACGCCCGGCGTACGCACGCCGCGCGCGGTCATGCAGGCGTGGCTCGCCTCGATCACCACGGCGACCCCGAGCGGCTTCAGATTGTCCCAGATGCAATTGGCGACCTCCGCCGTCAGCCGCTCCTGCACCTGCAACCGCCGCGCATAGGCGTGGAGGACACGCGCCAGCTTTGAAATGCCGACCACCCAGTTGGACGGGAGATAGGCGATATGCGCCTTGCCGATGATCGGTGCCATGTGATGCTCGCAATGCGACTGGAACGGAATGTCCTTGAGCAGGACGATCTCGTCATACCCGCCGACCTCCTCGAACACGCGCGCCAAATGCACCGCCGGATCGTCCTGATACCCCGCGCAATATTCCTTCCACGCGCGTGCGACTCGCTGGGGCGTCTCGATCAGGCCCTCGCGCTCGGGGTTGTCGCCGGCCCAGCGGATCAGCGTGCGCACCGCCTCGGCCACGTCCTCGGGCACGGCGAGCTTGGCCGGTGCGGCCACCAGATCGGCGTTACTGCGCACGTGGGTATCGTCGTCCATGTTTCGTCTTCCAGTTCTTGGTCCCGTATGACGCTACGGCAACCGTCATGTCCTGCAGCAGGATTCCAAGGACCCGAATTGGTCCTGCTTTGCAACTGTCTCCTTTCGGCAACGATCCGGAGACCCTGCGCAATACGTACGATTATGCCATTGACGGCAGATTCAACGACACGCTATTTCACAAACCCTAAGTTCGAAAAATGCAGATCCGGCGTCAGATCGGGGACTGCGGCAGCGAGAGGATGACCTATGAGAAAGTCGGACCTGCTTGGCGCGTCGGCAATTGCCTTGCTGTACGCCGTTCCCGCCGTTGCACAGGATACGCCGCCGACGACCCAGGCGCAGGGGGCGCCCGCGGCAACCTCCTCCGCCCCGCGGGTCGATCGCAGCGCGACCGATACCGACGACATCATCGTGACCGCGACCAAGCGCGAACAGACGTTGCAGGACGTTCCCGTGTCGGTCGCGGTGACCAGCGACGACACGATCAAGAAGGCGAAGATCCACGATCTCATCGACTTGCAGGCGACCGTTCCCTCGCTCAAGGTCACGCAGTTCCAGAGTGCTGGCCAGACCAACTTCACGATCCGCGGGTTCGGCAACGGCAACGGCAACATCGGCATCGAGAGCTCGGTCGGCGTGTTCATCGACGGCGTCTACCGTTCGCGCTCGGCATCCTCGATTTCCGACCTTCCCGAACTCGAGCGCATCGAGGTCCTGCGCGGACCGCAATCGACGTTGTTCGGCAAGAACGTGTCGGCGGGCGCGATCTCGATCATCACCAAGCGACCACAATTCACCTGGGGCGGGACCGCGGAAGCGACCACCGGAAACTTCGGCAACATCGAGGCGCGCGCCTCGATCACCGGGCCGATCACCGATACGCTGGCCTTCCGCCTGTACGGCAGCGTCAACCAGCGCGACGGTTATTATTCCAATGCGGTCAACGGCGTGAAAGTGAACGGCCGGGATCGCCAGTCGCTGCGCGCCGACGTGCTGTTCGAACCGTCTTCGAATTTTTCGGTGCGGATCATCGGCGACCTGAACAATATCAACGAAGTCTGTTGTGGCGCGGTGACCGTCACCAACGGTCCGTTGACCCAGCTGATCGGCCTGCCACGGGCGTTCGGCGGCGTGGGCGGCGTAATCGGCAATCCGGCGACCCCGTTCAACCGCCAGGTCGTCTACAACACCGCGCCCAACAACAAGCTCAACGGCAAGGGCATTTCCGGGCAGGTCGACTGGAACCTGGGGTTCGCCAAGCTGACCTCGATCACCGCCTACCGCCGCCAGACCAACGACACCACGCTCGACGTCGATTTCACCGGGGCGGACGTGTCGAACCAGACCACCGCCGATACGATCAAGACGTTCAGCCAGGAGCTGCGGCTGGCATCGGACTCGACCGGCCCGTTCAACTGGCTCGTCGGTGGCTTCTATTCGGATGAACGGATCAAGACCGGCCGCAACATCCTGTACGGTACCGACGCCCGGCGCTTCGTCGACGCGGCCGCGCTTGCCGCTACCGGTGCGTCGCTGCTCGGCACGTCGCCGATCACGACCCTCGAGGCGCTCCAGCGCGCCGCCGGCAACACGACGGTCGTACCGGGCCAGACGTACTTCGCCTCCGGCACGGGGATCTTCGACAATTACCGGCTGACCGACCTGTCCTATTCGATCTTCGGGCAGGCCGACTACAAACTGTTCGAGAAGCTGACGCTGACGGTCGGCGGGGCGTATCTGCACGATCGCAAGGCGGCCGTCTCGAACGTGGTGCTGACCGATCGCTTCTCGCAGCTGAACCTGCAGAACGTCCCCGAACTCGGCTTCCTGCCGGCGCGGATCATCAATCCGGCCGCCCCGGCCGCGGCGCGCATTCCGACCAACCTGTTTGCCGGCCTGAACGCCCTGCAGTTCTTCTACCCCGATACCGCCAACCACGGTCCGGTCAATTTCCCCAACGCCAGCGAAGACGGCATCCTGAAAGGCAGCAAGTTCACCTATCTCGGCCGTGTAAAATATGATTTCTCCCGCAACATCAACGTCTATGCGAGCTATTCGACGGGCTGGAAGGCTGGCGCGTACAATCTCTCGTCGGACAGCCGCCCCCCCAATAACGGCGTTGGCCGCACAGCCGACCCCGAAGACGTCCGCGTCTTCGAGATCGGTGCCAAGTCGCGCTTTGCCGGGGGGTATCTGAACATCGCGCTGTTCGACGAGAAGATCAAAGGCTTCCAGTCGAACGGCTTTACCGGAACCGGTTTCGCGCTGGTGAACGCCGGCAGCCAGTCGGTCCGCGGGGTCGAGGTCGAGGGGTCGTACAAGCCGTTCCGGGCGTTGCTGCTCAACGCATCGGGTACGTATCTCGATGCCAAATACGACAGCTTCACCAAGGCGCCCTGCTTCGCCTTCGATCCGCGCTGCCAGGTCGCGCCGGGCTCGGCGGCAGGCACGCTCGCGCCGCAGTTCCGCGACCTGACCGGTGCGCGGCCGGGCGGCGTCCCGGAATTCTCCGCCAACGTCAATGCCACCTACACCCAGCAGATTACCGACCGGGTGAGCGGGTTCGTGCGCGGGGAGTTCGTCTATCAGAGCAACACGGCGCTGACCGACACCGTGCCCGCCTCGGTGGCCAGTTCCAAGGTCCAGACGGTCAATGCCAGCATCGGGCTCGACCTCCCGGACCAGTTCCAGATCCAGGGCTGGGTCCGCAATCTCGGCAACGACAATTACTATCTCGGTGCCTTCAACACGGTCATCCAGTCGGGCAGCTACAGTGCCTATATCAACGAACCCCGCACCTACGGCGTGACGTTACGCAAAAGCTTCTGACCATTACTGCCTGAAAATCGATGAACGGCTCGCTTTTCCTGTCGGAATGGCGGGCCGTTTGTCGTCGGATGCAACCGAAAGCATGGTTCGAGCGCTGATGCGCGCAACCGACGGAGACGAGCGATGGACGACTTGCACAAGGGCGACGCTGTTACGTGGAAATCGCATGGCGGGACCGCGCATGGCGTCGTCGAGAAGAAACAGACCAGCGCGACCCATATCAAAGGCCACAAGGTCGCGGCCACGCCGGACGACCCCCAGTACATCGTAAAGAGTGACAATGGCGGCAAGGCAGCGCACAAGAGCGCAGCGCTGCACAAGGCGTGAAACCGATGTCGGTTGTAACGGCACACCAGGAAGGACCAAAAAATGGCCAAGACCCCAACCGCGAAGAGCGACGCCCCCAAGACCGGCGGTATCTTCGCGCCTATCCAGCCATCGGCCGAACTCGGCGCGATCGTCGGCAACGACAAGCTGCCGCGCAGCGAAGTGATCAGCAAGGTGTGGGAATACATCAAGGCAAACAACCTGCAGAACCCTGAGAACAAGCGTGAAATCGTCGCTGACGAAAAGCTCAAGAAGGTATTCGGCAAGGACCGCGTGACCATGTTCGAGATGAACAAGCATCTCGCTGGTCACATGAAGGCCTAAGCTGATCGAACATGGCTGCGGCCGCGATACCCCCCGGTGTCGCGGCCGTAATGGTGTCCGCGGTACGGCGCGCTGGTAGACCGGCCGATGAAGGCATCGCGGTCGATCCGGTCGTCTCGCCGCACTGATCTACCCCGTTCCTGAGAGGTTGCCGACATCCCGTGGTTATCCCGGGGGAAGCGACGCCCTATCTCGAGAACGGGTCCGCTGCTCGGCGGGCGAACCAAGGACATTCTCGATGCAAGACCGTACTCTCGGGCAAGGATTGAACGTTTCGGCGATCGGCTTCGGCTGCATGGGGCTCAATTTCGGCTATGCGACGACGATGACCCGGCCGGAAGGGGTCGCGCTGATCCGCCAGGCGGTCGAGCGCGGCGTGACCTTCTTCGATACGGCGGAAGTCTACGGCCCCTATACCAATGAGGAGATGGTCGGCGAGGCGCTCGGCGCGGTGCGCGACCAGGTCGTGATCGCGACCAAGTTCGGGTTCGACATCGGCAAGGGCATGGGGGCGCTCGACAGCCGACCCGCACAGATCCGGGGCGTTGCCGACGCTGCGCTGAGCCGTCTCGGCGTCGAGCAGATCGACCTGTTCTACCAGCATCGCGTCGACCCTGCCGTACCGATCGAGGACGTCGCGGGTACGGTCAGGGATCTGATCGCGTCTGGCAAGGTCAAGCACTTCGGTCTCTCCGAACCCGGGATCGAAACCGTTCGCCGAGCCCATGCCGTCCAACCGGTGACGGCTATCCAAAGCGAATATTCGCTCTGGACGCGGGGGCCGGAAAGCAACGGGACCCTGGCGCTATGCGCGGAGCTCGGGATCGGCTTCGTGCCCTACAGCCCGCTCGGCCGGGGTTTCCTGACCGGCGCGATCACGGCGGACACGAAGATCGCCGCCGGCGATTTCCGGGCCTCGCTGCCGCGCTTCACGCCGGAGGCCATTGCGACGAACGAAGCGCTGGTCGATCTGCTCAAGCGCATCGCTACCAGCAAGGGGGCGACGCCTGCGCAGATCGCCATTGCCTGGCTGCTGGCGCAGCGGCCGTGGATCGTCCCGATCCCCGGCACGACGAAGCTCCACCGGCTGGAGGAGAATCTTGGCGGTGCGGCAATCGTTCTGACCGGCGAAGACCTCGCGACGATCGACACGGCATCGCGCGGCATCGCGATCGCGGGCGAGCGCTACCCCGACCATTTGCTCGCGGTCACCGGCGGCTGACCATGCGACCCGGTCGCGCGCCGCGTGCGCGGCCAGGCGTGGCGCGATCGACTGGCTTTGCGCGCTGCTGCGGAATGGTGCCCCCGAGTGGATTCGAACCACCGGCCTGCGGTTTAGGAAACCGGCCGTTGCTCGTGTCGCACGAGACAAAACAGCTCATTTCCGCCCCTGTCCGGGGCGGGATATAGCAGGACATAGCCAGAACATGCGGCACGTAGGTGCGATGCGTGGCTAGGAGCAAGGGTTGCGATTCTACCACGTCAGCGACTCCGCGGCGGTGGACAGGAAATCAGGTGAGAATCGGGCGTAGACGCGCTCGGTGATTCGGCTGTCGGAGTGGCCTAGAAACTGCGCGATCTGGAAGACCGGAACGCGGTCTTCCGCCATCCAAACAGCTGCACTGTGTCTTAGCATGTGCGGCGTCGCAGTGATGCCGGACCGGACGCAAGCAGCGGCAAAGCCCTTCTTGATCGACCCCACCTTCCCACGGCCAAGCTCGATCACGTAGGGCGACAGGGCCCCGGTCTTCGCCTCCTCGAGCGCGGCACGGATCTGCCCGTTCATCGGCACGGTCGCGCGGTACTTGCTGGTCTGTACGCGGTCAGCCGGATTGAGGGTGATCAACCCACGGTCGAAGTCGACGCGATCCCAGGTCAGGTCGAGCAGTGCGTTCGAACGCGCGCCGGTGGCGACTGCGAGCTTCATGAACAGCTTCACGTGCGGCCGCCCGGCGCCGTCAAGAAGCTTGCGGAATTCGGCTTTCGAAAGGTGCCCGATCGTCGAAGCCGGCAGCTTCGGCATCTGGATGAAGGGAGCCTCGGCAATCAGCTTCTCTTTCTTCGCCCAGTTCAACGCTGCGCGAATGACCGCGAGCTCGTTCCGAACCGTGATCGCCGCGCAGTGTGCCCGGCTCTCGCGGTAATCGAGTGCTGCCTGCTTATCTACGCGCTCGATCGGCAGCTTGTCCCAGAACCTGCGAGCGGCTTTCCACGCGACCTCCGCGCGCTTGATCGACAGCATCTTTGCCTTTGCCTCAAGGTAGCGGTCGACAGCTTGACCGACGGTTTCGGTGAGTCCGCCTACCGATCTCCGCGACCAGAAGCTGCGCGCGGCGGCTTTCGCTGCCGTAGCATCTGTCGTTCCAAGTGAATGGCGGCGGCGTCGGCCGTCCTCGTTCCAGACGATGGCGAGGAATCCGCGGTATCGTTGGAGGGTGTAGTCCGGCACTCGAATTTCTCCACTTCATCGGCCCGAATGCGGACCAGTTTTCCTCCGAGCCTGAAGCTCGGCAAATCCCCGCTTTCGATCAGCGATCGAACAGTTCGGGGTGAACATGCCCAGCGCTCGGCGAGCGTCGGCACGTCGTAGACGGCGGCGGTCATGGCATTGGTCCTTCCTTCAAGGGTTTGAGCTGACGCAGTCCGGCGGGCACGTAGCGCGCGCGGCGCAGCGCAGCCCGGACGGCGACGGTGTTGGGAATCACGGGTCCGGCGTTGCCGTCGATTCGGCCGGGTGCGGGATCGGTCGAGAACTTCTGCACCGCGGCGCACGGGACCGGGAAGCGATCGAATGCTGGCGCGGTGCCGTACCGGTGCCGGTGATAATAGTCGGGAGCCGCGTCGATCTCTTCGCGACTGTACTCGCCCGCCCACGGCAGCGGATATGCATACCCCGCGTTCTTCGGACGCCAGAGCGTGATGTACGGGTTGCCCCGAAAGTCCTCGCGGACGTCGACGATATAGAACGGGTCCATCATAGCGAATTCCACGGCTGGGGGATGATGTCGTGGCCGACGTAGAGCGGGTGCTTCGGCGTTCCGTCGGCGTTGATCTGGAAGGCGGTGACGCGAGCGCCGGCGGCGGCGAGCAGCCCCAGCACGGCGCGCTCGCGGTCGAGGTGCCGCCCCTGCGCGCCCCAAGCTGCGACCAGCGCCACCTTGCGTTCGATCGAGGTCAGCGCCGCAAGACGGATTGCTTCATCGTTCTCCGGTCCGATCGGCTCGGGATGCAGCTTCATCACCCGCGGGTCGGTGGCGCGGAGGGCGAAGAGGTTCACGACCACGACGCCGCCATACGCCCAAGCACGCGCGCGCTTGGCGAGTCCGGCGATCGTCGGATCGAGCTTCTCGTGCGTCGCGGTCGACGGGTTCAGCATGCAGACGACGAGCGGCGGCAGCGCCCGGTCCCAGATCCACGCGAGGCTATAGCGGTGCGCCTCGTCGTCGGAGAAGGTCGCGGTGCACTCCATGCCTGTGAGGTCGCTGCGCGATAGGGTCTTCATCGTTCCCCCTCCTGCTTAACGACGACGCCGGGCAGAACGAACTTCAGATCTTCGGTGATCGTGACAATCGCTTTGGTGCCGGTCTTGTACGCCGGGGAGCCGGCGGTCTCGTCTTCGAAAAGCACTTGGAAAGACACGCCTGGTCCAATGGGACTGACCGGCCCCCGCCCGAGCTGTTTGCAAATAGCGTCGGCGATTATCCGCTCAAGTTCTGCCGCGGGCACAACCGCCCGATGCTTCCGGACGTGGGTCTCGGGGGTGACGACGTCTTTCATTGCTGCACCTTCCCGGCATCGTCCGCGCTCGACCGAGGCTCGCTCTCCCACAATCCAGGCGGATCGAACCGGCTGAAGCCACGCGAGGGTTGCGCCGGCTGATCTGATGAGACGGCGACGAAACGCCCGTCATGGAACTCGGCGGTGTTGCGCGCCCAGAGCTTCCCATCCTCGCCGCGGTAAATGGCGAGTTCGGCATGCTCGTGCTGGGGCTGTCCGGCCTGCAATTCGGCGGTACCGACCATCTCGTACAGCGTTCCGCGCTTCACATGCCGAAACCGCTCGACTGGTGCTACGGGCATTGCGGCGATGACGGCGTCCGCCATTTCCAGCCAGTATTCCTGCACCTCAGACTTGCTGTCCGCAAATAACGCCGCTTCTTCCTCACCAGCAATCCGGCGCGGCCCGGCGGCCTCGTTCAGGACCTTGGCTAGCGCGTGCCGATCAACCGTACCGGTGTCGTGGGCACGTGCCGTCAGTGCTTCCAGCTTCGGCTTCATTTCAGCGCGCCAGACTTCAAAGGGCGATTTCGCACGGGCACCGAACCCGAGCATCTTCGCGATCTCGTAGAACGCGGTTGCGTAGCCATCGCCGGCGGCGGGGCGGTCATATGCGGACGGCTTAGGCGCGCTTTTTGACGGGAAGCCTGTTGGACCAGACCGCCAATCACGCATTGCCTGCGCAATTGCGCGAACCTGCGCGCAGTGGCTGGGATCTCCCCCCGCGGCGGCACGTCGGTCTGCCCACGTGTCGGCCATCGTCGGCGCGTCCGGGTCACGTGCTAAGAGTACCAAGTAGGGTTCATCCGGCGCTCGCTTAGCAAGGCAATCGTGGTTGCCCTGTTCGCCAACGACCTCTCCGGGGTGGGGGCGGGCGGCGTAAGCGACATGCGCGAGCACGCGGACAGCTGCGTCCTCGATACCTCGGCTGGAACCTGACGTAGCCTCGCGACGGACCATATGGCTTTGAAGGAGGGCACGCGCCTCAAGCTCGCGGAACAGCAAGTCACGCGCGGCTTCCCTAACAACCTCGTACATCGACGCGGCGGTGGGGGTGTCGTTCATGCTGCGATCCTCTCGTCGATTTCGAGCGCGTCGACGGCGGCAATCCGCTCGCCAATCCAGCGCATCACCGGCACGGCCATGCTGTTGCCGAGCGCCTTGTAACGCGGCCCGTCCGCCATCGGCTTGCCGCGATATGGGGCCAGCGTGTAATCGTCCGGGAATCCTAGCGATCGTTCCCATTCTCGAGGGGTGGCAATGCGGACCCTACCCCCATCCAGAACGCAAGGCGTGCGGTCGTCGAAAGCCATTGACCCAAGGCGGGTGAGAACAGGCGCGGCTGCCGGTCGCGACGCGCGATCCCGCGCAACGCCCGGTTGCTCAAAAAGTACCTGGCCTGCGGTGGCAGCGCTTCCGCGATATCCGACCATGATGACGCGCCGGCGGGGCTGATCGAGAGGCCCTCCGGCCCCGCGGCTGTCCACAACTCGCCATGCGACACCATACCCCAACTCTGCAAAGCTTCGCACGAATCGGATGAAGCCGGGCGCCAGTCGAGCGCATAGAACGTTGGGGACATTCTCCCAGACGAACCATCGAGCATGCGATCGGCGAGTAAGCTCGACAAAGCCTCGGGCGAGGCCGCTGCGGCTGCCGTCGAAACCGGAGCCAGCGACACCAGCGCCGGCCGCATAGCCGACGCTGTTGTCTTGGCAGGGGGTTCCTCCGACAAGAAGGTCAATTGGTCCATATTCATCGCCCCGTATGGTGGTGAAATCGCCATGCAGCGGCGTGTTGGGATAGTGGTGGGCCAGCACAGCGCGCGGCGCGGGCTCGATTTCGCTGTAGGCCGCAGCTTCCCAGCCGAGCGGCTTCCATGCCACGCTGCTGGCGCTGATTCCGGCGCAGACGTCGAGGTAGCGCATCAGGCCACCCACCCTTTGGCTCGGCCCCTTAGAGCCGCCTGCTCGAGGATCATCTCACGACCGGTCACGAGCGCGGCGGCTTTATGCTGGAGTCCGCGTCGCGGAGATCCTGGATCGGCAGGCCAGCCTCCTCCGAGCCCTGCCCGATCATATCGAGGGCGGCCCGATGCGTCGGAGCGCCGAACAGCATGATTTTGACCGGAAAACCGAGGCTGGTCAGGTCGAAGGTGTGGGTCTTCCCGTCGCTCATATAATCGGCGGCGGCGGCGGTGACGCCGATGATCGCGATTGGGCTACCGTCGGGTTGCGCGGCCAAGCCGAACACGCACTGTTCCTCGCGCATCATGCTTCACCTGACGGCGCTGTCGCGCGCGTTCCCACCTTCTGGCTGGTACCGTCCCAGACGAATTGCCCACCGTCGCCGACCGGGAAATGTGCCTCGCACCCGGCGCAGAACGTGCCGCTGTAGAAGAACGGGTCGCGGGCATAGGTCTCGGCAAGAGCGAGGCCCATGTTGGTGACGACGCCGCATTTCTCATGGACGTAGGCGCGGCGGACAGGTTCGACGAAACCCTTAGCGCGCTCGTTGGCGGACAAGACGACATAGCCCTTCTGCATGCCCGTTGCCGGGTTGATATCGCGGTGGTCTGGGGTCACCGGACTCCCATCGGTCAAAGTCGTATCGCTCACAGCAAGTCTCCAGATTGAGGGGGCAGGATCGCGCGCAGCGGCGTGCGGCGGTGGATTGGTGTTTCGGGCGCACCGACGATGAGCCGGACAACTGCGGGGTGGTGGAGCTTGCCGTCGGCCCCCATCCAGGTCAGGCGACCGTAGTGGATCCAGTCCTCGGGCAGTTCGGACGCGCCGAACCGCAGCAGTGGCTCGATGTCTTCCGGATGCTCGGCGAGGTAGGAGACGAAGCTTCCGGCCGTCTCCATCGCGCCGACGCCTGCGGCTTGACCGAGAGCCTCGGCGACCTCGGCGATGCGCTTGATGACCGCGGCGGCGGCGGCGAAATCGATCGTCGACACGTCCGTCATGACGGCTTTCGGAGATCGGCAAGCGCCCGCGTCAGGTCCATGCTCGCGCGGCGGACCGCGCCGCTGTCCTTGGGCCGAATGCTGTCGTCCATCCAAGCCTTGCCGCTTTTCGCCCATTCTGCCGGCGCGCGCTCGATCGGCGCTGGGACTGCCTTGGCGCGGGCGAGGAAACGCTCGGCCTCGGCGATCGCGGTGGTGAGGGTGTCGCGATTCATTCCGCGGTTCCTTTCGGTGCTGGAAGCATCGGCAGCATCGCGGGCATGGTGCCGACCCGATACGCCCCTGCAATTTGCGGCCGCATCCAGTCGCCGACCGACTTCCCGTCGGGCAGCACGATGTTGGCCATGAACTCGTCTTCGAACAGTGCGATGCCGCTCTCGACCGCCTCGAGCTTCGCCTTGATGACGAGCGCGAGGGCGCGCCAACGCTGGCGGACCGCTTGGTCGAATTCCTTGGCGGCGGCATCGGCGGTGCGGGTGCCGCGGCTGTGATGCGTGCAGGCGCGGTCGTTGCGCGCCGGCAGCGGCAGGACGAACTTGATCTGGCGCCCAGCCATACGGAAGCCGACGAGCGCGGCATCGTCCTGCCAGCCGTACATGAACTGGTCGGCACCGTAGCGGATCAGCGTGCGCTCGTTCTCGTCGCGCGACCGCGCGCTGGTGACCTCGGTCGAGGCAGCATAACGCGTCATGCTGCCACCTCATCAAGCAAGACGGCCCGCGGGCGCGTTCCGCTCAAGGTGCGCCAGGCGAACGACGGGGCCGATGGCAATAGCCACAGGTGACGCATGTTCGCGACGTTCACGATGTCGCTGTCGGCGGGGTAAATCTCCACTGCCCAGCGATCGCCGTACCCGGCTTCACGCTTGAGCCGCTGGCGATCGTCCCAGCTGATATCATCGCGCCAGCGCTGCTGACGTTCGTTCCACTCGGTGCGATTGACCGACAGCCGCAGGATGCCGTCGGCCTCGGGGAAGATCTGCACCAGAAATTGACGGGAGCGCATGACGTCGAGCCGCACCGCACCATCTACCGGCCATTCCGACCGAGACACGCCGATGAGCTCGACCGGCCACACGCGGCTTTGCCGGCGCATATCGCGCAGCTGTTGCGACGTCGGCTTCATGCCGCAATCCGATCAATGTTCCCACGCACGACGCGGAAGGTCAGAGCCACGACGTCGGGATTATCATCCCAATGTTGCCCCTCTGCGGGGTGAAGGCTCGACCAGAGTTCGCGGTACCACCACCGCGGAGTAACATTCACGTGAGGCTGCTCGGTCTCGACCATCCAACCGTCGAGCGGGCGACCGAGACCCTCCATCCATCCGCGGAGCTTCGCGCCCTCGGCGATGCAATCGTCTTCGCTGATCGACTGAAGCGCCTCGACCTTTATGCCTTCAACGATCAGCGTCAGCCGGGAAGCCCATCGCGGCATATGGATCGACGGCTTGTAGCTCGGCCACGTCGGGACTGCGCTGGAAGCCAAGGCGACTGGGATCTGTTCAACGAACTCGGTGTGACTGGCGCGTTCGTGCGCCATGTACCCGACCTCGACCACGTCGCTGTAGACGCTGCGGACAGCGAACGATTCCCGGACGTAGAGCCGATCGCCGACCTCTACGCGTCGCAATGGTGACGTGGCGAGACGCCGTGTCTGCGTCTTGCGGTCGTCACAAAGCGCGCGCACCATGGCCGATGAAAAGATGATGGGACGATCAGTCATGACGGCGGAACCTGAACTCGAGCGCGGAACACCGGCGAAGCTGTTCCGACTCTCCGGCTTTCCCGGTCAGCAGACGCAAGCAGGGGGACCTATTGAGGAAGGTTCGCTCCGGGACTTGCTCCAGGTCGCCATGAACGACGTGGACGATCTCTGGCGCTACTCGATCGTGACGCTCGGCCGCCCGCTGATCAAGGAAAGCGACATTCGTGCCCTGGCGAAGGAATGGGATATCCGACCAGCCTGAAACACCGCAGATCACTTCGGCATCCCGTCATGCTGGACGCCATCGAGCAACCGCCCGGCGGCGCGCTTGCCGACCGAGCGCATCACGACGAAGCGCTTGCCGTGGAAGCCACATCCGCCCTCAAGGTTCAGCCACTTCGACTTGCCGCGATCAACGTAATCGTTCGTATAGTCGGCGCGCCAATCAGGATCGTCCCGCTCGCGATCGAGCGCTAGTTCCCAGTCTCCCCACTGCTTCATGAGGAACGGGACACCTGCAGCGGCGCACTGATCGCGCAGCCCACGTGCCCAGTCCGGATGCATCGGGCGCGACCCGGGGCCGCTCTCGCCACCCACGATCACCCAGTCGAGGCAAGCGCGCCCGAGGCCGTTGTTCTGCCAGATGGCAGACCAGCCATGGACGGGGCTTCCGTAATCCCGCGACTTTTCGGCCCCCGTGATGTTTGTCAGATCGACCGGACCAAGGAGTGGCTCGCACGATAGGAAGCGCACCGCGGCGGGCGTGGCTAGCAGATCGGGGATGCGCTCGTCGGCACGCTTCTGATCCTCGACCGAGACGCCCTTCCAGACGTTCGGCAGCGGCCAATGCACGAACGACGGATCCTGTTCGCGCGCACGGTCGCCGCACGGCGCGAGCGCGTCGGTACCGGAGACGCCCCAAGCGGCGGCCTCGTCCAAGATCACCCGAGCGATCCGCTGTGGCGTCCAGGGATTGGCGCAATACGACTGCATCCGCGCCGACCGCTTGGTCAGCACCTGGTGCGTGTGGTGCGGCGTCAGAGCCATCACTGCGAAGCAGCGGTCGATCCATGCGTCGGAAACGTCGTTGTGGAACAGGTCGCCGTGGGCGTTCCAGAAGATGGTCCGCGGGCGACGCCAGTGCAGCGGCAGCACCAGTGCGCGCTCGTTGAGCCGCACCTCACCAGTCCAAACGTGCCCGGCCTTGCTCGGCATGGTCAGACCGGTCGACGGATGCCCCGGCAGGTTCCGCCCGCCCGCGCGCATGGCGTAGCAATTCGCGCAGCCGGGCGAGATCACGCTGCACCCGTTAACGACGTTGAGCGTCGCGTCGGTCCATTCGATCTTGGTGCCGTCAGCCATGTCGCACTGCCCCGCGCGCGGCGCGCAGCTGGTCGAGACGTTTCCGGATCCACAGCGGATCAATGCGGTCCAGGCGATCGCGTGCCTCGAGGACGCGCGCGGTATGCACCCGATCGTTGTGGACGAAGCGCTTCCCGGCCGGCGGCATGTAAGACGCGCTCACAGGGCACCGCGCATGCGAACTGGACCGACTGTGGGCAGGTGCGGCAGCGCGGCATCCCACTTGGCCTGGTCAACCTCGACCGGCGCGCGCGTACGGTGGGCGCACAGCACCTTCCCTTCGCGCGCCGGCACGCGGCGCAGCAGGCGCAACGGTACAAAGTGGCCCGGCGCCACCTCGACGTTTCGGTATTGGCTGGACATCAGTAATCCTTCCGCGGCTTGCCGGGCGCGCCGACCCATCCGTCGCTGCGGACGATCTGGGGGAGACCCGATGGGGAGATGATCTTGATGCGCCCGTCTGCCATGCGGCCGATCACAGGGCACTGGAACGCGAAGTAAGGGGGCGGCGAGCGGAGCGGCCACCAGTATTCCGCGTTGGTCGCGTTGCGCTTTACCTCGATCGCTTCGCAGCCGACTGGCGTGATGCCAGCGGTGATCATCGCCGCGATCTGCTGATGGGTGAACGGCTTCCCATCCTCGAACGAGCCATACCAAGGGTTTGGCTTCGAAGGGGTGACGAGCTTGATGTCGGGCTGACGCCCGACGAACTGGCGAGGGTGTTCCATCAGTCAGAATCCTGTGTAGGCGCGGCAAGCGGCCCGCGCGGCGGCGTCGAGGCGGACGGCATCGCGATAGTCAGCGTCGGCGTGGGCAAGCGCCGCTTCAGTCACTCGGACATGGGCAGCGCGCCCTTCCCGCTCGGCCTCAAGCGCAACGGTCATCTGCCGTACGCTGGGCTTGCGGTTGATCTTGGAACGCTGGATCTCGTTCGCATCGGTGGCGAGGATGGCCATGAAGGCATCGCAGTCGAGCCCGATCCGATCCGCGCGCAGCCCGATCTCTGAGGCCAACTCGCGGACGTATGCTCTCACCGCGGCTTGCACGTTCAGATCATTGCGGACCTTCTCGTAACGCAGCTTGGCCTTTTCGGCACGCATCCGGGCGAAAACTGGGCGAAGCTCGGCGATCGCCTGATCCAGATCGGGATAGCGCATTACCGGGGCGCTCCCTCGACATGCGCCCAGCGCGCGCGGTGCGGCGATGCCTTGCCGTACGCCCTGCCCGCCTCGAAATGGTCGACGCCATATTTCACCTGCCAAGTGCACAGCCCGATCGTGTCTTTCTCCCGGTGCGCGCCCGAGCAGAGCGGCACGGCGTGATAGTCTGGGCTTTTCAGCGAAACGCCTTTCATGCCGTCGGCATCGGAGTGCGACGCTTCCATGACGCCGGTGCAGACATGCCCCGCCCGGCCCGCGAGCAGGCACGGCCGCTTGCGCAACCAGGCGAGGTGATTGGGAAATTTGCGGTCGGCATCTGCCTTCCCGCTGTTTTGCTTCCGAGGGCGGACATCGACGCGCATCAGCCGAGCCACGCCCGCGCAACGACGAGGCAGACAGCGACGAGCCCGACGCCGAGGGTCAGCGCTGCGGACATCCACAGCGACTCCGGCTGCCCAGCGGCGGCGCGGGCGCGTGCTGCCTGCCGGTTCAGCGCGTCCATGTTCTCGATCGAGCGCAGGAACTGCTGGCGGTTCTGCGGGGCGTTCATGCCGCGCCCCCGTCGACGATCACATAGTGCGTGATCCCGCACAGGTCGCCGTGGTCGCGGTTCCAGCGACGATCCCACGCGCTCGCCCTACGCGGCGGTTGGGTGTGATCGAACTCGGCTTCGAAGACGCACTGGATCTGCACCAGCGTCTGCGGCGGGAGTGGGCAATCGCCCCCCGCCCATGCGATCGGCTGCGGCGTGTTCTCAGTAATTTCGGGTGGTAGCGATGCCACGTCGATCTCCATCGCCCGTCATGGGCTGATGAAGCGATCTAACAAGAGCTTTGTGGGTCGTCAACAAGGTTCTTGTGATTTAGTCGTCTGGCGGGATGTAGTCCGGATAAAAACCATCTTCGGCGTCGGCAGACCTCGGTTGACGATAGGAGGTCGGCATAACTGCTTCTACGTCGGGCAACTCGGGTTTTGCGCCATCGAAAGCGATACGAATGACCGCTCCAAACTCCGACGCGGATTGGAAGACCGCATGCAATTCCCTACCCTGCGACAGCATCCCCCCAATCCACGGTGCCCGCTCTGCGGTCAGGTAACCGATCTGCACATTGCGTGCGGAGAAGACCGCTATGGCGTTGGGGTCGTCTTTGTTTTTCGGTTCCGGACGCAACTCAACGAGTTCGCCCGGTGGGCAAATCATGATCTCGAACCGCCGATTGCTTTTGTCACTGTTCGGGAAGCGAACGCCGACGACTGCTAGACTGAGTGCGCTGATGGGCATATGCCGAACCTAAATACGACGCCCTACCCACACAACCCGACCCATAACTCTGATTTCGCTGACCAGGCGTGGTTGGCTCGCATACCTAGAGTTTTCGCTAATGACTTTCACCATTGGTGGTTCGGTACCCGCGATGCGTTCGATGAACTTCACCACATAACCATCGCCGTCCCACAGGCAGAATGCACCTGGCTGCGCGGTGTTGGTTTTTCGTCGATCCACGAGAAGCTGATCTCCCGGGCGGAATGTGGGCTCCATTGAATCGCCTTCGACTTCGATCGAGAGCAAATCGCCCGGCGAGATACGCAGGCTTTCCACGAGGCCGCGGGAAAAGGCGATCGACCGCATGTCGCCTTCACCCGTGCCGCCACCGCCGGCTCCGACGAAGGTGGGCAACTGTTCGATCATTACCGCATCGACTATCTCAGCCTCGTTGGAAATACGAGCGTCGTCCTCCTCTACCGATCCCCCGGCCTTCAGTGCTTCCACAGCGTATCGAAACCAGCCGGGCATCTTCTTGCCGGTGTTCTCGAAGTTCCAAATCAGCTGCTGGTTGAACTTCACCACGTAGCCAGCCTCATCAGCAAACGGCTGCGCACGCTTCGCCAGATCCGATTGGTTCCAGCCAAGCTTCTCGCGCTCGCTAATGAGCCATGCCCGTTTCACATCGATATCCATCGACAGCAGGCCTACAAGAGTTTTGGGAAGGTTGCTTTCACAAGTTTCTTGTTGATCAACGCACAAGATCCTTGTATGGCTCTTAGTCATGAGTCACGAAGCCCTTAAGCGAGCCCTCTCCGTATGCGGCGACAATCAGTCCGAGTTCGCGAGGCGGATCGGAACGTCGCAGCAGCGAGTGTCGTATCTTATGATGCGCCAAAACCCGCTTCCGGCGGAGTTGGTTCTGGCATGCGAGCGCGAGACAGGGATCTCCCGTCATGATCTCCGTCCGGACGTATATCCCGCGCCTGCGGTAGCCCAGCAGGAGGCAGCATGAACATCGTAGAAGCACTCGCTTTTTGGTCGGTGGCTTCCGTTGGCCTCGGCATCGTGATCGGTCACGGCTTTAAGGTGCTCGCAAGGCAGGATCGCACTTTGCGGCACCGTCATCGCAGCACAGAACGGCGGTAGGCAATGACACATGCTCAGGACGAAGCCGCGGCTGCCGAATGGATCGATCCCCTGCTGGGGATGCTGGACACCGTTCGCGGCACCCGCTGCGCAGTGTGCCGCCAAGGCATCTGCAACCATTCCGACGCTGAGTATGCGGGCATCGTCCGCGGTGCAGAGCGCGCTCACGAGACAGGGACCAAGTGATGAGTGATCGTTTCCATGATGCTGAGGTAGCGCCGCAGTGCAGCAGCGTCGTTCCGGGAAATCGGGACGTTAACGAAGCCGAGTTCCGCGCAGCGATGTTGAGCGGCTTGGCGCGCTGTTCGAACACGGCGGCAAAGAAGCGTTCGCTTGCTGGCGCGATGGACCTCTCGAGCAAGGGCTTGGAGAACATCCAGCTGCGCGGTGCTGTGCCCGGCCCGAAGCGTTTGTGGGATGCCACTGCGGCATGTCCGCACGCGCTGGACGATATTGCAGACCTGTATGGGTTCGAGCTCGTCCGGAAAAGCGGCGACACCGCGACAGACGGAAATGGTACTTTGCCGATCGCCACCCTTCTTGCGCTTGTCGCCGAAGCGGAGGCCCCAGGCAGCGAGGGTGGCAAGGTCAAGACTCACCGGGAACTGCTGCGGATGGAACCGAACATCCGCCGAGTGCACGCGCTCACGGCGCAGTGGATCAAGGAAATCACCGACATACGCGCAGAGACGGGAATGCGCTCAATTCAGAACTGAGGATCAACGCCGGCGCTACCGGCAGGGAGTAAACGACAATGCCGAACACCACCCCTGCGGTGGCGACGATGGTCGCTTCCGCGAACGACAAACCGCGCCCGGCTCGACCGGCATCGTTCAGGCTGCTGCCTGTTGCGAACAAGGCGATCGCCGGCTGGAACGAGCGCCTCCAGGTCTGGGCGGAGGCAGCGTAATGGCGCATGCTCGGATCATTCAGCAGCAGATGCTCGACTGGATCGGCAACAGCATCGCTCTGCGCAGCGCGCTGCCGACTGATGCGCAGATCGTCGATCGCTTCAACCTTCCCGGCGTTGAATCGGCGCGCTCGCTTTTGGCGGACCTAGCCGACGCAGGCGAGATCACGATCAAGGGCTTCGGTCCCTCTCGCACGATCACCATGGGGCGGAATGCTCGCTCTTTCGAGGCTGCGCGCCGCCCGACCCCGGCGGTCGTTGCTCGAATTGGCGGCAAGCGCGCCGATGACGAGAAGGTGCAGATCGACACGACGGCCGCTCGCATCCGCGCGATCGTCGCGCGCGGCAAGGCGGCCGTGGCCGAACCCGCGGCCGCGGTAATCCCCGCGCCGGTGTCCGATCCAGTTGCCGCCGAGGTCGTGCCGGCACCCCCGCCCGAAACACCCGTTGTCGTCGAGCAGCTTGAGGTCGCGCCCGTCGCGCCTGAACAGCAGACGCAACTTCAGATCGAGCGCCTGCCAACGGCCCCGGGTCGCGCGCCGACGCGGCAGGAAACAGCAATCGCGCCGCGCGACACGCGCCGGCAGCTCAACATCCACTTCCCGCACGACCAGTTCGACAAGCTCACTGCGCTGGCCAACGGCGCGGGATCGTCGGCAGCGGCGTTTGCCCGGGCCACGTTGATCAGCTGCCTCGATCGGAAGCCCCGCGTCCCCGCGGCGGTGACTGCGGCGGCGCTGCGCGAGAAAGCCCCGGTCGTCGACTTCGCCCATCGGATGATGGCCCTCGGCCTCGCCGCTTACGACCACGAGCGCTCAGGAGGCGCAGCATAATGCCCGACCACATCGATATGGCCGTTGAAATCAGCGACCTTTACCTCGAGCGCAGAATCCGCGCCGCGCGCCAGCCCGTCCCGATCGGCGTCCCCGGCGAGTGCGAGCAGTGCTATGAGGACAGCCCTCGCCTGGTCGGCGGGCGCTGCGCCCCGTGCCGTGATGGGAAGCGCCGGTGAACGTGCCCACTGCCCCCGCGCGCGTCTGCATCGCCGAAGGTTGCACCACGACGATCAGCCGCACCTCGAAGGGCCGCTGCCGTCCCTGTTCGACCAAACGGCTACATGACGACCCCGAGATCGTCGCGCGGCGGGCAGCTGCGCGCATCGCCTATCACGCACAGCCGGGTGTGAAGGAAGCCCAGCGCGATCGCTTGGCCACCGCGATCGCCAACCTGTCCGAGGACGCCATCGAGCGCCGTCGCGCGCATGCGCGCAAGGTAGTTGCCGAGCGTCTTCATACGCCCGAGGCTCAGGCCAAGGCACTGGCGAAGCGTTGCGAGCCGGAGGCCATGGCAAAGCGCGCGCGGTCGATCGCTCATAAGGCTATGCCCTGGCTGCCGGATCATCTGATCGAAACCTACCGCGAGTTGACGCGCAAGGGCACGCCGAAGGACGCAGCGCGCGCGGCGCTCGAGCCGGAGATCCCCGGCACCGCCGCACACACGGCGCGCGTCCTGGCCAACTTCACTGATGCCCAGCGCATCCGCGCCGAGCGCGAGCGGGCGCAGGCATACTGATGCGCAGGGTCATTCTCGAAAGCCCCTATGCGGGCGACGTCGAGCGGAACGTGGCGTACGCTCGCGCCTGTTTGGCGGACAGCCTGGCGCGCGGCGAGGCCCCGATCGCGAGCCACCTGCTCTACACCCAGCCCGGCGTCCTCGACGACAGCAAGCCCGGGGAACGGGCACACGGTATCGCGGCGGGGCTCGCGTGGAAGTCTGTGGCTGATGCCCAGGTCTTCTACGTCGATCTCGGCTGGTCAAACGGCATGTGCGCAGCAGCTGGGGCCGTACCGTTTGAAGCGGTCGAATGCCGCCGCCTCGGTGGGGAGTGGGCCGCATGACTGCGGGCAACGTCGCTCAGAACCATCGGTCGACCTCGTTCGAGCGTGCAGCGCAGGACTGGTACGTCGAGCCGCGCTTCTGCGTCGAGCAGCTGGCGGATGCCGTGTCGTTCGAGGGTCACACAATCTGGGATCCATGCTGCGGCAGCGGGAACATCACCGACACGTTCGCCGACCGCGGCCATGCCGTCATAGCGACGGACATCGTCGACCGCGGTGCGCGTCGCTTCCGCGAGATCTGGGACGCGACCAGCAGTGGAGCACCGCTATGCGTCCCGACGGGCGCGCGGGTGTCCGTCGTCATGAACCCGCCGTTCAACCGCGCCGAGGCGATCGTTCGACAGATGCTCAAGCTCGCTGACTATCGCGTCGCGGTCCTGCAGCAGCTGTCGTTCCTCGCCAGCGCAGGCCGGTGGGCCCTGTTCGACGAGTTCCCGCCGAGCGACGTCCTCATTCTCAGCAAGCGCCCGAGCATGCCGCCTGGCCACCTGATCGCCGAGCTTGGCGATAAGGCCTTTCGCGGCGGCGTGACTGACTTCTGCTGGATCGTCTGGAGCCGCCCGCATGACCGCGAAACGCGCGTGCGCTGGCTGCCGCCAAAACCAATCACCAAGGGAGAACTGCTGTGAATATCCAAGTGAAGTCTGCCGACTTCCGGCGCGCGATCGTGCTCGCCGGCAAGGTCATCGAACGGCGGCACGTGATTCCGATCCTCAGCATGGTACGATGCCACGCTAACGGGTCGTTCCAGGCGACCGGCACCGATCTCGATATGTCGCTGACCGCAACGGTGGCGCGCATCCCGGGCCCCGGCGGCGACTTCGTCATGCAGTCCCCGAAGAACGTCGTCTCGGCTCTCTCGGCAGCTGGCGGCGACACGGTCTCGGCGTGGCCTGAGGACGGCAAGGTCGCATTGGCGTCGGGTCCGCTGACCATTGCAGTGGGAACGCTGCCAACCGACGACTTCCCCTCGGATATGGAGCGGACCATCACGCCGGCCTTCTCGGCGACGCTGTCGCGCGACCATATGGACGTGCTCGCCCGGGTTGCCGACGCCATGTCGAGCGAAGAGACCCGCTACTATCTCAACGGCCTGCACCTTCGCTCGATCGGTGACACCACGATCCGAGCCGAGGCGACCGACGGCCATCGGATGTATTTCGCCGACATCGAACTGCCGGATGCAGCTGGCACCTTGCCGACTAACTGCATCATCCCGCGCAAGGCGGTGGCCCTTCTGTTCGACCTTGCGAAATCCGCAGACGACGGTGTGCGGCTGGCAATCGGTCCCGCACTGGCGAGCAACCATATCGAGGGCACCGCTCCAGAAGCGGTCGGCGCGCCGCGGTTGAGCGTCAGCATCCGCGAGCGCGCTGCCGAGGTCACCTTCCAGTCGAAGCTCATCGATGGGACCTTCCCCGACGTGTCGCGGATCATCCCGACGGCGGGCAAGCGACAGTTCCTCTTCCAGTTGCCTGATCTCCGCCGCGCGATCGCAGCGATATCGGGGCACTCGTCGACGGTGCGGGCCACCCGGATCACCCTGGCAGAAGGCGGAACGGCGAAGATATCGGCGGCTTTCATCGACATCGGCCTCTCCGCCGAGGTCATCGTGCCGTGCCAGCACACTTCGCCCGGTTTCGAGATCGGCTACAACGGCAAGTACCTGTCCTCGGTGATCGGATCATGCCGCGGAAGCGAGATCCTCTTCGACGTCGAGGATCCGTCGACCCCCGGTCTCGTGCGCGACCCAGCTGACACCGCCTGGACCGCTGTCCTGATGCCGCTGCGCCTCTGACGCGACCGCACCTCGACTGACACCACCCAAGGGAGATTACCATGACGACCAAACTAAACCTCGGCGACAAGGCTCGCCACGCAATCACCGGACTCGAGGGCATCGTAACGGCTCGCGTCGAATACCTCACCGGCTGCGCGCAGGTGTCGTTGCAGCCGCAGGGTCTGACCGATCAGGGCAAGCCGTTCGAGTCGTTCTATTTCGACGAGCCGTATGTCGACCTTGTCGAGCCCCAGTCGGTGGCCAATCGGACGCCTGGGCGCACCAACGGCGCAACCGCCGCGCCGGGCCGCAACGGCAACACGCCCGCCCCGCGCTGATCCAAACCACAGGGAGAATTACCATGAGCGAGACCATTGCAGCCGACCAGTTGCGCCTTCTGATCGAACGGATCGAGCGCCTCGAGGAAGAGAAGAAGGGTATCAGCGAGGACATCAAGGACGTCTACGGGGAGGCCAAATCGACGGGCTTCGACGTCAAGACGATCAAGGAGATCGTCCGCCTTCGCAAAATGGAGAAACACCACCGCGACGAGGCTGAGGCGATGCTCGAGACCTACAAGCAGGCGCTTGGGCTGGCCTGATGGGTCTGCTGGCCTCTCTATTCCTGTCCGAGCAGGAACGCAGCGCGCGGGCGCGGCGGCGGGCGCTGGAGGCCGAGCTCGACGCTCGTCTCCAGCGCCGGAAGGCCAGCCGCGCCATCCTCAACGAACGCGCGCGGATCGGCGCGGCAACCAAGGTCCACGAGCAGGTCGCCCGCGACCCGCTGCTCAACGAACAGGTCATTTTCTAGGGTGGGCGTAATCTCTACAGCAGTGAAGCACCTGCTCGCCGCCGGCATTACCGGCGACGCGCTCGTGGCAGCTATTGCCGAAATGGAGACGAACACGGCTGCCGCCGCGGAGCCTGTGCGCGATGCGGCGGCAGACCGTCGCCGCGAATGGGATCGTGACAGGCGGCGTAAGGAACGGGCGGCGGCGAAGGCAAAAACGTCCACCGTATCCGACGGATGTCCACCGGACTCCGCAGACAATGCGGACATTCCCTCCCCCGCTCCCCCTCCCCTTTTTTCCCCCCATACCCCCCAAATAACCCCACCCCCACACCCCCTCCCGGATGAGAATCACGCGAGCCCTCGCGAGGCGGCTCGACCGGTTGCAGACAAACCGAGGTGGCCCAAGGCTTCGCCCCCGCCGCCCGGCGTCAGCGCCGACCAGTGGGCCGGTTTCATCGCTCACCGTCTCGCCAAGCGGCAGCCGCTCACGCCGCGTGCTTACGACCTCCTCATTGGCAAGCTGGCCAGGTCTAGTTCGGACGAATGGCCGCCTGGCAGGATCATCGACACGATCGTCGAACGTGGTTGGATCGCGTTCGAAATGGACTGGATTTTGAAGGGTACGACGAATGGCAAACGATCTCACCACGACCGACCGAGCGGCCCAATCGAAAGCCGTCGGCGCTTTCGCGAACAGCACGATGTGGAACCTGACCTCGGCTATGGCCCAAGCTGATGGCGTGGACGTCGTCGCGGTGCTGGCGGGATACGAGCGCGGACTGATGCCGCTGGCTGAAGCAGAACCGAAGGGCCGGTCCCTGCGCGATCCCAGCGCCGCCGGTGCCCTGACGACACTGCTTGGCGATGATCTGGCGATGCTCGCAACGAAGATCGCGCCAACCCTCGCGACCGACCAAGCAGATGCCTGGATCAAGGTCATGTGCGTGGCGCTGTCCGATTTGCCCGGCAGGGTGGCGCGCGAGGCCGCAACTGCAGCGCTGCATCGGCCCATGAAGTTCTTGAACGAGGTGGAGTCTGTGATCCGCGACGAAGCGGCAGCGATCACGGTTCGGCATTCTGTGGCGTTGCGCCGCCTGAAGCAGATGGCAGACGCGATCGCGCGCGCCAGCATGCCATCGACTACCCTGCCCGATGACGACGTCAGCACCGGACCGATGCCGCTGGCGCGGATCCGCGCTCTGAGCCGCCTCGAGGGTTGGCCCGCCTTCAAGAAGATCGGGTTGTCGACCGGTAGCTTTACGGAGGACGAGATTGACGCGGCGCTGTCCGAGCCCGTCGAGCAGGCGCAAGCCGCATGACGGCGACGCGGGCATTCAATTCAGTATCAAGGTTCAAGGGGTGGGATATGAGTAGGAAGGCAGCACGGCGCAGGAACGATACGGACTGGTGCATCCTGCGCACCTCGGGCGGCCGGACGCTCAACCTAGCCCGCTCGCTCGCCGAGGCGGGCTTTGACGTTTGGACGCCTCAAGAGACGTTGTCTCGCCGCGTCCCTCGGAAGAAGACTGTGGTTGATCGGGAGGTGGCAATTCTTCCGACATTCGTGTTCGCTCGCGCCGTACATATCCCAGACCTCGCCGCGGCGCTGGCCCTCCCGGCCAATCCGCACCCCTCGTTCTCGATCTTCCGGTATCTGGGCGACATTCCCCTGCTTGCCGACCGTGAGATGCGTAGCTTGCGCGAAGTCGAGGACGCGGCCAGGCTGCGGGTCCTGAAAAAGACGCGCAACGTGGTGCCGGTAGGCTCGACTGTAACGATGACCGAAGGCGCGTTTGCGGGGATGTCCGGCGTCGTGCGCAAGAGCGACGGAAAGTTCGCTCTCGTCGCGTTTGGTGGAGCATTTGAGGTGAATATTGCCTCTTTCCTCATCCGAACAGATGCAGTACAGGGTGGGCAGCCAAGCACTGGCACTGCCGCTATAGCGGCATAGGCGAGTTAATCGGTCTGGCGCCCATGAGGTGGCCGCCCTCGCCGTCAAATTAGAAGCATATGCTTCTAAGGTTGTCCTACGGCATGGCGATAACGCAATCCTAAGATCGGTTGGCTGACCGTTCCCTCCCTGGCGGTCAGCACACCACCGCACCCCAGCATGCGACGCAAGACATAGCTCAGTGCCCCCGTATTTGCGATCAGCTGACTGGCGGTCGGGAAGACGACCCGCGCGGCATGACCATCCGCCGCTTTAGTCATGCAAAGTATTGCTAACACTCCGCCATTAAGCCAGCGGCGGCTCGGTGTAAGACAGGTTTATATCTATAAGTTGCTCAAGCGGAAATTTGGCGCTGTGTAAGCTTCCATCTTCAAACCAAACGCAGTGCGCTATACTGCTTGGCCATGGAGAATTCGACGTCAACGCACTGACCATCATGACCGGCCCACCATTCTGGTGAAATACAAACGAGTCGACCTGGATCACCGCAACAAGTCACTTGGCAGTCTGCAAAGTCTCAGGTCCGAGAGCAGCACAAAGACTTCCCTGAACTCGGATTCTTCGCGCCAAAGACAGCGAGCTGATTGCCCACCAGTTTCGTCAAAAAGCATTTCGACAACGATCATAATTGGGCCGCCCGTAGCGCGTTGCACTAGGGACTCCACTCCTATTCTTCTCGACATCGAAAAAAAGCCCACGCGAAACAGTCGTTTACGCGGGTTCGCAAACCGGCAAACCCAAGTCAATGTACGGAATCGTACGTTTAGAATTGTTAACCTCATCAATTTGATCGGTTTCCAAGGCATTGATTGCCGGCGGCTCGACCGTGCACGTAGCAACCCGTGACCGTGATATAACATGCTGATTTGTCATACCTTATACCTTAATCAGCGTACGGCGGCATAAGAACGGTCCGCGAGAGTGGCGTGTGTGACAACGAACGCCAAATTGATGTGATCGACCGACTGATTTTTAGGAATCCCGATGGCCAAGCTAAAGACGCTGCCTGGTCGACTAAGCTCATTGAGCCCGATGCGCGGCCACTTGCCTGCTCCTCAGCGCAAGCGCGAAGCCGAACGCAAGGTGTTCTCGCCTTGGCGTGCTTGGTACAACACGACGCGCTGGCGTCGCCTCCGGTGGGCACAACTGGTCAAGGACCGCTTCACCTGCACCCGGTGCGGCAAGCTCGAAGGCGACACCGCCAAGCTGGTCTGTGATCACAAAACCCCGCACCGCGGCAGCGCAGATCTGTTCTGGGACGAGGGCAACCTGACGACCCTGTGCAAACCGTGCCACGACAGCGCCAAGCAGCGCGATGAGCAGGCGCAGGGTATGCGCGGGGCCTGACACGTCCTGCGGCGCGCTGGCGAGCGTCCTGGGTAGCCTGATGCTGCACGAGACCGGGGGGGTGGTCCGGACTTCGCGGCGGGGCGCCGCCTTAGACCGGTATGGCTCTCACGCAGAGAAAAAATTCTACTGGAGCGATCCGGGGTGCGAACTAGGCCGCGGGAACCGATGCAATGAAGACTTCCCGCCCAACTGTTGACTGGTCGAGAATTGAGCTCGAATACTGCGCCAACGAAGATTCCATTCGCGAAATAGCCGATCGCCATGCAATTTCCGACACGGCTATTCGTAAGCGCGCAAAGGCCGAAAAGTGGGTTCGCTTGGTTCGCACCCCGCCAAGTGCGAACCAGTGCGAACCTGAGCTGACCGCACCCCCTCCCCGGCCTGTTGACCCATCTGAACCGATCGACCCGGTCGCGATCGCGGATGGGGGGCGCGGCTTGGTGTGGCGTATGCTCGACGAGCTCGATGCCACCACGACACGGCGCGGTGAGCTCGAAGACATGATCATCGCAGCGACCGACGGTGACGACGATACTGCCCGGCGGGAATCGATGATGCGCGCGGTCAGCCTGAGCAGCCGAGCCAACAATCTCAAGACGCTCGCACTGGCGTTCAAGACCCTGAACGAAGCATCAGCGCCGCAGGGTAAGAAGGCCGCGGCGCAGGAGCGAGCCACCCAGATTGGCGGCAGCTCGCGGTTCGGATCGATCGGTCCGCCGAAGCTGAAGGCAGTCCAGTAGCGTGGTGACCTGGTCGACTGCGAACCTCGACTGGAAGCGCAATATCCGTGAGCGGCGATCGCTCATCCCGTTCGCTCCGCTGTTCCCGGACTCGGCTGATGCCAAGATGGCGGTGTTCACGTCGCTGAAGATCGTGGACGTCCCCGGGCGCCCCACGTTCGGCGAGGCATCGGATCAGTGGCTGCTCGACTTCGTCGCTGCGATCTTCGGTGCCTACGACCCCGAGACCGGGCAGCAGATGATCCGGGAGTTCCTGCTCCTCATATCGAAGAAGAATACGAAGTCGACGCTCGCTGCCGGCATCATGCTGACCGAGCTCATATGCGGTTGGCGCGAGGAAGACGAGAACCTGATCCTCGCGCCGACGATCGAGGTCGCGGGCAACAGTTCCAAGCCAGCGTTCGCAATGATACGCGCCGACGACGAGCTTGCCGAGCTCCTGCATATCCAGGAGCACATTCGGCTCATCACGCACCGGGTGACCAAGGCGACCCTGAAGGTGGTTGCCGCGGACAGCGCCACGGTATCGGGTAAGAAGGCCAGCCGGGTTCTGGTCGACGAGCTTTGGTTGTTCGGCAAGAAGGCGACGGCGGACTCGATGCTGCGCGAAGCGACCGGCGGGCAGGTGTCACGGCCGGAGGGATACACCCTCTACCTGACGACACAGTCGGACGAGCCGCCCGCCGGAGTGTTCAAGGAGAAGCTGGCCTATTTCCGCGACGTCCGCGACGGCATCATCAACGACCCGGAAAGCCTGCCGGTACTCTACGAATTCCCCGACGAGATGGTCAAAACGGGCGAGCACCTCGACCCCGCCAACTTCTACGTCACCAACCCGAACCTCGGTCTGTCGGTCAGCCAGAAGTGGCTGGAGAGCGAGTTCCGAAAGGTTGAGAACGCCGAAGACGGCACCAAGCAGGTGTTCTATGCCAAGCATCTCAATGTCGAGATCGGCGTCGGGCTGCGGCATGATGCCTGGGTTGGCGCTCTCTACTGGCAGGCGGCGCGCGCAGCCCCTGAAGTCTGGGACGGCTCGCTCGACCAGTTCCTCGAAATCGTCGAGGTGGTGGTTGCCGGCGGCGACGGCGGCGGGCTCGACGATCTGATGGGGCTAGCGCTGCTCGGGCGGCACAAAGTCACCAAGCAGTGGCTGCTCTGGTGCCGGGCATGGGCGCAGCAGGACGTTTTTGATCGGCGCAAGGACATCGTGTCCAACCTCAACGACTTCGCGGCCGAGGGGTCCTTGGTCAAATGCCTGACGCCGACGCAGGACCTGATCGAGGTTGCCGACCTGCTCGAGCGCGTAAAGGACCTGGGGCTGTTCCCGAAAGAGGCCGCCATCGGTCTTGATCCGCAGGGCATCACCTCGCTGGTCGACGAACTGACCGGCCGCGGCTTCACAATCGAGCAGATCCCGGCGATCAGCCAAGGCTTTCGCCTTTCGGGTGCGGTCTGGGGCACCGAACGCAAGCTGAAGGACGGCACGCTGATCCACGCTGGTCAGGCGCTGATGGCCTGGTGCGCGGGCAACGCGAAGGCTGAGCAGCGTGGGAACGCAGTGCTGATCACGAAGCAGGTCGCCGGCAAGGCGAAGATCGATCCGCTCATCGCCGCCTTCAATGCGGTGGTGCTCATGTCCCGCAATCCGGAAGCCGCCGGTGCAGGGCCGCAATTCATGTTCATCTGAAAGGCACCCCTATGGACAACAGGGCATACAGCGTCCTTGCGATCAAGGCGGTCAACGAAGACGCCCGCACCATCGAGGGCATTGCGACGACGCCGACCGTCGATCGCGTCGGCGACATTATTGAGCCGCTGGGGGTGAAGTTCACCAACCCCATGCCGTTCCTGTGGCAGCACAATCACGACCAGCCGGTCGGGACGTGCGAGTTCGGCCAGCCGACTGCGAACGGTATTCCGTTCAAGGCGAAGATCGCAAAGACCGACGAGCCGGGCATCCTCAAGGACCTCCTCGATCTCGCCTGGCAGTCCATCAAGCTGGGGCTCGTCCGGGCGACCAGCATCGGCTTCCGCCCGATCGAGTACGCCTACATGGAGGCCGGCGGGATCCGGTTCACCGAGGTGGAGGTGTTCGAGCTTTCTGCGGTCACCATCCCGGCGAATGCCGACGCCATCATCACCGCCATCAAGTCGATCGATACCTGCCTGCGTCATGCGGCAGGCATCCCCGACCCCGAAGTCCCTGCCAACCCTGAACCTGCCGCGTCCGGCAAGTCGGTTCGAGTGGTGAAGCTGGTCGAACCCGCCCGCGATCGGGCGAAGCCATTCGTCATCAAAACCATTCGAAGGAACACGAAGTGAGCAAATTCGCGGAACAGATCGCGGCTTACGAGGCGAAGCGCGCGTCCAGCGTCGGCGCCATGGAAGCCATCATGACCAAGGCGGCAGCCGACGGTGCAACCCTCGATGCCGCGCAGTCGGAAGAGTATGACGGCCACGCGGCGGACATCGAGTCGATTGACAAGCACCTCGATCGGCTGCGCGTGGCCGAGCGCACCATGGCGAAGTCGGCGCGTCCGATCGAGGACGTCCGGGATCCGAACGCGGCTTCCGAGCAGCGTGGCGGATCGATCATCGTCAAGGCGCAGCCGAAGCTCGCCCCCGGCATCGCCTTCGCACGTTATGCCAAGGCACGCGCCGTCTCGCGCCTCGATTCGGAGCCGGTGCTGGTCGTTGCCGAGCGTATGTACGGCGCCGACAGCGACGTGGTCGGCACCGTCAAGGCAGCCGTTGCAGCGGGTTCCAACCAGCCCGGCAGCTGGGCCGCCGCCCTGCACAGCCCGGAAGGTGCGGCGTTCGTCGACTTCGCCGAGTTCCTCCGTCCGGCGACGATCCTCGGCAAGTTCGGTACCGGTGACATTCCGGCACTGCGCAAGATCGGCTTCGACGAGCCCGTCATCCTGCAGACCGGCGGGGGCCAGGGCTACTGGGTCGGCGAAGGCAAGCCCAAGCCGCTGACGTCGTTTGACTTCAAGCGCGACGTACTCGGCCGCTTGAAGGTCGCGAACATCGCCGTTCTCACCGAAGAGAACGTCCGCAGTTCGAACCCGAGTTCGGAGGCGATCGTCCGCGACGCGCTGAAGGCCGCGCTGGTCGAGACGCAGGATCTGGCGTTCATCGATCCGACCAATGCAGGCGTGGACACGGTTCGTCCGGCCTCGGTGACGAACGGTGCGTCGGCCCATGTCTCGGCTGGTCGTGACGCAGATGCGGTTCGCGCGGATGCGCGCGCAGTCATGGCTGCGTTCATTGCGGCATCGAACTCCCTCACCACCGGCGTCTGGATCATGTCGGCAACCAACGCGCTTGGCCTGTCGATGATGAGCAATGCGCTCGGGCAGAAGGAATTCCCGGGCATGACGATGCTGGGCGGCACGTTCGAAGGCCTTCCGGTCATCGTTTCGGAATATGCCGGGTCGACGGTCGCGCTGGTCAACGCCTTGGACATCTATGAGGCTGACGAGGGCGACATCGCCGTCGACATGAGCCGCGAGGCATCGCTGGAAATGAAGAACAGCGACTTCGCCCAGGATGGCCTCACCGGTGCCGGCACGCAGCTGGTCTCGCTGTGGCAGAACAACCTGGTCGGCCTGCGCGCCGAGCGCACCATCAACTGGCGCCGTCGCCGCGCGACTGCAGTCGCGTACCTGACGGCCGTCCGCTGGGGCGAGCCTGCGGCTCCCGGGGCCTAAGCGCACCGTGAACTGGATCGGCGGGCGGCTTTCCGCCCGCCGATTTACCGAAAGGAAAGCATTATGCCCGACCTCATCGCAACTCGCAGTTTGCGGTACGCCACGCGCGCGCTGACCGCGGGCGACCCTTTCCAAGCCAGCAACAAGGATGCCCGCATCCTCGTCGCGATCAAGAAAGCGCGCCCCGCCTCTGTCGAAGAGGCAGCGCAGTCGGAGGCGTCGGCCGACGCCGAACATCAGGCGCTGCGCGACGAAGCGACGAAGCTCGGCATCATGGTCGGCCCTCGTTGGGGTGAGAAGCGCCTCAAGGACGAGATCGCCAAGGCATCGCGCGCGTAATGCGGCTGTTCGGGCTCAACATTGGCAGGTCAAACCCTTCCGCCGAGCCCGCATTGTCTGCGCTGGTGGAAGGTGGCTTGCCGATCCTCACCGAGCGGTCCGCGCGGACCGTAACGGCGCCGTCGGGGCCATGGATGCCGATCGTTCGGGAGAGCTACGGCGGTGCCTGGCAGCAGAACGTCGAGGTCAATCAGACCGCCGTTCTCGCCTACCACGCCGTGTTCGCGTGCATGACGCTGATCGCGTCGGACATTTCCAAGCTGCGCGTCAAGCTGGTCGCGCAGGACGACCACGGTATCTGGTCGGAGACGACGAAGACCGCCTACTCGCCAGTGCTGCGCAAGCCGAACCCGTTTCAAACCCGGATCCAGTTCTGGGAGACGTATTTCCTCTCCAAGCTGTCGCGCGGAAACACCTACGTGCTGAAGCGGCGCGATGGGCGTGGTCTCGTGACCGGGCTTTACGTCCTCGATCCCGGCCGCGTGCAACCACTGATCGCGGACGACGGTAGCATCTTCTACGATCTCCAGTGCGACAACATTTCAGGGATCACGGGGGGCGTCGTCGTTCCCGCGCGTGAGATCATCCACGATCGCTGGAACTGCCTGTTCCACCCGCTGATCGGGATATCTCCCCTCTACGCCAACGGTTTGGCGGCAACGCAAGGCCTGAACATCCAGGGCAACTCCGCCAACCTGTTCGGCAACCAGTCGCGCCCGGGCGGAATCCTGGTTGCGCCGGGTGCGATCGACGCAGGCTCGGCGCAGGAACTGAAGGACAACTGGCACCAGAATTACGGCGGCAAGAATGCCGGCAAGGTCGCGGTCCTCGGAAGCGGCATGAAGTACGAGACGGTCGCGATCACCCCGGACGACGCCCAGCTGATCGAGCAGCTAAAGTGGACAGCCGAGGTCGTGTGCTCGACCTTCCATGTCCCGCCGTACAAGCTCGGCATCGGCAATCTGCCGACCAGCAGCAACGTCGAGAGTTTGAACCTCGAATATTACACCCAGGCGCTGCAATCGCTGATCGAGGCCGCCGAGCTTTGCCTCGATGAAGGGCTCGGCATTGGCGAGGGGTTCGCGCTTGGCACCGAGTTCGACCTCGACGGGCTTCTGCGGATGGACACCAAGGCTCTGATCGAGGCCGAAGCGATCGGAACCAAGGCTGGCATCAAGAAGATCAACGAAGCCCGTCGCCGCCTGGATCTCGGGCCGGTGGAAGGTGGCGACACGCCGTACCTCCAACAGCAGAATTACAGCCTCGAGGCGTTGGCGAAGCGCGACGCCAGCGACGATCCGTTCGCCAGCAGCGGATCCACTACCAGTGCGACTTCGCCGGCCGCACCAGCCAACGGCAATCCGGCTGCGGAGCAGCAGGCGCGCGCGACGATCGCGCTGTTCGAGAAAGAGTTCCGGGAGGCGCTGAATGCTTGACGTGAGGGCGCTAGCCCAAGCCACGGCGGCGGTTGTTCGCGAGCTTGTCCCCGCCATGCTGGAAAAGGCAACCGCACCGCTGCTCGAGCGCATCGCACAGCTCGAAGCCCGTAAGCCGGAACCGGGCAAAGACGGCAAGGACGTCGACATCGACGAACTGGCTTCGATGATCAATCGCGCGGTCGCCGCGATCGAGATACCAGCCCCCCAGCCCGGCAACGATGGCAAGGACGTCGACATGGACGAGGTGCGCTCGCTCATCCTCGCTGCCGTCGCCGATCTGCCACCTGCGCAGCCTGGGAAAGATGCTGACCCCGAGTTGGTTCGATCGCTCGTCGCGGAAGCAGTCGACGCGATCGTCGTCCCGGAGGCTAAGCCCGGGAACGACGGCAAGGACGTCGACATGGACGAGGTGCGCTCGTTGATCGTCGCCGCGGTGGCGGATCTGCCCCCTGCCCAGCCGGGAAAAGACGCGGATCCGGCGCTCGTCCGGTCACTGGTCGCCGAAGCCGTCGCTGCGATCGAGATCCCGGCGGCCAAGGACGGCAAGGACGTCGACGTCGAACAGGTCTGCGCGCTTGTACAATCCGCGGTCGATGCGCTGCCACCCGCGCAGCCCGGCCGTGATGCCGACCCCGAGCTCGTTCGGTCCGCCGTTGCTGCTGCGATCGCGGCGATCGAACTTCCCCAGCCGCGTGACGGCAAGAACGTTGACCCGGCAGTGGTCAGGGCGCTCGTCGACGAAGCGGTTGCGGCCTTGCCGCCCCCTGCCCCGGGCAAGAGCATCACGGTTGACGAAGTGGCCCCGCTAATCCGCGAGGAGGTCGCCAAATCAGTGGCGGCGATCCCGCGTGCCAAGGATGGCGTGGGCGCGGCCGGCGCGGTGATCGACCGCAGCGGATCGCTCGTGCTGACGCTCAGCGACGGCAAGATGGTCGACCTCGGCCGGGTCGACGGCAAGGACGGCCTCGATGGGACCGGCCCTGAGGACATGACGGTCGAGCTGATGCCCGACGGTCGCACTGTGAAGTTCGTCTTCGCCAAGGGCGAAAAGGAATATGCCTTCCAAGTGCCCTTCCCGGTCGTGCTCGATCGCGGCGTGTTCAAGGAGGGCACCGCGTATGAGCATGGCGACGCGGTCACGTTCGGCGGCTCGCTGTGGATCGCGCAACGCGCGACTGGCGAGAAGCCAGAGGGCACGAACACCGGCTGGCGCCTGGCGGTCAAGAAGGGTCGCGACGGCCGCGACCTGAGCCGGGAGTAGCTCGCCGTGCTGACCGTAGATCAGAAGCGGATCATCCTCGGGGAGAACGCAACGACGAGCGATGCTGACGTGCAACTCGCCTATGATCTGTACCGGGAGTCGCTCCGCAATCATGTCGGTGCGGACGCCGGCCCGGACGTCTATGACACCCTCGACCGGCTGGCCGCGGCAGCGCAGCGGGCGGTGCGCAACGAAGTGGGCTGGGATGTTCCGGCCGGAGATCTCGACCGGCCGGTAATCGATACTGCGGCGAGCCTGTTGGTAGGGCTGTGGTTCGCCAATCGCGAAGCCGTGGCGGTTGGGACGCAAAAGGCCGAGTTGCCGCTTTCCGTCACCTGGCTGCTTATGCCGATCAAGAAGTGGGTCTGCTGATGGCGTTGGCTGCGGGCTCCCTTAATCGTCGCGTTCGGATCGAGAAGCCTGTCGCCGACAGTTCGTTCGACGGTGCTGGATCGGGATCCTGGCAGCAGGTTACCGAGACCCGCGCGAGCGTTCAGGATATGCTGCTGAGCCGGTCGGAGAAACTGGCGGATGGCCTTAACATTGCCACGCGGCCATCTCGCGTTCGGATCCGTTACCGGGAAGATATCAGCGCGAGCATGCGCGTCCTGGTGGGCCGATATCTGAGAGATGACTCCGGCGTGCTCTACTGGCAGACGACCCGGGTCGCACAGATCACGACGGTGCCCGCGGAGATCGGCAACCGTGACGGGCTCGAGTTCATGGTTGAGGATTACTCGACCGCGGGCAACCCGGCGTAATGGCGACGGTCAGGGGCAGCGGCGATGTCAGGCGCTTCCTTGCTCAGATCCCAGTCGACCTCGAATCCAAGGTGCTGCGCGGCGCGGCGCGAGCGGCGGCGAATGTAATCGCTGACGAAGCGCGCGACCGGTCTCTTTCTCACGTCGTGACGGACTCAATCGTCACCAAAGTCCGGGCGACCCCGGGTCAGATCAAATCGACCGTATCCGTCAAACCAGGTTGGGCACGCTCGTTGGCGATTTGGCAGGAATACGGGACCGACCCGCATTTCATCTCGGTAGACGATAGCCAGCGCGAAGGCCGCAGCACCAGGCGGATCAACGATCTGAACAAGGAAGGCGCGTCGCTCGTCATCGGCGGGCAATTCGTTGGGACGACGGTGCACCATCCGGGCGCCAAAGCGCACCCCTTCATGCGGCCGGCGTTGGACCTTCGGGAAGCCGAAGCGATCGTAGCGGCGCAGAGCTACATCAACGCTCGCGTCTCGCGGGCGGGTATCACCGGATCGGCCGAACCTGAGGAGAGCGACGCATGATGGACCAGCTCATCCCGGCAGTCTTGTCGATCGAGGAAGGTGAGCCTGGCTTTCGGCCTGACTGGCAAGACATCGCTTTCAATCTGAACATCTTCGTTGACGGCGTCGAGCAGCGCAACGTCGTCAGTTACAGCTGCAACGCCGGGCTGCTGAAGCGTCTTCAGGTCAGTGAGGATGGGCGTTTCATAGTGGAAGGCGACCAAGTGGTGCTCGAGACCATCCACGGCACTGTCGAAGTGCTCCGCAAGCTAAAATGACCGGGGTCGATATCATCGGTGCGCTGCTCGGGGACAGCGGCGAGATCAACTCGCTGGTCGCTACGATAAAGGCGGGATCTCTGCCGGACGGAACACCCCTGCCCGCGCTTCTGGTCAGGCTGGTCAGTTCGGTAGAGCGGCAACCGCTCGTCCGCGGTGGTGCAGTGCGAATGACCGATCGCGTCTCGGTCGCGGTCCGCGCGAACAGTTACCGTGAACAGGTCGCGATCATAAAAGCGGTCCGCAACGTCTGCGCTGGCCAGCTTGGCGCGATTGCGAGCGCAACCGAAGTCGCCGTGCTCAGCGCTGGCACCGGCCCCGACGTCGGCGGACCGGCCAATAGCTTCGAGCAGACGCAGGATTTCAAAGTCGGCTTTAACGCCCTCACCTGACGGAGATTCCCATGAGCAAGACTGTTCCGGCGCTGGTCCTCAGTGCCTTCGAAGACGCGACCTCGGGAGATCGGTTCGCCGCGGGCGATACGCCGACATTCAGCAAGGGCGCATTCTACAATTTCGAGGCTGCAGGTCTGGTGCGCGCGCTCGAAGATGATGAAGTCGAGAAGGTCCCCCCGCCCGCAGCGGCGCCCAAGCCAGCACCGCGCAAGCGCTCCCGCGCCGCCAAATAATTCCGTCCGCCCGCCGGGCCGAATCCTGCCGGAAGTCCCGGCAAGCCACCACTGAAAGGAAACATCATGACCATTCAAGCATCGGCGGGCGCGGCGCTCGCCATCACTGCCGCCTCCCCGGCAACGCCCGACGCGGCGGGCTATGCCGCGCTGACGCTTGTCGAGATCGGCAACATCGAAAAGATCGGCACGATCGGGTCGGTCTATGCCAAGATTGAGTTCCAGCCGCTCAAGGGTGCCAAGCAAAAGCTCAAGGGCAGCGCCGATTACGGCTCGCTCCAGCCCTCGGTTGCACATGACGGTTCGGATGCAGGCCAGACCCTGCTCCGCACCGCGGCGGACGACGAGACCAACAAGCTCTACTCGTTCCAGGTGACCTACCAGAACGGAGACAAGCGCTACTTCCAGGGTCGTGTGTTCGGCTACCCGGAAACGGTCGACGGCGCTGACACGATCCTGATGGCCGCGCCGACCGTCGAGATCTGCACCAAGGTCGTGAAGGTCGCCGGCACCGCCTGACCCCAGTTCCGGCGCCCGCGACGCTGTTCCCTATGCGCTGGTCTGGCCCGTTATCGCGGGTTTCGGGTCGGATCAGCGCACCATCCCCGCGAGGATACCACCACCATGAAGATCGCCACCCTTGCCGTTTCGCCGATCGCCTTCCTGCACCTCAAGGGGCCAGACGGACAGCACCTCTACGAAGACGGCAAGCCCATCGGAATCGATCTGTTCGGCCCGGGCTCGCCCGAGGCGGCAGTGATCGAGTCCGCCCAGTCTGCGCGCGCGATCAGGCGCATGCAGGACAACGACAACAAGATCGCGATGCCCTCGATCGAGGTCCATCGCGAGGAGACGACCGCCGACCTGATCGCCTACACCGCAGGCGTCCGCAACATCGAGATCGATGGTCCCGGCGACCAGCCGCTCTCCGGCAATGCGCTTCTCACCGCCCTTTATTCCGATCCTGCCCTTGGCTGGATCAAGGTCCAGGTGATCAAGTTCGTCGCTGACTGGGGAAAGTTCGTGCCCGGGTCGGCCGCGAACTGACCCTGTTCGTCCGGCATTTGGCATGGCTCAACGCCGTGCCGAAGCCGGCCGAGGGCACCAAGCGGGACAAGATGGCGGAAGCCGTCAAAGTCCCGACGCTCTCCCGCATGGCGACGATGAAAAAGGACAAGCTTCCGGTCGTCATGCCGCCCGCGCCCGCTTATCACCTCGTCGAATATCTCATCGAGATGGGGATGAGCGAGGCGGCGGGCATGGGAATGGTCCCCCTTTCGTGGCGCGAGATCAACGCGTGGTGTGATCGCACCCGGGTTGATCTGGCACCTTGGGAAGCTAGGTTGATTCGCCGGCTGTCGACCGAATACCTCGCCGAAAGCCGTCGGGCCGAAAGCGAGAACGCGCCGCCACCTTGGCGCGCGGAAGTGACGCAGCGCGAGCTTGATATCGAAATGGCGCGGCTCGAGATGCTGTTGGGTTAGAATGCTCGCTTGGCTGGCACGGTTTGCAGCTGGCAACTTCCACTCTGCCCGGGGTCATCCTTCGGCTGGAATGAGAATGTGCGTCGGATGCCAAGCGTTACCCGATCGATGGTCCACGTGTCGTTCTTGTTGGCGATCCGCACCATCGTCGGTGAAAAAAGCGCCGGTCGTGTGATCGTGAGTCCGCTGGGCAGCGCAACCGTGCTGCTCTGGTTTGCTTCGTCGAGAGCTATCTGGACCCTGAGAACCCCGACGTCTTGGGCAAGGCTACAGGTCAAATAGACCGGGGCCAGCGGCGAAGCGGCTGCGGCGATAGCAAAAAGCAACATCCAGATCACTCCCTGACAGGCGGCATCACACTGCTGTTGGCCGGGCGAGATAGCAATAGAGGAGGACCGAGCATGGCAGACGGCTCTCCGACACTCGAAGTCGGCTTCGAGATCCAAACCGGCGGTTCGTATGACGAGCTGCAGCGCCTCCAGGCCGTGATGAACAGTACTGAGGGGAAAATGCTCGCAGCCGCTGGACAGATTGAGCAGGCGACGCGTGATATGGTCGGGCAGACCGCGACCACGAACGTAACAACCTTCGGCAATGCCAGCACGCGCGCCATGCAGACCGCCGCCCGCGAGACTGCCAATGCCGAGAAGGCGGGCGAGCGCCTGGTGGCGCAGCTCGAGCGGCAGACCAGCACCTTCGGGAAAACGTCGTCTGAGATCAGGACGATGAACGCCGAGATGCGCGCGACGGCGGCGTCCAGCCAAGGGCTGACCGAACTAGCCGGCCGGATCCGCGGTGCCGAAGCCGAGATGCAACGGCTGGAGTCGACCGCAAAGAACATGCCCGGCGCGAGCAATGGCGCGAAATATGCCATGCAGAACTTTGGGTTCCAGGCGCAGGATTTTGCGGTCCAGGTAGCTGGCGGCACGTCAGCACTGCGTGCCTTTGCCCAGCAGTTTCCGCAGGCAGCGGGTGCGCTCTCCGGGTTCGAGGGCAAGCTTGGCGCGCTCGGGGCATTCTTTGGCGGGCCAATGGGCATAGTGCTCACGCTCGGCATCACAGTTATTGCGGGTCTCGCAGATGCTTTCTTGAAAAGTGCGAACGCGACTGCGGACGCAACTGACAAGCTGATCAAGGATGCCAAAGAAACCGAGACTACACGCCTTGCCAAGGAGCGGTTCAAGGCAACCGCGGAAGGCGTCGCAAGTGCAATTCGCGACGGGACCGAAGCCACGCGCCTTTCAATCGAGGGCATGAGGTCGTCTGCCGAGGCTGCGAATATCGCAGCGAAGCAGAACCTTGAGCAGGAACTGAGTATCCGGCGTGTGACCTCCGCACAGTTGGAACAGGCGAAGGTTCTTGCAAACAATGCCAAGTCTCAGAACATATTCGCTGGTGGCCCAGGCGGCGCGCAGTCGCAGGTAGCGGAGCAGTATGCCGGTCGTGTTGCGGATCTGGAAAAGCAGATAACCGAACAGAAAAAGCTGATTGATCAGGCGCAAGCTCGCGTTGGACAGACCCGCATCGATCTTGCAGCAGAAGCCGCGGCACGTGCCGCTGACCCCATGCTGCGCATCAAAAAGCTATATGATGATCAGGCCGATGCCGCGAAGCGCGCTGCTGCAGCACAGATGGCATCTGGTCAGAACGTTGGAGTTGCGCTGACCCGCGAACTTACCCTGATTGAGCGGAACCGCGCGGCGGCCGTGAAGGCCGAGCAAGACAAGCAGGCTGCGAGTAACAAGACCGCTACGGAGATCGGCCGAAACGTTACCCTCGCGCAGGCTCGGGCCATTGCCGAGAGCGTGGGCGGACGCGTCACCAGTGACCAGCGGAGTTACGCAGAGCAGGCGGCGCTTTACAAAAAATACCAGGATTACAAGGCGGGGACCGGTCCATGGGCCGCGCTTGCAGCGAAGCCGGGAACCAGCAATCACGAGACAGGCCAGGCGATCGACGTCGCAAAGACCAGCGGCGTCAGTCTCGAATCCCTCAAGGCGGCTTACCGTAAGGCTGGAGTCTCGCTGACGGAGGCGCTGAACGAAGGCGACCACTACCATATCGCATGGAAGAAGGTCGGGGATCAGGCGAAGGAGCAGACGGCCGCAATCGCAGCGGCCAAGCGCGAGCTGACTGACGCCGAAGTTACCGAAGCGCAGACCAAGAACCTCTATGAGCTGGGGAAGGCTTACGGCGCATCAGGCGGTGCCGCTATGATCGCGTTCGCACGCATCAATGCTACAACGGATGCGCTCAAGCGGAACGGGGATGTCGATGCATCCGTCGCCCGGGATGTCGGGCTGGCTATTGCCCAGCGCGTCTCTGATGCGGCCAAGGGAACCGCGTCGATGCGCGACCAAGCAGCTGTACAAGAGCAAGTGAATGCCGAGGTTGCAGCTGGCAACGTCCCCGCGGAGCGCGCGCAGGCCATGCTTCGCGACCGTATGGCCGATCTGCCGTTGCTTGCCGCGCTTGAGGCCGCGCAGAAGACGCAGAATGTGGTCGGTGCGCAGGCCGCAGCCGAAGCGCTTGATCAGCAGCGCGCAGCGCGCGAACGCCTGACCGACGCGGAGACGAAGGGGCGCTTCGTTGCAGATATGTCGGCGGGTGAAGATCGCCTTGCCGTTCTCCGCGAGGAATTGCGGTTGGTCGGGGCAACGGATGAGGCGCGGGTGCGCGCGCTTGCCACGATCCAGGCCACACAGGCCGCATCGGCACAGGGTTTCACCGGCAAGGACGGCGCGGCATACGTCGCCCAGCAGGTCGAGATCGCCGTGGCGACCGAGCGCACGGCGGCGGCAACCCGGAACCTCAACGACAGCCTCAGCTTCACCGCGGACAAATGGGACCTGATCGCCCGCAACGTCCAGACCGCGGCGCAGGGCATGGCAGATGCGTTCGGCAGCGTCGGCCGCGCGATCGGCGACATGGCGTCGGTCTATGCCAATTACGAAGCAGACCGTGCGCGCCTGACGCAACAGCACGACGACGCGGTCAAGAAGTCCGGTGGAAATCAGCAGGCGATCGACCGCGCGAACCAGAAATTCGCGCTAGCCTCGGCGACCTCGCAGATCGGCGCGTTCGGCGACATGGCATCGGCGGCGAAGGGGTTCTTCGATGAGAAGAGCAAGGGCTACCAGACCATGCTCGCTGCGGAGAAGGTGTTTCGCGCAGTCGAGTTCGCCCTGTCGGTCAAAGCAATGGCGCAGGACGCGATCCACACCGCATCGAGCGTCGCCAAGAGTGCGATCCGTGCGGCTGCAAGCGGCGTGGAAGCGGTCGCCAAGGCCATCGCATCTCTGCCCTTCCCGGCAAACATCGCAGCGGGCGCGGCCACGATCGCGGCACTGGCTGCAATCGGTGTGTCGGTCGTCGGCGGACTGGGCGGCGGCAGCAAGGGAACCGTGGTCAAGGCGAACGACGGCACCGGCACGGTCCTCGGCGATAGCTCAGCCAAGTCCGACAGCATCAAGAACGCGGTCGACGCGCTGAAGGAGGTGGACACCTTGACCAACACCTTCGCGCGCCAGATGGCGGCATCGCTGCGCTCGATTGACAGCCAGATCGGCAATGTCGCGTCGCTCGTGTCGCGCGCCGGCGACGTCAACGCGTCGGCTGGTGTGACCGAAGGGTTCAAGCCCAACCTGATCGGGTCGGTCCTGTCCAAGATCCCGCTGATCGGCGGTCTGCTCGGCTCGCTGTTCGGTTCGACCACGACGGTGACCGGCAGTGGCCTGTATGGCGGCGCGCAATCGATCGGCTCGATCCTAGGCGGCGGGTTCAACGCGCAATATTATTCGGACGTCGAGAAGAAGTCGAAGTTCTTTGGCATCGTCACCGGCACGAAGACGTCGACCCATTACACCGGGGCCGATGCGACCCTGCAGAACCAGTTCACGCTCATCCTCAAGCAGTTCAATGATTCGATCGTTGCCGCTGCCGGGCCGCTCGGTTCGGCGACGAGCGAGATCCAGAACCGTTTGAATGGCTTCGTGGTCAACATCGGCAAGATCGACCTCAAGGGGCTGACCGGTACCGAGATCCAGGAGAAGCTCTCGGCGGTGTTTGGCGCTGCAGCCGACAACATGGCGAATGCCGCGTTCCCGGGGATAGAACGGTTCCAGCGCGTCGGCGACGGGGCGTTTGAGACGCTGGTGCGGGTTGCCTCGACCGTCGAGGCGGTGACGAACGCGATGGACCAGCTGGGCGCGGGCGCGCAGGCGCTCGGCATTGACGCAAAGATGGGGCTGGCCAACCAGTTCGCCAGTATCTCGGACCTGACCAGTGCGGTCGACGGCTATTTCCAGGCGTTCTACACTTCGGAAGAGCAAGCGACTGCTAAGCAAGCGCAGCTGGCCCGCGTGTTCGGCAGCCTCGGCGTCGCCATGCCCGGCACGCTCGCGGCGTTCCGCTCGCTGGTCGAGGCGCAGGATCTGACGACCGCTGCCGGGCAGTCGACCTATGCGACGCTGCTGCAGCTAGCACCGGCCTTCGCCGATCTGCAGAAGTCGATGGAAGGCGCAAAGAGCGCGGCCGATATCGCGAGCGAGCGCAATGACCTCCAACGTCAGCTGCTCACCCTGCAGGGCAATACCGCGGCGATCCGTGCGCTCGACCTGGCCAAGATCGACAGCAGTAACCGCGCTCTGCAGGAACAGGTCTGGGCGATCCAGGACGAGCAGGACGCGGCCAAGGCGGCGGACGAGCTGCGCGCGGCGTGGACCTCGGTCGGCGACAGCATCATGGACGAGGTGAAGCGGATCCGCGGCCTGACCGGCACGAACGGCGGGACCAGTTTCGTGTCGCTGATGGGCCAGTTCAATGCGGCGACTGCGGCGGCGCGCGGCGGCGACCAAGATGCGGCGAAGAGCCTGCCGCAGCTGTCGCAATCGCTGCTCGCCGCAGCCGCGCTCGTCGCGACCAGTCGGCAGGAGCTTGACCGCGTGCAGGCTCAGACCGCCGCCAGCCTCGAGGCCACCAATGCGGCGATCAGCAACCTTGCAACCACGGTGACGCCCACGACGTCGGTTGCCGCCATCCTTGCCAACGCGGCGACCGTCCAGGCCAGCACGACGCCGGTGGCATCCAACGGCGACATGGCGAGTGAACTGCGCAGCCTGCGCGACGAGCTGGCTCAGCTGCGCGCGGACAATAACGCCGGGCATGCAGCGACCGCGAGCAACACCGGAAGCCTCAAGCGCTCGTTCGACAGCGTGACGGCCGCGAGCGGCGGCGAAGCTATCAGCGTGGCGAGCGCGGCATGAAGATCCAGCTCGCCAGCGGCGAAGTGTTCGACCTCGGAGCGACCGAGACGAATCCAACGATCGGCATCACCGATTACAGCCGTCGCGTGACTGACGACTACGGTATCACCACCGTAGTCGAACGTGGCTTCGCGCGGCGTATGTCGGTCCGGCTCGGCGTGCCGTTCGCCTCGGTCGACGCGATCCAGCGCAAACTGGCATCCCTCCGCGCGACCGCGGCGACCTGGGTTGCCGACGATCGCCTCGCGAGCCTCAAGGTGAACGGGTTCTTCAAGGACTTCGAGATTGATCTGTCGGTACCGCCGCTCAGCTATTGCACGCTGACGGTAGAAGGGCTGCTCGAAGCCGACGCGGTCGCCGATGCGGGCAGTGATCCGGCGCCGGCGGGGCAGTCCTCGACGCTGAACCTGTTGCAACCGGCTCCCGTCAGCGAAAGCAGCCTCGTTGCCAGCACGATCGTCGAGAACGACTATCCGGCCTGGTCATCGAGCAGGACCTATGCGCTCGGCGAACGTGTTCTGAAGTCGCCCGCGCACCGGATCTATGAAAGCTCGGCGGCCGGCAACATCGGGAACGACCCGGCGGGAGAGACGGGCAAGTGGACCGATATCGGCCCGACCAACCGCTGGGCAATGTTCGACCAGGCGCTCGGTTCGACCTCGAGCGCGACCAGCTCGATCAGCGTCACCGTCGATGCACCGGTCCTGACTGCGGTGGCACTGCTCGATGTGGTTGCGGCGACGGTGCGGGTGCAGGCGATCGGCTATGATCGCACTGTCGCTGCGAGCGAAGGCGCAATCACGTTTCTCGATCTCCCGGTCGGCCTTACGCGCGTAGTCGTGACAATCGCGGGTAGCGGGATTGTCTCGGTCGGCACGCTGCTGGTGGGCAAGCTGGTCAACCTCGGCATCACCGAATCGTCGCCGACTGCCGGGATCACGGATTTCAGCCGCAAAGACGTCGACGACTTCGGCGAAGTGACGATCGTCGAGCGCGCCTGGGCAAAGCGCATGGTCGCAAAGGCACTGATCCGCACCGACGCTGTCGATGCCGTCGCCGGGCGGATCACTGCCGTTCGCGCGCTGCCGGCACTGTGGATCGGGCAGACCGGGATCGACAGCCTGATGATCTACGGGTTCTTCAAGGATTATTCGATCGAGATCGGCGAGACCGTCAGCAAGCTGTCGTTGTCGATCGAAGGCCTGAGCACCGCGGGCAAGATCGAGCCGTTCAAGGCTGGTGCCGTCGACTGGCCAGCGGTCGGCGATCCGATCGGCACCAAGCCAGCCAACAACGCGACCAACAGTGCCGACCCGAAGAGCCCGTTCGGATCAGGCACGGTCGGCAGCACGATCGCACAGCTGGGCGGCTTCGATACACAGATCGCGGCGGCGCGCACCGATCTTGCCTACATCAGCGGAACGACCATTCCAGCGATCAACAAAGCCGTTGCGGACGCCGGAACGCGGATCGATCAGGCACAGCAGGCCGCAAACGACGGAATCGCTGCAGCGAACCAGAAAATCACGGACATCAACGGCTCGATCGGTGACGTGAACGGCCGGATCACTGCCGCCATGCAAAATGCAGACAATGCACTTGCGGCGGCAGTCGCGCGGCTGGACAATTCCGACGCCTTCATTAATCGCCGCATCGACAGCGTTGCGGCATCGGGTGGCTATGATGACAGCAATGTCTACGCCGAGGTGCGCCGCGTCGACGAGACGGCGATCAACAGAGACGGCGCACTCGGCCGCCGGGTCGATGGCATCGTCACGGATTATCAGGCGGCAGATGCGTCGGCTAAAGCGCGGATCGACCAAGTTGCGACAACCGCCTCGGATGCAAAAACGGCTGTCGCTGATCTCAATACGAGCCTGAACACCCGCTTCACCGGCATCAACGATACGCTGAGCCGTTACGACGGCAGGATCACGACGCTGTCGAGCGATGTGCAGGGGTATGCGAACCGCACTTCCGTTCTGGAGACGACCGTCGGGCCGGCCGATCCGAGCAAGCCCGCGTTGACTGCCCGTATCGCAACGGCCGAGAGCGTCTTGACCGATCTCCCCAACCAGTTCGCGACGGCGGCTCGCGCTACCGCGCTGGAGGTCAGCGCGGGCAACCCGATCGACTTCACCATGCGGGGCCTATACTACGGCCAGAACGCCTGGCAGGGGCAGAATGCGCAGCTGCCAGACAGCCTGTTCACCGGCGATAGTCTGGGCGGCTTCCATTATGTGAACGCGACCAGTGGCGGCAGCTATTCGGTCGGCCCCCGCCGTCCGTTGCCATTCGCTGGCAAGATCTATCGATATCAGGCGATGATCCGCGCGGTCGGCAACGACGGCACCTATTCCGCCGATTACGAATGGTCGGGCCGACAGACTGGCGCAGATGGTGGCAGCTACGCGGGTTTCACGCCACTGCCGGTCAGTGCAGGCTGGGTAACGATCGACTACGTGATCGATGGCACGGCGCGCACGGAAGCCTGGCTCAATCCTCATCTTCGGGGATCGATCGGCATCGGTGGCAAGATCAAAATTGCCTATTTCCGTTGCCTCGACATCACCACGACGCAAGCGATTGGCGCGGTGAATGCTCGCGTGAACACGACAGAGCAGGCGAGCCAAGATCGCGACACGGCACTCGGCAAACGGATCGATAGTGTAGCGGCGTCTGGCGGGTACAACGACACCAACATTTATGCCGAGGTCCGGCGCGTCGATCAGGCCGCGATCGACCGTGATGCCGCGATCGGGCAGAGCATCGTCAGCGTCACCTCGAGCTATCAGAACGCAGATACGGCAACCAATGGCCGGATCGATCAAGTAGCGACCACCGCGTCGAATGCTGCTCAATCGGTTTCTGATCTCTCCACCTCGGTCAACACTCGTTTCAGCAACGTCAACACGACACTCAGCGGGTACGATGGCCGTATCACGACACTGTCGAGCGACGTGCAGGGCTATGCGAACCGCACGGGCACACTCGAGACGACGGTTGGTCCAGCGGATGGCAGCGAGCCGCCGCTAACGTCGCGCGTAACGTCGACCGAAAACGCTATCGCCAACTTCCCGCAGAATTATGCCGCGGCGACCCGCGCATCGGATCTGGAGGCGAAGGTCAACGGCACCGCGCCAAGCAATCTGCTGGCGCGGGCAAATGATCAGGCGTCTGTGATCGCAGACGCTAAGGTTGGCGTTGTTGCCCAGTCGCTTTCCAGTCTCTCCGCCTCGCTCACGCCGGCCCTGGCGAACCTCGGGTCCAGCTTTCCAAGCTGGCCAGACGGTCAGGCGGCTCCAACGTACTGGACCGTATGGGCCGGTACCAACGTCCGGGTGTCGCCTGGGCTTGTGGGGGCGTTTTCGGTTCGCAATGATGTGACCCGCGGCGCGGGCGCTGGTCTCACTACGAGCTTCGCCCTCGACCCCGGCATGGCACCGCTGAAGGGTGACGCCGCGTACCTGCTGCGCGGCGATCTCACGCTGCTCGGCGGCGGCCTGCGCGGCGCGGGTATCCTCGTCCAAGGCTTTGACGCCAACGGTGTGCAGGTTGCCGAGGTGAAGTTCGCGTTCAACACCTTCGAGACGTCGCCGGGCAATATCGTCGGCAATGGTCAGATGGGCAAACGGTACGTCTTCAAGCGCGCCGTGACGATCCCGCCTGTCGTCGCGAAGCTACAGCTGTTCATGATCTCCGACTGGTACGGCTTCGACGGTGACTCCGTCACGAAGTCGCTGCTGTGGCACGAGTGCGGGATCAGGTTGGGCACGGACGTCGATACCGTATCTGCCCAGATTACGACGCAGGCCGGCGCCCTGGCAGGGCCAGGCGGTGCATCCGTTGCGTGGAGCGTCACCGGAACGACGGCAGACGGCAACACCATGATCCAGCTGTCCAAGCGCGATGGCTCCGCCGGTCTGTTCTACATCAACGCCAACGTGCTGATCGACGGCAACCTCCTTGTGAATGGTACGGTCACTACTCGTGTCGTCGCGCCAAACGCGATCACCCAGTGGGCCAGCATCAGCGGCAGCAGCGGTGAAGTCGATGCTGGGGCAGCACCGGCTTACAGCGACCCCCTGACGATCGTCACCCAAGGTGGTCTGGTGAAGCTCGACTGTAGCTTCGACGCGTCGAATGGGTCCGGGACAGGGCCATTCTTCTTCGTCACGCTACAGCGCGACGGTGGCGACGTGACGCGGCAATTCGCGGTCAGGACAACCGGTACCAGCGTGCCGAACTTCTTCACCATCTCGGATACGCCGCCTGCCGGATCGCACAGCTACCGCATGTATTTCGGACGATCAGCTGCGGGTTCCTCCGTCATGCAATTCAGCAACACGGCCATCTTCGCTCAGGAGTTCAAACGATGACCGAATATTACGTCGTTTACGATGTCATGACGGGTGACGTCCGCCTGCGCGGCTCGGGCTCCACTGGTGCCACGGCCAACCAGGCGGTTCCGGAAGGCGCTGCGGTACTTCAGGTGCCGCCTGAAGCATTCTCGGGGTTCGATATTAACCTCGAGCCGATCCGCGAAGGGCTGATTGGACTGGTCAATCACAACGCCGGCGAGTTCCGCCTCCGCTTCATCACCGACGTCGCCGGGCAGCAGGCCACCTATCTCTCGAAGGAGGAAGAGGCCAAGGCCTGGACCCCTGGTGCCGATCTGGCCAACTTCCCGTTCCTCGCGGCCGAGGCCGAATACACCAGCATGCCGATCGCCGATATTGCGGCCCTCGTTTTGGGGACCGCCGCAGCGTGGCGTGGGCTTGCGGCAAAGATCGAGGGGCGGCGACGCGGGGCGATGGTTGAGCTTGCGGCTGCCACGAACGTCGCTGCGATGGTCCGGGCATCGGCGGTTGATTGGGACGCGCTTGCCGCGCCCATGGCGTGACCATGCCAGCCCGTGAAACTCCCCTCAAGCGGCTCGGCAACTGGATCGTCCAGGTCCTGATCGGGATCGACCAGTTCGTCTACGTCCTGCTCGCCGGTCCCTATTACCTGATCGTCGGCGGAATTTGCCCTTCGGCGGATGAGACGATCAGTTCGCGCGTCGGTCGTGCGGCAATGGCTGGGGCATGGTGGGGCAAGCCCTGCGCCTGGTTTATCGACCACCTGTTCATGCTGCTTGGATCGAAGCCCGGCCACTGCGCCCGCGCGATCGAGACCGCCTTCCTGGGCATGGCGCCCAAATAACAGGAGCTACCGTGATGTTGCTTGCTGATGCGCTTCGCGGCGCAGCCCTTTGCGCGTGGCTGTTCTGCCTCGCCTGCTTGTCGCCGGCGGTGTGGAGGATCCTGCGCCGGCGCGGGCGATACCTCGATCCGATCTGGGGCTTGGTGTTCATGCTGGCGATCAACCGCGTGACGTTCATCACTCGCCTGTCGCTCGAACTTAGCCACCTGACGGCCGGCCTGCTGGCGATCGCCATGGGAGCCGTTACCCTTTCCTTCCAACGCCATGATCGGTGAACGCATGCCCAACGCGCTGGCAGGACTGCCTTTCGGGTGGGGTGCGATCATTGCCCTCATCAACCTTGCGCTCGGCAGCGGCGTGCTGGCTGCATGGGTGAGAAATCGCCCGAAAATGCGTGAGATGGACCTTGGCGCGGATGAACAGCTGCGCTCGGAAATGTGGCGGGACATCGAAGCGCTCAAGCAGTCGAAAGACGCGCAGTCGCGAAGGATGACGATCGCCGAAGCGCAGATCGCCGGTCAGACGATCCAGATCGGTCAACAGCGGTTCGTGTTGACCCTCGTGATCGACGAGCTCGAGCGGGTGTCGCCTGGGAACTCGGTGGCCCGCCAGGCGCGCGTACTGCTGCGCGAGATCCTGCCCGCCGCGTTGGCTCACCCCGAAGAGATCGGCCATATGGCCGAAACCGTGATGAAGGCGGACTGAGACCGCCCGGCCATCCGCGCGCCCGTAGCGCGCTCCCCATACGAACGAAGGAAACCGAGATCATGTTGATCAACGGCAACATCACCGTGCGCATCGCGTGCGAACTGGCCGCGGCCGAGGGCATCGTGCGCGAGTGGTATCTCGACAGCGCAACGCCGCCCAAGGGCACCTGGGGCATCGGCGTCACCAATGACTCCGGCCATCTGGTCGATCGGTACAAGGACAAGCCTACCACGATCGAACGGGTGCTACAGATCTATATCTGGCTCCTTCGGACCAACTACGTGCCGGCGGTGCTGGCAGCGTTCAAGGGTCGCGTACTGACGGAGGCGCAACTCGCTGCGGCGCTATCGTTCCAATACAACACGGGCGCGATCGGCGAGACGGCATGGGTGAGCCTGTTCCTGGCAGGCAAGGTCGCCGAGGCGCGGAAGTTCCTCAAGACGCATTACCTGAACAACGGGGACCTCAAGCAGCGTCGCCTCGACGAAGCTGCCCTGTTCTTCGATGGGAAGTGGAAGCACCTCGACGGCATCGTCAACGTCTACCCTGTCAGCAAGCCGAGCTACCTGCCCGGCAAGCCGGTGCGGATCGATATCCGCGCCGACGTCGCCGCAGCGCTGGCGGCGCAGTGATGGGCGCGCTCTCGCCAATCCTGCGCTCACTGGAGGGAGATCGGGTGCTATTCTGGTGCCCCGGTTGCCAATCGCCGCATGGGATCACCGTAGGAGCATCGCATCATCCCGGCATCCATTGGGGTTACAACGGCAATGCCGCAGCTCCGACCTTCACTCCGTCGATCCTCGTAACGTACAACGGACCCGACGCCGGTCAATTGGACGACGAAGGCGATCGCGCACCACCTGCGGTGTGCCACAGCTTCGTGACGGACGGGCGGATCCAGTTCCTCGACGACTGCACCCATGCGCTTGCAGGGCAGACGGTCGACCTGCCGGAGTTCCCGGCATGACCAGCCGCCTTCAGGAATGGGGCCTCATCGCCCTATCGCTGCTCGCGGCAGCACTGCTTGCCCTGATCGGCTGGACGTTCGCGATCATCGGTCAGCACATCGGCGCCGATGGGCGAGTGCCTTCGGCCGAGGCTTTCGGGTTGACCGCGCTCTTGCTCTCGTTCCGCGAGGTCATTGGCTCGATCCGCGCTCTGTACGATGCGGCCGACCGGACCAGCCTTACCGAAAAACTCGCCGCCGCCGGGCCCGCAGCGGCTCCGGTCCCGCAAGACGCGATCGCCGGCGCACAGACTGCTGCGGACAGCGCACAACAGACCGCCGACCAGCTGGCGGAACAGGGAGGACGGCCATGAGCAAACTCGGCACCTGGTTCGCCTCCAACGCGGCGCGGATCGTCTTCGCGATCGGCGTGGTGGCGCTGATCACGACGGTCATCTCGATCCGCTCCTGCAGATCCGCGCAGACGGTCAAGACCGAGACCCGGCTCGAGGCCGGCCAAGCGAGCGCGGCGGCGGCAAGCGGCGCGGACGCAGTCAACACGGTCGGCAATCGAGCCCAGGAAGAGGAACAGACAGATGCAATCTCGCGAGAAAACGACGCCACCATCCGCAACGCCGAGGGCGCGGCCACTGTCGTTCCAGCGGGCGTCTCAGGTGCTGGGATTAGCGCGCTATGTCGCCGCGCGGCCTATGCGGGTGATCCTCGCTGCGCTCAGCCTCGGTAGCTGCGCCGCGAGCGTTATCGTTGCCAGCCCGAGCGATTGCGCAGGCCTGCTGCCCGAAAGCTGGCGCAAGCCCGTCGCCGGCGCGCCGCTCCCGCCATACGCCGCAGTCATGGCGGACTGGATCGGGTTCGCCGACCTGCAAACCGCCCAACTCGACAAGGCCAACGGCCGGACCGCTGACACGATCGACATCGTATCGCGGTGCGAGGCGCGCGCGGCAGCCGCCCAACACAAAGCCAAACCCAAGGTGCTCGGCGTTTTTTAGGAGCAACACGACATGGCAGCATCTACGGCGGCGGGGTCATCCCTCGCCATCACCATCGGCGCGCCCGCGACGAACGACGCGGCCGGGTTCGCCGCGCTGACGTTCACCGAGATTGGCGGGCTCGAGAAGGTCGGCGCGGTTGGCGCGGTCTTCTCCAAGATCGAATTCCAGCCGCTGTTCGGACCAAAGCAGAAGTACAAGGGCCCAGCCGATTACGGCTCTTTGCAGCCGTCTCTGGCTCACGACGAGTCTGACGCGGGCCAAGCGATCCTTCGCGCGGCGGCAGACGACGAGACGAACAAGCTGTTCGCTTTCGCTCTGACGTATTCCAGCGGTGCCAAGCGGTTCTTTCAAGGCCGCGTGTTCGGCTACCCCGAGACAACCGACGGTGCCGATACGATCCTGACGGCTGCGCCGACGATCGAGATCAGCACCAAGGTCGTGAAGGTCGCAGCCGGGGCACCTACCGCAGCGCCTGCGCCGGCATTCTCGGGCAAGCCTTCGATTTCCCCGGCGAGCGGCGACGCCGCGACCACGTACACCGCGACGGATCCGACCATTGCAAACGGTACCATCACCGCGCGGCAGTGGCTTTTGGGCACATCGGTCATTGGCACCAGTTCGACCGTCGTTCCAGGCGCCGGCAACGCGGGCCAGCTGACCCGCAAGGTGACCGGAACCGGCGCAGACGGATCGACCATCGCCACGACGTCGACGGCTGTCACCGTGACGGCAGCCGGCACCTCACCGACCGGAATCCCACCGAACGGCGTCTGGGATGACACCGCGGCCTGGGACGACACACAAGCATGGAAGGATGCAGCATGACCGTACTTACGCAGATCATCGGTGGAACGACGAAGCCTTCCAACGGGCTCGACATTCGCGAGACCATCAACACTCTTCTCCCGGCCGGCAAGTTCAGCGCTGCGCCGGTTGGCGTCCGCACGTCGGGATCGATCGCCACCTATCTCGCCTCCACGTCGCCGACCGCTTTCGCGCCGATCGCTGCACTGCCCGCATCGCAGATCATCGTCGACACCTCCGACCTCTACCAGACGATGTACGGGTTCGGCGGCTCGCTGACCGAGAGCGCGTGCTACGTCCTGACGCAGTATTGCACCCCGGCTCAGCGAAAGGCGATCCTGGCCCAGACGTTCGCCGCTGATGGGTTCACGACATCTCGCATCTGCATCCTTTCGAGCGACTTCACCCCGCGTCCCGCATCGGGCTATTATACCTATGCGGACGACTGGGACGGCGTCGACACGTCGCTCCCGACCTTCACCATCAAGCAGGATCTCGAATACATCGTGCCGGTGCTGCGCGAGGCGCTGGTGATCAATCCCCGCCTAAAGTTCATCGCTTCGCCATGGACGCCGCTGGCTAAGATGAAGACGACCGGGACGATCTACGGCGGCACCCCGAGCTTTGTAGGCACCGCGACCAATTACGCCGCTTATGCGACATACTTCGTCAAATTCCTCAAGGCCTACCGTGATCTCGGGATCCCGGTCTGGGCGGTCACCGTCCAGAACGAGCCGATGTATGTCGGTACCGGGTATCCGGGATGCTATTGGTCGGGCGCACAGCTCGCGACGTTCATCGGCCAGTACCTCTCGCCCACGCTGCAGGCAGCCGGGCTGAACGGGGTGCGCATCCTGACCGGCGACGTAAACTGGAACGAGGCAATCGTTCAGGGCAGCGACACGATCAGCGTGCCCTTCGCTGATGCTCAAGCCGGGCCGGTAATCGCCGGTGCGGCTTGGCACGGATACGACACGGCAACGGGCTATGAGCCCTATGACCAGGTGAAGCACTCGGCGGCAGGCAAAGAGGTGCATTTCACCGAGTTCTGCAACACGTCGCGCGCCGCTTGGAACGCGGCGGATATGAAGGAGATGTTCGGCAACATCGCGATCGGTTCGATCCGGGCTGGCGCCCAGACCGTGACGCTCTGGAATCTGTTCCTCGACACCAATGGCCTGCCGACCCCCAGCACGACGAACACCAAGCCCGTCGCGGCGATCTCTACCGACGGCACCGCGACCGTCACCCGGCTATCCGGATATGCGATGCTCACCCACCTCGCTCGCGCGTGCAAGCCGGGCGCGCGACGTTGCGGCAGCACCACCTTCGCAAGCGGCAAGGGCGGCACCGACGTGATGTCGGTTGCATTCCACAACCCCGATGGATCGGTCGGGGTCGTGCTGTTCAATGGCAGTGCAAGCACGCGGGTTGTCTCGCTGGTCGATGCGCGATCCGCCCTGTGTTCGTTCGTCACAATTGCTGGGGGCGAAGCGCAGACCATCACCTATAGCGGCTTGGTCGAGGGGAGCGCGCAGTTTGCAACCGGCACGATCGCCGCGCCCGGACCTGTTACCGGCCTGACTGCGACCAGCGGTAGCGGGACGGGAGTGCTGGTATGGACCGCCCCCAGCAGCACCGATCCGGCGGGCACAGCGGGGTACCTGATCCAGCGCGGCACGACGACGGGACAGGCCTTGCGCACGATCGGTTCGACCGGCCCCGGGGTCACGACCTTCTCCGACACGGACGTCGTTGTCGGGACGCGGTACTTCTGGGTCGTCACGGCGATCGGCGCGGGCGGCCTGTCCCAAGGCAACCCCGAAGCCAACGTCACCGTAGTAGCAGGTATCCCAGGCGCGCCCACGATTGCGGTCGCGCCGGGCAATGCGCAAAATACGGTCAACCTCTCGCAGGCGGCAGCCTCCAACGGGTCGGCCCTGACAAGCTACGACCTGTTCCGCTCGACTACGAGCGGAGGACAAGGAACCACCCCGTACGCGACGAACGTCACGTTCCCGTACGTCGACCCCGGCACGAACGGGCAGGCGTACTTCTACACCGCGCGCGGCAACAACGCGGTCGGTGCGGGTACGATGAGCACCGAGAAAAGCGGAACGCCGAGCGCAACGTTGACCAAGCCGGGTCCGGGCTTGCTGGTCTCGGATGACGTCGGGGCGGGCAACCCAACGGCGCAGAACAGCATCCCGACCGCAAGCTGGTCGAACACGAGCTTCACCTTCTCACCTTCGACTTCGACGGTCACTGCTCACAATACTGTCGCAGGACCGGACGGCTCGACCCTCGACGGCTCGACGATCCGCTTCAACAGCCCGAACGCTTCGAGCGGTTATGCTTCGGTCGAGTGCGCCACCAGTGCGAATACTGGAGCGGTCGCGCTGACTGGATCGGTCTGGCTACGTGGCAAGGTTGGGGGTGAACGCATTCAGATCCAGATGCTGGGCGGATCGCACTCTACCCTCACAACGACGCAGCTCACGCTTACGACGAGTTGGGTGAAGTATACCATTACTGGCACCCCTGCGGCGGCGGTACGGGCGATCCTTGCCGTGGGCGCAGCGCCAACCATGGTGGCGGACGTTTCGTTCGATGCGGCTTGGGCGAACTTGGTGGCGGCATAAGCCAACGCCTAGAAGTGGAGCGGCTAAGGGGTTTACCGACCCTACCACTCCACCTTGCTTGGCATCCGCACGGCGAACCGGGCCGTGCAGCTGGGTCTGCTCACGTCATGAACCGTCTCAGCAACGGCGCCCGAATGGCCAGCACTGCAGCAACGGTCGATATAGACGCGACGATGGTGCCGAGGAAAATGAACTGCCACGGACCCGTGTCAACCGTTTGACGGAACATCCATATGAAGAGCACGTGAATCAAATAGATCCCAAGACTTGCATTCCCCAGCCAGCTCAGCGTTTGCACCGCTGGAGAATTGTTTAGGCACCTAGCCAAATTGAAAACTGCCGCACCGTACGCGAAGACCGCCAACAGACTCTCGGCGTTGCCGATCGCTTTGTTACCTACGACCATAATTACGAAGTATCGTTCTACGAACATCGCGGAGATGGCCACTGCGCACAGAACTGCCGCGATCGAAAGGTTCGTCGGTCGCGTGCCCCGGAAAAGATACCCCATAAGGACGAAAGCTGGCGCGGCCAGCTGGCGCTTGAAATCGTTAAGATGTGAAGAGTAGTGCGGCATTCCGACCAGCGAATGGTAATTTGCTAAGAACGGTCCACCTATCGCCAGTAGGGCGGCGACAGCGATAGCCAACGTTCGACCACCGAGTGCAAGCGTCAACGTTAACGTCGCCAAACCAAATATCAGTGCAGGCAGGAACCATAAATGAAAGGCTGGACCGCCGTCGACCAAAGTCATGATACGCCAATGTCCAGGTAGTTTCCCGGGAACGAACACCGCTGCGCTGATGAAAAATAGATACCAGACCACGTAAATTGGAGCAATCCGGACGACCGAGCGCTTGAGGTTGGCGAACGCCCCGCGTTCGGGACGGAAATAGTAGCCGCTGGTGATAAAGAAGAACGGTACGGCGCACCGGCAGATCACGTCGACGACCACCGCCCAGCCGGGTAACCCTAGTGGACGATCTGGGCCAACGGCGACCGGCGGCAGAATGTGTATGCCGATAACCAAGAGCGCCATTGCATAGCGGAAAGCATCGATCCCGCGATCACGCAGGTGAAGTGTGGCTGGCGTATTCATCTCGTAGCGATTTCCGGGCCCCTGTGCCGGTCCGAAAGGATTGCTGCTGCTCGTCCCAGTCATCTGCACCCACTCTTTAGCCGATGTGCTTGCGATAACCGCGCACCCGGCCGCCGCCAAGCAGCTCCAAAGAAACAATGATCCGTCCCAGATGCGCCTTACGTATCGCTGACCATGTTTGCCCGACCCGCCGGCGAACCGATTGGAACTGCGTCGCGCATTGGCAATCCGAGCCGAGTTCCGACCTCCCTCGAAGTCAAACCCAACCCTATCCGAGCCAGGGTTCTTAGGCTCGTCCACGGAGGATACGCATATGTTGAGGACGTTAATCGTGTTGGGCCTACTCGTGCCGGCGATTGCCTATGGCCAAGACAGAGCCACGCTCGACACCCGCCAATTGCTTGCAGAGACGGTCACTACCGCTAAGCCGCGCGCGGAGTTCCTCAACGGCACGCGCGATAGCCTGCCCGCATTCGTGCGCGTGCTGGCGAAGTACAAGCAGCTGACCGCCGCACCTGTGGTCGTGAAGGATCCAGCCGGTTTGCCATCACCTGCGCCGGCGAAGAAGGCGGTCGGTATGAACCTGTCCGGCCTCTCATGGTACGCGTCGCGCCAGACGTTCACGAACCTGTTGCAAGGCGGGTATTGGGCGATCAATTGGGCACAGGTCCCGAGCGACAAGCTGGACGCATTAGGCTACCCGAAAGACTGGTCGCAATCGTATGTCCGCCTCCTCGGCGCGCCGACCGGCGGCTGGGTGAACCAGACCAGCATCGCATGCAGCTGGAAGGGCAGCGGTACCCTGACCCACAGCGGGAGCATCAACCAGGTCAAGGGCGACCACACGTTGACGTTCGATATGCCGTCCTGGGGCGGCGCGGTGAAAAATACGTGGTTCAGCCTTTACGGGGTGAGCGCGGCCGATCCATTCCGCGAGTTCGAATGCCACGACGCGAAAAACGCCTCAGGGAACGAATTCTCGGAAGAGGTAATCGCTAGCTCAAGCAAGTACGCCGTCCTGCGCTTCATGGACTGGAACGAGACGAACAGTAGCCCGGCGCGCACGGCAGCCAACCGGCCTGATCCGCGGACGCTCGACAATCCGGGTCAGGCGCTGGAGAACCAGATGCGGCTGGCCAAGCTGGCCGATGCTGATCCGTGGTTCAATCACTCCTGGAACGACGATGCGACCTATATGCAGTGGGCCGCGAAGCAGGCACACGACACGCTGCCGGCTGGGCACAAGATCTACGTAGAGCTCAGCAACGAGGTCTGGAATTTCCAGTTTTGGCAGGCGCAGGACAACCTCACGCAGGCGACCACGCTGAAGATCAACCCGAACAACGGCTACGGCGCGTGGCAGAACTATTCGCGCCGAGCCATCGACATGTTCAAGATCTGGGAAGCCGCATTCGCCGATCGCCCGAAGGACCTGGTGCGTGTGCTCGGCACCCAGTCCGCCTACCCCGAGGTCACGCGGCAGGAGATGAGCTACCCGGGGATTGCGGATCACGTCGACGCGATCGCTGGCGCGCCGTATTTCAGCCATGACCGGCAGGTGCCGTACAGCGACGCCCTGTTGCAGGCCAGCGTGACCGATGCGGTAGCCACGCTCAAGACGACCTGCGACATCGCCCGCGCGAGCGCCCCGAATATCCGCTGCATCACCTACGAGGGTGGCCAACACGAGCTACCGACGGCGCTGCTTTCTCAGGATCAGTTCGAAACGCTCGAACGCAGCCAATTCATGGGCGACATGTATTCCCAGTACCTGAAGGCCATCTCGGCACAGGCTGACCTGGTCATGCTGTTCAACGACGTCGGCCCGATCAGCAAGTACGGCGCGTGGGGGGCACAGGAATACGGCGGCCAGGTCGGCGCGCCAAAGCAGGTAGCCGTCGAGAGGTTCCTGCAGCAATAAAAGCCGATTGGCGGAGCTGTGCCGAAGTCTCAGCAGCTCTCCGCGCGACGATCAATCTGAGGGAGGCGGGCCGCGGTAGAGGAATCATACCGCGGCCCTGGCCGACTCGATCTGTTGGGGGGACGAGATCGGTTGCTCACTATGCTAGGCAAATCGGTGACGTATGCAACCGATTACTTTTAAACACTTTTTGCCAAGCCAGCGTTACACTCCGGCGCTGCAAGTATGATACTAATTGCTCGGTCACCTAGGAAAGCGGCCGGAGCGGGCTGCAGTTCGGATAGCGCATCAACTGCATCCTGTTTCGCGCTGTATGGTTATTTCTTGCCCCTAGCGCGGTTAGGCCTGCTGTTTACCACCTATCGCCGTTCCTGTTCCGCGCCGAGGCGCATTGATTGAAAGAACGCCGACGTATTCGGGAGCAGCACCAGACACGCAACGGTTTAGCGACATGAGGCGACGCGCGCCGCACTCAACTCGCAGTATATGCGCTTGTAAGCTATTGTTTACAGATTGATTTCGGGCAAATTCTAACAATCCCGCTTTTCTGCCATTGGCACGGTTTCTGCACTGGGCAAACGCGATGCGGCGCAGTGCCGTGCTCGAAGGGGATGCCATGAAATTGAATATGATTTTGCTCGCTGGAGCCGCCATGCTTGTCGGTACGGGTGCACAAGCCCAAACTCTCAGCAACTCGAACGCTAACGGCTATGTCACGACGACCGCTCTGCCGGGCACGTTCTCTCTCACGGGTGGCGACAATGGCTCGGGCACCTTCGGAGATACCTTGTATACCGACACTGCGATGGGCCCGCTTTCGATCGCCGGGACCTTCAATTACCAGTCGTTTGATGTGGATGGTGGGGTTTTCGACCCGGCTGGTTACATCCTTGGTGGCACGCTTTTCCAGCTTTCCAACAGCGGTGCTTCCTCGAACGGAAACTTCAGCTTCAATGTCGGGGCGGGCCAGACCTACGGTTTCTACGTCCACACGACCGATAACCGGTTTGGACCGGGTCGCATTTCGGTCGTGAGCAATGCGTTCGCTGCCGCAACTGGCGCCGTCCCCGAGCCCGCCACTTGGGCGATGATGCTCGCCGGCTTCGGCATGATCGGCTTTGCTGCGCGTAAGCGCTCGTCGGTCAAGACTGCCGTCAGCTACGCGTAAACCGTCCAAGCAGATATTGAGCCGCCGGTCGCAAGATCGGCGGCTTTCTTATGTGGAGCTTCGACCACCGGCCGTCGCTAGCTGCACCAAGCCCCCGACTTCCCCAGCTGCACCAGGATCCCGTTGAACGCCCCGCTGACGTTCTGCGCCCGGCCGATCGGCTCGTCATAGCTGGCAGCCTCCCACAGGTTCGTCAGCGGCCAGCGTTCGGGGCAATGGGGCAGCAGCACGCGCAGGGCCAGGCGGACGGGGACGGTATCGACCTTCTCCCGGCGGCTGGTCTCAACCGCATCGCGCAGGATCTGTACGGCTAAGGCGATCGTAGTGCGGTCAGCGAAGCGCATGGCCCATTACCTTCAAACTCGCGGCAGCCTGCGGAGCCAACGACAACGCCACGATCACCAAGATCGCTACCCAACTGACTAAGCCAATCAAGGCTCCCAGTCTTCCCGCTCGCCAAACATCCGCGGATCGACCCGGAAGTATCGCGCCAGCAGCTGCTACTCTTCGACCGGAAGGCGCTTTGGCCCCGCGCCGTGCGCGAACCGCGACAGATATCCGGGAGGCCGGCGCAGCATGCGCGATAGGGCGGCGAGCGTCACGTGGTGCTCGACGGCAAGCGATCGCAGCGTTTCGCGTACCTGGTCGGGTGTGGCGGCGACGATAGGCTTCAAAGACCAACGGCTTTGCGCACCGCCTCATTGATGCGAGTCTGCCAGCCGGGACCGTCCGCGCGGAAGCGATCAAGCACGTCCTTGTCCAAGCGAAGCGTGACGCTCTCCTTGTTGCTTCCCGCCGGACGACCACCCGGTCGCCTTACTAGCGACGCAACCACATGCGGCGGCAGCACTTCAGACGCTGGACGAGACCGAGCAGTTGTCTCTTCCGTCCATTCTGGGTTCTCGTCGAAGCCCTGAGGGGGCGGCACCTTACTCATAACGACGCACCTTCTTTCCCCGCGCGCAGCGAAGGCTGATCAAACGAATGCCGCTCTTGCCTGAACCGCAGCTATGAGTGTTGGTCATTATCGCAGGTCCGGCCGGTCTAAAAGCGGACGGACTGGAAACGCCCACTTTCGGACATTCCTCACCCTACGTTTCGCGTTCAAATCCTGCTATCTTCGCATTCGATGCTGGCTGATCTAACTATCCTTCTCGGAACCTTGACCCTGATGGGCTTGGTGGCTTGGCGCGCGAACGCGACCTTGCCAGCGGGGCGGTTGCCCATGGGCCGCACGGAAGAGGCAAGCACGAATCGCTTGCTCGTCCTCTTGCAGACGCCGCTTTTATTTGTCGTATCTCTGATCTTCATCGGCCTGTCAGATGCGTTCAAGAACGGGCCATTGGCTCATGGAATACTGGCACCAGTTCCTATCGCATTCCTCTCGTTGGTGATGCTGGTTGCCCAGCAAGCGCAGTTCTGGGGAGTAAGAAGGATTATGCGAAAGCACCGTCCTCCAGCGTGACCGCACGCCGCAGCCTGTATGTCGGCTCACCACCATTTTAGCCGTTCCGGCCACGATCCAGCGAGTGCACCTCCTGAAAGCTGACCGGCGGCTATCGGCTAAGAAAGCAGCTGGTCTCAAATCGCCCAATTGCGGACGTTAATCAGGCAGGCGCTTTCAGGTCGGTTCCGCAGCAAGGGCAGAAACGAGTTGGAAGCGAACGCACAAATGGTTTTCCAAAGGACGCGATCCGCCAGTGGCATGTCGGGCAGCGAGCTAGAAATTGAGCGTAGCAAAGCGACCCAATTAGCAGCGGAAAAACGATCCAAAACAGGATCGTAGCCGCCAACTCGTTGAAACTGGCTGTGATCACGGTGATCGCCACGAGAGGCCAGCACCCAAACGTCGCAAAATAGAAACGAGACAATGGGCTCATACGAGATGGGTAGCGCCAAGACGGTCGTCACGCAAACGTGCGAAGACTCGAACGGCAGCTTCACACCAAAATCGGACGTACGTGTAAGGCGCTCAGCGCTCGGAATGAGTGCTGATAAAGCCCAATGGCTTGAGCCGCAGCTATGCGCATTGGTCGTTATCGCAGGTCCGGCCGGTCTAAAAGCGGACGGACTGGAAACGCCCAGTTGCGGACATTCGCCGGCGTGCTACGTTCGATTGATGGAGCAAGCCTACCACGCATTGACCGAGACCCTGATTCCTTGGGTCGAAGATCGCTTTGGCGGGGTGGCAGCTTGGATTGCCGCTGCCTTGCTAATCATGTTGGCGATGGCAGGCATAGTCGTGACAGCGCTTTGGTTAATACAGGGCTGATCAACGCTCTTCTGCAGATCGGCTTCCGCCCACTTGCGGACATTCGTCGGCGCGGCCAACCTATCCTGATGAACGAGCGTATGACGCACAAGCCGATGGAAAAGCCCGAATGAGCGGCAGTTGGCCCGGTCTCATTTTTGGGGTGCTGCTGACTTGGGCCATGCTTGCGAGCTACAGCCTTCCCGGCATCGGCGCGTTGCCGGGAAGGCGTGAGCAGCCTCGCTATTACTGGACGCTCATAGCAATCGGCATCGCGGCGGTGCTTTTCAACGCGCTGAACTTGATCTTCCCCAAAGGGTTCTGATCGCGCAATTGTCACAGATCAGGCTCGGGGGAATGTCCAGTTCCCACCCACCTCTCGCCGTTCGCGGGTAGCGAGCGAGGTCATGATCACCGAAAGCGGACCGGCAAAAATCGAGCACTTGCAGACGTTGGTCGCTATGTGCGAGCCTTTCACCCATGGACGTTGACGAAGTTAGGGTGCTGCTATCACCGGATCGATATGGCCGGGTAGCAATCGTGCGTAGGTCCGATGGTCGGTTCTGCCTCTATCAGCATTGGAGCTGGACCCCGGAGACGCAAGCCGCCTTCCATGTAGAGCCTGTCGAGGATCGACGGTGGACGGTGGATAGCACGCCCGAGATGTATGAGGGGGTCGAGCCACTTTCAGGTATGTACGGCACCGTAGAAGATGCGGAGCGAGAAGCTCGGCGGCTGTTGGGATTAGACGGCGGATAACGCCCACTTGCGGACATCGCGATCTAATGCGCAACATCCAGACCTACTGCCGACATAGGGGCCTGATGTGAGTTCAGCGATGGTAGAGGAGCCGCCCAGCCCAGCAAAACTCGCGCTGATTCGGCGCTTTCTGATAGCGAATGGCACGCAATCTGACATAGATACCGGTAACTTTCTTCAACGGTTCGCCTTGCCGGGCTCCCCGCTGTCGATGGTCGCGGCAGACGCTTCGGGAGATATAACCTTCCGTCAGTCTTGGGACCTACCATTGAAGGCCCTTATGGCTGCTTATGATAAGCACCGGCATACGTGGCAGGACGAGTACGAAACGCACGTCAACTGGGAATTCGAAGAAGAGGAACTGTCGCTCATTGTGGCCTTCCTCGAAAGTGCGGTCGGCCAACACTTCCTTGAGGGACGCTGGCGCATGGGCGCTTACGTTGGCTCCAATACAGAAGACTTAGTTGAGCAGGTCCTTGCGGATGCGGAAGCTGTCCTGCGGGAAGGCGTCGCGCACCGACCAGCGCAATGACCGTTCCCCACCAAAGTCAGACGTCCCAGGTTACAATGGCTACGATCAACGGAAAATCTGACACCAGCCGAAAAAACGCTTTCCTACAAGATGGGGTTTGTGATGCACCCTTTCAGATGCGCCACGAACGTTCAAAACCGCTAGCTGTTGACCTGCCTTCGAAGGAGGTTCGTCCGGTCTCTCCACCTGCCCCCTATATAGGTGGCAAGCGCAATCTCTCGCGCCGTCTCTGCGCCCTGATCGATGCGACACCGCACGACACCTATGTCGAGCCGTTCGTCGGCATGGGCGGGGTATTCCTCAAGCGCACGCGGCAGCCACGGGCCGAGGTGATCAACGACATCTCGGCTGACGTAACCACCCTCTTCCGGATCCTCCAGCGGCACTACCCCCAGTTCATGGACGTGCTGAAATGGCAGATCACCAGCCGCGCGGAGTTCGATCGGCTGCGCGCGGCCGCACCGGACACGCTGACCGACCTCGAACGCGCGGCGCGATTCCTCTACCTCCAACGCCTATCGTTTGGCGGCAAGGTCGACGGCCGCAACTTCGGCGTCGATCGGCGGACGCCGGCACGCTTCGACGTGACGAAACTGGCGCCAATGCTAGATGAGCTCCACCAGCGCCTGACTGGGGTCGTGATCGAGCGCCTGCCCTATGCCGACCTGATCAGGCGATACGACGGGCCCGGGACGCTGTTCTTCCTCGATCCGCCATATTGGGGGTGCGAGGGCGACTACGGGCCGGGAGTGTTCGAGCGCGCAGACTTCGAACGCCTTGCTGACCAACTGGCAGGAATCGCCGGGGGCTTCATCCTGACGATCAACGCGACCGATGGCGCACGCGAAGTGTTCGGACGCTTCGATCAGGTTGAAGTCGACACTACCTATACCATCGCAACCGCCTCCTCCGGCGGCGGCAAGCGGGTGAAGGAACTGATCGTTCGCGGGTAGGGCTGGGTAGAAGAAAGAAAGATGGGGCCGGCCGCTTACGCGATCGACCCCATCCAGTTTTACCGGTCTGACGGATTAGCGCGGAGGCAATCCGGTCACATGGTTGCCCCGCCGCCCGGTGTTGATCTCGGACACGCGGCCGGGATTGGTACCGTAGTCGGCTGCGATGTCATGCTGGTGGTCGCCCGCCCGAAGGCGAGCCCAGATGTCAGCGATAGCCTCGTCGGACAACGGAAAGCGGGGGCGGCGCTGCGGCCGCTGGGGAATATTGTCTGCCATAAAAATCATCCTTGTTGGCAAACGACCGGTATTGACGGAATTGTCCCACGGTATAGACGTTGCCGCCTACCCGAGGTTCATCCCGCTCTCGCGTCCGGACCACAAGCCCGCGAGAGTTGCCTCGATCAGAAGCCCCAGCGCTGCCAGGCGCTGGGGCTTCCTAGTTTCGAGAACAATCGTAGCATCACGTAACGGAACACGCTTGAGTAGCCAGGCGTGGTCTGTTGCCGTGATTAATGGTATTTAAACGAAAGTAGGTGTCAGTATCGATAGCTGCTAAGGTTAACGGCGCGACAACCGATCGCCAAGCCTCGCCTCGCGGACTTGGTTAGGCGTCGCCACGACCCCACTGGAGCCCCACATCGTAGACGTGTACTCCGTCCATCTCAGGCAGGGGGAAAACGACGTGACATTCAAATCCAACCGCGAAAATGCAGAACTGGCGCAATCGGCCGCGAACTCAGCTACGCTCGAGAACGTTCGGATCCGGGAACAGCGATCAGCAGATGCCTATGCAGCACTGGCTACGCGCGACGAACGCATCGCTGCGAAAGCGGTGGCGCCTATGCTGCCGAGCAGTCCCACGCACGCGCCCGACGAGCAGTAGCCTCGAGGAGCGGGATCGGTTGATCGAGAGCCGGTTTACCTCGACACCAACCTCGTCCTGCTACAGGCTCGCTCGATGTGTAACCGTGCCCGCAACGGCTATGAGCCTGAGACGCTCCATACCCACTTTGGCACGGTGTTCAGCACCGATCGACCAATGGACAACCGCTTCAATCCAAGCGAATTGATGCCGCGCAGCCGGGCGTACGTGATCCGCGAGACGGACCGCGGTCGATGCCTCGACGTCATGAGCTGGGACGTCCTCGGTGGCGGCGCCGCATGGCCGATGACGAACGTGCGCAACCTGGCCCTGCCCCAGTGGCGCGCGCTTGCCGCGCGGCCGGAGAACCGTTGCCTGGTACCGCTCAGCGAGTTCTGCGAATGGACGCCTGAGGCGCACGACTTGGGCGATGGCAAGAAACCGCTGAAGGGCGAGATGTGGTTTCAGGTTACCGATCAGCCGCTGTTTGCGGTCGCCGGCTTCTGGCAGCCAACAGCGAAGGGCAACGGCTTCACGATGGTGACGTGCAACCCGAACGACCTCGTCGCGCCAATCCATCCGAAAGCGATGATTACGGTTCTGGCGGAAGACGACCACGAGCGCTGGCTGCGCGGCAGCTATGACGACGTGGTTGCTCTGCAGCAGCCTTACCCAAGCGAATCGAATGGCTGTCCGCGGACCTATCTTCCCGACGCGTCACGGCCATAGTCACTAGCCATAAGTGGGGACTGCCGTTCCGCCTCCCCTAAGCCGATCCGAAGACTAGACTCGTATTGAGAGCAGCGCGCGTGCTGAAATGTGTCTCGCGCCAGTTCCCCTAATTGTGGACATGATTTGGATTTGCCCTTCCTCAGAAAGCAGACCGGATAGCGCACGTTCGCGAGCTAATTCTGGGAGCCGCAATCGAAGGACGCAATCAGAGATTTCAACGGCTCCTTCGCGAACAAAGCATATTTTGCGCTCCAATCGGCGGTCCACACGCGCCATCAAAATGTCTCCGGGTTCGGCGAGCACATCGCGGGTGGCTCCTGATCGCACGGCTTCGCAGGACACCACGATGGCCGCTCCAGGACGGTCGGGGAAGTCCCCAGTATGAAATATCCGCTTCGACGACGTTGCTACGTCGCGCGAATTCCTACGTCCTCGGCTGACGTTCGCACCTAGGTCCGCAAGACTTGCCCTCGAGGGATCTGGTTGGACCGCGGCGTGGTAGAGGCAATCCAACCTTTGCACCCCTGCCGGTGCTTGGATGGTGACGCGAGTACTGATCAAGCCTGCGTCACCGACAGCCGCAAGACGTATGGGACCGCCAAGAGCGCTTTTTTTAATGACAATGACGAATGCGAGGGCATCGGTGCGCCCAAAAGTGCTTCGAGGGAGCTGGATGACCAGCTCGATTTTGTGCGCTCCGATCAAGAGCCGGCGTACCGAAGCCATCGTTTCGCTCGAGATCATCGTGTCGGGAACCACAAACGCGACTGTCCCGCCAGGACGAGTAAGCAGTAGCGCCTGCGCCAAGAAGACCAGATCAGCAGGAATCGTGGACCAGCCTGCCACCGCCTCGGCAAGTCCCGCCCGCTCGAGCACTCGGGTGATCGAGCGGGTCCGTCGGACTCTTGTGTAAGGAGGGTTCGATAATACAACGTCGACCGATCCCAATTCCACCCCAAGGGCCCGCGCGAGTCCGTCGATGAGGACATTGCGCGCGACGTGGTTCTGCAAGCAGTGCCTATCTGGCGTAAAAGCGGAGGCGTCGGGATCTATATCGACCGTCGTTAATCGCGCATGAGGCCAGCGCAGGCGCGCTGCGTGCCCAAGCGACCCAGGGCCGCTGCCCAGATCGACGATCGTGGCTGGCAGGTCCTGAAGCGTTGCAGCGACGAGGTCCCCGAGCCAGCCTGGACTGTAAAACTTGCACAGCTTGTCGTCGAGCACGGCATCCCCCTGTCGACCACCTTATGTCGTTTTAAAGTCGGGTACCAGATGATCTGCCCCGATCGGGTACCGGTTCGTCGCAGGCGCCTCGCCAAGGTCGACCGGTTGCGCATGGACCGGCAGAATAAGTCGCGCAAGAGCGTAGGGGTCAGCGTATGTTGGCAACAGCGCGCTTGCTTGGCCGCTGGGACGCGGTACGTTGGTCGCTAGGGACAGGCGGGATTAAAGTGTGGAAGAACTGGATTTTGAGGAACGCGCGGATCACCTCACTGATGATCAAATCCTTACCGGAACCATCGTCGAGGACTACCTGGATGACGTGAGCCGCGCACTTCGACGGAAGGGGTTGGTGCTAATCGTCGGACCTCGAGGCTGCGGCAAGACGCACATGATGCGGTACGCGTCGTTGCTCTGCCGCGACGACGCGACTGCGCCGTTCGCCACCTATGTTAGTTTCAACCGATATCTCCGTCTGGAGCCGTTGCTGAACTCGCGATCCGACGCGATGCTAATCTTCCACGCATGGGTGTTGGCATTGATCATTCTTGGGGTTGCACGCTCCCTTGAGGAATCCGACCCGAGCCTTGCAGAACTCTTCTGGCGAGAGTCGCCGATCTCGGGCGAAGAACTCAGCGAGTTCGTGGACAGGGCGGAGCGGGCGGTCACCCCGTCCGAGCAAGACGAGCGGGTTGCCGCAGCGATAAGCCTGTCGCTGGTCAAGGATTTGGTTCGTGCCGCAGTACGTCTCGCCGGCCGCACAAGGGCGATCATACTCCTCGACGACGCCGCACTTACGCTGACCCCAGAATTCCTCGTCGAATTCTTCGACATCGTTCGAGTTCTCAAGTCGAGCGATATCTCGCCCAAGGCATCTGTTTACCCAGGTACTACCGAATACGGCCCGCGCTTCCACGCCGATCACGAGGGGCGCTCAATCCCAGTTTGGCTCTCGGTGAACGACTCCCGTTACGGTGAGATCATGCAAGACATCGCGAACCAAAGGCTGCCCGACGTGACGCGTGTTCCCGTCGATGTCAGAGAGGCTCTCATGTACGCCGCGTTCGGCGTTCCGCGCGCCTATCTGACATTGTTACGCGAGTGGATTGATAGCGGAGCTAATTCTACCGACCAAGCAATCGTAACACGGCTAATCAGAGAACACCGCGATGCTCGTTGGGCCGAGTACAAGTCGCTTGCGCTGAAACTGCCGAAACTGTCGACAATAATCAACACCGGCGGAAACCTCTTCAACGCCATGGTCGAGGCTCTTCGGCAGGCAAACGGGACCAACGGGGGCGATCATGTCCAACTTCAGGTCGCCGTGCTATCCTCTGACTTCAATGCCATGACACAGCGAATGTTGAACCTTCTCGTCGAGGCCGGGCTGGTCCGGGAAGAGGGCGAGGTTTCGCACGGTCCGGATCGCAAGCTCAGACGCTTAACGCCCCACGTCGGAGCGCTCATCGCGGATCGGGCCATCATCCAGGGGCGGGGTGGCGGTCCGCGTCGAATCGCGCAGATTCTTCGTCTACCTCGCGACAAGCATCCAGTCCGCCGATCCATCGCCAGCTTAGTGGGAGCGGCGGAGGTGGAGGCGCTGCACTACGACCTGCCCTCGTGCCAGTTTTGCAAGACCGAACGGCTCAACGATACCCAGCGCTTCTGCCATGGGTGTGGGAAGAAACTTCTGGATGGCTCAACCTATTCGCGATGCATGGAGATTCCGGTCACTGAAATCCCTGGCCTCTCACGCTTCAGCATCGAATCGCTGCACAAACGCAAGCTGCTGACGGTCGGCAGCATTGTGGGGCTGCAGGATCCAGGCACGGAACTTCGCAAAAGTTGGGGAGTGGGTGAACGCCGGTCCAACAAGGTGCTCGAGCAAGTCAACGCGTTTGTGGACGAGTTCCTATCATGACGGTCGCTTCCGACTATCGAGCCGTCACGACGTTGCAGGCCTTTCCACACCTTTCGACCCAAAGCATGTTCGACTGCGGGAAGCGCCCTAAAGAGGCCAGCCCTATCGACACCTTCCTTGAGGACACCGAAGCGCTGAACAAGTTGTTCATGTCGTTCGGTTCATCCACACTGCCCAAGCCTTTGGGCAGCTTGGTTCTTCTTGGCTACACTTCTGCGGTTGAAAGTTTCTTGCGTGCGGTAATCCGTAGGATCGTGATCGCGGACGAGATAGCCAGAAAGCGATCCGAGCCACTTTCGCTTTCATTCGGAGCCGCCTTCCACCATGAACGGGCGCTGATGCCAGAGGCGCTACTGGAACGTTTTTCTTTCGCCGGCCGCCGCGGAATTCGCGATGCGTTCGCCGAGGTGCTTGGGATAGAGATCGGTGGCTCTGAGATGGAGGCCGCGATGAACGAGTTCGCGCGAATCTGCGAGATCAGACACTGCTGCGTACACAGGTCGGGTCGGCTCGGAAGTCAGAACGCGATGAAACTAGGTCTCCAAGAACACTCGACAGTCCTGGAACGGCCGTTCTATCCCTCGGTTGATGATCTTCAAGACATCGCGGACCTTCTCCGCACGTTCGTGAAGACCGTCAACAATTTCCTTTTCGCGGCGATCATCGATCGCACCGTTCACCGCGGCGGCGAGACTGTCCCTGAATTATCATGGTCTTGGTCTTGGGGGTGGCGTGAGGACCGTAAGCCGTTCCAGCGGTACTATGACGTATTTGCCTCGGCGACCGACATGCCGAAATCTCCTTCTGCGAGGAGCGCGTATGAGAGTTTCAGCGTATGGTCGGGCCCGGGGGGCGACCGCTGGCTAGAAAAGAGGCGCGCCAAGAAGGCCGTGCGCGAAGAGAAGATTGCTGTTACCGAAGCGGAGGTCGACCCAATGGCGACCCGTCAAGGCGGTGAAGCGGCACCACCGTTCACTGCGGAGTAGAATAGTCGCTGGGCTTAGCATTCTGGCGAAGGGCGGTAAACGTTCACGCCGTTCACGGTATCAAGCCTTACTACTATGGTGGAATTTAGCTCGCTTGGCTGCTAGCTGGGCAACAGGACGGCACCGACCTCGGCAATCCGTTCAATTACGTGCTGCGCCCCCTCATCGATCGCGCGCTGCTGGTCATGCGCGAGCGGATACCGGAGTATGAACCATAGCAGGTCCGAGCGAAACTCGTCGGTGTCGCTGAGGTGCAGGGTGATGACGGTCGTCGGCACGCGAGGAAACAGGCGCTTGAACGCCATCACGACGTGCGGCGCGAGATCGTCGATCGACCACCGCGGCTTGCCGTAGCGGTCGATACCGAGCGTCAGTGTGCCATGGGTCTTCACAGCGATGCTCTACCCGTGGATACGATATAAACCGGCTTGCCGCCGATCGCGGGCGGCAGGCCCATTGCGGTGCCGGTGACGAGGATCAGCGCGCTGATCGCGTCGTGCGCGGCGTAGCGCTCCAGCTGGCGGTAAATGACGCGCTTGTTGCAGCGGGTCTTCGCCTCGAGCCCGACCGAACCAAGTATGAAATCGATCCGGTCGGCGGCGTTCAAGCGGTGCTCGCGCTCAAATTCTGCGCCGGCGGCGGTGAGCGCCTTTTCGATCGACAACTGAAGCGCGGCCTCGTCGCCAACCCGCAGTCGCGTCCGGCGCAACAGCGCGACGACCTCGACTACCGTCACGAGATATCTCTGGTCATCGGCTCTGCCGGGAGCAGGGACAAGGCACCGTTGTACCTCGAGACGTGGGCCGGAAGCGGGTGAAGCGAAGCGATGCGCGCGATCTCTTTCTGGATCGCCGGCGCTCACTCGAACCACTCCCCCAGCAAGCGATGTCGGCTCCAACGACGATGATAATAACGTTCGACCGCCAACCCTCCTTCGATCAGCGCAAGGATGCGAAGCTCAATCCAATGGGCCGTTTGGAGATGAGCCAGTCGCTCGTACGGACATGTGCTAAGACCGATCTTAACGGGCGTGCCCTCGCCGCCGATGAAATAGACGTAGGACCGATCGTCGCGAAGCGCCTGGCGACTCCTAGGGACGGCGCGCTCTTCGCTCCATAGGCCATCACATACCGAAGGGAACGTCATGCACTCTGCCCCTCGTTTCGCGAACATAACGGGGGTATCGCCGGAACAAACCTTAAAGGAGGTTCATGGTGATACTTCGGCTCTTGGTTGCGACTTGAGAAATTGCGCGCTTTTCTGCGGCTGCGAGTGGTGCCCCCGAGTGGATTCGAACCACCGGCCTGCGGTTTAGGAAACCGTCGCTCTATCCACCTGAGCTACGGGGGCACTGGCTGAACCAGTAATGGGTCCGCCAGAGGGGGTCAATCGACCTCGACGTGCCGACGACAGCGCATTGGATACCACCACGGCGGCCTTGCGGAACCGCGCACCATGCGGCGTCAGTTCACCGTTTCCGGCGGAAGCAACGGGAACGGCAGCGGCATGATCGGAACGCCGTCCTCATGCAGCGCCTTCGCCTCGGCCAGCGTGGCCGCGCCATGAATGGCGCTCTGTTCGACCACCCCGTCGTGCATGGCGCATGCCTGGTCGGCAAAGCCCCGTCCGACCCAGGTCGACTGCCGCACCATGTGCGCCTGCGTCGCGGCGAGCGCCTTGAGCGCTGCCTTGATCTCGGCCGGTGGCGGCATCTTGGGCGTTGGGCTCGTGGACCGGCTATCCGCGCCGCGATTGCCTTTGACCCCGACGTTCGGCGCCATCACGGCCTTGATGACCCGCGCATCGCCGCATAACGGGCACGCGAGCAAGCCGCGCGCCTGCTGATCCTCGAATGCCGCGCCGGAGCCGAACCAGGCTTCGAACACATGGGCAGAGGCGCATTGCAGGTCGAAGACGATCATCCAAACCGGACCGGCGGTATCGGGCGACGATGCGACAGCACCGGGATACGCGCGCGCACATCCGCGATACGGGTCGGATCGATCTCGGCGAAGCCGACCCCCGCGGCTTCCGCCATGTCGAGTACCACCTGCCCCCAGGGATCGACCACGAGCGAATGCCCGTAGGTTGCGCGGCCATCCTCATGCTCGCCGGTCTGCGCAGCCGCCACGACATAAGCCGCCGCCTCGATCGCCCGGGCGCGCATCAGCACGTGCCAATGCGCGGCGCCGGTCGGGCGCGTAAAGGCGGCGGGGATCGCCAACACGTTCGCGCCGGCATTACTGAGCGTCCGGTACAGATCGGGGAACCGCAGATCATAGCAGATCGACAAGCCGAGGGTGCCGGCCGGCGTATCCACCACCACGGCATCCTGCCCCGGCACGTAGGAAGCCGATTCTCGCCAGCTTTCACCCGTCGGCAGGTCCACGTCGAACAGGTGGAGCTTGTCATAGCGTGCACGGATCTCGCCCGCGTCGTCGATCACGAAGGCACGGTTGGCCAGTCGCCCCTCCGCCGTCCGCACGGCCAGCGACCCGACGTGCACCCAGATGCCATGGGCCGCCGCCGCCTGGCGGACGGCGGCCAGCACCAGATCGTCCGCTTCGGCGCGCAGCACTGCCGCGGCCCGCTTGCGGTCTTGATCGATCAGACCCGACATTTCCGGCGTGAACAGCATCCCTGCCCCGCCTGCCGCCGCCTGCGCCACGGCATCGACCAGAGTGCCCGCGTTGCGCACCGGATCGATGCCGCTGGTCAACTGGGCGACCGCGATCTTCACAGGCCGAGCAGCGCGTCCAGCTTGCCGTCACGCTCCAGCGCGGCGAGGTCGTCCGAGCCGCCGACATGCTGGCCGTCGATGAACACCTGCGGGACGGTCGTCCGGCCATTGGCACGCTCGAGCATTTCGGTCCGCTTGGGACCGCCCATCGTGATGTCGAATTCCTCGGGCGTCACGCCCTTGGACGCGAGGAGCTTCATCGCCCGTGCACAATACGGGCAAAACGCTTTGGTATAGATTTCAATCTTGGACATGACGCAGAAATGTGGGGTGCCCCCCGCAATGTCAATCTTTTGGCATCAATCGTCCGCATCGAGCACACGCGCCCAGCACAGGATCGTGACGCGTCGTGCACCGCCATCGAGCAGGACTCCCACGCATCCATCGGTCGTCGCGCCGCTGGTGTGAATGTCGTCGATCAGCACGACCGCCTTGCCCCGGATGGTCGCCTTCGGTCGACAACGCGAAACACCCCCCTGACGGTTCGTGCGCGCGCCTTGGGGCCCATTGCGCGCAACGGCGGGGTTGCTCGTGTGCGCTGCAGCAGCAGCGGATCGCTCGGCACCGCCGTTGCCCGCGCCAGCGCGGCCGCGATCAGCGCCGCCTGGTTGAACCCGCGCGACCACAACCGCCAGCGGTGGAGCGGCACCGGCACCAGCAGATCGGCGTCGTCCGGCATGATCCGAACCAGCTGCCGCGCGATCGTCTCGGCAAAGGCGATCCGCCCGCCATATTTGAAGCGCAGCGCCACCGTCCGCGCGACATCGCCATAGGCAACCGCCGCACGAACCCCAGCGTGTCGCGGCGGACGGGCGAGACACGCGTCGCAGCACGCCCCCGGCCCCTGATCGATCGCGAACGGACGATGACACGCCGCGCACCAGGGCGGCGCAAGGAAGCGCAACCCGCCCCAGCATGTCGCGCAGAAGCGATGATCGGCGCCGGTGACCGCACCACAGCCAGGACACCGCGGCGGCAGCGCAAAATCGGCGACGAGACGCAGCGGGGCGAGCCAGGCGGACACGTGCCCCCTTGTCGCGCACGGCCCCACACGGCACAAGCGGCGCCGTGAGCGCCCCAGACCTCTTCGACCGTACCGCCCGCCGTCTCCATCGCGATCGTGCCGCACCCGATTTCGCTGCGTATGATTTCCTGCGCGCCGTAATGGTCGAAGGGCTGGTGGATCGGCTCGCGACGGTGAAGCGCGCGTTCACCGACATGCTCGACCTCGGCTGTTTCGATGCCGGCTTTCCTGCCCCGCCGGGCGTGCACGTGACACGCTGCGACGCCGGCGCCGCCTTCGCGCAGGCGGCCGGCGGCGTCGAGGCGGACGAAGACCGATTGCCCTTCGCCTCGGAATCGTTCGATCTGATCGTGTCGGCGGGCGTCCTTGACAGCGTCAACGATCTGCCCGGTGCGCTGGCGCTCGCGCGGCGGATGCTGCGGCCGGATGGTTTGTTCCTCGCGGCCTTCTGTGGCGCCGGCACGCTATCGACGTTGCGCGCGAGTCTGCGGGAGGTCGAGCGGGAACGTCCTGCCGCGCGGATCCATCCGCAGGTCGATGTGCGATCGGCCGGGGACCTGCTGATGCGCGCCGGGTTCGCGCTGCCGGTCGCCGATATCGAGCCGTTGACGGTGCGCTATGCAACCATCGGCGGTTTGCTGCGCGACCTGCGGGGCATGGGCGCAACCAACATCCTGCGCGACCGCGTTCCGTTGCGCCGGGATACCCTCGCGCTGGCCGCCGAGACCTTTGCCGCGCGCGCCGATCCCGATGGCAAGACGGCCGAACGGTTCGACATCATCTACCTGACCGGCTGGGCCCCTGCGCCGAGCCAGCCGCAGCCCGCCCGGCGCGGAAGCGCTACCCAGTCGCTCAAGGCAGCGCTCACGCGCTTCCCGGCGCCCGCGCCGGAATAGACCCGCGCGCTACCGTCTCGCCGCCGCAACCCACGGGCGTTGCCGGCCGATGCAGGAGGCGTGGTGATCAGGTGATCATGCCGTCGCCGGCGCCCTTGGCCAGCGTGCGTCCGATCGCGTCGAACAGCGAATCCATCGCAACCGGCTTGAACAGGATATCGTCCGCGCCATCCGCCAGACAGCGTTCACGCAAATCCACCGCGGTATCGGCGGTCAGAATGATGACCGGGAGATTGGCCTTGGCATCGCCGCGCGCCCGGATCCGCCGCAACGCTTCGAACCCGTCCATACCCGGCATGCGCAGATCGAGCAGGACCATCACGTAATCGTTCGCGTCGATCAGTTCGAGCCCCAGTTCGGCGCTCTCGGCGCCCGTCATCGTGGCCCCCGCCACGTCGAGCATGTCCTTCACGACACGCCGATTCATCGGGTCGTCTTCGATGAAAAGTATGTTCATCGGAACATCCCAAAATCCACGATCAAAAGCGATACTTCCGACTTCATCGCCCCTCTATCGGGTCATGCCGCTTGCGAGACAAGCCCGGAATTCAGGGATTTTTCGGACGTTTCGTTACCAAACACCCGGGCTCGCAACGCGGTTCCGGATACTGGCTTGGTTATGACCTGATCGATCCCGAATGATAAAAACCGGGCGAGTTCAGTATCATCGGGTGATGTCCAGAGGAGCGTGGACCGCACCTCCGCCGCCCCCAGCAGACGCAGCGCGGCCGCCTGGTCGGGCAAGGCGCGAATCGTTGCTTCATCGATCACCGCGCGGGAAACGCCACCTTTCGCGATCCGATCGAGCGCGTCCTCCACCGACGATGCGAACAGCACCGTCTCGCCATGCTGTTCCAGCACCGCGCGCAGCATGCTGCGCGTAATCGGATTGCGGTCGAGAATGACGAGCGCTTCCCCGACCCCGTCGGCCACGGCGACCGCCGTCTCCGGTCCGGTTGCCCGAACCAGCGGGATCCGTACCGTGAAGGTGGAGCCTTCCCCCGCGACACTCGCGACCGAAATTTCGCCGCCCATTGCCTGTGCCAGATTGCGGCAGATCGTCAGGCCAAGCCCAGTCCCCCCGAACTTGCGCGTGGTCCCCGCGTCGACCTGTCGGAAGGATTCGAAGATCAGGTCGATCTTGTCGGCCGGAATGCCGATCCCGCTATCCTCGACTGAAATGGCCAGCGTCTCGCCGTCCTCCGCGGCGCGCAGCGTGACCGACCCACGCTCGGTAAACTTCAGCGCATTGGACAGGAGGTTGAAGGCGATCTGCCGCAACCGTGCGGCGTCGCCGACGATGAAGGCGGGACAAGCGTCGAGGTCGAGCAGGAACGTCACGCCGCGCGCCCGCGCCTGGTCCTCCCACAAGCGCGACACGTCCGTCAGCGTCCCGCGCAGATCGAACGAAATCGCCTCCATGGTGAGGTTGCCCGTCTCCATCTTGGCGACGTCGAGGATATCGTCGACCAGCGCGCGCATCGTGATCCCGGCGCCGTGCACCACGCCGATGCGATCCCGTACCGCCGGATCGATCCCGGGATCGGCCAGCATCACCTGCGTCATGCCGAGGATGCCGTTCAGCGGCGTGCGGATCTCGTGGCTGGTCGTCGCGAGAAATTCGGTCTTGGCGGCGAGCGCCCGGCCCAGGGCAACGTTGGTCTCGGCCAGATCGACGTTGGCGGCGCGAACCTCGTTGCGGCTGCGCCGGATCGTGACGAGGCCGAAGACGAGCATGCCGACGATGATCCCCGTCGCGATCGCGAGCCCACCGAAGATGGTCTGCTGCGTCTGCGCGCGCAGCTTCGTATCGTCGATGTCGCGCTGCAATTGAGCCCGGCGCAGCTTTTCGATCTTGAGTGCCTGGTTGGCGAAGTCGAAGCGGGCCGCCGCCAAAGCGGTGTTGGCGGACGCGGCGAGCTTCGATGTCTGGTCGTCGAGTTTCTTCAACGCTTCCAGATGGATCAGCGCTTGCTGGTCGTCGCCCAGATCCTTGTAGATATCATAGGCGGTTTGATGCCCTTCGCGCAGATCGAGCGTCGACGTCTCCTGATCCACGGTGGCGAATGCCCGCTCGATCAACCGCCTGGCCGTATCGAGGCGCCCATGAAGCCGCGCGGACCAGGCCGACAGCACGAGGAAATGGTCGCTGGCGGAATCAGGTTCGTCGTTACGCGCGGAAGCCAGGCCCTGCGCAATCGAGCGGTCCGCAGCCTGGATTTGTCCTTCGGCCAACTGTGTCCGTGCCATGTTCCGATAGGTACGCGCCTGCTGGAACGGACTTTTCAGAGCGGTTGCAATTTCAAGTGCTTTTTCAAACTCAGACAGCGATTCACGGAAGCGACCCAACTCATTTAGGGAAACGCCCTTATTATTATGCACCGCGAACAATATCTGGGGGTCTCCTGTATAGATCTCCAGACTTTCCTTGAGATATTTAAGCGCGGAATCGTAGTCCTTGGCTTCCTGATACAGGAGCGCGATCGTGACCATCGCAATGGCCCTGCTGCGCACGTCGCCCGTCTTGCGAAAGACTTCGTAAGCCGCCTGATAGGATCTCAAAGCTCCAGCTACATCGGCATTGGCAGTCCGAAGTCCACCAAGCGACAATAGGATATCGCCGGACAGCTTGCTCGGGCGCTGCCTTGCGACGAGCGATATGGCCTTGGACAGCAAGGGCGCGGCTTCGGCGGTCTTACCGATCCGGAGATCCGCCTCGGCTTCGAGCCAAAAGGACGTCGCCATATCGGTATCCCGCGTCCCGGGCGGCGATTTGGCCGCGAGCACCCGTGCTTCCCGTGCCCACTGCGCCGCCTTGGCCGCGTCGATCAGCATCGATGCCTTGGCATTGGCGACCAAACCCTCGAACGTATTGCCCGCCTGATTGGCTTCCCGCCCTGCCGCAGGCAGGACGGCGCAAAGGAGCAGCCCGATCCCCAGGACGATACCGCGCGACCATTGCTTCATCCACGTCCTCATCCGGCTGGCATACCTGTCACGATGGAGCGCGCTGTTGATCAAGGCCGTTCAGGCACTTTTCCACAAGGATGCGGGTCGGCTGAACATGGCTTCGCGAACCTGATCCCCCGGGCTGCCGACTTCATCCTGCAGGAAGACCCGCAGCGCATCGATCGAAATGGGGCGGCTGATCAGATATCCCTGGATCATGTCGCAGCCCATCACCGTCAACAGCGCCATCGCGGCTCGCGTTTCTACCCCCTCCGCCGTAACTTCCATGTCGAGCGCGTGTGCCAAGTCGATGGTCGATCGCACGATCAACGGGTCGCGGTTGCTGCTCGTCAATTGCGACACGAACAGCTTGTCGATCTTCAGCTCGCGTGCCGGCAACTGCTTGAGGTACGCCAGGGACGACAAGCCTGCGCCATAGTCATCGATCGCAATGCTGATCCCGACGCCGGCCAACGTCTGGAGATTGGCGATCGCACATTCGGGATCGCGGATGACGGCGGTTTCGGTGATCTCGAACCCGATCTTGGCACCGCTGCCCTGGATCTTGGCGCAAGCCTCGGCAACGAACGCCGCGTCGCCCAGCAGCTTGCCCGATATGTTGATGAAGAGCGTGAGGTCGCGCCCGTCGGCAACGAGTATCTTCTGATCGGAGATCACCCGATCGAGCGTCCACAAGGTCAGCGGTGCGATCTGGTTGGCCTCTTCCGCGACCGTGATGAAATCCCCCGGCAGGATCAAACCGCGTTCGGGATGTTGCCAGCGTACCAGCGCTTCCGCGCTGTTGATCGCCATTTTGCGAACATGCACCTTGGGCTGATACTGCAGGAACATCTCGCCCTTCGCGATCGCGCTTGGCAATTCCCGCGTCAGCGTCAGACGATCGAACGCGGCGGTTCCCGCGGAGAGGTCGCGCAGCACGCTATGCTGTTCGCGCCGGGCCTCGTCGAGCGCGAATTCCGCCTCCTCGACCAATCGTACGTCTTCCGTCGTATGGAGCGGCGCTGTCGCGGCACCGATGACAATCTCGAGCCGGTGCGATTCATTGTCGAGATCGAACGGCGCGACGAACATCGCATCCAGTTCCGCGATCGTGCGCAACACGTCGGCGTAGCTTTCCCGATCCAGCCAGAATTCGAGTGCCTCGCGGCCGGCCACCGTCGTTTCCAGATCGGCGCAGTGCTGTGCCAATCTGGTACGCACGTCGTCGCGCAGACGATCCGCCCGAACACGACCGAGCAAACGCCGCATGGCGAGGAAGTTCACGATCTCGACGATGCACACGCAATGCCACCGCCCGTCCGAGGCGACCGCCGTCGTGGCGCGGCCTTCGGCCGTGCGCGTGTTCCGTACGCCGCCCCTTTCCGCCGACGGGATCACGGCATGATCCGGGCTCGGCATCGGACGCTGGTCAGGCAAATTTCGCACCATTCCTCACTGCTAGACGCCATCCGTGAAAGAACTGTTAACCGCATCCGGCGCTGCGTCGCCACCTCAATAGCAGATTGCGTTAGTCTTAAGATTCAATTAACAAAATTGGACGTTCAACTGAACGTACAAGGGAGAAAAGTCATGATCCGCTTCATCATCTCGCTCGTCTATGGCGAAGGCGTTCGTCCCTGGTAATCAGGGCTCGGCCCGATGCAGCGCCGGATAGTGACCAATCGCTATCGCGCGGTGTCGGGCCGAAATTCTAAATGGTTTTGACCGCCTCTCGTGTCCTTTTACTGAAACAATTGCCTAACGATGCGATTTGATTTGGCATCACGCCGCAGATTTACTGCAACCGTCTGCCACAAACGGTAAAATTCTGATGCAGTTCAGCAATTTACTGCTCATCCCATAGCCTCCCCTAGCCGCGCCATAAACGCCGCACCGCGCCGGAATTGGGCCAGGTCGATATATTCGTCCGCCTGATGCGCCTGCTCGATCGAGCCCGGGCCGCAGATGATCGTCGAAAACCCCGCCCCCTGGAATTGCCCGGCCTCGGCCGCATAGGCCGCCGCGCGCGTCGGGCCGTTGTCGCCCGCCAGCCGCCGCGCGAGCAGTTCGGCCGCGCCATCGGGCTCGGGGGCGAAGGATGGCGTCGCGGATCGCCGAATCACCGCCACGCCTGCATCCGCAAAACGTTCCTGCGCCATGCGATGAGCCGTGGCGCAGGCGTCCAGAAATGGGACAATGATCCGGTCCGGATCCTGGCCCGGTGGCGTGCGCAAATCGAACGTGAAGGAGCATTCGCGCGCCAGAATATTGACCGCCGTTCCCCCCTGGATCAGCCCGATCGTCAAGGTCGCGTGCGGCGGATGATAGGGCGAGTCCGGGTCGCCATGCCGCGCCAGCTCGTCCGCGATCTGGCGAAGCTGCTCCATCAACCCGACCGCGATCATGTTCGCCGACAGCCCGAGGTGAGTCAGGCTCGAATGCGCCTCATGCCCGGTCACCGTCACGCGCCAAGTCGAGATCCCCTTGTGCCCGCTGACCACCTCCATGCTCGTCGGCTCGCCCACGATCACCGCGAGCGGCGCGGGGAGATCCTTGACGAGCTCGCGGATCATCGACGGTGCCCCGAGGCAGCCGACTTCCTCGTCGTAGGAGAAGGCCAGGTGAATCGGCCGTGCGGTCTCCCCGCGCGCGAACCCCGGCACCGCGGCAAGCGCCAGCGCCAGGAAGCCCTTCATATCGCACGTCCCACGGCCGAACAGCCGATCGCCGCGCCGGGTCAGCACGAACGGGTCGCTGCTCCAGGCCTGCCCGTCGACCGGCACCACGTCGGTATGCCCCGACAGCACGACTCCACCCGGCACCACCGGACCAACGGTCGCATAGAGGTTCGCCTTGGTCCCCTCGGGATTGGCGACGCGGTGGCTCGCCACGCCGTGCGCCCGGAGGAACGCCTCGACATATGCGATCAGCCGCAGGTTGGAATCGCGCGAGGTGGTGTCGAAACCGATCAACGCCTCGAGATGCGTCAGCGCGGCGGCGTAAAGCTGTTCGGGTGTGTCCATGCCCTTGGTTCTAGGCATGGATTAACCAACTTGCCAATCACCCCGTGGTCGCCCGCGCAGGTTCTTCCCAGCCGCCCCCGATCGCCTTGAACAGCGCGGCGGTGTCCTGCCGCAACTGCGCGTTGCTCGCCGCCAGCTGCTCGCGCGCGCTCAGCACGTTGACCTGCGCGTCGAGCAGCGAGGTCTGCGTCACAAACCCGGTGCGATATTGCGCCTCCACCGAGCGCGCGGTGGTCTGCGCATCGGCGACTGCGCGTTGCAGCGCGGCGTTGCGCGCCCGCTCGGCATCGAGCCGCGCGAGCGGATCCTCGACGTCGCGCAAGGCGCCAAGCACGGTGGTGCGGTATCGCAGATAGGCCTGTTCGCGGTCTTCCTTGCGGATGCCGATCGTGGCCTTGCGCCGTCCCCAGTCGAGCAAAGGAAACTGCACCGCGCCCGTGCCCGTCAGCTGCAGGCTGTTGCCGGTGAACAGGTTGGCCAGCGAGGTCGACAGCAATTGCGCCACGCCGGTCAGGTTGAACTTGGGGTAAAGATCCGACACCGCGACGCCGATGTCCGCGGTCGATGCCGCGAGCTGCCGCTCCGCCGCCCGCACGTCGGGGCGCCGGCGGAGCAGGTCCGACGGCAGCCCGGCCGGAACCACCGGCAACGCCACCAGCGGCACGCCCGGCCGCGCCAGTTCGGCATCGAGCGTCTCGGGCTCGACCCCCAGCAGGATTCCGAGCGCGTGGATCCGCACGCGCACGTCCGCGCGGATCGGCTCGAGCCGCGCCTGCGTGCCGGTGATCGACCCGCGCTGCCGCGTGACGTCGATCGAGGGGACGAGACCGACCCGCGCGATATGGCCGGCTATGTCGAGCGACCGCTGTTGCGAGACCAGTTCGTCCTGGATCACCGCGATCTGCTCCTGGTCGAGCCGGAGCGCAAAATAGGCCTGCGCGACCTCGGCGGCGAGCGTCACCGCGGCATCGCGCCGGGTCCATTCGGCCGCTTCGACGCGGGCGCCGGCGGCTTCCACGCCGCGCCGGCCGCCGCCGAACAGGTCGAGCTCCCAGCTCGAATCGAACCCGACCGAAAAGGTCGTGATCCCGCTGCCGGGAAGCGCGAAGCCGCTGCTGCTGCCCGTTCCGCCCGATCCTCCGCCGCTACCGCCCGAGAAGGCCTGCGCGATCGAGGAGAGCCCGGCGTTCTTGCTGAACTCGATATGGCTGACGTTGCCCGTCGCATCGACCGTCGGCTTGCCGACGGCGCGCGCCGAAATTTCCTGCAACCGGGCCTGCCGCACGCGCGATGCCGCCATAGCTATGTCGGGGCTGCCCTTCAGGGCGCGTTCGACGAGCGAGTCGAGCCGCGGATCACCGAAGGCCGCCCACCAGCGCGCGGGATCGACCTGCGCACCCGGCGCGGGCGCGAGCTGGCGCTCGGCGAACGCCGGCGGGACGGGCATCGTCGGGGCGTGATAGTTCGGCCCTACGGTGCACCCGGCCAGCAAGGTGCTGCCAAGCAGGGCCAGAGAGAAGAACGAGCGGGTCAATGGGCCATGCCTCCACCACCGCCACCGGACTTGCCGGAGCGCATCAGGAAAACGAGCGGTGCCACGACGAGCACCACGATCATCAGCGAACGAAACACATCGAGGAACGCGAGCATCGACGCCTGGCGTTGCACCGTCTGGTACAGCACCGCGAGCGACGTCGTTCCCGGGTCCCCCTGCCCGCCGAACGCGCCCTGCGCCTTCGACAGCCAGTCGGTATAATTGGGATCGATCGGGCTGAGCTTCTCGACCAGTTCGGACTGGTGCCGCTGCTGCGCCGAGGCGAGCAAGGTCTGCGCGGTCGAGATGCCGATCGACCCGCCGAGGTTGCGCGCGACGTTGAGCAGGCTGGAGGCCTGCGCGGTCTTGTTCTGCGGCAGGCCGACATAGGCGACCGCGTTGATCGGCACGAACAGGAACGGCAGCGCCATTGCCTGCAACAGTCGCGCGAACGCCGCATCCTGGAACGAGATGTCGGCGTTGAGATGCGTCATGTTCCAAAGCGCGAACGCCTGCACCAGCAGCGCGGGAAACAGCAGCAGCCGAACGTCGACCACGCCCGACAGGCGTCCGGCGAAGGGCACCGCGACCAGCGTCGCGATCCCGCCGAAGGTCAGCGCGAGCCCTGCCTGGAACGAGGTATAGCCGAGGACCTGCTGCAACATCTGCGGGATCAGCTGCGTCGTGCCGAACAGGATCATGCCGGTGATCCCCATGATCAGCAGCGTCAGCGAGAAGTTACGGCTCTTGAGCAGTTTCAGGTCGACCACCGGTTCGGGGTGATTGGTTTCCCAGAAGGCGAGTGCGGTCAGCGCGATGAACGAGATGCTCGCGGTCATGATGATGAAGCTGCTGGCGAACCAGTCCTCGCGTTCGCCGCGATCGAGCGTCAGTTCGAAGAAGCCGAGCCCGAGCGCGATCAGGATGATGCCGATGTAATCGACCCGGATCCCGCGCTTGAGCAGCTTCTTGCGGTCGTTCTTGATCGCTTCCGGCTCATCGACGAACAGGTTGACGAGGAACACCGAGGCGATCCCGATCGGCACGTTGATCAGGAACACCCAGTGCCAGCTGCTATTCTCGGTAATGTAGCCGCCGAGCGTCGGCCCGAGCACCGGGCCGACCACGACGACGATCGCGAAGGCGGCAAACGCCATCCCGCGTTGCTTGGGCGGGAAGGTGTCCGCGAGGATCGATTGCTCGACCGGCGCCAGCCCGCCGCCGCCGATGCCCTGCAACACGCGTGCGATGACGAGCGTCGACAGGTTGGGCGCAAGCCCGCACATCAACGAGGCGATCGTGAACAGCGCGATCGATAGCAGGAAATAGCGTTTCCGCCCAATCACGTCGGACAACCAGCCGCTGATCGGGATGACGATGGCGTTGGCGACGAGGTAGCTGGTCAGCACCCACGTCGCCTGGTCGTTCGAGACCGACAGGCCGCCGGCGATATGATCGAGCGCGACGTTGGCGATCGACGTGTCCAGCACCTCCATGAAGGTCGGGATGCTGATGATCGCGACGATCAGCCACGGGCTGTACGCGCCCGCGCCGGACCGGGACGGATCCCAACCGTCCTGCGCCTTGGCGCTCGCCACCTCAGCGGACCTTGACGGTGGGGACGACCGACATGCCGGGGCCGAGCGGATATTTGCGCGGATCCGGACCGTTCTTCGCGTCGAACTCGATCCGTACCGGAACGCGCTGGACGACCTTCACGTAATTGCCGGTCGCATTCTGCGGCGGGAGCAGTGCGAACGCCTGCCCTGCCCCGCGCTGGACCGAGTCGACATGGCCGAGGAACTTGATGTCGGGATAGGCATCGACCTTGATCGTCACGCTCTGGCCGATCTTCATGTCGCGCAGCTGCGTTTCCTTGAAGTTGGCGGTGATCCAGACGTGATCGGGCACGATCGCAAGCAACTGCGTCCCCGGCCCGACATAGGAGCCGACATTGACCGAGCGGTTGACCACCTGACCCGACACCGGCGCGACGAGGCGGTTGTCGCCGAGCGTGATGCTCGCCTGCTGCACCGTCGCGCGGCGCGCATCGATCACCGCGCGGGCGGCGGTGACCTGCCGGCGGGCGACGAGGATGTTGGCGTCGGCGCTGTCGATCTGCTGACGTGCGGCCGCGGCATCGGCCGCGGTCGAGCGCGCGGTCGCGCGCGCGGCATCGAGCTGCTGCCCGGCGACGGCGGACGGATCGATCCGCAACAGCGCCTCGTAGCGCGCGAGATCCTGCCGTGCCTTGGCGGCGGTGGCGAGCGGGCTGCGCGCCTGCGCGACCGCCTGGTCGCGATTGGCCTGCGCCGCGGCGACCTGCGCGCGCGACTGCTCGAACTGCGCCTGCGCCTGCTTCACGTTCGCCTGCGCCTCGGCGACCTGCGCTTCCGGACCCGACGGCTCGATCACCGCGAGCAGGCGGCCCGCCTCGACATGGCGGTTGTCGATGTCCGCGACCGACTTGAGGGTGCCCGCGACCTTGGGCGCGAGCCGCACGATATGCGTGTCGACGAACGCGTCGTCGGTCGATTCATACTGGCGCGCGTCGAGATAATAGAGCGTTCCGCCGATCACGATCGCCGCGACGACGATGATGAGGATGATCCAGAACAGCGGCTTGGAGAAGATCGAGGGCTTCTTCGGTTTCGAATCGGCGTCGTCGCCGTCCGAATCGTCCCCGCCGGAATCGTCCCCCCCGGAATCGTCCTCGTCCGAACCGTCCTTCTTGGACTCGTCGTCCTGTTTCTTGCCGTCACCGCTTTTGCCGTGCGTGTCCTGCTCGGTGGACGAACGCTTCGCCTCTTCGGGCTTTGCGTCGTCCTGCTTGGCGGCGTTGGGGTCGTCGCTCATGGAAGCTCCTGTCGTTCGGCGATCATACGGTCGAGAATGGCGTCGGCGTTGGCGCCGATCCGCGCGGCGAGCGCGGACAGCGCCTCGGCATCGAGGTCCTTGCGGCGGAGCAGCTTGAGCACGGTCGCGCGCGAGGCCCGCAGCGTGACGACCTGCCCCATCAGCGTGACGACCGCGACCTCGCTCGCAAAGGCGTCACGGCGGCCGGTCGCGATGCAGACGAGCTGCACCATCGTCTCGAGCATCTTACCCATCAGGCCGCCGTAGATGCGATCGAACGCCTCGGTCGGCTCCATCTGCTCGCGCACGACGAACAGCGAGAAGGCGCTGCTCTTGTGGGTGCCCATCGTATCGATGAAGCGCGCGAGGATCTGGTGGATCGCTGCGCGTGCGTCGTCCGCGGTCATATCCTTGGTCACGCCACCGTCGCGCAGCGCGGGGGCCATATGGTCGCCGATCTGCCCGGCGATATGGTCCGCCGCCGCGAGATACAGGCCTTCCTTGCCACCGTAATGATAGGTGATCGACGACATCGCGGTCCCCGCCGCCTTGGCGATTCCGCGCGTGCTTGCGCCTTCGAGGCCCTTGGCCCCGAATTCGGCAATGGCGATGTCGAGGAGTCGTTGCTGCAGCACAGCGCGCCTTTAGTTCGTTCGAACGAACGCGACAAGGTGCAATCCAGCAATGGTTGGGAAACATTCGTAACGGGGGTGGGTTCCCGGGTGAGTGCCCCCGACCTCCTCTCTATCCCGCTTCCCCAGCGAAGGCCGGGGCCCAGTCGTGGGACCGGCGTTGTCGGTCACCGCCCGTTCTAAGGAGGCCTGTCCTCCTAGGCCCCGGCCTTCGCCGGGGAAGCAGCAGCGGACGGAGAAACTACGCCGCCACCACGTCCTTGCGCTTCGCCGTCACGCGCCCCGGAGCGGGATTGGAGAATTCCATCCCGTCATCCACCGAGCCATATTTCAGCGCGAGCAGGTCACGCGCATAATTCTGGTGCACCCGCCATGGCGCCTTGTTCCCCTGCTTGGGGAATTTCGCCATCGCCCGCGTGACATACCCCGAAGTGAAGTCGAGGAACGGTGCGGGCGCGAGATCCGCCCCGCCGACGCGCGGGGTCGCCTGCCGCAGCCCGCGCTTCGTCATCGTGTTGAGCAAGCGACAGACATAGCCGCACGTCAGGTCCGCCTTCAGCGTCCACGACGCATTGGTGTACCCGAACGACGACGCCATGTTGGGGACGTCGCTATACATCATCCCCTTGTAGTTGAACGTATCGGTCAGATCGACCGGCACCCCGTCGACGCTGAACGCCACGTCGCTGAGCAACTGCAGCTCGAGCCCGGTCGCGGTCACCACGACATCGGCGGGAAGTTCATGCCCAGACTCCAGCAGCAGTCCGTCACGCGTGAAGCGCACGATCCGGTCGGTGACGACCGACGCACGGTGCGTCTTGATCGCCTCGAACAGGTCCGCATCCGGAACGAGGCACAACCGTTGGTCCCACGGATTGTATTTCGGCGTGAAATGCGTCGCGACGTCATAGTCCGGTCCGAGCTGGTCGCGCACCAGCCCGATCAGCCGTTCCTTAGTCTGCGCCGGACGTCCCCGCGCCATCTTGAAGAACAGCATCCCCAGCAGCACGTTGCGCCAGCGCACCAGCCCGTACGCCAGCTTCGCGGGCAGCTTGCGCCGCAGCCAGTTCGCCGCGGCATCCTCCGCCGGGCGCGACACGACATAGGTCGGCGAGCGCTGGAGCATCGTTACGTGCGCGGCGGTATCCGCCATCGCGGGCACGAGCGTCACCGCGGTCGCGCCACTGCCGATGACGACGACTTCCTTCCCCGCATAGTCGAGATCGCCCGGCCAGAATTGCGGGTGGACGATGCGCCCCGCGAAATCCTCGGTGCCCGGCCAGTCGGGCGTGTGCCCTTGCGCGTAATTGTAATAGCCGCTGCACATGAAGAGGAAGTTGCAGGTGAACACGACCGGCCCGTCGGGCCCGTCGGCTTCCACGCGCCAGCACGCATCGGGCGTCGACCACGCCGCGCGCTTCACGTGATGGCCGAAGCGGATGTGCCGGTCGATCCCGAAATCGCGCGCGGTCTCGGTCACATAGCGCAGGATCGACGGGCCATCCGCGATCGCCTTCGCCTCGGTCCACGGACGGAACGAATAACCGAGCGTGTACATGTCAGAATCGGACCGGATGCCGGGATAGCGGAACAGGTCCCACGTCCCGCCCAGCTGCGGTCGCCCCTCGAGGATGACGTAGGATCGATCCGGGCACTGCGTCTGCAGATGGTAGCCCGCGCCGATACCGGATATTCCGGCACCGACCACGACCACGTCGAAATGCTCAGGTTCACGCTCTGACATCGCCACTCTCCGAGGATACCCGATATTCGATTTCGGGCGCCTCGGAAAGCGTTAGGTTGCGATCAGAAATCCTTTTTGTAGCGCACCGTGACATTCGACCCGCCGAACGACCCGGCTTGGGACAACACGCTCAACGCCTTGGTCAGCGACACCTCGAGCTGCGTCGCGGTGAACCCGCGCGCATCGGTGATGACTTCGACATAGATGTTGTTGGTGATGTACTTACCAGCGGCGAGCGACGTCCCCTGCCCGGTCGCATCGTTCGCACCGAGCACGCGCAGCCGGTCGATCCCCGTCGCCGAGCGCAGCTTGCCGAGCGGGTTGAGCCCGCCTCCAGACCCGCGCAGCGAATTGAGCGCGGACGCGAGCTGGATCGCCTGGATCGCCGACAGGTTGGTCACCGAGCTGCCGAACAACAGACGGCTGAGCACTTCGTCCTGCGGCAAGGCCGGGGTCGAGGTGAACGCGATCTGCGGCTTCTGCCCGGTGCCGGTCACGTTGATCGTGACGTCGACATCGCTCGTCGTCGTGGTCGCGCTGATGTTGATCTCGGGGTCCGACAACGGTCCGCCGTTGAAGCGGATGTCGCCCTTGGTCACCTCGAACCGCTTGCCCGAGAAGGAATAGGTCCCGCGCACCAGTTGCAGCCGCCCGAGCACCAGCGGTGCCGCCGACGTGCCCGCGACGCGCATGTCCATCTCCCACTCCGACTCGAGCCCCATGCCCGAGACGAACAGCTGGTTATCCGCGCGGATCCGGATATCGAGCTTGAACAGCCCGACCGGGGGTTCCGCCGGTGCCGTATTCGCCGCCTTGACCAGATCGCTCTTGCGGCGGACGCCGGTCAGTTCGGGCACTTCGGCCTGGCCCTGACGGATGATCTCGTAGCGCGCATTCGGGATGCGGATATCGCCCTTGATCAGCCCGCCATTCGCCTTCGAGTTGGTGATCGCGATCGTCCCCGTCGCGGTCGCCCCAAGCGCATCGCTTCGCGCCAGCCGCGCATTGTTAAGTGTCGCCTGGATATTGATCGGGAAGCCCGACGCGGCCGCGAAACCGACCGACCCCTGCGCCTGGACCGTCCCCTCGCCCGCGCGCGCCGACAGCTGCGTGATCTCGAGCCGGTCGTTGGTGAACCGTCCCGCGATCTTCATCTGGCTGATGCGCGTGCCATAGACTTCATTGTCATAGGTCAGCGAGTCCGCGCGGATGACGCCGTTGAGCTGCGGGGCATCGACGCGACCACCGAAGTCGGCGGCGATCGCGATTGGCCCCGACAATTGCTGGCGGCTGAGCCCGGCGAGCGAGAACAGCACGCCCGACGGGCCGTTATAACGGATCCCGCCCGACAAGGGTGCCGCCATCAGCCGCGTCGTCCAGTTCGCCCCCGCACCCAGCGGGCGGAGCGTCGCGATCATCCGTCCGACCGTCGTCCCGCCGCGCTGGACGAGCGCACGTGCTTCGCCGCCCGCGTCGGTCAGCCCGATCTGGCCGACGACGTCGACCGGATCGGAGACGCTGGCAAGGCTCGACCGCGTGAAGTTGGCAATGCGGAACTGGCCAGCAATCTTCGGCACCGAAGCCCCACGCGGTTGCGCATAGTCGATCGACCCCGTCGCCGCGCCGCCGAGCCCGAGGTTGGGCACCAGCGCGTTCGCAACCGACAGGTCGAGCTTGTCGAGCCGCAGCTGCGCCGAAAGCCCCGAGCCATAGACCGCCGCGACCCGCGCCGAGCCATTGTCGAAGTCGATCCGCGTCGGCTGGAGCCGATAGGTCGAACCCTCGATATCGATCCGCGCCGGGTTGGCAGTGCGGAAGCCGATACCGTTGGCCTGCCCCTGCAGCGCCGCCAGCCACTGCTTCGGGCTGAGGCGTGCATTGGCCGCCAATCGGAACGGGACGCCGTTCGAGCCGGTAGCGAGCAATTGCGCGGTGCCCGAACCCCCGACGTAATTCACCTTGGCGCGGGCCGCAGAAATCACCGTCGGGCCATAGCGCAAGTCGGCGACCTGCGCGTCCGCGACGACTTGCGGCGTCGGGGTCAGGATCGCGCGGGCGTTGACCAGCGCGCGACCGATCGTGAAGTCGACCAGCCCCGGAATCTTGGCGTTGCTCGCACGCGCGGCGACATCGACCCGCTGGAACTTGCCCTGCGCGCCGAGCAAGGCCGCCCCGCTGATGCCCGATCCGGCGAACGTCACCCGCCCGCCGAACGGACCGGCGGCGAGCTGCTGGACGCGCCCCTTGAAGTCGATCCCGGCAAAGCGCGCATTACGGATGTCGACCGTCAGCGGTGCCGCGGGCACGACGTTGAGGTCGGCGGTGAACGGCCCGTAATTGGTCCCGCCCTTGGCGAGGATCAGATACGACGTTCCCGTGCCGCGCACGCGTGCCTCGAGATTGACGAGACCGATGCCCACGCCCGGACGCGGCGCCCGCAGCAGCACGACCGGCTTGGTCGCAGTACCCGTGACCCGCGCGAACAGCGGGCCATATTGAGTGGAATAGGCATCCGCATCGACCGCGAGCGGTCCCTTCGGATCGTACCGCCCCTGCCCGCGCGTGACACGGAATTGGGGCGCGTTGAGCCGCAGGTTGCGGAAGGTGATGATCCCGTTCGGATCATAGCCGACGTCCGCGGTCACCGCGGCGTTGCCGCCGAGGAAGGTGCGCGCGCCTTCGTTGAAGATCTGCGAGGTCCGCGCCGCGACATGCGCGGTGATCCCGAACCCGCCGGGCATCGTAACGAGCTTGGCGTCGGTCTTGACGCTGACGATCCCGAAGCTCTCGACCCGGTAATCGTTGACCCTGCCGTTGAGCGCGGCGCGGTACATGCCGGTCGCCAGGTCGGCGACGATCAGCGCGGTCGCGTCGATCTTGCGCGATCGGATCTTGAGATTGTCCGACAGCACCTTGCCGTTGGCGATCGCGAAGCTGCCGTTGATCGCGACATTGTCGAGCAGGCCACCCGCCGCCGCGTTGAGCCCGGTGACCCGCGCGGCACGTGCCGCGACCGGGATCACGATGTGATCCGCGTTCACGCGCGCAAGGCCCGAGGCGTAGAGCTGCTGGACGCGGGTTTCGCCGAATCCAAGCACGCCTGCGCTGACCACGTAATTGACCGTAGGTGTCGCGAACTTGCCGTCGAGCACGACGCGCGCGGTCACGTCGCGCCCGTTGAGGTTGGGGAGAATCGCGCCGGGAGTCAGCAATTTCGCATCGACCGCGAACTGGCTGAAGGCACTCTGCGCGAGATCGATCAGACCCTTGGCGTTGACTGCCATCGCATCCGACTTGAGCGCGATGACCGTATCGACCTTGCGCGCGTTGAGCCGCGCGTCGATCGACACGTCGAGCGAGGGCGCGGTGAGGCGCGCGATCGGGTTGGTCGGGGTCGCCTTGTCCTTGGGCGCGCCACCGGGATAAAGCCCCGGGTTGGTCTTGCCGCGGATCTGGAAGAAGCCGTTGTGCGCCTGCAGGTCGAGGTCGGCGAACTGCGCGCCGCCGAGCGACCCGCTCGCCTTGCCGGTCCACGCCTTCCAGCCGCCCTTGCCACCGATCGTGAAGTCGAGCGGCGCCTTGAGCCCGCTCATTTCCGCGACCACGCCGCGTGCTGGCGCGGTGATCCGTGCGTCGATCCCGAGCCGGTCCGAATCAGGCACCGCATCGAGCCGCAGCCGCAGCTTGTCGCCACCCGCAATGCCGGGGCCGGTCAGCGCATCGACGTCCGCAGTGATCTGCGCGCGCTTGTCCGCAATATGCGTCGCGCCGTCGATCCTGATGATATGCGGCGAGCCCATCACGGCCTTGGCGAGCACCATCCGATTGACGGTCAGGCGACCGATATCGATGTCGAGATCGGGGAGGATCGGTGCGTTGGGATCGGTCGGGGTCGGCTTGAACGCGGGCGAGCGCGTCATCGTGATGAGGTTCGCCTGCGCCGACAGGACGTTGATATGGTTGCGGACGTAGTCGAACGGCTTCCAGTCGACCGCGATCCGTGGCGATGACAGGAACACGCCCTGCGGATCGCTGACCCGCACGTCGTTGAGCACCATCTTGCCGTAGATCGAACCTTCGATCCGCCCGACGCGGATGTTGAGCCCGCCTGCGGTCTTATAGTCCCCGATGAAATTGGCGATGACGCGCCGCCCCGGCGCGGTATCGAGCCCGGCGACGATCCCCATCGCGAGCAACCCGAGCACGCCGAGCGTGATCGAAACCCACTTGAAGATCCGCTGCCAGAGCGGGCGCCGCGCGATGACGACGGTTTCCGGCGCCGCCGAAGGGCCGGTTTCTACTTCCGCCATCAGAAGGCCTGTCCGATCGAGATATAGAGCGCGACCTTGCCGTCGCCCTTACGGGGGTTGAGCGGGGTTGCGACGTCGACGCGCAACGGCCCGAAATTGGTATAGAAACGCCCGCCGATGCCAGCGCCGAAGCGCAGGTCGGAGCCCTTGGGGAGCACGCTGGTGTAAGCGTTGCCGCCGTCGATGAACGGCACGATCCCGTAATTGCCGAAGCGATAGCGCGCCTCGAGCGCGAACTCGTTCAAGCTGCGCCCGCCGACCGGATTGCCCTGCGGATCGAGCGGCCCGAGCCGCTGATAGCCATAGCCGCGCACCGACCCGCCGCCGCCGCCATAATAGCGCCGCGACGGCGCGAGGTCGTCGCGCTCGATCCCGGCGATCGCGCCCGCACGGAGGCGACCCGCGATGACGAATTTCTCGCCGACCGGATAGTAGGCACTCGCCTCGATCAGCGTGCGCGCATAGGGGCTGATCGCGCCGCGCACCGACGTCTCGGGGCTGAGGCTCAATTTGAGGCGATAGCCCTTGGTCGGGTTGAGCAGGCTGTCCGACCGGTCGAACTGGACCTGCCCCGGCAGCGCCGCGATGAAATAGGTCGCACGCCGCCGATCGCCGCGCGCGAAGTCATAGACGCTCTCGTTCGTGCCGACGACTTCGAAGCCGTAGGCGTAGGTGAACTTCTTCTGCCACAGTGGCGTGGAGTCATAGGAAATCCGGCCCGACAGGGTCGCGGTGAAGGCGTTGAACGCGTCGTAATTGGTGTGGTCGACCGCCGCGGTCAGCGTGACCGTGCGATCGCGCTTGCCCGCGTTCGAGCGGCGGAAGGTGCCGCTCAGTCCCTGCTCCTGCGTGCCGCCGACCGCGGTCGCGATCAGCGCGCCCTCGGGCGACCACAGGTTGCGGTGCGTGAACGAACCTTCGACCCGCGCGCCCTGCCCGGTGCTGTACCCACCGCTGACCGCGAGCGAGCGATATTTGCCGCGCTCCTGCTCGACCAGCAGGTTGACCTGCTCGGTCCCGTCGGGGTTGATGTTACCGGTCGGCTTCGGCTCGACCGACACGGTCGAGAACAGCCCCGTCGCGACCAGCGCCGCGCGCAGATCGTCCACCTTGCGGTTGTCGTACAGTTCGCCCGCCTTGAAGCGTTGCAACACGCGGACATGGTCGGCCCCGAACGCCAGCCGTCCCTCGGTCGTGACGGTCCCGAACGACGACCGCGCGCCAACCTCGACCGGCAGCGTATAGTCGCCGGTGCCCGCCAGATCGTCGAGCAGGATGTCGCGATCGCCGACCTTTGCGAAGGGGTATCCGTTCTGCGGCAGCGTCAGCGCGACGTTGGCTTCCGCGCCCTGGATGCGCACCGCCTCGATCGGCTCGCCGACCTTGAGCGGGAGCGCATCGCGGATCAGCGTCGGCGGAATCGTCGGGTTCGCCTTCACCACGATCGTGCCGAGCTTGTACTGCTTGCCCGGGGTCGCCGAGACGATCGCCTTGACCCGGGTCTTGTCGTTGGGAACGGTCTCGATCGTCGAAACGGCGGTCCCGTCATAATAGCCTAGGCTCTTCATCAGCCGGATCGCAAGCTGCTCGTCCTCGCGCCCGCGCGCTGCGATGACGGTGCCGTTGGGGGCCTTGCCCTTCCCGCCCTTCAGAGCGGACAGGCCGTTGAACTGCGCGGTCAGCTTGAGCGGATCGAGCCCGCGGATCACGGTCTCGTAGCGAATCTCCGGCGCCTTCTCGTCCTTGACCGCGACGTCGACCAGCGGGGCCGTGTCGAAACTCGCGAGCGGGGGAAGCGGCTGGTTGAGGTCGGCGGGGATCGTCGGCGCGGGCGTCGTGGCGACGGGGACGCCGGTCACCGCAGGCGGCGTCGGCTGCGGCGCAACCGGAACGCCGGTCGTCGTCACCGGTACCGGGATCATCGGTTCTAGCGGCGCATTGATGTCGTTGCTGAGCGGCGGAAGCGCCTTGTCGAACTCGGGATCGGAAACAATCGGCGGCTCGGTGGTTTGGCCGATACCCTGCGCAGCACCAGACGCTGCGGGCACCACGATGGGGGGTGCCTGCTGGAGACTTGCAACCGCGATGGCGAGAAGCCCGCTCGAATACGCCAAAGAAATCAAGAGCTACGCTTCCCCGCTTCACACGGGGGCCGGTTTTTCGGTCCCCCGCTCAGCGTCCCTAACGCATGAGCGGGAAATGGTTTCCTAGATTCTGCTCATTCGGCTTTTACGCGTTGGCGATAGGCGTGCAGCAACGGTTCGGTATAGCCGTTCGGCTGATCGATCCCCTCGAACACGAGCGCGCGTGCCGCCTGCAGCGCGACGCTGTCGGGATTGCTCGCCATTGGCCGATAGAGCGGATCGCCGGCATTCTGCGCATCGACCTTCGCCGCCATCCGCTCGAACGCGGCATCGACCTCCGCGCGCGTGGCGACGCCGTGGAGCAGCCAGTTGGCGATATGCTGCGACGAAATCCGCAGGGTCGCACGGTCCTCCATCAGCCCGATATCGTGGATGTCGGGAACCTTGGAGCACCCAACCCCCTGATCGATCCAGCGCACGACATAGCCGAGGATGCCCTGCGCATTGTTGTCGAGTTCGGCGCGAATTTCCTCGGGCGTCCAGTTGCGCCCCTGTGCCGCGACCGGCACGCGCAGCAGCGACGCGAGCGGTGGCACGCTCTCACGCGCGATCGCCTTCTGCCGGGCGAACACGTCGACCTTGTGATAATGCATCGCATGCAGCGTCGCCGCGGTCGGCGACGGGACCCAGGCGGTGTTCGCGCCGGCGGTCGGGTGGCCGATCTTCTGCTCCATCATGTCCGCCATCCGGTCGGGCGCGGCCCACATGCCCTTGCCGATCTGCGCCCGGCCAGACAGCCCGGCGGCGAGGCCGATGCGGACGTTGCGATCCTCATAAGCCTTGATCCAGTCGCTCCCTTTCATCTCGGCCTTAAGGATCATCGGCCCGGCGCGCATCGCGGTGTGCATCTCGTCGCCGGTCCGATCGAGGAAGCCGGTGTTGATGAAGACGATCCGGTCCTTCACCGCCGCGATGCAGGCTGCGAGATTGGCCGAGGTGCGGCGCTCCTCGTCCATCACGCCGACCTTGACCGTATGCCGCTCGATCCCGAGCAGATCCTCGACCGCATCGAACAGGCGGTCGGTGAAAGCGCATTCCTCGGGCCCGTGCATCTTGGGCTTCACGATATAGACCGAGCCTGCCCGGCTGTTGCGATAGGGGCCCAGCCCGCGCAAATCGTACAGCGCGATCGTGCTGGTGACGATCGCATCGAGGATCCCTTCGGGTGCCTCGCTGCTATCGGGCAGCTTGATCGCAGGCGTCGTCATCAGATGCCCGACGTTGCGGACGAACAACAGGCTCCGCCCCGGCAGCGTCAGCCCGTCGTCATAGACGCGGTCGGGGTTGAGCCGGCGCGTGATCGTCCTGCCGCCCTTGTCGAACGCCTCCTCCAGATCGCCGCGCAGCAGCCCGAGCCAATTGGCATAGGCCGCGACCTTGTCCTCGGCATCGACCGCCGCGACCGAATCCTCGAGGTCGCAGATCGTGGTCAGTGCGGATTCGAGGATGACGTCGGCGATCCCCGACGGATCGTCGCGACCGATCGGATGGTCGCGGTCGACCACCACCTCGATATGCAGACCGTTGTTGACGAACAGCCACGAGGCACCCTTGCGCCCGACCAGTTGCTCGGGGTGGCGCAGGTCCGGTTCGTCGCCGCGGAGTTCGTCCCAGCAGCCCGTCGTCAGCGGAACCGCATCGTCAAGGAACGCCTTCGCCGCCTCGACCACCTGCTTGCCGCGCACGGGATCGTATCCCCCGGGGACTGCCATGCCGGGAAGTGCATCGGTGCCGTAATAGGCGTCGTACAGGCTCCCCCAGCGGGCGTTGGCGGCGTTGAGCAGGAAGCGCGCGTTGAGGATCGGGACGACGAGCTGCGGTCCGGCCATCGTCGCGACTTCGGCGTCGACGTTGGTCGTGCCGATCGTGAAGGCGGCAGGTTCGGGAACTAGATAGCCGATCTCGCGCAGGAACGGCTCGTCGACCGCCTCCCCCGAACCATAACGCGCGTCGATCTGCGCCTGGAGCGAGTCGCGGGTCGCGAGCAAAGCGCGGTTCTCGGGCGCGAACCGGGCGTAGATGTCCGCGACGCCCTGCCACCAGCCCTCTGCCGCTACGTCGAGGCCGGGAAGCACGCGCGCCTCGAGAAAGGCGGCGAGCGGGGCGGCGACCGACAGACCGGCGCGGTCGAGCATTTCAGGCATCAACATCCTCCTGGAACCAACGTCTGCCTGGGGAGGGCTTGGGCGACAGGCTTAGGCCAGGCTTGCGGTCCGCTTCAAGCGCGTTCGGGGTCGAACGGCGCGGCCGATGTCTCGAGCCGGTCCAGCATCGCGCGGAAGCTCGCGATTTCAGCCCTGGTGAAGCCGGCGAAGACCTGCGCCTCGAGCTCGAGCGCCTTTGGGGCGACATTCTCGTAGAGCGTCCGGCCCGCTTCGGTCAGCGACAGCAGGTGCGAGCGCTGGTCGCTGGCGTTCGGGCGGCGCTCGACCAGTCCGCGTTCGACCAGCGTCGCGGCGGCGCGGCTGACCGTCACCTTGTCCATCCGCGTCGCCAGCCCCAGCGCCTGCTGCGTGGCGCCCTCGCTCTCGGCGATGATCGCGACCAGCCGCCATTCGGGGATCCGGAGCCCGAACAACGCCTGATACGTGCTCGCCACCGCCGCCGAGACGCGGTTCGACACGATCGACAGGCGATAGGGCAGGAACTGATCGAGCTTGAGCGTTGTCATCACCGCGCAGGGATAAGGGATGGACCGCCCTTGGCAAGGTCGCTATATCGTTTCATCTGAAACCATCTCGGAGCCGATGCGATGACTGCCACCGAAAACCCGATGGGCCTTAACGGCTTCGAATTCGTCGAATTCACCTCGCCCGACCCCGAGGCGATGGCTGACCTGTTCGTCAAGATGGGCTTCACCCATGTCGGCAACCATAAGTCGAAGAACGTCCGCCGCTATGCGCAGGGCGACATCAACTTCCTGCTCAACATGGATGACGCCGGCCAGGTCGCCGGCTTCCGCGACACGCACGGCCCCTCGGCCAACGCGATGGCGTTCCGTGTCGCCGACGGCGAGGACGCGCTGAAAATGGCGGTCGAGCGCGGTGCGGTCGCGGTCAAGGGTGCCGTCGGCCCGGACGAGCTCGACCTTCCCGCGATCGAAGGCATCGGCGGCGCGAACCTGTATCTGGTCGACGAGAAGTCGCGGATCTACGAGACCGACTTCACCCCGGTCGAGGGGGCTGGCGTCGACGACCACAGCGTCGGGCTCCACACGCTCGACCATCTCACGCACAATCTGCAGCGCGGGCGGATGGCGTATTGGGCGGACTATTACGAGCGGATCTTCAACTTCCGCCAGATCCGCTATTTCGACATCGAGGGCCAGTCGACCGGCCTCTTCTCCAAGGCGATGACAGCGCCCGACGACAAGATCCGGATTCCCTTGAACGAAAGCCAGGACGAGCATTCGCAGATCGAGGAATTCATCAAGGACTATAAGGGCGAAGGCATCCAGCATCTCGCCCTCGCGACCGACGACATCTTCAAGACGGTCGACACTTTGCGCGCGAACGGCGTGCGGTTCCAGACGACGCCGCAGACCTATTTCGACCTGATCGACAAGCGTCTGCCCGGGCACAACCACGACGTCGAGGAAATGCGCAAGCGCGACATTCTGATCGACGGCGCGCCCGAGACGGGTGGCGGGCTGCTGCTGCAGATCTTCACCGAGAATATGGTCGGGCCGATCTTCTTCGAGATCATTCAGCGCAAGGGCAATGACGGCTTTGGCGAGGGGAACTTCAAGGCATTGTTCGAGAGCATCGAGCTGGACCAGATCCGGCGGGGCGTGGTGCCGGGGGCGGTTGAGGCTTGAGGCTTAGGTGGGGGGCGGTGGTCTCTGCGAGGCGTCCCCCACCCCAACCCCTCCCCTGAGGGGGAGGGGCTAGAAGAAGAGCGAAACCTAAAAGCCCCTCCCCTTCAGGGGAGGGGTTTGGGGTGGGGCAGTAACAGGCGCTACCCTCTGCGAGGCCGCCCCCACCCCAACCCCTCCCCTGAAGGGGAGGGGCTAGAAGAAGAGCGAAACCTAAAAGCCCCTCCCCTTCAGGGGGAGGGGTTTGGGGTGGGGCAGTAACAGGCGCTACCCTCTACGAGGCCGCCCCCACCCCTCCCCTGAAGGGGAGGGGCTAGAAGACGAGCGCAACCAAAAGCCCCTCCCCTTCAGGGGAGGGGTTGGGGTGGGGCCGTAACGGGCACCCAAGCCGATAGCTGGAGAGCGAAATGACCGACTATATGACCGGCTTCAACAACCACTTCGCCACCGAAGCCATCCCCGGCGCGCTCCCGATCGGCCGCAACTCCCCGCAGAAACCAGCGTTCGGCCTCTACGCCGAACAGCTCAGCGGCAGCGCCTTCACCGCGCCACGCCACGAGAACAGGCGCTCCTGGCTCTACCGCCTCCGCCCCTCCGCCGCGCACCCCGCCTTCACGCGCTACGCAGGCGCGCCCCTCTTCGCACCCGGCACCGCCGACGCCCCCCTCGCCCCCAACCGCCTCCGCTGGGGCCCGCTCGAGACGCAGGACGCGGACTGGCTCGACTCGCTCACCACCATGCTCGTCGCAGGCGAAGGCCCCAGGACGCAGACCGGCGTCGCGATGCACATCTACCGCGCGACCAGGGACATGGTGAACCGCGCGTTCGTCTCGGCCGACGGCGAACTCCTCATGCTCCCGCAACAGGGCCGCCTCACCCTCCTCACCGAGCTCGGAAGGATCGACCTCACCCCGGGCGAAATCGCGATCATCCCGCGCGGCGTGCGCTTCCGCGTCACCCTCCCCGATGGCAGCGCGCGCGGCTATGTCGCGGAGAATCATGGCGCACCGTTCCGCCTCCCCGACCTCGGCCCGATCGGCGCGAACGGGCTCGCCAACCCGCGCGACTTCGAGACGCCCGTCGCGTGGTTCGAAGACGTCGAGGGCGAATACGAACTCGTCCAGAAATTCCTCGGCAGCCTGTGGACCACCGACCTCGGCCGCTCCCCGCTCGACGTCGTCGCGTGGCACGGCAATTATGCGCCGTGCAAATATGATCTCGCGCGGTTCAACACGATCGGCAGCATCAGCTTCGATCATCCCGATCCGTCGATCTTCACCGTCCTCACCTCGCCCAGCGACATGCCCGGCACCGCCAATGTCGACTTCGTGATCTTCCCGCCGCGCTGGATGGTGGCGGAGGAAACGTTCCGCCCGCCGTGGTTCCACCGCAACACGATGAGCGAGTGCATGGGCCTCCTCAAAGGCGAATATGACGCCAAGGCCGATGGCTTCGTCCCCGGCGCGCTGTCGCTGCACAATCAGATGAGTGGCCACGGCCCCGACGTCGCGACCTGGGACGCCGCAAGCAACGCGCCGCTCGCCCCGCGCAAGATCGACGGCACGATGGCGTTCATGATCGAAAGCCGCTGGGTCTTTACCCCGACCCGATTCGCCGCAGAAACGAGCGCGCTCGACGAAGACTATGACGCCGCCTGGTCAGGTTTCCCGAAAGCGCAACTGCCGGATACTTAACTCTTATCAGCATGAATTCGCGGAACTGGCGTCTCGCGTGGGAGTCTTGTTGTTCTATGCCTACGCCCCAAACTCCCATGTTCCCGTGGAAACACCGTGCCCAGCACGACTTTCAGGCCCTGCTCGACGCGCATGTCGCGGAGGCGGACTTTCCGTGCGTCGGCGCCAAGGCGGCGTTGGCGAAGGGAACGCTGTCCGTGCTCGCCTGCGACCGGCTCGACAGCGCGTGGGACGACCTGCGCATCCACGATGGCCTGATGCATTTCGCCGCGGCCTATCGCGCGGAGCCGGGCCTGTTCCGCAGCTTCGCGGTGATCTTCGACGGGCCGGACGACCTGAGCGAGCAGGCGTTCGAGGCGGCCTTGTGGCAGCGTGTCCAGTCGATCTCGGACAAGGACGTGTGGCGCGGGCAGGGCTATGACACGGCCGTCAGCACCGACCCGGACAGCCCGCACTTCTCGCTGAGCTTTGGCGGCGAGGCGTTCTTCATCGTCGGGCTCCACCCCAATGCCAGCCGTCCCGCGCGCCGCTTCGCGCGGCCGACGATGGTGTTCAACCTGCACGACCAGTTCGAGACGCTGCGGGCGCAAGGCAAATATGAGGGCATGCGCGAAAAGATCCTGACGCGCGACGAGGTGCTGGCGGGCTCGCGCAACCCGATGCTCGCGCGCCACGGCGAAATGAGCGAGGCACGTCAGTATAGCGGCCGCGCCGTCGACGAGAGCTGGGCCTGCCCGTTTCGTTATGCCGGAGCCCCCGATTGAGCCTGATCACCGAAATCCCGGAACGGAGCGGGGCGGCGTTTCGCCTTGCCGCCGGACAGACGCTCACCGTCATCGATCCGCGCGGGCGACAAGTGTCCGATCTGCTTGCGTATAATGCGGAGGATCTCGACGAGGTGCTGTCGTCGGGACGGACGCTCGATTATGCCGAGACGATCTATCTGACGACCGGCAACCTGCTGTATTCCAACCGCTCGCAGCCGATGCTGGAGATCATCGAGGATACCGTCGGGCGGCATGACTTTCTGCTGACGCCCTGCTCCTACGATACGTTCCATCATTTCTACCCCGACCTGCCACCGCATCGCGGATGCTTCGGCAACCTCGCGGAAGCGCTGGAACCGTTCGGGATCAAGCCCGACCAGATTCCCACCGCGTTCAACTGCTTCATGAACGTCACGGTCGATGGCGCGACGGGGAAGCTAGACGTGTTGCCGCCGATCAGCACGGCCGGCGACCGCATCGTGCTGCGCGCGGCGATGGACCTCATCGTGGGGCTCACCGCCTGTTCCGCGCCGGCGAGCAACGGAGGGAGCTTCAAGCCGATCCATTACCGGATCGACTAGAGCGGGAGTGAGGCGCGGGCGTGGCTGCGCGCCGGTGGGCAGGCGCTTCCCCGGCGCAGGCCGGGGCCCAGTCGAAGTGACCGCGGTAGCGCCGCGCTGTCGCCCGTCCGTGTTGCGCGCGTGAGCCCCAGCCTGTGCAGCGGACGGGATTGAGGGGGAAGCTGCCTTCTTAGCCCCCATGGCGAACCGCAGACCCGTTCACGCCGCGAGCGCTACTCCGCCAAAGTCCTGCGACACACCAGTCGCCCTACCCCGCGCCTGTAACCACAAGTCGCCCATCACCGCATCCAGATGCGGCGGGTCGAACGGATCGAGACCCGAGCCCGGGTAGAAGGTCATCTCGCCGAACAACGGCACATCGTCCGGCTGGTAGAAATCCACCCGCACGAAATCGAAGCCCTGCCCGAGGTTCTCGGCGGCGGCGATCATCGCACCGAGCGCGGAGGGACGCGGCGGCAGGTCCGTGCCATCCCCCTCGCAGCGCCAGTGGCGGTCGAGCACGATCCAGCGATGCCGATGCTCCCGCTCGAGGTGCACCTGGATGAACGCGACCACGCCGCCGAAGACGTAGAATTTGTAGTCGATCGGCAACTGGCCATCGGCGCCGATAAAGGGCTCGATCAACACCCCGGGGGGAATTTCGCGGTACAGCCATTCGTCCAGCCAGCCGCCATACCGCTGGTCGACCCAGCGGGCGGCCTGGCGGCGGATCATCGGCCAGTCGCACGTGCCGTCCCGCACGAACACGCGCTGGTTGCAGCCATGCCGCGACTTGACGACGATCGGCCCGCCGTCGGGGCGTTCCGCCGGGAGAACGGCGCCGTCCCACAGCGTGGGGACGACCCATGCGCGGCCCAACCGATCGGCCACCACCGCCTTGACCGCGACCTTGTCCGCCAGCAGCGGCAACCGCAGGTCGCGATCATTCAGCTTGCGCCATTGCACCAGCTCGGTGAACAATCGCGGCGTCCGCAGGTCCGGCAGGCGCCCGTGCCGCCACGCATAGGTCAACCGGATGCGCGCATGCGCCCCGAGCTGGAACGAGCGTGGGGGAAGAGCGACGGGAAGCACCTCTGCCAAAGCGCGGCGGGCCGCGAAGGTTCCCTTACTTCATCTGCCGCCGCACGCTCGTCATCGTCGCCTTGCCATACGGCGGCTTGAGCCCCGCGAGCTTCGCCACGTCGAGCTTCGCCTGCTTGAACACCGCCTTGGCGTGGCTGAACGTCTTGAACCCGTCGAACCCGTGGTACGACCCCATGCCCGACGGCCCGACCCCGCCGAACGGCAGGTCCTCCATCGAGACGTGGAACACCACGTCGTCGATCGTCACCCCGCCCGAGATCGTCCGATCGAGCACGCGGCGCCGCTCGGTCTCGTCCGGCCCGAAATAATAGAGGCCGAGCGGGCGGTCGCGTCGGTTCACTTCGTCGATCGCGCTGTCGACGCTGCCGACGTAGGAGTGCACCGGGAGGATCGGGCCGAAGATCTCTTCCTGCATCACGATCATGTCGTCGGTCGCGTCGCGGACGATGTGGAGCGGCATTTTCCGCGCATTGGAGCCCGCGAAATCCTCCCCCCCGGGGTTGACCACCTCGACCGTTGCGCCCTTGGCGCGCGCGTCGGCGACCCAGTCGGCGAGGCGCTGGTGATGCCGGTCGTTGATGATCGCGGTATAGTCCGGGTTCGCCAGCAGCGTCGGATACATTGCCGAGACCGCCGCCTTGAGCCCGTCGACCACGGCCTGTTCCTGCGCTTGCGGCACGAGCATGTAATCGGGCGCGAGGCAGATTTGCCCGGCGTTGAGCATCTTGCCGATCGCGACCCGCTCGGTCGCGCGCGCGATGTCGGCGTCCTTGCCGATGATGACGGGCGACTTGCCCCCGAGCTCGAGCGTCACGGGGGTGAGATTGTCGGCGGCGGCGTGGAGGATGTGCCGGCCGATCCCGGTCGCGCCGGTAAAGATCAGGTGATCGAACGGCAGTTCGGAGAAGGCCTTGCCGACATCCGGCCCGCCGCTGATGAAGGCGAGTTCCTCGGCCGCGAAATACTTGACGCAGACCGTTTCGAACAGCGCGGCGGTGCGCGGGGTGAATTCGCTGGTCTTGACCATCGCGCGGTTGCCCGCCGCGAAAATGCCGGCGATCGGCCCCATCACCAGGTTGACCGGGAAATTCCACGGCGCGATCACACCGACCACGCCCTTCGGCTGATATTCCACCCACGCGCGCGCGCCGAGCAGCCCGAGCGGGAATTGCACCGCGCGCTTGTCGCGCTTCGTCCAGCCATCGAGCGCGCGCAGCGCATGTTTGATCGGCGCGATCGACGAGGCGATGTCGGTGAGCATCGACTGTTCGCGGCTGCGGTGTCCGAAATCCTCGCTCAGCGCGTCGCAAAAGGCGTCGGCATGGTCGGCGATCATCGCCGCCGCGCGCTTGAGCCGGTCCTTGCGGACCTCCAGGGTGACGGGCAATTCCGTATGGAACGCAGCCCGTTGAGCCAGAAGCGTCGCCTGCAATGTCATGCCCGTCCCCTCAAGCGCAGCCGATCAATCCCGCGACCGGCACGACCACGCTGTCCTGCCCCGCCCGGTCGAGCTGGAGGATGCCGTCGGATACGACACCGCCACTCGTGATCGACTCCCGCGTTTCGATCTTCATCGTCAGCTTGGCACCGATTGCCGCGCTGCCATAGGTCGTACTTTCGGCGAACCCCAGCCCGGCCCCGCCGACCTGCCCGCTGCGCTCGAGATCGATGATCTTCCCGCCGACCGACAGCCGCAGCCGCGCCGGGTCCGCGCCCGCCATCGCGATCAGCGCGCGCGTTCCGCTCGCGGTCCACAGATAGGCGGCACAGCCCTGCCTGGGCAGTTCCTGCTTGGGCAGCACGCCGAGCGGCAGGCCGTCGACCGATCCCGCCGGCGCGGGCGTGGCCTGCGGGGCGACCGCCAGCAGCACCGGCGCGAGGAACAGGAGCGCGTTCATGACGCCATGCCTACCAGCATCAGCCACGCCGGGTAAGCCGCGATCGCCAGCAGCGCGCCGAACGGCATGCGGTCGGCAAGCGTCGTCGGCCGCCCCCGCAGCGCGCCCAGCACCGCGATGCCGAGCCCCGCCAGCGCCGCGAACAGCACCACCGTCGGCAACATCCGCCAGCCGAGCCACAAGCCGATCGCCCCGAGCAATTTCGGATCGCCGCCGCCCAGCCCGTCCCGGCCGCGCAGCAGCCGATACCCCGCGCCGACCGCCCATAGCGCGACGAACCCCGCAACCCCGCCGATCACCCGGTTGAGCAGCAACGGCATCACCCCGAGCGCGCCGGTCGCCAGCCCGGCGAGCGCCAGCGTTCCGGTCAGCCCGTCGGGGAGCCAGAAAGCGACCACGTCCAGCGCGCCGAGCGTGAGCAGCAGCCACCCGAACACCGCGCCCGCCGCCCCGGCGACGCCGGGCGCCACCAGCCCCGCCGCCACGCCGATCACCAGCGCGGTCAGCTCGATCTGCCAGTGCAGCGGATCGATCCGCGCGCCACACGTCCGGCACCGCCCCCGCGCGACGAGCGCGCTGAGCAGCGGGACGAGATCGCGCGCGCCGAGCGCCACCCCGCACCCGTCGCAGGCCGAGCGCCCGTGCACCACCGATCGCCCTTCGGGCCAGCGCACCACGATCGTCGCGATGAAGCTGCCGATGATCGCGCCGAAGCCCCCGAGCAGGATCGGCCAGATTAAGTCATCCATGCGCATTCCCTCGGTTTCTGGTGGCTTCTGCGGTCATGTCGAACCGCCCTATAGTTTGTAAATCGGCAAAGTCGGCCCTAGATCGCACGCATCCCGATCCCACCAGAGGTTTGCTCCATCATGGCCACCGATCCCGTCGTCATCGTCTCTTATGCCCGCACGCCGATGGGGTCGTTCCAGGGGGCGTTGACGGGCGCGAGCGCGACCGAGCTGGGCGCGACCGCGGTCGGTGGCGCGGTCGAGCGCGCGGGGCTTTCGGGCAGCGCGATCGAGCGGATCTACATGGGCTGCGTCCTCCCCGCCGGGCTCGGCCAGGCACCCGCGCGCCAGGCGGCGCTCAAGGCTGGCCTGCCCGACCATATCGAGGCGACGACGATCAACAAGATGTGCGGATCGGGGATGCAGGCCGCGATCCTCGCGGCGGATGCGCTCGCCGCGGGGTCGGCCGACCTGCTGATCGCGGGCGGGATGGAGAGCATGACCAACGCGCCGTACCTTTCCCTGCGCCACCGCGCCGGCGCGCGGATCGGGCATGATGTGCTCAAGGACCATATGTATCTCGACGGGCTCGAGGATGCGTATGAGCCCGGCAAGCTGATGGGCAATTTCGCCGAGGATACCGCCGCCGCCTATCAGTTCACGCGCCAGCAGATGGACGATTACGCGATCGAGTCGCTCCACCGCGCACAACGCGCACAGACCTCCGGCGCGTTCGACCGCGAGATCGTTCCCGTGGAGATCGCCGGGCGCAAGGGACCGACCACAGTCAGCCTCGACGAGCAGCCCGCCAAGGGCGACGTCGCCAAGATCCCGACGCTCAAGCCCGCCTTCTCGAAGGAAGGCACGATCACCGCGGCCAACGCCTCGTCGATCTCGGACGGTGCCGCCGCGCTGGTGATGACGCGGGCGTCGGTTGCGGAGAAGCTCGGCCTCACCCCGCTCGCGCGGATCGTCGCGCATGGCGCGCATGCCCATGCCCCGGCGCTGTTCACCACCGCACCGGTGTTCGCGATGCGCAAGACGCTCGAGAAGGCGGGCTGGTCGACCGGCGACATCGACCTGTTCGAGGTCAACGAGGCGTTCGCGGTCGTCGCGATGATCGCGATGCGCGACCTCGACATCGCGCACGACCGGATCAACGTGAACGGCGGCGCCTGTGCGCTCGGCCACCCGATCGGCGCGAGCGGCGCGCGCATTCTCGCGACGTTGCTGTCGGCGCTGGAGGCGCGCGGCGGCAAGCGCGGGCTGGCGTCGTTGTGCATCGGCGGCGGCGAAGCGACCGCGGTCGCGGTGGAGTTGATGGCGTAACTGGACCGCCCCACCCGCTGTGCCCGCCCCGGAACGTCAGGCGACCGCTGTCGCGGCGATACCGGGGCGCGGGCGTCCGGGCCGGGGCGGCACGGTCCGCCATGCCCACAACAGCACGGTAGCGGTCGCAAGCCCTCCCGCAAGTGCCATCGGGATCGCCGGTATCCCGGTGAACACCACGATCCACTGCTCCCACGCTTTGGTCGCCCCGATCGTCTGATAGCCGACCATCTCCCCAATTGTGGCGGCCGCGGCGAAACCGAAACCAGGTCGTCCCGCCGGGGTCCTGGCAGCGAGCCACAAGGCGATCGCGAGCGTCAGTCCCTCGGCGAGGTGAAAGCCAAGCCAGAACCCGCCGAGGCCCGTCCATGCGCCATGCGGAAAGCCCGGGAGCGCAGGCAGGATTCGTCCGATGATCGGCGGCAGGACGAGGAGCCCCGTCGCCAGCATCGCCGCTGCGTGCTTCGTCACATCGCGCCGGTTGACGAAGGCATAAGCGACCAGCGCGACCACCGCCGGCCCCGCGATCATGTCGACGATCACCAGCCGCGCGCCATAAGTGGCGTGGAACGGATCGGCCCGCGCGCGCCACAACAGTGCCATCCCCTGTAACGCAAGCGGCCCAGCCGCGGCGAACAGGGGCAAGATGACGAACGTCGCCAGCCCCGCCATACGATGCCACGTCCGCCTGCGCGTGTGGATCGACCAGCTCTGCCCGGCGAGCAGGAGGAGCCATGCCGTCGCGGTCAGGCCATGCGCGTGCAACGCGAACGGCGCTTGCATGAGGCGACCCAGATAATTCGGCCAGAACGCGATCACGATCAGCGGGAACAGCGCGAGCAGCCACCAATGGGCATGACGGCACGGCATCGCTTCCCCCCGAAGACCGAGGGTATGATACCGCAGCCCCGACGCCGCACAAAGCGCCGAATACCGCGTCGTATCAGCGTGTGCGCGTGTTCCGGACGCGGACCCGTCAGGCACCGAAGTCCGAACGGGTCCTCAACCGACTCGGGCGCGTCCGGATGCTGCGCCTACAACACCTTCGTGAAATATCGGGCGAACACGGTATCGCGATAGGCCCCGAACGGCGGGCATTCGCTGAATCCGGCGCGCGCATAGAGCGCATGGGCGGCAGCGAAGGCCGCGTTCGACCCCGTCTCGAGCCACAGCCGCCGATAGCCCCGCGCTCGGGCTTCCGCGATCAAATGCTCGAGCACCACACCCGCGACGCCGCGGCGCAGGTGCCCCGGGGCGGTCCGCATCGACTTAACCTCACCCTCCCCGCCCCCGAAAGCTTTTAGCGCGCCCATACCGAGCAGCGTATCCCCCTCCCACAAGGTCCACAGCGTGACGGACGGATCGCGCAACCCGCTGACATCGAGCGCGAAGACGCTCCCCGGCGGTGAGTTTTCCTGCGCCGCGCGCAGATGCAGATCGAGCAGCGCCAGCACGTCCGGATGCGTCAGATCATCGCGCCGGATCGTCCAGCCGTTCACGGCAGGGTTTCGCCCGCCTCGCTGCCCCACAGCCGCTGCTGTTCGACGAAGCCGCCGCGTCCGTGGACGTCGAAGTAGCACCAGCCCCCCGCGCACTTGCTCAATCGACCGACCACGCCCGGGGCCGCGCGCCAGACGATCCGGCCGCCTGCGTCGGGACTGGCGCGCAGTTCGGCGACCTGGCCCACGATCAGCGCCGTCCGGGTCTCGCTCAGCAGCCCGGCCATCAGCCAGCCTTGCGTGCCACTCGGATCCTCGACCTTATACCATTGGCCATGTTCGAACACGTTGATCACCCGCACCGGCAGGTCGGCGCGCTGATAGACCCAGGTCACCGGATAGGTCCGCCCCGGGCCGCTGCGCATCCGGGCCTTCTTTGCCGCGATCGAGGCGAGGAAGGGCGGCTTCCGGTTGGCCATCGCCGCGATCGTGGGCGAGATTGCTCCCACGCCAACGCTTGCCGCCGCTATTGCCAGCGCCATCCGGGCCCCGATCCGCATCGTCTGTCGCATCACCATCATGCCCCCGCTTATCGCGATTTGGCGCGGCGCTTCAACACCCGTTGACGCCGGGCGGGCCCTCCGCCAAGCCTGTCGCATGCCCGAGACGAGACGTGTCCCGAACCCGCGCGTGGCCGTGACCCGCGAACTGCCTGACGTGGTGATGCAGCGGATGGAGCAATTGTTCGACATCCGCATCCACCGCGGTGCCGCAGCGCTGACTCGCGACGAGCTTGCGGTTGCGATGGCGGATTGCGACGTTCTGGTCCCGACCGTGACCGACGAGATCGACGCCGCGCTGATCGAGGCGGCCGGCCCGCGACTGAAGTTGATCGCCAATTTCGGCGCTGGCGTGAACCATATCGCGCTCAAGGCGGCGCGCGCGCGCGGGATCCTCGTCACCAACACGCCGGGCGTGCTGACCGAGGATACCGCCGACCTGACGATGGCGCTGATCCTGTCGGTGCCGCGGCGGCTGGCAGAGGGCGAGAAACTGGTTCGCTCCGGTGCGTGGCAGGGCTGGACCCCGGGTGGCATGCTCGGCCACCGGATCGGCGGCAAGGCGCTCGGCATCCTCGGCATGGGGCGAATCGGCCAGGCGGTCGCGCGGCGCGCGCGGGCCTTCGGCCTGTCGATCCACTACCACAACCGCCACCGCCTGCCCAAGGTGGTCGAGGCGGAACTGCAGGCGCAATGGCATCCCCATCTCGACGAGATGCTGGGGGCGATCGACCTGCTGACGATCCACACCCCGCGCAACGCCGACAGCGAGGGGCTGATCGACGCGGGCCGGATCGCGCTGCTGCGGCCGCATGTCTACGTCATCAACACCTCGCGCGGCGGGATCGTCGACGAGGACGCGCTGGTCGAGGCGCTCGAGAACGGGCGCCTCGCCGGGGCCGGGCTGGACGTGTGGAAGCACGAGCCGGAGATCGACCCGCGCCTGCTCGCGCTCCCCAACGTGGTGATGACCCCGCACATGGGCTCCGCGACGTTCGAGGGTCGGCTGGCGACGGGCGAGAAGGTCATTGCCAACATCCGCATGTGGGCGGACGGCCACCGCCCGCCCGACCAGGTGCTCGAGGGCTGGGCCTGACAGGATCGGGCCTGCGGCGTCAGACCGCTGACGGCGGGATGAGTCGCCACGGCAAGGGCAACGTCTGCCGCCACAGGGCCGCGGCGCGCTGTCGCGGGGACAGGTCGTCGGTCATAGCCGCGATCTGGCGATAGGACAGGCCCGAGCGATAACAGAAGAACGGCCGCTCCGGAATTCGCGCGAAGTAGCTGAAGAACAGTGCCGCCCGGTCGTTGCCGGTCGCGGGCTTGCCGCGGTGGAAGAACCGCGCCGTATCCGCGAACACGGCGGTACCCGCCGGGCCTTCGCAACTGATCGGACGGGTGCCCAGCACGCATCCGTCCTGCTCGACCTCGTCGGCCTCCCGCAGGTAGAACATGTCGCGTGGTCCCGTCTCGTAGGACGCGGGATCGAGGATCGGCAACAGCTGGAACGGCCCGCCCGCCGCGTCGACGTCGGTCAGGTAGATCGCCATCTTGACCATGCGCCGGTCCTCGCGATCGCGATGCCATTTGCGGGTCGAGACGGGGCGTCCGTCGGCCACCGTATATTGCAGGGTCACGCCGTCATAGGCGATCGGCAGCCCGATATACGCCTCGACCAGATCGAGCAGCCCGGCGTCCAGCCCGAACCGATAGATCTCCGGGTGCCGGGCGATTTCGTCGGCCGGAACGTACAGGAAGTCGATCCCCTCGCGCCCCCGCGCGCGCAGCCGGTCGGCCCACGCCTGCGCCAGATCGGCCGCACTCAGGAGCATCGCGCCCGACCCGGGAATGCCCAGCGTGGCGATGTCCCGCTGGCTGACTCCGCGCTGATCGACCTCGGCGAGGATCGCGTCCTGCGCCGGGGTCAGGCGGGGCAATGCCGGGCGATGGAGCGCGACCGAGGCGTCATAGCGTCGCGTCCGGAGCGTGTGGATCATCGGGCGTTGCGCAAGATCGCTGGCGATCCGCCACGGCACCGACTGCGCCCGCCGCTTCAACCCACCGACCAGGTCCATACCCGTGCCTTACGCTGCAGTCCGGCATCACGACGCCCGGCCTGTCACGACGATCCAGCAATACCGCCGGGCCAAGAATACTCCCGAAACGGCCCTTGCACCATCGCAGCGGCCCCATCTTTTAGCAGTACGCAGGTCTTGCGTTGCTGCGGATCGTTCGTGCCGTCCGTCAGGGCAGGACATGCAGCGGTGCATAGCCGCGATCCACCTCGGTCCAGGGTTGCGGCCGCGCCATGTCGAGGCGGCACAGGTGTTCGATCGCATGTCGTGCCGCATAGTTGGCGACGCGGAGATCGTAGTCCGGGTCGCGGGGGTTCGCGAAATCCCAGTCCGGTGGATTGATGCTCGAAAAGCCGTTGATCGTCGGCAGCGTCCACCGCGCCGCCAGGTACATCGCATCGACATTGTGCGGATAGAGCGCGGTGTGCGCCGCATCGCCATACGGTGGATCGCCGCGCCGGGCGCTGACGACGTAGAAGGTGCGGCAGGGCGCAGGAGGGGCGGGCGCGGCTGCCAGCACGGCGCCGTCCCGGGTGCGGCTGAGCTGTACCGGGACATCGCTGCCGAATTCCTCTGCCACGAGCAGAGTCAGGACCGCCGCGAGGATCACCGGCCGTCGTCGCCACGCACGGCGCGCCACCTGCCGAAACACCGCGGTGACGATCAGCAGCAGCGGCAGGACGAGAAACAGCTGATAGCGTGACACGACGCGCAATCCCCGCGCGCCCGGGACGAGATCGGACACCATCGCCCACCCCGAGACCGTCCCCACCCGTATCGTCATCAGCCAGCTGACGGTGACGGCCAGCGCAGCCGCGCGCCACAGCGGGGGTGCGAAGCCCTGTCCGGGACCCGACGGGGCCGCGATCGAACGCCACAGCGCCGCCACCGCCAGCAGGAACAGGAACGGCGCAATACCGGTACTGTGCTCCCCGCCGGGCGAAGCCCCGAACAGCCATCCCCACACATAGTTGGACGGACCCACATTGAGCACATCCCCCGGCAGTACGAGATAGGGAAATGCCGCAGGATATGCCCTGCCCCCGCTTTCCCGGATCTTGGGCAGGTACAGCGCCAGAAACGGAATGAGCGCGACCGCAAAGCTGGCCAAGCCAACGGCCAGGACCCCGTAATATGGCGCGGCCACCCGCCGGAGCGTCGACGGTCGCCAATTTCCGGAAGTCATCATCCAGCACAGGGCGAAAAGAGTCGCGAAGACCAGCGTGAACCACGCCATGTAATAAGCGGTGAGCAGCCATGCCGCCATCAGCAGCGCCAACGCCATTGCCCACAGGCCGCCGCGGATCGGCCGGCGCCCCCGGGCTTCCCGTGCCGCCAGGAACGCCAGGATCATGGCCACCGGCAACAGCGCGACGGTCTGAACCTGCGCATGACCTGCCTGCACCATCAACCCGTTCGCGTTGGTGAACACCAGCGCCACCATCAGGCCGGCAAGCCGTTCCCATCCCAGCACGCGGACGACGAGCCGATAGGCTGCGAAAAAGCCGATCGTCTTGAACGTCGCGATATTGAGCGTGTCGGCCAGCAGCGGGTCGGCGAACAATCGCCAGAAACTATAGACGACACCGTACAGCAAATAGCCGTCGTTATACCCCAGCGTATCGGGATATGGCGCGAAATAGCCGGTGACGTTCCAGTTTGCCGCGCCGGCGAACACCGCGCGCCAATGCTCCAAGATGCTGATTTCGATCAGGCCGTCCGCCCGATCGCTGAAGCCGAGATCGAAGCCGCTCAGGATCTGGCCGCGGAAGAACAGCGCCATGGCGATCAGATAGACGATCGCCACGACCAGCCAGCGTCCGCGGCGCGCTAACCGTCGTGCTTCACCGACCGAGACATTCAGGGGGGCACGCACGTCGGTCATGGCGAAGCGGCATGACGCCGGACCGAACCACCGTCAATTCGCCGACCGCGGCACCATCCCCCCTCACCGCGTATGGAAGAAGTCGTACAGTTGCTGCGCCACCGCCGCGCTGACGCCGGGGGCGCGCTGCAGATCATCGAGGCTCGCGTTGCGGACCGCGCGCGCGGTGCCGAAGTGCATCAGCAACGCCTTCTTCCGCGCGGGACCGATCCCCGGCACATCATCGAGCGGCGACGCGCCGATCGCCTTCGCGCGCTTCGCCCGATGCGCGCCGATTGCGAAACGGTGGACCTCGTCGCGCAGCCGCTGAAGGTAGAACAGCACCGGCGCATTGACCGGCAGCTGGAACTCGCGCCCGTCGAGCATGTGGAACACCTCGCGGCCGTCACGCCCGTGATGCGGCCCCTTGGCAATCCCGACCAGGACGACGTCCTCGATCCCGAGTTCCTCGAGCACGCCCTTCACCGCATTGAGCTGCCCGCGCCCGCCGTCGATCAGCACCAGATCGGGCCAGTCGCCCGAATCGCGGTCGGGGTCCTCGTTCTGCGCGCGCGCGAAGCGGCGGCCGAACACTTCGCGCATCATCCCGAAGTCGTCGCCCGGAATGGTGTCGGGGTTCTTGATGTTGAACTTGCGATACTGGCCCTTGCGGAACCCCTCGGGCCCCGCCACGACCATCGCGCCCAGCGCGTTGGTGCCCTGGATATGGCTGTTGTCGTACACCTCGATCCGGTCGGGCGGTTCGGGCAGGTCGAACAGCTCCGCCACTTCGCGCAGCAGCTTCGCCTGCGTGGTGCTCTCGGCGAGACGTCGGTCGAGTGCTTCCTCGGCGTTGCGCTTGGCCTGTTCGAGCAATTTGCGGCGCGTGCCCCGCTGCGGCATCGACAAAGCGACCTTGAACCCCGCCTGCGCGCCCAGCGCCTCGCCGAGCAATTCGGCTTCGGTCAGTTCGCGGTCGAGCAGGATCGTGCGCGGCGGCGGCACTTCTTCATAGAATTGTGCGAGGAAGCCGGTGAAGATCTCGTCCTCGGGCACGTCGGCAGTGTGCGCCGGGAAGAAGCTGCGGTGGCCCCAGTTCTGCCCGCCACGGATGAAGAAGGCCTGGATGCCGATTACGCCGTTCTTGCACGCCATCGCGAAGATGTCGGCATCCCCCAGCCCCTCGGCGTTGATCGCCTGGCTGCCCTGGATGAAGGTCAGCGCGCGGAGACGATCGCGGATGATCGCGGCGAGCTCGAAATCCATGTTCTCCGCCGCAACCTGCATCTGAGCACCGAGCTTGGCCTGCACTTCGGTCGACTTGCCCGCGAGGAACGCCTTGGCGTCCGCGACGAGCTCGGCATAGCCCTCGGTGTCGATCCGCCCGACACAGGGCGCGGAGCAGCGCTTGATCTGGTAGAGCAGGCACGGCCGGTCGCGGTTCTTGAAGAAGCCGTCGGTGCAGCTCCGCAGCAGGAACAGCTTCTGCAACGCGTTGAGCGTGTTGTTGACCGACCCCGCACTCGCGAACGGGCCGTAGTAATTGCCCTTGGCGCGCCGTGCGCCGCGGTGCTTCTGGATGCGGGGGAAATCGTGATCAGCGCGGAGCAGGATGAACGGGAAGCTTTTGTCGTCGCGCAGCAGCACGTTGTACGCCGGGCGGTAGCGCTTGATCAGCTGCGCCTCGAGCAGCAACGCCTCGGCCTCGTTGTTGGTCGTGACGATCATCATCGACCGCGTCTGCGCGACCATCCGCTGGAGCCGCTTGGTCAGCCGGTCGACCTGGGTATAGTTGGTGACGCGGTTCTTGAGCGCGCGCGCCTTGCCGACATAGAGCACCTCCCCGCGCGCATCCAGCATTCGGTACACGCCGGGGCGGATCGGTAGCGTTGCCAGCACGTTGCGGATTGCTGCGACGCCAGCCTCGATATCGGGCGCGTCGCTGCCGCGAACGGTGAAGGTGGCCTTGTCTTCGTTGAAGCGGGTCGGGGCATTGGGATCGGACATTGACGACGATCTAGGCATTTGCGCGGGCGGATGCCACGGTTTCGTTGGTTATCGTGCACCCGCTCGCGCAGCGCCCCGGGCGCGCGCAGACGACGCTAGGTGCCCCTGCCCGTATCGGTTAGTCTTGCTGAATGTATGTCTCGATCACCGGTCTTCGCCTCAAGGGCCCGCTCAGCTTCCCGCGCTTTGCCTGGCACGCGGTGGGGTCGATGCGCCAGGCGCAAACCGCGCCCGGAAACCTGCGCGCCGAGGCACGGCGGATCGACGGGGTGCATCACACGCTGACCGTGTGGACCGACCGCGCCGCGATGCTGGCGTATCTGCGCAGCGGCGCGCATCTGCGAGCGATGAAGGCGTTTCGCGGGATCGCGACGGGCGCGGTGCTAGGGTACGAGGCGGACGTTGCGCCCGAGTGGAGCGAGATTCCCGCGATCTGGCGGGAGCGTGGTCGCGCGGTTTGACTGGGGGCGCAAGCTTTGCGTCAGCCCGGCGAAGGCCAGGGCCGCCACGCACGTCACCGCTCGCCGCCAATCACGGCCCCCCAGTTTGCTGTTTTCCCGCGAAGGCGGGAATCCAGAGCAAAGCAAAACAACGCCTTACAACTCTCGCGACTCCTGGGCTCCCGCTTTCGCGGGAGAACAGATAGGGTTTAGCCGAGGTGTCGCCTTCGTCGCGGTAATGGGGGCCCGGCTGAACCGCGCCTACTTCAGCGCCGCCAGATCCGCCTTCACCCTGGCCAGCGCCGCATCGCTCAGCGCGCCCTGCGACAACGGCTGGACCTGCGACAGCGACATGCTCTTGAACTGATCGTACATCGGATGCGCGGTGATGTTGTTGAGGTCGGTGTCGAGCACCTTCTTTGCCGAGGGGTCGGACGCGATCGTCTCGATCGGCGTGTCGAGCGTGAACTTGGCAACGGGGGTCGCCGCCGCTGCGGGCGCGGCCGGCGGGACTGGCGCGGTCGACTGCGCAGCCAGCGGCGCCGCGGTCAGGGCAATGATCGCGGCGAGAACGGCAGATTTCATGGCAGGGCCTCATTGCAGGAATACGGCGCGAATCGCCGTCATCCTGACCCTAACCCGATCGCGTGACATTTTGAATGAGGCGTCCGGACGACGCCACGTACGCGGTCAGGGGTTCAGTTGGGGCGACCGAGCCCGGCGATCGTCCGGTCGACAAGCGCCTTGTCGGCGTCGGCACCATGACGCTCGGCGATGATCGAAGACGCGGCGCGCGCCGCGGCATCAGCCGCATGAGCGCGAACCTCTGCGATCGCACCGCGCTGGGCGGCTGCAATCTGGTCCTGTGCCATCGTCTGGCGACGGGCCACCAGTTCGGTCAGATCGGCTTCGGCCTTGACCAGCATCGCTGCGGCCTCGGCCTCGGCATGCTTGACGATCGCGGCGGCATCGCCGGCACTGGCAGCATCCCGCTGCTTGGCGGCGGTGAGCATCGCTTCGGCCTCGGCGCGCAAGCGCGACGCCTCGTCGAGTTGCGAGCGGATTTTGTCGATCTGCCCGTCGAGCATCTTCGCCACCATTCCCGGCACCTTCTGCCAGAGCATGATGCCGAAGACGACGAGCATCGACAGCGCAACCCAGCCCGCGGCGTTGATGCCAAAGGCGGTCGGTTCATGATGGAGCTCGGCAACGCCCGTCGATGCCACCGTGTGTACGGTCGAACCCTCAGCCATGTGCCAATTCCGTCTTCACGCGAGCCTCGATCGTCGAACGATCCACCGCCACGCCCGAGAGCTTGGCGACGATCGCCTCGACCGCATCGGTCGTTGCAGTTTCAATCTCGGCGACGGCCTGCGTCTTGGACGCTTCGACCTGCGCGGTTGCGGCGACCAGCTGGTCGTGCAGCGCCGCGTCGCTTGCCTTGAGCCGGGCCTCAGTGTTCGCGGTCGCCCGCGCCTTGGCCTCGCCCAGCGCCGTTGCGGCCTTCGACCGGGCGCTTTCGAGCCCGGTCTGATAGGCTGCCTCGACGGCATGTGCCTGCGCACGCGCAGCCTCTGCCGCGGCGAGGTCGCCCTCGATCCGGCCGTTACGATCGTCGATCGTCGCCTCGATCTTGGGGACCATCGCCTTGCCGATCCCGAAATAGATCAGCGCGAATACGATCGCCAGCCAGAAGAGCTGGGAGGCGTAGATCTCACCGATCTGGGAAAGCTGCGGCATCGGATGCGCTCGCTCTGGCTTACTTGACGACGAAGAGGATGAGGATCGCGACGACGAACGCGATCAGGCCGAGCAGCTCCGATGCCGCGAAGCCGATGAACAGGCGACCCTGCTGGCCGTCTGCTGCGCCCGGGTTACGCAGTGCGCCCTCGAGGAACGAACCGAACACGTTGCCGACGCCGAGTGCCGCGAGACCGACACCGATCGCTGCCAGGCCGGCACCGATGTACATTGCACCAAGATCAGTCATGTTAAGCTCCTTAGAATACAGTCAGATGGGTGTTGAAACGATTAGTGCAGATGCACCGCGTCGTGCAGGTACAGCGACGTGAGCAGCGCAAAGACATAAGCCTGGATCGCGCAGACCAGCAGCTCGAGCGCGCTGACGCCGACGATCATGACGAAGCTGAGCACGCTGACGACCGGGCCGAGCGCCCCGCCCGCGTTGATCCCCTGAACGACGAAGCTGCCGAACACTTCGAGCAGGATGTGCCCGGCGGTCATGGCGACGAACAGTCGCAGCGCTAGGCTGAACGGGCGGACCATGAACGACACGAACTCGACCGGGATGATGACGGGCATCAGCCAGCCGGGCGCGCCGTGCGGCACGAACAGCGAGAAGAACTTGAAGCCATGCTTCGCGAAGCCGACGACCAGCACGATCGCGAACGACAGGAACGCCAGGATCGCGGTGACGGTGATGTGGCTGGTCACCGCGAAGGTGTGCAGCCCCGGCAGGATCGCGAGCGGCAGGACGCCGATCAGGTTGGCGAACAGGATGAAGAAGAACAGCGAGAAGATATAGGGCGCAAACTTCTTGCCGCCCGAACCGATGTTCACGGTAACCATCGAATCGATGAAGCTCACCGCATTCTCGGCCATCACCTGCCAGCGGCCGGGAACGAGCTGGCGCTTGAGCCCGCCCGCCATGAACACCGCGAGCACCACGAACACGACGACCATGAACAGCGCCGAGTTGGTGAAGGAGACGTCGTAACCGAACAGCTCGATATGGCGGCCCAGGACGGGCTCCACCATGAACTGTTCCATCGGATCGATTTTGCCGGCGCTCACTCCGCGCGCTCCTTAGAAATCTTGATGATGTTCATGAACGCCCCGATGACCGCCAGCGCCAGCACGATGAGCAATGCCCACGGACTGGTACCGAACCACGAATCGAGCGCCCAGCCGAGGATACCACCGCCAAGCAGCGCGCCGAGCAATAGCGCAAGAACACGCGTGCCCTGGCCATAGCCCTTCGCCTGCGGCACCGCGCCACGGCCACGCGACTGCGATGCCGCGCGTGCCGAAGCGATGCGGGCGTCGAGGTCGTCGGTCGGGCGGTTGTCGGCCAAGGGGCGCATGTCCTGATAAGAAAACGCCGCCGTGCTGTCTGGCACCGCGACGGTATGTTCGGAAAACAGGAGGAAGCCTCCCGTGTGACGGATCGTTTAGGAAGCTGGCCGGGGGGTGTCAACCATTGGTCGCGGTCCGGCCCTTCCCCTCGCGCGGCGGGGGCTGGCGCGTTGCTTCGTCGCAAGCGTAACGATATGCCGTGCCATGATGAAGCCGCCCGTCACTGCCCCCATGGATCAAGCGGGACACCGGATGCGGTTGCGCCAACGCCTGCTGCAGAACGGCGGAGAGGCGTTGCTCGACTATGAACTCGTCGAATATCTTCTGGCGCTGGCGATCCCGCGACGCGATATGAAGCCGCTCGCCAAGGCGCTGATCGCCGAATTCGGTGGGCTCGGCGCGGTGTTCACCGCAGAACCCGAGGCCTTGCTGCGGATATCGGGGATGGGCGACACGTCCGTCGCCGCGATCAAGATCGTCCAGGCCGCCGCCTTGCGGCTGCTCCGGATCGAGGCGAGCACCCGCCCCGTCCTGGCGAGCTGGCAGGCGCTGATCGACTATCTCCACGCCGACATGGCGCACCGCACCAACGAACGCGTCCGCGTGCTGCACCTCAATGCGCGCAACATCCTGCTGCGCGACGAAGTGATGAGCGACGGGTCGATCGACGAGGCGGCGGTATACGTCCGCGAGGTCATCCGGCGCGCGATCGACCTGGGCTCCGCGGCGATCATCCTCGTGCACAATCACCCGAGCGGCGACCCGGCGCCGAGCCGCGCCGACATCGATATCACCCGCCGCGTTGCGGAAGCGGGCAAGCGCATGGGAATCGCCCTGCACGACCATATCATCATCGCCGGATCCGGGCATGCGAGCCTGCGCGCCATGGGACTGCTGTAGACCCGTCGACCGGACCGGCCCGCTTGTCCGCTGGTCTCTGCCCCTCTCCTGGAACGCTCCCGAGGGGGCGAACCGGAAGCGGCCGGTGCTCAGGTATACGCCTTCATCAGGTCGGCCCGATGCCGGAACACGTCCTCATCGGTGAAGGGATAGCCATCCATGGCAGCCGCGGCGAACAACGCCTGCAACTGCGGCCGATCGGCATCCAGGCTCGACACCGCGGCCGCCAGCGCGATCGGATTGCGCGGAGTGAGCACACCGCCGGCGTGTTTCGAAATGAGATCGGCAGGATAGGAACTGTCATATCCGACAATGGGCGTACCCGACAACAATGCCTCGATCAGGCAGCGCGGCGATTCGCTGGTCATGTGACAGAAGAGGAAGACGTCCGCCCCGCGCACCTCGGCGAGGAGTGCCTCCCGGTCCGCATGATGACCCGCGAACTCGATCGACGCTTGCAACCCCAGCTCGTCGACATAGGCGCGGGCATATTCCAGTTCGGGCCCCTCGCCGAGCCAACGCGCCTGGAAGGCCGTCCCGTTGCGCCGCAACTGGTGCAGCGTGTCGATCCAGTCCCGGACACCTTTGTCGGCATGGACACGCCCGGTATACACGATCTTCAACGCGCGCTGTGCCTGCGCACTCACCGCCTTCGCCTGAAGTTCGCTCGGCTGGATCCGGGACGACGGGCTGAGGTGGATGTTATGCACGAGCATCGGACGCGCGCTGTATCGCGCATACGCTTCATAGCAGTCTGCGCCATGCAACAGGCTCAACGTGCTGCGTCGGATCACGAATCGCTCGAAATGCTTCATCGCCTTGGACAAGGCCAGGCGGTACACCCGGCGCAGACCATGCACCTGCTGCGCCTGGAAATGCGTGACCTGCGACTCGACCCGATCGGTCCACACCGCCGCGCGCCGTTGCTTGACCCGCGCAAGCAACGCACCGACCGCAGCCCAATCCCCCGCAAGTCCACCAATTGCGAAATGCAGATGGCTCGAGCGATCGATCTGGGTCTGCAGCAGTCGCAGGACAGACGGGAGCGCAATCAAAAAGCCGACGAACTTCCGCTTGTCGGGAAGCGGAACGAGCTGACAGTCTTCGTCCCGGGCGGCCGCGTCCCATGGCGACGTTCCGCCCGGAGGCGTAGCAACGTCGATCTGCGGCACGCAAAGGATTAACCTATTGAAGTTTCTCAGCCACATCCGTAGCCCATTCTGGGCCTGCGTATCCAGATAAAGCGCGCCGTCGCACCGCCACACCGGAAGCGGCAGCACAAGTAACAAAGTCGTGCCGGATACGGGAGCTTTCATGGAAGGAGTCTCTTGGCTGCATATGTAATACTCGTCACACGCGGCCCAGAACACCGACCCACCAAGCAATGACAGCACGTCCACGATTATATCGCAACAAAAATATGGTGGCTAAATGCTTAACAACATGACGATAAAGCGACCTACCTTTGTTACATATCTCGAATGTTCCCTGACGGGCGAGCGGTATGCGGCAGATACGCTGCACGGATTATCACGTGCAGGGCGTCCTTTATTGGTACGCTATGACCTGCCCGCCGTCGCAACTGCCGTTTCGCGCGACGACCTGGCGGCGCGGCCGACGGACATGTGGCGTTGGCGGGAGCTGCTGCCGGTCCGCCGAACCGAGAATATCGTGAGCCTTGGCGAGATCGAGACGCCGCTCATCCCGATCCCGCGCAGCGCCGGCAGCCCGAATGTGCTGGTCAAGGACGAAGGGCGATTGCCGACGGGCTCGTTCAAGGCGCGCGGGCTGGTGATGGCGGTCGCGATGGCGCGCGAGCTGGGCGTGACCCGCATCGCCATGCCGACCAATGGCAACGCCGGGGCGGCGCTGGCCGCCTACGCGACCCGCTGCGGGATCGAGACGATCGTCTTCTGTCCCGAGGATACGCCCGAGATCAACGTCCGTGAAATCGCGCTGCAGGGCGCGCGGGTCTACCGCGTCAACGGACTGATCGACGATTGCGGGGCGATCGTCGGCAAGGGGGCCGCCGAAGGCCGCTGGTTCGACTTCTCGACGCTGAAGGAGCCGTACCGGATCGAGGGCAAGAAGACGATGGGCCTGGAACTGGCCGCGCAGTTCGGGTGGAAGCTGCCCGATGCGATCTTCTATCCGACCGGGGGCGGCACCGGACTGATCGGGATGTGGAAAGCGTTCGACGAGCTCGAGCAGCTCGGCTGGATCGGGTCGGAGCGTCCTCGCATGTATGCCGTCCAGGCCAGCGGCTGCGCCCCGATCGTGCGGGCGTTCGAGGCGGGGCAAGACCATGCCGAACGCTGGGAAGATGCCGCAACCGTGGCCGCCGGGATCCGCGTCCCCAAGGCCGTCGGCGACTTCCTGATCCTGCGCGCCGTGCGCGAGAGCGGGGGCAAGGCCCTGGGGGTCGGCGACCCCGCGATTCTGCAGGCGGTCGACGAGTGCGCGAAAAAGGACGGGCTGTTGCTGTGCCCGGAAGGCGGCGCGACGCTGGCCGCCTACCGCGAGGCGCTACGGACGGGCGAGGTCGACGAAGAGGAGCAGGTCGTCCTGTTCAACTGCGCGACCGGGCTGAAATATCCGATGCCTGCGGCCGACGCGGCGATCGACCGGTTCGCACCGATCGACTTCGACCGGCTTTGAGCAGTCGAAGGCCGGTCCTCCCCCTTGTACACGGGGGGCCGGCCCGACCGGGCAAACGCAATACGTATTGCGATCGGATCAATATCCTATAGTCCGGATATATGGAATCACATTTGCGATAGCGGCCCTGGGCTCGCTTGCTCAGGGCACCAGGCTCGACACCTTCCGGCTCCTGGCCAGAAACGGTCCCGACGGGCTTCCGGCGGGAGAGGTCGCGCGCCAGCTCAATGTTCCCCAGAACACCATGTCCGCACATCTGGCGATCCTGACCCGTGCCGGGCTGGTCCGTTTCGAACGCAGCGGCCGCACGATCTTCTATCGCGCCGATCTCGATTCGGTGCGCGGATTGATGCGGTTTTTGGCGCACGATTGCTGCGCGGGCAATGCCGCCATGTGCAGCGCACTGGTCGACGATCTCGTGTCAAACCGAAGATGAGGGTGCGAAAGACGGTCGTCGTCGCGTCCATGAATGCTGCCATACGACCTGTCGCCTGACACCGCGCCTCCTCCCGCTGTACCGGGCCAACCTTGATCCGATGTATTCGTGTCGTTCGCGTCGTTCGTCACGGTGACGCCCGGATTTCGATCTGCAACGTGCGACCTACTACCTTCCCTCGATACTGAGCAGTTGACACCGCGCTCGGCAGCGTGGCCTCTACCGTCGTGGCTTGGGGGCAAGCCATACAGGGGGGGACTTATCATGAAGGTACGACTCTGCGCGATCGTCTTGATCGCGCTGCCGACGATTGCGGGCGCCGCCATAGCACCGCAGGCCATGATCGTCGGCGATTCAGCGACGCCGACACTGCGAATCGGAACGCAGATTCCGGTTCAACTCCGCACCGAGCTTACCACGCAGAACAAGGTCCTCCGCGTCGGGCAGCGGTTCGAGGTCGAGACGACCGAACCCGTCATGCTCAACGGCCAGATCGTCATCCCGGTCGGCACACCGGGGACTGGCGAAATAACCAGGGTCACCAACAAGGGCATGTGGGGCAAGTCGGGTCATTTCGAGATCCGTTTGCTATATCTCAGGGTCGGGGACCGGGAGATACGCCTGTCGGGTACGCTCGACGACAAGGGCAAGGCCGGCGGTCTCGGCGCCGCGGCGGTATCCGCCATCGTTTTCCTGCCGGCCGGTTTCTTCATGACGGGGACGAGCGCCCGCATGCCAGCCGGCACCATCATCAAAGGGTCGCTGGGCGAAGACGTTCCGGTTGCCTTCGCCAACATCGCACCGGCGCGCCCGCTTCAGGTGGCGGGGTCGGCTGCCGGCGCGAGCGGCGCGCCAGGGATCACGGCGGCGCCAGTTTCGTCGCCCGCCATCGCAACGACGACCCTGTCGAGCGTCGTCGCGCCGAAATAAGCTGCCATTGCCACCGTGTGCCGGACACGGTGGCGATAGGCATCACGGGCACCGCGATGCTGGATCGAGCGCCAGCGGGTCGCCGGCCTTGTCGTGCAGCGGCCGCTTATGCCGCAGCGGACAGGAACGTGGTGAGTTCGCCCTTCGACACCTTCTTGTTCTTGTCGGTATCGGCCTGAGCAAACGCCTGCGCGATCCAGCTTTTGGTGGCCGGCGCCGTAGCCTTGGTGGACGGATCGCTCGCGGTCTTGAGGGCAACCATCCACGCGCCAAATTCTCTCGCACTCAGCGCACCGTCGTGATCCTTGTCGTAGGTCGGAAATTCGGTGCCGACGACATCGGCAACTTGCGTACCCGTCGCAGGCTGCGCCGCAGCGGCCTGACCCGATTCGGGCGGGACGGAAGATTGCGGGCCGGAAGCCGGCTGTGACGGATCAATACTCGCCGCCCCCTGCTGCGCACCGGCAGGTACGTTGGTCGACGGTTGCGCGACCTGACCAAATACTGGCGTAGCAACCAGAGCGACCGATGCAATACAGATGAACTTCAACATTACGGGTCTCCTTTGTCGTAGTCGGCTGGGAGGACGGCCCAACGGACTCGATGACCCTTCATGCTGCAGATGGCCCTTATATGCTATGCCTGTAGCCCTGGTTCGCCCGATTTGAAGCCTCGCCCCGTCCCTGCTACCCCCCCGCTCATCCGGTTGCGTGCCGAATCCACGATGGTCCGATCCGGCCCCTCCGCAGGACCCCGCCCGCGCCCGTTCCGTTTGACGCAAGTTCACGAAGGATTCCCGATGGTCCCCCGCTACTCCCGCCCCGCAATGACCGCGATCTGGACGCCCGAAGCGCGCTTCCGCATCTGGTTCGAGATCGAAGCGCACGCGACCGAGGCGCTGGCCGACCTCGGCGTCGTCCCCCGCAAGGCGGCGGACGCGCTTTGGGCATGGTGGGCGACCAAGCCCGCAATCGACGTCGCCGCGATCGACGCGATCGAAGCGGTCACCAAGCATGACGTGATCGCGTTCCTCACCTGGGTGGCGGAACAGGTCGGCGACGAAGCGCGCTTCATGCACCAGGGGATGACCTCGTCCGACGTGCTCGACACCTGTCTTGCGGTGCAGCTGGCGCAGGCGGCGGATCTGCTGATCGCGGATATCGATGCCTTGCTCGCCGCGCTGTCGGTGCGGGCGCACGAGCACAAGATGACCCCGACGATCGGGCGAAGCCACGGAATCCATGCGGAACCGGTGACATTCGGCCTCAAGCTGGCGCAGGCCTATGCCGAGTTCGCGCGCAACCGCGAGCGTCTGGTCGCGGCGCGCGCCGATATCGCGACCTGCGCGATCTCGGGGGCGGTCGGCACCTTCGCCAACATCGACCCGCGCGTCGAGGAACATGTCGCCGCCAAGCTCGGGCTGACGGTCGAGCCGGTCTCGACCCAGGTCATCCCGCGCGATCGCCATGCGATGTTCTTCGCGACCCTGGGCGTAATCGCCTCGTCGATCGAGCGGCTCGCGACCGAAGTGCGCCATTTGCAGCGCACCGAAGTGCTGGAAGCGGAAGAGTATTTCTCGCCAGGCCAGAAGGGCTCGTCGGCGATGCCGCACAAGCGCAACCCGGTGCTGACCGAGAACCTCACCGGCCTCGCGCGAATGGTACGCGGTTATGTCACGCCCGCGCTCGAGAATGTCGCCTTGTGGCACGAGCGCGACATCAGCCATTCGTCGGTCGAGCGGTACATCGGCCCGGATGCGACGATCACGCTCGACTTCGCGCTCGGGCGGATGACCGGCGTGATCGAGAAGCTGCTCGTCTATCCGGTGCGAATGGAGAAGAATCTCAACAAGATGGGCGGTCTCGTCCATTCGCAGCGCGTGCTGCTCGCGCTGACGCAGGCCGGGGTGAGCCGCGAGGATTCGTATCGCCTCGTCCAGCGCAACGCGATGAAGGTGTGGGAATCGGATGGCGAACTGTCGCTGCTCGAACTGCTCAAGGCCGACCCGGAAGTGACCGCGGCGTTGTCGGTCGCGGAGATCGAGGACAAGTTCGATCTCGGCTATCATCTGAAGCACGTCGACACGATCTTCGCGCGGGTGTTCGGGGCGACGGGTTAACGGTTGGTCTACGCGTTTGCACGTTTCAACGTGCAAACGCTGCACTTGCGAATGCGGGTAATAATGTTGCTGAGTTAAGCAACAATCTCCAGATGTCTCCGTGCCGGGATGATCCGGCACGGAGACTCTCACATGCGCATCCTGCAGAACCTGGCCAGCGGCCTCATTGCCGTGGCCGGCGTCGCACTGGTGGCGGAAGTCCTGATCTTCTGACCATCCGACCGCTCGACCGCCCCTTGTGACGAGGGGCGGGAGAAGCGCTTTTGGTTTTGCTGATTATTTCGCGTTGGCGTTATCCCCGCCACTCCCTTCCCCGGCGGAGGCCGGGGCCCAGTAGAGATGGCCGAGGTAACGAAGCGCAGCGCGTAATGCTCTTCTGTCTCGCTACTGGGCCCCGGCCTTCGCCGGGGAAGTAGCAGAGGAGAGGGAAGCGCTTCCTGACGCTAGCTTACGCTACCCCCTCCGAGCTACCCCGCCTCACACCCAGGCGTTTTTCACCTTCTTGAAGAACCCACTCGTCTGCGGGCATTCCTTACCCGTCTCGGTGGCGCGGAATTCCTCAAGCAACTCGCGCTGGCGCGCGGTGAGGCTCGTCGGCGTCTCGACCTCGACGCGGATCACCAGATCGCCGCGACCACGCCCCTGCAACACCGGCATCCCCGCGCCGCGTTGGCGCAATTCGCGGCCGCTTTGCGTCCCCGCCGGGATCTTGATCGTGTGATTGACCCCGTCCGGTCCCGGGATCGTAACTTCGCCGCCGAGTGCCGCGGTCGTGAAGCTGATCGGCGTGCGCGCGAACAGCGTGGTGCCCTCGCGCTCGAACAGCGGATGCCGCGCGACGTGGAGGAAAATGTAAAGATCGCCCGAAGGCGCACCACGCAGCCCAGCCTCGCCCTCGCCGGTCAGGCGAACGCGTGTGCCTTCGTCGACTCCGGCAGGGATGTTGACGGTGCGCGTCTTGGTCTGGTCGATCCGACCTTCGCCGTGGCATGCGCCGCACGGATCCGCGATCGTCTGGCCAGCACCGTGGCAGCTCGGGCACGTCCGCTCGACCACGAAGAAGCCCTGCTGCGCCCGCACTTTGCCGTGACCGTGGCACGTAGCGCAGGTCTTGGCGGACGTGCCGCGCGTCGCGCCGCTGCCGTCGCACACGTCGCATGGCGCGGACACGTCGATCGTGATGTCGGTCGACTTGCCGTGGAACGCGTCCTCGAGCGTGATTTCCATGTCGTAGCGCAAGTCCGCGCCACGCCGCGGTCCCTGCGCGCCACCGCCACCGCGCTGGCCGCCCATGAACTCGCCGAAGATGTTCTCGAAAATATCGGAGAAAGCGCCGAAGTCCTGCGCGCCGCCGCCCCCGCGACCGCCACCGCCGCCGCCCTGACGGAACGCCTCATGGCCGAAGCGATCATAGGCCGCGCGCTTCTGCGGATCCTTGAGGCAATCATACGCCTCGCTGATCGCCTTGAAATGCGCCTCGGAATCCTTGCAACCGGGGTTGCGGTCCGGGTGATATTTCATCGCCAGCTTGCGATAGGACGTTTTGATCGTCCCGTCGTCGGCGGTGCGCTCGCATTCGAGCAGTTCGTAGAAATCGACTTCGGTGCTCATGTCAGGCCCTCAGACCGGGAGACGGTGGCGGGTGGAACAGCGACCGGATCAACCGCCCTGCCCCAAACCGCCACCGCCGCGCCCGGCGGCCCTCCCCCGCCAAGCGAGAGAGGGCGTTTGTGCTTATGCCTTGGTGTCGTCGACTTCGGAGAATTCCGCGTCGACCACGTCGTCCTTCGGTGCCGCTGCACCGTCGGCGGCGGGCGAAGCGTCGGCCTGCGCCTGCTTCTCGTAGATCGCCTGGCCAAGCTTCATCGCAACCTGGCCGAGCGCCTCGGCCTTGGCCTTCATCGCCTCGGGATCGCCGCCTTCGACCGCGGTCTTGGCTTCGGCGATCGCCGCTTCGATCTGGCCCTTGAGCGACGCGTCGACCTTGTCGGCATTGTCGGCAAGCTGGCGCTCCGTCGTGTGGATCAGGCTCTCGGCGTTGTTCTTCGCCTCGGCCGATGCACGGCGCTTCTTGTCGTCCTCGGCGAACTGCTCGGCGTCGCGCACCATCTGCTCGATGTCGCGATCCGACAGGCCACCCGATGCCTGGATGCGGATCTGCTGCTCCTTGCCGGTGCCCTTGTCCTTCGCCGACACGTTGACGAGGCCGTTGGCATCGATGTCGAACGTGACCTCGATCTGCGGCACGCCGCGCGGTGCGGGCGGGATGCCGACCAGGTCGAACTGGCCGAGGATCTTGTTGTCCGCCGCCATTTCGCGCTCGCCCTGGAACACGCGGATGGTGACCGCACCCTGATTGTCGTCCGCGGTCGAATAGGTCTGCGACTTCTTGGTCGGGATCGTCGTGTTGCGGTCGATCATCCGGGTGAACACGCCACCCAGCGTCTCGATGCCGAGCGACAGCGGCGTCACGTCGAGCAGCAGCACGTCCTTGACGTCGCCCTGCAGCACGCCGGCCTGGATCGCCGCGCCCATCGCGACGACCTCATCCGGGTTGACGCCCGAATGCGGCTCCTTGCCGAAGAAGTCCTTCACGACCTGACGGACCTTGGGCATCCGCGTCATGCCGCCGACGAGGACGACTTCGCTGATGTCCGCCGACTTGACGCCCGCATCCGCCATCGCCTTCTTGCACGGCTCGAGCGTACGCTGGATCAGGTCCTCGACCAGACGCTCGAGATCCGAGCGCGTGATCGCCTTGACGAGATGCTTCGGACCGGTCGCGTCCGCGGTGATGAACGGCAGGTTGACTTCGGTCGTGGCTGCCGACGACAGTTCGATCTTCGCCTTCTCGGCCGCTTCCTTCAGACGCTGGAGCGCCAGCTTGTCCTTGGTGAGGTCGATCCCTTCGGCCTTCTTGAAGTCGTCCGACAGGAAGTTGAGCAGCTTGTTATCGAAATCCTCGCCGCCGAGGAAGGTATCGCCGTTGGTCGCCTTCACTTCGAACACGCCGTCGCCGATCTCGAGGATCGAGATGTCGAAGGTTCCGCCGCCGAGGTCATAGACCGCGATCGTCTTGTTGGTGTCCTTGTCGAGACCGTAAGCGAGCGCTGCCGCCGTCGGCTCGTTGATGATACGGAGCACTTCGAGACCGGCGATCTGCCCGGCGTCCTTGGTCGCCTGGCGCTGCGCGTCGTTGAAGTACGCGGGCACCGTGATGACCGCCTGCGTGACCGTCTCGCCGAGATAGGCTTCCGCGGTTTCCTTCATCTTCTGGAGCGTGAAGGCCGAAATCTGCGAGGGGCTATATTCCTTGCCGCCCGCGCCGACCCATGCGTCGCCATTGTTACCACGCACGATGTGGTACGGGACCAGCTCGGTGTCCTTCTTGGTGATCGGGTCGTCGAAACGACGGCCGATCAGGCGCTTCACCGCGAAGATCGTGTTCTCCGGGTTGGTCACGGCCTGGCGCTTGGCCGGCTGGCCGACCAGTCGCTCGCCATCCTTGGCGAAGGCGACGATCGACGGCGTGGTACGTGCGCCTTCTGCGTTTTCGATGACCTTCGGCTTGCCGCCTTCCATGACGGATACGCAGCTGTTGGTCGTGCCGAGATCGATTCCGATTACTTTTGCCATTGGTCCTCTGGGGCCCCCGTCAGTCAAAAAATGGACGTTCAGCCGTGCCCTCGAACTGAGCGGCACGACCCGTTACTCCAGCGATATAGGGGGGCTTTTGCTTGTCGCAAGATTTTCGCACGCCTAGAGACGCCTTTGGGTTCCCAATGCGGGAGATAAGATTTGAACGTGCGGTTTTTTGCGGTTTTGGCCGGGCTGTCGGTTGCGGGCTGCCAGTCGCCGCCCGAACTCAAGGTCGATCACGGCTATGTCCGGCTGGGAACGATGCCGAGCCGCCCGTCGGCGGGCTATTTCACGATCCACGGCGGGACGGCGGCAACCACGCTGATCGCGGTTAACAGCCCGGTCGCGGTCAGGAGCGAGCTGCATGAATCGATGACCGCCGGGGGCATGGCGACGATGAAGCCGCTCGGCGACCTGCCGATCCCGGCCAAGTCGACGACCGCGTTCAAACCGGGCGGCAAGCATCTGATGCTGTTCGACATGAACCCCGGGATCAAGCCGGGCCGACCGATCACGCTGACCTTCACCTTCTCGGATGGTCGGCGGATCGATGCGCTCGTCCCGACGATCGCACCCGGCGCGCCTGCGCCGACCGTCCAGGACTGAGCGCGGCGCGTGGCACGTGGCGAGAAAAGGACGCTGACCGAGGGCGAGATCACGCTCGCGAAAGGCGTGTTCGGCGATGCGATCGATTATGCCAAGGTCCGCCTCGCACAGCGCAAATGGGCGTTCTTCCAGCCGCGCGAGACCGTGATGGCACCCACCGGATGCATCTGTTTCCATCCCAAGGGATCGCTGTACCGCGACGATTTCGCATGCGAAAATCTCGATGCGCAGGGGCTGCTGATCCACGAGATGACGCATATCTGGCAGACCCAGCGGGGGGTGTTCCTCCCCCTCGTGCGGCACCCGTTCTGCCGGTACGATTACGCGATCCGGCCCGGCCTGCCACTCAAGCGCTACGGGATCGAGCAGCAGGCGGAGATCGTGCGGCATACCTTCGTGCTGCGGCGCGGCGGGTTCATTCGCGGCGCGCTGCCGCTTGCGACTTACGAGAGTATCCTGCCATTCCGTCCGGAATGAGCGTTGACCGCTAGGTCGCGAGATGCAGGGTCAGCGTCGCGACCGCCCCCTGCTCGGGGCCGGCGCTGTCGAGCCGCAATTGTCCCTGCATCGCCAGCATCGCATTGGCGCACCAGTGCAACCCAAGGCCACCGACCTTGTGACGCCGGGTCGAAAAGCCGCGCTGGAACAGGCTTGGGGCCGCGCCGACGACGAACCCCTCGCCGTCGTCCCGGATCGCGATCCGCGCCATGTCGCCGGCGCGCTCGATCGTGACGATGATACTGCCGCTGCCTGTCCCGTGCGCCGCAATCGCGTCCGCCGCATTGGCGAAGAGGTTGCCGATCACCTGGCTCAGAATGACCCGGTTCGCGAGCACCAGGCACGGCTGTGCCGGGAAACTGACCGCGATCGATACGCTGCCGGCGTACCGCGCGATCGTGGCGTTGCGCGCCAGGATCTCGGTCACGTCGCACGCTTCCACCTCGGGCCGCTCGTGCACGGCGCGCTGCTGCTGACCGATGATCTCCAGCACATGCGCCATTGCATCCCGCGCGACCTGCAGCTCGCGCTGGCGCTCGCTCCGGTCCGCCGTCTCCGCGGCGACCGCTGCGGCAACGAAGGCGCTCAACTTGGACCGGCGATCCGGCGCGATGTCGGCAGTCGCGAGCTCGGCAACCGCGCGCTCAACCAGCGTCTGGTCCACTGGCGCCGTCAGAACGATGGCGCGGCTGAGGATGGTGCTGACGGGCGTCAGCGCGTTGCGGACGTTGTGGAGCATGGCGATGGCGCTTTCGCTCTTGCCCAGCGCGAAGTTCTGGATTTCCAACTGCTGCCGCAAATCGTGCTGCTGTCGCAGCATACCGTTGAAGCTCGCGACGAGCGATCCGATCTCGTCGTCACGCGGCGTATCGGACAGCAGGTCGAGCGCCCCCGAGCTCTGTACGGCCTGCATGTGGCGCTCGACCCGCGCGAGCGGGCGCAGCACCAGCGTGGTGATCATCCGCCGTAGCGCCAGCAAGACGAGCAGCAGCAGAATGATCGATCCCGCCACCGCCAGCAGCAGGACGCGCTGCCCCAACACGGCGAAATCGCGGCGCACGTTGATCACGGCGCTGGCGACCGGACGCCCGTCGATCCCGCGGATCGGCACCGCGATCCGCAGCGTGGTGCGCGTGCTATCCATGCGGACACGGCCGGACGTCCCTGCAGGATCCAACCTTACCGGCAGATGCGATGCCTCCGACACCATCGGGCCTGACAGACGACTGGCGAGCGCGAAAAAGCGCGGCGGATCGTCCTCCCGCATACCCGCGACCCGCACGACGCCTACGGCCGCCAGGACGTCACCCATCTTCACATAGAAATGCGCCGACCGAGCCGAGCCGATTGCCCGGTCGATCGCCGCGCGGGGCAGCGCCTTGGCAAACGCCTGCTCCAGGGCTTTGCCATCAGCGGCGCGCCAATGGACGGTGTCGCGATCGGCCTGACCGTCGATCCACGATACGCCATCGACCTGGCGCTCGCCGAGCAACCGTTGCGTATGGGCCGGGGTCGGCCTGCGGGCCGTATCCTCCGCATAATCGCGGGCCTTCAGCTCGACTTGGCGCGCGATCGTCTCCAGCGCAGACCGGGTCCGCTCCACCTCGACCTGGGTCGAGCGCGCTTCGAGATCGTTGAAGCTCGGCACGATCACGCTGGCGAGCACCGCGATCAGCGCCACGGCGCCGACCAAACCCACGCCGGTCAGGATCACGACGAGCTTGGCGGCGAGCGCACGGGACCGGAGCGCGTGACCGATGCGGTGCCGCACCCGTCGGACCGCGCGTCGTCTCATGCGGGATCGGCGCTGCCGACCTGGATCGGAATGCCCGAATATTCCGGCAGCATGGGTTGGCCATCATCGGCATCGACCATGAATCGCGTTACCGCAATCTGCCGTGCGAACGCCTTGGTCACCGGGCGCGAGAACAGGAACCCCTGCATATGCGAGCATCCCGCCACGCGGAGCGACTGCAGCTGCGCCTCGCTTTCCACGCCCTCCGCGATCACGCCGAGGCCCAGGGCGCGGCCGAGGTGGATGATCGACTGGACGATCGCGGCACTCTCGCGCTCGCGGCCCATGCCTTCGATGAAGCTGCGATCGATCTTGAGGCAATCGAGCGCGAATTTGCGGATATTGTACAGGCTCGAATAGCCCGTTCCGAAATCGTCGAGCGCAATGCGGAAGCCCATCTGGCGCAATTTATACAGCGTGTCGGCGGCGCGATCCGCATCGTCGAAGATTGCCGTCTCGGTGATCTCGATCTGCACGCGGGTCGGATCCACCCCGGCGCGCTGCACGTCTTCGACCAGACGCGCGACGAAATTGTGGCGTCGGAATTGTCGCGGGGAGAAATTGACCGAGACATATTGGGTCGGCCATTCGGCGAGGACCTTCAGCGATTCCCGAAGCACCCAGTCGCCGATCTCGTGGATCAGGTTCGATTCCTCGGCGATCGGGATGAAGACGTCGGGGCTGATCGGGCCGTGCGCGTCGGTGTTCCAGCGCAACAGCGCCTCGAAGCCGACGATCTCGAGCCGCTCGCGCCCGACAATCGGTTGATAGGCAAGGCTCAGTTCGTTGCGCGCGATCGCACCCGAAAGCCCGGTCTCGATCGCGCGCCGCATCCGGATCGTTTCGTCCATGCCGTCGTCGAACACGCGAACGATCCCACGCCCGTCGCGCTTGGCATCGTTGAGCGCAAGGTCGGCCCGGCGCATCAAGTCGACCGGATCGCGCGTTTCACCCGGTTCGGTCGCGATCAACCCGATCGAGGCGCCACCCTGGACCGAATGGCCGAGCACCTTGAAGGTCGATGCACAGGCCTTGGCGATCCGCGCGCAATCGGCCTCGGCGGCTTCGCTGCCGGGTGTGTCGAACAGCAGGCCGAATTCGTCCCCGCCCAGTCGGGCGACCATGCCGCCCGGCGGGACGGACCGCTGGAGTACGCCGCACATTGCGCGGATCAGTTCGTCCCCCGCCAGATGGCCGAGCGTATCGTTGACCAGCTTGAACCGATCGAGATCGACCATCGCTACCGCAAATTGCGCGCCCGACTTGGCGCGTTCGCTCAGCGCCCGGCGAAAGGCGAGGCGGTTGGGCGCTTCCGTGAGGGAATCGTGATTGGCCAGATGCATCGCGCGGCTTTCGTTCGCGGCGAGTTCGTGCCCCTGTTCCTGCAGCTGGACGACCTGCTCGGCCAGGGTGCGGCGCGCGGCGGTCAATTCGCGATCGCCTTCCCAGCGATGCACCAGCGCGGTCGCCATCTGCTGGACCTCGGCGACTTCGAACGGCTTCGCGATGTAGAAGATCTTGTCCGCAGGTCCGGCGACCCGCGCGATCTCGATCGGCGCGAAGTCGGAATAGCCGGTCACGATGACGATATGGATCGCGGGGTCGAGCGCACGGATCCGCGCCGCGGTTTCGCGGCCGTCGATCCCGGGGGGCATGCGCACGTCGATGAAGGCGACCGCGAACGGTGCGTCATCCCGCAACGCATTGGCCACTGCGGCCACCCCGTCCAGCCCCTGCAGTCGATGCGTCAGGTCGAAGATGCGCTGCGGTTCTGCTGACGGTACGGGAAATTCGGTCCCGAACAGCTCGGCGGCCATCGCGCCCAACGCCGACCCCACGGCATCGCCCACCGGCGCAAAACTGCGTCGGTAGCTGTCGTGCATGGCCGGTTCGTCGTCGACGATCAGAATTCGCATTTGGCACCACCGTTATGGGCACAGGGCGCGATGCGCCCTTTCCACAAGGTATGCAAACTAGGTTAACAACATCTAAAGGATGAGCCTTTGCTCAGCGCGCGCACGCCAAGTTCGATCGCGCCGAGCGGTCCCGCCATCCCGCCGAGTTCGGCCGGGACGACGAATGCCTCGATCGGCAGCAGGCCGCGCGCGCTGACATAGCCCGCCAGACTCTCGACCAATCGCTCGCGGATCATCCCGAACAGGTGCGGCACCCCGACCATCACCCCGCCCCCCATCACGATCCGGCGGGGGATCCCGGTCAGCACGAGCATGTGGCAGAGTTGCGCCAGGGCATGGGCGACGCCCTCCCAAGCCGGGTCACCGATAGCAAGGTCGGAAGCCGGTCGCCCGGTCCGCGCACGGATCGCGGTACCCGACGCCAGGCCCTCGAGGCAGTCGCCGTGGAACGGACAGGATCCCGCCCAGGAATCCCCCGCCAGCCGTACCGGCCGGATGTGACCCAGCTCGGAATGGGTCAGACCGGTCACCGGAGTTCCGCCAAGCACCAGCCCAACCCCAAGTCCGGTACCGACGGTGACATAGGCGTGGTCGGCAACGGTCCGCGACGCACCCCAGCGTCCCTCCCCGAGCGCGGCGCCAGCAACGTCGCTGTCAAACCCTGTCGGAACGCCGGTCGCGCGCGCCAGCCGCGCGCCGACATCGGTGTGCGACCAGCCCGGCTTTGGCGTCGCGGTGATGAAACCATGGGTCGGGTCCGCTGGATCGAGCGAAACCGGCCCGAAGCTCGCGATGCCGAGCGCTTCGTAACCCGACCAGCCTGCCAGGACCGCTTCCACCGCGCGCAGCGTTTCCTCGGGCGTGGTGGTCGGGATCGTCACCGTGTCGCGCACGTCGTCGGGCCCGCTGGCGAGCACGCAAATGACCTTCGTCCCGCCCAGCTCGACCCCTGCGATCAACGGCGTGCTCATTCCACCGTCACCGACTTGGCAAGGTTGCGCGGCTGGTCGACATCGGTGCCCTTGATCACCGCGACATGGTACGCGAGCAACTGCACCGGCACCGCATAGACCAGCGGCGCGATCAGCGGGTGGACCTTTGGCATGGTGATCGTCGCGAGACAGCCGTCGCCAGCCGCCTGGATCCCGTCGTAATCCGAGATCAGCACCACCTTGCCGCCGCGCGCCTGGACTTCCTGCATGTTGCTCACGGTCTTGTCGAACAGCGGCCCCGACGGCGCGATGACGATCACGGGCACGTTTTCGTCGATCAGCGCGATCGGCCCGTGCTTCATCTCGCCCGCGGCATACCCTTCCGCGTGGATGTAGCTGATTTCCTTGAGTTTCAGCGCGCCTTCGAGAGCGAGCGGATAGTCGGTGCCGCGCCCCAGATAGAGCACGTCGCGTGCGACCGCGACATGATGCGCCATCGCCTCGATCGCCTCGTCATAGGCGAGCGCGCCGTTGAGCGCGGCGGGGGCTTCGGCGAGATGCTTGACGATCATCTTCTCCTCCGCCGGGCTGAGCTTGCCCTTCGCCCGCGCGAGGTTGGCGGCAAGTGCGGCGAGTACCGCGAGTTGGCAGGTGAACGCCTTGGTCGAGGCCACGCCGATCTCGGGGCCTGCGTGGGTCGGGAGCAGGATGTCCGCCTCGCGCGCCATCGAGCTGGTCGGCACGTTGACGACGACCGCGATCGTCTGGCCCTCGGCCTTGGCGTGGCGCAGCGCCGCGAGCGTGTCGGCGGTCTCGCCCGACTGGCTGATGAAGAGCGCGAGACCGCCCTCCTCCATCACCGGCGCGCGGTAGCGGAATTCGGACGCGACATCGAGGTCGACCGGCACGCGCGCGAACTGCTCGAACCAGTATTTGGCGACCATGCCCGCGTAGAAGCTGGTGCCGCACGCGACGATCGTCACGCGCTTGATCGTCGACAGGTCGAACTCTGGGATCGGCAGCGTGACGCGCTCCTCCATCCGCTGGAGATACGAGCGCAGCGTCTGTGCAACGACGATCGGCTGCTCGTAAATCTCCTTGAGCATGTAATGCTTGTGGTTGCCTTTGGAGACGAGATCGCCGGTCACGCCCGAGATCGTGATCGCGCGGTCTACGGGCGTGTTGTCGCGGTCATAGACCTGCGCGCCGTCGCGCGTCAGCACGACCCAGTCGCCCTCGTCGAGATAGGCGATCCGCTGCGTCAGCGGCGCGAGCGCGAGCGCGTCCGATCCGAGGTACATCTCGCCCTCGCCATGCCCGACAACGAGCGGCGAGCCGAGCCGCGCGCCGATCAGCAGATCGGGATGCTGGCGGAACAGGATCGCGAGCGCGAATGCGCCGTGGAGCCGCGGGAGGATTTCGCGCACCGCCTCGATCGGGCCGAGCCCGGCCTCGACCTTCTCGCTGATCAGATGCGCGACGACTTCGGTGTCGGTCTCGCTGGTAAAGGTGCGCCCGCGCGCGATCAGTTCGTCGCGGAGCGGCTTGAAGTTCTCGATGATTCCGTTGTGGACGACCGCGACTTCGCCGGTCGCATGCGGATGCGCGTTGTTGGTGGTCGGCCCGCCATGCGTTGCCCAGCGGGTGTGCGCGATCCCGGTCTTGCCAGGCAGCGGATGCGCGGCGAGTTCGTTCGCGAGATTGATCAGCTTGCCCGAAGCGCGCCGCCGCTCGATCGCGCCGTCGAAGTCGGTCGCGATGCCGGCGGAATCATACCCGCGATATTCGAGCCGCTTGAGCCCGTCGAGCAGACGATCCGCGACGTCTTCGGTGCTCAGGATGCCAACGATGCCACACATGTGATTGTCTCGACCTTAGAGGATGTAGGGAACGCGGATCCCCGGCATGTCAGCTGGGAAGTCCTTGGTATTGCGGGTCACTAAGATGCGTCCGTGAACCTGCGCTGACGCGAGGATGACCGAGTCGGCAAGCTTCAGCCGACGCTCGTTGCGCAGTTCCGCCGCGCGTGTCGCAATCGGAATATCGAGCTCATCGATCAGGAACCCCTCCAGCAGCGATTTCGTCCGCGGCATCGTGATCGGGTCAACGCGGGACATGACCTCGATCCACGTCAGCCGACTGATCCACCGATCGTCGACCGATTCGAGCTCGCGCTGCGCGGACCCGTTGCCGTTGAGGGCATCGATCAGGATATTGCTGTCGAACGACATGGCGCTCACGATTTTGGCGACGGCTGCACGCCCCGAAGCTGATCGCGATAGATCGCGCGCTGACGATCATCTTCCGCGTCGAAGAGATCGGGAAACTCGGCTTTGACGCCTTCGTAATCGTCGTCCCACGGACGGGTCCAGCTCGCGCGTTCGCGCCGCTGCCATTCAACGGCGTCACCAATGTCGGTGCGATCCTTCCAGGCCCCGAAGCCGGCGCGCAACGCCGTCCGTCGGCGTTGCCGATCCCCCTCTTCCGCGTCGCTCGCGATCAGCCGATCGACCGCGTCACGGATCACCGCCGCGCGCGACCGACCGAGCTCTGCCGCGATTTGATCGAGCCGCGCAATGCGATCGTCGCCGAGCGAAACCAGGGTCCTGCTAGCCATCATCGATAGATATCATCGCGTGATATCACTTGCCAGCTTTCTTCGCCGTCATCACGTCGCGAAAGCGCTTGGCCCATCCGGATTTGGAGACTTGCTGCGGCCGCACCAGTGCGAGCGAATCCGCCTCGACATCGGCGGTAATGACCGATCCCGCGCCAACGGTCGCGCCCGCGCCGATCGTCACCGGGGCGACCAGCGCCGAATTCGACCCGATGAACGCGCCTGCGCCGATCACCGTCTTGTACTTGAAGAAGCCGTCGTAATTGCAGGTGATCGTGCCCGCGCCGATGTTCGCGCCTTCGCCGACCTCGGCATCGCCGAGATAGGTCAGATGGCTCGCCTTCGCGCCCGCGCCGAGCACAGCCTTTTTCATTTCGACGAAATTGCCGATCTTGGACTTCTCCCCCATCACCGCGCCGGGGCGAAGCCTGGCGAACGGACCAACCTCGGCTTTCGCGCCGATCGTCGCGCCCTCGATGTGGCTGAAGGCATGGATCATGACCCCGTCCGCCACCGTCACGCCCGGGCCGAACACCACGTTGGGCTCGATCACGACGTCACGACCGATCCGCGTATCGTGCGCGAACCAGACGGTTTCGGGCGCGATCAGCGTTGCGCCGTCCGCCATCGCGCGGAGGCGACGCTGCCTCTGCCAATCCGCCTCGACGGCGGCGAGTTCGGCGCGGCTGTTGACGCCCGCCACTTCACCCGCGCTGGTCTCGATCACCGCGGAGGCGCGGCCATCGGCCGCGGCCAGCATGACGATATCGGGCAAGTAATATTCCCCCGCCGCATTGTCGTTCCCGACGCGCGCGAGCAACGCGAACAGGTCGGCGCTGCGCACAGCCATCAATCCCGAGTTGCACAGGTCGACCGCGCGCTCCGCCGCGGTTGCGTCCTTATACTCGACCATCTTCTCGATCACGCCGTCGTGCGCGATGATCCGGCCATAGGCACCGGCATCGGCCGGCCGGAAACCCAGCACGACCGTCGCGGGTGCGTCCGCGGCGTTGAGCCGATCGAGCATCGCGCGCATCGTCGCGGTCGAAACCAGCGGCACGTCGCCATACAGGATCAGCACATCGCCCTCGAACCCGGCCAGCGCCGCCTCGGCCTGCGCCACCGCATGGCCGGTACCGAGCTGCTCGGCCTGCAAAGCGGTCGCGATTCCCAGCGGTGTGACCGCCGACTCGACCTGTTCGCGGCCCGCACCCGTGACGACGACGGTCCTGGCGGGATCGAGTGCCGCGATACTGTCGACGAGATGGAGCAGCATCGACCGCCCGGCGATCGGGTGGAGGACCTTGTGCAGGTCGCTTTTCATGCGGGTGCCCTTGCCGGCGGCAAGGACGATTGCGGCTACGGGACGGTTCATGCCGCGTGCCCTGCCACGAGACTCTTGCCATTTCCAGAACAACCCTGTCAGTCACACCGACATGAGCAAGAATTCATTCGATATCGTGGGTTTCGACCTTGATGGAACGCTGGTCGACAGCAGCGGCGACCTGACCGCCGCGGTCAACGACACGCTCGCCTCGGTCGGTCGCGCGCCCCTCAGCGTGGCGCAAGTCAAGACGATGGTCGGCGGCGGCGCCAAGCACATGCTGACGCAGGGGCTGGAAGCCACCGGTGGCATCGAGGCCGAGGCGTTCCGCCCACTCTACAAGCGGATGCTCGATTACTATGGCGAGCATCTGTCGGTCCATACGCGGCCCTTTCCGGGGGCAGTCGAGGCGCTGGACGCCTTGGCGGCGCGCGGGATCACGGTCGCGGTTTGCACCAACAAGTTCGAATCCTTCGCCACGCGGCTGCTGACCGACCTGGGCCTGATCGATCGCTTCGCCTGCATCATCGGCGGCGATACGCTGGGCCCCGGTCTCTCCAAGCCCAACCGCGCGCCGATCGACGCGATGATCGTGCGTTCCGGAGGGGGACGCGCGGCGTTCGTCGGCGATTCGATCTACGACATCATGGCCGCGCAAAATGCCGAAATTCCGGGTATCGCCGTCAGCTTCGGCTTTCTGCTGGAACCGGTCGAGCAAATGGGCGCCGACGCGGTAATCGACTCCTTCGATCAATTGATCCCGACGCTGGAGCAGCTCTCAGCCTGACCCCGGCCCGGTGCCGCCCTTGCGCCATTTAGTCCACAGATGGCGCGCGAGCAGGCCGGGCGGCATCCGCAGCCAGTGCGACCGGACATAGAACGCCATGCGGGTCACCGGACGGCCGGGGCGGCCCCAACCGTCCCGCGCGGTGATGCGGAACAAATACAGCCGGTCGATCAGGGTCACCCGCTTGGCATCGCCATACAAGGCTTCGGCCAATCGTAACGCCCGCGCGACTTCGCGGCTAAGCCCATGATGGGACGCTCTGGCCGCCAACCCATGTGTGCCGAACTGGCCCACCAGGCACTGCACGTCCCAGAGATTGCGCATCCCACCCGCCAAATCCCCATCGGCAAACAGATGCGCCGCCGCATGGACGAGCATGTCGTTGGGACACAAACCAGAGATGCCCGGAGCTAGCTCGACCGCATCCGCAAGCAATGCCGCCGGATCCGGTTTGATCCGTGCCGTCGTAGGGAGGATCGTGTGGTGCACGTCGATCATTCGATCGCGCTCGCGGTGGATCAGGGGCGGCAACTCGTGCATCCACTGCCGATAATAGGCATGGTCATAGGGGTCCGGCTTGACCCATTCCCATCCGGCCGCGAGCAAGGCCGCCTCGACCACGGCGATGCGGTCGCGCGGCACCAATATGTCCAGATCGCCAATCGACCGTCCGATCCCGGCGCGCATCCCGGCGGCCGCGAAGGCCGTACCCTTGAGCAGCACCAGCCGCTCCCCGACCAGCGCCAACACCCGCCGTGCCGCTTCGGCTTCCCACAGGGCGACGATCTGCCCCTGGACGGCGGACGTCCGCGCATCGTCGAGGATTCGCGCGACCTGGGCCGGAACGGCGACCCCTTCCAATCGAAACGACAGCGTACCGATCATCTGTTCGGCGCGCGCGATCGCGATTACCGCGTTCCAGTCCTCTGCGTCGAAGCACGCAACACAGTCGGGGTCCCGCAGGACGCGCGCGAGCAGCCAGCCGTTCATAGCGCGGCCCACGCCGCCTCCACCTGTTCGACGGCGCACTCGGTGTGGGGGTAATCGATGGCACGCGCGGGCAACGCCTTGACCAGCGCCGTAAGGGCATCGAACCCGCGCTCTCCCAGCGCGACATAGTTGGTCGAGGCCTGGGTCAATCGGACGAACACTTCGCTTGGCGCCACGTCCCGCTCCGCGCGTGAAAAGCCGAAGCTCGGGAAGAAGATGGCGACCGGGCGCGCGGGTCGGTCCATCGCGGCGATGGTCGCCGCGTCAGCAACCAGATGGCGGATCGAGCCCTTCGGCGTATTGGTCAGCAACGGCCCGAGCCGCCGCGCCGGAACTTCAGCGGAAAGCGCGGCGATCCCGGCGTTCTTCAGGCTGATCGGCCGGGGAAACGCATGGACCATCCCGGTCGCGGGATCGATCAGCGCAAACTCGTCCGCCATCAGTCGCCACCCTCGCAGCGACAGCAGCGCCGCAAGCGTCGACTTTCCAGATCCCGAAACCCCCGTCAGCAGGATCGCGCGCCCCTCGCGCTCGACGACCGCGGCATGCAGCAGCAGATACCGCCGTTGCCCGAGCGCCATCTGGAGGTTCATCCCCATCTCCGCCGCCAGCAGGCCTTGCGCCAAGGGCAGCGGCGCTGCTTCCGGCAGGACGTAGTCCCCGCCGATCATCACGGCCGGGCGCAGGAAACGCCGCCACGGCCGGGCCGCGAACAGCCGAACCGAAAAGTCGACCACGCCGCCGTGCGGGGCGGGATAGCCGGCATAGATATGCTCGAGCTGAGCGATCGGCGCACGCCAGTCGGACCCGATGCGAAACCCGACGGGCCCGACGCGGACGGAAAGGACGTGGCGCATGCTCAGCGCGTCGGTTCGCAGGCGACCAGCCCGCAGGCGACCAGTTCGGCGAGCCGCGCCGCTAGCGCGTCCGCATCCGCCTGCGCCAGCGCATATTGCCCCTGCAGCTTGGCATGCAATCCGGACACGGTAAGCCCGGCCTCGCCCAGCGCGGCGAGGAGTTCGGGCGCGGGTGAGGTAAGCAGGTGCGTGATGCCCGACGTACGGTGATAGACCGCAGCAAAACTATCCAGCTGGACGATGCGAAGCGCCTCGGGCCGCGCCATACGATACAGGAGATGCTCGGCCGGTTCCTTCACGCGGCTCAGCCGCGCGGCATCTGCAACGACGCAAAGCAGGTAAAGCCGCTCGTCCCCGATTGCAGACGCCGGATATAGTTGGTGTAGGCGCGACTCTGGCTGGAATTGGTGCCTGGCAACTGCCCCCCGGCAAGCGCCGTACGAACGTCCTCACCCTTGAACGGGCGGCCCGGTGGCGCGAATGCCCCCTGTGTTCCGGCCGGTACGGTACTGCCGTCGGCCGCGATATAGCTTCCAGCCCGCCCGGCGTCCGGCACCGGAATCTCGCAGGTCGAGATCGACGCCACCGTTGCGGCGAGCGCGGGGCGGATCGAAACCACTGCCGCCGCTGACACCGCACCAAGCATCAGCGCGCGCCGCCGCGTGGCCGCCGGGACATCGGGGGTATCGTCGTTCATGATCATCGCCCTTTCACATTCGCGATTCACTGGCAAGCGCGGGGGCTGCATCAAGCGGCATTGGCGTCTCGTCCCGGCACAGTGTCGGCTTCCGCGCGTCGCGAACACCGGCTAAGGCGGCGACCATGTTGCAAGGGTTCGGATCTCGCACGGTCATCGCCATCGGGCTCGTCGTCATCGCGGCGATCGCGGTCTTCTTGCTCGAATGGAACCTCCAGGCCGCGATCATCGCGCTGGTCGGGGGGGTCGCGGCCGCGCTCACCGCAACCGGGACCGGCGATCAGCCGATCGAGACGCCGCGCCCGGTCGAAGTGGCTGCCCCTGCCCCCGAACCAAATCTGCAGGAAGTGATCGAAGCCATCGTCGGTCCCGTGCTGATCGTCTCTGAAGGCCGCGTGGCCCATGCCAATACGGCGGCGCTCGGCCTGCTCGGCAAGCATATCGTCGGAGAAGACGTGCGGATCGCGATCCGACATCCCGGCGCCGCCGAACGCCTCGCCAGTCCGATCGCGGGCATGCCGCAAGGCCCGACAAACCTGGTCGGGCTCGGGGCACTGGATCAGCATTGGGAAATGCATGTCGGCAGTACGGCGAGCGGCCAACGCGTCGTTCACCTGATCGACCGCACCGGCAATCATGCGGCCGAGCGGATGCGGGTCGACTTCGTCGCCAACGCCAGCCACGAATTGCGTACCCCGCTTGCGTCGATCCTCGGCTATATCGAGACGCTCGGCGACGACAAGGCGGGCGAAGATGCCCAGGTCCGCGGCCGTTTTCTGAAAATCATGTTCGACGAGGCGCGGCGGATGCAACGGCTGGTCGAGGACCTGATTTCGCTCAGCCGGATCGAAGCGGAAAAGTATCGCCTTCCCGACCGGGCGGTCGATCTCAGCGAACTGGTTGGCGAGGTGCGCTCGGAATTGCTGGACGCCCAGAACGTCCGCAGCAACGATATCGTCACCGATCTCGACCTCGGCGTTCCTACGGTCGCGGGGGATCGCGCCCAGCTCAGCCAGGTGCTGCACAACCTCATCGGCAATGCGATGAAATATGGCCGGGTCGGCACGCCGGTGACGGTCAAGCTCTGGCGCGATCGCGTGGGTATGGTACGGATCAGCGTGGCCGACGAGGGCGAGGGTATCGCCCCCGAGCATATCCCCCGCCTGACCGAGCGCTTCTACCGCGTAGACCCGGGCCGCAGCCGCGCGGCAGGCGGAACCGGCCTCGGCCTGGCGATCGTCAAACACATCGTCGAACGCCATCGTGGCCGCTTCGACGTTGCCAGTACGGTGGGCAAGGGTACCACCGTCACGCTGATGCTGCCGCCGCACGACAAGGCCACCCCGCCCTTGTCCTGACGCGCGATTTCCCCGGACAGTGTCATCAAACGGTAACGACAACGTCACAGAGGCACGTGGGTGAGGATGGTAAGCGACTCCGGGGGCCACAGCTTTGACATCCGAGTCCACGGCCCAAGGGGAGATTCCATGAACCGGAAAAACGCGAAAGTCGTCAAGGCCTTGGGCACGCTGGTTGCCGCATCTGCGGCCGTGACATTGGCGGCATGCCAGGATCAGGCCAACGGCGGTGGCGCCGGGTCGCGCGACCATATCACCGTGGTTGGCTCCTCTACCGTATTTCCCTTTACCACGATGGTGGCCGAGCAGCTCGTCAACAGCACGCCGGGCACCAAGGCTCCGGCGATCGAATCGACCGGCACCGGCGGCGGGATGAAGCTGTTCTGCGCTGGCATCGGCGCCGCGCATCCCGACATCGAGGACGCCTCGCGCCGGATCAAGGCGAGCGAGTACAAGACGTGCGTCGACAACGGCGTATCCCGGATCATCGAGGTCCAGATCGGTCTCGATGGCATTGCCTTCGCCGAATCCAAGAGCGGCCCTAAACTCCAGCTGACCGCGGTCGACCTGTACCGCGCGCTCGCCGCGACGCCGAATGGCCAGCCCAACACCGCCAAGACATGGAAGGACGTCAATCCGGCGCTGCCGGCGGTGCCGATCCAGGTCTATGGCCCGCCGTCGACCAGCGGCACCCGTGATGCACTGGCCGAGCTGATCCTCGCGCGCGGTTGCGATGCGATCAACCCCAAGATGGCCGACATCAAGGACAAGGATCACGCCGCCTACGCCAAGGGCTGCACCGCGATCCGCGAGGACGGCGCTTATGTCGATGCGGGCGAGAACGACAATCTGATCGTCCAGAAGCTCCAGTCCAACCCGAATGCGGTCGGCATCTTTGGCTATTCCTATCTCGAGCAGAACAAGGACAAGCTGAACGGCGTGCCGATCAACGGCGTCGAGCCGACCTATGAGACGATCGCGCGCGGGGCCTATCCGGGATCGCGGCCGCTGTTCCTTTACGTGAAGGCTGCGCACCTGACCGCGATCAAGGGCCTGCGCGAATTCCTCGCGCTCTACGTCAAGTCGTGGGATCCGAACGGCCCGCTCGTCGCCAAGGGGCTGATCGCAGCACCGGAGGACGTGCGCAAGCGGAGCGCGGAGATCGTCAAGAACGAGACGCTGCTCAATCCGTCGAAGCTGCTCTGACCCGTTCCTCCTGCCTTAAAACGAGCCTGACCTAGTGTCCTTCTTTGCGCTTTTCCTGGTGATTGCCGGGCTTGGGCTGATCGGCTGGCTGACGGCGCGGATGCGCGCCGTCGCCTTCCGGCGTGGCAGCACCGCGCGGTTCAGTTCCCTGCCCTCGCACTTCGGCGGTTATGTCGCGCTGTGCACGATCGTGCCCGCGGCATTGTTTCTGGCTGTGTGGGCGGCAACCTCGCCCGCGCTCGTCACCAACAGCGTGCTCCACGACCCTGCCGCGGCGCGATTGCCGGCGCCCGGGTTCGACCGGGCAGCGATCCTGTCGGAGGCGCGCAGCCTTGCCGCGGGCCGCAGTTTCGGCGCGTTCAACCCATTGTCGCAGAAGCTCGCGCCTGCCTATGCGACCGCGCAGACGCGGATCGACTGGATCGGCACCGCGGTCGCCCTGTTGCTCGCCTTTGCCACCGGTGGCTTCGCCTTCACCCGCGTCCGCCCCGATTTTCGGGCGCGGACCAAGATCGAGTTCGTCGTGATGGGCGCGCTGTTATGCGCATCGCTCATCGCGATCCTGACGACCATGGGGATCGTCGCGTCCCTGCTGTTCGAATCGTGGCGCTTCTTCGAAGTCGTGCCGATCACCGATTTCCTGTTCGGCACGCATTGGAGCCCGCAGGTAATCGACCCGGCCGACCCGGGCGCGACGCTCGGCGCGGTCCCGCTGTTCTGGGGGACGTTCCTGATCGGCGCGGTCATCGCGATGGTCGTGGCGATCCCGTTCGGCCTGATGAGCGCGGTCTATCTCACGCAATATGCGTCTGCCTCGGCGCGTCGCTGGATGAAACCGATCCTCGAGGTGCTCGCCGGCGTGCCGACCGTCGTCTACGGGTATTTCGCCGCGCTCACGGTGGCGCCGGCGGTCCGCGACTTCGCAGTGTCGATCGGGATTACCTGGGCGAGTTCCGAAAGCGCGCTCGCTGCGGGACTGGTGATGGGGGTGATGATCATCCCGTTCGTCTCGTCGATGGCAGACGATTCGCTCGCCGCGGTCCCGGGAGCGATGCGCGACGGCAGCCTTGCAATGGGCGCGACATCCTCCGAGACGATCCGCCGCGTGTTGCTGCCCGCAGCCCTTCCGGGCGTCGTCGGCGGCGTGCTGCTCGCAGTGTCGCGCGCGATCGGCGAGACGATGATCGTGGTCATGGCCGCCTCGGGCGTGGCCACGCTGACGCTCAACCCGTTCGCCAGCGCGACCACCGTCACCAAGCAGATCGTCGACCTGCTGACCGGCGAGGCCGAGTTCGATAGCCCGAAGACGCTGGCCGCCTTCGCGCTCGGGCTAACGCTGTTCGTCATCACCCTGTTGCTCAACATTGTCGCCCTGACGGTCGTCAAACGGTACCGTGAAGCTTATGAGTGAAACCCTCGTCGCCCAGGTACCGGTCGGCCCCGCCGAGCCACCGGAGCGCGCGCCCACCGACTGGCGGACGCAATCGATGCAGCGCCGGATCCGCCAGCGCTACGCCGCCGAGCGCCGCTTCCGGTTGCTGGGGCTTGCCGCGGTCGTGCTGTCGGCGGGGTTCCTTGCGGTGCTGCTCGTGACCATGGTCTATAACGGTGCGAGCGGGTTCCTGCAGACGCAGATTGCCTTGCCGATCGACTTCCCACAGGCTGGCCTCGCGCTTGATCCGGCGCATCTGAAGGGCCCAGGCGCCGATCTCGCGCTTGCCAGCGCCGGGGTCGAGGGTGTCACCGCCGCCGCCGCGACCGCTGCGTTCGGCAAGGACGGGCCCAAGATGTTGTCGGACGGCGCATGGCTGTCGGTGCGCGCCGCGATCAAGCGTGATCCGGCGATACTCGGGGGCCGCAGCATCGTCTGGGTCCCTGCAAGCGACCCGATCGACATCGCCGCCAAACGCGAAGGCGCGCCCGCCGACGAGGCTACCGTTGCCCATCTAAAGGCGCAGCACGCGATCTCGACCGGGTTCAACCTTCCCTTCCTGACCGCTTCGGATTCGAACGACCCGACCCGCGCCGGGATATGGGGCGCGCTCAAGGGGTCCATCTTCACGATGATCGTGACGCTGCTGATCGCCTTCCCGGTCGGTGTCCTGTCCGCGCTGTATCTCGAGGAATATGCGCCGCGGAACCGCTGGACCGACCTGATCGAGGTCTCGATCAACAATCTCGCGGCGGTGCCCTCGATCATCTTCGGGCTGCTCGGTCTCGCGGTGTTCCTCGGCACGTTCGGCCTGCCGCGCTCGGCGACGATCGTCGGCGGGCTGACGCTCGCGCTGATGACGATGCCCGTCATCGTCATCGCCGGGCGCAATGCGATCAAGGGCGTGCCCCCGTCGATCCGCGATGCCGCGTTCGGCGTCGGCGCGAGCCCGGTGCAGGTCGTGTTCCACCACGTGCTGCCGCTCGCGCTGCCCGGCATCCTGACCGGCACGATCATCGGCATGGCGCGCGCGCTCGGCGAGACCGCGCCGTTGCTGATGATCGGGATGCGCGCGTTCATCTCCGCGCCGCCCGCCCGGCTGACCGATCCGTCGACCGTGCTGCCGGTCCAGATCTTCCTGTGGTCCGACCAGATCGACCGTGGCTTCGTCGAGAAGACCAGCGCGGCGATCATCGTGCTGCTCGTCTTCCTGCTCGCGATGAACGGCTTCGCCATCTACCTCCGCAACAAATTCGAGACCCGCTGGTGAGCATTCCAAACCAACACAAGATCTGCGCAAAACGGGTCAGCGTCTATTACGGAGCCAAGAAAGCGATCGACGATGTGTCGCTCAATTTCGACCAGCGCTACGTCACGTCGCTGATCGGTCCGTCCGGCTGCGGCAAATCGACCTTCCTGCGCACGCTCAACCGGATGAACGACACGATCCCCAGCGCGCGGGTCGAGGGCGACATCACGCTGGATGGCGAGGACATCTATGACCCCGCGATGGACGTGGTACAGCTGCGCGCGCGGGTCGGCATGGTCTTCCAGAAACCGAACCCTTTTCCGAAGACGATTTTCGAGAACGTCGCTTATGGCCCGCGCATCCACGGCCTCGCTGCCAACAAGGCCCAATTGGCGGAGATCGTCGAACAATCGCTCCGTCGGGCCGGCCTGTGGGACGAGGTCAAGGATCGGCTGAGCGACAGCGGCACCGCCTTGTCGGGCGGCCAGCAGCAGCGGTTGTGCATCGCGCGCGCGATCGCAGTCGACCCCGAGGTGATCCTGATGGACGAACCGTGCTCCGCGCTCGACCCGATCGCCACCGCCAAGATCGAGGAGTTGATCCACGAACTCAACGGCCGCTACGCGATCGTGATCGTCACGCACAACATGCAGCAGGCCGCGCGCGTGTCGCAGCGGACCGCGTTCTTCCATCTCGGGACGCTCGTCGAATATGGCGCGACCTCGGACATCTTCACCAATCCGCGGCAGGAACGCACCAAGGATTACATCACCGGCCGCTACGGCTGAGACAGGACGCCATGCCCACCAACGAACATACGATCAAAGCCTTCGACGCTGAAATCGGCCAGTTGCGCGGCCTGATCGCGCAGATGGGCGGCCTTGCCGAACAGGCGATCGGCGCCGCGATGGAAGCGCTGCGCCTGCACGACCTGGAAGGCGCGCGCGCGATCATCGACGGCGACAAGCGCATCGACGCGCTCGAGATCGAGGTCGAGCAGCTCGCGGTGCGGATCATCGCGCTGCGCGCGCCGCTCGCGGACGATCTGCGCGAAGTCGTCGCCGCGCTCAAGATCGCGGGCGTGGTCGAGCGGATCGGCGATTATGCCAAGAACATCGCCAAGCGGGTTCCCACGATCGAAAGCCACGGCGAGATCGAGCCACTGTCGGTCCTCCCCGCCATGTCCGTGCTCGCGGTGCAGATGGTCCACGACGCGCTCGACGCCTTCGCCGCGCGCGATGCCGCCGCCGCGGTCGAGGTCTGCGCGCGTGACCGGCAGGTCGACGATTTCTACAACAGCCTGTTCCGCGTGCTCGTCACGCACATGATGGAAAACCCCAAGACGATCGGTCAGGTCGCGCAATTGCTGTTCATTGCCAAGAACCTCGAACGGGTCGGCGATCACGCGACGAACGTTGCCGAAATGGTGTATTTTGCGGCGACCGGCACGCACATGGTCGAACGCGACCGTGGACCAATGTCCCATTTAACGCCGACCGCTTGAAGGAGTGATCGCCATGGCTCGTGCTAAAATGTTGCTGGTGGAAGACGACGCGGCATTGGCCGAGTTGCTGGTGTGGCACTTCAAGCGCGAGGATTTCGAGATCGCGCAGACGCCCGATGGCGAGGAAGCCTTGCTGCTCGCCAAGGAGAATACGCCCGACATCGTCCTGCTCGACTGGATGGTCGAGGGCCTGTCGGGGATCGAGGTATGCCGCCGCCTGCGCCGCATGCCGGAGACCGCGAACGTCCCCATCATCATGCTCACCGCGCGCGGCGAGGAGGAGGATCGCGTGCGCGGGCTCGAGACCGGCGCGGACGATTATGTCACCAAGCCCTTCTCGCCGCGCGAACTCGTCGCGCGGGTCGGCGCGGTGCTGCGGCGCGTGCGCCCCGCGCTGGCGGGCGAGCAGCTGACCTATTCGGACATCGAGATGGACACGGTCGGCCACAAGGTCCGGCGTTCGGGCGAAGTCATCCCGCTCGGGCCGACGGAGTTCCGCCTGCTGAAGCACTTCCTCGAGCATCCCGGCTGGGTCTTCTCGCGCGAGCGGCTGCTGGATGCGGTGTGGGGGCATGACAGCGACATCGAAAGCCGCACGGTCGACGTCCATATCCGCCGACTGCGCAAGGCGATCAACCGCGGCGATCGTCCCGATATCATTCGCACCGTTCGCTCGGCGGGCTACGCACTCGATTCGGGAGCGTAAGAATTTTGGGAGCCATGCCGCTACACGCGCGTTCATCCGCCCGTGCAGCACACAATGCTGCCCGTTCGTAGGAGATCCTATATGAAGATCATGATGTTCGCGGCACTCGCCGCTGCAGTTTCCATGCCTGCCCTCGCGCAGACCGCTCCCGCAACCCCCGACACGTCGATGCAGCAGCCGGCTCCGGCTCAGCCCGCCGGCGACCCGGCGATGCAGCAGCCCGCGCCCGCAGCGCCGGCAGCCGATCCGGCGATGGGCGCCCCAGCCGGTGGCCCGGCCATGGCACCCGCCGGTGGCCAGCCGCCGATGGCAGCTCCCGCCGCCGCAGCACCGATGCCGGCAACCGCAGACTATCCGGCCTGCTCGAGCACCGTGAAGGACCAGTGCATCGACAAGCGCGGTAACGGCGGCGCGCGCAAGCACACGATGCGTCGCAAGCACAAATAATAGCGTCGGCGGCGCGTTGGCGCCGCCGCCTCTAGCTAACAAAGGCCGACGTAGCGGAAAGTCGCTACGTCGGCATTTTTGTGGACGCGGGTCGGGCCGCATCGACCGGAACCGGGGCGCTTCGTGCTCTTGCACGCCCCGTGCAAACGCCTAGGACGCGCTCGAACCACAGTAGAGGAGCTCCCCCATGTCCATCCGTTTCGATGATAAGATCGCGATCGTCACCGGCGCCGGCGGCGGCCTGGGTCGCGCCTATGCGCTCGAACTCGCGAAGCGGGGCGCGAAGGTCGTGGTCAATGATCTCGGTGGCTCGCGCGACGGTACCGGGCACAGCGACGCCGCGCTGAAGGTCGTCGAGGAGATCGAGGCAGCCGGCGGTACCGCGATGTCGAACGGCGGCAGCGTCACCGAATATGAGCAGATGGTCGAGATGGTCGCCAAGGCCAAGGAAGCCTGGGGCGGCGTCCATATCGTCATCAACAATGCGGGCGTCCTGCGCGACAAGAGCTTCGCCAAGATGGAGCCCGCCGATTTCAAGTTCGTGATTGACGTCCACCTCAACGGATCGGCCAACGTCACCAAGGCGGTGTGGGACACGATGCGCGCGCAGAATTACGGGCGCCTCCTGATGACTGCGTCGTCGACCGGGCTGTATGGCAATTTCGGCCAGGCGAATTACGGCGCGGCCAAGCTCGGACTTGCCGGGCTGACCAAGACGCTCGCGATCGAGGGGGCGAAGAACAACATCAAGGTCAACACGATCGCGCCGACCGCGGGCACGCGGATGACCGAGGACCTGTTCCCCGCCGAGGCGTTCGCCGCCTTCGCACCCGAGAAGGTCGCACCCGCCGCGTTGTATCTGGTGTCGGAAGAGGCGCCGACCAACATGATCGTCGGCGCTGGCGCGGGCGTGTTCCAGGCGGCGTACGTGACGCTCACGCAGGGCAAGCTGCTGACCGGGGACGATCTGTCGCCTGAAGGCATCGCGGCGCACTGGGCCGAGATTACCGATCGCACCGGCGAACTGACGCCGCAGAACGGCGCGGAACAGTCGATGAGCATTCTGAAGAAGTTGCAGGGCGGCTGATTCGCCTTGGGGTCGAAGCTGGCGTCAGGCGCCCGCTTCGACTTCGCTCGGTCCGAACGGAATGTGGTGGTAGGCAGCCCCTCCCCCGTTCGCCCTGAGCGAAGTCGAAGGGCTTACACAACGCCCGCGTCAGTCCTCGACCACCTTCATCAAACGCCGCTCGACCGGTGCCAGCACCGGACCAAGCTCATGCCCGCGCTTGAGCACGACGCCCTGTTCGTTGACGAGCGCCCACATTCCCTGCCGGTTGCGCAGCTCCGGGCGCTTCTCGATCCGCACCTCGGGCCGCTCGGCCGAGCGCCGGAACGCAGCGAACACCGCGACGTCCTGTCCGAACTCCACCGCATAATCGCGCCAGATCCCCGCCGCGACCATCCGCCCGTACAGGTCGAGGATGCGGTTGAGTTCGAGCCGTTCGAACCCGACTTGAGTCGGCTTGCCACGAACGACCGGAAAAGGCGTAACCGTCCCCATCAGGCGCGGTCGCGGATGTCCTGATCGGCAAGCAGCGCGTCGAGCCGCTTGCGCATCGTTTCCAGTTCACAGCGCAGCAATTCGACCTTCTGCGTCTGCGGGTCGAACGCATCTGTGCATGGCGTGCCGTAGGCGAGAAACTGCGCGGGTTGCTTGCCGCCCTCAACCATCGTCGCCCGCGCCGGAATGCCGACCATCGTGGCGCCCTGCGGCACGTCGCGCGTCACCACCGCATTCGCGCCGACGCGCGCGCCCTGCCCGACCGTGATCGGCCCGAGCACCTGCGCGCCCGATCCGACGATCACGCCGTCGAGCAGCGTGGGATGCCGCTTGCCGGGAACCCCATTATCCGGGTTGGTCCCGCCGAGCGTGACGCACTGGTAGATCGTGACGTTGTCGCCGATCTCGGCCGTCTCGCCGATCACGACGAAGCCATGGTCGATGAAGAAATTGCGCCCGATCTTGGCGCCCGGATGGATGTCGATCGCGGTCAGGAAGCGGCTCATGTGGTTGACCGCGCGCGCCAGGAAGAACAGCCGCGCCCCGAACAGACGGTGCGCGATGCGATGATAGGCGAGCGCCCATACGCCTGGATAGGTGAGGATCTCCCACCGCGAACGGGGCGACGGGTCGCGCGCCTTGATCGAATCCAGATAGGCGACCAGCCGTCCCATCATCTGCGTATTCCCCTTATATCGTCGCGCTATCTAGGCGTTCACACGGGGGAATTAAAGGACCGCCGCCGAACGAGCCGGGGATATGCATACCCTAGCAAGCTTGTAGGATATTGAGTTTCCGGCGATAACGTCAGGATATTGCCGGAGAAGACACGCTCATGCCCGATCTTGCCGCGCTCGACTGGAGCACGATCTTTTGGACGATCCTGCCGTTCATCGCAGTGGGTTTCGCCGCGCAGATGATCGACGGCGCGCTCGGCATGGCGTTTGGCGTGATCACCAATACCGCGCTGGTCGTGTTCCTCGGCATGCCACCGCGGCTGGCGTCCGCGACCGTCCACGCGGTCGAAAGTTTCACCACCGCCGCGTCCGGGATCAGCCATGTCCTGCAGCGCAATGTCGACTGGAAACTGTTCGGCCGGCTGGTCATTCCCGGCATGATCGGGGGCGTGCTGGGGGCGTATGTGTTGAGCACCCTCGATGCCGATGTCGCCAAGCCGTTCGTCATGGCCTATCTCGCCGCGATCGGGCTGTACCTGCTGTACCGCGCCTGGCGCGGGACGGTCGAACCGCGCGAGCCGCGGATCGTCGAACCGCTGGGGCTGATCGGCGGGTTCCTCGATGCGGCGGGCGGCGGTGGCTGGGGACCGGTGGTGACGTCGAACCTGCTGGTGCAGGGTGCGCAGCCACGCAAGACGATCGGGACCGTCAATACCTCGGAATTCTTCCTGACGACGACGATCTCCGCGACGTTCCTGGTCACGATCGGCTTTTCGGCCTTCACGCTGCAAGCGATCGGGATCCTGATCGGGGGAGTCGCGGCGGCGCCGTTCGGCGCGGTGCTGGCCAAGCGCGTCCCCGCGCGGCCGCTGATGGGGCTGATCGGCGGGTTGCTAACCGCCACGAGCGCCTATTCGGTGTGGGCGGCGCTCGCCTGACGACCGTCATGCTGAACTTGTTTCAGCATCCACCGCGCAACACGCATAGTCCGGACTCGCAAAGGGCTGGATCCTGAAACGAGTTCCGGATGACGGGCGGTTTTGCAGAACGCCCGCGAAAGCGGGAATCCATTGTCTGGCCGGTCAGCTAGAGGCGGTGACGGCAGCCAGTATGGATCCCCGCCTCCTCAGGCATGACGGACGGGAGGCTCAGTTGATCGCGGCGTGGACCGTGGCGACCGCCTTCATCACCGCGCCGATCCGGACCGCGGTCTGGATCGCCTCGGCGGTGGCGCCGGCTTTCTTCAGGATCTGCTCGTGCGAATCGATGCACATGCCGCAACCGTTGATCGCGCTGACCGCGAGGCTGAACAGCTCGAAATCGACCTTGTCGATCCCCGGCTGGCCAATCACGTTCATCCGCAGTTTGGCGGGCATGTTCTGATATTCGGCGTTCCCGGCAAGATGCGTGAAGCGATAATAGACGTTGTTCATCGCCATCACCGCCGCCGCTGCGCGCGAGGCGTTCGCCGCCTCCGGGGTCAGCTTGCCCGCGACTTCGGCTTCGGCGGCATCGACCAGCGGCTTGTAGCCCGTCGCGTGCGCGCACGACAGGAACAGGCCGAACTTCTGCTGGTCGGGCAGATGCGCCTCGTTGAGGAGCGAGCCGACGTTGAGGCGGATATCCTTGGCAAAATCCGGGAGCGTCCCGGCGAATTCCTTGAGGGACATGGGGTTTCCTTTTCAGAGACACGTCACCCCGGCGCAGGAGGGGGCCGCCAGGTTGGGTTTCGCGACAGCCGTTACGCGACCAACCTGACGGCCCCGGCCTTCGCCGGGGTGACGGGAGAATGGGCGCGACCATTCGGCCGCGCCCGTCAGGGATTATGCCGCGAGCTGGAGGACGTCGTCGCCCTTGTTCCAGTTGCACGGGCACAGCTCGTCGGTCTGCAGCGCGTCGAGCACGCGGAGCGTCTCGGCGGGGTTGCGGCCGACGTTGAGGCCGTTGACCTGGACCGCCTGGATGACGTTGTCCGGATCGATGATGAAGGTCGCGCGGAACGCGACATGCTCGTTCTTGTCGAGAATGCCGAGCTGCGATGCGAGCACGCCGCCGTTATCCGCAAGCCACGGGAAGTCCGCCGCCGCCAGATCGGGGTCCGACTTGCGCCACGCGAGGTGGACATGCGCGGTGTCGGTCGATGCGCCGATGAGAACCGCGTCGCGATCCTCGAAGTCGCCCTTCAGGCCGGCATAGCCGACGATCTCGGTCGGGCACACGAAGGTGAAGTCCTTCGGCCAGTAGAACAGGACCTTCCACTTGCCCGGGAACGCATCCTGGCTGAGCGTCTCGCCGGCCGGAAGCGCGCTGGTGCCCTGCTGGACGGGAACGGTGAAGTCGGGGAGCTTGTCGCCGATGGTCAACATGATGGTGGCCTCCTGGTTGGAATGGGGGCCTCTCGTCGACATCCTCGTTTCGCGGCGCTTGGGGCGCCGTCTCGTTGGAAAGGCCCATATAGGCCCTAGTCTTATCGATCCAAGTGGTTATTTACCGTCGCGTGATCGATTGGAGCAATGAGTGGCGACGTACCTTCCGACTTTGAAGCAATTGCAATACCTTGTGGCGCTGCAAGACCATGGTCACTTCGGCCGTGCCGCCGAGTCGTGTTTCGTCACGCAGTCCACCCTGTCTGCCGGCCTGCGCGAGCTGGAAACGCTGATCGGTGTAACGCTGGTCGAACGCACACGTCGCGTCGTCCGTTTCACCCCGCTCGGGGAACGGATCGCCGAAAAGGCGCGCCGCGTTCTGCGAGAAGCCGACGAGCTCGGTGACATGGCGCGCGCGGCGGGCCGGCCTCTCTCGGGCGAGATGCGGATGAGTGTCATCCCGACGATCGCACCATTCATGCTGCCGCGTATCCTTCCCCGGTTGCGTCGCGACTATCCGGACCTGAAGCTGTTCCTGCGCGAGGAACCGAGCGGGGCGGCTTGCGAAGGACTGCATCACGGACGGGCGGATTGCGTCCTGCTGGCGCTCCCCTTCGCCTGCGGCGAAGTCGACTCGCAGGTGCTGTTCGAGGACCGCCTGTTCGTCGCGGGGGCTCCTGACGAGATGGGGGACGCGACCCTGGCGATGCCAGCCGGCGAAATTGACGAGACGCGCCTGCTGTTGCTCGAGGACGGGCATTGTCTGAAGGACCACGCCTTGTCGGCTTGCGCCCGACCGGAGCTCCGCGCCGAGGCGACGATGCTCGGGACGTCGCTCCACACCATCGTACAAATGATTGATAATGGGCTAGGTCTTACGATGTTGCCGGAAATGGCGCTCAAGGCCGGGATCCTGGAACACACCGGTCTCATCGCGCGACCGCTCGATGCGGCCAGTCCTTCGCGTCGGATAGCGCTGGTCTGGCGCCGCGGATCCCCGCGCGAGAAGGACTTCCAGTTGCTCGCGACTGCGCTCGCCGAGGCGGCGTGACGAAACCATTTCGGACCTCAACCGTAGTTAGGGGGCGCAGCCTTCCGAGGCCGCGACTGTTTCACTGGAGAGCCTCATGACTTTCAAGACCACGTTCACCATGGCTGCAATGGCCAGCACGCTCGCGATCGGCGCTGCCGCAACCGCGCAGACGGCGCCAGCCACGCCGGCGCAAACAGCACCGATGGCCGGTGCGCCTTCCGCCGCCGCGACGACCAATCCGACCGTCGGCGGGGCCGCCATGGATGCGACCAAGACGATTGCCGTCAACGCATCCGCAGCCCCCAACCTGAGCACGCTGGTTGCCGCCGTGAAGGCAGCGGGCCTTGCGACGACGCTGTCCGGCCCGGGCCCGTTCACCGTTTTCGCGCCGACGAATGATGCGTTCACGCGCCTCGCGCCCGGCACGGTCGACACGCTGATGAAGCCGGCGAACAAGGCGACCCTCGCCAAGGTCCTGACCTACCATGTCGTTCCCGGCACGATCACGCTGGCAGACCTGCAGCAGAAGGCGACCGCCGGTGGCGGCAAGGCCGTTCTGACGACGGTCGAGGGCGAGCCGCTGACGGTCGAGATCACCAATGGCGCGGTGCAGTTGACCGACGTCAACGGCAACAAGAGCTATGTCGAGACCCCTGACGTGCGCCAGTCGAACGGTGTCGTCCATGTCGTCAACGGCGTAGTGTTGCCGAAGCTGAACTAACCCTTCCACCGCGCGGCGGCGGCATCGTCGCTGTCGCGCGGTTCGACCCAGCTGGTCTCGTCGCCGCGCGTCTCCTTCTTCCAGAATGGCGCTTCGGTCTTCAGACGATCGATGAGGAATGCACATGCTTCCAGCGCCGCACCGCGATGCCGCGCGGCCGTGCCCACGAAGACGACGATCTCCCCGGGTCGCATATCGCCCACGCGGTGCGTCACGCGCACGCCGATCAGGTCCCACCGGGCGGCAGCTTGTTCGCACAGCGTGATGAGCGCTGCCTCGGTAGCGCCCGGATAATGTTCCAGCGACAGGATCGCCACGCCATCGTCGCTGCGTACCAGCCCGACGAAGGTGGCGATACCTCCAGCGCCGGTTGCTGCGATGGCTTCGAATTCGGCGCCCTGGTCGATCACCGCCGTACTGACCGTGACTGCGATCATCCGCCGGTCACCGGCGGGAAGATAGCGACCTCCCGGGCCGACCCGAGCGGCGCATCCAACGGGACGAACAGCTGATCAACAGCCGCGCGCAACCGATCGCGATTCTCGAACGCGGCGGCATGGACCGTGCTTTGCGCCGCGAGCCAATCGATCAGCGCTCTGACGGTCGTCACGTCGGTCGGCGGCGAAACCGTTTCCGCCGCCTGCCCGATCCGTTCGCGCACCCAGGCGAAATACAACATCTCGATCGTCACGACTCAGTCCATATGCTTGAGGCCGACGCGCAGGTAATCCCAGCCCGTCACCACGGTCAGCGCCGCCGCTGCCCAGAGCGTTACCAATCCGACCTGCCCGACCCACGGATACCCCGGCAACGCGCCGCCGAGGATGAGCGCGCCGAGCGATACCAGCTGGAACGTCGTCTTCCACTTCGCCAGCTTCGATACCGGCACCGAAACCTGCAACTGCGCCAGAAATTCGCGCAATCCCGAAACGGCGATTTCGCGCAGGAGGATCACCAGCGCCGCGACCTGATGGATGCCCGAAATGATCGCGGGTTCTGGCCCCCGCGTGCCGACTAGCAACAGGATGACCGCCGCGACCATGATCTTGTCGGCGATCGGATCGAGGAAAACGCCGAGCTTCGACACCGTTCCTTGCGCCCGTGCAAGATAGCCGTCGAAATAATCGGTGATCCCCATCAGACAGTATAGGACAAACCCGGCGGCATAGCCGTCGATCCAGCCGGGCCACCACAGGAACCAGGCCAGCAAGGGTATCGCGACGATGCGCGACAGGGTGAGAAGGTTGGGGAGCGTCAGCACGGACCCGCTGTAGCCGCGCGTCGACGCCTGGGAAAGCCCGCGCGATAATTCGCGTAGGTCAAAGGGTTTACCGAATGGCGGGTTGCCGCTTGCGGCAAGCCTGGGCTATGGCAGGTCCTTATTCCTGCCATATCGAGGCCACGATCCCATCATGCTCAACGCGCTCGGCTTGCTGAAGGAGCGCCGTTTTCTGCCGTTGTTCGTCACCCAGTTCCTTGGCGCGTTCAACGACAACCTGTTCAAGACGGTCATGGTGCAATTCGCGATCTACAAGATCTTCGCGGATCCCAAGCTGGAACAGAATTTTACGGCATTGGCGACAGCCCTCGGCATCATCCCGTTCTTTCTGTTCTCCGCACTGGCGGGGCAGCTGGCGGACACGAACGACAAGGCCAAGATCATCCGCATCGTAAAGACCGCGGAGATCCTGATCATGATCGTCGGGGCGGGCGGACTGATGCTGGCCTGGACCGGTTTCTCGACCGTCGGCCTGGTGCTGATGCTGTTCGCGGTGCTGTGCCTTGGCGTTCACTCCGCGTTCTTCGGGCCGATCAAATATGCGATCCTGCCGCAGCATCTGCATGAGGATGAGGTTCTGGGCGGTACCGGGCTGGTCGAGTCCGCGACGTATCTCGCAATCCTCCTGGGCACGATCCTGGGCGGGTTCATGGCCGTGCAGCATGCCGCCATCGCGGTTCTCGCGGTTGCCGTGCTCGGCTGGCTCGCCTCGTTCAAGGTGCCGCCGGCGCGGCGCGAGGGCAAGGAACTGGTCGTTAACTACAATCCGTTCACGTCGTCGTGGCGGCTGATCTCGGGCACCATGCACATTCGCCGGCTGTTCCTGGCGATCTGCGCCATCAGCTTCTTCTGGACCATGGGGTCGATCCTGATCATCGTGTTCCTGCCGCTCGCGAAGAACGTGCTGACCGCGGACAAGCACGTCTTCACGCTGATGACGGCGCTGTTCTCGATCGGCGTCGCGGTCGGATCGGTGCTGATCAACGCGCTGCTGAAGGGCCGCACCTCCGCAAAATATGCGCCGGCGTCGGTCCTTGCGATGGGCGGATTCGTCGTAGTGTTCTCGCTGCTGGTGCGCGGCTGGCCGGAAGCACCCGTCGGTACGCTGTACGACCTGATGAGCTTCATCGCCCTGCCCCGGGCGATCCTGCTCGTGCTGGTATTGATGGGGATTGCGGTGACCGGCGGGATGTTCGTGGTGCCGCTCTACGCGTTCCTCACCACCACCGTCAGCAAGGACGAAACCGCGCGGACCGTCGCAGCCAACAATGTCGTCAACGCCGGGGCGATGACGATCGGCGCGATCGGCGTTCAGGGGCTGACCCTGCTGGGGGTAACGCCGGACAACCTGCTGCTGGTCGTGGCTGCCATGTGCCCGGTGTCGGCGTGGATCGCCTGGAAGCTCCACGTCGCCTGCGACTGAGCCGGAGGCCCCGGCCGAGCCGGGATCGGGCCGTCAGCAGATGAACGTGTAGAAGCACACGAAGAATGCCGAGAAGCTCAGCACGAACAGCCTGACGTCCGAATCGTCCCGCGCCCGGGTGCGGGCGACCCGCTGCGCCACGACGGCCTGGCGGAACGGATGGCGGCTGCCGGACAAGGGGAGCGAGAGGTGGCGTTGCATGGCCGGATGTTAACGCTTTGTTTACGATGTCCGCCAGCGCTCGTTGCGGTTAACCGACGTGCAGAAATGGGACGCCAGACGCGTCAGCGACGTATGCCAATCTGCGCCGAATGCGCCGGCAGGCAAAAGTTTGTCGACGGGCGCTGCCGTTAAGACAGTTTTGACCAGATCTCCTGTTAACCAGACACATGACGAGTTGGCGTACCCCCTCCGAACCCAAGGCCGCGTTCCTCCTTGGAATCGTATTCTTCCTGGCCGCTGCGGCTTCGGTCAGTTTCGCCCGGTTTGATGGCGGCGTCGCCTATGTCTGGGGCGCGGCCGGACTCTTGCTGGCGCGGCTGGTGACGTTGCCCGTGCGACGCTGGGCCTTGCCGCTTTTCTGGTGCGGGATCGCCTGCGTCCTGGAGATTGGCGCCGTCGGCATCGGCCGGCGCGCCATCCCCGCGCTCACCCCGGTCCTGCTACTGGAACCCGTCGTCGCGGCGCTGCTGCTGCGGCGCGTGCTCGGGCGCGGTCTCGATATCGAAACCGTGCGCGGGATGGTCTGGTTCATCGGCCTCGCCGGGATCGTCGCGCCGTTCGTATCCGGGATCTTCGCTGCAGCGGTCGTATCGATCTTCGTGGGCGCGCCTTACTGGTCCAACTTCATCCACTGGTTCGTCGCCCACGGACTGGGCGCTGTCCTGGTGACGCCGGTCGCGGCCGCCGCGATCAATCCGGACTGGCTGCAGCGCCTGAGCCGGTGGAAGCGCAAGGACCTGGTCGCCAACGGTTCGTTGATGCTGGCTGTGACGGCCACCGCCTTTTTCGTCTTCTATCAGAAACCCGCGCCAATCCTGTTCCTGCCTTTGTTGCCGATGGTGCTTGCGACGGTTCGCGGCGGGCGACTGGCGGCGATCGCCAGTACGGTCATCGTCGGGTCCATCGGCGCCATCCTCACCGCGCACGGACGCGGACCGATCAATCTCATGCCCGGCTCGATCGGTGAAAAGTCGCTGCTGCTGCAGGGTTTCATCGCCTGCTCGGTGCTGCTGGTGTTGCCGGTCGCATCCCTGCTGACGCAACGGCGGATCATCGCCGAACGGTGGCGCGAGAGCGAGGCGCGCTATCGCACGATCGCCGACAGCCTGAGCGACGCGATCATCGACGTCGGCCCCGACGGAACGGTCCGCTACGCATCGTCCGCGATCGCCGGCATGACCGGCCTGTCGTCGGGCGCCGTCATGGGGAGCAATGCCCGCGACTTCGTCTTCGCGGAGGATCAGCCGTTGCTAGCCCTCGCCTATCGCCAGGCGCTAGAGGCGCCGGGCCAGGCCGTGATCGTCCAATATCGCGGTGCGCGCGACACCGGGGTCGGGCGTCGCTGGTTCGAGGCATCGATCCGCGCCGTTACCGCCGACGGCGAGTCCCTCGGCGTCGTCGGCTCGATCCGCGACATTTCGGACCGCAAGAACCTCGAGCTTTCGCTGACCCGCGAAGCGCGGCTCGACCCGCTCACCGGGTTGGCCAACCGTCGTGCATTCGTCGAGCATCTCGAGCGACTGTGCATGGCCAACGGGGCCGCTCTGCCGAATGGCCGGCACGGAAGCCTTGCGATCCTCGACCTGGACCATTTTAAGGCGATCAACGACCGCTACGGCCACCCTGTCGGCGACCAGGTGCTGCAGGCGATCGCCGCGGAAGCGATGCGCTTCTGTCGCGCGCACGATCTCGTCGCGCGGATCGGGGGGGAGGAGTTTTGCGTCATCTTCGGCGGGGCAACCATGGCCGACGCGGAAGCGGCGGGGAACCGTTTGCGCAGGGCGATCCGTTCCCTGCGGATACCGCTCGATAACGGATTGTCGATCTCGGTTACCGCCAGCATCGGACTGGCGGAGATCGTTCCCGCAATGCCCGCGCTGGAAATCCTGAAGCACGCCGATACCGCCCTCTACGAAGCGAAGCGCCAAGGCCGCGATCGACTGCGGATCGCAGCCTGAGCGACCGGCTGGGCTCGCGTACGCTGGCGCACGGACTACCCGTCCAAGCCGTTGGCGCTGCGAGAAAGCTGTCGTAAGAACCCGTTATGAGCAGCGCCCCTACCCGTTTCCACCTCCGAGCCCCCTACCGAGTTGCGCTGCTGCTGGCGTTGACCGCATCGATGCCAGCGACGGCACAAGTCACGAGCGACCCCGTTCGCATCGAGCAGAGCGTCCGCACGCTTGCCTCCGATCTGTTCGAAGGCCGCGCGCCAGGCACGCGGGGCGAGGATCGGACGATCGGCTATCTCGTCGCGCGTTTCCAGGCGCTGGGACTGGAACCGGGCGGTCCGGCCGGCCAATGGGTGCAAAAGGTCCCGCTGGTCCACACGCGGCTCGGACGACCGCGCACCCTGCGGTTCGACGGGCCGGCAGGCGCGATGCCGGCCGAACAGGCGAAGGACATTTACGTCTCCACGATCCGTCCGGACGATTCGGCCAGGATCGCCGCTGCGCCTCTGGTCTTCGTCGGATATGGCGTGACGGCCCCCGAGCGTAAGTGGGACGACTTCAAGGGCGCCGACCTCAAGGGAAAGGTCGCGGTCTTTCTCGTCAACGATCCGGACTTCGCCGCCGCCAAGGGCGAGCCCGTTGCGGGCACGTTCGGTGGGCGTACGATGACCTATTATGGTCGCTGGACCTACAAGTTCGAGGAGGCGGCGCGACGCGGCGCGATCGGCGCGCTGATCATCCATGACACCGCCGGGGCAGGCTATGGCTGGAACGTCGTGGTCAGCAGCGGCGGCGAAAATTACGACATCGTGCGCGAGCCCTCCCGCCTCACCAGCCTCGCGCTGCAGGGGTGGGTTGCGGGCGATACGGCGGAGCGACTGTTCTCGGCGGCCGGGCTCGACCTGGCGAAGCTGCGGGTCGCAGCCCGTCAGCCGAGCTTTCGCCCGGTGACGCTCGACCGTCTTAGCTTCACCGCGGACGTTCCGGTCAGCCATGAGCAGGTCGACAGCTACAACGTTCTCGCTCGCATCCCCGGCACCGAACGTCCCGGGGAGGCCGTGATGTTCGGCGCGCATTGGGACGCATACGGCGCGGGTAAGCCCGATGCGGAAGGCCGGATCTATCGCGCCGGGGCGAACGACGATGCGCTGGGGATCGCCGCCCTGTTTGAAATCGCACGCAATCTGAAAGCGGCGCCGGCGCCTAAGCGAACGGTGATGTTCGCGGCCTGGACCGCGGAGGAGCGCGGACTGCTCGGATCCGAATATTATGCGACCCATCCGGTCGTGCCAATGGCCAAGACCGTCGCCAATCTCACGGTCGACATTCTCCAGACCGCTGGCCGGGCCAAGGACGTCGTACTCGTCGGCGCCGGACAGAACAGTCTCGAGGAGGACATGGCCCGGATCGCGGCAGCCCAGCGACGCCGGATCACGCCCGAAAGCCTTCCAGAGCGCGGGCTGTTCTATCGCGCGGATCACTTCTCCTTCGCGAAACAAGGCGTTCCGACGCTGCTGTCGATGGGTATCGCCGGAGCGTCCGACCTCGAGCAAGGAGGCACGACGGCCGGCCAGGCATGGATCGATGTCTATACCGGTCACTGCTACCATCAGGCATGTGACGCGTGGAGCAGCGACTGGAACCTCGGTGGGGCGGTACAGGACATCAACCTGATCGGAACGATCGGCGCGGAACTCGCCAACTCCACCGTCTGGCCCGAGTGGAAAGCGGGCTCCGAATTCAAGGCGATCCGCGACAAAAACCGACCTGCTGGATAGGCACGCGGGCGTAGGATGCGAACGGGACCGTGGCAACGCTCAACCCGCGGCGCGCATTGAGCCGGTGTCGTGCACCCCGTGCGACGGAGGATCATCGACATGCGCCGTGCCCTGCCCCTGCTACTGATTGCTACGGCATGGACGTCGCCAGCGGATGCCGCCGACCCGGCGGCGACCGCTCCGATCGCGGTGAAGCCGCTCGGCGCAAATCTGGAGGCGTTCGCCTACCCCTTCCCGGTCCATTGGTACGGCGCCAGTTCGCAGGGTGCGCCGATCCGGATGGCCTATCTCGACGTACCGCCGAGCGCACGGGCGAATGGACGGACCGTTCTGCTCCTGCACGGCAAGAACTTTTGCGCCGCCACATGGCAGGACACGGTCACGGCGCTGTCCAACGCCGGCTATCGGGTGATTGCCCCGGATCAGATCGGCTTCTGCAAATCCTCCAAGCCTGCGGGCTACCAGTACAGCTTCCAGAGCCTTGCGGCGCTGACGCGCGGGCTTCTGGACGAGGCCAAGGTTGGCAAGGTGCTGGTCGTTGGACATTCGACGGGCGGCATTCTGGCAGCCCGCTTCGCCTTGATGTATCCTGACCGCGTGGAACGGATCGTTCTCGTCAACCCCCTGGGTCTGAACGACACGCTTGCTCAAGGCGTACCCTATGCCGACCTCGGCACGCTGCGCCGCGAGGAGGCACGGACCGATGCCGCTTCGATCAAGGCATACCAGTTGCGCAATTACTATCATGGCCAATGGCGCCCGGCCTATGACCGATGGGTTGCGATGCTGGCAGGACAATATGCCAGCCCGGACGGCGATCTGGTCCGGGACGCACAGGCGCGGCTTTCCGATATGATCGAAACGCAACCCGTCGCTGCGGATCTCGACCGGATCGTTGCTCCGGTATCGCTGATCATCGGCCAAAAGGACCTGACTGCCTTTCGCGCGAACACCGCCCCGGTCGCGGTGCGTTCTGCCGTCCAGACCGTGCCTCAGGCCGCCGAGGCGGTCGCCAAGCGCTTTTCCAATATGCACTTGATCCGTATCGCCGACGCGGGCCATGCGCCGCAGGTGGAGGACCCTGCGCGGTTCAATGCCGCGCTGCTCGATGAACTTCGGTAGGATCACTTCGCATGGCCCCTCGCGGGGTTGCCTGTGCCCGACGATCGGCGGCCGGGTAGCGCGGCGCGGCGGATCCACCGCGTTCGTCCCGAAATGCGATCAAGACGGCCGATCGACAATCGCGCCAATGATCGTCAACTTGCATATATGGGATCACGTCTCTAGCGATGGGCCGGCTAGGCGTACGTAAAGGGATCCGAGATGAAAACCGTAGTGTGCCGGGAGCCCTTCTCGCTGGCCGTCGAGGACCGCCCGTCACCTTCTCCCAAGCCCGGCGAAGCGATCGTCCGGATCCGACGGATCGGCCTGTGCGGTACGGATTATCATATCTACGCTGGTCGGCACCCATTTCTCGCCTATCCACGCGTCATGGGCCATGAGCTGTCGGGCGAGATCGAGCACGTTCCCGAAGGCTCCGCGTTCCGCGTGGGTCAGGTCGTCGCGATCAACCCCTATCTCGCCTGCGGAACCTGTATCGCCTGCCGCAAGGGTAAGCCCAATGCATGCGTAAGCATCAGCGTGCTCGGAGTGCATGCGGACGGTGGCATGGCCGAGCGTATCGCAATACCGCAGAGCGCGTTGTTTGACGCAGGGGCGCTGACCCTCGACCAGGCGGCGATGATCGAGTTTCTCGCGATCGGGGCGCATGCGGTTTCGCGCGCAGGGCTTCTGCCGGGCGACCGTGTGCTGGTGGTTGGTGCTGGCCCGATCGGGGTGGGAACGGGCTTATTCGCCCGCTTCAGCGGCGCGCGTGTCACGCTTGCCGACACCCGGCCGACCCGGCTGGCGTTCGCCAGGGATCATCTGGCGTTCGACGATACGGTCGAGGCTGGTCCCGACCTGCCGACCGCGCTGGCCGAGGCAACCGGCGGCGAAATGTTCGATGCGGTGTTCGATGCGACCGGATCGCTGTCAGCGATGGCGCAAAGCCTCGGCTATGTCGCCCATGGCGGGACATTGGTGCTGGTCGGCGTCGCGCCCGGGGACCTGGTATTTCCCGATCCGGAATTCCATAAACGCGAAACGACCCTCGTCGCCAGTCGCAATGCGCTTTTGGACGATTTCGATCGAGTGAAGCAAGCGATCCTCGACGGGCTAATCCCGACCGACGTGCTCCATACCCACAGCCTCAAGGCGGAGGACATTCCGACCAGCATGCCCGACCTGATCGCCAGTGCGGACCACGTCCTGAAGGCAATCGCGCGCTTCTAGCGACCCGCGCGCGCGGTCCGTCACTCCCACTCGATCGTGCCGGGCGGCTTGCTCGTATAGTCATAGGTCACGCGATTGACGCCGCGCACTTCGTTGACGATCCGCGTCGCGACGCGCGGGAGGAAATCGCCCGGGAACTGGAACGCCTGTGCGGTCATCCCGTCGGTCGATGTCACCGCGCGGAGCGCCAGCACATTGTCATACGTCCGCCCGTCGCCCATCACCCCGACGCTGCGCACCGGGAGCAACACCGCGAACGCCTGCCAGATCGCATCATACAATCCCGCCCGACGGATTTCCTCGAGATAGACCGAGTCCGCCTTGCGCAATATGTCGCAGCGTTCCTTGGTCACTTCGCTAGGGATGCGGATCGCGAGGCCCGGCCCCGGGAAGGGATGCCGCCCGACGAAGATCTCGGGCAGGCCAAGCTCGCGGCCAAGCGCGCGGACTTCGTCCTTGAACAGTTCGCGCAGCGGCTCGACCAGTTGCATCTTCATCCGCGCGGGCAGGCCGCCGACATTATGATGGCTCTTGATCGTCACCGACGGCCCGCCGGTGAAGCTGACGCTCTCGATCACGTCGGGGTAGAGCGTCCCCTGCGCAAGGAAGTCGGCGCCGCCGATCTTCTTCGCCTCTGCCTCGAAAATGTCGATGAACGCGCCGCCAATGAACTTGCGCTTCGCCTCCGGATCGGTGACGCCAGCGAGCCCGGCCATGAAGGTCGCCTCGGCATCCACATGGACCAGCGGGATGTTGTAATGGTTGCGGAACAGCGTGACGACCTGATCCGCCTCGCCGCTGCGCATCAGCCCGTGGTCGACGAACACGCAGGTCAGCTGCTCGCCGATCGCCTCGTGGATCAGCACCGCCGCGACCGCGGAGTCGACCCCGCCCGACAGCCCGCAAATGACCTTGCCGCTGCCGACCTGCGCGCGGATCTCGGCGATCTTGGTCGCGCGGAACTCGGCCATCGTCCAGTCGCCGGTGAGGCCGCAGACGTGCCGCGCGAACGTCGCGATCAGCTTGGCGCCATCGGGCGTGTGGACCACCTCGGGGTGGAACTGCATGGCGTAATAATGCCGGTCGTCATCCGCGATCACCGCAAACGGCGCGCCGGGGCTCGCCGCGACGGGGCGGAAGCCGGGGGCGAGCGCGGTGACCTTGTCGCCGTGGCTCATCCATACCTGATGCGATTCGCCCTGCGTCCAGACGCCGTCGAACAGCGCGCAGGCATCGCCGATCTCGATCACCGCATGGCCGAACTCGCCGCTGTCGCCGAGCGTCACCGTTCCGCCAAGCTGATGCATCAGCACCTGCTGGCCGTAGCAGATCCCCATGATCGGCACGCCGCTGTCGAGGATTGCCTGCGGGATACGCGGGCTGTTCTCGTCGAGCACCGAGGCCGGGCTGCCAGAGAGGATCACGCCCTTGGGCTGCATCCGGTCGAACGCTTCGGCGGCGGTCGTGAACGGCGCGATCTCGCTGTAGACGCCCGCTTCGCGCACGCGGCGTGCGATCAGCTGGGTCACCTGGCTGCCAAAATCGACGATGAGGATGGAGTCGCTGGGATGTGTCATGCGGCCAGATAGCAGAAGTGCGCCGCGATGCCAGAGGGCGGGCGTGCGATTCGGTAGGGGGCGTCCGGGCCGTTCAGCTTCGGTCCACGCCCGCAAGTGTGAAACGAACGAAGAGGGATTGGGTTAAGCCTCCCTCCGTCATCACCCCGGCACGAGGGCGAGGTGATGGGTTGGTCGGTTGCCGGAGATGCCAAAGGCGCACCGCCAGCCGGAAGTTTGAGGATACGTTCGATGATATTGCTCGCCTTGCTAGTCACGTCCACCGCCGCCCAGGCCCCCGCCCCCATGCCCCCGCCCTGCCGCGCCGCGCAGCTTCGCCTGTCGCTCGATGGCAAGGACGGCGATTTCAACGGCATGTCGCATTCGGGGGTCGAGCTTTCGCTCCGCAACCATGGCCCGGACTGTACGCTCCAAGCGCTCCCGACGATCGCCTTCTACGACGCCCGCGGGCATGTCCTCCCCGCAACACGACGCGGACCGGTGGGAATGCATCCTGGCCCGGCGATGCTCCCGGTCCGGATCAGCGGCGGACACCGGGCGGCGACCGCGCTGCGCTGGGTTTCGGGGCCCGTCTTCCCGACCAACCGGGCGCTCCGCGCCGCCAGCGTGACGGTACGGATTGGCAACACGTCGCTCCGCGCGCCGATCACGGCGCTATTGTATGGCGCGCCCGGCCAGTCGGCTGGCTTCGACCAGCCGCCCCTCCGCACCATCGAAGGCATGGCGGCGGGCTGATTCCCCCCACCGCCCCGCGCTTACTGGACCGGCTTGACCTGCAACCCGGTCCACTTCGCCGCGAACGCCCAGGCGTCCGCCGTCTCCGCGATCACCTTGTCGGTCGGCTTGCCCGACCCATGCCCCGCGCGCGTCTCGATCCGCACCAGTCGTGGCTTCGGCCCGAGATCGAGCGACTGGAGCATCGCGGTGTATTTGAACGTATGTCCCGGCACGACGCGGTCGTCGGTGTCCGCCGTTTCCGCCAGGATCGCCGGGTACGGCTTGCCCGCGCGGATATTGTGATAGGGCGAATAGGCGTAGAGCGTCTTGAAGTCGGCCTCCTTCGACGGGTAGCCGTAATCGTCGACCCAATAGCGCCCGGCGGTGAACCGGTCAAAGCGGAGCATGTCCATCACGCCCACCGCCGGCAGCGCCGCGGCGAACAGGTCGGGACGCTGGTTGGTGACGGCCCCCACGAGCAACCCGCCGTTCGACCCGCCCTGGATGACGAGCTGGTCCTTCCCGGTGATCTTCTGGGCCTTCAGATATTCGCCCGCCGCGATGAAGTCGTCGAACACGTTCTGCTTTTGCGCGAGGCGTCCGCCGTCGTGCCACGCCTTGCCGTACTCGCCGCCACCCCGGATGTTGGCGACCGCGAGCACCCCGCCCTGCTCGAGCCACGCCAGCCGCGTCGCCGAGAAGGTCGGCGTGACCGAGATGTTGAACCCGCCGTAAGCGTACAGCAGCGTGGGGGCCGGCGCGGTCACGTCCTTGCGGCGCACCACGAACATCGGCACGCGGGTGCCGTCCTTCGACGTGTAGAACCGCTGGTCGACCTGATAGCGCGCCGGATCGAACGCGACCTTGGGGGTGGCCCAGGGAGTCGCCTGGCCGGTCCTGATGTCATAGCGGTAGATCGTCGTTGGCGTCGCGAAGCTCGTGAACGCGTAGAAGGTCTCGTTATCGTCCGCCTCACCCCCGAAGCCGCCGACGTCCCCGATCCCGGGGAGCGGCACGGTGCCATCCGGCTTGCCGTCAAGCGCGAAGCGGCGAACCTCGCTCTTCACGTCCGCGAGATAGGACACGAGCAACCGTCCGCCGACCAGATTGGCGCCATCGATCACGTCCTTGCCCTGCGCGACGATCTCGGTTTCCGGGACCTCCGCCGAGCGTGCATAGAGGTTCGTCGCAACGATCCGCCCGCGCGGCGCGCCCTTGTTGGTCACCCAGTAGAAATTTCCGCCGACATTGCCCGCGAGCGTCCATTCGTTCTCCAGCCCCTTTACGATCGTCCGGGGCGCAGGCTTGGGCGCGGTCAGGTCGATCACGGTGACCTGGTAGCGATTGTCGGTGCCCTCGTGCGTGGTGATGACGAGCCACTTGCCGTCATCGGTCACCTGCGCATTGTGCCCGAGCTTGGGCTGGTCCGGCGTTGCATAGATCAGCGCGTCGGCCGATTGCGGCGTGCCGAGCTTGTGAAAATAGACCTGCTGATTCTCGTTGAGCGCCTGGAACTTCGACCCGTCCGCCGGCGCGGCGAAGCGCGAGTAATAGAAGCCAGACCCGTTCCTTGCCCAGGACAGGCCCGAGAACTTCACCCATTCGATCGTGTCCGACACGGCGCCGGTCGCAACGTCGAGCACCTTGACCGTGCGCCAGTCGGTCCCGCCGTCCTGCACGGCGTAGAGCAGCTTGCTGCCATCTTCCGACGGCGTCCATTCGGCGAGCGCGGTGGCACCGTCCTTCGACCAGCCATTGGGGTCGATCAGGACCCGCCCTTCCCCGTCGACACTGTCGCGCACGTACAGCACCGCCTGGTTCTGCAACCCTGCATTGCGGCTGTAGAAATAGCGTCCGCCCTTCTTCATGGGCACGCCGAACCGCTCGTAATTGAGCAACTGCTTCAACCGTGCGGCAAAGATGTCGCGCCCCGGGAGCGTCGCCAGATAGGCGTTGGTCACGGCATTCTGGTCGGCGACCCATTTTGCCACTTCCGCATCCGTGCGGACGTCGTTCTCGAGCCAGCGATAGGGATCGGCGACCTTGACGCCGAACTGTTCGTCGACCTGCGCGGTCCGGCGCGTTTCGGGATAGTGCATGGTTAGAGCCTGTGTCTGCGCGAGGGCGGGGGAAGCCAGGAGAACCGCGAGGATCGGAAAAGGTCGCATGCAAAGCCCCCAAACGAGAAAAGGAGCCACACTCTGGACGAGTGCAGCTCCTTTCTCAATGTCCGGCGACGATGGGCTTACGCCGCTTCGTCATACTCCTCGCCGGTCATCACCGGGCCCGAATCCTGGCCCTTGGCGGTGACGTCACGGTCGACGAATTCGATGATCGCCATCGGCGATGCGTCCGACAGGCGGATACCAGCCTTGATGATGCGGGTGTAGCCGCCGTTACGACCGGCATAACGCTCGGCCAGAACGTCGAACAGCTTGGTCAGCTGCGCATCGTCGAGGAGGCGCGCATGCGCGAGACGACGGTTGGACAGGCCACCCTTCTTCGCGAGCGTGATCATCTTCTCGATGTACGGACGCAGTTCCTTCGCCTTGGCGACGGTCGTGGTGATCTGCTCGTGCTTGATGAGCGCGGCGCTCATGTTGCGGAACAGGGCAATGCGGTGGGCCGAGGTCCGCTGAAGCTTACGGCCGCCTACGCGATGACGCATGGTATGTCCTTCGTTCGATAAGGGGCCGTGTGAGGTACCCCAGAGCCGGTGGGGACGGTGGCCCACCCAATGTTCCGTCATTCCCGCGAAGGCGGGAATCCTAACTGGTGCCGAATACGCCGCGGCAAAGCCGCGTCGTCGGTCGGGCCAGAGGCCCGCCGGCCGGGCTTTCGCCGTCTCGGGATTAGCTCGCGCTAATCCCGTGCGGCTCAACCCATAATTTCCTGCTCGAGCTTCTTCGCCATCTCTTCGATGTTCTCGGGCGGCCAGCCGGGGATTTCCATGCCCAGGCGGAGACCCATGCTCGACAGCACTTCCTTGATCTCGTTGAGCGACTTGCGGCCGAAGTTCGGCGTGCGCAGCATCTCGGCTTCGGTCTTCTGGACCAGATCGCCGATGTAGATGATGTTGTCGTTCTTGAGGCAGTTGGCGCTGCGAACCGAAAGCTCGAGCTCGTCGACCTTCTTGAGCAGGTAACGGTTGATCTGCTGCGTATCGCCCGAAACCTCGGTGCCACCAGCGGCAGGCGCTGCCTGGCCGATCGGGGCCTGACGCGTGACGCTCGAATCGTCGAAGCCGACGAACAGCGCAAGCTGGTCCTGCAAGATGCGACCGGCGTAACCGACGGCTTCCTCAGGCGAAACCGTACCGTCAGTCTCGATCGTCAGCGTCAGCTTGTCGTAATCGAGCTCCTGCCCGACGCGGGTGTTCTCGACCTTGTAGCTGACCTGCTTGACCGGCGAATACAAAGCATCGACCGGGATCAGCCCGATCGGCGCATCGGCCGGACGGTTGGCGACGGCGGGGACATAGCCCTTGCCGACGTCCGCGGTCAGTTCCATGTTCAGCGTCGCGCCATCATCGAGATGGCACAAAACGAGCTGCGGGTTCATCACTTCGATGTCGCCCGAAACCGCAATGTCGCCCGCCTTGACCGGACCCGGGCCCGTTGCCGACAGCTGGAGCCGCTTCGGCCCTTCACCCTGCATGCGCAAAGCAATCTGCTTCACGTTGAGCACGATGTCGGTCACGTCCTCGCGGACGCCCGCCAGCGACGAGAATTCGTGCAGCACGTTCTCGATCTTGATCGACGTCACCGCCGCGCCCTGCAGCGAAGACAACAAAACGCGCCGCAGCGCGTTGCCGAGCGTCAGGCCGAAACCACGCTCCAGCGGCTCGGCGATGAAGGTCGCCTTGCGCTTGCCGTCACCGCCGGGCTTCTTTTCGAGACCGGACGGCTTCTTGAGCTCCTGCCAGTTCTTTGCATTGACGGACATAGGCTATCCCTTGATTTTGGGCCGGCACGGGCGATGCCGACCAAGTGGGAATCGGACCGTGCAGCGCGATCAACCGCGCACGGCCGAGACGAAATCAGACGCGGCGACGCTTCGAAGGACGCACGCCGTTGTGCGGGATCGAGGTAACGTCACGGATCGAGGTGATCTGGAAACCGACCGCCTGCAGCGCGCGAAGCGCCGACTCACGGCCTGAACCCGGGCCCTTCACTTCGACTTCGAGCGTCCGGACGCCGTGCTCGGCGGCCTTCTTGCCCGCGTCTTCCGCTGCGACCTGGGCCGCATACGGGGTCGACTTGCGCGAGCCCTTGAAGCCCATTGCGCCGGCCGACGACCACGAGATCGCGTTGCCCTGGGCATCGGTGATCGTGATCATGGTGTTGTTGAAGCTTGCGTTCACATGCGCGACACCAGAGGTGATGTTCTTGCGCTCACGCCGCTTAATGCGTTGCGGTTCACGTGCCATTGTCTTGTCCTAACCCTGCTACAGGAGCGAGCCGCGGTCACCCGCGGCTCAAGCTCACTTCTTCTTACCGGCGATCGGCTTTGCCTTGCCCTTGCGGGTGCGCGCATTGGTATGCGTGCGCTGGCCGCGAACGGGCAGCCCCTTGCGATGGCGCAGGCCGCGATAGCAGGCCAGATCCATCAGGCGCTTGATGTTCATCGCGACGGTGCGACGAAGATCACCCTCGACCGTGTAATCGGCGTCGATGGTTTCGCGGATGTGGAGGACTTCCTGGTCGGTCAGGTCCTGCACGCGCGCGGTCATCGGGATGCCCAGCTTGGTGACGATTTCCTTGGCCTTGGTGTCGCCAATGCCGTGGATGTAGGTGAGCGCGATTACTACGCGCTTGTTGGTCGGGATGTTGACCCCGGCGATACGTGCCATGAACTTGGTTCTCCTGCTCCACGGGACATGCATGGCTGCACATCCCATCTCATCGCGTTGCGCAACCGAACCCCGTGCCTTGCCAAAAACGCAACACACCGGCGAGCGCAAACATGCGCCGCCGGAGACCGGTGGTTCGGAATGCCGGGCTGGTAAAGATCGACTCGCCGTCTGTCAAGCACGCGCGATCCGATTGCTTACAAGGAGATGGGAACCACGATCGCTGCGATCAAGCCCGGTACATTGTCGTGCAGCTCGACCCTGCCCCCGTGGAGACGCGCGACGGCTTCGACGAGCGCCATGCCCAAGCCCGCACCCGGCAGGCTACGCGCCTGGTCCAGCCGCCCGAACCGGCGCAGCGCCTGCGCCCGATCCGCTTCGGCGATGCCGGGGCCGCGGTCCTCCACCTGAAAGTGCATCGCGTTCCCGGACAGCGCGGCCCGCAGCACGATCTCGCCCCCGCTACCGGCATGCCGCAGCGCGTTGTCGATCAGATTTGCAAGCGCCTGCGTCATCAGTTCGCGGTGGAGGATCACCTTGGGCAAGCCGGGCGCCAGGACCGCTTCGAACCGCATCCCCGCATCTTCCACCACCGGAGCGTAAAGATCCGCAATCTCTTCGATCAGCGTTGCCGGTTCGATCGGTCCCAGCCGGTCGCGAGAGACGGACTCAGCCCGGGTAATCTCGATCATGGTCGACAATATCCGCAGCACCAGGTCGGTTTCGATCAACAGCCCGCCCATCGCGGCCTCGCGCTGTACCGGGTCGGCCTGCAGCACCGCCGCCTCCGCCTTGGCGCGCAACCTGGCGAGTGGCGAGCGCAAGTCGTGGGCCAGACCGTCGGTCACGATGCGAAGCTCGCTCATCAGCCGCTCGGTCTTGTCGAGCATCGCGTTCAGACGCGTTGCGAGCCGGTCGAAGGCATCGCCGCTCGCGGCGTTGGCGACCCGGCGCGAAAGATCCCCTGCAGCAACACCCTCGATCACCGCCGCGACCCGGTCGAGCCTGCGCCCGACGTAGCGCGTGACCACCAACCCCCCGCCGATACCCAGCGCGAGCGACAGCATGGTCGCGGCCGCCAGCGCACGCTCGATCCCACGTTGCTCCTCTTCCCAATCGTCGAGCAACCGGCCGCTCACCAAGCGGTAGGCACCGATCTGCCGGACCGCATAGCCCGTCTCGCGATCCGACCAGGGAGACCCGATCGCCCGGATCTGGAAGCCGAGTTTCGGCCAGCGCGCGAACTGGTCGAGCTCCGGCCCTACCCCTGCGATCAGCCGGCCGTCGCGCGCGATCACCGCGACGATCCGCGACAGGTCGCCCGGCGTACGGGCTTCGCGGATGGTGCGACCCAGCGCGGTCAGACCGCCGGTGCGATAGACCGCCACCAAAGCGTCCGACTGCTCGATCGTGTCCCGGCGGAGCTCGTCGATCGCATCGTCGCGGACGACCTTCCAGACGAAGGCGACGAGCACGAGATTGGAAACCAGCGCAAGGGCGATCGACAGCAGCGCAATCCGCGCCGTGACCGATAGCCGGATCAAGGCTCGACCGACAGCCGATACCCGGCGCCACGCACCGTGTGCAGGATCGGCGCCGCAAATCCGTCTTCAAGCTTACGGCGCAGCCGACCGATGTGAACGTCCACCACGTTCGATCCCGGATCGAAATGATAGTTCCAGATCTTCTCGAGCATCATGGTCCGGGTCACCACCTGCCCCGCGTGACGCGCGAGATATTCGAGCAGGTTGAACTCGCGCGCGCCGAGCGCGATCGGCTTGCCCTGTCGCGCGACCGTCCGCGCGAGCAGGTCGATCTCCAGGTCCCCGACCGACAGCCGCGTCGGTTGCCCGTCCGTCGCGTTGCGATCGACCCGGCGGAAGATCGCGTCGATCCGCGCGGTCAGTTCGGCGAACGAGAAAGGCTTGACCAGATAATCGTCGGCGCCCGCGTTGAGCCCGTCGATACGATCGTCGACCGTCGCCAAAGCCGACAGCACGAGCGTCGGCGTGCGCACGCCCGCGGCCCGAATCGCGCCGAGCATCGCCAGACCGTTCAGGCCCGGCAGCATCCGGTCGGCGATGATGAGATCGAAGATGCCTTCACTGGCCAGGAACATCCCGTCGCGGCCATCGGCGCAGGTTTCGACGGCATAACCAGCCTCGCCCAGTCCCTTTGCGAGATAGGCGGCGGTCGAGCTATCGTCTTCGACGATCAGGATCTTACGGGTCACAGGCGGCATTCCGGGCGGTTTCCTCGTGCCTAGAATGAAATGAGGCCGACGGAAAGCAAGCCTTCCGCCGGCCAACGGCACTCCCGGGAGTGCGAGTGCCGATCTCGGTGAACGTTTCCGGCCGCGTGCGCCGGCCATGGGGGTATGTTTGCACCGGATCGCCTGCGCGATCCGGTGACGATGCGATGACGAAAATGTCATTTGAGGTTCTAGGAGATAGAGCGGATTGCGGGAAAGCGCTCCGCAGCCAGCCACTCTTCCGCCGTCATGCTGAACTTGTTTCAGCATCCACCGCGCAACCGGGGCGCGCCGGACTCGCGGAGGGCTGGATCCTGAAACGAGTTCAGGATGACGGGCATGCGGAGCATGCGGAGCATGCGGTCAATCGTCTGGAACGGGCGAGAGAGCGCAAACGACGCTCCCCGCCCTCAACCAATCCGCAACACGTCAAGCCGCCCCGAGAATACCCTCGATCGCGTGCGACACGCTGTCCATGTCGGCCATCCCGTCCACCCGCGCAAGCAGCCCGCGCGCCTCGTAGATCGGAATGATCGGCTCGGTCTTGGCGCGATACTCGGCCATGCGCGTGCGCACGGTTTCCTCGTTGTCGTCCGGACGGCGCTTGAACTCATGGTGTCCGCAAACGTCGCAGGTCCCCGCCACCTTCGGCTGCTTGAAATGGTCGTGATAGCCGGCACCGCAGTTGGCACAGGTGAACCGTCCGACGATCCGTTCGACCAGCGCATCTTCGTCGACGGTCAACTCGATCACCTTGTCCAGCGTGCGGCCACGCGCCGCCAGGATCGAATCGAGTTGCTCGGCCTGTGCCGCCGTACGCGGATAGCCATCGAAGATCACGCCGTTGGCGGTGTCGCCCATGTCGAGCCGCTCGCCGATAATGCCCGAGACGATCTCGTCGGAAACGAGCTGTCCCGCCTCCATCACAGCCTTGGCCTGAAGCCCGACCGGCGTTCCCGCCTTCACCGCCGCACGCAGCATGTCGCCGGTCGACAGCTGGACCATGCCACGGTCCTTTTCGAGCCGCGCCGCCTGGGTGCCCTTGCCCGCGCCCGGGGGCCCCAACAGAATGATGTTCACACGCGTCTCCCCTTACCGATCAGCGCTTCAGCGCAGTCGGCCGCCCTTCAGCTTCGCCTTCTTGATCAGATCGCCATATTGATGTGCGAGCAAGTGGCTTTGAATCTGCGTCACCGTATCCATCGTCACGTTGACGACGATCAACAGGCTCGTCCCGCCGAGGTAGAAGGGAATCGACAACGCCGAAACGAGATACTCGGGCAGCAGGCAGATGATCGCGAGATAGCCCGCACCGATCACGGTAATGCGCGTGAGCACGTAATCGAAATAAGTCTCGGTGTTCTTGCCCGGACGAATGCCGGGAATGAAGCCGCCATGCCGCTTCAGATTGTCCGCGGTTTCTTCCGGGTTGAACACGACGGCGGTGTAGAAGAACGAGAAGAAGACGATGCCCGCACCGTACAGTAGCATGTAGGCGACGCTACCATGCTGCAGATACTGGTTGAGCGTGATCACGACCGACCCCCACCAGGTGTCGCCCGACACGTTCTTGCCCGCGAACTGCGTGATCGTCAGCGGCATCAGCAGCAACGACGACGCGAAGATCGGCGGGATGACGCCTGCCGTGTTGATCTTGAGTGGCAGATGGCTGCGATCCGACTGCATCCCGCGCTGGGTCTGGCGCTTGGGGTACTGGATCAGGATGCGACGCTGCGCGCGCTCCATGAAGCAGATGAACAGGATCAACCCCGCCACTGCGACGATGATCGCGACCAGCGTGAAGCCGGTAACGTTCCCGCCCCCGGTCCGCGCGGTCTGCGCGAGGTTGTAGAGCGTCGTGGGCAGGTTGGCGACGATGCCGGCCATGATGATCAGCGACATGCCGTTGCCGATGCCGCGGCTGGTGATCTGCTCGCCGATCCACATCAGGAACATCGTCCCGCCGACGAGGCTGATGACCGAGCCGATGATGAACAGCATGCCGGGATCGACCACAACGCCCTGGCTCTGGAAGCCGAGGCTGAGGAAATAGCCCTGGATCACGGTCAGCGCGACGGTCCCGAAGCGCGTGTACTGGTTCAGCCGCTTGCGCCCGCTCTCCCCTTCCTTCTTGATCGCGGCAAGCGTCGGCGACAGCGAAGTCGCGAGCTGCACCACGATCGAGGCGGTGATGTACGGGGTAACGCCCAAGGCGATTAGACTGGCCCGCTTGAGCGAACCACCGGAAAACGCGTTGAAGAAGTCGAGCACGCCGCCATTGGTGCGGCTCGCCAGCGCGGCGAGCGCGGTCGGGTCGATCCCCGGCAGCGGGACGTAGCTGAGCAGGCGGAACACGATCAGCGCGCCGATGGTGAACCACAGCCGCTTCTTGAGGTCGGTCGCCTGCGCGAACTTCGACAGGCTGATGCTTGAGGCCATTTTATCGGCTGCGGATGCCATGCGGTTGATCGTCCTGGAATCGATATCGGCGGAAACAAAAACGGCGGGAAACGTTTTACCGCCCCGCCGCTTCATATAGTCATGCAAGCGGCCTTGCCTAGCCACCTGCTACGCCCACCCCGGCGAAGGCCGGGGCCCAGTCGAGATGCCGACAGTGACACGGGCGACGCCCTGGAGCGTCGACCTGCGCGACTGGGCCCCGGCCTTCGCCGGGGAAGCGCTAGCTAAGCGACAATTACGCCTTGAACGACGCCTTGTGCGCCTGGCGCTCCTTGTACTTCACGCCCTTCTTGGCGGCAGCCTTCTCGTTTGCCGGCATGACGTAGATCACGTCGACCGAGCCGCCAGCCTTTTCAACGGCCTCGATCGCGCCCTTCGACGCACCGGCAACCGTGAACTTGAGGACCGTGGTCAGTTCGCCCTTGCCGAGCAGACGGACGCCATCCTTGCCACCACGTGCAAGACCAGCGGCCTTGAGTGCTTCGTGGTCGATCGAAGCGCCAGCCTCGATCTTGCCTGCGTCGATCGCCTTCTGGATCGCACCGAGGTTTACCTCGGCATAATCCTTGGCGAAGATGTTGTTGAAGCCACGCTTCGGCAGACGCATGTGGAGCGGCATCTGGCCACCTTCGAAGCCGGCGATCGAGACGCCCTCACGGCTCTTCTGGCCCTTCTGGCCGCGGCCGGCGGTCTTGCCCTTGCCCGAACCGATACCACGGCCGACACGCATCTTGGATTTACGCGCGCCCTGGTTGTCGCGGATTTCATTAAGTTTCATGAGTTGCACTCGCTTTCGCTTTTGTCGCGCGGACTATTAGGAAGTGGGTGCGCCTAGCGGAGTGATGCGTCATATGCAAGCCCTCCAGCCTGCAATCCCCAGCGCGCGGGACGGCCGGTATGCCACGCCTGCACGTAAGCAGCAGGGCAGCATAGCGAGGCCGGCGCCGTCATCCCTTCGCTGCTGGGAGCGCCATTGCCGGTTGCGCCACGTCCATTGGGCTCCGGACCGGGGGCGGTGCAAGAAGTCGGGCGGTCAACCAGCGGCCCAACGGTCGTTCGTACCATAAATGGATCACGATCCCGGCAAGGGTCGCGCCACCCATCGTCACAACGCCGGACAGCGCGACCAGCAGAGGGCTTGCACTGTGAAACGAGGCGAAGATTTTGAAAACCGCCAAGCTCAGCATTGGATGCGCCAGATACACCGCATAACTTGCTGCGCCAATCAACAGCCAAAGCCGCGACCGCACGACAACACCATGGCGTTCCAGCGCCAGCGCGCTGGCGACCGTAAGCAGTGCACAAGGCCCGAGGACATAGCCCCTGAGGTTGCCATAAAAGAACGGTCGCATCGCCATCAACAGGAACAAGCCAAGTAGCGCCAAAGCCCAGGCCGCTCGTCGGCTTGGGATAAGGTGCACGCCCTGTTCGGTGCATATGCCGAGAATGATGCCGTATCCGAACTCCAGCAGAAGCGATGAAGTGTAGAGTGCCGGTAGGGCGCCGGTAGACCGGACGACGTCGCCAAGCACCGCCAGCACTCCCAAGACGGCCAAAATCGCCGCCCGCTGCCAGAATATGCGTCGCAGGAGGAGGCTCAGCGAGAACACCGCGTAAAAGAACATCTCGTAGTTGAGCGTCCAACCCGGATAGAGCAATGGAGCGACGTGCCCCCGCCCCGGAACGTATGGGACGAAAAACAGCGATTTAGCCAAGGGAGCAAGTTCGGTCGTAGTGGCACGAAACATCGACGGAACGAGCGCTGCGCATAGCACGAGGCCGATCGTAAGCGTCCAGTATAGCGGCACTACCCGGATGATCCGGCTCGCTGCGAAACGTTGTGGCGACACGGTCCGGGCCGATGTTGCATGTATCATGACGAAGCCACTGATAACGAAAAATATATCGACGCCAACAGCGCCTAATGACCCAAGGTCCTCCAGCCACCCCCCGTAGCGAAACGACCAATGGTTGAAGACAACGAATAACGCCGCGATTGCTCGTAATGCTTGTATGTTCTTGATCATGCTGCCCCCGCAGCAAACCCTATACTTCAGATCCAAAGGTCGCTCAAGGCAGTCCCGACGCATTCCGCTCACGTGCTGAACCGCGGCAGAACCGTCTGACGTCAATCGCTACCAAGTATAGCCGTGCAGATCGGATCATGCGCCGGACTTCCGCGGTGTCCCCACGCTCGTCCGTCTCGTCCATCGCTTCGGGACCGATGCTGATCAGCGTCGCGCACGATCCGCCTCGCGTCGCAACGATGGTCAGTCTGCCCGAATTGGAAAGCTTCGCGTCAGGAGCCAAGGGACCGACCACGGGGCGCAAGAGCGATGTCGGAAAGCGAGGGCTGAATTCCGCCCATGCCGACGACGCAAATGGCCAGTGACCCGTCGCTACCGATCGTCCGATGCCTGCGGGTGCCCCTTCAACCTAAGCGCAACGCCGTAGCCGAACTCGATCCTTGTTTGCGCCGGACGGTGTCGTGCGGACAGCAGGCGTATCGGTCCCCGATCATTCCCGCGGCATGGCTGGGATTACCGGGGGCGCAATTTTGCCCGCTGCTCGGCCGATCCGTGGAGGCAAGCGTTCCTGCAGCCATCGCCCGAGCGGTCGTTCGTACAGCAGATGGATGGCGACACCGATGCCGCATGCTGCGACCACTGTCGTGACTCCGCGCACCGTTACGCCGGCCGGGCCCGGGACCGGTACATGCGCCAAGGCTTTGACCACTATTACGGTCGAGAGAAGGTGGACCAAGTATATCGCATAGCTCGCCGCTCCCAGCAAAAGCCACAACCGCGACCGCACCGCCACGCCCTGCCGCTCCAACGCCAACGCACCGACCACGGTGAGCAGGGCAAATGGCCCAAGAACATACCCGCGAATACTGACCGGGAAAATGGCCATCATCGCCAGCAAAAGCGACAACCCGACGGCCACCAATGCCCACGCGACGCCGCGGTTGCGAATTAGCCGTAACCACTGCTCGGCAAACATGCCGAGGACCATGCCGTATGCGAATTCCAACAGGAGCGAAGCGGTGTAGAATTTCATCAGAAATCCCGTCGGTCGACCGACGAGCCCGATCACGACCAGAACGCCCAGGACGGCGAGAACCGCCGCGCGTTGCCAAAACACGTTCCGAAGGAACAGGCTCAGCGCGAAGATCGCGTAAAAGAACATCTCATAGTTCAGCGTCCACCCCGTGAACAACAGAGGGGAGACCTGCGTTCGTCGCGCCCAGGCTGGCCCGTAGGGTTCGTACGGCACGAAAAACAGTGATTTGAGCAGCGGCGCCAGGTCCGTGGTGGTGGATCGGATGACGTTCGGCGCAATTACCGCTCCAAGGAAGAGCGCAATGGTGAAGGTCCAGTAGAGCGGTACGATCCGGATGATGCGGCTGACGGCGAACCGCGATGGCGATACGGTGCGTCCCGCTGTTGCGTGGATCATGACGAAACCGCTGATCACGAAGAAGATATCGACGCCAACCGCGCCAATCGCCCCCAGACGTTGAAACCATCCCCCATACAGGGCGGCCCAGTGGTCGACCACGACAAGTAACGCCGCAACAGCCCGCAATGCCTGGATGTTTTTGATCATGCCGCCCCCGCGGCGTCCTCATAGCAAAAATCCGGGCATCGCACTAGGCAACCCCCGGATCCTTACAGTTCAAATCACAAACGTGACGAAGTGTGTCAGTCGACGATCTTCACCATATGCGCGACCTTGCGGATCATGCCCCGGACTTCCGGAGTATCCTCGAGCTCGCGCGTCTTGTGCATCTTGTTGAGGCCGAGGCCGATCAGCGTTGCGCGCTGGTCGGCTTCGCGGCGGATCGGCGAACCGGTCTGCGTGATCTTGATGGTCGCCATCGATATTACTCCGCGATCGCTTCGGCCTGGGCCTCGGCGACGTCCTTGTCCGCGCCACCACGGCCGAGCAGGTCCGCAATCTTCTTGCCGCGACGCTGCGCTACCGCCTTCGGGCTGACCTGTGCGGTCAGCGATTCGAAGGTTGCACGGATCATGTTGTAGGGGTTCGAAGTGCCGACCGACTTGGTCACCACGTCCGCGACGCCGAGCGCCTCGAACACGGCCCGCATCGGGCCGCCTGCGATGATGCCGGTGCCGGGGGGCGCCGAGCGCAGCGTGACGAGGCCGGCACCGAAGTGACCGCGACCGTCATGATGCAGCGTACGGCCTTCCTTCAGCGGAACGCGAACCATCGCCTTCTTGGCAGCAGCCGTCGCCTTGGAAATGGCTTCGGGCACTTCGCGTGCCTTGCCATGACCGAAGCCGACACGGCCCTTGCCGTCACCAACGACGACCAGTGCCGCGAAGCCGAAGCGCTTACCGCCCTTGACCGTCTTCGAGACGCGGTTGATGTGAACCAGCTTCTCGATCAGCTCTTCGCCACCATCGTCCGAACCCGGACGACCGCCGCGATTGTCGCGACCGCCGCGGCTGTCACGGCCGCCACGGTTGGGACCGCCGCCACCAGGGCCGGTGCGACCACGACCACCACGGGGGCCACGGCCCTGCGGTGCATCGTTCGGCGTCGTTGCCGGTGCGGCGATCTCGCCGGTGTTGATCTCATCCGCCATGTCTTAGAACTCCAATCCGGCTTCGCGCGCGGCTTGCGCCAGCGCCTTGACGCGGCCGTGGAACAGGAAGCCGCCACGGTCGAACACGACCTGCGTCACGCCGGCTGCCTTGGCAGCCTCGGCAACGCGCGTGCCGACGCCGATCGCTGCATCGACATTGGCCCCGGTCGTGTCGCGCACGTCCTTTTCCAGCGTCGAGGCAGAGGCAACGGTCACGCCCTTGGCGTCGTCGATGATCTGCGCATAGATGTGACGGCCCGAACGGTGGATCGACAGCCGCGGACGGCCCGTTCCACGCGCACGGAGCGCGGTGCGATTGCGGCGGCGCCGCTTCTCGAAGAGAGACATACCCTTGGTCGACATTACTTCTTCTTCCCTTCCTTGCGGAAGATGAACTCGCCGTCGTACTTGATGCCCTTGCCCTTGTACGGCTCGGGCTTACGCCACTGGCGAATTTCCGCGGCCAGCTGGCCGACCTTCTGCTTGTCCGAGCCCGAAATCTCGACCGTCGTGTTGTCGGGGGTCTTGACCTCGATCCCCTCCGGCACGTTGATGTTGACATCGTGGCTGTAGCCAAGCTTCAGGTTCAGATTGCGACCCTGGGCCGCGGCACGATAACCAACGCCGTTGATCAACAGCTTCTTGGTGAAGCCGTCCGACACGCCGGTGATCAGGTTCTGAACCATGGTACGCTGCATACCCCAGAAGGCACGCGCGCGCTTGGTGTCGTTCGCGGGGACGACCGAAATGCCGCCATCCTCGAGCGTGTAGCTGATCTCGTCGCGCAGCGGCATCGCGAGGGTGCCCTTGGGGCCCTTCACGCTGATCTGCCCGCCGTCGATCGTCGCAGTGACGCCGGCGGGAACGGTGATCGGCTTTTTACCGATGCGGCTCATCAGAACACCTCCGCGAGGACTTCGCCGCCGACGTTCTGCTCACGCGCTTCCGCGTCGGACAGAACACCCTTGGGGGTGGAAACGATCGTGATGCCGAGGCCGTTCATGATGCGCGGCAATTCGGTCGAACCCGAATAGACGCGACGACCGGGCTTGGACACACGGGCAACGTGCTTGATCGCGGGCTGGCCCTCGAAATACTTCAGCTCGATGCGGATGCCGGCCGCGGGGCCCATCTGCTCTTCGCTATAGCCACGGATGTAGCCTTCGCGCTGGAGCACATCGAGAACGCGGGTCCGCAGCTTCGAGCCCGGCGTCAGGACAGAGTCCTTGCGCGCGCGCTGGCCGTTGCGGATGCGGGTGAGCATATCACCCAGGGGATCGGTCAATGCCATCTCGTGATCCTTACCAGCTCGACTTCGTAACGCCGGGGATGAGGCCCTTGTTGGCCAGATCGCGCAGCTGAATACGGCAGAGGCGGAACTTGCGATAATATGCGCGCGGACGACCCGTCAGCTCGCAGCGGTTGCGGATGCGCGTCGGATTCCCGTTGCGGGGAATCTCGGCCATCTTGAGACGGGCCTCGATACGCTCGCCGTCGCTCAGCGTGCTGTCGGCAGCGATTGCCTTCAGCGCGGCGTACTTGGGCGCGTACTTCTTAACGAGCATCTTGCGACGCTCGTTCTTGTTCACTGAACTTACCTTGGCCATCTTATGCCGCCTTCTTCTGGTCGTCAGCAGACTCTGAGCCAGTCACTTCTGGCGGGAACGGGAAGCCGAACAGACGGAGCAGCTCACGCGCCTCGTCGTCGGTCTTCGCGCTGGTCGTGACGATCACGTCGAGACCGCGGATCTTGTCGATCTTGTCGTAGCTGATTTCCGGGAACACCAGCTGCTCCTTCAGGCCGCAGGCATAGTTGCCGCGTCCGTCGAACGACTTGGGGTTGAGCCCGCGGAAATCGCGAACGCGCGGGAGCGCGATCGTGATGAAGCGGTCGAGGAATTCGTACATCCGCTCGCGACGCAGCGTGACCTTGACGCCGATCGGCATACCTTCGCGCAGCTTGAACTGCGCGATCGACTTCTTGGCCTTGGTCACGACGGGCTTCTGCCCTGCGATCAATTCCATTTCGCCGAAAGCCTGGTCGACCTTCTTCTTGTCCTGCGTCGCCTCGCCCACGCCCATGTTGAGCGTGATCTTCTCGATGCGCGGAACTTCCATCGCGTTCTTGTAGCCGAACTTCTCGGTCATCGCTGCGACGATCTTGTCGTCGTAGATGCCCTTCATCCGGGGCTTGGTAGCTGCATCAGCCATCGATCTTGTCTCCGGTCTTGACCGCAACACGAACCTTCTTGCCGTCCTGGGTCTCGAAACGAACGCGCGTCGGCTTGCCGTCGGCGGTCACGTGCGCGACCTTCGAGACGTGCAGCGGCGCTTCGCTACGCATCAGGCCACCCTGCGGGTCGCCCTGGCTCGGCTTGGTGTGGCGAACGGCGATGTTCACACCGGACACGACGACCTTGCCGTCCTTCGGCATTGCCATCGTTACGTCACCGGTCTTGCCCTTGTCCTTGCCGGACAGGACGATGACGCGGTCGCCTTTCTTGATACGTGCAGCGGCCATTACAGCACCTCCGGCGCAAGGCTGATGATCTTCATGTGCTTCTTGCCGCGAAGCTCACGCACGACTGGGCCAAAGATACGGGTGCCGATCGGCTCCTCGTTCTTGTTGACCAGTACGGCCGCATTCGAATCGAAGCGGATCACGGTGCCATCGGCGCGGCGAATGTCCTTCGCCGTACGCACGATGACGGCACGGTGCACGTCGCCCTTCTTCACGCGACCGCGCGGTGCGGCCTCCTTCACGCTGACGACGATGATGTCGCCAACGCCTGCAACACGACGCTTGGAACCCCCAAGCACCTTGATGCACATAACCCGCTTCGCGCCGCTGTTGTCAGCGACCTCGAGATTGGATTGCATCTGGATCATTGGATCCGCTTCCTTCTCATCTGGGGCCGATACCGACCGGTCCCCGCCTCAATAAACGCTGACGCTTACGCGTCGACGTCGACTCGTTGCGGCGTCGCGTGGGCGTTAACCCGCTCGATCACCTTCCACGTCTTCAGCTTGGAAATCGGCGCGGTCTCTTCGATCCGCACGATCTCGCCCAGCTTGAACTCGTTGCCCTCGTCATGGGCATGGTACTTCTTGGTACGACGAATGATCTTGCCGTAGAGCGCATGCTTGACCTTGCGCTCCACGTTCACGACCACCGTCTTGTCGCCCTTGTCGGAGACGATCAGCCCCGTCAGCACGCGCTTTGGCATGTCTAAATCCTTACTTTGCCGCAGTGTCGCGCGAACGCGCGGTCTGCAGGGTCTTGATGCGAGCGATGTCGCGACGGACTTCGCGAACCCGGCTCGGCTTTTCGAGCTGGTTGGTCGCGGCCTGGAAGCGGAGGTTGAAGGCCTCGCGCTTCAGGTTGCCGAGCTCTTCACCCAGCTGGTCCTCGGACTTCGCCTTGAGGTCGTCGATGCGGGCCATCTTATGCAACTCCCAGATGCGAGGTGTCGCCGAGACGGGCAACGACCTTCACCTTGATCGGCAGCTTCATCGCTGCGCGGCTGAACGCCATAGCGGCAATGTCACCGGGAACGCCATCCAGTTCGAACAGGATGCGGCCTGGCTTGACGCGGGCTGCCCAATATTCCGGCGAACCCTTGCCCTTACCCATGCGGACTTCGGCGGGCTTGCCCGAGACGGGAACGTCCGGGAATACGCGGATCCACAAACGGCCCTGACGCTTGATGTGACGCGTGATCGCGCGGCGAGCCGCCTCGATCTGGCGTGCGGTGAGACGATCCGGCTCCATCGCCTTCAGGCCATACGACCCGAAGTTGAGCGTGGTGCCACCCTTGGCGTCGCCATGGATGCGGCCCTTGAAGGCCTTGCGGAACTTGGTCTTTTTCGGTTGCAGCATGATCTATTCCTTAGCGGCGCGGATCAGGCCGGACGCCGGAAGTCTGCGCTTCCATCATCAGCCGGTCGGTCGCCATCGGGTCATGACCCAGGATTTCGCCCTTGAAGATCCAGACCTTCACGCCGCACACGCCATAAGCCGTGTGTGCCTGCGCTTCGGCGTAATCAACGTTTGCGCGCAGCGTGTGGAGCGGAACGCGACCTTCGCGATACCATTCCGAGCGTGCGATCTCGGCGCCGCCAAGACGGCCACCGCAGTTGATCCGGATGCCTTCGGCACCGAGGCGCATCGCCGACTGAACCGCACGCTTCATGGCGCGACGGAAAGCGATACGACGCTCGAGCTGATCGGCAATGCCCTGGGCAACGAGCTTGCTGTCGACTTCCGGCTTGCGGATCTCGACGATGTTCAAGCTGACATCCGAAGACGTCATCGCACCGAGGGTACGACGCAGCTTCTCGATGTCCGCACCCTTCTTGCCGATGATCACGCCGGGGCGTGCGGCAAAGATCGAAACACGGCACAGCTTGGCCGGACGGTCGATCACAACCTTGGAGATCGCGGCCTGCGGCAGCGTCTTCATGATGTAGGTGCGCATCTTGAGGTCTTCGAGAAGAAGACGACCATAGTCGGCGCCTTCGGCGTACCAACGGCTGTCCCAGGTGCGGTTGATCTGCAGGCGCAGACCGATCGGGTTCGATTTCTGACCCATTATGCTTCTTCCTGCTCGCGCACGACGATGCGCAGACGGCTGAACGGCTTGAGGATGCGCGTCGACTTGCCGCGACCACGAGTCGCGAAACGCTTCATCACGATCGACTTGCCGACCGAAGCCTCAGCGACGACGAGCGCGTCGACGTCGAGGTTATGGTTGTTCTCGGCGTTGGCGATGGCCGAAGCCAGCACCTTGCGCGCGTCGACGGCCATACCCTTGGTCGAGAACTGCAGGATGTTCATCGCATCGCCGACCTTCTTGCCGCGGATCAGAGCCGCGACGAGACCAAGCTTCTGCGCCGAACCACGAATCTGCGTGCCGACCGACAGCGCCTCGTTGTCCGCCACGCGGCGGGGAGCTTTTGCCTTAGACATTAGCGCTTGCCCTTCTTGTCCGCGGCATGGCCGGGGAAATAGCGGGTGGGCGCGAACTCGCCGAGCTTCATGCCCACCATGTCCTCGTTGACCGAAACCGGCACGAACTTGCGGCCGTTATAGACGCTGAACGTGAGGCCGACGAACTGCGGCAGGATCGTCGAGCGGCGCGACCAGGTCTTGATCGCACCACGCGCGTTGGTTTCCTGCGCGGTCTCTGCCTTCTTCAGCAGATGGAGATCCACGAAGGGACCCTTCCAGACTGAGCGAGCCATCTTAGCCCTTCCTCTTCGTCGAATGACGCGAACGGATGATCATCTTATCCGTCGACTTGTTATGACGGGTGCGCGCACCCTTCGTCGGCTTGCCCCACGGCGTGACCGGATGACGGCCACCCGAGGTGCGGCCTTCACCACCGCCGTGCGGATGGTCGACCGGGTTCTTGGCGACACCACGCGTCAGCGGGCGGATGCCCAACCAGCGGTTACGACCGGCCTTCGCCAGGTTGGTGTTGCCATTGTCCGGGTTCGACACCGCACCGACCGTCGCCATGCAATTGGCGTGGAGGTAACGCTGCTCGCCAGAGTTGAGGCGGACCATGACCATGCCCTTGTCGCGACCGACGACCTGCACATAGGTGCCTGCCGACCGTGCGAGCTGACCGCCCTTGCCCGGCTTCATCTCGACGTTGTGGACGATCGTGCCGACCGGCATCTGGCCCAGCTCCATCGCGTTGCCCGGCTTAACGTCGGTCTTCTTGTCGGCGATGACCTTGTCACCAACCGCAAGGCGCTGCGGAGCGATGATGTACGCAACGTTTTCCTTGCCATCGGCGGTCTGACCATAATTGATCAGCGCGATGAACGCGGTCCGGTTGGGATCATACTCGATCCGCTCGACCACACCATCGACGCCCCAGTTACGGCGCTTGAAGTCGATGATGCGGTACCGCTGCTTGTGACCACCGGCGATGCCGCGCGAGGTCACATGGCCCTTGTTGTTGCGCCCACCGGTCTTGCGCTTGCCTTCGGTCAGCGCCTTGACGGGGCCGCCCTTGTGCAACGCCGAACGGTCGACGAGGATGAGCCCGCGTTGGCCGGGGCTCGTCGGATTATAATGCTTCAGTGCCATCGGATCAGATCCCCGTCGTCACGTCGATGGACTGACCGTCCTTCAACGTCACGATCGCCTTCTTGATGTCGGAGCGCTTGTAAGGAGCACCCTTCCACTTCTTGGTCTTGCCCTTCTGGACGATCGTGTTGACCCCCAGAACGGTCACGTCGAACAATGCCTCAATCGCAGCCTTGATCTGCGGCTTGGTGGCGTCGTTGGTGACCTTGAACACGACCGCGTTGTGCTCGCTGAGCAGCGTGGCCTTCTCGGTGATGTGCGGCGCGACGATCACGTCATAATGACGCGGGTCGATCGCCTCTTTCTGCTTAGCCATTGAAGCGGGCCTCCAGCTTCTCGACGGCAGCGCGGGTCAGGACCAGCGTGTCGTGCTTCAGGATATCGTACACATTGGCGCCAGCGGCCGGCATCACGTTGATCGTGTGCAGGTTGCCCGCGGCCAGTGCGAAGCTCGTGTCGACCATGTCGCCGTCGATCACGAGCGCGGTCTTGCCCGCACCGATGTTCGACCAGCTGCCGATGAGCGTCTTGGTCTTGTTCGCCTCGACAACGAGGCTGTCCATGACGACCAGCGTGCCAGCCTGCGCATGGCTCGAAAGCGCCATCTTCAGACCAAGCGCACGAACCTTCTTGTTCAGGCCCGGGTTGAAGTCGCGGGTCCGCTGACCGTGCGCCTTACCACCACCGACGAAGATCGGCGCGCGGCGATCGCCGTGACGAGCCGTACCGCCGCCCTTCTGGCGACCAAACTTCTTGCCGGTGCGAGCAACGTCGGCGCGCTCACGCGTACCGCTTGCGGTCGCACGACGCTTCTCGAGCTGCCAGGTGACGACGCGGTGCAGGATGTCGGCGCGCGGATCGAGGCCGAAGACCTCGTCGTTGAGCTCGACTTCCGTGCCGGCTGCGCCGTCGAAAGACTGAGAGGTAACCTTCATGATCAGCCCTCCTGGCCGTCAGTCGCATCCACGGTCGCGACGTCGGAAGGCGTCTCGGCGGGAGCGGTGTCGTTGTTATTGGCGACCTGGCGGAGACCGGCGGGGTACGGCGCATCAGCGTGACGCGTGACCTTGACCGAGTCCTTGACGAGCAACCAGCCACCCTTCGAACCAGGGACCGAACCCTTGACGAAGATGAGGCCGCGCTCGACGTCGGTCGATACGATTTCGAGGTTCTGCTGGGTGCGGTTCTTGTTGCCCATCTGCCCGGCCATCTTCTTGTTCTTGAAGACCTTGCCCGGATCCTGGCGCTGACCGGTCGAACCGAGCGAACGGTGCGAGACCGAAACACCGTGAGTCGCCCGAAGACCGCCGAAGCCCCAACGCTTCATGCCGCCCTGAAAGCCCTTACCCTGGGTCACGCCCTGGATATCGACGATCTGGCCGGAAACATAGTGATCTGCCGAGATGGTCGCGCCGACTTCGAGAACAGCATCCTCGGCGACGCGGAATTCTGCGAGCTTCGCCTTGGGCTCGACTTCGGCCTTGCCGAAGTGGCCACGCTGCGGCTTGGCGACATTCTTCGCCTTCGCAACGCCGGCACCAAGCTGAACAGCAACATATCCATCACGGTCGGCCTCGCGAACGGCCACCACCTGTAGATTTTCCAGTGCCAGGACGGTTACGGGCACGTGGCGCCCATCGTCCTGGAACAAGCGGGTCATCCCCAACTTTTTCGCGATCACGCCAGTGCGCATGACCAATGCTCCAATCAGTGCAGAGGCACATCCCGGACCATTCCGGAACATGCGTGCTGGCCCCGACCGAAGCGTCTCGCCTCGATCGGAACCGGTTCAGCCCAAATTCTTTTATACTGCTGCCCCGACCCGGGCTGGTGCCCCCGCCGTGGCGGGAAACGTGTCGGGGGACGCAGACCCAGCCGAAGCTGGCGGTATCCCTATCAGGTCCGTTTTGGCGGACCGAATCTCTTGCGAAGCGCCGCTATTAGGCGAGCTTGATCTCGACGTCAACGCCTGCGGCGAGGTCGAGCTTCATGAGCGCATCGACCGTCTGCGGGGTCGGCTGAACGATGTCGAGCATGCGCTTGTAGGTGCGGACCTCGAACTGCTCACGCGACTTCTTGTCGATGTGCGGGCCGCGGTTGACCGTGAACTTCTCGATGCGCGTCGGCAAAGGAATGGGGCCACGGATGAGAGCGCCAGTACGGCGTGCGGTGTCGGCGATGTCGCCGGTCGCCTGATCGAGCACACGGTGATCGAACGCCTTAAGACGGATGCGGATATTGCTGTCCATAGTCCCTACCAATGCGAAAGAGCGGGCCCGTTACCGGGCGCTAGTTAGTTCTTTTAAAAACCGGAGGCGGGCCAATACAGGGCCCTCCATAAAAAGGCAACCGCCCGCGCCTCGATTTGAGGCACGGGCGGCAGCTTTTTTATAAAAGACGGTTAGGTCTTACTTGGCGATCGCGCTGACGATGCCCGAGCCGACCGTACGGCCACCTTCACGGATCGTGAAGCGCTGGCCAACGTCCATGGCGATCGGTGCGATCAGCTTGACGCCGAGGGCAACGTTGTCGCCGGGCATGACCATCTCGGTGCCCTCAGGCAGCTCGACCGTGCCGGTTACGTCCGTGGTCCGGAAGTAGAACTGCGGGCGGTAGTTGGCGAAGAACGGCGTGTGACGGCCACCCTCGTCCTTCGACAGCACGTACACTTCCGACTGGAAGTCGGTGTGCGGCGTGATCGAACCCGGCTTTGCCAGAACCTGGCCACGCTCGACTTCTTCACGACCGACGCCGCGGATCAGCGCGCCGATGTTGTCGCCCGCCTGGCCCTGGTCGAGCAGCTTGCGGAACATCTCGACGCCCGTGACGGTCGTCTTGCGGACTGCCGGGTGAATACCGACGATCTCGACTTCCTCGCCAACCTTGACGATGCCGGTCTCGACGCGGCCGGTGACAACCGTACCACGACCCGAGATCGAGAACACGTCCTCAATCGGCATCATGAACGGCTTGTCGAGCGGGCGCTCGGGCTGCGGCAGGTACGTGTCGACAGCCTGCATCAGCTTGAGGACGGCGTCATGGCCGATCTCGGGAGTGACGTCGTTGAGTGCTGCAACAGCCGAACCCTGGATGACCGGGATGTTGTCGCCGTCGAAATCGTACGACGAGAGCAGCTCGCGAATTTCCAGCTCGACGAGCTCGAGGATCTCGGCGTCGTCGACCAGATCGACCTTGTTCATGAACACGACCATCGTCGGCACGCCGACCTGGCGTGCGAGCAGGATGTGCTCGCGGGTCTGCGGCATCGGGCCGTCGGTTGCCGAGACGACGAGGATCGCGCCGTCCATCTGTGCCGCGCCGGTGATCATGTTCTTCACATAATCGGCGTGGCCCGGGCAATCGACGTGCGCGTAGTGACGTGCTTCGGTCTCATATTCGACGTGTGCGGTCGAGATCGTGATGCCGCGCTCGCGCTCCTCGGGAGCCTTGTCGATGTTGGCATAGCTGGTGAACGTGGCGCCACCGGTCTCAGCGAGCACCTTGGTGATCGCAGCCGTGAGCGACGTCTTGCCGTGATCGACGTGGCCGATCGTGCCGATGTTAAGATGCGGCTTGTTCCGCTCAAACTTTGCCTTCGCCATGATTTCCTACCTTATTGATCGTTTTCGGTTCGCCCGGAGCGCCACGCGAAGCGCGCCCCATAGCGAGAGTTTTTCGGTAGCGCCAGCCCTGACGCCCATCTCGGGCGTCAGGTTTGGTGCCTTAGGCCAGCTTGGCCTTCACTTCGTCCGCAACGTTCGCGGGAACTTCCTCGTAATGCGAGAACTGCATCGAGTAGTTCGCACGACCCTGCGTGAACGAGCGCAGCGCGTTCACATAGCCGAACATGTTCGCCAGCGGGACCATCGCGTCCACCGACTGCGCGTTGCCGCGCGTATCGGTGCCCTGGATCTGGCCACGGCGGCTGTTCATGTCGCCGATCACGTCACCGAGGTAATCCTCGGGCGTCACGACCTCGACCTTCATGATCGGCTCGAGCAGCTTGATCCCGGCCTTCTGCGCAACTTCACGCATTGCGCCGCGAGCACAGATTTCGAACGCCAGCGCCGACGAGTCGACGTCATGGTAAGCACCGTCATAGACGAGGATCTCGAAGTCGATGATCGGGAAGCCGACCAGCGAGCCCGTAGCCGCCGTCTCGCGGAAGCCCTTTTCGATCGCCGGGATATATTCCTTCGGAATATTACCGCCCTTGATCTCGTCCTTGAAGATGATGCCCGAACCGCGCTCGCCCGGCGTGACCTTGACCTTCACGCGACCGAACTGGCCGGTACCACCCGACTGCTTCTTGTGGGTGTAATCCACATCGACCGGCTTGCCGAGATATTCACGGTAAGCAACCTGCGGCGCGCCGACGTTGGCCTCGACCTTGAACTCACGCTTCATGCGATCGACCAGGATCTCGAGATGGAGCTCGCCCATGCCCTTGATGATCGTCTGACCCGATTCGGAGTCCGACGAAACGCGGAACGACGGATCCTCGCGGGCGAGACGATTGAGCGCGACGCCCATTTTCTCCTGGTCGGCCTTGGTCTTCGGCTCGACCGAGAGCTCGATCACGGGCTCGGGGAATTCCATCCGCTCGAGGATGATCGGAGCGTTCATCGCGCAGAGCGTGTCGCCCGTCGTCGTGTCCTTGAGGCCTGCGAGAGCGACGATGTCGCCCGCATATGCGATCTGGATATCCTCGCGCTCGTTCGCATGCATCAGCAGCATGCGACCGACCTTTTCCTTCTTGTCCTTGACCGAGTTCGTGACCTGCGACGCGGTCTCGAGCTTGCCCGAGTAGATGCGCGCGAAGGTCAGCGTCCCCACGAACGGATCGTTCATGATCTTGAACGCGAGTGCCGAGAACGGTGCCTCGTCCGACGACGGACGCTCATCCGGCGTAACGCCGTCGAGCTTGAGGCCCTGAATGGCCGGAACGTCGAGCGGCGACGGCAGATAGTCGACGACCGCGTCGAGCAGGGGCTGGACGCCCTTGTTCTTGAACGCCGAACCGCAGACGACCGGAACGAACGAGAAGTTGAGCGTGCCCTTGCGGATCAGCTTCTTCAGGTCGGCGGTCGAAGGCTCGTTGCCCTCGAGATACGCTTCCATCAGCGCATCGTCCTGCTCGACCGCCATCTCGATCAGGTCACTGCGATACTTCGCTGCCTTCTCGACGAGATCCTCGGGGATCTCGGCATATTCGAACTTCGCGCCGAGGCTTTCTTCGAGCCAGATGATCGCACGGTTCTCGACCAGATCGACGAGGCCCTTGAAGCCGCCTTCCATGCCGATCGGAAGATACAGCACAGCCGGACGCGCACCCAGGCGATCGATGATCGACTGAACGCAGAAATAGAAATCAGCACCGGTCCGGTCGAGCTTGTTGACGAAGCACATCCGCGGAACTTTATACTTCTCAGCCTGACGCCACACCGTCTCGGACTGCGGCTCAACGCCGGCAACGCCATCGAAACAGGCGACCGCACCGTCGAGCACGCGCAGCGAACGCTCGACTTCAATCGTGAAGTCGACGTGGCCGGGGGTGTCGATGATGTTGATCAGATGCTCTTCGCCCTTGCCTTCTTCGGCGCGCCATTTGCACGTCGTAGCGGCGGACGTGATCGTGATCCCGCGCTCCTGCTCCTGCTCCATCCAGTCCATCGTCGCGGTGCCTTCATGCACTTCGCCGATCTTGTAGGACTTGCCGGTGTAATAGAGGATACGCTCGGTCGTCGTCGTCTTGCCGGCGTCGATGTGCGCCATGATGCCGATGTTGCGATAGCGTTCCAGCGGATGGCTGCGGGCCATGATACTTCCTTACGAGTTAGAATACGGACTGAGCGCGCGAGCGATCAGGGGAAGAAGAGCTTGGCCATGACCGCCCCCGCCCCCAGCAGGGCAGCAGTAGCGGTCATCGCCTGAAAAATCATGGAACGCGGCATCAGCTCGCGTTCGCTGTCAAACTTCAAGCGCTCCGCGGCCAGCTTACCGGCTTCGGCCATGAGCTTGCGCGTTTCCGCTTCCAGACGGGCCGACTGCCGGTTGAGATCTTCGATCGACGGTTCCTCTACGGTCGCCATTCTCAAACCTCCACCGGCCTCCGACCAGTATATAAGAGCCTACCAGCGATAATGCGAGAAGGCGCGGTTGGCTTCGGCCATGCGGTGCGTGTCTTCACGCTTCTTGACCGCGTTGCCGCGATTGTTCGCCGCGTCCATCAGCTCACCCGACAGGCGGGCCGACATGGTGTTCTCGCTGCGCGCACGCGCGGCAGTGATCAGCCAGCGGATCGCCAGGGCCTGGGCGCGCTCGGGGCGAACCTCGACCGGGACCTGATAGGTCGCACCACCGACGCGGCGGCTGCGGACTTCGATGCCGGGCTTCACGTTGGTCAGCGCGTCATGAAAGACCGCGATCGGGTCCTTCTTGGCACGCGTCTCGACGGTTGCGAGCGCACCATAGACGATCAGCTCCGCGACCGACTTCTTGCCGTCGAGCATCACGCTGTTCATGAACTTGGAGAGAACCTCGTCCCCATACTGGGGATCCGGAAGAATGACCCGCTTTTCGGGCCGACGACGACGTGCCATATCAAAAACCTTTTCTAACTTCAGCCATAAGATGGTCGGCTATGAGAGCCGACCGGCTTACTTCGGACGCTTGGCGCCGTACTTCGAACGCGACTGGCGACGATCCTTGACACCCTGTGTATCGAGGACACCGCGCAGGACATGGTAGCGCACGCCGGGAAGATCGCGAACGCGACCGCCGCGGATCAGCACGACCGAGTGCTCCTGCAGGTTGTGGCCCTCACCCGGGATGTAGCTGATGACTTCGCGCTGGTTGGTCAGGCGAACCTTGGCCACCTTGCGCAGAGCCGAGTTCGGCTTCTTCGGGGTCGTCGTGTAGACGCGGGTGCAAACGCCACGCTTCTGCGGATTTGCTTCCATCGCAGGGACCTTGGACTTGGCCTTCTGCGGATCGCGGCCCTTGCGGACCAGCTGGTTGATTGTCGGCATTGAATCTCTTCACCTTGGATCGATGGTTACTTTGCTGGAGCCATCACGCCCCCCGAGAACAAATTTCGGGAATACAAAAAGGACCGTCAGGGACATATGCCCCCCGGGTCCTGGAATGCATCCAGCAATGTTCAAGCACTGTCCCGCAGGAAAACCTTCGGTCGAGCGGAGGTGCGCATACAGCGAGACGCGGATCGGGTCAACCGAGTCGCTTGACGCCCCCGCCGCCGCTAGCGCGCCTCCCGGGAGCTACTGGCCGACCTGCATGGGTCATCTTGCCTGTCCCTTTGCCGAACCCATGTCGCCCGATGTCGCGTGGACGGCGTACCCTTTGCGTGGCCATGCCAACAATCGAAACTTCGCCCCGCAGGCATCACAATACTCCATCTGGTCTATGATGGAATGACGGCCCCGTTCGCAGCGATTCAGTCAGCCGCGCGTTGAGCGATCGATGCGATGGTACCAGGGATGTTACAGATGGCGACGACCGGCAAATCGAACGAAGCGAGCAATCCCTGGCCTGCGATCGGGATGGAAGCCTGGGCGCTGAGCATGGAAGCCTCGGCCGTGATCGGACTGCGCGTCTTCCAGCGCATGATGGCGGGCCCCGGCGGCAACGCCGAAAGCGACGCCGAGGCGCATCGGATGATCGACGAGAAAATGGCGGCGGCCTGGCAGTTGCAGGTGGCGATGATGACCGGCGGCCTCGGCACGACCCCCGCCGTCGCCACCAAGAAGATCATTCGCCATTATTCCGGCAAGGTGCGCGCAAACCGGAAGCGGCTGGGTGGCTGACGGCGGCTCGATGCCATAGGCACGGTCGCTGGAACAAACGACGGTCGCATCCCCTCCCATCGTGCGGTACAGGGCAGCGGTGACATACGATCTTCTCATCGTCGGCGGCGGTATCAACGGCTGCGCGATCGCGCGCGAGGCGAGCCTGCTCGGCCTCAAGGTCCTTCTGGTGGAACGCGACGATCTCGCCGCGCATACCTCTTCGGCCTCGACCAAGCTGATCCATGGCGGATTGCGCTATCTGGAATATTACGAGTTCAAGCTGGTCGCCGAAGCGCTGCGCGAGCGCGAACGGCTGGTGAAGGCGGCGCCCCACATCATTCATCCGCTGCGCTTCGTGCTCCCGCATGAAAATCCCGTACGACCGTGGTGGATGGTGCGCCTCGGGCTGTACCTCTACGACTTTCTCGGCGGCAAGATGACGCTGGCGCGGTCGCGTGGGCTGCGCAAGACCGATACCGCCTTCACCGCACCTTTGAAGGGCGGGTCGAAGGGGTTCGTCTATTCCGATGCCTTCGTCGATGATTCGCGACTGACCGTGCTCAACGCGATGGATGCCGCTGCCAACGGTGCCGACGTCCGGGTCGGGGTCGCGCTCGACTCGGCGCGGCGCGAGGGGGATTTGTGGCAGGCTCATCTCTCCGATGGCAGCAGCGTCACCGCGCGCGGAATGGTCAATGCGGCAGGGCCGTGGGTCGCCCAGCTGCTTGGACGGCTCGGGGTCAATGCGGCTTCGGGCGTGCGACTGGTCAAGGGCAGCCACATCGTGGTGCCACGGCTGTACGACGGGGACCACGCCTACATTCTGCAGCAACCGGACCGGCGAATCGTCTTCGCGATCCCCTATCAGGACGGCTCTACCGAAATCGGCACCACCGACGTTCCGGTCGACAAGCCCGAGGACGCGGTCATCGACCAGGATGAGATCAGCTATCTGTGCGAGGCGGTAAATCGCCATTTCATCAAGCAGGTTACTCCGGCCGACGTGACCTCGACCTGGTCTGGCGTTCGCCCGCTCTACGACGACGGCGCAAGCGAGGCCAAGGCGGTTACGCGCGATTACGTGCTCGAGCTCGACACCAATGGCCCGACGCTGCTGTCGATCTTCGGCGGCAAGATCACCACCGCGCGGCATCTGGCGGAAGAGGCGATGGCGAAGCTTGCCGGGCCGATGGGGTTCGCCGCGCATCCGGTGACGCGGGCGCGCGTCTTCCCGGGCGGCGCCATCACTGAATTCCGCGCTTTCCTCGATCAGGTCCGCGCAACCTGGCCGTTCCTCGGGGAAGCGCGATCCGAGCGCATGGCGCATGCGTATGGCGCGATGCTTGCGGAAATGCTGGCCGGGGTGACGCGCGCCGCGGAGCTCGGGGCGGAACTCGGCGGCGGGCTGACAGAGATCGAGGCACGCTGGCTGCGGACGCGCGAATGGGCGCGCAGTGCGGACGACGTACTGTTAAGGCGCTCGAAGATCGGGCTGCATTTGAGTGACGCGGAGCGGACGGCGTTCGTCGCGGCGTGGGATGCGCTGGCGTAGGGCGTCTTTCGAACGGGAGCGGCCCTCCCCCGTCCCTTTGCCCTTCCCCGGCGAAGGCCGGGGCCCAGTCGAGATGGCCGAAGTAACAAAGCGCAGCCGCTCGCATTCTCCGGTTTCACTCCTGGGCCCCGGCCTTCGCCGGGGAAGCGCCTTAGGTCAGCATAACCAGTATAACCTGCGTTTAGGCGTCCCCTACTGGCGCTCCTCTAAGTGACCCCATAAGGCTGGCGTGATGACGACCGCCGCGCCCGACCGCATCCTTGCCGCGATCGGTCTTCGGCTCCTGTCCGTCGTCCTGTTCGCGATGATGAACGTCGTGATCAAACTGTCCGAACAGCATCGCGCGGCGCTCGGCGAGATCCTGTTCTTCCGCCAAGTGGGCGCGTCCCTTCTGATCAGCAGTATCGTGCTCTCCGGCCCCGGCTGGCGGTCGGTCGGGACGAAAAGGATCGGTACGCATATCTCGCGTGCAATTCTCGGGCTGACCGCGATGGCCTTCTCCTTCACCACGATCGTCACGCTGCCGCTTGCCGAAGCGACGACGCTCGGCTTCACCGTCCCGATCTTCGCGACGATCCTCGCCGCGCTGGCGTTGCGCGAAACGACCGGCTGGCACCGCTGGGGCGCGGTCATTGCCGGGTTCGCGGGCGTGCTGATCGTCGCGCAGCCGGGAAGCGCGCATTTCCCGCTGTGGGGCGCGGCGACCGGGTTGCTGGGCGCGTTCGGGACCGCGGCCGTCTCGATCCTGCTCCGGCAGATCACGCGGACAGAAACCGCGTTGACGACGGTATTCTGGTTCTCGACCCTGTCGCTGGTGCCACTATCGGTCGTCTATACGTTCGTAGCCCGCCCGCATCCGGTCGAGGTGTGGTTGCTGCTCGCTGTCGTCGGGCTGATCGGCGGCTTGGCGCAGCTGGCGATGACCTCGGCGCTCGGGCTCGGCCCGGTGTCGGTGGTGGTGCCGATGGACTATTCGTCGCTGCTATGGGCCACGGTGTTCGGCTGGCTGGTGTTCGGCACGCTCCCGAACGCGGCCTTGTGGATCGGCGCTCCCGTGATCGTCGCCAGTGGCCTCTACATTCTGTGGCGGGAGCGGGTGCGGCATGTCATCCGGACGCTCGAAGAGGTGCAGTAGCGGCGGTCGTGAATTACGCACCGACAGCCCGCCGGTCCCCGCCTGTTCGTTTCCAGCGTCGTCGAGAAACCTGCGCTGTGCCGGGTTTTCTGACTAGGCTTAAAACGAAGCGTTGGGATGCCGTTCAACCGCGACATCGGATACCGGAGCGATCCGCCGTAGCACGGTCGAGTCGACTATCGCCGGCACGGCACCCGCCGCACGGCCAACCCCTATCAGCCTGAGCGGAACACCAGCATCAGGTTGTTCGCCGGCATCTCGATGAGCCGGTCGCGGACGAACCCGTGCCCCGCCGCGACCTGTTCGATCGATTCGACCTGTCGCAGCCCCCAGCGCGGATCGCGTACGCGCAGCGATTCGTCGAAGGTGAGGTTGCTCGGTGCGGTCGTCACGTCGCGCTGGAGGAACGGGCCGTAAAGGATCAGCGGCGCCCCCGGCGCGAGCAGCCGCACGGCCCCCGCGAGCAGCCCGAGCGTCGCATGCCACGGGCTGATATGGACCATGTTGATGCACAGCACCGCATCCGCCCGTTCGATCGGCCATTCCGGCGCAGCGGCATCGAGGTCGAGCGGTGGCGCGACGTTGGCGATGCCCGCGCACCATGCTGCGATCGAGCGCAGCGCCGCGGGGTCGGGGTCGCTCGGCTGCCAGTCGAGCGCGGGGAATTCCTGCGCGAGATAGGCGGCATGCTCACCCGATCCGCTCGCTACTTCGAGCACGACGCCCGCCGCTGGCAGGATCTCGCGCAGCACGTCGGCGATTGCCATACGGTTGCGGAGCGTGGCGGGGGCATGACGGCGTTCTCCCCCCTCCGCCTCTGCCGGAATCCACGGTGCCGGATCGCTCACGCGCGGGCCGCCGCGAGCAACCGCGTCGCGCGCTGGTACATTTCGATGCGTTGCGTGGCGAACATCCCCAGCGTCAGCGCGCCGAGCGTATCGATCACCAGCCCGACGTCGAAATGCAGCGCCGCCCCCTCGGTCTGCGCGACCGTCTTGATCGCGATGAGCACGACGATGAGCGCAAGCGCCCACAAGGACGCGCGTTGTCGCAGCTCGTGCGTCTCGGGATCGACATGGATTTCCATCGTCTTGCCGCGCTGCCAGCCGAGCCCCGCGCCGACCAGCAGCGCAATGGCGGCCAGTCCCCAGCCAAGCGCCGTCGGCGGGCTGCGATAGAAAAGCATCCCGACGACGGCCGCGTAGATCGCCGGCACGACCCACAATTGCTCGATCTTGAGCGGCCGCAGCCTGGTCATCCGTCGTGCACGAAGGCCGAACACGACGAGGAAGATCGCGATCGGGATCGCATATTGCAAAATCCCGTGCGGTTGCGCGTCGTGTACCGGCATCGTTTTCCCCCGTTATTCGGCCGCTTGGGCCAGCCCCGGCTCCTTCCATACCAGCACCGGCTTGCGTGCCGCCAGCGTTTCGTCAAGCCGGCTGCGCGGCGCGAAGTGCGGTGCACTCTTGAGGCTGACGTCGCCCGCCTTCGCCCGCTCCGCGACCGAGCGCAAAGCGGCAACGAACTGGTCGATCGCGGCCTTCGATTCGGTCTCGGTCGGCTCGATCAGCATCGCGCCGTGGACGACCAGCGGGAAGTACATCGTCATCGGATGGAACCCCTCGTCGATCAGCCCCTTGGCGATATCGATCGTCGAGAAACCGGCGGCCAGGCCGTTATCCGAGAACAACGCTTCATGCATGCACGGCCCCGACGCTCCGAACGGTGCGTCGAGCGTCGTGTCGAGGCTGCGTAAGATGTAGTTCGCGTTGAGCACCGCATCCTCGGCGACCTGCCGCAGGCCATCCGCGCCGTGGCTGAGAATGTAGGTCAATGCCCGCGTAAACATGCCCATCTGGCCATGAAACGCGACCATCCGGCCGAACGCGTGCGGGTGATCGTCGCCCGCGGTCTCTTCCTCGATCAGCGCGAAATGGCCATCGGCCTGCTTGGCGACGAACGGCAGCGGGCCGAACGGGGCCAAGGCTTCGGACAGCACGACCGGGCCCGAGCCGGGGCCGCCGCCGCCGTGCGGGGTCGAGAAGGTCTTGTGCAGGTTGATGTGCATCGCATCGATGCCGAGATCCCCCGGCCGCACGCGCCCGACGATCGCATTGAAGTTCGCGCCGTCACAGTAAACGTAGCCGCCCGCCGCATGGACCGCGTCCGAAATCGTCCGCATGTCGCGCTCGAACAGGCCGCAGGTGTTCGGGTTGGTGATCATCACCCCCGCCACGTCCGGCCCGAGCCGCGCGATCAGCGCCTGTGTATCGACGCGGCCTTCGGCGGTCGCAGGGATATCCTCGACCTGATAGCCCGCGAACGCCGCGGTCGCCGGGTTGGTGCCGTGCGCGCTCTCGGGGACGAGGATGATCTTGCGATGCCCCTCGCCCTTGGCTTCCAACGCAGCGCGAATCGCCAGCACGCCGCACAGCTCGCCATGCGCGCCCGCCTTGGGGCTCATCGCGACGCCATGCATGCCGGTCAGCGTGATCAGCCAGGTGGCGAGCTCATGGATGACGCCGAGCGCGCCCTGCACGCTGTCGATCGGCTGGAGCGGGTGGATGTCCGCGAAACCGGGGAGCCGCGCCATCTTCTCGTTGAGCCGCGGATTGTGCTTCATCGTGCACGAGCCGAGCGGGAAGAAGCCGAGGTCGATCCCGTAATTCTGGCGCGACAGGCGGGTGTAGTGGCGCACGGTCTCTGGCTCGGACAGGCCGGGGAGACCGATCGGGGTGGTGCGGAACAGACCGGCGAGGCGATCCGCGCTCCCCTCCCCTTCAGGGGAGGGGCTGGGGGTGGGGGTGGGGGGAGACTCACCGAGACCAGCGCCTGGTACAGCCCCACCCCAACCCCTCCCCTGAAGGGGAGGGGCTTCAGCGAAATCGACGCCAGTAGTCTCGGTATCACCAATCTCGAAGATCAGCTCCTCTTCCAGCATCAACGCCTTGTTGCCGGTAACCGTCGGGGACGCCTTGCCCCCGGAAACGGGCGCTTCGGGGCGCCATCCGCTTGCGTTGATGCTCATGCCAGGATCTCCTCGAGCGCTGCCGCCAGCGTTTCCACATCTTCTGCCGACGTCGTCTCGGTCACCGCGACGACGAGTCCGTTGGCGAGGCCATCCTCACCGGGATACAACCGCCCGAGCGACACGCCCGCCAGGATCCCGCGATCAGCCAGCGTCCGCACCACCGGGCGCGCCTCGACCGGCAGCTTAAGCGTGAATTCGTTGAAGAAAGCGGGCGTGACCAGTTCGACGCCAGCAACCTTGCTCAACCGCTCCGCCGCCGCGACCGCGCCGCGATGGTTGATCTGCGCCAGAGTCCGCAGTCCCTTCTCGCCCAGCAACGTCATGTGGATCGAAAAGGCCAGCGCGCACAGCCCCGAGTTGGTGCAGATGTTCGACGTCGCCTTCTCGCGCCGGATATGCTGCTCGCGCGTCGACAGCGTCAGCACGAACCCGCGCCGACCATCCGCGTCCAGCGTCTCGCCGCACAGGCGACCCGGCATCTGGCGAACGTATTTGTCCTTGCACCCGAACAGCCCGACATAGGGCCCGCCGAACTGCAACCCGACGCCAAGCGACTGCCCTTCGCCGACGACGATATCCGCGTCCATCTCCCCCGGCGACTTGATCGCGCCCAGCGCGACCGGCTCGGTCACGACCGCGATCAGCAGCGCCTTGTTGGCATGGCACGCGTCGGCGAGCGGGGTGAGGTCCGCGATCCGCCCGAGAATGTCGGGATATTGCACGACGACGCACGACGTATCCTTGTCGATCGCGCCGATCAGCGTCTCGAGATCGGTCTCGGCGCTGAGCGTCGGCGTGGCGCTTTCGAGCAGATCGCCCGTGAACTTGGCCATCGTCTTCGCGACTGAGACATAATGCGGATGGAGCCCCGACGACAGGATCGCCTTGCCGCGCTTGGTGATCCGCCGCGCCATGCCGATCGCTTCCCAGCAGGCGGTCGAGCCGTCGTACATCGATGCGTTCGCCACGTCCGTGCCGAGCAGCCGCGCGACTTGCGTCTGGAATTCGAACAGCATCTGCAGCGTGCCCTGCGCAATCTCGGGCTGGTACGGCGTATAGGCGGTCAGGAACTCGCCACGCTGGATCAGGTGATCGACCGAAGCCGGGACATGATGCTTGTACGCGCCGCAACCGAGGAAGAACGGCGCTTCCCCCGCGGTCAGGTTCTTGCGCGCGAGCGCGGTCATGTGGCGTTCGACCGCCATTTCGCTGGCGTGCATCGGCAGGCCGTGGATCGGCCCGCCGAGCCGCGCGGCTTCGGGGACGTCGACGAACAGATCGTCGATCGTCGCCACGCCGATCACGCCGAGCATCGCGTCGCGGTCAGGCTGAGTCAGGGGGAGATAACGCATCACTTATACTCCTCCCCTCTCCTTCAGGGGAGGGGCCGGGGGTGGGGCCGTGCCGCGAGTGGAGCGCCCGCGGAGAGGCCCCACCCAACCCCTCCCCGGCAGGGGGAGGGGTCAGTTCAGATCACAGCTTCGCGACGAACGCCTGGTAGGCGACCTCGTCCATCAACTCGCCGAGCTCATCGCTGTCGCTCAGCGTCAGCTTGAAGAACCAGCCGTCGCCTTCGGGATCCTCGTTGACCAGACCTGGCGTGTCGGCGAGCGCCGCGTTGCCATCGATCACCGTGCCCGAGACCGGCGAATAGACGTCCGATGCGGCCTTGACCGATTCGACCACTGCGGCTTCGTCGCCCTTGGTCAGTTCCTTGCCCTCTTCAGGCACGTCGACGAACACGATGTCGCCGAGCTGGCTCTGCGCATATTCGGTAATGCCGACGATGCCGATGTCGCCATCGACATCGACCCATTCATGATCTTCGGTAAAATAACGGCTCATCACTTGCCTCCGGTTCGGACGTAGCGGTGGGGGATAAACGGCATTGCGGTGACGGTCGCCTGATGGACCTTGCCGCGTTGCGCGAGTTGAATCGTGGTGCCGGCAACCGCCAGCGCGGTCGGGACATAGGCCATGGCGATCGGCGCACCGACGCTCGGCGCGAACCCGCCCGAGGTGACGCGGCCGACTTCCGAGCCCTGATCATCGAGCACTGCCGCACCCTCGCGTACCGGCTGGCGCCCTTCGACCAGCAAGCCGACACGCTTGATGATCGCGCCCGACTCGCGCTCGGCGAGAATGCGCGGCGCACCCATGAAGTCGCCCGCCTCGCGGCGGCGCTTCGACAGCGCAAACCCGAGATCCGCCTGGACCGGCGTCGTCTCGGGGTCGAGATCATGACCATAGAGCGGCAAGCCCGCCTCGAGCCGGAGCGAATCGCGTGCGCCAAGGCCGATCGGCTTGACCTCGGGCTCGGCGGTGAGCGCATCGGCGAGCGCCTCGACATTCTCGGCAGGCACCGAAATCTCATACCCGTCCTCGCCGGTGTAACCCGAGCGGCTGATCCACAGCGGCACGCCGTTCCACTCGAACGCACCCGCGGTCATGAACACCAGCGCTTCGACGCCCGGCACCAACCGCGCGAGCGCGTCGACCGCCTTGGGCCCCTGCAGCGCAAGCAGCGCCTGGTCTTCCATATGGTTGAGCGCGATGCCGTCGGGCAGATATTCGAGCAGATGCGCGATATCGTCGATCTTGGTCGCGCCGTTGACGACCATGTAATAACCCTGGATGTCGAATGGGTTGGCGTCCGGCAGATGCGTGACCATCAGATCGTCGAGGATGCCGCCATCCTCCGCCAGCAGCAGCGAATAACGCTGCTTGCCCTGCCCCAGCCCGGCGACATCGGCCGGCAGCACCGCTTCGAGCGCGGCGACGACGTCTGCGCCCTCTTCCGAGCGGAACACCAATTGCCCCATGTGGCTGACGTCGAACAGCCCCGCCGATTCGCGCACCCACAGATGCTCGGCCATGATGCCTTCATATTGGACGGGCATTTCGTAGCCCGCGAACGGCACCATCCGGCCACCCCGCGCGCGATGCCACGCATCGAGCGGGAGCTGCTCGATCGCAATCTCGTCGGCTTCGGTCTCGTATGGGTCGAGGTCGCTCATGTTGGTCTTCCGCAAGAGGTCAACGGCGCGCCATGGCGCCGGAACGCCGTGATGTGCCGCCCCCTCTGTCACGGAACCTGAGAGCTTTCACGGAACCACATGGTCCGCTTACCCCTTCGGTGGCGCTCGCCCACAGGGCAGCGCGCTTTCCAGAGTGTCGAGTCGATCCGCGCGGTCCGGTTGCCTGAGAGATTCCGGGGCGGTTGCTCCTTCGGCGGTCCGAGTTACCCCGGACGCTCTCCCGCGCGTACCCTTGACGGTTGCCCGTCAACGACGCGGCTGGTTTGCCGCGCCGCAACAGGCAAGTCAACGAGAAGGCTTAGCGCGTCGCGTTATATTTGAGATGTTCGTCGGTCAGCTGGAAGCCGACCAGCGCCTCGAAGCTCGCGCGCAGCACCGCCTGGCGGATCTCGGGACGGCTGAGCGGGTCGGTCGCGGCGTCCTCGTCGCCCGCCTTGCGCTTCTCGGTCAGCTTCTTGCGGACGTCATCGGGCAGCGTCGCAGCCGCGCGCGAGACGCTCGCGGTCCCCGTCCCCTGCGCCGCAGCGCGGGCCTGTCCGGCATCAAAATGCAGCGTCACGCGACCGACGCGCTTGGCGACCACGGCGGTGCCGCCCTGCACGACCGTGACGAAATACGGCAGCGTCACGTCACGCGGTGCATCGGTGCGGACCCGGCGGCCCTCGACCGAGAAGGTCACCTTGGTGAGCACGTCGGTGCCGGAGTCGTCGCAGGTCGAGCGGACGTTGGTCAGCACCGCCGTGAGGTCGATCGCATTGGCGTCGCGGCTTGCGGGTGGGTCGAACATCGTGACGTCACCCGTTGCTGCAGGCACCCCGACCGCGGGGCAGGCATTGCGGACGGCCGTGATGCCGCCGGACGCGTCGAGCTCCCCGGTATGGGCGCAGCCGCCGAGCAGGATCGCACCGCCCGCACTGAACGCGATTGCGGCGATGGCTGATTTCCGGATGGTCACGGGGGCACGCACCTTATCATGCAAAAGGGATCCACACCCGAACGGCGCGGCATGGACGTCCCGCTTCATAGGAAGCGGCTTTCGCGCACGCAAGCAATCGCGTAGTGTCGGCACCGCATGAGTACCCCCGTCGCAAAGCCGCCGCTCGACCTGATCATCGCCGCGCCGCGTGGCTTTTGCGCTGGCGTCGACCGGGCGATCCAGATCGTCGAGCTCGCGCTGCAGAAATTCGGGGCGCCGGTCTATGTGCGTCACGAGATTGTCCACAACCGCTTCGTCGTCGACCAGTTGCGCGACCGGGGCGCGGTCTTCGTCGAGGAGCTGGACGACGTGCCGGACGGCGTGCCGGTGGTGTTTTCCGCGCATGGCGTGCCCAAGGCGGTGCCGGACAAGGCGACCGAGCGCGGCCTGGAATTTCTCGATGCGACCTGTCCGCTGGTGTCCAAGGTCCACCGCCAAGCGGAACGGATGGTCGCGCTGGGCCGCCACATCGTCTTCATCGGCCACCGCGGCCACCCCGAAGTCATCGGCACGTTCGGTCAGGTGCCCGACGGCGCCATGACGCTGGTGGAGACCGTGACCGACGCCGAGCGCTATGCCCCGACCGATCCGGCCAACCTCGCCTTCCTGACCCAGACGACGCTGTCGATGGACGATACCGCCGATGTCGTCGCCGTCCTCAAGCGCCGCTTCCCGGCGATCCAGGGCCCGCCCGGCGAGGACATCTGCTACGCCACCGCCAACCGCCAGGCGGCGGTCAAGGCGATCGCACGGCAATGCGACGCGTTGCTCGTGATCGGCGCGCCCAATTCGTCCAACTCGGTACGGCTGGTCGAAGTCGCCGAACGCGAAGGCACCCCCGCCCGGCTGATCCAGCGCGCCGCCGAGCTCGACTGGCAGTTCCTTACCGGTGTCCGCACGCTCGGCCTCACAGCGGGCGCGTCCGCGCCGGAAGTGCTGGTCCGCGAGCTGGTCGACCGGCTCGCCGAACGCTTCACCGTGACCGAGCGCGAGGAAGCGACGAAGCGCGAGACGGTCTCGTTCAAGCTACCCCGCGGCCTCGACGTCGCGGCCTGAACCATGGCGGTATACACGCATGTCTCGGCCGAGGCGCTCGGCCAGTTCCTCCTCGGGTTCGACTGCGGCACGCTCGTCTCGGCCAAGGGCATTGCCGAAGGGGTCGAGAACACCAACTATCTGGTCGACACGACGACCGGCCGGTTCATCCTCACGCTCTACGAAAAGCGCGTCGACAGCGGCGACCTGCCCTTCTTCCTCGCCTTGCTCGACCATCTCGCGGCCCGCGGCAATCCGGTCCCGCCCGCGATCAAGAACCGGGCGGGCGACTCGATCCACCAGCTGGAGGGCCGCCCCGCCTGCCTGATCCAGTTCCTCCCGGGCGTATCGATCTCCCACCCGACCGCCGGCCAGGCGCGGGCGGCCGGCGCCGCGATGGCGACGATGCACGCGGGGCTCGGTGACTTCCCGCTCACCCGCCCCAACACCATGGGGGTCGGCAGCTGGCAGCCGCTATTCGAGCGGTGCGGACATAGCCTCGAGGCGATCGCGCCGGGATTGTACGACACGCTCGGCTTCGCGCTCGATGCGGTGGTGCGCCGCTGGCCGGGCGACTCCCTCGATCGATGCGCGATCCACGCCGATCTGTTTCCCGACAATGTGCTGATGCGCGGCGATACCGTATCGGGGCTGATCGACTTCTATTTCGCCTGCAGCGACATCCGCGTCTTCGACCTGGCGATCATGGATACGGCCTGGTCGTTCGACGCCACCGGAGCGCAGTTCGATGCCGGAATCAGCGCGGCGCTGCTGGCCGGCTATGGCAGCCGCTTCGCGTTGAGCGCGGAAGAAACCGCGCACTTTCCGACGCTTGCAAGCGGTGCCTGCATCCGCTTCGCACTGTCGCGCGCGTGGGACTGGCTCAACACCCCCGCGGACGCGCTGGTGACGCGAAAAGATCCGCTCGCCTACGTCCGGCGGCTGTCGCATTATGCGCCGGAGCTGGCTAAGCGGACGCGATGACCGACGCTCCTTCTCCGCTCACGCCGCCCGAACTCACCAAGGTCGAAATCGCCACCGATGGCGCCTGCAAGGGCAACCCTGGCCCCGGCGGCTGGGGCGCGCTGATCCGTAGCGGCGGGACCGAGAAGGAACTGTCGGGCGGCGAGAAACTGACCACCAACAACCGCATGGAGCTGATGGCCGCGATCGAGGGCCTGCGCGCGCTGAAACGCCCGTGCCGCGTGACGCTGTCGACCGACAGCCGCTACGTGATGGATGGCCTGACCAAGTGGATCAAGGGCTGGCAGAAGAACGGCTGGAAGACCGCCGCTAAGCAGCCGGTCAAGAACGCGGAGCTGTGGCAGGCGCTGCTCGACGCCGCCAAGCCGCACCGGATCGACTGGGTGTGGGTCAAGGGCCATGCCGGGCACCCCGACAACGAACGCGCCGACCGATTGGCGAGCGATGCCGCGGTGCTGGCGGGGCGGCGCGGATAACGGGACGGGCATCGCTGACGAACGCCGGCCATGTCCGATCTGGATGATCTGGAGCTGTCTGCTTTTTCAATGTTTTATGCGGATATCCTGACCCAGAATCACCAGAAGTGCGCATCATGCGCGCTCCTGCGGCACAGGCGTCGCCAGTTGCTGGCGATCGGAAGGTTAGGCGAAAGCTAGGGGTAGACGGCAATGTCAAAGAGCGGACCCGACCGGTAGCAGAAAGCGCGCCTGTAGGACACGGGACGTCGCCACCCGGCCGGTCCCCATGCCTACAGCACCTGACTAGGCGGAACGCGGGAACGGCCCGTCAAAGCCAACGATCAGATTGCCCTTTTCTGGAACATTGGACCAAGCTGCGCTCAGCGCATCAATCCTGACGCGTATCGCCTCAATCTCTTGCTTCGATACAGGAGCGACCGCATGACCGCTGGCCGCACAGCCATGTTCATACATTGCGATGGCGTCGGAGGCACTGACCCTCCCGCTCCACATTTCGGCTTGGAAGGTCTCGACGAGCCGCTCGATTGCATCAGCCACCGCATCGCCTTGGGTCGAAAAACTCGCCGGTTGGCCTTCCCGTAACAAAGATAGGAAACCGCGATGCGGCACCACGCTCTCGACCGCATAGTGGATCATATCGTGGGGGATGATGCCCTGTTTCGGGCATTGAATCGTCTCGAGGGGTAAGCCGCTACGCTCGATTTGGAGATGATCGTACTTCCCAGTGCCTTTTGTAAACGTGAGATGCACTCATCAGTCTCCTTGCGTTTGCAATCCAGCAACGTCCGCCGCGCGTGGCAAGACCGGCGGCTAACGCCCATTTGCAGACATTTCCCGGGTATGGGAGGATGCCGCATGAAGACTTCTTCGCTCGCGGTACTTGTATCGGCAGCTCTGCTCGGCAATGCCTCAGCCCGAAGCGCGCCATCGGGAGGAAGGCCCTTCGAGGTTACCGTGGTAGATTTGCAGGGATGCGCTATCGCTCAGGGCGACCTTCTTTTTAGCCCCTCTGAGTTTCGACTCGTAGCGACGCGTGAAATGGACACCAGACGTCGCATTCTGGTGCATCGGGGCCGGGATGTGCAGCAGGGCTGCATGTCGAAGGCAGTGCGTTCGTTAAGAAGGGCTGGCTTTGCTGACATTCGTCTGATGCCGACCAAGAGCATGTGAGCGGCTGGCAACGTCCGCTTGCCACCACCTATCGTCGTTCCGAGTTCGATCCGAACCCCGCATCGCCCGAAAGCCGAGCGGCTGCTATCGGATCGAAAAGCGGACCGGCAAAAATCGCCCACTTACGGTCGTTCACGTGGGCAATAAAAGAGGGATCGGGCCGTCGCTCAATTTACTGAAGATTGCCAGCAGCAGGGATCGTTAGATCGCGCGCGGAAATAAGGGCCTGGCCTCTGGTTGTGATCCGAACTTTTCGAGAGCCGGTTCGGTTTTCCGGCGATCAACATCATAAAGTGCTGCTTGATCGGCTGCGAAGTTTCCGACAGCAGCCGTCGCATCCTCGCGTCGTACAGATCGGGAGAATCGGCGGCACGCCGATGAACCATTGTCCAGGAACCGAACTCACGTAGCGGTATCATACAATCTTTAAGCAGGCGAAGATGATGGTGCCGACCGTCAGCCCGGATGCGCGCAAAGGCAGCTGTCACGCCTTCAGGGGAGCCTTCTATCACTTGAAGGAAGTGCATTCCATCGGACCACAGAAGCCCTGTAATGCCGTCTAACGCATTGTTATGCCGAGACTGTTCTAGGATGCCGGCAAGATCGGCTCCGTCGCCGGGGACCGTACTGACGCTAACATACAGTATTTGCTGCGTCGGCGCGACAAATGTCGCTGAGGTTGCTTTCATCGCTCGCCTTAGACTGCAAGCGAAAGCTATCCCGGCTCTCGGTCGTCATCCTGCTCGCGGCATGATCGGTGACGATATGAGAGCGGTACCACGGATATTTAAATATTGTCGCAGTATGATCGATTTGCTGAACGGAAACTGTTTGTCGACCGGCTGGTCGCATCGGCAGGTTGTATTCGATGACGCTGTTGACGGTCGCGCCGCCAGCACGTCCGTTCATACTGAGAATGAAGCTTAGCCTAGCGTTTCGCCAACGGCAGCATCCCACCACACCCGGCCATTCCGCCACGCTCTCGAACGCTGACAAAGCGCGCCGCGCAGCGCCGATAGCACCTCCATTCGACCGCGAGCGGCGCCACGGCAAACCGCCCCCCCCGCGTCCTGGAACGACGGCGCGGCCCGCTAATCCGCCACCGGGAGCAACCACCGCCGCGCTGGCGTGTTCAGCCTTCCCCATGCCGGATCCCTTCGGCAGGACATTGCAAGCGAGGCACCAATGGTTTCAGCGAACGAACTGGCAGACGCCCTTGATGCGGCGCGCGTCGCGGCGCGCGCCGAATACCGGCAGGCCGTGATCGCGCTGGCCGGTCGCGAAGCCGCCAAGGACGCCGGGCCGGACCGCGCGCCCGCGGATGTCGATCGCCTGCATCATGCGCGGACGCGAGTGATCGCCCTGGATGCCGCGCGGGACGAACTGTCGCAGATGATCGACGAAGGCGCGCCCCTCATCGGCGACTGACGCGCCGCGCGCTCCGTCCGCCAGCAGACGCCGACGGAACGCCCGGGATCACGTCCCGCGGGCGAACCGCTCCGGCGCGTATCGCCGCGCATCGATCCCGGCGATGCTCGCCTCCGGCGTCCGCCGCAGCAACAGCGCCGCAGCCAGCGCCGCCGCGGCGGGTGCGGTCTGGATGCCGAAGCCGCCCTGCCCCGCGCACCAGAAGAACCCCGGTGCATCGGGCGCAAAGCCGTAGACGGGCAGTCGGTCCGGCGCAAAGCTGCGCAGGCCTGCCCACCGGCGCTCCACCCCGGTCACGCGCCAGTCGACGACTCGCTCGAACCGGTCGATCGCGGTGGCGACGTCGATCTCCTCGGGCTGGACGTCGCCTGCGTTGGTGGCGGTCTCGTCATGCGGGCTCAGCCAGATCTTCCCGCCCGCTTCGGGCTTGAAGTAGAAGTCCCCGCCAATCCCGACGACGTGCGGTAGCGCGTCGGGCGCGACCGGATCGGTGGCGAGCTGCACCATGGTGCGGCGATAGGCGGTGATGCCGAGCGGCGCGACGCCCGCCATCCGCGCCACGTCGTCCGCCCAGGCGCCGGCGGCGTTGACGATCACCCGCGCGCGAAACGGCCCCGCGCTCGTCTCGAGCAACCAGCCATCGCCGCGCCGCGCGACGGCCGCGAGCCGTGCGGACACCACCAGCTGCGCGCCGGCGCGGCGTGCCAGCGCGAGATAGTGCGCATGCAGGGCCGCGACGTCGATGTACGTGCTGCTCTGCTCGAGCACGCCCAGCACCCAATCCGGGCGCAGGCCGGGGACCAGGACCTGCGGGTCCACCCGCTCCAGCGCGACTCCGCTCCCGTCGAATTCCGCAAGGAACGCGTCGATCGCCGCGCGATCCGTGGCACGGCCGATGTGGAGCGACCCGAGTGCCTGCAGGAACCCGCCGTCGTGCAACGCCGGACCGGACGCCGTGGTCAGCGGCTGCACACCGGGACCGCCGTAGGTTTCGGACCAGAACGCCGCGGATCGCCCGGTTGCGTGATAGCCCGGCAGGTCCTCCGCCTCCAGCAGCAGGACCGCGGCGTGCGGCGCGACCATCGCCGCCAGGCTTGCGCCCGCCATGCCGGCACCGACGATCGCCACATCATACTGCATCGCCGGGTCAGCCCCGCGCATGGGTTGCGAGGAACGTGTCGATCGCGCCGATCGCGCGGTTTCGCACCGCATCGGCCTCGCGCAGGATCTCGTGCGCCGATTCGGGCCCGAAACGCACCACCGTGCTGTTGGGCAAGGTGGCCGCCATCGCGGCGGCGACCGGGGTCGATACCAGCTGGTCGGCATCGGCGAGCAGGAACAGCAGCGGGACGCTCATCGTCGCCAGTCGCGGATCGGCGCGCAACCGCCGGGTCGAGGAAAATGCCTGGGCCAGCCAGCGCCAGCTCGGCGGGCCGAGCAGCAGTTCCGGCCGAGTCGATTGCCAGAAGATCTCGTCCTCATACCGGGCGGGATCGTGCGTGAGCAGCGTCTGGCGGGTCTCGGTCGTTGCCGGGCGCTCGTTCCCGCGCCATGCCGGTCGCGCCGGATCGCCCAGGCGTGGCATCAGCGCCGCGACCTTTTCGCCGAGCAACTGGCCGACCGGGCTATGCAGTCCCAGCATCGGCGCGACGAGCACCGCAGCATCCGGTTCCGCCGCCCCCTCCGTCAGTGCCCGCAACAGCAGGTGCCCCCCCATCGAATGGCCGATCGCGACGTGCGGGCCCGACGCCGCCCCGGAGCGCTGCGCGACCCACTCCGCCCAGAAGGCGCGGAAGTCGTCGATATAATGCTTGAAGTCATCGACATGGCCGACGTGCGTGTCCTTCGCCAGGCGCCCGGAGCCACCCTGCCCGCGCCAGTCGAACGATGTCACCGACCATCCCTGCGCCTGCCAGTAAGCGAAGGTTTCCAGATATTTCTCGAACACGTCGCCACGCCCGCCCTGGAACAGCAGGCGACCGCGCGGCGTGCCCGTCGCGGGCCAGTCGAACCGGCGGAGCATCCATCCGTCCGGCGCTTTCCAGGCGGTAATCCGCGCAGCCGCGGGAATCGCGCGCCGGTACAATTGGGGGGAGACCATGCGACATGGTTACGTTTTCGAAAGGCACGCCGTCTAGGACTTTCCCGCATGGGTGGGGCTTCTCTTACGCCGATGGTGCTGATCGCACTGGTCGCATTGCTGGTTTCGGCCGGTATCCAGGACGCGCGCACGCGCGAGATCGGCAATGGGAAAAACATCGCGATCGCGCTGCTCGCCCCCGTGTGGTGGTGGATCAACGGCCTTTCGCCGTGGCCCGACATGGGGCTCCAGCTGGGCATCGCGATGCTGGTCTTCGCGGCGTTCGTGGCGGCGTTCCATTTCGGCTGGATGGGCGGGGGCGACGTCAAGATGATCGGCGCGCTGGCCCTGTGGCTGCCGCTCCAGCCGCTCGTGTCGATGCTGATCCTGATGTCGCTGTTCGGCGGCGTGCTCACGCTGCTGATGCTGGTCGACCGCGCGGTCCGTCGGCGCAGCGCGCCAATCGAGGTTCCGTACGGCGTGGCGATCGCCATCGCTACACTCTTTGTACTGCGTGAACCGCTTTTTAACCACCTTGGTGGGAATGCTTAACGCGGGCTCAACCGCCCGTGTTCGAGAGGTCGGAAATGGATAGTCGTAAGATCCTTCTGCTGGTGGGAGCGCTGATGATCGCAGCGATCACGGCATTTATGGCGAGGTCGCTGATCGTCGGCAGCGCCACGCCGCAATCCGCCGCGATGACGGTCGTCGCCGCTGCACCCGATGGACCCGACGTGCTGGTCGCGACCAAGGCGTTGCCCGTCGGCACGATCCTCGACGCGACCTCGCTGCGGTATCAGCCGTGGCCGAAGGAGCTCGTCCAGAACGTCTACTTCATCAAGAAGGCGGGCTTCGACCCGAAGACGCTGCAGGGCACCGTGGTGCGCAACGCGATCACCGCCGGGCAGCCGCTGACCCAGGGCGCGCTGGTCAAGCCGGGCGATCGCGGTTTCCTTGCCGCTGCGCTCGGGCCTGGCATGCGTGCCGTCACGGTGCCGGTCCAGGCGAACACCAGCGTCGCGGGCTTCGTCTTTCCGGGCGACCGGGTCGACCTGATCCTGACGCAAAGCGTTGCCGGTGGCGGCGACGGTCCCCCGCTGAAAGCGGCGGAGACGATCATGCGCAACCTGCGCGTGCTCGCCACCGACCAGCGCACCGACAATGCGGCGGGCGAGGACGGCAAGACCGTCGTGAAGACCTTCTCCAACGTCACGATCGAGGCGACGCCTCGGATCGCCGAACAGATCGCCGTCGCGCAGACCGTCGGCGCGCTGTCGCTGTCGCTCCGCTCGATCGCCGACAACAGCACCGAACTCGAACAGGCGATCGCCAGCGGCAACGTTTCGATGCCCGACGATCCCAAGGCGGAAAAGGCGATGCTGACGCGGATCGCCAGTTCGCCGTCGGGCGGCAGTTCCTCGCTCGCCACCGGCGCGGACGTGTCGCGGTACCAGCGCCGCACCGTGCCGGGCAAGGCGCTCGAGCAGATGGGCGGCATGGGCGGCATGGCCGGCGGGTCCGCCGCGCCGCAAGCCGCATCGGCCTTCCCGGGCGGCGCGGTCAGCGTCGGGCCGCTGGTCCGGGTCGCACGAGGCAATACGGTGACGGACGTCGCCGTTGGGGGGAAGAAGTAAATGCGTAGCGTTTCCACGTCGTTCGGCTGGTCACTGGCCGTCGCCCTGGTCGCGGTCAGCGTCGGCACCCTGCCCGCCGCCGCCCCGGCGCAGACCACCGCCGGCACGCCGGTGTTCCAGGTCAATACCGGTCGGGGCCGGCTCGTCACGCTCGTCCGCCCGATGAGCGACGTGTTCGTCGCCGACGACAAGATCGCCGACGTCCAGGTCCGCTCGCCGACCCAGCTCTACATCTTCGGGAAGGGCGCGGGCGAAACGACGATTTCGGCCACCAGCAAGAGCGGGGCGGTCGTCTATTCGGCGACCGTGCGGGTCGGCAACAATTTCGACTCGATCCAGCAGATGCTGAGCCTGGCAATGCCCGAGGCGAAGATCGTCGCGACGCCGATGAACGGGATCGTGCTGCTGACGGGCACCGTCGCCGCACCGGAAGATGGCGCGGAAGCGACGCGGCTGGTGCAAGCGTTCGTGGGGGACGGCACCAAAGTGCTCTCGCGGCTTGGAACGGCGACGCCGTTGCAAGTGAATCTGCAGGTCCGCATCGCCGAAGTCAGCCGCAGCTTCGTCAAGAACCTCGGGGTGCACCTGAGCAGCTACGATGGCACCAACGGGTTCAAGTTCGGCGTCTCGCAAGGTCGCGAGGCGTCCACGCAATACGCCCCGAGAGGCGGCCTGTTCACCGGCGGCACCACCGCGACCGCTGGGCAGAGCCTGTTGACGGGTCTCGCCGGCAGCACGACGTTCGGCGCGGCAGGCAAGCTGTTCGGGCTCGACCTCATCTCGGCGCTCGATATCGGTGAAACCGACGGACAAGTCTCGACGCTCGCCAACCCGAATATCACGGCGTTGTCGGGCGAGACCGGGTCGTTCCTTGCCGGCGGCGAGATCCCCATCCCGCTGAGCCAGGGGCTGGGTGCCGTGTCGGTCGAGTTCAAGCAATATGGTGTCAGCCTTTCCTATACGCCGACGGTGTTGGCGGACGGCCGGATCTCGCTCCGCGTCCGCCCGGAGGTGTCTCAGCTCACGTCGGACGGTGCCGTACAGATTTCGGGGACGACGATCCCGGCGCTGACCACCCGCCGCGCCGAGACGACGGTCGAGCTCGGGTCGGGCCAGAGCATGATGATCGCCGGGCTGCTCCAGAACAGCCATAACAATACCATCACCAAGGCGCCCGGCGTCGGCGATGTCCCGATCCTCGGCGCGCTGTTCCGGTCGAACGCGTTCCAGCGCAACGAGACGGAACTCGTCATCGTGGTCACGCCGTATCTGGTGAAGCCGGTCAATGCGAACGACATCGTGCTGCCGACCGATGGCGTGAAGGCCCCGACCGATCTCGACCGCGTTCTGTTCGGCCAGCTCGGCGGCGGGCAGACCGGCGGGGAACGGCCCAAGCCGACGCTCGCACCGACTGGCGTGGCGCATCCGGCGTTCGGCGGTACGACGCCGAGCCCCGGCCCGCAGGACCAGCCGCGTGACGGCGCGGTCTCGGCGCTTCCCGCGGACCCGCCGCGCAGCAGCGGTTCCGGCAAGCGGGGCGCGACGGCCGCCCCCGGTTTCAGCATCAATTGAGGGCCTCGAGGGACATGAACATGGATAATCGTCCACGGATGATCGCCGCCGCCCTGCTCCCGGCGCTGCTGCTGGTCGGCTGCGCGGGCACGAAGAACCGCGGGCTCGAATCGGTGCATCAACCGGTCGTCAGCCGTTCCACCTATGCGCTCGACGTCGCGACGGCGGGCGACGGCCTTGCCCCGGGCGAACAGCAGCGGATCGCCGGCTGGATGGCGTCGCTTCGGCTCCGCTATGGCGACGAGGTCGGGATCGAGGACCCCGGTTCCTATGGCAACGGCGGCAACGGTGTCCGCGACGCGGTCGCGAGCGAAACCGCGCGTTATGGCCTGCTGCTGTCCGAGAACGTGCCGCTGACCGACTCGGCCGTGCAGCCGGGGACGGCGCGGATCGTGATCAGCCGGATGACGGCCAAGGTTCCGGGCTGCCCGGACTTCAGCCGCGTGCGTTCTCCTGAATTCGAGAGCAACACCTCGTCGAACCAGGGCTGCGCGATCAATGCGAACATTGCCGCGATGGTCGCCAGCCCGGCGGATCTGGTGCGCGGCCAGACCGGGCGCCTGGTCACCGACCCCGCCACCGCGGACCGCGCCATCGACATCTATCGCAAGGCGGCTCCGACCGGCGGCGGCGGCACCACCCTGAAGGTCCAGAGCAGCGGAGCAGGCAGCAAATGAACGCACCCTTCAACCCCGGTCGCATAGGCGTGCGCGATCCGTTCGCCGCCTATGTCTGCGACGAGACCACCGCCGAGACGTTGCGCCCCGTCGCGGTCGAAATGGGCTGGGCGCCCGAGAAGGTGAACAAGGGTGGCCTGCGCAACGCGGTCCAGTCGCTGTCGGTCTCCGCCTCCCCGCAGATCCTGTTCGTCGACCTGTCCGAGAGCGGCGATCCGCTCAACGACATCAACGCGCTCGCCGAAGTGTGCGAGCCGGGCACGGTCGTGATCGCGGCGGGCCAGGTCAACGACGTGCGGCTGTACCGCGATCTCGTCGTCAGCGGGATTCAGGACTATCTGCTCAAGCCGCTCAGCCCCGACATGCTGCGCGATGCCTTCACCCACGCGCAGGCGATGCTCAATGCGCCCAAGGCGGTCGAGGCCTCGACGGAACGGCCACACATCTCGACCTGCTTCATCGGCGCGCGCGGCGGCGTCGGCGCGTCCACCATCGCAACGTCTGTCGCGTGGATGATGAGCGAGAAAGGCGCACGGACCACCGCGCTGCTCGATCTTGACGTCCATTTCGGCACCGGCGCGCTTTCGCTCGACCTGGAGCCCGGGCGTGGCCTGACCGATGCGATCGACAATCCAAGCCGGATCGACGGGCTGTTCATCGAACGCGCGATGGTCAAGGCGAGCGAGCGTCTGTCGGTCCTGTCGGCCGAAGCACCGATCAGCACGCCGGTCATGACCGACGGCACCGCTTTCTATCAGCTGCAGGAGGAAATGCGCGCCGCGTTCGAATGCACGATCGTCGATTTGCCGCGCGGGATGCTGGTGCAGCATCCGCATCTGATGACCGATATCCAGGTCGCGGTGATCGTGACCGAACTGACGCTCGCCGCCGCGCGGGACACGATCCGGCTGCTGTCGTGGCTCAAGTCGAACGCGCCGCAGACCCAGGTCGTCGTGGTCGCCAACAAGATGCAGGTCGCCGCCCAGCTCGAGATCAGTCGCAAGGATTTCGAGGGCTCGATCGAGCGCAAGATCGATTACGCGATCCCCTTCGACCAGAAGCTCGCCGCCCAAGCGGCCAAGCTCGGCAAGCCGATCGCCGAGGCGGGCAAGACGTCCAAGACCATCCTGCCGCTCACCGATCTCGCCAAGAATCTGATGGCGGTCGGCGATCTCGCCGAATCGATCGACAGCGGGACCAAGTCCAAGGTCGCCACCAAGGGGACGTCGCTGATCGGCAAGTTCAGCCTGAAGACGATGGCCGGGCGATCGGCGAAGAAGAAATGATCCGCGGCCCCTCCCCCCGCCCGGCGGCCCCGGCCCTGCGACGGGATAGTTAGCGTCATGCAGCTGCTCCCGATCCTTTCGCTGGGCATCGGCGCGCTGGCCATGCTGGCGTTGCTGGCAGTCGCCTTTGCCGGGCCCAATGCCGAACGCGCGCGGACGCGGCGGCTGGGGGCAGTACGCGCGCGCCACAGCGAGTCCGGCAGCGTACTCGCGGATGCGCAGTTGCGGCGCATCGCGACGGCGCGCAGCAACCGCATGGATGTCGCGGCGGCGCGCTTCCTGCCCAACCCGGCGCAGCTCAAGAAGCGGCTGGCGATGACCGGCAAGACCTGGACGGTCGGTCAGTACGGGATGGCGACGCTCGGCATCGTGGTCGTCGTGACCGTGCTGCTGGCGTTTCTCCGGCTCCCGTTGCTGCTCGCCCTGCTGCTCGGGGTCGTCATCGGTGCCGGCGTCCCGCACATGGTGGTCGGCTTCACGATCAAGCGCCGGATCGGGAAGTTCACCGCGAAATTTCCCGATGCCATCGAACTGCTGGTCCGCGGCCTGCGCTCCGGCCTGCCGATCACCGAGACGATCTCGGTCGTCGCCAATGAGGTCGATGGTCCGGTCGGGGTCGAGTTCAAGGCGATCACCGACAAGATGAAGATCGGCCGGACGATGGACGCCGCGTTGCAGGACACCGCCGACCGGCTCGGCACGCCTGAATTCCAGTTCTTCTGCATCACCATCGCGATCCAGCGCGAGACCGGCGGCAACCTTGCCGAGACGCTCGCCAATCTTGCGACCGTGCTGCGCATGCGCAGCCAGATGAAGCTGAAGATCAAGGCTATGTCGTCTGAATCCAAGGCGTCCGCCTATATCGTCGGGTCGCTGCCGTTCATCGTCTTCACGATGATCTGGATGATCAATCCGCCGTACATGGCGAATTTCTTCGTCGATCAACGCCTGATGGTGACCGGCGGCGTCGGGATGCTGTGGATGGGGATCGGCGCGTTCATCATGAGCCGCATGGTCAGTTTCGAGATTTGATGATGAACCCCGTACCCACTGGCCCGGTCGTCCTTGGCGTCGACGTCTTCACTGTGGCGACGCTGCTCGCCGGGGTCGCGGCCTTCATGGTGTTGCTGGCGATCTATGCCGTCACCACCGTGCGCGACCCGATGACCAAGCGCGTCAAGGCGCTGAACGACCGGCGCGAGCAGCTGAAGGCGGGGATCACCGCCTCGACCAAGCGGCGCGCCAAGCTCGTTACCAAGAACGAGACGACCGACCGGATCAAGAGCCTGCTCTCCAACCTGAAGGTCCTGCAGGACAGCCAGGTCAAGGCGGCGCAGATCAAGCTGATGCAGGCCGGGATCCGCTCGAAGGAATATGCGGTCGCGGTCATCTTCGGGCGCCTCGTGCTGCCGCTGACCTGGGGCGTGCTGGGCCTGTACCTGGTCTATGGTACCGACCTGCTGCACGGCTGGACGCCGTGGAAGATGTACGCGATCGTCGCCGGCAACTTCATCCTGTCGTACAAGGCGCCCGACCTCTATCTCGACAACAAGATCACCAAGCGGTCGCAGGCGATCCAGAAGGGCTTGCCCGACGCGCTCGACCTGCTGGTGATCTGCGCCGAAGCCGGGCTTACCGTCGACGCCGCGTTCAACCGGGTCGCGCGCGAGCTGGGCAAGGCCTATCCCGAGCTCGGCGACGAATTCACGCTGACCGCGATCGAGCTCGGCTTCCTCAACGAGCGGCGCCAGGCGTTCGAGAACCTCGCCTCGCGCGTCAAGCTGGACGCGGTCAAGGGGGTCGTCACGACCATGGTGCAGACCGAGAAATACGGCACGCCGCTGGCGTCCGCGCTGCGTGTGCTGTCGGCCGAATTCCGCAACGAACGCATGATGCGCGCCGAGGAAAAGGCGGCCCGCCTGCCCGCGATCATGACGATCCCGCTGATCCTGTTCATCCTGCCCACGCTGTTCATCGTCATTCTCGGCCCGGCGGCCTGTTCCATCGCGGACGCGTTCAAATAAGGGTCAGCCCCTGCGCGACGGGACCGCGCGGGGCACCCCTGTCACCCCGGCAGGGGCAGAGGCAGAGGCAGGGGCCGGGGCCGGGCAGCCGGCGCGCGTACCGGGCATTCCGGACAAAACCCTGCGGCCCCGGCCTTCGCCGGGGTGACGGGTGCTTTTGCCTTCTCCGGGAGGACGGCGGAGGGGCGGCGCTCGCCCCTTCCGCACCCGCCGCTCCGCATCCACCTCAGTCGCGCTTCGCCAGCGCCGCCTGTGCCGCCGCGAGCCGCGCGATCGGCACGCGGTACGGCGAGGCCGAGACGTAATCGAGCCCGACCTTCTCACAGAAAGCGATGCTTGCGGGATCGCCGCCATGCTCGCCGCAGATGCCGAGCTTGATGTCGGGCCGCGTCTTGCGACCTCGCTCTGCCGCCATCGCGATCAATTGCCCGACGCCCTCGACGTCGAGGCTGACGAACGGGTCGCGAGCATAGATCCCGCGCTCGACATAGGTCCCGAGGAACCGCGCGGCATCGTCGCGGCTGACGCCGAGCGTCGTCTGGGTCAGGTCGTTGGTCCCGAACGAGAAGAACGCGCCGACCTCGGCGATCTCGTCCGCCATCAGGCAGGCGCGGGGCAGTTCGATCATCGTGCCGACATGGTAGTCCAGCGTCGTACCGGTCTGCTCGAACACGATCTGCGCCGCCTTGTCGACGACCGTCTTCATAAGCTCGAGCTCGCGCCGCGTGCCGACCAGCGGGATCATCACCTCGGGGATCGGCGCCGCACCCGAGCGCTGCGCCACATCGACCGCCGCCTCGAAGATCGCGCGCGCCTGCATTTCGTAGATTTCAGGATAGGTCACGCCCAGTCGGCACCCGCGATGACCGAGCATCGGGTTGAATTCGTGCAACTCCTGCGCCCGCCGCTTGAGCACGTCGACCGCGATTCCCGCGGCTGCCGCCACATCCGCGAATTCGGATTCTTCGTGCGGCAAGAATTCGTGGAGTGGCGGATCGAGCAGACGGATCGTCACCGGCAGACCCGCCATCACCTCGAACAGCTGCACGAAATCCGCGCGCTGCTCGGGCAACAGCTTGTCGAGCGCGGTGCGGCGACCGGCTTCGTCCTCGGCCAGGATCATCTGGCGGACGTTGGTGATGCGCTCGGCATCGAAGAACATGTGCTCGGTCCGGCACAGGCCAATCCCCTCGGCCCCGAACTCGCGCGCGACCTTGGCGTCGAGCGGGGTCTCGGCATTGGCGCGGACCTTGAGGCGGCGCACGCCGTCCGCCCAGACCATCAACGCCGCGAAATCACCCGACAGTTCGGGCTGAACGGTCGGGACTTCGCCCGCCATCACCTCGCCGGTGGTGCCGTCGATCGTCACCATGTCGCCCGCCTTGATCGTGCGCTCGCCGACCCGCATCGTGCCCGCCTTGGCATCGATCGAAATCGACCCCGCGCCCGAGACGCACGGCCGCCCCATGCCACGAGCAACGACCGCGGCGTGGCTGGTCATCCCGCCGCGTGCGGTAAGGATGCCGCGTGCCGCGTGCATCCCGTGAATGTCCTCAGGCGACGTCTCGGTGCGGATAAGGATCACCGAATCGCCGGCATTCGAACGTTTTTCGGCAGTATCGCTGTCAAAAACGGCATGGCCCGACGCCGCACCCGGCGATGCGGGGAGCCCCTTGGTCAGCACGTCGCGCGTTGCCTTGGGGTCGAGCGTCGGATGGAGCAGCTGGTCGAGCGCCATCGGATCGATCCGCGCGACCGCTTCCTCGCGCGTGATCAGCCCCTCGTTCGCCATGTCGACCGCGATCTTGAGCGCGGCCTTGGCGGTGCGCTTGCCCGAGCGGGTCTGGAGCATCCACAGCTTGCCCTGCTGCACGGTGAATTCGATGTCCTGCATGTCGCGGTAATGCGTTTCGAGCAGGTCGAACACTTTCGCCAGCTCGCCATAAACTTCGGGCATTGCCTCTTCCATCGAAGCGGGCTTGGCCCCTGCCGCCTCGCGCGCGGCGACGGTCAGATATTGCGGGGTGCGGATGCCGGCGACGACGTCCTCGCCTTGCGCGTTGATCAGGAACTCGCCGTAATAAGCGCGCGTGCCGATCGAGGGATCGCGGGTGAAGGCGACGCCGGTCGCCGACGTCTCGCCCATGTTGCCGAACACCATCGCCTGGATGTTGACCGCGGTGCCCCAGCTGGCCGGGATGTCGTTGAGGCGGCGATAGACTTTCGCGCGTTCCGACTGCCACGAACCAAACACCGCGCCGACCGCGCCCCAGAGCTGGTCATGCACGTCCTGCGGGAAGGGCTTGCCCCATTGCTGCTCGACGAGGCCTTTGTACTCCGCGACGAGCGCGCGCAGATCGTCTGCGCTGAGATCGGTGTCGAGGAAATAGCCGCGATCTTCCTTCGCGACTTCAAGCGCTTCCTCGAACGCGCCATGGTCGAGCTCGAGCACCACGTCCGAATACATCTGGATGAAGCGGCGGTAGCTGTCCCACGCGAAGCGCGCATCGCCCGAGGTGGCGGCAAGGCCCTCGACGGTCTGGTCGTTGAGCCCGAGGTTGAGGACGGTGTCCATCATCCCCGGCATCGAGGCGCGCGCCCCGCTCCGGACCGAGACGAGCAGCGGGTCGGCGGCGTCGCCGAACGTCTTGCCGGTAATGCCTTCGATATGTGCGATCCCGGTGGCGACTTCGTCGCGCAGGCCCTGCGGAAACTGGCCGCCCTCATCGTAATAGACCGCGCAGAAGTCGGTCGAGATGGTGAAGCCCGGCGGGACCGGCAGGCCGATCGATGCCATCTCCGCCAGATTCGCGCCCTTGCCCCCCAGCAAATTCCGGTCGCCCTTGCCACCATCGGACACCCCGCCGCCGAAGCGGTATACGTACTGAGTCATGCGTCTTCCCTCTAACAGGTTGAATTCGCTGGGGAGGCGATTGGAAGGTTAGGCTAAGGTCAGGCTCGAAGCGATTGCATCACCCCTCGATCCGCGAAAAGTCTGCGACGTTGTGCACTGCAGCACGGACGCGGTCGAGCAGTGCGAGACGGGCCGTGCGCTTTTCGGGCGCGGGGTCGTTGACGATCACGGTTTCAAAGAACGTATCGATCGGTGCCCGCAAACTGGCGAGCGCGGCCATCGCGGCTTCGAAGTCCTCGCGCGCGATCGCCGCGGTGGCGGCGGGTTCGGCGGAGTCGAGCGCGGTGGCGAGCGCAGTCTCTGCTGGTTCGGGCGTGTAGGACAGCGAAACCTTCTCCCTCTCCCCGCTTGCGGGGAGAGGGTCGGGGAGAGGGGCAGTATCGGGCGATGGCGCTTGTGGCAGCCCCTCTCCCCGGCCCTCTCCCCGGAGGGGAGAGGGAGAAGAAGGAACGCCCTCTTTCTTCAGGATATTCGCGGCGCGCTTGTAGCCGGCGAGGAGGTTGGTGCCGTCCGCGGTCCCGATGAACTTCTGCAACGCATGGACGCGCGCGAGCAGGCGCACCAGATCATCCTCCCCACCGAGCGCGAACACCGCGTCGATCAGGTCGTGGCGGACGCCGGCTTCGCGTTGCTGGACTTTTAGGCGGTCGGCGAAGAAGGCCGGAAGGTTGGCGAAGGCCACCTGTATCCCGGCTTGGTGTACAGCGAATGCGTCATCAGGCATGCCTTTCCAGCACTTTTGCCGAGTCAGGCCAGCGAGACCGCGACTGATCCATTCCCAAAGGCTCAGCCGCAAATCGTTCTTCACGAGCAATTCCAGAATGCCGAGCGACGCTCGGCGCAAGGCGAACGGATCTTTGGAACCGGTAGGCGGCATGTCAGCGTAGAAAAACGCGACAAGCGTATCCAGCTTGTCCGCCAGCGAAACCGCCACCGTCACCGGATCGGTCGGCACGTCATCGCCCTGCCCGACCGGCTTGTAGTGATCGCGGATCGCGGCGGCGACGCGGGGGTCTTCGCCTTGGGCGGCGGCGTAATAGCCGCACATCAGGCCTTGCAGCTCGGGGAATTCGCCGACCATGCCGGTGACGAGATCTGCCTTGCAGAGCAGGGCCGCGCGGTGCGCCAGATTGGCGAGCTCTTCCTTTAGCCCCTCCCCTTCAGGGGAGGGGTTGGGGTGGGGCGGTTCAGCAATCTGGCCTTCGGAAGCAGGCACGGCCCCACCCCCAACCCCTCCCCTGAAGGGGAGGGGCTTTATGACGCCCTCTTCGATCAGCCAGCGTGCCAGTTTCGCAACGCGCTCAACCTTGTCCGCAACCGTGCCCAACTTCTCGTGGAACACGATCCGGTCGAGCTTCTCCGCCTGCGCCTCCAGCGGCACCTTCAGATCGGTCTCGTAAAAGAACTTCGCATCCGACAGCCGCGCGGCGAGCACCTTGCGGTTGCCCTCGACGATCTTCTCGCCGCCATCCACCGCATCGATATTGGCTGTGCACACGAACGCATCCGCCAAAGCACCGCCGGCATCGCGGCACACGAAATACTTCTGGTTCACGCGTGCGGTCAGCTGGATCACCTCGGGCGGCACGCTGAGGAACGAAGCATCGAAGCGCCCCAACAAAGGCACCGGCCATTCGGTCAGCCCGGCATTCTCGGTCAGCAGCCCCTCGTCCTGGACCAGCTCGAGCCCCGCCTTGCGCGCGGCCATCGTCGCGCCGAGCGCGATGATCTGGCGGCGTTCGGCCTGGTCGACGATCACATGGCAGGCGCGCAATTTCTCGACATAATCGTCCGCCGAACCGATCGTGATGATCCCCGGATGATGGAAACGATGACCGACGGTGGCGGCACCGCTGGTGATCCCGGCGATCTCGACCGGCACGATCTCCTCGCCGAGCAGCGCGACGATCCCCTGCAGCGGGCGGACCCAGCGGAGCGATTCCATCGTGGTCGACGCCCCGCCCCAGCGCATCGCCTTGGGCCAGGGAAAGGCGCGGATGATCGCGGGGATCGCTTCGGCGAGCACGCCGGTGGTGGCGCGACCCTCACGCTCGACCACGGCGAACAGCACGCCGTCGCGCTCGACCAGTTGCTCGCGCGTGAGGCCGGTCTTGCGGAGGAAGCCTTCGAGCGCCTGCGGCGGCGCGCTGGCCTTGGGGCCCTTGGTTTCCTCGGACACCGCGGCCGTCTCCAGCGGGAGACCGCGGGCGATGAGCGCGAGGCGGCGGGGGGTGGCGTAGGTGACGAGCTCGGTCGCGGCGAGACCGGCTTTCGCCAGTTCGGCGGCGAACAGCTTGGCGAGGTCCTCGCGCGCGCGGTCCTGCATCCGCGCAGGGATTTCTTCCGAGCGGAGTTCGAGGAGGAAATCGGTCATGCGGGCACCGTTGGGAGGTTATGCGCCGTCGTGGAGAAGGATTGGCTCGCACAAAGGCACAAAGACACGAAGGGAAGAAGGCGGAGAAGTCGACGGTCGTCGGCGCTCAGAGCCGAGCGCAGCTCTATTGCAAAGCCGGAAGCAGACCGACCGGCGGACACGAAGCGCAGCATCTTCGTGCCTTTGTGGCTTTGTGCGAGAAAACCCTTCTTCTCCCGCAAAGCCACCGAGCCACCGAAAAAGAAAATGTCTGCGGCGCGGATCACGCCGTCCACCCCGGATAGGCGTCCTGCCACGCAGGCGTGTGCTTTTCGATCCACGCCTGGCAGCTGCCCTTCGCGAGATCGCGCACGCGGCCCATATACGCCTGCCGTTCGGCGACCGAGATGACCCCGCGCGCCTGCAACAGGTTGAACACGTGGCTCGCCTTGATCGCCTGCTCGTAGGCCGGAATCGGCAACCCCGCCGCGAGGCTGTTCTCGCATTCGGCGACATGCTTACGGAACGAATCGAACAGGCTGTCGGTGTCCGCCACTTCGAAGTTCCAGGTCGACATCTCGACCTCATTCTCGTGGAACACCTCGCCATAGGTCACGCCCGCGTCGTTGAACGCGAGGTCGTAGACGCTGTCCTTGTCCTGAATGTACATCGCGAGCCGCTCCAGCCCATAGGTCAGCTCGCCCGCGACCGGCTTCATGTCGAACCCGCCCATCTGCTGGAAATAGGTGAACTGGGTAACTTCCATCCCGTCACACCAGACTTCCCAGCCAAGGCCCCAGGCGCCCAGCGTCGGCGACTCCCAATCGTCCTCGACGAAACGGATGTCGTGCTTCGTGAAATCGATCCCGATCGCCGCGAGCGAGCCGAGGTACAGCTCCTGCAAATCAGCGGGGCTGGGCTTCAGGATCACCTGATACTGGTAATAATGCTGAAGCCGATTGGGGTTCTCGCCATAGCGGCCGTCGGTCGGGCGACGGCACGGCTGGACGAAGGCCGCGTTCCACGGTTTGGGGCCGAGCGCGCGCAGCGTCGTGGCGGTGTGGAACGTGCCTGCCCCCATTTCCATGTCATAGGGTTGCAGGATCAGGCATCCCCTATCGCTCCAATAGTCATGGAGCGTTAGGATCATCCGCTGGAAGCTCATCGGGCGGTCGGTCATGATGGCGAGGCTTTGGCGCAGTGCCGCAAGGGGGTCAACGCCTCATCGGATGCTGTTAACCCGGGCCGGTTTAGACGATAGCGCGACAGCCACCGAACCGCGCCATGGAATTTCCCGCATGAAGATCATCCGCACGCTCCTTCCGTTGACCATGCTGCTGCTGGCAAGCGCCGCGCCGGCGCAGGTCGCGGCATCCGCCCCGGCGACCATCCCCGCCGATCCCGCGCTGTGGGTCGTGAAGGACAAGGACACGACCGTGTATCTGTTCGGGACGGTGCATGCGCTCAAGCCGCATCTCGGCTGGTTCGATTCGGCGGTGCGCAAGGCCTTCGATTCGAGCGGGCAGCTGATGCTCGAAATCCCCCTGCCCGATCCGGCCACCGCGCAGAAGGTGGTGCTGCCGCTCGCAACCGACACGACGGGCGTGCCGCTGACGCAGAAGCTCCCCGCGGGCGACCGCGCGGCCTATGCCGCGGCGATGACCAGGCTCGGGATCCCGCCCGCCGCGCTCGAGAAGTTCGAGCCGTGGTTCGTCGCGGTGACGCTGTCGCAACTCGCATTGCAAAAGGCCGGGTTCAGCGCCGCCGACGGTGCCGAGGCGACGCTCACCGCCGCCGCCACCGCGCAGCACAAGCCGATCGCGGGGCTCGAGACGCTGCAGCAACAGCTCGGCTATTTCCACGGCCTGTCGCAGGCCGACCAGGTCGCTTTCCTCGTGTCGAGCGTAAAGGACATCGACAAGTTCGACGGCATGATCAACGCGATGCTCGACCGCTGGAAGGCGGGCGACGCCGAGGGGCTGAGCGCGCTGATGAACGAGGACCTGACCAGCCAGCCCAATTTGTACCGCGTACTGCTGGTCGAGCGGAACGCGCGCTGGGCGACGTGGATCGCGCAACGGATGAAGACGCCGGGGACAGTGTTCATCGCGGTCGGCGCGGGGCATCTCGCCGGCAAGGACAGCGTCCAGGCGCAGCTCGCGAAATACCGGCTCAAGGCCGTGCGCATTCCCTATTGATGCGCTGGCGGGCGGGCCTGGTCGCGGTCGCGCTGCTGCTGGCGGGGTGTGCGCGGCCGGCGCCGCCCGTCGACGCGCGGCCCGCGCTGTGGCGCGTGTCGGACGCGGCCACGACGATCTGGCTGATCGGGACGATCCACGCGCTGCCGCCGCAGGTGCGGTGGGAAACGCCCACGGTTCGCGCGGCGATCGCGGCGGCGGATACGCTGGTGCTCGAGGTGCCGCCTGCCGCCGGCGACGCGCATGCGCAGTTCGAGGCGATGGCGCGCGCGCCGGGCCTGCCGCCGCTGTCGGCGCGGGTCGCGCCGGCGGACCGGGCGCTGCTGGCGCGGGGGATTGCGGCGGCGGGCCAGTCGGCGGGGGACCTGCAGGGGTATAGGACGTGGGGGGCGGCGCTCGTGCTCGGTTCGGCTGGCGGGCATGTCAACGATGCTTCCGGAGATCTGGGCGTCGAGCCGGTGCTGGCCGAGCGGTTCCGCGGCAAGGCGATCGGCGCGCTGGAAACGCGCGCGGGGCAATTGCGGTTGTTCGATCGCCTGCCCGAAGCGTCGCAACGCACGCTGCTGCGGGATGCTGCGCAGGACGCCGTCGATCCGGCGCGGGGGTATCGGATGCTGCTGTCGGCCTGGATGGCGGGCGACGCGCGCGCGCTCGCCGCTACGCTCGAGTCGGTGCGACGCGATCCGGTGCTGACAAATTCGCTCATTGTCGCGCGCAACCGGCGCTGGGCCGGCGCGATCGTCCGACGGATGGCGCGGCCCGGGCGCGTGCTGGTGGCGGTGGGGGCTGGGCATCTGGTCGGGGCGGGATCGGTGGTCGACCTGCTGCGCGCGCGCGGCGTGAAAGTGGATCGATTACAATGACTCGGAATGTAGACGCGGCTTGAACAACGCCGTCACCTCGGCGCAGGCCGGGGCCGCCATGTTAGGGGGTAAAACCGGCGATACCGCACCCAGCCGTCTCGCTGCGCCCGGATAACCACACGGCGCCGGCCTTCGCCAGACCTCTGCGAAAGTCCGTTTACGGATTCTTCGATTGCTGTTTTCCCGCGAAGGCGGGAATCCAGAGTCAAGCAAAACAACGGCTTACAGTACTCGCGACTCCTGGACTCCCGCCTTCGCGGGAGAACACGTATGGTTTCGCAGAGGTCTCGCCTTCGCCGGAGTGACGGACATCGGTTTTTAGGCCCACCGCGCCTTTCCCGCCATCTTGCCTTTTCCGGCTCGCTCCCCTATGCGCTCGCGCTTCGGTCAGGGTCATCCCTGGAGGCTTGGCCGGAACATACCACTTCAAGTATTTCGGAGCATTGCAATGAGCGAACAGATGACGCTCGCAGCCGAGACGCGCGAACAGGTTGGCAAGGGAGCCTCCCGTTTGCTTCGTCGTGAAGGCCGCGTCCCCGCCGTAATCTACGGCAACAAGCAGGAACCCCTGTCGATCCATGTCGAGGAAAAGGCGCTGATGCGTCTGCTCAACACGGGTCACTTCATGAATTCGGTCGTCATGCTCGACGCCGGTGGCCAGCAGGTTCGCACCCTGCCGAAGGACGTCACCTTCGACGTCGTCACCGAGCGTCCGGTCCATGTCGACTTCCTGCGGATCGGCGCGCATTCGACCGTCACCGTCAGCGTCCCCGTCGTGTTCACCGATGAAGACGACGCGCCCGGCATCGCCAAGGCCGGCGGCGTGCTCAACGTCACGCGTCACGAGATCGAGGTCGTCTGCGACGCCGCCGAGATCCCCGGCGAGATCACCATCTCGCTCGCAGGGCTCGAAGTCGGCGCATCGATCCACATTTCGGACGTAAAGCTGCCGAACGGCGTCGAGCCGTCGATCTCGGATCGCGACTTCGCGATCGCCACGATCGTGCCGCCGACCGTCCCGACCGTCGAGGACGAGGAACTGGAAGCAGCGGTTGCCGAAGCGCAGTCGGCCGAAGCCGAAGCGGAAGCTGCTGAAGAAGCCGCCGCCGAGGACGACAAGGCCGAGGACGACAAGGCCGAATAAGCCTGTCTGCTCCTTCCTGCGCGCAGGGAGGGTCGGGAAAGGGGACAGTCTGCGGCGTGCGCGTCCGGCAGGCTGTCCCTTTTTCGTGCATGCGCGACGGGTTCCTCCTGGCCATTCGGTTTACGCGTGCGTCACCCCGGCGAAGGCTGGGGCCGCCGGATTTGGGGCAGCCGTTTCGCAAAGCAACAGGACTGCCCCGGCCTCCGCCGGGGTGACGCGCGAGGCGCACAGGCGCTATGGTCCAGCGCGCGACAAACGGACTGAGCGATACAGAGGTAGGGACCGCGACACATGCAACTCTGGGCCGGTCTCGGAAATCCCGGTGCGCAATATGCGCTCAACCGGCACAATGTCGGGTTCATGGCGGTCGACACGATCGCCGAGATGCACGGCTTCGGCAGCGTCAGGAAGGCGTTCCAGGGCTGGACCCAGGACGGCCGGATCGGCAGCGAGAAGATCCTGCTGCTCAAGCCCGCCACCTTCATGAACGAAAGCGGCCGCAGCATCGGCGAGGCGATGCGCTTCTACAAGCTGACGCCCGCCGACGTCACCGTCTTCTACGACGAACTCGATCTCGACCCGTTCCGCGTCAAGGTGAAGACCGGCGGCGGTGCTGCCGGGCATAACGGCATCCGCTCGACCGCGCAGCATATCGGCGAGGACTTCCGGCGAGTCCGCATCGGGATCGGCCATCCCGGGCACAAGGACAAGGTGTCGCCTTATGTGCTCGGCAATTACGCCAAGGCCGAGCTGGATCCGTTGAGCGACGTGCTCGGCGCGATCGCGGCCGAGGCGTCGTGGCTGGCGACGGGCGACGACCAGCGGTTCATGAGTGACGTGGCCTTGCGCCTGGCGCGGTAGCTCGGCTGCTTCCTTCTCGCTTCCTCTTCCTCTTGCTCTCCACTTCCCCGGCGAAGGCCGGGGCCCAGTCGCGAAGGTCGGAGTAACGACGCGCCACCGCCGCCGTTGACGGCCCTCTCCTGGGCCCCGGCCTTCGCCGGGGAAGGGCAGCCGGGGGAAGCCGCAAGCCGACCGAAGAAAAAGCGCCTCCGGCATCCGCTTGCGCAACCGATCGCTTGGCAACGGCGGCGCACTGGAGGATAGGCAGCCCATGAAAACCTCCCCGGTCCGCAGCCTTTTCGCAACGCCGTTCTACGACGGCAAATTGAAGGACGCGGCGCTGGTGGCCGAGCTCGACCGGTCGTGCCGGATGCTCGCCGAGGACGATCGCGCCGGGCGGAGCTGGTCCAAGGCGCATGGCTATCGCGGCTACACCTCCTATGCGTCGCTCGACGATTTGCCGATGCGCGACCCGGCGTTCGGGGATCTCGTCAAGCTGCTCAACAAGCATGTCGCGAAGTTTGCCGAAGCGTGCGCGTTCGATCTGCAGGGCGGCAAGCTGAAGCTCGACAGCCTGTGGGTCAACGTGATGAAGCCGGGGGGCACGCATTCGGGCCACGTCCATCCGCATAGCGTCATCTCGGGCACGGTCTATATCGCGGTCCCCGAGGGCGCGGGCGCGCTGAAGCTCGAAGACCCGCGGCTGCCGATGATGATGGCCGCGCCGCCACGCCTCGGCGATGCGCGCGAGGACCAGCGCAGTTTCGTCTATGTCGCGCCCGAGGCGGGCAGCGTGTTCCTGTGGGAAAGCTGGCTGCGCCACGAAGTCGCGCCGGGCACCGCGAAGGCAGAGCGGATCAGCATCAGCTTCAACTATCGCTGGTGATGCTTCCGCTCGCGTCACCCCGGCGAAGGCCGGGGGCGGTCGGGTGGCTGGCGAGATACCGCGGTTCGCGTATTCCGCCTGGCGGCCCGGCCTTCGCAAGACCTCTGCGAAAGTCCGTTTACGGACCCTTCGATTGGTGTTTTCCCGCGAAGCCAGGAATCCAGAATCAAGCAAAACAACGGCTTACAGTACTCGTGACTCCTGGACTCCCGCCTTCGCGGGAGAACACGTATGGTTTCGCAAAGGTCTCGCCTTCGGCGTGGTGACGGGAGGGGGTAGATCGCGCGCGGCGCGCGGCCAAAACGGTTGCCGACGACAGCCAGCGTAAACGTGACGCCCGCCCGATGGCCAGGCCTCAGAACGCGTAGGTCATCACCACGTCCGCCACCGGGTTGCGCCCGACCCGGCTGCCGTCGCCCGTGCCCGGGACAGTTTCGTCGGCGTACATCGCGGTCGAGCGGCCGATCATCATGCCGCCTTCGATCCCGACCTTCATGCGGTCGCTGACGAACGTGTCATACCCCGCCATCGCGACCGGGGCGTATCCTTCATAGCCGTTCCGCAAATTCACCGCGCCGACCGGCAGGCGCATCAACGCGCCCGATCCGGCGGCGGCACCCGGGCCCTGTTCCGCGGCGCGATATTGCATGTGGTAGCTGCTCCCGACCGACATGCGCAGACCGTGGTCGCCGTGCAGATAGGCGTCGCGCATACCCGTTCCGCGCAGCTGGAGATTGCGCTTGATCCTGGCGAGCTTGTTCGGCGCATCGCTCTGCGCGAGCCGCAGGTCGTAGAATCCGTCCGGTCCCCGTGCCCCGGGATCACTGGCCGAGTCGCTACCGGTCACCCGCGTCGGGAGCGGCGTCATCGCGACGACCGTGGCGCGGGAGGGAAGGCTCAGCACCCGCATCGCGCGCGACCCAGCGCCAGGCGCGACTGCGTGCGGCGCAAGCTCCGCGGAAACCGCGCCATTCGCCGTATCGGCGCGCGCCGCCGACACGATGGCGCACGCCAGGCCGAAGACTACGCCACAGGTGAATCGGGAAGGTCCAGGCATCGATTTCACCCCCAGGGAGAACCGTGACACGCCCCGGAGGTTAGCGCTTCACGCGTTTAAAATTCAACAACATATCGCAAGGTTTGTTCCGCCGATGCGCCCCACCCGCGCGTCGCGCTGGCATTCGCGCGCGCAAAGCCCTATCGCCCACGCTTCTTCGAAATATCGCGCTATCAAGGACCATCATGGGATTTCGCTGTGGGATCGTCGGGCTGCCCAATGTCGGCAAGTCCACCCTGTTCAATGCGCTGACGCAGACCGCGGCGGCGCAGGCTGCCAATTACCCGTTCTGCACGATCGAGCCCAACGTCGGCAACGTCGGCGTCCCCGACGACCGGCTGTCCAAACTCGCCGCGGTCGCGGGATCGGCCAAGATCATCGAGACGCAGCTTGGCTTCGTCGACATCGCCGGGCTGGTGCGCGGCGCGTCGAAGGGCGAAGGGCTTGGCAACCAGTTCCTCGGCAACATCCGCGAGGTCGACGCGATCGTCCACGTGCTGCGCTGCTTCGAGGATGACGACGTCACCCATGTCGAGGGCAAGGTCGACCCGATCGCCGACGCCGAGACGGTCGAGACCGAGCTGATGCTGTCTGACCTCGAGAGCCTCGAGAAGCGCGTCCCCAACCTCGCCAAGAAGGCGACGCAGGGCGACAAGGAAGCCAAGATCGGCGCGGCGGTGCTCGGCCAGGCGCTCGAACTGCTCCGCGAAGGCAAGCCCGCGCGGCTGACCGTCCCGAAGGACGAGGACGAGGCGCGCGTGTTCGCACAGGCGCAGCTGCTGACCGCCAAGCCGGTCCTCTACGTCTGCAACGTCGAGGAGGCGAGCGCCGCCGAGGGCAACAGCCAGTCCGCGCGCGTGTTCGAGAAGGCCAGGGCCGAGGGCGCGCAGGCGGTCGTCGTCTCCGCCGCGATCGAGGCCGAGATCGCGACGATGGATGCCGAGGAACGCGGCGAGTTCCTGTCGGAACTGGGGCTCGAGGAAACCGGGCTCGCACGCGTCATTCGTGCCGGGTACAAATTGCTTTCGCTGCTGACCTTCTTCACGGTCGGCCCCAAGGAAGCGCGCGCCTGGACGGTCCATGCCGGGGCCAAGGCCCCGCAGGCGGCGGGCGAGATCCACACCGATTTCGAGCGCGGCTTCATCCGCGCCGAGACGATCGCCTATGACGATTATGTCGCGCTGGGCGGCGAGACCGGCGCGCGCGACGCGGGTAAGCTCCGGCAGGAAGGCAAGGAATATGTCGTCCACGACGGCGACGTGCTCAACTTCCGCTTCAACGTCTGATGGTGCCGGGCGGGCCTGGACGGCGTAAATCCGCCGCCGTGCTCGCCCGGCTGATCCTTGCGCTGTTGCTCGCGGCCTTCGCCTTTCCCGCGATGGCGAACGGGCCGTGCCATGATGCGCCCGCGATGATGCCGATGGCGCACCACGGGGATGCCCCACGCCACATGCCCGCATCGGACGAGCGCGGCATGGCGCCGCATGTCTGCATCGGCTGCATTCCCCCGGCGACGATCGCGCCCCGCCCCGTGGCGACGCCCTTCGCCTATGCCCCGATGCGCCGCGCGATCGTTGCCAGCGCGGTCGCCCCCGGATTGCGCGCGCCCCCGATCCTGCCCCCTCCGCGACCAACGGCCTGACCCGAGCGCGCGCTGCGCGCGTCGACCGTACCATTTCGCGAAGGACTTGTGATGAACCGACCCCTGCTGGTCACGGCCTGCGCCGTGGCCGCGCTGCTGCCGTCTGCGGCACAGGCGCAACATGCGATGATGCCTGGCATGCCAATGGACATGCCCCAGCCGGCGCCGAAGCTGAAGCCCAAGCCGAACCCGCATACAGTCCCACGCCCGGCACCGACCGCTTCCCCGGCGAAGGCCGGGGCCCAGTCGCGCAGCATCGATCCTCATGCGCAGCATACGATGCCCATGGACGCCACGACTGGGCCCCGGCCTGCGCCGGGGAAGGACGTGGGCGTGGAGCGGGGCGAACCTCGATCGGTCGCGGGTGGGACGGATGCTGCCTCCCCTTCCGCCTCCCCGGCGAAGGCCGGGGCCCAGTCGCGCAGCGTCGATCTTCATGCGCAGCATACGATGCCCATGGACGCCACAACTGGGCCCCGGCCTGCGCCGGGGAAGGACGTACGCGTGGCGCGGGGCGAGTCTCGATCGGTCGCGGGCGGAACCAACCCTGTCCCCACGTCCGCTTCCCCGGCGGAGGCCGGGGCCCAGTCGCGCAGCGTCGATCTTCATGCGCAGCATACGATGCCCATGGACACCACGACTGGGCCCCGGCCTGCGCCGGGGAAGGAAAAGGGGACCATGCCCACCAGCGACGCAATGCCCGCCATGCCCGGCATGACGATGCTCCCGATGAACGGCGCGTATGGCGAAGGCTCGGGCACCGCGCGCAACCCCGCCAACGCCGGGCAGATGCTCGGCGAGCATGTCATGGCGGGCGACTGGGCGTTGATGCTCCACGGCTATGCCTGGGCGACCTATACCGACCAGGGCGGTCCGCGCGGGGACGACGCGCTCTTCGTCCAGTCGATGGCGATGCTGTCGGCGACACGCGACCTCGGCACAGACGTGCGGCTGCAACTCCGCGCGATGCTCAGCCTGGAGCCCGCGATGGGCGCGAAGGGCTATCCCAACCTGTTCGCGACCGGCGAAACCGCCGACGGCGTCACGCAACTGGTCGACCGCCAGCATCCGCACGACCTGTTCATGGAGCTGTCCGCGCGGATCGACGTCGACGCCGGCAAAGGCGCCGCGTTCCTCTACGGCGGCCCGGTCGCCGAGCCAGCGCTCGGCCCCTCGGCGTTCATGCACCGCGCGTCCGCGACCTATGAACCGATGGCGCCGATCACGCATCACTGGTTCGACAGCACGCACATCACTTACGGCGTCCTCACCGCGGGCTATGCCGCGCCGCGCTGGCAGCTCGAGGCCTCGGCGTTCCGCGGCCGCGAGCCAAACCAGTATCGCTGGGGAATCGAGCGCCCGAGCCTCGATTCGTGGAGCGTCCGCGCGACCTGGACTCCCTCGCCCGCCTGGGCGCTCCAGGCGAGCCACGGGCGGCTCAAGAGCCCCGAACAGCTCGAGGCGTTCCGTGACGAGGCCCGCACCACCGCGAGCGTGCAATATGCCAGCGGCAGGATCGCGACGCTGGTCGCCTATTCCGCCAAGCACAAATTGCCCGGCCGCGTGCTGAGCGCGTGGCTGGCGGAGGCGAACTGGGATCTCGACCGGCACAACACGCTGTTCGCGCGCGGCGAGAGCGTCGCCAATGACGAGCTGTTCCCCGACCCGCGCGATCCGCTCGACGACCGCAAGTTCCGGGTCAACAAGCTGGAAGGCGGCTATGCCTATCGCCTGCCGCTGGTCGGGCCGTTCGATGCGGCGCTGGGCGGCGCGGTCGGGGTCTATGCCAAGCCCAAGGCGCTCGACCGGGCTTATGGCACGTTCCCGGTCAGCCTGAGCCTGTTCGCGAAAGTGTCGCTGGCGCGGTGAAATGTCATTGAAGTGACGCGGTTTTGGCGCAAGGGCGAGCGATGCGTTGGACCACCCGTATCGTCGCCGCCGCGCTCTGCGCTGCCCTGCAAGCCTGCGTCACCGCCCCGATCAATGCCCCCCGCCCCGACCAGGCTCGAACCAGCCCGGTCGTGGCGGCGGAGCGGCGCGCGCCGGTCACGATCCTCATCTCGATCGACGGCTTCCGCCCGGACTACCGCAACCGCGGCGTCACCCCCAATCTCGACGCGCTCGCGGCGGGCGGGATCAGCGCGGCGATGCGACCGAGCTTCCCGTCGATCACCTTCCCCAACCATTATACGCTCGTCACCGGGCTGCGCCCCGACCGCAGCGGGATCGTCGGCAACCGCATGGAGGACGCCCGCCGCCCGGGCGAGGTCTTCACGATGCAGACCGACGACCCGTTCTGGTGGACCGAGGCCGAGCCCTTGTGGGTGACGGCCGAAAAGGCCGGGATCCGCAGCGCGACGATGTTCTGGCCGGGTTCGAACGTCGACTGGAAGGGCGTGCGGCCCGACGACTGGCAGCAATATGCGAATGCGGTCGACGATCGCCAGCGCGTCGATGCGGTGATCGACTGGCTGCGTCGCCCGGCCGCGACACGGCCACGCTTCCTGACGCTGTATTTCGATGCGGTCGACAGCGCTGGCCACAAATACGGCCCCGCCGACGCGCATGTCACCGCGACGGTCAAGGACATCGACACCGCGATCGGCCGGTTGCGCGCGGGGCTCGCCGACCTCGGCCAGCCCGCCAATCTGGTGATCGTCGCGGATCACGGGATGGCGGCGATCAGCGCCGACCGCGTCGTGCGGATCGACCGGATGCTTCCGCCCGCGAGCTTCCATGCGATCACCGATGGCCCCTATGTCGGGCTCGATCCCATGCCCGGGCATGAGGCCGAGGTCGCCCGTGCGCTGCTCGGCGCGCACGATCACCTGCGATGCTGGCGCAAGCGCGAGATCCCGGCGCGCTTCCATTACGGCCGGAACGCGCGCGTCCCGGCCTTCGTCTGTCTCGCCGAGACCGGCTGGCTGGCGCTGACGAAGGACGCGCCCGTCGATCATCCGACGGCGGGCGGCGCGCACGGCTTCGATCCGGCGGCGCCCGAGATGGCGGCGCTGTTCATCGCCAACGGGCCCGCGATCAAGCCGCTCGGCACCCTGGCGGGGTTCGACAATGTCGACGTCGCACCGTTGTTGCGCGATCTGCTGGGCCTGCCGGCGGACGGCGCCCTGGACGGCGATGACGCGCCGTTCCGGCCGGCGCTGGCGCGGTAACGGCGGGACGCGCGCGACAGGCCCAACGCAGGACGATCGCTGCCGGACGATCGCTACCGACCGGGCCGATGCGGCGATCGCATGCGCGACGGGGTTACATCGCCTTCGGGTCGATCGTAATGGCGCCGCCCTTGGCCATCCCGGTGCGTTTTCCCGATCCGACGAGCGCCCAGACCTGCGATGGCGTCGGCAGCGCGGTGAAGGACGGATAGGCGGATACCGTACCATCCACGTCCTGCAACGACACGGTGTACGTTCCGGTCTTGTCCACCATACCCATGACCGACGGATAGACGCTGACAACGCGACCTGCATCGCCCAGGGCGAGCACATACCCCTGCGCGCCACTGTCGGACCGATACACGCCATAATCCGCGTTCGCCTCGGCAGCCCGGCACCAGAGCGACGGCGGGGACGGCGGCGTGGGGGTCTTGTCGTCCGCCCTGGCCTTTGCCGCCACCGACTGCATCATAAGCGTCATCAACAGGTCCGCGCCGCTCGGCTTGGCGACCTTCGCCTTGCCAAACTGCAACGGCGTCGTGCAGGCGGTCATCGGCGCCGCGATACGCGCTTGCGTATCCGCGGCAGGCCAGCGGATCTCCGCGATCAGCTGTTGCAGACGGGTATCGAGCTGCGCGGCGTTCAACGTCGTCGCGCTGATCCGGATGCTGACGACCCATTCCCCGAGCGGAACGATGGCCAGTCCGGTGCTGCTGAGCGCACTCCCGGGGGTCGCGAAAAGCTGTCGCAAGGATGTCGCGGCATGCGCGCCCGCGGCGGCGAAGCCGATCGGCTGGGCGGTCGCAGCGGTCGCATTGCGAAAGATATCGCGGCGCCTGAGCGCGAGCTGCGACCGGTCGAACCAGAGGCTGACGTCGGCTACATCGGGATGGAACAGATAGAGCGTCGCCTGAACGCTGCCATCCGGTGCCGCGAACTGTGCGGCCACGTCCTGTTCGCCCTGCGTCGAATCGCTCAGTCCGGTCCGACGCATGCCGGCCAGCCGGGACATCAGGACCAGACCGGTCTGGGCGTGTTGCCAGCCCTTGTCCGCCGGCACTTGAAGATCGCGCGCGACCGCGGGCGTGGCAACCGCCAGCGCCACCATCAATACCACCGTCTTCATACCGACACTCCCCCGGTGGCAGTGTGTCGCAAGCGCTGCTCGCGGGCAAGCGTATAGGATCGGCGGAAGAATCGGTCGGACACGGTCGTGCCCCGATGGCGTCGGCATTCCGGGCTTGTCACCGGCGATCAACCGTCCGACACCTATGCCATGCAGTATTTTGAAGACATCGCCGTCGGCACCACACAGGCATTCGGCAGCTATCGCGTCACGCGCGAGGAGGTCGTTGCCTTCGCCAAGGCGTATGATCCGCAGCCCTTCCACCTCTCCGACGCGGCCGCCGCCGCGACGCATTTCGGTCGGCTGTCCGCGAGTGGATGGCATACCTGCGCGATGACGATGGCGATGGTCGTCGCCAATCTGGAGGCGAACCAACAGGCCGGGCTCGGCTCGCCCGGGATCGACGAGTTGCGCTGGCTTAAACCGGTCTATCCGGGCGACACCCTGCGCTGCGAAACCGAAATCCTCGACAAGCGCCCGTCCCGGAGCCGTCCCGAAATGGGCAGCTATCGCAGTCGGATGACGGTGCTGAACCAGGACGATGTGGCGGTGATGACGTTCATCTCGACCGGGCTGATCCGGACGCGGCCGGCAGTCTAGGGTCTGAGCGCAGCGTCTCGCCGTTATGGCGACCGCGCGCCTTCGTTCGGGGCGAGCGCGGTTATTTAAGCGACGGACAGGTCGGGACTGGGCGCGCACCACGCTGCCCGTCCTGTCGCGTCCCGCGATCAGCGATGCGGACGCCCGCCACCCGGCCGCCCGCCGCCGCCACCGCCGGGCCGACCGCCGCCCGGTCGACCACCGCCAAATCCGCCGCGTCCCGGCCGGCCCTGCATTCCGTAATCGCGCCACATCGGGCGCATCTCGCGGTTCGCGCCGCGCCAGCCCTGCGAACGCCCCTGCCAATAGCCGCGCTGCTGGTCGTTCCAGCGATGCCGGCGGTTGCCACGGTCATAGACGTAATAGCCCGTGCCCGGATAATAATAGTCGTTGTTCCAGCCCCAATACGGGTCCCCGGTATACCCGCCGTAATAGGGATCCCAGCCGGCGCTGGCATAACCGACGCTCACGCCCGAATAGCCATAGCCCTCGTTGCAGGCGGACAGGCCGACGGTTGCGGTCAGGGCCGCCGCAGCCAGCGCGAGCTTGCCGAGCGGACGGGCGGAAAGAGCGTGGAGAAACGACATGGCGGGGCTTTCGATGGGCCCGGCATTGGTCGAGCTTCACCTGGGATAACCCCTGGATCAAGGCGTCGTTCCGCCGCCCCGCTCAGTGGCCCGCGAAGGCAACCAGCGAATCGACCGTGATCCCGTCGCCGCGCAATGCCGCCGCGCCGCCCAGATCGGGGAGGTCGACGAGGAACTGCGCCTGCTCGACCACGGCCCCCGCCTTGCGGAGCAGCCGTACCGCCGCGCGCGCGGTGCCACCGGTGGCGATCAGGTCGTCGACCAGCAGCACGCGCTTGCCGGGCGCAAAGGCATCCGCATGGATCGCGATCCGGTCGGTGCCATATTCGAGGGCGTAATCCTCCGCGATGGTCACGCCGGGCAGCTTGCCGTCCTTGCGGATCAGCAACACGCCTGCCCCGAGCGGGGCCGCCAGCGCCGCGGCGAACAGGAACCCGCGTGCCTCGATCCCCGCGACGAGATCGACCGGGCCGGCGGTGGCCGCCGCCATGCGGTCGATCGATGCGGCAAAACCCGCGGCGTCGAGCAACAGCGTCGTGATGTCGCGGAACATGATTCCCGGCTTGGGGAAATCCGGAATGGTGCGGATCAGGGCCTTCAGGTCATCGTTCACGGTCGGACATCCCTCGTCACGTCGGCCAGGGCCGGGGCCGCCTCGTACCCGGAAGCCAGCGCGCTTTCACGCAAAAACGCGCCACGCAAAAACGGGCGGCCCGGACCCTGTCCGCGCCGCCCGTCCCTACCCGCGATCGGCCGGCGCCGATCGGCGGCTGCCGATCAGTGTTTGATGTCGCGCCAGATGTTCTGGTACGCGCCGTAGGCGAGCGCACAGAAGACCAACAGGAACAGCAGGACCGCGATCCCCGCGCCATGCCGCGCGGGCAGGTTCGGTTCCGCCGCCCAGGTCAGGAACGCCGCGACGTCCTTGGCATTCTGGTCGACCGTCGACTTCGTCCCATCGAGATAGGTCACCTGGCCGTCCTGCGTCAGCGGGGGCGGCATCGCGATGTTGAGGTTCGCGAAATACGGGTTGTAGTACAGCCCGTCGGGCGTCTTCGCGTCGGGGAACTTCTTGAGCAGCTCGGCCGGCTGCGGCGCATAGCCGGTCAGCAGCGAATAGACATAGGGCGTGCCCTCATGCCGCGCCTTGGTGATCAGCGACAGGTCTGGCGGGTTGCCGAGGCCGGGATAATAGACCGTCGGGAACGGATCGGCGGGCGTGTTCGGCCGCTCGGTCTTGTCGCCCGTCTTGGGGTCGAACACTTGCGCCTTGGTCCCCCAGTCGGCCGCGAACTTCTTCACCTGACCCGCCGAATAGCCGAGCTGGGTGAGGTCGCGGAACGCGACGTGCTTGAGCGAATGGCAGTTCGAGCAGACTTCCTTGTAGACCTGCAGCCCCCGCTGGAGCTGCCGCTGGTCATACGTCCCGAAGAAGCCGCTCGAGGCGAGCTCGAGCTCCTTGGGATGCTTGTGGAAGACGTCGGTCGCGGTGGCGGCGACCGGGTCGGTGATCAGTCCCGATACGGAGCTGAACAGGGCCAGCCCGAGGACGAAGACGAAGGCAGCCCCGACGGCCCAGGAAATATAGCGGATCATGCTCGAATTGCCCCTTATTCGGCCGGAAGCGGGCTACCGCTCACCGCACTGTGCGTCGGGCTGGTGCCCCCCTTGCCCGCCAGGACCGCCTCGGTGATCGAGTTCGGCAGCGGCCGCGGCCGCTCGGTCCGCGCGACGATCGGCAGGATGATCAGGAAATGCGCGAAATAATAGGCGCCGCAGATCTGGCTGAGGATCACGTAGATCGGCTCCGCCGGCGATCCCCCGCAATAGCCGAGGACGAGCACGTCGGCGACCAGCACCCAGAAGAAGGTGCGATACACCGGCCGGTAATTTGCCGAGCGCACCGGCGAGCTGTCGAGCCATGGCAGGAAAAACAGCAGCAGGATCGACCCGAACATCGCGAGCACCCCCCACAGCTTGGCCGGAAGGATGAAATCGACGGTGAACGCGCGGAGAATCGCGTAGAACGGCCAGAAATACCATTCCGGCACGATGTGCGCGGGCGTCTGCAGCGGGTTGGCCGGAACGTAATTGTCCGGATGGCCGAGATAGTTCGGCGCGAAGAAGATCAACCCTGCGAAGATCAGCAGGAACACGCCGAGCCCGAAGCCGTCCTTCGCGGTGTAATAGGGATGGAACGGCACGGTGTCCTGCTCGCCCTTGACGTCCACCCCGGTCGGATTGTTCGACCCCGGGATGTGCAGCGCCCAGATGTGCATGATGATGACGCCCGCGATCACGAACGGCAGCAGGTAATGCAGCGAGAAGAAGCGGTTGAGCGCGGCATCGTCCGGCGCGTATCCGCCCAGCAGCCAGACCCGGATCGTCTCGCCGACCACGGGGATCGCCGAGAAGAAGCCGGTAATGACCTGCGCACCCCAGAAGCTCATCTGCCCCCACGGAAGCACATAGCCCATGAAGGCGGTCGCCATCATCAGCAGGAAGATGGTCACGCCGAGCAGCCAGATCATCTCACGCGGGGCCTTGTACGACCCGTAGAACAGTCCCCGGAAGATATGGATGTAGACGACGATGAAGAACATCGAAGCGCCGTTCGCGTGTGCATAGCGCAGGAACCAGCCGCCGTTGACGTCACGCATGATGTGCTCGACCGAATCGAACGCCACGCCACCGTTGGCGGCATAATGCATGGCGAGGACGATGCCGGTGATGATCTGGATGCCGAGCGCGGCGCCCGCGAGCACCCCGAAGTTCCAGAAGTAATTGAGGTTGCGCGGCACGGGATAGCCCGCGCCGACCGCGCCATAGACGAGGCGCGGGAGCGGCAGGCGCTCGTCGATCCACTTGGTGAACCCGCTTTGCGGTGCGTAATGCTTGGCCCAGGGAAAACTCATCGTTCTATCCTCAACCCACCGTGACCGTCGTTGCCGACGTGAACTTATAGTCCGGGACCGCGAGATTCTTCGGGGCCGGGCCTTTGCGGATGCGCGCCGCGGTATCGTATTGCGAACCGTGGCACGGACAGAAATAGCCGCCATACTGGCCGCGATTCTCGCTCGCCACGATCCCCTGCGGGATGCAGCCGAGATGCGTGCAGACGCCCAGCGTGATCAGCCAGTTCTTCTTGCCCTTGGTCCGCTGCTCCAGCGTCTGCGGATCGCGCAGCTCGGATAGCGCGACCTTGTCGGCGGCGGCGATCTCGGCCGGGGTCAGGTTGCGGACGAACAGCGGCTGTTTGCGGAAGGACGTAATGATGCCGGAACCCGCCTCGATCTTCGACAGGTCGACTTCGGTGGTCGACAGCGCGAGCACGTCGGCGGACGGGTTCATCTGGTTGATCAGGGGGATGATGGCGACGACGCCGCCTACCCCGGCTACCGAGATCGCGGCGATGTTGAGGAAATCGCGACGACGCGGCACTTCCTCATGAAATGGAGCGGGATCTTCCCCAAGTGGCACGGCGGAATCGACTGTTGCCATTGATTAGCCCTTGTACCTCTGCCCTCGCCCATCTGCTCACGGCGACGGTCGTTCGTTTCATATTGGGAAAGCCAGAGGCGTATGCCTCCGCCGTCCGATCGTCCTTTGGACGCTGCCATAAGGACATGGCTTGTTAGACGGCGCAACGTCGTTTTGCCAACAGCAATTTAAGCGTGGTAGCGGGCATGAATGCGCATTGCCCTGTACCAGCCCGATATCGCCGGAAACGTCGGCGCCATTCTTCGTCTTGGCGCGTGCCTCGGCGTCCCCGTCGATGTGATTGAACCGACCGGCTTTACCTGGAGCGACAAGGCGCTCGCGCGGTCGGGGATGGATTATGCCGACGTGGTGCAGGTCCAGCGGCATGCCGATTGGGACGCGTTCCTGGCGACGGTGCCGGGACGGATCGTCCTTTTGACCACGCGCGGCGGGACCGGGCTGAATGCCGCGACATTCTCGCCCGGCGACACGCTGCTGCTCGGGTCGGAGGGGAGCGGCGTGCCGGAGTCGGTCCATGCCCGCGCGGATCTGGCCGTGCGGATTCCGCTGGTCGCGGGGATGCGCTCGCTCAACATCGCGGTGGCGGCCGGGATCGGCATCGCCGAGGCACTGCGACAGACCGGCGGGTGGCCGGAGACGGCGTGACGTTTCCTAGTCCGCCCTCCCCGCTCCGTCATTCCCGCGGAGGCGGGAATCCATTAGCGCAACCTTTGATCTCAGCAGGCCTGGGCAGCCAGTATGGATCCCCGCCTTCGCGGGGATGACGTCGGAAGAAAATGGAATGATCGAACGAGCCGCCCCCTAAGCACTTCTACCAATGGCCCGCCGCCGACGCCGTGACGAGTACACCGCCCTTCCCACCACAACAGGACAAGCCACCCGTGGACATCGCCCTCGACCCCGAACAAGCCCGCGCCCGCCACTGGTTCGAGGACCTGCGCGACCAGATCTGCGCCGAATTCGTCAGCATCGAACGCGAGACGGGATCGGACGCGGACTTCGACTACACGGCGTGGGACCGCACCGATCCCGACGGCTCGCCAGGCGGCGGAGGCGTGCGCGGGGTGATGAAGGGCAAGGTGTTCGAAAAGGTCGGCGTCAACGTCTCGACCGTCGGCGGCACGTTCGAAGGCGAGTTCGCCAAGTCGATCCACGGCGCCGCCGAGCACCCGCAATTCTTCGCCACCGGGATCAGCTTGGTCGCGCACATGGCGAACCCGCACGTCCCCGCGGTCCACATGAACACGCGCTTCCTCGTCACGACCAAGCGCTGGTTCGGCGGCGGCGCGGATCTCAACCCGCCGCTGCCCTATGCCGAGGATACCGAGGAATTCCATGCGGTGCTCAAGGCCGCCTGCGATCCCCACGGCGCGGACTATTACGACCGCTATGCCAAATGGGCGGACGACTATTTCTACATTCCCCACCGCAAGGTCCATCGCGGCGTCGGCGGGATCTTCTGCGATCACCTGGAGGGCGCGTTCGACGCCAATTTCGCGCTCATCCAGGACATCGGCCGGGCCTTCCTCGACGTCTATCCGCGGATCGTGCGCCGCCGGATGGACCTTCCCTTCACGTCCGCCGACACCGCGCAGATGCTCGAATGGCGCGGGCGTTACGCCGAGTTCAACCTGGTCTATGATCGCGGCACCTTGTTCGGGCTCAAGACCGGCGGCAACATCGACGCGATCCTGATGAGCCTGCCCCCGCTCGCCACCTGGTCGTAACGGAACCACCGCGCATGGCGCTGATCCCGGTCCGCGAGAATGAAGTCGCCACCGTCGTGACGACGCTCGAGATGCGCAAGCGGCCGCCGCTGCGTCCGCTTCCCGCCGCCCCGCTGCGACTGGTCCATTGGCCCGCGCCCGATCCGGACAGATATCGCACGCTGTTCCGCCGGGTCGGGGCGCCGTGGCTATGGTTCTCGCGGCTGGTGATCGAGCAGGCGGCGTTGCTGCGGATCATCCACGACCCCGCCGTACAGGTCTTCGCCGCGATCGATGCGGCGGGGATCGAAGTCGGGATGGTCGAGCTCGATTTCCGCGAACACGGCGCGTGCGAGATCTCCTATTTCGCGCTGATTCCCGAACTTGCCGGACGCGGGCTGGGGCGCTGGCTGATGGCGGAGGCGCTCGCGCGTGCCTGGAACCAGGACGTCACCCGGGTATGGCTCCACACCTGCTCGCTGGACCATCCCTCCGCGCTCAACTTCTATCGCAAACAGGGGTTCGAGCCGGTCCGCCGCACGGTCGAGACCTTCGTCGACCCGCGCCTGAGCGGACATCTCCCGCCCGAGGCGGCGCCTCACGTCCCCGTGTTGAGACGCCGGTAGAGCGCGACCTGGATCAGCAGCGTCGCGACCATGCCGATCGTCACGCCGGCGGCCGCGCCGACCTCCAGCATCGCGGCGACGACCGGATTGGCGAGCGGCGCGCCCTGCAGCGCCGCGCCGACGCTGCGGAACGGCAACGCCAGAATATCCCCCAGCAACACGGTGATGCACGCCACCCCCAGCAGGATCAGGCCATGCCCCCGGGTCAGCGCGAAGCTGCGCGTGAAGGCCGCGATCACCCCGATCGACGGGGTATCGATCAGCAGCGGCAACGCCAGCAGCAACCGCCCCTGCAGATACAGGCCCGGCAGGAACAGCAGCAGCGTGCCCACGCTGACCGGAAACGACATCAACAGCGACAGCAGCACGACCCGCGGCAACAAGCTGAGCGCGCGCAACACAGCCGCCTGCACCGTCGGGTGCGACCGGTCGAGGTAGAGCGACAGCACCGTCGCGCTCCCCAGCAGCAGCACGATCGACAGGACGATCACGGGCAGGCTGTAGAGTTGCGACCAGGCCTGCACCGCGGCGAGCCAGGCGGTCATCTCTTCCGCCGCCCCCGGGAGTGCCGGCGGCCGCGCAACGAACATCGCGAGCGCCACCTGCGGCACCAGCAGCAACAGCCCGCAGACCCCCAGCAGCACGTCGCGGTCGCGCTTCGCCATCGCCCAGGCGTCGCGCAGCACGGCGCCGATATCGAGTCTCGTCATACCCTGTTTCATGCAGCCTCGAGGATCGGCGCGCGCGCATCGCGCAGCGCCAGGTAGAGTTTGGCGAGGAACACCACCGCCAGAACCGAAAAGAGCGTCGATACCATGGCGACGACCAGCGCGGTGAGGATCGCGGATGCCGACAGCGGCCCCACGCCGCCAAGCAGCAGCCCGAACACCGCCCCCGCCACCATCCGCGCCGCCAGCCCGGCAATCTGCGAGACGACGAGATACAGCAGCAGCACGCCCATGATCTTGAGCGTGGTCCCGCGCGTCAGGGCAAAGGAGCGGCCGAACACCCCCGGCCCGCGCCGTTCCGCGACCATCGTCGCGTTCAGCACCGACAGGCGCGCCACCAGCCACAGCAGCACCGGCAGCAGCACCAGCGTGTAGAGCGTCGCGAACAACACCATCGGTCCATTGATCGCATCGAGCGAGGGCTGTTCGCCGGTCATCTGGGTCACCGGGATGCCGCTCAGCGAGAAACCGACCATTCCCGGCAGGAACAGGACGAACAGCGCGATCAGCGCGAGGACGTTCACGCCGACGACGGGCAGGAAGCGGTGATTCGTTGTGTGGATCGCCCCGCTGCGTCCGGCTGCGGGATCGAGCGCAAGCGCGGTCACCGCGATCGCCCCCCAGTTGCTGGCGAGCGACAGCAGCACGATCACCACGCCGACGACCCAACCGCCGGTCAGCCCGACCGCGCCCATCACCGCGACGAGATTGCCGATCAGCGCCAGCGGGACGAACATGCCGAACACGACGATCGGCGCCAGCGCGGCCAGATGATCCGCGACGAACGCGCTCGTGCGATCCCACACGGTACTCATCGTCGCCATCATGTCGCGTCTCCCCGTCGCTAGATCCCGGAGCCTATACGCTCCCCCCGGGCGAAGGCCATGCCGCGCTGTTAGCCTATGGCCAGACAGCTTGCCAATGACTTGCGCAGCGCGCGCGACTGGCGCAATCGCTGCTGCGTGGACCATCTCCCCGACGCTATCGAGTGGCGCATCGCCACCGCCCCCATCGCCTACGAGGCCGCCGTCGCCGAGATGGAGGCGCGCGCCGTCGCCGTTGCCGAGGGAACCGCGCGCGAGTTGATCTGGCTGCTCGAGCATCCGCCGGTCTATACCGGCGGCACCAGCGCCGACCCCGCCGAATTGCGCGACCCGCAGTTCCCGGTGATCGATACCGGTCGCGGCGGGCGCTATACCTATCACGGACCGGGGCAGCGGATCGGCTATGTCGTGCTCGACCTGACGCGGCGCGGACGCGACGTGCGGCAGTTCGTCCATGCGCTGGAAGGCTGGGTGATCGATACGCTCGGCGATCTCGGCATTGCCGCGTTTCGGGCGCCCGGCCGGATCGGGATCTGGACGATGGCGCCGGACGCTTTGTCCCCAAGTGGTACGGCCGAGGCCAAGATCGGCGCGATCGGGGTGCGTGTCCGGCGGTGGGTGACGCTGCACGGCTTCTCCGTCAACCTGTCCCCGGACCTCGCGCATTTCGGCGGGATCGTGCCGTGCGGGCTCGCGGACTTCGCGGTAACCAGCGCCGCCGCCCTCGGTGCGCCGACCGATTTTGCAACTTTTGACACCGCCCTCGCGTTGCGCCTTCCAGCCTTCCTAGAAACTCATTCTTTGGGGCGGCAAAACATGGCTTGAGGGCCAGACGTAATACGACTAATGTCCACCACGGTTTGGGTATTAAAGGTCTCGAGGCCTACCAATCCATATATCTAGGGAGCTTTCCAATGCGTGCATTCATTTCCAAGGTCGCTGCTGGTTCGATGATCGCTGTTGCAGCGATCGCGATTTCGGCTTGCACCCCGAAGACCGAGACGACGACGACCGACAACACGATGGTCACCGACATGAACTCGACCGACACGATGTCGACGACGACTGCCAACGACACGATGACGTCGACCGACGGCGCGATGGCGAACGACGGTGGCATGATGGCGAACGACACCACGATGACGTCGAACACCACGACCACGACCACGAACGCGATGTAATCCTTCCTTCGGGAATGATGATATCCAGGGCCGTCCGGGAAACCGGGCGGCCCTTTCGATTCCGGCACGGGCTCGAATTGTGGGTTGGTTTGCGACGAAATGATTGGTTAAAAGAGTTGGGCTGCACCGCAAAAGGCCGTAGGCGCCAAAGCGGGATATGAGAGGGAATGAATGACCGTGTTGCGTATTCTGGCCGCGCTGGCCGCCACTTGCGGCGCCGCGCTGGCAACCCCGGCTTCGGCGCAATTCTTTTTCCAGTCGCATGACATGACGGCACCGCCGATTACCGGCGATGAGCCCGGCCAGCTCGCGCTGCCCGACGCGACCCCGGCGGAGGTCCGCGCCAACCTGGTGTGGAACCTGCGCTCGGCGCTGAACGTGGCGGCGTTGCAATGCCAGTTCGAGCCGACGCTGCTCAACGTCGAGAATTACAATGTGATGATCAACAATCACAAGGACGAGCTGAAGTCGGCGTTCGATACGCTCGTCAAATATTTCAACCGCACCAACAAGGGTCTCAAGGCCGGCCAGGCCGCGCTCGATCGGTTCGGCACGCGGACCTATTCGTCGTTCACGACGGTGGGCGCGCAATATGGCTTCTGCCAGACCGCCTCGCAGATCGCGACCAACGCCGCCTATGCGCCGCGCGGCGAGCTCTACAAGGTCGCGATCAACGACATGGGCACGCTGCGCAATTCGCTCACCCCCTGGGGCGAACAGCGGTTCGCGCGCCGCCCGCGGATCGAGAACCGCGTCTCGGTCCCGCGCCTCGACGAGATGTGCTGGACCAAGCGTGGCGAATGGGTCGAACGCAAGTGCGGCGCGTACACGCTGACGCCGCGCTGATCCGGTCCTGATGGGTCTGGCCGGGGGGCTTTCGGTCTCCCCGGCGCAGGCCGGCGCCGCCACGTTCCCGCAATGCAACCGTCGCCGGCCCGACGGCCTCGCCCTTCGCCAGGGTGCCGCTTCGTCCCGGCAGCGCGCTTACCGCAGCCCCAGCGCCTTGTGCGCCTGCAGCGTCAGCCGCCACTTCGGCCGCTCCATCACGAGATCGATCGCCGCGGCGTGATTTTCCGCCGCCGCTGCGCTGTCGAGCGGCTGGATCAGGTGATGCGCGAAATCCCACGTCTCCAGCGCGACGACGTCGCTTCCCGGCTGCGGCCATACCAGCTTGAGCTCGTCCCCGCTGCGCTGAACGACCACGCTGCCCGCCTTGGGACTGATGCAGACCCAGTCGATCCCCGGATGCGCCGCGAGCGTACCGTTGCTTTCCATCGCGATCTCGAACCCGGCCGCATGCAGCGCATCGACCAGCGCATCGTCGATCTGGAGCATCGGTTCGCCGCCCGTCAGCACGACGAAGCGTTCGACCACGCCCTCCCCCCAGAAGGCCACCGCGGCGGCCGCCAGCGCTGCCGCGTCGGCGAAGCGCCCGCCGCCCGCGCCGTCGGTTCCCACGAAATCGGTATCGCAGAACTGGCAGATCGCGCTGGCGCGGTCCTGTTCGCGCCCCGACCACAGATTGCATCCGGCAAAACGCACGAACACCGCGCGCCGTCCCGCCTGGACGCCCTCTCCCTGGAGCGTCAGGAACATCTCCTTGACCGCATAGCTCATCCGATCAGACCGCGTAGCGCGTCGGGTCGGGCAGGCCGGCGTCCTCGAACCCCTTCTTGCGCAGGCGGCAGCTGTCGCACGTCCCGCAATGCAGGCCCTCCGGCGTCGGATCGTAGCACGACCAGCTCATCCCCGCATCGAGGCCGAGCGCCGCGCACTCGCGCACGATGTCGGCCTTGGTCATGTGTTGCAGCGGGGCGTGGATCCTGAACGGCTCGCCCTCGACCCCGGCCTTGGTGGCAAGCTCGGCCAGTCCCTCGAACGCGGCGATGAATTCGGGGCGGCAATCGGGATAGCCGGAATAATCCAGCGCATTGACGCCGATGAACAGGTCGCGAGCGCCCGCCGCCTCGGCCCAGCCCAGCGCGAGGCTCAGGAAGATCGTGTTGCGCGCGGGGACATACGTGACCGGTATCCCGGGTTCGACGCCCTGTTTGGGAACGGCGATATCGGCGGTGAGCGCGGATCCGCCGAAGGCAGACAGGTCCAGCGGCAGGACGATATGCCGCTCGGCCCCGAGATGCTCGGCGATCCGCGCGGCGGACTCGAGTTCCAGCCGGTGCCGCTGGTTGTAATCCACCGAAAGCGCGAAGAGCCGGTATCCATCGGCCCGCGCGCGCGCTGCCGATACCATGGAGTCTAGACCGCCCGACACCAGCACGACGGCTGCCGGGGCGACCTGCGGGGTCGTTTCATCTGTCATGATGCGCCGGTAGGTAAGCGCCACCCTCCCGAAGCGCAAGCGCCGCCCCGCCTGCGGGATCCTCCCCCGGCAGATGGCCAAAAAAAATGGGCCGCCCGTAAGCGACCCAGGGGATGCCCGATTGGGGGGGCGTATCAGGAGGAAAGCCTTCCATCACGGAATGCAGTCTCTGCTCTACGCGCGAATCGTAAACTTACTCTTAACGATGCGCGGCTCAATGTGCCTTTGGGTCACCCGCACACACGCCGACGTAGCGCGCCTCGTACGATTCCTCGAACGGCGCGCCGTTGATGATGCCCTGCGTATCCATGTTGAAGGACCGTGGCGTGGCGACCTTCACGCTCGTCTGGCCATGGCTGTTGTGACAGATGAAATGGACCGTGGTGGTGTCGATGTCGTTCTTGACCACGGCATGCTGGCACTGCTCCATCGGATGCTCGTAATGGATCAGCGTGCGCGGATCGGCGAGGCACAGGGTGCGCGACACGCCGTCGTCGACGGTCTTCAGCTGCCATTGGCCCCGCTCGACCCGCGCCAGGGCGGTCAATGCGGGCTTGGCGCCGGGCGCAGCGACGGCGAACCCGGTTCCCAACGCCAGCGCGATCCCGCTGGCGCATACCAGCGTCGTTCCCCGTCTCGTCCATCTCATCGCGTCGACCCCGATCGGCCCGCCATACGCCCGCTGCGTCGTGGCAATGGCCCCAGTCCCTTATCTGGGGACCTCCGCCCGACTTACAATGACGGAGACGTAACAATCTCCAGCGCTGCCGGCACCGGGAACTTGCGCGCGCAGAAGGCGCAGTCGACCACGATCATCCCGTCGTCGTCCGCCATGTCGCGCTGTTCCTCCGGCGGGAATTTCGCGAGCACCGACGCAATGTAGTCGGGCGAGCAACGGCAGCCGCGGACGAACCGCGTCTCGCCCTGCACGCGGACCTCGGTCTCCTCGTTGAACAGCCGCCACACGAGCATCTCCAGCGACAGCGCGGGGTCGGCGAGTTCCCCGGGCTTCATCGTGCCGCCCAGAATCGCGACATGCTCCCACTCCGGATGGTCGAGCCGGGTATGGATCCGGTCGCGCCCGTCCTCGCCCTCGGGGAGATGCTGGAGCAGCAGCCCGCCCGCCACGCGCCCGTCTTGCCCGAGCGCACCGGTGCCGACGCGGATCAGCGTCGGGATCTGTTCGGACTGGAGGAAATAATGCTCCGCCGCCGCGCTCAGCGATTCGCCGTCGAGCGGGACGATTCCCTGATAGCGTTCGCCGGTGTCCGCCTGGTCGAAGGTGATCGCGAGATAGCCCTTGCCGAACAAGGCAAACAACGTCGGGTCCTTGGGGGCCTCGGCGAGGCGGTCCGCGTCGAAATCGACATAGCCGCGCAGTTCGCCGCCGCGATAGTCGCACACCAGCAGCTTGACGATCCCGCCCTCGGTCTGCGCCTGCATCGTGAGCTGGCCGCCCGCGTCCTTGAGCGTCGAGCCGATCAGCGCGGCAAGCGTCAGCGCCTCGGTCAGCAACGCCTCGATCGGCGCGGGATAGGCGTGCGCGGCGAGGATCGTGTCGAGTACGGGCGCGAGCCGCACGATCCGGCCGCGCGCATGGCGCGCGGGGATGGTGAAACCGATCGCGCGGTCGGTGTCGGCGGGGGTCGTGGGAACGGGGCTGGCGGGAACGGGGGTCATGATTTTCTCGCGGCGATTACGTCACCTAACCGTTCGCCCTGAGCGAAGTCGAAGGGCCCGCGCCACGCATGGGGCTTCGACTTCGCTCAGCCCGAACGGTGGGGAACTAAACGGGACAACAGAACCAAAGAGATAGGAACCCCCAGCCCCCAATCAACCGATCTGCCCGAAGCACCACCGCAGCACCGATTTCTGCGCGTGCAGCCGGTTCTCCGCCTCGGGCCAGATCAGCGACTGCGGCCCGTCGATCACCTCCGCGGTCACTTCCTCGCCGCGGTGCGCGGGGAGGCAGTGAAGGAACTTCGCGTCGGGCTTGGCGGTCGCCATCAGCGCGGCGTCGACCTGATAGGGCCACATCGCCTTCAGCTTGGTCTCGGCATGGTCCTGCCCCATCGAGATCCACGTATCGGTGACGATCACATCCGCGCCCTCGACGGCTTCCTTGGCGGTGCCGACGATGCGCGCGCGGCCCTTGCCGAGCGCGACGTCGCTGTCGGCGGGTATGAACCCCTGCGGGCAGGCGGCGACCACGTCGAACTGCATCAGCCCGGCGGCTTCCATGATCGACGCGAGCACGTTGTTGCCGTCGCCGAGCCATGCGACCTTGAGGCCGGGGAGCGGCTTGCCCGCCTCCATCAGCGTCAGCAGGTCGGCCATGATCTGGCACGGGTGCGAATTGTCGGTCAGGCCGTTGATCACCGGAATGGTCGCATGGCGCGCCATCTCTTCGAGCTTCTCATGGTCGTCGGTGCGCAGCATGATCGCATCGCAATAGCCCGACAGGACGCGCGCGGTATCCGCGACGGTCTCGCCGCGCCCGAGCTGGGTCGTGCCCGCGTCGAGAATGATGCTGCTGCCGCCCAACTGGCGGATCGCCATGTCGAAGCTGACGCGTGTGCGGGTCGAGTTCTTCTCGAACACCATCGCGAGCGTGTGCCCGGCAAGCGGCGCGTCCGCATCCGCCTTGCCCTTGGGCCAGCCCGCGCGCGCGGCCTTGCGGTCGAGCGCATCGGCGAGCATCGCGGCGACGCCGTCGGGGCCCGCGTCGGACAGGCTGAGGAAATGGCGCATGTTACATTCTCCCCCGGGCACCGGGGGAGGTGGCGAGCGCAGCGAGACGGAGGGGGTAAGGGCTGGGCGCAACAATTGCCGTCGCGACCCCTCCACCGTTCGCTGAATGCTCACGGTCCCCCTCCCCCGCTGCGCGGGGGAGGATTTCCGAGAACCCGCTCACGCCGCCGCCGCCATCGACGTGAACGCCCGCGCGCCGTCGGTCAGCTTCTGGACGAACTCGGCGATATGCGCTTCCTCGATCACCAGCGGTGGGAGCACGCGGACGACATTCTCCCCCGCCGCAACCGTCAGCAGCCCGTGATGATCGCGCAGATGCGCGACGAAATCGCGCGCGACCGCGGCGTCCTTGAGCTTGATGCCGAACATCAGCCCCTTGCCGCGGACGCCCTCGAAAAGCTGGTCGTGATTGGGGATCATCTGCTCGACCGACGTGCGCAGCCGCTCGCCCATGGCCGTCACATGCTCGAGGAAGCCGGGTTCGAGCATCACGTCGAGGATCGCCTCGCCCGCCGCCATCGCGAGCGGGTTGCCGCCATAGGTCGAGCCATGCGTGCCGAACACCATGCCCTTGGCCGCTTCCTCGGTCGCGAGACACGCGCCGAGCGGGAAGCCGCCGCCGATGCCCTTGGCCGAGGACAGGATGTCGGGGGTGATGCCGTAATGCTCATAGGCCCACATCTTGCCGGTCCGGCCATAGCCACACTGGACTTCGTCGAGCACCAGCAGCAGGCCGTGCTCGTCGCACGCCTTGCGCAGACCCTGAAGGAACTCGGTCGTCGCGGCGGAGACACCGCCCTCACCCTGGACCGTCTCGACCATGAAGCCAGCGGTCGTGTCGTCGATCAGCGCGAGTGCCGCTTCGAGATCGTTGAACGGCGCATAGGCGAAGCCCGGCAGCAACGGCTCGAACCCGTCGCGCATCTTGGGCTGGTTGGTCGCCGAGATCGCGCCCATCGTGCGCCCGTGGAACGCATTGTTGAAGGTGATCAACGTGGTGCGCTGCGGATTGCCGGTGACGAAGTGATAACGCCGCGCGGCCTTGATCGCGCATTCGACCGCCTCGGTGCCCGAATTGGTGAAGAACACGGTGTCGGCAAACGAGCTCTCGACGATCCGCTGCGCGAGATGCTCGCCCTGCGGGCTACCGTAGAGGTTGGAGACGTGCATCAGCGTTGCGGCCTGGTCGGCGATCGCCTTGACCAATTTGGGGTGGCCGTGGCCGAGCGCGTTGACCGCGATCCCGGCGGCGAAGTCGAGATATTGCGCGCCATCCTCGCCGTAGAGATAGACGCCCTCGCCGCGCACCGGACGCACGCCACACCGTGGGTAAACGGGCATCAGGGCTGGGGTCGACACGACGCGTCTCCTTCAAAAAGCAAAAGGGCGACCTGTACGGTCGCCCGATCACGGTTTTTACGGAGATTGGGGGCGGAGCGCAACACCGTGTGTTGGGCGCTTTTGCTCGGGTCGATGCAGGAAGGGATGATCGCACAAAGCCACAAAGACACGAAGGGTAAAGAAGGCAGATATGATGCTGCCGCAGGCAAAATCGACCGGCAGGCGCGCCACGCAGCCTCGTCAGCCTTCCTCTTCGTGTCTTTGTGCCTTTGTGCGATCAAACCCTTCTAAGACCGCCAAAAAACGTCAGTTCTTCAACCGCCACCCGCTCCGCAGCAGCAGATAGCACAGCAGCCCGAGCACGATGTCGATCGCCAGAATGATCACCGACCCCAGCAGCACCGGCGCATCCGCCGTCCCGAGGAACCCGTAGCGGAACCCCGAGATGATGTAGAAGAACGGGTTGGCATGGCTGAACGCACGAAACGCCGGCGCGAGCTTGTCGACCGAGTAGAACGTCCCCGACAACAACGCCAAAGGCGTGATCACGAAGTTGGTCACCGCCGCCGCATGATCGAACTTATCCGCCCAGATCGACGTCAGCACGCCCAGGAACGACAGGAACGCCGCCCCCAGGAACCCGAACCACAGGATCGCGAGCGGATGCCGCGGCGTGACATGCACGTCCGGATAAATCGCCATCGCCAACCACACCACGAATCCGACGATGAACGCCCGCGTCATCGCGCCACCGACCAGCGCGGTCAGCAATTCCATCGTCGACAAGGGCGGCTGGAGATAATCGACGATCGTCCCCTGGATCTTGCCGACCATCAGCGAGAAGCTCGCATTGGCAAAGGCGGGCCCCATCATCCCCTGGCTGATGATCAGCCCGGGCGCGATGAAATCGGCGAACGGGATCTCGACCCCGCCGACCAGAACCGGGCGTTTCGCGCCGGTTGCGATGGTAAACACGACCAGAAACAGCAGCGTCGTGATGGCTGGCGCCCACACGGTTTGCAACTGCACCTTGAAGAAGCGGCGAACCTCCTTGATATAGAGCGTTCGCAGACCGCCCCAATTGACGCTCCGGATGACCGGGACGCCGGGGGCGTTCATCGCCGTTGTACGAATTTCGCCGATTGGGGGCTGGCTGCTCATGGCATCGTCGCTAAAGACTGCCGCCGCCGCCCGCAACCCGGATTAGAGGTTCGGCGACCCGAGACGATTGGAAACGAGAGCAGATGAGCTGGACCGACGAACGCATCGATACGCTGCGCAAGATGTGGGAAGCAGGGCAGACCGCGAGCCAGATCGCCGAGGAACTCGGTGGCGTCAGCCGTAACGCGGTGATCGGCAAGGCGCATCGCCTGGGTCTCCAGTCGCGCCCGTCGCCGGTCAAGCCCAACGACGGCTCGGCCAAGGCCGCCGCTGCCGCCGCCGCGCCCGCCGCTGCCGCGCCGTCCGCGCCGGCCGAACCCAAGCCCGCCCCCGCCCCGCGCGCGCCGGTCGAGCGAGTCGCGCCGCCGGTCGCCGCGGCACCGCCGCCCCCGCCGCCCGCACCGCGCCCGGCGGTACAGGACGAGATCGAGGACGAGACCGACGACGAGGAGGCCGAGGCGCCCGCCGCACCGGTTCGCCCCGCGCCGCCGATCCTCCGGTCGGTCGGTCCCGGCGGCTTCCTGCGTCAGGCACCCGGCGAGCAGCAGGCCCCGATCACGCCGGCGCCGCCGCGTCGGCTGGTTCCGGCCAAGCCGTCCGCCGACATGGCGGGCAAGACCACGCTGCTCGATCTCAACGACAAGATCTGCAAGTGGCCGATCGGTCATCCGGGTGAGCCCGACTTTCACTTCTGTGGCGAGAAGGTGAACCCGGGCTTCCCTTATTGCGTCGGGCATTGCGGCCACGCCTATCAGGCGCAGCTCCCGCGCCGCGACCGTCGCCCCGCGCCGCCGCTGCCGTTCGGCGGTCCGCGCGCGCGCTGAGCCACGACGGGACGTACGAAAAAGGGGCCGCGCACCATCCGGTTGCGCGGCCCCTTTTTTTGGGTTGCCGCATGGGCGCACCGTTCCCCGAGCAGGCGGGAGCCCAGGGTTCCAGACGCTCCGCCTGTAACCCTGGGTCCCCGCCTGCGCGGGGAAACGGAGACGCCCGACTGTGCTCAGAAGCGGAACGTGTCGTCGCTGCGACGGACGTCGGTGCCCGCCGTATTGGGCTGCGAGCACGAACGTGTTACGCATTGAAAACGCCCGGTTGTGCTGCGTCAGCGCCCCAGGAAACGTCCCCGTTGCAGATGGCTGCACCAAACAGGAATTAATCCCGATGTGGTGCCATCGGGCCGCCACGGACCTTTTCCGCGATGCCGCTTGGCAGTTTCGCCCTGCCCGCCGTATAGCGTTCGCATGTCCGACGACCTGTTCGCAGCCAGCCCCAAGCACGTCCCCACCGATTACGATGCAGCGTCGATCGAAGTCCTCGAAGGGCTGGAGCCGGTGCGGCGGCGGCCGGGCATGTATATCGGCGGCACCGACGAGCGCGCCTATCACCATCTCGCCGCCGAAGTGCTCGACAATGCGATGGACGAGGCGGTCGCGGGCCATGCCACGCGGATCGAGATCGAGCTCGCGCCGGGCAACCGGCTGACCGTCTCGGACAATGGCCGCGGTATCCCGGTCGATCCGCACCCGAAGTTCCCCGGCAAGTCCGCGCTCGAGGTGATCCTGTCGACGCTCCATTCGGGCGGCAAGTTCGATGGCAAGGCTTATGCCACCAGCGGCGGTCTCCACGGCGTCGGGGTCAGCGTCGTCAATGCGCTGTCGTCCGACACGGTGGTCGAGGTCGCGCGCGGGCGCGAGCTGTATCGGCAGAAGTTCGCGCGCGGCGAGACGCTCGGCCCGCTCGAACATGTCGGCGCGGCGCCCAACCGGCGCGGGACGACCGTCGCCTTCACCCCCGATACCGAAATTTTCGGCCCCGACATGGGGTTCAAGCCCGCGCGGCTCCACCGCCTCGCGCGGTCCAAGGCGTATCTGTTCGCCGGCGTCGAGATCCGCTGGAAATGCGCCCCCGAGCTGATCAGCGACGACACGCCCGCCGAAGCGGTGTTCCAGTTCCCCGGCGGCCTCGCGGATCATCTGCGCGAGCAACTCGGCACCCGCGAATGCGCGACGACCGAGCTGTTCGTCGCGCGGCAGGATTTCCCCGGCACCGCGGGCCGCGTCGAATGCGCGGTCGCCTGGCCGCTGTGGAGCGACGGGTCGTACAGCTGGTATTGCAACACCATCCCCACCCCTGACGGCGGCACGCACGAGCAGGGCCTGCGCGCCGCACTGGTCAAGGGGATCCGCGCGTTCGGCGATCTGGTCGGCAACAAGAAGGCCAAGGACATTTCCGCCGAGGACGTGATGACGGGGAGCGAGCTGATGCTCAGCGTCTTCATCCGCGATCCGCAATTCCAGAGCCAGACCAAGGACCGCCTCACCTCGCCCGAAGCGGCGACCTTGGTCGAGCGCGCGGTGCGCGACCATTTCGACCATTTCCTCAGCGACAATATGGACCGCGGCAAGGCGCTGCTAAGCTATGTCGTCGAGCGGATGGACGACCGCCTCGCGCGAAAAGCCGAGCGCGAGGTCAAGCGCAAGACCGCGACGTCCGCGCGCAAGCTGCGGCTGCCGGGCAAGCTGACCGATTGCTCGTCCAACGGGCCCGAGGGCACCGAGATCTTCATCGTCGAGGGCGATTCGGCAGGCGGATCGGCCAAGCAAGCGCGCGATCGCAAGACGCAGGCGATCCTGCCGATCCGCGGCAAGATCCTCAACGTTGCGTCGGCGACCTCGGCCAAGATCCACGCCAATCAGGAAATCGCCGATCTGATCCTCGCGTTGGGGTGCGGGACACGCAAGGACTGCAACCCGGATCATCTGCGCTACCAGCGCGTCGTCATCATGACCGACGCAGACGTCGACGGCGCGCATATCGCGACGCTGCTGATGACCTTCTTCTTCCAGGAAATGCCCGAGATCGTCCGCGCCGGGAACGTCTTCCTCGCACAGCCGCCGCTGTACCGGCTGACCGCGGGGACGAAGAGCCTCTACGCGATGGACGACGCGCACCGCGCGCAGCTCGAGGCGACCGAGTTCAAGGGCAAGAAGGTCGAGATCGGGCGATTCAAGGGCCTCGGCGAGATGAACCCGATGCAGCTGCGCGAAACCACGATGGACCCCAAGACCCGCTCGATGCTGCGCATCACGCTGCCGCAGGAATATGAGGCGCGCGCGGGGGTGAAGGATCTGGTCGACAGGCTGATGGGGACCAATCCGGCGCATCGCTATGCGTTCATTCAGGAAAACGCTGCCCGGATGGACGAGGACGCGATCGACGCATAGTCTTGCCCGACGAATCGGGAGTCCGGGCGATGGCAGCGACGTGGTGGTCGGTTTTCAGTGCGCTGCTCGTATCGGCCCCGCTCGCGGCGCAGACCCTGCCGCCCCCCGCCGCTGCCGATCGCGACATCGTCGTCGTCGGGAGCCGCGCACCGGACCTGCGCAAGCGTCTGGACGATTGCCTCGCCGCCAGCTGCAAGCCCGACCGCGATATTGCGATCACGCTGGACCTTGCGCAGGCGCAGTTCGAGGCGGGGCATTATGAGGAGGCGCAGGCCGCGCTGCTCGCCGCGCGCCACCGAACCGCGCGGTTCGCCCGGGAATATCCGGTCGCAGTGGCCAATCTGTTCCATGCCAGCAGCGTGATTGCCGCGCATCTCGGCGATCAGGGTCGCGAATGGTCGAACGCGCTCGATACGGTCAGCGCGATGAAGGCCGGCATGCCCGAGACGGATCCGCGCGTCTTGATGGAGCGGATCGGGCTTGGCGACGCTTATGCCAGTGCCGGGCTGTTCAGCGAAGCCGAGGTGCAATATCGCGCGGTCGCGGGCCGCGCGCGCAAACTCGGACTGGTCGAGACCGAAGGGCTGGCGCTGCTTCGGTACGCAACGCTCAACACCCGACTCGCCGCGCAGGTCTATGCCTTTTACGGTCCGATCGCCCGCAGGGCGATCGGCGCATTGCTCGAACGGCGCGAACCGGCGCTGCAGCCCATCGTCGCGTGCGCTGACCAGTTGAACATCCAGTTGGCCGCCCTGACCGCGAGCGACGCCGAGCTCGACCGACTGATCGCGCGCTATCCTCGGCAGCCCGCCGGCGCGCCCTCGGTTCTGCTGCACGCCCCACCGGTCCTGATGACCGCGACCGGGCAACGCCGCCCCAATGGCACGGCGGCGGACAGCTACGCGCTGTTCAAGGAGATCCCGCCGCCGGTCTTCTCGGCCAACCTGGATTATATGTGGATCGACGTCGCCTACACGATCGGCACGGACGGCCGGGTCCACGATGCGCATGTCGCGGCGCGCGGCAATCGGGTGTCCGGCACCGGCGATTGGCCCGAACAGATCGTCCAGGCGATCGCGGCGCGGCGCTATGCGACCCAGACGACGCCCGGAAGGGGACGCGAGCGCTTTACCTTCACGTCGAACATGACGATCAAGACCGGGTCCCGCATCCCAATCCACAGCGGTATCCCGCGGCTGGTCCACGCGGACCTGGATCCCGACGCCGTTACCCCGCCGCCCGCCTCGTCCTGAGCGAGCACCCAGACCGTAGCGCCGGAGAGCCGCGGGCCTGGGTTGGGCCAGACAACGGCGACGCGCACCCCGCTTACGTCGCCATATGCGCAGCACGGGCCGACCGCGAAGACCCAGCTCGCCCCGGCGCGGCGGACGCACAGGCTCGCCAGCCCCTCCGCGCACATGTCGTCAGCGAAAACAAAAAGCCCCGCCGATCCAGAGGATCCGCGGGGCTTTAATGGTGGGCGTGGCAAGGATTGAACTTGCGACCCCTGCGATGTCAACACAGTGCTCTACCACTGAGCTACACGCCCACTTCGCTGCGGCAGTGCCGGGCGAGGGGTGGCCTTTAGCGAAGGCTTTCTGCCCACGCAAGCACCACGTGCGCCGATTCAGAAATTTCCGCCGACCCGTTCCAGTTCGAACATGCGGTCCACCTCCAGCACGAGGTCCCGCAGGTGGAAGGGCTTGGACAGGACGCGCGCCTGCGGCATCGACTTGCCCGCCTTCAGCGTCACCGCGGCAAAGCCGGTGATGAACATCACCCGCAGGCTCGGCGCAATTTCGCTCGCCTTTTGCGCGAGTTCGATGCCATCCATCTCGGGCATGACGATGTCGGTCAGCAACAGGTCGAAATGCTCGTCTTCCAGCAACGGGATCGCCGCCGTCCCGCGATCAACCGCTGCGACCGCATAGCCGGAGCGCTCAAGCGCGCGCGTAAGATATTCGCGCATCACCTGATCGTCTTCCGCCAATAAAATCCGAATCATGCCATTCCGTCCTGACGGGCCAAGGCGCCCGCATTTGCGGTAATGTATGCGCGAAGGGCTTAAGATTTTCCAGCCGGATCGGCGGAGCGGCTGTGCTACGATGGGGCGATATGACGCCGCCCCTGCCCTCGTTCGACCTTTTCGGCGATCCCACGCCAGCGAGCCCGGTCGTCCTGTCCGTGCCGCATGCGGGTCGCGACTATCCGATCGCGCTCCAGGCGGCACTGCGGGTCCCGCTCGCCGCGACGACCGTGCTCGAGGACCGTTATGTCGACGCGGTGGCGCGGATCGCGCACGGTCGCGAGACGATGCTCATCCAGCGCCGCGCGCGCGCCTGGATCGACCTCAACCGCAGCGAGCAGGAACGGGATCCCGCGATCGACGAAGGCGCCCGGGCGGCGGCGATGCCGATCGCGTCGGCCAAGGTGCGCGGCGGGTTGGGTCTGGTGCCGCGCCGCGTCGCCGGCGCAGGGGAATTATGGCGCGGACGGTTTGCCGCGAACGACATCGCCGCGCGCATCGCAGCGGACTACCGGCCCTATCACGATACGCTGGAGGCCGCGCTGCAGGCGGCACGCGCGCGCTTCGGAGTCGCCGTGCTGCTCGACATCCATTCGATGCCCAGCCTCGGCGCGGGCGCGCCGCGTATCGTGATCGGTGACCGATTCGGCCGTAGCGCCGATGCCCGCTTCGTTGCCGCGCTGGAACGCGTCGCGAGCGCCGCCGGCATCCCCTGCGCGCGCAATACGCCTTATGCCGGGGCGCACGTGCTCGACCGGCATGCCCGTGGCGGCGTGGTCCATGCCATCCAGCTGGAGTTCGATCGCACGCTGTATCTCGACCCGGCCGGCGACCTCCCCGGCGATGGGCTCGCCTCGACCGCTTCGACGCTTCGCGCAATGATCGACGCACTCGCCGAAGAGGCCATGGGCTGGCGCGGGCAGACGCTGCCGATCGCCGCCGAGTAACCCGCCGCGCACAAAAAAACCACCGCATGCAGAGCACGCGGTGGCCAAGGTTCAGGGAGGAGACACTCCCGGAGGAGCGTCGCGCGGTCCCGCGAAAGGGGGGAACACGAAACCGCGTGAGAACGATATAGGTAAGCGGTTTTCGGGGTTCAAGGGCGAAATTCAACGCCGTTCCGGACTTTTCCTCGATCGCGTCCTGCCCGTACGAGGACGGGCAATTCCGGCGACCGTTGCCGCGCAAAGGCTCCGCGCCGAGCCCCTTCCCCTGACGAAGGCAACACGGTGCCGGCAGCCCGCTGCCGCCGCAATTTTTGAGCGGCGCGGTCCGGTCCGGGACTGCCGTTCCGTCGAGGCGCAGGGGCGGGCCGGCATCGCGCCGGCCCGGGATCGCTCAGTTGATCAGCTGCGGCGCGGGGACCTTGCCGAGCTTGACCTGGCGGTCGAAGATCTGCGGCAGCGTCGTCAACGAGAAGAGATGCGCATAGACGAGCGGCAGCAGGCCCGACTTCTGGATCTTGCGCAGCTGGTCGCCGCGCAGGTCGTTGAGCTTTTCCTCGTTCACGATCTGGAAGCCACGGTAGATGAACGGCTGGTCATTGCCCGCCATGTTGAGCGTGAACTCTCCATCCATCAACAGGTCGAGCTCGCGCAGCTCGGTCATGAAATTCGCCGTGCGCGCGCCGGCCTGCTCGAACTGTTCGTTGAAGCCCAGGATGTTCTGGACGAGCTCGGTCGGCTTGCCCTCGGCAAACAGCGCCTCGCCTTCGTCGAACGCGCCGATCGTGTTGCTGGTCGGATCGAAGCAGAGCGACAGGTCCTGCGCATCCGGGCGAAGGCGCGCGAGCATGAACGGATACCGGCGGATGTAGGCCGGGACGTACACCTTGTCCTCGATCAGCTTGCCATCGTCGCCGACGAACACGTTGACGCCCTCGTTCAGGCCCATCAGCGCGATCGGGATCGCGTCCGTCCCCAGGGTGAACACGATCGGCAGCCACGGCTGGGTCGCGACGAATTCGTCGACGGTGACCGGGATGGCATGCTGGTTGACGAGGAACGGTGCCGCGTCGGCGGCATTGAAGCGGAAATTGGCATGCGCCTCGCTCGAAAGCGGCTCGAGCGCATTGTAGAACAGGGGAAGGGCTTGCGGCGCGCTGGCCATGATCGTCTCCATGATGAATGTAGCGCGCAGGTCCCCCACGCCTTACGGACGCTGGCTCTATGGCGCGCGCGCACTTTCCGCAAGGCCGAGGAGCTTGCCCGGGTTCATCAGCCCCTGCGGATCGAGCCCCGCCTTGATCGCGTGCAGCGCGGCCAGCCGAGCCGGCGAGGACAGCCGCGCGAGCTCGTCGCGCTTCATCTGGCCGATACCGTGTTCCGCCGAGATCGATCCGCCCGCCGCGACGACGAGATCATAGACCATCCGGCTCGCGGGCGCGCCGACGTCCTGCCGCCAGCGTTCGGCGGCAGCGCGGTCGTGCTGCAGCCCGGCGGGCGCGTTGACGTGGAAATGGACGTTGCCGTCGCCGAGATGGCCGAAGCCGGTCGCATGGACGCCGGGATAGGCCGCCTCGACCGCGGCGGCGGCGCTGACCATGAAGTCGGGCATCGCATCGACCGGGACCGAGATGTCGTGCGCGATGGTCGGCCCCTCGGCGCGTTCCGCTTCCGAGATCGAGTCCCGCAACCGCCAGAAGGCGATCGCCTGCGCCTCGCTGGCAGCCACCACCGCATCGCGCGCCAGACCATCCGACAAGGCCGGGCCGAGCAAGGTTTCCAGCGAGTCGCGCGCGGGCGGCTGGCCCTGCGCCGTCGCATATTCGATCAGCACCAGCCACGGATACCGGCCGTCGAGCGGTGCGCGGGTCGCGGGGATGTGTTTCAGCACGAGGTCCATGATCTCGCCGGGCACGAGCTCGAAGCTCTCGATCGCATCCCCCGACCGTCGCTCCAGCACGCGCAGCAGCGCCAGCGCCGCATGCGGGCTGTCGACTGCGATCCATCCGGTCGCCCGGTCCGCCGCAATCGGGACCAGTCGCAGCGTCGCCGCCGTCACCACGCCAAGCGTCCCCTCGGCACCGATCAACAGCTGGGTCAGGTCATAGCCGCGATTGTCTTTCCGAAGCGGTGCCAGGCCATCCTGGACCTGCCCGTCCGGCAACACGATCTCGAGCCCCGCGACGAGCGCGCGCATCGTTCCGAAGCGCAAGACCTGTGTCCCGCCGGCATTGGTCGAGACCAGCCCGCCCACCGTCGCACTGCCGCGTGCCCCGAGCGTGAGCGGAAAGCGCATACCCTCCGCCTCGGCGGCGGCATGCAGGTCGGCGAGGATCACCCCCGCCTCGGCCACGACCAGCGCGGCATTCGCATCCATCCGCCGCAACCGGTTCATCCGCCGCAGCGACAGGATCACCGCCGAGCCATCGGCGGGCGGGGTCGCCCCGCCGACCATCGACGTGTTCCCGCCCTGCGGCACCAGCGACACGCCGAGGTCGCCCGCAAGCCGGACGATGCCGGCGACGCCAGCCGTGCTGTCGGGCGACAGGATCGCCGCGCTCGCGCCATGATAGCGACCGCGCCAATCATCGAGCCACGGCGCGATATCGGTCGGATCGGTAATCACCGCCTTGGGGCCAAGCAAGGCACGAACGGCATCGACGAGACGGGTCTGGGGAGATGTCACGCCACCGATCTAGGGCGGATCACCGGACGTTGCCAGCGCGTCCTGTCGGCTGAAGGTATTCGGGCTGACGAAAGGAACCGCTCGTTGCGCACGGCCTGACACAGCTTTCGGGTGGTAGCGGTACCTCATACACGAACATTGTGTCGTTTATGCAACATGTATTTGCAAAAGTTACTGTATGCGTTGCGAGACTGTCACACTCGCTTGCATCGCCTTCATGAAACGTCCGATTATCCTCCCAATCACAGGGCAAGATAACAAGGGGACCATCATGAAACTCAACCGTTTTCTGCAGGCCACAGCGCTAGTTAGCGTTCTGTCGGCACTTCCTGCAGCGAGCTTCGCGCAGACCGCGACCAGCGGCGACGGACGCGCATCCACCCAGACGACGACGACCGTGGGGGCCTCCACGGACGGCACCGACACCGCAGCGCCCCAATCTGCGCCGCAAGACATCGTGATCACCGGCTCGCGCATCAGCAGCCCGAACGCGACGTCGACCAGCCCGATCACGACGATCACGCCGACCCAGTTGCTCGCAACGTCGCGCGTTTCGATCGGCGACACGCTCAACACCCTGCCGCAGTTGCAGAGCACGTTCAGCCAAGCGAACTCGACCCGCTTCCTCGGCACCGCCGGCCTCAACCTGCTCGATCTGCGCGGCCTCGGCACGCAGCGCACGCTCGTTCTCGTCAACGGCCGCCGTCACGTCGGCGCGGACATTCTCAACAACGCCGTCTCGGTCGACATCAACACGATCCCGTCGGACCTGATCGAGAGCATCGACATCACCACCGGCGGCGATTCGGCAGTGTACGGGTCGGACGCGATCGCGGGTATCGTCAACTTCCGTCTGAAGGACCATTTCCAGGGCCTGGAAGCGCGCGTGCAGGGCGGCATCAGCCAGCATGGCGATGCCGGTTCGTATTTCGGCAGCATCCTGGGCGGCAAGAACTTCGCCGATGGTCGCGGCAACATCGCGGTCGATCTGGAATATGCGCGGCAGAATAGCCTGTACGCCTCCGACCGTTCGCGCCTGCAGCAGGTAGACGGCTTCGTCACGACGCAGGTCGACGCTCCGGGTATCGCCACCGGGCAGACATTGCCGAATTTCAACGGCGTTCCGGACAACATCTTCTTCCGCAACATCCACTCCGCGACGATCGCATCGGGCGGCCTGGTGACCTTCGCAAGCCCGACCGGCGCGTGCGGGACGGATAACACTGCGAAGCGCTTCTCGTGCAACTATCTGTTCCAGGGTGACGGCTCGCTTGTCCAGGAGAATGGCGCACGCGTCGGGATCGGCACCAACACCAGCTCGCCGAGCGGCTCTTCGTTTATCGGCGGCAACGGCGATACCAATCGTGAAGGCCAGCTTCTTCAGATCCAGCCGGCACTCGATCGCTACTCGGCCAACCTCGTCGGCCACTTCGAGATTTCGGATGCGATCGTCCCGTTCGTCGAGGCATCCTATTCGCGGACCGAGACTTATGGCCAGGGCAGTTCCGGCCCGGCGTTCATCACCGGCGGAACGCTCGCCGGGTACGATACGTCGACGTTTGAGCGTCCGCGCCTCGACAACCCGTATCTGAGCACGGCCGCCCGCACGACGATCACCAACGCGCTGATCGCCGGTGGCACGGATCCCGCGACGATCACGGGTGCGACCCGCTTCACGCTCCGCAAGAACCTCGTCGACCTGGGGGTCCGCTCGGAACAGTCCAAGCGCCAGACCTACCGGATCGTCGGCGGCGTGCGCGGCACGTTCAACGGCGACTGGAAGTATGAAGTCGCCGCCAACTACGGCGAGTTCATCGAAGATACGCGCGTTCTCGGCAACCTCAACGTCCAGCGTTTCCTGCTGGGCATGGATGCGCAGCGCAATGCCGCCGGCAACATCGTTTGCGGCTCGCAGATCACCCCGTCGCGTGGTGGCACCGACATCGGCGGCAATCCGGCAATCCTTGCCGCGGACATCGCCGCCTGCCAGCCGATCAACCTGTTCGGCAACGGCAACATCTCCGATGCGGCAAAGCGTTATGTCCTGCAGGACACGGTCTCGCACGGGAAGATCACGCAGCTTGACGTCTCCGCGTTCGTCAACGGCGACACCAGTGGCTTCTTCAACCTGCCGGGCGGTCCGCTCCGCTTCGCAGTAGGCGGGGAATATCGTCGGGAAACCAACTTCTTCAAGCCGGATCCCTTGGTCGAACAGGGATACACCTTCTACAACGCGCTGCCGACCTTCGCCCCGCAGGCTTTCGAGGTGAAGGAAGCCTATGGCGAAATCCAGATCCCGGTCTTCAAGGGGATGCGGTTCGCAGAGGATCTGAGCTTCACCGCCTCTGGTCGCGTTTCGGACTATAACAGCAACGCAGGCACGGTTTACACCTACAACTTCGGTGGCAACTACTCGCCCGTTCCGGACATCAGCTTCCGCGCTTCTTATGCCCGCGCGGTCCGTGCCCCGAACCTGTCCGAGCTTTATTCCTCGCAGAGCCAGAACTTCGCGTCGGTCAACGACCCGTGCTCGGCCAACTTCATCGCAACCGGCACACAGTATCGCGCCGCAAACTGCGCTGCGGCCGGCATCCCGACCAACTACAACTACCTGTATCAGCAGACGCTCGGCATTCTCAGCGGGGGCAACCCCAACCTGAACGTCGAAAAGTCGGACTCCTACACCTACGGGATCGTCCTGAAGCCCCGCTTCACGCGTGGCCTGACGCTGTCGGTCGACTATTACAACATCAAGGTGGCCAACGTGATCACCGCGCCTTCGGCGCAGCAGATCCTCAACAGCTGCTATGATTCGCCTACCGGCAACAACCAGTTCTGCGGCCTGTTCCAGCGCGTCGCGGCTGGCCAGACCGGACCGAGCGGGGAAGAGCAGTATCGCGTAATCGAAGGCAGCCTGCAGCAGACGCTGCTCAACTACGCCAGCCTGCGCGTCCGCGGCCTCGACGTGAACCTCAGCTACCAGCACGACTTCGGTTTCGTGAAGGCGAGTTCGGTGCTGGTCTATACCCACCAGTTCGAGAATGCGCAGTTCATCGATCCGAGCCAGCCGAACTTCGGCGACAATCTGCTCGGCGAACTTGGCAGCCCCAAGGACAAGGTGTACTGGAACCTCAACGGCGCGTTCGGGCCGTTCGAAGTCAACTACCAGCTCAACTATCTGGGGAAGATGGCGGCCGGCTTCATCGAGGATGTCCAGTCCTACCAGGGGCGTCCGCCGCAGAATGCGGACCGCTACAGCATTCCCTACTATCCTGAAGTGTTCTACATGAACGCGCGTTTCGGGATCAACATCCAGGGCGGGTCGCAGTTCTACTTCGGCATCGACAACCTGACCGACCGCGTTCCGCCGCTGGGCTCGACCGGCATCGGTGGTGGCACCGGCATCTACGAGCCGATCGGCCGCCGCTTCTATGCGGGGTTCAAGGCCAAGTTCTGATCGCCTGATCAGGCTGATACGACCGGGGGAGCGATCGCAAGATCGCTCCCCCTTTTTTGTCATCGTTGCAGATCGGCGCGGTGGCCGGTCACATCGGGGGCGTAAGGCCGTCCTTGCCGATCGCGACGAACTTCGCGCCGGGTGCATCGGCGGTCTTTACGACAAACACCTTCTGCCCCTTGGCGAGCATCGAGCGCTGCGTCGGTTCGAAGCGCACGATCGGCGTCCCGGCCGGCACCAGCACCTTCGCGGTCCCGCCCTTGTACGAAATCGTCAAGCTGGTTTCACCCGACGTCCCCGCGGTGGAGGAGACCGTGCCGTTGGTCATCCCGCTCTGTTCTTGAACGGTGCCGTTGGTCATGCCGCTCTGTTCTTGCACGGTGCCGTTGGTCATCCCGCTCTGCTGCTGCACGGTGCCGTTGGTCATGCCGCTCGCACCGCCGCCACCGTTACCGCCGCTCGCCGCGACGACACCCGGAACGTCCCAGCCGTAATGGCCCTCGCCCGACCCGCGCATCGCCTCGGGGAAGATCACCAGCTCGACCGCGCGCAGCGCACTGTCCGGGCCGGACGTCGCGGTGCCGATGAAGTCACCGGTCTTGAGCGTCGACAGGCTCGACCCGACGACCCAGGCGAAGCCTGTCTTGCCGTCGATCGGCACCGTCGTCGTCTTGCCGTCATAGCCCTGAATCGTCACGCCATTGGTATCGACCGACTGGACCACGCCGCGCACCCGCGTCGCCGCGGGGGTTGCGCTGCTGGTGGTGGTGGCGGTGTCGGTCGTCGTCTTGCTGCCGCAACCGGCGAGCAACACGGTCGCTCCGGTCAACAGCATGAGCGTTTTCTTGATCATCGGATGGAATCCTCGACTGGGGGGTACACGCAAGTCAGACACTTTGCCGTATCGGGCTAGGCGCTTGGGCGGTACGTCACAAGCGACGTGCTGCGTATCGCCTGCTTCCCGGCCATCATCACGCGGAATGGGGCGGTCCCGCGCCGGCCGAGCGTTGTCAGGCGGACACGCGGATGAACCCGGCATGACGACGGAGACGCCAGACCGAGCCGGACAATGAAAGATTGCCTACCTCGCCCCAAAGCATCCTTGAATTGCCGTGGCGCCTGGTCCAGCCCATCTGACAGCGATGGCAACCCTTCTCGATCCCACCGCCCGCGGGCGAGTCATCCTCGTCGGCGCGGGGCCCGGCGACCCGGGCTTGCTCACCGTCCGCGCGGTCGAGGCGCTCCGGCAGGCGGATGTCGTCGTGCATGACGGGCTGATCGACCCGCGCGTGCTAGATCTCGCGCCGGCCGACGCGCAACGCATTTCGGTCGCCAAGAAGCGCGCGCGACATACGCTGCCGCAGGAGGCGATCAACGCGCTGATCATCGCGCATGTGAAGACCGGGAGCGTCGTCGTGCGGTTGAAGGGCGGCGATCCGTTCATCTTCGGGCGCGGCGGCGAAGAGGTCGAGGAAGTCCGGGCGGCTGGCCTGCCGGTCGAGGTGATCCCCGGCGTATCGGCGGCGCTCGGTTGTGCGGCGGAAGCGATGCTCCCCCTCACCCACCGGGACTATTCGAGCGCGGTCAGCTTCGTCGCGGGCCAGTGCAAGGGGCTGACCGACCAGGACTGGTCGGGGCTCGCGGGCAAGGGCCGGACGCTGGTGATCTACATGGGCGTGGCGACCGCGACCGACATTGCCGACAAGCTGATGCGCGACGGCGTCGCGCCCGACATGCCGGTCGCGGTGCTCGAGCGTGGGACGCTGGACGGGCATCGCGCGATCAGGACGCTGCTCGCCGACCTCGGGCCGATGGTCTCGCGCGAGCAGGTCGCGTCGCCCGCGATCATCGTCGTCGGCGAGGTCGTCGAGCTGTCCGACGCGGAAGACAAATTGGGGTCCTGGGCGCGCATCGCCGGGACATTGGCGGAGACTGTCGCGTGAAACTGCTGACCGGAAACGACTTGCCCACGGGCGATGTGATCTGGTGGACCGGCAACGGCTGGTCGCGCCATATCGAGGACGCGGGTGACGTGACCGACCAGGGCGAGAGCATCGCGCGCGCGCAGGAAGGCGCACAGCGCGTCACCGGCCCCTATGTGATCGACGCGACGATGACGCCCGAGGGGCCCCGCCCCGCGCACATCAAGGACCGCGTCCGCGCGCTCGGGCCGACGGTGCGGCCGGACCTGACGCTCAAGCCCGCCGATCCGAATGCGGGGAGCTGGGTGATATGACGCTCAGCTTCCGTCACCCCGGCGAAGGCCGGGGCCGCCAGGTTACCGCGCGGAACCGCCGTCCGACGCCCAACATGACGGCCCCGGCCTACGCCGGGGTGACGGCGTTTCATCTTCCTCACCCAGCCTCGGCAACAACTGCGGCGACGGGAGTTTACCATGTATAAATATGACCAGTACGATCAGTCGATCGTCGATTCCCGCGTCGAGGAATTCCGTGACCAGGTGAAGCGCCGCCTCGCGGGGCAGATCACCGAGGACCAGTTCAAGCCGCTCCGGCTGATGAACGGCCTCTATCTCCAGTTGCACGCCTATATGCTGCGCGTCGCCATCCCCTATGGCACGCTCGACGGGCGACAGATGCGGATGCTCGGACACATTGCGCGCAAATACGACCGCGGATACGGTCATTTTACGACGCGTCAGAACATCCAGTACAACTGGATCAAGCTGTCCGAAGCACCCGACATCCTTGCCGAGCTGGCGACGGTCGAGATGCATGCGATCCAGACCAGCGGCAATTGCATCCGCAACATCTCGTCCGACCAGTTCGCCGGCGCCGCCGCGGACGAGGTCGCCGATCCGCGCGTGTGGGCCGAATTGCTCCGCCAGTGGAGCACCTTCCACCCCGAGTTCAGTTATCTGCCGCGCAAGTTCAAGATCGCGGTGATCGCCGCGGACGAAGACCGTGCGGCGATGCGGCTCCACGACATCGGCATCCAGCTGGTCGAGCGCGACGGCGTTCTCGGCGGGCGCATCTGCGTCGGCGGTGGCATGGGCCGTACCCCGATGATCGCGCCCGAAATCAAGGACTTCATCACCGCGGATGATCTGCTGAGCTATGTCGAGGCGTGTCTGCGCGTCTACAATCGCTACGGCCGCCGCGACAATATCTTTAAGGCGCGGATCAAGATTTTGATCCACGAGCTCGGCGCGGACGAATATCGCCGCCAGGTCGAGGAAGAGTTCGCGCACGTCAAGTCGCTCGGGCTCGATCCGCCCAAGGCCGAATTCGACCGCATCACCGAGATGTTCGCACCCCCCGCCTTCGCCGCGCTGGTTCCGCAGGCCGACACCGCGCCCAACCCCGCGTTCGACGCATGGCGCGCGCAGAACACCGTCGCGCACAAGCAGCCCGGCTATGCGATCGTGACAATCAGCCTGAAGCCCACCGGCGGCATCCCCGGCGATGCGTCGGCCGACCAGATCGACGTCATGGCCGACCTGGCAGAACGGTTCAGTTTCAATGAGTTGCGCGTGACTCATGCGCAGAACATCGTTCTGCCGCACGTCGCCGTAAGCGACCTTCACCATGTTTGGAGCGCGCTCGATGCGGCCGGTCTGGCGCCTGCCAACGTCGATCTGATCAGCGACATCATCGCCTGCCCCGGCCTCGATTACTGCAGCCTCGCCAACGCCCGCTCGATCCCGGTCGCGCAGAAGATCGCCACCCGCTTCGCCGACCCGGAGCGCCAGCGCGATCTGGGCGAGCTCAAGCTCAAGATCAGCGGCTGCATCAACGCCTGCGGGCATCATCATGCGGGCCATATCGGCATCCTCGGCGTCGACAAGAAGGGCACCGAGAATTACCAGCTCCTCCTCGGCGGTTCGGGCGCGGAGGACGCGAGCCTCGCGCGGATCACCGGCCCCGGCTTCAGCGAGGACGGCATCGTCGACGCGGTCGAGACCGTGACCAACGTCTATCTCGAGAAGCGGGAAGCGGGCGAGCGCTTCCTCGATACCTACCGCCGGCTCGGCATGGATCCGTTCAAGGAAGCGCTTTATGGATAAGTCCGCCATGTCGATCGGCTCCGACGAGCCAGCGGTCACGCTCGACGCGTTCCTCGAGGACCAGACCAACGCCACCGCGGTCCGCCTCGAGGCGGGCGAGGACGCACGCGCGCTGCTCCCGCACCTCGACCGGATCGCGTTGGTCGAGATTAGCTTCCCGAGCTTCCGTGACGGCCGCGGCTATTCCGCCGCGCGCATCCTGCGCGAGGCGGGTTACACGGGGGAGTTGCGCGCGCAGGGGGACGTGCTGGTCGACCAGATGCTGTTCATGAAGCGCTGCGGCTTCGACAGCTTCGCGCCCGAGGCGGAGATTGACCCCGCGACGCTCGAGGCGGCGCTGACCCGCTACGACCATGTCTATCAGAAAGCCGCCGACGGTCAGGTCCCGGTGTGGAAACTGCGGCATGGCTAGCAGCGCGCGCCGCCTCGACCTGATCGACGTCGCGCCCTTCTCCCCCGACGATGCGGCGGCGATGGAGGCGCGCTATGCCGGCGTCGGCACCGGTGACCTGCTCGGGGAGTTGCTGACCGGCGAGCTCAAGGGGCGCATCGCTGCGGTCTCGTCGTTCGGGGCGGAGAGCGCGGTGCTGCTCCACCTGATCGCGCAGGTCGACCGCGACGTCCCGGTGATCTTCCTCAACACGCAGAAGATCTTCGGCGAAACGCTGGCGTATCGCGACCAGCTTTCAGAGATGCTCGGCTTCACCGATCTGCGCGTCTTCCGGCCCGACCCGCATCGGCTTGCTGAAAAGGATGCGACCGGGTTGCGCTGGAATTACGACCCCGATGGCTGCTGCGACCTGCGCAAGGTCGAGCCGCTGCGCCGCGCGCTCGCGCCGTTCGATTCGTGGATTTCGGGGCGCAAGGGCTTCCAGGCGGGGACGCGGATCGCGATGCCGCGGTTCGAGGAAGACGAGGGCCGGCTGAAGATCAACCCGCTCGCCGACTGGGACAAGGACCGCCTGGAGGCCTATTTCGCCGAGCACCGGCTGCCGCGCCATCCGCTCGAAGCGCAGGGCTATCCGTCAATCGGCTGCGCGCCCTGCACGTCCAAGGTCCAGCCGGGCGAAGACCCGCGCGCCGGACGCTGGCGCGGGTGGGACAAGGTCGAATGCGGGATCCACGTGCCCGAAAAACCGGGCGAGGAACCGGTTTTCTGATCCGCAACGTGCTCCTGCGCAGGCAGGAGCCCAGGGTAACTGAGCGCTGAGCGTGCAACTCCGGGTTCCGGCTTGCGCGGGAAAACGGCGCCAGGCCTCCCTCACCCCCGCTCGAACGTCAGCACCCGCTTCTCCGCATCCGCCGCGCGCAGCACCACGTCGATCCGCTCCCCCGGCACCACCCCCGTCGCCGCCACGCGCGCCACCACGGGCTCGTCGCACAACTGGATCCGCGCGGCGCGTGCCTCGACATCGGTGACGACCGCCGCGAACGTCTCGCCGACCGAGCCCGCCAGCATCACTGCCTCGGCCAGATCGATCACCGCGCGGTCGATCCGCCCGCCGATCGCATCGGCGCGCGCCATCACCGTCGGCAGCGTCTCGAACGCCGCGGTCACCGCCTCCGGCACCGGCTGCCCGCTGGCGATCGCAAGAGTAGCGCGGATCACATAGCGGTCCGCCAGCCGCCGGAGCGGCGCGGTCGCGTGCGCATAGGTCGCCGCCATTGCCGCGTGCCATGGCACGACGCCGTCGCGATAGGGTGCGTAGCTCGCGCCGCCGCCGTTGCGCCGGATCGCGGTCATGAACGCGGCCTGCTTCGGATCGTGCCCGTCGAGCCGCCGCTCGATCGCATCGAGCGGCACGTCGGCCGCCCAGTCGATCCCGAGCGCCGCCGCGGTGATCCGCAACCGCGCGACCGCATGATCGTCGGGCGCGGCCATCACGCGGAACAGCCCGGTCTGGTGCGCGAGCAGCAGGTCCGCGACCGCCATGTTGGTGGCGAGCGACAGCGCCGCGTTGCGCGCCTCGGACTCCAGCCGCGGCGCGAACCGCAAATCGAATCCACCGTCGGGCAAGGCGCTGACTTCCTGTTCGGGCGGATCGACCCGCGATGCCCCGCGCCGCGCCTCGGCGGCCTGCACCCGCGCCGACAGCTCGGCGAACCCGTCGGGCAGATCGGTATCGCGGACACTGTCATAGGCGAGTTTCGCGCCGCTCCGGATGATCGCGCGCTCGGCCCCGTCGAGCTTGACCGCACCATCGGGCGCGACCCGGACGGTGAAGATCACCGCGGGCCGTGGCCCATCGGGCAAGAGGCTCGCCGCCTCCTCCGCGAGCACCGGCGGATACAGCCCGGCCTTGCCATCGGGGAGGTACAAGGTTGTCCCGCGCTTCCACGCCTCGACGTCGACCGGGTCGCCATCCGCCACGAACCACGCGACGTCCGCGATCGCATAATGGAGCAGCATGTCGTGCCCGCTCCGTTCGATCGCGAACGCCTGGTCGAGGTCGGTCGACGTCGCCGGGTCGAGCGTGACGAAACGCATCGCGGTGCGATCGACATGCTCGGTCGGCGCGCGCTGTGCCGCCGCAGCCGCCGCCGCCTCGACCTGTGGCGGAAAGCCGTCCGGCACGGCGAATTCGCGCCGGATCGCAAGCAGCCCCCGCTGCAGCGCATGGCCCGAATCGATCAGCGTCTTCACGAAGCCCGCAGCCTCAGTAGCCGACGTAATCGCTGAAGCGCGTGACGCTCGGCTCGAACTTGAGGATCACCTTGCCGGTCGCGCCGTGACGCTGCTTGGCGACGATCAGCTCGGCGAGGCCGAAGACGCGCTCCATCTCGAGCGCCCATTGCGCATGGTCCTCGAACACCTTGGGATTGTCGCCCTCGACCGGACGCTTGGGCTCACGCGCGGCGACGTAATAATCCTCGCGAAACACGAAGAACACGATGTCGGCGTCCTGCTCGATCGACCCCGATTCACGCAGATCCGAAAGCATCGGGCGCTTGTCCTCGCGGCTTTCGACCGCGCGGCTAAGCTGCGACAGCGCCATCACCGGAACGTTCATGTCCTTGGCAAGTGTCTTCAGCCCGCGCGAGATCTCCGAGATTTCCTGCACACGGTTGCCGTCCGAGCTCTTGCCCGATCCGGTCAGCAGCTGGAGATAGTCGACGACGACCAGCCCGATCTCGTTATTGTGCCGCCGCTGGAGACGCCGCATCCGGGTGTGGAGTGCGCCGATCGTCAGTCCGGCGGTATCGTCGATATAAAGCGGCAGGTTCTCGAGGTCCGCCGCCGCCGCCGCGAGCTGGTTGAATTCGTTGCGGCTGATCTTGCCCATGCGCAGCGCTTCGGAGCTGATCCGCGCCTGCTCGGACAGGATACGCGTCGCGAGCTGGTCGGCGGACATTTCGAGGCTGAAGAACGCGACCTTCGCGCCGACCGACTCGCTTGGCTTCAACCCGTCCTGCATGTCGCGCATCCAGCGCGCGGCGGCGTTGAACGCGATGTTGGTGGCAAGCGAGGTCTTCCCCATGCCCGGACGCCCGGCAAGGATCATCAAGTCGGAATGATGCATGCCGCCGATCTTGGCGTTGACGCTGTCGAGCCCGGTCGTGATGCCCGACAGGCCACCGCCGCTGTTGAGCGCCTTTTCCGCATTTTTGACCGCGAGCGTCGTCGCTTGCGCGAAACTCTTGATCGCGGTCTCGCTGCCGCCGTCGGCCGCAACCTTGAACAGCTCTTCTTCCGCCGCCTCGATCTGCGCGCGCGGGTTGACCTCCTCGGAGGTGTCCATCGCGCGGTCGACCAGCCCGCGGCCGACCGTCACCAGCGTCCGCAGCATCGCGAGATCGTAGATCTGCTGCGCGAACTGGCGCGCGCCGATCAGCCCGGCGCCGCTGCCGGTCAGCTGCGCGAGATAGGACGGGCCGCCCAGCTCGCGCATCCCGGCATCCTGTTCGAACATCGGCCGCAGCGTGACCGGGGTCACCAGCATGTCGTTGCCGCGCAACACCTTGATCGCGCTGAAGATGCGGCCGTGGAGCGGTTCGAAGAAATGTTCGGGCTGGAGCTTGTCGACGAGATCGTCGGCGAGCCGGTTGTCGATCATCATCGCGCCGAGCATCGCGGCTTCGGCTTCGACGTTCTGCGGGAGCGAAACGGCTTCGGGGACGACGGGCGGAGGAGCGAATGCGGTGGCCATGCGCGCGGTTTGGACCTGTCGGACCGTCGGCTCAAGCATGTTGCGCCGGGCCGCACGTCGCAGCTGTGGATAAGTCGGGGATAACCACGGGACGATCGGTGCGTTTCGTGGGGATGACTGGTGGATAAGCAGGCCTGGCAGCAGACGCGTTTCTCGGAACGCGCACCCTGGTCGCTGCCCATCGCCCGGCTTGTCCCCGGGCCACCTTGGCCTGCGCGTCCACCCCCAGAAAAACAGCAAGATGCCTTCCGGCGCGCGGCCGCGATACGGTGGTGGGGAAGTCCGGCAAAAGCCCTGCATAAGTCCGGCATAACGTGGTCACAAACCTGTGGATAAGTCCGGGATAACCCAAGCCGTACGCCGCTCGTGGTTCGCACCGTCCGCGACCCGCGCTAGAATGCGTTGATTCTCCCCACCCTTCCCCTCTACGGCTGGTGCATGGCCGATCCGCGCATCATCGCCGTCACGCTCGACGAACGCACGATCCTGTGGCGGTCGGCCGATATCGAGCAGGAACGGCGGATCGCGATCTTCGATCTGATCGAGGGCAACCACTTCGCACCGCAACGCGAGTATCCCGACGGCTATGCCGGGCCATACCGGATCGCGCTCGCGGTCGAGGAAGGGCGGCTCGCCATCGCGATCCACCGCGCGGACGAATCGCTGCTCGAGACCTATGTCCTCGCGATGGGCCGGTTCCGCCGTCCGATCCGGGATTACTTCGCGATTTGCGATAGTTACTACCAGGCGATCCGCAATGCGACGCCCGCGCAGATCGAAACGGTGGACATGGCGCGCCGCGGCATCCACAATGAAGCGGCGGAATTGCTGCGCGAACGGCTGGCCGGAAAGATCGAAATCGATTTCGACACCGCCCGGCGCCTCTTCACGCTGATCTGCGTCCTCCACATCAAAGCATAATATTAGGGGTAAAGTGTTGACCGTTCGCCGTTTGGGCAGACTGGTCGCGCTGTTCGCAGGTGTCGCCGTGGCACTCGGACTGGGCGCGATCGGGGCATGGGTGTATGCCATGGGCTGGAAGCCGGGCGCACCGTACACATTCCAGGGGATCGACGTCTCCGCGGTCAACGGCCCGGTCGACTGGTGGGCGGTCAAGCGCAGCGGCGCGGACTTCGCCTACCTCCGCGCAACCGTCGGCGCCGACCGGCGCGACACCCGGTTCGAGGAGAATTGGGCCGCAGTCGCCGAGACCGGGATGCGGCGCGGGGCACTGCATCGCTACTCCCTGTGCAAGCCGGCGGTCGACCAGGCGAACAACTTCAACACGACCGTGCCGCGCGCCGACGATGCGCTGCCCGCGGCGGTGGTGCTCGATTTCGCGGCCGATTGCACCGCGCGACCGGCGCCGGCGGCGGTGCTCGCGGGGCTCCGCCAATATCTCGAGATGGTCGAGGCGCACACCGGCAAGCCGGTGCTGATCAAGGTGACCAGGCCGTTCGAGTCCGCTTATGGCGTGACGGCGGCGCTGCCGCGTGGAGTCTGGGCGGTGCAGAATTACCTCGCCCCCGATTATCCGGCGCGATCATGGCGGATGTGGCAGGCCAATGCCGAACGGCGTATCGAGGGCGTCGAAACGCCAGTACATTGGGATGTCGTACGACCATGACGCAGCACGCCTCGACTGACAGCGCTACCGGCGCCGCGCTGATTGCCGCCGCTCGCGGCGCGGCGCTGAACGCGCATGCGCCCTATTCGCGCTTCGCCGTCGGCGCCGCGGTGCTGCTGGCCGATGGCCGCACGGTGACCGCCGCGAATTTCGAGAATGCCAGCTATGGCCTGTCGCTCTGCGCCGAGACGGTCGCGCTGGCGATGGTCAGCAGCGCGGGGGATCTCGCGCAAGTCATCGCGATCGGCGTGATTGGCGGAGCGATGGACGCCGCCGGACGCCCGATCGGGACGGCCCCGGTCGGCCCCTGCGGCCGGTGTCGGCAGGTCATCAACGAGGCGGCGCAGATCGGTGGGCATGACGTGACCGTCTGGTGCGGTGCGGCCGAAGGCGACGCGATCGAATGCTATCCGCTATCGGTGCTGCTGCCGCATGCCTTTGGTCCCGCTGATCTCGGCCTGGGCCCGACTCGCTAACGCACGGCTTCGGCAAACACGCGATCGACGTCGCCATGCGCGGCGCGAAGCAGGGCGTCGACCCGCTTGCGGCCGTAATAATAGAGCAATGCCGGATGCGCGCGATGCTCGGCTTCGAGCGCTGCGGCCTGCGCATCCGACAGGCTGCCGCCGCCGCTGACGACATCGCAATAGCCCTCGCGCAGCCAGGCGGGGTAGCGCAGGTCCGCCAGCAGGCCGTAGCGCGCACGGATCAGTGCATGGGTACGCTCGTGCGCAAGAACGTCCGAAAACGCGCGACGGCCGCCGATCGCCTGCCCGTTGAAGACGAGGTCGTGCGTCGGATCGCTTCGATTGACGACGATCACGTCGCCGAACGGACGCGAAAAGGCAAACGCGCCGGACGAGCCCAACGCCAGCAACCGCCACCGCCACCCCCCGTCGGTCAGGAAGATGCGCCGACCATACCCCGACTGGTACAGCGCACTGTGGCGCAGCATCGCATCGCTCCGCGTGAGCAGCGCCGGCATGGTGGCGGGTAGCGGCTGTTCGGTATAAAAGATGGTATCGCCAATCGCCTGCCGATGGGGGAATGCCAGGACCTCGGGCACGAGCGCGACCGTTGCGAGCACGGCCGCTGCAATCGCGATGCCTCCCTGAACCCGTCTCCACCAGCGCCGCATCGCTGCCCCCTGCCCTGCCCCGAGGCTATCCATGGTTGGCACGCCCCGCAACAACGTGCCTTGCCCACACCGTCTTTTCCGGCGAAACGCCACCACGGCCATCGCGCCCTATCGAAGGAAAGAGACGCATGTCGATCATGTCCGACCGCTGGATTCGCACGCAAGCGCTTGAGCATGGCATGATCGAGCCGTTCGTCGACGGCCAGAAGCGTGACGGGTGTATCTCCTACGGCCTGTCCTCCTACGGCTATGACGCGCGCGTTTCGGACGAGTTCAAGATCTTCACCAACATCGACAGCGTGATCGTCGACCCAAAGGACTTCGCCGCGAACAGCTTCGTCGACCGCAAGACCGATTGCTGCATCATCCCGCCCAACAGCTTCGCCCTTGCGCGGACGGTCGAATATTTCCGCGTGCCGCGCGACGTGCTGGTGATCTGCCTCGGGAAGTCGACCTATGCGCGCTGCGGGATCATCGTCAACGTCACCCCGCTCGAGCCCGGGTGGGAGGGGCATGTGACGCTGGAATTCTCGAATACCACGCCCTTGCCCGCGAAGATCTACGCCAACGAGGGCGCTTGCCAGTTCCTGTTCCTCGAAGGGAACGAGCCGTGCGAGACCAGCTATGCCGACCGGGCGGGCAAATATATGGGGCAACGCGGGGTAACCCTTCCGCGCTTGTGAGCGGCAGCCCTAGCGGATCGGGGTCGGCTCTGCGGGCGCTGCTTGCACGAGTCGCGTCAGCATCGCGGGCAGCGACCGGCGCGCGGCAAGCTGCAGGGGTACCCAGGTCGCGGCGCTGACGAACTGCAGCGCGTAGCCGGGTGGCGCGGAGACGGCATAGGTCTTGCCTACCGTCCCGGGCGAATTCGGGACCTGCGTCAACGGCTTGCTCCGTTGCGCGTCGAGGCCCGCCCGAATCTCGTCCATGCCGCCGCGGCACAAGACGTCGTCGTTCGCGCGCACTGCCGTGGTTGCGGCTTCGATGTTCAGCGACGTGTTCGCAATGGTCGCGCGAGCGGCCATCGGCAGTCCGCGCAGATAGGCCAGGATCGCGCCATTCTGAGCGAACACTTGGTCAACCCGTCGCCCCGGCGCGGTCCGGTCTGCACATTTCACGCCATCCACGACGGCGAGATCCAAACCGTAGAGCATCACCATCGCCGCGCTCTGCTTCAATCCATCGCCCGGTGCACCGGGCACCGCGCTGCCGAGTCGCCACAAGTCGTTCATATACGCATAGGCGATGACGAAGCCCGCGCCGCCGTGAAGGTGCGCCTGCGCCCAGTTCATATCCAGGACGATCTCCGGCGCGGCCTGCGTAGCGCGCAACCTGGCGGTCAGCGCCTGCCAGTCATGCTTGCCGAGCATCGCGTCGAGCGCGGCGGCGTCCGCGGGCATGGCGCGCCCCGGGGGTGCCATTACCGGGGCGAGTTGCGCTCGCAGCGTCGCACCGTCCGTCCGCGGCGGCAGGATCGCCTGGGCCGATGCGAAGGCTGGCACGATGCCGGACCCGAACGCCAATGCTACGACTGTCCGGATACTCCAGAGCGGGACGACCCGTGCGCCGTTGGCGGTTCTGCGCTGCATTGCCACGCGATCCTTCCCCGTGATCCGTTCGTCGAGATGTTTACCGAGCATAGGGCATGGCTGCGCTGCGTGCGATACGAGCCGCGGCCGATCGCGACAAAAAAAGGGCGGCCCCGAAGGACCGCCCCGATTCGTTCGCCGTGGCGACGTTTGATCAGAATTCGCCGCGATACTGCTCGTTGCCGATGAAGCCGAGCTTCGACACGTTCGACCGCTTGATGATCGCCAGAACCTGGTCGACCTTCTCGTAGCGGGCCGCCGGATCCGGCTGGAAGTGCAGTTCCGGCTCCGGGTTCAGCTGGGTCGTCTGCGTCAGATACTGCTGCAGCGTTGCCCCGTCGGTCGGTGCGCCGTTCCACAGGACCACGCCGTCCGGCGTGATGACGATCTTGTTCTTCTGCGGGTCCACCGGCGGCTTGACCTGGTTCGGGTCGTTGATCGGAAGATCGACCTTCACCGCATGCGTCTGGATCGGGATCGTGATGATGAACATGATGAGCAGCACGAGCATGACGTCGATCAACGGCGTCGTGTTCATGTCCATCATGGGCTCGCCTTCGGCGCCGCCTGCACTGATTGCCATGCTAATTACTCCTCGGTGCTAGCGCACGCTTACGATGACGGACCGCCGGTGGGAGGCGGTTCGGAGATGAAGCCAACCTTGGCGAAGCCGGCCGACTGCATCGTGTAGATCGCGCCGCCGATGCACCGGTACGGCGTTTCCACGTCACCACGGATATGCGCCTCGGGCAGGTCCTCGGTCGTCAAGTTGGCGGCACCGCCGGCCTTGTCGACGATTTCCTTCAGCTTGTCGGTCGCGCGCTTGAGCAGCTCTTCGTGGCTCACGCGGGTCAGGCCCCAATAGACGGCACACGCGCCGCTGGGATCGCGCGTGATCGAGAGCGAGACGTTCTCGGGCTTGGTCACGGTCGGGTCGTACCGCACGTCGGGCAGCTTCAGCTTGACGCTCTGCACAATCGCCGGAACCGTGATGAGGAAGATGATCAGCAACACCAACATGACGTCCACGAGCGGGGTCGTGTTGATGTCGGACATCGGGGCGTCTTCTGCACCACCAGTACTAATCGCCATGAAAGGCCATCCTATCCGTATCAGTCAGGCCACCCGGCACGTCCGGGCGGCGAGAAAATCGGGGCCGTCCGGATGGACGGCCCCGGGTCGTCCTTAGACGCGCGTCTGAACGCCACCAGCCTGGCCGGCGGTCGTCGTTGCCGGAGCAGCCGCCTTGGTGCCACCGACCGGCGGGGTACCCTTGACGGGTGCCGCGCGCGACGCTGCCGGGCGGACCGCGCCGTCCGAAGCGAGGTAGCCCAGAACGTCGGTCGAGAACGCGCTCAGATGCTCTGCGATCGCCTTGTTGCGGCGCTGCAGGAAGTTGAACGCGAGCACTGCCGGAACCGCGACCACCAGACCGAAGGCGGTCATGATCAGCGACTCACCGACCGGGCCTGCGACCTTGTCGATCGATGCCTGGCCAGCCTGGCCGATGCCGATCAGCGCGCGGTAAATACCGAGCACCGTACCGAACAGACCGACGAACGGTGCGGTTGCGCCGACCGTCGCGAGGAAGGCGAGACCGCCGCCGAGCTGCGAGTTGATCGCAGCTTCCGACCGCATCAGCGAACCGTGCAGCCAGTCATGCGCCTCGACCGGATCGGTCAGGCGGCCGTGCTGCTCCTGAGCGGCCAGGCCGTCGTCGACGATCTGCTTGTAGGCCGAGTTCTTCTCGAGCTTGGCAGCGCCCTCACGCAGCGAGTTCGAGTTCCAGAAGGTCGCGCGAACGCGACGGCCCTGGTTGATGATCTTCTGCTGCTCGAAGATCTTGGTGAACAAGATGTAGAGCGTGAAGAACAGGAAGATGGTGAGGATGGCGGCCGTCGTCCACGTGACGGGGCCGCCCTGCTTCATTGCGTTCATGAAGCCGAAATTGTCTGCGGCCGATGCTCCGGCGGCGAGGATGGTGGTCGACATTGAGGGTACTTCCTTCTCGATTATGAAGCCATGCGACCCGCCGGGAGCCGCACGGCCGGATGATTATTCGGGCAGACGCCAGACGACGTTGCGCGATTGGCCACTGGTCCGCATCGGCGCACCGTTCTGATCCAGCGCAGGCGTGTACCGCCCACGCCGCGTCAACGCGCTGCAGGCGGCGCGATCGAGCGACGAATTGCCGCTGGACGCGACGATCGTGCAATTCTCGACACGGCCTGCCGGGCTGATGTCCCACCGAATCTTCGTCGTACCCTGGGCCTCGGCGCTCAGCGCGTCGGACGGATAGTCGTCGTTGGTGATCCAGTCGGCCGGGTTCCCCTTCGGACCAGCAGCCTTGCTGACCGTCGGCGCAGCGGGCGGCGCCGGAACGGGAACAGGCGCAGGCGCTGCAGCCCGCACCGTGATCGGTGCGGCCGGGGGCGGCGTGATGACGGTTGTGACCGGCGGCGGCGGAGCCTGCACGCGCACGATCGGCGGCGGCGACACGACCGGCGGGGTCTGCAGCTGCGGCTGTTCGGGCGGCGGGGGCGGCGGCTTGTCAGGCGGCGGGGGTGGCGGTTCGACGACGTCGAACGTGTTTAGCTTCTCGGTAACCTTCTTGATATATTTGAAGGTCAACCCGTTCACGAAGCCCCACGCAAACAGTGCGACGATGACCGAAACGATCACGATCGACACGGCGCGGCTGCCACTTGTATTGCGATCAGCGTAAGCCATTCAGAAACGAAACTCCTCTATTCCGGCACGACGGTCCAAGCCCGATCCGTAACGTCCGCTCGTTATCCGGCCTGTCATGGGTTAATGTATCCTGGACAGGCCGTAACCTCTATCGCGCCGAAAACGACGACGCAAACGCTTTGTCTCACGCAACAAACGTACAACCACTGCGTGGCAGAATTATTTCTGTTTAAAACTGGTACGGTCAGGTAACGCATCCGCATGACGAATGCTCCGAAATGGCTCATCGCCGCCACTGTCCTGACCACCGCTCCGCTCCTTGGTGCAACGCAGCAAACGCCTCTGAAACCGCTGGATTCTGCCGTTTTGCCGCAGGCCCCCGCCATACCCTATGCGGACTATGCGGACCTTGTCGTGGCGGCACCGGTGATCGTCGACGCGACCATTCGGAGCGACGTGCGGCTCAAACCCGCCGAAGCGCCGGACGTGCCACAAAACGCCGCGCGGCTGTATGTCGAGGCCGATGTCACCGCGCTGATTCGCGGAACCGGCGCCGTGCCGCCGAGAATCGGGTATACGATCGATGTGCCCCTGGATGCCCACGGTCGCCCGCCGCGCTATCGCAAGACGCGGGTCCTTCTGTTCGCGCGGGGCGTCGCCAACAACCAGGGCCAGATCCAGTTGGTCCGCTCGGATGCGCAGCGCAACTGGACCCCGGCCGCCGACGCACTGACCCGACAGATCGTCCGCGAGGTGCTCGCCCCCGACACGCCGCCGACGGTGACCGGGGTGGGCAACGCCTTCTTCACCGCGGGCGACTTGCCGGGCGACGGCGAGACTCAGATCTTCCTGACGACCGCCGACAGCCGCCCGATCTCGCTCAACGTGTTGCGGAAGGCCGGGCAGCCGCCCCGCTGGTCGGTGGCACTGACCGAAGTCGTCGACCAGGCAGCCCCGCCGCCTGCGGCCCGAACCTTGCTATGGTATCGCCTCGCCTGCAGCCTTCCCGCAACGCTGCCCGACACCGCGCTGCACGGCAGCGAGGGCGACAATGCGATCGTGCGCGAGGACTATGCCACCATCCTCAGCGGCCTGGGCGCCTGCGATCGGACCGCCGTGGCGGGGGCACGATAGCGCAGACGGGAGCCGGGAACGTCCTGACCACGTCCCAATCGGACGCCCCGGCCATGCTCAACGCCGATCGAACCGACCGCTGGCGCTCAAATGACCCGCAGGCACTGGCCCGTCGTCGACTGCGCGTCCGCAAGGTAGGACGCAGCGGCGACGACCCGTTCTTCCGCCGCCCCTTCCGCGACGTCGACCGCCGCGATCCGGACCGGGGCCAACGCGACCGCCAAGGGTCCCAGCGCAGCCAGCAGCATGGCCCGGTCGATGGCGGCGACGCCCGGCTCGATCAGCAGCACGACCGTATTGCCCTGCCCTGCCGCGCGGAGCGCCGCGATCACGTCGGTCGTGCGCGATGCCGCCGTCGCCACGACTAGAGCGGCGTGCGGACCGACCGCCGCGGCGACCGCCTTGCTCAGCATCCGCCGATCATCGCCGGTGTCGGGTCAGCGTGATCCCGATCGATTCCCCCGCCTCGGCAATCGCGAGCTTGACGATCGTCACCTCGACCCGCGTCACGCGCGTGTCCTGCAGGAACAGCGTCTCGCAGATGTGATCGGCCACGGCCTCGATCAGCGTGAAATGGACTCCTTCCGGCAAGGCCGTCGTCGCGGCATGCTTGAGGTCCAGATAATTCTTCGAAGCGCCGAGCGGGGTATCCGGCTCGTAGCGCTCGGGCACCGTCAGATCGACCGTCAGCGAGATCCGCAGCGGCTGCGGCAAATGGGTTTCCTCGGAATAAATGCCGGTCAGCACCTGCACTTCGAGGTCGTGCACATTCAGTGTCAGTCGGTCGTCCAAGGCGAGCCCTTCAATCGGTACAGGCGCGCGCCATAGCAGATCGGTGGCGCAGGGGAACCGCCCTCACGCCGTCGCGCTGGGCCGGGCCGACGCCGCCGCATGCCACCGCCGCAGGTGCGCCGCCCCATCCGGCACCGCCAGCTTCGCCGCCTTGGCGAAATCGACCGTCACCAGGGCCGTGATGTCCGCGAAGCTATAGGAATCGGTCGCGATCCAAGACCGCCCCGCGAGGTGCGCGTCGAGCGCGCGTACGAACGTATCCCACAGGATGTGCCCGCGCTCGGCCAGTTCCGGGATCTGCGGGATCGCCGGCCACTTCCCCGCCACACCCCGGTCGCGAAAGGCCTCCCGCTGGTTGCGCAGGACATAGACGACGCCGGCATAGCCCTCCGCCTCGATCCTTCGGGTCCAGCCCTCGATCCGCGCAACGTCGAGCGCCGTTTCGCCGAATAGCGCGGATAGCGCGCCGAGCGCTTCGAAATAGCGACAGATGGCCGCGGATTCGCACAGGATCTCGCCGTCGTCGAGTTGCAGCGCTGGAACCACGCCGCGCGGGTTGAGCTTCAGGTACGCCTCGCCCAGCTGTTCGTCGCGGCGCAAGTCGATGCGTTCCCGATCGACCGTAATCTGTTTCTCCGCCAAGTAGATGCGTACCCGCCGCGGGCTTGGCGCCCAATCCGCATCGAAGAGTTTCATCGTCGGGACTCCTTCTTTCTTGCGTTCGGCGGAGTGAAGGCTAAAGCGCGCAGCCCCGCCGGTCCATCCGGGACTGTGCGTCGGCGAGGACGTGCCCGTGGTCAACTCCGTGATCGACATCGTGCCGATTGCCGACATCGCGCCCGACCGGATCGAGCACCTGCTCGATCAGGCGTTCGGCCCGGCGCGTCACGGCCGCACCGCCTATCGCATCCGCGAAGGCATGGCGGCGATACCGACCCTCAGTTTCGCTGCGTGCGATCGCGGCGCGCTGATCGGCACGATCCAGTGCTGGCCGATCCGCTTCGTCGGGGACGACGGCGTTGACGTGGACATGGTACAGATCGGTCCGGTCGCGGTCGATCCCGCGCGCCAGCAAGCCGGCATCGGGCGGACGCTCACTGCGCACGCCCTGGACCGGGCAGCGCAATCCGGGCTGGCCGATGCGCTGACGCTGATCGGCGATCCCGAATATTATGGCCGGTTCTTCGGCTTTGATGCGCGCCGGACTGCCCTGTGGCGAGTCCCCGGCCCGGTCGAGCCGCATCGCCTGCTGGCGCGCGGCGCGGCCGTTCCGGCCCGTGCGGGGCTGCTTGGACCAAGGATTCCCGCGCTCGCCTGATCGGGGAATGCGGCGTGCCGTCCCGGCACCGCTTTACGCACCGGCTGCGCTGTCCTACCGCCTGCGCCATGCCCATGGAGCCGATCCCCGACCTCGCGTCCCTCTCGCTCGCCGACATCGCGCGGTTGGCCGAAGAGCACAAACTTCCGCCCGTCGACCGCTGGAACCCGACCCATTGCGGTGACAGCGAAATGCGCATCGCCCGCGATGGCACGTGGTTTCATCAGGGATCGCCGATCGGGCGGCCCGCGATGGTGCGGCTGTTCTCGACGATCCTGCGACGCGAACCGGATGGCGGCTACGTCCTCGTCACGCCGGTCGAGAAGCTCGACATCGTCGTCGAGGATGCGCCGTTCGTTGCCGTCGAGATGAAGGCCGAGCGTGCCGGCAAGGACGCCGTGCTCGCGTTCCGGCTCAACACTGGCGACATCGTCACCGCTGACGCCGAGCATCCGCTGCGCTTCGAACCCCGCGACGATGGGCCGCGCCCCTATTTGCGCGTGCGGGGCGACCTCGACGCCGTCGTCGCGCGTTCGGTCTATTATGATCTGGCGCAACGCGCGATCGACGGTGCCGACACCCCGCCCGGCGTTTGGAGCGCCGGCAGTTTCTTTCCAATCGAGCCTGAAGCATGACCCTTATCGATCGATTGCGCCACGCGCTTGAAACCGGCCCGGCCGAAGACGCCGTGCTGTTGACCGGTGATCATGTCGACACCGATCCGCTTCCCTCCGCCCTGTCGCAGGCGGCGGTGCTGGTTCCGGTCACCGATCGACCCGAACCCGGTGTCATCCTGACGCGACGCACCGATATGATGAGCCGCCACGCGGGCCAGGTCGCCTTTCCCGGCGGCAGGATCGATCCCGACGACACCGATGCGATCGCGGCCGCCCTGCGCGAAGCCGAGGAAGAGATCGCCTTGCCCCGCGACGCGGTTCATGTCGTCGGCGTGGCGGACCGGTATCGCACGGTGACGGGGTTCGAGGTGACCCCGGTGATCGGCGTCGTGCCGCCCGATCTGGTCTTCACCCCCAATGCCGCCGAAGTCGCCGCCGTGTTCGAGGTGCCGCTCGGCTTCCTGCTCGATTCGGGCAACCACATCGAGGCGAGCGTCGAGTGGCAGGGGCGCAACCGGCATTATTACGAGATTCTCTGGGGCGAGCACCGGATCTGGGGTGCGACCGCAGCAATGATCGTCAACCTGTCACGCCGGCTGCGATGGAACGCGTGATGCTGCCCGCCGCTGCCTGGCGGGAACGGGCGGACCTGATCGAACTCTGCCGCGTCCTCGGGGCCGACACCGGCACAACGCGGGTGGTCGGCGGGGCGGTGCGCGATACGTTGCTGGCCGGTGCGGTCTCCGACATCGACCTCGCGACGCGCCACGCCCCGGAAGACGTACTGTCGCTGCTGCAACGCGCACGGATCAAGGCGGTGCCGACCGGCCTCGCGCACGGTACGATCACCGCGGTGCTCGCCGATGGACCAGTCGAGGTGACGACGCTGCGCCGCGACCTGACGACCGATGGCCGGCACGCCGTGGTCGCCTTTACCGACGACTGGCGCGAGGACGCCGCGCGGCGCGACTTTACGATCAACGCGCTCTATGCCGATCCGATCACGGGCGAACTGTTCGATTATTTCGGCGGAATCGACGATCTCGCGGTCGGACGCGTGCGCTTCATCGGCGATCCGCTGCAGCGAATCGCGGAGGATCACCTGCGGATCCTGCGCTTCTTCCGCTTCCACGCGCGCTTCGGCGAGGTTGCCGACGCCGACGGGCTGGCCGCCTGCACGTCGCGCGCGAACGACCTGATGGCGTTGTCGCGCGAACGGATCGCGGCGGAACTGCTCAAGCTGCTGGTCGCCCCCGGCGCGGTCCCCACGCTGACCCTGATGATCGCGCACGGCATCCTGCTGCCGGTGTTGCCCGAGATCACGCAGGCCGGCGTTACCCGGCTTAACGAGGTGGCGGGCTATGAAACGGCGGCGGCGATCGCCCCCGATCCGTTGCGCCGGCTGGCGGCGCTGCTCCCGCGCGATCCCGCGCTGGGCGAAGCGATCGCGAATCGCCTCAAGCTGTCGAACGCGCAACGCAAGCGGATCATGTCTGCGCTCGGCGAACCGGGGGGCACCCCGCCCGCGCTGGCCTATCGCCTCGGGCGCGACGGTGCGCTCGACCGCTGGCTGCTGACGACGACCGGAAGCGCGGCGGTGACGGGCGCGCAGGCGATCGCCAAGTTCGCCATTCCGACCTTCCCGCTGACGGGCGGCGCCTTGGTTCAACGGGGAGTCGGCAAGGGGCCCGACGTGGCCCGGATGCTGCGGCAGGTTGAGGACGCGTGGATCGCGGCGGGATTTCCGGATGCGCATCGCACCGCGCAATTGGCCGACGCCGCGGTCGATCAGTGGCGGCGGTCGACCAGCATCGCATAGGCGGCATCCGCCTCCAGCGGACGCGCAAAGAAATATCCCTGGCCAAAGCTGCACCCCAGGGCCGCAAGCGTCTGGGACAGTTCGACCGTCTCGATCCCCTCGGCGGTGGTCTGCATCCCGAGGGCCTGGGCCAGGCTCAGGATGGCGCGGACGATCGCGATCTTGTCACGGTCGGCGAGCATCCCGGTCACGAAGCTGCGATCGATCTTGAGCACGTCGATCGGCAGTTTCTGAAGATAGGCGAGGTTTGAATAGCCCGTCCCGAAATCGTCCATCGCGATCGTGGTGCCGAGCGCCTTCAGCGCGTGCATGATCCCGGCGATCCGGTCCGGGTCGCTGACCAGCGCGCTTTCGGTGAGTTCCAGGGTGAACCGTTGCCCGCTCAAGCCGTTACAATCGAGCGCCGCCTGCACCACGGGCGCGATCGTATCGCGCTGCAACTGGATTGCCGACAGGTTGACCGCGAGCTTTACCCCGCAGTCGCCGCCGAGTCGCGCATCCCAGCCCGCCAGCGTCGCCGCCGCCTCCTGAATCGCCCACCGCCCGAGCGGCACGATCAGCCCGGATTCCTCGGCGACCGGGATGAAATCGTTCGGCGAATATTCCGTCCCCTGTTCGTCGCGCCAGCGTGCGAGCGATTCGAACGCGACCAGCCGCCCCGTCGCGAGATCGACGATCGGCTGATAGCACAAGCGCAGCTGGCCGCGCTCGATCGCGCGACGCAGCGCGGTCTCGATCCCGAACTGTTCGCGGGCGATGTCGAAGGCCTGGGTCTGATAGGCTTCCGATTTTCCCGTCACCTTGGATCGCTTGACCGCGAATTGCGCGTGGCGGATCAGTTCCTCGGCATCGTCGATCTCGGCCGCCCCAAAGGCGATGCCGATCGAGCAGGCGACACGGATCTCGAAGTCGGACAATCGGAACGGCGTGGCGAGCGCGCCGAAGATGCGTTTTGAAACCTGCTCCGCATCGATCGCGCCGTCCTCCAGCGTCAGCAGGATCGCGAATTCGTCGCCGCCGGTGCGGGCCAGCACGTCTTGCGCACGCAATGCTCCCTTGAGGCGGCGAGCGACGGTGATCAGCAGTTCATCCCCCGCCATCGATCCGAGGCAGGCGTTGACGCGGCTGAAGCGATCCAGGTCGATGACCAGCACCGCATAGCGGTCGCGCTTGAGCGGGTCCTCGATCAGCATTTCGAGCCGGTCGCTGAACCCGGCCCGGTTCGGCAGGCCGGTCAGGCTGTCCGTCAGCATCTCCCGGCGCAGATTGTGTTCGGTCCGCAGCTCGGCGGTCTGGTCCACCAGCGTCAGAATGCAGCGTTGTTCGGGGTTGCGGATCAGCCGCGCCAGCGTCGCCTGGTAATGACGACCGTCGACGACGTCGCCGAAGTCGATCCGGAATTCCGCACGCAGCGATTCGCCGCGGATGAACGCGACGATCTGCGGCTCGATCTGCGCGATCAGCGACGGGCGCCGTTCGGCCGGCCCCAGACCCGCGGCATCGAACGCGCTGTTGGATGCCTCGACCCGCACACCGCCGGGCCCGAGGACGACGAGCACCGCCGGAATCGGCAACAGATCGATCGCGCGCGACACCAGCATGACCGACAAGGCATTGTTGTCCATCGCGATCAGCGCACCGACCACGGGATCTTCCACCAAGACAGGATGAGTCCTGAGCGCCATTGGGATCGTGCTAGGGCCGAATAGTTAACAAGCCGCTGCAACGGCGCGTTTCAGCCATTTCGTCGGGGATACCGCTGGATAGAGCGCGTCACCCGTGCATGCACGTCCCACGACGTCGCTCGAACCGCGCGACGATGCCCGCCGCCCCCGGCAAACGCCCCTTCAGCCGAAGCGATTGTCCCGCGGGAACCCGTTCGGCGGCATCCGGCCGGCAGCCCCGCGCGCCGCGCGCCACGGGCCGAGGTCGGTCTCGGTCCGCACGCGGCCGCTGTCGCCGCCCATTCGCCAGCTCAGCCCGCTTGCAAAGACGAAGGTGATCGCATCCGACAGCCCGCCGTCGCGGAAACGCATCAACTGGACCCCCTGCCCGCGCGTCAGCTCGGGCAGTTCGGCGATCGGGAAGACCAGCAACCGGCGATTGTCACCGATCGCGCCGACATAATCGTCCTCTGCCGCAACCGGGCGCACGATCTTGAGCTTCGCGCCGAGCCGCGGGGTGACGACCGTCTTCCCCTTGCGGGTCTCGGCATGGATGTCAGCGGTGCGCACGATGAACCCGCGACCGTCGGTCGCCGCGACCAGCCAGCGATCGGACAGACTCGCGCGGAACACGCCAACGATGCCGATATCGCCATCGAGATCGATCATCAGCCGAAGCGGCTCGCCGAACCCGCGCCCGCCCGGCAACTTGTCCGCAGGGAGCGTAAAGAACCGTCCGTTCTCCGCCGCGACGACGACCTTGTCGGTGGTCTGCGCGTGGAAATCGAACAGCGGCGCGTCGCCGTCCTTGAACTTGACCGCGGCGACCCCGGCGGCATCGACATGCCCCTTCATCGCGCGAATCCAGCCGCGTTGCGACAGGATCACCGTGATCGGCTCGCGCTCGATCATCGCGTCTAGCGGAATGTCGCGCAGCGGGGCCGCCTGCTCGATCTTGGTCCGCCGCCGCCCGAGCGTCGTCTCGGGGCCGTAGCGGTCGCGCAGTTTGCCGAAGTCGCGCTTCAGCCGCGTCCGCTGCTTGGCCTCGCTTGCGAGCAGCCCCTCGAGCCCGGCGCGCTCGCGATCGAGCGTGTCGCGTTCCTTGCGCAGCTCCATTTCCTCGAGCCGGCGCAAGCTGCGCAGCCGCATGTTGAGGATCGCCTCGGCCTGACGGTCGTTGAGCTCGAACTCGGCGATCATCACCGGCTTGGGTTCGTCCTCAGTGCGGATGATCTCGATCACGCGGTCGAGATTGAGGTAAGCGACGATATAGCCGTCGAGCAGTTCGATCCGGTCCGCGATCTTGCGCAACCGATGCTCGGCGCGCCGCCGCAGCACGATGAACTGGTGCTGGACCCACTCGTTGAGCGCCTCCGCCAGGCTCATGACGCGCGGAGTCCGGCTCGCGTCGAGCACGTTGAGGTTGAGGCTAAAGCGGCTCTCGAGATCGGACAGCTTGAACAGGCTCTCCATCAACACGACCGGGTCGACCGTGCGGCTGCGCGGCTCGATCACGATGCGGATCACCGCGTCCGATTCGTCGCGGACGTCCGCCATAATCGGCAGCTTCTTGTCGTTGACGATCGCGGCGAGCTGCTCGATCAGCTTGCCCTTCTGCACGCCATAGGGGATTTCGGTGACGATCGCGGTCCACGTGCCGCGCCCGAGATCCTCGACCTGCCAGCGCGCGCGCACCCGAAAGCCCCCGCGCCCGGTCGCGTAGCTCTCGGCAATCGCGGCGGGCGAATCGACCACCAACCCGCCGGTCGGGAAATCGGGCCCGCGGACGTGATCGAGGATGTTGAACCCGGCGAGGTCGCCCGACCGGTCGATCAGCGCGATTGCGGCGTCGTAGAGTTCGGCGACATTGTGCGGTGGGATGTTGGTTGCCATCCCCACCGCGATCCCCGCCGCGCCATTGGCGAGCAAATTGGGGAAAGCGCCGGGGAACAGCTCGGGCTCCTGTTCCTCGTTATTGTACGTCGGCTTGAACGCGACCGCGTCTTCGTCGAGACCTTCCATCAGGTCGATCGCGACCTGCGTCAGCCGGGCTTCGGTGTAACGGAAGGCGGCGGCGTTATCCCCGTCGATATTGCCGAAATTCCCCTGCCCCTCGACCAGCGGATAGCGCACCGAGAAATCCTGCGCGAGCCGGACCATCGCGTCATAGACCGACTGATCGCCGTGCGGGTGGTATTTGCCGATCACTTCACCGACGACGCGCGCGGATTTCTTGAACGCGCTGCTCGGGTCCATCCGCAGCGCCCGCATCGCCCACAGCAAGCGGCGGTGCACCGGCTTCATCCCGTCGCGCAGATCCGGCAGCGACCGCGCGGTGATCGTCGACAGCGCATAAACGAGATAGCGATCCGACAGCGCGCTATCGAACGGCGCGTCGGCGATCGCGTTGAAGGGATCATTGGGGTCGATGATGTCGGTCGCCATCTGTTCCGGGTAGCAGGCCGGGGCCGTCCGCGTCCACTGCGACGCTCGGCCTTCGACAAGCGTCGGATGCCGTCGTATCGATGGCAATGATGCTGAGATTCGCTTTTGCCGCCGCCGCGCTGCTCACCGCCACCGCGCTCCCCGCGCAGGATGCCCCCAAACCACTGCTCAAATGGCCGGACCTGACCGAGCGCGCCAAGCCGCAGCCCGATGCGACGGTCGATTACGGCAGCGATCCTTATGAGAAGGTCGACGTCTGGGTGCCCAAGGGCAAAGGACCGTTCCCGACGGTGCTGATGGTCCACGGCGGCTGCTGGACGACCAGCATCGCGGATCGCACGCTGATGAACTGGATCGCGGACGACCTGCGCAAGAACGGGATCGCGGTGTGGAACGTCGATTATCGCGGCGTCGACCGGCCCGGCGGCGGCTATCCGGGGACGTTCGCCGATGCCGGCACCGCTGCGGATGCGCTGCGCACCAACGCCCGGAAATTCCATCTGGAGACCCGCCGCGTGGTCGCGGTGGGGCATTCGGCTGGCGGGCACCTGGCGCTGTGGCTCGCCGCGCGGGGGCGGATCGCGAAGACCAGCGCGCTGTACCAGCGGCACCCGCTGAAGATTGCGCACGTGATCAGCCTCGGCGGCCTGCCTGATCTGGAGGCGACCGCCGCCAGCCCGGACAATGGTTGCGGCGTCGCGGTCGTCGCCAGGCTGGTCGGTGCGCCCGGGGTGCGGCCTGATGTCTATGCCGACACCTCGGTCCCGCGGCTGCTGCCCGACGCGGTGAAGCAGGATCTCGTCAACGGTCGGGAGGACAAGATCATCCCGCTGCGGATGGGGACGGCGTATGTCGCGACGGCCCGCGCGAAGGGCGACCGGGCAGACCTGCACGTGATCGACCACACCGGCCACGTCGAACTGATCGCCCCCGAGACCGCCGCCTGGGCCGAGGCCAAGACGCTGATCCGCGCAGCCTTCCCGCAATGACCGCCCCCGCTACCCCGACGCACGGCCAAGCCGCATCCCCCCCGTCACCCCGGCGCACGCCGGGGCCGCCATGTCGGGCGCACATCCTGCGATCACGCGCGAACAGCCAGCCGGCCCCGGCCTTCGCCAAGGCGACGCGCTATTGCGACGGAAGGACTGAAACGTGACCCCCACCGAAGCGCGCGCTCGCGACGCCGCAGATCCCCTGCGCCCCTATCGCGACGCGTTCCACCTGCCCGACGGCGTGATCTACCTCGACGGCAACTCGCTCGGCCCGCTCCCGCGCGCGACTCCAGCGGCACTCGCCGACATCGCCGAGCGGCAATGGGGCGACCGGCTGATCCGCAGCTGGAACGAAGGCTGGATCGAGGCGCCCCGCCGCGTCGGCGCGAAGATCGCGAAGCTGATCGGTGCCGCCGAGGACGAGGTGATCGTCGCCGACTCGACCTCCGTCAATCTGTTCAAGCTGCTCGTTGCCGCGCTCCGGCACGCCGCGCCGCGCACGACGATCCTCAGCGAGACCGGCAATTTCCCGACCGATCTCCACATCGCCGAGGGCGCCGCCGGCTGCGTCCCCGGCGCGCGGCTGGAGGCGGTGGCCCGCGAAACCCTGGCGGATGCGCTCGGCCCGGATACCGCGGTGCAAATGCTCACCCACGTTCATTACAAGACATCCGAGTGTTTCGATATGTCCGCCTGGTCGGCACGCGCGCATCAAGCAGGTGCGCTGACCCTCTGGGATCTCAGCCATAGCGTTGGCGCAATCCCGATCGACCTGACCGGCGCCGGCGCGGACATGGCGGTCGGCTGCGGGTATAAATATCTCAACGGCGGTCCCGGCGCGCCCGCCTTCCTGTTCGTCTCGCGGCGCTTGCAGGACACGCTCGCCAGTCCGCTGTCCGGCTGGATGGGCCACGCAGCACCGTTCGGCTTCGCCGACGCCTATGCCCCGGCTCCCGGCATGACGCGCTGGCTTGCCGGCACGCCGCCGATGCTCGGGCTCGCCGCGCTCGAGGCGGGGCTCGACGTGTGGCACGGTATCGACCAGCAGCAGGTCGCGCAGAAGAGCGCCGCATTGTTCGATGTGTTGGCGGACATTGGCGGCAAGCTCGGCCTCGCGTGCGTCAGCCCTGCCGACCCGGCCCGCCGCGGCAGCCATATTTCGTTCCGGCACCCGGACGCCTATGCGCTCTGTCAGGCGCTGATCGCGCGCGGCGTAATCGGCGATTTCCGCGATCCCGACATCCTCCGCTTCGGACTGACGCCGTTGTACCTGGGTTTCGAGGACGTGGTCCGTGCCGGCGAGATCCTCGGCGACATCCTTTCCTCCGGCGCATACCGCGACCCGGACTTCCAGCAGCGCAACACCGTGACCTGAGCGGCCAAGCGATCGATTGCACCCCCGGCATCGATCCGGTATAGGCGTGGTCTTCCCGCCCCGGCCCGCGTGATCCGCGTTGCCGGGGCCGCTCATTTCCAAGGGTTAGCGCACATATGGCACGCCGCCGCCAGATCTACGAGGGCAAGGCCAAGATCCTGTACGAGGGTCCTGAGCCGGGTACGCTGATCCAGTATTTCAAGGATGACGCCACCGCTTTCAACGCCCAGAAAAAGGGCACGATCAGCGGCAAGGGCGTGCTCAACAACCGGATTTCCGAGCACATCTTCACGCTGCTCGGCGCGATCGGCGTGCCGACGCACTTCATCCGCCGCCTCAACATGCGCGAGCAGCTGATTCGCCAGGTCGAGATCATCCCGATCGAAGTCGTCGTGCGCAACGTCGCTGCGGGCTCGATCTCGACTCGCCTCGGGATCGAAGAAGGCACGCAGCTGCCGCGCACGATCATCGAATATTATTACAAGGACGATGCACTCGGCGATCCGATGATTACCGACGAGCATATCGCCGCGTTCGGCTGGGCCGGCCAAGAAGAGATGGCCGACATCGCCGACCTGGCGATTCGCGTGAACGACTTCCTGTGCGGCCTGTTCGCCGGGATCGGCATCCGCCTGATCGACTTCAAGCTCGAATTCGGGCGCGTATGGGACAATGACTATCCCCGCGTGATCCTCGCCGACGAGATCAGCCCCGACGGCTGCCGTCTGTGGGACATGACCACCAACGAGAAGCTCGACAAGGATCGTTTCCGGCGCGATCTCGGCGGCGAAGTCGAGGCTTATCAGGAGGTCGCGCGGCGGCTCGGGTTGCTGCCCGAGGAAGCCGATGGCGCGGTGCTCGACATGGAACAGCACCGGCTCAACAAGGGCAAGTAAGCCATAGGGCTGACTTGCTCCGTCTTTCTTCCCCGGCGGAGGCCGGGGCCCAGGCGGACAGGTTCTGGTAACGGGTACAGCGCCCGCCATAACCCGCCCCCGACTGGGCCCCGGCCTTCGCCGGGGAAGTGGCATTGAGGGTGCGCGACACGCGATCCCCGCGCATCCACCCCCTTGCGACCCGCGCCGCGGGCGAGCATAGCGACCCGCATCCCCTACCGTCGCAGCAGGACATATCTATGAAGCTCCGCATCTTCGTCACGCTGAAGCCCGGCGTGCTCGATCCGCAGGGTCGCGCGATCCACAAGGCACTCGGTGGCCTGGGGTTCGAGGGCGTCAACGACGTCCGCGCCGGCAAGCTGATCGAGCTCGAGGTCGAGGACAGCGTCGAGGACGCGCAGATCGACGCGATGTGCCGCAAGCTCCTCGCCAATACGGTGATCGAGAATTACCGGGTAGAGCGCGCATGAAGACCGCGGTCATCGTCTTTCCGGGCTCCAACTGCGACCGCGACGTCGCGGTTGCCTTGCGCGAGGTGAGCGGGACCGCGCCGACCATGGTGTGGCATGGCGACACCGCGCTCCCCGACGGAATCGACCTGGTCGCGCTGCCGGGCGGCTTTTCGTACGGCGACTATCTGCGCTCCGGCGCGATCGGCGCGCGGTCGCCGATCATGCAGGCGGTGACCGCAGCCGCCGAGCGCGGCGTGTCCGTGCTGGGCATTTGCAACGGCTTCCAGGTGCTGACCGAGGCCGGTTTGCTGCCCGGCGCCCTGATGCGCAATGCGGGCCTCGATTTCGTCTGCCGCGAAGTCCCACTGACGGTCGAAAACGCGCAGAGCGGCTTCACCAGCCGCTATGCCGCGGGCGAGCGGATCATCATCCCGGTGGCGCACCACGACGGCAATTATTCGGCCAATGCCGAAACGCTCGATCGTCTCGAAGGCGAAGGCCGGGTTGCCCTGCGCTATGCCGAGCCGGTCAACGGTTCCGCGCGGAACATTGCGGGCGTCCTGAACGCGGCGGGCAACGTGATGGGATTGATGCCACATCCGGAACGTCGCATCGACGGTGCTGCGCACGGTGGCGCCGAGGGTCGGCGGATGTTCGAAGGCCTGCTGGAAACCGTCGGCGCATAACCGGTCAACGTCGGAACTGCCGCTCCGACGCTGGCCGGGTTCATTTGCGCTTGCAGGGGAATTCCGCCTTCAGCGCCGTCCGGACCACGAAGGTCGGTGCACTATCCCAGACCTCGCGATGGGTCCGCAGGTACTTGCGCGCCACCGCGACGGCCCGGATCGTCGACGCGCGGGTTGGCGACGGACAGATTTGGTGCGACAGCGACAGCGCGTCGAATGCGCCGAGAATGTAGCCGGTGCAGAACGTCGCGGCCGGATCGGCGTCCTTGCCCTTGCAACGCTCCGCAAGGTCGGCGGTTTGCAGGGAACTGACCACCACCGGCGGCGGTGAAGACGCGGCCAGCGCCAGTACAAGCAACATCATCATCGTTCCTTCGCCTCGTCGAAGCGTCGCTTCCTAGCAGGACGGCGCCCATGGCGACAGCGGGCCGCCGTCATCCGCGGCGGCAAAGGCCGAATGCGCCACCCTGCGCGCGGGCGACGAGACGGCCCGGGTGACCGCAGGTCCTAGCCCCGCCAGACATCACGATACGGACGTCGATGCCGTCTCCGGCATCGGCGTCCGTATCGCCCCGACCGCGACGCTCGCAACGCGCGCAACGATCCGGCCGCCTTCATGACACGCGACTGGCGTGCCCGACGAAGCGACCGGTTACTGCAGGAGCGTTGCGATCATCGGCTCAACCGCGCGGCTTGCGCTGGCGCCGCTGCATCTGCTGCTGCATCTGCTGGTCGAGGCCATCGACCCGGCCGTTGATCTGGTCGATCCGCTGCGCATTCTGCTGCGCCTGGCCTGCCGCGGCCTGTGCCTGGCTGAGCGCCTGGCCGGACGTACCCTCGACCGTACGCACGCGACCGTCGATCCCGTCGATGCGCGAGTTCACGGTGGCGATCTCCCGGTTGACGTACCCTTTGGTGGCACAACCGCTAACACCGATCGATCCGACCAGGATCATCGCGACGACTGTAGCCTTTGGAAAATTCGGATGCATATACTCGTCTCTCCGTAATATTGGGGTGGCGATAACAAGCTCGGGCGCGACGGGCTTGGCAATCGTTAATGGTTAAGATGTGCGTCTTATACGGCAGGGAGCCTGCCGTAGCCCCTTGCGCGGGCTCCCTTCGGGATGCGGGACGCAGCCGAGCAGGCCCGCAGCCGGCTAGACCGAAGCCTTGAACGGCGAGAAATCCGTGCCCCGATCGTACACGTCGATCCCCTCGCGCCGCTTGAGGAAGCCGACCACCAGATACGTGAAGGGGGTCAACAGCACTTCCCACGACACTTTGAGCAGGAACTGGCTGAGCATCACCAGCAGCATGTCGTGAAACGGCCAGTCGGGCGCGCCGGCGAAGGCAAGCGGATAGAAGATCAGACTGTCGAACCCCTGCGCGACGATCGTGCTACCGATCGTGCGGGTCCACAGCATCCGTCCCGCCGTCAGGATCTTGAGCTTCGCCAGCACGAAGCTGTTCGCGATCTCGCCGACCCAGAAGGCGATGACCGACGCGACGATGATGCGCAGCCCGGTCGCGGCCGCCGGGTCCACGAAGATCGATCGACCGAAGACATATTCATAGGCGCCCTGCCCGCTCCAGCCCGACGCCGACGGCAATGCGACGACGATCTGCTCCATCAGCGCCAGGAAGATCAGCGCGCCGAACCCGGCCCAGACGCAGCGACGCGCGCGGGCGTAGCCATAAACCTCGGTCAGCACGTCGCCGATCACATAGCTGACCGGGAAGAACAGGATGCCCGCGCCAAAGGGCCACGGCCCGATCCACGGCAGGTCGACGACCGATCGCTTGCCCGCGCCCACCACGTTGGAGAGCAGCAGGATCACGACGAAGGCGACCATCACGAAATCATAATAGCGGAACGCACGGTCGCCGAGTTCGCGCGCAGTGATGCTCTTCGGTGCGTTCATCGGTCCCCATTCCTCCGCACGCCCGGTATGAAGACCGTTTCGCAGCCGCGCAATCCACGCTACAGGCGAAGCCAGTGCGCGCCCGTAGCTCAGTTGGATAGAGCAAGGAGCTTCTACCTCCTCGGTCGGGGGTTCGACTCCCTCCGGGCGCGCCAATCTCTTCCACGGCCGCGCCCGCCCGGATACCGCCGCTATCGTCAGCCGTCGCGGTTTAGCGATAGTGGCCCATCGTCACCTTCAAGACCTGCGGATGGCTGACGAAATTGAGCCCATAGTCGGTTTGGTCACCGTTCCACACCCGGCGCATCCGCCATTTGCCGTTGTCGAACGTGCCTTCCTCGACGCGGACGACAATCCCATTGGGACCGGTGCCCGGCGCCCCGGCAAGCGAGACGCGAACGTGGTCGCCCATCACGAGGAATTCGTTCGCCGACAATTGCGCGACCGCGACTCCGCCGACCGGCTCCTTGCCCCACGGCGCCTGGTCGCTCTTAAGCCATTCCCAGTCCTTCATGCCGAACTGCCATTCGCCCCAGGTCGCGGTGATCGTCCAGTCCCCCATGCGCGTGGATTGGACGGCACCATCGTCGGGCTTTGCGGCGCCCCAGGTCGGCTTTTCATAGGCGATGCGCGCCCAGTCGCGCATCATCGACCCGACCGCGGCGTACGGCAGCGCGAACGCGCCCACCGTGGTGGCCGAAAGATCGGCCGCGCCGAGCGGATAGTTGGCATAGCCGGTATCATCCATGCCGAACGGCGCGAAGCCGATCGCCCCCCGACCGAGCGCTGGCCAGAAGAACCGCGCGAAATCGCGCGTGTTGCCCATCTCGGGCACCATCAGCGGATTGTCGGCACGGGAATATTGATCGAGATATTTGATCACATTGGCGCTGGTCTTGTCATAGATATCGGGCGCCTGCAGATCGATCGCGGGCGCAGCCGCCTTCCAGATGTCGAGCACGTCCTGCTGGGGACCGCCGCTGGCCACGCCGTATGGGTCCGGAACGTTGGACGGTCCCGATAGCGAGGCGTTGACGTACATCGGCAGCGCCTTGATCGCCTTGCCCGCTGCCGCGATCGCGTTGACATAGCTGCCGACATACCAGGTGTTGAACGCCCGGTCGGCCTGCGCGCCGAACGCCGCGCTCCAGGTGCCCGACTTGTGCAGTCGTTGCGCCAGGCCGGTCGGAATCGGCTTGGCGAACAGCGCATCGGCGGTCGCGGAGAAATCGCGCGGGTTCTTGTAGCTGCCGGTCTCATTCTCGACCTGCACCATGATGACGGTGTTCTGCGGATCGTGATCGCGCAGATAGGTCATCAGCTGGACGAACGCCCGCTTGTCCGCCGCCAGCGTCGCCGCACCGTGCGCGCTGAGCACGCCGTGATCCTTGCCGTCCTTGGTCTTCATGCGCGGGAAGCGGCGATTGTCGAGCTTCACCCAGTCGGGCGTGTAGGAGAAAGACGTGTTCTTCCACGTCCCGAACCACAGCAGAACGACGCGCTTGTCGTGGGCGCGGGCCTGGTCGAGCAAGGTCTGCAGGAAGCTGAAATCGAACGAGCCCTCGCGAGCCTCGACCTGCTCCCAGGCGACCGGCACCTCTACGGTATTGGCGCCGAGCCGATCGAGCACCGGCCAGGCCGTGGCGAGCGGCGCCGGATAGTTGCTCGAATTATTGACCTGCGCACCGAGCATGAAGAAGGGAGCGCCATCGACGATCAACGCGTGATGCCCGTTGCGGCTCTCGATCCGCGGCAGCTCGTGCGAAGCCTGTGCCGAAGCGGTGCCGCCTGAAAGGAGCAATCCGGCGGACAGCAACGACGCCATCGCGGCGCGTCGGTGCCGCATGGTCCGGCCAGGGCGGGGGGTGTTCATCGGGATTCTCCACATATCTCTAAGGTCGGTCGCGCCAGGCCGGCTCAGCGCCGCGGGGTGGGCTCGAGCGTCATCAACACCACGTCGTTGGTGGCGAGCGGCACTGTGGCGGCATAGCGTCCGCCCGCGCCGATCCGCACGACACGGTCCTGCTCGGGCTGGTCCAGCGTCAGCGCCTGCAATCGCGCGATCTGCGCCGCGGTGAGCGCCTTCGGGAGGCCCATGTCGATATAGGCCGAATAAGCGTCGTTGTGACGATAGCCGGTGCGATAGGTCCGCAACCGATAGCTGCCGGGCGCGAGGCCGGCGAACTGCACCGCCGCCGGCGTCTGCGGCGTCGCCGGCACCAATCTGGTGTAGAACGGGTGGTTGCTGACCTTCTGGTCGGGCTGGTGCCAATCCCACAGGACGACGCTGGTGCGCCGCCCCTCGCTCGCCGCCCAACTGTGGGCATCGACCGTCGGCACGGCCTTGCCGCGCAATGCGTTGAGATATTTGTACGCGAACCAGGCCGGCTTGCGGATGCCCTGCGGGTTCATCAGGCCGAAGCCACCCTGAAACGGCGCGGTCGGTGGCCCCGGTTCCTCGAACAGATCGCTATAGGTCCAATAGCTCATCCCTTGGACGCTGCCCTGCACCGCCTTCAACTTGCTGAGGATGTAGGGCGCGCTGACATAGCTGTCGTGGACCGGGTCGCGCGGGGTGTAGCTGGTGCTCCACTCGGTGAAATAGAGCGGGAGCGTCGGGAAGCGCGAGGCGGCGATCTCGGCGCGGACCTTGCGCACGTCGGCGATGATTGCATCGGGCGCGGGCGACAGCTTGGTGTCGCTCTTGCCCTGCTCGTCGAGGAAGCCGCCCTCGACGCCATAGGTATGCGTCGTGACGAAATCGACCGGCGCGCCGCTCTTGGCGACATGGTCGAGAAATTCGGGGACCCACGCCGCACCGGCGGTCGACGGCCCGCCGACGCGCAGCGCCGGATCGACCGTCTTCAGCGCACGTGCGGTGACGTCGTAAAGCGCGAAGTACGCCTGCTTGTCGGCCTTCTCCCAGAAGCCGTCGAGATTGGGCTCGTTCCACACCTCGAAATACCAGCTCCGCACCTCGGCCGCACCGTAGCGCTGCTGCAGGTGGCGCGCGAAGGCATCGATCAGCGCCGCCCAGCCGTCGAGCCGCGGGTGCGAGGTGTTGCCCTTCCAGTAGAAGATCGATGCGTCCGACGTCTTGAGCGCCTGCGGGGTAAAGCCGAGCTCGACGAACGGCCGGATGTGCCGCCGCAGCATGTCGTCATACAGCCGATCGATCCCGCTCCAGTCGTACACCGTTCGCCCGTTCTCGATCCGGACCGTCTTGAGCACGTCGTGGAAGATCGCGTGGAAACGCAGGTAGCGAAAGCCGAGCTCGTCGGTCGCGATCTTGAGCTGTGCCTGGCTGTCCGCGCGCATCAAGGTGCCGGGATAATCCGAGCCGACCGACAGGTCGTAGAAGCGGTCGACCGGCCCCTCTGCCTGCGCAAGGTCCACCGTGACCACGCGCTGCGGCGCGGCGAACGCCGGTAGCGCTACCAGGGTCGCGGCCGCGACAGCGCCGCCTCCATACAAAGCGATCCGTCGCATAGTACCAACTCCCGTAGTTCTGCTGCGCGTTCGGCGCGTTATGACGTAGGCGCCTGGGCAGCGGTCAGCCTTACCGATGCGGGCAGGACCGGACTCCCTTGCCCGCTGGCGGCGACCGCGTCGACCATGATCGCACCCGGGCGACCGGTCGATTGCACGATCAACTGCGCAAGGCCGTTGAACAAGGCGCGTTGCGGCGCGGTATCGCTTTCCAGGCTGTTGGGATTGCCGTTGCCGACGCCAAGGAGCTTGCCTGCCCCGGTCACGCGGAACCGCAACGCGTCGTTTGCGGTCGGCACCGGGCGCCCACGGGCATCCAGCAGCTCGACCGTCAGCACCGCGACATCGCGCCCGTCCGCCGCAATCGTCATACGGTCGGCGGCCAGGCGGAGGCGGCGCCCCGGGCCGGTCGTTTCGCGACGTTCGCGCAACACGACCTGGCCGTTGCGCCGGCCGGTCGCCTCGATCACGCCGGGGACATACGGCACTTGCCACGCGACATGTTTGAGGCGCGGCATCGGCTTGCGACCGAGGCTCTGCCCGTTCAGCAACAGCTCGATGTCGTCCAGGTTGGAATAGACCCAGACCGAAACCGGCTTCCCCTCCTGCCCGGCCCAGTTCCAGTGTGGGAAGAGATGCAGGCTTGGCGCGGTGCTCCACCAGGCCTTGTAATAGTAATAATAGTCCTTCGGGAAACCACACAGGTCGACGATCCCGAATTGCGAGCTGTTGGATGGCCAGGCATAAGGTGTGGGTTCGCCGCGATAATCGAACCCGGTCCAGGCGAATCCGCCAGCGAGCCAGTCATGCGCGCCATACTGGCTCCACCACTGCTCGGGCGTCGTGCCCCAACCGACGACACCGTCATACGAACTCATGGTGTGTCGCGCGGCATCGGTGCGATATTCGCCGCGCGTAGCAATCGCGCTCGACGTTTCCGATCCGTAGATCGGCCGAGCCGGATGCGCCTTGTGGAACGGCTCCGGAAATTCCGGGTGGTAGTTGAATCCGACGATGTCGAGCGGTTCGGATGGCCCTGCCTCGTTGTTCCAGTTGACCGCCGCCGTGACGGGCCGGGTCGGATCGAGCGCATGGCAGCGATCGACCATCGCCTGCGCGATCCGCGTCCCCTGCGGCGCCAGCGCGCCCTGCTGGAGCAGAAATTCCTCGTTGCCGATCGACCAGCCGATGATCGACGGCGAATTGCGAAACCGCTTCACCATCCGCTCCAGCTCGGCCATCCCGCTCGGGTTCGAGCTCATCTGGCGCGTCTCGCACAGCATCATCACCCCCATCCGGTCGCACGCCTCGACCCATTCGGGCGTCGGCATGTTGTGCGACGTGCGGACGGCGTTGCAGCCCATGCCCTTGAGCACGCCCAGCCGAAACGTCTGCAGACGATCGGGCAAGGCCGCGCCGACGCCGGCATGATCCTGATGGTTGCACGTCCCCTGGATCTTGATCGGCGTGTCGTTGAGGAAGAAGCCGCGATCGGCGTCGAAGCGCGCGCTGCGAATGCCGAAGCTGACTGTCTCGGAATCGCGGACCGTGCCGTTCGCGACGACCTTTACCACCGCGGTATAGAGATTGGGCGTGTCCAGCGACCATAAGGCCGGGTTCGTCACGCGCGCGCTGGTGCGGTACATAGCCGATCCCGCTGGCGCGATCGTCTGGACCGGCGCCGTTGCCCGCGCGACCACGACACCGCGGGCGTCGACGATCGTCCAGTCCAGCGCAGCATCGGCGGGGATGCGCGCCATATTCTCGACGGTGGTGACGAGGTCGAGCATCGCTCCGCCCGCCCCGGGTACGGCCCGCACGACGGTCTCCCACGCGCCGAAATGGACCGGGTCGGTCTTGCTCAGCCAGACGTGGCGATACAGGCCCGCGCCTTCGTAGAACCAGCCGTCGCCGAAACTCGCATCGACGCGAACCGCGATGACGTTCGTCCCGCCATACTCGAGGAAGTCGGTGCAATCGAAACGGAACGGCGCGTATCCATTGTCGTTGCGACCGATGAAGCAGCCGTTGACGAACACCAGCACGTCGCGCATCGCACCGTCGAATTCGATCGTGATGCGCCGCCCGAGATCGCTTTTGGGAATATTGAAGCTGCGCCGATACCAGCCGACGCTGGTCGCCGGATAGCGCCGCCCGAGCGGGCGATAGCCATGCGAGCGCAATTGCGAATCCCCCGCGCCTGTGTCGTCCTGCACGAACGGCAGCTCGACCGCCCAGTCGTGTGGCAAATCGAGCGATCGCCACGCCTTGTCATCGAACGCCGCCGTCGCGATCTTGATGATCCCGGTCTTCGAGAAATCGGCCTGACCGATACCGAAATCGAAATCCTTCGACGGGTCGCTCCCGTGGCCGAGCGCAAAGCGCCAATCGCGATCGAACCGAATCCGCTCCCGCGGCGCCAGCGCTGCGGGACTGTCCGCGACGCGCGGCGCGCTGCCGTCGGGCTGCGCGGCGGCACGCCCGGGTGGCGATAGCGAAGCGACCGTCGGTAGCGCCAGTCCACCACCCACCAGCAGTCGGCGCGTTATCTGCGTCATGGCTTCGGCTCCCGGCCCATTGGCGCGACGCGAACGCCGCTGAGAAAATCGCGATGGGTTGGCAACACCGACACGCCCTGGCGTATCACCGTGCGCATGCGCTCCAGCTGCGCGCGGACGTGTGCCTCGGGCCATGCGTCCGCGAGCGGGTCATGCCCGCGCGGGACGAGGCCTTGGCCAAGCATCACCGAGAGCCAGCTCGTATCGCGGAACAGCTCGCCCGGATCGAGCAGGACCCGGCCCAGATTGGCGAACACCGCCATCCGCTCCGCCAGGCTGTCGGGGATCGCCATGGCGCGCGTGTGGCGCCAGAACGGCGTGTCGTCGCGGCGCGTCTGCTTGTAATGCAGGATGACGAAATCGCGCACCGCCTCGACCTCGGTCTGCATCAGGCGGTTGTAGAGGTCGATCTCCGGCTGCGCGAAGCCGTTGCCCGGAAAGAGCGACATCAGCGTGACGATGCCGCGCTGGATCAGGTGGATACTGGTCGATTCGAGCGGCTCGATGAAGCCCGCGGCCAGCCCGAGCGCGACGACGTTCTTGTTCCAGGACAGCCGGCGGCGCCCCGTCGTGAATTGCAGCTTGCGGGGTTCCGCGAGGGGCGCGGCATCGAGACCCGCGCGCAATTGCGCTTCGGCGGCATCGTCGTCGATGAACTCGCTGCAATAGACGTGGCCGTTGCCGACCCGGTGCTGCAGCGGAATGCGCCAGCGCCACCCTGCGCTCCCGGCGTGCGATCGGGTATAGGGCAGCGGAGCGCCTGTGACCGCGGTCGGCACGGCAAGCGCGCGGTTCATCGGCAACCAGTGCGACCAGTCGAGGTAACCGGTCCCGAGCGCCTGCTCGATCAACAGTCCACGGAAACCCGAGCAGTCGATGTAGAGATCCGCCGCGAGGCTCTGGCCATCGGCGAGCTGGACGCGATCGACGAAGCCGCTTTCGCCGTCGAGCGTCACATCGACGATCCGCCCCTCCACCGACGTCGCGCCATTGGCGATGGCGAGTTCGCGCAAGACACCCGCATACAGCACGGCGTCGAAGTGGAGCGCGTAGGACATTCGCGACAAGACGTTGCGGGGGTCATCGCTCGGACGGCCGAACTTGCCCGCATAGGCGGCAAGCGTGCACATCGAATAGTCGGGGAGCGCGCCCGCGCCGGTGCGCAGCCAGTGATGATGGAAGGCGACCCCGCCGAGATCGGCGCCATAACTGCCAAAGGGATGAAAGTAGCGCTCCCCGAGCGCCCCCCAATCGCGGAATTCGATCCCGAGCTTATAGGTCGCCTGCGTGCGCCGGACGAGTTCGTCCTCGTCTAGCCCCAACAGCGCGTTGAGTTGCAGGATCGGCGGGATCGTCGCCTCGCCGACGCCGACCGTGCCGATCTCGGCGGACTCGACGACCGTCACCGCCAGCGCCTCGGCCGGAAAGCTCTTGGCGAGCACCGCCGCCGCCATCCAGCCGGCAGTGCCGCCGCCCACGATCAACACGCGCTTTACCGGTTGGTGTCGCATCGGCCGCCCTGTTCCGTTCGCCCCGGTCTAAACGAAATCACGCGCACACCGCCAAAAACCTTGGCGGCCACGGATCCCGTGGCCGCCGAAGGAAGGAGAATGCCGGATCGTTGATCGATCTAGCAAGCGCATTACAGCCCGACACGCAACCGGACCGATACGCGCCGATCGTTGATCTGGTAGTTGCGCAGATATTGCGGCTGGCCCTGGTAACTGTAGTTGACGGTGTCCGTGAGGTTCTGACCGTCGAGCGTCAGCGATATCCGCTTCGAGAAATCATAACTGATCGACGCATCGAGCGACCCATAAGATTTGAAGTAGATCGGGATGTTCGCGGCGCCGTTCTCGCTGATCGAATCGAGGAACTTGTCGCGCCAGTTATAGGCCACGCGGGCGTTGATCCCGTATTTGTCGTACAGCGCGATGAGGTTGTAGCTGTTGCGCGACAGGTTGATCAGGGGGATCGACTTGCCGAGCAGCTCGGCGGAGGTGGCGCTATCGGCCAGCGTATAGTTCGCCGAGACACCGAACCCGGACAAGGCACCCGGCAGGAAATCGAAGAACTTCTGACCGGCGATTTCAAAGCCCTGGACATACCCCGTCGCGATGTTCGCCACCGACGATACGTTGAACTGCACGGCCCCCACGCTGGGGATCGTCTGCGTTTGCAGGTAGTTGGTGTTGGCAATGACGTTGCGCAGGTTCTTCTTGAACCCCGTCAGCGAAATATAGCCGTCCTTCTGGAAATACCATTCGAGCGACGCATCGAACGACGTGACCTGTTCCGGTTTCAGGTTGGGATTGCCTGATACCGACCCGGTTCCCTGATAGGGGTTGGTCGTCGCATTGTAGGGTTGATTGGAGTTCACCGTCAGCGGCGTCGCATCCGAAGCGTTGTAGGTCTGCGACAGCGTAAAGCTGGGGTTGAGCTGGTTAAAGGTCGGACGGAAGATGTTCTTCGAGAAAGCCAGCCGTGCCTGCAGCTTGGGCGCGACATGGAAACGCACGTTGAGGCTCGGCAGCCAGAAAGCGTATTCCCGGCCGCCGCTATAGGGCGCTACGATCGACGTGCTGGTCGGGGTCGCCCCGCCTGCCGTGCGATAGCTCAGCACCTGGAAGCCCTGGCCGCTCTCGCTCGTGCGCACATAGCGCAAACCGGCATTGCCGTCGAAATCGACCCCCGCGAGCGTCGTTCCGAACGCCGCACGGAAATACGCCGCGTAGTCGTCCTCCTTCACGGTGCTGGTCGTCGATTGCGTCGGATCATCCAGCGATCCGAAGCCGATGGTCTGGCCGCTGATCTGCTTGATATGTGCGAATGCCGACTCGGGATGCTGCGCGTCGTACAGGTTCCATTGCAGGATCGGCCCGAACACCGAGCTCGTGCCGGCACCGCGGAACAGCGTTGCCTGGCCGGGATTGTTCTCGACGAATTCGGGATGCGCCGACACGGGATGGCAATTGGCCGCGCTCGACCAGTTGGCGCAAGTCCCGCCGATCGTCTGCCAGTTGTTGATGTTGGTGTCGCGATTGATCGCGGTCTTGCCGCTGTAGCGCGCGCCGGCGGTCAGGCTGTGCAGGAACCCGCCGTCGTCGAAGTCCCAGGTCAGGTCGGCACGGACGCTGTCGCCCGTGGCGGTGTTCCTGGTGCGATCGGGCTGAACCGCGGTGAAGCCGTAGTTCGCCGGGTCGGCGAAGAAGGTCGAGGCCTTGCCGGTCGCCGGGTCCGTCGCGAGCTGCGTGGGAAAGGCACCCCGATTGTCGAACGTATAATTGTAGGTCGCGTTGAACACCCCGGCGACCCCGTTGGTGCTGGTGTAGGGGTTGATCGTCAGGTTGAGCGAATCCTGATCGACCTTGGCGTCGATGTGCTGATAATCGACGCCCAGATGCAGCCGCCGGGTGATCGCCCATTTGGCGCCCGTGCTGTAATCAGTGGTGCGCGTCTTGCGGGTCGACCCGTAGGTAACCGACGATCCGCCTGGATTGGCCAGCGAGCCCGACGTCGCGACACCGTTCACGACGGTGTACGTCCCGGTCGGAGCGGCACCCTGGTCGGTCGCGAAATACGACACGCCGGTATCGCGGAACCGATAGTCGCTGGTCAGTACCTGCGCGTAGATGTCGAGATTGCTGGCCGGTCGCCATTGCAGGACGGCCGACCCGCTGATCCGCCGCCGATCGCCCTGCGCGACGTTGAAGCCGCCGCCCTGCTGCACCTGGATATCCTGGTTGAGATAGCCCGGCACCGCCGAGGATTGCTGCGGCGAGCTGTCGGGGCTGGGGTTCGGCCCATGGTAGATGTACGGCTCGACCTGATCGAGATCCTGCCGGAACGACGTGGTCTGGAACGACCCGTTCAACAGGAAGCCGATCTCCCCGATGCCGGTATGCCAGCGATTGCTGTACAAGGCCGAGAAGCCGTAGCCGTTCTTCTTGGCGAGATCGTAGCGCGTCGCCGATCCGGTCGCCGAGACGATCTGGCCCGACGCATCGAACGGCATGCGCGTGCGCAGATCGATCGTGCCGCCGAGCGACCCTTCGATCATCTCGGCCGAGGGGTTCTTGTAGACGTCGAGGCGCGACAGCAAGTCCGGGCCGACATCCTCGAACGACAGCCCGACGCCGCCATTGGCCGAGAAGATATCGTGGCCGTTGAGTTCGGTGCGGACTTCGCTCAGCCCGCGGATCGCGACGGCGCTGCCTTCGCCGAGATTGCGCTGGATCTGGATTCCGGGGATTCGCTGCAACGCCTCTGCGACGTTGCTGTCGGGAAACTTGCCGATGTCCTGGGCCGTGATCGAATCAATGATCTGCTCGGAATTCTGCTTGATCGCCTGCGCGGAGGCGAGGCTGCCGCGCAACCCGGTCACGACGATATCGACCGGCGCGGAAGCATCGTCGGCCTGCCCCGCGGGCGCGGCGGCGGTCGTCACGGTTCCGCTCGGCTGCGGATCGGGCGCCGCCTGGGCCTGCGCCTGGGCAAGCGTCGACATGCTGCAGATGCTGACGGCCAGCCCCGAAACCCCAGCAAGAATGCGTATCGTATCCCTCATCGATCCCCTCCCCATGTCCCTGTCCGGGCTCGCGAGCTGCATACCGCACATCATCACATATGAAAACAGGAATTTATAAGTGCTATCCCAAGCGTGTTTTCGACAGGTCGTGGCTTGCATCCAAGAGAGTTATATTGCACCCATGAAAGCGTTCCTGGGCTCCGTTGCGAGCATGGACCGGGAATGGAATGACGGAGCTGCGCCGACAGGGTCGCAACGTGGCGTTCCGTGGGTTGCTGCGGCTGCGCGTGGCAACGCCGCGACGGCGCGGGGGAAAAACCGGGCGGCAACGGCCGCTCGGGCGATCCAACTGGATGGCACGTCCATCCGCGGGAGAGAGAGATGACGACCTTTAGCAAGCGCGAGATCCTGTGCGGACCGCTCGCCGCCCTCGGCGCCGGTGCGCTAGGCCGCGCCGCGCCCGCGCTGGCCGCACCGCGCGCAATGGCGCCCGGGGCGATTGCCAACGGCCGGTTCAATGCGACGCATGCATCGCTCGCGACGTACAGCACGCCCGAATGGTTCAAGGATGCGAAGTTCGGGATCTGGGCGCATTGGGGGCCGCAGGCCGTTCCGGGCCGCGGCGACTGGTACGCGCGCTGGATGTACGTCCCGGGCCACCCGCATTACGACCATCATCTCAAGACCTACGGTCATCCCTCGGAAAGAGGGTATAAGGACATCATCCCGCTATGGCGGGCCGAGCGCTGGGATCCCGAAGCGCTGATGGCGCGCTACGCCAGCGCCGGCGCGAAATACTTCGTGTCGATGGGCGTCCACCACGACAATTTCGACTTGTGGGCGTCGAAGCACAACCGCTGGAACGCGGCCGCAATGGGGCCGAAGCGCGACGTCGTCGGCGCCTGGCAAACCGCCGCGAAGCGGCAGGGCCTTCGCTTCGGCGTTTCCGAACACCTCGGCGCGAGCCACAATTGGTGGTATCCCAATCATCTGTATGACCAGTTCTGGCCGAAGCTCGGCATTCCCTATGACGGCGCCAATCCGGCCTATGCCGATCTGTATCACGACAATCGCACCGAGCCGTTCATCGACACCAAGGCGAGCTGGTACACCACCAACCCCGCGTATCATCAGTTGTGGCTCAGGCGGATCCGCGACCTGGTCGACGGGTATCAGCCCGATCTGCTCTATTCCGATGGCGGATTACCATTCGGCGCGGTCGGCCGCAGCCTGGTCGCGCACCTGTACAACAGCAGCATCGCGCGGACCGGGCAGCTGGAAGCGGTGTACAACTGCAAGGATTCCGGCACCGGAGAGTTTTTCAAGGAAGGCATGGTGCAGGACGTCGAGCGCGGCGTGCTCAAGGGGATCAACCCGCTTCCCTGGCAGACCGACACGTCCAACGGCGACTGGTTCTACAGCGACGACGTCAAGTACAAGACGTCGAACGAGATCGTCACGATGCTCGCCGACATCGTCAGCAAGAACGGCAACATGCTGCTGAACGTCGTCCTGCGCGCCGACGGGTCCCTGCCGCCCGAATCCGACCGCCTGTTGAGCGACCTCGCCGCGTGGATGGCCGTGAATGGCGAGGCGATCCACGGCACGCGCCCCTGGACGCAATTCGGCGAGGGGCCGACCGAGGCCGCGGAGGGCATGTTTAAGGAAAAGGCTGACTATTCCCCGCGGGACATCCGCTTCACGACCAAGGGCAACCTGCTCTACGCGATCACGCTGGGGGAACCACGGGGCGTCACCGAGATCACCGCGCTGCGCAGCGGCGCGGCGCATTCGCAGGGGCGCGTGGTCGGGGTCGACGTGCTCGGTGCCGGGCCGGTGCCCTTCCGCCAGACCGCCAGCGCGCTGTCGATCGACGTCCCCGCGCGGCTGCCGACCCGCCATGCCAGCGTCTTCCGCATCCACCGGGCCTGACGCCACCCCCCGATACGCGATACGCGATACGAAGGACCTGCCATGAATCGTCGCCCTGCTCGCCTAGCCGGAATTGCGCTCGCGCTCGCGCTCTCCAGCGGCCTTGTGCCGAACGCGTTCACCCCGTCGGCACGCGCGCAGAGCGCGGTCGGCCATCCCGACTGGCCCGGCATGGGAACGCTGTTCGTCGGCACCTGCTATCAGCCGATCGATCGCAGCCCCGAACAGATCCGCCAGGACATTGCGATCATGAAGCGCGCCGGCATGACGATGGTGCGCATGGGGGACTTGTCGTGGGACTCGTTCGAGCCGGAGGAGGGCCGCTTCGACTTCAAGTGGTTCGACGACGTGATCGCGCAGATGCACGCCGCCGGGATCCGCGTGATCGTCGACATTCCCGGGCAGCCCGCACCGATCTGGCTGCACAAACACTATCCCGGCGTCGATATCGTCAACCAGGACGGCGTGCGCCTCAACGCCGCGAGCCGCTATTGGGACAATATCAGCGACCCCGACTATCGCCGCCTGGCGGCGCGCCTCGCGCAGAAGATGATGGCGCGCTACGCGCACAATCCGGCGGTGATCGCGCTCGGCTATGACAATGAGATCGGCAATGGACACATGTCCTATTCGCCCGCCGATCGGACGCGCTTCGTCGCGTGGCTGAAACGCCGCTACGGTACGATCGCGGCGCTCAACACGGCCTGGGCAACGCAGCGCTGGTCACGCCGGATCAACAGCTGGGACCAGGTCGACCTGCCCTATGAACGCGGCCCCGGCCCGAACGAACGCTATCTCGACCTCCACCGCTTCTGGTCCGACGACACGGTCGGCGCGCTCGAGGAGCTGGAGGCGGTGCGCAAGCAATTCGCCCCCAATTTGCCCGTCGCCTCGAACTTCTGGCCGAACGCAGGATCCAAGGGATTCGACTATCTGCGCGCCTGGGACAAGATCTCGACCTATGGCGCGCAGGGCTTCTATCCAGGTGATCCGGTCGGCGCCGCGTTCGACGTGATGTCCAACCGCGCGGGCCATGACACACCGATGTGGTTCAACGAATTCACCGCCGGCGGCGGCGGCTATTACGGCACGCCCGGCCGGTCGCGGATGTGGGCCTATTTCGGGCTGATCTATTATACGCAGAGTTTCCTCGCCTGGACCTTCAACTCGCACAGCGGTGGCGAGGAGCAGGCACTGTTCGGGCTGGTCGATCATGACGGCCGGCCATCCTGGAAGGTCGACGAGTTCGCGCAGCTCGCGCGCGAGTTCAAGACGCTGAAGACGCTCGGCTTCCCACGCTACGATCCGCCGCAAGTGGCGGTGAACTTCACGTACCAGAGCTATTGGCTGACCAGCCCGCCCCCCGGCCCCAATACGATGCAGGAATATTTCAAGGGTGATTACAGCAAGTTCGAACAGGCGGCCTATCGCCCGCTGTTCGAGGACAATATCGACGCCGCGGTGATCGATTTCGGTCACGATTCGCTCGCCAGATACAAGCTCGCGATCCTGCCGAGCGCCTATGTCATGGACGCTCCGACAGCCGCCGCCGTGCGGAAATATGTCGCGAATGGCGGAACGGTGATCATGACCGGCTATTCGGCGAAGGTCGATGAGACCGGCAAATGGTTCGAGACGCCCCTGCCCGGTCGCCTTGGCGATGTGTTCGGCGTCCGGACCAACGCCTTTTACCGGTCCGAGCAACCGCTGAAGGTTTCGTTCAAGGGCCAGACGCTGACCGGCAGCGACCCCTATTACGAAATCCTCGAGCCCAGCACCGCGACACCGCTCGCGACGTTCGACAATACGCCGCAGAAGAGCCCTGCAATCACGATCAACCATTACGGCAAAGGCCAGGCGATCTACGTCGCCACCGCGCCGCAGTCCGAACTGCTCGGCCCGCTGGTTCGCTCGTTATATCCCGCGCTGGGGATCAAGCGTGGTCCCGACACCCCCGCCGGTGTCATCGCTCGTGACGTCGATGGGCGTACGCTCTACGTCAATACGACACAGGCTCCGGTCACCGTATCGTTCACCGGCACGAAGCGGGGCATATTGTCGAAACAGTCCCACGCCGGCACGCTCGCGCTCCCGCCATATGGGGTGGAGCTCGTTCAGTAGGACCCGGCCGCCGATCCGCTACCTAGGGAAAGCCGCGCGTCGTCCGGGGAGCGTTCCCGACCATCCGTCGCGCGTTGCAAGTTCTTCGCATCCTCGTCCGCGCGCGCTGCCCACCCGAATGGACCCTTGGTGCCCCCGGCGTGTTCCTGATACCGGTTAAGCCGAAGTACAGGCGTTCACCGCAAGGGTCGCGCGGCAAGGAACAGGGCGATGGCGATCAATCCTCCCACGAAATCCGTGGCTGCCGACATGGATCGGATTTTCCGGCCGCTGAACGATCGAAGCGTGCCGGCAATCCCGCTGACGGACCGCCCGGTACCTGCGCGCCGGTGGCGGAGGGGACGCGCCGTGACGTTCGCGGCGCCCGCGCTCGTGCTGCTCGCGACGACCGCGCTTGCGATCGGCTATGTCCGCCATGCGCAAACGCCCCCGTCCAGGGCCGCCGCCACGCCCCCGGCAAAGGCTTATGCGGCAGTCGTACCGACGTCCCCCACGCCACCGCGGCCGATGCCGTCCGATATGCCGACCGGATCGGACGATGCGTCACCGATGCCCCAAGAAAATGGCGGCGGGGACGTGACCATGGCGAACGCGGCTGCAGCCGCCGGATCGGTGCCGCTCGCGAGAATGCCGGCAGCCGTTTCGCCACGGCCGAGACCGGCCGTACGACCGGCCTATGCCGCCACCAGAACCCGCTCCGCGACGCCTGCGGCATCGGCGCCCGGCAACCGCGTTTCACCGTCTTTCCGCGCGCGCACCGATGCGGAGGATGCCGCGAGCGCCGGCCGATGCCCACCCGGAAGCAACGAGGATCGCTGCATCTATCAGGACGTCCTGGCGGCCGACGCGCGGCTTCGGCGTGCCTATCGCCAGGCGCGGCAAGGCGGCGTGCCGACGTGGCAACTCACCGAGATCAACCAGCGCTGGCGGCGCGCGCGCGACCTGGCGCAGGATGATCCGGACGGGACGATCCAGCGGTATGACCGGCTCGCCGATCAGCTCGATCGGGCGCGCCAGGGGAACGGTGAGTGACGATCGACGCCGCAATGCCAGCGAGCGGTGTACGGATCTTGCGATCGCCGCATGGGTCCCCCGCGGCCCGCGCACGGTCGACCGACGGCCGGGTCATTTTCGCGATTGGCGATATCCACGGCTGCTATAGACAGCTGTCCGCGTTGCTCGAGGCGATCGTCGCGGACCTTGCGACGCTTGCGAGCGCAGCGCCTCCGTTGTTGGTCTTTTGCGGGGATTACGTCGACCGTGGCCCGGAAACATCGAATGTCCTAACCGCGCTGATCTGGCTTGCGCGCCACCCCGCGCTCGATGTCGTTTTCCTGCGTGGCAACCACGAGGAGATGCTGCTGGGTTTCCTGGAACAGCCTGGTGAAAGTCTCGCGTGGCTGCGGCGCGACGGCGCGCGGACGCTGATGTCGTACGGGGTCGCGGTTGCGGAATCGGACAGCGACACGCTGGAGGAAGACTGCGTCGCGCTACGCGATCAGTTGCTGGACCAGATGCCTGCGTCGCACCTCGAGTTCCTGCGCGCCCTGCCGATCCGGCGCGTGTGCGGCGATTACGTCTTCGTCCATGCCGGGCTGCGGCCCGGCGTATCGCTCGCGCGCCAGGAGGACGAGGATTGCCTGTGGATCGGCAAGGAGTTCCTGCGGTCCGACCACCGCTTCGAAAAGGTCGTCGTCCACGGTCACAGTTGGAACTCGGACGCACCGGTGGTCACGGCGAATCGGATCGGGATCGACACCGGCGCCTATGCGACCGGCGTCTTGACCGCCGTCCGGCTGGACGGATCCAGCATCGCGTTCATACAGGCGCGCGTCCCCGCCGCCGAATCCTTTGAGGTGCGGCCCCGCCCAATCGAGGATGGTCGAGGAGAATCATAATGTTACGACTGCGCCTCTGCGCCGCCATCGTGTCGATCCTGACGCTGGCAACGATCATCATCGCCATCATGTCGGAGGCCGGGATCGGCGTCACGGTCGCGTTGCTCGCGGCGGCCGCGTGCCTGGCGATCGTCGCACCGTTCGATGCCCCGACGCCCCAGCGACGCAACCGGGTGCTGGCTGCCTGCGTGGGCTATCTGGTGGCGACCTTCGCCGCGCTGGCGTTCGCGCGCGGGGCCGTGGCTGCGAGCATCCTGATGATCGCGCTGGTCGTTCTGCTGCAACTCGGCGTGGGGCTGACCTGCTGGGCCTTCGCCACGAGAAAGCGGCGCCGCATGCCGCAATCGCGCCGGTATTTCGACAATTGAGGAAGCGTCGCGTTAGGATGGGGCACGCCGTGCGACGCCCCGGTTCGGACGGCCCGCGGATCGACCGTGACCAACCGCACGCCCACGCCGGACATGCCGCGACCGTCGCGGGCGCGGTCCGCGCGGCGCCGGCCCGCCGGGCCGTTTGACAGGGAAGATCCAGCCGCATGACCACGACCGCAGCACCACGCGACGAACAGCCCGACCGGGAGCAGCTACATCGCATCGTCGAGGACCTCAGCGACGGCGTGATCCTGATCGAGCCCGACGGCCGGATCGTCTGGGCGAACGCCGCCGCGCTTTCGATGCACGGCTGTACCGCCCTGTCCGAGCTGGGCGGTACTGCCGACGCATATCGACACCGGTTCGACCTGCGCCTGCGCAGCGGCCAACCCGTCCCCCCCGCCGCCTATCCGATCGCGCGGCTGTGCCGCGGCGAGGCGTTTCACGATGTCGTGGTAAATGTCCGCCAGGCGCACCAGGCGGAACCCGACTGGGTGCACCGGGAGCGCGGTTTCGTGCTCGATCGCGCGGGCCAGCCGGATTGCCTGGTGCTGATCATCTGCGACGCGACCGAAGCGTTCGAGGCGGAGGAACGCTTCGAAAGCATGTTCAACGCGAACCCCGCGCCGGCGGTGATCGTGCGGCTGGCGGACCTGCGCTACGTGCGGGTCAACGAGGGGTTCCTGGACCTGTCCGGCTGGGAGCGGGACCAGATCGTCGGCCGCTCGCTCTACGATTTCGACATCCTCGACCAGGCGGCCGAGAAGGACAAGGCAAAGGCCCGGCTTGCCGAAGGGGATATCATCCCGCAGATGGAAGCAGACCTGCCGCTCCCCAATGGCGACACGAAGCTCGTCCTGCTCGCCGGCCACCCGGCGGAAATGCCCAACAACGAGCCGTGCATGATCTTCACCTTCGCCGATCTCGAGCCACGCCGACGTGCCGAAATGGCGCTGCGCCAGAGCGAGGAGCGATTCGCCACCGCGTTCCGCTTCGCGCCGGTGCCGATGCTGCTGACCAGCCTGGACGGGCATCGCATCCTCAACGTCAATCACGCCTTCCTCGCGCTGACCGACTGGGGCCACGACAGCGTGGTAGGCCGCAAGCCCGCCGAAATCGAACTGTTCGAAAGCTCGGCCACGCGGCGCGAGATTGAAAGGAAGGTCTCCGAAAGCGGGTCGTTCCGCGGCTATGAGCTGCAGGTCAAGACGCGGACCGGATCGCTGGTGACGTGCATCGCGTCGGCCGAGACGGTGTCGATCAACGGCCAGTTCTGCATCCTCGCCGCGTTTCAGGACATCAGCGACCGCAAGCGCACCGAGCTCGACCTGATCGCCGCGATCGAGGGCGCCATGCAGGATTCGAGCTGGCTGAGCCAGAAGATCATGGACCGGATGGCAGCCCTGCGGGGTAAAGCCGCCAAGGGCGCTTCGGGCAGCCCGACCGTCGATCTCACCGCGCGCGAACGCGAGGTGCTGGCCCTGATCACCAAGGGCAAGACGGACGATGCGATCGCCAGCGCGCTGTCGCTGAAACGCAATACCGTGCGCAACCACGTGGCGCGCCTGTACGCGAAGATCGGCGCGCACAGCCGCGCCGAGGCGATCATCTGGGCGCGCGACCGCGGGCATCAGCTGGAGTTCGAGACGACCAACTAATCGACGCGATTGGTGTCGAGGCACCCATCGAACGGGTGCCCGCGCATCTTTGGCCAACCCTGCCGCCGCCTTAACTTCTCCTCATCCGGGCAGTCGCCCGGCTTGAGAGGAGAACGTCAATGTCCATTCTTGCATGGATCATCCTTGGCCTCGTCGCCGGCTTCATCGGCAGCAAGGTCGTCAACAAGAGCGGTGAAGGACTGCTGCTCGACATCGTCCTCGGTGTCGTGGGCGCCGTGGTCGGCGGGTTCCTGTTCAACCAGTTCGGCGCAGCCGGCGTCACCGGTCTGAACGTCTACAGCCTCGTGGTCGCCGTCATCGGCGCGATCGTCGTGCTCATCCTCTATCACCTGGTGGTCCGCGGCACCGCCCGCTGAACCCTTGCCACGCAACGACACATACGCCCGGACGACTATCGTCCGGGTTTGGGAGAGACATATCATGACACAGACCATCACAGGCTTGTTCGACCGCTACGACGACGCGCGCCGCGCGGTGCAGGATCTCGAAGCCGCCGGCGTCGCCCATCGCGACATCAGCATCGTCGCGCATGACAAGCACGACGACGCGGGTACCGACCGTGCCTCCAACATGGCCGAGCCTGCCGCAGAGGATGCCGGCGCTGGAGCCGGGATCGGGGCCACGATCGGTGGCGTCGGCGGGCTGCTCGCGGGTCTCGGCCTGCTGGCGATCCCGGGCATCGGCCCGGTCGTGGCGGCCGGTTGGCTGGCGGCGACGGCCGCAGGTGCAGCCGGCGGTGCGCTGGTCGGCGCAGCCGCAGGCGGCCTGGTCGGCGCGCTGACGCATGCCGGCGTTCCCGAGGACGACGCGCATGTTTATGCCGAGGGTGTCCGCCGCGGCGGCACGCTGGTCACCGCAAAGGTCGACGAGCCGATGGCAGCCACTGCCCGCACGATCCTCAGCGACGACCGCACGGTACAGGTCGCCGAGCGTCGCCAGGCATATCAGTCGCAGGGCTGGAACGCATTCGACGACACCGCGCCGGCTTACTCGGACAGCGAGATTGCTGCCGAACGGGCGCGCTACACGCGCACCTGATCCCCGCATCGAAGGAGTATAAGACATGCGTATCACGACACCGATCCTGCTCGCCGCGGCACTCGCCGCCGGCCCCGCGCTCGCCCAGACGTCCCCCGCCAAGAACAATGTGGCGATCAAGGACGCGCATACCGTCGACGACGGTGCGTCGCGCAGCGGCGCCAACTCGTTCACCCAGGCGCAGGCACGCGAGCACATTGCCAAGTCGGGCTTCACCAATGTCTCGGGGTTGACCAAGGACGCGCACGGCGTCTGGCGCGGCACTGCCAAGAAGGGCGCGCGTACCCTTCATGTCGGGCTGGACTTCAAGGGCAACGTCTCGACCGGCAAGTAACCTGAAGACCGCGGCAGCGCGGCGTTGACGCGCCGCGCTGCCGCTCTAATCCGATGCGACGCGGCGTCGCGCGGGTGGCGGTCTGCGAAACGCCATCGGGTGCAACCGAGGATGGTCTCATGGGCGATCGGACGAAACCTGCCATGCTGAAGCGTCTCTATAATTTCGGATGCAAGCTCTCCGCCTGGGGTTCGACGCTGGCGGGCCATCCGATGGCGATCCTGATCGTCGCGCTCGGATGTGCGACCTGGTTCATCGTCGGCGGTGCGGCCGCCGAGAATACCCTGACGCTCGTCCTGTCGGTGCTGGCGATCACGCTGACGCAGATGGTGCTCAACCAGCAGCGGCTGAGCGAACGCGCGCTCCACATGAAGATCGACGAGTTGGTCTTCGCGATGAAGGGCGCGCGGAACGAGATCGCCGGCATCGAGGGCAAGACCGAGGAAGAGCTCGAGGCGCTGCGTCGCACCGGCGACGTGGCCGAACACGAGCTCGCGGCGCGTCACCTCGGCCAACCCGGCTGACCGACGGTCCAGGCTCGCGCCATCCCGCGACGATGGTGATGCAGCGGGATCGGAAGCCCTTGGTACCCACATCGCCGGTCCCGCGTTATCCGCCGATCCGCATCCCGCGGCCCGCATGGAAGACGTCGCAATGCCTGCCTTACATCGTACCGGTGTCGATCTCCGCCGGCTCCAGCAGATCGTGTCCGGACTGACCGAAGGCGTCGTGATCGTGTCGCCGGAGCAGGACATCGTATGGGCGAACGAAGCGGGTCTGCGGATGCACGGTGTCGAACGCATCCCCGACCTCGGCAGGACGGTCGACGACTATCGCCAGCGGTTCCGTCTGCGGTATCGCAACAACCACTGGCTCGATCCGGCCGACTATCCGATCGAACGCGCGGTCGCCGGGGAAGCGTTCAGCGAAGTCGTCGTCGAGGTCGTCCGGGAGGGGGAGGACGAAGCGCGCTGGATCCACCAGATCCGCAGCCTGGTCCTGACCGACGGCGACGACCGGCCGGACCTGCTGGTCCTCGTCATCCAGGACGTCTCGCTGCGGTTCGAGGCCGAGGAACGGTTCGAGCAGACCTTCAAGGCCAATCCCGCGCCCGCCGTCATCTGTCGCCTGTCCGACCAGCGCTTCGTCAAGGTCAATGCGGGCTTTCTGGAAATGACCGGCTGGGAACGGGACGACGTCCTCGGGCACACGGTCTATGAACTCGACGTGCTCGCCGACGTCACCGATCCCGGTCTCGCCAAGCAGCGCCTGCGCGAGGGGCGGACGATCCCGCAGATGCAGGCCGACCTGCACCTGCCCGGCGGTGGCCGCAAGCTGGTGATCGTCGGTGGCCAGCCGATCGACCTCAACGAACAGCCGTGCATGCTGTTCACCTTCGCGGATCTCGAGCCGCGCCGCCGGATCGAAGGCGAATTGCGGGAGAGCGAGGCGAGATCGCACCGCATGTTCGAGCTCGCGCCGATCGGGCTCGGCGTCGCCACGCTCGACGATCACCGCTTCCTGCAGGGGAACGCCGCGCTGCTGGACCTCACCGGATATACGGCGGACGAATTGCAGCAGCAAACCGCCGGATCGCTCAAACTCTGGGAAAACGCCGCCGCGCGGGCGGACATCGAGCAGGCGATGCGCCAGGACGGCGGGTTCCAGGCACGCGACGCGTGCCTGCAACGCAAGGACGGCGCGCGGATCGACGTGCTGATCTCCACCGGGATCTTTCCGATGCATGGCAGCGACTGCGTGTTGTGGGTGGTCCAGGACATCGCCGAGCGGCGCCAGTCCGAACGCGAGCTGATCGGGGCGATCGAGACGGTGATGCGCGATACCAACTGGTTCAGCCGCACGATCGTCGAGAAGCTCGCCAATCTGCGTGCGCCCAGTGCGCAGCAGCATGTCGCCGAGGTGTCCTCGCTGACCGGGCGCGAGCGCGAAACGCTTAGCCTGATGTGCGAAGGGCTGGACGATCCCGCCATTGCGACGGCGATGGGCGTGTCGCGCAACACGGTTCGCAACAACGTGGCCCGCATCTACGGCAAGCTCGGCGTCAATCGACGCGGCGCGGCCATCATCTGGGCGCGCGAGCGCGGTTTCCCGCTCCCCTCCACCCGCCGCCCGGCGTCGCGCTAACGGATACGGCATGGTAAATCTGCACCAGACGATTTGGTGCAGGCGGCTCTAGGGCGCGCCCGTTCCGGTACTATTTCTCTCCCTCAACGACGGCGCGTGGGCGCGGCCGGAATGGAAGGGACGGCACGATGGACGACCACATCGAAGGCGCTGCCAAGCAGGCGATCGGCTCGATCAAGGAAGCGATCGGCAAGATCACCGGTGACCGGGCAAGGCAAGCTGCGGGCGCCGCCGAAAAAGCGGCCGGCCAAGCGCAGGCCGCCATCGGCAAGGCCAACGCCGCCTCGCACGACCTCCAGAAAAATTAACCGTCCCGTTGGCGTCTTCCGCTGAACGGCGACGTCAACCCAACAAGGAATATCGAATGGCACAATCCTACGTCGATCCGGTCCATGCTGCGGACCACGGGCACGCCCCCGGCGCTGCCGTCCTCCATCGCTCGCGCATGTCTTGGCAGGCGGTGTTCGCGGGCGTGACCATCGCGATCGCCATCCAGATCGTTCTCGGGCTGCTCGGGACCGGGATCGGCATGAGCCTGGTGGATCCGGTCAACGGCTCGACCCCGAGCGCGAGCGGCTTCGGCATCGGTGCCGCGCTGTGGTGGGTGGTCAGCACGATCGTCGCGCTGGGTGCCGGCAGTTACGCCGCATCCCGCCTTGCTGGCCTGAACGAACAGTTCGACGGCTTCGTCCACGGTCTGGTCATCTGGGGCGTGACGCTGATCATCACGCTGTACCTGCTGACCTCGGCGGTCGGGTCGATCATCGGCGGCACGTTCCGCACGATCGGCGGCGTCGCGAGCGCCGCCGGGACCAGCATCGGCGCGTCCGCGCCGACCGTCGCCAAGGCGGCCGGCATCGATGTCCAGGACCAGGCCGCGGCCTATCTCGACACGGCCCCGGCCGACCCGGCCCAGATGACGCCGCAGGAAGCGCAGAAGGAAGTCGCCAAGCAGTTGCCGGCAATGGCGCGTGGCGGTGCCGAAGGGAATCAGGCCGAAGCGCGGATCGTCGACATCGTCGCCGCGCAGCGCAAGATTCCCCGTGCCGAGGCCGCGGCGCAGGTAGCGCGCGCCAAGCAGCAGTTCGTCCAGGCCAAGGACAATACGGTCGCCACCGCCAAGACCGCAGCCGATGCCGGCGCAAGCGCGGCAGCCGGGACGTCCTTCACCGCGGTCATCGCGCTGTTGCTCGGTGCAGGCGCAGCCGGTTTTGCCGGGGCCGCCGCGACGCGCCGCCGCGGTCATGAGGTCCGCCGCGCCTAACCGGCGCCGGCAAGGACGCGCGCCTGCCCCCCGGGCGCGCAGGGAATGGCGGTCACCGCCTGTAGCGTAGCCTTTGCGGCGGCCGTCATTCCCCAAATTACACTGCCCCCCCTCACAGGAGACGATCATGGACACGCATCAGGTTACCGGCGAAATCAAGCACACCGCAGGCGCACTCGAAGAAGGCTTCGGCCGACTGACCGGCGATCGCACGACCGAAGTATCGGGCGCCGCGCGCAAGGTCGCAGGGCAGCTCGAGGGCGCTTACGGGGATGCCGTCAGCGCAACGCGCGCAACCGTCGAGCACAGCCCGCTGCTCGCGCTCGGGATCACGGCTGCCGCAGGCTTCCTGCTCGGCGCGCTCGTCACCGGCCTCAGCGCCAGCAAGGGCTAAAGCCCGGCGCTCCGACACCCGATCGGCACCGGCGCGCCCCCCGCGCCGGTGCCGGTCTTGCAGGTCAGCGCGGCGCGTTGGCGATGAACTTGTCGGGGCGGCGCTTGCCGATCAGCAGCCCGCGTTCCAACCGGACGCACAGGGCCGCGTAATATTCCGTCAGGAACCCGCGATCGTCGCCATCATCCGGCAGATCGGCCTTGCGGCGAATCGTCGCGGCCACCGTCGCCACCGCCGCATCGCTGCCGCTGCGCAGGACGGTCTCCAGCGTCTGCAACTCGAATTCGCCGTATAGCCCCAGCGCCGCTTCGGAAAAGACCCGGCGGGCCGGCACCTCCGGTTGCGCGAGGTCGGACTCGAGCCGTTCCGTCGCGGTTCGCACGACCCATGTTCCCGCGAGCAGATCGCCGACCCGCAGCCGGTCGCGATTGAACAGCGGGAAAAACAGGAAAATGCCGCTCCAGCCGAGCGAAAAGAGCGTCAGCGCCGCATCGGCCTGCCCCTCCAGGGATCGCTGGCCGAGGAAGGTCAGCGGCAGGAACAGTTCGATCTCGCGCATCGCGTTGCGCGCGATCACCGCACCGCCGGTCAGCCGCGCGCCATCGCGCGCGACCACCCGCAGCCCCATGATCCGCTTGCCCGGCGTAGCCCCGCGCCCGCCCATTTCGAACAGCGTGAACCAGCCGTTGCGCAGGACGAAGCACCCGAGCAGCCAGATGATCGCCAGGCCGCTGGCGTGGGCCGAAAAGAACAGCAGCAACAGCACGATCGTCGCCGCGACGAGCAGGGCGATGATGGCGACCGCGTCGATCAGGAACGCGGTCGCGCGCGCCCCGGCCGTCCCCAGTTCGAGCCGCAGATCGACTCCTTCCGGCGTCACGAAGCTGCGCCGCAGCGACGTCGGGCGCGCCGCGCGGTCAGGCCGGGGCGGTCGCATCGGCGCTCCTCGGCAGGTAGAAATACAGCAGCCAGGCGACCAGCATGCCGGTTCCGATCGCATAGCGCGTCAGGTCGTCGGTCAGCACCTGCCGCCCGATCCCTTCCAGAATCCCGGCGATCGACAGCATTACGACGGTTCCCGCCATGGCGATCGCGCCCGTCCGCCCCGCCGCCACCGCCGCATCGTTGCGCGTCCTTCGCCCGGGGAAGGCGATCGCGGTGCCGATCCGGAAACCGGCGGCGCCCGACAGGATGATCGCGAACAATTCGGTCGTGCCGTGGATCATGATCCACCCGGTAAAGCCGACACCCAGCCCCTTCGGCACGAACACCGCCATGAACGCCCCCAACATCAGGCCGTTATAGGTGATGAGCAAGGCGGTCGGCACCGCGAAGGCGAACCCCAGCGCAAAGGACAGGATCGCGATCTGCGCATTATGGGTGAACAGGAACGCCGCGAAGGTCGCCAGCATCTCGCGGTGCTCGGTCGTGTAGATCGTCTTGCGGAGCGTCTCGACCGAGGCGGACGGATCGCGGCCGCCCGCCATGCCATCGCCGACGATCGCGAAGAACCAGGCGGAGTCGCCGCGCACGAGCAGATAGCCGACCACCGCCCCCGCCACCGTCAGCAGGAACGAAACCAGCGTCTCGCGCCAGAGCGATTGGACCGCCATCGGCCAGCCATGCGTGAAGAACCGCCCGAGTTGCCCGAGTGCCGACGTCTGGACGCCGTAGATCTGGAAATAGGCGCGGGTGCACAGCTGCTCGAGATACCCGACCAGCGCGCGGTCCAGCGAGGTTTCGCGCGCGACCGACAGGGACGACAGCGTCGTGCGGTACAGCAGCGGCAGCGCGAGCAGATCCTCCTGCGACACGGCGCGGATCGACCGTTTCTCGATTCGACGGATGATCGCGTCCAGCCGCTCCCATTCGGCGGCATGCGCCGCGCGAAAGCGGGTGGCGTTGACCAGCACCGGCTGGCCGAGCGACGGGGCGGCGGCAGTCGCCATCAGAGCAGGTTCCTCCGTTTGAGCGCTACATAGCCCGCCACGAGCCGTTCGCCGACCCGGTCGTGTTCGGCCTCGATCACATGCACCCCGACATGCTCCAGGCGCGCGAGCACCAGGCGGCGGTCGCGCAGCAGCGCCGCCGCGGTCACCGCGCGCGTCACGTCATCCGCGGTCGCGGGCGCGCGGTCCGCGATCGCCTCGACGTCTTCGTCGCGCAGCACGACGACCAGCAGCAGATGCGTCTTCACGATCCGCATCGCCGCCCGCACCAGAAAGTCCGCGCTCGTCAGGTCGGTGAATTCGGTGAACACGACGATCATCGAGCGCCGCGTCAGCCGCGTGCCGAGCGTCGTCAGCGCAAAGGTGTAATTGGTTTCCTCGCCGCTGTAGTCGATCTCCGCGGCGAGCCGCTGAAGGTTGGCGAAGGCGGGCATGCCCGACACCAGACCGCTCGCGATCCGCGGGCGCGAATCGAACGCATGGAGCGCAACCCGGTCGCCGAGCTTCAGCGCCACCCACGCCGTCAGCAACATCGCCGACACCGCGCGATCGACGCGCGGCAGTCCCGCCACCGGTTCCGACATCTGCCGTCCCGAATCGATCGCGAAGACGATCTGGTTGTTGCGTTCGGTGCGGAATTCCTTCGCGTGCAGCTTGCGATGCCGCGCCGACTGTTTCCAGTCGATCGCGCGCCGGTCCATGCCCGAACGAAACTCGACGAGCGCATCGAAGTCGGTCCCGTCGCCGCGATCGACCTGCGTCAGCAGGCCCTCCAGCGCGTGGCGGCGAAAGATCTCCGCACCCTTGTCCTTCAGCGCGCGAATATCGGGCAGCACGACGATCCGCGTTGCGGTCGCGATGCTGCGCTGATGCCACACCAGCCCCCATCCCCCGCGCCAGCGCAGCCAGACCCGCTCGATCCGACCCGTTCCGCGGCGCAAGGCGGTCAGCGCGACCAGCACCGCCCCCGTTCCGCCCCGCAGCGCGACCCAGGCGCGCGCATCGTCCGCCGTTTCGAACACCAGGCCGACCGCCAGGGCAATTTCGACGCTCCGCGGGGGGGACGCGCCGGCAAGCACCACGGTTACGGTCGCGTCGATGGTCTCGCCGACCGATGCGGTCGCTGGCGCGTCGATCCGCGCCGTGGCGGTACGTGCGCCCGTCACCGCGTCGACCGCCGCCAGCAGCAGCACCGCCAGCGGCCACGCCAGCCCGGCATACCAGCGCTCCGGCATCAGCACGCCGATCACCAGCGCAACCGGCGCCCCCGCCGCCGCTGCCAGCACCGCCATGCGCGTCGGATAGATCACGCGCGCCGTCTCGCGCGCGTCGTGCCGCCGCGCCGGCAGCGAAGACGCACGATGCGCCTGACCTCGGCCGCCAGGCTCACCGCGGCGCTTCGATCGTTTCGATGATCGTCGCGACGACGTCCTCGATCGCGCGCCCGTCGATTTCGGCGGCGGGCGAGAGGATCAGCCGGTGCCGCAGCAACGCCGGCGCCAGCGCCTTCACGTCGTCGGGGATCACGAAATCGCGTCCATCGATCGCGGCCCGCGCGCGCGCCGCGCCCGCCAGCATCGCCCCCGCGCGCGGCGATGCGCCGCTTTCCAGATCGGCGACCCCGCGCGTACCCCGTACCAGCGCCGCGATATAGTCGATCACCTCATCGACCAGCCGCACGCTCGCGACCGTGTCGATCGCCGCGCCGATTGTGGCTGCATCGGTGCGCGGTTCCACGCCCCATTCCTCCGGCGCCATCGCCTGCTGCTGCGCGCCGTGCGTCGCGATGATCCGGCGCTCCTCGGCGGCGGAGGGATAGTCGACGGTCTGCTTGAACAGGAACCGGTCGAGCTGGGCCTCGGGCAAGGGATAGACGCCCTGCTGCTCGATCGGGTTTTGCGTCGCCACCACCATGAAGCGCGCGCCCAGCGGCAGGCTCTCGCCGTCTATCGTGACCGTGCGCTCCTGCATCGCCTCCAGCAGCGCGGCCTGGGTCTTGGGCGGGGTGCGGTTGATCTCGTCGGCGAGCAGCAGATCGGTGAAGATCGGACCACGCGTCAGCGTGAAGGTGCTGGTCTGGAAATTGAACAGGTTCGCGCCGATGATGTCGCCCGGCATCAGGTCGGGCGTGAACTGGATCCGCCCGAAATCGAGACCGACGACGCGGGCGAAGGTCCGCGCCAGCAGGGTCTTGGCGGTTCCAGGTGGTCCCTCCAGCAGCACATGGCCGCCAGCGAACAGCGCGACCAGCAGGATGTCGACGCTTGCCTCCTGCCCGACCACGGCCTTGCCGATCTCCCGCCGGATCGTCTGCGCGAGGTCGCGCACGTCTTCTACCGTCACCGTGTCTTCTCCCATAACCATTGGTGCAGCGCCTGCGCCGCCGCCAGCATGTCGCGCGGATGCCGCGCCGCCCGGGCGTCCTCGGCCAGCGCGGTGAACCGCGCACGCCCTGCCAGGGCGTCGAGATACCCGTCGAGCGCGCCGTCGCGCAGCCGGGCGGGCACGCCAAACACGCCGACCGCCCGCTCGCGCACGACATCGGCATAGCGGTCGCCCAATCCCCCCTGCCGCCCCGCCTTGCGCACCAGCGCGGCGGCATTGTCGATCAGCGCGGCCTTGCCGAACGCAATCGCGCGGGCGCGCCGGCGCGGCGCGGCGAACGAGGCGGTCGCCTGGATCCCAGCAAGCAGCAGCGCGGCCGCAAGCGCAAGCGTCATCGCGAGGAACGGCGGCTCCAGCGCTAGCTTGAGCGGACTGGGGGAACGGCCGAAACCGTTGAGCGTGACGTCGAACACGATCGAAGTCGCGCCGGTCGAATTGAGCCAGTCGAGCAGCGCGAGCGCCGCCCGTGCCTGTCGGGCGTCGCGCATCCCGAGGTTGGACAACAGGTCGGGATCAGCGAGAACATAGAGCGGGCGGCTGCCGACCTGCGCGAGCACGACATGCCCGGCCTGATCGCTCAGCACCGGGCGCATCCCCGGCCCGGTGATCGTCTGCATCGCGCGCGGTGCGGTGAAGCGCAGCGTCGCGGGCATCCACCCCAACGTCTTCAGCGGCTGCCCGCCACCGCGATAGTGCCGTACCCGCAGCGGATATTGCGGGGCGAGCACGCCCTCCGGCTGCGCGGCGGGCAGGACGGCGATGTAATCGGCCCAGCCGTCATGCCGCTGATCCTTCACCGTCAGCCATTTCGGCAGGACGACGAGCGTCGGCTTGACCGCGCGCTGCGCCAGGACGGCGGTCATGTCGGTGGCGGCGCTTTCGGGGGTCAGCACGACCAGATCCTCGGTCCCCAGCGCATGCGGGTTGCGGACGATCTGTGGATTGCGGCCGGTCGCCGCGGCCAGACGGACGAGCCCACTGAACCCCACGGCCGCGTTGGACAGCGCGTGCGCCCCGCCGTTGCGACCCGACCGCCAATCGGGCGCATAGGCGCCCAGCACCACCATCCCGACGAATGCGGCGATACCGACGACCAGGAGGATGGCGACGGTGCGAACCCCGAACGCCCCCTGCTCCGCAGTCCGCGCGATGGCGATATCGCTCATGCGCGCCAGGTCCCGGGCAAGGCGAAATCGGCGTAAGCGGCGCGCGCGCGCGCCCAGTCCGTGGCATCGACCGGGCGGTTGCCGAACAGGCTGCGTTCCACCAGCGCCGCAATGCCGGCGAACAACCCCCGCGCCGCGGGCGGAACCGCATCGGCCGCGCCCAGTTCGCGGCTGGTCAGCGCGGGACGGACGAGGCGGGGCCGGCGGCGCGCGATGTCGTCGACCGACCGGATCAGCAGCAGATGCACCGCCTCGGCGAAGCGCCCTTCGTCGGCCAGCGCATCGGCCTCGCGCAACCACGCGCGGGCCGGGCCGGACTCGGGTTGCCAGTCGGGTGCCTGGTCGAGCGGGGCCGCCTGGCGGGCGCGGGGGCGGTACGGCCAGCGCCATTCGCCATGCCGGATGCGTTGATAAGCCATCCACGCCACCACCAGCGCCAGCGCGACGATCACCGTCCACAGGAAGATCCTGGCATAAGGCGCGGCCGGCATCTGGCGCGTGATCCAGCCGAGCAGCCGCCCGAGCGGTTCGAGCACGCGTCCGAGCCAATGCAGGAATTGCGACACCCACTGCGGCGGCTGTGGCGGCGGAGTCGGCTGTCCAAGCACGAACTGGACGTTCGGGTCAGCCCTGAGCGCCGCATGGGCGGCAGCGAACCGGTCGCCATCGGCGGCCGCCTGTTGCGCTGTTCCCCCGCTCACTCGGCTTCCCCTGGCAGCACCCGTCGCTACGCCCCGAGCCTAAACCAACACGCGGGGCGCGCAATCGCCAAATTGCGCTTTACAGCAATCCGTGGCCGCCTAGGTTCGGTGGCGCATCGTGCGCAGAGGGGTTCCATGGCCACCGTCCCATCCGTTTCCGACCGTCGCGTGTCGCTTGGCCGGGTGCTGAACCGCGCGTTCGCCGCTCTGGGCGCCAATGCGGTCACGATGTTCGGCATTGCCTTCCTGTTCAGCGCGCTGCCGATCGCGCTGCTCAGCCTGTGGCAGTCGGGCATGGGGCCAACCCGCGATTTCGGCACGAACGCCGTGATGATGGGCGCCATCTATCTCGCCAGTTTCGTCCTGACGCAACTGGCGCAGGGCGGCCTGGTCCGCGCGACGATCGCGCATAGCGATCAGCGCCGGGTCTCGTTCGGCGATTGCATCGCCACCGGCGCCCGCTTCGCCCTGCCGCTGCTCGGGCTTGGTTTGCTGCTGGGCCTGGCATTGCTGGTCGGCTTCGCCTTCTTCATCGTCCCGGGCGTCATGCTCTATCTCGCCTGGGCGGTTGCGGTTCCGTCGCTGGTGGTCGACCGGTCGGGCGTATTCGCGGCGTTCGGGCGCAGCGCGTTCCTCACCCGCGGGGCACGCTGGAACATCTTCGGTCTGGGGCTGCTGCTGCTCGTGCTCTATTACGTGCTGATCGCGGCGGTCGGGGTCATCACGCTCGCCGTCACGGGGCTGCCCACGGTCGCGCGGGGGATCGAAGGCTTCACGACCCTGTCGACGCTGCTGACCGCCGTATCGACCACGATCACCACCGCCACGGTCGCCGCGATCCAAACGTCGCTCTACGTCGAGCTGCGCGACTGGAAGGACGGACCGCAGGTCGATCAACTCTCGGAAATCTTCGCCTGACGCCGCCGCCGTGGCGGGTCGAGACCGTGCGCAAGCAATGCGGTCTTAATCTTGGCCGAAATTCCGGCTAGAGGCGCCGCATGACGTCCCTTGCCGCTCCGCGCCGTGCGCGATCCCGCTCCCTGCTGTGTCTTCCCGCGGCCGCCCTGCTTACGGTCGGCGCTGCGCCATCCGGCGGCGTGCTGCACGTCCAGGTCGACAATGTCCGCGCGCGGACGGGCCGGGTCCATGTCGACCTGTGCACCCAGGCCCAGTTCCTCAAGGATTGCCCCATCGCCGCGGACAGCGCCGCGCAGGTCGGAATGACGACCGTGACGCTGCGCGATCTCAAGCCCGGCCGCTATGCCGCGCAGGTCTATTACGACCAGAATGGCAACGGGAAGGTCGACCGCGCGCTGTTCGGCATCCCCAAGGAAGGCGTCGGCTTTTCGAACGATGCCAAGATCCGCATGTCGCCCCCGAAATGGGAGGAGGCCGTGTTCGACTATGACGGGCGCGAACGAACGATCCGGTTGAAGCTGCGCTATTTCCTGGGCCCGAACGCCCCCGCGGCACAGCAGTAGCCGCGGCATGATCGCCCGCCTGCTCCAGCGGCTCGTCGCGCTCGGCGTGCGAACGCCGTTCGCGGTCCTCGGCCTGTGCCTTGCCCTCGTCACGGGGGCGATTCTCTACGCCGCGGGGCATTTCGCGATGACGACCGATACCGCGGCGCTGATCTCGCCCACGATCGGCTGGCGGCAGCAGGAGAAAGCGGTCGAACAGGCGTTCCCGCAGCTCAAGGACGTATTGCTCGTCGTCGTCGACGGCAAGACGCCCGAACTGGCCGAAGCCGCGACCGCCAGGCTCAGCGCCGCGCTCACCGCCGACACGAAGCATTTCCGCACCGTCCAGCGGCCCGATGGCGGCGCGTATTTCGACCGCGAGGGGCTGTTGTTCGGTTCGGTCGACGACGTGCGGAGCTCGACCAAGGCCTTGATCGATGCGCAACCGCTCCTCGGCCCGCTCGCGAGCGACCCGTCGTTGCGCGGGATCGCGGGAGCGTTCTCGACGATGCTGACCGGCGTCGAGCGCGGCGACATCCCGCTCGCGCGGATCGCGCGCCCGATGCGGACGATGGCGGACGCGCTCGATGCCTCGGCGGCAGGGAAGCCCGCCTATTTCTCGTGGCAGGACCTGTTCGCGGGCACCGGCCAGACCGCCCCGCCCCGCCGCCGCCTGATCCTCGCGCAGCCACGGCTCGACTATGGCGCGCTCCAACCCGGCGAGGACGCGGTCGGCGCGATCGTCGCGCAGGCGGCCGGGCTCGGGCTCGATCCGGCGCATGGCGTCACCGTCCGCACCACCGGCGAGGTCCCGCTCGCGGACGAGGAGTTCGCGACGCTCGAGGAGAATATCGGCTGGGTCGGTGCGGTGATGGCGCTGGCGATGGTAGTGACCCTGTGGTTCGCGGTGCGCTCGGCCAAGATCGTCGCGGCGATCCTGCTGACGATCGTCGCGGGACTGATCGTCACGACCGCGCTCGGGCTGCTCGCGGTCGGCGCGCTCAACCTCATCTCGGTCGCGTTCATCCCGTTGTTCGTCGGGCTTGGGGTCGATTTCGGGATCCAGATCGCGGTGCGCTTCAACGCGGAACGGCTGGAGGGTGCGGGCACTGGCCCCGCGCTCGAACGCGCGGCCAGTGCGCTCGGCGCGCCGCTGGCGTTGGCGGCGGGGGCGGTGTTCCTCGGGTTCGGGGCGTTCCTGCCGACCGACTATGTCGGGATCGCGGAGTTGGGGATCATCGCGGGGCTCGGCATGCTGGTCGCGCTCGCGGCGAGCGTCACGCTGCTTCCGGCGTTGCTCATGCTGTTCAAGCCCGGAGCACCACGCCGCGAGGTCGGGTTCGCCGAGGCAGCACCGCTCGACCGCTGGTTGCACGCGCATCGCAAGACGGTGCTGTGGGCGTTCGCGCTCTCGATGGCGGGGAGCATCGCGCTCCTGCCGTTCGTCCAGTTCGACTTCAACCCGCTGCATCTGCGTGCCAAGGACGGCCCGGCGATGCGCGCGCTGGCGGACCTGATGCGCGACCCTCTGCGCACCCCCAATACGATCAACGTGCTCGCCCCCAATGCGCAGGTGGCCAAGGCGCTCGCCGCAAAGCTGTCCGCGCTGCCCGAGGTCGCCGAGGCGGTGTCGATCGACGGTTACGTCCCGCAGGATCAGGATGCGAAACTCGCGCTGGTGCAGGATGCATCCTTGTTGCTGGATGCGACGATCAATCCGTTCGACCTCGCGTCCGCGCCGGGCGATGCCGACAACGCCGCCGCCTTGCGCAAGACCGCGAGCGATCTCCGCACCGCCGCTGCCGCGCATCCGGGCGCCGCCGCTGCCGATGCGACCCGACTCGCGACCGCGTTCGAGCGGCTTGCGGCGGGTGCGCCCCGGCTCCGCGTCGCCGCGACGGCGCTGCTCGTCCCGCCGCTCGGGACGATGCTCGACCAGATCCGCGCGGCGCTCCAGGCGGAGCCGGTAACGCGCGAGACGCTCCCACCCGAGATCGCGGGCAATTGGGTGGCGAAGGATGGGCGCGCGCTGGTGCAGGTCTTCCCCAAGGGCGACAGCAACGACAATGCCGTGCTCCGCCGCTTCACCGCCGCGGTCCGCACGGTCGCGCCGACCGCGAGCGGCCTGCCCGTCGCGACGCAGGAGGCCGCCCGGACGGTCGCCTGGGCATTCGTCGAGGCGGGGATCCTTGCGCTCGCGCTGGTCAGCGTGTTGCTCTTCGTGGTGCTGCGCGACGTTCGCGAGGTCGCGTTCACGCTCGCGCCCGTGGTGCTGTCGGGGTTCCTGACGCTCGGGAGTTGCGTATTGATCGGGCAGCCGATCAATTTTGCCAACATCATCGCCTTCCCGCTGCTGTTCGGGGTGGGCGTCGCATTCCACATCTACTTCGTGATGGCGTGGCGCGGCGGCGCGACCGACCTGCTCCAGTCGAGCCTTGCACGCGCTGTGCTGTTCAGCGCGCTCGCGACCGGGAGTGCGTTCGGGAGCCTGTGGCTGTCGCATCATCCGGGGACCGCGAGCATGGGGAAGATCCTGATGATCTCGCTCGCGTGGACCTTGGTGTGCGCGCTGATCTTCGAGCCGGCGTTGCTGGGGCCGCCGCGCAAGAAGGCGTGAAGGCTCAGCGACGCGGAGCCCGGGCGTTCATCGCGCCACGGTCGTCATTTCCGCGAAGGTAGGAATCCATTCCCTATGTCGCTCGGTAACAGGCACGGTCTGCCAGTATGGATCCCCGCCTCCGCGGGGATGACGGAAAAGGGCGGAAGACGTTGCCGGTTCCAGACGGGCAATTTCAACCATAAGTCCGCTTACCGGGATGGAGCGACCGGTGCCGGTGTCGCCGCCGGGTCCTGCAACGGATCGGCCAGCGGATCCGCCGCCCGCGGAGTCGCGGGCGCAGGCGTCGGCGGTTCGGCAACCCGCGCGGGCGCCGCCGGATCGGCCAAAGGATCCGCCAACGGATCGGTCGCCGCCGCCCCGGGCGTCGGCACCGCTACCGGTGCCCCACCCGCCGGATCGGCCAACGGGTCCGCCAGCGGATCCGACAGCGTACCCGCCGCCGCGCCCTGTCTGCCATGCGTCTCCGCGATCCGCCCCGCCCGGTCCTGCAGATAGGACGAGCGCAGCGTCGCGTACGGATCGACCGCACCCGCGACCAGCGCGTTCAACTCGCCATCCGCCTCGACCCGCAGATCCAGCCCGGTCAGCACGCCTTCCGAAATACGATATTCCGCGCGGTCGAACGGCGTGCCGATCGTGAACGCGAGCGTCTGGCTCTCCGCGATCCCGGCACCCAGGTCGCGGAAGTCGCTCGGCCCGAAGAACGGCAGGAAGATGTACGGCCCCGGTCCGACGCCATAATGGCCGAGCGTGTCGCCGAAGCTGTTGTCGCGGTGCGGAAGCCGGAAATCCTGCGTCTTGGCGACGTCGAGCAGACCGCCAAGGCCCACCGTCGTGTTCACCACGAACCGTCCGAGAGTCTTCACCGCGCGCTTTGGCTTGAGTTGCAGCACGTCGTTGGCAAAGACCAGCGGCTCGCCGACGTTGGAGAAGAAGTGCCGGATGCCCTCGCGCGCGACCTTGGGGACGACCGTCTTGTAGAGCATCGCGACCGGGCGGAACAGGATCCGGTCGAACAGCTGGTTCACGGAGAACATCCGGCGGTTGAACCCCTCGAGCGGATCGCCCTTGGTGCGGTGATGCCGCGCGCGTCCCGTGTCCGGGGCCTGCGCCGCCCCCGCGCGCACCGCGGTTGCCGCCCCGGGGCGCGGTGCCGACGTGTCCGCAGCCGCCTGGACCGGCATTCCCTGTGCCGCGAGCGGTGTCGCGATCAGCGCCGCCGCGACCGCAAGCACGCTGCATTCCCCCCGGAGTCCCACGATGCTTAGCGACCGCTCTTGGTGGCGAGAACGTCGAGATGCGCGATCAGCGCCTTGGCGCCACCCTTGGCGAACACGCTAGCGAAATCAGCGCGGCGGGTCGCGAGTTGGCTGATCGCGTTACGATAATAAACGTCGATCACGCGCCACTTGCCGCCGCTCTGGCGCAGGCGATAGGCGATCGGCACGGCATCGTCCTTGGGCGCCGACAGCGTCGTGCGCACCAGCTTGTCCGCACCGCGCGTCTCGATCCGCGGGTCGATCGTGATCGTATGGCCGGACCAGCTGCTGAAGTTGGTGGCATATTGCGACACCGTCATCCGCCGCATCGCCGAGACGAGCGCGGTCTGGTCGGCGGGCGCGACCTTGACCCAGTCCGGCCCGACCGACAGCCGGGTGATCAGCGGGATGTCGAACGTCTGGTCGACCACCGGGCCGATCTTGCTCGCGCGCCCCTGCAGACCGAGGCTGCTGCCGCCCTTCATGATCGCGAGCAGGCCGTCGTCGAGCGTCTGCACCTGTGCGCGCGCCGGATCTGCGGTCTGCGCCAGCGCTGGGGCGGCGACCGAACACAGCACGCCGGCCACGACGGAACGGATAGCAAAAGTCATGCAAGAACTCCTTGGGGAGACGGAACGACCGCACCCCGCTGTGGGCCGCGCGGTATCATTCCATGTGCGCTAGCACAAACCGCTGTAGCCCCGATGAACGACCAGAATCGGCCACGGATCCGGCGCGAAACTGGCCGCGGATGCCAACATGGTGATAAATGAAGGAGATTTCATGCTTTCGCATATGTTGCAGCGCGACTAGAATATCTATCTGGGGCGTGCGTGACGAACCAGCCCGGTCCTTCTATGGCGGGCATCCGGTTTCAGCACGAGAGCGGACGGAAAGGTTTTTTGCTTGCAAGTGATTCTCGCCAACCCGCGCGGGTTCTGCGCCGGCGTTGTTCGCGCGATCGAGATCGTCGAACGGGCGCTCGATCGTTATGGTGCCCCGGTCTATGTCCGGCACGAGATCGTCCATAACCGCCACGTCGTCGACACGCTGCGTGGCAAGGGCGCGGTGTTCGTCGAGGATCTGGACGAAGTGCCCGAGGGCGCGATGACGGTCTTCAGCGCGCACGGCGTCGCCCGCACGGTCGAGGAAGAGGCCAAGCGCCGCAACCTGCCCGTATTCGACGCGACCTGCCCGCTCGTCACGAAGGTCCATCTGCAGGGCCGCCGCTATGCCAAGGCCGGACGGACGCTCGTGATGATCGGGCATGAAGGCCATGCCGAGGTGATCGGCACGCGCGGACAGGTCGACGTCCACGTCCACCTCGTCTCGACCGAGGAAGACGTCGCCGCGCTCGACCTGCCGCTCGATACGCCGCTCGCGTACATCACGCAGACCACGCTCAGCGTCGACGATACGCGTGGCGTGATCGCGGCGCTCGGCAACCGCTTCAGCGACCTGATCGGCCCGGACGTTTCCGAAATCTGCTACGCGACGCAGAACCGCCAGAGCGCGGTGCGCGACCTGTGCAAGGTCGCGGACCTGATCCTCGTCGTGGGGTCCGAAAACAGTTCCAACTCGAGTCGCCTGCGCGATCTCGGCGCGGACGAGGGGCTGCCGAGCTATCTCGTCGCGGATGGCAGCGCGATCGATCCTGCCTGGTTCGAGGGGATCGAACGCGTCGGCCTGACCGCGGGTGCCTCCGCCCCCGACGAGCTGGTCGACAGCGTGATCGCCGCGTTGCGCAAGCTCGGCCCGGTCGAGGTCAGCCAGCTCGCCGGCGTCGACGAATCGATCCAGTTCGGCCTGCCGCGCGAGTTGCGCGACGTGCCTACCCCTACCCAAGCCGCTGTAATAAGCGCATAGGAGCCGACATGAGCCTCCCCATCGCCCCGCTGGCGCGCATCGGCGCCTATACCCTCAAGAACCACATCAAGGGCGGCAAATACCCGCTCGTGCTGATGCTCGAGCCGCTGCTGCGCTGCAATCTGGCGTGCCCCGGTTGCGGCAAGATCGACTATCCCGACGCGATCCTCAACCAGCGCCTGTCGTTCGACCAGTGCATGGACGCGATCGACGAATGCGGCGCGCCTGCGGTCTCGATCGCGGGTGGCGAGCCTTTGCTCCACCGCGACATGCCCAGGATCGTCGAAGGCTATATCGCCAAGAAGAAGTTCGTCATCCTGTGCACCAACGCGCTGCTGATGAAGAAGAAGATCGACGACTATAAGCCGTCGTCCTACTTCACCTGGTCGATCCATCTCGATGGCGACAAGGGCATGCACGACCATGCGGTCGATCAGGCGGGCACCTATGAGGTCGCGATCGAGGCGATCGAGATGGCCAAGGCCAAGGGCTTCCGCGTCCAGGTCAATTGCACCGTGTTCGACGGGGCGGATTCGACCCGCCTCGCCGGCTTCTTCGACGAGATGCAGAAGCGCGGCGTCGAGATCACCATCTCGCCGGGCTATTCGTACGAGCGCGCCGCCGACCAGGAGCATTTCCTGACGCGCGAGCGCACCAAGAACTTCTTCCGCGACGTGTTCCGCAAGGGCGATGGCGGCAAGGCGTGGACCTTCACCAACTCGCCGCTGTTCCTCGATTTCCTCGCGGGCAACCAGACCTATGAGTGCACCCCCTGGTCGATGCCGCTGCGCACCGTCTTCGGCTGGCAGAAGCCGTGCTACCTCGTCGGCGAAGGCTATGTCGACACGTTCGCCGAACTGATGGAAGGCACCGACTGGGACCAATATGGCGTCGGCAAGTACGAGAAGTGCTCGAACTGCATGGTCCATTGCGGGTTCGAGGGTACGGCCGCCAGCGACTCGATCCGCCATCCGCTCAAGATGTTCACGATCGGGCGGAAGGGCGTGCGCACAGAAGGGCCGATGGCGCCCGACATCGACCTGAGCCACGCGCGCAAGTCGACCGACGTCCACTCGCTCCATGTCGAGCGTGAGCTCGCCAAGATCAAGGCGGCGGATCCCGAGGGCTTCAAGCGCACCCAGCGCGCCGCCTGAGGGAACGCGCGCCGCCCGATGGAGCGATCCGCGGGCGGCGGCGTTGGGCCGTGATGCCACACGCCAGCGACATCGTATATTGCGACGGGCCGGACAGCCCGCACGCCTTCGACATCATCCCGCTCCAGCAGCGCAACGGCATGCTCGATGCGCATTGTCCGATCTGCCACGGCTACGGCCAGTGGAATACCGAGATCGATCTCGTCAGCTTCCGCTGCAAGCGCGCGATCTGCGATCATTGCCACGGTGCGGGCTGGGTCGAGACCGGGAACGACCCGATCGAGGTGCCCGACATCGTGCTGGCCCCCGAGGGCTATCCCAAATGGATCATGCGGCTTGTCCCGCGCGAGGAAGCGGGACCGCAGCGGTAGGAAGGGATTTACGTGGGCATTTGCGCAACGAACTGCGCAAACCCCTTCGCCTCCATCAGATCAAACGTCCGGCCGAGCGCCTTGAATGCCGCCCCTGCATCCCGCCCGGTGCGGATCAGCGCGGGCAGCTGCGCGGGGTTGCGCGCAAGCGATGCGAGAATCGACCCGAGCGCCACGCCGCCGTCGGGTTTCATCCCCACCAGCGCGGCGGGGGGAAGCGCTTGGTCGGCGCTGTCGGAAATGGTGCGGATGATGGCGAACGGAAGATCGTGTCGCGCGGCGACGCGGGCGGCGATGTGGGATTCCATGTCGACTGCGATTGCACCGGTATTGGCGTAGAGCGCAGCTTTTTCGGCGACGGAGGCGATGATGGTGTCCGCGCCGACTACGGTGCCGAAATGAGCGTCGGGCAAGCTCTGAAGGAGCCACTCAACCAACGCCCCCCCCACTCCGCTTCCCCGGCGGAGGCCGGGGCCCAGTCGCGAAGGTGGTTGTAAATGAACGCCACGCGAGATGCTCTTCTGTTCCTCGACTGGGCCCCGGCCTTCGCCGGGGAAGAAGGTAGGGTGAAGCACCCCCACCACCACATCCCCCGCGCACAACGCCGGATCGAGCGCCCCCGCCACCCCGCACGACAACACCAGCGAAGCACCTCCAACCGCCGCCTCGAGCTCGCGCTCCAGCCGCGCAGAATCCCCGCCGCCCGCCACGACCACGAACCCCGGCCGCGCGAGGATCGCCGCCTCGCGCACCAGCCCGCAGGCGACGAGCACGCTCACATCCCGAACGCCGGCCGCGCGCTGTTCGAGCGTTTCAAATTGCGATACCGCGCCACCGCCCAAAGCGGGAAATACGCCGGATAGCCATGATAGCGCAGATAGAACACGCGCGGGAATCCGCCGCCGGTGTACATCTCCTGCCCCCACAGCCCCTCGTCGTCCTGCGTCGCGATCAAGTGGCGCACGCCGCGCTCGACCGCGGGATGATCCACCTTCCCCGCCGCCATCAGCGCGAGCAGCGCCCAGCCGGTCTGCGACGCGGTCGACGGCGCGGGCGTGTAGCCCTTGTAGTCGAGCGCATAGCTGTCGCAGTCCTCGCCCCAGCCGCCGTCGAGGTTCTGGATGTGAAGCAACCAGTCCGACGCCTTGCGCACCATCGGATGCCGCCCGTCGAGCCCGGCGGCATTGAGCGCGCACAGCACCGACCAGGTGCCATAGATGTAATTCACCCCCCAGCGCCCGAACCAGCTGCCATCGGGCATCTGTTCCTTCTCGAGGAAGCCCATTGCCGCTGCCATGCGGGGACTGTCGATCGGCTCGCCGAGTTGCGCGAGCATCGACACGACGCGCGCGGTGACGTCGCTGGTCGGCGGGTCGAGCAGCGCGCCGTGATCGGCGAAGGGGATGTTGTTGAGGTAGTGATAACTGTTGTCCGCATCGAACGCGCCCCAGCCGCCGTCCTTGCTTTGCAGGCCGACGGTCCATTCGACGCCGCGGAAGATGGCGTGGTCGTAGTTTTCGTCCGTTCCCCTCAGGGAAAGAGCTGCACTCCCTTCTCCCCTCCCCTTCAGGGGAGGGGTTGGGGGTGGGGCCGTCTCACCTTGCCCCGGCGTCGAGTTGGCTGCACGGCCCCACCCCAACCCCTCCCCTAAAGGGGAGGGGCTAAAGGGAACCGCACGGTCCATCGCCATCACCACCACGGCAGTGTCGTCAAGATCCGGATAATGCGCGTTATTATACTGGAACGCCCACCCCCCAGGCCGGACATCGGGCTTCTCGTCCGCCCAGTCGCCTTTCACGTCGAGCACCTGCAACGGCTTCAGCCACGCCAGCCCCGCAGCCGCGCGCGCCTCGGCCTCCTCGCCCCCCGCCTCGAGCATCGCATGCGCCGCAAGAGCTGTATCCCACACCGGCGAAACGCACGGCTGGCAATAGGCCTCGTCGTCCTTGACCACGAGCAGCTTCTCGACCGACCGCCGCGCCACCGCGCGCGCCGGATGGTCCTCGGGATACCCCAGACAGTCGAACATCATCACGCTGTTCGCCATCGCCGGATAGATCGCGCCGAGCCCGTCCTCGCCGTTGAGCCGCTCGGTCACGAAGGTGACGCACGCCTCGATCGCACGCGCCCGCGTACCCTTGGGCCACAGCGGCTCGACGCCCTTGAGGACCACGTCGAGCCCGTTGAAGAAGGTCGTCCAGCCCGGCTTGGTCCCTGCGGCCTTGCTCGTCAGCTTCGCACGTTTCGCGGTGTACAATTCATCGACCCGCACGCCCGACGGATTGCGCGCGACCGGCTTCTTCGCCGCGAGCACCAGCAACGGCACGATCACGGTGCGCGCCCAATAGGACATCTTGGAGAGATGCACCGGGAACCAGCGCGGCAGCAGGATCAGCTCGACCGGCAAGGTCGGCACCGAACTCCACGGCGCGCAATCGAACAGCGCGAGCTGGATCCGCGTGAACACGTTGACCGCCGCCGCGCCGCCCGCCTTGTGGATCGCCGCGCGCGCGCGCGCCATGTGCGGCGCGTCCACGTCGTCGCCGATCATCTTGAGCGCGAAATACGCCTTCACGCTCGCGCTCACGTCGAACGCGCCGCCGTGAAACAGCCCCCAGCCATGATGCGCCGCCGACTGGATCCGCCGCAGGTACACGCCGATCTTGCGCTCGATCTCGGCATCGCGCGGTTCGCCGAGATAATGCCGCAGCAGCACATATTCCGCCGGAATCGTCGCATCGGCCTCGAGCTCGAACACCCAATGCCCGTCGTCCTTCTGGCGCCCCGCCAGCGCGGCGGCGGCACGCGACGCGGTCGCGTCGGCGGCGGCGACGAGATCGTCGCGGTCAAGGTTCAGCGTCTGTAGTCCCATGTGCGTGGCCTTAGCCGAGCGTCGCGGTCCGCGCCAAGCGGGCAGCGGCCTCGCCCGAACGAATCGCACCCTCGATCGTCGCGGGCAAGCCGGTCTGCGTCCAGTCCCCTGCGAGGAACAGGTTGCCGAACCGAGTCCGCGTTCCCGGGCGGCGCGCGTCCTGTTCGGGCGTCGCCGCGAACGTCGCGCGCTTTTCCTTGACGATCTGCCACGCGGGCATTTCGGCGGGGCCACCGTGGACCGCGCGGATATCCGACCAGAACGCGCGCGCCAGCGCGGTCCGGTCGCGGTCGACCAGGTGATCCGCCGCGCTGACCGTGATCGAGATGCGGTCAGGGAAGGCGAAGATCCACTCGGCGGTCCCGCCGAGGATGCCGACCATCGTCTGCACGCCGGGCGGCGGAGCGATCGCGAAATGCGCGTTGACGATCGCGCGGAAATCGTCGGGAACGGTCAGCTCGGGGACGAGGTCGGCCGCGACCCAGGGCGGCACCGCGAGAATGATCGTCTCGTCCGGCGCGACCGCTTCCTCGCCCCGGCCATAGTCGAGCGCGACGACCCGGTCGCCGTCACACCGCAGCGCGCGCAGGCGTGTCCCCAGCGACAGCGACGTGCCCTTCCCCGCCAGCCACGCCAGCGCCGGATCGACAAACGCCGCCGCCAGCGTCGGCTCGGCGATCTGCGGCCGCATTGCGCGCCCGCCGCGCCCCAGCGTTTCGCGGATCACACGCGATGTCAGCACGGCCGATCCGCTCGCCGACGCGGTGTTGAGCGCGGCGAGCAACACCGGATCGATCAATTTGTCCCACACCGGCCCGCTCGGATCGACCCGGTCCGCGACGATCTGCCCGGGCTTCCCCCCGGCGAGCCCCGCGAGACGCAGATAGTCGCGCACCGTCGTCCCCGGCACGCGGCGTCCGTCGCGGCAGATCCACCACGGCACCGGCCCGTCGTTGATCCGCACCGACCAGCGCGACCCCGTCCTGATGTCGGCAAAGGCGAAATCGGCATGTTTCGGCCCGCTCAACCGATCGCGGGCGCCGATCGTGTCGAGATAGCGATGGACCGCCTTGTTCCCCGACAGGACGAGGTGATTGCCATTGTCGATCGTCCGCCCGAGCTGCGGGTCGTGATAGCTGCGACACCGCCCGCCCGCCTGCGCCGCGCCGTCGACGAGCGTGGCCGCGATGCCCTCACGCGCGAGCTCGACCGCGGCCGAAAGCCCGGCCATGCCCGCGCCGATGATCCGGACGCGCTTCGGAACCGACTCGCGCTTCAACGGAACAGGCTGAGCCGCAGCACAGTCAGCAGCAAAGCTGGCTTGTTGACCCGGATGCGCGTGCGCGGCGCCCCCCAACCGGCCGCCTCCATCCGCCGCAGCAGGGGCGCATAGACCGCCGCCATCAACCGCGGCGCCAGCAGATGCCCGCGCGGTCTTGCCGCCAGGATCGTCTGGGCCGCCGCGAAATGCTCGTGCGCTTTTGCCGCGAGCATCCGGCACGCACCCTCGATCCGCGGATCCGCCACGAGAATCAGCGGTTCATCGAGCGCGACCCCCGCCGCCACCAGCGGTTCGCGCGGGAGATAGACCCGGCCGATCGTCGCATCCTCGTCGATGTCGCGAAGAATGTTGGTGAATTGCAGCGCGCGCCCGAGATGATAGGCCAGTTCGATTCCGGGGCGCTCGTCCATCCCGAAGATCTTGACCGACAGCCGCCCGACCGCCGATGCGACCCGGTCGCAATACAGATCGAGCGTATCGAACGCGGGCCAGCGGATGTCGCGCTCGACATCCATCGCCATGCCGTCGATCACCGCGAGGAAATCCACCTTCTCCAGCTTGAAGCGATCGACCGCCGCGACGAGCAGCGCCGCCTGGCCGGGGTCACGCCCGGCATAGAGCGACTCGATGTCCGCCCGCCACGCATCGAGCGCAACCGCGCGGTCTGCCCGGTCGCCGCCCTCGTCGTCCGCAATGTCATCGACTTGCCGGCAGAAGGCATAGACCGCGTACATCGCCTCGCGCTCCGCCTTGGGGAGCACGCGCATGCCCGCATAGAAGGAGCTGCCCGAGACTTGCGCCTGCAACTGGGCGGGGGTGGCCTTTGGGTTCATGCCCGACCCTTAACCATTTGCGTGACCGCCGCCAACGCCGCAAGACCAAGCGCCTCGGGCGCACGGTGGTGAACCCGCTGCGACAGCGGATCCCGCCGTTTCAGCCGCGCGTTCAGGCTGACCGCGAGCCGGTGGATGATCGCGACCTCCGCCGCGAGCCGCCGGTCGCGGATCTGCCGCGCGAACCCGGTCGACTGCGCGAGCAGCGCATCGGTGCGCGTCGCCATGTCGACGATCACCGCGCGGAGCGCCGGCGTCGCCGCAGCGCCACCGAGATCCTCGACGCGCGCGCCATGCTGCGCAAGGATATCGCGCGGCAGATAGACCCGCTGGATCGCGCGATAATCCTTGCCGCAATCCTGGACGTGGTTGATCACCTGAAGCGCCGCGCACAGCGCGTCCGACGCCGCCCAGGTGGCATGATCCTCGCCGTGGACGTCGAGCACGTAGCGCCCGACCGGCATCGCCGAATAGCGGCAATATTCCATCAGCCCGGGCCAGTCGTCATAACGGTCGACCGTGCAATCGCGCGCGAAGGCGACCAGCAGGTCGGTCGCGTGTTGCGACGACAGGTCGTGCGCGGTCATCGTCCGCCGCATCGCCAGCGCGGTCGCCTCCGCGTCGCTGTGCCCGAGGATCGTCGCGCGCATCGTGCCGAGCAGCGCGAGCTTCTCGTTCGCCGACGCCGCCGGATTGTCCGCCACATCGTCCGCCGCGCGCGCGAAATGGTAGAAGGCCATCACCGGCGCGCGGTGCGCTTTCTTGAGCAGCACCGAGGCGACCGGGAAGTTCTCGTCCTTATGCCCCTTGCCTGAGGCGAGTGTCGCTGCGGTCATGACGGCAAGCCTTCTTCATGGCGCGCCGCCTGGACGCGCCCCTTCCACAGTCCGCCGCGGCCGCGACCGTGCTGCCACGCCGACAGCAGGGTACACCCGGCATAAAAGGTCGCGATCGCCGGCAAAGCCGGTCCCCAGAGCGGCGAGCGTCGGTAGAAGCGCAGCATCGGCTGGAACGCCAGCGCCATCAACGCCCAGGCGGCGATCGCGGTCATCCGCGTTTCGCCCTGTCCGAAGATCGCGAGAAGCGGCGGCGCAAGATAGGTGATCGCAAGGCCGATCGTCGTCCCCGCCAGCAATACCGGCGAATAGCTGAGTTGCGCATAGGCCGAGCGCGCGATCATCTGCGCGACCGAGTCCCAGCTGTCGTAGCGACGGATGCTGACGGCGCGGTCGGTCAGGCCGAGCCAGATCGCTCCTTGCGTCTTCATCAGCGCGCCGAACGCGCAATCGTCGATCAGCGCGGAGCGCACCGCCGCGATCCCGCCCGCAGCGTCGAGCGCCGTACGCTCGACCAGCATCACGCCGCCGGCCGCCGCAGCGCGGCCCGAGGCGCGCCGGTTCACCGCCGCGAAGGGATAGAGCATCTGGAAAAACCACACGAACGCGGGGATCAGCGCGCGTTCGGCCAGGCTCTCGCAGCGCAGCCGCGCCATCAGCGAGACGAGCACCCGCTCTTCCGCGACCGCGCGCGCGACGAGCGTGCGCAGCGTGTCGGGGGCGTGCGCGATGTCGGCGTCGGTAAGGAGGAGATAGTCGGGCGCGGTGCCAGCGGCGGCGATTCCTTGCGAGACCGCCCACAATTTGCCAGTCCAGCCGTTCGCCAATGCCGCGCCCGTCACGACCTGCAACCGGTCGCCACCCGCGGCGCGTGCGATGTCGGCGGTGCCGTCGCTGCTCGAATCATCGACCAGGATGATGCGGAAGTCGCCCGGATAATCCTGCGCAGCGAGACTGCCGATCGACCGCGCGATCACCTCGGCCTCATCGCGTGCGGGCACGATCGCGACGACGTAAGGCCACGGCCCGTCTTCTCCCCTCCCTGCAAGGGAGGGGTCGGGGGTGGGTGGGTATGGAGAGAGCGCATCCGCCGCCACGGGCCAACCCACCCCCGGCCCCTCCCTTCCCGGGAGGGGAGCAAGAGGGGACGTATCGCGCTCGCTGGTCTGCCAGAACCCGTCGCGCGCGAACACCAGCACCAGCCAGATCGCCAGCGACAGCAGCGCAATCCAGAACACGATCATCGCGCACATCCCGATTGCCAGGAGGAGCGTCGCCCTTCTCCTCCCCTCCCTGGAAGGGAGGGGTCGGGGGTGGGTCGGTGTGAAGAGCGCGCAGCCGCCGCCACGGGCCGACCCACCCCCAGCCCCTCCCTTCCAGGGAGGGGAGCCAGGTCCATCGTATCGCGCTCGCGCGTCTGCCAGAACCCGTCACGCGCGAACACGAGCACCAGCCAGATTCGCCCTCCTCCTCCCCTCCCGGGAAGGGAGAGGTCGGGGGTGGGTCGGTGTGAAGAGCGCGCAGCCGCCGCCACGGGCCGACCCACCCCCAGCCCCTCCCTTCCAGGGAGGGGAGTGCGCGCAGGTCGGTGCGGGCGCTTGAAGACAATCACGCGAGCATCCCCGCCTGCCGGAACCACGCCACCGCATCTTCCAGCGCCACTCGGTAAGGCCGCGCGCGGTAGCCGAGCTCGGCTTCCGCCCGCGCGCTCGAATAGTACATGTCGTGCGCCGCCATTCGCAGCGCATCCAGCGTCAGGAACGGTTCCTTCCCCGTCGCCCGTGCGATCTGCTCATTCGCCCACGCCAGCGGAAACAGCGGGCCGCGCGGAATCTGCACCGTCGGGGCCTTGCGCCCTACTACCGCGGCGACGGTCGCGAGCATCTCGCGCAGCGACACGTCCTGCCCGCCGAGCACGTAGCGTTCGCCGATCACCCCGTGCGTCATCGCCGCGATATGCCCGTCCGCGACGTCGTCGACGTGCACCAGGTTCAGCCCGCTTTCGACGAACGCGGGCATGCGGCCGGACGCCGCCTCGACGATGATCCGCCCGGTCGGCGTCGGTCGCGCATCGCGCGGGCCGATCGGGGTCGACGGGTTGACGATCACCGCGGGCAGCCCGCGTTCGCGCACCATCGCCTCGACCAGCCGCTCGGCGACGACCTTGCTCCGCTTGTACGCGCCGACCGCCTGCTCGGGGGTCGCGGGCCGAGTCTCGTCGGATGGCTTGCCGTGATCGGGCCGCAACGTCGCGACGCTGCTGGTATAGACGATCCGCCCCACCCCGGCGTCGAGCGCGGCCATCATCACGGTCTGCGTGCTCAGCCGGTTGTTGCGGACGATCTCCTTCATGTCCGGCGCCCAGATGCGATAGTCGGCGGCAACGTGGTACAGCGCCCCCACCCCCGCCATCGCCCGCGCCATCGCGCCCGCGTCGCGCGCATCGCCCTCGACCAGTTCTCCGGGGAAATCGATCAGGTTGGTCCGCGCGCTGCTCGCGCGTGCCAGCCCCCGGACACGCACGCCCGACGCGGCCAGCCGCCGCGCGACCGCCGAGCCGACGAAGCCGGACACTCCGGTAACAAGCGTGATGGGTCGATCGGTCACTCAGCCTCCACTCTGCGCGCGCTGTAGAACGCCCGGCGACAAGCGCAAACACTCTCGCTCAATCCGCGTCAAACAAAGGCCGCCGTGGCCAGAACATGACAGCTTTTTCACACGTACGCGCCTATACCGGTCATTCCGGCGACGCTACGGGAGGGGCATCGTGATCCATATCCTGCATCTTTCAGGGCACGCGCTCGGCTGGCTGGCGATCGTCGTGGCCGCGCTCGGCGTCGTCTATTCATCGGCCGCCGCGATCGTCTTCAAACGCTATTTCGCGAGCGCCACGCCCGCCCCGGTGCGCCACGAGGCGGTCACGCTGCTCAAGCCGCTCTATGGCGACGAGCCACGGCTGTACGACAATCTGGCGAGCTTTCTCACGCAGGAGCATCACGGCCCGGTCCAGCTGCTGTGCGGGATCCAGCGCAAGGACGATCCGGCGATCCAGGTGGTCGCGGCGCTGAAGGCGGCCTATCCCGCCGCCGATATCGACCTGGTGCTCGACGGCACCGTCCACGGTGCGAGCGGCAAGCTTTCCAACCTCATCAACATGGAACCGTTCATCCGTCACGACACCGTCGTGCTGAGCGACAGCGACATCGCGGTGGCGCCCGATTATCTCGCGCAACTGCTCCGCGCGCTCGACGCGCCCGACATCGGACTCGTCACTTGCGTCTATGCCGGGCGCGGCGATACCGGCTTCTGGTCGCACTTCGGCGCGGCGGGGGTGAGCTACCAGTTCATGCTCGGCCTCGTCTTCGGAGTCGCGAACAAGCTGGCAGCACCCTGCATGGGATCGACGATCGCGATGACCCGCGAGACGCTCCGCCGGATCGGCGGGTTCACGCGCTTCGCCGACAAGCTGGCGGACGATTATGCGATGGGCGAAGCGGTCCGCGAGCTCGGGCTCGAGATCGCGGTACCCGCAATGCTGGTCGACCATGCCTTTGACGAAACGAGCTTCGCGGCGCTGTGGCGCCACGAACTCCGCTGGGGCGCGACCGTCCGCGACGTCGCCTTCTGGCCCTATGTCGGGATCATCATCGGCCTGCCGCTCCCGGTCGCGGTTCTCGCGGTGCTGTACTGGCCGACGGTCGGGCTGATCCTGTGTGCGCTTGCGGTCGTTGCACGGTTGGTGGTTGTGCGGAACGTGAATGCGACTGTAGGGAGGCGCATCGCTCCGTGGTGGATGGCGCTGGCGCATGATGGCATGAGTTTTGCCCTTTATATCGCGAGCTTCTTCGTCCGATCGGTTGATTGGCGCGGCGCGACCCTTACAATGAAGAATGACGGCCGCATTGTTGCGGCGCACAAGATTCAGAATGCGGAGCAACGGGCATGATGCGGGCGCTTTTTCTCCAGGCGCCGTCTTTTGACGGTTACGACGGTGGCGCGGGTGCGCGCTACCAGATGAAGCGGGAGGTCAAATCCTTCTGGTATCCGACCTGGCTCGCGCAGCCGGCGGCAATGGTCGAAGGCTCCAAGCTGATCGACGCGCCTGCGCACGACCAGTCGTGGGACGACATCGCGCATGAGTTCGACGATCGCGATCTCGTGATCCTCCACACCTCGACGCCGTCGTTCAACCAGGACATCCGCACCGCCGCGCTGATCAAGCAGCGCAACCCGCGGATCCTGATCGGCTTCGTCGGCGCAAAGGTCGCGGTCGAGCCCGACAAGAGCCTTGCCGCCACCCCCGACGTCGATTTCGTCGCGCGCGAGGAATATGACTTCACGATCCTCGAGATCGCGCAGGGCAAGCCCTTGCGTGAAGTCGACGGCATCACCTGGCGCGATTCGGACGGCGCGTTCATCCGCAACCGCGACCGCGCGATGATCGAGGATATGGACTCGCTGCCGATGGTCTCGCCGGTCTACAAGCGCGACCTGCAGATCGAAAAATATTTCGGCGGCTATCTGCTGCACCCGTACGTCAGCTTCTATACCGGACGCGGCTGCAAGAGCCGTTGCACCTTCTGCCTGTGGCCGCAGACGATCGGTGGGCACACCTACCGCTTCCGCTCGGTCGCCAAAGTGATCGAGGAAGTCGAGTACATCATCCGCGAGATCCCCGAGACCAAGGAGATCTTCTTCGACGACGACACGCTGACCGACAACCATGCGCGCGTCGAGGAACTTGCGATCGCGCTCGGCAAGCTTGGCTTCGGCAAGCCCGGCTTCAAGATGTCGTGGAGCTGCAACGCCAAGGCCAACGTCCCGCGCAAGACGCTCGAAGTGTTGAAAGCGAACGGCCTGCGCCTGCTGCTCGTTGGATACGAGAGCGGCAACCAGCAGATCCTGCACAACATCAAGAAGGGCCTGCGCACCGACGTCGCGCGGCAGTTCACCAAGGACTGCCATGAGCTTGGCGTGGTGATCCACGGCACCTTCATCCTGGGGCTCCCGGGGGAGACGCTCGAGACGATCGAGGAGACGATCAACTACGCCAAGGAGATCGATCCGCACACGATCCAGGTGTCGCTCGCGGCACCCTATCCCGGCACATTCCTGTACAAGCAGGCGACCGAGAACGGCTGGTTCGACAATTCGCATGAATTGCTGACCGACGGCGGCAACCAGATCGCGCAGCTCAGCTACCCGCATCTGTCCTCGACGGTGATTTTCGACAAGGTCGAGGAGTTCTACAAGCGCTTCTACTTCCGCCCGTCGAAGATCTGGGAAATCGTCCGCGAGATGCTGACCGACTGGGACATGATGAAGCGCCGCCTGCGCGAAGGCGTCGAGTTCTTCGATTTCCTGCGGCGTCGCAAAGAGGCCGTGTAAAGCAGCGCGTGTAAGGCTGGGGCAATGACGACGCTGGCGCGGATGACGGTCAACGAGCGGCTGGAAGCGATGGGCCGGCTCGAGGAATGGAACAGGGCGGTCGAGGCGCGCGACCTCGACGCCATGGTCCTGCTGTTGCGCCGCGTCGCCGCGCCCGACCCGCGCCGGGTCGCGCAAGGCGTCCTTGCCGACCCCGCGTTTTACGGATTTGCCCCGAAATGAAGACCGCGATCATCACTGCCGACGATTTCGGCGTCTCGCTCGAGGTCAACGCCGCGGTCGAGCAGGCGCACCGCGAGGGGATCCTGACCGTCACCAGCCTGATGGTCACGGGTGCCGCCGCAGAGGACGCCGTAATGCGCGCACGGCGGACCCCGACGCTTGGCATCGGCCTGCACATCGCGCTTGCGGAGACGCCCCCGGCGCTGTCGCCGGCACAGATCCCCGACCTGGTCGACGACGCGGGCCGGTTCCGCATCGAGTCGCTCCCCGTCGCGCTCGCGCTGGTCGGCAAGGCCTCGGTCCGTCGCCAGCTCGAGGCCGAGATCGACGCGCAATTCGCTTTGTTCGAGGCGACCGGCTTGCGGCTCGACCACGTCAATTCGCACAAGCACATGCATCTCCACCCTGTGATCGCCGCGACCGTGCTCAAGGTCGGCAAGCGCCACGGCATGACCACCGTCCGCGCGCCGGTCGAGCCGCGCAATGTGCTGGCAAAGTTCGAAAAGGCGACCGGGCTCCATATCGCCAAGCCGTTCGCGCGCAGCGTCCAGCGCCGGATGCGTGGCGGCGGCATGAAGGTGCCCGACCATACGTTCGGCCTCGCCTGGTCGGGCGCGATGCATACCGAACGGCTGCGCGGCGTGCTGCGGCATCTTCCCGATGGCGTCAGCGAAGTGTATCTTCACCCGGCGACCGGACACTATCCACTGTCCGCCCCCGGCTATCAATATGAAGCCGAGCTGGCGGCGCTGCTTGACCCGGTCGCTCGTGGCATCGTTACCGACACTCACATCCGACTGGCGCGTTTTGCCGATCTGTAAACCGGGAGAGCCCCGATGAATTTCATTCCCAAGTCGATCGCGCCTGCAGGCCCCGCGCCCGGCGTCCGCATCAAGCTCGGCAGCCCCGAACACAAGACGCTGTTCTGCCGCACGATGCTCGACACGCACGATCCCTATCGCCCCGCGCTGATCGACTGGCCGGTGCTCGAACCCGAAACGCGCAACAAGATCGTCTCGCTGCCGATCTGGGATATCGCCGTGGCCACGGAAGGCCGCGCGGGGATGAACGTCAAGACGTACGGCGAGCAGATCCACGATCCGCTGCTCCGCGACGCGATCGACATGAACGCGTATGAGGAAAGCCGCCACAAGATCGTGCTCGCGGACATGGTCACCTTCTACGGCATCGTCCTCCAGCCCGAGGAGGAATACAAACGCCCGCGCGACCCCGAATTCGCGTTCATGCGGACGGGTTTTTCCGAGTGCATCGACAGCTTCTTCGGATTCGGCCTGTTCAAGGTCGCCGCCGACACCGGCTTCTTCCCGGAGGAACTGATCGACACGTTCGAGCCGGTGATGCGCGAGGAAGGCCGCCACATCCTGTTCTTCGTCAACTGGGTCGCGTGGCACCGTCGCAACATGCCGCTGTGGCGTCGCCCGTGGTTCGAGCTCAAGGTCTGGGCGGTGTGGATCGCGCTGATCTGGGAACGGATCGACATGGCCAAGGGCATGGGCGACGACAATACCAAGGCACAGGAGAACAATTTCACGCTCAACGGCTCGAAGGAGCTCGGCGTCGAGATCGAATTCCCCGAACTGGCGGCGATCTGCCTCGCGGAGAACGACCGGCGGCTGGCGGTCTATGACCCGCGGCTGATCCGGCCGAAGTTCGTGCCGGGGATGATCCGGCTGGTGCTGCGCTTCATGGGGAAGAAACCCGTTCGCGTCTGAGCGTTGCGGCCGATCCAAACGGTCGTTTGCCGCCCCGGATCATCGTCGCAGCGTCTTCCCGAGCCATGCCGCCATGTCATCGAGCGGTTGGGCTGCGACCGGCGGCAGCGTATCGTTCTGCGCCGACGCCACCTCACCCAATGAATGGCCGAGCTTGGGATAAGCGATGAGCTTGACTCGCTGACGCACGGTCGGCTGGTGGACAAATGTAATCGCCGCGCCGGGATCGATCATCGAATCGTCCATGCCTTGAAGGATGAGGATCGGGGCATCGGTCGCCGGAAACGCGTCAGCGACACCTCGCAAGGCGCGCGCGGTCGATGACATGCCAAGCCCGCTGTTCGGCGAGTCGACATACCAGGATGCGATCACGGGATCGGCTTCGGCAAAGGTGACACGTCCGTCGGCATTGCCGTCGAGCAGCGGATTGACCCGCTCACCGGGTCGAAACCCCTTGAACATTCTCACAAAAACGTGCGCGAGATCGCCGCCGGGGCCAGCGTCGGCGCGCGCGATCGCATCGCCGTCCAGTGCGCCGTCGACCGCGAAGCGTTCGAGATACGGCTTTCCGATCCGTAGATATTGCGCCTGCGCGACACGCGCGGGCGACTCGACTACCGGCGCCATCAGGACCAGGCCGCGCACCGAACGGTCGCCTGCGGCAACCGCCATCGCCACCGTCGTCCCCTCGCTCCAGCCGACCAGGCCAAGCGGCAGATCGCGCAGATCGGAACGGCCGCGGACGAAGGCGATCGCAGCACGGCCGTCAGCCGCCAGATCGACGCCGTTCAGCTGATCGAATTTCGCTCGATCGACGGTCGTCGGGCCGGAGACGTAGCGCTTGTTGTAGCGGAAGGAAACGAAGCCGGCGCAGGCAAGACGATCGGCCACCTGCAACATCGGTCGCGAGACGATCGTCCCCCCGACGCCCGCGATGGCGCCGTCCATGTCGGCGACGTCGGAACCGGCGAACAGGATGAGCACGCCACGCGCCGCCACGCCCGCAGGCGGCATTTCGACTTCGGCCGCGCTGCTGAATCCGGGAAGCGGCAACTGCGCTAATTGACGGCGCGGTGCGCAATCGCTCGCCCGCGCAGCCCCTCCGAGGCCGACCAGCATGGCAATCGCGATGACCCCGTAATACCTGCGCATCCCCCTACCCTTTCCTGCCGTCATTCCGTTCGCGCGGCGTTGCACCGACATGTCTGCCAGCCCCCGGCGCGGTTCGCAATCGGCCCGCGTGCCTTGCGATCGGCGCGGAGCTTGCCGCGGCGGTGTCGCACCGGTGACCGTCGCGGCACCGCTTCGGGCCTTTGTGGCGTAGCGCGAGCCCATCCCCGCCCGATCCCGCGTACGGCATGCGATCCGCGCTTGATTGACTCGCACAAAGCCACAAAGACACGAAGATGATGTGCGCACAGCCCGGCTGGTTCCACCCTGTTCCGATGAAGAATGCCGCTCCCCGGATCCGCGTCCCCAGCGGCACCGCCGCGCTATGAGCCGCTCCGCGCGGATCGGGTTGCTGCTGGCCACGATCGTGGGGCTCGGCGTCGCGGTCGGTACCGTCGGCACGGTCGGGCTGCAGCAGGTGCTGCGGGCGATGGCGTCGATCGGCTGGATCGGCATGGCAAGCTTTACCCTGTGGTCGGTCGGCGTGCTCGCGCTCCTCGGCATGGCATGGCTCGCGGTCGCACCGGGCCAGCCGGTCGAACGGCTCGGCTGGTTCGTCTGGGCGCGGACGACGCGCGAGGCGGCGACCGATATCCTGCCCTTCTCGCAACTGGGCGGGCTCGTCGTCGGTGCGCGCACGCTGGCGGCGTTCGGCGTGCCGCAACCGGTGATCTATGCCTCGATGATCGCCGACATGACGACCGAGATGGCGGCGCAGCTGATCTTCACCCTGTGCGGGGTCGGGATGCTGTTGCTGGTGCTGTCCGCGGCGCCGGTCCAGCAAGGGATCGTCCCGCTCGCGCTCGGTGGACTAGGCGCGATGGTGGCGCTGATGCTGTTGTTCGTCTTCGCGCAGAAGCCGATGCTCAGGCTCGCCGGCTCGCTCGGCGCGCGGATGTTGCCGGGGTCGGTCGCGGCGATGGCGGCGGTCCGCGCGGAACTCGACGCGATCTACCGTGCGCCGCGCCGCGTGATCGCGGCGTTCGTCTTCAACCTCGCGGCGTGGCTGGCGAGTGCCGCGGGCGCGTGGATCGCGCTGCGCTTCATGGGGTCGACCATGCCGCTGTGGGCGGTGCTGACGATCGAGGCGCTGATCTTCACGCTGCGCAGTGTCGCCTTCGCAATTCCCGGCGCCGTAGGCGTGCAGGAGGCGGCCTATGTCCTGATCGGCCCGCTGTTCGGCCTGCCGCCTGCGCATGCGCTCGCGCTGTCGTTGCTCAAGCGCGCGCGGGACGTGATCATCGCGGTGCCCGCGCTGCTCGCGTGGCAGGTCGGCGAAGCGCGGCGGGTGGTTTCGTGAGTGCATCAAATTGACGCGATACGCGCATTTCCGTTCGGGCCGAGCGAAGTCGAAGCCCACGGGCGCGGCGCTTGCCCTTCGACTTCGCTCAGGGCGAACGGGCGGTAAGGGTGCGGGTGCCTATCCCTCCTCGCGCACCGGCGGCAGCGGCTCGTCCCGCAGCATCACCTCAAGTCCCGACAGCAATCCTTGCTGCGATGCCGCCGCCAGCCCCGTCTCGAGCGCGCGATACGCCCCCAGCACCTCGCGCCCGAGATCGGTCAAGGACGCACCCCGTCCCTGCCCGCCGCCCGCCACCGTCTCGACCAGTTTCTCGCACCAGCAGCGGTTCATGCTGTCGACCAGCAGCCAGCTGCGGCGATAGCTCATCCCCATGGCGCGGCCCGCAGCCGAGATCGACCCCTCGCGTGCGATCGCCTCGAGCAGGTCGGCCTTGCCCGGCCCCATCGCGAGCTCGTCGCCGCAATAGAGCTGGGCTTTGATCTTGAGCGGACCGACGCGCATTATTTCCCGATCAGGACGTCGCTCGCCTTGACGATGACGGTCACCGTGTCGCCGACCGCAAGCGCAAGGTCGCTGATCGCTTCGTTGGTGATGCTCGACGTGACGATCGTACCATTGCCGATATCGACATGGACCGACCCGTTGACGGCACCGGCGTGCACCGCGGTGACCGTGCCCGAGATCTGGTTGCGCGCGCTGATCTTCATCGAAACACTCTCCTTCGTCGCCGCTCTATCACCGCGTGGGCGCGAGAGCCAATGCGCACCGGTGGCATCACATCCCAAACCCCGCTAAGCGCCGGACATGGCGAAAACGAAGGCGCATCCGTTCCATTCGATCCACACGCACGGCCTGATCCGGGTCGGCGCCTGCACCCCGCGCGCCAGCGTCGGCGATGCCGCCGCCAACGCCGCCGAGACGATCGCGCTGGCGCAGGAGGGCGATGCCGCCCATGCCGACCTGATGGTCTTCCCCGAGCTCAACATCACGTCCTACGCGATCGACGATCTCCACCTGCAGACCGCGCAGCAGCGTGCGACCGACGCGGCGATCGCCAGCGTCGTGGCGGCGAGCGCAAAGCTGCGGCCGGTGCTCGTCGTCGGGGCGGCGCTGCCGCGCAACGGGCGGCTCCACAATTGCGCAGTGGTGATCGCGCGCGGACGGATCCTCGGGGTGGTGCCCAAGACCTTCCTCCCCAATTACCGCGAATATTACGAGAAGCGCTGGTTCGCGAGCGGGGCCGGGCTGGCCGGGCTCGACATCACGCTGGCGGGCGAGACCGTGCCGTTCGGCACCGACCTGCTGTTTGCTGCGAGCGATCTCGCGCCGTTCGTCTTCCATGCGGAGATTTGCGAGGATTATTGGGCCCCCACGCCTCCCTCGACGATGGGCGCGCTCGCGGGGGCGCTGATCTGCTGCAACCTGTCCGCCTCGAACATCGTCGTCGGCAAGGCGCGCGAACGCGCGCTGTTGTGCGCCTCGCAAAGCGCGCGCGCGGTGTGCGGCTATGTCTTCGCCGCCTCGGGACCGGGCGAGAGCACGACCGACCTCGCCTGGGACGGCCAGGCGATGATCCACGAGATGGGCGAGCTGCTCGCCGAATCGTCTCGCTTCGGTCAGGAACGCGAACTGGTGCTGGCAGACGTCGACACCGGGCGAATCGCGCAGGAGCGGATGCGAGTCGGCACCTTCAACGATTCGGCGCGGCTGGCGGGCGACCCCGAACTGCGCTTCCGCCGCATCGCCTTCGCGCACCAACCGGACTTTGCCGACGCTGGCCTGCTCCGCGAGATCCGGCGCTTCCCGTTCGTCCCCAACACCCCCGAGCGACTCGACGACGATTGCTACGAGGCGTTCAACATCCAGGTGGAGGGGCTGCTCAAGCGATTCGTCGCATCGCGCTCCGAGCGACTCGTCATCGGGGTGTCGGGCGGGCTCGATTCGACTCACGCGCTGATCGTCGCGGCGAAGGTGATGGACCGCCTCGGCCTGCCGCGCGACCGGATCCTCGGCTTTACCATGCCCGGCTTCGCGACCAGCGACGGCACAAAGTCCAACGCCTGGGCGCTGATGCGTGCGCTCGGGATCGACGGCGACGAGATCGACATCCGCCCCGCCGCGCGCCAGATGCTCGCCGACATGGGGCATCCGTTCGCGGACGGCGAACCCGCCTATGACGTGACGTTCGAGAACGTCCAGGCGGGGTTGCGCACCGATTACCTGTTCCGCCTCGCCAACCAGCGCGGCGGGATCGTGGTCGGGACGGGCGACCTGTCCGAGCTGGCGCTGGGCTGGTGTACCTACGGCGTCGGCGACCAGATGAGCCATTACGGCGTCAACGCAGGCGTACCCAAGACGCTGATCCAGTTCCTGATCCGCTGGTGCATCCGCACGAATCAGTATGACGGCGAGACCGATTCGATCCTCGAGTCGATCCTTGCGACCGAGATTTCGCCTGAACTGGTGCCCGCGGGTGCGGATGGCGCGATCCAGAGCACCGAGGCGCGCATCGGGCCGTATGCGCTCAACGACTTCTTCCTGCATTATGTCGTGCGGCACGGGATGGCGCCGTCGAAGATCGCCTTCCTCGCGCTGCATGCGTGGCACGACGCGAGTGCGGGCCGCTGGCCGCGCGGTTTTCCGGTGGCGGGGCGCGTCGCGTACGATCTGCCGGTGATCCGCGCGTGGCTGGAAAAGTTTCTGGTCCGCTTCTTCGCGACCAGCCAGTTCAAGCGGTCGGCCTTGCCCAACGGGCCGAAGGTTTCGAGCGGGGGCGCGCTGTCGCCGCGCGGGGACTGGCGTGCGCCGTCGGACGGGACGGCGCAGGTCTGGCTGGACGAACTGGCGCGCGGGTTGCCGCGCTAAGCGCGCTTACCGCTCTATTTGCGCCTCCCCGGCGAAGGCCGGGGCCCATTAGGGAGAGAAAAGACGGCGCGTGCTGCGCTAGATGACCACAGCCTTCTCTACTGGGCCCCGGCCTTCGCCGGGGAAGTGAAGAAGGAATGCGGCCAGACCCGAAATTACTTGCGGCTCTTGCGCGCTGCGTAGCGGGCGTCGCGCGCCGCCTTCTTGTCGATCTCGGCCTGGATGGCGGCCTGCTTGGCTTCTTCGATCGCGCGTTCGGCGGCTTCGGCCTTGGCGATCTTCTCGAGCCGGGCTTCCTCGATCGCCGCCTTCTTCTCTTCGCGCTTCTTGGCTTCGGCAGCTTCCTTCGCCTCGCGCGCGGCGGCGCGGGCCGCGACGACCGCGGGGTCTACCGGCGGCTTGGACTTGAGCTTTTCCAGCGCGCGCTGCTTGGCGTCGGCGGACAGGGCCGCCCGGTCTTTGAAGGAAGGTTCTTTGTAGGATGCCATGTGGCGGGCTTTAACCTCATCGAGGAAAGAAGGAAATGGCGGAGAGGGTGGGATTCGAACCCACGGTACCCGTGAGGGCACGCCGCATTTCGAGTGCGGTACATTCGACCACTCTGCCACCTCTCCGCGAGGTCGTGTGATGCAGCCGTGAAGGCCAGCACCGGTCGGTGAGCGGGCGCCTCTAACGTAGTGGTTCGCGGGACGCAAGCGCTTGCGCACCGGTTTGTCACACAGCAATCGCTTGTGTGGCGCCCGGGAGCGCCTAAATCATCCATATGCACCGCACCCCCATCCCGTCCCCCCCGTTCGACAGCAGCATTGCCCTGCCCCCGGTCAGCCACGCCCGATTCGCGATCGGCGACGTCGTGCGGCACCGGATGTTCGATTTTCGCGGCGTGGTGTTCGACGTCGACCCGATCTTCGCGAACAGCGACGAATGGTATGACGCGATCCCCGAGAACGTCCGCCCGCGCAAGGACCAGCCCTTCTACCACTTGCTCGCCGAGAACATGGAGTCGAGCTACGTCGCCTATGTCAGCCAGCAAAATTTGATCCCGGACGATACCGACGAGCCGGTCGATCACCCGGCGATCTCCGGCCTGTTCGGCGATTATGAGGACGGGAAATATCCGCTGCGGCGCGAACACCGGCATTGATCGCGTCCGTGCGGAACGCCCCGGGAAGGACAGCGTCGACAACCGCCCTTCCGCGCAGGGACCGCGTTCCGGTCAGAACTTGAACGCGATCTTTCCGTAATAATAGCCGCCGTTGATGCCATAGGGTGCCGACAGCGGCGCATCGAGCACGTTGCCGCCGGTCACCAGCGTATTGTTGGTCGTCCCCGGTACCAGCGCGACGGTCGGTGGGCGCTTGTCGAACAGGTTGTTCGCGCCCGCCGTCAGATCGATCCCCGACGTGAGCGCGTAACTGACCTCGAGGTCGGCGATGAACGCGGTCGGCACCTTTTGCAGGTAGAAGGTCCCGCCATCCGGGCTCGCATAAGTCGACGATTTTCCATAAAGCGTCCCGCGCACCGTCGTCGTGAACCCGGCGACCGACCAGAGTGCCGAGGCGATCGCCTTGAACTTGGGCGATGCGGTTTCGAGGTTGGCGCGCGCGCCCGCGTCGAACAGCGGGATGTTGCCGAGCGTTGCCGGCGCTACCGCAAGGTGCGTGATCTTCGTTTCGTTATAGTTTCCCGACAGGCTCCAGCTGACCCTGCCCCATAGGCCGAAGTCCGAAGGAATGGTCGCGGTCAGCTCGACCCCGCGGGTGCGCGTACTTGCGCCATTGGTGAAAATGTTGATGCCGGTCTGGCTGACGGTCGGATCCAGCACGTTGCCGTTGGCGACGATCGCCGCCGTGACGATCGGGAAGTTGGTCGCCCCGCCCGACCCGAAGATCGATCCGGTCCCGAGGATCCGGTCGCGGATCTTGACCTGATAGGCATCGAGCGTGACGGTCAGCTTTCCGGTCCGGACAACCGCGCCCGCGCTCAGATTGGTCGACTTTTCGGGTTTCAGGTTCTGGAAGCCGATCAGCTTGGCGGCGGCGGAGTTGGCGGGCAGCTGCACGAAGGCGGACGTCGGGGAGACGTTGGTCGCGGAATAATAGGATTCGGCCAGGGTCGGCGCACGAAACCCGGTCGAGACCGTGCCGCGCAGCGCAAAGGCGTGCGAAAAGTCGTAGCGGCCGGTTCCCTTGAAGATCACCTTGCTGCCAAAGTCGCTGTAATGCTCGTAGCGTACCGCGCCATCCAGCTTGAGCGCGTCGACCGGCGAGGCGGCGACATCGAGATAGAGCGACTCATTCTCGCGGTCGTGCGTCCCGGCATCGGATGGCCGGAACCCGGGGTAGGACTGCGCCCCCTCCTTGTAGATCGACCCCGGATCGCCCGACCCGATCGCATAGCGGTTCTTGCGATACTCCGCGCCGAACGCGACGTTCAGGGGCAAGGCCAGCCCCATCTCGAACTCGGTCGAAAAGTCGGCGTTGGCGGTCAGTTCGGAGGCGGTGAACGACCCGTTGTAGAAATCGCGCGGCGTGAAGTGCGTATCGACGAACAGCGACCGATTCGCCGAGTCGAGGGTGTAGATGAGGTTCTTGTCCTTGCCGTAGGTCGTGCTCAGGTCGAACTTCACCGCGCCGACCTTGCCCTTCAGCCCGCCGGTAAAGGCATAGTCATCCTCGCGGATGCCCTCCCGCGGGTTGAACCCGTTCGGATAGGGAATCACTTCGCCCGGCGTCGTCAGCGTGCCGCCGACCCCGAGCACCGGCGACGCAATCACGCGATCGGGGACGCGCAGATTCTCGTAAGCGCTGGCGATCCGCTTGCTGTAGGTCCCGAAACTGTAAGCCTGCACCGCGCCGAAATCATAGCCCGCGTTATACTGGCCGTTGGTCAGCCAGGACTTGGCATCCCCGTTGATCCGGTTGACGTACGGGAAGCCCGGGATCGACTGGTACAACGGGCGTTGCGCGGCGCTGAGCGAACCGAGCAATGCCCCGCTGCCGTCCGTCACCCGTCGATCGAGCCCGCCGACCTGCGTGAAATCGTGGAAGCGGTGGAACACCGTCGCGTTGATGAACCCGGCATCGCCCACGCGCGTCGCGAGATGCAGCGTGCCGGCATAGGTCGTTCCCCCGACATCGTAATTCTTCCCGGCGGTGGCATAGCCGGACCCGCCCTCGCGGTCGTCCTTGAGGATGATGTTGATCACGCCCGCGATCGCGTCCGACCCGTATTGCGCGGCGGCCCCGTCCTCGAGCACCTCGATCCGCGCGATCGAACTGGGCGAGATCAGGTCGAGATCGGCCGTCGCGGCGCCCTGGTAGGGGCCGCCGAGGACCGCCAGGTTGGCCGTGCCGTGGCGCCGCTTGCCGTTCACCAGCACCAGCGTGTGGTTGGGGCTCAACCCGCGCAGCCGGGCCGAGAGGGTCAGGTTGGCGGTATCGCCGCCAAAGGCCTGGGCGGTGAACGACGGGACGAGCTGCGTCAGCACCTGGTTCAGGTTGGGCTGGCCGACATGCGAAAGCTCGTCGGCGCCGAGGACCTTGATCGGCGTGGCACTCTCGGCCGCCGTCGTACCGATTCGGCGTGTCCCGGTAACGATGATGTCGTCCTGCACGGCATCGGGTGCGGTGGGCGGAGCCGTTGCGGGCGCGGCCGGTTCGCCAGCCCTGGCATCCGGCGTCGAAGCGAAGGTCGGCGCGGCATGGATGCTCGCGACCGCGAGCGCACAAAGCGAAATCGAATGCTTCAACATGGCTTCAGAGTCCCCCAATGTCAGGTTACTCTCAGGAGCCCCGCTCCCACGGCTATATCGTTGTACGCACGTCTCCATTCGCCATGACCGCAGTTGCGGCCATACGTTTCCCCGTCGCGAAACGCGACATCACAAGTCTTCGCATACTATACCTGAACGCTCGTTCTTCTGCGGAAAGGGCAATTGCGCCTTCCGGACTTCCCCTGATCGTCGGCCGCGCAGCTGAACATTGCATCATGCAACATTTTTGCTTGATTCGTGATCGCCGCATCTGTTCCGATACGGATGACGCCACATCGCGTTTCGCATTGCAACATAAAGTTCATGATCGGCGCGCCATACCGTCCGAAATAGGTAAGTTTCGGCCCGACTATGGCGTTTGGGCAACGATATCGGCCCCTGCGAAGCCAGCTCGGCGGTTGACACAGCGCCACGCTTGGCATAGCTGGCGCTTCTTTCCCGCGCTCGGCTTGCCGTGGCGTGGGGTACAGGCATTTTTGAAAGTGATTTGGCATGTTCGCAATCGTGCGCACAGGCGGCAAGCAGTACCGTGTTGCCGCCGGAGACAAGATCGTCGTTGAGAAGCTCGACGGCGAAGCCGGTGCGTCGATTACGCTCGGCGACATTCTGCTCGCGGGCGAAGGCTCGGAGTTGCATTCGGTCGAGGGCCTGACGGTCTCGGCGGAAATCATCGCGCAGGCGAAGGCGGACAAGGTCATCGTCTTCAAGAAGCGTCGCCGTCACAACTATCGCCGCAAGAACGGTCACCGCCAGCGCCACACGATCCTGCGCATCACCGCGATCGGCAACAATGACAAGCAGGCAGCACCGGCCAAGGCCGATGCCCCGGCCGCTCAGGCGTAAGGAGTAGTTCGAGATGGCACATAAGAAAGCAGGCGGCTCTTCGCGCAACGGTCGCGATTCGGCAGGCCGTCGCCTTGGCGTCAAGAAGTTCGGTGGCGAGATCGCCATTCCGGGCAACATTCTCGTGCGTCAGCGCGGCACCAAATTCTACCCGGGCACCAACGTCGGCATCGGCAAGGACCACACCTTGTTCGCGCTCGTCGAGGGTCGCGTGACCTTCCACCAGGGCAAGCTTGGTCGCAAGTTCTGCTCGGTCGAGGAAATGGCGCAAGCCGCCGAATAACGGGCAACCGGACGGGTTGCCCACCAAGGCGACCCGCGTATCCGCAAGGATACCGAAACAAGGGAGACGGGTCCGCCCCGGCTCCCTTTTTTCATGTCTCCCGCGCCTGCTGTCGTGTCCATGTCATCCCGGCATGCGAACGACGGCGCACGAGGAGAGTTTGTGATGTTCGCTCGGACTCCGAGATTGACGCTGCGCCCCGGCTGGCCCGAGGATGCGCCCGCGCTGGTCGAAGCGATCGCGCACGAATCCGTCTGCACCATGCTCGCGCGCGCGCCCTGGCCCTATACGCTGGAGGATGCCGAGGCGTATCTGGCGCTGCCACGCGACGATCACAGCCCACGGATGCTGATCCTCGCGCACGACGGCGCACGGCCGGGGCTCGTCGGGGGAATCGGGCTGACGCAGGACGAATCGGGTCACGAGTTCGGCTATTGGCTGACGCCCGACGCCTGGGGCCGCGGCTACGCCACCGAGGCGGGCCGCGCGGTGATCGACATGGCGCGCCATGCGCTCGGGCTGCGGCATCTCCATGCGGGGCACTTCCACGACAATCCGGGATCGGGCCGGGTTCTGCGCAAGCTCGGCTTCCGCGAAACCGGGGTCGCGCCGCGCGCCTGCCGGGCGCGCGGAGCGGACGTGGCTGGCGTCACCTACGCGCTGGAGCTGGCTCCGGCGCGGGCGATGCCGCTGGCGGCGTGAGCGGGGTCGTGGCGGCAGTCCGCGGCCGCCTGTGACCTTGCCGCAGCCGTAGTCATGGTTGACGTCGATGGCGGTAACGGAGCACATCGAACCCTCCGCTTTCCGTCAGAAAGGGCGGCGACACCCGTCATTGGGGAGCTGCCTGCCTTTCCCGCAGAAGATGGTTGAGCGAGAACGCCAGTGGCGTCCCAAAACTCGCCGTGCGGATATGAGAAGCGGTCTGCGCCAATCACGAATGGCAATCTCTGGTGGTTAGCTGCCGTTCCGAGGGCCTACGCCGAACTGCCGCTGACGCAACCGGCGCACCAGATGGTAGGGCAGTAGCGACAGTCCAACCCACGGCAACAACGACGCGAGCACGAAAAAGCCGACGAACGATAAGCTGGATCCTAGTTGGCCAGCCTCTGTAACGCCAAGTGCGGCCGCTGCTACGGCCAGTGGGGTCAGCGCCCATATCCAAAACAATACGGAACGGACGCGGGATCTTGGCAGCAGGCCTATAGCCGCGCCACCCACAACTGCGAGCAGTGCAAGGTGCCAAACCTCTTGGGCGATCAGCTTATCGAACATGGTTTGATGTTACGCCCGACGCCGAATGACAGCAATTGGGCGACACCTGCCATTCCGACCGCCTCAAAAAGAACCCATAGTGCGACAGTCGTCGGTTGGTTGCGCCAATAGCCGCCCGAAGCATCCCCTTTCCTGAAATCTGCTCCCTATTGATCTGTCCCGGAACCACCTGTCCCGGGCAGCGAACGGAATGATCGCGCTCGCCGAATGGCGGCTTTCCGAAAACCCGTTCGCAAGGGTCAGCGGCCGCGTGACGGCGTTTCCCGACACCCCCCATGTCCTACACCGCCCCATTTTGCTAAACGTCCCGCGCGCTCTTTGACAGCTCCGATCCAGCCATGCCGACCGAGCAAGGGGCGCGGCGCAGCGGCGTGCGTTACGCCTAACTTTCCCCTAACCTTCCGATCAACGTCCACTCCGGCGGACCAGGATCACAAAGCCCATTCGTGCGGTTTTCCCGAGGCTTACGTCACCCGAGGCGGGCAACAGCGCGGTCAGGCCGCCGCCACCGCCACACGTGGCAACACCGCATCGGCATAATCGCTCTCGGCCAGCGCGATCAGCGCGCGGTCGTCGTGTTTCCACGGGTGAAAGCCCGGCAGGAAGAAGGCGCACCACGCCCCCAGGATCTTGCGCGCCATGCCGGGCCGCCCGAGCGCGTACCACAGGATGCCGCGATGGGCGCGCCAGCCGGTGATCCCGTCCTGCCGCAGCAGCTCGAGCATCCCCTTGTACCGTCCGACGAAAAACTTCTGCGTCGTCGCGAGCATGACGATCGCCTTGACCATCCAGCGCCGCCGCCGCGGCCAGTCGCGCGTCGCGTGCAGCCAGGTGTCATAGGCGACGCCCTTATGCTCGATCTCCTCGGCGGCGTGCCAGCGCCACAGCGCCGCTGCCTGTTCGTCGCCCCCCGCCAGATGGCGCGGGTTGGCGATCAGTTCATGCGCCAGCATCGCGGTGAAATGCTCGAGCGCCATCGTCGCGGCGAGCGCGCCGATCGGCGGCTTGCCCTTGGTGAGCGCGAGCGCCTCGTCGATATGCCGTTCGAGCAACCGCGTGTCATAGCCCTGGTCGGTGACATGCCGGTTGAACGCGACATGCTCGCGGGTGTGGATCACTTCCTGCTTGATGAACGCCTGGATCTCAGCGCGCAGACGCGGCGGCGTGCCCTCGCGGAAAGTGCGGACGCTGTCGACGAAGAACCCCTCCCCCTTCGGGAAAGTGACCGACAGCGCATTGTAGAAAGCGGTCGCGAACGGATCGTCGTTGAGCCACCAGCGCCGCATCGTCGTGCCGCGCCCGAAGCGCAGGTCGCGCGGCGTGATCGTCAGGTCGGCGGGAGTGGTTGCTTTCGCCACGAAATCCTCCAAGTGTTGGTGGACTGCAGCGCTCCGTAGCGGCATGCGCTGCTGACAGTTCTGTCAATAGGCCATACTTACATCCGTGTCAATAACTCGCAAACGCCTCAGCCCAGAAGAGTCGCGCGACGCCGCGATCGAAGCCGCCCGCGCGCTGTTGATCGAACAGGGGCCGCAGGCGGTCACCCTCAAGGCAGTCGCCGCGCGGATCGGGCGGACGCACGCCAACCTGCTCCACCACTTCGGGTCGGCGGCGGATCTGCAGCGCGCGCTGATCACGCATCTCGCCGATACGATCACCGCGGAAATCGGTGCCGCGGCGAAGCGTGCGCGCGCGGGCGAGGCGGACCCGCGCGAGATCGTCGACCTGACGTTCGATGCGTTCGCCAATGGCGCCGGGGCGATGGCCTCGTGGATGATCCTGTCGGGCAATCACGATGCGCTCGACCCGGTGCTGACCGCGATCCACCGCTTGGTCGACGAGCTGGCCGAGGGCGATGAATCGGGCAAGGCGATCTATGAGGAAACGCTGCAGCTGGTGCTGATGGCGATGGGCGATGCTCTCCTCGGTCGCGCAATGGCAAGCGCGCTCGGGCTGCCGCCCGAAGCCGCGCGGACGATCGCGACTCGCGCGCTGATCGCGTCGCGGAGTGGCGAATCACCGGCCGATGCGGCTAGTCTGGCTAAAATCGCATAATCCGCTAAGGAGCGGCCATGCATTTTCTTGACCAAGCAAAGATCTTCGTCCGCTCGGGCGCGGGCGGCCCCGGCGCCGTCAGTTTCCGGCGCGAGAAGTTCATCGAATATGGCGGCCCCGACGGCGGCAACGGCGGCAAGGGTGGCGACATCATTTTCGAGGCCATCCCCGGCCTCAACACGCTGATCGACTTCCGCTACACCCAGCATTTCCGTGCGCCGCGCGGTGCCGGGGGATCGGGATCGAATCGGACCGGCGCGGGCGGGGACGACCTCATCATTCGCGTGCCGATCGGCACGCAGGTCCTGTCCGAGGATCAGGAAGAAGTGCTCGCCGACTTCACCGTCCCGGGCGAGCGCGTCGTGTTCCTGCGCGGCGGTGACGGCGGGCGCGGCAATGCGACCTACAAGACCTCGACCAACCGCGCCCCACGCCAGCACGGCACCGGCTGGCCGTCGCAGGAAATGTACGTCTGGCTTCGGTTGAAGCTGCTGGCCGACGCCGGGCTCGTCGGGCTCCCGAACGCGGGGAAATCCACCTTCATCAATGCGGTGACCAATGCGCAGGCGAAGGTCGGCGCCTATCCCTTCACGACCGTGCGCCCGCAATTGGGCGTCGTCAGCCGCTACAATCGCGAATTCGTGATCGCGGACATCCCCGGCCTGATCGAAGGCGCGGCGGATGGCGCGGGGATCGGCGATCGCTTCCTCGGGCATATCGAGCGGTGCAAGGTGCTGCTCCATCTGGTCGACGCGACCGAGGATAACCCTGTGGATAACTACAGGATCGTCCGTGGAGAACTCGAGGCGTACGGCGCGGGGCTTGTGGATAAGCCGCAGGTGATCGGCCTCAACAAGGTCGACGCGCTCGACCCGGCGGACGTCAAGAAGCTGATCACCAAGCTCAAGCGCGCGAGCAAGGCCGAGGTCCTCCCGCTGTCCGGTGCGAGCGGCGACGGGATCGATGCGGTGCTCGACCGGCTGATCGAGGCGATCGGCCCGGCGGAGACGGTGGCGAAGCGCGAAGACGGCAGCGACGAACCGGCGGAGTGGTCGCCGGTTTAAAGGGGCTGGGGGGCTCTGCGAAAGTGGGTTTACTGATCCCTTGTTTGCTGTTTTCCCGCAAAGGCGGGAATCCAGGGCTCAGTAAAACAACGGCTTACAGCTTGCGCGACTCCTAGGCTCCCGCCTTCGCGGGAGAACAGGTCCGGTTTCGCAAAGGTCTTGCCTTCGCGGGTGACGGTTATCGGCCGACCACCGGAGTCGGCAGGATCGACGTGCCCGAACGGGCGGCGTGGTCGCCGGTTTGAGGGGGCCGGTCCGTCTGGTATAAGGGCGTATGGCAACACATCTCGTTTACCCGCTGCTGACCGCCGAAGCGTTCCTCCAGATCGATTTCGGGGATCAGAAGGCTGAACTCGACAATGGCGTCATCCGCATGATGGCCGGCGGGACGGCGCGGCATGCGCGGGTGCAGGGAAACATCTTCCTTGCGCTCGCGCTCCGGCTGCGGGGGTCGGGATGCACGCCCTATAATTCGGACATGGCGGTTCGGACGCGACCCGATTCGATCCGCTATCCCGATGTCTCGATCTTCTGCGGACACGATGGCGAAAGCGATGATGACGCGATAGCCTTCGACGATCCCCGCGCGGTGTTCGAGGTGCTGTCCGATGGCACCGCCCGGACCGACCTGCGCGTCAAGCTCGACGAATATCGGGCCTTACCGAGCGTCGATACGATCGTCTTCGTCGATATTGCGCACGAACGCGTGCGGATCGTGCAACGCACCGGTCCGGGCGGCTGGGTCGACAACAGCTTTGACGATCCGACCGAGGTGTCGATTCCCACCCTCGACATCACCATCCTCCACGACGAGATCTTCGCGCGCGACTGATCCCGGCCAAGCCCATTGGCGCAGCGCCCCTGCCACGCTAACGCAAACGGACGCATGTCCGTCTTCCCGCCCTCTTCCTGTGCGCGCCTGATCGTCAAGGTCGGCTCCGCACTGCTCGTCGCGCCCGATGGAACGGTGCGGCGCGAGTGGCTCGAGGGGCTGGTCGCCGACATCGCCGAACGGGCCCGTGCCGGACAACAGGTGGCGGTCGTGTCCTCCGGCGCGATCGCGCTCGGCGCACGTCGACTCGGCCTCGCCAAGGGAGGCCGCGCGAGTCTCGAGGATGCGCAGGCCGCCGCCGCTACCGGGCAAATCGCGCTGAGCCAGGTCTGGGCCGAAATGCTCGCCGCGCAGGGCCTGACTGCCGCGCAGATGCTGGTGACGCTCGACGATCTGGAAGACCGGCGACGCTATCTCAACGCCGCCGCGACGCTCGGACGGTTGCTGTCGCTCGGCGTTGTGCCGATCATCAATGAGAATGACAGCGTCGCGACCGAGGAGATCCGGTTCGGCGACAACGACCGGCTCGCGGCCCGCGTCGCGCAGGCGGCAGGCGCACAGGGCGTCGTGCTGCTGAGCGACATCGACGGCCTGTACGACCGCAACCCCGCCCTCCCCGATGCAAACCATATCGCGCGGATCGAGCGGATCGACGGCGGGATCGAAGCGATGGCGGATCGCGGGTCGGCGTCGGGCATGGGCAGCGGCGGGATGGTCTCGAAGATCGCCGCCGCGCGCATCGCCAACGCCGCGGGGGCGACGCTCGCGATCGTCAGCGGAAAGATCGACCATCCGTTGTCCACCCCCGCCCGCCACAGCGTCTTTCTGCCCGAAAAGAGTGCCACGGCGCGCAAGGCATGGCTCGCGGGCGGCCTCACCGCGATGGGCGAGATCACGATCGACGCAGGCGCCAGTGCGGCGCTCAAGAACGGCAAGAGCCTGCTCGCGGCGGGGGCGACCAGGATCGTCGGCAGCTTCGCGCGCGGTGATCTGGTCACCGTCATCGACCCCGAAGGCCGCACGCTCGCGCGCGGCCTGAGCGAATATCACGCCACCGAAGCCGCCGCGATCGTCGGTCTTCGCAGCGAGGCGCAAGCTGCCATCCTCGGCTACGCGCCCCGCGCCGCGCTGATCCACCGCAATCATATGGCGCTGCTATGACCTCACAGATTCTCGCGATCACCGGCGGCACCGGCTTCGTCGGGAGCCGACTGATCGATCTGGCGCTGGCGGCGGGGCATACAGTCCGCGCGCTGACACGCCGGCCGCAGCCCGAACGGTCGGGGGTCACGTGGATTGCGGGCGCGCTCGACACGCCCGACGCGCTCGACACGCTGGTCGCGGGTTCGGACGTCGTGCTGCACGTGGCGGGCGTGGTCAACGCGCCCGACCGTGCGGGGTTCGTCGCCGGGAACATCACCGGCACGCAGGCAGTGGTCGATGCCGCCACGCGCGCGCAGGTCCGCCGGTTCGTCCACGTCTCCTCGCTAGCCGCGCGCGAGCCCGACATTTCGATCTACGGCTGGTCGAAGCGCGAAGCCGAATCGGTTGTTGAGGCCTCCACGCTCGACTGGACGATGATTCGTCCCCCGGCGATCTACGGTCCCGGCGACATGGAAATGCGCGACCTGTTCCGCATGGCGAGCAAGGGGGTCGCCTTGCTGCCCCCCGGCGGTCGCCTGTCGGTGATCGAGGTCGGCGATATCGCTACGCTGCTGCTGGCGGTCGCGGAGACCGATCCGGGCAAGCTGATCCTGGAGCCTGACGATGGCCGTCCGGATGGCTGGAGCCATGCCGAACTGCTCGGCGCGATGGGCATCGCCTCGGGCCGCAAACGCGTCGTGCCGATCGCCCTCCCCCGCTTCGTCCTCGATCTGATCGCGCGGGGCGATACGATGCTACGCGGAAAGGCGGCGAAGCTGACGCACGACCGCGTCGGCTACATGTGCCATCCCGACTGGACGATCGACCCGGCCAAGCGGCCATCCTCAGATCTATGGACCCCGCAAGTTCCCACCGCGCAGGGCCTCGCCAACACCGCGGCATGGTATCGCGCGAACGGCTTGCTATAGGCGGTGCATAAAGCCGCCGCATTTTGGCGGCACAGCGTACCCAGTTTCAAGGACCGAGCATGAGCGACCGCCAATCCATCTACGACACCGTCACCGCGCAGATCGAGCCGTTCAACAAGAAGGGCGTGACGCTGAGCGACGCGACCACCTTCCAGGGCGATCTCGAATGGGACAGCCTGACCGTGATGGATTTCGTCGCCGCGATCGAAGACGAGTTCGACATCATCATCACGATGAACATGCAGGCCGAAATCGAAACCGTCGGCCAGCTCGTCGACGCCGTCGCCAAGCTCAAGGGCTGATTTTACGATGACCGAAGCCGCTGCCACCGCCCACGCGCTCGCCGAGCCCGAGACTGTCGCCCCGGAACGCGACCTGATGAGCAAGTTCGACGGCCTGATCGCCGAACGTCAGGCGCTGCAGGATACGGGCGTGCGCGACCCGTTCTCGATCGTGATGGACGAGGTCAAGTCGCCGACCGAAGCGGTCATCAAGGGCCGCGACACGATCCTGCTCGGCACGTACAATTACATGGGGATGACGTTCGACCCCGACGTCCTCGCGGCGGGCAAGGATGCGCTCGACAAGTTCGGGTCGGGCACCAACGGCAGCCGGATGCTCAACGGCACCTTCCACGATCATATGGAAGTCGAGCAGGCGCTGCGCGATTTCTACGGCGTCAGCGGCGCGATCGTCTTCTCGACTGGCTATATGGCGAACCTCGGGATGATCTCGACGCTCGTCGGCAAGGGCGAGTACATCATCCTAGACGCGGACAGTCACGCCTCGATCTACGACGGCTGCAAGCAGGGCAATGCCGAGATCGTCCGCTTCCGCCACAATGACGTCGCGGATCTCGACAAGCGGCTCGGCCGCCTGCCCAAGGAAGCGGGCAAGCTCGTCATCCTCGAGGGCGTCTATTCGATGCTCGGCGACATCGCGCCGCTCAAGGAAATGGTTGCGATCGCCAAGAAGCACGGCGCGATGGTGCTATCGGACGAGGCGCATTCGATGGGCTTCTTCGGTCCGAACGGACGCGGCGTGTACGAGGACCAGGGCTGCGAGGCGGACGTCGATTTCATCATCGGCACCTTCTCCAAGTCGGTCGGCACGGTCGGCGGGTTCTGCGTCTCGAATCACCCGAAGTTCGAGGCGATCCGCATGGCGTGCCGCCCGTACATCTTCACCGCATCGCTGCCGCCGTCGGTCGTCGCCACCGCCGCGACCTCGATCCGCAAGCTGATGCACGCGCACGACAAGCGCCGCCAGCTCTGGGAAAACGCGCGCGCGCTGCACGGCGGGCTCAAGGCGCTCGGGTTCCGACTCGGCACCGAGACGCCGCAGTCGGCGATCCTCGCGATCATCCTCGAGGACCAGACGCAGGCGGTCGCGATGTGGCAGTCGCTGCTCGAGGGCGGGCTGTACGTCAACATGGCGCGTCCCCCAGCCACGCCGGCGGGGACCTACCTGCTGCGCTGCTCGCTGTGCGCCGAGCATACGCCTGCCCAGATCGCCACAGTACTTCGGATGTTTGAAGCCGCCGGTCGGGCGGTTGGCGTGATCGCCTAATGTCGTTACGGGCGCAACCGCCACTATCAACGGACCTGACCATCGGCTAAGATCGCGTAATGACCGGGGACATGGGCGAGACGGCGGGGGGCGCGGCGTCGGGCACGACGTGGCGCTCTTTCGCGCTGGTGACGATGGCGATACTCGGCGTGCTGGTGCTCGTCGCGCTCAGCTGGACGTTGCGGGAAGCAGACCGGCAACGGGATCGCGCCCTGGCTCTTCAGAAGCATAGCTATGAAGTGATGATCCTGTCGGCCAACCTGTCCGGCACGCTCGCTCGCGCCGAGGCGTCCCTCGGACGATACGTCATCAGCGTCGACGATCGTCTGGGCCAGGCCTATTCGGCCGATTGGCAACTGGCCTCCCAGCAGATCAGCCGCCTGAAGCAGATCACGCACGACAATCCCGACCAGCAAGGAGCGATCGAAGCGTTGCGGCGGGCATTCCGGGTGCGCAGCAACGAACTCGGCGATATCGCATTGAACACGTTCTACAAGCGCAACGATCAGGCGCTGGCGTTGTACTACAAGGCCCGCCAGGCCCCATCGCGCATGGCGATCGACACGTTGCTCGACACGATCGGGACTCAGGAACGCACGGTACTCGACCAGCGCACCGGCGCAGCGCTTGCATCGGTCGCCCGTTCCAGTGCCATCGCGAGCACGCTCGGCGTCTTTGGCGTCCTGATCCTGCTTGGCGCGCTGGCAATGGGCTGGATGACGGTCACCGCGCTCGGTCAACGCGCGGCCGCCCGGGCGGAGGCAGAAACCGAGCGCGACCGCTCGTTGGAGCTGGAGGCTGCGGTCGCCAAGGCGTCGGCGGAATTGCTCAAGCAGGAAGCCAAGCTGCGGCAGGTTCAGAAGCTCGAGGCCGTGGGGCAGTTGACCGGCGGTATCGCGCATGACTTCAACAATATGCTGGCGGTCGTGATTGGCGGGCTGGAGCTGGCGCGCCGTCATGTCGGCGATGATCCGCAAGCCGCGCAACGCCATATTGCAAACGCAGCCGAAGGCGCGGATCGCGCGGCCGCCCTCACCCGACGCCTGCTCGCCTTTTCGCGCGAGGAATCCCTGCGATCGGAAACACTCGATCCGGCAACGCTGATTGGCGGCATGTCGGACTTGCTCGACCGCACGCTCGGGGATGGAATAACCGTCGTCGTGCGGCACGAATCGGACGGAGGCTGGATGGTCCGGTCCGATCGCATCCAGCTGGAGAACGCCGTTCTCAACCTCGCGGTGAACGCCCGCGACGCGATGGATGGACGCGGCCAGCTCACCATCACCGTGTCGCATGCGACTTTTGCCCAGGGTGACATCGGCACATGCGCTGCCGGAGACTTTATCGCGCTTGCCGTGTGCGACACCGGGTGCGGCATGCCGCCTGAATTGGTCGAGCGGGTGTTCGAGCCGTTCTTCACGACGAAGCCCTCCGGCAAGGGTACCGGGCTGGGGCTGAGCCAGGTTTTTGCCTTCGTGCGGCAAGCCGCCGGCGAAGTGGTTCTGGAATCGACCGTCGGCGTGGGAACGACGGTCACCTTATACCTGCCGCGCCACATTGCGCCGACCACGACCTCGGTGATCGGTGCATTCCCGGCGGCGGCCACGCCGGAGCGCACCGCGCTCGACATTTTCGTGGTGGAAGACGACCCGCGGGTACTCAACGCGACCATGGGCGCGCTGGAGGAACTCGGGCACCGGGCGGTCGCGTGCGACGATCCGATCATTGCGCCCGGAGTGCTCGACGGCCTCGGCAACGTCGATCTGATCATCTCGGACGTCCTGATGCCGGGGCGTACGGGGCCCGAGCTGATCGACACCGTCACCCCGCAGCGGCCCGACATGGCCGTCCTGTTCGTCACCGGCTATGCGGGAGAAGCCGGCGGAGAAGCCCAATTCGGCGGGCGCCATGTCCTGCGCAAACCGTTTACGCTGGCGGGCCTGGCCCGCGCCATCGACGCCGCCGTACAGGATCGTCCTCCGCACCCCGTCGACAGCATTGCCGCCGAATAACAGTCTGGTGGCGGACTTCCTCGCAAACCGGGACAAGGATTAGGTAGCTCCGTCCGCATCGCCGCGATATAGCCGGCGCATACCCGGCATCCGCACGGGTCAGAGGCCCTCTTCCTGCCATCATGAAGTCCATCGACCGCTACATGGCCCGGCTTATCGCGGTGCCGCTGTTTTCGACGCTCATCATCTCCGCGATGCTGCTGGTGCTCGACCGGATGTTGCGGTTGTTCGACTTCGTTGCGACCGAAGGCGGGCCGGTCAGCGTGGTGTGGCGCATGCTCGCCAACCTGCTCCCGGAATATCTAGGTCTCGGTATCCCGATCGGACTGATGCTCGGCATCTTGCTTGCCTTCCGCAAGCTCGCCACGTCGTCCGAGCTCGACGTGATGCGGGCGGTGGGGATGAGCTATCCGCGGTTGCTGCGCGTTCCGTACATGTATGCAATCGCGCTCGGCGCGATCAATCTGGCGATTGTTGGCTTCGTCCAGCCGGATGCCCGCTATGCCTACGAAAAGCTGCGGTATGAGCTGCGTACGGGCGCGCTCGGGGCATCGATCAAAGTGGGCGAGTTCACGCATTTCGGCAACGACATGACCCTGCGGATCGAACAGAGCCATGAATCCGGACGCAGACTATCCGGGATCTTCCTGCGGCGTGACGACAAGAAGGGCGGATCGATCGCGATCACGGCTGCCAACGGCCAGTTCTTCGCGACGGACAATCCCGACGAGATCATATTCCGGCTCGACGAGGGAACGCTGGTGCGGACCGAGGCGAAGGTCCCGACGCCACGCGTGCTGCGCTTCACGGTATTCGATCTGCCGATCCCACTTCCAAAGACGGAGAATTTCCGCGTCCGGGGGGCCGAGAACCTCGAACGGACCCTGCCCGAATTGGCGCGTATCGGCAGCGACCGGGCCGCGCCGCGGGAATTGCGCGATACCAGCCGCGCCGCCTTCCACTTCCGCACCGCCGAGGTTCTGACGATCCTGTTGCTGCCGCTGCTGGCAATTTCCCTGGGCGTCCCGCCGAAACGCTCGACATCGGCGCTAGGCGTCTTCCTGTCGATCATCATGATCGTCGCCTATCACAAGGTCAACGAGTACGCCCAAGCCGTCGGCGGCCTTGGCAAGATTGATCCGCTGGTCGCGATCTGGGTACCGTTTCTGATTTTCGCAGGGCTTACGCTCTGGATGTTCCACACCATTGCCTTCGTTCCGGGCGGTCAGCCGATCGGTGCGCTGGAGCGCGTGTTTGCAAAGCTTGGCAAGGCGATCCTCAAGCTGCTTCCGGGCCGCCGGGAGAAGACAGCATGATCCGCGCCCTGTTCCCGTCGCGAACCATCGCCATCTATATGGGACGCATGTTCCTGATCCGGACCTTCGCGGTACTGGCGATGCTCGTCCTTATTCTCCAGGCGCTCGACCTGCTCAGTGAATCGGGCCACATCCTTGCGCATCCCGGCAACGGCGAACCGCAAGTGTGGCAGTATCTGACACTGCGGATCCCGGAGATCATTGCGCAATTCCTGCCCTTCTCGGTGTTGCTTGGTACGATCATCACCCTGTCCACGCTCAACCAGAACAGTGAGGTCATCGCGCTGAAGGCGTCCGGCCTGTCGGCGCACCAGGTGCTGGCGCCGCTGTTGATCACCAGCCTCGGCGTTGCCCTCATCTCGTTCACGTTCAATGACCGGGTCGTCAGCCGTGCCACCGCAACGCTCGATGCCTGGCAGAAGGTCGAATACGGTCCGATGCCGATCGATCGCGGCGACCGGACCAACGTCTGGGTGCGCGATGGTGACGATCTGATCCAGGTCGAGCGCGTACGCGGCATGGGCGACCACGCCAAGCTGACCAACGTCACGCTGTTCGACCGCACCAACGGGTCCCTCGTTGCGATCGTTACCGGTCAGAATGGCGTGCGCGACGGCCATGGCTGGAAACTTACGCCAGCGACGCGATTCGATGTTGCGACTGGCAAAAAGACACAACTTCCGGCCATCGTCATCGGGCAGTCTGTCCGCCCCGATCAGTTCACTTTGGCGACGATCGACGCGGGCGGCTTGTCGTTCGGTGCATTGCGATCCGCGATCGCGGATCTGGGTGCGGGCGGGCGTCCGACCAAGGCCCTCGAAGGTGCGATGTGGCATAAATTGTCGGCGCCGTTGTCGTCGATCCTCATGCCGCTACTGGGTGCCGTCGCCGCCTTTGGCCTGGCACGATCGGGCAAGCTGTTTGTCCGCGCCGTGATCGGGATGATGCTGGGATTTCTCTATTTCGTCGCCGACAACTTCGCGCTCGCGATGGGTAACATCGGCGCGTATCCGCCGTTCCTGGCAGCTTGGGCGCCGTTCCTGCTGTTCTTCATGATCGGCGAAGCGGTGTTGATCCGAACCGAGGAATGACGGGGGTCAGACGGCTGAACCCGCAACCCGTAGCGTTGCTGACGCGGCACCGGCTTCACGCTCACATGCTGCCCGGCACCAAGGACAGGCGACGTAGCCCCCGGACCGTTTATGGAACGGTAGACGATAGCCGAACCGTTCGTCCGACGTCTGGTCGAACCGTTGCTACGGGCACTCTGCCAAGATCCCGGACCGCTCCCGGCACCCGTCGGATGCCGTGCGCGACCCTAGCGGGCGCGGACCATCGTGCTGCGCACCAGCCGGGCAACCAGGCCAGGAAGCCCCGCATAGTTCGATTTGTGATACGGCGAGTCCGGTGCGAGCGTCGCGACCAGGCGCCGATGCGCCTCGTTGAGGGCATGATACGGAACGCTCGGCAGCAGGTGATGCAGCGCGTGATAGCGCAGGCCCACGGGTGCCCAAAGCACCGGCAGAAGCGCAGGCGGCGGCACGTTGACGGTATCTAGATACTGCGCCGTGACCGTCATCGTTTCCCCGTCGTTGTCCCAAAGATGCGCGACCAGAGTCCGCACCTGGTTCAGGACATAGACGCCGGAGGCAACGCCAAGCGCAATCGCGAACATGTGCAACGGGAACACGCCGGCCACTACCGAAGCGATCAGTCCGATTGCCCATACGCTGCACGCGCCCTCGAGCCAGCGCCATTGCGCCGCCACTTCGCCTTCGGGCATGCGCCGACGGAACTGCGGATTGATCGACAATGACGAAAAGCGCGAGACCAGCAGGGTCCGCATGCCGGGCACCACCAGCGACAGCGGCGTCAGCACCGCATAGCGGAACAGCAAGGCCATCGGCGCGAGGATCGAGGACACCAGGAACAACGGCAGGGTCCACGGCTTCATATGCGCCAGCGGCAGATACTCGGGATCTTCCGCTGTCCCATACCGCGTCTTGGCGTGGTGGAGGTTGTGCACGCCTTCATACATGAAGGACGGCACCAGCAGCGGAACGCCGACCACCGTATTGAAGCCCAACCGGAACCCGGGCACCGCGCTATGCTTCATGTGCGACACTTCGTGGATGAACATACCCGCCCGATACAGGCCGAGAATCGCCACCCCCGCCGCAACCAGGGCCCAGCCAACCGACCCGATCGTCATTGCGACGACGAGGCCCGCATACCCCACCGCAGCCGAAGCCAGCAGGTCGGTCCAGTAGATAGCGGGCTTGGGGGCATTCAGGTCGCGCGTAAGCTCGACCACCGCCCGCAGCATCGCCTTGTCGTCGGTAATGGCCGACAACGGCACGCGCGAAGGCGGCGTCGTGCGCTCATCGGCGCGGCGGTCGAAGGTCAGCATCGTTGTCGTCATGGAGGTAGCCATTGCAGGAAGATAGTGGCTAGATCTTGGCAAAAACAGGGGTCCAAGCCGTATCGGCCATGCAACGACTTGACTTAGCGTACCGGGCGCGGGAGGGCGCATGCTTTCAGCAAGGTGACTTATCCCGTGACCAGTGCTTCCATCGCCATTCGCCCGATCGCCAGCAAGGCTGATCGGAAGCAGTTCGTCGATCTCCCGTTCCGACTGTATAAGGACGATCCCAACTGGGTGCCGCCGCTGAAAGGCGAAGCGCTCGGCCTGATCACGCCCGAAAAAAACGGCTGGTTCAGCCATGCCAAGGCGCAGCTGTTTCTCGCCGAACGCGGCGGCAAGGTCGTCGGGCGGGTCGCCGCGCACATCGACACGCTCGCGCTGACCATGAATCCCGCTCAGGGCTTCGGCCCGGGGTGCGGGCAGTTCGGCCTGCTCGATGCCGAGGATGGCATCGTCGCCAACGCGTTAATTGCTGCTGCCGAAGGCTGGTTGCGGCATCAAGGCATGAACCGCGTGCTCGGACCGATCAGCATGTCGGTATGGGAGGAGCCCGGACTCCTCGTCGACGGATATGATCACCCCCCGACGATCATGATGGGCCACGCCAAGCCCGAATATCGCGACTGGATCGAGAATGCCGGGTACACGCGGGTCAAGGAATTGCTTACCTACGAACTCGACATCACGCTTCCCTTCCCGCCGCTGCTGCAACGGATCATCGCTTCGGGCGAAAAGAACCCGCGGATCCGCATCCGCGAGGTCGACAAGACCAAGTTCGACGAAGAAGCGGCGATCATCCTCGCCATTCTGAACGACGCCTGGTCCGACAATTGGGGCTTCGTTCCGCTGACGGAGCCGGAGATCAAGGACGTTGGCGTCAAGCTCAAGCCCATCGTCTTCAACGACCTGATCCGGATCGCCGAAGTGGACGGACGGCCGGTCGCGTTCATGATCACTTTGCCCGACCTGAACGAGGCGATCGCCCCGCTGAACGGCAATCTGCTGCCGTTCGGCTGGGCCAAACTGCTGCTGTGGTTGCGTAAGCCCAAGGTCAAGACGATGCGCGTGCCGTTGATGGGCGTGCTCAAGGAGTTGCAGTCGTCCCGCATGGCGAGCCAGCTCGCCTTCATGATGATCGAATATATCAAGCGCGCCTCGGTCGCCAATTACGGCGCGACCCGCGGCGAGATCGGCTGGATTCTCGAGGACAATCAGGGAATGCGCTCGATCGCCGATGCCATCGGGTGCCATGTGAACAAGCGGTACTGGATCTACGAAAAGGCGCTGTAGCGCCTTCGGGGCGGCGGGCTTGCGGCGGACGGGCCGCAAGCCCCCTCCGCTCATTTGGCAGTCGGGTCGAAGCCTTCCGCAAGCCACTGCGCGCGTGTTTTGCATGTCCGATACACGATATGCGACCCGGTCGGGGTATCGACGATGCAATAGCGCTGAGGGTTGGAGGCATCCGCCGTCTGGGACGACGCGTTCGACGACACGGCGGTCGGCGCGGCCGCTCCGCCATCGGGCTTGGCGTGATCGCGAGCAACGGCTGGGCTAGCGGCCGCTACCGCGCCTCCGACGAGCATAGCTACGAGCTTGAACATGATTTCCTCCGCATACCGTTGCCAGAAGTGGCGCCGGTATGCGTGTTACTGCATTATGCGTGCCATACACCTCGTTCGCGCAATTTCCGTCACTTAGTGATTTTTCGTTGCGAGACCGCTGGGATATCTTGCCAACATTGCGAACGTTTCGCCATCCTATGGTGCGACGTCCGGTTGGCTTGGATACCGATGGCTAATGTCTTCTCGCCAGGCCGCGCGGCGCCCCCGCAGCTGGCCTAACATCGCCAGCGCAGGCCGGTCCGATGGCGTTTACCGTCTGCGTTACCGCAGTGTGACCCAGGTCGGCGCGTGATCGCTGGCTTTCTCGCGCGCGCGATAATTCTTGTCGACACCGGCGTCGGTCAGCCGATCTGCCGCGATGGGGCTGAGCAGCAGGTGGTCGATCCGGAAGCCTGCGTCGCGCTGCCAGGCGCCGGCCTGATAGTCCCAGAAGGTCCAAACACCGCCCCCGGGATGCCGCGTGCGCAATGCGTCCGTCCAACCCTGCGCGATCAGCGCGCGCAGGCCAGCGCGGCTTTCGGGCTGCATCAACGCGTCTTCCTGCATCGCCCTGACGGAATAGGTATCGTCGTCATTGGGAATGACGTTGTAATCGCCTGCCAGCACGACCGGGCGCTCCTCCGCCAACAAGTCCCGCGCGCGTGCGGCGAGCCTGTCGATCCAGCGCAGCTTGTAATCGAATTTGGGTCCGGGGCGCGGGTTGCCGTTCGGGAGGTAGATCGACGCAACGATCAAATCGTCGATCTCCACTTCGAGATAGCGGCTATGGTCGTCTTCGGGTTCACCGGCGAGACCGCGCTGGCGCTCGACGGGTTCCGCCCCGCGCGCGAGGACCGCGACCCCGTTCCAGCTTTTCTGACCGTACCAGACCACGCCATATCCGGCAGCCCGAATGTCGGCCTCGGGAAAGGTTTCGTCGCTGGTCTTGAGTTCCTGGAGGCACACCACATCGGGCTGCTGCTCTGCCAGATATTCCAGCAAACGCGGCAGACGCGCCTTGATGCCATTGATATTGTAGGTGACGATTTTCACGTGCGGGGCCCCTGCTGGTCGGGGCGGACGTTACACCGAGAAGCTGGAACCGCAACCGCAACCGGACGCCGCATTCGGGTTGGTAACCCGAAACGCCGCGCCACCGAGTTCCTCGACATAGTCCACCGCCGCACCGCGAACGAGATCCAGGCTGACCGAATCGACGACCAGGCGCACCCCATCCAGTTCGGCAACCGTATCGTCGGCGTCGACCGTGTCGGCGAAACCAAAACGGTATTGGAAACCCGAACAGCCCCCGCCATCCACCGCCAACCGCAGGATCGCCGGCTTGCCCTGCTTGGCGGCGATCGCTGCCACGCGCACGGCGGCCGAGGGTGTCAGCGCGATTTCAGGAGCGAGCAATGTAGCCATGGATGAAAGATAGGCTCTCGTGACGGCATCGGCAACCGGCAGCCGGATCAGTCTGCCGCGTCCGCTGCCGCCGGGCCTCCAACCGATACCGGGATCGCGTGGATCGACTTGTCCTGAGCGGCGACGAGATAATCGGCGGTCTGCAGGAATGGCACCGGGTTCACCGCGTGGCCATCGATGCGCACTTCATAATGAAGATGGGGCCCCGTGGAGCGACCCGTCGAACCGAGCAACGCGATCAGTTGCCCGCGATGGACATGGGTCCCCGCCTCGACGAGGATCTTCGACAGATGGCCGTAGCGCGTCTGGATGCCCTTGCCATGATCCAGCTCGACCAGGTTGCCATACCCCCCGGCACGCTCCGCACGGTCAACGACTCCGTCGGCGGTTGCATAGACGGGTGTGCCCATCGGGCCAGGAATGTCCACGCCAGCGTGCATCGCGGCTGTGCCGCGGAATGGATCGGAGCGGATGCCGTAGTTGCTGGTGTAGGCCAGATGCTCGACCGGCTGCGCCGACGGAATGGCAATGACCCCCTGCTGCAACGTATCGAGCTTCTTCCACGTCATGAACAACGAGCGGAACTGCGTGTCGGCGCGGAGGTCCGCCTCGGCGGCGGCGCTGCTGGCAGCCTCGAACGGCCCGCCCATCGCGGGCTGCTGACGTTTCACGAGGCGCTCCGGGGCGATACCGAGGCTGCGAATGTGCGCAACCGTGCGGGATAGCCGCTGATCCGCCACGCGCCGAACGTCGCCTGCTGCGGCGAGTTGCTGCGCCTCGACCTTCTTGAGCGGTGCCACCACATCAGCCGCGACCGCGTCGGCCTTGGGATCGATGATCGGGGTGGGCTGCGACAGCAATGCGACATCCGCCTTGCCCCCTACCGCCGCGACCAGCAACGCCTGGCGTTGATCGACGCGAACCGCATGCGCCGCGACCGCAGCGCGGATGGTGGCGACGTCGTGCTGGAGCCGCGCGACACTGAGCCGCATCTGCGCGACCTTGATTTCCGGTGATTGCGGGGTTGCGACAATGCCGGTCATCGTTGCCGCGCCGACGGCCGCCTGGGCTACGCCATACGCCGAAAAACACATGGACACCGCAGCAACCGAAGCTGCCACGGCCTGGGCCCGCGCGCCGATGCGAAAACGCTTGAGGTCGCGGCCATCTTGCAGAATGAAATCGCGGGTCTTGAAGTAGGTGCCGACGCGCGAGGCGAACCGCGCTGCGGACGCAATCGAAATGACATTCGTTTTCATTGGACCCCGACGACCATTTGCGATTGCCGGAAATTCCAGCTCCCGCTCCTCTTCGACCGGTCTCAGCCCCCCGAAACCAGCCATGATCGTTTTGACGGAACTTTTTCCCATACGGCAAGTCGCGTAGCGGCCATGCGCGTCGAAACGGCTGAACGCTACGGCGAGTCGTTGAATTGGCTGTCGTACGCCACGTTAACCACGCGAATCGTCAGGAAAGCGTCCGCACGGCGTCGAGGACCTGGTCCACGTGGCCAGGCACCCGCACCTTGCGCCAAACCCGAACGAGAATGCCGTCTGCATCGAACAGGAAGGTCGATCGGTCGATCCCCATGTAGGTCCTGCCGTAGAGGGTCTTCTCGACCCAAGCGCCAAACGGCTCGAGTGCCGTCTCGGTATCGTCCGAGGCCAGCGGCACGATCAGGTCGTGTTTGGCGGCAAACTTGCGATGTTTCTCCGCCGTATCCCGGGAAACGCCCAACACTGCCGTACCCAAGGCGCGAAAGTCCTCGTAAGCGGCGCTGAAGTCCTGCGCCTCGCGCGTACATCCGGGCGTGTCGTCCTTGGGATAAAAATAGAGGACGAGCGGCTTGCCGACATAGCCGCGCAGATCGATCCGGCTCCCATCGGACGCACACAGGTCCACGGCCGGAATCATCCCGCCTTCCGCCAACGCCGTCATGCTCCGCCTCACTCCACTTGCGCCAACCATGTCGCCACTTCCTGCCGCGTGGCATCGAGCGACGCAACCACCTGTTGCCAGTCGGGCATGTGGAGCGCTTCTGCTATCAGCACTTGCGTCGCCACCCCCGGCGGCTGCGCGGATGGCGCGACCAGCCGCAGCGTGACAAGCAGACGGGCCAGCACGTCATACGCCCGCGCCATGCCAGCCGGAGCCACGCCCGCCTCGATCAGGGCATCGATCGCGCGGTGCAGATTGGGATCGAAGCCGAGCCGATGGGTCAGCTGGGCCATATGGACCGCGAATTCGAGATCGACCAATCCGCCCGGCAGCAGCTTGGCGTCCAGCGGTCCAAGCGGCGGTTTGTGCTGCGCCATCTCGCGCCGCATGCCGCCCGCGTCGGCAAGGATGTCCCGCTGCGGACGGTTGCCGCGCAATACGTCACCGATGATCGCCTGAACGGCCGCCCGCGCATCGTCGGATCCGAAGATGGCGCGCGCCCGGGTCAGCGCCATATGCTCCCAGGTCCACGCTTGCGCGCGCTGATAGTGCGCGAACCCGTCGACCGAAACGGTGAGCGGCCCCTGCGTGCCGGAGGGGCGAAGCCGCGTATCGATCTCGTACAATGGACCCGACGCCGTCGGCACCGACAGGGCCGCGGTCAGCCGCTGCGCCAGCCGATTGTAATAAAGCACCGCACCGAGCGGCTTTGCGCCATCCGACTCCGCCAGATAATCCCCGGTGAACAGATAGATGAGGTCCAGGTCGGACGCATGGGTCAGCGCACCGCCGCCAAGGCGCCCCAGCGCCAGGATCACCAGCTCGCTACCGGGAACGACCCCGTGCACCTGCGCAAAAGCCTCGATCGTCGCCTGCGCGAGCACGCCGATCGCCGCCTCGGCAACCCTTGCATAGCCGGCCGACACGTCCAGCGGATCGGCCACCCCCGCCACGATCTGAGTGCCGAGCGCAAACCGCTTTTCGCCGACCATCCGGCGAACGTGATCCAGTTTCGCCTGATAATCCTCGCCGCCGGCCATCTCGTGCATGAGAGCAGCCACCGGGCCGACCGGATCGAGCGCGCTCGCATCGATCAGGCCGTCGAACAGTTCCGGGCGCCCCGCGAGGTCTTCGGCGAGCGTTACGGCATGGCTCAGGACGAGGCCCAACAGCCGCGCGAGCGCCGGTCGCGCTTCCAGCAAACGGAAGAAATTGACCGCGCTCGTCAGCCGCGCCAGCATCCGGTCGAGCCGGATGATCGCGTCATGCGGATCGGGCGAACGCCCGAGCGCGAGGATCAGCCCCGGCAACACCGCCTCCAACGCAGCGCGGGCCGCTGGGCTGCGCAAGGCCGGATAGCTGCCGCTCCGCCATTGCTCGATACGCTGCACGGCGGTCGTGGTGTCGACAAACCCGGCCGCAGCGAATTGCGCGGTCAACGCGGCCCGGTCGAAGGACAACGCATCGCCAGCATCCGGGTCGAGGCCGTCATAGGTCCGCGCCGTCGCCGCGACGTGCGGCGAAAGCACCGCAAGCAACGCGGCGCCGTTCGCCACCCCGTGCAGCCGCGCGACGCCTTCCAGCGCATCACCGTCCGGCAACGTGTGCGTCTGGCGGTCCTCGATCATCTGGACACGATGTTCGATCGTACGGAACAGCGTGTAGGCATCGCAAAGCGCGTCCGCCTCCTGCCGATCGACCCACCCCGCCTTGGCCAGCGCCGCCAGGGCATCGCGGGTTGCGGGTACGCGCAGCTCGGGATCACGACCGCCGTGGATCAACTGATGGATCTGGGTGAAGAATTCGACCTCGCGAATCCCTCCCCTGCCACGCTTGAGATCAAACCCGGGCCCGAAGGCCTGGCCCTGCGCATAATGGTCGCGAATGCGGCGCGATATCCCGCGGATCTCGCCGATCGCCCCGAAATCCAGGGCACGGCGCCAGACGAACGGTGCGACGGCGGTGAGGAAGCGCGCGCCAAGCGCGACATCGCCCGCGGCGACGCGCGCACGAATGAACGCCGCGCGCTCCCACGGCAGGGCAAGCGATTCATAGTAGGAGATTGCGGCGTCCACCGACAGGGCGATCGGCGTGACCTCGGGCGACGGCCTCAGCCGCAAATCCACGCGCAGCACATACCCGTCGCCATCGCGCGCCTGGAGGAGCTCCACGACGCGCCGTGCGATCCGAACCGCCGCTACCTCCGGCGCTTCGCCGCGCCGACACGGCAGGGTTTGCGGATCGTAGATCAGGATCGGGTCAATATCGGACGAATAGTTGAGCTCGCGACTGCCCTGTTTGCCCAGCGCGATTGCCGCAAAACCAACCGGCCGTGCGTCGGGCGTCCGTTCCTCGATCGCGGTTCGGATCGCCGTGTCGAGCGCAAGATCCGCGAAATCGGACAGCGTTCGCGTAACCGTGGTGAGATTGTCGATCCCGGCGAGGTCGCCAATTGCGACGCGAAGCGCCAACCGCCGTCGCGCGAGACGCAGACGCTGCGCGACCGGCAGACCGTCCAGATCCTCGGTCAGCCCGTCGAGCGGCGGGAGTTCGCCCCGCATCAAGGCCTGCGCCAGCACCGGCTCGCGGTCGAGAATCAGCGCAAGAAACGGAGCATCTCGCCGCGCTCGCTGGACCGCCCACACCACAGCTTCGTCGACTTGCATCGTTCAATACGCTCCGCCGCAATTCTTATCGACTTCCCGGCGCGCAGAGCAACAATACGGCGCATCGATCGTTATGGCATGATGCGCACGCTTTCTGCCATTCCTTCGGAACTGTCGATGCACGCTGCGTGCGTCATCGCTGCCCCACGGCGCGGTGACATGTTGAGCGCGTCTTTGAAGTGCGCTTACCAGTGTGAAGCGGACAACCCGTCAGACTTCGATCATCTTCTGAAAGCACTCGACCAGATTGGTCTGGGCTCCGTAGGCACTACGATCAGGACCGGCGATCGCGACTGAGATCGTCTACCTCGCCCATGATCGTGTCGAGGGCGCTCATTCCCGGCTCATTGGTATGCGTGCGGCGCGACGGTAGCGAATTGTCCCCCATAACGGCTTCAAGCGCAACGCGACCACGCGCGACGCGGCTCTTGATGGTTCCTACGGCAACGCCGCAGATTTCAGCCGCTTCCTCATAGGCGAAGCCGCCTGCGCCCACTAGGATCAGCGCTTCTCGCTGCGGCTGCGGGAGATGCAGCAATGCGCGCTGCATGTCACCCAGCTCGACATGCTTGTCCTGGCTGGCAGGCGCGGCGAGGATCCGATCCGCGACCAGATCGTCCCACTCGCCCTTGAAGCGCGCACGACGCATCTGCGAAAGGTAGAGATTGCGCAGGATGATGAAGGTCCATGCGCGCATGTTCGTGCCAGCCTGGAACCGCTGCCGTGCGGCCCAGGCTTTCATCAAGGTTTCCTGCACAAGATCATCCGCAAGATCGCGATTGCCGGAAAGCGATCGTCCGAACGCGCGGAGATGCGGAATGACCTGCGCCAATTCCTTTTTGAATTCGGGATCGGACAACGCAACGTGCTCGACCGCTGGCGCGTCGTCCTGAAAGTCGTCCTGATCGATCGCGTCGGTCATGAAATCCTGTCTCGTAGCGGCCTACGCCACACATGGGGATAACTTGCCGCAAAGTCCATCAGCGACCCTGCGGTTATCCCCGTACCAATAAAGTTTAGCGGTTGAAAACCAGCAAGATGACCGCAAAAAGTACGACCACCAAGGCAAGCGATATGCCCAGGACGTACCGCGTCACATGGGGCGTCGCACCGGCGCGGGCATCATCGCGGCCAACCCTGATCTTGTCGTCGTCGGCCATCCGTGCCCCGCTTCGTTCTGATTCCGTATCGTATGGAACCCTAACTTACGGACCCCGCCAAGGGTTCCCGACGACCGACGGGAACCCTCGCAGGCATCGGCATTCAGATCGCGGGAACGGTCGTCTGGTCGAAGAACAACGCTTGCGCGATCGCCGCCTTGACGGTCGAACGCTGGAACGGCTTGGTTATCAGGAAGGTCGGCTCGGGACGCTCCCCGGTCAGCAGGCGCTCAGGGAAGGCGGTGATGAAGATCACCGGCACTTCGAACTCCGCCAGAATGTCCTTTACGGCATCGATGCCCGAGCTGTCGTCGGCCAACTGGATGTCGGCGAGCACGAGGCCCGGACGATCCTCCATGGCGAGCGCAACGGCCTCGTCGCGCGTAACCGCGACGCCCGTCACATCATGCCCGAGGTCGCGCACGATCGTCTCGATGTCCATCGCGATGATCGGTTCGTCCTCGATGATGAGCACGCGCGCCCGGGTCTGCTTCTCGATCTCGGACAAGGCTTCGGCCACCAGTGAATCCACTTCCTCCGGCTCTACCTCGATCAGGTAGGCCGCGTCTTCCGGGGTAAAGCCCTCCATCGCCGTCAGCAGAAGCGCCTGCCGCGACAACGGTGTCATTCGAGCGAGACGGGCCCGCGCGATCGCTTCCTGCCCGTCGCCATCCCCCGCGCTCATGTTCTCCGGCGTTTCATCGTAGTTCGTCGACGTCCAGATCGCGTGGAACATGCGATACAGACCAAGCCGCGGATCGACATCGCGCGGGAACTCCTCTGGCGCCGCGACGATTGCCTCCAGCGTCGCACGAACATACCGGTCACCGTGCGTCTGGCTACCGGTCAGGGCGCGGCCGTAGCGGCGCAGAAAGGGAAGATGGGGGGCGAGCTGCTGTCCAAGCGACATGGCTGTCGGGGTCTCCGTGATGGGTCGGTCGGGTGGTCTTGTGGAAGCGCCCCCCGGCATATGCAACGCGTTTTCTGGCTTCGACATGGTCGAAACTTAAATTCACATCGGAAGGGGAACAATCGAAGCGCTATTTGGTTTCATGACCCAATCGGGCCGATTGCATTCTTCGTGCAGCGGTTTTCTCAAGCCGGATTGTTACGGCAGCATTTTGACTCTATCCGGGATCCGGATCTTAGGGGGATGGCATTGCGTTCGGGCGACGACTCTTTGAAAAAGCCGGGAGCGGCCGTGGCGCCGAAGACCGGGGGCTCTGCCGCGGGTGCGAAGGTGCAAAGCAAGGATCGCGACATGGGCGCGGCTCTGCGAACCGTGTATCAGCGCACGGTCGAGGAGGAGATCCCGTCAGAGATGCTCGACCTTCTTGGCAAGTTAGACTGATCCTGCGGTGACCGAATTCGCGGGCGACACTACCCCCGCGCGGACAGGCCGAAAGATCGACCGCGTCCCGACGGGAGCCAAGGTCTTTCTGATCCTCAGCGCGGCGCTGTTGCCGTTGGCCATCATCGCATTTTTCGCGACGCTGCGGACGGCCGAGCTGGCCGATGAGGCGACGCGTGCGCAAATGCGGGTCACCACCACCGAAAGTGCCCGCAAGCTGGCGATTGAGCTGATCGGCGACATGACGGCGCTGCGGGTATCGCTCAACGCGCTGGAACTCGATGCAGGCGACGCACCGAGTTGCGCCCGGGCGCAGGGCGTCTTCGCGCCCCAGCTCACGGCAGGCACGCGGTTCGCGATCACCGACGCACGCGGGCGGGTGATTTGCGGTGCGCCCCTGCCGGTTGCCGCGTCGGCGGCGCCGCCCAGCCTGGATGGCCCCGTCACGGCGCGGATCTACCCGGGTCGCGGCCTGACGCTGTCGACCACCAGCAGTTCGGGCCGGACGCGCGCGGCGGCGTATTTCCCCGCCGCGGTGCTCGAGGCGGTCTCGGCTCCAAGCGCATACGCCCAAGCGTACGAATCCGAACTCGTTCTGGATCGACGCACGCTCACGTTGCAACAGCTCCCACGCCAGAACCCGCTCGAACGCCGGACAGCGCTCTCGATGCCGATCGGCGTCGATGACATTGCGCTCGTGACCCGTACGCCGACCGCGCCGATCACGTCTCCGGTCCTGATTGCACTGGTCCTGCCGATCGTGATGTGGGCGGCTGCCGCCGGGATCGGCTGGTTCGTGGTCGATCGGTTGCTGATCAGGTCGCTTCGCCAGTTGCGGAGCCGCGTAGCGTTGTTCGTCCCGGGCGAAGAAATCGATCCGGGCGTGATGCATGCCCTCCCCGCCCAGGAAATTCGGGAACTGGGCGAGACCTTCCGCGCCATCAGCCGTACCGTCGCGGAGCACGAGGCGGGGCTGGCCGAAGGGCTTGTCCGCCAGACCAGACTGACCCGCGAAGTGCATCACCGCGTGAAGAACAACCTTCAGGTCATTTCCAGTCTCATCAATTTCCACGCGCGCGCCGCCCGCAGCCGCGAAGCCGCCGATGCCTATGCGTCGATCCAGCGTCGCGTCGACGCGCTGGCCGTGGTGCATCGCAACCACTTTGCCGAGATCGAGGAAAATCGTGGCCTGCAGCTCCGCTCGGTCATCGGCGAACTTGCCGCCAACATCCGCGCCACCGCACCGGAAGAGGCGCAGCTGAGCATAGCGCTGGATATCGCGCCGTTTCTGGCCAACCAGGACATTGCGATCGCGATTGCCTTCCTGATTACCGAGATCGTCGAACTCGCGATCACCGTCAACGCGACCACGCAGGTGCGGATCTCGGTATCGAGCGATCCATCGGAGCAGCGCGCCCTATTGCGGATCAACTCGCCGTCGCTCGTCGATAGCGATGCGATGCGGACCCTGGTGCAGGAACGCTACGGTCGCGTCATCGAGGGGCTGTCACGGCAGTTGAGGTCGAAACTGCACTATGATCCGCTGGTCGGTGCGTATGAAATTTCGGTCGCGATCACCGGCCGCGACTGACGTAACCGTCATTACGAAAAATACGCAGACGCGATGTTTTTGCTGGAACCAGACAGCGGGCAGTCCGTTTTATGCTTCGGATAGCGAATTTATGCCCCCCCGCTCTCGCTATCCGCAACATGGGCCCGGTCGCGCTTACCCCTCCCCCCCCCCGGTGGCGCGTCCGGGCCCAATTCTCCCCAGCATCGTCGGAATTGTCTTCGAGCGCGCCGATCGCGCGTTGGAGCCGGAACGATCTTGCCGCTGGATCATTCCGTTCCCAGGCATCCAACCTTGGCTGGAAGCTGATCGTCAAAGGAGATTCGTATGCGTAAGGTTCTTAGTCTCGCTCTCATCGCCAGCGCCGTTCTGGTCAGCGCTTGCAACACCGTCGAAGGTGTCGGCAAGGACGTGAAGTCGGCCGGCAACACCGTTGCCAAGACGGCAGACAGCGCGAAGTAAGCGACGCTTCAGCATTGAAAAAGGCCGTCCCCGGGTGCCGGGGGCGGCCTTTTTTTTGGATAGGTAAGCCAGGGAACCGCAGCTGGCTGACCGATCGGTCAGCTTTCGACGAGATCGGTCTTTTCGGCCTTCTTGCGGCCGCGCTCCGAAAACCAGATCGCGATCAGCGCAAGTTCGTAGAGCAGCACCAGCGGCACCGCGAGCATGATCATCGACCCAGCGTCCGGCGGCGCAAGAACGAGCGCCAGCGCGAAACATCCGACGATCGCATAGCGCCGGGCGGCAACCAACTGCTTGCGGGTAACGAGGCCGGCACGTTCGACGATCATCAGCACGACCGGCATCAGGAATGCGATCCCGAAGCCAAACAGGAACTGCATGATGAAATCGAGGTAGCTCGCCACCGACGTCAGGGCTTCCTGATGCACGCCCCCGAGGTTGCCCTGGAAACTGAGCAGGAAGTGGAGCGCCGCCGGAACGGCGACGAAATAGGCCATCGACGCGCCCATCGCGAACAGGACGGGCGTGGCGATCAGGAACGGCAGCAAGGCGCGCTTCTCCTGCCGGTACAGACCCGGCGCGACAAAGCCCCAAAGCTGGTTCGCAATGACCGGAAAGGAGATCATCAGCGCCGCGAACAGTGCGATCTTGAGCTGCACGAAAAAGCCGTCGAACACGCCGATCGTGACGATCTTCGTCTGTCCTGCCTTAAGCAGCGGCTGGACCAGAATGGCGAAAATATCCCGCGAAAAGACATAGGTCACGATGACGGCGACGAACACGGTCGCCAGCGAATAGAAGAGCCGCCGCCGGAGCTCGATTAGATGGTCGAGCAACGGGGCGCGGCTCGCCTCCAGATCATCGACGGGGGCGTTCATGACTGGACCGCGCGGGACGCGGGCGAAGCGGGACCTGCCGGGGGCGTATCGGCCGCCGCGGGCTGCGCGGGGCCGGCTGGCCCGTCATGTGGCGGCAGCAGCACGGGCTGCTCGACGGTATGCGGTGCCGCATCCTCCTCGGCGGCGGAGGCAGCGGAGTCCGCCGACGGCAGCATCTGGACCGGCGTCGGTGGATGTTCGCGCATGATGCGCTCATTCTCCGCCGCCCATTTCTTTTCCATCTCGTGCAGTTCCGCCTCACGCAGCATCGAATCGAAGCCCGATCGGAACTGCGTCGCAACCCCGCGCACCCGCCCGATCCAATAGCCTGCCGTGCGCATCGCCTTGGGCAGGTCCTTGGGCGGGATGACGAGCAAGGCTACGACCCCGAGAATGATCACCTCAGACGATGCGACGTCGAACATGCAGCTACCGGTCCGAAATCAGACTTCGCGGTCGCGAACGCGATTGCCGTCGCGGTCGAACACAGGGTCCGCTGCCGCCTTGGCTTCGATCCGGCTCGGCTCGCGGCCCGGCTCGTCGTCTTCGGCCATGCCCTTCTTGAACTGCTTGATGCCCTTGGCGACGTCACCCATCATGCTGGAGAAGCGACCGCCGCCCAGCACGAGGATGGCGATGACGCCGAAAATGAGCCAGTGCACAAGGCTGAAACCACCCATGGTCAATCTCCTAGGAATTCATTCTATCTAGTCTTCATCGTACGCGTTTGCCACCTCCATAGTTTCAAACGCGAGATCGATGGGATCAAGAAGCCCTGCCGCCTTGAGGTCCTCCAGCCCGGGCAGATCCCGACGGCTGGCCAATCCGAAGTGCGCAAGGAACTCGGCTGTGGTCGCATATAGCAAGGGACGGCCCGGCACTTCGCGCCGCCCGGCGGGCCGGATCCATCCGGCCTCCATCAACACGTCGAGCGTTCCCTTGGAAATCTGAACCCCGCGGATCGCCTCGATTTCCGCGCGTGTCGCGGGTTCGTGATAGGCGATGATGGCCAGCGTCTCGATTCCCGCGCGACTGAGCTTGCGCGGTTCCTCGTGGGTGCGCCGCAGCAGGTGCGCCATGTCGGACGCTGTCTGAAAGTGCCAGCGATCCCCCCGCCGCACGAGTTCGATCCCGCGACCGGCGTAATCGGCCTGCAACCGCGCAAGCGCCGGCTTGACCTCGACCCCGCCGAGATGGGTCCGGATCGCATCCGCGGTCATCGGTTCGGTAGCCGCGAACAGCACCGCCTCCACGGCGCGGACCGTTGCGTCAGGCGGCGTCACGCAGCGCCCGCCACGATCGCGCGGATATACAGTGGCGCGAATGGTGACTGCTGGCGCAGCTCGACCTTGCCTTGCTTCGCCAATTCGAGCGCGGCGAGAAAGGAGGATGCGAGCGCGGACTTGCGGAACAGACCGTTCGCATCGTCGGGCAGGAACGTCTCGATGACGCTCCAGTCGATCTGCGCGCCCACCAGCCGCGACACGCGCGCGAGCGCTGCCTCCAGCGTCATCACCGGGCGCTGGGCAACGATGTGCATCACCGGCCTGGTTCGTGCCGTGATCACCCCATAGGCCGATATCAGATCGTAGATTTCCGCCTGCCACAGCGCCTTGCGCATCGTCCGCAATCCCTCGGGCGCGCCCCGCAGGAACACGTCGCGCCCGACCCGGTCGCGGGAGACCAGCCGCGCACCCGCTTCGCGCATCGCACTCAAGCGTTCGAGCCGAAGGTGCAGGCGCAACGCCAATTCCTCCGGCGATGGCTCGATTTCGGGATCGCGCGGCAACAGCAGCGCTGATTTCAGATAGGCCAGCCACGCTGCCATCACGAGATAATCGGCGGCCAGCTCGAGGGTCGCCTTGGCATCCTCGACAAACCGCAGATATTGGTCGACCAGCGCGAGGATCGAGATCTGCTTGAGATCGACTTTCTGGTTCCGCGCGAGGGCGAGCAGCAGGTCCAGCGGACCTTCCCAGCCTTCGATATCGAGCGTGAGGGTTTCGGGCGTGTCGGTCATGCGTTGCGTGGCACGCTACCAAATTCGCGCATGGAGGGGGAGCGGCTTGTCACGTTGACGCGGTGAAGGGCGGAGTGATGAATCCCCGTCACCCCGGCGGAGGCCGGGGCCGCCAAGTTTGCCGTTTTCCCGCGAAGGCGGGAATCCAGAGCCAAGCAGAACAACGACTTGCAGTTCTTGCGACTCCTGGACTCCCGCGTTCGCGGGAGAACACCAAAGGTTTCGCAAAGGTCGCGCCCACTCCGGGGTGATGCGTGTACTGCGGCTGCGCCAATCTGCGCCCCCCGCCCCCTCAAACCAGCGCGAGCAACGCATCCCGCTTGGCGATCAGCGCGGCCATGTCCCCCTCGGGCACCACCCCCGCAACCGTTGCCATCGCGCGATCGAGCCGGTCGCGCGACACTGCCGCCATCTCGCCGAGCCGCCCCGCGATATCGATCATCTCGTCCATCCGTGCCCAGCAATCGAGGACCAGGTCGCACCCCGCGGCGATCGCTCCGGCGGCCTTGTCGCCCGCGCTCCCCGACAGCGCCTTCATGTCGATGTCGTCGGTCATCAACAGGCCATCGAAGCCGATCCGCTTGCGGATGATCTCCTCGATGACGATGGGCGAAAGCGTGGCGGGTCGATCGCGATCCCACGCCTCGAACACGATATGCGACGTCATGCCCATTGGGGCGTGCCTGAGGCTGGCAAAGGGCTGAAGATCGACGGCAAGCTCCGCATCCGTCGCGGTGACGGTCGGCAGGTGATAGTGCGTGTCGACCCGCGCCCGCCCGTGGCCAGGCATATGCTTGACCACGCCGACGACGCCCGCAGCCTGCAGCCCATCGAGGATCGCCCGCCCCATGGCGGCAACGCGCAAGGGTTCGGAGCCCAGCGCCCGGCTGGTGATCGCCTCGGTCGTGTCGGGCTGCGCGACGTCGAGCAGCGGCAGGCAATCGACCGTGATCCCGACTTCGGCGAGCATCAGCCCGATCGCCTGCGCGTTCACCTTCGCCGCCTCGATCGCGGAGATCGGTGCAATATCGTAGAGCGCGTCGAACGCGGGTCCGGCTGGGAATTCCGGCCATTTGGGCGCGCGCATCCGCGCGACGCGGCCGCCCTCCTGGTCGATCAGAATTGGCAGGTCCGCCCGCCCCGACACAGCCCGGAGACTGTCGGTCAACGCGCGGACCTGGCTTCGGTCCGCGATATTGCGCTTGAACAGAATATAGCCGGCGGGCTCCACGGCGCGGAAAAAAGCGCGTTCGTCGGGCGTAAGGGTCAGGCCGGACAGGCCGAAGATGACAGGCTTCATGCGCCCGTCCTATCGCCCCGTGCCCGCCGCGTCACCCCGGTGCCGCGTCAGATCCTGGGAACGAAGCACGCCTGGCCGGCCGCCGCCAGCTTGCCACACAGGCTGGTCGCTTGGCCCGCGCTGCCGGCATTGACGCGCAGTCGGTAGACGGTTCGGCCATTGACCTGCGCCATCTGTACCGATTTGCCCAGCGGTGCGAGATAGCCGAAGCGCCTGGCGATCCGCGTCCAGCTCTCGTTGGCGTCTGCCTCGCGGTCGAACGAGCCAAGCTGGACGACAGCCCCGCCGGACCGTTCGCCCGAAGCGGTCGGAATCGCGGAAATCGCCTTGCTGGAACCTGCGTCGATCTTGGTGGGCACCACCTTCTTTCCCGCGATCGGCGTTTCGGGCGCGGCCGCCATGTCGATCGAGGAATTGCCCATGCCGACGCCGTTGCTCGTCGCGATCGCAGTATCCCCCTCGCCATCGACCACCATTCCACCGGGCTCGGTCGGACGGATCTTATAGTCGCCAGCCGGTGCAGCGATCAGCGCGCCGTTGCCGTTGATCCCCCGGTGGGTGTCCCAATAGCGGTAGCCGAGGATCGCGACTGCAACCAGCAGGAGCAGGGCGACGATGATCAGCACGATCCGGATAACGGGCGTGCGGCCGTCGTTGACCTGCTCAACCGTCTCCAACCACGGCAGCCGGTCGTTGTCGCGCATCTCCCGCTCGCTCAGCGCCATCAATTCATCTCCTGCACCGCCTGGACGCCCATGATCCCCAGGCCATTGCGAATGATCTGCCCGATCCCCTCCGCCAAGAACAGCCGCGCGCACGTAACGCCCGGGTTGTCCGCCAGCAGGAAACGCCGGTCCGGGCGATCGTTGCCGACATTCCATAGCGCATGGAGCGAAGCCGCCAAGTCATAGAGATAGAAAGCAATTCGATGCGGCTCGCGCGCCGCGGCGGCGGTGTCGACGATGCGCGGGAACTGTGCCGCCAGCTTCACCAGTGCAAGGTCTTCCGTATCAAGCCGGGACAGGTCGACCACGTCGCAGGTGATTCCCGCCTCGGTCGCGCGGCGGTGCAGCGACGCGATCCGCGCGTGGGCGTAATTCACGTAGAAGACGGGGTTGTCCTTCGACGCCTCAACTACCTTGGCGAAGTCGAAGTCCATCTGCGCATCGGCCTTGCGCGTCAGCATGGTGAAGCGGACGACGTCCTTGCCGACTTCATTGACGACATCCGCGAGCGTGACGAAATTTCCCGCGCGCTTCGACATCTTGATCGGCTCGCCATTGCGCATCAGCCGCACCATCTGGACCAGCTTGACGTCGAACCGCGTCTTGCCCCCGGTCAGCGCCTGCACCGCCGCGACGATCCGCTTGACCGTCCCCGCATGGTCGGCACCCCAGATGTCGATCAGCGCGTCGGCGGTCTGCGCCTTCTGGTAATGATAGGCGAGATCCGCGCCGAAATAGGTCCACTGCCCGTTCGACTTCTTGATCGGGCGATTCTGATCGTCGCCGAACTGGGTCGAGCGGAACAGCGGGAGCACGACCGGCTCCCAATCCTCAAGCTCCTGCCCCTTGGGCGCTTCGAGCACGCCGTCATAGATCAGGTCGCGCGCACGCAGATCGTGCTCGGCCGCCTCGGGCTTGCCCGCCGCCTGAAGCTCGGCTTCCGACGAGAACAGGTCGTGATGGATGCCGAGCTGCGCGAGATCCGCCTTGATCAGCACGAGCATCGCCGCAACCGCGCGGGTGCGGAACAGCACGAGCCATTCGCCCTCGGGCTTGCCGACGTACGTATCGCCGAATTCGGTCGCGAGCATCTGCCCGACGGGGACGAGATAGTCGCCCGGATACAGGCCCTCGGGGATTTCCACCGTCTCGCCGAGCGCCTCGCGGTAGCGCAGGTGGACCGAGCGCGCGAGCACGTCGACCTGCCCGCCAGCATCGTTGACATAATATTCGCGGATGACCTTGTGCCCGGCGAACTCGAGCAGCGCCGCGAGTGCATCGCCGACGACCGCGCCGCGGCAATGCCCCATGTGCATCGGACCCGTAGGGTTGGCCGAGACGTACTCGATGTTGACCGTCGTCCCCGCACCACGGTTCGACCGGCCGTAATCGCCGGCGGCGTCGTGGATCGCAGACAATTCGGTCCGCCACGTGTCGTCAGTGAGCGTCATGTTGATGAACCCCGGCCCCGCGACCGACACGCTCGCGACCTCGTCAAGCGCCTCGAGATGCGCCGCGATCTTCTCCGCCAGCGCGCGCGGGTTGGTCTTGGCGGGCTTGGCCAGCACCATCGCGGCGTTGGTCGCGAGATCGCCATGCGTGATGTCGCGCGGCGGCTCCACCGTCACGTTCGCGCGCGACAGGTCGGCGGGCAGATCGCCCGCGGCGACGAGAGCATCGAGCGCCGCATCGATGTGCGCGGCGAAACGGGTGTAGAGGGTCATGATCGGTCCGGTCTTGTCAGCGAGCGCGGCGCATAGCCGAGTTGCGCGCGCGGGGCAAAACATCGCGCATATCGCGACAAAAGCAACCGGCCACCATCATCAGTGATTGATTACGCTGCGACACCTTGCCTACCATCGCGGCAACATCTTCTGGAAAGGTCGCTCATGCATTCCAAGTCACTCCTGCTCGCCGCCACAGCGGCGTTGTTCGCGCTTACCCCGGCCATAGCGCAGGACAAGGCGGCGGCGCCCGCGGGCGGCGACATTTCCAAGACCTTCACCCCGCCAGAGACCGGCCGCGACTATGTCAAGCGCGAGGCGATGATCCCGATGCGCGACGGGACCAAGCTCTACACCGTGATCGTCTACGCCAAGGGCCTGACCAACGCACCGATCGTGCTGACGCGCACACCCTATAACGCCAAGGGCCGCGCCAACCGGACCGACAGCACGAGCGAGCTGTCGACGCTGCCGCTCGCCGACGAGATGTTCGTCAAAGGGGGCTACATCCGCGTCTATCAGGACATTCGCGGCAAATACGGCTCGGAGGGCGATTACGTCGTCACCCGCCCGGTGATCGGCCCGCTCAACAACACCAAGGTCGATCACACGACCGACGCGTACGACACGATCGACTGGCTGGTGAACAAGGCGAACCTGCCGCAGTCGAACGGCCGCGTCGGGATGATCGGCTCGTCCTACGAGGGGTTCACCGTCGCGATGGCGCTGCTCCACCCGCACCCCGCGCTCAAGGTCGCGGCGCCGCAGAGCCCGATGGTCGACGGCTGGATGGGCGACGACTGGTTCCACTATGGGGCGTTCCGCCTGCCCAACATCGGCTGGCTCGGGTCGCAGACCGGCTACAAGGGCGCCGGCAAGTCGCCCCCCTCGGGCGGATACGACGATTACGACAATTTCCGCACGATCTCGGCGGGCGATTGGGCGAAGAAGTCGGGCTACGACCAGCTTCCCTACTGGAACCGCATGGTCCAGCATCCCGCCTATGACAGCTTCTGGTCGGGCCAGGCGCTCGACACGTTGCTCGCCGCGAGCCCCTCGAACGTCCCCACGCTGTGGGAACAGGGCCTGTGGGATCATGAGGACATGTGGGGCGGGATCCACGCCTATGAGGCATTGGTGAAAGCGGGCCACCAGTCGAACAACTATCTGGTGATGGGCCCGTGGCGCCACAGCCAGGTCAACCGCGACGGCCGCACGCTCGGCCCGCTGACGTGGAACGGCGACACCGCGCAGCAATATCGCGAGGACATGGTGCTGCCCTTCTTCAACCAGTATCTGAAGGACGGCCCCGCCGTCACCCTGCCCGCCGCCGCGATCTACAACACCGGCGCGAACCATTGGGACAGTTTCCCCAAATGGCCGTTGTCCTGCGACAAGGGCTGCGACACGCCGCTGACACCGCTGTATCTCCAGGCGGACAAGGGCCTCGGCTTCCAGCGGGCGGCGAACGGCGGGGACAGCTATGTCTCCGATCCCGCCAACCCCGTCCCGTACCTGCCGCGTCCGATCAATTTCGAGGACGGCCGCTGGGGCGACTGGCTGGTATCCGACCAGCGTTCGGTCGACGGCCGCACCGACGTGATGAGCTATTCGACCCCGGTGCTGACCAAGACGGTCAAGGTCTCGGGCGTGCCATGGGCGGACATCTTCGCCAAGACGACCGGATCGGACGGCGACGTCGTGGTCAAGCTGATCGACGTCTATCCCGACGAGGTCGCGAGCAACCCCAAGATGGGCGGCTATCAGCTCGCGATCAGCCTCGACATCTTCCGCGGCCGCTATCGCGACAGCTTCGCGAAGCCGACCGCGATTCCGGCGAACAAGACGCAGGAATATCGCTTCCGCCTGCCCGCGGTGAACCACGAATTCCTGCCGGGTCACAAGATCATGGTGCAGGTGCAGTCGTCGCTGTTCCCGGTCTATGACCGCAACCCGCAGACCTTCGTTCCCAACATCTTCCTGGCGAAGCCCGGCGATTACAAGAAGGCGACCGTGACGATCCAGCACGGCAGCGTCGGGGCAAGCGCGGTGTTGCTGCCGGTGGTGGCGCAGTAAGCGACCTTCAGACGACGCTTCCCCCTTTAGACTACGCTTCCCCCTTCAGACTACGCTTCCCCGGCGAAGGCCGGGGAAGTGAAGGTTTGGGACGTGAAGGGTTTGGGACGCGAAGCGGTGGAGAACAGCAACGGTGCTACACCAGCCCCGCCACCGCCGCCGTTCCCTTGGACGACGGGAACAGCGCAGCCATCGCCTTAGCCGGCTCCACCCCGAAATGCCCCGCAACTGCGCCACCAATAAACGCGTCGAGCTGCATCGTCGGCCGCAAATCGCGCCCCTCGAACAGCGCGGCCTGCGCCAGCCCCGGCCAGTCGGCCAGCACCCGCCCGCCGCGCACCGCGCCGCCGAGCAACATCGCCGAACTGCCGGTCCCGTGATCGGTCCCGCCGGTCCCGTTGACCGCGACGGTCCGCCCGAACTCGGTCGCGACCAGCACCATAGTATCGTTCCATAGCGGCCCGAGCCCGGTCTGGAGCGCGCCGATCATCGCATCCAGCCCCTTGAGCTGCGCGCTCAACCGTCCACGCTGCCCGGTATGCGTGTCCCAGCCGCCGGTCTCGATCATTGCGATCCGCGCGCCGTTGGCGGGCGCCATCAGCCGCGCGGCGAGTGCGCCCGTCGCGGCGGCATTGGCCCCACCGCCCGCCGCCAGATCCCCGGTGAGCGCACGCGTCCCCATCGCCTCGCTCCACAAGGCGTGGAGCTGGCTGTCGCCCTCGTACAGCATCGAGACGCGCTGCATCAGATCGTCCGAAGCCTGTGGCAGGCTCGACGGCGCGTAGGACGAGACGTCGTTTGGCCCGCGCAACGCAAGCGGCACCGTGGCCGATACCGCGATCGCCTTGGCCTGGGTCGGCGGCAGCACGCCGAGCAGCCGGTTCATCCAGCCGTCCTTGAGCTGATACGCCCCGGTCCCGCCGCTCTCGAGCACGTTCTGTCCGTCGAAATGCGAGCGATCGCGATAGGGCGACGCGACCGCATGCGCGAACACCGCCTGCTTCCTCGCGTACAGCCCCTGCAGCGTCGTCATCGTGGGATGCAGCGCGAACATCGAATCGAGCTTGGGCGCGCTCGCAAAATCCAGCGCGAGATCGCCCCGTGCCCCCACGAAGGCCGGGTCGCCGACGGGCGCGACGATCCCGAGCCCGTCCGCCGCGCCCCGCTGGATGATGAAGACGAAGCGCTTGTCGGTCTCCGCCTTGGCGAACGCCATGCGTGGGCTGAGTGCGGCAAACACGGCGCCGGCGACGCCGGCACCAAGGAACGAACGACGATCGTACATGGCGATTACCTCCGCAGGAATTCGGGCGTGACGAGCAGCAGGGCGAGCGCCTGCGCCGGGCTCTCGCAATTGGCGAGCGCGGCCTGGGTCGCGGGGCTGACCGCTCCGGGCAGCACCTTGGGTGCCAGCGCGCGTGCATCCACGTTCGCCGCGCGCGACGCGAACCGTTCCGCCGCCTCGACCCGGCGCAGCACCGCGTCGGGCCCCGCCCAACTCGCGGCAATATCGTCGTAGCCGATCGGCTGCCCCGGCTTCCAGGTCGGTTGCCCGAGCTGATTGAGCAGCCCGACCATCGCCTGCGGTTCCGCCGTCTTGACGTTCAGCGCGCGCATCGACGAGATCGTCCATTCCCACGGCGTCTTGAACTTGAGCGGGCGCTCGACCCAGACTTCGGGCGCGGCGATCAACGCGCGATAGACGGTCGGCAAGTCGCCGCCTGACGAAAGGAAGGCGGTCTGGAGGCGCGCGACGAGTGCGGGCGGCGGGGCGTCCCCCGCAAAATGCCGCGCGAGCTTTGTCATGACATGCGTCGCAGTGGCAGGTGCGATCGACACGTCCTGCAGAACCGCACGCGCCTGGTCGACGCCACCGGCCGGATACCGCTTGCCCATGATCGTGCGATCACCCGGCTCGTGGATCGGCGCTGCAAAGATGAAATCGCCCGGCAAACCGTCCATTCCCGCAGCGGCCGCCCCCGGACCCCGTCCGATACCCGCGACGGTCCACCCCGTCATCGCGCGGGCGAATTCGGTAACGTCCGCCTGCGTGTAGCCGGTCCGCACGCCAAGCGTGTGCAGTTCCAGGATCTCCCGCGCGAGATTTTCGTTGAGACCGACCTTCCGATTGCCGCGCGCCGCGATCTGCAGCCCACGCGGAGAGGTGGGCCCGACCGACACCGCCTGATCCAGATACAGCAACATCGCGGGGTGCTGTTCCACCGCGATCAGCATGTCACGGAACGTCCCCAGCACATGCGGGCGGATCGCCTCGAACTCGAGCGTCCCCGAAAGGCCGATGATTTCGAGCTTGTCCGCCGAAACCGCGAAATGGTTCGCCCAGAAATGGACGAGCCGCTCGACGAACGGCGTGTCGGTCACCAGCGCATTGGTCGCGCGCGCGCCGACCGCGCCAGCGTAATCCTCCCGACCGGTGCGCTGCGCAAACTGCCGCGCCTGTTTCATCGCGTCATCCTGCCCGCCCCCGGCCACGGGGGGCACAGCCATGCCCGGCTTACCCGGCAGCTGCATCGGCATCATGCCCGCAGCCGTCGGCGCAGCTATCGGCGGCCGATTGCCCTGCATCATCCGCAGGGACCGCTGCTGCCGGAAATAGTCAGCCAATTCGGCGGACACGGCGGCGCTCGTCGGTGCATTGGCGATGACATCGGGATGCGGGTCATAGGTCGTCAACTGGCCGGTCAACCAGCCGACGGGATCCGATGGAACCGGCTGATCGCCACGTGCTCCGAGCCCGAACCGATTAAGCGCAATACTTGCCTTGGTCACGCGAACTGTCCCGATCCTGAGTCGTGAAGCACGGTATGGACCTGCTTTGTCGCAAGACTATGCCTGTGCGCCTACCCCCACGGTCACGCAGGCAACCGGTCGCGCGGGCTTGGCGCTTGGGACGAATGCTGCAGCACGATATCGTCGCGCCGTCGGGTTTGGAAAGGATGCTGACCGGCGACGGTGCGCGAGCGCGAAGTCGCCGTGCGCCGAAGGTCCGTTAGAAGCCGTCTGGAAGATCGATCGGGCCGACCGCTTCGCGATACCGCGAAACGGCATACCGGTCGGTCATGCCGGCGATGAAGTCGGCGATATGGCGGCTGCGCCATGGTTCGTCGTCGGGCAGGGACGCCGCCCAGTCGCCAGGCATCAGCGCGGGGTCCGCCCGATAGGCGGCGAACAGGCTGGAAACGATGCCCTCCGCCGCACGCGCCGCTTCGAGCTGGCGCGGATGATGGTAGAGGTTGGCGTACATGAAGCGCTTCAGCGTCCGCTCGTCGTCCCGCATCGCATCCGAGAAGCCGACCAGGCATCGCCCGGCGGCGCGGACATCCTCGATATCGCCGATGCCGTCGAGCCGACGCTGCGTTTCCGCGATCAAATCGTTGACCATGGTGCCGATCTGCGTGCGGATCAGCTCGCCGATCAGGCGGTCAGGCGCCACGTCCGGGAACCGGGCGCGGACGCCATCCCATTCGCGTGCCACCACCGGCACTGCCAGCAATTGCTCGCGCGTCAGTAACCCGGCCCGCAATCCGTCATCGATGTCGTGATTGTCGTAAGCAATATCGTCGGCGATCGCCGCAACCTGCGCCTCGAGGCTCGACCAGCGGTGCAGGTCCAGCGGGAAGGCGGCGTCGCAGTCCGCCAGGGCCCAGCCGGGCTTGGTGATCGGCCCGTTGTGCTTGGCCAGCCCCTCGAGCGTTTCCCATGTCAGGTTGAGCCCTTCCCACCGGGGATAGGGACTGTCGATCCGCATGAGCGCGCGCAGCGTGTGCCCGTTGTGATCGAACCCGCCCTGCGCCGCCAGCGCTCGTTCCAGCGCATCCTCGCCCGCATGGCCGAACGGCGGATGGCCGATATCATGCGCCAGCGACAGCGCCTCGGTCAGGTCCTCGTTCAGGCCAAGCGCGCGCGCGATCGTCCGAGCGATCTGCGCGACCTCCAGACTGTGGGTGAGCCGGACCCGGAAATGGTCGCCGTCGGGCGCCATGAAGACCTGCGTCTTGTGGCGAAGGCGACGAAAGCTGATCGAGTGGACGATCCGGTCGCGATCCCGCTGGAACGCGTCGCGCGGTCCTCGCACCGACGTGGCAACCGCCCCGGCCGGTTCTTCGTGGAGACGGCCGCGGCTCTGCTCCGGGCGGCTCGCCCAGCGCGCGGGTATGTTCATTTGGCAGGCAACTTCGTGACTTTCTGGCCGGCTTCGCTGGCAAAGACGAAGCCCGACATGCCCTGTTTGGCAAGACTGTTGACGAACGCCTGCGCCTCATCCTCGGTCTTGAACGGGCCGGTCAGGATTCGATTGGTCGCACGCTGCGGCGTGGCATAGCCGACACGCCCGCCGAGCGCCTTGGCGTTCTTCGACTTCAGCTTCGTCCATTGTTTCGACAGGTCGTTTTCGTTGGCCCCGCCGGCGACCTGCACCCAATAGCGCTGCGGCTCGAGCAGCTTCGGATCGTTCCTGCGTTTCTCCTCGGCCTTCTTGGCGTCGGCGAGCTTCTTCGCATCCGCGGCTTTCTTGCCCGATTTGTCGAGCCGGTCGCTTCTGGTCCCCTTGCCGGGTGTCGCGCTGCCGTCCGTCTCCTCGGTGCTGTCGACCTTGCCGTGTCGGTCCTTCAGCGTCTTCTTGTCGGCCGGCCCCTTGCGGGACGTGGCGGCTGTCTCCGGCGGCTGATCGTCCTCAACCGGCGGCTTGACGATAGCCTTCCGCGCGATCGTCCTGCGGTCCGCCATCGCCGTGTCCGAGCGCGCCGTATTCGCGCCCGCGCTGTCGGTTTGCCCCTGGTGCAGCGCACGGTCGCGCACGGCACCCGACATGCCATGCGGCCGAACGGCGACGGGCTCGGCACCAAGCGGACGGCTCGGGATCGCACGCTGGATCGGCGGTGGCGTCGTTACCGCCATGCGCTCGGGCGCAACGCCCAGCTCAGCGCCTGGCACGTTGATATCGGCGATGATCGCGGCGAGGATCGACTGCTCGCTGCGCATCGGCGCCGGCGCAGCGACAGCGGGGGCTGCGGCCACGCCAACGACCGGGGCGACTGCGACTGCCGACACCGGCGGTGGGGATGACGACGGCGGCGGAGCCACGGTAGCCGTAGCGGCCGGCATCGCGCCGCTGACGGGCACCACCGTGACGGGTCGATACGGCGGCGTCGCGCTCACTACCGGGAAGGACGGAACCTCTGCTCTTGGCGGGATCGTCCCCGATGAAGGTGCTGCCTGGACGGATGTCGGTGTGGGTGTGGGTGTCGCAGAAGCCGCGTTGGCCCGCTGCGTCGGCGTGAGCGCGCCATACACGGTCGCTGCCGGTGGTCGCGCCAGACTCGCTGAAGCGGTTGCCGGAGGCGCGCCACGATAGGGCGTTACCAGCGTCGATGATCCAAGCGCCACCGACGATGGCAGAGACGCAGCGCCAGGCTGCGTCGGAACCGATGGGCTTGGCACCGCCCGCGCGAAGCGCGTCGTCGCTTCGGGCGTCCGCAGCGCGTTCGCCGCCGCCAGATTGGCGGCGCGCGTGCCGCTCGATGCAGGACGGCTGACGCCTTGATAGCGTGGTCCCTGATACGGTGCCTTCGCCATTACCGTCTGTGCGACATAAGCGGGCGGGGCCGGTAGCGGCACGACCGGCGGCGTGGTTGCGGCGACGATCGTGTCCCGCTGACGTTCCTTGCGCGACCGTCGATCCCTGCGCGCCGGAACGGCGACGGCGCTGGCAGCTGGCGTGGGGCGGCTCATCGCCGCGACTTCGACCGGCGCGCTCGTGTCCGGACCGAGCGCAGCCATCGGTGGCGCCATGCGCGCGTCGGCGATCCGCGTGGGCGAGGCGCGCACTTCTCCGAAGTGAACCGCGAACGCACGATCCGCCGGGCGCAACGTCGGCAGAAGGTCAAAGAACGGCTGGAGCCCCTGCGCCATGCCGGCGGGCATCATCGTCGTCGCGATCCGCTCGGCGCCGGGGCGATCCCCGCCCATCGCCAGGATGAAGGCACGCGAACGCCATGCGCCGCGATCGCTCTTGCGGAGCAGCGGTTCGATTTCCTTGAGCGCGAGCTCACGCTTGCCCGATATGCCGAGCGACAGCGCATAGCGTCGGCGCGTCTCGTCATTTTCGACCGCTCGTAGCGCCAGGCGGTAATCGCGCTGTGCGCGCTCCTGCTCGCCGAGCAGATCGTAGGCCAATGCCCGATCGGCAGCGAAAGTGCGAACGTCCCCACCAAGGGACTCCGCTTCCGCAAAATGCCGGAGCGCTTCGCCTGGACGCTCCGCGCTGACCAGAAGGCTTCCCTCACCCGCCTTCACCCGGGCGTTTCGCGGATCTATTCGTGAAGCGCGCGTGAAGAAGGCCGCGGCAGCCGTGTCGTCACCCAGTTTCAGGGCGAGCTCGCCCGCGCGCACCAGCGCCTGGACGTTATTGGGATCGGCGGCCAGCAAGCGGATTTCGCCGGCGAGACTGTCCGCGTCGCTCACCGGCTGAACCGTGGTCGACGTGCCCGTGGGATAAGGCGAAGGATAGGCCAGCGGTCGGGAAGGCTGGACCTGTGCAACCCCTGCCCCGCTCGCGGTCAGGGCGATGATGGAAGCAGCAAGGCGAACGGTGCGCATGAACTATCCTAAAGCCCGTCGCCGCTGAACCGGCAATGACGGGCTGCCTCGGCTTGCGCCAAAACGAAACGGATCGGAGGCGGGTGGCAAACGTCGATGCGCGGCCCGGGGTCGACTGCCCCTGCCGCACGCGCCTGGGCCGTGCGGCAGGGGAAGGTGTTACTGGTTGTTCTGCCGATGCAGGAACCGCGGGATATCGAGCGGATCCTTGTCGGACGAGGGTTCGTCCTCGCGAGCCGCACCCCGGGAAACGCTCGACATGCGCTCGAACAACGTACCGCCGAGCTTGACGCGCGGCGCGGGAGCGACCGGCTCGGCCGCTGCCGGAACGGGCGCATCTTCCGAAACCGCGGCCCCGGGCGAGAGCCAACGGCGACGTGTCGGCGCGTCGGCCGGCGTATCGTCGCTGGCGGGCGCGGGCGCCTCGACATCGCCGTAGACGCGCTTTGCCGGCGGCATCGCTGCTTCGCTGCCGAGGACGAGCTCATCGGACTCGGGCGGCGCGCTGGCTGCGACCGGAGCGGGCGCAGCGGCCACAGGGGCTGCAGGCGCAACCGACGCCGCGGGGGCAGGCGATGGCGTCGGCGCCTGCGCAGGCGCGGCGGTCGCAGCGGCGGAGGCGGGCTCGTCACTCTTCTTGCTGGCGGAGAAGCTGAAAGCCCGAGCGGCGGGCGCCTGAGCTTCGGCCGGGCGCGCTTCCGCCTCTATACCGGTGGCGACCACCGAGACGCGGATCTTGCCCTCAAGGTCGGGGTTGAACGCCGAGCCCCAGATGATGTTGGCGTCGTCATCGACCAACTCGCGAATATGGTTCGCGGCTTCGTCGACTTCGAGCAGGCGCATGTCGTCGCCGCCGGTGATCGACACGATGACGCCCTTCGCGCCCTTCATGCTGACGCCGTCGAGCAGCGGGTTGGCGATCGCCTTGGACGCCGCCTCGATCGCGCGATTGTCGCCATCGGCCTCGCCGGTGCCCATCATCGCCTTGCCCATTTCCTGCATCACCGAACGGACGTCGGCGAAATCGAGGTTGATGAGGCCGGGCATGACCATCAGGTCGGTGATCCCGCGAACGCCCTGCTGGAGGACCTCGTCCGCCATCTGGAACGCTTCCTTGAAGGTCGTGTTCGCGTTCGCCACCAGGAACAGGTTCTGGTTCGGAATGACGATCAGCGTGTCGACGTACTTCTGCAGTTCCTCGATGCCCGCTTCGGCGCTCTTGGCGCGACGCGTGCCCTCGAAGGCGAACGGCTTGGTCACGACGCCGACCGTCAGGATCCCCATGTCCCGCGCCGCCTTGGCGATGACGGGTGCAGCACCGGTGCCGGTGCCGCCGCCCATGCCGGCCGCGATGAAGCACATGTGCGAGCCTTCGAGCATCTTGGTGACCTGCTCGATCGTCTCCTCGGCCGCCGCACGCCCGATCTCGGGACGCGAACCGGCGCCGAGCCCCTGCGTGATCTTCACGCCGAGCTGGATCTTGTGGCTCGCCGCCGACTGCTTGAGCGCCTGCGAGTCGGTGTTGGCGACGAGGAACTCGACGCCTTGCACGTCCGCGCGCATCATGTTGGCGATAGCGTTGCCGCCCGCGCCGCCGACGCCGATCACCGCGATGCGCGGCGTCAGTTCGTCGACTTCGGGGGGCAGAAATTCGATGCTCATGTCCCAGTCTCCAACGGGCAGCTACGGCCCGACGCACTCATTACTTCAAAGGCGGTTCTGCACCATCGCTGCCATGCGTTCCAGCGCGAACCGCCCGTTCGTGTCGTTATTGTTTAATAATTTGCACGGGCTGCCGCCATCAGGCGACGAATCACCGCAAATCCCTTCGGACGGTGCACGAGCTGCTGCTTGCTCGACAAGGCGCGCAGGTCGATCGGATCGGCGGCGGCATAGAAGGCCAGACCTGCAAGCGTCGTGAACGCCGGGGTGGCGTGTGCTTCCGGCAGGCCCGTCAGACCACGTGGCCGACCGATCCGGACCGAGCGGCCGAGCGCCGCCTGCGCGTAATCGGCGATGCCCTTGAGCTCCGCGCCACCCCCGGTCAGCACGACCTGCCGCCCAACCGGGCCCTCGAACTTGAGGTCCTTGAGCGCCTTGGACACTTCGCCGATCAAATGGTCGAGCCGCTGGCGGATGACCGCGATCAACTGCGCCTTGGTGATGCGCGTCCCGTCGCTCGCGTCTTCCTCGGCGGAAATCGGGGCGACGTCGATCATCTCGTGATTGTCGCGCGGCGACGCATTGGCCGAGCCGTGGACGCACTTCATCCGCTCCGCCTGCGCGCGGCGCGTGCCAAAGGCCGAGGCGATGTCGTCGGTAATGTCCTGCGCGCCGATCGGAATCGACATCAGCCCGACGAGCATCCCGCCCGCGAACAGCGAGACGTTGGTGATCCCCGCGCCCAGTTCGACCAGGGCGACGCCAAGCTCGCGCTCCTCGTCGCTGAGGCACGCCATTCCGGTTGCGACCGGCGAGGCGATGATCGACTTCACTTCGAGATGCGCGTTGGCGACGCACAGGCCAAGGTTGCGGACCGGCGACCCATCGGCCGCGACGACGTGAATGTGAACCCCGAGCCGGTCGGCGTGCAGCCCGAGCGGACGCTTCACCCCAGTGAGGCCGTCGAGCGTGTAGAGCGCAGGCTGCGCATGGAGAACCATCCGCCCCGCCGGATCGATCGAATCCCGCCCGGCCTGGAGCAACGCATCGATATCGGTCTGCTCGACCCGGTGCCCGCCCAGCTCGAACTCGATCGACGCGACGTCGGACACCAGTCCGCCCGCCGAGAAGCTGACCCAGACGTTCTCGATGTTGAGACCCGCGATCCGCTCGGCCTGCTCGACCGCCTCGCGCACCGCGACTTCGGTCGCGGCGGCATCGGCGATATAGCCGCGCTTGACGCCCTTGCTCTCGCGCTGGCCGGTGCCGAGGACGATCAGTTCCCCGCCATCGCCCTTCTGCGCGATCATCGCCGACACCTTCGACGATCCGATGTCGAGTGCGGTGATCAAACCTTCCGGTGCGGTTTTCGCCATGCCCTTACCCCTGTTCCCGCCAACCCTTAACGCAATCGGTTAAGCCTGTGAATCCGTGCTCGTTCTTTTTAACGCCGTCAGCCGCGGCGCGCTGCTTTCGGAAGCCGCCGGGCTCGGCGTCGCCGATGGCGCCGCGGTGGGTGCCATGCCGGGCGCGGCCCCGGGGTCGGTGATCGCCTTGTTCGTCGTCACCCCGGGCTTGCGCGCCACCAGCCGCGTCGGATCGCGCATGTCGAACCCGAGCCAGCCCTTGCCGAGCAGCGGCCGGACCCCGTCGAGCTGCGCGAACTTGACCAGCGCCTTCGCTGCCTCGGTATCGCCCTCTGGCAAGGCGAGCGTCTCGCCGGTCTCGAAGGTCAGCGTCCAGCGCCGGTTGCCGACCCAGGTCGCCGCCTTGACCTGCCCCTTCAGCGCGGGCGCCGCGTCGAGCAGGGTGCGGTAGGAGACCTCCTGTTCGTTCGCATGCGGGCCGATCACCACCGGCAGATCGGGCATCGCCTGCGGGTCGACCGGCTCGAGCCACGTCCCGTTCGCGGCGATCAGCGCAAGCTGCCCCTTGTTCTGCCAGATCGCGCTCGGCTGGCGCTCGATCACATTGACCAGCAGCGTGTCGGGCAAGCGCCGCGAGACATGCACGTCCTCGATCCAGCCGCTGTGCGAGACGAGGTCCTGACGGATCTTCTCGAGGCTGACGAGCGGCATCGCCATCGACGGCTGGTTCGCCGCGATCTTGTAGATGACGTTGTGGTCCATCCGGTTAAGCCCGGTGATCTGGATGTTGGTGACCTTGAAGCCGGCATCGCCGATCCCCTCGCCGATCGCGGTGCCGATCGCGCCGGGGATCCCGAAAAACGACGCGAGCGCGATCAGACCCGCACCGACCACGCCGGTGATCGTCCAGGTCGCGGCCTTGCGCAGCGTCGCCTCGCTCACCGGAAGCGCGGTGATCGCGCGGTCGATGACCGAGGGCTTGGCGGCTTGCTTCCGCTTGGGCTGGACCGGGCGGCGGACGGTGCCGCGCTTGATCGTGCCGCTCATGGAGAACCCGCCTTCGCCGCTTTGTCCTTGAGCGCCTCATCGATGATGATCTGGACGAGCTGCGGATAGTCGATCCCGCAATGCCGTGCCTGTTCGGGGACGAGGCTGAGCGCGGTCATCCCGGGCTGGGTATTGACCTCGAGCAGGAACAGCCCATCGACGCCCTGCTGGTCATCCCAGCGGAAATCCGAGCGCGACGTGCCCTTGCAGCCGAGGAGCCGGTGCGCGTCGAGCGCGATCCGCTGGCAGGCTTGCGCGATCTCGTCGGGGATGTCGGCGGGAAAAACGTGTTCGGTCAGCCCGTCGGTGTATTTGGCGTCGAAATCGTACCAGCCGGTCTTGGGCTTGAGTTCGGTAACGCCGAGCGCCCGGTCGCCGAGCACTGCGGTCGTCAGTTCGCGGCCGCGAATGTACGGTTCGGCGAGCAATTCCTCGAATTCGGTCCACGGCCCCGCCACGCCGCGCGCGATCGGGTTGCCGTAATTGCCTTCGTCGGTGACGATCGCGACCCCGACCGACGAGCCTTCGTTGACCGGCTTGAGCACATAGGGGCGCGGCAGCGGGTCGCCCTCGTACAGCGACTCCGACTTGACGATCCGTCCGCCCGGCATGGGGATACCGCCGGGGACGAGCAGCAGCTTGGTCAGCTGCTTGTCGATTGCAATGACCGACGTCGCGAGACCGCTGTGCGTATAGGTCAGCCCCATCAGGTCGAGCAGCCCCTGGACGGTGCCATCCTCTCCCGGCGTACCATGGAGCGCGTTGAACACGACGTCGGGGTTCGCTTCCGCGAGCCGCGCCGCGACGTCCTTGCCCATGTCGATCCGGGTGACGCGGTGGCCGAGCGATTCCAGTGCGTCGGCAACGCCGGTCCCCGACTTGAGCGAGACTTCGCGTTCGGCCGATGGACCGCCCATAAGCACGGCTACGTGGAGTTCGCTCACAACCCGTCACCCCGACCCGCTGGATTTCCCACGTCAATTCAACCCCCGATTGTGCCTTCACGCGATCCCGAACCTCTTCCCCCAGCGCCTCGATCTCGGCGCTGGACGCCGCCCCGAGGTTGAGCAGAAAGTTGCAATGTTTCTCGCTGACCTGCGCGTCGCCGCGCGTCAGCCCGCGACACCCGGCGGCGTCGATCAGCGCCCACGCCTTGTGGCCCTCGGGGTTCTTGAACGTCGACCCGCCCGTGCGCGAGCGGAGCGGCTGCGACGCTTCGCGCTCCGCGGCGATGCGGTCCATCTCCGCCTGGACCACGGCGGGTTCCTCCGGATGCCCGCGGAACGTCGCGCTGACGACGACGCAGCCTTCGGGCAGCGTCGAATGCCGATAGCTGTACCCAAGCTCCCCGACCGACAGCACCCGCCGCTCGCCAGACCGCAGCACGATCTCGCATTCGACCAGCACGTCCCTGGTCTCGCATCCGTAGGCGCCGCCGTTCATCCGCACGAACCCGCCGACCGTGCCCGGGATCGAGCGCAGGAACTCGACCCCGCCGATCCCGGCGTCGCGCGCCGACGAGGATACCAGGATCCCGCTTGCCCCGCCTCCGCACACCAGCGTCGTCGCGTCGATCGCCGCGACCTTGGCAAACGGCTTGCCGAGCCGGATCACCACGCCCGGTACCCCGCCATCGCGGACGATCAGGTTCGAGCCCAGCCCGAGCGGCATCACCGGCACCGAAGGATCGAGCGCCGCGAGGAATTGTGCCAGATCCTCCGCATCGCTCGGCTCGAACAGCCAGTCGGCCGCGCCGCCCGACTTGAACCATACGAGCGGCGCAAGCGGTGCATGCCGCGTCAGACGACCGGCTACGATCGGCATCGGTTCGGCCGTGGCTGCCGTCGGATCCTGATGCGCCGCCTCAGGCACGCGCCGCCTCGATCGCGCCGGCAAGACCCGCCGCCCATTTCGTGATGTCGCCAGCACCAAGGCACACGACCATGTCCCCGGCCTGGACCAGCGGGGCCAGCACCTGCGCCAGCGCGCCGGCGTCGGCGATCGTCGCCGCCGAGCGATGCCCGCGCCGCTTGATTCCCTCGACCAGCGCGTCCGCGTCGACACCCGCGACCGGCTGCTCGCCCGCGGCATAGACCGGGGTCACCAGCACCATGTCGGCATCGTTGAACGCGCCCTGGAACTCCTCCATCAGATCGCCCAATCGCGAATAGCGATGCGGCTGCACCACCGCGATCACGCGGTTGCGCACGCCCTCGCGCGCCGCGGCGAGCACCGCGCGGATCTCGACCGGATGATGCCCGTAGTCGTCGATCACCGTGACGACCCCGCCGGGCACCACGATTTCGCCGACCTTGGTGAAGCGCCGCTTGACCCCGCCGAACTGTGCGAACCCCTGCTGGATCGTCGCGTCCTCGATCCCCAGTTCGAGCGCGACCCCGATCGCGGCGAGCGCGTTCTGGACGTTGTGGCGGCCGGGCATCGGCAGCTCGATTCCCTCGATCGAGCGGCTCGTCCCGTCGCGGTGGCGGATGATCACCTCGAAGCGGTTGCCGCCCGGCACCGGCGTCACGTTGACCCCGCGCACGTCGGCCTGCGCCGCGAAGCCGTAGGTCACGACGCGCCGGTCACGGACGCGCGGGATGATGTTCTGGACCTCGGGGTGATCGAGGCACAGCAACGCAGCACCATAGAAGGGCACGTTCTCGATGAACTCGACATAGGCGTTCTTCGCATGCTCGAAGCTGCCGTAATGGTCGAGATGCTCGGGATCGATGTTGGTGACGACCGCGATCGTCCCGTCGAGCCGCAGGAAGCTGCCGTCGCTCTCGTCCGCCTCGACCACCATCCAGTCGCTCGCGCCGAGCCGCGCGTTCGAGCCGTAGCTGTTGATGATCCCGCCGTTGATCACGGTCGGATCGACCCCGCCGGCGTCGAGCAGCGCGGCGACCATGCTGGTCGTCGTCGTCTTGCCGTGCGTCCCCGCGACCGCGACGGTCGATTTGAGCCGCATCAGCTCGGCCAGCATCTCCGCGCGCCGCACCACCGGGATGCGGCGTTCGAGCGCGGCCTCGACTTCGGGGTTGCCGCGCTTGATCGCGGTCGACGTGACGATCACCGCCGCGTCGCCGAGATTGTCGGCGTGGTGCCCGATCGCGACCGGAATGCCCTTCTCGCGCAGCCCCTCGATGACATAGCCCTCGGCCACGTCGGACCCCTGCACGCTGTAGCCGAGGTTCTTCATCACCTCGGCGATGCCCGACATGCCGATCCCGCCGATGCCGACGAAATGGATCGTGCCGATGTCGGTTGCGACACCCTTCATGCGAATGCTGCCTTCTGACTGGGTTTGCGCGGTCGCGCCGCGCCGATCGGCATGTCGCCGTGAGGATTGACGAGGCTCTCGACCAGATCCGCGAGATCGCTCGCCGCTTCGGGGCGACCGCACGCGCGCGCCCGCGCGGCGGCATTCTGCAACGCCGCCGGGTCAAGCCCGAGCTTCTGCATCTGCTTGGCGAGTTCCACCGGCGTAAAGCTGCGCTGGTCGATCGTCCGCGCGCCCCCCGCCTGCGTCATTTCGCGTGCGTTGACGGTCTGGTGGTCGTCGGTCGCCGACGGCAGCGGCACGAGGATCGCAGGCCGCCCGGCGCAGGTCAGCTCGGCCAGCGTCGAGGCGCCCGCGCGCGCGATCACGACATGCGCCCACGCCAGCTGCTCGGGCAGGTCGGGCAGATAGGTCGCGAGGTCCGCCGCGATCGACAGCTCGGCATATTTCGCGCGGCAGGCGTCGATATCCTCGATCCGCGCCTGATGCGTCACCTGCAGCCGCCGCCGGAATGCGAGCGGCAGCAGCGACAGGCCGTCGGGGACGACCTGGCTCAGCACACTCGCGCCCTGGCTGCCACCGGTGACGAGCACGCGGAAGATCCCGTCTTCCTCGAGCAGCGGATACGGTTTGGCGCGCAGCGCCAGCACCGCGTCGCGCACTGGGTTGCCGACGAGATGGGTCTTGGCGCGCATTCCCGGCTTGAGCCGCTCGACCTCGGCATAGGAGGTGGCGATCGCATCGACCTTGCGCGCGACCAGCCGGTTGACCCGGCCCAGCACCGCATTCTGTTCGTGCACCGCGGTCGGGATGTTCTGGTTGAACGCGCCGAGCAGCGCGGGGAGCGCGGGGTAGCCGCCGAAGCCGATCACCGCGTCGGGGCGGAAGCTGCGGTACAGCTGGATCGCCATCGCGCGGCCCTTCAGCATCGCCGAGGCCGCCTTGGCATAGCCGATCGGCCCACCCCCCGGTCGCCCGGCGGGGAGGATATGCGTCTGGATCCCCTCGAACAGGCCGGAGAAGCGCACGCCGCGCTCGTCGCTGATCAGCGCAACATGATGGCCGCGGCGCATCAGTTCGGTCGCCAACGCCGCCGCGGGAACCATGTGCCCGCCGGTCCCCCCGGCGGCCAGTACGAAATGTCTCGCCACGCTCATTCGCCGCTCCATCGTGCGATATATTTGGATCGCATGACGAACGGATTGCGTCGGGTAAACGCCAGCAGCAAGCCCATTCCGATCGACAGCGCGACCAGCGACGACCCACCATAGGAAATGAACGGCAGCGTCATTCCCTTGGAGGGGGCGATCCCGGTGTTGACCGCCATCGAGATGAGCGCCTGCACGCCGAACTGCGTCGCCAGCCCGGCCGCTGCAAAGAGCCGGAATTCGTCCTGCTCGTCCAGCAGCTTGACGAACACGCGCACGACGATCGCGAGGAACAGCAACGCGATGATGACGCAGGCGATCAGCCCGAATTCCTCGCCGATCACCGAGAAGATGTAGTCGGTATGCCCCTCGGGCAGCCGGAACTTCATCGTCCCGCCGCCCGGCCCGGTCCCGCGCCAGCCGCCCGCGGTGATCGTGTCGTGTGCGGCATTGGTCTGGTAATGGTCGGCCGCGCCGACGCCGTCATGGTCCGGGAACAGGAACGCGTTGATCCGCGCACGCGCCGTACCGTAGAACATATAGGCGGCGGTCAGCCCGGCGGGGACCGCGGCGAGCAGCCCCGCGATGATCCTGGGCGACGTCCCCGAGATCAGCAGCAGCGCCATCCACACCGTGCAGAACACCACCGTCTGCCCGAAATCCGGCTGGAGCATCAGCAGCACCGCGACGAGCGCGGTCATCCCCGCGGTGATCGTGACCACGGGAAGCGATTCATCCTGCGCCCGCATCGACAGCACCCAGGCGGCGGTGACGATGAAGAAGGGCTTGAGGAATTCGGATGGCTGGAGCAGCGAAACACCGAGATTGAGCCAGCGCGTCGCGCCGTTCTTCTCGACGCCGAACACGGGGACCAGCATCAGCAGGACAAGGCACGCGACCGTCCCGATCAACGCCATCCGCCGCGCGACCGGAACCGGCAGCATCGATACGGCCAGCAATACCGGGAGCGACACGCCGACCCACGCCAGCTGCCACCACAGATAGAAGAGCGGCGCGACGTGGTGCTTTTCGTCCGAATAGCGCGTCGCCGCGGCGGGCGACGCCGCACCGACCGCGACCAGCCCGACCGCGATCAGCAGCAGCGTCAGCAGCAGCAGCATCCGGTCGATATCCCAGAACCACGTGCCCAGCGGCGACCGGTCGCCGCGTCCGCCGCGACCCTTCATGCTTTTCCACAATTTCGGCGGGCTATTGCTCATGTCGTTCACGCGAGCGCCTCGACCAGAGTGCGGAACTGGTTCCCACGATCCTCGAAATCACGGAACTGGTCGAACGACGCACATGCCGGCGACAGCAGCACCGTATCGCCGGGGGCGGCGCTGCGCGCGGCGGCGGCGACCGCGGTGGCGAGATCGCCGCAGTGTTCGACCGGCACCTTCCCCGCGAGGATCGCGGCGAAGCGCGGGCCGGCGGCGCCGATCGTATAGGCGCTCGCGATATGCCCGAACTGGGGCGCGCAGGCGTCGAGATCGTCGGACTTGGCTTCGCCGCCGAGGATCCAGTGGATCCGCTCGAATGCGGCGAGCGCGGGGGCGGTGGATTCGGGGTTGGTCGCCTTGCTGTCGTTGACCCAGGCGACGCCGTTGTGCGTGCGGACGCGCTCCATCCGGTGCGGCAGGCCGGTGAAGCTGCGCAAACCCGCGTCGATCGCGGCTTCGGCGACGCCGAGCGCTTGCGCCACCGCGATCGCGGCGAGCGCGTTCTGGGCGTTGTGCGGGCCTTGCAGCGACGGCCAGCGCGACTGGTCCATGCACACGCCGGGTGCGATCTTGGTGAGCTGCTCGCCGCGCGCGGACAGGCTGCGTGCGATCAGCGCGGAGGGGGTATCGCCGATCCCGATGATCGCGGCGTGCTCGGGCGACTGCATCGCGAACAGCCGCGCCTTGGACGCGGCGTAAGCCTCGAACCCGTCGTAGCGGTCGAGATGATCGGGCGTGACGTTGAGCAGCACCGCGACGTCGCAATCGAGGCTCTGCGTCAGGTCGATCTGGTAGCTCGACAATTCGAGCACATAGACGCCGCCTTCGGGCAGCGGCTGCTGCTCGAGGATCGGCAGGCCGATGTTGCCGCCCATCAGGCTGGGGATGCCTGCCGTTTGCAGGATGTGGTGGACGAGTGCGGTGGTGGTCGACTTGCCGTTGGTGCCGGTGATGCCGACGACCTTGTGGCGCGGCAGGGTGCTGCGCGCTTGGGCGAAGAGTTCGATGTCGCCGAGGATGGGGACGTTCGCTGCGCGTGCTTTCTCCGCCACAGGATGGCGGTTGAGGGGGACGCCGGGGGAGACGACGAGGGCGTTGAAGGCCGAGAGGTCGAAGGTTTCGGGATCGTGGAACTCTATAAGCCCCTCCCCTTCAGGGGAGGGGTTGGGGGTGGGGGAAGTCTCACCGAGACCTGCGCCTGGTACAGCCCCACCCCAACCCCTCCCCTGAAGGGGAGGGGCTACAGAAAGAAGAGCGTCTCGCCTTGCCGCGCTGGAATCCCACGCAACGACCTCCGCGCCGCCCGCAACCAGCGAACGCACAGTCGCCACGCCCGACCGCGCGAGCCCCAGCACGGCGTAACGCCTCCCAGCCCAGGTCGGCGAAATAATCACAGCAGCACCACCACAGGAAAAAGCCCCTCCCCTTCAGGGGAGGTGTTGGGGGTGGGGGACGTCTCTCCGAGAGCAGCGCCTGGTACAGCCCCACCCCAACCCCTCCCCTGAAGGGGAGGGGCTAAAGAAAGAAGAGCGTCTCGCCTTGCCGCGCTGGAATCCCACGCAACGACCTCCGCGCCGCCCGCAACCAGCGAACGCACGCTCGCCACACCCGACCGCGCAAGCCCCAGCACGGCGTAGCGCTTCCCAGCCCAGGTCGGCGAAATAATCACAGCAGCACCACCACAGGAAAAAGCCCCTCCCCTTCAGGGGAGGGGTTGGGGGTGGGGGTGGGGCGTGTCTCACCGAGAGCAGCGCCTGGTACAGCCCCACCCCAACCCCTCCCCTGAAGGGGAGGGGCTAAAGAAAGAAGAGCCGCGCGCTTCACCGCAATTTCAACGTCGAAAGACCCGCCAGCGCCAGCACCAGCGCAATGATCCAGAACCGGATCACGACGGTCGGCTCGCTCCACCCGAGCTGCTCGAAATGGTGGTGGATCGGCGCCATGCGGAACACGCGCTTGCCCGTCCGCTTGTAGAAGAACACCTGGATGATCACGCTCATCGCCTCGATCACGAATAGCCCGCCGATGATGCCGAGCACGATCTCGTGATGCGCGACCACCGAAATCGCGCCGAGCGCGCCGCCGAGCGCAAGGCTCCCGGTATCGCCCATGAACACCGCGGCCGGCGGCGCGTTGAACCACAGGAAGGCAAGCCCCGCCCCGACGATCCCGCCACAGAAAATCGCCAGATCACCCGCATGCGGCACGTGTGGAATGCCGAGATAGGCCGCGAACTTCGCGTTGCCCGCCAGATAGACGATCAGCATGAACGCGACGCTCGCGATGATCACCGGCATCGTCGCCAACCCGTCGAGACCGTCCGTCAGGTTTACCGCATTGCCGAACGCGACGATCGTGAACGCTGCGAACACGATGTAGAACCACCCGAGCTGGATCACGGGCCCGGTATAGAACGGCAGATACAGATGCGTCCCGTTCTGGTGGACGATGATCGCGCTGGCGACGAGCGCGATCGCGAACTCGCCGAGCAGCCGCAACCGGCTCGAGACGCCCGCGGTGCTCGCCTTGCGGACCTTGTCGTAATCATCGAGGAACCCGATCGCGCCGAACCCGAGCGTCACGAAGGTGCACGCCCAGACGAACGGGTTGGACAGGTCCATCCACAACAGGCTCGAAATCACCAGACTGGTCAGGATCATCAGCCCGCCCATCGTCGGCGTGCCGCGCTTCGACAGATGCGATTGCGGGCCATCGAGGCGAATCGGCTGCCCCTTGCCCTGCCGCACGCGGAGCCAGCCGATGAAGCGCGGGCCGATCAGCATGCCGAGGAACAGCGACGTCGCCACCGCCCCGCCGGTGCGGAACGAGAGATAGCGGAAGAGGTTGAGCGCCCCCGGGAATCCCAGATATTCGGCGATGAAATAGAGCATTACTGTGTCCCGCTCCGCAGGCCTGCGACGACTGCCGCCAACCCCACGCCGTTCGATCCCTTGATGAGCACCGCATCACCCGCCGCCAGCATCGTTGAAAGGCTGGCACGCGCGGCGGCGGCGTCCGCGACATGGACGAAATCGCCCTTGCCCTCAAGCGCGTTCGCCAGCGGGACGATGCGTTCACCGACCAGAATGCCCGCTTCAACCCCCGCCGCGAGGATCGGCTCGGCAAGCGCCGCATGATAGGAATCGCTGTCGTCGCCAAGCTCGCGCATCTCGCCGAGCACGACGATCCGCCGCACGCCCTTCTCCGCCGCCAGCACCGCGAGCGTCGCGCGCATCGAAGCGGGGTTGGCGTTGTAGCTCTCGTCGATCACCAGCGCAGACCCGCCCGCTGCCGCGACCGCGAACCGCGCGCCCCGCCCCGCGAGCCCGCCCATTTCGGCGAGCGCCAGCCCGGCGGCGGCGAGATCGCCCCCGACCGCATCGACCGCCGCGAGCACCGCGAGCCCGTTCGACACCCAGTGCATCCCCGGCTGCGCCATCGTGAAGCTGAGTTCGCGCGCGCCAACGCGGGCGGTGACGAAGGTCGCCCCGCGCGCGGTCCGCATCGTCTCGATCGCATGGACGTCCGCGGCCTTGTTCAGCCCGAACGTCACGATCCGCGCCGCATATGGGGTTGCCGCCGCGATCAGCCGGTCACGGTGCGGGCTGTCATAAGGGACGATCGCGACGCCGCCGGGTTCGAGCCCGGCGAAGATCTCACCCTTGGCATCCGCGATCGCTTCCTCGCTCGCGAAGAATTCGGTGTGCGCAGGCGCGATCGTCGTGACGATCGCGACGTGCGGGCGGACGAGCTGCGTCAGTTGCGCGAGTTCGCCCGCATGGTTCATCCCCATCTCGAACACGCCGAAACGAGTCGCGGCGGGCATCCGCGACAGGCTCAACGGTACGCCCGTATGGTTGTTGTAGCTCTTGACCGAGCGATGCGCGCTACCCGGCGCGCCGCGATCGAGCGCCTCGAACAGCGCCTCCTTGGTCCCCGTCTTGCCGACCGACCCGGTCACGCCGATGATCTTGGCAGACGTCCGCGCCCGCGCCGCCCGCGCGAGCGCGTCGAGCGCCAGCGTCGTGTCCGCGACCAGCACGTGCGGATGCGGCGTCGGCTGCGACACGATCGCCCCCGCCGCGCCTTGCGCGAACGCGGCGTCGAGGAAACGGTGGCCGTCGCTGAACTCGCCATGCAGCGCGATGAACAGGTCGCCCGGCCCGACCTCACGCGAATCGAAGGTGACACCGCTGGCGGCAAAGTCGGCAGATGCATTGCCACTGGTCGCAGCGGCAACGTCGGCGGCGGTCCACAGCGGCGCGCTCATGCGCTCAGCTCCTGCGCCATCTCGCGCGCGACGCCGACGTCGTCGAACGGCAGCACCAGATCGCCGACGATCTGCCCCTGCTCATGCCCCTTGCCCGCGATCAGCACGATATCCCGCGGCCCCGCCCCCGCAATCGCCGCGTGGATCGCCGCGCGCCGCGACCCGATCTCGACCGCGCCCGGCGCGCCTTCGAGCACCATCGCGCGGATCGCGGCGGGATCCTCGCTGCGGGGATTGTCATCGGTAACGATGACATGATCGGCCTGTTCGATCGCGACGCGGCCCATGTCCGCGCGCTTGCCCTGATCCCGGTCGCCGCCCGCGCCGATGACGACGATCAACCGCCCGCCCGCATGCGGCTTCAGCGCTGCGATCGCCGCATCGAGCGCATCGGGCGTATGCGCATAATCGACATAGACCGGCGCGCCGCCGGACGTGATGACCGCGCGTTCCAGGCGACCTCTAACTGGTTGTAAATGTGCGATATTTGACAATGTCTTGGCGACATCCCCGCCGGTCGCGATCACCAGCCCAGCCGCGGTCAGCGCGTTCGCCGCCTGATACGCGCCGATCAGCGGCAGGGTGATCTTGTACGTCTCGCCATCCGCCTCGATCGTCAGCGCCTGACCCAGCAGGCTCGGCACCCGCCCGACCAGCCGGAGGCGATCCCCAGCCGCCCCGACCAGCGCCACCGCAACGCCACGCGCCTGTGCAACCTTGGCAACCTTTGCGCTCGCCGCATCGTCCGCCCACAGCACCGCCGTCCCGTCGTCTGCCAGCACTTCCGCGAACAGCCGCAGCTTCGCATCCAGGTAAGCATCCATCGTCCCGTGATAATCGAGATGATCGCGGCTGAGATTGGTGAACGCCGCCGCACGCACCGCCAGCCCCTCGGTGCGATATTGCGACAAACCGTGGCTAGACGCCTCGAACGCAACGTGGCTGACGCCTTCGCGCGCAAGCCCAGCGACATTGGACAGGAAGGTGACGACATCGGGCGTCGTCAGCCCGGTCGAGACGCGGTCGTCGCCCGTCGTCACGCCGAGCGTCCCGATCGAGGCCGCGTGATACCCCGCCATCCGCCACAATTGCCGGACCATCTCGACGGTCGAGGTCTTGCCGTTGGTCCCTGTCACCGCGACCGCCACCGCCGGGAACGGCGCGAAGAAGCGCGCTGCAAGCCGGGCGAAGGCGCGACGCGGGTTGGCATCGGCGATATGCACCGCGCCCGTCACCTGCGCCTCCGGCCGCGCGACGATCGCGATCGCGCCACCCGCAACCGCTGCTTCGATAAAGTCTTCGCCGTTGACCGCAGCCCCCTGGAAGGCGCCGAACACCGTCCCCGGCGCGACCTTGCGGTGGTCGATCGCGAAGCCGCTTACCGTGGCGTTCTCGTTTCCGCCGGTCAGCGCACCCAATTTCACGTTACATCTCTCATTCTGCGGTCGGGACGAGTTTCTTCTCCCCGGTCCATACCAGAGGCAAAAGCTTGGATACATCGATGTCTCGCGACGTATCCGGCGTCACGCCGAGCATCGCCCCGGTGCGCGAGATCACCCGCCCGACGACGGGCGCGGCGTTCCACGCGGCAGTGGTCAGGCCGAAGGTTTCCTTCGTCCCGTTGGGCGAATCGAGCATGGCGACGACGACATAGCGTGGCGCATCCATCGGGAAGGCCGCCGCGAAGGTCGACACGTTCTTGCTGCGCGAATAGCCGCCCGCGCCCGCGATCTCGCCGGTTCCGGTCTTACCGCCGACCCGGTAGCCCACGGCGTCGCCCTTGCGGCCCGTGCCGACCAGAACGACCAGCCGCAGCAACTGGCGCATCCGTGCGCTGGTCTCTTCGGTCAGCACGCGGCGCCCCTTGGGGGCAGCACCCGGCGCGATCTTCAGCAGCGTCGTAGGGCGATAGATCCCGCCATTGACGAGCGTGGCATAAGCGTTGGCAAGGTGCAGCGGCGTTACCGCAATGCCGTGCCCGTACGCGGTCGTCATCACCGTCGTCCGGCCCCAGAAGCGCGGCCAGATCGGCCCGGCGCGCTCGCGCAACTCGGTCGCGGGACGTTCACCGAACCCGAGCGCGGTGAACATCGCCGCCATCCGGTCCTTGCCCATCTTGTCGGCGATCTGCGCGGTCGCGACGTTCGACGAATAGACGAGCGTCTCGGGAATGTTGAGCCAGCGTTTGGGGTCACCGCGATCGTCATGGATCGTGAACCGGCCAACCTTGAGCGGCTTGGTCGCATCGAACCGGCGGGTCATGTCGGTGATGACACCGTCGTTGATCGCCGCTGCAATCGCGATCGGCTTGAAGGTGGAACCGAGCTCATAGACCGACTGCGTCACGTTGTTGCGCAGAGCGTCGCTGCTGGAGCCGCTGATCTTGTTCGGGTTGTAGACGGGCAGCGACACCATCGAGATGATTTCGCCGGTATGGACGTCGAGCACCACGCCGGTCGCGGCCTTGGCGTGGAACGATGTCATCGCGCGCCCGAGTTCGCTTTCCATGGCGGCCTGGACGCGCGCATCGATCGACAGCGCGATCGGCTCGCCCCGCCGGCGCGGGTCGCTCAGCCGCTCGTCGAACGCGCGCTCGATCCCGGCACGGCCGGCGATGTGCGCGTCGGTCGCGGTCGGGCCAATGTAGCCGAGCACGTGCGCCGCCATCGTCGATTGCGGATACAGTCGCTCGGGCTCGCGTGCGAAGACGATGCCGGGTTCGCCGAGCGCATGGATCTGGTTCACCAGGTCGGGCGACGCGTGCTTTTCGAGATAGGTGAACTTGCCGCGCATCGTCAGCCGCTGGAAATACCAGCTCGAATCGTGCCCGGGCAGCAACCGCGCCAGCGAGTCCGCCAGCACCTGCCGGTCGCCGAGCAGCTGCGCGGGCCGGACGCCAATCGTCCATGCCTCGATCGTTCGCGCCAGCGGCTGGCCGTTGCGATCGAGAATGTCGCCGCGCACCTGCGGGTTCGCGACCAAATTGGCGGCCCCCGCCGGCGTGCCGAGTATCCCCAGCAACGCGATCCGCCCGATCACCAGCAGGAACCCCGCCATGATCAGCAGCATCAGCATCATCAGCCGCACGTGCGCGACCGCGACCAGCGCGTGGCGCTGGTCGTTACCCCGTCGCGCGGGGACCGGCCGGGCGACGAGCGTGGTCACCGACGCGACCGGGTTTCGGCACGCGCGCCGCTGCGCAGGTCGCCCAACATGCTGTCGTCCAGCAAGGCGCGATCAAGCATCGCCACCGCCGCGCGGGGCTTGGGCGCGGCCACCGCTGCCATCGCGGTGCGTGCGACCGGCGCCGCAGCCCGTACCGGGGTCGACTTGGCGTGCGGTGCCGTAGCCACCGTTGCGACCGCCGGCTGTGCCCGGGGCGTCGACAGCGCCGCCGTCTGGACGGCGGCAGCCTGGACCGGGGCGGCCGCACCTGACGTGGTTGCGGTCGCCTCAGGCAGCGGCGCGAGCGGCTTGAACGATGCGAGTTGCGGCGCGTTCGGCGCGCTCGGCTCGATCGCGGCCAGCGCCGCCTCGTCCGCGACGAACTGGCCCGCCGACGGCGCGACGAGGCCGAGCTTCTCGGCGTTCCATTTGTCGAGCTGCGCGAGATTGGCGCGCGTGTCGAATTCGGTTTCCAGCGCGCGGATATCGCGCTCGGCCCGCGCGATATCCCCGACGGTGCGGTCGAGCTTCTTGCGCTCGGCCGCAACCTGCAACGGCACGAGCAGGAAGCCGAGCGCGACAGCGACGCTCGCCAGGAACCATCCCAGACTCTTCCAAGCCAGCCCAAGCATTACAACGCCCCTTCCGTCCAGGCGGCAGCACTCGTACGCCGTGCCGTCCGCAATGTTGCCGATCGTGCGCGCGGATTGCGCGCGATTTCGTCTTCACTGGGTCGCACGCCGCGACCGACCGCCTCGAAACTGGGTGCATGCGCCGCCGCCACTTCGGGCAGATGGCGCGACCCCGACGGCAGCCCCCCCGAGCGCTCGCGCAGGAAGCGCTTGACCATCCGGTCCTCGAGGCTGTGGAACGTCACCACCGCCAGCCGCCCACCGGGTGCAAGCACGCGTTCCGCGGCGGCAAGACCATCGGCCAGTTCGCCCAGTTCACGATTGATATGGATGCGGATCGCCTGGAAGGTCCGCGTCGCCGGGTCCTTCTTGTCGTGCGCCTTGTAGCCAAGCGCGCGGCGAACGACATGTGCCAGCTCGCCGGTCCGCGTGATCGGCCGTGCCGCGACGATCGCGCGGGCGACCCGGCGCGAGCGGGGCTCGTCGCCATACTGGTAGAGCACGTCCGCGATCGCGCCTTCATCCGCCATGTTGACGAAATCCGCAGCGCTCTCGCCTTCCTGGCTCATCCGCATGTCGAGCGGACCGTCCGACTGGAAACTGAACCCGCGTTCGGCCTGGTCCAGCTGCATCGACGACACGCCGATATCCATCGTCACGCCCTGCACCGGCACGGCATCGCGCGCGGTGAGTTCGGCTTCCAGCGCGGAGAAGGTCGCGGGCACGAGCATCAACGCACCGTCGGCCGCATCGACCATCGCCGCCCCGGCGGCGATCGCGTCCGGATCACGGTCGAACGCAAACACGCGCGCGCCGCGCGCCAGCATCGCGCGGGTGTAGCCGCCCGCGCCGAAAGTCGCGTCGACATGCACGTCGCCCGCGGCAATGGCGAGCGCGTCGATCACTTCGTCGAGCAGGACGGGGACATGCGGGGCGGTGGCGGGACGATCGCTCACAGCGCGACTCCCTTGGTCTTGCAATGATAGCGGCAAGCGGCCTGCATCACCGGATCGACGTCTTCTGCATCGAGCAGCGTCTTCGGATCCCAGATCTCGATCCAGTCGAGCGTTCCCCAGAAGAAGGCATGCTCGCCAATCCCGGCATAGTCGCGCGGAAAACCGGGCATGATGAACCGCCCCGAACCGTCGAACGGCACGGGCTCGCCGCTCGCGCCGCGACGCTTGAAATTGTAATTGGGTTCGCCGTCGGCGCCGGTGTGCGCGGCTTCGCGCGCATCGAGTTGCGCGCGCAGGATGCGGACATAGGCCGGATCGTAGGCGCGCAGGCATTTGTGCTTCGGGTGAACGCCGACAATCACCGTCCCGCCGTCCTTGCCGTCAGGACGCGGCGCGTTCGCCGCCAGCGTTGCGCGGAGCGAAGCAGGAATCGCGACCCGGCCCTTGTCGTCGACAAGGCCAAGACCGTCCCCCTGATAATCTCCGCGTTCGTCCACGCTTACCCCGCACTAGGCGGGCAAGCCTCCCCCGTACCGAGAATCGCATCTCTGCAATCTCAGCGCCGCGAAATGCAGGCGAGTTCGGTCTGCCCCTGTCGCTAAAGAGGTATCACGGGGAGCGGCGGGGATACAAGGGGAAACCCGGGGATTGGACGGGACTAAAGTCTAATCCGAAGGTTTTCGGCGCAAAAATACTTTCATCAATTTAGCCCGTTCCCGGTGTGTTCGAATGGTTGATAGCCGGAACAGAGCGAATCTCTTCCCTCAGGGGCTCGGAGCATCGGCTTTCCCGCAAATTCCCCGCCTCACCCGGCCTGATGACTCGGCCCAAAAATGCCTGGATCGCACCCATGCGAGCGATGGTGTCTGTCACCGCGCGCTTTGCGCCTGCGGTTTCATCGCATTGTCGATGGCGGTCGCGTTATCCAGCTCAGCGCTGGGGGCGACCCCAAGCTCGGCGAGCGGCTCCCGATTCGCCGCCGCCCCCGGCGCACCGGCATCGCCCGATACCATGTTGGCGACGACATCGGCGCGCGCGCTGCCGATTGCCACGACCTGGCGATCATGATTGGCCGTCGAGAAGATGGCGGCAACGAGTCCGATGAACAGCAGGACCGCGGCGAGTCCGATCATCCCGACCCGGAACCGCTGCGTCGTCTGCGCTGCGTCTTTTGCGATGATTTTCATAAGCTGTGGCATAAATGTAACGTCTTAAAACGTCTTTGTCGATGCCACCCTCAATCGGCCACCAGCCACGGCGGCACGGCGAGCCCTTTCTGCTCGAGCCAAGCCCGGTTATACAGCGTGGAAAGATAGCGGAATCCCGTGTCGCACAAGATAGTTGCCACCCGTGACCCGGGCCCCAGGTGCCGCGCCAACCGCACTGCGCCGGCAACGTTGATCCCCGACGAAAGGCCGAGGCAGAGCCCTTCCTCCGCGAGCAGGCGCGTCACCCACTCCATGCCTTCGGCATCGGAAATGCGGAATTGCGTATCGATCGGCGCGCCTTCCAGATTCGCCGTGATCCGCCCCTGCCCGATGCCCTCCGCCACCGACGAGCCTTCCGACTTCAATTCCCCGTGCGCGTAATACTCATAAAGCGCTGCGCCATGCGGATCGCTGAGCGCGATGCAGATGCGCTCGTCATGCGCCTTGAGACCAAGGCCGACGCCTGCAATCGTACCGCCGGTCCCCGCGGCGCACGTGAACCCGTCGACCCGACCGTCCATCTGCGCCCAGATTTCCTCTGCCGTGCCGGTGATATGCGCGCGACGATTGGCGATATTGTCGAATTGGTTCGCCCAGACCGCATTCGGCGTTTCCTCCGCGATCCGGCGCGAGGTGTGCACGAAATGTCCGGGATTCGAATATGGCGCGGCCGGCACGAGGACCAGTTCCGCCCCCAAGGCGCGCAGCGTATCCATTTTCTCCCGGCTTTGCGTCTCCGGCATGACGATGATCGTCTTATACCCCTTCGCATTGGCGACCAGCGCAAGCCCGATGCCGGTATTGCCCGCGGTTCCCTCCACGAAGGTGCCGCCGGGCGCGATCTGATCGCGGACCTCCGCATCCTCGACGATGCCGAGCGCCGCCCGATCCTTGACCGAGGCACCTGGGTTGGCAAATTCGCACTTGCCGTAGATTTCGGCACCAGCCGCCTCGCTGGGGCCTTTCAGCAGCACGAGCGGGGTATTGCCGATCAGGGCGAGCGTGTTCGGGGTCGTATGCATACTTGCCTAGCTATGCGTCCCGATCCCGACCCGCAAGCAAGCTTCGCTTGGCCGGCCTCATGGCAAAATGCGCGATCCCGCAGTGACGCCCGGCATAACGAGGCGGGAAGCCGCTGACCGGCCAATCGCTGACGTTTACGGCACGAGACTATGCCATGAACTACGTAATCCCGAACATCTTCCTCCATGCGACGACCGTTTACGCCTTGCTGCGGAGGAGGAGCGTCGCCCTGGAGGAATTGGATTTCTGGAAAGACGCCTAAACTTTCGCACCGGAGCCGCTGCCTCCTGTTCGGGGCGTCCTGTTCGGGGGCGCGATGTTCTGCTATCGTTCCGCAGTGATGAGCGCCGCACCCGAGTCCCCTGGCGCCATGCTGGCGTTTCCACCCCGACCGCTGCGCTGGCTGTTTCTGGACCTCAACAGCTATTTCGCCAGCGTGGAGCAGCAACTGAACCCGGCGCTGCGCGGCAAGCCGGTGCTGATCGCGCCGGTCGACAGCGACACCACCGTTGCCATCGCCGCCAGCGTCGAAGCCAAGCGCTTTGGCATCAAGACCGGAACGCCCGTGTGGGAAGCCAAACGTCTTTGCCGCGACCTGATCGTGACACCTGCGCGCCACGACAAATACGTCGAATTCCATGAGGCGATCGTTGCCGAGATCTGGCGGCATATTCCCGTCACGAAGGTCTGCTCGATCGATGAAGTGGCATGCCGCCTGCTCGACAACGAGAACAGCATCGAGGCGGCAACGGCACTGGCCTATCGTATCAAGGCCGGAATACGCGCCAATGTCGGGGCGTGCATGACGAGCTCGGTCGGGATCGCGCCCAACCGGCTGCTCGCCAAACTCGCCTCGGATCTCCAGAAGCCCGATGGCCTCATCATCTTCCATGCCGAGACCCTGCCGCAGCGGCTGTACGATCTTCAACTGCGGGACATCGCGGGAATCGGTGCGAAAATGGAGCGGCGCTTGGCGCAAGAGGGGATCAACGACATCCGCCAATATTGCGAGCGCCGCCCGCGCGACGCTGGCACCGCATGGGGCGGCACCAATGGAGACCGCTTATGGTATCTCCTGCACGGGGTCGATCTTCCCGAGAAGGCAACACAGAGCCGGTCGATCGGGCATAGCCACGTCCTCTCTCCCGGGAAGCGCGGCGCGGTACCTGTGCGACTGACCGCCCGCCGGCTGGCATTGAAGGCGACGAGCCGGCTTCGCCGCAAAGCCTATCGCGCCCGCCTGCTGGTGCTGCATGCCCGGTTCGAGGACGACAAATCGACGTGGCGCTGCTCGGTAAAGCTGCCCGCGACCCAGGACAGTTTCGTAGTCCTCGCGGCCCTCGAAACGCTCTTCCCACGCCTCCTGGCGGCCGGAAAGGCGCGACCCGGCGATTTCCAGGTCAGAATGGTCGGCGTTACCCTGGCCGAGATCGAGCCGGTGAGCGGGGAACAGGAATCGCTGTTCGGCTTGCTCGATCCTGACGACCCGCTCGCCCGTGAAACGCGCACGCTTGCGCTGAGTCGTGCGATGGACCGGATTAACGAAAAGTTCGGCAGGCACGCGGTCAGCCTGGGGCCGCAACATGGGGGAAGAATAGACCGCGTCGGAACAAAGATCGCCTTTGGACGCATCCCTGATCTCGACGAGTTTCACGAATAATGATGACGTTACCATGAACTATTTGTTGCAGCGCATGAAAGCGTGATCGGCCACGACCGTCGGGTCTTGACGCATTCTACCGCGTGCGCGAAGAAAATCGAATGCTCAACCGACTCCTCCCCGCCGCTGCCGTTGCGCTCCTCGCGCTGTCGGCCTGTGACAACAAGCCAACCGAGGTCAGCTCGGTCACGCCCGACCCGATGGCTGCCGAAATTGCCAACCGCGCGCCGGTCGAACTGCCGCCCGCGATCAAGAAGGAAGTCACCTTCCGCTGCAAGGACAATAGCCTGGTCTACGTAACCTTCTTCGAAGGCGACAAGCAGGCGCTGGTGAAGACGACCGAGACCGGCACGCCGACCAAGCTCACCGCCGAAAAGGCCGGCGACCCGCTCAAGGCCGACGGCTATGAGATGACGGGTACGGTCAAGGCCGTGACGCTGACTCAGCCGGGCAAGCCGAAGCAGCTCTGCGACCTCTAACCCGCCGCCATTGTTGCGCACTACGTCGGCATCCGTCACGATAGCCATTCCTGAGCGAAGGGCCTGCCGGTGTCGACGATTGCGATCTACAGTCTGAAAGGCGGCGTCGGGAAGACGACGCTCGCCGTCAATCTGGCCTGGTCCGCCGCGATCCAATCCGCGCGGCGGACCCTGCTGTGGGATCTTGATCCACAAGCCGCCAGCAGCTTCCTTCTGACCACCCGCAACGACGGGACCAAGCTGCGCGACCTGGCGCAGTCGGTCTTCGCCAAGGACGTCGAACCCGAGCGGTTGATCGAAAAGACTGCCGTCCCGCGTCTCGATCTGCTCGGCGCCGACGCTTCGCTGCGCGGCCTGGACTTGCTGTTCCACGAGATGGACAAGAAGAAGCGCCTGCAAAAGCTGCTGACGGGCCTTCGCAAGAGTTACGATCGCATCCTGCTGGACTGTCCGCCCGGATTGACCGAGACGAGCGACCAGGTCATGCGGGCGGCCGATCTGATCGTCGTCCCGGTCATCCCCTCGCCGTTGTCCGAGCGTGCCCTGGCGGAGGTGGTCAAGCATCTGGGCAGCCGTGCCGACATCATGCCGGTCCATTCGATGGTCGATCGCCGTCGAAAACTGCACGCCGATGCGCTGGCGCGACACCCGGACTGGCCGGTCGTTCCGATGGCGAGCCTGATCGAGCAGGTCACCGCACGACGCGCGCCGGTCGGTAGCTTCGCGCCGCGCTCCGCCGGCGCCGCCGCCTTCGCGCAATTGTGGCAGGCGATCGAGCGCCGTATCGCAGCGTGAGCAAGGCCCCGAAGCGCGCAGGCGAGGCCGAGATGCTCGACCCGAACCTCGTGCTTGGCGCCTATGCCGTGGGCGTGTTTCCAATGGCCGACAGCAGGACCGCCGACGAAATCTACTGGGTTGAACCCCAGGATCGCGCAGTCCTCCCGCTCGACGGGTTTCATCTGTCGCAATCCCTGCGCAAGACGGTGGTGCGCGATCACTTTAGGGTAACGGCCGATCGCTGTTTTGCCGACATGATGCGGCTGTGTGCCGAATCGGTCCCCAATCGGCCCGACACGTGGATCAATCCGCAGATCGAACAGGTGTTCAATCGGCTCCATACCCTCGGCTTCGCGCATTCGATCGAAGTTTGGGACGGTGAGACGCTGGTGGGCGGCCTCTACGGACTGGCGCTGGGACGTGCCTTCTTTGGTGAAAGCATGGTCAGCCGGGCGCGCGACGTCTCGAAGGTGGCGATGGCATGGCTGGTCGCCCGGCTACGGGTCGGCGGTTTCGTCCTGCTCGACTGCCAGTTCATGACCGAGCATCTCGCATCGATGGGCGCGGTCGAAATTCCGCGCGCCGCCTATCTCGTGGAATTGTCGAGTGCGCTGTCGGGCGTCGTCGGCGGCGACGCCTCGGCCTCGGGCGTCGGCGACTTCTTTGCGCTGGACCGGGGGGCTGCGGCATTGGAGGCTGCTCCCGCCGGGATCGACTCCGGCCCGCCTTCCGGGAAGCTCATCGCGCAGCTCTTGGTCCAGACATCGTAAATCGGGTGTTGGACGACGTTCAGGCCGGGACGTTCCTTGAACAACCATCCCGAAAAGACCCGACGCCAGACCTTGTCCGTGCCTGACACGTCGACCTGTACAAACGCTCCGGTGTAATGCTCCTGCTCCCAGGGGGCAGTCTGCTCACAGGCTTTCAGGTGCAGCACGACATCGCCGACGCGGACTGTCTCGCCCGGCTTCAACGTCACATCCCGCGCCTGTCCATTGCGCTTGTTGAGCAGCCCGAGCGTTGCGACACGCTGCGCCATCGGCGTGGCGCCCAGGCTCGGATCGACGCCCCCCGCGACATCGACGGTCACGACGTTCTGCGCGCTCGTATCCGCATCCAGCGCGGTTTCCGCGGTTTCCGTAGGCGTGGGCTCGGGCGCCTTGGCAGCCCGGTCACATCCGCTCGTCGCTATGAGCGCGGCCAGGGCGCCGACGCCCAGCGCGCGCCGGATCACGCGTCCGGCGTCCAGGCTTCGTAGTCGCCCGTGGCCTGCGCGCGGACCCCGCCCTTCTCGAGCGCGCCGCTGGGACGATAGGCCAGTGTCGTGCCGGTAAGATTGGGTTCGGCGGGCAATTGCCACGCACGCGGAGCAGGAAGCGCACGCGCCGGCACGTCCGCCACCTGATGATGCAACCAACTGAACCATTCCGGAGCGATACGGCTCGAATCGTTCACCCCGTTGTAGATGACCCACCGGCGCGGGTTGCCCGCGGTATCGCGGCCACCCTCGTAATAGACGTTGCCGAGCGAATCCTCGCCGACCCGCGCCTTGCCACGGAGACCGAATGCCGTGCCCCAGCTCGCGCCGGTCCACCAGGTGAAGGGATTAAGATTGATGCCCATGGTGTAGCGCTTAGCGCGCCGCGCTGTCGCCTTCAACCGGCATCAACGCGCCGTCGATGCGCGCCAGCTGACCGTGTCGCCTTCCCTTATCCCGAGGTCGAGCGATCGCCCCCCGCGGATCTCCAGGACGGCAGCCACCGGCTCGCCCGAGGATACCGGCACCTCGGACTGCGGCGCGGCATTTTCCGCGATGCGGGCGATCGTATGGTCCGCCCGGACAAAGATGATGTCCAGCGGGGTCGGCGTGTCCTTCATCCAGAAACTGGCCTCACGCGGAGGTCCATTCGGTGGATATGGCGCGAACAACATGCCGCCATCAGCAGCCAGATCGGTTCGGAACATCAGCCCGCGCCGCTGCTCTTCCGCCGTTACGGCTGGCTCGACCAGGAAGCGATGCCTTCCGTTATGGCTTGCGACCGTAACGGCGACGAGGCCGGACGCCGCATCGACGGGCGGCTTCGCTGGCGCGCCGTCGTCACAACCTCCGGTTGCGACCAGCATCGCGAAGCCGATGACATTCGCGAAACGCTGGCGCACAGGGCGACTCCTAGACTTTCTGTTCCACCGTGACCGCAAGCGGCCCCTTTTCGCCGGCCACCATGCGGGCGTAAAGAAACTGTCCGGGCTCGACCTCTTCCAGGCCGGCGCGGCGAAGCGTCTCGACGTGTACGAAGATATCGCCCGAATTGTCTTCGCGCACCAGAAATCCGTACCCCTTCAACCGGTTGAACCATTTGACCGTGACCGGCTCAAACGGTCCGGCCCCTTCGATCAAAGCCGCAGGATCCGGTCGCTGCGGCTCGCTGCGGGGCTTGGGTGGTGGTTCGACGGCATTGCTCAGGTCGATCGACAGGATTTCGCTCGCCTGCAATCCGCGCTCGCGCAGCGAAGCGATACATTCCAGGCGCGCCCCTTCCGGCAGGCTGCGTCGACCGTGCGGCCGCAGCACCGAAAAGTGAATCAGAATATCGCTGACGCCCTCCTCGTCGGCAACAAGAAAGCCGAACCCACGCGTCATGTCGAACCATTTGAGTACGCCTGTATAATGTCGCGATTCTTCGTTCGCGATATGTGCGCCGTCATCCATTCGACCCTCGCGATCCGGCTCCCCAAACGCCGGAATCGGTACATTTCGCATCGTAGAAAGTCCCCCGCTCGCGCCCATAGCATGACATACAGCCCGATCCAAAGCTCTGTAATGCCGTGTCCCACAATCTTTTCTTAAACATTACGGAAATGGGGGTTCTATATACTATGACAAGGCTATTCATCAAATGAAGGACTTTCTCCGGGCAGAAGATTCGCAATCATTCGGGCCATAGAAAAACTGTGACCGCCCCGAATCATTGCGGCGATATGTTTCTCGCGCTGTGGCCGATCCACCGGCGCCAGGGCAAACGGCCCGATCCGCCGACGCCGCGCGAAGGCAAGCGCGGTTTCGAGCGCACGATCGGCCATACCGGGAGCGATCGCGGCGCTATCGGCCTCGTCCAATCCGGCCTGACGCAACGCACCGCTGACTCGCCGCTCGCCCAGACCCCGCCGACCCATCGCCGCGGCACGCGCTTCGCCGAACGCACGGTCGTCGATATAGCCGAGCTCTGCGAACTTTTCGGCGATTTCGGCCGGGTCACGCAGCGCTCCTTCCCAGCCGCGTTCGCGGATCTTGCGAACCAGATAGGTCACGAGGCGTGCGCGGGTCGTTGAAAAACGCTCGACATAGCGTAAGGCAAGTCGTTCCAATGCTCCGCTATCTAGTGGTGGGATTGGCTTTTTTTCCCGTGTTCGGGATTGGTTCGTGGGGCGTTGGTGCATGGCGCCATCATTGTGCCACAGTCGAACCGGATTTTGAACGCTTGGCATAAGCAGGGGTGCTTGCCGAAAGGGACCATAAGCGCGGCCGCTGAATGATGCCGCGATCGAGGGCGCAGATACAGATGACAGTTGACGTTGCGGGCACGCACGACCTTGAGGCCGAAACGCCGAAGCCGGTCGCCACGCCCACCGAAGATTCGCTGCCGCGGCGCTTCGCGGATTTCGAAACGCTTGGGGCGGCCCTCGATTACGCCGCCACAGGTCAACGCGGGCTTAATTTTCACGACGCGCGTGGCGCACTGACTCGCGCCTATCCGTTTGCCGAACTTCAAGGCGATGCGCTGGCAATGGCACGGCGCCTGGTCCATGCCGGCATCAAGCCGCAGGATCGGGTGGCGATCGTCGCCGAAACGAGCCCGGAGTTTGCCGCGTTGTTCTTTGGTGCCGTCTATGCCGGTGCGTGGCCCGTTCCATTGCCCTTGCCAACGTCCTTCGGCGGCCGCGATTCCTACGTCGAACAGCTGCGTGTCCAACTGTCGAGCTGCGAGCCGGTCGTCCTCATCTATCCGCCCGAACTCGCGCACATGGGCCAGGACGCTGCCCGTGCCGCTGGAACCGACGGTATCGACTGGTCCGAACTGGGCCAACGCCCCGCCCCGATGATCGCCCTACCCGAAGCAAGCGGCCAGGACGTCGCCTATCTCCAATATTCGAGCGGCTCGACCCGGTTTCCGCATGGCGTCGTGATTACCCATCACGCGCTGCTCAACAATCTGACCGCCCACGCCTATGGCATGCAGCTGGTCGATCGGGACCGCTGCATCTCGTGGCTTCCCTGGTATCATGACATGGGCCTGGTGGGCTGCTTCCTGTCGCCGGTCGCCAACCAAGTTTCCACCGATTATCTTAAGACCGAGGATTTCGCACGCCGTCCCCTGGCGTGGCTCGATCTGATCAGCCGCAATCCGGGCAATTCGATCAGCTACTCGCCGACGTTCGGCTATGACATTTGCGCGCGACGCATCTCGAGCCAAACCAAAGCGTCAGATCGCTTCGACCTGTCGCGGTGGCGGCTGGCGGGCAATGGGGCGGACATGATTAGGCCCGACGTGATGCAATGTTTCGTCGACGCCTTCGCCGACGCCGGGTTCAAGGCCAGTGCATTCCTGCCCAGCTACGGCCTGGCCGAGGCTACGCTGGCGGTGTCGATCATGCCCCCCGCCGAAGGCATTCGCGTGGAACTGGTGGAGGAAACACAACTTTCAGGCGTCGCGGCAGGCGAGGATCGCCCGCAGCGATATCGCGCGATCGTCAATTGCGGGAAGCCGGTCAAGGACATGAAGGTCGAGATCCGCGAGGAGGACGGCACGCCCTTGCCGGAACGCGCGATCGGCAAGCTCTGGTGCTCCGGCCCCTCATTGATGGTCGGTTATTTCCGCGATCAGGCGGCGACCGACGCCTGCCTCGTTGATGGCTGGCTGGACACGGGTGACATGGGCTATCTCTCCGATGGCTATGTCTACATCGTCGGCCGCGCCAAGGACATGATCATCGTCAACGGTCGGAATCACTGGCCGCAGGACATCGAATGGGCGGTCGAGCAGCTACCGGGGTTCAAGGCGGGCGACATCGCGGCTTTCGCGATCACGACCCCGGGCGGCGAGGAAACGCCGGCCGTGCTCGTCCAGTGCCGCAGTTCGGACGATGCCGAACGGGTACGCCTGCGCGAGGAAATCCGTGAGCGGGTCCGTTCGGTCACCGGAATGAACTGCGTGATCGAGCTGATCCCGCCCCGGACCCTGCCGCGCACCAGTTCGGGCAAGCTCAGTCGGGCAAAGGCGCGCAATCTTTATCTCAGCGGCGACATCAAACCCTACGATCTGGCGGCATAATCAAGCGAAATGATGGGTCAGCGCGCCCAATCCGGGCCATGGCGTACCGCTCTAACGATCCGCTAACCTTAGGGGGCGTATCGGTGTGCGGGTGAGCAACTCATCCTCCTCCCAATTCGCCAAGCCGCGCATCGACGCACGCGCGCTGCTGGGTCTGCACGATCCGGCGGACACGACGGACTGGGGGCCCATTCGGGCAGCCCAGCTCCATGCCGGAAGCCAGCTGGCACTGTTCCTGGTTGCAGCGAACGTCATCGGCGCCGCGCTGGTGACGCTGACGCTCGCGCATTGCGCGCCGCTCTGGGCGCTCGCCTTGTGGGGCACGGTTGCCGCCGTGGTCAGCGTTGCGGTCGCCGTTCGCCGCCTCGCCACCCGTCACCGCGCCGCCTATACCGCAAGCCTGCATGACGTGCGCGCCACGTTGCTCGACGGCCTGCTGCTTGGCCTGGTCTGGTCGATCCCACCCTTCGCCTGCGGCATCCGGGCCGATACGACGACCGCCCTCAACCTCTGGGTGGTCCTGTCGCTGCTGATGACCGCCTCCGCGGTAGCCATGGCCGCGTTGCCGCTTGCAACGCTGAGCTTTCTCGGCATTCTGGGCGTCGCGATTGCGGCGATGATGCTGTGGACGGGAGGACCGGTCCTGGCGTCTGCGGTGGTGCTGTTCACCGCATTGCTGATGATCGGCTGCTTCACGCGCGCAAAGGCGCTGGTCGTCGTTCGCGCCAGCGAGATCGCGCTTGGGGAACGGGACGAAACCGTCAGCTTGCTGCTGCGCGAGGCCGAGGAACATTCGTCGGACTGGTTATGGGAAACCGACGCGCAGCGGCGCGTGGTGCGCGCTTCGCCGCGGTTTGCCGAGTCGGTCGGGCTCGACACCACGACGGTCAACGGCAAGTCGCTGCTCGAGGTCCTTGCCGGCCCGACCTGGGAGGCGGGCAATTTCGCCTCGGGGCTGCGGGACCTCGCTGAATATCTCAAAGGTCGCGAGCCATTTCGCGGGCTGTTGTTGCCGGTTCAGGTCGGCGAGAGCGAGCGCTGGTTCGAGATCGCCGCCAATCCGCGCTACGATGAACGCGACATCTTCATCGGGTTTCGCGGCGTCGGCTCGGACGTCACCGAACAGCGCGCGTCCGCCGACAAGATCAACCGCATGGCGCGCTTCGACACGCTCACCGGCCTGCCCAACCGACTCTACATCAACGAATCGCTGGCGCACGCAATGACGGATGCGGCGAAATGGGGCAGCCGCTGTGCCTTCATGATGATCGATCTCGATCGCTTCAAGGCCGTGAACGACACGCTGGGACATCCGATCGGCGACCGGTTGCTGGGCCGGGTGTCGGAACGGCTCGCCGTGCTGATGACCGAAAACGAAATCATCGGACGACTCGGCGGCGACGAGTTCGCCGTCGTCGTGCGGGACGCGAGCGACACGGCGCGGGTCGAACGGCTCGCGCAGACGATCGTGGATGCGCTCTCGCGTCCGTACGAACTGGACCAGCACACGCTTTACACCGGCGCCAGCGTCGGTGTCGCCACTGGTCCACGCGACGGTCGCACCGCCGAAATGCTGATCCGTTCAGCCGATCTGGCGCTCTATCGGTCCAAGGACGCCGGCGGCGGGACGTACCATTGCTACGAACCGCAACTGCACATTGCCGCAGAAGAGCGCCGTGTCCTCGAACAGGCACTCCGCCTCGCCCTGCAAAAGGACGAATTGCACATCTGCTACCAGCCCGTGGTCGATGCCGGGAGCGAACAGCTGACCGGGTTCGAGGCGCTGGTGCGCTGGACGCACCCGGAGCTCGGCGTCATATCGCCGGCCAAGTTCATTCCGCTCGCGGAGGATGCGCGACTGATCGCGCCGATCGGCGAATGGGTACTCCGCAATGCTTGCATGGAGGCGGCGCGCTGGCCCGGACAGGCGCGGATCGCGGTCAACGTCTCGCCCGAACAGTTGCACAACCCCGGGTTCGTTGCCGTCGTCACATCGGCGCTCAGCAATTCGGGCCTTCCGGCGGGCCGGCTCGAACTGGAAGTGACCGAGAGCGTCTTCATGCGAGACGATACCGCGGCGGTGAAGGTGCTCGAGCGGATCCTGGATCTTGGCGTACGGCTCAGCCTGGACGATTTCGGAACGGGATATTCCTCGCTCGGCTATCTCAGCCGTACGCGATTCTCGACGATCAAGATCGATCGCAGCTTCGTGACCGGCGCCTCGAAGGGCGTCCGCGAGGCGCTGGCGATCGTCCGCGCCGTCGTGGCGCTGGCGCAGAGCCTGGGCATGGCGACGACCGCCGAGGGGGTTGAGACCGAGGAGGAGCATCGCATGGTGCAGAACCTCGGCTGCACCAAGGTCCAGGGCTATTATTTCGGGCGCCCCCTCCCGGTCGAGGATGCGCGCGGCGTGGCACAGCGGGCCGCGCGGGATCGCGCCGCTGCTTGATCCGCTTGCGATCCGCAGATTGTCGCGATAGAGAGGCCCTCGATAGGGGTGTAGCTCAGTTGGTTAGAGCGTCGGTCTCCAAAACCGAAGGCCCACGGTTCGAGTCCGTGCTCCCCTGCCACCTATTCCGATTCGCTCCCGTTCCGCCCGCAGCTTGATTTAAACGCCGGCGCGGATTAGGGTCGTATCATTCCGAAATTGGGAATGACCGTCATCGGCCCTTCACAGGGCCGGGCAGCGGGCCCATGTCCCATCCTTCGGCGAAAAACACGAGTGCAGCACAGTGGCGAAGACGACCCCTCTCGAATTCATCCGTCAGGTCCAGGCCGAGACCAAGAAGGTCGTCTGGCCGACGCGACGCGAAACCCTGATGACCGGCGTGATGGTCGTCATCATGGCGACGCTGCTGGGCGTCTTCTTCTTCGTCATCGACACCGCGTTCGAGGCGATCGTCCACCTGCTGCTCACCCTCGCGAAATAACGGACAGACAGACGACATGGCACGTTGGTACATCATCCACGCCTATTCGGGTTTCGAGGGCAAGGTCCGCGACGCGATCATGGCGGAAGCGACCCGCATGGGGCTCGAGCAGCTGGTCGAGCAGATCGAGGTTCCGACCGAGACCGTGACCGAAGCCCGCCGTGGCAAGAAGATCGCGGTCGAGCGCAAGTTCATGCCGGGCTATGTCCTCGCCAAGCTAAACATGAACGACGACGTCTATCACCTTGTCAAGAACACCCCGAAGGTGACCGGCTTCCTCGGGCCTAACGGCAAGCCGCAGGCGATTCCGGAATCGGAAGCCGCGCGGATGCTCAACACCAAGGACGAGGCCGCCGCCGCTGCACCCAAGCAGAAGGTCAAGGTCGACTTCGAGATCGGCGATTCGGTCAAGGTGCTTGACGGCCCGTTCGCGAGCTTCAACGGCATCGTCGAGGAACTCGATTTCGATCGCAGCCGCGTCAAGGTGTCGGTGTCGATCTTCGGTCGAGCCACCCCGGTCGAGCTCGAATTCGAGCAGGTCGAGCGCAGCAAGTAAGCGCCCCTCTGGCCGGGCCCATGTGTGCCCGGCCGTTCGGCATATTTCTCTATGTGACTGACTTATTGCTGTAATTGTACATCGTTAACGCCGCGTTCATCTTTTACGAACGCGTAGGACAGGTGTATGATGATCCGTTTCCGCTCGGCTGCAATCACGGTTGCCGCGTTGCTTTCCGTTCCCGCGACCGCCGCGCCGATCTACCTCGCCAACGGCTCGATCAACGGCAGCAGCGCTGGTGCCAACGTCGATCTGTCGGGGCTGACCGGGACGCTCGAGAACGGTCTGCCGGGGAATATTCTCGGTGGGATCGGCTCGGGGCTGGCCTATGCCGGCGGCAACACCTTCATCGCCACGCCGGACCGCGGCCCCAACGCCACCGCGTATAATTCTGCGGTCGACGATACCACGTCTTACATCAGCCGCTTCCAGACGCTGTCGCTCGCGCTGACCGCCAACACCTCCGGCAGCGGCCTGCCGTTCGGCGTGACCGCCGCGCTGACCGGTACGACGCTGTTGTCGAGCCCGACCGCGCTGAATTACGGGACGGGCGCTGGCCTCGGCAACAGGATCGACGGCACGCCGCTCGGTTCTGGTGCGCCTGCCCAGAACAGCGCGGGCGCTTATTATTTCACCGGTCGCTCGGACAATTACGCGTCCGGCCTGTCGACCGATTCGGCGAATGCGCGATTCGATCCGGAGTCGGTCCGTGTCTCGAACGATGGCAAGAGCGTCTTCGTCTCGGACGAATATGGCCCCTATGTCCGCCAGTTCGATCGCGCCACCGGCAGCCTGGTCAAGACCTTCACGCTCCCGGCCAACCTCGCCGTGACCAACCAGTCGCCCAGGGGCGACGTCGAGATCGCGGGCAATACGGTCGGCCGCGTCGCCAACAAGGGCATGGAAGGCCTCGCGCTGACGCCGGACGGCAAGACGTTGGTAGGGATCATGCAGGCACCGCTCGAGCAGGACCCGGCGAAGTTCGTGCGGATCGTGACGATCGACGTCGCGAGCGGCACGACGCATGAATATGGCTACAAGCTCACCACCGGATCGGGCGTCAGCGACATCGTCGCGATCAATGACCACGAATTCCTGGTCGACGAGCGCGACGGCAAGGGCCTCGGCGACGGCACGAACGCCGCGGTCAAGCAGTTCTTCCGGATCGACCTGAACGGCGCGACCGACATCACCGCGCTGTCAGGGACCGACGCAAGCAAGGCGACAGCGGTTACCAAGGGAACGACGCCGTTCCTCAACCTCGTCACCGCGCTGACCGCGGCGGGGATCCCCGCTTCGCAAATCCCAGCGAAGATCGAAGGTCTCGCGTTCGGGCAGGACGTGACTTACAACGGACAGCTGCTCCACACGCTGTTCGTCGCGAACGACAATGATTTCGTTCCGGCATCCGCCGGGCAGAACCAGTTCTTCGTGTTCGGGTTCAGCGACGCGGACCTGCCCGGTTTCGTCGCGCAACAACTGACCGGCGCCGTGCCCGAGCCTTCGACCTGGGCGATGATGCTGGCGGGCTTCGCGGGCATCGGTGCCATGGCGCGGCGGCGCAAGACGACCGTCCGCTACGCTTGACGCTCGGCACAGCCTCGATCCCGGCATTTTGCCGGGATCGACCGTAGTTCCCGGTCCCCGAACGGGAACCTGACGTAGCGGGTGCCGGAACAGTCCCGGCCCTTCGGGTGGCGGGTAGCGCGACCGTGTCACTGCGCCACGCGTCGCTGAAAGCAGTCCGCCAAGCCTATCCGCCGGCCTCCGATCCGCTATATGTCCCGCGATATAGCACCCGATCGGACTTCCATGAACCGCCGCACTCTTCTGACATCCTTTGCCGCGATCGCCGCTGCGATCGGCTGCGGAACGGCCCAGGCCGCGCCCCCGCCCCCCGTTACCGTGTTCGCCGCGGCGTCGCTGACCGACGCCCTGCAGGCCGTGGGCAAGGCCTATACCCAGCGTACCGGCGTTCCGGTGCGCTTTTCCTTCGCTTCGAGCAGCCTGCTCGCACGACAGATCGAATCGGGTGTCAAAGCCGACCTTTTCGTCTCGGCCGATCTCGTCTGGATGGACCATGCACAGAAGGCCGGGCGAATCGACGTCGCCAGCCGAAGTACGCTCTTGCGGGGCCGCCTCGCCTTGGTCGCGCCGGCCGACAGCAACGTCAACGTGCGGATTGCGCCGCGCTTTCCGCTTACGACACTGCTCGGACACTCCGGTCGGCTCGCCGTTGGCGACCCCGCCTATGTCCCCGCCGGAATCTATGCCCAGACCGCACTGACGCGGCTAGGCGTCTGGGCGAGCGTGCAGGGCCGGCTCGCCCGTGCGGACAATGTCCGGGTCGCACTGTCCTATGTCGCCCGTCACGAGGCACCGCTCGGGATCGTCTATGAGACCGACGCACGCGCCGAACCGGGTGTACGAATCGTCGGCATCTTCCCCGAAGCCAGCCACGCCCCGATCGATTATCCCGCTGCCCTCGTGCGCGGCGGAAGCGGGGCGGCGCGCGGCTTCCTCGGCTATCTCCACAGCCCGGCCGCACTGGCGGTGTTCCGCCGCTATGGCTTCCGGACGGCCGGCTAGAGCGTGCTCACCGCCGCCGAATGGGACGTGCTGGGGCTCAGCGTATCGATCGCCGGCCGTGCCGTGCTGGTCGCGCTGCCGGTCGCGCTGTTGCTTGGCTGGATGATGGCGCGGACGCGATTCCCAGGGCGTACCGTGCTCGACGCGGTGTTGCATTCGTCGCTCTTCCTTCCGCCGGTGGTGGTCGGGTTCGTGCTGATCCTGCTGTTCGGCGCGGACGGACCGATCGGACGTTTCCTGGCCAGCCTTGGCATCCGGCTGATCTTCACTGCCAATGGTGCGGCGCTCGCGGCCGGCGTGATGGCGTTCCCGCTGATGCTGCGCGCCTGCCGGCAGGCGGTCGAGGCGGTCGACCCCCGGATCGAGGCGGTCGCGGACAGCCTTGGCGCAGGCTTCTGGGATCGGACGCTGTCGGTGACGCTGCCGCTCGCCGCGCCCGGGCTGATCGCCGCCGCGGTCATCGGCTTTGCCGCCGCGCTTGGCGAATTCGGCGCGGTCATTACCTTTGCGGCCAACATTCCGGGCGAGACGCAGACACTCGCGCTGGCCATCTATGCCGCGCTCCAGCAACCCGGTGGCGAGGCGGTCGCGTTGCGCCTGGCGGGGATCTCGTTCGGCGTGGCGATCGTCGCGCTGCTCCTGTCGGAGGCGTTGCTGGCCTATGGCCGGCGGCGGAGTGGGCAATGATCTCGGTCGCGATCAAGCGCAGGCTCGGCGAATTCACGCTCGACGTGGCGTTCGAGGGTGCGGCCAACGGCGTGACAGCGCTGTTCGGCCCTTCGGGCGCCGGCAAAAGCGCGACGCTGGCCGCAATTGCCGGGAGCGGCATGATCGAGGCGGGGCGGATCGTGCTGGGGGACCGCGTGCTGTTCGATCATGGTTCCCGGGTCAACGTACCGCCGCGCGCGCGCCGGATCGGCTGGGTGTTCCAGGACGCGCGGTTGTTCCCCCACCTGCGGGTGGATGCGAACCTGCGTTACGGACTGAAGCGCGCGCCGGGGCCGCATCGCATCGGGTTCGACCAGGTCGTCGCGACGCTCGACATCGGCCATCTGTTGCGGCGCGGCGTTCGCGACCTGTCGGGTGGCGAGCGTCAGCGGATCGCACTCGGCCGCGCGTTGCTGAGCCAGCCCGAGCTGCTTTTGCTGGACGAACCGCTCGCCGCGCTAGATGGCGCGCGCAAGGACGAGATCCTGGCGTATATTGCGCGGCTCAAGGCCGATTTCGCGCTGCCGATGCTGTATGTCACCCACAGTCCGGACGAGGTCCGCGCGGTTGCGGATCACGTTGTGATGCTCGAGCACGGGCGGGTGGTGGCGACCGGAGGGCCGTCGATCGTCGGAGGGGATCGCATCACCGCCCGGATCGTCGCGCGCGATCGCGACGGGGTGCTGATCCGCGTGCCGCGCGGGGACGTGACGACGGGCGACCGGCTGGATCTGCTGATCGATCGCTGATGTGACGCCCCACGCCTCCCGATGACGACCAAGCCCCGGCCGTCGCCGGGGAAGCGCGGTGCCTGGTTCCCTCGAACGCCCAGCCTAGACGTTCACGCGCCCGGTCCGCACCAGCTTGCCCCATCCCACGCTTCGTCCGCGCAGCGCCTGGGTAATCGCCTTCAACACGACATAATACATGATCTGGCGATAGCCGAAGCGCTGCGGCACCAGCAGCCACAACAGCCGCCAATCCTCGCGCCGTTCCAGCGCGAACGCGACCGTCGCGGCGAGCAGGTCGATCAGCGTGAAGACCAGCCAGTAGATCAGCATCTTCTCGACATCATGCTGCGTCTGCGCCCAGCCATGCGCCAGCACGGCGAGATAGGTCATGACGAAACTGACGATCAGCGCGAGATCGATGATCGGTGAGATCGCAGCGAACACGATCTGGAACAGGATCGCCTGCGGCAGCCCGACGCGCGCGAGCCCGCGGGGTTTGCCCGTGGCCATGATCACGCCGTGCTTCCACAGGCATTGCAGCGTCCCGAACGCCCAGCGGAAGCGCTGCTTGGCGAGGCCCTTGATCGTCTCGGGCGATTCGGTCCAGGCGACGGCATATTGGTCATAGGTGACCTTCCATCCGGCGCGCTGGATCGCAATCGTCAGGTCCTGGTCCTCGGCGAGCGTGTCGTCCGGGTAGCCGCCGACCTGCTTGATCGCTGACAAACGCCACGCACCCACCGCGCCTGGCACCACCGTCATCGCATCGAGCCGCGCGAGGGCGCGCCGTTCGAGGTTCTGCGCGGTAATGTATTCGACCGCCTGGAACCGCGTGAGCAGATTGACGCGGTTGCCGACCTTGGCATTGCCCGCGACTGCCCCGAGCGCGGGGTCGACGAACCAGCGCGCCAGCCGCGCGATCGTGGTCGGCTCGAACTGCGTATCGGCATCGAGTGCGATCACGATCTCGCCGGTCGCCAGCTCGATTCCCCGATTGAGCGCGCGCGCCTTGCCGCCATTCTCGAGCGTCAGCAGCTTCACGCGGGCATCGCCGGCAAATGCGGCCTGAATCACCGCGCTGGTCCCGTCGGACGAGCCGTCGTCGATCACGATCACCTCGACCCGGACGTCGGTCGACGCGAGCACGCCGCGCACCGCGCGCTCGATCACCAGTTCCTCGTTGAACGCGGGGATCATCACCGTGACGAACGTGGTCGGGTCGATCGGCGGGAACACCATCCGCCCCTCGCGCCGCGCCTGGATCAGGGCAAGCGCCGACAGGACGATCGCGCGGGCGATTCCGATCGAGATCGCAAAGAAGAAGATCCAGCCAAGCGCGATGACGATACCGCCCAGCGCGCTGAAGATGAACAGGTTGAACTGCGCAGCGACCTGTTCGCTCTCGGTGATCGGCGGCATCGCGAGGTTGCGCGGGATGCCGGCCAGTTCCGACACCGGCACGAAGCGGTACCCCTTGGCCCGGAGCTGATCGATGATCTGCGGCAGCGCAGCCACGGTCTGCGAACGATCGCCGCCCGCGTCGTGGAGCAGCACGATGTTGCGGCTGCACTGCGGCTCACCGTCACCCGTGCACCGCCCGACCGGATCCGTGACGTCGTCGACCGTGCTGTCGATGATCGACTGCGTGCCCGGTCGTTTCCAGTCACCCGGATCGACGTGCAGACCGACCGAGATGTAGCCGCGGTTCTGCGCCTGCAACGCCGGATCGATTTCGTCCGCGGTGGTCGGCTCGGCATCGCCGAAATAGGGCGCGCGGAACAGTCGCAAGGAATGCCCCGTGAACGCCTGGAACAACCGTTGCGTGGTGTTCAGCTGGAAGCTCGTCTCGGTTTCCGAGGCACCCGCCAGATTGGGGTGGGTATAGGTGTGGCTGCCGATCTCATGGCCTTCGCGCATCATCCGTTCGAGCAGGCGGCGCTGGGTCAGCGCATTCTCGCCGATGATGAAGAACGTGCCCGGAACCTTCTTTTCCTTCAGGATGTCGAGAATGCGCGGGGTCCAGGTAGGATCGGGCCCGTCGTCGAACGTCAGCGCCACCAGGCCGGGGCGATACCCGGTCCGCGCGACGATGTACGGCGATGGCAACTGGACGAAACGAACGTCGCCGATCCCGCCGCGCGCATTGGCCACCGCTTGGCGAACACCCGCGACCGGTACGCCCGCGATCTTGAGGATCTCGCCGCTGCCCTCGATGTCGACGTCGGTACCCGCCGGGATCGCGTTGATCGTCGAAGGCGCGGGCAACGTGCGGTGCGAGCGACCGAAGACGGACCAGAGCCCGGGATCCTCCGCGCCCAGGCGCCACACCGCGACGCCGTTCAGCCCGACGCGGTTGAGGAATTTCATCTCGTTATACGCGGACGCCGCATCGAGCAGCCAGACGACATGGCGACTCTTGCCTTCCATATAGGCGAAGCTGGTGTTGCCGCTCGCCTTGTCAAACACCGGCATTGCGCTCGATTCGCGCGCGTTCTGCCATGCCTCGTCGATCGAGAGCGGTTCGCCGCCGCCGTCGTGCCAGTCATAGCCATAGCTGCCGATCGCGACGACGATCTTGCTGCGCGGGACACCGCGCACCGCGCGTGCGACCGACTGTTCGAACCACCCCTGCGAGGCGATCGGTCCGGACTCGCCGCCGACCTCGTGCTCGTCATAGGCCATCAGGAACACGCGATCGACGATGGCGGCGAACGCCCCGATGTTCCAGCCGTCCTCGCCCTCGGCCGCCCCGATCGGGACCGCGATCGCGATGACCCAATTGTGCCTGGCGAAGCGCGCCTTGGTTTCGCGCAGGAAGGTGCGGAAGTCGGCCTGCCCGCGCGGGCTCAGTTCCTCGAAGTCGAAGAACGCACCACCCGCGCGATTCTGCGCCAGCCAGGGTTCCAGTCGATCGAGGAACGCCTTGCGTTGCGCAGCCGAGCGCAACATTGCCTCCATGCCCTTCGCGTCCCAATTGCCGTCCTTGGCGTTCTGGATCATCGGCAGCAGCAACGGGCGATGCGGCGAGCGGTTGAGGATCTCGCGCCCAGCGGTATCGCGATAGACGGTGATGTCGTGCGCGGCGCCCGTCACCGATACCCAGCCGGGGATCAGCCAGTCGAGTTCCCCGATGTGACGCCTCAACGACGCGACGCTCGACTGATCCCATGGCACGTGAAAGGCGATCGCCAGCGGCTGGTCGACCGCTGCCCCGACCCCACGCGGCGGCGCGGCGCCCATCAACCGTGCATAATCGATGATCCTCCGCCGCGCGCGCTTGAGCAACGGATCGTGCGGCGGGGGCAGCTTGGTAAAAGCCGCATGTTCCGCTTCGACGGGCAGCAACGGGGGCGCCGGCACCGCACCGATCGACACCCCGAGCGCGGCGATCGACAGCAGCAGCAGCAATATGAAAGCTGCCACGGCCATGGCAAAGCGACGACGCCGGCGACCCGAGGCATCATAGAAAACGGGCGCACGGCTCATCGGCGAGACTTCCTTTGTAACAGCCTGACACAATCGCATCGGTCCCTTCGCATGGCCATAGCCCGACGCCAAGATGACATTGAATTCATTCGGCCCTTCGCGGGCGGCGGATCGTTGCGGCCGGGCTTCATTGCTTGCCCCGTTGCGACATGCGGCTACGATCGACCGACAGGAGAACGAACGACATGCGCCACATCGCAATCATCGGTTCGGGACCGGCCGGATATTATACCGCCGAGGCGTGCCAGAAGGCGTTCGGCAGCGATTGCCGGATCGACATCCTCGATCGGCTGCCGGTGCCTTATGGCCTGATCCGCACCGGCGTCGCCCCGGATCATCAATCGATCAAGGGCGTCGCGCGGCGCTACGAAGCGGTCGCGTTGAGCGATACCGTGCGGTTCGTCGGCAATGTATCGGTCGGGGACGATGTCGCGATCGCGGAACTGCTCGACCTGTACGATGCGGTCGTGCTTGCGACCGGCGCGCCGGCGGACAAGCCGCTCGGGGTGCCGGGGGACGATTTGCCGGGCGTGATCGGCTCGGCGGCGTTCGTCGGGTGGTACAATGGCCACCCTGATTTCGCGCAGCTCGATCCCCCCGTCCACGGACTGGACGCCGTCGTCGTCGGCGCGGGGAACGTCGCGCTCGACGTCGCGCGGATCCTCGCCAAGACCGAGGCCGAATTCGGCGGGTCGGATATCGTCGGCCATGCGCTCGACCGGCTGCGGGCGGCCGAACATGCGACCGTGACCTTGCTCGCGCGGCGTGGCCCGCACCAGATCGCGATGACACCCAAGGAACTCGGCGAGCTGGCGCATCTGACCCGGGCCGTCCCGCTGGTCGACCCTGCCGACCTTCCACCGATCGCGGCGGATGCCGAGCTCGAACCAGGGCTGTGCAAATCGGTCGCGTATTTGCGCGACTTCGCAGCCGTGCACGATGACAAGCCGGTACGGATCGTGTTCGATTTCTTCGCCCGCCCGGTCCGGATCGAAGGCGACGCCAGCGCAGAGCGGGTCATCGTCGCCCGCACGCGAATCGATCCGACGGGTCGCGTCGTCGATACCGGCGAGGAATATGCCATCCCCGCAACGCTGGTGGTGAGCTGCATCGGTTATCGCACCCCCCCGATCGCCGGCGTGCCCTATGACGATGCGCTGGGCCGCTTCGCCAATGTCGACGGACGCATCGCGCCGGGGCTCTATGCGGTCGGCTGGGCACGGCGCGGCCCGACGGGTACGATCGGGACCAACCGCCCGGACGGCTTCGCGATCGCCGAGTTGATCGCGGCGGACATCGCAGCCGGCAGCGGCAAGCCGGGTCGTGCCGGGCTCGATGCGCTGCTCGATCAGCGCGGCGTCGATATCGTCACCTTCCGCGACTGGCAGAAGATCGAAGCCGCCGAAATCACCCGAGCGAGAACAGGCGCGCCGCGCGAGAAATTCGCGACGATCGCCGAGATGCTCGCCGCGCGTGCCTAGCGTTCGGCGGAGCGATCATCGCCAACCGCCACTTTTCGCTTGATCGCAGCCCGCCGCCCGGCTAACCGCTCGCCCCTGCAATGTGTCGGGGCGTGGCGCAGTCTGGTAGCGCACTGGTCTCGGGGTCCAGGGGTCGTAGGTTCGAATCCTATCGCCCCGACCATTGCAGCGATAGCTTCGCCCTGGCGGCTCGAGGCGTGATCCCCGAAAATTTTTTGATAGTCTTGTACACTTCCCCGGCGAAGGCCGGGGCCCAGTAGCGGGCGTTTTGCCTGCGGGCGCTGCGCTACCTTACCTCGACCTTCGCTACTGGGCCCCGGCCTTCGCCGGGGTGGTAGAACTTTGCTGTAAAACCTCAGCCCTTGTGCTTCGCGCGCCAGTCGCGAACCGCCTGGAGTGTCCCCTCGACATGGCCGACCGGGTTGTTCTGGGTGAGCTCGTAGATCACCTCGCCGGTCGGCGCGATGACATAGGACGTGCGGCTCGTGATCTTCGAGCCCGCCGCATAGGACACGTCATAGTTGCTGATCATCGGCGGAGTCGCGGCGGCGACCGGGAAGGCGCTGCGGCATTCTTCCTTCGAGAAGGCATCGATCTTGTCGATCCCGCCCGCGGTCAAGCCGACCAGCGTCGCACCCGCCTTCTTGAAGTCGGCGGCGGCCTCGGCGAACTTGTGCGCTTCGATCGTGCAGCCTGCAGTAAAGGCGGCGGGGAAGAAGTAGACCACGACCGGGCCCTTCTTGAGCGCCGATGCGAGCGAGAAGGTGAACGGCTTGCCACCGAGCGCGCCCTGCGTGGTGAAGTCGGGGGCCTTCGCCCCGACCTTGAGCGCAGCCGTCGCCGGGGCGGCGAGCATCAGCGTGCCGGCAAGCGCGGCAGCGGCGTACGAACGGGCGAGCTTCATCCAAATTCTCCTGTCGATTTGATCCGGAGCGTAGCTCGCCCCCTGCCCCGCCGCCAGCGGCAATTGTGCCGCTGCGACTCGCGCGATGTTGCGTTGGCCCGCGTGCATGCTATCGCCACGAGCATGACCACCCCGCTCGACCGCATCCGCAACTTTTCGATCATCGCGCATATCGACCACGGCAAGTCGACGCTTGCCGACCGCCTGATCCAGCAGACCGGCGGCCTCACCGCGCGCGAAATGTCCGAGCAGGTGCTCGACAATATGGAGATCGAGAAGGAGCGCGGGATCACGATCAAGGCGCAGACCGTGCGCCTCGCCTATCACGCCAAGGACGGTCTCGATTACGTCCTCAACCTGATGGACACGCCCGGCCACGTCGACTTCGCCTACGAAGTGAGCCGCAGCCTCGCCGCGTGCGAGGGCGCGCTGCTGGTGGTCGACGCGGCGCAGGGCGTCGAGGCGCAGACGCTGGCCAACGTCTACCAGTCGATCGAGCATGACCACGAGATCGTGCCGGTCATCAACAAGATCGATCTGCCCGCCGCCGAACCCGAAAAGGTCCGCAAGGAAATCGAGGACGTGATCGGCATCGACGCGTCCGGCGCGGTGCTCGCGTCGGCCAAGTCGGGAATCGGCATCGAGGACATCCTCGAGGCGATCGTCACCAAGATCCCGCCGCCCAAGGGCGACCCCGAAGCGCCGCTGAAGGCGATGCTGGTCGACAGCTGGTACGATCCGTATCTCGGCGTCGTCATCCTCGTCCGCGTGATCGACGGCGTCCTGAAGAAGGGCCAGCAGATCAAGTTCATGCAGACCGGCACGATGCATCTGGTCGACCGGGTCGGGTGTTTCCGCCCCAAGATCGAGCAGTTGACCGAACTCGGCACGGGCGAGATGGGCTTCATCACCGCGCAGATCAAAGAAGTCGCGCAGACTCGCGTCGGCGACACGATCACCGATGCGAAGCGCCCCGCGCTCGAGGCGCTGGCGGGCTTCAAGGAAGTCCAGCCGGTGGTGTTCTGCGGCCTCTTCCCGGTCGACGCCGCCGAGTTCGAGAAGCTGCGCGAGAGCATCAGCAAGCTGCGGTTGAACGATGCGAGCTTCTCGTTCGAGATGGAGACGTCGGCGGCGCTCGGCTTCGGCTTCCGCTGCGGCTTCCTGGGGCTGCTGCATCTGGAGATCATCCAGGAGCGCCTGACGCGCGAATATGACCTCGACCTGATCACCACTGCGCCGTCGGTGGTGTATGAGATCGAGCTGACTCACCCCGATCCTGCGGGCACGACGCAAATCGAGTTGCACAACCCCGCCGACATGCCCGAGCCCAACAAGATCGCGACGATCAGCGAGCCGTGGATCGAGGCGACGATCTACGTCCCCGACGAATATCTCGGCAGCGTATTGAAGCTGTGCCAGGACCGCCGCGGTATCCAGAAGAACCTGACCTATGTCGGCGGCCGCGCCCAGGCGACCTACGAGCTGCCGCTCAACGAAGTGGTGTTCGATTTCTACGATCGGCTGAAGTCGATGTCGAAGGGTTATGCCAGCTTCGATTATCATCAGATCGGCTATCGCGAAGGCGACCTCGTCAAGATGAGCATCCTCGTCAACGAGGAGCCGGTCGATGCGCTGTCGATGATCGTCCACCGCGGCACCGCCGAAGTGCGCGGGCGCGGCATGGTCGAGCGGTTGAAGGACCTCATCCCGCGGCATCTGTTCAAGATTCCGATCCAGGCGGCGATCGGCGGCAAGGTGATCGCGCGCGAGACGATCAGCGCGATGCGCAAGGACGTCACCGCGAAATGCTATGGCGGCGATGCCAGCCGCAAGCGCAAGCTGCTCGACAAGCAGAAGAAGGGCAAGCTCAAGATGCGCGAATATGGCTCGGTCAGCATCCCGCAGGAGGCGTTCATCGCCGCGCTGCGGATGGGCGACGAGAACTGAACGGCCTTCCCAGACGATCGGAAGGTTAGGGGAAAGTTAGGCGGAATCGTGCGGCATCCGGGCGCTGTTCCGCTGTGCCGTCGCTATGTGTGCCAGTGCTGTCAAAGAGCCCGGGGACCCTATCAGAGACGCGCGGTGTAGGAGACCGTCGCAAGCGGGCCGCGTGCCGATAGCGCTCCTGCAGCAAACCAGCCCCTTGCGCTCGACTGCTTCATTTTAGATGCGTCGGCCTTTGTCCCCGCTCGAAACGGACGGATAGGACGTCCCGGGCAAGGGTCATTTCGCTCCAAGCGCACCAGCCCCAAAACGCCAAGACCCCGACGCATCGCGCCGGGGTCCTGGGTATTCTCACATCTGCGAAGCGATCAGTTGCCCTGCGGCGGTGCTCCGTTCGGGCCGCCCGCAGGCGCTCCACCGGGGACGCCGCCCGGCGGCATCCCGCCCGGCGCGCCGCCGCCCTGCATCATCTGCTGCTGCATCTGCTGCTGTTGCTGGAGCTGCTGGACCGCCGCCTTCGACAGGAAATCGAGCATCTCGATATCGAAGACGAGCGTCGAGTGCGCCGGCATCCCCGGACGCGCGGTATCGCCATAAGCAAGGCTAGGCTTGATCCAAACCCGATACTTGCCGCCCTTGGGGATCAGCGACAGCGCTTCCTCGAAACCGGGAACGACCGCATGCTCGCCGAGCGGCACCGGGAACGGGCGCTGGCTCTTGTCGAAGGTCGTGCCGTCGACGAACTTTCCCTCGTAATTGACGAGCGCGACGTCCTGGTCGGTCGGCGGCGTACCCGTGCCCGGTGTCAGCACCTGATATTGCAGGCCCGACGGAGTCTGCTTGACGCCCTTGTTCTGCGCATTGTGCGCAAGGAACGTCGCCGACGGATCGACCGGAGTCTGCATCGCCAGCGCCCCAGCGCCGACCGCGGCCACCGCGATGCCGGCCCACAGATACACCAAGACACGCCGCTTGACGGGCTTCAGCGGAACGGCGGTGATCGACATGGGAGCTCCCGGGTGGGCGGTCGGTTCAGGATCGGCAAGTCAGGATAGCAGCGGGCCAGACTGGCCCGCCCGGAACACGGGTCTTACCGTGCGCCGTCACGCTCCATGCGCTTGCGCTCGAGCTTGCGCGCGCGGCGAACGGCAGCAGCGCGCTCGCGCGCACGCTTCTCGCTCGGCTTCTCGTAATGACGGCGCAACTTCATTTCGCGATACACGCCTTCGCGCTGCAGCTTCTTCTTGAGCGCGCGCAGCGCCTGGTCGACATTGTTGTCGCGAACGATGATTTGCATAAACCCGAACAGCTCCGAATCGATAGAAAAGCGCCGCCGCGGACATCAGGTCCGCGTCGCAAGGCGTGCGCCCTACACGGGTGGGTTGTAAGTTTCAACCCGTGGCGCAGCTTTTACGTGACTTGCCGGCCCTGCGCTCGCTAAGCGAACACCATGACCGGAACACCCCTTACGCTCTATAACAGCCTTACGCGAACGCTAGAGCCGTTCGTGCCGATCGACCCGCGCGTGGTGCGAATCTACACCTGCGGCCCGACCGTCTATAACTATCAGCACATCGGCAACATGCGCGCGTTCCTCTTCGCGGACACGCTGGGGCGGGTGATTCGGTGGAAGGGCTGGCCGACCAAGCACGTCATCAACATCACCGACGTCGGCCACCTGACCAGCGACGCGGATGCGGGCGACGACAAGATGGAAAAGGCCGCCGCCGCGCAGGCCAAGTCGATCTGGGACATCGCCGCGCATTATACGGCGGCGTTCAAGGACGATGTCGCGCGGCTCAACATCGAGCCGCCGGCCGAATGGACCGTCGCAACCGACCACATCCCGCAGATGATCGACTTTGCCAAGACGATCGAGAAGGACTGCTACCTGATCGAAGGCGGCCTGTATTTCGACACCAGCAAAGTGCCGCATTATGGCGCGCTCGCGCGGGCTACGACGGATCTCGACGAAAGCCGGGGCGAAAGTCGGATCGACCCGGTATCGGGCAAGCGCAACGCCGCCGACTTCGCGATCTGGCGGCGCTCGCCGCCGGGCGAGCAACGCCAGATGGAATGGGATTCGCCGTGGGGCAAGGGCGCGCCGGGCTGGCATCTCGAATGTTCGGTGATGAGCCTCCAGCATCTCGGACATCCATTCGACATCCATACCGGCGGGATCGACCACCGCGAGATCCACCACCCGAATGAGATCGCGCAGAACCAGGCGTTCTGCTCGTGCGAGGATACCGGTGCGCGAATCTGGATGCATAACAACTTCCTCGTTGATCGCGGGGGAAAGATGTCGAAGTCGAGTGGCGAATTCCTGCGCTTGCAGACGCTGGTCGACGCAGGCTTCCACCCCCTCGCCTACCGGCTGATGTGCCTGCAGGCGCACTATCGCAGCGAGCTCGAGTTTACCTGGGAGAACCTCGCCGCCGCCCTCACCCGGCTGAAGCGGCTGGTGATCGCGCTCGACGCCCTGCGCGCGCGCGACGACGGAACACTCAAGGGCAACGCCGAACCCTATCTCGCGCGGCTCGAGGAAGCGGTGGCGGACGATCTCAACACGCCGCGCGCGCTGACGGTGCTCGACGAGATGATCGCGGACAAGAAGCTGTCGCCGGCGGTGCGGACTGGCGCGATCGGGGATTTCGATGCCGTGCTGGGGCTGCGGCTGGCGGACCTGACCCGGTCCGAGATGCGAGTGCGCCCGGTGGAAGCGACGATCGACGCGGCAACGATCGAAGCGCGGATCGCGGAACGCAGGCAGGCGCGGGTCGACAAGGATTTCGCGGCGTCGGATGCGATCCGCGATGCGCTTGCGGCGGCCGGCGTCGAAGTGATGGACGGCGATGCGCTGGGGTGGGACTGGAAGCTGGGGGCGGCATAAGACGGCTGCCGCCGGCCCGCCTACCCCGAACCTCGCGTTCCGGGATGAACCCGCGGCTCGGGCATTCTCCCATTCCCCGGGGGTGCAGGACCGTCGGCACCACACCAGCCGAACCTGCACCGACCCCGTCGGATCCCCCCACGAATGCACTTGTGGAACACGTCTGGTAGCGCTAACTTTGTCTGGAACACGCGACAACGAGCGCGGGATTCGGGAGAAGCAGGATGACGAAGGGCATGTATATCGCCGCACTATGCGGCATGGCTGGCATTGGCCTCGCCGCGACGACCGCGCTGGTCGCGCAAGACAAACCCGCGAACGCCAAGCGCTTCCTGTCACAACCGCTGGTGAAGTCGATCTACACGGCCGACCCGTCGGCCCACGTCTTCGCCGGCAAGATCTACGTCTACCCCAGCCACGACGTCCCGACCGCAATTGCTGACGATGATCTCGGCAACGAATATGCGATGCACGACTACCGCGTCCTCAAGATGGACCGGATCGGTGCGCCGGTAACGGTCGGCCCGGTCGCGCTTGACGTGAAGCAGGTCCCCTGGGCGTCGCAGCAGATGTGGGCGCCCGACGCCGCGTACAAGAACGGCACTTATTATCTGTACTTCCCGGCGCGCGACAAGACCAAGGACAAGAACGGCCTCGGCAAGTTCATGATCGGCGTGGCGACGTCGAAGAGCCCGATGGGCCCGTTCAAGGCCGACCCCAAGCCGATCGCGGGCGCGTTCTCGATGGATCCGGCCGTGTTCACCGACGCGGACGGCAAGAGCTACATGTATTTCGGCGGGATCTGGGGCGGACAGCTTCAACGCTGGAAGGACGGCAAGTTCGACCCCAACGGCAGCGATACCGATCTGCTGCAGGACGGGCAGCCCGCGCTGACCGGCAAGGTCGCGCGGATGAACCCCGACATGAAAAGCCTCGCCGAGACGCCGCGCGACGCGGTGATCCTCGACGCAAACGGCAAGCCGATCCTCGGCGGCGACCATGAGAAGCGCTTCTTCGAGGCGTCGTGGATGTTCAAGCGCGGCGGGCAATATTATTACACCTACTCGACCGGCGACACGCATTTCCTCAACTATGCGACCGGGACCAACCCCTATGGCCCATTCACCTATCGCGGGCATTTCCTGCTGCCGGTGCAGGGTTGGACGACGCATCATTCGATCATCCAGACCGGCGGCAAATGGTGGCTGTTCTATGCGGACACGCAGTTGAGCAACAAGAACCACCTGCGCAACGTCAAGGTGACCGAACTCCATTTCAACAATGACGGGACGATCCAGACGATCGATCCGTTGGTCAAATAAGGCAGCCGATGTTCTTGGGAATCGATATCGGCACGTCGGGCGTCAAGGCCGTCGTCCTCGACACGCATGGCGCGGTCGTCGGCCAGGGCGTTGCCGCGCTCACCGTCCAGCGCCCCCAGCCCTTGTGGTCCGAACAGGACCCCGAGGACTGGTGGAAGGCGACGACCGCCGCGGTCCTCGCGATCGACCCGGAGGTTCGCCGTTCGGTGCGCGGGATCGGGCTTGCCGGGCAGATGCACGGCGCGACCCTGCTCGGCGCGGACGATAAACCCTTGCGCCCCGCGATCCTGTGGAACGACGGGCGCTCCTTCGCCGAATGCGCGGCGCTGGAAGCGGTCACGGGTGATTTCCGCACCGTCGGCGGCAACATCGTGATGCCGGGCTTCACCGCGCCCAAGCTCGAATGGGTCCGGCGGCACGAGCCCGAGATCTTCGCGGAGGTCGCGACCGTGCTGTTGCCCAAGGACTATGTCCGGCTGCGAATGACGGGCGAGAAGGCCTCCGACATGTCGGATTCGGCGGGCACCTTGTGGCTCGACGTCGCCGGACGCCGCTGGAGCGAGAGGTTGCTCGCGGCGTGCGGGCTGACCGAGGCGCAGATGCCGCGGCTGGTCGAGGGCACCGACGTCGCGGGGAAGCTCCGCGCCGACATCGCCGAGGCCTGGGGCATGGCGCAGGTGCCGGTCGCGGGTGGCGCTGGCGACAATGCCGGTGGTGCTGCGGGCGTTGGCGTCGTCACCGATGGCAAGGCGTTGCTGTCGCTCGGCACGTCGGGCGTCATCTTCGTCGCCAATGATGCGTTCCGGCCCAACCCGGCGCGCGCGGTCCATGCGTTCGCGCATTGCCTGCCCGACATGTGGCATCAGATGGCGGTCCATCTCAGCGCCGCCTCGTGCATCGACTGGGTCGCCCGCCTGACCGGCGCGAGCGGTGCCGCCGAGCTGTTCCAGCGCGCCGAAGCGGCGGGTGTCGCGAACGGTCCCGAGATTTTCCTCCCCTATCTCTCGGGCGAACGCACACCCCATAACGACGCGCAGGTCCGCGGCGCGTTCTTCGGGCTAGACAATGACACCGACCCCAACCGGCTCGCGCAGGCGGTGCTCGAAGGCGTCGCCTTCGCGCTCGCGGACGGGCTCGACGTGCTGCGCGAAGCCGGAACGCAAGTCGCCGAACTCGCGGTCATCGGTGGCGGCGCACGCTCGCGCTACTGGGGCGAGACGCTCGCCGCCGCGATGGAGGTGCCGCTGGTGTATCTCCAGGGCGGCGAAGTCGGCCCCGCGCTCGGCGCAGCCCGGCTTGCGCAGATTGCGGTCGACGGCGGGACCCCGGCTGAAGTCTGCGTCGCCCCACCCGTTTCGCACCGGATTGCGCCCGATGCGGAATTGACCGCACGGCTTGCGCCCAAGAAGGCTGCGTTCCGCGCCGCCTACGCCCGCATCGCCCCCCTCACCGCATCCAACTGACTTTTCGAAGGAGCGCCCCAATGGCCAATGATTTCTTTGCCGACATTCCCCAGATCGCCTTCAAGGGCCCCGAGACCGACGACGAGCTCGCCTATCGCTATTACGACAAGGACCGGGTCGTCATGGGCAAGCGGATGGAAGACCATCTGCGCTTCGCCGCGTGCTTCTGGCACACCTTCTGCTGGCCGGGTTCGGACGTGTTCGGCGGGGGCACGTTCAACCGCCCGTGGCATGCCGGTGCCAACGATGCAGCCGCCGCCGCGCAGAAGCGCGAAGTCGCATTCGACTTCTTCACCAAGCTCGACATCCCCTTCTATGCGTTCCACGACGTCGACGTGATGGCGGATGCCGCCAACATCACCGAGCATCGCCGCAACTTCGCCGAGGCGGTCGATCACCTCGAGAAGCTGCAGGCCGCGTCGGGCCGCAAGCTGTTGTGGGGCACCGCCAACCTGTTCAGCCACCCGCGCTTCGCCGCTGGCGGCGCGACCAACCCCAACCCGGAAGTGTTCGCGTTCGGCGCGATGCAGGTGCGCGACGCGCTCGAAGCGACGCATCGCCTCGGCGGCGCGAACTACGTGCTGTGGGGCGGTCGCGAGGGCTATGAGACGCTGCTCAACACCGACATGAAGCGCGAGCTCGACAATTTCGGGCGCTTCCTGTCGCTCGTCGTCGAGCACAAGCACAAGATCGGCTTCACCGGCACGATCCTGATCGAGCCCAAGCCGTTCGAGCCGACCAAGCATCAATATGATTTCGACACCGCGACGGTGTACGGCTTCCTCAAGCGCTACGGCCTCGAGAATGAAGTGAAGGTCAACATCGAGGCGAACCACGCGACCCTCGCCAGCCACACGTTCGAGCATGAGATCGCCACCGCCGCAGCGCTCGGCATCTTCGGCTCGATCGACGCGAACCGCGGCGATCCGCAGAATGGCTGGGATACCGACCAGTTCCCCAATTCGGTCGAGGAACTGACGCTCGCCAATCTCGAGATCATCCGCGCGGGCGGCTTCACCACCGGCGGGTTCAACTTCGACGCCAAGGTCCGCCGTCAGTCGATGGACGCGGTCGACCTGTTCCACGGCCATGTCGGCGCGATCGACGTCGTCGCCAAGGGCCTGCTTAATGCAGCGGCGCTGATCGAGGACGGTCGTCTCGATGCGGTCAAGACCGAGCGGTATGCCGGTTGGGATGCCGAGTTCGGCCAGAAGGTCGGGTCGCTCGACCTGGCGGGAATCGCGGATCTCGCGGTCGAGCAGGGCATCGACCCGCAGCCGCGCTCGGGCCGTCAGGAGCGGATCGAGAATCTGATCAACCGCTTCCTCTGATCGCAACGATCCCGTGATGGATACTGGGGCGCAGGCACATCGTGCCGCGCCCCCTTTTTTTTTGCCTGCGTTTCAGATGCAGCGCGCTGCCAAACCTGTTCTAGCCCCAGGTTCGTAACGCGAGAAACACTGTGATCGCCCAAACGGACACGACACCGCAAGCGGCCGTCAAAGCCCTCGCGGGCGGCTCAGCTACCATGATAGAAACCCGATTATACGGTATGATGAGCGCAACGAAGGGAAGTATCGGCAGCAGATACCGTCCTTGATACCCTGCGACGTCAACCCCTGCGACCGGGCTGTTCTGGATGTACAGAAAGAGAAATGTCGCCGTGGCACAGCCAGTCACCACGATCCCGACGAAAGCGCGAAACAGCATCGGCAAACGATAGGCCCCAAACGACAAGACAGCACTGGCGAGCGCCACCATCGACGCCAGCAAATACCAGAAGGGCACATGCACTTTGAGGTCGGAGAGGCTGTTCCCGAGCATGGTCTTGAGCGCGTAGGGCGCGACATGGAACATCGATTTACCCATCACCGCAAGTGTTGCCAGAGGATGGTGCCGGATGAATGCGATCTGCATTTTGGGAATGACATCCGGATCCTGCGAGATCGGAAAGACATAGTCGTTTATCGTCAGGGACCAGGCAAGCGTTGCGGCGATCGCCACTGCTGCAATGGCGAGCGTCGCAAGGATGAACATCGTTCTTTGGCGTGCCGCCAACGCTGACCCGACGGGAATGAAAGCCAATGGCAGGTAAGCCAGCTTCGCCGCCGCGGCCGCTGAAACCGCGAAGACGAGCAACGGCCAAAGCCACCAGTGCCAACGCCGATCGTCAAACATCCGGACACAAAGCGCTAACAGCAGAAAACTGCCGCTCAGGACGGCCGCGTCGGCACTGAGCGTCGGCATCACGGAAACACCCATCGGCACGGTAGCTACGGCAAAGACCACGAGCGCCGCTCGGTTTCTGCCCAGCAAGCCCAGCGCAAGCCACGTGATGCCGACCGCCAACGCCCCGTTAGCGATCCGGCCGGCATAGAGCCAAGCGATCGGCGAAAAACCGAAGGAGCGCGCGGCGGCGATGCCCAACGCCGGTGCCAGATGCGCGATCGGCAGATACACGACGGTGTTGCTGAAAGACGTTAGCTGACGTGCATGGCCCATGGCCGGGCGCTTCAGCAGGTCGGACAGGCTTGGCCGGACCATCATCGGACAGCGCCAGTTCGGGAAAGCGCAGTAGGTTTTGACCAGCGCCACGGAGTCCGCGTCCACGAGGCCGCCTGCCCCTTGGCGATAGATGTTATCCACCAGTACCGGTCGGACGTCCCCATGCGACAACTGAATCGATCGATAGAAATGGGCGGCCTCATCCGGCGCCTGGAAGGGCGGCAATATGTAGGCCAGCGCGAGAATGACGGGAATGCAGCACAGCAGGTAAATCCGATCGAGCCCCCAGGCCGATTTCTCCGTTAAACGCATCTGTCCCCCGACGTCCCATCCGCAAGATGGGCGATGGGTAGCACAACCAACGCATTATAAAACTCGGTCAAAATGTTCCTGGGGGGGAGCCCGTTTGGATCTGATGCCCTCGGCTGCTACCGCGCCCCTTGCGCGAACGGGCCGATCATCGTGCCCACGAACCCGCCCGCCTTGTCGGTGCTGAGGTTGGTCGCATCCACCCCCGGCGCGAGCGTCACCCAGTCCTTGCCGACCGCATAAGCCAGATCGTACCGCCCCCCGTTCGCGGAAATGCGGAACCGCACCGGCCCGCTGACCGCAACCGCGCGCTCCGCCACGGTCACGCCGGTCCGCGGATCGTCCTTGCCCGCGCGGCGGGCGACCCGGACGAAGGTCTTGCCGTCGTGCCGCGTAAGCGCGATCGTCAGGAAATAGGCGTCGTTCTGGACCGCGGCGAGCCCCGCCATCTCGCCCTCGCCCGGGGTGAAGCGGACTTCGGTCGAAACGCGCGCGACCGCATGTTCCTGCCGCCGCGCGACGAACGCGGGCTTGCCGAAATCGCCGATCCCATCCGCCAGCGGATCGAGCAACAGTTCGCCACCCCCCAGCCGATAGGGCGCACCGCGCATCGTCATCCACTCGCGACCCAGCTGTGGCCCGGTGAAGTCGGTGCGGACCGAATAGCTCCCGGTCAGCGGGGTCGACGAAGTCGGCATCGAAGGCAACGGCGCGCGCGCCACGCGTGGCACGCCTTGGCCCTTGGGCAGGATCACCGGCCACCCCGAAGACCAGTCGACCGGCAGCAGGAAAGTCTCGCGCCCGATGTTGTAATAGTCCTGCGCATAGGGCCGCGTGCCGAGGAACACCGCCCACCAACGCCCGTCGGGTAGCTGGACCAGATCGGCATGGCCCGTCGCACTGACGGGATTGGGCCGGCCGACTGGCTGATCGCGCTGGGTCAGCACCGGGTTGATGTCCCGCGGCGCGGGGACATACGGCCCCTCGACCGACTTCGCGCGGAACACGACCTCGCTGTGATTGACGCCGGTGTCGCCCTCGGCCGCAAGCAGGTAATATGTATCCTCGATGCGATAGATATGCGGTCCCTCGATCCACACCGGCTTGGCCGCGAGATCGACCCCGCCGTCGACGATCATCCTGGGATGCCCGAGCATCCTGAGCGCGACCGGATCGAACTGTTCGATCCACAACGAGCGGTGACCGTCGTATTTGGATCCGCCGACCGGCGCGCGGTTGTTGACCAGCCACGCCTTGCCATCGGTATCAAAGTACAGCGACGGATCGATCCCCTCCACGCTCGGCAGGAACACGGGATCGGACCATGGTCCCGCCGGGTTGGTCGCGGTGATTACGAAGTTGCCGCCGCATTTGACGCAGGTGTTGACGATGAAGAAGCGCCCGGCGTGGTAATTGATCGCGGGGGCAAACACCCCCTCCGACATCGCACGCCCGGTGAAGTCGAGCTGACCGGGCCGGTCGATCGCATTGCCGATCTGGCGCCAGTGGACGAGATCGCGGCTGTGGAAAACCGGGATGCCGGGGAACCAGGAGAAGGTCGAATTGACGAGGTAATAATCCGCACCCACCCGGACGATGCTCGGGTCGGGATGATAGCCTGCGAGAATCGGATTGCGATAGCTTCCAGCAGGAACCGTCGCGCCATCGCTGCCGCTGTAGGACACCCAGGCGAACCGTGCCGGGCCCGCCGCCTGCGCCGCGCCCGTGACCAGCGCCAGTGCGCCGATTGCCATGGCGCTGTAACGGCCTGCCGCTAGCACTATCCGGACGATGCGGGCCGTCGTCGAAATCGGTCGGGACATGGCGCGCATCCTCAGTCTCGCCTTGCAGTTGGCGTCCGTAAACCCTATTATGTCTGAGTTATTATGGAAGGGCTTTTCGTGATCGATGGAGCAATTTTGATCGGTGCTGACGTTCGTCAGGCCGATACGCGGTTCACCGCAATCAACCCCGCGACCGGCGAAACGCTCGAGCCGAACTTCTCGGCCGCCGGGCCCGAAGCCGTCGCCGAAGCGGCCGCGCTCGCCGAAGCAGCGTTCCCGGTCTATTCGACGACCGACCTCACCACGCGCGCCGCATTCCTCGAGGCGATCGCCGAGGCGATCCTCGCGATCGGCGACGATCTGATCGTTCGCGCGATGAGCGAGAGCGGTCTCCCCCGCCCGCGTCTCGAAGGCGAGCGCGGTCGTACCGTCGGCCAGCTTCGCATGTTCGCGCAAATGGTTCGCCAGGGCGATTTCCTCGATGCGACGATCGACCCGGCGCTCCCCGACCGTGCCCCGCTGCCGCGTCCGGACCTGCGCCGCATCAACGTCGCGGTCGGCCCCGTCGCCGTCTTCGGCGCGTCCAACTTTCCGCTCGCCTTCTCGGTCGCAGGCGGCGACACCGCATCGGCGCTGGCAGCTGGCTGCCCGGTGATCGTCAAGGGCCATCCGGCGCATCCCGGCACCGGCGAACTCGTCGCGCGCGCGATCGCCTCGGCGGTCCAGTCGAGCGGTCTGCCCGCGGGTGTCTTCTCCTATCTGCCCGGCGACACGAACGCGCTGGGAGGCGCGCTCGTCGCGGACCCGCGCGTCAAGGCGGTCGGTTTCACCGGTTCGCGTGGCGGTGGCCTTGCGCTGATGAAGATCGCGGCCGAGCGCGACGAACCGATCCCGGTCTATGCCGAGATGTCGAGCATCAACCCGGTCATCCTGTTCCCCGCCGCGCTCGCCGCGCGCGCGAAAGAACTGGGTGCCGCTTACGTCCAGTCGCTGACGATGGGCGCAGGCCAGTTCTGCACGAACCCGGGCCTGGTGATCGCAGTCGAGGGGCCGGATCTCGACACGTTCGTCGCGGCTGCGGGCGAAGAGCTGACGGGTAGCGCGGCGCTGACGATGCTGACGCCGGGGATCCACGAAGCCTATCAGAAGGGCGTCGATGCGCTCGGTGGACATTCGGCGGTCCGGACCGTTGCCCGCGGTGTCGCCGACACCGGCCCGAACCAGGCGATCGGCGCGCTGTTCGAAACCGACGCGGCGAGCTTCCTCGCAGACCGCGCACTCGGGCACGAGGTGTTCGGCTCGTCGTCGGTCGTCGTGCGCTGCAAGGATCTTGCCGAGGTCGGCCATGTCATCGCCTCGCTCGAAGGCCAGTTGACCGCGACGGTCCAGATCGACGCGGGCGATGCCGAAGCGGCAGCGGGAATCGTCCCGATCATCGCTGGGCGGGTTGGCCGTATTCTCGCAAACGGCTGGCCGACGGGTGTCGAAGTCAGTCACGCGATGGTCCACGGCGGCCCCTTCCCCGCCACCAGCGACGGGCGCACGACCTCGGTCGGCACGCTCGCCATCTATCGCTTCCTGCGCCCGGTCTCGTTCCAGAACCTGCCGCAGGCGATGCTTCCGGCGGCGTTGCGCGATGGCAACCCGTGGGACATCGCGCGCCGGATCGACGGGGTGCGCGAGGCTTCCGCACGATGATCATCTCGCTCGTCCAGTTCGACGATGGCGCGCGCGGCGTTGCCGCGCTGACCCCCGATGGCGCACGCCGCGTCATCGGGGTGTCGACCGTGTTCGCGCTCGCCGATCTCGCGGTCCAGTCCGAAATGGGGCTGGCCGCGCTTGCGGAGACGCGACTCGGGGACGTCGTGGATCTGGCGGGCGTCCGCGTGTTGTCGCCGATCGATCACGCCGACGACGCGCATCTGCTCGTCAGCGGGACCGGGCTGACGCATCTCGGCTCGGCCGAGGGCCGCGACCAGATGCATCGCAAGGCAGCGGAACATCCCGACCCGACCGATTCGATGAAGATGTTCCTGATGGGCGTCGATGGCGGCAAGCCTGCGGCGGGCGAAACGGGCGTCCAGCCCGAATGGTTCTACAAGGGCGACGGTGCGATTCTCGCTGCCCCCGGCGAACCGCTGACGATGCCGGGCTTCGCGCTCGACGGTGGCGAAGAACCCGAGATCGCGGGGATCTACCTGATCGCGTCGGACGGAACGCCGGTGCGGCTCGGCTTTGCGCTCGGCAACGAATTCTCGGACCACGTGACCGAACGCGGCAATTACCTGTGGCTCGCGCATTCGAAGCTGCGTCCTGCCGCGCTCGGCCCCGAACTGCTGCTCGGCGACCTCCCCGCCGACGTGCGCGGTACCAGCCGGATCGTGCGGGATGGCGCGACCGTTTGGGAAAAGCCGTTCCTGTCGGGCGAGGCGAACATGTCGCACAGCATCGCCAACCTCGAGCATCATCATTTCAAATATGCCGGCTTTCGCCGCCCCGGCGACGTTCACGTGCACTTCTTCGGGACTGCGACACTGTCGTTCAGCGAAGGCTTCCAGACACGGCCGGGGGACGTATTCGAAATTGCGGCGGCGCCATTCACGCTTCCCGTCAGCAACCCGCTGGCTGTGGGGGAGACGGTCGTTCCGCAGGTCCGCGCGCTATAATCGCGTGCAGCTTCCGGAGCGCTACGCGATCGGCTAGCATCGGTGCCACACGCAAGGAAGCGGCATGACCGGAGACGACGACCGCAGCTTTGCCCCGCGCATTCACGGGATCATCGCGCACGACATTGGCGTCGAGATCGTCAGCGGGGTACGCCAGCCCGGCACCGTGTTCGGCGGCGAGATCGAGGCGAGCGAGGCGCTCGGCATCTCGCGCACCGCCTACCGCGAGGCGATCCGTATCCTGGCCGCCAAGGGACTGGTCGAGAGCCGACCCAAGGCCGGCACGCGCGTCACCCCCCGCAGCCGCTGGAACCTGCTCGACGTCGACGTGCTGGCATGGACGTTCGAGGGCGAACCCGACACCGATTTCATCATCGACCTGTTCGAATTGCGCGGCGTGATCGAACCCGCGGCCGCTGCGTTTGCGGCGCGGCGGCGGACAGATACCGATCTGGCCGAGATGAGCGACGCGCTCGAAGCAATGCGGCTATACGGGCTGAAGGACGCGCGCGGGCAGACCGCGGACCAGCGTTTCCACCGCGCGATCCTCGCCGCCGCGCGCAATGAACCGCTTGCGGCGCTCGCCAACAGCGTCGGCGCGGCGGTGCGCTGGACGACGACGTTCAAGCACCGCAAGCACGCTTTGCCACGCGATCCATTGCCGGACCACGAGCGGGTGCAGGAGGCAATCGTCGCAGGGGATGCCAAGGCAGCGCATGACGCGATGGTGGATCTGTTGCGGCTCGCGCTCGGCGACATGGGGCTGGCGGAGCGGGACTAGAGAGCCGCTCGACAGTACAGCATCGCAAGGGACATGCCTCCCGCCTTCCCCTAAACCTGAATCGCTTCCCCGGCGAAGGCCGGGGCCCAGTAGCAGTGGCCGTGGTTGCTCGGACGCACCTGCCCGTTACTTCGACCTTCCCGACTGGGCCCCGGCCTCCGCCGGGGAAGTCGCCAGCTCAGAGACCAGCGACTTCCCAAGACGGAAGTCTCGGTCGCCTTAATGGTTATCTCGCGGCAATCCGCGCGTCTGCGCGATGCGCTGATACGCCTCCGAGCCTTCGAGGATCGCGCCCGTCCCCAACTGCCCGACCACGGACCGCTGGATTTCCTGCCACGGGGTCTGCGACGCGGGATACTGATACCCCCCCGCCGCCTTCAGCGCGTCACGCCGTGCCGCGATCTCGGCATCGTCGATCAGCACGTCGGCGGTGCCGCGGTTGAGGTCGATCCGCACCCGGTCCCCCGTGCGCAGTAGCGCGAGCGTGCCGCCGGCGGCTGCCTCGGGCGAGGCGTTGAGGATCGACGGGCTGCCGCTCGTCCCCGACTGGCGACCGTCGCCGATGCACGGCAGCGCATGGACGCCGTCGAGGATCAGATGCGCGGGCGGACGCATATTGACGACTTCGGCCGCGCCCGGATAACCGATCGGCCCCGCGCCGCGCATCACCAGCAAGGTTTCCGGCGTGATCCCGGTCGCGGGATCGTCGATCAGCCGGTGATATTCCTCAGGGCCGTCGAAAACCACGACCGGCCCCTCGAACGCATCGAGATCGCCCGGGGTCGACAAATAGCGCTCGCGGAATTCGGGCGAGATCACGCTCGTCTTCATCACGGCATTGTCGAACAGATTGCCCGACAGCACGACGAAGCCCGCCGCTTCCATCAGCGGGGTCGCGAACGGACGGATCACCTTCTCGTCCTCGATTCCGACGCCGCGGCAATTCTCGCCCATCGTCTTGCCGTTGACGGTCATCGCGCCCTCGGCGATTAGCCCTTGGTCGATCAGCTGCGACACGACCGCCGGGACACCGCCCGCACGGTAGAAATCCTCGCCGAGATATTCGCCCGCGGGCTGCAAATTGACGAGCAACGGAATATCCAGCCCATGCGACTGCCACGTCTCGACCGGCACATCGACGCCGATGTGGCGCGAGATCGCCGTCAGATGGATCGGCGCGTTGGTCGACCCGCCGATCGCGGAATTGACCCGAATCGCGTTGAGGAAGGCGTCGCGTGTCATGATGTCCGAGGGCTTGAGGTCCTCGGCGACCATGTCGACGATGCGCTTGCCGGTCAGATACGCGACTTCCTGGCGATCACGATACGGCGCGGGGATCGCGGCCGAACCCGGCAACGACATGCCGAGCGCCTCGCACAGCGAGTTCATCGTCGTCGCGGTGCCCATCGTGTTGCAATAGCCGGTCGACGGTGCCGACGACGCCACCAGGCGGATGAATTCGGCGTGATCGATCTCGCCCGCCGCGAGCAGCTCGCGCGCCTTCCACACGATCGTGCCCGACCCGGTGCGCTCGCCCTTGTGCCAGCCGTTGAGCATCGGGCCGACCGACAGAGCGATCGCCGGAATGTTCACGGTCGCCGCCGCCATCAGACAGGCCGGGGTGGTCTTGTCGCAGCCGATCGTCAGCACGACGCCGTCGAGCGGATAGCCGTACAGCGTCTCGACCAGCCCGAGATACGCAAGGTTGCGGTCGAGGCCCGCGGTCGGGCGCTTGCCGGTTTCCTGGATCGGGTGGACCGGGAATTCGAGCGCGATGCCGCCCGCTTCGCGAATGCCTTCGCGCAGCCGCTCGGCGAGCACGAGGTGGTGGCGGTTGCACGGCGACAGGTCGGAACCCGTCTGCGCAATGCCGATGATCGGCTTGCCCGATTGCAGCTCGGCAAGGCTCAGGCCGAAGTTGAGATACCGCTCGAGATACAGAGCGGTCATGTCGATGTTGTCAGGATTATCGAACCACGCACGGCTGCGGAGCTTGGGAGGGGTGGACTCGGACATTTTCGGGAACTCCGCGTTTGACGCTATCGGTACGGGGATATACTCAGACAATTATAAGATCAATGAGGATGCGAGCCAATGGCGATTACTCCGACCCGGCAATCTGCCCCTGATATGGCGGCGACGGAGGACGGGATACGCCCGTCCTATGTCAGCGCGCTCGTGCTGCTCGGTACCCTGTTCTTCATGTGGGGTTTCATCACGGTCATCAACAACACGTTGCTGCCGCATCTGCGCAGCGTGTTCGACCTGAGCTACACCCAGACGACGCTGATCGAGAGCGTCTGGTTCATCGCCTATTTCTTCGCGTCGATCCCCTCGGCCAAGCTGATCGAGCGGATCGGCTACAAGCGCTCGCTCGTCACCGGGTTGCTGATCATGGCAGCGGGCGCGGTCGGGATGACGCTTGCCGCGAGCATTCCGTCCTACGGCGTCACGCTCGTCATGCTGTTCGTGATCGCCAGCGGGATCACGCTGCTGCAGGTCGCCGCCAACCCCTATGTCGCCGTGATCGGCGCCCCCGAGACCGCCTCTGCGCGGCTCAACCTGGTCCAGGCGCTCAACTCGGCCGGGACGATGCTCGCGCCCTTGTTCGGCGCCTATCTGATCCTCGGGCGCTCGACCAGCGGCACCGCCAAGTCGGGGGCTGTCTTCACCCAGGCCGAGCGGCTCGCAGATGCGCAGTCGGTGGTGTTGCCCTATGTGCTGGTGGCGATCGTACTGGTCGTCCTCGCGGTCGTGATCGCACGCTTTCCCCTGCCCGCGATGGGGGGCACGACCAGCCGAATGGCGAAGGAAGAGCGCAAGAACCATTCGCTCTGGCGCCACCGCAACCTGGTGTTCGGTATTCCCGCGATCTTCATCTATCTGATCGCCGAGATCGGCGTCGCCAACCTGTTCGTCAATTTCGTCAGCCAGCCGCAGATCGCCGACCTGACGCACGAACAGGCCGGCCGTTACCTGACCTTCCTGTGGGGCGGGATGATGATCGGGCGGTTCGTGGGTTCGTTCATCATGCAGAAGATTCCGGCTGAAACGGTGCTCGCGGCCTTCTCGATCGGCGCGTTCGTGGTGATGCTCGTCACCGTGTTTACGACCGGTCCGGTTGCGATGTGGGCGCTGATCCTCGTCGGGCTGTTCCACTCGATCATGTTCCCGACGATCTTCACGCTCGGGATCAAGGGCCTTGGGCCGCTCACCGAGGAAGGTTCGGGGCTGCTGATCATGGCGATCGCCGGCGGCGCGCTGGTCGTGGTGCAGGGCAAGCTCGCCGACATGTACGGGTTGCAGGCGTCGTTCCTGCTGACGGCCGCGTGCGAGCTGTACGTACTGTTCTACGCGCTGTGGGGCTGCCGTACCACGGCGACGGCGCCGGATTGATCGCACCCCTGCGCGGTGGTCAGCCCATCGGGTCGCGCGCGCTTTCCCCCAGCACGCGCGCCACCGCCAGCAACACCTCCGGACGAACCTGGACCAGCACGTGGCTGCTGCGTACCTCGATCGTCCGGCCGTTCGTATCGTGACAGATCATGCCGTTGACGAAGCCGTCGCTCCGGCTCCAGATTGCGGTGGACGGTACCGGCAGCGGTTCCGCCACCAGCTTGCGTTGCGCCAGCACGTTGGGCGCGTCGATCTGCTCCCCGGTCAGCACCTGGAACGATCGCCATACGTTCGTGGCGCGCGGCGACCCGGCGAACGGCGAGCTGATCGTGACGACCTCGCGCACCATGTCGGGCAGGCGGTGCGCCGCATACCGTGCCATGATCCCGCCAAGACTGACCCCGATCAGCGTGACGCGTTCCCCGGTTTCGGCATGCAGCGCACGGACCCGATCGAGCAGCAGCGCGCCTTCGTTGCCGATCGCGCGAACCCCGAAATTACGGCCCAGGCCCCACCCTTCGGCACGATAGCCGAGCTGGTTCAGATAGCGTCGCAGCACGACGAGCGAGCGATCGCTGTTGATCAGCCCGGGCAGCAACAGGATCGGCCGCCCGTCGCCGCGCGGTGCCTTGGCGAGCTTTCCCTGCGCGCCCAGCAGCGACGCGAGGCCAAAGGCGGCACGCGGCAGTTCCGCCGCCCACAACAGACGCGACGGGGGCCTCATGCCGCGAACCAGCCGAGTACGGTCACCGGAAACGGGGTCCACGCGCCGATCCTGACGCCCGCCGCGCGCAGGGCGTCCCCGGTCCAGCTGTTGCAGGTACGCAGCGCATCATAGCGACCGGTCGCCGCGTAAAACGCGTCATCCATGCCATAACCGGTGCGGTGCCAGCCACGTGGGCCGAAACTGCCCCGGACGAAGGCGGCGAGCCGCCGGTATTCCGCGGGACGCAGCGTCACCACGCGCGCCTGATCACCCGGCGATGGCAGCGCGATATGCTCGACGTGCAGCACGGTCTGCCCACTTCCGAGCGCCGCTGCCGCCACGGTGGCCGGCCGGACGTCGCGCCATGTGGGTGTTTCCACGTAGAACCGGCGGTCTCCCCATCCGATCGCGACGTGGTCATAACCGGCATAGCGCGGGTCAGCGAGATCTTCCGCCCGCGCAAGCGCGCGCCAGTCGACTCCGGCCGCCACTTTCGGCAGCACCAGTCCGGTATGGACGCCATTGCTCTCGACCAGAATCCGCACGCCGTCCACTGGCGCGGTCCACCCGGTATTGGCCGGGACCGCGCCGCCGACCATCCCTGCCGCACCATAGCCCGCCAAGGCGAGCATGACGACGAAAAGTCCCGTGCCGATTGAATGGATTACTTGTGGCATTCGCTTCCTGTTTCATCCCCGGCGGGCGCTATGATAGGGACGTTCCATGACCGAAGATACGCATGTTCTCGACGCCCCTCCCGAAGGCGCCAACGCCGACTGGACGATCCCGCAAAACTGGGCGCATTTCACGGCGGAAGAACATCGCGTCTGGGACACGCTGTTCGAACGGCAAGCGAAACTGCTCCCCGGCCGGGCATCGGACGCCTATCTACGGGGTCTTGATGTACTGAAGCTGTCCAAACCCGGGATTCCCGATTTCGAGGAATTGTCCGAACGCCTGATGAAGCTGACCGGCTGGCAAGTGGTGGCCGTCCCCGGTCTGGTACCCGACGACGTCTTTTTCGACCATATGGCGAATCGCCGCTTCGTGGCCGGCAATTTCATCCGCCGCGCGGACCAGCTCGATTACCTTCAGGAGCCCGACGTCTTCCACGACGTGTTCGGCCATGTGCCGATGCTCGCCGATCCGGTCTTCGCCGATTATCTGGCCGCCTATGGCCGCGGCGGGCAGCGCGCACAGGGGTTGGACGCGCTGAAATATCTCGGCCGACTCTATTGGTATACGGTGGAGTTTGGCCTGATCGCCGAGCCGGAGGGCCTGCGCATCTACGGGGCCGGCATCGTGTCGAGCTTCGCCGAGAGCCGCTTCGCGCTCGACGATGCCAGTCCCAACCGCATCGCCTTCGATCTGAAGCGCGTGATGCGGACCGAATATCGCATCGACGATTTCCAGCAGAACTATTTCGTGATCCCCAGCCTGGAGGAGTTGCTCCGCGTCACGGTGGAAACCGATTTCGGCCCGCTATACCAGGAGCTGGCAAGCGTTCCCGACGTGCCGGTGGCCGATGTCTTGCCGCAGGACAGGATGATCACGAACGGAACCCAGGCCTATGCGTTGTGCAAGCGGTAGACGTTCTCGAAAGGAATCCATCGTGATCATCGTCAGCATCCTGTACGAAAAGCCCGATCGCTTCGACCAAGACTATTATCTTACCCAGCACATGCCGATGGTGCGCGACCGGTGGTCGCAGGAACTGACCGGTACGCGCGTGCTCAAGGGTGTGCCGGGACCGGATGGCGGCGCACCTGCTTTCGCGATCATCGCGGAACTGTCGTTCGCGTCGATGGCGGCGGTGCAGCAGGCGATGAGCGGCCCGCATGCGCAGGAGATCTTCGCCGACGTGGCGAACTTTACCGACGTCAGCCCCAGGCAACTGATCAGCGAAGTGCTGGGCTGAAGGTCACAGGTCCAGCGCCCAGCCGTCGCGCCCCTTGGGGTCGATCGGCTGGGTCGGGACATAGCGCTGCGCTGCCGCGGTCAACCGCAGAATCGTCCAGTCGCCGCGACGATCGATCTCGGTGAGCACGCAACCACACCGTTCAAAGGCCGCGACGACATCGGCGCGCTGCGTATCGAGCAGTCCGGCCAGCACGATCGTCGCCCGTGGGGCCGCGATCGCGGCAATTTCGGGTGCCATCGAGACCAGCGGCCCCGCCAGGATATTGGCGATCACCAAATCATAGGGCGCGCGCGCGGTGATCGCATCGTCCAGCGTCCCGTCCGCGACGATGAGATCGACCGCAGCGACGCCGTTCACGTCGGCATTCTCGCGGGTCACGACGATCGCGCGCGGATCGATGTCGGTCGCGAGGATCTCGGCGTCGGGCCAAAGATGCCGCGCCGCAAAGGCAAGCAGGCCAGTCCCCGTGCCGATGTCGATCGCACGGGTGAATCGTGCATCCGCCATGCGGTCGAGCATCGCGAGACACCCCGAAGTGGTCGCATGGTGCCCCGTCCCAAATGCCTGCCCGGCCTCAATCAGAAAGGCGCGACCACCGGCTGGCACGTGGACGGGATGCGCACTGGTGTGCACGAGGAACCGCCCTTCGGCGATCGGCTCCAGCCCCTGCTGGCTGAGCGTGACCCAATCCTCGTCCGCAAGCATCTCCACCTGGGGTGACACGCTGGTCGCGCTCGGCACCAGAGCGTGGATCAGCGCGATCGTCTCCGGGGCGGGCTCCGCCTCGAGATAGGCGTCGAGGCGCCAATGCTCCCGGTCGTCCTCATAAAGCTCGGTCGTCATCAGCACGACGCCTTCGGCAATATCCTCGCCGGCGTCGATCGCCTCGGCCTCGGCGCGAGTGCAGGGAAGGCTCAATTTCCAGCTGGTCATGGTCCCGCTCCTGCCCGCCTACGCACCGACGCGCAAGCGTCCTACAAACCCCTTCTTCTCTTCGTGGCTTTGTGGCTTCGTGCGATTCCATTCTGCCTTCTTCAGAAGAAGATGGACTCGCACAAAGGCACAAAGCCACGAAGGTAGAAGTAGATGTTATTGCGCTGCGCGCGACTATTCGTGGCGCAGCGCGTCGATCGGGTTGAGCGCGGCGGCACGGCGGGCCGGGAAATAGCCGAAGACGACGCCGATCACCGCCGAGATCGCAAAGGCGATCATGTTGATCTGCGGATCGAACAGATAGTCGACCTTCATCACCCCCGCGAGCGACAACACCGCCATCTGCGCGACCACCAGCCCGATCAGCCCGCCCAGCATCGACAAGGCGATGGCCTCGACGAGAAACTGGAGCAACACCTCCCGCGCGACCGCGCCGATCGCCAGGCGAATGCCGATCTCGCGTGTCCGCTCGGTCACCGAGACGAGCATGATGTTCATGATCCCGATCCCCCCGACGATCAGGCTGATCGCCGCCACTGCGGTGACGATCCCCGTCAATAGCGTGGTCGACTGGGTCAGCGTTGCCGAAATCTGGGCGGTGTCGAAGATGTTGAAGTCATCGTCCTTGCCGCCGTTGATGTTGCGGCGTTCGCGCAGCAGGTCCTCGATCGAGGATTGCACCGCTGCGCTCGAATAGGCCTGATCGACGCCCACCAGCATCAGCTTGAGGTCGGTCGAACCGGTGAAACGACGTTGCACAGCCTTCAACGGCATGATCACGACATCGTCCTGATCGCCGCCAAAGCCGGCCTGTCCGCGTGCCGACAGTCGCCCGATCACGTCGCACGAGATTCCGCCGATCCGCATCCGCGTGCCGAGCGGGGATCCGCCGCGATACAGGTTCGTGTTGACCGTATTGCCGATGATGCAGACCGATTTGCCCGCGCCTTCTTCGGCGGGCGTGAAATAGCGGCCCTCGGTCAGCGGCCACGGCTGAACCTGGAAATAGGCGTTGGTCGTGCCGTTGAGCGTGGTCGACCAGTTGGCGCCCTCGTAGATCGCGGTCGCGGTGGTGCCCGCCTGTGCGGCGACGGCGGTGACGCCCGCGATCTGGTCGCGGATCGCGATCGCGTCCTGCGGCTTGAAGTCGGGCGGACGCGGGCCCCCACCGCCGCGCCCGAAACCCTGCCCAGGGCGGACCTGGAGGATGTTGGTGCCGAGCGAGGAGATCGACTTCTGCACCGCAGCGGTGGTCGCCTTGCCGAGCGTAACCATCGTCACGACGGCGGCGACGCCGATAATGATCCCGAGCGTGGTGAGAAACGAGCGCAGCTTGTGCCGCGCGATCGAGCGCAGCGCGAGGAGGAGGGTCGTGCCCAGCATTACTCTAGCCCCTCCCCTTCAGGAGTGTCGGGTCGGCCATGCCCCCGGCATGGCCTGAAGGATGCGGGGCATCCTTCACCCGACACTGGGCTGGGGTGGGGGCGTGCAGCAGAAGTAAGCTCTCTGCGAGGCACGGCCCCACCCCCAACCCCTCCCCTGAAGGGGAGGGGCTTTTGGGTTACGCGCGTCACGACGCCACCTCGCCCTGGTGATGCTGCGTGTCGATCCGCTCGACAAGCCCGTCCTTGAAATGTACGATCGTCCGCGCGAACGCCGCCATGTCAGGTTCGTGCGTCACCATGATCACCGTGATCCCGCTGTCGCGGTTCAACCCCGACAGCAATTCCATGATCTCGACCGAGCGTTCCGAATCCAGATTTCCCGTCGGCTCGTCCGCAAGCAAAACCGCCGGGCTGGTGACGATCGCGCGCGCGATCGCGACGCGCTGCTGCTGCCCGCCCGACAGTTCGGCGGGCGTATGGTCCCACCAGTTCGCCAGCCCCACCTTATCCAGCGCCGCCATCGCCGCCGCCCGCCGCGCGCCCTTCGCGTCGCCGCGATACAGCAACGGCAGCTCGACATTCTCGAGTGCGGTCGTGCGCGCGAGCAAGTTGAACCCCTGGAACACGAAGCCGAGATACTTGCGCCGCAACAGTGCGCGCTGGTCGCGATCGAGCGATTCGACATGGACGCCCTTGAACGCGAACGTGCCGCCGGTCGGCACGTCGAGACAGCCGAGAATGTTCATCGTGGTCGACTTGCCCGATCCGCTCGCGCCCATCACCGCGACGAAATCGCCCTGCGTGATGTCGAGGTCGATCCCCTTGAGCGCGAGGAACGCGGTCGCGCCTTCGCCATAGCTCTTGGTGACGCTGCGCAGCGAGATGATCGGGAGCCCCGGCACCGCCCCGTGAAGCGGCAGGGGCGCGGGGTTACTGGCCACCGCCCTGCCCGCCCGATCGCCGCCGTTGCCCCCCGCCGCTGCCGGAGCCTGCTGCCGCACCGGACGAACCCTTCGCGAGTTGCCCGGTGATGACCTTGTCGCCAGGCTTGAGCGCACCGCCGATCACTTCGGTCATCGTCCCGTTGCTTTCGCCGGTGGTGATCGCGACGGGTTGCGCGGTCCCCTCCGCTCCGAGCGTGTAGACGGTCTGCGATCCCCCGCGCTTGACCGTCTCGCCCTTCCCGCTGCCCGCGCCACCCCGCCGCGGCCGTCCGGGAACGAGCGCGCCCGCGATCCCCTTGTTCGCGGTCGCGGTCGTATCCACCGGCTTGAAGCGCAGCGCTGCGTTGGGGACGAGCAGGACATTGGGCTTTGCCGTGGTGACAATGTCGGCGGTCGCGGTCATGCCCGGGCGCAGCTGCAGCCCGGAGTTGGCGACCGAAAGCGTGGCGCTGTAGGACACGACCTGCCCCGCGGTAGTGGTCGTCGTCGCGCTGGTTGACGCCGTGGTCGACGCACTGAGGTTCGACCCCAGATCGACCCGCGTGATCGCGGCGGGGAATGTCTTGCCCGGGAACGCGTCGACCGTGAAGGTCGCGCTCTGCCCTTCCTTCACCGAGCCGACGTCGGCCTCGTCGATCGCGACCGCGAGTTTCATCCGGCTGAGGTCCTCCGCGATCACGAACAGGGTCGGCGTGCTGAACGACGCCGCGACGGTCTGACCCGGCTCGATCTGACGCGCGAGGACGACACCGTTGACCGGGGAACGGACCACGGTCTTCACCAGCTGCGTCGCATTCGACGACAACGTTGCGCGCGCCGAAACCACGTTGGCCTGCGCCGCGCGCACATTCGCAATGCCGCGGTCCCGGTCGGCGCGTGCCTGGTCGAGCTCGGTCTTGGCGGGAACACGACCGCCCGACAGGCGGCTTACCTCTTGGTAGCGCGCGAGTGTCGCATTGGCCTGCGCGAGCGTCGCCTGATTCTGCGCCACCGTCGCGACTGCCGCATCGAGCGCCGCCTGGCTCTGGTTGACCGCGTCCTGAAAGCGCGACGGATCGACCAGCGCAAGCGGCTGGTTCTTGGTCACGCGATCGTTGACGTCGACCACGACCTTGGTGACGAGGCCGGACAGTTCCGAGCCGACCTGGACCTGGTTGGTCGGCTGCAGCTTGCCGGTCGCCGAAACGCTGACCGAAAGCGCGCCGCGCTCTACCGCCGCCGTTGCATAGTCCGGCTTGTCCGACCCGGCGAAACAGCTCTTCAACAGCAGGAGCAACAACAGCACGCCGACTGCGACAAGCACCCACTTCGCCCAGCGCCGCCATGCCGGGACAGGCTTGGCGCCCAGAAAGGCGTCCAGATCGGTATTGGCGGGAACAGAGGTCGGGGGCGTGCTGGCCATTTAGCGTTCCTGGCGGACGATGGGGTTTGACGCGGGCGCGGCGATCACAGCGGTCGGATCGGCAGTGCTGTCCCACCCGCCGCCCAGCGCGAGGAACAATTGCACCAACGCGGTCGCCCGGTCCGACTGCGCCTGGCTCAGACCGTTGCGTGCATTGAGCAGGCTGGTTTCGGTGGTGTTCAACGTGACGAAGTCGGTCAGCCCCGCGCGATACTGGGTGCGCGAAAGGATCGCGCTGTTGTTCGCCGCATCGAGCGCGATCGCGAATTGCTCGGCACGCCGCTTGGCGGAATCGAGCGCCACGACCGCATTCTCGACATCCTCCAGTCCCTGCAGGACGGTCGACTTGTAGGCCGCGAATGCACCATCGGCGGCGGCTTCGTTGCTGCGCACCTGCGCCCGCAATCGACCGCCGTTGAAGATCGCCTGCGTCAAACCGGCAAACACCTGCCCCGCGATGGTCTGGAACAGGCTGCCGAGCTTGGACGCATCGGTCGACAGGCTGCCGCTGATCGCGAGCGCTGGATAGAGTTGCGCCTTGGCCACACCGATCTGCGCGGTCGTCGCGGCGAGCTGGCGCTCGGCCGCCCGGACATCGGGGCGCTGGCGCAGCGTATCGAGCGGCACGCCGATCGCGACGCTGTCGGGCCCGGCGGGAATCGGTCGTGTTGCCGCAAGCTCCCCCTTGAGCGCTCCGGGAGCCTGCCCGGTCAGCACACCGATCCGCGAGACCGCGGCGTTGTAATTCTGTTCGATCGTCGGGATCGTCGCTGCGGTGCTGGCCCGCTGCGAGCGCGCCTGTTCGACATCGAGCGAGGAGACCAGCCCGGCCTGCACACGGAATCCCGCGATCTCGAGATTGTCGTCCTGCACCCGCAACGACGCGCGCGCATTGGCAAGCTGCGCCTGGTAGAGCCGCGCGAGCATGTAGTTGCGTGCCGCCTCCGCCTCGGTCGAAAGGAGCACCGTCGCCAGATCGTAGCCCGACGTCTCATATTGCGCGCGCGACGATTCGATCGTGCGGCGGATCTCGCCGAACAGCCCGACCTGATATTGCACGTCGAGCCCGAGCGATAACGTATCCCCCGATCCGCGCCCGGTCACGATCGTCGCACCGCCCGGCAACGTCGTCGTCCCGCCAACGATGCTTTGCGAGCGGGTATAGCCGGCCGAGCCGCTGAGCGTCGGCAGCAGCTGCGCGCGCGACTGGACCAGGGCCTCGCGCGCCTGCCGCAACCGCGCGAGCGCTTGCGCGATATCGAGGTTGTTGGCGCGCGCACGCTCGACCACGCTGGTCAGCAGCGGGTCGTCGAACCGCGTCCACCAGGCCGTGAGATCGCCGCGCGCCTGCGCCGGGAGCGGCACCGAATAGGCATCCGGCACGCCAAGCGCGGCTGGCGTAGCGGGATGGTAATTCGGTCCAACGGTGCAGGCGACCAGCGGGAACGTCAGGGCGAACGACAGGATCGGGCGGTGACGCATCGCCTCTATGTGGCTAACACACCGCGCGCGGTCCACCGATTTCTTGTTACAAGCTTTTGCAAAGGTGCAATCGCGGGTTATTCCATTTCAAGAATGATTGCATCGACCGCGAGACTATCCCCGGTCCTGGCGTTGACCGCCTTGACCGTGCCGGCCTTTTCGGCGCGCAGGATGTTCTCCATCTTCATCGCCTCGACCACCGCGAGCGGCTGCCCCGCCTCGACCTTGTCGCCGACGCCGACGTCGAGCCGCATCAGCAGGCCCGGCATCGGGCACAGCAGGAACTTCGAGAGATCGGGCGGGACCTTGTCGATCAGATGCTGCGCGTAAGGCGCGACATGCGCGGGGAGCACGCGCGCGTCATGGCTCGCGCCGCGCGTGGTCAGGCGGAACCCACCGCGGGTGCGGACGATCTTCACGCTGAGGTCGGCGTCGTCGATCTCGGCGTGGACCATCCGGTCGCCGGGGGTATATTCCAGCCCGATGTCGAGGTCCTCGCCATCCACGATGACGCCATCGGTCGAGATATCGACGACATGCGTGGCATCGCCGATCCTGACCGACCATTGCGCTGGCGGACGCAACCGCTTGCCGAGCTGGCCATCGATCCGGCGCGCGCGATCCGCCTCGGCGGTCGCGGCGAAGGCGGCGATCGCGGACAAGTCGCGGATCAGCTCGGGCGATGCCGGAGCACCGTGGAAGCCGTCGGGATATTCCTCGGCGATGAAGCCAGTGGTGATGTTGCCCGAGCGGAAGCGCGGGTGCTGCATCAGTGCGGAGAGGAAGTCGATGTTGTTGCCGGGGCCAGTGATCTCGAACGCGTCGAGCGCGGCGATCTGCTCGTCGATCGCTTCCTCGCGGGTGGGGGCCCAGGTGATCAGCTTCGCGATCATCGGATCGTAGAAGATGCTGACCTCACCGCCTTCGCGGACGCCATCGTCGACACGGACGTAAGCTACTTCTTCTTGCCCCTCCCCTTCAGGGGAGGAAAGGAAGGCCCCTTTTTCTTCTTGCCCCTCCCCTTCAGGGGAGGGGTAGGGGGTGGGGGCGGTCTCACCGAGAGCAACATCGGTTGAGTCCGCTGCACGGCCCCACCCCAACCCCTCCCCTGAAGGGGAGGGGCTAAGAGAAGTGTACGGCGTCCCCACACTCTCCGGCGGCTGATACCGCACCAATCGCCCGGTGCTCGGCAAGAACCCGCGATACGGATCCTCCGCATAAACCCGGTTCTCGATCGCCCACCCCTTGAGCACCACATCATCCTGCCCAAACGGCAGAGCTTCACCGTAAGCAACCCGAATCATCAGCTCGACCAGATCCAGCCCGGTCACCGCCTCGGTCACCGGATGCTCGACCTGAAGCCGCGTGTTCATCTCGAGGAAGTAGAACCCCTCCCCCGTCGTATCCGCACCCGAGACGATCAGCTCGACCGTCCCCGCCGAAAAATACCCGACCGCGCGCGCCAAGGCGACCGCCTGCTCCCCCATCGCTTTCCGCATCTTGGGCGTCACGAACGGCGACGGCGCTTCCTCGACCACCTTCTGGTGCCGCCGCTGGATCGAGCATTCGCGCTCGCCGAGATAAACGATGGTGCCGTGCTGATCCCCCATCACCTGGATCTCGATATGGCGCGGGCTTTCAATGAACTTCTCGATGAACACGCGGTCGTCGCCGAACGACGCCAGCCCCTCGCGCTTGGTCGCCTCGAACCCCTCGCGCACGTCCTGCTCGGAGTAAGCGAGGCGCATCCCCTTGCCGCCGCCGCCCGCGCTCGCCTTCATCATCACCGGATACCCGATGCCGCTCGCGATCCGCACCGCGTCCTCGGTATCCGCGATCTCGCCAAGGAATCCGGGAACGACGTTGACGCCCGCGGCCTTGGCGAGCTTCTTGGACTCGATCTTGTCCCCCATTGCGGCGATCGCTTTCGGGGGCGGCCCGACGAACGCGATCCCCGCGTCGGCGCAGGCGCGCGCGAAGCTCTCGCGCTCGGACAGGAAGCCGTAGCCGGGATGGATACAGTCCGCGCCCGTCTCCTTGGCCGCGAGCAGGATCAGGTCGGCGAGCAGATAGCTCTCCCCTGCAGGCGGCGGCCCGAGCCGGACGCTTTCGTCCGCCATCAGCACATGCGGCGCGCGCGCGTCCGCGTCGGAATAGACCGCGACCGTCGCGATCCCCATCTTCTTCGCGGTCCGCATCACGCGGCAGGCAATTTCGCCGCGGTTCGCGACCAGGATTTTCTTGAACATCGCTCGCCCTAGAGTGTGCCGTCTCCCCGACCGGATGCCGGGTGCGGACTGATCGTTATTGGTACCAGATCATCGACTTGAGTTGCGCCGTCCGCGCCCGCGTCAGGCTCGTCCGGCAAGACGCCGTCGTCATGCCCTGCGCCGACCCGCCCGCATATTGCCCGCCCTCGATCACGCACTGCGTATCACGGAACTTGAGCCACGCGCGCTGGCTCTCGAGCAGCGCCGCCGCATAGCCGAACCCGCCGCCGCGCGACGTGTCCTGCGCGTCACGACCCTTCATGTACGCATAGCTCCGCTTCCACTGCGCGGCCATCGCGGCATCGGCGGCCGTGTAGCTCGACCCGGCAGTGCGGTTCATATCCGCCTGGGTCTGGACCGGGGCCGCCGCAGCGACCAGCAGCGCGATCAGCAGCATGTCTTTTCCTTCCGCATCGGTTCCTCGCCGACCATCGGGACCAGCCCGAGCTTGGCCAGCAGCGCGGCGTCCTTATCGTCCCCGGCATTGCCCGTGGTCAGCAGCTTGTCGCCGGTGAAAATCGAATTCGCGCCCGCCATGAAGCACAAGGCCTGCGTCGCCTCGGACATGCTCTCGCGCCCCGCGGACAGCCGCACCATGCTCAACGGCATCGTGATCCGCGCGACCGCGACGGTGCGGACGAACTCGATCTCGTCGATCGCGGCAAGCGGCGTATCCGCCAGCATGTTGCCGAGCACCGTGCCCTTGACCGGCACCAGCGCATTGACCGGCACGCTCTCCGGGTGGCGCGGCAAAGTGGCGAGCGCATGGATGAAGCCGACGCGGTCGCCGCGCGTCTCGCCCATCCCGACGATCCCGCCGCAGCACACGTTGATCCCCGCCTCGCGCACGTGCTCGAGCGTATCGAGCCGGTCCTGGAAGGTCCGCGTGGTGATGACCTCGGCGTATTTCTCCGGCGAGGTATCGATGTTGTGGTTGTAATAATCGAGCCCGGCGTCGGCGAGCTGCCTGGCCTGATGCGGCGCGAGCATCCCGAGCGTCATGCAGGTCTCCATCCCCATCTGGCGGACGCCCTGCACCATCTCGATGATCGCGGGCATGTCCTTGTCCTTGGGGTTGCGCCACGCCGCGCCCATGCAGAACCGCTGCGACCCCGCATCGCGCGCCTGCGCGGCGGATTGCAGCACCGCGCGGACGTCCATCAGCTTGGAGGCCTTCAGCTCGGTGTCGGCGCTGGCGGACTGGTTGCAATAGCCGCAATCCTCGGGGCAGCCGCCGGTCTTGATCGAGAGGAGCGTGCACAGCTGCACCTGCCCCGCGGCGTGATGCGCGCGGTGCGTGGTCTGCGCGCGGAACATCAGTTCGTCGAACGGAAGATCGAACAAGGCGGCGATTTCCTGGCGCGTCCAGTCGTTCCGTACGCGCCCCTCCCCTTCAGGGGAGGGGATGGGGGTGGGGGAAGTCTCACCGAGCCCGACGTCGGTTGAGTCCGCTGCACGGCCCCACCCCAACCCCTCCCCTGAAGGGGAGGGGCTTTGCACGGCGGTTAGTCCTTCAGTCATTCCACATTTCCCTCAACCGGGGGCATATTATGCCCGAGCAATCGCAGCACTTCGCCCGCCGCCTCGACCAGATTGGTCCCGGGCCCGAAAATCCCCTGCACGCCAGCATCGCGCAGCGTCTGATAATCCTGCGCGGGGATCACCCCGCCAGCGATCACCTTGATGTCGCCGCGCCCGGCCTCGCGCAAATGCCCGATCAGCTCGGGGATCAGCGTCTTGTGCCCCGCCGCGAGCGACGACGCGCCGACCACGTCGACATCGCGTGCGATCGCGAGTTCAGCGGCTTCGGCGGGCGTCTGGAACAACGGCCCCGGCACCACCTCGAACCCGAGATCGCCGAACGCGGACGACACGAGGTTTGCACCACGGTCATGCCCGTCCTGCCCCATCTTGGCGACGAGCATCCGGGGCTTGCGCCCGTTGCGCGTTTCCAGAGAAACGACGCCTTCCTTCAGCCCCTGCCACGCTGCGTCGAACTCATGCGCGCCGCCGTAGATGCCCGACACCGGCGTCGGCACGGTATCATAGCGTCCGAACACATCCTCCATCGCGGAGGAAATCTCGCCGAGAGTGGCGCGCTGCCGCGCACACTCGACCGCGAGCGCGAGGAGATTCGTTTCCATTCCTCCCCCAACGGGGGAGGGGGACCGCCCGGCTTCTTCAGCCGGGTGGTGGAGGGGTTCTGCCGCAGGCGCTGCGCCCGGATCGCCCCCTCCACCGTTCGCTGAATGCTCACGGTCCCCCTCCCCCGCCATGGCGGGGGAGGATTTGCGCGCACCCTCGCGCAACGCGTCCAACGCCGTCTGGCACTTCGCCTCGTCCCGCCCGGCCTTCGACCGCGCGATCCGCGCGATTTGCGCCTCGCGCACCGCGACATTGTCGACGTCGAGAATGTCGATCGGGTCCTGCTCGGCGAGCTTATACTTGTTGACGCCGACGATCACATCCTCGCCCTTGTCGACTCGCGCCGCGCGGCCGGCAGACGCCTCTTCGATCATCGCCTTGGGCCAGCCCGCCGCGACCGCCTGCGCCATCCCGCCCTCGGCCTCGACGCGCTGGATGATCTCCCACGCCTTGTCGACGAGCTCCTCGGTCAGGCTCTCGATGTAATAGCTGCCGCCCAACGGATCGACGACCTTGGTCATCCCCGTCTCTTCCTGGAGCACGATCTGCGTGTTGCGCGCGATCCGTGCCGAGAAATCGGTCGGCAGCGCGATCGCCTCGTCGAGCGCGTTGGTGTGGAGACTTTGCGTCCCCCCCAGCATCGCCGCCATCGCCTCGACCGTGGTGCGGATCACATTGTTATACGGGTCCTGCTCGGTCAGCGACACGCCGCTCGTCTGGCAATGCGTCCGCAGCATCTTGGACCGCTCGTCCTTCGCACCGAGATCAGTCATCACGCGGTGCCACAGTTTCCGCGCAGCGCGCAGCTTCGCAATTTCCATGAAGAAGTTCATGCCGATCGCGAAGAAGAAGCTCAGCCGCCCCGCGAACGCATCAAGATCGAGCCCGGACGCCATCGCCGCTTTGGCGTACTCGCGCCCGTCCGCGATCGTGAACGCCAGCTCCTGCAGCTGCGTCGCCCCCGCTTCCTGCATATGATAGCCGGAAATCGAGATGCTGTTGAACTTCGGCATGTGCGCCGAGGTGTACCCGATGATGTCCGAGATGATCCGCATCGAAGGCTTAGGCGGGTAGATATAGGTGTTGCGGACCATGAACTCCTTGAGGATGTCGTTCTGGATCGTCCCGTCGAGCAGATGCTGTGGCACCCCCTGCTCCTCGCCCGCGACGATGAAGAAGGCGAGGATCGGGATGACCGCGCCGTTCATCGTCATGCTGACCGACATCTTGTCGAGCGGGATCCCGTCGAACAGGATCTTCATGTCGTCGATCGTATCGATCGCCACGCCTGCCTTGCCGACATCGCCGGTCACGCGCGGATGATCGCTGTCGTAACCGCGGTGGGTCGCGAGATCGAACGCGACCGACAGGCCCTTCTGCCCCGCCGCAAGATTGCGCCGGTAGAAGGCGTTGGACGCTTCCGCAGTCGAGAACCCCGCGTACTGCCGGATCGTCCACGGCCGCCCCGCATACATCGACGCGCGCACGCCGCGCGTGAACGGCGCAAAACCGGGGAGGCCGGGGTCGATGTCCGCCACGTCCGCCGCGGTATAGAGCGGCTTGACGTCAATCCCTTCGGGGGTGTGCCAGGTCAGGTCCCTGCCCTTGACCTCCTTGGCGGCGGCGGCGGCCCAGGCATCCAGCGTCGGACGCGTGCTCGGCTCGGGAAGATCGCGTGGGGCCGGCGTGCTCCCGGCGTCCTCACCCGTATTGGTTTCAATCTCTACCATCAGGTTCCTGTGAACTGTGGCTTTCGTTTCTGCAAGAAGGCCATGCCGCCTTCCATCGAATCGGCGGTGCCGCGAACGTGCCGCTGGTTCTCCGCCTCCTGCAGCATGGCGGCGGCGTAATCCGCCTCATAGGCATGGCGGATCTGGCGGCGGATCAGCCCCATCGCGACGGTCGGCCCGGCGGCGAGCCGTTCCGCCAACGCGATCGCTTCCGCATCGAGCGAGTCGTCGGCGACGACCTTGTGGATCATCCCCCAGTCGAGCGCCTTGGCGGCGGGAACGCGCTCGCCAAGCAGCATCATCTCGGTCGCGCGCGCCCGGCCAATGAGGCGCGGGAGCATCCACGATGCACCGCCATCGGGAACGAGACCGATGTTGACGAACGCCTGGAGGAAATAGGCGGTCTCGCTCGCGACGCAGAAGTCGGCGGCGAGCGCGAGGCTGCACCCGATCCCCGCGGCAGGCCCACGCACCGCGCTGACGACGGGAACGGACAGGTCCGCGATCGCCGCGATCGTCGGGTTATACGCCTCGGTCAGCGCCTTGAAGGTGCTGTTGCCCGGGTTGTCGCTGCCGAGCGCCCCGCCGCCGACGTCCGCCCCCGAGCAGAACCCCCGCCCCGCTGCCGCGATCAGCACCGCACGCGCGCCGTCGAGCGTGGCGAGCGCGTCGCGCAGGTCGTCGAACATCTGCGGCGGCGCGGCGTTGAGCCGGTCGGGGCGGTTGAGCGTGACGATCAGCACGTCGCCGCGCCGTTCGGTCTGGATCATGGGGTCGGGCATCACTTGGTCCTTGGAAACGTGCTTCGGAAAGACGGGATTCACTATCAAACGGTGCCACCCCCGGCAAAAGCATGGCCTCCGCGAAACCATAATTGTTCTCCCGCGAAGGCGGGAGTCCAGGAGTCGCACAAGCCATAAGACGTTGACTTGCTCGGCACTGGATTCCCGCTTTCGCGGGAAAGCAGCAAGTGGAAAGCTCGTGAGCCCAATTCCGCAGAGGGTTCGCTTTTGCCGGGGTGGAGACGCGGGGCTACCCGCTCCCCCCTCACCCCGCCGCGAGCGCCGCAAGCAGCAGCAACGCCACGATGTTGGTAATCTTGATCATCGGATTGACCGCAGGCCCCGCCGTATCCTTGTACGGATCCCCCACCGTATCCCCCGTCACCGCCGCCTTGTGCGCCTCGGACCCCTTGCCACCATAATTCCCATCCTCGATGAACTTCTTGGCATTGTCCCACGCGCCCCCACCCGAGGTCATCGAGATCGCAACGAACAACCCCGACACGATCACCCCCAGCAACATCGCCCCAAGCGCCGCAAACCCCTCGGCCTGCCCCGCGACGAAGGTGATCACGAAATACACCAGGATCGGTGACAGCACCGGGAGCAGCGACGGCACGATCATCTCGCGAATCGCCGCGCGCGTCACGAGATCGACCGTCCGCGCATAATCGGGCCGGCTGGTGCCGAGCATGATCCCCGGATTGTCGCGGAACTGCGCGCGGACTTCCTCGACGACAGCGCCCGCCGCACGCCCGACCGCGGTCATCCCCATCGCGCCGAACAGATACGGCAGCAACGCGCCGAGCAGCAGTCCGACGATGACGTACGGGTTGGACAAAGCGAAATTGACCGTGAGCGTCGGGAAATCGCGCGCCAGATCGGACGTATAGGCATTGAACAACACCAGCGCAGCCAAAGCCGCCGACCCGATCGCATAGCCCTTGGTCACCGCCTTGGTGGTATTGCCGACCGCGTCCAGCGCGTCGGTGCGATGCCGCACGTCGTCGGGCAGCCCCGCCATCTCGGCGATCCCGCCCGCATTGTCGGTCACCGGCCCGTAAGCGTCGAGCGCAACCACCATCCCCGCCTGCGCGAGCATCGCGGTCGCGGCGAAGGCGATCCCGATCACCCCCGCCAATTGATACGCCGCGATCACCGCGACGACGATGACGAGCGTCGGCAGCGCGGTCGATTCGAGGCTGATCGCAAGCCCCTGGATCACGTTGGTCCCGTGCCCCGTCTCGGACGCCTTGGCGATCGAGCGGACCGGGCGGAAGTTGGTGCCCGTGTAATATTCGGTGATCCACACCAACAGGCCGGTGACCGCCAGCCCGATCATCATGCACCAGAACAATTGCATCCCGGTGAAGCTCGCGGCGGCCACACCCGCGATCGCCTCGGGGCTCGCGCCATCCAGAAACGCATTGCCCCCGATCCGCGCATCCATGTCGCCGAGCGTATAGCGCGTGACAAGGTAGATCGCCGGGATCGACAGCCCGACGCTCAGCCAGAACCCCTTGTACAGCGCGCCCATGATCGTGCCCTTGCCGAGCCGTACCGCATAGGTACCGAGAATCGAGGTCAGGATACACACCCCGCCGACGATCAGCGGCAGCGTCATCACATTGAGCAAATGGTCCGCATTCTTGAGCGCGAGCGCGACCGAGATCATCGTCACGCCGATCGTGACGACATAGGTCTCGAACAAATCCGCCGCCATGCCCGCGCAATCGCCGACGTTATCGCCGACATTGTCCGCAATGGTGGCGGGGTTACGCGGGTCGTCCTCGGGGATTCCCGCCTCGACCTTGCCGACCAGATCCGCGCCGACGTCCGCCGCCTTCGTAAAGATGCCGCCACCCAATCGCGCGAAGATCGAGATGAGCGATGCGCCGAACGCCAGCGCGGTCAGCGCCTTGACCACCACCGGCGCACCCGCGTCGGCACCGTTCGGTCCCGCGAGATACAGGAACGTCCCCGAGATCGAGAGCAACCCGAGCCCCGCGACGAGCAACCCCGTCACCGCACCCGAGCGGAACGCCATCGTCAGCCCGCCCTGGAGCGACGTCCGCGCGGCCTCGGCGGTCCGCACGTTGGCGCGGACCGAGATGTTCATCCCGACATAGCCCGCCACGCCCGACAGCACCGCCCCCAGCGCGAAGCTCAGCGCCGAGACGGGGGTGCGCATCCCGTCGAGGAACACCCACACCAGCAGCAGGACGATGACGCCGACAATCGCGATCGTGCGATATTGCCGCCCGAGATAGGCCTTCGCCCCCTCCTGGATCGCGGCGGCGATATCCTGCATCTTTTCGTTGCCCGCGGGCGCGCGGAGCACCTGCTGGCTGGTGATCGCGCCGTAGGCGACGGCGATCAGGCCACAGATGATGGCGGCATAGACGATCGTCATGCTGTTCCTTTCCTGAAGTCCGGCAAGGATCGCGACACGCGGTCTCGTCCCCGCTCTTGTGTGGTATCCTACAGGTGGAGGATGGGTTGGCAAGCACGCGTGGCGCTTACGCGTTGTGCTGGAAGCCGAGATTGCCGGGGAGCGGAACCGCCTCGCCCGCGTCGACCAGCGTCAGTCCGGTACCGGACGCGAACCACCCCACGCGGGTCGCCGCACAGGGGAGCACGACGTCGGGCGCGGCGGCGAACAGAAGCTGGTAATCGTCCCCCGCAGTCGCCGCCACAAGCCGCGCCGCGCGGTCATCCCCCGCGAAGGCGCGATAGGCGCCGGACAGCGGGATATCGGCGAGGTCGAGCGTGACCGACAGGCCGCTTGCCGCCGCCATCCGCTGCGCGTCGATCAGCAACCCGTCGGACACGTCCATCATCGCGCTCACGACCCCCGCCAGCACGCGCCCCTCGGCGAGGCGAGGCTGCGGGCGGCGGTACGCGGCGAGCAGTTCGGCGGGGCCCGCCTCCCCCTGCGCGATCGTCAGCCCCGCGCCCGCATCGCCGATCGTCCCGGTGACATAGAGCGCATCCCCCGCGCGCGCACCCGTGCGGATCGGCGCGGTTGTGGTCGAGCCGATCGCGGTGAGGGTGATGACACGCGGCGCGTGCGCCGGGAGCGATACGGTATCGCCGCCGAGCAGCGGGACGCTGAAGGTGGTAAGCGCGTGGCCGAAGCCTTCGAGAAAGAGGGCGTCCCAGCTTTCCCCATCCTCCCCCTCTAGTCGCTTCCCCGGCGAAGGCCGGGGCCCAGTCGATGTGGCCGAGGTAACGTCTGGCTGCCCTTCGCCATGAACGTCCCGCGACTGGGCCCCGGCCTTCGCCGGGGAAGCGGAAAAAGAAGAAGCCGGTATCGCCCGCAGCGGATAGTTGAGCATCACCCCCACCGGCACCGCACCCTTCGCCGCCAGATCCGACACATTGGTCGCCACCAGCTTCCACGCCACATCCCCCGCCGGATCGCCGGAAAGATAATGCACCCCCTCCACCAGCGTATCGGTGGTGAGCACCAGATCCCCCAACCGCGCCGCATCGTCGCGCAGGTCGAGCGCACCGGGATGGAGCGGCAGCCGCCGCAGAGCGACGAGGAATTCGGCTTCGGTCATACTCTGGGGTCTAGCGGGAGTGGCAGCCCTGCGGGTACGAATTTTTCGGGGTAGTCGCGCCCCGCCCCGCAATTAGGGTCGTCGCCATGACCATGACCGCACGAGACGGAATCGGCACGCTGACCGAAAAGGAAAAGCAGACCCTTCGGCTGATCGTCCGCGGGCACGATGCGAAGTCCACCGCGCGCAGCCTCAACCTCTCGGTCCACACGATCAACGAACGCCTGCGCGATGCGCGCCGCAAGATGGCGGTGTCGAGCAGCCGCGAGGCCGCCCGCATCCTCTTCGAAGCCGAGGGCGAGCGGAGCGCGCCACCCACCCCCGAATTGTCCGGGGACACGGAAATCGGGGAAGACGCGCCATCCTCCGCGCCGGATCAGGAAGTCGCGCCCGGCAAGGGCGTCGGGCCGGCTGATCGCCGCTCCGCAATGCTCATCGGAGTCCTCGTCATGACGCTTGCCCTCGCGCTTCTTGCACTTCTCATCGTGCCGCAAGGCGCGTCTCCCGTACCCTCCCCGGCGGACAGCGCCACCACGGCCAACCCGGCGGTGGTCGAGACGGCGCGCAACTGGCTCGCGCTGCTCGACCAGTCCCGCTGGGACGAGAGCTATCGCCTGACCGGCAAGGCGTTCCGCAAGGTCAACTCGGTCCAGATGTGGACGGCTGCGTCGAACAAGGCGCGGGTGCCTTTAGGCGGAATGGTTTCGCGTGTTCTGGAGAGCCAGCAATATTTCCCGGCGCCGCCGGAGGGCTATCAGGTGGTCAAGTTCCGCACGGCCTTCGCCAACAAGGACAATGCGGTCGAGACGGTCACGCTCGAACAGGAAAGCGGCGCCTGGCGCATCGTCGCGGTGATCGTCGAGTAGCGATGGCTGGCGGATCGGGCGCGAGGGCTCAATCCTCGCGCTTCGCTCCGTCGAGCAGCCGCGCCTGCCGCTCGGCGTCGGCCGCCGCAGCGTCGCGCTCGGCCTTGCTCCGGCCGAACGCCGCGCGATTGACCGTTGCAGCATCCGCCGCGGCATCGCGCGCGCGGGCCTTGCGGGCGCGGCGGAGGTTGATGACCTCCGCCATGTTCAGCCGCGCACGTCCTTGGCGATCGCGTCGAGCAGGCCGTTGACGAACCCCGACTCGCGCTTGTCGAAGAAGGCGTGCGCGACGTCGACATATTCGGTGATGACCGCGCCGGTCGGCACGTCCGCGCGTGCGAGCAGCTCGTAGGTCCCCGCGCGCAGGATCGCGCGCATCGCCTTGTCGAGCCGCGCGAGGTTCCAGCCCTTGGCGAGCTTGCCCGCGATCGCGGTGTCGATCTCGGACAGTCGCGCGCTGGTGCCCTTCACCACGTCGTCGAAGAAATCGACCTCGGGCTCGGCATATTCGGCATCCTCGATCGTCGCGCCGAGGCGGTGGTTGTGGAATTCGTGGAGCAGCACCGGGATCGCGGTGGCTTCCATGTCGTGCTGGTACAGCGCCTGGACGGCGGCAAGACGAGCAGCGGCGCGCGCCTTGGAGCGCGGGGCGGTGCGGGGGGTAAGATGGGAAGACATTGCGCGGGCCTTAGGGGAAAATGCCGCGGACGGGAAGCTGGGGCGATCCTTCTTAACCCCTCCCCCTCGGGGGAGGGGTTGGGGTGGGGAAGTCCAGAAGGGGTGTGCTCTCTGCGAGGCACTGCCCCACCCCAAACCCCTCCCCTGAAGGGGAGGGGCTTTAGAATAGGACGCCCTCCCCTGAAGGGGAGGCTAAGAGACTAAAGCCGCAACGCCACCGACCGCGCATGGGCCGGCAACCCCTCGGCCTCCGCCAGCGCCACCGCCGCCGGCCCGATCGCCGCCAACCCCTGCGCCCCAAGCTCCAGGAAACTCGTCCGCTTCATGAAATCGAGCACCGACAACCCGCTGGAGAACCGCGCCCGCCGCCCGGTCGGCAACACATGGTTCGGCCCAGCCACATAATCCCCGATCGCCTCGGGCGTATGCCGCCCCAGGAACACCGACCCGGCATGACGCACCCGGTCGAACAACGCCTGCGGATCATCGCACGCCAGCTCGAGATGCTCGGGCGCAAGCCGGTCGACCAGCGGCAATGCCTCCTCGAGGCTAGCCGTCACGATGATCGCGCCATTCGCATCCCACGCCGCCCGCGCGACCTTGGATGTCACAAGCGTCCCGATCTGCAGATCCACCTCGTCCGCCACCGCACGCGCGAAAGCGGCATCGTCGGTGAACAGGATCGACTGGCTCGTCGGGTCATGCTCGCTCTGCGACAACAGATCGGCGGCGATCCAGTCCGCGCGGTTCTTCCCGTCCGCAACGACGACGATCTCGGATGGCCCCGCGACCATGTCGATCCCGACCACGCCGTACAATTGCCGCTTGGCCTCCGCGACCCAGGCGTTGCCCGGCCCCGTCACGACATCCACCGCGCCGATCCGCCCGGTCCCATAGGCCAGCGCCGCCACCGCCTGCGCGCCGCCGATCCGCCACATCTCGTCAACGCCCGCGACATGCGCGGCGGCGAGCACGAGCGGGTTGACCTCGCCCTTGGGGGTCGGCGTGACCATCACCAGCCGGTCGACGCCCGCGACCTTGGCCGGAATCGCGTTCATCAGCACCGAAGACGGATAGGCCGCACGCCCGCCGGGAACATACAGCCCCGCGGCCGCCACCGCATTCCACCGAGCGCCGAGCCGCACACCCGCCTCATCGGTGGTGTCGCTGTCGGCGGGCTTCTGCTTCTCGTGATAGGTCCGGATCCGCGCCGCCGCGAGATCGAGCGCATCGCGTAATTCGGGGGTCAGCGCCTCATAGGCAGCGAGCCACTCGGCACGTTCGATCCGCCAGCCGGTTTCGTTGAGATCATGCTGGTCGAACTTGCGCGTGAACGCGTGGAGCGCGGCATCGCCTTCGTCACGGACGCTGGAGATGATCGTACGGACATCGCGCGCGACATCGGCGTCGGCCTCGCGACGGGCGTTGACGAGGGTTTCGAACGCCCGGTCGAAGCCGGGTTCGGAGGTGGAGAGACGGATCATATCTCGCTCCCCTCCCCTTCAGGGGAGGGGCTGGGGGTGGGGCAGTGCAGAATTCCGATGCTGTGTTGGCTGGACGGCCCCACCCCAACCCCTCCCCTGAAGGGGAGGGGCTTAAGAAGAGAAATCGTCTTCACGCCGCCATCTCCTGCGAAACCGCCCGCCGAAACGCCTCGACCAGCGGCACGATCTGCGCCCGCGTCTTGAACGCCGCGCGATTGACGATCAGCCGGCTCGTCACCTCGCAGATCACCGCCACCTCGACCAACCCGTTCTCTTTGAGCGTCCGCCCCGAAGACACCAGATCGACGATCCGCGGCGCGAGCCCCAGCAAGGGTGCCAGCTCCATCGCCCCGTTCAACTTGACGCATTCGGCCGACACACCCCGCGCCGCGAAATGCGCCTCGGTGACGTGCGGATATTTGGTCGCGATGCGGACATGGCTCCACCCGCGCGGGTCGTCGTGCGCCGCCAGATCGGCGGGTTCGGCGACCGACAGACGGCAATGCCCGATCCCCAGATCGACCGGCGCGTACAGTTCGGAATAGTCGAACTCCGCCAGCACGTCCGACCCCACGATCCCCAATTGCGCCGCGCCATGCGCGACGAAGGTCGCGACGTCGAACGCGCGGACGCGGATCAGGTCGATCCCGGGGTTGTTGGTGGTGAAGCGCAACGCGCGCGACTCCGGGTCGCTGAACGCGGCTTCGGGAACGATTCCGGCGCGTTCCAGCAACGGAACCGCCTCGGACAGGATCCGCCCCTTGGGGACGGCGATGATGATCGGATCGGCCATATGGGTCGGGGCTTTACTTGGGCGGGGGGGTGGGCGCAACAACGCCCGGACGAGCACCAAACGCCGCGCAAAAAGGATTGGTTCAATGGCCGACGAACAGACCAATCGCGGTGCCTTCCTGATCCAGCAGCATTATTGCGAGCGCAACGCCGCGCCGATCTATGCCCGGATGTGCGCGGCGGTGGCGGCAGGGGTCACGCGGGACAGCGCGATCGGCGCGCGCGTGCTCGACTGGCCGGGCGAGCCGACCCGCGACGCGCTGCCGCTGCGGCTTTTCGGCGGGCTTCATGCGCTGGTGCTGGCAGGGGCGGATGCAGGGCTCGCGGAGGTGTACGCGGGGCGCGTCACCGATCCGGGCGCGATCAGCGCGACCCTTGAGCGCGTGTTCGCCGACCATGCGGCGGCGCTGCTCCCGTGGCTCGATGGGCCGCCCCAGACCAACGATCCGGGGCGCTCGGGCGCACTGATGCTCGGGCTCATCGCGCTGGCACAGCGGCATGGGCCGAAGATCGAACTGCTCGAGATCGGGTCGAGCGCGGGGCTCAACCTGTTGATCGACCGCTATCGTTTCGATCTCGGCGGGACCGTCTATGGCCCGGCGGACTCGCCCGTGACGATCCGCCCCGCTTGGAGCGGTCCCCCCGCCGCGTCGGTCCCGCTCGACATCGTGTCGGTTCGCGGCTGCGACATCAACCCGATGGACGCGACAGATCCGGCGGTCGCTGCGCGGCTTGCGGCCTTTGTCTGGCCCGACACGCCCGAACGGCTCGCGCGCGTGCGGACCGCGATCGCGATGCTCGGCGAGCGCGGCGTCGATCTGGTCCGCGCGGATGCCGCCGACTGGGTCGAGGCGCAGCTCGCCGAACCGCAGGCGGCAGGGGTGACGCGGGTGCTGATGCATTCGGTCGTGTGGCAATATCTCCCCGAGCCGGTCGCGCAGCGGATTCGCACGGCGATGGCAGCGGCAGGCGCCCGCGCGACCGCGGACCGTCCGCTCGGTTGGGTGATGATGGAGCCGGACCGTTCGGTCGGCCACCAGAATATCCGCGCGCGAAGCTGGCCGGGGGATGGCGCGTGGGAATTGGTGGCCACCGCTCATGCGCATGGCACCTGGGTGGATAGCGGCGGGGGGATTGGGGATGCGCCGCTGGTGGCGTTGCCGGAGGGTGCCAGGGTCGCGGTGTAAATTTCCCTCCCTACTCTGCTTCCCCGGCGAAGGCCGGGGCCCAGTCGTGGAACAGATGTAAGAGAGCTCTGCGCGCGGTAACAAAAACCTTCGCTACTGGGCCCCGGCCTTCGCCGGGGAAGCGTGTTATTGGGGAAGCACGCGCCGCCGAATTCAGCTATCCCCCAACCACCCCCGGATCGCCGCGAACACCGCAGGCGCATTCTCCCACGGCACGAAATGCCCCGCATCGACGTGCCGCACCGTCAGATCCGGCACCAGCGCATCCAGCCCCTCGAGCTGGCTCGGCAACAACGCGGCGTCCTTCATCCCCCAGATCACCAGCGTCGGCTGCCGCACCGGCGGGAACGGCGCATCGAGGAACGCCGGGCGTTCGGGCGTCTCGTCCATCGCGGGGACGATGATCGCGCTCGCGCGATACCAGTTGAGCATCGCGGTCAGCGCGCCGGGCTGGCTCCACTGGTCGAGATAGACCGGCTTCTCGTCCGCAATCTTGTCGAAATCGGTGTGCTTCAGGAAGCTGCCGTCGAAGAACGCCGACAGGCCGATGCTGTCGATATGCTGTTCGAGATCGGGATTGCGGAAGGCGCGGATATACTGGCTCGCCTCGCGCTGCGCCATGTCGTCGAAAAGCGTCTTCTGGAAGACGAAGGGGTGCGGTGCGTTGATGATGACGAGGCGCGTGATCCGGCCGGGGTTCTGCAACGCCGCCATCCACGCGATCGCGCCGCCCCAGTCGTGCCCGACGAGCGTGAACTGGGCGATCCCGAAATGGTCGGCGAGCGCGAGCAGGTCGGCGACGATCTTGTCGGGGGTATAGTCGCTGACCGCCGTCGGCTTGGACGACCGCGCGAACCCGCGCTGGTCGGGCGCGATCACGAAATGGTCGCGGGCCAAGTCGGGCATCACCGCGCGCCAGGTGCGATGCGATTCGGGGAAGCCGTGGAGCAGGATGACCGGCGGGTTGGCTGGGTCGCCCGCGGTGGCGACGTCGAGCGTCACGCCGGTGGGCAGGTCGATCCGGTGCAGGTCATCAGCCATTGTCTCTCTCCCTTTTATTTTTTTCTAAGCCCCTCCCCTTCAGGGGAGGGGTTGGGGGTGGGGAAGTCCAGCAGAACTTAGCTCTCTGCGAGGCACTTCCCCACCCCAACCCCTCCCCTGAAGGAGAGGGGCTTTATATTGCATCACGGATAACTCACCGTCTTCGGCACCGCCGGGATCGGGATCCACTCCTTCTCGTCCCCGGGCACCCGCGCGAATTCGCCCGCGGTCCACGCCCGCTTGGCCTCGTCGATCCGGTCGCGGCGCGACGAGACGAAATTCCACCACACATGCCGCGGCGTCGTGAACGCCTCGCCGCCGCACAGCGTGACGCGCCCGCCATCTGCCGAACGAAGCGTCGCCGCGATGCCGGGGCGCAGCACATAGAGCATCATCGGCTCGAGCCGCATCCCATCGAGGCTCGCCTCCCCCATCGCGACGTAGAGCGCGCGTTCGTCGGCGGCCGCGTCGATCGGGACCGACCCGCCCGGCTCGAGCAGGATATCGGCATAGATCGTGCTGGCATAGGTCGTGGTCGGTGCGGTCACGCCCCACAGGCTCCCCATCACCACCCGCGCCTGTGCCCCCGGCGTCTCCACGGTCGGCAAACGATCGCGCGCGACATGCTCGAACGCCGGGTCCATCTCCTCGTCCTTTTCGGGAAGCGCGATCCATGTCTGGATCCCGGAAAGCTCCGGCCCATGCGCGCGCTCGGCCGAGGGCGAACGCTCGCTGTGGACGATCCCGTGCCCGGCCGTCATCAGATTGACCGCGCCGGGCTCGATCGTCGCGAGGCTCCCGATCGAATCGCGATGGTCGATCGCGCCCGCGAACAGATAGGTGACGGTCGCGAGGTTGATGTGCGGATGCGGGCGGACGTCGATCCCCTCGCCCACGCTCAGCACCGCCGGGCCCATCTGGTCGAAGAAGATGAACGGCCCGACCATCGTGCGCGGCCGCGACGGCAGCGTACGATGCACCTTGAATCCCCCGAGGTCGTGCGTCACCGGGGTGATCGTCTGGAGGATCAGATCGTCATTGGTCACAGGTCAGGCTCCAGAGCCGCAAGGATCTCGCCGAGATCGCCAGGAAAATAGGGTTCATCGAGCGCCGAGAGCTCGGCGGGCGTGAACCAGCGCCAGCGCGTCATCACGCGTTGTTCGAGCGCGGTATGCCCGCTCGTGTCGATCGCGTCCGCATCGGTCCGCACATGGAAATAGCGTTCGTCCGCGCTGACCGGCACGCCTTCGATCGTGATGAATTCGACGTCGCGTTGCAGCACTTCGGGACCGGGGTCGGCAGGGAGTCCCGTCTCTTCAAGGAGCTCGCGCCGCGCCGCGGTCGCATAATCCTCACCCGGGTCGAGCGCGCCGCCGGGGGTGCACCAGAAGGGCGGGCGGTCGTCGGGGTCGAAGCGGAACAGCAGCACGCGGTCGGCCGCATCGCGCAACAGGATTCGCGCCGCCGGGCGCAAGGCGCGCCCGCTCATTCGCCGTCCAGCTCGGGATAGTGGCGGAAGATGCCTTCGGTCGAGAACGGCAAGCGCCGCTCGCTCTTGAGATAGGCACGGATCCCCGGCAATTCGGCGACCTGGTCGCGGATCGCGATGACACGCGGATAGTCCGCTTCGATCGACGCCATCCGCTTCGGGAACATGTAGCGCAGCCCCTCGACCAGCTGGAACAGCGACGTGTCGGCATAGGTCCAGCGATGGTCGACCAGCCAGTCGCCGTTGTGCGACGCCGCTGCCTGTTCGAAATGTTGGAAGAATTTCGGCATCCGCTCGTCGCGAAACGCATCGGCCGCGCCCAGGGCGGCGGTCTTCTGGTCTTCGTAATAGGCCATCATGTCGACCGGATGGTGGACGTCGTGGACCTCGGCGATCATGTCGGACATCGTCAGCTGCAGCTGGTTGAGCCACAACCGGTCCGCCATGTTCGACGGCGCAATCTGATGCCGCTCGCCGAGATACAGCAGGATGTTGGCGACCTGCCCGATCACCATCCCGTCGAGCTCGAGATAGGGCGGCGCGAACGACCCGCGCTTCGCGGCGTGCTTTTCGAGATTGGCCACCAGCGCCTCGACCCCCTGGTCTCGCGCGCAATCGACATAGTCGATCCCGGCGGCTTCCATCGGCAACCGGATGAATTCACCGCGTCCCTGGATACTCGGCCAATACCACAGCCCGTAGCGCAACGTCATTCTCCCGGCGCCGTTGCGCGGATCGCAAGGGCGTGGATGCGATCCCGCAGCAGATCCGCCAGCGCCTGGTTGACCAGCCGCTGCCGCTGCACCCGGGAGACGCCAGTGAAAGCGGGCGCCTCGATCGTCACCGAGAAGTGCGATTCGCCCGTACCGTCGTCCCCCATGTGTCCGGCATGCTGCGCGCTGTCGTTGCTGACGTCGAGACGCGTCGGGGAAAGCGCTGAATTCAGGCGGTTCTCGATCTCGACGACGAGCGGAATGGCGGGGGCGGCTGTGCTGGAAGGTTCAATCATCGCGCCTATATAGGGCGCTTTTGCATCCTCAGGGAGCCTGCGTGGCGCGCGAATCCGAAAAGAAAGACCGACCCAATGCTCGTTTCCACGGTCGCGTGGAGGGGACCGGACGCCCGTGCTCGCACCCCGGCTGCCCCGAACCGGGCGAATTCCGCGCGCCGCCCGAAGAGGGCCCGGCAAACGGGTTCGAAGGGCCGCGGCCGTATCGCTGGTTCTGCCTCGAGCATGTCCGTGCGTTCAACGCGCGCTACAACTTCTTTTCCGGCATGAGCCCGGACGAAATCCAGCAACAGCAACGCCCCTTCTCCGGATGGGAACGCGAGACCCGCGCGTTCGCGCATTCGGGCGCGGACGTGCCGCCGAAATGGTCCGACTTCCATGATCCGCTCGACGCGATCGGTGCGCGCTTCCGCCGCGCGGCGGAGGCGCAGCGCAAGGACGGCCGTCCGTTATCGGAGGCGGACCGGCGCTCGCTCAAGGTGCTGGGTCTCGCGACCGACGTCGACCGGCGCGCGCTGCGCGAACGCTATGCCGAGCTCGTGCGGCGCTATCACCCGGATCGTAACGGCGGGGACCGGAGCTTCGAGTCGAAGCTGCAGGAGGTGATCGGTGCCTATACGCAGTTGAAGGGCGCACCGGCGTTCGCGTGATTGCGCAGCGCTCGCCCATCCGCCGTCATCCGGGGCCTGTTCTGGGGTGCACCGCGGCGCCCAAAGGCTTCCGTGGATCACGTGGCTCGGTCGATCCCGGCACAGCGGCAGGATGACGGGCGGGTGATGAAAGGCGCTGCCGGGCAGCAGACCCCGAGCGCAACGTCACGTGTCGGGCCATCGGGATGCTTGCCGCCTACGCAACCGCCCCCGGTGCGACGACCCCGAAGGTAACCCCGTGGGGATCGGTCGCCAGGATGATCCGGTCGCCGCCGGGGACATCCTGCGGCCCCATCAGCACCGTCCCGCCGCCATCCCGGACCGCCGCCGCCGCTGCGTCGATATCAGGCGCGCGGAAATAGAAATTCCAGCCCGGCGCCGGCTCGCCGTTCCGGCAGGGCATGGTAGCGCCGATCTGGCCACCGCCGGCGTCAACGAAGACATAGTCGCCGCGCCCCTCGGGCATCGTCATCTTGTCGGGATAGGTCCAGCCGAACAGCTGTGCGTAGAAGGCGTTGGCCGATGCCTGGTCCGGCGTAACGAGTTCGTTCCAGCTGCATTTGCCCATGCCGGTCCGATCGAACACACCGCTCTCGCCGACCGGCTCGGGCTGCATGATGTACAGCGGAATGCCCTGGGGATCGTTCGCGAGCGCGATTCGGCCAATGTCGGGGATGGTCCACGGTTCCATCAGGATCGTACCACCGGCGGCGGTCACTTCCGCCGCCTTCGCATCGACGTCCGCGACATTGAGGTAGAACAGCCAGCGCGGCTTCGCCCCTGCCGCGGCCATCTCGTCGGTCAGCCGCATCACGCCGCCCACAGTATCGGTGCCACTCGTAATCATGCGGTAATCCATCGCGCCCGTTGGTTCCGGCTCGATGCTCCAGCCAATCACCGCATCGTAGAAGACCCGCGACGCGGATGGATCGGGGCTGACCAGTTCGTACCAGATTGGCATGCCATGACCGTTCGCCATCATTCCCTCCTGCTGTCCGGCGCGATCAGACGTCGAGTACCGCCTGAAAGCCCCCGAAGATCATCCGCGCGCCGTCGATCGGCATGGCGGCGCCGGCGGGCACCATGCGCGGGTCCTCACGGACCAGCGCCATTCCGGCGTCGCGGGTCGCCTTGTCGGGCCATTCGATCCATGACAACACCACGGTCTCGTCGTCGGCGGCCTGGACCGCCCGGCGAAAGTCGGTGACTTTGCCATCGGGCACGTCATCGGCCCAGCCCTCGACGATCCGGGTTGCGCCATGGTCCTTGAAGATCGGCGCAATCGCCTCGGCGAAACGGGCGTAGCCCGCGCTGTCGGTTCCTGCCTTCACCGGGATGACCAAGCCATCGATATAGATCATGCCGTCACCTCCGCCCGCTTGTCCGCCGGCGCATACAGCGCGAGCCGATCCGCAAGCGCCTTGCGAAAGGCCGGACGCGCGGTGCAGCGGTCGAGATAGGCCAGCAGCGTGGGATAGGCGGCGAGGATCTCGTTACGCGGCACGCTCCGCAGCACGCATGCCATGATGAGGTCCCCGGCGCTGAACGCATCGTCCAGAAACGTCTTGTCGCCCAGCGCAGTGGCAAGATCGCCGAGCCGGGCGCGCAACGCCTCCACCACCGCGGGGCGCCGCGTTGAAGACCAGGGCTTGTCCGCCTGGAACAGGTCGACCGTGACCAGATCGGTGACGAACGGTTCGACCGAATTGAGCGCGGCGATCACCCATTGCTCGGCGCGCGCCCGCCCGGGCGGATCGGCCGGCAGCAACCCCGGGGCCTGTCGCGCGATATGGAGCACGATCGCCCCCGATTCGAACAGCTCGACCCTGTCGTCGCGATAGGTGGGAACCTGCCCGAACGGCTGGAACGCACGATGTTCGGGAGTCTTGGCGCTTTCCACCAGATCGACGTGATAGGCGACCCCGGTTTCCTCGAACGCCCAGCGCGCGCGGATGTCGCGGACATGGCCCCGCGCGAACGGTGGTACCCATCGGAACGTCGTGATGCTGGGGATCATGCCGCCATCTCCCGATCCCATCGTGCTTCAGGCCACCGCCTCGCCTTCGGCCATGGCAGCGACAGCTGCCGTTTCGTCCATCCACATCGGCCCGAAGCCATGCCCGTCGGGATCCTCGACCCCGCGCGAATACATGAAGCCTAGGTCTTCCGCGCCATGCACCTCGCGCCCGCCGGCGGCGACGGCCGCGGCGGCGAAGGCATCGACCGCCGCACGGCTTTCGCACGACAGCGCAAAAAGGGCGGCGCTCGTCGCTCCGACATCGGCGACCGGTTTGGGCGTCAGCGTCCGATAAAAATGGTGGCTCGCCAGCATGAAGGTGATCGTATCCGACCAGGTCATCGCCGCCGCCTGATCCCCCGACATGCGCGGGTCGCGGGTGCACCCGATCGCTTCGTAGAACGCCGTCGAAACCGCCACGTCGGCCACCGGCAGGCTGATGAAGATCGTCTTGGCCACGGCGCACTATCCCCTTTGCGACTCGTCGTTTGCAAAGACTGCTCCGACTGGTTAGCAAAAACAACCATGAAGTTAGAAAAGATAACCACGGAGCGCTGGTATGACGACGCCTGCGGGACCGCGCTGGCGCTCGAGTTTCTCGGCGAACGCTGGGCGCTGCTGATCGTGCGCGAGCTCCTGCTGGGCCCGCGCCGTTTCGGCGAGATCCGGAGCGGCCTGCCGGGCGTGAGCGCCAACGTCCTGACACAGCGGCTGCAAACGCTGGAGGCCGCCGGGGTGTTGACGCGGGAAACCGCGCCGCGCCCCGCGCATGTTCAGGCCTATGCGCTGACGCCGTGGGGCCGCGAGGCAGAACCGATCGTCATGGCGCTCGGACGCTGGGCGCTTCGCTCCCCCGCGCATGATCCGTCGCTGCCGTTTTCGCCCGTCTCGGTGATGCTGGCGCTGCGCATGATGCTCCTGCCCGAGCGTACGCGCGGCTTCGACGCGACGATCGGCTTTCGCATGGGCAACGACGGCTATTGCGCGCGGGTCGTGAACGGCATGGTGCTGATCGAACGTGGCGCGCTCGACCGCGCCGGTGCCGTCCTTTCGGGTGAGCCCAACGCGTTCCTGCCCGCGCTGTTCGGCACCACGCCGCTGCCGGACGTCGTTGCCAAAGGCAGGCTAGACGTCACCGGCGACGTCGCGCTGGCCACGCGTTTCTGCACGTTTTTCGAGCTTCCGCCAAAGATCGGATGCAACTGACGGCTCGACTTGGCGCGCCGCAAACGTCTAGGGAGGGATGACCTTCTGTAAGAGCGCCCCCCTCATGACCGATCTCCCCAACACCCAGCCCGACAGCCGCGAGACGACGATCCTCGACGCGCCCGATCGTATGGTGAAAGTCCGCGACCTGTTCGGGATCGATTCGGACATGGAAGTCCCCGCGTTCAGCGAAGCCGACGAGCGCGTTCCCGATCTCGACCCGGCCTATGTGTTCGACGCGCCGACCACGCTCGCGATCTGTGCTGGCTTCGCGCACAACCGCCGCGTGATGGTCCAGGGCTATCACGGCACCGGCAAGTCGACGCACATCGAACAAGTCGCGGCACGCCTCAAATGGCCGTGCATCCGCATCAACCTCGACGCGCACATCAGCCGCATCGATCTGGTCGGCCGCGACGCGATCGTGCTGCGCGATGGCCAGCAGGTCACCGAATTTCGCGAAGGCCTGCTCCCCTGGGCGCTGCAGACCCCGACCGCGCTCGTGTTCGACGAATATGACGCGGGCCGCCCCGACGTGATGTTCGTGATCCAGCGCGTGCTCGAGACCGAGGGCAAGCTGACGCTGCTCGACCAGAACCGCGTGATCCGCCCGAACCCGTATTTCCGCCTGTTCGCGACCGCCAACACGGTCGGCCTTGGCGACACGTCGGGCCTGTATCATGGCACGCAGCAGATCAACCAGGGCCAGATGGACCGCTGGAACATCGTCGTCACGCTCAACTATCTGCCGGCGGCAGTCGAGGCGCGGATCGTGCTCGCCAAGTCGGGCGAATATGACAAGCCGACCGGCAAGGCCGAGGTCGAAAACATGGTGCGCGTCGCGGATCTCACCCGCCGCGGCTTCATGAACGGCGACATCTCGACCGTGATGAGCCCGCGCACCGTCATCACCTGGGCGCAGAACACGCTGATCTTCGGCGATGTCGGCTTCGCGTTCCGCCTGTCGTTTCTCAACAAGTGCGACGAGACCGAGCGGTCGCTGGTCGCGGAATATTATCAGCGCGTGTTCGGCAAGGACCTGCCCGAGAGCGTCGTCGGCGCTGGCGTCAAGTAAATGCTGCTGCTCGCCCTGCTCCTTCAGGCCGCCACATCGACTCCGGTGCCGTGGGCGGTGACGACCAAGGTCAACGGGGCGAGCACGGCAACCTCGGCGTCCGTCTGGTCGCAGGACGGCGCGGCGCGGCTGGTGGTGCGGTGCGACGCCGCGAACGAGAAGATCGTCTCGATCCAGTTCATCCCGCGCGGCGGTTTCCCTGCCGCGCAGCCGCGCCCGGTGTCGATGAACATCGACGACAATGGCTGGCTCGGGTCGAACTGGCAGTTTCCCGGAAGTGGCGCGTTCACCAGCCAGGATGCGATCGTCACCACGCTCGCGGCGCAGATCGCGCACGGCAAGGCGATCAAGGTGCGGGTGATCAACCCGGACAATACGCCGGTCGACGTGACCTTCACCGGCCCGGCGACCGATGCGCCGGTCAAGCGCGTGCTGAGCGCGTGCGGCTATGAACTGGGGGTGGTCCCGGCGCGGTCGGCAGTGCCGGTAGCCGCACCTGCCGCCAAGCCGACGCCCGCAGACGAGGAATAAGCCATGCAGCTCGGCCGTCTCAACCATGTCGGCATCGCGACGCCGTCGATCGAGAAGTCGATTGCGATCTACCGCGACCTGATGGGCGCGACACGGATCGGCGCGCCGTTCGATCTCCCCGCACAGGGGGTGAAGGTCTGCTTCATCGATACGCCCAACACGCAGATCGAGCTGATCGAGCCGTATGACGACAGCTCGCCGATCGCTGGCTTCCTGCGCAAGAACCCGGCGGGCGGGCAGCATCACGTATGTTTCGAGGTTCCCGACATCCACGCCGCGGTCGCCGATCTCACGGCGAAGGGCGCGACGATCCTGGGCGAACCGCGCATTGGTGCACACGGCACGCCGATCGTTTTTATCCACCCGCGCGACATGGGCGGGGTGCTGGTCGAGCTGATGGAAACGCCCACGGGCGACCACGACTGAGGCGGGCAATTCGCCCTCTCTTGATCTGTCATTCCTGCGAGGGCGAAACCTCTCCAAAGCCAAAGGTGTTCTCCCGCGAAGGCGGGAGCCCAGGAGTCCCGAGAGCTGTGAACCGTTGTTCTGCTTGTCTCTGGATTCCCGCCTGCGCGGGAAAACAGCAAATGACGCGTCGTGACCCAACTCTGGCAGAGGTCTCTCCCCCGCGGAGATGACGAACCGAAAGCATCCTCCCCGCCCCCCATTCCGCCCGCGCTTTCCTTTTGGCGCACCTTCGGCTAAGGGCCGCGTTCCCATATTTCCGCAACATCGCTAGAGGTTTGTTTGGCCAAGGAAGAACTGCTCGAAATGCGTGGACAGGTGGTGGAGCTTCTCCCCAACGCCATGTTCCGCGTAAAGCTCGAAAACGACCATGAAATTCTCGGTCATACCGCTGGCAAGATGCGCAAGAACCGCATCCGCGTCCTGGTGGGCGACGAAGTGCTGGTCGAATTGACCCCCTATGATCTCACCAAGGGTCGGATCACCTATCGCTTCAAGTGATGGGTCGCTTCAACTGACGGCGTCGCTTCCGCAGGCGGAACCGTTCGGGAAGACACAGTAATGACGCTCGTCCTCGCCTCCGCCTCGCCGCGCCGCCGTGATCTGCTCGCGCGGCTCGGGGTGACGCCTGGCCGCATCGCCGCGCCCGACATCGACGAAAGTCCGCACAAGGCCGAACCGCCTCGTGTCTACGTGACGCGGATCGCCGAGGCCAAGGCGCGCGCGGTGGAGCGTGCCGCGGGCGAGGTGATTCTCGCGGGCGACACGACGATCGCGCTCGGCCGCCGGATCCTCGGCAAGGCCGAGGACGCGGCCACCGTCCGTACGATGCTCACCGCACTGTCCGGCCGCCGCCACCACTGTCTTACCGCGGTCAGCGTGGTGGACGCTACCGGCAAGCTCCGCACCCGGCTGTCCGACACCATCGTCGCGTTCAAGCCGCTCTCCCCCGCCGAGATCCAGGCCTATGGCGATTGCGGCGAAGGGCTGGGCAAGGCGGGCGGTTATGCGATCCAGGGACGTGCCGAGGCGTTCGTGCGGTTCCTGTCGGGGTCGCATTCGGGCGTGATCGGGCTGCCGCTGTTCGAGACTCGCGCCTTGCTGCTCGCGGCGGGCGTACCGCTTGACTGAGTGGCTCCACGAGGGCGGGATCGGCGAAACCCGCGCCGCACTGGTCGTCGACGGCGCGATCGTCGAGGCGCGGATCGAACTGGATCGCCCCGGCGCCCACCCCACCCCCCGGCTCGGCGCGGTGTTCCCCGCCAGGCTGGTCGAGATCACCGTCAAGGGCCGCGAGGGCCGGGTCAGCTTCGACGGCGGCGAGGCGGTGCTCACGCCGTTGCCCCAGGGCATCACGCAAGGCGCGACGCTGACGGTCGAACTCGTCCGTGAGGCGATTCCCGAGGCAGGCCGCACCAAGCTTCCGCGCGTCGCCCCCGCCGAGGGCCCGCCGCGCGACGGGCCGGACCTGCTCGCGCGAATCACCGCCAGCGGCATCCCCGTCCGCACGCTCCATCCGCACGAACCCGATCTGCTCGAGGCGGCGGGCTGGTCCGAGCTGCTCGAGGAAGCGATGACCGGCGACATTCCCTTCCACGGGCCGGTCGGGGGCGCGCTGCGGATGAGCCCGACGCCCGCGATGACGCTGTTCGACGTCGACGGCTATCCCCCGCTCGAACCGCTCGCGCTCGCGGCGGCAAAGGCGGTCGCGGCGGCGATCGTGCGGATGGACATCGGCGGGTCGATCGGCATCGACTTCCCGACGCTCACCGGCAAGGCGGCGCGCGCCGCGGTCGATGCCGCGATCGACGCCGGCCTCCCGCAACCGTTCGACCGGACCGCGATGAACGGCTTCGGTTTCGTCCAGATCATCCGCCGCCGCCCGCGCGCATCGCTTCCCGAACTGCTCCGCGCCGATCCCGCCGCGGCACAGGCACGCGCGCTGCTCCGCCGAATCGAGCGCACCCCGCCGCCCGTTCCGGCGAATCACCGAATCGCGGCGCGAGTCCACGCGGCCTTGCGCGCGCACCCGGACTGGACCGCCGCGCTCGCGAAGCGTACCGGCGTCACTCCGATCTTCGAAAGCGTCTGATGCCTCGCACCAAACCCTGCCCGCTGTGCGGAAAACCGCCGTCCGCGGCGCATGCGCCCTTCTGCAGCCAGGGCTGCCGCGACCGCGACCTGCTGCAATGGCTGGGCGAGGGCTATGCGATTCCGGTGACAACGCCGCCCGGAGATGAAGAAGACGGGCTAGACAGCACGAAATCAGCCGACTAAGAGGCCGCTTCCCAGACGGCCCCGGCGGGTCGCCCGGTGTGCCCGAGTAGCTCAGTTGGTAGAGCATGCGACTGAAAATCGCAGTGTCGGTGGTTCGAATCCGCCCTCGGGCACCATTTCTTCACGGTGGTGATCCCCCTGTTCGATGTGGCGTCCTGCAAGGCCGAGCCGCAGCACGGGATATCGTCCATTCCACCCAAGCCCTCGCGTAGGACAGGACGATCATCGGCCAGCGACGCCGATCGTTTTGTTGCCCGCCGCCCTGCCAATCCAGCCCCTTGCAAGTGTCTAGGCCTTGGGCCCTGACAACACGCACCGCGCGGCGTTGCCGGACAATTCCGTTCGGGGCGGCCCAAGGGAGAATGGATGTCCTGGCGGAAAAAAGTGGAAGCCCACATCCTGAAGCGCCTGCTCGCGCTGGTCACCAAGGATTCCCGGCCGAACCTCAACGCGCTCAACGACGTCGTCAAAGACATTCGCATCATCGAACTCAATATGAAGGCCTTTGGCTACGACTTGGCACGCCGGATGGCGACCGCGCTGCCGCCGCGATCGGGCACCGGCGCGCAGTTCGTCGGGCTGGCGTCCAAGGCAGCCGTGCAAAACGACATCGAAAGCGACTGGACCGCGCATTGGGCCGCCGAGCTCAAGACCAGCGTGATCTATCACCGCAAATTGTGGGAACTCGCCTATGTCTTGCAGGCGATCTTCGAACACGGCCTGATGGAACCCGGACGCCGGGGCCTTGGCTTCGGTTGCGGGGCGGAACCCATTCCGAGCTACCTCGCTTCGCGCGCCGTCCTGGTAACCGCCACCGACACCTCGACCGAGAGCGCGCATGCAGCCGGCTGGATCGACAGCGACCAGCATCTCGGATCGGCCTCGAGCCCCTTCCTTTCGCACCTCGTCGATCGGGACACGTTCGATCGATTTGTGGTCACCGATACCATCGACATGAACGCCGTGCCCGACACGTTTCGCGACTATGACTTCTGCTGGTCGATCTGCGCGCTGGAACACCTGGGCAGCATCGAACGCGGGTTCCGCTTCATCGAACGGTCGCTGGCCACCCTGCGCCCCGGGGGCCTTGCCGTCCATACGTTCGAACTCAACGTCGAGAACGACGGGCCGACGCTGGACAATTGGATCACGGTTCTGTTTCAACGCAACCATATCGAAGCGTTCGCCGCCAGAATGGCGGCGCAGGGCCATGTCGTTTCCCGCCTGGATTTCGACTATGGGACCGGCGCGATGGATACGTTCATCGACCTGCCGCCGTGGTTGCACGACATGTCCGCGGAAGACCGTACCCGCCTGGGAGCGCCGCTGCACCTGAAGCTCGCGATCGATGGCTTCATCTCGACCTCCTTCGGTCTGATCATCACCAAGGGGGCCGAGGACCGCTAGCGCCGCCGACCGCGAGCGACTGCGCAGCGGATCCGCACGGCGCCTGTGCGCGCCGCCCGGCGAATTCGTCCGCGCCCTCGGGAAACCCGCAGTATAGCAGAAATAGACCCGCTCCGCCGCATCTTGCCTCGCCTTGGAAGAATGTCGACGTGACTCTGCGCTTTGCATGAACGTGCTTTGGTCCTGGCGGTATGAAGACGAAGCGGCGACGAGACGAGCCTTGCGGGCGTTGGACGCTCCTGACGGTGCGAATGCCGTCGTCCGGAACCGCAGCACCGGGGTCGTGGAGCTCGGAACCTCTCCGGGCAAAGTCCTGGACTGTCCGGTTTGCGATGGCGCATTGCCCGTCACCGGACCTATGCTCCTGCCGACCCGCATCCTTGCCGGCTGCTGGAACAACCGTTCGACGGAAGCATTCCGATGAGACCGTGCCCAAGGGCAGTATTGACGATGGCCGCGAACAAGGTGCTCGGGTCCATCGCGACCCGGCTGCCCCCCTCCAAATCTCGATGGATCCAACACGCATGACCCAGACCAAGCGCACTGCCTTCATCACCGGCGGCACTGCCGGAATCGGCGCGGCCGCCGTTCACGCGTTCGTCGCCGCCGGCTGGCGCGTCGTCACCACCGGCCGTCGCGCGGACCGGCTCGCCAAGCTGCGCGAATCGCTGGGCGCGGACAACGTGCACACGCTGACGTTCGACATCCGCGACAAGGCCGCACTGGACAGCGCGATCGCCGGCTTGCCCGCGGCCTTCGCCGACATCGACCTGCTGATCAACAACGCAGGGCTCGCGCTCGGCACGTCGCCCGCCGATGAAGCGAAGCTCGACGACTGGCAGACGATGATCGACACCAACGTCACTGCGCTGGTTACCGTGACGCGGCTGCTGCTCCCCGGGATCGTCGCGCGCAAGGGGGCGATCATCAACTTGTCATCGGTCGCGGCGACCTACCCCTATGCGGGCGGCAACGTATATGGCGGGACCAAGGCGTTCGTGCGCCAGTTCAGCCTCGGGCTGCGCTCGGACCTGCACGGCAAGGGCGTGCGCGTCACCTCGATCGAGCCCGGCATGGTCGAGACCGAATTCACTACGATCCGCACCGGCGGCGACAAGGCCGCGTCGGACAAGCTGTACGGCGGCGTCAACCCGATGACCGCCGAGGACATTGCGGCGACCATGCTATGGGTCGCCGAACAGCCGAAGCACCTCAACATCAACACACTGGAACTGATGCCGGTCAACCAGTCGTTCGCCGGCTTCGCGGTCGCGCGCGAGGGATGATATCGCGGGCGTAACGCCTTTTTAGGGGGCGGTGGGGCACAAGGCGCGGGACCATTCCCGAGCCAGGCGGCCCCATTCGATGCAGCGCTACCCCCTGATTGCCCCCAATCCCCCGAGGCTGAGCGAGCGGGTCGCCGCGCTCCGCCGGGTCGAAGCCTCGGGCATTTACAGCAACCACGGCCCCGAAGTCTGCGCGTTCGAGGCGGAGGCGACCGAACGCATGTTCGGGGGGCGGGGCGCGTGCCTCGCGGTTGCCAATGCGACGCTGGGCCTGATGATCGCGCTGCGCGAGGCGGCGGGCGACAAGCCCGGCACGCGCTACGCGCTGATGCCCGCGCTGACCTTCGCGGCGACCGCGCAGGCGGCGCTGTGGGCGGGGCTGACCCCGCTGATCTGCGACATCGACCCGTCCGACTGGACCGCCAGCGCGGCCGAGGAGGAACGGTTGCTCGCCGATTATGGCGACCGGATCGCGGTGATGCTGCCGTATGCCACCTATGGCACCGCGATCGACCTCGACCGCTATGCCTGGTTGCAGCGGCAGACCGGGGTCGGCGTGGTGATCGATGCCGCGGCCTCGCTCGGCACGATCGACGACAGCGGCGCGGGGTTCGGCAGCGGTGCCCCCTTCGCGGTCGTCTATTCGATGCATGCGACCAAGACCTTCGCGGTCGCCGAGGGCGGGCTGATCCATGCGGGCGACGCGCGGCTGATCGACCGGTTGCGCGCGATGACCAATTTCGGGTTCGAGACCGGGCGCAGCGCGACGCTCCCAGGGATCAACGCCAAGCTGCCCGAGGTGATCGCGGTGATGGCACGCGCCAAGCTCGCCGAGATCGATGCCGTGTGCGATCATCGCGCGGCACTGGAAGAAGCGTATCGCGCACAGTTACGGGGCGTCACGTTCCAGCAGGGCGAAGGCCGCCGCCGCGCGAGCCAGTTCATGCCGGTTTTGCTACCCGAGCATCTCGCGGGGCGGCGTGATGCGATCAGCGCGGCGATCGAGGCGGCGGGTGTTGGCGTGGGCCGCTATTTCAGCCCGCATCTCGGCGAACAACCGCTGTTCCAGCGCTGCGCCACGATCCTGCCGACGCCGCACGCCGATGCGATCGCGGCGCGCTCGCTGTCGCTTCCCGTCACCGATGCAATGACGGTCGAGGACGTCGCGGTGATCGCCGAGCGCGTCAACCGCATCCTCGCCGCCGAAGAACGCGTGCCGGCGCGCCCGCGTGGCCAGGCGGTCGCGTCGGTGCTGATCGTGGGCGGCGGGCCGGCCGGCACCGCCTTGCTCACCGCCGCCAGCAAGCGCGGACGCCTGCCCGATCTCGCGGCTTCGGGGCTGGTCGTCGTCGAACGCGGGGGCGCCCTCGGCGAGGGGCGGATCGGGCGCTATGCAATCACGTCGGACAGTACGGCCGAGACCTTCCTGAGCGCGGTAAAGGACAATCCGCACCCCGAGATCGCAGCGCTGGTCGATCACCCGACCGGCCGCGTGGTCGGGCAGCATATCGGGGCGCTTGGCGTGCCGCTGATCGAGGCGGGACCGTTCGTCCGCGCCACGGGCGAGCGGCTGCACGGCCTGATCGGTCAGCACGGCGGGACCGTGCTGACCGGACATGAGGTGTTGCGCTCGACCCGGACCTCCGGCGGCCTGTGGTCGAGCCGGCTGCGGCGGCTCGCCGACGGGCAGGAGTTCGACCAGCTGTCGCGCGCGCTGGTCGTCGCGACCGGCGGGCATCAGCCGCTCGATCGGCTCGCGGCGCAGCGGGTCGGCGGCGTGTCGCTCGTCAGCGACGTCGGCGACCGGCTGATCCAGTCGGACGAGGCGCTGGCGCTCGGCGGCCCGGCGCGGATCATCGACCTGCTCACGCGCAAGCGCGATCCGAAGATCGTGGTGATCGGCGGCTCGACCAGCGCGCTCGCGACGATCGTGCTGCTGCTCAAGACCAGCGCGATCCCGTTCGGGGCGAACGCGATCACCCTGTTCCACCGCCGCCCGCTCCGGCCCTTCTACCCCACGCCCGAGGCGGCGCATGCCGAGGGCTTTACCGATTTCGGCCCGGACGACATCTGTCCGGTCAGCGGGTTCGTCTATCGCCTGGCGGGGTTCCGGCTCGAGGCGCGCGACCTCGTGCTGCGGATGCTCCGCGTCGACGGGCGCACCCCCGACCCGCGGGTATTCGCGCACCGCGTCTCGGCCGAGAACGATGCGGTAGCGCGTACCGCGCTTTCCGAGGCCGACCTGGTGATCGCGGCGCTCGGCTATCGTCCGCGCGCACATGACCTGCGCGCGGCCGACGGCAGCGCGATCACGCTCGCCGCACAGGACGGGCGGGCGATGGTCGACCGGCATTGCCGGATCGTCGACGCAGCCGGCGATGCGATCCCCGGGCTGTACGGGATCGGGCTCGCCGCGGGGTTCGTGCCATGGGGGCACCTCGGCGGCGAGGCGAGTTTCTCGGGCCAGGCCAATGGCCTATGGCAATGGCAGAACGATGTCGGCGCGATGATCGTCGATCAGGTGCTGGGCGAAGCGCAGCGGGCGGTCGCATGATTGATCCCGTCGTCAGCGTCCTCATCCCGACCTACAATGGCGCCGCGCTGATCGGGGAGACGATCGCGTCGCTGCAGGCGCAAACGCTCGGCGCGTTCGAGGCGATCGTGATCGACGATTGTTCGCGCGACGACACCGCCGCGGTGGTCGCGGCGATCGACGACCCGCGGATCCGCCTGATCCGCGCCGAGCAGAACCGCGGCGTCGTGCTGACCCGCAACGCCGCGCTGGCGCTGGCACGCGGGCGCTGCATCGCCGCGCTCGACCAGGACGACCTGTGCCATCCCGAACGCTTCGCGCGGCAGGTCGCCTATCTCGATGCACATCCCGGCATGGCGCTGGTCGGCACCGCGACCAACGTGCTGCAGGATGGCGCGATCCTGCCGTCCGCGCTAGCGCCGGTCTCGACCCCGCTGCTGATCCAGTGGCTGATGCGGATCGAGAACCCGCTGGTGTGGTCGTCGGTGATGATCCGCACCACCGCGGCACGGCAGCTCGATCCGTTCAATCGCCCGGCGCTGCAATATGCCGAGGACTTCGACCTGTACCACCGGATCGCCGCGATCGGCGGGGTCGCACGGCTCGATGCCGAATTGCTGACCTACCGGCGGCATGGCGACGGTGCATCGCAGCGGCAGGTGCTGGCGATGCGCGACAGTGCCACGCGGGTGCTGGCGGAGGTCTATGCGCCCCTGTTCGGCGAGACGGCGGCGGCGGTCGCGGGGCTGATCGTGCGGCATGTGATGGGGCAGGAACCGGTCGGTGATCGCGCGACGCTTGAGCGGATCGGCGATGCGCTGGTGCGATTGCAGGAGGACTTCCTCGCCACGCACCGCCCGGACAAGGCGAGCAGCAAGCTGATCCGCTGGGAAACCGCGCGCCGCTGGGCACGGATCGGGCGCGCGGGGCTGCGCACCGGGGGGTTGCGGCTGGGCGACGCGACCGGGGTGCGACCGAACCATCTCGGGCTGGGCTATGCCGGGATCGAGGAGCTGGTGCTGTCCCGACTGGTGGGAACGGTCCGCTCGGTGCAGCGCCGGCGCGCGGCGCGATCGGCGGCGCGGTAGGGCTCGGTTGGGTGAAGCGCCGTCACCCCGGCGTAGGCATGGCCTCTGCGAAAGTCGCACTGTTGCTCCTTCCCGTCACCCCGGCGCAGGCTGCGGCCGCCATGCAAGGGGGCAAAACCGGTGATACCGCAAGCAGCCGTCTCGCCGCGCCCGGATAACCACACGGCCCCGGCCTTCGCCGGGGTGACGGATGCGGGATCGAGCGACTTTCGCAGCGGTCGCGCGTACGCGGGGGTCGCCATGCAACAGCAGCCGACGGACAGACCGGATGCCACACCCCCGGCGGCCCCTGGCTGCGCCGAGGTGACGGCTGGTCAGCCCGCACGCTCGTCCCGCTCGCGCGCGGAAAGGCTACGGAACGTCACCGACCAGCGCGTTTCTTCAATTGGGGCGATGCTATGCTCCCAATCCCAGCGTGCCTCGCCCGAGAGATGGTAGATCGAACGCGGCTCCAGCGGTTGGGTCTCGCGGCGATATTGGATCCGGCCGTCGCGTTCCCCGGTCCGCCGCCGGAACCGCATCGCCGCCGGCGCGCCGAGCGACAGGCCGACCACATGGTCGAACATCGGGCGGTCGCGATGCCAGCCGATCCCCGCGCCCGGATCGTAGCGGATCACCAGCGCCTGGACGAGCGCATCCGCTTCCAACCCTGCAAAAGCCGCCGCCCGCGCGCGGATCGGCAACAGCGCGTCCGGCATCGGCTCGGCCGCGGCGAAAGTCCCACGCTCGAAATCATAGTGCCAGCCGAACGACGCGGTCAGCCGCTTGCCCAGCCATTGCTGGAAGCGAAACGGAGCAAGCGGCGCGGAATCGACCAGCGCAATCAGCGCCGCCTCCTCCGCAGCGGCAAGGAACCGCTCCGCCGCCGCCAGCCCGGGCAGCAGCGGCGTCGCGAACAGATCAATCTGAGACGAAGCCATGCGCCCGATATAAGGACGCGACGCCGCACACCAAACCCGCCCGCCCCAGGCTGCCCGGATCAGTCGTGCGCCGCGCCCGATCGAACATGCGGGATCGCGATGGTGATCGCGCTGCCCTGCTCCGCGATCGCCAGCGTGAACCCGTGGAGGTCGGCGATCGCGCGGACCAGGCTGAGCCCCAGTCCCGTGCCCGGCACGTTCTGCAAGCCCCGCGCACGGAAGAAGCGCTGGAACACCCGCTCGCGGTCGGCTTGGGCGATGCCCGGCCCGGCGTCCGCCACCGTGATCCAGGCCCCGTCCGCGCCGGTACGCAGCGACAGCGTTACGCGGCCGCCCGGCGGACCGAACTTGACCGCATTGTCGATCAGGTTGGACAGGGTCTCGCCCAGCAGATCGCGGTCCGCTGCGACCGTGGCGGCCCCCTCGATCTCGATCGCGAGGGTTCGTCCGCTGTCCTCGGCGACCGGGGCGTAGAGCTCCCCGACATCGCGTACCAGCGCGGCCAGATCGACTGTCGCGAACCCGGCGCATTTGGCGCGGTGTTCGATCTCGTGGATGCGCAGCAGCGCGGCGACGATCGCCAGCGCCTGGTCGACGTCCGCCAGCGTCGCCGCGCCCGCGCGGGCAAAGTCCTCGCGCGTCTCGGCGTCGTCCATCTCGCGCTCGACCCGCGCGCGCAGCCGGGTGAGCGGGGTGCGGAGCTGGTGCGCGATATCGTCGCCGATCCCGCGGACCTCGCCTACCAATGTCTCGGTCCGATCCAGCATCGTGTTGATGTGCGCGCACAATTGCCCGAAACTGTCCGGATGCTCGCCGACCGGCAGGCGCTTGGTGAGTTCGCCGCGGCTGATCTGTTCGGCGAGCCGGCGGACCGCGTCGATCTGGCGTCCGGCGCGCCGCGCGGCGAACCAGCCGCCCAGCATCGCAAGCAACAGCCCCGGCACCAGCGCGAACAGCAACGTCCGCTCGACGATCCGCTGCGCCTGCTCGCTGTCGTCGAGATCGATCCCCGAGAACAGCAATTGCGCGCCCGGCAGCCGGCACAGCCGCGCGCGCGCGACATCGGTCGACTTGCCCGGCAAGGCGGTGGGGGTAACAGTGGCGGTGCCGATCCCGCCGACCGAAATATCGGCAGGCAGAACCGCGACATTGCCGTACAACACGCGGCCGCGCTCGGTTGCGATCGCAAGGAACCGGTCGCGGTGGATGTCGAGCTCGAGCTGGCGATGCAGTTCCATCGGCCGCGCGCCCGGCGCGAGCGCGGCGAAAGCGGTGCAATCGTGTCGAAGCGCCTCGTCCAGCTCGCCGCGATGCCCCTCGCGCGCCGACACCCAGAACAGCGCCGCCATCACCAGCGACTGGACCGCGAGCAACATCGCGATCGCGACGCCCCACCGAACCAAGGCGCCGCGACCGATCACCCGTGCCATCACCTCACGCAGGGGCATCGAAGCGATACCCTTCCCCGCGCACGTTGCGTATCAGCGGCACGTCGCCCTCGCCATCGACCTTCCGGCGGAGGCGGCTCATGTGGACGTCGACGACGTTGCTGCGCGGGTCGAAATTATAGCCCCAGACGTCCTGCAACAGCATCATCCGCGTGACGACCCGGCCGGGCCGGCGCACGAGATATTCGAGCAGCAGCAGTTCGCGCGGCAACAGCTCGAGGTCGCGCCCGTTGCGCATCGCGCTGCCGCCGAGCAGGTCGATGTCGATCGGCCCCGCGAACAGCCGCGTCTCGCGCCCCTCGACCGGGCGGCGCAGCAATGCCTCGATCCGCGCGAGCAATTCGATCAGCGCGAACGGCTTGGGCAGATAATCGTCGCCGCCCGCGCGCAGGCCGCGCACCCGATCGTCGAGGCTTCCCATCGCGCTGAGCACCAGCGCGGGCGTGCGGATCCCCTCGCTGCGCATCGTCGCGATCAGGTCGAGCCCCTCGCTGTCCGGCAATTGCCGGTCGACGATCACCAGATCGTTGCCATTCGCGCGGATCGCGGCAAGCCCGCCTTCGCCGGTCGCCTCGCGCACCGCAACATAGCCCGCGCGCGTCAGCCCGAGCAGGATCTCCTGCGCGGTACCGTCGTCATCCTCGATCAGCAATATTGTCGCCACGCGCCTGCGTCCCCGGTCGATCGCTGCCTAACGCGTCGCGTAGCACAGCGGGTGCGGCGCGGGACTGTGAATTGGCGTTCATTTTGTTGCGATGATTTAACCCGATCCGGCCGGAACTGTGAGGGGCTTGCCCCGGTTCATGGGGTCTTCCCAGAGTATGAGGACCGAGTATGAAGCTTCTTCAAACGAGCGCAGCAATCCTGCTCGCCACGATCGTAACGCAGGCGCCGGCGTCGGCGCAGGACCTGTCGATCTACCGTTCGGCGCAGGCCCCGCGGCAGGTGCCGCTGACCGCCGACAAGGCGCGCCCGACCGCCCAGGCGCTCCAGGCGACGTTGTACGAGCTGATCGGGCTGCAGCAGAACATCCAGCAGTTGCACTGGAACGTCACCGGCCCGACCTTCTATTCGACGCATGAGATGCTCGGTGAGTTCTACAAGACGGTGGCCGGCTATATCGACACGGTCGCCGAGCGGAACCGGGCCCTTGGCGTGCCGGTCGACGGCCGTCCGTCGGCAGTCGCGGCGAATGCGCAGTTGCCCGAACTGCCGTTCGCCGAGACCAAGGACGCCGAAGGGCTCAAGATGCTGACGGTCGCGTTCAAGACCGAGAACGACCGGATCTACGCCCGCATCAAGGCGACCGAAGAGACTGATCCGGTGACGTCGAACATGCTGCAGGAAGTGGCGCATGACATCGACAAGCAGCTGTGGATGCTGCGCGCGCATCAGCTGTAATCGACGGCGGCGGGTCGCGGTTTGAGCGGCCTGCCGCGCCCGTGCGTCATTCTCGCGGGGACGAGTTTCCATAATCGCAACGGTCGGGTCTCGTTCGGTCCGCCAGCCGAAGTGGATCCCCGCCCCCGCGAGATCGCCGAGAAAGTCGCTCTCCCCCCGCCCGTCACCCCGGCGCAGGCCGGGGCCTCCATGCTAGCCAGACGCAGCCGGGGATACAGGACTCGATCGCACCGCCTCCCCCGGGCAACTAACCGGTCCCGGCTTTCATCCGCGTAACGGGAGGAGTTGGCGCGGCTTGCGCAGAAGGCTTGCGGAGACGGGGGAGGACACGGCGATGACCTCAGTCTGCCGCCACCACCAGGTCGCTCGGCGCAGGACGGCGCGTCAGCCAGATGACACCGATCATCACCACCGCCATCCATCCGCAGATCCAGAACAATTCGAGCGACGACAGCAGATACGACTGGTTGACGATCTGCCGCATCACCGAACCGGCGGCCTGCTGCTGCGTCATTCCGGCATTCTGCAACTGCCCGATCGCCTGCCGGTAGATTGGCGAATAGTCGGTCCCGACCTCCGTCAGCCGCGTCTGGTGCAGCGCCTCGCGCCGGTCCCACGAGGTCGTGATGATCGACGCGGCGAAGCTTCCCGCGGTGATGCGCGCGAAGTTCGAGATTCCGCTTGCCGAAGGCACCCGATCGCCCGGAATGCCGTCGAACGAGATGGTGACGAGCGGCACGAAGAACATGCTCATCGCCAGCCCCTGCAACAGCAGCGGGAACATCAGCGTCCAGAAACTCGCGTCGGGGGTATATTGCGAGCGCAGGAAATACGAGCCGGCAAAGGCGAGGAACGCCATCGTCGTCAGCCAGCGCGGATCGATCTTGAGCCGCCCGACGAACGGCGTCGCGATCACCGCGACGATCCCGCTGGGCGCGGCGACGAACCCCGCCCAGGTCGCGGTGTACCCCATCTGCTCCTGCAGCCACAGCGGGAGCAGCAGGTTGTTGGCGAAGAACAGCGCATAGCCGAGGCACAAGGCCAGCGTCCCGAACGCGAAGTTGCGCCGACGGAACAGGCTGAGGTCGACCGCGGGATTGCCGTCGGTGATCTCCCAGATCAGCCATGCGACGAACCCGACCACCGCGCACACCAAGAGAATCACGATCAGCGGGTTGTTGAACCAGTCGCGATCCTTGCCGAGATCGAGCATCGTCTGCAGGCTGAACACCCAGAAGGCGAGCAGGATCAGCCCGACCGTATCGATCGGCAATTTGCGGGTCGGGGTCTCGCGGCTCGCGAGCGAGCGCCACGACACGAACGCGCAGGCGATGCCGACGGGGACGTTGATCAGGAAGATCCAGCCCCAATGGTAATTGTCTGAGATATAACCGCCCAGCACCGGCCCGAGCACCGGCGCGGTCAGCGTCGTCATCGACCAGATGCTGAGCGCGGTGCCGCGTTTGTGCGCAGGGAAGATCGCGATCAGCAGCGCCTGGCTACCCGGGATCATCGGCCCCGACACCGCGCCCTGCAGGATGCGGAAGCCGATCAGCGACGACAGGTCCCACGCAAGGCCGCACAGCAACGACGCGATCGTGAACAGCACCACCGACACGGTAAAGGTCCGCACCACGCCGAACCGCTGCATCAGCCAGCCGGTCAGCGGGACGGTCACGCCATTGGCGACCGCGAACGACGTGATCACCCACGTGCCGTTATCGGTCGAGACGCCGAGGTTGCCCGCGATCGTCGGCAGCGAGACGTTCGCGATCGTCCCGTCGAGCACCTGCATGAACGTGCCGAGCGCGAGGGCGATCGAGGTGACGGCAAGCGCCGCCCCCCGCAGCGGGGCCGCCCCCGCGCCGGCGGATGCGCTCACCGCGCGCGTCCGGATGTCTGGGTCCCCAAATTCTGCGCGATGATCCGGCGGACCAGCGCATCGACTTCGGGGCCACCGTCGAGGCTCTGCTGCACGCCGCCCGCGGGCGCGGTACTCCCTGCGACCATCGGGCCGGACAGGTTGGTGGTCGAGACGATCGCATTGACCGACAGCCCGATGCGCAGCGGATGCGCGCGCAGTTCGGCGGGATCGAGCGCGATCCGCACGGGGACGCGCTGGACAATCTTGATCCAGTTGCCCGAGGCGTTCTGCGGCGGGAGCAGCGAGAAGGCGTTGCCGCTCCCTGCCCCGAGCCCGAGCACCTTGCCGTGGAAGGTGACGGCCTTGCCATAGACATCGGCGGTGATCGTCACCGGCTGCCCGACGCGGAGATGCTGAAGCTGCGTCTCGCGGAAGTTGGCGTCGATCCACAGGCTGTCGAGCGGCACCACCGCCATCAGCGGGGTTCCGGCGGCAACACGCTGACCGAGCTGGACGGTGCGCTGCGCGACGATCCCCGCGACCGGCGCGACGATCTTCATGTGGCTGCCGTCGATCGCGGCGCGGCGCACGTCGGCGATTGCGGCAAGGACCTGCGGGTTGTTGGCGATGTCGGTGCCGGCGACCGTGCTCGCTGCCTGCGCCTGACGGGCACGGGCGAGCGCAACGGCGGCGCGCGCGGTGGTGATCGCGTCGGACGCGTGCGACAGTTCCTCGCCCGAGATCGCGCCGTCGCGTGCCGCGCCCTGGCGGCGGGTGTAGTCGTTCTGCGCGCGCGACAGGTCGGCCTGCGCCTGCGCGATTTCCGCACCCGCCTCGTCGACCTGCGCATGCGTCGAGCGGACTGCGCGGACCGCACGGCCGAGCGCCGCCTCGGCCGCATCCATCTGGACGCCGACCGTGGCCGGGTCGAGATCGATCAGCGGCTGGCCGCGCTTGACCGACTGGGTGTTGTCCGCGTGGAGCGCAAGGACGGTCCCACCGTCGCGTGCCGTCACCGAGACGACGTTGCCCGCGACATAGGCGTCGTCGGTTTCCTCGGTCGCCGGCGCGGTGAAGACGCTGATGCCGTACAGGATCAGCCCGATCAGCACGACCAGTGCGAGGATCAGGAACCCGATCCGCCGGATCCGCGACCGCCGCTTGATCGCGGGGTCGACCGGCGTGGGGGGCGGTTCGGCGGCGATCGGCTCGGGGCCGACGACGGGGTCGATACGCTCGGCGGTTTCCGCTTCGCGCTTCCAGTCGGTGGGGGTCTGGTCGTTCATGATGCGCTGTCCGCAAGGGCCGCTGCAGGCGGCGGGGAAGGTTCGAAACCACCGCCAAGCGCGGCGATGAGCTGGATGCGACGGGTCAGCGCATCGGACTGGAGCCCGACCAGCGCCTGTTCCGCCTCGAGCAGGCGGAAGCCCGCGTCGATGCTGTCGAGCTGCGAGCCGAGCCCGGTCGAGACACGGACCTGATCGAGCCGCACCGTCTCGCGCAGACCCGCGACGACGCGGCGTTGCGCGAGCGTATCCTGGTCGGTCGCGCGGACTTGCGTCAGCGCATCCGCCGAGTCCCGCACCGCGCCGAGCACCGCATCGTCATAAGCGGCGACCGCCTCGTCGAGCGTCGCGGTCGCGCCACGATATTGTGCCTTGAGCTTGCCGCCCTCGAAGATCGGCACGTGGATCGCCGGGCCTGCGCCATAGGTTCGCGCGCCGAGATCGAAGAAGCTGCCGAGCCCGAGCGCGGCGAAGCCTGCGAGCGCCTGGATGCTGACGTTGGGCAGGAAGTCCGCGCGGGCGACCTTGCGGCCCGCGGCGGCGGAATCGATCCGCGCCTGCCCGGCGAGCAGATCGGGACGCCGCCCGAGCAGGTCGGCCGGAAGTACGTCCGGGACCACCGGCGGCGCATCGAACGCCAGTTTGGGACTGCCGACCTGCGGGTAGAAATCCGCGCCGCGCCCGACCAGAGCGGCGATCGCATGGACGAGCAATTCGCGCTGCGCGACCGCGCGGGTGCGCGCCTGATCGGCTTCGGCGAGCAGCGTCTCGGCCTGGCGCAGCTCGAACTGGCTGGCGAGCTTGTTGCGGATCCGCGAGTTGACGAAGCCCAGCGCCTGCCGCCGCGTCGCGACGAAGCTGTCGGCGACACGGATCAGCTGGTCGGCGCGTGCGAGCCCGACCCAGGCCTGCGCGATCGAGGTCGATACCATCAGCCGCGCCGCCGCCGCATCGAGCGCCGCCGCCGCCACATCGGCGCGCGCGCCAGCCACCAGCGCGCGCTGGCGGCCGAACAGGTCTAGGTTCCAGTTGAGGTTCGCCTGCACCGACGTGGTCGGATAGGCGTTGCCCGCATAAGGCGGCGGGTAAAGCGAGCGCTCCGGGAAGCGCTGATACGTCGACTGGCCGTCGAGCGTCACCTGCGGCAACTGGTCGCCACGCCGCACCCCGAGCGTCGCCTGCGCCATCCGCACCCGCGCAAGCGCGCGGTCGAGCGACGGATTGGCGGCGAAGCCCATCGTTACCAGCGTATCGAGCTGCGGATCCTTGAACGCGGTCCACCAGTCCGCCGCGATCGGCGTGGCGGTGTCGCTGAGACCAAGCGTCGTCGGCTGGACCTGTGCGACCTGCGGCGGATCGTGCGGGACCGCGGCGCAGGACGACAACAGCACCGCCGCGAGCGAGACGATGCCGGTCGCGCGCATCACTGCACCACCTCCGCCATCGGCGCATCGCCCGCAACGCGTTCCGCGACCGCGAGGACACGCGCGAGCATGTCGACGAATGCTTGCGCCTCGGCCTGGGAGAACTCGGCCATCACTTCGTTCCAGGCGCTGACGACATTGTCCTGCAACTTTGCGACGGTCGCGCCGCCGAGATCGGTCGATACGAGGCGAACGACGCGGCGATCCTCGCCGCTGCGGTCGCGCGCCATCAGGCCACGCGTCTCGAGCACGTCGATGAGTCGTGTGGTCGCTCCGGTCGTCAACCCGAGCTCGCGTGCGAGTTCACCCGCGTTGCCGACCATCCCATCGCGCACGACCTTGATCGCGACCCATTGCTGATAGGTCAGCTCGCGCCCCTCGATGCGCGATTCGACATAGGCCGACATCGTCTTGTCGAGCCGGCGCAGCAGCCGGCCGGGCGCACGGCTGGCCGCGCAATCCTCGACGTTGAACACCGCCATCTATCTTAGTCCTCATTAGCTGCAGGTGCAGATACATCGTGCGAAGGTATTTGCAAGGTGTTGTAAGGAAATGTTGCCGAGTTTGTTGCGGGAGGTGCCCTTGGCGGGCCCGTCGCCCCGTCCCACGCCGGAGCGGCTGCATTCGCGTCACACCGTTTGCCCGTTGCCCGACGGCCCCGGCCTTTGAAGGATTACGGGCGGGCGGAGGATGAACTCGCGTTCACTATATTACCGCCAATTAACACGACCGCGCGCGGTGATCCCGATAGGAGAGCGCCTTCCCGCGACGGGTTGCGGGGGACAGGATACCGATGCTTCCCAGATCCGAACCGTTTCGTCGCCTGTTCCGAAGCCGCCTGCGCAGCGCCGGACTGATCGGCACCGCGCTGGCGTCGATCGCGGCGACCGTGCCCGTCGTCCACCTCACCCCGCAACAGACCAAGGCCCTTGCGATCCGCACGGCGCGCGCCGAGCCAGCCGCCGACATGCCGGTCGCGATCGTCCCGGCCACGGTCCAGCCGCCGCTCGGCGCGCGGCGGGCGGTCGCCGCGCCGTTCCAGGGAATCGTGCGACAGATTTTCGTCGTCCAGGGCCAGCGTGTGCGCGCGGGCCAGCCGCTTGCGGTCGTCGCGAGCCGCGAAGTGCTCCAGACCGGCGCCGAACTCGCCCGCGCCCGCGCGCGCGCGCAGCTCGCCGGATCGACCGCCGCGCGCACCGCCGCGCTCGCACGCGCCGGCGTGATCGCCGAAGCCCGCTCGGAAGAGGCCAAGGCCGCGGCTTATGAAGCGCGCACCGTCGCGACCGAGAACGCGCGCATCCTCGCGCTCGGCGGCGCGGACGGGCGGTCGGGCACCTATACGCTCCGCGCGCCGATCGCGGGAACGGTCAGCAGCATGGCGATCCAGGCGGGCGGGACGCTCGACGGGATGGCCGCGCCGTTCGTGATCGATGCCACCGGCCAATATGCGCTGACCGCGCAACTTCCCGAACGCTATGCCGGGCAGGTCCGCAGCGGGATGCGCGTGGTCGTCGCGCCCAACATTTCCGGCAAGATCGTCGCGGTCGGCACCACCGTGGATCCCGCGACGCGCTCGCTGTCGATCGGCGCCACCCTTCCCGGCGGCCCCGGCATCGTGCTCGGCCGCGCGCTGTCGGCGACGATCCTCGCGCCGCCCCCGACCGGTGCGGTGCAGATCCCCGCGGGCGCGCTGACCAGCTATCAGGGCCGCTGGTACGTGTTCGTCGTCACGCCGCGCGGCTATGTGCCGCGCCGCGTCGAGATCGCCGGGCGCAATGCGCAGCGCGCGGTAATCTCCACCGGACTGCAGCGCGGCGAGACGGTCGCCACGACCGGCGTCACCGAACTCAAGTCGCTGGTCACCAAGCGCTGATGCTGCGGACGCTGGTCGCCTGGGCGCTGTCGGCGCGGCTCGCGGTGATCGCGCTCGCGGCGATCCTCGTCGCGCTCGGGGTGATGGCGTATCGCGCGCTCCCGATCGACGCCTATCCCGATATCTCGTCGACCCAGGTCAAGATGATCCTGAAGGCGCCGGGGATGACCCCGGAAGAAGTCGAGACCCGCGTCGTCACGCCGATCGAGACCGAGATGCTCGGCATCCCGAAGCAGGCGATCCTGCGCTCGACCGCCAAATATGCGATCGCCGACGTCACGATCGATTTCCAGGACGGCACCGACATCTACTGGGCGCGCCAGCAGGTCGCGGAACGGCTGACCGGGGTGATGGCGGACCTGCCGCCCGGCGTCACCGGCGGCCTCGCGCCGATCTCGACCCCGCTCAGCGACGTCTACATGTTCACGATCGAGGGACCGCTTTCGCTCACAGAAAAACGCACGCTGCTCGACTGGACGCTGCGGCCGGCGCTGCGCACCGTCCCCGGGGTCGCCGACGTCAATTCGCTCGGCGGCCTTGCCGAGAGTTTCGAGATCAAGCCCGATGCCAATGCGCTGGCGGCGGCGGGGATCACGATCGCCGATCTCAAGACCGCGATCATGAACAACAACCGCAACGACGGCGCGGGCCGCCTGACCGAGGGCGAGGAAGCGCTGATCGTCCGCGCGACGGGCGCGGTCGAGGCGCCCGAGGACGTCGCGCAGATCGTCATCAAGTCAGGCCCCACCGGCATCACCCGCGTCGGCGACGTCGCGCAGGTCGTGACCGGATCGCTGACCCGCTACGGCGCCGTCACCCGCTCGGGTCGCGGCGAGGCGGTCGAGGGGCTGGTCATCGCGCTGAAGGGCGCGGACGCGAGCAAGGTGGTCGAGGGCGTGCGTGCCAAGCTGGCGGGCGTCACGCTGCCCAAGGGCACGCATCTCAACGTCTTCTACGATCGCTCGCAGCTGATCCACAGCGCGGTGTCGACGGTCGAGGAAGCACTGCTCGAGGCGACGGTGATCGTCATCGTGCTGCTGCTGATCTTCCTCGGCGACTGGCGCGCGGCGTTGATCGTCGCGTCCACCTTGCCGCTCGCCGCGCTGATCACCTTCATCCTGATGCGCGCGTTCGGCGTCACCGCCAACCTGATGAGCCTCGGCGGACTCGCCATCGCGATCGGGCTGCTGGTCGACGGGTCGGTCGTCGTGGTCGAGAATATCGTCGAGCGGATCGCCGATCCCAAGCTCAAGCCCGAGCGCCGGCTGCACCGCATCTTCGTCGCGGTCGGCGAGGTGATCGTTCCGGTGAGCGCAGGCATCGTGATCATCGCGCTGGTGTTCCTCCCGCTGCTGTCGCTGCAGGGGCTGGAGGGCAAGTTGTTCGCGCCGGTCGCGCTGACGATCGTGTTCGCGCTCGCCGGGTCGCTGCTCGTCGCGCTGACGCTGGTGCCGGTGCTTGGCTCCTACGGGCTCAAGGCGCATTCGGCCGACGACAAGGAACCGTGGGTGATGCGCCACGTCCGCCCTGCTTATACCAGGGCGCTGGATGCGGCATTCGGGCACAAGGCAATCGTCGGGATCGGCGCGGGCGTGCTGCTGGCGATCGCGGTCGTCGCCTATCTGATGGTCGGCAAGACCTTCATGCCGACGCTCGACGAGGGTTCGGTCGTGATGCAGCTCACCAAGCTGCCGTCGATCGGGCTCGACCACAGCCTCGCCGACGACATGGCCGCGCAGCGCGCGGTGATGCGCGCGGTGCCCGAAGTGACCAACATCGTCTCGCGCACCGGATCGGACCAGATCGGGCTCGATCCGATGGGGCTGAACGAGACCGACAGCTACGTCACGCTGAAACCGCGTGGCGACTGGCGCAAGGGCGACAAGGAATGGCTCGTCACGCAGATGCGCGACGCGATGAACGGGCTCCCGGGCGTCCAGCCAAGCTTCACCCAGCCGATCGAGATGCGCGTGTCGGAAATGCTGACCGGGTCGCGCGGCGATCTCGCGCTCAAGATCTTCGGGACCGACAATGACCAGCTCGCGCAGATCGCGGGCAAGATGAAGGCGTTGATCGCCGCGACCAAGGGCGCGACCGACGTCCAGACGCTGGCGGAGGATCACGTCAATTATCTCGAGCTCGGGATCGACCGGCTTGCCGCGGGCAATGCCGGGATCCCGGTGTCGGACGTGCAGGACGCCCTGCGCGCGCAACTCGAGGGGCTCGACGCCGGCGTCGCGCGGATCGGGCAGCGCCGCGTGCCGATCACGATCCGCGGCAGCGACGACATCCGCCAGAGCCCGACCGCGTTCGAGGACCTGCTGGTGCGCTCCCCCACCGGTACGCTCGCGCATGTCAGCGACCTCGCGCATGTCTCGCGCAAGGATGGTCCGGTGCTGATCACGCATGAGGACGGGCAACGCTATGCGCTGGTGCAGGCCTCGGTCACCGGCCGCGATCTCGTCGGCTTCGTGCAGGAAGTGCAGCAGAAGGCGCAACAGCAGGTCAAGCTGCCGGGTGGCTACCACTTCGTCTGGGGCGGGCAGTTCGAGAACCAGCGGCGCGCGTCGCAGCGGCTGATGATCGTCATCCCGATCGCACTCGCGCTGATCCTGCTCGTGCTGTTTGCCACGCTGCGGTCGATGCGGGCGGCGCTGCTGATCCTCGCCAACATTCCCTTCGCGATGGTCGGCGGGATCGTCGCCTTGCTGATCACGTCCAGCTATCTTTCGGTCCCCGCTTCGGTCGGCTTCATCGCTTTGCTCGGGATCGCGGTGCTCAACGGGCTGGTGATGGTCTCGCACATCCGCGACCTGCGCGACGACGGGCGCTCGCTGCACGATGCGGTCCGCGACGGCGCGGAGCGGCGGTTGCGGCCGGTGCTGATGACCGCGACGATCACCGCGGTCGGGCTGGTGCCCGTGCTGTTCGCGACCGGACCGGGGTCGGAGATCCAGCGGCCGCTCGCGATTGTCGTGATCGGCGGGTTGATCACGTCGACGCTGCTGACGCTGATCCTGCTGCCGATCCTGTACGAACGCTTCGGGGAGGCGAAGGAATGACCCTGCTGATCGAAATCCTGTGCCTTCCCGACGATGCCGACGACCTGATCGTTGCCCTCTGCGAGGGCGGGATCGACACGTGGATCGCGACCTATCCGATCGAGATCGCCCCGGAGCACCTGCGCGACGCGAGCGTCCGCGAACAGGTAACCGGTCGCCAGAAGCGGACCGTGCTGCGCTTCACCGCCGAGGAGTCCGCGGTCGATGTCGTTCGTGACGTGGTCGAGGACGGCACGATCTGGCACGCCGTCGCGCTGGCGGCAAAGGCATGATCGGGCGCTTTGCCCTGCTGCTGTGCGTCGCGACCCCGGCGCTTGCGCAAAGCACGACGCCCGCAATGCCGACGCAAGTGATCGACGCGGCCGATGCCGCGCTTCCCCCGCTCGCCGCGGTGTCCGAGGCGCTCGACAACAGCCCGTCGGTGCGCGAAGCAGCGGCGCGCGTCGACGCCGCGCGCGGCCATGCCGGCGTGCTGAGCGCGGGCCCGCACGAGTTCACCGCGACCGGCTCCTACGTCCGCCGCCGGGTGACGGGCGAGACGACCTACAACGAATTCGACATGACCGTGCTCAAGCCGTTCCGCCTGCCGGGCAAGGCCGCGCTCGACCGCGCGGCGGGAACCTATGAGATCAAGGCGGCGCGCAACATGTTCGCCGATGCGCGGCATCAGGCCGCTCTGACGCTGGCGTCGGGGTGGTTCGACTGGCTGGCCGCGCACGAACGCGTGACGATCGCGCAGCGCGCGCTCGACGTGCAGCAGCGGATTACGACCGGCATCGGACTACAGGTCCGCTACAAGGATGCGAGCCGGCTCGATGCCGACCGTGCAACGTTGGAACTGGAGACCGCACGGAGCGAACTGGCCGACGCAAGTGGCGCGGAAGCGGCGGCAGCCGCGACGCTGCGCGCGATGTTCCCCACGCTCGAACTGCCAAGCGAGATCCCGTCCCCGCAACCGATCCGCGCCACCCCGGAGCAGCTCGCCGGCTGGCGCGACGACATTCTCGGCGACAGCCACGAGATCCGCGCGGCCGAGGCGACCGCGCAGCAATATCATGCGCTGGCGACCCGCGCCCGGCTGGACCGGCGCGCGGATCCCTCGGTCGGGGGGCGCGCGTTCAGCGAGCGCGGCGGCAACGAGGTCGGCGTCGGCGTGGTCGGGGTGTTGCCGTTCGGCGGGCGCTTCCGCAAGCCGGCGGCGGACCAGGCGCTGGCAGAGGCGGGCGCGGCCGACCAGGCGCTCGCGCGGGTTCGGCGCGAGATCCTCGCGACCGCCGATACCGATCTGGTCCAGGCGCGCGCGGGATATGCGCTGCTGGAGTCGGCACAGCGCGCGGTGGTCGCGGCGCGGGCGGCGATGGCAAAGCTCGAGGAAGGGCGGCGGCTGGGCGGGGTCGATCTGTCCGCGCTGCTGTACGCGCAGCGGCAGGTGCGCGATGCGGAGAAGATCGAAGCCGAGGCGCGGGCGCGGGCGGCGCGGTCGGTCGCCAAGCTGCGGATCGACGCGCATCGGCTCTGGGCGCCGGCCGAGGCCGACGACTGAAGGGGATTTGCGGGTTTTCGCCAGGGAACAGGCAGGTTTGTGCCGGTTCCCGCCCACCGGCAACGCAGGAAAGCCTTTACGGCGCGCTACCGCGTATAGGCCACGGGCGTCACAACCGGGCTGGTATCGGTGCCCCCATCATCGCCCGCACCGTCAACCGGCATCGCCAGTTCGACCGATTCATCGGTCACCGTGACCCGCGCGCCAAGTCTGGTGATGCCGTACAGCCGCTTGGCAAAGGCGATCGGCACGCGAACGCATCCGTGCGACGCCGCATATCCCGGGTCGCGCCCCGCATGGATCGCAACGCCGTCCCACGTCAGTCGCTGCATGAACGGCATCGGCGCAGCGTCATAGATACTTGATGTGTGATCGACCTCCTTCTGCAGGATCGTGAACTCGCCGGTTGGCGTCTCATGCCCTTCCTTGCCGGTCGACACGGCAGACACGGCGATGAGCCGGTTGCCGCGATAGACGAACAGCTTCTGGTCGAACAGGCTAACCACGATCCTGACTCCGGAGGCTTCGATCGCGGCGTTGCTCCACAGGTAATCCCCCGCCGTCATGGTCGCGATAGCGTCGCTGGTCGGCACGGTAGTGCGCGCCTGCACCGCTACGGGCAACACGGCCAAGCCGACAGTGATCACCGCGACGGCAAGGCCGCGGCGCGGATGGATCGAGACCATGTCGCACCTCTGGATCAGGATTGAAGCCGGAAATTCTCGCGAAACCGCAAGCGACTCGTTGATGGATCTCCAACGCGACGGGTTGACTTTTGCTCCGATCCAAAATCCGTCCCACTTTGCGACGAAGTGCCCAGGACTCACGATGGAACCCGGTCAAGAACGGGATCTAATGGTGTCGGTTAAGACACCGATACCCATTTCCATGCTATAGAATTTACCATCCAACGTTGAGGGACATGTTCCAAACCGTGCAAGATCAACCTCTTATGCTTACGCGCCGGGCTTTCGGCGGCTCTGCGCTGGCGCTGCTCGGCGCCTCGACCATCGTTCCCGCACGGGCGCAGGCGCCCGTTTTCGCGCGCGGCCCGGCGCCCGCGACGATCCAGCCGCTCGCCTCACGGCGGGTCGTGCGTCCCGATCTGCTTCGCCATGCGCTCGCTGCCTTGCAGCGCCATGGCTCGCAAATTCCATATCACGATCGTATCGCTATCGCGGATTTCTCGCTGCCGTCGTCACAGCCGCGCTTCTACCTCGTCGACATGGCAAACGGCATGGCCACGACCCTGCTCGTCGCGCATGGCAGCGGCAGCGACCCGTCGCACACCGGTTATCTGCAGCGCTTTTCGAACAGCCAGGGTTCGAACGCATCCAGTGAAGGCGCGTTCGTCGCGTCCGATTATTACGTTGGCAAGCACGGTCGTTCGCAACGGCTGGTCGGGCTGGACTCGACCAACTGCAACGCGCTCCAGCGCGCGCTGGTCGTGCACTCGGCGTGGTATGCGGACCCCGACATGGTGCGTACGCATGGCCAGCTCGGTCGCAGCCAGGGCTGCTTCGCGGTCAGCGAAGGCGATCTCGACCAGGTGTTCGCGCGACTTGGCCAGGGGCGCATGATCTACTCGGCGAAGGTCTGAGCCAACCGCGCCGGTTTGACCGTAGCATGACAGGAAGTTCATGCGGGTGATGGTCCGTCGTCATCGATGCCGGCGCAGGATTGGAATCCACCAGTGTTGAGGGATTTCATGTACAAGATCTTTGCTCCAGCGCTCGCTGTCGCCGCCCTTGCCGTCAGCGGCGTGGCACTCGACGCGCCTGCCTCTGCCAAGGGCTGCATCCGCGGCGCGGTCGCCGGCGGCGTTGCGGGCCATTACGCGCACCATCACGCCATCGCCGGCGCCGCGGCGGGCTGCGTGACCGCGCATTATTACTACAAGCACAAGGCCAAGGCCGCCGCCGCCGCACAGGCCAACGCGGCGCACCGCTAAGGTCCGGCATCGTCCCCACGCCCGTTTCGTCCAATTCGCTCGCGCGGGGAATACGGAGCCGGCGTGGGGCCGCTCCTACGCTATCCGGAGGCTGACCATGGCGCGCAAACGGACGATCCGCAGTGGCTTGCGGATGATGACAGCTCTTGCTCTCGGCCTGAGCACGGTCCCCGCGTCGGCGGGCACCGTCGCGCTGACGTTCGACGACCTTCCGGTGTTCGGCAAGATGACCTCGGCCGCAGATGGCGCGGTCGTCACCGATACGTTGCTCGCCGGCCTCAGGCGCAACCATTTCAAGGCAACCGGCTTCGTCAACGAGGTCCAGCTCGCCGCGCCCGACCATGCGCAACGCGTCCAGCTGCTCGTGCGCTGGCTCGATGCCGGAATGGACCTCGGCAATCACAGTTATTCGCACCTGTCGCTCAATGCGGTCCCGGTCGAGGCCTATATCGCGGACGTCGCGCACGGCGCGCAGGAAACGTCCGCGTTGCTCGGCGCGCGCGGGCGGCAGGAGCGGTGGTACCGGTATCCCTATCTCGAAACCGGGCTGACGATGGCGGCGCGCCAACGGTTCGAAGGCTGGCTCAGGACGCATGGCTATCGCGTCGCGCCGGTGACGATGGAGAATTCCGACTGGCGCTTCGCCGCGCCATATGACGACGCGATGGCGCGCGGCGACCATGCCGAGGCGCGGCGGATCCAGCAGGCCTATCTCGCTTTTACCCGCCGGATCGTGGCCTGGTATCAGCAAGCCGGGCGCGCGCTGCTCGGCCGCGAGCCCGCGTTCGTCTTTCTGCTTCACGCAAGCCGGCTCAACGCCGCGAGCATCGACTCGCTCGCCGCGATCCTGCGCGCGCAGCATCTGCGGGTCGTCCCGCTCGATACCGCGATGCGTGATCCCGCCTATGCGATTCCCGATACCTATGTCGGGCCCAATGGCGACGGATGGCTCGACCGCTGGGCGCTGACGCTCCACCGGTCGTTGCCGTACGGCTCGGTCCCGACCGTACCGCAGACGATCGCGACCTACGATGCGCGGCTCGAGGGCGCGACCGATCCCCGCGCAGCGGCGGCGTCATGAGCGGGCGCGGTCTTCTCGTTGGCCTTATGCTGACGCTGGGCGTGGCAACCGTATCGGTCCCGGTACAGGCAACGCCCTCCCCCTGGCCGGCGGGTGTCGCGCTGCCTGCCGGCGAACCGCTCGATGAATCCTATCGCCAGGAATTCGGCGTATGCGACCGTGCCGACCGCTTCCACGGCCATGCCGTCCATGGCTGCCGCAACGACCCGAACGCGGTCACCGCGCTCCGCCGCCTGCCGGGCGGGGCGATCGCCTATGTCGCGAAGCTCGCGGTCGATCTCGACGGATCGCCGTTCGCATGCAGCCCCGATCATGGCGCGATGGACCAATGCCCGACGTCGCTGATGCTCCCCGACGGCAAGGGTGGCGAAATCCCGGTCGATGCGGACAAGATCCCCTATGTGGTCATTCCATGGGAGGGGCCGCATGACGAAAAGGGACGCTTCACCAAGCTGACCGGGGTCGATGTCGGCGATTTCGGCGTGGTGATCGCGCATGGCCGGACGATCCCGGTGATCGTCGCGGATACCGGACCGTTCGAGAAACTGGGCGAGGGATCGCTCGCGCTGCACCGCGCGCTGGGGCGTGAACTGTGTATCGCGCGGAGCAACGCGGGAACGTGCCGCCGCGTGATCGAGCGGATGGAGAGCATCGGCGGCGACGTCACCACCGTGCTGTTCCCGCACAGCGCGCGCGAGGGAGTCACCCCCGCCAATATCGCGCAGATCGTGCGCGAAGAAGGGCTGCGACGCTGGCAGGCGTTTCAATCCAACGGATAGCGCATCGAATGGCGGGTAACAGCCCGTCACCCCGGCAAAGGCCGAGGTGACGGCAGCGTTCGCCACCCCGACCGAGGACATCGCGCTCTACCCCGTTACACTTCGATCCCGATCTTGCCGAAGTGCCCCCCGCTCGTCTCGTAGCGGAAGGCCTCCGCCAACTGCTCCAGCGGGAAGCGACGATCGACCACCGGCCGGATCCCGCTGGCGTCGAGCGCGCGGACGAATTCCTGTTGCTCGCGACGGCTACCGACGATCAGGCCCTGCAGGCGTGCCTGCCTGGACATCAGCGCCGCGGTCGGCACCTCGCCCGCACCGCCCGTCAGCACGCCGATCAGCGAGATATGCCCGCCGACGCGCACCGCCTCGATCGATTGCGCGAGCGTACCTGGGCCACCGACCTCGACGACATGATCGACCCCGCGTCCGCCGGTCCAATCGGCGATCGCCTTGCCCCATCCCGGCGTGGTGCCATAATTGAGGCAGAAGTCCGCCCCCAGCGCCTTCGCGCGCGCGAGCTTTTCGTCGGAGGAGGAGGTGATCGCGACCACCGCGCCCATCATCTTGGCGATCTGCAGCGCCCAGATCGACACCCCGCCGGTGCCGAGCAGCAACACGGTATCCCCGGCCTTTAGCTTGCCGTCGACGACCAGCGCGCGCCATGCGGTCAGCCCGGCGGTGGTGATCGTCGCCGCCTCGACCGCGTCATAGCCCTTGGGCGCACGAGTGAATGCGGTCGCCGGCAATACCACCGCGTCGCGCGCGAAGCCGTCGATCCCGTCACCGGGGGTGCGGCTGAAATCGCCGACGGTCGGCGTACCGTCCTGCCAATCGGGGAAGAAGCACGACACGACCATATCGCCGACCGCAAATTCGCTGACGTCCGCGCCGATGGCCTCGACCGTGCCCGCGCCATCGGCCAGCGGAATCCGCCCCGATGCCTCGCCCATCCGTCCGGTCACCACGCCGAGGTCATGGAAGTTGAGCGAGCTGCCCTGCACCTTGACGCGGATCTCGCCCGGTCCCGGCTGCCCCGGATCCTCGCGTTCGCCCGCTGCCAGCTGGTCGAGGTTCATCGGGTTGCCTACAATCATCGTCCGCATCATGATCTCCTTTGCGGGCACACCGGCCCGTCGCTGGGCGCTCAACGCCCCGGGACTGGGACCGCTCCCATAAAAGCGGTGAACTCCCGGGCGGATCGGCCGTTGTGTCGCCGAACCCATTCTGCATCAGCAAGAGTATCTGCGCATGACCTTCTCCCCATCCCCCGTCTGGCTGGTAACGGGTTGCTCGACCGGTTTCGGACGTGATCTCGCCAAGCTGATCGTCGATCGCGGCTGGCGCCTCGTCGCGACCGCGCGCGACGCCGACCGTGTCGCCGACCTCGCCGACGCCGCCCCCGACCGCGTCCTCGCGCTGGCGCTCGACGTGACCAAGCAAGACCAGATCGACGCGGTGGTGCAGGCAGCGGCCGAGAAGTTCGGGCGGATCGACGTGCTCGTCAACAATGCCGGCTATGGCTATCAGAGCACGATCGAGGAAGGCGTCGAGGCGGAGATCCGCAACCAGTTCGACGCCAACGTCTTCGGCCTGTTCGCGATGACGCGCGCGGTGCTGCCGCACATGCGCGCGCAGAAGAGCGGGCATGTCATCAATATCACCTCGGTCGCGGGGTTCGTCGGCTTTCCGGGGTCGGGCTATTATGCCGCATCGAAGCATGCGGTCGAAGGCTTCTCGGACGCGCTGCTCGCCGAGGTCGGCCCGCTCGGGATCGACGTCACCTGTGTCGAGCCGGGGCCGTTCCGCACCGACTGGGCCGGCCGTTCGCTCCAGCAGACCGAGAGCCGCATCGCGGATTATGCCGACACCGCCGCCAAACGCCTTGCGGATACGCGCAGCGGGAGCGGCAAGCAGGCGGGCGACCCCGTCCGCGCGGGCGAGGCGATGATCGCGCTGACGGTCGATCCCAACCCGCCGCGGCACCTGGTGCTCGGCAAATGGGGGTATGACATGGTGACGGACAAGCTAAAGGCGCGCCTGACCGAGATCGAGCAGCATCGCGACGCGAGCCTGGCAGCGGATTTTCCGGAAGGCTGAGCGCGGCTACTTGCCGCGCATTCGTGTGATGACAGGAACCCAGGGTTGAGGACGGTGACAGACGTTGCGTCCGGAACGCCCGGGTTCCTGCCCGCGCAGCAACTGGGGGGAATGCGTCAACCGCCGCCACGGTGTTTTACGTCCGTCTCCGTCCCCCCGCAGGTCAGTGACAGCCGGCCCGAAATCCGCGGCCGTGGCGGCGCGCGCCGGGCGTGATCATCCTCCTGCTCCGCGGGGCGACGCGGCAGCAGCAGCCGCACCCGCTTCATCACGCCGCACGCCGTGGCGCGACCGGCGCCATCCAGAACGGCAGACGCTGGTGCCCGAGCATCGCCTCGGGCGACACGCGTTCCGCCACCACCGCGAACCGGTCGCCATCGACCAGCACCTCGGGCACCAGCGCGCGGCAATTGTAGGTCGACGCCATCGTCGCGCCATAGGCCCCGACCGTCTTGAACACCGCGAGATCCCCGGCACGCACGCAGTCGATCTCGCGCGCGGTCGCGAAGGTATCCCCGCTTTCGCAGACCGCGCCGGCAATGTTCGCGGTCATCCGTCCCCCCGTCGGCACGACGCTCGCGAAATCGTGGAACGCGTCGTACAGCGCGGGCCGTGCGAGGTCGTTCATCGCGGCGTCGACGATGACGAAAGGATGCGTCGCCCCCGGCTTGACCCAGGTCACCTCGGTCAGCAGCACGCCCGCCGCCGCCGCGATGAAGCGGCCCGGCTCGAACGTCAGCGTGACGCCCCAATCGCGCGTGACGCGCTCGACGATCGCTCCATAGGCTGCAACGCTCGGCACCGCGTCCGCAGGTGCATAGGCAACGCCGAGCCCGCCCCCCAGATCGACATGGTCGATCCGGTGCCCCGCCGCGCGCAGCGTCGCGATCAGCGTACCCACGCGCCGATAGGCAATTTCGAGCGGACCGAGGTCGCTCAACTGGCTGCCGATGTGGATCGCGATCCCACGCAGGTCGAGCCCATCCAAGGCCGCAAGCCGCGCGTAGATCGCGGGGGCATCCTGCCAGGCGACACCGAACTTGTTCTGCTTGCGTCCGGTGGAGATCTTGGCGTGCGTCCCGGCATCGACGTCCGGGTTGACGCGCAGCACTGCGGCCGCGCGGATCCCGCGTGCCAAGGCGAGCGCGGCGAGCATCTGCCCCTCCTCCTCCAGCTCAAGGTTGAACTGGCCGATCCCGGCATCCAGCGCGGCGGCGAGTTCGTGGCGAGTCTTGCCGACCCCTGAATAGACGATCGCGGCGGCGGGCATTCCGGCCGCGAGCGCGTGGAGCATCTCGCCGCCCGAGACGATATCGGCGCCATAGCCCTCCGCCGCGAGCAGCCGCAGCACCGCCAGATTGGGGTTGGCCTTGACCGCAAACGCCAGCCGCTTGCGCGGAACGCCGGCGAGCGCCGCAGAAAACGCGCGCGCAGCGGCCCGCATTGCGGCACTCGAATAGACATAGGCCGGTGTGCCAACCGCCCGCGCGATGACCGGCAGCGGAACGCCCTCGGCATGGAGCACGCCGTCGTGCAGCGCGAACGGCTCCGCGGGCCGACTTGGTTTATCCACGGCGCCCGTCCATCCGGCGGGACCGGCGTGCATGAATCGACTGGGGCAGGCTGCGGTGGCGGCTGCGCTCGACCCGGAAGGCGGCGGGAACGCGCTTGCCCTGCACGACCAGCACGAACCCGAACAGCGCGAGGAGGAACCCGGCCAGTCCCGGCACCGAGCTTTCCCCGAGCCGGCTGCTCACCCCGATCGCCGCCCCCGCGACGAACAGCGCAACCCCCAGGCTGCGCCACGCAATATCGCGCTGGGTCATGCCACCATCCCCAAGGCGCCGACGTCCGTGGGAGCGGGGTCCGCGATCAACGTCCGTCCAGCGCAAGCGACCGCGCGCTCCGCCGCGACGTCGCCCGACGGGCCGTGCCACAGCACGATATCGGCAGGCAGCGCGCATTCCGTCTCCAGCGCCGCGACGAGATCCCCCGTCTCGAACGCAATGCCAATGGCGGGATCGTGCAATCGTGCGGCCGTCACCCGCGCCCGCGCGACGTCGCGCGGCGCGGTGTCGATCCCGCGTGCCTCGATCGCGGTGAAGCCGAGCGCGCGGGCATGACGCACCGCGCACAGCAACAGCGTACCGCGGCCGCAGTCGGCATCGACGATGCGCACACTCCGGCGGTTGCGCGCGCGCAGCGCGGACAGCGCGGCGGACACCGCCGACCAGCGCGGATCGCGCGACGGCGCGGAATGCCGCGCGAGCGACGTCCGACGCGGTCCTGGGACGGCGCGCGCGCGGACGGGCGCGGCGACGCAATGATCAGCCAGATGAGTCATGGAATTGTCCTGGAATATGAGGCGTGCCGGCGCGATCAGGCGGCGTGGCGCAGATGCTGCGCATTTTCCCACGGCTCGACCCGCGCGAACGAGATCGTCGGGACGAGCGGGGTTTCGACGCGCACGATGGTCGCGCCGCGGAGCGAATGGCCTTCGCTGCGCGCAAACGCCATCGCCGCGGCCTGCGAAATGAAGCGTCCCTCGAGGCGCCCGCCGCTATCCTGGACGAGCCAGTGTCCCGCGGTATCCTGCCCGACTTTCAGCACGCACGAGGGTTGGTCGGGCTCCGGATCGATGGTCGAAAGCATGGCACGGCTCCTGCGCCCGATCCTGCCGCGCCGCCGATGAAACCCGGCGGCCACGCGATCGGGCTGGCCTTCAGATAGGCCTGCCGCGCATTAAGGTTCGAGATCGATCCGGCGGGGTCGGCATAAAGACCCCGTATAGATCAGGCGGTCGTCAGCACGCCCTGGAACACCTGGTCGTCGAGCGCCTGCCCTGCCCCGATCGCGACGCAGGTCAGCGCGTTCTCGGCGACGATCACTGGCAGCCCGGTCGCCTCCGACAACACCGTGTCGAGCCCGGCGAGCAGGCTCCCGCCCCCGGTCATCACGATCCCGCGATCGAAAATGTCCGCCGCCAGTTCCGGCTCGGTCTTCTCGAGCGCGGAGAGCACCGCCTCGATCACCTGCCCGACCAGATCGGCGAGCGCTTGCGCGATCTCGGCCTGGTTGACGGTGATCTCGCTCGGCACGCCGTTGAGCAGGTCGCGTCCGCGCACGCGCATTTCCTTGCCGACGCCGTCCTCGGGCATCAGGGCGGTGCCGATCGCGAACTTGATCTGCTCGGCGGTCGCTTCGCCGATCATCAGATTGTGCTTGCGGCGAATGCTGGAGGCGATCGCATCGTCCATCCGGTCCCCGCCGACGCGGACCGAGGTGCTGTACGCCAGCCCGCGCAGCGACAGGATCGCGACTTCGGTCGTGCCGCCGCCGATATCCACCACCATCGCGCCGATCGGCTCGGCGACCGGGAGCCCCGCGCCGATCGCGGCGGCCATCGATTCCTCGATCAGATGGACCTTGCGCGCGCCCGCGTTCATCGTCGCCTGGCGGATCGCGCGGCGTTCGACCGGGGTCGCGCCCGACGGGATGCAGATGACGATCTCGGGCCCGCGCGACAGCCAGTTGCGCCCGCCGTTCACCTTCTCGATGAAATGCTTGATCATCTGTTCGGCGACATCGATGTCCGCGATCACACCGTCGCGCATCGGGCGGATCGTGCGGATCGCGTCCGGGGTCTTGCCGAGCATCAGCTTGGCCTCCGCGCCGATCGCGCGGACGCGCTGCACACCGTCGAGCGTCTCGAGCGCGACGACGGAGGGTTCGTTCAGGACGATCCCCTTTTCGCGCAGGTAGATGACGGTATTCACGGTGCCGAGGTCGATCGCCAGGTCGCTGGAGGAAGGTGACAACAGGCGAGACAAGCGCATGGGCATACAATCTTCAAAACGTCGGGAAGTACAGGCCCCCCGGAGCGAACGGAATGTCCTTCGCCGTGGTCCCCAGTACGCGGGCGGTCAAGCCCGTCTGCGTCAAAACGACCGTTGCCGGCGTTCCGTCGTCTTCGCCGGGCCGTTGGTCGCGACGATGCCACCGTTCATCCGACGGCGCAATCGGATCGGCCTCGTCTCAGCTGCGCAGCGGGGGGGGTACGGTCATGCACCCCAACGGATCGACGAACATTGGCACCCCGTGCGAGATGTTAGCGGACCTCCCAAACCATCGATCCTGCGCTCTTCCGCGATATTCCCCGATCCCTGTGTGTTAGGCAACTGGCACACTAATCGCATTGCCATCGGCAGCGCCCCGAATGGTCGGTGCGCAATGTCGATCGGGGCCTGCATGAAACATTTCGCACTGGTTGCCGCCGCAAGCGTGGCGCTGGCATGGTCTGCAACGGCGTCGGCCGCGCATCAGCGCAGGACTGTCACCGATGCCTACCGGGTCCAATACGCCGGAACGCGCGACGTCTATTGCCTCCGTGCGTTTGCCGATCCGGCGCCGGCCGATCCCACGCCGCGGAACGCTGGCGATCCTTGCCGCGCTCGCGCGACGTGGGCCCGGGACGGGATCCAGATCCACGATCCGCAGCGCGACCCGGTCGCGACGGTACGCCGCTGACGGCATCACGCCCGGGTCTCAGGCGGCGATCGCGTCGTCCTCCAGCAGCGCCAGGAACTGCGCCAGCGGGACCGGACGGCTGATGAAATAGCCCTGGATCACATCGCATCCGCAGGCCTTGAGGAACGCCAGGCAGTCGGCATCCTCGACGCCTTCGGCCACGACCTTGAGGCCGAGATCGTGCGCCAGTTCGATCGTCGAGCGGACGAGCACGCCGTCGTTGCGGTTGCGGTGCGCATGCTGGACAAAACTGCGATCGATCTTGAGCTCACTCAACGGCAGCTGGCGCAGGTAGGTCAGCGTCGATTGCCCGGTCCCGTAATCGTCCATCGACACTGCGATGCCGAGCGCACGATAACGTTCGAGCGCGGCGATCGCGCTGGCCGGATCCGACATGGCGGCGGACTCCGTCACTTCGAAGATCAGCGCCGTCGCGGGGACGCCCGACGTGCGCAGAATGTCCGCGACCGTGGCGTTGAACGCCGCATCCGACAACAGCTTGGCCGAGATATTGACCGCTGCGGTGATCGACCCGTGGCTCACGCGCCAGTCCGCCAGATCGCGCACCACGCTGCGCAGCACGTGCAGCGTCAGCGGCCCGATCCGGTTGGTCCGCTCGGCCAGCGGAATGAACGTGTCGGGGCCGATGAAACCGTGGTCGGGATGCCGCCACCGCACCAGTGCCTCGGTGCTGGTGATGCGGCCAAGCGCAAGGTGGTATTTGGGTTGATAGAACACCTCGACGTGCCCCGCCTCCAGCGCAGCGTCGAGATCGCCCATCAGCGAGATCGACCGTTCCAGGTCCTGGTCGTCGACCACGCTGTGCCGCCACAACACGCCCGCGCGCGACGCCGCGTCGGCCGCGAGCGCCGCATCAACCAGCAGGCGTTCGCGGCTGGCGCTCTGGCCGGTGGCGACCCCGATCGACACGGCAACGTCGACCCGGCGCCCAGCCACCTCGACCGGCTGGAGCAGAAGCGCGCGCAGACCATCGAGGCTATCGTCGACCGGTTCGCCGGACGGGAGCAGGAAGGCCAGGTGCCGGTCGGCCGTGCGATACAGCCGCTGCTCCTGAGCGATCAGCGCAAGCCGCTCGGACACGCGCAGGATGACGTCGCCAACGCGTTCCGACCCGAGCACCGCGAGCAGGCTGTCGTGATTGTCGAGCTGCGCCACCACCAGCGTGGTTGCCATGTCCTGCGCAACCGGCGCCAGCAACGATCGCGCATTGGGCAAGCCGGTCGATTCGTCGAACAGCCGCTGGGTGCGGAAACGGCCGGCGATCTCGCGCCCGCCACAGGCCGCACCGGTCAGCGCAACCATCGTGAGCGCCGCGCACAACGGATAGGTGACTTGCACCCAATGCTGCGCGATCAATACGATGGCAAGAATGCCCGCTAGCGCCGCGATCGTGCCGATCAGCAGGGTGATGCCGGAACGCAAACGCACGATCCCCAGCGCACTCAGCAGGGCCAGCGCGAAGGGCACGATCCACGATCCCCGCACGGGCACGCCGCGCAAGAGCGTCTCGGCGGCGATGGCCTGGACGATGACCCCGGGAATGACCCCCCATTGCGGGGTCGCATAGCGGTCGCCCATCTCGATCGCGGTCGCACCGATCAGGATGTTGCGGCCCCGCACCGCTTGCGGGTCGAACCGTCCGTCGCGGACATCGATGAAGCTCAGCCGCGGGATCGTTGCAGGATCGATCGCCATGTCGATCGGGAAATCCGCGCCCGCGGTTCCCGAGCGTTGCGCGATATAGGCCGATAGTGACGGGCGGGGCGTTCCCACCGTCATCGTCGCAAACGGCATGGATCGCACCTGCCCGTCCGGGTCGGGCGCGATGCTGACCGACGCCAGCGCGACGTGTGGCCGCAACGGCGCGATCGGCAGCGCATCGACGATACGGTCCTGCCGCGAGTTCGCCGACTGACCGAACGTGGGGAGCGCGACCTTACCGTCAGCCCGGGCCAGCGCCGCGGCGAGCGCCTGGTCACCGGCAGCGTCCGATGCGGAGGAAAAGTCGACGTCGAACACGATCGAGCTCGCGCCCGCTGCGCGCAAATGGTCGACCACGGCGGCATAATTGGCGCGCGACCACGGCCAGCGCTTGATCGCCGCGGCGCTCTGCGCATCCATCTCGACCACCAGCACGCGGCCGCTCGCCGCGCGGTGGACCACGCCGAAACGCGCGGACGACAGGATCCGGTCGAACGCCGCGCCCGTCGGGCTGAACGCCAGAACGATTCCCACGAGCAGGACGACTGCCAGGATCACCGCGCTCGACCAGCGCCGCCCCTCCCGCACGAGCACGCGTTGCATCAGAACACCCGGGACAGTCGAAAGGACAGGCGCGGATTGCGGTTGCCGGTATCGAACCGGTCTGCGTTGAGCGGGAACGCCAGTTCGACCATCCCGTCGACGCGTCCACGACCGAGCCGCAGCCCCGTCGCCGTCGACAGCAGGGCGCCCCCGCCCCGCCCATCGCGCAGGTTGCCGACATAGCCGCCATCGATCGATCCGTAGAACTGCAACCGGTCGATGATACCGGGCAGCACCGCACCGGCATCCGCCCGAAGCTCCCCCGCCCCAAGGATCCCGTCGTCCCCGGTGCGCTCCGCATAGTCATAGGCACGCCCGAACGCAGGGCCGCCCGCCCCGATCTCCATCGTGGCAAGCAACGGACGCGACGCGAGTTGCGCTTCGGACGACAGGACAAGGCTGATGTGCCGGGCCAGCGGCCTGGCCCAGTCGAGCGCATAGCCCCAGGTGACGAAGCGGGCATCGCCGTCGCTTCGCGACGTTCGCGCATCGCCTTCGTGCGTCACGCCGGGGATCGGCAAGCCGACCACCATCGCCACTTCGCCGGTCAGCACGCCCCCGCCCGCAGCGGTCGAGCCGTTCACCGAACCCGTCAGCGTTGCCAGCCGGTCGTTGCGGAACGCGCTGCCGAGCAAGGTCTGGTCACTCCGCAATCCGCGAAACTCGACGTTCGCCCAAAGACTGCGCGTCCGGCTTCGCACCAGCGGCGTGGATGCGCGCACCGCCGCATCGATGCTTTCCCCCACGACGTTCAGCGCGGAAAGCGCCGCCCCGGGGTTGGCGCGGCCATAGGAGGCGGAGGCGGACAGCACGTTGCCGTCCGCATCCACCGGCGCGCTGTAGCGCGCCCGCACGAAGACGAATTCGGACGGCTGAAACGGCGTCTGCGACGACAGCAGGCCCAGTTCGTCGCCCGGCTGAAACACGCCGCGCGCGTTTGCCAGCAGCGTCGTCCGGATCGGGCCGATCTCCTTGCTGCCGCGATTGTCGACTTGCGCATAGGCGCTCAGACGGTCCTCCGCGATCGTCACCAGCAGGATCCCGAAGCCGTCCTGTCGAATGAGCTGGCTGGTCTTGACCGACACCCCGGGAATATCGCCGACGAGCAGGATCGCGCGCTCCAGGGCTTCGCGCCGCACCGGCTGCCCGGTCACCAGCGCCCGCGTCAGGATCCGGTCGGCAAGTGCGTTGACCGCGCCGATCACGCGGACCGCCGAGATGGTGCCGGCGTCCAGGCGGACGTGCAGAACGCCGCTGGCGAGAGCCTGTGGGGCGACATATGCGCTCGCGAACGGAAACCCAGCCTTGCGCGCCGAATCGGCAACCGCGCGGGACAACGCGGCGAGATCGTCGCGCGCCAGATTCCGCCCGATATACGGCACGATCGCGGAACTGAACGCGCTGCGCGGGACCTCCGGCGCACCATCCACGACGATCGCGGCCGCGACCCATGGCGCGGCCTCGAGCGGCGGCGCGGCATGTGCCGCGGGGCCGGTGATGATGGGTGTTTCGGGGGCGCTCTCGGGTTGACCGGGCCGTGGCAACGCCCGCTCGAGGATCGACGGGTCCGCCTGATTCAGCCGTGTCTGCGCCTGGGCCACCGCCCCCGGCCACACGACGGCCGTCACGCCAACAAATCCGCAAGCTGCCCCAAAACGCATTCGAAATCCTTCTCTGATCCCCCGTCGATATCGGCCAAGCCTTTGCAAAAGGTTGATTTCTAAAAGGGATAACGCCGGATTCACCGCATTTTTGAACGCAATCGCAAAGCTCTGCGTCGTTATCGGACGGTGTCAAAGGTCTGGTTGGAGTGACGTGTGCGCAAGCGATTGATCGCGATTTTGGTGGCGGGTTGCTCGTCCGCAGCGCTGGCCGGGGAACCCGGCTGGACCGTCAGCGAAACCAGTGGCCCGGTGCAGATCGGGCATGGCGGTTTGTCTAAGATCGCGACGCGTGGTCTGTCGATCGGTGCGGGCGACACGGTGACGACCGGGCCCGGCGGCCGTGCCGTCCTCGTCCGCGGGACCGAATATATGATGGTCGCCGCCCGCTCGCAGTTGCGCCTGCCCGAAGCGGTGCAGGCCAACGGCTTTACGCAGATGGTCGAGGATTTCGGCAACGTCGTCTTCATGATCAAGAAAAAGATGACGCCGCATTTCGAGGTGAAGACGCCGTATCTCGCCGCCGTCGTCAAAGGCACGACCTTCTCGGTTGGCGTCACGTCGGCCGGGGCATCGGTCCAGGTGCTGGAAGGCGCGGTCGACGTTGCGACCAGGGATGGCGGCGCACACGACCTGTTGAAGCCCGGCTCGGTCGCGATGGTGGGCGCGGGCGACCGTTACCGGATGCGTGTCGAAGGGAATGGCGCGGCCCGGGTGATCGTCTCCCCCGCGGCCCCCGCCGCCGTCACGCCGACCGCCCCCGCAACCGCACCCGCCGCCGAAAACGGATCCGCCGCGCCGGCCGCAGCGCCGAGCGCCGCCGCCGCGACCGTGGTGGAAACCGCGCCGGTGATCGCCGCTGCCGTCTATGAGGCGCCGGTATCGCTCGCAACCGTGACCGGCGGGCTGGTCAACGGCACGATCGGTGGCCAGGCCGCGGCGACCGACCTTGCCGAATTGGCCAGCGCAACCCGGATCGCGACCGAAGGGTCGACCACGACCGTCAAGGCGGTGGAAACCGCCAACCGCGCGATCGCGGCGGAGGACGCGCGCGACCAGGCCAACGCCGCCGCGCAACGCCAACGCGACGCAACGATCGCCGCGACACAGGCCAAGGCCGATGCCGACAAGGCGGCCGTCGATGCCGCCTCTGCCGCGCAGCGCGCGGCGGAGGCTTCGGCCCGCGCCACCGCGGACAAGGCGACCAGCATGGCCGATGCGGCGTCGTCCAAGGCACTCGCCGACCAGGCCGCACGCGACGCCGCGGCAGCGGCGGACCAGGCCGCGCGTGCGGACGCCGACCGGGTCGCCAAGGCGGCGATCCAGGCGCAAGCGCAGGCGGCCGCCGCCGCCGCCGCTCGCCTGTCGGACGAGGTCACCCGCGCCGCCGCCGATCGATCGGCGCAGGACAGCGCCACTGCGGCTGCCACCGCCGCGGCCGCCGCAAGCACCCTGGCCGACGCGCAAAAGGCAGCCGACGCCGCGGTTGCGGCGGACGCCGAACGCGCCAGCAAGCAGGCCGAAAAGGCCGCGGCCCAGGCGGCATCGGACAAGGCGGCAAGCGACGCCGCCAAGGCCGCGCGCGATGCAGCGAGCGCCCCGTCCGATGCAGCGGCGCAGGCTGCGGCGGATCAGGCCGCGCGCGACGCGGCCAAGGCGGCCGACGACGCCACCAAGGCCGCCGCAGACGCCGCGCGCGCGGATTCGGACAAGGTCGCGAAGGATGCGGCGAAGGCCGTCGCCGACCAGGCCGCCGCCGCATCGAAGGCCGCGGAGCAAGCCGCCAAGGATGCCGCCGACAAGGCCGCGAGCAACGCGGCCGCCGTGGCGGCACAGGCGTCCAAGGCGGCGAACGACGCTGCCCAGGTCGCGGCCAAGGCCGCCGCCGATGCCGCACAAGCCGATGTGGACAAGGCGGCCAAGGACTCCGCGAAGGCCGCCTCGGACAAGGCCGCCGAAAAGGCTGCGAAGGACGCGGCAAAGGCCCAGCAGGACGCCGCCAAGGCCGCCAGCGATCAGGCCGCGAAGGCCGCCGATGACGGCGCCAAGGCGGCGGCCAAGGACGCCGCGAAAGCCGCCGCCGACCTTGCCAAGCAACAGGAACAAGCGGCGCAGGCCGCAAAGGCGACCGCGGATGCCGCGGCGGCTGCGGCCGCCAATGCCGCCAAGACCGTCGTCGACGCCGTCTCGCAGGCGGCGCAGGGTCTGCTCAAGGGCAATGGCAAGGGCCTTGCGCTCGGGTTGTTCAAATGACCCGGGACGACGCGGGGCGGATGCGAGCGATCTCCCCGCGTCACCCTAGACGACGTGCGGGTCGCCCCATCGATTGAGGCCGGGCCGTTCGGGATCGGGTGCCGGGCACCGTTCAGTGGGGAGAAACGCCTTCTTCTCCACCGCGCAACTGCACAGCCCGCACATCTTGCCCCCTCTGCCCGCCACGGCCTTTTGCAGGATCTGGCCCGGCTCGGCGAGGTGCGGACATCGCCGGCATGCCGCGACGCGCGCCTCCAGCGTCGGCACGTCGACCGGTCGGAACCCCACGGCGGCCCATCGCGCGATCGCCGAGCTCAGGTGCCGGATCGCGACACCGGTCGCCGGGGCGGTCCATTTGGGAAGCGCTCCGGTTACCGTCGCCATCATGGATCGTACGGCGGACGCGTCGTCACGGACGGCCATCATCCGATTCAGGAACAGCGGATCGGCAGCGGCCCGTTCCACCACGGTGTCCGCAATGTCAGGAAGATCGAGGATCCGCTTCAGCGCGGCGGAAAGCATCGCCAAGTCGGACGCGCGATCTTCCTGCACGAAACCGGCCCTCAAACGTCGACCAGGATCGTTTGCTCCAGTTTCTCCTGGGTCAGACAGCCTTCGATGGCGTTGTTGAGCTGGCTGTTGATCGTGCTGCACGGAACGAACCAGGGACTGTCGGTACATTGGACCGACAGCGTCGATGCACCCGGATTATAGTTCCACGCAAAAGTAAAGCCGCTGACCGTTACACTACCGCTGTTGGTGTTGATGGTCACGCCGTGCGACGCGGCCGCGCTCTTGATGCATTGCCACGCTGACGCCGTGACATTGCCATATGATAGCATTGCACACGCTGACATGATGCGATCTCCGATCCTATAATTGATGTCGATTGATTTCGACACCGTCATGAGGTCTCAAAGGCACCATATGGTCAACACCATGGCATCAGATCGGATGCGACTGTTCTAGTTGCGGCTTCAAACGCGCCATTTGCTCGATATTGGAGCATTCCGTAGGCCGGCGACGCGGCGCCACGGCCGTGCGCTCGACGACGCCGCTTGGGCGAACGTCGTTCGGACCGTCGGCTGACCAGCCGCCAGCCGCGAGTCGGGGTGGAAGCGCCGGAACGCTCCCACCCGTCGTCTTCAGAAGTTGGCCGTGAAACCGACGGCGATGTTGCGTCCCAGCGAGTCGTACCGCTGCGGGATGGTGTTGCTGCGCGCGAGACTGATGTTGTACGAATCCGGTACGATCGGCGGAGTCTTGTCCAGCAGGTTGTTCGCGATCAGCCGCATCGAAAGCTTCTTCGTCACCGCGAAATTGAGCGCCAGATCGAAATAGCTGATCGGTGCCACGCGATAATAGCTGGTCAGGACCCGGTCGGCGGTGCCACCGATTGCGGGATCGCCGGAATTGTTGGCGTTGGTCAACGACCCGACGTAGCGCCAGTTGAACGACGCGGCGAAAACCTTGTCGAGCGTCGTGTAGGTGGTGCGCAGGCCGTGGCTCCACTTGGGGATCAACTGACCACAGCCATTGCCGTAATAGCCCGCGCAATTGCGCGACGGCTGCAGCGGGGAATCCTGACCGCCGGCGAACGTGGTCAGCGAGCCGTTGAAGCTCCAGTCGATCTTGCCGATGGTTTTCAGGGACAGCGAATATTGCGCCTGGAAATCATAGCCGCGCGCAATCGACGTGTAATAGTTGGTCGTGCCCTGCCGGATGAAGCCGGTAGTCGGATTGGAGGCCGCCGAGGAATAGAGCGTGCCGGTGCCGGGATTGCGCACGATGCCTTGGCAGAAGAACTGGTCGCCGCCCGAGCGCAGGCAACCATCGGTATAATAGCTGTAATCATTATAACCGAGCGAGTTGTCGATTTTGATCCGATACCGGTCGACCGAGAAGACCAGGCCGCGGACGAAGCGCGGCTTGACCACGATACCGTAGGTCTGGGTGTAGGCCGTCTCCGGCTCGGACGTGAACCCGCCCGAGCGGACCGTACAGGCGCTGGTGCCGTTCGGCGTGGTCCCGTTGGTGCAGAGCAACGTCTGGCTGCCGTACAGCGCGTCCGAGAGGCCGGTCGCGCGGCAGACGTCGCGCGAGGCGATCGGTGCGCCATAGGTGGTGCCGTTGGGACCATTGGTGACGGTGGGTGCGCAGAAATCCTGGAAGGAGCCCGAACCGCCAGAGGCAAAGTCGATGTTGGTGGCCTGGCGGATCTCGACCACGGTCGGCGCGCGCTGCGCCTTGTTGAACGACGCCCGGAAGGTCAGATCCTTGATCGGCGCATAGATGCCCTCCGCCTTCCAGGTGTTGAAGGTGCTGGAATTGCTGCTGTACTTCGAGATGCGATAGCCGCCGTTGACCTGCACCAGTTCGGCGAAGCGCTTGTGCTCGACCAGCGGGACCTGCGCCTCGATATTGCCTTCCCAGACGTCCTGGCTGAGGAAGGAATCGTTGCCGCCGAGCGCAGCGCGATAGGCACTGTCGGCGCTCGATTTCAGCGTGTCCTTGCGATACTCGGCACCGAGCGCAATCGCGACGCCCTGGTCGGCGAACGGCGATGTGATGCCATATTTGCCGAGATCACCGCTGACGTTGGCAAGGACGTCGTACAGCGTGCCGGTGGTGACCGACGTGCCGGTACCGAACAGATAGTTGATCAGCGCGGGATCGGTGTTGCCCGCGCTGAAGGCGTCGAAGGGCACGCAGGCAGGATCGCTCGTTCCGGCACAGGTCGGCGCGGCGCGCGTCCCGGCGACGTTGATCGCATTCTGCAGGTTGGTCGCGTTGACGAAGCTCGGCGTGTAATCCTGATGATTGCGGGCATAGACGCCGCCCAGATCATAGGTCCACGCCGAGCCGATCTTGCCGCGGACGCCGCCGGTCAGACGGACGCCGGTGTTGACGTACGTGTCCGGCCGGTCCGTATTCTCGCCCAGGCGATAGTTCAGGCCGATCGGGACGCTCGTGGTACCCGCGCCGCAGCCGATTGCCGTGGCCTGCGTGCCCGACAGGAACGGATTGTTGCAGTTGACCTGCACCGTTCCGCTCGCGATCGTGGGATAATTGTTATACGATTTGTCGCGGAACCAGATGCCCGAGGCGTAGAGTTCGACATGCGGCGCGACGTCGTAGCTGACGAAGCCGCCGGCGTTCACCCGCTCGGACGGGCGCTGGTAGGCGTAGCCGCTGAAATAGTTGGACGCGTTGCCGACCCCTGCGCCAAACGGCACGAAGGTGCGCGTGCCGTTCGGATTGTTGACATATTGCGCGCCTTGCGTGGCACCGGTCTGCGACGTGATCAGGCCGCTGGTCGAGCTGCTCGGCGTCAGGCCGCAGGACAGCGGACCGTTGGCCTGCAACTGGGTGATGTAGCAGCCCGAGTTCGAGCGGTCGGTCAGCCCGACTTCGTCGGTCTTGCGGTAATTGACGAAGCCGTTGATCCGCAGAGCGCCATCGAACAGCTTCTTTCCGACGGTCAGGGTAACGTCACCACGTCCACCGTCGTTGATCAGGCCGCGTGGGCTGGAGAAGCCCGCCGCGCGCGCCAGCGGCGAAACCACCGTGTCCTTGTTCTCGTGGTTGTAGAAATTGTAGTTGCCGTCGATCTGCACCCCTTCGAAGTCCTTGCGGAGAACGAAGTTGACGACACCCGCGATCGCGTCCGATCCGTAGACCGACGAGGCACCGCCGGTCAGCACGTCGACCCGCTCCAGCAACGAGGGCGGGATGATGCCGACGTCCTGGCCGTTCTGCGTCCCGAGCCGCTTGCCATCGATCAGCACCAGCGTGCGTTCGAACCCCAGGCTGCGCAGCTTGATCCGCTGGCGGCCATCGGAATCATTATAGGTCTGCTGGCTGTCCGGCGCGACCTGCGGGAGGCGGTTGAGCACGTCCTCGACGTTGGTCGGTGCCTGGGCCTTGATGTCCTGCGCCGTGACCGACGTGATCGGCGCGGCCGATGCCATGTTGGGACGGGTGATGCGCGTACCGGTTACCGTGATATCGCCATCGTTTGCCGCAGGTGCCGGCCGGCCGGCGATGATGTTCGCCTTGGTTTCCGTGGCGACGCTCGGATCGGCCGCGGCATCGGGCGTACTGGTCGTGGGCGCCTGCACCGCCGCGGCCGGATCCGCCTGTTGCGCATGGGCCGGAACCGCGAAGGCGAGCGCAACGCCCATGGCGGTTACTGAAACGGAATTCTTGAACGGCATAAATTATCCCCGCCTGATGCAGACGCCCGCTTTTTGCGTGACTGCCAGATGCCATAAGGTTCCATTTAAAAAATGATTTGGTCAACACCTAAACAATACCAAATAATACCTCTTGTGGCATTTTCGCGACGTGTGGCATGATCGCATCAGTAGGATGTATCGGGGGGCGCCATGACCAGTAGACGTTCGTTGCTCGCGCTCGCCTCTGGCATGATCGGGGTGCTGCCCGCAGCCAAGGCGTTGGCGCGCACGACCGCGGCGGGTGCCGGCGGAGCGCGCGTCCTGTCGACATGGGACTTCGGCGCGGCGGCAAACGATGCCGCCTTCGCGCGGCTGTCGGCCGGCGCCTCGCTGATTGACGCGGTCGAGGCGGGCGCGATGGTCCCCGAAGCGGATCCGACAAACCATTCGGTCGGGTACGGCGGGTATCCCGACCGCGACGGCCACGTCACGCTGGATGCGGTGATCATGGACGATGCCGGCAACGTCGGTGCGGTCGCGGCGCTGGAAGATACGGTGCATGCCATTTCCGTCGCCCGGCGCGTGATGGAGCAGACGCCCCATACGATGCTGGTCGGCGAAGGCGCGACACGGTTCGCGCGGGCACAGGGCTTCCCGCAGCGTAACCTGCTCACGCCCGAGGCCGAGAAAGCGTGGCGCGACTGGCTGACGACCGCGCAGTATCGCCCCGAGGCGAACAGCGAGAACCGCCGCGCGCGGACGCCGGGGGGCGCGCTCGACCATGACACGATCGGCCTGCTCGCCCGCAATCCCGACGGTCGTCTCGCCGGCGCCTGCACGACATCCGGCATGGCGTTCAAGATGCGCGGTCGCGTCGGGGATTCGCCGCAGGTCGGCAGCGGGCTGTATGTCGAGGCTGGCGTCGGTGCCGCGACCTCGACCGGGCTCGGCGAGGAAGTGACGCGGATCGCCGGAACCGCGCGCGTCGTCGCGTCGATGCGCTCCGGGAAGTCGGCCCAGGCCGCGTGCGAGGAAGTGGTCAAACACATCGCCAGCCTGCGCGGCAACGCCATTCGCGGCGTGCAGGTCGGGTTTCTCGCGCTGGATCCGCGCGGTAACGTCGGAGCATTCTGCCTGCTGCCGGGATTTACCTACGCGGTCACGGACATGGCGGGACGGACCACGATTCACCAGGGAACGTCGCTATTCCAGGCATAGCCGCAGGCTCGCGGCGCCGCCCGGGCGCCACGCTGGAGGTCTGCGTCGAAACGATCGCGGGACTGCAGGCGGCGGCAGAAGGCGGCGCGGACCGGATCGAATTATGTGCCGCGCTGTCGGTTGGCGGCCTGACGCCGCCGGGATCGCTGATCCGGGCGGCCGCCGCGGCGCCACTGCCGGTGCACCTGCTGGCCCGCCCCCGCGCCGGGGGCTTCCAATACGACGGCGCCGAACAGGCGCTGATCGCGGACGACGTGCGCGCCGCCGCGGAAGCGGGCCTCGCCGGGGTCGTGATCGGTGCCAGCACGCCGCAGCGAACGCTCGACGCCCCCGTGCTCGCGCGGCTGATCGAACACGCCAGGGCGCTGGGCGATGCGCGGGGCGAGCGCATGGCGGTGACCCTGCACCGCGCCTTCGATCTCGTCCCGGACCCGCGTGACGCGCTCGAGCTGGCGATCACATTGGGCTTCGACCGGATCCTGACCTCCGGTGGGATGCCCCGCGCGATCGAGGGCGTGGCGACCCTGGCAGCGTTGCATGCCCAGGCCGCCGGAAGGATCACCATCCTGGCGGGAAGCGGGATCAACAGCGAGACCGCCCCTGCCATCCTCGCCGCCGGGATCGGCGAACTCCACGCCTCCTGCCGAACCGTTCGCCGCGGTGCGGACGACACGCCGGAACGCCGCTTCGGGTTTGTCACCGCGGACAGCGGCGAAACCGATGCCGATCGCGTCGCGGAACTCGCTCGCCTCATCCATTTCCTTGCTTGAGCAGTACCAATATATAACCTACGCTCAGAGCGAATTGAACGGACGGGCCATGTACGACACCAATCCTGATGCAGCGACCGCCCCCGGGGCACCCACGCTCATGTTCCGGGAAGCCGCGGAAGCCAGCGCCGCGGTCGAGCGGATGCTTGCCGCGAACGGCCCGGCGTTCGTCCGCCTCGGCAAACTGCTGCGCGATGCGCCGCCGTCGGTCGTGGTCACTTGCGCCCGGGGGTCGTCCGACCACGCTGCAACCTACGCGAAATATCTGATCGAAACGCGGATCGGCATTCTCGTCGCCTCCGCCGCGCCGTCGGTCGCGTCGGTCTATGCGGCACCGGCGGCACCGGGGAACGCCTTGTGCATCGCGATCTCGCAGAGCGGCCGCAGCCCGGACCTGCTTGCCACGGTCACCGCGCAAAAGGCTGCCGGGGCGCACGTCGTCGCGATGGTCAACGACACGACGTCCCCGCTCGCCGGGATGGCGGACACGCTGATCGCGCTGTCGGCCGGCACCGAGCGATCGGTGGCCGCGACCAAGTCGTACATCACGTCGCTGGCCGCGATCGCCGCGCTGGTCGCCGAATGGTCGCTCGACGAATCGCTCGCCGATGCCGTCATCGCGCTGCCCAAGTTGCTCGACCGGGCCTGGGGGTTCGACTGGCAACCGGTCGGGGGCACGCTGCAGGATGCGACCAACCTGTTCGTCATCGGGCGCGGCCTGAGCCTGGCGGTGGCGCAGGAAGCGGCGCTCAAGCTCAAGGAAACCTGCGGCCTCCATGCCGAGGCGTTCAGTTCGGCCGAAGTGCGGCACGGACCGATGGCGATCGTCGGCCCGGGCTTTCCGATCATCGCGTTCGCGACGTCCGATGCCGTCGGGGATGACGTTCGCGCCGTCGCGGCGGAATTCGCCGGTCGTGGCGCCAAGGCGTGCCTTGCCGATGCCCGCGCCGACGGTGCGACGCAGACCCCGACGGCCGTTCCAGCCGCCAAGGCCGATCCGGCGATCGAGCCGATCCTGATGATCCAGAGCTTCTACCGAATGGCAGATGCCCTTTCCCGTGCGCGCGGCTATGATCCCGACGCGCCGAGCCATCTCAGCAAGGTAACCCGGACGCTATGACTTCGTACAGTTTCGTGAACGGCCATATCGTCACCGCGGGCGGAGTCCGCGATGCGGTGACGATCGACGTCGAGAACAGCGTGATCGTTGGCCTGCGCGACGGCGCGGCGGCGGGCGCAACCGATCTCGATGGCGGGTGGATGATGCCCGGGTTCATCGACACGCAGGTCAATGGCGGCGGCGGCGTGCTGTTCAACGATGCGCTGACCGTCGCGGGCATTGCGGCGATCGGCAATGCGCATCGCCCCTATGGGACCACCGCCTATCTGCCCACGCTGATCAGCGATTCGACCGATGCGATCGCGCAGGCGCTAGACGCGACCGACGCGGCGATCGCGGCGGGCGTGCCCGGTGTCGTCGGCGCGCATATCGAAGGCCCTGTGATCAACGTGACGCGCAAGGGCATCCACGACCCGAAACACTTCGGGACGCTCGACGACCGGCTGATGGACGTGTTGCTCAAGCCGCGCCGTGGCCGCGTCATGGTCACGCTCGCGCCGGAGATCGCGCCGCTCGACCGGATCACCGCCCTGGCGCGTGCGGGCGTGCGCGTCAGTCTCGGCCACAGCGATGCGACCCATGCGCAGGCGCGGGACGGCTTTGCCGCGGGGATCACCGGGGTGACGCATCTGTTCAACGCGATGTCGCCGCTGGTGCATCGCGCACCGGGCGTGGTGGGCGCGGCGCTGGATGACCAGCAGGTGTATTGCGGGCTGATCGCGGATGGCTTCCATGCCGACGATGCCGTGCTCCGCGTCGCGCTGCGGGCGCGTCCGCTCGACCGGATGATGCTGGTGTCCGACGCGATGCCATGCGTGAATGCGCAGGTGAAGGACTTCGTCCTGCAGGGTCGCGCGATTCACGTCGAGGGCGGGCGCTGCGTCGGGGCCGACGGGACGCTGGCGGGATCGGATCTCGACATGGCGCGCGCGGTGCGCAACACCGTCTTGAACCTTGGCGTAGCGCCGGAACAGGCAGCGGCCATGGCGGCGACCAACCCGGCTGCGTTCCTCGGGCTGTCGGCGGTACGGGGCAGCCTTGCGCCCGGCCAGCGCGCGGATTGGGTCATCCTCGACACGGGGTTCCAGCCGCATACCACGACGATTGGCGGCGCGGTTGCCGCAACCGCCCGCCGCGACATCGTTCCAGCCTGATAACGGCGCGTGCCGCCTGCGGCACGCTCCCCCCCCCGATCGAGGAGACACCATGGCGCCGATCATCCTGTCAGCACCTTTGGAAGGTTGGGTCACCCCGCTCGAAGCGGTGCCCGATCCGGTGTTCGCGGGACGGATGCTCGGCGACGGTATTGCGATCGATCCGACCGGGGACACGCTGCACGCGCCCTGCGCCGGGCGCATCGTCGGCCTTCAGGCGACCGGCCACGCGATCACGATCGAGGCCGAGAACGGCGCCCAGATCCTGATGCATCTCGGGATCGACACGGTCGCGCTGGACGGGCGAGGCTTCACCCCGCTGGTCGCGATCGGGGATCAGGTTGCTTCGGGGGATCCGCTGATCCGGTTCGACCTCGACCTGCTGGTCCAGTCGGCGCGGGCGGTCATCACGCCGATCCTGCTGACCGAAACCGGCGGGACCGTCGTGTCCGATATCGCCGCGCCGGGACCGATCGCGGTGGGTGCCGCGCTGATGACGTTGCAACCGACGGCGACATCCGCCGGCGCGCCGCAGGAACCGCACGATGCGAGCGGCATCAGCACGACGCGGACGCTCCGGATCGACCTGCCGCATGGCTTGCACGCCCGTCCCGCCGCGCGCATCGCCGCGCTGGCGCGCGAGCGCGATGCCACGGTGACGATCGCCAAGGGGGATCGCTCTGCCTCCGCGCGCAGCCCGACCGGAATGCTTGGTCTCGGCATCGCGTTCGGCGACAAGATCACGTTGAGCGCGCACGGGCACGATGCCGACCAGGCGCTGGACGCCCTCGTCGCGCTGATCGCCGGCGGCATGGGAGAAGCGCCAGCGACACCGGCGATCCCGTCCCCTTCCCTGCCCCCGTCGCCGGTCCCCGACGATCTGGCGCCCGGCACGATCGGCGGCGTCTGCGCGGCCCCCGGACTCGCGGTCGGGCCGGTCCGCCAGCACCGGACCGCGGATATCGAGGTTCCTGTACATGGGCGCGGCATCGCTGCGGAGACCCAGGCCTTCGACGACGCGCATAGCCAGCTGGTGCAGGATGTCGCGCGCCAGGCGCTCGCAGCGCGGGGGCCGGCGCAGGCCATCCTCCAGGCGCATGCAGCGCTGCTCGACGATCCGGAACTGCGCGAAGCGACCGATGCGGGTATCGCGCGCGGCGAAAGCGCAGGCCAGGCGTGGCGCATGGCGATCCGGCAGCAGGCGTACATCCTCCGCACGGGCGGCAACGCCCGGCTGGCCGAGCGGGCGGACGACCTGCTGGACCTGGAACGACGCCTGCTGGCGCTGCTCGTTGGCGCAGCCCCGACCGTCGACCTTTATGCCGTCGGCACGATCCTGATCGCGGACGATCTATTGCCGTCCGATCTGATCGCCATTCCGGAAGGGCTGGCGGCCTTGTGCATCGCCCGTGGCGGACCGACGTCGCACGTCGCCATCCTCGCGGCGTCGATGGGCCTGCCGACGCTGGTCGCTGCCGGTGCCGCCGTCCTCGACATCGCCGAGGGCACGCGGATCATCGTCGACGCGAACAAGGGCCGGCTATTGTCGCATCCGACCGCCGACGAGATTGCCGCCGCCGAAGTGCAACAGGCCGCGACCGCGCGCAGGCGCGCCGATGCGCTCGCCACGGCGGCGGTAGCATGCCACACTGCCGATGGCACGCGGATCGAGGTGTTCGCCAATCTGGGCGCGGCATCCGAAGCCGCACCGGCGGTGGCCAATGGCGCCGAAGGCTGCGGCCTGCTCCGCACCGAATTCCTGTTCCTGGACCGCGACACCGCCCCCAGCGTCGCCGAGCAGCATCGGGATTATCAGGCCATCGCCGACGGGCTCGCAGGACGCCCGCTGATCGTCCGGCTGCTCGACATCGGGGGCGACAAGCCCGCCCCCTATCTGACGATGGCGGCCGAGGAAAACCCGGCGCTGGGCTTGCGCGGCATTCGCGTCGGGCTGGCGCATCCGGCATTGCTGGAGGATCAGTTGCGCGCGATCCTGCAGGTGCAGCCGATCGGGCAGTGCCGCATCATGCTGCCGATGGTCGCGCGGGTCGAGGAACTGCGCGACGTTCGGCGCGTGCTGGACCGGCTCCGCGCCGAGATGGAGATCGCGACGCCGATCGCGCTCGGCATCATGGTCGAAACGCCCGCCGCCGCGGTCACCGCCGACACGCTCGCGCGCGAGGCGGATTTCCTGTCGATCGGCACCAACGACCTGACACAATATACGCTCGCGATGGACCGCGCGAACCCCGCGGTCGCCAGCGCGCTCGACGGATTGCACCCGGCGGTGCTGCGCCTGATCGCGCAGACCTGCCGTGGCGGTGCGATGCATGGGCGATGGACGGGGGTGTGCGGCAGCCTCGCTTCCGATCCGCTCGCGGTGCCGATTCTGCTCGGGCTTGGCGTGACCGAACTCTCCGCCGCGCCCGCAATGGTCCCGACGATCAAGGCGCGCGTGCGCGAAATATCCCTCGAGGCCTGCCGCGCGCATGCACAGGCGGTCCTCGCCTGTGCATGCGCGCCGGAAGTCCGCACGCTCGCCCGACGCTTTGCCTCCGAGGAGACCCCGGCATGAAACCGAACCTTGGCGGACTGCAATCGCTGGGTCGCGCGCTGATGCTGCCGATCGCGGTCCTGCCGATCGCCGGGCTGCTGCTCCGCCTGGGCCAGCCCGACCTGCTCGGCATCCCGTTCATGGGCGCGGCGGGCCAGGCGATCTTCGACCATCTCGGTCTGCTCTTCGCGCTCGGCGTCGCGACCGGTTTCGCGCGCGATGGCAATGGCGCGGCGTGCCTCGCCGGTGTCACCTGTTTCCTGGTGACGACCGAGGCGGGCAAGACCCTGCTGGTCGTGCCGCCGTCCGAACTCGCCGGCTTCACCGGACCCGCGGTCGATCTCGCGACCGCAGCGTGGAAGGCGAAGGTCATGGCCCGCCTCGACGTACCGATCGGCATCCTGTCGGGACTGGTCGGCGGGCTGTTCTACAACCGCTTCTCGGCAATGAAACTGCCCGAATATCTGGCGTTTTTCGGCGGCCGGCGGTTCGTGCCGATCATCAGCGGGCTGGCCGGACTGGTGCTCGCCGCCGTCGTCGGCTTCGCGTTTCACGGGATCAGCGCGGCGATCGACGCGATCAGCCTTGCGGCGACCGGCGCCGGCGCCCCCGGCGTGTTCGTCTTCGGCCTGTTGAACCGCCTGCTGCTCGTCACCGGACTGCATCACCTGCTCAACAACATCGCGTGGTTCGTGGTGGGCGACTTCCACGGCACGACCGGCGATCTGCGCCGCTTCTTCGCGGGCGACCCGAACGCGGGCAGCTTTATGGCGGGGTTCTTCCCGGTGATGATGTTCGGCCTGCCGGCGGCGTGCCTCGCCATGTACCATGCGACGCGGGCCGATCGGCGCAAGGCGGTCGGCGGGATGCTGTTCAGCCTCGCCCTCACGTCGATGCTGACCGGCGTGACCGAGCCGATCGAATTCAGCTTCATGTTTCTCGCGCCCGTGCTGTTCGTGATCCATGCGGTGCTGACCGGATTGTCGATGGCGATCATGGACCTGCTCGGGGTCAAGATGGGGTTCGGCTTTTCGGCGGGGCTGTTCGATTATGTGCTGAACTTCGGCAAGGCGACCCGCCCGCTGATGCTGCTGCCGATCGGCGCGATCTATTTTGCGCTCTACTACGGCCTGTTCCGGTTCTTCATCCAGCGGTTCGACTTGCCGACTCCGGGCCGCGAACCGCTGTCCGAAACGCCGGTCGCGGTGGCGCCCGTCGCGCCGGGCGGGCGGGGGCAGGCCTTCGCCCAGGCGCTTGGCGGCGCGGGCAATCTGGCATCGGTCGGGGCGTGCACGACCCGGCTACGATTGGTGGTACGCGACCAGGCACTGGTCGATGACGGCGCGTTGAAGGCGCTTGGCGCGCGCGGCATGATCCGTCCTTCGGCGACCGCGCTACAGGTCGTGCTGGGGCCGGTCGCGGACATCGTTGCGGTCGAAATTCGCGATGCGCTCGCCGCCGGAATTCCCGACTCCCCCGCCGCGCCGCGCGTCGAGGCTCCGGTCGCAATCGCGGATCTGGCGCTGGCCGTACCGCTCGTCGCGGCGCTCGGCGGGGCCGCCAATATCACGGGCAGCACGCGCCATCACGGCCGCTTGAGGATCGCGCTGCGCGATGCCACGGCGGCCGACGATGCGGCGCTCGGGGCGTTGCAGTTCCACGGGGTGGCGCGCCCCAGCCAGAACGTGCTGCATTTGCTGGGCGATGACGAACTGCTGGGGCGCCTGGCGAACGGCTGAGGCTGGCCGGGCCGCCCGCGAGCGATCTCGCCGGCGACCTAGGGTGCGGAGCGGCGGCCTCCTGCGCCTTCGGCCCATCGAGACCGGCCGCAAAGGATCGCAGCCGCGCTACGCCGCCGAAAGCGTCACCGAGCCGACGATGCCCGAGGCGGCATGACTGTCCGCCTCGAGGATCAGGACGATCTGTCGCGCACCCGCGCCCGGGGCGATCCGCGCGTCGATCGGTGCCGCCGCAACCTCCGCCTTGGTCGCGATGCGCTGGCCGTCGACCCATAGTTCCCCGCGCCCGACGACGGACGCGAAGTGAATCCGCCCCCCGCCCGCACCGATCGCGCGCCACGGGACGATCGCGGTCCGATAGATCCGCCACCGCCCCCCATCACCGCCGCCGCCGTCCCCGCCGGGTGTTGCCGTTCCGCTGGCGACGAACGCCCAGCTGTTATTGTCGCCGTCGCGTGGCGCGAGGTCGGGCGAGGGCCGTGCGTCGAACGGCATCGATCGCCGCCACTGCGCGATCCGTTGCTGCGGCGCGGTGACCGCCACCTGCGCGGGTGCCGCGATGCCAAGCCGATCGATCGTGATCCGGGCCGGCGCAAGCCCGGGGGCCCGCGCCTCGATCACGATGCGTCCCTTGCCGGTGTCCGCCCGGACGATCACCTGCGCCAGACCGTTGAACAGCGAACGCGCGCCCGCGTCCGCGGCCGACTGTTCGGGTTCGTGACAATTGGGATCGCCATTGCCCAGACCGATGATCGCCGCGCCGGACACCGCGAAACGCACCGGCAGGTTGGCGGTCGGGACATGCCGCCCGCGCGCGTCGATCGCGTCGACCGAAACCGGCTGCGTATCCTCGCCGTCCCCCGCCATCATGCTGCGCGCCGGGGTCAGCCGCAGCGCGACGGGTGCGCCCGTCGTTTCCTGGACGGCGCTGGCCACCGTCCGCCCGCCGCGCGTCGCAACCACTTCGATCCGCCCGGCGACATAGGGAACGCTCCAGCTGTTCCCCATCATCCGGTCGACCGGTTGCGTGCCGAGGACGCGACCGTTCAGGCGAAGCGTGACCTGCTCGGCATTGCTCATCACGAAAACGACGATTGGTTGCCCCTCGCGTCCCGGCCACGTCCAATGCGGTGCCAGGCTGACGACCGGAGCATCGTCGACCCAATGCGCGCGATGGATGTCGAACGCGGTCTTGGGGAATCCACACAGGTCGAGAATGCCGAAGAAGCTGGAGATGGTCGGCCAGGCATACGGCGTCGGTTCGCCATGATAGTCGAAGCCGGTCCAGACGAACCCGCCCGCGACGAAGGCACGGTCCGCGATCTTCTTCCACGTCGAGCGATGCGTGTCGCCCCAGCTCGTGACCTCGACGTCGTAGGACGAGGCGATATGCCGCGCCGGGTCTCCGCTGAAGGCGCCGCGCGTCTCATAAGCGCTGGTATCCTCCGAACTGGTCATCGCGCGGGCCGGGAACATCGCGTGGAAGCGGTCGTAATCGTTCTGATAATAATTGAACCCGGTGACATCGACGACGTTCGCGACCGTGACCGGATCGAAGAACGACCCGTTGAGCGCGGCGGTCACGGGGCGGCTGTCATCGAGCGTGCGCACCGCATGCGCCATCCGGCGCACCATCTCGACCCCCGCCTCGGTCGCCTGCATCGGTTCCTCGTTGAACACCGACCACAGGATGACGGAAGGGTGATTGCGATCGCGCCGCACCAGCCATTCGAGCTGCGCCAGATAATCGGGCGCGGGGTTGAACTGGCGGTTCTCGTCCATCACGACGAACCCCATGCGGTCCGCCAAATCGAGCAGTTCGGGCGCGGGCGCGCCGTGCGAACAGCGGATCGCATTGCATCCCATCGCCTTCAGCCGCTCGAGTCGCCAGCGCAGCAACGCATCCGGCACTGCCACGCCCACGCCGGCATGATCCTGATGCAGGCAGACGCCTTTGATCTTCACGTGACGTTCGTTGAGGAAAAACCCCTGGGCCGGATCGAACCGGATCGTCCGAAACCCGATCGCCACGCGGCGTTCGTCGACCACCGCGCCGTCGCGGCGCACGCGGGCGACGAGCGTGTATAGCTTGCTCTGCTCGATCGACCAGAGATCGGGGGACGGGACGTCCAGCGTCAGCGTCGCGACCGAGTCCTCGAGCGCGCCGACCACTGCGGACACCGCGGCACGAGCGATCGTATGCCCCACCGCATCCAGCAGCATTGCCTCGACCGTGACCGTCGCCGGCGCATGGTCCACGCTGGTGAGCGTGGCCACGACCGGCACGTGCCAGCGCCCGTCACCATCGCGGCGCGGGTCGGCATGCAGGCCATCGCTCGCAATCGCGACCGCGGCGCGACGGACGAGCCAGGCATGGCGATAGATCCCCGCGCCTTCATACCACCAGCCCTCCATCGCCTGCGCATCGACCCGCACCGCGATGACATTCTCCGCATCGCCAAAGCGCGCGAAAGGGGTCAGGTCGACCACGACGCCGGTGTAGCCCGACCAGCTATGCGCCGCGACGCTGCCATTGACCCAGATCGTCGCATTGGTTGCGATCCCGTCGAACTGCAGCTCAATCTTCTTGCCGCGATCCGCCGGATCCAGACGCAGCGTCCGCCGGTACCAGCCGATCCCGCGCGGCCGATACCCTTGGGAGATATTGGCGGTTTCGACGAACGGTTGTGCTGCAGCCCAGTCGTGCGGAAGGCGCACCGGCAGCCAGTCGGAATCGTCGAACGCCATCGCAGCGGCACCCTGCGCGTTGCCGGCCTTGACGCTGAGATAGGTCTGTTCGTGGTTCGCGGGCGCCACCGCAACGACGTCGCCCTCATGAAACTGCCATCCGCGCTCCAGTCGAACCCGCGCCGGATCGGACTCCGGCAGAACCGGGGGGAGCGCATGGGTCGGGCGCGGCATCGGGAGTCCGCCCGCGTCGCCGGAGACGGCAGGCCCGGGAAGCCGCGCCAGGCTGCCGCTCGCCACCCCCGCGGCGCTGGCGGCGGAGGCAAGCAGAAGCTGGCGACGGTTCATGACCCTATTCCTTTGGAACGGCGTCGACGGCAACGCTCAGAGATCGGATAGCTCCGCGACGAAATCATAAGCGTCCCCGCGATAATAGGACCGCGTGAACTCGGCCGCGCGGCCGTCCTTGAGGAACCCGCGTCGCTCGATCAGCAGCCCGGGATGGCCGGCATCGACGCCCAGCATCCGCGCATGTTCCGCCCCGAACGGGATTGCGCGCAGCCGCTGCAACGCGCGCACCGGGCGGCTCCCGGCCTTGTCGAGCGCGGTGTAGAGCGATTCCTCGACCGCACCGATCGTCGGCAGGCAATAGCCGGCGATGGTCGAGAATTCGAGCGCCATCGGCTGCTCGTCGGCAAAGCGGATGCGATGAAAACGATAGACCGGCGTACCCGGGGAGAGACCCAGCGACATCGCTTCCTCGGGATCGACCGTCCCCGTCGTGCGACTGATCCAGCTGCTCGACGCGGTCTTGCCGCGCGCCGCCATGTCCTCGGAAAAGGACGACAGCTTCGAGAAACTCTTCTCGACGCGCCCGGTGACGAACGTGCCCGCTCCACGCCGCCGCGTCAGCAAGCCTTCCTCGACCAGCCCGCCGATCGCCTTGCGCACGGTGATGCGCGAAACGTCATAGTCGGTCGCAAGGTCGCGTTCGGCCGGAATGGCATCCCCCTGTGCCAGCAGGTCCTGCCCGATCGCGTCGCGGATCAACTGCTGGAGCTGCAGATACAATGGGGCGGGATTGCCCTCCCTGAACGTGCCGATCTGATGCGTAAATGCCAATGCCCATCCCCCTGGCGAGCATGCGATGCCTCTCCTCGCCCGCATGTCCCTCTTGCCGGGCAGCCTAGTCAATGTCCCGGAGGTGATCAATCGGGATAGTCCCTCCTCAGATTGGTATTCTCGCCATTGGTGGAACCCGGCGATTGCAACACCACGGATACCGCCGGACCGCTTGCAAGTGGACTTATATTGGTTACACCCCGTAGCGGGATGCGTTGTAGCGTGACCGAGCGGAGGAACGAGGCATGGCAAATTCTGCGCGCACGCTGGGGCGGTGGCTCGGCGCGATCAGCGCGCTGTGTGCCTGCTCGGCGGCGGTTGCCGCCTCCGCGCCATTCGTGCCGGCCGCGATGCCGCTACTCCCGCTTCCCGCCGAAAGTGCGCCAGCGTCGGGATCGGTCACGGTTGCGACGGGCACCGGCATTGCCACGCCCCCCGGCGATGCGGAAGCCGCATCCGCCGCGCGATTGCTGATCGATCGGGTCGCGACGACGCGCGGGATCGCGCTACGGACGGTGTCGTCGGCAGCGACGATCCGCTTCGTCCGCGACCGCACCATCACGGGACCGGAGGCATATCGGCTCGAGATCGACGCCACCGGGATCCGCATCGCGGCGGCGACCCGCAGCGGCTTTTTCTACGGTGCAATGACGCTGGCGCAGTTGCTCAGCCCGGACCAGGCGTTCGGCCAGCCGGTGACGCTCGCGGGGGTCACGATCAAGGACGCGCCGCGCTTTGCGTGGCGGGGGCTGATGGTCGACGTCGCGCGGCATTTCCAGCCGCTGCCGTCCTTGTACCAGATCGTCGACCAGATGGCGGCGGTGAAGCTCAACGTGCTGCATCTGCACCTGACCGATGATCAGGGCTGGCGCTTCGAGGTCAAACGCTACCCGAGGCTGACCGCGCTCGGCGCGTTCCGGACGCCGCCGTCCGCCGGCGGACCGGCGCCGACGACGCGGATCGGCGGCTTCTATACCCAGGACCAGTTGCGCGCGCTCGTGCGGTACGCCAGCGAGCGCGGGATCACGATCGTTCCGGAGATCGATCTGCCCGGACACGCGCAGGCGCTCGTCGCGGCCTATCCCGAGCTCGGCGTACTCGGCGACCAGCCGGCGGTGTCGCACGATTGGGGGGTGAACCCCTATCTGCTCGACCCCGGGCCAAGGGGCGTCGCGTTCGTCGAGCATGTGCTGGACGAACTGATCGCAGTATTCCCCGGCAGCTATGTCCATCTCGGCGGGGACGAGGCGGTCAAGGACCAATGGGAACGCGCGCCGAAGGTCCAGGCGCAGATCAAGACGCTGGGACTGAAGAACGAGAATGCACTGCAAAGCTGGCTGATCGACGCATTCGGCCGCTACCTCGCCACCAAGGGACGACGGTTGATCGGCTGGGACGAGATCCTCGAGGGCGGGTTGCCGCCGTCCGCTTCGGTCATGTCGTGGCGCGGCGAACAGGGCGCGGTCGATGCGGCCAACGCCGGGCACGATGTCGTGCTGTCGCCAGCCCCGACGCTCTATCTGGACAATCTGCAAAGCGACCAGGGCGACGAACCGCCCGGCCGGCTCGCCGTCCAGACGCTCGCCGACCTTTACGCCTATGACCCCCTGCCCAAGGGGATCGACGCGGCCCGCGCCAGGCATGTGCTGGGCGCGCAGGCGAATGCCTGGAGCGAATATCTCGTGACGCCGTACCAGATGCAGCATGCGCTGTTTCCGCGCGCGGCGGCGCTGGCGGAAACGACATGGTCCCGCGCGCCGCGCGACTTCGCCGGCTTCACGAACCGTCTTGCCCGCCAAGTCGCGCGCTGGCGGCGCAGCGGGATCGAGGTGGCGGACAGCGCCTTTGCCGTGACCTACGCCGTGCAGGGCACGCGCGGCGACGCGCTGCGCAAGGGCAAGGTTGCCGTCGCGCTGAGTACGCAGGCGCCGGTGGGAACGATCCGCTACACGCTCGACGGCAGCGCACCGTCCGCCAGGTCGCCAGCCTATCGCGCACCGCTGGACCTGCCCCCCGGCGCGACCATCAAGGCCGCCGCGTTCGATGCCGACGGGCGCGCCACGGCCCGCGTGCGCGATTTCGCGACGAGCCGGGCCGCCTTGCTGAACCGCACCCCGGCGGACCTAGTCGCCTGCCCTGACCAGACGCTCGCGCTGCGGATGCCGTTGACCCCGGATGCCGAAGCCAATGGTCCCGCTTTCCATGTCGCCCTGTTCGACACGTGCAGCGTCTATCCGGCCGCCCCGCTCGACGTGGCGACGGGCTTTACGGTCGACGTCGCGCGGTTTCCGCGCAATTTCGGGCTGGCGCACGAGACGGCCGATGTCCGGCAACACTATCGCGTCACCGCGTTCGGCGAATTGATCGTGTCCCTCGGCTGTCCGGTACAGCAAAAGGGGCCGGCCGGTCCGAGTAGCCCAGCGCCGGTAGTCGTGGCGAGTTTTCCCTTGCCTGACCCGGCGAAGACACCGACGCGCATGACATTTTCGGGTACGCTACCCCGAACGAGGGGGGATCAGGATCTATGCTTCCAATTCACATCGCCGGCCGCCGGCCCGAACTACGCGCTCGCGTCCGTGCAACTGAGCGAGCCCCACTGATGCGCCGGTCGCTGCGTACCGCTTTGCTCATGGCCCTTCTGACCGGCATTGCGGCGCCCGCCGTCGCGGCCCCGCGCTCGGCAATCAGTCTTGACGATGGCTGGCAGGCGCGCATCGCGCCGTCCGACGGTACCGCCGTCGCGGCGCATCGCAGCGAGGCGCGCTGGTTCCCGGCCAAGGTGCCCGGCAGCATCCAGCAGGACCTGATCGCGCGGCACCGCGTGCCCGACCCGTTCCTGTCGACCAACGAAGCCGCGATCCAGTGGGTCGGACGGACCGACTGGCAATATCGGCGGACGCTCCAGGTCACGCCGGCGTTGCTTGCGCGGGACCATCTCGACCTGGTGTTCGACGGTCTGGACACCTTCGCCACGGTGACGATCAACGGCCAGACGGCGCTCAGCGCGGCGAATGCGCATCGCCGCTTCCGCATCGACGCCAAGCGCTTCCTGAAAGCCGGCGCGAACGAGATCCTCATCACCTTCGCCGCACCGATCAGGACGCTGCAGCCGATGGTGATGGCGCAGCAGCAATCGCTTCCGGGCGAGTATGACTCGGCGTTCGGCGACGAGCCCAAGGGACGGCAGACCTCCCCCTACATTCGCAAACCCAAATATCATTACGGCTGGGACTGGGGTCCCCGAATCCTCAACGTCGGACCCTGGCGCCCGGTGCGGCTGGAGGCATGGGACAGCGCGCGGATCAATACGCTGCGCGTCGAGCAGGACGCGCTGTCGGACGCCGAGGCGCGGCTGTCCGCCAAGGCAACCATCCAGGCGGATCGGCCGGGCATTGCGCAGGTCCGCGTCACCCTGACCGCTCCGGACGGGGCGCGGCAGGACGTCGTGCAGCAGATCACGCTGGCGGCGGGCGCGAATGCCGTATCGCTGCCGATCACCGTTGCGCGCCCGGAGCGCTGGCAACCCGTGGGCTATGGCACACAACCGCTGTACCGCGTCACGGCCGCGCTCACCCAGGACGGTACCGCGACCGACACCGCCGAACGCCGCATCGGATTGCGCACGGTCGAGCTGATCCGCGGTGGCGGCGCGATGGGGTTCCGCGTCAACGGCATCCCGATCTTCGCCAAGGGCGCGAACGTCATTCCATTCGACAGCTTCCCGACGCGCGTCACCCCCGCATCGATGCGCCCGCTGCTCACCGCGGCGCGCGACGCCAACATGAACATGCTGCGCGTCTGGGGCGGCGGCTATTATCTCGACGACGCCTTTTACGACATGGCCGACGAAATGGGCCTGATGGTGTGGCAGGACTTCATGTTCGGCGGTTCCGTCACGCCGCCCGACGCCGCCTTCCGCGAGACCGTCCGGATCGAGGCGGAGGAACAGGTCGAACGCATCGGCAATCACCCGTCGATCGTCCTGTGGTCAGGCGGCAACGAGATCCTGGCCGGCTGGGAAAACTGGGGCGATCGCAAGGCGTTCAAGAAAGCCGTCGGCGCGGACGAGCAGGAGCGGATCGGTGCCGGCATGGCGGTGCTGTTCGACCGCGTCCTGCGCGATGCGGTGCTGACCCGTGCGCCGGGCACGCCCTATTGGCCGGGTTCGCCCTCGACCGATTACGACGGCCCGGTCGATACGGATGCCGCCGGGGATCGCCATTTCTGGGACGTCTGGTCCGGGTCCAAGCCGGTCGAGCGCTATCTCGATTCGTGCCCGCGCTTCATGTCCGAATATGGCTTTCAGGCGATGCCCGACATGGCGACGGTCCGCGCGTTCGCGGGCAAGGGTCCGCTGAAACCGGACAGCGTGGTGCTGAAGGCGCACCAGAAATTCCTGGCGGGCGAAGGCAATGACCGGCTGTTGCTGTACATGCGGGACCGGTTGGGCGAACCCCGGGACATTGCCGACTTCGTCTATCTCAGTCAGGTCAACCAGGCCGAGGCGATCGCGCTGGCCGCGCTCCATCACCGTTCCTGCCGCCCGGTGACCATGGGGTCGCTCTTCTGGCAGGTCAACGACGTATGGCCGTCGATCTCCTGGTCGAGCATCGATCATGACGGTCGGTGGAAGCTGTTGCAATTTGCCGCGCGCCGTTTCTTCGCGCCGCAGGTGATCGTCGCCGAACATACCGAGTCGACCACGCGGATCGCGCTCGTGTCCGACGCGACCACGCCGACACCGGCGCGCTGGCGCGTTCGGGCATTCGACATGGCGGGCAAGCCGCTGGCCGAGCAGGGCGCTGCGGCGACCATGCCCGCACTGTCGGCGACCGACGTGGCGAAACTCGACGACGCCACGCTGTTCGCCGGGGCCGATCCCGCGACCAGCTATGCGATGGCCGAGCTGCTCGTCGGCGATGCGGTCGTCAGCCGCGCGATGATCGAGCGCGGGGTTCCCAAGACGATGCACTATCCCGACCCCGGGCTCAGCGCGACCTGGGACGGAAACAGGGTGACGGTTCGCGCCACTGCCTTGGCGCGCGCGGTCATGCTCGACTTCGGCGACGTCGGGGCGCATCCTTCGGATGACGGGTTCGACCTGTTGCCGGGTGAAAGCCGCACGATCAGCGTAACCTCCAAAGCCTCGCCCAAGGCGCTTGCCGCCGCCCTCACCCTCCGTTCGCTGGGATCCCGTCGATGATCTGGCTCTTGCTCGCGGCCGAAGCCGCTCAAGTCTCGCCCAACCTTGCCACCATGACGCCGGAGCAGAAGGCGGCGCAGCTCCAGAGCAGCGCCCCCGCCGATCCCGCGGCCGGGCTTCCGGCATATGACTGGTGGAGCGAAGGGCTGCACGGCATCGCCCGCAACGGCTATGCCACGGTATTCCCGCAAGCGATCGGCATGGCCGCGACGTGGGATGCGCCGCTGGTCAAGCGGATCGGCGATGTCGTCGCGACCGAAGCCCGCGCCAAGTTCAATGCGCAGCCGGTCGGCGCCGATCGCAAGATCTACGAGGGCCTGACGATCTGGTCGCCCAACATCAACATCTTCCGTGATCCGCGCTGGGGCCGCGGGCAGGAAACCTATGGCGAGGATCCGTATCTGACCGGGCGGCTCGGCGTCGCCTTCGTCACCGGGCTGCAGGGGCCCGATCCCGCGCACCCGAAGGTCATTGCGACGCCCAAGCATTTCGCGGTGCACAGCGGCCCAGAGGCCGGGCGCGACAGTTTCGACGTCGACCCGTCCCCACAGGATCTGGAAGCGACTTACCTGCCCGCGTTCCGCATGACGGTGACCGAGGGCAAGGCGCAGTCGCTGATGTGCGCGTATAATGCGATCCTCGGCGTCCCCGCCTGCGCCAATGCCCCGTTGATGATCGACCGGCTCCGGCGTGCGTGGGGCTTCACCGGCTTCACCGTCTCGGATTGCGACGCGGTCGCCAACGTCCACATGTTCCATCATTACCGGCTCGATGCAGCGGGCGCGGCGGCGGCTTCGCTCAAGGGCGGGACCGATCTGAACTGTGGCACCACCTACGCGGCGCTGCCCGAAGCGCTGAAGCGCGGGCTCGTCACGCAGCAGGAGATCGATACGGCGCTGGGCCGCGCCCTGTCGGCGCGTCGTGCGCTGGGCATCGCTTACGGCGCGACCAGCCCGTGGTCGCGGATTTCGCCCAAAGAGGTCGGCACGCCCGATCATCACGCGGTCGCGCTCGAAGCGGCCCGCAAGGCGATCGTGCTGCTCAAGAACGAAGGCAACCGGCTGCCGCTCAAGGCGGGCACGCGAATCGCCCTGATCGGTGCCGATGCCGACGATGTCGGCGTATTGCAGGGCAATTATCACGGCACCGCGATCACGCCGGTCACCCCACTGGAGGGGCTGCGGCGTCAGTTCGGCACGGCCAACGTGCGCTATGCGCAGGGATCGCTGCTGGCCGACGGCGCACCCGTGCTGGTGCCGGAAACGGCGTTGCGCGCCAACGGCGCCGCGGGATTGCAGGCCGACTATTTCGCTGCGCCGGGCTTCGCGGGCCAGCCCGTCGTGTCCCGTCTCGAACGCACGATCGATCACGATACCAACCGCGCACCACCCGCCCCCGGGCTCGGCGCGCAGTGGAGTGCCCGCTGGACCGGCGCGCTCGTTCCCCCCGGGGCGGGCAGCTATCGCCTCGTCATCGATGCGCCGGCGTGCTGGAAATATTGCAAGTCCCACGACGCTGCGCGGTTGTGGATCGACGGCAAGCCCTTGGCGGAAGGCGAGATCAAGAAGGGCCAGATCGACGTGCCGTTCACCAGCGACGGACGCGCGGTCTCGTTCAAGCTGGAACTCGACCACGTCAGCGACGATAGCGGCGTGCGGTTGATGTGGCTGCCGCCGGCAGAACCCTTGATAGCCGAAGCCGTTGCTGCCGCCAAGGCGTCCGACGTCGTGGTCGTCTCGGTCGGCCTGTCGCCCGACCTCGAGGGGGAGGCGCTGTCGATCAGCGTTCCCGGCTTCGTCGGCGGCGACCGTACCGACATCGCGCTGCCGTTTGCGCAGCAACGGCTGATCGCGGCGCTCAAGGCGACCGGCAAGCCGCTCGTGCTGGTGCTGACCAGCGGCAGCGCGGTCGCGCTCGACCCGAACGACGCCGACGCGATCCTCGCCGCCTGGTATCCGGGTGAATCCGGCGGCACCGCGATTGCCGAGACTTTGGCCGGGCGCAACAATCCTTCGGGGCGCCTGCCGGTCACCTTCTACGCGCGCACTACCGACCTGCCCGCCTTCGTCGACTATGGCATGAAGGAGCGGACCTATCGCTACTTTACCGGCACGCCCGCCTGGGGCTTCGGCCATGGGCTCAGCTATACGCGCTTCGGCTATACCGCGCCGGTCACGACCCTCCGGGTTGCGGCCGGTCAGCCCGCGACCGTCCGCGTCCGCGTCGCCAATACCGGACCGCGCGACGGCGAGGAGGTCGTGCAGGCGTATCTCGTCCCGACCATAAAGCCGGTCGGCGGGATGACGTCCCCCGTGCTGCAGCGTCAGTTGGTCGGGTTTACCCGGCTTGCCATCGCCAAGGGCAGGAGCCGCGAGGCGGCCTTCACGCTCGATCCGCGCAGCCTGAGCCTCGTCGCGCACGATGGCACGCGGACCGTCGAACCGGGCAGCTATCGCCTGTTCGTCGGCGGCGGCCAGCCCGACACCGCACCGGGCGCATGGATCGACCTGACGATCACCGGGACTCGCCAGGAGCTGCCGAAATGATCCTCACCCGGCGCGAGGCGCTGGTCGGTGGCGTGGCTGGTGCCACCCTGGCGGCATCCCCGGCGCTGGGGACTGTCCCTTTTCCGAGCCAGCGCCCCGATGCCAGCGCGCGCCGCTTCACCAGTCGCGCGGTCGAACGCGAGATCGCGCGCGTCTCGGCGAAGATCGGCGACGCGAAGCTGCGCTGGATGTTCGCCAATTGCTACCCCAACACCCTCGATACGACGGTGCGCTTGCGCACGATCGACGGCGCGCCCGATGCCTTCGTCATCACCGGCGACATTCCCTGCCTGTGGCTGCGCGATTCCTCCGCACAAATGACGCCCTATCTCCACCTCGCACGCGAGGACGCGCCGCTCCGCACGGTGTTCCGCGGCCTGATCGCGCGACAGGCGCGCTCGATCCTGATCGATCCCTACGCCAACGCCTTCATGGAGGATCCGTCCGCCAAGACCACGCTCAGCTGGGCGCTAACCGACAAGACCGAGATGAAACCCGGCGTCGCCGAACGCAAATGGGAGATCGATTCCCTGTGCTATCCGATGCGGCTAGCCCATGGCTATTGGCAGGCGACCCGCGACCCAACCCCGTTCGACGCGCGCTGGGCGGCGGCAGCCCGGCTGAGCATCGCGACCTTCCGCGCGCAGCAGCGCAAGGACGGTCCAGGCCCCTACCGTTTCTTGCGCGTCAGCGACCGCAATATCGAGACGATGCCGCTGGAAGGCCTTGGCAACCCGTCGCGCTCCGTGGGGTTGATCCACTGCGGTTTTCGCCCGTCGGACGATGCCTGCCTCTACCCCTTCCTGATCCCGGCCAACCTGTTCGCGGTGACGGTCCTGCGCGAGCTTGCCGTCGTCGCGCAGGGTGCGCGCGGCGACGCGGCGCTGGCGCAGGAGGCCACCGCGCTGGCCGACGAGGTCGCGCGGGCGCTCGCCGAGCACGGCCGGATGCGGCTGCGCGACGGCAGCGACGTGTGGGCCTATGAGGTCGACGGCTTCGGCAATGCGATCTTCATGGACGACGCCAACGTGCCGTCGCTTTCGGGACTCGGCTACCTCGGCTGCGTCGCGCCGAACGATCCGCTATGGCTGCGCACGCAGGCCGCGGCGTGGAGCCCGGCTAACCCGTATTTCTTCAAGGGCAAGGCGGGCGAAGGCATTGGCGGCCCGCATGTCGGTCTGCGCCAGATCTGGCCGATGTCGCTGATCGTCCGCGCGCTCTCGAGCGATGACCCGGCGACGATCCGCGCCTGCCTGAAGACGTTGCGCGATACCGATGCCGGCACCGGCTTCATGCATGAGACGTTCGATCAGGACGATCCCGCGCAGTTCACGCGTTCCTGGTTCGCTTGGGCCAATGGCCTGTTCGGAGAGCTGATCGTTCGCATCGCCCATACCCGCCCCGCCTTGCTGGAAGCCCCGCTGTGACCATCGACCGCCGTACCCTGATCGGAAGCTCCGCCCTCGCGCTGCTCGCCGGCGCGCTGCCCGCACGGGTCGTCGGCCGCCCGACCGTGCCGCGCACCGCGCCCAACCTGTTCGTCGGCACCGGCGGTGACGGCCATACCTACCCCGGCCCGACGCTGCCGTTCGGCATGGTGCAACTGGGGCCGGATACCGATGTCGAGCGCTGGGCGACGTGTTCGGGCTATCACCACGGCGACGGCTCGATCATGGGATTCAGCCACACCCATCTGTCGGGCACGGGAATCGGCGACATGCTCGACGTGCTGGTGGTGCCGACGACCGGACCGGTACAGTTGCTGCCGGGGCCGCTCGACAATCCGGATGCGGGCTATCGCCAGCGCTATGCGAACGAAGCCGCCGAGCCAGGGTCGTACCGCGTGCACTTGGAATCCGGAGTCGCCGCCGAGCTGACGACGACCGAGCGGACCGGCTGGCATCGCTACACTTTCCCTCGCGGGGCGGGGCACGTGCTGATCGACCTGTCACATCTGGTCCACGATACCTCTGACTCGGCGCCGCTGATCGACGACGCAACGCTTGCGATCGATGCGGACGGGACGATCACCGGCGGCCGACGGGTGTTCCGCTGGGCGAAGGGCCGGCGGATCCATTTCGCGCTGCACTGTTCGCGGCGGCCGGACCGTGTCACCTTCTACGCCGACGGCGATACCGAGCAGCCCGCTGGGACGCAGCGGATTGCCGGCAAGCGCCTCAAGATGGTGCTCCACTGGACCGATGCGGGGGCAGCACCGATCGTGCTGCGCTGTGGCATCTCGGGCGTCGACGTCGCGGGCGCACGCGCGAACCTGGCGGCCGAAGCGCGCGACTGGGATTTTGACCGGGTCTTGCGGACGGCGCGCCAGCGCTGGGCAGAGGCGCTCGGCGTGGTACAGGTCACCGGCGGCAGTGCCGACCAGCGCACGATCATGGCGTCCGCGCTGTATCACGCGCAATTGGCCCCGACGCTGTTCTCCGATGTCGACGGTCGCTACGTCGGGCTGGACGGGCAGATCCACACCGTTCCGCGCGGCGGGGCGGCCTATAGCAGCTGGTCGCTGTGGGACACCTACCGTGCGCTCCACCCGTTACTGACGCTGATCGCGCCGGAACGAACCAAGAGTTTGATCGACGACCTGATCCGCCAGACCCAGCAATCGCCGTTCGGCCCGCTCGTCTGGCCATTGCAGGGGAAGGAAACCGGCACGATGATCGGCTGGCACGGCGTCGTCCCGCTGGCCGAGGCGCAGGCGAAGGGCATCCCCGCCGATTACGCCGCCGCCTGGCCCGCGATCGCCAGGCGCAGTTTCGATGTCACCGCCCCCGACAAGGACAACAGCCTCGGGCGCGATCTGTATGACCGGCTGGGCTACGTCCCGGCGGACGCGGTGTTCGAAAGCGTCAGCCGGACCCAGGAATATGCCTATGACGACTGGGCATCGTCGCATCTCGCGCGCACCGCGGGGGCGGGCGCGGCGGCCGATCGGCTGCTCAAGCGGTCCGGCAATTGGCGCAACGTAATCGACCGCGAGACCGGCTTCGCGCGCCCGCGCTTTACGGACGGCAGCTGGTGGACGCCCTACGATCCGATCCAGCTTGGGCACATGCCCAAACCGTGGTGGCGGGATTATACCGAGGCGAACGGCTGGCAGGCGACCTTCCTCAACCAGCACGACATCTATGGCCGGATCGCGCATGTCGGCGGCGACGCGGCGTTCGCGGCAAAGCTCGACGCGTTCTTCTCGGCACCCTCCACGCTGCCCAGGAATGCGCCACCCGACATTTCCGGCATGCTCGGGCAATATGCGCACGGCAACGAACCCGACCAGCATGCCGCGTATCTTTATGCCTATGCCGGCCAGCCGTGGAAGACGCAGGCGATGGTGCGGCGGCTGTGCGCCGAAATGTATCGCAACGCGCCCGACGGCATCATCGGCAATGACGATTGCGGCCAGATGAGCGCATGGTTCGTCTTTTCCGCGCTCGGCTTCTATCCGGTCGACCCGGTCGAGGCGGCCTATGTGTTCGGTGCCCCGCTGTTCGACCATGCGACGGTGCGGGTCGGCGCGGGTCGCACGCTGACGATCGAGGCACCCGGCAATCGGGCCGATACGCCCTATGTCACGGCGGTCACGTGGAACGGCAAACCCTGGACCAGGAGCTGGATCGACCATCGCACGCTGAGCGCGGGCGGCACGCTGCGCTTCACCATGTCGGCCACGCCCAACCGAGATTTCGGCGCCGCACGCGCCGATCGCCCCCCATCCTTCGGCCATTCGGCCTGATCCCGGAGATCCAGATGCCTCATCCCTCGCGCCGTGGCGTGATCGCCTCCGGCCTCGCCGCCACCGCCCTGCCCGCGCTCGCCACCCCCGCGCTCGCCAAGGCAACGGCGGGCGCCCCGGCGGCGTGGGGCGCAACGCCCTCGGCGCGCCAGCGCGCATGGCACGAGCGCCAGCAATATGCCTTCATCCATTTCTCGATCAACACCTTCACCGACAAGGAATGGGGGTATGGCGACGAGGATCCGGTGCTGTTCAACCCGACCGATTTCGCGCCCGACCAGATCGTCGCGGCGGCCAAGGCGGGGGGGATGACCGGGATCATCCTGACCGCCAAACATCATGACGGCTTTTGCCTGTGGCCGACGTTGCTCACCGAACGCTGCATCCGCAACACACCGTACAAGCACGGCAAGGGCGACATCGTCGGCGAAATGGCAACGGCGACGCGGCGCGCCGGGCTCGCGTTCGGACTGTACCTGTCGCCATGGGACCGACATCATCCCGACTATGGCCGCCCAGCCTATGTCGACTATTTCCGCAAGCAGATCGTCGAGCTCTGCACGCGCTACGGCGCATTGTTCGAATTCTGGTTCGATGGCGCGAACGGTGGCGACGGCTATTACGGTGGCGCGCGCGAAACCCGCAAGATCGACGCGCCGGCCTATTACGACTGGCCCACGACGATCGCGCTGGTGCACAAGCATCAGCCGATGGCGTGCACCTTCGATCCGCTCGGCGCGGATATCCGGTGGGTCGGGAACGAGGACGGCGTTGCGGGTGATCCGTGCTGGCCGACCATGCCCAACCATCCCTACGTCCAGTCCGAGGGCAATAGCGGCGTACGCGGTGCCCCCTTGTGGTGGCCTGCCGAGACCGACGTGTCGATCCGTCCCGGCTGGTTCTACCACGCCGACGAGGACGGCAAGGTGAAGACTCCCGAACGCCTGCTGAAGCTGTTCGACGAATCGGTAGGGCGCGGCACCAACCTCAACCTCAACCTGCCGCCCGATCGGCGCGGCCGGATCCCGGACACCGACGCCGCCGTCCTCAAATCGTTCGGTGCGGCCCAGGCGACGACCTATGCCACGAACCTGGCGCTCGGCGCGGTCGCGCACGCGAGCGCGGAACGCGGCGCGGCGTTCGCCGCCGCGCATGTGCTCGACGGAAACAGCGACAGCTACTGGTCCACGCCCGATGCAATCCACACGCCGACGCTGACGCTGGACCTGCCGCCGGGGCGGAGCTTCGACCTGATCCGGTTGCGCGAACATCTGCCGCTCGGCGTCCGCGTCACCCGCTTTGCCATCGATGCCGAGGTCGATGGGACGTGGCAGACGCTGGCCGAGCATCAGGGCATCGGCGCGCAACGCATCATCCGCCTGCCCCGCCCGATCGCCGCGCGTCGGCTCCGGCTGCGGATCCTGGAGGCACCCGCCTGCCCCGCGATCCGCGAATTCGCCCTGTTCCGGCAGGCCGCGCCCGTCGCCGTCGTCCCGAGCACCAGGACCGACCCGACGATCCTGTCGACCGCCGGCTGGCGGATCGTTGCCGCCTCGGCCCCCGGTGCCGAGGCGCTGCTCGACGATGACGCGGCGACGCGCTGGACGACGCCCGCCCCCGGCGCCGGCAAGCCGGCAAGCGTCACGATCGACATGGGGCAGCAGGTCCGGCTCGGCGGGATCAGCATCACGCCATCCCGGACGCTCGACACGGGCGTTGCCCCCCCGCGCGACTATAGCTGCGAGACGAGCACGGACGGGACGCATTGGGAAGCGGCCGGCGCGGGTGAACTCGCCAACATTGCCTATGCGCTGGCCACGCAGCGCCTCGCCTTCGCCAGGCCGCGCCCCGCACGGTGGCTGCGCCTGTCGTTCGGGGCGACCGCGGTTCCTGCGGCGTCCCTCGCCCTGGCAGGCGTCGGCGGCTTCATCGCGCCGCGATGACGTTGCCGGGGCGCAGATGCCGCGGCAGGGTGACCCAGCGGAATGCGGTCACCCGGTTCACAAGGCGCCTTGCGGTGCCGGAATGACCGCGGATGTTGCGCCCCGGTCCGCGTTGGCGCAGGGGAACGGTCCCTCTCCGGCGGACCTGTGATGCCTGTGTTGACGACCTGCCTGCGCCTGATCGCGACCGCATTGCTGCTCCTGAGCGGCAGTGCGGCGGTCGCTCAAACCCCGTCGGTCGCGGCGCTATCCCTGCAACTGCGGCAGGCCGAGGTCGACTTGCGCGCGGTCGACGCATCGCTCGACGACCGCGTCGATGCCGATGCGCAGAAAGCACTGCGCAGCCGCGCGCTCGCCGCGCAACAGGTCGCGACCGATGTCACCAGCCAGCTCCAGCAGCAGGAAACCCTGATCGATGCGCGGATCGCGGGGCTTGGGCCGATAACACCCGGCGTCAGCGAACCGCTCGAGATCAGCGTGCAACGCAAGAGCCTGGCCCAGCAGCGCAGCGTGATCGATTCCTCGATCAAGCGCGGGGGCCTGGCGAATGTCGAGGCAGGGCAGCTGCTCGACGAGATCGACCGCAGTCGCGCGGAACAGTTCAACGAAAAGATCACGGCCCAGGTCGCTTCGCCCGTCACGCCCGCCTTCTGGCGCGCGATCGTCCAATCGTTGCCGCGCGACCTGCGCCGGACCGGGCTCTTCGTATCGCAGGGGACGCAGCAGATCCGTGCGCAATGGCATGGTAGCCTGCCCTGGCAGATGGTGCTCGGCATCATCCTGGGTCTCGTCTTGCTGTTCCCCGTGCGCGTCCGCGCGCGCAGCATCGGTCAGCGCCTGCTGGTCGAAAGCGCGCCGGGACACCGCGTCCGACGGTCCGCCAATGCATTGTGGCGGGTCATCGTGGGAACGCTCGCGCCGCTGCTCGCGGCGGCGGCGCTGGCACAGGGACTCCGCTGGTCGGGATTGCTCCCGACGCGGTGGAGCAGCTTGCTCGACGCCTTCGTCTCGGCAACGGGGTTCTGCGCGTATACCGCCGCCGTCAGCGGTGCGTTGTTGATGCGCAACGGCGCGTCCTGGCGTGTCGCGCCGATCGACGACGAAACGGCCAGCGCGCTACGCCCCTTGTCCTGGGTCCTCGCCGGCCTGTCCTTTGCCAGCATCGTGGTCGGTGCATTCAATACAGCAATCGGCGCCAGCCAGGCCGCCCTGATCGCGACACAGGCGCTCAACGCGTTGCTGCACCTGTTGCTGATCATCGTCTTCCTGGTCGTCCTCGGACGCCTGCGCGCCAAGCGGGCTGAAACCGAAGAACCTCAAAACGTCAAGACCAGCGCGGGGATCGGGCTCGGGACGCTGCTCGCCTGGGTGCTCGTGGCGACCGCGCTGGTCGGACTGCTGCTGGGCTATATCGCGCTCAGCCTGTTCGTCGCCTGGATGATCGCCTGGGCCACCGTGCTCGGCACGACGCTGTACCTGCTGACGGCCGCCGTCGACGACGTCGCCACCAGCATGTTCGTGCGCGACAGTCGGCTGGGAGTCACGCTGACCCGTGCCCTCGGCGTCCGTCCGAGCATGGTCGATCAGTTCGGCGTGCTGCTTTCCGCCTTCCTGCGCGTCGTGCTCGTGCTCGTGGCGCTGAGCCTGCTGGTCACGCCGTTTGTCGGCACGACCGGATTCGGCACGGTGTTCGGCCGATTGGGCGTGCTTGCCCAGGGCGTCGAGTTCGGCGGCGTCTCGATCGCGCCGGCCAACATCCTGCGCGGCATCGTCGTGCTGTTCATCGGCCTCGCACTCGTGCGCGGGTTCATGGGTTGGCTCGAGACGCGTTACCTGCCGATCACGGATCTCGATGGAAGCGGTCGCAATTCCGTCAGCCTCGTCGCGCGCTACGTCGGCATCGCGGTCGCCTTCATCTGGGCGCTCGCCTCGCTGGGGATCGGGGTCGAGCGCGTCGCGCTGCTGTTGTCGGCCCTGTCGGTCGGGATCGGCTTCGGCCTGCAGGCGATCACCCAGAATTTCGTCTCGGGGCTGATCCTGCTCGCCGAGCGTCCGATCAAGATCGGCGACCTCGTCCGGGTGGGGAACGACGAAGGCGACGTGAAACGGATCAGCGTACGCTCGACCGAAATCGAGCTTCCCGATCATTCGACGCTGATCGTACCGAACTCGGAACTGATCACCAAATCGGTCCTCAACAAGACCTTGTCCAATCCGCTCGGGCGGATCCAGATCAAGTTTTCGGTACCGCTCGAAAGCGACGCGCCGGCCGTGAAGGCAATGGTGCACGAAGCCTTCGCCGGGGAAAGCGCCGTACTGGACGATCCGGCCCCGGCGGTGTTCATCGATGCGATCATGGACGGGCGGATCGAATTCAACTGCTTCGGCCACGTCGTGCACCCGCGGGCCGCTTATGCGGCGCGGAGCGCGGTGCTGATGACGCTGCTGGAACGCTTTCGCAAGGAAGGGATCGACATCGGGACCGTGCCGCAGCGGATCGAGTGGATTTCGCCGCAGACCCTGGCACCCCCCGCCACGGACTGACGGAAGCACGGGCGGCGCGAAGGCGGGAGCAAGCGCAGCAACGCCCGATTGGCCGGCCGGAGCCGGCTACGGCCACGGGGGATCAGGAAGATTGCCGCGACAGGCGCTGGGGGTTGAACCCCAGCGTTGCGGATATGGCATCGGCGGCGCCGCGCAGCAGCGTTTGCCCCGTTTCGAAATCGACCTTCTGCGACCCGTCGATCAGCTCGAGAAACGGGATCGTCAACGCGCCCATCGCCATGCCGTCAAACCCGAAAACCGGGAAACTGATGTCGGTCACGCCATGCGTGATCGGGCTCGTCCGCCGGTCGAACCCGCGGGACCGGATCGTCGCCAGTCGTTCCGTCAGCATGGCGCGATCGATCGCGGCATCCTGCAACGCCTCGGCCTGTGCAATGACGGGATCCACGCGGTCCGCCGCAAGGAACGCAAGGATGACATGTCCCGAACAGCTGCGCAGGATATCGATCGTCGCGCCAAGCCGAAGCGAAAACCCGCGCGTACCGGGGTTTTCCTCGCGCGCGATCACCAACCCCTGTGCGCCGTTGAGCACGACCAGATGACAGGACTGGCCGGTATCGAGCGCCAGCCGCCGCATTTCCGGCATCGCGGCGTCGACCAGATTCTGTGCCGGCGTGGCGCGATAGGCCAGATCGAGCAGCTGATAGGCGACCGTATACCGATCCGACTTTGCGGACTTCTGCAGATAGCCGAGCTGTTCCAGAACGATGACGATGCGGAACAGCTCGCCAACCGAGCGATCGAGATACGTCGCCATCTCGCTGACCAGCGCGCCGTCGGGGTGGCTGGAAAGCATGTTGAGGATCTCGAACGCCTTTTCGATCGCTGGCGCAGCGTAAGTGCCCTTCGGGCCCGGTCGGATCATCGTGCTACCTCGGTCATGCGCCGAGCATGACGGCGAACGGGGACCGCGGTCAATCCGGCAAACCCGCCAAAGCCGACAACGCGACCGTCCGTGCAGGCGCAGCAATCGGCCCAGGCGCGGCGAGGCGGGCCCGCGGACGTCCGGTTAGCGCGCACCGAGACCCGCGAGACGCGCGCGGACCTCGTCTTCCGACACGATCTCGATGACACCCCCGCCCCGCCGCAATGCGTCGACCCGCCGGTATTCGGCATGTGCCGTCACATATTGCCCGAATGGCTGGTCGTTGCTGATGACGAGCTGCGTCGTGGTTGTTCCAACGGATGCCACCACGCGCGCGCCGGCCGCCGCGAGCAGCCTGGCCAACGCTCCGTCTCGCGGCGCGCCGAGAATCGCGACCCGCTCCCCCTTCAGCGGGCCGCCCGCCGCCGCCTTGGGCGCGGGTCCGGCGCGCGTCCGGGACGGTGCCAGCCAACCGGCGAGATCGATGCCCGTATGCTCGATCGCCCGGACGATCACCATGCCCGCCGCCCGCGCGTCGCTCAGCGCATCGTGATGCTTATGGCGAACCCCCAGGAATTTCGTCAGCACGTTGAGCCGGTGGCTCGGCAGTTCGGGCCACGCACGCTTCGCCACGCGCACGCTGTCCAGCCAGGTCGTTTCAATCTCCGCGCGGTCATGCACCCGACAGGCCGCCCCCAGCGCCCCCTTGTCGAAAAACGAGTGGGCCACGGTGATGCGGCCGGAAAGATGGCCATCGATGGTGGCGTGAACGGCGCCGAAGGTCGGCGCGCCTGCGATATGATCGCCGGTTATCCCGTGCACTCGGATATTGAACGACGAGAACCGGTCGAGGGGATCGATCAACGTCTCATACTCGAAGACCTCGACCCCGTTCTTGAAACCGACGATGCCGATCTGGCAAATGCTGCTGACGCTGGAGCAGGACGTCTCGACGTCGACGACGACGAAATCGGCGTCGGACTTTCCCAAGGGTGTCGGGAGGACGGCAGGAAGCGGGTTTTCGATCGGACGCATGGTTGGCGCCATATCCTGCCCCGGCGCAAAACACATCGGGTGATTGCGGCCGCCGGGCATCCGATCGGCCCGGCCTAGCGCCGGTAGTCGCGCCATAGCCACGCGAGCGCGTCCGGCAGCGTCTGCATGATGACGTCGCCGTCGACGTGCCCGGCATCGGCCGCAACGACGTAGCGGTAATCGTAGCGCCGGGCCTCCAACGCCGCTGCCATGCGGTCGTTCGCGAGCGGCCAGTTATGAAACGTGCCTTCCGGATCCTGCCAGTGGAGATCGTGCGCCCCCACCTCCATCCAGACGCGGATCGGCTTGCGGGTGGTTTCCGGAATGAGGTGGGTCGCATAGTCCCACGCTCCATGCGGAGTCCGGGGATCGACGGGCGCGGCCTGGTTCACGAACGTGCCCGAATAGGACAGCACCTTGCGATACCATTCGGGGTGATACCACGCCATCGCGAAGGCCGCCGCCGCCCCGGAGCTGCCGCCCATGGTCGCACGGCCCTCCGGGTCGCGCGTAAAGCGGACGCCGTAGAGGCGCGTGACCTGCGGCAGGACTTCCTGCTCCACGAACTCGGCATAGCGGCCCGACATGGTGTCGTATTCGAGACCGCGCTCGGACCCCTGCGCGTCTCCGCCACCGGACTGGATCAGGACCACCACGATCGACGGCACGCGGTGCGCAGCGATGAGGCCGTCGAGCGCCGCCGCCACGCGCGCCACATAATCGCGCCCGTCCTGCACAACGAGCAACGGCGCTGCGGTGCCCGGACGGTAGCCGGCCGGCGTATAGACGAAGACCTCTCGCCGATAAGGGCCAGGCTCCGACTGCTGGTCCGCGGGCGCGGCCAGCCGATTGCCATAGGCGTCGCGGCGGCGTGTGGTCGCGGTGTCGAGCTGCCGGATGCCCGGATAGATCCGGCTATCGGCCGATCGCAGGATGAAGCTCCTGATCGTGCCGTGCGGAATGTCCGCGCGGGCCGTGCGCTCGGGTGCGTCGTGGTAGGGCAGCGCGATATGGCGGGTGTCGGCCTGCGCCGGGACGGTGCCCGCCAACAGCAACGCCAGGATGATCGCCGGTCGCTTGCGCATCGATGCCGCTCCATGATCCATGCCGTCGCCCGGCACGCCTGCCGATGTGCATCAAGTCTGCGGCCGCGCCAATGGCCGGTTGGCCAGTGGAGCAAAAAGCCGCTGCCCGATCCGTGTCGCGCGCCTGCGCGTCGAGGACCGTCTCAGTCGGATGAGGATGCCCGGATCGCGTCGCCGGCATGGGCTGCGGCCCGGTTGATCAGCTCGACCATCGCGGCATTGCCTTGCCCGGCCGCGATGCTGGCAAGGCTATTGCCCCCGGCATCGACCACGTCGGCTTCGGCGCCCGCCGCGACCAACATCTCGACGATCGCGCCATGGCCGAACATGACCGCGTTCATCAGCGCGGTCTGGCCGGCCAGATTGCGCATATTCGCGTCCGCACCCGCATCGAGAAGAAGCCGGGCGATGGCGGCATAACCCTTGAACGCCACGCCCATCAGGGCGGTATTGCCGCGCGCGCCATCTCCCGCATCGGCATCCGCACCATGCTCCAGCAGCACCGTCGTGGCGGCAGGGTGCCCGTTATAGCTTGCCAGGATCAACGGCGTGTACCCCTTGGCATCCCGCGCATCCACGTCGGCGCCGGCCTGCAGCAGTGCCGGGATGACGTCGTCCCGTCCGAGGCGTGCAGCCTGATGCAACAAGTCCTGGAGCCGCTCGGGGGATGGCAAAGGCGGCAGTTCGGCCTTCGTATGTGCGTCTGACACCGGAATTCCTCGTAAGTTCGATTCCGGGAACGATCCGCACGGCCGAGCGGCTCCCCCGACCGCCAAGAAAATCGCCGGGACGCAGCATGCCCTCGTGCCGGAACCCTAATTCAGTCGCGCGATCAGATGGCGGTTGCCATGATGGCACGGCTCCTCGCAAGATGCAGGCATGCTCATATCCCTCGTCGCGCTCGCCGCTGCCGTCTCCCCGATCTCGGCCGATCGGATCAAAACCGATGTCAGGACGCTGTCGTCCGATCCGTTCCTCGGCCGGGGGCCGGGCGAAGCGGGTGAGGACAAGACGATCGTCTACATCGCCCAGCAGTTCGCGGCGGCGGGACTCGAACCTGCCGGCGACCATGGCAGCTGGTACCAGGACGTGCCGTTGGTCAGGCTCGACCGTCGCCCGGGCGCCACCTTGACCCTGCAGTTCGGGGACTGGCACCGATCCTTGGCACTGGGTCGCGATGCGACCCTGGGTTTCCGCAATCCGGGCGACACGAAGCTCTCGGGCGCGCCCCTGGTGTTCGCGGGGTACGGGATCGTCAACGCGCGCCTGGGATGGGATGCTTACGCCGGCATCGACATGCACGGAAAGGTTGCGGTCGTGCTGGCCAACGATCCCGACTTCGAGGCCGGGCGCGATCTCGGCTTCGAGGGGCGCAGGCTCGCCTTTGAAGGCCGCGTCGGCGAGAAGTTCGCGGCCGCGGCCAAAGCAGGTGCGGCAGGCGTCCTGGTGATCCACGAGGATGCGGCGGCGAGCTATCCGTTCCTCCAGCTGGCCAGCGGCGACGCCTTGCCGACCATGGTGATCGCACCGCTTCAGCCCTCTGCCGGCTTCATGCTGTCTGGTTGGCTCAGGAATGACGTCGCTGTCGAAATGCTCAGCCACGCGGGGCTCGACCTCGCGGCGCTGAAGGTCCGGGCGCGCGATGCGGCGTTCCGCGCCTTCCCGCTCCGCGACGGCAGCGTCACGGCAAGCGGAAGCGCCACCGCAACGTCGATCGTCAGCCATAACGTGCTCGGCAAATTGCCCGGGGCAAGCCGGCCTGACGAGACTGTTCTCTATGGCGCGCATTGGGACGCAAACGGGCAGAACGGTCCGGTCGCAGGCGACGACATTCGCAACGGCGCGGTCGACAATGCCACCGGCACGTCGGAACTCATCGAGGTTGGCCGCGGGATCGCCCGAGGGCGGCGGACCGCGCGGACCGTGGTCTTTGCGGCCTGGACCGCCGAGGAAAAGGGGCTGCTCGGGTCGGAATATTACGCCGCCCACCCGATCTACCCGCTCGCCACGACTGCGGCGGTGATCAACCTGGACCCGCATGTGGTGCTGCCCGCGGCACGGGACATCGAGCTGATCGGCGGTGGCCGCGTGTCGCTCGAAGCCGATCTGCGTCGCGTCGCGGGCGCCCATCGTCTGAGCATCGTCGACGAGCCGGCGATCGAGGCCGGATGGTACTTCCGGTCGGACCAGTTCTCCTTCGCCAAGCGTGGCGTCCCCGCCATCACCTTTCGTGCAGGTCGAAACCTAGTCGAAGGCGGGACCGCGAAAGGCGCCGCCCTTGTCGCCGACTACAATGCCCGCCGCTACCATCAGCCGAGCGATGCGTTCGAGCCGTCATGGTCGTTCGCGGGCACCGTCCAGGAAGCGACCGTCGCCTACGAACTCGGCGTACAGGTGGCGAATGCCGCCACGTGGCCAAGCTGGAACACCGGCACCGACTATGCGACGCTTCGTGCGGCGACCAACGGCGACCGCAAGGGTTTGCAATAGGGTTTGAAAACCGGTTCACGCCGGTCCGCCGCGAGGATCCCCCCGCCCGTGCCGCGCGCAGCGCGAGCCGTTGCCCGTCCTCCGGCCACCGGAAGCACCTGCTGATCCGCTGCCGTCGCCGACAACGCCGACGCGTGAACCTTGGCTGCACAGTGCATTCAGGCCGTGCGCATCGGCTCGGCTGCATATCATCGTCATCGGCCGTTTGCCGATGAGGAGAGAGTTCATGTTTCGCAAGCTGATCCTGACCGCGTCGCTTGGCGTTTCGGCGCTGGTCGCGGTCGTTCCAAACGTCGCCGCCGCGCAGAGTTACGGACGCTGGAACGCGCAATATTATTCCGGCGATGGCTATCGCGATCGTCACGACGACGACAGGCGCGGTTACGACGATCGCGGCGGGTATCAGGAGCGCCAACGGTGGATTGCCCATCGCCGCTGGGAGCAGGAACATCGTCGCCGGGAATGGCAGCGCGAGCACTGGCGCGATGGCTACGACCGCCACGATGGCTGGAACCAGGGTCGGGGCCGCTGGGAAGGCCGCGAGGACTATTGAGTTCCCTCGATCCGACGAAGGTGCGCCCGGTCAGCAATGGCCGGGCGTTCCCGTATCGGGCGCGTTGCCCTCAGTGGCCCGGATGCCGCCAGCGGACTCGATGGTCCGCCCGACAGACCGCTCAGACCGAACGCACTTCGACCTCGGTCTCGGCACCGTCCCACTTTCCCGTGAGTCCAGGCACTTCATCGAGCTGTCGCAGGGCATCGAAGCGCCCGCGTTCCTCGCGATACCGAACGATCTCGAAGCCGTGGCCCTTCAGTTGCGAGACGGCGTCCAGTTCCTGGGCGGAGGCGGTGTTGAGATCGATCATTTCTCCCTGATGCCGCAGTAGCCAGCGATCGGCAACGCCTGTCGGAATCTCACCGATGCAGAGCGCTCCTTCGCGTACGCCGCAGGCACCAGGCGGCATCGAACGGGGACGTGTCGGGCCGATGCGTCTGGCGTGCCAGATCGTACGGACGCATCGTACCATACCATCGCCGGCCTCGCGCAACGAGCGCACAGCGATCCTTGAAAGCGGCGTGTAGAGGTGGCAAGCGGTTGCGATGGAGCGCGACAGAACGTTCATGCGGGAGGGGATAAGCGTCGACGGTCCGGGTTCGGATCGCCGCGTGGTGCTCACCCGCCTCGCGCATGTCTATGAGCGTGCGCTCAACCGCTACTTCGCGCGCCGCGTCGCTGCGAAGGAGGACGTGCCCGATCTGGTGCAGGACGTCTATCTCCGCCTCAGCCAGATGGCGGACCCGACCGCGATCGAGAAACCCGAGCATTTCCTGTTCGTCACCGCGGCGAACGTGCTGAAGGACCGCGCGCGTCGCGCCGCGGCGCGCGGCTCCGGGCTGCATGACGCGCTTGACGAGAATTTTGCCGGTTCGGAGATTCCGCCAGACCGCGTCTTCGAAAGCAGGGAAGCAGCGGATCGCCTGCAGGCAGTGCTGCTCGAGCTTCCCGAACGGACCCGCGACGTCTTCGTCTTGCGGATGCTGGAGGGATTGCGGATGGCGGACGTTGCCCATGCGATCGGCATTTCCACGCGCGCGGCCGAGAAGCATCAGGCCAGGGCGCTTGCACGCGTTGCAGCGGCGCTGGAGGACTGGCGCCATCACTGAACCAGCGCTCCTGATCGAAGCTGCCGAGTGGCACGAGCGGATGCGCGACGCCGATGCGGCGACGCGCGTTGCGTTCGCGCGGTGGCAGGGCGAAAGCATCGAGCGAGCGGTCGCTTACGATGCGGTGCGCGGCGCGCACGACCGCGTGCGGTCGCTCGCGGAGAAACCCCCATTGCTGTCGCTACGCCAGCAGACTCTGGCGCGGACCATGCTCGCGCGGCGGCCGCCCCGGGTCCGGTGGCGGGTCGTCGCGACCGGCGCGGTGCTGCTCGCCGCCGCACCGCTCGCCGCCTACGGTATTCGCGCCTGGACCGCGCCGGTCGCGCCGCCGCCCGCCGAGACGTTCCGAACCGGCATCGGTCAACAGGCCGACGTCACGCTCGCCGACGGGTCGATCGTGACGCTCGACACCGCGAGCACGCTCCAGGTCCGCGTATCCGAGGGCGTGCGGCGGGTAACGCTCGACGGACAGGGCTGGTTCAAGGTCAAGCCTGCGGCTGCCCCGTTCGAGATCGGCGTGCGCGGTCGCACCTTCGTCGCGACAGCGGGCGAGTTCGACGTGCGGACCGATCCCGATCGCCTGCGCGCCTTCGCCGCGAGCGGCACGCTCAGGCTGGTCGGAGACAGCACTACGCTGGCGCTGCCGCCCGGCCGCGCGATCACGGTCACCGACGAGGACGTCACCCTTCGCACGCCTGCCGATGCAACGCGTTTCACCGGCTGGCGGACGGGCGCTCTGCAGCTCGACGACGTACCGCTTGCCGAGGCGGTCGGCGAGTTCAACCGCTATCGCCGCCACCCGATTCGGCTTGCCGACGGGCGCGTCGGGGCGCTGCGCGTATCGGGTGCGTTCCGCACGACCGGTGCACTTGCGTTCGTCGATGCGCTCGCGGTCGGCTTTCCGGTGCGCGTGAAGCGGGATAGCGATGCGGGTATCGTCATATCCGCGCGCTGAGGCGCCAACACCTTTGAGAAAAAGAATGCGATCGCGGTTCGGGTTTTGCCGGGGCGCGCGTCTTGTCTGTCGAAAGCCCCGCGCATGATGGGGCTACCGAAGGGGGGATGGTTTCGATGGCGTGCGCATGGCGTACAGTTGGGGGCGATCGCCGCAGCCATCGCCGTGCCGACCGCCGCGATAGCCGCGACTGCCATCCCGTTCGACATTCCTGCCGGTTCGCTGGGCGATGCGCTGATCGTGTTTGCACGGCAGAGCGGACGCCAGATCCTGTTCGCCCCGGGGCAGGTGCGCGGTTTGCGCGCGCCCCGGGTGCACGGGCCACACGACCCGGATCGCGCGCTGGCGCGATTGCTGGCGCAAACCGGCTTCCGCGCGCGTGCCGCGCCCGGCGGCGCCTGGCTGCTGGAGGTCGTTCCAGTGGCTAGCGCTGCACGACGCCCTTCCCTTCCGCAGGCGGACCTCGCGCCCGCCGATGTCGCGCAGGACGCCGACATCGTCGTGGTCGGCACGCCGGGTGGCGGCCGTCGCCGCCAGGATGCCGCGTTCGCGGTCACCTCCGTCAGCCGTTCCGCGATCGACCGACTGGGTGCTGCGAGCACCGCCGACGTGCTCAAGCTGGTACCCGGCCTCACCGTCGAAACCTCCGGCGGCAAGAACGGCGCGAACATCTTCGTGCGGGGTTACCCGTCCGGGGGCGATGCCGAATATGTGACGTTCCAGAGCGAGGGCGTGCCGTTCTTTCCACCGGCCACGCTCTCCTTCCTGGAAAATTCGCAGCTCTATCGGATCGACGAGACCGTACAGCGCGTCGAGGCAGTCCGCGGCGGTACCAGCGCGCTGCTCGCCTCGGGTCAGCCCGGCGCGACCGTCAACGTCATCCAGCGTGAGGGCGGCGACCACCTTGCGGGTGAGATCAAAGGAAGCGTGATCGACACGGGCGAGGTGCGTACCGACGCCTATGTTGCCGGGCCGCTCGATCAGGACACGCGGTTCATGATCGGCGGCTATGCCTCGCGCGGCACTGGTATCCGCTCGCCGCGCTTCGCCGCGGATCGCGGGGGGCAGATCACCGCCAATCTGCGCCGGAACGTCTCCTCCGGCTCGGTGCTGCTGTTCGCGCGCTACCTCGATGATCGCAGCCAGTGGCTCTTGCCGATCCCGGTCGTGCAGACCGGACGGCGGATCACCGCCTACCCCGGTTTCGATGCGGGAAGCGGTACGCTGGCGGGACCCGATACGCGGACCGGCATCCGCAACGATGGCAGTCGCTACGATCTCGACGACGGGCGCGGCGCGCGGATCGTCAACCTGGGGACCAATATCGAGCTACGCCTCGGCAACGTCCTGACGCTGCGCGACAAGGCGAGCTGGCTGAGCGGCCACGCCGACACCACGGGGCTCGTTTCGGACAATATAGCGCCGCAAAGCGCCACAGCTTACGCCGCATCCCTGGTCAGCGGGATCGCATCACTCGTCACCACCGCGGACGGCCGCACCGTGTCGCCCGATCAGGCGGTCGTGCGCGCGGGCATCTGGACGGTCGCCAAGCGGATCGACGCGCGCGTCAACGATGCCACGCTGGAGTGGAAGACCGGGCCGAGCAAGGCGACCGTCGGCGTCTATGCGGCGGACTATGGCGCGCGCGACCATTGGGACATCGGCAATGCGCTGCTGCTGACCGCGCAGCCCAACGCGCGTCGGCTCGACCTGACGCTGACCAACGGCGACATCGTCTCGCGCGACGGCTTTGCCAGCGGCTCCAGCTTCCTGGTGGACGCGCGCTATCGCGGGAGCGATCTCGCTTTCTACGCGGTCGAGGAGCTGACGGTGGCGGATCGCCTGCGGCTCGACGGCGGGATGCGCCATCAACGCCACGCGGTCGACGGTTGGGCCGTTGACACCAAACCCGCCGGTCCCGGTGGCCCCGACGGCAACCCGTCCACGCTGTACGACAATGACGATGTGACGTTCGCGAGCACGCCGACCCCGGTGCGGTATCGCGGGGGCGCCTGGTCGTGGACGCTCGGGACCAATTACGACGTCACCCGCAATCTCGCCGGGTTCGTCCGCTTCAGCCACGGCAACAGCTTCCCGTTCTTCGACAATCTGCGCGACGGCATCGCCGTAGCGCCGCGCGTCGATACGATCGAGGGCGGCGTGAAGCTTTCGACGCGGTCGCTCAACCTGTATGCGACGCTGTACCGCAACCGCTTCAAGGGCCTTGCAACGACCGTCATCACCAGCGGCGCGCCGCTCGCCTCGATCGGCGGCGCGCGCGCGACCGGGGTCGAACTCGACGGACTTTGGCGGCCGGTGGCGCCGCTTTCGGTGACGTTCTCAGGCAGCTGGCTCGACGCCCGTTATCGCGGCTTTTTCACCGACGACGGGCGGACCGATCTCAGCGGCAATCGTGTCCAACGCCAGCCGCAATGGCAATGGCGCATGACCCCGGCGTGGGACTTCACCGTCGCGACCCGCAAGGCCAGCCTGTTCATGACGTTGAGCCGGATGGGCGATCGCTGGTCCGACGTGCAGAACCGCCAGTTGTTGCCCGCTTTCGTCAAATGGGACGCGGGTGCCGCACTGGACGTGAACGACCGGCTGCGCGTCCAGCTCAGCGCCGACAACCTCACCGACACGATCGGCCTGACTGAGGGCAACCCGCGGACGCTCGGCGCGCAGGCATCCGGCGCGATCTTCGCGCGCCCGATCTTGGGGCGCTCGGTCGAGCTGTCGGCACGGTACGGGTTCTGAGGGTGCCCCGTCTGCGTAGCCCTCCGTAACCCGTCCGTCGCTTCCCCTTGCGAAGCTTCTTCGCCGCGACGTTGTCCGGCGAGATGGCGTCGTACGTCCCCCGCTTCCCACCCCCATCACCACAAAAAGAAAAATTCAGGAGGAATATCATGTCCCATCCCCGCACCATCTTGGCACTCGCGCTGCTGTCCGGCACCGCACTGAGCGCCCTGCCCGCCCTCGCGCAGGACGCCCCCGCCCAGGCAGCGGTCCCGGCAACCGAGCCGGTGGCGGATCAACCCGACATCGTCGTCACCGGCAACGCCAACCGCGCGGGCCAGCGCAAGCTCGACGCGAGCTATTCGATCTCTACCGCAACTGCGGAGCAGATCCGCGAAGTCCAGCCGACCTCGACCGCCGACCTGCTCAAGATCGTGCCAGGCGTGTGGGTGGAAAGCTCGGGCGGCAACGCGGGCGCCAACGTCTTCATCCGCGGCTTCCCATCGACGGGCGACGCGCCCTTTCTCACGCTGCAGTTGAACGGCTCGCCGGTCATCGCGCCGTCGTCATTGTCGTTCCTCGAGGACAGCTCGATCTTCCGCCTCGACGACACGATCGAGCGGCTCGAAGTGCTGCGCGGCGGCCCGAGCCCGATCTTCTCGAACGGCCAGCCCGGTGCCACCACCAACTTCATTCTCAAGGAAGGCACGCGCGATCCGCACCTGTCGCTGCGCGCGACCTATGGCACCGAGGGCACCTATCGCGGCGATTTCGTCGCACAGGGGCCGCTCACCTCGGACACCACCTATATGGTCGGCGGCTTCTATCGCTATTCGGACGGCTTCCGGAAGACCGGTTTCCCCGGCGATCTCGGCGGGCAGATCACCGGCAGCATCACGCACAAGTTCGATGCGGGCAAACTCACCGTCTACGGGCGCTATCTCGATGACAAGAACGCCTTCTACACGCCGATGCCGCTGGTCGAGACCAACGGCAAGTTCAGCACCTTCACGGGCTTCGACGCGCGTACCGACACGCTGGTCGGGCGAGAAATCGAGAACACGCTGATCGAGGTCGGCCCGAGCATCAACGGGGGCCCGACGCAGAAAAAGGCGGTCGACCTATCGCGTGGCCGCGGGGCGAACGTCTACACCTTCGGCTCGACCTTCAGCTATGATGTGGGGGGCGGGTTCGCGGTGCAGAACAACGTCAACTTCACTAAGGGCACGTCGACGACGTTCGCGCTGTTCACCGGGTCCAACCCGCAAACGGTTGGGCAATATCTCGCAGGTGCAGGCGGCGCGGGCACGGTGACGTACGCGGGCACCGGCCAGGCGCTGACCGCCGGGCAACAGACGATCCAGGCGGGCATCTGGTCGGTGACCAAACAGATCGAGAGCTTCACCGATGAACTGAAGCTCTCTAAGGAGCTGTTCTCGGGCAACACGCTGACGCTCGGCGGTTATTACGCGCATGTTGGCGATCACGACCAGTGGAACCTTGGCAACAACATCCTGCTCGCACTCGAACCCAATGCACGCGTGCTGAATGCGACGCTCACCAACGGTACGATCCTGACCCGCAACGGCTTCACCAGCGCCAACAGCTATGACGTCAATGCGTTCTACTCGAGCAGCAACGTCGCCGGCTATCTCAGCGACGAATGGAAGCTGGGCGCGCTGCGGGTCGACGGCGGCGTCCGCGTCGAGCGTGTCGTGCTCCATGACCGGTTCGAGAACAGCGCGACCGGCGATCTCGATAACAATCCGCTGACCGCGTACAACAATGGCGCGACCTATCTCAACGGCACTTTCAGCACGGCCCGCTACGCCAAGACGCAGGTGTCGTGGACCGCTGGTCTCGATTATGCCTTCACCAACAAGCTCAACGGCTTCGCCCGCGCCAACTCGGGTGCGCTGCTCCCGCAGTTCGACGATCTGCGCGGCAATGCGACGTCGCTGCAGAACATCAAGCCGCAGACCGCCGACCAGTATGAGGTCGGGCTCAAGACCGCGACGCGCTATTACGACCTATATCTCACCGGCTTCTACAACCGCTTCCACAACCTGATTTTCCAGGACATCCGCGTGATCGGCGGCGTCGAGCAGAACGTCGTGCAATTCGGTGGATCGCGTGCCTACGGGCTTGAGTTCGAAGGTGCGGTGCGGCCGGTCGACGGGGTGCAGCTCGCGGTGCGCGGCGTGGTGCAGGACGGCAAGTTCAAGGATTTCGGGACCAACTCCGGCAACAGCGTCAACCGCCAGCCGAAATTCCAGATCGCCGCGACCCCGTCCTACACCTTCCGGAGCGCCTGGGGTAAGGCGCGGCTGTTCGGGACGTTCACGCATATCGGCAACCGGTTCGCCGATATCGAGAACCAGCAGCGGCTCGGCAGCTATGAGACGGTCGATCTCGGTGCGTCGCTCGACCTGAACGATCGTTTCTCGCTACAGGCGACGGTCGAGAACTTGACCGATACGCTCGCGTTGACCGAAGGCAATGTGCGGACGGTCGGTTCGGCCAATTCCGCCGGGTTCTTCCTGGGCCGCCCGATCTTTGGCCGGCACGCGACGATCACCGCGGCCTACAAGTTCTGACCTCATGCCGGTCGGGGTTCATGCCCCGACCGGCCACTACGATAGCGAGTTGCTCCTCATGACCTTGCGCCGATCCCCCGCCCTGCTGCTCACCGCGCTGTCGATCGCGCTGAGCGCACCCGCCGTCGCGCGCGAGACGACCCCCGCGCTCGCCGCCAGCGCGGTCCGCACGCCCGAGGATCTCTACGGCCCGCTGTACCGCGCGGTCGAGCTCGCGCGGGTGTTCCCCGACAGCAAGACCTTCGCGGACATGGTCCCGCGCACGGCACCCGACGCGATCCTCCAGGCGTATCGCACCGAAGCGCCGCAAGGCCGCGACGCGCTCGCCGCCTTCGTCGCGCGCCACTTCCGCAAGGTCGGCGACGCAGACGCGCGCAAGCTGTCGATGCGCGAACACATCCGTGCGCTCTGGCCAGTGCTCGCCAAGCCGCCGATGGCGGTGGTCCCGGGCTCGTCCGCGCTACAGCTGCCACAGACCTATGTCGTGGCGGGCGGGCGCTATCAGGAGATGTATTATTGGGACAGCTACTTCACCATGCTCGGGCTGAAGGCCGATGGCGAACACCCGCTGATCGAATCGATGCTGGCCAATTTCAGCGCGCTGATCGCGCAATACGGGCATGTGCCGAACGGCACACGCAGCTATTATCTGTCGCGCTCGCAGCCCCCGTTCCTCGCGATGATGATGGACCTGTCGGACCGGCATGACCCCGCGCTCGACCGCGAACGCCTCGCCACGCTGAAGGCCGAGCATGCCTTTTGGATGGCGGGTGCGAAGTGCCTCGCCGCCAGCGGTGCGTGCGAGCACGTCGTGCGCATGCCCGACGGCAGCCTGCTCAACCGCTATTGGGACGCCCGCGACACGCCGCGCGACGAATCCTATGCCGAGGACATCGCGACGGCCGCCGCCGCTGCGGGTCGCGCCGCCCCGCAGGTCAATCGCGACCTCCGCGCCGCGGCCGAGAGCGGCTGGGATTTCAGCTCACGCTGGCTCGCCGACGGCAACACGCTGGCGACGATCCACACCACCGATATCGTGCCGGTCGATCTCAACAGCCTGATGTGGAACCTGGAGAAGGCGATCGCACGGCGCTGCACGGCCGTCGGCGACACGGCATGCGCCCGCGCGTTCGAGACGCGCGCCGCCGCCCGCGGCGTGGCGATCGGCAAGTACCTCTGGTCGGCGGGCGACAAACGCTTCGTGGACTGGGACCGCAGGGCGGGCAAGCCGACGAACTCGGTCAGCGCCGCGATCCTCTATCCGCTGTTCGTCGGCCTCGCCACGCACGAGCAGGCGGACGCCACCGCCGCGCTCGTCACCGCAAAGCTGCTCGCGCCCGGTGGCCTGCGGACCACGACCCTCACCACCGGCCAGCAATGGGACCAGCCCAATGGCTGGGCACCGCTGACGTGGATCGGCGTTCAGGGCCTCGACCGCTACGGCAAGACCGCGGAGGCCGAGGACCTCGCCCGCCGCTGGCTCCGCACCGTCTCGCGGTACTACGATGCCAACGGTCGGATGGTCGAGAAGTACAATCTCGAAACCGGGCAAGCCGGCGGTGGCGGCGAGTATCCGGTGCAGGACGGGTTCGGCTGGACCAACGGCGTCACCCGCGCCTTGCTCGAGAAATATCCCGCCTTGGATCATAGCTAGGTAGCCGAACCTGCGGGTCCCAGCCCTCAACGCGAGCGGGCGCTGGGGACGGCTTGCCTTAGGCCCGACGATCCGCGGGCGTGCCGCACGACTGCCGGCGACGCTCCGTCCGAAGGTCACGCCGACGACGGCAACCCCATCGTAGCGCACGGTCACAAGTCCCGAAGCGCCGCAGCCGGCTTGGCGCGGAGCGCGGGAAGGCTTCCCGCGATCCCCATCCCCAGCGTCATCGCGACGGCGGTCGCCAGTGTCGCGGCGACGATGTCCCAGCGCGGGGCCCATCCAATCTCGATCACCTGGGTCACTACATACCAGCCTGCCGCCGTCCCGACGGCCAGCGACACCACGACGAGCATCATCGCCAACAGCGCATATTCGAGCGCCTGTGCGCCGAGCACCTGACGCCGGCTGGCCCCGAGCAGCTTGAGGATTACCGCATCATAGCGCCGTTCGCGCCCCGATGCCGATACCGCGCCGATCAGCACCGCGATGCCCGCCGCCACGGTGACCGCCGCTGCCGCGCGGATCGCCACCGCCACCTGGCCGAGCACCGCGCCGATCTGGCCGATCACGTCGCCGACGCGGATCAGCGTGACCGACGGCAGCACCGCACCGACACCTTGCATGATGGCGCCATCCCGCGCCGGGGGAGCATAGACGCTGGCGAGCAGGCCGTGCGGTGCCTCCTCGATATAGCCCGGCGAAAAGACGATGGCGAAGTTGAGACCGAGGCCACCCCAGTCGATCTTGCGCAAGGCGGCGATCCGCGCGGGCACGTCGACGCCGAGCACCGAGACGGTGATGCTGTCGCCGACCTTGAGACCGAGCCCGGCGGCCGCCTTGTCCTCGAGCGAGACGAGCGGGGGGCCGTGATAGTCCGCCGGCCACCATTTTCCCGCGACGACCGCGTTGCGCGGCGGGAGCTTCGCCGACCAGGTAATCGTGCGGTCGCCGCGCAGCACCCATGCTCCCTCAGGCAGCGTCCTCATGTCGGCGACGCGGTGCCCGCGAAACGCCACGATCGACCCGCGCAGCGACGGCAGCGCCTCGATCGTCGCGGCGGGCGCGGCCTGCCTGACCGCGCGCGCGAAGGTGGCGGCGTCGTCCGGCTGCAGGTCGATGGCGAAGAAGCGCGGGGCCTTGGCCGGCGCTGCGTTGCGCAATTCGGCGGACAAGCTCGCGTCGACCACCGCCAAGGCGACGAACAGCGAGAAGCCGAGGCCAAGCGCCACCACCAGCCGATCGGTCTGCGCGCCCGGGCGATGCAGGTTCGTGACCGCGAGGCGGAGCAACGGCATGCGCGACCGCGGGAGCTTCGCAGCCGCGAGCCGGATGGCGAGGCCGATGCTGCACAACACGGCGATCAGAGCGGCGACCGCGCCGACGAACCCGAGTGCCAGCACCCTGTCCGACGCGGTCAGCACGGCGAGCGCGACCAGCGCCGCGACGAGCACCGCCATCAGCGCCAGCACGATCGTCGATGGCCAGCGGCGCGTCGCGAGCGCATCGCGCAGCAAGGTCGCCGCCGGCACCTCGCGCGCCCGCGCGAGCGCCGGCAAGGCGAAAAGCAATGCCACGAGCAGCGCCAGCAGCGCGGCCGTCGCGAGCGGCACGGGATAGAGCGCGAGCCGTGGCGGCACCGGCAGCGACGCGCCGACGATCGCCGTCACCAGCCAGGGCACGGCCGCGCCGACCAGCAAGCCGCCGCCGATCCCGATCGCGGCGACCATCCCGAGTTGCGCGAGGAAGATCGCCGCGATCGTCCGGGAGGTCGCCCCCAGCACCTTGAGCGTCGCGATGATGCGGGTCTTGCCCGCGAGATAGGCCGCGACCCCGCTCCCGACGCCGACCCCGGCGATGGCGAGCGCGGCAAGCCCGACCAGCAGCAGGAACTGGCCGAACTGGTCGATACTCCGCCGCAAGCCGCCCGCCGCGCGATCGCTCGTCTTGGCCGACCACCCCGCACCGGGCAAGCGGGCGAGCAGGCGGTCCCGCACCGCGCCCGCCGTGGCAGGCTGCACGAGCGCGATGCGATAGCGGCTTTCGTAGAGGCTGCCCGGCTGCACCAGCGCGGTCGCGTCCAGACCCGCGAGGTCGACCAGCGCGGGCGGGCCGAGCGTGAACCCGGCACCGAGCCGATCGGGCTCGTCCGCGATGATCCCGATCACCCGCAGCCACGTCGTGCCCAGCCGCACGCGATCGCCCGGCTTCACGCGCAGCCGCTCGGCCGCCGCCGGCGCAATCGCGATCTCGCGACCGTGCGGCCGCCCGGACAGTGCGCCCGGGGCAAGCCGGAAACGCCCGACCAGCGGCCACGCCGCGTCTGTTCCGCGCAGATCGACCAGCATGGCGGGAGTGCCGGGGCCCGTGCTCATCATCCCCCGCATCGCCACCGTCTCGGATACGCGCCCCGCCTGCGCGAAGGCGGCAAGTTCGGCCACGGTGGCACGGCGCTGCGACACGGTGAACTCGACATCGCCGCCCAGGATCTGCCGGCCGTTCGCATCGAGCGCCGCGATCATGCTCGCGGCAAGGCTGCCGATGCCCGCCAGCGACGCGGTGCCGAGGAACAGGCACGCCACCAGCAGCACCAGCCCGCGACCGCCGCGTCGCAGATCGCGCAGCGCCAGCCGCCAGAAAATGCTCAAACGCTGCGCCGATCCGCGGCGATGCGACCGTCCGCCAGCGTGACGACGCGCGCGCACCGCGCCGCCAGGGCAGGGTCGTGCGTGATGACGAACAGCGTCGTCGCGCTGGCGGCATGCCGTTCGAACAGCAGATCCATGATCGCCGCCCCCGTCGCGGTATCGAGATTGCCGGTCGGTTCGTCGGCGAAGATCAGCGCCGGCCGCGCGACCAGCGCGCGCGCGATGGCGACGCGCTGCTGCTCGCCGCCCGACAGTTGCGCAGGGTAATGTCCGGTCCGGTGGCCGAGGCCGACCGCGGTAAGTTCCGCCGCCGCTCGACCGAACGCGTCGCGCTCGCCGGCGAGTTCCAGCGGGACCGCGACATTCTCCAGCGCGGTCATCGTCGGCAGCAGGTGGAAGGCCTGCAGCACGATGCCGATCCGTCCACGCCGCGCGATCGCGAGCGCGTCCTCGTCCAGCGTGGCGAAGTCCAGCCCGGCAACCGCGACGGTGCCACCGCTCGGGCGTTCCAGCCCGGCGAGCACCGCCATCAGCGACGATTTGCCCGATCCCGACGGCCCGAGCAGCGCGACGCTTTCGCCGGGGGCGACGCTCAGGCCTATCCCGCGGAGGATGTCCACGCGGGCGGGCGGGCGGCCAAGCGACAGCGAGACGTTGCATGCGTCGATCAGTGCGCTATCGGAAGGGGATGATGTGGTCACGCCTCAAGCGATATGGATGGCGGCGAGCAATTGTCCATCTCGCAATGCTGTCCGCCGTGGGATTTGTCCCGAGTGCGGAGGCGGCTCCCCGCGTTTCGAACCACGCTCCGGTGATCTGGGCGTTCGGGGACAGCCTCAGCGCGGGCTACGGCCTTCCGCCCGCCCTGGGGTTCACTGCCAGGCTGCAGGCGGCGTTGCGCCGCGCCGGCGTGGCTGCGACGGTGCGCAACGGCGGCGTCGCCGGGGATACCGTCGCCCAGGCCCGTGCGCGGCTGCGGTGGGGCTTGCGCGGGCTCGGGGCGACGCCGGACCTGGTCATCGTGGAGCTCGGCGCGAACGACATGCTGCGAGGGCTTCCGGTTCCGCAGGCCAGCGCCAATCTCGATGCCATCCTGACCGAATTGCACAATCGCGGCATCCCCGTGCTGCTCGCCGGGATGCGCGCCGCACCCAATCTGGGGCCGGATTATGTCGCGCGCTTCGACGGCATGTATCCTGCGCTCGCCAAGGCGCATGGCGTGCCGCGCTATCCGTTCTTCCTCGACGGTGTCGCAGGCGATCGCGCGCTGCTCCAGGCCGACGGGTTGCACCCCAACGCGCGCGGCGTCGAGATCATCGTCCGCCGCGTACTGCCCAGCGTGCGCCGTGCGCTGAGAGGATAGGCCGATGGAGCTCGAGGACCAGTTTCGCCGCTATTTCGGCACCCCCGATCTTGCGACGGTGAACGCTGCGGCGTTCGATGCTGGCATCGAGCACATGCGCGTCGACTTCGGATTGGAAAAGGATCGCGACCGGCGCTTCGGCTTGTGGACCCTGTTGCACATGCTGGGGGGCGCTCCCGATCTGGACGTTGCCTTTTCGAGCGAAGCGGATCGGGCGGCGGCGCGGCGGTTCATGGAAATGGCGGAAGGACTGCACGAAGACTGAATTGGGCACGCTGGCCAGCAGCCGCGTCTGTGCGGACCGGTCCCATTGCCATCCTCCGCGCCACGCGCCGCAGCAACGGCAATTCCGGGCCGGCTGCCCCGACGGGTGCACGTACCAACACCGTCATCGCCGCCCGTTACCCGCCAGACGGACGGTTGATCCGCCTGCCCGAGCGCCGCCGGGGTGCCCCACATGGCACGGCGTGAGCCCAGGTGGCTATCCCCATCGCGTTCACGGCGCTGCCCGCCGGGCGGTCAGGATTTTGACGGGCGCCACCGGCACCTCGCCCCTGAACGCCCCGCGCTGGGTCGCCGTCGGGGATGCTGGCGCATCCATGATGCCGACGACGACGTCCATGCCCTCCACGACATGGCCGAACGCGGCATAGCCCAGATTGTCGGCAGGCTGCCCCTGCCCGGCGTCGAGCGAGCGGGTCTGGTCTCCAACGCTGATGGTGAACTCGCTGCGACCCGTCCCGGGCGCCAGGCGGGCAAGCGAGATCTCTCCATCGGTGTGGTGGAGGCCCGTCTGCGTCGTCGCCTCGTGCGCGATCGGCGGAAGCAGGCGCTGGCGCGCACCATTGGCGCCGAACTGCACGAAACCGAAGTGATCGGCGGCTTTCACCGCGCGGTAGAATTCCGTCCCGTCGAGCTTCTTCTGGTCGACGTACTTGAGGAAATTGGCGGCAGTGATCGGCGCTTTCCCCGTCTCCAGTTCGATCACGATCCGTCCTGCGCCCGTTTCCAGCACGACGCGCGGCAAAGACGGGGCCGGCGTCGCAACCGGAAGCGTCGGCGCCACCGGCCCTTGCGCTACGGCGGGGAAGGCAAGCACCAGCAACAGAGCGGATAGACAGACATTCATTCCATTCCTTTCGATCCAGCGAACATGTCGTGCATCCCCCCATCCGATATCCGCCGACGATGGGTGCGGCGGCGTGCAGCCGGACGGCTTGCGCCACGGACGTGTCGACGCGGAGCAGGCTCCAGCGATCTAGACGTCACAGTAGCCTCGTTACCTATCCGGTCAACGACGGCTAGCCCGACAGCGTCAGCCACCCGGGCGGTCGATCGCGGATCCTGGCGTCAGGGCTGGCTCGCAGGATATGGGCCAGCCTCGTTCGCGGGCCGTCTTTCGTCATCGTGCGTTAGACCCTTTCACGATGCTGGGGTGCCGGAATGCCGATGTCGACGGAAGCCAGGCCGCCAGCCGCGTTCGGCGTGCGGGAACAGGATGATACGAACGTTGCCCGGGTCGGCCAGTCCCATACCCGTATCGACGGGCCGCTGAAGGTCTGCGGGCTGGCCGAATATCCGGGCGACGTGTCGCTGCCGGGCATGGCGCATGCGGCGCTGGCAGTGAGCGCCATCGCGCGTGGTCGCGTGACCTGGATCGGACGGGACGTGGCGGAGGCTATGCCAGGCGTACTGATGATCCTGACCCACGAGGACGTCGGCGACGCCATCGGTCCGGTCGATCATCTCATGGAAGGCGGATGGGCGAACAGCAGCTGGCGTCCGCTCGCTTCACCCGACATTCGCTATGCCGGGCAGATCGTTGCAATGGTCGTGGCCGAAACGTCCGCGGTCGCCGCGGCGGCGGCGGCGGCGCTCCGGATCGGCTACGCGGGGCAGTCGCCGGTCGCCACGCTGTTCGATCCGCGCTGTGAAACCGCGCGCCTGGCCGACGTCAGCGCTGCGCACCAGGATCGCCGCAAGGGCGACCTGGACGCGGCCATCGCCAACGCCGCGGTGCGGGTCGACAGCCGCTACACGACGCCCATCCAGCACCACAATCCGATCGAGTTACCGAGCACGACGTGCCGCTGGGACGGCGACCAGCTGACGGTGTACGAGCCGACCCGATACCTCGGCGCGGCGCAGCACGGTCTCGCGTCCCAGCTCGGTATCGCGCCGGAACAGGTCCGTATCATCTCCCGTTTCATCGGCGGACACTTCGGCGGCAAGCTCGCGCTATCGCAACATACCGCCATCTGCGCGCTTGCCGCACGGCGACTGGGCCGGCCCGTCCGGCTCGCGGTCAGCCGCCGCGACCAGTTCACCGTCGCGAACCATCGGACGGAAACCAGCCATCGCATCCGCCTGGGTGCGACACCCGACGGTCGCTTGCTGGGAGTCGGACACGACGCCGCCACGGCGAGCTCGCGCTTCGACGCTTTCGCGATGGAAGGCACGGACGTGTCCACGGCGCTCTATGCAGCGGTCACGGTCGCGGGCGAGGAGCGGCTCGGAAGGGTGGACCGCAACACGCCCGGTCCGATGCGCGCGCCGCCCGAGGTACCGTTCCTGTTCGCCCTGGAAAGCGCGATGGACGAACTGGCGCATGCGCTCGCGCTGGACCCGATCGAGCTGCGCCGCCGCAACGACACGATGGTCGATCCGGTCACCGGCAAGTCGTTCACGACGCGCGCGCTGATTCGCTGCTTCGATGCGGCGGCACCGGCTTTCGGCTGGTCCGACCGCCGACCGCAACCGCGCGCGACCTTGCGGAATGGCTGGTGGGTCGGCCACGGCTGCGCGGCGGCAGCGCGCCCCGTCAAGATCGGCCCAGCGGTCATCCATGTCGCCCAGGATGCGACCGGGGCGGTCCGCGTCGAGGCCGCGCACCACGAAATCGGCAACGGCCTCTACACGCTGCTCGCGACGCTCGCGTCCGAGCGCCTCGGCGTGCCGCTCGATCGGGTAACGGTGGCCCTCGGCGACACGGCACTGCCGCCGGCCGGTATCTCGGGCGGGTCCGCTACGACCACCAGCCTGGCCAACGCCTTGGCGGAGGCATGCGAAGCGCTGTTGCGCATGCCGGAGGGCGCGCGCGACGTCCGTTTCGATTACCTGCCAGCCGGCGCGACGCCCGCCGCGCTGGACGATTTGCGGGCGGGACACATCAAGTTGCTGCCGGGCTCCGCCGACAAGCTCGCCTGGACGTTCGGCGCGCACATGGTCGAGGTTCGGGTGCATGCCGCAACGGGCGAGGTTCGGGTGCCACGCCATGTGGGCGCCTTCGCCGCCGGGCGGGTGCTGAACCCGATGACCGCGCGGAACCAGTATCTGGGCGGCATGGCCTGGGGACTGAGCTCGGCGCTGTTCGAACGGACCGAGATCGACCCGCGCACCGGCGTCTATATGAACCGCGACCTCGGTGAATATCTGGTTCCGACCTTTGCCGATATCGCGGGTCAGACGGTCATCATGGTGCCCGATGACGACCCGGCAGTGAACCCGCAGGCCGTCAAGGGGCTGGGCGAGATCGGCATCATCGGCGTCGCCGCAGCGGTTGCCAACGCGGTCTTCAACGCCACCGGCGCGCGCATCCGCGACTTGCCGATCAGACCCGAGGCAGCGCTGGGGTAAGCGCCTCACCGCACTTCACTGCCCCGTAATCCGCCTTTCGCCTCCCCTGTCCTGTTCCCCCTTTTCCCACGCCGTGTCCCCATTGCGGCGCTGCCCGCCGTTGGTGCCTGACATTCCGTCAAGAACACCGGTATGATGTACGACGTCACTACACCGATTTGGAGCCAATTGCTGCAACGTGGCCTGATGCTTGCGCCATCCCCACTATACCTCGACATACCCCTTCCGAACCTTTTCGGCGATAAGCTTGGCCGCTTCGCGCTTGGCACGTTCGGGCGTATCGAAGGTTTTGAGCACCGTGCTTCCCTTGGTACCCATCCGGCCGAAGACGACGGTCACATCCAGCCCAGTGACAGCAATCTTCCAGAATTTATCGGAGGCCCCTTGCTGGAAGCGGAATTCGCTAAACTCTGGCCAGGTCGACAGCGGCTCGGCCTTGGCTTGCGGCTTGGGCTCCTTCGGCTCCTTGGACTTGGGCACGCTAACGACCGGGGCCGGCATCGTTGCCCCTGCGAACGGATCATCGTCCACATCGGCGGGATCGCGGTAGAGCGCCGCCTCGATCTGCGCGATCACCGCGCCCGGATCACGCAACCAGCTCTGTGCGGGCACGTCGATCACCTTCCAGCCGAACGCGCGCAGGATCGTGGGCTGGAAGACATAGCGGTCGGCAACAGTGGCGGCGTCGCGGGCATCGAGAAGGATGCCGAGCGCGTACCCGTCGCCGCGCGATGTCAAAATGGCGAGATCGCAACGGAAGCTGGCACTGCCGACATCCGCATGGATCTGGTGGCCGCGTTCCCTCAGTGCACCGGCAATCGCATCGCGCAGCGCGTCGGCGGGCGCCGCGCGGGCAAATACGCGCTGGGCTTCCGGGTTGAGCGTCGCGAGCACCGCCTGGCCATGCGCGGCATCGCCGCGCGACTGCGCCTCGGCAAAGGACAGGAAAGTACGCAGCGCGCGTGCGCCATCATTGTGGGTGTTGGTGATCGCCTCCGCCCGGATGGTCGACACCACCGCCATGTGATGCCGCGCCCGGCTGAAGATGACGTTGAGGCGCTTCTCGCCGCCGCGCTGGTTGATCGGGCCGAAATTCATCGCCATCCGCCCGTTGGCGTCGGGCGCATAACAAATGCTGAGCAGGATCACGTCGCGCCCTCGACTAGGAGAACTCAATCGGCGCGAGCCGCAGCGCTAGCCGAAGCGGCAGATAGCCAACGATATCGCCATCCGACTGCAGGGGGGCAGGCTCTTCGCTTGTTATTTCCAATTCGGTGCAATTAAACTGTTCCACGCCGGGAATTTCTCCGACCGGAAGTCTTCGCAACATCGACCAACAAAGCCGGAAAAAGGTCCGTCTTGAAGCATTTTGCAAGGCGATCACTTCGAAGGTCTGCGAGCGCATACTCGCTGTTGGGGCGAGCGACCACGAACCGGCAAAGTAGCGTCCTTTTGCGACATAGACTGCTTCACACACCAATTCCCGTTCGGCATTCTTCAGCGTGATCTTTACACGGGGCCAGCGGATCAAGAACCCGCAGACGGCAACGATATATGCCGCCCTGCCGATGAGCCGCTTCAGGGCGAGGGAGACGGCAGCGACCGCGTAGCTGTCAGGACCGACGGATGCGCAACTTGCCATCGGAACGTCGCCAATAAGACCGACATGATGATACCCCCGGTGATCACCCTTCAGCACACGCTGTACGAATGCCGCCGGGGCGATCGAATATCCAATCTCTCTCGCTACGAGGTTGACGGTTCCGTTCGGATAGACGCTGACGGAGATTTCGCGGCCCGATTCAATAAGCGCGGCAAGAACGTGACGCAGTGTTCCATCCCCGCCAGCACAACAGATATGCTGCGCGCGTCTGTCGATCATAAGAGGCTTGGACCCGTGGTCGCCGTTGAGAACGGTTATACCCTCAACCATGAACCTGCGTCGCAAGGCGGCCACGCGCCGGCGCGCGATCCAACCGGCGTGTGGATTGCTGAATAGCTGTACGATGCTGATCGTTGCCTGCGGCGTGCCGTCGAGCTGCGTTCCGGTCGTGGATCCGAGGTACATCGCGCTGAAGTTTCGCCTTTCGTCGTGCAGGTTTGGACGCGACGACGTCAGCTCTCTGCTGACGAGTCAAAATCGCTCCAACGTCGGGCCTACACTTTTGGTGGCCTAACCTAGACAGCTACGTTCGTTACAAACGCTAGCCGCCGAAGCTGCGTGGGTCCGGTCCCAGCCGTCCAACCGGCGAGTCGAGCGCGTCGATAGCTGCCATGTCCTCCTCGTCCAGGATCAAATCCAGCGCTGCGAAATTGTCCGACAGGTGCTCCAAGTCGCTTGCCTTGGGAATGACGGCCAAACCGTGCGCGAGATGCCAGGCAATTACCACCTGTACAGGGCTGCGCCCATGCTTGTCGGCGACCCGGACGATGGGCGCGCGTGTAAGCAAGTCCTTGCCTTGGCCGAGCGGGCTCCAGCTCTGCGTCACGATCTTGTGCGCTTCATGATAAGACCGCGCTTCGCGTTGCTGGAAGCCGGGATGCAGCTCGATCTGGTTGACCGCCGGAACGACGCCCGTCGCTTCGACGATCCGCTCAAGATGCTCAGGCAGGAAGTTGCACACGCCGATCGACAGCGCCTTGCCCGCGTCGCGCAATCCCACCATCGCCTGCCAAGCCTCGACGTAGCGGTCTTCAGTCGGCACCGGCCAGTGCATCAGATACAGGTCCACCGCTTCGACCCCGAGAAGCGCCAAACTTTCATCGAGCGCCGCGACCGCGTCGCCGTGCCGCGTATTCCACAGCTTGGTCGTGATCCAGACGTCGTCGCCCTTGATCCCGTCTCCAACACCCATCTCATTGTCATAGGCGGCTGCGGTATCGACCAGTCGGAAGCCGACATCGAGACCCGTTCGTACGATCGTCGCCGCAGCGACGTTCTTGATCTGCCAAGTGCCCATACCGAGTTGCGGCATCGAGCGGTCGTCGTTGAGGGTGAGGTTAGCCATGGTCTTCGAACCATCGCGCCTCAAGCCGGTTCCGCTCCTGCCGATATCGCACTGCTGTATGCGCGGTGTTAAAGGCTCCCCAAAACCCACCTTTAGCCGTCTTTTCGCGCTCCCGACTTCGGACATCCATTCGTGTTCGCTCGAGGCCTCGACAGCCGGTCCTAGAACGGCAAGACGTGGGACGAAGCCGTCATTCAGGTTCGGCTCCCTGAACGACGGGTTCGGCCAGAAGCGGTGATCGTGGGCGAACCCTTAGGGGTCCCGGTTAGGCGCCCCCTTACCTCTAGAATTGTCAAACAGCGCTTATGATCACTTGAGAGCCTTCGTGTCATAAACAGTGTAGAACTCGCTAACGATTTTCCAGTGACCGGCCACCTTGAGCAGCTGGATCGTCTTCCAGCCTTCGGCCCCGCCGCTGTCGCCAACCGGGGCATTCTCGAAGTTCAGCGAGGCGTGGGCCAAGTTGCCGTCCTGTTCGATATGGATGTTGTAGAACCGCTGATTGACCCCCTGACCGCTCTTTGGAAACCCCCGCTTGAAGCTGGCGTAATCTTGCACGCTCGCCAAGCGCGGCTCGAACGACGGACTGAGCGTGCCGCCGAAGCCGAAGAACCGAATTTGCTGGTCGAGCAGTTGTGATTCGAACAGGGCTTCGTCGCCGGCATTGACGGCTCGCGTGTAGGTGCTGAGCACATCCAAGATGGCTTGGCGGTCCTCTTGCGTTGTTATGTGGGTGCCGACGTAGGTTGGAGCGTGCTCCGACGCGCGTGCGGACGCGGAGAACGCGAGGACGATCGCGACAGAGCTTAAGCCTCTGCAAAATTGCTGCCAGGTGCGGATGGGTGCGGACATGCCTGTAAGGTTTCCTAGGTTTGGAATATGGTCGAGCGCTGGTCAGCGATCCGATTGATGCTGGTGCGCACCTAGAAACGTTCGGTCCACGGGCGAAGGTCGACTTCGTGCGACCAGGCGTTTCTCGGCTGGGCAAGGACGTCGATATATGTCTGCGCGATCGCGTCGGGGTCGAGCAGGCTGTCGGGCTGACCGCTCGGAACCGGTCGAGACGACGAGCGGACGCCTCCGTCGATGATGAAATGCGCGACGTGTATGCCCTTGGGGCCGAGCTCTCGTGCCGCGCTCTGGGCGAGCCCGCGCATTCCGAACTTGCCGATCGCGAATGCCGCCGATTGCGCGAAACCCTTGGTGCCAGCACTCGCGCCGGTAAAGAAGATCGCGCCGTGCCCGTTCGGCTCCATGCGCATGGCAGCCTGCTGGGCAGCCAGAAAGGCGCCGAACGCGCTGACCGCGATTGCTTGCTGGACCGCGGCGGGATCGACGCTTGCCAGCGGGCCGGGGACGCGCGCGCTGGCGTTATAGATCACGACATCGGGCGTCCCGATCTGACTTTCCATATCGAGGAAGAGCTTGGCCATCTGGTCGGGTTGCGAAGCGTCCACGACGAAGGCCGAAGCCGCAATCTCGTCCGCAAGCGGCTTCAGTTTTTCGATATCGCGAGCGGCGAGACCGACTTGCACGCCGAGCTTCGACAAGCGGCGTGCGAGCGAAGCGCTGATGCCCGGCCCGGCGCCGATAATCAGGGCAGTGCGATAGGGAAAGTCGGACATGGCATTCTCCTTAGTGATCCGAACGCAGCAATTGCAGGGTTCGGAGTACGTCATGCCAACCGGCACCTCTCGAACTCTGCAAAGCCTCTTCAACCTGTCGTGAGATCAGGCAATCCCACGCAGTCGACGAACAAACGCGGCGACGTTTGGAGCAACGGTTTCAGGATCGTCTTCAGGGATAAAGTGATCACCCTTCACCTGAATTTCTTCCTGATTGGCGAAGGTCCGGACGAACGCGACCTGGTTGGGGTTTTGGTCGATGACGCCCGGAGTGGCGTGGAAGTAGAGCTTCGGTACGGGGGTCGTCGACAACCACCGCGAGTAGGCACTGACGGCTTCGACCACGTCGGCCGGCTCGCCCGCGATGGGAAGCTGGCGCGGCCAGGTCAGGGTAGGCCGGCGATCTTCGCCCGGGTTCAGGAACGGCCGGCGATACTCGGTCTTCGCGGCATCGGAAAGCGGCCGGCCCATGCCCAGAAGCAACTGCTCGACGAAGATATTGTCCTGCAGGACCATATTGTCGCCGGCGGGGGAACGCAGGGCCTGGAACGCCGGAAGGACGTTTTCGCCGAAGTCGGCCCATTCGAGCGGCATCACGATCGATTCCATATAGGCAATGCCCTGGACCCGATCGGAATGCTTGCTCGCATAGTCGAAGGCAAGCGCCGAACCCCAGTCGTGGATGACGAAGATGATCTTGTCGCCCAGATCGAGCTTGTCCCACAAGGCATGGAGGTAGCTGCGCTGTTCGGCGAAGCTGTAGCTGCCCGGCCCGGAATTCGGGAGCTTGTCCGAATCTCCCTGGCCGACCAGATCGGCGGCGATCAGCCGTCCCATGCCCTTAACCGCCGGCATGATGTTGCGCCAGAGATAGGACGAGGTCGGATTGCCGTGCGAAAAGACGATGGCATCGCCTTCGCCCTCGTCGATATACGCGATGCGCTGACCGTTGACGGTCATGAACTTCTTCTCGGCGAAGGGGGCATCAGTCAGTTTCATCATCGTGTCCTTTGAGCTTGAGCGGTTCTCGGCGTCGATCAGTCGAGCCGAATGACAATCTTTCCGAAGGTCGCTGAGTCCTGGAGCTTCGCCAAAGCGTCCTTCGCCTGCTCGAACCCGAAGACCTCGGCGATGATGGGCTTGAGCTGTAGCGCAGCGATCGTGCGCGCCATCGATTCCGCCATTTGAACGGGCCCGACACCAGATCCGTGAAGCCGGATCTTCCTGAAGAGAATTGGTGAGGTATCGATCGGATCGTTGTATCCGGTAAGAAGTCCGATCAGGTTCACGAGCCCACCGGACCGGACGGCCTGGAGAGACTTCGGCAGCGTGCCGGTTCCACCGACTTCGATAACCTGATCGACGCCCTGGCCGTTGGTCAGTCGCAGGACTTCCTGCTCCCAGTCCGGCGTTTCTTTATAGTTGATGACGTCGGAGACGCCCAACGATCGGAGGCGCTCCGCCTTTTCCCGGCTGGAGGTCGTCGCGATCACGCGAAATCCGCTGGCCAAGGCGAATTGGATCGCGAACAGCGAAACGCCGCCGGTTCCCAGCGTCAGCACCGTCGCCCCGGGGGCCATGCGGGGGCCGGACTCCATCACCGCGTTCCAGGCGGTCAGCGCGGCAACCGGAAGAGTCGATGCCTCTTCGTAGCTGAGGTGATCCGGGACGCGAACGACCCCGGATTCCGGGAGCGTCACGAGGTCAGCCAGCATGCCGTCAATCGGGCCGCCCAAGCCACGAAGCTCTGCATCGGCGGGAAATTGCCCGTACGGCCAATCCTGATAGTAGGAACCGAAAACGCGGTCGCCGACGGTCCAGCGCGTCACACCCGCACCCACTGCAACGATCTCGCCCGCTCCATCAGAAACCGGGATCACGTTCGCTTTTGGGGGAATTGGGAAATACCCACTGGCGACCATCAGGTCTCGCGTGTTCAATGAAACGGCTCTGACCCTGATCAAGACTTCGCCGGGGCCGGGCGCAGGTTCCGGAACATCGACCAGCGTCCAGCTCTCAGGCCCTTTGCCAGCTTCGATAATGTTGAAGGCTTTCATCTTATCATTCCTTTCTAGCGTTGGTCGTTTTGCAATGAGGACGCCCAATCCGTCTGGGCGGGCCTCGGACGGGGGTGCCGTTTCAGAGTTGCGACTGACCGCCGTCGACCGGAAGCTCGGCGCCGGTCGTGTAGGTCGCGTCGAACGCGAGAAAGAGGACGGCCTTGGCGACTTCCTCGGATGTCCCCATGCGCTTCATCGGATTGGCGTCGCTCATCTGCGCCGTGATGTGGGCTACCGTTTCCGCGTCGGGAAACGACTTGCCCCAGCTTGGCGTGTCGGTCGGACCCGGCGACACCGCGTTGACGCGTATCCCCTGAGGAGCCAGTTCGACTGCGAATGTTCGAGCGAAAGATCGTAGCGCTGCCTTGGTGGCCCCAGAAGCGGCCAGCATCGGCATTCCCTTGACGTTCGAAATCGCGGTCGTGAGGACGACCGATCCGCCCCGGTTGATCAACGGCGCGAGCTTCTGGACCGCGAAGAACGATCCCTTCGTATTCACCTTGAACACGTCGTCATACATGGCCTCGGTGGTGCGCTCGAAAGGCGCAAAGAGCCCGATGCCTGCATTGACGAAGAGCAGGTCGAACGTGTCGAACTCGGCCTTGGCCCGTTCCGCGAGGGCGTCGATATCCGTCAGGGACCCGGCATCGCTCGAAACGACCAGAGCGCCTTCGCCAAGCTCGCGCTGCGCCGAATCGAGCCCGCCTTGCGAGCGACCCGTCGCGAGAACGCGTGCGCCTTCGTCGACGAGCATCTTCGCGGTGGTGAGCCCTATGCCGCTGGTGCCGCCGATGATGACGACCTTCTTACCGTCGTAGCGAGCCATGCGAAGTCTCCTTTTCGGCGCCGGCGGCGTCTGGTTAGTTTCGAACTATTTCGTATGTAAATATGGGCCGTCGTACGGTCAAGGTCTTTTCGAACTATCCATTCATTTATTGTCTTTTGGGTTCGTGAGCGACCAGATGGCTTCGGCATCGCGTTCTGAATCATGGTGGGACGACCACCGCGCCGTGGTCTGCCCGCGTCAGGAAACCGTGTCCCATCGGTCAAATCTATGGTGTGGGCATCGGCGGCGGACTCGATTGGTTGCTTCGTGGACCGCTATGAAGCGGGAGGCACGGTCGGGCCGGATGGCCTGGGTCTATCGCCGCCTTGATAATTGCCAACTGTTTGGTTACATAATGAGCGATCGACGATGCTCAAGGATATGTGAACCCAATGGTACAGAACGCCACCAGATCGCGCGGTCGGCCGCGCAGCTTCGATGAGGGGCAGGCGGTGGACAACGCCATCCAGATCTTTCGGTCGAAGGGTTATGACGGCGTCACGATCGACGATCTCGTCGAAGGGATGGGGGTCGGACGACCGAGCCTCTATTCGATCTTCGGGGACAAGCGGACGATCTTCCTGCGCGCGCTCAGGTCCTATGCGGAGAAGTACGGCGCGCTTGGCGCGAAAGCGCTTTTCTCGCCGCAGTCTCTTCATGCGTCGCTCACCGGCTTTTTGAGGAACGCCGTGGAAAATGCGACGGAGGAAGGAACAGCACCGGGGTGCCTGCTCGGCTGTGTCGCGCCGCTCGTGACCGATGCAGAGGTCCGACAGTTCGTGCAGGACGTCTCCGCTGCCATTGTGGCGCAAATCGAACGGCGCTTTCGCGACGGCATCAGCGCCGGCGAGCTACCGTCCGACTTTCCCGCATCCGCTCGCGCCAGCCAGGTCATGGACATCGCACGCGGCCTGACGATGCGCGCGCAAATGGGCGCGCCCCGCAAGACGCTTCTTAGAGATGCCGAGGACGCGGCAGACCTGGTCCTCCCGCCAAGGCATGCCCCGATCGAGCTCGAGCTTTAGCGCTCGAGGGGCAGGACGTCGCTCGCGCCCAGATTGACGACGGAACGAGCGCCCATTCCAGACCGTGCACGCAACGCCTGGCGCGGGAAGGCGCACTCCGAATTCGATTGACCGATCAATCAGCTAGAGCGCTGTGAAAGCAGCGGCGCTTTTCCAGAGCATGTAAGCGGCAACGACGAAAATCAGGACGGCAAAGACGGTGGTCAGCAGGCCGGCGGTCCCCGAAAGCCGCCTGGCGATCCTGGTCCCTAGCAAACTCCCGACAATGCCGCCGCCGATGAAGACGAAGGCCAATGGCCAGTCCACAAAGCCGGACAGGGCGTAGTTGAACGCGGTCGTAAGCCCAAAAGCGGTCACAGCCACAAGCGACGACCCGATGGCATTGATGATCGGCATGCCGGTGGAGGCGACGAGGCCGGGGACGATCAAAAAGCCTCCGCCGATCCCGAAGAAGCCCGAGAAAACCCCGGTTCCCAGACCGAAGCCCACAACCTTGGGTGCATTTTCGCGCGCGCATTCGGCGCCTGCGTCGCCCATCGCGCGCCGGTCACGAAGCATCAGAACGCCCACCACCACCATCACGACGGCAAACAGGAACAGGAGTTTCTGGCCGTCGAACGCCTTGCCAGCCGTTGATCCCACGACAGCCCCGGCAATCCCTGCACCGGCGTACATCAGGGCGCAGCGCCACTTCACCGTTCCGCTGCGAGCGTGATTGATCGTCCCGATCGCGGCGTTAGCAGCCACGGCCAGGGCGCTGGTGCCGATCGCAACGTGAGGATCCCGAACGCCGACGACATAGAGCATCAGCGGCACAGCCAAGATCGAACCGCCGCCACCCACCAGACCAAGGGTGAAGCCCACCAGCGAGCCCGAAAGCGCGCCAAGCCCGTATTGAAGAGGTTCTAAAATCATCCCGCAGCACCGTCCGATTGGCGGGGTTGGGCCAGCGCTTCGTGCCCCGTGAGGATCGCGCCTCGAGAAAGGGTCGGCAGCATCGTCGCTTCGGTAAACCAAGCGACCCGGCTGGGTGTAAACTTTGCCATCGCCGACCTCCTGCCAATCATTGAAGTGGGTCAGGCGAGCCGCGATTTGATGGCGCTGAGGTCATAGCCAGCGTCAGCGCCCGCTTTCAGGAGCGCTTCGGGCGGCGCCTCGCCGACTTGGGAAAGAGCCCACATCATCGCTGCCCGCGTTCCCGATCTGCAATATCCCAGAACCGGCCCCTCTGAGTTCGTCAGTGCGGCGCGCATCCGGGCAATATCACTCTCGTCGATAGCGCTGGCGGTGGTGACGGGGATATGGACGAAGGCCAGGCCATGGCGCTGAGCAATCGCTTCCATGTCCGAAGCGCTCGGCTGGCCGGCATCTTCAGCGTCAGGGCGATAGTCAATGATCGTGTGGAACCCGGCCTCGGCAGCCGAAGCGACATCGGCTGCAGAAAGTTGCGGCGAAGCCGAAAACGACGCTGAAAGGCGCTTGAAGGTCATCACTGTTTCCCAGTTTGAGCGGAAAGTTTTCCGATGAAGGTGGAGATTTGCCCGGGCTGAAAGGCAATTCGCTGGATCGCCATTCCAAGCAGCATCGGGCCGATGAAGATCAGCGCGGAGCGCGGGTTGAGTGCGAGGTTGGCGATCGCCGGGCCAGGGCATAGGCCGGACAGGCCCCAGCCGACGCCAAAGATTGCCGAACCGATGATCAGACGGGCGTCGATCCGACCTGTCGGAGGCAGTGAAAGGGCCTCCACGTAGATGGGTTTTTGCATCCTCGCCGTCAGCATCCACGCCGCCGCCATGACACCTACTGCTCCAGCCATGACGAAAGCCAGGGTTGGGTCCCAGTGGCCGAAAACATCGAGGAAGCCGCGAATGCGCGCGGGATCGAGCATACCAGAAATGGCGAGGCCAGCGCCGAACAGCGCACCCGCCAACAGAGCGATGAGAACATTCCGGATCATACCGCGACGCCCATCAGATGCATCAGCGCTACGGCGGCTATGCCGGCGGCCGTAAAGGTTGCGGTCGCCGCGATCGAGCGGAGCGACCATCGGGACATCCCAGAGACCCCGTGGCCGCTGGTGCATCCGTTACCGAGACGCGTGCCAAAGCCGACCACAAGGCCACCGGCGATCAGGATCGCCGGACTGTTGGAAAAGTGCGTCTGAACCGGTCCGAGAACAGCGGCAATGACCGCCGCACCAAGCGGCAATCCCACGACAAAGGCCATCGCCCAGGACCACGGCGCGCCACCGACGGCAATTCCAGACGCCCGGGCCGCCAGACCACTGATGCCCGCGACCCGGCCGAGCGCCACGAGCATGAGGGCCGACGCCAGCCCGATCATCACGCCGCCGATGAGCCCCTGCAAGGGCATCGCTGTTAAGCCGGCGTCCGTCATCACAGCGCGTCCAGCGGGATCTTGAGGTAGCGGCCGCCGTTCGACTCGGGCTCGGGTAGATGGCCGCCGCGCATGTTCACCTGAATCGACGGAATGATCAGCTTCGGCATGCTCAAGGTCGCGTCGCGCGCGTTGCGCATCGCGACAAAGTCATCCTCGGCGACGCCCTCATGGACGTGGACATTGCTCGACCGTTGCGAACCGACCGTTGTCTCCCAGACGAACTGCTCGCGCCCGACAGCCTTATAGTCGTGACAGAGGAAGAGCCGCGTCTCGGACGGCAGGCTCAACAGCCTTCGGATGGAACGGAAAAGCTGGCGAGAGTCGCCGCCGGGGAAGTCGGCCCGCGCGGTGCCATAATCCGGCATGAACAACGTGTCCCCGGTGAACACCGCGTCACCGATGACATAGGCCATATCGGCAGGCGTGTGCCCGGGGACATGCAGGGCGATGGCCTGGAGATCCCCGATCGCGAACTTGTCGCCATCCTCGAACAGCCGATCGAACTCGGACCCGTCGCGCGCGAACTCGGTCCCGGCGTTGAAGATTTTGCCAAAGACATTTTGGACGTGGATGATGTCGCGGCCAATCGCCAACTGACCGCCAAGTTCCGCCTTCAAATAGGGGCCCGCGGTCAGGTGATCCGCGTGTGCATGAGTCTCCAGAACCCAGCCTACGGTGAGGTCCTCGGCCTTTACGTAGGAAATGATTTTGTCAGCGGCCTTATGGGAGATCCGTCCCGACGCGACGTCGAAGTCCAGCACGCTATCGATGATGGCGGCCGACCGGGTCGCCGGATCATGGACGACGTAGGAGGCTGTGTTGGTGGGCTCGTCGAAGAAACTCTTGATGATCGGCGCAGCCCCCCGGCCTGCTTTGACGCTGCCGATTAACGCTGACGCTTGGGAGAGATGGGGATCTGACACGGGATTGTCGCCTTTCTCGGTTGAAAATCGCACGCGCAGAATAGTTCGGCCGGTTCAGTTGCGGGCCACGGCTGCGAACGCCCTGAACAGCGCTGTTCAGGCTTGAGCAGCGGCGGCCTGCATCAACTCGCGGGCATAAGTCTTGCCCCCGTCCCGACGGATGTCATTCTCGGCGGTGATCCCCACGCGGCGGGCAAGTTCACCCGTTCCGGAGCTCGGACTGCCCCCACCTTGATACGTCTTCACGCCGAGCTTGCAGCAACCGGATACCCTATAGAGCATGATCCAGCCCCTCGATTACGGGTAGCCAAAGGGGACAAACACTCGGCCTCTCCCCAAAACGCCGATGAACCGCACGCGCACGGCACTCCGCAACATCTCTTTGGGATCAATCTCTTCAGGGTAGATATGCACGACCTCAAACCTGCGGTCGTGATACAGATACTCCGGCGCCAGCCACTGTTCATCGCCTTCCTGCGCTTCCCACAGTTCAAGCAACGCGTCAGGCAATCGCCTGTTTATCGCCCAACGATACAGGGCCTGATTCTCCAGTTCCTTGAATATGGATTCTCCGACATATCGTCATGGAGCTATTCGTAGATGAGTCGTGAGTTTGACTGTATAATCGCGATCCGTCGTCAGTAATTTACCGATCTCGTTGAGTAAAGCATAGCTTTCATCATTTTCACGATTTCTCTCCGGTCGTGATTTGTGAAATTTCGTGCTTTTTCTATTGCCATCGACCGTTCACCCCACATCGATCACAGTTGGCGCACCGATCCGCCACCGAACGGCGGAACACTCCTTACCGTCACGGTTCGCCCGGTGCGCTTGCCCCTTGCCCATTCATTTTCACGCACGTGATAGTCGCCGCGATTAGAATCGGCGTTCTGCGCGAAGGGATTGAACGCCCGGTTCACCCACTGAACCTAACAGCGATATCGTGACCGCCATCAACCGAAGGCTGCCGCTCGACACCACCCGGCTGCGCCTGCTCCGCGCGGGACCGCACCGGCTTGCCGACCAGTAGAGGTGCACCGGAAATGTTGCGCGTTCGTCCCTGGTCATCGACCTGATATTGGTAACCGTTCCGAACGTCGCGATGCATCATGGCATGGGCCTGCCGCCGCTGCCGCCCCTTCCGCTACCAGAAGCCCCATTCCCCGCTTCGCCAGTAACAGCGCCCCGAACCCGCGAACGCAAAGCGTGCGTCTACCGCATCCTGTCAAGGGTTGGATTTGACGTCCACGTCGCCGGAAGGCGCGACGGTCGGCCATTCCCCAGTCCGTCATCAAGCCGAAAAAACGGTCGTCGCTCGGTATCAGATATCTGGATCATGCCGCCCCCGCCATCTCTACGGCGAGAACATCTGGGTTACATTTGCAAAGAGTCAGGCCAACGCTACGCGTGCAGCTTGTCGCGTGGCGACAGTACCGCTTCAATAGCTGGAGTAGTCTAAAGACTGGTGCCCCAGAGGGGGCAAAGCTGGGCACTCGAATTATTGGGAAATTTC
>NZ_JAKNQQ010000010.1 GCF_022662475.1 Sphingomonas sp. TREG-RG-20F-R18-01
TGGCTCCCTGAGTAGGATTCGAACCTACGGCCGCTCGATTAACAGTCGAGAGCTCTACCGCTGAGCTATCAGGGAACATCGCGGAGGCGCGCCTATAGCAGCGGGTTTCGCGCGAATGCAAGCGGTGTTACGCAGGTTTATCGCATCGGGCTGAAACCGCCCAGGCCGTGCAGATATTGCGTGTGGATATCCAGCGACACGATGCCCGAGCCCACCGCCACCGTGGCCGCATCGACCGACGGACGCGCGCGCCCGATCCGCGCGTTGCTCCGCAGACCGACGCCGTCGGCGAAGACGTCGAACTTGTCCTGCGCGCGCCGCGAATGCAGCATCAGCAGCGCATACCGTCCCGGGTGCGGCACCTTGATGCACAGGCTGACCGCGCCGGTCTCCGGGGTCGCCACGGTCACCCGGCGAAACACCTTGCCCGCCGTGAGCAGGTCCGTATCGGATCGCATGAAATCGTCGGGATTGTCGGGATAGAGTTCGAGCTTCACCTGCCCCTGGCGATCCTTGAGACCCAGCACGTTGACCAGGATCGCAGGCCCCCTGCCCGACGTACAGGCATTGGCATCGCTGCCGAACATGCCGCCCGCGCTCGCGCGCTCCGGCTGACCCAAAAGGGCGATCGTCAGGCCACAGAGACCCAGGGCGATCCACGACTTGTCACGCATCTTCACTCTCTTCGTCGATTGGGGTGATCAGAATTTCAGGCCGACCATGAGATTGGCGATCGGATTGAGACCGCCGGGCCGGTCGCCCAAGGCGCGGTAGGACCGTGGCAGGTTGGCGTTGGCGGCGCCGATCAGCGTGCCCATCTCCACGCCGAACATGGCATTGTGATACGTGCCGCTATAGCCGACAGTGGCCGCGGGGGTCCGGCGGTTGAAACCGGTGCGCACGCCGGAGTTTCCCCCGGGCAAGCGGGGCGCATACAGCAGGCCGCCGGTCGCCTTTTCCGCATCCCGCACGAAATTCGCGACGGAAAAAAACTTCATCCCCCCGGAGAGATGCAGCCCGCTCCCGTGGATCGGGTAATAATCGATCATCGAACTGGCGAACCGGTGCTTCATCGTCCCGTCCGGATCCTGCAGCGGATCCAGCGTCTCGGACGTACTCAGCACGGCCAGTCGCAGGCGGAAGTCCGGGGCGAGCCTTGCCTCGACCGGCGTCACCCGGCCGACCGCAGCCGGCGCAGGCGCCGCCAGCACTGCCGCATAGTCGGCGTGCGCCGATCCCCCCAGCGCCACCCCTGCGGCCAAACTTGCGGCAAACCCTGTCACGATCCGCATCGGCACCCCCGTAGGCACTGCGATCCCCGTCGCATCCATCCCTGTTGCAAAGACGGTAACCGGCGCCTTAACCCGCCCATCGTAGCGGCCCGGTGCGACCAAAGGAGTATCGATCGCGACAAAACGATGAAACCGTCGTTCGTCGCGCGTCAGTCTCCGTTCATCTCGCAAGGCTTACAAAGTGTGAGACCGGATCAATTACCCGGAGCCTTGCGCCCGGTCGCTCGTTCTGCGCTTCATGGCCTCGACGGCACGGCTCGCCGCACAGACCAGTTCACTGGAGACCGAAATGCCCAAGTTTTCGCCGACCTTCCGCAGATCCGCTATCGTCGCGGCACTGGCGGCATCTACCCTATTGACGGCTTGCGCCACGGAATCGACCTATCGCCCAGCGGTCGGCCGCGGGTTCGAGCGTTCGGGCTACAGCGATCGCCAGATCGAAGACAACCGTTTCCAGGTCAGCTTCTCGGGCAACAGCTACACGTCGCGCGACACGGTCGAAAAGTACCTGCTGTTCCGTGCGGCCGAGCTGACCGTACAGCGTGGCTACGACTATTTCGTCTTCGCCGACCGTAACGTCGACAAGAGCACGCGGACCTATACCACGCCCGGTGTCGGCGGGTTCGGTGGATTCGGATATGGCGGCGGCTTCGGCGGCGGCTATTGGGGCCCCAGCTGGCGCTATCGCGGGCGTGGCTTCGGCTGGCGTTCGTGGGATCCGTATTTCGGCGACCCGTTCTTCGACCGCGGGGTCGATATCAACACGATCGACAAGTACGAGGCGAATGCCGAGATCGTGGTCGGCAAGGGCCCCAAGCCCAAGGACAATATCCGCGCCTTCGATGCACGCGAAGTGTTGCGCAACCTCGGACCGAGCATCGTCACGCCGAAGTAACGGCTACCGCGCGACGGCATGAAAAAGCCCCCCTTCTGCAGACAAGAAGGGGGGGTTTTTTTGTCCCGTTTTGAGGGACGCGGTGGTGGGCTTTCAGGTTCCGTCATTTTCGCAACGGCATGAGCGCCCCGAAACCGGAGCTGCTCTCCCGCGAAGGCGGGAGCCCAGGAGTCGCGCGAACTGCAAGCCGTTGTCTTGCTTGGCACTGGATTCCCGCCTTCGCGCGAAAACAGTGCATGGCGCGTCCCTGGCTCAAGCTTCGCGGGGATGACGGCGTCTAAGGGAGAGGGTCGGTGCCCGTCACACCGCGCCGTGGCAGTGCTTGTACTTGTTCCCCGACCCGCACGGGCATGGCGCATTGCGGCTGACGTTGCCCGCCCATTCCAATGGATCCTGCCCAAGCTCCTGCCCTTCCGGTCGCGGGATCGACAGCGGCGGAAGGCGCGTGGTGATCAGGCCGCTTCCCGCATCCTGGTCGTAGGTATCGTCGTCCCCGGTGAACGGGTCGAAATGGTTGGTGATGAAGTCGGGCAGCGTCGGCAAGGCCGGTGCCGGCTCGACGTTGAACTCGGCGAAGGCGATCGTGCGGGTCACGTCCTCGCGGATGCTGCCGAGCATCCGCTCGAACAGCGAGAAGGCTTCCTGCTTATACTCGTTGATCGGCGTCTTCTGCGCATAGGCGCGCAAATGGACGACCTGGCGGAGCGCGTCGAGCGTCGCGAGATGCTCCTTCCAGTGATGATCGAGGTTCTGCAGCAGGATCGACTTCTCGACCCGGATCCACGTCTCGGGATCGAGCGACTCCGCCTTCTCGCGGACCAGATCGTCCGCCTGCGCGCGGACACGCTCCTCGATGATCTCGGGGTCGATCGCCTCTTCCTCGAGCCACGCCTCGACCTGCGGTTCGAGGTTGAGCGTCGTCGCGAGCTGCTCCTTCATCCCCGCGATATCCCATTGCTCGGGATAGGTGCCAGGAGGGCACGCCGCGCCGACGATGCCGTTGACCGTCTCGGCGCGCATGTCCTCGACGACGTCGCCGACGGTCGCGGCGTCCATGATGTCCGACCGTTGCTCGTAGATGACCTTGCGCTGGTCGTTCATCACGTCGTCATATTCGACGACCTGCTTGCGGATGTCGTAGTTGCGCGCCTCGACCTTCTTCTGCGCGGTCTCGATCGCCTTGGACAGCCACTTGCTGCCGATCGCCTCGCCGTCGCCGATGTTCGAGCGCATCATCTTGGCGAACAACGTGTCCGGCCCGAAGATGCGGAGCAGATCATCGTCGAGGCTGAGGTAGAATCGCGAGAGACCCGGATCACCCTGACGGCCCGAACGCCCGCGTAGCTGGTTGTCGATACGACGGCTCTCGTGCCGCTCGGTGCCGAGCACGAACAGCCCGCCCGCCGCGAGCACCTCGGCCTTCTCGACCGCGATTTCCTGCTTGATCCGCGCGATCGCCGCCTCGCGCTCCGGCCCCTCGGGCATCGCCGACAACTCGTCGTTGACGCGGAATTCGAGGTTGCCGCCGAGCTGAATGTCGGTGCCGCGGCCCGCCATGTTGGTCGCGATCGTCACCACGCTCTTGCGCCCCGCCTGCGCGACGATGTGCGCCTCGCGCTCATGCTGGCGCGCGTTGAGCACCTCGTGCTTGACGCCTTCCTGCACCAGGAATTCGCTCAGCAATTCGGACTTCTCGATCGACACGGTGCCGACCAGCACCGGCTGACCGAGATCGGCGTGATGCTTGATCTTCTTGGCGATCGCGCGGAATTTGTCCGGGGTGTCCTTGTAGAATTCGTCTTCCTCGTCGACGCGCTGGACCGGCACGTGGGTCGGGATCGTCACCACGTTCATCTTGTAGATGTCGTAGAATTCCGCCGCCTCGGTCGCCGCCGTCCCGGTCATCCCTGCGAGCTTGGGGTACATGCGGAAATAGTTCTGGAAGGTGATCGACGCCATCGTCTGGTTCTCGGGCTCGATCTCGACGCCTTCCTTGGCCTCGATCGCCTGATGCAGACCGTCCGACCAGCGGCGGCCGTCCATCATGCGGCCGGTGAATTCATCGATGATGATGACCTTGCCGTCCTTGACGATGTAGTCGATGTCCGCCTTGAACATCATGTTCGCGCGGAGCGCCTGGTTGGTGTGGTGCACCACCTGCGTATTCTCGAAATCGTACAGGTTCGCGCCCTCGAGCAGCCCCGCCGCCTCGAGCAGCCGCTCGACCTTCTCGGTGCCGTCCTCGGTCAGGATGATCGACTTCTGCTTCTCGTCCTTTTCGTAATCCTCCGCAGCCAGCTCGCGGACGATCAGGTCGACCGAGCGGTACAGGTCGGACTTGTCGTCGGTCGGGCCGGAGATGATCAAAGGCGTGCGCGCCTCGTCGATCAGCACCGAATCGACCTCGTCGACGATCGCCATCGCAAACGGGCGCTGGACCATCGTCTCGCGCTCATATTTCATGTTGTCGCGCAGGTAATCGAAGCCGAATTCGTTGTTCGTGCCGTAGGTGATGTCCGCGGCATAAGCGTCGGCGCGCTGCTGGTCCGACAGGTTCGGGACGATGACGCCGACCGTCATCCCGAGGAAGTTGTAGACCTGCGCCATCCAGCCCGCATCGCGTGCCGCCAGATAGTCGTTGACGGTGATGACGTGGACGCCCTTGCCCGGCAGCGCGTTGAGATAGGTCGCGAGCGTCGCGACGAGCGTCTTGCCCTCGCCGGTGCGCATTTCGGCGATCTCGCCGCGGTGGAGGACGATGCCGCCGATCATCTGCACGTCGTAATGCCGCTGGCCGAGCGCACGCTTGGCGGCTTCGCGGACCGTGGCGAACGCTTCGGGGAGCAGCGCATCGAGATCTTCGCCCGCTTCCAGCCGCTCGCGGAAGCGCGCGGTCTGGGCGGAGAGGTCCTCGTCGGACATGGCGGAGATGGTGGGCTCGAACCCGTTGATCTTCGCGACGACCGCGCCGAGCGACTTGACGTAGCGGTCGTTGGACGAGCCGAAGAGCGATTTGGCAATGCCGCCGAACATGGGCAATTCCTGTATGTCTAAAGGGGATGAGCGGCGCGCTACCCGCGGCCACCGGAAAATGTCGTTAAGAAGGGCAGCGCGGCAGGCGCCGCCGGATCAAGCCCGCGGGCGATCCAGGTAGAGGCGCGCAGGTGCGATCGCGGGAAGCGCAACGACTTGCAGCGCGAAAACCGCCGTTTCGCCAAAGCCGCTCGCGAGGTGCAGATGCCCCGCTACGCGCAGCACCCGCGCCGGGAGCGCGACCTGCGTGCGTGCCGCCGCGACCGACTGGCATTCGACCTGCACGTCCGGTGCGCGAACGCCCGTCACCACGCCGGTCAGCGCGGAGAGGATCGCAGAAAAGAACAACAGCCATTCCATGGGTGCTCGGGCATGTAATGGCTGCGACGCGCTTCGTCTATCGGCAAACACCGCTCGTCGTGGGGGGCTGTTCGTGCGCAGACGACCCTTCGACTTCGCTCAGGGCGAACGGGGGGAGGATGGTTTCGGCGAGCAACCCGCGCCCGAAAGGGTGAAGGAAAGAGCTGCGCTGCATTGCGTTCGTGCTGAGCGTAACATACCGTTCGTGCTGAGCGAAGTCGAAGCACCGCCCCAAGCAAGACGCCTGAAACCGCGCCCTCCCTTGCCTAGGAAGGGGAGAGGGACTTCCGACAAGTTCCTCCCCTCCCTGGAAGGGAGGGGTTGGGGGTGGGTAGGCTCGAGGCGGGTGCTGCACCCTCCCCACACCAACCCACCCCCGCCCCCTCCCTTCCAGGGAGGGGAGAAGCAACAGCAGCACCGCTTGAGACGCGCCTTCGATCTGCTAAAGCCGCGCACATGACCCGCTCCCCGCTCGCTCGCCCCTTCCCCGCCCTGCCTGCGATCGCGGGCGTCACCCCCCGCGTCGCGCGCGCCGGGTACAAGGCGTGGGAGCGCAACGACCTCACCTTCATCACGCTCGACCCCGGCACCACCGTTGCGGGCGTGCTGACGCAAAGCAAATGCCCGTCGCCCGAAGTCGAATGGTGCCGCTCGGCGCTGATCCTCGGCGAGGCCCGCGCGGTCGTCGTCAATGCCGGCAACGCCAACGCCTTCACCGGCGGGCGCGGCCGCGCCGCGGTCGAGGCGATCGCGGCCAAGGTCGCCGGCGCGCTCGCTTGCCGCCCATCGGACGTGTTCGTCTCCTCGACCGGCGTGATCGGCGTGCCGTTGCCGATCGACAAGGCCGAGGCCGGGCTCGACGCCGCCTTCGCCGCGCTGCCGTGCTCGTGGGAAGACGCAACCAACACGATCGGCACGACCGACACCTTCGCCAAGGGCGCGATGACGACCGCAGTGGTCGGCGGGCGTACGGTGACGTTGGTCGGGATCATCAAGGGCTCGGGGATGATCGCCCCCGACATGGCGACGATGCTCGGCTATATCTTCACCGACGCGGCGGTTTCCGCCGAGTTCCTCCAGGCGATGCTCGGCGAAGCCAACCGCGCGACCTTTTCGTGCATCACGGTCGACAGCGATACCTCGACCAGCGACAGCGTCCTCGCCTTCGCCACCGGCAAGGCCGGGAATACCCCGCTCACCGGCGCGGACGACGACGGCGCCGACGCGTTCCGCGCGGCGCTGGCGGACCTGTGCCGCCAGCTCGCGCATCTGGTCGTGCGCGACGGCGAGGGCGCGTCCAAGTTCATCGAGGTCGCGGTGACCGGCGCGGAGAGCGACCGCAGCGCCCACCGCATCGCGATGAGCATCGCCAACTCACCGCTCGTGAAGACGGCGATCGCGGGCGAGGATGCGAACTGGGGCCGTGTCGTGATGGCGGTCGGCAAGGCGGGCGAACCCGCCGAACGCGATCTGCTGGCGATCCGTTTCGGCGATACGCAGGTCGCGCGCGAGGGCCTGGCGGTCGTCGGCTATGACGAGGCACCGGTCGCCGCGCATCTCAAGGGGCAGACGATCGAGATCGGAGTCGATCTCGGGCTTGGCAACGGTATTGCGACGGTGTGGACGTGCGACCTGACGCACGGGTACATCTCGATCAACGCGGACTATCGGAGCTGACGCCCGGCTGGGGACCGTCGACCGACATGGGGCGCGTCAGCGTCCTGACGCGCCGCCGAGCCGTACCCCGATCCACAACCGGCGCGGCGTGCCGAGGTCGATCGACCCGGCTGCGTTCCGCGTGATCACCGTGGTATCGGTCAGATTCTCGCCGCGCGCGATCACCGCCCAACGCCGCGCGATCGGCACCGACACGACGCCATCGAGGGTCGTTGCCGCCGGCAGGACGTCGGTTTGCAGATCGTCTTCATATTGTCGCCCGACGTACCGGCCCGTCAGCGATACGCCGAGCCCGCGCGGATCCTGCCAACCCAGCGTTGCGCTGGCCGTGTGGCGCGGGCTCTGCGCCGGGATGAACCCGTTCAGCTGCGCCGAGGCCCCGGAGGCGCGGACCTTGCTGTCGCTGAACGCATAGGACCCGTCGAGCGACACGCGCCCGTGCGTCGCATGCGCGGTCACTTCCACCCCGCGCGCGACGATCGCATCGACATTGCGGCGCTGCCGCACGGTGGGGGTAATCGTCACGTTGGCGATCGCACCCTCCAGCCGGTTATAGAACGCGGTCACACCCAGCGAAACGCCGGCGACCGGTGTCAGGTCGATCCCGCCCTCCACGCCGCGCAACCGTTCCAACCCCAGCGCGACATTGGCCTGGGTCGTGATCGGGAACACCACGAACGGCCGGTAAAGTTCGTTGAGCGTCGGCAACCGGAAACCGGTATAGCCCGCCGTCCGCAAGGCCACCGCGTCGCTGGCATGAAACACCGCCCCCGCGCGTCCGGTCGCCTCCACCCCGTCGCGATCGGCGAAGCGCTGATTCGTCGTGACCGTTCCCGCGCCGTTGCGCTCGCGGAAGAAGCCGTCCGTAATCGTCCAGCGGTCCCCCCGCACACCCGCCGTCAGCACCAGACGGCCGAGCGTCCAGTCATCCTCCGCAAACAGGCCGGTCGTATTGGTCGTCCCGCCGGCGGTCCGCCGCGTCGTGACGGCACCGCTCGCGGCATAGGCGTCCTCGTAAAGCGTACCGTCCCCCAACCGGACGTCCGCGCCGATCCGCAGGACGTGGTCCGGGCCAACCGGCGGCCGCAGTTCGATCTTGCCGCCAATCCCGGTCGACGGAGTGTTGCGCTGGTCGAGGGTCAGTTTCGCGGTCGTCGCGCTGATCACGCGATTGGCGAAGTTCCGCGCCTGGACATACGCCAGCACGTCCACCGCCCAGGGTCCGCGATGGACCACCCGGACGCTGGCGTCCTCGCCTTCGGAGCGACTGTCCGCCCCCGCGAACCGCAGCGTCCGGTCGTCACGGAACACCACCGCCCGCGCCTGCAACTCGGTTTCGGCATCGATCGGGAGGACGGCGCGGGCTTGCCCCGACCAGTCACGATAGCGCGCGCGGACGGTGGCCGCGGTCCGCTGGTCGAGTGGGGTCGTGTAGAAGCCGTCGCCCCGTTCATACTTCCCCGCGACCGTCAGGAAGCCCGCGCCGACGTCGGGGGATAGGCTCGCGGTCGTTTCCACCGCATGGTCGCTGCCGTAGAAAGCACTGCCGGCGACGCGGGGGAGATCGGCGCGGGTGGCGCTGGAAAGCTCGATCGTTCCCGCGACCGCCCCCGCGCCGAAGGCCCCGGCCCCGCCCCCGCGCGTGATCCGCACGCTCGACAGGCGGTCCGGCGACAAGGCGTTGAACGGGATATAGCCGAAGAACGGGTCCGCCAGCGGGACGCCGTCCAGCAGCACCAGCGCCCGCGACGAGGCATTTCCGCCCAAAGCGCGCAACGTGACGCCCTGCGCCGACGGATTGGCCGACCGGCTGTCGCTGCGGCGGAACTGCTGGAAGCCGGCGACGTCCGACAGGACGTCCTCGACCCGGCCCGACGCATCGTTGGTGAGCCGGTCCCGATCGATCGTCACCGATCCATAGGCTGGCATGCCCGGCGGCACCGGCAGCGGTGACCCGAGCACCACGATATCGGGGCCGGAAACGCCCGGCGCCGCGACCGGCGCAGCCGCCTGTTGTGCGGACAGGCCGGCCGGCACGCCGATGACGGCGAGCGCGAGACGTCGACATTTCACGGACGCTATTGTTTCTTGGCCTGGGGCACGCCGCTGACCCAGAAGACGCCATCCGGCTGCAGCGTGATGACATATTGTCCGCGATCGTCGCACTCTGCGATCCACACGGCGTGCCCGTCGATCGGTGCGTGCTTTTCGAAACGCACGATCTTCTGACACGTGTAGCCGCCATCCCTGATCGCGCGGAACAGGGTGGTTTCCTGCAGGTTGCGCGGCAGCGCGTCGATCCTGGCTTCCATCGGATCGGGCTTGGTGGTGGCCGCCGCGGTGGTCCCGCCGGTGCTGGCCGGATCGCAGGCCGACACACCGGCAACCATGGCGGCGAGCATGGCGATGCGGGGTAGGACGTGTTTCATCTCAGCTCTCCGGATCATATGCCGTCGCCAACGACGCGGCGCCCGGATTGCTCCAGCGCCGCCGTCAGATCGGCGATACAGCGATCGGCCAGCGCCGCATCGGTTGCCCGCACGACGAAATTGGCGCCAACCTTGCCGTCCCGAAAGAACGGATAGCTGCCGATTGCGACGCCTTCGTGCGCCTTTTCGGCCTGGCTGAGCAGGTCGGCGACCTCGCTCTCGGCGACCCAGCACCCGATCGTGCGCGACAGTACGGGCAACCCGCCCTCCAGCGTCCCGGTAAGCGCATCCAGCATCCCGGCGGTGATGTGCGGCACCCCGGCCATGATGAAGATGTTGCCGATCTTGATCCCCGGCGCGCCCGACATGCGATTCTCGATCAGGTCCGCGCCTTGGGGAACGCGGGCCATGCGCTTGCGCGCCTCGGTCAACCCGCCGCGCTCTGCATAATAGGTTTCCAGCACGGCCAGCGCCTGCGGATGGAAGGCGACCGGCACCCCCAGCGCCGTTGCGATCGCATCGACGGTAATGTCGTCGTGGGTCGGGCCGATGCCGCCGGTGGTGAAGAGATAATCGTTGCGCTGTCGCAGGATATTGATCGCCTCTACGATCGCCTCGGTCTTGTCCGCGACGATCCGCACCTCGGCGAGGCGGATCCCCTGCACGTTGAGCCAGGCCGCGATCTGCGCGACATTCTTGTCCTGCGTTCGGCCCGACAGGATTTCGTCGCCGATCACCGCGAGCGCGGCTGTCCAGATGCGTTGCGTCATCTGCTTCGCATAGCCCCCCGCCGCCCTCTCGCAAAGCCCGCACGGAGCCGCTATATCGCTTCGCATGACCGAATATGTAACCGTAACCGCCGACGCGCCGATGGGCCGCACCGGCGCGATCAAGCTTCATGGCCGCGATGCGTTCGACGGCATGCATGCCGCGGGCAAGCTCGCCGCCGAAACGCTCGACATGATCGTGCCGCACATGGTGCCCGGCATGGCGACCGCCGAACTCGACGCCATGATCCGGCGGTTCATCGTCGATCGCGGCGGCATCCCCGCGACGCTCGGCTATCGCGGCTATACCCATTCGAGCTGCATCTCGACCAACCATGTCGTCTGCCACGGCATCCCGAGCGAGAAGACGCTCAAGAGCGGCGACATCGTCAACGTCGACGTGACGCCGATCCTCGACGGCTGGCATGGCGACAGCAGCCGCATGTATCTGGTCGGCGACGTGCCGATCAAGGCGAAGCGGCTGGTCGACGTGACCTACGAATGCCTGATGATCGGGATCGAACAGGCGAAGCCGGGCAACCATCTCGGCGACATCGGCCATGCGATCCAGCGCCATGCCGAGAAGCATCGCTACGGCGTGGTGCGCGATTTCTGCGGGCACGGGCTGGGGCGGTTGTTCCATGACGCGCCCGAGGTGGTCCATGCCGGACGTCCCGGCACCGGGCCGGAACTCAAGCCGGGGATGATCTTCACGATCGAGCCGATGATCAACACCGGGCGCGCCGACGTGAAGCTGCTCGACGACGGCTGGACAGCGGTGACGCGCGATCGCTCGCTGTCCGCGCAGTTCGAACACTCGATCGGGATTACCGAGGACGGCTGCGAGATCTTCACGCTTAGCCCGGGCGGGTTCGACAAGCCGCCGTATTGAGGGGTTGGGTAGCGCGCGCGCACCACTTCTCACGCACCAAGCACGTGCACCATGCGCAACCACCCCGGCGAAGGCCGGGGCCCAATTGCGAAGGTCGAGGTAATGTAGCGCAGCGCTGTAAGCGCCTGCTGCGCTATTGGGCCCCGGCCTCCGCCGGGGGGGTGCGTTCCATGGCTGCGTCTCTTGAGGTGCGCTGGGTGCGTTTCTAAGGGTGCACTCCTACAGCGCAAGCGCGCTGCCGCAAAATCGGGCACACCCTCACCGCCTGCGCGCCAGTTAGGCATCGCACTCCCCGCGCCCCCGCGCATAACCAACGCATTTCCGCCCCTCGCGTAGCTGGCATGGTTATTGTAAGGTAAACGAACATTCCGGGAGGCGTACCAGCGTGAAAAAGATCGAGGCGATCATCAAGCCGTTCAAGCTCGATGAGGTGAAGGAGGCGCTGCACGAAGTCGGGGTCAGCGGGATCACCGTGACCGAGGCCAAGGGGTTCGGGCGCCAGAAGGGCCATACCGAACTGTACCGCGGTGCCGAATATGTCGTCGACTTTCTCCCCAAGGTGAAACTCGAGGTCGTGGTCGAGGACGGCATGGCCGACCGCGTCGTCGAGGCGATCGCCGCCGCAGCGCAGACCGGGCGAATCGGGGATGGCAAGATCTTCGTCATTCCGGTCGAGACCGTGCTGCGCATCCGTACCGGCGAACGCGACGAAGACGCGATCTGACCGCGCAACGATCGGAATGCGGGTTTGACGCAGCGCAACATCTTGTGACAGCGTGAGCATCCGGGCTTAACACGAGTCCCGCCCCGGAATGACCGGAACGGGCAATTTTTCAGTATCCAGAAAGGGCGTGGGGACATGGCGAAGACGGGCAACAGCGCAAGCGACGTGCTGAAGATGATCAAGGACCAGGAGATCGAGTGGGTCGATCTGCGGTTCACCGATCCCAAGGGCAAGTGGCAGCATCTGACGATGGTCGCGGGCGTCGTCGGCGAGGACGAGCTGACCGACGGCTTCATGTTCGACGGATCGTCGATCGAAGGCTGGAAGGCAATCAACGAGTCGGACATGATCCTCATGCCGGATCTCGACGCGGTGTGGACCGATCCGTTCTCGGCGACTCCGATGCTGATCCTGGTGTGCGACATCGTCGAGCCGTCGACCGGCGAGCTCTACGCGCGCGATCCGCGCTCGACCGCGAAGCGCGCCGAGGCGTATCTCAAGACCACCGGCATCGGCGACACGATCTTCATCGGGCCGGAAGCCGAGTTCTTCATGTTCGACAACGTCCAGTTCGAGAACAGCTACGCGACCAGCTATTACAAGATCGACGACATCGAGCTGCCGACCAACACCGGCACCAGTTACGAAGGCGGCAACCTCGGCCACCGTCCGCGCGCCAAGGGCGGTTACTTCCCGGTCGCGCCGGTCGACAGCGCAGTCGACATCCGCAGCGAGATGGTCTCGACCATGCTCGAGATGGGCCTGCCGTGCGACAAGCATCACCACGAAGTCGCCGCCGGCCAGCATGAGCTGGGCCTCACCTTCGGCACGATGACGCTGACCGCGGATCGCATGCAGATCTACAAGTACGTTTGCCACAACGTTGCGCAGGCTTACGGCAAGACCGTCACCTTCATGCCCAAGCCGATCAAGGAAGATAACGGCTCGGGGATGCACACGCATCTGTCGATCTGGGACAAGGGCAACCCGCTGTTCGCCGGCAACGGCTATGCGGGCCTGTCGGAAACGTGCCTGTTCTTCATCGGCGGCATCATCAAGCATGCTAAGGCGGTCAACGCCTTCACCAACCCGACGACCAACAGCTACAAGCGTCTGGTCCCGGGCTATGAAGCACCGGTGCTGCTCGCTTACTCGGCGCGCAACCGCTCGGCATCGTGCCGTATCCCGTACGGCACCGGCCCCAAGGCGAAGCGCGTCGAAGTGCGCTTCCCCGATGCGATGGCGAACCCATATCTCTGCTACGCCGCTTTGTTCATGGCGGGCATGGACGGGATCCAGAACCGCATCCACCCGGGCGAGGCGATGGACAAGAACCTGTACGACCTGCCCCCGGCAGAGCTCGCCGAGGTTCCGACCGTCTGCGGTTCGCTCCGCGAGGCGCTCGACTCGCTGGCGGCGGATCACGACTTCCTGCTCAAGGGCGACGTGTTCTCCAAGGACCAGATCGAATCGTACATCGAGCTGAAGATGCACGACGTGCTGCGCTGGGAGATGACGCCGAGCCCGGTCGAGTTCGATATGTACTACAGCTACTGAGGCGCGGCCACGACCGCGCCGGTGGCGACGAGGCGAAGCCAAGTCGCCACCGGAGCTGTCGGCCGGCCTCGCCCTGGCGAGGACCGACGGCGTGGCTTTGCCACGACGGGACACAAAGAAAGGGCGTCCGGAGCGATCCGGGCGCCTTTTCCGTATTAACGTCACCCCGGCGCAGGCCGGGGCCGCCATGTTGTGCTTGGGAACATCGGTTTCGCGTCCAACCTGGCGGCCCCGGCCTTCGCCGGGGCGACGGGGAGGAGCAACAAAGCGACTTTCGCACCGCTCTCGCCTTCGCTTTGGTGACGCCCCCCACACCAACCGCATTCCAAACCCCCGCAAAACCCCCTAAACCCCGCCGCATGATCCACGTCGCCGCGCTCTACCGTTTCGCCCGCTTCCCCGACCCCAAGGCGCTTCGCCAGCCGCTGCTCGACCTGTGCGAAGCGCAGGGCATCAAGGGCACGCTGCTGCTCGCCCCCGAAGGCATCAACGGTACGATCGCCGGCAGCGACACGGCGATCGCGGCGGTGCTGGCGCACATCCGTACCCTCCCCGATTGCGCAGCGATCACCGCCAAGCACAGCCACGCCGAGACGATGCCGTTCCACCGCATGAAGGTCCGCCTCAAGCGCGAGATCGTGACGATGGGCGAACCCGCGATTGATCCGCTCGAGGGCACCGGCACCTATGTGAAGCCCGCCGACTGGAACGCGTTGATCTCGGACCCCGACACCGTCGTGATCGACACGCGCAACGCCTATGAGGTCAAGGTCGGCACCTTCGCCGGCGCGATCGACCCCGGCACCGACAGTTTCAGCGACTTTCCCGGCTGGGCCCGCGCGCACCGCGCCGAGCTCGAGGGAAAGCGCATCGCGATGTTCTGCACCGGAGGAATCCGCTGCGAGAAATCGACCGCCTTCCTCAAGGCCGAAGGGCTGACCGACGTGTTCCACCTCGAAGGCGGCATCCTGAAATATCTCGAGACGACGCCGCAGGCCGAGAGCCGCTGGCAGGGTGAATGCTTCGTGTTCGACGAGCGCGTCGCGGTCGGCCACGGGCTGGCGCCCGGTACGCACGCGCTCTGCCGCGCGTGTCGCATGCCGGTCAGCCCGGCGGAACGCGCGTCGCCACAGTATCAGGAAGGCGTCTCCTGCCCGGCGTGTGCCGACACGCGCGATGCGGCCCGGCGCGCCGCCTATGCTGAACGCCATCGGCAGGTGAAGCTCGCCGAGGAGCGGGGCGAAGCGCATGTCGGCGCGACGCAATCGAGGTCCTGATCCCGTCCAAGGCCAGCGGATGAATAGATCGCCGTTCCTTGTCTCGTCGCATTTGTATGCACTTAAACATGTTCTTTGATAGATCTTTGCTGCATTGCGCCCGCATTGGAAAAATACGGGTGGGTCCAGTGATGGTACGATCGACGGTTGGTTTACTGGCGCTGGCCTCGGCTGGTCTCTGCGTCGCGCATCCGGCCTTTGCGCAGCAGGTCGACATCGGCGCGCCGGCGCCGCCCCCCGCCGCCGACTCACCCGCACCGCAGACACCCGGCAACGACAGCCAGAAACCCGCGACCGAACCGGCCGGACCGTCCGGGCCGGATACCCCCGCCGATTCGCCCACGCCGTCGAAGCGCCACGTGCCCACGCACATGCAACACCCGCGCAACATGCTGTTCGAACAGCCGATCGGCGACACCCAGACCAGTGCCCCGCCCGGACTGTTCGCCGACTGGCGGCATACCCGCACCTGGCTGGGCGAGCGCGGCTTCGACGTATCGGCGCGGTATGCGTCCGAAAGCGCCTATAACCCGACCGGGGGCGCGCGGCACAAGCTGACCGAGACCGGGCAGCTCGACTTTGGCGCGAAGATCGACATGGGCAAGGTTGCCGGGATCGAAGGCGGCACGTTGCAGGCGACCGTCACCTGGCGGCGCGGGCGTAACCTGTCGGACGATGCCGGCCTCGGTACACTGCAACAGGTGCAGGAAGTCTATGGCCGGGGCCAGACCGTGCGCATCACCGAATTGTGGTATGAGCAGAAGATCGGCGATGCGATCGAGATCAAGGTCGGCCGGACCAACCCGGGGTCGGATTTCGCGGTCTTCTCCTGCCATTTCGAGAACCTGTCGTTCTGCGGCGCGCAGCCGGGCAACCTCGTCGGCGATTATTGGTACAATTGGCCGGTCAGCCAATGGGGCGGCCGCCTGCATGCCGACGTCGGCAGCGGGATCTATCTCCAGATTGGCGCTTACGAGGTCAACCCGCTCAACTTGCGCAACAATTTCTTCGTCGCCCGCTTCCACGGCGCGACCGGCGCGCTGATCCCGGTTGAAGCCGGCTGGACCCGCCTCGGCGACACCGGGCATGTCGGCTCGTACAAGGTCGGCGCGTGGTATTCGACCGCCAATGGCGACGACGTCCTGCTCGACGTCAACCGTCGCCCGATCGTCGTCACCGGGCTTGCGCCACTCCAGCGCTCGGGGCGGTATGGCGTCTATGCCAATATCCAGCAGCAGATCACGGGAACGTCGAAGGACGGGAAGGCGCTCACCGGGCTCGGCGTGTTCGCCAACGTCACCCAGGCCGACCGCGCGACCAGCGTGACCGACAATCAGGTGACCGGCGGGCTGTTCTACAAGGGTTTGCTGCCGGGCCTGGAGGGCGACGTGCTCGGCGTCGCGGTCGGGCGCACCAACGTGAACGGACGTGCCGCGGAAGCCGATCGGCTGATCGCAGGTACGCCGGTGCGCGATGCGGAATATGCGGCCGAAGTCTATTACAGCCTGACCCCGGTGCCGTGGCTGGAACTCCAGCCCAACGTCCAGTGGATCCACCATCCGGGCGGCATCCGGACGCGCGGCGATGTCGCTGTGCTGGGGCTCAAGGCAGCGCTGACGCTCTAGCGGAGTCGCGCGCCGTCGATTGCAAAGATCGGCCACACGTCTTATTGTTGAGTCCGGAGGTCGCATGCGCGTCAATACGGCTCAATCGATCGAAACTGCCCATACGGTGCATCTGCGCTACGGCAGCTGGCAGGCCGCGCGCGAGGCTGCGCGGTTCGAGGAAGGCAAGTTCGTGCTGCACGTCGCCGCTGACTCGACCGCCGTGCAACCGTCCGAGCCGAAGGACGCTGCCCCCGCCGCATGAGTTTCAGCTATACGCTCTTTCTGGCGCTGCTGCTGCTCGCGCCGGGGCTGGGCGCATGGGCCGGGTTGCGTAGCGGCGAACGCTCCGACCTGATCGCGCAGGCTCCGGAAAAACCCGGATCGACCTTCTCGCTGCTGGTCATCGTCTTCGGTGCGCTTGCCGGGCATATCCTGCTCTCGCTGGTGTTCGCCGTGCAGGCGTGGGCATGCCGCTCCACGGCCGCGTGCTGGACGCTCGGGTTCGATCCCAACGTCTACCGCGTCATCCTCAACACCGGGCACGCCGGGCCGCGCCCGCCCGACCTGGCCTTCCTGTGCTGGTTCGTCGGACTGCTCAGCCCGGCGCTGATCGTCGGCGCCATCGCCTATCGCGCGAGCGGCTGGCAGTGGGTCCGTACGATGCGCGAGACGGCGGCGTTCGGCTGGCTAAAGCGCTGGGTCGATCTGGGGCGCGCGCCGAACCGGTTCATCATCGCCTATGTCGTCACGACGCTGGAACATGATGGCGCGAGTGTCGCCTATGAGGGCGTCGTCGAGACGATCGCGCTCGACGACAACAAGGCGATCGCGATGCTCGTGCTGAGCAACTGCGACCGGTTCCTCGTCCGCATCGGCCCCGACCGGGTCGAACGCGTCAGCACCGCCGCCGCGCCGATTCCGCTGATCCAGCTCGACAGCCGCAACTTCGTCAACGTCGCGCTGGAGGTGTTCGATACCGATCTGCTGCCGAGCCAGCGCGCGCTGCCGGATCGCGGTGACCACGGAAACCCGGTGGGGCGAGACCTTTAGAAAACCCGTCTCGTTACCTTCAAACGGTATTCCGGGATGCTCCATGTTCCTGTCCTGGCAGGCACACGATCAATAGGCGCGCCCGATCAGCACCCGCTCCACCGCTGGCGCAGCGGTGAACACGCAGGGGCCATCGACCGCGGCTTGCAGCATCGGCGCGTTGCGGATCGTCAGCTTGAGCGCCTTGAGCCGCGCGACCACCGCGTCGAGCGCGGGTCCGGTCGGCCTGGACCATTGCACCTCGAGCCAGCCGGGGTTCTTCACCCCCTCCGCGAAATGCGTCTCGATCGCGGCGAAGTCGGACGCGGCAACGACACTCGCCTCGAGCCGCGCGCTCGCCTCGCCGTGGAGCGACGCCTGGATGTCTGCGAGCATAGCCCCCGCACCCGCGACGAAATCGTCCTGCGCGACGACGTTGCTGTCGAGCTTGCCGTCTTCGCGGTACAGCCGGTCGCGCCGGATAAGCGACACGTTGCCCCCCGCCACGTCGCGCCCGCCGACCTCGATCACGATCGGCGCGCCCTTCTTGACCCAGCCCCAACGCTTGGTCGCGGTCTTGCCGAACTTGAGGTCGAGCAGCGCGCGCACCGGCTCGCCAAGCGCGGTCTGCTGCGCGAGCTTGGCCTGCAACGCCTTGCAATAGTCGATGATCGCCGCGTCCTCGGGATTTTCGCGTAGCATCGGGACGATCACCACCTGCCACGGCGCGATCCGCGGCGGGACACGCAGCCCGTCGTCATCGCCGTGGACCATGATGACCGCGCCGATCATCCGCGTCGACACGCCCCAGCTCGTCGTATTGGCGAGCTCGAACACGCCTTCCGAATTCTGGAACTTGATCTCCTGCGCCTGCGCGAAGTTGGTGCCGAGGAAATGCGAAGTGCCCGCCTGGAGCGCCTTGCCGTCCTGCATCATCGCCTCGATGCTGTAGGTCGAGACCGCGCCGGGGAAACGCTCGTTCTCGGGCTTCTCGCCCGCGACAACCGGAACCGCGAGGCAATCTTCCGAGAAGGCGCGGTAAACCTCGAGCATCTTGAGCGTCTCCTCGCGCGCCTCCTGCGCGGAGGCATGGGCGGTATGGCCTTCCTGCCACAGGAACTCGCTGGTGCGCAGGAACATCCGGGTGCGCATCTCCCAGCGGACGACGTTCGCCCATTGGTTGATGAGCACGGGCAAGTCGCGCCACGACTGCACCCACCGCGCGAACGCCGCGCCGATCACCATCTCCGACGTCGGGCGGACGACGAGCGGTTCCTCGAGCTTCGCCTCGGGATCGGGGATCAGCCGACCAAGCCCGTCCGCCTTTAGCCGGTGATGCGTGACGACCGCCATTTCCTTGGCAAAGCCTTCGACATGCTCGGCTTCCTTTTCAAAATAGGAGAGCGGGATGAACAGCGGGAAGTAGCAATTCTCGTGGCCGGTCGCCTTGATCTGGTCGTCGAGCAACCGCTGGATCCGTTCCCAGATGCCATAGCCCCACGGCCGAATGACCATGCAGCCGCGCACCCCCGATTCCTCGGCGAGATCGGCCTCGGTGATGACGGACTGGTACCAGGCGGAAAAGTCGGCCTCGCGGGTGACGGGGAGTGCGCGTTTGATCATGATCGCGCGGATAGCGACAAATCGGTCGGCGGCAAAGCCCGGCGACTCCCTGCGTGCAGCAAATGCATGCAGGAATGCAACGGACCCTGGATGATTCGGCCGACGATCGGCGTAGATTCGTCCGCGCGGCGCGTGCCGCAGCAAGCCGCATGATCGCGGCATTCAACGGGGTTTTCATGGAGTTCTTGATAGGGGTCGCGGTGCTGTTCGGCATCGCGCTGGTGCTTGCGCTCAAATCTTTCGGCATCAACCAGGAATATGAACGCGGCGTCGTCTTCCGCCTGGGGCGGTTGCAGGCGACCAAGGGGCCGGGGTGGTTCTGGCTGGTGCCGTTGGTCGAGCGCGTCGTGAAGGTCGACATCCGCACGATCACCTACGCGCTCGACACGCAGGAGACGGTGACGCGCGACGGCGTCGCGGTGCGGGTCAATGCGGTGCTGTGGTATCGCGCGTTCGATGCGGCGGGCGTGGTGACGACCGTCAGCAACTGGCAATCCGCGATCGTCCAGGCCGCCGAAACCGCCATGCGCGACGCGATCGGGCAAAGCGACCTCGACCAGATGCTGAAGGACCGCACGACGATCAACAAGCGGCTGTATGAGATCCTGACGACGACCTGCAATCGCTGGGGCGTCGAGTTCGACGCGGTCGAGATCAAGGACCTGGACATACCCGCGCAGATGCAGCGCGCGATCGCGCGCGAGGCCGAGGCGATCCGCGAGAAGCGCGCGCGGATCATCAAGGCGGAGGGCGAACAGGAAGCGGCGGCCAAGCTCAGCGACGCAGCCCGCGTGATCGGCGAGGTGCCGGGCGCACTCGAACTCCGGCGGCTTCAGACGCTGTCCGAAATCGGGGTCGAGCATAATTCGACGATCATCGCGATGTTCCCGACCGAAATCCTCGAGGCGGCGAAACGCATCGCGGCACCTGCCGTCTGACCCACGGCATGGTGGCATCCGTCATGCCCGACCTGTCCCGGCATCCACCGGGTCGCCTCGTCGTCGATCGGCGATGGCGACCCGAAGGGGCCCCGGGCAGGCCCGGGGTGTCACGGCTTAGCGGTAGCGCCAGCCGTTGTGATAGCGATAGCGGTTCTGCCAATAGCGGCGGCCATCCCAATAGCCGCGGCCGTGATAAAAACCGCCGACGCGGGGTGGGCCACGATCGACGAACACCGGACCGTTGGGGCGGCACATGCCTCGCGGTCCGCGATGGCCGCCGCGACCGCAGCCGTCCGCGGCATCCGCCGGCGCGATGGCGGTAAGCGCCACGCCTGCCGCAATCGCTGCCAATACAAGCTTCTTCATGATCACCTCGTGTAGAACGATCCACATTGCCCTTGCGGGACACAAGACAAACCGATCGACACCGCCGGATGTTCCTGACGCTCCGGTTCGGCCCTTTTCCGGGCTAGACCAGCAACAGCGTCGCGCCCGACGTATCTCCTTTCGCCAGCGCGCGATGCGCCTCCGCCGCCTGCTCCAGCGGAAACGTCTGGCCGATCGCGGGAGTGATCGCGCCCGACCGCAGCATCGCGAAGAGCCGGTCGATCCCCGCCTGTCGCTCCTCGGGCGTGACATAGTAGCTGAACAGGGTCGGCCGCGTGACGAACAGCGACCCGCGCGTCGACAGGATGCCGAGGTCGACCCCGGTCACCTTGCCCCCGGCATTGCCGTAACTGACGATCAACCCGCGCCGCGCCGCACAGGCAAGCGAGATGTCCCACGTCGCCATGCCGACCCCGTCCAGCACGACCGGCACGCCCGCACCGGCGGTAATGTCCCGGACCCGCGCCGCGACGTCTTCCTGCTTGTGGAGGATGACGTGATCCGCGCCCGCCGCCCGGGCCTGCGCCGCCTTGTCCTCCGTACCGACCGTCCCGATGACGGTCGCGCCTATCGCCTTGAGCCAGCCGACCAGCAGATGCCCGACCCCACCCGCCGCCGCATGGACCAGCACGGTCTGCCCCGCTTCGATCCTGGCACAGCGTTCGACCAGGAACTCGGTGGTACAGCCCTTCAGCAAAACGGCGGCGGCGGTCCGATCGTCGATGTCGTCGGGCAGCTTGAACACCGTTGTCGCGGCCAGGTTTCGCGCCTGTGCATAGGCACCGAGCGTGGGCCCGAAAGTGCCGACACGGTCGCCCACCGCCAGACCCGTCACCCCGTCGCCGACCGCCTCGACCACGCCCGCCGCCTCCGACCCGAGCCCGCACGGCAGGCTGGCCGGATAGACCCCGCTGCGAAAATAGATGTCGATGAAATTCAGCCCGACCACGGTGTTGCGCATCCGGATCTCCCCCGGGCCGGGGGGCGCCAGGGTGACGTCGGTCCATTCGATCACTTCGGGGCCGCCGGTGCGGTCGATCCGTGCGGTACGCGTCATATGCCGTGTCTCCTGTGGTCGCAGCCGGCACCCTATCGATCAGGTTTCAGGTTGCAACGCTTGTTCGCCCGCGCCAGATATGGCGTTACGTACCCCATATTCAAAAAATGCGGAGGCTGAGGATGAAGAGCTATCTCAAGCACTATATCGACGGCGCCTGGGTCGCGAGCCAGGGCGGCACGCGGCACGACGTGATCAACCCGGCGACCGAGCAGCCCTGCACCGAGATCACGCTCGGCACAGCCGCCGACGTCGATGCCGCGGTACAGGCCGCCCGCGCGGCGTTCGAAACCTTCTCGCAGACCTCGGTCGCCGAGCGTGCGGCGCTGCTCGAGCGGATCATCGACGCGTACAAGAAGCGCATTCCGGATCTGGCCAACGCGGTGAGCAGCGAGATGGGCGCGCCAATCGGCTTCGCGATGGCAGCGCAGGTCCCGGCCGGGCTTGGTCATTTCCTCTCGACACTGAAGGCGCTCAATGCCTTCGCGTTCGAGGAACGGCTGGGGCGGTCGACGGTGGTGCATGAACCGCTGGGCGTGGTCGCGATGATCACCCCGTGGAACTGGCCGCTCAACCAGATTACCGCAAAGGTCGCCCCCGCGATCGCGGCCGGCGATACCATGATCCTGAAGCCGAGCGAGGAATCGCCGGGCTGCGCCGTGATCCTCGCGGAGATCATGGACGCAGCGGGCGTTCCGAAGGGCGTCTTCAACCTCGTCAACGGTGACGGCCCCGGCGTGGGCGTCGCGCTGTCGAGTCACGGCGACGTCGACATGGTGAGCTTCACCGGATCGACCCGCGCTGGGATCGCCGTGGCGCAAGCCGCCGCCGCGACGGTCAAGCGCGTTCATCAGGAGCTTGGCGGCAAGGCCGCCAACCTCGTGCTGAAAGGCGCCGATCTCGGCACGGTGCTGCCGCCGACCGTGCAGGGCGTGCTGGCCAATTCGGGGCAGAGCTGCATTGCGCCGACCCGTCTGCTCGTCCACGCCAGCCAGGTCGACGAAGCAACCGCGATCGTCAAGGCGATGATGGAGGGCACGCAGGTCGGCGACCCCGCCGAGATGGGCGCGCACATCGGCCCGGTCGTCAACAAGGCGCAGTTCGACAAGATCCAGGGCCTGATCCAGTCCGCGATCGACGAGGGCGCCACGCTCGTGACCGGCGGCACCGGGCGGCCCGATGGGCGCAACGCGGGCTATTTTATTAAGCCGACGCTGTTCGCCGACGTGACGCCGGAGATGCGGATCGCGCAGGAGGAAGTGTTCGGCCCGGTCGCCACGATCACCCGCTACGACACCGAGGACGAAGCGGTGAAGATCGCCAACGGCACGCCGTTCGGCCTGTCGGCGACCATTTCGGGCGATCCCGCCGCCGCCGCGAAGGTCGCGCCGCGGCTGCGCGCCGGGCTGGTCACGATCAATTCGTGGAGCCCCGACGGCAATGCGCCGTTCGGCGGATACAAGCAGTCGGGCAACGGGCGCGAGAACGGCAAGTTCGGGCTGGCCGATTTCATGGAGGTCAAGACGGTGGTGGGCGCGCCGGAGTAACCGGCTTCCCGCCCTGACCCGGCTCGCTCGCCAGCCGCGTCACGGTGGCGCGCGCCGTGCCGTCGCGCTGCGATCCTATGCTGGACTTGCCCCCGGCGGCCCACGCCGCCGCCGGGGGTGACGGCACCGCGCTCAATAATCCTTCGAAACGCGCAGGTTCGCGCTCTGCCGCCCGAGCGTCGAGATCGTCGACAGGACCGACAGCCAGCGCGTCACCTGGAACTCCACCTGGGTCGCGGAATAGCCGGCACCGTCGGTAACGATCTCGGCATAGAAGCGGCGCGTGATATATTTGCCAGCGGCGATCGACGTGCGCTGCCCCGTTTGCGGATCGGCCGAGACGATCCGCAACCGATCCAGCCCCGCGACGCGGCGCACGGCGTTGATCGGGTCGAGCCCGCCCTTGCCATTCTGCAGCGCCGCGACGGCGGAAGCGAGCTGCAGCGCCTCGGGGGCCGACAGATTGGTGATCGACGTCCCGAACAACAGGCGCGACAGCAGTTCGTCCTGCGGCAACGCGGGCACGCTGGAAAAGGCGATCTCGGGTTTCAGAGCAGGTCCGGTCACGTTGATCGTCGCGGTCAGGCCGGTGGTGTTGGCATTGGCGGCAATATCGAGCGCGGGGTTGGCCGGTGCTTCGCCCGTGAACAGGATCTTGCCGCGTTCGAGCGCGAAGGTCCGCCCCGCGAAATCGTAATTTCCCCGCACGAGATCGGCGCGTCCCGAAATCGCCGGATTGTCGGGTGCTCCGCCGATCTGCAGATCCGCCAGCCACTCGCTGCGCAGGCCGAGACCCGACACGATCAGCTGGTTGGGCGCGCGCGCGTGGATCGCGAGCCGCCATGGCGCGCGCGGAACGTCGTCATCCTCGGTGCCGCCGCCGGGAAGGTTGATCTCGCGGATGTTGAGCTGCGGCACGGCGCTCGCAGCGGTCGCCTGGCCGAGCCGGTAGCGGCTCTTGTCGAGGCGCAAATCGCCCGAGATGGTGCCGCCGCGCTTGTCCGACTGGAAGCGCAGCGGCCCGGTGACCGTCGCGCCGATGTCGTCGCGCGCGATCATCACCGCATGGTCGGCCTGGACCGCGAGGTCGAACCCGCTGTTCGCGCCGAAATCGAAACTGCCCTTGCCCGTGACGTGACCACCCTTGCCCGCGTCGGCGGTAAAGGTGTCGATCGTCAGCCGCGATCCGCCGAACTGCCCGTTGGCGACGACATTGGTCAGGACGGTGCCGGTCGTCGCGCTTTCGATCCGCGCGCCTCGCGCCTGTACCACGCCCCGGATCTGCGGGTTGCCGACACGACCGCCGACATCCGCGCCGATCGCGACGGGGCCGGTCAGGTCGAACAGTTCGATCCCGGTGAGCCGCCACAAGGTATCCGCGGCGCCATCGTAGCGCAGCTGCGCGAAGAGCCCTGCATCGGCGACGCGCGTCGCGAGATCCTGCCCAGCGGGCAGGTTGAGCAACATCTGCGCCCGGCCGACGGTCTTGCCCCCGGTCGCCGCAACCGCCCGCGCCGCGATCCGGTCGGCCGACAGGATGCCGGCCACCCCGACGTCGACCGGTCGGGACGTCAGCACCAGCCCCGAGCGGGTCAGCCCGCGCACCGTCATGTCGATCCGCCCGGTGGGCGGCGCGGCGCCCCCCTGTGCGTAGGACAGGCTGCCCGACGCGCTACCGCCGAGCCCAAGACCGGGATACCCGATATCGAGGATCGTCAGCGGCATGTGCGCGAGCTTCGCATCGATCGCATTCGCCCCGCGGGTGAACCGCCCGGACAGCTGCGCATCGCCCCCCGCGAACGTCAGTTCGGTCGGTGTCAGACGCCAGCCCGTATTTTCGGCCTCGCGCGTGAACACGGCGGGCGTCACCAGTTTGAGCGGACGGCGGTCGAGCGTTCCCTGGGCGGACACGACCCAGCGATCGGGCGTGACCTGCGCCACCGACCGGATGTCGAAGGCGCGCCCACCCGACCCTGCGATCGACGCCGTCACCGTGCCGACACCGCCGCGCAGCGACGCGCGCGCGGCAAAACGGCCCAGGACGAGCGACCCGCGCCGCAAGCCGCCACCGACAAGGTTCGCCTCGATCGACGTGCCGGCTGGATCGAGCACCGTCACCGCGTCGAGATGCGCCCGCCGGATCGTGACCCCGTCGGCCAGGCTTGCCGCGCGCGCGTCGAGGTGCGCCTCGATCCGTTGGTTGTCGCCGACCGGCGCAAACAGCAATGCGCCCGCCATCCCGCCCCCGGCCACCGCCAATCGTCCGTTGAACCCGCCGTCGACGATCGCCAGCGGCCCCGTCAGATGCGTGCCGCTCACCGCCAGGTCGGCGATCGCGATCGTTCCGCCGCCGCCCGGTGGCAGCAGGATCGCACCATTGCCCGTGAACGGCCCGAGCCTGGATCCCCCGCGCGCGGTAAAGGCGAACCCCGCGTCGGTCGGATCGAGATGCGCGACGACGTCCGTAAGGCCCAGGACATCGTTCGGCCGCTGGAACACCAGATCGAGCGTCGGCCGGTCGATCTTGCCATCGAGCTTCAGGGTCAGTGGCCCATAGGTCTGCTGCGTCCCGCTGCCCTCGAAATGGAACGTGCCGTCACGGCGGCGGATGCCGTTTCCGACGATCCGGATCTGCGGGCCGGTCAGCACCAGATTGTTCAGGTGCAGCACCCCGTCCGGGGTGCGTTCGAGCCCGGTGACGAGCCGCGGCAGCCCCCCCGCCAGCGAGCGGAAGAAGGCATTGTCGAGCCGCACCATCTGCGCGACCCCCTGCCCCAGCACGCGCGTGCCGTGGCCGTCGGGGCCGGGCACGACCTTGAGCATCGTCCTGACGTCGACCACGCCGAGCCCCGGGATCAGGTACCGGCCGAGCCCCCCGTTAATCGCGATGTCGTATCGGCCATCGCGCAGGTCGAGCAACAGGTTGAACCGCCCGCTCAGCTTGTCCGAGGTCAGCCGCATGTCGTCGCCGGTGACCAGGGTCGACGTCACGCGCAGCACGCCCTGCATCGTCAGGTTGCGCAGGATGCCGCCCGCGACGTCGCCGACCCCCGTCACGCGCGCGGCGACGAAGCGGATCGGAACGAGCACCGGCGATGTGGACAGGCGCCCGCTGCCCGCCGCAAAGGCATCCTCGAATCCGGTATCGTCGAAGGCGAAGCGCTTCGCCGCCAGCCGATAGTCGAACCGCGCGGTTGCGAAGGCGCCGTCGAGGAGTACGCGCAGTTCGATCGCGCGGCCCGACATGTTGGGGAAGAGCCCCGTCGGGCGGACCAGGATCGCATGCAACCGAACGCCCCGAAACGCGTTCGCGGCGAGGTCGAGGATACCATCGGCGGTCACGCTCAGCGATACCGAGCGGAGCGACAGCGTGCCTTTCAGCTGGCGATTGAACAGCGTCGCGGTGCCATGCGTCAGTACGCGCGGCGCCGACAGCCGCTGCAACTTGCCATGCGACAGCGGAGCCGGCGTCAACACACCGGCCAGCGCATAGGCGCCGGCGCGATTGGTCAGTTTGAGGTCGACGAGCCGGACCTTGCCGACCACCGCGACCGCGCTGCCGTCCCATTTCGCCCAGGTGCCGCGACCAGCGATATCGAGCGCGATCGGGCGCAGGAAACCGGTCAGTTTGGCGAGCACCCCGTTGGCGGCCCCGCGCGCGTGCGTGTCGATCGCGAAACGATTGCGGTCGGGTGCCGCGTCGATCCTCATGCGCAGCGTGTCGCTTTGGGCGACCATGGCGTCGAGATCGACCAGCGCGCGGCCGCGGTGGATGGTCGCGCGTCCCGACAACCTGCCGACGCGCTCGACCCCGGTCACCGCCTTCGCCAGGACGATCCGATCGATCGCCAGCGCCCCGATCCGGATGTCGAACGACGGCAGGATCGGCTGCCGGGTGTCCGACTTGATCAGATCGGGCAACCGCTCGAGCCGTGCCTGCGCGATGTGCAGCCGGGTGATGTCCAGCCGATTGTCCAGCCAGCGCAACGGGGACCAGTCGAGCTCCGCGCGCGGCGTGGAAAAGACCAGCCCGCGCCGGTCGCGAATCCGCAGGTCGATCAGCGTCGCCTTGCCATAGATCGACCCGTCGATCCGCCCGATGCTGTAGCGCAACCCGTTCGACGGACGCAGCGCCGCGATCCGGTCGGTCAGCAGCCGGTGCCCAATGCCGGTGTCGAGCAAGGCCACCATCGCCGCGACCAGCGCGAGCGCGCCCAGCAGCACCCCGAACGCAATCCGCCCCCACCGCCGGTGCCGCGGCACCGCCACGATGGCATCGTCGGGGGTCGGGGGCGCCAGCGGTTCGCTCAAAAGGCCTGTCCCAACGAGACGTAGACGGCGACCCGCGGATCGCCCTTGGCCGGGTTGACGGGCGTGCCGACGTCGATACGGATCGGGCCGAAATTGGTGTAATAGCGCAGGCCGATCCCGGCGCCGTAGCGCATGTCGGTCAGTTTGGGCAGTCCGCTGGTGTAGATGTTGCCGCCGTCGAAGAACGGCACGACCCCGAAATTGCCAAAGGCCTTGACCCGCGCCTCGATCGAAAATTCGGACAGGCTGCGGCCGCCGATCGGATCGTTGTTGGGATCGCGCGGGCCGATATCCTGATAGCCATAGCCGCGCACCGAGGCGCCGCCGCCGGCATAGAAACGCCGCGACGGCGCGATCGCATCGCGCGGGGCACCGACGATCGTCCCGAGCCGGATCCGCCCGGCGAGGACGGTCCCCTTGGTCACCGTGCGATAGGTGCTGGCGTCGAGCTGCACGCGGGAATAGCCGAAGACGTTCCCCTCGAGCGACAGCTCCGGCGAAAACCGACCGCTCAGCCGGAATCCGCGCGAGGGGTTGAGCAGATCGTCCGACCCGTCATAACTGAGCGTGGTCGGCAGCGCGCCGATGAAATAGGTCCGCCGTCGCGGCGCGCCGGTCGAGACGATCACGTCGCGCTCGTCCGATGCCAGCAGCTCCCCCCCCAGCGACCAGGTCCATTTCTTCTGGAAGAAGATGTTGGTCTGCCGTTCCAGGCTGGCGGCAAGCCCGAAGGTTCGCGCCTGATACGCATTGCGCGTCAGGTTGGAGGCGGTGACCGAGGCGGTCAGGATCCGGTCGCGACCGTTGAAATTGTTACGCCGGAAGATGACGCTGGCGAGTTGCTCCTGCGTGCCGAGCACGCCGCGCAGCGTGAGCCCCCCTTCGGGCGGGAACAGGTTGCGATGGGTCCAGCTCACCTCCGATCGCGCACCTTCGCCCGTGCCATAGCCGATCTCGCCGGCGATGGTATGCGGCGGCGCGCGTTCGACGCCGACGGCGATGTCGACGGTGCCGGGTTCCTTCCCCTCGACGGGTGCGACCTTGACCGTGGATACGAGCCCGGTCTGGATCAGCGCGCGCCGCAGGTCGACCAGCGCGGACGCATCATAGGGATTACCCGGGGTGAAGCGCGCAATGTCCTGAACATGATCGGCATCGAACACCTGCTGCCCGGACGTCATCACGATATGCCCGAACCGCCGCTGCGCGCCGGGGACGACCGCCACATCGAGCGTCGCGCTGTGCGCCGCGCGGTCCACCACGATTTCGGGATCCCCGACCACCGCAAAGGGGAAGCCCTTGTCGGTGATCGTCGTCACCAGCGCCGATTGGCCCGCGACGACCGAATCGGAATTGACCGGATCCCCGGCGTGCAGCCCGAAGGCCTTGCGCAGCAGCGCCTCCTTGTCCCCCGCGCCGGCCACGCCGGACAGGGTCACGCCGCTGAACGTATAGCGCGTGCCGGGATCGGCATCGAGCACCACCAGCGGATGACGGGCGTTGGGCTCGACCCGCGTCGCCACGCGCGCATCGTAATAGCCGTCCGCCTTGAGCAACGACACCAGCAAGGACGCATCCTCGCGCGCGCGCCGGTCGAGCTGCGCCGCGTTGGCGGGCTGGCCGTCATTGGTCGCCAGCGTCGACAATTGGTCGAAACGGTCCCGCAGCAGCGCGCTCGCGACCCCGTCGATCCCATCGATGCGGTAGCTGTAGCGCGCCTCTCCCGTCAGCGTGGCGACCGTCGGCACGACCAGCGGCTCGACCGGGGCCTTGGACAGATCGGGCCAATCCACCCCAAGTCCGGGCAACGGCGCCATCGGCGATTGCGGGTCGAGGTGCTGCGGCTCGATCGCGGGGGAAGCCAGTACGGACGGCTCCGCTGCCGGACGCACCTGTGCAGCCGCGCACGGACACCCCACGACAAAGACCCCGACGGCGGCAAGCAACTGGCCCCGCCGCCCAACCGGTAACGACATGGATCCGTCCTAGCCCGGCAATCGGCGAAGCGACAGGGGGTAGGCGTGCGCGGTTAGTGAACCGTGCCGATCGCGCGATCGGACGACAGAAAGGCGATCAGCCGCTCGATCTGGCGCCAGCGGCAAAAGTGCAGATAGTTGCCGAGGTCCCTGCTGCGATCCGCGCGCGCCGCGGCTTCCGAGCACGCCTCGCTCCCGAACATGGTGATCAGGTCTGCCGCATCGGTGCATTCGGCGCGATCAGCGAGATAGGGAAGATGCGGCATTCTGGCTCCAGACGGGTCCGAGGCGACCGATGATCCGCCCGGCGATGCAGGCGCCTAGCAACTCTTATCGGCTGCGTCACGCATCCACGAGCACGCAATTGCGCCGTTGGTGTTCCATTTGATCCACCGCTCCCGGATCGGGACGCTGGCGTACGATCCCGGGACATGGCAGAGGATTCCGCATGGCATCTTCCCCCCCGCCCCGCTCGCCCGTCGCCGGTGGTTCCCTGATCGCGCTGGGGGCGATCGTGGGGGCAGCGGTCGGGCTGTTCACGGTCCTTGGGCCGACGCGCGGCTTCCTGCTCGGGCTCTCGGGCGGGGTCGCGATGTCGTTGGCGATCTGGTTGCTCGACCGCAGGCGCTGACGCCGCGGCCCCGTTTACCGCAGCGCGCGCGAAAGCCACACCACGCGGCCGACGATATCGGCTTGCTGCAGGACGATGTCCGGATAGGCAGGGTTGTCGCTCGCGACGGTGATGGCGGCGTCACGCCGCGAAACGCGCTTGACCAGCAACATCCCGTCGTGCCGCAGGACGAAGATCGCCGGACGGGCCCCGACCCGCTGGTCGCGCTCGTCGACCACCAGCGTGTCCCCATCGGCAATCGTCGGCAGCATGGAATCGCCGCGCGCGGTCAGCATACCGGCGTCGGACGGACTTAGCCGCAAATCGGTCAGCAGGCGCGGGTCGAGCAGCATGGTACGGGCGCCGTCGCGGCTTTCCGCCCCGTCGACCATTGCGCCGGGTCCGGCGGAGGCCTCCACCGACAGGCGGCGGATCGCGGTCATCCGGGGCGTGGACGGCCCGCCGAGTTCGCTTTGATCCACCCGGAAATACGCGGCCAGCAAGGCACGGTCGCGCTCCGCCAGGACCCGCGGCGTTCCCCGTCGCACATATTGCTGCAGATAGGCGTCGTTCCGGCGCAGCATCCGCGACAGCGCGGCATAGCCGACGCCGTGCTGCGCGACGAGCGCCGCCAGACGGGCACGAGGATCGGACGCATCCATGGTCAAAACGATACCATAGGAAAATTCCTAGACAAGTTGGAAATGGCGGAACACATCGGGAACATAAAGCGACTCAAACCGAAAGGCCATCCGATGTCGGTACTGTACAAGATCGATCGTTATCTCCGCGCAACCGCGATGCCGCCGACGACGTTCGGGCGGCTGGCAGTGCGCGATCCCCGGCTCGTGCAGGATCTGCGGCGGGGGCGCGAGCCGGGCGCGCGGATGGTCCGCCGCATCGAAGCCTTCCTCGCGACCCAGCGGGACTTGCCGCGATGAGCCGCGGTCCCGATGCCACCATGCTGTTGCAGCGCCAGCTGGAACGCCATGCCGATCGCTGCGGCATCGCCCTGACCTGGCATGCGCTGCACGTCCGCCGATGGGCCAGCGCGACCTTCGTCGGCGCGCAACACCGGCTTGCCCTGTCGATCAGCGGTGCGGGCACCGCCGCCTGGGCGGCGGCGCTGGACGAGGTCGACCTGCCGTTGCGAGGGCATCTGGTGGCGGATCTGGTCGTGACGACGATCACCCAGGCCGACGACAGCGCCGACCTTGGCATCGAGGTGCTCACCGTCGAAACGTAAGGACGGACCGATCGATCCTGCCGGTCTGCCGCGAAGGAGCCGTGGTGTCTGGCGGCCTAGCGCGCGCGCAGCGCCATGCTGCGCAGTTCGGCAAGCGCGGCTTCCAGCCCTCGTTCCGGCTGGTCGGACCGATCGTTCGGCGGGCGCTGCACCACCTGCTCGAGCCGGTCGAGCAAGGCATGGATCGACTCCGAAGGATCGATCTTCCCCGGCTTCAGGCGAAAGGTTTCCAGGCGCTCCCCCGGCGCGAAAGTCTGCGGACGCGCGGATACGGGCTCGGTACGATACGCCGCGAGCGGCACGTCGAGATCCTTCGGCAAGGCGCGTTCGGCACCCGGCGCAACCGTCCCGGGGAAGAGCAAGCCGGACACCGCGTCCCCGCCCGTCTTCGGTGCCCCCGTCTTGGGTTCTTCCGTCTTGGGTTCTCGCGTCATCGACGCCGTTGTGAGGGGCGTTTGCGCTGCGCCGTCCCCGGCGGAGACCTGCAGGAACGGCGTGCCCAGATCACGGTCGGCACGCAGGGGGCGACGTGCGGGCGCATCCGGGTGCGCATCGGCGCGACGGAGGATTGGTGCGGCTTCCTCCCGGGATGCGCCTTCGTCGATGGTGATGCCATGCTCGGCGACCGCCGCCGACCGCGTCCCCAGGACCAGAAACGCTGCGAACCAGCCGATCACGCCCAGTCCCCCACCCCCGAACACGACCATCAGCAGCCGAGCGGTGAAACCGAGTGGCGGGGCCGCGGCCGAGACGATCGCGGCGATGCCGCTGTCGAGCGCGATCGTCTCGACCACGCCGATCGGCACCGCGGCCAGCACCACGGCGGCACAGCTGCCGACGAGCGCGCCGACGAGCGGCGCGACGGGGAGGATCAGGCGTTGAGAATCGGAGTGGACGGCCATGGAGCGAACCTTGCCTGGGGATCGGTGAGTTTCTGGTAAACGGGGGCGTAACATGCAACGTTGAGCGCCCAGTTGCGCTCTTTCTCGACGAAGGCGCGGCCGCGGTCGCGTCGTCCGTCCCAGCTTGCCCGGTCCGCCAGCAACCTCGCCAGCGCCTGTGCCATCGCGGCGGGATCGTCCGGCGCGAACAGCGTACCGGTCACCCCGTCCGCGATCAGCTCGCGATGCCCGCCGACATCGGACGCCGCGACGAGTCGGCGCTGCGCCATCGCTTCCAGCGGCTTGAGTGGCGTGACGAGATCGGTCAGCCGCATATGCTTGCGCGGATAGGCGAGGACGTCGATCACGCTGTAATAGCGCTCGACCTCGGTGTGCCGCACGCGGCCGACGAAATGGATATGACCCGCGACCGGAGAGGTCGCCGCCTGCGCACGGAGCGCCGCCTCGACCGGGCCGCCGCCGACCAGCACGAGATGCGCGCGCGGCCGCGCCGCGACGAGCTGCGGCATCGCGGCGAGCAGATCGTCGAGCCCCTCGTAATCGTAGAAGCTCCCGATGAAGCCGATGACCTCGGCAGCGCCGATACCGAGCTGCGTGGCCAGCGCGGTATCGTAAGCGGGCGGCTCCCCGAACACCGAGAGATCGACTCCATTGGGCGACACGAACACCTTGTCGCGATCGATCCCGCGCGCGACGAGATCGCGGCGCAGCCCATCGCAGATCACCGCGACTGCATCGGCACGGCGCACCGCATAGGTTTCCAGCGCGCGAGTGGCGCGATAGACTGCGGATCCCTCGCGCCCCGTGCCGTTGCCGACCGCCGCATCCTCCCAGAAGGCGCGGATCTCATACACCAGGGGCAGCGAACGTCGCCGCGCGACCCGCAGCGCGGCCAGCGCATCCAGCACCGGCGAGTGCGCATGCAACACGTCCGGCCGGAAAGCCTCCACCACGGCATCGATCCGCTTGGCGAAGGCATGGATTTCGCGGAGTTCCCGAAGAACCGGCGGCATGCCCCTGACCGGCGCGGTGCGATGGAAGTCGATCGCGTCGATCGTTTCCTCGGCGGCGGGGGCGTCTCCGTGGCGCGGGCCGGTGACGGCCGCGACCTGCCATCCGCGCCGCATCTGGCTCTTCAGGATTGCCCGCGTCCGAAAGGTATAGCCGCTGTGGAGCGGCAAGCCGTGATCGAGGATGTGAAGAATCCGCATGCGCATCGGTTAGCGCAAGAGTGTTTAACGGAGCCTCAACCGCCCGCGCGCTAGGACGACGCCGTGGCCGGCCTGACGGACACGCGGGACACGGGCGTCGAAGGGGTTTGCGCGGATGATCGACAATTTCGCGCTCGCCGTCAGCCATGGCCTGATCGCGTTGACGGTCTGGCTGCTCCTGCGCCGTCCCGACCTCGACCGGGAAGCCGCCGCTACCGCGAACGACCCCGCGCCCGCCACCCCAGAAAGACCGGGGAGACGCCCGCGTGCGTGACCTGTTCTTCGTCGCGTTCCTTGCGGCCTTCTTCGCGGCGGGGTTCCGGCGGCCGTTCGTGTTCGTGCTGTCCTATGTCTATATCGACATCGTTTCGCCGCAGCGCCTGACCTATCTGCTGCTCAATTCGGTTCCGATCTCGCTGGTTGCGGTCGCGCTCGCGGTCGGCGGCTTCCTGCTCGCCGACGACAAGCGCGACGTCCGCCTTGCCCCGCGCCAGCTGCTGATCGTCCTGCTGCTGCTATATTGCGGCCTCACCACGCGCAGCGCCGATTTCCCGGTCGAAGCGCTCGATAAATGGGGTTGGGTGTGGAAGACGCTCGCCTTCGCCGCCTTCCTCCCGCTGACCCTGCGCACCCGCCTGCGGATCGAGGCACTGCTGGTGGTGATGATCGCCTCGGCGGCGTCGATCATCATCGTCGGCGGGCTGAAGACGATCGCCAGCGGCGGGGGCGGCTATGGCACGCTCAACCTGATGGTCGCGAACAATTCGGGGCTTTACGAAGGCTCGACCATTTCGACCGTCGCGGTCGCGATCATCCCGCTGATCCTGTGGTTCACCCGCTACGGGACCATCTTCCCGCCGGGATGGAAGGTGACCGCCTTCTGCTATGCGCTGGTGTTCGCCTGTCTGCTGATCCCGGTCGGCACGTCGACCCGCACCGGCCTGCTCTGCATCGGGCTGGTCGCGCTGTTGATGCTGCGCGATGCCAAGCGCAAACTCCTGTATCTCGGCCTGATCGCGGCGGCGGGGCTGATCGCGGTGCCGTTCCTGCCGAGCGCCTTCACCGAGCGGATGGGCACGATCAAGACTTATAAGGGCGATGAATCCGCCTCCACCCGGCTCGCGGTGTGGGGCTGGACGTGGGATTATGCCAAGCAGCACCCGCTGGGCGGCGGGTTCGAAATGTATCGCCAGAACCAGATCCGCTACGACACCGAAAAAGTCGAAGGCGACGGCAACAACGCGACCGTCGACCGCAAGCTGACGGTCGACAAGGCGCGCGCCTTCCACAGTGCCTATTTCGAGATGATCGGCGAGCAGGGCTTTCCCGGCCTGCTGCTGTGGGCGCTGATCAACGGGATCGGGCTGATCCGCATGGAAGTGCTGCGCCGTCGCTATCGCAAGGGGGACGCGCACCAGGCGTGGATCGCGCCGCTCGCCGGGGCGCTGCAATCCGCGCATATCGTTTACCTGCTGGGCGCAGCGTTCATCGCGATTGCGTTCCAGCCGTTCGTCTACATGCTGATCGGCGCGCAGATCGGCCTGGACACCTATCTCGCGCGCAAGCGCGCCGAACAGACGTTCCGGCCGCTTCGCAAGGCCCGCCCCGCGCGGATCGCCACGACGTGACCGCGCGCGCCGAGTTGCGCGCGCTCACCGGGGTGCGCGGGATCGCCGCCTGGTGGGTCGTGCTGTATCACATCCGCCTGTCGATCGCCGGATTGCCCCCCTTCTGGCTGGCGCTGTTCGCCAAGGGGTATCTGGCGGTCGATTTCTTCTTCTTGCTGTCGGGCTTCGTCTTGTGGCTGAGCTGGAACGACCGCCTGCGCAGCGGCGGGATCGGCGCGATTCCCGGGTTCCTGTGGCGTCGGCTGGCGCGGATCTGGCCGCTTCACCTGTTCATGCTCGCGTGCGCGACCGCGCTTGCGCTCGCGCTCGCCGCGATCGGCAAGGGGGACGCACAGGCCTTTCCCTTCGCCGCCCTGCCGCTGCATATCCTGCTGCTGCAGAATTGGGGGTTCACCGATCGGCTCGCCTGGAACGATCCGAGCTGGTCGATCAGCACCGAATGGGCGGCCTATATCCTGTTTCCGGTCCTGGCGATCGTCCTCGACTGGCGACGGGTGCCGACCGCCGGCATCGTCGCGGCGATCGTTGCGCTGGGCGTGCTGCTGCACGCCGCAATGGCCGGCGCGCTGACCCTCGGCACCGACATCTGGTCGCTCGGCCTGCGCCGCTGCCTGATCGAATTCGTGATGGGAACCGCGACCTGCGCGCTGTGGAGCCGATACCGGACGACCCCGATCGGCCCCGCCATGGTCGCGCTGTTCGTCTTCGGCGGCGCGGTTACAGCATGTGCATTGGGCGCGCGCGAAACGCTCGTGGTGCCGTGCGGATGCGCGGCCGGGTTGCTTGCCCTTGCCCTGACGTCGGGTCTCCCGGGAAACCCGCTGGCCGCGCCGTTCTTCCACCGACTCGGCGAGATCAGCTATGCGACCTATCTCGGCCATTTCCTGTTGTTCGTCGTGGTCAAGCTCGTGCTCGTGCGCGACGCGCATGCCGTGCCACCACCGGTCATCGCGCTCTACCTGGCACTCGTGCTGGCCAGTTCGGTCGTCCTGTACGCCCGCGTCGAGCAACCCGCGCAGGAGCGGATGAACCGGCTCGCCAAGACCTGGCGAGCCGGTTCGCGGCGTCACGCGTCCGCCGTGTCTTCCTGATCGGCTTCCTGGTCGTCCAAGTCTTCCTGCAGCGCCTGCAGGATCGCCTTGTTGAACGCCGGAATGTCGTCCGGCTTGCGGCTGGTGATGAAAGGACCGTCGCGGACGACCTCCTCGTCGACCACGTCCGCACCGGCATTCGCCAGGTCGGTCCGCAGCGACGGCCAGCTCGTCATGCGGCGACCATCGACGACGTCCGCCTCGATCAACAGCCACGGCGCGTGGCAGATCGCGGCGATCAACTTGCCGTCGTCGGCGAATTCCTCGACGATCTCGACCGCGCGGTCATCCATCCGCAAGGCATCGGGATTGGCGACGCCTCCCGGCAGGAGAAGCGCGGTGTAATCCTCGGTATCCACGGTATCGAGCGTCATGTCCGGGGTGATCGTCTGCCCCTTCTGGTCATGCTCCATGCCCTGGATCGGATCCATCTTGGGCGCGGCCAGAGTGACTTTGACGCCCGCGTCGAGCAGCGCCTTGCGCGGCTCGAACAGTTCGGCTTGCTCGAAGCCGTCGGTCGCGATGATGAGAACGTGCGCCTGCGAAAGCTCGGCCATGATAGTCTCCGGTGCTCAAAGGGTCGGTGGGGATCAAGCCTGGGGGCTCGCGGTGCTCAACCCGCGAGCGGGGTCGGCTGTTCCGGAACGATGCGCCCACCCGTGCATTCAAACAGGCCATGGAGCAGCACATCCCCAGCATCGATTACCACGACGACAGCGAGCCTGGCATCACCCGCAAGAAGATGCGGCACGGCTGGGGCTATCATGATGCGCAGGGCAATCGTGTCACCGACCGTGCCGAGATCGACCGGCTGAACGCAATCGGCCTGCCCCCCGCCTATCGCGATGCGTGGTTCTGCCCCTCGCCGACGGGTCATATCCAGGCGGTTGGCTGGGACGAAAAGGGCCGTAAGCAATATCGCTACCACACCGGCTTCCGCGAAACGCAGGAGGCGGCGAAATACGACCTGTGCGCGCCGTTCGGCCAGGCCTTGCCAAGGCTGCGGGCGCGCGTCGAGCGCGATCTCGCGCGCCGGGGTCTGGACAAGAACATCGCGGTCGCCGCGGTGGTCCGCCTGCTCGACCTGGGCAAGGTCCGGATCGGGAACGAAGGGTATGTGAAGTCCAACAAGAGCTTCGGTGCCACGACGCTGCGCAAGCGCCATGCGGACATCAAGGGACAGTCGCTGAAGCTGCAGTTCAAGGCGAAGTCGGGCAAGATGCGCATGCTCACGATTACCGATGGATCCCTGAGCCGCTTCGTCAAACGCTGCCAGGACCTGCCGGGCCAACATCTGTTCCGCTGGGTCGATGCCGAGGGCACATGTCACCCGGTCAGCTCGTCCGACGTAAACGCTTATATCCGCGATGCGATGGGCGCGGATTTCACCGCCAAGCACTTCCGCACCTGGAGCGCGAGCGTTCTGGCGTTCGAGGCGCTCGCGTCGGCTAAGCACGATATCACGCTGAAAACGATGCTCGAGCCCGTCACCGAAGCGCTCGGCAACACCCCGGCCATCGCGCGCAAATCCTATGTTCATCCCGCGCTGCTCGCCCTGGTAAAGGACGGGCAGTCCGCCTTTCGCGACGGGTTGCGCCTGCCGCGCTCCACGCAGCATCTTTCCCGGGTAGAACGCGGGTTGATCGCGTTTCTAGACAGCGGCTCACCGACGGGAAGCGCAGCAACGCTCGCCGGGGCCGCGTAAAGGTTTCATCATGAGCAACAAGTCCGCGGCCATCCTCCCGCCCATCCGTGTGCGCGACGTGAACAGTCAGGTTCACGGCCTGGTCAAGACGACGGTCGACTGGGTCGGCGATTATTGGCTGCAATTGCTGGTATCGATCGGCGTCGGAACCGCGATCGTCCTGGCGCTGCACGTTGCGCGCCGGCTCGGGCGGACGCTGTGCGAGCGCGACGGCAAATTGCAGGGCTGGGGAATCGTACTGGGGCGTGCGATAGCGCGGACCGGGAACGTCTTCATGGTGCTGCTGGCGGCGAAGCTGGTCGTGGGCTTCGCCAATCCGCCGGCCGACGTCACACGGGTGATCAATTTCCTGTTCACGATCTCCGCGGTCTTCCAGGCGGCCTTGTGGGCCCGCGAGCTGATCCTCGGTGCGATCGAGCACCGCACCCGCAACGAACATTATTCCGGCGAGGCGATCGGCAGCGCGATGGGCATCATTCGCCTGCTGGTGAGCTTCGCGGTATTTGCGATCGCGTTGATCGTCGTCCTCGACAACCTCGGCGTCAACGTCACCGGGCTGGTGGCGGGCCTCGGCGTCAGCGGCATCGCGATCGGTCTGGCCGCACAAGGAATCTTCGCCGATCTGTTCGCCGCCCTCGCGATCATCTTCGACCGGCCGTTCCGGCGCGGCGACGCGATCAGCTATGACAAGTCGTCCGGGACGGTCGAGGCGATCGGACTGAAATCGACGCGCATTCGCGGCGTTACCGGCGAAGAACGGATCGTCGCGAACAAGCAGCTGCTCGAGAAGGAGATCATCAACAACAGCTCGCGCGACTATCGGCGCGTCATCTTCACGCTCGGGCTGGTGCAATGGACGCCGATCGAGACGATGGAGGCACTGCCCTCGATGCTGAAAGACGTGATCGAGGCCAATGGCATGAAATTCGTTCGCGCCGGCTTCACCACGTTCGGCACGAACAGCTATGATTTCGACGTGGAATTCGATTCCCCCAGCGCTGCGTTCCAGGACTTCTACGATGCGCGTCACACCGTCGGGATGGCGATCGTCCGCATGTTGAACACGGACGGGATCGAACTGGCCTATCCGACCCAGACGACGCTTGCCGGGCCGGGAGCGGACGGATCCGGCTTGCCGCCGACCGCGACGAAGCCGCCATCGTCCGAACAGCGCAAGGGCACCGGAGCAGCCGCCAGCCGTTCCGCCGTGGACGAGGACGCTGCGCACAATTGATTTCGCAATACGGTTACTGTCGAATTGTGACTGTTGCGTACGTCATTCACAGTATATTGCCGATAGTTTCGGCGGGAACATTCAAAACGGCTGTATCGCCACTGGCGTTACCGCCGTTTTTGACCTATAATTTCCCTGTATACAGAGAGCGAATGAACTGATCCCGAAGATAACAGCGAAAGGGATTATAGCGGACGCCGATCTCTTAGGGGCGACAGTAGTGGCATTGCAGCGGTTGCACGACCCAGAGGCCAGTATCGAAACGCGGCTCAATCAGGCCGCTCTCGCCTATTTGCGCAAGAACTGGCCAACACCGGTCCATCTTTCGCCGACCCGACTTGGCACGGAGTTCTCGCCCGAAGGCAAGACCTTCGTCCGCATCGTCCAGAGCCTGATCGACGAGGGCTTTCTGTCGGTCGAGTTTTTCCTGATCGGTACGGGCGACGAACCGACCGCCCGCGATGCGATCCTCACGCGGAAAGGTGTCGCCGCGACGCTGAACCTGTGACCGGCGGTCGCCCGGTCACACGATCAGTTCGATAATTCCCGCCAGTTTCCGCAAGGTTGCGAGGTCGTCGTCCGATACGGTGCGGGTCTCCTCCGCCAGGATCGCCAAAGTCCCGATCCGCGCGCCGCGGTCGTCGCGCAACGGAACGGCGACATAGAAGGGAAAACCCGCCGCCCCCGCGGCCACCGGATTGACCAGCGCGCCGAGCGAATGCTGCGCCTGCCCGCTGACGGGCGTGATGCTCGCCGCGCCGACACGCTTGGTTTGCCAACCCTGGGCGATGCGGTCGATGACGATCACGGCAAGCGGAACATCGAGCGACCGCATCGCCAAATGGGCCAAATCGTCGAGCACCACAGCGCCGCTCGCCGCGCGCCGGTCGTGGCGTGCATCGCTCAATACATACATTTCGCGTTGATCGGTTGGTCGCTGTTTCATCGCTACTCGCATGAGGATCTTGTTCCTTCCGACGGCGCCCAACTGATGTTGGGTTAATGTAGGAGGACCTATGCATGGATATTTTAGGGGCACATCCGCCTTAAGTCGGGTTTCATTCCTATTGACTATGATCGGTGGCAACTCGACGAAGGTTTTGCGTCATTTAAAATGCTCCGTCGCGCCCGCCGGCCACCCCGACGAATCGTCGGTCTCCCTGATTCGAAAATCCGGTTCGCCGAGGAGGGCCTGCGCGGCATCGCGTTCCTGCCAATTAACGCTACGGCCGCCTATCCGTTCCGATCATGGGTTTCCACAAGGCTTGCATGGGGCAAAAGCCGGTGCCATCTCCCGCAGCACGATAGCCAGGCGCGCACTTTGCAGGGGAATGCCGTGACGACCACGATTACAATTCAGGAGCTCGCCGGTCGGATCGGCAGCGAGCAGGTATCGGACTGGGTCGAAGTCAGCCAGGAAATGATCGACAAATTCGCGGATGCGACGGGCGACCACCAGTTCATCCACGTCAATCCGCAAATGGCCGCGATGACCCCGTTCGGCGGCACGATCGCGCATGGCTTCCTGACGCTGTCGCTGATGCCGCTGCTGTCGTCCAAGATCATCGACGCGGTCCAGATCGAGGGCGTGAAGATGGGGATCAACTACGGCGGCAACAAAGTGCGCTTCCTCCAGCCCGTGCGGTCCGGCAAGCGCGTGCGCGGTCGGTTCAAGTTGCTCGAACTGATCGAGAAGCGCCCCGGCCAGTGGCAGCAGACCAACGAGTTCACGGTCGAGATCGAAGGCGAGGAAAAGCCCGCGATGATCGCCGAATGGATGTCGCAGATCTTCGTGTGATCTTTAAAAAGCCCCTCCCCTTTAGGGGAGGGGTTGGGGTGGGGCCGTGCCGTTATCGAACCGGCTGCCTCCATCCCACGTCCCCACCCCAACCCCTCCCCTGAAGGGGAGGGGCTTTAAGTAAGGAGAAGCCCGATGCGTTCAGCCGTCATCGTTTCCACCGCCCGCACCCCGATCGGCCGCGCCTATCGCGGTGCCTTCAACAACACCCCCGCCCCCACGCTCGCCAGCCACGCAATCAAGGCCGCCGTCGAGCGCGCCGGGATCGACGGCGGGATGGTTGACGACGTCGTCTTCGGCTGCGCGCTGCAGCAGGGCCACCAGGCCGGCAACATCGCACGCACCTCGCTGCTGCGCGCCGGTCTTCCCGTCACCGTGCCGGGCATGTCGGTCGATCGCCAGTGCGCGAGCGGGCTGATGGCGATCGCAACCGCCGCCAAGCAGATCATCACCGACAATATGGACGTCACCATCGGCGGCGGGGTCGAGAGCATCAGCCTCGTCCAGACCCCGCAGATGCGTTTCGCACCCGACCCCGAGCTGATCGCCATGCACAAGGACGTGTACATGGCGATGCTCGGCACGGCGGAAGTCGTCGCCAAGCGCTACAACATCAGTCGCGAAGCGTGCGACGAATATGCGCTCAAGTCGCAGCAGCGCACGGCTGCCGCGCAGGCTGCTGGCTATTACGACCAGGAGATCGTCCCCGTCACCGCGACGATGGCGGTGACCAACAAGGAAACCAAGGAAGTCACGCACAAGGAGATCACGCTCTCCAAGGACGAAGGCAACCGCCCCGAGACGACGCTCGAGGGTCTCCAGTCGCTCCAGCCCGTGATGGGCCCGGGGATGAACGTGACCGCGGGCAACGCCAGCCAGCTGTCGGACGGGTCGTCCGCCTCGGTGCTGATGGAAGAGTCGCTCGCCTCGAAGCGCGGCCTCACCCCGCTCGGCCGTTATGTCGGCATGGCGGTGGCTGGCACCGAGCCCGACGAGATGGGCATCGGCCCGGTCTTCGCGATCCCCAAGCTGCTCGAGCGCTTCAACCTCAAGATGGACGACATCGGCCTGTGGGAGCTCAACGAGGCGTTCGCGGTGCAGGTGCTGTATTGCCGCGACAAGCTCGGCATTCCGGATGAGCTGCTCAACGTGTCGGGCGGTGCGATCTCGATCGGCCATCCGTACGGCATGACCGGCGCGCGCGCGACCGGCCACGCGCTGATCGAGGGCAAGCGGCGCGGCGCGAAGTATGTCGTCGTGACGATGTGCATCGGCGGCGGCCAGGGTGCGGCAGGGTTGTTCGAAGTCCTGTAATTGAAGTCGACGCCCGTTTCGTCTATAACGGCGTCGGCGATCATAGGCGCCTCTCATAGCGAGCCCCGGTCGTGTCAGCGGCCGGGGCTCAATACGTTTGGGGCTCGGCTGTCAGACCGAGCCCCGCCCGTGCACCTCAATCTTTGCGTGCCATCTCGATGATCTTCAGGACCAAGGTCGCGAAGGCAAGAAGCACGCCCAGGATCAGGCACAGATCGGCGACCATCATAGGTGCACCTCTCATCTTGGCGGCCGAATTGCCGCCGCGGGAATGACTAATCGCGACTTTGGCGATCGGCAAATCCAGGCGACACTCGCCTTGCCCGGTCGCCCTGCTTTCGACCGATGGTGTTCGGTATTCTTCGCAGGATACGCCAATGTCTTGCCAGCGATTACCGCAGAAAATGCGGGGCAACCAACCCAGCGTCCCGTCGTTTCCTGTCCGAACCATCCTGAAGGAGAGACCCGCATGGCCGACACCCACGAAATCAAGGAAACGCTGTGGAAGAAGATGGCTGACAGCCCCTTCGTTATGGTCGGCCTCGCCGACGGTTCGTCGCATAGCGAACCGCTGACCGCGCAGCTCGACAAGGATCTGGTCGACACGCTGTTCTTCTTCACCGGCAAGGACAATCGGCTCGCCGGCGGTGGCAAGGTGATGGCGCAGTTCGTGGCCAAGGGGCACGACTATTTCGCGTGCATGGCCGGCACGATCCGCCAGGACAATGACAAGGGCATGATCGACAAGCTGTGGAACAAGCAGGTCGAGGCCTGGTTTCCCGAAGGCAAGGAAGACCCCAACCTCGCCCTTCTGCGCATGGACATCGACAGCGCCGAATTGTGGGAAACCGACATTTCGCTGACGGGTCGCGTCAAGATGTTGTTCAGCGGCACCATCACTGCGGAGGAAAGCAGCAGCCACGCCAAGGTCAGCACGACGGCCGCGTAAGCGAAGGGTTCCCTGATCCCGCTGGATTCCGGCCGCGTGCCGGGATCCAGCATAAACAGGTACGGACCGGCCCGGCAACGCGCGGCGGAGCGCGGTCCGCTACGCTCTTCAGCCGTGCGCTTTCATCCAGTCCTCGACGACCGGCGCGACCTTGTTACGCCACTTCGAGCCGTTGAAGATGCCGTAATGGCCCGCGCCCTCGGCCATGTAATAGCGCTTCTTGTCGTCCGGCAGGTTGGTCGCGATCGTCAGCGCCGCGCGCGTCTGCCCGAGCCCCGAAATGTCGTCCTTCTCGCCTTCGATCGCGAGGATCGCGATATCGGTGATCGCACCCGGATCGACCGGACGACCGCGATGCGTCATCGTTCCCTTGGGCAGCGCATGGTCCTGGAACACAACGTCGATCGTCTGCAGGTAGAACTCGGCGGTCATGTCGCAGACCGAGCGATACTCCTCGTAGAACCGCTTGGTGGCATCCGCCTCCAGATCCTCGCCGACCACCAGATGTTTGAACATCTCGTAATGCGACATCATGTGGCTGCCGAGATTCATCGACATGAAGCCGGCAAGCTGCAGGAACCCCGGATACACCTTGCGGCCCGCGCCCGGATGCGACGCAGGGATTGTCGCGATGACGTTCTGGCTGAACCAGCTGTGCGGCCGCTCGGTCGCCAGCGTGTTGACCGAGGTCGGTGCTTCGCGCGTGTCGACCGGGCCACCCATCATCGTCAGCGTCTTGGGACGGCACGGATGCTTGTCCGCGCTCATCACGCAGGCGGCAGCGTAGCACGGCACGGACGGCTGGCACACCGCGAGCATGTGCCCGCCCGGGCCCACGACCTCGAGAAACGAGATCAGATAATCGATGTAATCGTCGAGGTCGAATTTGCCCTCGGACAGCGGCACCTGCTTCGCATCGCGCCAGTCGGTGATGTACACGTCCGCCACGGGCAGCATCCGCTCGACCGTACCGCGCAGCAGCGTCGCATAATGGCCCGACATCGGCGCGACGATCAGCAACTTCGGTCCGGTTTCGACGCCTTCGCGGACGAACCGCTTGAGCTGCCCGAAGGGCTTGCGCGCAACGATCTCCTCGGTGACGGCAACGGTCTTGCCATCGACTTCGGTGAAATCGAGTCCGAAGGCCGGCTTCCCGCGCGGCGCGGCGGCGTGCGCGAACACTTCGAGCGCCGAGCCCATCACCGCCCCGCCGCCGAAATAGGCAAAGGGATTGGCCGGGTTGCTCAGCCACCCTGCGCTGAAGTCGGCCATGGCACTCGCGCCGGCGAGCATCGATTTTTGAATTTCATAGGCATTGTAGAGCATAGCCGCGCCTTCTAGCATACCGAGCTTACGATTCTATCATCATATGCGGCCATGCGACGAACGGACGTGCCGCATGCCCCAGAGAGATACGCGCTGCGCGGCAATAGGCTGCACGACGATTGAGGCGCCTGCCAGTCCCTGCTAGGCGATTCGCCATGGCAGAGACCGTTCACGCCGCTCCCACGCACGACCCAGCGCCTGGCACCGCCCCTCGCGACACGCCGGCACCCGGCCGGCGCAAGCTCAGCAACCTGCTGATGATCTGGCATTTCGGATCGCGCTATCCGGCGCAGATCACGATCGCGCTGCTCGCGTTGCTGACGACGTCGGCAACCACCCTGTACATCCCGTGGACCTTCAAATCGGTGATCGATCAGGGATTCAGCCACGGCGGCGATCCGCAGCACATCGATCGCGTCTTTTACGGCCTGTTCGCGCTGGTCGCGGTCCTGGCCGTGGCGACCGCCGTGCGCTTCTATTTCGTGTCCTGGCTGGGCGAGCGAACCGTCGCCGACATCAGGACCGCGGTGCAGGCCAATCTGCTGCGCCTCGCCCCGCGCTGGTTCGAGGAGAATCGGCCATCGGAAGTCGCCTCGCGCCTGACATCCGACACCGCGCAGATCGAGAGCGCGGTCGGCACGACCGTATCGGTTGCCTTGCGCAACACGTTGACCGGGATCGGCGGGATCGTCTCGTTGTTCGCGCTCGCGCCGAAACTGGCGGGGATGCTGATCATCGGCATTCCGATCGTCGTTCTGCCGATCATGCTGCTCGGGCGGCGCGTGCAGAAATATTCGCGTTCCAGCCAGGATCGGATCGCCGACATCGGGGCGATGGCGGTCGAGACGTTTGCCGCGATGAAGATCGTCCAGGCGTTCGGCCAGGAAACCCGCGAGGCCGAGCGTTTCGCCGGGGCGGTCGACCGCAGCTTCACCGCCGCCAAGCGCCGGATCCGGATCCGCGCGATCATGACCGCGCTGGTGATCGGCCTGCTGTTCGGTGCGGTCACGCTCCTGATGTGGTCGACCCTGGCGGACGTCTCCGCAGGTCGGCTGACGGGTGGCGCCCTGACCGCGTTCATCTTCACCGCCGGGCTGGTAACCGGCGCATTCGGGGCCCTGACCGAGGTGTACGGCGATCTGCTGCGTGCTTCGGGCGCGGCCGAGCGGCTGGCCGAATTGCTCAACGAGGAGCCCGAGATCAGCGCGCCGGCGGTCCCGGCCACGCTGCCGGTTCCGGCGCGCGGCACGCTGACCTTCGATCATGTCGAATTCCGCTACCCGACGCGGCAGGATGTCGCAGCGTTGCACGACTTCTCGCTCGAGATCGGCAGCGGGGAAACCGTCGCGATCGTCGGCCCCTCGGGCGCGGGCAAGACCACGCTGTTCCAGCTGATCCAGCGCTTCTACGATCCCGATGCCGGATCGGTGCGGATCGACGGGGTCGATCTGCGCGATGCCGACCCCACGGAAATCCGCGCGCGGATCGCGATGGTGCCGCAGGAAACCGTCATCTTCGGCGCGACCGCGCGCGACAATTTGCGCTACGGGCGCTGGAGCGCGCAGGACGACGAATTATGGGCAGCGGCAGAGGCCGCGAACGCCGCGGAATTCCTCCGCAAATTGCCCGACGGGCTCGATACCTTCCTCGGCGAGAGCGGCGCACGGCTGTCGGGCGGTCAGCGCCAGCGAGTCGCCATCGCCCGCGCCTTGCTGCGCGATGCGCCGATCCTGCTGCTCGACGAGGCGACCAGCGCGCTCGACGCGGAGAGCGAACGGCTCGTCCAGCAGGCGCTCGAGCGACTGATGACCAACCGCACCACCCTCGTCATCGCGCACCGGCTTGCGACCGTGCGCGCCGCCAAGCGGATCATCGTCATGCGCGATGGGCAGATCGTCGAGCAGGGGTCGCACGGGTCGCTGATCGGCGAGAACGGGCTGTATGCGCGTCTCGCCAGCCTGCAGTTCAACGAAGCGGCTTGAAGGAGCCCGGCGGCCGCGGGCTTGTTCGCGCGCCGTCTATGCCGCACACTCCGCCGCATCCGGCACAGCATCCGGATCGCTCAACGGAGAGCCACATGACGCGCGACTTCGACATCATCGTATTCGGGGCAACGGGGTTCACGGGTCGCCTGGTTGCCGAATATCTCCTCGGCAGCGGCGCCCGGCGCTGGGCGATGGCGGGCCGATCGCTCACCAAGCTGGAACAGGTGCGCGACCTGATCGGTGCCCCGGCAGATACGCCGCTCGTCACCGCCAACGCCGACGATCCCGCCGCCCTCCGCGCGCTGTGCCGGCGCACCACCGTCGTGCTGACCACGGTCGGCCCGTACCAACTGTACGGCAGCGATCTGGTCGCCGCCTGTGCCGAAACCGGGACCGCCTATGTCGATCTCTGCGGAGAACCGGCATGGATGCGCCACATGATCGACGCGCATCACGAGACGGCAACGGCCTCGGGCGCACGGATCGTGTTCAGCTGCGGCTTCGATTCCATTCCGTTCGACCTGGGCGTGCTGACGCTCCAGGAGGCTGCCCGGACCAAGTTCGGCCATCCGCTACCGCGGGTGAAGGGGCGGGTCCGCAAGATGCAGGGCGGCTTCTCCGGTGGGACCGCCGCCAGTCTCAAGGCGACCCTCGCCGCGGCGGCGAAGGATCCCTCGCTGCTCGGTCTGCTGGTCGATCCGTTCGCGCTGACACCGGGGTTCCAGGGGCCGAGCCAGCCGCGCGGCTTGCTGCCCGAATATGACAAGACTATCGAGGCGTGGGTCGCGCCGTTCATCATGGCGCCGATCAACACCAAGAACGTCCACCGCACCAATTTCCTGCTCGGCGATGCCTATGGCCCCGGCTTCGTCTATGACGAAATGATGGTGGCGCCGGGGCTCGGCGACATGGGCAAGGCGGCGGCCGAGGCGATCGCCCGGATCAATCCGCTCGCGAGCGACAAGGGTCCGAAGCCTGGCGAGGGGCCAAGTCGGGAAGAGCGCGACGCGGGTTTCTACGATTTGCTGTTCATCGGGGAAGGCCCGGGGGGCGAACGGATCGACTGCGTCGTCACCGGCGACAAGGATCCGGGCTATGGATCGACCAGCAAGATGATCGCAGAGACCGCGCTCTGCCTGGTGGAAGAGGCGGGCGGCGCTGGCGGCATCTGGACGCCGGGCGCGTTGCTGGGGCGCGGTCTCGCGGACCGGCTGCAGGCCCGGGCCGGGCTTGTCTTCCGGGTGGGGTGATCGCAAGGGGGCTGCTACCAGGGACAAGGCCCGCCCGGGCGGACGCACCGCGATCCCTACGACCGGAAACAGGACGTAGAATCGCTCCTCAACGCCGAGTGTCCAGGTGTGGAGGAAGGGAATGGTGAAATGTTCATCCCCGGGCACGATAGCGGACAAGACTTGGCTGCGACTCAGCTACCCAGCGCATGTCCGTCATTAGTATTGCCCCCAGCAAGATTTGCTTCGCAAACCGGCTGGCCTTTCCTTGATTCTTACTGGGATGTCCATGCAGGAATACGGGGCGAGCGGATCAGCCTCGCGGACCTCGGCACGGCGCGTTCTCAGCGCGTCCATCCGGCGGCAGAGTGTCATCCATGGCGCGGGCTAAGCCGCGGTAGCCCTGTCCGTGCGGCGTTGGCCGCCCACGGCATGCGAAATGCGCCGGGCGAGGATCAGTCCGCCGACGGCAAGATCGGTCGCAGGTCGCCGGACACCATCGCCCGCCCCTTCCCCAGCGATTTTGCGTTGTACAGCGACAGGTCGGCACGACGCAGGATATCGCTGCGCGACGTAATGCCCTGATCGAGCACGCACGCCCCGATGGTCGCACGCACCACGATCGCCCCCGCCGCGCCGGTCACCGGAAACGTCAGCGCGGTCAGCAACGTCGCCAGCAACGCCCGTAGCCGCCCCAACGCGTCTCGATCCGTGATCGCGAGCACGAACTCGTCACCGCCCGGGCGCGCGACAAAGCCGATGCGATCGGCATGGCTCGCGAGGATGTCGGCGGTGCGCTGCAGCACCTGGTCTCCCGCCTGGTGTCCGTACGTGTCGTTGACCCGTTTGAAATTATCGAGGTCGAGCAGAACGACGGCAAGCCCGTCCTCGGTCGAACGGTTTTCGAAACGCTCGTTCAGGAAACGATTGAGCGCGGCGCGATTGGCAATACCAGTGAGATCGTCGATCAGCGCGCTCCGCTCCAGGGCACGCTCGATTTCATATTGCGCCGTGACGTCCTGGCACACTCCGACCAGGCATCGGGCTTCGCCGTCCGGCCCGTCCACTTCCCCGACGTTGCGAAAGCGCCGTCGCCGTCCGTCCTCCGTAATGATGTCGGTTTCGACCTCATAGGGCTGCCCCGTTTCGATCGCGCGGTCGATCGCCTGCATCAACACCATGCGGTCGTTGAACGGATAGAAGTTCAGGAACCTGTCCCACGTCGGCATCGCGGCCGCCGGATCGACGCCAAACACGATCCGCGCTTGCCGGGTCCACTCCATCTCGGCGGTCGCGAGATCCAGCCGCCAGGACCCGATGTCGGCCAACCGCTCCACCAGGTCGAAATGGCGAAGCCAGCGGGCTTGCACGACATCCCGCCGGGCGGGCGCGAGCCGCTTTTTCGGGTGTCGCATCAGCACGATGCGGTCGTCCCCGGACATCGCCCTGCGGGCTGCCGACACGTGATCGTCCTCGTTTCACGGCTTCACAGCCAATGGTCATGACCCATTATAGACGTGTCCGGACGCTGACCGCGGTTCGGCGAGGGATTCCGCGCCGCGACCCGACGCCGACCCGGCATCGCGTCGCGCCGGCGGGCTAGCGTTTCTTCCCCTGATGGCGAATGTTTGCAGGCCGACCCCGCCGTTTGAGCACGCGGGGCGCGGGCTTGCCAGCGCCCCTGCCGCGCTCGGGCCGGTCGGGCGAAGCGCCCCGCCCCTCGACCATCTCGAAGCGGAGCGCCCCGGACACCGGATTCGCCTCGGCCAGGCGAAGCGGGAGTTTCTGCCCACTGGCATAGACCGTCCCGCTCTGTTCGCCGGTGAGCGTGCGCGCCGCCTCGTCAAACCGGAAATATTCGCCCCCGATATCGCGCACGGGCATCAAGCCGTCGCCCCCGATGCCATCGACGGTCGCGAAGAACCCGAAGTTGGTGACACCGGTGATCCGCGTCTCGAGCACCTCGCCGACCTTCTCCGCCAGGAACGCGGCGACATAGCGGTCGATCGTATCGCGCTCGGCCTCCATCGCGCGGCGTTCGAATTGCGAGATCGACTGGCCGATGCGGTCCATGCCCGCGGCCTCGCCTTCGGTCAGGCCGCCCGCGCCGAGCGTGTACGCGGCAACCAGCGAACGATGGACGAGCAGATCGGCATAGCGCCGGATCGGCGAGGTGAAATGCCCGTAGCTCCCGAGCGCCAGCCCGAAATGGCCGAGGTTGGCCGGGGCATAATAGGCCTGCGTCTGGGTCCGCAGCACCTGTTCCATGATCTGCGGCCGCACGTCTTCATCGACGACCTTGGCGAGGATGTGGTTGAACGTGCGCGGCTGGATCACCTGGCCGAGCGCGAAATCGATCCCGAAGGTCTTGAGATAGTCCTTGAGCGCGACGATCTTCTCGCGGCTCGGCTGTTCGTGGACGCGGTACATGACCGGCGCCTTCTTCGCCTCGAGCGCCTTGGCGGCCGCGACGTTGGCGGCGATCATGTAATCCTCGATCAGCTTGTGCGCGTCGAGCCGTTCGCGTGGGCTCACCGAGAGGATCCGGCCTTTCTCGTCGAGCACGACGCGGCGTTCGGGGAGATCGAGATCGAGCGGCGCCCGCGCCTCGCGCGCCGTGTTGAGCGCGCGCCAGCACTCCCACAGGGGAAGAAGCGCCGCGAGGATGGGATCAACGCCAAAACCGTCCCGTAGCCCCTCCCCTTCAGGGGAGGGGTTGGGGTGGGGCAGTCCAGCAGACACATCGTCGGCGGCAGGCACGGCCCCACCCCCAACCCCGCCCCTGACGGGGAGGGGTTTTTGGGTGTCCCCAACCCCGCCCGCAGAGGGCTGGGCGTTGTGCGCATCCACCATCGCCTGCGCATCCTCATACGCCAGGTTGGCCGCGATCCGCACCACCGCGCGGGTAAAGTGAAAGCTCTTGAGCGTGCCGTCCTTGCCGATCCGCAGATGGCAGGCCAACGCCGCGCGATCGACGCCCTCTTTCAGCGAGCACATTTCCGCCGACAGGCTCTCGGGCAGCATCGGCACGACGCGATCCGGGAAATAGACGCTGTTGCCGCGTCGGCGCGCCTCGCGATCGAGCGCCGAGCCGGGGCGAACGTAGAAGGACACGTCGGCGATCGCGACGATCGCCTTCCAGCCGCCGGCGTTGCCGGGATCGTCGTCCGGCGCCGCCCACACCGCATCGTCATGGTCGCGCGCATCCGCCGGATCGATCGCGACGATCGGCAGGGCGCGCAGGTCCTCGCGATCCGCGCCGAGCGGCTGCGCGGCGACGCGAACGGCTTCCTCGAGCGTCTCCGTCGAGAACACGTCCGGGATGCCGAGCTTGTGGATCGCGATCAGCGAAAAGCTCCGCGGGGCGAACGGATCGCCCAGCACCTGGGTCACCCGCACGGTGATGCGGGGCGGCCGCCCGGCCCGTTCGGCAAGGACGAGATCGCCCGCCTGCGCGCCGCCTGCATCCGACACCGCGAATTCGTGGCGCTCCTTCTTTTCGACGCCTTGCAGCCACATGCCGCCGGGTTCCTGCCGCAGCACGCCGAGCACGAGGTCCTCGCCGCGCGGCAAGGTCTTCATGGGATGCGCGATCCAGCCCTGCCCCGCCTCCTCGGTGCGGGCCAGCACGCGGTCCCCGACGCCGAGCGCGCCGCGCTTGCGCTCGCGGACCCGCAGCTTCGGCGCGGGTGTATCGGCTTCCCACCGCTCGGGCACGGCCCAGACATTGCCGCCGTCATCGGCATCGACGATGCGCAAGACGGTCACCTTCGGCACGCCACCCATCTTGTGGAACGCACGGCCGGGGGCGCTGTCGATCAGGCCTTCGTCGGCCATGTCCTTGAGCAACGCCTTGAGCAGGATCTTGTCCTGCGCGGTCAGGCCGAAGGCACGCGCGATCTCGCGCTTGCCCGCGGGCGTGTCCGATGTCGCGATGAAATCGAGGATCTGTTCAGGGGTCGGAAGACCCTTGGTCGTGCTGCTAGGGGTACGCTTAGGCATCGCTCGACCATAGGGCAGCGGACGGGTGATGCCATCCATGAAAAAGCCGCTACCCGGGGCTTACGCCAGGCAGCGGCTTGAGGTGGGCGAAATACTGTCGCCGGAAACGTCGCGTTACGCGATCAGAACTTGCCCCGCAGCGTCACGCCATAGGTGCGTGGCTCGGCCAGATATTGCGAGAAGATCTGGCGGCCGCCGGGATATTGCGGATCGACGAACGGCGCGCTGGTCGTTCCCGCCTGGAAGGGCGAGTTGAACGCGACCTGCGTGTAGTTCTTGTTGAAGATGTTCTGGCCCCACAGCTCGATCGCCCAGCGCTGGTCGCGACCACGGATGCCGACGCGCGCGTTGAACACCGCGAAACTGTCCTGCGCCTTCTGCGGGAACAGGTCGGAACCGGTGTTATAGTCGCCCGACAGGCGGCTATCGATGTAGAACAGCGCCGACAGTCCGTTGCTGCCAAGGCTCGGCGTCCAGGCGACCGAGCTGGTCACCACGACTTCGGGTGCGTTCGACAGGTTCTTGCCCGGCAGCACGCGCAAGGCCGGGTCGAGCGGCGCGCCGCTGCTGTTGCCGACCAGATTGTTGCGATACTTCGTCGACTGGTAAGTGAAGCCCAGATTGACGCGGAAATCGCGCATCGGGACCAGCGCCGCCTCGAGCTCGACACCCTGCGACAGGACACCGTACCCTACGCTGCCACTGGAACACTGACCCGTGGCTGCGCTGAGATCCCGATCCCCGCCGTTGAGGCTGCTGGTGCACCCGTTAATGTTCTGTACCAGGAACACCGTGCCGTTGAACGTGTTCAGCTGGAAATTGCTGAATTCCTGACGGAACGCCGCCGCCGACAGCGTGAACGGACCGGTCCCGTATTTCGCGCCGACTTCGTAGGACGTCACCGTCTCGGGATCGAACTGCAGGTTGTTGACCAGCGCCTGGGCACCACCCACCGCGGCGAACGTCGTCGTCGGGACGCCGTTGAACAGCTGGATCGGGTTCTTGAGCGCCGACCGATCGAGGTTGAAGCCGCCCGCTTTGTAGCCGCGCGAATAGCTGCCGTAGAGCAACATGTGGTCGAACGGCCGCCACGACAGGATGCCCGTGCCGCTGAACCGGTCCTCGTGACGCTTGCTGTTGATCGACACGCCGTTCAGCTCGGCGGTGGAATTGCCTTGGCACGACAGGCCGATCAGGCCACCGGCCACGGCGGCCAGCCCGGCGTTGCTGAGGAACGGCGTCAGCGCGGCCTCATTGGCGACGCACGCCGTATTGTCATTGCCGAAGGTCGCCGCGAACTTCTTGGTTTCGTTGGTGTAGCGTACCCCGAGCGTGACATCGAGCCGGTCGGTCAGGTGAAAGATGTTGTGCGTGAAGATCGCGAAATTGCGGCTGTTCTGGGTATAGCGGTCGAGCGTCGAGCCCTTGTCGTTGATGCTGTCGAGCCGGTCGAACGCCGCATAGATCAGCGGCGACGCGGCGCCGAACGCCAGCGGGCGCGCGCCAAGGCAACCGGGCGACGTCGGCGAATACAGCGCCGCCAAGCCCCCGCCGGAAACGATCCGGCAGGTCGCGAAGCGCCCATATTGGCTGCCGAACCGCAAATTGTCGGTCACGGTCAGGTCTTCGTTCGCGAAATAGCCGCCGACCAGCCAGTCGAGCTTGTTGTCGAACAGATTGCCCTGCAGGCGCAATTCCTGCGTGAAGGTCTTGAACTGGCGCAGCGAACCGCCGTTGGCGGCACGGTACAGGATGTCCACCGAGCTATAGTCGGTGTCCGATCCCTGATCGCTCTTATATTCGCGATACGCCGTGATCGACGTCAGGTTGATCCCGCCGAGACGCCAGTCGATCTGGCCCGAGATCCCCTTGTCGGTCGTGATGCCGGCGAAACTGCGCCCGGGGCTGACGCTCACGTTGCGGTCGTATCCCGCGTTGGTCAGCTTGGCGAGCGGCTGGCCCAGATCGCGCAGCACGTTGATGATGTTGTTGCCGTTTGCGTTCGTCGGCGACAGCGGCGTCTGCGGGTTGTTCAGATTGCCGACGAACTGGTTGACCGAATTGTCGACGTAGATCGCGGCGCAGCACTTCTCGTTGCGATGCGTATAGTCGCCGATCAGCCGCAGCGAGAAATCCGCGCTGGGTTGATACAGGATCTGCCCGCGGATGAAGTAGCGGTCGCGGTTGTTGATGTCGGTCTTGTTGGTGGTGTCGTAATAGAAGCCGTCGCGCTTGACATATACCGCGTCGAGCCGGGCGGCGATCGTCTGCGTCAGCGGCACGTTGACCGCGCCCGCCAGACGATAATAATTGTAGTTGCCGTAGGTCGCCTCGCCGTTCGCGCCGAAGGTGAAGCTCGGCTTCTTCGAAAAGACGTTGATCACGCCCGCGGATGCATTGCGGCCGCCCAGCGTTCCCTGTGGTCCCCGCAACACTTCGACCCGGTCGATCTCGCCGAGTTCGTTGAGCCCGATGCCCGCGCGCGACCGATACACGCCGTCGACGAAAACCGCGACCGAGCTTTCCAGCCCGGGGTTGTCACCGACCGTACCGATGCCGCGAATACGGGGCGAACCGTTCGCTTCCGATCCGGTGGAGGACACCAGCAGCGACGGGGCGAGCTGGCTCAGCTGGCGGATGTCGTTGGCGCCCGAGTTGGCGAGCGAGGCCGAGGACACGGCGGACACCGCGACCGGGACATTGGCGAGCAGCTGCGAACGGCCCTGCGCGGTGACGATGATGTCCTGACCGGCGTCGTCCTGGCTGCCGCCGGTGTCTGCCGCCGGGGCTGGCGAAGGCGTTTGGGCTGGTGGGGTCGCTTGCTGGGCAAGAACGGGGTTAGCCGTACCGATTGCCAGAGCCGAAAGCGCACACGCCACCAAATACCGCTTGTTGGGCATCTTTATCTCTCCCCGGGCCGGAGCGCTGATCGGCTCCGTACCCTATCCTCGAATGCCCTGACAACAGACTCCCGTCAAGCATCGGATTCTGCTAATTGACGGAGCGTGACGTTGCTGTTGCACAAAAGACATAATGAGAATGCGCCCGGTGCGGCCAGAACGTATTTTCTAAACCATAGTGTCGAGGATCCGTCGTCCAAACGGATGAGCCGTGGGTCAATAGCCGTTGAGCCGCGCGAACCGTTCGCGGTGGTAGGCGGCATTGCCCCACATCGATTCCAGCACGCGCGACCGCTTGATGTAGAAACCGGCGTCATAATCGTCGGTCATGCCGATGCCGCCGTGTAACTGGATCATCTCGCGACTCATCAGGTTGAGCGTGTCGCTCGCGATCGCCTTGGCGAGGCTCACCGACTGGTCGAGATCCGAGCGCCCGGCATCGATCGCTTCCAGCGCCCCTTCCACAGCCGATCGCATCAGCTCCAGTTCGGTGAACAGCTTCGCCATGCGGTGCTGGAGCGCCTGGAAGGTCGACAGTTGCTGTCCGAACTGGACCCGCGTCTTCAGGTAATCGTTGGTCGTGTGAAACGCCTGCTCCGCCATGCCCAGCATTTCCGCGCACACGATCGCCGTCGCGCGGTCGACCACCTGTGCGGTCAGCGCCCGGTCGCCGAGCCGTTCAGCGGGTGCGTTGGTGAAGCGCACTTCGGCATGGCTGCGCGAATCCGCCATGGCGCGGGAATGGCGCGTCACCCCTTCGTCCCCCGAAACGAGGTACAACCCGTCGGTCGCGGCGACGACGAACAGCGTGGCGCTGTCGCCTTCTGCGACGAAGGCCTTGGTGCCCGTCAGCTTGCCGTCGACCACATGCGTGGCGATCGATGCCGGGTCGTGCGTTGGGCCTTCGTCGATCGCGAGCGTGGCAACCACCTCTCCCGCGGCGATCCGGGGCAACCATTCCGCCCGCGCGGACTCCGACCCGCCCAGCACGATCGCGGTGGCGGCTGCCGCGCTGGCCGCGAGCGGCGACGCGGCGAGGTTGCGCCCGAGCTGTTCGAGCACGATCCCGAGCGACAGGTAGCCGAAGCCGGTCCCGCCGAACGCCTCGGGAATCACGATCCCGCCGAGCCCCATTTCCGCCAGCGCGGACCAGGCGGCCGGGTCGTATTTCTCGGCTGGCGCGGCGGCGCGCATCTTGCGGAAGGCGGAGACGGGCGATTCATTGTCCGCCCATTCGCGCACCATGTCGCGCAGCATCGTCTGTTCGTCGTTGAGTACGGCCATGTCGCTATCCCCCGATGATGTTGGCAAGAAAACGGGGGAGAATGGCTTCAGCCATCCTTCACCCCGCCCCTCTCCGGCGCGCCGCAGCGTCGCGGCCGCCTAACTGAATTTACTGGTGATCCAGCATCCCGAGGATGCGCTTGGAAATCACGTTGTTCTGGATCTCGGTCGAGCCGCCGTAGATCGACACGGCCTTGCCCCACAGCCAGGTGCGGGTCTGTTCGAGCTCCGCGTCGGTAAAGCCGTCGCCTTCCCAGCCGAGCCCGGCCATGCCCATGATCTCGATCGACAATTCGGCGCGGTCCTGGGTAATCCGCGCGCCGACGTTCTTCATGATCGAGGTCGCGGCCGACGGCCCCTGGTTCGACTTTGCCTCGAGCGCCGCGCGGCGCAGCGTCAGCGCGAAGGCGCGCGCGTCCATCTCGTGCCGCACGATCCGCATCCGCAGGTCGCTGTCGTTGACGCGCCCCTCGGCGTCGGTCCCGCGATAGTCCTTGGCGAGCGCGTTGACCGGCTTGCCCGCGAACAGCCGCGACGCCGAACCGCCGCCCGACAGGCTCGAGCGTTCGTGCTGGAGCAGCCGCGTGCCGATTTCCCAGCCCTGCCCCTCGCGTCCGACGAGATTGCCCTTGGGCACCATCACGTCGGTGAAGAAGGTCTCGCAGAACGGCGACTGGCCCGAGATCATCCGGATCGGCTTCACGTCGACGCCCTCGGCGGTCATGTCGAGCAGCAGGAAGCTGATCCCGCCATGCTTCTGGCTCTTGTCGGTCCGGACCAGCGCGAAGCATTTGTCCGCCCATTGCCCGCCGCTGGTCCAGGTCTTCTGCCCGTTGACGAGGTAGTGATCGCCCTTGTCCTCGGCGAAGGTCTGGACGTTGGCGAGATCGGACCCGGCATTGGGCTCGCTATACCCCTGGCACCAGCGGACTTCCCCCTTGGCGATCGCGGGAATATGCTCGCGCTTCTGGTCCTCGCTGCCATATTCGAGCAGCGTCGGCCCGAACATCATCACGCCCATCCCGCCGATCGGGTTCCACGCGCCGATCCGCGCCATTTCCTCCTGCAGCACCCTAATCTCGGGCTTGCTCAAGCCACCACCGCCATAGGCCGCGGGCCAGCCGGGGACGCCCCAGCCCTTCTCGCCCATCGCCTTCTGCCACGCGATTTCATCGGCGGAGGGATCGCTCGGGCCTTCGAGCGCGGACATCGCATTGTCCTTGCCCTTGAGCGCGGGCGGAAAATGTTCGGCAAGCCACGCGCGCGCCTCTTCGCGGAACGCGTCGAGCGCAGTCGCTGGAGTGTCGAGTTCGGGCGCGGTTGCCATGAAACCTGTCCTTGCTTCTGAAAACTGAAGATCGGGTATGGCGGCGCGATGCCATAGATCGGGGCGAATTGGAAGCGCAAAGACGGCACGCCCGGCACTCTCGGTCTTTGATGAAAGGACCTCGCTGACCGCCGTTCGGGCTGAGCGAAGTCGAAGCCCCTCTCCCCAGAGAGCTTCGCTTTCTGAACGAGCAGCCCTTCGACTTCGCTCAGGGCGAACGGAAATGTTGCGCGGTTTCCAAAGGGCGCGGCACGGTCCCGCGCCCCATCCTGAAAACAGGTCGCGCTTCAGATATTCTCGCGTAAACTCCCCGTCCCGGGGGGGGGGACAGTCCAATGCCATCGACCAGTCGCGCCATGCCGATCGTTCTCGCCGCCGTGTTGATCGACACGATCGGCTTCGGCATCGTCATGCCGGTATTCCCGACACTCCTCCGGCATCTCGGACATATCGATCTCGAAGCCGCCACACGGGTGGCCGGCTACATGCTCGTCGCCTTCGCGCTCGCGCAATTCGTCGCGGGGCCGGTGCTCGGCAATTTCAGCGATCGCTATGGCCGCCGCCCGGTGCTGATCGCGTCGATGCTGGCGTTCGGCATCGATTATGCGCTGATGGCGGTCGCGCCGACGCTTGCGTGGTTGTTCGTCGGACGGATCGTCGCGGGAATCGCGGGTGCGGTCTATGGCCCCGCCGGTTCGGTGATCGCCGATGTGACCCCGCCCGAGCGCCGCAGCGCCGCCTTCGGCTATATCAGCGCCGCGTTCGGGATCGGCTTCGTCATCGGTCCCGCGATCGGCGGGCTGCTGGCAGGGTTCGGCCCGCGCGCGCCGTTCATCGCGGCGGCGCTGCTCGCGCTCGGCAATGCCGCGGTGATGGCGGTCGCGATGCCCGAGACGCACGCGCGCGAGAACCGCCGCGCGTTCCACTGGCGCGACGCGCATATCGTCGGCGCGTTCAAGCCGCTGTTCGCGATCCGCATCGCCGCCCCCCTGATCGCGGCGTGCTTCTTCTACCAGCTCTCGCATATGGTCTATCCCGCGACCTGGGCATTCTGGGCAACGATCCGCTTCCAGTGGAGCCCGAGCGCGATCGGATGGAGCCTCGCCTATATCGGCCTCGTCATGGCGGTGATGCAGGCGGCGGTGGTCGGCCCGGTGATCGCGCGGATCGGCGACCGGCGCGCGCTGGTGATCGGACTGGCGGCGGATGCGCTGGGCTTCGTCCTCTTCGCGTTCATCGCCGCGGGGTGGCAGGCCTATGCGATCATGCCGATCGCGGCGCTGTCGGGGTTCGTCGGCCCCGCCGTCAACGGGTTGCTGTCGCGGATGGCCGGGCCCGAGCGGCAGGGTGCGTTGCAGGGCGGGATGGGCAGTCTCAATAGCGTCGCGACGATCATCAGCCCCTTGCTGATGACCCAGGTTCTTGCCGCCGGAGTGACCCACGGCTTTGTCGGCGCGGCGTTCCTGCTCGCCGCGGGGCTCGCGTTTCTCGCGCTGATCATCGTGGTGTGGAAAGTGCTCGACCGTGTCCCGGCCGCACCCGGCACGATTGCGGAGGCCTGACCGCTTCCCCATCTCCCGACCGACACCAACAGGAGCCCGCGCGCATGATCGACCTGCATTACTGGCCTACCCCCAATGGCCACAAGATCACGCTGTTCCTCGAGGAAGCCGGGGTCGAATACCGGATCCTGCCGGTCAACATCGGGACGGGCGAGCAATTCCAGCCCGACTTCCTGAAGATCGCCCCCAACAACCGGATGCCCGCGATCGTCGATCACGCGCCGGCGGATGGCGGCGAACCGATCGCGATTTTCGAGTCCGGCGCGATCCTGCTGTACCTCGCGGACAAATACGCCAAGTTCATCCCCGCCGACCTGCGCGGGCGGACCGAGACGGTGCAATGGCTGATGTGGCAGATGGGCGGGCTCGGGCCGATGCTCGGGCAGAACCATCATTTCAGCGGCTATGCGCCCGAGAAGATCCCCTATGCGATCGATCGCTACGTCAAGGAAACCAACCGCTTGTACGGCGTACTCGACCGGCGGCTGGAGGGGCGCGATTTCATCACGGGGACCTATTCGATCGCCGACATGGCGGCCTATCCGTGGATCGTCCCGTATGAACGGCAGGGCCAGCGCCTCGAGGACTTCCCCAATGTGAAACGCTGGTTCGAGGCAATCGCCGCGCGGCCGGCGACCGTCACGGCCTACGCCAAGGGGGCCGAGATCAGCGAACAGAAGCCGATGACCGAGGAAGCGAAGAAGATCCTGTTCGGACAGACCGCCGCGACGCGCTAGGCTCGCGCCTTTCCCACTTCCGTTCGCCCTGAGCGAAGTCGAAGGGCCCGCGCTGCGCAAGGGGCTTCGACTTCGCTCAGCCCGAACGGCAGGTGGGGCGCTCCGACGCGGAACCGGTGCGCGCACATGCCCTTTCGAACGTCCCGTATGGCGTTCGACCCTCTTCTCCCCTAGCAATCTCGAACATCCGGATTCCCAAACGAGGCTTCATGACCGCCGCTACCCTCCTCGCCAGCGACTTCGCCACCCTCCCCGATCTGATCCGCCAGCACGCGCTGGAGCAGCCTGAGAAGGTCGCGCTCGCCGAGGCCGGCGGGGAGATCGACTATGCCGCGCTCGACGCGCTGATGGACCGGATCGCGGCGGCGCTGCAGCGGGACGGCGTCCGCCAGGGCGAGTCAGTGGCGATCGTCGGCCTCGCCAGTATCGATTATGCCGCGGTGTTCCTCGGCGCGCTGCGCGCCGGCTGCGTCGCCACGCCGATCGCGCCGTCGTCCACACCCGACTCGATCGTCGCGATGATCACGGATTGCGCAGCGCCGATCACCTTCATCGACGCCGACTCCGCCGCCGCGCTCGGCGGGCATCGTATCCCCGGCAAGCTCGTCCACCTCAAGTCGCTCGGCCACTGGATCGCCCCCGAAGGTGCCCGCCCGCAGCCGGTCGAGATCGCCCCGCAGGACCCGTTCAACATCATCTATTCCTCGGGCACCACCGGCACCCCCAAGGGCATCGTCCAGAGCCACGCGATGCGCTGGGCCCACATCAACCGCAACGAGGCCGCCGGGTTCGCGCAAGCCGTGACGATGATCGCGACCCCGCTCTATTCCAACACCACACTGGTCAGCTTCCTGCCGACATTGGGCTGGGGCGGGACGGTGGTGCTGATGAAGAAGTTCGATGCGCGCGGCTATCTCCAGCTCGCCGAGCGTCACCATGCGACGCACACGATGCTCGTGCCGGTGCAATACAGCCGCATCATGGCGCTCCCCGACTTCGACCGGTTCGACCTGTCGCGCTTCGTCTTCAAGACGTCGACCAGCGCGCCCTTCTCCGCCGCCCTCAAGGCCGACGTGGTCGCGCGCTGGCCCGGGTTGCTGGTCGAATATTACGGCATGACCGAAGGCGGCGGCACCTGCCTGCTCGTCGCCAATGCCCATCCCGACAAGCTTCATACCGTCGGCCGCCCGATCGAAGGGCATGACATCCGGCTGATCGACGACGACGGCCGTGAAGTGCCGCAAGGCGAGACGGGCGAAGTCGTCGGCCGCTCGCCCGCGATGATGACCGGCTATCACGGCCGCAGCGAAGCGACCGCGGCGGCGGAATGGTTCGATGCTGAGGGCAACCGTTACATCCGGCACGGCGATGTCGGGCGGTTCGACGAGGACGGCTTCCTGACGCTGCTCGACCGCAAGAAGGACCTGATCATCTCGGGCGGGTTCAACATCTATCCGACCGACCTGGAGGCGGTGCTGGCGCAGCATCCCGCGGTCGCCGATTGCAGCGTGATCGGCGTCCCGTCCGAGGCGTGGGGCGAAACCCCGGTCGGTTTCTACGTGCCGCACACCGGGGTCGATGCGAGCGTCGCCGAGATCCTCGAATGGACCAACGCCCGGCTCGGCAAGACGCAGCGGCTCTCCGCGCTCCACGCGATCGACGAACTGCCGCGCAGCACGATCGGCAAGGTGCTCAAGCGCGAATTGCGCGAGCGGCTTCCGGCATGACGCCGATCGCCGACATCCTTGCCGCGGCGACTCCGATCGCGAACGGCTTCCGCGCGACCGTGCCGACCGACTGGCTGCAGGGCCGCACCGCTTATGGTGGCCTGTCGAGCGCGCTCGCGCTCCATGCCGCACAGGGGATCGAGCCCGACCTGCCTCCGCTGCGCTCGGCGCAGGTGTCGTTCATCGGGCCGCTCGCGGGCGAGATCACCGTCACCGCCACCAAGCTGCGCCGCGGGCGCACCGCGGCGTTCATCCAGGTCGACATCACCGCCGACGCCGGGCTGGGCTATCGCGCGATGTTCGTTTTCATGGGCGGCCATCCCTCGCGAGTCGATCTGCAGGGGGGCCTGCGCAAGCCGCTGCTGCCGCCTGCCGCCGATGCGAAACTCTACACCGGCCCGGACGACTTCTTCACCGGCAACTTCAATTTCCTCGACCTCAAGCAGGATGGCGAGCGGCCGCTCGGCGAGGCCGAATGGCTGCGCTGGGCACGGCTGCGCGGCACCGGCGCGATCGACCCGATGGTCGAGGTGATGGCGATCGGCGATGCGCTGCCCCCCGCCGCGTTCAAGCTGTTCGGCAAGGATTTCGTGCCGCTGAGTTCGCTCACCTGGATCGTCAACCTGCTCATCCCCACGCCGCGCACCACCGATGGCTGGTGGCTGCTGTCCGCGCGCTCGGATCATGCGGTCGAGGGCGGGTCGAGCCAGACGATGCTGCTGTGGAACGCCGATGGCGAGCCGGTGGCGCAGGCGATGCAGAGCGTCGCGATCTTCGGCTGACGCAAGTGCGACGTTACCCAGGCCCTGCACAAGACTGTGCGAAACCCTCGCTGTTCTCCCCGCGAAGGCGGGAGTCCAGGAGTCGCGAGAACTGCAAGCCGTTGTTCTGCTCGGCTCTGGGTTCCCGCCTTCGCGGGAAAACAGCAGATGACGAGCCCCTAACTCAACTTTCGCAGGGGCCCGGCCTTCCCCCGGGGCGACGGATTGCCCACGCTCCCGCCCCTCGCGACACTTTGATACAGTTTGGCGGATTGTCGACATAGCTGGGGCACAGCTAGGGTCGATAGCGTCCAACGACGATGCGGCGGGCGGCCCGCCCTGGGAGGAACCGGCAATGCACAAGATGCTTCTCATGGCGAGCGCGCTTCTGGTCGCCGTCCCCTTCGCGGCGAGCGCCCAGCAGGACCCGTCCGCCGTCGGCCAGATGGCGCCGCGCGGCGCGCCGCCCCCCGGCGGCGGACCGATGGCGGGCATGATGCGCGCCGATACCAACGGCGATGGCAAGATCTCGCGCGCCGAGGCGGATGCGCAGGCGAGCCAGCGCTTCGACCGGCTCGACCTCAATCACGACGGGTTCCTCACTGCCGACGAGATGACCGGCCCCGGCGGCCGGATGATGGGCCGTGCGGACGCGGACCACGACGGCAAACTGTCGCGATCCGAATATCTGGTGCAGGCCGGCAACCGTTTCGACCGGATCGACGCCAATCGCGACGGCATGATCACGCCGGACGAAATGAAGGCGTGGATGGATCGTGCGCGCAGCATGATGCAGCGCGGTGGCCGATCCGACCCGGCCGATGCGATCGCACCGCCGCCGGCGCAAGCGCCGTCGCAGTCGCCCCCTTCCACCAAACCGGGCCAGTAACCCCGCGGCCCGGTCGCCGGGCGAGTTCCCCCGCTCGCCCGGCCCTCCCTTCCCTGAGCGGAGCATCATGCTAAACCCCGACCCCATGGGAGATACGCCGCACCTGTTGCTGGTCGACGACGAGCGCTCGATCCGCGAACCGCTCGCCCAATATCTGACGCGACAGGGCTTTCGCGTCACGCAGGCGGGCGACGCCGAAGGCGCGCGCGCGCGGATGAACGCCTATGCGATCGACCTCGTCATCCTCGACATCATGATGCCGGGCGAGGACGGCCTGAGCCTGACGCGCCATATCCGGGAATCGGGCGAGATCCCGGTCATCCTGCTCACCGCGCGGACCGAGGAGACCGACCGGATCGTCGGGCTCGAGATGGGCGCGGACGATTATGTCGTGAAGCCCTTCTCGCCGCGCGAACTCGCGGCGCGGGTCAAGGTGATCCTCCGCCGCGCCGCTGCCGGGGGGACGCGCCAGCACGCACCCGAGGCGGGCTCGTTCGCCTTCGCCGGCTGGGTGCTCAAGTCGGGCGAGCGCACGCTGGTCGACCGCGACGGCGTGTCGGTGCCGCTGTCGACCGGCGAGTACAACCTCCTCCACGCGCTCGTCACGCGCCCGCGCCAGGTGCTGACGCGCGACCAGCTGCTCGACCTGACGCAGGGCCGCGAGGCCGCCGCGTTCGACCGCGCGATCGACAATCAGGTCAGCCGCCTGCGCCGCAAGATCGAAGCCGACCCCAAGGCGCCAGACCTGATCAAGACGGTGTGGGGCGGTGGCTATACGCTCGCCGCCGAGGTGACGCGGCTTTGAAGCTCCTGCCCCGCAGCCTATCGGGGCAGATGGCGTTGCTGATCGCGGTCGCGCTGTTCATTGCGCAGGCGATCAATTTCACCCTGCTGCTGCAGCAGCGCCGCCAGGCGCGGCTCGACCAGGCGACCGGCCCGGTGGTGACGCGGATCGTCGACGCCGAGGAACGGATCGCGGCGGGTCGTCCCCCGAACGACCACAACCGGCGCATTCGCCTCGTCCCCCGCTCGCCGATCGCGCAGGGACAAGACCGCGTCGGCGAGGTCGAGGAGGCGCTGCATGCGGCGTTGATCGAGGCTGGGCTCAAGCCGCAGCGGATCGAAACGCAGGTTCTGCCCATCACCAAGGACGATCCGCGGCTGCGCTATGTCAGCCAGGCGCGGGTGGAGCGGCTGCTGCGCGAAGGGGGCGAGCTGGTCGTCGCGGTCGAGCGGACCGACCATCGCTGGCTCGTGCTGAGCCTGCCCTGGTCCCGCAGCGAATCCTCGATCATCTCGCGTCTGGTTGCCCAAACCCTGATTTTGTACGCGATCGTGCTGGTCCCCCTGTTGTGGGCCGGCCGGCGGATCTCGCGCCCGTTGCGCAGCCTTGCCGAGGCGGCACGCCGCTTCGTCCCGGGCGAAATTGACGTGCCGGTCGCCGAAGGGGGGCCGCAGGACGTGCGCGACACCATCACCGCGTTCAACGCGCTCCGGCTCCGCGTAACGGCGATGCTCGACGAAAAGGACCGGATGCTGGGGGCGATCGGGCATGACCTGCGCACCCCGCTCGCCGCGCTGCGCGTCCGGATCGAGTCGGTCGAGGACGATACCGACCGCGAGAAGATGGCCGAGACGATCGCGGAGATGAACAGCACGCTCGACGACATCCTCTCGCTCGCGCGGCTCGGGCGCCCGAGCGAACCGCCGACCGAGGTCGATCTCGCCGCGCTGGTGGACGCCGTGGTCGAGGATTTCCGCGATCTCGGCAACGACGTGGTGTTCGCGGAAGCCGCCCGGCTACGGATGCGGTTGCGGCCCGGACTGATGCGCCGGGCGGTGCGCAACCTGATCGAGAACGCGCTGAAATATGCCGGTTCGGCCGAGGTGAAGGTGGTCGGCTCTGCGCGATCGGTGGTCATCGCGGTGTGTGATCGCGGCCCCGGCATTCCCCCCGAACGGTTCGGCGACGTGTTCGACGCCTTCACCCGGCTGGAGACCTCGCGCAATCGGGAGACCGGGGGGATCGGCCTCGGCCTTGCGCTCGCGCGGTCGATCGTGCGCGATGCGGGCGGCGACATCACCCTCGAAAACCGCGACGGCGGCGGGCTGGTCGCGCGGATCACGCTGCCACGGTAACAGCGCCTTACAGGGTGCCTTACAGGGCGCGCTGCGGCTTGAACGGAAGCCGCAGGGTGAATTCCCGCGCGATATCGGCCGCGCGCCGCGCATGCATCGCGCTATGGGTATGCGGCGCGATCCGCTCGCGCGCGTTCAGCCCATAAGTCAGCCCCGCAGAAGGATCGGCGATAGCTTGCGTCATCGTCTCGGCGAGCTGGTCGCAATCATCGGGCTGGACGATCCAGCCGTAGCGCTGATGCGTCACGAACCCGACGTTGCCCGAGGTCGCGGAGGCAATGACGGGAACCCCGCGCGCAAAGGCATCGACGATGATGCGCGGCTGTTCGTCGGACAGGGTGGGGACGATGACCGCTGCGTAGCGATCGAGCGTTTCGTAGAAGGCCGGTCCGTATGGCACTGGCGCGAGGACCTGGACTCGCTGGGGGTGGCGCTCGGCGACGGCCCGACAGGCATCGCGCAGATCCCCATCGCCCATGATATCGACCGCTGCGTCGCTCCGCTCGATCGCTTGCAACAGGACGTTCACGCCCTTTTCCGCCGTCAGGCGGCCAGCGTACAACAACCGTTGCTCCGCCCGGACTCCCCGCGCGGTGATCGCTGCATGAGACAGGATCGAGGAATCATCGATCCAGCTCGCTGGGGAAACGGTCTTGAACCCATGCGCCGAACGGCCGAGGTCCGTTGCATAGGCTTCCGTCGTGAAAAAGCTTGCCGACGCCAGCCGGATGCAAAACCGGTTGATGGTCTCGAACAGGCCGGCCTTGGCACGCGCCCACGGGCTGCTTTTGCCGGAGGCGGCCCGCCAGAAGCTCGATTCGACGACGATGACCAGAAAGCGGCGCCGAAGCCATGCGATCGGCACCGCGACCCAGCCGATCGGAAACGGCCAGCCGGCCACGCCGGTATGAATGATCTCGTGGCGACCGACCGCGTTCCAGATCGCCGCGACCAACTGGGGTATCCGCAACACGCTCGAATAGCCCAGCGGCCTGACACCCACGATCGAAAGACGAGAATCGGAGCAGGCAAGCCAGTCTTGCGGCGGCGGACCTTCGCGAACCGGACACAGCAGGGTCAACGCATCGATATTGGCCAGATGCAGCATCAGGTCCTTGTGCCACAGGGGTTCCGCCCAGTAGCGCCCGCCCCATTTCACCAGTTCGATATTGAGGACCAACAAATACGGCTGTTTAATCAAGACCATCGATAAGGCCCGTGATGCGTTTGTGGCGATCGGTGAGGTTACGCTGGCACACTGTTTTCGCCCCCTGCCATCATGCCCATCCACCCCTTAGCCATTATCAAGACACGATATTGATATCGTGATCCGTCAGACGGCGTGGCACTATTCGGGAAGCCCGACCTCATCAATTCGTACGGTTACCTGTCGTCCTTGTAAAGTTACGATCCTTGACGAGTCATCCATGACCATGGATCACCGACACCTATTGTATCTAATTGTCCAATAAACCTAGCTATTACGAGACAAGCTGTGAAATTCCGATGAACGGGTAAACACGCCGTTCGAACAGCACCTGGTCCCGTCACGGGCTGCATTTTCGTTTACGCTGCGCCAACTCCGCATGGGGCGCGACTCAGCGAACCCGGACGATCTCGATCGCATCGGCCTTCCCGCCGAATTCCACACACTCGCCCACCTCCGCGCCGATCAAGGCGCGCGCCAGCGGGGCCTGGAAGCCGATCCGGCCCTCCGCCGGCTCCGCTTCGTCGCCGCCGACGATCTCGACCGTCCGCTCGCTTCCCCCGAGCAGGAACGTGACCCGGCTGCCGATCGCAATCTCTCCCGGTTCGGGCGCCGGCACGACTTCCGCGGTGGTCTGGCGCGTGTGCCAATACCGCTGCTCGCGCAGCAAGGCCGGCCGATCCTCCGCGGCGGCCTGCGCCAGCGCGGCATCGAGCCGCACGACCTGGGCATCGATCAGCGCGAGCCCGCGCGGGGTGACCAGATTGGGCCCCGGCGCGATCGGCCGCTCGAACTTGGGTTCGAGATGTTCGTCATCGCTCTCGCGGCGAAACGCTACGCTCATTGTTCGGTCCTCATAGGGGCTTCATCCGGCCGTCGGCCGCGAATGTCCACCAACGCGCCGTCCCCCGGAACAGACCCTTGGGTGCGGCGCAACATTCTGCTACGCGGTCGCGCATGCTGAACATCAACAGTATCACGGTGCGCCTCGGCGGGCGCGCCATTCTCGACGGCGCGAGCGCGGCCTTGCCGCCGAAGAGTCGCGTCGGCCTGATCGGACGCAACGGCGCGGGCAAGTCCACGCTGATGAAGGTCATGATCGGCCAGCTCGAACCCGATCTCGGCGAGATCGAGATGCCGCGCGGCACCCGCATCGGCTATATCGCGCAGGAAGCGCCCTCGGGGACGACCACGCCGATCGAGCAGGTTCTCGCCGCCGATACCGAGCGCGCGGAACTGCTGGTCGAGGCCGAGACGAGCCAGGACCCCAACCGCGTCGGCGAAATCCACGAACGCCTGATCGCGATCGACGCTTATACCGCCCCGGCCCGCGCCGCGCGGATTCTCGTCGGCCTCGGGTTCGACGAGGAAATGCAGGGACGTCCGCTCGACAGCTATTCGGGCGGCTGGAAGATGCGCGTCGCGCTCGCCTCACTGCTCTTCTCCGAACCCGATCTGCTGCTGCTCGACGAGCCGTCGAACCATCTCGATCTCGAAGCGACTTTGTGGCTCGAGAATTTCCTCAAATCCTATCCCGCGATGATGGTCGTCATCAGCCACGAGCGCGATCTGCTCAACAACGTGGTCGACACGATCCTCCATCTCGAGGGCGGCAAGGTCCATCTCTACACCGGCGGCTACGACAGTTTCGAGCGCCAGCGTGCCGAGCGGGTCGCGCAGCTCGCCGCCGCCAAGGCCGCGCAGGATACGCAACGCGCCAAGCTCAGCGAATATATCGCCAAGAACAGCGCGCGCGCCTCGACCGCGAAACAGGCGCAGAGCCGCCAGAAGATGCTCGCCAAGATGCAGCCGATCGCCTCGATGGCGGAGGATCCGACGCTGTCGTTCGAATTCCCGTCGCCAGAGGAATTGCGCCCGCCGCTGATCACGCTCGACATGGCTGCGGTTGGTTATGCCGAAAAGCCGATCCTCCAGCGGCTCAACCTCCGCCTCGACCCGGACGATCGCGTCGCGCTGTTGGGGCGCAACGGCAACGGCAAGACCACCCTCGCCCGCCTGCTCGCCGCGCAATTGCCGACGATGGACGGCGAGATGAACGCCAGCGGCAAGATGCGCGTCGGCTATTTCACCCAGTATCAGGTCGAGGAACTCGACGGCGACGACACCCCGCTCGAACATATGACTCGGATGATGTCGGGCAAGACCCCCGGCGCGGTCCGCGCGCAGCTCGGGCGGTTCGGTTTCTCGGGCGTCAAGGCGACCCAGAAGGTCGGCAAGCTCTCGGGCGGCGAGCGCGCGCGGCTGGCGCTCGCGCTGATCACGCGTGATGCGCCGCACATGTTGATCCTCGATGAGCCGACGAACCATCTCGACGTCGATGCACGCGAAGCGTTGGTACAGGCGCTCAACGCCTATGACGGCGCGGTGATTCTCGTCAGCCACGATCGCCACATGGTCGAGCTCACCGCCGACCGGCTGGTGCTGGTCGATGGCGGCACCGCGAAGGAATATGCGGGCAGCATGGAGGATTATATCGCCTTCGTGCTCGCCGGAGACGGCGGCGGCGAAGGGGCGAAGACCAAGGCGGTCAAGAAGGACGACAAGCCGCAGATCTCCGCCGCAGCGGTCGCGCTCCAGAAGAAGGCGCATGAAGCCGAGGCGTTGGTCGCCAAGCTGACCAAGCAGTTGAACGCCGTGGACCGCGCGATGGCGGATCCGTCGACGGCGGAAGCGTGGCTGTCGCGGATGAACGCGGCCGAACTCGCCAAGCAGCGTGCGCAGATCAGCAAGAAGCTCGATACCGCGGAAGCGGTGTGGTTCCAGGTCAGCGAGTCGCTGGAGACGGCGTGACGCGCTGACCGGGCCTTCGCTTCGCCCGTGTCGTAACCCCGGTCTCGGCTCCATCCCCCGTGTTCCTGCGAAAGCAGGAACCCAGGGTTACGCAGACCAACGCCGCCTGGCTCATGCGACTCCTGGGCTCCTGCCTGCGCAGGAGCACGTTGGGGCTTTCTCGAAAGGCATTGCTAGAAGCCGGGGTCCGCTGCGGCCTCCCGTTCGCTACCAGCGGTCGTTGCCGACATCCCTCGAACAGAACCGCTGGAGGGCTCACCCACCCCGACCAGTAGCCAGCAACGCCAGCGTCCGCGCATCGCGTTCGCCTACGAACCATCGCTCCAGCGCCGCGCCGAGCATCGGTCCGACCCCCGCCATCTCGACCCCCGCCGCCTCGAACAGCGTCAGCGACGACCGCAATTTCATCGCATCCACGCCGCCGAAGATCTGCTCCGCCGATTTGCCGGTCACCCCCTGCAAGGCCTCCACCGCAGCGAGATAGCGTCCCCCGAGCACCGGATCCGCCAGATACGCACGCGCCTCGTCGAGCGAACCGATCGCGAAATGCCGTGCGGTCGGGCTGCTGCCCAGCCCGGCGACCTGCGGAAAGACGAACCACATCCAGTGGCTGCGCTTCTGCCCGGCGCGTATCTCGGCGAGCGCGGTGTCATAAACGCCAGACTGCGCCACACGGAATCGGTCGAGATCGAAGTCGGACATGGCGGAATTCCCTCTGCGGTGCCGTCCCCCAACGCGCCGGCGCGCAAACCGTTCGTCAGTCGCCCGGCCCTGCGCGCGCCGCGCGCCAGCGTTTGAGCGCCGCCGCATAGGCCTTGTTCGCCCGGTCGGCGGCATCGCGCAGGTCGGATCGTTCGGCGGCGTGCGTCCGCTCGAGCTCGCGTCGCCGCCGGTCGAGCGCGGCCTGCTCGCGCTCGAGCGCGCGGGTTTCCTCGGCATGGCGCTTCTCGGCGTCCGCGACCGCAGCCTCGGCGGCTTCCAGCGCGGAAGGCGACGGACGGGGGATGACGGGTGCCGGTTTGCGTTCTGGCTTGGCGGCTTTCTTCGCCGTCCTGGCGGCGGGCGGCGGCTCCACCGGGTCTTCCGCCGGATCGGGTCGCTCGACCGCCGGCAACGCCGCGATCTGCGCCGCGGTGGTCCCGCGCGATCGCTTGATCACTACGCCTGGCTGCGCGAGCGGTTCTTCCGTCAGGGCGGGATCGGTGACGATCTCCGCCTGCCTGCGGGCGAACAGGTCGTGCGTCGTGCCCCACGCTTCCAGCGCGGCCTTCTTCGTCGGGGCCGCGACATAGGCGTCGTGGAACCCGATCGGGGTACGAAAGACTTTGAGCGCGCGTGGCATGACGGGAGGCTAGCGATCCCGCACACAAGCGACAATGCGCTCGGCCGGGATGGTGGTGCGGGCGGTCGGAATCGAACCGACACTCCTTGCGGAACCGGATTTTGAGTCCGGCGCGTCTACCAGTTCCACCACGCCCGCACGCAAGCTCCGCTAGCGCAAGCTGCGCGACGCTGCAACACCCTGTTGCGAACCGATCCTGCATCGCGCCGATTTGCCCCCGACGGTGCGATCCGGGGCGTGCCCGCACGGCATCAATCCGGCAACGACGTTGCATCGCGCTGTACGGCCAGGAGCATCTCGACGGCCCGCTGCGCCATCGCCTCCGGCACGAACACGTGGTCGTGATGATAGGCCGCAACCATGTTGCACGGGATCCCCGCATCGGCGAGCGCCCCGGCAACCCCGGCGGTAAGCCCGACCCCGTCCAGCGCGGAATAGACCTCCAGCACGATCCGGGCCATCGGCATCGACAGGTCGAAGCCATGGGCCTGCGCATCCTCGCTGGAGAGGATCAGCGCGGTGCCTTTGTCCTCCCGGAAGATCGCGAGGCTCCGGGACAGCAGCGACGCCGGCACCGTCGCCGCGTCCGTCGTGCAGAAATGGTAGCTGCCCGCCTTGAGCGTGGGCGTCATTCCCGCAAGCATGGCCTGCCGCTCGCGGATGAGGTCCTGTGTCATCGCTTCTCTCCACCACCGCGACGCGACCGTACTGCCCCGTCGCCCGGCCCGTTTCCAGCCTTGGGCGCCCTCAATTGACGGGCGTTCGTCGCCGATAACTCAGCGCCTCGGCAACGTGCAGCCGCGTAACCCCCTCGCCCCCCTCGAGATCCGCGATCGTCCGCGCGGTCCTGAGCACGCGGGTGTAGCCGCGCGCGGACAGCCGCATCGCCTCCGACGCCTGTGCGAGCAGCGCCCGCCCAACATCGTCCGGGGTCGCCACGCGATCGAGCAACGCGCCGTCCGCCTCGGCGTTGGTCCGGCCCCCTTCCTCCGCATAGCGCGCGCGCTGGATCGCGCGCGCGGCGGCGACCCGCGCGGCAACCTCGGCGGACCCTTCGGCGGGCGGCGGCAGGACCAGATCGGCCGCGCGCACCGCCTCCACCTCGACATGCAGGTCGATCCGGTCGAGCAGCGGCCCCGATACCTTCGCCTGGTAATCGACCGCGCACCGCGGCGCGCGCGAACAGGCGAGCGCGGCGTCGCCGAGATGGCCGCAGCGACACGGGTTCATCGCGGCGATCAACTGGACCCGCGCCGGGAAGGTCACATGGGCATTGGCGCGCGCGACGCTGACCGTGCCGGTCTCGAGCGGCTGGCGCAGCGAATCGAGCACGACGCGCTGGAATTCAGGCAACTCATCGAGGAACAGCACGCCGAGATGCGCGAGACTCACCTCGCCCGGCTTGACCTTCAACCCGCCTGTGGATTGCCGCCGAGTCGTTGCAGCAGCTACCGGTTTCTGATCGAATCTGACCGCCCGTTGACTGCATTTTGGGGAGCGATAGGTTGCAGTGGATATCGCTTCGCCCGCCGTCAGCGCCATCGGAGGCAACACCGTGACCGAGTCGCCAAAGCATGAGAAACCGCTCGAAACAGCGGCAAACCCGGAAACTGTCGATGGCGACGACATTATGGCATCACCCACCCGGCTGAGGATCGCGACGCAAAGAAAGCCGGTATTGGACCGGCTACTCGCACTCCCCAAGCGTACGAACCGGGAGGTAAGCCTCGCGGCTGAAGAGCTAAGCTGCTCAGTTCGCACCGTATATACCTTGCTAAAAAGGTACGGCGCGACCCGGAGGCTTGCGGATTTGGCTCCGCGAAGGCGATCCTCGTTGTCGGGTAGGAGCATGGTCGCTCCGCGTGTCGAAGCTGTCATGGCCGAGGTGATCGCTTCCTATCATCTCAGTCGCATGAGGCCCACGGTCACTCAAACGGTATTGGAAATACGTCGGCGGACCCAGCAACTTGGCCTCGCGCTGCCGGATCCAAAGACGATACGGAGACGGATAGCGGCCATCCCGGCAGTGCAAATCGTGCGCTCGCGCGAAGGCGCGAAGCGAGCGCGCGAACAGTTCGGTTTGCTGTCAGGCTCAACGCCCGAGACCACGTTCCCCCTGCAGCGAATCCAGGTCGACCACACGCGCGTCGATCTCATCGTTGTGGATGCGGCCCTACGTCAGCCGCTTGAGCGACCTTGGATAACGGTCGCAATTGACGAATATTCGAGAGCCGTTCTCGGATTTTACCTTTCGCTGGAAGCGCCGTCTTCCACCTCCGTCGGACTCTGCCTAGTACATAGCATCCTGCCAAAAGACGGATGGGCAGCTCGGATTGGCCTTGTCCCGAAGTGGCTTCCCTATGGTCGGCCCGACCAAATCTACACTGACAACGGATCGGACTTTCGATCTGAAGCCGTCGATCTGGGTTGTCGGTCTTGGGGTATGGAGATCGATTTCCGTCCAGGTGGGATGCCCCATTTCGGCGGGATTGTAGAGCGTGTGATCGGTACGGCAATGCGATCTTTGAGGACTTTGCCGGGTGCGACGGGCGGCTCGGTAGCTGAACGCGGTGACGCCAATCCTGCCAAAGATGCGTCACTCACGATGCAAGAGTTGGAACTACTGATCGCAACCTTCATCGCAAGCCATTACCATTGCAGCGTTCATAGCCACCATGGAATGACGCCGAACGCGAGGTGGCAGGCGGGCATCTTCGGAAATCAGCAGCAGGCAGGTAGGGGTATCCCAACGCCGATCAGTGACCCTGCAAGACTTCTAATAGACTTTCTACCAATAGAGCGACGATCAGTTAACCGCCGAGGGATCAAATGGGGTGGCGTCCTATATATGGATGACATTCTCATACCTTATCTCGATGACAGGGGGCGAAGAAAATTCGTTGTTCGCCGTGACCCCCGCGACGTATCTCGCATTTGGTTTCTCTGCCCTGACGACAATGTATATTATCCGGTGCGTTCACGCGACATATCCCGCCCAAGTATCACAGCGTGGGAATTAGAAAATGCTCGCAAGCACCTGCGCGCCAATGGGCAACGTGGTTACGACGAAACAGCTCTGTTTCGTGCCGCCGAACTTCAACGAGAGATAGTCGCGAAATCGCTAGAGGCGCGCAAAGCTTCGCGAAAAAGCCGGCTCGCGAGGGAGCGTCAAACTGGCGCGAAAACCAACCGATTATATTCGGCATCCCATCCTGAAGCTCATGAACCGGCCTCGGCTTCGCCTTGGCGTCGTATTATTGACGATGATCTGGAAGCTGGCGAATTTTATGAGGTCGATGAGTGACCGGCAGCGCTCGCGAACTGACGACGACCGCTCGGGATCTTCTCGGCTGCTCTGACAATGAGCGGATCAGCTCCCTCGCTCGTGAGCCGTTCGTGTCCTATGGGACCGCAAAACGTATTCTGACCCGCATGGACGCTCTTTTGCGAAGTCCGAGGTCACATCGGCCTGCAAGTATGCTCATCGCTGGGGCCACGAATAACGGAAAAACCATGCTCGTGCGACGCTTCACCGACGCCAATCCCGCAGTCCATGATGATGAAGCTGACGCGGTAAGCTGCTCGGTGCTTTATATTCAAATGCCGCCGACCCCTGACGCCCGGCAATTTTATCTCGCCATCCTCGAAAAGCTAAATGTACCGACACAAAGGACGGCAGTGTTAAGCCATGTTCAATCACAAACGCTCAGAATATGCCGGATTGTAGGCCTCAAAGTTCTTGTTATTGATGAGATTCACAATATCCACGGCGGCAGGATCGAGCAACAAAGGCACTTTTTAAATCTTCTTCGCTATATTTCTAATGAGCTTGAAATTCACATCATAGGATGTGGCCTGCCATCAGCCTTGAGGGCATTGCAATCCGACGAACAGCTCACCAATCGCTTCGAACATTGGCCCCTCCCGATATGGCGTAGCGATAAATCCTGTAGAGTGCTGCTCAACACGATCGAATCCACATTGCCGCTCCAACGACAATCGAGCTTGTCGGAAACGGAAACGATGGAGCGCATTTTAGGCCTCTCCGGCGGAACGATCGGTGAGATAGCTCGCCTAATCAGAGAAGCCGCTGCGGCAGCGATACGGGCAGGAGCGGAGCGAATCGACACTGATCTATTGGATAGTCTGGGATGGGTGGCTCCCGACGATAGACGGAAAGCGGCCGAGGCCGTTTTGGGCCATCGTAGTTGACCGCAACCTCGCTTCTCCCTTGGCGACCGAAGCCCAAAACCAACGAGCTATTCTCGTCATGGCTACGACGCCTAGCGCTCGGAAATAGCGAAAAAATTCAGACGTTCTGCCACCTACTGTGGCCGGGCCGGCAACTCTGGAACAGAGACACCGATGCCATTGCCCCTGCCGAAATCCTTTTGTCGCTCGCCTCGCGAACAGGGCGGAATATATCGGTTCTGGAGAAAACGACGCTTCGCGCGTTCGAAGGCGTCGTATTCGAGGAGGTGCGCGTTAAAGTAGCAACCCGTTCGGTGCTGCCGCTTGGGGTGTATCATCGAACCCGGCGGTTGGGCGGTCAGCAGTGGTGCCCTGCCTGCCTGGAGGAGGATGCACAGCCCTACTATCGCCTAGACTGGCGGCTAGCATTCTCAACTTCTTGCTCGAAGCACGGTGTAATCCTTCACGACCGATGTCCGAGCTGCGGAGAGCCGGCGGTACCCCATCGGGGTGTGGACCCACAGTGTCACTTGTGCGGGTTTGATCGCCGCATGTCGCCAGTTGCCGTGGCAGATTCGAGAGCGCTACAGCTCGAACACGCCATGCGCGCCGTAGCTTATGGCACTGGAACACCGCCGCCGCCGCTTCGCGATCTTCATCCTTTGGCGTATTTCGATCTGACAAGGCAGGTGTTCAGCATCGTGTCCTCGAATCCCCGCTCGTCGCGTCTACGGGAAACGGTTTGCCGATATTTCGGCGGCGATCCTTCGCCCCCCTCCCGCGCGATTAAGAGCGCAGCCTTTGAAAATCTTTCGACGGCCGATCGACACCGGACGGTCGCGATCGGCGCGCGCTTGTTGGACGGATGGCCGTTTAATTTTGTCGGTCTATGCGCAGAGGCCGGGATGTGGAAAAGTTGGGCTATGCGAGGGGATCAAAGACACATCCCATTCGCGTACGCGCGGCCTGTCGAAACCTTCTTACAGCCGCGGTGAATGGTCGACATCAGGTAAGGCGCGTTTTACCGCTCGAACGATCGCGGCCCTTACGTTCGGACGTTTGCTGTTTGAGCGACGCAGAGTATGTTCGCAGCACGTCTTGCATTATTGATATGGCGGGCGCGCCAGACTCATCTGCGCTTAATAGCATTGCAGCTATTGTAACCTCGAACGGCGAGACCCCGAATTCCATTTCGAGGACATTCAACATTACGGATAGGCGGCCCATCACCGCATCCGTTTTGGAAATATCGAGCACACCGGCCTCCCAAGCAATCGCAGAGGCTCCGGCTAAAGCCGGGTGTTCGTAACCCCGCACGTAGCACAAGGCGCTGCCGCCTTTGGGCGGGCCTTGGACATACGCGGCAGCCACCCGGCCGAGAAACTCGACCGGACTACGCCTTTAACGGGGTTACGACGCCCCGCGGACGGGATTTACCGCGCCGCGCCGCACAGATCGCAGAAGCAGACTCTATGGGCAATGGCTGAATGTATGTAAGATTGGCACATTAGCTTCAAAGAGGTGCATCCCAACGTGAAAGCGACGTTTGTACGGCACGGGCAGAGCACAGCAAACGCGGGAAACCCTAGCAACGATCTAGCATCGATCGAGCTAACGGAGCTTGGCTGGCAGCAAGCGAACGCGGTCGCCAAAGCGTGGGAGGAAAATCCCACTCTTATAATCACCTCACCATTCCTCCGCACTCAGCAAACAGCGGCACCTACGATCGTGCGCTTCCCCGACGTTCCAGTTGAAGTTTGGCCGATCGAAGAATTTACGTACCTTCAACCTTCTCGATGGAATGGTACCCTTAGCTCTGCGAGGGCAGCCTATGTGGAGGGTTTCTGGAGTACCGCTGACCCCACGTATTGCGACGGAGAAGGCGCAGAAAGTTTCGCAACCCTCCTTCGCCGCGCCGAAGCAACGCTTGATAGGCTTTCGGCCTTATCGCCTGATGCACTGGCTTACATTTTTAGTCATGGCCAATTTATCCAGGCCGTCCGCACTGTCATCAACGACAATGGTTTTGACGACAAAGGCAAGATGGAGCGCTTTTGGCAAAAAGGCGCCCCGCCCGCGATTAGCAATGCACAAGGTGTTTCCTTCATTTTCAAATCGAGTATTTGGAACGAACATGAAAAGCGTCAAGACTAGTTCAGAGGAACGCCTCTCCAATGCTTTCTCAAACAGTCAATCCGCCAATCTCGGCTTTCAGCCGCTAAAATTTGGCGGGGCTTAGGTGAGAACGATCTTGAAAGCGGAGTCGGTTCGGTCGACCGCGCCCCACACTCGCAACCGGAAATCCAATGCGTAGTTCTTGCCCACCGGTAGTGCTTCTGTGAAAACACGGAGAAAGTTAGGGTCGAACTGTCTGATATTGGTTGAGGT
>NZ_JAKNQQ010000011.1 GCF_022662475.1 Sphingomonas sp. TREG-RG-20F-R18-01
GCGTCGACATCAACGATCCGATCTTTGCAAAAACGGGCTCATCCAAGGGCAAGCGGCTAAGGTGCTTCCTTCAGACCGCCGATAATAAAACCGCAATCCACGCGCTTCAGGCGCTCTGGCAATACCGGTGTGATCTGATCGCCTTGAACGAGTTGGACGACCCGATCTCGAATGCTGAGGCGCGGTTGCTCACCGTCGTTCAACGGCTGAGCGAATCCGCGAACGTGTCGCTAGTGACTCCGCTGGCGAAGGTGTATTCCGCGCAGCAATTTCTCGACCTCAGACGCGAGCTAGAACGGGTCCGCGATTTGCTCCCTCATCCGCGCGGGACGGCGTTTGAGGGCTTCCTCAAGCATGCGTTCGATGTTTTTGGTCTCGCCGCTCGCAACCAATTCAAGATCCGTCACGAACAGATCGACGGCAGCTTCGTGCTCGGTCATGAGACCTACCTGCTCGAAGCCAAATGGCATAAAGGCCGCATCGACGCGGCGACGTTGCGCATCTTCCAGGCAAAACTCGAAGCTATGTCAGCTTGGACGCGGGGCGTGTTTGTCAGCTTCAACGGCTTCACACTGCCGGGCCTGGACAGCTTCGGTGGCGGGAAAAGACTGATCTGCGTCGACGGCAAAGATATTCACAGCGCCCGCGTCCGCGAAATTCCACTCGACACCATGCTCGAGAGAAAAGTCCGACATCTCGCGGAGACGGGCGAACCCTTTATTCCGGTCGCACTGCTATTCCCGGAGCGGGAGTTGAAGCCCGACCCGCCGGGCCGCTGAGCCATCGTCATGACGTCAATTCACAGCCCCGCCTCGCCGGTGAAAGGCTGTCTCAAACACCCCACCGCCAACTACCGTCTCCTACTCGGAGGTGGAGGTGTGCCACGTGGCACATCCCGATCCGGTTGTGGCTCGTTTAGCACACGATCCCGTGCGTCTTTGACCCGTTTCTCGGCATCGCGAAGCATCATATCCGGCACCGTCTCGATCCGCGCGCGCTCCTGAATGAACTTCCGGACATGGCCGGCGAGCTGCCGGTCTTCGCGGTTGCCGGTACGATCGAGGCGGTCCGCCGCGGCCTCGTAGCGCCGTTTCGTGTCCTGCCACCGTGCCCGCGTCTTGGTCGCCAGCGCTGGCTGCTGGGCCTTGCCGAGCGCGATTTGCATCGCCTCACGCGCTTGCCGCAGATCGGCATCAGTAGGCTGGCGGGACGCACCGTTGCGTATGCGCGCGCGCAACTGCGTCAGCGCCATACTGGTGCCCGCCCTCCCCTGTCCCCGTGTATAGCGCGGCGTTGCCTCTGCCTCGACACCGCGACTGCGCAGCGCTTCGGCGAACGCCTCGCGGAATCGAAACAAATCCTCGCGACGGGGATCGAAGCGCTTGCGGTCCATTCCTTCGGCTTGAACCGTCAGATGGACGTGCGGCCTGGGTGTGTCGGTGTGAAGAGCGAGGACGTAGTCGTGATTGTCACCAATCAAGCGTTCGGCCGCTTCCCTGACGGACTCCCTCACCTTGTCGGCGTTGGTGCCTGCCGGCATCGAGAACACCATCGCAACGGCCGAAACCGATGTCCCCTGCCGCCAATAAAGCGGGTCGGACCATTCGTCCGCGATCTGATGCGCATCATCTTTCGACGTGATCCGCTCGCCATCCCGTGTCTCGATCGCGATGTCGCCGTGGCGGCCAATATAATCGAGATGCGCGGCTAGGTGCTTCGCGCCCTTCTTCCGCCCTGTCACCTTGACCAGCACCTCCGGCGTGCGGTGAACAACCCGCGCAAGAGTGGCCCGAACGGCCGAGGCTGTCGGTGCGACGTTATGTCGGGGGGCGAACGCCCCTGTGCCGTTGACGATGCTCTTGGCGTAACGCGCGTTCGGATCGCCCACGATGCGCGGCTTGAACCGCGGTTTCATTGCCTCCCACAGCTCATCCTCGCGCTCGCCGAAGGGCATCAGTCCGCGACCTCCCAATAGGCGGCGTCGCCACGAAGCGCGCCGCCCAGCGCGTCGACCTGTTCCGTGATCTCCTCGCGCATGTCGGCAATGCGACGCAGCTCCCGTTCGATCTGCAGGCCGCTGTCCGCCATAAGAGAGGCGTTGCCCGCCTTCATTGCCTGGTTGAGGTTTCGTCCGATGCGTTGGAGCTGCATCCGGATCGGGGCGAGCGCATCGCGCAAACCGTCGTCGACGTTGCCTTTCAACCCCAAATGACGTCGCACCAGTGCTTTGATCCAACGCGAACGGTCGACGCCGCGATCGGCCGCTCGCCGATCGAGCAGCGCCAGCTCGGCATCGGTGAAGCTGAGCGTCACGCGGTTACCGGCACCATCCGCGCGTGGCGCGATCCGAGGTGCGTCGATCACCTGTTTCAATGACTGCTGAAGCACGGTCCGGAGGAGCGCGCTCCGCCCTCCCCTACCCTCTGCGACAGCATCGAACGCGGCCAACAGGTCGCGATCAATGCGCGCCGTCAGCATCGCGTTCGGTTTGGTTGGGGATGCAGGTTGCGAGGCCGCGGTCATATCACAAAAGGATAATGTAATACGGCAACCACAGCAATACCTATCCTGCCATTAAACATCCCCAACTAAAATCCTTCTCGCAAGTGTGCCACGTGGCACACTCAATCAGTCTTGAATGAAGCGATTTCGCGGAAGGAAAGAAGGTGTGCGAATGCGGGCGAAGATCACCATCGGCGCTCTCCGTTCAACGGCTGGCGATCAGCGCCAACTCACGATCCGGGGCGTGTCTTCGCCGTCGAAGTGGAGTAGCGCTTCCACGACAATCGCACGCTGACCATCCACCTCGATCGTCGGCCGCTCGATCTTCTGCTTGCCACCCTTTGCCTTTGCGGACCGGGGGGCAGGGGCACTCGCGCTAGAGACCGCCGTCAACGGGACCGGTGTCGCATCCTGAGCGCGCTCGGCAAGCTCGTCCCTAATCTCATCCGTTGTCGGAGCGGGAGGATTGACCGGGGTTTCGTCGCTCGCTATTTCAGGCTCGCCCTCCGCGCCTGGTTGCACGACAGGCGCGGGGGCAGGAGCCTCGACCGGTGCGCTCGTCTTCTTCGCTCCCACGTCGCGCGCTAACCGTTCGCACGCCAACACGGTCATATCCTCGGTCGCCGTGTTCGCGATAAAGGTCCGCGTTGCCGCATCGTCCACCTTGGCTGCCTGGGTAAGGGCAACGGCGCTCCGCATCGAAATATCGGCCAGCAGCGCAGAGATGTAGTCGGGGGCGCTTGCGAGGCCATGATACCGGGTCAGCAGCGTGCGGTTCCGGCCTGTCTGCCGCGCTAAGTCCGCGAGCGTGCGGCCAGACGCAACCTCCTTGGCGACGAATGCCACCACGTCGGCTGTCGACAGGTTTTCGCGCTGATCGTTCTCGATGAATTGGTCGATGCGGACCTGCGCGGGATCGTCCGCCTTGGCGACGATCGCGCGAACCTTGATGCCGAGTTGCTTGCATGCGCGCCAGCGACGTTCGCCGAACTGGATGCGATAGCGCCCTTCCTCGTCCTTCGGGGCGACCGTTACAGGCTGGAGCTGACCTCGCGCTTCGATCGTCCCGGCCATCTCGTTGATCGTAGCCGGATCGATGTCGCGCCGGACGTTCTCGGGATCGGGATAGAGCTGATCCGGATCGAGGAGCAGAACACGATCGGCGTCTGCGACCTCGGCCTTGTCACTGAAGACGTCGAAATTGTCGAAGTCCATTATCCGTTGCTCCCGATCCGGGTCATGGCTTCCTCGAGAAAAGCGCGCATCGCCGGCAGCGATCCTCGCACGTCCTTGTTCAAGCGCCACACTGGCACGCGCTCTTGAAGCGCCTGGCTGTAGTGTGCGCGATCGGGGAGGTAGCTGGTGAACAGGTTTTTGCCGACCTTTTCCCGGATCGCCGCGAGCATTTCCATCTGCGCGCGATCATTAGCCTTCACCCGGTTGGCGACCAGGCCAGCGACATGGATCGGCTTCGTTCGACCGCGCTGGTTTACCGTGGCGATCGAGTCCGACACTTGCTTGGTCGATGCCGGACCAAACGGCCCCAACTCGACGGGAATTATCAGCGAGTCCGCTACCATCAGCGCCGCGAAGTTGATCCAGGACCAGGAGGGAGGCGTGTCGATCACGCAGAAATCGAACGCAGGACCAAGCTGCGGAAAGTTGGTCCGGATGTTTCCGAGCGCCTTCGTGTAATCCGCGTCATACTCGCCGCCCATGCGGTTCGAGTAGATCGACAGGCGAGGCGCGGAAGCGGGCGGCGAGTAGCGGGGCTCGAACAGAGGCTTGCACGTGCCGAGGCTCTCGAACTCTGCCAGCGCCGCGGTCGCGTTGCACTGGCGATCAAGGTCGAGGAACAAGACGCGATGGCCGGCGTCGGCCAGAATCCAGGCCAGATGGCAGGCGATCGTCGTCTTGCCGGCGCCGCCCTTTTCTACGTTGATGGCAATAGTCTTCACGTCCTACCAGCCACGATCCGACAAGTTGTTCCAATGGTCGTAGCCGCGGTAGTTGGAATCGGTGCGCGTGTTGCGCCGCGCCTCTTCGTCAGGCGTGTCGCCGCTCCAGACGCGCGGGTTCTCGCTGCGGCCCATACCCGACAGCAGACCCCAGCCGAGGAATACGAGAAACCCGATCGTTAGTAGGTGGTCCAACATGGCCTCAGCCTCCGTCGCCTTGATGAAAGGCCGATCCTGTAATAAGTGGTATCTAAATCCTCGTCAATATGAGATACCAACAATTCTATGACGACGAATGACTCTAGCAAGCTCGGCTCGGTCGGTCGCCCGCGGATTAACGCAGAGCAGACGATGGCCCGATTTCCGCCGGGGACATTGGTCCGGATCAAGGCATTGCTGCGCCCGGGAGAAACAGTTGCCGATTTCATGCGCGAGTCCGTCGAGATGGAAATGCGGCGGCGGGAAGGGCCGCCGGTAGGCGGCCCCGACCGTACCTAGTCGCGGTCCTCCGAACCCTTGGCGAGGATCGCGAAGCCGTCAGCGATCAGCTCGACCGTATAGCGCTTGCCATCGGCCACGTCGTAGGAGTTCTGCCGAACCCGGCCGGTGATATGGACTAGATCGCCCTTCTGCGATTTGGCGGCGCGCTCGATTAGCTTGCCGAACACCGTCACCTCGTTCCAGTGCGTGTCCGTCACCCACTCGCCGTTCTCCTGGCGGTTGTAGTTGGCGGCGACGCTGACCTTCGTCACCTTGTCATGCTCGGTGATCTTGCCAACCCGGCCGATGATCCGAAACTCCGCGATGTTCTGCATGGTCCTGTCCTTCGATCGATCAGGCTAATTCCTGATGGGAATTGAAGGGGAGCGCGGGCGCCGCGATCAAGCGAAAAAACGGAGGGTCCGCGGAGCGGAAACAGTAGGCGAAGCCGGTTATTCGCTTGATCGTAGAAGGCGGCGAGCGCCCATTTTTCCATCGACATAGGAATAGCCGGGCGAAGGGCTCGACCTGGGCCTTCGCGATCGGTGTGGTGTCGGCCAGTGCCAGGATCTCGGTATGTGGTGACGATGGCGCCAGTTCGGTTCGGCCTGCGGGGAAACCGGGTGTCGACAACGTAGAAAGGGGATGATGCCGGTGACTACCGCGCCGCCCTTGTTGGGAACTTGGCGCTACGGCCGCGATCATGCCCGAAAAACGGTTCGACCAAGCACTAGCTCAACCATTTGGGCGCAACAGAAGACGCATGCTCCCCTCGGGAGCACCGCGCCGTAGGCGCGTCCGCCGGTTGGGCTTGGTGTAGGTGGTGCTGTGGAGTGTCCCGGTTGGGTTCTGCGTCTCTTTGCCGTCAGGCATTAGAGCGTTGGCCGGCTAGGCCAACTCCACTTGAACATAGAATAGATGAATCTGGGAGCGGTTGACCATTTTTTTGAGACTCTTGTTTCTCGATGCCGATGGCGAGGCGCATCATGACGCTACGCAGGCCGGCGTCGTCGATGTCCTCGGCGACAACTTGGCGTGGCGAGCGCCATAGCCGCATCGCCTCGATCTCTTCGATACGATCGGCATCCCGCTGCACCACGTCGTCCGGCAGGGGAGAGGGGCGGAAGCATCGCGGAAGGAAGCCGACCAGACGGTTCGGGAACCGCATCCGATAGACGTTGGACGTTTGCTCGAAGCGCGCTTTCGGGCGATCGGGCGTCGGTTCAACCGGGACGCATCGCCGCTGCTTGTCGAGCAACCCCATCTTGGCAAGGATCGACAGGCCGCGCCCCACGCTCGCACGCGACAACCCAGTGTGTGTCTCGATCCACTCCCAAGTCGGGAAAACCTTGCCGGCGCAGGTGCGGGCGAGCTGCGTAAGCTGCTCGAACACCCGCACTGCCGCGGGCGTAATCAGCGTGACGAGGCGCTCGGTCTCGGTGAGCTGGCGAGCCTCAGTGCGGGCAAGGCGCCGGATAGCGTTCTTGCGCTTAAGCAGCTCGACGGCGTTCCGATAAAGCCGGTCGGTCTCGCCCTTCGCGTAGGTGTAGAAGAAGTCGTCCTCGAACGTGCCGGCCTTTCGACTGTGGGGATGCACATGCGCACGCGTCGGGTTCGGTGCGCCAGATCGCGACCTGGCCCGCTCGTTCGTCACCCTTTCGAGCACCATGAAGCTCGCGCGCGCAATCGTAATAGCTCCCATCGTCCGTCCCCTCTTCGGAGGCCGGGACCAGGCAAAACAAGAGCGTGGCGCGAAGCGCGCTCCCTTGAACCGAGGCTCGAGAACGGGTATGAGGAGGGTGTCTTACGTCCCGATCGATGCCGCCAAGCATCGCTCATCACGTTCCAGGGTGCCCGGCCTCGTGCCGGGCATTCGTTTATGTGGTCACGGCCGTTTCCTGTTTTCCGCCGCACGCCTACCGCGATCGACATGATGATTTTTGCAGAAATCACGTCGCCAGCGAACAACTACAATTCGTGCTTTGGCGGACTGGAGCCGAAAAAAACTCGTGCTTTTGCGGACCTGAAGGGCTGCCGTTCGTGCTTTTGCGGACTGGCTCTCGTGCTTTTGCGGACCGGTCTTCGTGCTTTGAAGGACCAGCGACACTGTGACCGCTTAGCCGATTCGGTAAGCCGCTCAGGAAGCGGGCAGCGACGCCTTGGGTGTAATCGTCACCGTACTGGCGGCAGTCGTCCGCCGGGTTCCCTTTAGTGTCTCCACAGAAGGACCGTCACCCATGGCGATATGGTAGTCCGGAATGCAGTTCTCCTCCGCGATGCTCTTCATCACGTGGCGAAAGTGCTTCAACGAATTCTGGTAGCCGAGCTGGAGGCGCAGATCGTCCAAGCCCACTTGGACCGCGCCGTCTTGGCACGTGGATCGCGCGACTTCGTAAAGCCGACGTTCGACCGGTCCTAGCTGGAAGTAGGACGGAGAATATTCCAGCACGCGGCGATCGCGGAGGATCGCGCGATAGAGCCAGTCGCACAGGCGGACCTTCACGCCCTTCAGGCGCTTTTCGCCCCGCGCGTTCTTCTGATAGTGAAGCTGGGCTTCCGACAGCCAGGAAAAGAAGCCCGCCTGTCCCTCGCCGCCAGCCTCGATGTTGGTCTTGATCTGGGTGCCCTGCAATCTTTCCAAGGCATCCGACAGCCGCGAATAGGACCGAGCCGAGCCATTGACGCCTGTGACGCGGAACAGGTCGTGGGCGGTGAAGTAAAAGTCCTGTGCGACGGTCTCTCCGGCGTCGAGCTTCGCCACCAGAAGGCTGGCGATATAGAGCAGTACTTCCTTGTCGTAGATGGTCGCTACGCCACGGGGACCGGGACCGATCTCGATCGACACCGATTCCGTCTTGTAGATCAGCGACCGCTTCCACGCCGTCTTGGTCAGCGCGAAGAAGGGATACGCCATCAGCGACTGCTCGCCGCGGATCTCTGTCAGCAAGGGGCTGTCGAGGACGAACAGGTCGCCTTGGCCTGGAGCACGAGAGCTCATGCGGGGACGTCCATGAGCGGCACAGTCCCTCGGGTCCGCGAAAGCACGAAAGGGAAGGGGCCGCGGTCCGTGAAAGCACGAAGGAGGGAGTGCCCGCCCTCGTAATAAGGCGTCAGGCATCCCCTTGGATAGCAATTCTCGTGCTTTCGCGGACCTACGTCGCAGATGGCAGCATCGACGCGTCCCTGTCTCGCAAACGATCGGGGCTGTTGAAAAACACCGGGCACGTTGATCTCTTCCCTACATTTCGCTTCCAAGGATAAAGGAGCGGCGCCATGATGGGCACGGCTTGCGATAACGGAAGGTCCGGGCCGGGCTCCCGAACCATAGATGGCATGTTGCCGCGCGACCACCTTCTTCGACGTGTCGACCGGCTGCTCGACATGGGCAAGCTGAAGGCCGCGTTGGCCCAGCATTACAGCCAGCGCGGTCGCCCCTCGGTTGATCCCGAGCTGCTGATCCGGATGGCGCTGGTCGGTCGCATCTACGCTATCAGGTCGGAGCGTCGACTGTGCGAGGAGCTGCGCTACAATCTCGCTTACCGCTGGTTCTGTCGCCTTTCGGCAGGTGCATCCGTCCCGCATCATTCTACCTTCAGCAAGAACCGGCATGGCCGCTTCCGCGATGCCGACGTGTTCCGTTTGCTGTTCGAGAACACGGTCCAGCGCTGCATCTCGAAGGGGCTGGTTGCCGGCAAAGACGCCGCGATCGACGCATCGTTCATCGCCGCGGATGCGAGCTGGCAGCGCAAGGTACTCCCGGTCAACCTGCCTGACGCGAACTGTGCGACCCGCCCGGTGCGCGAGTGGCTGACCGATCGGGCGAGGGCTCCAGCGCCGCTCACCGACATGAACAAGGGCTTCCCAGGCGTGTCGCGCACTGATCCTGCCGCGGCTTGGTCGGCTCGCACCGTACGAGGGCGGTTCGGCTATGCCCTTAATGTCCTGATCGATACTCCGAGTGGAGCCGCGCTCGATGTCGAAGCGACTCCCGCCCGCTTCGCGGACGAGGTGGACGCGGGACGCAATATGCTGGTGCGAGCCGCTGATCGGTTCGATTACCGGCCAAGACGTGTCGCCGCTGACAAGGCTTATGGCAGCGCCACGTTCCTCGCCTTCGTACGCGATCAAGGGGCACTCCCCCACATTCCTGTGATTGAGCGCTCCGAGCAGACCAAGGGGAAGTTCGCGCGCGAAGCGTTCACCTATCATCGCGATCGTGACTGCTACACCTGTCCTGCCGGGAACATGCTCGCGCACCGCGGTTTTCACCGGCCGACCGGGGTGCATCGATATACCGCCCGACCGAACGACTGTCAGGCATGTTCCTTGCGCAAGCAATGTACGGGGGGCCGTCACCGCGGGCTGTGCCGTATGGAGGACGAGGACGCACGCGATCTTGCGCGGGCCGAGATGCGAACGGGCCTGTTCAAGCGATCGATGCGGCTGCGGCGCGGCGTTGAACGGCTGTTCGCCGATGCCAAGGTGAAGCACGGGATGACCCGGCTCCATCTCCGCGGCCTTCGAGGGGCAGAGGAAGAGTTTCTTGTCGAAGCGGCCGTGCTGAACCTCCTGCTGTTGGCGCGGTCGGATCATGCTGGCTCCCGATCGCTCGCCGGGAAATGTCGATAAAATGTTGAGCGGCCGACTTGCAGCAGTTTTGCGACCTTGGCGGGACTATCACCTGCCGCGAGCAGCTTGCGCGCAGTGTCAAGCATGTCGGTGGTCATCACAGATTTGCGGCCCCCGCCGGTGCCACCTCTCGCGCGAGCCGCTGCCAGGCCAGCGATCGTCCGTTCCTTTATCAACTCGCGCTCCATCTCGGCGACCGAGGCGAGAATATGGAACAGCAGCCGACCCGAAGGAGTGGCCGTGTCGAACCCGTCCGTCAAAGATCGAAAATCGACCTTGCGGGCGGACAGGTCGGCCGCCAATTCGATCAAACCTTGGATCGAGCGGCCAAGCCGGTCGAGCTTCCAGATCACCAGTGTGTCGCCGGCACGCACGAACTCGAGGGCTTCAGCCAACCCTGGCCGGTTTGCCTTCGCGCCGCTCGCCTTGTCGGTAAAGAGCTTCTCACACCCGGCTTTGGTCAGTGCATCGGTTTGCAGCGCCAAATCCTGATCGGCCGTCGAGACGCGCGCGTAGCCGATCAGCATTTGTCCCGAAACTCCATCCCAATCAGCCAATTTCGGGACTTATATTTCGGGAACAGGTTTTGGGAAAGCGAAACCTGCTATCTGGATGCTTCGGAGGTTCGATGCCAGCCGTCCCGTTGGAGGTTCCCAATCGGGAAAGCGCTATACCCGCATAACGTGTCAGGTGTCGTCGCATCCGCAGTCGCAGACGAAACGTAATTAACCGCATGACGTGCCGTCCTTCCGCTACATGGGGACCGTAGGCGCCTATACGTTCGCAAGGTTGCGGCGGAGCGCACCTGCCGGCTCACGTGAGCGAGCATCGGACAGGAAGGGCGACCGTGGGAGCTAGATTTCAGTTCCGTCCCGGCAGAGCGGCACTGGCGATGTGCTGTTCGCTGACGATGGCGAGCGCAGCGCAAGCCCATGTGAAGTGGTTCTGCGGCGTCATTGACCGCTCGCTTCCGCCAGCAGCGCCTCGCGACGTGCTGTCGCCTACTTTTCTGCTGGCAGTACCGCTCTTCGCGATGCTAGTGGCAGCCGGCGCCCTGCTCGACGCTGTTCTTGCCCGAACCGCGCTGGGATCGGCGGCAAGGTTCACAGGCAGGGACGCGATCGGGGAACTGATCCTGCGCGTCGGCATGTCCGCCTACGCGGTTTGTCTCTGGGCCAATCTGGCCGTGGTGATGTGGGCGGACAGCTCGGTCGGGTCGATTCTCACGCCTGACCTTCTTGGTCGCGGGAGGGTTCTGGCTGGCGTCCAGCTCGCGTTTGCAGTGCTGGTGCTCATCCCCCGCGCGTCCATTCCCGCCGGCGCCGCGCTCGGTGTCCTCTATGCCACCGGCGTCGCGCAATACGGCGCGTTCTACATGATTGATTACCTCTTCTTCCTGGGCGCTGCGGCTTATCTGGTGATGAGCGATCCCTGGCTGAAGCGACATTCGGGCGCGGGCACCCGGCGGCTTGCCGTGCTGACCGTCAGCATCGGCGTCAGCCTGATGTGGACCGCGATCGAGAAATTCCTGTTCCCCCAATGGACGATAGCGATTCTCCTCCATCATCCCGCCATCACGGCGGGATTCGAGCTGCCGACCGTCACCACGATCGCCGGCTTCATCGAGTTCAGTCTGGCATTCTATGTCCTGGTCGGGCGCGACATCCTGATCCGGGTCAGCATCGCTGCGCTAATGGCGTTGTTCATGCTGGCGATGCCGGAGTTCGGCATGGTGGACGTCGTCGGGCACATCCCGCTGATCGCAATCTTTCTTGTCCTGCTCTTGCATGGCGAGACGTCGATGCAGCGACAGTTCAGACGCGGCGCTTCAAGCGTCTTCGCCTCGGCAGGGTGGGTCACGATCCTGTATATCATCGTGCTAACCGGGATGACGCTCCTCTATTACGGCCTCCACGCAGTTTCTGCGGCAATCCGGTCAGCGTGATGTGCAATGCTCTGTTTCGGGATCGACCGTTCATGCGCTTCTGAAATCACCATCCCAGTGGGAATGCGCCGGCCGTTTCGACCGCCGTTCGTTTCCGGCAAAGGTAGGTCGCCGCCTCTGACTGCTGTTGTCCAAGCCCAGCCCCGGCAGGAATTATGGTGCCGGTTTGTTACACCTCGAAACCCCAAAGAGCCGACTTCGGGAAGGTGGCTTCACAACCCGAGGTTATGACACCACCACACTGCGCCCTTCAACGGAATTGTTTTCAAGGGAGACGCTGAGCCGTCGTGTAATCAACAACCTCAAAGAAATTTGCGGTCTCGTGTGGCTTCATTGGCGTTCATGCGTTTGAGGCCGTAACGACCCAACCTGCAATGCATTCCGGGCGCATCTCCAGCGAAAGAATCCTCATGGCCGACGCGATCTCCCATTCTGCGATCCGTTACACGCCCGCTATCGAAAAGCCGGAGGCCGATGAGGGGGAAACCATCAGGGGCCTGAACGAGCAGTTCCATCTCATTCAGGAGCAGACTGCCAAGGATTATGGTTCGGCCGTGCGCGGTGTCCATGCCAAGGCGCACGCGATCGTAAAGGGCCGGATCGAAGTCCTGCCCGGGTTGGCGGCACCGCTGGCACAAGGGCTTTTCGCCACGTCGGGCTCCTACGATGTGTTGATGCGGTTCTCGACATTGCCGGGCGATATTCTCGACGACAGCATCAGCGTACCGCGCGGCGTAGCGATCAAACTGTTCGACGTTTCTGGCGACCGCCTGCCGAGTTCCGAGACGGACAGCACGCAGGATTTCGTTCTCGTCAACGGCCCTGCCTTTGCCGCCCCCACGCCCAAGGCGTTCCTCGCCAATCTGAAGATGCTGGCCAAAACCACTGATACGGGCGAGGGTCTGAAGAAGGCCCTGTCGGCGACGTTGCAGGTGGTTGACGCCGCACTGGAAACGATCGGGGTCCAGAGCCCTACGGTCCAGACGCTGGGCGGTGCGCCGAACACTCACCCGTTGGGCGAGACCTATTACACGCAGGTGCCGTTTCGCTACGGCGACTATATCGCCAAGCTCTCGCTGGCACCGGTGTCGCCGAACATGACGGCGCTGACGGGTGACAAGGTCGAAACCTCGGGTCGCCCCGATGCCCTGCGCGAGGATCTGGGAGAGGTGCTGATCGAGCAGGACAGCGTCTGGGAGCTGCGGGTCCAGCTTTGCACGGACCTGGAAGAGATGCCGATCGAGGATGCTTCGGTCATCTGGGACGAGAAGAAAAGCCCGTTTGTCCCGATTGCCCGACTTACCGTTCCTGCGCAGATCAGCTGGGAGCATGGAACCAGCGACGGTCAGGACAAGGCGATCGCGTTCAGCCCATGGCACGGCCTTGCCGCGCATCAGCCGATCGGAGGCGTCAATCGGGCGCGCAAGCCGACCTATGAAGCGTCCGCAAAATTTCGCGGCGAATTCAACGGGTGCCCGATGCACGAGCCGCGTTCGCTCGGCGATGTTCCCGCAAAGGCCATGACGATCGACTGAAACGTGCGGGAGAAAAGCGCTCCCACGCCGCCCTCGGCACATGCCGGAATTTTGTGCTGATGGCTTCACACTCCTGTGTTCGCGTGAGGGGGCAATGGCACAAACGTCAGAGCATTCGTCAAATTGCTCTTGTTTACAACGCGCTACAGCGGGCACATCGATGCGACTAACCTCGGCTTCTCCATCCGACATATTTCTCTCAGCGAAGGCCGGCTCGGTTCTGATGCAATCCGCCGCGAGCGAGGCGCGGCTGCACCTGATCGAGCAGTTGGCCCGAACAGGTCAGGGGGAGCAGGATGCGTTCCGCACGGTGTACGTTCTGACTTCGGCCAAGCTGTTTGGTATATGCCTGCGCATTTGCGGGGACCGCGCCGCTGCCGAGGACGTGCTGCACGATGTCTACATGATCGTCTGGAAGCGCGCTGGAACGTATGAGCCGTGTCTCGGCAGTCCGATCAGCTGGCTGGCGACCATCGCTCGAAACCGTGCAATCGACTGGCGCCGCAGTCAGACAAGACAGGCCGCCGTGCCGCTCGACGACGCGCCCGACTTGCCTGACCCAACGGTTGATGCCGAAGCGGGAATGCTGCTCGATGAGGCATCGCGGGGGGTTTTCGCCTGCCTCGCCGCGCTGGAAAGTCATCAGGGTAACGCGATCCGGAACGCGTTTTTCCATGGTTTTACCTATGCGGAGCTTGCCGAACGCCATTGTGTGCCGATCGGCACGATGAAGAGCTGGATACGCCGCGGTCTACGACAGATGCGCCACAATCTCGAAGTAGCGGGTCATTAGGCGACCGTGGCTTAAAAGCAGGCGCATATCGTTCCGCTCGCGATGCACAAACCTTAGCGTCCAAACTGAACGGTTGTGACACTAAGCTCGTACAGCGATCCTTCTCAGAACACGCGAAATGTCGGTTTTGAGAACCCGTGAGCTTTCCCTCTTCACCATCCCTTTCGGGACAGCGCAGGCTACCCTCGAGCGTTTTGCGGGCAGCTCGCGGTATCGGTGAAGAGCTAGAGACGATCCGCAGGGCCGTGCTATGCCGGATCATCTTACCGCTTTAGCAGGACCGGTTCGTCAGTGCCCCAATCATCCAGCTCGACAATGACGGCCGACACAGTCTCCTGGAGCGAGCTCAACGTCGAGAATGGTCAGTATGACGACTTTGCACGGCTGGCGGCACAAATCTGTGCTGCCCCTGTCGCGCTGGTAAGCGTTGTTGAGGCCGGTCAACAGGTGCCAAGAGCCAGTATCGGCATTCAAGCATCGGTAGCGCCTCTTGAGGAGGTCATCTGCCAGTATACGATCGCCAAGCGCGACCTGCTGGTTATTCCCGACCTTGCTGCTGATGCGCGCACGACCACGCACCCGCTGGTCACAGCCAATCCAGCGTTCCGCTTCTATGCCGGCGTGTTTCTGGCCGGTGTCGACGGCAAGCCGCTCGGCACTCTGTGCGTCATGGACCGCGCCCCGCGCCCCCAAGGGCTGACCGACGATCAGGCAGGGGCGCTGGCGGCACTGGGGCGACAGGTCGTGACGCTGCTCGATCTGCAACGCGAGCGCTCGCGTTTCGAGGCCGTGTTCAACAGCGCGGTCGATTACGCGATCATCGTTATAAACCGGGACGGCAAGATCACCGACTGGAACGAGGGCGCGCATCAGATTCTGGGCTGGACGCCGGAGGAAATCTGCGGCCGCGATCTCGATGTCTTTTTCACCCCGGAAGACCGGAAGGCCGGCATCTCCGACAAGGAAATGGAAAGCGCGAGGGTCAACGGTCGCGGCATCGATGAGCGCTGGCACCTGCGCAAGAATGGTGATCGCTTCTGGGCCAGCGGCGAGATGATGCCGCTGCGCGGACCAGATGGCGAGCTTCAGGGCTATGTGAAGATGCTTCGCGACCGCACGGAGGTACGGCTCGCCGACGAGCGGCTGGAGATGGCGCTGACCGCCTCAGGCGCTGTCGGGCTTTGGGACTGGATGGTCGACACCGACTTACTGCATGGCGACGCTCATTTCGCCCGTCTTTATGGTCTGGATGCAGCACGGACCAACGCCGGCCTGACCATGGAAGAGTACCAGCTTCATGTGGTCGAAGAGGACATTGCGCCCTTGCGTGCCAAAATCCGCGAGGTGTTCGACGCCGGTGCCGATTTCCTTGTCGAATACCGTCTTGCCATCCCCGGCGAGCGTCTGCGTTGGGTCGAGTGCAAAGGGCGTATGGTCCACGACCAACACGGTGAACCGGTCCGCTTCTCTGGCACGGCTGTCGATGTCACCGGACGCAAGGATTACGAGGAGCAGCGCCAACTGCTGATGCATGAACTGTCACACCGGGTGAAGAATACCTTTGCGATGGTGCAGTCAGTGGCGTTTCAGACGTTGCGCGGCACGGATCAGGCGGTGTCCATGGCGCTGCAAAGCCGGTTGGCAGCGCTGAGCCGCGCCCATGAAGTGCTGGTGCAGACAAGCTGGTCCTCGACCACGCTCGCTGAGCTGATGGAGCGTGTGCTCCGGCTTGAGGCGGAAGGGGAACGGTTCCGGCTTACCGGCCCCGACCTGCTGGTGGGTTCGCGCGCCGCCCTGTCGCTGTCGCTGCTGTTGCACGAGCTTGCGACGAACGCGGTAAAGTACGGCTCGCTGTCCGTGCCGCAAGGCTTCGTTCGGATCGAATGGTGTACCGATGGAGACACGTTCTGCCTCTCCTGGCGTGAAGAGGGCGGACCGCCTGCTACTGCTTCCACGCGCACCGGCTTTGGGTCGCGGCTGATCGGCATGGGCATTGCCGGTGCGCGGCAGTCCAACCTTGACTACACCGAAGCGGGATTACGCGCAGTCTTTCACTGCCCCCGCACATCGCTGGAGCAGGACTGACGCGCGGCGAGCATCAGCAGCATCTGGCTGCGCTGATCGCTGCGATCACCCGCTCGGGCTGGACCGGTTTCTCCAGGATTGCAGATGCGTAGTCGCAGTCGATGCAATCTAAAGCGGTTGCGGTGATGAAGATCACAGGAATTGCGCCCATTTTCGATCGAATGGCGGCAACGGCGTCTGGTCCACGCTCGCCACGTAGCAGGTTGACGTCAGACAGGATCAGGTCGGGTGCCTGGTTATGTGCGGCATCGACCGCACTCTTGACCGTATCTGCGATGGTCGATGAGGTTGCACCGGCCATCTCTGCCAGTGCCGCCACATATTCCGCGATCAGCGGCTCGTCCTCAATTACAAGCACATGACACATCGACGCTTACCTTCCGATGCGTCAATGCGCAGGTGGGCGTTTAGTCCCGAAGCAGGCTCGATTGATGTCACCTGAAGGCTGGCCGCATTCAAACTGGGACATTGCCGGATATCGGCCTCATATTGTCGGGCACCGAATCCAGTCCTTTTTCAACAGCCCCGATCGATTTTGATACGCGACCATGTGAGAACGTGTAGCAAGCTCCAGGCGCGTATCAAAACACTTTCTCGAATGGGGGCGGTCGTGATAGTCGCGATACATGAGTTTTGAGAACGGTTCATGCTGATTGGCTATGCGCGGGTCTCCACGCCCGAACAGGATCTGACGCCCCAACTCGAAGCGCTGCGCAACGCTGGTTGCGAGCGAACCTTTTCCGACAAAGCGAGCGGAGCGAAGGCAAACCGTGCTGGTCTGGCTGAAGCGCTGTCACACGCACGCGCTGGCGATGTGCTCGTCGTATGGAAGCTCGATCGTCTCGGCCGAACGATGAAAGGGCTCGTCGACCTTGCGGCCGATCTGGCTGATCGTGGTCTCGGACTCCGCTCCATCACGGATGGGATCGACACCGCCGGCACTGCCGGCAAGCTAGTCTTCCATATCCTGGCCGCCATGGCTGAAATGGAGCGCGACCTGAATCGAGAGCGCACCACTGCAGCGCTGATCATAGCGCGGCGGGACGGCAGGGTAGGCGGACGAAAAACGGTGATGACTCCCAAGCGCCTCGAAGCGGCGCGCAAGCTTCTGGCTTCCGGCATGGCGATCCGGGAAATTGCGCCGGCGATCGGCGTCTCGGTCCCGACACTCTATCGTCACTTCCCGGCGCCCACGCAGGAGGCGATCAATGCGGAAAGTGACGGTGCTACAAATGGATCATAACTGGATAATTACTCGCGCCACCAATATCCTGTAAGCCATAGCATTCGAGGGAGGAAGAGAACGCGGGTATTGAACTTAGATATTAGACAAGTGTTTTTTGACCGGTCGCCTAGATTACTCTTCGCGCGGACTACTCTTCCGGCGCATCAAATCGGCTATGGTTGGGTGGCAGCTGTCGCCAGACCAAGCAGCGCTTTATCGATGGCTACTACATCCGGATCGTCCGGGGCAAAGCCATAGCGTGCGGCAAGTACCGCAGGCCGGAGATATCCCACTTTTGTTACATCGCCGTCCCGCCAAACGAGCATTCGTTGGGGAAGATCGAGTGCAATTGCCCTATTGCCTTTGATCAGCGGCGTTCCAAGGTTTGGATTGCCAAAAATCACTACCGTAGTGTCGGGGACGACTTGCCCGGTGCTGCGTGCGTTAGCGGCGTGATCAACTACGGCCACAATGCGACCTCCACTTGCGTTGATGCGAGTCCTGAGTTGCAACACCACGTCAGTGACCGTCCGTGGCGTTGAACTCACCTGCCAGTCGCCCGGAGGTGACACTTGGGCAGTCGCGGGGGCGGTCATCAGCGCTAGCAATGTTACGAGCTTTATCATGTCAGCCTCTGCACTTGGGGGATCGTAGTTCCGAGGTTTTGTGGCCAGGCTCACAAGCTAGGCCGTTAATGGGGTCAGGTTTTTGACCTTTCCCGAGGTACTCAGTCCCGGAAAAATGAGCTGTCGCAAGAATGACAGCTTCTCATCTGTGACCGCGGCTTAGGATTGCATCCGCCACCTCAGTGAGCGAAGCACCTGCCACTGTTGGTTGCGGCACGCCATCAAGCACGAGGGGGGCGTTGATCCCGCGCGTGACCAACGCAGCATTCCATCCGAACGACTGCGCACCGATCGTGTCCCAAGTATGGGCGGCTACAAGCCATGTGTCGGTTCGTGCTGCCTTCATCGTATCGGCAACCAGTTGGTAGGTCGCGGGCGACGGCTTGAACCGGCGTGCTGGTTCGACCGTGAAGCGTCGGTCGAACAGCGCCCCTAACCCAGCCTTGTCGAGCGGGTCTGGCCCCGGTCCGGCAGGCGTGTTGGTCAGTGTGACTAGCGTGAACCCCGCAGCCTTCAGGCGATGCAACGCAGCGGACACGTCGTGATGAACTGGGAGATTTGCGATGAGTCCACTCAGCTCCTTCACCTGCGCGTCGGTGATCGGCACGTGGTAGATCTCGCCGAGCATCCTGAGCACTCCGGCGCCCAGTTTACCGAACGGCACATAGTCGCCATTTAGCGACAGCGTCTCCGAATAGAGGATCAATTGCGCGAACCATTCCCGCATCCGCCCTTTGCTAGAGAAGATGCGGGTGAACAACGGCTCTAATACATCGATGTCCAGCAAAGTCTCGTTGACATCGAAGACGATCAGGGGAGCAGTCATAGGTCGTGGGTTCTTTCCCTGGGCTTGGGCTGGATAGGTAAGGGCCGACACAGTGAGCAGCCCGCCTAGGCCAACCACGCCGCGTCGGGTGTAATTCGTATCGTGCCTTTCGTCGCTCATAGTGGCACTCTTTTCAGAATAGACGCGATTAGAAACGGGTGGTGAAGCGCACCAGCCATTCGGGCGACCAGTCTGTCAGTGCGGCTTCCAGCATGCGATCAAACCCGGTGAGAATTGATAAGCCGATCGCCAACAAGACCAGTCCCAGCACAATTTTGCCGACCTTGCCGGCAGAACGCATTCCAATGCGCATCCGGCGCATGGCGGACCCCGAGGCAAACCCGATGATGACGAGAGGTGTCGCTGCACCGATCCCAAAAGCCATCATGACAAGCGCAACCGTGCCCAGATTATCCCCCTGTGCCGCCAGCATCGACGCCGCACCTAGCGTCGGGCCGACGCAGGGAGCCCAGACCAGCCCCAGGAGGACACCCATGGCACCTTGTCCAACGAGGCCGTTCCCCTGAAATCCACCGGTTAGGCGGTCCGCCCAAGCGCCGATCGGCGCCACGGCAGCGGCAAAGCGCGTCTGCAAGGATGGTATCATCAGCAGCAAACCGAATGCGATGAGAATGGCTCCGCCGAACGCCCGGAATGCGTCACCATCCAGCCCGATCGAGAAGCCGATCGTCGCAACGAACAGCCCCACCAAGGTGAAGCTGATCGCCAGCCCCGCGCCTAATGCAAGCGGTCCAAACCGATGGCGGCTTTGTGCGGTGCCGAACACGATCGGCACCAGCGGTAGGACGCAAGGCGAGAGGATCGACACCACACCCGCCAAGAAAGCGAGCAGTGGGTTAAGCCCGGTCACGCGACCGGCGAGCGGATCAGTTTTTCGATACGGGCCGGATCGGTATCCCCAACTGATCGGCCGGTTTCACGTAGCCCCCGATATGCGATGAGCGTGCTCTGACGGCGAACACCCAGCTTCTGCCAGTCGGACTTTTGCGTGTCGAAATTGAGCCGGAACACAACCATCTTGGTGGCCCAGGGCGACTTGACGATCCGCTCGATCACGGGCGCTTGCGCCTTACAGGTGGGACACCAGTCCGCGTAAATATCGATCAGGATCGGCCGGCCCTGTTTTTGTGCCAGCGCGAAAGCGCGTGTGTCGAACGGACGCACCTCCGCCGCCTGTGCCGGTGCGACGACAACCATCGTGGAAGCGGCGATAGCGGCGTACATCATGGGAAATCGCATAGGCCGGTTCCTTGTGAGTGGAGAAGTTGGTGCAGCCGCAGTGGTTGCACCTCGCTACCCATTCGGCTGAAAACCGCTGATAGTTACAGGCCGGGACATTTCTTGCATGTCGCGCACCACCCAGCGCGACGGACATGCCCAGACTACGACTATCAACCCCGTGTCGATCCTATCGGCACGGGTTCGCACAGGTTTCGGCGAGAGGAAGGGCTTCATCGCGCGTCGGATCCGGATCGAGTTCGATCGCTCGGACCGTCGGCGCCACTTGAGGTACGGCGACGCGAAAGGCGATGAAGAAGAACAGTGGGTTAGGCAGCCAATAACGCCAGCCGATCATCCGATCCCGCGTTCCGTCCGCTGTGACGAAGTCGAGCCAGACATACAGAAATTTGTACAAACACAGCCCCGGGATCCACGTCGTCCGAAACCCGTCGGTCTTCAGACAACGCCGCGCGATGTAATAATTGCCCTCGAACGGTGTAATACCCCAAAGACCTATCTCGCCCTCGGCGATCGTCTCGCCATCGGGCTCGTGGATGAGGCGGATATGACGCGCCACCGCCGTCACCAGCGCAACAGACGTGGGCCCAGGATGGCGCCCGACAGTCCCGACACCATCATGCCGCCGGTGTACCACACCAGCAGGAACGGCGCGGCAGCTTCCGGGCAGTAGAGCGCGTAGATCACGCAGCCCATCGCGCCGGATGCGACACCCGCGAGGAACCCGGTCAGCGCGAGCCGCGTCGGTGCGAGCCGCCCGAACGCCCACAGCAACGCGGCGAATACCGGCGCGCTGAGCGCCACCGTCGTCACCAGACAGGTTCTCCAGCTCGTACCCAGGATCAGCGCGACACGGTGTGCCGGGGCGAGGTGTGCCATCTCCATGGATGCCGCGGCCAGTACGACCATGAATGGTGCCAGTAGCCACGCCCAGCGCAGCCCGATCCGCTGTCCGGGCCTCCCCGCAGGCAGCAACAAGCTGGCCGCGATCGCGGTCATCGCGATGGCATAAGCAAGCTTGACGGCAAATACCATGATGCCCGTTGTCGCCACGGCGCGCAGCGGCGTGCCCATAACCAGGTCGAGCGCGATCAGCGAAACGAACCCGCCTGCAAGCAGCGCGCCGGCAATGCGCCACGCCGCGGTCCCCGACCGCACCGGCCGGGTATCCGACGCTAGCGAGGCGATCAGATCGTCGGTGGTCATCATCGCTTTCCCTGCATCATCGCTCGAAGTTTCCGGATACCGCGATGCACGCCGACCTTGATCGATGTCTCGGTCTGACCGGTGCGCTCAGCAGCCTCGGAGATGGCCATGCCATCGATCCGGGTCAGGCGTATCGCGTCCGCCTGCTTTGCGGGCAGGATGGCGAGCATCCGGTCGATGTCGAGCCGTGCGAGCACGCTGTCACCTTCGCCCTCGACTCCGATCTCAGGCACGTCGGCGATCGGCACGGTTGTGCGGATGCCGCAACGGCGAAAATGATCGATCAGCTTGTAGCGTCCGATGCCATACAGCCATGCCGTGAACGGCAGCGCCGGGTCATAGCTCTCGCGACGGGTATGGATCGCGATCAGCGTATCCTGCACCAGATCCTCCACATCATGAATACGTCCGGTCAGCCTTCGGCCGTAATAGGCACGCAGGCGCATGGCGCAGGCCGACAGCAACACGCCTTGCGCGCGTCGATCCCCCGCCATGCCGGCGACCATCAAAAGCTTCAGCTCTGCCTCTGTCATGTCCACCGGTCGTTATAGCTTTCCATTCGCAGTGGGCAGCGCGAAGGTTACATCCGAATTATTCGTGCCTCGAAAATCACAGCCTGTAACCTTCGAAGGGGTCGATGCGGATCAGTCGTCGTGCCGTCGCGGCACGCAAACTTCGCATTGGAGCATCCTCATGAAGACGATTAACCTCACCGTCGCCGCCCTCGCTTTGTCGAGCCTCGCTTCCGGTGCCGCGCTTGCGCAGTCCCAGCCGATGGCGGGCAAGATGGGCGTGAAGGGCATGGAGAAGTGCTACGGCGTCGCACTCGCCGGCAAGAACGACTGCAAGGCCGGCGCCGGCACGACCTGCGCGGGAACGTCAAAGGTCGATTATCAGGGCAACGCCTGGAAGATGGTCAAGGCCGGCACCTGCACCAAGATTTCCACGCCCCAGGGCAAAGGTTCGCTGAACGCAAAGGCGGCCTGATCTCATGCGCCCGACCGCCGGTATCGGCTTCAAGCCCGAGCATCTCGACGCCGTGCTACGATCCCCGGCGGTCGGGCTGTGGCTTGAAGTTCATCCCGAGAACTACATGGTCGATGGCGGCGTCCGCAAACGGACGCTCGCCGCGATCGCGGAGGCATGGCCATTATCACTGCACGGCGTCGGCCTGTCGTTGGCCGGCGACATGGCACCCGACCCTGATCATCTGGCCCGGCTTAAGATGCTGGTCGATACGTATCGACCGTTCATTGTGTCCGAACATCTCGCTTGGTCGCGCAGCGGCACGACCTTTTTTCCCGACTTGCTGCCGTTTCCGCGCACGACACAGGCGCTGCACCGGATCGGGGATAATATCGACCGGATGCAGACCACGCTTGGCCGAACCGTGCTGGTCGAGAATCCGTCGCTCTACCTTCACCTCAACGGGCATCAATGGAGTGAAACGGATTTTCTTGCCGAACTGGTCGCTCGGTCAGGATGCGGTTTGCTGGTTGATGTAAACAACGTCCATGTGTCGGCAAGCAACCTTGGTTATGATCCACGCGTCTATCTCGACGCCCTGCCGGAGGATGCGATCGGCGAAATCCATTTGGCCGGACACACCCCCGACAACGAACATGGCGATGCGCTGCTGATCGACAGCCATGACGCGCCCGTGGCGGAGGCGGTATGGGCGCTCTATCGCTACCTGATCGACCGGATCGGCGAGACGCCCACCTTGATCGAGCGTGACGGCAACATTCCGCAGTTCGAAGACCTAATGAGCGAACGGGATCGTGCGGCGGCAATCCTCGACACGGCACGGTCGTATAACCATGTCTGAACTTGCCGACTTTCAGGAGCGGTTCGCCGTCGCGATTGTAGCAGAGCCGTCAGATGAGGCGTTGGCCGCACTGCCGGGATTCGCTGTCTATCGCAACACGTCGCTTTCAGCTGCGATCGACGCGCTTGCCGCCAATTACCCGCGGATCGAGGCGCTGCTCGGACCAGCGGCGTTTAGCGAAATCGCGCTCGAATACACGCGCGCGTACCGGCCCGATACACCGCTGCTGGCGACCTATGGAACATCCTTCGCCGCCTATCTGGACGCACATCCGATCCGGACCGAGCTGCCCTATCTCGCCGATGTCGCGCGGATCGACCGCATGTGGACCGAGGCATTCTTTGCCGTTGACGCCCCGCCGCTGTCCGCAGAGTCCTTCGCGGCGATCGATCTCGGTGCAGAGCCCGATCGTGTCCTGGCGCTGCATCCTGCCTCGCGCCACGCCTGGTTCGATAGTCCCGCCGCTGCGATCTGGCTCGCGCATCAAGAGGACATGGTCGAGCCTATCGACATCGCGTGGCTGCCCAGTGGCGTTCACCTTACCCGCGCCGAGTTTACCATCGTCGTCGAAGCGGTGCCGAAGCCGGACATCTTGTTCCTCGATCTTCTCAATCGGGGCGTGCCCGTCGTCGAAAGCGCCGAGCGGCTCCTTACCGCATGTCCCGACGCCGATCTGGCGGCCATCGTCGCGCGGCTGCTGTCGCGCGGCGCGCTTGAAGCCTTTCTTTCATAAGGATCGCCTGTGATGACTCCCGATGTCACCGACGCCCCGCGCTGGCGAATGCCCTTCGCCCACGCGGCACGACTGGCCGGCACGCTGTTGCCGCCTTCGGCCTTACTGCTGGTGCAACGTCTCGCCGTGGCGGCCGTGTTCTTCCTGTCGGGGCGCACGAAGGTCGAGGGGATTTTTACGATGAAGCCCGAGACAGTCGCGCTATTTCAGACGGAATACGCCCTGCCGCTGATCCCGCCGTTGCCCGCCGCCTGGCTGTCAGCAACCGCCGAGCATGTGTTTCCCATCCTGCTCGTCCTTGGGTTGTTCACCCGGCTGTCGGCGACGGCGCTGCTCTGCATGACACTCGTAATCGAGATTTTTGTCTATCCCGATGCGTGGCCGACCCATCTGAGCTGGGCGGGATTGATGCTGCCGCTGATCGCGCTGGGCGGGGGCCGCGTGTCGCTGGACCGCCTGTTTCGCATCCCCTGATCGTACGAATATGTAACTTTCCTAGCCGTCGCAGCGAATAGGTGACTGACACAGGCAGGAGATAACAGATGGGAAATGTCGCCAAGTCGATGGTTGCGGCTTTCGCCGCTACGGTCGTCCTATCCGCCATGATGGTCGTGAAGGCCATGATGGGCATCATGCCCCAGCTCGATATTGCCGCGATGCTGGCATCGATGATGGGTGCTCCCGGCAACCTCGCGCTGGGCTGGCTGGGACACTTCATGATCGGCACGATCGGCTACGGGGTAGTCTTCGCGCTCTTGGCCGGGCGACTTCCGGGAAGCTTGATTGTGCAAGGCGTCATCCTGGGCGTGATCGGTTGGCTGGTGATGATGATCATGATTATGCCGATGGCAGGCGCCGGGTTGTTCGGCCTCAACCTTGGCATTGCTGCACCGATCATGACGCTCATGCTTCACATGATCTTCGGTGCCGTTCTCGGAGCCGTTTACAAGGCAACGACTGCGAACACGTGATATCGAAGACTGATCGAGGGCAGGCGAGGCTGTAGCAGATGCGTTTGGTATCCGCTGTGAGACGACCTCTTGCCTTCGACAGGGATCGTCGGCCCGCCGGCAGAATGGCTATATGACCTATACGCATGACGTGATCGTTATCGGGGCTGGCGCAGCGGGGCTGACCGCAGCCGGCGGTGCCGCGATGTTCGGGCTGAAGGTGGCTCTGATCGAAGAGGCCGAAATGGGCGGTGAGTGCCTCAATACGGGCTGCGTACCTTCCAAAGCCTTGCTCGCGGCCGCGGCCCGGGCGCAAAGCGCCCGCGACGGTGTCCGCCTTGGTGTGGCTCTCGGCATACCGGACGTAGACTTCAGCGCCGTGCGTGCTCATGTCAACGCTGCCATCCTGGCCATCGCCCCACATGACTCGCAGGAGCGTTTCGAGGGGCTTGGCGTGGATGTTATCCGAACCCGAGCGCAGTTTCTGGACAGGACTACGATCCAGGCTGGCAATCGCCGACTGAGAGCTCCCAGGTTCGTCGTCGCGACAGGCTCTAAGCCGCGAATCCCGGATATCCCGGGTCTTACCAGCCTGCCGTTTCTCACGAATGAAAACCTGTTCGAGCTCGACATTTTGCCCGAGCACCTTCTCATACTGGGCGCAGGCGCAGTTGGCTTCGAAATGGCGCAAGCGTATCGTCGTCTTGGCTCGAGGGTGACGGTGGTAGCGCCGGGTGCACCCCTCGGACGCGACGATCCGGACGCGGTTGCCCTTGTGACCAACCAGCTCCGTATCGAAGGTGTGGTCCTGGAACTCGGGCGGGAGGTGATCGAAGCCAAGCGCACCGAACAAGGGGTGAGCCTTGTGCTGGATGACAAGCGATCCGTCGCGGGAAGCCACCTCCTCGTTGCGGCAGGGAGGGTATCGAACATTCAAGGTCTGGAGCTCGCGGCCGCAGGCGTCGAAGCGGGGAAGGACGGCATTGTCGTGGATGCGCGGCGCCGGAGTAGTAACAAGCGCATATACGCGATCGGCGATTGCCGCGCCGGCCCCCGTTTCACCCATGTCAGTGGCTATGAGGGTGCTCTCGTTGCGGCGGACCTGGCTCTCGGCATCCCCGGCAAGGTCGACTGGCGCGCGTTGCCGCATGTTACCTACACCGACCCAGAACTTGCGCAGATCGGTGTGACGGAAACTGAAGCGCGCGAGCGTTACGGGCGAATAGACGTCATACGGGAAGACTTTTCCGAGAATGACCGTGCGGTCGCAGAAGGTGACGTGCGGGGCTTCATGAAGCTCGTGCGGTATCGAGGCAAAGTCATAGGGGTGACGATCGTCGGCGCGCACGCTGGCGATCTCTTGGAACCTTGGTCTCAAGTCATCACCGGAAGAACATCGACCTTTGCGCTCGGTTCGGCCGTCATTGCATACCCGACCCGGTCAGAAATCACCAAGGCTGCCGCGTTCGCTGCGCATGAACCGCTTGTATTCGGTGCCTGGCCGAAACGCTGGGCGCAGCTTATCTCCGGCGCTCGCAGGCTACGTGGATGAGTGGTTGGTACGACTGGGTGCTCGCGACCGGGCGCCAACATGGCGTCGACCCAATCGTGTTTGCGACGATCTATATCGGTGCCATCCCGTTCTTTTTTGCGTCGCTTGGCTGGCTGGTGCGGCGAGGAAAAGCGGGCCGATCGACAGTGTTACCGGTCATCTCTGCGGGTCTCTTTTTCTGTTCGGCGTACCTCTACTTGGCCATCGCTGGCAGGGGCATCCCGGCGTGGGTCTGGATTTTCCTTGCCGTCCTAATACTTTATGGGGCTTGGTCGACGATCAGAAGTGTGCGCGGCAAGATGCGCACCTCCAGACAATGACCGCCTTTGTCCGGACGCTGAAGGGGCCTGAGGCTTTTCGCTCGCCCCAGCGTTTGTTTTTTCCAGGCGAAGCCAGAGAAGGTCACGCATGAATATCGAGAATAGCCGCCGTTATTATGGTGAAGTGCTGACCGGGTCGGCCGACCTGCGTACTGATGCTTGCTGTACGGCGGACGCACCTTCTTCCGTGATCCGGACTGCACTCGCGAACGTGCATGAAGAGGTTCGGGCGCGCTATTATGGCTGCGGCTTGGTGGTGCCTGATGCGCTGGGTGGCCTATCGGTGCTCGATCTCGGCTCCGGGTCCGGACAGGACGCATATCTTATCGCGCAAATGGTCGGCGAAGATGGGAGCGTTACTGGCGTCGATGCGACGCCCGAGCAGCTTGCGGTCGCCAACCGTCATCTCGAATGGCACGCAGAGCGATTTGGCTATGCCAATGTGCGCTTCCTGGAAGGTGATATCGAACGGCTCGACGAGCTGGGCCTTCCGGATGCCAGCTTCGATGTCATCGTCTCGAACTGCGTCATCAATCTGGTCGCGGACAAGGCGGCGGTCTTCCGTGCCGCACACCGGTTGCTCAAGCCGGGTGGAGAACTCTATTTCTCGGACGTTTATGCGGATCGTCGTGTGGCCGCGGAGCTGTTGCAGGATCCCGTGCTGCACGGGGAATGTCTGGCCGGGGCCCTCTATTGGGGAGATTTCGACCGATTGGCCAAGCAGGCCGGCTTTGGTGATCCACGGCTCGTTACCGATAGGCCACTTGGCATCGGGGACGCGGCAGTGGCCGAAAAGGTGGAGGGGCACCGGTTCTTCTCGGCAACGTACCGGCTTTTCAAGCTCGATGGCCTAGAGCCTCAGTGTGAGGACTATGGGCAAGCAGTACGTTATCGTGGCACGATCGCAGGATCGGAGCGTGCGTTCCTTCTCGACGGACATCATCTTATCGAAGCGGGAAGGCTGTTCCCGGTTTGTGGAAATACCTGGAAAATGCTGGCGGAAACACGTTTCGCCGAACATTTCGAGTTTTTTGGGGATTTTAGTCGGCACTTCGGCGTGTTCGCCGGGTGCGGCACGACGCTTCCGTACGCCAGTGAAGGCGCCGACATCAGCGTCGCGGCAAGTTGCTGTTGAAAATTCTTCTGACGGGTGCCGCGGGATTACTCGGCGGTGAGGTCGCGGCGCGTCTGGTGGGCGAGGGTCATCGCGTAACTGGCCTGGTCAATCGGAACAGGGAGGTACGAGCCAATGACGGCATTCCGGTAGCCGACATAACGCTGCTCGCTGGTGATCTAGCAGCTGAGCGATTGGGTTGGGATGACGCGACCTGGAACGGAGTGGCGGAAAACCAGGATCTTGTCGTACATTGCGCCGCGATAACCCAGTTCGATGCACCAGAGGCGCTACATCGCGCCGTCAATGTGGAGGGCACAGCCCGCATTGTCGATCTTGCTCGGGCAGGCGGGATGAAGCTTGTCCATATCAGCACCGCTTATGTTTGCGGCATGCGTAACGGCCCGGTGATGGAAGAAGCCCGGGACGTCCGCTTCCCTTTCGCCAATGGCTATGAAGTTAGCAAGGCAGCCGCCGAGGCGCTCGTGCGCGAAAGCGGTGTCCCCGCCGTGATTGCCCGACCGAGCGTGATCGTCGGCGAGTGGGCAAGCGGGGCCATCCGCCAGTTCGATACGATCTATGCAGCGTTCAAGCTTATCGCTCAGGGGCGTGTGAGAATTATGCCTGCGACAACGGAAGCGACGATCGATTTCGTGCCGATCGACCACGTTGCAGGAAGCATTGTCAATCTCGTCGAGCACATCGACGCTGCGGTCGGCAGCACTTGTCATCTCGTCTCGGGCGCGCCCGTTCCGATCGAGACGTTCCGCGCGGCGATAGCGCGTATCCCGCATTTTGCGACACCGGAATTTGTGAACCCGATCGACTTCGACCCTACGACATTGCCCCCGCTCGAACGCCGCCTCCATACGCGTGTCACTGGACTATATTCGAGCTATTTCCAGCGCGACCCACGTTTCGATGACACCCAAGCCCGAGCGTTGACGGGCCGCAAGTGCTCCCCGGCCGACGGGGCGTTCTTAAATCGCTTGATCGACTATGCGATAGGAACAGGCTTCCTGCCTAGTGAGCAGGGCGAGACGAAGGCCCGCGCAACGCCTTGATCGCTTCGGGGAGGCTCACCGCTAATGTGGTCGCGGAGATCACTGTCGCAACCTGACACCAGCTGCACAATTTCTTATTCTCCTGCCATTCCTTAACTGCCATCGCGCTGCACAAGGCGAAGTCTCCCGCGGCTTTTGCAGCGGCAACCACCGGCAGCGCTGGATTCTGCTCCGCGCGGTCCTTGCCGCCTGCGGCGATAGCCATTGCTGTGAGGCCGTAATTTACCAGCATCATCGGACCATCGGGTTGCTGGAGGTTGGAGTAAGCGTAATCGGAAGCATCGACCTTTTCCGCATCCCACACCTTACCGGGCAGGATGTCCGGCAGCCGCTTCGACAGTCCAGTTTGGTATGCTGCTACCGCTGCGGCTACGAAGGCTCCGCCCAACGACAAGCCGATGCCGATCCTGCGGCGCGTAAGTTCCGGACTGGTGCCGTTACGCAGTTCGTCGCTGAGCTGCGGCGGGGAGAGAAGTTCGATGCTCATGATACGATATCCTGTGATCGATGCTGTACGGTAGAACGCTCAAGAGCTGGCGTCGTGCCGGCAGGCGACGGTACCCAAGCATTGCGTTCGGGGCCAAACGGCATAGCGAGCGAAGCTAGAAGACCCGTTTCCGACGGTTTGCGATAAGCCGGCACTCCGATCGCGATCTCGTCTTGCGGTACGTAGAGCCGGAACGTGCCATGCAGGTGATCCCAGAATGAGAGGCCGCTTGACCAATTCGAGTTGGTCTCGGCGCGCATGGCCGAGTGATGAATGCCGTGCATGCGTGGAGTGGTGACGAACCGGGCGAGGAGATGCTCCCACCGGGCAGGCAGCGCAAGATTGCTGTGATGAAACCAGACGGACAGGAAAAACCACGCCTGCCAGACTCTGAGCGCACGCGAAGATACCCCTAACAACACAACCTGCGCAGCTCGATATGGTGCCGAGATTGCCATGTCCGCGGCATGGAAACGTAGTGCCGTGGTGGTATCCAGGTCCATGTCGACGTGGTGGACGAGATGGAAACGCCATAAAAACGGCACCTTGTGGGTAGCGATGTGCCAGAGATAGATGGTGTAATCCATCATCAGCACCGCCGCGGCATCCCTTAGCCAGGGGCTTACAGGCAGCCACTGAGCTATCCCCTGACGCTTTGTTTCAGCGCGGCGGGCAAGCGGCTGAGTGATCGGTTTTTCAACGAGATTGATGACGGCCATACTCATCGTGCCAAGCATCAGGTTGACGATGCTACGGCCCGGCTCGGCCTGTGTCCTGCTCCGCAAAGGTCGACGCTTTTCGGCAACGAAGATTGCCGTGACAGCCAATCCTACCGCTGCGGCACCTGCGGCAAGAAGCACCTGATGTGTCTTGGGCTTGCCTGTCATGATGATACAACAACGACTGTCGATACAAGTTGCCGGGTCTGGTGCTATCTTAAGCCATGGCTATCCCACGCGTTGTCCTCTTCACCCGCTATCCCGAACCTGGGCGCGCCAAAACGCGACTTATTCCGGCTCTAGGCCCCGAAGGTGCGGCTGCCCTCCATCGGCGCCTGACCGAACATACGTTGGCGGCGGTGCGAGCGTCGGACTTGCCACACGAGTTGCGTGTAACTGGCGCACCGCCAGATGCCTTCCTGGAATGGTTAGGTCCGGTTGAAATAGCGGATCAAGGTGAGGGCGACCTGGGCGAGCGCCTCGAAAGAGCTGGGCCGCCATATCCAACGCTATTCATAGGCGCCGACGCGCCGGACCTCAGCGCCGATCTCCTTGTCCAAGCCTCGCAGGCGCTCCTTAACCGCACAGCCGTGATCGGGCCTGCCGAGGACGGTGGCTACTGGCTTCTAGGCCTTGCGCAGCCGATCACAGGTATCTTTCGGGACATCGCCTGGAGCAGCGATAGGGTGTTCAATCAGACAATCTCGCGACTGGCTGCCACTGGTGTTACGCCCGAGCTGTTGCCACGGCTGTCAGACTGCGATCGACCGGAGGATCTGGAACGGTGGCCGGGTTTGACGACATGACTGACGTTGCGATCGTCGTCCCTACCCTGAACGAGGCTACCACGCTGCCCCGCCTCGCCCGCCTGCTGGCGGCACTGGATCCGCAACCGGCAGAGGTGCTCGTCGTAGATGGTGGCAGTACAGACGGCACAGCCGCGCTCGCGCGATCGCTTGGCCTTGCCGTTATCGAGCACGATGCGTGCGGCCGCTCGGTTCAGATCAACCGCGGCGTGTCTGAGGTTTCAAGTCAGTTCGTGTGCGTACTCCATGCCGATACCTCGCCACCGGACGACATGGTGGCGGTGATCAGCCGCACGCTTGCGGACCGCGACATTGCTCTCGCCGGCTTCACTCCCCTGCTGAGCGGCCCGGACAAGGTGCGGTGGGCGACGTCGTTCCACAACTGGATCAAGACCTGGTATGCGCCGTTGATCATGCGTCCGCACCTTTTCCTGCGCGGGGTACGATTGTTGTTCGGCGACCATGCCATGTTCTTCCGCCGTGCCGATTTCCTTGCCGCGGGCGGCTGTGACCCGGGTACGCCCGTGATGGAAGAAGCGGACTTGTGCGTGAAAATGGCGCGCTTTGGTCGCGTAAGGCTCGTGAACCGAGTGATCTTGACCTCCGATCGGCGGGTCGCCGCCTGGGGAGAGTGGAAGGCCAACTGGATCTATTTTACCGTGGGAATCCGCTGGGCGCTGGGTGTCCGTGCCCGGTTGGGCGACAGCTACCCCCACGTGCGGTGACTATGGCAAACGACACGGCTGATCAGGAGGCGAGCACAGCGCCCCCTCCTGAACATGCTGGCTAGCCAGGCTGGATTTGGGAACCGAAGATGCACCCGACCGTCCTTCTGCTAAGCCATAAGGACGAAGATATGTCTGTACCGACCAAATTTGCCGCGGGTGCTGCGTTTCCCGATGTGACCTGGAAAGCCGTGGACGGGACGGATGTCATTCCGGCTAAGGCGCCGGGTTGGCGAATGCTCGTAATCTACCGAGGTAAGCATTGCCCGCTTTGCCGCAAATATCTTGGCCAGCTCGATGAAATGCGCGGCCAGTTTGCCGATGCCGGGCTGACGGTCTGGGCGCTGTCATCCGACCCGCTCGACCGGGCGCGATCGGAGGCGGAAAAGGAAGGGTGGAGCATACCCGTCCTGGCAGACCTTTCGGAATCCGAGATGCGGATGCTTGGTCTTTACATCTCATCGCCCCGCTCGCCCGACGAGACGGATCGCAACTTCGCCGAGCCGGCAGTGTTCGTCATCAATCCTGCCGGCAAGGTTCAAATCGTGGACGTTTCGAATGCCCCCTTTGCTCGCCCCGATCTCGCGTCCCTGCTGGAGGGCATCCGCTTCATTCAGGCAAAGGAATATCCTGTGCGAGGAACCGCTGATTAGTGTCGGCAACAGATTGCTCAGCCAAAAAAGTGATATCGTCGGCGTAACCAAGGCGACCTGGCGTGCGAATAGCTAATAGCTGGATTCACTTGGAGAGCGTCTGATGGATGAAGAATTACGCGCATTATTCATCAACTGCACGTTGAAGCGATCAACGAGTCCATCGCATACGCAGGCGTTGATGGATAACGCGATAGCCATCATGACGGCGAACGGCGTAAGCGTGGAGACCATCCGCGCCGTCGATCATATGATCGCTCCTGGCGTCCAACCGGACATGACCGAGCATGGTTGGGACCGGGATGACTGGCCCGGAATTCAGAAGAAGGTCATGGCAGCCGATATCCTGGTCCTGGGCACGCCGATCTGGCTGGGGGACAAGTCGTCGATATGTACGCGAGTGATCGAACGGCTTTACGGGTTTTCGGGCGAGACGAACGACGCTGGACAATATGCGTACTATGGCCGCGTCGCTGGCTGCATCATCACCGGGAACGAGGACGGCATCAAGCATTGCGCGATGAACATCCTCTATTCTCTACAACACCTTGGCTATGTCATTCCACCTCAAGCTGATGCAGGCTGGATCGGGGAAGCTGGCCCAGGGCCGTCCTATGGAGACGATGATCAGGTTGGCGTGAAAAACGAATTTACCCAGCGCAACACGACGTTCATGGCGTGGAATTTGATGCATCTTGCACGAATGCTGAAAAAGGCCGGCGGCATCCCCGCATATGGTAACCAGCGATCCGAATGGGATGCGGGCGCGCGTTTCGACCATCCGAACCCGGAATATCGATGAAGAGCGGCGCCGGATATTTCTGTGCTCGATCAAAGGCCGCGGGACTAATCGAGGCGTTAGAGCTGGATGGTTAGCTTTCCCGATCCGTCGTGTTCGCCCTTCCGTCTCGCTGCAGCCGCCCCGCTTGCGATCGAGAAGTTTCGTGATCCCGGCATCACTGCCAAGGGAGAAATCCGCGCAAGTGTGTCGATGGTCGGCTTGACGACCCTGTGGTTCAACACCGGCACATTGTGCAATCTGGCGTGCGCGACCTGTTATATCGAAAGCTCCCCCACCAACGATGCACTGGTCTATCTGTCCGTCGAAGAAGTGGCTGCCTACCTGGATGAAATCGCCGATCTGAAGTTACCGACCCACGAAATTGGCCTGACTGGCGGCGAACCATTCATGAACCGCGACATCGTACCGATCCTGACGATTTGTTTGGAGCGCGGATTCTCGGTGTTGCTCCTTACGAATGCGATGCGTCCGATGCGAAGGCACGAAACCGAGTTGCTCGCACTGAAGAAGCAGTACGGCGACAGACTGATTCTGCGTGTCAGCCTCGACCATTACAGCTCTCAAGCACATGAAGCCGAGCGCGGTGCCGGGACGTGGGAAAAGGCGATCGATGGGCTCCGCTGGCTGGCGAAGAATGAGTTTCCCATTGCCGTCGCAGGGAGACAGATCGCTGGCGAGCGGCTCGACGAGGCACGGATCGGCTATGCGACGTTGTTCGCCAGCATCGGGTTGAGGCTTGATGTTACTAACCCCGATCAACTGGTGCTGTTCCCCGAAATGGATGCAGAGGCCGATACGCCAGAGATCAGCGAAGGGTGCTGGTCGGTCCTTGGCAAGTCCCCCTCGTCGGTCATGTGCGCATCGAGCCGAATGGTGGTCAAGCGACGCGGCGCTGCCCGTCCCAGCGTCGCTGCCTGCACCTTGATCCCGTATCACCCCGGTTTCGATCTCGGAACCACACTTGCTGAGGCAAGCAGACCTGTCGCTCTGAATCACCCTCACTGCGCGCGCTTCTGCGTTCTCGGCGGAGCGAGCTGCAGCGGTTGAGTTAGCCTGCGCGAGCCGCTGTCACGCGCCCGACGATAGCGTCCAGTTTCTGCAGCATAGCCGTGTCGTAGTGGCGACTGTCAGTCAGCAGGGATTGGTCGAGAACCGTGTCGATCGACGACGCTTCTCGTTGTTCCGGCAATGCGCGAGCGAACTCGACGACCAACCGCTTTGCCACCGCCGCGTTGGTCGTAAGCTGGGCGATGACGTCGCCGACTTGGACATGGGCTGTGTCGCTACGCCAGCAATCATAGTCGGTGACCATGCCGACAAGCGCATAGGGTAATTCCGCCTCTCGGGCGAGCTTGGCTTCGGGCATTCCGGTCATGCCGATTACATCGCATCCCCATTGCCGGTACAATGCGCTTTCTGCCTTCGTCGAAAACTGCGGGCCTTCCATCGCCAGGTAAGTGCCACCTTCGGTGGCATCTGCGCCCGCGGCAGTCGCAGCGTTAGCTGCGTATCGCGAAAGGCGCGGGCAAACCGGCTCAGCCATCGAGACATGCGCGACCATACCCGGGCCAAAAAAGCTCGCGTCCCGATGCACCGTGCGGTCGATAAACTGGTCGACGATCACAAAGCGCCCCGGTGCGAGCTCCTCTCGCAACGATCCCACCGAAGATATGGCGAGAATATCGGTGCAGCCGGCGCGCTTCAGCGCATCGATATTCGCGCGCGCGTTTACTGCTGTCGGGGGCAGATGGTGCCCTCGACCGTGACGCGGCAGGAAAACAAAGCGAACATGTCCTATGCGACCGCGCAACAGCTGATCGGACGGCGCCCCCCACGGCGTGCTGATATCAAGCCATTCTGGCTCTTCCAGCCCTTCGATCGCGTATAGGCCTGATCCACCGATAATGCCGACTGTCCAAAAAGATCGTAGGGTCATAGTATCTCCGTTAAACTGGTGCATTCGGAAACAGCCAGCTTGCCACGAACGATCCCGCAATTGCGCCGGCGAGCTGTGCAAGGATGAATCCTGGGACATCGGCCGGTGCGATCCCGGCAAAGCTGTCCGACAATGACCGCGCGATCGTAATCGCCGGATTGGCGAAGCTCGTGGACGACGTGAACCAGTAGGCTGCGACGATGTACATAGCGACGGCCGCAGGGATCCCATCGGGACGGTGCTTCGCGGTTCCGACGATCGTCAGAATCAACCCGAACGTCGCGACGAACTCGCCGGTCCATTGCCCGATACCATGACGCGCCTTGATCGATGTCTCAAGGATCGGCGCATCGAACATCAGATGCACCACCCAGACACCAAGCAGACCGCCTCCAATCTGCACCAGCACGTAGGGTACTGTATCCCACCAAGCGAGGTCGCCCCGAATGGCTGCTACCAGACTGACGGCGGGATTCATGTTCGCGCCTGAAATCGGGGCCAATATGCCGATCAGGACGAAGAGCATCGCGCCTGTTGCGATCGTGTTCGCGAGCAGGGCTACTCCGCTATTCCCGCCAGATAAGCGTTCTGCCATAATTCCCGACCCGACCACGGCCGCGAACAGAAAAAATGACCCGAGTGCTTCCGCACTCAATCTTCGCGAGAGATTAGCAAGCAAGTCCTTCTCCTGGTTCACGCCTTCGTGCTCGTCGGGGCTTGCGCAGCCTACACCGATTTCAGTCCGCCGTTACAATCGGCTATCGAGCGTCCGTTCAACACGAAGCAATCGCAGAAGAGCCCGGCCTGGACCACACGGATCGAACCGGTCGCGCGCTAGGCGGCGCCGATCGGATCGGTATACCTGACACCATGTGTAACCGTGCCCGCATGTCGAATGAGCCCGAGACCCTTTGGGGATCGGCCGCGAAATTGTTTATCGAGCGGCCTCGCGACAACCGGTTCGATCCGCGCGAGCTGCGGCCCAAGAGCCGCAACTATGTGATCCGCGAAGAGGGTAGGGAACGCGCCTGGGACGTGATGTCCTGGGACGTGCTTGGCGGGAAGGCGGCATGGCCGATGACCAACGTGCGCCAGCTCGGGCTTTCGCAATGGCGCAGGCTGGCAGAGAAGCCGGAGAACCGCTGCCTCGTGCCGCTGACCGAGTTTTGCGAGTTCACGCCTGACAAGCATGACCTCGGCGACGGCAAACCACCGCTGAAAGGCGAGATGTGGTTCGGGGTGACCGATCAGCCGGTGTTCGCGGTCGCGGGGTTCTGGCAGCGCGCGGAGGGCGGAAATGGCTTTACGATGGTGACGTGCGACCCGAACACGCTCGTTGCACCGATCCATCCTAAGGCGATGATTACGATCCTGGAGCCAGAGGACGTCGATACCTGGCTGCGCGGCAGCTATGATGAGATCGTCGCCCTGCAGAAGCCTTACGACGCCACCAAGATGACCGTGCGCGGGCCGATCTTTCCGACCAGGCGCGACCAGCGCTAGTCACCGCGGATCGCTAGCGGCTCCGGTCTTTGTTGGGGGGGGCAGGCAATACGATGTGGTCGGGCGAGTGACCGATCTCGGTATCCAGGGAGCTCCCCATCTTGATGCGCTCGGCAACGAGGTGGCGGGTCGATTCTGCGATCGTACCGACCGTGCGAACACTTTCTCCACGCTCGCGGGCCGTCTTCATTGCGGCGTCGACGATTGCCTGAGCGGGGGCGAGGCGCGGGTCGGCGTTGTTCCGCTCGGCGGTGTTTTTCAAGAACTCCGCCGCTAGCCGTTCCTGACCCGGCGCGTGGCCTGGGGGCAGGATGGGTCGTTCGAGCGAGCGAACGGCACGCTGAAGATGCCCGGGCTGCTGAGAATTGATCTGGACGCCGAGCGCGGCCCCGATTTCACGGACGCGCTGGAGCGGGGTCTGCTGGGCATTGATGACGGCATCGACCTGACGGACGCCGAGATAGGTGAGCAGGTGCGATTGGTAGACCGGTCCTTTGGCGTGCCGAACATAGGCAAGTTCGGTGCGCGCGTTCGCGATCTCGGTGGACGATGCACCCTCTTTGATGAGCCCGCGCAACCGGTCGGCCGCCTGCTGGCGGGCGGCCGGTAGGTAACGCTCGAGCTCCTCGCGGGCTTTGCCCAAGGTCACACGGTAGCGTTGGCCCTCCGGCGGGGCTCGCTGGGGGAGCATGGCCATTCCGGCAGGACCGACGCGCGCCTCGGGGGCAAGGTCGCGCCGGACTGCCGCAGCAGCGAGGACAGCCGCCATGCCGCGATGATCGCCGGTGAGAAAGCCGTGGCGCGATGCGTCCATCCAGGCGGTCTTGTCGATCGACGCGATGCGGATCGGGTGTCCGGCGTCACGCGCCAGCTGCGCTGCGTGCTGGCGCATCGTCCGGCCGTTACCCTCGCGGAAGGGATGGACGGCGTTCATCTCGTTGATGTGGTTGCCGAGCCGGTCGAAGAACTCGTCACGCGAGAGGCCCCGAAAGTTGTTCTTCGTCGCCATGTCGGCGAACAGCTTGTCCATTTCGCGGGCGATATAGGGCACGTGCGCGAAGCTGGAGCCGCCCTTGGCGATGTTGACGGTCCGGTCCCGGCCCGCCCAGTCGTAGAGATCCTGGAACAGGTGCTTGTGCAGGGCGCGATAGCCATCGGCCGTGGCCGGGAAAGACAGGCGCGCGGCCTCTGCGCCGCGCGCCAGCGTAAAGCGCCTCTCGGCTGCGACGAGCGACTGTTCGTCCGCGATGCCGAGCCGGTTCCGGAGCGTGTCGGTCCCCGGATAGGTATAGGGATCGCTGGCCAAGGTCAGGCAGCGATCTGATGGGTTCCGGTCTTGTAGAGACTGAGGATGATCGAGGGCATGAGGGAAGGCGGCACGCCTTCCTCGAGCATCATGGCGAACATCTCGTCTTCGTTGGCGGTGGGCGTCATGTCCTCGATGACGAGGTTGGCGCGCGCCTCCTCGACGTCCTCGCGCCAAAGCGCCACCTGCTCCGGGGTGCCGCGCTCGAAGTCCATCGAGCGGATGCGCTCGCGCAGCGTGTCGAGTTCGATCTGGGTCATCGCGTCATCCTTTCCGTGTTGGATACTACGCTCACCGCCGCGATTCCTCAATAAATCACTTGGCTCCTCGCCTTTCGGATGGGACGATCCGCACTCTCGCAAGCGCGGATCGTCCGCGTCGCGACCATCAATACTCGCCTGCCAGCATGATGGTCAGCACGCGTTTGGTCTGCTGCTCGTCCCACGGCGCTTCGCTGCCGAACGTGAGGCTGGGATCGTAATAGTCGATCTTCCAGAAAACCGTCTCCGAAATGGCATACTCGTCGTTCGGCCGATGCTGTGTCCAGCGGCTGCCGGCGAGCTGATAGATCGCGCCGAAATCATGCTCGCCATAGGGGTCATTGTCGCAATCGAAGTCGGTGAACCCGACGATTGCCGCGAGGGCGGCGAGGCGATCCGCGTCGGGTAGGGCATGGAAGCCCATGGTCACGTTGGCGATGGATGCGGTGCCGGGGAACTGACGTGCTGCGTCGTTCAGTCTCCGGATGGTGTCGAGCTGCTCGGGGGTGTGCATGATTGATCCTCCTTCTGGCATGGGCCGCAAGGCCGCTCGGCCTCACGGCCCTGCCTGTCCGGCGAGGACGGGATGGGGAGGGGGAGCGAGAATCTTGTCGCTGGCGCGGGCGAGCCGCCCTAGCGCGGCCGGTGCCCTCGGCGCCGGGTGCCGCGCTCGGCGGATTACACGGGCGGCACGATTGTCGTTCGGGAACGAAAGGGCGGCGCCCTTGGCGTTCCCCGCGGCGAAGCCGCCATCGAATGAGCGTCCGCCCCGGCGGTCATTACGGAGCCGGTCGCCAATCGGAGATCGCGCGGCTATCCAGGCGCTCTGATAGGGAGAACACCATGAACAATGCCGAACTTGCCGAGACGCTGGTTGCGAACCACAATCTGAGCAAAGCCGATGCCCGCAAGGTCGTGGACGATCTGATGGCCGCGATCGTCTCGGCCGCAGCTAAGGGCGAAGAAGTGTCCTTATCCGGTTTCGGCAAGTTCAAGATCAAGGACAGCCCGGCACGCGAAGGGCGCAATCCTTCGAACGGCGAGACAATTCAGATCGCCGCCTCCAAGAAGCTGACGTTCGTCCCCGCCAAAGCGGTCAAGGATGCCCTGAACGGCTGAGCCGAGCGTGGCTGCGCGATCCGCGCAGCCACCTTAACGAACACGCGATTTTCTGCTTTCGTTCTCGGCGCCGTTGATTCAGAATCCGGCGATGCCGATCATGCCGGAACATCGCTGGCTCTACCCGATCGATTGGCCCGAGCTGTCTCGGCTGATCCGGTTCTGCCGCGCCAAGGGTCGGTGCGAGCATTGCCGGCGTCCGCATGGCGCCCGCGTCTTCCACCTCGGCGACGGTCGCTGGTGGGACACCGATCACCGGCATTGGCGGGACGGGAGGGGACGGCGCATCCGCGTACCGGATCGCGATGTCGCGGCGATCGTCCGCACCACGCGGGTGTATATCGCGTGCGCGCATCTGAACCACGATCCCGGCGACAACGCGCCGCGCAACCTCGCCGCGCTTTGCCAGCGATGCCACATGATGCACGATGCTGCCGAGCATCGGCGCCGGCGCTGGCTCAACGCCTATCGGCGCCGCGCATTGGGCGATCTGCTCGCAAAACTCGATCGACTACCGCCCCTGACTGCGGCCGAAGCGGGATTCTCCCGCCCGTTGCGCCTTTCGTGAAGTCGCTACGGCGCCGCCCGGCCTTGGTCGGGCGGCGCCCGCGGGCCTGAAAGGGCAGCGGGCGCGCCAGTCCGCCAGGGCTGGCGCGCCGGCGACGGGGGCCGCTGCTCACGCGATACGGAGAAGAGATTGGGGTCCGATTGTCACCGGACCCCGATCCTGCGTTTATGCCATCTGGTCGTCCATCATGTCCTCGTGCTCGATGTCATCGGCATCCGCCTCGGAGTCGAAGCCATCGGCATCAACCTCGCTGCGGTCGAACGCGCCGATCTTCATCGGGGCGGGAAGCCAACCGGCGGGCAACCGCTCGGACACGTTGACAGCAAGATCGGCCTTTTTCTTGATGGTCGAGCAATTTTCCGCGCTGGCCGCACCTACCTCGTCGCGCAGCAAGTCGATCAGGGCAGCGCGGCGCATCTTGTCGAACAGCCCGATAGGGGCGGTCCAGCGTGCGGCGATGTTCACACCGCTCGCGCGTGCGATCTGCTCGAAATGGTGGTGGCGCTGGCCGGGAGCACCGCCCGCGAACACCGTGCCGTCGACCATCATCGCGACAAGCCCGGCGAGCAACGCCATCTTGTCATCGCTCGCCATGCCCCGAATTGCCTCGAACCGACCTTCGGTCGGGATCGACGCGAAGCGTGTCGCCATCGCGTCCTCGACGGCAAGAACGTCGCTGGTCGCCATCAACTCGTCCGGAACGTCGGTGGTGACGGTCTTGGCCTGAACCTCCAACGCCATCTGGAAGCTGTGCGCGCCGTGGAGCAATTGGCCTGCAAGGGTGTCGAGCATGATGTCGAGCGCCAGTGCCGGGTCGGCCGCAACCGCCTCCTGCACGATCCGCGTCTTGATGCGCGTGAGGTCGGCGAACAGGCTGTTGGCGTAGAGCGGCGTCGGGCCGTCACGGGTCGTCTTGGGCTTGGGTTCGGCCTTCGCCCGGTAGAAGCTCTTGCCGAGCGATCCGTCGCGCGACACCCAGAGCGCCACGCCGCCTACGGCCACCTGCTCGCGGGTAAAGGCGCGCAAGCCCTCGGTGATCGCGTCGCGCTCGTCGGACAGCGGCTCGATCCGTTCGCTGTCTTCGCCCTCGGCCTGTGCGATGGCGTCGATCTCGGCATCGATGGCGGCAAGCCGCTCCGCTTCGGCTTCGGTCGGCTCGCGGGTGGCGGGGTACATGCTGCCCTTCATGTAGAGGTCGTAAGGGCGTTCCGGTTCGGCGCGGACCTCGTGCCACCCGACGGCGCGATACTCGTCTGCGAGTGTGTCCAGCTTCTCTTCTGCCAGTTCCTGCACAAGCTCGGGCTGGTCGGCAAAGCCCTCCGATCCTTCGGAGAACAGGTCCACGGTGACGGTGCCGCCCTTGGCCTCGTAGGCTTCCCGCCCGACAAACAGGAACGCGCCGCTGGTGGTGTCCACCTTCTCGGTGGTGAGCATCCGGCGGATGGTGTGGGCTTGGCCGTTCGCCGCCTTGCAGACCTTCACTTGAGTGTCGTGATCGTCGGTGAGGGTGAGCGCGCGCGCCGCCTCAAGGCTCAACTGGTCCTTGGCGATCAGGTCGATCAGCGCCGGGGCAAGCGCGGACAGGCGGAGCATCTTGTAGACGAAGCTGACCGCCTGACCGAACCGGGCGGCAATGTCCTCGGCGTCCATCCCTGTGTCGCGGAGGGCCGCGAAGGCACGGATGCTGTCGGCGGGGTGCATATCCTCGCGCTGGAAGTTCTCGGCCAGCGACAATTCAATGGCTTCTTCCTTGGTCCGCAACTCGACCGGGAAAGTATCGCTGCTCTTGATCCGCTTGCGCTTCCCGAGGATTTTGAGCGCACGATAGCGCCGCCCTCCGGCGAAGACCCACAACAGTCCATCGTCCTCATAGGCGACGAGGTTCTGCAACAGGCCATGTGCCTCGATGTCGTCGGCCATCGCCTCGACGGCAGATGGTTTCACGCGGCGCTGGTTGAGCGGGGAAAGGCGAAGCTGGGCGAGCTTGGGATGGATGATAGCCATGATGATACTCCAATCTGATGTGTTGTGATGCTGGGGGAGGGGTCAGCCTTCGAGGCTTGCGAGTTCGTCGAACTCGGCCGAGGCGCGCTGCGCGCTGCCGCCTGCGTAGGTGACGCCGGTGCGTGGATAGAAGAACACGCGCTCGCCCTTGCGATAGGGGGTGCCGTCCGCGCTGGTGCCGGGGGATTTCGCCCGTTTCCAGTACGGGTCGCCGGTGTATCGAGTGTAAGCCATTGTCCTTTCTCCTTCTTTCGAGGCGCAGCCGGTTGCCGCTGCAACCGGATCTGCCTCTCCGGCGAGGAGCGGGATGGGGAAGGAGGAGCTAAATCGATGGCCTGGCGCGGGCAGGCCGCCCTAGCGCGGCCGACGCCTACCAGGCGTCGGGTGCCGCGCTTGGCGGACCACACGGGGCTGTCGATTTTGCTTCGGGAACGAAAGGGCAGCAGCCCTTGGTGTTCCCCGCGCCGGCGGGCCTCCGGGGGAGGGCTGCGGCGCTCTACGGGCTAAGTGCCGCGCATCGGCGCGGGGCCATAGGTGTGCCACGTGGCACACCTCACGCGAGGATCGTCACCCGTATGGGCCGAGACGCCGGCACGGTGGCTCGGTCGGCGCGCATGCGCCGATAGAGCCGTGCCCGGCAGGGTCGCGCCCGCACGCCGCTTAGATCAGGCCCAGATCGCTTCTGCGTCCCAGCCGGCCAAGAACCCGCCCTGGATGGGACTTGCGAACGGCATCGCCGGGAACGCTTGCCAGTGCGCCTTCATCCGTGACGGCCAGGATGTCCCGGGATTGATCCGCCTGACGAAGTAGCTGGCAACGGCTGCGGCACCATAGACACGCGTACGCCGCTCCAGGTCGCTACCGATATGCACGAGCTGCGGTGCTTCGAACGGCTTGGGCACCAGTGGCTGATTGATGATGCCTGCGTTCCACAGACGGGCATGATGCGCGCTGATGTTGCGCACGAAGGCGAGCGTCTTGATCCAGCTCACCAGCGTGTTGGGAAGAAGGCCGTAACGCTTGGCGATGGCGGCACGATCGTTGGGATGCGCCATCTCGAGCAACCAGGATAGGGTTCCGAAATCCCATGCCTCGACCGCCATCCAGATCGGCACGGGCGGACTGTAGGTGGCGTAGAACTCCTTGATCCAGTCGTCCTTGGAGCGGGTGATCGCCCCATCGGCCTTGGCGAGCCAATTCTGGTGCCGGGTCCCCCCTCCAGGCATCGCCTGGTTGGCACGATGGGTGTCGAGAAAGGCAGGCGAGCGGTGGGCGCACGGGTCGCGTTTGCCCATGGCGTGTGCGAGATCCACGCGCAGCGCGACCTCGATCCGCTCGATCGCGTCGAGGAAGAGGAGGCGGAGCTGCTTGTCGAACAGGTAAAGATCAACCGCGTGGCGGAACTCGGCACCTGCCTGGAACTGCTCGGTGCGGATGGTCAGCGTCGCGTCGGCGGGATCGGGGACGAGCTGCTGGAACGGCTGCCAATAGGGCGTGAGGCGGCCATAGCCGATCCGCTGCAGGTGGAGGACGGCCCTGGCCTGATCGGTCACGACCAAGCCGCGCTGCATGAGAAGAGCGAGCTGGTCGGCGAAACTGAGATGGGGTTTGGTGTAGGGCGGAAGCATCCGGCCCAGATATGAAGAAGGCCGCCCCTTGATGCCAGCGGCAACAGAGGGGACGGCCATGTTGCGTCCGATATATGCGTGGGCGCATGAGGATTCAATTAAAAGTTGAAAGCCGGTCAACCGCTGCTCGCGTGTCGCCCCCTTCGCCATAGGGCCGCGATCCGTGCCAGCGGATCATCGGCGCCGCAGGCGCCGGCGCCGGTCACGACAGGGAGCGGCGCGGCCCGGCCCACCCCGGCAATCGCTCCGCTATATGCCCTCGCCCTCCAACCCGCGCCATGGCCGGAGGGCAGGAGCGGTTATGCAGCTTCTTCCATTTCGACCGCGTTCTCCGCACCCATCCGGCTCAAAAGCCAGTCGGCCGCGGCCTGCGCCTGCGTGGCGGCGGTGAAGATGCATCGCTTGTCGTTGCGTAGCGCCTGTAGCCAGCTCGCCAGATAGGCGGCGTGATCCTCGCGGTCGTGGAGCTTGATGCCGATCGCGCCGCTGACGAACGCCGCCCCTAGCTCCGCGACCAGTTCCTCCCGGGCATAGTCCTCGCGCTTGGTCGAAAGCAGCGTGGGACGAGCAAGCCGATCGCAATGGCCGGTCGCGTGGCAAAGCTCGTGGGCGAGGGTCGAGTAATAGGCATCGCTGGTGTGAAAGTCGGCAAACTCCGGCATGACGACATGATCGCCACTCGGTTGATAATAGGGCTGCGAGCCATGGTGCCGGACGGTAACGGGAACGCGCCCGAACAGTGCATCTAGTTCGGCGTCGCGCTCGTCCGGGTTGGTGGCGGTGATGATCAGCGCGGGGGTGGGATATTTCGCTTCTATGCCGTCGATCTGCTCGGCATTGAACACGGTGTAGCGCTTGAGGAACGCGACCTCCCGCTTGCCATCCTCGCCCCGCTTACCGGCCTGATCGCCCTTGGCGTCGTCCACCACGATCTTGTTGGCATACACGACCGTCGAACCCTTCTCGCCCTTGCGGACGCATCCACCGAGCGCGATGGCCTGCTTGAAGGTGAGCCAGTGCGGGGAAGCGTAGCCCTTCGTCATCGCCGCGACCCACAAGGTCAGGACATTGATCCCGCGATAGGGAACGCCGGTCGAGCGCAACGGGATGCTGGGGGCGGTACTGCCGTTCCACGATTTCGACCAAGGCCGGGTGCCCGCCTCGATCATGGCGATCATCTGGTCGGTGATTTCCTGATAGACGTCGGGACGATTGTCGGTGATCCGTGCCATGATTTTTCCTTTCCTTTGAGGCTGAAAGCCGGTCGCAACAGCAACCGGCTCTGCCTTTCCGGCGAGGAACGGGATGGGGAGGGAGGGCGAGAATCTGACCACTGGCGCGGGCGAGCCGCATTAGCGCGGCCGACGCCTACGGGGCGTCGGGTGCCGCGCTTTGCGGATTACTCGGGTGGTCTGATTGTCGTTCGGGAACGAAAGGGCAGCCGCCCTTGGTGTTCCCCGCGCTGCTTGGCCTCCGGGGGGAGGGCAGCGGGGCTAACGGATCTGCGTCGCGCCGTAGGCGGGACTCTACCCGCACTTAGCTCAGTGCGGTCAAGACTGGCGTCACCTACGGCCAGGTGGCTATGAGAGTAACGCCATCCGGCAACATATATCGATCAGGATCAGGACCAAGCGGGAATGGCGCGACTCTCAAAGGCAACCCTGCTTCGGAATATGGTCGGCGCGCTGGCATCAGCCGGATGGCAGGTTGAGGTTCTGAGCGAGCGCAACGTCCATCCTATGCTCGTCGTGATTCGTCGTGACGATATCGTCCATCGGCTACGCATCTACATCTGGAACCTAACCCATGGCGGCGGCGCAGCACGGCCAAAGCATGAGTATCGCATCCAAGTTACCAGCGGGGTAACTCGGTTCGAGCAAATGACCGGCGAACATACGCTGATCTTGGGATGGAGCGAGGAGTTCGGCGTCTTCGCAGCGTTCGACTTTGACCGTCACGCCCAACCGCTCGGGTCGTCGCCCTCGCTACAAATCAGCAGCGCGGCGCTACAAACGGGTCAAGAACAAGGAATAGCGGCGCGCGAGAAGGGCAACAGAGAAATCGCTATAGCGGCGCGATCTGAGTTTATGAGCGATTACATTGAGCATCGTGCATTATTACATAACGCCGCTCAGGCTCAGCAGATCGTCGATCGCATCCGCGCCGATCACTTCGCGGTGTCGAAAGATAATCCTCTTACAGCCCAGTTCGACGCGACACTTGCCAAGATATCGGCCGGGAAGTCTGAAAGGCTTGGGTCGAGAGAAGAAAGCGAACAGCGGAACGTCGTAATAGAACGCTTGGATCGGCTGGAGAAAGAACTTGATATCCTTCGTCAGCGCCCAGGAATGATGGGTCATAATCAGCCTCCCGAAGATCAGCAGATTGAAGATGAGACAGCGCTCATCGCAGCGTCCCGTGACATCAGAGACGAGCTTCAAAAGGACCAGCCATCGGTACGTAGAGTAGCTGAAAAGGGCCGATTTCTCGCACGTGTCGCCGGGCTTTGGCGAAAGGCAAAAAGTGAAGGCAAGAAGGCTGCCGGAGTAGCCGTCGAGAAGGTCCGCGAGCGCGCCGTTGAGGCGACGATCGGAACGGCCGTAACCGGCGGGACCTTGCTCCACAACGAGATCGGGACCACGCTCCATGCGGCAGCTTCAAGCGTGGCAACATGGCTGAATTTGATTTTCGGCTGAGCGATCCGCAAAAGCCTATCACTATAATTATGAGGCCAGCGTGGCATACGAGACCGACTTCTATTCTTGGTTCAGTACCTTCCTCAAAGACGAGGGCCTGCAATTCTCGAAGTCTGGCTTTAAAGGCGGCAGTTCGCTCGGCAAACATGAGATTGACGAGGAAGAGGGCAACTGGAGCAATATGAACTACAGTGGCGGCAAGCCGCCGCGCTGGCTCTTCCAAGTCAATGCAACAAGCGACCCGATTAAGGCCCGTTACCCAGACAAGGTCGACGTCATTGGTCTTGGCGGATCGAATACCGCACAAGGAGATAAGGCAGGACTCGCGGTTCGGGTACTCCCCCTTATCAAAAGCGACGCTGGCTACGAGCCGCGACCCGAATTTGAAGCAAATGCGATCTTCGTTTTCCATGGTGCGCTCAGCGCAGGATCATCGTCCGACTCGTTCAGCTTCAACCGGAAAACGGGCGAATTGTATCGAATGGGAGAACCGCAGCCCTATATTTTTGCGGCACTTCTCGGCATCCACGAGCCTGCCGAATACATCGAAGTGGATACTGACGGAGAGACACATCAGCTTCTTTACGAAGCCATGATGGACGCAATCAGCGCCGCGGTGTCAGTGCGGTTCAAAGGAGACGATCTTCATCCAATCGAGTTCTTTGACCTGGCCGATGAAGACGGCTTGGAACGCCTCAAGGACGCTGTCGAACTTGCATGGCAATCAGCCGGCCCGGCTACGCCTCCATCGACTGAAAATGGGGATAACGTGGCGACCGATCCTTACGATGTTGACGAGCCCGTTGACCTGAGCGCCATTACCATCCCTGAAGATGGCGATCTGCTCGGCATCGATCCAGCGGTTTATCGGCAGATCAACGCCGCTTTGCGCTCTGGCAAACAGCACCTCATGTTTTACGGGCCGCCAGGCACTGGGAAAACCTCCATCGCGAGATGGGTTGCCTCGTCTCTCTCACAGGAATGGACATTGATCACCGGCTCGGCCGATTGGTCGTCTCAAGACATCATAGGTGGTTATCAACCTATCGGTGGAGGTGAGATCGGGTTCGTGCCTGGCGTGCTGCTCAAAGCGTTCGATCAGCCTCTCATCATCGATGAGCTCAATCGCTGTGACATCGACAAGGTACTTGGTCCGTTGTTTACGGTGCTCAGCGGCCAAGAGAGTACACTTCCCTATCGGGTTGATGTGTCAGACAAGGATAGCCCGCAGTATTCGATATTGCCCCGTCCTGCAACATCGGTTGAAAGCTACCAATTTGCGCCGTCTCACGATTGGCGACTGATTGCTACTATTAACTCCATCGACAAAGCAGCGTTATACCAAATGAGTTACGCACTAACTCGGCGGTTTGGCTGGATATTCGTTGACGTTCCAGCCGATCTTACTGGCTTTGTCCGCGCATATATTCAAAAGACGGACCTTGCAAAGCCTGGTTCGACAGATGCCAGCTGCCCGTTGGGAGAAATCTGGACGGGGGTCAACGCCGTGCGTGTGATCGGCCCCGCGCCGATCATAGACATGATCAAGGCTATGATTTCGCTAGATCCTGACATCGACTTTATGACCCTTCCTAGCTCCGATCAGGTAGTTACCTACATCGACGCCATAAGCATGTTCATCCTGCCGATGTTGGATGGAATCCTCGCGCAAGAAGCGGAACAGATCGCTACCGCGATCATCAACGCATTAGGGGTCGAGCCAACCGAAGCCGCGGCCGAACTGATTGAGCGTCTGATGCGGGGTGCTGCTGTATAATGGCGGCCGACCCTGGCGAGGTCACGGATTACATTAGCGGACTGCTTTTGCGGTATTTCAAGCCTGCGATCGGCGCTGGCGTGTCTAAGCCAAAGCTGACGTTCGCGCGTGATCGAGATCTGCTGCTCCTGTATTGGAGTATATCGCCGACAGTTCGGGCATTATGCACATACGTGATAACTCATCGTCATGAGACGGCGAGCTTCCTCACCACGCGCCGTCGCTTTGATAACGCCGCAATTCGTGGCCGAATTGATGCGAGAGCAACAGTCACTGAGCGACTGGTGTCAGGCGACTCAGCGCGTCACGTTTTCCACGAGCCCGTTCGATCCGTGTCGACCGGCCCGAATTACGTGCTTGCTTGGGTAATCCGGCAGGCGGTTCAGATATCCGATCGCTTCCTAGCCATGCTCCCCATCAGTGCAAGCTACCGCAGCCATGTTGAGACCTCCGTGAGCGACCTCGGGGCTGTCAAGCGGATCGAGGCTCTCCGGGCAATCATGAGCGAAATTCACGTCAGTAGACGACCATCGGCTCAGGCGCTCCGGGAAGCGGCTCGATCGCGGAAGCAGACATATGTTCTAGCATACCGAGCATATCAGGAATTGATCGCGATCGAAGCCGGTGACGCTTCAGCGATCGAGCGGCTGCTCGGTGCGACGCTATTAGCCCCAGCCGAAACCTGGCGCCGGTTCGAACTTGCGGTAGGACTAGCGATTGCAAGCGCGCTGGAAACAGCCTTGTCGATGCCGCTCGAACTTAGCTTACTTGCATCCGACACTGGGAAACCGATAGCCACGGTGGGTCGGCTTGAGGTCTTCTGGCAAGCCAAGACTGACTTCCACGTCTACCCTGTCCTTGAGCCTAGCGAGAACGTCTCAAAACAAATGCTTGCACAATACGGGATGAGGTATGACTCCGACAGACCAGATTTGGTCGTGGTCGATACCAACGCTGCAGAAGTATTAGCAGTAGTAGAGGCAAAGTTCTTTACTGTTGAAGGCGAAGACGCGCGAGACCGATTGCGCGAGGCTCTTCATCAGGTTGTTCGCTACGCCCGCGCGTACCGAACCGACATGGTCGATGTTCAGTCGCTCTTATCGACGTCCGTTATCGCTTTAGCGAACAAGCCTACTTTACCCGATGACGAGGGCATGATCGCGCCAGTCGTCATCGGGTTCGACGACGTCCTTAGCCCGCGGCGGCTCGTCGCTTGGGCGAAGCAGTGGGAGGCGCCTTCGCTGGCACAGGCGCCTTCGCTGCCACAGGCGCCTTCACTGCCGCCTTCTTCCCTGATTTGATCTCCGGCGGACGGGTCTGCCCGCCATTCTCGAACAGATTTACCTGGTCGTCGTCGATTGGAACCGCACAGGGCTGATGAATCGTATATGGGACACTACGGTCACGAGGTAGCGGGGGTGCGGAGGGTGAGAACCGGGCTACCGCGCCCTTCAGATAATCCTCTGATAACTCCGTGCACACCCACTTGCGTTTCAGGGTTTCTGCCACCGCACCCGTAACGCATGACCCGCCAAAGGGGTCGACTACTAAATCACCAGGGTTTGTTAGAAATCGAATAAAATATTCTGGAAGTTGAGAAGGAAATCTAGCCGGGTGAATGTCCAAATCTTTCTCCCTGCAAAAGTCCTGATACGATCCGTTCGACTCCGTGTTAGCAATGGCAAGAAGGTTAGGCGGCACCGATCCGCCGTTATCCTTGCTAAATTTGTCCGAGATAAAGTGACCTGATGGACGGAGTTTCGAGGTGTATCCATCGCGCAGAAGGCCCTTCATCGAAGCACTGTACGGTGCGAGGATCCGCCTGTTGCTTGCTTTCGGCCACGGCGTTAGCGACAGCCACCATACGGTATTAACCGCATCTTTGACCCGGACTCGACGCACGTTCACCCATTCCGCAGGAGTAGGGAGCTTTGACGGGTTCCACCAGTAATGCTCTTGGCAAAGATGGAAGCCAAACTCTTCACAAAGCATGATCAGCAATTTAAAGTGATAAAGGCTTCGCGTTGGCTGCCCTGGCTTCCAGGCACCGCCAATATCAATGACTAGGCTGCCGTTGTCCTTTAGAATCCTTCGGAACCCAGCAGCGAACGGCCTGAACCATTCGCAATACTGCTCGGCATCCTCATTGCCATAGCTTTTCTTTCTAACCAGCCCGAAGGGTGGGGACGTCATTATAAGGTCGACGCTTTTGGGTTTGGCAACACTGTGGAGATAGGAAAGAGCGTTACCATGAAGCATCGACCCGTACTCGGTCCGTTTGAACTCCCGCACCATCGAGGCAGGATAATCCGCGGCCGTTTCGGCTTCGAGGGTCCCGGGCAACAGTGCGCGGTTCGTCTGGGTATGAAGGTGACGGACGTAGTCGCTGATCGTGTCAAAGCCTAGGTCAGTCGCTGCGCGGGTCATAGCGTCGCGTTCATCGGCGGTGAGGCGGACCGTGGTCGTTTTATCCCGTGGGTTCTCGGCTTTGGGGCGGGACATCAAGCATTCCTTATTGCAACACGCTTACTCCCTAGCTCACGGGTTTTCGCGTTACAACATGGAATGATCTCCGTTCGGCGCATCTTGCTGATTGGAGATATTAGCGTCGTATCTTGACGTGCCACGTGGCACACCTTCTGATGATCGCCCCAAGGTGGGCAGCATCAGCCTAGCCGTTCGTCACCCGGATTGGGAAAACCTGCGAGCGGGATCTCGCGGCGCCGCGTGCCCGAGCCGCAGAGGCCGAAGGCAGCCCTGCCTACTGCTTAATCGTCCCGACCGCGCATCCGTCCGGCACCGTCGCCCGTTCGATTGCGAGCTGCCGCATCCTTTCGTAGTCGACTCCCCACAAGCCCGCCCGCTGTGCTGCGGCCTTCTGCATCAGACCGACATAGGCCCCACCGGAGAACATCCGGTAGTCGACCGCATAGCCCTGAGCAACCATCGAGGCACCGACACTCGCCTTGTTCGCAGGGAAGCGACACGCCAAATTCAACCGGCCGTAGCTTTTGGGATCCGTCCGGCACTGATTTTCACGCCGCAATGCATAATCGAACATCGATACCGAGCAGTCCAATCCACCGTCGCGCGCTGCCAGGCGCTGCAACGCATCCGTCGCTATCGCTTTGAGCTGCGGCCGATCATCATCCGGTGCATCGATACCGACGATCCGCACCCGGCCATTTGGGAACTCGACCGTATCTCCGTCGATGACCGTCGGCGTCGGCGAGATGAGATGCGTCTTCGCCGCTTCCGCAAGCTGCTCCTTGTTGTGCGATATCGAGTAGATCGCGACGACCACGAAGGTCGCGCCCATCATCCACTTCTGATGACGTGGCACGCTCGGAAAGAGCTTCATATCGTGCGTATTTCGCGCAGGAGATCGTTCCAGTCGCCTGCATGGGGCGGCAACTTGCTGACGAGTTGGCGGCCGTTGGCCGTCAAGTGCGGGGTGGCGCGCTCAATCGCGCGCGCCGCCTCGCCCCCATGCTGGCTGTAGATGACGACGGTGTGGATGCTCTCGGGGATAGCGATGGCCTGATATCGCTCGATCCCCAGCACCGGCCAGACGAACTGGCCGTCGCCGAGCATGTTCATCACGCTAGCGGCGTCCTCAACGCCTTCAGCGAGCCGCAGGATGCCGTCGACGGGGATGCCGCCCCAGCGTACCGCACCGCAGCCGGGATTGCCCAGCATCCGCTTGGGCTCGGCCATATCGGCTTTGCTGCGCCCGTCGGGGGACAGGAAGGTGCGATGGATCGCGATGACGCCGGTATCTTCCTCGATCGGCACGATCAGCGCCGGGGCGAACGCCTTGGCGGCACCCGCACCGCATTGGCAGCGCGGATCGAACCTGCCGACTACACCGGTAGGTACGATCGCGCGCGATCGAAGATAGCGATCGGCGAGCGTCCCGGCGAAAGGCTCGGCATGGCGCCAAACGGCAAGGGCGACCTTGTTGAGGTCCGACTTGCTCTCCTGTCGTGTGCCGGGATCGTGATCGGTGGGAGCAAGTATCCTGCCGGATCGCAGCGCCGCCATGATCGCGTCGGCGGTACAGCCGGCGAAGCAATGGAACAGGACGGCACGCTCGCCGACGCGGACGGACAGGCTCGCCGTGCTGTCGGCGTGCGCCGGACAACGACACATCGCCGATGCGCCATGCCATTTTCCGCCGAGCTGGCGAACGATGCGGTCGGCCTGTTCCTCGATCGTGGCGGTCTGACGTCCGGCCATCTAAGACACCCCCTCGTTGGAGAGGCATACTTGCTACCGGGGGCTGCCGCAAATCACCAGCGAAAAGGCATATAATCGCTTTGGGGAATCGAATGGAATTGGAGCTGATACTTGAGCGCGAGCTGACGACGATGCGACCGCCTGGCGGAGCCCTGACCGACGTACACGTGTGCCAGCGTGACTCCGGTCAGTGGTATATCAACGTCCGCGTGAGCTGGCGCGGCACTGCGCTCTACCACGTCGGCCTTTACGACAAAAAGCGTATCCGACTGTATAAGAAGGCTTCCTCTGCCATTCGTCACATCGTTTTGGGCTATGGCTATGATGAGGTGATCCACGTCCACCCCTGCGCCGACGTGCACGACGAGAAGGCATTCTAACGCGATAGACCGAAAGGTTCATTGTGAAGCTTTGGTCATTTTCCAGCTAGGCAGCGACAAAAACGGGATTTAGACTGTTTTCACGCAGGAGTGAAAGCATGCGAAATCGCTTGCCCGTGTCCAGAAGGCTAATCGCCTCGGATGGCGCGTGGGCGAAGTCGGGAGTTCCTCTAGTCTCCTCGAATTCGGTGCGGTGATGACGCTCCCGGCCGCAGTCGTCATGGGTCTCGCCGCGCAATGCGCGCCGAATGTTGCACCCATGACCATCGCGGCGATCGTCCAGACGGAAAGCCAGGGCTTTGATCTGGCGATCAACGTCAACGGCCTCGGCCGAAAGGTGGCGCAGCCGACGAGCGTCGCACAAGCGATCGAGATCGGCCGCAGCTACGTGGCACAGGGCTACTCGGTCGACCTTGGCCTAGGCCAGATCAACTCGCGGAACATGAAGGCCCTCGGACTGACGTGGGACACCGTGTTCGATCCCTGCACAAACATCGCCGCGGCCGGGGCAGTGATCGCGGGCAACTATCACAAGGTCAGCGCCGGGCTTCATCCCGAACGGGCGCTGCGTATCGCCTTGTCCATGTACAACACCGGGTCGCAGTCGCGTGGCTTTGCGAACGGCTATGTCGGCCGTGTGGTCGGGAATGCCGGCATCTCCGACGGTATCCGACCAGTAGCGGTCAGGATCGCGGCGCTGACGCCCGCCGACGCCGGCAAGCCTGCGAGCGCAGCAGCGCAGCTCGCCGACCTCGTGGCAGAAAACACGTCCGAAGCGGGGCAGCGGCTGGCCGCCCCAATCCCACCGCCGCCATCGTGGGACGTGTTCGCGACGGCAGCTTACGCGCGAGCTCGCGCAGGAGGAGAAGACCGATGAACCTCGTATCGCTCGGCGCGCCGGCGCTTGCCCTTCGCTCGCATGTCACGGCCCGCGTGACGGCCATGACACCGCGGCAACGCAAGGTTGGCCGTCTCCTGACGCTGTTTGGTCTGGTGGCGCTTACATCGCTGCTCTCGGCCGAGCCGGCGTTCGCACAGAGCAACCTCGAAGGGTTCGGCACGAAGGTGCTGGGTCTGCTGAGCAACGGCTTGTTGCGCACGATCGCGATCATTGCGCTCATCGCGGCCGGGCTCGGGTGGCTGACGGGTCGCGTCAACACTGGCGCGCTCGTCACCGTCGTCATCGGCATCGCGATCATCTTCTCGGCGCCGTGGATCGTGGACCAGATCGCCGGCTGACGTTGCCGGGGGCGGGCTGCTCTGCGCGGCCCGCCTCCGCCTGTATCGAGTGGAGTATGTAGGCGTGGAAGAGGACCGGGAGTTGATGGCACGCAATCCGCTGTTCCTGGCGGTGACGCGGCCTGCGCTGTTCGCCGGCGTGCCGATCGAGGCGGCGGTGGTCGTGCTGCTCGCCTCGGTCATCACGCTGATCGGGACGTCCAATCCCGTCTATGGTGCGGTCGTCGCCGCGGTGATGTTTGGCCTGTCGCGCCTCATCGTGCGCCATGACGTCAACGCCTTCCGGCTGATCTTCCTGTGGGGCCGCACCAAGGCGGCCAACCGCAACCGCGTATTCTGGGGCGGGTCGAGCTACACTCCGCTCCCCCTCAAGGGCATCAAGCGCAAGGGGTTCGGCCGCAATGGCTAAGGCAAACCGCCTTTCCGATCAGGTGCCGATGAAAATCGCACTGAAGGAAGTGCTGCCGACCAAGTTCCTGCCATATGCGCGCCACGTCACCGACGAGGTGGTGGCACTCGATTCTGGCGCGATCATGCTGACGTTCGAGCTGCAGGGCCGTGCCTTTGAGACGGCCGACGTCCGCGATCTGAACGACTGGCACGCGAAACTCAACGTGATGCTGCGCAACCTCCACGACGATCGCCTGTCGATCTGGACGCATCTCGTCCGGTCGAGGGTGGAGCAATATCCGGGCGGCAACTTCCGCTCGCGCTTCGCCCGCGACCTCGATGCCGCCTACTTCGCGCGGATGAACAAGGAGCGGATGTTCATCAACCGCTTCTTCGTGACGCTGGTGCTGCGCCCGTCGATCCACGGCGCGGACAAGCTCGTCCAGATCTTCAAGAACAAGACGAGGGCGAACACGGAAGCCGACGCGATCGACGCCGACCTGCTGGAGGCACTGGAGGACAAGGCGCGCGATTTCGAGCGGCTGATGGATCGCTGCTCGCCGCGTCGACTGGCGATCTACGGTCACAACGGCCTCAAGTTTTCCGAGACAATGGAGGTGGCGGAGATGGTGATGACGGGCCGGCATCGCCGCGTTCCCGTCATCCGCGGCCACCTGGGGAGTGCGCTGTACCGCCAGCGGGTGATCTTCGGTGGTGAGACGGTCGAGGTCCGTGACGCCGATCGCAGCGCCTTCGGTGGCATTTTCGGCATCCGCGAGTATCCGGCGTTCACAACCCCGCGGCAGTTCGAGTCCTTGCTGGCGGTCGATTTCAGCTTCGTGCTGACGCAATCCTTCACCTTCCTCGGTCGCGCCGCGGCGTCCGAACGGTTCCGGCTGCGGCAGAAGCAGATGGAGAATGCTGAGGATCGGGCCGTCAGCCAGATGCTCGATCTCGTCGACGCAGCGGACGATCTCATGTCCAACCGCTTCGTCCTCGGCGACCACCATTTCACGCTCGCGGTCTATGCGGAATCGCTCAAGGGCCTGCGCGACAATATGTCGATCGCTCGCGCCGCGCTCGCTGATACCGGCATGGTCGCTGCCCGCGAGGGGGCGGCGTTAGAGGCCGCCTATTGGAGTCAGCTCGTCGGCAATTTCGCGTGGCGAGCGCGGCCCGCACCGATCACGTCGCTCAACTTCGCGGCGTTCTCGCCTTTCCATACCTACCCGGCTGGGCTCGCGACCGGCAATCACTGGGGTGACGCGATTGCGCTGATGAAGACGAGCGCGCGAAGCCCCTATTTCTTCAGCTTCCACAAGCGGGACATCGGACACACGCTGATCGTCGGCCCGACCGGGGGCGGCAAGACGGTCATCGTCAACTTCCTCATGGCGCAGGCCGAGAAGACCGGCGCGCGACAGATCTTCATCGACAAGGATCGCGGCGCGCAGATCTTCGTGCTGGCGTCGGGCGGCACGTACCTGACACTCGCCAATGGCGTACCGACGGGCTTTGCGCCGCTCAAAGCGCTGGAAAACACTGCGGAGGATCGGTCCTGGTTGTCGCTGTTTGTGCGGCAGCTCGTCAGGGCGGAAGGTCGCCCGATCACGGTTCAGGACGAGCGCCTGATCGACGAGGGGATCGCTTCCGTGATGCGCCTTCCCCGCGAGGATCGATCGTTCGACGCGCTCCGCACGATGCTCGGCATGGCGGATGCTGGTGGCATCGGGGCGCGGCTCGAGAAGTGGACGACGCGCGGTTCGATGGGGTGGGTTTTCGACAACCCGTCGGACGAGCTGACGCTGGATGCGCGGTTCATTGGCTTCGACATGACGGACTTCCTCGACAATGCCGAGGTCCGGGCGCCGCTTATGCTCTACCTGTTCCATCGGATCGACAAGCTGTTGACCGGCGAGCGCACGATCATCGCGATCGACGAGTTCTGGAAAGCCCTCCAGGACGAGGCGTTCCGGGGCTTCGCACAGGACGGTCTCAAGACATTCCGCAAGCGCAACGCGATGATGGTGTTCGCCACGCAATCCCCAGCGGACGCGCTCAAGAGCGATATTGCACACTCGATCCTCGAACAGGTCGCGACACAGATCATGCTGCCGAACCCAAAGGGATCGCGGCGCGATTACGTCGAAGGGTTCTCTCTGACGGACGCCGAATACCAGCTCATCCGCGAAGATCTGTCGCCGGAGTCCCGCAAATTTCTCGTGAAGCAGGGCCATGACAGTGTCGTGGTCGAATTGGACCTGACCGGCCTCGATGACGAGCTGGCGGTGTTGTCCGGCCGTGCCGAGACAACGCCGATCGCCGTCGAGACCGCCGCAGAGTTCGGTCCCGATCCGGCGGCCTGGCTGCCGATCTTCCACCAACGTCGACGCCCAAGCTGAAGGAGGAGAAGGAACATGCGTAGCGTGAAAATGACCGCCCGCCTGTTGGTCGGGATTGCCCTGTTGAGTACGAGCGCCGCGCACGCGCAGCTTGGCGGGATCGTGTTCGATCCGCGGGCTTTCGCTCAGCAGTTGCAGCAGCTCGAGCAGGCGCGGCAGCAGGTTCTAGCCGCCAAGACGCAGGTCGATCAGGGTTTGCAGCAGATCGCGCAGGCAAAGCAGCTCTACCAGAGCGTGAACGACGCGACCAACATCAGCAACATCGCCAACAGGCTGAAGTCGGACGCGCTGCGGACGAGCAACGTGTCGTCCTCGAACCTCGACGGGTTCACGAGCGGGAACCTCGATGTCGTGGGTGGCCTGCGCGGCAAGGCGAACGAGGTCTATCGAGACCTGATGGGTCGCGTCCCGGCAGACGCAAGTGATGCGAGCCGCTCGGCCGCGGAGCAGGGTGCGCGCGAGGCAGCGGTGACGACCGGTCTGGCCGGTAACGTTGGCGACTCCGTTACGAGCAGACGGCAGGGTCTAGAGGAGCTGCGTAGCCGCTTCGCGACCGCCACCACGGCGTCAGAGCGGGCCGATATGTCGGCCCGGCTCCAGCTCGAGCAGGCCCAGATGATGAACGATCAGATGGCCTTGCAGGCGGTGGATATCCAGCGCCGCGCAAAAGCCGAGGCGGATTACCAACGTTACCTCGCGTTTCAACAAGGTGAAACGAGCAAGCTCCTCAAGGAAGCAGGAGCCAACCCGTGATCGCCTCTCGCCTACTGATAACGGCGTGTCTCGCTCTTGCCGCTTGCGGGTCCGAGGGATCGTCATCCCAAGCCGGCGATCTACGTTCAGACTTTCCGCTGCAAACGGCGGATTACTACGTCCAGAACGCCGGCGAGCTGGCGAAGATGGATGGCATCTGCACTGCGTGGAAGGGGTCACAACGGCCACCTCTATCCTGGCCATCTGTGGTGGTGAGCAATTGCAATAACGTCGACGCTGCTAAAGGCATCCTAGTCCGTAAAACCGAACAGGATAAATTGCTTAAAGAGGCCGGCAACTAAACGCCAGAACGTCTTGGGAGCGGTCAATGGGTTTCAACATCTATACGCAGATGTTCAATCTTTTGGACGGTGCTTTAGCGGGCGTTATCGCGACCTACGCTGGGATTGTTAGTTGGATATCCGGGCCTCTGCGTGTCGGAGTGACGATCTATATCATACTTCTTGGTTTCGCTATTCTGCGGGGCGCCGTCGAGTACCCGTTTCGCGAGTTCGTCTACCGTGGGTTGAAGTTGGCCGCACTCGTCTTTGCCGTAACCACACTTTATGGTGCTTCCGTCGGCCTTCTTGCGATGAATGGCCTACCGCGTGAGGTTGCAAACGCCGTTGGCGCTACGGACGTGAATGGCCTTGGCGGCTTCTTTGACGGTATTCTGAAGACGTCGGCTCGCGCCATCGCCAAAATCGATCAAATAATTTACATACACACGCAGATGGCAGGAAAGAACCTGCTTGGTATTCCGAATAACTGGGATGAAATAATTGCTAGCAAGATAATAGAGGTTATTATCATGCTAGCGGCTCTTCTCGCTTCGGCTATTGGCTTTTCGATCTGTGCATTCGCACTGTTTGCGCTGGCATTGCTCGCAGCGGTTGGGCCGCTCTTCGTCGCCGCACTCCTCTTCGACTCAACGCGATCGTTCTTTTTTCAATGGCTCGGGAGCGTGGTGAATTACGTCATCCTCGTTGCCTTTGCGCTGCTAGTGACCGTCTTCATTGCCAACGCTGCCAATACGTTCATTGATGCAATCACCACCGACGATTCCCTCATCTTGGCATCGGTGAAGGCCCTTGGCTTCTACGCACTAGGGTTTTTCTTCTTTCTGCAAATCCCGAGCATGGCGGCGGGGTTGGGCGGAGGCGGCGCATCACTGGCGACGCAGTTTGCCAATGCGGCAACTGGCAACATCGCGCCAATGGCTGGCCGCGCATGGTCGGGCGCTCCGCAGCGCGCGATGGACCGCTTCCGGCGCAGCCGCGGCAGCGGGTCCGATAACGGCGGGGGTGGCGCCCGTGGCGGGTCGCTGACTCGCACCAATTACTAGGAGCATCGGCATGAAGTTCGCACCCTTTCTAGCCATGGTTGCAACCATCGCGATGATCCCGACCATGCCGGGGGCTGCCGCGAAGGAGAACAAGCTCCCTCGCTGCACCGGTAAGCATCTGCGGCCAGCAAACCTCTACGGAACGGTCCTCCCGACCATTCCTGATCGCGGGCTCACGCCTCCAGCGCCGGTCAGCAGCGGAGGTGTGCCACGTGGCACACCTAGCCCGCAGGGAGCAGCACCAGCCGCCCCGATACCTTCGCCGACCACCAACCTCTTCCCGCCCGCCAGCGCGACGCCAAACCCTCAGGGGCCGTCGTCCAGCAACGAGCGGGTGCCGGCGATCGGAGCGTCGCCGAGCGCAAGCGCGGCCCTCCCGACCTCTTATGCGAGCTGCTGACAATGGCGATCGGCGTCAAAGACAACGACGAAGACCTCAAGAGCTATTTCGCGGAAGCGGAAGGCTGGGATCGTGACAGGTTCGTCACCGCTGCGCGCTCGCGGCGCGTCGCCTGGATAGTCGCGTCCGTGGCTATTGCGTTTGCGGCGATATGCGCTGCCGCAGTGTTGGCGCTCACGCCGTTGAAGACGGTCGTACCCTACGTCGTCACTGTCGATCGATCGACGGGTGCTACCGACGTCACCCAGGAGCTGCGCGGCGATAAGTCGATCACCTATGACGAGGCGATCCGGAAATACTTCCTGGCTGATTACGTCCGTTCGCGGGAGGGGTGGATTCCGCAGGCACGCGAAGAGTTCTTCCGCAAGGTGCTGGCGCTCTCAACGCGAGAGGAACAGGCGCGTTGGACGGCCTTCTACAAGAAGGACAATCCGGACTCTCCGCAAAATCAGCTCACCGCGAACGACGCGGTGTTTGTCGCGATCCGATCGGTCGCCTTCATATCGCCGAACGTCGCGCAGGTTCGCTTCGTGAAGCGCCTCGAACGCGATCAACAGGTGATCGAGACGCCGGCCATCGCGACCATCACTTTCGACGTGCTGTCCAAGCCTGAAACGGAATCTGGACGCTACGCCAACCCGCTCGGTTTCCAGGTGAAGTCCTACCGAGCCGATGCGGAGGTGCCGACACGATGAAGAGCATCCTGCTTATGGCCACAGCGCTGGGGGCGCTCGTGCCCGTGGCGGCCTTTGCCGAACAGACGCCGCGCCAGCTCGGACCGGATCAGCGCATCCGCGAGGTCAACTATACCGACGGTAATGTTATCAAAATCCGCAGCGGCTTTCGTACCGCGACGCAGATTGAGTTCGCCCCTGGCGAGGTCATCAAATTCGTCGCGATGGGCGACACGGTGTCATGGGAGGTCGCACCGGCAGATAATTCGCTGTTCGTGAAGCCCCGCGAACGGGCCGGGGTGACGAACCTGATCGTCGTGACGGAGTTTCAGGGCACGAAGCGCAACTACACTTTCGAGCTGACCGCCGTCGCCGGTGCGCGGGCGACGGGAACGTTCTTCAAGGTCCGGCTACGCTATCCCGAATATGAGGCGCAGCAAGCGGTTCTTGCCGCGCAACAGACGCAGCTCGCGGCTGCGCTGGCGGCGCAGAACGGCGCGGTGAAGGTGGCGCTCGACCTTGGTGTCCTCGAAGGCAAGCGCAACCTGAATTACAAGGTCGAAGGCTCCTCGGACATTCAACCGTCGGAGATTAGCGACAACGGTCAGTTCACCGTTTTGCGGTTCCCTAATCAACGCGAGATCCCCGCGATCTTCACCGTCAATCCCGACGGGAGCGAGGCGACGGCCGCGTTCGATGTGCGTGATGAGTTCGTGGTCGTCCACGGCATCTACAAGCAAATGCGCCTCCGCAGGGGCAAGGTCGTCCTCTGCATCTACAACGAAAGCCCGAGCTTCTACGGCCGCGATCCCAAAACGGACACGGCATCCGAAGTCGTCGAGCGCACGACGGAGAAGTGACGTGAGCGATAAACGATTCGACGTCGACGCCACGCCTGAAGCGGACGAGATCGACCGCACCCCCGCTGCCGACCGCCCGAACCGTATCCCGTCACTCAATGCGGCTCAATGGGACAACAAAAAGGTGCTGGTCGGCGCGGCACTCGCCGGCGGAATCGTCTTCGCGGCCCTGACGGTCGTCACCGGAACCGGGAGCAACAAGGCATTGGAAGTGAAGAAGGCGCCTCCTGCGGTCGAGGCGCCTTACGATCCCAAGTCGGTCATCGCACCGACGCTCGCCACGGCACCTCGCGATCCGAACGCCCCGGTGCAGCTCACTGGAACGCAGGTTCCCGCGATCGGCCCCGACGGTCAGCCCATCACCCCGTATCCATCGACCGGAACGTCAGGGCAGCAAACCCGCGAGCAGTCTGAAGCCGAGCGGCGCGCGAATGAGGCCCGCCAACTCAGCGACAATGCGCGGCGATCGACGCTGATCGCCTACAACGGCAACCAGAGCGGTCCGAGTGGCGGTCGCACGCTCGGCGGCAGCACCGGGGACAGTGGCGATGCGGCACCGCAGGGCGGTAGCGCCACGTCGGCGACCCGGACCAACCTCGATACGCTCAAGCAAACGTCGGCGATCGGCACCGCCACGGCTCGCATGATCGGCAACCGCAACTATCTCGTCACCGCAGGCGCGATCATCCCCTGCGTCCTGCAAACGGCGATGGACAGCACCGTGCCGGGCTACACCACCTGCATCATCCCTCGGGACATCTATTCGGACAACGGTCGCGTCGTGTTGCTCGAAAAGGGCACACGTGTTTTCGGCGAGTATCAGGGTGGCCTGCAACGCGGTCAGGGTCGGCTCTTCGCGATGTGGACGCGGGCGGTCACGCCGCGGGGTGTCGCAATCGATATAGGGTCACCGGCGTCCGACTCTCTTGGCCGCGCCGGCATCACCGGCAAAATCGATCGGTTCTTCTGGCAGCGATTCGGGGCTGCCCTTCTGTTCAGCGTTCTCGATACAGGCGGACAGATCGCAGGCCAGGCCGTCAGCCCGGCCGGGTCGACCGTCTTCCGCACCCCCGGCGATACCACCTCGTCCGTTCTGCAAGATACGCAAACGATCCGCCCCGTCGTGCGGGTCAACCAAGGGTCCGAGCTGGCGATCACCGTCGCGAAAGATTTTGATTTCTCCCAAGTCTACGGGCTCGGTCTGAAGTGAGCGCACCGGGCTTCCGCAACACGGCGATCCTCGATCATGCCGTTCGCCCGCTTCGCCGCTACCTCGACGAAGACGACGTGACGGAAGTCGTCATCAACGAACCTTTGGTCATCGGCGTCGAACGGCATGGCGGATGGACCTGGGAGGACGAGCCGGACCTTACCCTCGAGGCTCTCAACGGGCTGGCCCGCGCTGCCGCCGCGTTCACGTCGCAGGACGTGACGCGCGAGACGCCGATCTGCTCGACGGTCTTCCCGACCGGCGAGCGGGTCCAGCTCGTCCTCCCTCCCGTAGTACCGGACGGCACGGTCTCGATCACGGTGCGCAAACCGTCGACGAAGACGATGACGATGGCGGAGTTCGAAGCGAGCGGCCTATTTGCAGAAACCAAGGTCGCCACCAAAAGGGTCAGTCCGGTTGAGGAACGGCTGCTGGGCCTGCTCAACACCGGAAAGCACGTCGAGTTCTTCGACCTTGCCGTGCGAAGCCGGCTCAACATCCTGATCTCGGGCGCGACCGGCTCGGGGAAGACGACGTTTTCCAAGGGGCTCATCAAGCTCATTCCAGAGAATGAGCGGCTGCTTACGATCGAGGACACGCGCGAGCTTGTCGTGCCGCACAAGAACGTCGTTCACATGATCTATAGCAAGGATGGCACCGGCACCGCCAAGGTGACGGCGAAGGAGCTGCTGGAAAGCGCACTGCGCATGAGGCCCGATCGCATCCTGCTCCAGGAGCTGCGCGACGGGACAGCCTTTTTCTACCTCCGCAACGTCAACAGCGGTCATCCCGGATCGATCACGACCATACACGCGGACTCGGCCGAGTTGGCATTCGAGCAACTGACGCTGCTGGTGAAGGAGAGTGAGGGGGGTGCGGACCTCGCCCGCGACGACATTCGCTCGCTTCTGAAAATCCTCGTCGACGTCGTCGTCCAGATGAAGAAGGTCGACGGCAAATTTCGGATGACGGAAATCTACTACGACCCGGCCGGGCGTCATGCAGCCTAACCGGCGCACACTCCTCGCCTTTGGCATTCCGGTTGCGCTCGTCGTCGCGTTCCTGATCGCCTCTGTCATCGCCTGGATATATCTCGGGCTTCCCAGTGCCAAGTTCGACCCGCTCAAGATGCCGGCGTTCTTCTGGTACTATCGGCACGATCCGATCGTGCTGAAGGCTTTCGGCGCCGGCATGGGGATCGGCCTCTTCCTCGCGGCGATCACGATCTGGTGGTTCGTCAAACTCAAACCGCCCCTGCATGGCGCTGCGCGCTTCGCTCGGGAGAGCGAGATTCGTCGCGCCGGCTTCCGTGCCGCGAACGGCATCGTCTTGGGTAAGAAAGGCGGCAAGTTCCTCACATTCGGGGGGAGCGAACATTGCATCGTCGAGGCCCCTACCCGTTCCGGCAAGGGCGTCGGCATCGTCATCCCCAACCTGTTGTCATGGCAGGAATCCGTCGTCGTCCTCGACGTAAAGCGCGAGAATTGGGATGCGACGGCCGGCTTTCGCGAGAAGCACGGCCAGGCCGTCTACCTGTTCAACCCGACCGAACCGGACGGCCGAACCGCCCGCTACAATCCACTCGGCTACATCGATCGCATCGATCCCGACGAGGTAATCATCGAACTGCAGAAGATCGCCACGATGCTGTTCGTCGCGCCCGAACGGGGCGAGCCATTCTGGACGGACTCGGCACGTACCGCCTTCGTCGGAGTGGGGGCCTGTCTCGCGGTTTCCGATCGGCCGTTCACGATCGGCTCGATCTACCGCTTGATGACGACCGGCGACACGCGCGGGTTCTTCCGCCGAGTTCTCGAGGAACGACACGATCTGTCGCAAGGTTGCCGCAACGCCCTCGCCGACTTCACGTCCGGCGCCGACAACACGTTCGCGGGCATCGTCCAGACCGTCACCTCCAAGCTGAGCCTGTGGCTCAACCCACGGGTCGACGCGGCGACGGAGACGAGCGATTTCGATCTGCGCGAGCTGCGCACAACCCCTATGTCGGTCTATCTCGGTGTATCGCCCGACGAGTTGGACCGAGTCGCGCCGCTCTACAATCTGCTGTTTCAACAGTTGATCGACCTCAACGTGCGCGAGCTGCCGGGTACGCAGACCCCGCTACAGGTTCTCGTCATCCTAGACGAGTTTGCACGCATCGGCCGCGCACAGACGATCGCCAGCGCCTTCTCCTACGTTGCTGGCTACGGCATCCGACTTTTGCCGGTGATCCAGTCCAGGTCGCAGCTCCGCGCGGTATATGGCGAGCATGTCGCCAATGAGATCGTCGCTAATTGCGGGGTAGAAGTTGCCTTCACGCCAAAGGAGCTGCGTGTCGCAAATGAGCTATCCGAGCGGATCGGATATGTCGGTCAGGAATCCGTCACTAAGTCGCTGACCATCCACGGCATCCTCGCCAACCGCTCCAAGTCCATGTCCGATCAGCGCCGAGCTCTCCTGCTGCCGCAGGAGCTGATGCAATTCCCCGATACCGAACTGCTTCTGCTCAGGGGCGGCATCCCGCCCATTCACGGCGATAAGATACGGTATTTCGGGGACGCTCTGTTCCGTAGCCGCGTCACGAAGGCACCCGTGGTGGTGCCGATCCCGCAGACGGTCGATGACGATGAGGAACTGCCGGCTTGCGTCGAGCCGACGTTCGACCAGCTCACCGATCCCGATCCAATGTCGTTCGCGATGGATAGCGTCGTCATCCAGGATTTCCCCGACATGCTCATCGACGTTTCAACCGAGCAACGGGGCGACGAACTTGTAGGTATGATCGAACAGGAGCGGTGAAATGGATCAAAAAACCGATACTGCCGGCGTTGAGGCCGATCGACGCCGTCGTACGATGGAGGTGCCGTCCGATCTGGAATCAAGGTTCCTGCGGGTCGGCAACAAGCTCTATCGCAGCCCACATGACAAAGAGCCAATCGCGACGATCACCCCCGATCGCATTAAGGCCAAGGATAGAGAATCGCTGCCCGATCTGATCCGTCTGGCCAAAGAGAATGGATGGACGTCGCTTCGGATCGACGGCGATGAAGAATTTAAGCGTGCAGCCTATCTCGCGGCTACGGCGCAGGGGCTGAAGATCGACGGCTACCAACCGGACGCGAAGACGAAAGCTGCGGCCGAACGCGAACAGGCTCGTCAACCTGGCGCAGCGTCGACGAAAGCGCGGGACGCTCGCACAGCGAGCCAGGTTCGCGACAGCAAGGAACAGCCCGACCCCGGACGCGATCTAGCCGAGCGATTTCGTCGACAAACGGATGTCCAAAATGCCAAAGACCCTGATCTGCGCAAGGCACAAAGCCATGTCGCACTTGCGATGGTTGTGGCGGCCGATCGCTTCCCGGGTGAGCATACTAAGCAGCGTGAGTTCGTAGCCGAGCGCAAGGAGGAAGTCGCTGCCCGGATCGATCGGGGCGAACGGATCGCCGGCGTCGAGGTCAAGCAAAAGCAGGATCAGCAGGTCCGCGATATGACCCAGGAAGTGATCTACGAGAAGTCTCGCTCGATCGCGGGGCGGTGATAGTAGGGTGTGCCACGTGGCACACCTCCCCGCCTCCCTACTCCGAATGGCAGTTTTTTTGAGAAAGCGCGATTGGAGGGGGCAACCTTCTCGCTCGACGGCCCTGTTGGAAAGCCGTCAGAGCGAAGCTGATGCAAAATTTCCGCATTTGGCGGTATCCATGCTCTGTCAGTCAGGGATGCCTATGCCAATCCAGCAAAGATATTTTGAATTCCGCGATGTGCTGCTTCTGCAAGGGCAGTCGTGGATACCGCTTCGCCACGATGCCGATATCGCCATCGATGCACCGGAGCAGGGCATTGTGGAGCTGCGGGAGTATACGGGCATAGCCACCGCCGCCATCTTCGACATTCACAAGTCTAAAGCCGAAAAGGTCGGGTGGAGCGACCTTGGTGTTGGTGCGCACCGGGGCGGCATGGAGCCATGGGGCTACCGCGCTTCAGACCTGTTCTATTACGGTTCCGATCAGTTGATCGGTATCAACCTAGTGATCGACCAGTATCTTGAGGACGAACACCTCCACGTTTGGCATCTGCATCCTGATCTGATCGTGGCCCTCCGGCTTCTGCGCGAGGGGGACTGCTGGTTCCGCCCGGAGGAGGGTTGGGCCGAAATCGCGCGACTGAAGCGGGATGCAGAATCTCGACCGATGCTCCTGGAGATCAGGGCGGAGTTCCTTGGCGACTATCTTAGTGCCCGCGGCATGGCGCTATATTGCTCAAGCTACCGCCAACGTACCACCACCACCGTCAATAAACCGGTCTATAGCTGGCCAAATGACACCTTCGCTGAAGCCGTTGGCAGGGACGAGCGCGAGGGACGAGTCGGCACGGGGCACTGGCCGGCGTCGAATGATCAGTACCGGACAATGGGCGCAATGTGGCGAACGGAATGGGTTAAACCAAGCGGGCTCAGTACCCGCATCCGAGGCGACAAGGATCCCCACACAACCAGCTTCGTACTGGAAAATGACGGCACACGCTCGCCGGGCGATGACTTGTCACGCGTGTCCACCTGGCTGTATTTCGACCCAACCGTCGTTTCCACGTTGATGCGCCATCGCGGCGCGAGCCTGCACTGGTACAGCGCGGATACGGGAAGCTTGGGTGCCAGCACCAGCGTCCATTTTGGGGTAAACCGTCTCGGTCTGATCACGGTCTTTGCTAAGGACATCGGTGCACTCGATCCTTGGGAGCAGCGGCTGTGGAGCGCTCACAACGTTACACCCGAAGGCGGCGTAGCGAACGAGTTGTTTGCCGCGCAGATGGAAGTGACACCTGCGAGTACCGTGGCCCCGGAGTCCCAACTGGCAACGGCCCTCGACGAGATTGATGCGACTTTTAACAGTAAATACGGGGTCCCGCTCCTTCGCGACGACGAGGCTGTTCCAAGGCTGTTGCGCCGAGCGCACCGGTTCCAAGCGGCCGAGGCGGGGGGCTTGCTAGAGCTCTCCAAGGAGGTAACCCGGCTTTTCATGGAACGGATCGACGTCGATGCGGTCCTCGCGCCGCTGAACCTGCCAAAGCCCAAAAATGCCAAAAAGCCAGGATCGAACAAGGCGCTCGAAAAACTTCTCAGTAGCCTAGTCCCCGAGGCCGACGCTCGCACGATGGTGGCACCACTCTTCGGAATCTACGATTTGCGGCTTGCCGATGCACATCTTGGATCGAGCAATATCGCCAGCGGCAAAGTGCGAGCAGGTGTCGATGCTACCACGCCGGCAGCTACGCAAGGTCGCCAGTTGCTGGACACGTTCGTGGCTACGCTCCGTCAGATTGCGGCAGTTTTCGGCTAACCGCGGTTATCGTCTCGCTTAAGTCTCGCTAGACCAGCGCACTTAGGACGCTGGTGGGAGCATATTGGCAATGGTGAGCTTCAGTAATTTCCGGACGCTGGATCCGGAAACTGCCGACCTCGCCCGCGAATTGGTCGAAAATGCGGATCGGCAACGCTCGTCCTTCATGTCGTTCATGAGCCTTTGGATGGGCTTCAACGGTTGGATGGAGTCGGTGACCGGCGCTGATCATGACGCCGCCATGATAACGGCTATCGCCGAAAACCGACGGGCCACGGATGCCTACGAACAGCTGATGCAGGATGACGATTTCAAACGAAGAGTGTTGGCATTCTCTGAGCTATGGCCAGTGGTCAACGTCCGTGATGTACGGCAGAAGCTCGGTCGCGACGCCTTCTGGGCGCAGGAGCGCGATGATCTGTTTGACCGCTGTCGGCGTGAAGGTGTGAAAATGCAGCCGCTTGGATGGGCGGACAGGGACGTCCCAACCTGGCCGCAGCTGTTGCGGGTTATCTATTGCGTTCGCTGTAACCTGTTCCACGGCGCGAAATCACCACAGCATGGTCGAGATCGCGACCTGGTACGCCGATCCGATCGGATCTTACGGCAATTTATTGAGCGCAGCCGCTGTTTCGAGTGGACCGACTAATCGGCTTCACCGGAGCGCCGCAAGCTTGAAAGGTAGACTGGCGCAGACCGCGCGCGCACCTTTCCATATCCATCATGACAGCGAAGGACGGGTCATTAGCACGATCACAAGCATGGACTTACGGCTCGTCGAACAACTCGTCGACTTCGTCCGCGGGAAAGGGTTTGTGCTCGACTTTTCCGACGTCACCTTCTCTGAGTTTTTCACGCAACAAATGC
>NZ_JAKNQQ010000012.1 GCF_022662475.1 Sphingomonas sp. TREG-RG-20F-R18-01
CTCGGCTAGCCGGCCTCTCTAGCCGGTGCTTGCCTGCTTGAACGCGATCACGTGCGAGGGCGTCATCAACGTCAGGCCCTTCTAACGGCTCATTCCTGCGGCTGTCGTTCCGTGCCGGCGTCACGCCGTCGTTCGATCAGATCCCGCATGTCCTGGATCGACTGCCAGTATGCCTTGTGACCTTGGGCGTCGGTGTAGTTTTGAAACCATTCCGCCAATTCTTTGGGCGCGCGGACATAGATGACCTCCATCGGCGTGGCTGGAGGCTTCTGTCGGCGGCGCCCCCTGCCCTTCTGAGTGTCCTCATTCTGACCGCGATCGGTGAAGCCAAGTGCTTCACCCCTTTGCACGGCCTCTCGCTCCTTCGCAGGATCTAGCGCGATTGGTCCCGTCGGGATGCCTTCGAGATCGAGACCCGGCCTCTTGGTATCTTCTCCGCTTGCCCCCGGTTTTTTAAACCCGAAGTTGCTCATGCCTTGTACTCCACGCGCAGCGCTTCGATCACGGCTTCAGCCAGGGCTTGCGCGTTCTCTTGGGCCCTAGGGAGGCCTGATGTTTCGGCCGGACTTAACTCGCGCAGCAACGCTCCGAACTCATATATGTCCCGGTAGGCGGCTCGCTCGACGAGGCCCACGCTCAGTGTCGGCAGCCCGGCCTCTTCAATCGCACTTGCAATGCGCTTGGACGTCTTCGTCGCAATCGCTGCGCTGTCTCGGCTACGTACCAACCGATACGGGATCCGGCGGCCAAGCGCTTCGCTTTCTTCCTCGATAAGTGCGACCGCTGTCGCCGCGAGTTCTGCATCAACCGGCGATTGATTGAATGGAATGAGGACCATGTGTGACCGTGCGAGAGCGCGCGAAGTCATTCGTGAGGCGGCACCCTCAAGGTCGATGATAACGATGCTGTGCGTCTCAGACAGGCGCTCGATTGTTTGGATCATCTCGCCTTCGGTCGGCCGGGGGACGACTGTGTAAGGGACGCCCTTCCCCGCCTGAGTTCGCTTCGCAGCCCACTTGGCTATGATCGCGTTCGGATCAGCATCGATGACGGCGGTCTTGACTCCGTTCTCGTGGAGCTGGTCCGCGAGCACTAGCGCAAGTGTGGTTTTACCCGCCCCGCCTTTTGGATTGCCGATCGAAATTACGGACATGGAGCCCCCCCATCAGGATTGCGCAGCCGCTTGCGAGTTAGCTAGCGCATGCGCTGTCGCAATCGATATCGCTTTAGCTTGCGGATGTCTAGCGCTTGCGCTCGCCCAATCGCTTGCCCTTGCACAAGCGCCAGCCATTGCGCTTGTGCATGTGCTAGCGCTTTTGCTAGCGCTTTTGCCTGCGCTTGCGCGGGCGCTTGCGCTTGTGCCTGTGCCTGTGCCTGTGCTTGTGCTTGTGCTTGTGCTTGTGCTTGTGCTTGTGCTTGTGCTTGCGCTTGCGCTTGCGCTTGCGCTTGCGCTTTTATGATCGCTTGCGAGGCCGCTTGCCAGAGCGCTATTTATAAGCAAGCAGCCTGCTTGCACGAGTGCAAGCAGCGGATCATAATTCTCGTCGACGGTTATGTCGCCCGCGCGTAATCCGAAGCGACGCTTAGGGCCTGCCAATCCGCCTTCGGGCACTTTTACGCCTGATGTTCGGAGAACTGCTACCGGCCGTCGCCGGCAATACCGGCGATTATTGCTGCGTTCCTGACGCTGCTCGCCGAAACCTGATTCGTACCCCAACGGCCGCAGCGGGCGCCGGGAGGGCGGGAGCTTTCGGCGAGACCGCTTGGACGTTCCGCGGCCGAAGTCGATCTGCCCAAGCACGGCGGATGCGGCACGGCTGGACAAGGCGGTGCGAACGATGCGTCGCGGCAAGCGTGACGATCCAGCCACCAAGAAGCGTCCTGCCGATGGTGACGCGCTGCGCGATATGCTGCACACGATCGATGGCACTGACCTGCGCTCATACCGCGACCGGGCGCGCTCGGCATGGTCGGTACCTTTCGCCGCTCCGAAGTGGCAGCGATCACGGTTGGGCCTATGTCTGATGGCACGAGCGGCTTGCTGGAGCAGGGGCCAACATCAAAGAATGACCAAAAGGGCAGGGGCTCAGCGTCGCCATTCCGGATGGTCGTCATCGCCGGCCTCGCCGGTAGCGTGATGGAGGCGATGTATCAGCCCGGGGGGATCTATACGAAGTACGGCGTCCTGCTTAAGGAGCTGCTGCCGCAGGGCGCGGGGCAGGGGGACTTGTTCGCCGTGGAGGATACGAGTGCGCCCGGTTTGCTGGCGGCTATGGATGGCCTCAACGATCGTTTTGGACGCGGGACGGTAGGGATCGCAGCGCAGGGGTTCGGGGCGCGCGGGTTCGATACGAAGCGAAGCCAGAAGAGCCCAGCATGGACGACCCGGATCGGGGAGATACCGATAGCGCGATAGGTGCGGGGCAGGGGACGGGTTCTACGAAAGTGGATTTTCGCTCAGAGCGTGAGGGCCATCCATCCTGAAACTAGATTTTCAGGATGGATGGCGTATATGGGGTGTGCGGTTTCATCGAGTCAGATCGGTGTCACTTACCTGAACCCGTCGCGCTGTGAACGCGGCGGGTTCAAACTTCCGGGGCTGGCGCCGTAAACAGCGCCGGCCTTTTTCTTGGAAGAAAGGGCGAAGGCCCTGTGAGACCTCCGCCCCCCGCTAAGCCGGAATTACTTCCGGCCCAGCGTGACGATCGCGACGACTAGCGAAACACCAGTCAGCACGACCATTGCGGTTTCATACATGGTCAAATCAATATCACCTCCTTTGGGTGACATGATTTGCGGCAGGGGCTGTGAACTCCCCATCGCTGTCACCCAAGGGTATCATACAGCGAGAGCGGGATTTCGTGCATTATTTGGTTTCACGATCGCGTGACCGAATGGTCTTTTGCGATCCTGACCTATGCAGGCGTTGCCACCTTGAGCTTGCGCCGGGGTGTCGGTGCTGGCGTCGGCGCGGGCGACGGTCCTTCCGGCTCTGCCTCTGGCATCTTGGGTTTCCGTCCAAGGCCGATCTGCTTAGCCATCGCGCGACGTGCCTCGCTGTAGGCCGGCGCTACCATCGGATAATCGGGTTTGAGATTATAGCGGGCGCGGTATTCCTCGGGCGTAAGCCCGTTGCTGCTCAGATGCCGGCGTAGGGTTCGGTACGGCTTTCCGTCGATCATGGATATGATCTGATCGGGCGACGCCAGCGACTTTCGCGCGGTCGTTGCCGGTGGATATTCCGCGTCGGTTGGCGCGGCGGGCTGTTGATCGGCTTCGCCCGGGGCGTCCAGCTTCACCAGGGCCGCGTGCATCGAGGTAAGGAAAGCCGGGACAGCATCGGCTTCGGGTCGGGTATTCGGGTTCGCAAGCCACGCAGCGGTGAGTTCGGCTGCCAACGCAATCCTGTCAGTCTTCTCGTCCATATCTATTCCCTGTTGCATAGCGGTGCCGATCATAACCGATCCCACCCCAAGCTGTCCAAGGTCCGCAGTTCTGGCAAAGCATGCGGCGCGTGTCGATCAGTGCAGGCGAGATTCCGGCAGCGCGCGAGGCGTCGCAGCCGAGCGATGATCGCCCAAATACGGCTTAGCGCATCGATGGACAAAAAAAGGCCGCCCAAAGGACGGCCTGGAAGTTTTAGGAGAGGATGCCTGAAAGGCCTGTCTTTGCTGCACCTGCGAAGAGCCGATCGCAAGTGCAATCGATGCAATGGCAGTTACGTCATCCAGCGGCTCGGTCCGTAGGTCCATCTGGACCTGTCATCCGGAAAACGATGGCACAGCGCACGGTGTGAGACAGGGCGAGAGCGGGGCGGCGGTGCCGCCCCGTCCTTGGTCATTCTTCCCAAAGTGGCTTGAGCCTGCGGGTCCGCTTGCGAGCGGGCCGGGGTGCGGGGGCGGGCATTCCGTGTGCTGCGATCTCTGCCTGGATGCTTGCCAGTTCAGCCAGCCATGCCTGGGTGCGTGCGGTGTGCGTGTGCATGTGAACCTCCGTCTGTTCGCCTAAGACGGGTGCGGCCGACGGTCGGTCGGGGCCGGAGTCACAGGACCGCGCAGCGGCCGCGAAGCGGGGCGTGGGGGTGCCGATTTTGTCGCGGCCGGAGTGAAGCGCAGCGAAAACGCAGGCCGCGGCAAAATTGGGGGCACCGCGCATCCTTGACGCCGGCCCTGACCGATCGTCACGATAGAAGGGCGTCGACGACAGAGTTTTGAAACGCTTGGGGGGTACGCGACGACTGATGAGTGTGCCTACTGCGATCGAGCTGCGCGCAACGCTGGTGACGGTGATCGCCGGCGCCAGCGAGACCCCTACTGCCCGATGGGACGCGCTGGTCGGATTGGTCGAAATTCTCTCGCTCGCTTACCACCCGCGATCCAACTGGCGGGTCGAGGTGAGCGGGACGCAGGACGACCGCCGCTGGATCGAAGCGGCGATCGAGCTGGTCAGAGCCGAACATCCCTATGTGACCGGGAAAGGAAGTCCGGGCCTGTAGATCATCCTCGCTAGGGCTTGACGGTCTGCGATCGGAGGATGGCGGCGGTCAGCTCGTCGCTGTCGATCTCGCCGGCGACGTAGCGGGCGTTGAGACGCTCGATTTCCTCGGAGAGGATGCCGCCTTCGTGGCGGACGTTGCCACGAGCGAAATCGACTTCACGGTGACGGCGTGTCCGCTCGCTTGCGCTGATCTGGTTGATCGTTTCGACGGTCATGATCCGATCCTTTCGGTAGATGGTGGTATACCCCGGCGACTGAGCGCCGGGGCGGAAGGTCATCGCTCATCGGTTCGCATGATGGTGAGGACACGGACGGTCTGGAAGGGATCGGACGGATCCTCAGAACCAGCGGTGAGGTCGAGATTGTAATAGTCGATCTTCCAGTAGCAGGGCACGCCCGCGAACTCGAACTTGCCCATGTCGCGCTCGCCGTGCGGGTTGATGGCGTTGTCGAATGCGTCGAAATCGCGCACCTCACGCAGGATCTGGGCGCGGTTGCGCCATCCCCGAAACAGGCTGACGTCGCCGATAAGCTCGGCAATCCCGATAGTCATCACGACGCGGTTGTTGCCGGGTGCGGTGATGTGTTCGCGTAGCCAGTCGTTGAGCTGCGCGATCTCGGTTACGCCACCCTTGGCGCGGTCTGAATGCGGCGTTTGCTCGGCCATGATGGTCTCCTCGTCCTGACCCCGCCAATCGGGGTCGTTCGACAGGCGACAGGACTGCCGGGGCATAGTTCACGTAAGCGCACCCGCAGGGTCGAAACGCAGAGGAGAAGCCCGCTTGGGCGGGCTTGCGCGGGTGGACGCCCCGGCGAGGACTGAGAGCCCGAACACCCCGCTGATTGGCGACAAGGGGGAGGCCATGCCCTGATCCTGACGCTGGACGACTGTCGCGATCGGGGCGTATCGTCCGGCCATGGAAACGGCTGCCGACATTGTCACCCTGTGGCCCCGCTGGATGGAGAGCGCGGGCGAGATGCTGCGCATGAATGCTCTGGTCCGGACGCGGTGCTGCGGCTGCGGGACGCTGATGCGGGCCGACCTCAACGACATCGTGGCACGGCATGGCCCCGGCTATTCGTTGATCGACAAGCTGGAGCGGTGCCGGATGGTCGAGTGCATCAGCTCGACCTTCTACCTGGCATCGCGGACCTATGGCGGCCAGTGGACGACTTTGCTGCGCGATCCGGAGCTGGTGACAGCGTTTGAGGTTCTGCCGCCTGTGCGGACGGCGCGACGCTGACCGCTCGGCTCGTCTTGGCGCGATAGGGTTCGATCTGGATCCCGCCACCAAACATTAGGCGGTGAGCAAAAAAAGGGGGTGTAAAGCCCCCTCTTGGTCAGTGCCGCAGGATCGAGACCAGCGTTCCGACTGCCGTCAGTGCGACGATGGTAAAGCCGATGATGCTGATGACCCAGGTCTGGGTTTTCATGTGCGTATCGAGCGAGCGTTGCAGCCCGTCGATCTTCTCCTGAAGCGGCTTTGTAGCGTCTCCAACCATGCTATCGATATACTCCTCAAGGCTGGATACCACCAGCTTTGCCTGTTCGTCGCTGACGTTGATTGCTTTGAATGTTTGATACAGATCGATCTGCATAGGCTTCTCCTTGTGCACGTTAGTGTGCGCAAGCGCCCCGACACGGGCTCCGGGCGAGGGGGTCAGGGACCGCGCAAGCGGCCGCGCCAGCGGGCGGTGGGGGAGCCAAAATACGTAAGGATTTTGGGGGGACCGCCGATCCTTGACGCGCTCGCCGCCACCCATGTCACAATGACAGACACACGAATGAGCCAACCCCAACCGTGCCGCAGCCGCGCATCGCGCGGGGCCGGGGCGGGCTCGATGCCCGTTCTGGCCCTGGTCTTTTTGCGCCTAAGGAAGGCGCGGGGGCCTTCCGGCCCCCACCCGGTCAGGCGAAGGGGTCGTATTCGTTCACGACGACGACCGAGCTGTCGTGATCTTCGGCGGTGATGACGGCGTACCCTGTGCCGACGGCGATGACCATGGTTGCCACCATCAGGGTCTTTGCGAGGCTCATGGCGTTTTTGCGGGCGATCCAGATATCGTTGAACATGTCCGAGGCTCCTGTGAAGCCGGCGGGGTTCATCCCCGCTCGACAGGCGCCCGACAGGGACGGGGAGGGGCCGCGATCACTTTTTTCGCTCAGCGAAAAAAGCCGTAGCGAAGCGCCCGGACCCTTCACGGGTTGATCGTATAAGGCCCCGAGCCGGCCCAAGGATTGCGCCTCAAAGAGCGGGGTGAAGCTCGCTGGCCGGAGCGTCGTGCTCAGCGCTGGGTCGCCGGTGACGTCCCCCTCGCTCACGCATGGCGGTCGCTTGTTCCTCGTAGCCATACTCTGCGTCCCCCGATCGCGTGAGAGTTCGCGTGGCTGCAAGGCCGCCCTGGCTGTGCCTGGGGTGGAAAGATGTTGCCGCTTTTCGGAAAAGGATTTCCTGCGCGCTACGCGCCCGTCAGTTGATCGTCACCCGAATGGGCCGAGACCCATAGGGGCTCGGTGGAGCGAAGCGGAATAGAGCGACGGTCCCGGCGCAGCCGGGAGACGCCGTAAATTGATCGGGGTCTTTTGACTTAGATCAACGGTTGAGCATCAATGGACCTATCAACCGAACCCTATGCTCTTGTCGTTGACGACGATGCCCTGATCCTGATGGACGCTTGCGAGATCCTCCGAGAGGCTGGCTTTCGATGTCATGAAGCGGGCACCGGGTACGAAGCGGTAACGCTCCTCGAGGTCCATGCAGACAACGTCATACTGGTGTTTTCCGATGTCGAGATGCCCGGCGACATGAATGGGTTCGCGCTGGCGCATCATGTTGCGGCGCACTGGCCCCACATCGAGATCGTCATCTCGAGCGGTCGGCGGAAACCAGAAGCTGGGGACATGCCAGACAAGGCGACGTTCCTCGGCAAGCCGTTCAACACGCGCATGGTTCACGACCATTTGCGCGAGACGCTACCCAATGGGAAAAAGCCGGTGCCTCTCACGCAGGCCGTCTGAGCTGCGGCGAACATGGAGAGAGGCCCGGAGCCGTAGCTCCGGGCCGTTCCCTCCCCGGTTCAGAAGGGGACGTCATCGTCCTCCAGACCGCCGTGGTCCTGCGTGTTGCCTTGGCTCTGGCGACCGCGGCTGAGGAAGGTCACTTCGTCGGCGATGATCTCGACGCCGTAGCGCTCGATGTTCTCGCTGTCGGTCCAGCGGGTGTAGTGGATGCGGCCTCGGACCATGACCTTCTGGCCCTTCTCGACATACTGGGCGACCGTCTTGCCAGTGCCGTTGAAGCAGGTGATGCGGTGCCATTCGGTGTCCTCGACCCGGCGACCGTCGCCGTCCTTCATGGTCTTGCCGTCGCTGTCGCGCTTTGGGCGCGAGGTAGCGAGGCTGAAGCTGGTGATCTTGGCACCGCCCTGGGTGGTGCGGACTTCAGGCGTGGCGCCGACGTTGCCGGCGAGGATGACGAGGTTCTGCATTTCGAGGTTCCTTTTTGTGTTCGCCGGGGGTTCGTCCCCTCGACTGAACACCAAAAAAGACGGCCAGGACGCCCTCTCCACCGGAGCGCGAAGCGCGTAGGGAAACCCCGATCAAAGGGGTGGTGCGGGCAGCCGCGCAGCGGCAACTCGGCCCGAATGATCGCGGGTTGGAGGGGGTGGACGGCCGGATTAGGTCGTTCAGGAAAGAGAGGGGATGAACCGCCACGGGCGGGACATGGATATGGAACCGTGTGCAGGACGCCCTTGTCGCCTCATTCGCCCGGCAGTGTCGTTGTGGCTCGACCTCGCTACCCGGGGCGGCTCTGACACCCTTCCTCGCTGGTGCATCCGCCCTGCGCCAGGGCCACTTGAAGGATGCGAGTTGCGGCGTGGACCTTGGTGCCGCCCTTGCTGTCACGGCGCGCGCGTCATGGTTGTCGAGATGACGATGGGGTGGTTCGTGCTACGCAGCTCTCCGGCTGGATGGCAGGGGCTCGGCGCGGCTGTCGTGCTGCCGACAACGCATGCCCCTCGGCATAGCGCAGCGAAGCCAGCGCGCGGACCAACGGGGTGAGGTGACGCGCTCCGTCTGGCCTGGGAGGACGGCCGGGGCAGCTTCCCGGGCCTCGCCACCAAGGAACCGCTCCGCGTCATCCATGCGGATACCCATTGGTTTGCTCTTGTGCCAATTTCGCGAGAGTTTGGGGGGCGCGGAATGACGGTTCAGAGGAAGCTTAAAAGCGGGGCAGCATGGGCAGGAAAGGTCTTGCTTGTCCTGATCGGCTGGTGCGCTGTGATGGCGCTATATCTCGCGACTTACACTCAGTTTGAACACAATGCCGTGCCGGTAATGGTCGCGTCTATGGATTTCAGTCCTGAGAGTTGGGACCAAGGATATTTCCACGCAAAGGGAACGATGGAGAACACGAACGCGGAGGAAGAAGGCGACCGTATGGTTCTCGGAAGCACCGATGTCTCCTGCGATAGGGGTGCCAAGACATGCAATGTTGCAACCGCAGACGTCTTTGACCGCTTCCTCAACCTTGACGTAACGCCTTACGACATCGACAGTTGGGACAATCGGTTTATCACCTTCCACAGCGACGCGTCGATCTGCGCTATCTCAACATGGACCATTGATCGCACGGGCAAAACGGTCAGTCTCGCCGTCAAAAAGAAGTCGCCGATTCCAGATTATGCCCTGAAGTCGCCGCTGCACCCCTGCAACGGCAAGATCGATAAGAACGTGACCCTGACGGGCGGGTTTGAAGCCTACGAGTAGCGCATCCGCGATTATGAGGGTAAGGCGGGGCTCTACTTCCATATGCTGCTGTTTGCGATGAACATCGCGTATTTTGCTTTGATATGGTGGCTGCTGCGCCGCAAGCGGGTCCGCCAAGAGCTAGTTGGCGAACAGATCTAATTGAGCGGTGCGCCACGCGCGCTCGCGTTGTTCGACAATTTGCGCGGCAAGCCATGCTTTCTGTTGGCCGATGCCCATGCCGAGCATGGGGATGGTGGCGCGGTTGCCTGCGAAGGCGAGCAGCGGCTCGCGGTAGAGACGTCCTGCCAGGAAGACGATCGGGCCGGCATGGCGAGGCCCGATCGCGCGGCGTAGCTGCCGCGTCGTCTTCTCGCCCCACAGACGCCGCTCTGCGGCCGTCAGGTCGCGGAGCGAGGCGTCATAAGGCACGACGCGCTGCGAGGGCTTCACGAGGCCGTGTGCGGCCGAGAGGATGAACCAGCGCTCGCCGGTCTCCTCGACATAGGTTCGTGCTTTGCGGAACCAGTCCGAGCGATAGAGGTCGGCCGCGCATGCGCGCCGATCGAGCTTCTGCGAAACGCAGGCCACCAGATAGACACACGGGGTCGGGTCGGCTGTTGCCGTCACGGGTCGATCAGACCCGGACGGCGCGGGCGTGCCGGGGCTCCAAGTCGATCGACGGTGAGTTGGCGATGGAGTGTCGCGGGCAGGTCGGGGATGTGGCGGCGGGCGACCGCGATCAGCGGGTCGGGTTGCGGGGCTTCGCCGTAGAAGCCTCCGAGCCAGATCGCCGGGGCAGCGTCCTCATCGTCGATGTCGCCGGTCCAGACCTGTAGGAAGAAGGTTGCAAGCGGAGCGTCCCAGCCGATCGAGACGCGGGCTGCGTCGTTCCGATAGTCGTGGCGGCTCATGGCGCATCCCCTTGCGATGGGCGGTCGGCGATCGGCGCAAGGCGCTTCTCGACATCATCGAGAGTCGCCTTGCTCAGGGCATCCACCCGGCTTGGGCCTTGGCGGTTCCTGATGTGTCGAAGGCTAGCGCTGTTCGGCTCGCTGTCATCCTTGCCGAACAGATAGAGGTCAAGCAGCTTGCTCTTCCACCGGCGTCCGTTGCGGCGTCGAAAGTCGACGAGGGTGCGTAGCTCCTCGTCGGTCCAGTCCGGCACCGCGACGCGGACGGGTTTGGAATAATCGGCCATGGTCGGCATCCTTAATCGGGGTTGGAGCCAGTGGCTCTGAGGTAGCGCAGGGAGTCCCGGCTCCAGGTGTGCGGGACCGGCTTGGGCGGCTGCTCGTGCGTCACGGTCGGGCCATCGAAGAGATCGGGCTGACGCCCGATCACGAGGGGCTGGATGACGTGGCGCGGGTGCGGGATGCAGTCGCGTGCCATCAGGCCGAGACCAATTCCGGATAATGGGCGCGGAGGTTGGCGATCGCCTGTTCGCCCTCGGGGTAGGGCGGCCGCATGATGCTGATCGCGGAGCGGATCGCGGCAGCAAGATCCGCGTGGTGGAGCACCAGGGATGCGCTGTCGGGGTACTCGACCGGGCCGGTGAAGCCGGCGTGAAACCAGCGGCCGAACCCTTTGTCGGCGAGCATGGCGTAAGCGGCCTGGGCTTCGTCCGAAGGATCGAAGCGCAACGCGAGTTCGGTGTAGCGCCCGAAATCGTGGTTCGAGGTGTCGCGCGCGAAGGTCGCTCCGGGAGGAGGCGGGCCGTAGCGTGCGATCAGCGCGGCTTGGTAGCAATCGACTTCGAGGCGGGTTAGCCGTTGGAAGTCGGGAGTACGTCCGAGTTGGGCGCAATCCTCCTCGGCTGGGATCGTGCCGATGGTCAGGGTCTCGGTCATCTTGCTGGCTCCGTGCGGACCGGGGATCGGTCGCTCGCAGCGCTCGGAGCATCCTCTCCTCTGTCGGCGCTCGGGTTCAAGGCCCGACTATGGCCGGGATCCGGCGTTGCTGATCCCCAACAGGAACGGGTCGCAGGACGCCTCGATGTCGTCAGGCGTGAGATCCTCGCGAGCGAACAGCTCGCGATCGGACATGACCGCGCGCGGAGCGGCGGGATCGTCCGTCATTACGATATGGAAGGTTTCGCCGGCTGCCGACGCCCGGCGCAGCGCGAAGCGCCAGCAATGGGCGGCGGTCTGGAACGGATTCGGGCGTGACATGGTGTGCGCTCCTTGGCGGGTTGATGATCGATACGCCCCGTTCGGGGCGGTGTGCGGCAAGCCGCCATCGGCTCGACCGCTGGCGTACCAGCGGCCGAGCCGAAGCTCAGGCGACCTTGCGGTCGCGCTGAGCGTTCTGTGCTGCGGGTGGGGTGCCGAGTGGGCCGCGACGATCGACCACGCGGATGCCGGCCTTCTTGGCGTCGATTACCAGACGCTCGGTCACGCCGTTGCCCTGGAAGGCGATGACGTAGCGGGGTTTCAGCGAGAGCATCTGCTCGTTGCGACGGAAGCCGGCTCGATCTCCGAGCTTGCGATCGAGACCGAAGCGGACTTGCTGGACACCGTGCTGTTCGGCCCACGATGCCGCGATGCGCTCGATCCCCTTCATGTCGCCACCATGGACGAGATACATGTCGCCGACGCGCTCCCGAACCGCACCCAGGGTGCGCAGCAGATTGTCGCCAAACGCCTTCATGTCCTCGTCGGTCCGGAAGGTCAGACGTCCCCCGGCAAACACTACGGGCGTGCCCTGTGCCGTGTTGGCGTCGCGGACCCGCTCGCGCCGAGCCTGGAGGAAGGCGCGTCCGTCAACGATTGCCGACGTAACCCCGAGCGAAATGCGGTTGCCGGTCGACGGGATCCAGGAACGACCGGTTTCGCGGATATAGTGTGCCGCTGCGGTGTCGCGCATGTGTTCGTAGCAGGTGGCGGCTTCCTCGATCTTCTTCGCAAGGTCGATCTTGTCCTCGAGGTTGGAGGTGTTGATCTCCGAACCGTCCTGCTCGGCCAGGAGGAGCCTGATTTCGTCGGTGAGACGGTCGATCGTCGCGTGCTTCTTTGCCGCGGCCCGGTGGAAGAGATTGACTAGGCCCCAGCCCATCTCCTCGATGTCGCGCTCGAGCGACGTGTTCTGGAGGGTTGCGAACAGGTCGCTCCAGATTGCGGTGGTGGTCTGCTCCAGTGCCTCAGTCGAGGGTGGGCACATGCCCGAAACGTCTTCGGCGCGGGGTTCGAGGTGTCCCAGCTCCAGAGCGGAGAGTGCGGCAGCGAGGGAAGTGGTCATGGGGTCAAGCCCTTCATCTGATCGAGGCCGGCGGCCTATCCGCCGGATGCGCACCTCCTGGGCGGCCGAATAAGAGGCATCCGCACCGAAGCGCAGCGCAGGGAAACCGCAAAACCGGGGTGGTGCGGGCAGCCGCATAGCGGCAACTCGGCCCGGATTTTTGCGGTTGCGGGGGTCTCGCGGCCGCCCATGTGCCGCATCTCTCTGGCGGAAGGCTGTCGGGCGTCAGGTGGCGTCGGGCGCAGACGTGACCACGCTTGCTGCTACGTTTGAAGTGGGGCTCAACCCGAACGTCGCGATATCGTCGAGAAGTGCCTGCCCCGTTGCACACAAGCGGACCATCGCAGCTGGAGTGATCCTCAACCTTCCATCGGCGCCGATCGCGTCGACCATGATGCGGAGTTGGTCGACCAGATCCTCGCTCCGGGTCGCGGCATAGCCCGCGGAGGCCGCCACACCAGAGAACACGCCCGGGACGGGCAGGACGGAGGCATCGTCTCCATCGGGGACGAAGCGCCAGGGATCGACGTCGGCTCCTTCTGCGATTGCGCTGACATAGGTGGGATGCTCCGTGTCCAGGCTCTTCCACCCGTCGGTCGTGTGTGACGCATCGATCGCGGAGCGGCAGGCGCTGACAACATCCTCCGCCTCGACCGTGATTTCCGCACGGTAATGGGCAGGGTATTCGCAGTGGACGGTGAAGGTCTTCATGGGACCGGACTCCTGAAGGTTGGTAAAATGGGAGAACCCCAAGCGGTTCGGGTCATTCGTAGCGGGGACGCTCGGCCGGATAGGCGAGAGGGGGCCAGCCATCGTGGACGCGGGCCTCGAAGCGCCCAGCGGAGAGGACGCTGCTGATCGGCCGCGCGTGGTCGCCGGTGTTCCAGTCGCGATCGAGATGCGCCTGAACCTCGATCGACATTCGCGCGGCACGGTCCTCGTGACCGTCGGGGAAGGTGACCCCGAAGGCGGTCAGCACCGGATCGGTGCAGAGTTCACCGGCGTCGTACCACCAGCCACCTTCCTCGGGGCCGCCATAGAGCCGTTGGGTGAGGTAAATGGCAACGCTGCGCATGATGAAAATCCTTTCTCGACCAGGAGCCAAAAGCTCATCTGTCCAAAGGACGCCTCCCCTCCGGGCGGCTTTTCAGTCGATCACGCGCCAGCCAGCGGCGATCCAGCACTGGCGGTTGGGCGCATATTTCGCGACGGTGGCGAGGATGATCTTGCGGGGCGGCGTAGCCGCACCGGCATCGAGCTGGCTGCCGGCGATCGCAGCCGCATCAGCGGCGCGCGCTGGCCAGCACTCGTCGGCCGTCAGCATGGCGAATGGGAAGTCGGTTGCGCCTTCGACGACGAATTGCTTGATGATGGCGCTAGGCATGGGGCCGGCTCCTTTCGAGCGCGTCGGTCGCGCGATGGAAGTCGTCGAGCCAGCGCCCCATGGAGGCGCGTTGCTCGACGGGAAGCGCGGCCTGGACCGCCTGGAAGTCGAGCAGCGCCAAAGGCGCGGTCCGGGTGATGTGATCGATCTCGGCCGGGGGAAGGAGGCCGCGTTCGCGGATGAACTCGGTGATACTGCCGGGGCGCGGCGTAGCGCCGCGACGGCCCAGAACCGGTTTGCGCCAGAGACCGTCGACGTTGCGGAGGCGCGGCTTGGCGCGTGCCTCCATCAGCACGATGACGCCCAGCTCCGGAATTGAAAGCTCGAGCACTTCGTCGGGTTTGATGCTGCCGCAAAAAAAGCAGCTCGATTTGGGCGGGACGGGCAGGCCGGCGCGCGCAATGCGCGCCTCGCATTCGGCGCGAGACCAACCCCATTCCCGCAAAGGGTAGCGATAGGCGTAGCGAGGATCCTCGCACCCGATCGCATGGCGGTAACGCTGCGTGTCGCGTCCCGAGGCGTCATAGCCGATCAGCTTTACGACGCGGTCGCCTGCGTCCCAGCAGCGGCGCGCCGGCTCCCACTTTGCAGTCCACGCATCTTGCGGGGCCGCCTTCCATTTCTGCGAACAGGACCCCCCACCAAAGACCACGGAGGGCAGGGTGGCGTTGGTCAACATGTTCTCGGCGATGCCCGCATAGGGCGGCCAGTGCTTGAAGTTGTGGGGCTGGTAGCGGACGATCTCGGACGCGATGCCGCGCTCTGCCATCCACGCTCGAAACAGCGGGATAAAGGCATAGGTGTTCGACTTCTCGGCGCCGAGATCGGCGAAGAGAACCATATCTAGGGGCTCGCCGCGTTCGGCGAGCTCGACGATCATGGCGGTGGAATCGACGCCGGCGCCCCAGGCGGCGATGACGGGCGGGCGGTCAGCCATTGGCCGCGTCCCTGACGACGATCGCGGCGTGGACGATGCGGTAGGCCCGCTTGCGGAAGGCCGGGATCCGGCAGATCGCCAAGCTCTCCGGGTCGCGGAAAAGTGGCGTCTTGCCCTTGGGATTGGCGACGACCTCGAAGCGGGCGCGGTCGCTGCCATCGCTGAAGCGCATGGGCTCATCGAAGATGATCGTCTGCCCGGGCTTCGGTGTCGGCTTGGCCTGCTCCAGCTTGCGTCGGATCAGATTGGCGCGGCAGCGCGCGCGCCAATCCAACGCGTACTCGCTGTCAGTCGCGGTCAGCTCGTCTAGGATCGCGGCGGGGCACTCGCTTTCGCATGGCCCCATATGTTCGGTCATGTCTTTGTACCCAAAGACGTGACCGTCGGTCGATCGCCGGTTGTGCTTGGTCAGGCACACGACGGCGAAGACCTGCCGGTCGCCGTTCGCCTCGATGCGTTCGCACGCGGCGTAATAGGTCGACGCGACCATGGACGAGGCCAGCACGGTGAGACGGTGATCGTCACGCGCGTAGGTGAACTGGTTGTCGAGATAGGAGCGCGGGACGGCTTAGCCGTCCATATCGCGCATAAAGAGCCAACCCATGACGGTTCTCCGGATTTGGTGGGATCAGGCGGCAGCGGCGAGGCGCGGAGCGCCCATGCCGATGGAGGCGGTGAGACGACGCTGGAACGCCGGGGCGTCCAACAGCTCGGCGATCGGCGCGCGGTGAACCTGTCCTGCGTGTTCACCCGCGCGGCAGCGATTAAACGTGATCTCGCTGTCGGGGAGAAAGCTGCGAGGCACGACGCGGATCGACAGATCGGCGTGGCGCAACTCGGTCGTGCCCTCGTCCTCGTCGCGGCCCATCACCGTATTGATACGGGCATCATCGGGATCGAGCCCGATCGCCTCGGCGAGACGGGCGAGCGCGCGACGCACCTGATAGTGGAAAGTGCGTTTGGCCGCAGGGTCGCCGGCGACAGAGTTGCCGGCGATGTCGAGCAGGGCAGGGGCGGCGATCGCCGCCATACGCTCCTCGGCGCAGCGTATGCGCAGATCGTTCGCGCTGGGCGCGTCACGGTCGGCGACGTCGGCCAGGTTGCGGATCAGCAGAAGGACTGCAGCGTCCCGGTCGAGCGGCTTGCCGGCACGCCGGCAGTCGTCGACCGCGGCGTTGAGGGCGTGGAGCGCAGCCGGCAGCGTCTCCAGGCCCGCGGGGGAGAGCGCCTGATTGTGGCGGTAGATCGTGTCGTAGAGCATCGGACGAACCTCCTGAGCGCCAGGGCGCGCTCAAAAGGCCGAAGGCTTCCTCTCCTCTGCCCTCATAGGAGGGCCCTGAGAGACCTATTTATCGGAGCCAACCCCCTTAGATTTAGCGATATTCAGAGCGGAGCGATCAGCGAGACTCATCTCGTCCGTGATCTCGACCGTCTCCAAGCTAACCCTGACTACCTTCGCGAGGAGATCAATCATTTCCTCCTTGTAATCAGCGAACGCGTAAGTGTTGAACATTTTACCGATCGTTGCGTCCCGAGGCTTCTTCCCCTTATGCTGCTCAAGTACCCAATCGATTGCTGAGCGGTTTCCGAGCCGATACTTCCATGCCTCCGAAGGGATATCATCAATGCGCGTGTCAGCATCGATGAGAACGCGACCTTCCTCGGGACTCGACTTCAAAACCGGCTTCGGATGTGAACCTTCAGCCCTTCGCGCGGCGGTCTCCTTCCGATTTAATGGCCACGGGTCTATGGCCTCGTAGCCAATATGAAGCGCCATTAGGCGCTCACCCCATGCTGCCCACTTTAAGGAATCGGGATAGAATGGGATTCTTGGGAACTCCCGCTTAAGATTTTGCGCGTACGTCTCTCGGTAAAGTGGGTCATGTAGGACTCCGTATATATATTGGAAAATAGCGTCTTTACTGGACGCCTTCCTACCGTACTGTTTGACGAATTTGTTTCTCGCCCAATCTGTAATGTTGTCGATCTGCTCTCCGTTCTTATCGAACCGGTAACGTGCAACGGCTTGAAAGCCGTCCGAGCTCGCGCAGACATGCAGATCCCCCACGGTGTCGACTGCGAGAGCGGAAAACTGACTGCGCCCACCACGGTCTGTGAAGAAAAACGCCTTATTGCCATGGTCGCTTCGCGGGAAGATGTCCGGTATTTTATACAGCGACCAATTTAGGTCAGAACTATAATAATAATATTTCTTGTTGAACGGCCTATAAAGAGACCGAACGAAGGCGGCATCATCAACGGTCAGAATCTTGCGCGCTTTAGCATATGTTCTTAAGTCAGATGACCATTTTATAGTACCGTCGAAATTACCGGATATATCGACATTTCGATCAATAGGAAGTGAACGCACGGTCTGATTATAGGTATCGATATAGAATCCCAACTTTTCCTTCAGATGCGACAGAGAGTAGTCATAGACCCACTCATCCTGATTAGAGACCGTGCCGAAGGACGACATTGAGAATATGGCCGGGTCATTGCGCTCGGCAGCAGATCCGCTGAGTTTAGCCGCCCACGATCGGCAGAAATGTCTCCCAAGCGCTGCCTTGGTTTTGGTTCAGCCAATCACCAGCGGCAGTCGGCGTGATGGTAGTGAATCCCTCGTCTGTAAGTTTGCAGCGCGCTATGAAGGACCGCTTATCATCATCCCGTTTGTAATCGTCGACCGCCAGATAATGCAATTTGAAAGCCTGCTTCTCTTTACGACGCACAAGTAAAGTGATTGCAACACCCACCTTGATCTTGTCTTCAAATATATTGCCGCCCTCGCGGCGCCGCTGCTCGCCGCTGCGTCTCGCATTTCCCTTCAGGTCGACTACCCAGGCTTCACTGAAATCCTTAGCGATACTTTTGTGAAATCCATCAAATGTGCAAGTCTCAAGAAAGCTATTATTTGTAACAAATGCGACAAGCCCTTCGTCGCCTAGACGATCACTTGCCCATCGAAAGAAGCGGGCGTACATATCATAAAGCTTGGTTTTCTGTGCGACAGACGTCTTTATGTAAGTGTTCTTGATTATTGTATCGATATGCGCGTAGGCGCGGTTTTTGTTATTATCGTTTTCATTTTGCTGATTAGCGTTATACGGGGGTTCCCGATAATCACGCTTATCTTTCGTCTATTTTGGCGCTTGATACGCTCTATATTTTCGTCGGTTAGCGTGCCGAGCAGGTCGAATTGGTGTCCAGAATGTATGCCGAGTGCGTCAACATTATCGAGCGTATCAACGAAACAGAGATTTTCGAACTCTGCGAATTCACCAACGATAGATTGATAGGTGGCTTCGATGTTTAGATTCGCGACATAATACGGCAGAATCCACACTTCGTTAGCGTGGAGTTCCTCAGCGTATTTATGCCTTAACTTTTCCTTGTTACCGCGAAAGTGTTCGAGAAGCTCGACTATGAACGTCCCTGTCCCGGTCGCAGGGTCTAAGATCTCCACACCTCGGTCGATGAGATTCTTATCGAAATGTTGCTCGCAAAGCCAATCCGCAGATCGGATCATAAACCGAACGATTTCGCCCGGTGTGTAAACAACGCCGAGCCGATCGGCCGCCTTAACGTTATATACCTTATAAAATTTCTCGTAGAGGCCTTTTAAAAATCCTTGCTTTTCCGAGTGACTTTGAATCACGGCAGCAGTGGCGGCAATTCCAGAGTAGTACGGAGAAAGCGCCCTAAGCAGAGTCGACTTCTCGCCGCGAGCGAAGAGCTTTTCTTCAAGTATTTAAAGTTCAGACGCAACATTATTTTGCCGGTGGAAGTCCGGGTTGTCAAATACCTTTGCGAATATGTCCTCTGTTAAAATATGCTGGATTAACATCTCTTGGACGTCGGCTTCGTTGACAGCTGGATTGATTGCATCTTGAGCATGTCTAAGTAACGCTTTTTCCGCCTTAGAGTCCGTTTCGAATCTCATGCGTAACGAGCCAATCGTCGGATGAGCATCATGGCTGAGGCGGCATAAAGGAAGGCGGTTGCGGATCGGATGGTCTGCTCAAAGTCCTTGGCGAGGCGTCGGTTGCGATTGAGCCACGCGAATGTCCGTTCGACGACCCACCGTCGCGGATGCGCGACGAAGCCGGTCTGATCGGCGAATTTGCGCACGATCTCGATCCCGATTGACGTCGCCATTGCGACCCGAGGACTGGAATATGCACTGTCGGCATAGGCAAGCTTCACGAACGGGTGCCGACCGCGGGACAGCTTGAGCAGGGGCACGGCGCCGTCGCGATCCTGCACGTCGGCCGGATGCACCAGCAGTTCGAGCGTTCGGCCATCAGTGTCGACCATGGCATGACGCTTTCGCCCTTTGATCTTCTTGCCCGCATCGTAGCCGCGCGGGCCGCCGGCCTCGGTGGTCTTCACGCTCTGGCTGTCGATCACGGCTGCCGAGGGCATTGGCTCGCGCCCAACCCGGGCACGATCCATCTGGACGAGGTGGTGGTTCAGGCTTTCGAACGCGCCTGCGTCGCGGAGTTCGCCGAACCAGCGATAGACGGTGCGCCACGGCGGGAAGCTATCGGGCAGAAAACGCCAGGGACAGCCTGCCCTCAGCACATAGAAGATCGCGTCGAGCACCTCACGCCAGTGCCATCGGCGGCGTCGCCCTCGCTCGCAAGGCTTGGGCAGCAGCGGTGCGACGATCGCCCACTCCGCATCGGTCAGATCGCTTCCATAGCGCAGCCCTGCGCGGCTATGCAGCGCACGGGCGGTCGGGTTCCACATGATGTCTTCCAGGTCTGGTCTCGCAACCGCCCGGAATCACATCGAAGCTCGATCGTCCACCGTTACACTACCATTCTGACACGGCCTCTAAGCGAAAGCGGGTGATCCTATCAGCTTTTTAGCGATGAGATCGCGGAGGGCTTCCAGAACGGCTGGCAAGTCCTGAGCGAACTGACGAACTGCTTTGTTAAAGTCGGCAATCTCCTGCCTTTCATGGCTGAAGAACCGATCCATGAGGCCGTAGAGGGCCTCTGTGTCTTCCATCGAAACACGGGACACCTCACGGCCATCTTGTAAGAGGACGGCTGTGTGGTCGTCTGAGTATATGATATTGTCGCGAGGATAGCCTTTTCGCGTCTTCGCGGCAATCTCGGCGTCTAAATCGTCATCGGCGTCCTTGGCTTCCCAATAGCCAAAGGGCACTCGCAGAGCATGAAGCAATGCTCCATCAAGGTAGATACGGTTCTTCTGAGGGGTAACGATGTCGTGTTCAGGGACGAACAGGAGATCGTTGGTACGTCCCCATCCCTTCAGTAGATCCTTGAATGCTTCACGAAGCACGCTCTCGCGTCTGCTACCTGAAACTGCTCGTAGGCGGTCAAGATCCGCGCGATACTCATTAATCAGATGCCGGCTCAAACCAATCCCCACAGAGCCAGGTGGCCCGAAGCCGAGGCTAGCAGCGTGTCCTTTTTTTGTCAGCTTCTGTCGACTGCGGCCCCCCGACCGATCGTCGTGCCCCGTGATTGGTTGGATTCTGGCCATCATAACGGCCCTGCATTGTCGCCGAAAGCGCCGGCAGGGAGCGTCCAACGATCCGCCACGATTGAGAGACGCCACGCTGGATCGTCGGCTTGAGCGAGTTCGTCGGGATGGAGCAAAGCAGCCGGAAACGGGGTGCCGCGATCGGCGAGCTGCATGATGCTGAGCGCGCGATGGATCGTCTTTCCACTCGCCGCCTCGCGGGCGGCAACACGCTGGAAAGCCGACGGGAAAACGAGCCGAAGCGTGGCCCACTGGTCGGGCGAGCCAAAAATGCACGCGCGACACGACAGTCGGCCCCATCCCAGGACGTAGGCCGGATGGGGCCTAATTCCCGATCGCGAGAGCACGTCCCAGACTTCGCCCTCGATCCATCCATGAACCGGACGCCAATGGTCAACGGCGCGGGTGAGGGTCGACGTGCGATGCGGCTCGAGCGTCGCATAGCGCGCACGCGAGGGACTTTCCTCGGCGCGCTCGCCGGTGATGACGAGCGTGCGGCCGTCGAGGAACCGCGATTGATTCCGGATCGCGGCCGCGAGGACGTCGATCTTCAGCGCGGGGCTGCACCAGCGCACCCGAAGATCGGGAGACGTTTGGGGAAAGAGCCCGCGCGTGCCGGCAGGGCCGTTACCTCCGGCACGGCCGATGCCGGTTGGAGTCTCGAACGCAATCGGCGCGGTCGGCGCGTCGTCGCGCGCCAGCTCGCGCGCGAAGCCGCCCTCGCGCCACGAGACGTAGAGCGCGATGCCGAAATGCTCGGCGATCGCGCGGACATAGCCGGGCGTGCAAGGCCAATCCATGAAGGTCGGGCCGTGGCCATCGACATCATGATGGTGCAGCTCAATGGCGTGCGAAGGCACGCCGAGGCTGAGGAGGTGCAGGAGGGCGGCAAGGCTGTCCTTGCCGCCACTGAACGCCACGACGAAGCGCCGGTAGGCGCCTAGGTCGAGGCGGGCGTCCTGCCCGGTCATGCTGCTTCACGGATCTGATCCTCGGACTCGGCCGAGACGTCGAGACCCGTCGCGCGGAGCAGGTAGCCGGCTGCGGCTTCGGCTTTGGCGGCTGCGGTCATGATCGCGCGGCTGTCCTTGCGCAGGACCTTCAACCACGAGCCGATATACGCGGCGTGGTCGTCCATGTGCGAGGTCGGCAGGCCCAGATCAGCACCAAGTAGCGCGGAGGTCATCTCGGCGCACAGCTCCTCGAAGGCGTAAGCGTCGTCGCCGAACCGTGTGCCGAAGGTGCGATCGAGGCGGTCGGGGTGGCCACTCCAATGGCCGGCTTCATGGGCGAGGGTCGAGGCCCAATACGCGCAGGTCGAGAACAGTTCCACGGGCGGCATGGTGATGCTGTCGGCGATGCGGTCGTAGAACGCGCGATCGCCACGCATCTGGACCTTCGCCGGCAGTGCGTCGATGAAGCGCTGCGCGCGGTCGGGGAGCTGGTCAGCGGGAGGAACGATGCTGACCGGGCTGGGGTAGTAGTCCGGCGATAGGCCGTCAATCTGGTCGCAGTTGAACACCGCGTAGGAGCGCAGCACGCGGCGCATCTCGTCTGTGGTGTCGCCAGTCACGACCGATTCCACGGTCTTGCTGTAAGATTTGTAGAAGATGGCGATCTGAGAGCGCTCGCCCTCGCGGACCTGGCCGCCAAGGGCCTGCGCCTGCTTGTACGTCATCCAGGTGCGCGAGTTGTAGCCAGCGCCCTCGGCGCACAGCCACAACCAGAAGCAGTTTATGCCCTTGTAGGGGTCGCCGGTCGCGCGCAGCGGACGGCCGCCAAGGCCGGGGCGCCACGGTTTGACCCAGGGGCGCACGCCCGATTCCAGCTTGTCGATGATGGTGTTGGTGATGATGTCGGCAGGCGACGGCTTGTCGTTGGTCTGTGCCACGATCGTTCTCCTGATCTGGTTGAGGCAACCCGCGTCAGCTTTCTCCCCTCTGGAGAGGGCGGTGCCGGGTCACAAAAAGAGGGGCGACACTCGCGAAGAGTGCCGCCCCCAGTCGCCTCGAACTGCGTGGGAGGGAGGGGCTAGGCCGCCTCGCTCAGATGCTGGCCGTTCTCCTGATCGTTGTCGCTACCATCATCGTCGATGTCGTCGCCGGCGTCGGTTTCGGCATCGACGTCGGTGTAGGTATCCTCGTCCTCGTCGGGGTCCGTGCCGCTGTCGTCGTCGACGAAGCTGGAGCGGAGCGCCGTCCTGGCGGGTTTCTCAACGGCGTCGAAGCGCATCGCTTCGGGCAACCAGGCGGTCGCCTTCTCGCGGATCTCGGCCTCAACGATGCCTTGGCCGTTGCACAGCGACGCACAGGTACCGGCAAGGTCGCCCTTCTTGGCGTCCTTGTAGCGGCCGCGCAGGATCGGCCCGCCAATCTCCTCGAGCGCGTCGAGCATGATGCCCTTCTTGACCCGGCCGAAGAAGTTTTCGGCGGTCGGGCGCCACCAATTCTCGACCTGGATGTCGAGAAGGCGGCCGAGATGGTCGTGGAAGCCGTTGCTGCGGTACCCCTCGGCGACGTTGAGCGTGGGCTCCAGCGTGCGCGCGATCGAGTATGCCACCCAGGCGCCCCGGGCCTCGTCGTCGAGCGCCCGGAAAGCGTCGAACCGCTCGGTCATGGTCTTGTGGCCGGCCCAGCTCGTGTCCAGGCGCTGACGCTGGTCGTCAATGGTCTGCGACGCCATCGAACCCTCGTCGCGGAAGGCGACGATCGGGAAGGCGACTGCGCCCGACTTCAGGGTCGAGTGATTGGGGATGTGGCTCTGCTCGAACACGACATTCTGAGCCATCAGGAAGATGGTCAGGTCGAGCGCCATCGAGGGGTCGCTGGCGAGGTGGGCGACGAGGATCTGGCGGCGCTGGGTCGCCAGTTCGTCGATCAGCGTGGCGCTGAGCTTCGGCCCCTGATCGGAGTCCCCCGCATCACCGTCACCGGCTGCGCCGCCCGACGCCTTGGGCGGTGCGTTGGGGTCCACGACCGGCTTCTCGCTGAACAGGCCGGTGTGAACACGGGGCTCGCCGTCACCGCCAATATAGACGAACGTGCCGACCTGCGCCTTCACCGCCGGATCGATCTCGTGACGGGCATCGTCGATCGTTTCCAGTTCGCGTTCGATCGCCTCGATACGCGCGTTGGCGGCTTCGGCCTCGGTGCTGCCATCGGGGAGTTCCTGCTCAAGCTGGTCGAGCAGGGCGTCGTTCTCGGCCGACAGCGCCTCGACACGCGCGTTTTCCTCCTCGGTGAGCGCACGCGTGGGGGCGTGAAACTCGTGAAGCTGGTTCGCGACGTCGTAGGGGACGTGCGTGGCCGCGATCGGGGTGACGAAGGCGAGGCCCTCGGCCTGCGCCAGTTCGGCCGCGGCCGCTTCGAGCTTCTTGGCCGCGAGCGTCTCGATCAGGTCGACGTCGATCCAGTTCTCGTCGCCCTCGGTCGCGAACAAGTCGCCCTCGATGCGACCGCCCGCGGCGACATAGGCATCGCGACCGACGAAGCGGGCCTTGGCGTCGTTCGCCTTGACCGTGCCGTTGAGGATGGCGCGCCGGATATTGTCGGGGTTGTCGCCGTAGTACGAGCTGTTCATCTGGGTGAACACGCGGGCCTGCCGGTCGACATCGGTGGTGACGGCGTATGCCTGGGCGACGCCGAGCGTGATCTCGCCTGCGGCCAGCGCCTCGAAGACGCACGGTGCCAGCTCGGCAAGGCGCACGCGCTGCTCGACGAAGCGGGTGGTCACGCCCTGACGCTTGGCGACGTCGTCGGCGGTCATACCCTTCTGGATCAGGAAGTTGAACGCGGTGCATTCGTCGGCCGGGTTCATCGGCACGCGCTGGAAGTTCTCGGCGAGGCTCGCCTCGATCGAATTGTCGTCGTCGCTCAGCACGAGGACCGGGACGGTGTGGTCAGCGGGGAGGGTGCCCTGCTCGATCAGGAGCTGGAGCGCGCGCAGGCGGCGACCGCCCGCCTTCACGGTGAACGTACCCGCCTTCTTGAGCGGGGTGACGATCAGGTTCTGCAACAGCCCCTGGGCTGCGATGTTGGCGGCGAGGGTGTCGATGCCGGCATCGCGGTTCGACTTGCGGACGTTTTCCTTCGAGAGCGTCAGGTTCTTGACCTTCACGGACTGGATCATCGGTCATACTCCATTTGGGGATCAGCGCAGCCGTTCCGACGGTCACGCAAGCCTGCTCATCAGGCTCAAAAAGCCGAAGGCTCCCTCCCCTCCCTTTGATCGAGCGGGGAGGAAGTCCTTGGTTCGTCAGGCGGTGATGCGGTCGATCACGGTCGCCGCGGTCGCGACGGGCACGAACATCCGCGTCTTGTGCTGGATGATCTCGGTGAAGCAGCCGGCCGCCTTAAGCTCGGCAAGCCGCGTGTGCGGCCAATCGAGCAGTTCGAGGCGCTGCTGACCCGCGACCAGGCTGCGCTTCAGCCGGTACGCGCCCACGGCCGCGATCTCGCCGCTCGTGATGACGTGCTTGGCGGTCTCTGCCCCCGACACCGTGATGGTCGCCGCGATGCCGAAGGCGTCGGCGAGTTTCGAGACAAGCGGGGCAGGCACGATGCGGCCCAGGAAGGACTCGCCGTCATCGGTGTTGAGACGCCAGACCTGGACGTGATCGTCGGGCAGGCGGTCCCAGACGGGAAGGAGCAGGCCAGTGACGAGGTATAGCGTGCTGGTTCGGGTCTTGCCCGACATCTCCTCGACCTCGGCCTGCCACAGCGCCGAGAACTGCTCCTCGCTCGCCTCCTCCCACATCGTCTCGACGAGAAGATCCTGCCGCATCCGCTCGCTCCGGGTGGGGCGAACCAGTTCGTAGCGGCGCACAATCTCGCCATCATCGTCGGTCAGCGAATAGGTGCTGCACCGGATCGCGGCCTTGCCCGACTTCCGGTTTACCATCGGCCGTGCATCGTCGCCGAGGATCCTGAGCGCGGAGGCGAGCGCGAGCGGTTTGTAGCGTTCCTCGGTTTCGAGCCGGAGTATCTCGGTCTCGGCACCGCTGGTCTGGTCGCGCCGGATGACGGTGCGGTCGAGGATGGTGATCCGCTCGGCGTTGATGCTCTCGACGCCAAGATCGAGCGTGCCGGCTTCCTTGGCCGCCTCGATGCGTGCCTCGGTCAGCCCGAGATACTCGTCGAAGATCGCGTTCTGGAGCGCGATGCGCAGCGCCAGGATGCGGTTGAGCCAGCGCTGGATGGGCGGCAGGTCTTCCTTGAGGCCGCCACCTTCGCCCTCCAGCTCGAGGCCGGTGAGCTTCTGGAACTGGTCCAGCGTGGTCGAGCGCAGCTTGCCATCGGCGAGCAGCCGGAACCACTTTTCCAGGGATTCTTTGGCATAGTCGCTTTCAAGGTTGTCGCGCGGATCGAACAGGCCCTGTCCGCCCGTCTGCCGCTGGCCGCGCGTCAGCGCGCCAAGGCTGTCGAGCCGGCGCGCGATCGTCGAGATGAAGCGACGTTCGCCCCGGCAATCGGTCGACACCGGCCGGAACAGCGGCGCGGTCGCCTGATGGGTGCGGTGCGTGCGGCCGAGCCCCTGGATGGCGGCGTCAGCGCGCCAACCCGGCTCGAGGAGATAGTGGTTACGACGGGTCTGGTTCTCAGCAGTAAGGCTCGCGTGATAGCTGCGGCCGGTGCCGCCTGCGTCAGAGAAGATGAGGATCTTCTTGGCGCCACGCATGAAGGCGTCAGTTTCGGCGAGATTGGTGCGCGGGCTGCGGCTCTCGACGCGCTGGCGACCGTGCGCGTCCATGATGACGCGACGGCTGCGCCCCGTCACCTCGGCAACTGCGTCGGTGCCGAAATGCCCGATGATATGATCGAGGGCGGAGCCGACGACGGGGAGCGCGCAAAGCTGCTCGACTAGGTTGTCGCGCATTTCGAGCGCTTCCTGGCTGAACACGGGGCGGCCGTCCTCGTCCGACATCGGTTCGGAGCGCGTCTTGCCGGTGTCGTCGACATAGGTTTTCATCTGCCGGACCGGGAAGGCGGCCGTCAGATACGACATGACGAACTCGCGCGGGGAAAGCTCGATGTCGAGGTTAGCACGCTCCTCGACCGTCAGCGCGGCAAGTGCGCGGTTGAGCATCGCCTCGGACGTGGAGACAAGCTGGATCACGACGCTCTCGCCGCGATCGAGGTCGGCACGGATCGCAGGGATCAGCGCGGGCAGTTTCATGCCGATCAGGAGCTGGCAGAAGAACCGCTGCTTGGTGGACTCGAAGATCGACAGTGCGGCCGCCTTGGCGCCGCTGTTATAGGTGTCCTTCGAGAAGCTGTCGGTGACGCGGGTCGCGTCCAGCGCGGCGCGCAGGTTCGCGTGGATGATCGCCCATGCGTCGGCATAGGCATCGTACACCTCGATCTGGTCGGGGGTTAGGTTGTGATTGAGGATGTCGTACTCGACGCCGGCGAAGCTCAGCGCGCGAGCGACATAGAGACCCTGCATCTTGAGGTCGCGAGCGATCAGCTCCATCGCCGCGATCCCGCCACGGCGCAGGGAGTCGACGAAGGTGCGGCGATCAGCGAACGCCGTGCTCGGACCCCAAAGGCCGAGCCGGGTGGCATAGGCAAGGTTGTTGACGTCGGACGCGCCAGTCGCGGACACGTAGAGGACCCGGGCGCGGGGCAGGAGGTTCTGCAGGCGGACGCCGGCGATGCCCTGGTCCGATCCGTCCTTGGTGCCGAAGCGGCCTTCGCCGCCTGCGACACCGGCCATCTCGTGCGCCTCGTCGAACACGACCATGCCGTCATAATCGTCGCCGACCCATTCAAGGATCTGCTGGAGCCGGGTGCCCTTGTCGCCGCGATTGGAGCGCAGCGTCGCATAGGTGAGAAAGAGGATGCCCTCGCCGGCACCGATGGGGGTGCCGAGCTTCCACTGATTGAGATGCTGGATGTCGAGCGCGAGACCGCCCACGGCGGTCCAGTCGCGACGCGCGTCTTCGAGCAGCGTCTCGGTCTTCGAGATCCAGATGTGCTTGCAGCGACCGCGCAGCCATTGGTCGAGGATGATCGCGGCGACCTGACGGCCCTTGCCGGCGCCCGTGCCGTCGCCGAGGAAGAAGCCGGTTCGGTAGGGACGGCCTTCCTCGTCGGGCGTGAGTGAGAGCCCTTCCTCGACCGGCTTGAACCGGCCGGGAATATCGCGCTCGAAAGCGTCGCCGGCATAGATCAGCGTCTCGAGCTGTGCGTCGGAAAGCGTCTTCGCGTCGACGACCGACTGCGAGAGGGTAGGGACGTAGGACGGCCTTGGCGCGGTGATCGAGCCCATGGCGATCGATTCCACCAGCGCGGTGGGATGGGCGGACGCGCACGCGATCGCTATCCGGCTCGGCCGATAGGGCAGGTACACGCCGACGGATTCGCCGGTCGGGAGCGGATCGGTGAACACGGTATAGTCGATGGTGTGCGCGGCCTGTGACGGCGCCGCTTTCGGAGCAGGGGCGGTCAGGCGCGACTTGCTCAGCGCCCCGCCAAGCAGCGAGCTGCGAACGGCAGGGCGGGCGGGCAGCGACAGCGGGCGGCCCGCAGGCGTGACGGGTAGCGCCGACTTTCCGACGCCGATCGCCGCGAGTGCGTCACCGAGCGACGCGCAGCGGGTCAGCTCAGCAGGTGTGCCGGTGCCTTTCTCCAGCACCATGATCTTCACGGTCTGGCTGGTGCCATGCTTGGCATAGGCGTTTGCCGGTAGCTCGAGGTGCAGCGTCAGCGTGCAGCCCTCGGTCGCCTTCGCCCAGGCGCGGCTTGAGGTGTCAACGCGATCAGGAAGGATCGCGGCACAGCGGCCTCCGGCCGCAAGCCGCATCAGCGCGGCCCGCAGATGCCGGAAGGCGGCGAGCGGGTCCGCATGACGGCCGATGCTGCGCGAGAAGGGCGGGTTGATAAGAACGGCCGTTGGCCGGATCGTCGACGGAAGAAGGTCGTGGATCAGCTCGGCATCGTGGCGGGTGACGTCGACACCGGGGAAGGCGGCTGCAAGCATCTCGGCTCGACCCGGATCGAGCTCGTTGAGGACGAGGCGGGCGCCGACGCGCTGCGCAAAGACGGCGAGCAGGCCAGTGCCCGCAGAGGGCTCCAGAACCAGATCGGTAGCCGCGATCCGGCCAGCCAGCGCCGCGAGATAGGCGATCGGTGCAGGAGTGGAGAATTGCTGGAGTTCGATTTGCTCCTCGCTGCGAACCGTGTGCGTCGGCAGGCTGCCGACCAGTTCGCTGAGAGCGCTGAGACACGCGCCAGGGTCAGCGGGAAGATCGGCCTTCGCAAAGTGCATGACCTCGGCAAGTTCGAGCATGTCGTATGCATCGCGGAGGGACCAGCGGCCGTCGGCCGAAGACCCGCCATAGGCTTGCTCCATGACCCACAGCAGCGTCTCGCGCTGGAGCGATCCGTTCTGGGCGATGGAACACGCGACCGCCCTGGCGGCCGTGATCGACGGTTCGGTGAAATTGAGTTCGAGAGCTGCGGCTGAAGTGCGCATCGTGGGCCTCCGGTCTGTCGCCCGGTGCTCATCACCGGATCAACAAGCCGAAGGCTCCCTCTCCTCTCAATGCAGGGTGTTGGGGTCTGCCTTGGGATCGTGCACCTGAATCGGACCCTGCCAATCGGCCAGTGAGGGCATCACGATCCCGACCCCTTTTCCGGACTGGGTCGGTGCGGCCACAAGAACGGTATATTCCTCAGGGTGGCGGCGGAAATGAAGCCAGCGCGCAAATCTTCCAGCTATGGTGCGGCGGTCACGCTCGACGGCTGCATCGAGCGCCGCGATCGCGCCCAGGGCGTCGCTCAACGCGTTTTTCAGATCGATCGTCGCCACCCCGTCCAGATACATCGGCAGGAACTGGATCGCCTTGACCACGTCCAACATCCGTTCGCTGATCTGGCGTGGAAGATGCCTGTTGCCGGGAACAAGCGCGCGTCCGAGCGCGTGGTTTGCGCGTCCGATCGTCGCGAAGACGTCGTGCGCCCGGTCAGGCTGTCCAGAAAAATCGCCGGGCGGTGTGAAGGCGTTCATGGCGGCTCCTTTGTCGTCTGCCGGGGGGCGGTTGCGTCAGTGGCGATGATGCTGCGTCGGTTCTGCAGCTTTTGGCGAGGGATTACCCGGGCGGGGAAGGTTGGAGAGGCTATATTGCTTCGGCACGAAGAATTGGCCGACGCCGACCAGGAGCAGAATGGCACCGGCAAAGCGGATCAGTCCTTCGAACAGCCGGCGCGTCCGCATGTTGCCGTAAGACTTGAAGATCTCGACGCCGTACTGGTTGCGTCGGTTGAAAGAGGCGCGCGCCGGATACCGCCACATCAAGATCCCGATCAGGATCAAAGCGACGGGGATGATCTTGGTCACGGCTTCGCCTCCACTTAGTTCATGCCGAAGATGCACGAATACCGCACGAAAGGTGCGCTCTCCAGGCATCGTTCCAGTCGTCGTGACGCTCAGGCACGCGGCTGACCAGCTCGCGGCCATGTGCCGTAAGATGGTCGCGTGCCTTGGCGAGCAGCCGATCGGCAGCGCGTCCGCGATCGGCATAGACGATGACGCGGCGTACTTTCTCCGGGATGGCGACGAACGCCAAGCGCTCGACGCCGCCCAGGGCCCAAGTCGGCGTGCCGAACCATTCCATGGCGGACAGGGCGTCCTCGATGCCCTCGGCAAGACCAAGCTCGTCCGTGGCGGGGGCGAGCCGAATGGCCGCGGTGCCGAGCAGGCCCAGCGAAACCTTGGGCTTGGTGATCGGTTTGTGCAGCACGTTCTCGGGATCGAGGAAGGTGCGCTGCACCGCGACCAGGCCGATGTCGTTTTCGACGGCCGCAATCATAGCGGGCATCGTCCGCTTGGTCGGGCCGGACCCGAGGATGGTTGACGGGTTAAAGCGCAGGGCCTTGGGGTAGGGGGCGGATATGCCGCGCGCGAGAAGGTACTCCTCGGCGAGCGTGCCGACGATCGGCTGACTGGCCTTCCACAGCCGGAGCGCGAGAGCACCCATGTCGCGCTTGGGGGTCGCTTCGGGCATCGACATCGGCCCCTTGTCGTGGAGCTTCCGGCGCTGGAGCGCTTTCAGAACCTCGATGGTGGTACATCCGGCGAAGCAGTGAAACAGGATGGCGGTATCGCCGAGCCGGACGCTCAGGCTTGGCGACCCGTCGTCGTGGGCGGGACAGCGGCATTCGCCGCGCGTCCCGCGCCAGACACCGCCGAGCTGCTCGACGATGGTCTTGGCGCGGATCTCAGCGTCGAGCGGAAGACGTGCCATCGGACCTGTCCTGTGGGTTTGTTGGATTTCGGTCATCGATGCCTCCGGAAAACTTGAACCGAAGGGCAATCAGCATCCTCCCCTCTGGGAGGGCCGCAGCGCGAGAACGAGGAGACCGAACGCCAGCCGCTGAATCGGACCGGCCCCGCGTCATCAGCGGGAATGCGGTGATTAGCTGTAGCGGCCCGAGAAAAGGTCGCCGAGCGCGCGCATCCGAAAAGCGTTCCACCAGCGACGCCGACGATGCTCGGCCGCGTCGTGGATCATGTGGCAGCGCTGGCAGAGCGCTGCGAGATTGCGCCAGCGCGGCCCGGAATAGGTCGGGTCGTGATTGAGGTGCGCCGTCGCCAGATAGACGGGCTTGCGCGTCATGCGGATGGCTTCGAGCGGTACGACGTCGGGTGCGTAGCGGAGCCGACGGCCACGGCCGTCTCGCCAGGCATGAATTTCGACGTCCCACCATACGCCATCGGCGCCGGCGAGGAAGGTGACATACCGACCGTGGGGGCGGCGACAATGCTCGCAGCGCCCGCCCGCGCGCATGAAGCGCACGATGTTGCTGATCTCCGGCCAGTCGATCGGATAGAGCCAGCGATGTTCGGGGCGGATCGGCATGGACATGATTCTGAATCATGCCGGACCAGAACGAAAGGAGAAAATCGCCGCGCATCACGCACTCTGCCTCTCGGCGCCAAGCGGCGAGTTGGCGACAGTAGCGATCCTGGGCTGAAGGGACTGAAGCCGTGCGGCGATGTCTGCGTGATCCACCCGACCAGCGGGAAGACGAATTGTGCGATAGCCGGCTGAGGCGGTCATCGCGTCGCGGACGCGATCCCGGATATCGTCATGGCTGCGATCATCCAGCTCGACGAGGGCGAGGATCGCGCCGGAGGTGCGATCCTCGATCACGAAGTCGACGATCTTCTGCGAGAACCTATTGCGTACACGCAGGGTCTCGCTGCGGTTGAAGCCACGCTCGGCTCGAAGAAGCGCCCCATTGATACCTGCACATGGACGCGGGCGTGGGGAAGGACGCGCTCGATGATGGCGCGCGCCGCGCGTTCGCGATCGGTTAGCAGCGGCTTTGCTCGTACCCGTGGGGTGTGCGGGACCAGCCTGGCGATCGCGCTGAGGACGAAGACAACCGTGAAAAATCCGACAATCATGTAGCCGGAGATCGGCGCGAGATGGCTGGCTGCGGTACTCATCTGTCTGCCTCACGCGGGAGGGCTAGGCCGCAGGGCCGCCCTCCCGGCCAGGCGAGGATCGTCACCCGGGAGGGCCGAAACCGCGTTTGCGGGTTCGGTCGCGGCGTTGCCGCGGTAGAGCCGTGCCGCAGGCCGCCCCCGCGCAGCATCAGCTATCCTCGTTTTCGGTCTTCGCTAGCACAGAGAAGGAGTCTGCGATCAGCTCGGTCCGGTAGGATGTGTCGTCCGCCTCGCCATGCTGGCTCTCGCGCACGCGGCCCGTGATATGAACAAGGTCGCCTTTGGCAGCATTATCGACCTGGGAGGCAACATTCGAGAAGCATACGACGCTGTTCCAATGCGTGTCGGTCTTCCATTCGTCGCCGTCGCGCCGATTATAGTTGGCGGCTACGCTGACGTATTTAACCTTCTCACGCGACGTGATCTTGCCGATCCGGCCGATGATCCGGAACTCTGCGATATTCTGGGGCATCATACTCTCCTTGGCTGAGGTGGAATGCTGAAACCGCCCGGTTCATAAAGCGCTATTCGCGCTCCTGCTCGGGATGTTGAAAATGGTATTTCGCGATATTCTCGGGCGTCGCGTAAAGCTGGTACGCTCGCGTCCAGTCGTGACTGATGTCGCGCTGCGCGGTCTGGAGCGGCACCTGATGGGTGCAGACCAGCCGCCACAAGACATAGGCGAGGACGTTCTTGTCGCCCGCGTTTGCTTGGCCCTCGCGGGGCTGGAGCCACAGGTCGTGCTTGTCGAGCGGCGCCCCTCCGATCGAGACCGGGATAAGATGGTCCAGCTCGTAATCGGCCATGCTTTCGCCGGGATGCTGCGCATCCATCATGCGGCGTTTTAACGGGCCGGTGATCGAATAGGCGGGTCGTGCCGCCCGGGCGTAACCCGGGCGGCAGATCGTGCTGTCGATGTTGGCCTGAGTGACGGCGGGGTCGACCGCCCCCGATGTTTCGGGCGGTGGAAGAAGCGCCGCGCGGTTAGCACGGAGCAGGGGAAAGTGAATCGCCTTCGAAATGCCGGCGACCGCATCGCACACCGACCCGTCGTTCGTGGCAGTACAGCCGAGCGCATTGGAACCGGCAGCGCCGTGGTCGAGGGGGGGGCGGTGCCAAAGGACAACCGCAGCGAGTATTGCAGCGCCCCCCAGTATCGCGCGCACTCTCACCGGAAGATCGCTCTTCTACGCGGCACAAAGCGCGGTCCCTTTTTAGAGGGTACGAACTCGTCCGCAGTCAGGCATAGGGCCGGCATAACGTCATTATTGCGATATCAGACAAAAATGACAATACTATTTTATCGAGCTGGAAGCCGCCTTGATTTGCGAGCGCCCTTTGACGAAGGGCGGGCCGGTATAAACGGATCAGCAAGCGCGAGGGCGGCTATTTGAACGCACCATTCAGCCCGCAAGACGATGCAGGTGCGCTCGCGAACCGGATCATGGACGGCGACGATCGGAGCGTTGAGACTAAGCTGCTCGCCGAGCAGGTCGACTGAGCGCCACGCCGCCTCAACAGCGCGATCACACCTGACGAGCGCGGTAGAGGGTTTCGCGGCGATCGCTCCGATCATCGCCCTTCGTCAGTTGATCATCATCCGATTGGCCGAGACCCGTCGGGGGCTCGGTGAAGGGTCCAGCGGAATAGAGCGAGTGTTCCGGCGCCGCCGGAAGACGCCTGAAACCCTGAATCGAAGATGCCAACACCACTCTCAGATCATTGTCGTCTTGAGAGACTTGAGAGCAGGGACCAGCGCTGCAAGCCGCTCGAGTTGGACCACCGGCCGTGCACTTAGGCCCGACGTCACCGCACGGTCGAAGATCGCCACGCAATTCTTCTTCCGGAGTCGGGAGTGATAGACGATCCCGTCGAGCATGGTGGTGTCGTAAAGTTGTTGGGCGAAGGCGCGCGCCTCGTCATGCGCTTTGGCACCCACAATATCCGTCGAGATCCCAAGCTTGAAGCAGGCGTCACCCCGAAGAGACAGCAGTCGCAACGGTCGGGTCGCCGACACCGCACAGACGCCCCAATCCGCAATGTCCGACTGCGCCAATTCGCGGACGGTCTTGCCCTCGAAACGGTCGCGGATGATCGCCTCGGCAATCGATGTAGCGAGGTCCTCGGCGATGTAGAGAAGTTTGAAGACCTTAATCGGGCTGGCGAACCGGGTCTCACCATAGCCCATACCGAGCGGGGTGCTACGCCGCGCCCACGGCGTGACCCGCAGATAGTCGGCCGGCGCGACGCTGCGGGTCAGCGATTGGAGGATCTTGGGGTCGAGCGCCATCGGGCCCGACTAGGCGATTTCGCGGTCGAAGTCCCGTCGGGCGATCGTACTCACTTGATTCTGCTGTCCCGCGCGTAGAGCGTCGATCGGCGTGCGCCCGCCGAGCGCCCCGTGGGGCTGACGCATCCAGAGCCAGGCCGCGCGCGCGTCGGGCGCTACGCTCAAGACGTCATCGATACCCTGAAGCGGACGGCCGTCGATGAATTGATCGAGCGGATAGGCGAGCTTACGCTGGCCGCGCAGCAGGCCGATGACGGCGCCCTGCTTCACCCACGTGTTGAGCGTGGTGCGCTTGACGCCGATCTGCGCCTCGATGTCGCTGGCCCCGCCGACGGGGCCCGCCCAGTCCTCAATAGCTTTGGGGGCGACATAGGCGGCAAGGCGGGCACGCCCCTCGCTCAGGCTGAGCACTTCGCCGAGACCGCTGCCCCGCGTCCGCTCGACCGCCTCATCCTGTGCCGTCTCGGCCGGTATGAACTGAAGCGCGACCTGTTCGAGCGCCGCGCGCAGCTTGTGCTCGCGCGCGACCCCGCGCAGATTGACCGCGGGAAAGCCAGACATCACGTCGACCGCGATCGAGACGATCTTGGCCATGGTCTTGATCTCGGCGGCTGGTGCGCGCGGATTGCGTCCGCGCAGCACGGCCTGCACCTCGTCCATGTCTACCGTCAGCGCCGCTTCACTCATCACCGCCTCCATCCAACATTGATCAGATAGTGCGGATTGAACGGATTGTCCAGCGGCGATCGGACATCAGCGACTGGTGCCCTTGAGTGCTATGTTCGTATGACCATTCACCCTAAGTGCTGGATGGTGGGTGCTACTTCACCAGACACGCATGACCCGTCGGGGTCGGACACTGATGTCCAGTCGCGATCGGACACTTGCGTCCGGGCGGCGACCCTTGATGCGCGCCGAAATCGCACCGATAAAGGTCCCAAGAGGACACGCACCATGAAGATCATCAAAACCCCCACCGGAGCGAAGATCGTACCAACGACGGTCGTTCCGATCACCGCGAAAGGCAAGCCGGATTCGCGAAAGGCCTCTGAGCGCAAGTTCGGGAAGCCCGTCATGGATCTGGGCTTCTGCATCGTGCCGTCGCTCCTGATGTGGGCGCAGGCCCGCCTCGGGATCAACCCGGTCCAGTTCAACATCATCATGCAATTCGCCGACATGTGGTGGGATCCGGAGCGCAAGCCGTGGCCGACCAAGAAGCTACTGTCCGACCGCATCGGCTTGAGCGAGCGGCAGATCCAGCGCCACATCGCCGATCTCGAAGAGGCGGGCCTGGTGCGCCGGATCGAGCGTACGCGCCCGGGGCGCGGCAAGACGAGCAACGAATATGATCTGGCGGGCCTAGTGTCGAAGCTGAAGAAGCTCGAGCCCGAGTTCACCGCCATGAAGGAAGAGAATAGCAAGCGCCGCAAGAATGTGACGCTGCCCAAGCATCGCCAGCAGGCGTAGGCCCTGCGAAGGCGGGTCTCCCCCGTCGTCGCGCCCCGTACAGCGGATAACAGCCTGCGCGGCCGCGCGGGAGAGGTTTCCGGGGCAGAGGGCCAAGGGGCGGGCGACCGTGCATGGTCGCCCGCCACCCCGATAGAGACTGAGAGCCGTTATGTTGGAATTGTTCGATCTTGATGCGCTGGTCGCACGCTATCCCGAAGATGCCGCCATCGCGGCCCTAAAGCCGCTCGTGCGCGCGGCGATCTCGATGTTCTCGGTCGTGAATGATCTGAAACGCGCCAGCGAGATGGTGACAGCCTGCAAGGCGTTGTCGCGGTCGATCAAGGCGACCTTCGTAAAGGGCAAAGCCCCGCGAAGGGACGAGGCGGCGACCGTACAGGCATTGTTCGGGCAAGCCATGCTTCTCTACACCCGCGCTACGCATAGTCGCAGCGAGGGCCGCAACAAGCTGCAGATCACCGCGCATCTCGACCCGGCACAACGCGCGGTGCATGACCGCATCACGGACTTACGAGACCGATATCTGGCGCATTTTGGCGATGCCACGGGGTGGGAAGAGCATCGCGCGGTCTTGGCGTTGGACATCGCGGAGCAGAAGATGGCGCTCAGCTATCCACATTCGAGCACGTATATTCAGGTCGCGGAGGCGGTCGATCTCGAACAGGCACTCAACGTCGCCTGGCCGATCGCGCAGGCGCAATCGGCGAAGGTATCGACCAAGCTCAACCTCACCATCAACGCGCTGTTCGAGACGCATCCGGACTTTGTCGAACAGCTTCGGCAGGCGTGTTTCGAGCCAGCCTCCTTTTTCGACGCCGACGAGATCCAGCCATATCTAGACAGTGTCGGCGCGCTCGATCCCGACGCGCCGACGACCCCACGCATCGGCGGTGTTCGACCGGGCCAGCCGCGACCGCCCGGCGCGGCGCGGTGACTATGACCGAGGAGGATCAGACGCCGCTGCCGCTCTCGACAGCAACTCCTGCGAATGCGGCGGACAGCGATGGGCCGATGACTGCGACCGAACTGCATGCTGCTGTCCACGGATTGCGGTTTCATACCGCGCTCGACTGGTTGGAGACCGCCTATAAGGCCGCTTGTGCGCGACCGACCGAGATGATCGAGCGCGCAAAGCGCCGCGTCGAACGGCTCCAGGAGGATTGGGAGCGCTATGACGTGATGGATCATGACGATCGCGAGGCGCTGTCGGACCATAACGACAGCCTGAGCGGCGACATGAGCGCGGGGATCGTCTCGCTGGCGCTGGTGCGCGAGGCCTTCCTTATTTCGCTGTTTCACCTTTGGGAAAAGCAGATCAAGGATTTCGGCGGCCCGGCAGTCTGCGACAAGGAGGGGCGCTACCATCACGACCGCGCGATGGGGTATTTGCTGTCGCAGAGCTTCCGGGTGTTCCCACGGGAGCTGCAGATCCTGAAATATGCGGCCGAGGTCGCCAAACACAGCGAGGGCCCGTCGGCGCAAAAGCTGCTGGACTTACGGCCAGGTTGCTTCGTCAACGATACAACCGCTGTCAACGTCCATTATGAGCGCCTGATGATCATGCCCCATCATATCGACTTCGCGTTTGTCGTCGTGCGGGTTTCCGGGCCGCCCCGCGGCCTGCTCGACCTGTAAGATGGCAAGAGGCCCGACGGCGCGAGCCGCCGGGCCGTTGAATGCTAACCTCAGAAGGGGACGTCGTCATCCTCATTGTCCTGGGCCGCGCCTTCGCGGTTCTGCCGGGACTTGCCGTAGCTGAGGAAGGTGACCTCGTCGGCGATGATCTCGACACCGTAGCGCTCGACATTCTCCTGGTCGGTCCAGCGGGTATAGTGAATGCGGCCGCGGACCATGACCTTCTGGCCCTTCCCAACATATTCGGCGACCGTCTTGGCCGTGCCGTTGAAGCAGGTGATCCGGTGCCATTCGGTGTCCTCCATCCGGCGACCGTCGCCATCCTTCAGGGTCTTGCCGTCCTGGTCGCGCTTCGGGCGCGAGGTCGCGAGGCTGAACTTGGCGATCCTGGTGCCGCCTTGGGTGGTGGTGGTCTCGGGCGTTGCGCCGACATTGCCGGCGAGAATGACGAGGTTCTGCATTTCGAGGTCCTTTTTCTGTTCGCCGGGGGCTCATCCCCTCGACTGAACACCAAAAAAGAGACGGCCAGGACGACGCCTCCACTGAGCGCATCAGCGCGTAGGGAAACCCCTATCAAAGGGGTGGTGCGGGCAGGCGCAAAGCGTCAACTCGGCCCGAATGATCGCGGGTTGGAGGCGGCGGACGGCCGGATTAGGTCGTTCAGGAAAGAGAGGGGGTGGACCCCACGGGCGGGCAGATCTTTGAGAGATCGGATGCTGGACCTTCTAAGACCGCCGCGTGTATCGCCGCTCAGACTCCCCTCACTCTCTCAGAGTGCCACCACGGCCTTTCTTGCGCGACGTCGCGCTGCGCGGCCATCGGCTCGATGGGATATGGTGATGGACGGTGAGAGAATGTTTGGCCCTGGGCCAGCTTCTCTCGGGTACGATGACGGCCCCCCGGCGACAGGCTGGAAAATTTCCGGTATGTCGTCTCGCCTGCTGGCGGTCAGGAGGTGAGCGCGGCTCGATGAAGCCAAAAGGTGACGAGTTGCCAGCGGCGCGCGGCCACCGCAGCTGATGTGCGGCGAGGCGTCTGTTCGACGCCGCCCAACGCTACCGGTGGGCTCCGCCGAGATCGACAAAATCGGGCATTGATCCTGCGTCATGCCGCAAGAACCGCGCGGATGCACCGGCGATCGGCGTGCTGTCGCGAAGCTTGTAAAGGAGGGCGGCTCGATCATCGGCACGGTCGTCGAGATTACCCGCCGCCTCGATCAGACGATCAGACGCGACGCCTCGCGCTGCTGCGCCTGCCCGCGACTGGCAGCATTGTCGGAGTCTCTGCGCTCAAGGCCCCGGGAAGGGCCTACCGGGCACACAAGTTCGAGCAAGCCGGCGTCGCGATTACCGGATTCGAGCATGTGCTCGAGCTTGGCTACGTTGTCATCGCCAAGCATATGCAGGGGCGGCGTTTATCGCGCGGCCTCGTCGAGGAGATCGCGGCCGACCTCAGCCAACGGACTTTCGCGTCGACCGATAGTAATACCATGAAGCACGACCTTGCGGGGTCCGGCTTCACGCAATTCGGCGCGCGTGGCAGGGCCAGAAAGGCATGCTCTCACTCAGGACTTTGGTGCCGCTCGCTGAAGGCGACATCCCCGATCGCCAATTTCGATTTTTCGGCCAGTGACTTATGCCACGCGAATTCGGTCACACAGCGGCTTCGCTGACGTCCTCATAAATCTTGAGCTGTTCGTCCGACTTGGCCTCTTCGGTCCCGACTAGCGTTGTTTGAGGGACAATTTTCCGGGTCCGCAGGGTCTGCCGGGCAGTGAACGTCACAAACGTCTGGAGGCGGGGCCGACCTGCCGTCGGGACCTTTTCGCTGTGGAGCGAAATCGAGTATCCAGGCAGGCTATCCTGCTCGGCGACTTTCGTGATCTCAGCGCGTGCATTACGCAGGCGCGCTGCACCACAGCCCATCCGCTGCGCCACTACCTCCAGACCAAGTTCAAAAGATTTGCCCGGCTCGCAATGGAACATCGCCAACTCGTACAAACGCCGCTGAATAGGGGTAAGAGTGAAGTAATCGAGATCGTAGGCGGCCAGCCGTCGATCCCGCAGAACCGCGCGATAAAACCAATCGCAGACCGTGACTTCGATATATTTGACGCGCTTCTCGCCGCGCATGTCTTCGGCGTACATGACGCGAAAGTGATCGAGCCAAGAGAAGTTGTCTTCCTGAATCTCACCGCCGGTCGCGATGTTCGTCTCGATCATCGTATTGCGAAGCCGGCGTAGCGCATCGATAAGATACGCGTAAGACCGCTTACTCGCATTCGACCCAGTAATGCGAAACAGGTCATGCGCGGTGAAACGGATCGTCCGCGCCGGGGTGCCGCCGCGATCTAGCAGATCCGTCATGATGCTCGCGACGTAGAGGAGGATCTCCTTGTCATAGATCGTCGCGATACCGTGCTTGCCGGCCGACAATTCGATGGTCACACCTTCGGCTTGGAAGGTCATCGGCTCGAGCTGACGGGCCTTCTTGAGCGCGAAAAAAGGAAATTCGGCGACCGTGCGCTCGCCCAGAATTTCTCCGAGCAGCGGGCTATCGAGCGTAAACAGGTTGCCTTGAATCTCCATGGGCCGGGCCATCGGGGAACTCCTCGAGCGAGGGTGATGACCGACTTCATCGATTCGATGCAACGCCTGACACGATTCGAGGGGGCTTTCGTGCGGTAAAGCACGAGCATTAATTCGCTACCCGCGCATTTATCGGATCCTACGGAGCGGTTTGGGCCCGAGAAGCGGTGTCCGGACCACGATTGACCACAGTTTGGGACCGATCCGAGTCGCGATCGCGTCCGACTCGCGCTTTACCGCACGAAAGGGTCGGTCGAATGCCGTTGTTGGTTGCCGCAACCACGATACCGCCCGAAAGAAGGGCGGCCGTCGACCATTTGGGGATTTTCCGGGTGGGATAGCGCACGAAAGGCCCCGCTTGGGCACCGTGCCGGTGGAAAAGCGCACGAAAGCCCTCATGGCCGGCCGACCGGAAGCTCAATTTCATGTGAACTCCGGTGGTTTTTCGGGTGAATTACCGCACGAAAGGGAGGGATCGCTCAATGGGGCGGCGATTTGGAAGCCTGCCAACGATTCGTGCTTTACCGCACGAAAGCCCCCGCGGCGGTAACGCGCCATCCAGCCTAGACCGCTGTTTCACTGGAGCGCAGCCCGCTCGGTGCGGAAGCCCCAAAGGCTCTTCGACAGGTCCAGTTCGCCGCGCTGCGCGCGAGTGACCATGCCTGCGAAGTAAGCGCCCGGAGTCAGGCGGATCTCATGGCGCGCACTGCGCTCGGCGGTGATCATGATCGCGACAGCGGCTCCGTCCGCCCCCAGTTTATCGAGCGCATCCACCCACGTTCCGGTGCGGATGCCCAGGTCGTTCCTCAGCCGCGCAGTCGCCCGGTGCAGATCGATCCAGGAGGGGCGGGGACGCTCCACGTACATTGCGGTGCTGGGGAACATCTCGACGAGTTCAATCGGCGAGGTCTTGAATGTGCTGTTGGACGGAGAGACCGGGAGATCCGGTTCGATAGGCGCGGGACTGTCCCGGTCAGAACTACGTTCTCGCAAAGCCGTTACGGAGTCATGACAGGGGTTGGTTTGTATATGTATGAAGGGTGAGGATTTTGACCCCGAGGCGTTAGATTCATCATGAAACATGAAACGGTCAATCGTCTGTCCAACCTGATCTTCGATCTCGGGAAGATCCGCCAGAGCACGCTCGTAAAGCGCTGCATCTCGGCTCGATCGGGCCATGGCCGCCTGCTGCGCCACAGTCTCGATCGCCTCCTGCAACATGATCCAGTGCGGCCCGGTTAACCGCATGTCGGCCGCCTGCGCAAGCGCTTGGCTGACCATCCGGCGTACGCGCGCAATCTCCTGCCGCCCAAGCTTGTCAAGGCGCGAAAAGGCGCTGTGTGCCTCTGCCGCTGCCTTCAATTCATCGAAACGCGCGCGAAGCGGTGTGAGATCAATGCCATAAGCGCTTACAATCTCACCGCTTGCGCCGCGCTGGCCACGGCGCCGGCCGTGGGCTGCATCGCGCATAGTGATAAGAGCTAGGTTGCGCAGCTGGCGCAGGCGCGCTTTGATCGCGCTTTCGGTGACGCCGCCGAGTTCCGCCAGCGTATAGTTGCTCGGCCATGCAATCGGGCGCGCTGCGCCCTTATAATCGTTCGGACGGGTATAGCCGATCAGATGCTTGAGCGTTTCCAGCGCCGACGCGCTTAGGCCGATCGCTGTCTTTGCGCCGTCGAGCACCCGATAGAGCTCGTTCCTGTCGATATCGCAGGCACTCTCAAGGCGCGTAGCCACTTCGCGTTCGATCAGCCTCGTCAGCGCGGAGATCGGGCGAGCCCCGGTCCGCCCTGTGAAAGCAGTTTGGGTATAGGACATCGTTCGACACTCCATGCTTAGAGGCCGTCACCAGGCAAAACGAAGGCGTGGCGCGAGGCGCGCGATCTTGAACGGGGCCGGGGAGGGTGCTACCTTGGAACAACTGTCGTAGTTGGCCCCACGCTTGGCGGCGTGTGGCAGCGGTTCTCCGCAGGGTGCCCGGCCTCGTGCCGGGCATTCTTTTATGTGGTCACAGCCGGCTCCTGTTCGACTCCGAATCCGTTTCATTTTCGGATCGGTAGTTTCTCCAGAAGTGGGGAAATCGCGGATCGGAGCAAGCGGCCTGACTCGTGCTTTACCGAACGAAAGCGGCACGAATATTCGTGCTTTATCGCACAAAAGCCGAAAAATGCGCGCGTTGCGGGTCCAGGCCGGTCCTAGAATCCGATTTGGCAAGCTGTAAGTTGTAAATCCAGCCAACTCTTAAATGCTGACTATAATAACGTCTGGATCGGCGTCCAACGCTTCGACGCCGATCCACATCCACGATCTGGTGGAGCATCCCCTTGACGGCCTCGACACGCACCGGCCCGTCCGGTGTTTCGACCGTCCAGCGGATGCCGTTCTTCTTAAGTTTGTCGGATCGCCAGAGAACACGTCCCGCACGGCTTCCGCCAGATCGATGCGGCTCTTGTCGTTAGCGCCGCCTTGGATATCGAGGCGGCGTGGATTAAGGTATTACCAAATGGACACGGATTCGTGGCCGTGATCGCAGCGGCACGAGAGCTTTGAATGACGATGAGACTCCATCTGGAGGAGATTATTCAGCCCGCCGCGCTCGACTTCGGAGCGCGCGTCAAGGCGCGACGCAAGGCGCTTGGGCTTACTCAGACCGACATCTACAAGCGTACGGAAATCGGGATAGGCTACCTGTCCTCGATCGAGAGGGGCCGTGCGAACCCGACCCTGGACATGATGGTAAAGCTATCGGCGGCGCTGAACCTGGAGATCTGGGATCTGCTGCGTCCTTCTGACAAAGAGGCTGAGGGCTAAAGGCGGCGAGGCTTTAAGCCTCGTCAATCGATCTCGTCGAAGGTATCCGGAAAGATGTTGACGATGTTGGTGTCGCTAGGATCCCGGCGAAAGGTCTTCGGATCGATATAGGTATCGGCGAAACAGGGATGGATCGCCCGGTCAAAACACTCACGGAGCCATTTCACTGCCGCAAAAATGGCTGGGGATGGCTTAGCCTTGGAACGATATACGAGGCGAAGCTCCCGTCGTATTCTCAATTCCACAGGTACAGGAGCCGCAGCACTTGTGATTTCGCTGACAAATGTCGGCAGTGCACCGATACCAACCCCCCTCGTGACCGACCAAAGCTGAGATAGCGACGAGTTGGTTCGCATCGCGATGAAGCCTTGGGGACGTTCCGTACCGATTAGGAAGTCGAGAAGTTCCGAGCGCACACCAGGACTGACATGCTCCACGACCCTATGATTTTTAAGAGCGTCCATCGTTGTTGGGATGCCATTCCGCTGAATGTAGCTTTGGCTCGCATACACAGCGAAATGAATGGTCGCCAGTTTCGAGGCGATGAGATCCGCCTGCGTTGGCTGTTCATACGTCAACCAGATGTCGGCCTCGTGTGTCCGGTCACGCTCAAGGTTGTAGTCGAAATCGAGACCAATGGTCATTTCGGGGAGGACTGCCTGCAACCTCGACATCCGCGGCGTCAGCCATAGTGTTCCGATACCCTCGGTGCAAGCGATGGTGAGCTGCCCAGGCTTCACTAGAACGTCCTTGCTACTCGCTGCAAGATCCCACTCTGCGGCGTGGCCCATCGCCTCGCCAATTCTTAAGAGCTTTTCTCCGTCCTCGGCTAGCACGATCCCGTTGGCGCTGCGATGTACCAAGGTCAGACCGAGCCTTGTCTCAGTGCGCTCGATCCTCCGCCGTATCGTGTTGACCACGACCCCGTGATCTGAAGCAACCTTTCGCATGCTTCCGAGCCGCTGGATGGCCCGGAACAGCCTCACGTCGTCCCATTGCAGGTCGGCGAACTCGGCATGGTGTTCGGTGTTCACCCCTGGAACACGTGGTTCAACTTTTGTGAGCCTGTCAGTCAGACGCCTTCGCAATATCACCTCCGCTACGACGCCGTTCGCACGACAGCCCCGGGGATATCGAATGTTTCAAGACGTTGGCAATCCGATAGGCTCCCAACCGACCTCTTTCTGGGATGGTTGCTTCAACGACCGCATGGACGCGCTCATCGCGCGTAATCACCGTCGGCAAGTCCGGCTGCAGCGGCTCCCTTCTGGTAGCACCAAGAAGATGATCGATGAGGTGCGCGCGCAGCTTCCTCTGGCGGACGGCGTGCATGTTGCCCGAATGCTTGAGAAGAACCCTGATATCGTCCGATCCGTAACCGTGCCCGGGGAAGATGGGGCAGCGGGCATCTTTGCCTACCTCCCGCTCAATGCATACGGAGCATGGGCGCTGATCACCGGACGGTATGATGGCAGTAGGCCCGACCCGGCCTGGATCTGCTCGGCAGGCGAAAAACCGTCGGCTATCGCGATCTGGCTGATCGTCGCGCCGGGGCTGTTGATCCGCATGTTCGAGCCCATAGCGCGGCTCTTTCGTGAACTTTGTCCGGAGGGCTGCGCCATATTCTCGTACGGAGCGACGGATGCTTCGGTGAGCATCCAACGTTCTGTCGGTTTCCGTCCGGCTCAGGAGATGTTCCCCGGCGCTCCTGCGCATCTGGTCGCGGCATGCCCCGACAATGCTGTGCCGATCGATATCGCCCGGAACATCGAAAGGGCCCGTCAGGGGCATCTGCATGTCGCCGTCGCACGCTCGATCGAGGACATGGCCAAGGTCTTTTCGGTCCGCTCCGCCACCTTCCAAGCTGAACAGGCATGCCCTTACAACGAGGAGTTCGACGGCAACGATTTTTGTGCGACACAGCTTCTGGCGTATGTCGGCGATGATCCGGCAGCGTGCATCCGCATCCGCTATTTCGGTGATTTTGCGAAGCTCGAGCGCCTTGCCATTCGCCGCGAATATCGAAGCCGGAGCTTATCGCGTCCTTTGGTCGAAGCTGCGCTGGCTCACTGCGCGAGGAAGGGTTTCCGCCGGATCTACGGACATTCCCGCTCGGACCTGGTCGGGTTTTGGCAGCGTCTGGGTTTTGATGTCATCCCGCAACGCCCGTCCTTCTGGTTCTCAGACGTGGAATATGTCGAGATCGTCGCGGAGCTGACCGCGGATCCGCTCGAAATCCGGTTCGGGATTGATCCGATGATGGCGATCAGGCCGGAGGGCCGTTGGGACGAGCCGGGTCCCCTCGACATGTCGCTCGTTCGTTCGTCGTTAGCGGCATGACCGGCGTGTCGAGCCGCCCTCAGACGAATCCCGCCACGGCATCGGGGGCAGAAGGGATACCTGCGCGGGATAGTGCTGAGGTACGATCGCATTTTGCGGGCCGAGTTCGAGCCTTGCTCGGCGAAATGGGACTATCGAAGGACGAGCTTGCGGAGCGAAGCGCGCTGCCGTCAACTCGGGTTGATCGGATCCTAGCTGGCAGTCTCGTCCCGGTCACTTTCCGCGATATGACTGTCATCGCCGCTGTTCTCGGAACGCCGGTTCACGCCCTTCTTCTCCCGACCAGTTCGGCGGTCGAGGTCGTATCGCTCGAGGTAGTTGAAGAGCGTGGACCGGGCGATGCCTAGCTCTTGGGCGACGTCCGTGGCGGTTGCACCTGGGGCGCTCAGCAGTTTGCGGATCTCCGGTAATTTGTCTGGCGCAAGCAGTCGCTTGCGTCCTGGAGGCGACATCTCGGCAGGATGCGTCTTGATGCCGTGCAGGTGCCGATAATGGCCGTCGAGCGCATCCAGCATCGCGTGCAGCTTATCATCGGCACCGGGTTCGATATGGATCCGGGGCGTACAGATTTCAAAGCTGACGCCACTGCGAAGCAGCTTGATTATCGCGCGCACGAGCATCGGCGTTGCGATCGTCAGGCAGGAGAGATCGTGGACTTTGACCCGGTCGCCGGCCTCAAGGCCGATGCCCTTGCGCTCCAGCAGCTCGCTGAGCTGGCTGAACGTCTTCCGGCCCGCGAAGACCTCGATGTCATCAGGGTTGAGGCACGATTGTTGGCTTTCGATCGTCGCCGAGCCCGGTGTTTGCGCGAGGAAAGCGACGCTTTTGCTCAATCTTCTGCCCTTTACGCGAAGCGCATTATCCTGAGACCGCGACGACGCTTCGCGCCGCCACCCCTAAAAAGGGAATTTTCTATGCCAAGCCACGCGAATCGGCAACCGGGCGAGAGGCTGACAGCGGAAGCGATTTTGCAGCCGTAATAACCAGATACATCGTTGCCGCCTTGGCGATTGCGTGTTGCCAGTCTCGTCAATTATGGAATAGGATCAAATTTGTACTAGGCTATCGGAAGGCGGTTATGCTTCCAGTGGGGCTCACGGCAAAGGCGATCCAGCTCTGTGCAGCAGGGCTTGGAGCCGGTGTGGCGCCCGGCCCCGTGTCTTATGCAATCACGATACATGCTGGCGCGGCGCTCAGGCGCCAGCCACTCGTCGAGGGCGACGCCGAGGCGACAGTTCGCGATCTCATCACCTTGGGCGCGGATTTCGAGGCGGGTCCGCTTGCGATAAGCGGACGCGACTTTGCGACCTACGGCGTCACGCCCGCATCGGTGTTCGATCCTTGTGCGCTCGCCCATATCGATAATGGTCGGATGGATGCGCCAGCAACCGGTGCGCCAACCGTCTCGAATGTCGCTGCCCTGGTCCGACGCGCGTTTGGCGCGCGTGTCACCGATACGATCCGGCCGATGAATGCGAGCTACGGCGCGCGGTATAGCTGGCACAAATTTGGTCAGGCGGTGGACTTCGTGCCTGCGGGCGGGGTCAATTCCATCAATCGCGATCAGATCCGCACCCTGATGGGGCAGAGCGGTATCCGCCTGATTGAGCTGCTCGGGCCAGGAGACCGCGGTCACTCCAACCACTGGCATGTCGCGTTCGCGCGGCCGGGACAGGTCATCGATCGAACGCGCCCGGTCGGGGAGGACGAAGACTGGATCGTCAATGTCGCCAGCGCCGATGCGCCGGCGTCGGCGCCGGTTGGGACCGAAGCGCATACCGCGCCTGCCTTGGTCCTTCAGACCGCAGCGAAGGCCCCGCCGCAATGGGATGTGTTCGCGAGTGCGGAATGGCGCGCTTCTCACGGAGGTGGTTCATGATCGGACGTTTTCTGAACAAGCTCGGGAGCAAGAGCGGCGCGATCGCGCTTTGTGTTGCCGGCGTAATCGCAGTTGCGGCTCCTCAACCGGCCTTTGCATCGGATTGGGGGTGCCAGGTGGTGCTTTGCCTCGCCACTCCGGGGTCGCCGACCAAGTACGCGGAGTGCGTGCCTCCGATCACGAAGCTCTGGAACGCACTCGCTATGGGCGCTGGGTTTCCCTCGTGCACGGGGGTCGGCATCAAAACGAAGTCGGCGAAGCACGGTTACACCATGACCGTGACGCAGACCGACGGCACCACCTCGCGCTATTCCCTCGATGCGCGCTACCAGACGGTGACGCAGCAATGATCCACACCGTCGCCGCCATTACCGTGCTGGCGCAGCGATGTGCCGGCGAGGTCGCGACCGAGGCCGTCGTGCCGCTCGTCGTGACCGAGAGTGCCGGCGACGATCTCTCGATCAACGTCAATCGTGGCCCGCGCGTGCGCGCCGGGTCGGTCGCCGAGGGCGCCGGGTTGGTGCGGCGCTATATGGCACAGGGCTATACGGTCGACGTGGGCTTAGCCCAGATCAACTCGACGAACTTCGCCCGGCTCGGCGTCACGGTCGAGCAAGCGTTCGATCCCTGCACGAACCTGCGTCTTGCCTCGACGCTGTTGCAGGAGGGCTATGGCCTCGCGAGCCGGCACTACAGCGGCCTGGACGCCATTTCTGCGACGTACTCGCTCTACAACACCGGCACGCTGACACGGGGTTTCCGCAACGGCTACGTCGGTCGCATCTGGTCGGCCGCGAGCGGATTGGGCTCGATACAGGCACCCCCGCCTATTCTCGGTGCGCCTGCTGTGGCGGTCGCTGCGACCGGCGCCGCCAAACCGCCAAGTGACGGCGATAGCTGGGTGGTTGGGCAGATCGCCTCCGATGCAATCGAGGTCTTCAAATGAGCGTGGACAATAGCGTTGCACGAACGACGCGGGACGTGGCGCCCGGAGCGGTTGAAGCCGGGTTTGCGATGCCGCCCGATCTCGCGGACCGGTATGAAGTTCGGATTATCCCCGCAAGCGACGCGAGCGAGCCTCGCATTGGCATGTTCCTGCCCGGGGATCGCGAGAACCCATCGATCGAGGTCTCTGGTAACGGGGACCGGATCATCGCGCGCAACGAAGATCCCGAAACCGTCGCGGCGCTGGTCAAGATCGCCAAGCACAATGGCTGGGAGGGGATCGACGTCGATGGCTCACCCGAGTTCCGGCAGGCCGTGTGGGAGGCCGGGTCGCGCGAGGGACTGACGGTTCGCGGCTATGAGCCAAAGTTCGACGAGCAGGCGCGAATGGAGCAGGGCCGGCGCGAGCGTGTCGAAGCGGCCCAGCGCGAACGCGAGGCGGCTGCAAAGCCTGCCCCGGCGGTCGAACCGGCCGCGCCGGTCGTTGCCGCAGTGTCGATCGCTGCGACGGATCGGGTGCGGACCGCAGATGTAGGTCGGGATCCTGCTGGCGCGGCGTCGCCGGCGCAGAGCGGCGCGGAGCTGTCGGACGACGACAAATGCCTGCTGTTGAGACTGAGCGTCTTCACCCAAGATCGCAAAGCCCTTTCGGAGGGTATGACGCCGGACCTCGGGCCGATGGAGCGAGAATTTCGGCAAGAGCGCCTGGATGTGAACAAGGAGGCGCTGGACGGAGGGCTGGAGCAGGCGCTGGAGAGCCCGACGCTGGTCAGCTCGTTCTCCAAGGCGGGCTACGAGCCCGACGATCTGCGCCGAATGGCGCGCGAGGGAGAGTGGGATGGCCAGGTCGCTGACGCGATCTATCTCGTCCGCTCGGGGCTCAATCGACATGATGTGGCGAGGGACACCGCAGCGTCGGTTGAGGCGGACCGCGAAGACCAACAGGTCGCCACGTCGACGGCCCCGCCGGAACGGCAGCCCGAACCGGAACCACAAATCGTTCGCGAGGAGCGGCAGCACGGTCCTGCTGCCGCCCGCGACGAGAATGAGGAACTGGCCGAGTTGTTCCTGCGCGGCAGCGCCGAGCGGATCGCGGCCGATCCACGTCTTGCCAATGCGCTCGAAGCACAGGCGGCGATGGAGCAGCACATTGGTGTGGCTTTCCAGGGGGACGCGGATCGGATGATGTCCGCGAGCCTGGAGAGCCGCGAATTGATCTCGGGCGCGCTGATGCGCGGCTTAGATGTGTCGGTGCGTGAGCCAACGCCCGTTCGGCAAATCGAACCGATTCAAATCACTTACGACCTCGAGAGGTAAACTCAAGCCATGGAGACCCGTATGAAGTTCACACGCCAGATGGGCCGGATGATGTCCGACGTCCGAGCCCGGCAGGTCGTCGGTTTTGCCGGTGCGCTTGCCCTCATCTCGATCGCGCAGCCGGCGCTCGCGGACGGCACGGCGATTGAGTCAGGCCTCGGCACCATCAAGACGTGGATGACCACAGTCGCTTCGGTCGTCGGTGTGATCGCCGTGATGGCAGTCGGCTACGCCAAGCTGACCGGCCGGATGGACTGGGGCAAGGCTGTCACCGTCCTGATTGGTATCGGCATCATCTTCTCGGCCACGACGATCGTCGGCTGGATGAGTTCGGGTGCCTGAGGTCGAGAAAATCACCGAGGATAAGGTGTTCCTCGCCCTGACCAGACCATCGGTGTTCATGGGGTTGCCACTCGAGGCGATCCTGCCGATCATCATGGTCTGCATGGTTTTCTGGGGGATCTTCCATAATCCCTTCTACCCCCTGACCTTGTTCGGGGCGCTCTACTTTCCGGCCCGCATGATCTGCCATTACGACTTCAATGCGTTCCGGCTGTGGGGCCTGTGGTTCCAGACGGGTTTTCTATCAAAGAATCGCAAGTTCTGGGGAGGCGGGAGCTACTCTCCCGTCCGCCTCGCCAAAGGCGTGAAGCGGAAGCATTTCGGCGATGACTGATTCCAAGCTGAAGCATAAGAAAACTGCGCTTCGCGAGGCGGATGATATTAAGTTCATCCCTTACACGCGGCACGTCGACGATACCTTGGTCGCTCTCGAAGACGGCTCGCTCATGCGCATGTACCGCGTTGATGGGCGGCCGTTCGAGACCAGCGACATCTCCGACCTCAATACATGGCATAGCAAGCTCAACATCGCCTGGCGCTCGATAGGTGACGATCGCGTCGCGATGTGGACCCATCTCGTGCGAACGGCGACCGACCCAGTTTTGGGAGGCGACTTCCATTCTGCATTTGCGAAGGCGTTGCAGGATAAATACGCGGAGACCCTGAGGGAAAAGGTTCTCTATCATAACGAGTTCTACGTCACGATCTTGGTGCGTCCGTCGAGCATGGCGGGCGATCAAGTGGGTCGGTTCTTTTCGAAGAAGCGTGCCAGCACCGAGATCGATGATCGTGCTCTGACGCTCATGGCGGACAAGTGCCGGGACTTTGAATCGCTGCTCGCCGACGTCGCGCCAGAGCCCCTGTCGCTCTACGAGCACAACGGCGTCCTATTTTCGCAACCGATGGAGGTGCTGCACTTCATCCTGACCGGTGACCGCATCCGCATCCCGCTGCTCAACGGCAGGCTTGGTCAGGCGCTCTACTCCTCGCGGGTAGTGTTCGGCCGCGAAGCGGCCGAGATCCGCTTGCCGCACAAGTCGCATTACCTCGGCATGTTCGGGGTGCGTGAGTACGTTGCCAGCACGCGTAGCGGGCAGTTCAACAGCCTCCTGACACTCGATTTCCCCTTCGTGTTGACCCAGAGCTTTGCGCCGCTGGTGAAGTCGGTCGCGAGCGAGCGCTTCACGAAGAAGTATAAGCAGATGGTGTCGTCGGACGACGCCGGCGTCAGCCAGGCGGAGGAGCTGCTCGACGGCGTCGACGATCTGATGGCGAACCGCTTCGCCATGGGCGAGCATCATCTGTCGATCTCGGTGATCGACGAGGATCCGAAGCGGCTTCTGGAAAGATTGTCGATCGCGCGATCGGCCGCGGCCGACACGGGCATGGTAATGGCACGCGAGGACGTGGCGCTGGAAGCCGCGTTCTGGGCGCAGCTTCCCGGCAACTTCAAAATGCGGGCGCGCCCAGCGGTCATCAACAGCCGCAATTTCGCGGCGCTGAGCCCGTTCTACACCTTCCCGGCAGGGCGGAAGTCCGGGAACCACTGGGGCGAAGCGGTGACGCTGCTCAAGACGCGCGCGGGTTCGTCCTTCTGGTTCAATTTTCACCGCGCCGACATCGGCCACACGCTCATCATCGGCCCCACGGGCGGCGGCAAGACAGTCCTGCAGAACTTCCTGCAGGCGCAGCTCGAAAAGACCGGTGCCAAGCAGGTTTTCTTCGACAAGGACCGCGGCGCCGAGATCTTCGTGCGTGCTTGTGGCGGCACGTATCTGGCGCTTCGCAACGGCGAGCCGACAGGCTTCGCGCCCCTCAAGGGATTGACCGCCAGCGCCCATAACATCGCGTTCCTGCGGCAATTCATCCGCGTACTGGTGCGTCGGGAGAACCGGCCGCTCAGCGTCGCGGAAGAGCGGCTGATCGACGAAGGGATCGACGCCGTGATGCGGCTGCCCGCGCCGTCGCGTTCCTTCAGCGCGCTGCGCGAGATGCTGGGCTACGCCGATGCCGAGGGGATCGGCGCGCGGCTCGAGCGCTGGTGCCTGGGTGGGCCGCTCGGTTGGGCGTTCGACGGGCCGGAGGACAAGGTGTCGATGGCGGCGCAGTTCGTCGGGTTCGACATGACGGACTTCCTCGAGAACCCGGAGATCCGCACCCCGACGATGCTGTACCTCTTCCACCGTGTCGACGAACTGCTGAACGGGCAGCGTGTCGTCGTTGACGTGGACGAGTTCTGGAAGGCGCTGGAGGACGATGCATTCCGCGCTTTTGCGCAGGACGGTCTGAAGACCTTCCGCAAGCGCAACGCGTTCATGGTGTTCGGCACACAGTCGCCGGCTGACGCGCTGCGCTCGCCGATCGCACACTCGATCATCGAGCAAACGGCGACCAAGATCCTCCTACCTAACTCGGACGCGAAGCGGTCGGATTACTGCGAGGGGTTGGGGCTGACGGAGGCGGAGTATCGGCTGATCCGCGAGGATCTCACCCCGGAAAGCCGGACCTTTCTGGTCAAGCAAGGGCACACGTCGATCGTAGCGAAGCTCGATCTGGGCGGGATGCCCAATGAGTTGAAAGTGCTTTCTGGTCGCGAGGAAACGCTCGTCGCCATGGAGGAGGCCATTGCCCTGGCGGGCAACGATCCCGCGGCGTGGCTGCCGCACTTCTACGCCAACCAAAGGAGAAGCTGACATGTCGCTAAAGCATATCATCATGGTTGCAGCCGCGCCCGTCGCGCTCGCTGCGTTCGCGTCGCCGGCCTCAGCCCAGGGCATCCCTGTGTTCGACACGTCGACCTACGTGCAAGCGCTTGCCCAGGTCCAGAACACGATGAAGATGATCCAGCAGGGTGAGCAGCAGATCCAGACGGCATCGAGCCAGCTCAGCTCGCTTCAAAAGTTGACAAACGTCAACAGTCTCGCGCCGCAGTTGTTGAGCCCGCAGGTGCGCAACATCTTGCCGAACACGACGATCGACGCGTCGACCCTGCTAAGCGGCGACCTGTCGAAGATCGGTTCGCTAGGTACGCTCGCATCGAGCATCCAGTCTCGTTACGCGCTGTCGACGGGTTCAGACGCGGACGCGGCGTACAACCAGGCGCTTAAGGACGCGACCGGCTCGTCCGCGGCGATGGCAGCGTTGGGCGAGAATACGCTCAGTATCACCCAGACCCGGATGCAGGGCCTCGACCAGCTTCGGTCGCAGCTCGATACCGCTAAGGATCCCAAGGACGTGATGGACCTGCAAGCCCGTATCGCGGTCGAACAGGCTCAGCTTCAGAACGACACGCTGAAGATGCAAGCGATCCAGCTGGCGCAGTCCGGTCAGGCGAACATGCAGATCAGTGCGGCGCAGGTCGCGGCTGGTCGCGAAGAAGCGGCATTCTTCAGCGCCAACACAATCAGGAAGTAATCATGCGCAAGATATTCTCTCTCTCGGCTTTGCTGTTTGTTTGTGGGTGCCAGCAGAATGTCGTGGTGCCGACTGCGAAAGAACTCATCGCAAGCCCACCACTCCTCGCGGAGTGGCGGGTGAAGTGCGAAACGGGAGAGTATAGTCACCTTTCCGCCGACGAAAAGGCAAGGATGTGCGCAACCACTGGGGATGCGACAATCTCGGTAGCGCAGATCAAAGCCGGAAACGAAGAAGCCGACTTCTTCAAGGCGAACACGATCCGGAAGTAGCAACCCGTTTTACGCCTTGATCGCTGAAGATCGGAAATGCCGTAATGCCTGCTGCTGCACCCAACATCATGACGCTTTTCACGACGATGTATACGTACGTCGAAAGCGCCATCGCGACCTCGGTCGCGAGCTTCGGGTCGGGGCTCGTCAGTTTTGTCGCGGCGCCTTTGGCGCTGGCAGCGATCATCTATTTTCTTCTGCTCGGCTTCGCCGTGCTGCGAGGCGCGATTCAAGCGCCGTTGCGCGAGTTAGTCTTCCAAGCCGGCAAGGTTGGCTTCGCGCTAGCTGCCGCAAGCTCAATCGGCTATTCAGCGTTCGTGGTGAACGTGGTCACCAACCTGCCGAGCGAGATCATCGCGGCTGGATCGGGCACGCCCGTCACCAACCCGGGGACGACCTTCGACACCTATGTCTCCGATACGGGCAAGCTGGCAGGAAAGCTGGTCAATGCGAACCTACAGGTTCAGTCGCAAGAACAGAAGGGTTTCACCGACTTCCGCACGCCGGTGATCCAGCTTAGCGCTACGCTGATTACCTACCTGTGTATTGGCATCCTTTACATCTTCGCGTTCCTATCCGCGTCGATAGGTTTCTGCATCGTCATCTTTGCCAAGCTGTCAGTCGCGATCTGCGTCGCGCTCGCCCCACTCGCGCTTGCATGTCTGCTGTTCAACTCCTCCCGCTGGTTGTTCGACGGATGGCTGAAGCAGACCGTCAACTTCATCCTGTTGATGGTCGTCATGGCGATCATGACGAAGTTCATTACGGGGCTGCAGGAGGCCGCGATGGACGGTATCATGGGATCGGTTCCCGATGATGGCTCGTCATTTCTGATGACCCAGAACGGCTATATCGTTCTGAAGGCGTCCGTGATGCTCGTCGCCACGGTCGCCTGCGCGGCGATCTACATCGTCGGTACAATTTTCTTTTTCCAGTCGCCGGCGATCGCGGCTGGCATCGCAGGTGGCGCGTCATCTGGTGGCCATGGCTTCCTGATGACCGGCGCGAACATGTTGACCAACCGACTCATGTTCCGGCGCGCCACCCAGGCGAACCGTCCGGTCGCTGGAGGCGGCTCGGGCGGTTCGGCCTCTCGCTCGACTTAGGCCGCATCGCTGCTCGCTCTCGAACCATGGATCACGAACACCGCCCGCGCGGCAAAGATACGAACGGAGACCGTATGAAAAGGCTGACCATCGTGGCGTTAGGCGTTGTTGCGCTTAGCGGTTGCACGGGGACTCACATCAAACCTGTCGCTGTGTGTGACGGGAAGCACCGTCGTCCTGCCAACCTCTACGGCACCATCCTGCCGAGCCTACCCGTGCCCCTCCCGGCGTCGCAGCAGGGCGCAGGGCAGTCGATGGTCGCGCCGCCTGGCGGCGCGGCGTCGCCGGCTCCGGCACCGGCTCCAGCACCGGCCCCCGATCCGGTGCTGATGCGCGATGATCCGCCCACTCGTACCCCGTCGCCACGTCCGCCTTCGTCACCTGGGGCAGCGCCGGCCGCGCCGATCGGGCCTGGAGCGATGAATGTCCCGCGCTCAGCGCCGCGAACGTCCCAGCGGGACGTCGCGCTGACCTACTCCTCTTGCTGAAGGGATCGACGCCATGGGCGCGGTTAAGTCCGAAGATAAAGAGAAATACTTCGAGACGTCGAGGACCTGGGAATACGACCGTATGCGTGCGGCGATACAGTCCAACAAGCTCGCTTGGGGTGTAGCCGCAGGGGCCTGCGCACTTTCCGTAGCGTCGGTCGCGGCCGTGGCCATGCTAGCCCCGTTGAAGACGGTCGAGCCTTACGTCATTCGGGTCGATAAGGCGTCTGGCGAGACGCAGGTCGTCACGGCCCTGAAAGGACCGCAGCCGCGCACCTATGAAGACGCGGTCAACCGCTACTTCATCTCGCAATATGTGCGTTTGCGCGAGGGCTGGTTGAACGATGCGGCGCGCGAGAACGCATATACCGTGATGTTGATGAGCGATCAGCTCGAGGGCTCTCGCTACCTGGGCAGCGTTCAGTCCAGCAACAGGAACGCACCCTCGAACATCTACGGCGACAAGGGCTTCGTCTCGATCTCGATCCGGACGATCAGCTTCCTTAGCCCGACCGTCGCGCAAGTCCGCTTCACCAAGATCATCACGTTCGGGCAGAACACGCCGATCGCGCAGAATTGGAACGCGATCCTGACCTTCAGATACACCACAGCGCCGGAGCACGAGAAGGATCGCAACATCGATCCGCTCGGCTTCCAGGTCGTCAATTACCGTTCCGACCCGGAGGCGTGAGATGAGCGATCAGTTAATCACGTCGGACAATGACGATCGCGTCGTCGTCCCTTTCATGCCTGCGCTTCGTAAGAAGCTGGCTGTTCGTCTTTCGCCGCGGGCCACGGAGCTGGTGTTGACAGAGGCCGGCTCCAAAAGCCGTTTCTGGCGCGCAGTTGGTGCGGTGTGGCAGCGCCTCATCGCGCTCTCGATCGTCGGGGCTGCTGCGATAACGCTGATGCCGCAAGCGGCGTTTGCGTCGGAGACCCCTATCCCAGGGGGGAAAGACGCGCGCGTTCGCAACGTCAATTACGATCCCGACCAGGTGGTGACGATCGTCGGCAGCTTCCGGCACGCGATCGAGATCCAGTTTGGCGCCGGCGAGACGGTCACGCAGGCGGCGTTGGGTGACACTGTGTCGTGGCAGATCGCCCCGGTCGGCAACGTGGTGTTCCTGAAACCGCGTGAGAAAGCGAGTGGGACGAACTTGATCGTCATCACAAACGCAGGTGGATCGCCGCGCACCTATCATTTCAACCTGTCGCTCGGGACGGGCGAGACGATGTACGGAGTCCGCTTCCGGTATCCGCGCGAGGAACGCGCCATGGCGGCGCTTCAGGTGCAACTCGCCCAAGCGCAAACCGCCAAGGCGATCGAGACCAACGTCGCCCAGGCTGCGCTCGATCATGCCGTGATCGAGGGCACCCGGAACATGAAGTACACGGTGCAGGGCGACTCTGCGCTGCAACCGACCGAAATCTCCGACAATGGCGAGTTCACGGTTTTGCGCTATCCGGGACACGCCGACATTCCCTCGATCTTCGCGGTCGACGTCGATGGGACGGAGACGATCGTCCCCTACGATGTGCGCGAGGACTTCGTGGTGATCCATGCGGTCTATCGTCAGCTCCGCCTCCGGCGCGGCACGACCGTGCTGTGCATCTACAATGAGGCGCCGCTGCGCAACGATCGCGGCGATCGCACGGGCACTGTTTCCAATGTGGTGACACGCAAAGTGAAGGGACAGTAACATGGTCGGCACCGTCATTGACCGGGGCGGCGACGTCGCTGCCGATACCGTCCCTTCAAGCGATATCGATAGCCCAGTCGCGCGCAGCGGAGGCTGGGCCAACCTTGCCTTCATCGGCGCTGGTATCGGTCTCCTGGGTGCCGTGGGCGGTATCGTGATCGGCTATAGCGCGTTCCACCATTCTGCCAGCTCAGAGGCAGCGGCCCAGCCGGCCAAGGCAAGCGAACGTTCGGTGGACGATGTGATGGGTTCGCCAAACGCGCAACGAGCGGCGCTGGCGGGTCAGCTTGGTCAATCCGGCGCGCCGCAAACCGACATTTTCGGGCGGCCGATTACGCCTGCGGCAGGTACGCAGGTTACCGACGCCAACGGGAACCCGGTGCCGGCAACGGGTACGGCAGCCACCACCACGGCCAATGGACCGCAGTCGCCGGAGCAGCGGCGTGCAGAGCAAGCGCGCGCCATGGCCGATGCGGCACGGCGATCGCCGATCATGGCCTTCGGCAATACCGGTCTGACCTCGACCGCTGTTCCCACGGCAGCCCCCGGTAGTGAGGGACAGCAAGGCGGTCAGGACGATGAGGCGCGTGGCGGGCAGTCAGCGGCCCCGCGTCGCGGGTTCGGGGCGAGTGGGGTCGGCACCGCGGGTGATGATGCGCCGGCTGCGCCGCCAAAGGGCCCGAGCGACTTCAGCGACCAGCTCGGCCACTCCGCGATCCAGACAGTGCGGGCGACCATGGTCGCTGATCGCAACCTGCTGCTCAGCGCGGGCACCGTGATCCCCTGCACGCTCCAGACTGCGATCAATTCGACGCAGGCTGGGTTTGTGTCGTGCGTCATTAACCACGACGTCTATTCCGAAAACGGCCGCATCGTCCTCCTCGACAAGGGGACCAAGGTGCTTGGGCAATATTCGGGCGGCATCACCCAAGGGCAGGCGCGCCTCTTCGTGGTGTGGACCCGCGCACTGACTCCGCGCGGCGTCGCCATCGATCTCGGCTCGCCCGCGGCTGACAGCCTCGGCCGAGCGGGGCTCCCGGGCGGCGTCGATACGCAGTTCTGGGCGCGGTTCGGCGTCGGGCTGGTCATCTCGGTGCTGGAGGATGCCTCCCAGATCGCGAGCCGTTCGTTGGCGGGCGAGGGTAGCAACACGACGCAGGTTCCCAGTACCACCGGGTCGACCGTCCTCAATCAGACGATGCAGATCAGGCCGATCCTGAAGAAGAATCAGGGGGATACGGCCGCCATCTTCGTCGCCAAGGACTTCGATTTCCGCTCGGTCTATGACGTGGGGTTGAGGCGCTAAGCCGATGGCATCCAGCCCGACGTCGCTCATCTACGAGCATAATGCAGAGCCGATCAGGCGGCATCTGTTGCGCGACGATGTGACCGAGTTGGTCATCAACGAGCCGGGACTGATCGGGCTTGAGACCCGCAATGGCTGGGAGTGGCATGAGGAGCCGGCGTTGGACAATGCCGCTCTCATGACCTTGGCGAAGCTGATCGCAGGGCTTACCAAGCAGGACATCAACTCCGAATATCCGGTCTGCTCCTCGGTACTCCCGGGGGGCGAGCGCGCACAGGTCGTCGTTCCTCCGGCGGTCGAGCAAGGTTACATCTCGATCACGATCCGCAAGGCGTCCTGCGTGACGATGAACATCGACGATTTCGAGGCGGCCGGGCTCTTCAGCGAGGTTCGTTCGCATGGGCTTTACAAGGAGGTCGACGCCGATCTACTGGCCTTACGCGCAGCCGGCGACTGGCGGGGCTTTTTCAAGCTGGCGGTCGAGGCCCGCAAGAACATCCTCATTTCCGGCGCGACTGGTTCGGGCAAGACGAGCTTCTCGAAAGGGCTCATCAAGCTGATCCCGGACTATGAGCGGATCCTGACGATCGAGGACACCCGCGAGCTGGTGGTGCCGCAGCGCAACCACGTCCATATGATGTACGCCAAGGACGGCAAGAGCCTCCAGAAGGCTGGCGCCAAGGAGTTGCTGGAATCGGCGCTTCGGATGCGGCCCGACCGCATTCTTCTACAGGAGCTCCGCGACGGCACCGCGTTCTTCTACCTGCGCAACGTCAACAGCGGCCATCCGGGCTCGATCACCACGGTACATGCCAACACGGCCGAGGGCGCGTTCGAGCAGCTCACGCTGCTGGTCAAGGAGTCGGAAGGCGGCAACGATCTGGATCGTCACGACATTCGGTCCTTACTGCGCTCGCTCGTCGATATCGTCGTGCAGATGCACCGGCTCCCTCCTGGCGAAGGTCAGCCGGCGCGCTATCGCATGACGGAGGTGTGGTTTGATCCAGCGAGCAAGCCGAACGACTGAGGAGGGTGTAGCGTGAGCGGTAGGTGGATGCGGAGCGACGAAGGGTCGCAACCAGGTGCGATCGCGTTCGTGGCCATCGTTGGCTTGGTGCTGAGCGCAGCGATCGGCGCCGTCGCTGTCCTGTTCAAGGCGCATCTGCTCAACGCCCACACGCCGTGGCGGAAGGTGCCGGCCGCGCTCTGGGCACTGAAGGGCTACCCGATCGTCTATCAGCCGTTTTTGATTGGGTTCGGCATTGGCCTCGTCCTGACCGTCGTAATTATCGTCTCGACGCTGTTCACGCGCCAGAAGCTGCACGGCGAGGCGCGTTGGGCGCGCGCCCCCGAGGTCAAGAAGGGTCTGTTGCTGTCCGAAACCGGCATCGTGCTCGGCAAGTTCAATGGGAAGGTCATGCGCTTCGGCGGGCCTGAGCATGTCATGCTCGAAGCGCCGACCCGCGCGGGCAAGGGTGTGGGCGTCATCATCCCCAACCTGCTCGACTGGCCGGACTCGTTGGTCGTGCTCGACATCAAGCAGGAGAATTACGACAACACCGCCGGCTATCGGAAGGACGTCCTTCGCCAGATCGTGCTGCTGTTCAATCCGCTCGATCCGACTGGCCGCACCGTGCGGTGGAATCCGCTCGGCTACATCAATCGGCGAGACCCGGTCGAGGTCATCAACGAGCTGCAGAAGATCGCGGCGATGCTCTACCCCGACCCTCTCACAGGTGAGAAGTTCTGGGCTGAGGGCGCTCGAACGGCGTTCCTCGGCGTGACCGCCTACATCGCCGCGACCGTCGACGATGGCGAGGACGCGCTCCCGTTCACGATCGGCGAGGTCTATCGGCAGTTCGCGGCCGTCGATGCTCAGCGACGTTTTCCAAAGATCATCGCGACGCGGGAGAAGGCTGGGAAGCCACTGTCGACCGCGTGCGTCTCGGCGATTCAGGACTACACCGGCTCGTCGGCAAACACATTCTCTGGCTTGCGCCAGTCGGTCACGTCCAAGATCAATGCCTGGCTGAACCCATATGTCGATGCCGCGACGTCGGAGAGCGATTTCGATTTGGGCGAGTTCCGAGATAAGCGGATCTCGCTCTACCTCGGCGTCTCGCCGGACGATCTGGAGCGGGTCGCCCCGATCTACGGGCTGCTTTTCCAGCAACTCATCGACCGCAACGTCCGCGAGCTGCCGAAGGACGGTAAGCATCAGGTCAAGGTGCTGCTCGCACTCGACGAGTTCGCGAGCCTCGGTAAGTGCACCGTGCTGGCAAACGCCTTCAGCTATGTCGCTGGTTATGGGTTGCGGATGTTGCCGGCGTTCCAGTCGCTCGAGCAGATCCAGGGCGTCTATGGCGACAAGGTGGCGGCCGACATCGAGCGCAACTGCGCGGTGCGGCTCGTGCTGCGTCCTGCCGCCTTGTCCGAGGCGAAGAAGATCTCGGACCAGCTCGGCAGCTACACGTACAAGGCCCGCTCGCGCTCGATGGGGACGTGGGGTGGCGGGGGCGGCTCGACCTCGGAGTCCGACCAACGCCGGCCGCTGATGCTACCGCAGGAGGTCGAGCTTCTGCCGGAGAACGATCTGATCGTGTTCCGGCGCGGCATGTACGCGACCTACGGCAAGAAGGTCCGCTATTACGCGGAAAAGCATCTGATCGAGCGGACCAAGATTCCGGCCCCTCAGATGCCCCCGATCCGTGTCGATCCGGCGATCGCCGCCAACAGTCTCCGCGTCATCGAAGCGACGCAGGTCGCCGAGACCGCTCCCGCGGCGCCGGCGACGTCAGAGACTACCCCTGCTCCCGAGGCTGGCGGCGCCAATGGAGGCGCTACGAGGAAGGGACGCAAATTGAACCAGGCTGCGATCGATGATTGTCTTCAGGTTCAACCTAAGGACCGCGTCCGCAAGCTTTTCGAGGGGGTGTGCCTGGTTCACGATAAGACTGCCTAAGCAGGGGTCGGTACATAGAACGGACCCAGATATACGTTAAGCGCCGACAGGCCCGCTCAGGCGACGCAAATCACCTGTTTGTCATGCATCTCCGATGGCGACAGGGTTTTCCGCCATCCCTGCTGTCTAGCGACGACTTTTGGGACGAAACCGCCGTTCGCGGCTCGGCACTTGAATAACGGCTTGCGGCAAGAGAAGACGCTCCAGGCTTGGATGGAAGCCATCGTCGATTGACTGAGGCTGGACCGGCTGCGGAATGGCAGCTTCGAGCTGCTGTTGGGCAGAAAACAAACGGCCATTTCAACTGGTGTCAAAACCGATCGAGACTGTTGAAAAAGGCGGTGTTGGTAACTTCCTTGTTAAAATCGTGCTACCAAGCGCCACGAGGTGAACGATCGATGCAACGTATCCGCCGGCTCAATTCCAGAGTTACGGCTCGATGCAATGATCTTTCGCCCTTCGACTTTTTCAACAGCCTCGGTCGAGTTCGTCAGCCGACATACGGCATCGGCCTTGCTGGCGTCGCATTGCGACAAAAATCGGGTCTTTTAGAGACTGGCAGCTTTCGGTTGCCGACAGCGCAAAATCCGTCAGTCATATGGGCCGATAAGAGGTCGGCATCTGAAGTCGCATTGTAGCGCCCGAGGAATTTACGTAAGCGATTGACGCGTTTTGTCAGAGTATGAGCTTACCTATTTCCGTCCCGAGATATAAATAACTTTATATTGGCATCTCCCCAGATTTTGAGTTCTTCCAAGATCGGCGTCAGGGTGCGCCCTCTTTCCGAAAGGCTATATTCGACCTTCGGTGGGACTTGCGCATATACGACCCTGTAGATCAGGCCGTCCGCCTCCATCTCGCGCAACTGATTGGTCAGTGTTCGCGGCGTGATGCCAGGCATCACTCGAACTAACTCATTGAACCGGAAGATACCGCCTTTCAGCAGATGCCAGAGGATGACGCATTTCCACTTGCCGTCGATGATGCTGATCGCTGCCTCGACGGGACATCCGGGATTACAGTCTAGGCGGGAATGGCGGGCCTTGGCCATCAAGGTATCCTTTTCGACACTAGGTGCGATTTTTCTGCGTACTGTGCCTTCCGGCGACCCGGCACTAGATCATGCGCTGAACAATCGGAGAAACCGCCATGCGTGCCGTCGCCTACACTCAAGCAGGGCCCATCGACCATCCGCAATCCCTGCTGGACGAAGAGTTCGCCGACCCCGTTGCGCTTGGTCGCGACTTGCTCGTCGAGATCAAGGCGGTTTCGGTAAACCCCGTTGATGTGAAAGTGCGCCAGAGCGCCGAACGCACTGGCTCCGGCTGGAAGACGCTTGGATGGGATGCCGCTGGCGTGGTCAGAGCCGTGGGGGCGGATGCAACAGCGTTCCGTGTGGGCGACGAGATTTTCTATGCGGGCAGTATCGCACGGCCGGGCTCGAATTCCGAGCTTCAGCTTGTCGATGAGCGCATCGTCTCTTTGAAGCCCCGAAGCCTGGACTGGGCCGAGGCCGCAGCCCTGCCGCTGACGTCGATCACAGCCTGGGAAGCTCTGTTCGACCGACTCGACGTGCTCAAACCCGTGCCCGGTGCGGCCAATGCCGTGCTGATTATCGGCGGTGCCGGCGGCGTCGGTTCGATGGCGATCCAACTCGCACGCCAACTGACTGATCTTACGGTCATCGCCACAGCCTCTCGCTCGGAAACGCGGGAATGGGTCAGCGGTCTGGGCGCGCATCATGTCGTCGATCACAGCCTGCCGCTCGCGCCGCAAATCGAGGCTTTCGGACTGGGGGCCCCTGCGTTTGTCTTCTCAACCACGCATACGGACCAGCATCTGGCCGATATCGCGGAACTGATCTCGCCGCAGGGACGCTTCGCCCTGATCGACGATCCGGCGACGCTCGATGCGCTGCCTTTCAAGCGAAAGTCCGTCTCGCTCCATTGGGAATTGATGTTCACGCGCTCGCTTTTCGATACGCCGGACATCGGCGAGCAGGGAAAGTTGTTGGCCGAAGTGTCGCGTCTGGCCGATGCCGGCCAGTTGCGAACCACGCTGACCGAGCGCCTTTCGCCGATCAATGCCGCCAATCTCAAGACGGCTCACCGGATGGTCGAAAGCGCAAGTATGCGCGGTAAGGTCGTTCTTGAAGACTGGGGGTAACACTTTTCCTGCGCCCCGCCGTCGGTCCACGCCCATGAAGGGCATGGGCCGAATCGGCGCTTTGCGTTACCAGCGGCGACCGTTGTGCTTGGCATCATAGATGTGCCGGCTTGCCCGATCTTCGCGGTGCTGCAGCAACGCGCGATCATATCCGCTGAGGCTGCCGCCGTGGCGATAGCGCATACGCGCTTCCTGACGGTGGATCGAGCGCTGCTGCGCCTCCACCCGACGGGCTTCGTGCGGAGTCAGGCTGCCGTTGCGCAAACCATCATTGATCCGGCGCTGCTGATGATAATGGCGCTGGTCGATGGTTTGTGCCTGCGCCGCGCCGGTCATCAGACCCATCGTGAGAAGCGTTGCCATGATAAGATGCGTGGTTTTCATACAATCTCTCCTTGCGTGTCGTAAATACATGTCTTTTCTGGACCTCACCCGCTGAACACTGCTCGAATGACGCTTGCAGCAACGGTTCATTCCGCGTCGAAAGGCTATTGTGGTTGAAGCCGAACGAAATCGTCGGCGACGGTTAACGAGAACTGATTGCCGCCACCCGGTAACTGAGGGCAAGTCAGGTTACAGAAAGTCGCACCGAGCCAATAGGCCGGGGTGGCATAAGGGTCGGCCGGGTCGTCGCCCAACACTTGGGTCGCCCGCTGATAGGGCAGCGAGTACGTCGCCAGAACGACGTTGTTCTTGTCGAAATACCCTTGCGCTTGCGCGAGGAAGTTGTTGTCGCCGATAAAGCGATCGGTGAACCAGGTCGGCGTCGTTTCGTCGCCGATGGCGAGAAAATCTTTCCATTCCTCATACGCGATCGGGTTGCCCGCCTTTCCTCGTGCAAGTGCGTAATTATAGAAGCCCAGCACCGTTTCCTTGCCGAGCGGATCGTCGGTGACGGACGCGGCGGCGTCGGCCCCATATGCGGCGCCCTTCGCCTTGAACTGCGCGCTGATCGGATCTTTCAGGAACGGCAGGAAATAGCTCACGAGCGAGAATTCGGAGCTGATAAAAGGCTTCGTCGGCACCTGCGTCCGGGCAAAGCTCACCGCCCCGACAAGGCCGCTGTCCAGATTGGCGAAGCGCGCGTTCTCGATACCATCGTCACCGCTGAACGATGCGACGTGGAGATGCAGATCGATCCCGGCAACGGCCGGATTGGTGTCGGCGTAATGCATCAGCGCCTTCACCGCCGGCGTCTGCACGCCTGGTCGCTGAAGATCGTTGAACGCGCCCACGTAGATCGGGATCGAAGTCGATTGCTTCGCCCGGTAGGCGATGTCGTTATCGGTCATCTGCTCGTAGAAGGTCGCGACCGCCATGTCCGAAGGCGCGTTGGTGATGAACGGCTCGTTACCCGACACCAGCAGATCGACACTGCCATAGACATAGTCGAGCACCGTATTCGTGCATTTGACCACCGCATCA
>NZ_JAKNQQ010000013.1 GCF_022662475.1 Sphingomonas sp. TREG-RG-20F-R18-01
AGCGCCTGCTTGACGCGAAGCACGCGGCGAACTGCAGTATCGACCGTCGCCAGCGCGACCCTCCCCGACCGCACCAGCGCGGGGAGATGGGCGTTGTACAGACCGCTCTGCATCGAGATATCGCACCCCGCGTTTATCGCCTTGGCCGCAGCGTCAGCGCCATCGGCGGCAAAACCGTGCAGGATCATCTCTTCGTCCGCTGTATAGTCGGACACGACAAGCCCCTTATACCCCCATTCGCCGCGGAGGATGTCAGTGAGCAGGTAGCGGTTACCGGTCGAGGGCACCCCGGCGACGTCGTTGAAGCTTGCCATGGTCGAAAGCGCACCCGCGCCGAACGCCGCCTTGAACGGCGGCAGATGCGTTTCGCGGAGCGTTGTCTCCGGAATATCGGCGGTATTATAGTCCATTCCCCCCATCACCGCACCGTATCCGGCAAAATGCTTCGGGCAGGCGAGCACCGCATCCTCAGCCGTCAAATCGTCGCTCTGATACCCGCGCACGCGCGCCGCGGCGAACTGCGCGCCGAGCCAACTGTCCTCGCCCGCCCCCTCTACGACCCGCCCCCAGCGCTGATCGCGTGCAACATCGACCATCGGCGCAAAGATCCAGTGGATACCTTTCGCGCTCGCTTCCACCGCCGCGGCACGCGCGGTCCGCCGGGCGAGTTCGGGATCGAAGCTGGCAGCTTCGCCGAGCGGCACGGGGAAGGTGGTCTTCATTCCGTGGATCACGTCGCCTGCAAAGATCAGCGGAATCTTGTGCGGTCCCTGTTCGATCGCAACGCGCTGCAGCTCGCGCCCAGCGGCAACACCAATGCCGTTGTACAATCCGGTCATCCGCCCCGCCGCAATCTCGCGCTGGACCGTTTCCATGCTCTGCGCGACGAGGCCGGGATTGACCGGCGGCCCGTCGACTCGCGACGGATCGCTAAAGATGCTGAGCTGGCCGGCTTTTTCCTCGAGGGTCATCGTAGCGATCAACCGCTCGATCCGAGAATCTTGCAAGCGACCAATGCGCGCGATCGCGGGCGTCAGCATGATCGAGATCACAGATACAGACGCGCCCTTGAGCAGCCTGCGGCGGGAAACAAAGCCGGTCACTCGTCTTCCTCTCTTCTACCGTCGCGAATCGCCGCGGCGGGTTCGGACGTTCCTCATTTTCCGCTTGGCGAATGCGCATGAAACCGGTTACTGGGCAAGTCTTGGAACCGGTTACCCGGCCCGTCAGAGGCTGGTTCGGGGTCCGTCCAGCAGACAGCTGGGACATGGAGCGATGGGTAGACCGCACCGGCTATGGCCTGCAGACGCACCCGGCATCCCGTCTCAGGCTGCTGCGGACGATCCCGGCGCGCGTAGCCGGTTCGCCGACGAACGAGAACATAACGAGGCTGGCATCAGCCTCGAACTAGGGGAGACGAGATGAAGACGCTGATCAAAGCGAGCCTTCGGGTAGCGCTGGCCACCACTATCCTGACCGGGGGCGAGGTGGCTCTGACAGCACCCGCGATGGCGCAGACGACCTCGACCGTGCGCGGGCATGTCGAGGGCGCGGCCGCAGGGGCTACGGTGACGCTCACCGATCTCAGCACGGGCCATGTTGAAACGGTCAAGTCCGATGCGAAGGGCGACTATATCCTCGTCGGCCTGCCGCCGAGCACCTACCGCGTGTCGTCGGGCAGCCGCTCGGCCGAAGTCGTCGTGCCGCTTGGCCAGGCAGTCACCGCAGATCTCGTTGCGCCGACAGCAGCTATAGCGACGGCCAGCGGCGGCAACGATATCGTCGTTACTGGATCGCGTGCGCGAGACGTGCGGACCGCGACTGTTGGCGCCAACATCTCGCGCTTCCAGCTCGAGAACCTCCCCAACGGCGACCGCAACTTCCTTAATTTCGCAGCGCTCGCTCCCGGCGTAACGGTCTCCCCGCCCACGCTCGGTGGCAAGGCGCGTCAAGTTCAGGCGGGAGGCATCAATTCGGACAACACCAACACGTTCATTGACGGCATCAGCATCAAGAACCTGGTGAACCACGGCGGGACGGTTGGACAGAATCTGTCTTCGGGCAATCCGTTTCCGGCGTCAGCGGTCGATCAGTTCGACGTCCAGACGCAGAACTTCAAGGCTGAGTTCGAGCAGGCCGGTTCGGCAGTGATCTCGTCGGTCACCAAGACCGGCGGCAACAGCTTTCACGGCGAAATCTTTGGCGAATGGCAGCCCAAGGCGTTCATCAGCCGGAACTACGACGATCGCCCGGGAAAGCTCAACAACGCCACCGCGCCGTATGCGCCGAAGCCCGATTTCGACACCAAATATTATGGCGCAAATCTCGGCGGTCCGATCATCAAGGACAGGCTGACCTTCTTCGCCGACTTCGAAGGCACGAGCAAGACCTTCGGGGCGAACGACATCAATGTGTATAATGGCGTACTGCCGGGCCTGTCTGCACAGGGGCAGACCTATGCGGTCGCTGCCCGTTCGCAGTATAACGGCAGCTACCCCGCCACTTTCGACGAGAAGCTCTATTTCGGCAAGCTGACCTTCTACGCGACCGCGCGCGACACGGTTAATGTCAGTGCTTTCATCCGCAACGAGTCCAATCTGCAAATTAACGGTGGCCCAACGACGCTCGACGCGTCGACGAATAACCGCAATGAGGAGCACCGGTATCAGCTGACGTGGAACCATCGCGGCCAAGGCTGGCTCAACGAGTTCATTTTTTCACGTGACGCTGCCGCCAATGGCGCGATTCCGAATGTCACCGGCCCGTCGAGCGTCATAACCTTTAACAGCGGCGCGACGACGGGCGGTCCGGCACGGGCGCCCAATATCGGCGATACCAGAGTGCTGATCCTCGGCGGCACCAACTTCACCCAAGACGACCACCAGTATCAAACACTGTTCAAGGACAATGTCACCTTCTTCGGCGGCGCGCACACCATCAAAGCGGGCATCAAGCTCAATTTCACCAAGCTGCAGCGGCTTGAAGACAATAACGGCTCAGGCACCTTCTTCTACGACGCCAACAGCTTCTCCGGCCTCGGCAACGCCAATACCGCGGCGCCGTATGCGGCGACGATCAACACTGCCGTCGTCAAGCCTGTCACCGCGAACAACACCGAGATCGGCGGCTTCGTTCAGGACGATTGGCGGCCGAACGACCATTGGTTGATCAGCGGCGGCTTGCGTTGGGACTACGAATCCAACGCGGTGAACAACAACTTTGTAACGCCCGCGGCAATTGCCACGGCGCTTCGCGCTTATCCTGGCTGGCAGGCCGCCGGCATCAACGCCAATGACTATATCTCGACCGGCAACAACCGGAAACCATTTCTTGGCGCGTTCCAGCCGCGCTTCGGGATTTCCTACGACGTGAACGGCGATCGCGATCTCGTCTTCGTGCTCGGCGGTGGACGCTATTACAACCGGTCGCTGTTCATCGATTCGGCGATCGAAACCATCAAAGACCAGTATGAATCGGTCGTCACGATCAACACGCCCCCCAATTGCACCTTGGGAACCGCGCGCTGCGTTGCCACGATCCCGACCAATATCGACCAGTTGCGCACGCTCGCGGCAATGCAGGGCGGTGAAGTGCACCTGCTCAACAACCGGACGCGGATGCCCTATTCGGATCAGGTCAATTTTGCCGTGAAAAAGCGCTTGGGCGTGGTCAACACGTCGATCACTTTTGCCTATATCAAGTCGCACAATATCTATCAGGAAGTCATCGGGAACCGCAATCCGGACGGATCGTACAGCTCCGGCGGCAGCCCGGTATATACGTACAACGGCGTGCCCTATGCGGCGGGGATTTTCTATAGCACTGCGGCGATCAACACCGCGCCGCTCCCCGGCTATGGCGCGATCTTCATAGGCAACAGCGACGGTAAGGCACATTACGCCGCGGTCTATCTTCAGGCTGACAAGCCCTATACCGAGGCGTCAGGCTGGGGCTTCAGCACGACGTTAACGATCTCCAGCTCGCGCTCGAACGACACCCGCAACGGCGCTTCGATCGGTGATCCGTTCAACTTCGACGCGCCGACGATCGGCGCGCAGGGGTATGGGGATTCGAGCGGGCTTGAGCGCTGGCGCTTCGTCGCGACCGGCACCGTCAAATTGCCGCTGAACATCCGCGCGACGGGGTTCGCGACGATCTCGTCGGGACCGTCCTACGGCGGCGCGCTGTGCGGCATTCCGACCACGGTTCCGGGCGGCGGCGGCTGCTACACGACCAATTTCGGCATCTATCAGCCGGGCGGCATCGGCTACAAGAACATCGACTTCAACATCGCCAAGACCTTCAAGATGCCCTACGCGCACGGCCATGCGCTGACGGTTTATTTCCAGGCGCTCAACGCGTTCGACTTCGTTAATCGTAACTATTCCACCTTCGGCGGCGGGCTGCAGACGATCGGCGGTGCAGCAGCGACGCGCAATCCCGACACGGGTTCGGTCGCGAGCCAGGGGCGCAACTTCAAGATCGGCGCTAAGTACACCTTCTGATCACCAGCGCCCCGGGGGAAGCTCCGGGGTCGCGGCTGCTACGCCGCGAGCCAACCGCCAGTGAAACCGGCGCGCTCGAGCCCACGCCGGATCGGCACCGAGCGTCGCATCAGGCGCCAGATCAGCCCGTCTCGCGTATTGGCGATCGCGCCAAGTATCGGACCCTGGTCGATCCCGAGATAATTCTGCGACACCCAGCCGCGCACCGGATCGACCGACCCGCGCTGGAACGGCTTTGCCGGCTTGCGGAAGGTCGGGTTGAATGCGTCGTAAAAGCCGTAGCGACCATAGATTCGGTCGCCGTGTTGCGCGTGCAGCGCGAGCGTTGCGGGCACCGCGATCTCGGGTGCGAAAGCGAGCGAGCCGATCGCCGCGGTCGGCGCGATCGTACCGTCGTCAAAGCCATCGGGCTCGTCGACCGGTCCGCGCGCCGAATAGGAGCGGAAGATGATGATCCGCCCATCGACGTCATACTGTACGTCGGCCGGCCCGGCGGACGCAGTCAGGCCCCAGATGTCCTGCGAATAGCCCGTCCAGCCCATCGGGTTGCGGATCCCATAATTGCGCTGCGCCCAGGTTGCGCGGCGGCTGTTCTCGAAATAGTCCATTCCGGCGTCACGCATCGCGGCGTCGCGGATGCCGCGAAAATCGATCCACATGTGGCTGTATTGGTGTCCGAACATTGGCGCAAAGGCGAGCCGCCGCGTAGCCCCGCTGCCGCGCCAGCACTTGTCATAGGGCGCACACCACGCCGACCATGCATCAGGTCCAACAGCATGCGTCGATGATCCGAGCGCGAGCAGATTGACCATCATACCCTCGTTATACCCGTCCCAGTTGCGCGGGATGAACCCGACGCCCGGATGCCAGCCCATCGACAACACCGCCTGCCCGCGGCGGAACCAGTCCCAGTTTGCGCGCTCGTATAGCGCATTGGCGAGCCGCTTGATCTCGCGCTCGTCGGGATGGTCCTGGACGTAATATTCCGCGGCGAACAACATGCCGAGGAAGAGCATCGTGCTGTCGACCGTCGACAATTCGACATCGCCGAAACGAAGCCCGCTATCCATATGGAGGAAGTGGTAGAAGAAGCCTTTATACCCCGCAACGCCAGACGCGCCCTCCCCCTGCGGCGCCCGCTCGAAGAAGCGCAGCGTCGCGAGCGTGCGCTCGCGCGCGGCGGCGCGAGTGATCCAGCCGCGCTCGACCCCGATCGGATAGGCGGTCAGCGCGAAGCCGACCGCGGCGATGCTGCAGAATTCAGGATTGGGCCAGGCATCAGGCACCAGGCCGTTAGCCGGATTACCGGTGTCCCAAAACCAGCGAAAGGTTCGTTGCTCGAGATCGTCGAACAGCACGGGCAGCTTCGATACGCGCGAAGAATGGCTTCGCCAGCCGCGCGCCATCGCTGGCGTCGCGAGCTCGATCGCCAACCCTCCCCCCCCCAGAAGCGCGGTGGCGGTGACGGTACGGCGATTGATCACACAAACTCTCCCGCCCGCGGCCGTTCATGGATCGGGCACCCCGGATGTAACCGGTTACAAGGGTCGGTCAAGTGAAATGCCAGCTGCCCGCCAGCACCGTGCTATCGCGTCCGCGATGACCGACTCGACACTCCCCGTACCGCAGCTCTCCTGGCCGATGCGGCTGCGTTTCGCCTCGGGAGATTTCGCCTGCAATCTTTATTGGCAGAGCTCGAGCCTCTTCCTGTTTTTCTATTTCACCGACGTCCTACACCTCGCGCCGCATGTCGCGGGGATGATCTATTTAATTGGCTCGGTGTGGGACGGGATCGCCGATCTTCTAACCGGGATCTGGGCCGAGCGCGGACGACCTTCTTATGCACGCGTTGTCGGATATGGCGCGATCCCGCTCGGGCTCGCTTTTCCTCTGATCTACTTCGCTCCGCCATTTCATGGCAGCACTCTGGTCGCCAGCCTGCTCGTCGCGCAGATCGCGTTCCGTTCGCTTTACGCGCTGGTAAATATTTCCTATGCCGCGTGGAACGCACGGATCAGCGCAGATAGTGGTGACCGCGCTGCGATCGCCGGGCTGCGGATGCTATTCGGTACGATCGCGGCAGTCGTTGTCTCGCTTTCGACCGAACGGGTTTCGCTCGCAGTCTCAGGAACGCCCACCGGTACAAAGGGGTTCCTGGTCGCCGCGACGCTGTTCGCGGGGGTTGCGACACCGTTGTTGATCCATGTAGCGCGGCGGTCGCCGCGGGGCACCGACTTGTTGCCGACTGCACCGCCGCCCCCTTTGCTACGCGGCCTCGGCGCTTTGGCGGCCAACCGCGCGTTCGTCACGCTGTGCGGGGCCATGATGTGCGTCGCGGTCGCATCGACGATGTTGTCGCGCTCGGTGCTCTATTATTTCACTTATGTCGTGCGCGACGAGCTTGCCGGCACAACCGCGCTCGCCTTGATGGGATTGGCGGGAAGTGTGTTCGTTCCGCTCTGGATGCTGGCGCGGCATCAGGTCGGCAGTCGCGCGCTATGGCTCGGCGCAGCCGCGCTGGCGGTCACGGGTAGTGGTGTGTTCGCCGTGACCGACACTGGTACCGCCTGGCGCGCCGATCTGTTCCTGGTAACGGTGCAGGCCGCGCTCGCTGCGTTCAGCTTCGTCTTCTGGGCAATGCTGCCCGATACCGTGGAATATGGCGAGTTGCACACCGGCGTGCGTGTCGAAGCGCTGTCGTTCGGCGTCGCCGCCTTGCTACAAAAGGTTTCGATCGGCTCTGCAACCGCGATCACCGGCTTTGCCTATTCTGCGATCGGCTATGCGCCGCGTGTAGCGCAGGCCCCCGATGTCGTCACCGATATCCGGTGGATCATGGTCGCGGCGCCGATCCTTGGCTGCTCGCTGTCGGCACTGGCGATGGCCGCCAATCCGCTGCGTCGCGACACGCACGGCGGGATCGTTGCGACGCTGGCGGAGCGGGCTGCGGTTAGCCCGTCAACGTAAAGCGGCCCGACACGCCCTCCGCCTCCGCTGACGGCGCGATCCAGACCTGGAAGATGCCGGGCTCGACAGTCGGCTTCATCGCGGCCCCGATGAACGTCAGGTCGGACCGGCGCAGCGTAAAACTAACCTTCTGCGTCGCGCCGGGAGCAAGCGACACGCAGCGATAGGCCTTCAACTGGCGTACTGGCCGCGTGATGCTTGCCGCCACGTCACGGACGTAGAGCTGGACCACTTCGTCGACCGCGACTGTGCCGCCATTGCTGACCATCGCCGACACCGTCAGAGTGCCCTCCGCGTCCAGCGTACCGCTGCCGCTCATCTGGAGCCCGGCATAGTCGACCTGCCCATAGGTCAGGCCATGCCCGAACGGAAAGAGAGCGGAGTTGGCAATATCGCGGTAGTGCGCCTTGAACGGTTGGAGCGGGCCGTCGGGATTGGGCCGGCCGGTCGCTTTGTGCGCATAGTAATAGGGCGCCTGCCCGCTCGCGCGCGGGAAGCTGACCGGCAGCCGCCCCGATGGACTATGCCGCCCAAACAGGATGTCTGCGATTGCCGGGCCGCCTTCCGATCCAAGGAACCACGTGACCAGGATCGCAGGCGCCGCGAGCACCGCGCCTTCGAGCGCCAGCGCGCGCCCGTTCTTGAGCAGCACCACGATCGGCTTGCCCGTTGCAGCCACGGCTTCTACCAGCGTGCGCTGCGCCGCGGGAACGACGATCTCGGTCCGCGCCTGCGCCTCGCCCGACATATCCTGGCTCTCGCCGATCGCGAGCAGGACGACGTCCGCCTCCTGCGCCGCCGCGACTGCCGCCGCGATGCCGCCGTCGAGCGGAGCATCGACGCGCGATCCCGCGGCCACGCTGATCTGCGCGCGCGGCCCGGCTTGTGCGCGTACACCCGTTGCTAGGTCGATTGCATCGGCATCCGATCCATAGACGTTCCACGGCCCGATCAGATCATGCTGACCTGCCGCAAACGGGCCGATCAACGCGATTTTGCGGTTTTGCGCGAGCGGCAGCAGCCCACCCTCGTTCTTGAGCAAGACAATCGAGCGCCGCGCCGCTTCGCGCGCCACCGCGCGGTTGGCGGGCGTGCCGATCCGGGTCGCCTCGCGCTTCGCGTCGATCCGGCGGAATGGATCAGCGAACAGGCCGAGCGCGACCTTCACCCGCAACACGCGTCGCACCGCTTGGTCGAGCCGCGTCATCGGCACCGCGCCCGAGCGGACAAGGTCGGGGAGATATTTGATGTAGAGTGCGCTCTGCATGCTCATGTCGACGCCCGCCAGGAAAGCCAGCCGCGCCGCGTCGCGTTCGTCGGCGGCGAAACCGTGCGCGATCAGTTCCTCGTCCCCAGTATAATCGGACACGGTCAGCCCGCCGAAGCCCCATTGGTCGCGCAGCACCTCAGTCATTAGCCAGTGGTTGGCGGTCGCGGGGATCCCGTCGACCTCATTAAACGCCGCCATCACCGATAACGCACCGCTGTCGAGCGCGGCCTCGAACGGCGGGAAATAGACGTCGCGCAGACTGCGCTCTGAAATATCGACCGAATTATAGTCGAGCCCGCCCTCGCCCGCGCCATAAGCCGCAAAATGCTTAGCGCACGCCATTACCGCATCGTTCGCGCTCAGCGAGCTGCCCTGGAAACCGCGGACCCGCGCGCGCGCGAAATCGCAGCCTAGCAGAACGTCCTCACCCGCGCCCTCAACGCCGCGACCCCACCGCGCGTCACGCGCGATGTCGACCATCGGCGCGAAGGTCCAATCGATCCCAGATGCCGACGCCTCGACCGCCGCGACGCGTGCGGTGCGCTCGGCCAGCGCGGGATCGAAGCTTGACGCTTCGCCGAGCGGCACCGGAAACACTGTGCGGAAGCCGTGGATGACGTCGGCGGCGAAGATCAGCGGGATTTTCAGCCGGCTGCGCAGCGCCGCCTGCTGCATCGCGAGTGCCATCTTCGCGCCATTGCCGTTGAATACGCCAGTTAGCCGGCCCGCCGCGGCGTCGGCAAGCTGGCTGTCGTAGCCCCCTGAAGGGGCGATCGGATTGAGCTTGCTCGCAGCACCCCCCGCCCACGCAGCTGCCATTAGCGTCAGTTGCCCAGCCTTTTCCTCGAGCGTCATCTGCCCGACCAGCACCTCGACCGCCGCGGGCAGCGCGCCCGTGCCGAGCGTCGCCAGCAGCGCGTTTGCCGGATTAGACCGCCACGCCAATGCCGCCGCACTGCCGAGCATCAGGCTGCGTCGCGAGATCTGTAGCATATGCAATGTATCCTCCCGAATTTGCCGAGCCTATTGCAAATGTAACCGGTTACAGCAAGGCCCTTGCCGAGGTCGCGCTTTCGTGGTGGAAGCGCACCTGAAAACAACGACCGGAAAACCTTCGCTATGGCGCATGCCACTATCCGCGATGTCGCTCGCGCGGCGAACGTGTCGATCGCTACCGTCTCGCGTGCATTGAACGGCCATGGCAATGTCCGCGCCAATTTGCGCGAGCACGTCCAGTCGGTCGCGACCGCACTCGGCTATGTGCCACACACCGGCGCGCGCAGTCTCAGCTTGGCTCGCACCAACGCGATCGGCGTGATGTTGCCTGACCTTCACGGCGAATTCTATTCGGAGGCGCTCCGCGGCATTGACGCAGAGGCGTCCGCGCGCGGATTACAACTGCTGTTGTCGAACATGCACGGCGATCAGCGCGGGACCGAGATGCTGCGCTTCATGCGCGGACGCGTCGACGCACTGATCATCATGGCGCCTGATATCGACCCGGAGCGCTTGCTAGCGTATCTTCCGGCGAGCTTGCCGACGGTCCTGATCAGTTGCCCCGACGTTGCAGCCGATCATCCCCAGTTCCGGATAGACAATGTCGCCGCCGCCGATGCGATGGTAGAGCATCTGGTCGCGTCCGGGCGGCGGCGCATCGTCCACCTGTCCGGGCCGCCCGGCAATCGCGACGCCGAAGAGCGGATCTGCGGTTATCGCGCCGCAATGGCACGCCACAGCCTTGAGTGCCGCGTCCTGATTGGCGATTTCGAAGAGGAAACGGGGACAGCCGCGGCGCAGGAACTGCTCGCCGAGCCCGGGCGGGCTGACGCGCTGTTCGCGGCGAACGACATGATGGCGATCGGCGCGCTTGTCGCATTTCAACGCGCCGGGCTAAGCATTCCCGGCGACATCGCGGTAGCCGGCTTCGACGATATCCCGCTCGCCCGCTTCGTCACCCCGGCGCTCACCACGATGCGCGTGGGAATTGCCGAAATCGGCGCCGAAGCGGTGTCGCGCGCGGCGGCGATCTTGGGTGGAGGAAGCGACACCGAAATCCGCTGGGTCGCGCCTCAGATTAGGGCGCGGGCGAGCACGATACGCGACACGCCAGATACGCTGTCGGACCGACGCAGCAATTAACCCCCCGTTGGTCGATAGGCCGAAATCCCATCGATTCTAACCAAGCGGCAATTAGACGCGTCAAGCTGAGATGTTGGCAAGCAACGCTGACAGTCGTTTAGGAGGCGGGCGCTCTAGTGAGAGAATGCCGCGATCTGCGCGGCTTTCCGTAAATACAGGGGAGTTACTGGCGCGCGCGGTAATTATCGCTCCCCTGCATCGGCCGGTGCCAACATCTCCTAGATCATATCGCTTGATTAACTAGACAAGGTAGACCGGTGCCAGAGTTGTGAGTGTCGTTGCGATCACCGGTAACGGCGTGCTGCGCCGATTAGCAACCTGTTGCCGCAGGCGGCCGTCCAAAGTCACATCAAACTGCTGCGAAGCGCAGCGATAACGGGGTGGTGACCAAGGCATCCTCCTCCAAGAGGAGCCCGACCGGGTGATCTTGATCGGCGCCCGCCTCGAACGACAACCACCTCGGGGACGTGCACTCTGCCCCTGTTGGCGGCGCCGACGACGGCACTTTGTTCCCAGCCACCATTGGCCAACCACTTGAGATCGCGCGTCTGGCCGGGAGCGTACTCAATGCGGTGGCCGACTGAGGCGTCGGCAAGCGCGCATCATTCCATATGTTCGGGCGCACGATGGCAACGCTGATGCTGGGGAACGGAGCCGATATCCAGTTCGGCCAAGCGATGCTCGGCCATGCGGATCGGGCTCCGACTGCGATCGACACTTAGGTCAGCATAACGGCGCTAAAAGGCATTCGTACCGCCAGGTATCCCGCGCAGCCGATCAGCCCAACGGGTGTCGGTGCCTATCGCTATCCCGGCGAGGAAGGCGATGTCGACGTGACGGAAAACGTGAGCGCGATGTTCGCCATCGTCGACCGCGAAGCCGACGACGAAGACGCCTGACCCGGATCAGGCGGCCTGCAAGGCCGATCGTGCCGCGTCGGGCAAGTGGGCGATGACGCTGAGATAGGCGCTGGCGGTCGCGTCGGGCTGGCGACGGCCCTGTTCCCATCCCTTCAAGGTCGCCAGGGGAATCCGATACGCGCTGGCAAAAGCGTGCTGTGACAGGCCGAGCTGTTCGCGAAGGGCGCGGACATCGGGCACCTCGACCGTGCGCGTGCGCGCCTCGGTCGGCTCACCGCGCGCGTGCGCAGCGGCCTCTTCCATGCTGGCGATCAGGTCTTGTCCGAACGTGCTCATCGCTTCTGCTCCTTCTGTCCCGCGCCCTTGATGATGGCGGCCAGCGCGCTCACCGCCTTCTTGTCGTCCGCGCTCATGTCGCTGGCCTGAGCCTTGGCATAGGCCAGCAACAGATAGAGCGGGTGGTCGGTGTCGTAATAGAAATAGATCACCCGTGCGCCGCCCCGCTTGCCGCTCCCGGCGCGTCCCCAGCGCAGCTTGCGCACGCCGCCCGTGCCGGGGATGACATCGCCGCCCTCGGGGTTGCGCGCCACGTGATCGACGAGGAGCGCAAGCTCCTCCTCGATCCATATCTTCTCCGCCTGACGCAAAAACAGGCCGGTCTCGACAACCGTGAGCGGGCGGGTCTTCATGACCGGTCTGTACGTCAATGACGCCTAATAGGCAAGAGCGGATAGCACCGTCTCGCTCGGCCGCCCCCCCGGCCCCGTCGCGCGTCACATTCTGGTCGGCCGTGGGACGTCTCTGGTCATAGCGGACGGTTTGCCCGGCCTTGGCCCGCGAAGTCTTCGGATAGGTGGTCGCGCACACCGATAGCGTGGTGGTGGCGAGCGGCAGCATCGCTGCGATCCTGGTGTTCATGGCGCTGTTTCCCCGCAGCGAACCGCGGGGTGACAGATCAGGCCTGAAGCGCCTGCGCGACAGATCCGGGCGTAGCACGTCCCGGTGCTACCGCCGCACACAACGCCAGCAACCGCGCCGCAATCCCCTCCCCTTGCGCAATATCGATCGTCGCAGTCGTCAGCGCGTCCGCGCACCCCGTCACGCGGTAACGCCCGGTCTCCCCCGCCGCGTGCAGCCCGCCATGATGCGGGTACAGCAGCATCAGCTGCGGGCAGGCATACAGCCGGCCATAAGCCATCATCTGATAGACATCGGCCTGCGACACACCCTGTTTGGGATCATCGATCCGCGCCGCGATCCGTTTCCACTTGGTGTCGATCACCAGCAACGTCTCGGTCCCGCGGCGGACGAGGATATCCGGGCGGACCTGGAACCGTCGCGCGCCGTCGGGCTCGCTCAGGCAGAACAGCCGGCGGTCCTGCGCGACGACGTGGAGGTCGCTCCCCTTCAACGCCCGCGCGAGCATCCGCGCGACATAGGCCTCGAACAGGTCGTTCATCGCGAACAGCAGCGCAAAGCCTGGGGCCCGACCGTGCGCGGTCGTCTGATAATCGCCTCGCAACAACAACCGCGCGAGATCGCGCAAAGCGCCCCAGCGCGCATTGGTGCGATCGAGCACGATCTCGTCCCAGCGCAGCGCGGTCGCCGGAACCGCTGCGACATCGGCATAGATATAGGCCAGCTCGCGCAACCGCCGCTGGTTAGCGACCGAGCCCGACACCTGCGCGAGCCGGGTCACCACCGCCTTCATCAGGCGGTTGAGCGCGATATCGCTCGACAGCGCGTCGAACTGGCAGGCAAGCCGCTGTGGGCTTGCGGCGAGCATGGTGAACTGACGCTGGACGTCGCGCCGCCCGCGCAACGTCGGCAAGTCCTCGACATGCCCGACATAGCGACGTGGCATCCCGTGGCGCAGCGCATCGGTCAGCATCTCGCAGAAGCGGGTGATCAGCAGCTCGAGCAGACTGTACCGCTGGACGCCGAGCGTCGTCAGCGGTCCCATCGCGAGATCGAGATCATGCGCGACCGCGAGCATGTGGATCAACCGTTCGCGGATCTGCGTCCGGCTCACCGCGTCGTCACTGGCCCCGAGCCCCTCGATCTTGGGGAGGATCTCGCACGTCACGCCCGGCGCGGCGATCACGCCGACGACCTGTTGCGCGCGCAGCCGGCGGTGATGGTCGGTCAGGATCCCCGCGCCATCCTCGCCCCCCAGCGTCGCCTCGCGCGCGACCGCGATCAGCCGGTCGGCGTGCACGCGGGTGAAGGCGCCCTCCCCGTCCGGCTCGATCGGCAGATATTGCCATTCGCTGACGGTGCGATGGATGATGCGAGCCCGGCATAGGCGTCAGGTGCGAAATCGTCCGAACCGGCATCGGGTTTGCGCACGCTCCACCGATACCGTTCGCCGCCATATTGGCTCTCCAGCCCCGCGGGCGCGGCCAACACGGTGCGCTGGAGGAAGCGTTCGCCCTTGGCGTCGCCGAGCGCCGCGGCGATCTTGCCCCAATCCTCGTGGAAATATTCGGCGAGCAACGGCAGCACCTTGCGCCGCATCACCCGGTCGACATCGGGGCGCGTTTTGCAGCCCATGAAGAACGCGTGGCCGATCTGATGCTCGCGATCGAAGAGATATTCGATCCGTTCGTTGAGGCGGGTGAGCAGCGCCTTGAGGTCGACCTCGGGGACATCGGGCAGGATCGACGTGTCCGGCATCATTTCGCGGAAGTCGAACCTCCGGCGAAGCGCGGTGTCGAGCAGCGCGATCGAGCGGTCGGCGGTGTTCATCGTGCCGATGATGTGGAGGTTGCTGGGCACGCCGAATGAATGCTTCGAATAAGGGAGCGTGACCCGAAGTTCGTAGTCGGCACCGATGCGCTTGTCGGGTTCGATCAAGGTGATCAATTCGCCGAATACCTTGGAGATGTTGGCGCGGTTAATCTCGTCGCAGATCATCACGAATTGCTTGGGCCGTGTGGTCTCCGCGCTTCCGGACCCCGGCAGATTGAGCGCCAGGGCTTCCCGATTGAGATATTGCTCGACCAGCCGGTAGCAGGATCGCATCGTGAACGGGCGATCGTAAAAGTCGACGGAAAGCGGTTCCTTCGGGATGTACAGCCAGCGAACGCTGCGGCGGTGATAATAGTCCTTCTCGTCGCCCGGGACATACTCATAGGGACCGGTGATTTCGCCAATCGCGCGATACCGCGAATTGCCGTAGGAGATGACGACGACATCGCCTTCCTTCATGTTGACGCGAAAGCGCGCCATCTGGACGATGTTGGCGTCATTCCCGTTGGTTCCCGGGTGATCCTGGTTCCAGCGGGCGTGGACCGCCTCATAGCTGTCATACGGCGTCCAATCGATCTCGCCGCCCCAGCCAAGGACGACGTAATTCCCGTCGATCGCTGCCTGGAAGATGTGATCCTCCGACCCGGCGCGGCCCAACGACATTTTGAAGACGTCTCGTCCGGTGAGGTCGAATGGCTCCCCAGCCTCGGCGGTCTGCATCGCCTGCTCCGCAATTCTGGCAAGCTCGCGGAACACGCCCGGCTCGGGCTTCAGCTGGAACCCGGCACCCGACGCTGCTTCGCCTTCCGTTTCGCCAGTACTGGGCCGCAGTCCTTCGACGAAATCCTCATAGGCATAGGATTGATGGAAGGTGACGAAGCGCACCTGTCCCGCCGTGACCAGCTCGGCATAGCGATGCCGCACGGCCTCTTCGCTGACAGGAACCACACCGTCGCACAAAGCAACCGCCTCGCGCGCCGTGGCAAAGGTCTTGCCAGTCCCCGGGGGGCCGTACAGGATGAGGTTGGTCGGCGTCGATTGGATCTTCCGGGCGGCAACGTCGGACCGGACCGTAAAAACGAAGGTCGTCGCCGAACTCAGCGGCTTTCCGATCCGACGCGGTGCAGCAAGGCCGGTTAATTGCTGCATCTTGGGGCCTGCCAGCGCCTGGCAGATGTTGGGCCACGCCTCGGTCAAACCCAGCGCATCGTTCACCGTCCGAACCGCAACGGAGACCTCTTGCCCACCAGCAGCGCGCGCCGGTTCGATATAGTCCGCCAGCACATGTTGACGGATCCGATCGGCGTGTGAGCCGTCGCCGACCCTATCGTTCCAAGGCTGACGGGCCAACCACCAGGCATAATCCTGCGCTTCGCCATCGAAGGCGAAGCGGATCAACCGATCGGCCAGTTCCTTGCCGGCATCGATCCGCCAGACGCTGTCGTTGGACGTGTAGAAATACCAGATCCGGGGTTCGTCCAGCGGGGTCCAGTCGACCGCTACGCCCAGTCCGTCCTGAAGATTGGCCGTCACGACGCCGGTGGCACGGATGCGCATTGCCGAGATGCGCTCGCCTTTGAACTCGAACGGAAGGTCGTGGGTTTGGTGGAAATAGTCCCGCATCGCGATGCGGTCTCCGGGCTGCATCGCGCGAACCGCCGCGCTATAGCGCCCCTCGTTCTGCAGCGACCAACGGTGGCTTGCAATGAAATCAGCAAAGCCATCGATGTCGCCGTTCCGCGCGGTGACCAGCCAGTAGGCTTCTTCCGGATCGTCCGGCGCGGTCTCCGCGTCGCCATTGGGTGCCAAGCCTAGCGCGAACTGCTCATACTGGCGCAGCACGGCATAGATGTTGCGCAACTGGCCGGTCGGATCACTGGCTTGTGGGACCAGCGAAGCGGGTGGGCGAACAGCATCGGTGCCGCCTTCGGTCAGCGCTTTGATGTCATTGCGAAGCGTTTCCAATTTGCCTTCGGCAAACACCGTATCGAGATCGTTGGTCGAATACCCCAAGTCGATAAGCGATCGTTCCAGGCGAGCGATCCGCCGGATCCGTCCGTAGATCGCCTTCGGTGAGAGCGGTTCGCCATTCCACCGGCGTTATTCCAGCTAGGTCCTGAAATCTGCTTCTTTCATAATCCGTCCCCCACAGAACGCTTTTCGCGTCCCACTATCCTCTGGTCTTAGAAGGTCGGACCTCTGGTCTTAGAAGGTCGGACGAATCTCCGTCCAGTTCCAATGCTATCGCTCGGCTGAACGCCATCAGCGCCCGCGCGGCAGAAGCGGACGCGGCATTCAAAATCGTCTGTGCGCCTACCGACCGTTGCGTTTATTGCGAATATCCGCTACACCCCTCCCTTACCCGGAGACCGACGATGACCCTCCCTGCCTTCGCAGAACCGCTCGGCGGGCGTTTGTCCTCGATTGCCGACCGGCATGTCGCGAACCAGCTGCGCAGCGTGATCGCGGCGACCGCGACCGGCGATGCGACGCTTCGCGTGATGGAAGCGGGTGGGCGTACCCTGACCGAGATCACGCTGACCCCGGGCATGTCCGAGCTACTGATGGACATGCTGCGCCACATCGGCAGCGGGCATGCGGTGACCTTCGTGCCGATCGGCGAATTGCTCACCACGCAGCAGGCGGCGTATCTGCTCAACGTGTCGCGCCCGCATCTGATCAGCCTGCTCGAGCGCGAGTCGATCCCGCATCACCGGGTCGGGCGGCACCGGCGGATCCGGGCGGAAGACATCTTCGCCTATAAAGCGCAGCGCGATGCAGCACGCGGCGATGCGCTCGATGCGCTCGCGGCCGAGGATGCGGACCTGCTGTAGCAGGGCCGCGCGCGATGTTCGCCAACCGCTACACTGCCCTGGTCGACGCCTGCTCGCTGGCGAGCGTGATGCGGCGCAACCTGCTGCTGTCGCTAGCCGAGGCCGAATTCTTCCGGCTGCGGTGATCGGAACGGATCCTCGACGAGACGCAAGCCGCGATCGACACGATGGCCGAGCGCAAGGGGCCGGCGGACCATGCCGGCCGGGCCGCGCGCGCGCGCGCCAGGCGATGCAGACCGCGTTCGAGGATGCGATGGTCACCGACTATGCGCGCTATCTCCCGCTCGCCGACGGGTTGCCGGATTCGGACGATGCGCATGTGGTGGCGGCCGCGCTCAAGATGCAGGCGCAGACGATCATCACCGAGAATTTGCGCGACTTTCCCGCAGATCTGCTCGACCCGCTCGGGATCGAGGCGCGCAGCGCGGACCATGGCGATTGAGGGTACGACGCGCGAGCTCACACGCGAAAAGGCCGCCCGGGGCAATCGAGAGGCCTTACCCCGCAGCGGGGGGCCTTTGGCGGTTGCTCGACCCGCCGAACGATCCCGCCGACACCGCGCGCCCGTTCACCTGGACCACGCTGCATCGCCGCCCCGGGCTCAGTGTCCTGTCGAGCAACCCGGCAAGGCGTGACAATCTAGCTCCACGCCGGGTCGGGTGCCGGGACCACGATCCGGTCGACGCGCTGCGCCAGGCGCTCCCTAATCTGGAGGCCGAAGGCCGCGGGCTCAAACAGCAAGCGTGTTTCCCGGGGGAAACACAAGCAGTTCGACCGTATGACGCGCGCCGACCGTCAGAGCCTGTTCGCGCAGTTCGACCTGCTCCTACCCTATCTCGCCAACCTGCTGCCGCGTGATCAGCGCTAGATGATGGAACGCCCGTTCTAAAGCCTAGCCACGTCGAAGCGTATCAAGCGGATCGATTGCAAGAGCCCGGACGGCAAACTTTGGGTCCACGTCTTGCGTAATCCCGATCAAGGCATGGCGACGATCTTGGATGCCTATATCATAATCTATCGTGCGAGCTTGCTTGCTGACATGACGCGACGCGCGTCAAAGACGCCGCGCACGCTTCATCCGATGTCCTACGACTTGCTTCGCGCGATCGGGCGGCCGACAACCGGACGCGCCTCTTAGCTGCTCGGGCGGGCGCTCGACCGATTGATGTCGACCACGATCAACGCCAACATCCGCGCCGATAACTGCTGCAAAGCGACTCTAGCTGGCTCGACCGCTGAACCCAGCTGGTCGACGAAATTACCGAGCGATCGCGCTGAATGACGCTCAGATGTCGAACTGGTTTTGAAGGCGTGACGATGTAAGGCGGGATGCTGTCGGTCGACCGTGCTTATTTCGACCTGACCGGGCGGGTTAGGACACTGGCTGTACCGCGTCGCGCCAGCATGCCGGCGGGGAAGGGGCTCAACGCCCGTTGCGAAACCCGCGCCTCCCAAGCCTCACCGGGCAGTGACCGATTACGCGGAAACGATCGAGGTCGCGGCGCTGCTGCGGCGTTCTGGAATGAGACTAGAGAAGCTGGCGACCGCCGGCAAAATCACGGATGCGACGATGGCGCCCCTTCGCGCCGAATGCCCGTGGTGGGACTATCAGACGCTACACGGCAAATGCCGTAGCTCACCTCTAGCCGCCGGGTCGTTTAAAGTCTGGTAAGACCGGTGGGTTCAACCGCACCTTGTGGTCGGCCGATTTCGACCTGCATCTCGACGGCCGCACCGTGATCGAGGCCGATGTCAGCCATTACGAGACCCGCAGCGTCGGACTTCCGGGCAGTATCGTCTATTTCGCCGGCGGACTGACGCAATTGCCCAAGGCGATCGACCCGACCCGCATCGGCTACGGCCAGCCGGTGGCCGGCGTCAATCTGACGACCGACACCGGACTCGCCAAGCTGAAGCATGACTTCGGCAATGGCTGGAGGCTCGAACTCGGCGGCCTGTACTAGAACGCTGACCGCGGCCTGTACGGCATCACGAACACGCTGACGGACACTAAGGGCGACTATACCGTCACCAAGAACTTCAACGCTGTGCCGCGCTTTACCGTCGCCAGCAACAGCGCCTCGCTGACCGTCAGGGTCGACCTGTTTGGACTGGCCAACGATCTCGCGTTCGGCACCAACGGCTTCGTCAAGGGCCAATACACCTATCGCAACTCGATCGCGGTGGTGCTTGGCACCGGCAACCTCGCTAATCCAACGGTGCTGCCAAGCAAGCCGACGCCAAACACCGGCGGCGAGTACAAATCAGCGCAACTGTTCGTGCAGTCGATCGTCCTGGGCGACACGCTGCATCTCGACGATCGGCTCGCCCTTCAGGGAACCCTAAGCACGTCGTTCCTGAGTTCGACCAGCTGGTCGAAGACCGGCGCAGTGACGAGTTCGGACACGCGCAACGGCGTGCTCAGTCCGACCGTCAGCCTGACCTACAAGCCGGTGCCGGCGATGACGATCTATGCGACCTATGCGAACAATATCGAACAAGGCGAAGGCGCGCCGGCCGGCACCGCCAACGCCAACCAAATCCTGTCGCCCTATCGCGACGAGGAATATGAAGCGGGCATTAAATATCAGATCGTGCCGGGCTTCCTCCTGAGCGCCGCTGGCTTCCGCATGACGCGGCCGCTGGCGATCAGCAACGCGGTGAGCAACGTTTTCGCAGTGGTTGGCACGCAGCGCAACTGGGGCGGAGAGCTGTTCGGTCAGGGCGCGCTTACCCCCTCACTCAGCCTGCTGGGCGGAGTGACCTATATCGACGCGCGACTGATCGGATCGGGCGTCACCGCCACCAACGACAAGCGTGTCGTCGGCGTGCCGGAGTTCAAAAGCGACGTGACGGCCGACTTCCATCCGCTGTTCACGCACGGCGTAGCGCTTACGGGCACGGTGCATTATGAAAGCGACCGCGCCGCGACCAACACCGAGTCGAGCTACGCGCCTCCTTATGCGACGGTCGACCTTGGCATGCGTTACGCGGCGGCGCTTGGCGGACATCATGAGATCCTGCGTCTGAACGTGATCAACGTCGCGGATAAGCAATATTATTCCTCGATCGCCGACGGTACGATTGTCGGCAGCCCAGGCGCTAATACCGCGTATTCAGGCGCGCCCCGTACCATACTTGCGAGCGTGGAGTTCGCTCTTTGACCCACAAATGGACATTCCCCAGTCGTTACGTGCTTCCAAGATTCCGACATCCGTTAATTTGTCCGAGCGACGACCGGCAAAAGCGTTGTCCCGTAGCGGTCCAGTGTCGCCTTACGTCCATTAATTTGTGCATCTCATGGACGGTTTGATCTCAACCAAACCGCGGGCACGGTAATCGCTTCATTCGCGCACTGGGTCGGTACGCCAGCGGATTACGCGTTCGATCGTGCCGCCCTGCACGATTACCGAAAACAGCACGACAATATAGGTCGCGGCCAGCGCATAGGCTCGCGCTGGACCGTCGGGCAGGCCGAGCGCCAGCGCGATCGAAATTCCGCCGCGCAGGCCGCCCCAGATCAGCGTGATCGGCGCGAGCTTTCCCAGCGACAAGAACGGGCGCATCAATGCGAGCGGCCCCACCACCGACACGCCGCGCGCGAGCAGAACCAGCGGGATCGCGGCCAATCCCAGCACGATCAACCGACCGTCTGCCGGGATGGTCACCACCTCGAGCCCGATCAACAGGAACAGTACCGAATTGAGGATGTCGTCGATCAACGCCCAGAATTTGATCAGATAGTCGCGCGTCTCATCGCTCATCGCATGCGCTACGCCCGGATTGCCGATGATAAGACCAGCGACCGCCATCGCCACCGGACCGCTGACATGTACCTGGCTCGCGAGGGCATAGCCGCCCATCACCACCGCCAGACTGATCATCACCTCGACCTTGTAATCGTCGATCGAGTGCATCGCCTTATACGCGATCCATCCGGTCACCAGCCCGAGCGCGATGCCGCCGCCAGCTTCGACGAGGAACAGTTCGCCCGCGTGGGGGAGCGACAGCGGCTGGCCGCTCAGCGCGACCGACAGGATGATCGTGAAGACGACGACACCGACGCCATCGTTGAACAGGCTTTCACCCGCGACGGTTGCCTGTAGCGTCGGCGGCACCGCGGCGCCCTGCATGATCCCCATCACCGCGACGGGGTCGGTCGGGCTGATCAAAGCCCCAAACACGAGGCACGAGGCAATTGGAATGTCGAAACCAAGTAGGCCCGCAATCAGCCGGAACCCGGCGCCGATCAGCACGGTCGATAGGATGACCCCGACCGTGCTCAGGATCAGGATCGGCCAGCGCCCCTTTCGCATCTCGCTCCAATCGACGTGGAGCGCGCCCGCGAACAGCAGGAACGACAGCATTCCATCCATCAGCGTGGTGTGGAAGTCGATCCCGGCGATGAAGCGCACGATATCGTGGCTGATCGCGCTGGCCGGCAGGATCCGGTCGAGCCCGACGACGATCAGCGAGGCAATCGCGCCCATCACCGTTAGCCCGATCGACGGCGGCAGCTTTAGGAAGCGGTGATTGAGATAGCCAAGCGTCGCGGCCAGTACGATGAGGATCGCGGCGGCGTCGAACGGGGTAATCGAGAGATTGCTCATTGTCCTGCCGCTTTCAACGTTACGGTCTGGCCGCCTCCGGGTGCCGGGACCGCCTGCATACCGTTTTCGCGGAGCAGTGCCGCAATCGCCAGCGCACGGCGCTGGTTGCGCGTCGGTTTGGCGGGCGGGGTGGTGCCAGCCGGGAGGCCAGGGACGGCGAGCGCGGGGATGTTCCAGCGGCGCGCTTCCCACACTGACAGGATCACCGCCTCACGGCCTGCCGGATCGAGCGTGTCGCGCGACGTCCCGAAACGGATCGCTGGAAGCTGCGCGAGCGGCGGGACGATCGTGACCTGCCAGCCCTTGGCCGCCGCCATGGCGCGTTGCTCGAGTACGCGGAACGCGTCGGGCCCGGCACCCGGTAAAGGGGCGGCGGTCGCGCTTGCGCGGTGATGATCGCGGTCGAGCGTCACCGCGTCTTCCGACACACCCGCGGCGAGTGACACCATTCCAACGATCCGCGCGACTTCGGCGTCTTGAGCGGCTGCGGCGTCGGAGGCCTGGCGCAGTTCGGCGCGTTGCGTCTCGAGCGCGCCGGCGGACGGATCGAGCAGCACCTGATCGAGCTGGAGCTTGACCGGCTGGCCGAGCCGTTTGGCCAGTTGCGCCTGCAGCGCCTGGCTGTCCTTGGCGCTCTTGCGCGGTGCGATCACCACCGAGCGGACCGCGATCGGCGTTCGGTCGAAGTCCACGTCGAGTTGCGTCACGCGCGCGGTTGAGCCGAACGCGCCGTTGAGGAAGGAGCGCACCTGCGTCGCGGTCACGGTCTCGCGCGCGATCCGGCCGAGCGACAGCGCAAGCGGCACGCCCATCGCGACGAAAACGAGCATTAGCACGATCGTCTGCGCCCAGCTCTGCGTTCCCGACAGATAATGACCGAAGCCGTAATAGCGCGCCATGACCGTTGCCGAGAGTGCAATCGTCAGGAAGTTGGTTGCGAACAGCGCGAGCGCACCGCCCAGCACCGCCATGTTGCCGGTGGCGAGGCCATAGCCGACCACCGCAAGCGGGGGCATCAGCGCAGTTGCGATCGCGACGCCGACGATCGTCTCGCCGCGACCGCGGATGATCGCGAAGGTCCCGGCGAGCGCGGCGAACAGCGCGACCAGCAGATCGAACAGATTGGGGCGGGTACGCGCGAGGATTTCCGCGGTCGGTGCCTTTAGCGGCGAACACAGCACGATCAGCGCGGTGAACGCGACCGCGAGCACCGCGCCGATCACCAGCGCGGTGAGCGCGCGCCGCATTTCACGGAAGTCGAACAGCGCCAGGCTGAATCCCAACCCGAGGATTGGGTTCATCAACGGCGAAATCAGCATCGCGCCGATCACCACGGCAGGGGACGAGAGCAGCAGGCCGAGCACCGCGATCCCGGCGGACATGACGGTCATGAACGCGTAGCGGCCCGACCATCCGCTTTCCTCGGTGATCCGCGCGACGACGCGTTCGTGATCAATCGGACCGACCACCGCGAGGCGCCACCATCGATAGAGCTTAAACTTTTCCAGACCCGGATGCGACGGACGTTCGAGCGTTCCTATCGGCGGATTGTCGATCATCGAGAGCTCCCGATAGCCGGCCGTGTGACCGGGTTGCGCGATGGTTGTCTGGAAAGCTCCAGGACGGGCGGTGGTAGCGACAGGTCACGAAATGCTCAAATCTGGCGCATCGCCGACGTCGCGGCAGGGCCGCGTTGCCGAATGGCGGAGGAACGATGCCGTCGCCGAAACATTCATTTAACGAGCGTCCACGCGGCGTGTTGCGTCGCTGCGGGAAGATTTCGATGAAAGAAAGTGGCAGCCGCCGTCCAGACCGGTTTCAAATGCGAGCCGTTCGATGAAGGCCTGGTTCGTACGCGTCGGCGACAAGTTGAGCGCGAGCTACTGGTTCGTACCGTCGATCATGGCGGTGTCGGCGATTGTTCTGGCGGCGCTGATGATCCTGCTCGACAGCGCGGTCGGGTCGGCATGGATGGACCGGGTCGGCTGGCTCTATGCGGCGCATCCCGACGGTGCGCGACAGATGCTGTCGTCGATCGGCGGATCGATGATCACGGTCGCGGGGACCGTATTTTCGGTCACGATCGCCGCGGTCGTCTATGCCTCGGGGCAATACGGGCCGCGGCTGCTGACCAACTTCATGCGGGACCGCGGCAATCAGGTTACGCTCGGTACCTTCATCGCGACCTTTCTCTATTGCCTCGTCGTGTTGCGCACGATCCGTTCGGCGGGCGAGAGCGGCGGTTACAGCTTCGTGCCCAATCTTGCCCTGCTCGTGGCCGTGCTGCTGGCGCTATGCTCGATCGCGGTGCTGATCTTCTTCATTCATCACGTACCAAGCAAGATCCACATCAACAGCGTGATCGAGGAGATCGGCGAGCGTCTCATCGCCGAGATCGACACCCGCTTTCCCCGTTTCATCGGAAACGCGCCCCGCGCGGCGGACACCAACCCCGATACGCGCGTACCGGCGACGTTCCGGCGTGATGCGAGTGCGGACGAAGCCGAGCAGCGCACCTTGGTCTGCGCCGGGCGCACTGGGTATATCGAGCTGATCGACGGCGACGCGTTGATGGAGCATGCCCGCAAGCACGATCTGATCCTGCGGCTGCAGTATCAGGCGGGCGATTTCACTCACACCGGCCGCGCGCTGATCGAAGCGTGGCCGCCTGAGCGCTGCGATCTCGAAGCGGCGGCGGCGATCGGCCGTGCCGTTTCGATCGGCTCTCGCCGAACTGCGTTGCAGGATCTGCGCTTCCTGATCGATGAACTGGTCGAAATCGCGGCGCGCGCGCTGTCGCCGGGGGTCAACGATCCTTTCACCGCAGTGACCTGCATCGATTGGCTCGGTGCCGCGCTGTCCGATCTCGCTGGCCGCGATCTGCCGTCGCCTCTGCGCGCCGACGAACACGGTGCGTTGCGCGTGATTGCACATCCGGAGACGTTCGCGACCTTCATGGACCGCGCGTTCGGCGCGCTGGCGCAATATAGCGCGGGCGACATGGTCGCCGCGCTACGGTTCCTGGGGGCGCTCGGCGAAGTCGCGCTCGACTGCGACGATCCCGACCGGCTCGTGGTGATCGCGGGCTATGGCGATCGACTGGAAGCGCTTTCAAAAAGCGCGCTGTCGGGTTTCAATCGCGAGCGCGTCGAAGAGCGTGCCGCGCAACTGCGTCGCGCGCTCGGCGAGCCCGATTACAAACGCCGCCTACGCGACAGCGCGGCCTGGCTCGGAGGAACGGCATGACTATCGCTGCAGCGCTTCTGGCGGCGGTCGCCGTCACCGCGTTCCTGACCTTCAGTCGCTTCGCCCATTCGAAGTCGTGGCGCGCGACCGTCACGCCGCTTGCGTCGATCATCGGGTCTGGATTCCTGATCTGCGGCCCGTTGCTGGCGAAGGAGTTCGGGTCGGCCGCGATCTTCGCGATGGCGGCGTTGCTGGCGATCGCCTATGCCGTCGGCGCGGTGATCCGCTTCAACATCGTCCATGTCGAGAACGCCGCCGCGACGCTTTCGCTCAACGATCCGATGGCGTGGGCGATGCGCGCGACGCAGGTGATGCTCGCGATCGCCTATGCGGTTTCGGTGGCGTATTACCTGAAGCTGCTGGCCGAATTCACGCTAAAGCCGCTTGCCATTGCAGCAGAATGGCACGGGCTGGTCGCCAACGTGCTCGTCACGGTGATCATCGCGGCGCTCGCCGCGCTGACGCTGTCGGGGGACATCCGCAAAGTCGAGCACGCCGCGCATGCGAGCGTCTCGGTCAAGCTCGGCATCATCGCCGGGTTGCTCGCCGGGCTGGCGCTGTGGTGGGCGACGCGCACCGGAGCGCCTCTCGACCTGCCGCCAACGCGGCTCTCGTGGAGCGGGCTGCCGCTGCTGCTAGGCTTGCTGATCACGGTGCAAGGTTTCGAGACGTCGCGCTATCTTGGCGACAGCTACGACCAGGCGACCCGCGTTCGGACGATGCGGCATGCGCAGTGGCTGTCCTCGGCAATCTATCTTGCATTCCTCGCGTTGCTCACCCCGTTTCTGAACCAGGCGCAGCACGCCGAAGGGGTGGCGGGCATCCTCGACATCATGAAGCTCGTCGCGCCGATTCTCGGCGTCTTCGTGCTGATCGGCGCGGTGTCGAGCCAGTTGAGCGCAGCGATCGCGGACTCGATCGGGTCCGGCGGGTTGATGGTTGAGGTGTCGCGGCGCAAACTCGGCATCCGCGGCGCGTTCATCACCGCCAGCGCGCTGTCGATCGCAGTTGTATGGCTGACCGATCCGTTCTCGGTAATCGCACTGTCGTCGCGCGCGTTCGCGCTGTTCTACGCGATGCAGGCGGTGTTGGCCCTGTGGGTGTCGTTTCGCACCGGTGCGGGTGGGACCATGGAAGGCATCGGCTTCGCTATCGTCGGGCTGATCTGCGTGGTCGCAGCGGCGGCGGGAGCGCCGGCTGAAGGGTAGCGACAGGCAGCAACATCCCGAGCGCAATGTGCTCGCGGATACGCTGGCAACCGAACCGTTATAGCCTATGGCGTTGCCTCTTGGCGCGCTCTTCATCGCCGTCGATATCGCGCAGATATCATGCCAGTGTTGACCCAATAAGCGACATTCATGCTCCCCTCATATCTTTCGGATCCCGGCCGTTCGTTCACGGGCATCGTGCCAACCATATATGTAAACGGCCAATTCACCCTCTCGATGTAGCCTGCGGCGCTGACCCGAAAACGTGGAGATAAGCGATGGGACACTCGTCGAAAGATCCAGCTTTCAACGAGCTCCGCCCTTGGAACGAAGGCCGCGTGCTGGGCCCAAAGCGCGCGCTTAAACCGCAGCAAGTCTGGGCTATTCGCTTCTGGCTTGACCAACATCGGCGGCTGCGGGATCGGGCACTTTTCGACTTCGCGATCGACAGCAAGCTGCGCGGATGCGACGTAGTGAAAGTCCGCATTGGCGACATCGTTGCTGGTGGCCGCGTTCGGGATCGCGCGATCGTAGTGCAGCAAAAAACGAAACGCCCCGTGCAGTTCGAGCTTGTCGAACCTGCCCGCAAAACTCTCCTCGCTTGGCTCGAGCGCCGTGGCGGCACATTGAACGATTTTGTCTTTCCGAGCCGTAACGACTATATGGGGCACATGAGCACGAGGCAGTATGCACGCCTCGTTCGCGAGTGGATCGTCGGCATCGGCCTCCAAGCTGAGGACTACGGTACTCACTCCCTTCGACGCACCAAGGCGTCGATAATCTACAAGGCGACGGGCAACCTTCGCGCAGTGCAAATCCTACTTGGTGATGCCAAGATCGAGAGCACCGTCCGCTATCTCGGCGTTGATGTGGAAGACGCTTTAGAGCTGTCGGAGCGGACCGAAGTCTGACCGGGTCAGTTTGACCCACATCCGGTCATTCACCGCCTCTGTTCGGCTCCCCATCTTCTGCCATTCATTCATGTTGGCAACGGAGGAGGTGCTGAGCCTCAGCCCTGCCGGCTGCCCCCGCCAGCTTTCTCAAAAACGACGGTGAAACGGGAATGTACGGCTTGCCTAGTTGACCGCGCGTGTGGTGGCGCAGCAATACACTTAGATTGCTTAGCGTGGCAGGAGGATCGATGACGACCAAATCGTTCTTGGCAATTCGATCGGGTTTCCAACCTCGGCTAAGCGCCGTTGGAAAGGCGGTTAGTTATCTGGCCCTGGCATTTATAGGTGCGCTTCTCGTCTCGGCTGTGGCGAAGGGCCTCCTCGGCGCTTCCCTCCTTCAACTCGCGCAAGGCTTCGCATTACATGCTTAAAAGCGCTTTCCACGGAACTATTCCGCGGCGGTTCCTCTGAGGTAACAAAGTTGCCCGAATTAGGCAGCAAAGTGAATGAGCAAGATTTGCCGCCCCACGGACGTGAATTGGCGGGCGGGAGGCGCACTGATAGCTTCGATACGCAGCCGCCTATATCCCCGATGCGCAGGCGAAGCTGACAAGTGAATCAAAAAGGCCCGACTCGGATATCGCCGACAGCATGTTCTGGGATGGACAAGAAACCCCGCCCCCGGTGCAGCCTTTGCCGTCCTTATTGAGGGCACGAACGCGGTACCGCTCATGCCGTCTGATCGACATCATGAAATCTTCTTCGATACCATCGAGGTCGGCAGGGTGCAGATATCTCAACCGACGCGCGGGACATATGGCATCTGCCTTATCGGCAAAGGCGACGTACGCCGGTGAGGTCATTGCTTGAAAATCAAGGCGGCTCGGTGGCGTGCCGAAAAGGACTGAAAGGATGGCGCCAAGAATCAGCATTAAGACACCGCTATCTGAAGTACGCGAAAGCCGAGTGGCGCAATGGTTCGGCCCCACGTTGGCAAAGAGTGCCGACGACAATACCTAGATAGTCAGGAGGCGCCGTGCGGCCAGACTTTCGACGATCGCCGCCACGCCTTCTTCAATGTCATCGCGCGATGCGAGAATTTCTTCTGCCGTCCTGCCCGTCGCCGCATGGCGCAATGTCTGCGCGCGGCCGACCAACAGCTTGTCCTGCTCGATCAGCGCGAGAAGTGTTGCGGCTTCCTCGCGGTAGCGTTGCGTCATGCGATCGTTCTCGGGAACGGGTGCGTGCCGGACTTGCCCTTCGACTGCACCGATCGCCTTGCCGAGCGCTTCCAAGAGCTTCGCATCTGCCACCACGTCGCTCGACGGAAACGGATTGTCCCGCGTCGGCGCGGAAAGGCGATCACGCCGAAACTCGGCTTCGGCCGTCGATACGGCTTTGCGCGCGCCGGCGAGCAGCTCGCTGACCAAAGTGCGGACCTTCTGGTCGTCGGCGCGAAGCTGATTTTCCTCCCGGTAGAAAGTATAGCCGCAGCCGTGGAAGAGGGTGATAGCGACCTCTCCCAGCGCGCCAACGTCGTAGAAGCCGGTCATTGCCCGCCGGCGCCGGTGACATCGCCGAGCGGCAGGATCCCCGTCGCCGGCGCTCCGATATTGAACGGTAATCCCGCTGCGGCGTTTGGCGCCGAGAGGAGCCCCTTCTCCGCCATCCGCAGCGCGAGGTAATAGCGAACCGACTCGATCGGCGTCAGGCCGATCGCCTGCAGCGAGATCAGCTCGCGCATCCGCTCGTCGCGCGGCATGATGAGGACCTTGAGGTCGTTGAGCATGATGCCATAGACCGAAAGGAAGTCGCCAAGATGTTGTTTCACCAACTCGCGCACGCCGTTGATGCGCTCGTTGATGTGTTCCATCTTCGTCACCTGGATGACCTGGTTGATCGCCTGCTCGATCGCGGGCCCGGCATATTCAGCGATTTCAGCGGTATCGATCTGGATGCCGGCGAACGGCATGTGCGTGATGAGATCGAGCGCCTCCTCCTTTGAATCGATATGGATGTAATAATCCACGACATAGGACATCTCGGCCATTTCCGCAGACGTCGCGATCCCTTCGTTGCGGACCAGCAGCTTTGAGCGATTGATGTATATGACTTCATATTGCCAGGGCGAATTGCCGCCGAAGAAGCCCTGCGCGATCGATCCCAAAATCGGCGCGTTGGGTGTTTCCAACGCGTATTGCCCAGTATCGTAAACGTTTAGGACAGCGCCGCGGGACTTGAGAACGCAGAAGTGATTGCTCTCGACAGTAAGCAGCGAGCCCGAGACGATGCTCGCATCGCCGACCTTCATGGCGACGGTACGTGTGCCGAGCGCATCGGTGCCGTCGTTGCGGAGTGTGCTGATGACTTGCCGGGTCAATGCCATGTCAGATCCTCATGAAAGAGCGAAGGCGAGCGGTTTTGCAGCATCAAGTCCCGCGCGGTGTGCAGATTCCCGGGCCGGACATAATGTCGAGCAGGGCTCCCACCCGATCCTCGGCGCGACCATGCTGCGGCGCCTCGAGGACATATCGGAGAGCGCCCGATTGCACGCTAGCAGGCGAGATCGGGGAAGAATGGACGGCGTTCGCCTGGTCCGGATCGGCCAAAAGATTATCGTATCCAAGAGTCAAGTTCGGCGGCGCAACCTGAAATTCCGGCTCCGCATACACCGCAATCGATGTGCGTTTGCGCATTTGTCGCAGCCCGCACAGCAACAGCACGCCGAGAACGAGGATAGCCGTCAGTGCGTGCATCACGTCCTCGCGTCGGATTGAGTTTTCAATGTTACCGCTCGACGCACCACGGTGACAAATGTCATTTTATTCATGTGCTTATAAAAAAGAAGCCAGTATTGAAGGCTATGCGACGGCTTGAGGCAGGCTCCCGGTTCCCAAATACAAGCCGACCGATCGTAGATCGAGATGCTTGAGCTTTGCGAAACGCACGACGGGCTCACATCAACCGACGTTTCGACAGGGATATAGCGCGGTAAACGCGTGTCATTGGGGGGCCATGATGAAGCGCTGGATCGTGATGGGCGTGCTGATCGGGATCGCGGGTCGGGCGGACGCGTCCGAAACGCCGGTGTACCAGGCTGCCCCAACTTGGGTGAAGCCTGCGCCGACCCCCGACGCCGCCGCCCCGGGTGATGATGCCCCCGTGCTGCTGATCGCGGACAACCAGCAGCGGTTCGCCGACGGCATGGTGTGGAACTACCGAGAAATCGCAAGCCGCGCCATGTCGGCGCAGGCGCTGGCGCAGATCGGCACGGTGAAGCTGACTTGGCTGCCCGATCACGGCGACCTCGTCGTCCACCGCGTTGACATTCTGCGCAATGGCGCGCGGATCGATGTGCTCAAGGGCGGCAGCCGTTTCACTGTGCTGCGCCGCGAGCAGCAGCTCGAGCAGATGCAATTGAACGGCCTGCTTACCGCCACGATGGCGGTCGAAGGCCTGCAGATCGGCGACGTGCTCGACGTCGCCTATTCGGTCACGACCCGCGATCCATCGCTGCGCGGCAATGTCCAAACGGTTGCGCCGGTGATCAACCAGCCAGTCAAGGTCGGCTTCGCCCGCACGCGCTTGCTCTGGCCCGCTGGGATGCCGGTGCATTGGAAGGCGTATCCGGTCGGGGGGGACCCCACCGTCAGCACTGCGGGCGGCTGGACCGAGCTGGTCTTCGCGCTGCCTTTGCCCAAGCAGCCCGAGCTGCCGCGCGATGTGCCCGTGCGCTACATCCGCCCGCCGATCGTCGAGGCCAGCAGCTTCGCCGACTGGGCCGCGGTCTCGCGGGTTATGGCACCGCTCTACGCCACCGATGGGCTGGTCCCCCCCGCCAGCCCGCTGGCCGGTGAAATCGCCGCGATCGCCGCCGCCGACGCCGATCCGATGCGCCGCGCAACGCTCGGGCTCGCCTTGGTCCAGGGCAAGGTGCGCTACCTGTTCCGCGGCATGGACAACGGTAACTATGTCCCGCAATCGCCGGCACGCACCTGGGAGCTGCGCTATGGCGACTGTAAGGCGAAGACGCTGCTGCTTCTCGCCGTGCTGCGCGGGCTCGGCATCGAAGCCGAACCGGTGCTGGCCAACCTGGGCGCGGGCGGCCTGATCGCCGAGCGGTTGCCCTCGGCGGCCGCGTTCAACCACGTGCTGGTGCGCGCGACGATCGCCAGCCACACGCTGTGGCTCGACGGCACTGGGCGTGGCACCACGCGCGAAGACATCGCCGATGTGCCTGCGCTCCATTGGGTCCTGCCGGTGCGCTCGGGCGGGGCCAACCTCCTTCCCGTACCCGCCATCGCGCACGCGCGCGCCGACGAGACCGCCACGCTCGACCTCGACGTCAGCGCCGGGATCGATCTGCCCGGCCCCTTCACGACGACCATCACGCTTCACGGCGGCCTGGCCGACGCGCTCCGCACCGCGGTCGCACAAGCGCCCAAGGAAAACCGCGACAAATTGCTCGATGGATTGGCCCAGAAAGTGCCCGGTGTCCGGATCGTCGCCACCCGCCGCTTCACCTTCGATCCGGCGACGGGATCCGCGACCGTGACGCTCGAGGGGGTGGCAGTGCCGCCATGGTGCCGCGAGGATCGTCTTTACCGCTTCAATCTCGTCGATGGCGTCGGGAACATCCAGTTCGCCCCCGATCGCTCGCGCCCCGCCTGGCGCGATCTGCCCGTCTCCACGGGCGAGCCCAACACGCAGCGCACCACCTTCCGGCTGCATTTGCCCGATGACGGCAAGACGTTCGGGCTGGAAGGCGATCAGGCGGTCGATCTCGACATTGCCGGACGCCAAGTCCACGGACAGGCAACGCTGGCGAGCGGAACGGTGCTCGTCGAGCGACAGGTCGCATCATCGGGCGCCGAGATTGCGGCCCAGGACATTCCGGCCACGCGCGCGCGGCTCGCCGCGGCGCAGAACCGCGCGCTCCGGGTCGCCACCGTGCGCGACTATCCCGCTCCGTGGGCGGCGGTCGAGGGATCCAAACGCGCGCACCGGTTCGACCGTGTCGAGGCGTTGTACGCCACCTATATCGCCGACAAACCCGACGATGCCGGCCGGTATGTCGCGCGCGCGGCGTTCTTCGCCGCGATCTTCGAGCGACCGCGAGCCCTCGCCGATCTCGATAAGGCGATCGGGATCGAGGCATCGGGCAGTTCGTATCGTGCGCGCGCCTTCGTCCGAGAACAGCTCGGGCAGGACAAGGAAGCGGTCGGCGATCTCCGGGCGGCGCTCGACCTCGACCCCGGCTCCCACGCGATCATTGCGCAACTGGCGCGAATGTTGTCGCTGCACAGTGGCAAGGATCAAGCACTTGCGCTGGTTCAGGACCATATCGACCAGGGCGGCGTGGAAAGGCCCGAGTTCCTCGAGACCAAGGCCGAGATCCTCGCGAACAGTGGCGACAAGACCGGGGCGATCGCGACCATGGACGAGGCGATCACGACCAAGCCCGCGAGCGCCCCGTTCTTCAACCAGCGGTGCTGGATCAAGGGGACGCTCAACACAGCGCTCGAAACCGCCTTGGCGGACTGCACCCGCTCGATCGAGCTTAGTGGCGCGGATACCGGGACGGCGCTCGACAGCCGCGCGATGGTCTATTTCCGCCTGGCACGCTTCGGCGATGCGCTGTCGGATCTCGATGCGGCGCTCGCGCTGCGCCCGGCGTCGGCCGAGAGCCTGTTCATGCGCGGCGTGGTCCGCGCGCGCCTGGGCGATCGCGCCGCCGCGATGCGGGATCTCGCGGCGGCACGCCTGCTGTCCCCGCGGATCGACGAAACCTACGCCAGATATGGGATCAAGCCCGCCTGATCCACTTGTTCCGATAGCCCAAGGATTGCCGGATGGCTCGACACACAACAGCACTCCTTTTGAATTGCCTTGCAGTCGGTGTGCAGTTCGCAGCAGCTCCGGCCGCCGCCCAAACCCAAACGGCGTCGGTCGAGGTTCCCATCCGCGAGGTCGACCTTTCCGACGGAACGCGGCGCTATGTGGTATCGATCGCGGTTGATGGTCACCCCATCGACGCCGGTCTGGATACCGGCTCGGTCGGGTTGCGCGTGCTTCCAAGCGGCGTCGAGTCTGCAGCGATGAAGGAAGTCGGTCCGGTACAGCGGTACGGCTACGCCGTCGGAACGACTCTTGAAGGGCCTGTGGTTCGTACGGAGGTTTCGGTAGGTGGCCTGCGCGAAGCCAGCCGCTGGCAAGCAATTCGTACGATCGGATGTAGCGTCGCCCGCCCCGATTGCCCTGCTGCCCATGTCGATCGACGCACGTTCGGTATTCAGGGCAATGGCATTGCTGGCGAGGGGTTTCGCGCGATCCTCGGAGTCGGCTTGGCGGACGCCGACTTACCCAATCCCTTTCGAGAGATTGGCGCACACCGCTGGATCATCGAACTCCCGAGACCCGGCGAAGCTTCGAGCGGGCGCTTGATCCTCAATCCGAGCGACGACCAAGTCGTCGGGTTCACGCCGCTGCCATTAGCGGACGCGAATCGATCGCGCGCGAACGACGCAGTCCGAGCCTGTTTGCAACGCGATGGCGGAAAGCCCATCTGCGCGCCGACGCTGATCGACAGCGGGGCTCCCGGGGTCGAACTCGTCAATCATGGCGCTGATCGCGACTGGGCCGAAGGCACGACCGGGCGCCTAACCTTTGGGGATGCCGCTAGCCCACAGGCGATGGGGGTCCGCTTCATCGTCGGGCGTAGGGCGCAAGCCTCTCGGTTCAGCTCTGTCACCGATCCGCGGGTCGAAGGAGTGCGGGTCCGGTCGGGCCTGCTTACCTATTTCGCCTATGACGTGCTTTACGATGCCGATCACGGCACACTCGCAATCAAGGCGCGTCCAGCATATCGAGATGGAGTTATCGCGGTCGGTGGCGGTTACCCAAATTGACCCAAACGTCGCCGTTCAAAACGGATTGAGCATTCCTCGGAAACGGACATACGTTCATCCCGGCCACGATGGGAGTCGCAATCAGTGCCTGAACCGCAACCCTTCGATTATTGCTGTGAAAGCGGCCGACGGTTGGCGCCGACTAGTATAAAAGAGGTGATAGCCGGGGTATGAAGGACACAAGTCCTCCAGAACCGAGAGGTGGCACGGTTCTTTTGAACAGCTCGGCACGATTGCTAAGTGGAGCGTCCGCCGGTTCATGCCGCTGCGAGAAGCGGCTGGTTAAAGTAGACGTGATCGGGTGTCCTGCGTCAAGCGACGCGTGCGGGCGCCTTTCATTGTAGAACGTCAGATAGCGGCCGATCTAGGCGCGGGCGTCGCTGACCGAGCCATAGGCCCACAGGTAGACCTCCTCGTATTTCACAGAGCGCCATAGCCGCTCGACGAACACGTTGTCGCGCCAGACGCCGCGGCCATCCATGCTGATCGCGATTTTCTCACGGTGCAGGACGGCGGTGAACGCCATGCTGGTGAATTGGCTGCCCTGATAGGTGTTGAAGATTTCCGGCGCCCCGAAGCGCGTTAGCGCTTCCTCCAAGGCTTCGATGCAGAAATCGGTCTTCAGCGTGATCGACAGCCGCCAGCTGAGTACCCGCCGGCTGAACCAGTCAACGATGGCGATCAGATAGACGAAGCCACGCGCCATCGGGATGTACGTGATGTCGGTCGCCCACACCTGATTGGGCCGCGTCCACCGCCAGCTTGCGCAGCAGATACGGATAGATCTTGTGCCCCGGCGCCGGCTTCGAAGTGTTTGGCCGCCGGTAGATCGCCTCAATCGCCATCTTCTTCATCAGGGTCGAGACGCACAGCCGGCCGACCTTGACGCCTTCGGCGGCAAGTAGGTTGCGCAGCATCCGGCTGCCCGCGAATGGGAAGTCCATGTGCAGCGCGTCGATCCGCCGCATGAGGGCAAGGTCGGCAGCCGAGGTTGGACGTGGCAGATAATAGGCGCTGCCATGGCTGATCCCCAACTCCCGCGCTTGCCGTGTCACCGACAGCGGGTGCGAACGCTCGATCATCGTTTTGCGCTCGGCAACAGTCCCTTGCCGAGCGACCCGGACAAAAAATCGTTCACCAGCGTCAACTCGCCGATCTTAGCGTGCAGCGTCTTCACGTCGATCGCAGGCTCGGCCGGCTCGTTATAGCTCTGCGACCCGAAAACCCCTGCCGCCCCTTCCAGCAGCTGGCCGCGCCAGATCGTGATCTGGTTCGGGTGAACGTCGAACTGCTGCGCCAACTCGGTCAACGTCTCCTAGCCCTTAACCGCTGCCAAGGCTACCTTCGCCTGAAGGCCGGGCTGTGGTTCCGGCGTGTTCGCTTCGTCATCTCATCTCCTGTTCGGCAGCCATGCTGGCCGCCTTCAGGCAGAAACTCCACTTAGCAGCCTGTCCAGATTTGCCGAGCCACCTCTGTCGTGACCTTTGCGCCGGGTGTCCGCACCGTATGGCATACAGCAGCAAGAAGATCGTCGCGAAGCGTGCGCTCGAACTTCGCCGCCAACGCTTAATCGCAGCGAAGGACATAGCCCGTTCCTCGTACCATCTCGATCAGCGCCGGGCGGTCGGGACGCTCGATCTTGCGGCGCAACCGGGTGACATGCACGTCGATGACATTGGTCCGCTGGTCGTAGCGATACCCCCAGACATCCTCGAAGATCATCGCCCGCGTGACCGAGCGCCCCTGGTGGCGCAGCAGATATTCGAGCAACAGCAATTCGCGTGGCTGCAGGTCGACCCGAACGCCGTCGATCCAGGCTTCGCGTGCGATGAGATCGATGCCAACGCGCCCGTGCTCGAGCCGGACCGCCGATGCCTCGGCCACCCGGCGCTGGATCAGAGCGTTGACCCGGGCGGCAAGCCCGAGCGGTTCGAACGGCTTGGCGAGATCATCGTCGCCGCCGGCGCGAAGGCCGCGAATGCGTTCCTCGACCGCGGAGTGCGCGCTGAGGATGAGCACCGGCGTGCTGACCAAGCTGCGGCGGATCAGGTCGAGCGCGCCGATGCCGTCGATCCCGCCGGGCAACATGCGGTCGAGCACGATCGCGTCGAACGCCCGTTCCGTGGCACGCAGCACGGCGTTGGTTCCGGTTTGGACCGCCACCATTGACAGGCCTTTGTCGGCAAGGATCGAACAGATCGCGTCGGCCGACTTGGGATCGTCCTCTACCACCAGGACAGTCGCCAAGTGTCTCACCTTAGAGCGGAAAACCACATGTTTCGGCGCGAAATGTGAAACCGTCTTGACAGGGGTACCCGGCGGTTCGGTGCGGCTCCGGCCGTTACCGCGCCCACAGGCGGGCGGCCCCGCGCACGCCGGAAGCATCCCCCCATTTGGCGGGGACGATCCGCCCCTCCCATGCGCCGCCAAAGGTGTGGCTGCGGATGATGTCGGGCAAGCCCGGATAGATTTCCGGGACGTTCGACATGCCCCCCGCGATCACGAACACGTCGGGATCGACCATGTTTACGACCATCGCCATCGCGCGCCCGAGCCGGCTGACATAGGCATCGAGTGCCGCCACCGCGACCGCATCGCTGTCCCGCGCCCGGGCGACGATGGCGGGGCCATCGAGCGTCTCGCCGCTGCGCAGCGCGTGGTCCTTGCGCAGTCCCGTTCCCGAAATCAGCATGTCGAGGCAGCCCGAATGGCCGCACCAGCACGCCGGTCCGGGGAATTCCGCCGCGGTCATCCACGGCAGCGGGACATGCCCCCATTCCCCGCCAATCCCGTGCGCACCCTCGACGATCTGGCCGTCGATCACCAGACCGCCGCCGACGCCGGTCCCGATGATGACCGCGAAGGCGACCCTTGCCCCCGCGGCCGCCCCGTCGACGGCTTCGGACAAGGCCATGCAATTGGCGTCGTTGGCGATGCGCAGCTCACGCCCGATTGCCTGCTCGAGATCGTGACGGAAATTGCGGCCGTTGAGGTAGGTCGAGTTGGCATTGCGCATCAGCCCCGAGCGCGAGCTGATCGACCCGGGCGTCCCGATCCCAATCGTCCCCGAGGCGCCGACGTCCCGCTCGACCGCCGCGATCAGGTCGCGGACATCCCGAATCGCCGCATCGTAGGTGCCGGGATTAGGAATCCGTGTCTGCGCAAGATACTGTCCGGCGGCATTCAGCGCCGCAGCCTCGATCTTGGTCCCGCCGAAATCGACGCCGATCTGTATCACCACCAAAATGCCTTCCAAGGTCGACGGAGCGCCCGCCAAGAGCGTCCGCGCTGTTCGGCACCGCTACGGCTATCCTACCCCGTCAATAATTAAAGTCAATTTCTATAATAGTCGCTTAGCTTTTGATGAGGATCGAATCCGATGGCAAGATCCGGTCGAGGAACGGAAGGATCGCCGCGCCGACGGCGGGCGCATCGCGTGAGAGCGTCGCGCGCGCCATCGGCGCGAGCGCGGGGAGATTGGGGGCCATCGCGCGCAATTTGCGGTTGCTCGTTTCGGCGAGCCGATCGAGGATCTCGTCGGGCAGCCGCCCCCCGATCAGGACGACCGCGGGGTTGATCAGGCAGTTGACCGCGGTCAGCGGGGGGACCAGCGCATCGGCCGCATCGTCGATCCAGCCATCGATGTACGGCCTTGCGGCATCCGGGAATGCGATCGTCGGATCGACCCCGTCGAGCGAGACCCCCGCGCGTTCGATCCGTGCGGACAGGGAGGAGAGCGAGACGACGTCCTGCAACACCTGCCCGCCGGGGTCATTGCGGTGCAACGGGAGGAACCCGATCTCGCCGCTGCGCGCATTCGCGCCCCGGTAATACGCGCCATCGACGACCAGCCCGCCGCCGAGGCCGGCGCTGACGAGGATGTAGAAGAAGCTCTCATGGTCGAGGCCGCCGCCGAATTGCGCTTCGCCGATGGCGGCGGCGGCGGCATCATTGTCGACGTGGATCGACAAGGGCACGATCCCGCCGAGCAGCGTCGGCAGATCGACCTCGCTCCACATTTCGTAATTGGCGGGGCGATGCGGCAGCGCGACCCGGCCGAGATCGTCGGGCACCGCGACCCCCATGCCGAGGATCCGATCCTCCCGCAGCGCGCCGCTACGCTGGATCTCGCCGAGCCCTTCGCGAACGATCGCGACGACGTCGTCGGGCATCGCGAAGGCAATCTGCCGCGTGAGCCGCGAGCGGACGGTGCCGGCAAGATCCAGCGAGACCAGCGTCACGTGGTCGCGGTCAACGTTGAGTCCGATCGCAAAACACCCGTCCGGGTTGATCCGCAGCCGCGTCGCAGGCTGGCCACGTCCGCCCATGCGGCGACCCGATTCCACCACCAGGTCGCTCTCGAACAAACGCGCGGTGATGTTGGCGATGGTCGGCGCGGTCAGCCCGGTCATCGTCGCGATTTCAGTGCGGGTGATGTCCGGGTTCTTGCGGATCACCTGAAGGACGACCCGCTGGTTGTAATCCCCCGCGCGCACGAGATTGGTCCCCGACAGGCTGGTACCAAGCCGGGCGGCACGATCGCTCGCGGTCACGCCGGCGCCAGCGGGGCCAAAGTCCGAAAGATCCAAGATACCACCCGCTCCCTGCACCATCATCTCCCCCACGCCCCGATGCCGCCCCCGGGCAGCATCGGGCACCGCATCGCCCTCGCGCCGCCGTCCGGTCCGACTACCGTCACCCTACACCATAAGTCCGCAGGAACGCATCATGCGGCTCCGCCAGCGCGACGGCCTTGCCGATCGACTCGCGCATCCGCGCCAGCGCGGATTGCAGATCCTGGACCGAGAAATAATCGGCCGCCCGGTCGTGCGACCGCGCCGCGATGTCGAAGCCCGCATACATCGATAACCAGCTCGGATCGTGAAACGATTCCCATTCGTACCGGACCAGGCTGCCGTTCGCGCGGAACAGCCGCAGCTTGTGCGCGAGCGCCTCAGGCAAGGCGGTATCGCGGCATTGATCCCACATCGGCTCGCCGCGCCGGTCGTTCGCCCAATAATGGAGCAGCAGGAAATCGCGGATCCGTTCGTATTCGAGCGTGGTCGAACGGTTGTATTCGCTTGCCAGCGCCGGATCGAAATCCCGGTCGGGAAACAGCGCGAGCAATTTTTCGATCCCGGTCTGGATCAGCGTGATGCTGGTCGACTCCAGCGGTTCCATGAACCCCGCCGCGAGCCCGAGCCCGATGCAATTGCCCCGCCAGAAATCGCGCCGGTGCCCGGTGCGGAAACGGATCAGGTTTGGCTCCGCCAGCGGCGCGCCCTCGAGCCGCGATCGGAGCGTGTCGATCGCCGCGTCGTCGGACAGATGGCGGCTCGCATAGACCAGCCCATTGCCGACGCGATGCTGGAGCGGGATCCGCCACTGCCACCCTTGCGCAAACGCGGTGCTGCGCGTGAACGGGGTGAGCGGCCCCGCCCGCTCGCACGGGATGGCCACCGCACGGTCGCACGGTAGCAGGTTGCTCCAGTCCTCATAGCCGCTCCCGAGCGCCGCACCGAGCAGCAGCGAGCGGAACCCGGTGCAATCGATGAACAGATCGCCGTCGATTGCCTTGCCGCACGCGGTATCGACCCCGTCGACCAACCCGGTCTCGCCATTGATCCGCACGTTGGTGATCGTCGCGTCGACCCGGCGAACCCCGCCCGCCACCGCACGGGCCGCGAGAAACTGGGCGAACAGCCCGGCATCGAAATGCACCGCCCAGTCGAAGAACAACAGGTCGTGGACCGGCCGGTCGGTCGGCAGCATGAATAGATTGTGCTTCGCCATGACGGTCGCGAGACAGTAATCGGCGAGTTCGACCGGATCGCCCGCACTGCGCAGTTTCTGCCAATAGTGGTGAAAGGCGACGCCGCGCGACCGCATCCCGTACAGCCCGAACGGGTGAAAGAAGCTGTGCCCCGTGCGCTTCCAGTCGACGAATTCGATCCCGAGCTTCGCCGTGCCCTTGGTCGCCGCCATCACCTCGCGTTCGGTCACGCCGAGCTCGCGGAAGAAGTCGCGGATGCCGGGAACGGTCGCCTCGCCGACGCCGACGGTGCCGATCGTGCTGGATTCGATCACCGTGATCTGCACCGGCTGCTTTTCGAGCCTGCGCGCGAGCATCGCCGCGGCCATCCAGCCGGCGGTTCCGCCGCCCGCGATGACGATCGAACGGATCGCCCGTTCGCCGTGGAGCCGCTCCGTCTGTCCGGTCATCCGTCTTCCCCAAGCGCGGTGCGCGCCACCGCGTTGCCCAAAGGTTCGGCGTCCGCCCGCCCCAAATGGAGCGGACGGACGCCGGGACGGTCAGACCGCCCCCGGGCGCATCAGAACTTGACGCGCACGCCACCGGTGAAGCGGCGCTCGTAGATGTTGTTGTAGGCCTTCTGGTCGGGGAAGGTGAGGTAGTATTTCTCATATTCGCCGCCTAGGTTCGAGCCCTGCGCGTAGAAGGTGATGTGCGAATTGACGTCGTAGCTGAGCGACGCGTCGATGTAGTTGGTCGGCGACTGATACAGCTCCAGCCCCTTGATGCCGCTGAAGTCCGACTGCACCGCGCGCTTCGAACGATAGTTCCAGGCAACGCGCGCCTGGAAATGCCCGTCCTGGTAGAAGCCCGCGAGGTTGGTCTGGATCTTCGAATTGTCCTGGAACGGGATCGACGCACCCGCCAGATCGGTCTGGCCCGAGTCCGACGGCGAATAGGTGATGTTCGCGTCGATGCCGAAGTTGGTCAGCAGCCGCGGCATGAAGCCGAGATCGCTGAACGACTGTTTCCAGCCAGCTTCGACGCCCTTGAGCGTCCCGCCTTGGCCCTGCACGGGCGTGGTGATGAACACCGTGCGCCCACGCACGATGCCGTCATTGTCGGGCAGATCGCTGCGCGTGACCGTCCCCGACTGGATGAAGCTGGCGACGTCAATGTAGAAGGCACCGAAGCTCAGCAGGCTGCTCCGCCCGATGTAATATTCGAGTGAGCCCTCGACGTTGGTGGCGCGCCACGGATCGAGTTGCGGGTTGCCGTTCGAGCTGCCGCCGGTCACACGGAAGACGGGCGACCCGGCATTGGTCGTGTCGATCGCATAGTTCGGGTTGAGCCCCCCGCCCCACTGGTTGAGATCGAGCAGCGTCATCGTCTGGCTGAACGCAACGCGCAGCTTCAGATTGCGCTGCAGGTCGAACGCGAGATTGAAGGCGGGCAGGTAATCGGTGAAGTTGCGCTTCGTCTCGACGATGCCGTTGCTGAGGTTGGCCAGACCGTAGGGCTGTGGCGAACCGGTGACGAACTGGATGATGTCGAGCTTGGTGTTGATGATCTTGACGCCGGCATTGCCCGACACGGGGATGCCGAAGACATCGCCCTTCACGTTCATCTGCACATAGCCCGAGATCTGCTTCACGCCGACGTTGAACGAGGCACCGGGGTTCTGCACCTCGACATTGCCCGGGTAGAAGCTGTTCTGGAACGCGAGTGCATTGTCCATCGCACCTGGGTTGAGCACGTAGATCCCCGGAAGGCCCGCCCCCGGAAGGTTGTACTGCTTGACCTGGTTGTTGAAGATCGCGTTGCTTGCGTTGCGGACCTGCCCCGCGGTGTAATACCCGCCGACCGGCCCAGCGGAGCAGCTCGGGTCGCTGAGCGGAACGTCGAACGCCTTCCACTTGACCAGGCAGCCGCCAGCGCGCGACGCCTGCCCCGCGTAGAGCGGCGCGGCGCGATCGAACTCGAAGTCGTTGACCGACCGCTCGCTGTACCGCCCGCCCGCGCTGAAGCTGACCGCATCATTGGCTTCATACGACACGTCGCCACGGATCAGCTTGAGGTCGCCGTTGCGGCGATAATTGCCTTCCGACGAGGTCGTCTTCATCGAGTAGTTGTTGATGTTACTGAGAAGCGTGGTCAGCTGCGACGGCAGCGTGAACACCGGCTGGCTGCCGGAGAAGTTGACCTGCGCGGGGAGCGATGCCGTCCCTGCGATGGTGTTGACGACATAGCCGCCCGGGTTGAACGCGACGTTCCCGGTCGGATAGCGCCCGATCCCGCCCGGCTGCCACTGCGCGCCGTTGCTGACGCTGAACTGCAGGTAGCTCTGATCGTAATTCGAATAGGCCTTGCCGTAGATGCCGCGCAGGCTGGCCTTGAAGCCGCTGCCATTGTCGTACTTCAGCTCGGCGTTGTAGTTCTGCGACTGCGACTTGTAGTGATCGTTCTGCGAATAGGAATCGAAGTTTCCGAGCGCATAGTCATAGACTTGCGTCGAATAGAGATCGTATGCGCGCGAGATGCCGTTGCTGGTCTGGGTGATCTGCGCACCGGTGTTGCGCGACCCCGTCGGGAGGGCTTCGCCCGCCTGCCAGTTGACGTTCTGCATCTGGATGCCGGCGGTGCGATCGTGCTCGTTCTGCTGCGTGAAGAACGCGTCCGCGACGAGCGTCAGCTGATCGCTGATTTCCCACTGCGCCGAGGCGTTGAGGCCGATGCGCTCGCGCTGGTTGATCTTGTTCCACGCGGTGAACGCCTGCGGCGTCAGGAAGATGTCGTTCGCGATGCCGTTGCCATTCACGTCGCGACCGCTGCCGACGACCGTGCCGCGCGGACGGCCGGCGGGCGAGAAGCCGTTCGACGTGTCGACGTCGCCGGTCGGATTGGCGGCGGTGTTGAACTGCTCGTTGTGCAGCCCGACGCCGTAGCCTTCCTGGATCCCGTTGTGCGAGTTCGACAGGTGCAGGTTCGAATAGGCCCCGGACACGAGCAGGCCGAACCGCTCGCCATGATAAGCGACGAGCCCGTTGAAGCTTTTGTCGAGCTCCTTCGCCTTGTCGCCATACGACCCTTCGGCCGCAGCAGCGACGGTGAAGCCGCGCTTGAGGTCCATCGGACGGCGGGTGCGGAGGTTGACCGTGCCGGTGATGCCCGCGTTGAGCAGGTCGGCGGTGCTCGACTTGATGACGTCCGCGCCTGCGAACAGCTGCGAGGGGATGTCGTTGAAGTTCGGCTGGATCGTCGTGATCGACTGCGCGCCGAGATACGCTTCGCCGTTGAGCAGCGTCGTCACCTGCGGCAGGCCGCGGATGTTGATCGCCGCGCCCTCGCCCGCGTCCCGGCGGATCTGGACGCCCGGGATGCGCTGGAGCGAATCCGAGATCGTGACGTCGGGGAGCTTGCCGATGTCCTCGGCCGAGATCGAGTCGGTGACCGACCCGGCCGAGCGCTTGAGGTTGACCGCGCGCTGCTGGGCGCCGCGAATGCCGGTGACGACGATGTCGGCCGGTGGCGTATTGTCGTCGGCGGTCGCCACGACCGCGACGGGATCGCTCGCCGTACCGGCCTGATCGGCCGCTGCGGCCGAGGGCGATGCCGCCTGCGCGGTCGGCGCGTTCGCGAGAACGCCCTGCGTGGTTCCACTCTGCTGCGCGTACGCCGCGGTGCCGGTCAGCAATGCCGACCCGGAAACGGCGATCAGCAAGGACGCCTTATGCCCAAATTTCAAAATCATTCCCAATCCTCTCCAACCCTGATTCGGCGGACCGCGGCTTGGCGGCGATCCACGGGTATGGAGAAAACTGCGGCACAGGCCGTGCCTGCTCCCCCTCCCCTGACCGCGTTCGCGACTTACCGTCGTCTCCGAGACCCGAACAATTCCACCATGTGTCGATGTGCGTCAACGATTAAATAATGCAATTTGTGGTTTTATAAAATTGCGTGGGATTTTGGTGTCACGTCCCGGATCTGCGGTCGGATCGTTCGGCACGAAGTCCGGATTGGCGGAAAGCGGTTGTGCCGCCGGGAAAATCCTAGTTTCGCGGCACGTGTCGGTGTTCGCCGATACACAAGGGTGTCGAACGGCTCTCACCACCAAATTCGTCAATTGATTTTCGTTATGTCGTGTCGCAACGGTGGACGTAACGCAGAAGAGCGGTCGTGTTCGACCAGCCTGGGGAGAGTTTGATGGCTGCCGGTTTGTCTTCGATCAAGGTCGCATTGCTGGTTCAGGCGGCAGTCGCGCCGCTTGCTGCGGTTCCCGCGACGTCGCCAGCACCCGTGGCGCTAGCGCCGCTATCCGCGGTCGCGCACCCGGAAATCTGGCCAACCGCCAATGCCCGGCCGTTGCGGGATGCCAAGGTCGAGGCGCGGATCGATGCAATCCTCCGGCGGATGACGCTTGAGGACAAGGTCGGCCAGCTTATCCAGGTCGACATCGCAAGCATAACCCCCGCGGACCTGCGTACCTACAAGCTCGGATCGATCCTCAACGGGGGGAATGCCGGGCCCAATGGCGACGATCTCGCCCCGCCGGTCGAGTGGCTCAAGCTGGCGGACGCCTTCTACGACGCCTCGGTCGCGCGCACCGATGGTCGCCCGGTCATCCCGGTGATCTGGGGCACCGACGCGGTGCATGGCAACAACAACATCCCCGGCGCGACGCTGTTTCCGCACAATATCGGGCTCGGCGCGGCGCATGATCGCGACCTGATGCGCGAGATCGGCCACGTCACCGCGATCGAGACCGCCGCCGCCGGGATCGACTGGACGTTCGCCCCCACGCTCGCGGTCGTTCGCGACGATCGCTGGGGGCGGACCTATGAAAGCTATTCCGAAGAACCGACGATCCCCGCCGATTATGCCGGTGCGGTGATCGAGGGCGTGCAGGGCAAGGTCGGCAACCGGGATTTCCTCGCGCCCGACCATGTGATCGCGACGACGAAGCACTTCCTCGGCGACGGCGGCACCGGCGGTCGCGACCAGGGCGATGCGCGCGTCCCCGAGACGGTCTTGCGCGACATCCACCTTGGTGGCTATCCCGCCGCGATCGAGGCGGGGACGCAATCGGTGATGGCGAGCTTCTCGAGCTGGAACGGCGCGAAGATGCACGGCAACAAGAGCCTGCTGACGGGGGTGCTGAAGGACCGGCTCCACTTCGACGGCTTCGTCGTCGGGGACTGGAACGGTCACGGCCAGGTAGACGGCTGTTCCAATGAGAGCTGCGCCGCCGCGATCAACGCCGGGCTCGACATGTTCATGTATTCGGGAAGCGCGTGGAAGACGCTGTACGCCAACACGCTCAAACAGGCGCAGTCGGGTGAAATCCCCGCAGCACGACTCGACGATGCCGTGCGCCGTATCCTTCGCGTCAAGATCCGCGCCGGCACGTTCGACCGTGGACGCCCCTCGTCGCGGGCGCTCGCGGGCAAGATGGCGCTGATCGGGGCGGCCGAGCATCGCGCGATCGCCCGGCGTGCGGTTCGGGAATCGCTCGTGTTGCTCAAGAATGCGGGCGGCGTGCTGCCGCTCAAGCCGTCTGCCAACATCCTCGTCGCCGGCGGCGGCGCGGACAATATCCCGCAGCAGGCCGGTGGCTGGTCGCTGACGTGGCAGGGCGGCGGGACGACCAACGCCAATTTCCCCAATGCGCAATCGATCTGGTCGGGGATCGACGCCGCGGTCAAGGCCGCTGGCGGGACCGCGACCTTGTCGGTCGACGGCAGCTTCGCGAGCAAGCCCGACGCCGCGATCGTCGTGTTCGGTGAGCAACCCTATGCCGAGTTCAAGGGGGACCGCCCGACGCTCGATTACAGCCCCGACGACAAGTCCGACCTCGCGCTGCTGCGCAAGCTGAAGGCGGCGGGCGTGCCTGTGGTCGCAGTGTTCCTGTCGGGCCGCCCGCTGTGGGTGAATGCCGAACTCAACGCTTCGGATGCGTTCGTCGCGGCATTTCTGCCGGGCAGCGAGGGCGGTGGCATTGCCGATGTGCTGTTCCGCAAGAAGGACGGCAGCATCGGCAGCGATTTTCGCGGCAAGCTCAGCTTTTCCTGGCCCAAGCGCCCCGATCAATATGTCCTCAATCGCTCGGACCCCGGCTACGATCCGCTGTTCGCGCTCGGCTACGGCCTGAGCTACGCACGCCCTGGCATCGTCGCGACCCTCGACGAGGCGCGCCCGGCGGGCCTTGCCTCGGCCTTCAACGGCACGGTGTTCGGTAAGGGGCGCGTTCCCGAGGGCTGGTCGCTAGCGCTGGTCGAGCCCGGCCAGTCGAAGGTCCGGCTGCTCGGCGTGACCGCGACGACCGCCACCAGGCGGCTGACCGCCTCCGCGGTCGACCGGCGGCGGCAGGAGGATGCGCGCGCCTTCGTGTGGACGGGCGGCCCGGCCGAGGCGCGGGTCGAGACCGACCGTCCGATCGACCTGACGCGCGAGAGCAATGGCGAACTGAGCCTAGTCGTCGACGTCCGCGTCGACCGCGCCTCCAGCGCCACCGTCCGGCTCGGGATGATCAGCAACGACGGCAAGGCCGTCACCGTCCCGATCGGCGCGATACTTGCGCCGGCGAAGCCGGGGGTGTGGCAGCAGGTGATTGTCCCGCTGCAATGTTTCGCGACACGCGGGGTCGACATGGCGCACGTCAGCGCGCCCTTCGTGCTCGCCACCGACGGTGCTCTGGCCCTGTCGCTCTCGGACGTGAAGATCGATTCCGCCCCGGTGCCGATGACGCAATGTGGTGGCTGAGGTCACGCTTACCTGTCGCAATTAAACAAAATTGATTTGGCATTCCGCCGCCTCTGTGCTTTTGATCCATCAAGCCGACGGGATCGGCACTGTTGGGAGGCGATCGATGGGCAAGACACACGCAGGCGCGATACTCGTTGCGTTGCTGGCAACCGCGGCAACCGCACGCGCGCAAACCTACGGGCCGATCAACGCCGACCTGCCCGCAGGTGGCGACGCCGTCACCAGCCGGATCGGTGGCACCGACGCCACGACGATCGCTGCGCCAACCTGGACGCTGTCCGCATGGGTCGCGCCCACCGCGCTTCCAACCGGGCGCGCATTGGTCGGTGGCTTCGGCGACCCCGCGACAGGGCCACGCCGCTTCCTGGCGCTCGACGCCGGACGCCCAAGCCTCGTTACCGAGGGCGGAACGCTCACCGCGCCGGCGCGACTGGCGCCTGTCGGGTGGCATCACCTCGCGGCCAGCTTCGACGGGACGACCGCGCGATTGTTCGTCGACGGCAAGCCGGTCGCACAGCGCAAGATGACCGCCGCGCCCGTGTCTCCGGTCGCAACCCTCGCGCCCCGCTCGGGCGACCCGGTCTTCGCCGGTCGCGTGGCGGACTTCAGGTTGGTCGCCGGCGCAAGCGACGCGCAGACGCTGAAGGCCGCGGCGATGCGTCGGCCCGACCCAGCGCTGATCGCCTTCCAGCAGGGCAGCCCGAGCTGGCCGGTGCAGGTCCGCCAGATGTATGGCCAGACCGCGCCGCAGGATGCCGCGACGCTTCCAAAATCGAAGGTGCCGTTCGACGCCCCGGTCGTCAAGCCCGAGCCGACGACCGCGGCGATCGTCGCGACCGGTCCCGGGCAATGGGACGTCAACGGCTGGCGCCTCGCCGAAGCGCCGAGGGTCAGCGCGCCGGGCGCGACGCTGAGCCGTGCCGGGTTCGACACACGCGGCTGGTATGCCGCGACCGTGCCCGGCACCGTGCTGACGACGCTGGTTGATCGCGGCGTCTATCCCGATCCCGCGCATGGTCTCAACAACCTCGCCATTCCAGAGCGGCTGGCGCGGCAGGACTATTGGTATCGCACCGAATTCGACGTCCCCACCGACGCCGCAGGCAAGCGTCAGCAACTGGCCTTGAACGGCGTCAACTATGCCGCCGAGGTGTGGCTGAATGGCCAGGTGATCGGTACGATGAAGGGCGCGTTCATCCGCGGCCAGTTTGACGTGACGGGCAAGCTCCTCCCCGGTCGCAACGCGATCGCGGTGAAGGTCTCGCCCGCCCCGCATCCCGGCATCGCGCAGGAGGAATCGCTGACTGCGGGCGTCGGCGAGAATGGCGGGATGATGATGCTCGACGGACCGACCTTCGGCGCGGCCGAGGGCTGGGACTGGATCCCGACCATCCGCGACCGCAACACCGGTCTGTGGCGCGGCGTGACGCTGGCTGCGACCGGTGTCGCGACGCTGGGGGATCCACACGTCGTCACGACACTGCCGCGCGCGGACAACAGCGTTGCCGATGTCGAGATCACTGTGCCCGTCTCGAACGCGTCGGCCCAGCCGGTCACGACCGTCGTGCGCGCCGCGTTCGACGATGTTGCGGTCGAGAAATCGGTGACGCTCGCACCCGGTCAGAGCAGCGACGTCGTGTTGCGTCCGTCCGAGTTCAGGCAACTGTCGGTCCGCAACCCCAAGCTGTGGTGGCCCAACGGCTATGGCGCGCCCGCGCTGCACGACCTGACGCTGACGAGCAGCGTCGCGGGCCAGCCGAGCGACACGCGGCGGCTGCGCTTCGGGATGCGGCAGGTCACCTACGACATCTCGCTGATGGACCAGAAGGGCACGCTCGAACGCGTCGGGATCGACCTGAGCAAGGCACGCGCGCTCGGCCAGCAGATCGTCGATGGCAGCCACACCGGGATCCACAAGATCAAGGACGGCTGGGCTGCCTCGCTGGTCCCGGGCGCGGAAACCTCGCCCGCGGTGCGCCAGATCACGAATGAGGACGGGTTGACGCCGTATCTCGTGATCCGCGTAAACGGCGTGCGGATCGCGGCGCGTGGTGGCAACATCGGCATGGACGACTTCATGAAGCGGGTCGACCGCGCCCGGCTGGAGCCGTTCTTCCGTCTCCACCAGGACGCCCATATGAACATCATCCGCAACTGGGTCGGGCAGAATACCGAGGATACGTTCTACGATCTGGCCGACGAATACGGTTTGATGATCCTCAACGATTTTTGGGAATCGACGCAGGATTACAACATCGAGGCGCAGGACCCCGCGCTGTTCCTTAAGAACGCGACCGACGTGGTGAAACGCTACCGCAACCACCCCTCGATCGTCGTGTGGTTTGGCCGCAACGAGGGCGTGCCGCAGCCGATCCTCAACGAAGGGCTGCAGGCGCTGATCCACCAGGAGGACGGCACGCGTATCTATATGGGGTCGTCCAACCGCGTGAACCTGCAGAACAGCGGGCCGTACAACTGGCGCCCGCCGGTCGAATATTTCACCGAGCACGCCAAGGGCTTCTCAGTCGAGAGCGGCACGCCGTCGCTCCCGACGCTGGAAGCGTGGAAGCGCGCGATCCCGGCGGCGGACCGCTGGCCGATCAGCGACAGCTGGGCGTATCACGACTGGCATCAGACCGGGAACGGCGCCGTGACGAGCTACATGAACGCGCTCGCCACGCGTTTCGGCCCCGGCACCAGCCTCGAGGACTTCGAGCGCAAGGCGCAGATGATGCAGTACGAATCCTACCGCGCGATCTTCGAGGGGATGAACGCCGGGCTGTGGACGCAGAACAGCGGGCGGATGCTGTGGATGACGCAGCCTGCCTGGCCGTCCTCGGCATGGCAGATGTTCTCTTCCGACTATGACACGCAAGCGTCCTTCTACGGCGTCAAGAAGGCGTCGGAGCCTGTCCACGTCCAGATGAACCTGCCCGATTACAAGGTCGTGCTGGTCAACAACCGGGTCGGCGACCTGCGCGGTGTGACCGTGGCGGCGAAGGTCGTCAGCCTCGACAACCGCGTGCTTGCCGAGAAGCGCACCACGCTGACCGCGACCGCCGAAACCGCCAACGCGGCGTTCACGCTCGACCTCGCGCCGATCCTGGCGAAGGGCGTCGCGCTGGTCCGGCTGGAAGCGCGCGACGCTGGCGGCAAGGTTCTTTCGACCAACCTCTATTGGCAGGCTGCCAACGACGCGCAGTTCCAGGCGCTCAACACGCTCGCCCCGGTCACGCTCCAGTCCACCGCGAGCAGCCGGGTCGACGGTGCCGAAACCGTCGCGACGGTAACGCTGACCAACCCGAGCCAGACCCCGGCGATCGAGACCAAGCTGACGGTGCTGAATGCAGACGGCAGCCAGGTCCTGCCCGCCTATTTCACCGACAATTACGTGTCGCTGCTGCCGGGTGAAACTCGCGCGGTCGAGATCCGCTACCCGACCGGCAAGGCCGCGACCCCGAGCGTCACGCTGCGCGGCTGGAACGTCGCCGCGTCGAGCACGGCACTGCGGTGAGCGGGCGCGGGGTCCTGGCGGCGAGCATCGGCACTGCCGCGCTCGCCGGGCTGTTGTTCGGGTTCGACACTGCGGTCATCGCGGGCGTCACCGGCGACCTCACGCGGATCTACTGGCTTACCCCGGAAACGCTGGGGGTCACCGTTTCCGCCGCGCTGTGGGGGACGCTGGTCGGGGCGCTGTTCACCGGCAAGCCGGGGGATCGCTACGGCAGCCGCCGCGTGCTGGGGCTGCTGGGCATCCTCTATGTCATCGCAGGCATCGGCTGCGCACTGGTCACCGACTGGAGCGCGTTCCTCGCCTTCCGGTTTGCCTGCGGGCTCGCGATCGGGGGATCCTCGGTCCTCGCCCCCGTCTACATTGCCGAGATCGCGCCCCCTGCCCGGCGTGGAATGCTGGTCGGGCTGTTCCAGCTCGCGATCGTCACGGGAATCCTGGTGGCCTATCTCAGCAACGCGGTCGTCGGGTCGTTGGTCGGCGAGGCCGCATGGCGCTGGAAGCTCGGCGTCACCGCGGCGCCAGCGATCCTGTTCCTGGTCCTGCTCGCGCGCATTCCGGACAGCCCGCGCTGGCTGATCCTGTCGGGACGCCTCGACGACGCCCGCGCCGCGATGGTGCGGATCGGCCTGACCGCGGCGGAGGCGTCCGCCGAGATCACCTCGGTCGAGACAGCGCTTCGGCAGGACGAACCCGGCGAAGCCCTGTCGTGGCGCAAGCATCGCAAGCCGATCCTGCTCGCGGTGGCGACCGCGATGTTCAACCAGCTCGCCGGGATCAATGCGGTCCTCTATTATCTCAACGACATCTTCGCCAAGGCAGGAAGCCTGTCGCCCGATCGGCAGGCGATCCTGATCGGTGCCGCCAACCTGCTGTTCACGCTGGTCGGCATGGCGCTGATCGACCGGGTCGGGCGGCGGACGTTGCTCGCCTCCGGCGCGGCGGGGATGACGGTGTGCCTGTCGGTCGCCGCGCTGGTACTGTTCGGGCGGATCGGCAACGCTGCGCTGCTGCCCGCGCTGGTCGGCTTCATCGCCTTTTTCGCGACCAGCCAGGGCGCGGTCATCTGGGTCTATCTGTCCGAGATCTTCCCGAGCGCGGCGCGCGCGCGCGGCAGTGGCCTCGGCGCGAGCACGCACTGGTTGATGAACGCCGCGATCGCCGGGGTGTTTCCAGTGCTCGTCGCCTGGTCGGCGGGCGCGCCGTTCGTGATCTTTGCGGTTGCAATGGCGGTGCAATACGTCGTCGTGCTGCTATTTTTCCCCGAAACCAAGGGCGTCGCACTCGATGCGATGCACGCCCGGATGATGGAGCCCCGCTAATGCGCCATGCGATGCTACTGCTCTCCGCCTTGTTGCCAATGGCCAACGCGAGCCAGGCGCAGACCCCGGCGGCCGACAAGGCCACCCCGGCGCAGGACCCCGAGCAGCGGCTGCATCAGGACTGGGCATGGCTCGGGCGCTACCAGCAGGCGAATGCCGCGATTCCGCCGTCCGACACCCGCAAGCGCGTTGTTTTCATCGGCGATTCCATCACGCAGGGGTGGTTCGACAAGGTTCCCGGGTTCTTCGGCCCCGACCGGATCGATCGCGGGATCGGCGGACAGACCACGCCGCAGATGGTACTGCGCTTCCGGCAGGACGTGATCGACCTGCACCCTGCCGTGGTGCAGATCATGGGCGGCACCAACGACATCGCCAGCAACACAGGGCCGATGACGCTGGAACAGACGCAGGCCAACATCATGATGATGTGCGACCTCGCGCGCGCGAACGGGATCCGCGTGATCCTCGCGTCGATCCCGCCCGCCGCCAATTTCCCATGGCGTCCCGGACTGGAAGTGTCGTCCAAGATCGCGCGGATGAACCTCTGGCTGAAGGGCTATGCCGCGCGGATCGGCGCGACCTATGCCGATTACTGGACCGCGCTCCACGACGTGTCGGCGCAGCGCGCGGCATTTACCGTCGACGGCGTCCACCCCAATGAACGCGGCTATGCCGCAATGGCCCCCGTCGCCGAAGTGGCGATTCGCGATGCGCTGGCGCGCACTGCCCCCGCCGGCCTGCCGCGGTGAGCGTTCTGCTGGCTCTCGCGCTGGCGGCCGCCGGACCGATTGTCACGACCGATGACGGTCCGGTCCGCGGTGCGGCGACCGCGGGCGGCGGCGCGGTGTTCCGGGGTATCCGCTATGGTGCCCCGCCGACGGGGGCGCTGCGCTGGCGGGCGCCGGTCCGGCCGCGTCGCTGGACCACGCCCATAGCGGCGGTCGCGGACCATGCGGCCTGTCCGCAATCCGACTATGGCACGTGGAACCGCGCCGCCGCGCGGGGGGGATCGGAAGACTGCCTGTTCGTCGACGTCCGCACCCCGCGCCTGACGCCCACCGCTAAGCTCCCGGTGCTGGTCTGGATTCACGGCGGCGGCAATCGCGGCGGGGCCGGCGGTGGCACCGTCGAAAGCCGGATCACCGAGCGCGGGATTGTGGTGGTCGGCATCCAATATCGGCTGGGAGCGCTCGGGTTCCTCAGCCACGCCGCGCTGAGCGCCGAGGACGGTGGGCATTCGGGCAATTACGCGCTGATGGACCAGCAACTCGCCCTTCGCTGGGTGCAACGGAACATCGCGCGGTTCGGGGGAGATCCGCGGCGGGTGACGATCGCGGGCGAATCCGCCGGAGCACAGGACGTCGCGCTGCAACAGCTGTCCCCGCTGGCGCACGGGCTGTTCCACGCGGCGATCCAGGAAAGCGGGACGGCCGGGTTCGGCGTGCCGCCGCGCAGCCTGGCGCAGAACGAGGCGGTGGGCGCGCTTTTCGCTCGGGCGGCCGGTCTCGCCCCCGACGGCACCGCCGCGCAACTCCGCGCGCTTCCGGTCGATCGCGTCCTCGCGGCGCAGGACGCGATCGTGGCGCCTGGGCTCGAGGACAACAGCTTCATCTGGCTACAGGCCGTGGTCGATGGACGCGTGTTACCCGATACGCCCGCGCGTCTGCTCGCGCGCGGACGCGTCAACCCCGTCCCGCTGATCATCGGGACCAACGCGCGCGAGTTGCCGTTGCACGGTGACCTGTCGGCCGCACCCGGGATCGTGACGCGGGCCTTCGGTAGCCACGCCGGCGCGGCGCTGGCCTATTATGGGTTGGCTCCGGGACGGATGCCCGTGTCAGACCCCCGGCTCGGCAGCACCACCGACCAGATCGCCACGGACCTGACCTTCCGCTGCCCGACACGTGTTACCGCCGCAGCCGTGGCCGGGTACGGCGGATCGGTCTGGCAATATGCCTATGATTATACGGCACCGGACGGAACAGCGGTAACGCACGGAAGCGAGCTGCGCAGCGTGTTTGGCACCCCCGCAACCGGGCTCGAACGTGGAGCGCCGCCGCTACAATCCTATTGGGTGCAGTTCGTCCGGACCGGTAATCCGAACGCAACCGGCTCGGCACCCTGGCCGGAGATCACGGCGACCAGCCCGCACGCACTTGCATTCACCAATGCTGGGCCGATCGTGCGCGATGCAACCCGACTGCCCTGCCTCTGGCGCAATGCAGCTTGAGCTTGCAAGACGACACGAATTTGACGTCGCATAGCGACGCAAGGACCTCAAGAGCCGCGCCCGCCCCGCAAAGTTATTGGAGCGCGGCGTGGAGGTCTTATCGGTAGGCCTGCGGCGACGATCGATCATTTGCTCGCTGCGCAAGCGTATGGCGTCGTGCCGGTAGCCCCCACCAGAGTGTTCCCGGCGAGACGTGGCTAGAACAAGGCTGAATACGGCTATACCGATCTCGCCGACGTAACTGGAGCCCCCAAGCGCCAAGCGGACCATTGCCCTGGCTATTGGTGGTCGGAGCAGATGAGATATTACTATCTGCTGTTTTCGGACACGCCGCGGTTCGATTACAATCGCAACTACCTATCGACCGAAGGCAATGTTCTGATGGGCTTTAAGCGCACATCAGCCTGATTGGTGTACGCTACTCAGGTTAATATCCCCGGCATGTCGACGCCTGCTCGGATGCAGGCGCTCTAGGGTCAGGACCCATAAACGGTATTCCCTTGGCGGCGCGAATGTGATTCAGGCTCGACGACAGCAGGAGCGTGAGTTTGAGCGAGTTCTGGTTTAGTGAAGAGCAGTTCGAGCGGCTACGGCCGTTGCTGCCGGACAAGGTTCGAGGGGTTGCGCGGGTTGATGACCGGCGTGTGATCAGCGGCATCGTCCATGTGGTGAGATCGGGCGGTCGCTGGGTCGATGCACCGGCCTGCTACGGTCCGAGAAAGACGCTCTACAACCGGTTCGTCCGGTGGGCGGCGAAAGGCATCTGGCAAGAGATCTTCGTCACGCTGGCGGCAGCGGGTGGACCGCCTGCCGAAGTTCTGATCGACAGCACGCATATGAAGGCCCACCGCTCAGCGGGCGGCGGAAAATGGGGGCGCTCGTCCAGGCGATCGGGATCAGCCGAGGTGGTCGCAACAGCAAGCTTCACGCGCTCACCGACGGCGAAGGTCGCCCGCTCCGCTTCCTGCTGACCGGCGGTAACGTCGCCGACTGCCGTGCTGCCGATGTCCTGCTCGACGATCTCGCGCCGCGCACCATCGTCTTGGCGGACAAGGCATATGACAGCAACGCGATCCGCGACCTGATCGAGCGCCAGGGTGCCGTGCCCAACATCCCCTTCGAGGCGAACCGGCGCTGGGAAAAGCTGCTTCTCGCGCTCGCTCTACAAAGGCCGAAACGCGGTCGAGCGCATGTTCTGCCGCCTAAAGAATTATCGCCGCATCGCTACGCGCTACGACAAGCTCGCCACAAACTTCCTCGGCGCGATCTACCTCGTGGCAGCCGTTACCTTGTGGTTATGAGTCCTGACCCTAGAACCGC
>NZ_JAKNQQ010000014.1 GCF_022662475.1 Sphingomonas sp. TREG-RG-20F-R18-01
CCGTAGATCTGGCTGCGGGCAACGTCATGGCGCCGCGCCACGTCGCAGACCCGCGCGCCCGACTGGAACGCCTCTGCGACAATCTGCTCGCGCTGCTCATCACTCCAGCGACGGCGACGCTCCGGTCCCGCCAGTATCGTTACCTGCGCCATGATCGAAACCGACGTCCTTACGTGCGACTGTAAGGACGTCCTCTAGCTCCAGCTCACAATCAGCAAGGCGGCCCCCGCCGGATGGCTACAACGAGGAAGCCGCCCGCCCCGATCTCGCCACTGTCAGTATGGCTTACATATTGGTAATTCCACGTTCGTAACTAACTGCATATCTCCAAACTTGGCACGAAACATGCTCCTGAAATCCTGGGGCGGGGGCGCTTAGGATTGAGGACAACATATATGAAACTTGCCTATCTTCTTGCAGCCGGTGCGGCGTTCGTTGCAGCAACCTCGGCAGAAGCCGCGACGCTGATCAGCGCCGATGTGACGGGACCTTCGGGAACGATCTGGACCACACGTCATACCGGTAACTACACGGTATTCCTGCAAAGTCCTGGCCTGGGTAACTTCCTGAATCCTAACGACGAGTCGATCAACTTCAACGTGGCAAATACGGGTGTCACGCGTGTCCTGCTTGCAGGTGAAGGCTACACTCCTGGCACGAACATCGACTCGGATCCGTTGTATAACCTGACGCTGAAGTTTGACGGCGGCCAGACACTGACTGGCGTTTATACCCCGGCCACGAACACGTTTGACGGAGGTACCTCGTTCGTTGACGGCAATACGACGTACTCGCTTATCGAATTCTCCTATCGTCGTTTCCTTGGTGACGCGGTGCAGCCTAATGTCGCTGTTCCAGGCGGCGACGGCAACGATTACGTCGGTAATTTCCGCATCAGCGCGGTAAGCCCTGGCGCTGTACCTGAGCCGGCCACCTGGGCGATGATGCTGATGGGTTTTGGCCTTATTGGCGCTGGCGTGCGAGCCAGCCGCAAGGGTAGGGTTGCGACGCGGATCGCATATGCCTAATCTCACTGTCAGCTAGACTTACAGGAAGCCGTCGATCTCAATGGAGGTCGGCGGCTCTTCCTTTTGTGTCGTGATTGACGCACCAGTGATCCGCTCTCGAAATGTCCGCTTTTAAGCGTTCCGAACTGCCCGTTTTCTCGCCCTATAGCTGCCGGTCGGCTTTCAGAATGATGTACGCGCTGGATCGATGCCGGAACGGCGATAGATGGTAGTTTGCGATCTGGCGGCTTCCATCGGTCAAAACACTTGCCGACCGCAAGCCACTATTCGTGGCCGTAAACGAAGCCATCGTGGGCGCCGCGGGCAAAGTCCCGAACATCGTGCCCAAAGCTGCTTGTAAAGCCGAAATACGCGATCAACCCGAACAGGGCTGCCATCATCGCAATATTACGCTTCGTCACGCTGCGGCCCGTCTCCGAAACACTCCGCATAAATCCTCCCTAGGCCTGCGATCCGAGAGTTTCTGATCCGCAATCCCCGGGTAGGTCATCTCCTGCCGCGTGACCTCGCCTCACGTATACGTTCGATTCTCGTAGATTTTATTTATAAACGGCTTCGGCAAGGAGCGCAAAGCGACGTAAGCCGTTAACGCACGATTACGTCCTGAATATACTAACAGAGCGCCGCTATAGATATATCTCACTCAAGCCTGGTAGCCCGATATGGAACAGAACCACCGTGATCGCTGTAGCGCAGGTGACGCATAACCAATAGGCGACAGGCTCGCCTCTGCGCGTAATGCCTGTTCCATCTGCACATAGCGCGCCGGACGCAATGGCGCGACCGGTGGTAATCAGCAGCCCGCTACCAATGATGACCGGCATGAGTTCCATCTGTTAGATCATACGGCAAATTGTGAAATAACAAAGAGCTACTTAGGCGGGTAAAAGGGTATGCGGCCTGCCGGCAGGTTTTCACACACTGCTCGTAAAGGGTTGACCGTGTGCAGGTAGGCTTCCAAAGTCCGACTGCGCATGCCCGGCCCGGCTTACGTCGAAGCTACGCCAGAAACGTGGCCAAAACTCATCGTATTTGAGTTGGAGTAGCTTAAATGATCGTACTGGTCCTCTGCGCCGCTTTTCTGCTGACCGTTGTCCTGGGGCTAGCGAGCATAGCGGCAAGGCGTATGTCGAAGCAGCTGGTCGAGCCGAAATCCTCGGTCATACTTCGCAGCGGATCGGCGGGGTTTTTCATTCTTACGGTTGTAGCGTTGGCGGCTACTGCAGTTGGTTAACCTAATCCACTATGAAAGCGTCGGAACTACCCAGACCGACCCAATCCGGCACAGTTCCCGTATTGTTTCAAAAACCTTCGTTGTGCTGGTCAGGCATACGCCTACACGACCTGGAACCGCGCACTTCTCGGAAGGTATGGCGCGGCTAGGGCTGCAGTTACGGTACAAACTAAACTGCAGCCCGCTCCCGTTCGCTTAAAAATTCAACGTAACTCGTTGACTCGATTATCAATTGGCCTAGCTTGTGGGGCAACCGGTCTCGTCCCCCCAATAGGTAGGATCGGCCAGGGTCGCAGTATGATTCCACTGCTGCGGCCCGCCTCCCGCAGGTGGAGAAGCTATGCCATACAGTCCCATCTGCCGAGTGCAGAACGTCTACGCGTCGTTCAACTGATTCTAGTGCAGCTGGCGAAGTCCGAGACTTGGCACAATTGCGATGGACCGCCTGGTCGATTCCGTGGCAATGACCCCTTTACGGCTTCATGAACTGTTCGATAGCCAGCTGCTTAGGCGCGTCAACCTGACCGCCGTATTCCTGCGCCCCCACGCGCCGTACTTGCTGATCGGATCGACGTCGTTGAACAGCATGACCAGGTCGGCCTAAGCCGAGATAGCCTTCAGGTACTGCGCATACATGTCGCCCATGAATTGGCTCCGCTCAAGCGTTTCGAACTGATTTTGTGGAAGCAGCGCTGTCGGCAGCTCGTGTTGGCCTCCCTCGTAGGTGATGCAGCGGATATTTGGAGCGCTCGCGCGGGCGATGTCGCAGGTCGTCTTGAGCGTGGCTACCGCATCGGTCACGCTGGCCTGCAACAGGGCGTCGCTGTACGGCCCCTGCCGGTCATGGCTGAAATACGGCGCGCCGGCGATCGCGTCGACGTGATCCGCAATCCCCGGGTAGCTCATCTCCTGCCGCGTGACCTCGGGGTAGGCGGACTGAGTGCCGAGCACACGCACCAGGTCCTTCGGGCGATCGGCGAATGCGGCTTCCCAGATCTTGAACATGTCGATGGCTCGACGCGAATAGTTCTGCCACGCGCCGTAGCCGTTGTTCGGGTTGATCTTCAGCGTGGTCGCCTGCGCGAGATTGTCCTGCGCTTGCCAGAACTGGAAATTCCAGACCTCGTTGCTGAGCTCGACGTAGATCTTGTGCCCAGCCGGCAGCGTGTCGTGCGCCTGTTTCGCGGCCCACTGCATATAGGTCGCATCGTCGTTCCACGAGTGGTTGAACCACGGATCAGCATCGGCCAGCTTGGCCAACCGCATCTGGTTCTCCAGCGCCTGACCCGGATTGTCGAGCGTCCGCGGATCGGGCCGGTTGGCTGCCGTGCGCGCCGGGCTACTGTTCGTCTCGTTCCAGTCCATGAAGCGCAGGACGGCGTACTTGCTCGAGCTGGCGATCACCTCTTTCGAAAACTCGTTACCCGAGGCGTTTTTCGCGTCGTGGCATTCGAACTCGCGGAACGGATCGGCCGCGTTCACCCCGTAAAGGCTGAACCACGTATTTTTCACCGCGCCGCCCCATGATGGCATATCGAACGTCAAGGTGTGGTCGCCCTTGACCTGATTGACGCTCCCGCTGTGCGTCAAGGCACCGCTTCCCTTCCAGCTGCAGGCGATGCTGGTCTGGTTCACCCAGCCGCCGGTCGGCGCGCCGACCGGAGCCGCCGCAGGTCCGGCCGCGAGCTTTTCGGTAAGGCTGGTCCGGTCGGACGCATCATACAGAGCGCGGATCGAGCCGATGCAGCCAAGGCGCCTGGTGACTTCGCAGCACAGGCAGCATCTGACAAAGCTGCGAAAGACGCGGCCAAGGCCGCCGCCGACGCCGCGAATGCTGCTGCTGCGGCAGTGCAGGCGGATTCCGACAAGTCCGCCAAGCAAGCTGATGGCGCGGCGAAGACTGCGCAGAAGGCTGCGGCAAAAGCCGCTGCCGACGTCGCAAAACAACAAGAGCAAGCAGCGAAGGAGCTGCAAAGGCAGCCAACGACGCGGCCAAAGCAGCGGCTGCGGCCGCGAAGGACGCCCAGAAATCGACCGATGCTGCTGCTAAAGCCGCGCAAGACGCAATCAATGGCAATGGCAAAGGCAACAACGGCAACGGTAAGGACAACGGTGGGCCCAATGGCGGCTGATGGCCGAGCTCGCGTGGGCTCAGAGCAGGATCCGTTTGCGTTCCGGACACCCATAGAGGGCCGGATGCGCATCTTGACCGGGCGAAACGACTTGCGCGCAGCGCGTCTCTATAAAATCTTCAAACCTGGCTTCTTCGCTCGCAAAGGTACGTCGTCTTCAATTCATCTTCTCAACATTTCCAAGTCCGGCGCCAAAGCTCACGCGGAGCAGCCGCCGCGCGAGGGAGATCGAGTGATGATCGAATGCGACTTTCCCTTGGGAGAAGCTCGTGTTCCTTGGGTTTCGGCCAATCGCTTTGGTCTACAATTCGTTATTCCGCTAAGCGAGAACAGTTTGGCCCAAGTGGTGGGATGACGATCCGGAAGAAAGGTTGATCTGACATAGTCGAGACTGCGATGCTCATGAAGGTAATGACCTCGGGGATAGCTACCCCCTTAAAATGTTCCTCTTTGCTGACGCTTTCATGCAACTTTCGGGATTGCATCCGCCAAACTCTGCAACACTGGCAGAGGTGGCATGCGCCCGGCCGGGATGACCGCTTCTGAGCGAAGCCGTCGTTCGGTGAGCCGGACCTGAATGACTAAAATGTCCCAAAACACGGTGAAGAGGCCCCTCGCCGGAGGCGAGGAGCCGTCGGGTCAGATTTCGGTGTTCTCGGCAAGGGCAAGTGCGTCTTCCACGTCGATGCCGAGATAGCGCACCGTGTTCTCGATCTTGCTATGGCCGAGAAGGATCTGGACGGCACGGAGGTTGCCTGTCGCCCTGTATATGATCGAAGCCTTCGTTCGGCGAAGCGAGTGCGTGCCATACTCGCTTCGCATCAGACCGACGCCAGTCACCCATTCATCGACAAGCCGTGCATACTGGCGGGTGCTGAGGTGCCCGCTATGATCAATCCGGCTGGGAAAGACATAGTCGTCCACTGCGCCGCCCCGCCGTTCAAGCCACGCCAACAGGCTGGTCCGAGCGTCCGGAAGCAACTCGAACTGAACCGGCCGACCGGTTTTCTGTTGCATCACGATTGCACGCGTTCGGATCTGTCCGCCGCTGACAAGGTCGCGGATCTTCATCTGCACCAGGTCGCAGCCCCGGAGTTTGCTGTCGATCGCCAGGTCGAACAGCGCCCGATCTCGCAAGCGGCGGCGCTGATTGAGGTAAAATCGGATCTCCCATATTTGCTTCGGTTTCAGCGCGCGCTTCGCGCCGACGGTCCGTCCGGCATTCCAGACTGGGCGTTTTGTCGCGGTGGGTTCGGTTTCAGGCATCTCCATGATCATTCTCCGATGGCCAGAATGGCCGTCCGAAGAACGCTTTGGCGCCTGATAAGCAGGAATGCCCCGAGGCACCTGCCGACCAGATCTCGCCGTTCCCCCGTGACGGCGCAAACGTCCTGTTCTGACAGGAGCCGCCGACCGAGCGTCGTGAAGCTGCCAATGTCGGTCGTCCCGCAGATCGCGAAAGCCTGCTGTAACCGGTCACTTGAGGCACTCGCAGCAGTCCGGTTTCTCCATGTCCAACTGGTAATTTCGGGAAAGCACATTCGGGAACACATTTTGGGAAAGCGCCTCGACGAAGCGCCTGGAAAGGCTGATCCGCCCCCAAGGCTTCCCATCGGCCCTTTCAGTTGAGAAGGTCGATGGATTAGTTTGACGCTATGAGGAGCGCCCGCGCCAACGCGGTGTCCCGCCCGGCTTTTAGATCGGCTGTTAGGGCCGGCACGATGAGATCCGGCATGATCCCCGCGTCCGGCTGCGGCGTGTCGGGCCAATAGGCGATCAGCGGCAGATCCACCTCGACGCTTGATCCCGGCAATCCGACGAAGAAGAAGGCGCCGCCGTTGATGCCGCGACGGTTGCCGCCGGTCTGCTCGCCGATGAGCGTCCCCAACCGATGCCGCCGCATGAGGCTCGCGAAGCCGAAGGTGGCTGAAGCGTTCTTCGGCCCGACCAGCACGGCGACCTTGCCTTGAAACCGTTGACCGGTGGGCTGGATGGTGTCGGTATCGGAAGCGTCGCCGGGGCGGGTCAGGGTGTAGAAACCGGCCGCGTCGGGGCCGATCACCGACTCTCCCCAATCCTTGAAACTACGATCCCAAGTCTTGAGGTGCGGGGCCAATCGATCAGGTATCTTGCGATAGCGCACATGGCGGGAATAGCTGTCGGCAGACAGCGGCGCTTCGATTAGGCGGGAGATGATCGCCGACCCGCAATCGAGCCCTCCGCCGTTGTCGCGAACGTCGATGACGATGCCCGAGAGATTGCGGTCGACCGCGGTGTCCACGCTGGCGTCGATGAAGCCCCGCCAATCCCATTTATCGTGAAACACCGCCCAGGTCGGCATGGTGAGGACGCAGACATGGCCACGCACGTCGAATGTCCAGCCATAGGGAGAGTCCGTAAACGGACGCCGCAACGCCGCGTCCCGCGCCGCTGCGGTCATCAACGGGCAAGTAATCATGACGGTTCTGCCATCGGCTCGGACCACGACACGCGCAGAGGGGCGTGACGATGGGAACAGCAATGCCCGCAGCACGTCGAACGCCGGCTGATCGGCATCGCCCGGTATGCCGAGGTCGGCTACCTTGCGCGCATCGTTACTTCCATCCGTGCGGGCATAGGGAAGCATCTTGGTCAGGATGTCGCGCGCGCCGATGCCGTCGATCGCGACGACTTCGCTTCCAGCCGGCAGATGGTGCCCGCTGCCGAGATCGGCGGTGACGATCATGCGCCGGTCTAGCCATACGAAGGCGAAGGGCAGTCGATCGGGCTTGCCGAACAGCGCCGATGCGACGGCGGGCGTCTGGTTGGCGGGATTGGGATAGCTGTGGCCGCACCGGATGCTGGCGGTAAAAGCCGTGAGTGCCAGATAGAAGTCTCCCAAGGTGCGGGGCGTGCCCGCGAACCGATCCAGACGTTGACGTCCCCGCTGGAATTCCAACGGAGTCAGGTAGCGGTAGAGGCCAGGATGCAGGCTGGCGTAAGCATCGAACAGGATGGCTATGTCCGCCTGCATCGCCGCAGGTGCCAGCAGCTCGTCGGTTGCCTTGGCGGGTGCCGGCAAGAGGGCGGTGGCGAACAGTCCCGACGCTCCCATCAGGACGTGGCGGCGATCGAGATATGTCATGCTGTTGCTCCGGGTGGGTATGCCCCACACCGATGCCGATCATGTTCAGGCCATGCGCTGCGAATCCGGGTGTCCCACGTCGTTTTTGCCCTTTGAGACGCGGCGATAGGCCGAGGGCGTGACGCCGAACCGGTCCTTGAAGACGCGGTTGAAGGTCGCCTTCGATCCGAAGCCGGCATCGATCGCGAGCGTCAGGATATCGCCGTCGGAACCGTCCAGAAGCCGTGCGGCGACCTGCTCGACGCGCAGGCCATTGATCGCCTCGGCGAATCCCAGCCCGAGGCCTTCGTTGAGGCCGCGCGACAGATAGGCTGTGTTTGTCCCAAGCCGGCGAGCCAACCCGGCAAGGTCGAGGTCGGGATCGCGCCACCATCCCTGATCCTCGATCCGGCGGATCCATTCGGCCGCGATCGGACGCCAGTCGCGCTCGATCGGCTCCACGATAGGCTGCGGTCGGGCGTCTGCCTGCCGCCACCCCTCGATCGCGAGATAATTCCCGACGATAGCCAGCAAAACATAGAAGCCGAACATGTCGAAGTAGGAGAGCGGTGCGATCAGGGTATCGGCGACCAGATATGCAGTTCGCACGGCCGCGATCACGGCAAAGGCGATCAACACCGCCTGCACCCGCTTGGCCGCAGCGAGATCCGATCGGCGCGCCATCAGCCAACCGCGATGCTGGCGCAGGGCACGCAATGCGGCAACGGCATAACCAGTCATCGACGCGACCAGCAGCACTGCCAGGATCGGGTCGAGCCAGGGACGTTGTATCTCCCGGTCGAACGTACCTCTCAAACCGAGCGGGAGGCAAAAGGCCACAGCCTGATAGGCGAACTGACCCACGGGCAACGCAGCGTGCCAGCGTTGTATCGGCCGATCGAAGATCAGGGCGTTCAGATGAACATATAGCAATGGCCCCATTGCCAAGGGTACGGCGAACGGCGCGAAGGAAAGCCACGGCCAGCGATCGTAGAAGCCGGCATAGCCGATGGTGAACGGCGTCAGCATACCGCACAGGACGATCAGCAACGCGCCGAGAGAGCGTTGCGCGGCCCCGTGACGCCAGATGATGATGGCGGTAGCCAGCACGAGCATCTGCACTTCGAACAGACCGAGGATGAGGGACATGGGACTGATGCTCACATGACTATCAGCCTCGCCACAGTGGCAACGTCAATGGGGGATGGGCTTCACCAAGGATGACAGCATCCGGCCGAAGCTGGCGTTGGGGCAGCCTGGCTTGATCGACGGCTTAGTGCGAAGTCCTTACGGCAGCGGTCGACCACAGTCGGTCGTCCAGCCGAACTGCGTCGATGGCCGCTATCGCCATAAGCGGACGTAATCCCGAAGCCGATCGAGCCGTCTGATTTCCCTCGACCGCCAATGAGCCTGCACCTTTAAGTCAAATATCAGTCGATTTTTACTTATCTTGACGCTCGAACTGAAGAGCCGTAGATTACGCTATGCCCAGCCGTGTCGGGCGATTTCCACTGATGTCAACCGGAGCCCCGGGGGGGGGGGGGGATGGGATGTCCAGTCTGTGCGGGCTATGGCTGCTATTTCTCGGCCTAGCGGTTCCCTTCGCGATTTATGCTATAGCGGCCCTTGTTGGCGCTTTGCGACGTTCGCCGGGAGACGGGTCGGAACTTGACGATCCTCAATTATTATTTATGACTCCGGCATGCGTCCGGGCTCTGGGACGCTGCGCGCGCTTAGAGCGCCTGTCGAAGCTGTCGCCAAAATGGATCGGCAAACGTCTCAGACGAGCCCGCTTTCCCGATGGGGAAGAGCCGCCCTCTGAATGGCAGTACTCTTCATGGCCGTTGCAGGCGTCGCTTATTCTAGCGGCTAAATGGCATGAACTTCGGGCACTTCAATCCGAGCTTGTCGATCGATCTGGGCAGGTCACACAACGCGATGCTGTCGATGACGAATTGCCATTTCACGAAGAGGCGCTTCGAAAACTTGGACGTCGCGTTGTGCTACTCCCCGCAGCCCTCGCCCTCATCTTGTTGATCCTGTCGCTCGTCGCGTGGCGAGCGGCGGCTGCGTCGGACCAATGTAAGTGCAGTGGCGGGGGACCGATTACCGACATCACCGTCATCCCGCCGCCGCCTAGTGCGCGCTTTGAGACCGTTGAACTTTCGACTGACATGATATTTGACTATGATCGACCGAAAGCGGGAGAGGAAGGTTGGAGGAGTTCATTTCATGAAGCAAACGCAATCAATCAGTTGAGAAACCTATTCTCTGGTTTTGGCGGCATAGTCATCAAGTCAATAAGCGCGCATACCGATCCCATTGGCGGCAAGCAAAAGAACGAAATACTTGGAAGTCGTCGCGCAACTGAAGTTGCTCGCCTAATAGACAAGATAAAGACCGAGCAACGTTCTGACATCAGCTTCCTGGGTCAGCCCTCGGCGGTATCGAATGTCACAACTAGCGGACCAACGCCTCACGACTCCGATTTCTGGAAATTCTGCTTTGGAAAGTACTATCTGTCGCAACCTCTCGCGCGCCCCCTCCAGGATCTTGATGCACGCTTCAACGACGATAGAAGAATGCCCTGCCACTTGGCAAAGGCAGATACTATATATCCGGCGTGCGCCCGGATCGATGTCCCAAAACCGAACCGACGTCCCTCTGTAGGCTACGCTCAAGCAGCGGAGAACCTGCGCGAACTGACGGAATGTTTGGCACCGATGCGCCACGTTGCGATAACCTTCAGCTATCAACGCCTCTTGCCACCCACTCAACACTGAAGCCTTGATTCAAAGGACGCGCGTTATGAGCCTCCACAAAACCCTGACGGGAAGATTCAAGTTCGCGGCTGATGAAGCTGGTGGCTCGAGCGCCGCCCAGGCTGAGTTTGATCTGATCTTCAATCTCTTGACCCAATCATACCGGGGCGTCGTTCTTAGTCCCGTTGCTGGCAAGAATGACGTGCCGCCGTCAGCGCAAACACTCCCATTCACGGTCGTGCTGAGCTTTGAGGAGCGCTCCGGCGTCAATCTCATTGGGAAGATCGAGGCGCAATTAAAGTCCCTGTTCGACAAGCTGCTCACCGTTGCAACAACAGTAGGCGGCCCAGTAGGAAATAGCGCGTTGCTGATCAAGACGCTCGAGGCTTTCCTATCGCAGAACCCTAGCGCTCCCGAGGCAGCCGCCGTCAAGGATCTCAACCTCGACAAGCAAGGCGACGCCAATTGGGATGACATTGCCCCGCTACTTCAGAAGATGGGATCGGGCAAATATCAACCGCTTCAGATCAAGGAACTCTCGCAGGCCAGCTGGAAATCCTTCCTCGCCAAGCTGAAGGCGAAATATCAGGCACCCGCCGCTCCTCAGGCTGATCAAAAAGCGTCGGGCGACAACACCGGCACGCCTACACCAGCACAACCTAGTCCTGGCGCGCCGCAAGAACCCTTCCATCTCACCCAACTACTGGGATGGTTAACCACCACTGACGACGACAAGACCTCCTACGGGTTCGACATCGAAGGTGTTTGCCGATTTCCCGACAACGCCGTGCAGTATGGCAAGTGGGCGCGGCTCGACGTCTTCGGCCCCGACGGCAGTCAGTTGCTGACCCACAGTGTCGACAGCGTGACGCTCGCAGCTTGGCTTTTCAACACTGGGCGAACCGACCTGGAAGTCCAGGTAGTTCTCACGCCTGAGCTTCGGGCAGCACTCGCTACACCCGCCGCGAAATCGAAAAAATCGACTACCGTGAGCGGTCGGTTCTGGTTGTCCGACGGCCAACTAGTAGGAACCCGGACCGTCGCGATCTACGTTAAACCGGAAGTCGCCCGCTTTGTTGACGAGTGCTGCGCGCCTGACGAGCTTGAGTTCCGCAGTAGTTGTGGGGACGTCATCGACGACCTGCCCATCCTCGAAGTGCCACAGGCTCTCGCGGTGACACAGACGGATCCGTCCGGCTACTTCGAGTTCAGCTACGCCAGCGATGCACCCCTAACGGCCGAATACGCCCTGATCCAAATAAGCGGCGTTGCCGTTCCAATCGCGCTGAAGCTTATAAAAAGCCAAGACGCCAAGCGTCCAGGATCATTTTTTCAAACGCCGGTCCTCCTTCAGATCGAGCGACCTCTTGTCCTACCTGAACGGGGAAAGCCCATTGCGTGGCTTGATGACGCGAACGATGATTGCGGGTGTCAAGGCCTGACCTTCGACGATCCAAACCGCACGCTTGAGGAGTTCAAGGCCGACATCGTCGTGCGTACGACAGATCCGATGGTGGTGCGTGCACGGCTGGCAATCTCGGATACAACTCCTGAGCATCTTCCTGCGCCAAACGACCCGCTCCTCCGGCCGAGCGACAGCCCGCTCAATCGAAATTTTCGAACTGCGGTTTCCAGAGAGGACCAAATCGAGTGGGATGAGAATCCGCTCGTTGCACAAGCGATCACGATCTCACACGGGCGGATCCTCACCATCAGCCAGGTCTGGCGGGCTGATGGATTTTCCCTCGGCGATCTACGCTATTCCCTCCCTCTAGCCCCCCTTCAAAAGAAAAATATCGCCGTTATCGATTGGGATCGCAGTGATAGGCTCTCGATGGATTCCAGCCAAACCTATGAGGAACAACTCAACAATCTTGTCGGCCGCGAGCGTGATATCTCTGAAATCACTAACAGCGCGCTGAAAGAGTCGATCTCCGGGCGATCGGATTCCGGGCAGAGTTCGCAAAGCGGCGGAGGTGGCATCTCGCTCGGCTTTCTCGGCTTTGGCGGAGCGTCTGGCGGATCCTCGAGTGCTTGGTCCAGCTCAAATCAAGACTCAACGCGTGCGCTTGCCGCCAATTATATGAACCAGTTGCGCGACCAGACCGTCCAGTCTGCAAATGCCCTTCGCGCCCAGCGCGTGACGATGGTTCAGCAGGTAAATCAATCAGAGTCGGCCAAAGTTGTCACCGAAACGGTGGCCAACCGGAACGCGTGCCACGCAATCACGGTGCAATATTTCGAGGTGCTGAGGCATTTCAGGGTTGATCACGAACTGAGTGATGTCCGGGAATGTCTCTACATACCGCTTCCGATCAGCGCCTTCACAACCGAGAAGGCTCTGCGCTGGCGCGAACCTATCGAGCGATATCTGCCATCCGCCTTCGACGGTGCGATGGATGCCTGCGCAAGACAGCAGCGGCTGCTAGAGGGCCAGCAGGAAATCTATGCCGACGACGAACTGACCGGACTGTCGATCTCTTTTGGCCTAGTCCTCGACTTTCCACTTCCGCCAACAGCAATCGCGGCCGCGACGATGTGGGATGCGTTCCTTGGCATGACCGTCGCGCCCGCATCGCCGCTGCCCGCCTTGTTTGAAAGCCTCAAGGCGGTAGCCGCGGGCGATCAGCCCAAGTTTTTCGAGAAGAATATCGCGCCGGTCGTGGCCAAGAAATTCGCCGCCAGCCTTCGCGTTGTTGGCGTCGTCAGCGGAGGCGAGATCGATCTCGATATGGTGCCGAGTCTCGTATCGAGCTACGGTGCCGGCGAGCATCACGAGATCATCTTCTCCGAACGCACAAGCCTCGCCGCCCGCCATATCACTCGCCGCAGCCTGACAGCGATTAAGATCAAGACGTCTCTGGCGATTCCCGAGTTCGACACTGTCTCTGTGGAATATGCGGATGTATCGTTTGTCACAAAGAACCTGAGCAGCGCGCTTGCCGAAGGCGCGAGCGACAAGGACAGTCTACGGACGAACAAAGAGGTCGAGTTCCCCCTACCGCTAAGGGCGCACGAACTGGCCGATCGAAATCAGGAGGATAAGCTTACCGCCGAACGGCTGCTTGCGCACCTTAACGGCAATGTGGAATATTATCATAAGGCGATTTGGTGGACGATGGATCCAGATCGCCGGTTTGCGCTTCTCGACGGATTTATCGCACCGAACGCGGGCGGACGCAGCGTTGCGTCAGTCGTCGAAAATCGCCTCTCTGCCATCGTTGGCAATTGTATCGTAATGCCGGTCGCGCCCGGAATTCGTCTCGACTATTTTGATGATGGGGCAAGCGATAATACCGATCAGCATGAGCTGGGTGAGAATTGGCTGCTCGCTCGCTACCGCCCATTAATTCCGCGCCAGTCAACCCGGATTTCGGTCCCCACGCGCGGCGTGTTTGCTGAATCAGTGATGGGAAGTTGCAACGGCTGCGAGAAGATCGACAACACTCGCAACTGGGAATATTGGAAGCACCCGCTTCCCGACGAACCCACCGCTATCGATCCGGTGTCGCTAGCGTCGCGCGCCAAGGATACACCGGTCGCACAATCCCAACCGCTGCCGACAGCAACCGTCATCAATCAGGTTGCCAGTGGCATTCCCCAGGCGCCTGATCCGGCGGGCATCGCCGCCGCGATTACCGGCGTCCTAAATGGGGGTTTCCGAGACGCGACTGGCTTGGCAGGCACACAACAGAACTCCCGCGATGCGCTCGACCAATCGTTCATTACGACCGAACGCTTCGGCATGGAAGCCGGCAAGCTCTCGGAAGAGCAGGGCAAGCTGGCATTCGAGGCCGCAAAGATGGTCTTCTCCGCCTATACCGGCCAGAAATACACGCCGGGCGATATTAGCGGTGACGCGAATGACAGCGCCAGCATCCGGCAAAGCATCGCCGCGGATGCGGCCGCCGGGCGGATTACCAATCAACAGGCGCAAGATCTTACCGGCGAAGTGCATAGCCATCGGATCAAGCGTCTGGCAGGAAACGAACCGTCATTGCCAAACGTGCCCGAGGTCCGCGAGGCTATCGCTCGTGGTCGCGACGAGGGATCGCCTATTTCAGTAAGACATGGGAGTGCCAGTGTCGAAATTGGCGCGCCAACCCGTCCTGCCAAAGAAGGCAAGGGCCGAAGTTCACTGTGGCCCTTCGGCAAACGGTCCCAGGCTACGGATCGTAAAAGCCAAGTGAATGCTGAGAAGCTTCCGACACTCAAGATTGAGATCGTCACCGCGATTCGCGACATTGGTGGGGCGTTCGAGGTCGGTGAGAAGTCTCGGCAGGTCGTACTTCTCGACTGTGAAAAACGCACGCTGACCAAACTGCCGATTGCTCATGGAAAGACCAACATTCTCGGCTTGTCACTGGATTCGGTCCGCAACAACTTTAAGTCCGACCTGTATGATGCGTCCGGTGAAACCTTTAGCCTTTCCTTCCTGGGCCAGACCGCCAGCGGCGTGCGCTTTATGCCCGACATCGATTACAGGCTTCAACTTGTCTTGGACGCGCGGACGCGTCGTGTGCACATCGAAGGAAGCCACGATGGCTTCCCAAGCTATTCGATCCTTGTAAACGGCAAATCCGTGTATGATTTCGAGCAGAACCTGTTCGTTGAATCCGCAACAGAGTTGCTCGGAACCAGTGATGTCACCGTCGACCGGGAAGTGAGTTTCTGAATTGGCATCGCTCACTCGCACCCTACGTTGCTGTCTCACAGCTCAGCATATCTCGCGATCTTTCTACGTGGCGTCGTTTCGCTTGAGATCGTAACAGCAGGCGTGAACTTGTGGTGTGGCGGACAACGTCTCCATGGGACTGTGGGGACGCAAGCTACCAGTTTAGTCGCCGATCGAACGAGTCCAGGCGGTGGAACGTGTGTCAGCGACTCTGGCACTGGCGTGCGCTGCTGCGCTGCTCACTTAGTACGCTTAAGCTTCTCAGTGTCGGCTTCTGGCGGGTGCTGCCATTTGTCGAGGGTGCCGGGAATGGCGGCTAAGTCCCATTTGACGCCATTGGGGACAAATCGCTCGTTCCCAAAAACGATTCCCGCTAGAAGATCGCCGAAAAGGCATTCTCAATAATTACGCAGCTTTGCCTCGCACCATGAGGACGCCTTCGAAGAGCTTGGCGACACGCTCGTTTGGCGGAACGGCCAAAGCCGCGCTGATCGCGGCCTGATTCAATCCAGGCCGACCCGTTGCACGAGCGCCGTTGGTCGCAGCAGGTTCTGAGTGTGTCGCGGCGCCTCGCATCGACGAGGCGTCGTCGGCGGGAGCCTGCGTGGCCTCGATCACCCGAAGGCTGTTAGCAGCGACGGCGGGGTCGACGCGGATCTGGGGCATCTCCGGGGCCGGTATCTTGGTTCGCGCCGAAAGCTTCTTCTCGGCATAGTAACGGACCTTCTTTCCATAGGTCGCGTACATGCCACGCCGGAAAACGATCAGATCGTTCTCCGGCAGCAACTCGACTTCCTGAGGGAGCATCAGCGGCCGGCGCTGATCGGAGTCCGAGGTGGAGCCGCCGCCGCCGCCCCACGTTCCCATCGAGCGCGACCGCGCCTTGAACGTGTAGCTGCCGAGCTGGTCCGAGATCTTCTTCGCTTCGGCCAAACCGGCTGGACGAAGAACAAGCCGGACCGCGCAGTTTCGCTCGATGTCGGCCGCCACCTTGTCCCCATAGACGCCTTGAATCTGTTCGAGCGACTGGAACGCCGGCAGCATCCGCAACCCGTAGCCGGCGACATAGCTGAAGGCGTTCGCGAGCACGGTGCATTTGCCGAGGCTCGCGAACTCGTCCAGGGCGAGCAGCACCTTGATCTGATGCTTGTCGCCCTTCGGCAGCTCGCGGACGTTGCGATCGATGAGTTGCTGGAAGAGCAGGCCGTAGATCGGCGCAACCCGCTCCAGGTCATCCGGCGACACGCCGAGATAGAGCGAGATCCGCTTGTCCCGAAAATCGCTCAGGTCGAAATCGCTCTCTGAGGTCGCCGCATCGACATACGGGTTCAGCCAGCCGTTGATCTTGGACGTAACCGACTGGCGCAATCCGGAGAACGTGTTCGCCGACGAGCCGGTATAATCCTTGATCGCCGAGACGCACCCTTCCGACAGGGGCTTTCCGGCCTTCTTACGATCGGCGATGATCTTCGGGAAACGCCGCTGGGCGTCGCTGGCCGCGAACTGGCGGTACACCTCGCCGAGCGTAAAGGGGAGGGCGTCGTCCCCATCGTCGACGGTCGCCGCGATATAGGCGGTGATGCCGAGGAACGCGGTTCGCGCGCCCTCGGCCCAGAACTTCTCGCCCGTGAGCGGATCGGGATAGAGCATCGCCGCGATCTTCTGAAGCTCGTTGATGACCTCCACCGGATCATACCGGTTGATGTAGCTCAGCGGGTTCCACCGCACGGTGCGGCCGGTGGGATCGAGCGGGTTGAAGAGCAGCACCTGCTGCCCAAGCACCTTCAGCCGATACCCCGCCGTGTTGTCGTAATTCTCCTGCTTGATGTCGAGCACCACTAGAGAATCGAGCCAGTCGAGCAGGTTCGGGATGATGACGCCCACCCCCTTGCCGGCGCGCGTCGGGGCTTCGAGCATCACATGCTCGGGCCCGCCGAAGCGCATCACCTTGCCGCCGAACTTGCCCAGCACGATGCCGGCCGAGGCGAGCATCTTGCCGTTGCGGACTTCGCCGACCCGCGCGAAGCGTGCCTCACCATGGAGCTTTTGCCGCGTGAACAGCGTCGAGAAGATGATGACGACCGTCAGGACGATGCCGATCCCGAAGCCGATCAGGAACGGCTGATAGACGATCGGATAGCCCTTCAGCGCCCACAGCGCGGCCGGCACCTTGCGCCACGGGGTATGGGCATTGAGGAGGTGGGCACGCCACAGGACGGCGAGGGCGCCGATCGCGGCGCTGACGAACATGCCGATGATGCCGAGGAACGCGATCGCGCCCCGCTGCGACCCTTCGTCGCTTCGCACCCATTTTCCGTTCATGCCGGCACCCCTTCAGTCGGTCGGCTTGTTCGCCGGATCGAACCATACTTCGGTCATGCGATAGCGCGCCGGCTGGCCCTCGCCGGGTGGCAGGCGGTGCATCTGCACGACGATATCGACCAGCGAGCGCAGCAGCGCCCGGATGTCGTGGCGGTCGAGATCGTTGCCGCCTTCCGATTCCTTCACCAGCAGCGTCAGCTGCTCGAGCGCGCCCTCGGCCGTATTGGCGTGGACCGTGGTGATCGAACCGGGATGACCGCTATTGACGTTGCGCAGGTAGAAGAAGGCGGTGCCGTCCCGCAGTTCCTGCAGAAGGATGCGATCGGGCCGCATCCGTAGCGCCGATTCCAGCAACTCCTTGGCGCCCGCCTTCTGGAGGCTCTTCCCATCCTTGGCGTACATCATGTGGACGTGGTTGCGCTGGGGTACGACGAGCTCGCGCGTGTCCTCGATCGTCAGGATCCGCTCATAGTCCGGGATCAGCTTGATGAGACCCTTAGAGAAGCTCGTCTTGCCGGAGCCCGTCGCGCCGGAAATGAGGATGTTCTTGCGGGCTTCGACCGCCAGCTTGAAGAAGGCGCGCCAGTCGCCCGCCTCGCGCAGTCGCAGCAGATCGGGGTCGACCTCCTCGTACAGGCCGTGCGCGCGGACCTCGCTGAACAAGCCGGCCCGCTCGAAATCGTCGATGTTCATCGTCACGCCCGACGCTTTGCGGATCGTGATCGAGATGAAGCCTTGCTCGACCGCCGGGGGAACGACGACCTGTGCGCGCTCGCCGCCCGGCAGGACCGAGGAGCAGATCGGATATTCGGAGTTGATGTCCTGCTTGGTCAGCCCCGCGATCAGCTTCGCCAGCGTCATGAGGGCCGCATTGTCCAGTGCGGGCTCCTCGTGCCACTCCCAGCCGTTTCGCGTTTCGAGGCCGATCATCCCCGGCTCGTTGATGACCAGCTCGGTCACATCGTCGCGCAGAAGGTGCCGTCGGATCGGCTCGGCATTATGCTCGTAGATCAGCGACGTCGGACTGGATGCCACGGCTTTAGCGCCTCAATCCCACGTCATAGACCGAGCGGAAATCGAAGTCCTTGGCGACGAAGATCGCCGCGGAGTCGCCCTGATTCTTCTTCAAGATCGGCTTGATGTTCATGGTTTGCTGAAGGACCGTCTGCCCGGTTTGGCCGGGGACCTGCGTGGTGTTGCTCCCCTCGTTGGCAAGCGCCCGACCGGCGATCTGCGAGGCATCTTCCAGAACCGAGATGACGAGCCCAACGCCGAAACGTGCCCAGAACTGGGTATCGACGCCGCCTGGCAACCCGGCCCGGCCAAGGCTATCCGCTGCCGGCGACCCGAGGTCGATCGCGACGCCGCGCGGCGTCAGGGCGCGCGTCCACAAGACGAACAGGCGCGCTTGCCCCTGCGTGATGCCGCCGGAATATTGCCCCAGCACCTTGGTCCCCTTGTCGAGTAGGACGATGCGACCGTTCTCGGAATAGACATCGTGGTTGATGACGCAGGACACGAACCCGGCCTGCGTCGAGTTGATCGCCGTTTGGAGCGTGCAGGGGATGACCGTGCCCGCACTCAGCAGAAGGTTGCGGTCCGCGACCATCGTTGCCCGGACCGTCTGGATCGCGGCATGGCCGAGCTGATCGCTGAAGTCGGTCGTGCCCTTGCCCGCCTCGGCCGGACTGTCTTCGCCCGGCGCTCCGAAGCCACTGGCACCAAGGCCCCGCCGCGCGACGGTGGATTGTCCAGCGCCGCGCGGCTGATCGTCAAGCCCCGTTCGCTGTTGTGCGTCCGCACCAGGCGCGGAGGCGGGAGGAGCGGCCGAGGCCATTCCGGTGTTGCCAAAGGCCATGATCGGCGATCGCCGCGCCGCATCGGCCATGGCACGCGCCTGGTCGGCCCGTCGCTGCTCGGGAGATTGCTGTCCGTTCGCCGTGGCGGAGGCTGTCCCGCTCGTTGTCGGCACCGGATTGCCGTTGGCATCGGCGACCTGCGTCCCCGCCGCTGCGGCGATCGGCCGCCCGAAGATATCGGTCTGCGCCGCGCCGGGCTGGCCGAGTTGACCCGCGAGCGCCGCTCGCTGCGCGTTCGGCGATCCCATCACGTCGTCCACGGCACGGTCACTGGCCTTCGCAGGCTGCGCGGCAGCCGCGGTACTGGCCGATTGGTGAAACGCAACATAGCCTATCACGATGCCGCCTATGGCGCCGAGCAGGCCGATCCCCGCACCGATGAAGGCGAGGTTGCCCCACCCACCGCTACGCGCGACCGGGCTATCGACCTCGCCTGGAGCAACGGTGTCGGCAGCGACATCGCCCCCGCGGTCAATGACGGTCCCGACCATGTTACTGCCCCTTCACTTTGCGTTCGACGACATTGGAGACGGTGCCCGTTCGATCGCCGCGATCGTTGCGCAGCGGCGCCTCGTTGTAGATGCACAGCACCGTCGCCCCGCGCCGGAGGCGCAGCTGCCGGTAGACCGCATGGATCACGACGAAATCCTCGCGAACATCGTAAGGGACGATCGTCTCGGTCCCGTCGACGTCGACCGCGAAGATCGAGGGAATGTCGGCGTGGCCTGGATAGCGCAGCACGGTGAACTCGCCGTTGTCGGAGACCTCAGTGGGTTGCAGCGCGACGTCGCCCTGCACGGTATAATTCATATTCCGGGTGCCCTCGATCACGGCATGGTCGAGCGCGGCGGTGGTGATGGTCGTCTCGATCGCCTTGGCGGCCTGGGCCTGGGCAATCTGCACCTGCAACGCCGCCATCGCCCGTTCCTCGCGCGGATAGCGGAACCGTACGCCGTACATCGTGGCGCCCGTCCCTAGTGCGAGGTTGAAATGATAGGTGCGCGGCACGCCGCCCGCGTTGGTGACGACGATCAGGTTGGTGCCTCCAGCCCTCTCGCGGGGTTTGAGAAAGACGATATTGCCTACGGGCGCGATCTGCCAGGAGACGGTATCGCCCAAGGCGGCCTGCGTGACCGTTTCGCCGGGCCCGAACTGGATCTCGATCGCGTGCCGGAAACTGCCGACGATCGTTACCACCTGATCCGGATCGTAGTTGACGTTGCGAACGCGGACGTCCTTGGCCCCAGGAACAGGGGTCTCCGACGCGAACGCGGCGTGTGGCGCGAGCGTGACTGCCGCGGCACCCAGAACCGAGAACGCGACGAGGCGGTGCCACACCGCCCCGACACCGCGCCAGAAGCGGTTCTTGGCGCCATCCTCCGTCAGCACCAACTCCGTCGTCGGCGGTGACAGGCGCAGATCCAGCCTTTTGCGGAGCGCAGGCATGAAGGGGACGGCGAGACGGTCGCCATTGTCCGACGTATTTGGCTGATCGCTCATGTCACGCCTCCGGGTCAGAACGATAATTCACGACCTGGAAGCCGAGCGGATTGAGATTCCGATCCTTCTCATGCTCCGGCGCCGTCGTGTATCTGAAGGTCAGTATCGCGTTCCAATTTTGCGCGATCGGCGTGTTCTGCCCGAAGGTGATGATCTTCGTGAAGCGGACCTGCGCCACGGTAGGACTGAGGAAACTGATCGTTCGGATCGAGATCGAGACGAAGCCCTTGTCGCCGTAAATGTTGGAAGGCGCGTTCTTGTTGTTGGCCTGAACGCTGTTCAGGTAACGAGCGCTTTCGGCGGAATCGCTGGTGAGCATGACCGTATAGGCGTTCTCGCGCGCAGCATCGTTTAGCCAGCCTTCGCGCAACCGCACATATTGCGAGATGAAGTAGCGGTTGACCGCATCCTCATAGGTGCGCGGCTGCGGCCCCTTGAGCGCGGTCACGACCTGCGTCTCGCCCGAGCTCTTGTCGACCCTGATGACATAGGGCTCGACAGTCTTCAGCGGGCTGAGCATCGCAACTGCCGCAACCGACGCCACAGCGAGCGTGCACGCAGCCGCCGCAACGCCCCAGGCGAGCCGCTTGGACTGGATCGCCGCACGCATACGGTCATATTCCCACGTCCTCGATGTCTCGTAGTATTTCTCTTTATCTTCGGCCTTCACCGCGCCCATGGCGTCGATCCCTTCAGCAGGAGGAGTAGGTCGGCGCGACGTCCTGCGCGGACGTGCGTGGCGCCGATCGCGGGATATTCATGGCCCCAGGTCCGATGGGGGCGGCAGGCGGACCTCCGGCACCGGGCGTAGGGGGCGGTGCGGGAAGATGCGCCGGTGCTGGCTCGCGTGATGGCGGCGCCACCATCGACTGCCCTGCGCCCTGCTGTGACGCCGGCAGTGGCACCGGCAAGCTCGGCAGGATCGACCCGTAGAGGTTGGCGGGACGCCGGTGTTTGCCGTCGCACACCGAGACAGGTCTGATATGAGTCCCGGTGCAGCCGCCAAGAACAAGCGTGCCGATCGCCACGATGGTCAGCCTTTTCATACGGTCTCCGTTCGTAAGGTCCCGCGCCCGGCGGTTCTGTGTTTCATGGTTCTGGACTGGCAGCCGGCCTAATTGGACCGAGAGGCCGAGCCGCCCGTGCCGCTTCCTACTGCGGGGGGACGGTTCGCCTGCGTCGCGCGCCGGAACATGAGCCGGTTGGTCAACATGTTCGCCCCGGTCTGCAGGAAGCCATGGCCGCCAGAGGACGCACCCCCCGAGATGCCCGCAGCGATGGCCGGCGATTGAAAGAAGAAGATCGTGCCGACGATGTAGATCGCCGCGCAGGCGATCGTCGCGACCAGCATCACGGCGGCTTTCAGAACGATGTATCCGTTGTGCGCCATGACGAAGGACGAGCCGTCTTCGGGGATCGATCCCATGATGCCGTCCATCGCGGCTTCCTGGAGGCCGGTGATGAACTTCGTCATGATCGCCATGACGACCATCAGCAGTATGAAATTGACGGTCTGCTTCAGCCACCCGTCGAACAGCCAGCGGGAGGAGTTGAAAAGCAGACACGCCAGCGCAAGCGGTGCGAGCGCGACGCAGATCGCAACCGACAGCTTGGCAAAAATGACGATGCAAAAGCCGATCGACGCCGACATAAACGCGAAGATGTAGAGGACGGCGACGCACAGATAGGTGATCAGGGTGGCGCTGAGCTGGATCACGGGTGTGCGAAAGTCTGTGATGCCCTTCTGCTCTTGCGATTGAACTTTCAGGTTCGCGTTGACCAACTTCTCCGAAAGCTTGCCAGTATCGGCGACATAGGTATCGAAGGTGGTGCCCGGGTTGGTGACGGGCGTGCCCGATCCAGCCGCGATGATCTCGCTTGGCAAGTTGGTGACCACGTTCACCACGAACGCCGAATAGCCAACCGCACTGGCAGCCGCGAGGGCGAACCCGACCTTGCCGGCTTGGAATACCAGCTCGCGAAGTGGAGCCTGGATAGCCCCTCGTAGCACGGCAAAGCCGAGCAGCAGGAAGTAGATGATCGCCGCCAGGGCCAAAGGCGCTGCAACGAAACTGACGAGCCCCGCCCCGAAGCTCGCAACCGAGGTCGCTATGGCGGTCTCCACATACGAATACATCGTCGTGAACAGCGTCATGATGTTGGGTGGGCCGGCAGCCATTGGATGAGATTCCGATCTTCGGCGATCAAAGCGCAGCGATTAAATCTACTTCTTGCGGATCGTGTTCTGTTTGAAGAAGTCCGCCTCTTCGTTGCCGGCCTTGGTCTGGGCGACCGAGATGGTCGCGTCTCCGGTTGTCGCGCACATCTTGGCCTTCTGATCCGCCGGGAGATGGCTGTACTCCCCCGCATCGCACTTCGCCTGCCACTGCGAGAGGAGTTGCGGACTGGCGATCAGCTCCTTGGCGGTAGGTACTACGACGTTCTGTTGGCATCCGCAGACGACGAGCAACGAGCAGAGGGATAGTATCTTGCGCATGATTACTTCCTGATCGTGTTGGCACTGAAGAAGGCTGCTTCATCGCGACCGGCCGCCACTTGCGCTGCGCTGATCTGCATGTTCGCCTGACCGGCCTGCGCCATCTGGATCGCCTGCATCTTGAGCATATCGTTTTGAAGCTGTGCCTGTTCGACCGAGATCCGGGCTTGGAGGTCCATCACGTCCTTGGGATCTTTGGCATACGACAGTTGCTCGCGGAGCTGGTCGAGGCCTTGCATCCGGGTCTGGGCGATGCTGAGCGTATTCTCGCCCAGCGCGGCCGTGGCGGCCGATGAGCTGATCGCATCCTTGAGCGCCTGGTTGTAGGCTAGGTCTGCGTCGGAGGACGACGTTGCCGGCAGCGCGTAACGAGACTGGATGCTCGATGCGAGCGAACCGAGCGAACCAATCTTCGACAGGTCGCCACTGAGCAACGTCAAGGCGTCGATCGTCGTGTTGGGCAGGATGTTGCGCACCTGCGCGTTGAGCAATTGCGGGGCGAGCGCGTTGACGTTGGTCAGCTTCTGAAGCGAGCTGAGCGTTGTCGTCGCCGTCTGGATCTGCTGCTCGCCCTGCTGGATCATTTTGATCGTGTTCTGGACCTGGGCGAGCGCTTGCACATAGGTAGAGGTGTCGAACACAGGGATGCCCTGTGCAGCGGCCGGCGACGTAAACGCGACGATCGCGACCGGCGCGGCTGCAACCATGATGATGCGCTTGAGCGACATGTCAGCTTCTCCTTTGGTTGGCATAGAAATGCGGCAGCCACGCCGCAGGATCGTTGCCCGCCAGGGCAATGGCCTCCTCCATGGCGACGAGGGTTTCCTCGCGGCCAGAAAGCACTTTCAGCTCATTGGGCATCCCGCCGAGATCGAGCTTCGCAACGATCGAGGTATGCCCTTGCTTGACCAGAAAGGTCCGGCTTTCCGGCGTCAGATCCTCGCGGATCAGCCGATACTCCGCATCCGTCAGGCCGAGCCCGTCGCAATAATCCGATCGCTTGGCGTCCGAGTTGGGCAGCAGGATCTTTGTGGCGGTCTGCTCGATGATCGAGTGCGCGATCGGCGACCGCAGCGCATCGGCCGGTGACTGCGTGCCAAATACCATGAAGGCGTTGCGCTTACGGAAGGTCTTGAGACCGTCCTGCGCGAACGCCCGAAAGGCTTCGTCCTGAAGCGCCTTCCAGAACTCGTCGACGTCGACCACGACACGCTGCCCGTCCAGCAGCTCGTCGACGCGGTGGAAGAGATACAACATCGTGGGCGTGCGGATCTCAGGGTTCTCCAGGAAGTCCGTCATGTCGAAGCCGATGAACCGCGCTGACATCGACACCTCGTCCTGCGGACCATCGAAAGCCCAGCCGAGCGGGCCGCCCAGACACCAGCGCTCCAGCCGCGCACCGATGCCCTCGGCATCGGCGTAGCCCAGCATTTCGCGCAAGGCGCTGAACGAGCGCGACGGCGCCGGCAGCCGCATCACCGCCTCGATACCCTCGTCGATCAGTCGCTCTTCGGCGACGCTGAGCGGGCGGTTTTCCCGGCGTACCAGGACACGGATGAACTGCCGCAGAAACGCAATGTCGTGCGGCGACGGTGTCAGACCCTTTAACGGCGCGAAGCCGGTGGGCTCGCCGTCGCGCAGCGCCAAGTAGGTGCCGCCACACGCGCGGACGAAGATCTCGGCACCGCGGTCCTTGTCGAAGAACACCTGTTTCGCGCCGGTCTTTTCGAGCTGCGCTTGCAGGAAGTTCTGCAGCACCGTCTTGCCGCCACCGGTTGGCCCGATGATGAGCGTGTGGCCGATGTCGGCACGGTGAAAATTGAACCAGAAGGACGAGCCTGCGCGCGTCTTGAGCAGCGTTACCGCGTCGCCCCAGTGGTTTCCAGACTTGCGGCCTGCCGGGAAGGTGTAGAACGGGCTCAAGCCTGCGAAATTGCGCGTGTTGATGACCGCGGGGCGCGCGCGCATCCGAAAATTGCCGGGAAGCTGCGCCCAGAAGGCGGCCTCAAGCGCGACGTCCTCGCGCGCCATCACCATGCCTGTATCGGCCGCTGCCGATCGTGCGATCGACAAGCGCTCCAGCAGCCGCTTCGGGTTCTCGTCGATTACCGCGATCGAGAGGTGATGCTCGCCCATGGCGAAGCGGTTCGCCATGAGATCGTCGACGCCGTCGAGCAGTTCCTCCGCCTGGCTGACGCCGGCATCGTCCGAGGAGACCATTTGCTTGTATTTTTTGGTGAACCGCTCGCTCGCGACCGACTTCACCAACGGCGCGAAACTCTGGGTCAGCACGAACGGGAAGTCGAGCGTGAGCAGGCTGTTGAACTGACCGGTCCGCGTGCTGGCGACATACTCGCGCACGCCGAACATTCCGAGGAAATGCGACTTGTGCGGAAGCCGAATCTCGGCCGCCTCGCGACCGAACACCACGCGTGAGGCATACAGGGCTTGGCCCAGCCTGCCGTCGAGCAGCGGCACGCGGATGCGGTCGCCGGTCAGGATGAAGTGAAGCACCTCCATCGGTCGTGAAAATAGAATACCGTTGTGCTCATACATCGAGAGCGGCTCCGGAACGACATCAGCAAGCAGCGTTTCGAAGTCGCGGCACTTGTCCGCCATGATCGTGAGCGCGCGATGGTCGATCTCGGCTTTCGCTTTTCGCCTGGAGAAAAGCCGCGTCACTTGTTCCCCGGCCATGCTCGACGGCCGGACGATGATCGTGACGTAGAACTCGTTGTGGTAGAGGACCTTCTCCTTCAGCGTGTCGGCGTATTTCTCCTGCAAGGTTCGCGCGAAGTCGGAGTGGAAGTCGCCGCCGAGAACCGGGTCTGTGGCTGTCCGCACGAGATGGGTCCACAGCGCTACGCGATCGTCACCGATCGAGCGCCACGCGATGTTGAGCTTGTTATGCCAGGTGTTGAGGTCGCCGATATCGCTGGTCTCGAACGGCCGCCCATCGACGCGGTACATGCGCATGAGCGAGCCGTCTTCGAGAGCAACCAGCGTGTCATCGACGTGCCGCGTGTAGGGAATGAACTTGATGTCATCCGTCTCGCGGACAGCGATCTTCTTATGCTTCAGCCTGGAATCAGTCATTGCCGAAATGCTTCCGCTTCACGCCTTTGGCGAGGCGGACGGGAGAGTAGCTCCCGCCCCCCCAGAACTTGCGGTTCTTGGATAGAAAGCCGGTCTGGAACCACAGGCCCCACAGCCGGAACGCATTGAAATCGTAGTGACAGATCATGCGCGCCGGGAAGTAGAGCGCGCCGAACAAGGCCAGGGGGTAAAACGGATTGTGGAAAATCCCCCAGATCACCATGCAGACCATGATGATCGGCAGGATCGCCTCGAGCGGCAATCCCATGAACACCGATGGTCTGGTAAGGGCGAGGAACACCTTATCCTCGGCAACCTTGTCCTCCATGTTACGCCGATCCGCCCATCCAGCCGACGATCGTCGCTGCCGAGAATATGATGCCGATACCGATCAGCACGGTAACCGCTTTTCCCCAATCCATCCGACCGGTCAGCTTGGCATAGCCGACCGCCATGACGGCGATGACGCCGACCACCGACGCGACGGTGGTCATCCACGTCTTGATGGTGTTGAGGCCACCTTCGATCGCGGTTCCATCGGCAAAGGCCGGCTGCGCGATCGAAATGAGGGCGAGCGCACCGACAAAGCCGATGACCTGCCGCGCGCGGGCGTCGGACAACATCCGGCCCATGCCTTGAGTGAACTTCATACGGGTCTCCATGGCTTGGGGTTTACCTCTCGAGATCGTGGGTGGGGCGGATCGGCTCGACCTGCCGAACAGGCGTCGGCTCGCGGACCGAAACATCCAGGCCGCGCCGCAGCACGTCCGAGATCATGTGGCGGCTCTCCAGGCTCGCGGACGTCATCCGGTCCGCGTCCCCGTCGAACGCCGCACCGAGATGCTGCTCCATCGCCGCCTGCGCCTGCAGCGCGCCCGCGAGGCGCGGTTCGGCGGCAATCCGTTCCGCCCCGCCATGCAGGAACAGTTCGGCCAGTTCGTCATTTTCGTGACGTCGCTCAGGCGCGGCCTGACGAAGGCGCTCCTCCCGAACGATATGGGGTTCCTCTTCGGGCTGTCGCTCGGGCGCAGCCATCGCTTCTTCTGCCAGGCTGTGTTCGGGTTCGGCGGCGAGCGCGCCGCCGAGCGGCACGTTCGCACCGGCTTCGCTGGCGACTTCGTGCCGGTTGAGCCCGGAGCGGACGATGTAGATCGCATCGGCGATTTCGCCGTCCCACGCGCCGTCGCGCGCCATCTGGCGCAGACCGTCGGGTTCATAACCGGACCTTGTGAAGGCGCTGACCAGCGTCGGGCTTTCCAAGGCCCGCTCCAGCGCCCCGTTCAGCGCATCCCTGTTCAGATCGATACGTTCGGCCTGAACCTCCCTCCGCAAGGGGTCCATGTCCTCGCTGACGGCCGCGTGGAGCGCCTTGCGATCCTGCGTGTGGACGCTCAACGTCAACAGGAGGCGCTTGTCTGTGTCGGACAATTCGGTGCTGCTTCCGCTTGGCAACGGCTGAGGCGCGCCGTTCCTCTCCGCGTCGGCCGACGGCGCGAGGGCTGTCGCCTCCGTCGCCCCGACAGCCGCCGTCGGAGCGACGGGTTCGACAGTCGGCGCCGGCTTCTCCGCCACCTCACGGTCGCGTCGTGCAGCATCGGCATGACGCAGCTCCTCCATTCGCGCCTGTTCGTCGAAGCTCGGCTCATAGCCTCGCACGGTCAGGCCTTCGCGCGACGCCGCCGTCCACACGGCCTGACGAAACTCACGCGAACCTTCGACGTCGATCCCCGCCCAGCCATTGTGCTTGGCGATCGTGACCAGAGCCGAGACGGTCTCGGGATCCTCGTTTCGAGCAATGATGCGATCGCCGGCAATCTCGATCGACGGGTTCTCCCGATCCGTCGGCAGGAACATGCCGACGCGGCGCTCGCTGCCGTCGGACGGCTCGATGATCCGGACCTGATAGCGTGTCGCCAGCTCGGGCGGGATCTGGAACCCAGCCTGTCCGGCTTGCGTCTCCGCGTCGAGGCCGCCCCGCGCAACGCTGTTGTCCGCGCTCATCTGAAGACCTCGACGGCGCTGGAAGCGATCTGCCCCACCACCCAGCTATCGTTGTCGGCCGCTGGCTTGGCCGGGCTCACCGTCAGAACTGTCGCGGACGGCGAGCCCGGGATGGGCGGGGGCGTCTGGATCGTCCCCATGTGGCTCGCGGCCGACCAGATGCGACCGACATAACCATTGCGGAAACCGCGCGTCAGCGTGCCGGTGTTGTAGAGCGAGTAGGTCGCAGAGATCGCGTCCAGCCCCGTATAATGCTGGATCGCGAGGTCATATCCCGCCCGGAGCATCGAGGATGCGAGCCGCAGGTTCGTACAAGGATCGAAGGCCTGCTCGATGCTGACACCCAGTCGCGCGAAATTGGCGGAGTTCACCTGAGCCAACCCGACATCGACCGTATAGCCGGCCGCCATGTACCGCCGCACCAGCGCAGCACCGTCGGCGATCGACGCGGCGTGGACACGCGGCCCCTTGTTGATATTGATCGCCAGATCGTCGCCGCCGCTTTCGGTCACGACGAGGGGAACAACCGCCTCGGTCGCGATCTCAGGCGCGCATTGCTGCGCAAGCATCGTGATCGCGGCGATGGCGTGGATCATTGCTGCGTCACCGTTTGGTAGCGGGTGTCGAGCGCGTACCGCGACGTTCCGCCATCGGCCTGCGTCACGGTCAGGTCGTAGCCGTGCTTGGCCTTTTTCATTTTAACGCCGACCCCGGTGCAGGTCGGGAACGAGCCGCCGATAGCGAGGTCGTTCCAGAGTTTCGTGATCGGCGGGACGCACTCGACATATTTCGTCGGCGAACCAGGTGTCGCGAGGCAGAGGACCACCTGACACCCCCAGTCCGACGCGTAGGCGGGTTGTGGGGCCGCGACCGCCACGACGCCGGCCACGCAAAGCGCGATGGCGCCAGTGGCGCGGCCCAGCTTGGTCATCAGATATCGGATCATGAGCCACCTCCATGCGTTGCGCGCCACTCTTCGGTTGCGAACACGTCCCACTGCGCCGGTGCATTGGCGGCAAGGGTGAGGGCTGAGGCCGGCGCGGTCGGTGCGGGGGCCGCCTCAACTCCGGCGGGCGTCGGCGCGGACGGCGCGTCGCCTTGTGCGACGGTGATGATCCAGTCCTCGTCGCCTTCGATCGGTCGGGTCCGGTCGATGACCTGTCCGGGTCGCGCGAACGCCACATGCCAGTGGTTCGCGTGACCGCGATCCCCCGGCCCGAGCAGCTCGATGATACGGATACCGCTCTGTGCCATGAGCGCCCGGATCTGCTCGCGGTCGATCGCGTGGACGCCGCCTGCGGGAACGAAATCGACCGCCTGGCCGAACTTGTGCCAGCTATACCGCGCGCCGTAGCTGGCGTTCATTGGGCGGAGCGTATCGGTGATCCGCGAGCCAAAGGCGCGACGAACGAGGGCTGCGACGTTCGACGCCGAGGGCGCGCGCACTGAGCCGATAGAAGACCGGTCGTCGTCGATGTGAGAGAGCGCGCAGGCATCAAAAACCGTTGCCGGCGTGATACCGTAAGTCGCGAAATCACGGCCGCGGATCGCCAGCGGCCCCGCCTCGAAGTCCGCGCCCAACGCGAGCAGATCACGCACCGTCGCCTCTGCGTCAGCTGCGTTGCCCGGCTGCCGAACGAGGACCGCACCCGAACGAACGGCGACTGCGAGCGACGCGGGAGACGGCGTTCCGGCCCCGGCTAGCCCGGCGGCACAGAGTTGAATTGCCTTCGCTACGATACTCGCCGGAAGCACATCAATGCACCAATGCTGAATTGAACCCAAGCAGATGTCAGCGACTAGAGGAAGTCGACATCAAAAGGTTAAACCTGAAGCAGCAGGCAAACAACAACACATCTGGAGCGATCCAGTCGCCATTATGGAGTGATCCGGGGTAATCTATTGCGACTAAACGCACGGTATTGCACGATGACCGTACGAGATGTGTTTCAAACGGCTTTAGGTAATTGTCGGCTAGGCCAGCACCTAGCTGATTCAGTTGTCGAGTGGTTTCGAGGTGACTGGGACGAGGGTGGATATACGGGCCATGCGCTCTTGAAGCTGCAAGCTATATCGGGCGGGTTGGCGCTCTTGATCGCCATCGGCTTCTGGTATCGGCCGTTCGACGACAAGCGGGCTGGGAGGCGCGGTGAGGTTTCGGCCTGCAGCGTCGCTGCGACGCATGACTTCTGCGATGCCGTTGCCGGCCTATCGACGGCGCTCCGCAATCCCTTCTTGCGGGTGGACCGAACCAGCATCCTGCCGCCCCGCGATACGCCAGGGGCCGTCGATCCCTCTATCACTCAGGCGAACATCGGCACGACGATCTGCCGACCCGGCTATGCCCGATCGGTCCGCCCCTCCTTCGCGGTTACCGCGCCCGTCAAACGGCGCTTGATGGACGCGCAGCATCCGGGTGGGTCCTTCGCCGATTACGAACTCGACCATCTGATCCCGATCTCGCTTGGCGGCGCGGCGCTCGACCTGCGTGATCTGTGGCTCCAGCCCCGGCGCGGCCAGGCGAACGCGGCCGACAAGAATGCCTTGGCCTATGTCTTGTGGCGATTGGTTTGCGAGCGCCGCGTGCCGCTTCGGACAGCGCAGCAGGCCATCCGGCGCGACTGGACGAAGGCCTACGACACATACGCGACGCCCGAGAATGTGGCGCGCTACCACTTTGCGCACCGCCAAGAGGAGCGCGACTAGGCTCGCACAGGCCCGCCGGATCCGATCCGAACATCAACGAAGGAGGAAATCATGCCACAGAATATTGCCGAGTTCCGGATCATCGGTCGCATCGGCAAAATCACGGCGCGCGAGAAGGTCACCTATGTGAGCGTCGCCGCCAATTATAACCGCCGCGACGGCGACGACTGGAAGACCGACACGCTGTGGAACAGCGTCGTGTGCTTCTCCAATGTCGGACCCCAGGTCGAAGCAGCCGGGAAGGGTGATCTGGTGCATGTCACCGACCGGGTCCGCGAGAGCAACCACGGCGAAGGCAACGAGGTTTCCTACCGCACCGAGCTGATCGCCGACACCTTCTCGATCCTGACCAAGGCCGAAGCCGAGCATAGCTGATTGGGGGTCGGAAGCGGGTTGCCGGCACGGCTCCACCTCCGCCGCGTTGCGGTCGAGCCAGCGTGGCCGTTCCAACTCGGTCGGGTGACGATCCTCGCTTGGTTGCCACCCCGGACGAAAGAGATCGTCGCGCCGCGCGCGGCCCACCTTCTCATGCCGACCATCCAGAGTGGAGGATGCCGCCTGTGCCTTCGGTGATATTTTCCGGAGGCTAAAGTGACCGAAACCGACCAACTTCACAGGACCTGGCCGATGACGAGACTACCGCTCGATGCCGAAACCCGAGCCAAGAACATCGTCGAACAACTCGGCGGGGTGTGGCGCGGCACTCGCGGCGAATGCCGCTGCCCGGCCCATGACGATGGCTCCCCCAGCCTGTCCGTTCGCCTCGGCGATTCGGCGATCCTCTTCCACTGTTTTGCCGGCTGTACAGCGCTCGAGGTGCTGAAGGCGCTTCAGCGCCAAAAGCTCCACGACCGTTCTGCGGTGGCAATGCCGGAGGGCAAACCGAAGCGCGACATGGGCGCGCTCGCCCTGCGTCTCTGGAACGCCAGCGTGCCGGTCTCGGGCACGCTCGCCGAAGCCTATCTCGTCGCCCGCGGCCTCTCCGCGCCCTATCCCAAGGCTTTGCGCTTCAACCCGGCGACCATATTCGGCTCCGGTGCCGACAGACGCGTAATGCCCGCGATGATCGCCGCAGTCGAAAACGACCTCGGACTGGTTGCCGTCCAGCGGACCTTCCTCGATCCTGTCGATGTGCTGCGCAAGCCCATCCCAAAGCCGAAGGTTGCGCTCGGACTGCTCGGCACAGCAGCGATCCGTCTTGCGCCCGCTACCCACGAGCTGGGCCTTGCCGAAGGGATCGAGGACGCCCGATCGGCGACTGAATGGTTCGGGACGCCGACATGGGCGCTGGGCGGTGTCGAACGGCTAGCCTTCGTCGCGATCCCGGAGAAGGTCCGCCGGGTGATCGTTTACGGTGACCGAGGCCGCGCGGCCGACCGCCTGCTGGAAAAGGCACGCGATCACCTGACAGCGAACGGGCGCGAGCTCATCAGCCGCGTGCCCGAGGATCATGACGACTGGAACGACGCCTGGCGCGCGCACCAGCGGAGCGCATGAAACCGCAACTGCGGCAGCTGAATTACGCGGATCATGGGCATGTTAGCCGAGCCGCATCAACTGGGAAGGGTAGGGGGCGACGAGCCCCTTCAGATCGTCCCATGGTGCCGATAGCCAGTGATCATAGTCGTCGTCGTGAAGGATAACTGGCATCGCCTTTGGATGGATCGGCGCGACGATCGCATTCGGCTCTGTGGTCAAGAACCCATAGGCATTCCCGCGCTCGGTCGGTCGCCAGATTCCGGCAAAGGCAAAAATCGGGCGGCTAGGCACGTCGAACCAGTGCAGCGGCTTCTTTCCGTCCTCGCCCGGCGCGACCCCGAACTCGGAGAACGCTGTCACCGGCACCAGGCAACGACGCCCCGGCGTTGTCAGCATCGACCGCCAGAAGCTCGAACTGAGATTGCGCACGTTGGTCACGTACTTGGTGAGCTTGACCGCTGGATCGCGCTTGCTCGGCACCTGGGTCGGTACACCCCACTCCATCCGCTCGATCTTCCGGTCGGCGCCGTCCTGGATGACCACTTGGCCGTAGAACGGCGTCTTCTTGCCCGTCGGAAAGATGTCGGGGACCGGATACGTCTCGTCGGGCTCGTAAGGCGGGCGGATGCCGAATGTAGCGGCGATCTCCGTCTGCTTCGCGGTCAGCCTGTATCGATTGCACATCCGAGCACCCTTTCGGTGCCGGCAAGCTCCGCCCGCCGGCCCTCTGGCCTTAGAGCTTGTCCTTCAGACCCTTGGCGGGTGTGAAGGAGACCTTCTTCGATGCAGCGATCGTCATCGCCTCGCCGGTCGACGGATTGCGGCCCTGGCGCTCAGGACGATCCTTAACCGAGAACTTGCCGAAGCCGGCGATCGAGACTTCTTCGCCTTTTGCGGCCGCGCTTGCGATCTGGTCGAACACGGCGGCGATTGCGGCCTTGGCCTCTGCCTCGCTCGTGCCTGTCGTCCCAGCGACGCCCTTCGCCAGTTCTCCGATGTTCATGCTACTTACTCTCCCTAGTGGATCTGGCCGGACCTTAGCCGTGCCGAGCGCCGATACAATGATGCTCCTCGACGATGCGCATGTCGCGGGCGCCCGCCTGATGGTCCGCAAACTGGCTAATCATGACGTGGTCGAGGTGTATCAGCCCGGGTGCGGACAGGGGGCGATCGCCGAGCTGGCGCCCGAGCCAACTCAAAGACTTCGGCCGGGTCTCTAATGCGCGCTGCGCTCTCGCGTGACGCGCGGATCTTCATACAGGTCGCGGATTGCGCGCAGGCGAAAGACGTTCCACCAGCGCTGCCATCGATGCTCGGCCGCATCGTGGATCATATGGCAACGCTGGCAGAGCGCCGCGAGATTGCCGGGCATGCTGTTGCCTGGATCGTGATCGAGATGCGCACAAGCCAGCACGACATAAGTCGTTCGTACCGACGCCAGAATGAAGCCGCCCTTGAGCGCGATCCGCTTGCCACGGCCGGAGCGCCAACACACGGCATCGGCATCCCACCAGCGACCATCGCCAAGATGTGCGACCCGACGCATATGCGGCCTCGAGCAGTGCTCGCAGCGCGCGCCGGCTCGATCGAACCGGATCACGTCCGACAGCTGGCGCCAGTCGATCGGGTAAAGCCAGCGGTTTTCAGGGCGGATCGGCATCTCGATTCTATGAGTCAGCCAATGGCAGAACGAAAGCGAAATCTTCTCGGTTTGTTTTTGGTCTGTTGTGTAACCGTTCTAGCAATCAGTGCCATGCCACTTACACGTACCACGCGAGCGATACCGGCAACTCGAGGAGCAAGCGGCACGGACGACGCTTTGTGTGAGTTTGCGTACACTGGTCGATGCAGCCCGAGTACGCTTTTGTATTCCCCTAACCAACCAGGGCCGCGCACCTTGAACCGATTATGTCGACTTACGGCGTGAGGTCGTATATAACCGACCATATTGTCCACATGGACGCTAATATGAGACCCTAAATGCGATCGACGGTTGCTGATACCCTGCCGCCACGCGTGAGGCGGAGCTTGGCGAAGCTAGGTGCCGATATCGCTTTGGCGCGCAAGAAACGCAGCCTTACGGCGGTTATGATGGCCGAACGCATCGGTGTGGCTAAGAGCACATATCTCAAACTGGAAAAAGGCGATCCGACCGTCGCGTTAGGTACATACGCCATGACCTTCTTCGTTCTGGGTTTTGGCGAGAGCCTTGGAGATATCCTCGACGCTAGGAACGACGAGCAGGGTCTGTTGCTCGACGTGGAACGCATGCCGCAGCGCGTCCGCAGACCCAAGCCGCCGGTTTCGCTGTGAGGCGGACGATCGGCATCCAGATCGGCGATGAAGCTCGCAGCGTCGGGTTGCTGCACTACAATCAGCAAGGAAGTCGCGAGAGCGCGGGCTTCGAATATGATGCCGGCTGGCTCGCCGATCCCGACCGCTTCGCTCTCGAGCCCGCGCTGCCGCTCGTTGCCGGCCCACAGTTCCACCGCAAGGTGGGCACCGGTTCTGTTTTCCATGCCGCGATCGCGGACACCGAGCCAGACGGCTGGGGCAAGCGCGTTATTCAGCGCGACCATGCCAAGCGGCGGCAGGATGCCCGCCGCCGCGGTGAGGAGGTCGATGCTCGAGCACTGAATGGCCTCGACTATTTGTTGGCGGTCGATGACGTCAGCCGAGTGGGGGCGCTACGTCTTGTCGACGAACAGGGGGTTGCTCAGCGCGCGACAGAGGATGGTCGCCGCACCACCCCACCCCTCATAGAGCTGGGTCATCTTTTGGCCGCCAGTCGAGCCGTCGAGACGAACACCGAAACCGCAGCCGATCTGGCCTATCTACGCGGTCGCGGCACTTCGCTCGGGGGACTCCGCCCCAAATGCACCGTCGTCGATGACGAGGGCCATCTGTCGATCGGCAAGTTTCCGAGCGTCGCCGACGAGCGCTCGGTGACGCGGGGGGAGGTGCTCGCGATGCGGCTCGCCCGCCTCGCCGGCATCGACGCGGCCGACGCCCGACTGATCGACAGCGATGGCGACGCGATCGCACTGATCCGGCGGTTTGATCGGCCTGAAGGGGGCGGGCGGCTCATGTATGTGTCAGCGGCCACGATGATCGGCGCGGAGCCCGGCGACGCGCAGGAGCATGCCTATACCGAGATCGTCGATGCGCTCCGTGTGAACGGCAGCGCCCCCACCGCCGATATCGAAGAGCTATGGCGCAGGATCGCTTTTTCGATCCTGATCACGAACGTCGACGATCATCTGATGAACCACGGTTTCCTGCACGTCGATCATGGCCTGTGGCGACTGGCGCCAGCGTTCGATATCAATCCGTTTCCCGAGCGGTTACGTGAGCTTAAGACGTGGGTATCAGAAGAAGCCGGGCCTGAAGCAACCATCGACGCTCTGATGTCCGTGTTGCCGTACTTCCGCATTGCCCCGGCACGCGCCAAGGAGATGCTGGCGCAGGTCGACCAAGCTGTAGCAAGTTGGCAAGATGAAGGACGTGCACTCGGCATGACCGGCGCCGATCTCGACAGCTTTGCCGATGCTTTCGAGCACGGCGAGCGCGCCGCGGCTCAAGCGGTCCTGGCATGATGAGGCTCAAGGTCGCGAATTGCAGACGCGATAAGAAACCGAAGATGCGCCTGATCCACATCGGTGATTGGCGATTCAGCAAGCTATCGCGCTTACGAACGGTCGCGATCAACGAAACTGAAGGTCTGCATCGCGGGTGAGATGGGTGGAAAGCAGCCTGTCCGCTTTAGAGCGTTGATCGCGGTAAGCTGCCGTTTGTTCAGATGATCGAGCAGGTCCCTAGACGCGGGGAACAGGCAGGCAGCCTATACGGGCGTTATCAAGGCGTCGCCGACCAGCGAACAGGCCGGGCAGTCGTTGGCAAGCCAGCGGCGCGACGCCGTCCGACCCCCAGCAGAATCTCGACCGACGAGCTCGCAAGCAGCCTCACTCCAGACACCGCCACTCGCCAAAAGACGATCCGACTTTGCCAGCCACAAGTCGTGATGTGATTGCACTGGTGGATCAATTAACGCCCGAAGCGCTGCGTCGGCGATGAGATCGACGACGAAGCCGAGTTCGACAGCGCCGTAAGGCGTGAAATGATTGCCGCACGCGGGTTCCTCGATGGTTGCAGCTCCCGCCGGCCAATGGCAGGCTTGGAAACTAGGGATGCCCGTCGCGCCAACTCCACAGCGTAGGCACCCGCCTTCGACCGCGATCGTCACTGCATGCCCTGCCGCAGCTCGGCTTTCGGTCCATCCGTAGACGATGGGCGTTGCGCGTCCGTCGACGACATGCCACCGGTTGATCGCGCCTTCCGCATCCCAGCTGCCAGTCATGGAGACGATCAGATCGCTTTCGGCGAGGAGGTTCTGATAGCCGCCGACCAGCGCGTGCGCTCCGACGTCATGTCCATTGATCGACAGATGAGGGAAGTCCTTCTGAAACCGGCCCGCCAGCTCAAGCGCCTTGCTCTTGCCGACCGATCCGGCCCCAAGTTCATGCCGGCCGAGATTGCTCCAGTCGAGATCATCAGGATCGACGAGATTGCTGGTGCCGACCCCCGCCCGGACCAGCCGCGCCGCCACAGAGCTGCCGACCGAGCCGCAGCCGATGACCGTAACAGTTTTAGCGAGAAGCGTGGGTGTGCGGAGATCCTTGCCGCGCCCATGGATCCATGCGGCGTCGGCGCGCGAGACCTCGGCCTTGGAAACGGGCGCGGCCGAATAGAGTCTGGACGTGGCTACCGCGGTAGGCAGCCCCTTTGGCGTAAAACCCTTCAAGAGCGGCTTCTCCACGCGGCCGTGCCGCGCCAGAGACATGCCTGCCGCCGTGGTTGTCACGGCAATTAGGCCCGGGCCGCCACGCCCGTCGGCACCGATCAGCACAAGCACGTCTTTGTTTGCGCTGCTGGCGATTCCGGCGAGAAGTTCGACGTCCTCCACACCGGCCCCCTCAGCGAGCACCATCAGGTCGGCGCCGATAGCCGGATATTCAGAAGGTAACGGCCCCTGAGGAAGCCAGACGAGAGCCGCCGGCTCGCTATGGTACTTCTTCTTGCCCGGCAGCTTGCCGAAGCAATTGGCGAGCCAGCTGCCGAGCTGCTCGTGGGTTTCGCCAACGATGACCATCTCGTGTCCGCGCCAAACGCGAACCTCGCGCGACGGCCCCGCCGGGTTGATCAGGCTGGTAACCTTCTTACCGCTGTCACGGGCATAGAACCAATAGGTGAGGAACTCTTCACGGAAGTCGCGCTCGACAATGTCGCCTTTGATCAATTCCTCAATAAGGCGGGCCGAGCGGCCGAGCAGGTTCAGTCCGACGGAGCCCGGATCCTCGGCGTCCACCTCAGCCATGATAGGCAACAGACAAAGAACGCCGTCGTACTCAATGTGCGGCCAAACGAGCTGTCCCGGTGAATCGACGAGGGCGGTGCGGGGATATCCGGCGGGAAAGCTTGCACCCACGAGCAGGTCGATCTGGCGGGTCGTGCCGTCGCTGCACACCATGTCAATCCGCCAGCCGCGCTCAAAATTCCGATGTCGGTATGCCGCATCGATCTCCTCCGGGTTTAAACGGCGATGCGGTGCCGGGAGGCGCTCGCGGAGCGCCGCCTCTAAGCTAACGACGGCGCGCTCGAAGCCCAACGGACCGTAGCCCGCGACGTTACGCATGCCGGCTGGTCGACGAGACCACGGCAGCGCTCGTCTGGCTCTCGAGGCCGATGAGCGCTGCTGAAGCAGCGATCGGTGCCGCATAGGAGGTCGCAGCGCGTGCCTCGTCCTCGCCGCGCTCGCTGAAGTAGGTCGTATTGTAGGTGTTGTCCCAGCAGGCGAGCGCATCCTTGCGGCTACAGTCCGCGTCGAACAGCGGCGCCAGCCAATCGAGCGCTTGGCTGAGTTTGTCGCGAAACATCCGTGCCTTCGGGTCGTCAGAGCCGTTGGTGATTGTATCGTTCGGGGTGACGGGATGGGCGACTGTCAAATTGCCGTTGAGCCGGTCGCGGATCGCTTTCATCGTGTCGTGAAGCGCACGATCCTCGCGGCCGTCGATCCGCTGGCATTCGATGACGAGCGCGGTGATGCCGAAACCTGACAGGATGGAGCCGCTCCAGCTCGTGCGGCTGCGGGCATACTTCTTTATCTCCCTCACGAGCCGGCGAAGCTGGCCGCCGTCGGCGCTCATCTTGCGCGCGTCGTCGAACCAAGCCGTCACGTCGCGTGCGTCAGAGCGCTTCCATCCACCTGATGAGGCGAGCTCGTAGACGGTCGTGCCGCCATCTTCCACCTTCCGATATACTGGTACGTCGACGTGGTAGCCCTTCTCGTAGAAGATCCGCACGCAGTTGCCCCGGACCTCGGGCGCGCGCTTGAAGCTGCTGTCATCGACTGCATCGCGCACCATCTGCCGCGCCTGGAGGGAGGTCATCTCCGCTCCACGATCGCCCACAAGATCAGACTTTTTGAAATAGACGCCATCGTCGATGTCGTAATCGTTGTCAGGGTGCCGCAGCATCGTCTTCATCGCATAGGAGCCCTGCTTGACGAATTCGAGCGGGGCGGGCTTATCGGCCTTCTTCAGCCCGTTGCGCAGACGCGTACGGTTGGAGTCGCGGCGGCTGCGCATCGAGTCCTGCTCCGCTTGCGGGAGGGTCACCTCGTCCCGATGAAACGCGCGGATATCCTTGTCGCAGTCGTACATAATGATTCCTTTCAGCGGGTGGTCGAGCTTGCTGTGCGGAGAGTGCGGGCGGGGTCGAGCGGAGGCAGGGAACCAAGCATCGTCCGGATGAGCTGGCCGTCCCCGTCCATCGGATCGTCGCAGGCGCTGCGCGTCGCGTCGGCATCGGTGTGCGCCTGTTGGACCAGGCGATCCATGGCCTCGACGCGGCTGTCGTCGAGAGCCAGGTAGGGCAGCATGCTTGCCGGAACCGGCTTGTTCGGAAAGCGCACTCTACGGATGGAGCGCCCGCATTCGCTCATCGCGTTGGCAAGGAGCCGGGCCATGTTGTCATAGGCGAACTCCTGAGCGGAGATGCTGAGCGGCCCGACGTCGGCGCCAAGACGCCAGCCAAGCATCGAGCGGTGAACCTTATCGCCGACGATGTGCTCGCCCTCAGGCCGGGGGCAGGTCCCAAGCGAGAAGATCTCGATCGGTTGGCCAGGCGCGGCGTTGGTGAGCGCGTCGGTGAACCCGACCATGATCGGATTGTTGGCCCAAAGCCCCCCGTCGCAGAAGACTTGCTTACCGCCGCCCCCGCCGCCCGGCTCGTCGATTGCTGCCAGGGAGCGGAAGATCGGGGCAGCGCTAGAGGCGAGGCAGATGTCCGCCAACGGGTAATGATCGTCGCGCGGGCCGCTCTTTGCGGTCTTCTTAAAGACCCATGCTTTGTGCGTGCTCATGCGGATGGCTGGGATCGCCATCGAGATGCCGCGGTTCGCGTACACCTCCGCGAGCGTAATTCCGCCGAGTACGTCTCCCAGTGCCTTACGTAGAGCCTTGTCGCCCTCGCGGACGTAGCGGCTGCCCGTCAAAGCGCGGAAGATCGCGCTGAGCTTGCCGTCGATGCGATGCGGGAAGATCTTGGCACCATGATCCCGGTAAAGGGCGACTATCTCGGTCATCGGCACGCCGATCGCGGCAGCGGCGCCGACAATCGCGCCGGTGCTGGTGCCGGTTATCAGGTCGAAGCCAAGGCCGAGATCCAGCGGCGGTCCCTTCGTCCGCGCCGCGTGCTGAGCTAGCAGGCGCTCCAGGAAAGCTGCGGTGTAGATGCCGCGCATGCCTCCCCCGTCCAGACTGAGCACCCGATAGGGCTTCGCCGCTTCATCGTTTCGGTAGGGCGTTTTACCGCCGGTGGCGTCCATGAGGCATTGACCCGAGTCGTTAATGAGCCCATAAATGTTACGAGAAAGCCGATGTCAGAGCAAGTTTTTTTATGTATCTTTGCAAAGTGAGGGTTGGTTAGTGGCGGTACCCGTGAGAGCTCAGAAGGGTAACGTCCCCCGATGGGGCGTGCTTCGCCGCCTTGAGTTCATTGATTTCCGTCTTTTCTGGACCGGTCGGCTAAATCGGAGCGACTTGAGTGAGCTCTTCGGCATCTCGGCGCCGCAAGCCTCGTCCGATATCGCCCTCTATCAGGAAATGGCGCCCGACAATTTGGTCTACGATCGTGGGCAGAAGGTCTACCTGCGTCTCCCGGGTTTCAAGCCGGCAATGATCGATGAGGTGGTGGACCGCTTCCTCCTCCAGATCATTGCGGTTCGCCGAGGCTGGCTCAAGAAGACGGATACCTGGTTCGACGAGCTGCCCCCGCTGGAGGTCGTAGCGCTCCAAACGTTGCCCACCGATGCCGCCGTTCTGCAGGGCGTGCTGGACGCAATTCGCGAGAAGGCGGAGGTGGAGGTCCATTACTCGTCAATGACCGGTTCGGCTGCAACTCGTCGGCGCATAGCGCCTCACGCGATGGCGTCCGGCTGGGACCGCTGGTATGTCCGGGCGTGGTCGGCCGAGCACAATGACTTCCGCGATTACGCTCTAGCGCGGATCTCCAGCATCGGCGACTCGCGGCCCCGCAGCGTCAATCCGGTGAGCGACCTCGAATGGCATCATCGAATAGAACTGGAACTGGTTCCGAACCCGGAGCTCGACCCGGATCGCAGGAAGGCTCAGGAGATCGAGCACAAAATGGTTGATGGGGTGCTCAAGGTGCCATGTCGCCTCAGCTTGGCCTTCTATCTAATGGCAGAACACAAGCTCGACGTGGAGGCAGGGAAGCTCACGCCTTTTCAGCAACCTCTGGTGTTAAGAAATCTTGCGGAAGTGCGGCAACGCCGCGAGGTCGCTCGCGAAATGGCTAAGCAGGCGCTTGCCGCCGCGGCTGAAGCGTGAGCGGCTCCCCCTTCATGAAGTCATGACCGTGGAGGCTGTTCTGCTGTTCGGCAGTCAGGCACGCGGTGACGCGCTGCCGGGCTCGGACGTCGATGTGCTTCTCCTCACCGCGGAGGAGCGAACTCGTCACGTCGCAATGGGGACCATCTCCTTCTATCTATATCCATGGTCGCACTTGCTTAATGCTGCAAGGCGCGGCGATCTCTTCGCATGCCACGTCAGTTGCGAGGCAAGGGCGCTCCATGACCCGAAGCATCGGCTTGATCGGCTGCGAGAAGCTTTCAAGTTCAAAGCTTCCTACTCTGAAGAGATGGCGCGGGCGGGGGAGCTTGGCTGGTTTATTGTCCGGTACGCAGAAACGTTGCCAGATGCCGTCGTCGCCAAACGCGCGGCGTGGTGCGTGCGCACAATGCTGATCGCCCGTGCGGCCGAGCAGCAGCGCCCAATATTCGCGGCTTCGGAGCTTGCGTCGTTTAGTGGTTGCGGTATCGTCATAAAGCTTATCGTCAACAAGGATCAGCCATCCGCGGCAGAGGTGTCGGCCGATTTGCTCCAGACATTCCTTGAGTGGTTCGGTATCGCTGATCCGTTACCTAAAGGAAATGTCGACGCCTTCCGAGAGCTTTTCCGCAGTACCGGCAATCGTGTCGCCGAGCAAACGTTACGCACAGGCGAAAGACAGGACCCGTATATCGTTCCCCTAAACAGCAGAATGCGAGGTCGCGTCTGAAACCGAACCGATGTTTCGCAGCTTGGCTCAGGCTCGGCGTCCGATCGGCAGCTGCGTATTTAGTGTGCCAAATTCGCTCAGATGAATAGCCATCTGCTTGTGGGAGGGGTGCCGAGAGGCTCCTAACGTCCATAACTGGGTCGAGGCGCCATCACGCATAGCGTACATGATGACGGAAAGGCCGCCTCGCAGGCGTTCGTGCTTATTTTTCTGGGTAGTTGCCGAAGCTAATGCCGCAAACTGCCGTTTGCTCTGACGCTCGTTCATTCGAGGCAGTGACGATTGTCACCTGTTCAGGTTTGGACATAATACGCACAGGCCGGCTAAGACACTCACACGCAAGCGATGAAGTTGGAGGATAATTTGACCGAAGCTAGTGCTCGGCGCTCAGCGGCCGGATGATGTTCCTTGTCAAGCCCGAGATGCTGCTGCCGAAAGGCGAATCCGTTTCGATACTCGTCGGTCCGAACGGCTCCGGAAAGAGCTCGTATCTTCGCGACCTAGCGACTCTGCACCGTTACGACCGGAGCGTTACGGTAGTCTGCAACACGCCGCACGACCGCTTCAAAGGAGTGAAGCGGGTCAAGCGGATGTCCCTTGGTCGGCTGAACGGTTCGCCGAAAGCGGTTGTCAAGGACGCGATCGCCCAATCGCTAGACGCCGACGACTCGCGGTTCCACTTCATCAGCGCCATCCTGAAGCAGTGCGGGTACACACCTCGCTTCGGTTTCCGTCTTAAGCCCGCGAAGCGGTACGGGAGACCGGTGGACGAGGTGCTTCTCGACGCAGGCTTCGGATCTCCCAATCGTGGGCTTCGTCGAGTCGATCCCGACGACAAGGAGAAGGCCGTCCACTTCCTGACGCGGTTCGATCCGTCAGAGACCCTTTGGATTGACACGACGGGCTCGCTTTACGAGTTTAGCCGGGCGCGGGAGTTCGCCGCGGTTCTTCGTTGCGAGCGCGCGCTTCGCTCGGAAAGAATGCTCACCGGGATCGAGGTCTACCTGGAGCGGTATGACGATGGCGAGCAGATCGAGCTCCAGCACGCGAGCTCCGGGCAGCTCTCGCTCATCTCGACGCTCCTCTTCATCATCGCGTCCGCGGGCAAAAACCCGATGATCGTCATTGATGAGCCCGAGAACAGTCTGCATCCAAGTTGGCAGCGCGACTATGTCGGAAAGCTGATGGATGCGCTGACCTACCGCAACGCCACGGTCTTAATCGCAACACATGCGCCCATGGTCGTCACCGGCGCGCTGGCAAGCAATCAGAAGCTGGTCAAAGTCTATGAGGTTCTGAAGGGTCTGCCGAGCCTGTTGGACATCGATCCGGAGGGTAGCCCGGCAAGCGGGATCGAGGAGGTGCTCTGGCGTGCCTTCGATATCGTGACGCCGGCCAACCACTTCGTCAGCGAACGGATCGTCGCCGCGATGACGGAATTCGAGGAGGGCAGAAGTTCGAAATCGGACTTTCTGGCGCTAGTCGACGACCTGGATGCGCAGAGTTTCGACGATCGCCAGAAGCGGTTCTTCGGCGCCGTGAGAGATCTCGCCGATGAGGTCGAGGCAGCTCACGACGAAGCGGACGCAAGCGATGCCTGATCCTTACGAGCCCGGGCTCGACACCTTCGAGTTCACGCAACAGGAACAGGCTGTCATCGAGCAAGCCATGGCAACGGCCAAGCCTTGGGATTGGAAGCCCAAGGGCGAGCTGGGCGAGGCGTTCAAGGCGATCAAGAACAGGATCCGTGAATTCCACTTGGTTCGGCATAATCACCGGTGCTGCTACTGCCGGCGGGATCTGAAGGGCGGCGGTCACTTCATGATCGATCGGGAGCACGTGCTGCCGAAGTCGATCGAGGCGTTCAAGCTGTTCGCCTTCACAAAGTGGAATCTCGGCGCGTCGTGCAAGCGGTGCAATATGGAGTACAAGGGTAGTAAGATCGATTTTGTCGTTACAACGGACGACGCGGACGTGCTACAGGACGGTGCCAACTACCGTTTCATCCATCCTAACTTCGATCGCTACAAGGACCACATCTCCCGGGTGGCATCAGAGGATGACGACATCGTCGTTGTGCGGTTCACGAAAAAGGAAGGCAGCGAGAAGGGCGCCTTCACCTACGACTACTTCAACCTCGCCGGGCTCGAACGGGAAATCCTTGACGAGGCGCAGGGCGCACCGATCGTCGAGGAACCGAGCGAAGCCGGCTACAAGGTCAGGCTGCTCGCCGACAACCTTGGCCAGTAAGATTGTGTTGATGGCTGCCGAACATGAATGAGCGGCCGGTTTATGGAAGTCGTGAAGGCAGTCCGAACGTCACATTCTGGGTCGATACATCGCGGCATCATCAGCTGAAAAAGTGCACTCAGCCGAAGCCGGCATACGCGACTTGCTGTCGTTCCAATCGTCAGTTGGCCGTCAAGCCGTGGTGGGCACGGCCAGACTGATCAAGTCATCCAACTTTCCGTCGAGATCCTCAGGCTTGCATCTCAACCAAGCCGCGGCAACATCGAGCGTGATGAGCTTGGCCCGCACCGCGCGTGCGACGCGGGCACCGAACGTGCCTCGGCGACTGATCGGTACGCCCGCTACGGGGTAGTAGTCGTTCGTCCAGTCCTCCCGCACCAGCCATTGTCCTACTGGGCCCGGCATCCGAGTGCCTCTCACATCGCTTAGGTCGAGTTCGACTCCTCGCCGGTTCTTCACCACGTTTGCGAGGTGGAGCCTAGCCGCGGTAAAGCTCACGCCGTACCGGTCCATAAGGACCGCGATCATCGTCGCGTGGTCGCTCAGCTCTTCGTAGAGCTGTTCCACCGCACGCGGAGGGGCGAGGAAGGCAATAGCGAATGCGTTGGCCCGAGCCTCCACTTGATCGCCCGAGAGCTGCTGCATCTCCTCATAGGTGTCGACCCGGACCCGTCCGAGGCGCGCCGGCGGGTCCCAGAGGATGTGCCCGAGTTCGTGGCTCGCGGTCATGCGCCTAACCCAAACGTTCTCGTTATAGCCTTGCGTGTTGAGCACGATGCCGCGCGACTGACCGTTGGCGACGGTGGCACCGGCAAACCTAGTGCCCATCTCGGCCTGCACGAGGGGCATGCCGAAGCGGCGCAAGACATTTCTGACGCTGCGAACTGGCTCGTGCTCAGAGAGGCCAAGACGCATCCGAGTCAGCTCCGCGAGCCTGTATCCCTTCTCGTAGACTGGGGAGTGGTAGTCGTCGTCCCAATCCTCGCCAATCGCGACTTCCCGGACGTCGCCAAGTGCATCCGCGAGATAGTCCTCGCGTGCGATCACCCAAGCGGCTTCTGCCAATTGCAGGACGAGGGTCGGCGAGAGCGCTGGCGCACCACCCTTACCGTCCGAAAGCGTGCGAAGACGCACTCCCAGCTCTTCGTCGCCGCCCGCCCCCGGAACAAAGCCCAGCACCTGCTCGTCAAGCGCTAGGGTCTGCCCCAGCCGTTGCAAATCGCGGATAGGCGTGACTTGCCCTGGCGTCTCCGCCTTCGCTACATTCGCTGCGGTGAGCGCCGCCGCGCGAGCAAGCTGCGCCTCATTTAGCCCGAGCTGTTTGCGGCGGTCACGTAGGGTCTTTGCCGGTTCGTCCCGCGCCGAGGTGATCTGGAAGCTGCCCTCGTCCACTACCGCCCTCAGCGCATCCAGTCCAAATACGTGAAGCACCTGCGCCGCGTTCATGCGAAGCCCTGTGGCGCCTGCCCGATAATCGGCCACTTGCGCTTGGCCGCGGACGTAGAGCCGATCGGACGTGAGCGCGCGCTCGTCCCACGTATCTCCAGTCGATGCCGGGCCGAAAATCCGATCGAGCTCACGATGGCCCACCCCGCCGCTCAAGCCACCCACTCCGGATCTCGATCGCCAAACCGGTAGGCCGTCATGGTCTCTTCGCTGAAGCCGTAGGACCATACACCATAGCCCGACGACCGGAACGCATGCGCGACGGCGGTCATTTCGGCCACGGAACTCGGTCCGTAGCGCCCCGAGGCGCCGTTCAAGGCGATGACGTTTTCCCCGCAGAACAGCAGCTCCCCTCCGCAATGAGCGTCTGCGCCGCCCGTGAGATTGCTGTGCTTGATGACCTTGCTTTCCAGCTCAGCGCTCGCCGCGTCGTCCTCGCGCGCATGCACCACGTCGTCGGGTCGCACTACCCACAGCTGGGTGGCGGGCGGTTTTGGATTGATGAGCGGAGTTGCTCCCTTCTCAGCGCCCGCACCGTCAACCCACTGGCGCACGCCGTCTGAAAGATCGAGCGCCACTAATTCATCGCTGTTTGCTACCCGACTCATGTCACAGGCCTTTGCCGGATATTGGTTGCGAAATCGATCAAACGCATCCGCCGTCTTCGACATTCCTGGCATGCTCCTCTAGCTTGGTGGCTCTGCCCGTCGCGGTCGCGTAGATCAAGTGGTCGTAGGGAGGTGGTATGCCGGCTGCTAACCAGCGGCGCTCTCATCTGGCGCCGTTCCAAACCGTTACCGCCTGAGATCGTGGTCGACGAAGGGGCAGAAGCTCAGAGCGTGCTGGTAGCATTAGCAAGTGTACTCCGTTGCTTAGATGAGCTGGAGAGCACATTAACAAGCTTTCGCTTGCGGGAAGCAAACCAGTTAGCCTGAATGGCGGCTTGTGGGTCACCGCTGTCGTAGTCCTCGAGAGGTCGACCACGACAGAGGTCTCCGCTACCTTCATCCGCATGCTTGCGAGATTTGATCAGACCGTCGAACTCGATTTCTACCGGGACGGGGCCGAACTCTTTGCCCAAGCGCTGAATGAAGCCGTGCTTATCCGCCTTGAGGCGGCCTTGGCCGCCCTTCCAACCAACGTTCCCGGCGTGCGGATCGTAGAGGGACGGCATCTAAAGACGTTCCTCGAATCTGCTGGACCGATCGGTGCGATAGCAGCCGCTGCGCTAGGACCCGAGGCTCTTCCGGTTCGAGCGATCCTGTTCGACAAGACGTCGGAGCGGAACTGGGCGCTCGGCTGGCATCAGGACCGCACAATCGTGGTAAGGGAGCGGACCGACGCTGACGGGTTCGGGCCGTGGACGGTGAAATCGGGCTTGATTCAAGTCGAGCCGCCTTTTGATATCCTCGAGCGCATGGTGACTTTGCGCGTGCACCTAGATCAAGTGGATGCGAACAACGCTCCGTTGCGCATCGTTCCTGGTTCGCACCGGCTCGGTCGCTTGAGTGAAGCCGAAGTGCAGGGCGTGGTGGCTACATCCGGCGAGCGGCTCTGTCTAGCCGAACGCGGCGACGTTTGGCTCTACGCTACCCCGATCGTACACGCCTCTCTGGCTGCCGATCCCCCAGGTCGCCGTCGCGTGCTCCAAGTCGATTATTCGGCTGATGCCGCGCCACACCCACTCGCCTGGCACGGCATATAGATGGGAGATTGAGCACGCGCGTCCGAACGGTCCTGTTAGTTTGTAGCCAGAACAAGCTGCGAAGCCCTACCGCCGAGCAGGTGTTCTCGCGTCGGGAAGATCTCGAAGTAGACTCCGCCGGGACCAACCATGATGCCGAGAACCCGCTCACGGCTGAACTGGTCAGCTGGGCCGACCTGATCTTCGTTATGGAGAAGGCGCATCTGAGCAAGCTGCAGCGTCATTTTCGGGCAGCTCTGACAGGCAAGCGCGTGATTTGCCTCGATGTGCCGGACAATTTTGCGTTCATGCAGCCGGAGCTGGTCCGGCTGCTCGAGACGAAGGTGAGCAGGCACCTACCCGCACGCCCCATGGCAACCAAGAAGCGGTCAAAATCGGAACATGAATGAGCGGCGGTTTTCGGGAAGCAAGTAGGCCGGTCTGAGTGTCGCCTATTGGGTCCAACGCGGTCGCAAAGCGGCCGGTCGGTTCCCGCCCACAACCGGCCGTGACAATACATTGTCCTCAACGCAGACATTCAAGCCGCACGGCCTGCCACTCAAGGCAGCCTCTCACGCATCATTATGATCTGTCGGACTTATTGCTCACGCCAGGGCGCCCGGCCACCACGGACCGAGCGCCAAGCGTAGGGCATTTAAGACTTAGTAGTCATAGCGGCGATCCCAACGGTTACGGCCGCGGTCCCAGCCATCGCGCCGGTCGTAGCCGCCGCGCCAATGTTCGCGTTGCCATTCGCGGCGACGCCTTTCTTGCTCCCAACGCCGATGCGCAACCCAGCGCTGGCGCGCATAATAGCTTCTACGATCATCGTATCCATGGCGACCGCCGAAACGACTATCCCGATAGCCATCGTCGGAACGGTATTGTGCATTCCAGCCGCCATAGCTTTGGGCAGAAGCGACGTTCGGCACGACTGCAACCAGCGCGGAAAGGCCGAGCGATACGGAAAGGACTAGCTTACGAAACATCTCCAATCTCCTGAACGGCGGATAGCCGATAAGGTGTGCATGCATGCTTGCCGATGCGCCCGGCCTGAATGACACTGGCAGCAGTTGTTCAGTTTATGGGAGGTGATTGGCCGATCCGCGGCGACATCCGCTTGCGCCCCATTTGTTGCCGTTCGTCTCGCCGCTTCGATTGCCTGTAAGCCGCCGTTTGTTCTAAGTCATTGCATGCGTTTGCTTCTTCTGAGTGTTGTAGCCCTGTCGCTGTCGGGAGCTGAAAGTCGCGTCAGCACCGCTCCCGAGCCGGTTCGCTATACGCTCGCGCCCGTTCTCTCGGGCGGGGTGCTCACAGCGCTCCGGGTACAGGTCCGCTTCCGTGTCGATCCGTCGGGCATCTCCGATTTCGAATGGGCCAATGGTTGGGCCGGTGAGCGCCGCCTGTGGCAGTGGGAGCGGGACTTCGCAGTCGCGGGCGCGACGGCGGTCGAGAAGAAGGGCGATGGTCATTGGCGGATCAGGGCCGCGCCCGGCGCGGAGTTGACGGTGAGTTACCGCATTCTATCCGCCTACGATCACGATCCAACCGTTGAGGACAGCGACCAGCCGCGGCCCGTCATCCGTCCGCGCTGGTTCTACGCGGTTGGCAACGCGTTGTTCGGTTATCCGAACGGCCGCGACAGTTCGCCCGCGACCTTTGATTGGTTCGGCGCGCCCGGTATCGGTTTCGCATCAGACCTCGAACATCTTGCTGGGCAAGGCCGCCGGGCCACCCGGCCGGGAACCGTCGCGGATGCCTTGGAGAGTGTCGTCATTGGCGGCCGCGACCTCCGGACTTTCCCGGCGCTAGATGGCTCCGGGGTGCGGGTCGCGACCGTCGGACGCTATGCGTTCACACCGGAGCAGCTCGATGGTCTCGCCCGTCGGGTGATCAGCGTGGAGCGGACATTCTGGAACGCGGACCAGCGCGCACCTTTCCTGGTGACGGCCGCTCCCATCGTCGGCAGTCCGACCGCCACCAGCTTCGGCGGGACCGGGCGTGGCGACGCGTTCGCCCTCTGGATTGACCAGCGGACGCCGCTTGATCGCATGAAGTGGCTGCTTGCTCACGAATATTTCCACACCTGGAACGCGGTGCGGCTTGGCACCACGTCAGAGGACCAGGCAGCCCGGCCGGCGGACTATTGGTTCAGCGAAGGTTTTACCGACTATTATGCACGGGCACTCACGGTGCGCGCCGGCTTGATCTCGCCAACGGAATTCGCAGCGCAATGGAACGAGATGCTGGCGGGGTATGCCGGATCACCGGTGCGAACCATGACCGGCGAACGGGCGGCCGCAGCCTTCTGGAACGATGAGATGGCGCAGAAGCTACCTTATCAGCGAGGTGCGATGCTGGCGGCGATGTGGAACGCGCGGTTGCTGGCCGGCAGCCGAGGTGCGACAAGCCTCGACACGGTACTGCACGCTCAAATAGCCGCAGCGCGTGCTTCAAAGGTGTCCGCGACTTCGCTGTTCCGTGCGCTGGCCGCGGACCGGGGATTAAATATCACCCCTGATGAGACCCGCTACCTCGTCAAGGGCGAACCAATCGTCTTGCCAGCAGACACGTTCGGCCAGTGTGCCACTGTCGTCACCGAACAGCGCCCATCCTTTTCACGAGGGTTCGACGCAGAGGCAACCGCTGGTGCCGGCAACGTAGCGACCGGGGTAGATCGCCGTCTTCCAGCCTTTGCGGCGGGTCTGCGCGACGGGATGAAAATTCTTGCTCGTACCGAAGGTGAACCGGACAATGCCTTGGTACCCTACGCCCTGTTGGTGGAGGATAACGGTAAACAGCGTACGATTCGCTATCTGCCGCAGGGGCAAGAACGTGTGACGGTTCAGCAACTGCGCATCGACGCTCCAAACGCTCGCGAATGCCCGCGCACGCTGAGCGGCCTAGCCAGCTCCCGAGCCGAATAAGTTCAACTATCCGTGTTGCAATTCGCTTCTGGATGCGAACGGTAGCTATCGCGCAACCGATTCTGTCGGTGCCGTCGTGTGATTGGTGTCGACCAGGGTAATGGACTCCGTCCGCGAGGTCCATTGTCGCGGCTGCAACGCTATCACCGATAAGCACTCAGTTGCAGGAGGCAGCACCTTGCCGATCAGGCTTACGGTGGCATGATTGCCCAATGAAAAACTGGACTATGCCTTGGGCGCTGACCATCGGGATCATGGCCGTCCCCGCCGTTGCAGCAGATCCTGTCGGTGACTGGGCGTTACGTGCTGGCGCGACAACGCTGATGCTGGTCAAGGTCGATCGGACGCCTTCCGGCTGGAAAGCCGTCTGGAATCAGCCGACCGCTTATGTCGTTTCGCCGACACGCGGCGAAGAGTTCCGTAATGTTGCTGGTCCGGTCGTTCGACGCGAGACGAGTAAGGCGCGCACCTTACCTGATGGCGGCATCGAGTTTCTCTTCCCGCCAGCGCAGCCGGGCTGGCCGTCAGACCGCATTACCGTCAGACCGCATGACGACGGCACTGCGCGGATGGTCTGGACGGCGTTCGCAGGCACGCCTTATCGACTTACGCGCGTTCAAACGGCTGCCGCACTCGGGCCATGGAACATCAGCAGAACCTACAAAGCCGATCTTGAGCGCGCTAATGATCCCGAAGTAACAGCCATTTACCAAGCGGATCAAGCAGCGCGGAGTGGTGGCTCGCAGATCGATTGGTCGAAGGTCGCGGCGGCGGACGCAACTCGGCGCGCGCAGATGCAGGTGCTGCTTGCCGAGGACCACGTCGCCAGCGGCGATGACTACGAGCACGCCGCGTTTATCTTCCAGCACGGTGATCGACCAGAGGACTATCTGCTGGCGCACGCTTTGGCGGTAATCGCAACGGCGCGGGGCAGCCGAAACGGCGCGTGGATCGCAGCGGCCTCGCTCGATCGCTATTTAACATCAATTGGCAAGCCGCAGATTTACGGCACGCAGTTTTCTCCTGGTACAGTGGATGTCACGCAAGAGCCGTATGCGCGCGACATTCTGTCGGACGCTATCCGGGAGGAAAGCAACGTACCTTCCCTCAGGGATCAAGCGGCGGAGCTGAAGCGAATGAATTGAGACAAGCCGTGAAGGGGGCTTCGTCGCGGCGGGCATCGATGCGCCGCTCACTTTCGACAAAGACCGGTCGTTCTTGCTGCTCAAAGCTCCTTACTGGTCGTATTGAAGCTTTCTGGCCGGATCGAGTATGGCAATCCTTCACCATCTCAGAAAACTTTAGCTGCCGACCGTCATGAACCAATGGCCGGAGTTGGGCGGTCAGTGGCCTGCCGGGAACGGTGAGATTGGGTCTTGCCAACCGCAAAGCGGACCGGCGGTTAGCGCTCATACCAGGTCGTTCAGGCTGGCGACCCGGGCTTCCGAGAGCAGGCATTCGTTAAGGCGCGATCTTTCCCATTTCTCCGTCTCCGACATGCCCTTTTGGGAAAGAGCGATCGGGAACAGATTTTGGGAAAGCAGGTGCCCCGGACGACCGTTGCCGCGGTCTCCTGACCGACAGTCTAGTTATGGGTTCCTTTTCGGGCACGGGCCCGCGCTTTAAATCGCCAGGATGAAAATCTTAACCGCCATGTTGCTGCTCCCGATCGCAGTCGGTGCACAGACCCCTACGTCGCAAGGCCATCAGAGTGAGACTGCAGTAATGACAGAAGCCGCCAACGTAATCGCTGTAGATCACACAGGCTTCGCGGTGTCCTCGTTGGACGAAGCCGTTCGCTTCTGGACCGAAGCGCTTGGCTTCAAGCTTGAGCGGCGGTCGGAGATGGGGGGCGACTTCCTACGTCAGGTGACGGGTGTCGATGATCCGAACGTGAAAACGGCGACCGTAAGAGCACCAGACGGTTTCTTGATTGAACTGCTGCGATATTCCAAGGGGCGCCAGAATGGGGCCGTGCCGAACAGCGGGGGTGCGATCGGAGCCGCCCACCTGGCTTTGACTGTGAGAGATATACACGCTGCCATCGCCCGCATTGAAGGCGCAGGATGGAAGCCGAAGGGAAGTCCGCAGTCGATCCCCGGCGGCCCAAGGAAGGGAACGCTGGTGGCCTATGTGTCAGGCCCTGACCATATCACGATAGAATTCATGCAGCCTCCGGTCAACTGACTGAGATACCCATCCCGGGCTTTCAGAGCCATGTTCCCACGCTACCTCCCTAATTTCTCAGAATGGATACTGATCTATGATGCGTATGCTAAAGCTTCTTTGTGTCACCGCAATGTTCGTGCCTGTGACGCCCATTGTCGCGGCTCAACGTGCTAAGCCGTCCAGCCGAGGCCAAACGACTAACGCGTCGGAACAGAAACGGGAATGCCGGCTCGAAGTCGATGGCAAGGTAAAGGTTGCAGGTCGCTGCTGGGTCTATCCAATGGGAGCTGGCGACTACACCCTGAACACTCGAGATCATGGCAAGCCACATTACCCACACTTCGCGATGGTGTCGTCGAACGGTGACGGCACGGCCGATGTGACTTGGAATGCTGATCCTACCGATGATCGCGCTTCCGATTCGCTCGGCAAGGCTCGCAAACGCGGCGGATGTTGGGTGAATGAGCAAGTCCGCGTCTGCGCTCGATAAGCGCCGCCACGTCCGCTTTAACCTAGCTGCTCCCCCGAAAGCCACCTGTCCGCTCCCCACCACGTCACGACGTTCACAGCCGCACGATGAGGCACCAAGAGCGGTCAAAATTCGTCGATGAATGAGCGGCCGGAATTGGGGAGCGGGGAAGGGGGCGTGGATGTCCGGGTATGGGTCATCTGAGCATCAAACGGGATCGCTAGCGTAATCTGCAGCCGGGAAAACCTGTGCGAGAGCCAAGCCTGCAATACGTGCAGTTGCAAGAAGCTGATCCAGCCCATGCCCATTGCGCGCCTTGGCGGAGAGTCCCGACATGGTCGTGCTGACGAAGTCGGTCAGGCGCCGGGCATCTTCCGGATGGCGGGCAGCGATATAGTCGCGAATCACGGCTTCGGCGGCAAGGCTGATCTCACAGGCAGCTTCGCGCGCGTCGCCATCCTTCGCGCGGATGCCCTCCACCACCATGCATCCGCTCGCCATTGGGTCGGCGGTATAATAGCGGGCGGCCTCCTCGAGCACCGCTGCGAGGCAGGCGCCCACGGGCCGGTCGTCCCGCAGCAGATTGGCGAAGGGAATGGCGCTGGTCGCGTTATAACGATCGAGTACGCGGGCGTAGAGACCGGCCTTGCTGCCGAAGGCGGCGTAAAAACTTGGTGGGTTTATCCCAAGCGCGGTGGTGATGTCCGAGACGCTGACCGCGTCATAGCCATGCGCATGGAAAAGCTGCTGCGCGGTACCAATTGCTTCTTCGGGATCGAAGCGTCGGGGCCGACCCCGTGCCCGGGATTTATCTGTAGTCATCATTACAAAACACCTTGACGAGTCTGATCGAGCATTTATGTAGCGAGCCATACATTAATTCTCAAGGATGCACATCATGGCCCCGTTACAAGCAAAGTCCGTTCTTGTACTGGGGGGTAGTCGCGGTATCGGCGCAGCGATCGTCCGGCGCTTTGCCGCGGAAGGTGCATCCGTAATCTTTACCTATGCGGGGTCTCTAGCGGCCGCGGAGCGGCTTGCGGCAGAGACCGGGGGCAAAGCGGTGCAAACCGACAGCGCTGACCGCGACG
>NZ_JAKNQQ010000015.1 GCF_022662475.1 Sphingomonas sp. TREG-RG-20F-R18-01
TGGCTCCCTGAGTATGTTAAGCGCATTTCGGAAAAACCCCCGCTTTTAGCCAGTTTCTGTTGGGTGAGAGTCGGGGGCGCCCCCGCGGGTGCCCCCAGATATAAATTTCAGGCTTTCCGGACGACGCGATCGCGAGACACTTTCCAGGCAGCGACTTCGCTCGCCCACCAGCCCACACGTCGGCGAGACAGCTGAACTTTCTGCGGAAACTCGCCAGCCTGATGCAGGCGGTTGATCGTCGCTTTGCTAATTCCAAGATCTTCGACGACATCCGTCATGTCGATGAAGTGGTCGTTATCTAGAGCGCTCATGACACGGCCCCATCTTGGAACTTGGCGAGGTCGGACCGCCGAACGTACAGCCGGAGGTTGCTGATTGGATCGATGCCAACCCGCTCGAGCGGATCTGTTTGGGCATTCGGCTTCAAAAGCTCTGAGCCCAATGGCGTGTCGAGAATGACGTTCGTTCGCGCGGCATACCTCAGAAGCCATGCCAGCATCGGCTCGCGCTTCCACGAACCGGGCAATCGGCAATGCGCGATGATTGTACCGGCTTCGTTTAGGTCCATCACGACGCCCGAACGATCCGGCCTCATCAATGATGAAAGACCGTGACCCGGGATTTCCTGAGAGGCGAGCCACAGACATTTGAAGCCGACGCAGGCGTCCGGACGAGCCTCATAGATCGAGCATCCGCCGTTGGTACAATACTGGCAGGATTGCCGCGCTGGCTTCGGCGGTTCCATCGTAACCTTCATGAGCGTGCAGCACAGCGTGCACGAGCCGCAGGCGCCGCTCATGGCAGTACCGTCCCGACAATTGCACCGACTAAGACGGCGAGTGACGCGACCGCCCCGATAGAGAGGCATTTGTCGGTGAATGGGCTACGGTTTGGCATCACGCCCGACAGCGCTGCGCAAATTAGAGAGCCAACGAAGGCGACAGATGCGATAATTACCATCATCGCCCTGCCTCCTTCTGCTTCTCGATTGCCGCCAGGGTCCGGTCGCGATCACGTGCTGCCAACGTCGCGATCGTGGCGATCACACGGTCGAGCTGGACCTCTCTCTGCGAATCTTCGCTATGAGCGGCGATCGTGGCTGCTGCGGTGAGCACCGTAGAAACGGCCACCTCCATCAGCATGACCACAAGCTCCGGCATGTCTAAGACCTGCGCCGCTATGCGTGTTTGCCGCTGAAGGACTTCGCCAATGCGATCCTGGAGATCTTGGCCAAGCTCCTTGGCAATATTTCCTTGCGTCACGCTGCTTCCTCTCGGGCTTCTGCATGAGTGCTAGCGATCGCCGCCTCGAGCGGCAGCGGCGCGGTGTCGGCTACCGCAATCGCGGCGGGGTCGATCGGCGCGAACTGGATGAGCGGGTGCACCCAGCTCTCCGCCGCGCGCCGCATATTCGAGCGGATCGACCGCGCCGTACCGAGCAGCACGCGAATGATGAGCGGGGCTAGCTCGGGCGCTTTCAGGTTTCGCCAAGTCTTGAACGTCGCTGGCTCGACCAGCGGCTCGGCGATCGCCAGGCGCTGCGCCTTCGGCAGAAGGTCGACCATCTCGGCGGTCGGATCGACGAGGCGACGGACGGCCGCGTCGTACCCGCGCGCGGTCATATGGGCGACGGCATCGTGCACCGGCACGCGATAGCCGTCGACGTTCGCCGAGCGCTCGAGCGCCAAACCAGCGAGAACAGCAGCGGCCAAATTCTTGAGCGCCGGCGACGCGTTCAAATAATCGATCAGCGCCGCCTGGAGGTTCTTCTCGGTCATGAAGCTCTGCGCGGAGATTTCACGAAGCGCACCCTCCCAAACGCTATGGGCAAGGCTCATCTCGAGATGATCGTTCACGGCCTCGGGGATCGACTCGAATGCCGTGCCGATCGCGCGCGCCCCGATCCTGCTCGCGCGATCAGATCCAAGCGACATGCGCAGCTGCGCCCAGATGAAATAGTCGTGGCCAACTGCCTTGCCGGCATGGGCATTCTCGACCAGCGTCGCGCGCATTACCTCCCGCCGCAGCGACCGCATGACCTGGACGCCGACCTCGGTCAGCCCGTGCTGATCTTTTGCGACAGCATTTGCCGCTGCAATCGCCTGATACTCGCTGCCGGATCCGCGAATCGCATCCCCATCGTGCAGCTTGACGGTATCGGCAGAAATAGGCCGCAGACTCTTGCCGGCTGGCTCTTTCTCGCCCTTCCCCGCCTTGGCCTTATCACTCGCCCACCACCAACGCAGCTCGTGACCGCCTCCAGCGGTGATCTCGACCGTGCCGTAGATGTCACCATCAGGGAGCACGATCTTCCGCTCGGGCGCACGGCCCGCCTCGATGTCCGCAATCTCCGCCTCGTTGGGATCGTACCGCGCATTGATTTGCGCGAGCGCTTCTTCGGAACCGGGCAGCACGTCGCCAGCGCCGTCGAGCAAATTGCGGCCTTGCTCTTCGAGATCATTTTGCTCAGCCTGCAGCTGCTCGAGGCGCACCGTGGTGGCCTCATCCATGGCAGACAGACCTGCCTTCACCTCGAGCCGCCAAGTCGTACCGTATTCGTCGCGCGGGGCGGAGGGGCCGAACCGAACGGGCCGGTTTGCTCGGTGCCGGATCTCCTCGCGGATTACCTCGAGCTTTGCGTCGGCAAGCTGGCGCAGCAACCCATCGTTGTCAGCGCGGCCGCGCATCTCGGCATCATCGGCGAACAGATCGAGCTCGAAGATCCCGCCCGCGGCGCGGTATGTTTCCAGCCCGACGAAGCGCAGTAGCTTCTCGGCCTCTCGATCGCCGATCTTCATGAGCTGCCGGATAGTCGCCGGCTTCGCCTGCCATTCAGGCATTGCCGCGAGCTGGTCGTATGCCATGCGCTGCAGCGCCTGGTCTTCGGTCGCCGCGTAGGCGCAGGCTTGATCGTGCGAAAGCTTCCCGCTCGCATAAGCTTCGAAAATGGTAGCCTCGAGGTTGCTGAGACGCATCCACTGGCGGACCGCTTTCAGCGACTGACCGAAGTGCTTGGCAATCTCCTCGGCTGTCGCGCCGCGCCGCTGCGCCTTCGCGACCGCTGCATAGATCTCATACGGCCGCAGCTGGCGCCGAAGCAGGTTTTCCGCGAGCGAAAGTTCGATGATCTCGCGATCGGAGACGTTACGGACGACGGTATCAATCGGCCAGTCCATCGGAAGGTCGCCGTTGTCGACCAAGCGGCGGATCGCCCGGTACCGGCGACCGCCGGCCAAGACCGCGAACTTGCCCTTGTTGCCCTTCATTGGGTGGACGATCAGGGGCTGGAACAGACCGTGTTGCAGGATCGACGCCTGCAGGCCCTCTGTCGCGTTGGCGTCTTCCTCGTTCGTGCGGACGTTGAGATGCGACAGGCGAAGTTGATCGATCGTGTGGTTCGAGATTGTCATTGCTGGTCTCCGGCTGGTAGCCGCGAGCGCATGTCTCGACCTGGGCGGCTTTCAGGAGCGCTCACGCCGGCGGGGGCAACCGCAAGCGCGTCGGGATCGGTAAGGGGGGCCGACACCGGCCGGCCCCCCGAGCTGGACGGAAAGGTCGCGCCGCGAGCGTTGACCGCCTCCACGATCAGCGCGGCGATCGCCGTGGCGATATCGTCGCTCTGCTCGCGATTGGCGTCGACCACGAAGATCTCGCGCCCTTCGTCATCGATGACGGAACCTACCTCTTCGTCGCACAGCCGCAGCGGCAGGCGGACGTCGAGCTTGCGCAGCTCGTTGAAGAAGACTGCACGGCTGAGGTCGGATAGGCGGATCATGCGAGCCCGAGCGCGGCTTTGTACGTATCGAGTAACATCTCCGCTTCGTCGCGGTGGTGCTTCTCCATTTTCCGGAGCCGGACGATCGTGCGGATCGTCTTGATGTCGAAGCCAGTCGATTTGGCCTCGCCGTAGACGTCGGCGATATCGTCGGAGATCCCCTTTTTCTCTTCCTCAAGCCGCTCGATACGCTCGATAAGGAGTCGGAGTTGGTCGGCTGCGATTGTCTCAGACATGCGCGACCTCCGTCAGTTGGGCGACGGAAACCAGGAATGTGTTCTTAGAGTTCGTTTGCTCCAAGAGCAGCGTACCCTGCTCGGCATGCGCCTCAATCACTCGATACTGGTGATTTCGGTCGACGATCTCTAACCGCCGAACGGCACCGGTAAGGTAGCTGAGCAGTAGCTGCGCATGCGCCGTAACGCCCAAGTCGGTTTCAATTGCGCCTTCGGATGGGACGTTTTTCACAGTCCGAACAGCGCGCGAAGCGCTGCCTCCAGCCGTCCTACAATTGCGACCAGGCCGGTAGCAGTCAGCATGCCAGCCCCCAGCATGACGACAGCGCGCTCGGCCGCGCCGAAGCGCGGGCTGCACAGGTCACAATGACAATTAAGCCCGTGGATGATATCGGGCTCAGCTCGCTTCAAATTTCTCACTGTGAACGCTCCGATCGAACGAGGATGGCCAGGACGGTCGACGCTAGGGAAAGCGCGACGAGGCCAAGGCCCAGGGCAAGGATGGGATGACGTGCGATCAACATGACGATCGCGGCGCCGGTCAGAATGCAGGTTGCGTCTACGGCGAGCTGCAGGTGAGCCGATCGCTTCGGTCGAAATGGGATCATTGCGCGATTGCCTGCCCGGCTAGCGGAACACAGCACGAGCAGAGTTCTTCGCTAATCCACCAGCAAGTCGGCTTTCCGTCCTCATCACAGCACGGATCATGTTCGCTGCAACCGCACTCGATACAAATCTGAGGCGATGACAGAGCTACGCCAGCACGGATCAGGGCCAGGGCGTCCAGGACGGTCTCGTCCAGGCTGATGAAACTGACGATGGCGTTAATGGCACTGATCGATATCGGCGCGACATCGGTCTCCATCATGGTCAGCCACTGAGCACGGGTCATGGCGGAGACTGCGGGAATCGTCTCAAGGCGCAGCGCAAGTTCGTCTACGGTAAGGCCAGCGGCCTCACGCCGCTTTCGAATGTAGTTGCCGGGCGTCATCTATCGATCCTTGCGGGCAGCGGTTTACCGCCCTCGAAAGCGGGTCAGCTCGCGTGGTCGGCCAGAACAAAGTTTTAGGCGGGTCAGTCGATGGTCAAGGCGACTGCTGGCCGACGATGCCGGCCGCGCTAATGCAGCGGATCAGCGCGATCGCCTTCGATAGGGCCGCTGCGTTCTCCTCGAGCTCGCGCAGCGTTTCAGTAAAGTCCTGGGGCGATGCACCTGGGAAAGAGGCATTGACCAGCGCAACATGGGCCTCGCCTCCCTCCTTTATGACCTCCATGGCAACGCGTCCGATCGCGCGCGAATCACTGAAAAGTTCGGCGTCGGTGGCTTGCAGGAGTAGGCCGATCGTCTCGTAAATAGGCGCACCGCCGGCACCGCTCTGACGATGTGCCAGGTCCAGCTTGATCGCGTCGGCGACCGTCAGCTGCTCGCGCTTGTCTGGATCGGACAGGTTGCGCAGGTACGCCGCCTTCCGCCCCGTCGAATCGCAGGCGGCTTCGATGCCGATCCGGCCCAGCACTTTGTAGAGTGCGTTCTCGATCGAAAGGGGTGTGCGCAGCTTGGTCATGCTGAAATCGCTGTCGCAAAAGCCGGCACCGATCGACACAGACGACCGGTGCCGGCTTCCATACGCATACATGGCAGACGCTCTTTACCGAGCCACGATGGTGCGCACGCCTTGATCGCGAGGTGACGTGCGTTCCGTCCGGCCTGCCAGCGGACGAAAGGGATGAGATGGGACGTCGACGACAGGGGGAGAGAAGCCTGCCGCCGACGCTCGCCGCCCGAATAGCGGCCGAGGAGTAATGAGGAAACGAGAAAAACGCTCACCGCAACGGCTCCAGCACAGCCGTGTCGGTGTCGGGCTGCTCGATTGGGTAGAGATCCGGTCGAAGTTCGTGACGCGAAATGCCGAAAGCGGTCTCGGTCGCCAGAACATACTCGCCTGGGAGTATCATACGGTCGCGCAGCCAATAGGATACCTTCTGCTGCTTCGCACCGGTCTGCCGCTCGAATGCAACCTGGCTTCCCGCACGGGCAACGGCCCGCCGAAATGCGTTATGCGCCGATTCTTTTTGTTCGGGGGCCATACCCAGACAGCTACAACGGACTACAATCTTCTACAAGCAAATTGTTACCCGTTGTGATGGCGTTTTGGGCTACGTTCCTGCGGTGTCGGAACCATACTTCTTGATTGCCGAGGATTTGCAAGCCCGTCGTGTCAGACAGGGCTGGTCTGCGCACCAGCTTGCGCGTCGCACTATGTTGGTTGCGGCCGAGATGGGCGAGGAAATGTCGCTTACTCAGCAAGCCGTATCTCAGTTCGAGAACAAAAAGCTCAAGTCTGTGCCCCGTTGGGTACAATTTGCAGAAACGGCGTTGGACGTTGTGGGGCTCTCCCCTGACGAGCGCCGAGCGCTGCTTATAAAGCGTTTTGGACGGTTTGAAGCGCAGACGCCGACTGGTGCCGCGCACCTAGAAGACGGTGATGAGCGAGAAATAGTAAAATACTTTTCACGGATCTCACCTGCAAATCGTGCTGCGATCCTGCAGCTTGTCAGATGTTTGGCTGTAGGAGTCGACACCACCGTACATCCATCATCCGGCCGCGCCGACCGGATGAGCAAGAAGGAAGGGCGATGATGAACATTGCACCAGATGATAATTGTTTTGCTGAGCCGATTACTAAGGGCGAAGTGTCGATATTAGCTGTGAAGATTACGAGTCTTATGAACATCGTCGTTGCAGCCCTGGGTCACTCGCATCATGGAAATGGCGATGGACTTAGCCTTGAACTGCAGAATTACACAGAAGCAGCACAGGAACTTTTGAATGAGGTCGATCGAATGGTCCGTCCGAACGACCACAAACCCGGCTAGTGACAATCACCTTTGTGAGCTTGGGAACCTATGTAAACGATAGCTCCGCGGCCTAGAGTATCAGCACGAGCGCACGTCGTCTTGCCCAAAGGATCGCTCTCTGGCAAAAGCTCTGCCCATGTCAGAGAACGATTTTTACGAAGCCCTCGCTGCACTCCGGGTCAGGACTGACAATCTCAAGGCTAGGATCGCTTCTATAACATCTGAAGGCGTCGCGCGTCAGTCTGCCAAAGCGGAGTTGAGCGACGCCGGACGTGATCTGACAGCCCTCAATGAGATGGTCGGCCGCCTCCCTACGAAATCCTGGTTTCTTGTCACAGTGGCAGGGCAAATAATCGTGCTCACCTTGGTCGTCGGTTTGTTGCTCCGATTTGGGCTGCTTTCGGGCTGACGCGTCGGCTTGGATCGCCCGTCAACGAGTTGCAATTCAGCGTCGACATTCGATCTCGTTGCGCGCAGCCTGAGCCATAAACGCGCTGCGGGTCAGGCTTCGAGCGTTCGCCGCCTTGTCGATCGCGTCGAGCATCCCATGATCAAGCGACAGATTCACCCGCGCCAGCTTGCCGGTGTTACGAATGAAGGGCACAGCGAGAATGAAGGCCCCCTGACGTAATTCGTCTGCTGCATATGATTGCACCTGATCAAGCCGAAGCGGTTTAACCTCCTTCGCATCCTCAAACCATAATTCCAGAGCATCGCACGCATTGGGCAATAGCTGCGCCATATCGTCTGATGCCGAAAAGCAGCCTGGGAGATCGGGAAACGTCACGCCAAAAGCGCTATCCTCGTCCTGGTGTACGACGGCGTAAAAATACTTCATCACTTCACTCCTTGTGTCGTCATTAGATCCAACCGGCCATCTTCGCGATGCTACGTGCGGTGCCCAGCGGCAGGTCCTTTTTGGGATGGGGCACGATGACGGTGACAGCACCGTTGCGGAACTTGTGATGAGAGCCTTTGGCCGACACGAAGGTGAAACCCTCGCCGATAAGCCGCTTGACGATCAATTTGCTGTCCCGTTCCATACACATCTATTTACACACTGGAGTTTGGTTTAGCAATAGTCATGGCTGTCGGCGAGACGATAAGTTTCTCGCTTTTTTGCACATTCTCCCTATGTTCCAGCCGGGAGCATGGGGTTGCAGCATTGATGCGAGACTTAGCTCGTCACCCAGTGTTGGTGCCGCGACGCGACGAGGCACTCGCGTTCATTATCGAACGAATTGGCCGGACTGGCACGAGCCCAACGTTCGACGAGATCGGGATTAAACTCGGGGTGAGCGATACCCGCGCCCGCCAGTTAGTGGCTCAACTGGTCCAGCGCGGTTCGCTGGAGAAGGTCCCGGGTAGTGTTCGCGGCTTGCGCGTCCGCGACATGGGCGGCTCAAGAAATGCGCTCGAGCAAGTTCTGCGTCACCTCGGCTGGCATATTGCAGCGCCCATGGGTGAACTTGAGACCCCCTTCCCGCATCAGAAGCTACCGATGCTGCCGCCTTTCGAGCATCTCCCCGACATCGATTAAAGCACCATCGACCGGGGTCCTTATGATCAACGTTGCTCATACTAAAGCCGCACTCGCTGCCCTGGAGGGCGATACGATCGCCTTGCCGAAAGCGCAGGTCGCCCAGCTGCTCGACGAGGTCGAGAGCGGCCAGCGTGCGCGACGGGCGCTCATAAATATCAAAACGATCATCGCGATCGGGGCAAACGCCGCGAGTGTACCGGCATGAGCGACATCGAGATAGGTCATCCAGCGGCGATCGATGTCGCCGGCATGCCGTATCTGCGCGACGCAAAGGGTAGTCTCGTGCCGATCGCCTCAGTGAAGGCGGCCGACTTGCTGATGGACGAGACGGTGCGAGAGATTCTGACGAAAGCGCGGGAGGTGAACGCCCTGATCGCGGAATTCAAAGCGCAGACGTTCCAGAGCGTCGGCGACCTTCAGGCGTTAATCGCTCAGAACTATGGGGCCACCATCGGTGGCAAGAAGGGCAACATCACGTTGATGTCGTTCGACGGTTGCCAGAAGGTGCAAGTCCAGGTCGCCGACCTCTTGGAATTCGGACCCGAGCTGCAGGCCGCCAAGATATTGATCGACGAATGCCTGACCGAATGGGCAGTCGGTAGCGCGGTAGAACTTCGCGCGCTCGTCAATCGCGTGTTCCAGGTCGACAAAGAAGGACAGATCAACCGGGCGGAACTGTTCATGCTGCTTCGCGTGGAGATCCAGGACGATCGCTGGAAGAGCGCAATGGAGGCAATCCACGACTCGATCCGGGTCATCGGGTCACGCACCTATGTCCGGTTCTACGATCGTGCGGGCCCCGACGCAGGGTGGCGAGCAGTCACTGTCGATCTCGCGGCTGCCTGAGCATGGACAACGCGACGACGGCGCGGCGACCGCGCGCGAGCGATTGGTGCATTCTGCGCACATCGCCGGGGCGGACGCTGCAGCTCGCTGCATCCCTTGTCGCGGCTGGGCTCGATGTATGGTCGCCGGCGCAAACGTACGACCGCCGCAAACCGCGTAGCAAGGCTACCGTCGAAATCACCGCCGCGATTATGCCGACCTTCGTGTTCGCTCGGGCGGGCCTGCTACCAGAACTGATGCGGATCCACGCACTGCCGGTTAGCCCGCACCCGCCATTCTCCATTTTCCGCCACCTTGGCGGGACCGTCCTTCTGTTCGACCGCGAGATCGCCAACCTCCGCGAGGCAGAAGAGCTCAGGCAGCGCGCCCGGTTGAAGGTGAAGGATCTCCGGCAGCGCGCCGAACTGCGGAGGTCGCACCGGCACGTCTTCCCTACCGGACAGAAGGTCAACCTGCAGGAAGGGAGCTTCGTCGGATTAGAGGGCGTCGTTCAGGGCGGTGACGGCAAGTTCGCTCTGGTTTGCTTCGGCGGTGCCCAGGCGTTCAAAATCGCAACTTTTCTTTTACGAACTGAGGATATAGAGACCAACTCATAGCGTGGCTCCATGAGTCGCGCGCGCTGCCGCCTCAGCGGCTTCGGCGAGTAGGACTGGCTGGTCTTTCGACCTTACCGCCCTCGCCATCAAACGCAGAAGCTGTGCTTCGGGCGATGTCCGACGGCTATCTCCCACCTGACCTGACCATTGTCGGAGATGCCCATTGGCAATCCAGCCCCGCCTGAGCACAGCCGAGAAGGTGCGCCAAGCTGCGAACCTCGCGCTAGCTGCTGCTGAAGACATGGAGATTGGCTCGAAGTCGATGAGCCGCGTTGAGCGGCTGATCGATGACGTTGAACGCGCGGCAAAGGATATGCGCGCGGCTGTGCGCGGGTCAGGTGTTCGCTAGCCATTGGATGCGGACCGGCGAAGTCATGAGCCGGATGTCGGGCCATATTGCATCGCTTGTGATTGGCGTTGCCGAGCGCCAAGCCTCTAGCGCCACGGCGACCGTCCAGACAGCTATAGACGCAAAGCGCAATCGCGTTCCAAACGAAGAGGATGCGATTATGCCGATGGTGCAATGCGGCGCAGACGTTATCGTCAATAGCGCGCACATCTCCACTATCGAATGGGAGCGCGGTCATTCCTTTACGATGCTCATCATCACGATGCAGGATGGCAGGGCAATCAGGTTGAAGCATCAGCCACCATACGGCTTGGATTGCTATGCGATCGAGGCAGCGCTGCTCGAAGCCGCGAAGGCGACCGACATTCGAAGCCATGGTTGATCACCGCAAGCCATGGCAACATAGCGGTCCGGACAAGCGCCTCCGCGGTCGAGCCGGGCAGAAGCAGCGCCAGCGCCGCCTCGAAAGAACGCATGGTCTTTGCGAGATGTGTGATGCCGAAGGCTTCGTGACGCCCGCGACCGTGGTCAATCACAAGGTGCCGCTTGCGCACGGTGGTGCCGATACGGACGAAAACACGGAGAACCTTTGCGATCGGCATGACGTGATCGTCACGGCACAGCAGTTCGGCAAGGCGGTACCGGTCGAGGGCAAGGGCATCAGCCGAGACGGCAGGCCGACCAGCGCTGACCACCCGTGGAACCGCACGCGTCGTTGCTGACCCAAGTGCCGCGCGCGCGCTGTGACATTTCAGCAACAGACCGCAGGCGGGGGTCAAAAGTCTGAGCCGACCGACGCCGGACACCGCATCGACCCTCCGTACGCACTGAGAGCAAATTTGGAGGGGGGAGGGTTTCGGCTCGTTCGCCCCGGGAGTGCGGCATGGTCGATATTGTAGCGATCGACGGCGGCGACGGTGTTCCGCCCGAGCCGAACTGGCGGTCGATCTTCGGCCGCGTCGGTGACCGAGAGGCGGCGGCGGGATACTGGAAGGCGCTCGTTAGCGAGATCCGCGGCGCCGAGAAGTTGGCCGTCGCCAACGCGCATTCGATCAAGCGCTTGGTTGTCGCCTATGTCACCTACGACATCAGTGCTCGTGAGGTGCTGAAGACCGGCCCGGTCATGAAGGCCAAGAAAACCGGCGTTCCGACGTACAACCCGTGGTGGACCACCATGAGCAATGCCGCCAGCCATGCGCAGGCACTCGAAAAGGAGTTGTGTGTCAGCCCGCGCGATCGCGGCGCCGGCGCAAAGGTCGCCAAGAAGGTGAACAAGGTGACTGGCTCCGCTCGGTACATCAAGCAGCGTGGCTAACCGCTTTCTCGCCGAACAGGATCCGACAACGGCCTGGGCGAAGGCCGCCATAGAGGGGAAGCTGTTTACTTCTGGCGAACTGGTGAAGCACGCGGCCGAGCGGCACCTGCGCGATATCCGCGATGGCGAACGTCGCGGTATCTATTGGCGACCAGACGCCGCGGCGCACGCGCTTGGGTTCTTGCCGTCGGTTTTCCAGGTCACAGACGGTCCGGCTCAGGGGCAGCCGTTCTATCCGCTCGAGTGGCACACGTTCGTCATGGGGTCGCTGTTCGGTTGGCGTACCGCGACCGACCGCTGGCGCTTCCGGTCCGGTTGGCTTGAAACAGGGAAAGGGCAAGCGAAGTCCCCGCTGATGGGCGCGATCGGCGTCTACATCATGGGTTGGTGCGACATTCAGCGAGCTCAATGCTACGCGATTGGCGAAGACAAGAAGACCGCCAATGTGTTGTTCCGCGATGCGGCGGCCATGTGCCGTGCGACGATTCCGGACCATGACGACGGCGAAAGCCTCGAGCAGCTGGGCGAAGTCGTCATCCGCGGGGAGCTGGAGAACGCGTGGAAGATCGAGCATCCCGATAGCGGGTCGTTCTTCCAGCCCATTGCCAGCGGCGAAAGCCTATCCGGGCCGCGGCCAAACTACGTGGCAGGCGACGAAATCCACGAGCTTACCGACGAGAACGTGCTTCAAACCTGGAAGCGCGGCATCGATAAGGTCGCTGGTCACGCCCTGATGCTGATGGGGACCAACACCCCTGCAACGACCCAGCACGTGGGCACCTCCTATTCGGAGATGTACCAGCAGATTGCCAAAGGCGAGGCGCGGGACGACACCGCATTCGCATTCGTTGCGCGGATCGACAAAGGCGATCGCGAGACCGTGTTCGAGAACGAACGGGTATGGCAGAAATCACTGCCGGCGCTTGGCGAGACCTTCCCGATCGAGAACATTCGGGAGACAGTTGCCAGTGCGCTCTTGCGGCCGTCAACAAAGTCGAGCGTGTTGCGCCTCTATTTTGGCGTCGACACCGCCTCTGCCGATTTCTGGATCGACGAAGAGAAATGGTCGGCAGTGCAGGGTCCGGTGGATGAAACCACCATGCGGCACCGCTATTGCAGGCTTGCGCTGGATCTTGCGCAGAAGAACGATTTGACTGCGCTGTCGGCCGCTTGGGAAGCCCTGGGCGACGAGAAGCTCGCCGTGAAAAGCTGGTATTGGACCGCGCGTGGCAATTCGCCAGGCCATCTGAAGGAAAAAGGCGAGCGCGATATCGCGCCATATGTCGAATGGGTCGAAGACGGGTTCCTCGTGGCAACGCCCGGCGAAACGATCGATCTCACTTTCGTGGCGATGCAGGTGGCGAAGCTTAATGCCGAGCAGAACGTGCTCGAATTGGTCGTCGATCCCGCCTTCATCGCGAGCTTCATGGATGCCTGCGCCCAGGTTGGGCTTGAGGTATGGCTCTACGGTGGCCCGGATAAGCCCGAAGGCCGCGGTCTCAAGATCGTGTCTCACGCTCAGGGCATGCGGGTGATGTTCGAAGACCGGCAGCTATGCATGCCGCACTCGATTACGAAGACCGAAGACGCCATCCTCGAAGAACGGGTCATCATCGATGACTCGCCTGTCACGTACAGCTGCGCAGCCAATGCCGCGATCGATTCAGACGGTCAGGGCAACCGGATGTTCAACAAGAAGAAGTCGCGCGGCCGGATCGATGGGATGGTCACCACGGCCATGGCGATCGGTGCCGCTACGGCTCGCGATAAGCCGAAAAAGAAGTCGGTCTATGCCGCACGCGGCGCGCTGATGTTATGATTGGAGGCGGCATGGGTGCTCAGTCGCCAGACGATTATCGCCGTATGTCGGGATATCGGCGTTCAAGCGCCAATGGCATGGCGATCACCGCGCCGCACGCATCCTGGGCGTACGACAACAACCCGCTGAGCGAGGACCTTGTCTTCGAGGACATGCTCGACCCGCGACTGGCGGCGTTCATGGGAGGCGGTCGCAGCACCGCGGCTGGTGTCCATATCGGCCAGCACATCGCGCTTCGTGACAGCACGTTTTTCCGCGCGATCAATCTCATCGCATCCGCGGTTGGCATGTTGCCGGTCCACCTGATGCGGCGGCTCGACAACGGCGATACCGAGGAAGCGCGCGATCACCCGCTGTTCGGCGTACTGCATCGCAAGCCGAACGACTATCAGACCGCGCTTGAGTTCAAGAGCCAGATGCAAACGGCCGCCCTGCTCGACGGCAACGCGTACGCGCTCGTGATCCGGGGCTTTAAGGGTCGGATCGTTTCGCTGGTGCCACTCAAGCGGGGGAGCGTGACACCACTCCTATCGGACGATTTCCAGCTGACGTTCCGGTATGAGCGGCCGAACGGCGGACAAGTGATCCTGCCTGCGCGCGACATTTTCCACTTCCGGTCAATGGTCACGGTTGACGGACTGCGCGGCATCGCGCTGCTCGATGTCGCGGCGCAGGCGCTCGGCATCGCTGTGCAGGCTGAGCGCGCTGCGGCGCGTCTGTTCAAGAACGGGATGCTCGCCGGCGGATCGCTGCAGACTGATCAAACGCTCGGGCCGGAAGCGATCGAGAACCTCAAGCAAAGCCTCGAAGAGCGATATTCGGGAGCGGACAACGCCGGCAAGTTTCTGATCCTTGAGGAGGGGCTGAAGCTGGTCATGTCGACCATGTCCCCGAAGGATTCGCAACACCTCGAAACGCGCAAGCATCAGGCCGAAGAGTTGGCGCGGTTCACCGGCGTTCCGCGGCCGCTGCTGATGTTCGACGAAACCAGCTGGGGTACCGGGATCGGGCAGCTCGGCCAGTTTTTCGTGACCTATTGCCTGGGGGCATGGTTCGTTGCGTGGGAACAGGCGATCGAGCGTTGCTTGGATCCAGGGGAGCAAGGCGTCCTCTACCCGAAATTCAACGATGGCGCGCTTCTGCGCGGATCGCCGACCGATCAGGCCTCCTTCTTCTCGAAGGCACTGGGCGCGGGCGGATCGCAAGCCTGGATGACCCCCAACGAAGTCCGCGCAAATTTCGAGCAGAACAAGATCGAGGGTGGCGATGAGCTGCCTGAACGCATGGCGGACAAGGGCGGCGCGGAAGACCCACCCGCTGATCCGACTGGCAAGCCGCCCGCGAAGGAGTCCCAATGACCGAACCGACCAAGGCACCGGGTAAGCCGGCTTCCATTCAGACGCTCGAAGGCCGCCCGGTCCCGGGTAAGCCAGCCACGAACGCTGTGCCCGGCGCGCCGCGTGCTATCATCGGCGGCGTGAAGGCCAAGGAGCGTCCATCCGCGCTCCCCGTCCCTGCCAACCGGGCAGTTTCCGCTCTGACCAAGCCCAGCATTCTCGACAAATGGTCGGCGGACGCGGCTGGGATCCGCGCGGTTGCCAGCGGTGACAACGTCATCACCATGTTCGACGTGATCGGCGAGGACTGGTGGTCCGGCGGTGGTATCACGGCAAAGAGCGTAACTGCCCAGCTGCGCGCGATCGGCGATCGACCCGTCGAGGTCCAAATCAATTCCCCCGGCGGCGATATGTTCGAGGGGCTGGCCATCTATAACGTGCTGCGCGAGCATTCGCAGCCAGTTACCGTCAAGGTGATGGGAATGGCTGCGTCCGCCGCATCCGTGATCGCGATGGCAGGCGATACCATCGAAATCGGCGCCGCCGCTTTTCTCATGATCCACAATTGTTGGGTATGCGCGGCCGGCAACCGTCATGACATGGCGGAAGTCGCCAGCTTTCTGGCGCCCTTCGATACCGCCATGGCCGATGTCTATGCACAGCGGACCGGGGCGAACGCAGCGGACTGCGCAAAGTGGATGGATGCCGAGACGTACATGTCGGGATCGATGGCGATCGAGCGTGGGTTTGCTGACGCGCTACTCGCAGCCGACCAGACAAAAGTCGATGAGACGACCAAGGCCTCGGACCGCGAGCGCACGGCCATCACCGCGCTTGAGCTCAAGCTCGTAGCTGGCGGTGACACCCGTGCGCAGGCGCGCGAACATATCACCAAGATCAAGGGCACGCCCGGCGCTGCCCCTGAAGCCGACACGCCAGGCGCTGGCGGCGACACCGAGCTTTGCGGCCTGATGGCCACCCTGCTCTCCACCATCCGTCCATAAGGAACAGGACCATGAAGATGTTTTCGATGTCCGCCCTCGCGGCGGCTGCGGCGGTGTGCGCCATGCCGTTTCGTACCAAGGCGGCGCCCACTTTGACGCTTGCGGCTCCTACCATTCCCCCCATGCCGCGCGCGATCGTGGGCGCCACGGTTCGCGCGGAAGCGGCAACCGACCCGAAGGCAATGATCGCGGCGCTGAATGGGGCGTTCGAAGAGTTCAAGAAGACCCATGCCCAGGAGGTTTCCGACATCAAGGCCGGGAAGACCGATGTGGTCACGACCGACAAGATGGCGAAGATCAACGAGACGCTGAACGATCTTCAGGCGGCTATCGATACCCAGGCCAAGCAGATCGCAGCCGGGAACCTGCATGGGAACGGCGGCCGCGAAATTTCCGATCCCGGTTATACCACGCTGTTCGGGTCGTTCATGCGCGATGGCACGCGTGAACAGGAGGAGAAGCTCAAGTCCGAGAGCAAGGTTGGCGTCCGCGCGGCCATGTCCGAGGGATCCGGCACGGACGGCGGCTATACGGCACCGATCGAATGGGACCGGACCGTCACCGAACGCCTCAAGCTGATCTCGCCGATCCGTGCCGAGGCAACCGTTCAGTCGATCAGCAAGGCCGGCTTCATCAAGCTGTTCACCGATCGCACGATCGGTTCTGGCTGGGTTGGCGAGACCGCGTCGCGAGCGGCAACGGCGACGCCACAGTTCACCGCGTTGCCCTTCACTCCCGGCGAGATTTACGCGAACGCAGCTGCGTCGCAGGACCTGCTGGATGACAGCGAGGTCAACATGGAAACCTGGTTGCCCGGGCAGATCGAACTCGAGTTCTCGCGCCAGGAGGGCATTGCCTTCGTCGCCGGCGATGGCGTGAACAAGCCGTTTGGCGTGCTCAGCTACGTCACCGGTGGTTCTGCAGCGGCGCGTCATCCGTGGGGCGATATCAAGACCCACGGCGTGAAGACGGCTGGCCAGATCGATGCCGATTCCGTTTCGCAGATCATCTATGATCTTCCGGCGATGTATCAGCCCAACGCCAAGTTCTTCATGAACCGCCAGACGATGAGCGCGGTTCGGCTGCTGAAGGACTCGACCGGCCGATACTACTGGCAGCCGACCTATCAGGTTGGTCAGCCTTCGACGCTGCTCGGCGCTCCGATCGTCGACGTGCCGGACATGCCGAATATCGGCGCCGCGGCGGTGCCGATGCTGTTCGGCGATATGCGCGAGGCGTACCTGGTCATCGACCGGATCGGCTTCCGCGTCCTGCGGGATCCGTACACGAACAAGCCGTACATCGCGTTCTACTGCACGAAGCGCGTCGGCGGCGGCGTGAAGAACCCGGACGCCCTCAAGGCGCTCCAGCTCTGATCGCGAGGCTGGGCGCTTCGCGCGCCCAGCCGCCTTTCCTCAACGCAAGACGATAGGAGGCCCTCATGGCCGATGACACGAAGACGACGTCCACCCCGGGCATCCGTGCCGATCTCGACACGTCCGGTCCCGCCGGTATCCCCGCCGCTGCCGATTTCAGCACCAGCGGTGCGCCGGTTCAGATCGTGCCGGATGTCGACCCGTCGCATCCCGCGGTCGACAACGATCCCCGTGCCCATACGACGCTCGATATGAACCGGATCGACTACAACGATCCGACGATCGACGGACCCGAGGCGGCGGCAAAGATGCTGGCTGCCCAGGCGTCGACTGCGAAGAAGACCGACACCAAGAGCTAAGCCTTGCCGCCGCGTGTCCCGCGCGGTGCGAGCGGGGCCGGTTCTCCCCCCTGGCCGGCCCCGACCCTCTTGTTTTCGAGGTGCACATGACGCTGCAAACAGTTGCCGACATGCGCGCATTCCTCACCCTGTCGGCCGACCTTGCCGACGACCAAGTGATCGAGCTTTACGGGGCGTATCTCGCGGGGCAGGCCGTCTTGCCCGTCCTGTCACTGGCAGCGGTCAAGAAGAACCTGCGGGTCGATACCACCGACGACGATGATCTGATTTCGGACCTGATCCTGGTCGCGCAGGCTGACGTCGAGGCATATACCGGACTTGTGCTGACGCCGCGCACGGTGACGGAAACCGCGCCTCAGCTAGGCCGGTGGATCGATCTCAAATCGTGGCCTGTATCAGCCGTTACCGCGGTGCGCTGGACCGATCGGGGCGGCTTCGTCAACACGATCGACCCGTCCTCTTGGACGATTGCCCTGGCACGTCGCCCCGTGCGCATGATTCCGAAGGCATGGCATTGGGGACTGGCATCGGCCTTCCCTCCAGTTGTGTGCGGCGTTCCTTTGCCGCAGTTGCCGATCGAGATCGACGTCGAGGCTGGCTACGCAACGCCCGCCGATGTTCCGGCGAACGTCAAGCAGGCCATGCACCTGCTCGTCGCGCACTTTTACAACAATCGCGAAGCGACCGAAGTTGGCGCGCGTGCTGCGGCGATCGAGATCCCGTTTGGCGTCGAGCGCCTTCTCCGCAAGCCGAGACTGAGGACAATCTGATGCCTCTTTCCGCCGGGCGTCTGCGCCATCGCGTCACCATCCGCCGCCCCGTGCAGACGAAGACCGGCGACGGCGGCTTCGAGACGGTCTGGACGGATGTAGCGACCGTCTATGCCGAGGTGCTCGGGCTGAACAGCCGCGAGTCCATGATCGGACAAGCGCTCCAGGGTGTATCCTCCTACCGTGTCACCGTCCGCTTCGGCACCGACATCACAGATGCTGACCAGCTGCGCTATGGGGTGCTGGATCTGAACGTACGGTCGATCAGCGATCCGGATGGTCGCCGCGAGCAGCTGCTGATCCTCGCCGATACGGCGTCCGCGCAGGCAACAGGCTGATGCCAAGCGAACGCTTGCAGGGTCTGGCGGATACGTTCGCGCTGTTCGGCGCGCTGCCGGATGCCGCGCGCGAGCAGATCGGCGTCGAAATGGCGATGATCGGCCGCGACTATCTGGCGCTGCAGCAAGTGCGTGTTCCGAAGGAAACCGGCGCGCTTGAGAGCGGTCTATCGCTCCAGCTGCTCCTCGATTCGCTCCGTGTACGGGTCGGGCTGACCAACCTCACCGGGTACCGGTGGGACCTGTTCTATGGTCGCATCGTCGAGTTCGGCCGCAAAGCCCAGACGGTGCTGGTCCAGCGTCGCAAGGCGGCCAACGGCCGGCTGCGCACCGCGCGCGGCCGCAAGCGCGCCGAGGACATCGTCGCATCGTACACCCTCAACGTGAAGGCCCGGGCGGCCGCGCCATTCGTGATGATCGATGACGCCGACCTCGATCGGATCGCAACGCAGCGTCTGGCGGATTTCTGGTCGGCAACGCTCACGAAAGCAGGTGCTCAGGCATGATTGACCCGATCGACCTTATGGATGCTACGCGTGCAGCCGTCTTCCGGCGGCTCAGCGAACAGGTGCCAAACTCACTTTGCCCGGTCTTCGACGATGTCCCGCAGAACACACAGCCGCCATTTCTCAAGATCGGCGCAATCGATACCCAGAATGAGGAATCGCGAGATGGACAGTTCGAACGACTGACCGTCGAGATCATCGCGATCTATCGGGGCAACAATCGAAGTGTGCTGCTGAAGATGATGCACGCTGGGCGCCGCGCGCTCGACCGGCAGGCACTGAACGACGCCAACGTTAATTTCTTGAAGACCCGGTTCATCACGGCATCGGCCAGCGACGCATCGAAGGATGACGGCGTCACCTATGCCGGGATCAGCAACTACGAGATCTTCGCTGAGCCAGCCTGATCCGGCCCCTATTTCTGCCCGACGACCGCCACCCGCCATGTCGGCGGCATTCTATGGAGACCCATCATGTCCACCACGCTTCTCGGTAACGACTATCTCGGCTGGATCGAAGGATCCACGGTCGGCACCTTTGCCGCAATCAACGGCCAGGGAACGCTGACCGACACCCGCTCGCAGACCAATATCGACACGTCGGACAAGACGTCGGCCGGCTACGAGACCGAGGCCTATGGCAACATCAAAGTCAGCCTCGCGCTCGATATCCGCGTCAAGCTGCCCGACCCGACCGGCTACACCCGGCTCGAGACGATGTGCAATGCGCGCACGCCGTTCAACTTCCAGGTGCGGAAGAACGGCCAGGCGGGCGTTCTCGCCGACGCGATCTTCGCCGCGCTGATGTACGGCACCATCGCCAGCCGGACCTTCAACAAGGACGGAACCGTCGACGTGAAGGTCAACCTCGGCCTTGCAGCCGCGCCGACCATCGACGTCCTCGCATAAGGGCCGAATGATGCTCACCATCGGTAACACGACGCTGGCGACCCGCCAGCCCGCCGACCTGGACGCCATCTTGGTGGCGTCTAGCGGCTGCAACGCAGCTGAGCATGCTGCGATGATCCGGAAGGGAACGCCGTTCCAAGTGGCGCGCGCGGCGATGCCTTTCCTCGTCGACGAGGACGCGCCGTCGATCGGCGCACTCGCCAGCATGATCGACGGCGCCGATCTCGCGGACGTGCGCGATCAGGTGCTGGCGTTGCTCTCGCCGGTAGGGGTCCCCGTCGCCCATGACGGCTCCGCGGAGCCTGTGGCGTGACGCGCGTCAAGAAGGCGGCAGTCCCGCCGCAGCCGACGGCGAACGACGAGCGCGGCGAGCACGAGTTGACCCTCGCCGGCACGGTCTATGTCCTGCGGCCGTCGCATACCGCGCTGAAGGCGATCGAAAAGCAGACCGGCGTGTCGACTCTCGCCCTCATCCGGACCGGCAACACCGGCGAGATGACGCTCGAGCAGCTTGGGATCGTCGCGGCCGAACTGATCCGCGCCGGCGCGCAGGACGAGCTGACGCGGCACGTCGGTGCCGAACGGATCGGCGAGTTCATCTTCGAGGAAGGCATCGGTCCGGCGATGGCGCGTATCACGTTATGCCTGTTCGACGCCGCCACGGGCGGCCGGGACACGGCGGGAAACGTGAAGGCGGCGGCAGCGTAGACGAAAGTCAGCGTTACCGCCGCCTGATGGGCATCGCACTCGACGGGTTCGGGTGGTCGCCTGATCAGTTCTGGGCAAGCACGCCGCACGAGTTCTGGGCGATGGTCGAGGCCCGGCAGGAAACCAACCCCAAGCGATAGGAGGCACCGATGGCAGCACAGACGCGTCGCGATCTGTATCTCTCCGTCTCCGGGGACGTTTCCAACCTGCAGGCAAGCATGAAGGCCGGTCGGTCCGTCATGGCCCAGTTCGGGACCGCCAGTGTCGACGTGGTGTCCGAGGTCGAGCAGGCATTTGCCAAACTCGGCGGCGGATCGATCGAGCAGTCGGCGCGCTCGATGGAGGCCAGCCTCAGCAAGGCATTCTCGGGCATTCGTCGCAACCTGCAGGCGGCCGTCGGGACTGATGGCGCGTCCGCCATTCAGATCCTGAACGTCGCTGGCGCTCAGCAGGCGGCGGCTGCGGCCGAGGCCGAGGCGGCACAATTCCGGGTTCTGGCCGAAGCGGCGAGCACGGTTGCAAACCGTCTCGGCGACGCCGGCGCGGCGCAGCGGGTGCTTGCTGTGAGCTATGCCGCCAATGCCGCATCGCGCGGCGACGATGCTATGAAGCTGCGCGCGCAGGCGGATGCGCTGAGCACGGTCGCAGCGGAGGCGCGGATCACCGCGCCGGCGATCGACGAAGTCGCGGCCAAGCACCAGCGGATGGGCGCATCCGGCATGATCGCGGAACACGTCATTCGGTCGATGTCCGATTCGATGGCGGCGGGGCAGTCTCCGGTGCGCGCGCTGACCATGGAGATGGGCCGCATCACTGAAGCCATGACGATGTATGCCCAGACGACCGAGCAGACGAATGGCGCGTTCGGCAAGTTCGCCAGTTTCATGGGCGGACCCTGGGGGCTGGCTGTCAGCGTCGGCGTCGCCGTGCTCACGCCGCTCGTCGCCAAGCTGTTCGAAGGTGCCGAAGCGGAAGACGCTGCCGCCAAAGCCGCGAAGGATCACAAGGCGGCGATCGATGCGCTCGTCAAGTCGGAAGCCGACGCGGTGATGACCGCGGACGAAAAGCTCAAGCGCGACTGGGCTATGGTCGAGGCCGAGCGGCAAAAGACGATCGCGATCCGCGATACGATTGCCGCCAATCTCGAAATGGCGAAGAGCAACCTTCGCGGGGCGGAAGGCCAGACCTTCGGCGCGGGCGGCGGTGCCGGTGCTGGCATGGCGGTGAGTGCCTATGCGGGTCAGGTGTCCGATCTTGCGCAGCAGGCAGCCGCGAATAAGGCTGAGATTGCCAGGCTTACTGCAACCGCCCGCGGCGACGAAGGGCGATATGCGAAGTCGCAGATTGAAGCTCTGTCGACGCCGCAGGGCGCTATCAAGCGGAAGTACGAGCGCCTCGAAAGCGATGCTCAGAAGGAGCAGGTCAAGACCGGCGATATCGCGGCATACACCGCGACGATGCAGCGGCTGACCAAAGCGCGCGAGGCCGAAACGAAGCATCTCGAGGAATTGCAGCGCAGCACACGCCAGACGGCAAACGACAACCAGCAGAAAGGCCGGTCTGTCTCGCTCGGCGAGGCCGAGGACATCGTCCGCGGTGTGGGCGGACGCGTTACCAGCGCGACACGCACGCGTGAGCAGCAGCAGGTCCTGTACGATCGGTATAAGGCTGGTGAAGGCCCATTGGCGGCGCGCCCCGGCACCAGCAATCACGAACGCGGGCAGGCGCTCGATGTCGCCAAATCGCCCGACGTGTCGCTGGCAACTTTGGTCGAGGCGTTCCGCGCGCGCGGCGTGAACCTCACCGAGCGGCTGGATGAGGGCGACCACTACCATGTCGCCTGGGGCAGCAAGGGCCGCGCAGGGCCGTCGGCTGAGCAAATGGCGCGCCGTCGGGAAGCGCAGGAGCGGAAAGCAGCGAACGACGACGGCAGCTACCAGCGCGAGCTCGCCGGCGCGCAGGACCGATATGCCAAGGCACAGCTCGGTCTCGCTGACACCGCGGAAAAGCGGTTCGAGATCGACATCGTCGAGCTTCGCTATGCGCAACAGCAGAAGCAGAAAGAACGCGCCGACCAGGTGAAGGCTGGCAAGCTGACTGCCCCGCAGGCGGCGACGCTCGACCGGATCGATGGCGATACCGAGAAGATGGCCGAGACCGCCGCCTATCGGAAGATGATCCAGACCAACCTCGACATCAAGCTTTCCGGCGATCGTCGCGATATCGACCGCCAGACGGCAATGCTGCAGTTGCAGGATGAATCGGCCAAGACGGCGGCCGAGCGTCGTAAGATCGGGCTGCAACTGCTCGCGCTCGAGGAGCGCCTGCTGACACAGGAAGCCAACCGCGACATTGCAAGCAAGGATCCCGCGCGAGTTCAGCGCGGCACCGACGCGCTCGCCGCGGTCAGTGCGCAGCACGATATGCGCGTCAGCCAGGTCAAGGATCGAACGATGGGGCCCGGCGAGGGCTTTCAGGACCAGATCAAGAGCAGCGTCGGGGATATGAACGAAGCGATCCAGGGCGTTGGTGTCAACGCGCTTCAGGGATTGCAGAGCGGCCTGATGGGCGTGCTTGATGGCACGAAAAGCGTGGCGGCGGGCTTCGGCGATATGGCGAAGTCGATCATTTCGGACCTTGAGCGGATCGCAGTGGAGCGGCTGATAATTGGGCCGCTCGCAAACGCGCTGTTCGGAAAATCCGATGGCAGCGGCGGCGGCCTGTTGTCGAACCTATTCGGCGGGATCGGTAAGCATGCCGACGGCGGCCATATCACCGGACCGGGCACGGGGCGCTCGGACAGCATCCTTTCGTTCCTGTCCAACGGCGAGTTCGTCGTCAACGCGGCTGCGACGTCGCGCAACCTGCCGTTGCTGCACGCGATCAACGACAATGCGATGCCGCGCTTCGCCGACGGCGGATTGGTCGGGTCGACCCCGATCTATATGCGCCCGCCGCCCTCGGCCGCATCCGTCGCGCGCGGCGGCGCTGCGGCACCACCCCTGGTCTTCGATCTGCGCAACGCCGTGATGACCGATGACCTGCTGCGGCAGATGCAGTCCATTTCCGCGCAGCATGCGACACAAGCCGTGATCGGGGGCAGCCAGATGGCTCAGAACGACATCGCCGAGCACAACATGCAGCAGATCCCTGCCTGATGTCGATCTTGCTCCCTTCTTTGCCGGGGATGCGTGCCGGCGCGAAAATGCGCTTGCTCGACTGGGGCGGGACCCTCACCCCGCCACTCGGCGGCGCAAGCCAGCGTCTCGATCGGCTCGGGTCGCGCCATGCGCTCGACGTGCCCCTGCCCTCGATGAAGATGGAACCGACCGGCCGGATCTGGCTGTCGCGGCTGAAGCGCGCGAAGTCGCTCGGCGCGCTCTATCCGGTGCCGCTGGAAGGGTTCAATCCAGGTGCACCCGGCGCGCCCATCATCGCCGCGGCCAACCAGGCCGGCACAACCCTCCAGCTAGCCGGGTTTTCGGCAAACTATCCCTTTTCTGAAGGGCAGTGGTTCTCGATCATTCACCTCGGGCGCCGCTACCTGCATTCGATCGACGCTGACGGTATTGCAGCCAACGACGGGACGGCGGTCGTCAGCATCACGCCGATGCTCCGCATCATCCCCACGGTCGGCGATGTTTGCGAGTTTGCCGTGCCGATGATCGAAGGCGCGATCGCGGGAAATTCCGTCGAGTGGAGCCTGCGGCTCGAACCGTGGGTCGATATCAACTTCTCGATCACCGAAGACGCATGACCCAGCTTACGCCGCAAATGAACACCGCGCTTGCCGGTGATCGTCCCCTCATATTCGGTTGCGTCGAGATCAACCTGCCAGGTTACGATCTGCTGCTGCTCGACGGCGCCGGCGAGGTCATGATCGGCAACCGCAAGTTCGTTGGCCGCGATGCAATCTACGGTGCGATCGATTCAGTCGGGAAGCTGATGGACAGCGGCGGCGAATCCGCACCGGTCATCACCCTGACGCTTCTGCCTTCGTCCGACGCTGCGCTTGCTACCCTCGCCTCTGCGCGCATGCAGGGGGCCACAGTGGTTTTCCGCATGGCGGTGCTCGACAAGCTGACCGGCAAGGTGGTGCCGGATCCATACATCCTGTTCGCGGGCGAGCTCGACATTCCGACCGTGAAATGGGCGCTCAATTCGCGCCGTCTCGAGTTCAAGGTCACTTCGGTGTTCGAGCGCTTCTTCCAGATCGAGGAAGGCAAACGCCTGGCTCCATCCTTCCACAAGAGCATCTGGCCGGGGGAAACCGGGTTGGACGGCGTCACGTTCGTCGAGATTCCGGTCCCCTGGGGGCAGAACCTTCCGACCCCGTGGATCCAGACCCGCACCAACAACCCGGCCATTGGCCCATCGACGGGGATCAAATCATGACCGACCCGATGGTTCTGCGCGCCGAGGCGGCGCAGAAGACGCTCGACCAATTCAAGGATCGCCCCCTGGTCTATGGAACGCGCGACTGCGTTCGCATGGCAGCGGCGCATCTGCGGCGCATGGGCCACAGCGTGAAGTTGCCGGCAGCTGGGTCCTACCGTTCCCCGCGTTCGGGCATGAAGGCGCTCAAGGCGCGCGGCTTCGATACGCTTGCCGGCGCCCTCGACGGTCTGGGCTTTGCGCGGATCGCGCCAGCCGCGGCGCTGGTCGGCGATATCATCCAGATGCCGGGCAATGCCGAAATTGGCGCGCTGGCGATCGCGATGGGGAACGGTCGCGCGCTTTCGTACCACGAGGATGTCGTCGGCGCAGTCATTGTGCAGCCGATCGAGACGCTGGCAGCGTGGAGGGTCGAACCGCGTGGCTAAGGTGCTCAAAACCGCAGCGCTCGTGGTTGGTGCCGTCGCGCTCGTCGTGGCGACCGCAGGTGCTCTCGCGCCTGCTTTCACCTCCGCGGCCTTGGCGTCGGTTGGCATCACGGCATCGGCAACGGCGATCGCGACCGTGCTGACCCTGACGGCAGCAGCCTTATCATTCGGGGCAGCGCTATTGACGCCCAAGCCCCGGATCCTGGGGGGCGACCCGACCAAATGGAAGGCCGACCCGTTCGCCGGGCTGCCTTACTGGGTCGGGCGCACCCTCAACTCCGGAAACATCGTCCGGCGCATCACGCACGGCACGAACAACAAATACGAGACGTTCGTGACCGTGCTGTCCTGCGCGGGACCGATCCAGTCGATCGACACGTTCTTCGCCAACCGCACGACGCAAGCGTTCGACGGCAGCGGGAATGCGACGGGGGCGTATCGCAACCAGATCTATCAGCGCATGCAACTGGGGCACAGCCCGGAACCGGCCGCCCTCCTCTCGCCGATCGGCGGGGTGCCGGGTATGGACGGCTCGAGCAAACTGTCGGGTCTCGCTGCGACGGCCATGACGTTCGCCTATGACAGCAAGGCGACGATCCCGTTCACCGCCGAGGTGACCCCGGCGTGGATCGGACACGGCGTCAAATGTTACGACCCCCGGCTCGACAGCACCTATCCCGGTGGCGCTGGGCCCTGCCGCGCCCTCGACGAATCGACTTATGTCTGGTCGGAGAACCCGTTCGTGCACGCGATCACCTGGTGCATCGGGCGTTGGCAGAACGGCAAGCGGGTAATCGGCCTCGGCGCCCCGATCGGCGCTATCGATATGCCAGCCATGGTCGCCGGCGCGAACCTGGCGGACGCCAATAACTGGAAGGTCGGCGGCGTCGTCTACAGCCGGCCGGACACGCCGTGGACCGTACTGAAAGCCTTCCTCCAGGCAGCGGCAGCTATCCCGGTAATGGTCGGCGGCTCGATCTCATGCATGGCGGAGACGCCGCGCGTCAGTCTCGCGACCATCAGCAGTAGCGATATCGTCGGCGAGGTGTCCCTCACCGCGACGCAGTCCCGCCGCGCGCGGATCAATGGCGTCGTGCCGCGATACCGCTCGGAAGCGCACGATTGGCAGGTGGTCGCCGGCGATCTCGTCCAGGTTGCCGACTATGTCACGATCGACGGCGGCGAGCGCACGAAGGACGTCGAGTACGTGCTGGTTCAGGACGTTGGGCAGGCAACCCAACTCGGCCGCTATGAGATCGAGAACGCGCGCGAGTTCGGACCCGTCACCGTTCAGCTGAAGCCCGCCTGGATGAATTACCGGGTCGGCGACTGCGTTACGCTGGCACCGCGCGAGATCACGCCGCAGAAGATGCTGATCCTCAGCCGTGAAGTCGACCCGGCAACCGGGATCGTGACGTTCACGATGCGCTCGGAAACCGACGGCAAGCACGCATATGCGCTTGGGCAGACCGGGGTTGCCCCACCCACGGCTACGCTCAACCCTTATGTTCCGCCTCAGACGGCTCCGGCCGTCGGTGCATGGTCGCTGATCGGCGGCACGATCGTCAACGACGGTCAGACCGCACCCGCTCTCATCGTGAATGGTGCCTGCGAAGTGCCGAATGCCGACGGCATCATCTTTGAATACCGGGTCGCTGGCAGCAGCAGCTGGATCGGCGGGGCGGTGGTATCGCCGCTTACCACTCACCACGAGATCGGGAGCGTTACGCCGCTCACCTCCTATGAAGTGGCGGTCAGTTATCGCTCGAACGGAATGATCGGCGACCGGCTGGTCCTGCCGGCGATCAACACCGGGGCAACCGGCGCTGACTGGACCAGGATCACCGATAGCGATGGGACGAAGCCGGCCAACAATGCGACCAACAGCGCTGATCCGAACAGCCCTTTCGGCAGCGGCACCGTCGGCGGGACGCTGACCCAGATCAGCAACTTTGACACCGAACTTGCGGCCGCCAGGGCCCAGTTGAACAGCGTCAACGATGTCACCATCCCCGCGATCAATAAGGCAGTTAGCGATGCCGGTGATCGGATCACCGCAGCGAAGCAATCAGCGGACGATGGTATCACCGCTGCGAACACGAAGATCGACGGAATCGCCCATGATCTGAGTGGCGCAGTTGCTCAGCAGGCGAGCGTAGCGACCGCTCTCGCCGTCAGCGCCGGCAGCCCGACCGACTTTACCATGCGCGGGCTCTATTACGGCGCGGATGCGTGGCAGGGCCAGAGCGCGCAGCTGCCGGACATGCTGTTCAACGCTGATGGGCTGGGCGGGTATCACTACCTCAACGCCACCAGCGGCGGCAGCTATTCAGTCGCGCTGCGGCATCCTCTGCCCTTTGCCGGCAAGATCTATCGCTACCAAGCGATGATTCGCGCCGTCGGCGCAGACGGCTCGTATTCCGCTGATTACGAATGGTCGAGCAACCAAACTGCGGCAGACGGCGGCAGCTATGCGGGCTTCACGGCCCTGGCGGTCAGCGCGGGTTGGCTGCCGATCGACTACCTAATCGATGGCTCGGCCCGCTCGGAGGTCTGGCTCAATCCGCATTTGCGCGGTGGTATCGGCCCCGGCGGCAAGATCGAGATTGCCTATTTCCGCTGCCTTGACGTCACCACGGCGCAGTCGATCGGCGCGGTGAACGCCCGGGTAGGTACCGTGGAGCAGGCGAGCCAGGACCGCGATAAGGCACTCGGTCAGCGCATCGACAGCGTTGCAGCATCCGGGGGGTACGATGACACCGCCGTATATGCCGAGGTTCACCGCGTCGACCAGGCCGCGATCGACCGCGACAGCGCGATCGGGCAGAGCATCGCGAGCGTCACCTCGGGTTATCAGAACGGTGACACGGCGACGAATGCTCGGGTCGATCAGGTAGCGACGACCGCGTCGAATGCAGCGCAGTCGGTTTCCGACCTCTCAACGTCGGTCAACACGCGCTTCGGATACGTCAACGGGACGCTCAGCAGCTACAATGACCGCATTACCACGCTGTCGACGAACGTGCAGGGCTACGCGAACCGTACCGGCACGCTCGAGGCGACGGTTGGCCCAGCCGATGGCAGCAAGCCGCCGCTGACCTCGCGCGTAACGTCTGCCGAAAACGCTATCGCCAACTTCCCGCAGAACTATGCCGCGGCGACCCGCGCATCGGATCTGGAGGCGCAGGTGAACGGCACCGCGCCGAGCAATTTGCTGGCACGCGCAAACGATCAAGCGTCTGTCATCGCAGACGGCAAGGTCGGTGCCGTCGCACAATCGCTCGCTAATCTCACGGCCTCGCTCACGCCACCCCTGGCAAACCTCGGATCCAGTTTCCCAAGCTGGCCAGAGGGACAGGCGGCGCCGATGTATTGGACCGTATGGGCCGGCACCAACACAAAGGTGTCGCCCGGGCTGGTTGGGGCATTCTCAGTCCGAAACGACGTCACGCGCGGAGCAGGCGCCGGGCTGTCGACCGATTATAGTCTCGACGCTGGCATGGCCCCTTTGAAAGGTGATGCGGCATATTTGCTCCGGGGTGACCTTACCCTGCTCAGCGGGGGCCTGCGCGGCGCTGGCATTCTCGTCCAAGGATTGGATGCCAACGGTGCTCAGGTCGCCGAGGTGAAGTTCGCGTTCAACACTTTTGAAACGTCGCCCGGGAACGCCGTTGGTAACGGTTCGGTCGGCAACCGCTACGTCTTCAAGCGCGCAGTTTCGATGCCGCCAGCCGTTGCGAAGCTTCGGTTGTTCATGATCTCGGACTGGTTCGGATTTGATGGCGATTCCGTGACCAAATCGCTGCTTTGGCACGAGTGCGGAATCCGACTGGGCACGGACGTCGATACCGTATCCGCGCAGATCGCGACGCAGGCCGGCGCCCTGGCGGGGCCGGGCGGGGCATCCGTTGCTTGGAGCGTCACCGGCACGACGACCGACGGCAGCACCATGATCCAGCTGTCCAAGCGGGATGGATCTGCCGGACAATTCTACATCAATGCCAATGTGCTGATCGACGGCAACCTGCTCGTCAACGGTACGGTGACGACGCGCGTCGTTGCGCCAAACGCCATCACCCAGTGGGCCACGATAAGCGGCAGCAGTGGCGAGGTCGATGCCGGTGCATCGCCGGCTTACAGCGACCCGCTGACGATCGTTACGCAAGGCGGGTTGGTGAAGATCGACTGTAGCTTCGACGCGTCGAATGGGTCCGGGACAGGCCCGTTCTTCTTCGTCACGCTACAGCGCGACGGTGGCGACGTGACACGGCAATTCGCGGTCAGGACAACCGGTACCAGCGTGCCGAACTTCTTCACCATCTCCGACACGCCACCCGCCGGATCGCACAGCTACCGCCTGTGCTTCGGACGGTCTGCGTCGGGTTCAGCCGTCATGCAGTTCAGCAGTGCCGCCATCTTCGTGCAGGAGTTCAAACGATGACCGAATATTACGTCGTCTATGACACGACCACGGGGGAGGTCCGGCTGAGCGGCGCGGGCTCTGCGGGGGCAACGGCCAACCAGGTCGTTCCGTCAGGCGCTGCGGTGCTGCAAGTTCCCTTTGAGGCGGTCTCTGGTACCGGCCTCGATCTGGCGCCAATTCGGGAAGGCTTGATCGGCAAGGTCAACGATGATGCAGGGCAGTTCCGGCTCCACTTCATCACCGATGTCGCCGGGCAGCAGGCAACCTATCTCGCGAAAGAGGAAGAGGCCAAAGCCTGGACCCCGCAGGCGAACCTTTCCGACTTCCCCTTCCTCGCAGCCGAGGCGGAATATACCGGCATGGCGATCGTCGACATCGTCACGCTCGTGCTCGCGACAGCAGCCGCATGGCGAAGGCTCGCCGCCAAGATCGAGGGCCGACGCCGCGGGGCGATGGTCGAGCTCGCGGCTGCCGCGAACGTTGCCGCCCTGGTGCGCGCGGCGACGGTCGACTGGGCCGCACTCGCCGCACCCGCTGCGCAATGATCCCGTCCGATGGTGCGGTCCGACGCGTCAGCAAATGGATCATCCAGCTTCTGATCGCGATCGACCAGGTCGCCTACGTCCTGCTTGCGGGTCCCTATTACCTGATCGTCGGCGGAAGCTGCCCCTCGGCAGATGAGACGATCAGTTCGCGCGTCGGCCGCGCGGCGATGGCCGGCTCCTGGTGGGGCAAGCCCTGCGCCTGGGCGATCGACCACTTGTTCATGCTGCTAGGATCGAAGCCCGGCCACTGCGCCCGCGCGATCGAGACGGCTTTCCTGGGCATGGCCCCGAAATAAGCGGAGATCGACGATGATCGATGAACTATTACGCCGCGCAAGCGCGCCGGCGTGGATGCTTTGCATCGTCTGCCTGTCGCCGTCGATATGGCGACTCGCGCGCGGCCGTGGCCGACGACTGGACCCAATCTGGGCATTGGTGTTCTTGCTCGCCGTCAATCGTCTGTCGTTCTTGTTCCGCGTCTCAGCAGAGCTATCCCACGCCACAGCGCTGATCCTCGCGCTGACGATGTCGTGGTGCACGGTCTGGTACCAACGCCGTGACGCCTAGCGCCGTCCAGCATGTCGCCATCACCGGGTTCTCCTGGTCGACCGTGGGCATAGCCCTTCTGAACCTGTTGGTAGGCGGCGCGCTGGTGGCATGGATCAAGCAGCGGCCGCGGATGCTCGAACTCGAGAACAGTGCGGAGGAAAGTCTGACCACCAAGCTTCTCGCCCGAGTCCAGAAGCTGGAAGAGGACAAGGCACTTCAGGATGCCCGGATCGAGGTCGAGCGGGTGCGCCATGAATCGCAGATGGCGATCATGCGGCACCGGGTGAACAACGCCGACGCCTGCCTCGATGCGCTGCTGATGCTGCTTAAAACCTCGCCGGAGAAGGTCGCGGAGGCCGTCATCCATATCGAGCGGATGCGCGAACGGCAGAACCAAGAGGTCGCGCTCGAGCGCGGCGCACAGGTCGGGGCGACCATCGCCGCGGTCAGCGTACCCATCCCTACCCCCTGACCGTACCTCGGAAGGATAGAGCAATGCCGCAACCGTCACCGGAAGCGATCGCAGGCGCGCGCGCCGCGCAGACCAAGAAGACTACCCTTGCAGCAGTGCTTGGAACGGCCAGCCTCGCTGCGCTGGTGATGTCGGGCCTGACATCGCTCGAAGGCTATAAGAAGGTCGGGTACCGCGACATAGCCGGCATCGCGACCGCATGCCGGGGCACGATCAAGGGTGCGGTGGTCGGTCGGGTCTATACCGACGCTCAGTGCGACGAAATGGACGGTGCCAGCGCTGTCGAGCATGCCGAGGGCGTCAGGCGTTGCACGCCCGGCCTGGCCGGCAACCAACTCGTGGCGGCCACACTGCTGACCTACAATATCGGCGTCGGCGGGTACTGCGGATCCACGATCGCCCGTCGGTTCAATGGTCACGACCTGCGCGGCGGCTGCGATGCCTTCCTCGCGTGGGTGAACGTCAAGGGCAAGCCGGTCCGCGGACTCATCAATCGCCGGAATTATGAGCGCACACTCTGCCTGACCGGTCTGCCGGCATGACCGATGCAGTCGATCCCGACGTCACGCCGATCGACGTCGCCGCCAGTGCAGCGCAGCTACAGCTGAAAGGCCAGCTTCGGATTGTCCTGGCAGCAGTCGCGGGCGCGCTCGTCGGCAAGCACCTGCTGCCCGCCTCGCTGGCGAACGACACCGTACTTGATGCCGTTTGCGCCATGCTGATGATCGGCGTGGCATCGGCTTGGCAGTGGGCTCGGGTCCGCCTTCAGCATACGCGGCTTTGGCAACTTGCGACTTCGACACGCGTCCCGAACGATCTCGTTCGCCCGGCAGATCCGCTTCTTGCGGCAGCAGTCGAAACCGCTCGGCCAGCACCGGCCCCACCCCTCCCTTTCCCCCTCGTTCAACCAAGGAGCATACCCATGTCGATCGGAAGCACCCTCAAGCATATCCTCGGCTTCGTCGCCGGGATCCTGATCCCCGGCGCAAGCCAGGACACCACCACCCTCACCCATTCGGTGCAGCAGCACCTGGCCGACCTGTACGGCGCTGCGGCAGCGAAGATGGCGGCCGAGCTCAAGCTCGACACGACCGGGATGAGCGGTCCCGACAAGGTCTTCGCGATCACGAAGGCGCTGGTCGCAACCGCGCAGCGCGACGGGTTCAAGGGCGATCTCACCGTCCTCGGTCACGTCGCGGTCGATATCGCGCAGTCGGCATTCCGCTCGATCGAGCCGAACATCGGGGCCGACATCGTCGCCTTGGCATCGGCGCTGACCGCCAACCCCCTCGTCAATGTCGCAGCCGAACTGGTCGGCGGCATCGCGCAGAAGGCGGCGGACGGCATCGTGTTCGGCGCGCCGAAGGAAGTGGTGCAGAAAATACCCGCTGAATGAGCGGGCACGGCAGGGTCACGTCGGTCGATCACGTCCAACCGGACAACGATACGATCGACGTGATCCGGCTGGCGACGGACTGGCCCCACGCGGCCAGTTCCGTCGATATCCCGGCCGACACCAATCCGCACCCGCAGATCGGCGACCTGATCAGCTGGGGACCCCACCACGTCCAGTGGAACGGCAAGACGCTGCGCAAGATCGGCTGGGAAGTCGATCCGAACCAGCCGATGCACTGAAGGAGCGCGCCGGTGGCCAATCCCCCCGACATCAAGACTTTCCCGCGGCGCGTAGATCCGTCGATGCCGCGCCGCGGCTTCTATGCCGTGCTAACACGCGGCGACCAGGTGCTCGACATTCTGCAGACGGACGAAGAGGTCGCGTCCTTCACGATCACCCCGAATGCCGATGCCACAGCGGCCGGCATGATGGTGCTGACCGACGATGCGTTCGCGCCGCGCTATGCTGACCGTGTGTTCGGCTTCTGGATCGATATCGATCCGGTCATGCGCGACAGCGCGATCTTCAACGGCACCGGTATCGTCCTGGGCGTCGAGATCAGCTTCACGACCAATTTCCAGCAATCCGATCAGATCACGGTCGGTATCCGAGTGGTGAACAAATGACCGATGAAACCGTGCTCGGCGGATGGGTCGAGAATGGCGGCCGCCAGCGCGCGACCTTCACCTTCTTTCAGGGAATCGTGGGCGTGCGCGATCGCGGCGGTACCCTCGACCTGTCCTATTTCGCGAAGACGACCCCCACGCCCCCTCCGCGCGTGCAAGGCGTCGTCGGCGGAAAGCTGGTGACGGTCCTGTCCGTCGAAGACCGCCACCTCGATGCGAACGGCGCCGCGCCGCGGGATGGCGAGATGCGCGTGGTCACGCTGACCGTCGCTCCCGTCACCACGGCATAGGAGGCTCGCATGGCCCTTGCTCCCTTGGCTCAAACCCTTGTGCTGACGGCCGACGGTTCGATCTTCTCGCTGCTCGACCCCGTCACGATTCCGGCGGGCACCATCGTCCTGCCGCCCGATCCAAACCCGACGCTCGACAATACTCTCGCCGGGAGCACCACCGTGCTGGCCGGCGATCCCGCTTTCGCCCCCACCTTCGCCGCCCTCGAGGCGCTTTTCATCTCTCTCGGAGCAGCATGACATGAACCTCATCGACTATGCGATCGACTCCGTCCGGGTTGCCACGACTAAGCTGGAGGCAGCCGCGAATGAAACTGCCGCGATCCAGGCGATGGCCCTTGCTACCGCGTCGGCGGCGCTAGCGGCGTCGCCTCCCACCTTTGCAATCATGGCACCGGCAGCTGCGGCCGAAGGCAATAGTGGTGCGAAGCTGTTCATTTTCGTCGCGGTGCTCAGCAAGAGCTGGACGTCGCCGATCGCGGTAGCGTGGAGCATCGTAGGGACCGGTGCGAACGCAGCCGACGCTACCGACTTCACCGGAAGTGTATTCCCGTCGGGCAGCTTTACGTTTGGCGCCGGCGAGACGTCGAAGAATATCGTGGTGTCGGTGAACGGCGACACCACAGTGGAGCCGAACGAGAACTTCCTTCTCACCGCGACCCCGACTCTCCAGTTGAGCACCGGCAGTGCTACTGGAACGATACTGAACGACGACGTCACCAGCGCACCGGTGCCCACGACGCTGCGCGCAAATCCGCCGCCCGCAGAGCCCGCCCCGATCGTGTCGACCGTTAACACGGGCATCTCCAATTCAGACGTCGGCGCGTTGGAGCAATACCTGGAAGTTGCGTTCACCGATAACAACGATCTGTACATCAATATCGGCATGGATTCGAGTAACCAGAATGGTTACACGCTGCACAAAGCTGCCGCCGCAGATAAGGTCCTGCTTAATCGGGTAACGGCTGGCGCATCCCGTTTTATCGACTATTTTACGGTTGACACCAAGTACAACACGAACAGCCGATATCGGCTGGAGCTTACCGACAAATTCGGCCTCACGCTGTTGGCGGGAACTAACGCCGACTCCGTGCTGACCCAGATTTATCAGACTAAGTACAAGGCGAACGGTGGCGGGGCAAACGCGGTCACCGTCGACCTGATCGGAAGTTACGCAGGAGACTACTCGGGGCCGAAGGGGATCGTATCTACGAAGGCCGGCGTTATCGGTTTGGCCAATAACCCCTTGGTGATCAGCAACGTTCAGTTCCATCCGGCAACGCGGCTCGTGCGCGCCGACGTCGTCTATTTCGTCTCGTCCGACGACATTCTCCTCGCGCAGATCGAAGACCTGTCGGGCAACATGCTGGTTCCGTACGCTCCGGTCAGCGTCGTGGCGAATGCAACAGCGGGCACTGCTACGGTGGAAACGACCAACCCCGTCCCGCTCAACAAGCAAGGCTCGGATTTCAATATCCGGTTCGCCTTCCAGACTCACACCGCGGTCGTTGCAGTAGCGCCGTCATTCTACCCAACGCTTGGCCTGTTCGGCTCGAACCTTTCCGCTCCGGGCGCCTATGGCGTGCCACGGCCAACCTACACGAACCTGCTCGCTGGCGGCTATTGGCAGGGTTGGGGCGACGAGAACGGATATCAGACGTACGACCCGTACTATTCGCCGACGAAGATCGACCCCAATGGTAACCCGCTGGCGTCCAAGATCGCTATGCAATCGTCGTTTCCGGTCATGGCGCCTGGTGAAACGGTGCGCCTCCAGCTCGACTGGACCGGCGGGGCGTGCACGATCGCATTGCCCGGTGGCGGGGCCGGCTACACGCATTCGGCCATAACCGTGGTCAACGCCAACACCGTGCAGTTCGACATCTCCGTAGACGTCATCAATCCGGTTGCGGACAACGACCTCCTGACGGTCGTATTCCAAACAATCGACGTGACAAACCCGCCGAAGAACATCTTCCTCGGCGCCGTTGGCGCGGATCGAACGAAGCGCTTCCAACAGAGCTATATCGACTTCCTCAAGCAACTCGATGGTCCGATGCGTTTCCTCGATTGGGGCGAAGCGTTCGACGACGGCAACGCCTATGATCAGACCGTCAACAAGGGTTGGTCGAAGCGGTCGCATCGCAATGTCCTTGGTCATCAAGGCGCACGCGGCACGCCGTACGAAGACTATATCGAGCTGGGGCAACTTACGGGCCGTGACGTGTGGCTGACGCCACCCCTTGCCATGGTGAACAGTCCCGAGGGCCTCGACGACCTCGCGCGCATGCTGAAAATGTTCGACACGGGCGAAGGCGCGGACCCGAACACAATTACGGGCGGGGTCCCCGCAGCAAACCGAATCCGTATCGAGCTGTCAGACGAAATCTGGAACTCGGGACGTAACCCTTGGAGCTATGCGGCCTCGATCGGCCGCCAGTACCACGCCTATGTTGACGATGGCTCGGACGGCGGCAACAAGAACGTGGCTTCGTGTATTGGCCGGCTCGTTGCGCAGAAGATCTTGGGCCAGACGGTACGATCCGCAATACCAACGTGGCAGACCCGCACCTTGCTCGAGCTCGGTTTGCAGATGGGCAACGGCGACCTCGGTAATTTGGTCTCGACCGGAAGTTTCTGGAACGATGCGCTTCCCTACTGGGACCGCGGGTGCAAGGCGCCGTACGCCCCAGCTGACGCCAACGTGACCGGCGCCGGCGCGCAGCCCGCGAGCCACGCTGCGACCGATTTGGTCGCGTGGCTGAACCCGTCAGCCGCAGGGCTCACGACTGAAATGGCGGCAGAGCGACAGGCGCTCGCCGCGTACGGAAAGCCGCTCGACATTTACGAGTGGAACATCTCGCGGCCGAGCGTGACGTTCCGTACGAAAAAGGACGAGTTCCGGTGGCTCTCCAGCCCAGCCGTGTTCGCCTTCATGCGCGATACGTATTGCCCCATGATCGCGTCGGTCGGCGGCGATAGTTGCCTGTTCAATGATCAAGGGTTGTACGGCGGGTACAACGGCGGCGGTGGACACGATCAGCGGTGGAACATGGACGCCGGGTCCGGATCGCCGCTCAACGCGCTGTTCGACGGAGTGCTCGCGTACCTCAGCAAGACGCCGAGCCGCACCTACACGGATGGGCCCGCCCCCACGACAGCGCCGACGCTTGCCGGGGCCGCCAGCGGGTCGAGCTTCACGATCACGCCGGGCGTTTGGCCGACGGGCGCAGTCGTACGCTATCGCGTCATGACGACCATCACCGCGGACCAGCACGAGCGGAACGAAAAGGTCGCGACCAACGCCTACGCCCGCAACGGCCAGGCGGCCGGCGATTCTATCGAGTATGCCGAAATCGTCGAATTGAACGGTGGCTGGACGTGGTACAGCACCGCTCCGATTATCCTCACGTAAGGCAGAGGTGAACGGTTCGTTTGACTCGTATATTTAGCTAGATAACTCCTTGGTTCGCCCGGGTATTCCGGACGAATCAGGGAGAAGATAAAATGCGTAAGCTGGCAATAGCACTATGTGCCTTAATAGGGTTGAGCGCGGCTCCGGCTAACGCATTAACTATTGTTCAAACAGCGACTAATCTCCGCAATTATATTAACCAGTTTAATCCTAGCTTGGGAACGCTGAACAGCGTCACAATTACTTCATCCTACGTAAAGACCTACTTTTTCGCAAAGTCGTATTCATATCCCGGTGCGGTTTTACCTACCATAAATGCAATTGGTACGATATACACCAACGGATTGGCAGCATACGATTTTACTGGCGCTTATCAAGCTAACGTCGTCAATCCGGAAAACATATCTTTTGGATTCTCGGCTACAGCTACAGGAAAAAGCTCGTTAAATCTTTCCCAGTATATTGGAACAGGCACTGCAGGCCTATTTGAAGGCACTGGAGATACGTCATTTTCCATCGACGGATTGGCCATTCAGCCGACAGACCTGCACTTCCCAACGCTCGCTACCGATCAATACACTGTGACTTACGATTTTACAGCATTCGGTGCCGGTGTTCCCGAGCCGAGCACATGGGCGCTTATGCTGGTCGGATTCGGAAGCATTGGGCTTGCCATGCGCCGGCGTCGCACTGACGTTCTCCGCCCGTCCGATCAGTTGGCAACCCCTGATACGAGCAAGCATGGGTGGGTTGCTGTAAAATAGCGCCGAGGATCGACGTACTAACAAAGCCGTGCCATATCGAGCAGGCCTCTCCGGACTTAGCCGTAAGGAGTGGCCCGCGCGCGCGGTGACTGCGGGTTCCGGTTCGCCGGGTGGCCCGCGAAATAGAATAGCTTTCGAGCGAATACGCGGGGCGCAGTTCCCGTGGTCCTGCGCGGCTAACCACCCGGTCCGGGTCGGCTGGCCGCGCAGCGATCCCCCAGAGCCTCCCCCAGAGCTTCTCCCATCCGTCGCCGGCGCTGCCCGGCGCGGGCCCCGTCGATCGTCCCGATCGGCGGCCATCGCACGCGTAGCCGAGTGCTTCTCCCCCAAAGGAACAGCCTCAAAATGACATCACTGTCCCCGGTCCAGCCGGTCAGCCCGCCTGCGGCCTATCTTGGCGGTAAGCGCAACCTGGCGCGCCGACTGACCGCGTTGATCGAAGCCACACCGCACGAATCCTATGTCGAGCCATTCGTCGGCATGGGCGGCATATTTCTTCGGCGATCGCGCCGGCCGCGCGCTGAGGTAATCAACGATATATCCCGCGACGTCTCTACGCTCTTCCGGATCCTGCAGCGTCACTACCAGGCGTTCATGGATATGCTGAAGTGGCAGATCACAAGCCGTGACGAATTCGAGCGTCTGCTCCCGATCGAGGCGGATAGCCTGACCGATTTGGAGCGCGCCGCGCGCTTCCTCTATCTTCAGCGCCTGTCCTTTGGCGGCAAGGTATCAGGGCGCGGATTTGGCGTTGATCGCCAAGCGCCGGCTCGATTCGATGTTACGAAACTCGGACCGATGCTCGAGGAGCTGCACGAGCGCCTCGCCGGCGTGAAGATCGAGCGCTTGCCTTACGGCGACCTGATTCGTCGATACGATACGCCGCAGACCCTGTTCTACCTTGATCCGCCTTATTGGGGCTGCGAGACCGACTATGGTCCTGGAACATTCGAGCGCGCTGACTTCGAACGCCTCGCCGACCAGCTCGCTGGCATCAGCGGAAAATTCATTCTGTCGGTGAACGCCACTCCGGGCGCACGGGCAGTGTTCGAACGCTTTGACGTCACCGACGTCGAGACGACCTGGACGGTGTCACAAACTGGCGCGAAGCGCGTCACAGAGTTGATCGTTCGCAACTGATGAGAAGGAGCGGCTGAGGCACTAGCCTCGGCCGCCTTTTTCCGCGTGCGGGTATCGACCCGATGATAGCGGGTATCGGGCCGGTCTTTGCCCTTGAGAACTGCACATTTCCGCGCCCTTTTGAAACCGGGGCGGAGGGTGCCTCCGCCATTATTGCGGGTCCGCCGGGCTATTCTCAGGCCGGCCCGGCGGGGCGGCAAGGCAGTCGGCCTACCAATAACTGGTTTCGGAGCGGTTACGGCATCCCGACGAGGTCGGAATAATTAAAGCGCGCCACCGGACTATCCTCGGTTCCCTGCGCGAAGATTACCGTGTCGTCTGGATGAACATCCCTTTGCGCTCGGCGATCCCAGCCCATGTGGAAGAAATCCGGCTTGCCCCAAACACCCACGGCCGAATGATATTCACTACCGCGAAATCCGACGAAATGCAGCGCGGGTCTAATCTCGAACATTCTGCGCCTCTGCGAATCCATGCTGCGGCCGAGCGGTATTTGTAGAGGCAGGGTCCGCTCATTCCCCGGTTATGCCGTGACCCGCTCCGGATCCCTGAGACGGCAAGCGAACACACCAGGGGCGACAACCAACTCCACCCGACGTCCTTCCGGCACTGGTGGCTGTCCGGAAATTACGCCGCTCGGTCACGTGACCTCGACCATGCCCGTCGGCACTGCCGCAGCGATGTTCCTGATAGCATCGGATTGCCCAAAAAACATTGAATTGTGTGCTCGGCGGCCCGCGGTCACTTCCTATTTTCCCTCTCTTGATGAGGTCCGAAATGCTGACCCACGTCGCGGTGAAATCCGCGCGGCCAAAGCCGCGCGCTTATAAGATGGCGGACAGCCATGGGCTGTATCTGCACGTCGCGCCGACCGGCACGAAATCCTTCCGGCTCCGGTACCGCGATTTATCCGGTCGCGAGCAGACGCTGACCTTCGGCACGATATCGCTGGTGGACGCCCGGGCCCGGCGCGACGCCGCGCGGGCGCTGCTCGATCGCGGCGAGGATCCTCGGCCGCGATCGATCGCGGTCACGACGTTCGAACAGGCGGCGCGCGCCTGGCACACGCACAGATCCAACGGTTGGTCGACCGTGCATGCCGGCGACGTCCTGGACTGCCTCGCACGCGACGTCTTCCCCGCGATCGGCGCGACCACGCTCGGATCGATCACGCGTCCGATGGTGCTCGACGTCCTTGAGCACGTTGAGGCGCGCGGCGCGATCGAGACAGCGCGGCGCGTCCGGCAACGCATCGAGGCTGTGTTCGAATTCGCGCGAGCGAAAGGATGGACGTTGATCGACAATCCGGCCGAGGTGCGCGAAGCACTGGCCAACGCGCCGGCGAGCGGCCGCCAAGCGGCAATTGTCGACCTCGAGGAGCTGCGCGGGCTGGTCGCCGCGGTGGCTGCGCTGAACGGCGCGCCGATTCCTCGCTGGGCATCGATGTTTCTTGCGCTGACCGTCGTACGCTTGGCCGCGCTCCGCGGCATGCGCTGGTGTGAAGTGACGGATCTCGACAGTGACGAGCCGATGTGGCGCGTTCCGGCATCGCGAATGAAGCTCGGCGCAGCCAAAAAACACGATCCGGATAACGACCACCTTGTGCCACTGTCGGCCGCGGCGGCCGACGTGTTACGCGCCGTCCGGACGGCGGTCGGCGGCGCGCCGGATCCGGCCGCGTTGGTTTTCCTCGGCCGCGGCATGAACGGCCAGCCGATCGGTGCCGGCGCGATCGGCGACCTTTACGATCGTGCCGGCTTTGGCGGGCGACATGTGCCGCACGGATGGCGCGCTAGTTTCTCGACGATCATGAACGAGCGGCGGCCGGAAGAGCGCGCTAATATCGATCGCGCCCTCGGCCATGCGCCGAAAGGAATGTCGAAGGTCGAGCGCGCATATAACCGGGCGCAGCATTTTGCCGCGCGCCGCGCGCTTCTCCAGGAGTGGGGGGCGCTGATCGCGCCCAACCTCAATGATATCGGAACCGCGCACCGCGCGTGACGTCTGCCGCATCGTGGCACAGAACGTGCCGGATGCCCCTCGGCAGCCCACGATCGGCCAAAGCCGATCGGTCCACCGCCGCGTCTTGGTGACGCGTCAGGTTATGGACGGAGCCTATCGGCTTCAGAGGGACTTCAAACTGCGCGTCGCGTAGCGACTCCTTATAGAATTATATCTGCAGGGTTATTTCTGACCGGTCGGCGGATTTGCACTCTCAACTCCTATGCGGAGGCGGTTGAGAACGTCGCGCAACGTGTGATCCTTCACCTCGTTGACCGTTTCCTCGGACGTCATGCCGGCAGCCCGATCGTCGCGAGCTTGCTGCCTCGCTACGTTCCGCATGGTGTCGGTCGCCTTGCGCTTGATCCTCCTGATCAGCTTCTCAGCGTGCCCGGGAAGCGTCAGGATGAAGGCATTCGGGATTTGCTCGACGTATTGGTTCGGCCGCTCAGGATCTTCAACGCGCTGGGTGCGCCGAACCCAGTCCAGGAAGCCAGCCTCCTTCAGCCGGGCAAGAGCTTCGCCGACCGTGCTGCGCGCAATGCAAGCCTTATCAGCAAGCCACGCATACGACGGTTCCAAACGGCCGTCTGCACGGCCGCGCAGGCGTAACAGCACGCGGAGGACCTTCAGGGCGGTGGACCCGAGGGCACCGTTCCGTTTGCCAGGTAGCTTCGTCTCATCGTCGTATTTTTCGGCCGCAGTCATGCGGGTATTGTTCTCGTCTCGAGAGAACATGTTGTGCTGGCGCCAGAGCCGCTGCTCGCGCTCGCCGGCGTGGCGGCTATCGCGGCGTACCGGCTGATATGTTCGTGAGGCGCGCGCGCCGCGCGTAAGCGCTGCGGCAAGATTCCCGATCGGGCCCGCGCTCACAGGCCACCGCCTGTCAGCTGCTGGGCGGTCGTCCGCGCGGCGGCGGCGCTGCGTCCCGGTAGAGCTGGGCCGGCTCGACCAGGCCGGCCATGAGCATATCCGCCCACTCCTGCGAAAGTTGGCGTCGACGGGGCATGTATGCCGCGCGATTGTAAATCGCCTCCACCCCTTCCTGCATATGCGCGAGCATCATGTCGATGATCTGACGATCGCCCGAACGTTCCTCGACTGCAGCAAGCTCGTTCATGATCGTGCTGAAGGTCGACCGCCAGCCATGCGGGACATGCTTCCCCTGCAGGCCGGCATCGCGATAATGCTTTCCCAGAGTGTTGCTGCTGAGAGGCCGGGAATGCCTGCTGATTCCCGGGAAAAGATATTGCCGATCCGGCTTCCCCAGCATCATCGCCGCACGCACGACCGCGACGGCCTGCTTTGCAAGCGGCATTACGAATTCGAAGTCCGCGTCCAGCTTCCGCTGCCGCGTGAGCTTCATTTTCGTTGCTGGTACGCGCCAGATCGGCTTCTCGCCGTCGAGTCCCTCGAACTCGCTGACCTCGGCTAACAGGACGATCCCCGGCCGAGCAGCGGTCAACGCCAACAAGCGGGAAGCCAGCAGCGTCGCCGGATATGCCGCCGCGCCCTCGATGCGCCTCATATGCCCTCGGGCTACCTCGAGTGCCCGGGCAGCAGGACGTCGCCCGTGTTGCATGGGTTGCAGCGCGGCCTTTACGACGTGAGCTGGGTCGTTCGTCGCCAGCCCTGCCCCGATCGCGACCAAGAAGATGGCCGACAGATGCTGCCGCACACGGTGTGCCGTCTCGATCGCGCCCCGCGACTCCATCGCGCGCAAGGTCTGCAGCACCATCGGGACCGTCACGTCGCTGATCGGTACAGAGCCCAAGCTCGGAAAGACGTTGAGTTCGAGGGACTGGAGCGACTTCGTTGCGTACCGCTCCGTCCAACCTGATGCCTGATCCGTCACCCAAGCCCGCGCCAGCATCTCCAACGTGTTGCCGGCGGATATGACAGACGCCGCTTGTCGCTGCTTTCGCGCGATCGCCGGGTCGATATCGGCACGCAACAGCTTCCGCGCCTCGTCCCTTGCGTCGCGGGCTTCCCGCAACGTCACTTCGGGATATGGCCCGATCGTCAGCCGTTTCTCGACCAGGCCGAATCGATACTTCATACGCCAGGATCGGAAGCCGGTCGTCGTGACGAAGAGATAGAGACCCTTCTCGTCGGCTAGCTTGTAGGCCTTGTCGCGCGGCTTCGCGTTCCGACAGACAATCTCGGTCAGCAAGCGATGCCCCCAACTGCAAAAACTGGTGCCCCGAGGGTGCCCCTGATTCGTTCGCGCTCTTGTGATCTACTACGATCCGCCATGAGCCGCGAAATGCACGTCGTTCCGCCGGAAAACAAGCTGTGCGATCCGCCGAGTCGCGCTGTGATTTGCGCGAC
>NZ_JAKNQQ010000016.1 GCF_022662475.1 Sphingomonas sp. TREG-RG-20F-R18-01
TATGAAGATGGCCCCGATCGGGGCCATCTTCATATCGTCAGGCCCGCATCAACAATGGCCTGCTTTTACTCCGCCCCACTGGCCTGGAATCCGACGGGCGTTGACAGAGTATCGATCTCCTCCGGTCAGAGTAAATGAACGACCCGCGCCTATGCCTGGCGCGTTGGCCGGTGATCGAGGCGGCGGTGCGTCGCCTGTATCCTATAAAGTCGTCGCCTTGGGATGGCGCAACGCGGGACACCTACAAAGTGCTAGCGATCAATTGCTGGTGACGCCTTTATCCGGATTCTTTGCCGGACGGCGAACCAGCATCTGGTGCTAACTCACATTGAAGCGATCAGTATGGAGATGATCGATACGTCGAGCGCTGCTTCGCTGACGTGCATCACCACTCGATGCTTTGCTCGGTCCCGTCAAAAAGTATGTTCTGCACTCCGTGACCGCCCGCCAAACGCGCCCCAAAATGTATTTTTGAGGCCATGTTAGGATAGGTCCCTGTCCGCGGTCCGACTACCAATCTACGCTCCGCGTCATGCCATCGTATCGGAATACGAGCAGCGGCACCGTGCTTGTAACCATCCCCGTCACCGCCATCGTCGTACAACGTGAAATGGCCGTCACGACCGGCAAAGACACGCAGTTCTATTACTTTGGGGCGGGCTGACGCACGGTCGATGCCGGGCGTCATCGGCAGGATTGCCCCCGCCCGCGCGAAGACCGGCACATGGTCGAGCGGGGCCGGAACATCGATAGTTTGGCCGCCGACATGCCGCTCCTCGGACGCTATGTCGTACCAATCCTGACCGGCGGGAAGATAGACCGTAACCACCTTTAACTGTGGGATCACCATTCTCGCGACTTGAGAGGGCGTAATCCATTCAAACCACAAGCTAACGACGTCGGCGGTTGGCTGGCGCTGCTCCAGCTTGAAAACGTAGGATTGACCGGCTTTGAGGGAAAGTGGAACTTCGTAGCGTGCGTCGCCATCATGCTCGCGAAAAGATACCGCCCCGTTCGCGCCATCGGCTACCGCCGCCTCCGCAACGCCATCGATCACGGTTCGGCCTTCGAGAGATAGTCTGATAGCGCCTTTCCCCTGCACGACGAGCCTATGTACGCCGCTCTCCTCCGCACGTAATCGGCCGGTCCATCGGATCGAATAGGGCTTGCCTGCAAGCGCGCTGGGCAGGTCGCCAGACCAGCTCATTTTCAATTCGTCCGTCTGGCGCGATGACACGCGACGCTCAAAGTTCGCTCCTTCATAGAAGGCGATTTCTGCCGCAGGCGCGTTCAGCCCCTTTACTGCGCGGCTCGGTAAAAACTCTTGAATGTTTGCGGGGGAATGCTCGAGCGGCCGATCGACGACGCGCACCAACAGATCGTGCCCAACCATGAATTGCGCGGGATGATCGCGCGTCGCCATGTCGTCGGGAAAATCCATTACGAGCGCGCGAAGGGGCGTGCCGCCGGCTAAGGCCGCGTCTGCCGCGAGTGAATAATGATAGGGCAATAGCGAATAGCGTAATCGCAAAGCCTTCTCCAGCGCGTCGTACACGGGTGTTCCTGGCTCGCCGAACTGCCACAGCTCGCGCGGGACATGGGTGCCGTGCGCACGAAATACCGGAAGAAAGGCGCCGAACTGGAACCAGCGCACATACAATTCGGTATAGGCCGGATCCGCCAGCCCGCGCGGGTAGCGATGATTAACCAGAAAACCGCCGATATCGCACGTCCACCACGGTATTCCCGCCATCGCGAACTGCTGAGCGGCGAGGATCTGCGCCGACAATGTGCCCCAACTTGCAAATATGTCACCCGACCAAGTGACTGCGCCAAACGCTTGCTGCCCGGCGTAGGCCGAGCGGCTTAGGATTACCGGACGCTTAGACGGCACGTCGCGCTCGAGCCCTTCGCTCAAGCCCTTAGACTGGTACCAAGAGAAAGTAAGCAGGTTCTCGGCGATAGGCCCGGCGGCGCTTAGTCCGTTGGCAGCAAATGCGGCAGCAGTGCCGTAGCGTTCCCCAGTCGACTGGAATTCGGGCTCGTTGCCATCGGTCCACAAGCCGTCGAAGCCATGGTCGACGATCCCGCGTTTGACGTGTCGCCAATACAAATAACGTGCAGGCGCCGAACTGACGTCGAAAACGCGACCTCCGCTCCAGTGCTTTGATGGGAAAAGGTGCTTCGCCGCCGCCATCTCGCGGTAAATAGCGGTCGCTGTACCAAAAGCGGGCCAAATCACGACGACCACGCGCGCGTCAAGCGTGTGAACGTGTCGGACCATAGCGCTCGGGTCAGGGAACGTCTTTGGATCGAAGGTCATTCCGCCAAACTGATCGTTCTCGCCCCAATAATGCCAATCTAGAACGATTGCGTCCAGCGGTAGTCTGCGGCGCCGATATTCGTCAACGACGCCAGTCAGCTCGGCTTGGCTTTGGTAGCGCTCCTTGCTCTGCCAGTAGCCGTACGCCCACTTCGGCAACAGCGCGGCGGCCCCGGTCAGCGCGCGGTAGCGGCCAATGACCGCGTCCATATCAGCACCGAGGCAGACATGGTACCGGATGAGATCGCCTGCGACCGAATGGTAGCCAAGTGCCGTTGCGCGCGAACGGAAATACGCCGCCGTGCCCGTGTCCCACAACAGGCCCCAGCCGCCTGTTGATGTAAGAAACGGGTTAACCGCATCGCTATTGGCGTGGGCAAGAAACACGTCTTCGTCACGATATTCGGCGACTGGCGCGCGGAACTGCCCGAGGCCGTGTAATCGCTCGGTCGCGCCAATGGTGAAGCCCTGCCGACGTGCGGCGTCCACGCCTGGAATCGGGGCTGGTTCTACGCTTTCGGCGATACGGATCGTTCCGGCGCCGTCGCAAAAGCGGAGGCGACCATTCACTTTATCTATTTCTACGATGACGCCCTCGCCTATCAGGCGGAGCACATGTGCGTCCTCTACGAAACGAACCGTCGGGGAGTCCGCCCCATCGTAGGCGAAGAAGCCACCACCCAGGGCTAAGTTGGCCGCCGAGCATTTTACGACGCTTGCGATGCCCGCGAGCGGTAGTCGAAGATCGGTGATGTCGCCATCGTGGTAGAGCCGCACACCATTTGCATGCCGTTCTATCCGCGGCGCCAAATCCCTTGCTCCCGCCAGCGCCCGCCCCATCGCGAGCCCGGCGCTGGTCAGCGCTGCGCTGTGAAGCAATGCACGACGTGTCGTCGCGAACATCGTCATAAGCCTTTCCCCTCGCGATCCGGATTGCCGCGATGATCCTAACAGACCCAGCTTGATGGCCTCCGTCAAGAATTTATAATTCAATTTGGTTTCTTTTCGATATGCTTGATACGGTAAGCTTGGGCGAACAGACCCGGCGACAGGGAGAGCGATATGACAAGGCATACGGTGGCGGCTTTGACGACGACAGCGTGGGTAGTGCTACTATGTGTTGCACCGGCCTATGCGCAGCTATATGGCCCGGTCAACGCCGACCTGCCTTTGGGGGGAGCGTCGATCGACTACCCGCTCGCGCCTGCGGCCGAAGCGCCGTTTGCCGCTAGCGCTTGGACAATCGCAGCTTGGGTTGAACCGAACATGCTGCCGCGCGGTGTTGCGCTTGTCGCGGGCTTTGGCGAGACGGGCCCACGTCGCTACCTTGCCCTCATCGACGGGCGCCCGGCGCTCATAACCGAGGCGGGCGTCCTAACTGCCAGCGTCCCGCTTGCGAACCATCACTGGACACATGTTGCGGCGACATGGAAGAACGGTGTTGCAAGGCTGTTTGTCGATGGCCAGCAGGTTGGGCAACGCGAGCTTTCCGCTAAAGCGGTCGCATTGGTCGCGCATCTAGCGCCCCGCTCACGCGGAGCAATATTTTCCGGCCGAATAGCAGGCTTCACCCTGTCGGCCGAGGCCATACAACCAAGCGCCGTGCGTCAGGCGGCGGCGCAGACGCCCGATTTCTCCTTGCTTACGTTCACGCCAGGTAGCCCAGAGTGGCCGATCCAGACTCATCAGCAAATTGGCCAGGTTTCGCCGCAGGACGCTTGGACTTTGCCTACATCCAGAGCACCATTTAGCCCGCCAGCCGGCAAGCCGGGTCCTTCAGGCCTGACGTTAGTCGCACGGGATAACGGGCACTGGGACATAGCGCGTTGGCAACTTGCTGCTGCTCCAAGGGTAAATTTGCCTGGCGCGGCGATCAGTCGAGCGGGCTACGACGCACGCGGTTGGTACGAGGCGACAGTGCCCGGCACGGTGCTGACCACGTTAGTTGATCGCGGCATCTACCCCGATCCGGCTTACGGCCTGAATAATATGGTGATTCCTGAGTCGCTGGCGCGTCAGGACTACTGGTACCGTAGCGAATTCGATGCATCCGCGATGGGCAAGAACAGGCACCAGACGCTCACATTCGAAGGCGTGAATTACGCGGCTGAGGTGTGGCTGAATGGAGCACCAATCGGCAGCATGAAAGGCGCCTTCGTGCGCGGTCGGTTCGACGTGACGGGCAAGCTGCTGCCCGGCCGCAATGCGATTGCGGTGAAAGTATCTCCTCCCCCGCATCCTGGCTTGGCGCAGGAGGAATCGCTCACCGCAGGCAACGGTGAGAACGGCGGGATGATGATGCTCGACGGGCCCACATTCGTTGCGACGGAGGGATGGGACTGGATACCCAGCATCCGCGATCGCAACACCGGACTGTGGCAGGGTGTAACGCTCACCGAAACAGGCGACGCGACACTCGGTGATCCGCAGGTGGTTACGACCCTTCCCAAGACCGATAACAGCATCGCCGAGGTCGAAATCGCAGTGCCGGTCTCCAACGCCAGCGACCATGCGGTAACCGCCACAGTGCGAGCTTCGTTCGACGATGTCACTGTGGCAAAGCAGGTCGCGCTTGCGCCTGGCCAATCAATCGACGTTTCGATGAAGGCCGCTGACTTTCCTCAGCTAACGGTTCGCCATCCACGATTGTGGTGGCCCAACGGCTACGGTGCCCCCGCGCTTCACGACCTGACGCTTACCGCCAGCGTCGAGGGCGGGACGAGCGACACTAAACATATACGCTTTGGCATGCGCCAAGTGACTTACGACATGTCGCTGATGGACCGTCACGGCGTGCTGGAGCGGGTGGGAATCGACTTATCGCGCGCGCGTCAACTTAGGCAACGCATCGTCGACGGATCACACACCGGCATCCGAAAGGTAGCAAATGGCTGGGCGGCGAGCCTCGTCCCGGGTGCGGAAACATCACCGGCTGTGCGACCAGTTACCGACGAGGACGGGCTGACCCCGTACCTCGTGATCCGCGTCAACGGCGTGCGGATTGCAGCGCGCGGCGGCAACATCGGGATGGACGATTTTATGAAGCGCGTCGGCCGAGAGCGCTTAGAGCCGTTCTTCCGGTTGCACCGTGACGCCCACCTTAACATCGTTCGTAACTGGGTTGGACAGAATACCGAACAAACCTTCTACGATCTTGCTGACGAATATGGCTTGATGATCCTGAATGATTTTTGGGAGTCCACTGAGGACTATAATGTCGAGGCGCAGGATCCGGCGCTTTTCATGACCAACGCGACGGACGTGGTAAAGCGCTACCGGAACCACCCATCAATCGTGGTCTGGTTCGGGCGAAACGAGGGTGTACCGCAGCCGATCCTCAACGAGGCCCTTCAAAACCTGATCGAGAAGGAAGACGGAACGCGCCTGTACATGGGCTCGTCGAACCGCATCAACCTTCAAAATAGCGGGCCGTATAACTGGCGGCCCGCGGTCGAGTATTTCACGACCCACGCAAAGGGCTTTTCCGTCGAGAGCGGCACGCCCTCATTTCCGACTTTGGAATCGTGGAAGCGCGCGGTCCCTGAGGCTGACCGGTGGCCGATCAGCGATACCTGGGCCTATCACGATTGGCATCAGCTCGGGAACGGCGGCGTCAAGACCTACATGGATGCCCTGACGGCACGCTTCGGCGCCGGTACCAGTCTCGCCGACTTCGAACGCAAGGCGCAGATGATGCAGTACGAGTCATACCGTGCAGTGTTTGAAGGAATGAACGCTGGTTTGTGGCGAGAGAATAGCGGCCGTATGCTCTGGATGACCCAGCCTGCGTGGCCATCCTCTCACTGGCAAATGTTTTCCTCCGACTATGACACGCATGCCTCGTTCTACGGGGTGAAGAAGGCGGCAGAACCGTTGCACGTCCAGATGAACCTGCCGGACCACAAGATCGTCGTTGTAAACAACCGCATGACCGACCTCGGTCGGATCACGGTGCATGCGAAGGTCGTCGACCTCAACGGCCGAGTGCTTTCCGAACGCAAAGCGACGATCGCCGCGCCCCGAGAGTCGGTAAGCGACGCGTTCACGTTAGATCTCGCGCCTGCGCTTGAGCACGGTGTGGCTCTGGTACGGCTTGAGGCGAGCAATGCGAAGGACGGTCTGCTATCGACAAATTTCTACTGGCAAGCGAAGGACGACGCCGCGTTCCGGGCTTTGAACGGGCTCCTGCAGGTGAACCTGGGGATGGTCACAGCAAGCCGGGTTGATGGCGACGAAACGGTTATGTCGGTCACACTGACGAACACGACCGCGACGCCTGCGATCGAGACCAAGCTGACGATCGTGAACGCCGATGGCAGTCAGGTACTGCCAGCCTACTTCAGTGACAACTATGTTTCACTGCTGCCCGGCGAGCACCGTGCAATCGAAGTGCGATACCCAACTGCTAAGGCACAAAGCCCCCATGTGAACCTGCGTGGATGGAACGTCGCTGCCGCAGGAGCGCCTGCCAAGTGAAAAGCGTCCTCGTTGCCAGCATCATCACAGCTGCGCTCGCCGGGCTGCTGTTCGGGTTCGACACCGCAGTGATTGCAGGCGTCACGGCCGATCTTCGGCATGTCTACAGACTGACACCCGAGACGCTCGGCGTGACCGTTTCGGCTGCCTTGTGGGGGACGCTGGTCGGTGCGCTCGTTACCGGCGGCCCGGGGGACCGGTTCGGCAGTCGGCGCGTATTGGGCGTTCTTGGACTATGCTACGTCACAGCAGGAATCGGCTGCGCGCTGGCTACTGACTGGAGCGCGTTCTTGACTTTCCGCTTCGTTTGCGGACTCGCGATCGGCGGATCGTCCGTACTGGCGCCGGTCTATATCGCCGAGGTCGCTCCGCCCGCTCGACGAGGGCTGCTGGTCGGCCTGTTCCAGCTCGCCATCGTCGCCGGCATCCTCATCGCCTATCTCAGCAACGCTATCGTCGCCGTGCTCATTGATCATGAGGCTTGGCGTTGGAAGCTCGGAGTAAGTGCGGCGCCGGCGATCGTCTTCGTGGCGCTGCTGTTCCGTATCCCGGACAGCCCGCGCTGGCTCGTAGCGCGCGCAAGGGTCACTGAAGCGAGGGTGGCATTTGCGCGCATCGGACTGTCTATCACAGATGCGGATGAAGAGATTGAGCGCATCACTGGGGCGCTTGCGATCGGCCAATCAAATGGCAGGCTGTCGTGGTCTTTGCACCGCCGGCCAATCGTGCTCGCTGTAGTGTTGGCTGCCTTCAACCAACTCGCCGGTATCAACGCGGTGCTATACTATCTAAACGAGATCTTCGCACGCGCGGGCAGTCTGTCGCCCGACCTGCAGGCGATCACGATAGGCGCTGCGAACCTCGTCTTCACCTTGCTTGGGATGGTGCTGATCGACCGTATCGGGCGAAAACCGCTGTTGGCTACCGGAGCGGCAGGTATGACTTTTTGCCTGTCAATCGTTGCATTAGTGCTGTTTGGGCGGATCGCCGGCTTTGTGCTGCTTCCAGCGCTGGTCGGGTTTATCGCTTTCTTCGCGACCAGCCAAGGCGCGGTAATCTGGGTCTATCTTTCGGAGATTTTCCCGCAAGACGTACGCGCACGCGGCAGTGCGCTTGGCGCAAGCACACACTGGCTGTTCAACGCGGTCATCGCTGGAGTTTTTCCGACGCTAGTAGCATGGTCGGCGGGGGCGCCGTTCGTGATCTTCGCCGCGGCAATGGCCGCGCAATGCATCGTGGTCCTCCTGATTTTTCCAGAGACAAAAGGCATCGCTCTCGATGCTATTAGCGAGCGTATGGCATGACGGACACTTTGCACGAGCAATTCACGGTCGGCGTTAGCCAGAAGCCGACGCGCCGAGACGCGATCGGGTCCATTGGTGCCGCGCTCGGCTTAACGACCCTGCCAGCAGCAATCCGCCCCCATCGCCCGGCGGGGCTGGTAAGTGTAACGGGCATGCGCTTCGAACTCGGTAGCGCCCCATATCGTTACATGGGAACGAACATGTGGTATGGTGCCTACCTTGGCGCTGACGCCGACTATGGTAACCGGGACAGGTTGCGGCGGGAACTCGATCGGCTGCGAGTACTCGGGGTCGATAATGTCCGGGTCATGTGTGGATCCGAAGCCTCGCCTTTGAAAGGGGCTGTCACGCCGACTTTTCGTGATCGCAGTACTCGCTTTAACCAGCAGCTGCTTGGCGGACTTGACTATCTACTGGTCGAGTTGAGGCGGCGCGACATGCGCGCCGTAATGTGCATCAACAACTTCTGGGAATGGTCCGGCGGCATGCAAGCCTATCTCTACTGGGCGAATGGCGGCCATTACGTAGACGAGAACGATCCCGCCGCGCCATGGCCCGCCTACGCCGACTTTACCGCTCAATTCTACGCGAATACCCGTGCGGTAGCGATGGCGGACGACTACGTCCGCGCAATCGTAGGGCGCACCAATAGCATCTCCGGCAGACGCTACGTCGAGGACCCAGCGATCATGGCATGGCAGTTGGCAAACGAGCCTCGGCCAGGCGAAACTGCCGCGAAAGGATATCTGCCGGCCTACGCGGCATGGATCAGATCGACCGCGCGCCTGATCAAGTCGATCGATCCCCACCACCTCGTCTCGACGGGGGGTGAGGGCGTGATCGGTTGCCTAGGAAGTGAGGGGTGCCTGACGCTCGCTACCCCCCCGGAGATCGACTACATGTCGATCCACATTTGGCCGAAAAACTTCGGCTGGATCAACGTTGACGATTTGGCGGGCTCGCGCGCCGCAGGGCAGGCTAAGAGTCGATCCTATATCGACCAGCACATCACACTGGCTACCAAGCTCGGCCGTCCGCTAGTGCTGGAGGAGTTCGGATATCCACGCGATGGCGGCAGCTACGACCCCGCCGCGACAACGATAGAACGCGACACGTATTACCGTTTCGCAATGGACGCGGTCGTAGAAGATGCAATGCGAGGCGGACCTCTGTCAGCAGTCAGTTTCTGGGCGTGGAATGGCGAAGCCCGCGCACAGCACTCCGATTATGTCTTCCGTGCCGGTGATACAAACTGGCTGGGCGATCCTAGCCACGAGCCGCAAGGCTATTACGGCGTATTTGATACCGACCGCTCCACTCAGGCCGTCATTCGTGAATACGCTACGGCGCTACGCCGGATCGGCTGAGTTAGAAAAAAGGGCCCATCCGGCGTGTCTCCGAATGAGCCCAGCATTGCCCCGGGAGGGTAAGGGCAAAGGTCGTTTGGTTAGTTTCGGATGCGGACGCCGACCGTCAGCCGCCGTTCAAAAACGCTCTGCTGATAAAACTGATTCTTAAACTGCAGATATTCTTCATCGTTAGACCGGGTCAGGTTGGTGCCCTGGACGAAGATCGTCGCATTCGGCAGAATGTCGTAGCTGGCCGACGCGTCTAGATATCCGACTGGCTTCGAATAGATCGCCAGCGCATTCGCGTTCGGCGCGTTAGTCAGGTCAATGCCGTTGACATATTGAATGCCGGCAAAGCGTGTGCTGCGCCAGTTATACGCAACACGCGCTTGGATCGGTCCTTTCTGGTAGAAGCCAATTACGTTGTATTGAAACTTTGAATTGTCCGGAACCGGTAGTTGATGGTTGAACAAATCAACGTTTGAGCTCTGGCTATCCGAATAAGTGAAGTTTGCGTTGGCACCAAAGCCACTCAGGAAGCCAGGTAGGAAGTCGAACTGCTGCTGGTAGCCAACCTCGACACCCTTGATTTTGCCGCCCTTGCCATTGCTGGTGGTCTGGACAACGCCGCCAGCACGGACGACGCCGTCCTGGTCGGCAATCGGCTGGATCAGTCCGATGCTTTGCGGAAACGACTTGACGTCGAAGAGGAACGCCGCCGCGCTGAACAGGCCGCCCTTGCCGAAATAGAATTCGTAGGATGCGTTGTAGTTGGTCGATTGATAAGGTTCGAGCCCGGGGTTGCCCGACGCGCCCGACAGGAAGACTTGGAGGTTTTGCGGAACAGGCAAGGGATACCGGCCGTTGTTGGCACCGTAATACAGCACCTGACCCGCACCGAGGTCGAACAGGTTCAACTCACCGACGACCTTGGCGGCCGCCAGGCGCAGCTTCATCCTACGATTAAGATCGAAAGTGAGGTTTGCTGCCGGCAAATATCGGTCGATCTGTTTTTTGTTTGCAGTGGTGCCAAGATTAATAAACACGCCGTTGTAGTTACCACCAGTTCCAATGAACCGGTTCGGGTCAGTGGTATTGGCAAAGACTGTTCGGGTGGTCGTAATGAACCGCAGTCCGATGTTACCAGAGATGCCGATCCCAGCGATGCCTTGCTCGGATGCAAAGTTCAGCTGCGCGTAGGCGCTCGCGTTCTTTTCCTTAACGCGGAAGCTACGGGTCGGGTCCTGATACTCCGCGTTGCCCGGGAACAAACTGTTCTGGAACGCAAGCGGGTCGCTCATCGCATTAGGGTCAATCCCGGGAATGCCCGCCGTGGGCACGCCTCCGAAGATGAAACTATTGTACTGTTTGATACGGTTACCAAGCGCCCCAAAGGTATAAATTGGGAGCACAGAGCGGCCTTCGATCGCTGGGGTGCCGGTCTGAGTGATGCCAGCGTCCTTGAAATAGTAGAGGTCGCCTGGCTTCGCGAGCGTGCCGATACCGGGGACCGTGACTGGTGCAAGATATTTAAACTCCGACACCGTCACGTCACGCACGTTGTAGCGTATGCCGGCGTCGAGCGTCTTCAAGAACCCATCGCCAGGAAAGGTGAAGGTGCCGTCAGCGCGGAAGGCATCGTTCTTGGCACGCCGGTGGTCGCCATAACCCCACGTTGAATACAGCTCCCAATTGGCCGGGTTCGTCACGTCGGTCCCGAAGGCGAGCGTCGGATACTTCGTCGTGTAATCAATGCCGACATTCACCGCTTGGAAGCCGGTCGGGTTCTGCAGCTGATAACAAGAGGCCGGCAGCAGATTTGGATTTTGGTTGCCTTGGCATTCCGGCGCTACCCCTCGCGGAAGCAAGTTGCCAGTCTCCGGCTTGGAGTCGGCTTGTGACGACACTGAATCGCGCTTTGCATCGGCGTGAACCCAGCGCAGCGTCCCCTTGAAGTTGCTGCCGTTGTTATAATTCAGTTCGAGATTGGTATTGAACGTGCGCGACTTGGAATTTGTGGCTAGGCTGTTCTCCGCAAAACCGGGCAGCGCGAAGTTTGCGACGGTGACAACTCCGTTGGAATCGACTTTAGATCCCGCAAGAAGCGGTCGGGGCGCATAGCCGCTGTTGAGCTGAAGGTTGACGGCGCGTGTGCGGTCGTCGAGCTGGGTATAAGCGCCATCTGCCGTCAGCGTAAGTTGATCAGTAATTTTGTACTGTGCGGAGGCGTTAGCGCCGTACCGCTCGCGTTCGGTCGTCTGGTTAGATGCACTGACGACCGCGGGTTGATAGACATAGTCACCATTAGCCGGGATGTTGGTCGAGCCAATGCGGCCGTTGCCGCGCAGGTCGCGGCCCGACAACGCGTCGGTTGAGACAAGCCAGCTGTTGCCGGTGTCAATGCGAATGTTAGCGAGGCTTGCCTTCGAGTAGGATCCCGCAACAAGCAGGCCGAAGCGGTCCGTATGGTAGCCCGCAAGCGCCGAGTAAGTGGGGTTGAACTTTTTGACGCGGTCGCCGTATTCGCCCTCAGCTGAGCCGGACAGTGTAATGCCACGCTTGAGGTCGAACGGACGCCGAGTTTTCAGATCGATAATACCGCTGATGCCACCTTCTAACTGACGCGCGGTCGGTGACTTGAACACGTCGACGCCTGAGAAGAGCGTTGGAGGTATGTCGGTGAAATTGGGCTGTGCATTGTCGATGCTCTGGCCGCCGAGAAACGACTCCCCGTTGAGGGTGACCAGCACCTGTCCCAGGCCACGAATATTGACGCCGCCGCCTTCACCCGCAGTGCGGTCGATCTGCACGCCGGTTACGCGCTGCAGCGAGTCAGCGATCGTGGTGTCGGGCAATTTGCCGATGTCCTCGGCAACGATGGAATCAACGATCTGAGCTGCCGAGCGCTTGAGGTCGACGGCAGCCTTCTGGGCACCGCGGACCCCGATGACTAGGATGTCGCCGCTATCGCTCGCTGACGTTGCAGTAGCTTCGCTACCATCGGCTTGCGGAGCGCCGGATGCTGCCGCGCCAGCAGCTGGGCTAGTGCCAGGTACGGGTTGCGTTTCAACTCCGCCCTGTGCCGGCCCGGACGTCTGCGCAACGTTGGCGCCTTGAACGGTGCCTGTACCAGCCTGCGCGAGAGCCGGCTGCGTAATGGACAATGTTATCAATGATGCGGCACTTGCCAATAACTGCCGACGGTAAAACCGGTTCGGATTTTCGCTAATCTCGTTCATCACATTCCTCCCTTTGGCACAGCTCGTCCATGCAACAGCGAATTTCGTTGCCGACACAGTCGAACAGTTTTCATTATCTGATTGTTGGGAATGCAAACCGAACGTGCCGCATTCCAAGCCCCGAGGTCGCCTGCCCCGGACATCTCGGCCGCCATACGGTCGCAAAATACCCTGCGGGCAAATTCGCATTGCACGGTCCACATCCTCCCGTAGCCGCTTCGATGGCGGCTTATTTAGCATTGATGCCGCCGAAGCGGCCTGATCGTCAACTATTAAATACAAGAACTTTTATTTTTTAATCGTGGTGAAGTTGCCGAGCTGATGGCGGCGAGGCTTCCGCTGGGATTATCGCAAAAAATCAACACACTAGTCGGGCGAAAGGTTTTCTTACAGTCGCGCCGCGCCACGCACCCCAGAGGAGTCGCCCCAGCGCGCTGGCACGATTCTCCCATCCCAGGCGCCGCCAAAAACGTAACGGCGTACGACAACGGGTACTCGCTGGTACAACTCAGCCACGTTAGACATGCCGCCGCCAAGAACGAAAACTTCCGGATCGATAATGTTTACGATAAGTGCAAGCGTTCGCCCCAGCTGATCGACGTAGCGCTCAAGGGACTCGATAGCAGCCTGGTCCCCGCCTCTCGAAGCGGCGACAACAGCTGCGGCCTCGATTTTTTGACAACTGTTCGCTTCGTGCGCGCGGGCAAAACCAGTGCCGGAAATCCACGCCTCCAAACATCCGTGTTTACCGCACCAGCAAAGCGGTCCTGGGTGCTCATCTACGGTAAGCCAAGGGAGTGGGACGTGACCGAATTCGCCACCAATGCCGGACGCGCCTTCTACAATCCGCCCATTTATAACGACCCCGCCCCCAACACCGGTACCAAGGATGACGCCCACCGCAGATTTAGCCCCTATGGCGGCTCCATCTACAGTTTCTGAAAGCGCTAGACAGTTTGCATCGTTCGCCATTCGCACTTCTCGCCCGAGTGCGATCTGCAAATCCTCCCTAAATGGCCGACCGTTAAGGTAAGTCGAATTCGCATTTTGCATTAGCCCTGAACGCGGACTGATCGAGCCAGGTACACCAATCCCAACTGTGCTGATCGCGCGCTCTCCCGCCCCGCCCGCCTCCGCCTCGGCACGGGCTATGACAGCGCAAACATCGCGGATGGCGAGATCATACTCCCCGGGGTTCGGGGTCCGAACCCGGCTAAGGAAGTCTCCCTTCTCATCGAGTACAGCTGCCTCGATCTTTGTTCCGCCAAAATCAACGCCGACACCCATCACTTCAGCCTGCCACATTCTGGCTTGGCCTGTCCTTGTGTAGCAATCATGGTAAGCCCCTCATCACGCATGTTGGTTTCCGCGTGCAAAGAGTGGCAGAACTGCATGGATAAATAAAGTCAGTTGTAATATTATAATTGTGCGCGATGGTTTGGGTCGAGATACAGAAGTGGATGAATATGCTAGAAGACAACTCAAATGCGCTCCCCGATCCGGCCTCCAAGGCGCGGGATAACGGCGGTCCGCTTGGTGCCCAAAGCCGGTCCTCACGCTTGTCCAACGGCTTGTCCGGCACGAATCTGGAACGGGCGGGAGACTACAATCTGCGGACGGTGCTGCAAGCAATACGGTTGCGCGACGAGACGACGCGCGTCACGCTCGTCCAAGAAACTGGGCTGACAGCACCCACTATCGCTAACATCACGAATCGGCTCATCGACAAGGGGCTTGTACGGCTGACCGGGCGCACAAAAGGGGGGCGCGGCCAACCTGCACTTAAGCTGCAGATCGATCGAGACGGAGCCTTCGGAATCGGCCTCAATGTCGATCGTGATCATCTGACCTTAGTCGCACTTGATCTGGCGGGAGAGGTCCGCAGCCGCATTACGCAAGAGATTGCGTTCGCAATGCCGGTCGATGTCGTGGAATTCGTTCGGAAAAGGCTCGACGAGGTCATCGCAGCGGGCGGCGTCGACCGTAAACGGGTTCTAGGGGTCGGCGTTGCGATGCCAGACGATCTAGGCAGCATCGCCCTGCCCGGCAGCCCACCTGAATACGCGACCTGGGACGATGTCGCCATGCCTGCCCTACTGCGCGAGGTATTGCCGTGGCCAATCCATACCGACAACGATGCTGCGGCCGCTGCCCTGGGAGAGGCTCACTGCGGTACAGCCGCTGAAAATCCCAGCTTCTTTTATCTGTTGATCAGCGCTGGCTTAGGCGGCGGATTGGTGATCGATCGGAGCTATCATCGTGGCGCTACATCGCGAAGCGGCGAGATCGGTCTTATGCCAGATCCCGGAGCCGTCACGCCCGGCGCAGTCGTGCAAGATATTGTTTCGCTATCAACGCTTCACGCCCGCCTCACCGCTGCCAAATGCCCAGTCATCAACAACGCGCAACTGGTCGGCTCCAACGCGGCGGTGAACGCAGTCGTCAAACACTGGCTGAACGATTCTGTTCGTGCGTTGACGATGCCGCTGATTGGTATCAATTGCCTGCTCAACCCAGACGCAATCCTGATTGGCGGACGGCTGCCTGTGCCGCTCATTGAACGGCTAGCGTCCGAATTGGGGAAAGCATTGGCGGCCGTCGACGTGCCGTCCCACGCCCGAGTGATGCCCGCGGTCATGGCGCAGGACGCACCTGCAATCGGCGCGGCGATCCTTCCTTTTCTCGATCACGTCCTGCCCTCCGACGCAATCCTTATTAAAGCTGGACGCTGACGACCGTATAAACGGGTCCATCGTCATTAGGCGCCAACTAAATTCAGATAATTCTATTTCATCGCAGCGTTTTAGCCATTATGACCTGCTCCCCATTTCCAGGACGTGTCGGACAGCGGCGGCGAGCCGGAGGCCGTCTTCACCCGCTACGAGATTCTTGACGAGATCATGCTTTATTGGCTGCCGAACGCGGGTGCGAGCTCTGCGCGACTGTACTGGGAGGGCGCTCGTGAAATGATGGCGGGGGGTGCGCCCCCGTCGGTCTTGCAGACGCCGACCGGAATCAGCATGTTCCCCGGAGAGCAGATCCGCCTTTCGCGTCGTTGGGCCGAGCGACGGTTCGCGAACCTCGTACACTTCAACGAGTTGGAGCGCGGCGGACATTTTGCTGCGCTCGAACAACCCGAGCTGTTCGTCGACGAGGTTCGGGCGACTTTTAGGTCGTTACGCTGACTTAAGGCTCGTTACGTACGTGGCGGATGGATAGTGTGTGAGCAGTACGCCGATCATAGCTCCGCGGGTGCTTTGGGCAATTTGAGCGGGCGCATCGCGAGCGCCTCGTCGCCCGCGGCGCGCACGTCCGAGCGCTGGTACGGCCGGACACCGCCGAGCACGCACTGGCTACGCTGAAAAGTCGGGTCAGTTCGGTCGCGGCCGCCAATCCCGGCGATGTCGCTGCGATTGCCTGGTCTCTGGCGTGCGTCGTCTCCGCGCGAAACGGGCTGCGCGACATGATGATCGATCACTGGGGCGCGCTGCTCGACGCCGCAGTCGAAAGCGCCGTTTGCTTCCCTGGATCGGGAGACCATCGTTAGGCTCGTATCGGTCAACATGCTTGGCGGCATAGGTCTCATCCATGCGGTTTTCCGGTCCTCGTCGAAACACTATCGTTGATCCGCTTTCAGCACCGCTTCGGCATGCTTCGGCATGCTTCGGTGCGCCAGGGACGGCGGTCTATTTGGTCACCAAGCACGCCCTGAAAGGGCTGGGCGAGGCTCCAAGCGGCGAATTTGCTCGTCTGGGTTCCGCGGGGTCGCCCTCTTTCCCGGGATCGACACCGGGGTGCTGTCAGCCGAGCACAAGCCGATGCTGCTGGATGCAGGCATGTGGCATCCACTGCCCGCCGGCGCGGTCGCCGAGCCCGCTTTGGACCGCTTATCACGGCGACCAGCTAAATCAGCTTGTTCCGGCCGAGTTCGCGGAACTGGGTCATAAAGTAGCGCGCAAACCGACGGGGGGTCGTGATCGCCGAATCGGCGGGGACCCTTCTAGAGAAACGGCTTTTGAGACGAACCGGCTTTCGATCAAATCATGATTTCGCGCCAGAGCATCGAAATTACTATCCAGCGTTTTCGTCGAATAGCGCGTTGCCTTGCGCACCTTCGCTGATGAAGCGGATCTGCCGCGAACGCCTTGAGCGCAGGGGGAAAGCCAGAGACACTCGCAGGACGACACCGATAGGCAGTCCGACGCGCCTAACTGGCTGTGGCGAGCGGAATTTACGGTGACCGTTCGAAGCGAGCGCGCTATTACGACGGTCATCGAGCAGGTGAGCTCGACAACCAAGGGCGTGAAATACCGCGAACGGAGATCGCATGACGGGAGAAAGTGCGACTTCTAAAAGTCTGGATTTTCTCGTGGACGGCGGCGAGACGGGCGCGCTGCTGCGGTCCAAGGATTGGTCGGCGACGAGCATCGGCGAGCCGATCATTTGGCCTCAGTCGCTTCGTTCCATCGTGGGGCTGATGCTCAACTCAAAATTCCCGATGTTCGTCGCTTGGGGTACGGAACTCGAATTCCTGTACAACGATGCATATGCCCGGATTTTGGGGGAAAAGCATCCGACCGCGCTCGGACGGCGTTTCCACGACGTCTGGCCAGAGATCTGGCCCGACATTTTGCCGTTGATCGACGCCGCACTGACCGGCGAGGCGACTTACCGGGAGAACCTGCCGCTATGGCTCAACCGTAACGGGTTCGAGGAGCAGGCTTGGTTCACCTTTTCCTATTCGCCGGTCCGCGATGAGAGGGGTGCCGTTTCGGGCCTATTCTGCGCCGTCGCCGAGACGACGACCGAGGTACTTGCTGAACGACGTAACGCTTTCCTGTTGCGTCTCGGCGACGCTCAGCGGCCGGTCGCGGACCCTGGCGAGGCGATCGCCGTCGCGTCTGAAGCGCTCGGTCGACATCTGGGCGTGGCGCAGGTTGCCTATGCTGAAGTTGAGCCGGGCGGCGAGACGGTCCTCATCGAGCGCGAATGGAATAACGGTTCGATGGCAGCAAATCGGCGTCGCCACCGGCTATTGGATTATGGCGCCAATCTGATCGCCGATTTACGCAGAGGCAAGACGGTCGCCATTTCTGACGTAGCGCTCGACTCCCGAACATCGTCGGCCGGGGCGAGGGCCGCATTCGCCACGGCGTCGATCGTCGGCCTGCTCGATGTCCCAGTCGTAAAAAATTGCGCATTGGTTGCGATCTTAGGCCTTCATAGTGACGTACCGCGTCTGTGGTCGGCTGAGGAATTAGAACTCGCAGAGGAGATCGCCGAGCGCACATGGGCGGCGGCAGAGCGGGCGCGTGCTGAAGCAGCGGTGAAGGCTGGCGAGGAGCGCTTCCGTCAGTTCGCGGACGCGGCGTCGGAAACAGTGTGGATAGCCGATTCTGCGACGGGGCGGCTTGAGTATCTTAGTCCAGCTTTCGAGCGTGTCTGGGGCGAACCGCGTGACCGCTTCATCGGCGACATCTCGCATTGGGCCGATTTCGTGCATCCAGACGACCGCGATGCCGCTTTTGCCGCCATGCCCAAGGTACTCGCGGGCGAGCGGGTGACAGCCGAATATCGGATCGTTCGCGCGGACGGCGAGGTGCGGTGGATCGTTGACGTCGGCTTCCCTATCCGCGACGAGTCGGGGCGTGTGGCTCGGGTCGCCGGGATCGCGCAAGACCAAACTAAGCGCCGCATTGCGGAGGAAGCGCTGCGCACTAGCGAGGAGCGCTATCGTACGTTGTTCGACTCGATCGACGCGGGCTTCTGCGTCATCGAGGTGCTATTCGAAGACGAGCAGGCTGTAGACTATCGGTTCCTTGAAGTTAATCCGGCGTTTGAGCGACAGACCGGCCTCACCGGCTCAGTCGGCAAGCGGATGCGCGAGCTCGCGCCCGCGCATGAGGAGCACTGGTTCGAGGTGTACGGCAACGTTGCGAAGACGGGAAAACCGGTCCGCTTCGAGAACGAAGCGGCTTCGCTGAGGCGATGGTATGACGTTCACGCGTTTCGCAGCGGGAAATCCGAAGAGCACCGGGTGGCCATCCTGTTCAACGATATTACCGACCGGAAGGCAGCGGAGCTTGCGCTCCAGGCCGCTAACGAAACACTCGAACGTCGTGTAGCCGATGCGCTCGCCGAGCACCGGTTGCTCGCGGAAATCGTCGAAGGCACTGACGCGTTCGTCCAGGTAGCCGACCTCGAGTATCGCTGGCTCGCGATCAACAAGGCAGCGGCCGCCGAATTCGAGCGGATCTATGGCGTTCGCCCGGAACCCGGCGACAATATGCTCGACCTGCTGGGCGATCGGCCTGATCACGCAGCTGCGGTCCGCGCGGTTTGGGGCAGAGCGCTTGCGGGCGAGGAATTTACCGAGGTGGCTGAGTTCGGCGATCCCGGCCGGGAGAGGCGCTACTACGAGATGAAGTACAACGCACTCTACGACGCAGAACGCACGCGCATCGGCGCCTATCAGTTCGTGTACGATGTCACTGCTAGGGTGGAAGAACAGCGCCGGCTGAGTGAGGCCCAGGAGGCCTTGCGCCAGAGCCAGAAAATGGAATCCATGGGCCAGCTTACCGGCGGCGTCGCCCACGACTTCAATAACTTGCTTACACCGATCATCGGTTCGCTCGACATGTTAGTGCGGCGCGGTGTCGGTAGCGAGCGCGAGCGCCGGTTGATCGATGGCGCGCTTCAGTCTGCCGACCGCGCGAAGACGCTCGTCCAGCGCCTCCTTGCCTTCGCGCGTCGGCAGCCCTTGCAGGCGAGCGCGGTCGATCTGGGTACGCTTATCAACGGCATGGCTGACCTGATCGGCTCGACCCTTGGCCCAATGATAGACGTCCAGATTGACCTAGCAGACGACCTGCCGCCAGTAACGGTTGACCAGAATCAGCTCGAAATGGCGCTTCTCAATCTTGCGGTGAATGCCCGCGACGCCATGGCGGACGGCGGGTCCCTTACGATCCATGCCATGCGTGAGAGCGTCCGTGAAGGCGACGGCACAAAGCTACGTCGGGGCCATTACGTGCTCCTGTGCGTCGCCGATACTGGCAGCGGCATGGACGAGGCGACCCTTGCCCGGGCGATCGAACCGTTCTTCTCAACCAAGGGCATCGGCAAAGGCACCGGCCTGGGCCTTTCCATGGTCCATGGTCTGGCCGCTCAATTGGGCGGCGCAATGGCGATCGACAGCGCGCCCAACGAAGGCACGACAATCAAGCTGTGGTTACCTGTCAGTCGAGCGCCCGTGAATGCGGGAAATACAGAGGCGGCTCAGATAGATGCCCGTCCCCATCGTGGGAAAGTGCTGCTCGTCGACGATGAAGAGCTGGTTCGCATGAGCACTGCCGACATGCTGATGGACTTGGGATTCGATGTGACGGAAGCCGGATCGGCGGAAGAGGCGTTACGGTTGGTTGACGAGGGCGAACGCCCAGACATCCTCGTAACGGATCATCTCATGCCAGGTATGAGCGGAGCAGAGCTGGCGCGCGCGCTGCGCGCAAAAATCACCGAGCTACCTGTGCTAATCGTCTCGGGCTATGCCGAAGCTGAGGGTATTGCACCCGACTTGTCACGTCTGACCAAGCCATTTCGCATCGCGGAGTTGGCCCAGCGGATTGCAGGTGTCGGCCTTTAGCTGCCCGAAACCAACCAACTCTAGCACGATTGACCCAAACGTTCCGAGTTGAGTACGTCAGTAAAGTTACGATCACGTTCACGGTGTACCCTCGCGGCCTACTGGCGGAACAGCGAAACCCCGTTTGCCCAACGTCATTTTGCAGGGTCCTCAGTTTCCCGGAATGGAGGCGCTCAGGGATGCTCCGCTCAAAGAGCGGCAATCAGCCCGTCGGCCAAGATCCGGCAAGGCAGCCTTCAGGCCCTTTCGATTACCCACAAGTTGTCGCAGCTCTGATTCCGGATGTCGCACGGCGATAGCCGACGTGGAATCAAGTATGATTCATGTCCGCGCACCAGGTCGCTATAGCGAGGTCCGGAATGACAGGCGGGGAGTGCTGGGTCGACGAGGAACTGGCCGGGTCGCGATTTCGCGACGTTCGTCTCGGTCAGCGGCTCCGAACGCTGATGACGCAGTTGGCGGGCGCGGTGGGTTTGCCGATCCCGATGGCGTGCCAGGACTGGGCAAACACGAAGGCGGCATACCGGTTTCTATCGAACCCCGATGTCAGCGAGCGCGAGATCCTCGACGGGCATTTCCGGGCGACCGCCTCTCGGGTCGCCGCCGTGGAGGGGCCGGTGCTGGTCTTGCAGGATACGACAGAGTTCAGCTTCCGACGCAACCGGCCCGAGGCGATCGGCGCGATCGGTTACTCGCCGAGCCGGCGTGGCGAGGATGGGCGCTTCCGGTTGCACACGGTGTGCGGCCTGCTGATGCACGGCAGCCTCGCGATCACGCCCGAGGGGCTGCTGCTCGGGCTGGCGGCCATCCGCTTCTGGTCGCGCGCCAGGTTCAAGGGAACCGCTGCGCTGAAGCGTCACGTCGACCCAACGCGCGTGCCAATCGAAGGCAAGGACAGCATGCGCTGGCTGGCGAACGTGCAGGCTGCGACGACGCTGCTCGGCGACCCGGACCGGCTCGTTCATATCGGTGATCGCGAGAACGACATCTACGAGTTCTTCTGCGCCGCGCAAGAAGCCGGCACCCATTTCCTCGTGCGGACCTGCGTCGACCGGCTTGCCGGTGACGGCGGGCATACCGTCGGCACCGAGATGGCAGAGGTCGCCGTGGCCGGACATCATCTCGTCGAGATCGGCGAAGGGGCAATCGCCAAGGTCGCGTTGCGATACAGGCGCGTCCACGTCCTTCCACCGACTGGCAAGCAGAAGCGCTATCCCGCCCTCGACTTAACCGTCATCCATGCGCACGAGGAAGGAGCGCCAGAGGGGCGGCCGGCGATCGATTGGAAGCTCATCACCGATCTTCCCGTCGCCTCGGCCGCCGATGCGGTGCGGATGCTCCAATGGTACGGGATGCGCTGGAAGATCGAGGTGTTCCACAAGATCCTCAAATCCGGCTGCCGGGCCGAAGATGCCCTGCGCACCGCCGAGCGCCTGGTCAACCTCATCGCCCTGTTCTGCATCAGAGGCGGCTCGGCAAATCTGGACAGGCTGCTAAGTGGAGTTTCTGCCTGAAGGCGGCCGGCATGGCTGCCGAACAGGAGATCAGATGACGAAGCGAACACGCCGGAACCATAGTCCGGCCTTCAAGGCGAAGGTGGCCCTGGCTGCCGTGAAGGGCGAGAAGACGCTGGCCGAGTTGGCGCAGCAGTTCGACGTTCACCCGAACCAGGTCACGACGTGGCGCGGCCAACTGCCGGAAGGCGGTGCGGGGGTCTTCGGAGCGGAGGGTCATAGCGAGCCGGCCGAGCCGGCGATCGACGTGAAGACGTTGCACGTCAAGATCGGCGAGCTGACGCTGGTGAACGATTTTTTGTCCGGGGCGCTCGGCAAGGCGGGACTGTTGCCGAGGGCAAAACGATGATCGACCGTTCGCACGCTTTGCCGGTGACACGGCAGGCGCAAGAGTTGGGGATCAGCCGCGGGAGCGTCTATTATCTGCCCAGGCCGACCTCGGCTGCTGACCTTGCGATCATGCGGCGGATCGACGCGTTGCACATGGATTTCCCGTTCGCGGGCAGCCGGATGTTGCGCGATCTGCTTGCCGCCGAAGGCATCAAGGTCGGCCGGCTGCACGTCTCCACGCTGATGAAGAAGATGGCGATCGAGGCGATCTACCGACGGCCGAACACCTCGAAGCCGGCGCCGGGGCACAAGATCTATCCCTATCTGCTGCGCAAGCTCGCGGTGACGCGGCCCAACCAGGTGTGGGCGACCGACATAACCTACATCCCGATGGCACGCGGCTTCGTCTATCTGATCGCGATCGTCGACTGGTTCAGCCGGCGGGTGCTCAGCTGGCGACTGTCGATCACGCTGGAGACCGATTTCTGTATCGAGGCTTTGGAGGAAGCGCTGACGCGCTTCGGGGCGCCGGAGATCTTCAACACCGATCAGGGCAGCCAATTTACCAGCATGGCTTTCACCGCCGTCCTGCAACGTGAGAAATTCGCGATCAGCATGGACGGCCGCGGCGCCTGGCGCGACAACGTGTTCGTCGAGCGCCCGTGGCGCTCCGTGAAATACGAGGAGGTCTACCTGCGGGCCTATGGCTCGGTCAGCGAGGCCCGCACCTCGATCGGCCGCTATCTGGCATTCTACAACGGACGACGCCCGCACTCATCGCTTGACCGCAGGACGCCCGATCACGTCTACTTCAACCAGCCGCTTCTCGCAGCGGCATGAAACCGGCGGACGCTCCACTTAGCAATCGCGCCGAGCTGTTCAGATAAACCGAGTCACCTCTATCCTCTCGTGGCGGCTGTTCCGGATGACGATGATCAATCGCGCAGCGCCCGAGGCTTCTCCCCGCCTGGCCCTCGACGATGACGAGATCGCGCTACTGGATCGTTTCCATCCGGTCCGCCCCGCCAGCGACGCAGCGGCGTCCCTTTTCACTTACCTGACGCAGATCGCCCGCCTCGGCGGCTATTTCGCCCGCGCCCGCGATCCACCGATCCACCACCCGGCAACACCGTCATGTGGCGCGGATGGTCCCGCCTCATGGATATCAAACTCGGCGCGTCACTCGCCAATCCGACTGGTGGGTAATCGAAAGCGTCAGGCCACGCTTACGCCGCGTCATCTAAGGTGTGCTTTCAGGCGGCGGTTTCATCGGAGCGGACGCGCTGCTCCACGGCGGAAGTGACAAGCAGGTTCATGGTCTCGCGACAGCTGCCTGCAGCTAGGTGCCGGCGGCTTTGAGAGCGGCGGCGGCGCTTGCCGGCCTCCAGCAGACCCGGGGCGGTTTATTAATCGGCTGACGATCGATCATCAGACGGCCCAAACGGGGACGCTTTGTCATTCTGCCCCGGCGCCGGGTTGTCGAAGGCACCCTGGCGTGGCTCAACCGGTGTCGTCGCCTCGCCGAGGACGGGAAAGTCTTTATCGCATCGTCAGAAGCTTCGATGATTGTCTCATCAATCAGGCGGATGACGCGCCGTATCGCCAAGCTCGAATATGAGTCGGGCTCTGAGCGGCTCCGGGTTTCAAGCGAACGCTTGCTCAACGCTTGAAGACGGGACAGCTTATTGCCCATGCTATCGCGCCCCGGCAAGGCGAGCGTGCCTCCACGCGCTCTCTGTAATCGGGATCAATCGCGTGGCGGTCGCTTCTGCCTTAGCACTCGAGGCATTTCCTTCGAGAAGACGCTTCTTTATCCCTTGGATGATGCTTACCAATCGAAACTGATTATAGGCGAAATACCAGTGCAGATCGGGCAACCCGGTCCGACCGGTGTCCGCGCAGTAGAGTTCAACTGTCTCCTCCATAGTCGGCAGATCGAGCGATGCGAGATCGAGACCCGAAAGTCCTGGTCCGCCATCCGCCGGCATTGCCCAGTTCATCGCGAAATAAGCGAAGTCTGCAAGTGGGTCGCCGATCGTCGCTAGCTCCCAGTCGAGGACCGCAGCGACCTGCGGTCCGTCGGGCGCATAAATTAGATTGTCGATACGGTAGTCGCCATGGATAATCGATGTCCGTCCCTGCGCAGGTACGGTACGGGGTAACCACTCAATCAGCCGTTCGATCGCCGGGATATCGTCGGTTTGCGCCGCGCGATACTGCTTCGTCCAACGATCGATCTGCCGTGCGAAATAATTGCCTGGGCGCCCGAAATCACCGAGACCGATCGCGACCGGATCAATCGCGTGCAGCTTTGCCAACGTATTGAGCATCGCTTCATAGATCGGTCGCCGCTCGGCCGGTGCGGCCTCCGGGAGTGCCGCATTCCAGAAGGTGCGGCCTGCCACCATCTCCATGACGTAAAAGATCGATCCGATCACCGCTGTGTCCTCGCATAGTGCGAACGGACGGGGCACAGGAAAGCCGGTGGGATGTAGCGCCGAGATGAGCCGATATTCGCGATCTACGGCGTGGGCGGACCGTAGAAGCGTCCCAACCGGCTTACGGCGCACGACGTACGCGCCACTGGCCGCATCGATCCGGTATGTCGGATTGGATTGACCGCCGGGAAATTTCGAGACGTCGATCGGTCCGGCGAACCCTTCGGCGTTCGCTTCCAGCCAGCGCAACAGGACGATTTCATCTAGATCGACAGCGCCGGCAATCATCGCTTCAAGTGCATCGCGACCTGAACCGCATCTCGCCCGAATTGGGCGTCAGCGATGGCGCGGTGACGCCCCTCGCCCAGGGCGTTGAAGCGGCTTAGTTTGCCAATTCCCGATGTCACCCGCGGAGCGCCGCGCGCAAAATTTTGCCCACCGCCGATTTCGGAAGTTCAGCGCGCGTCACAAATTCTCGAGGTATTTTGTAGGCTGCAAGCGAGGCACGACAATGCCGATCGAGCTCACCGACAGAAGGAGGAGGGTTGCGCAGGACGACAAAGGCTTTCACGGATTCTCCGGTACGGTCATCTGGCACGCCGATCACCGCTGCCTCCGCTACGCCGGGGTGGCTGGTCAACACCGCCTCGACCTCGTTTGGATAAACGTTGAATCCCGACACAAGCACCATGTCTTTGGTGCGGTCCCGGATTACGATCATACCGGATGCCTCGAACGCGGCGACGTCGCCAGTGCGCAACCATCCGCCGTCAAAGCTCTTCGACATCTCGGCCTCCCCACCAAGATAGGCTGACGCGACCTGCGGCCCGCGGACGAGCAATTCCCCGGACTCGCCGATCGGCACATCGCGCCCCTGCTTGTCGACGATCCGAATGTCCGTTCCCGGAACGGGTAGGCCAACCGATCCGCTGCGGTGCGCGGCCGTCGGGGGATTGCAGCTGATGATGCCGGTCGTCTCGGTAAGGCCGTAGCCTTCGAGTACGGGCCCGACGAGCTGTTCCCAGTCAGTCGCAACGGATTGTCGAAGCGCAGCGCCACCAGCGATCGCGAAGCGCAAGCGCGGAGGCGTTTCCCGAAACCAGGGTTCTGCCAGCAGGCCGGCATAGAGCGTGTCCACGCCCGCCATCCAATCAATATTGAACTTCTCGAAAGCCGGTCGGAGGTTCGACACCGGACGCGCAAGCGGCACGATCACATTTTGTGTGCCAGCTTCGACATAGACCAGCATGCCAAACAGGAAGGCGAAGATGTGGTAGAAAGGGAGTGCGGTCAAGGCGGTGCCTCGCTCGATCGGCGAGCCAAATCCTCCAAAGAAGTCGCGTACGATCGCGGCCGCCGCAAGGAGGTTCGCGGCAGTAATCACCGCGCCCTTGCTGCGGCCGGTCGTGCCTCCGGTGTATTGGTAGAGCGCAACGGTGCTTCGCCGCCCAGATGGAATATCGGTAGACGCTAGAGCCGCGTTCAATGTCCATCGGTTTTGCGCGCCGTCTGAGGCATTGGCCGCATCGTCACGCCGGGAAGGCGTAGCATTTCGATCCAGCAATATAGCGGCACCAACTGTGACGACTACCATTCCGAGCAGATCACCCCCCAGTTGATCGGCCATGGCGCCTTCCGTCACAATCACCCTGGCGCCGCTGTCGCGAAGCTGGTAGCTCGTCTCGACATCTGTGTAAAACGGGTTAACCGGAGTGACGATCAACCCGGCCTTCCAAGCGCCGAAAATGACGATTGGAAACGCCAGGCCATTGGGAAGCTTGACCGCAAGCACGTCGCCGACCGACATGTTAAGATCTGTCTCAAGAAAACTAGCAAAGGCGTCGGAAAGTCGGACGGCGTCGACAAAAGTCAGGCTTTCGGTCGTCCCATCGGGATGTGCGACCGTGAAGGCGGGAAGTGCGCCGAAGCGCTCCGCCGCACGAGTGAGCAGATCAGCAGGGTGATCGACACTCGTCGTGACGTCCAGCTGGTAACCCCGCAGATGCGCGGGATACAGGGTCTCCCAGGAGCGAGATAGGATAGGATCGGTCATGCTGTCCGACCCTCAACGCGCTGTGGCTCATGCATACGGTAGCCACCACGCACCAACTGCAAAACGATCAATCCGGCAACCAGCAGACCTGAGATCGGCAGCAGTCCGGCGCGCTGCGATCCCGTCGCTGCGGTAGCGAGTTGAACCAGCAGCGGCCCGAGCCACATCGTCGCGGTCCCTGCGATGACAAACAGTCCGAAAAAGATGCCGACCTTATGGGCGGGCACGACACGCGTAAGCATTGTGCGGCTCGAAGCGTAGGCAGCCGTTACCGTGACCGCGCCGAGCATGCCACACGCGAGCAAACCAAGTTCGGGCGCGGTCCGAAACATCGGTTCACCCCAGATTGGAGCATGCGTTGCGATATCGAACGGCTGATAGAACAGAAGCGCCTTCGTGTTGCCGAGTGAGAGCAGCTGCGATGCTACCACGCCGCAGATCTCCAGCGTCAGGGCGCGCTTGGGGCCGATGCGCTGATCGAGCCAACCGGCAAGCAGGCCTCCCCCGACTGCGAACACGCAAAGGATCATGCCGTAGGCGAGCAGCTCGAGCGTCTGCCATCCCATGATGCCGGCTGCATAGACGCCGGTAAAAATCAGAATGCCAGTTAGCCCGTCGGTGAAGAGCATTCTGGCCCCAAGATAAACGAGCGCCTCGCGATGCCCTCGCGCTTCGAGCACAAGCGCCTTCAGATCGGCAATCGCGAGCCGGGTTGCTGCACCGATGCGAATGCCGGTTTTCTCGACGTCTGGCACGAAGACTAGGAGCGGAAGCGTACCCAAGGCCAGCGCGATTGCGGCCAATACAGGCACGATCCGGTCCTGCTGATGGCTGGCGACGTCCAGTCCAAACAACGGCGCTGTCGGCACGAACCCCCAGGTTACCTTACCAGGTAGCGCAAACCCCCATAAAACGAACGCCAGCATAGCAACAGATACGAAGTTGCCGAACGCCAATGCCAGACCGGAAGCAGCGCCAGCCTTCCCCATCCCCGCTGCCGGCAATAGCAGCGCGTTGTGGAGCGTCTCGGTATAAGCGAACAACACAGATAGTGCGGCGAGCACCGCGATAATTGTGCCGACGCCGAGTCCGGCACCCCCGGGAAGGGCCCACCACAGTGCCGCCATCAGCGGGACCATCAAAGCAACCGTAGCGCCAAGCCAAGGCTTACGCGGCCCCATCCGGTCTACCACCGCGCCAAGGAGCGGTGCCGTCAGCGCGACGATCCAACCGGCATATTTCGCGCCGCCTGCGACAAGCGCCTGACCATGCACCGGATCGGCGACCACGCTCGTCACTATGTACGGCACAAAGACGTAGATGGTGACGAGAATGATGTATGGGTCTCGGCCACCCTGGAACAATGCCCAGAACCACGCAGCTCTTCCCAGCCCGCGTACGGGAGGCTCGATGGTAGGCGTCATGTTTCGGCCTCTTCGCTCAGGAGCCAGCTCAAAGCGTCGGAGTCGCCGACGAAGAGGCACTGGTTAGGAATCGCGATGCGTTCTACCTGTCGTTTAAACAGCGTGCTTGAGAGCACTGTTGCAAGCCGGCGTGGAAGCAGTCCGCCGTGGTGCATGCGGGCTTTAAATTCGGCGACGACATTCTGCGACTGCGCGTTCAGCTCACGGGCGTCCACGAGTGCAAGAAGGCTGCCGCGCTGGCAGCCCGCGGACAATATGCCCGCCACCGCGACGCCAACCGCCTGTTCGTAGCGATCGACCGTTTCGGTCATCCAATGGCCGCGCATCGTCACGTGCAACAGACTTCGACTTGCATCGGTCGTAATATCGAAATGCTCAGCGTGCATGCGTTCGCCTCACGAACCGGCAAGGACGGCCTGTACCAATCCAGCCGCCTTTGCATACGGCGCGTAGAAGACATCGATCAGATCCCCTTCGCCGCGTACGACGACGCCGCGCGGGTTGGAGAACTCGCGAAACCCTTCGATACCGTGGTGCCGGCCCATCCCGCTCATCCCCGAGCCGCCAAACCCCATCGATGGAAGCGCGCTTTGGATCGCGCATGTGTTCACCGCCGCCCCGCCGGAATGCGTCGACGCAAGGACATGGTTGGTCAGTACCGCGTCATCCCCGAAAACGTACAGCCCAAGCGGCCGCTCGCCGGCGTTGATCGCCCCAAGCGCGTCATCCAGATCGTCATACGGTACGACCGGCAGGATCGGACCGAAGATCTCCTCCTGCATGATCCGCAGATCCTGCGATGGATCGATCGCTAACGACATCGGCATACGCCGCGTCTCGAGGTCAATCTGGCCGTCTTCCTCGAGCGTCACGATGCGACACTGGGAGGCGCGTGCCTCGTCCAACATGTCCTCGATACGCTGCAGGTGCCGCGGCGAGATCATGCCGGTGCATTCCTCACCGCGCGAATAGTTGGGCGCTGCCCGAGCCATGAAGCTCTTGGCGTGCGCGACGAAAGTGTCGAGGTCCGCTCTTGGCACCAGCGCGTAATCGACCGAAACGCACATCTGCCCGCTCTTGATGATCTTCGTACCGATGACCGATTCAACGTTCGTTTCGGTAACGGAACCTGGCGTCATGATGGCGGGGCATTTGCCACCCAGTTCAAGCGTGACGGGCGTCAGGTTGGCAGCCGCTGCCTGCATCACCTGTCGACCGACAGCTGGACTGCCAGTATAGAGCAAATGGTCCCATGGCATTGAGGAGAAGGCGCGCGCGAGTTCGAGGCCGCCGACAGCGACGGTAACCAAATCCGGATCGAACGTTGCAGCCACCATTTCTGCAAGCAAATCCGCGCACGCCGGTGTGTACTCTGATGGCTTGACGATCACCCGGTTGCCAGCAGCCAGCATGTCGACCATCGGGCCCACTGATAGATCGAATGGGAAGTTCCAGGGAACGATGTTCCCGATGACGCCCTTGGGCTGGTATTCGATGTAGGCCGTGGCCGTCCCTAGCATTGCCGGATCGGTGTGACGCGCGCTGGCCGCCATCCACTCTTCGAGATGTTCGAGGACGTGCTGCGCGCGGCCCACGACACCCAGCACCTCTATGAGGTCGGAGGCCGGCACCGGATGGGCGCCAAAATCCTGCGCGATCGCCGCAGAGATGCGCTCTCGATTGGCGAGCATCATACCGATCAGCGCGCCGAGACGCTCCCTGCGCGCTTCGATCGACGGACGGCGGTCTTTGGCGAATGCCGCGCGCTGCGCGGCAAAGGCCGTTTGAAGGGCTGCGATCGCTCCGGCGTCGTCAGTGCCTGTCGGCACGCTCGTGGCGGGGGTCTCAAGTATCGACATGGTTGGTCCTTGCTCCTGATCGATCAGCCGGCTGCGGTCATCGCGGCGAGTAGCGCTGTCCGCTCCTCCCGAACCTTTTCCGGTTCAGCGACGACTTGCAGATGGAACTCGCGCAGTTCCTCAGGGATGTACCAGTGGACGCGGTTAGCGCCGTAGGCCTCCCATACGGTTTCGGCGACTTCGCGCGGCTTGACCAGTCGCCACATCCCCTCGCTTGGAGCCATCTGCCGCATCCCGTCGGATAGCAAAGGGGTGTCGATCAGACCGGGCAGCAGGTCGGCGGCACGAACGCCGTAGCGCTTCAGCTCGATCGACAGCGCCTCGGTGAGGCCTCTCACGGCGTGCTTGGTCGCCGAGTAGACCGGGATGCCGGCCGTGCCGAAGATCGCCGACGACGACGAGGTAATAAGACAGAGCGAACCCGGTGTGTTCTTCAGCAACGGAACGCCCGTGCGCACGCCGAGCATCACGCCGATAAAATTGATGTTAACGATCCGCATCACGTCGTCCCACGGCTGCTCATCAAGCAGGCCGCTGGCGCCAATACCGGCGTTATTAAACAGCAAATCCAGGGCGCCGCCGGTCGCAATCGCGAACAGGTCCATCGCCGACTTCCATGCCAAGGCGTCCGTAACGTCGAGGATCTCGAACAACCCGTTGGCATCACCAACCTCTTCTTGCAGCGTCTCTAGCCCCGCCTGATTGACGTCGTACGCACCGACGAACCAACCTTTTTCTGCGAATAATAAAGCTGTAGCTCTACCCATCCCAGACGCCGCCCCGGTAATGAAGATGGACTTGCGGCCGTTCGAACTGGTCATGATGCTGTTTCCTTGGTCCCACGGGCATGCTCGCCATCGAGCTCCATGCCGGCGAAGTCGCCCACCTCGCGCCAAGAGCGGAGCAACCTGACGAACTCGATTGGACCGGCTGCGAATGGCGAGCCGCGCGCTGCAGCGCCAGTAGCCCTGCCCTCGTTGTTGTAATATCCCGGTGTGCACGCTTCGATGAATTTGCGACGCCCTTCGGCCATCCGAACGATTGTCTCCACCCAGTTGCCCTCGGCTTCCTCGGTCGGCTCGATCGCCCCAATGCCCTTTGCAGCACAGTCGGCGACGATGTGCGCGATGTGCAGCGACTGTTCGCTCAGCATGTGCGGGAAATTGGGCGACATGCCCGCCTGCGCCGGCCCGATCACAAACAAATTCGGAAAGCCGCGGGTATGCATCCCGTGAAGCGTCGACATGCCGTTGGCCCATTTTTCACTGAGCGACTGGCCGCTAACGCCCCTGATCGTCATGCTCGACCGCTTCTCGTAACTTGTCGACGTCTCGAACCCCGTGGCGAAAATTAGGCAGTCGAGTGGATATTCCACGTCGCCGACGACGACGCCGCCAAGCGTGATGCGGTCGATCCCGTAGCCCGCCGTCTCGACGAGCGACACGTTCGGGCGGTTGAATGCCTGTAGATAGAGGTCTGAGAAGCAGGGTCGCTTGCAATACAGGCTGAACCACGGCTTCAATGCGTCGGCGGTAACCGGATCCTTGACGATGCTGCCGATGCGCTCTCGAATCTGGGCCATCTTCTCGAAATCGGCCTGCTCCAAGAGCGTGCCTGGGTCGAAGCCGTTCGGATTATCGGCGAGCTTCTCACGAACCGCGCGGGCTAGCACTGTCCATCCGTCGGCAACTTCGTCGTGCGGCGGCAACGCAGCGGTGAACTGCGCCGTGAAATTCTCCATGCGCTGCTGTTGCCATCCCGGTTGGAGGCTTGCGACCCATGCAGGATCGGTCGGGCTGTTGTCTCGCGCGTCGACTGACGAGGGCGTGCGTTGGAAGACGGTCAAATGCTTTGCGGAAGCAGCGAGCGGGGGAACGCATTGGACCGAGGTGGCGCCGGTGCCGATTAACCCGACGCGTTTATCCCCGAGGCCAATAAGCGGCTCGGTCGCGCTGCCGCCGGTGTATGCGTAGTCCCAACGGCTGGTATGGAAACTGTGTCCTGCAAACTCGTCGATCCTAGGAATTTCCGGCAGCTTCGGCCGGTTGAGCGGTCCAGTGGTTAGAACAACGAACCGCGCCGCCATAACGTCACCGCGGTCCGTGTGGACGGTCCACCTGGCGGTGCCGCCGTCCCAGTCGAGCGCCTTCACCTGCGTCGAGAAGAGCGCGTCGCGGTAGAGGTCGTAATGTTCGGCGATGCGTTTCGTGTGTGCACGGATCTCAGCCGCCTTGGAATAGCGTTCGACTGGCATGTAACCGGTCTCTTCCAGCAGCGGAAAGTAGATGTACGACTCCACGTCGCAAGCGGCACCAGGATAGCGGTTCCAGTACCAGGTCCCGCCGACATCGCTTGCGACGTCTACGATGCGGACCTTCGCTACGCCCGCGTCGCGCAACCGCGCCGCAACCATCATGCCGCCAAATCCCGCACCGACCACCAGCACGTCGACCTCGTCGGTCAGCGGCTCACGCGGCGGGGCAGAACCGTACGGGTCGTCGAGCATATGCGCGAATCCCTGCTCAACATCCCGGTATTGGCGCTGCCCTGCGTCACTTACCGAGCGCTTATCGCGTTCGGCCTGGTAACGTGCGCGCGTCTTATCAATATCGAGCGCAGCGGTCGTGGCGGGCAGATCCGTCATGATGTTCCTCGTCGTTCTCGTCATTCTTAGAAGCGCTTCGTCAGAGTCGCGCCGTACGTCCGTGGATCATTTGTAAACCCAGTGTAGCTTCCGCTCTGCGCAACGGTCGGAAAAGCTCCGACGAGCGTGTTGTGCTTGGTCAGGTTGCGCACAAAGAACAGCAGCTCGATCTTTTGCGGTGGTAGCGCGAAGCCAAGGCTCGCGTTGACGTTGCTAGTTTCCGTGCTGCCATATTGAGCGGGCACGACGTCGATCAGCTGAGTTCGGCTGGAATAATCGTATTCCCCGCGTAGGAAGGCACTAATTGTGCCGAAGTCGTGGTTGATCGTAGCCGATACCGACGTGCTCCATTTGGGAATGCCAGCCGGCCGTTGTCCGGACAAATCGCGAAACGGCGGGATTTGCCCGTTCGCTGGGTTCAGCGGGCATTGGACCGTGTCGAAACTGACGCACGGCGCCCGCAAGAAAGAGTCGTATTTCGGGTCGAGATACGTCCCCGCCCCAGTGAGCGAGAGCCAGGAAATCGGGCGATAGGCCGCTTCCACCTCGACGCCCTTCACCGACTCCTGTCCGGCATTAACGAGACTATAGCCGGTACCCGTAAAGGCGTTTGACTGGAACCCCTTGATAGTCTGCTTAAACACCGCAAGGTTCAGATATCCGCCGCGGAATACCGCCTTGGCCCCGACTTCGTAAAGCCGCACGTTTTCAGGAGCAGCGGTACGTCCGACGCCGTTCGCGTCCGGGGACCTTGCATCTGTCGAGAGATTGAAGGCACCCGCCTTCCATCCCGTCGAGTAGCTTGCATAAAAATTGACCCGCCCGAGGTCGTAAGTCGCGCGACCGAGATAGGTAACCTTATCCCCCTTCAATACGCCTGACTCGTTGGCATTCGGATAGTTAACCGGACCGTGAGTGGGTGCGTTGCCGTAGAAGAATTGCAAGGCCCCGAGCGGGCCGTATAGATTGCCTGGAAGTCCTATGGCCGTGAACTGTGGAACTGCTTGCAGGTTCAGCGCCGAAAACTGGTCGGTTAGCACCACGTTTGCCGTCGACGCTTTGCGGTCGCTGAGATACGCGATGCCGCCCGTAAGAGTTAGCCTGTCAAACAGTTTGTAATCGGCCTGACCAAAGAAGGAAAACGAGTCCTGCTTGATCGTGTACGGCGCAATGACGCCTTGCCCGGCCCCAAAATAGGTGGCGCCCGGTTTGATCGAAGGTGTGACGAGGCTCTGCAAAAACTCCAGAGCGTAAATGTTTGAACGTCCCGTCAAAGCAGGGCGAAGCGCGGCCGGAAGTGCACCGATCAACGTAGCCGGAACCTGTCCACTCAGCGCATCGGCGAAAGGGCGGATCTGCGATCCGAAGCTGATTTGGCTGCTCGTGTCCAGGTTTTCGTGATTGTAAAAGCCGCCGATCAGCCAGCTGAACGGACCCTTGCCGCTTGAGGTCAGCCGGACCTCCTGAGTGAAAGTCTTTGTGCGGGTTTGGTCTGAGCGGTAGGAGAGGTCGGCACCTGTGAAGTCGACGTCTTCCGTGCTGTTGTTGCGCTGTTCGCGGTATGCAGTGATCGACGTTACCTTGGCGAAGTCTAGATCGTAATCAATCTCGCCCGATACACCTTTGCCGACGATGTGGTTGGTCGGATCCCGGTCAAACGCGATATTGCGGCTATATTTCGTTGCGGGATCGCTAACCTTTGCACCTAGGCCAAACGGCGGTGGCGCCGCGATGAACTGCGTGGCGGGACCGTTAAAAAGCTGGACAGCGCCGCAGCAGCGCTCGTTGATTTCATTGTAGTCCGCGATCAGCCGAACAGAAAGCCGATCAACCGGATTCCATAAAACGTCGACACGGGCCGATGCTCGGTTGCGGTCGTTGATGCTGTGCCCGGTCACGACATTGTGATCATAACCGTCGCGCTGGTCCACGGACCCCGATAGCCGGATAGCAATGGTATCGCTCAGGGGGCCGGTCGCAGTCGCCTTAGCAATAAGTTGGCCGTAGTTACCGACCGTGAGATCGACCCGTCCACCGAAGTCGAACTGCGGACGCTTGGTGATGATGTTGATGGCCCCGACAGAAACGTTTTTGCCAAACAATGTCGACTGCGGCCCGCGAAGCACCTCGATGCGCTCTACCTCGGGAAGGTCATTCAGCGAAGCCGCACTACGCGATCGGTAGACGCCGTCGATGAACACGCCGACCGACCCCTCGATCCCGACGTTGCCGTTGCCGTTGCCGAATCCGCGAATGATGAAGTTGGTCTGACCAACGGTGTTGAACTGCGCAACTTTTAACGAGGGCACGACCGACTGAAGATCGACGAGGTCGCGAATTTGCGCACGATCGATGGTCTGCTGGCTGGTTACGGCGACTGAAATCGGCACGTCCTGCAGTGTCTGTTCGCGCTTCGACGCCGTAACGACGATGTCGTCGCTGGACTGTGCAGCGTCCGTAGCACGCGCTGGGCTGGCCTTCGTTGCCGCCGCACTGTCGCGCGCATTCAGAGACTGCGAGTCCGCCGGCACCGCAACTTGCGCCAACGCTGGCGTGGCAACGACGAGCGCCAGAACGGAAACGCCAAAAAGCCTCAGATGGATCATGCCGACTCTCCCAAAAAAGCACGCCGTTTTCGACGTTGCCGTCGTGTTTCTATGACAGCCAAGGAAATCGAGGGCAAGCTAGAAATTAAAATTGGCGATTGCCATTGTCGGTGCGGTCGCGCTGAGTAAGGGTATTGGGCTGAGAGAAGGATCGAGAGTTGACGTCAGCCGCCCCACAACGTGAGCCGCCGCCTGCCACCAAGCCGCAGGCACGCGGACGGAAATCTATTAAGAAAAAGGATGAGATCATCCGAGCCGCGATTGAGATCATCAATGCAAAAAGTTTTGCATTGGCGACGATGGCCGAGATCGCGGCCAGCCTCGATCTGCGTGACGCCACGCTATATTATTACTTTTCGAATAAGCAGGCCTTGGCATACGAATGCCATGTACGATCCTTACAGCGGTTCGAGCACCTGCTCGAGTCCTGCGATGCGCACGGAGGTACAGGCATCGAAAAGATCCATCGTCTGCTGCATGGCCTGCTGCAGGATTCAGTCGAAAAAGGTCCGCAACTGTATTTCGGCGACTATTCCTATCTTGAAGACTTTCAGCGTGACCGCGTGGCGACGTGGGCCGACGAGATGAGAGCGCGCCTCCAAACGTTTATCGAAGAGGGAATGGCGGACGGATCGATCGTCAAATGCGAGGCAGCACTTGTCGTGCAGCTTATGCTGGGCATGATCATCTGGCTGGCAAAATGGACGCCGCAAGTGAAAGGGCTTACGGTCGAGCGGTTACAGGCGTCGATCAGTGCCTTCGCATTTCATGGCCTCGAAAGCCGGATCGCGCCGTATACGTGATGCCGTTCTTTCGACATTCGTGCGTGCCTGGAGGCGTGGCAGGCAAACTGAAGATCGTAGCGCTGGCATCACGATGCTCGTTAACACCTTCTCGCAAGCCGTTGAGGTGAGTAGGACAGTAAGCAAACAAAAAAAACCGCCCAGGGGTATTAATTGGCTTCGTTGCATCAGGCCTTACCTATCCCTTCGTCAAAGAGATTGGGCTCGAGGCCTTTGACGGGCAAAAAGGAAAGTCGACCGGAGGAAAATCAACTCCCTTCGATCAACGGCTACGCTGCTACGTCTTATATTCGCCGGTACAAAGGCTTTAGTCGAACTATTCTGCGAGAAAGCAGATAGCCTCGCCTTCCCAAAAAAGACCGGCGGTTTAGGCCGGTCAAGTTTGGAGAGGCTGCCTGCAAGGCGAACGCTTTATGTTATGGATAACCCCTTTTGTCAAACCCAGCCTAGGTTTCTCACATGTGCCATGATTCCGTCTAACTAAATCGTTGACCACGAGATTCGCCGGTTTCGACGTTGACGCTTAGTCTCAGCACTCCATCCGTCGAGGCCAAGACCGTAGGCAAACGCTGCCTCCTCCCATCGTGCTTCCTGACTTTTCGGACGTCTGGTTTCATCGACGGCGAGGTGTCAAGCGACCACGGCGCCCGCCATAAGCCATCTCATCGCTGCTTCCTCGTCTGCAAAGAATCTCGGCGCTATGTGAGCGCCAATCCGTTGAGCCTGTGCTTTGTGAAGAACTGATGGCGAAACTAGGACCGCGTGCGGATGTCGACGATTTGCGCCTGCCGCCAACCCCTGTTCGATGCGGGCCGCCACCTCCTTGGACTGCAGACCGTGTTCCCGCAAATCAACCAGAACACTGTATTCTTCTGGCGAGCGACCAGCAGTCTTCCCCTTTGCAGCCAGGGCCTTCAGAGCCCTAGTATATTCATCGAAGGTCTCGACCGTCCAAAAACCAAGCAACTTAAGTGTCACCAGCCTGCGCGCAACATCGACTCGGATGACGTATCCAGGCGCCACAATCTCCATCGCCCTTTCTCCTCCGCGCTTAAAGGGCTGGATGTACAACGCCCTTCTTACCGTTCCGTAAACCGGTCAAGCCAATGTAAGCCACCAAAAACATGTCAGTTAGCATCGGTGAGATTTTCTGTAGTCGAACTATCTAATAACTTCCTGCATCTCGCTCGGCCGCTTCAATCCGCGAATTGACTGTTGATTCGGAGCAAGGCTATCAAACGCCGTCGACAGACGTTGGGCGATGGCAAACTGGCTTCTCCGCGCTGTGATGCTGAGTACCGGCCGACTCTTTGGCTTGCGGCCCTGCAACGTTACCGCAACCCTTATAAAAATCTCAACAAATGTCCGGTAACGTAGGGCCTTATGAACGCAGTATATACCATCGACGTCAATCCCCGCCAACGCCTCATGGCCGTGACCTTGACCGGTTTTTTGACTTGGAACGTTTTTGTGGAATTGCGGCGTGACGTTGCGAAGGCGATCAACCAGATAGGCTGTCCTCCGGGTCAGCATTTGGCATTATGGGACATTAAAAACGCGAAAATACAATCTCAGGATATCGTTGGGGGGTTTCGCGCAATGAGCGACCAGAGCGCCGTTGCCGCACGGCAAATCGCCGTGGTAGCGGGCCAATCGCTCATGCGGATGCAATTGCGGCGGCTCATCGGCGATGAGCGAGTGCTCCAAACCTTTGACACGGTATTGGAGGCACGTACATGGCTCCTTCGATCTGAAATCGGTTCATCGTCGCGCGTTCCGTCAATCACCGGACTGACTGGGATTGTCTTAACGAGTATATCATCGGCCGGTGGAGCCGTGCGTTGAAGCATGTTTGAGACGGATTTTCAAACATGCCTCAAGGTGATCCGATGAGTGTCGGATCGCCAATATGCGCCGATGAACGGTACAGAGGGCGAAGCCACGGAGAAACTGCGTTATGCCACTGACCTCATGCATGCTTAGAGCAGCGATGGAACGCCGTCCGACGGTTCGATCTGGTGGGAGCTGAGTACATCGCGGAGTTCGCCCGGCAACGTGTCGGGCATTAGACACACGTTGGCGTTTACAACCTCGACCTTTCGACTCAATCCGCGCAAACCAATTTGAACCATCGCCAGCCCCACCGCGCGTGCGCCTCTTTCCGCAAATGCCGCGCGGCGGACAAACCGCTATATTGTGCATCGATCACGGCGGCCTTGGCTTCGACGTTTACGGTCAGTGCTAGTGTCATCGACGCCGCTAGCGCTGACACTGGGCAGTTGCCGTGGGTTGAAATTTTACGGGTCGTGTGACGTTTCTCCCATTCGGAAGCACCGCGAATCTCCCGCGCTGCTCTCTTGCCGCAGCGCGAGGCGCGGCGCTGATGCCAACTGACAAAAAGGAAAGCAGTGGATGACCCGAAGCTGAGGATGGCTACGACTATGCTCGTCAGATCTCGCGGCTTTGCGACATTTACTGGGATCGATGTCCTGCGCAGAGCGCTCGGACGCGTGATGCTGCATTAAGGGCAGCGACACCGCCGCGAACATCGAAATTTCCGGAGAAGTTGTCGCCAACGCGCCTTATGGCAACCCTATTCTTGAGCTAAATAATTTGCTAGCTTCATTCTGAGGAGCTGGATGCGTTCGTCATTTTAAGCAGATGGCGCGACAGATAGTTGTCCGTCGCGTGGAATAGCCTCAGCCAAGAAGCGTAGCGGGTCAGGTCGTGAACCTCGTCAGGCAAAACTAGCTCCTCGTGCTCGATTCCATGCGCGCGCAGATCCTGCACCAGTTCGGTTGACTGCTGGAACGGCACGTTGCGGTCGTCGTCAGCGTGGACCACGAGTACGGGCGAGTGCCAATTGGCGATCGTCGCGACTGGTGAGGAGGCCGTGGACAACGCTCTTTCAGTCGGGTCTTCAATCGCAGCCCCAAACGTTGCCAGCATGGAGGTCCAATCATACACGCCTGCGTAGTCCACGCCCGCTGCGATCCGGTCAGAGGCCCGGGCGAGGCCGAGCGCGGTCATCAGGCCACCGTAGCTGCCGCCCCAGATACCCACGCGGGCGAGGTCGACGTCGCCGCGCGCGCGAAGGTAGTCGAGGGCCGCAAAAATGTCGTTCGTCTCGCTGCCGCCCCGGGGTCCGAAGTCCTTCGCTTCGCGGTAGTTGAGACCGTAGCCAATTCCACCACGATAGTTGACTGATAGCACTACGAAACCTTTTGCCGCGAAATACTCGTTCAGGCCGTACATCCAGCTATAGGCACCCATGTAGTGAAAGCCGAGGAGCATCTGCCGAGATGGCCCGCCATGAAAGAACAGGATCGCGGGACGCTTGGTATCAGACTTGTCCGCCGGCAGAAAAAGTTGGCCGTGCACTTTCGCTCCGTCGGGTGCGGCGAACGCCACCGCTTTGGGAGCCAC
>NZ_JAKNQQ010000017.1 GCF_022662475.1 Sphingomonas sp. TREG-RG-20F-R18-01
CCATGGATCGGGCCCATCACGCGTACCGGCATCGGCATACCGACGAGATGCTTCAAAGGGACGGCAACCGCGACCAGTAGTAACAGCGTAGTCGCCTCCACAAGCGAGCTTAGCTCAAGCCTTTGCAATTGCGCCGTTTCTTGCTGCTCCATTTCATCATCCTCGCTGTTGACTGGCCGCCGGAGCGCGGCCCCAAGGCGACGGCGCGCCCAGGAGATACCAACCGGCGATGAACGGGTCACAGACGAAGCAGCCGAAGGAGGACGAAGGCGCAAACGGAATCATCGGATTGCCATACAGATCGTGAGCAATATCCCAACCGCTGTGGAGCAGCCAAGCGACCCCGATTGCGCGGTAGTCCGCCAGACCATGGAAAGCGAGCAGCGTGATGACGGCGCAGAACGCCAGTTCCCACGGTCCAAACCCGCCGCGGAAATAGGCCGCGCCCGCGCCGGCGACGAACACAGCACTGAACTTCTGCCGCCCCGGCTCGCGGATCAACGCGCACAGTGCAATGAAAACGAAGGCGACGACAATGGGCGAGATCACGCCCAAAACGGAGACGTGCGTAGGCATGGCGATCATAAAACCGGCCTTTCTTGGGGTTGAGTCGCGTGTCGTTCGACGAGCGCGGCAAGTGCAGTGCGCGCTCGCGAGTCCGCGGCGGGATCGCGCAGGAAGCGGGCGGAAGCGTGGTGGGTTAGATAGATCCCGCACAACTCCCACACGATCTGCGCCGCGTCGGTCTCGGACCTTAAATGGCGGAGCTCGACCGCCCGGCGGACAAGTGCGTCGAGCATTCCTCGCCATTGCTGCTCGAGCTGGACACCATAGGCGCGTACCTCCCCTTCCAGATCGTCGAGTTCGAACAAGGCAGCCGCAACAGGGCACCCACCGGGCAGTCCCGCACGAGCCGACCAGCCCAGCCACCGCTCGACCAGCGCCAGCAGCCGCGGCAATCCCTCTGGTTCCGCAAGGGCCGGCTCAACGACATGCTTCCGTGCGACCACGACCATGCGTCCGAGCAGGTCCAGTTGCAGCCGCGCCTTGGAATTGAAGTGCGCAAACAGCCCGCTCTTCGAGAGGCCACTCTCGCGCGCGAGCATGCCGAGCGTCACGCCAGACAGGCCTTCGACGCTCAGCAGCCTGAGTCCGGTGTCGAGCAACAAGTCCTTGGTGGTTTGGGCAGCCATGCGCGTCAATACGACCGGTCGTGCTATTTGGCAAGATAGTCTGCGGGACGCTGGGCGGCCAAATGGCGAGTCGACGGCGTGGATGATCAGGTCCGATGTTTTGTGATCCTTGCTGAGAGCCTTTGCGAATACGAAGGATTGTCTAGAGGCGACCCCGGATCACGCCATGCGGCGGCTAGCAGCATCTGCCTATTGTTGGCCGCCAACCGCACAGGACCGTCGATGCGGTGGCCTTTTCCCCGCGGGTCTGTGACGGTCTAGTCGCTGGACCGGATCGCTTCAGTAAACGCGAGTTGTGGGGCACGGCGAAGCTGCTCCATGGTATCACGACACCATGCCGCGCCAGAAAGGACGGCGCTGCCCAAAACACCATCTTGCAAGGCGCCAGTCGACGCTCGACACGCTTTCAATTTTCCGGCGTGCTGGCGTGACGCAATAATCTGGAAGATCGATCGGCTTGGCCTCGCGATCCGGGGGCTGATCGAACCCGCGGCCGACCTGCCCACTCGCAAGGCGAATTTGGTCCCTGACGGACGGGTTTGCTACGTTTAACCCCACGGGCCGGCTCCTCGAAGCGTTGATCGCCGCGTGTTTGGGGACGACCAGCGCGGCCTCTACGCGGCGCCGCACCGTTTGCTCGAACCCGCGAGCGGAAGATGGAGGCCTCACGGAACCGCCCTTGCCAGTTTGTGCTGAACGTTCATCAATGCCGTGCGCGAGCTTCGAGTGGGGGTTAGTAGGATCAGCGACAGGCGAGGTTGCAGCGCACTTCCTCGCGCAGCCGGCGTTTTGATGTGTTGCCGTACAGGCGCCTACCCCTTGGGCAATGCAGGTCGATACGGCGCTCGTACGTAGCCCGGGGTTCGTCCGAAGATCCGAACCATCTTCAAAGCGGCCAATAATCAGCTTCTTTGACAGGTGTGTTCCCGCAAACGAAGAATAATCAGGAGCGTCGTTTTGAGCATGTGCCAGATAGGTAACCGCCTCATTCTCGATACCTCAAGGATACAACACATGCAGATTGGCTTTATCGGCCTAGGCGCCAGGGTAAGCGCGAGGGCAAAAAATCTTGCTGCGGAGGGGCATCACGTCCGGGCGTGGAACCGCTCTGGTGGCGCGATCACCGGGGTGACGATGGTAGAAACTGCTGCCGAGGCCTTCGATGCCGATGCGGTCCTGACCATGCTGTCGGACGACGACGCGATCCGCGCCGTCGTGCTGGCGCCCGATCTGCTTAGGGCGCTCGCGCCGGACTGGTCCATGTCGTCACGGCGACGATTTCGGTCGCCTTCTCGCAGAATCTCGTGGCAGCACACTCCCGCGCCGGCGTTGGCTAGGTCGCTGCGCCCGCGCTCGGCCGGCCCGATGTTGCCGCAAAAGGGCGAACTCAACATCCTAGTCGGTGGCGACCCGAAAGCGATCGATTCCATCCGCCCGATCTTCGAGGTAATTAGTGGCCGAATCTGGCCGGTGGGCGCAGATGCGCCGACCGCCGATGCCGCCAAGATTGCGTGTAACATGATGATCGCCAGGGCGATCGAAGCAATGGCGGAAGCCGTGGTGCTGACCGAGACGAACGGACTGCCACGCGAGGAGTTTTTCGCGCTCATCCTCGGCACGTTGTTCGGCAGCCGGTCGTATAAAGTCTATTCCAACAACATCGCCAGGAGCGAATACCAGCCCGATTTCAAGGCGACCCTCGGCCTCAAGGACCTCCGCCTCGCGCGGGAAGCCGCCAGGGATATGGGCAAGGCGCTGCCTATGTTGAATGCCGTGCATGAGCGCATGGCTCAGGCAGTGGACGCCGGGTTCGGCGATCAGGACTGGTCGGCGATGGCCAAGTTCACAATCGAAAACTAACGTCCGGACAGTCGGCGCCGTACGTCTCTGCCGCAGGCGGCCCTCATGCAGACATTCAGGCTCGGTCACTTCGCGTGGAATATGCTAGCGTTCGCTAAGTGCCCGGCCAGCGCGAGCCTGCAAATCGGCACGATGTTTTCAAGCCTTGCTACGGCTACGGGTTGTGAGGACGTCGATTAGCAAGCCGATCGTGCCTTCAATACTGCCCAACCCCTTTGTTTCGCTGGCGCGTCCGCCCAGCTCCAGATCGATTGCGCCGTGCAGCGTCGCGTAGATCAGTCCAGTCAGGCCCGCGGTTTCGCCTTGCGGCAGGACGCGATCCTGCTGGCATCGAGCAACGATCAAACTGAATGCCTGAAACGACGCTAGCGCTGCGCGTGTCAGACTTGGCCCGGGCAACAACCCAGGATCGCTGAACAGCAGCCGGTAGCGCGCTTTGTGCTCGCGGGCGTAGTCGATCAGCACCGCCACGGAGTTGCGCAAGACCGTCTCGGCCTGCCCAACTCTGTTATTCTGTGCCTCGAACGCCTCGCGCAAGTAGACGAAGTCCCGTTCGGCGACCGCGGCGAGCAATGCGCTCCGATCTCGGAAGTGCCGGTAGGGCGCGTTGTGCGAGACGTCCACCTGCTCGGCGACGGCGCGCAGCGTTACGGCGCTCTGGCCGCCGCTGTCGAGAAGTTTCGACGCGGCCGAGACAAGCTGCTCCTTGGTGGTTTCGACCATCCAACAAACATGGCACGGTGACGTTGACAACGTCAACCCGACTGCCCACGTTGACAACGTCAACTAAGGAGGGCGTTATGATCGACGTTGTGACTGGCATAACTGAGCAAGCGCAAGGGCGCCGGACGTTCGTTGTTACCGGTGGAAACAGCGGACTAGGCTTTGAGTGCGCGTCGGTCTTGGCCCAGGACAGCAGCAACGTCGTCGTCGTCGCTTGCCGGGATGTGCGCCAAGGCGAACAAGCCGTTGCCCGAATGAAAGGCGTTCACGACAATGTTACGGTGCTGCCGTTGGATCTGGCCGATCAGGGGTCGATTCGCAGGTTTGTCGACACGTGTCGGGATCGTCACTTCCCGCCGCTGGCTGGTCTCGTTTGCAACGCGGGTGGACAGAATGTCGCCGTTCCTACGAAAACCAGGGATGGCTACGAGACGACCTTTGCGGTCAATCATCTGGGCCATTACTTGCTGACGCGCCTGATGCTACCCGACCTTGCGGCGGATGCGCAGATTACCTTCACGTCGAGCGGAACGCACGACCCCGCACAGAGGACCGGCATGCCCGAGCCGCGCTACACGACCGCTCAGGCCCTGGCACACGACTTTGAGCCTGGCATGCAGGCTGGCCAACGCCGCTATACGACATCCAAGCTCTGCAATATCTACACGAGCTACGAATACACGCGGCGTCTGGCGGCATTGGCGGAACCACGGCTCCATTCGCTGCGGGTCAACGCGTTCGATCCCGGCCTGATGCCCGCGACCGCGCTGGCGCGGACCTACTCAGCGCCGCTTCGCTTCATATCGAGGTATATCCTACCCTTGTTGGCGCTGTTCATGAAGAACATTCATAGCCCGGCCACCTCGGGGCGGCGGCTTGCCTTGCTGGCCTCGGGGAGCGAAGGACCGACCACCGGAAAATACTTTTCCAATGGGCACGAGACGAGGTCGTCGGTGGCATCGTATGACACGCGCAACGCCCTCGACCTCTGGGAAACCAGCGCCGAGATGACCGGTATTCCGTCAAACCTCTGACCTTTGTTGATGGGACCGCCGGCGTTCGACGAATGATCTCATTCCGGGCGCTCCGCACACATCATTAAACGCCGTCGAAGCGGTCGTCATGAAAGATCGCGCGCCCTCCAAAGCCTGCTTTACGGCAAGCTTTTTGGCCGCGATCCGCCATTTAGGATCACGGCCACGATTTGTTTCAGATAGGCTTAGACCAACTCGCCCAAGGCGGCCGGCTCAAAGCCCTTGAGGCCATTGGCGTCACCTGCACGTACCTTGGCGGCCCATCGCGGATCGCTGATAAGGGCGCGCCCGACCGCGATCAGATCGAACTCATCGCGCTCCATGCGGCTAACGAGCCGGTCCAATCCCACGCTGGTCGAAGATTCGCCACCGAACGCAGCCATGAAGTCGCCCGAAAGGCCGACAGATCCGACGCTGATCGTCGTGGCACCTGTCAGCTTCTTCGCCCAGCCAGCAAAGTTCAGACCATTCTCGCCGTCTATGTCCGGAAACTCCGGCTCCCAAAAGCGCCGCTGCGAGCAGTGCAACACATTGGCGCCAGCCTCAACCAGCGGCAGAAGCCAGTCAGTCATGAGGTCGGGCGTTTCCGCGAGCCGGGCGGCATAATCCTGCTGCTTCCACTGGCTGACGCGCAAGATAAGGGGGAAGTCGGGACCAACCGCTGACCGAATTGCCGCGACGACCTCGCCCGCGAAGCGCGACCGCTCGCGAATTGAGGTGCCGCCATAGCGATCGGTGCGATGGTTGGTGCCCGACCAGAAGAACTGGTCGACGAGGTAGCCGTGCGCGCCGTGCAGTTCGACCGTATCGAAGCCGAGCGACCTTGCCGCGGCGGCCGCCTTGGCGAACGCCGCCACCGTGTCCGCGATTGCCTCCTCGCTCATCGCCACGCCTCTTGGTTGATCCGGCGCAAGCAGGCCGGACGGGCTTTCGATGACGGCCTCTGGCTCCCATCCGCTCATCCCGCTCACCGAGCCCGTGTGCCAAATCTGTGGTCCCATCCGGCCGCCCGCGCCATGCACCGCGTCGATCACCTGCTTCCATCCGCTGAGCGCCGCGTCGCCGTGGAAGAAGGGTATACCGGGCTCGTTTCGGGATGCCGGGCGATCGATCACGGTTCCTTCCGAGAGGATAAGACCGACCCCACCTTCCGCACGGCGCCGGTAATAGGCGGCGTTCGCCTCACCGGGGAGGCCGTCAGGCGCAAACGTCCGCGTCATGGGCGCCATAACGATTCGGTTTGGCAGTTCCATCGTGCCTAGGCGGAGGGGGCGAAACAGGGCACTCGTGGCAATGGCGGTCATGACTATGGGCTCCGTTGATCCAGACCCACACCAGGTATATCGAAGAAACCTGGCGTCAATAACGCACTGCATGTCGCCTAGGTATATTCGAGGAAACCTCATGACTGAACCTCAGCGCTTCACCGTAAATTGCCCCAGCCGGCTGCTGTTCGATCAAATCGCCGACAAATGGTCGATGATGGTGCTGACCGTCCTCGACGACGGACCCTTGCGCTTCAATGTCATCAAACGACTGCTGGAGGGCGTGACGCAAAAAGCATTGACGCAGTGCCTGCGCCGGCTGGAACGCAACGGTCTGGTTTCTCGTCGCGTCATTCCGCTATCCCCCGTCGCGGTGGAGTACGAGATCACCGAACTTGGTCGCTCGCTGCAGGAGCCGTTCAAAGCCCTGTACGCCTGGACAATACGTCACTTTGCCATCGTTGAAGATGCACGGGCGAGCTTCGATCAGCGTGCTCGTGCAGCCTGATTATGTCAGCTCTTGGGCTACATTGCTTGCTTATATCTCATCGACAGTCGAACAGTTGTTTCGCGTCAAAACTGCTCGCCGACCAGTTCCTCGGTCTTCGACCATAAGGAGCGCGCACGCTCGGGATTGAGCGCGTATGAGCGAACGCCAGATGATATGGCCGGATCATCAGTCACCTCAGCGACATGGCAGTCTTCACAGTATCGCGCGCCCACCTCGTCGGCAGGCGCGACCAGCCCAGCCCACACCGATGTCGCCGCACCCTGCCCGACCGTCTTCCATGCAAACGCGGAGGCGGCGGAAGGCTGAGCTTCGATCAACTTGCGCGTGGTGTCGGTGAGCACCGCGCCAGGATGAACCGACGTGGCGCGAACACCCCCGGCTCGGTGTCGGCGATCAAACTCGACGGCAAAGAGGATGGTGGCGGTCTTGGAACGGCGATATGCAGTGAGCGGGTCATAGGTAGTCCGCTCAAAGTTCGGATCGTCCAGGTCGACATCGGCACCGCGATGGCCCGCCGAGGAGACCATGACAAGCCGACCGCCGGGTTTGAATAGCTTGGCGATGCGGTTCACCAAAACGAAGTGCCCGAGATAATTGGTCCCGAACTGCGTCTCGAACCCGTCCGCGGTTGTTCCCTTTGGCATCGCCATCACACCGGCATTGGCGATGACGACATCGAACCGTTCGCCCACCTCCAGCAAGGCATCAGCGCAGGCGCGAACGCTCGCGAGCGAGGCAAGATCAAGCTCGACGAATCGAAGCCGCTCGGTCGACAAACCTCCTGGAGCCACTTGCGCCGTCGCTGCTTGCGCCTTGCCCAGGTCGCGGGCGGCACCCACGACATGAGCGCCGTGATCGAGGAGAACGCGAGCGGTCTCCACGCCGACACCCGCCGATACGCCGGTCACCAGCACCCGGCGGCCGCCTAGATCGGTGTCCCGCAAAACCTCGTCCGCAGTGGTTGTTGCTCCGAACATGACCGCTCTCCACCGCTTCATTTACGAGACCCAATCGCCGCCGGCGCCAGAGTCCGCCTATGGATCGGAAAGCCGCATAGCTTTTCACGTCGGCGGTATCGGCCGGACGCTTACCGCTTACGGCTCACGTGGCGTAGGACAGGGACTACCCTAATTGCGTGCCTAGGCAAACATCGTCTCTGGCCCTGCCAACTATGTTGGTCAAAAAGTGGCCATCAGTTTCTGACATCACCATGGAATGACACCGTACGTGGCATGAGTGAAGTTGCCGGTGGGTCCATCGGAACCCAGCATTGCGACCCGCACAGCTTCGGCAGCACCGTCCTCGACGGTATCCGTCCCGCCAGGACTCATCCTCGTTTTGGTATAGCCCGGAGACACGGCATTTACTTTAATGCCTTCGCGCTCCAGCTCGATCGCCATCGCAACAGTCAAGCCGTTGAGAGCGGTCTTCGATGCTGCATAGGTCGCGTCGAAGGACCCGTACATCGGGGAGCTCCGGTCGGATGCCATCGTCAGTGAACCAGCACCACTGGAGACGTTGACGATACGAGAGTTCGGCGTATCGCGCAGGATCGGCAACATGGCCTGATAGACGGCGAGCACGCCGAAGACGTTGGTGTCCCATACGGCGCGCATTTCATCAAGGGAAACGACACTCGGACGGTTGGCCGCCAAAAACTCCTGGGGCGTAACCGGATGATGATTGCCGGCCGTCGCTATGGCCGCGTTCTGGACCAGCACGTCAAGGCGGTTGAACTCTGCACGGATCCGGTCCGCCGCCGCCGCGATCGACGCCTGATCCGTCACGTCCAGCTGCACAGCAACGACGTTTGGTCCCACCGCATCGGCGGCTGCCTTCCCGCGGTCCAAGTCGCGTGAACCCAGAAGAACGGTAAGCCCCTTTGCCGCCAGATCCTTGACGATCTGAAGGCCGATGCCCTGGTTGGCGCCTGTGACGAGCGCGACCGTTTTGTCCTGCATGATGATCTCCGGATATTGTGCGCGCCGCTTCGCCTGATTAAATAGTTTTAGGAGCGGCGCTCCGTCTATATACGGAGCAATGCTCCTTCTAGCAAGTGAGATACGTGGCGAAGGTATTATCAACCGAGCGGATGACCGGAGCCGCGCCGATTGTAGGGGGAGAACGTCGCCTCCGTGCCGACGCGCAGCGGAGCATCGATGCGCTGATCACGGCGGCAAGGGAGCTGTTCGCCACGACAGGAGTGGACGCGACGACCCGCGAGATCGCCGAACGGGCCGGCGTCGGCATGGGCACGCTCTTCCGCCGATTCCCTCAACGGGCCGACCTGATCGCTGCCGTATTCCAAAGTGAGATGGTTGCCATTGCGGACGCGGCAAACAGCCTTGCCGCCGATTGTACGCCATTCGAAGCGTTGGCCAAATGGATGCAAGCCTATGCTGCCTTCATCGGCACCAAGCGCGGTCTGGCCAAGGCGCTGAGTTCCGGCGATCCGGTGTTTGTCGGTGTCTTTGCACATTTCGACCAACGGCTTCGCCCGACCGCGCAGAAGCTCTACGACGCCGCGGTCGCGGCCGGCGAAGCGAGACCAGATGTCGATGCAGCCGAGTTGCTGTGCGCGGTGTCGACTTTGTGCATGTCGACCTATCCCGGAAAGCCCGACCATGCAGGTCAGATGACGGCTCTCCTGGTGGAGGGGCTTCGCGTAGCACGTTGATCTAACCCGATCGAGAATGTTGACGCGATTTTCGGCAAGGAGATTGAGAAGGTCTTTGGCTGAGTAAGGACGTCTGCCCCGTCGCGCGATACGCCTCGGATGCGATTCGCGATCGGCAGGTGACGATCTCGACTTCGCAAGCTGCCTTCATGCAGGCTTCGGAGCTGGTAGAACTTGGAAGGACTGAGATGAACGATTTACAAGAGCTGCTCGATCGCGAAGCGATCAGGGATTGTCTGTTCCGCTATTGCCGCGGTGTCGATCGCGGTGATGAGGCGGCGTTGCGCGGTGCCTATTGGCCCGACGCTACCGACAATCACGGTGCTTATTCGGGCAGCGCGACCGGCTTCGTTGATTTCGCGATGAGGGCGATCGCGGCGACGGAGCCGGGCATCCACCAGATGCACAATATCCTGATCGACTTCCAGGACGCTGGCGCGTTAGTCGAGACGTATTTCTCCGCCTGGCAGCAGCTACCTGGACCCAGCGGCTTTTTCCGTGCCCATCAGAAGGGGCGCTACGTAGATTGGTTCGAGAAGCGCGACGGGATGTGGAAAATAAAGAACCGAAAGGTCGTATTCGACTGGACCGAAGTGATGCCTGAACCGGACGGCACGCGCGAGGAGCGTTTCGCTAGAGCGCAGCCGATGGGGCTGCATCATCCCAACGATATCGTTTATCAATCCTCGCACAAACGTTGACGAGTGTGCCGAGAAAACCCCTGACATTGATGATAGATTGACGCTTAGCATTGTCTATGCACACGCTTATCTGTTGAAAACGGTGCCGAACCATACGGCGCTATGGTTCGGCCTGCATTAGGGGAAAGTGATGACGACTTTACCGAATGGGCGGCCGTTGATCGCATGGTCCAGTGCCGCTGCGGAGTCGGCGAACGGGAAGCGGCTGTCGATCACCGGGCGCAACCTGCTCTGGTCCAGGACCCGTTGCAGCGCCTCGTAACCGTCGCGGTTACCCGGAGCGATGCCGCTCAGGCGGACGTTCTTCGTCAGCAGCGGGAAGGTCACGTCCGGCACCATCCCGCCGGTGGTCGCGCGGAAGCCGACCAGGGCCACGAAGCCGTTCTGGCGCAAGGCCGCCAGCACCTGCGCAAAGGCCGACAGGCCGCCCGTCTCCATGACAGCGTCCGCGCCCCGCCCACCCGTCGCGGCCAGCACGGCCTGCGGCCAGTCGCTCGTTCCATAGTCCAGGACCAGGTCGGCGCCCAGCGCCCTCAGCCTGGGGCCGCGAGCGTCAAGCTGGCCCGTGGTGATGACGACCTTCGTGCCGAACAGCTTGGCCAGTTGAAGCGTGAAAATCGACACGCCGCCCGACCCGGTGACGAGCATGGTGTCACCAGGTCCTACTCCCGACTCCACGATGGACGTGTAGGCCGTCAGGGCGGCGATCGGCAGGGTCGCGGCCTCGTCAAAGTCCAGATAGTCCGCAAAGTGGGACACCGCCCGCTCGGGCAGCACCACGCTTTCGGCCAGGACACCGTCCAGGGGTCCGCCGTTCTGCGCGGCGTGCCGGTCCGGCCGGAGTGGACCGGAGATCCAGTCCCGCGTCATCAGCGTGGTCACCCGGTCACCAACCCTGACCCGTTCTACGCCGGACCCGGCTTCGACCACCTCTCCGGCGCCGTCCGAGATGGGCACGAACGGCAAGGCGCTCTCCGGAATGCCGTACCTCCCGGTGATGACGACATGGTCGCGGTAGTTGATCGAGGCGGCGCGCATCCGCACCCTGACCTCACCTGGTCCCACCTGCCGGTCCGGGCGCCGGACCTCGCCCACGTGATCGTAGCCGAAGCCTGAAAGCTCGAAGGCCCGAACCGTCGCTGTCGAGGGCGATTGCGTTGTAATATTCATGGAGGCTTCCCCGCTGAGGTGCTGCGCCGGCAGGTGCTCCGGCATTCGGCGCGCAAGCTCTTCGCTGCACGCCTTGATTGGCATGTGGGTACTCCCGCTGGTAACAGTAGGTCCGCAATCGCGAGACATTCGCGCAACAGTTCCTCCTATCGGTCGCCAATTCATGGGTTCCAGTCCGCTATCTCACCTGCAAGGCGTTGCGGCCTTCGTCCACGCGGTCGAGAGCGGAAGCTTCACAGCCGCCGCAGCACGCGCTGGGCTGTCGAAGTCCGCTATCGGCAAGAGCGTCGCCCGCCTCGAGCAGCGCCTCGGTGTGCGGCTACTGGACCGCACCACCCGAAGTCTCAGCATGACAGCGGAGGGGCAGGCATATTATGCCAGTTGCGTGGCGGTCCTGGCCGAACTCGGCCGTGCCGAGGCCCAGCTTGCCGCGCGCCAGCAGGAGGTGTCGGGCCGCCTTCGGGTCAACCTGCCCCTCTCGCTCGGACGGATGTGGGTTGCGCCACTGCTGCATCCGCTCGCACGAATGCACCCCAAACTCGATCTGGAGATTTCGTTCTCTGACCGCGTCGTCGATCTTGTCGAGGACGGCCTCGACTTGGTTGTCCGAATCGGCGACCCGGGAAACCAAGCCAGTCTGGTAGGCCGTCGGCTCGGTACGCAGTGCTGGGTGACCTGCGCCGCGCCGTTCTACCTAGACACCCGGGGGCGCCCACGAAGCCCGGAGGAGTTGGCGAGCCACGATTGCCTGGTGTTCGCCAGGGACGGCTTCACCCGTCCATGGCGGCACGCGGTCCCGGGCGCCACGCCAACCGAGATGAGAATGAGGGCGCGCCACTGGATCAACCACGGTGAGGCGTTGCGGGACGCAGCCCTCGCCGGGCTTGGCGTCGCTCACCTCCCGACCTGGCTGATCGCCGACGACATCCGATCCAAGCGCCTGGAAGCTGTCCTGGCCGGCGTTCCCGTCGAGGGCGAGGTCATCCACGTCCTCTGGCACCGCTCGAAGGACATGCTGCCAAAGGTCCGTGCGGCTATCGGCGCGCTCGTGAAGGGCTTTATTCCAGCGCCGCCTTGGGAGGATGCCGTCAAACATCACTCCTTGTGACAAGCCGCGTAACCTGCGACCTTCAGGCTACCTTCGTCCTTCTTCGACATGGCCGGAGTGTTCTCTGGTGCAACGATACGGCAGCGTTCGTTCTTCCTGCCCGGAAAGGCTGACGGGTTAATGAAGGTACGGGCCACCACAGCGCAGAGCCTGCGCCCGTCCCTGCCCAACCTTCCTGAGTTCATCGCGCTGGAAGGGATTGGGCATTAGCCCCAAGGCGAAGCCAGCCTTGCGGTGAACGAGGCGATCTTAGGTTTCCTGGCGGGTTTGCAACTGCCTGGGTGCGTTGCGGGGGACGCAAACGCGGCTTCGCAACTGTGAAAAAGTCATCACCAAGTCTCGCGGAAGACCCTTTCGAAATTCGTTCCCAGAACCTTGTCGCGGACGCGAGCGGGGTATCCGCTCTTGGCAAGTTTGGCATCTATCGTCCGCCAGCGAGATGGTCCGTTCAGACCGACCACGTAGGGTAGCGGACCCTCCTCGGGCGCCATAGTTCCGGCGGCCTTCCGTTCGGCTTCGCCCTTGTCCCATTCGGCCACATTCGCAGGCGAGGTGTCGGTGGCCAGCAGATCCGTGTCGCTGCCGATGCCGACGTGATCCTCGCCGCACACGGCGAGAGCATGGGTCAGATGCCGCATGTAGATGTCCAGGGTCGGGTTGGCCGGGTAGTTGCCGAGATAGGACAGGTCGTAGATGCCGATCGTTCCTCCGCCATCGGCCACCGCCCGCAACAGTCTGTCGGACTTGTTACGCGGATGAGCGTGAACCGCGGCACATCCAGCATGGGTTATAAGAGCCGGGCGGGTGGCGATGCCTAACGCATCGAAGCTCGACGGCTCGTCGGAATGACTGAGATCGACGGTGACGCCCGCCTTGTTCATTCGTCCGACCGCCTCGTGACCCGCTCGGGTCAGTCCGGTGCCGTTCTTGACCATTACGCCGCTTCCGAAGGCGGACTGCACATTGTAGCTCAGGCCCATGACGAGGACGCCGCGGCTGCGGAAATAATCGACGCGCTCCGGACGCCCCTCATGCATGTCGGCCGACTCGAAGGAGAAAATGACCCCGACATGACCGGAGCGCTTCGCCGATGCGATATCGGACACGGTCAACACATGGGAGAACAGCTGAGCGTTGCTCGCGATCGACCTCTCCATGTCGGCGATGTCCTTAGTGGCGTCGGCATATCCTCCGGCGCCTCCCAGCGTTTGCTTCAGCGCCGTCAAGCCAGACTTCCTGACGCGGGAAATGGTGGCAGCATCCACCAGAGCATCGCCATTTAGCGTCGAGAGGACCAGGTTGCCGTCGATGACCACGGCTGTTCGGTAGCGCTCATCACCCGACTCCGCATGGGCCCATAACGCCGGCGGGACCACTACGGCTCCCCCGCAAGCCGCTAACATGTCACGTCTACTCAGAACGAACGCCATAACTTCCCCTATGAACTTGGCGGCAATCCTAGGTAAGCGGTCTCGCGGCGCCAGCAACGATCAGGCGCTTGCCGGTGAGATCGAGGCTGCTGTCCTCAATCTCGGTTGATCGCTGGAGTGACCACAGGAGTTTCGCCTGCCCAGTGCGACTCTCGCGCTTTGAAGTGAGGCCGCGATGTCGGCAGCGGCTGGGACCGTCAACGCGGCCCCGCCAAACTCAATTACAATTCCGGAGGACCGCCAAGCGCAGCCGTCACGAAGTCGAATTCGTAACGCGTCTCCCACCGTGTCATTTCGGTAATCGGCCAATGCTTCGGGCGCTGCGGCAGATCACCGTGCCACGGACGTGGTTCACACATGCCCATCTCGGGGATGAAGACGTCCATGTCGTTGTAGAGCTCGATCACGGCACTATCGGCACCGTGGTGGTAGGACGCCACGTTATGCCCAGCGGTATGCCGCGAAGGGCCCCATAGTGTGGGTACTTTCTCTCGGGCGAGATGGTCCGCGGCCCGGAATTGGTGGTCGCGGCCTTCAAGCTGAAACGCGAGGTGATGGAGTGTCGCAAAGGGAGCCTGGATGACGTTCAGGACATGATGGTCACGGTTGCACGTGACGAAGGTCACGAAATCCTCGAACCAGTCGGTAGTCGAGAAGCCGAGCCCATTGGTCAGGAATCCGAGAACGGCCGATGCGTCAGTGGTCAGGATCGCGACATGTCCAACCCGGACGGGATCTACGCCGCGGCCACTAAAACCGGGGCCCGCGGCCGCGATCTCGGGCAGCAGCTGGAACGTGTGACCTCCCAGATCCGTCACCTCCAGCAGTCGCGGCACGCCGGGTCGCGCGTCACTTTTGCTCTCAACCCGCAGACCCATCTCGGCTATGCGCCGTTGCAGATCAGGGAGTTCCACCCCTGGCCCCACCTGTAGGCCGATAGCGGTTAAACCCGGTCGATCGCCTTTCCGAAGAGCGATGTTGTGATGGTCGAGGCCGAGGCTGAGATAGGCCGCATCTCCGGTCTGCTGCACCGTCGTGGCACCGAGCACGCCGTCATAATAAGCACGGGCGTCGTCTAGCGACGGGGTTGCGAGGTCTACATAGGCCAATCTAAAAACGCGGGGCATCACTGTCCTCCTGTCATTGTTGTCATACGGCGCGCGCGCCGACGGTGGGCTTGGTTGCTTTGGAACTGGGCGTTCCGCGTTCCGCGGCAGACGCAACGTCCTTGAGCGAGATCGACGGGTCGCCGAGGCGGACTAAATCGACGACGCGGAGGATCAAGCCCTTGCCCTGCACGTAGTCGCGCACCGCGTTCACGCAGTCGAAGGCGATGACCCTGCCCGCACGCAGGTAGGCGATCGAGAAGCTGCGCGATGCGGGATCGCCGCGGACGATCTCGACGTCGTGACCCGATGACAGTCCGATGGTCTGCAGCTTAAGATCATACTGCTCGGACCAGAACCAGGGTACCGCGCAATAGGGTTCGGATCCGCCGCACAGTGTCTTAGCGACCGTCATGGCCATGTCGTTCGCGTTCTGCACGGACTCGAGTCTCACCTGAGTCCAGTCTGCATGAACGTTTCCGTGCAGTGCGCAATCTCCAATGGCGTAGACATCCGGCAGCGACGTTCGGCAATAGGCATCGACCTCTACTCCGTTGCCGCACCTCGCGCCGGCGTTCAGCAGCGGACCCATTTCGGGAACGATGCCGATTCCGACGATCACCATGTCACACGGAATATCGTTGCCATCGGCCAGTCGGACGCCGGTGACCCGGTCGCCATCCCCGAGGATTCGGTCCACCCCGACCCCGAGTCGCAGATCCACTCCGTGCGACCGGTGCTCGATTTCAAAGAATCGCGACAGAGCAGGCCCGGCGACCCGTGACAGCACGCGCTCTTGCGCTTCGATCACGGTGATTTGCTTGCCAAGCTTGGTCAGCACCGCCGCCGCCTCGAGTCCGATGAAGCCGCCGCCGATCACGCAGATGCGTTCGACCGCGACGAGCTCGTCGACCATCGCGTCGACATCGGCCTTGTTGCGGATGGAGTGCACGCCGGCAAGGTCGTGACCTTCGCACCCTAGGCGACGCGCGCTGCCGCCTGCGGCCCAGACAAGCGACCCGTACGCAACGCGCAGGCCTCCGGACGTCGTCACTTCGCGCCGCGTGGGATCGACGGTCTCGACCCGCTGGCCGGAAATGATTTCGATGCTGCGTTCGGCCCAGAACTGCGCGGGCCGGATTAACAGGCGTTCGAACGACTTAGAGCCGGCGAGGTAGTCCTTCGACAGAGGCGGGCGCTCGTAAGGGGGAAACTGTTCTTCGCCGATCATCCCGATCGAACCTTCGAAGCCGTGCTTGCGTAGCGCGATCGCCGTCTGCGCACCGCCGTGGCCCGTGCCGACGATCACGACGTCGAACGCGCCGCTCATTTCAGCCGCTCCGCGTGCCAGACGAGGTGGTCCGTCATGAACGTCGAGATGAAGCCGTAGCTGTGATCATAGCCCGGCTGCATCCGCAATGTGAGGTCGATACCAGCCGCCTCGCATGCCGCACTCAGAAGCTCCGGCCGAAGCTGATCGGTCAGGAACTGGTCGGCCTCCCCCTGATCGACGAGAATCGCAGGTACGCGTGCGCCGTCCTCGATGAGCGCGACGGCATCGTGTCGGCGCCACGCTGACAGGTCATCCCCAAGATATCCGGCCAGGGCTTTTCGTCCCCAAGGCACTTTCGAGGGAGCGACGATCGGGGCGAAGGCGCTCACGGAACGATAGCGTCCCGGATTGGCCAACCCGATGGTCAGCGCGCCGTGGCCACCCATCGAATGCCCGGTGATGCCCTGTCTGCCGAGGTCTATCGGAAATTCGGCGGCGACGAGCCTTGGCAGTTCCTCAACGAGGTAGGACCACATCCGATAGTTCGCCGAATATGGCGGTTCCGTTGCGTCCACGTAGAACCCCACGCCGAGACCGAAGTCGTAGACGCCGTCCGGGTCGTCCGGAACGTCGGCTCCACGAGGGGAGGTGTCCGGGGCTACGAATGCAAGACCAAGTTTCGCACACGCTCGGCGGAATTCCCCTTTGTCCGTGACGTTCGCATGAGTGCACGTCAGCCCGGACAGGTACCAGACGACCGGCAGGAGCGTCCCGTGCGCACGCGGCGGGAGGTAGATAGAAAACGTCATCGCGGTGCCGGTCGCGACGCTCTGGTGGCGCACAACGAGTTGCTCGCCTCCGTGCGCACGGCAGGTCGACACTATTTCTATCGCCACCTTTAGTCCTCCGCGGCGATGCGAACGGCAAGGCCCTCGAGATCGTCGTTGAATCGTAACTGGCACGACAGACGCGAGGTGACGTCGCGATCGGCGGCACTGTCGAGGAGATCATCCTCGTCCGCGCTCATCGTAGGCAGTCTTGCCGCCCATTCGGGAGCCACGTGGACATGGCAAGTCGCGCAGGAGCAGCAACCCCCGCACAGGGCGAGCAGCTCGTCGAAGCCCGCGTCTCGCATCACTTCCATGACGGAAAGATCCGCCCCGCCTTCGACGGTCCTCGTGATCCCTGCGCGCGTGGTGACGGTGAGACGTGCCATCAGAACACCACGACGGAACGGATGCTCTCGCCAGCATGCATGAGCTCGAACCCCTTATTGATCTCGTCTAGGGTCAGTACGTGGGTGATCATCGGGTCGATCTCGATTTTGCCGTTCATGTACCAGTCGACGATCTTTGGCACGTCGGTCCGACCCTTCGCTCCGCCGAACGCCGTCCCGCGCCAGTTGCGCCCGGTCACGAGCTGGAACGGCCGTGTCGAGATTTCCTTGCCGGCTTCGGCCACCCCAATGATGATCGAGGTGCCCCAGCCGCGATGGCACGCCTCGAGCGCGGTGCGCATCACTTCGGTGTTGCCTGTGCAGTCAAAGGAAAAATCCGCACCGCCATCGGTCAGCGCTATGATCGTCGCGATCGTTTCCTCACGGCTTTTGCCGCGCGCGTCGATGAAGTCGGTCATGCCGAAGCGACGACCCCATTCCTCGCGGTCAGGGTTCAGATCGACGCCGATGATCTTGCCGGCGCCGGCGAGCCGCGCGCCCTGGAGCACGTTGAGACCGATCCCGCCAAGCCCAAACACGACGATATTGTCACCGACCTGCACCTTGGCGGTATTGACCACCGCGCCGACACCCGTCGTCACGCCACAACCCACATAGCAAGCGCTGTTGAACGGCGCATCATCGCGTATTTTCGCCACCGCGATTTCCGGCAGCACGGTGAAGTTCGAGAAGGTCGAGCAGCCCATGTAATGGAAGATCGGCGCACCCTTGTAGCTGAAGCGCGTGGTGCCGTCGGGCATCAGGCCTTTGCCTTGGGTCGCGCGAATCGCGGTGCACAAATTTGTCTTGCCCGAAAGGCACGACTTACACTGGCGACATTCTGGGGTGTATAGAGGGATCACATGGTCACCGGGTTTAACCGAGGTCACGCCAACGCCCAACTCGCGCACGATCCCTGCCCCCTCGTGCCCCAGCACGCTTGGGAACAGCCCCTCGCTGTCTAGCCCGTCGAGCGTATAAGCATCGGTGTGGCAGATGCCGGTTGCCATGATCTCGACAAGCACCTCGCCCGCCTTCGGACCTTCGATGTCGAGTTCAACGATTTCCAGCGGTCGCTTGGCTTCAAACGCAACGGCGGCTCGGGTCTTCATGTATCGTTATCCTTGCGAGCCAGCCGCGACCTTATACGCGGGGCGGAGTATCATGCTGACGGAGCGCTTAGCTCACTGACGTTAGCCTGCGGCAGTATCGGGGTTTGCGCGTGAGACCCCAACGATCAGGGTCGCGGTCCGCTCGAAATGCGCTCGCGCCGCCGCCACGAGAGAATTAGCGTCCCGGTCGAGCGCGGCATCCACGAGTTCCTGATGCTCCGCATCGACGTCGCGGGTGCGATCGACGTTCCATGCCAACAGGCGGTAGCGCTCAAGCTGCTGGTAGAGCTGCGAATTCAGCGCCAGAAGCCGCGGACTCTCGGCGCCGTTGACAAGAGCGCGGTGGAACGCCTCGTGCTGCGCAAGCCAATCGAGGTTCGGGGTTTCATCAATGATCCGAGGGGTCCGCCGCATCCGGTGCGCGGTGGACAGGACCGCGGCCTCCCACGAAGCATCGCCTTCGGCGACCGAGCGTCGAAGAGCGATCTCTTCGATGTCGCATCTCAAGCGCGTGAGATCGAGTAGGTCGTCGATCGAGATTGGTGCAACGGTGAAACCACGCTGATCCCGGGATACGACAAACCCCTCGGGCACGAGACGCGAGAGGGCTTCGCGGACTGCTCCAGGGCTGACGCTGAGCTGCGCCGCGAGATCATTGATCTTTAGCTTCTCACCGGGATCAATCTTTCCCGCCAGAATGTCCGCCTTGAGGCGGGCGTAGGTAGCACTGGTCTGGCTTCGTGGCGCGGCGTGTTCGGCCGGCAGGGTTTCGATCAATCTCAGCATATAAAATATATTGCTCCAAAATATTGTTGGTGGCAAGGCTCGATTCGGCCTTCGTCATGAACGGGGGGCAACGACTGGTAGGGGAGTCTGTAACGATGAGGCTGTTGCGCTTTGAGGAACAAGGACGCCCGACGCTGGGCGCACTGCGCGGCGAGGACGTTGTCAGCCTTTCACCGCTCGCCGACAAGTATCCAACGATGCTGTCGATCATCGAGGGGGGTGCCGAGGCGCTCGATGCGGTCCAGGCGGTGCTGACAACGGCTGCGGCGCATGGACCCCTAGCCGAGCATCGTCTGCTTGCGCCTGTGGAACGGCCGGGCAAGTTCCTCGCCATCGGGATGAACTACCGCAAACATATCGAGGAGGCAAAGCGGCTCGGCCAGCCCGTGCCGACCAACCAGTTCTGGTTCAACAAGCAAACGAGTTGCGTGGTCGGCCCGTTCGACGACACCGACCCGGGGGTTTCCGAGCAACTGGACTACGAGGTCGAGCTGGGTGTTGTCATCGGTAAAAGCGCCAAGCGCGTGTCTCGCGAGCAGGCCAAAGATCACGTGTTCGGCTACATGGTCTGCAACGACGTTTCGGCGCGCGATTGGCAGCGGCATTCCCCTACCTTCACCATCGGCAAATCGTTCGACACCCATGGTCCGATCGGTCCGTGGATTGTCACTGCGGACGAGATCTCCGACCCCCATGCTCTTCGGCTGCGCTCCTTCGTCAACGGCGAGCCGCGTCAGGACGGGAACACCAGCGAACTCGTCTACGATTTGTGGGACCAGATCGCGTACCTCTCTACCGCTTTCACGCTCGACGCCGGTGACCTGCTTGCGACGGGCACGCCGGATGGTGTCGGGATCGCAATGACGCCGCCTAGCTTCCTCAAGGCAGGGGACGTCGTTCGCTGTGAGATTGAAGGTATTGGCGCCATCGAAAACAAAGTGGTCGCGCAGCGAGCGTGATCGTCGCCGAAATGGTCGAGAGAAGGATTAGAACGGTGCACGCGATCGAGACGGACGTACTGGTAGTGGGCGCGGGTCCCGTGGGTCTTGCGGCCGCGATCGAGCTGGGTTCTCGCGGGGTGAAAGTGCTTCTGATCGAGCGCAACCCACGCGTGGGCGCGGCGCCGAGGGCCAAGACGACGAACGTGCGGACGCGGTCCCACCTACGACGCTGGGGGATAGCGGAACGGCTTGCCGCCGAAGCTCCGTTTGGTGTGGACTATCCCAACAACATGGTCTTCCTTACGCGGCTTGGTGCGGGCGGACACGAGCTCGCCCGGTTCGCGAACGCCTTCAACGCGTCGCCCGAGCGCGATGAGCGCTATCCCGAGCACGCGCAGTGGGTTCCGCAGTACCGGCTCGAGACGGTGATGCTGGAAAGGGTCCGCGAGCTGCCGGGCGTCGAGGTGCGCTTCGAGACCGGGTTCGTTACGGCGACGCAGTCTGACGAAGGCGTGACGGCGACTTTGCGGACGGACGCGGACGGCGAGTTCGAGGTTCGCGCGAAATACCTGATCGGCGCGGATGGGGGCCGGAGCGCGGTGCGCGAACTGATCGGCGCGAAGCTAGAGGGGCGGCACGGCCTGTCGCATCACTACAATATCATCTTTCGCGCGCCCGGGATGAGCGAGGCGCATGGTTTCGGACCTGCTGCCATCTACTGGCAGATCGGGAAGGACGGCTTCAGCGCAGTAGGACCGATGGACAAGGGCGATCTCTGGTTCTTTAACCCGGGCGGCGCCAAGCCTGGAACCTCACTCTCCAAAGAAGATGCAGCGGCTCTCATCCACGAACGCACCGGCATTGACGTGCCCGTCGAAGTCGTGAGCGCCGACAGCTGGACGGCGAGCGAACTGCTCGCGGACAAGTATGCGCAAGGTCGCATCCTTCTCGCCGGCGACGCCTGCCACATCCATCCGCCAGCAGGCGGCTATGGCATGAACATGGGCGTCGGCGACGGCGTCGATCTGGGTTGGAAGATCGCCGCTGTCCTGAAGGGCTGGGGTGGACAGGCGCTTATCGATAGCTACGAGGCGGAACGCCGACCGGTACACCGCGCGGTAATCGATGAGGCGATGGCGAACTACGCGATTTACGTGGCTCTGCCTCCTCCCGAGATCGAGGAAGATAGTCCGCGGGGTGAGGCCATACGCGCGAAGGTCGGCGCGGGCGTTCAGGCTAGCAAGGCGCGCGAGTTTCATACCCTCGGCACAGTGCTCGGGCTTTGCTACGGGAAATCGCCCGTGATTGCAGACGACGGAACCCCCGCGCCCGTGCACGACAGCCAGATCTATAGTCCCTCAGGACACCCTGGGTGTCTGGCGCCGCACGCCTGGCTCCCCGACGGACGCTCGCTTTACGACCTTTTTGGACAGGGCTTTTCGCTCATCGTCGCGGAGGGCGTTGATGGTGCAGAGGTAGACCGGGCCGTTGGCCAGGCGGGCCGGCTCAGCGTGCCGTTCACCGTCGTCCGCCCGGAAGGAGTGGACGTCGAGCGGCTCTACGGCGCCCCCTTGGCACTAGTGCGTCCCGACCAGCACGTAGCGTGGCGGGGCGCGTGTTGGACGGATGCGCTCGCGCATGCGACCGGACTGCGGGACAGCGTGTCCGCCGCGTGACCGCTGCCAACGCCTGCGATGGGCTTCGCCGTCAGCTGGACGACGCTCCGATGAGCCGGGCGCAGGTGCGGGCGGTGGCCCTTACAGTCGCGCTCTCCGCCCTCGACGGTTACGACGTGCTGTCCGTGACGTTCGCCGCGCCGGCGATCTCGCACGACTGGGGCGTTGGCAAAGTGGCGCTAGGCGTGGTGCTGTCGAGCGGTCTGGCGGGAATGGCGCTTGGGTCGTTCCTGCTGGCGCCGCTCGCGGACGTCTTCGGCCGTCGTCGAATGGTCCTGCTAAGCCTGCTCCTGATGACGATCGGATCGCTCCTCTGCGCCACCGCCGCGACCGTCGCGCAGCTTGCGATGTGGCGTGTCTGTACCGGCCTCGGCATCGGTGCGTGTGTGGCGGTAATCGCTCCGGCGGCGGCCGAGTTCTCGAATGCGCGCTGGCGTTCGTTCTCGCTCGCGGCGATGGCGACCGGTTATCCAGCCGGCGGCTTGGCCGGCGGCCTGCTCGCGGCCGCACTGCTGCGATCGTCGGGATGGCCGGCGGTGTTCGTCGCAGGCGCGGCGATAGGAACGGCGATGCTGGTAACAGTTGCGGCACTGCTGCCGGAATCGCCGGCGTTCCTTCTTGCGCGTGGCGGATCCGACGCTCTCGCGCGCGTGAACGCGCTCCTTGCAAAGTTCGACCACTCGTCGCTTGCCGAACTGCCGCCGACCTCGCCGAGGGTCCGCGGCTATGCCGGCGTTTTCTCTGCCGATCGGCTCGCCTCGACGGCCCGCCTTGCTATCGTCAATATCCTTGCCGCAGCGGTAGTGTATTATGTGCTGAGCTGGCTGCCGCAACTCGTCAGCGAAGCGGGTTTCACTCCGTCGCAGGGAAGCCTGGTTTCAGCGACTCTCAGTCTTTTTGGGATCGTGGGTGGTCTAGTGATGGGCTCCGTTGCACGCCGGTACGGGCCGGAACGACTGACCGCCATCGCGGTCTCTGTTCTCGGCGTGGTCCTCGTGGCATTCGGCGCGCTTCCGGCCGCCCTGCCGGTGTTGCTGCTCGCGGCGGGTATTTTGGGATTCTTGATCTTCGCAACGTCCGCGGGCTTCTACGCAGTACTGGCGCGCGGCTTCGACGACGCTTCGCGTGCCTCCGGGAGTGGGTTCGTAATCGGGACGGGGCGTGTAGCCAGCGCCGTTGCACCACTCGGCGCGGGATGGCTGTTCGCCGTCGGGTTCGAACGCGCGACAGTGTCGGTCTTGTTCGGCGGCTTCGCGCTGCTTGCCGGTCTCGCGCTCGCCTTCCACCGATCGACTGAGAGAGAGGTCTAATGAACTACCTCCGAAACACATGGTACATGGCGGCATGGGCCGACGAGCTGGTTCCCGGGAAAGGCCTTGCCCGGACCCTGCTTGACGAACCCGTCTTCCTGTACAGGGAGCAAGGCGGCGCGGTACACGCGCTGTTCGACCGCTGTCCCCATCGCTTCGCACCGCTAAGCCGGGGCGTTGTGGAAGGTGCGGAGGTGGTCTGCGCCTATCACGGCCTTGGCTTCGACGGGACGGGCGCCTGCGTGCGCAACCCGCATGGCCCGGTGGTTCGCGCGCTCGACGTGCGCAGCTACCCCGTGGTCGACGCGCATAAGGCGATCTGGATCTGGATGGGCGACACGCAGTTGGCTGATCCCTCCCGTATCACGGACTTGTCGTTTCTGTCTTCAGTGGCTGAGACCGCCTTCAACAATGGATATGTCAACGGCAAGGGACATTACCAGCTCTTCGTCGACAACATCCTCGATCTTTCGCACACGGATTACCTCCATCCGGACACGCTAGGCGGTGGATCGATCAGTCGTACGCGTGCGAAGGTGACCGAGCGTGAAGACGGCGTCATTGGAATCCACTGGCACGTATTCGACGACGTGCCGACCCCGATTTTTGCGAAATTTATGGCCGCCGAGACCGCGCGGGTTGATAGCTGGTCGGAAGTTGATTGGAGCGCCCCAGGCGTAATGAAGCTTGTAAGTGGCGCGGTCTCAACAGGCCAGCCACGGCTGGGGGCGCTCAACGTTGACAACGTTCACATTCTTACACCCGAGACAGCGGGGACAACGCACTACTTCTTTGCTTCGACTCGGAATTTTGGTGTCGATGATACCGAACTCAACGAGCTGATCCGTGTGACGCGTGCGCGTATCTTTGCGACCGAGGACGAGCCAATGATCGCCGCGCAGCAGGAGCGGATCGGCGATGCGGACTTTTGGTCGCTGCGACCGGCGCTTCTTCGGACGGACGAAGGCGCCGTCAAGGTGAGGCGACGCATGGATGCGCTGATCGCCGCGGAGCGGCAGGACAGTGCCTGACGGCAGGTAGTCGAGCGCGCGTTCAAGGGGTGCTCTAAGTGGACCCCGCAAATCAACGCCCCTGGGAATACCGTCAAAATAGATTTTTCTGGCTGTAATGTATCCGGACATACCGGATTAAATCCGTCGATTGAGGAAAGCTCGTCCATGCGTCGCTTGCTGCAGTTCGGTACCGGCTCTCGTGTTCTCATAACGCGGAAAATACCGAAGCCGCGAGAGATAGGGCTTGGTCTTGCTACGATCCTGCTAGCTTTACCAGCGGGTTCAGCGAGCGCTCAGGACCTTGTGCTGTCGAACGCCCGCATTATCGTCGGCACCGGCAAGGTGATCGAACACGGTTCGGTGGAGGTCCGAGGAGGTCGGATCTATGCTGTCCTGAGCGGCACCGACCATGTGGTTCGGGGGCGCAGGATCGACGCTACGGGGATGACCGTAATCGCCGGATACATCGACGCTCACCGGCATCTGATCCCGCCGCTGATCCACGGCGGCGGACCTGATCTCGACAGGTTCCTTCGCGACGATGCGCCCGGTCAGATGACCGCGCTCCTGGCATCCGGCGTGACTACGGTTCAATCGGGCGGCGACGACCGCGTCGGTATCTTGGCGCTAAAGCATCTTGTCGACACGGGCGTGATAAAGGGGCCACGGATCATCGCGGGCGCGTGGGCGATCCCAGCGCTCGGCGCGACGCGAACGATGAGCGAGCCTCAGATCCGCGCGGCGATCGATGCCGATCACGCGGCCGGGACGGACTCGATCGGCGAGATCCCTTACCCGACAATCGCGTCGATGACGGTTGACACGCAGTGGCCGTTCAAGCCGACCGAGCAGGAGACGCGCAACGTCGCCGCCGCGCTCGATGAGGGGCGTCGACTAGGCGTTCCCGTCCAGATCCACGCGGTCAGCCCGACCGCGCAGGTGGCTGCGGTGCGGCTGGGCGCGCGGCGCCTCGTCCACTCCTCGCATTATGCCTTCATGACCGATGCCGAGGCGAAGGAAATCGCTACCGCAGGGGCCATGGTCGCCTCGTCCACGGGCGTCGGTTCGCCCGTTTTCGGCGTGTTTAACCAGGACAACCGGCCGACGACCCGTGACGGGAAGCCTTGGCCCGGCGGTAGTCCATCGGCAGAGGATCGTGGACAGGCCGCCGGAAAATTCCCGGTCAATCTGCGCACGCTGTACGACAACGGTGTCACCGTCGCCTACTCGTCGGACACGAGCTTCGATCCCACCGCCGGACTCGCGCACGAGCTCGGAACGCTAAGCCTCGTCTTTTCCGCAACCGATCTGGTCCGCATGATCGGACCCGGCTCTGCCGCCTTCGTCGAACACGCCGCGGATCGCGGCACGATTGAGACGGGCAAGCTGGCTGATCTACTAATGCTCTCCGGAAATCCGCTAGAGGGCTATTGGAATTTCCTGCGGCCGGTCATCGTGGTCAAAGGCGGTGTGATCGTTTCGGACAGGCGCGCCGGATCGCGGGCACTAAAGTCGAGCCCTGGCTGATCAGACTTCGCGCTGAGCGACCTGTGCCCCGAGTTTTTCCGACGCCTTCGGCGTCCCTTTTTCTTTCAATCGCAACCAGCGCATGGCTGGCAACGACCATTTCTCCAGGAGTGCAGATGCCGTTCACCCCAGCCACCGCCGACCAGCGCTTCGTACTCGATCACATCGTGCGCGTCGCCGACCTCGCCGCGACCGAACGCTTCGCCGCCGCAAGTAACGACGTGGTCGATGCCGTGCTTGAAGGCGTCGGGCAGCTCGCGGCAGGCGAATGGGCTCCGCTCCTGCGCGCCGGCGACACGGTCGGCGCGAAATGGACCCCGGAAGGCGTGGTGATGCCGGACGGCTTCGTTCAGGCGTATCACGATTATGTCGAGGGCGGTTGGGGCACAATCGGCGTTCCCGAAGCGTTCGGTGGGCAGGGCCTGCCGTTCGCGATTCAGACTGCGGTGCTTGATACGCTCGGCAGCGCAAACATGGGCTTCGCGCTCGCGCCGACGCTGACCGTCGGCGCGATCGAGGCGTTGGTGCATCACGGCTCGCCGGAGCAGCATGCGCTGTACCTACCGCATCTCGCGACCGGCGAATGGACCGGTACGATGAACCTGACCGAGCCGCAGGCGGGCTCCGACGTCGGCGCGTTGCGCTCGACGGCGACGCCGCTCGGCGACGGCAAGTGGAGCATCAAGGGCACCAAAATCTACATCTCGTTCGGCGACCACGACATGGCGCCCAACATCGTCCACCTCGTCCTCGCGCGCACGCCGGGCGCGCCGGCCGGGACCAAGGGGATCTCGTTGTTCCTCGTGCCGAAATACCGGCTGAAGGACGACGGCACTCCGGGCGACTTCAACGACGTCCGCGTCGTGTCGATCGAACACAAGATGGGCCTGCACGCCTCTCCGACCTGCGTGCTTTCGTTCGGCGACACTGACGATTGCATCGGCGAGCTGATCGGTGGCGAGTTCGGCGGAATCCGCGCGATGTTCACGATGATGAACAATGCGCGGTTGAACGTTGGGCTGCAGGGCGTCCAAGTCGCGGAAGCCGCTACGCAGGCGGCGGTCCACTATGCGCTCGAGCGCGTGCAGTCGGCGCGCGCCGGCTCGCCCAACAAGGCGTCGGTCCGCATCGTCGAGCATCCCGACGTCCGCCGGATGCTGCTGCGGATGAAGGCGCAGACCCAGGCGGCGCGCGCGCTCGTCTATTATGCCGCGGGGCACGTCGACCGCGCCGCGCTCGGCGAGGCGGGCGCGCAGGACCGGCTCGAGATCCTCACCCCACTCGCCAAGGCGCACGGCACCGATCTTGGTAACGAAGTCGCCAGCCTCGGCATCCAGGTGCATGGCGGGATGGGCTATGTCGAGGAGACCGGCGCTGCGCAGTTCTTCCGCGATGCGCGCATCACCCCCATTTACGAAGGTACCAACGGCATCCAGGCCGCCGACCTCGTCGGGCGCAAGCTCTCCATGGCAAATGGCGGCGTGTTTGCGCAGCTAATTGCCGATTTGAAGGCCGACGCCGAGGATCCGGGGCTCGTGACGCTGATCGACGCGTGCGACGAAGTCGGCCGCGGCATGGCGAGCCTTGACGCCGACGACAAGCTTGCTGCCAGCTATCCGTTCCTTACGATGCTGTCGGTCGCGACCTGTGGGTGGCTGATGGAGCGTTCCGGGCGGGTGGCGACGGGTGACGACATCTTCTCCACTATGAAGCGCGCAGCGTGCACGTTTTACGTGGCGCAGATCGTGCCCGAGGCGCTCGGCCTAAAGGCCGCTGCGACTGCCAGGGCGGACGTGCTGTATTCGGTACCGGCGGAAGCGTTCGCAGTTTGAGGCTGGACATCGCTAGCACCGCTGCAAGACCGACACCGTAATCGATCATAGCGATTCGCGCTGTTCAGCAAATATAACGGTGAAAAAAGATATTGCACAGGATTAGCGTGTTTGGCATGAGTGGGAAATAAGGTCGAGCCCGTTCGGGACTTGCCGATCAACAGGGGAGGAACGATCATGAGCAATGTCCGTCGGAAATTCGGTCGAAACGCTGGCAATGCCGCGTTCGGACGCAGCACGGCTATTCTCTGCGCGGCTCTCTCCGGAACCTCCTCACAGGCATACGCTCAAGCGGCACCCGTGCAGTCAGCGCCATCCGTCACAGCCCAGGCCCAGGCTCAGACCAGCAGCAGCGACAACACGCCGAATCCGACACCGGTTAATGCGCCCCCGCCGCCGAGCGGCCTCGAGGACATCATCGTCACCGCTCAAAAGCGGTCGGAAAACGTTCAAAACGTCCCGATCACTATCCAAGCGTTCAGCGGCGCGGCCTTACGCGATTCGGGGGTCAACTCGGTCCAAGACCTTACGAAGCTGGTCCCCACTTATAAATTCGGCTCCGCACCCGGGACTGTCGCAGCTCGGAACAGCATCCGAGGCCTCGGAGCGTTCGGCAACAGCGCAATCGAACCGAGCGTCGCTACCTATCTGGATGGCGTGTACGTGCCTCGCGCGGGGTCGTTGAACTCAACCCTCGTCGATGTGCAAAGTCTGGAGGTTCTGTCCGGGCCGCAGGGGACACTCTTTGGCCGCAACGCCTCGGTCGGGGCGATCAGCATCACCACCGCTTTGCCGACAAACAAACTCGAGGGCAGCGCCGCCTTTGAGGCGGGAACCGGAGAGCGATACCGGGGCGAGGTGGTCGCCAATCTTCCCTTCAACGACAAGTTCGCGATCCGCTTCGCAGGGCTTGGCGAGAAGTTTGGCGGATATTGGCATCAGGACCCGACCGGCAGGCGCTTCGGTGGCATCGATACGATCAGTCTACGTCTGACTGCGCGCTACCAGTTTAATCCCAACCTCAGCTGGATCGTCCGTACCGACTATTCAACGCAGACTGGGGATGCCTGGTACAATATCTCGATCATCCCGTCGTCGGTCACGCCGACCATCCTTACCAATCTCACGCGAGTGCTTCGCGGTAACCTTCCGACGATCGGCATCGATAGCAACAGCTCCAAGCAGGACGTTTCGACTGCCCGGATCGATGATTATCATTTTGGCGTATCCAGCACCCTAAATTTCAGCACAGACAGTGGTTTTGAATTCAAGCTCATCAACAGCTATCGTCACTGGCGGGCGAGCGAGCAGGACGGCGAGGTGACGTTCCTTCCGGTGCCGCTACTTTATCGCCACTTCGATTACGAAAGTAAAAGCCAGAACCACGAGTTTCAAGTTGTCTCGCCGAAAGACCGCTTGCTAGGCGGCCGGTTGAACTTCGTCGCAGGACTCTACTTCTTCCAAGAGGCGTTCCACCTCGACCAGGACTACAATTTGCGCGGCAGCTACTGCACCTTGGCGGTTGCCAATTTCGCGCCGCCCCTGGTGCCGGCCTGCCTTGCCGGTCCTCAGATGTCCGCTTTTTATCAGCGGTATCCGCAGGAGACGACAAGCTATGCTGGCTACGGTCAGGCAACCCTTGAAGTGCTTCCTAAAGTCGACTTAACCGTTGGTGGCCGGTACACGCACGAGCACAAGGATGCCACTTTCTTTAGCGCTCGCGTTAACCCGGCCGCCGTATTCGGGACCAACGAAAACAGCCCGCTGAATTACTCGGACGGGCGCTTCACGGGGCGGGCCAACCTCGACTGGAAGCCGACGCGCGACATCCTTCTGTTCGCCACCTACTCGACCGGCTTCAAAGCGGGCGGCTTCAACTCCGGCGCGTCAAACATCGCCCTCGGCAACCTGCGCGATTACGGTCCGGAGACGGTCAAGAACTACGAGGTTGGCTTCAAGACACAGTTCTTCCACCGCGCCCTAACCGCCAACGTCACGGCGTATCGCATGGACGTCAATGGCTTCCAGGAGCGCGCATTGACCAGCGTCGCCTCGCTGATCCGTAACGTCGGCTCGATCCGTAGCCAGGGGGTCGACGCGCAGTTCGCCGCCGCCCCCACTTCATGGTTCCGCATCAACGCCGCCGTTGCCTACAACGACAACAAGTTCAGGGACTATCAGAACGCGCCGCCCCTTCCGTGGCAGACTGGCGTGCAGAACTTGACCGGCACCCGGCCGACCTATTCGCCCGTCTGGTCGACCAGCGAAGGCATCGAGTTCCGCAACGAGTTTGCCAACGGCTTCCGCGCCGCACTCCGCGCCGACGTTAGCTCCAACAGTGCGCAGAACCTCAATGCAGTGATCGACAACAGCCCAATCACCGTTCAGAAAGCCTACGCGCTGCTGTCGGCCCGTCTGTCGATTTTCTCACCCGGCGACCGGTACTCGCTCGCGGTGTTCGGCTCGAACCTCACCGATCACCACTACTGCGTCAACGAGGGCTATCTGCCCTTCGGGCCGCAGCTTGGCGCGCTCGATGTTCCGGGCAAGTCCGAGGCGGTCACCTGCTTCCACGGCAATCCACGCACGATCGGGGTTCGGGTGGGCGCTAAGTTCTAGGAATCGTCGGGCTGGGACCGGCGGCCGGCCGGGCGGTTACCGTACCGCCCGGCCGTTCGGTATTCAGGACAGATAGCCGTTGCCCCTCGCGACGCGCGCTTTCATGTCGTCCAGATCCCGCCGCGGAAAGTGGAATCCACCGCGCACCACGCCTGCGATCGAGTGCAGGTTCTCAACACGCAGGAGCGGGTCCGCGTCGAGCAGTACGAAGTCCGCTTTATACCCGCTTTCGATCACCCCAATCTCATCACTTCGACCAAGATAGTCGGCGGCGTTTATCGTCGCCATCCGCAGGATCTCGAGTGGCGTAATCCCGGCGTCGCTCAGCTCCTCAAATTCCTGTTTCAACGTGAGTCCCGGACCCAGATAGGATCCGCCGTCGGTCCCCACGATCATCTTCACGCCCGCCTCGAACAGCAATTTGGTCAGCTGGAGCTGCCGTGGATAAGTCTCCCGGTATGTACGCCGCACACGGTCGGGCCGCGCCTTCCAGACCTGGGTCACCTCGCGCCACTGCCGCACGCTTTTACGAGGCAAATACTCAAGCATCTCGTCGCGCTCGTACTGCGCGTCGTCCGCGAATGTCTGGGTACGGATTCTGACCAGCGTGGGGCATTGCCAGCTTCCATCGGCGACAAAGCGGGATGCCATCTCGCCAGCCTTGTCCTCTCGGAAACCTGCTACGGCCCGTCCCAGCCGATCCACATCCTCCTCTTTGGAGAATGCGGAGGGATTAACCAGCATCCGGCCAAAGCGCTTCATGATGATCTGTTCCATGAAGGGGATTTTGAAGGGCGGTAGCTTGATCACTTCGCGTCGGTAGCTTTCGGCCCGTAGCTCGGCTTCGTCGTCCGAGCAGCGCACCCATACGGTACTACCGGGACCAAGGTGCTCGATTGAGTGAAAACCGGCCGCGGTGGCTTCGACCGGGTCGGTTCCCTCCTGGAGATGGCCAAGCACCGGTATGCCGATCCGCCGCCCCTCCTCGAGGGCGGCGAAAAACGCGTCCGGGTTGGCAAAGCCCATCTTGATGAAGTCCGCGCCCTGCCCCTTCTGTTTCCGGACCTCCTCCCGCACTGCATCCGGCGATCCGGCGTTGAATGGCGTGAGGATTGAACCAGGTGTCTGAAGGAGTTGCGGCGCCGCCCGCCCGATGGGAAGCGTGCCCGCGCGACGCCGCGCGAGCAGCGCGGGGGACCCGGACATCTGGCGAAACCCCGTGACGCCCTCGGCGAGCATCAGAGCTAGGCTGCCGGAGGGATCGTCGAGTTCCAGCACGTGGCTGTGCATGTCGTTGTAGCCGGGGACCGCGAACAGCCCCGTGGCATCGACCCTCTCAACGGATGACGCGACCGGCGCAGGGCCGGTCGGCAACACGGCTACGATGCGTCCCAGCCTGCAGACGATTGTCATGCTGGGCGACTTTCGCCCATTGCGCGGATCGACGACCGTAACGCCGGCTATGTGGAGGTCTACCGCAGCTGCCTGATCGCCCTGCGCGCGGAGGTTTGCACTTGTGTGTCCATGTCCTCGTCGCAGGAACGAGAGGGGCGAGAATGCGGAGATCGACTGCGCGTTCGAATAGGCGCAGCACGGGCACGGGCTCGCGCGGTTGAGCAATGACATCGACATTGGCAGGATCCTTTCGTCGTTCGCGTCATGCGCACTCAAGCCGCATCGGGAGCTTGGAGTAGCCGTAAAGGCCGCTGTTCGAGCCGAGCTCGGGCTCGCCAGCCTCGAGCTTTACGTCGGCTTCCAGCAATGCCTCCAGCAGCACCTCCATCTCGATGCGCGCCAGATGCATGCCAGCGCACATGTGCGGACCCGTGCCCCACGCCAGATGGTCGCGCGCGTCGCGCGTCACGTCGAAACGGTCGGGATTTTCGTACCGGCGCTCGTCGCGGTTGGCGCAGCCGTAGAGCAGCATGACGCGTGACCCTTCCGGCACGATCACCCCGTCCACCGTGTAGTCGCTTGCGGCGACCCTGGAGAACCAGCGGATGACCGAGTCGCGGCGCACCCCTTCCAGGACGGCGGCGGGTGCGAGCTCGGGGCGCTCCCGCAAAATGGCCCACTGGTCCGGGTTCCGTGCCAGGTTCGCCAGCAGATGGCCTTTTGCAAGAATAGTCGTGTCGAGGCTCGGGATGACGTAAGCACTGATCGCGGCCATCGCCTCCTGCATGGATAGGCGACCCGCGCGGGCGGATGCGAACAATTCACCCGCCCAGCTTCCGTCGCGCACGGTTTCTTCGCTGAGACCGGCCATGAATCCGAAACCCTCGCGCATCGACGTGATGTCGGCAGCGTCCTGATTAGGTCCGATCAGGTTGAACGCCGCGGCCGCCCATTCCAGCATCCGCTCGCGACCGACCGTCGGCAGGCCGACGAAGTGCGAGACGGCCTCCACCGGGAGGAAGCGCGCGAGCTCGGACATCCCATCGAACCAGCCCCGCCCGACAAGTGAGGCAACGCGGGTTTTAATCATCGCCTTCAGCTCGGGCCTGACTTCGCGCAGGCGGGCAGCGGAGAGCGGTCGCGTTACCGTCCCCCGAAGCCGACGGTGGAGATCGCCGTCCGACTGGATGACGTTCATTCCCTTTGGTGCATTGAAGACGTCGCTGAAGCCGACGCCTCCGCCGCTGATAAGCACGTCCGGTGCCCGCAGGGCGGCCTGAACGTCGACGAAGCGACCGATCGCATGCACCTCGGGTCGCGCGAGCCGTACCACCGGTCCCGCGTCGCGCAGCACTGCATAGTCCGCAAAGGGTTCGGCCAAACTTTCGGCGGAGAAAAAGTCCAGAGCCAGGTTCGGAACCGCGATCGTGCGGGTCACGATAGCGTCCTCGTTTCGGTAGGTTCGCCGTCCGTCATCATCGTGCTGGCGCTTAGCGCGACCTGCGGCGCGGCGCCCGCACCTAAAAGGGTTTCCGTGCGGTCCGCTGTCATTGCCTCACCTAATTTCGCTATCGTTAGCAAAAGGTCTGGCACTCTCGATTATCCGGTGCAATAAATATATTATGGCGCCGTAGAAATTTGTGCGGCCAGTAGGAGAGTCAGATGTCGTCGAAGAAGGTGATTATCACGTGCGCCGTAACTGGGGGGATCCACACGCCGTCCATGTCGCCATATCTGCCCGTGACAGCGGAGGAGATCGCGGACGCAGCCGTCGGCGCCGCCGAAGCGGGCGCCGCCATCGTCCATTTGCATGCCCGCAATCCGAACGACGGCAAGCCCGACCAGTCGCCGGCCGCGTTTGAGCCATTCCTGCGTTCGATTAAGCAGCGCTCCGATGTCGTGTGCAACATAACCACCGGCGGCGCGCCCGGCATGACCGTCGATGAGCGGATCCGGCCTGCGGCCCACTGGAAGCCGGAGGTCGCCAGCCTCAACATGGGCTCGATGAACTTCGGGCTCTTCCCGATGCTGAAGCGCTTCAAGGAGTTCAAGCACGAGTGGGAGCCAGCGATGTTAGCGAGCACCGACGACATCATTTTCCGAAACACGTTCAAGGACATCCGGATTGTACTGGAGACGCTGAACGAGACCGGCACCCGGTACGAGTTCGAGTGCTATGACACGAGTCATCTCCACAATCTGGCCTACTTTCTGGCCGAGGGCTTCGTGAAGCCGCCACTGTTCATTCAGACGGTCTTCGGCCTTCTCGGCGGGATCGGGTCCCACCCAGACGAAGTCATGCATATGAAGCGCACCGCCGACCGCCTGTTTGGTGATCAGTACCGCTGGTCCGCGCTGGCCGCCGGCAAGGCGCAGATGCAGGTCGTCGCTATGGCGGCAGCGATGGGCGGCAATGTTCGCGTCGGCCTCGAGGATTCGCTCTGGATTGGCGCAGGGAAGCTGGCTGAGAGCAATGCTGCTCAGGTCGTGCAAGCCCGCAAGATTATCGAAGGTCTTGGGCTCGAAGTCGCGACGCCGGCAGAGGCGCGCGAGATACTCGAGCTCAAGGGAGGCGACCAAGTGGGCTTCTAGGAGCCCAATAAAAAATCAGGTTGAGCGATTTCACCAGTTTGTGATTCACCGGAGGTTGCGAAGGTTACTAGGATCAAATCGGCTGGACCGAAACGGCTCGCCCTGAATTACCGCACCTCGAGGAAGGGCTGACCGCCGAAAAGTTGGCACGTTGGATCAGTGATCTCGATGGCGCTTACCCTCAAGACACCGTCCTTACTTTACCGAAAATGCATCTGGAGTGGCGCGGCGATCTTGTTGAGCCTCTCAAGGCACTAGGTGCCAAAACAGCATTTGGAGACGAGGCCGACTTCTCGGGCATGGCTATCGACCATACCCCGGCGAAGTACCTGGCGCGATAGGATTGAAGATCAAGAAGGTCATCCATCAAACCTACCTCGACGTTGACGAGCAGGGGTCGGAAGCCGCTGCCGCAACTGCTGTAATGATGGATGTAGTGGTGACCGGGCGCAGAATCCCGCCCCCACCGCCGCCGCTCATATTCCGTGTCGATAAGCCCTTTCTTTTCCTTCTTGTCGATAAGCGCACCAACATGATCCTCTTCATTGGCCGATATGTAGCGCCACCTCAGCAATAACACCGTTGCGAAAGGGTTCCCTTTTGCAACGGCAGGAAGTGCCCAGGTTCGCTTGTTTGGGCGAGCCGGGAACATTTCTGATTACCGAACGCTTGGGCGTTACTAGCTTCAGGAGGTAGTCATGCGTGCGATGAAGTGGGTGCTTACAGGATTGGCAGTAACAACGATCACGTCGGCGCCAGCGTTTGCGGATACGTCTGAATTCCTGACCAAAGCGATCAAGGGTGACAATTCGGAAATGAAGCTGGGCTCACTCGCGGCCAGGCAGGGTCAAAGCGCAAGGGTGAAGTCCTTCGGCGTGATGCTGCAGCGCGAGCACGCCAAGGGAAAGGATCAGGCCGTTCCCATCGCAGCAAAGCACCAAATTGTCGTGCCCGCAGAAATGTCGGATGAGGCGCAGACGGAATACGCTAAACTGCAGGGCATGCATGGCGTCGCGTTCGATCGCGAGTTCGGCCGTTACATGACAGAGGATCATCAGAAGGATATTCGCGATTTCGCGGAGGAAGCTGCCAGCAAGGATCCAGCCGAAGTGCGCAATCTCGCCAGGCAGACGCTGCCAGTATTACGCAAGCACCTCCGCATGGCCCGGTCAATCGGCTGATCGATAAGCGGGACTGCAGAAGGACGAGCCCCCCGGCAGGGCAGCGATCGGCACCTCCAGCTGCGTGGAATGGCCGATACAGTCGAAAGCTATACTGTCGCAGGCCGAGCGCGCCGATCGCGCGCTTGAGCTTGGGCCGCTCGGCCGACGCGGCGCTGGCCTTCTCCTGGTAGACCTTGACGCAGCCAGCGGCGAGGAGCTGGGCGAACTGATGGGTGAGGTCCTGGCCGGTGGCGGAGACGCGCGCATAGCCGTAGATCATGCGACCATTGTGCATCGCATATATGCATCACGAAAGCGCCCGGATTTCCGCCATTCCCGGCCTGAGGCAAAACTTGTGATTTTTGCATCAAACCGATCTACCGCCACGTTTATAATTTGTTTACCATACTTGGTCAGTTTGGCGAAATCGGCGGGAAGTGCTCCCCCTGTTGCGTGGAATTTTCGCTGATGACGATCCATTTCGATTGCACCATGTGCGGCCGTTGCTGCCACAATCTGAAATTGCCCATGTCCGCAAACGAGGCGATCACGTGGTTGACCCGCGGCGGTGACGTGCAATTACTATGTGAGGCTTCCGTCTGGCCGGACGGGCAACACCAGACGCAGCGTGACAATTATAACTGGCAACGCAGCTTCCCCGCCAGCAGTGGTACGCTTCCGGTCCGCATACGCATGACGTTTGTGGGCGCTTTTTCGGGAGCCTGTCCTTATCTACTTGCGGACATGCGGTGTGGCGGCTATGAGGGTCGGCCACGGGTGTGTCGTATATACCCGGCTGAGATAAATCCCCTTGCCACCATCGGTCCGGCGGGCAAATCATGTCCGCCAGAGGCATGGTCCTCCGATCAGCCGGTCTTTGCAGTTAACAACGCGCCCCTTTGACCGCGAAACACGCCTATTGATCGATGCCGCGCGCAATGCTGGCGTAGAAGATACCGTAACTAAGGAAACCGTTTGCGCCCTGTTGGGCGTCGGCGAGGCCGCTTTTGCCAATGAGGGCTTCGCGATTCATACACCGGCGCCTGCCACATTGCTCGTTGCGCTTAAGCAGGCGATTAAAGGTCCGCCGGTGGGAGCCCTCGATTGGCGGATTGTTACCAATCGGCCCTCGACGCTCGCCATGCTTAACTCGGCTGACGCGAATGCGATGATGACGTCCTCCGAACAAACCTTCGAATATCACGGCTTCTTCGCCCCCGATGAAGCAGCCACTTTCGCTATTGCCGCGTAACCTCACCGGAGGCAGAGGTTAAAGAATATTGCGCCAGCGAAAGCACACGTCAGCCTAATCGCTGACGGCCAGCCGACCGGCGGCTTAGTGCTACGACCTTGATGCAAAACTTTTGATTTTTGCATCAGGAATGACCGGGTTTGTGGGGAGCGGACAGGCAGCTTTAAGGAGGCAATTAGCGATAGCTGCCGTTCTCGAAAAGGATCGGGGTTTAAGATTTGCCGGGTTTGGTGGGAGCCGCGCGTTTCCCAGAGCTTCGGCGCTGATTAATCGACGTTATGGTGCCGTACGATCGTGTGAATTACGGTCGTGGCACTATGCCGAGCTACACAGTCACCACTGTCAACGAGCACGTCTTCCAGACAGGGGAGCAGGAAGCGCGCGACAACATCGAGGCATGGAAGGCGGCTATATCTAGCGCGATCACGATTGCTGCCGAGCAGGTCTCGCACGGTAATCCGTTCTTCGGTGCAGAAGTGACAGTCGCGCAGGGCCAGGAGCAGATCGGCCGATATCTCGTTTCTGTAGGTGTTACACGTTGAAGGATTAGGTTAGCCATTGGGCGAAAGCGGTCACAGATCACCCATGACGACAGCGGCTCGCTTTCGCCCCAATCTTTCCAGCGCGACCTTTGCGATCGAGATTGCTGTTTCAATGGCCTGCCGCCCCGCGCCGGACACGGCACACCTTTCAAGCTGTTCCTCAAGCCGGGCTAGGTTGATCTCCCGCCTGATGATCAATTGATCAAGCGCGGCCAAGGATCGGCTGGGTCTGCTTGCGGATGGCATAGGCCTACAATGTCATCGGCAATGAGCGCCTG
>NZ_JAKNQQ010000018.1 GCF_022662475.1 Sphingomonas sp. TREG-RG-20F-R18-01
ATCATGCGTTGCACCGTTTGATCGCGTAGGACGAGCAAGTGATACAACGCTCCAAGAACATGCAACCCGATCAAGACCAGAAGCAACGTCGCCGCGGTCATATGCGCGTCTCCAAGCTGATGACCGAATGTTGATTCTTCCGGTACCAATTGCGGCAGCGGCAGCACGGCGAACAGTTTTACCGGCCAACCACGTGAGGATGCATTAGCCCATCCCATCAGCGGCAACATCAAGAGCAATCCGTAAAGCAGATAGTGCGTGCTGCGTGACACCAGCTGCAGCAAAGGCGGAAGATCGTTTGGCGGTTGGGGAACATGATGTGTCAGCCGCCAGAGAAGGCGGAAAACGATTACAACGAGGATTGTCGTGCCGATCGACAGATGCCAAGCAACAAGCCCGGTTGGTCGCGTACCGCGTCCAATTTCAGGCATTGTCCAAGCGACGCCGAACTGGGCAACGACCAGTGCGACAGTCAGCCAGTGTAAGGCCCTGGCAACAATGGAATAACGGTGGCGCTCCTGCTGATCGTTTGTCATAAAACTCTCCCGACCACCCCAGGGGTGGCGTTCGCCCATCAGTGCATGACTGATCCTACCTAACTGGGGCGACGTCGACGTTGCCACGGTCGTCGAGTTTTGCGGGAATGCGCCGGCACTGCCGGATGACGGCCAAAGCGGGCTTATCAGTCGGTAGCACGCGTATTAGCCGCCGGCCGGAACTCTATTGGCGCAGCGTAGTTGGCCATCATCATCACGCTTAACGCCGGAGATCACAAAATGGACCCCACCGTGTTTCTGGTCGGCTTTGCAATCATGTCGGTATCGTCACTTGCGTTATACGCCAAGGGGTCGAAGCAACCTGAAATCAGGCATCATACCTACTTCCATGCGGTCGTCCCGTTCATTGCCGCCACGGCCTACTTGGCAATGTGGTTCGGGGTCGGCGACATTACGACCCCGGACGGCGTGACAACTTTGTCGGCACGCTATGTGGACTGGTCGATTACGACACCCATTCTCCTCACCGGTCTCGTTATGCTCGGGCTTCATGAGCGTGGCCGCTCCGCCGGTTTTATTGTCTCGACGATTGTGCTGGACGTCATGATGATCGTAACGGGCCTAATTTCTGCATTGAGCACGACCCCCGATGCCAAGCTCGCTTGGTTCTTGTGGTCTTGTGTAGCCTTTGCCGGTGTACTCTATAACCTGTGGGTGCCGGTCCGTTCGATCAGCGCCGCAGAAGGTGGCCAGATGGCGAGCGCCTACACCAAGAACCTGACATTCTTGTCGGTTATATGGTTTCTCTACCCGATCGTATTTGCGATCGGTCCTGAAGGTTTTAAGTCGATTACGGCGCTAGCTTCGGCATGGGCGATCTTGGCGCTCGATGTTATCGCCAAGGTGATCTACGCCTTCTCGTCAGCCTCTAATATCGAGAAGGCAGAGCAGGATAGGGTTGGGACCGTTCGCAGCGTACAGTGACTATCACGGCGCGGCTCGGCTGGGGCGCATTCGTTACCCTTGGGCTGGGTGCCGCCTGCCTCTCGCTGCCCGTACAGATAGCCTATACCGCGGTTTCTATCGGGGTGCTCGGGTTGCCGCATGGAGCAAGCGATCTCGCAATCGTCCCGCAAAGGCAGCGGCCGAGGTTCCTCGGATCATATCTGATTTGTGTCGGTTTAATCCTGGCGTGGTGGAAGTTCGCGCCGTTTACCGCACTGGTAGCCCTGCTAGTGTTATCAGCGATACACTTTGCATTTGATGATGCTCCGCGCTCCAGGCCTATTGAAAGGCTGAGCCGGGGAACACTGATGGTAGCCGGTCCGGCGCTCCTCCACCGTTCTCAGTTGTGCAGCCTGTTCGTGGCATTAACCACCCGGCCCGACGACGCCGCAGGACTTGCGACTGTCATGGCATTCGTGGCAGCGGTGGCATTAGTCATATTGCCGCTGGTCTGCTTCGGTTACTGGCGCAGGAACGATCAACAGGGCATGATCCTCCTTGTCGCAGGCGTTCTATTGCTTCTAATCTTACCGCCGCTCATCGGCTTTGCGATCGGGTTTGTTCTGCTGCACGCACGCGCACAACTGAGGGTGCGAATGGCGATCTTAGGCTGCAAGAGCGTGGGCCGTTACCTTCGAATGATCTCGCCTATCATAGTTGGCGCGCTGGTGGTCATCGGCTCTGTGGGGGTCTTGTTCGCTGGCGGCAACGCGCCTGGGGCTCGAACGCTCTTTGCTGGAATTGCTGCGTTGGCAATCCCCCACATGCTAGTGACGCCACTTTGGACAGCCCGTGCGTAGTTTGAGCAGCGCCGCGACCGATGCGATGTCATCTATTCGCGTTTGTATCCAGCGATAGCGGTGTCAGGCGCCCTTCTCCGGAAGACGATGACTGAAGCTTGCGAACCGCCGCCTCGATCGATGTCCAGCGCGCCAGCTAATGACGCGGATCGCGCCGCTGCTCCGCGCTGACTTGAGCGCCCATCAGGATCGCCATCTGTCAGAACACGAGCGCTCTCGGCCTCCAGACGCGTGCGGACGGGAGCGGCGCCATCCAGCCCTGCTCGTTGCGCTTGGTGCACCCGGCAGTGCACAGCCATTCCTCCATCTTATCAGCCGGAGGCGGCGTGGTCCGTGTCTCGGCGCCGAGCATCCGGCTTATCAGGAGCCAGCGTGTCACGCGTCATACCGACGTTACCGACCATCCTGCCCCCCCTTTCCTACCTCGATCGTGCAGCGGACCACCTTGCTCGCCTTGGCCGCCTGCTTGCGGCACGCCTCCAGGGGCTCCCGGTTCGCCGTTGCCAGCCGATTGCCCGCTAATACGTCGGCGAAGGCCTGCGGATCGCCGGCCTGCATCAGGCGCTGCCCGCCCTCCCACATCGGCATCCGGAGCGAGCGCGCCGCCATCCGCTCGGGCCATAACCAGCTCGACGGCATCAGCCGTACAATCGGCCCCGCCACGATCGCGTAGAGCAACACCCCCAGCACCAAGCCACCCAGCCCGATCCACAGCAGCAAGCTGTTTTGCTCGTCTCTGCGCCGCGCCGATCCCAGCCGGTCGGACAGGCTGCCCGCGACGTTGCGGAGCATCGTGTCCGTCGTCCCGATCTGGTGACGCAGTTCGCGCACGGCGTCGGTGACGGCTGCGTTTAGACGTTGTCCCATCTCCTCGGGCGTGAGCATCATCGCCGGGCTCTTGCTCATCGCGTCGATCTGGCGGACCAATGCCGCCAGCACCTTCTCGGTGCGTGCGAGCGTCGGCTCATAATCAGGCGGGTCGGCCGACTCCCGCGCGGCGGTCAGCCCTTCGATCGCGGCGCGTAGTAGCGACACCTCACGGCCGAGCTGGACGAACGCCAGCGCCGCCTGATCGTCACCGCCATCATACTCATGCCCGTCGTCCATACGTACCCCCTATCGGCTCATCCCCAAGTCACGGTCGCGGTTCAAATCGCGCGACAACTCGCGACCGATATCCCGGTTCTGGCGCTCGCTGATCCCAAGCCCCAGCTCGCGCGATCGGCTGCGCAGGAGCGATTCAACCTGGGGATCGCGTTCGAGGCCTTTCGCCATGTCAGCCATCTCCTGCCCCGCCTTGTCGCGGCCCGCTACATAGCCGGCGCGCTCGAAGTCCGCGTGCTGGCCCTTAAGCTCCTGCCAGCGTTCCACGAACCGGTCGGCACGCAGGTGCGGATTGGTCCGCACGCGGGCTTCTTGGGCCATCGCCGCGATCATCGGGCCGCTGCGCCCCGCAGCTGCTTCGCGCAGCAGGGCCGGATTACGCGTCATCGCTTCGTGCATGTCGTCGGATGCATGGGGCCGGAGCTGGTCCAGCGCGTCGATCGCGCGCTGGAGCGACACCTTCTGGTGCTCGAGTACGGCTCCGCTCGAGGCCTTTGTCTGCAACGCCACCTCGGCCGAGCGCGAGGTCCGCTCGATCGCGCGCACGAACGCAGGGTCCTGGCCGTGTTCGTGCGCTTTCACCGGCGCCGGTCTCGCCAGCGTCGCATCAAGCTTCAACCCGTCGAACATGCCACGCTTGGACGCTCGCACCTGCTCACCCTGGCTCCGCTCCGTTGCCGGCACCAGGCGGTCGGGCGCGGGCCGACTCGTGCTTTCGGGTACGGCGTCGCGACGCTCTGCTTCCGGCGCCTTGGGCCGGAAGCCGGCGAACATGCTCTTTGCTTTCGTCTCGACCGTCCGCACGATCTCGCGCACCCGCTCCGGCAACCGGATCTCGCGCCTGTCCGCGAAAGCACGAGCGGCCTCATTCGGCTCGGCCGTATAGTCGGCCGCCATATCCTTTGCCCGATCGCGCGACATCACCGCGGCGAGCTTCGCGTCGGACGCAAAGTCGTCGCGTCCGTAGTGGAGCTGCACCCCGTCACGGTGCCGCGACAGCGCGACGTAAGCTGCGTGCCGGTCCATCCCCGGCGTCGCCAGTATGTGCGTACGATCGACCGTCACGCCCTGGCTCTTATGGATGGTGGCGGCATAGCCGTGATCGACCGCGGCATAATCCTTCACATCGAAGGCAACCTGGCGCCCGTCGTCGAGCTGCACGCCCATCCGGTCGACCGACACCTGCTCGACCGTGCCCAGCGTGCCGTTCTTCACCCCCATAGAACGCTCGTTGCGCAGGAACATGATCCGATCGCCGGACGCGAACTGACGCTCGCCACGATCCGCCTGCACACTCACGTCCTCCCCAAGATCGCCCGACGCCCGCAGCCGCTCACGTGCCTCCCCGTTGATCGACTGCACCTCGGCATTGGTATGCGTGAGGATGATCCGGCTCTTGTCCGGTTCGGCCTGGCGCTGCCGATCCCAGCTACCCACCAGCACCGCCCGCGCCTGGCTGCGCGTGTCGGCCCCGCGCACCATGTCCTGGTCGCGGTATGCCTGGATCGCGTCCGGCGTCCGGCCCGTGGCAAGCCAGCGCGTCGCATCCCTCTGCCAGTCGGTCCGCTGCCGGCGGATCTCGGTGATCTCGGCCGACCCGTGGCGTTCGCTGATCGACCGGAACGCCGCACCCGCCTCGATCGCCTGCAACTGCTCGGGATCGCCCACCAGCACCACCTTGGCGCCGGCCTGATCGGCTGCCGACAGCAGTCGCTCCATCTGTCGCGTGCCGATCATCCCGGCCTCGTCCACCACCAGCACGTCACATGGACCCAGCTGCTCGCGGTCACGCGCCCACGCATACTCCAGGCTGGCGATGGTGCGCGAGCTGATGCCCGATCCGGCCTCAAGGTTTTCAGCCGCGATGCCGGACAGCGCCGCGCCGCGCACCGTGTACCCAGCCCGCTCCCATCCGTCGCGCGCGACACCCAACATGGCTGATTTGCCGGTGCCGGCATAACCAACAACCGTCGCAAGTCCTTCCGGACCCGCTATATGTCGTAACGCGGCCTCCTGCTCGTCTCCGAGCTTGAGACCTTCACTCCCGGCAGTGGCAATTGCTCCCTCCATCGCCACTGCCGGGAGACCATACTCACGCCGCGCGGCAAGCGCGTTACCGGCTCGTTCAAGACGGGCCTCCGTCGCGATCATGTCGCGCGACGTGAACCGCTCCTGGTCGCGACCGTCCCGACCCAGCGCGACCAACTCGGGGCTGGCGCGCACAGCCCCCATCACCTGATCGAACTGATCCTTGCCGTCACTGTGCCGGAACGCGAACGTCGCGAGGTCTCGGTTGGTGAATGTCGCCTGCGTCCGCGTGATCGCGTCCAGCGCCACATTGGGATCGGCGATAATCTTCGCCCCGTTCTCCCGCGCAATACGCTGGTGATCCTCGATCCGTTCAGCCTCCAGTCCCTGCTCGGGCCGACGCGACGCAGCCGGCCCGATCTTGTGCTGCGGCTCCAGCGCGATGCCCTGTTCCGCATAGGAGCGATGATCGATCCGCGCATCGATCCCCAGCTCAGTCAGCCGTTCATTGACATGCGCGCCCCACGCTTCCCGCCAGTGTTGCAACAGTGCGCGGTCGTTCCATGGCACGACCTTTTTACCGAACCCTTCCGGGCCTACCTCGCGCATCGTCATCATGACGTGTGCATGTGGCTTCGGACTGCCGTCTTCCGCTTTGTCCCAATGCACGTTGAGGTCCGCAATCATCCCGCGATCGACAAACTCGCGTTTGACGAAATCGCGCGCCAGCGAAACACCCTGATCGCGGGTCATCTCGCGGGGGATCGAGAACTCGATCTCGCGGGCGAGTTGGGCGTCCTTGCGCTTCTCGCCAGCTTCCACCGCATTCCAGAGCGTTGTGCGGTCTGCCAGATGCTCCGGCGCACCTTCCGGTAACATCACTTCCGAGTGCGTGACGCCGGTCTTGTTCAAGAAGTCATGGTGCCGCTCCAGCCGTTCGTCGAACAGCTTGGATGCGGAGCGGTAAGCGGCTGCCGCGACAGCACTGGAGCCGGATGAACGGCCGATCACCTTTGCGGAGAAATGGTAGATCGCCATGACAAGCTTGCTTCTACGCTTCTTAGCGCAGATCGGCAACGATCTATAAGCGCGCACTCACAATCCGCTTCCGCTCCTCGTGACTGACTTGGTGCTGTTCCACTCGTTACCGCTTTACCCCGATGCTGAGTGCGATAGGATGCTTGTTACAGGAACATAGGGTAGCTGGCCGATGTATCAGATGGCGACAAGGGGATCAGCAAGATGAGCGACCAGATCAATACCGGCGATTATATCGCAGCCATCGCTACCTCGCCGCTTGCAGTCTTCGCCAATCTTGCACCCTGGGAAATTACCAGCCGGTCACATGAGATTGTGGCCGTACTCTTGGACGATCTTGATGCTGGCTATCGGATTTCCGACAATGTCGCTGTGCATAAAACCGCCAGCATAGAACCAGGCGTCGTACTGAAAGGCCCCACGGTCATCGGACCCTACTGCTTCATTGCGAGCGGCGCTTATGTTCGCGACGGATGTTGGCTCGGGGAGCGTTGTACGTTGGGCCCGGGCACTGAACTCAAATCCTCGTTCTTGTTTTCGGGGACTAAGCTGGCGCACTTTAATTTCGTCGGTGACAGTGTGCTGGGGGCGGGCGTCAATCTGGAAGCTGGGACCATCATCGCCAATTTCCGGAATGAGCGCGATAATCACGCCATCGTTATTGTGCTCGACGGTATGCGAATTCGAACAGGAGTTGAGAAGTTCGGAGCACTGGTCGGCGACGGCGTGCGCATCGGCGCGAACGCCGTTGTCGCACCCGGCGCGCTGCTTAAGCCTAGGACGACGGTGCCGCGTCTGGGTCTGGTGGACATGGGATCACATATGGGGGCAATCTGATGCTGCCGCGACGCGTTGGTACTGGAGGGAATATGCGTAAAGTTCGCGATTACGATGCCGAGCTAAAAGCACTGAACGACAAGGCTCGCTCGCTCAAAGCCAAGCGGGTTGAGCAGCTCGGCCAGCTGGTCGCCGCTACCGGCGCCGATGCGCTGGATGCAGAAACCCTTGCTGGCGTTCTGCTCGACGGGATTGCCTCTAAAGATCTTGCGGCAAAGGAGGGGTGGCGATCGAAAGGCGCTGCTTTCTTTCAGCGGCGCGGGCGCAAAAGTGGCGGCGATGCTGCGATCGACGGATCGGGCGTTCCGGCTGAACCAGGCGGCGACGTTGCGGGCGGAAGCGGCCGGACGGCGTAGCGATACCCGGACCTGGGTCGTGCAACGCCGCGAACGAACACGCCACCTGATCGAGCTGGGCGGCCTTGTACAGAAAGCCGGGCTGGTCGAGCTGACCGACGACGATCGCGCCACAATTTACGGCGCGCTACTCGATCTTGCCGGCCGGGCGCGGGGCGACGGTGCAAGCGTCATTCTGGCATTGTGGAAGCGACGCGGCAAACGCGCGTTTGACGCGGAAAACGACGGGAGCGAAGCGCAATGAGCGATTTCGCTATCGAGGCGATCCGGGCAAAGGTCTGTGCGATGGATTTCGTGCGCGGCACGCTAGCGGAGATTGCCCTGTGGCGCGATGACATTGCGGAACCGCAAGCCAATCTCGTGGTCGACGACATGATCCCGACGCCAATCGAATATTGGAGACTATGCCCATGCCTGCGCCCAGGCAGTTTGCCGGCCATGAAAGCCGCCATCGTCACGTCATGAAAACGGCGTATACACGGGCCAGGAGGATCAGCCGATGCGCTCGATAAATCCCTTGTTCGAAAATGCGGTGATCGATTGCGTAGCGACTGATCGGCAGCCGAGCGTCCAAGAACTGTTTTGTGTCGCGCAGCGCATCTGGTCGGACGGCGCTGCCGACCGTTCGGCGTTTCGCTGGGGTCGTCTTGCACCCACCGATACCGAAAAGCTGCTCGCCCTGCGCGCCGCCCAGATTGCTTTGTCCGGGTCAGTCGCGCGGAACGAGTAACGGCAATGCCGGCTTATTCGGTGATCGGCGGCAACTTCAATTTGCGCCGCTGCGGCGGGCCTGGCTCTTGCGCCGTCGCTTGTAGCCCGGGCTTCCGGCCCAGCCCAATCTTTTTAGCCAGGGCGCGCCGCGTTTCCGAATAACTCTCGGCCACTATCGGGTAATCGGCCTTGAGGTTGTAGCGATCCCGATATTGCTCGGGCGTAAGCCCATGTCCACTCAGATGGCGCCGCAGCATCTTATACGGCTTGCCATCGATCAAAGAAATGATGTGATCCTTCGACGCCAGCGATTTACGTACCGTCACCGCAGGCGTGAACTGCTCGGGTGCAGCGTCCTCAAGAGCCGAGGTATTTGGTTGGTCGATCAACTTTGCAACGCTGTCGCGCATCCGGCTGAGAAATACCGGCACGTCTGCAGCCGCGGCGCGCGTGTTGGGATTGCTTAGCCACGCGATCGTCAGTGCTGCGGCGAGTTCGATCGCATTCGGGCTGGTCTCTGTTTCTGTCGTCACGAGGAAATCTTGTCCTTAAGCACTTTTGCCGGTGTGAACACCACCTTGGTCGACGCAGCGATCTCCATTGCCTCGCCGGTCCGCGGATTGCGACCAGCCCGGGCGGCTTTGGCCTTTCTGGAGAACTTGCCGAACCCGTGCACTGACACGTCCTCGCCCCGTGCGACCGCATCACTGATATCGCCGAAAACGCGGTCGATTAGCGCTCGAGCATTGGCGGCACTCAGATCGCTTCCATCGGCAATGCCTTTCACAAGATCGTCCAGCTTCATTAAAGATCTCCCCGTAAAGATGCACCGGAATAATCGTTCCCGGCTCGGGCGCAACAGTTCATCCCCTTTTCGAGGAGTGCAAGCAAGATGCGGGCAGAGCGATGGCTCTACGCTAAACAATGATAAGCTTCTTCAGAAAAGGGATCGGTATGTGTGTCGGGCTTCGATCCCGCCAATGCGGTCAGGCACTCCGCGCCAATATTCGCTTGAGGGCGAGCATAAACAGGGTGTGCTCGATGCGCCCGATCTCGTGAAGTGCGCGAGCGATTGGGTTCTGGCGCGGGTATCTTCCTCACCGGCGAATACCTCTGGCCCAAGGACGCCAACGCTTAGGGTGTCATTCCGCCCCAACCGGAACCGACCCCGTTATCGCCGCCAAGCTACGCTATTACGTCGATCGTGAGTTCGCCGGCCGGTACGACCCGGCGTGACGATGCGAACCGCAGCTTACGGTTTTTGGGACCATTGGCGAAAGCCGTGGGGTGATGGCTTCTGAGCTAAACGTAAAAACTGTATAGGCGTATACACCGCGGGTTCTTATTCGCGATGTTGAAAGGTGAGTTTTGGGGTATCGCCTCACTTTTGACATAGGAGGTTGATGATCGAGGCACTGTCAGCGCCTGCTAGGAGGTCTGTCCGGCTTGAGGCACTTGCCACCGTGGCCCTTTGTTTTGACGTTTTGCGGGCTAGAACTGGGCTTCTGCGCCTTGTTCAGACGATGTCGTCCCCATGATGCGCCGTCGGCCGTGCCTGGCTGTCCGAAAAGCCATTGAACATGTGATCTTGGTATCGGTGTATGGGGTCATCCTCCGCTTCGTACAGGGTGTTCGACGGCGAACCCAGCGATCAATAAAGGCATATCGGCCAGAGGCCAATTCCGCATTTTTTTGCTTCAGATGGTTTGACAATGCTTCCTTGCCGCAAAAGTTATCCACAGTCTGGCCTACCCCAAAACTCACCGATCATGTTCTGATTCAACTATTCTTCTTAGATTCAAGATTCGGGGGGCTCAAACCCGCAGAAAACCGCTAAAAATGACCTCGAAATGTGAGCGTTGGGGCCGATTCGCGTGAGTTTCGGGGTAACCTAAGGTGAGCGTTGGGGCCGGTTAAAGTGAGGGTTCGGGTAGAGTCGGGTGAGGGTTCGGGTATGGCATTGCCTAGGACCGGACAACGGTGAGTTTTTGGGTATCCCCGCTCCTTGACGTACGGCGAGCTAAAGGGTTTGCCTAACTCACAATTCGCGGTAATGTGAGCTTATATCTCGCCCCTCCTCACCGGACACATCCATGTCGTCAGAACCCGCTACGGTCGATCTGACCTTCCGCACATTGACGCAGAAGGGCCGCGGCAATCCGTTCGATCCCGCCAACTATGGCGAGATCGTCAAACCCGGCGAGTTGGTCGACATTGTCGAGCTAAGCCCGCTCACTCTCGCCGATCGCCGCATCTATAATTTGTTGATTGCCAATGCATGGGAGCGGATCGGCGAGCCGATCGTCCATCGCATTCCCAAGACTGCCCTAAAAGGCACACACCAGGGGAACGAACGGATAGAAAGTTCGCTGCTACGCCTGATGGGCACGATCGCCATTGTTACGATCCGGAAGGGTGGCAAGGCCTTCAAGCGCCGCGTCCAGCTCCTGGGCCCAAGCGACGAAAGTCTCGAAAAAGACGGTTTCCTTCACTATCGCATCCCCGAAGAACTGATCGAGATTCTACGTAACAGCGAGGTCTACGCCCGCCTCAAGACTCAGGTGATGTATTGCTTCGAGTCGAAATACGCGCTGTGCCTCTATGAGATGATCGAGCGTCGTATCGGTTTGGAATATAAACAGCAGGAAGAGTTCACGATCGACGAGATACGTGGCCTGCTCAATGTGCCCGAGAGTAAGCTGGAGCGCTTTGCCGATCTTAACAAATACTGCCTCAAGGTGGCGGTCGAGGAAATCAACAAGCTCTGCCCGTTCTATGTCGAGTTCACGCCGATCAAGAAGGGCCGAAAAGTCGAGCGTGTCGCACTCCACTGGTTCCCGAAAACCTCCACGGGCAAGCGTGATGCGCAAAACCTGATCGACCAGCATAGCATCGTGCGCCGCGCCAAGCTCCGTGGCGGCATTCCCGAATTGCCCGTTCTCGTCGATTTCAGCCGACCGAGCCAACGGTGAGCCCCTACCCAAAAACTCACCTTTAGGGCCAGCATCGGGATCGATCCTAGCTCTGCCGCTCCGACGCCTCTACGACGGTGCCAAGGTCGGCGGACCCATCGATCCTATCCGTATACGCCTATACGGATATACGCCTATACAGAACGCGCGATGCGTCCCCTGCCCTTCTTTACGAACAGGTCGTCCAACGCCTCGGTGAGCAGATTTTGCACTGTCGTCCCTTCCTCGGCCGCAATAATACGAAGCTGGGTGCTGACTTCGGGTGCAAAGTGTCCGCCAATCAGTTTCGTGCCCTGCCGCCCGCTGCTCGCCGGCTTGGCAGCCGGCGTCGCTATTGTAGGCGGCGCTGCTGGCGTGTCGCTGCCGCCGGCCTTGGCACGATCAAGGACGGCCTGAAGAGCGTTGGGTTTGGCCATCATGCCACCTCTTTAGCGTATAGGCGTATAGCCGTATACTCGTATAGCCGCTTGATCTCGGCTGCGGCTGGTCCGTTCGGCTCGAACTCCTGCACTGCCTGCCCTAACGCTTGCGCACGGAAGAACGCCTTGCGGTTACCGATCGTCACTGGACAGACCGCAGCTCCCAATTCCTCCACGGCTTTCATCGCATCGCCCGTTTCCTGGCCTTGGGGCGGCACAAATGTCAGTACGACGGCGAACGCGCGATCGAGCTGGCGCACCACGTCGAGCGTATGCGTCATGCTCATGGTATCGAAAACGGCGGTCTTGGTCGGCACAAGTATGAAGTCCGCGTGGCGTGCGGCTTCATAGGCCACGTCTCGTGCCACCGCCGCCCCGTCGATCACGACAAGATCGGTGCCGGCGTCGGCACAGGCTTTGAGCATTGCTGCCAGCCGTACCGGCTGGATTGAGGCGACCGCGGGTGTGTCGAGCTGGCGCACGTCCTTCCAGAACGACGCGGTTGCCTGCGGGTCGAGGTCAATGATCGCGGTTTCCTTGCCGGCTTGCTCGGCCGCGACCGCAAGACACGTCGCTAGCGTCGTTTTACCAACGCCGCCCTTCTGCGACAGGATGGCTAAAACCTTCATTATACGCTCCTACGAGTATAGGCTTATACTTGTATACGCTAGTGTATGTGGTTGGGAAAGGGAAGTTTCACGGCTCCGGGTCGTCTTCGCCATCGCCCAGCAAATGGTGCCGCATCGCGCCATGGCCCGCGGTCAGACAAAGCGGAGCGCCGATCGTCTTCAGCCATTTCCGAGCGGTCCGCACGGTGTAGCCGCATGTCTCGCACTCGCATTTGAGCAAGCGTGTCGCCTGCTTCTTCGGCCGCGTCGTCTCACCGCCGGTGTCGAGCCGGGCATGGGGAGGGATCAGCTACGGCCAGGATCGGCGCGACGGTAGCGAGAAAGGCAGGCCCGGGGGTTGTGGCCCGCATCGGTCCGATTAGACCGAGCCCGATAGCGATCCGTTTAAACGCTTTTCCGTGCCCGGCAGCGATCCCGACCCAGCATGGACCAGCTCATGCGCAAGGATGAAAGCGATCTGCACCGGCATCGCATCGGCCGCGTGCGCAAGATCGGCCGGATGAAGATCTTAAAATGTCCGTTGCCGCTGCACCGATTGTCCCAGCATTCGCCGATCACCTTTCCCTTGGCGCCTCGGCTGGTGAAGCCGATCGCGACGCGCACGCGGGAGGGTAGGGGGGTGCCCAGCGCCTCGAACAGCGGGGGGGGGGAGTGTGGGGGCAGCGGGAATCTGCCGGGGTGATGCGGGCGCACGGAGGAGCCACGGTCCGGCTGATTGCCGTTGCTGGGAGAGGGGGGCGGTGCCCCACTTTCCCTCGGATTGAGCTACATCGCCGGCATAGCCGGCGCCCTTAAACGGGCGTACCAGCGCGTGAGCGATTGTTACCCGTCAGGGGCGAGACGCCGATCGGCGGCTTGATCGGAGCGAAGCGGAGATAGAGCGCAGCCCGGCACGGGCACGTCGATGCTTCTCCGTATACTTGTATACATTGGCTCGCGAGTTTCTGATCAGTAATGGCAATCAGCGCGGCCAGCCTCTTCCCGATTGGGATCGCTTTTGAGAATGAGCTGCCAGCGGTGCTGTTCATAAAACGTCCGTTGACGGACGTGTAAGGACCGTTCGGTTGTGTTGTCGGCTGATATCTCGCGAAGGTGTGTTCACCCATCACCCTGACTTGCGAATAGGGCATTGCAGCCACGATGAGTTTGGGAGCCCTATGTTTTGAGCCGCCATATCAGATAGACGTCTCGCTAATCATTGCATTCCGGACTTGGGTCGTCAGTGAGGATGCGGGCCAGCTCTTGATGGACAAGTTCGTAGCATTCGCAAGCGACGCCTTCGAGAGCGTTGCGATCCTCGACCTCGATCATCCCACGAGTATTTTGAATAAAGCCGAGTTGCCTCAAATCTCGCGTGACAATGCTGATAGAGTTTCGCTTGACCCCCAGCATTTCAGCTAATGACGCTTGAGTGAGTGGCAAAAGATCGACGCCGCTGCGGTCATGCGTCGTCAGAATCCAGCGCGCGCAGCGTTGCCGGACGGTATGGATGGCGTTGCAGGCGACGATCTGGAGCGTCGTCCGCAGCAGTACTTCGCGGTAACGCGAGACCGCTGAACACAGGCCAACACTGCCGTCGACCATGTCCTCGAAGCCTTGTGCGGTCGTGCGCACCGCAGTGCCGGGCACCTGCACGAGGAATCGGCTAAATGCGGGATCGACATAGCCGCTGGCTGATGTTGCGATCACACCCTCGCGGCCGATGGTCATAGTCTCGACTGAGCGTCCGTCTTTCATAACGGCAATGAGCGACACCATGCCCGACAAGAGAAAGTAGACGTGCGTTAGCGGAGCACCCGGCTCGTACAGCACCGTGCCGGCGCGTAGGTCCACAAGCTCGCATACATCAAGGAGCTTGGCTTGATCGTGTGGGGAGACGCGATCCAGAAGGCCGTTCCCGGCTGGCCAAAGTTGCAGCGTTGCTTCACCCATCATGCTGATCGCATCATCTTTCTACCGCTCCGACGCCTATAAGCAACTGCTTCAATGGGCTGCGACTTCCATGCCTCAACTAGGCATCGTGGACAAAGCTTGACCTGAGACTCGCGGGTTGATTCAAGGCTGCCTTTTGGAGGCGGCTTTGGGTGAGCGGATCGGGGTATCGGACGACGAGTGGGCGCTGATCGGGCCGCTGCTTCCACCCGAACATGGCCGCGGATGTCGGCCTGCAGGTGACAACCGGCGCTATTTCGAAGGCATGATGTGGATGGCGCGGTCAGGGGCGCAGTGGCGGCTGCTACCTGACGATTATGGCAAGTGGAACAGCGTGTTTCGGCGCTACCGGCGCTGGGTCGAGACGGGTGTGTTTGACGCCCTGCTGGAGACGCTGGCCGAGATGGTGGCGCGCGATACCAGCGCCGACATGATCGACAGCACGGTGGTCCGGGCGCATCATTGCGCCGTCGGGCTAAAAAAGGGGATCAAGAGGCCCAGGGGCTTGGCCGGTCGCGCGGAGGCTTTACCACCAAGCTCCACGCCCGCTGCGATGGGCACGGGCGACCGCTTGGCTTCGTCCTGACGCCGGGCCAGGCGCACGATGTGAAAGGTTTCGGTCCGCTGTTCCGAATGCTCGATGAACGCATCGACGCGCTGCTCGCGGACAAGGGTTACGACGCAGATACCATCCGCGCAGAGCTCGCCGCAGTCGGTGTTGAAGCGGTCATCCCCACCAAGAGCAATCGCCGCGTCCCCATCCCGCATGATCGCGAGAAATACCGCTGGCGGAATCTCGTCGAGCGCCTGTTCAGCAAGCTCAAGAACTGGCGCCGGGTTGCCACACGATACGACAAAACCAAAGAATCCTACCTCGGCTTCGTCGCGCTCGCTTCAATCAAACTGTGGATACCCTTTGTCCACGAGGCCTAGTAGCTTGATCCTAATTAAGGCTTCCAAAATTTTGCGGAACCAAGCTCGTACCTTTCAGTTTTCTGCATCCTAAGATACACTTGGCGGAGCGTGATTGCTGGCCCGCTGCGTGTGCTCCTCGACATCGCTCGGAACAGAGAGATCGACAAGCTACGTGGCCAAACCTGAAGATCACGAGACGACAATTCCGATTATCGAGGAGGTGGCGACAGTCTCTACCCGAGAGGTGGAGACCGATCGCTTGCGCGTCCGCACGATCGTCGAGGAACGGGCGACGGACGTCGTCGCGCAACTCGCCAAGCAAGAGCTGCTGGTCGAGCGCCGCACGGTCGAACGCGAGGTGACGGAAGCGCCGCAGCCTTACAAGGAAGGCGACATGCTGATCGTGCCGATCGTCGAGGAGCGCCTCGTAGTAGAGAAAAAGCTGTTCGTTACCGAGGAGCTGATGGTCCGCCGCGTCGCGCGAACCGAGGAGGTCCACGTCCCCGCCACGCTCAGGTCGATGCGCGCCATTGTCGAGCGCGAAGGCGATCTATCTCACGACAGGAGAGACGTTCATGCCCGATCCGAATGACGCCCGCCCAGGCGCACCAAGGCACGTTCATATCGAGAAGAATCAGCAGCCGGGATGGTTGAAAGCATTGGCGTGGCTGTTGCTCGCGCTTGGTCTATTGGCGCTGATCTTCGCGCTAAACCGCTGCCACAGCGACAAGACGGCTGCCGTTGCTCCCGCCCCCTCTCCCACCGCCGTCATCGGCGCTACTCCGAACGCCGCCAAGTCGGCCGCGCTGGTCGGCACGTCGGGTCTGGGCACTTATCTGGCTGGGAGTGAGGCCACGCCGCGGACGTTCATTTTCGAGAAGCTGAATTTCGACACAGCGAAGAGCGACATCCGCGCGGCTGATGCAGCAGAGGTCGCTCAGGTTGCCGCAGCACTCAAGCAATATGGCACGGCGCATGTCCGGGTCGCCGGTTATGCAGATTCGCGCGGTAGCGACACCGCCAACATGGCGCTTGGCAAGGCGCGCGCCGAGAGCGTCAAGTCTGCGCTGGTGAGCAAGGGCATCGACGCCTCGCGGATCGACACCGTCTCTGGTGGTGCGACCGATCCCGTCGACACCAATGCCACAGCTGGCGGCCGGTTCGAGAACCGCCGCACAGAGCTGGTTGTGACCGATCGGTAACCTTTTTTACCCTGCCCCCCTTCAACCAAGGAGAAGTACCATGTCCAGCACGATTACGGCTTTGTTCGACACCCGCGCTGAAGCCGAAGCCGCAAAGGAGCGCCTGACCGCTGCTCACGTGGAGGCAAGCCATATCAATATCCACGACAAGTCGAGCGCAGGCTACAAGGACAGTGGCTATTCTACGCACGAGGATCGCGGTATCTGGGACTCCATCAAGAACGCCTTCGCACCCGACGAGGACCGCCACGCTTACGAAGAAGGCATTCGCCGCGGCGGAGTGCTGCTTACCGCCGACGTCGATGATGACCATGTCGACGCGGTGGTCCGCGTGCTCGAAGAAGCCAATTCGATTGATGTCGACGATCGCTCCAACCAGTGGCGTTCGTCGGGGTGGAATTATCCGGCCGCGGGCAGCGGAGCCGCTCTCGGCGCGTTCGGCACCACCGACAAGAAGGTCACCGCCGGTGCCACGGGCACCGAAGAAGTCATTCCCGTCGTCGAGGAGCAGCTCGTCGTCGGCAAGCGCGACGTCAGCCGTGGCGGCGTGCGCGTTCGCTCCTATGTCACCGAGACCCCGGTGCATGAGCAGGTTCGCCTGCGCAACGAGCGCATCGACGTCGAGCGCCGCCCGGTCGATCAGCCGCTTTCGGCGGCCGAAGGGGATGCCTTCCGCGAGCGAACGATCGACATGACGGCAACCGGCGAAGAGGCGGTCGTCGGCAAGACCGCCCGTGTCGTCGAGGAGGTCGTCGTCTCCAAGACCGCCGACGAGCGTGTCGAGGAAGTTGATGACACGGTTCGTCGGACCGACGTCGAGGTCGACCGCGACACGGACGTTGAGACCAAGAGCTCTACCTTCGGAACCACCGATAAGCGCACCTAAGTCGGTGCGAGGCGTGCGTGGTCTCAAGCCCGCGCACGCCTCAAGCTCTTGTCAGCGGGAGAGCGTGATGAGCTTCGGACGCGCACCTACGATCATCCTTGCCCGCAGCGGCTTGCTCGCCATGAGCGCCGCCGGGGCACTGCTGTGCGGATGCGATGGGCCGCATGCAAAGGCAGGCAAGCAGGCTGATGTCGCAGCCGGGATAAAGGCAGGTCCACTCACCAAAGGCCCTAACGAGCGGCTAGGCGTCGTTCAGGACCGCGCCGAGCGCGACCAGGCTAGGGCCGTCGAGGATCGCGCCAAGGAAGTTCGCAGCGCCGCCGATACCCAGGCGGATGCGTTGGAGCGGCAGGCTGCGGAGACCCGCAAAGCCGCTAAGCAATCCGCAAAGGCGCTCGATCAACAAGCCAACGCCATCCGCGGCAAATAGAACGCGGTAACACTTTCAGGAGAGTACTATGCAAGACCCGACCGATTTCGACAGCCCGTTGAGCGAACCGCGCCAAAGCATTCCGCCGAGTGCTACCTCGACGAGTGGTTCTAGCTCGGCCCCATCTGTGGGCGGGGTGACGGATCAGGCGAAGGAGTTTGCCGGCCAGGCGGCCGACAAAGCCTCGTCGTTTGTCGATCAGGTGAAAGACAAAGCCGTCGGCGCTGTGGAAGGTCAAAAGGCCGGCATTGCCGACCAAATCGAGGACTTCGCTAGTTCCGTTCGCAAGTCCAGCGAGCAGTTCATCGGCCAGCAGGACTGGATCGCGAGCGCGATCGAGCGCGGTGCTGCGGAGCTGTCAACACTAGCATCGTCGCTTCGCGAGAACGATGTAAACGCTTTGTTCGGCCAAGTCCGCACCTTTGCCCGACAGCAGCCGGTCGTGTTTATCGGTGCGTCATTTGCGGCCGGGTTTGCGCTCGCTCGCTTTGGCAAGATCGTCGCGGCCGATGTTTCGCGCGACGATCGGCCGACGCTCCCGAAGGTCGGCCATGGACAGGGTTGATCCGCGCGCGTCCCATAGCTTGGGCGAAATCGCGGGTGGTCTTGCCGGTGACGTCCAAGACCTTGTCAAAGGCGAGTTGAAGCTGGCGCGCGCCGAGTTCGATCAGAAGCTTCATGGGCTGATAGCGGGTGCCGTCTCGCTAGTGGGCGGCGCGCTGGTTGCGTTTGCAGGGCTGGTGGTATTGCTCGAAGGCGGTGCCGCGATCCTTGCTAAATGGATGCCCGCATGGGCGGCGTTGCTCATCGTCGGCGTCGTCATTGTGCTGGTGGGCGGAGTGCTCGCTCGCGGCGGGCTCGCCAAGCTTTCGCTGAAGAACCTTACGCCAGATCGGACTGCCGCTAGCCTCAGTAAGGACGCGCGCATCATGAAGGAGCATTTGTAATGGTCGAGATGACCGAAACCGCGGCGATCGAGCACGATCTTGCCAAGACCCGCGCCCGTATGGACCACCGGCTCGACGAGCTTCAGGATCGCCTGACTCCCAAGCAGATGCTGAATGATGCCTTCGCCTACTTTCAAGGCGGAGATGGCGCTGACTTTACGCAGGGACTGCTCGTCAAGCTCAAGGCCAACCCACTACCCGCGGCGCTGACGGCCGTGGGCATTGCATGGATGATGGCGTCGAGCGGCAAACCGACCGCGACGGCTCGGACCTCTACCGAGCCCGATATGGCTTTCCGGCTCTGGCAAGCCGAAGCTGGCGTTGTTCGCGGCCAGGATGAACATCCTGACGCACATGCCTCGCGGCTCGACGACGCTCGCGGCAAGGTGCTTGGTATCGCGCGGGACACCGCCGACACCGCGCAGAGCTATGGACAGAAGATCAAGGATGCGATGGTGTCCGCCGCACAGAGCGTCCGCGAGAAGGCTCACGACATTACGGCGAGTGCATCTGACGCCGCTGGTAACCTTGGCGACCGCGCTCAGCGTGGAAGCATCGCCGCTCAGAGAGGAATGGGTAACATGACACAATCGACGCGTGAGGCGCTTGCCTCTGTCACCAGCAACCCGTTCGCGCTCGGCGCAGTCGCGGCTATCGTCGGCCTGGTCGCCGGATCGCTGATCCCGACCAGCGATCAGGAAGAACACGCTCTTGGCGCGACAGCTGATAAGTTGCGCACAGCCGGTCGCGATCTGGTGCAGGACGTAGTCGACCGCGGCGGCCGTGTCGCCAACGAGGCGCTGGGCACCGTGAAGAATAGTGCCCAGGCGCACGGGCTAACGACCGACAAGCCAATCGGCGACGTCGTGGCTGACCTCAAAAGTGGATCGCTCGTCGATTCTGTCAAGCAGGTTGCGTCCGAGGCGGTCAATGCCGGCAAACAAAGTGCGCAGGCGCATTTTGGAGGCGGAGAAGACCGCACTCTGTCGGGCAACGTCAACTAATTGATCGGGGCCGGCTAGCACCGGCCCTACCTGACGGCGTCATCACCGTTCGGTTGTCGCGCATATCAAAGGCCGAATGAAACTTGGCTCAAACGCGGTTTACCGTTGTAACACCGTACAAAACATCAATGCTTTCCCGACGCATCGATTGAAATGAGTTTCGGGAATACGGCCCCTGTACATTATGGGGGACACAGATTCCGGCAGGCTTTCGTAGACCGGTTGCCGTACGAGTTTTCAGGGCAATCGGTTTATGAAAGGCCGAAAGCCGCACGTTTCTGTCACCGTTATTATTACCTACAGAACCGGGTGTTTCTGAAACTATGGGCGGTAAATTAGGTATTTGCAGCCAACCGGGAATCCGTGTCCCCATAATGTACAGGGGCCTAGTATCGGTGTTGCAATAGGGCAGGACGAGACCGGCCGCCTTTCCCTCCTGCGGGCAGATTGCGCCGAAGATATAGGCCGATTTCGTGCGCTGATCGTGCGGTGCCGAGGGTCGCGTCCCGCGCTTGGCCCATCGTCGCGTGATCTTGTTCTTCTGCCCGATCCTGGCCTCGTCCTGAAACCAGATTTCTATCGGTGTGCCGCGAGGGAGCGTGGTTTTGACCGTGTCCAGCTCGGCGGCAAAGCCCCTTTTTTGAAGGCTTCGATCGCCTCTGGATCCTGCGCATGGTGTTTGGGCCGAGCGGACAATTTCCGATAGCCAAGCGCGCGAAGCTCGCGGCTCAGCGTCGGCCGCGAAACCGACACCGAGAAATCGTCCCACAGCATCTGCGCCAGGTCGATGATCCGCCAGCGCACCACGCCGTGCGCTGCCGGGATCGGCCCCCGCTCGATCGCCTCGACCAGAGCCGCGCGGTGCGTCGCATTCAGGCGCGGCGGCTTGCCCGGGGCCTTTTTGTCGATCAGCCCCTCAGGCCCCGTCGCGTTGAACTTCACCACCCAGTCCCGCACGATCTGCACCGTGACGCTCCCGAGCCGCGCGGCCTCCGTCCGGCTAGCCCCCTCATAGATCGCCGCCAACGCGAGCAAGCGCCGCGCCTGGGCGCCATCCTTCGCGTTACGAGCGGCCAACCGTACCGTGACAGCGTCGAAGTCGGTGTGAAGCGCGATCGGCATGGCAAACTCCTGTCCGTTTGCCATGTTGAATCAAACCGAGCCGCCGGGGGCAACCCCCTTCCAAGTCACGATCATCGGATCTTGGTATTACTCCTCTTTTTTAGCCCGACGGCGCAATAATGCCCCCCTGCCTACATGTCGCGCCTGATCCTCACGGGAACGCCCTTCGATGCCGGAGTCTTTGACGCCTTGTCGTGATACCACAATGGGACGAGCGGGTTCATCTCGGGATAATAACCACCGATACAACCGTCGGGAAGATCGAACGGTGTGACCTTCAATCCGGCGACCTCGCGGTGCACGTCATCACCGGCATCGCCGACGAGCGCTACCACGTCGCCTTCGTTCAACCCCTGCAGCTTCATGTCTCGGGGATTGATGAGCAGAACGGTGCGAGATCCACTGATGCCGCGCAACCGATCGTCCATTCCGTAAATCGTCGTATTGAACTGGTCGTTCGAACGCATGGTGATGAGGTGGAAGCGCCCGTTGCCGCCCGGCACGCCGACTGCAGACAACACGGTCGGCACGGTAAACTCGGCCTTGCCGCTCTCGGTCTTCCAGATCCGCTCGTGCGCCGAATTACCACGATAGAAACCGCCGGCTTCCCACATCCGGTCGTTGAAGTCGTGGAACTCTTCGGGATAGGTTTCGGCGATCTCGTCGCGGACCAGCGCGTAATCGGACGTCCACGCATCCCAGCGCAGCTTTGGGTTTACCGGGAGCAGAGCCTTGGCGATGCCTGCAATTATCGCTAGCTCGGATTTAAGTGTCGCTGCGGCGGGCGAACGCTTGCCACGCGATCCGTAGATGTGGCTGAAGCTGTCCTCGATCGATACCGACTGCGGGCCGCTTGCTTGCACATCTTCTTCTGGGCGAGCGAGACACGGCAGCAAATACGAAGCCTTACCATGGATGAGGTGGCTGCGGTTCAGCTTGGTTGCCACGAAAACCGTGAAAGCGAGCCGCTGCCATGCTGGCTCCATCGTGTTGCGGTCTGGTACCGCGCGAACGAGATTGCCGCCGAGGCTTAGGAATCCTTGTACCGAACCGTCTTTGATCCCATCACAGGCATCAACCGTGGTCAGGCCTTTATCGCGTGGCGGATCGAAGCCAAACTGGGACTGGATCTTGTCCAGAGGCACTAGCTCGGGCTTTTCCGAAATACCGACAGTGCGCTGCCCTTGCACGTTGGAATGACCGCGAACCGGGTTCACGCCGGCGCCCTTTTTTCCGATGTTGCCGCGCATCAGCATAAGATTGACCATCATCTGGATGCTTTGCGATCCGTGGACATGCTGGGTCAGGCCCATGCCGTAAACCGCGATCACTTTTTCGGCGCCGACATAGACGTCGCCTGCCGCTTCGAGATCCGCACGCCGCAAGCCGGAATGCTCCTCGATGTCAGCCCAGTCAGTCTCATGCGCCTTGTCGCGGAACGCTTCCCAGCCGGACGTGTGCTGCTCTATGAAGCTCGGATCTAGGATGCTGGGCTTGCCCCCGGCGAGCGCCATGTCATCACGTTCGAGCACCCGCTTCACCACACCCATGATCGCCGCGATATCGCCGCCGGGGCGGACCTGAAGGTACTGATGCGCCAGTTCAGTGGGCTTTTGCGACAACATCTGGATCGGGTTTTGCGGATTGATAAACCGCATCAACCCGACTTCTTTGACCGGGTTAAACACGATGATCTTGCAGCCGCGCTTTACCGCCTCTTGCAAGGGGTGGAGGAAGCGAGGGCTGTTAGTGCCAGGGTTCTGCCCAAAATAGAAGATCGCATCGCAGTGATCGAAATCCTGGAGTGTGCAGGTGCCGACCGGTGATCCCGTCACCTTCTTCAGCGCGACGGACGTGGTCTCATGGCACATGTTCGAGCTGTCGGGCAGGTTGTTGTTTCCATACGCGCGCGCCAACAACGCATAGAGATAGCTCGTCTCTAGCGACGCCTTGCCGGACGCGTAGAACACGACAGACTTGGGATCGACCCCCTTTAACTCAGCCGCGATGCCAGTGAACGCCTCGTCCCAGCCGCACTCGACATAGCGGTCACTTGCGGCATCATAACGCATCGGTGCCGTCAGCCGCCCTTGCATCTCTAGGTCGAAGTCTGCCCATTCACGCAACTCGGTGACCGTGTGCGTTGCGAAGAATTCTGGCGTACAGCGATCACGCGTCAGGTCCCAGATCGTGGCCTTGGCGCCGTTCTCGCAAAATTCAAACGCATGGGGCTCAGGTGGCTTTGCCCAAGCGCAGGACGAGCACATATAGCCTTCGGGTTTGTTTTGACGTCGCAGCGTGTCCAGTGTGCCGGGCGAGGAAAGCTCGCGCGCAAACACTTTGGCCATGCCAAGGACCGATCCGAAACCGCCGGAAGAGCCAGAATAGTAAACGGTTTCGTCGTCAGTGTCGGTGTTAGGATCGCTCATTTTGGGTCTCCGACTCACGCATGTAGGAGCGCATGCGAATGTATAATCGTGATAAACGCCTCTCGAAAGCGCTGTGTCCGGCAAGAGTCACGATGACCATTGATTAAGCAACCGGCGGCCGCCTGCCGCCTCGATTACACAGCCCATACATGGGTTGATTGAGATTTGTGACCTACCAGAACCGCTGTGTGGCCGAAGCCAACACCAGCCAAATCAAGGCTATCCAAGATATCGCGCAGCTTCGTTTGCAGCCTTGTAGCGAATATAGATGTTTTGCGACAAGTGGTCGCTCAAATGTCCAACAAACGTCGTTACAGACACCCCTCAGTCGATTGTGTCGGCCTGAAGTTGAGCGTCGGCCTCAGCCCCGCTCTTCGACCAACGCGGAACGATCCGGGTCCCCGTGCAACCCAATTCCGCAACCGCCGTTTGATCAAAAGAAAAAGTCGGGAAGTATGCCGAATGGCTGACAAGAATGGCGACGGAAGCGCCACAGTGTAGAAAGCAGACGCGAAAGCGGCAAGGATAGCGAAAAGAACCCACGCAAATCCTCCCTTTCCCAAGTTGAGCTGGGCAAAAAAAAGGGCGGCAAAGCCAAAAACGACTAAAGGCAGGCATCAGGAGAGTATATGACGGACACCTACAAGCCGACTGCCAAAATTGCGGCCAACGCAACCAAGGGACTCGAATTGCGAGAGCAGTTTAACCGCGGCGGCACCGACGTTGGTGTGAACCGGGCAAAGCAGCTCGCTGAGCGGCATGAACTCACCGAGGCAGACGTGAAGTCCATGCATAGCTATTTCGCGAGGCACGAAGTGGACAAGCAGGCGATAACTCACAAGTGGGATTCAGATACGGACCCGTCTGCAGGTTACGTCGCCTGGTTGCTTTGGGGCGGGGATGAGGGAAAAACATGGGCAGACGCCCATGCTAAAGTATTACACAAATCCAATTAAGCTGCTCTGAAACTTAGTTCAGTGACTTGGCAATTTTTGCCTTACTTATGCTTGGTCGGACCGGAGCATTGCGTTTCCGGGCCAGATCATAGAGTTTAGCCCTTGCCCCATGTTACCGCGAGCTCTTCGTCATCACTGCGACATAGGTCGACTGGGCAGAAAGTGTTTACCCCGACAAGTGTCGGCGCACTTCTTTGCTGTAGTGCATTCATAGTCTACACCCGAAAGCACATCGCTCGCTGCCTTTGGTAAGTAGGGGTCGGTTCCGGCTGAGGGCAAAACAACACTCTAATCGGCGATATCCTAGGCCAAACTTTTCAGATGCAGCCACGCTCCCGCCTTGTCCAGTGCGACCTGATCGTCGACATCGATCCAGTCTAGGTCGCTGCAATCGAGGGTTAACGCGCGCCCCTCCTGCGCGAGTATGCGCATGCCCTCGGTGATGGAGGGATCTTCTAGTCCGTGCAGCGCGGCAAACAGGCCAGCCCCAATCGCGAATACGCCCGTATCAAAACAGTCGTAGGAAACGAGACCCTTGCCAATCTCGACGATCCGCTCGGCTTCGGTTCGGACGCATGTGACATCGTTCAGGTCGACCCAGTCGCTGCCGATCCGACGGTCGATCGCCAATCGCGCCATGCCGGCAGCACCAGCTTCGGCAGTGCGGCGGTAGAGTTCGGGGTCGACCAGATGATCGCACATCGCTAGCAGCGCCTCCCGGCCGGCCGCATGCCCTTCGGCCGCTAGGAGGGAAACACCGTTTGGCTTGCGGTAATCCTCGGTTCGCACCGTCTGGACAGTGATCGGCCACTTCGTCGCCGCAATATGGGCTTCGATCAGTTCGGCACCGTAACCCAGCACCACGATCACATTCTTCAGTCCGGCATTAGCCAGACCGGCGATCGCATGATCGATGAGCGGTCTACCGCCGACCGGGCAGAGAGGCTTGAGCGGGGCGGCGGAACGCAGGCGACTGCCTTCGCCCGCCGCCAGCAGAATCGCGGTGTCGATCATGCCCGCTGCATGATGAAGTCTTCCACCGCCTGTGCTGCGAGGTCGTCAGTCATCTGCGTGCGCGGATGCTTGCAGAAATAGGCCGATGCGGCATCGATTGGACCGGCCAATCCGCGATCTTGCGCTAGTTTGGCGCAGCGGATCATGTCGATCGCGACCCCAGCGCTATTGGGACTGTCCTCCACCGAGAGACGGAGCTCGAGGTTCATTGGAACCCCGCCGAACATCGTACCTTCCATGCGCAGGAAGCAGACCTTGTTGTCGTTCTGCCAAGCAACATAATCCGACGGGCCGATGTGCACATTGTCAGCGTCGAGCCGTTCAGCAGCGACCGACTGCACCGCCTCGGTCTTGGAGATCTTCTTCGAGGCGAGCCGGCGATGGTTCGACATATTGAGGAAGTCGGTATTGCCGCCGGTGTTGAGTTGGTAGGTGCGCTCCAGCTTGACCCCGCGCTTTGCGAACAAATCAGTCAACACGCGGTGGACAATCGTCGCCCCCAGCTGTGCCTTGATATCGTCGCCGATGATCGGGACGCCAGCCTGTGCGAAGCGGTCAGCCCATTCGGGGTTGCTGGCGATGAATACCGGGATGTTGTTGACGAACGCCACGCCCGCCTCAAGCGCGCATTCGGCGTAGAACTCGCTGGCGGCTTGCGATCCGACCGGGAGATAGTTCATCAGCACGTCGGTTTTGGAAGAGCGGAGCGCGGCGACAACCTCTTCCTTGGTCGGCTCAGGCGCGTCGGCAAGCAGAAAGGTACGGTCGTCCGCATAGTCCGCCATATGTTCGGCGACACCGTCCAGGACCTTACCCATCCGCACGGTGGTGCCGGTCGGTTCGATCGAGGCGCAGAAGACGGTGGTGCAGTTGGGCTTGGCGAAGATCGCCTCGGCAACGTCCTTGCCGACCTTCCGCCGGTCGACGTCCCATGCCGCCACCACACGAATGTCGCTCGGCCGGTAGCCTCCCAGGTCGTGGTGCATCAGGCCGATCGTCTCGTTCGTCCCTTCTCGGTAATACGACAGGCCTTGGACCAGGGAGCTTGCACAATTGCCGATGCCGATCACGGCGACGTTGATACTCGTCATTGGTTCTTTAGGTCCTTCAGGTAGATGACAGTGTTACGATCACAGCGGCACCAGCTAGTCGCGCTTCGAGCCTGCGGTGCCAGACAATTCCGACCAGCAGAACCGCGGAAAGTGGGCCAAGCTCGAACCACCAGAACCAGCGCGGATCGTGAGCAAGGCAGGCGAGACCGATCGCGTAGACCCGTACGTTTGCGCTGAGCAGGCTCATCAGGCGCATCGGCCCGACCGCTGCCGTGCCATAAGTAGTCGCGAGCTTTGCTGGAGCCGATTGCACGCCGAGCACCGCATCGAAGCGAGCGGCCGAGCGCTCCAGCGTACCTGCGACATAATCGTAGAGCCGGACGAGCGGATTGCGGCTCGGTGTCGGCCGTATGGCTACTGCCACGCCCATGCGGCGGCGGTGGAAGCGGGCGCGCTCGCTTTCATAAAGGTTCGACTGGACCGCATGGGCTGCACCCGCCGCCAGCGTCAACGCCCAGACCGCGGCCGTCCCGATCGAGCATGCGAGCACGACGTAAATCAACGTGAACACTCCGTGGTCGCACAGGCCGTCCAGCACACGGCCAAGCGGGCTGCTGGTACCGGTAGCCCGCGCGACCATGCCATCAAGCCCGTCCGCAACAAGCCATGCAATCGACAGCAGCAGGCCCAGCATCACGAACATCCAGCTCTGCCAATGTGCGTAGGCCAGCGCTGCCAACCCGCCAACGGCAAGTCCGCCCAGCGAAACGACGTTGGCCGAAATTCCGCGTGCGATAAACCACGGCAGCAGCAGACGTGCTGCGGGATGTATGATCCAAAGGTTTGTCGGATCCTCGATCCGGCGATCCCGCGACCGGTCCGGCGTAGGAGCTGTCATCGGACTGACACGTACAGCGCGACACGGATGCGCAGCAAGGAAATTAGAGAGCCTATATGCCCCGCACGCTACCGCGACGAGGGCCAGACGATGCGGACCAACTTGCCGCTTTTGGCGCTTTTTGCGCTGCAACTTGGCAGCGATTCCTCGTCAGGATGAACGAATGGCCAAAGTTTGTAATTAAGTGAGATCCTCATAATATATAGTTATTGGTATTTCTAGCAATACCGACAAATACAACTATAATTACAAACGATAGCATAAAACAGTTCGTCATTGCGCGGAATCAGTACCCATGATCGACTGCACGGCACCTTCTACTTCTCCGCCGTCGTGCCAGGCGGTTTCACGCCTACGCGAACGCTCCCAAGCGCATTAGCTCATCCGAGCCAGCAAATCGTCGATCCTGCAACTTGCAAAACTGGCGAAATTGTCGGCGACTCCGAAAGGCAATAGCAAGGTACGGTCATGAACGATCGCGCCACAACTATATACGACATTGGGAACATAGCCGCTGCGTTCCGACGGACTTGGCCGCAGGATTGGTTCCGCCGTCCGCGCAAGCAGCTTGCCAGGATCGGCCTTGTCGAGCAGGCACGCCCCCATGCAATAGTTGCGCATCATGCCGACGCCGTGTGTGATGACGAGCCATCCTTCGTCCAATTCAATCGGCGATCCGCAATTGCCCATCTGGACGAATTCCCACGGGTAGCGTGGACCGATCAGCTTGGCGCCTCCGTCCCAGACGGTTAGTTTGTCCGACGCAATCAGCCAGAGATTCTCATTGTCTTGGCGGCCGATCATGTGAAAGCGGCCGTCGATCTTGCGGGGGAAGAGCGCCATGCCCTTGCTCGCCGGGACAGATCCCTGCAGCGTCGTCATCTCAAAGGTATTGATGCCAGTGCCCCGGAACAATTCGCAGCGCGCAGCGCGCCCGTCGAACGCCGTATAAGTCCCGAGAAAACTAGGCGTCCCGTCGTCTTCGGTGAAGCGCACCATGCGTAAATCCTCGATCCCCTGGCGCTGACTTTTAGTGATGGGGAACAACACGCTTTCGGACGGGTCTTGGCTGCCTTCACAGATTACCCGCGTCGTTCCGGTCTCGCCGCTTTCATCGGGGCCTTCGATCCGTGGCGATGTTACCCAGGGACTGGCATCGTCGACCTGAAAGCCAGTGCTGGCGCCCCAGCTGCCGGTGCGGAAGGTTACGGAAGAGACATGGCCTTCGCCAATGCCACGCAGCGAGAGAATAAATTTGATCCCGTCCGTCGGAGCACCGTCCTGATTCATCCGCCGAACGATACTCGGATTGAACAAAGCTGCCGCTTCGAACGAATATTCCGCGCTGAGATAGGCTCCAATTAGCAATTGCTGCTCGTGATCCGCAGTCACGTCCTCCGGCAGACACGCGATCACGTCCTCAAAGCGGCGCAGCAGCATGGTTTCGACGTTGCGGTGCCGCTCCGAAAGGGTGGTTATAGCAATTTCGCAATTCGCGCGCCGCAACGTCGGGTCAAGCGACAAGACGCGCTCGACCACCTTTCGCATGCGGGGATGCTCAGTGTCGGCGAACGGCTCCGGATATTCAACGCTGAATGGCTTGATCACGGTGCGGGACGGATCGGGGCGCAAGTGAATTCCGGAAAACTCAAACAATCCTTCAGTCATATTGATACGTCTCCGAGATCGCGTAGCATTTCAACTCGGTGTCTCGGGGCTGGATAGGTTTCCCCGCTAGCCCTGCGCGGGGCGCCAAGCGAAAATAGTACCTCTTAAACGCCGAACCGGTAGCAGCCTCGCCAGGGTAAGCAAGCAAGCGCATCTATGGCAAACGAGACTTGCTGTCGCATGTCGGACTGGTGGGTTTCTTTCGGCCTCGCGCGCTAGGCCCGAGCGTGCAGCGACCGGCTGGGCGCTTACATCAACGTAGCGGCGCGGCGCTGATTGCGGCGCGAAGACAGCATCTTGCTCGGCGGTGACGGCCTTGAGCAGGATTTCGGCTGACTGAGCCGGAAAGTACCGTCGCCGGACACGGCTATCCATAACTGCCTGCCGTTCGTAGAAGATCAGGCGGTCGATATTGTAGACAAGGTTGGCGAGTGTGATCTTCGCTTCGGGGTGCGCGATGCGATAATGCAGCCAAACAGGCCATCCCATCCTTCTAACCGACGAACACGTGCTTGATGCGCGTACGAACGGTAGATCGTTTGGCATTGGCACCGGATGCGCCTCTGGACATCGGCTTGCACTTGGGCTTTTTGCGCTGGACCCCGCTGACCCGGCTCATCGATTTCAGCCACGCCTCGTTAGCCTGGCTTCGGCAGGCGATGTCCGCCCAAACTAAAACTATTTTAGAAGATTGTGTCGAGGGTGGATTCTGCGGTGCTTGTGAATGCGAGCAGCGTGTCGGCAAAGGCCTAGCGACGATTTTGAGTACCGCCTGTCGAACGGCGAGCATAGTAGATGTGGCGGTGGGTCTTAAATTCTTTTTCCCGTCCCGGGGCGATGAGGTAGCGAGATTTAAGAAGGTGTATACGATCCCCGGCACAGCATGGCGATAATTTAAGCGCTAAGGAACATTTTCTGTTACGATCGCGTTTTGGCTTTAGGAGGATGCTGTTGTGGCGTCTGTCGATCGGAGGATTCCCATGCTTTGGACCGTTGCTGTAATTCTCCTCATTCTCTGGGTCCTTGGGTTCGCTGTCCATATCGGGGGCGGGTTAATTCATCTTCTGCTGGTCGCCGCGGTGGTCGTGGTAATCTTCAATTTGGTGAGCGGTCGTCGCGCGGTATAAGCGATCGCTTGACCTTTACATTTTATGGGCGCGGCGCGGAGGGATGACCGAACCCTCTTTCGCTGTCCCGCTATCGCTGTCCCGCTATCGCTTTTCTGCAAATGGATGTCAGCCGACCGGTCGCTTTGCGCTGACCATTGACAAGCAACTTTCTTCGATTGGGAAGATCGATTTTTGTCTGGCCATTCAAGGAGCCACCTCAAAGTGCCAGCGCACGGTCTTGTACGGGTATCCGTGGGACCACGCCTTAAACGATCCCAGGCTGCCGACAGCGACGACCTGGAGGTCAGGATTGGAAGCTGCTGACGAGGGCAGTGAGATTACTAGTACGCCGCTTCGAAACGGGCCTGTTCATCCCATCGAACCTGTCGTCTGTGAGCACAAGCCCCTCCACGGCGAGCTCGATGTATGCCACCGGCTTCTGCGTAGGAACATTTAGGCCTGCTTTAGATCGAAGCTCTACTCCATATTTTAACTGAACCGGTACGTTTTTGCACGATCGGCCGTTAAGCGGACATGAGCACGCACTGCGGATGCATCTGATGGGCAGGCCCGGACATTTCTTGCTCGTACCGTCTTAACGTTGCTATCGCGAGGATAATCGCCGTGCAGGTCGTTCAATAAGTTCGCTGTCGGACAAAGACGCGGGCTACGACCCACAGTAATATTATAGCCTCAAGGTAGCGCAAGAATGGCATTACTGTGCCAAATACGAAGACAGCCAGTCGCGCCAGGTTTAGTGGGTTTGGTTGCTCCCATTGGTCAGCCGCATGTATCGCTCGAATACTTACTCAGTCGCAAGTGCTTTGGCTATTTCGTCTTCAGTAGCGACACGGTCTTCAATGACGCACCGATATGCGAGACCTGGCATACCAAGGTCAGATGGTACCGTGGCCTGCGCAACGATCAAACCATCATGGGTGGTTAGTTGAGGCTGTATTGACGCGATGGCATGCGGGTGGTGGGCATGAAAGGAGTAACCCCCCGTTGAGGCGACCACGCGTCCCGCTTGATCGACGATGGAGATGGTCGAGCGATCACACTCACGACGGGATACATCCATGATTCGCTCCACCTGACCTTCGAAGTCATACTCGAGGTAGAACACCCCGACGGTCAGACCATTAACGACGACTGGCGCGACGTAGACGAGCACCTTGCGGTGGTTGGACCAGGGATTGTCCCAGACCTCGTCCGTCACCCAGCTATCTTGCTGGTCGAGGCGGAGGGCCCGCTCGAACTGCGCCTGTCCCTTGAACTCGACGGACCGGACTGAGGCGTTCTCATGGGCACAAACGGTCATCGATCCGTCGGTGTCGACGAGAAAGGCATTAAGAAAATACGGTGACAGACGCAGCAAGGAACGGAGACGTTCCAACGCCTCGGCTTGATAGCGCTTCCCCGAACCCTGCATTACCAGCGCGTCTTGAATCGACTTATCCGCAGCTAACATGCGGAGGTCGATCGAGCGATCGTATAGCGTGCGAGATAGGCTGCCGGCGATGGATTGGGCGAGTTCACGCAAACGGCCGCCCTCGAACTCCTCCAGCAGCTCGTTGGCGATAGCAGCGCCCAGCTGAAGCCTGTCCATGACGCCAGCTCGGAAGGCGATGGACGCCTGCCGAGCGCTACCAGCCAACAATTTCACTTCTGCGGCGACAACTCCGAAGCCGCGGCCGGCTTCACCGGCGCGTGCTGCCTCGATAGCAGCGTTAAGTGCTAACAGATTGGTCTGCGCAGCGATCGCTTCTGCCTTGCTAGCATGCAAGTCGACATCGCTGCCAAGCGCCGAGATGAGAGAGCGTAGACGACGAGGCATGACTTTCCAATCAACAGGCTGGCTAATCTAAGGTGATTAATGCCTCGTTAGATTCGACAGCCATTGCTGGAACTCAAACATTTGGATGGATCGCGCGGAAAATGAGGAATCTGTCGCAAATATGCTAAGTTCCGCGACCACCGCTCCAGCGCTCTGTTTTCCTCATGAGCTTCTGTCGCAAAAGTTTGTTGCACAACACTTCTTTTGTGATACAGTTTTGCGACATGCTGATTGGCTACGCCCGTGTGTCCACCGATGACCAAGATCTCCGGCTGCAACGCGCCGCATTGAAGGAGGCCGGATGCAAGCGGACGTTCGAGGAGAAAATCTCGGGCGCGAAGCGTGACAGGCCCGAACTAGCCAGGATGATCGACCAGCTGCGCAACGACGACACGGTAATAGTGACGCGGCTCGATCGGCTAGCACGCTCAACCCGCGACCTGCTCGACATTGCCGAAAAGCTGAAGGAGGTCGGCGCCGGCTTGCGCTCGCTGGCCGAGCCTTGGGCGGATACGACCTCGCCTGCTGGCCGTATGGTGCTGACTGTGTTTGCCGGCATCGCCGAGTTCGAGCGCGAGTTGATTCACCAGCGAACCAACAGCGGACGAGTGGCGGCAAAGGCGAGGGGGGTCCGGTTCGGCCGCCCGCCTAAACTTACCTCCGATCAGATCGCGCTATGTGAGCGGTTGGTGAGCGAAGGCACATCGGTGCGCGAAGCAGCCAAGCTGCTAAAGTGCCACCATGCCACGCTGTACCGGGCGCTGACCGCCTCGACGTTGACAGTGTGATGCAGGACGCTCTGCGAACCCGTGCGCGGAAAGGGGAGGCCTGATGCCGATCCGCCCCGAGCATGTGTTCCTATACCCGATCGATTGGCCGCAACTTTCGCACTATGTGCGGTTCGTGAGGGCAAGAGGCTGTTGCGAGCATTGCGGGCGTCCTCATGGCGAGAGGGTATTTCATCTGCGGGATGGGCGATGGTGGGACCGTAACCGGCATTGCTGGCGCAACGGCCAGGGCCGGCGTGTGCGACGCCCAACCGAAGACATCCTAACGCACGGCGCTTGGACGCCTGTGGTGCTAGCCTGCGCTCACCTCAATCATAATCCCAGCGACAGCGCGCTCCACCAGTTAGCGGCCCTCTGCCAACGCTGCCACATGCTTCACGATGGCTTGGAGCATCGACGCCGGCGCTGGATGAACGCACACTATCGGCGCGCGCTGGGCGACCTGTTCTACGGTCCTTATCCGGTTCTCGGGGCTGAGTGGATCACCCCCACGCCAATCAGCATGCTTGGCGATAGCCCATCGCTCTACGCCTGGTTTCGGTGAAGGATGACCATTGTAGCTGCCGAAAACGGCTCGAAAAGGGCCCGCCCTTATTGCTTTGTTGAGTTTTCGCTCATATCTCGGGGGCAATCGAACCCGCCAGGCCTCTGCTCGTAAGGGTATGCACACTTGGCGGGTCTTTTTTTGTCCTGCTAAGCAGGACGGGTGCCACGCCCCTTCACAAAACCCGCGACGACGATCGCGCAGCAGATTCAACATCTCCAAGCCGAAGGCATGGCGATTCCCGACGTGGCGCGGGCCGAACGCTGGCTACGCCATGTCAGCTACTACCGCTTGAGCGCCTACTGGCTGCCCTTCGAACATCCCAAAGGCAATCCTGGCCCGCGCTTCCTACCGGGCACGAGCTTCGATACCGTCACCGCCTTGTACGATTTCGACCGCCGTCTTCGGCTGCTAGTGCTTGATGCAATCGAGCGGATCGAAGTCGCTGTGCGGGGAAGCTGGGCGTACGAGGTGGCGCAGCGGTTTGGCCCCCACGGCTATCTGAATACGGCGCTTTACTATCATCCGGGTAAGTATCACGACAACTTGACCCGCTTGGCTAACGACGTCGCAAGCTCGCCCGAGACGTACATCGACCATTATCGTCGGACCTATAGCACGCCGGCGATGCCGCCGGTGTGGATGGTGGCGGAGATGATGTCGTTCGGGCAGCTCTCGCGTTGGTATGCGCTGCTCGCCGATCGGGCGCTGCGCAACGCCATCGCCAAGCCCCTCGGGCTACACGAGGCGGTGCTGGTGCCGCTCCTGAAGCATCTTTCCACGATTCGAAATAGCTGCGCGCATCACGCCCGGCTCTGGAACCGAGGTTTTCTGCTGCGCATGCGGGTGCCCTACAAGCCAGCTGCACTCGTTAACACGCTCGAGCCGCCGACAGTCCATGCTCCAGCCCGGCTCTATAACGCCTTGGTCCTCATCATTTACCTGCTGAGGCATGTCGCTCCAGCATCGACGTGGCGTGACGAGCTGATAACGTTGCTCGCCCAACATCCGACCGCCGATTTATCCGCAATGGGTTTTCCTCAAAATTGGACAGCTAGGCCCTTGTGGCTTTGAAATTCCCTCGGCCCTCGGCGGTCACAGACCGGACGAGACTGTTAAAAAAGTAGCGCTTGCGGCCTTTGGCGCAGGGTGATTCACTCGGTCCAGGTAGCCGGGAGTGCGGAGGATGATGGGTCGACAGGTGGCGCAAGGGTCGCTGTTCTACGGCTTCCGGCTCGACGATCACGTGCCCGGCGACCACCTTTTGCGTCGGATCGACGGACTGCTCGACTTTGGCTTCGTGTGCGAGGCACTGGCCGATAGCTATAGCGCGGTAGGGCGGCCGTCGATCGATCTCGAACTGATGCTCCGGATGCTGCTGGTCGGTTACCTGTTCGGCATCCGGTCCGAGCGTCGGCTGTGCAAGGAGGTGCATCTCAACCTGGCGTATCGCTGGTTCTGTCGCCTCGATCTCGGTGACGCAGTCCCGGATCATTCGACTTTTTCCAAGAACCGGCATGGCCGCTTCCGCGCGTGCGATATGTATCGCCTGCTATTCGAGAAGGTGGTCGCGCGATGCGCCGCGGTCGGACTGGTCGCGGGCCGCGAGCTTGCCGTGGATGGCAGCACGATTATGGCGGATGCCAGTTGGGAGAAGAAGCTGCCTGGCGCGACCGCAGCCGACGAGCTGCGCGCGCGTGATACGGTGTCCCGGCCCGTGGCAGAGTATCTTGCCGCGCTCGACGCCGCGCTGCCGGTTGCCGCCGACGAACGCGAGCCAATGGAGCCAAAGCATATTTCGCCGACCGACCCGCCATCGATATGGGCGTGGTCATCGCGGCCGCAGGCGGCCGCGTGACGCACGTTGCCGGCCGAGCGCAGATGTTCGCACCCGGCCTCGCCTGCCCGCTCTGCACCCGCCTAGGCATCGCGGTGATCGTCAATGAACGCGATCATCGCCGGAACGGGCGGTCGAGCTCCGCCTGCGCAAAATATGCGGACGCCTTGCGCAGAATCTCGTTGGCCTGCCGCAGCTCACGGACCTCGCGCTCGAGCGCCTTCACCTTGTCGGCAACCTCGGTCGGGACACCGGCACGCTTGCCGCTGTTGACCTCAGCCTTCTTCACCCACTCATGCAGCGTCTGCGGAACGCAGCCGATCTTCTCCGCGATCGACACCATCGCTGCCCATCGAGAGGGATGATCCCGCTCGTGGTCGAAAACCATCCGTACCGCACGTTCGCGAACTTCCGGCGCAAACTTGTTCGTCGTCTTGCTCATACAGGCTCCACCTTCTCGGGAGTTAGAGCCTCCGGCAAACCCGGCGCGGTTCAATTGGCACCGCACCGGATCGGGCGGTGCTGATATAAGTGAGCTGGTGCATTGGCCGCGACTCCTTTTGCCATTACAACTAGAGCCGCTAACAACAGGTTGTTAAGTCGTGGTGAAATCGGAGAAGGGCATGGCCATAGAGCTGGATGCGCTGGCAACCGAAGTCGCGGCCATGCAACACGCGGCCGAGCAGATCGACGATCCAGCCTTTGCGCATTTTGCGCTGCAAGTCGCGCGTCATTGCCAGTGGGCTCTGGACGGGATTGCGGCGCGGGGCGGCATCATCGACGATCAGATCCGCTGGTGGCCTGCCTGGAACGACAAAGCGGGTATTGAGTAAAATCGGCTCAGCTCGACCGGATTTTAAGTTTTGGCCGCTCGGACTTTTGATGTCCCCGCAGCTCTCGCGCCTGGGCTTTATATTCGATCGCGAGCAGGCGGTGGGCGGAGGCCGCTTCGGCGCTGGAACTCGATTCGGCGGCTTCCGTCTCCTGCCGGGCACGCCGCTCGTAATATTCAAGATTATCGTTGTCCAACGCTCGCCTCCTCAGATTTG
>NZ_JAKNQQ010000019.1 GCF_022662475.1 Sphingomonas sp. TREG-RG-20F-R18-01
AGAGCACGAAAATCGGGTGACAATGACGCAATCAAAACCGCAGGCACCTTCGCAAGACCACCATTTCATACCAAAATTCCTTCTGCGCGCCTGGGCAGGCGACGATCGAAAGGTTGCGTGTTGTTGGCCCCGTGATGACGGGATAGTTCGCCCGGGACGCCTCAGCCCGAAAAGCTTTGGCTATAGAACGTTGCTCTATACCACTCAGGGCTTGCCGCCGGAGCATGCCCAACAAATGGAAGATAAATTCTTCAAGAGGCTCGATGACCGAGCAGCCAAAGCCCATGAGCTTTTAGTGGCAGGGCGCGTCGGAGAGCTGACCGACGCCACGGTCTTAGGGTGGGCGAACTTCGTCATATCGCTGTGGTTTCGCACACCCACCGACATTGATGGTCTGGGAGAATTCGTGGACGCTTTCAAGGATCCGGACTTCAGCGAGTCCAAGTTAGGAATGGCGACACCGGAGGCGCTTCCCGATGGCGCCTATAGTGCGCTTCAGATGGAAGCGGTCCGTGAGGCGATCTATGATCCGGCGTTGAACCAAGCGCTCGTAGACATGAATTGGTATTCGCTCGAGACGGAGACCTCACGCCGCTTCATGATCTCGGACTGGCCTACGCACACGGCTCAGAACCTGCCGTTTCTTGGGCATCCCAACTCGTATATCGCCATGCCGATTTCACCGAAGCGCATCTTCATCGCCGCAGCGTCGGACACTTTCATTCACGAGGTGCTTCATACGCCCCAGGCGTTTCTGGTCGATCGCGTAAATGAAGGGATTGTCGCCCATGCCAGGCACTTTGTCGGCTATGCCGATGAGGGAGAAGTTCCGTTCATCAAAAGCCATTTTGCAAGCGCGCCACGCCCATCCGTCGCGGGCACTATTCGGAATTGAGTGTGAACGTCGATAAGCCGATCATGCCTCCGCTTTTGTCCCGGATGTTTGGGGGATCGAGGTTAGGTGTGAGGCGACTGCCGCTCCACCATGCTGGTTGATAGCCGACGCGATTGCCTTGGCATCCGACTTCTCAATCGCGGCGATTTTTACGCGCTCCAGGGCTGCGAGTAGGATAGGCCGGCCAGCGTCGCGTGCAGCGATTTCTGCGGCCTTTGCTTGCTCGTCGAGTTGAGCAAGCTCCGCGAGTAGGGCCTTCTTGCGCATTTCAATGGTCGGGAGATCGGCTGGTTTAGAAGGCGAACGCGGCATTGGCTTGTCTCCTGGGATGTGCTGAACCAGCTAGCATGATGTCGGGGGACTGCTAAGATTGCTAGGGATTTTGATAGAGCTTGAATCGCTTAAATCCAAAACAAACGGCGTGCGCCGAAGGTGGATATTTGAGGATTATCGACGCGAAAAATACGGGCTGATGATTTGAAGAGCGGACTTACGCCAGACAGTTGCTCCGGCTCCGCGTCTGTGAGAAGATGCAGGGTGCGGGGAAGATGCAGAGACCCGATGAGGCTGTTAGGGTAGGGATGGCAGGATATGTCTCATGGCACCATTGTCGGACATTGGTTCATGAGGATCCGCTGCTCGGGGCTTGAGAAATGAAGGTTACGGTCCGGCTCAGCGATGACCTTACGGCGGAGATCGATCGGATCGCCGCGGCGAATGGGCAGACGCGTAGTAGCTGGATCACCAAGGCGTTGACGATTGCGGCAGTCTCCCCGGCCAGCCAAGATGTTCCGGTCATGCCGGTGCAGGGCAGGGGGCACCCGGACGACTACATCCGGGTGACGGTCCGACTTAACCGCAGTGAGATGGAAGCCATCGACACCGTTGCTGCACCGATGCGGCTGACGCGGAACGAATGGATCAAGCGCACAATCCGTTGGCAGCTTTGGGATAAGGCGGCGCTGCTGCGGCTTGCACCGGTCACCCAGACTGAGATCGGTAAAGTGCGAAAGCAGGTTCTGGCGATCGGGCGAAATATCAACCAGGCGGTCCACGCCATGAACGCCGCCAATCAGCCGGAAAGCTCCCTCGACATCGCTCGGATCGCGGGCACGTTCCTTGAGACCTGCGGCGACTTGCGGTCGCTTTTGATCGAGGCCCGGCGCTCGCTGGCTTCATCCATTGGCGGCGAGATCGGCTACTGGACCCGCAGGGATGAAGGGCAGGGCCAATGAGTTTCCGGTTCTCGTCCGGTACGATGGACTCGATGGCTGGCGTGTTCGCACCACCCAAGAAGTACCGCATGGGATCAGGTGGGAGCAGCGCTAACGGCCCGAAGGCCGGAGGCACGATCCTCGGCATGGCCGTGGCATCGATGTTCCCCAAGCCGGCATCATCGACGGGATCCCATGCGAGCAGTCAGACAAAGCTCGCGTTCGGGGGAGGGTCACACACGCGCGTGAACAACCGCGCGGTGATGGCTGCGGAGCGCACGTCGCGTCGCGTTCCTGAGGCGGTAGTGCGGGTCACGGGAGGACAGCATGGTGGCGGCCATGTGCTTGCGAACTTCGCGTACATCAGTCGCCTGGGTCACGGCGACGAGAAGGAACTGGGTCTCGAAACGAGTGAGGGCGAGATCCTTCGGGACGGTCGCGAGATGCAGTTGCTCGCGAAGGAATGGAACGATTGGGAGATGGACGGCGATGCACGTCGCAAGGGTGCAACGTCGCTTTCCATGATCCTATCGATGCCGACAGGCACCGATCCCGAGCGTCTCAAAGGTGCGGCCCTGGACTTCGCCAGGGAAGAATTCGCGAACCGCTCCTGGGTCGCTTCGCTCCACGTTGATCGCGATCACCCGCACGTCCATCTCACGATTGCACGCCGCGATCATGACGGCCGACGCTTCCATCCCAACCGCGATGATCTCTTCCGCTGGCGCCAACGCTTCGCCGAGAAACTGCGCAATCGCGGCATCGAGGCGAACGCTACACCGGCAAGGGCGCGGGGTATCGACCCCAAACACGAGCCGATCGCCGCTTTAAAAATGCGTGAGAAGGGGCAGGTCCCGCAGATCGACAAGAGCCGCATGGCACGTGTGCAACGTCTCCGCGAGCAGGGGGTCAAAGATCCAGTCTTTGCCATGCTCGCGAGCCGGCAAGCAGCGGTCCGCGCGACCTACACGCGCTCGGTCACCGAACTATCTGCGTCGCCCTCTGCTGCCGACCAGCTCGTTGCAAAGAGCCTGGAACGGTTTGTCGAGACAATGCCGCCGCCGGAGCCCAACTCAGTCAGGGCTATGCGCCTCGTGAGCGAGAAGGACGCGGAGCCCGTCGTCGCCGCGCCTGTCCGCGCGCCTATTCGTATCCCCGACGTATCGGCATCTCGCGTCGATACCGGCATCGACAGATTACAGGCATTGCATGACCGGCTTACCGCGACTGCCGCGCCGGACGCTCCGACAAAGTCGCCAAGCGACCAGCGCCAGCGGGGAGTGGTCCCGCCGGACGACGTGGCAACGCGGATACGCGAGATCGTAGAGAAGAGCCGCAGCGCTCCCGGAAGGGATGAGGATCCGGATCAGGCCGGTACGCTAAGTGATCGGCTGCGATCCATCACCGAGAAGATCAGCGGGCCTGCTGAGCTCACCGACTTCACGAGGGCTCACGAGATCATACGTCAGGCCGAGGAGCGCAACCGGGAGCGGCTTGACCGCGATCGCACAAAGGACAGGGACGGACCAGACCGATGAGTTCCGATGCTTCTGCTGTTGCGCTGGCGGCCCTGATGGACGCTGTATCCTCGCTTCGAGGGGAGGTGGCAGCCCTCGCCAGGAGCAATGCTCGGATCGAGGAAACTCAGCTGGATATGCAGCGTCGCCTAGATGTGATCGACACCGGCCTGGCTCCGATCTCGAACCTCTTAGCCTTCCAAGAAGCGATCCTTGCCAGCACTGTCGAAGGAAGCGCCGCCACCCATAAATGGCTCGGCCTGGTTGCGCCGGTCCTGGACAGAATCGCCGATCAGTCCGATCACAGCCGCGACGCAATCAGCGCACTTCATCAGAATGTCCTTCGGACCCAAGAGGCCGCCGAAACCGGTCAGAGGCGGGCCGCCGGCATCGCTTCTGGCCTGGAGTTTATCGCGGAGCAATTGACCGCGGCCGTCGCCGAGAGCCGCAAGCAGCAAAGCGCGGATTTTGCGACAACCGGCGAGCTTATCAGTTTCACGCGTGCGGCCGTGTTGGGCCAGCCGGCGCCTTTGCCAGTCCACCTCGAAGACAACACCATGTTGGAGCAGTTCATCCTGAACCAGCCGGCCGACCTTACCTCCAACGACCGCGCCTTGGTCGACTGGCAAAACGCCCTCGCTGCCGTCAGCACCGAAGACCTGATCACCCTTCTTGTGAAGCAGCAGACACCATCCCCGACCGACACAGCGCAGACGCGCCTCCTCCGGTATCGCCTTGTGGCAATCACGCGAGCCAAGATCGAAGAGCGTGGAGCGGTGCCGCCTGCGCGATCCACGACGACGCGGGCGACGGACCGATCGGCAGCGACCGGCTTTGAACGATCACAGGAGCTTGCCGAGCTATGGCGAGCAGGGGAAAGCGCGGCATTGTATGCCGAGCCCGAATTGGCCGGTGCCGTCGATGTTTTCGACGCCTTGGAGAGCAAGATGGGCCTGTCCGAGAAGGATGACGCGCCGCCCGAGCTGAAAGCGCTCCATCGCGACTTAGCCAAGCGCATCGGACTAGGCGAACGGCCCAAGCTCGGGGACGGCCGACCTGCCGAGCAACGTGAGCGCGGAATCACGGTCGAGCCCAGCAAAGATCGCTAGCGCGACGGTCGCCGCTGAAGCCCGGCCTCAGACCTGCGCCCACGTGTGCGAGATCAGTGAGGAACTCTGCAAAGACCACTCCGACCTCCATGTCGTCAAACGGAAGACTAGAGGTGTCGTCGAAGCGTTCAGCCAGTCCCGAACTCGGCGTCGCAGGATAGGGGAGACCGGCAATCGCAGCGCATTGAGTCGTAGGAAGGTTGGCGTGACGGTGTCGAACTTCGAGTCACCTGTCGCGGTCGACATCCTTGCGTTGCCGCTTTTCGCCGAAATCTCTCGAGAATCCAGTCCCGGCGGAGAGAAGGCTTCATGTTTACGGGGCCTTGAATAACGCCAAAAACGTAATTATGTTTTTTGGTATGCTAGCGCGATTTACGTGGAACGGCCGCGAAGGCCGAAAGCAATCTGAAGAAGCACAAAGTCAGCTTCGAGACCGCAGCGCGGGCGTTCGCTGATCCATTCGCCTTGAGCGAGCAGGATCGAATAGAAGGTGGCGAACAGCGCTGGCAAACCCTCGGCCTCGTGGAAGGGCATCTCCTTCTCCTCGTGGCCCACACCGTCGCCGAAGAGGGCGACAATGATGAATATGTCGAGGTCATCCACATCATCTCGGCCCGGCGAGCCGAACGGACGGAAAGGAAGCGGTATGAAGAAGAACGGCGATGATATCGTTCGCTTCGAGCTTGATCCGGGCAATCTGCCCCCGTTGAGCGAGGCGCAGAAGGCCGAACTGGCCGCATTGGAAGCGATGCCGGATAGCGAGATCGATTATAGCGACGCGCCGGCGTTGCCCGAGGAGTTCTGGCAGAACGCCCAGCGCGGCCGCTTCTATAAGCCGATCAAACAGCAGGTGACTGCCCGTCTCGACGCCGACGTGCTTGCCTGGCTGAAGTCGGCCGGCAAGGGCTATCAGGCTCGCATGAATGCGATTCTACGTCGCGAGATGCTGGCAACCGTCAAACAGCGGCGCCGCGCCTGAGATGGCCATCGAACCCTTCGTCCTGATCGTGGCCGACCACGGCAACCGCATCTTCTCGGTCGAAGGGCCGATGGTGAATGACAATCCCTGGTCCAAGCCTGTCGTCGACGCGAAGGAGGGCGGCACGCGCGACATTAGGTGTTTCGTGCCGGGAGGACCAGCTCGGCACGACGTCGACATTGCGGCGCGCGAGTATCAGCGGGAGTACGATTACACGCGCGTCGATCCCGGCTCCATCGTCCGCCGCACGCTCTGGTAGGAGCGGGTGGTCTCGGCGCGCCACGCTCAAACGGAAGATCTGACGCGTTTGTCACGCGACGCGGATCATTTGGCGCATCGGCCTAAACAGCGGGAAAAGTGAGCCGGCTCTACGTCATCGGCAACGGTTTCGACCGGTACCACGGCATCCCGTCCGATTATCGCGATTTCGCGGCCTACCTGCGCGACGCCGATCCAACGACGTTCCGGATAGCAGAAGAGTTCCTTCCCGTAGGTGGCGACGGATGGGCGGATTTCGAGCAGCGTCTTGCGGAGTTCGATGAGGATCAGGCGATCGACTATGCCTCGCAATTTCATAGCGACGAGCGCCACGGGGATTTTCAATACGAGCTTCAGCAGATCGCTGGGGCCCTATCGACAAGACTGAAGACCCATTTCACCGATTGGGTGCGCGCCTTGCACATCCCCCAGCGCGCTGAGGTACGCCGCCCTCTCGCCATCGATCCGAACGCTCGGTTCCTGTCGTTCAACTACACGAGCACACTCAGACGGGTATATGGCATTCCGCCCTCGCGCATCTTGCATCTCCACGGCTCGATCGAACGAGCGAATGAGGATCTTGTTCTCGGACATGGCTGGGAACGCGCGCCGGAAGATAGTCGCAACTTCGGGACGGAAGGGCCAGACGACGACTGGCGCGTCCGCGACGGGATCTCCTACATCGATGACTTCTTTGCGGCCACATTCAAGCAGACCGACGATCTGATCGCTCGCAATACCGGCTTTTTTGAAGCGTTGGGAGACGTTTCTGAGGTGCACGTGATGGGCCATAGCCTTGCCCCCGTGGATGCAGCCTATCTCTACGAGATCGAGCGCCGAACTCGGTCAAATGCACTCTGGACGGTTAGCATCTTCAATGATCTGGAGCTGCGTCAACAGCGGATGGCGAGCCTAGGAATTGCCTCTCAGCGACTTCGATTTCTGACGATGGGAAGCATGTGATCGCCGTGCCGCGGGATCACCGAGGCTAACTGTCCGCACAGTAAACTAAAATGGTGGCTGAGCGGGTTCAGGCCGGCGGCGTATAATCGTGCTTGAGCAGGCGACGACGCGCCATCTGCAGCTCTTCACCGGTAAATAGGCCGCGCCATTCCGGTTTCAGGATCAGCGCATCAACAGACATGCCCAGCTGCTTCTTCTCCCAGAGCTTGGTGAAGCCGTATGAGTAGCCCCTTGTTTTCTAGACGCCCTCGGCTTTCAAAATCTGCTGCCGTTCGAACTCGACGGGCGAGCGCATACCGTTCCTGACCCGCTTGCGCACCGGGTTATAGAACATCTCGACATAATCGAACACGTCCTGGCGAGCTTCCTCGCGGGTTTTGTACGTTCGGCGCCGGATGCGTTCGCGCTTGAGCGAGGAGAAGAAGCTCTCGGCGACGCCGTTGTCATGGCAATTGCCGCGTCGGCTCATCGAGTGCTCAAGATTGTGAGCGCGTATGAAGGCAGCCCAGTCAATGCTGGTGAACTGCGAGCCCTGGTCCGAGTGGATCAACACCCGGTGCCTGGGCTTGCGTCGCCATACCGCCATGTGCAGCGCCTGCAGCACCACATCGGTAGTCTGCCGGCTCTGCATCGACCAACCGACCACGCGGCGAGAATACAGGTCGATCACGACAGCCAGATAGGCGAAGCCTTCCAGGGTGCGAATGTAGGTGATGTCTGTCACCCAGGCCCGGTCTGGCGCAGCCACGTCGAACTGGCGGTCCAGCGTGTTGTCGACCGCCAGGGACGGCTTACCGCCATAGCTGCCGGGCGTGCGCTTATAGCCGATCTGCGCCTTGATGCCCGCCAGTCTGGTCAACCGGGCAACGCGGTTCGGGCAGCAGGTCTCGCCGTGATCCAGCAGATCATCGTGCAGCTTGCGGTAGCCATAGACCTTGCCGCTGTCGTTCCACGCACGCCGGATCAGTTCCGTCTGCCGAGCATCTTCCCGAGCCCGCTGGCTCAGCGGGCTCTTCTGCCATGCATAATAGCCACTCGGCTGCACAGCGAGGCACCGGCACATTGCCCGAACGCCGAAACGATCGCGATGCTCAGCAATAAACGCGTATCTCACTTGGCATCTCGAGCGAAATACGCGGTGGCTTTTTTTAGGATGTCGCGCTCCTCGGTCACCCGGGCCAGCTCGCGCTTCAACTGGCGGATCTCCGCATCCTTGCCAGCATCGCCCAACACCTGACCCGCCAGCTGCCGCTTCCAGACATAGAGCGAATGCGGACTGACGCCGAGCCGCTGTGAAACCTCCGCTACCGGATACCCGCGGTCGGTGATCTGGGCTACCGCGTCACGCTTGAACTCATCGCTGAAATTGGGCTTCCCCATCGTCGCCTCCTGTCCTCAAAATTAGGATCGAAGGCGTCCAGAAATCTAGGGGCTACTCAGTAAGTGCCGCGCATTGGGTCGCCGCCCACCAACATCCTGGCCGTCCGGACTCCCCCGAGGTCACCCAGGATCTTGCTGAATTTATGGGGATTGTAGCCGATCTTCCCTGCATCGACGGCGAGCTGGCGCATTGCCCGCTCGAATGCCCGCTCGCTCGGCGCGGCCTGTGACCGTGTCAGCATCTCCATAGCGGTAGGCAAGTCGATTAGGGCGTGGCGCTTGTTCGCGTCACCATGGTCGCGCAGGGCGGCGTCAGCGAGCGACGCAAGGATGCCGCTGTCATCCTTCGTGACAATGAGCGCCCCGAAAGCAGCGAACCGGATGTGTTTCGCCTCGCGCACAAGCCGAAGGTTGCGGCGGTCAGCCGGCGTGGGAAGCGCCTGCCACAGGCTATATTCCGGGTTACCGCTCGACATGTCGAAGTCGAGAACCCAGTCGCTGCCGCCAATCAGGTGATTCCAATCTGCATAGGCGGAGACAGAGGTGTCGAGACTTACCGCGCCCTGTCGTTCCGTGATCCAAGTCTGGTCGTCGGCTGTCAGCGCATCCTTCCAGAAGGCAAGCTTCACTTGCCGCCAAACCGGATGGCTCGGAGCATTCTGATAAGCTGCCAGCAAGTTGCTTACCAAACGCTTCCCCGTGGGTCGCAATTTCGCGCGGGCCTTCCACAGCGCTGTGGCCCGCTCAAGGTCGGGATCGCTGATCTCGTGACCGGCCGCGAACACCCGGCCGAACCAATCTTCGATCTCGTCGAGCGTCACCTGATCTTTGACGCGGACATTTGCCTCCAACCAGGCACGCAGATCTGCGCCCTCGACCGCCAGGCCATTCGCCGACGCATTGGAGGAGCCCACGACGGCAGCGCCGAACGTCCAATAGACCTTCGCGTGCAGTGCGGGATGGCTCTTGAGCAAGATGCTTGGCATGTCGCGCAGCCTTCGAATCTCGGCTGGGTTACAAGCACCGGATTCGAGATTGCAGAGGATTTTTGCCTTAATCTCGTGCCTGTCGAGCCCGAGCCGCTCGATGGCGCCATCGCCCCAGAAGGCCACGGCGACCTTGGCATTACTCGCGCCGATCAGAATCCGTTGGATTTAAACCAAGGCAGCCGTTTCGTCCAGCAATGTCATAGCGAGATTATAGGCCCCAGTTTTTCGGGCGGCTTGCACTCGGCCGCGCTTCGCGTGAGTGTAACGGCATGCAACACGAGGTAGTCCAAGGCAATCTGCGGCAGCTCGCGTTCGATTTCTTCTATTGGTTCTCCCGTTTCGAATATGCGCTCAAAGATGGTCACTTTCTACGCTCGGAGGTTGTCGGTATCCCGGCTGAACCGAGCTGGAAGAAATTCTGCCAGAGGTATCGAGACGTCTACAAACCGGGGCCGGCAGCAAAAGCGCTTTTGGACGCCAGCCCGGAGCGCCAGATCGTGGCGACAGGAGGCGGTCTCGATTTCGAACCGGTGCCATTCAATCCCGGCGTGCGCGATCTCGACAAAGTCGCCGAGCTCGCACGCACGGTGCGTAACACCCTGTTCCACGGCGGAAAGCACGGCAGCAATTTTTGGGATGATCCTACCCGGATGGAATTGCTCCTGAGGACCACAATTGACGTGCTGGACGAACTCGCGAAACTGGGCGATCTGCAGGCCGAGTATCGGCGCGAATATTAGCTCAGACCGCCACTCGGCACCCAGCGTCGCAGCGACGTCGGCGTCGGCCGCGTATTCTATAGCTAACCCTATCGCCTGGCTTCAGGATCGTCGCGTATGGAATGCTACCGAATCGACGAGAGCGGCTTTACGGGCTTCGACCTGTGGAATGCTCAGCAGCGCTTTCAGGGTGCGAGCGCAATTGCGATCGAGGACGATGATGCTGCGCGGTTGATCCGAGAACATTTTCCGCTCTTGCAAGCACCAGAACTCAAATATCGCGTACTTGCCCGCCGCCCGGGTGCGAGACCACGGCTAGTCGCCTTGCTCCGCGACCTCTTGGGCGGGTTCAAGTCCGTCACCTTCGTTCTCGAAAAGCGCTTTCTGCTGGCTCTAATGTTCATCGACTATGCGGTCGAGCCTTATTGGTATCGCCGAGGCGTCGACTTCTATGCGGATGGCCGCAACTATGCTCTGGCTTCTCTGCTCACCATGGTGGGTCCGAGCTTGCTCGGCAGACCGCAACACGACGGCCTGCTGGTGGCGTTCCAGCGCGCGATCAAAGAGAAGACGCCCGAGGCGTTGATCGCGTTGGTTGCCACGGCGCGGCGCTTAAAATGGCGCGAGATGCCGGAAGCGCTCGAGCCGCTGGTCAGATGCGCGCCGGAATGCCTTGAGGCCATTCGAACGCGGGGCGTCAGCACGGATGTCGCCTACATTCTCCTTCAGGGCTTGATCACGCGCATGGAGGTGATGTCCGATCGCCCCTATTGCGTTGCCCACGACCGGTCGAAGAACCTCGAGAGCTACGAACCGCTGCTCCAGCGATTGATCGCGCATGATCGGGCCGCCGAGTTTCGGCAGACCGCGATCACGACCCTCAAATTTCCGCTCAAGCTTACCTCCGTGACGCAGGTCGATTCAAAGGAGAGCCCAGCCGTGCAAATGGCAGACGTCCTGGTCGGGGCTGCCGTCGATGCGGCGAATGGCCTCGCGGGATTGAAGACCGGCGGCCTTGATCCCGACGACGTGATGCCGCTCTTTGGCGATGACCAATTCATTCATCTCGTGCCGTCAGTTGATTTCGAGGAGCAACGCCAATTTAGACAGGGCGGGCAGGGCGCCGAGCTCATCGACTACTTCTCAAACCACTTCGTCGATCCCGCAAACACGTGAATGGTCTGCCGTCCGCCGCGAGGGTCACGTCGCTTGGTAGAAGCGTGCAATTAAGTCGGCGAGGTCGAGGCCAGAATGCCCAAACGGCGTCATATCGAGAACCTTGCCGCCATGGTCGCTGACAACTCGAAGCGGGCCTGGCTTGACGTCGAGTGTCAGCACCACTGACGATAAGGATGACACTGCCAAGGCGGCGTCAGCTTCATTGCCTGTCAGGCCGCTGCCTTTCGCAGATCGGTTGAGTAGATAGGGCCCGTGCAGTGCGGCATAGAGTGCGATCGCGTCTTCGGATTGAAAGGTCCCAAACCCGAATCCACCATGACGCTCTAAACCGGCATCTTGGCGTGCAAACCCGAAAACGGCGGTTACGTCGATTGCGCTCTCCGACATCTGTCGCTCAATATAGGCATTCAGGCTCGCCTTCTCGCTGGTGTCAGCGATCGCGCCAAGTTCGATCTGAACCTCTCTCGGAATAAACAGCGCAAACTTGGTTGCCGGCAGTTCGGTTGCGAGGTGCAGGTCGAGGCACTGGAGCAGGTTCCAGACGTTGCCGTCGATCGTCACGGCGATGCGTCCATCGGTGCGGTGGCGGTAGGGCACCGATGGCAGCCTCAGCCGAGCCCGAACAGCGGCAATGGCGTCCACGCCTTGCCTTCTTGCGGCATGATGTACATTTCTTCGATCGGCACCATCGGAACGTCGATCGCCAGGAAGCGCCTCAAATCCGACGTCAACGCTTCCTGCCCAAACTGTGCGACCAGGATTACCGCGCAGGCAGCGATCGCGCCGAAGGCGTTCGCAAGTGTCGCCTTTTCGAACTCGAATTCACGATTGTGTTTCACGCCGTTATAGGCGGCATACCAAGACAGGGACTTGCTGGTCTCCGGCTCCGACCATCCCGCGAATGGCGCGATCGGATCGATGTCGGGATAGCGATAGAATCGGACGACATAATCTCGAAGGAGAAGCGGATCGGCGAGCTTCAAATAGTGCCCACTATTGTTCGCCCGGCCTCCGTTCGCTTTCAGAATTCCACGCCAATGCATCTCCACCTCGGTGGACGCCAGAATCAGAATATTGCGGATTTCATGGCCATAGGCGGCGAATGTCGCCGGGGAAGGCTGCACCACCCGACAAATTGCTGTGAGCGCATCGATCAAGGATTCGAGCTGGTTCTGGGCGTCAGTAATATAGCGTTCGTCCCCTCGCGCATCCGGCATCGACAGCTTGCCGTCTCCCGCCAGAACGATGGGCCGTGCCACGCGGCAATGATATTGCCCCGGGGCTAGGATCATGCGCCGGAAGGGGCCCGGGTTATCGGATCCATCGAGCCATGGCGTTAAGCGTCGCAGACACTTCCAGATCGTTTCGTCGGGATCCGCAGCATAGTAGGTTCCCGCGCCGGCTTCTGGATTGCTGATACCGCACAGCGTCGCGGTCCGATCGGTGATACGCCATAGCTGCCCATGCCCAGCATCGACGTTGCGAACGTACCAGCCCTGATCTTCATTCCCGGTTCGAGCCATTGCCACGAATGCCGCCTTTCTGTCGTTGTCGCGGCCTACGCCCCACCTCCGTGTGGGCCGGTCGCCGCAAGGGCGGTTGGTGGACGCCGCCGCTCCGGCGCAGGTACTTGGCGCTGCCCCCGGCGCCCTTCCGATCGGCCTTCGCGCCGCTCGCTCCTTCAGCCCGTTCCCCGCGAGGCGGCCCTGCGGTTGAATTGCGATGATTCCCATTTCAATGTGGTCGAATGATGATTGAGGAAAGGGGCGGGCTGCCCGTCTCGGTGCGCAGGGTGCGTATCAAAAGGATCGTTGATCGCGAAAGCGCCGTTTTCCTTACATATCCCCCAGCTACCACGTCGGGTGCACGAAGCTGATGCGATCGCGTCTCGGCGGCTCACGTGCTACGCGGCCCTAAGCCCATCCGTTCCTCCGCACCATCGAAGTCGATGCAAGCATGACCAAAAAGACCCCCTTCCATATTTTCTTTTCCTGGCAGAGCGATTCTCCCCGAGAGACCAACCACGGCGCGATCGGGAAGGCGCTTAAGGCCGCGTGCAAGAAGTTGGGTGTGGAATACCCCGACCTGACGCTCGTTTCCGACGAGGCGACCCGGGGCACGAGCGGTAGCCCAAGGATCGTGGACAAGATCGTCGAGAAGATCGAGGCGGCGGGCATGTTCGTGGCGGACATCACCACCGTGACCGCGGCCGGTGCGGGGCGGCCCTGCCCCAATCCCAATGTCATTTTCGAGCTGGGCTACGCCGTCGCGACTTTGGGCTGGGACCGGGTCGTGCTGCTGTTCAACGGTGCCATCGGTAGCTTTCCCGGCGACCTCCCCTTCGACCTGGCCGGAAACCGCACGAGCCGTTACGACCTCGCCGTCGGCTGCACCGCCGCGCAGTACGCCAAGCTCGAGAAGCTGATGGAGGTCGCTGTCCGCGCGGTTATCAGCAAGGACCCAAAGCGGCCGGCGGAGCTGAAGGGCCTTTCGCGCGAACGGATCGAACACGACCGCGACGTCGAGAACATGCGATGGCTAATGGAGACGCTCGACTTGCCGACGCTGGATCAGCACGTGAATGACCTGCCCAAGCTCGTCACTGATCGCGCGATGTGGTTTCATGAGCATTACAAGGGTGTGGCCGCCAACCCCCTTTTCAACGTCTATGACTCCATCCTGCGCGATGCCGTCGAACGCTTGCTCCAGGCCTGGAACGCAGCGATGGCTCACGGCACGCAATACACGCCGTTGTCGCAGGGGCGTTATTCTTTCATCAGCCTCGGGGACGCGCCGCTCACCCCAAATCGTCAGGTCGCTTGGGACGAGATTGAGGCTGCCCGCAGAGACATGGCGGAATGCATCTCGCTTATCCTCAACCGCATCAGATCGGCCTATCTCGAGATCGACGTACAGCGGACCAATGAGCAGGCTTGGAAGGAGTATGTCGACTTCCATCGCCAGATCGAGGCGTAGAATAGGGGACATAAGGTGATATAGCCCGTGTGCTGGTAGTCTCGCCGCGACCTCGATCGATGCGCCGCAAAGGCTGTGGGTTGGCATACAATTCAGAACACTCTCACCTGTCTTCGCATTGCCGCCTGGGGACTAGCCCCGAAAGTGCAACCCCGGCAGATGATGCCCAAGCCATTGGTTCTGCCCCGGACCTATTATGACACGGGGGTTTGTTCGGTGCCGATGGAACCCATCGTGACCGGCTTTGTCCACGACATTACATATAGTTGCATCGCTCGGAGGCGCCGTCCCGCTTTTGCGCGGATGTCTGCATACCGCAACGCCCGAGGGAGGCGCCCCGATTGCACACATCAATTTATGTGTTATGACACATCAAATCGTGTGCGCTTGCACATCAAACACTTTGTAGGATGAAACGGTGCTGTGCCATACGCCGAATTCCTTGCCGAGCTTGAACGCGCAGGGCTCAGCGTGCGTGGCTTTGCTGACCTTATTGGCATGAATCCGAATTCAATCACCAACTATGCCGGACGGGGCGAACTGCCCCAGCATATTGCGCTCGTCGCCGTCTTGGTCGCCGAGATGGCTGCGGGTGGCCTCGACTATCGACGCGCGATCGCAAAAGTTGCGCCAACGAAGAAGCCGCGCGGCGCGACCCGGCCCGGCCACTTTGGCGGCGATCGTCAGGCCACCCTGGATGTGCTGTCGTGAAAGCTGATGCTTCCGAGGCCGGATCATGACTGATTGGCTCGCGCGGCTCGAACCATTCGGTGCCGATCGCCAGGCGCTGCACTTGCTCGATACCGACGGTCCCGAGCTGCTACCCTATGCGACGCTGACCACCGCACGCCGCGACAGTGGCTCGATACTGGGAACCGTCAGCGCGGTATATGAATGGCAAGACGCACCGCTGATCTTCTTGGTGGACGCCGATCAGATCAAGAACGTCGCAGAAATTCACCAACTCCGCCGAATTCTCGCGATGCGCGGCGACGCGCCTTATCTTGGCATCGTCGCGCCCGGCCGGCTGGACGTCTACGCGATCGCGCTCGATCGCAAAACACCCGCGCAGGCGCGGGTGTCCATCGACGTGTCCGGTGAGACGGGCAAAGACCTTTTTCCGCACTTGGCGAACCGTCGCCCGAGCGCTGCGCGCACTAAGCAGAGCTGGGTTTCCAATGTGGTGCTCAACCTCCTGACGGAGGCGATCGATCAACTGATCGGACTTGATCTTGACCATGGAAATGCGATTTCGCTTGTCGGAAGGGCCCTGTTTGCACGCTTCCTAGGCGATCGGGCGCTCTTGCCTGCAGACATGAAAGCACCCGAAGCGGCCGCAGGTCTATTCGACAACGCTGCCAATGCCAAGGCAGCCTGCGCTTGGCTGGACAAAACCTTCAACGGTGACCTGCTGCCGCTGTCAGCGAATATTTTCGAGACTTTGCCTCCGGACGCCTATCACGTGCTCGGCAACATCATGATGCGCGCGCCTGGGGGCCAGCTTTTTCTTGGCTGGGCAGAACGATGGGATCAGCTCGACTTCGCTCATATCCCCGTCGGGGTGCTGAGCCAGGCGTATGAACTTTACCTGCGTAGCCATGCCCCCGAAAAGCAGCGCAAGGAGGGCGGCTTCTACACGCCGCGGCCGATCGCTGATCTGCTGGTCCGAGCGTCCTTTCGGGCGCTAGATCGGAATAGCTCGAGCGCGTTTGCCCGCGTCCTCGATCCAGCGGCCGGCGCCGGTGTCTTCTTGCTAACGGCTTTTCGCGAACTCGTCGCGGCACGATGGCGCGCTGACGGCGAGCGCCCCGATACCCAGCGGTTGCGCGAGATCCTCTACGGCCAGATCACGGGTTTTGACATCAATGAGGAGGCGCTGCGCTTCGCTGCACTCGCACTCTACCTTGTCTCGATCGAACTCGACCCGCAGCCGCAGCCGGTCGACAAACTTGGCTTCGAAGATCTTCGCGGCAAGGTTCTCCGCCTCGTCGCCAACGAGGAGGGGGAACCTGGCGGTGCCTTGGGCAGTCTCGGTCCCCTCGTCGGGGAAGACCATCGAGGTCGGTACGACATCGTTGTCGGCAACCCACCCTGGTCGACCGGCACCAAGCTAGCCGATTGGTCCTCGGTATTAGCGACGGTCTCGCGCATCGCCAGCGAACGATCCGGCGCGAACATTGCCCCGCCGCTTCCTAACGAGGGACTCGATCTTCCGTTCGTCTGGCGCGCAATGGAATGGGCTAAGCCAGGCGGCCAGCTCGCATTCGCGCTCCACGCTCGCCTGCTTTTCCAGCAGGGCGACGGCATGGTCGATGCGCGCAGGATGCTCTTCCAGGCGCTCGATATCACCTCGGTGATCAACGGTGTCGAACTGCGCCAGACCAAGGTCTGGCCAGAAATCGCAGCTCCATTCATTCTGTTGATCGCGACCAACCGCGTGCCGGAGCCGGGCGCAGGCTTCCGATTGATTAGCCCTCGTCTCGAAACGGCGCTCAACGCCTCGGGCACGATGCGCATCGACGCTCATTCGGCCGAGATCGTCGCGACGCAGCAGATGGTCGAGACGCCCGACATCCTCAAAATCCTGTTCCGTGGAACGAAGTCTGACCTCGGCTTGGTTCAGCGGATCCGCGGCAAGGACTTTCCCACGCTTGAGACATTCTGGCGCGAGGCAGTCGGCACTTCGTCACGGGGTCGTTTGGCCGGTTCCGGGCAAGGGTATCAGCAGCTTCGGCTGAGCAGCCGCACCCGAAAAAGCGGAGACGGACTTCCTGGCGCGGATGCGGCCTACCTGCACGGTCTCCCCGAAGTCACCGTCAACTCCCTTGATGAACTGCTCATCGATACCAAACGTCTTCAACCGTTTCGGCATGCACGCATACATGACCCCCGCGATCCGATCCTATTCGACGCACCGCTTATGATCGTTCACAAATCCCCGCCTGCCGAGCGGGGACGCATCCGCGTAGGCGTCGCTGACCGCCAAGTCGCCTATAACGAGAATTTCTACGGCTATTCGCCACGTGGCTTCGAGCACGGCGACGCGCTCGCGCGCTACCTCGCTCTCGTGCTCGGCAGCAAGTTTGCCCTTTGGTTCACGCTGATTACCAGCGGCGAGTTCGGCTTCGAGCGAGAAGTCATTGAAAAAACCGCACTCGATCGCATTCCGGTTCCCGACTTCCGCACCCTCGGGCCAAACGGCCGGGAGGAGGTCGTTCAACTCTTCAAAAAGGTCCGGAAATCGGCTTCCGCTTGGGAGGATGTAGATAGCTGGGTGGCAAAGCTCTACGGCCTGGCTGTGGGTGACCTTCAAATTATCACCGACACGCTGGCTTATAATCTTCCCTTCGCCGACGTTAAATTAGCCGCTCAAGCACGGCCGGCCGAGTCGGCAACCGAAGGTTTCTGCGCGCTCATCCAAGACCAGCTTACCCCCTGGGCTAAGCGGTTCGGTACCTCACTCACCGCTCGTATGATCTCAAGCCGTCCAACCTCACCGTGGATGGGCCTTCTCCTGCAGACGGGCGGCAACACCTCTGTCGTCGTCCAAAGGGATTGGGAGGCATTGCTCTCGGTCGCCGATGCTACGGCCGCGACCGAGATGGTTGTGGAGGACGAGAGTGGCGCGCTCCTCATTGGACGTCTCGCCCAGAGCCGCTATTGGAGCGATACCCAGGCGCACCTGCTGGCCCAGCACATTATCTGGTCGCGCCTCGACTTCCTCAAGGGGCGCGGCCGCGGATGAGTTCGTCGGTGCTTTCGCCGCGGTCGGACCAGATCGCGGAGCTAACGCGCGGTCTCGATTTGCCCTTGGCGGCGATCGATGAGGTTTATCTGCAAATCATTGCCGAAGGCGTTGTTCAGGCGTTCGGGGACGTTCGCGCCAGTGCGGCCACCTCCGTCACGACTGGCGACGAGGCCGAAGTTACGGCGCTGCTCGTGGCTAGGCTCAATCGCATGAGTGAAGAGGACACAGTCTGGCGTCAACTCGTCACTTGCGTTGTGCGGGGCGCAGAGAGCCTGAGCTACAACGGCGCGCACCTAGAAAAGCGCCCGGATCTCTCAATCCTCTTGTCCGGCCGCGCGCTGCGCTTTCCCCTAATCGCCGAAGCGAAGATCATAGACGCCACGCGCGGCGAGAAGCTCTATTGCAGCAAAGGCCTTAGGCGTTTCCTCGACGGTCAATACGGCTGGGGTGGCCGTGAGGCGTTCATGATTGCCTATGTACGGGATGCGACGACAATCGCGGGCCGCCTCCAACCCTATCTTGCGCAAGCAACTCAAACCGCGAGCTACTCCGTTCAGGTCGCTCCCAACGCTCTCGGAGTTGCACATTGCGACTCCGCCCGATCAAGCCACGGTCGGGATTTCGTATATTCGCATACGGCTTCGCCCGCGAACGATCCGGGGGTCATCGATCTCTGGCATCTGTGGCTCGATGCATCGTCATCGCCAGCACCGGGCTAGATAACAAACGTCTCGCGAGTGCGTTTTCCCCGTTTACGGCGGGTCGAATGGATTGAGCGAGCTGTTTCAGGGCCATCGATAGGCCGATCGTGCTGACGCGCCCGTTGGGCGGCCCGACAGCCCAATGTCGCCAACAAGAGATCTCCGTCATGACTATCTTCGTAGAGGAGCGCTTCTTGTGGCTGTAACGTCCTCAACGCCAGCGACGGCGACCGCATTTGAGCACGGGCCGATGGATCGCGAACAGCTCGCGCGGATCGAAGGGGTCCATCGCGGCTTTTTGTATCAGCACGTCTATGCGGTGGCGTTGTTGCTCGCGCTCGGCCGTCAAGTAGGTGCCGTCCTCGCCGTCGAGTTGGACGAAGATATCGAACTCGTTGTCGGCGACGTCCATTGGTACATCCAGGTCAAGACTCGGCTGAAGACTGTCCAGCCGAGTGATTTGAAAGGTGCGCTCGAGCGTTTCGAGCAAATTCGCGCTGAACACCTGTCTGCAGCGCGCCCTGCGCAGCCGAAGTTCGCAGTCGTCGCCAACAGCGAGCCTAGCCCGAGCCTTCAGCGGCAGATCGACGGTGCCGGCTGGCCCGGCGATGTTCAATTGATAACGCCGGCGCGCGGTGCCCGGGACGGTCTGCCGGCTGCCGGGGTCGATGTCGACACCATGATGCAAATCGCGACCTCCATCGCGGATACCGTACCCTTTGGAGGGCTCGCCCCGCGCACGCTCGTGTTTAAGCTTGCAACCTTGGTTCAACAGGCCTCGGCCGGGGGGCGCAACCATCAATTCGCCGCGGACGAACTTCCCGAACTGCTCGAGCAACTCGTAATCCAACTTCAGGATTTCCCAGAGCCGCCCTTTCCCTACCGGCCGCAGCGTGATGAACCAGCCATCAGTTCTGACAAGCGCGTTCGGCTAATCGTCGGCTTCTCCGGCGCAGGCAAAACTGCCTGGGCTGCGGAAGCGGCGCGACACGCAACTGAAACTCTGGTCTATTTTGATGTGAGCGATCTGCCGTCACGCGCGGTACCTACGAACCTCGCTCGCGAGATCATTGCTCGGTTCCTCGGCGGTCGCGCGAAAGGCGTGGGCGGTGTGCAACTACCTCCGACCGGCGGCGTCGATGCGTTACGATATGCAGACAGCTTGCTCGCCGACGAGCGAATCCGCGCGATCGTCGTCCTCGACAATGTTCATCGCCTATCCGTAACGGATCTTCGCCAAATCGTCGATAACGCGCCGAACCAAGCGTTCATCGCATTGGGTCAGCCTTGGGTCGAACGAGCCTTGGCTGAAGCGACGCTCGGGATAGAGGCGGAGACTCTCGGCGGGTTTGGCCCGGACGCCGTCGCGGCCGTGTTCGCCGACGAGAATGTAGGAATCGATCCAGAAACAGTTGAGGGGGTGCTCCACTTGACGGGCGGGCTCCCGCTATTCGTCATCAACGCTGCACGGCTCTCGGCGCTGCAGTTCGATGGCTCGGCGGAAGCGTTCTGTGAATCGATAGTGGCTCGCACGCATCAGCAGGACACCGCCCAAGATCTGATTTTGGAAGTCGCGTTTTCGTCGCTTTCCGAAACAGCCCGAGACGCGGCCGCCATCCTCGGCGCGTGCGAGATTCCCCTCGACGCGCAAGAAACCGCGAGCATGTTGGCGGTATTGGGGGCGCCGTCCGTGGCAGCGCAGGCCCTCAGAGATTTAAGGCGCGCTTCGATGCTCGTCAATTTCGCGGAGGCTCGCAGCGCTCTTCACGATGCGCTTCGTCCACTGGCAGCCGGACACCGTGCACAGATGTCCCAAGCGCTCATCAATGATGCGCTGGAGCGCCTGCAGCTTCTACTGGTCGCGTCGCTGCATACCCGCCAGGATATTCCGCGTCTCACTTTCTTGATACGGCTTCTCCCCCGCGTCGGTCGCACCGACGCCCTCGTCGACCTCGCCACCTCGGAGATGTTCTACGAGCAAGGCAACATGGCGATGATGTGGGACACGCTTGTGGGCGCGGCGGAGGATCCAACCTACAGTCCGCGGGATCGGTTCTGGGCACTCGACGCGTTGGCGTATTGGGAAAGCCGCGATGGCGGCATCCCGGATGAAGCACGCGTCGCGCAAATGGCTGAGCTTGTAGCGAACAACCCGTTCGAAGCGCGCGAGCGGCTCAATCTAATCTTCAAGCAGATGATCATCGCTGGTTCGGCCGGTGACAGAAAGCTCGTGGAGGCGCATTACCGCGAAGGACGCAAGGCCGCCAAGACCGGTGAATCCAGCCGCATCCTTCGCTATAACCGCGCCGTGGCGCTCTATCGGACTGACGCGCTTGAACAGACGCGAAACGCTCTGGAGCCATTGATCGAAGAAATGCACCAGCTGCTCGGACTGCGCGAAGCCGATCTAATGTTTAAAAACGGCCCCGCCCTGACCGACCTTCTTGGAGAGTCCGATCCGGACGACGTCAAACGATTGGCCGACGCCCTCAACCTTTGGTCGACGGTGATGGTTCGTCTCGGCCTGCCGCCAATGATGCGGCGGATTCAAGCGTCAAAGCTTTATGCCACGGTCGGCGCGGGGCGCTCGGCGACGGTCGCTGCTCAAGAGCTTGCGGACGAGATGTTGAAAATCATGGCTACCCCGCAGGGCGCGCGCGAGGTCTTCGAGACACACATCTTCCCCCTCATTGAGCAGTATAAGCTAACGGATCTCGCGCTCGAAGCGCGGGGGGAATATGCAGTCGCTTTGGCCTATTGCGGTGACTTTGACGGCGCCGATCAGCAGATGCGCGCGCTTGGCAACTACGAAGGTGATGATGAGTGGGACGCCAAGCAGGCTCACGCTCTGGAGCTCATCGAGCTCATTCGTCGCGGCGAGGCGCGGATCGGCGCTCCGATGCGGGCCAGCGCGTTCAGCTTGCGCAATCCCAACTCCGTCGGTCGGCGCGTCTCTCTCGACGCTTTCTGCCCATGCGGATCGGGACGAAAGTTCAAGCGCTGCCATGGCAAAAGATGACGCGTGGCCGATCGCGCGGTATTGACGACGGGCACCCGGCTGGATTGGGCGCAATCGCGTGGGACGCACTTGGCTGGCTTAGATGACGGCGGCGGTGAGAGACGGTCGGAGGGTCAGGTACGGACCTTTCCCAGCACCCGCGAAGCAGCGTTGCTCCGCACCGCAAGTTTGCGTCCATAGCGCAGCGCTGTTGCCGGCGACGACCAGCGCAGTGTGAGCGCGATGCCGGCGCCGTCTTCACCGGCCGCGAACAAATCCTGGGTCAAGCCGACCCGGAGAGAGTGTGTCGATAACGCCGCGATCGCTTCAGACAGTTTTGCGCCCGAAATATCGACCAGCCCAGCGTCTGCTGCCGCCAGCGCGATTCGACGATAGATAGCGCAGACGCCCTGCCGGGTGAGGGATGTCTCGCCGATCGTGTAGGTAACCTGTGCCCGTGTAGCCGGAGCTCCGCGCAGACGTTCCTGCCAATGACGGGTGTTGCCCGGGATCGAATGGTAGGGCTGCGGGGGCACCGAGGCGCGCGCGCGCCGCCGATCGATCCCGACACGCCGGAACAGCGGCCCATCCTCGATCCCGCTCTCCACCAACCACGCTTGGACGCGACGCATCGATTCCGGCGAGATCCACGCCCAACTCCCTGATCCTAACTGGTCAGTCTTCGAGCGCGGTATCGCGAGCAGCCCCGAGCCATCCGCCTCCGGTTCGAGGTGGCTGACCGCGGCGGCCGTTAGTTCGCTGACCCGTAGGCCGGCATCGTAACCGAGCGACAGCAGCGCCGCGTCGCGCAGGCCCTGGGCATCACCGCCACAGGCCTCGAGCAGCGCGGTAATCGTAAATCCCTTGACCTCGCCCTGCGTGTCGAGCGCGCCGCCGTACCGCAGCGGCGCCGCCTGACGTTGGACGGTGCCCTTGCGGCGACGGTTGGCGCGGAGTGCGTTGCGCACCATGGGGTGGTCGGTCGCCAACCCATCCTTCTCACTCAAACCGACGAGACGGTGCGCGCTCGCGATTGTCGCCATGCGGCGCGACAGCGTGGCCGGCTTCTTGCCCTTCCCCTCGAGGTGACGAAGATAGCGGACCAGATCCTCGGGGCCGGCGGGGAAGGGGGGCCGCTTCTCCTCCACGCACCATCCAATGAAGCAGTCGAGGTCGGCGGCGATCGCCGCTTTTGTGGCGTCCGCCATCGCCTCGAGCGCCGTCTCGACGCCGAGCGCGCTCGCAGGCGGCATGTCAGCCGGGAGCGCGGCGGCGATAGTGCGTAGCAGCCTGGCGTCGACCGGCTCGGTCGCGCCGCGCGCGCGGCGCTGCGGCAGCGCGCTGCCGTCGAGACGATGCGTGACGATCTCACCGGTCATAACGCATCGGCTTCAATTCGGGACGAGCTAAAGCCTCACCGGTGGAAATCGAGGCCAAACCCCGGTCATATTCGGCATCGACGATCTTCCAGGCGTTATCCCGCAGGGACAGCAGCATATCGTCGCGGCCCTGCAGATAGGTGCTGCCTTGTTTCGCGGCCTCGCGGATGTGGCCGATCTGAACGTTGAGTTCCTCAGCAAATTCCTGGCGCGGTGACACTGCCAGGCTGATCGAGCGGATTAGCCGGGTGACACGCCGGCGATCCTCTTCGGTGTCCGCTGGCGGTGTCTGAGTCATCAGGTCAACAATGCCGAGCATCTCCGCCAGATCATTATGCAGCCGGACCGCGCGACTTTCGACAATTTCCGCGTACTTGGTAGCGCGGGCGTGCCTTAGCTCGGCCATCTTGAGATCCGCCAGCGCCGCAGCGGTTTTGGAATTCTCCTCGGCCATTAGCGCGCCGTGGCGCTGAAACTCACGTCCGAGGCGAACGCTGCGGAGGTTGAGTAGGAACGATAAAACAACGGTGATGAGCGCCGCGACCACCGTTCCGATCGCTGCCGGTGACGTTGGTTGGTTGAGCAAGCTTGGCATCGACTAGGACCCTTCCTTGCTTCTGTTGTTACCATAAGCATCGATTATGGCAAGTGCGCTTTCAGCGGGTAGGGGGGTGCCTAGTAAACCCGTAATCACTAGCGTAAGCTCCGTCGCCATGGATGAGCCCACCGATTCTTGCCGCTATGGTCAGGCGCTCGGACGCGCCGAGGCGGGATGGCGATTTGCCTCGCCGGCTTTGCGAAAAGCCGCAGCGTTGACCGCTGTGTCGACGGCCTGGAAGGCATATCGCCGTGACGCTGGCGCCGGCGAGATTGGCCCGGCGCACGCGACAAATGCCGCCATGCCGCTGCTGCGCACAGAGGATCCTCGTCGAGAAGCAGTGCTACTGTGGCTCGCCGATCATGGCGCGCCACCGATCGCCGAGGCCGCCGCCACGATCGCGACGATGGTCGCCGCCACGGAGCGGTTTGGCTCCGAACAACTCCATATGCTCGCGCGCGCGGGTGATGCGCTCGCCGAGGCCGGATTGGCGCGCGGGTCCGCCGTGCTTGGCGATCGAGACGTCGAAGGTTCGGCCATGCAACCCCTGGGTTCGCTCGCAGCCGCGATCGAGCGTCTGCGCGGCGATGCCGATTTTGTCGAAGGCCAAGGCAGTGAGGTTCGCCACGCGCTCCCGCGCGGCACGCTGAATCATTATGTCGCCGCGGAGCCTGCCGGCTGCTGGGCGCTCAATCTTGCCCTGCTGACCTCGAACGTGCAGCCGTCCCTCGCACTGCCGTCAGCTGGCCTGGTAACCCGTGCACTGTTTCGGGCTGATCTTGAGGCAGACGAGATCAAGACGCAGCTCATCGAGAACGCGGGAGCTACGTGCAATCGGACCTATACGACGTTAATACGGACGGCCGAGCAACTCGCTCGGGGGCGCGACGCTCTCGCTCATCTGTCGCGGAACGCCCGTGCATGGGACGCTTGGCTGCTAGTCGCCGCGCTCGGCGCATGTACGCGCGCGCAGCTGCGAAGGGCGCTTGGTGTGTCCCGGGCTGGCGCGGATATTCAAGCGCATGCGCTTGCCGATGCGGGGCTGGTCGCGCTTGGCGCTGGGGGTTTGGTTTTATGGAGCGAATTCTCAGCGTCTGCGCCTGGGCCGCCAGCGCCTATCGATCAGAGCCCGCTTGCCAATGCAGTCTTGGATCTGGACGCGAGCATGGCCGAGATCGACCGGCTGCTAGCTCGCGCCGCTACCTGAAATCGTTGGCTGCCAGCGGCTTGCTCGGCGAAGTGGCGTCGCTACCGACGTGGCAATAGCCAACTCCGATCCGTCGCGGGGCACTCGCCCGCTTTGCCAGCGCGCGCTGGATAAACCGCGATGCCGCGGCCTCGGTCTCGAAGGAGACCGTCAATCCTGCAGGGCGTTTACCAATGCGGCCCCATCGCAAAGCAACGATGATATGGCCGAATAAATCCCGCGTTGCGTCGATTTGGTAGGCCCGCGCGATGTTACGGCGTTCGGCGACTGCTTCCAGCTCGCACTGGTGGTCGATCAGGTTAGTAGGATATACGAACAGAGAGGAACATGGCGGCAGACAGGTGATCGCGTCCAACCGGAAATTTGAATCAGTCTCGGGGGTCTGATTCACGCATTCGATAGGTTCGATACGGTAACGACAACCGCAACGCCCTAGCCAGAACAGATTACCTTGGCGCGGGCGTTGACGGCTGTCTTGATCGCAAGGCCCTCCGCCGCTTCCGTCATCTCGTCCCAGCGCATTGCAGAACGCTCGCGTTGCATGCGTCGTTGTGGCAAGGACTCGTTACGGGCAGCTATCCATTCTGCGTCTGCCAACTGTCGAAGCCGTTGGACGTTGTTTTTCGACGGCTCGCCGAGGGCCGAAGCCTTGTTTCGCTCAGGAAGCCAACCCCCCATGTGTCCCACTCTTTCCTAATTGCAGCCATTCGCCAGCAGCGTGCGGATACTATAGTCGACAAGTGCCAGATCGACCAGAGCAGCGACTCGATTGTCTGCCCTAAAGGCAACGCAATCGGACCCTCCTTATCACGTGGGACGGTCGGCGAGTTCCCCTTCCAAGTCCAGGATTGCGGCTTCGAGCGCCCGATTTTGTAGATCTTCTAAATCTTTACGCGCGCGCCGCGCTTCTTGAAGCAGCTCCGTCCAGTAGCTCAACGTGTCCCTGTATACGGGGTGGCCACGCAGACGACGAGCACTCGTGACCGCGTTTTAAACGTTTTCGAGGATCGATCCGGATAAATTCATCGGACGCAAGTAGGTCTCGCACTCGCAAAAGGGAAGAATTCATTGCGTAAGTTGCCGATTAAGCTGGCGGCGCTCCAAAGCCATTTTGAACCTAGCGCATGCTGTCACGCTTCCGCTTCTCGAACGCAACGCCATCCAAGTTGCGAATTATGACATTGCGCGGACGTAAAACACGTCAAACAAGCGCTGCGATCGGTACCGGGTAGAGTTGTGAGCTCCGTACAATATTTCAATGGGCCGCAAGGCTACGTGCATATAGAACTTCTTAAACCAGCTCGGGTCCCATTGCGTCGTAAAACTTTGGCGGAGTAACTACATCGGTGTTCGGTAAGGCCAGGCCGGCCATAATGCCATCCATCGCAACGTCACGGCAGCCTATTCAAATATCCTGTCCCCGTAGCCACCAAATAAGCTAATTAACCGCAAACTATTTGCCTTCGAACCATTTAAAAAACTTTGTGCCCTCACACGATCTAAACTCGGATATTTGACGATACGATCGTATTAGCTGCCCCGTAAACAACGATATTTGATTTCCAGACAAATTCGGTAAAGCACGGTAAAAAGGGCTTTGCGTTCGGGAAGGTTACCGGTCGAGGACTGTTCGCACCCGCGCCGCCAGCTCCTCAATGGTGAACGGCTTCCCGATTAGCTCGACGCCAGGATCGACGACGCCGTTATGGACCACAGCATTGCGCGTATAGCCGGTCGTAAACAGGATCGGCACATCTGGTCGCTTTTCGCGCGCCAGTTTGGCGAGCTGCGCGCCATTCATCTCGGGCATCATGATGTCGGTAAAGATCAGCGCGATCTCAGGGTTTGCATCGAGAAGCTGTAGCGCAGCCTTGGCGCTGTCGGCCTCAACGACGCGGTAGCCGAGCTCGGTCAGCGCATCGCAGCTGAACTGCCGGACAGATGGCTCGTCCTCGACAACGAGGATGAGTTCATGGCGCTCGCCGAGCGGTAGGTCGGCCTCGGTCTCCGCTTTATCGCTTGATGACTTGTGCCCGATCAGGCGCGGCAGGTAGAGTTTGACGGTCGAGCCCTGCCCAAGTTCGGAATAAATCCTCACATGGCCGCCCGACTGCTTGATGAAGCCGTAGACCTGGCTGAGCCCAAGTCCCGTGCCCTTGCCAACCTCCTTCGTTGTGAAGAATGGGTCGAACGCCTTGTCAATCACCTCTTGAGGCATGCCGGTTCCGGAGTCCGTAACAGCGATCAGGACATATTGCCCGGGTACGATACCGATCTCGTCGGCAGCATACCGGCTGTCGAGGTGAGCGTTCTGCGTCTCGACGGTCATCTTGCCCCCGCTCGGCATGGCATCGCGGCCGTTGATTGCAAGATTGAGCACCACGTTCTCGAGCTGATTAGGATCGGCGTGCACTGGCCAAAGCCCACCGGCGAGCACGGTCTCGAGCTGCACCGTACCACCAAGTGAGTGCATCAGCAGGTCCGACATGCCGGTGACGAGCCGATTGACGTCGATCGGCTCAGGTTTCAGTGGTTGCTGGCGCGAAAAGGCAAGCAGCCGCTGCGTCAGGTTCGCGGCGCGTTTCGCCCCTTCGGTTGCCGCGTCGATGTAGCGCTTCGCGCGCGCATCGTCGGTCGCCATGCGCCGGGTCAACAGGTCGAGCGACCCCATCACGACCGCGAGCATATTGTTGAAGTCATGTGCGATGCCGCCGGTCAGTTGCCCAACCGCTTCCATCTTCTGCGATTGGCGCAGCGCTTCTTCGGTTCTGAGCAATTCAGCACTGCGTTCTTCGACGCGCTGTTCGAGCGTTGCGTTTAATTCGTGCAGCTTCCTCTCGGCGGTAGCACGTTGCAGAGCGTCCCAAGTGCGCTCGGCGACCTGTTCGACGAGCGAAACCTCGTCGGCGGACCACGCCCGCGGGTCTTTGTGGTTGACGTATATGCCGGCCAGTAGTCGTCCACCGCGCACGAGCGGCACGGCCATCGCTGCGCGCGTTTCGATTGTGGCGAAGTCGGCGTCGCGCGTTCGCGGATCAAGCGTGACGTCGGCATAGGCCGTCGTACGGCCTGCACGAAGATCGGCGACATTGCCGACACCGAAAGCCTCGACCGGGTACGTGCCGATCAAGTTTTCCACGCCATCGGTGTAGTCGACCTCATAAAACACATGCCGCTCGTCGGGCGTCAGTTCGCCGAACCCGACCCTGCTGACGCCGAGATGCTTGCCGAGCAGCTCGACCGCCGTCCGCACGATCTCGCGGGGCTCGTCGAGCAGTCGCGTGCGGTCGGCGAGTTCAAGGAACAGCGCTTGCCTCAGTTCGGCGCGCCGCTCGCGGTCCACATCGAGCGAGGCGACGACGCCGCCTGTGATATTGCCCGCATCGTCGACGATCGGCGTCGCGACGAAACGGACGTAGGCCAGGCCTCGATCTCCCCTTTGATAGAGTACGTCGAGTTCCGCCCGTGTTTCGGCGCCCGTGATGACGCGGGCGAGCGGGTATTCGTGCCCCTCAACCTGTCGACCATCGGCATGAAAACTGACCCATTCACCGTAGTGAGCGACATCCGTTGAATGATAGATTGCATGCCCTAGGATTTCCTCGGCCCGCGCGTTCCCTCCAATAATTTTGCCAACCGGGGCTTCGGCGAAGACAAGCCCGACGGGGGACGCCTCGAGGACAGCACGCATGCGGGCTTCGCCTGCCCGCATCTCGGCCTCGGCGCGCTTGCGGTCCCCGATGTCGCGGTAGAACACCGCAACGCCCTCAGGGTGTGGAAAGGCGCGGACTTCCATCCAAGCCGAGCCGCCATGATGCCACTCGTATTTGAACTCTGCGGTCTCGGGGACGCCGGTGCGTGCAACCCGCTTGTAAAGCTCGCCATATGACGAGTCCTCGCTGCCGGGCCACACCTCCCAGTGCGATCTCCCCACAATGTCGTCGCGGCCACGCTGATCAAACCTAAGCCCTTCTGCATTGATGTCGAGCACGCGGAACTCGTGGTCGAGGAGTGCGAACCCCTCGTTCATGCTGGCGAGCACGCTCCGACCGCGCCCCTGCACGACATTCAGCCGGTCTTCGACGATGTATTGTGCCGAGACATCGGTGTTGACGCCGAACCAGCGCACAACATCGCCAGTCGCGTCGCGCACCGGCTGAATTCGCGTTAGGAACGGACGTAACATGCCGTCGGCGCCACGCAGCGGAAACGTCATCTCGAACGGTTCTCCGGTCGCGATCGAATGCGTCCACTCCGCCATGACCGCATCGAGCTTTGCCGGGTCGTGAACCGACTGCCAGCCCCAGCCTTCCATCTGCTCGGGCGTCGAGCCGCAGTATTCGTGCCAACGCCGGTTGTACCAAAAGATGAAGCCGTCGCCATTGGCGATCCAGCACAACGTCGGGATGTTGTCGGCGAGCAGACGGAAAGCTGTGTCGTCGATAGAGGCGCCCGTGCTCGGAGAGACGATGTAGGGCAAAGGCGCAGGAGCCCGCCAATAATTGCTGCCAAAATCTGCGTTACTGCTCTGTGCCTCGTTCAATGCCCCGCCCCTGTTCCTTAATAATTGCTGAAACACCGCGCTTCGCCCACCGCGGGAACGATTTTTTCGATTGAGGTCATCTACAGCGCCGCACCCCGGCTGCCGCCATTTCGCGATAAACCGTCGCGCGCGCTAGCCCGAGCTGTTGCGCGGCCTCGGTGGGAGATACCCCGTTAGCAACCAGTTGAACGCCGACTCAGCTTTTGCGGGATCAAGCGGCCTGCGCCCAGGCAGTTTACCCTTCGCACGCGCCGCGGCGATGCCGTCCTTGGTGCGTTCGATGATCAATAGTCGCTCGAAGTGTGCGATTGCGCAGAAGACATGAAACATCAGTTCGCTGGAGGCCGGCGAGGTATCGATCTTTTGTTCGAGACTGAGCAGTGCGATGCCACACACTTCTAGCGCGGTGACAATCGTGAGCAACTCCCCGAGCGAACGGCCAAGCCGATCAAGCCGCACGACGGCGAGTGTGTCGCCAGGTCGCGCATAGTCGAGCAACTCGGTTGGCCCCGGGTGGTCGATGGAGTTGCTCGAGCGTACGTCGGTGAAGACCTTGATCGCCCCCGCCTGTTCGAGGCGCGTCGTCTGACCCGCGACGTTCTGATCGCCGGTGCTCACTCGCGCATAGCCCAGGATGCCACCCAACTCGCCGTCTCCCAAACGGACGTTCGCGGGACGCCCCGGTCTTAGGGCAGAAAACACTCGGAACCCCGTTCACAGAATTCGTCCTAGAATGCCGGATCGTTTATGAAATACCCACCCCTTTTTGGACGGGCTTATCGTTATCGTGCGAAAGATAATCGCTCTGCCCTCCCCATGACTGTGACCAGTTGGCCGCCATGAAAGCCGCCATCGTCACGTCATGAAAACGGTGTAGACGCGGGTTAGGAGAATCAGCCGATGCGCTCAATAAATCCCTTGTTCGAGAATGCGGTGATCGATTGCGTAGCAACCGATCGGCAGCCGAGCGTCCAGGAACTGTTTCGTGTCGCGCAGCGAATCTGGTTGGACGGCGCTGCCGACCGTTCGGCGTTCCGCTGGGGTCGCCTTGCACCTACCGATGCCGAAAAGCTGCTCGCCTTGCGCGCCGCCCAGGTTGCTCTGTCTGGGTCAGTCGCGCGGGACGCGTAACGGTAATGCCGGCTTATTTGGTGACCGACGGCAACTTCAATTCGCGCCGCTGCGGCGGGCCCGGCTCCTGCTCCGTCGCTCGTGGCCCGGGCTTCCGGCCCAACCCATACTTTTTAGCCATGGCGCGCCGTGTTTCCGAATAATTCTCGGCCACCATCGGGTAATCGGCCTTGAGGTTGTAGCGGTCCCGATATTGCTCGGGCGTGAGCCCATGTCCGCTCAGATGGCGCCGCAGCATATTATAGCGCTTGCCATCGATCAAGGATATGATGTGATCCTTCGACGCCAGCGATTTACGCACCGTCACCGCAGGCGTGAACTGCTCTGGCGCAGTTTCCACAGCCGACGTATTTGGTTGATTGATCATCTCTGCGACGCTGTCGCGCATCTGGCTGAGAAATACTGGCACGTCCTCAGCCGCGGCGCGTGTGTTGGGATTGCTTAGCCATGCGATCGTAAGTGCTGCAGCAAGTTCGATCACATTGGGGCTGGTCTGTGTTTCTGTCGTCACAAGAAAATCTTGTCCTTAAGCATTTTGGCCGGCGTGAACACCACCTTGGTCGACGCAGCAATCTCCATCGCCTCGCCGGTCCGGGGATTGCGACCAGCCCGGGCGGCTCTGGCCTTACTGGAGAATTTGCCGAACCCGGGCAGCGACACGTCCTCGCCCCGTGCGACCGCGTCACCGATATCTCCGAACAAGCGGTCGATCAGCGCGCGAGCCTTCGCGGCACTCAGATCGCTTCCCTCGGCAATGCCTTTCACAAGATCGTCCAGCTTCATCAAAGATCTCCTTGTAAAGATGCACCGGGATAATCGTTCCCGGCTCGGGCGCAATAGTTCATTCTTTTTTCGGGACATGCGAGCAAGATGCAGCGTTTCCGGTGATGGGATTGCCTTATTGCCCATAAATCGCGATCTTGCGGCTATGCTATTTTTTCCTGCCCATCCGATGCCTATCAACTGAGCACTTATGGCCGCCCGATCCTGATCGCCGAAACTGGGATCGAGGGCAACGCCTGCCCGGCCTGGCTGCGGATGATCCTTCGCGAGGTGACGATTGCCCAGTTGCTTGGCGTGCCGGTTGAGGGAGTCTGCCTCTACCCGATACTGGACCTTCCCGGCTTGGACGAGGATCACTACTGTCCCAATGGCCTGCTGGCCCGTTCGGAGAACGTCGCGGACCTCATCGCGTTTCGCCGCTTGCCGAGCCAATCCTGGAAGCAAATTGTGTCTAGTCGGGCAAGCACGCGATTATCCCGGCTGGCGCGGATTGGAAGCCACTCCAGTCCCTGGCGTTCCACGCGCGGGACTACACCGTTTCGCCGAAGCGCCCGAATAGGGTTTCCCGTTCATGCGGCCCCGCTTGCACGAGCGTCCAGCTTTCGCCCAAAGGCAATGACAATCGGAGATGGTCAGGCGGTTTTGCGCGGGGCTCGGGGGCCACGAAGCGATGCATTGCACGCCCGTCGTCTAGATGGTATTTGATAAAGGCTGACGACATCCGCTCTGTGCGAACCATGGACGTCCCTGAAGGAGTTGATGTCGCGCGATTGAAGGGGTGCGGATCTGCGCGGACTGCGCATGGCAGCGCTTGGAGCGGCAGAGAAGATTCATAATCAGATGACTCACTCGCTGCCATGGGGCTCAAGCCATCGAATCGAACGCTTCAGTCAAAATTGCGTGACGAGTTGACCGGTTTGCGGTCAGGGCTACGGTCGGGCCGATGAGCAGCGTTGTCGTAGAGCATCTTTCCAAGACCTTCGGTGCGGCAGATGCGCTGCACTCGACAAATCTCTCGATCGCATCGGGCGAGTTCATTGTGATCATCGGTCCATCGGGGTGCGGCAAGTCGACGCTGTTGCGGTTGATCGCGGGGCTGGAAAGGCCGAGTGCCGGCCGGATCGAAATCGGCGGCCGCGACGTCACCGCGGTCGAGCCGGCGGATCGCGGCATTGCCATGGTGTTCCAGTCCTATGCGCTCTACCCGCATCTTTCCGTCGCGCAGAACATCGCCTTCCCGTTG
>NZ_JAKNQQ010000002.1 GCF_022662475.1 Sphingomonas sp. TREG-RG-20F-R18-01
ACGCCGAGGATCTGGTGACTGCAGAAGCGAACCGTCCGGTCCGTCGCTGCGGTGACACCCCTCTAGGCAGGGCCGTTGATTCGGTCAAACGCTTTTTTGCACTTTTCTTTCAATCGCGCGTCAAACCCGCGGAAACACTGGAACTCAGGGCTCCTTAAGGCTTTGCCGCTAGCAGGTGCAGGATGGCCTCCTCGACCGAATCTCCTTCCCGTCCGTCCGACTCGCTGGCCAATCAGGTCCGCAACGCCGTGATCTGGCGGTCGGGCAGCCAGATCCTCGCGCAGCTGGTGCAATGGGCCTCGACCTTCCTCGTGATTCGGCTGCTCGATCCGCACGATTACGGTCTGTTCGCGATGACCGGGGTCGTGCTGGTCTTCCTCAACATGCTCAACGGCTATGGGCTCGCCAGCGGGTTAATCCAGCAACGCGTGGTGACGCCGCTCGCGATTCGCCAGCTGTTCGGGATGCTGCTGCTGCTCAACGCCGGGCTCGCAACGCTGCAGTGCCTGATACTCGCCCCCGCCGCGGCGGCCTATTATCGCCAGCCGGTCGTCGCCGACATGCTGCGCGTCCAGGCGCTGCTCTATCTGACGACCCCCTTCATTGCGCTCCCTTATGCATTGCTGTCCCGCGCGATGGATTTCCGGATGCAGGCGCGCGCCAACATCGTCGCGTCGGTCGCCGCAGCCGGGGCAGCGCTCGCCGGTGCGCTCGCCGGGCTGGGGGTATGGACGCTGGTGCTCGCGCCGATCGTGCTGTTCACGGTCCGCGCGATCGGCATGACGATCGCGGCGCGCTCGCTGGTGTGGCCGAGCTTCGACTTCCGGGGAGCGGGGACGCTCGCGCGCTATGGCGGCGTCATGGCGGTCGGCCAGCTGTTCTGGTTCGCGCAGAGCCAGGCCGACGTGTTCATCGCCGGGCGCAATTTCACGCCGTACAGTCTGGGCCTCTATACCGAGGCGCTGTTCCTCACCCAGATCTTCGTGTCGAAGATCGTCCCCCCGCTCAACGAGGTCGCCTTCTCGGCCTATGCCCGGATCCAGCACGACCGTGCCGCGGTCGCCGTGGCGTTCACGCGGAGCGTGCGGATCATCATGCTCGCCGCGCTCCCCTTCTATTTCGGGTTGGCGGTCGTGGCCGAACCGCTGGTGGTGACGGTGATGGGCGACAAATGGCGCGAGACCGCGCCGGTGGTGCACCTGCTTGCGCTCGCCATGCCATTCATGACGCTGCAGGTGCTGCTGCAACCCGCGTGCGATGCCTGCGGACGTCCGGGGATCGGGGTGCGCAACGGTGCCTTTGGCGCGCTGATGCTCGCGATCGGGTTCCTGGTCGGGGTGCGTTATGGGCCCACCGGGCTCGCGGTCGCGTGGATCTGTGCCTATCCGGTGTATCTGGGATTCAGCCTGTGGCGATCGCTGCCGGTGATCGGCGCATCGCTTCGGGCGGTCGCTCTGGCGATCGCACCGGCGCTGGTCGCGGCGACCGCGATGGCGCTGGGCGTGCTCCTGGTCGACTCGCTGCTCCCCGCGATGGCGCCTTTCGCAAGAGTGCTGAGCCTGGTGGCGAGTGGCCTGGCGCTATACGCCGGGTGGCTCGGTCTGTTTGCGCGCGGGGTGTTGCGTGAGGTGCGCGATACGATCCGCAAGACGCCCCAGGAACGCGCGGAAAGCGATGCCACTTCTGCGGTGAACGTCGCGATCGGGACATGAACCGCCGTCACCGCGGCGAAGGCATGGTTTCCACCGAACCATCGGCGTTCTCCCGCGACCGCGGGAGTCCGGGAGTCGCGCGATCCATAGCCGTTTTGCGCCGTGGCCCTGGATTCCCGCCTTCGCGGGAAAACGGCGAATGACCGGTCGGCAACCCGATGCCGTGTCAGGCGGACTGGATGTAGCTGCGCATCGCCTCGGCGTCCGCCTCGATCCGGTCGATGCGGTATTTGACGAGGTCGCCGATCGATACCATGCCGACGACCCGCTCGCCCTCGACCACCGGCAGATGCCGGATCCGGCGACGAGTCATCAGCGACAGCGCACCGATCACCGCTTCCTCCGGGCCGACGGTGATCGCAGGCGCGGTCATGATGTCGGCGACGGTCCGCGCCAGCGCATCGTTGCCATGCGCGGCGACCGCGTAGATCACGTCGCGTTCGGAAAAGACCCCGACGACGCGCGTGCCTTCCAGCACCGGCACCGCGCCGATCCGACGTTCGGCGAGTAGCGCCACCGCCGCGCGCACGCTCTGATCCGCCGTGACCGAGATGACTTCGCGGCCCTTGCCGCCCAAGATGGCGCTGATCGTCATATCACTCTCCCGCTTCGCTCGTTGGTGAGTCTCGAGGCGCTTGAGAGTTTCACGTTTGCGCGCCAATGGGAAGCATGGCGAAGCGTTCAGGACTCGAGGATCCCGCTTATGCCGCGTTCGCCTGGGCGCGGTATCGTCGGATCCTGGGCTGGATGGGGGTGGTCGCGATCCTGTTCATCGCAGGCGCGATCGGCGTGCTGGATCGGCTGTACGGGCCGCTCGGCTGGGTCGCGATCCTCGCGGTGATCGGCGGGGCGGGCGGTTCGATCATGCTCACCGCGGCGCTGATGGGGCTCGTCTTCCTCAGTTCGGGAAGCGGCCATGATGAATCGATCGACGATCTGGAATAGACGCGGCCGGCAGGCGCGCGGCTGACCGCCCGGACGAGTCCGGGCGGTCATCGTCGGTCAGGCGACCGGGTCGGTCTCGCGCACGATCGGCGGCCGACCGCGGCGACGACGGGGCTTTTCCGCGCCATCGGCATCGGGCTCGTCCGGAACGACCGCCGAGACGTTGAGCGACGGCGGCAGCAGATCGGCCGAGAAGCCGTTGTCCTCGTCCGCGTCCCTGCGCTCGGGCTTGGCGGCGGCGGGCGTTGCCGACGCGTCGCGGCGCGGGCGGCCACGGCCGCGCTTCGGCGGCTCGACCGCGTCGGAGTCGCCCTGGGTCGCGCCGGTCTGGGGCAACAGGCCCGCTTCCGCGCCTACCGGTGCGAGGTCGAGCGTGGGTTCCTCGGTGCGGGGCTCCGACTGGGCGTAGCGATCGTCGGCACCGCGGGGGGTGTCGCCGCGCTGGCGGTCGTACCCGCCCTCGCTTTGGCTGGCACCGTTCTGGCTGGCGCCGTTCTGGCTGCGACGCGGACGATCGTTCTGATCCTCGGTGCCGCGCGCCTCGGCGCTGCCGTTCTGCATCTCGCCATTGGCGCGGTTGCCGCCCCGCTGATAGCCGCGATCGCCGTCGCCACGCGAGTCCTGCCGGGGCTCGTTGCGATTGCCGTCCTGCCGCGTGTCCTGGCGCGCGCCATCCTGACGCCCGCCGTCCTGACGGTAGCTGTCCTGGCGGGGCCCATCCTGGCGGGACCCATCCTGGCGGGACCCATCCTGGCGGGAATTGTCGGAACGATTGCCCTCGGACCGGTTGCCGTCCTGGCGGTAGCCGTTCTGGCCGCCGCGCGGTTGCTCGGCGGGGAGGACGCGTTCGCCCTCGTCCTCGAACTCGGTATCGTCCTCGTCGAGCGTCGCGCCCTGGATGCGCCGCTGGACCGGACCACCATTTTCCTCGATGCGCGCGCGGGTTTCGGCCAGCACGCGGAAGTAATGGTCGGCGAACTGGAGGTAATATTCGACGTTGACGCGGTCGCCCTGCATCTGCGCGTCGCGGGCGAGCGTCTTGTATTTCTCGAGCAGCTGCGCCGCATTGCCGCGGGCGCGATTGTCGATCCGGTTTCCGGTATCGAGACGGCCCGGATTGCCACCACCTTGCGAGCGCTGTTGCTGCCCGCCACGGCCGCGACGGCGACCGGCCTGACGATTGTTGATCAAGTTCTTGTTGTCCTGTCCTTGGAAACCAACCGGGTCGTGCTCCAGAAATATGGATGCAAATGCCCCTTGCGCACCGATCGCCGCCCATCGGCGAAGCGCGCTTGCCAGCGTCGCCGGACCGGGCGACTGCATGACGAAGGGAGCGGGCAACAGCCCATTTTCAACACGTTACGATGAAAATGCGTGCCCCTAGGGGTTGCAATAGCGGTTTGCGGCGCATTCTCCAAGCGGAATATTGGAAAAGCCATGCGATCCGTCAAGCCGCGTGTGTCGCAATCAACGCGCGCGGGTTGCCGCCCAGATCGTGGCGCAGGGCGACATCGAAACCCTCCTGTCCGAGCAATGCGCCGACCGCGTCCGACTGCGTCGCGCCGATCTCGAGGATCGCCGCGCCGCCGGGCGCGAGCAGGGCACCGAGCTGCGGGACGAGCCTGCGATAGTCCGCCAGCCCGTCCGCCCCGGCAAACAGCGCGGCACCGGGTTCGTGCTCCGCGACCTCGCGCGGGAGGTGCTCGACTGTCCCGATATAGGGCGGGTTTGCCAGAATCAGGTCGAAGGTCGCGTCGATCCCGTCCGCCCAGTCGCCCCGCACGAAGCTCGCCCGCTCCGCCATGCCGAGCGTGGCGGCGTTGGTCCGGGCGAAGCCGAGCGCGACGTCCGACTGGTCGATGCCCGCCCCGGTCGCGGCCGGCCATTCCGCAAGCGCTGCGAGCAGCAAAGTCCCGGGACCGGTGCCGAGGTCGAGGATGCGCACGGGCGGTCGCTTCGCGAAATGATCGACCGCGGCGTCGAGCAGCGTCTCGCTGTCCGCGCGGGGGACGAGGACGCCGGGGCCCACCGCCAGCTCGATCGTCCAGAAGCCGCGCGTGCCAGTGATATAGGCGATCGGTTCGTGCGCGAGCCGGCGCGCGAGCAGCGGGGCGAAGGTGTCGGGCACCGCGGCGTCGAGCGCGTAGAGCAACAGCCGCTCGCGCGGGATGGCGAGCGCGTGCGCCATCAGCAGTTCCGCATCAAGCCGCGGGGTTTCACTGAAGGTCGCGAGCGCGGCGGTTGCAGAAACAAGCGCCGCCCTTATTCGCCCCTCCCCTTCAGCGGAGGGGTCGGGGGTGGGGGACGCCTCGCAGAGACCACCGGGGTTGGGTACGCTGGACGGCCCCACCCCAACCCCTCCCCCGAGGGGGAGGGGCTTGCGCGCGGCCTCTTCTTCTCGCCCCTCCCCTTCAGGGGAGGGGATGGGGGTGGGGGAAGCCTCGCAGAGACCACCGGGGTTGGGTACGCTGGACGGCCCCACCCCAACCCCTCCCCCGAGGGGGAGGGGCTCGCGCGCGGCTTCTTCTTCTTCTTGCCCCTCCCCTTCAGGGGAGGGGTCGGGGGTGGGGGACGCCTCGCAGAGACCACCGAGGTCGGGCGCGCTGGACGGCCCCACCCCAACCCCTCCCCCGAGGGGGAGGGGCTTGCGCGCGGCCACTTCTTCTTGCCCCTCCCCTTCAGGGGAGGGGTTGGGGGTGGGGGGAGCCTCGCAGAGACCACCGAGGTCGGGCGCGCCGAACGGCCCCACCCCAACCCCTCCCCTGAAGGGGAGGGGCTTTCCCCCGTTCGCCGGCTCAGCCATCCAGCGACGCCAGCCGCTCCGCTTCGTCCTGCGCGATCAACGCGCCGAGCAATTCTTCCATCTCACCCTGCAGGATCTCCGGCAACCGGTGGAGCGTCAGGTTGATGCGGTGATCGGTGACGCGCCCCTGCGGGAAATTATAGGTGCGAATCCGCTCCGACCGGTCGCCCGACCCGACCATTGATTTGCGCGCCCCCGCGCGTTCGGTGTGGAGCCGCTCGCGCTCGGCCTCGTAGAGGCGCGTGCGCAGGACCTTCATCGCCTTGGCGCGGTTCTTGTGCTGCGACTTTTCGTCCTGCTGGATCACGACCAGCCCGGTCGGGATGTGGACGATCCGCACCGCGGAATCGGTCGTGTTGACCGACTGCCCGCCCGGCCCCGACGAGCGATAGACGTCGATCCGCAGATCCTTGTCGTCGATCTTGACGTCGACCTCTTCCGCCTCGGGCAACACCGCCACCGTCGCTGCAGACGTATGGATCCGCCCCTGTGCTTCGGTCGCGGGGACGCGCTGGACGCGGTGGACGCCGCTTTCGAACTTGAGCTTCGCGAACACGCCCTTGCCCTCGACCGAGGCGATCGCTTCCTTGAAGCCACCGCTTTCGGAGCTGGACGCGGAGATCAGCTCGACCTTCCACCCCTGCCCTTCGGCATAGCGCTGGTACATGCGGAACAGGTCGGCGGCGAACAACGCAGCCTCGTCGCCGCCGGTCCCGGCGCGGATCTCGAGCATCGCGGCGCGTTCGTCTGCAGCATCACGCGGGAGCAACGCGAGCGACAGCGCGCGCTCGGCGTCGGGGAGCGTGCCGCGGATTGCCTCGATCTCCTCGCGCGCCATCGTCTTGATCTCGGGGTCGTCGTCGGCTTCCATGCCCGCGAGCACGCCGAGCTCCGCGCGCAGCCGCCGCACTTCGCCCGCCGCGCGCGCGACGGGTTCGAGCTCGGCATATTCCTTCGACACCGCGACGAAACGGTCGGACGGGAGATCGCCCGTCGCCATCAGCGCGGACAGTTCGTCACGCCGCGCCTCGATCTGCGCGATCCGTTCTGGAGAGATGGAGCTCATGCGGTGCGCATACCCTTCTGCGCTTCCTTTTGCACTTCCCGGGCGACCTTCAGCACTTCCCCGGCGAAGGCCGGGGCCCAGTCGGGATGGCCGACGGAAGCGGGGACAGCCTGAGAAAAATTGCCGTTCCACGACTGGGCCCCGGCCTTCGCCGGGGAAGCAAGTAAGGAAAGCACGATCATGCGCCGACCAACCGCGAGGTCAGTTCCTTGACCGTCTCATGCTCAGCAACATCCGCCGCCGCGCGCGTGCTGAACACCGGCGCATCCGCGTCGAGCCGCAGCCCGACGACGACCTTCGCCCCCAGCTTCGCCGCCTTGTCGAAGCGTTTGCGCGGCGACCCCGTCGCGACCATCTCGGCGGACAGGCCATTCTCGCGGAACAGCTTGAGCGCGCGAAACGCGGTGGACATCGCGCCATCGTCCTCGACCGCGATCACCACATCGATCGTGTCGACCGCAGGCTCCTCGAGCAGCATCGCCAGCCGCTCGATCCCCGCCGCCCAGCCGACGCCGGGCGTGTCCGGCCCGCCGAGCGACCCGACCAGCCCGTCATAGCGCCCGCCCGCGAGCACGGTACCTTGCGCGCCCAGCCGGTCGGTGACGAATTCGAACGCGGTATGGCGGTAATAATCCAACCCCCGCACCAGCCGCGCGTTGCGCGTCCAGGCCACGCCAGCCGCATCCAGGCCCGCCGTCACCGCATCGAAGAAGGCGCGCGCTTCATCCGTCAGATAGGCATCGATATCGGGCGCGCTGTCGGCGACCGGGCGATCGCGCGGATCTTTCGAATCGAGGATGCGCAACGGATTCTTGTCGAGCCGCGCAAGGCTGTCCTCCGACAACACGTCACGGTGCGCTTCGAAATGCGCGACCAGCGCGGCGCGCCACGCATCGCGCGTCTCGGCATCGCCCAGCGTATTGAGCTGCAACGTCACACCATCCGCGATCCCCAGCTCGTGCAGCAACTGGTCCGCGAGCACGAGCAGCTCGACATCGGCGGCAGGCTCGGCCGCGCCGATCACTTCGGCGTCGATCTGGTGGAACTGGCGGAAGCGCCCCTTCTGCGGGCGTTCGTAGCGGAACACCGGCCCGTGCGTCGCGAGTTTCAACGGCGCATATTGCTGCCACCCCTCGGTCAGATAGGCGCGCGCCAGCCCCGCGGTGAATTCGGGCCGCAGCGTCAGCGAATCGCCGCCGCGATCCTCGAACGTGTACATTTCCTTCGAGACGACATCGGTCGTCTCGCCGAGCGACCGCGCGAAAACCGCGGTGCTCTCGAACACCGGGATGTCGACGCGCTGGAAGCAGTACAGCTTGCGCACGCGGTCGAACGCTTCGACCACGCGCGTGAAGCGACGCTGGTCGTCGCCAAAGATGTCCTGCGTGCCGCGGATGCGCTTGGGGGTTTCGATACGAGCCATAACCCGCGATTCTCTAGGCGAGCCCCGCGCCTAGCGCCAGATGCTTGTCGCATGCCGCCGCCGACGGCGCTTGACAGGGTGTTCGCTGCATCGCAGCATCGCGGCAACGGGGGCGACAACAGCCCCTTGCCAGCATCCGCAGGACCGCACCGATCTCGCTTTCGGAAAGGGTTTCCATGCGCCTGCCGCCTCCCCGAATTTCAATGATTTTCCTGGGCCTCGCCAGCGAGCGATCGGCATGAGCGCGCTGATCGCCTGGGCACCCGCCATTGCCGCCATGCTTGCCGCCGGGCTGTTCGCCGGCTTTGCGGCGGGATTGTTCGGGATCGGCGGCGGGTTCGTCGTCGTTCCCGCGATGATCGCGCTGCTCCCGCTGCTCGGCGGGGACCATCGCGAATATACCCATGTCGCGATCGGCACGTCGTTCGCGACGATCGTCGTCACCGCGCTGCGCTCGACCCTGTCGCACGCCAAGCGCGGTGCGGTCGATTTCCAGATCCTCAGGAGCTGGGCGCCGTGGATCGTGGCCGGGGTCGGCATCGGCGTGTTCGTCGCGCAGCGAATGACCGGACAGACGCTGACCTTCATCTTCGCGGGCGGAATCGTGCTGATGTCGATCAACTTCCTCGTGCCCAAACTGGCGCGGCGACAGGTCAGCGACACGATGCCGACCGGCGCCACCCGCGCCGCGATCGCGGGATCGCTCGGGCTGTTCTCCTCGCTGCTCGGAATCGGCGGGGGGACGGTCGCGGTGATCGTGATGACGCTGTGCGGGCGCACGATCCACAAGGCGATCGCGACCGCGGCGGGGTTCGGCTTCATCATCGCGGTGCCGGGGACGATCGGCTGGGTCCTGATCGGTCTCGGCAAGCCGGGGCTGCCAATCGGGTCGCTCGGTTATGTCAACCTGCTCGGCGCGGTGGTGATCACCTCCATGTCGATCCTGACCGCGCCGCTCGGCGTGGCGGCGGCCCATGCGCTCCCGGCCGAGCCGCTCAAGCGCGTGTTCGGGGTGTACCTGCTGTTTATTGCCGGCGTGATGGCAAATCGGGCGCTGCATATGTGACGGGCGGGATTGCGACGGCGCACAACCTCTGCAACACCCCGCCCATGTCTTTCGATGTCGGCAACAAGATTGCTCCGCCCCGGTTCATCCTCTTCACCGTGCTGTTCGTAGCCGGTCTATTGCTCGCGATCCCGCCGCTCGGCTGGGGTCGCGGGACGATGGCGGCGTTCGACGTGGCGGGCACGGTGTTCCTGGTCGCGATCGCTCCGCTGCTCCGTCGCGGCGAGGCGACGCAGATGCGCAAGCAGGCGGCCGCCAACGACGCCAACCGCGCCGGGCTGCTGGTGCTGACCGGGCTGACGATGATCGTCATCCTGACCTCGGTGTTCAAGGAAACGCAGGGCAAGACGAACTTCACGGGCACGCTGCTGATCATCGGGACGCTGGTGGTGGCGTGGCTGTTCTCGAACACGATCTACGCGATGCACTATGCGCATCTGTTCTATTCCGACTGCGACGAAGACGGGAAGGACAGCGGCGGGATCGACTTTCCCAAATGCGACGAACCCGATTATTGGGATTTCCTGTATTTCAGCTTCACGCTCGGAATGACCTTCCAGACCTCCGACGTCGAAGTGTCGTCGCGGCGGGTGCGGCGTACCGTATTGGGCCAGTGCCTTGCCGCGTTCGTCTTCAACATCGGCGTTCTCGCCTTTACGATCAACGTGTTGGGCAGCAGCAGCAGCGGCGGGGGCGGGTGACGGGCTGGACGTACGCCGCCTTGCCAGCTTAAGTCAGTGTAACAGCGTGTCTTCTTCTCCCCTTATCGGAAAGTCCCCTGCATGATCCGTCGCGTCGCGCTCACCGCCGTCTTGCTGTCCACCACCGCGCCGGTGCTGGCGGAGAATTCCAAGCCGCAACCGGTGCCGTTCGTCGACACGATCCCGGCCGCGCAGGACGTCCCCTTCCCCGGCACGATGACGCTCGACATCGACGCGACCGACACCGCGCGTGGCATCTTCACGACGCACGAGACGCTGACCGGCGTGCGCGCGGGGCAGATGGCGTTGCTCTTCCCGAAATGGCTGCCCGGCAACCATTCGCCGACCGGCCAGCTCGACAAGCTCGCCGGGCTGCACATCCGTGCGGGCGGCAAGGAGCTCGCGTGGACGCGCGATCCGGTCGACGTCTACGCCTATCACATCGACGTGCCCGCGGGCGTGAGCAAGCTCGACATCGACCTGCAATTCCTGTCGGCGACGAAGGAAGACCAGGGGTCGATCGTGATGACCCCCAACATGCTGCGGCTCCAGTGGAACTCGATGAGCCTGTATCCGGCGGGCTATTTCACCCGGCAGATCCCGGTGAAGGCGACGGTCAGATATCCGGCCGGATTCACCGCCTCGTCGGGCCTGCCGTCCAGGGCGAGCGGCGCGACCTATTCGTACGAGAAGACCAATTATGAAGTGCTGGTCGATTCACCCGTCCTCGCCGGGCGCTATTACAAGCAATGGGCGCTGAGCCCGCGCGTCAACCTCGACGTCTATGCCGACACCGCCGCCGAGCTCGCCGCGACCCCGGAGCAGATCGCCGCGCACCAGCGGCTCGTCGACCAGGCGGTCAAGCTCTACGGGTCGCAGCATTACGACACCTATGAATTCCTGCTGTCGATCTCGGACCTGATGGGCGGGATCGGGCTCGAGCATCACCGCTCGTCGGAAGACGGCGTGAAGCTCGGCTATTTCACCAAGTGGAACGACGGCCCGGGGCCGCGCAACCTGTTGCCGCACGAATATAATCACAGCTGGGACGGCAAGTTCCGCCGCGGAGCGGACCTGTGGACCCCCGATTATCGCACTCCGATGCGCGGCAGCCTGCTGTGGGTGTATGAAGGGCAGACGCAATTCTGGGGCTATGTGCTCCAGGCGCGGTCGGGAATCGTCTCGAAACAGGACACGCTGGACGGCTATGCGATGATCCTCGCCAGCCTCGACAACCGTCCTGCGCGCGACTGGCGCGACATGGTCGACACCACCAACGATCCCGTCATCTCGCAGCGTCGCCCCAAGGGCTGGCTGAGCTACCAGCGGTCGGAAGACTATTACAACGAGGGGCTGCTGGTGTGGATGGAGGTCGACTCGATCCTGCGCCGCCAGTCGGGCGGCAAGAAGTCGATCGACGATTTCGGCCGCGCGTTCTTCGGGTTGACCGATGGCGATTATGGCGAAGTCACCTACACGTTCGACGATGTCGTCAAGACGCTCCAGGCGATCCAGCCGTACGACTGGGCCGGGTTGCTGACCAAGCGCCTGACCGAGACCGGCGCGCGCGCGCCGATCTCCGGGTTCGCGGCGAACGGCTACACGCTCGTCTATACCGACACCCCGACGCTGACCTTCAAGAACGGCGAGGCGACGCGCAAGACGACCGACCTGACCTATTCGATCGGCACCTCGCTCAACAAGGACGGCGGCGTGACGGGCGTGGGCTGGGACAGCCCGGCGTTCAAGGCGGGCATCACCGTCGGCGACAGCATCGTCGCGGTCAACGGCACGACCTATTCGGACAGCGTACTGAAAGCCGCGATCACCGCCGCCAAGACCGGCAAGGCGCCGATCACGCTGCTCATCAAGGCGAACGACTCGATCACGCCGGTCAATCTCGAGTATCACGGTGGGCTGCGCTATCCGCGGCTTGAGAAGAGTGGGACGGGCGAAGGCGGTCTGGATCGCCTGCTGATGCCCCGCTAAGGCAGACCGGCGTTTTTCCTTTCGTACTCATTCAAATCAAGCAGACAGGACGACCCAAATGCGCATCGACATGATCCCGGTCGGGAAGAGCCCGCCCGACGACCTCAACGTCATCATCGAGGTTCCCACCGGCGGCGAGCCGGTCAAGTACGAGTTCGACAAGGCGAGCGGCGCGCTGTTCGTCGACCGTATCCTCCACACGCCGATGCGCTACCCGGCGAACTACGGCTTCGTGCCGCACACGCTGTCGCCCGATGGCGATCCGCTCGACGCGCTGGTCGTCGCGCGCTCGCCGTTCATCCCGGGCTGCGTCGTCCGTGCGCGGCCGATCGCGGTGCTCAACCTCGAGGACGAAGCCGGCGGCGACGAGAAGCTCGTATGCGTGCCGGTCGACTCGACCTTCCCTTATTATTCGAACGTCAACGAGCGTGGCGACATGCCCGAGATCGTGTTCGAGCAGATCGAGCATTTCTTCACCCACTATAAGGACCTGGAAAAGAAGAAGTGGGTTCGCGTCGGCAAGTGGGGCGACCGCGAGGAAGCGCGCAAGGTCGTGATCGAGGCGATCGAGCGGTATGAGCAAGCCAAGAAGGCCGGCGATCCGGCCCCGGGCATGGACGTCGACGCCTGACACACGCGCCCGTGCGTGCGCGCACGGGCGATATCCCCGTCACCCCGGCGCAGGCGAAATCTTTGCGAACGTCGGGGTACGGACCTGCCATTTGCCGTTTTCCCGCGAAGGCGGGAATCCAGAGCCAAGCAAGACAACGGCCTACCGTTCTCGCAACTCCTGGACTCCCGCCTCCGCGGGAGAACAGCTACGGTTTTGCAGAGGCCATGCGCAGGCCGGGGTGACGGTCATTTCGCGGTTTTCTTCCGCTTCACCGGTGCCCGCATTCCCGCCGCAACCCCGAGCAGCGCCCATTCGCGCAACGTATCGGCATCGTCGTACACATCGTCCGGTGCGCGGCGATAGTTCATCGTGCCCGTCCGCCCTTCCCCCATTTCGAAGCTGAAGCGCGCGCACCCGGCGGCATCCCAGGCCGCGTCGCTCGTCGCATCCGCCTTGAACCACAGCAGGTCATTGGCCACGATCCCGAAGATCGTCCCGTCGAGATACAGCGTCGCGCCGCCCATCATCGCGCGCTTCGTCACGCCGCCGACCGGCGCGAGCGCCTCCTCGACCCAGGCGATCAGTCCCGGGTCGACCGCCATCAGGCCTTGTCCGCGAGCGTCGCGAGCGCGTCGCCGGTGACGCGGTACACCGTCCATTCCTCCATCGGCAGCGCGCCGACCGAGCGGTAAAAGGCGATCGCCTTCTCGTTCCAGTCGAGCACCGACCATTCGAACCGCGTGCAGCCGCGCTCGACCGCCAGCGCGGCGAGATGCTTCAGCAACGCCTTGCCGACGCCGCTCCCGCGCGCCTCGGGGGTAACGTAGAGATCCTCGAGATACAGCCCGCGCCACCCGGTCCAGGTCGAGAAATTGTGGAAGAACAGCGCCATCCCGACCGGCGTCCCGTCGAGCGACGCGATCGCCGCTTCCGCCGCGGGATGCGCGCCGAACAACGCGTCGTGGAGCAGCGGCTCGGTCGCGACGACCTTGTCGGCGGCGCGCTCGAATTCGGCGAGTTCGCGGACGAAATGCAGGATCAACGCGACATCGTCGGCGGTGGCGGGGCGGATTTCGATCATGCGGCGGCCTCGGTCTGGGGTGCGCGAGCGGCGGTGCCGCGGATCGCGAAAACGCACCCCGCGATGATCAGTGCCGCCCCCGCCACGGTATAGGCCGACACCCGCTCGTCGAACACCCACCAGCCGAACATCCCCGCCCAGACGAACGCGGTATATTCGACCGGCGCGAGCACTTGCGCCTCGGCATGGCTGTACGCCCACGCCAGCGCGATCGCGGAGATCGACCCGAGCACCGCCGCGCCGCCGATCGCGGAGAGCTGCGCCACGCTCGGGACCGCGGCGAACCACCACGCGCCGACGAGCAACAGCCCGGTGAGCACGATGCTGGTGAACAAGGCAACCTCGAGCGGATCGGCGACCTGCGCCTGTTGCCGCAGCAGGATCAGCGAGTAAGCGTAGAAGATCGACGCCGCGAAGATCGCGAGCGAGCCGAGCACATGCGCGGTCGAGGCATGCGCCTGCACCTCCCCCGCCGCGATCGCGAGCACGCCGAGGCTCGCGATCACCGAACCGAGGATCGCCGCGCGCCGGATCGTCTCGCCGAGCAGGACGGCGGCGAAGAACAAGGCGATCAGCGGGGCAAGAAAGGTCAGCGCGACGCCCTGCGCCATCGGCACGCGCACCAGCCCCCAGAAGAACAGCAGCACCGAGATCCCGCCGGTCGCCCCGCGCAGCGCATGGAGTTTCAACGCCGCCCGCCCCGGGAAGGCCCGGCGCTTGAGCAGGAACACCGTACCGAGCAGCATGACCCCGACGAACGAGCGCCACAGCACCGCGCTATACGCGCCGCTGGTGATGCTGAGCCCCTTCATCAGGACGTCCATCGCCGAATAGGTCGCGATCCCCATCGCGGCGACGGAGAAAGCCAATGAGGAGGAAACAGGCCGCATCGCTGCCCCATAGCGAGGAGCGCCACCAACGTCACGCATGGCGCAGAAGCGGGCTACCGGATCATGCGGATATCGACTCCGATATCGAGGTCGACCCATGCGCGATCTGCAGAAACGACCGGCAGCGCGGAAGCAAGCGCGAGCGACAGGCACGCACGATCGGCAAACGAGTCATTCTTGCCGACCCGGGGCTTGAGATCGGCCGCCAGGCGCGCCTGATGCTGATCGAACGGAACGATGTCGATCTTCAGTTCGGTGAGTGTCGGCAGTACCGCGTCGCAGGTGCCCGTCCTGCGTGCGATCTTCTCAAGAATTTCGGTGAGATTGACCGTGGAGAGCCGTGCGCCACGTGCCGAGGCGGTCGCCACGTCCGCGCCACGTTCCCCAAAGAGGATCGCAAGGACCGCGGACGCATCCATAACCACGCTCATTGCGCCGGATGCGACCGCAGCCATTCTTCGAGGTCGGCCTCTTCGCGTGCGGCTTCCGCCCGCCGTTCCGCGAGTAGTTCATCGACCATGCTGCCGCTATAGTCGGGCGGCAGCATCGCGCGAAACGTACGCTGCACCTCTTTGACGATCTGCGCGTAGGTCTTGACGATCAAGCCGCCATCCTCCGCCCGTTCGATCACCAGCGAGTCGCCTTCCTTGATTCCCAATTCTGTAAGGAGTTCCGGAGGGATGGCGATCGTACCGCCAGCGATTACTTTGGCATGGTAGGTCATGGTGGGTCCTCCAGGACCCACCAGATACCACAGGACCTATTCCGCCGCCACGGGCACCGGCACCGCCGCCGCCAGCGCCGCGTCGTGCGCCTCGATCGCCGCGGCCTTGTCTTCGACCAGCTTGACGATGTGCTCGAGCATGTCCTCGCTGTTGACCGTGTGATCGGTCACGCCCGACAGATACACCATGTGCTTGCCGTTGCCGCCACCGGTCAGCCCGATGTCGGTCTCGCGCGCTTCACCCGGACCGTTGACGACGCATCCGAGCACCGACAGCGACATCGGCGTGCGGATATGCTGGAGCCGCTCCTCGAGCGCCTGCACGGTGCGGATCACGTCAAACCCCTGCCGCGCGCACGACGGGCACGACACGACGCGCACACCGCGGTTGCGGATGCCGAGCGCCTTCAAAATCTCGAACCCGACACGCACTTCGTCCTCGGGCTCGGCCGAGAGCGAGACGCGGATCGTGTCGCCGATCCCGGCCCACAGCAGCGAGCCGATTCCGATCGACGACTTGACCGTCCCGCCGACGAACCCGCCCGCCTCGGTGATGCCGAGATGCAGCGGGCAATCGACCTGCTCCGCCAGCTGGTGATAGGCCGCGACCGCGAGGAAGAAGTCGGACGCCTTCACCGCGACCTTGAACTCGTGGAAATCATGGTCCTGCAGGATCTTGATGTGATCCATCGCGGATTCGACCAGCGCATCCGGGCACGGCTCGCCGTACTTCTCGAGCAGATGCTTCTCGAGCGAACCGCCGTTGACGCCGATCCGGATCGCGCAGCCGTTCGACTTGGCCGCATCGATCACTTCGCGGACGCGCGACGCCGAGCCGATGTTGCCCGGGTTGATCCGCAGGCACGCCGCGCCAGCGTCCGCTGCTTCGAGCGCGCGCTTATAATGGAAATGGATGTCCGCGATGATCGGCACGCGGCTCGCGCGGACGATCTGCTTCAACGCGGCGGTGCTCTCGACGTCGGGGCAGGAGACGCGGATCAGATCGACGCCGGCGTCCTCGCAGCGGCGGATCTGGTCGATCGTCGCGCGCGGATCGCTGGTCGGGGTGTTGGTCATCGTCTGGACGGTGACCGGCGCGTCGCCGCCCACCGGCACGTTGCCGACCATGATCTGGCGGGACTGACGGCGCATGATATCGCGCCACGGACGTAGGGACATGGGGGGAATTTCCTTCGCTGCGGGGCCGATATAGCGTCTCGATCGCCGAACGGGAACCTTTTGCCGCGCGAAAGCGTGGGCGCTCGCCCGGTCGCGCTGGCCAAAGCGCGATCATCGGCTAAGGGAAGCGCGATGGAACGGCATTATGGTCTGGACTGGCTGCGAATCGGCGCGTTCGGCCTGCTCATCTTCTACCATATCGGCATGGTGTTCGTCCCCTGGGGCTATCACGCAAAGACCGCGCACACGATTCCCTGGGTGGTGATCCCGATGCTCGCGCTCAACAGCTGGCGGTTGCTGCTGCTGTTCGTCGTTTCGGGCTATGCCAGCCGCGCACTGCTCGCACGCGGGCACGGCGCGGGGCGGTTCGCCCGCAACCGGACGTGGCGGCTGCTCCTCCCGTTGCTGTTCGGCGTGCTGGTCGTCGTGCCGATCCAGCCGTGGATCGAGCTGACCACGCAGCGCGGTTACGCCCATGATTTCGGCTATTTCCTGCTCCACGACTATTTCCGCTTCGCGCGCGTGCGCGGGCTGCCGCTGCCGACGTGGCAGCATCTGTGGTTCGTCGGCTACCTCTGGCTGTACACGATGCTGCTGGTGGTGGGGGTCGCGCTGGTCGGGCGGCGGAGCCTGCAGCCAGCGTTCGACCGGGTGTTCGGGTCGGTGCTGGTGTGGCTGCTGCCGATGGCGTGGCTCGTGCTGGTCAGCGCGTGGCTGTTCCCGGGGATCGGACCGACCAACGACCTCGTCCGCGACAGCGTGTCGCACGCGCAATATCTCCCCGGCTTCCTGTTCGGCTTCGCGCTCGCGGGCTCGCCCGCGGCACTCGCGGCGATCCATCGCTGGTGGCTCGCGGCGCTGATCGTGGCAGTCGCGAGCTACGCGGTCGCCGCCGCGATCGAGCTGCGCTGGCCCGGCGGACGTATGCCCGGCTGGCCCTATGGCACGCTGTTCGCGGTGTCGCGCGCGGTACAGGGGTGGAGCACGGTCATCGCGCTGATCGCGCTGGCCGATCGCTACCTCAATTTCGACCGGCGCTGGCGGCGGACGCTGACCGAGGCGGTGTTCCCCTTCTACATCATCCACCAGACGATCATCGTCGGAGTCGAGGGCGCGCTGCTGCCGTTCGGCCTGTCGCCGCTTGCCGAATTCGCGCTACTGGTCGTCGCGACGATCGGTGGTTGCTGGCTGTTTTACCTGATCGGGCGCGAGATCGGCTGGCTGCGGCCGCTGATCGGGCTGCGCCCCTTCCCGCACAAGGAACATACGACATGAGCTGGACCCTGATGCTCCACGGCGGTGCCGGGCAAATGACGCGCGATACGCTGACGCCCGAGCAGGTCGCGGGGGCCGAGGCCGCTCTGGGGCGTGCGCTCGATGCCGGCGCGGCAGTGCTCGCGGGCGACGGCAGCGCGCTGGATGCGGTCGAGGCGGCGGTGCGCGTGCTCGAGGACGATCCGCACTTCAATTCGGGGCGCGGGGCCGCGCTGACGCACGACGGAATCGCCGAACTCGACGCCGCGATCATGGACGGGCGCGACCGGGGCGCCGGGTCGGTCGCGGGCGTCACTGCGACGCGCAATCCCGTCTCGCTCGCGCGCGCAGTGATGGAGCACAGTCCGCACGTCCTTCTCAGCGGCGAAGGCGCGGATACTTTCGCGCGCGAGCAAGGCTGCGAACCCGCGACGCAGGACTGGCTCGTCCTCCCCGAACGCCGCGCGCAATTGGAGGAAATGCTCGCGGGCGGCGGCAAGTTCGACGTCGACATGAAATACGGCACCGTCGGTGCAGTCGCGTGCGATTCGCACGGCCATGTGGCCGCCGCCACCTCGACCGGCGGCGTGACCGGCAAACGCTGGGGCCGGATCGGCGATTCCCCGCTGATCGGCGCGGGCACCTATGCCGACGATCGCGCGGGCGCGATTTCGTGCACTGGCTCGGGCGAATTCTTCATCCGCGTCGGCGTCGCGCACGAAATCTGCGCGCGCGCGCGAATCGGCGGGGAGCCGGTGGCCGACGCGGCAAAGGCGGTGCTCGACGAAGTCCGCGCGATGGGCGGCACCGGCGGCGTGATCGTCGCCGCGCCGGATGGCACCGCGGCATGGCATTTCACCACCCCCGGCATGTACCGGGCGCGGCTTTCGTCCGAGGGCGGGCGCGAGATCGGGGTGTTCGCGGACTGACACACACAGTGGCGCGCCCTCCGCCAAGGCGCTACAGCGCGCGCCATGACTCGTATCCGTCGCGTTCGTTCAGCGTTGATCGCTGTTTCCATCGGTCTGGCTGCGGCCGGGGCGACCCCCGCCGCGGCCTATTGGGAATATGGCCACCAGACGATCGCGCAGATCGCCGCGGCCAACATTCGCCCGCAGACTCGCGTCGCGATCCGCCGCTTGCTCCAGCAGCAGGCGCTGCTCGACACGCCGACCTGCAAGGCGGGCACGATGAGCGAGGCGAGCACCTGGGCGGATTGCATCAAGCCGCTCAAGGACGCCGACGGCAAGCCGCGCCTCGGCTATGCCTACACGTGGCATTTCCAGGACGTCAGCATCTGCCGGCCCTTCTCGCTCACCGACGCTTGCAAGGACGGCAATTGCGTCTCGGCGCAGATCACCCGTGACGTCGCGACGCTCAAGAACCGCCGCGCATCGCAGAAGGACAAGCTTCAGGCGCTCGTCTTCCTGATCCACTTCGTCGGCGATCTCCACCAGCCGCTCCATGCGGGCGAGAAGGACGACAAGGGCGGGAACGACGTCAAGGCGTCCTATGACAGTTATGGTCCGCCGCGGCTCAACCTCCATTCGGTGTGGGACGGGCTGCTCGCCGAGCGCGCGATCACTTCGGGGCCGTCGCTGGTGCACCGCTATGCGCCTGCGGTGCGGGCGAAGGTCGCGGCGGGCGACGTCACCGACTGGAGCCGCGAAAGCTGGCAGGTCGCGCATGACGCGACCTATGCGAGCGTGATGGCCGATCCGTGCGCGCCGACGCCCGAGCGGGTGACGCTCGACGAGGCGACGATCGAGAAGCTGGTGCCGGTCGCGCGGCTGGAAGTGGAGCGCGGCGGGTTGCGGCTCGCGAAGCTGCTGGATGCGGCGCTGGGGTAAGGCCCCCCGTACCAACGCGGTTGACGACAAGGACATGACGGCCCCGGCCTGCGCGAAACTTCTGCGAAAGTCGCTTGATCCCGCATCCCTTGCCACGGCGAAGGCCGGGGTCGTGTCGTTACCCGGGCGTGGCGGGACGGCAGGATGCGGCATCGCCGGTTTTACCCGATAACCTGGCGGCCCCGGCCTGCGCCGGGGTGACGGGGGCTGTCGTCACCCCGGCGAAGGCCGGGGCCGCCAAGTTGGCGCGCGCAACCGCTGTCGCAGGCGGACCCTACCCCCGCCCGCCCCAACGCCACTTTAAACCACCCGGTGTCTTGCGCATCACAACCAGCGTGAACAGCAGTATCAGCGCGAAGAGCACCCCGTTCCCCGCGACGCGGTTCGGGAGCTGCGTCACCGCAAGCATCGAAAGCGCCACGAAACCGAACGTCAGCGCCCACCCCTGCCACGTCACCGGGGTGGCTCCGATTCCGAACGCATGCGGCACGAACCAATAGCCATCATTCGAGTCCCGCATCACCATCCTCCTTCGGTGGCCGCCCGCGTCGGGGCGGGTTGGGCGCCTCCAGCTTCACCCCGCGCCGTGCGAGCGCCTCGCGCAGCAGGCATTCGACCTGCGCGTTGACGCTGCGCAATTCGCCCGCGGCGAGTCGTTCGACCGCCGCATGCAGCGCGGGATCGAGCCGCAGCGCAAACGCCTTCCTCGCGGGGGGATCCGCCATCCGTCCGTGCCTATTGGTACAGCGAGCCGGTGTTGACGACCGGCTGCGTATCGCGCTCGCCGCACAGCACGACCATCAGGTTCGACACCATCGCCGCGCGGCGTTCGTCATCGAGTTCGACCACGCCCTTCGCCGACAGCAGGTCGAGCGCCATCTCGACCATCCCGACCGCACCCTCGACCAGCGTCTTGCGCGCGGCGACCACCGCCTGCGCCTGCTGCCGCCGCAGCATCGCGCCCGCGATCTCGGGCGCATAGGCCAGATGCGTGAAACCGCATTCGTCGACCGTGATCCCCGCCGTCACCAGCCGCGCGATCAGTTCGGTCCGCAGTTCCGCCCCGACCTGGTCGTGGTTGCCGCGCAGCGTCACTTCCTGATGCTCGTAATCGTCATAGGGATAGCGCGCGCCGATCGTGCGCACCGCCGCCTCGATCTGGACGATCACGAACGCCTTGTAATCGTCGATGTCGAACAGCGCCTGCGCGGTGTCGGTGACGCGCCACACGACCTGCGCCGCGATCTCGATCGGGTTGCCGCGCAAATCGTTGACCTTCAATCGCTCGGAAATCATGTTGTTCGCGCGCAGCGACACACGCTTGCGCCCGAGCCATGGCAGCACCCAGCGCAACCCGGTCCTGCGATCGGTCCCCTTGTACGCGCCGAACAATGTGATCGCGGTCGCCTGATTGGGTTGCTGCATGTAGAAACCGCCGGCCACGAACACGCACACCAGCGCGGCGGCGGTGATGATCACGCCGCCGAAATCGGACTCCTGGCGGAGCGCCGTCAGGCCGAAGCCCGCGAACGCGATCGCGGCAACCATCACCAGCAGCATCGCGTACCCGCTCGACGTCGTCGCCGATTGCTCGGCGGACAAGGTGAGCGCGGTGTTGCGTGCGATCGACTCGGACATGCGGACCTCCCGTTTATTATGATATCATATTTATATCAATTTCGGGGCGGCGTAAAGGAGAGGTGGTCACAGTGCCACGCACCCGTCTTCCCGAACTTGTTTCGGGATCCAGCGGCGTCTTTTGGCAAACGCCCGTCGGATGTGCGGCACGGTGGATGCCGAAACGAGTTCGGCATGACGGCGGTATGAGGCGACGGGTAACGCGCCCCACTCTACGCCAGTGTGGAGTGGGGGCGGCCACCCCACCCCGTTCGCCCTGAGCGCAGTCGAAGGGCCTGCGCCGTGCAAGGGGCTTCGACTACGCTCAGCCCGAACGGAGGATGCGGAAGCGTCGCCCACCGTGGAACAGCGAACGCACAAAAAAAGGGCGGCGCCCTCCCGGACACCGCCCCCTTCCCGACCGATCCGTAATTGGATCAGTTCAGGACGATCGTCACCGCGCGACGGTTCTGCGCGAGGCTCTGCTCGTCCGAACCCAGCGCGATCGGGCGCTCCTTGCCGTAGCTGATCGTCGAGATCCGCCCCGCCGCGACACCGCGCGCCGCGAGGTAGTTCTTCGCCGAATTGGCGCGGCGGTCGCCCAGCGCGAGGTTGTACTCGCGCGTGCCGCGCTCGTCGCAATGGCCTTCGAGGCTGACCGTCACGTTCGGATATTTGGCGAGCCACGCCGCCTGGCTGTCGAGGATCGCGCGCGCCGAACCGTCGATGTCATAGCTGTCGAGCGCGAAGTTAACCGTGTTGCTGGTGACCGAGCGTTCGAAATCCGCACGCGACCCCGGAATGATCGCGCCATTGCCGCCGGCATTGGGATCGACCGGCGCAGTATTGCTCGGCGCGGGCGGAATGACCGCAGGCCGCTTCTTGTTGCACGCCGTCGTCGCAAGCAGCGCGGTCGCGATCAGGATCGAGGTCGTTACTTTGGCCATCAGGTTTCTCCTTGGGGAATGGAACGGCACATCCGGTTACACGAGATGCGTAAGCTTGCACCCGGTGATTTGATCCACGTCTATGTCAGGGGCGTAACGGTCCCCACGCGGGATCGGATCCGTCGAGGACGGTCGGCACGCGCCGCACGTTGACTCCGGTCAGATCGACCGACCACAGATCCGCCTTGCCGCTGCCGCCGCCGGTCGAGCGGAAGAACATCAGCACGCGCCCGTTGGGCGACCAGCTCGGGCCCTCGTCCTGTGCGCCATCGGTCAGCAGTTTCTCGTTGCCGCCCGCCGGGCTCATCACGCCGATGCGGAACGCCCCCCCGATCTTGGTATAGGCGATCAGGTCGCCGCGCGGGCTCCACACCGGAGTCGCATAGCGCCCGGAGCCGAAGCTGATCCGCTGTTGTTGCGACCCGTCGGCGTTCATCACGTACAATTGCTGCGTGCCGGAGCGGTCGCTCTCGAACGCGATCCGGCTGCCGTCGGGCGAATAGGTCCCGCCGGTGTCGATCGATGGGGACTGGGTCAGCCGCTGCGGCGTCCCCCCGCCCATCGGCACGCGGTAGATGTCGGTGTTGCCCGAGCGCGCCATCGAGAACAGCACCCACCGGCTGTCGGGCGAGACGCGCGGCGCGAAGGTCAGGTCGGTGTTGGGGACCAGCAACCGCTGCCGCCCCGACGCCATGTCATAGACATAGATCGCGGGGCGATCGTTGAGATAGCTCATGTAGACGATCGAGCGCTGGTCGGGTGACAGTCGCGGGGTCAGCGCGATCGCCTGGCCGTTGGTCAGGAAACGGTGGTTCTCGCCGTCCTGGTCCATGATCGCGAGCCGCTTGATGCGGTGGCCCTTGGGGCCGGTCTCGGAGACATAGACGACGCGGCTGTCGAAATACGGGCCTTCGCCGGTCAGCTTGGAATAGACCATGTCGGCGCACTTGTGCCCGGCACGGCGCCAGTCGCTAGGCGGAACGACGAACCCCTGCCGCGCGATCTCGTTGCGCGAGGTGACGTCGTACAGATAGCAGCCGACCGTCAGCGTGCCGTCGCCGGTTGCGCGGACATAGCCCTGCACCAGCGCGGACGCCCCCGCCCCGGACCAATATTCGAACGTCGGGGCGGACACTTCGGGCACCGTCACGGGCTTCAGTCCGGCCTCGAGCGGCTTGAACAGGCCTGAATTGCGCAAGTCGGTGGTGATGATCTTCGACAGCTGCGCACCGAGCACGTCGGTCCGCCCCGCCGGGGTATCGACCGCCTCGCTGGTCGGCATCGTCGGGACCGCGATGCCGAGCGGCGCGGCGATCCCGCCGACCACGTCTACGACCAGTTCGCCCTGTTGCTGCGCATTGGGCTGCTGCGAGTTCGCCACCCCGGCCTGGGGGGCCGGCGCGGGTTGCGATGCGGGCGCGTCCTGCGCCGCCGCGGTCCCCGCGATCAGCGCGGCACCGGACACCGCCAGCAGGGTCTTGAGCATCATCTTGGGAAGCATCGGCAATTCCTCAGCCCGGAAGTTTGTAGCGCAGGGCGAACTTCTTCCACCCGTGCGGCACGTCGTAAAGCTCGGGTGGCAGACCGCGGAGCGGCGCACATCCGGTAAAAGTCGCAATCGCATTGCGGTCGACCACGTCGACATAGCGCCGATTCTCATCGTCGACGCCGAGACGGTCATCCGAAATTGTCGGTCGAGCGGCAAGCGATCCATCGCGGTTGAGCAGCAGGTGGACCAGCACGACGATGCGCGACGCGCCCGGGCCCGGAATCGGCTGGCGATCCGCGCATGGCTGGACCTGTCGCTTGATCGCCGAACCGATATCGGCGGCCGCCTTGCCGTCCATCGCCGCGGCGGGCGCGGCGTCGGAGGTCTTGGCCTTGCTCGCGCTCTGCGTCAGGCCCTTGCGGAAATCGTCGTCGAGCAGCGATCCGGTCGCGCGCGCCTTGCTCGACTTGGCGTTCGCGCCATTGCCCTTGGCCGCGGCGTTCTTGCTGGCCGCGGCCTTGGCGGCCGCCGCGGCTTTCGCTGTCCTGGCATCGGCCACCGCCCTGGCGTCGGCCGCGGCCTTGGCCTCGGCGGCCTTCGCCTGTGCGGCCCTGGCCTGGGTGGCCTTTGCTTCGGCGGCCTTTTCCTGCGCGGCCTTGGCCACGTCTGCCTTGCTGGGCTTGGCGGGTTCCGCCTTTTCCGGCGGAGACGGTTTTTGGACCGGCTTCGGCTTGGCTTGCGCCTTTGGTTCGGGCTTCGGCTGTGGTTTGGGCACCGCAACGGGCTTGGCCACCGGCTTGGGCTCGGGCTTTGGCTGCGCGACCGGCTTGGGCTGTGGTTTCGGTTCTGCTTTTGGCTGGGGCTTTGGCTCGGGTTGCGGCTCGGGTTCGGGCGCAGCCGGCGCTGCGGCGGCCGGAACGGCGTCGGCCGGGGGGGCGGCGTCTTCGGGCGGGCCGGAGTCGGGCGCGGCGGATTGTGCGGGCGGCTCGGCGGCGGCGGGCGCGCGCTGGTCGAGCGCGACGTCCTGCACCAGCGACACGTCGATCGGCTTGGTCGCGGGCGGCGGCAGCTTGGCCGCGCTCCAGCTCAGCGACAGCAACGCGAACAGCGCGACATGGCCGAGCGCGGCGATGCCGAGCGCGATCCCCTCGCCGCGGGTCATCCGCCCGTCCATCTCAGTTGCCGTCCTGGCTGACCGTCACCAGCGCCACGCGGTTCAGTCCGGCGCGGTTGAGCTCGCCCATCACGCGCATCACCTTGCCGTAATCCAGCTTGGTGTCCGCGCGCAGGAACACCTGCGGCGGCTTGGCGGGATCGGCCTTGGCGGCGAGTTGCGACAGGATGTCGGGCAGCATCGCATCGCCGACCAGATCCTTGGCGACGAACACCTGGCCCTGATTGTCGATCGAGATCTCGATCGGCTTCTGGTCCTGGTCGAGCGCCTTGGCGCGGCTGTCGGGCAGGTTCACCGGCACGCCCGCGGTGAGCAGCGGGGCTGTCACCATGAAGATGATCAGCAGCACGAGCATCACGTCGACCATCGGGGTCACGTTGATGTCGGCCATCGGCGCGCGTCGACCGCGCCCGCGCTGCGAGGGGAGGTTCATCGCCATCGCTCAGCGCCGCCCCTCGCTCTCGAGCTGCCGGCTGAGCGTCGCGTGGAAGCCGTCGGCGAAGCGGTTGAGGCGCGCCTCGATCCGGTTGATCGCATGGCTGAAGCGGTTGTACGCAATCACCGCCGGGATCGCCGCGAACAGGCCGATCGCGGTGGCGAACAGCGCCTCGGCGATCCCCGGCGCGACGACCGCGAGCGACGTGTTGTTCGCGCTCGCGATGCCGGTGAAGCTGCGCATGATCCCCCACACCGTGCCGAACAGCCCGACGAACGGCGCGACCGAGCCGACCGTCGCGAGGATGTTGAGCCGGTCGGACAGGAGGTCGATCTCGTTCGCGACCGATGCGCCCATCGCGGTGGCGAGCCGTTCCCGCGTCGCCGCGCGGTCGACCTGCCCGCCGACGGTCGAGCGCCGCCATTCGGCGACGCCCGCCACGAACACGCGCGCGATCGGCAGCTTGCTGTCGACATGCTGCTTGTAGAAGGCGTCGATATCCTCGGCCTTCCAGAATTCCTTCTCGAACGCGGCGATCTTGCGGCGCGTGCTGCCCAGCCGCAGGACGAAGCTGATGATGATCGTCCAGGTCCAGACGCTGGCCAGCAACAGGCCGATCATCACGCCCTTCACCACCAGATCGGCCTGGAGGAACAGCGCGATCGGCGACATGCTCGCCGCATCGGTATTCAGCATCATCTCGTTCACGACGTCTTTTCCCCTGATGGTGTCTGCGTTTCGCCCAGCACCTGCTGAAACGCGGCAATCCATTCGCGTGGCTGGCGCAGCGGCCGCCCGGTGGGCGACACCAGCGCCGCCGTCACCTCGGCGTCGGTCAGTATCTGACCGCCGCACATGACCTGTTGATGAATATCGACCGAAGCGGCGCGAATGTGCCGCAGCCGCGTCACCACCACCAGCGCATCGTCGAGCCGTGCGGGCGCCTTGTAGCGGATCGCGAGCGCGGTCACCGCATAGGCGCCGCCGCCCGCCTCCTGGTGCGCGCGCTGGTCGATCCCGGCGCGCACCAGCATGTCGGAGCGCGCCCGTTCCATGTAGCGCAGGTAATTGGCGTGGTAGACGATCCCCGAGAGATCGGTGTCCTCGAAATAGACGCGCAGCGGGAAACGGTGCGCGCCCGCCACGATCCGTCCGCTGGCGGGCTGGTCGTCGACCGTTGCGCCGGGCGACGGCGGCGGATCGCGCGGGACATCGCCGCGAGCGGACCCCATCGGAACAGGCCCCGTCGGAACAGGCCCCGTAAGAACAGGCCCCGTCGGAGCAGGCATGGCGGGATCGGTCTGCGGCATTCCGCCTCGCTCTAGCGGCAAGTGGTCGCAACGAAAACCCCGCGCGGCGACGGCGATCCGGCTGGACGGCACCAGTGTACCGCTTAAACAGAACAGATGACCGATTCAGCGCTGCGCATCCGGGGGCTTGCGAAGAGCTTCGACAAGCCCGTCATCCAGGGTCTCGACCTCGATATCGCGGCGGGGCAGTTGTACGCGCTGCTCGGGCCCAACGGCGCGGGCAAGACGACGACCTTGCGGATGGTCGCGGGACTGGCCATGCCCGATGCGGGGACGATCGAGATCTTCGGGATCGACACACGGCGCAATCCGCTCGGCGCCAAGGCGATCACCGCGTGGCTGCCCGACGAGGCGATGCTGTACGACAAGCTCACCCCGCTCGAATATCTCGCCTTCGTCGCGGGGCTGTGGCGGATGGACCCAGCCCATGCCGCCGCCGAAGCCGACCGGCTGCTCCACTGGCTCGACCTGTGGGAGCAGCGCGATACGCGCTGCGAGGGGTTCTCGCGCGGGATGAAGCAGAAGGTCGCGCTCGCAGGCGCGCTGATCCACGATCCGCGGCTGCTGATCCTCGACGAACCGCTGACCGGGCTCGACGCGAGCATGGCGCGCCTGGTCAAGGATGCGCTGCGCGCGCAGGTCGATGCGGGCAAGACCGTGATCGTCACCACGCATATCCTGGAGGTCGCCGAGCGGCTGGCGGACCGGATCGGGATCATCGCGGGCGGGCGGCTGCTGGCGGAAGGCACGCTGCAGGACCTGCGCGACCGTGCCGGGACCGAGGGCATGACGCTGGAGGACACGTTCATCCGCCTGACCAGCGCGCCCGCGGTCGCCGCATGAGCCTCGCGCGCCCGGCGAGCTTCACTTGGCTCGCGCTGCACGAACTGCGGCTGGCGTTTCGCGCGCGGCCGCGGCGGGGCGTGGCGCGCTGGATCGGCTATCTGCTGCTCGCCGCCTGGTGCCTGATCGGGGTCGCGCTCGCCTGGGGGTTGCGCGACCAGCCGATCCCGATCCCGCCCGCCGCGATGACCGGTCTGCTCGCGATCTGCCTGCTCGCGCTCAGCTTCATGACCGCGCAGGCGATGATCGGCAGCCAGCGGACGCTGTACCAGAGCGGCGATTTGCAACTGCTGCTGTCCGCGCCGATCCCGGGGCGGACGGTGCTGCTCGCCAAGCTGCTCGGGATCGTCGCGACGATCGCGCTGACCTATGCGGTGCTGGTGCTGCCGATCGTCGTGCCGGTCGCGGTGCTGGGGCATCCGCGGCTGTTCGGGCTGGTCGCGGTGCTGGTGGCGCTGGCACTGGTCGCGGCGTCGCTCGGGCTCGGGCTGACCCTGCTGATCGCGACGTCGGTCGGCCCGCGCGCCGCGCGCACCGTCGGACAGATCGCCGCGGCGGTGCTGGGCGGGTCGCTGTTCCTCGCGACGCAGCTGATGCCGCGCAGCGCGAGCGGCCGCAGCACCTTCGTCGCGCTGTTCGAGCGGCTCCAGGCAGCGGGGATCGGCACGACGGGGATCAGCGGTCTCCCGGCGCGCGCGGCGTTCGGCGATCCGCTCGCGATCGCGCTGGTGCTCGGCGCCGGTCTCGTCCTGTTCGCGGGCGCGGGGGTGACGCTCGAACGGTCGTTCCTGGCGGGGTATCTCGACGGCGAGATCAAGCTGTCGCGCACCCGCCCCACCGGGCGCGCGAGCGGACGGTTGTTCCACGCCGGCCTGACCCGCACGGTCTTCGCCAAGGAATGGAAACTGCTCGCGCGCGACCCCGCGCTCGCCTTCCAGATCGTGCTGCGGCTGATCTATCTCGCGCCGCTGGTGCTCGGGCTGATCGGCAATCGCCACGCGGTGCCGATCCCCGCCGCGCTCGCCTTTGCGAGCGTATTGATCGCGAGCCAGCTGGTCGGCAGTTTCGCCTGGCTGACCGTCTCGGCCGAGGACGCGCCCGACCTGCTCCAGGTCGCCCCGGTCGCGCGCGACGCGGTCGACAATGCCAAGCTGCTCGCCGCCTTCGCGATGGCCGCGCCGTTCGTGCTGGTCCTGCCGATCGTGCTGTCGCTGCAGACACCGGTCGGCGCGGTGATCACGCTGGCGATGACGGTGCTGGGCGGCGGCTCCGCCGGCTATGTCGAGCTCAAGCTCGGCAAGCCGGGCAAGCGCGGCGCGTTCAACAAGCGCCGGTCGGGATCGATCGTGGCGGGGATCCTGTCGCTGCTGATCGCTTTGGTGTTCGGCGGCGGCGCGGCGGCGCTGGTGTTCCTGGTGGGCGGGGGGATGGCGACGCTGCGATGATCCCGCGCGCGGCGCGGCGGTTGCCCGGCGGCGTCAGTCCGCGTTGTCGAACGTCCTGACCTCGATCGCCTGTTCATCGAAGCCATCGAGCAAGCGCGCGTTGATCCCCATCTTCCCGAAATCCTCCCCGAGCGACTGCCAATGGGTTCCGCAGCCGCACACCGGGCAATGATGGATGCCGATCATCCGGTCGCCCCAGACATAGGCGGTCGTTTCCCCCGTGATGCGGACCTGGTCGGGCGGGAAATAGGCGACGCGCCAGGCGAGCCGACGGCACAGCGAACAGGTGCACGCCGCGACCCACGCCGGCGCATGCGGCAGTTCCACCCGCACGTTTCCACAATGGCAGCTTCCCTGGACGACCATGCCGCCATTTTACACGCAGCGCCGGACGGGCCGCAAGCGGTGCTCAGACGGTTGGTGACGGATCGCGCGCGCGATGATCCCGGGTTTTGGTGGCCGATCTCGGGCGGGGCGCGGCCCTTGGCGGAGCTGACGGTGGCGGGGGGCGGAATGTCTTTTAGCCCACGCGCCATTCCCGCGGCGGCAAGTCCTCCGCAAAAGTCGCTCGGCGCCCGGCCGTCACCCCGGCGCAGGCCGGGGCCGTAGGGTTCCCCGGGCGTGCCGGAGCGATCGAGCGCCGGATCGCCGGCCGGGGCTGGCCAACCGGGCGGCCCCGGCCTGCGCCGGGGTGACGGGGGGGGCAGCGCGACCTGCGCAGTGATCGCGCCTGGGCGGGACTCCATTGGCCCGGTCCTTCCCGTACTGCGCCGTCCGCCAGTATGGATCCCCGCCGGCGCGGGGATGACGGAAAAGGGGGCGTGTGACGCTGTGATGCTTGCAACCGACGCGTCAGGTTGAACGGCGAGAGTTGGTCGATTGCGGTCGGCGCGTTCTGGGACTTTGCTGACATACCTATCTGCCCATTCGAACGACGGCTTTCGCCACGAGCGGACGAAGCCGGCCATGCGAAGAGGAGGCTTTGGAGCCTTATGCTCGCACGCGTTCTCATTGCTTCTTTTGCTGCCACGCGATCGCCTTGCGCAGAACGCGGGACAGCTGCTCGACCGAGTACGGCTTATGGAGCAGCTCGAACCCGTGATTGCCGTTCTGGGCCAGCACGTGACTGTAGCCGCTGGTAAGGATCACGGGAATAGTAGGGTAGAGCCTGCGGATTTGTTGGCCCAACTCCAACCCACTGGTTCCCGGCATGACCACGTCTGAGAAGACGATGTGGAACCGGGTGCAATCCTTTTCCAGTTCGACCAGCGCTTGGGTTGCGTCGCTTGCGAAGACACTTTCGTAGCCAAGCTCGCTCAGCGCCTGCGTTGCGAACTCGCCTACCGCTTTGTTGTCTTCGACGACAAGGACGCAAACACCTTTGCCGTCGACGGTTGCGGGGACGTCCGGCACGATATCCGGTTGCGGCTCGGCATCAAGCACACGCGGCATGTATAGCGTGAAAGTCGTGCCATGCCCCATTTGGCTATCGACACGGATATCGCCTTCAGACTGCTTTGCGAAACCAAACACTTGGCTCAAGCCAAGGCCGGTTCCCTGCCCAAGCTGCTTCGTCGTGAAGAAGGGTTCAAAGATGCGCGCGATCTCGTCGTCGGCTATGCCAGTGCCCGTATCGGTGATCGCCACGGCCACGAAATCGCCGGCGATCGGCGGATGCGTTCGAAGCGCCGGGATGCCGGATACGGGGCCGATCGCGATCGACAACCGGCCTTCGCCATCCATCGCATCACGTGCATTGATCGCCATGTTGACGATTGCTGTGTCGAACTGGCTGCGATCGGCGAGTACCATGCACGGTTCCGGGGGAGCGAGCGTTTCCAGGACGATCCGCGAGCCGGTCAGCGTGCGCACCATAGACGCTACGTCAAGGATGCTGGCGCCAGCGTCGAACACCTCCGGCTTGAGTGCCTGGCGCCGGGCGAAGGCCAGTAGCTGCCCGGTCAGCGCCGCCGCGCGGTCAGCAGTTTCGCCGATCGCGTCGATATATCGCTCACGTCGTTCGGCGGGGAGGTCGGGCCGGCGCAGCAAGTCGACCGAGCCTCGAATAACGGTCAGCAGATTGTTGAAGTCGTGCGCGACGCCGCCGGTCAGCTGCCCGACCGCCTCCATTTTCTGAGCCTGCCTCAGCGCATCCTCGGCCAATTCCAGATCGGCCCCACGCTGCCGTTCGGCGGTCACGTCGCGCGCACTCGAATAAAGCTTTCCATTGTACGGAACGGCAACCCAGGACAGCCACCGCCAATTGCCCGATGTCGTGCGATAGCGGTTCTCGAACTTGAGCAGGGGATTGCCATCGGCGAACCTCGCAAATTCCTGGTCGCTGCTGCCCATATCCTCTGGGTTGACAAAGACGCTGTAATGGACGCCTTCCATTTCCTCCGCGGTCCAGCCGAGCATTTGTTCCCACGCAGGATTAACGCGCTCGAAAAGACCCGTCTTCAAATGGATGACCGACAGCAGTTCGGAACTGACAGACCATGTCAGCGCCCGTTCGCCGACGCGCTCGACCACCTGACGTTCTAAATCGGCATTTAACTCGCGGAGCCGTGCCTCGCTCGCACGGCGTCCATCATCGGCGGCGATGCGCTCGCTAATGTCGAGGAAGGTGCAGATAGCACCGTCGATCCTGCCCTGCCGAATGATCGGGATCGCCCAATATTCCACCGGCAACGGCTCACCATCGATCGGGAAAAACAGTTCATCGCTGACATGCGCGCGGGTGCCAACCCGCGCGCAGATGTAAATCGGACACTCGGTTTTTTCGTAGTCGCGTCCGTCGCGGTGGCTGTGGTGGATAACGTCGTGCAGCTTGCGGCCGACCGCATCCTCCTTGCGCGCGAACCCCATCATGCGCAGGAAGGCGGCGTTGCAATCGGTGGTCACGCCATCGCGGTCGACGGCATAGAAACCCTCCGCCATCGAATCGAACAGGAGTCGCGTGCTAGCCTCGGCCTCGCGCAATGCTTCCGCCGCCAAGCGCTGTTCAGTGCGGTCGCGAAGTACTTTAACGAAGCCAATGACGGTGCCGGCGTCATCGCGCAAAGGCGTCATTTCGCCATTTGCCCAGAACCGTTCCCCATCCTTGCGGATGTGCCAGCGTTCATCGTTACCTGCTCCCCGTTCGAGAGCGCATTGCATTTCAATCTCGGGCCGGTCGGCGGCGATATCTTCCGGGGTGAAGATGCGATCGATTCGCTGGCCGATCATGTCCGACTCAAGCCAGCCGAAGATTCGGCGTGCCCCCTCGTTCCAGGTCGTCACGCGGCCTTCGGTGTCGGTCGCGACGATCGAGAAATCGGTCGCGCTGTCGATGATCCAGCGATTGATAGCTGCGTCTTGCATCTTTCCCCCACGACGTGATCGCCACGCTACGGATTTACCCTGGATTTGTCCCGCGTCGCAGTTCGACCGGCGGCAAGCCGACGATATCGTAAGTCGCCGAGGCGATACCGATGTTGGCCTCGTCGAGTGCGGCAATGATCTGCCGGCTCATCGCGTCCTTGATGGCACGGATCCGGTGGGTGGTGACGATGAAGCGGACGGTGAGTTCGAGCCAGTTGTCGGTGATGCGGAAAAACACCTTAGGATCGAGATCGATTGGATCGACCCCGAACCGGGTTTCCATGTCCGCTTTCGCGTCGGCAGCGATGTCGCGTTCGCTGCCGGCGAACGCGCGCGCGGCGTCGAGCAGGATCGCCTCAACTTTGGCGCGATCCGCTTCGTACGTAATCGGGATCGCCATCTCTTCCCACATGAACGGGAAGTCGCGCGTGTAGTTGAAGACCGGTTCGGAAAAGATTTTGGAATTGCTGACCGTGACGATCCGCCCGGTGAACTGCCGACTTTTCACCCACATGGCCGGGTCGGCGCCTTGAACGCTGGGCGGCTGGCCCATCTCCATGATCGTGGTCTGGATGAAGCCTAGCCGCAGGACATCGCCGCGCACGCCGCCCATCGAGATGCGATCGCCGACGTTGAAGGTACTGCCACGCAGGACCACGAAATAGCCGGCGATCGCGGTCACCGGCTGCTGCAACGCGAAAGCAAGCCCCGCGGTCACCAGCCCGAGTGCAGTGGCCAACCGGGTTGGATCGCTGAACCATATCGACAGGAGGCCCAGAATCAGAATAACCGCGCTGAGCAGGCTAATGCCTTGCCGCGTCCAGAATTTAGTCTGCAATCCGGCAGTATCGGTATTGCGCAGGATAACGCCCACAAGCCACCGGAGGACTCGGCTGACGACGACGACGATCATGACGAAAGCGAGCGAGAGCAGCAGCTTTTGTCCGTTCTCCGGATTTACACCGACCCAGTCAATCCCGAGAAATCGCATTGTACCGCCCCGTTGGCATTGCCGCGTCGCTGACGCGCGCCTGAAAATGCAAGGAGAGGCCGGGTGGCGTACCGCCGCCCGGCCTCCATAATGATCCTTAACGGATCATACGCAACCGTTCAGAGATCGTCGCCAAGCGCTCCCTTGACGCTGCCCTTTACGTCCTGCGCCGAGCCCTTGAGCTGCTGGGCCTTGCCCTCGGCCTCCAGTTTCTGGTTGTCGGTCATGTCGCCGATCTCTTCCTTGACCTTGCCGGCAACCTTGTTGCCCGCGGCCTTCATCTTGTCGGTGAACTCACCCATCGTCATTCTCCTTGGTTGATACGGTTCAGTCGTTCTCGTACTGTGCTATCTGACCGCGGGCGCCTTGTTGGCGACGATCGCATCGCGCTGCTCCTGGCTCATGGCGCTGACGTTCATGTCGGCTGCCTTGATCGCATCAGCTCGGGATTCTCCGCGATCGCGCGCAGCACCGGCCCGATTGTCGAGCATCGCGGCTTGATTGCGGAGCTGGTCAGCATTCTGCTCCATCGTGTCCGCGCGATTGTCTGCAGCGTTCTCGACACGTCCGGCGAGCTTGTCGGATGGGCTCTTGCCGCAGGCGCCGAGCGTCAGCGCGGAGGCAACCAGCCCGAGGATGACGATCTTCTTCATGGTGATATTTCCCTGTTAATGTGGTGGATCAGTGCGCGGCGCCGCAACGGATTCCTTGGATCTTGCACGATAACCTTCGCCCTAGGTGGAGCACACCGCTTCATGCAACATGAGTTAAGCTGTCTGGAACGCGCCACAAAGATGTGATTGCATCAAGCGATCAGACGCAAATGCCCCAAGACGTGAAATTATTGGCGCGCTAGGAATGCCCCCAACCACAAGGACGCGATCATGGCCAAACGACCAGACGGGCACAGCTTGATCGGAGTGCGCGAAACTGCCGATCTCGACAACCTTCGTCTGATCGTCTCGGGCTTGCGCGAAGGCGTGATCCTGCTCGATCCCACCGGCACGATCTTGTGGGCGAACGACGCTGCGTTGGCGATGCACGGAGTGACGACCGTCGACACGCTCGGCCAAGACGCCGCCGGTTATCGCTCTCGGTTCGCGCTCCGCTATCGCAACGGCCATGTTTTACGGGCCGAAGATTATCCCATCGAACGCGCCGTGGCGGGTGAAACGGTCGTAGATATCGTCGTCGAAGTGACCGCAGCCAAGGCCGACGGGATGCGGTGGGTGCACCAGATGCGCAGCCTGATCCTCGCTGACCAGCGCGGCGCGATCGAGGGCCTCGTCCTCATAGTCACCGACATCACCGAGCGCGCCGAAGCCGAGCATCGCTTCCGACAGGCGTTCAACGCCAACCCCGCACCAGCGCTGATCGCGCGGCTGACCGATCTAAAGGTCGTCCGCGCCAACCAGGGCTTCCTCGACATGACCGGCTATGCCGCGGACCGTATTGTCGGGCGCACCGTGTACGAGCTCGATCTGTTCACCCGCGCCGAGCGCCGCGATCTGGCCCACGAGCGGCTCGCGGCAGGCAACCCTGTCCCGCAGATGGAGACCGAGGTCGACTTGCCCGAAGGCGAAACCAAGCTCGTGATCGTCGCCGGCCAGCCAATCGGGTTGGAGGACGAGGATTGCATGCTGTTCACCTTCGCCGACCTTGAACCGCGGCGGAAGGCGGAGACGGCGCTGCGTCATAGCGAGGAGCGGTTCCAGCAGGCGTTCGACCTGGCCCCCGTTGCGATGGTCGTCGCCTCGCTAAAGAACCATGCCTTGCTCGAAGTGAACCAGGCGTTCCGCACGATGACCGGTCACTCCGAGACGACGCTGGTGGGGCGCAGCCCCGGCGAACTGACGCTGTGGGACACCGCGGTGACGCGGCGGCGAATGGAAGAGCAGGTCGAGGCGACCGGCAAGCTGCGCAACGAGGATGCGAAGGTGCGCACCAGCACCGGTCAGTTCCTCGACTGCCTAGTTTCGGCGGCGACGATCGACCGCGCCGGCGATCGCTGCGTGCTGTGGGTAATCCAGGACATCACCGAGCGGCGTCAGTCGGAACTTGATCTGGTCGCGGCGATCGAGGCGGTGATGAGCGACGCCAGCTGGTTTAGCCGCAACGTGGTCGAAAAGCTAGCAAACCTCCGCGCCGACCGGGCGGGTAAGCCACTCAAGGAAACCGCGCAGCTCACCCGGCGCGAGCGGGAGGTGCTGGGACATCTAGGCCAGGGTCAGGACGACGAAGGGATAGCCGACGCCCTAGGTCTTACGCGCACGACTGTGCGCAATCACGTGTCGCGGATCTACGGCAAGATCGGCGTCAACAAACGCGGCGCGGCAATCATTTGGGCCCGTGAGCGTGGCATCGGCGGCAAGGGAATTTCATGACAATCCAACCAGCAGCTCCGAACGGCCGCGATGCGATCAATCCTTGGGCGATGCCATGGCAGGCATGGAGAGCTGTACTGCTGCGCACCTGGAACGAGGCGGGCGACGACAATGTCGGTCTCGTCGCCGCCGGCGTGGCATTCTACGGGTTCCTTGCGCTAGTCCCGCTGCTCGGCGCGGTCGTGCTCAGCTATGGACTTGTTGCTGACCCGGCCACCGTGATCGGGAATGTGCGGGGGCTGATGTCCGTCATGCCGGCCGATGCCGCCAAGCTGATCGGCGAACAACTCCTCAACGTCGTCGCGACGTCGGGTGAGAAAAAAGGCTTTGGCTTGCTGCTTGCGCTTGCGCTCGCCGTTTTTGGCGCCCGGAGCGCCGCCGGCGCGATCGTGACTGCGCTCAACATAGCCTATGAAGAGAAGGAGCGCCGAAGCTTTATCATGGTGAACCTGCTGGCGCTCGGTATCACCGGCGCAGGCGTGCTGGTGATGGTGCTGGCGGTGATCGCGATTGCGGCGCTCGGCCACCTGGAGGACATGCTGCCGACAATGCCTAAACCAGTTGTGGTCGCCGGCAAGATCGCCTCCTATTTGGCGCTCGTGTTGGCGGGCGCCGCTGGGGCCGCCACACTATACCGCTACGGGCCTTCTCGCGAGCGACCGCGCTGGGTCTGGCTGACCCCGGGATCACTGCTCGCTGCGCTGCTTGGGCTCGCGCTAACGTTCGGCTTCGGTATCTATGTCGCCAATTTCGGGAATTACAACGCGACCTACGGGTCGCTCGGCGCGGTCGTGGTCATGCTGACTTGGCTCTATCTGTCGAGCTATCTCCTGCTGTTCGGCGCGGAGCTCAACGCTGAACTCGAGCATCAGAGTGCGCAGGACACAACGCACGGAGCAGCGGCGCCGTTAGGCGAACGCGGCGCGTGGGTGGCGGATCATGTCGCAGGTCAGCAACCGGATGACCAGAAGGACGCTCCTGCGATTGCAGGATCAGACATCGACGACGGACCCAGCGACGCCTCTCGCACTGCCGTTCTGTCAGACGTCAATATCCGGCAAGAACCTTCTCTGCCGGCGCGACTAATCAACTTGTACGTCGGTTCCAAGCTGGGAAAGATCGCCGGAGGCGGCGCAGCCGGCCTCGTTGGGCCGGTTCTAGGCGGAGTCGGCTTCTCGCTTCTGCGCCGACGTGGTCGCGCACGTCTTGGCATTGTGGCAATCGCGGCTGCCGCTGTTTTAGGGTTGGCGGGAAGAAGCTCTGACACATGACAAAGATGAGAATTGCCGGCAGAGAAGCTGGCGCCGATACCACCGGAAATAAATCAAAGGGGCGACGGGATGGCGAACGGTAGGTGTGTATTGGTGAGCGGCGCGGAAAGCGGAATCGGAGCTGCGTGCGCTATCTCGTTCGGAGCGATCGGTGACAGAGTGGTGGTGCTGTTCCACGATGCCCATAACGATGGAAGCGAGACCGTCGCCAAGGTGAGGGCGGCTGGCGGCGAGGCGATCGCGGTCCAGTGCAATGTCGGGGACGAGGTATCGGTGGATGCGGCGTTCGCGGCTGCCGAGAAGGCGTTCGGGCTCGTCACTGTGCTGGTCAATTCCGCCGGAATAAACATGGCGGGCGTGCCAGTGCGACAAATGACGATGCCGCAATGGCAGCGCATGCTTGATACCGACCTGACCGGCGCGTTCCTTACCTCGCGTCGGTTCGTACGAGACCGGCCTGCGAACAGCCCCGGCACGATCATCCACATATCATCGATCCACGCCTATGCGGTGCGGGCCGGCGGCGCGGATTACTGTGCGGCCAAGGGCGGCCTGACCAACTTAATCGAGACGCTCGCGATCGAAGAAGCGCCCAACGGCATCCGTGTGAACGCGATCGAGCCAGGCATGATCCTGACACCGATGAACGAGCGCGCCAGCACCGATCCGGTCTATCGCAAGACGCTTGAACAGAACATCCCGATGGATCGGGCGGGACAACCCGAGGAGGTCGGCGATCTTGCCGTGTTCCTCGCCTCGGACAAGGCGTCGTACATTACCGGCGCGCGTATCGTGATCGACGGTGGCCTGTCGCTGATGCAGGCACTCGGCGCATGATCGGGAGCAAACCCGCAATGCCCGCTTCGACCGCCGGCGCCACGAACCAGTCGGAGATCGCGCCCGGCGTGCCGATCGTGCGGTCACGCCTGCCTGCCGACAGCGTGACCGGGGATCGGAAGGTGCTGGTCTACCCCTCGTCGAATGTCGTCGATTTCAATGTGCAAGAGTTACAGGAGATCCACCTGATGGGTCCGGCGCCACTGATGGCGCGCGATCTGATGAGCCCGTATGTCTGGCTGGAGCCGGACGGCCGGTTCGGCATCATGGTGCGCGCGGTGACGCAGCCCGGCGAGCCGATGACTGACACCGGCATCATCTGGGCCGGCTGGAGCGATGACGGCGTCCACTTCGAGATGCTCGACCAGCCCGCGATCGTGCCCGGCGGCCCCGGCGAAAAGGATGCGGGCGGGGTGGAAGATCCCACCGTGGTGAAGATGGAGGACGGCAACTACGTCGTCTATTACACCGGCGTCGAGGCCGACATGGCGCATGGCGAAATGTTCTATGCCGCTGGGCCGACCATCGACGCCCTGGTGAAGACCGGCGTTGCGCTGGCCTCCACAAAGTCGCTTGGCAACACGAAGGAAGCGACGGTTGACCGCGAAAAGGATGGGCGATGGAGTCTGTTCTACGAATATGCCGCCGACGAGGCCAGTCGCGTGGGCCTGGCGATCGGCCCCAAGGTGGACGGACCGTGGGACGAGCAACCAACGCCGTTCATGCCGCGCGAGGACGGATGGGACAATTGGCACCTCTCGACAGGCCCGATGTTGCTCGACGACCCTGAAATGCCGGTGATGTTTTACAACGGCGCAACGCACGACGCGCGTTGGCGGATCGGCTGGGTCGCGTTCGACCGCGAACTGACCCGCGTGGTGGACCGATGCATCGAGCCGCTGATCACACCGCCGCCCGCAAGAGATCGGACAGCGAGCGACATAGCATTTTCCGCCTCGGTCACCAGTCGCGACGGCGAGGTCTGGCTATATTATTCCCTCGAGGACCGGCGACTGTCGCGAGCGCGGCTGAAGCGGAGCTGAAAGCCGTAAGGTGGTGGAAACTCGTATTAGGCAGACATCCGGCACGGCGAAGGTAGCTACAAGACCCATAGCCGTCAGTCCGGCATTCAATCGGCTCGCCGAAAGCGAACGTTCATTCATATGCTGGGATGAGTTCTGTCTCGTGATAGAGAGGGCCGATGGCCCCAATCTATCAATTTGGAGCGCTAACAACGTGACGTAGCGGTCAGCATGGTCGCGGCGCTTTGCGTGACGATCCTTGTGACGGCAGCGTGCATGTACTGCAGTATCTCAGCTTCACAAGGCGGTTCATTAAAATGGTGCCACCGAGCTGTTCGCGCATGCGCTCGTCGGGCTGCTGCTCGGCGTACCGGCCTTGCTTGGGCTCGGTGTTATCATGATCGCGGCAATGGCGTGCGCGCCATTCTTGCACAATGGGCCGACGGTGCTGGTACTCGGCCCGATCGCGGTCGGCGTAGCGCGCGGGCTGCACCTCAACCCCGATCCGTTCCTGATGGCGGTGGCGACGGGTGCGGGTTGCCATTTCCTCACCCCAATCGACCACCGGTGCAACACCTTGGTGATGTGCCCGGGCGGGTATAAATTCGGGGACTATTGGCGGCTGGGACTGCCTCTTTCATTGCTGATAATCGTGGCCGGGGCGCCCCTCATCGATTTTGTCTGGCCGCTCCGATAACATCGCCGATTCGCCCTCCGATCCCGTGGAGCTGGCCGCGTGTCTTACGGAGCGATCGCCCGGTCGTTCGTTGGTCCTGTAATGACCTATCGCAGAACGCGCCCTCGAAGCTCGTAGCGGAAGGCTGCAAACGATCTCTAATCCGATTGCGAGAGCGTATTGGTTGCAGCGTTGTTCATGCCAATGCGGTATCCAAGCCGGCGGAGCGGTGCAACGCTCAGGCGAGGGTCGCCCCGCTTACCCGCGTCATCGTACCGGTCGAAACCGCAGCGCCGCACCGCCATTGGCATGGGCATCGAGAATCAAACTGCCCGACCGCGAGCGCACCGCCCCTTCGCGTCGGTCGATGGAGGTGTAGACCGTGCCGTCGGTCCAGCTATCGACGTGCCAACGCCCCTTGCCGAGGAAGGAGAGCGGGATCGCCAGATGCCGCGGATGCTCGTCGGTCAGCACGCCAACGAACCAGTCGCTCCCCTTGCGCCGCGCAACGATGATAGAGTTGCCGAAGGTGCCTCCCAAAGCGCGCGTCTCGTCCCACGCGGCGGGCACAAGCTTAAGGAAATCCGCGCCGGGGACCGGGCGGTGTGCGGCATCCTCATAGGCCGAGGGCGCATCGGCCAGCATCATGAACGGACTGGGATAGACCACGAACAGCGCGAGCTGCTGCGCCCGCGTCGTCATCACCATCGGTCCGATCGAGCGTTCCTGGAACTGTGCCGGCGGAACGTTGCGGAAGCCGCCCGGCGTATAGTCCATCGGGCCGACGATCGCGCGGGTGTAGGCGGTGCGAACATTGTAGCCGGACGTCACCTTGGTCGACCAGCGATTGTATTCGAGCCCCATCACCCCTTCTTGGGTCAGGAAATTGGGATAGGTGCGCGCCAGCCCGCGCGGAACCATCGCGGCGTGCAGATCGACCATTAGATGATGCTTGGCCGCTTCGCTGAGCAAGCGATGGTAGAAAGCAACGATTTCCTGATCCTGGCGATAAATGAAATCGACCTTGATCCCGGCGATTCCGAGCCGTTCGTAGAGCGGCAGCGCCTGCGCCATTTGCTTGTCGAGCGTCAGCCAATTGACCCACAGCCACACCTTCACGTGCCGCGCGCGCGCATAGCGCACCAGTTCGGGAATATGCACACCGACTGCGTTGCGTGTGATATTGGCATTGGGCAGATCGACGCTTTCGCCCGGCGGACGCCACGCCCACCCCTTGTCGATCATCATATAGGGCAGGCCAAACCGGCCGGCGAAATCGATATAGACCTTGTAGGTTGCGTCGTTATGCCCAGCATGCGGGACGCTGGGAGCGAGCGATCCCGACCACCAGTCCCACGCCGCCTTGCCTGGCCTGACCCAGTCAGCGTCGGCGACGCGCGAGGGGCTGGCAAGATCATCGACCAGCGTCGAGGCGATCAGATCTTCAGGCCGGTCTGCCAGCATCACTACGCGCCACGGAGTCACGACCGCGCCGTGGGCTATTGTCACCGGCGGCGCTTTCGGCTTGGCCGGGTTTGGCGTCAGCCGCAGTCGTACGCCGTTTTTGTCTCCGTTTCCCGCGAAATAGGCGGCTGCGAAATTCTCGAGCCCGCTTTCGGTCAGCGCCAGCGTTTCGCCGCCGCGGCCGGTGCGGCATACCAAAGGCAGGTCATAAAGGCCACTGTGGGCCAGCGCGCTCGCCTTGATCGGCGTATAGCCGCCTTCATGGCTGTTCTTCATCTCGTAATGCCGCACGGCGAGACAAGCCCGGTCCTGCGGAAACACGAACTGCGTGCGATCGGCTGCGACCGCGATCTGGTCGATGCCGGCCTGCCGCGGGACGACGATCCGCACTGCAGCGCCCTGGTCGCTCACCCGCGCTTCGAGGTTGAAGCGCCGCACCGGCGCTTGGCGGCTTTGCACGTGCATCGTCATCGTCATGAAATGCGAGACCACGGGCGTAGCCCGACCGGGCATCGCATAGCGCTCGTCACGCTTTCCATGATCGACCGCAGTGATCACTAGGTGGTCGAAGCGCACGGCGGTGCCACGCTCGGTCATGTCGAGCGCGAGCGTCGAGGGCGCGATTACGTCGCGGCCGTCGCGGCGAACGCGGAACAATGGGCTGCCGTCATGGGCCAATCCGATTTCGAGCGAAATCCGCGCATTGGGTGAAAGGACAATGCGCGAGCTAACAATCGGCGGCTTCGTGCAACCGGCCAGCGATACGGCAGTCAGGAGCGCGCAACCCGCCCATAAACGGATCGCCAACACGTCCTCCTTAGTCAAATCTGTAGCGGCGCTACGCGATCACACGACGCTTGACGAGTGGGCGCACGATAGATCGATCGCCACGTCAGCCTCACAAGTGTATCCGAACGGCAAAGCCTGTGCGACGAGTGCGCTCACGGCATCGGGGCTCATCTCGGTCGAGCGCTATGGAACAGGAAGCTGCGATGGACTGGCATACGTGGCTCGCAAATGCCGGCGTCACCATACCGAATTCGCCCGATGTGGAGTCGCTCGTTGTTGCCGTCGTGCTGATCGCGGGTGCGGTCGCGATCGGCTGGTTCGCCGGGCACCGCGCCGCGCCTTCAGTTGCTGTTCGACTGAAACGCCTCGGCGGTCGCGCCGCGGTCTTTCCGGAAACATTTGTCGCCTCGGTCATCCAATATAGCGTGATCGCGCTGCTACTGTTGATCGTTGGCAATTCGGCTGCGCTCAGCCCCCTCGCATTGATGCTGCTGGCAGTGGCGCTCGGGATTGCGGTGGCGCGCCTCGTCCATCGCGTCGCCCGCGCCGCGGGTTTGGGCAAGAGCACGGCTACCATCGTGGCGATCGTAGCGTTGGTCGCGACCACTGCGGCGACGCTTGGCGGAATGCAGCCGCTGATCCACGGACTCGACGGGATCGGCATCACGATCGGCAAGCATCGTATCTCGCTGCTCGCGGTGATCAACGCGATCGTCATTGTTGCGGTGCTCTACGTCGTCGCCAAGGCAGCGAACCATGTGCTGGTCCATCTGATCGGCCGTACCAGCAGCCTCGACCTTTCACAGCGCGCGCTGGTGCAGAAACTCGCCGGGATCGGCGTGGTCGTCGTGGCTGTGCTGCTCGGGATCGACTTGCTCGGCATCGACCTGACCGCGCTCACCGTCTTCTCCGGCGCCGCTGGCCTCGCGATCGGGTTCGGCCTGCAAAAGACCTTCGGCAATCTGATCGCCGGGCTGATCCTGCTGATGGATCGCTCGATCAAGCCCGGCGACGTGATCGTCGTCGGCGACACGTTCGGATCGGTTGGCAAGATCGGCGTGCGCGCGGTGTCGGTCGTAACGCGCGACGGCAAGGAGCACCTCATCCCGAACGAGCAATTGATGACCGACGCGGTAGAGAACTGGTCCTATTCGGACCGAAACGTGCGGATCCATATCCCGGTGGGCGTCGCCTATGGCTGCGATCTGGCGCTGGCGCAGAAGCTCATGATCGAAGCAGCCGCCGGCGCGGTGCGCGTGCTCGACACGCCAAAGCCTTCTGTCTGGCTAAAGGCGTTTGGTGACAGCTCGGTCGACCACGATATCCTCGTGTGGATCGCCGACCCGGAACTGGGGGTCGGCAATGTCAGGTCCGACATCCTCAACCGCCTGTGGCGGCTGTTTGCGGACAACGATGTCGAGCTTCCTTTCCCGCAGCGTGATATCCACGTCCGCTCGATGCCTACGCCGCCTGCGCCGACCGGGAACTGAGCGCTCATCAGCCTTCGGCAGGCGCTCCGGCCAAAGCCGCGACGAGGCAAACTATCCCGACTATCAAGAAGCCGACGCGCGCGAGTGTACCGCCCGCCCCCGTTCGCCACGAAACCCACAGCGCGAGCACCGCCTGCATCGCGTAGAACAGCGCGAACGCGCGCGATGAAAGCGCGATCACCGAGAACGGATCGGTCAGCCACACCACCGCAATCGACAGCGCGCTGGCGGTGATGAACGCCTCGCGTACCCCGAGCTTGCGGCGCGAGACTTCGACCATCAAGCCGCCCGAACCGATCGAATCCGCGATCGCCGCGCTCAATTGGCTCGACACCGCGCCGATCAGCACGAAAATGCCGAGCGCCGGCGCGACCAACTCCATGATGTCGAGGATCCCCGCCACGCCCTCTGCGTGCTGCGCCTGACTCAGAAACGGGGTGAGCAAAGCGAGAAACGCAAGGTAGATCGCCGAGGACAGCCACTGTGCATAGCGCATCGTCTTGACGCGCGTTGCCTGGTCATAACTGTCGCCCATGTAACGCGACGTCTCGAACCCCTGTACCGTAATCAGCAGCCCGAGCAGCATCGGTATTCCGCTCCATGACAGCCGCGTCGGCGGGAGATCGAGCGGTGCGCCAGTCCGCGTCGCCCACCACACGCCCAGCCCGGCGAGCAAGCCCGCGATGATGCCGAGTTTGACCGAGACACTGGCATGCGCGGCATGTTCGATCTTGCGAATGTCGCCCGAGAAGGTGAGCGTGGTAAGCAGGAGGATGATGACAGTCACGACGATATTGGCGACCAAGCCGTGCCATTCGGCCGTGATCCCGAGCGGCTTCATTGTGAATTCGGCGAGCAGCTTGAGATAATAGGCGACCGACACCGCATAGGCGATCGCGAGCATCACCTGTGCCGCGCGCATCGCCCAGGCCATCGGATCGTTAAGCGACAGCTTGGGCGCGATGTTCTCGACATGGATGATATTGAAGCGGATCACCGCGCCGACCGCATAAGCGATCGCGAGCAACGCGGCCATGGCGAGGATCGCGGCCGAGCCGAACTCTCGGGCGAGCAGCGGCCCGCAGATCAGGAAGCCCGACCCGATGATCGAAGCAAGCGGCGTCACCGTCGCGCGCCAGGCGGTCGATTTGGCGAACCGACTGAACGTCAGCAGCGTCGTGACCGCGACAGCGGCGAGAATGGCAATAGCAACGATCATGCGGTCATGGCCTCGTCATGCAGTCCCGCCGAGCCAGGCGGCACTATCGCGCAGGCGGCGCTTATAGACGGGTTCGCGCAGTGCATGGCGCAATTCGTCGGCACGCTGCTTGACCCGTTCGAGATTAAACCCGCCGAGTGCCTTTTCGGCGAGCACTTCCAGCTTGTCGGCATAACCCGAGATCAGCGCAAGTCGGTCGGGATCGTCACAGTCGAGCGACACTTCGCCGAGCGCGCGGATGAAGCGCAACGCCGCGACCATGTCGGCCGCGCTGTATTGCGCCAGCGCCCCGAACGATCGATCCATGAAGCCGTCAAATGTCTCGGGATGCGCGATCACGCGCAACATGCCATCATCGTCGACGCGCAGATGCGATGGAAGTTCGCGCCCGGCCATGTCCGACAGCGCAGCACCGAGCCAATCCATGCAGGTGACCGCGGTGAACGGATCGTTGACCCCGGGCGAAAGCGCGCGCGCGGCGATCTCGACCAGTTCGTCGATCAGGAAGCGCAGATCCTGCAGGGCCGATCGCCGCGAACTGACCGAGAAGGCATCGCGAATGACACGCGCGGCTTCGTCATCGCAGCGCTCGGGCGGCCATGCTTCGACCAGCGTACGGCCGACATGGGTGAAGTCGCCTGGCTGATATTGCAGCCGCAGCACCAGATCATGCCTGCGCGCCTGGTCGATAAGCGTGTCGCCGTCGATCAGCTCGATATAGCTGGTGCGCTTGGCGGCGATCAGCATCCGCTGGTTAGCCTCCTCGCTGCTTGCATCCTTGCCGAAGGTAGCGGGAATGCGCGCCTCCCCCGCGCCGTGCGCGAGCGGCTTGCCGATGAAGCGCGGAAAGCGATGGCCGATCTCGAGGATCAGCCGTTCGCCGATGTCCTCGATCACGCTGTTGATGTGAATCTTGCTGGGGACATGGTGGATGAAGAAGATCAGCACCGCGATCGAGCAGATCGCCAGCGCGACTGCAACCAGCAATGCAATATTGGGCACGAAACTGTACCCGCCGCTCTCGTTGGCCGAGCGGATCGTGCGTAACACGACCAGACAATAGAGGAAGGTCGCGATGAAGGTGCCAAGCGTGACCTGATTGCCGCGGTCGCGCATGAAATTGGTTAGCAGCCGCGGGCCATATTGCCCCGAAGCATAAACCACCGCGGCGATCGTCACCGAAAACACCGTACCCGCCACGGTGATCATCGAGCCGCCTATCGACGACAGCATCTGCCGCGCGCCATTGGGATGCGCGGCATAGAGCCAGCTGACGTGCTGCATCCAGGCCGAGCCCGCATAGCCGTCGAGTGCGATCATGGCCATCGCCAGCACAACTGCGGCAAACGCCATGATCGTCGGCACGAACCAATAGCTCGCGCTGAGTTTGTCGCCCACGCGCAGAAACCAGCTTTTCATGAGTCGCCGCGAGTCATTCGGGTACCCCGAACCGCTCGCTCGGCGCCGGATCGCATTTCATGATCTGTCTTTCGTTCGGGGAAGAGGCGCGTCCGGGCCGCACTCGAACCCATCGCAAAATAAAACCTCACTACCACTATCGTTCCGTATAGCTATTGGCGCGGTCTTTATCACCTCCGCCGAGTTCTGCGTAAACAGGCGTAGCCGGTCCGCATGTGGCCTGCCGTCGTGCCATGCTGAGTGATTGCCTGTCCGGAGATGTTTCGAAATGCCCGATTCCCCGTCGACCGGAGCTGCCGAGCGGGCGGCGAGCCCTCGCCTCGACCATTTCGCGCTGTACCGCTGGTGGCGGGCGACAGTGGTCGCGCCAATCGATCACGAGCGCGTCGTCGCCCGTATCGTCGAGGAGAGCGGCTGGTCCAACCGCTATGCCTTCATGACGCTGATGTCGGCGGGTATCGCCGTGCTGGGGCTGTTGCTGTCGTCGCCAGCCGTCGTGATCGGCGCAATGCTGATTTCGCCGTTGATGAATCCAATCTTGGGGCTGGGCTTCAGCCTGGCGCTGTTTGATTTTCGCGAAATGCGGCGGTCGCTGACCGCGCTGGTGATCGGTGCCGTGGCCGCGGTCGCGTTCACCGCGCTGATCGTCCTGGCCTCGCCGCTCAAGGCGCCGACTGCCGAGATCCTTGCACGTACGCGTCCCAACCTGTTCGATTTGCTCGTCGCTCTGTTCGCCGCGCTCGCTGGCACCTTCGCGATCATTCGCGGCCGCGGCGAGACGATCGTCGGCGTTGCCATTGCCACGGCGCTGATGCCGCCGCTCGCGGTGGTCGGTTACGGACTTGCTACCGGCAATATGGCGGTCCTGGGGGGCGCGCTCGCGCTGTTCGCGACCAACTTCCTGACAATCGCGCTCGCGTCGACGGCGATGGCGCGTTTTTACGGCTTCGGCCATTATCTCTCGGGCACGCAGAGTTGGGCGCAAACGATCGTGCTGGCGTTCGTATTCGTCGCAATGGGCATCCCGCTCGCGATTTCGCTCGGCCGGATCGCGCGCGAGACCGTGATCGCGACGCAGATCCGCTCGTTCCTCAACACCTCCTTCGGTGCCAGCGCGCGCGTGACGCAGCTCGACATTGATTTCGACCGCACTCCGATCGTCGTGCGCTCTGTGGTGATCGCCCCGCGCACCAACGCGAAGAGTAGTCCCGCGATGCAAGCGGACCTCGCCAAGCGCCTCGACCAGCCGGTCAAGCTTCAGCTCGATCAGGTACTGCTCGATCCGTCGGCGGGGGCGCTCGAGACCCAGCGCGCCGAATTGCGACAGGCGTCCGACAGCGCCGCCGCCGAAGACGCCGAGGCGGTGCGCGTCGTCGGTCTCGTGGCGCTCGCTGCCGGCGTCCCCAATGACGGTGTGACGCTCGACCGCGACCATCACCGAGCGGCCGCCACCGCCGTGCCGCTGCCCGGCGCGGGCCCCGATGCCTTCCGCGTGCTCGAGCAACGCGCATCGCTTGCCGCGCAAGGCTGGCAAATCACGATCGTCCCGCCGCTGGGCCAGCTCCCCGCGGTCCGCTTCGCCGACAATGTCGATACGCTCGATCCGGCCGCACGCGATGCGGTATTACTCTCGATCTGGGAAGCGAGGCGCTGGAACATCGCCGAGCTCGCCGTGCCAGGACTCCCCGACGGCGCCAAGCCGCCCGCCAAACCCAAGCTCAATGCTCGCCGCGCGCTCGCCATTGCGACGCTACTGCGCGCCAATGGCATGCGCGCCGTCCCCGCCCCCGCGGCAGGCCAAATCGTCACCCTGAAAGCGGCCAGCCAATGAGTGCCCTCGCGATCACTCCGTTCGACGCCGCCGCGATTCTGATCGTGCTGGCCGCCACCCTCGGCTATCTCAACCGGCGCTTCCTCAAGCTGCCGCAGTCGATCGCACTGACCGTGATGGGCGCGATCGCCTCGCTCATCGTTGTCGGGCTCGATCGGCTACTGCCGGCCAGCGCAGTCAGTCACGATATCGTGCGCTTCATCGCTGGAATCGATTTTCACACCACGCTGATGGATGGGATGCTGTCGTTCCTGCTCTTCGCCGGCGCGCTCCACGTCGACTGGAGCGAGATGCGGCGCGGGCGCTTGCCGATCGTGATCCTCAGCACGATTGGCGTGATCCTCTCGACCGTCATCATCGGCCTCGGTTTTCAACTGATCGCCGGCTGGCTCGGCATCGCCATTCCGATCGCCTGGTGCCTGGTGTTCGGCGCGCTGATCAGCCCGACCGATCCGGTCGCGGTGATGGGGATCATGAAGGAAGCCGCCGTCCCGCCGACGCTGCAGGCAACGGTCGCGGGCGAAAGCCTGTTCAACGACGGGGTCGGCGTGGTGGTGTTCGCGATCATCCTGGCAGCGGCGCTGAGCGGGCAGCCGCTGTCGGTGCCGGCCGCGGCCGAACTGTTCGCCGTGGAGGCGGGCGGCGGCATCCTGCTCGGCCTTGCGACCGGCTGGCTCGCCTACCGCGCGATGCATTCTATCGATGATTACAAGGTCGAGGTGATGATCAGCCTGGCGGTGGTGATGGGCGGCTATGCGCTCGCCAGCCAACTCCATGTCAGTGGCCCGGTCGCGATGGCGGTCGCCGGCCTCATTATCGGCAACCAGGGCGTCGCGCATGCGATGAGCGACACGACGCGCGATTACCTACTCAAATTCTGGGCGCTGATCGACGATATCCTCAACGCGGTGCTGTTCCTGTTGATCGGGCTCGAGGTGGTGACGATTCCCGCAGACGGCCGGCTGATCGTGCTCGGCCTCGCATCGATCCCACTTGTGCTCCTCGCGCGCGGCATTTCGGTGGTGGGGCCTCTTGCCGTGATGCGGCCGTTCCTGTCGCTCGGCAAGTTGGCGCCGATCACGCTGATCTGGGGCGGCTTGCGCGGCGGCATCTCGGTCGCGCTGGCGCTCGGCCTGCCCGAGGGCAAGGCGCGCGCCTTCGCGCTCGCGGCGACCTATGTCGTTGTTCTGTTCTCAGTGATCGTCCAGGGCGGCACGATCGAACGCGTGATCCGCTGGCGCTCGGGCCCGTCGCCCCCCCCGGGTGGAGACGCATGACCCCGGCCCTGCTCAGCGCGCTGATCCTAGTCGGCGCGTTGATCCTGTTCGTCTCGGAAAAAGTGCGGCACGATCTCGTCGCGCTGATCGCCTTGTTCGCGCGTTGCTGACCGTCCGTTCCGATAAGCGCGATCGGCAGCTTCGGTCAGACCCGGACGTTCAGCGAAGCAGATATGAACGACTAGCTTTGGTCGAAGGCGGTCATTTCTCGGCGACTGGAAGGTCGATCTTTACCGCGCGGGTCTGAATAGGCGTTACTAAGAACACAACCGCGCTTACCAAACCGACGATCCCCCACCCATACCTTCGCGCGCGCAGGTCAATCACGGCTTTGACTAAGCAGTAGATGGCGGCGGCCAGGGCCGCGATGTTCCAAACGACGAAAGTCCACATAGGACCAAGCTATCGCGGCCCGGTAAGGTCGGCAATGTCGACATCTGGGCATCAGCCGACCGGCCGCTCGTTGCCGCGGCAGTGACGCAAAACGCCTACCCTTGGCATCCACCCATTCCCCCGTCCGACGCCCCCCATGCTGAAGCCGGTCGGCCCGCACCGACGCCCTGCGACGCCCCGTCGGGTCGCCGCGCTGTCCTACAAACCCTATTTCCGCTATACCCCGATCCCGCTCTTTGAACCGTCCGGCCCCGCAACGATCGACCCAGCAAACCGCGCGCCGCGCAGCGGTTTGCGCCTAACCTTAGGCTAACCTTCCGATCGTCAGGCACTGCCCCCGCCAACGGCAAGAGTGTCTTTTTTTACAATACTTTTCCGCACCTTATCGCGCGCTTACGCCGCGCGCAACGCCAGCGCCGCCGCCGCTTCGTCCATCAGGCTCGCGATGATCTCGGCGGCGGGTTCTTCCTTCGTCACCATGCCGACCGACTGGCCCGCCATCACGCTGCCATGCTCGACATCGCCGTCGATCACCGCGCGACGCAAGGCGCCCGCCCAATAATGCTCGATCTGCAGCTGCGCCTCGAGCATCGCGACCTTGCCCTCGTCCAGCGACAGCGCGACTTCGCGCTGCTTGGCGGTGAACAGCTCCGCCCCCGCATTCTTGAGCGCGCGCACCGGAATGACGGGCAAGCGCGAGTCGAGCTGGACGCTCGCCACCGCATCGCGCGCCGAGGCGCGGAGGAACGCCTTCTTGAAATTGGCGTGCGCGATGCTCTCGGTCGCGCAGACGAAGCGCGTGCCGAGCTGGACGCCCGCAGCACCCATGTCGAGATACGCCGCGATCGCCTCGCCGCGCCCGATCCCGCCCGCGACGAACACCGGCACCTTGTCCGCGACTTCGGGCAGGATTTCCTGCGCGAGCACGCTGGTCGACACCGGGCCGATATGCCCGCCCGCTTCCATCCCCTCGACGACGAGCGCGTCGACGCCGCTGCGGATCAGCTTCTTGGCAAGGCTCAGCGCGGGCGCGAAGCAGATCAGTTTCGCGCCGTCCGCCTTGATCTTGTCGATCGACCCCGCCGGCGGCAGTCCGCCGGCGAGCACGACATGCCCGACCTGATGCCGCGTGCACACGTCGATCAGGTCGAACAGCCCCGGGTGCATGGTGATGAGGTTCACCCCGAACGGCTTGGTCGTAAGCAACTTGGTCGCGGCGATCTCGCGGTCGAGCAGTTCGGGGGTCATCGCGCCGCACGCGATCAGCCCGAAGCCGCCCGCGTTCGAGATCGCGGCGACGAGGTTGCGTTCGGACACCCACGACATCGCGCCGCAGACGATCGCGACCTCGCTGCCGAGGAACGCCGCGCCACGCGCCATGCGGCGCTGAAGGCGCTCGGCGCCGATCGAGGAGGTCTGGTTCATGGGACTGGCCTAGCCTTGGCCGGGGGTTTCGGGCAAGCCCCGCGCATGAGACAAGAAATCGGTGAACTCAGCTTCGATACGCCCGGCCAGGGGCTGCACGACTGCACGCGCGCGGTGAACCGCTGGGTGGCGGCGACCGGGATCACCACCGGGCTGCTGACCGTGTTCGTCCGGCACACCTCGGCCTCGCTGCTGATCCAGGAAAACGCCGCCCCCGCCGCGCGCCGCGACGTGGAACGCTATTTCGCCAGGATCGCGCCGGAAGACGCGGGCTACGAGCATGACGACGAAGGCGCGGACGACATGCCCGCGCACCTGCGCGCCGCGCTGACCGCGACGAGCCTGTCGATCCCGGTCGCGGGTGGCGAGCCCGTGCTCGGCACCTGGCAGGGGCTCTATCTGTTCGAGCATCGCCGCAGCGCGCATCGCAGGCTGATCGCGGTACACCTGATCGGCGAATGAGAACCGTCCGCGTCACCCCGGCGCCGCCATGTTTGCGCGCGCAACGCCAGTCCTCATCATAACATGGCGGCCCCGGCCTGCGCCGGGGTGACGGAACCGTTGCCCGTAGCGCGCACCCCGCTGGGAACTTAAGCCCGTCCGATACGCTACGCCCGAAACCTCTCATCGCTGGAGCACCACCATGGAAATCGGATTCGTCGGCCTCGGCCTGATGGGCAGCGCGATGGCGGCCAACCTCGCCAAGGCCGGGCACCGCGTCGTCGCGTGGAACCGCTCGCCGGTGAAGCCCGAGGATGCGCCCGGCGTGACGATCGGCACGCTCGACGACGTGCTGCGCAGCGCGGTCGTCTTCACGATGCTGTCGGAAGACGCGGTGATCCGCAGCGTGCTGCTCGATTCGGGCGCGCTCGACAGCGTGAAACATGACCTGATCCATGTCGTCGCATCGACGATCTCGGTCGCCTTCTCGAAGGAGCTCGCCGCCGATCATGCGCGCCGCGGGATCGGCTATGTCGCCGCCCCCGTCTTCGGCCGCCCCGATGCCGCCGCCGCCGCGCAGCTCAACGTCGTCGTCGCGGGCGACGAAGCCGCGGTCGCACAGGTCCAGCCGCTGCTCGCGGTGCTGTCGGCCAAGGTCTGGCCGCTCGGCACCGACCCGAGCAGCGCCAACGCCGCCAAGATCGCGGGCAACATGATGATCACCATGGCGATCGAGGCGATGGGCGAAGCCTTCGCGCTGGTCGGCGACAATGGCGTCGACAAGGCCGCGTTCCTCGCGCTGATGACCGGCACGCTGTTCGGGTCGAAGGCGTATCAGAATTACGGGCCGAAGATCGTGAGCGAGGATTTCACCCCGGGCTTCCGGATGAAGCTGGGCCTCAAGGACCTGCGGCTCGCGACCGAGCTGGCGGACGCGGCGAACGTCACGCTTCCCGTGCTGGATGCGATCCGCACGCGGATGGCGGACGCGGTCGAGGACGGCATGGCGGACCAGGACTGGTCGGCGGTTGCCGCACGGCCGTTCTCCCGCTGAACGGGGCGCGGCGCTCAGGCCTTTCATCGCATGCTCGCGGGCTATCGCAACCGTTCCGGCACGATTGGCCGGGGTGGATCGACGATTGCACCGATTCGGCTTCGACTCCAGGACAGCCCTGTTTGATTGCCTGATAGAGAGTTGTTGAGGTCTCCGGCCGGCGCGATCCGTCGCTCCATCTGTGCCGTGACGTGGTTACGGTCCGTTCCGAGCCCTCGTGTTGAAGCGCATCCGTTCGCACCCTGTCGTCACGCGCCCCGTGTGCGTGCAGCGAGCCGCCCGACCCATTCGGGCGCCGGCCTGTTCCGCGTCTTCCACGCTCCCGGAGGATATCATGACAACGAATTACACAATCTACCTGGTCAACCAGATGAACTATCAACAGAATTTCTGGCTGTTCCTGACGCCCCCGCAGGAACTGGCCGGCGACCCGACCGTCTACGCCAATTCGAGCGTCTCCCTGGCCATCGACCCGAACGATCCCTCGACCAATTCCTTCACGGTACCGGTGCAATATGTCGTCGCAGCGGGTGCCAGCAACAACGCGGTCGGGCTGAACGTACAGATCAATTCGACGATCTCCCAGGACAGCGACCTGACCCAGACCTGGGATGCCGTTTATGCCAACGTGCCGCCGAACAAGGGCCCCAAGCTGACGCTGGACGCTGCCGCTGCCCCCGCCAATACGATCAAGATATCGACCAACCCCTTCGATCAGGCCAGCAACGAAGCGCTGAACTGGTATGCGAGCCAGTCGTTTGGTATCCAGACGATGGCCGGGTTCATCGGCATGACGTGGTCGCCGACGCCAAACCAGAGCCGTACGCTGACCCCCCAACTGAAGTTCTATGTCAGTGCCGGGACCTACGGTGAATCGACGCTGGCCGACTGGACGCAGGTCAGCAACGACGCTGCGCAACTCTCCGTGCCGTCCTCGTTCAGCAATTTTGCAGCTACGGTGACGCTGCTCAACAACGGAACTTGGAGCGTCACCCCCGGCAAGCCGACCAGCCTCGCGCTGCTCGACGACCTGTCGCTGCTCACGTCTGCGCGCATTCGGGAACTCACCGCCGTAGCCTATCTGTCCGACGGAACCGTTCAGCAAGACCTCGTCACGGCCGTGACTTGGCCTCCTATGAGCGCGAATCCCGCTGTCGCGGAAGATGCGATCCTGAGCGGCACGATCACGGTGCTGACGGCACTCGCCGCCGGATTCCTCTACTTCACGATGAGCGGCGTTACCTTCAACGTCACCAGCAGTACCGATGGCGCAACCAGCGTCAATTTTACCTATAACGGAGCGCTGTCCGCGCAAGCGGTCAAGGATATCGTCGTAGCGGGCGCAAACGCGATCTTTCATTCGCAAAAGCCATAAGCGGCGGACGATGGACACGACGGCGGGCTCGGATGCGACGGGCCAGCCGTTCGCCATCACGCCGGCCGACCGGGCAGATGCCCGCCGCCGCTTTCCGCCAGTAACCGCGACGTCGACGTTCGCGGCTACTGGCGGAACGTCGGTGACCACCGTCGAGATCGTCGCGGAGGTGGACTATGCGATCCCGCTCGTCGCAACCTTCGCCGCCGCGAGCCCCATCCCGCAGTCAGGGCAGCAGATGGTCGCGGCGCTGCAGACCGTCGACACCAAGGTCTATATCGATTTCAACCGGGATCTGCCGCTGTGGTGGTTCGCCGCCGCCTACAAGACGGGGGAAATCGCGGCGAACACCGCGACCTACGTCTATACCAGCGATGCCGACGTGTTCAGTCTCGCGCTTACCCCGTCGATCACCCTCACCCACGACAGCGCCGGCTGGAAGATGCCGGTCTATGACGGGACGCAATATGCCGTGACCATCGGTTTCGGGCTTGGCACCAGCCTGGTCTTCTTCGCCTATGCCGTGCCCGCCAGCCCCAATGCCACCGTGTTGGTCAACGCGGGCGGCTATGTGCTTGCTCAGTCCAGCGGCACGCAGACGATCGGCGACCCCGTCACCAACAGCCAGACGGCGTGGTCGATGCCGCTTGGTGACACATATCTACTGACCTTCGACTCCACCGGCACGGGTACGCTGACGACGACCTGAGCCTTTCCCCCTCGCGCCACCGCAGGCCGCACGCTTCAGGCCGCATCCTCCGCATCCAGCCCGTAGGCCGTGTGCAGCACGCGCACCGCAAGCTCGGTGTAATCCTCCTCGATCAGCACCGAGACCTTGATCTCGCTGGTCGAGATCGCCTGGATGTTGATCCCGCGCTCGCCGAGCGTCGAGAACATCGTCGAGGCGACACCCGCATGGCTGCGCATTCCGACGCCGACGACCGAGATCTTGGCGACGCGCGTGTCGTGCACCAGCTCGCTGAAGCCGATTTCGCCACGCCCCTGGTTGAGCACCTCGATCGACCGCGCGAGGTCGGCGGCGGGCACGGTGAAGGTCACGTCGGTCGATCCCGCCGCATGCGCGATGTTCTGGATGATCATGTCGACGTTGATGTTCGCCCTGGCGAGCGGCGCGAAGATCGCCGCCACCGCGCCGGGCTTGTCGGGCACCGCGATCAGCGTGATCTTGGCCTCGTTCTTGTCGTGCGCGATGCCGGTGATGAGCTGGCGTTCCATATCGTCGATCTCCTCTTCGCCCACGATCATCGTGCCGGGTAATGTATCCGCCATCGGTGCGTCCTCGCCGGTGAAGGACGACAGAACCTGGACGCGGACGCCTTCCTTCATCGCAAGGCCGACCGAGCGGGTCTGCAACACCTTCGCGCCGACGCTGGCGAGTTCCAGCATCTCCTCATAGGTGACCTTCTTGAGTTTGCGCGCGCGCGGCACGATCCGCGGGTCGGTGGTGTAGACGCCGTCGACGTCGGTGTAGATGTCGCAGCGGTCCGCCTTCATCGCCGCCGCCATTGCGACGGCCGATGTATCCGATCCGCCCCGCCCGAGCGTGGTGACCCGGCCGTCGGCGTCGACGCCCTGGAATCCCGGGATCACCGCAACTTCGCCCGCGGCGAGGCTCGCGTCGAGCGCGGCCATGTCGATATGCTCGATCCGTGCCGACGCGTGCGCGTCCGACGTCGCGATCGGCAATTGCCAGCCGAGCCAGCTCCGCGCGGGCACGCCCGCCGCCTGGAGCGCGATCGCGAGCAACCCGCTGGTGATCTGTTCGCCCGCCGAGACAACGACGTCATATTCGCGCGCATCGTACAGCGACGACGCCTCGCGGCAGAAGCCGACCAGCCGGTCGGTCTCGCCCGCCATCGCCGAGACGACGACCGCGACCTGGTTGCCCGCCGTGACTTCGCGTTTCACCCGCGCGGCGACCGAGCGGATCCGCTCGATCCCGGCCATCGAGGTGCCGCCGAATTTCATCACGATACGTGCCATGGTCCGGGTCACGAAGTCCTTGGGGTGGGGCTTGGGGTATTGGGGTGGTCCTGATAGAAAGCGGGTATGAATAGCGCAACCGTAACGTCTGTAACCACTATCGACCCGGCCGAGGCCAAACACTTCGGCGCGATGGCGGCCGAGTGGTGGGATCCCAAGGGCTCGTCCGCGATGCTCCACCGGCTCAACCCGGTGCGGCTGGGATATCTGCGCACGCAGATCGACACGCAGTGGCATGGCGACGAGACGGGGTTCACGCCCCTCGCCGGCAAGCGCGCGCTCGATGTCGGGTGCGGCGCGGGGCTGCTGTGCGAACCGCTCGCACGGCTGGGCGCGGACGTCACCGGGCTCGATGCGGCGGCGGAGAATATCGCGGCGGCGCAGATCCATGCGGCCGCGTCGGGGCTTTCGATCGACTATCGCACCGGCAGCGTCGAGGATCTCGCCGATGCGACCTATGATCTCGTCACCAGCCTGGAGGTGATCGAACATGTCACCGATCCGGCGGGGTTCGTCACGGGCCTCGCGCGCGCGCTTGCGCCGGGCGGACTGCTGGTGCTGTCGACGCCGAACCGGACCGCGCTGTCACGGCTCGCGCTGATCACTTTCGCCGAGGGGAGCGGTACGATCCCGCGCGGGACGCACGACTGGAACAAGTTTTTGACGCCGGACGAGCTGACCCCATTGGTCGAGGCGGCGGGCTTGCGCGTGATCGACGTGCGCGGGCTGGCGTTTTCGGTCGCCAAGGGATTCGTGTTGAGCGACGATACCGGGCTCGATTATTTCGTGACGGCGGTGCGCGACTGAGGGGGACGCGCTTTCGTGTTCCTCCTGGCGGCACCACCCCGGCGAAGGCCGGGGCCCAATAGAGGGACGGTAGCGGCGGCTGCTGCGCTTCAACAACGCGGACATTTCGCTTGGGCCCCGGCCTTCGTCGGGGTGGTACCCTAGACTAGCGTGATGATCCGGCATTCCCGCCTGCGGTGAATTGCGCGTCACCGCCAGCAGCACCCGCACCCCACCGTGAGCAAATTACCGCGCCACCCCGATCGTCCGCCCCAGCCACCGCGCCGCCGCCTCCGGCGACGCCTTGGCGTCATCGCGGTCCACCTGGTAATTCGCCGTGCGCATCGCGTCGACCGACACGCGCCCGATCAACGGCTGCACCGCCGCGAGGAACTTCGCGTCGTGCGCATGTGCCTTGCCCACCAGCACGATCGCATCATACCCCGGGATCGCCCCGCGCGGATCGCTCAGCACGGTCAGGTGCTGCGCCGCGATCCGCCCGTCGGAGGAAAACGCCGAAATCACGTCCGCCTGCCCGCTCTCCAGCGCGCGATACATGAAACTCGGGCTATACGCGTGCGCGCTGCCGAAACGGATCGGATAGGCGCGCTGGATCGCGGCCCACTCGGGGCGTTCGAGGAACTCGAGGTCCGCCCCGAACGTCAACCCCGGCGCCGCGCGCACCAGATCATCGAGCGACACCAGCCCGCGTTCCCGCGCCGCATTCCCCCGCATCGCAAAGGCGTAGGCATTCTCGAACCCCAATGACCCGAGCACCTTCACGCCCGATGTCCGCGCGCTCCACGCACCGATCGCCGACACCATCGCCGTGCGCTTCGGCGTGTCGCGGCGCTTCATCTCGTTGGTCCAGATCGTGCCCGCATAATCGACGTAGATATCGATCGCGCCCGAGCTGACCGCGCCATAGATTACCGCCGAGCCGAGCCCGTCGCGATACCGGACCTTGTAGCCGGCCTGCTCGAGCCGATCGCCGATCAGCCGCGCGAGGATATATTGCTCCGAAAAGTTCTTCGCGCCGATCGTGACGACGCTCCCGCTGGTCGGCCACAGCGGCGCGAGCGCAAGCAGCACCCCCGCGATCAGCACGCCCCCCGCCCCCAGCGCGACCCCGCGCCGCCGCCGCGCGATCGACCGCTCGATCAGCCCGAGCAGCGCATCCACCGCAAGCGCCAGCGCCGCCGCGCTGAAACACCCGGCGAGCACCAAGGCCCAGTTCTGCGTCTGGAGTCCGGCGAAGATCATGTCGCCGAGGCTTGGCTGGCCGACCGTGGTCGACAGCGTCGCCGCGCCGATCGTCCACACCGCCGCGGTCCGGATTCCCGCCATCAGCACGGGGGCTACGAGCGGGGCCTCGACCAGCCGCAGTTTCTGCCACGCCGTCATCCCGACGCCATCCGCCGCCTCGATCACGGCGGGGTCGATCCCCGCGAGCCCGGTGACGCCATTGCGCAGGATCGGCAGCACCGCATACAGCGACAGCGCGAGCAGCGACGGCAGGAACCCCAGCGCGGGGATGCCGCCGCCGACGAGCCCCGACAGGAACAGCAGCAGCGGGTAGAACAACGCGAGCAGCGCGAGACTCGGGATCGTCTGGATCAGGCTCGCGATGCCGAGCGTCCAGCGCGCGACGGCTGGCGACCGCGCCGACCAGATCGCAAGCGGCAGGCTGATCGCGAGCCCGAGGATCAGCGCGGCGGCGGACAGCAGCAGATGCGCCGCGAGCAGATCGGGCACGCGCGTCATCGCCTCGAGGAACGGGCCGGTCATGCCGCTTCGCCCGCCAGTGCGCGCATCCGCTGCGCCTGATCGCGCGGTACCGCGACCAGCGCCTGCGCGACCGGCCCGCCCGCGCCTTCGAGCAACGCGCGCGGCGTTTCGTCCGCGGCGATCCGGCCTGCATCCATCACCAGCACGCGATCGGCGAGGATCAGCGCCTCCGCCATGTCGTGCGTCACCATGATCGTGGTGAGCCTGAGCCGGTCGTGCAGCGCGCGGATCGCATGCCCCAACTGGTCGCGCGTCACCGGGTCGAGCGCGCCGAACGGTTCGTCCATCAGCATCAGCCCCGGCGCGGTCGCGAGCGCGCGCGCGACACCGACCCGCTGGCGCTGCCCGCCCGACAAGGCATCGGGGAGCCGCGTGGCAACCGCGCGAGGCAGATCGACCAGGTCGAGCAACGCGCCGACGCGGTCCGCATCGTGGCCGTCGCCGCCCGCCAGCCGCAACCCGATCGCGATGTTCTCGGCGACCGTCATATGCGGGAATAAACCAATGTTTTGAAAGACATAACCGATTTTCCGCCGCAGCACCGGCGCGGGCTCGTCCGCAACGTTTGCGCCAGCGATGCGTGTGCAACCTTCGCTTGGTTCGATCAGCCGGTTGATCATCTTGAGCAACGTCGATTTGCCCGACCCCGAGCTGCCGACCAAGGCGACGAAGCTGCCGCCCGCGATCTCGACCGAGACGCGATCGACCGCCACGGTCCCGCCGGAATAGCGTTTGGAGACGGCGTCGAACGCGACGGTCGGGCCGGAAGGGGGGGATTGCACCATTGCGATGCTTGTGCGGGACGGTTCAGCGGGCGTCAAACCCGTTGCGGGCCATGCGTAAACTTCCCCTTCCCCGGCGAAGGCGGGGGCCCAGCAGCGAAGGTCGATGTAATCCGGGCGCAGCACCCGATAATAACCCGGCCCGCTCTTGGGCCTCGGCCTTCGCCGGGGAAGCGAAGGAGGAACATCCCTAACCGCCCCCGCAAACCGCGTACCGACCCGGGCTTGTCCCCGGGCCCGCCATGCCGCAGACTCTCCGCCATAGCCCGTGCGGCCCGGTTCAGCGGGACACGTCGGGCATACAAAGGGGAATGGGATGCAAAAGGCGATCTTCATCACCGGCGGCGGCTCGGGCATCGGGCAGGCGACGGCAAAGCTGTTCGCCGGCAAGGGCTGGCGCGTCGGGCTCGCCGACGTCAACCGGCAGGGCCTCGCCGACACCGCCGCGCTGCTCCCGCCGGACATGGCCGAAACCTATGTCATGGACGTGCGCGACCGCGACGCTTGGGTCGCGAGCCTCGACGCATTCGTCGCGACCACCGGGGGGCGGCTCGACGTGCTGTTCAACAATGCGGGGATCGGCACGGGCGGGCCGATCGCCGAGATGCGCTTCGAGGATCTCGACCGGGTCGTCGCGATCAACCTCGTCGGCGTGCTCAACGGCGCGAAGATCGGCTACGCCTATCTCGCGCGGACGCAAGGGTCGTGCCTGCTCAACACCGCGTCCGCCTCGGCGATCTACGGGTCGTCCGGGCTGCCGGTCTACTCCGCGACCAAGTTCGGCGTCCGCGCGCTGACCGAGGCGCTCGACGGCGAATGGTACGCCGCGGGCGTGAAGGTGCGCGACATCGTCCCGAGCTTCATCGACACCCCGTTGCTCCATGCGCCCGCGGGCAACAGCAACCAGTCGATCCGCGACGTCGTGACCGGCGCGGGGCTCGAACTGACCGGGGTCGACCAGGTCGCGCAGGCGGCGTGGGATGCGGTGCATGGCAACCGCGTCCACACCTATGTCGGCAAGACCGCGGACCGCATGGCGTTCGCCGCACGCTGGTTGCCGGGGCGCCTGCGCAAGATGATGCGCCGGGGGATCGCGGCGGATCCGGGCTGACGCGCGGTCAGGCGACCAGCGCCTCGATCGCCTCCGCCATCGCGACGTCCTTGTGCGACAATCCGCCCGCGTCATGCGTGGTCAGCGCGATGTCGACGCGGTTCCACACGTTCGACCATTCGGGATGATGATCCGCCTTCTCCGCCAGCAACGCCACCCGCGTCATGAACGCGAACGCCTCGCTGAAATCGGCGAAGGTGAAGCGCCGCGTGATCGCATCGCGCGATTCGTCATAATCCCATTCGTCGAGCCCATCGAGCGCGGCGGCCCGGTCTTCGTCGTTCAGCGGCTCCACGGTCACTCATGCTCTCCTGCTGGCGCCAAGCGCGCCGTCGCCGTATGGCTTACCGCATGGAGCAGACCGATCAACTCCCGCCCGACGCAGCGATGATCGAAGCGATCGCGCGCGCGACGATCGCCGGACTTCCGCCGGCGTTCCGCGCCCATCTCGGCGACGTGGTGCTGAGCGTCGAGGAGTTCGCCGACGACGCAACGCTCGACGCGCTGGGGATCGAGGATCCGTTCGACCTGTCGGGGGTCTATCACGGCCGCCCGATCGGCGAAAAATCGTCGATGGATACAGCCACCCTCCCCGATCGAATCCATTTGTATCGCCGCCCGATCCTCGACGAATGGGTCGACACCGGGGTCGGGCTCGCCGAGCTGGTCGCGCATGTCACGATCCATGAGATCGGGCATCATTTCGGCCTGTCCGATGCCGACATGCATGCGCTCGAAGAGTCGGCCGCGCCCCGGTGAGCGACGCAGACGTGCTCGCTTTCTCGGGCGTCACCTGCGTGCGGGGCGGGCGGGTGCTGTTCGAATCGCTGTCCTTCACGCTCGCGCCCGGCGGGGCCGGGCTGGTCCGCGGGCCAAATGGCGTCGGCAAGTCGAGCCTGCTCCGCATCGCCGGCGGGCTGCTGCGGCCCGCTGACGGAACGGTCGCGCATCCCCCGACGCGTGCGCTGATGGCGGAGGCGCACGCGCTCGACCCTGCACGACGGCTGATCGACGCGCTCGCCTTCTGGGCGTCGCTCGATCCCGATCCCGGCGCACCGCGCGACCGTGCGGCGCGCGCGCTCGCAGCGGTTGATCTGGCGAACCTCGTCGAAGTCCCGGTGCGCCTGCTCTCGACCGGCCAACGTCGCCGTGCCGCACTTGCGCGGGTGGTGGCGAGCGGCGCGGCGTTGTGGTTGCTCGATGAACCCGCCAACGGGCTCGACACCGCAAGTGTCGGACTGCTCGAAACGCTGATCGCGACCCACCGCGCGAGCGGCGGGATCGCGCTGGTCGCGACGCATATGCCGCTCGCCCTGCCCGATGCGCAGCCGATCGCGCTCGCATGCTGACGTTGATCGCGCGCGACCTGCGGATCGGCTGGGCGAGCGGCGGGATCGTCAATGCGCTTGCCTTCTTCCTGCTTGTCACGATCCTGTTCCCGTTCGCGGTCGGACCGGACACCGCATTGCTCGCGCGGATCGGTGGCGGGGTGATCTGGGCCGCCGCTCTCCTTGCCGCGCTGATGCCGGTCGAGCGGCTGGTCGGCCCGGATGCCGAAAGCAGCGTGCTCGATCAGCTGGCGTTGCGCGGGGTCAGTCTCTCGGCGGTGGCGGCGGCCAAGATCGTCGCGCACTGGCTCGGCTTCGGGCCGCCGCTGATGCTTGCCGCGGTGATCGCGGCGGGGCTGCTGGGGTTGCCCGGCGCGACGCTCGGCACGGTCGAACTCGGGTTGCTGATCGGCACGCCCGGGCTGGCCGCGCTCGCGGTCGCGACCGCCGCGCTGGTAACGGGACTGCGCGGGGCCGGCTCCATCGCAGGGCTGGTCATGTTGCCGCTTGCCGTCCCGCTGCTGATCTTCGGCGCGGGGTCGATCGATGGCGGGATGGGCGCGATCAAGCTGCTCGGCGCGGTGAGCCTGTTGCTGCTCGCCGGCGCACCGTTCGTCGCAGGCGCCGCGATGCGCGCGGGCATGGAGTGATCCTCGTACGGGAACCGGATCGAGACCGTGGATTTCAAGGGATTGGCTGGATGCCCCGTGAGGATTCGAACCTCAATAGGCGGTATCAGAAACCGCAGTCTTACCATTAGACGACGGGGCAGCAGCAGGGCCGCGATTTAGGCGGGGCATTCGCGGCTGTCAACAGATCTGCGCAACGACGCATGGCGCGTGTTTCGCATCGCTTGCTGCAACGGCCCCGCTGCGCTAGCGTTGAACCAAGCACCGAACGACGCGCGAACCCGCGTGTCGCGACGGCAGAACAGAATAAGCGAGTTTTAACGGCATGGGGGACGTTCCGCCCGATATGCCGGTCCGGCAGGCCCGCCCTGCCCGTTCGGCGCCGACCCACGGCCGAGAGGTTCGTGGCAAACCGGCCAACGCCAGGAAGCCAGGAGGCAAGTCCGCGAACCCCGTTGCGCGGGGGCGCGATTCGCGGCATTTCGCCGCGCTCGATCTCGGCACCAACAATTGTCGGTTGCTGATCGCGCGTCCGCAAGGCGATGGCTTTGCGGTGGTCGATGCCTTTTCGCGAATTGTCCGGCTGGGTGAGGGCCTCGCCAAATCGGGGCGGCTGAGCGACGCCGCGATCGAGCGCACGATCGTCGCCCTCAAGATCTGCGCCGAAAAGCTGAAACGGCGCAACGTGACGCTGTCGCGCGCGGTCGCGACCGAGGCATGTCGCCGCGCGGTCAACGGCGCGGATTTCATCGCGCGGGCCTACGCCGAAACCGGCATCCTGCTCGACATCATCACCGCGGAGGAAGAAGCCCGGCTCGCCGTGCTGGGCTGCCACGCGCTGATCGAACCCGGCGAGGATCCGGCGCTGGTGTTCGACATCGGCGGCGGGTCGACCGAACTGGTCCTGGTGGACACCAAGGGCGAAACCCCGCGCGTGCTCGACTGGCACAGCGCGCCCTGGGGGGTCGTCTCCCTGACCGAAAGCGCGGGCCACGGACCGCCGGGCGCAGATGGCGGCGCCGACGGGCGGGCGGCGGCCTATGCGCGGATGCGCGCACTGGTCACCGACAGCATGGCGGCGTTCGCCGCGCGCCTGCCCCGCGGGATCGCGGTGCCCCGGCTCCTGGGAACGTCGGGCACGGTAACCACGCTGGCGAGCGTCTACCTCGGGCTGACGCATTATGATCGTTCGCAGGTCGACGGGCTGATCGTCCCCGCCGCCGCGATGCGCCGGATCAGCCTGGATCTGGCCGGTAAGGATTTGCAGCAACGGGCACAGCTGCCGTGCATCGGCACCGAGCGCGCCGACCTCGTCGTTGCGGGATGCGCGATCCTCGAGACGATTCTCGACCTGTGGCCCGCCGAACGGCTGGGCATCGCCGATCGCGGCATTCGCGAGGGCATTTTGCGCCGATTGATGGAGAGTTCTTCGTGAGCAGAGACGGCGGCGGACTCCGGGTCCGCGTCAAGACCGCGCGCAAGCGTACCGCGCAATCCACGCGCTGGCTCGAACGCCAGCTGAACGACCCCTACGTCAAGCGCGCGAAAGCCGACGGTTTCCGCAGTCGCGCTGCGTACAAATTGTCCGAGCTCGACGAGCGGTTCGATTTCCTCAAGGGCAAGCGCCACGTCGTCGATCTCGGACTGGCTCCTGGCGGCTGGGCGCAGGTCGTGCGGCGCCAGGTGCCCAAGGCGGCGATTGTCGGAATCGATCTCCTCCCGGTCGATCCCATCGAGGGAGTCGAGATCCTTCAGCTCGATTTCATGGACGATGTCGCGCCCGAGCGGCTGATGGCGGCACTTGGCGGCGCGCCCGATCTTGTGCTGTCGGACATGGCGGCGAATACCGTCGGGCATCCCCAGACCGATGCGCTCCGCACCATGGGTCTGGTCGAGGCGGCGCTCGACTTCGCGATCGACGTGCTCCAGCCGGGCGGCGCGTTCGTCGGCAAGGTGTTTGCAGGCGGCGCGGACACTGCGCTGGTTGCGGAAATGAAGCGTAACTTCACCACCGTGAAGCACGCAAAGCCCCCCGCCAGCCGCAAGGCGTCATCGGAATGGTACGTCGTGGCGCAGGGGTTCAAGGGCCGCAAGACGAGCGAGACCGCCGACTGACGCTCAGCCGAGCAGCGCGCGATACTCCGGGTGCTTCTCAATATAGGCGGTGACGAACGGACATTGCGAGACGACCTTCAGCCCGCGGTCGCGCGCCGAATCGAGCGCGGCGCGAATCAGCTTGGAGGCGACCCCACGGCCTTCGATCGCCTTGGGGACGATCGTATGGGTGAAGACGATCGTGTCGTCCTCCCGCTGATAGGCCGCGACCGCGCGCTGGCCCGATACGATCAGTTCGAATTCGGCCTCGGCCTTGTTGTCGGTAACGCGTTCCATGGTGCCGCGTTTGCACGCCGGGGATCGCATTGCGCAAGAGGGCGCGTGTGCCGCGGCTCGTCCACGTCGAACCAGTGGGCACGCGACCGGCAAGGACGGGGTCCGAACCATCCGGTGGACTCGCGCCAGCGTCATGACGGTGGCAATGCCACAACGCGCGTGGTCGATCGAACGACGCGCCGGGCGCACCAGCCACCGACCTTCCCCGTCCCGGGGTCGCGAGGTCGCTTGGCAGGCACGGCGTTAATTGCGCCCGCGCGCCCCTTACGCTTTGGGACCGTGCACGCTAGATCGGGGCATGATGCTCGACCCCCTTCCGATCCTGCAATCGACCTTCGGCTTCCCCGGTTTTCGCGGAGTGCAGGGTTCGGTCGTCGAGCGCGTGCTGCGTGCCGAGAACACCCTCGCCGTCATGCCGACCGGCGCGGGCAAGTCGCTGTGCTATCAGCTGCCCGCGGTTGCGCTGCCCGGCACCTGCGTCGTCGTCTCCCCGCTGATCGCGCTGATGCACGACCAGTTGCGCGCGGCGACCGCGATCGGGATCAGCGCGGCGACGCTGACCTCGGTCGATACCGACCAGATGGAAACGATCGCGCGCTTCCGGCGTGGCGACCTCGACCTACTGTACGTCGCACCCGAGCGGGCCTCGAGCCAGAGCTTCCGTGATTTGCTTGGCCAGGCCCCGCTCGCGCTGTTCGCGATCGACGAGGCGCATTGCGTCTCCGAATGGGGGCATGACTTCCGCCCCGATTATCGCTTGCTCCGCCCGCTGCTCGATGCCTTCCCGGACGTACCAAGGCTCGCGCTGACCGCGACCGCCGATGCGCACACTCGCGCGGACATCCTCGACCAGCTCGGCATCCCGCACGAGGGCATGATCGTCGCTGGGTTCGACCGGCCCAACATCCAGTATCGCATCAGCCCCAAGGACAATGCCACCCGCCAGATCGCCGACCTGATCGCGGAGACGCCCGGCGCAGGTATCGTCTACGTCCAGAGCCGCGCCGGCACCGAAAAGATGGCCGAGGCGCTCGCCAAGACCGGGCGCCCGACGCGCGCCTATCACGCCGGGCTCGATCCGTCGGTCCGGGCGAAGAATCAGGCCGATTTCGTCGCGTCCGAGGACATGGTGATGTGCGCGACGGTCGCGTTCGGGATGGGGATCGACAAGCCCGACGTCCGCTTCGTGGCCCACGCCGGCCTGCCCAAGTCGATCGAGGCTTATTATCAGGAAACCGGCCGCGCCGGGCGTGACGGCGATCCGGCGATGGCGCATCTCTTCTGGGGCGCCGAGGATTTCGCGCGCGCGCGCCAGCGCATCGGCGAGGTCGAGCCCGTCCGCCAGCCAGGCGAGCGGCAGCGGCTCGCGGCGCTGGGCGCGCTCGCCGAGACGGCGGGGTGCCGCCGGCGGATCCTGCTCAAGCATTTCGGGGACGACTCGCCTGAGAATTGCGGCAATTGCGATAATTGCCTCAACCCGCCCGCCAGCATCGATGCGACGGAGGTGGCGAGGAAATTCCTCTCCGCCGTCTTTCGCACGGGGCAGAGCTTTGGCACGGGCTATATCGAACAGGTCCTGACCGGACAGTCGAGCGAGCGCAGTCTGATGAACGGGCATGAGGCGCTCGGGGTATGGGGCATCGCCGCGTCGCCCGAGGAAACCGCGCTGATCAAGCCGGTCGCCCGCGCGCTGCTGCTGCGCGATGCGCTCCGCGCGAACGATTTCGGCGGACTGGAGTTCGGCCCCGGCGCGCGCGGGATCCTCAAGGAGAACGACCGCGTCGACCTGATCGTCCCGCCGAAGCGCGCGCGGCGGACGCGGGGGGGTGCAAGCGGCGGCGCGGCGGCGAACCCGAGCGGCGATCCGCTGTTCGAGGCCCTGCGGACCAAGCGGCGCGAGCTGGCGCTGGAAGCCAGCGTGCCGCCATATGTGATCTTCCACGATTCCGTACTGCGCGAGATGGCGAACCTGCGCCCGGCGTCGCTCGGCGCGATGGGGCGGATCACCGGGGTCGGCGCGCGCAAGCTCGAGGCGTATGGCGAGGCGTTTCTGGCGGTGGTGCGGCGGTTCTAGGGAGCGGGCGTCGGACTACCTGCGCGGGATGACGGCCTGAACGGACCGTACCCTGACCTCAGGCGCGATTTTCATGATCGCGCTCACTGCCCGACGGTTCCACTGCCTTTGCCGCCCGCGCCGCCCGGTAGCGCCGCGTCGCGAGCAGCCCGCCCAGCACGAAGCCACCCGGCACCAGCAACACCGCCGCCGCCACTCCGATCCTGGTCCAGTCCTTGCGATCCATCGAAATCGCCTAGGCGGTCAGCGCAGATCGGTCGCCACGAAATCGGCACAGCGTTCGCCAATCATGATCGACGGGGCATTGGTGTTGCCCGAGACGAGCTTGGGCATGACCGATGCATCCGCGACATACAGTCCCTCCACCCCGCGAACCCGCAGTCGTGGATCGCACACGGCAGCCTCGTCCGATCCCATCCGCGCCGTCCCGACCGGGTGATAGACCGTATCCGCGCGCGACCGGATCAGATCCTCCAGCGCCGCGTCGTCGGACAGGTCGACCGGATGCCGGTCGCGGCCCTGATGGTCGCTGAGCGGAGGCTGTTCCAGGATCCGGTACATCGCGCGTACGCCCGCCTTCATCACGGCCATGTCGCGCGGGTCGGTAAGGAAGGCCGGGTCGATCAGCGGCGCTTCCCGCGCGTCGGTCGATCCGAGGCGTACCGTTCCGTGGCTTTCGGGACGGAGCACGCAGACATGGCAGGAATATCCGTGTCCCGGCACCTTGGTCCGGCCGTGATCCTCAAGCGCTGCAACCACGAAATGCAGCTGGACGTCGGGCGCGGGCGCGTCCGGCATCACTTTCAGGAATGCGCCGGCCTCGGCGAACGGGGTCGTCATCATCCCCTGGCGCTTGCGCAGCCACTGGATCATGCCGCCCGCCATCGCGATCGTCCCCTTCAGCGAACTGCCGACGAATTGCGTCCCCGGCGTCTCGAACGCGGCGACATAATCGATGTGGTCCTGCAGATTGGACCCGACGGCCGGCCGGTCGACCCGCACCGCAATGCCGTGGTCGCGCAAATGCGCCGCCGGGCCGATGCCCGACAATTGCAGCAACTGCGCGGTCCCGAACACGCCGCCGGCAAGGATCACCGCGCGCCGCGCGCGGATCTGGCGGGCCTGCCCGTCCTGAATATAGGTGACCCCGCTCGCTCGCGCGCCGTCGAACAGGACCCGCTCGACCGTCACCCCGGTCAGCACCGACAGGTTGGGGTGCGTCGGTCGGTCGCCGAGATAGGCGCGTGCCGAGGTCCAGCGTTCACCGTTGCGCTGTGTCACCTGGTACAGGCCGATTCCATCCTGCCGCGCGCCGTTGAAATCGGCGTTGTGCGGGATCTGCAGGCTCTCGCCCGCCGCGACGAAATCGCGGCTGCCGGGATTGGCATGATGCTGCTCGCTGACCCACAGCGGACCGTCGCCACCGTGGAAAGCGTCGCCGCCGCGCTCGTTATGCTCGCTGCGGCGGAACCACGGGAGCACGTCGTCATACGACCAGCCGGTGCACCCCATCGCCGCCCAATTGTCGTAATCCCAGCGATTGCCGCGGATGTAGATCATCGCGTTGATTGCGCTCGATCCGCCCATCCCCTTGCCGCGCGGCTGGTGCCCGCGCCGGCCGTTGAGCCCGGTTTGCGGGACGGTCTCGTAATTCCAGTTGGTCTTGGGGGTCTGGAACGCGAGCATTGCCGGAATCCGCGTGCGCAACCCGGTGTTGCGGCCGCCTGCCTCGAGCACCGCGACCGAGAATCTCCCGCCTTCGCTTAGCCGGCCCGCCGCAGCGGCACCGCCCGACCCTCCTCCGATGACGACGATGTCGACTTCTTCCACGGGCTGTCCTCTCACTCTCCACGGCCGTGGCTATGCTGCCATCGTGCCTTGCGTGTCGAACTTGGCACGAACCCGTGGCGGCCGCCAGAGGCCGCGCGTCACGGGATCAGTGAAAGGTCAGCGAAGATTCCAGCGCACGGACCTCGTCCGCAGTCACGCCGAACAGCAGCACGCCGCCGAACATTCGCTCACCGGTCTCGACCCGCACGCCCTCGATGTCCTGGCTCAGCGCGACGGGTGGAAGCAACCGCCGCGCGACGACCTTGGCGCCCCGCCGCTTGAGCATCGCGACCGCGCCCCCGCCCGCGACCAGCGCGGCATTGCCGTCGGTGCCGACCACCGCCCCGTGCGCGACGAAACCTGCGAGCAAAGTTTCTGCCATCTCGCGCGCTTGCGCTGCGTCGCCGATCCGGCTTTCGGCCAGCCGCAGCCAGCGCGCAACCAGGGCAAGGCCGATCAGCCCGGCGAGGCCATAGCCGATCACGTCCCAGCTCAGCGGCATCGGCGCGCGCCGGTCCGCGTCACTGTGGTGTCGACAGCGCGTCGAGCAACGGGCGCAGGCCGGTCAGGTCGTACCCAGCCGCCGCCGCCTTCGCCATGACGGCATCGGGATGCCCGCCCGCCTTGACCGCGGCAAGCGCCCACAGGTTGCACGACCGCGTACCCGAGCGGCAATAAGCGAGCACCGGCCCCTTGGCCTCCCCCAGCACCGCCGCCATCGCATCGATCTGCGGGTGCGAGAAACCGGCATGGGTCACGGGGATCGCGGTGTAGGTCATGCCAACGGCTGCGGCGGCGGCGGCGATCGCGTCGCCGCTCGGCTGTCCGAAATCCTCGCCGTCGGGGCGATTGTTGACGATGTCGGTGAAGCCTGCGGCAGCAAGCTCGGCGATCGCATCGGGCGCGATCTGCGGGGCGACGGCAATGCTGGCGTCGATGGTGCGAAGCGTGGTCATGGGCACCCTTATACCGTCCCAGCGCCGCGGCGAAAGGCTCGGCACCCCACACGTGCCGCCCGCCGATCCCAAGTCGTTCATTAACATTGACTTAAATCAATATATGTTGCGCCGCGGATCTATCGCAGTCATGGCCTCCCGCCACGGACACCACGGAAATCCGATGAACAAACTGCTGCAAGTTCTGGTCGTCATCACGATCGCTATCGTCGTGATGTTCGGGAGTCGCTGGTACATGTACGTCGCTTACGCCGACAGTCCGTATAACGAAGTCGGCATTGCCCTGAATGGCTACGCGCCGGCACCATTGCGGCACTGGGGCTGTGCCAAGCTGCATGCGCGGTTCCCGGGGCAATTGCCCCCGCTTGGCTGCGGCGGCGCTGATGGGCGCAGCTGGATCTGACCCAGGCATCGGAACGCCCGGTTGCGCTGATCCGTTAAGGAGGCGCTGCGATGGCGTAGTGTCACCTCGATCAGCGGAGGCCTTGTGATCGGCGACCTGGGATTGTCGCATTTGTGGGAGCAGCGGCTTGCCGCCGCAGTGACCTTTGCCGTCGCGATCGTGATCGCGCTGGTGTCCTACCGTATCGCGATGCTCGCACTGCGCCGGTTCACCGAGCGGACGCCGAGCCGCGCCGACAACATCGTGGTCGCGCGGATCGCCGCGCCGTTGCGCTGGATCTTCGTGGCGGTCGCGCTGAGCATGGCGGCGCGCGGAATCGACTTGCCCGCCCACCAGGCCGCGCTGGGCCAGCAGATCGCCGGATTCGTCATTCCTGCGCTGGTCGGCTGGATGGTGATCGCGACGATCCGGGCGGCCAACGACATCGTCGATCTGCGCTACGACATCAGCGTCGCGGACAATCTCAAGGCCCGTCGCAAGCGCACCCGCTATGCGATCCTGACGCGGATCGCGGTCATCTGCGTCGTCTTCATCACCTTGTGCATGATGCTGCTCAGCATCCCGGCGATCCGCGCCGTCGGCGTGACCCTGATGGCGTCCGCCGGACTTGCCGGCCTTGCGGTCGGCGCTGCGGCGCAGCCTGCGCTCAAGAACCTGATCGCGGGAATCCAGCTCGCCTTTACCGAACCGATCCGGCTCGACGACGTCGTCATCATCGAGAACGAATGGGGCCGGATCGAGGAAATCCGGCTGACCTATGTGGTGGTGCGGATCTGGGACGACCGTCGTTTGGTCGTGCCGGTAAGCAAGTTCCTGGAAGACAGTTTCCAGAACTGGACCCGGTCGAACGCGCAATTGCTGGGCTCGGTGTTCGTCTATGTCGACCCGGCGGCCGACGTCGCGCGGTTGCGGACGCATGTCGAGCGACTGGTGTCGGACAACCCCCGCTGGGACAAGCGCTTCTGGAACCTGCAGGTCACCGATGCGACCGCCGACGCGTTGCAGTTGCGCGTGCTGGCGACCGCGCAGGATGCGTCGATCGCTTTCGACCTGCGCTGCGACATTCGCGAGGGCCTGATGCGATACATCGCCACCGAAATGCCCGAGGCGATCGTGCGACGCCGTTTGCTGACGGACGGGTTCGCGGGACACACGACGACGGTGCCGGAAAGGCATTGACCGCGTTCGGACGGGACCTTGCCGCGGGACCCTGGGATCGAGATGTCACTGGCGGTAGGAATGGCATCGACCGTTGCTCCATGCCCGGTCCGATACACCGCAAGTCCCATAAAAAGCGGCCGGTGTGTTGCCACACCGGCCTAAGGTCGTCCGCAGGAGGAACATCGTGGGGCCGCCGGGCCACCCGACCCGGCAACCAAACTCGTCAGTAATTATAGGCGCGCTCGCCATGTTCGGTGATGTCGAGACCGTTATGCTCGACCTCTTCGGTCGGCCGCAGGCCGATCGTGAACTTGAGCGCGAGGAACAGGACCGCCGAGACGCCGCCCGACCACACCAGCGTGATGCCGACCGCGGTGAGCTGCTTCACCAGCTGCGCCGACATGCTGTACTCGGCAGCGGTCACCGCGACGGCCGGGAACTTGGTGTAATCGAAATACCCCTGTCCGCCGAGCGACGGCGCCGCGACGATCGCGGTGGCGAGCGCCCCGACGATCCCGCCGATGCAATGGACGCCGAACACGTCGAGCGAGTCGTCATACTTCAGCCACGCCTTTACATAGGTGACGAAGATGAAGCAGATCGGCGACACGACGAGCCCGAGGACGACCGAGGTCATCGGTGCGGCATAGCCCGAGGCCGGCGTGATCGCGACCAGCCCGGCGACCGCGCCCGTCACCGCGCCGAGCAGCGACGGCTTCTTGTGCACGACCTGGTCGATCACCGCCCAGGAGACGGCAGCGGCGGCGGTCGCGACGAAGGTGTTAATGAACGCGACCGCGGTGACGCCGTTCGCCTCGAGGTTGGACCCGGCGTTGAACCCGAACCAGCCGACCCACAACAGGCTCGCGCCGATCATCGTCATCGTCAGCGAGTGCGGCGGCATCGGCTCGCGGCCATAGCCGAGGCGTGGACCGATCACGAGGCAACCGACCAGCCCGGCGATCCCGGCATTGATGTGGACGACGGTGCCGCCGGCGAAGTCGAGGGCGCCAAGGTTGAACAGCCAGCCGCCGTCGGTCGGCGATCCGGGGAGGAAATCGGGGCCTGCCCAATACCACACCATGTGCGCGATCGGGAAATAGACGATCGTCATCCACGCCACCATGAAGATCATCAAGGGCGTGAACTTCACGCGTTCCGCAAACGCCCCGATGATCAGCGCCGGCGTGATGCAGGCGAACGTCATCTGGAAGCAGACATACGCGAATTCAGGAATGTAGACGTTGTTGGAGAAGGTCGCCGCCAGCGTGGTGCCGTCGACGCCGCGCAGGAACGCCTTGGACAGCCCGCCGAAGAAATGGTTTTCGCCGCCCGAGGTAAAGGCCATCGAATAGCCCCACGACACCCAGACGAGCGACGCGATGCAGACGATCATCAGCACCTGCATCAGCACCGACAGCATGTTCTTGGTGCGGACCAGCCCGCCGTAGAACAGCGCCAGCCCCGGGACCGACATCATCAGCACGAGTGCCGAGGAAACCAGCATCCAGCTGGTATCGCCCTTGTTGACCATCGTCGCCATCTGCGCGGCGGTCGGCGCCTTGATCAGCGCGGGCGCCTGCGCCCATGCGGGTAACGCCGCAAGGAACGAGGCCCCCGCCAGCGCCGCCAAACCCGTTTTCATCCCTGGCTTCATCATTACCCCCCTCACAACGCGGTCTCGTCTGTTTCGCCGGTGCGGATGCGAACGGCTTGCCCCACATCGAGCACGAAGATCTTGCCATCACCGATCGCCCCGGTGTTTGCCGACGCCTGGATCGACTCGACCACGCGGGCCGCGACATCGGAACCGCACACGACCTCGATCTTGATCTTGGGGACCATGTTGGTGCTGTACTCGGCGCCACGGTAGATCTCGGTCTGGCCCTTCTGGCGCCCGAACCCCTTGACCTCCGTCACGGTCATGCCTGCGACGCCGATTTCGGTCAGTGCCTCGCGCACGTCGTCGAGCTTGAATGGTTTGATGATGGCTATGACAAGCTTCACGCAAGAACCCCCCTGGTTATTGGTCCTGAGGGGATGTCATGCAATCGCCATGCCAAGACACGATCGACGCGTTACGGCGTATTTTCGGGACAGGAACGGTTACCAAAAGGTAAATTTTTGTGCAGTTGCGAATGTCTGCCTAAGAATCAGGCAGTGGGATCGTTGGGTTGGGCTCGCCCGCGAACCCTTGTGCGCCTGACCTTCGCTGGAGCGCTGCCCTCGTGCGAGCGAACGTTCTGCCGGGCGACAGTACAGAGCCGCTCCGCCGCGCGCCGCTTCAGCCCGCCGCCGTCCCCAGGATGGCGCGGGCGGTATCGGCGTCCTTGTCGTCCACCATCACGCGGACCGGAATGAAGAACTGACTCCCATCCGCGATGCTTGCATTCCCATCGAGCGCGATCGCCATGATCCCCTCGGAGTCTAGCCGCCCGATCACGATATAGGCCTCGTTGCGCCCGAACCGTCCAACCTCGACCAGGCTCATGGCGTGAAATCGCGCAGGTCGGCGACCGTCCTGGCATCGAGCTTGCCGATCAGCGCGACGACGAGATCGACGGTGCGATCGAAATCGGCACGGTCGATGATGCCGTTATGCGCATGCGTATATCGCGCGGGCACGACGAGATTGACCGTCGGCACCCCGCCGTTGGTCGCCTGGATCGCGGCGCTGTCGTCGCCATACCCCTGGACCAGATCGTGTTGCAGCGGGATGCGTGCGCCCGCCGCCGTCGCGTCGACCAGCCGCACGAACTTGCGGTTGGGCAAGGTGCTCGAGTCGTAGAGGAAGATCCCCGGACCGCCGCCCAGCACGGCCTGCGTTTCCTCCGGGTTGCGCCCCGGACTGTCGCCCGCGATCCCGCCTTCGATCGCGATGCCGATGTCGGGCTTGATCAGGTCCGCCGAGGTGCGCGCGCCACGTAGCCCGACTTCCTCCTGGACGGTCGCCACGACGAACAGTTGGTTGGGGTGTCCGGTACTGCGCAGACGGCGCAGTGCTTCGATGATCACCGCGAGCCCGACGCGGTCGTCCCACGCCTTGCCGAGATAGCGATCCCCCTTGCCCATCACCGCGAACGGCGAATCGGGCACGACCGGATCCCCCGGCGACAGGCCGAGCGCGGCAACCTCGGCGGGCGTCTTCGCGCCGACATCGAGATAGAGCTTGTCGCGCGGATAGACCTTGCCGCGTTCGTCCGCCGGCACGACATGGACGTCGCGGATCCCGGTCACGGCATGGACCGGCCCGTTCTTGCCGATGATGATCCAGCGCTGGTCGGGCAGCGCCTGGTCGAGCCAGCCACCGAGCATCTGCATCGACAGATATCCCGTAGGCGTCACGCGCCGCACCACCCCGCCGAGCTCGTCCATATGCGCGTCGAGCATGATCCTAGGCCCGCTCGTGCCGTGCTGCGCGATCACCGAGCCGACGCCGTCATAGCTGAGCTTGTCGGCCATCGGCTTGAGTTCGCGCACCATGATCGCGCGAACCGCTTCCTCGAATCCCGACGGGCCGGGCGCATCGGCAAGCGCGCTCAAGAGCCGTTCGGTACGGTCGCCCGACTGCGCCTCCACAGGACCGGCGAAGATCGCCAAGGTGATGAAAACGGGAAGAAACTTTTTCATGATCGGCGACCTCTCAACGCGGCCCATGGTTGCAGCCAGGCCGCGCCGATGCAAGCGGTCAGACGCTGCGCGGCACACCTGGCCGCCCCGTCCCGCAATCGAGCGCGGCGCGGTCCCACTGTGCGAGATCGGCGGCGGCGTCATAGGTCGACTGACAAAAGGCCAGCAACGCCGCATCCGGATCGGACGCGGCGCGCACCGCGTCATAGGGCAGCAGGAATTCGCCCAGCGCGACGTTCCATTCTGCCGCCGCAGGAACGACCTTCGCTTCGGCATACCCTTCGGGCGCGGGATAGGCGTAGGCGTAGAACGCGGCTTTCGGATACGCATCGCTGCCCGGCCAGAAACCGACGCTGGCTTCCTCATGGCTGTACGCATCGCGCGTCACGGCATCGGGAAGGCCGGGGAAGCTGCCGGGATGGGTCGGCGCAGCGCGGCCCGAGAAACGCGTGACGGCGAGATCGAAGCTGCCCCAGAAGAAGTGCACCGGGCTCGCCTTGCCGACGAAGCCGGTGCGGAACTCGCCGAATACGCGCGCCACCTGAATGAGAGCGCGCCAGAACGCTCGCACGGCATCGGCGTCATAGGGGCGGTCTGCGGTATCTTCGGCGAAGGGGGGCATGTCGGCCATTTCGCTCGGGGTGCCGTCGAAGATGGCGGGTACATCGAGCTCGGTCAGGCAAGCGATGACCGTCCTGTAAAAATGCGCGATACTGCCGGAGTTGAGACCGATCCCGCGGCTGCGGCCATCGCTGGCCATGAACACCAGCCGGTCGTGCAACAGGTCGAACTCGATCTCGAGGATGCGGTCGCCGACGGGGATGGCCGAGGTGGTAAGCCCGCGTGCCGAGACGTAGAGCGGCACGTGCCAGCTATGGTTGAGCCACGGCGTCAGCGCGAGCCGGACCTTGCCGATGATCTGGGCGCGGAGCTGAAGGCCGATCGCGGTTTCGCGCCAGGCGGGCCAGTCGAGGTCCGGCCAGGATGGGATCGTCGGTGCGGTCAACCTGCTCTCTCCTTCCGTCGAGCCAGCGATGGCCGGGTCGCCCTACCGCTAGCGCGATACCCTTCATCCATAGTCGTCGCTGTTCTCCTGCGAAAGCAGGAGTCCAGGGGTTACGAGAGCAACTTAGCAGGACGTTCCTGGCTCTGGGTTCCTGCCTGCGCAGGAACACCAAGGCGAACCGGCCGACATTACCGTCAACGAGGCGACGCCCGCCGGTGCTTACATCGCCGTCCCGCCAACCGTCAGCCCGCCGACCAGCAGCGTCGGCTGCCCGACGCCGGCGGGCACGCTCTGCCCGCCCTTGCCGCACATGCCGATGCCTTCGTCGAGCGCGAAATCGTTGCCGATCCCCTCGACCTTGGTCAGGCACGACGGCCCGTCGCCGATCAGCGTCGCGCCCTTGATCGGCGCGCCGATCTTGCCGTTCTCGATGCGATACGCCTCGGTGCACGAGAAGACGAACTTGCCCGACACGATGTCGACTTGCCCGCCGCCGAACGCCTTGGCGAAGATGCCCGACTTGACGCGCGACAACAGCTCGGCCGGATCGTCATTCCCGCCACGCATGAAGGTGTTGGTCATCCGCGGCATCGGCGCATGCGCGAAGCTCTCGCGACGCCCGTTGCCGGTCGGCGCGACGCCCATCAGCCGCGCGTTGAGCCGGTCCTGGATGTAGCCCTTGAGAATCCCGTCCTCGATCAGCACGTTCTCCTGCGTCGGCGTGCCCTCGTCGTCGATCGACAGCGACCCGCGGCGATCCGCGATCGACCCGTCGTCGACCACCGTCACGCCAGGGGCCGCGACGCGCTCGCCGATCCGCCCGGAGAAGGCGCTGGTGCCCTTGCGGTTGAAATCGCCCTCGAGCCCGTGGCCGATCGCCTCGTGCAGCAGAATTCCCGGCCAGCCCGGCCCGAGCAGCACGGTCATCTCACCCGCGGGCGCTGCAACCGAATCGAGATTGACGACGGCCTGCGCCAGCGCCTCGTCGATCGCGCGGTTCCACGTCGCGGGCTCCATCAGGTCGGTGTAGAGATAGCGCCCGCCGATCCCGAAGCTGCCGGTCTCGCGGCGGCCATTCTGCTCGACCACGATCGACACGTTAAGCCGCACCAGCGGTCGGATGTCGGTCGCCATGAAGCCATCGGCGCGGACGATCTCGACCACGTTCCAATTGCCCATCAGCGATACCGACACCTGCGCCACACGCGGATCGCGCGCGCGGGCGGCGGCGTCGATCGTCTGGCACAGATTCACCTTGTCGGCGAAGGGGATCAGGTCGAGCGGATCGGCGTCGGTATAGAGATGCCGGTTGGTGGCGCGCGGCGGCGCGGCCTTGGGGCTGGCCGACGGATCGATCAGCGCCATCGTCTCGGACGCGCGCTTGATCGCCGCGGCGCTCAGTTCGTTGGCGTGCGCAAAGGCGGTCATCTCGCCCGACACTGCCCGCAGGCCAAAACCCGAATGCGTGTCGTAGCTCGCGGTCTTCAGCCGGCCATCGTCGAAGCCGAACGCTTCGGACTTGCGATATTGCAGGTAAAGCTCGCCGTCATCGGCCTTGCCGAGCGCGGCTGCGGTGAGGGCCTGCGCCTCGTCAGGGGACAGCTGTCCGTCATGATAGAGGAAAGCGCGGGGGTCTGCGGGACTCGTCATACCCCCGAATATAGGAGGCTCAGCGGCCTGCGCCATCCCCATGATCGCGAAGCGTCGCCTGGTCCGCGCCATCGGCGGGTCCGCCGATCAGGATGAAGCGGCGGTCGCAATAGCCGCAATCGACATAGCCGGTCTCGTCGATCTCGAGAAACACGCGCGGATGGCCAAGGCTCGCGCCGCCAGGAATGTCGGTCGCGCCGTCGCAGATGTTGCGGGCGTGGGTGACGCGGAGGATTTCGGGCGGGGCGATCATGGGGGCGCGTGTAGCAAGGTCGGTTATTGGCGACAATGATCAAGTCGGGGGTTTTGAAGGCTAGTGTGCCATTGCGCCGTGTTCCTGCGCAGGCAGGAACCCAGAGCCACACAAGTATCCGCTTGCGGTCTTTGGAACTCCTGGGCTCCTGCCTGCGCAGGAGCACGAGCGAGCGGAACCGCAATTTAGGCTTTCCGCGCACGCCCCGCGTGCCTAATGCCGACTCATGACGGAAGCTGCCATCTCCATCGCCAATTTGAGCAAGACCTACAAAGGCGGCAAGCAGGCGCTCGACGACGTGTCGTTCGACGTGCCGCGCGGCCAGATCTTCGGGCTGCTCGGCCCCAACGGCGCGGGAAAATCCACGCTGATCAACATCCTAGCGGGCCTGGTCAACAAGACCGGCGGGACCGCGTCGATCTGGGGTTTCGACATCGATCAGCACCCGCGCAACGCCAAGGTGTCGATCGGGATCGTCAATCAGGAGATCCTGTTCGACCCGTTCTTCTCGCCGTTCGAGACGCTCGAGATCCAGGGCGGGCTGTACGGCGTCCCCAAGGCCAAGCGCCGCTCGATGGAATTGCTCCGCGCGGTGCATCTGGAGGACAAGGCCAACGCCTATGCGCGCACGCTGTCGGGGGGCATGAAGCGCCGCCTGATGGTCGCCAAGGCGATGGTCCACTCGCCCCCCGTACTGGTGCTCGACGAGCCGACCGCGGGCGTCGACATCGAGCTGCGCCAGCAACTCTGGGCCTATGTCCGTTCGCTCAACGAGGCGGGCGTCACGGTGGTGCTGACGACGCATTACCTCGAGGAGGCCGAGGAATTGTGCGACCGGATCGCGATCATCAACCACGGCAAGGTGATCGCGAACGAACCGACGCGCGACTTGCTGGCGAAGGCGACCGAGAAGATGGTCGAGGTGACGGTCGACCGCGACGTGGCAGTCGCGCCCGCCAACGCCTGTTTCCAGAAGATCGAGCTGAAGGGCACGCGGACGCTCGCGATCACCTATGCCAAGGACAAGGTCAACGCGGGCGAAGTGCTCGCGGCGGTGCAGGCGGATGGCTATGGCATCGTCGACGTGTCGACGCGCGAGGCGGACCTGGAGGACGTGTTCCTCAACCTGACACGCGCTGCGAACGCGTAAGGACGGCCTCCCCCATTTCCGTCATCCCCGCGCAGGCGAGGCCTCTGCGAACCATGGATGTTCTCCCGCGAAGGCGGGAGTCCAGGGGTCGCGAGAACTGTAACTCGTTGTTCTGCGTGGCTCTGGATTCCCGCCTTCGCGGGAAAGCAGCAAATGATGGGTCCGTAACCCGGCTTTCGCAGAGGTCTCGCGCAGGCGGGGATCCATACTGGCTGACGGCGCAGACTATGACGGACGGTGCCTATGGATTCTCGCCTCCGCGGGAATGACGGAAGGGGGGCAAGGTCTCCCTCAAGAATGCCGCGTCCGCAGCAGCGCGAGCCCGAAGCCGATAAAGATCACCCCCGTCACCCGGTTGAACAGCCGCTTGACCGCGGGCCGCTCGAGATATCCCGCGAGCGACCGCCCGCCCAGCGCATAGACCCCGTACCAGAAGCTCTCCAGCACCGCGAAGGTCACCACCAGCAGCGCAAATTGCGGCGGCTTGGGGAACGCAGGATCGACGAATTGCGGAAAGAAGGCGGCTGCGAACAAGATCAGCTTCGGATTGCTGATCCCGATCGCGAACCCGCCGCGGAACAGCGCGCGCAGCGACAGCGTGCGCGGCAGCTCCCCCTCCGCCACGTCGATCGGCGCCCCGTTGCTGCGCCACGCCTTGATTCCGAGGTAGATAAGATACGCGACCCCCACATAGCGCAGCACGTCAAACGCGCCCGGCACCGCAAGCAACAGCGTCGTCACTCCCGCCGCCGAGGCGGTCAGCACCAGCACCAGCGCGAGCAGGCATCCCGCCATCGCCGCGACGCTGCGCTTCAGCCCCATCTCGACGCTGCGCGACAGGATGTGGAGCATGTTGGGCCCCGGCGTCCCGCACAGCAGGAACACCGCGCCGGTAAACAGCCACCAATTGTGGAGGGTCATCGTTCAAGTCTCGGTATCGCGTGAACCTCGCCGCTAGCGGGAAAGTCCCCTAACGTCACCCCGGCGGAGGCCGGGGCCGCCACGTTGCTTTGTGCACCGTCTGCCCCAGACGGGACGGCCCCGGCCTTCGCCGGGGTGACGGGGGGTGTTGCAGCGCTGCTGCCACCCGCCCACACCGCTAGGCAAGCCCGCCAATCCACGATACCAGCCGCTGTGACAGACGTGTGACGTCGGTCCGCCGCGGCACCCGGCCAAAGCGGGAAGTGGAGAAGCGATGCAGTCCGACGTCCTCATCATCGGCTCCGGCGCGGCCGGACTGACCGCCGCGCTCAACCTAGCGGATCGCTTCAACGTCACCGTGCTCGCCAAGGGGCAGCTCAACGAGGGCTCGACCGCCTGGGCGCAAGGCGGGATCGCCGCGGTGCTCGAGGAAGGCGACACGTTCGAGAGCCATGTCGAGGATACGATGATCGCGGGCGCAGGGCTCAACGATCGCGCGACGGTCGAGATGGTCGTCGAACGCGCGCCCGCCGCGATCGCGCGGCTGGTCGAGCTGGGCGTACCGTTCGCGACCGAAACCGCCGACAATGGCGGCGGGCTGCATCTGACGCGCGAGGGCGGGCATTCGCATCGCCGGATCGTCCATGTCGCCGACGCGACCGGCTGGGCGGTGCAGGAAGCGTTGCAGCGCGCCGCGACCGATCACCCCAACATCACGCTCGTCCCCAACATGGTCGCGATCGACCTTGCGACCAGCCGGCACGAGGAACGCTATTCGGGTGCGGGCAACGTGTGGGGCGTCTATGCCGTCAACCGCGCGACCGGCCGGGTCGAGCTTCACACCGCGCGCGCGACGATCCTCGCGACCGGCGGCGCGGGGCGGACCTATCTCTTTTCGACCGCGCCACGTGGCGCGACCGGCGACGGCATCGCGATGGCGTGGCGCGCGGGGTGCCGCGTCTCCAACATGGAGATGATGCAGTTCCATCCGACTTGCCTCTACAATCTCGACGTCAAGAATTTCCTGATCACCGAGGCGGTGCGCGGGGAGGGCGGGCATTTGCTGCTCCCCGAAAACGGCTATCGCTTCATGCCCGAGGTCGACCCGCGCGCCGAACTCGCGCCGCGCGACATCGTCGCGCGCGCGATCGATCATGAGATCAAGCGGCTCGGGCTCGATTACGTCCACCTCGACATCAGCCACAAGGGCCCGGACTTCATCCGCGCGCACTTCCCCAACATCTACGAGAAACTGCTCGGGCTCGGGATCGACATGACGACCGACCCGATCCCGGTCGTCCCCGCGCAGCATTACACCTGCGGCGGGATCGTGGTGGATCTCGACGGGCGGACCGATCTGCCTGGTCTCTATGCGGCGGGCGAATGCAGCGAGAGTGGCTTGCACGGCGCGAACCGGCTCGCGTCCAACTCGCTGCTCGAATGCTTCGTCTTCGGCGAAGCGTGCGCGCAGCATATCGCCGAGCATTGGGACGAACTGCCCGAGCCCCCGCCGATCCGCGCGTGGGACGAAAGCCGCGTCGAGGATTCGGACGAGGAAGTCGTGATCAAGCAGAACTGGACCGAGATCCGCCGGTTCATGTGGAATTACGTCGGCATCGTGCGGACGACCAAGCGGCTCGAGCGCGCGCAGCACCGGATCCGGATGCTGACCGAGGAAGTGAACGATTATTACGGCCACTTCCGCGTCACGCCCGACCTGATCGAGCTGCGCAACCTGCTCCAGACCGCCGAGCTGATCGTGCGCTCGGCGCTGGCGCGCAAGGAATCGCGCGGGCTGCATTACACGCTCGATTATCCGGACATGCTGCCCGAGGCGCGCGATACGATTCTGGTGCCGTAGAGCCCGTCACCCCGGCGGAGGCCGGGGCCGTCTCGTTTCAGGCAGCCGGCCGGCAAAACAACGCGACGGCCCCGGCCTTCGCCGGGGTGACGGGAAATTTTGGCGGGTTTCCGTAGTCCGTACCGTCCTGTCGTAAAGCGAAGGCGTCTGGTCGCAGCTTCCGATCGTACCCATTTCTCAAACCAGATCTGGCCCTATCGCGAGAGTTCAGGGCATGGTGCCGGGCGGGAAACAAATTCGGTGGTTGCGCATATTGTACCTCTGCACCTCATGAAGCCCGCAGCCACCCTGCTGCTCATCTCCGCGCTGTGCGCCTGCGGGTATGGCACGCGCGTCCAGAGCGCGCGCGGCGCGCAGACGCAGGCCCCGTTGGTCGTCGCGATCCCGCCGCGTTCGGGGCCGGCACCGGTCGGCCACCGCGTCCTGCCCCAGCCGCCGATGCTGACCGCGACCATCACGCAACTGGTCCGTGGCTTCAGCGGCAAGGCCGGGGTCGCGGTGCGCAGCGTCGACGATGGCTGGATGATCAACGCGGGCGGGAGCCAGCGCCTGCCGCAGCAGAGCGTCAGCAAATTGTGGGTCGCGATGACCGTGCTCGCCGCGCGCGATGCGGGCAAACTGCGGCTCGACGATCCGATCACGCTGACCCGCGACGACATCACGCTGTTCCACCAGCCGATCGCGGGGCTGATCCGTGGCGATACCGGCTATCGCACGACGGTCGGCGAATTGCTCCAGCGCGCGCTGACGATGAGCGACAATACCGCGAACGACCGGCTGCTCCGTCTGGTCGGCGGGCCGACCGCGGTGCGCGGGTTCATCGCGCGCAAGGGGCTTGGCGCGATCGGCTTCGGCCCGGGCGAGCGGATGTTGCAGGCGAACACCGCCGGGCTGACGTGGCAGCCGTCCTACGCGTTCAACGACGGCTTCAACCGCGCGCGCAACGCGCTGACCCGCGCCGATCGCCTTGCCGCGTTCAACCGTTATGTCGCAGCCCCGCCCGACGGTGCTGCACCCGCCGCGATCGCGACCGCGCTCGCGCGGCTCAAGCGCGGGGAGATCCTGTCGGCTCCCTCGACCTCCTATCTGATCGGGACGATGCAATCCTCGCACACCGGCAAGATGCGGCTGCGCGGCGCGGTGCCGCCGGGCTGGACGTTCGGGCACAAGACCGGGACCGGGCAGGATTTCGCGGGCCGCACCGCAGGCTATAACGACGTCGGCCTGCTGATCGCGCCCGATGGCCGGACCTATGCGATCGCGGTGATGATCGGCGACACGCTCCGCCCGATTCCGGCGCGGCAGCAATTGATGCAGGCGGTCGTCTCAAGCGTCGTCGCGACACATGCGAGCACAATTTCTGCCAATCGCGCCAACACGAGCCGCCCGAACGGCTGAACGCAAAGCGGGCTTCTGCTAGCGCGCAGGCGCTGCTATCGCCGCATGATGCCGCATCTCTATCTTGTCGATGGCTCGGGATACATCTTCCGCGCGTATCACCGCCTCCCCCCGCTCACCAACAAGCATGGCGAGCCTGTCGGCGCGGTCTATGGCTATACCACGATGCTGTGGAAGCTCGCGGACGAGGTACATGCCGCGGACGGCCCGACGCATATGGCGGTGATCCTCGACAAGTCGTCCAAGACCTTCCGCAACGACCTGTACGACCAATACAAGGCGCACCGCCCGCCGCCGCCCGAGGATCTCGTCCCCCAGTTCCCGATGATCCGCGATGCGACGCGCGCCTTCTCGCTGCCGTGCATCGAGACCGAGGGGCTGGAGGCGGACGACATCATCGCCTGCTATTCGCGCGCAGCCTTGGCGCAGGGGTGGGAAGTCACGATCGTGTCGTCGGACAAGGATCTGATGCAGCTGATCGAGCCCGGGCTCGACATGTACGACACGATGAACAACCGACGGCTCGGCGCGGAGCATGTCGCGGAGAAATTCCACGGCATCACGCCCGCGCAACTCGGCGACGTGCTCGCGCTGATGGGCGACAGCGTCGACAACGTGCCGGGCGTCCCCGGCGTCGGCCCCAAGACCGCGGCCAAGCTAATCCTCGAACATGGCGATCTCGAATCGGTGCTCGCCGCCGCCGAGGGGATGAAGAAGGGCAAGCTGCGCGACAATCTGATCGAACATGCCGGCATGGCGCGGCTGTCGAAGGAACTGGTGACGCTCAAATGCGACGTCGCCTTGCCCGAGCCGCTCGAGGATCTCGAACTCAAGGGCATCCCCGATGCGCCGCTGCGGGTGTTCCTTGAACATCACGGCTTCCGCTCGTTGCTCGCCAAGCTGTCGGCAGTCGCGGATGCGCCGGTCCCTGCCCCCAAGTCCGTTCCGACCGAGCAGGATCCGCCGTGCGAGGTCGATTCGTACGAGACCGTGGTCGACGAGGCCGCGCTCGACCGCTGGATCACGCTCGCGCGGCATCAGGGCTGGATCGCGATCGACACCGAGACGACCGGGATCGACGCGACTCGCGCCGAGCTGGTCGGGATCAGTATGGCGCTCCACCCCAATCTCGCCTGCTATGTCCCGCTCGCGCATGGCGGAAGCGGGCTGTTCGCGGAAAAGCCCGAACAGCTGACGGTCGAGGTCGCGCTGGCGAAACTGAAGCCGCTGTTCGAGGATCCTTCGGTCCTCAAGATCGGGCATAACCTGAAGTATGACATGATCGTGCTCGGGCGCTTGGGCGTCGGCGTCGCGCCGTTCGACGACACGATCCTGATGAGCTTCGATCTCGACGCGGGGCTTCACGGCCACAGCATGAACGAACTCGCGGCGACGCATCTGTCGCACAGCTGCATCGCGTTCAAGGACGTGGTCGGTGTCGGCAAGACGCAGCGGACCTTCAACGAGGTCGATCTGGTCGCCGCCACCCGCTACGCCGCGGAGGATGCCGACGTGACGCTGCGGCTGTGGCGGCGGTTCAAGCCGCGCCTCGCCGCCGAGGGTGCGACGCGGGTGTACGAGATGGTCGACCGTCCGCTCGCGCCGGTCATCGCGCAGATGGAGCGCCACGGAATCAAGGTCGATCGCGAAAAGCTCGCGCAACTGTCGGGCGAATTCTCGACACAGATCGGTGCGCTCGAAGTCGATATCCATGCGCTCGCGGGCGGCACGTTCACGATCGGCAGCCCCAAGCAATTGGGCGACGTGCTGTTCGAACGGATGGGGATCAAGGGCGGGCGCAAGGGCAAGTCCGGGGTCTATTCGACCGACGTGACCGAACTCGAGCGGATCGCGGCTGATAAGGACTCCCCCGGCAAGGACATTGCGACCAAGGTGCTCGAATGGCGGCAGCTGTCCAAGCTCAAGTCGACCTATACCGATGCGCTGCAGGCGCAGATCAACCCAGCGACGGGGCGTGTCCACACGTCCTATTCGCTGACTGGCGCGCAGACCGGGCGGCTGTCGTCGACCGACCCGAATTTGCAGAACATCCCGATCCGCACCGAGATCGGCCGCCAGATCCGCGACGCGTTCGTGGCCGAGCCCGGCAACGTCCTGCTCGCCGCCGATTACTCGCAGATCGAGCTGCGGCTCGCAGCGCATATGGCGGACGTGCCGCAGCTTCGCGACGCGTTCGCGAGTGGTGCCGACATCCACAGCCTGACCGCGCAGGAACTGTTCGGCGAGGTCAATCGCGACACGCGCGGGCGCGCCAAGACGATCAACTTCGCGATCCTCTACGGGATCAGCCGCTGGGGTCTGGCGGGGCGGCTCGACGTGACCGCGGACGAGGCGCAGGCGATGATCGACCGCTATTTCGATCGCTTCCCCGGCATCCGCAACTATATCGCGCAGACCACCGAGACGGTCCGCGCGAGCGGCTACACCACCACGCTGTTCGGGCGGAAGACACACTTCCCGCGCATTTCCTCCAAGATCCAGCACGAACGCCAGGGGGCCGAGCGCGCCGCGATCAACGCGCCGATCCAGGGGACCTCCGCCGACATCATCAAGCGCGCGATGGTGCGGATGGGGCCGGCATTGCTCGAGGCGGGGCTGCCCGATGTGCGGATGCTGTTGCAGGTGCATGACGAACTCGTGTTCGAACTGCCCGAAGGCGACGTCGCCGCGGCGAAACCCGTGATCGAACGCGTGATGGCGACCGCCGCCGAACCCGCAGTCCAGCTCAGCGTGCCGCTCGGCATCGAGATCGGCACCGGCCTGAGCTGGGGGGCCGCGCATTGACGACAGTAACGGGGGGCGTACCGACCGACCGTGGGGGCACGGACGACGAGATCAACGCACTGGCCAAGGGTGGCCGGACCAATATCCTCGGCTTCCTGATGCGCCTTGTCGCGCGAATTCCGTTCCTGTTCATCGCCGGGCGGCTCTACGGGCCTGACACGCTCGGCACCTTCGCGCGCGCGGTGTTGTTCGTCGAGGTGGCGGCCCTGCTCGCGACGTTCGGGTTGAAGCGGGGCCTCGCGCTTGCGATCAGCGATTCGGATCGACCGCATGTCGACATCGTGTGGGATTGCCTCGTCGTCGCGGCGCTCGCGTCCTTCCTCGCGAGCGGGTTCCTGCTGCTCGTCCCCGACCTGATGTATCACGGCAGCGCGCCGACCGGGCTCGAACGGCTGTTGCCGTGCATCATCGTCTTCACCGCATGGTCGGACATCACGCTGGCCGCGCTCGCCTATCGCCGCAACGTGAAAGCCACCGTCACCGCGCGCGCGGTGATTGAGCCGTGGACGATCTCGATCGCGGCGGGCGTGCTCTATCCGATTGCGCCGCATGACGGGCTGGTGATCGCCTACATGCTGTCGATGATCGCGGCGCTCGTCGCGTCGCTGGTGCCGTTCTGGCGGAGCTATGGCGCGCCGGTCGGCTGGCGGCTCCATCCGGGGCGGACGCTCGCGCTGATCCGGCGCAACGCGCCGCTCGCGGGGGCTGATGCACTCGAATGGGGGACGCGCAACGTCGACCGCTCGATTCTGTTCGTGATGTTCGAGCCGCGGATCGTCGGCATCTACTGGATGGCGCAACAGGTCGCGTCGATCCCGGGCAAGCTCAAGACGAGCTTCGACCCGATCCTCGGCCCGGTCATCACCACCAGCCTCGCGCGCGGCGACATGGGGGCGATCGCGGCGCAGGTGCGGCAGGTCGGCTTCTGGATCCTTGCCGCGCAGACGGGGCTTGCGCTGATGGGGTCGATCCCGGGCGAGGCGGTGATGGGGACGGTCGGCCCGCAATTCGTCTCGGGCACCGCGGCGCTCGCGTTCCTGCTGTTCGCCGAGGCGGCCGCATCGACCGGCGCGGTGTGCGAATCCGCGCTCGTCTACATCGCGCGGTTGCAGAACATGGCGATTTCGATCGGCATGCTGCTGTTCCAGGTGGCGCTCAGCTTCGGTCTGATCTTCGCGATGCAGTCGGTCGGCTGGCCGGTCGCGTTCCAGGCGGCGGGGCCGGCGGTGGCGCTGTTCGTGTCGGTGACGATCACCTCGATCATCAAGTCGACCTATCTGTCGCGGTTGCTCAAGGCGCCCGTGGCGGGATGGCGTTGGGCGATGGCGTGGGCGGTACTCGCGACCTGCGTCGTGGGGGGCGCGTTCACCGCCTTGCCCAAGCGGTTCGAATGGGCCGAACTCGCGATCGGCGAACCGCTGATGGCGGCGGTGTATCTGTACGTGCTCTACCGCTGGGCGTTCCGCGACGAGGACCGCGCGCTGATCCGGCGGAAACCGGCGGTGGCGGGGTAGGCGGGGCGCGCTATTGCCGCCATAGCCCCGATTCCCCCCATTCCCGCCTTGCATGGCCTCCGCGAAACTTGGGTTACGAACCCGTCCTTTACTGTTTTCCCGCGAAGGCGGGAATCCAGAGCCAAGCAGAACAACGGCTTACAGTTCTCGCGACTCCTGGACTCCCGCTTTCGCGGGAGAACATTCAGGGTTTCACAGAGACCATGCCTGCGCAAGGATGACGGTGTGGAGGAGAGCGCCCCCCCCGATCAATGCCGGAAGTGCCGCACCCCGGTGAACACCATTGCAAGCCCAGCGGCATCCGCCGCAGCGATCACCTCGTCGTCGCGGATAGAGCCGCCCGGCTGGATCACCGCGGTCGCCCCCGCCTCGACCGCCGCCATCAGGCCGTCGGCGAACGGGAAGAACGCATCCGACGCGACCGCCGAGCCGATCGTGCGCGGCTCCCCCCAGCCCGCCTTGTCGGCGGCGTCCTTCGCCTTCCACGCCGCGATCCGCGCGGATTCGAGCCGGTTCATCTGCCCCGCGCCGATCCCGGCGGTGCTGCCGCCCTTGGCATAGACGATCGCGTTCGACTTGACGTGCTTGGCGACGGTCCAGGCGAAGCGGCAGTCGGCGAGCTCCTGCTCGGTCGGCGCGCGCTTGGTGACGACCGTCATCTCGGGGTTGGATTCGCCATCGCGGCTCTGCACCAGCCAACCGCCGGTGATCGCCTTCGCCAGCAACCCGGCCCGCGCCGGATCGGGAAGTTCGCCGGTCAGCAGCAGGCGCAGGTTCTTCTTCGCGGCGAAGATCGCGAGCGCCTCGTCATCCGCGTCGGGCGCGACCACGACCTCGGTGAAGATCCCCGCGATCGCACGCGCGGTCGCGCCGTCGAGCGGACGGTTGAGCGCGATGATCCCGCCGAATGCCGACACCGTATCGCACGCGAACGCAGCATTATACGCAGCTTCGAGCGTCTCGCCGGTCGCGACGCCGCAGGGGTTGGCGTGCTTGACGATCACGCAGGTCGGTGCGGCGTCGCGATATTCGCTGATCAGATCGAGCGCGGCGTCGGCGTCGTTGAGGTTGTTGTAGCTCAGCGCCTTGCCCTGCACCTGCCGCGCCTGGCCGATCCCGCGCGGTGCGCTGCCGCCAGCGGTGTAGAAGGCCGCCGACTGGTGCGGGTTTTCGCCGTAGCGCAGCGATTGCCCGCGCTGCAAAGTGATCGCGAGCGTCTCGGGGAAGGCTTCGCCCTGGTCGACCTGGCCGAACCATGTCGCGATCATGCCGTCATACGCCGCGGTCGCGGCATAGGCCTTGGCGGCGAACTTGCGGCGATCCGCCAGCGTCGTGCTCCCGCCCGCGACCAGCGCGTAATCCGCCGGATCGGTGACGATCGCGACGAAGGCGTGGTTCTTTGCCGCCGAGCGCACCATCGACGGGCCGCCGATGTCGATATTCTCGATGATCTCGTCGCGTTCCGCACCCTTGGCGACGGTCGCCTCGAACGGATAGAGGTTGACCACGACCAGATCGATCGCGCCGATCCCGTGCTTCTCCATCGAAGCGACATGCGCCGCATCGTCACGCACCGCGAGCAGCCCGCCATGCACCACCGGATGGAGCGTCTTGACGCGGCCGTCCATCATCTCGGGTAAGCCGGTCAGGTCCGAAATGTCGCGCACCTCCAGCCCCGCATCGCGCAGCGCCTTGGCAGTGCCCCCGGTCGAGACGAGCTCGACGCCATTCTGCGCCAGCCCCTGCGCCAGTTCGACGATGTCGGTCTTGTCGGAGACTGACAACAGCGCGCGGCGGATCGGGATGGTGGTCATGGGGAGGCTCCAGCGGGAAAGAGGGCGAAATGTCGCGCACCCCCTGCCCGCTCGGGCCGTCAAATTCAATGCGCGCGCTTGAGCACCCAGCCGACATTCGCGCCGCCCGCGGGCGCCTCGCCCGTCACGACGAGCTGCATCGTCGCATGTGGACGCCCCTCGGCATCGATCCACAGGCTGTCCTCGAACGCGAGTGCCCCGCCGCGGCAACGGAATTGCCACAGCCCACCCCCGGGCAACCGCAACAGCGCCGCCATCCCGTCCGCGGTCGGCGACACCTGGATGCCGAGCCCCAGGTGAAAGCGGATCGCGAACGTCGACGGCTGGACCTTGCGGCGCTTGGGCGCAGGCAGCAGCACGTCTTCCCCACGGATTTCCTTGCCGTCGTTGGTCATAACCAGCTGGCGGCGGTGGATCAGTCCGAAGCGGCGGGCATAGCCGTCGTGGCTTGCCTCGATCCGGCTCGACGCCTCGCTTTCCTGCCGGACCAGCTCGACCTCCGCGACGCCGCGCCCGAGCGTGCCGTCGGCATGGATCGCGGTCGAATTGCTGTCGCCGACGACCAGCGTCGAATGCGCGGCGGTGGTGCGCAAGCCTTCCGCCAGATCGGCGGGGAGCTGCGCGATCCCGGCGCGCGCGCCACCACAATTGACGATGATCCGGTTGCGCCCGTCGGACAGTTCGAACGCGAGCGTCGAGGCGCAGCCGCCTTCGACCAGCCGCGCGACCGGCGGCGGCGCGCCGTCGAGGATCAGCACCGCCGACCCCGCCGCCAGCCGCTGATACCCCCAGTCGCGCGCCTGGCGCAGCGGGCGCGTGCGGACCCCGCTCGCTTCGATCACCTGCGCGAGCGCGTCGACGCCATAAGGCGCGCACCCCTGCCAGCTGCTCAGATCGCGATCGGTATGGCAGATACCCAGCAACGCGGGCATCAGCTTGCCAAGCGTCTCACCGAGGAACACGGGCGGTTCGAGCCGGCGCGCGTCATAGACGTCGCGCAGGCAGGTCAGCAGCATGATGAGATCGACCTGCGCGACTGGCGAGCGCGCGACGTTGCCGCCATCCTCGTAGATCGATGCCTGCAGCCCGCGCAGCAACGCCGCCTCGACCGCGGACTGGCGCGGATCGCCGCCGGGAATCAGCAGGGTCGCCGCGACCACTCCGCACAACGCGGCCACGCGCGGCGCGCCCTGCGGTGCCTTGTCCGCGCCCCGGTCGATATGCCGCGCGCCACGCGCGAGCGTGTTGAGGACGCGGCTGCGATAGACCAGATCCGCCGACGACAGGATCAGCGGCGCATGCGCGGTCCACGCGAGGATGCGGCGGCCCCACAGGTCCGCGCGCCACGCAGGTTCGCTGACGGTGTCGGCGTGCTGCACGAGCCACAGCCGCATCAGATGTTCGGCGATCGGCGTCGCTTGCGCGCGCGTCGCGACGGTCGACAGGTCGCGCAGCCATGCGAAACTGTGGAGATAGTCCGCATAGCCCTTCGAGAAATTGGGCCTCGCCAGTTCGAGCGTCTCGATGTCGTACGCTTCGCCGCGAAACGTCAGCATCCCCGCGAGCAGTGCGTGCCCGCGCTTGACGTCCCCGAGGAACGGATCGTCGGGGACCGCGATCAGCTTGAGCGGATGCCGCCCCTTGAGCCGCAACCCGTGGATCGGGGTGCGCCACGTCAGCCGGTGGAAATGCTCCGAAAGACGTTCAGCCAATGACAAGCCCTTGTCCCCGCCAAGCCGGATCAGCCGCTTGCCCTCATCGATCCCATCCCTGGCGTCGAGCTCGGGGGTCGGCCGATCGCGCATTCAGCCGCGCAGGCCGGAGATGTTGGCGGCATAGGCATCGGGCCCGCCGCGGAAGGTCGCGGTGCCCGCGACCAGCGCATCCGCCCCTGCCGCAATCGCGCGCGGCGCGGTGCCATGGTCGATTCCGCCATCGACCTCGAGATCGATAGCGTATCCGCCGTGGTCGATCATCTTGCGGATGCTCTCGATCTTGCGGAGCGAACTCTCGATGAACGCCTGCCCGCCAAAGCCCGGATTGACGCTCATCACCAGCACGAGATCGACCATGTCGAGCAGATAATCGAGCGCCTTCGCCGGGGTCTGCGGGGTGAGCACGACACCCGCGCGCTTGCCGAGGCTGCGGATGTGCTGGAGGCTGCGATGCGTGTGCGGCCCCGCCTCGACATGAATGCTGATCGTGTCCGCGCCCGCTTCGGCGAACGCCTCGAGATACGCATCGACCGGCGCGATCATCAGGTGGACGTCGAGCGGTTTGGCGGTGTGCGGGCGGATCGCCTTCACCACGCCCGGCCCGATCGAGATGTTGGGGACGAAATGCCCGTCCATCACATCGACATGGATCCAGTCCGCGCCGGCCGCATCGATCGCGCGGACCTCCTCGCCGAGCTTGGCGAAATCGGCCGAGAGGATGGACGGGGCGATGCGGACGGGGCGCTGGGACATGATGCGCTCAGCCTCTAGCACGCCGGGGATACGGGACAAGCGCCGCGATCATCGCGCCAGCTTTCGCGCGGGGCGGTTGCTCGCGGTGAGGGTGGACGATCCCGTTCCTGCGCTTCCCCGGCGAAGGCCGGGGCCCAGTCGCGGAACGGAAGAATGCTGGCCGCTGCGCTCGGTTGTCAAAACCTCCGCAACTGGGCCCCGGCCTTCGCCGGGGAAGTATCTGAAAGTTCAGCCCTGCCAATGGGACATGATACTTGAAGCCTGAAGCACGCCAGGGATTCCGGACAAGCGGGCAATGATCGCTCCAGCTCCTACCCGCGGCGGTTACCCGCGGTGAAACGAGCGACCTGTTCCCGCGCTTCCCCGGCGAAGGCCGGGGCCCAGTCGCGGAACGGAAGAATGCCGGCCGCTGCGCTCGGTTGGCAAAACCTCCGCAACTGGGCCCCGGCCTTCGCCGGGGAAGTATCGTGGTGTCAGCCCTGCCAATGGGACATGATGCATGAAACCTGTAGCGCCGGAGATTTGGGACTAGCGCCGCGATCATCCCTTCAGCTTCTACCCGCAGCGGTTGCCCGCGGTGAAACGAGCGACCCGTTCCCGCGCTTCCCCGGCGAAGGCCGGGGCCCAGTCGCGGAACCGAAGAATGCTGGCCGCTGCGCTCGGTTGTCAAAACCTCCGCAACTGGGCCCCGGCCTTCGCCGGGGAAGCACCGTGGTGTCAGCCCTGTCGCTGCCAGCGCGCGATGAAGAAGCCGTCGTTGCCGCCGGGCTTGACCATCCCGGGCAAGGTCCGCACGCATCCCTTTGCGTCGGGCACGATCCCGGCGGGCAGTTCGTCGACCCCGACCGGCACCAGCGCGAAGTCGGGCCGTGCCGCCGCAAAGCGTTCGCGCTGCTTTTCGCCCTCGGCGGGTTCGAGCGAGCAGGTCGCGAAGACGAGCGTCCCGCCCGGCCTGACCCATTCCGCCGCGCGCGTGAGCAAACTGGTCTGCAACGCCGCGAGATCGGTGATCTGCGACGGCCGTACGCGGTGGAGCACGTCGGGGTGGCGGCGGAAGATCCCGGTCGCGCTGCACGGCGCATCGAGCAGCACCGCATCGACCGGCGCGGGCGGCGCCCATTCGAGCACGTCCGCCTCGACGATCTCCGCCGTCAGCCCGGTCCGCTCGAGATTGTCGCGAAGTCGCGCGAGACGACTTTCGGACGCATCGACCGAGGTCACCCGCCAGCCCGCGCTCGCGAGCTGCATCGTCTTGCCGCCCGGTGCGGCGCACAGGTCGAGCGCGGTGCCGGTCCCCTTGCCCAGCAGACGCGCGGGCAGCGACGCGGCGATATCCTGCACCCACCAGCGGCCGTCCTCGAACCCTGGGAGCTCGGGCACATGCGCCGAATCGATCCGGACATGCCCGGGCAGCAACGAGACGCCGCCCAGTTCCTCGACGAAGCGCGCGGTTTCCGCAGGATCGGCAAGCGTGAGGTCGAGCGGCGGGGGGGCCGCCATCGCTTCCTCGGCGGCGTGGATGCCGTCATCCCCCCACGCCGCATGCCAGCGCAGCGCGACCGGATCGGGGAGCGTCGGCAGTTCGGGGAGCTGGTCACCGTTCCGCGACAACGTCCCGAACACGCCGTGGACGAGCTTGCGCGGGCCGCCATCGACCAGTGGCAGCACGGTCGAGATCGCGGCATGCGACGGCGTGCCGAGCGACAGCGCCTGCGCCAGCGCGATCCGCAAGGCGAAGCGCGCCTTCGAATCATCTGGCAGCCGCGTCTTGGTCGCCGAGTCGATCAGCGCATCGAGATCGGGCAGCCGCCGCAACACTTCCGCCGCGATCGCATGTGCGAGCGCGCGGTCGTCGGCGCGGTCGATCCCCGCGGTCGCACGACCGATCGCGGCTTCGAGCGGCAGACCCTGGCGCAGCACCGCATCGAGCATGCGCAATGCGGCACGGCGTGCGGGGACGCCGGGGGCTTCGACGGGTTCGGGACGGGGCATGTAACGGCGGGGCGGTGGCAAGGTCACGGGCTTGAACTCTACGCAAAGGACCGCCAACTGACGGGGGACGCCTTATCTCATGCGTCTGCAAGGAAGTCCCTCATGGCCGCTCGTCCGCCGCATGTGAAGCCACCTGCCTATCTCAGCAAGAATACGCCGGTCCCCGCGCCCGACCCCAAACCCGAACCGCGCGACGCGCGCGACCATCTCGGGCTTGATCCGACTCGCTATGGCGACTGGGAGCTCAAGGGCATCGCGATCGATTTCTGAAGAGCGTCGCACCGTGTTCCTGCGAAGGCAGGAACCCAGAGTCCGACAGAACAACGACGATCCTTTCGTGAAACACTGGGCTCCGGCTTTCGCCGGAGCACGGGGTTCAGCAACGGATCGCCGACACTAAGCCGCTAGCGCGCCTCGCGCCGCAGCGGGCGCGCGAGCAGCGCCTCGATCACCGCGCCGACCTCCGCGCCCTCGAGCAGCGCGCATACCGCCGCGACCACCGGCATCTCGACCCCGATCGCCGCCGCCGCCGCGCGCAGCACCGGCGCGGTCGCAGCACCTTCCGCCACCGTCACGCGGTCCGCGAGCAACTCCTTCGCGCGCCGCCCCTGCCCGAGCCCGACCCCGAGCGAGAAATTGCGCGACGCGATCGATGAACAGGTCAGCACCAGGTCGCCCAGCCCCGACAGGCCGCTCAACGTCTCCGCCTGCGCGCCCCGCGCGAGCCCGAACCGGACCATCTCGGCAAAGCCGCGCGCGATCAGCGCGGCGCGCGCATTCTGCCCGAGCCCCGCGCCCTCGACCACGCCACACGCGATCGCGAGCACGTTCTTGACCGCGCCACCGATCTCCGCGCCGGTCACGTCGGTCGTCGCATAGGGCCGCAGCGCGGGCCCCGCGAGCCGGTCCGCCAAGGCCGCGCCGAGCGCCTCGTCGGCGCACGCCAGCGTCACCGCGGTCGGTTGCCCCGCGGCGACTTCATGCGCGAAAGTCGGGCCGGACAGCACCGCGATCGGCGCGGCGGGGTGAACCTGCTGCGCGACCTCGCCGACGAGCATCTGCGTTCCCGCCTCGATCCCCTTGGCGCACAACACCAGCGGGGTCGCCCCCACCGCGGTCTCCGCCAGCACCGCGCGGACATGCTGCGCGGGCACGACGACGAGCAACGCATCGCACGCCGACAGCGACCCCAGCGACCCGGTCGCGACGATCGTCTCGGGCAGCGTGATCCCCGGCAGGAAGCGCACATTCTCGTGAGTCGTGTTCACCCCCGCGACGACATCCGCCTCGCGCGCCCACAGCAGCACCTGTTCGCCGCCGCGCGCCGCGACCTGCGCGAGCGCGGTGCCCCAGGCGCCGCCGCCGATGACCCCGATCTTCATGCCTTCACGCCCGCGCCACGCACCGCTTCCGCGCCCGGGTCGAGCGGCCAGCGCGGTCGCGCGGCGACATCGAGCGGGTCGGTCAGCCCCGCGGCGAAGCGCTCCGCCCCGGCCCAGCCGATCATCGCGGCGTTGTCAGTGCACAGCCACAAGGGGGGTGCCACGAAGCGCAACCCGTGCGCCCCCGCCAGATCGGACAGCGCAGTCCGCACCGCCCCATTCGCAGCGACCCCACCCGCGACGACCAAGGCGGTCGCGCCATGCGCCTGTCCGAGCGCGCGCACCGTCCGGTCGAGCAGGCAATCGACCACCGCCTGCTGGAACGACGCGGCGATATCCTCGACCGACCACGTCCCCGCCGCCTGCGCGCGCACGACCGCGCTTTTCAGTCCGGCAAAAGAGAAATGCGGCTCGGGCGAGCCTTTCAGCGGGCGCGGCAGCGGGACGATCGCCCGGCCAGCGCGCGCCGCGACCTCGACCGCCGGACCACCGGGGAAGCCGAGCCCCAAAACTTTGGCGGTCTTGTCGAACGCCTCGCCCGCGGCATCGTCGATCGTCGTCGCGAGCCGGCGGTAGCGATTGACCCCCTCGACCAGCAGCAACTGGCAGTGCCCGCCGGACACGAGCAGCAGCAGATACGGAAACGCAAGGTCGGGATCGGACAGTCGCGGGCTGAGCGCATGACCCTCGAGATGATTGACCGCGATCAAAGGCTTGCCCGCGGCATGCGCGAGCGCCTTGCCCGTCACCAGCCCGACCATCACGCCGCCGATCAACCCCGGCCCCGCAGTCGCGGCAATCGCGTCGACTTCGGCGAGCGTGACGCCGGCATCCGCGAGCGCCGCCTCGATCAGCGGTGCGAGCACCTCGACATGCGCGCGCGCCGCGATTTCGGGAACGACCCCGCCAAACGGGCGATGCGCCGCCTCCTGCCCCGCCAGCCGGTGCGCCAGGACCTGCCGGTCGGACGTGACGAGCGCCGCGGCGGTTTCGTCGCAGCTGGATTCGAGACCGAGAATGAGTGCCATGCGCCATCCCTATCGTCTCGCCGGCCACTTGTCGAAGCCCCCCACTTGTCGAAGGCGAACCCCTTCGTCATGACACATGACGAAGGGATGACGCGTGACACAACCACCGCTCAAGCTAGGAACCCGCGGATCGCCGCTCGCGCTCGTCCAGGCCAATATGGTGCGCGAGGCGCTGTGCGCCGCGCACGCGTGGGATCGTGCGATGGTCGAGATCGTCGTCATCCGGACCACCGGCGACCGGCGCCAGGACGTCGCGCTCGCCGAAATCGGGGGCAAGGCCTTGTGGACCAAGGAGCTCGATCGCGCGCTGCGCAGCGGTGACATCGATTTCGCGGTCCATTCGATGAAGGACGTCGAAACCGGGCGTCCCGCGGAAATCACGATCGCCGCGATGCTCCCGCGCGCAGACGTACGCGACCGGATCATCGGTGCCGAGAGTGTCGCCGCCCTGCGCGACGGCGCAGTGGTCGGGACCAGTTCGCCCCGGCGGGTCGCGCAGTTGAAGCGGATGCGGCCCGATCTCGTCACGATGCTGTTGCGCGGCAACGTCGACACCCGACTCGCCAAGCTGGCAGCAGGCGAGGTCGACGCGACCTTGCTGGCCTCGGCCGGGCTGGAGCGCCTGGGACGAGTCGAGGTCGGCACCTGCATCCCGATCGAGGTGATGCTTCCCGCCGCCGCGCAGGGCGCGGTCGGCATCGAGGCCCGCACCGAGGACGCTGCGGTCCGCGCGCTTCTCTCCGCCATCGATGATCAGCCGACGCATGCCTGCGTCCTGATCGAACGCGGGCTGCTCGCGGTGCTGCAGGCGGATTGCCATTCGCCGGTCGCCGCCCTCGCGACGCTCGACGGTACGACCGTGACGCTTCGCGCCGAAGTCTTCGCAGAGGATGGCAGTGCGCATGTCGCGGGGACGCTCAGCGGCGCCGTTGGCGATCCACTCCTACCCGCCTTACTGGCGCGGGACCTGCTCGACCGTGCGCCGCCGTCGGTGCGCGGCTTGTTCGCCGGATGACGCGACGGTTGGTGGTCTTGCGCCCCGAGCCGGGCAATGCCGCAACGCGCGCGCGCGCGCGCAGCGCCGGCTTTACCGCGGATGCGCTTGCGTTCTTCGTCGTCGAGGCGCTGGACTGGACCGCGCCCGACCCGCGCCAATACGACTCGCTCCTTCTCACCAGTGCCAACAGCCTTCGGTTCGGCGGGGCGGAGCTTGCCGCCTTGCGCGCGCTGCCGGTGCTGGCGGTCGGCCAGCATACGGCGGCGGCGGCGCGCGAATACGGGTTTGACGTCGTGGCGACCGGGACCGGGAACGCCGGACAGATCCTCGCCTTGGCCAATCGCTACGGTATCTCCTACGCGCTGCATCTGACCGGGCACGATCGCACGCTCGAGGTGGGTGGCGCGATCGCCTCGCTCATTCCCGTCTATCGAAGCCGGGCACTCGCGATCGATCCAACCGCGCTGGCCACGCTCTCCGGGGCGACCGCCTTGTTGCATTCCACCCGCGCGGCACGCCGGATCGGCGAACTCGTCGATGCAGCGGAGATCGACCGCAGCGGGATCGCCCTTGCGGCGTTCAGCCCGGCGATCGCCGCGGCTGCAGGGTCCGGCTGGGCCGAGATCGCGGTCGCGGACACGCCCGACGACGCGGCATTGTTCGCTGCCCTTGCGCCGTTACCGGCGACGAGCCGTTGACCGTTCGCGTCAGGACGATGATAAGGCACCGCTATGGACGAAACCGCGCCCACCGTCCCCGAGACCGAATTTCCGGCGCAGGCCCCGGGCCACGCACAGCCTGAACCGATTGTCGAAGCGCCAAAGGCGCGACCCGGGCCGGCCTTTGCGCCCCCGCCCTATGCGCCCCCGCCCCCCATCGTGGCCCGGCGTGGCATGGGGTGGCGCACGGGCGTCGCGCTCGGGCTGATCGCCTTTCTGATCGGCGTCGCCGCGGCGGCGCTGATCATCCCGCGCTTCGGCAAGACCCTTGATGGCAAACAGGTTGCGACGATGACGCTGCCCGTTTCGAACGGACAGCCGCCGGTGGTCATCCTGCCCGGCAAGGTGGGCGCGCCCGCCCCGGCAATCGACCTCGCAGCCCTCACCAACCGCGAAGTGGAACTCGCCGACAAGCTCGAGGACCTCGAGGCGCGGGAAGCGGGGATCGACCGCAATGCGCAGCAATCCGCCGCCTATGCGACACGGAGCGAAGGCCTGATGGTCGCGTTCGCGGCACGGCGTGCACTGGATCGCGGGCTCAACCTCGGGTTCCTGGAACAGCAATTGCGCAATCGGTTCGGCACGACGCAGGGCGTGGCGGTTGCCACGATTACCCAGGCGGCACGCAACCCTGTCACGCTCGAGGATCTGCGGGCCGCGCTCGACGGGGTCGCGCCCGAACTCGTCACCGGCATTGCGAGCAGCGGGTGGCTGCAGAGCCTTGGTCGTGAATTCCGCAATCTCATCGTACTGCGCAAGGCGGGAACGCAGTCGCCACTCCCGGTCGACCGTGTCGCGCGGGCGCAACGGCTGCTGGAGGCCGGACAGGTCGAGGCCGCCCTGGCCGAAGTGTCGCGGACACCGGGGGCCAGCCGGGCAACCCGCTGGACCGATGCGGCCCGCCGCTACATCAACGCGCGTCATGCGCTCGACGCGATCGAAAGTGCGGCGATCCTCAGCCCAGGGGTCGATCCGCAGCCGAATGCCGTGCCGACACCCTCGCCTGCCCCGCCGGCGGCGACCGATCCCGTTCCGAACGACCAGCGCCCGACCGCCGCCGCACCGCAAACCGCGATTTGACGCGACGCGAACACACAACGGGCTGACGCCCTGCAAGCCAGATTCGCAGCCCGTCGGGTCTATGGCAGATCCAGGCGACGCCTCGGATCGCCTGGCGCGCGAGTCCGTTAGGGGCGTGGGGCCGGCACGCCGGTTCTTACCCCGAAACCCGCTCGATCAGCGCCATCGCCCCGTGCGGAGCGCGCACTTTCGCGCCGTTGATGAAGAAGACGAACGTGTCGCGCGGGGTTACGGGTGCCGGATCGGCGACATACGGCAAATCCTCCGGCGCGCCGCCAGCCGCCCAGGCGCGCGCAGCTTCCGCCCATCGGTCGAGCGCCGGCGGGGCGTATCCGGCGGGTTCGTCCTCGACCGCGGCTTCAAGCCGGGCATAGACGAAAGTGCCGCTGACATCCGCGATCGCGGGATAATCGGTCGAATCCGCATAGACGATCGCCACCCCCGCCGCGCGCGCCAAAGCGACGAATTCCGGAACCAGAAAGCTTTCGTGCCGGACCTGGACCGCATGGCGCAGTGCAATGCCATCCTGGCTGGCCGGCAGCAGTTTCAGAAACGCGCCGAAATCCTCCGGGTCGAAACGCTTGGTGACCATGAACTGCCACAGGATCGGTCCGAGCCGGTCGCCGAGCTCGACAATCCCCTGACTCGTAAAGCGCGCAATGGATTCACCGGCCTCGGCCAAGATCTTGCGATTGGTGCAATAGCGCGATGCCTTGAGCGCGAAAACGAAGCCGTCGGGCACCGCCTTGGCCCAAGCCGCGAAGGTCGCGGGCTTCTGCGAGGAATAATAGGTTCCGTTGACCTCGATCGCGGTCAGTTTCGAGGCGGCATAGTCCAGCTCGCGCTTTTGTGGCCATTTGTCCGGGAAGAACGTCCCGCGCCACGGCTCATAGGTCCAGCCGCCAATGCCGATTCGGATATCGCTGTTGTTCATGGTCGTCACGCTAGCCGACGCATGGCGCGGACGAAACCTCACACCGGACGTCGCTTGTCCAGGACGCTGGACCCCCGCTTCACTATTGGTTGCCGTACAGCGCGTTACCGTTAAAGGAGCACGCTCTGACGGAATGCCAAGGATAGCGGAATGCTCGCACACAAGCGCGTCGTGGTGATCGGGCTCGGCTATGTCGGGCTGCCGCTCGCCGTGGCGCTCGCCAAGTCGACCGAAGCCTGGGGCCTGGATGTCGACACCGGGCGGATCGCCGAACTGCAGCGCGGGCATGACCGAACCGGCGAGATCGACGCCGACCGCCTTGCCGTGTCGAGCCTGCGGTTGACGACCGATCCCGCAGCCTGCCCCGGCGCCGATTTCTACATCGTCACCGTCCCGACCCCGGTCGATGCCGACAACCGCCCCGATCTGTCGATCGTCATGGCGGCGACGCGCACCGTGGCGAAGATGCTGGTCGCGGGTCGCCGCTCGATCGTGGTGTATGAAAGCACGGTCTATCCCGGCGTCACCGAGGAGATGTGCGGGCCCGAGCTGGAGCGGATCAGCGGGCTCGTCTGCGGGACCGATTTCTTCCTCGGCTATTCGCCCGAGCGGATCAACCCGGGCGACCGCGAGCATACCGTCGACCGCATCACCAAGGTGGTGTCGGGCCAGACCCCCGAAGTGCTCGACGCGGTCGCCGACCTCTACGGCCAGGTGACGACCGGGGGCGTGTTCCGCGCCGCCTCGATCAAGGCGGCCGAGGCGGCCAAGGTGATCGAGAATGCGCAGCGTGACATCAACATCGCCTTCGTCAACGAAATTACCCAGATCTTCGCCAGAATGGACCTGTCGGTGTGGGACGTGCTCGCGGCGGCCGGGACCAAGTGGAACTTCCTCAAGTTCGAGCCCGGGATGGTCGGTGGGCACTGCATCGGGGTCGATCCTTATTATCTCGCGCACCGCGCGACCGAACTCGGCCTGGACCCGCGCATCATCCTCGCCGGGCGCGACATGAACGACGGGATGGCGGACTGGGTCGCGAACGAAGTGCATGCATGGCATGGCGCAGCGGCAGGGCGCGTGCTCGTACTCGGGCTGGCGTTCAAGCAGGACGTGCCGGACCTGCGCAATTCCAAGGTCGCCGATCTGGTCGCGGCGTTCCGCGGGCTCGGCCATGCAGTCGACGTCCATGACCCGCTCGTCTCGGCCGAGGAAGCGCGCCACGAATACGACCTCGACCTGGTCGAGACCCCGGCCGGGCCCTATGACCTGGTCGTGCTGGCGGTGCCGCACCGCGAGCTGGTCGAAGGGTTCGCGCAGTTCGCAGGGCTTCTTGGCAATACGGGTGGGATCGTCGATCTCAAGAACGTCCTGGCCGCCAAGGGTCAGCTTCCGCGCGACGCCAAAATCTGGACGATGTAAACCACCGGAACACATGGTAATGACAGCGATCTCCGCCCCGTTCCGTATCGCTTGAGGTTGGCTTGTTCCAGAAACTGTTCCGCCGTGTCTCCGCCAATATCGCCGCCGCCCGTGACTTTTCGGGTCCCGATGGACAGCGTGTCTATGCCGTTGGCGATATTCACGGGCGACTGGACCTGCTCGACTCGCTGCTCGGCCAGATCGAGGACGATATTGCGGACCGGCCCGCTCAGACCATCGGGCTGGTGTTTCTTGGCGACCTGATCGATCGCGGCCCCGATTCCGCCGGAGTCATCGCACGGCTCTCCTCGCTCCACGCCTTCCCTGCCAAGGCGCTGTTCCTGCTCGGCAACCACGAGGAAATCCTCTTGCGCGTGCTCGCCGGCGAACCCGGCCTGGCGTATGACTGGCTCGGCTTCGGCGGGGATGCCTGCGCCGAAAGCTATGGCGTCCCGGCTGCGGGACTGCAGGCGATGAGCGAGGAACGGATCGCCGAGGTGCTGACCGCCGCAATTCCCCCGGCGCACGTCGACTTCCTCAAGAGTTTTGGCGATACCTTCCGGTTCGGCGACTATCTCTTCGTCCACGCCGGGATCCGCCCGGGCATTCCGGTCGAGGCACAGCAACCGCAGGACCTGCGCTGGATCCGCGCGCCGTTCCTGAGCGATACGCACGACCATGGCTTTGTCGTTGTCCACGGCCATACGATCAGCGATGGCGTCGAGCGGCGGGCGAATCGAATCGGAATCGATACCGGCGCGTATCGGACCGGGGTTTTGACCGCGCTCGTCGTGGAGGGAAGCGACATCCGCTTTCTGGCAACCGGCAGCGCGTCTGTCGGTTGCGAGTGACGGCCCTTGACTATAGAGTCGCGGACTGCATCAGCAGGGATGCGTTTTTGATGCAGGATAAAATTATGATGCGGAACAGGTCGATGTACCGAGCGATGGTGATCGGTCTGGCAGTCCTGCTGGCCGCTTGTGCCAGCGGCCGTGGCGGCAACGTGCCGTATAACGTCAGCAATTTTGGCGCGCCCGACGCGCCAAAGCTCGCGACGGTCGACGACAGTTACAAGCTGGCGCCGCTCGACACGGTGACGGTCGCGGTGTTCCAGGCGCAGGATCTCAGCCGCGATTACGCGGTCGACCAGAGCGGGCGCATCACCATGCCGCTGGTCGGGCGGATCGACGCGGTCGGGCTCAGCACGACCGAGCTCGGCAAGACGATCGAGCAGAAGCTCGGCGAGAAATACATGCGCAACCCCAACGTCACCGTGTCGCTGAAGGAAACTTCCAGCCGCGTCACGGTCGACGGCTCGGTGCGCCAGCCTGGCGTCTTCCCGGCGATCGGGTCGCTGTCGCTGCTGCAGGCGATCGCACTCGCGCGCGGCACCGACGAACTCGCCAACCCGCACCGCGTCGCGATCTTCCGCGTCATCGACGGCAAGAAGATGGCGGCGGCGTTCGACCTGACCAGCATCCGCCGCGGCACGACGCAGGATCCGGCGGTGTACGCCGGGGATACGATCATCGTCGACGGCTCCGGCGTCAAGAAGGCGCAGCGCACCCTGCTCCAGTCCTTGCCGCTTGCTTCCATCTTCATGGCGCTTTGACGCTGCGGTCATAGAGCCGACATAGGGTTACTTTCACATGGCAAGCATCGGGGCCCCAGGTCCTACCAATCTGGCGGTCAATCCGGAGAAGGGCCGCGAACTCGCGCCCGTGCCGCTCGGGGGTGGCTATGGCAGCTACGGCACCGCGCGTGGCGGTCCGGAGCTGTCGCTCGGGCTGTTGTGGCGGATTGCGGTCGAATGGCGCTGGCTGATCCTGGCCGCGATCGGCACCTGCATCGCCGCCGCGGTGCTGATCACGCTGCTCACGCCGCTGAAATATCAATCCACCGCGACGATCGAACTCAATCCGCCGGAAGTCGAGGTGATGACCGACCAGAGCGGCAAGGGGGCGCGGCAGGGCAGCGGCGCAGGTGACGTCAACTTCACCGGCACCCAGCTCAACCTGCTGAAGAGCCAGGCCCTCGCCGAGCGCGTGGCGCAGGACCTCAACCTTGCGAGCGACCCTGCCGTCGTCGGTGAAGGGACCGATCGCGCGACCAATACCAAGATCGCGGCGGGCGTGGTGCAATCGGGCACGAAGGTTCGCCTGCTGCCGCAAAGCGATATCGTCAGCATCTCGTTCGTCGCCCGCAGCCCGCAGCTCGCGGCGAAGGTCGTCAACGGGATCACCGACGCCTATATCGCGACCAATCTCGAACGCCGCTATCAGGCGTCGTCCTACGCGCGTGACTTCCTGCAGCGGCAGATCGCCACCACACGGCGGGACCTCGAACGCTCCGAACGGGCGATCGTCGCTTATGCGCAGCAGCAAAATCTGATCAGCACGACCGGCGGTCCCGGTGAGGGCGCCAGCGACACCAACTCGCTGACCGGAAGCACGCTGGTTTCGCTGAACAATGCGCTCGCTACCACGCAGGCACGCCGCATCGCGGCAGAGCAGCGCTATCGGGAAGCCGTCGCCGGCGGCGCGTCGACCGAAGGGAGTGCCAATGCCGCCCCCCTTCGTGGACAGATCGCCACGCTCAATGCGCAATATCAACAGAAGCTGCAGACCTTCCGGCCGGATTACCCGGAAATGGTCGCGCTGCGCGCGCAGATCGATGCGCTCAAGGCCGCCGTCGTCAGCGAGACGCGCACCACCAATGCCGATCGTGCCGGCTCGCTCCGCCAGGACTATCAGGCTGCGCGGGCCGAAGAGGATCGCCTGCGCGCGCAGGTCGCGGGGCTGAGCCATTCGGTGCTCGACCAGCGCGGGCGCCGCATCCGCTACAACATCCTGCAGCGCGACGTGGATACCAATCGCACGCTGTATGACGCGCTGTTGCAGCGCTACAAGGAGATCGGCGTCGCTGGCGGGATCGGAACCGCGGTCGCCTCGGTCGTCGACCGGGGCGTCATTCCAGGCGGCGCGTTCTCGCCCAATCTCTATCTCAATCTCGCGATTGGCGCGGCGCTTGGCCTCGTGCTGGGCATGCTCGCCGCGATCGTGCTCGAGTTCGTCAACGACACGATCAAGATCCCCGACGACGTCCGCAACAAGCTGCAGCTTCCGTTCCTGGGGGGCATTCCCGTCACCAAGGGCGCCAAGCCGGTCGACGACCTCAAGGATCCGCTGTCGCCGCTGACGGAAGCGTATCTGTCGACCGCGTCGGCGCTCCAGTTCGTCTCGGAGGGCGGTGTGCCCAAGACGCTGCTGGTCAGCAGCACGCGCCCCGCCGAGGGCAAGTCGACATCGGCCTGGGCGCTGGCACAGAGCTTCACGCGGCTCGGCAAGCGCGTTCTGATGATCGACGCGGACATGCGCCGCCCGGCCTTCGTGACCGGGCGCGAAAATGTCGGCCTGTCGCATCTTCTGACCGACTCGAGCTCGCTCAGCGACCATGTGCTCCAGTCCGACGTCGAGAATCTGTGGATGATGCCTGCCGGCACGATCCCGCCGAGCCCGCCCGAACTGATCGCCTCGCCGCGCTTCGCCGCTCTGCTCGCCGATGCGGCCGCAACCTTCGACATCGTCGTGATCGACGGTCCGCCGGTACTCGGGCTGGCCGACGCGCCGCTGCTGTCGTCGCTGGTCCAGGCGACGCTGATGGTGATCGAGGCAGGACGCACCCGCACCCGCGCGGCGAGTGAGGCGCAGAACCGCCTGCGCACCGCCGGTGCGCACATGGTCGGCGCGATCCTCACGCGCTACCAGCCGCAGGCGTCCTATGGTTACGGCTATGGCTATGGCTACGGCCAGGAAAAGAGCCAGTATCGCTATGTCGCGGACGACAACAACAAGAAGCGCCGGATCATGCTGAGCGTCCAGAATGACGACTGAGCGTACGAACCGCGTCCGGGGGATCGCCTCCGCGGTGCTGCTCGCGGGCGCGGGGCTGTGGGTGGCCGGGCTGTGCCTGCGCACCGCCGCCGTGCGGATTCTCCCCCCCGAAACGCCGGTCGTGCGCCAGCTCGCGCCGCACAACCCGGACCTCGTGCTCCAGCGCGCGACGCTGGCGCTGGTCAAGCAGCGCGGCATCCTCGATGCGAAGACGCTCGCCGCGGTGCGCCGCGCCGCGCTGGCTGCGCCGCTGGACGCGCGGCCCTATCTGATCCTCGGCCATCAGCAATTGCTGGATGGGCAACCGCAACGCGCGGTCGCGACGCTCGAGGCGGGGCAGCGGCTCGATCCGCGGCAGCGCGTGATCCACCTGCTGCTGCTCGACCGTTATCTGCGGACCGGGCAGTTCGACAAGGCCGCGACCCAGTTCGCTGTGTCCGCGCGGCTGGTCGGGTCGGCGGGGGAACAGATCGCCGCCGCGATGGCGCAGATGAGCCTCGCTCCCGCTACCCATGACGCGGTGCGCCAGACGCTCAGAACCGATCCCGGGCTCGAACGCGGGGTGCTGGTGGCGATGGCACGGTCCAAGACCGACCCGTCGACGATCTTCGGTCTCGCCAGCCCGGCCGCGCTGCGCGATGCCGGGACGTCCGACAGCTGGGGTCCCGCGCTGATCGCACGGCTCGCGCAGCAGGATCGCTATGCCGACGCGAGAGCGGTGTGGCAGCGCGTCTATCGCCTGTCCCCGGCGCAGGCCGCGACGCCGGTCTTCGACCCGGCTTTCCAGAAGCTTCCAGGATCGGCACCGTTCAACTGGACGCTCGCGAGCGGTACGCTCGGCGCGGCCGACGTGCAGAACCGCGCGCTCAACATCGACTATTACGGGCGCGACAGCGGCGAGCTGGCGAGCCAGCTGCTCGTGCTGCGCCCCGGATCCTATCAGTTCGGCGTCACGCTCGAGGGCAGCAAGACCGCGGCCGGATCGTCGCTGGCGTGGACGCTGCAATGCGCGACCGGCGGCAAGGCGCAGCTGCTCAAGCTGGTGCTCGCCGGGACCGGCACCCCGCACCGTGCCGCCGCGCGCTTCACGGTCCCTGCCAATTGCCCCGCGCAGCGGCTGGCGCTGATCGGCGAGGCGGGTGAATTCCCCGTCCCGATCAACGCGACGCTGCGCGATCTCGACCTGCACGCGACGTCGGAAAGCACCTCATGACCCGGCATGCCGTCGTTCCCGCCTATCTGCTCGCCTGCCTGTTGCTGGGGGGTGCCAATGCCGCGGGATTCCTGCCGAACCTGCTGCTCCAGATCGCGGCGCTCCCGCTGATCGGCTGGTCGCTGTGGCAATTGCTGCAGCAAGCCCCCGCCCCTTCGAGCCGTGCGGCGATCGGGCTGCTCGGGCTATTGGTGCTGCTGATGGTGCTTCAGCTGGTCCCGTTGCCGCCAGCGATATGGACGCTGCTGCCCGGGCGCGGCCCGGTCGCGCAAGGCTATCGCCTGCTCGGCCTCCCGTTGCCGTGGCTGCCGCTGACGCTCGCGCCCGAAGGCGCGGTGGCGAACCTCCTGTGGCTGCTGCCGGCGTTTGCGAGCTTTCTCGCGGTCGTGGCCCTGGGGGCGTTTCGCGGGCGCTGGATTGCCGGGGTGCTGGTCGGGGTGACCATGCTGTCGGTCGCGGTCGGCGCGCTCCAGGTCATCGGCGGGTCAGGCAGCGGCCTTTACTTCTACAAGATCACCAATGCCAACCAAGCCGTCGGGTTTTTTGCCAACAGCAACCATACCGCCACGTTGATGCTGGCATGCATTCCCTTTCTGGCAGCCCTTCAAGCCGCGCTGCTGAAGCGCAGCGGCTCGCGGAGCGGGTCGGCCATCCGGCTGATGGCTGGCGGCGCGTTTGCCATCATCGTCGTCGGACTGGCGATAAACATGTCGCTGGCCGGCATTGGCCTCGGTGTTCCGGTCGCCCTTGCCAGTTGGCTCGTCTTCGGGCGGCAGCGTCCGAATATCCGAAAGGCCCTTGTCGTCGCGACGACACTCGTCTCCCTGGCCGCGCTGGCGGTCATCGTCGTCGGGCCGTTCGGCAACAACCTGGTCGGCGTGCAACAGGTCAATGTCGAGCAGTCGCGACAGGTGTCGTTTGCCCGGACGTTGCATGCGGCGCAGAGCTATCTGCCGATCGGATCTGGCGTGGGGAGCTTCCAGCCGGTCTATCATACGCAGGAACCACTTTCAGCGGTCAGCACGACGTACATGAATCACGCCCATAGCGACTGGATCGAGCTGTTGCTCGAGACGGGGGTTGTCGGCATCGCGCTGGCGGTGGCGTTTATGCTGTGGTGGATCCTTCGCGCGCGCACCATCTGGCGGGCCGAAGAGCGCGACTATTTCGCGCAGGCCGCGGTGATCGCCAGCGCCGCCATGCTGCTGCACAGCATGGTCGACTACCCGTTGCGCACTGCGGCGCTGTCGGCGGTATTCGCCATCTGCGTTGGTTTGATGTCCGGCGTACGGCCCTATGTGCGGCGTGCACGCGTCGAGACTACCGCACGGCACCTCAGCCTATAGTCAGGCCGTCGCGGGCCGCTTGGTCGCGGACGCGATAGCATCGAGATAGCGCGCTTCGACGACGGAGACGTCGAACTCGCGTTCGGCGATCTCGCGGCTTCGACGTCCCATGGCCGCGAGCGCCGCCGGGTCCAGCGCGAGCAACGCCAGCATCGCGTCTGCCAGCGACCGGGCGTCGCGCGGCGCGCACAGGAATGCATTCTCCCCGGCGCGGGCGATTTCCGTGCAGCCGGGGACGTCCGTGGCGATCAGCGGGCGCCCCATCGCCGCCCCTTCCAGCAAGGAGCGCGGCATGCCTTCGCGATAGGAGGGCAGCACCACGGCGGTCGCGCTCGCCAGATAGGGTCGCACGTCGGCAGCCTCGCCGAGATAGCGCAGGATTCCTTCCTCTTCCCAGCGATCGACCATCGCCCGGTCAATCGCCGTGCGGTTCTGCACATCCAGAAAACCGAGCAGCTGGAACTGCGCGTCCGGCCGGGACGCACGGACGATCCGGGCGGCATCGGCGAACTCTACCACCCCCTTGTCGCGCAAGAGGCGCGCGACCATCAGGAAAACGGGATGACTTGGTTGGCCGGCCGGATCGGGGACGAACTGGCCGAGGTCGATCCCCGACCCCGGCAGCAGCTTCGCCTTCTCGCGCCGTACCAGGCGCTGCGCAACGAACAGGTCGCAATCGTGCCGGTTCTGGAAGAACACCGTCGCGGATCGCGCGAGCGCGGTCCGGTACAGCATTTCCACCACGCGCGTCAGCAGCCCGACCTTGATGAAGGCGGTGCCAAGGCCCGAGATGTTGTTGATGACCGGAATCCCCAGCGCGTTCGCCGCCAGCGATCCATAGACGTTGGGCTTGATCGTCCAGCCGAGAAACGCGACCGGCCGGATCCGGCGCAGGATGCGCCAATATTGCGCTGCCAGCTTCAGGTCGTTGAACGGGGACAGCCCCTTGCTGTCGATTTCGACAGGAATATGGCGCACGCCCATCGCAACGAGCGCGTCGCTATGGGCGTCACGCGGTGCCAGCGCGATGACCTCGAACCCGGCCTGCTGTAACCGAACGATCAGATTCCGACGGAAATTGACGAGATTCCAGCTCGTATTGATCGACAGAACGATGGGTTGGTTCATCAAGGTGCCAAGATTGAGGACGTTGTCCGGGCGAGCCATATCGGCTAGGCGGCTTTTTGACGAGCGTCTTCCGCGTGATCACGCGGCCTCCTGCACCTGTGAACGGCGATCATGCTTCCCTATTGGTTACTTTTCGGACTATGGTTGGCGGGAACCTTCAACTTCACGCGTTCGTCCCAAACGTCCTCCAGCCGGCATGCGTTCGTGGTCGCAACGGTGCTGACCGCCTTGATGATCGGGCTACGGTATCAGGTCGGCGGCGATTGGGAGCCGTATCTCGGCATCTACAACAACATTTACTTCCAGCCGCTCATCCCCGCGCTGGGGTTGAGCGATCCGGGCTATGCCCTGCTCAACTGGCTCGCGGCGCAGGCCGACACGGGCATCTGGTTCGTCAACCTTTCCTGCGCCATTCTCTTTGTCGGCGGTGTCGGCCGCCTTGCGTCGCGGCAACCCCAGCCCTGGCTCGCGATGCTGGTTGCGGTGCCGTATTTCATCATCGTCGTGGCGATGGGATATACCCGGCAAGCCGCCGCGATCGGCATCGTCTGCTTCGCCGTGGCGGATGCCAACGAGCGCACCATCATCCGGACGGTGATCCTGATCGGCGTCGCTGCGCTGTTCCACAAGACCGCGCTGCTGATGCTGCCGCTGGCGCTCGGCCCGATCGCCTTGCGCAAGATTCTGACCACGATCGTCGGCGTGATCCTTTTCGCAGCGCTGTTCGTCCTGCTGCTACGCGATCAATCTAATGCGCTCATTACTAACTACGCGCAAAGCAATTACGATTCGCAAGGCGCCGGTATTCGCATAGCGATGAACGTTCTAGCGGGCGCACTGTTTCTCCTCTTACGCAAGCGCATGGAACTCAGCCCATATCAGCAAAGTTTCTGGCTGCTGAACGCGCTCCTGAGCTTTGTATCTGTCATAGCGCTGCTAAATCTTTCAGCATCCTCTGGGGTTGATCGTGTTTCTTTATTTTTAATACCGTTACAGATGGTCGCACTATCGCAACTCCCGCAAGCCCTTGCGACTTCGCGCAAACCGGTCCTGTCTGTGTTGCTTGGAGTAGTATCCTATTGCTTTGCGATTCAGTTTGTATGGCTAAACTTCGCTGACAACGCCGTATCCTGGCTCCCGTACAATACAGTTTTGCTTCCCTAAAGGTTTTCAGCCAAGCCCTAACGGTACTTGAGCGTCGGCGAGCGCTTATCAGGATTACGGCCTGGGATCGTCAAGCGCTTGGCCCAATAGCTTGGCCAACAACCCGCGCCTCACGCCGACCAGGATGCTAGGGATACGTTGCGCTAGCATCCGACCCACCAGACTGAGCCAACGCCGCTATCTACCCCAGCGCAGACGGGCCGGTGTGCTGAAGATCGTTTCTCGCGGGATCGGCCAAATCCGCTTTGGCCGAACGAGCGAGCGCCCAAGCTATACCGACCAAAATAGCCGCTTGGATGCCGTATCCGGTCCAACTCGTCCACAAGCCGTAATGCATGAAATACAACTGCTTCGGAAAGTCCTCCAAGCTTGCGAACGCGCCGCCCGACCACGGAACGATCGTTAATGGAAGCCAGAACTGCGCCATTACAAACGTCGATACCAACAGCACTACATTTCGGCCGTTACGATTGAACCTTCCCAAGACGATCGCCGCAAGCGTTACAAGTATAGGCCATATCGTCGTCAAAAAGCGCGGCTCTCCGACCAAACCAAATGGGAGGGTGAAACATAGAACGGCAACGATCGCTCCTCCCATATGCCGTGCTTCCGAGGCAATCTTTGGCCATTCCACGGCGCTGAAGATGGCCAATGCACCCCAAAATGCACTTAGACTTACAAAGGGTAAGAAGACCTTTCCGACCGCTGGCATTCCGGAAAGGCGCGCCAACACGAATATACTACTGGGATTGGCAACGTGCGGGTTAGAAATAACCCGCACACCCAGCCAAGAAACCAAGACGATAAATACTGCACAGCATATCGCCGTGATCCTACGCGCATCCACCTTTAATGGCAGAATGCCCGTTCTTACCAACGGTACCACTAAGATTATCATAGCTAGTATCATCAGCAGAAACGATGGCACGGCCGTAATGCCTTGTTGCACGATTAAGCACGGATCCTTTAGCGAATGACTCGCCTGTGCTTTCGCTGCGAGCGATGCGGGCAGGTAACTCGCGATATTGATCGGCCCCGACAGGGCAACACATGCCTGGTGCGACGCTGGGATGGCACAGATCGCCGAAAAAATAGCGACCCCAGCAATGATCCATAACCCAACTTTCAATGTATTCTTGCCAAATTGGTACTCCGCTGAATATGGCGACGCCGGGTCATACGGCCGATTAGGCATAAACATACAGAGAATAGCGCCAGTAATTGAGAGTGTGGGCCAGCAGAATGCGCCAATAATGGACAGAATTGATACTGCAAATTTAGAACGTTTCAGATAAGTTAGCAGCAACATAGCCGCTAAAAACAGCGCAACTGGATCGGTCAACACCGGATAAAACATAGTCTGCTTCGAAAACTCGAAGCTCATAAACATTCCGGCAAACCCGAACCATCTGCTGATCACCGTAAGCTTGAGTATGTTGCAGATACTGCGCCATACTTCCGTCAGTCCGACGCACATTAACCCGTTCAGTATCGCAAAGCCGAGGATGATATCCCTGTTTGCCATGTCGCTGCTAAAAAGCAGCAACCCTTGGCGTACCAAAAATGCTGGAAGGATACGCTGGGCATAATAGGTTCCCAGAGTGGTCGAGAAACCTGTGTGCCCCATGTTTCGGACAAGGTCGGCATAAATCACGCCGTCCCAGCCTAGCCCGCCACTCACCGGGACGTGCTCCCCTAGAAACCAACTTGCCAAGACCACGGCGACCACAATGACGGTCATCATGCGATGCGCCGGGGCGGCATCCTGAAATATCCCGAACCACGCTGCGCCTGCTGCGGGAAATGGTTTCCGATCCGGACCCCCGGCGTTTTCGGTCATTGGGCTGAGGTCTCTCTGGGCAGGGGGAGTCACTGGAACTGGAAGCGATCAATTACGGCTTGATACATCCCTGCATCGTCAGCTCGACCAGCGTATCGACCATATAATCCAGTCGCTGCGCATCGATCCCGGGCCACACGCCCAGCCAGAACGAATCCTCCATGATCTTGTCGGTATGCGTCAGGTCGCCGTGAACGCGGTACGCGACGTCGCGGAACGCCGGCTGCTTGGTCAGATTGCCCGCGAACAGCAGGCGGGTGCCGACCTTGCGTTCCTCCAGCGTCCGCGTCAGCGTGTTGCGGTCGATCCCGCTGCCGTCGCGGATCGTCAGCAGATAGCCGAACCAGCTCGGCTCGGTGCCCTTGGTCGGGACCGGGAGATGGTAATAGGCGTCCATCCCGCGCGCTTTCAGGCGCCGTTCCAGTTCCGCGAAATTCTCGCGCCGACGCGCGATGAAACGGTCGAGCTTGGTCAGCTGGCTGACCCCGACCGCGGCCTGCATGTCGCTGACCTTCAGATTGTAGCCGACATGGCTGTAGGTGTATTTGTGGTCGTAGCCGCGCGGCAGCTGGCCGAGGTTCCAGTTGAACCGCTTGTTGCAGGTATTGTCCTTGCCCGGCGCGCAATAGCAGTCGCGCCCCCAGTCGCGGAACGATTCACAGATCTTGGCGAGCAACGGCGAATTCATCATCACGCCGCCCCCCTCGCCCATCGTGATGTGGTGCGCCGGGTAGAAGCTGACCGTGGCGATGTCGCCGAACGTGCCGACATGCTGCCCGCCGACGGTCGCCCCGAAGGCGTCGCAGCAATCCTCGATCAGATACAGGCCGTGCTGCTTGCACAGCGCCGCCACGCGCGCGACGTCGAACGGGTTGCCGAGCGAATGCGCGATCATCACCGCGCGGGTCTTGTCGGTGATCGCGGCCTCGAGCAGGTCGACATCGACGTTGTGGGTCTCGATATCGACGTCGACGAACACCGGGATGCAGCCATATTGCACGATCGGCGTGACGGTCGTCGGGAAGCCCGCCGCGACGGTGATCACCTCGTCGCCCGGCTTGAGCGCCTTGTCGCCGAGCTTCCAGGAGGTCAGCGTCGCGAACGCCAGCAGGTTGGCGGCCGATCCGGAGACGGTCAGCTTGGCGAACTTGCGGTCGAACCGCTCGGCCAGCTCGCGCTCGAACCGCTCGGCGTAGCGGCCGGCGGTTAGCCACATGTCGAGCGAGGCGTCGACGAGATGCGCGCAATCCTCCGCGTCCATCACCTTGCCCGACGGCGGGATGTAGGTCTCGCCCGGGACGAACGGCGCAACGGGTTGCGCGTCGAAGAATTCGCGCGCGCGCTGGAGGATGTCGGCGCGGAGATGATCGGTCATGAGGGCTCTTCTGCTAGGATCGGCGCGCTCGAGCCCTGCGGCTTTTGCGCGGTGAGGTTGATGGTTTCGCGTTCGACGACCATCGGGCCGCGACGCACCTGGGCATGGATCGACGTGACATATTCCCCGAGCATCCCGATGAACGCGAGCTGGACGCCGGACAGGAAGAACAGCGATACGATCAGCGTCGTGATGCCGCGTGGCGCCATGCTCGGATCGAACAGGTAATAGATCACCGCGAACAGCGAGTAGAGGATGCAGATGGCCGCCAGGCCGAAGCCCAGAAAGGTACAGATCCGCAGCGGCGCATTGGTGAACGAGAAGATCCCGTTGAGCGCCTGGTCGACCAGGCGCAGCACGTTGTTCTTGGAAATCCCCGACTTGCGGGCCTTCCAGGTGTAGGGAATGATGACCCGGTTGAACCCGACCGATGCGATCAGGCCGCGGATATAGGGGTAATGGTCGTTGTGCTGGATGACGGCGGACCATACCTTCCGGTCGATCAGCTGGAACTCGCCGACGTTCACCGGGATGTCGATTTCCGACAGCACCTTGACGAGACGGTAGAAGATCGCGCGACAGGTGCGCAGCAACAGGCTTTCCTGGCGGTTGACGCGCGCCCCCGCGACCACTTCCGCGCCCGCTTCCCAATGCCGCACGAAATCGACGATCACTTCGGGCGGGTCCTGCAGATCGACGGCGAGGAAGACCACCACCGCATCGCCGGTGGCATAGCGCAAGGCGTTGAAATTCGACCGGAAAGGGCCATAGTTGCGGGCGTTCAGGACGACCTTGACGCATGGGTCGGCCGCCGCGATCGTGCGCAGGATGGCGGGCGTGGCATCGGCCGAGGCATTGTCGGCAAAGATATGCTCGCGCTCATAGCCCGCGAGCGGGCCGTCGAACAGGTCGCGGACCGCGCGATAGCAGGCCTCGACATTCTCTTCTTCGTTGAAGCAGGGTGAGACGACGGTGATCTTCTTCATCTCGCGTCGCTCGCCTTGGAAACCGGCATCGTGCCGACGTTGGAATGAAAGGGCGACTGGCCGACGATCGGCCGCGCCACGGTCCGGTGCTGATGTGCCGCGCTATATCGATCGTGCGGGCCGGGCGGAAGCGCGGATATCGCCGCGCGGCGATGCTCAGGCGCCATCGAAATGCTCCACGGTCAGCGCCAGACCGGCCGCAAGCGCGGTGCGCGGCGTCCAGCCCGTTGCCTGGGACAGTCGGTCGACCGCGCCTTCGATATGCATCGGCTGGCCGGGCGCGAAGGGGACCGTGCCGAAGTCGAGCGTGGCCCCGGGCTGGACGTGATCGCGCAGCCCTTCGACGATCGCGCGGACCGACACGGGCGCGCCGGATGCGAGGTTGAAGATGCCGGTCGCCGCGGGACGGGTCGCGACCGCCAGCACCGCTTCGGCCGCGTCGTCGATGTACAGATAATCGACTAACTGCGTCCCGGCGGTGAGACGCGGCGACTCGCCGCGGGCCAGCGTCGCGAGGATGCTCGGGATCAGCCAGTTCGGATTGTCCCCCGGCCCGTAGATCGCGAACAGCCGCAACCAGGCAAAGCCGATCCCGGCCTCCGCCGCGAGCCGCTGCCCGAGCAATCCGGCGGAGACCTTGGTCGCGCCATACATCGAATTGGGCTGCGGCAGGGTCGCCTCGTCCGTGCGACCGACGGTCTGCCCATATTCGGCCTGGGAGCCGATCCCGATCACCTTGCGGACGCCCGCGCGTGCGGCCGCCTGCATCAGCCGGCACCATGCCTCCAGCTGGCGCAACTGGTCGGGACCGTCGCGTTCCGCCCGGGACAGCCCCGCCCAGGCGGCATGGACGACGACATCGGGCCGTTCCTGCCCGAACAGGTGCTCGACCGCGGCGCTGTCGGTGACGTCCAGCAGGCACTGCGTCAGCGCACCGTCCCGCCCCCCCAAGCCACGCAGCCGCTCGGGATCCGGCCGGCGGGCCACCGCAACGACGCTATGCCCCGCCGCGAGCGCGGCCCGGCACACCGCCGCGCCGAGGAAGCCCCCCGCCCCTGTTACGATGATCTTCATGACACGTCCGGCTCAGGCCGCTTCCTGGTCGTCGGCGCTGACCTGGTCGGCCGCCAGGTCGGCGATCGTATCGGGTCGCGGATAGGCGACGAAGCGATTGCCCGCGGCATAATCCTGCGCAGACAGATAGGGAAACTGGTCGTTGATCGGCCGCCCCATCTCGAGCTTGGGCTCGATCAGCGTATGTTCGCTCAGCATCACGTCGATGATGATCGGACCACGCCCGAACAGCGCCGGCGTGATCTGGTCGAGCGCCTCGACCTTCTCATAGTCCAGGCCGTAGGCGCCCGCTATCCGTCCGAAATCGGGGGTCGAATAGCCTTCGTAGGAGGCGTCGTAGCGGCTGCCGAGATAGCTGTCCTGGAATTGCTTGATGATCCCGTAGCTGCGGTTGTTCATGATGACGAGCGCGATGTCGAGCTTGCGCGCGACGATCGTCTGGAGATCCTGCAGGTTGAGCTGGATCCCGCCATCGCCGTTGAACGCCACGACCTGGCGATCGGGACAGACCAGCTTGGCGCCGATCGCGGCAGGCAGCGAATAGCCCATCGGGGAATTGCCGCCCGAGGTGAACAACAGGTGCCGCTTGACCTTGAACGCCTGGTGCACCCAGCAGACCGCCGCACCGGTGTCGTTAGGGACGATCGCATCCTCGTCCATCGCCGCATTGAGCCGGCGCACCACGTCATAGGGAGACAGACTGTTGAGCTTGACCGCGGAGCTGCTGCGTTCCTGTCCGAAATAGCGTGCGCGCATTTCGGCGGTATAGGCGCTCCACTCGGGCGCGACCGTCGGCTGCGGCAGCCGGTCGAGCACGGGCGGCAGGGCGGCCAGGTCCATGTGCACGGTCTCATAGCCGTTCTGCTGGTATTTCTTCAGCTCCTCGCCGTCGACGTCGACCACGATCACCTTCGCGCCGGTCGCCCAATTGGCCGCATTGCCCGAGCGCTGGCGGTTGTCGAGCCGGCTGCCGAGAACGATCACGGTATCGGCATTCTGCAGCGCGAAATTGGCGCCACGATTGCCATAGACCCCGATCTGCCCGAGGAAACCAGGATGGTCGTGATCGAAATAGGTCAGCCCGGCCCAGCTGGACACGAACGGCAATCCGGTCTTGGCCAGCCATGCGGCCGTTGCCTGCTCGACCCCGGCGAACCCGACCCCGCCGCCCCACAGCACGACCGGGCGCTTCGCCGTCCGCAGCGCGCTGGCGAGGCGTTCGACCGCCGCGTCGTCGGCGACCGGCTGCGCGAACGTCGGCAGCTCGGCGAACACCATCTCGACTTCGGCCTGCTGGATGTCCATCGGCACGTCGACCAGCACCGGCCCGCGCCGCCCTGACATCGCCAGCGCATAGGCCTTGGGCAACTCGCGCTGCAACTCCTCGATCGAGGTGATCTTGACCGCATATTTGGTGATCGGCGCGACCATCGCGACGATGTCGGTTTCCTGGAAACCCGACTGGCGTACCTTCGCGCCGTGATAGGCGGACCCTTCGCGCTGGTTGACCTGACCGGTGATGTGCAGCGTCGGGATCGAATCGAAAAACGACGTTGCGATTCCGGTGATGAGGTTGGTCGCGCCCGGGCCCGACGTCGCCATCGTCACCCCGACCTTGCCGGTCACGCGCCAGACGGCATCCGCGGCCATCGCGGCTGATTGCTCGTGCTGGAAACAGTCATAATGCAGCGCGGGATGCCGCGCGACCGCGTCGATCATGAAGGCGCAGGCGCCCCCGGTCAGCGTGAAGACCCGGTCGGACCCGACGCGGTGCAGGAATTCCGCGATCCAGTCGGATCCCGCGGCGGTTGCAGGAGATTGCGTCATAGGGGCCAGAATTCCAAGGCAGCGCATGCCGGATGCGACATGCTGTTCCTGTAAAGCACACCGAAAACACGGTTTTCAGTGCCTCGCATGGTCGACGCCAAAGCGCCAGACCGTTCGTTCTCACGGCAGATCATAACAGCCGGGCGCGTCTTGTCGATCTGTCGCCCGCGGCGCACCACCGGCATAGACAAAGCGGCGCATCGCGAAAAAACTGCCGACGGCGAGCAACGGTACCATCACCGCCTGCGCCAGCATCGGGCTCAGTCCCGCGCTCCGCAAAAGGGTCAGGGCGCCCGCATTCACCGCGAACTGGACCGTATAGACGGCAATGAATGCCGGCAGCCGGCGCATCGTCCCATCGGCAAAGACGATGCGGCCGATCGACTGGAAGTTGAACAGGACTCCGCCGACCGTCGCCACCGCAAGCGCCGCGATCGGCGCGAGCCCGAGCCACAGGAACAGGCCGAACAGACCATAGCCAACGAGCGTGTTGAGCCCCCCCACCGCCAGGAAGACGAGGAAGCGACGTCGCTCCGCGCCAAGCCAGGGGGTGGCAGCCGGGCTAGTCGAGGCCAAGATAGGTCTCGACCTGGTCGCGGGTCAGCCGCTCGAGCGCCCCATGCTGGTGGTAACAGGCGTACCACGCGCTGGTCAGCCGCAACGCCTCCTCGAGCGGGAGCCGCTGCTGCCATCCGAGCTCGATCGCGGCCTTGGTGGAATCCAGCTTGAGCGTGGCGGCCTCGTGCGGATGCTCGGCCGCGTCCTGCACCCAGGCGGCGCCCTCTCCCCACAGCCCGACCAGCGTGTCGACGACGCGCTCGACCGATGCGCTTTCGTCCGGACGCGGGCCGAAGTTCCACCCGGTCGCCGCATCCGGATTGTCCCATAGCACCTCCGCCAGCCGCAGATACCCTGCCAGCGGCTCGAGCACATGCTGCCAGGGACGGACCGACAGGGGATTGCGGATCATCAGCGACTGGCCCGCCGCAAACGCGCGCATCGCATCGGGGACCAGCCGGTCGAGCGCAAAGTCCCCGCCCCCGATCACGTTGCCGGCGCGCGCGGACGCGAGCGCCACCCGGTGGGGCGCGGCGGCGCCGAAATAGCTCTGGCGATAAGCGTCGACGACCAGCTCGCAGGCCGCCTTGCTGTTGGAATAGGGGTCCGCGCCACCCAACCGGTCGGTTTCGCGATATCCCCACACCCAACCGTTGTTCTGATAGCATTTGTCGGTGGTGATCATCACCGCCGCGCGCAGGTTGGGCGCGCGCCGACAGGCGTCGAGCACATGGACCGTGCCCATCACGTTGGTGGCATAGGTGCCGACCGGATCGTCATAGGAAAAACGCACCAGCGGCTGCGCGGCCATGTGGATCACGATCTCCGGGTCGACCGCCGCAAAGGCGGCCTCGACCGTCGCCAGGTCGCGGATATCGCCGACCCGGTGGTCGCAGACCGAGGCCAGCCCGAGCAAATCGAACATGCTCGGCGCGGTCGGCGGATCCAGCGCAAGGCCGTGGACCTTCGCGCCCAGCGCCTGCAGCATGAGCGTCAGCCAGGATCCCTTGAACCCGGTATGCCCGGTGACGAGGACGCGCCGCCCCGTCCAGAACGAACGGTTCAGCCCCATGTGCGCCACGGTGCGGCGTTCTTTTCCCACAGGCTCTCGAGCAGCTGGCGATCGCGCAGCGTGTCCATCGGCTGCCAGAAACCGTCGTGGAAATAGGCGTTCAACTGCCCCTCGCGGGCGAGGCGTTCCATCGGCTGCCGCTCCCATGTGGTGGCATCGCCCTCGATGTACGATTCGACTCCGCGGTTCAACACGAAGAAACCGCCATTGATCCAGCCCCCTTCCTCGACCGGCTTTTCGACGAAATCGGTGACGCGATCGCCATCCAGGTCGAGCTGGCCGAACCGGCTGAGCGGACGGACCGCAGTGACCGTCGCCAGCTTGCCGTGCTGGCGATGCGCCGCGATCGACGCGGAAACGTCGACGTTGCCGACGCCGTCACCATAGGTGAGGCAGAAGGTGTCGTCATCGCCGAGATACTGCATCGCGCGCTTGAGTCGCCCGCCGGTCATCGTCGCTTCGCCGGTATCGACGAGCGTGACGCGCCAGTCCTCCACCATGTTCCGGTGAACCTCGGTCACCCCGCCGCGCATGTCGATCGTGACGTCCGACATGTGAAGCGCGTAGTTGGCGAAGTATTCCTTGATCAGATAGCCCTTGTACCCAAGGCAGATCACGAATTCGTCGATGCCGTGCTGGGAATAGGACTTCATGATGTGCCACAGGATCGGCCGACCGCCGATCTCGACCATCGGTTTGGGGCGTGAACCGGTTTCTTCGGCAAGACGCGTTCCCAACCCGCCCGCGAGCAAAATTGCTTTCATCTGTCGCCCAATTTCCCGCAATTTCAAGCTATCTGGCAGCCCTTAGCGTTCGAAAGTTCGATCGACAACTGAACTTTCAAAGCGTTGCATTTGCACAAGCGCGCCGATGCCAGCCCACGCCCGGTGACGGACCTGTGTTCCGCACTCCCCTGACTCCCGCGCAGCGGCAGCCCGTCCAGCAATCACCAGCAATAAAAGGCCGACCTGAGCATCCGATATGCGTTTGAAACCGCTGACAGCAGGGATCTCGCGCGAAAGTCCGGTGGATCATTGCCAATCGACATCCCTTGAACCAGTTAGCGTGCATGACAGACCCAGGATCGCTGCGTACACGGTTCTCTTCTGCGCGACCTGGTCCTGCCAGCCGCGTCCGGTCGAGGGACGGCAACCCGCAAACCATTTGCCCAGGCCTTGCAGGGGACACCGCGACCGGAAGGAAACAGGCGTGATGCGCGTCCTCGCCCTCACCAAATACGGCACGCTGGCCGCCAGCACGCGGCAGCGCCTGGTGCAGTTCGAGCCGGTGCTCGCCGCGGCAGGAATTTCGGTCACGGCCGCACCATTTTTCGACGACGACCATGTCGCGCGCCTGGCGATCGGCAAACCGATCCGGCCGGCCGATATCCTGCGTGCCTATGCCAGGCGGCTCGCGACCCTGCTCCGGCTCGGCACGTTCGATCTGGTGTGGGTCCAATATGAGATCCTGCCCTACATGCCGGGCGCACTGGAACTCCTCTGGACGGCATCCAGCAAGCCGATCATCGTCGACTTGGACGACGCGATCTTCCATATGTACGACGACAATGCGCGGAGCGCGGTTCGAACGCTGCTCGGCGGGAAGATGCTGCCCCTCCTGAAACGCGCGGCGGCGATTACCGTTGGGAACGCGTATCTGGCGAATTACGTCAGCGCCGTGAATGCGAACGTCACCATCGTTCCAACCGTCGTGAACACCGATGTCTATCGTCCCGCTCCCCATCCCGCCGCCGCCCCCGCTATCGAACGGCCGCTGACGGTCGGCTGGATTGGATCGCCTTCGACGTGGCGCTACGCCGAGCAGATCCTGCCCACGATCCTGCCCCAGATCGCCGAGAATGGCGCACGCTTCCTCGCCGTGGGGGCCGGGCCGGCAGGGGACCGCTGGCAGGGAGTCGAGAACCGCAACTGGACCGAGGCCAGCGAAGTGGCATCGGTCCAGGATATGGACATCGGCGTCATGCCCTTGCCCGACGAACGCTGGGCACGCGGCAAATGCGGCTATAAGCTGATCCAGTACATGGCCTGCGGTCTGCCTACGATCGCGTCCCCGGTCGGGGTCAACAGCGAGATCGTGGAACCCGGCCAAACCGGGTTCCTTGCCGTCGACCCCGAAGACTGGACGACAGCGCTGCAACGTTTGCTCGACGACGCGGCTTTACGACAGCGGTTCGGGCAGGCCGGGCGCCGCCGCGTAATCGAACGCTATTCGCTGGCGTCGCAGGAACCGCGCGTCCGCGACGTATTCGAACAGGCCGTCATGCGCCGTCGATAGAGCGCGCCGAGCGATTGTTGTGTTCGCTTGACTGCTGCTCTAAAGGCGCACCTCCCGGGAATTTCATAAGTGATAGCAATGCTCACCCCTGTCGGACACAGCGACTTCGGACCGACAGGGTGTGGGGTTTTCGACAGCGACATACCTACCTCTGGCAAAGCCTGCAGTCCGACCGAAGCTCTGGGAGCCACCGCGTGACCGCTCTGCCGGAGAGCTGCAAGCTGATCGACCTGAAGGTGCGCGGCGATGCGCGGGGCAGTCTGATCGCGATCGAACAGGGACCGGAATTGCCATTCGCGGTCCAGCGGGTTTATTATATCTACGGAACGGTTGCAGACACGGCGCGCGGATTCCATGCGCATCATGCGTTGCAACAGCTTGCAATTTGCGTGGCGGGATCGTGTACGATGGTCGTCGACGACGGGTCGCAGCGCTGCGAGGTCTTGCTCGATCGACCCGATCGCGGCTTGCAGATCGGTTCGCCGATCTGGCGCGAGATGCATGATTTCAGCCCGGACTGCGTACTGCTCGTACTGGCCAGCGAGCCCTATGACGAAGCCGACTATATCCGCGATTATCAGGCATTCCGCCAGATCGTCGGGCGAGGATCCGGAGACATGTCATGACCGTTCCGTTCCTCGACCTCGCAGCGGCCTATACCAGCGTCAAACCGGAAATGGACGAAGCGGTCGCCCGCATCCTTGATTCCGGCTGGTTCATCGGCGGCCCGGAAGTGCAGCGGTTCGAACGGATGTTCGCGGCGGCGTGCCAGGCGGACCATTGTGTCGGGGTCGGCAATGGCCTCGATGCGCTGCACCTATTGCTGCGTGCCGCCGGAATCGGCCCGGGCGACGAAGTGATCGTGGCGAGCAATACCTTCATCGCGACCTGGTTGGCCGTCGACATGGTGGGCGCGACCATCGTCGCGGTGGAACCCGATCCCGCGACCCACAATCTGGATGTTGCCCGGGTAGAGCGGGCGATCACCGAACGTACGCGCGCGGTTCTCGTCACGCATCTGTATGGCCAGCCAGCCGATCTCGATCCACTGCTCGAAATCTGTCGCCGGCATGGCATCAAACTGTTCGAGGATGCCGCGCAAGCGCATGGCGCCCGGTACAAGGGGCACCCGATCGGCGGGCATGGCGACGGTGTGGCCTGGAGCTTCTACCCGAGCAAGAATCTCGGAGCGCTGGGGGATGGCGGTGCGGTGACGTGCAACGATGCCCAACTCGCGGCGCGCGTTCGTACGCTCGGCAATTACGGTTCGGAGCGGCGCTACGTCAACGCAGAGCGTGGGGTCAATTCGCGGCTCGATCCGCTTCATGCCGCCGCGCTCGCCGTGAAGCTGCCGCTGCTCGACGCTTGGAACGATCATCGTCGCGCGATTGCGGCCCGGTATCTGGCGGCGCTGGCCGACACCGGCCTGATCCTGCCGCACGTCCCGAACTGGGCCGACCCGGTCTGGCACCTGTTCGTCGTGCGATCGCAGGACCGTGACGGCTTGCAGGCCTATCTTGCCGCGCAGGGCATCCAGACGCTGATCCATTACCCGATCCCGCCGCATCGCCAGCAGGCCTATGCCGACAGCGCGGCGGCGCAGGCGGACCTGCCGATCGCCGAGCGTCTGGCCGGCGAGATCCTGAGCTTGCCGATCGGGCCGCACATGCCGTTCGAGCAGGTGGATACGGTCATCGCCGCGATCCGGGATTGGTCCGCGGCTTGAGCGACGCCAAGGCTTCCTATCGTCAAATCCTGAAGTCGACGTCGATCGTCGGGGGTGCGACGGTCGGCTCGCTGGTCTTCGGCCTCGCGCGCAGCAAGGCGATCGCGCTTCTGGCAGGCCCCGCCGGTATCGGCCTGTTCGGGGTGCTCAATACCTTGTTCATGACCGGAACCGCCATTGCCGGACTGAACCTCTGGGCAAGCGGCGTCCGTCAGGTCGGATCGACGCCGCCCGACAGTGTCGAACGCGCCCGCGCCGTCACTGCCTTGTGGATCTTTGCATGGCTGGCGACGATCGTCGGCGGTTCGGTGTTTTGGGCGTTTGAGCGCTTCTATTACGTCCCCGCCACGCCAGCGCTGAAGAACGAGCTCGACTTTCCCTGGATCGCGCTTGCCGTCGCGCTCAATACCTTGAACAGCGTTCAGCTGATCCTGCTCCAGGTTTCCGGACGAATTGGAGCGATCGCCTATATCCGTCTGCTCGGGGCAATGCTTTCCGCGATCGTCGCAATCCTCGCGGTCTATATGCTGGGTGTCCTGGGCCTGTACGTTGCCATATTGGCCGTGCCCGTCTCGGGAATTGCCCTGACCCTCCTCTTCTCGCGCAGCCTGGAACGGTCGCCGTGGCAAGGGTTCGGCGGCTGGATCCTCACGGAATGGCGCGGTCTGGTGGTGATGGGGCTCGGACTTGCCATCGCCAATTTCATTACCAGCATCAGCCAGTTGACGCTTCGGTCCGTGATCACGGCACAGGACGGACTCGGGGCGGCGGGATTGTTCCAGGCATCCTGGACGCTGTCGAACGTCAACCTTACGATCGTATTGTCGGCGATGGTGGTCGACTATTACCCTCGTTTGACCGCCGTCATCCGGTCTCCGCAAGCCATCGCCGAAATCATGAATCAGCAGATCCGGATCGGCTTGCTGTTCCTTGGGCCGGTTCTGACGCTAGCGGTAGGGTTTGCCCCGCTGATCGTCCTGGTCTTGTACAGCAGCAGCTTTTCGGGCGCTGCGTCGATCCTGCAATGGCAAATCGTCGGCGACGTCTTCAAGCTGCATGCATGGGCGATCGGTTTTGTGCTCCTGGCCATCAATACCACGAGCGGATACGTCCTGGCCGGTCTCGCGTTTGATCTTTCGATCGTGGGACTGGTCTGGGCCCTCTACCCTCTCCTCGGCCTGGAAAGCGCAGGGATCGGTTATGTCATTGCCCAGCTTCTGGCCGTCACCGTCTCGGCGACCCTGGTCGGGCGGCACGGCATTCGGATCGACCGGGATATCCTGGTCTGGGCGATCGTTCTGGCAGCCGGACTGGCGGCCTTGGTCGTCGTTTCGCACTGGTCGATGGCCGCGGGCATGCTCGCCAGCCTGGCGGCATGCGGCGTGACCCTGGCGATCGCATGGCGTGAGGTTCACCGAATGGAATTGCCCTTGCCGTCCTGGCTCGATCGCCGGTTACGCCCCGGAGCGGTGCGATGACGGCCGATGCGGAACGCGCCCGGCCCAGCGTGACGCTGTGCATCCTGTGCTTCAACCAGGAACAGCATGTCGGCGCCGCGCTTGAGGCCGCCTTGCGCCAGACCGGGGATCCGATCGAGATCATCGTCAGCGACGATGGCTCGAGCGACGACACGCTGGCCGTCGCACGCGCGGTGGCGGCGCGGTACCGCGGACCGCACAGCGTCATCGTTCGCCAGACCCCGCGCAATCTTGGGACGCTGCATCACCTGTTCGATGTTGCGGAGCTCGCAACCGGCGCCTTGTTGGTCGTGGCCGCCGGCGACGACATGTCGCTGCCGGAACGCGCCGAGACGCTAGCGCGGACATGGCAGCGCGCACCGAGCAGCGCCGTTTTTTCGGCCTACCAAATCATCGACGACAACGGCGTGGTCATCGATCCGCATCACCGGTTTGACGATTCCTGGCTGCCGCTGCACGACTATTTCCCCGGGCGAGACCTCGTGTCGATCCACGGCGCTTCATCGGCCTATCAACGCGACCGGTTGCTCGCCTTGCCGCGGCCGGCGACCCGCGTCCTGTTCGAGGATACGTGGCTGACCCTGATCCTGACGCTGTTGGGCCAGACGATCGCCTATGTCGACCAACCGCTCGTATCCTATCGGCAGCACGATGGCTCCGCCACGAACTATGGCACGCGCAGCCGCGTCCTGAAATCCGATGTCATCGCGGCCGATCAGCAGAACTACCGACGGGCGGCGTTCTATCGGGACGCGGTGCAGTCGTTCAGGGATCAAGCGGTCGCCTCGGGCCATGCCGGCACGGTCGCAATGACGATCGTCGATCGCGACCTTGCCTTCTATGACGCGCAAGCGGCCTGGTCCTCGCTCCGGTGGCGCGCGAAACTCGCTGCAACGATGCGTGCGCGTCAGCCATGGATGCGGCAATGGGCCGCAGTGCGTCTGCTAAGCCCAGGGGTGCGGGCAACGATCGCCCGTGGACAGCAATTCGTCCGTACCGGACCAGCCCGATGAGAACCTTGTTCGTAACCTGGGACGGCCCGCAGGTTAGCTATGTCGAAAGTCTTTTCGTACCTATTTTCGAGGGCCTTGCCGCTCACGGTTTTCCGGTGGACATCCTCCAATTCCGGTGGGGTGACGCTGCCCAGGCGGAAAAGGTTCGGTCCGTCTGCACGGCGAGCGGCATCGGGTATCGCGCGCGACCGATCTGGCGTGGCGTCGGTGGCCTTGGCCCCTTTGCAACGGCCCTTGCCGGCGGGCGGGCGATCACCGCTGCGGCGCGCCATTTCGGCTCGGATCTCGTCATGCCCCGCAGCTTGATGCCAGCGCTCGCAACGCTTGCGGCCCGGGGGCTCGATCGTCCGATCGTTTTCGATGCCGACGGCCTGCAGGCCGACGAACGCGTCGATTTCGCCGGTTTGAGGCCCGAGGGTGCTGTGTACCGGATCCTGCGCGATGTGGAAGCGCAGATCATCAGGCGCTCGACGGCGGTGCTGGCGCGATCCCCCCGCGCGTGCGACATTCTCCTGGCCCGCGCCGGCCCGCCGGTGGGAAGCCAACGATTTCATATCGTCACGAACGGGCGGGACGTCGCGGCCTTCCACCCCGGCGATGCCACGACGCGCCTGGCCGTTCGCGACGAACTGGGGCTGCCCGCGGATGCAACGGTGTTGGTCTACGCCGGGTCGGTCGGACCACAATACCGACTTGACCAAGCGGCGGACCTGCTCCGCCACGTTCGCCAGCGTGACCACGCCGCGCGGCTGCTCGTGCTGTCCGGGTCGCCAACGGACGCCGCGTCCGCCCTGGCTGCGGCAGGATGCGTGGACGGGACCTTTACCATCATGCGAAGCGCGCCGGCCGATGTACCCCGCTATCTCGCGGCGGCAGATGTCGGTATCGCGTTCCGTACGCCCAGCTTCTCCATGCAGGCAGTGGCGCCCGTCAAAGTCGCCGAATATCTGCTGTGCGGGCTGCCGGTCATTGGCAATCCCGAAATCGGGGACAACCGCGCGGCCTCGAGCGCCGGTGTCTTCTTCGACAGTGCCGCTGGCAATGCCGCGGGCGCAGACTGGGTCATCGACCGCGTCCGCGCCGATCGATCCGCCCTGCGGGATGCGGCCCGGCGCGTCGGAGTCGAGCATTGCTCGCTGGATCGCGCCGTGCGCGACTATCTTGGCGTGCTGCGGGACATCCGCGATTCAGAGCATACCAGCGGACATTCGCCGTCCCTTGGATGAAGCATGATGTGGCAACGAGGAATGACCCGGTGATACACCCTCTCGCATGTGTTCAGGACTGCAGTATCGGGGAAGGCACAACCGTTTGGCAGTTCGCCGTCGTGTTGGCCGGCGCCCGGATCGGCTGTAACTGCAATCTCAACGCCCATACGCTGGTGGAGGGCGGCGCCGTGCTGGGTGACCGTGTTACGCTGAAAAGCGGCGTCTACGTGTGGGATGGGATCGTCCTTGAGGACGATGTCTTCTGCGGCCCCAATGCGACCTTCACCAACGACAAACGGCCCCGGTCAAAAGTTCATCCGGAATCTTATCCGCGAACGGTGGTAAAGCGGGGGGCGAGCATCGGCGCGGGCGCGATCATTCTGCCCGGGCTGGTCATCGGCGAACGCGCGATGATCGGGGCCGGTGCCGTGGTTACGCGCGACGTCGCCGATGACGCGGTTGTCATCGGCAATCCGGCAGCGCCGCTACAGGATCGAAGCGGGCGGTAACCGGGTCGCCGCGCGAGACGTACGAACGTCGGTCCTCCATTGCTTGAGCCGCGCGCGCCACGACCGCGGAATTGCCGACAGCACCAGGTGACGGCTATTGCGGACGGCGAATTCCAGCATGGGAGACGGATTACGGCGCCGCTGCGCAAGCGTCCGGTACGCGCGCCACGACATGCGATGTTTTCCAACACCCGCCGCTGCGCGCCCCATGCCCGCATAAAACCCGTCTTCCATCGCCCGATATTCGGTGGGCGTGAACCGATCGCGATACTTGGCGAGCGTCTTGAACGGGTCATCGAAGAACAGTTCGACCTTGCTGCCCAAGCTGTCGGGCGCCGCCGTCTTCACCATCAGGGGACTTGGGTCGTACCGAAACTCATACCCTTGCGCTGCGACCGCCGCGTAGAAATCGAGATCCTCGCCAACCAGGGTCTCATCGAAGCCGCCCGTTCGGTCATAGGCTTCCCGCCTGACCATCACGCTGGAGGCGATTGCCGTCACGCCGCGCGCAATCAATTGTCGCAGGCATGCCCCTTCGGCGGGCACGTAACTACCGGTCAGAAGCACCGCATCGCCGGCCAGCGTCTCGTCATAGCCGTTGCAATGAACTGCCCCCACCTCCGGTGGACCTTGCTCGAACAGGGCGACCTGCCGCGCCAGTTTTTCCGGCAGGAAACGGTCGTCGGACGCCAAGATGGCAATGTATTTGCCGTGCGCATGCCGAATAGCTTCGTTGAGGGTCGACGCCACCCCGCCGTTCGGCTTGGTCAGCATGGTGAACGCGCCCCCCGTCTCCTGGTGGACACGTTCGATCACTGCCAGCGTGGCATCGGGGGAGCCGTCGTCCACGACGATCAACTCGACCGGATGGTAGGTCTGATCGAGCACGCTACGGATCGACCGCTCGACAAAATCCTGATGATTATAGGCAGGGATGACCACGCTGACGAGCGGCTGCGCCGGGTCCATCGTCACTGTGGCCCCCTCTCGCGGGTCGCGGGTAGCATCGCCGCAGGGGTGATGACGAAGACGCCGCGAAGGATGTTCCATCCTGTACCGGCCAAGCTAACTGACATGAACGGTCCCCGCCGTTGCCCGTGACCTGACGGTCGGAAAGCTGCCCTTATCGGTCATCGCGAAGACGCACAAGAACACCCGCTCGTGTCCTTCCCATGCCCCTGCGCCATTGCGGTCGGGGCCGCGACATGCGAAGCGAACGGGCTCCCGACACGAGCAGAGAATAACCATGTGTGGCGTCGCAGGAGCGATCTTCGGTTCGAGGACGGCTCGCTTCCCGGTTGAGCTGATGACGCGGCCGCTCGCGCATCGCGGCCCCGATGATTCCGGGCGGTGGGAGGATGTCGAGGCCGGCATCGTGCTCGGGCATCGCCGCCTCGCGATCGTCGACCTGTCGCCGCTTGGCCACCAGCCGATGGCGTCGGACGACGGGCGCTGGATGATCGCGTTCAACGGCGAGATCTACAACCACCGTGCGATCCGCGCCGAGCTCGACGCGGCCGGGCACGGCGCGCAGTGGCGCGGGCATAGCGACACCGAGACGCTGGTCGCCGCGATCGCCGCCTGGGGGCTGGAGGCGACGCTGCCGCGCTGCGTCGGCATGTTCGCGATCGCGCTGTGGGACCGGCGCGACCGCGTGCTGCATCTAGCGCGCGACCGGTTCGGTGAAAAGCCGCTGTATTACGGCTGGGTTGGCGGCGACTTCCTGTTCGGATCCGAACTCAAGGCGCTGCGTGCGCACCCGCGCTTCGCCAATCCGGTCGACCGCGATGCGCTCGGCGCGTTTGCGGCGCGCACCTACGTGCCTGCCCCGCGCTCGATCTACCGCGACATCTACAAGCTCGAACAGGGCTGCATCCTGTCGGTCGTGCCCGAGGCGGCGGGGGTCGCGCCGGGCGCACCGCCGGCGGAAGGGCGCAGCGGCGGGCTGACCCTGACGCGCTACTGGTCGTATCGCGACGTGCTGGCGGCGGGCGCCGCCGATCCGATCGGCACCGAGGAGGACGCGATCACCGCGCTCGACGATGCGCTCGGCGCGGCGATCGCGGGACAGGCGATGGCGGACGTCCCGGTCGGCGCGTTCCTGTCGGGCGGGATCGATTCGTCGAGCGTCGTCGCCTTGTACCAGCGCCACTCGGCAACCCCGGTGCGGACCTTCTCGATCGGCTTCGAGGAAGCCGGCTTCAACGAGGCCGAATATGCCAAGGAGGTCGCGCGGCATTTCGGCACGATCCACAACGAGCGCTACGTCTCGGTCGCGGAGACGCGCGACGTCATCCCGCAGCTGCCCGCGATGTATGACGAACCGTTCGCCGATTCCTCGCAGATCCCGACGCATCTGGTCAGCCGGTTCGCCAAGGAACAGGTCACGGTCGCGCTGTCCGGCGATGGCGGGGACGAGCTGTTCGCGGGCTACAACCGCCATTTCGCCGCGCCGCAGCTGTGGGATCGGCTGAGCCTCCTCCCGCGCCCGCTCCGCGCCGCGGCGAGCGCCCCGCTCAGTCGGCTTCCGCCGCGCCTGTGGAACGCGCTGCCGGGGAACCGCCCCCCGCATTTCGGCGCGAAGATCCAGAAGGCGTTGCGCGTCGCCGGGGGCGCGCGGCGTTTCGACGACGTCTATACGAGCTTTCTCGACGAATGGAGCTTCGAGCCGTCCCCCGTGCTGGGGTCACGCGGTGCGGCCGGTTTCGACATGGACGTGTTCCCGGGCGCGCCAGATGCGCTGCGGATGATGTATTGCGATGCGACCAGCTACCTGCCCGACGACATTCTGGTGAAGGTCGATCGCGCGGCGATGGCGGTCAGCCTCGAGACGCGCGTGCCGTTCCTCGACCACCGCGTCGCCGCGGTCGCCGCGCGCATTCCGCTGGCGATGAAGATCAAGGACGGGCGCGGCAAGCACGTGCTGCGCGAGCTGCTCTACCGCCATGCGCCGCGCGCGCTGTTCGAACGGCCGAAGGCCGGGTTCGCGATCCCGATCGGCAGCTGGCTGCGCGGGCCGCTGCGACCGTGGGCAGAAGAGCTGCTCGCCCCGGCGCGGCTCGCTGCCGAGGGCTATTTCGACGCGACTGCGGTGCAGGCACGCTGGCGCGACCATCTGTCGGGTCGGCGCGATGCCACGGCGGCCTTGTGGGCGGTGCTGATGTTCCAGGCGTGGCATGCCGAACAGGAAACCCCAGCGGTGATCGACTGGAAGCAGGCCTCCTGAAACCGGGGGGTAACGGCTTACCCCCTCACCCCGCACCCGGCCGATACAGGAACGGCCGGCGGAACAGCCCCGCGAAATGCACCGGGTTGAACCCGCCGATCGTGATCGTATGCCCCCCCGCCGCGACCAGCCCCGACAGGTCGACGTCCCAGTCACGCCGGTAATCGCCGTTCCACCATGGCTCCGGATAGCCGCGATGCGCGACGAGCTTGCCGTCGACATACAGCCACGCCTCGTTGAACAGCCCCGGCAGCATCAAATGAAGACTCCGCGCGACGTCCGCCGGGGCGAGATCGATCTGCGTCGCCTCGCAATAGAAGCCGAGGTCGTTCGCCCCGCCCGGGCGCAGTACCCCCTGCCCCTGGAGGTAGAGGTCGCTCCGCACTATCCGCGGCGCGGGCTCCGGCGCGATCCCACCACGGCACGGCCCCGCCCCACCAACTTCGCCGGTATAGCGCCACCCGGCCGGCACGGGATCGCGCAACGCGAACGACCAGGCGAGCGGCAGTTTGGCGATCAGCTGCCCCTTGCGCCCGTCGGTCAGCGCGGCAAGCCCCCTCAGTTGCTCCACCTCGCCCGGGAACCACGCCGGGCCGCCGTCGGGTTTCTCGGCCTCGACCCCGACAACGTGCGTGGTGAAGATAGGGCTCAGCGTTGCGAGCTGCTGGCGCGCCGCGAGCGCCTGTTCGCCCGCCCGGACCGCCGCGGCATAATCGCCGCGGGTCGCGCTTGCGTCGATCATCGCGACATAGTTACGGATCACCTCGAAGCTCAGCCGGGTGAAACGCAGCCGCTGCGCGATCACGTCCGCGTCGCGCCCCGTTGTCCCCTTGGCACTCGTCCCCCTGGCGGTCGCGAACGCCGCCTCGGCCGCGTCGAGCGCGGGGGCAAGTCTTGCGACCAGCGCGGGGGTGTAGATCGCGGGTGCGGCCATCGCCTCATGCTCGGTGACGCCGGTGTCGCGCCACGCGGCGAAGATCGCCCCCCAATAGTCCGCCATCGCGGGCGCGGCGGGGCCGTAGAAGGCGGGGTAGAAGTCCTTGAGCATCGCGCCCACGTCGGCGTTCGGGTCCCACATCAATTGCCCGCGGAAAAACAGGTTGAGGAAGGTCGTCGCATAGGCGCCACGGCTCTCCGTGCCGATCCCGAGGATCCCGAGCTTCGCGTAATGCCGGACGTCGCGCGCGAACACGTCCTGCGACGGGTCGGGCAGGTCGCGCCACACCAGCATCCCCTGGTCGTAATCATAGATCGCCAGCCGCCCGTCCATCACCTTCGCCCAGCGATCGACCATCGCGCCATACGCCTGGCGTGGCGGGGAACGCGGGTCGTCGATCGTATGGTTGGGGTCGATGTCGATCGGCGCGATCCACATCGCGAGGTTGGGCTCGGCCTTGGTCACGATCCGCGGCGGGAGCGTCACGTTGACATAGGCGAGCCCGCCGATCAGCGCCTTGCTGTCGGGAGCGTCGTGCCGCAGCGTCGCGGCGACGCGGTTGTAGAGCGTCATCATCGCATCGGTCAGCGACGGGCGCAGCATGGAGCGGTCGTATTCCGTCACGAGCGCGCGGTCGCCCGGGTCGTCATTCTGGTAGCGCCCGTCCGCGATCGCGAGCGAGACCGACGTGCCCTTGCGGTATGAAGGCGCGATCTGCGTGACGATATGCCGTGCGGTCGCTTCCGCCGAGAAGGGCACGTTGAACGCGGTCCCGCCCGGCGGAGCAATGTCCGTGGTATAGGCGTCGAGCGCCTGCCCGTTACCGGGCAGGCGCGCGAGCGACATGAAATTGCGGTGCCGGAACTCTTCCGCCCCGTCCTCGCTGCCGTTCCACGCGGTCCAGTAATGGCGGATCTCGAAGGGCGGCGCGTAAGCGAAGGACAGCGTGCCGACGCTGAGGTCGCGGTGCTGCGGCACGACCTCGCCGAACGCGGTCGGCAGATACCAGCGGCAGCCCCATTGCTGGAGCAGCCAGGACGCCGCGAAATAGCTCGATTCGTCATTGCTGCCCGCGAGATACAACCGGTTGCCGGCGCGCAGCGCGACGATCGCATCGCCCTGGACGAGCGGATGCGGCTTTGCGGTCGCGGTGAGCCGGGCCGCGACCCGCCGGTCCGCCGCGACCGCCGCCTTGCCAAGCACGATCGCGCCGTCGTGCGCGCCCGCCGGGAGCGTCGCGACGATCTGCGGCATGGCACCGGTCATCAGGCCGATATATTTCTGCAGGTCGCTGCCTGCGCGCTTCTCCCACGGGCCTGCATCGGGCGCGACCACGATCACCGCGAGCGCCGTGCCGTCATGCGTGATCGCCAGATCGTCCGCGCCGTGGCGCCCCGCCAGCTGCGCGAGCGCAGGCTGCGGCAGCACGAGTGCAGCCGCCATCATGGCCAGTCGCCGCAGCAGGCCGCGAGAACCGGACGATGACCGTGCAGCGTCTTGCTTCATCATCGCCAGGTCCGTTCCTGTTCTATGGTACGGCTGTGATATCGGCTGCAGATCCAGGCGGATAGCCCTCCATGCTGGGTTGATGCCGCTGCGAATGCCGTGTGGGCCGTCATCCCGCTTGCCGATCCGCTCTCTCCTTCTCTACGAGGCGCAACCCGGTCTATGGGTGGGATGATCGGCGGACACCGATCGAAAGGAAATCGGCATGATCACGGACACCGGCCCGACGACCTATGATTTTGTAACGCGCGACGCCTGTCCTGGCTGTGGATCACCCGACGTGCGGAAATTGTACGAGACGCCGTTTTCAGAGGGCGGCATTGGAACGTTCGTACGGGATTACTACGGCGTCGATCCGTCCCGTCTGGCTGACGGTCGGTATCGGCTTGAGCGCTGCCGGGCCTGCGGACTGACCTTTCAGGGAGATGTCGGAGGCAATGCCCTGCTTTCCGATCTCTACACCTATTGGGTCGAGGAACCGGGCAACCCGGATCAGGACATCGCAAGCTATCGCGAGGACATCAATGCCATCCCGCTCTCGCGCGATGCGCATGAAATCATGGCTGCGGCCTCTTTCCTCGGAAAGCCGCTGAAGGATCTGCGAACCCTCGATTACGGCATGGGCTGGGCCTTGTGGCCGCGTATCGCGGTCGCGTTGGGCTGCCAGTCCTATGGCAGCGACCTGTCCGAACCGCGCATGGAATTCGCTCGGCACCATAAGGTGAAATCCGTCACCGACGATGAAATCTCGACGTTGCAATTCGACTTCATCAATACCGAACAGGTATTCGAGCATGTCATTGAACCGCTTGCGCTGCTGCGTCGGCTGAAACAGTCGCTGTCGCCGGGTGGGATCGTGAAGATATCGGTTCCATCCGGCGACACGGCCGATGCCATCATCACCTCGCTGGAACAGGGAACCTACGCGGGAGACTATGCGAGCATCATTCCCGTCCAGCCATTGGAACATGTCAACACTTATACATACGGGTCGTTGGAAGCCATGGCGGCGGCGGCAGGTCTCGAGATCGTTACCCCCGGCCTCTGGCACCTGTTTGCGTTCCTGCGCCATCGCAACACCTTGGCCCTCACCCGTCTACGCAAGGTTGCAAAGGAACTCGTGCGGCCCTTGTACCAACGCCGCGATCCCAAGAACCTGTTCGTGTGGCTGCGCCACAAGGCGTAACACCATCCGCTTGCCGACCCGCCCCCTCCTTCTCTACGAGGCCCCGCATCAACAGGAGTGATCGCATGCGGATTCTCGTCACTGGCGTCGCCGGGTTCATCGGTTTCAACGTCGCGCGGGTGCTGCTCGCGCGCGGCGATACCGTAATCGGGATCGACAGCCTCAACGCTTATTACGACGTCACGCTCAAGCACGCGCGGCTCGCGCTGCTGGCCGAATCCGGCGAGGCGTTCACCTTTGCGCAGGTCGATTTCTCCGACCATGAAGCGCTCGACGGTGCGCTGGACGGCCAGCAGTTCGACCGCATCGTCCATCTCGGCGCGCAGGCCGGGGTGCGCTACTCGATCGAGAATCCACGCGCCTATCTGCAGTCCAACCTTGCGGGGCATCTCAACCTGCTCGAGGTCGCGCGGCACCGGAAGGTCGAGCAGATGGTCTATGCCTCTTCCTCCTCGGTCTATGGCGGCAACGACACGCTCCCCTTCCGCGTCGAGGACCGCGTCGACCAGCCGCTGTCGCTTTACGCCGCGACCAAGAAGGCGGACGAGTTGATGAGCGAGACCTATGCGCACCTCTACCGGCTGCCGCAGACGGGGCTGCGCTTCTTCACCGTCTATGGCCCGTGGGGCCGCCCCGACATGGCGATGTGGCTGTTCACCAAGGCGATCTACGAGGGGCGCCCGATCGACGTGTTCGGCGAGGGGCGGATGCGGCGCGACTTCACCTATATCGACGACATCGTCAGCGGGATCGTCGCCTGCCTCGACAATCCGCCGGCCGACGACGGCATGGCCAAGGCCGGCGGCAGTATCAGCCCGCACCGCATCTACAATATCGGCAACAGCCGGTCGGAGGATCTGGGCGAGATGATCTCGCTGATCGAGCAGGCCTGCGGCAAGCCGGCGGAACGCCGCCTGCTGCCGATGCAACCCGGCGACGTGCGCGATACGTTCGCCGACATCAGCGCGATTCGGCGCGACCTCGGATACGAACCGCGTACCACCATCGCGGAAGGCGTTCCCCGATTCGTGGCTTGGTATCGCGCGTATCACGGACTGTGATCAGGACCACGAAGTGTTGCAGCGCGGCAACGCCGGGCCAAAAAAGTGGCGCCGTTGCCCCCCGGGCCCCTGCGTCCGCCGCGCTTCGTTAAAATAAGTGTGGAACTCTATACCCTTAATTGGGTTAGCTGGGATCGGGCAGTCGTCGAAGCACGCGGTTGTCACACGTCGTTTTTTGGGGACTGGACAATTCATGTCCAGTGACTATAGCGGCTCACAAGTTCGGAACTGGTTGGTTCTGGAGGGAGATGAACATGAAATTTAAGGGTCTCTATACGGCATTCACGGCGGCCTCGCTGATCGCGGCGCCAACGTTGGCAGCGGCCGCTCCGGTGGCTACGCCACTGACGCAGCCGGCAGGCGAAACCGTTGACGGCGACAACGCCCTCGCCGGTTCGAGCCTGATCATCGCAATCCTCGCCGTTGGCGCGATTGCTGGTGGCATCGTTGCTGCTGCAAGCAACAACGACAGCCCCACCAGCCCGTAAGCCTTACGGCTTTCAGCTGGAAAAGGGGTCGCTCGACATTGTCGGGCGGCCCCTTTTTTATTGTGAGCACGGCTTTTGTGCTCAATAGAAACCCATGCCCTTGCCGACGTCCGCCCTGTTGACCGCGCTTGTCTGGAGCGTGCCGCCCGGCGACCTTCAGAGCGCGAATCGCACGGCCGTGCAGGCACCCCCCGCGGCCACGCTCGCGCTGGCCGGGCGGGAACAGGATGGCAGGGTGGCCACGCTCGCCTTCCGACTCGCGCTCGCCGGTCGTTCCCGCTGTACGGCGCAAGTGCCGATCCATGGCCTGGTGTTGCAGCATCTTTCCCAATTTGCCCAAGCCGATCGCGCCGGTGTGATCGCTGCAATTCCGCTCGATCGCGGACCGGGCGTGAGCGCGCTGGTACCGGGCAGTCCGGCCGCGGTGGCGGGCATTCGGCCCGGTGACATCCTGCTGGCAATCGACGGTGTCGCACTCCCCGCCGAATCGGGGCTTGCCGCCCCCTTCAGCGCAACCCGGGCGCATGATCGTGCCGATGCGATCGACGATCTGTTGGCGCAGGTCCAGCCGCTCACGCTGACGCTGCTGCGGGACAACCGTACGGTGGCCGTGCGCATGGCCGCGCTGCTCGCCTGCCCCTCGCGGGTCTATCTGGCGCGGTCCGGACAGCACAATGCCTATGCCGACGGGCGGCATGTCTTCCTGACGACCGGCTTGCTGTCCCTGCTGCACAATGACGACGAGCTGGCGTTCATCATCGCGCATGAAATGGCGCACAACATCCTTGGCCACGCTGTCCTCATGCGCAGCGGCGCCGTCGGCAAAGGCATCGGCCGAACCTTGGGAAAAAGCGGCGCGATCATCCGGCGGACCGAAAGCGAGGCCGATTCGCTCGGCGCGACGATCATGCTCGACGCCGGGCTCGATCCCGTTCGCGGCGCCGCGATCTTGCAACAACTCGGCGGCGCCGACCTGGGAATCGCGTTGCTGGCATCGCATGAACCAACGGGACAACGGCTGGCGGCCATCGCGGCGGTTGCAGCGGCGCATCGCCATCCGTGATGCAGCGGGATTACTATCAAATTCTGGGCGTCACCCAAAACGCGTCGCCGCACGCGATCCGCGCGGCGTTCGTTCGGCTGAGCAAGCGCTACCACCCGGACATGCCCGGAAGCGAAAGCGGGCTGCAATCACGGCTGCACGACGTACAGCAGGCCTATCACTGCCTGTCCGACACCAACGCCCGCGCGCTGCACGATCGCATGCTCGATGAAAGCCGGCGGCTCCACATGGCGCAGCAACGTGCGGTCCAACGCCGGCTATGGCGGTATGATCGCCGTCACCCGCATCCGACGCCCAGGGTTTACCGGCGCGGTCGCTGGCGTGTGGGGCTGATCGTTGCCGCGCTTCTGGGCCTTATCGTGTTGGCGGCGGTGCAGTTCGGCTGATCATTTGGCGCCGAAGCCCGTCAGCATGATACCGACGGTCCGCAGCGAAATGAGCAGATCCAGCCAGAACGAGAAGAACTTGATGTAATAGAAATCGTAGTGGAGCTTGACGTGCACGTCGTCGAGCCCGGCGACGTGCCCCTGGTTCACTTGTGCCCATCCGGTGATCCCCGGACGGACGATGTGCCGGTAGGTGTAGAACGGCAGTTCGCTATCATACCAGGCCGACAGCGACATCGCCTCGGGGCGCGGCCCGATCCAGCTCATCTCCCCCCGCAAGATGTTGATGATCTGCGGCAATTCGTCGATTCGCGAGCGGCGCAGAAATCGCCCGACCCGGGTCACGCGCGCATCGCCGTCCAGCGTGATCGCCGATTCCCGCGATTCCCGATCGGCGTCGAGCGGCCGCTCCAGCATGGTTCGGAATTTCAGCATATCGAACGGAATGCCGCGATACCCCATGCGGCGCTGGCGGAACAGGATCGGGCCGGACGAGCTCGCGCGGACCAGCAATGCGACGATGATCAACGGGATCAGCAGAAACGGCAGCACCACGATGCTGGCGAGGAGATCGATCGCGCGCTTCAGGCCGCGATACCCGAGCCCCGGAAGGAGCGAGCCGAAGCTGTTCTCGGACAGATGTTCGATCTGCACGCGGCCGGTCAGCGATTCGCGCAGCTGCTTGGTATGGTACACCGGGATGCCCGCGATCGCCGCCTGCGCAAGCATCCGCTCCCATTCGGGGGAATGGTCGGAGCGCAGATCGGCGACGATCGATGCCGTGGGATCATCCGGCACGACCGGTGCGACCAGCGGAACCCAATCGACCTGGGGTGTATCCTCGACGATTCCGGTGTTGCCAACCGGGACGTAATACATCCGGCGCGCAGCGGCGCGCTGCTCGACATAGCCGAGGAGAAACGCGCTGCCGGTCGTCGCGACATAGCCGGTCAGCAGCATGGACCCGCTGTAATCCAGGCGCGCGGCGAGCAGCACCGCTGCCGCGAGCCCGAACGTCGAGGAGAAAGCAGGGAGAATGAAGCTGAAGGCGCGGGTACCCGGATAGACGGTCACGCGCCGAAGCACGAGAAAAGCCATGACCGCAGCGATCAACGATCCGAGTTGCGTGTTGATCGTGCCCGGCAGGTTCTGCGCCAGCGAACCGAAGGTCACGAGCGGTGCGCCGAGCGGCACGATACCGCCAGCCATCGCGATCAGCAGGAGCGGACTGAACCGACCTACCGTCGGTTGCCGCGTCCGGGTCGACCGCCCGTGATCACTCGTTATCAGCACAAGGCGACCTTATGATAGGGGCGATTGCCCAAATGCAGTACACACGGATCGGTCGTGGCGATCTTGACCTATGCCACAAGCGCTTAACCCGGGATGAGCGCGACCGGCAAGGGACAGATGGTCAAACCGTCCGTCCGATTTCGATGGACTCCCTTGCGCGGACGGGTCAAGCGGCCCCCATGTTCTCGATCGTGCTGGACTGGGAAGCCTTCAAAGACTGGCTTTCCACCACTGTACATCTCACGCATCATGACCTGCACCTGCTCCTCGGGGTCGGTTTCACGCTGGCGTTCGGATGGATTTTGCGGCGTCCGCTGGGCTCCTGGCTGCCGCTGCTGATCGTGGTTGCGCTGGAGTTGCTTAACGAGACGTCCGATTTCACGCGCTATCACGTTTCGGGGTGGCCGTGGACGCCGTTGCCGACGCTGATCGACATGGCCATCACGATCCTCCCCCCGCTGGCCATCGTGCTCGCGGCGCGCTGGAATTCCGCGCATTTCCAGTATTTCAGAAGGCGCCAGCGAATCATCGTGCAGACCCAAGTCGATGCGGAGTGCCACCGCCGCTGAGCCGAAGCATAGTGCGTGGTGCGTGGCTGCAGCGTCCGTGCCGACCGGCGCGCGGTGCGCGGAAGCACGATCCGGTACCACGCTTCTCCTACCCCTTCCGATCATTCGACATTCTCCGGGTATTTCCCGGGTTTGGCGTTCCGCCCTACCGCGTCATGGGACCGTGCATGAACATCCTGGTCGCCCCGCTCGCTACCGACAGCGCGACGCCTCCATCGGGCGACGCACGTTGGTGGCCGCACGGGCGGGACTGGGGAGTGCTCCTGCTGTACGGGGTCGGCTTCTGGCTGGCGCACGCCGCTGCGCTGCCATGGGGCGGGACGGGTTATTATTCCTTGTGGTTTCCCGCGGCCGGCGTGCGTTTTGCGGTGCTGTGGCGCCGGGGCGTACGAATTACTCCCGCGGTCGCCGTCGTCGAAGTGGTGGCGGACATTCTCAGCGGCGCGGTCGACCCGTTCGGCGCGGATGCCATCACCGTCATCGTCAGCGCGGTTCGGCCGGCGCTGGCGTACGGCATCGCGATCGCGGCGATCCGATGGCTCGCCGGTGGCGCGCGGGCGGCCGTGCTCGCGCCGCCGATGCCCTTCGGTCTCGCGGCGATCGTCGCGCCGATCGCCGCCGCGGTTGCCGCCTTGCCCTGGTCGTTGCTGCGCCCGGACATGTCGGGCGTCGGCGACACGCGCTCGATCGTGCTGTCCCTCACGGGGTTTGCGGTCGGCGACCTGCTCGGGGTGATGATCGTTGCGCCGGCGTTGTTGTGGGCCCTGGGCGTGCTGCGCGGCACGCTGCGATCGCCCCGCCTGCCCCGGATGTCTGCGTTGGCCGAAGCCGTGGCGGTGCTGGGAAGCGCCATCGCCATGGCGCTGTTGCTGGCACGCGCCGAGCTTGGTCTGCAACCGACCCCGTTATTGCTGGCGGTCGCCTGGATCGGATTGCGATTCGGCCGCGGTGCCGCCTGGTGCGCGATCGTGATCGTCGCCGCGCTGGTGCTGCCGCAGACCGCGCGGGATCTTGCCGGGGCGGCGCGGCTGCAACTCCATCTCGGGCTCGCAGCGGTGACGATGGTCGGCTATCTGGCGGGGAGCTTCACCGAGGCGCAGCTACGGGCGCAGGCGGACCTAGCGCGGCGCGACCGGCTGCTGTTCCAGGCCGAGCGGCTCAAGACACTGCGCGCCATGTCCGTCGCGGTGATCCACGAGATCAGCCAGCCGATCACCACGCTCGCGATCGAGGCGCGACACCTTCATGGTCTTGCGGCGGACGCCTCGCCCGAAATCGCCGAGACAGCTGCCCTGATCGACCGCAAGGCCGCCGCCTTGTCGCTGCTGGTGCGACGGTTGCGCCGATTCGGCGGACGGGCGGTGGACGAACCGTCGCTGCTGCCCGTTGCCGCATTGCTGGAGGATGTCGTCCAGCTGGTCGGTCCCGAGGCCAAGGCAGCACGGATCCGCCTCGAGGTGGCGTCGTGCGATCCGGACCTGCTCGTGCTGGCGCAAGAGGTCGAGCTGGGGCAGGCGGTCGTCAATCTCCTGCGCAACGCCCTGCAGGCGTGCGACGATGGAATCGTCCGCATTGCATGCAGCGCGCAGGCTGGCCGCGTTGCCATCGGCGTGACCAACCGATGTGCCGCCGGGCCGCGCGTGCATGACGGGATGGGAGTAGGCCTGCTCGTCTCGCGCGCGATCGTCGAGGCGCATGGCGGAACGCTCGTTCGCGACGGCGGCGACGGCGCCATCCGCTACCAGATCATCCTGCCGCTTGCTGGAGACCCCCTATGATCGACCCCGCTCCCCTCGTGTATGTCGTCGATGACGATCGCGACCTGGGCGCGACGGTGGCGCGCCTGCTCGGTCGCCATGGCTTTGCCGCGGAACCCTTCCTCGATCCTGCGCTGCTGTTGACGGTCTACGCCGCCGCGCCGGCGCATTGCATCGTCACGGACGTGATGATGGGGGATCTGGATGGCTTCACCTTTGCCGACCGGGTCCGTGCGATCGATCCGGCCGTCGCCATCGTGTTCATGACCGCTTGGCCGACCACTGCCAACGCGGTCGATTCGGTGCGGCGCTATGGCGGCCTCGACTATCTCGAGAAGCCGCTCGACGAGGCGCGCCTGCTGACCGCGGTCGCCGAGGGCGTGGTATGGTCGGCCGGCCGACGGCGGGTGATGCACCGGACGGCGATGCTGTCCCCGCGCGAGCGGGACGTGTTCGAATGGCTGGCGCGCGGCCACTCGAACAAGGAAGTCGCCGCCCAACTCGGCCTCAGCCCCAAGACGATCGAGGATCATCGCGCGGCGATCATCGCGAAGACCGGGGTCAACGGCCTCGCGCAGCTGATCGCGCTCGCCCGCTGAGCCCCTGCTTCGGCAGGCGGATCCGGATCGACCGGAAGCTGATCGGCGCGAGCCCATGTGCGGTGTCGCGCGGCGCCCCGATATACCGCGTCTCGCCCTTCACCGCGACGTGATCCCCGCCGCAATCCGCCATTCGAGGTGGAGCGGCCATTGCCGAAGCGGCGCTTGGGCGGGGCGGCCGGCATGCGCCGACCGCCCCGCCCGATCGCGCCGTTCAGGCGGCGGCGGGAAGCGTCGCCATGTCGATGACGAAGCGATACTTCACGTCGCTCTTCGCCATCCGCTCATAGCCTGTCTCGATGTCCGCCATCGCGATCATCTCGATATCGGCGGTCAGCCCGTGCTGCTGGCAGAAATCGAGCATCTCCTGCGTTTCGGCGATTCCGCCGATCAGCGAGCCCGCGATCGAGCGGCGCTTGAACACCAGATTGCCGACCGATGGCGAGGGGTGCGGATGCTCCGGCACGCCGACCAGCGTCATCGTCCCGTCGCGCTTGAGCAGCGCGGTGAACGCGTCGAGATTGTGGCTCGCCGCAACCGTGTTGAGGATGAAGTCGAAGCTGTTGGCATGGTCCGCCATCGCCGCTTCGTCCTTCGACACGATCAGGTCGGTCGCGCCCAGCCGCTTGGCATCCTCGCGCTTGTTGGGCGAGGTCGAGAAGACATAGACCTCGGCGCCGAGCGCCGCCGCGATCTTGACCCCCATATGGCCGAGGCCGCCGAGCCCGACGATGCCGACCTTCTGGCACGGGCCGACGTTCCAGTGCTTGAGCGGCGAATAGGTGGTGATGCCGGCACAGAGCAGCGGTGCCACCGCGGCCAGATCCTTCTCGTCATGGCCGATCCGCAGCACGAAGCCCTCGTCGACGACGATATGGTCCGAATAGCCGCCGAAGGTATGGCCGCCGAGCACGGGGTCCGGACCGTTGTAGGTCCCGACGAAGCCGGTGGTCTCGCAATATTGCTCCTCGCCGTCCGCGCAGGACGGACAATGGCCGCAACTGTCGACCATGCAGCCGACGCCGACGACGTCGCCGACCGCGAACTTGGTCACCGCCGTGCCGATCGCGGCGACCCGCCCGACGATCTCGTGGCCGGGAACGCACGGATAGAGCGTCCCGTCCCACTCGCCGCGCGCGGTGTGGAGATCGGAATGGCACACGCCGCAGAACAGGATGTCGATCGCGACGTCGCTCGGCTGCGGATCGCGGCGCTCGAAGGTGAAGGGCGCGAGCGGCGTATCGCTCGATTGCGCGGCATAGCCGCTGGCCGTCGTGGTCATGGAAACCTCGTCATCTGGAAAGGGGGGGCGATCGTTCGCGTTGTCGACTCGATCGCGGGGGTAACGAAGCAGGCGCCGTTGAGTGCCGTCGATCGCGACACCCGGCACGAAAACGCGGGAAAATGCGGCCCACCGTCCGCTTTCGGCGACGAGCGGCCGATCGCGCCGTCGAAGCTGCGCATGGCGACGCCGCGACTGGGGAAAATCCGGCCTATCCGTGCATTTGGCGCCACCCGCCCCCACATCGGTCATCGACAACCCTAAAGCCCCGGGCGGTGCAGCATGCCAAAGCCGATGAAGATCGATTTCGTTTCCGACGTTTCCTGCCCGTGGTGCATCATCGGATTGCGCGGGCTGGAGCAGGCGCTCGAGCGGACCCGCGACCTGGTCGACGCCGACATCACTTTCCAGCCGTTCGAGCTGAACCCGCAAATGGGCAAGGCCGGCCAGAATATCGGCGAGCATATCGCCGAGAAATATGGCGCGACGCCGGAACAGTCCGCCGCCAACCGCGCCACGATCCGCCAGCGCGCCGCCGATCTCGGCTTCACCATGGCGATGTCCGACACGAGCCGGATCTACAACACCTTCGATGCACATCGGCTGCTGCATTGGGCTGAGGAAGAGGGGAAGCAGGCTGCGCTGAAACATGCGCTGTTCGACGCCTATTTCACCAACCAGCAAGATCCGTCCGACCCCGCGGTGCTGGTCGCGGTGGCCGAGACGGTCGGCCTCGACCCGGTGCAGGCCGCCGAGATCCCGGCGAGCGACCGCTATGCCGCCGAGGTCCGCGCCGCCGAGCAGCTGTGGCAATCGCGCGGCATCCACGCGGTGCCGGCGATCGTCATCAACGACCGCCACCTGATCTCGGGTGGCCAACCCCCCGAAGCCTTCGAACGCGCGATTCGCGAGATCGCCGCCACGGGCTGACCGGCAGTCCGGCGGGCGACGGTCCTCAGCGCGGCCGTCGCTTCGCCATCCGGGAGGCGTTGGCGCTTTCCTCCGCCGCGAGTTTGCGCCAGCTAGCGAACCGTTCCGCCGTCAGCGTTCCGTCGGCGATCCCTGCACGAACCGCACAGCCGGGTTCGACCCCATGCGAGCAGTCCGCGAACCGGCAATCCTGCGCGGCGGCCGCAAAATCGTCGAAGACCTCGGCGATCCCCGCGGCCGCCTCGGCCAGTTGCAGCTCGCGCATGCCGGGCAAGTCGAGCAGCCAGCCCCCCTGCTCCAGCCGGTGCATCTCGCGGACGGTGGTGGTGTGGCGGCCGGTTCCGTCGGCGGCGCGCACCGCCTGGGTCTCGATGCTGTCGGAGCCGCGCAACGTGTTGACGAGCGTCGACTTGCCGACGCCCGAGGATCCCAGCAGCGCAACGGTCCGACCAAAGCCGCACCATCTGGCCAACCGTGCCACGTCGGACGGATCACGACCGTTGACCGTTTCCACCTGCAAGCCCGGTTCGATCGCACGCGCGGCGTCGGCGAAGACGTCCGGCGCCTCTGCCAGATCGGCCTTGGTCAGCACCACGACCGCCGGGACGCCCACCTCGCGCGCGAGCACCAGATAGCGTTCGAGCCGCGCGACGCTGAAGTCCTGATTGCAGGACGCGACCAGAAACACCGTATCGACATTGGCGGCGATCATCTGTTCCCGGGTCGGATCGCCCGGCGCACGCCGCTTGAACAGGTTGGTCCGTTGCAGGACGCGATGCGGCAGCCCCGTTTCCCGGTCGATCAGCAGCCAGTCGCCGACCGTCGGATGGTCATCGGACGGCGTCGCGCCGGGGATGTGCGGGGTGACGAACTGCGTCGCGGCGGGGCCCATAACCGCGATCTTGCCGCGATGGACCGCCATCACGCGCACGGGCTCATAGTGCAAAAGCTCCGCCGCGGTCGTCTGGCCGCTGAAATGGGCGTTCCAGCCGAGCTCGTCCAAGGTCGCGCCGGTCGATGTCATAGGGCGGATGCAGTCTCTGGGTCGAACGTCACCCCGCGGCGGCACCGTTCAGATACGGAAGCAGGCGTACGCGCGGGAAAACGGTGTCGAGCGGTTTGGAATCGGGAAGGATATAGACCACGCCGCCCTTCTTGAGGAGCAGCGGGCGCAATTGTTTCGTATAGAAGCGGGTACCCACGTTGATGCATCCGAAACTGATCCGGTTGTCATCCGGGGTCGGCGATAGCAGCCGCGCGACGCGATGTTCCTGCTTGTGCGTGGTGATCACCGCATGCAGCGCGACCGAATTGGCATAATCGACCCACAGCACGCGCTGCTGCCCGAAGGCGCGACCGAATTTCGCGACGAACCGGCCGGCCGGCGTGGTCCGTTCGGCAGGTCCGATGTCGGACAGATTCTTGGCACCCACCCCGGGGGACGAATCATCGCCCACGCCGATACCGAGCAGAACCGGCGTTTCCCCGACGAATTGGCCGTCCGCCGTGAACAGCGACAGCGACGCTGCCTGCTTGTCGATCACGATATAGGGCAGCGCGCCATTGTCATGCTCCGACGCCACCCAGGCGATCACGCGCCGCGCCGCCTCGGACCGCTCCGGCTCGGGGACCGGAACCGCATCCGCAGGTTTTGGCGCGACGGCGGTTTTCGTCTTCGCCTTTGATTTTGCCTTTGGCTTGGTTGCGGTCCTTGCAGCGGGCGCAGCCTTGCCGGAGCGTTGCTGCGATGGCGTCGCGGCCTTCCCCGATGCCTGGACCAAAACCTTGGCGGACAGCGGCGCGGGGCTCACCGGAAGGGCGGTCAGCGCCAGCAAAAACGTCGCGGCCACGCCCATACGGCAACCGACAGGGAACAGGCTGGTCATCACGACGGCCTTGTTCACCAATGCCCGCCACCAATGCAAGCACCTTGCAACGATGCGAGCCCTTACCGCGTCGATGTGAACGGATCGCCGCCTGCCGCATCGCGTCCGCCACGCAGGCCCATCGAGCATGTGTAATTGTGGTCGGGCCACCGGCAAAGCTATTGTAAGACATTTGTTTGCGCAACGGTCGCACGCCTGTACAACGACTGGCGTGCGCCCGGCTCGAACGGGCGGTATGCGCTGGGGATCGCGGACGGATCCGCCCGCGGGACAAGCAAACGAGGACGTTGATGAGCGTGGCTGAAGGCGGCGGGAAGTTATACCGCAAGATCGTACAGGCGATCCTCGCCGATATCGCGAGCGGGGCCTTCCCGGTCGGCTCCCGGCTCCCGGCCGAGCGCGATCTGACCGACCGCTTTCAGGTCAGTCGTCCGACCATCCGCGAGGCGATGATCGCGCTCGAGATGAAGGGCCTGGTCGAGGCGCGCAAGGGGTCCGGGGTGTTCGTGCTGGCGTCGTCGACGGTCGACGAAGACAAGGAACTCGACATCGGCGCATTCGAGATTACCGAGGCGCGCCGCCTGCTCGAAGGGGAGGTGGCCGCGGTCGCCGCGACCGAAATCGGCGAGGAGCAGCTCGAGGAATTGCGCGGCCTGCTCGCGCAGATGGCGCAGGAGGATACCGCCGCCGCCGAAGCGGCCGATCGCCGTTTCCATATCGCGATCGCGGAAGCGACCGGCAACGCCGTCATCATCTCCGCGGTCACCGACTTCTGGGACATGCGGTTCCGATCGCCGCTGGCGCGCGAAGTGCTGGTGAAGGCGGGCAGCCTGGGGACGGACAACCGCATGGCGGAACACGGCCGGATCCTGAGCGCGCTCGAGGCACGATCCCCGACCGACGCGCGCAACGCGATGCGCGATCACCTCGCGCGGTTGATCGATCATCTGCTGGATGTCACCGAGACCGAAGCCGTCGAGCGCGCGCGGGCGGAAACGAGCCAGCGCCGCCGCGCTCTGGCACGCCGGTCGGTCTGACGCGCGATCGGCGATGTGACGAGGGCCACCCGGGAACATTGGACTGAAACCGTCCGGAGTGGCCTTACCAATCTCTAGCATCTGGTCTATCAATTTACAGGCTGCTAGACCTCGTCCGCCGCGACGGCGCGGCACGGGCCACGACGGCGAAAGGAACGCGCGACGGTGTTGATGACGCAGACGATGCGCTGGTTCGGCGCGGCCGACCCGGTACGCTTGCGGGATATCCGGCAAGCCGGCGCAACCGGGATCGTAACCGCGCTCCACGACATCCCCAACGGCGACATCTGGCCGCAGGAAGCGATCATCGCGCGTAAGCAGGAGATCGAAGCCGCTGGGCTGGTCTGGTCCGTGGTGGAAAGCCTGCCCGTCCATGATGCGATCAAGACGCGCGGGCCCGACTGGCAGGCCCTGATCGACCGGTATCGGGAAAGCCTCGTCCACCTCGCGGCGTGCGGCATCGGCGTCGTGACCTACAATTTCATGCCCCTGCTCGACTGGACGCGAACCGACCTTGCCTGGGCAATGCCCGATGGCGCGCGCGCGCTGCGCTTCGAACTGACCGCCGCGGCGGTCTTCGACCTCCATATCCTGCGCCGTCCCGGGGCGGAGCGCGATTACACCTGCGCGTTGCGCGACGCCGCCGCGCACCGGTTCGAACAGATGACCGATTCCGAGCGCGCGCAGCTCGAGCAGACGATCATCGCCGGGCTGCCGGGCAGCGAGGAGACCTTCACGATCGATCGCTTCCGGGACGCGCTGCGACAGTATGACGGGGTCGATGCCGATGCGCTGCGCGCCAATCATGTCGCGTTCCTGCAAGCGGTCTGTCCGCTGGCGGACGAACTCGGCATCCAGCTCGTCGTCCATCCCGACGATCCGCCCTTCCCCCTGTTCGGCCTGCCCCGCGTGGTCAGTACCGAGGACGATCTTGCCCGGTTGTTCCGGCTGGTGCCCAATCGATCCAACGGGCTATGCTTCTGCGCCGGGTCGCTGGGCGTCCGCGCGGCTAACGATCTGCCGGGGATGATCGACCGGCTCGGGGACCGGATCGGGTTCCTGCATCTGCGCTCGGTCCAGCGCGAGCCGGACGATGCCTTCCACGAGGCGGCGCATCTCGAAGGCAACGCAGACATGGTGGCGCTGGTCGCCGCGATCCACGCGCTGCAGACGCGCGAGGACCGCTCGATCCCGATGCGCCCCGATCACGGCCACCAGATGCTGGACGACCTGACCAAGCAGACCCTTCCCGGCTATTCGCTGCTCGGCCGGATGCGCGGTCTGGCCGAATTGCGCGGGCTGGAGCGGGGCATTGCGCATGCCACGCGTACCTTCGCCGACGCCACCCGCCCCTGACCGACACCGGACCGCCGTCTTTCTTGCGCCGGTCGAACCGAACCGGCGCATCGCCGGACGGACCAACGAGACGACACGCCAAACGACAACCCTGGGGGAGAGTGATCGTGGACGGTGCGACAGGAGCGGCGGGACCGGACCCCATGCGATCAGGTCCCACGCGATCGGGCGGCACCGTGCGCTGGGGGATCTGCGCGCTGCTCTTCTTTGCGACGACGATCAACTACATCGATCGGCAGGTGATCGGCATCCTCAAGCCCACGTTGCAGGGGGATCTCGGATGGTCGGAGGACGATTATGGCATGATCGTCTTCTGGTTCCAGGCAGCCTATGCGGTCGGCCTGCTGATATGTGGACCGGTGATCGACCGTATCGGTTCCAGACTTGGCTATGCCGCAGCGATCACCGTGTGGAGCGTTGCGGCCTTGGCCCATGCGCTGGTGCGCAGTCCCGGCGGGTTCGCGATGGCGCGGTTCGCGTTGGGGCTTGGGGAAGCGGGGAACTTCCCGGCGGCGATCAAATCGGTCGCGGAATGGTTCCCGAGGAGGGAGCGCGCGCTTGCCGCGGGAATCCTCAACGCCGGCGCGAACGTGGGGGCGATCGCAACGCCGATCATCGTTCCGGGAATCGCGCTGCACTACGGATGGCAGGCGGCCTTCATCGGGACGGGCCTGCTCGGCTTTCTCTGGCTCGCCGCATGGCTGGTCTTCTATCGCGCGCCGCACCGCCATCCGCACGTCTCTGCGCAGGAACTGGCCTATATCGGCGCGGACCAGGAAACGGCGGCGGGCACGGCGCCGATTTCCTGGGCGCGGCTTTTCCGGCATCGCGCGACCTGGTCGTTCGTCTGCGCGAAATTCCTGACCGATCCGGTCTGGTATCTGTTCCTGTTCTGGCTGCCCGACTTCTTCGCCAAGCGGCACGGGCTTGACCTCAAGACGTTCGGGCCACCGCTGATCGCGGTCTATCTGCTCGCCGACGTCGGCAGTATCGGCGGGGGCTGGCTGTCATCGGCGCTGATCCAGCGCGGTTTCAGCATCAACGCCGGGCGCAAGCTGGCATTGCTCGCCTGTGCCGTCGCCGTGCTGCCCATCATGGTCGCGAGTAGCGTGTCCAGCCTGCCCGCCGCCGTCGCCATCATCGGGCTCGCCGCCGCCGCGCACCAGGGGTGGTCCTCCAATCTCTACACCATGGTGTCCGATACCTTCCCCAAGAGCGCCGTCGCCTCGGTGATGGGGATCGGCGGAGCGGCGGGTGCGATCGGCGGGATGATCATGGCACGCTATGTCGGGCATGTGCTGGAGACGGTGGGCAGCTACACGCCCGTGTTCGTCTGGGCAGGCACGGCTTATCTGCTCGCGCTGGCGATCGTGCATGTCCTCGTGCCCCGTCTGGACACGGCGGCGGTGCCCGCAGACATACCCCGGGCGATGCAGGCGTCGAGCAGCGGCGTCCGTGATCAACGTTAGGCTGGATGGTGCGACCTCGGTCGCAGGTGGCAGACTTTCCACGGGAAAGACTGGAGCGGGCGAAGGGATTCGAACCCTCGACCCCAACCTTGGCAAGGTTGTGCTCTACCCCTGAGCTACGCCCGCTCTGGCGCCATGTGCCGGACTGTGGAGCCCGGCGGGTAGGGGGGGGCCTCTAACACCGGGTCGGCAGGTCGGCAAGCCTCTTTTCGCACTTTGATGAAAAGGGTTGGCTTGTTGCCCCTCGCCCCCACATAAGACGCAACGATCCGCAGACATTGGAGCATCTCTTGGCGACCCTGGGAATGAGCGCAGCCGAACGCGACGCGGTGGAGGCATTCCGCCGCGACGTGGTCGAACCGTCGATGACCAAGCTGGTGATCATCGATTTCTGGGCGGAATGGTGCGGCCCGTGCAAGGCGCTGACCCCGGTGCTCGAAAAGGTCGCCGCGGCTTATGCCGACAAGGGCGTGGTGCTCGCCAAGGTCGATACCGACAAGAACCAGTTCATCGCCGCGCAATTTCAGATCAAGTCGATCCCGACCGTCTATGCGATGTTCCAGGGCCAGCTCGTTGCCGACCTGACCCCGGCACGGACCGAATCGGCCTTGAAGACGATGCTCGATCAATTGCTCAAGCAATTGCCGATCGAGACCGAAGCCGCGCAGGGCGAGGCCGAGATCGAGCCGCTGATCGCGATGGGCGAGGAAGCGCTGGCCGAGGGCGATGCCGATCGCGCCGCCGGAATCTTCCGGCAGATCGCCGAGGTCGCGCCGGATCACCCCGCGGTCAACGCGGGCTTCGTCCGCGCGCTGGTGGCCGCAGGCGAGATCGAGGCGGCGCAGGAGCACCTCGCCGCGATGCCCGAGGACACCGCCAGGCATCCCGAGATCGAACGCGCGCGCGCCGCGCTGGCGCTGGCGCAGGATGCGACGCCGGTCGATGACCTTGCCGGGCTCGCCGCCGAGGTCGCCGCCAATCCGGGCGACTTCGACAAGCGGTTCGCACTCGCCAACGGCCAGATGGCGGCGAACGACCGCGATGCCGCCGCGACGACGCTGCTCGCGATGATCGCCGAGGATCGCGCGTGGAACGAGGGGGCGGCCCGCGCGCAGTTGCTCAAGCTGTTCGAGGTCGTCGGGCTTGAGGACCCGTGGGTCTCGGCGCAACGCCGCAAGCTCTCCGCGATCCTGTTCGGATGACGATCACCCGCCTCTCGATCTTTCCGCTGCCGGGCGCGTTGCTGTTCCCGGGAATGCATCTGCCGCTCCACATCTTCGAGCCGCGCTATCGGGCTATGATTTCGGACGCGATGGCGCGCGACCGGCGGATCGGGATGGTCCAGCCGCGCCCCAACGTGCCTGCGCGGCCCGACAAGCCTTTGCTGTTCGACATCGGCTGCGTCGGCAAGATCGCCGAGTTCGAGGCGAGTGAGGACGGGCGCTACAATCTGATCCTCGAGGGGCTGTCGCTGTTCCGCATCGTGCGCGAGCTCGATGTCCCGACCGCGTTTCGCCAGGTCGAGGCGGAACTGATCCCCTCCCCCGAATCGCCCGAGGTCCTGTCGTTGTCGCGGCGCGCGGCGCTGGAGAGTGAATCGCGGGCGTTTGCCGATTCGCAAGGGTATGCGGTCGACTGGGATGCGGTGACGCGGCTCGACGACGAGGCTTTGGTCAACGGCATCGCGCAAATCGCACCGTTCGACGTCGCGGCCAAGCAAGCACTGCTCGAGGCCGGGCGGATCGAGGAACGCGCCGAGCTGATCATCCAGCTGATGCAGTTCTTCGGACGGCATGACGGCGAGGATTCGGTGACGCTGCAATAGGCTCCGATGCTTGAACTCTTCTCCTGATGTGTATAAATACACACAGATAGTAGAGGTGTTTCGATGGCTATCGTCGTTTATCCGGCAATCGTGGAGCGTGCCGAACAGGGCTTCAGCGTCTTCTTCCCTGATTTGCCGGGATGCACATCGGCCGGTGCCACGATCCAGCAAGCCGCGCTTGCCGCGGAAGAGGCCTTGTCAGGACATTTGCTGGTATCGGCGGAGCATGGCGATCCGGTTGCCGACCCGACGCCGCTGGATACGCTCGAGCGGGACCCGGAGATCGAGGAAGTTGCGCGCATCCTCGTCCGCTCGGACCGTCCGGGTCGATCGGTGCGCTTGAACATTACGCTGGACGAAGGCTTGGTGGCGGCGATTGATCGCGTAGCGACCAATCGATCCGGTTTTCTGGCAGAGGCCGCGCGTCACGAACTGGCAGCGTGGCGAGTCACGGGGCGCTGATCGCCAAACGATCAACCTACCGCAACTTTACCCCGCTCTGCTTTTCAATGCTTTTCAGCGTGCCGATCGCCAGATCCGATTTGGGATGCGGTACGGTGACGGTGCCCGGCCTGGTCGGATGCCGGAACTGGATGTGGCTGCCTTCCTGACGGACCGGTGCCCAGCCATCCTGTTTGAGCCGCGCGATGACATCCCTGCTCTTGATGCTACCCCCCTTAAACCATCATCCCCTGCAGCAGCTTCGGCACATCCCCACTCTCGCCCCGCGCTTCCGCGATGAAACGACGCTTCAACGGCGGCATCTTCTGCACCGCGGACAGCCCGAAGCGCCGCACCGCATTGGCGGTCTTTCCCTTGATGCCGAACAGCCGGGTCAGCCCGTCGGTCGCCACCGAGACCATCAGCGTGTCGAGGCTTCGCCACCGGTCGTAGCGCGCGAGCAATGCGGGGTCGCCGAGGTCGAGCCCGGTCCGCTTGCCCTCGACCAGCACCTCGACCAGCGTCGCTACGTCGCGGAAGCCGACGTTGACCCCCTGCCCCGCAATCGGGTGAATCCCGTGCGCCGCATCGCCGACCAGCGCGAGCCGGTCCGACACGATCTTCGCCGCATGATGGAAGCCGAGCGGATAGCTCGACCGCGCGCCAAGAGGCCCGAGCTTGCCGAGGAACCCACCGATTCGCTTGTCCGCCTCGGCGAGCCAGCCGCGGTCGGACAGCTTCATCATCCCCGGTGCCTGATCGCGCGTCACCGACCAGACGATGCACGAACGATGCCCCTGCTCGTCGTCGTTGAGCGGCAGGATTGCGAACGGGCCGTCGGGATAGAAGATCTCGAACGCGATGTTTTCGTGGGAATGTTCGTGGTGCAGCGACGTCACGATCGCGGCATTGTCATAGGTCCAGCGCGCGACGTTGAGCCCCGCTGCCTCGCGCGTCGGCGAATTGCGCCCTTCCGCCGCGATCAGCAGCGGCGCGCGGATCACCGCGCCCGAATCGAGCGTCACGGTGACACCCGAGGCTGCGCGATCGACCGACACCGCGCGCGTCTTCATCCGCACGTCGACGTTCTTCGCGCCCGATGCCGCCTCGAACAGCGCAGCGCGTAGCCGCCGGTTCTCGACCATGTGGCCGAGCGCGTCCTCGTCCGAATCGGGTTCGAAATCGAGCGCGCCGGGTTCGAGCCCGTCGCTGACGCGAATCCCCTTGATCGGGCAGGCGATCGCCGCAAGCTTGTCCGCCACGCCGATCGCGCCGAGCATCCGCCACGGTGCCCCCGCGATCGCCGAGGCGCGCCCGTCGAACCCTGCCGCGAGGATGACTTCGGGATCCGCGATATCGATGACGATCGCCGACATGTTGTGCGCATCGAGCGCCACTGCGAGCGCGCTGCCGACGAGTCCACCGCCGAGAATGATGACGTCTGCTGTATCCATGCCCGGTCTGTAAGCCTCTCGCGCGACGCTGCCAATCGCGGAAAACTTGACGCGACCGCGTGGGCGAGCGATGAATCCGAGGGCACAGACAGCGAACATCGGGAAGACATTGCATCATGGCGAGCCAAGCGCAGCCACCGCTCTGGCGTGAGACGGTCAAGGCAGGCGCCGTGCGCAGCGGCGCGCTGCTCGGCGCGTTCACGCTGCTCACGCTCGTCGTGCTGATGGTGATCGTCATCGCGAGCTATCATGCGAGCGATCCGTCGCTCAACACCGCCTCGGCAGGGCCTGCGCACAACTGGCTGGGGCGACCGGGGGCACTCGTCGCGGATGCGGCCTTCTGGATGGTCGGGCCCGCGGTGGTGATGCTGCTGCCGACGCTGTTGCTGGTCGCGCTACGCCTGTGGCGCGACGTGCCGGTCGGGCGCTGGCGGCGGATGCTGGGTGCGTCGACGCTGGGCACGATGCTTGCGGGAACGACGTTCGCGCTCGTCTCGGGGGGGGCCGTTGCCTGGCTTCCCGCGGGCTATGGGGGTGTGGTGGGGCTTGCCGTATCGGGGGTGCTGCGGCTCGCGATCGGGCTGATCGGCGATCCGGCCGCAATCCTGTGGACGACGCGCGGGATCGCCGCGGTCATTAGCATCGCCGCGCTGGTGGTGTGGGCCTATAGTTTCACGATCGACATGGCCGAGCGGACATTGCGCATCCCGCGCCTTCCCAAGCGGACCGCCGAAGCGCGACGCATGCGCGCGGACGCGATCGACGACGACGACGGCGATGCCGCCGAAGACGCCCGCCCGGCGCGCAAGGTCTCGATGCCGCGCGCGGTCGCAGCACCCGATCCGCGCCCCGGGCCGGTGATCTCTGACCGGCAGGTCGCGCAATCGCCGCCACGCCCGCGGACGCAACAGACCTCGCTCGATCTCGGCGACAACACGCAGCTCCCCCCCCTCGACCTGCTGATCCCGACTCCGCCCGCGCCGGGCGGGCAGATCGACAAGGCCGCGCTCGAACGCAATGCGCGCCTGCTCGAGACGGTGCTCGACGATTTCCACGTCAAGGGATCGATCATCAACGTGCGGCCCGGCCCGGTCGTCACGATGTACGAACTGGAACCTGCAAGCGGGATCAAGGCGAGTCGCGTGATCCAGCTCGCCGACGATATCGCGCGCAACATGTCCGCGGTGTCGGCGCGAGTCGCGACGATCCCCGGGCGGACCGTGATCGGGATCGAGCTCCCCAACGTGCGCCGCGAGATGGTGGGCCTGCACGAACTGATCGGGTCGCAGACGTTCGAGGATCAGTCGGCGTCGCTGCCGCTGGTGCTCGGCAAGAACATCGCGGGCGACCCGGTGATCGCGGATCTCGCGCCGATGCCGCATCTGCTCGTTGCGGGGACCACCGGGTCGGGCAAGTCGGTCGGGCTCAACTGCATGATCCTGTCGCTGCTGTACCGGTTGAAGCCGGACCAGTGCAAAATGATCATGATCGATCCCAAGATGCTCGAACTGAGCATGTATGACGACATCCCGCATCTGCTCTCCCCGGTCGTGACCGATCCCGCCAAGGCGGTCCGCGCGCTCAAATGGGCGGTCGAGCAAATGGAGGATCGCTATCGCCAGATGTCGTCGATGGGGGTGCGCAGTCTCGCCAGCTTCAACGAGAAGGTGAAGACCGCGAAGGCCAAGGGCCAGCCGCTCGGGCGCAAGGTGCAGTGCGGCTATTCCGAGACCGGCCAGCCGATCTACGAGGAAGAGACGCTCGATTATCAGGTGCTGCCGCAGATCGTCGTGATCGTCGACGAGCTCGCCGATCTGATGATGACCGCGGGCAAGGAAGTCGAATTCCTGATCCAGCGGCTCGCGCAAAAGGCGCGCGCGGCGGGGATTCATCTGATCATGGCGACGCAGCGGCCGTCGGTCGACGTCATCACCGGGGTGATCAAGGCGAATTTGCCGACGCGAATCAGCTTCCACGTCACCTCCAAGATCGATTCGCGCACCATCCTCGGCGAACAGGGCGCGGAGCAGCTGCTCGGCAAGGGCGACATGCTCTACATGCCCGGCGGGAAGGGGATCGTCCGCGTGCACGGTCCGTTCGTCTCGGACGACGAAGTCCGCGCGGTCGCGGATCACTGGCGCGCGCAGGGGCAGCCCGACTACATCCAGTCGGTCACCGAGGAACCCGAGGAGAGCTTCGCGCTCGACGGCGCGCCGACCGGCGAGGACAGCAAGGAAGACCAGCAATATCGCGCCGCGGTGCAGCTCGTATGCGAGAGCCAGAAGGCGTCGACCTCCTGGGTGCAACGCCAGTTGCGCGTGGGGTATAACAATGCGGCACGACTGATCGAACGGATGGAAAAGGACGGGGTGGTCAGCCGGCCCGACCATGTCGGGCGGCGCGAGGTGTTGCGCGACCGGGACGGGCATCCGGTCTGAGGGTCGTGCGGCGGTCGGTTCACGGCGTGTTAAAGCGCGCGCTGGCTTTAGGGGAAGATCGTTTCGCAAGGGGGCGCTTTGACAAGCGTGCGCTACCCCGGCGAAGGCCGGGGCCCAGGAGCGGGCGGATAGAAGCAGGTGCTGTGCGCGTTACCTTGGCCTGTCCTGCTGGGCCCCGGCCTTCGCCGGGGTAGCGCCTCTATATCAGCCGGGAGCCCCAGCCCCCGTGTCAGGAGAATCCTTCGTGTCCCTTCGTTACGCCCTTCTCGTCCCCTTCCTCGCCGCCCCCGCGATAGCCATGGCAGCGCCGTCCGCCGACCTGGCGATGGTGCAGAAGCACCTCCAGGGCGTCGAGACGATGACGGCCGCGTTCGCGCAGACCGATCGTTCGGGCAAGGTGCTGACCGGAACGCTGACCCTCAAGAAGCCCGGCAAGATCCGCTTCCAATATGAAAAGGGCGTCCCGATCCTCGTGGTTGCCGACGGCAAGTCACTGTGGTTCCTGGATTACTCGGTCGGCCAAAAGCAGCGTTGGCCGATCGGCGGGTCGCCGCTCGGCATTCTGCTCGATCCGTCGCGCGACATGAGCAAGATCGCGACCGTCGTGCCGAGCGGCAGCCCGGATCTGGTCGCGGTCGATGCGGCCGATCCCAAGCACCCGGAATATGGCCGGATCAGCCTGGTGTTCCAGCGCAACCCCGCCGCACCCAGCGGGTTGATGCTTAAGGGCTGGGTCACGCTCGATTCGCAGAACAACCGCACGACGGTCAAACTGTCGAACCAGCAATTCAACCATCCGGTCGCGGACAATGCGTTTCGCTGGAACGATCCGGTCCGCGCGACCGGGAAAAAATGAACCCATTCATATTGGCGACAGGTTCGAGCGCCTAGACGCGGACCTGCGGATGTGAAGCCTCTCGGGATTCTCCCCCTGTTGCTCGAGGGCATCACTTCCCGCCTGCGTGACGAACGCTAGGTCGGCCCTCGCTCCATGCCCCCGGAGCGGGGGCCTTTCCATGTCTGGCGCTTGACAGTTCCCACGGCTACACAATCCGGATGACGGCCCTGAAGATCGTTTCGTGGAATATCAATTCCGTGCGGTTCCGCATCGAGATCGTTGAGCGCTTCCTGCGCGAAGCCGAACCCGACATCCTGTGTCTCCAGGAGACCAAGGTGATCGACAAGGACTTCCCGACCGCGTCCTTCCGCGCGCTCGGGTACCGGCATATCGTGCTGCATGGGCAGCGGATGCACCACGGGGTCGCGATCCTGTCGCGTGTCCCGCTGGCAGCGGACGATCGTTTCGACTGGCAGGCCAATCGCGAGGCGCGGCACGTCGGTGTCCGGCTCGAGAACGGTATGCGGATCGAGAACGTCTATGTCCCCGCAGGCGGCGACGTGCCCGATCGCGAGGTGAACCCCAAGTTCGGCCAGAAGCTCGATTTCCTCGACCGGATGATCGCCTGGTCGGAAGCGCTCGACGGACCGACGCTGCTGGTCGGCGATCTCAACATCGCGCCGCTCCCGTCCGATGTGTGGGGACACAAGCAATTGCTCGGCGTGGTCAGCCATACGCCGATCGAGGTCGATGCGCTCGACCGCCTGAAGGCATCGAACAGCTGGGTCGATCTCGGGCGGCACTTCCACCCGGCCCCCGCAAGACTCCACACCTGGTGGAGCTATCGCTCGGCCGACTGGACCGTCAACGACCGCGGGCGGCGGCTCGATCATATGTGGGCGACCGCGGACGTTGCGGCCAAGGCGGTTCGGCACCATGTGTATGAGGAATGCCGCAGCTGGCTGAAACCCTCCGACCATGTGCCGATCATGACCGAATTTGCCTTGTGACCCACACGACCGGGGACGCGCACAAGACCGCGCTCGCGATCGACGCGCTGCGCCGCGGCTGGCCGATCGCGATCGCCGGGAGCGATGGCACGCTCGCGCTGTTGCCGATCGAGACCGCGGACCCGGTGCGGCTCGCGGCATTCGACCCGGCCGGGGTCGCGCCGGTGCTCCTGTCCGCCGGGCGCGCCGCGACGCTCAAGCTCGCCAACCAGCGGGACGCGGCCGAGCCCGACGCGCCGGTGCTGATCGAACGCGCCCCCTGGGTCGACTTTGCGGTGGCGACCGCGCTGTCCGACCCGCAATTTGATCTCGAAACGCCGTTCAAGGGCCCGTTTCGCGCGATCGCCCTCCCCGCGCACGACGCCGCCACGGCCGCGCTGACGCTGGCCCGGATCGGCGGGGTCCTGCCCGCCTATTTCGCGCGTGCCGACGAACAGGCCGCGCTCGTGCTGACCCCGGCCGACATCGTCGCGCACGAGGACGCGGGGCGTCTGGCGATCGCGACGCGCGCGCATCTGCCGGTCGCGGATGCCGAGGATGCCGAGATCGTGGCCTTCCGCACCCCGGAGATGCCGGGCGAGCATATCGCGCTGCTGATCGGCACGCCCGATGGCCTCCCGCCGCTCGTACGGCTGCACAGCGAATGTTTGACCGGCGACGTGCTCGGCAGCCTCAAATGCGATTGCGGCCCGCAACTCGACGGCGCGATCCGCGCGATCCGGGCGAGCGGCTGGGGAATCTTGCTGTACCTGCGCCAGGAAGGCCGCGGGATCGGCCTGATCAACAAGCTGCGCGCCTATGCGCTGCAGGACCAGGGGTTCGACACGGTGGATGCCAACACCCGGCTCGGCTTCGCGGTCGACTCCCGTAATTTCGCGGTGGCGGGGCGGATGCTCGCGTTGCTCGGGCAGACGCGGGTGCGGCTGCTGACCAACAATCCGCAGAAGGTCGCGCAACTGGAGGCCGCGGGTATCGCGGTGTCGGAACGCGTGCCGCATATCCTGCCCGCGAACCCGCACAACGAACGCTATCTCGCGACCAAGCGCGACCGGACCGGGCACCAGTTCTAGCGGAGCGCGGGAATGGGGGTGGGGTAGCGAATCGCGCTACCCGAGCAGGCGCGCCACCGCGTCAAAGTCCTCCGCAATATCGTGTACCCCGATCGCGCGAAGGCGCGCGGCATGGTCGGGCCCGCAATGCGCGCCACCGACGAATCCGATCACATGCGCTCCCGATGCAACCGCGCCGGTCGCGCCCACCGGCGAATCCTCGAGGATCGCGCAGCGCGCGATATCCACCCCGATCGCCGCGGCCGCATGCCAGTACAGGTCCGGCGCGGGCTTTCCGTTCGCGACGTGCTCCTTGCCCGAATAGACATGGTCGCCGAACGCGTCCTCGAGCCCGATATGCTCGAGATGCCGCCGGATCCACGCGGTCGAACTCGACGAAGCGATCGCCTTGGGGAGATCCGCCGGCAGCCGCTCGATGAAGCGCACCGCTCCTGCGACCGCGCCGACTCCCTCGCGCATCGCGCGCGCATCCTCGGCTGCGCGCATCGGGTAATAATCCTCGGGCAACGGCCGGTCGATCCAGCGTTCGAGCGCCCCGATGAACTGCTGCCCGGACAAGCCCATGAAATTGGCGTAGCTGTCCTCCGGCGTGGTCGGATGCCCGATCCCGGTCAGATAGTCCGCGATATGACGGTTCCCGACCGCCTCGCTCTCGATCAGCACGCCGTCGAAATCGAAGATCAACCCGGCGAAGTTCATGCGCGTGCCCCGAACAGCGCGGTGCCGACGCGGACGTGTGTCGCGCCCAGCATCACCGCAATTTCATAATCGCCCGACATCCCCATCGAGAGGCCGTCGAGCCCGTGATCGCGCGCCAGCTTGGCGAGCAGCGCGAAATACGGTGCCGCCTCGGTCTCGACCGGTGGCACCGCCATCAACCCGGCAAGCGGCAGGCCCACGTCCCGCGCCGCCGTGATGAGGTCGGGCAGCGCGGCGATCGCACAGCCCCCCTTCTGGTCCTCGTCCCCGATATTGACCTGAAGGAAGCACGCAGGCCGGCGCCCGACCTTGTCGATCGCGCGTCCAAGCGCGGTCACCAGCGACAGCCGATCGACCGAATGGATCGCGTCGAACAGCGCCACCGCATCCTCGGCCTTGTTCGATTGCAACTGGCCGACGAGATGCACCGCGGCCTCCGGATAGGCCTCGCGCAACGCGGGCCACTTGCCCTGCGTTTCCTGCACCCGGTTTTCCCCGAACACGCGGTGTCCGGCGTCGAGCAGGGGCATGATCTCCGCCGCTGTCCTGGTCTTGGAGATCGCGATCAGCGTGACGGAGTCGGGTTTGCGGTCGGCGAGCGCCGCGGCATGCGCGATGCTGGCGGTGACGGCATGGAGGCGGGCGGTGGGGTCGTCGCTGGACATTGCGCGCGCTATAGGCGGTGCGATGGCCGTTCGTCACCCCAGCCGTGCGCTTCGCCGTGCGCTTCCTGCACTTTGGCTGATGACGGACGAGCGCATCGGGCCGCAGCTATGGCGCGCGCTCGATCGATTGCCGCGTGGCAGCGGGGTGGTGCTGCGGCATCATGCGACACCGGCGACGGCGCGCGCCGCGCTGAAACGGCGAATCGCCAGAATCGCGAAGCGGCGGGGGCTGGTGCTGGTGGATGACGCATTGTCGCATGGCCAACCCGTACGGATCGGCCGGGCCCATTCGGCGCGGGAGGGACTGGCGGCGCGCCGCGCCGGGGCCGAACTGGTGTTCGTCTCGCCGGTCTATCCGACCCGAACGCATCCCGGAGCACCAACGCTGGGACCGGTCCGCGCGGCGCGGATCGCGCGCGCGATCGGCCTGCCCGCGATTGCGCTGGGCGGGATGACCGCACGACGGTTCAGGCGGTTGCGGGCCCTGGGGTTTGCCGGGTGGGCCGCGATCGACGCGCTTTCCGTGGCCCCGGCGAAGACGGGCGGCCAGGACTCGCACGAGACATAAGTCGATGTTTTCCGAGACCAAGATGCCGTGCTGAGCCGCAACGTCCGCGCACGTAACCACGGTTTCGTGTCGGACCCGACGGCTTGCGCCGGCGTGACGGTGTCGCCACGCTGCGACGATCAGAAGCGGAAGGCGGTCCCGATATAGACGGCCTGGCTGTCGCGGCGGTCTTCGGTCGGCTGCTGGGTGAGGCGATCCCGCTCGGTCTTGTAGCGCACGCCCGCCGTGACATCGAGACGGCGAGTCAGCGAATAGGAGCCGCCAACGTCGAGCGAATAGGCCGGTGCAGCCTCGATCAGGGTCGGACCATTGGGCAGCGGGCGGTCGGCCGCGGCGTTGACGCGTCCGGTAAACCGCTTGCCGGTATAGCTCACGCCGATGTCGGCCGCTTCGCGGCTGCCCGGGATGCCGGCGAGATCGACCTTCGCGACATCGCCCGAGACCGCCAGCCGCTTCCAGCCCACGGCAACGCCGAGGTTATAGGCGATAGGCGTGAGCGCGACTGTCGATGCTGGGATCGGCGAAGCACGATCCGCGCGCGCAATCACGCCGCGGGCCGAACGACCCTGGACGGCCACGGTCACGGCGCGGCTACCCTCGCGACGGGTATCGGACGGCGTGAAACGGAAGCCGCTGGTATCGAGTCCACCGCGCGCGAACATGGCGGCGAGTCGCGGATCGGCCGATGCAGGCGTAAACGATCCGAGGCCGCGCACCAGCTGAACGCTATGACGCGCAATCATGCGCGGCGCGGGGGCGTCACTGGCGCCGAGTGCCGGAGCCACGGCGATGCCGAGGGCGACGAGCGACCCCATGGCAATCCCTGACATCCAACGAGCAAACGACACTTCAGACCCCTTCACGTGTACCTGGCCGGCACTATCATGTTGCGACACGACTACCACGATTCAATTCGGTACCGCCACCATTCCGACTCATTTTCCCCTGACAGTGTCGTCAAGGACACACTGTCGAACGCGCTCGGTCCCTGCTTGCGGCAAGCGCCGGACATTCTATAGATATCGCCGAACCCCCGACACTCCGATTTGTTCAGGAACAGCCGATGATCCGCCGCCCCCGCACTGCGATTCTGCTTTCGCTCGCGCTCATCGCCCCGCTGACGCTAGGCGCGTGCGCGCATAAGGGCGCGCGCCCGCAGAATGCCGACATCGCCGCCTCCAAGGTCACGACGATCGGCGTCAACGCCTATCTGTGGCGTGCGAGCCTCGACACGCTGAGCTTCATGCCGTTGCTGCAGACCGATTCCAACGGCGGCGTGATCGTCACCGACTGGTACATCAACCCCGCCGCACCGACCGAGCGCGTCAAGGTGACCGTGACGATCCTCGACCAGGATCTGCGCGCGGACGGCCTGCGGGTCGCGTCGCTGCGCCAGGTCAACCAGGGCGGCCAGTGGGTCGCGGCCCCGGTCCAGGCGGCGACCGTGCAGAAGCTCGAAGACATCATCCTGACGCGCGCTCGCGATCTGCGCCGCGCTGCCGTTACCAAATAGGAATACCCGACCGATGGCGTCACGCTTCAATGCGCTGAAGGCGGACGCGGCTTGGCAGAAGGTGTGGGACGACCGCCGCACCTTCGCCGCGCGTGACGACAGTCCCAAGCCGCGTTCCTATGTTCTCGAGATGTTCCCCTATCCGTCGGGGAAGATCCACATGGGGCACGTCCGCAACTATACGATGGGCGACGTGCTCGCGCGCTTCCGCCGGATGCAGGGGATGGAAGTCCTCCATCCGATGGGCTGGGACGCGTTCGGGATGCCCGCCGAGAATGCGGCGATGGAAAAGGGCGTCCACCCGGGCGGCTGGACCCGCGACAATATTGCGACGATGAAGGCGCAGCTGAAGCGGCTGGGCTTCGCGCTCGACTGGACGCGTGAGCTCGCGACGTGCGAGCCGGAGTATTACGGGCACGAGCAGGCGCTGTTCCTCGAGCTGTTCCGCCATGGCCTCGTCTATCGCAAGGAAAGCTCGGTCAATTGGGATCCGGTCGACATGACCGTGCTCGCCAACGAACAGGTGATCGACGGGCGCGGCTGGCGCTCGGGCGCCTTGGTCGAGCGGCGCAAGCTGTCGCAGTGGTTCCTGAAGATCACCGATTTCGCGGACGAGCTGCTTGAGGGCCTCGGCGCGCTCGAGCATTGGCCCGACAAGGTCAAGCTGATGCAGGAGAACTGGATCGGGCGCAGCCGCGGGTTGCAGTTCCGGTTCAAGCTTTCTTCTTCTTCCCCCCTCCCGCTTGCGAGTTCGGGGGCGACAGCGCCCCGCGCTGTCGAGGATGTGCCGGGGGCACATCCGACCCCGAACTGGGCTGGGGGTGGGCTCCCGCCCTCGACAGACGCTTCCGTTGATAGCGCGAGCCCACCCCTAACCCCTCCCGCAAGCGAGAGGGGAATAGACTCCGTTGAAGTCTTTACCACCCGCCCCGACACGATGTTCGGGTCGAGTTTCGTCGCGGTCGCGGCGGACCATCCGATCGCGCAGGCGCTCGCCGAGCGTAACCCGGAGGCCGCCGAGTTCATCGCCTTGTGCAAGCGCGGCGGCACCACCGCTGCGGAAATGGACACGCAGGAGAAGCTTGGGTTCGACACCGGGCTCACCGCACAGCATCCGTTCGATGCCGGCCTTCAGCTGCCCGTCTACATCGCCAACTTCGTTCTGATGGAATATGGCACCGGCGCGGTGTTCGGCGTCCCCGCGCACGACCAGCGCGATCTCGATTTCGCACGGAAGTACAATCTGCCGGTCCGCCGCGTCGTCTCCGACGGCGACGTCACCGATCCGTTGTTCACCGGGAACACTGCGTACACTGGCCCCGGCACGCTGGTGAATTCGCACTTCCTCGACGGCATGGACATCGAGGACGCCAAGCGAGAAGTCATCACCCGCGCCGAGGACGGTGGCTGGGGCACCGGATCGACCGTGTTCCGCCTGCGCGACTGGGGCGTCAGCCGCCAGCGCTATTGGGGCACGCCGATCCCGATCATCCATTGCGACGCGTGCGGCGCGGTGCCGGTCCCCGCGGATCAGCTCCCGGTCGTGCTGCCCGAGGACGTCAGCTTCGACATCCCCGGCAACCCGCTTGACCGGCATCCGACGTGGAAGAACGTCCCCTGCCCGTCCTGCGGCGGTGCGGCGCGGCGCGAGACCGACACGCTCGATACGTTCGTCGATTCCTCCTGGTATTTCATTCGCTTCGCCAGCCAGCCCAAGGACAAGCCGTTCGACCGCGCGGTCGCCGAGCAATGGCTGCCGGTCGCGCAATATATCGGCGGCGTGGAACATGCGATCCTTCACTTGCTCTACGCGCGCTTCTGGACGCGCGCGCTGCGGCATATCGGGATGCTCGACGTGGCGGAGCCGTTCGCGGGGCTGTTCACGCAAGGCATGGTCACGCACGAGACCTATAGCCGCCCGGTAACCGAACTCGGCACCGACGGCACCGACACGATCACCAAGCCGCTCTGGCTGTCGCTCGACGATATCGAAAAGCGTGGCGACGGCTATGTCGAGCGCGCGACCGGCGAGGCGGTCACGGTCGGCCGCATCGAGAAGATGTCGAAGTCGAAGAAGAACACCGTCGACCCGACCGGGATCGTCGACCAATATGGCGCCGACGCGACGCGCTGGTTCATGCTCTCCGACTCCCCGCCCGAGCGTGACCTGCCGTGGAGCGAAAGCGGGATCGAAGGCTCGTGGCGCTTCATCCAGCGCGTCTGGCGGCTGTTCGACGGTGAGAAGAGCGGCCAGACCGGCACCGTCGACGCCCCGCTCGACCGCAAGCTCCACCAGACGATCGCGGGCATCGCGGTCGATGTCGAGGCGCTCGCGTTCAACAAGGCGGTCGCCAAGCTGTTCGAGCTCGTCAACGCAATCGAACGCGCCGTGCCCTCAGCATCGCGCGACACCGCGATCGCGACGCTGATGCGGCTCGTCGCCCCGATGGCGCCGCATCTTGCCGAGGAAGCCTGGGCCGCCGCGGGCAACGACGGTTTGATCGCAGACGCGCCTTGGCCCGAGGTCAACGCGGCGTTGCTGGACGAGGACGAGGTCACCATCGCCATCCAGATCAATGGCAAGCTACGCGACACGCTCGTCATGCCAAAGGGTACGCCTCGCGAAGCGGTCGAGGCTGCCGCGCTCGCTTCGGACAAGATCGTCCGCATCCTCGAAGGCAAACCGCCGCGAAAGGTGATCGTCGTGCCCGACCGTCTCGTGAACCTCGTCGCATGAGGCGGCTGGTCGCCCCTGCCCTGATGTCCGGCATGGCACTCGCTGTGTCGGGATGCGGGCTGCATCCGCTCTACTCGGGCGGGAGCGCGGGGACCGTCGCGACGACGCTCGCACAGGTCGATGTCGGCCCGATCGAGGGCAAGGCTGGCTGGCTGATGGGCAATGCTTTGCGCGATCGGCTCCATGCCGGCCAGGGCGTCACGGCGCGCTACCGGCTCGAGATCAAGCTCGACGACAAGATCATCGGTCTCGGCATCCGCCGCGACGACAGCATCTCGCGCGAACGCCGGACGCTGCGCGCGCGGTATCAGTTGATCGATCTGACCAACGGGTCGGTTCTGCTCGATGCCGCAGCCGGGTCCGATGCCGGGATCGACGCCGTAAAGTCCGAATATGCCACCATTGCCGCCGAAAACAGTGCGCTGGAACGGCTTTCCGACATCGTCGCCGACCAGATCGTCACCCGCGTCGCCACCTATGTCAGCCGCTCCAATCAACCGGCACGTTGACGCGGCCGGGGGGCCGCCCGCATGAAAGCCAACGTCAACCAGCTGACGCGCGCGATCGACGCGGTCAGCCCCGACGTGCGATTGTATGTCCTCTACGGCCCAGATGAGGCCGGTGCGCGCGATATTGCCAATCGCCTCGCCCGCGCGCTTGGCCCCGATGCCGAACGCGTCGATCTGGAACCGGGGCAACTCAAGGCCAACCCCGGACTGCTGGCCGACGAAGCGGCCTCGCTGTCGCTGTTCGGGACCGCCCGGCACATCCGCATCGCCAGTGCGGGGGAGGAAAGCGTCGCCGCCTGTACACTGTTGCTCGCCGCCGAGCGCAGCGGGAACCCGGTCGTGGTGATCGCTCCCGGCGCCAAGGCGTCCTCCGGCCTCGTCAAGCTGGCGACCGCCGACCCGCGCTCGATGGTCTGCGCCTTCTACGTTCCCGATGCCGGCGAGGCGGACAAGCTCGCCACCAGCATAGCGCGTGAACAGGGTCTGCGCACGACCGGATCGACCGCCGCGCGCATCGCCGCGGCGGCGGGCGGCGATCGCGCGGTGATGAGCCGCGAGCTCGAAAAGATCGCGCTGTTCCTCGATGCGGCGCCCGAACGCCCGCGCGAGCTCGACGATGCCGCGCTCGATGCGATCGGCGCGGATCTCGGCGATGCCGAAATGTCGCGTGCGATCGAGGCGGCCATCGATGGTGGTCCCGACCGTCTGGCGGACGAACTCGCCAGGCTCGGCGTGGCCGGCAGCTCGCCGATTCCGCTGCTGCGCCAACTGGTCCGCCGGTTGATGACGCTGGCCGAGCTGCGGGCCGAAATCGACGGTGGCGCCAACGCCAACACGATCATGGAACGGGTCTTCTTCCGCGAGCGCGCCGCGACGACACGCGCCCTGCGGATCTGGTCCGCGCCTGCGATCAGCGGAGCGATCGACCGGGTTCGTCGCGCCGAACGCGCCACCATGGCGCCCAACAATGCCGGCGGCGTGCTCGCCGATCACGCCATCGTCGCGGTAGCGCGGCTGGCAGCACGGCAAGCCGGCTAGGCACGCGCCATAACGGCAGCGCGCCGAGCTAGATCCGCTCGCCCGTAAGCCGCTGGCATACCATGTCGAGCTGATCGAGCGTGGAATAGCTCAACGTCAGCGTCCCGCCCTTCGCACCATAGTGAACCTTGACCGCAAGCCCGAGCAGATCGCCCAATTGATGCTCGAGTGCCGCAAGGTCCGGGTCGCGGCCATGGCTCCCTTCGCTGGGGTTGCGCTGCGCGGGCTTGGCTGCGCGGACCAGCTTCTCCGTATCGCGTACCGACAGCCCGCGGTCGACGATCCTGTCCGCCAGCGCCTCGACGTCAGGCGCACCGATCAGCGCCCGGGCATGCCCCATGGTCAGCGACCCATGAAGCACGCGCTCCTGCACCTGGCGTGGCAATTCCAGCAACCGCAACAGATTGGCGACATGACTCCGCGATTTGTGGACGAGCTTGCCGAGCGCTTCCTGCGTATGACCGAAATCCTCGATCAGCCGCTGATACGCCTCCGCCTCTTCGATCGCGTTGAGATCCTGCCGCTGGATGTTCTCGACCAGCGCGACTTCGAGCGTTTGCGTATCGTCGAAATCGCGAACGATCACGGGGACTTCGTGGAGCCGAGCGCGCTGGGCCGCACGCCAGCGCCGTTCGCCGGCAACGATCTGGTAGCCGGTGCCGTGCGGACGCACCACGATCGGCTGGATCAACCCGCGCTGCGCGATCGACTGCGCGAGCTCTTCGAGCGCGCCTTCGTCAAAGTGGCGCCGTGGCTGTCCTGGATGCGGCGTCAGCGATCCGACCGGAAGCGATCGAATGCCAGGCGACGCACCGGCCTGAGGACCACCGACCGGCTCCTCGCGGGCAAGGTCGCCCATCAGGGCGTTCAGCCCCCTGCCGAGGCCGGAGCGGGGTTTTGGACGAGCTAAAGGGGTGGTGGCGTCGGTCATGCGGCTCTGGCTGGCTGGGGGGCTAAGGTCGTCGGCAGGCGCGCGATCATTTCACGCGCCAGGGCGATATACGCTTCCGACCCAAGGCACCTGTGGTCGTAGATGAGTGCCGGAAGCCCGTGGCTCGGCGCCTCGGACAAGCGGACGTTGCGTGGGATCACCGTATCGAACACCACACGACCCAACACGGCCCGCACGTCGTTCGCAACCTGCTCGGTCAGTCGGTTGCGGCGGTCATACATGGTCAATGCCACGCCCATGATCGACAGGCCGGGATTGAAGCGCTCACGGATCCGTTCGACCGTATTGAGCAACTGGCTCAGGCCCTCGAGCGCAAAGAACTCGCATTGCAGTGGCACGAGCAGCGCGTTCGACGCCACCATCGCGTTCAGGGTCAACAGGCCGAGCGACGGCGGGCAATCGATCAGCACGACGTCCCAGCGATGGTCCGATCGGGCCAGCGCTCGCGACAGGCGGTGCGTGCGCTCCTCATATTCGACCAGCTCGATCTCGGCACCAGACAGGTCGACCGTGGCAGGAACGATATCGAGCGATGGCACACACGTAGGCACGGCCGCGGCTTCGATCGTCACTTCCCCCAACAGGATATCGTAGGTCGAATGCAGGCGATCCGCGCGGCTGATCCCAAGACCGGTGGAGGCATTACCCTGCGGATCGAGATCGAGCAGCAGCACACGCAGGCCCGTAGCGGCAAGCGCGGTTCCCAGATTGATCGCTGTCGTGGTCTTGCCCACGCCGCCTTTTTGATTCGCGACCGCAATGACGTTCATCGACGTGTCACCCCTGATGCGAGTATGATCATCGACGCCGGGTCGGTGATGCTATGTTCCACGTGAAACACACCATGCCATGCCCGCTTGGCGCTGGCCACCTCTTCCATCGCCGATTTCCCTTTTGGCAGGATCCAGCGCGTCTCTGGGGTCGCCGTATGCGCGCTCCAGGCAAATAGATTGTCCAGCGACGCAACCGCGCGCGCGGTGATCACGTCGGCAATGACCGTTACGGACTCCACGCGCGAGCAATGAACGTCCACGCGTTCCGATACCGCCAGCGCCGCCCCCAGTTCGGCGAGGAACGTGGCCCGACGACGGCGTGGCTCGACCAGACTGATATGATGCGCGCCCAGCAACGCGAGAACCATTCCGGGAAAGCCCGCGCCGCTCCCGATGTCGAGCCACTGCCCCGCATCCGGGGCGTGCTGTAGCAACTGGGCGGAGTCGACGATGTGACGATTCCAGATGTGATCGATCGTGGAAGGCGCAATCAGATTTTGCCGAACCGCCTCGAACCGGACATGATCGACCAGAACACCGAGACGATCGACCGCAGCAACACCATGGCGATCCGCGATCCAGGCCTTTGCCTCATCCTCGGTCATGCGGCGCGCCGGCGCACATGTAACAAGATGGCGGTCAGCGCTGCCGGGGTGATGCCGCGTATCCGGCCAGCCGCGCCCAGGGTCAGCGGGCGTGCCGTGTCCAACCGCTCGATCATTTCGGTCGACAACCCCGCAATCGTACCGAACGCCACGTCAGGCGGCAGAAGGATCGTGTCGTTCGCACGCAGCGCCCGAACCTCGTCTTCCTGTCGGGCGACATAGGGTGCGTAGCGCGCATCCTCCGCACCCTCGCTGCACACGTCGTGATCCATCGTCGTCACCAGGTCCGGAGCAACCATCTCGAACGTCACGCCCGCGACCCGCAACCATTCGGCACCCGGGCGCGGATGCGGATCTGGTTCGATCGGCGCGCCGCGTGCGCGCAAGGTTGCGCGGGATACGGGATGTTCCAACGCTGCGGCGACCTGCCCCAGCATCGCTGTTCGCCGCGCCAGCCGGGCGCGACGGTCCAGACCTAGGCAGCCGAGCTGTTCCGCGATCGGCGAAAGTCGCGTCTCGGCGTTATCCGCACGGAGACGCAGGCGGAACTCTGCCCGAGCGGTCAGCATGCGATAGGGCTCGGTGATGCCTTGCAGTACGAGGTCATCGATCATCACCCCCAGGTAGCTGGACGCGCGGTCGAGCACCAAGGTATCGGCGCCGAGCGCCCGCGCCGCGGCGTTGATCCCGGCAATCAACCCCTGCCCCGCAGCTTCCTCGTAACCGGTAGTCCCGTTGACCTGGCCACAGCAAAACAGGCCCGGCATCGCCCGCACTTCCAGCGTGGGCGCCAGCGCGCGTGGATCGATATGGTCATATTCCACTGCATAGCCAGGTGCCAGGATTCGGGCCCGCTCGAGCCCGGGGATCGACGCGATCATCGCATGCTGGACATCCACCGGGAGCGACGTGGAAATCCCGTTCGGATAGATGGTGTGATCGTCGAGACCTTCCGGTTCGAGGAAGATCTGGTGGCCGTCGCGATCGCCGAACCGATGGATCTTGTCCTCGATCGACGGGCAATAGCGTGGTCCTTGGCCCGCAATATCGCCCCCGAAAAGCGGCGAACGATCCAACCCGGCGCGGATCGCGTCGTGCGTCGCCGGAGTCGTACGGGTGATCGCACAATGTACCTGTGGCAGCATCCGGGCCACGGTCGACGGGGACATGGTCCAGGGATCCTCGTCGCTTGGCTGTTGCGCGAGCATCGCCCAATCGACCGTTCGTCCATCGAGCCGTGGCGGCGTTCCGGTCTTGAGCCGCGCCATCGGCAGGTCCGCCGCATAGAGCTGCGCCGCCAGCGCGGATGCCGCAGCCTCGCCCAGTCGTCCACCGACGCTCCGCTCCTCGCCACAAAACATCCGGGCGCCGAGGAACGTGCCGGTCGCAAGGATCACCGCCTGCGACCGCAGCATCCGGCCATCCGCAAGGGCCACGCCCGTGACGATCCCTTCGTCGATAATGAGGGCAGACACCTCACCCGCAACGATATCGAGGTTGGGCTGCTCCTGCAGCATATCCTGGATGGCAGCTGCATAACGCTTGCGATCAGCCTGAACCCGCGGCCCCTGGACCGCTGCGCCCTTGCTGCGATTGAGCATCCGATAGTGGATACCGGCACGATCCGTTGCGCGCGCGATCAGGCCATCGAACGCGTCGACCTCACGGACGAGATGCCCCTTCCCCAATCCACCGATCGCGGGGTTGCAGGACATGGCACCGATTTTGTCCGGATCGAAGCTGATCAGCGCGGTTTGCGCGCCGCGACGGGCCGACGCGGCAGCCGCCTCGGTGCCGGCGTGACCGCCGCCGACGACGATGACATCGAACTGTTCCATGCGGATACCGCTAGGTCGCTACGCTGACCCTGTCAAAACGTTCCACGTGGAACATCATTTTCCGATGCAGAATCTCGCGAAGATCGAGCCGAGAACATGCTCGATGCCGCTCCGTCCAGCCACCGCATCGAGCGTGCGCAAAGCGCCGCGAAGCTCTTCCGCTACGACGAGCATATCGTGATGATGCAGGGCGGCGTGCAGATAGGCGACGCATTGCGCGAGCAATCCGCGTTGCCGACTGTTGACGGTAAGCGCGTCTTCCTGTGGAAGTAGTCGCCTGGCCCGGGCATCGATCTGGTCCCACAGCGCGGCGATGCCACGGCCATCCTTTGCGGCAACGGCCGTCCTGCCGGTCGGCGGTGTTTCCCGTCCCACCACATCGGCACGCGCGTGCACGGCAAGAAAAGAATCGTCGATCGGTGCGGTATCGTCGAGCCAGAGCACGATGTCGGCGCCGGCCATCGCGGAGCGCGCGCGGTCGATCCCGATCTGCTCGATCTCGTCACCGGGCTGGTCCGTCAGACCGGCGGTGTCGGTCAGGACATAGGCAACCCCGCTCCGAACTACCGTCGCCTCGATGCGATCGCGGGTCGTCCCCGAAATGGCCGATACGATGGCAACGTCGCGTCCGGTCAGCGCGTTCAGCAGCGTCGACTTCCCGCTGTTGGGCGGTCCGGCGATCACCACCCGAATGCCATCGTGAAGCCGCTCGACCGGCGGTTCGCCGAGCAGACGATCGATCGCTTGTGCGACGTTCGCAATCTTTGCGGTGACAGCTGCGATTGGCTGCTCGCTGACATCGTCCTCGTCCGAAAAGTCGAGCGCCGCCTCGATCTCCGCCGCGACCGCGACAAGTTGATCGGTCCAGCGATCGAGTTCGGCGCGCAGCCCGCCCTCCGCTACGCGCAGCGCCGCCTTGCGCTGGGTCTCGGTCTGCGCCGCCAAGAGATCCCCCAGCCCTTCTGCCTCGGTCAGGTCGATCCGGCCGTTGGCGAGCGCCCGCCGCGTAAACTCGCCCGCCTCCGCCAGCCGGGTTTCGGGGACCAGGCCGATCGCAGCCTCGACCGCTGCTATCACCGCTCGTCCGCCATGGATGTGAAACTCGACCAGATCCTCGCCGGTCGCGGTCGCAGGTCCCGGGAAGAACAGAACGACCGCCCGATCGAGCAGCGTACCCGTCGCTGGATGGCGCAACGCGCGCAGCGACGCACGGCGCGCTTCCGGCACGGACCCTGCCAGCCTCTCCACCACTCGGCGCGCCACGGCGCCACTGACGCGGACAATCGCGATCGCCGCTGGCGCAGCGCCGCTGGAGGTCGCGTAGATGGTGTCGCGGTGCGGCATGCTTACTTCTTCGCAGTGTCGAACATCTGCCGCCACATTGCCATGCCGGCGTCCCCCATCGGCATCCAGCTGCGCATCACCGTTTCCATCATCTCGGGCGCGACCGATCCGTCCATCGAATTGGTAAGCATCGCCAGATACTTTTCATGCACCGGCGCCATGTCGGGCAGTCCCATGAAGCGGCGTGCTTCTTCCGGCGTGCAATCGACTTCGACGTTGATTTTCATCGCGGCTTCTCCCCTTGAGCGGGCGGGCGCCGCGCTGCATGATGCCGCCATGTATGCGCGCGATAAGGCCAGGATCGCAACGCCTGTCGGCACCGTCACGGTGTGGGGCGACCACGTTGCCGTGGCATCGATCACGATCGATGCTGCCGACCTCCCGCTGAATGGCGGATCGGCGCGTGCGGTTCGCGCCGCCGCCGTGCAGCTCGAGGAATGGTTTGGCGGCACGCGCCGAGACTTCGATCTGCCGCTCCTTCCCGCCGTCTCGCCCCGCGGAGAGGCGCTTCGCGCGGCAATGTGCGCCATCCCTTACGGCGAGGCCTGGAGCTATGGACGGTTGGCCGCCGCTGCCGGATCCAGCGCCCGGGCCATCGGGCAGGCATGCGCGCGCAACCCTTATCCGATCGTCGTCCCCTGCCACCGCGTCACGAACGCCGACGGCACGCTCGGTGCCTATTCCGCCGGCGCCGGCAGTCACACCAAGGCATGGCTACTGGACTTCGAAGCGCGGGATCGACGCGGCCTTCTATAGCCTATTTGCGGGGCAACAGCGTCAGGATGCCGACATTGTGATCGATGATCCCATCGTAAATCATCCGCCCGGCAACGAACAGGATGACAAGCAGGCCGACATAGGCGATCCAGCGGTGCTTGCCGATGATCCGTGCGATGTAATTGGCCGCAACCGCCATCAACGTCACCGACAGGGCCAACCCGAAGAACAATACCGACGGATGGTCCCGCGCAGCACCGGCAACCGCCAGGACGTTGTCCAGGCTTAGCGACAGATTGGTGATGGCGACCTGAACCGCCGCCTGGGCGAACGTCTTCTGCGCCTTGGGCGCCAGCCCTGCGGTAGCGTCAAGCGCGGGCACATTGTGCGACCGGATCTCGCTGAAGAGTTTCCATGCGACCCACAGCAGCAGGATCCCGCCGGCCAGGAGCAAACCAACGACATGCAGCAATTGCGTCGCAATCAGCGCGAAACCGATCAGGCAGACGAGGGCCATGATGACCCCCAAGCCAAGGACCTGCTTGCGCTGCTTCGCCGGGAGGCCTGCCGCGAGGGTGCCGAGGACCATCGCGTTGTCGCCGGAGAAGATCAGGTCGATCAGGATCACCTGGCCCAGCGTGGCTAGCCCCGCGGCGGTGAAGACATCGGCTATATCGAACATGGTCCTACCCCCGCACGGCAATGGCCGGGATCGGGCTTCACCCCCATCCCGGCCATTTCAAACCGCGTTACTCTGCACAAACCCGATCACCGCGCTTCCGCGCCAGACCTTGCACCGTCAGTTTGACTACTGGTTCATGCTTTCGAAGAAGTCTTCGTTGGTCTTCGAATTCTTCATCTTGTCGAGCAGGAACTCCATCGAGTCGATCGTGCCCATCTGCATCAGGATGCGGCGCAGCACCCACATCTTCGACAGCTTGCTCTGATCGACCAGCAGCTCTTCCTTGCGCGTGCCCGACTTGCCGACGTCGAGCGCCGGGAAGATGCGCTTGTCCGCAACCTTGCGGTCGAGCACGATTTCCGAGTTACCCGTGCCCTTGAATTCCTCGAAGATCACTTCGTCCATGCGGCTGCCGGTATCGATCAGCGCGGTCGCGATGATCGAAAGCGAACCGCCTTCCTCGATGTTGCGCGCGGCACCGAAGAAGCGCTTCGGGCGCTGCAAGGCGTTCGCGTCGACACCGCCGGTCAGCACCTTGCCCGACGACGGCACCACGGTGTTGTAGGCGCGGCCGAGACGCGTGATCGAGTCGAGCAGGATCACGACGTCCTTCTTGTGCTCGACCAGGCGCTTGGCCTTTTCGATTACCATTTCGGCGACCTGGACGTGGCGCGTCGCGGGTTCGTCGAAGGTCGAGCTGACCACCTCGCCCTTGACCGAGCGCTGCATGTCGGTGACTTCCTCGGGGCGCTCGTCGATCAGCAGGACGATCAGGAACACCTCGGGGTGGTTGTCGGTGATCGCCTTGGCGATGTTCTGGAGCATCACCGTCTTGCCGACGCGCGGGGGCGCGACGATCAGCGTGCGCTGGCCCTTGCCCTGTGGCGAGATGATGTCGATGACGCGCGCCGACTTGTCCTTGACGGTCGGGTCGGACGGATCGAGCGTGAGCTTCTCTTCCGGATACAGCGGCGTCAGATTGTCGAAATTGACGCGGTGGCGGACCGCATCGGGATCGTCGAAATTGACAGCGGTCAGTTTCACCAGCGCGAAATAACGTTCGCCATCCTTCGGTCCGCGGATCTCGCCCTCGACCGTGTCACCGGTGCGCAGGCCGAACTTGCGGACCTGGTTGGGCGAAATGTAGATGTCGTCGGGGCCCGCGAGATAGTTCGCCTCGGGGCTGCGGAGGAAGCCGAAGCCGTCGGGCAGCACTTCGATCGTGCCGAGCCCCATGATCTGCTCGCCCTGCTCGGCCTGGACCTTGAGGATCGCGAACATGAGGTCCTGCTTGCGCAGCGTCGACGCGCTCTCGATCCCGAGCTCCTCGGCCATCGCGACCAGCTCGGCCGGTTTCTTGTTCTTGAGATCTTTAAGATGCATTTCGGGCGTCCGGGGCATGAAGATGCGGAGGAGGAGCTTCGGTCGGCGAAGGGTACGCGACGATGCTTGAGGAAGGATAAGGCAGCCGAACGGCGCAAGGCCGTCGCACTACAATACCGGCCTCAGATACGACGCGCGCCTGAACGCGTCAAGGCGTGGCGTACCGGGATGGCGACGTAGCCGCGGCGCCTGTCCTTCAGAACGGCTGGACGATCGCCAGGATCACGATGAAGGTCACCAGGACCGCAGGAACCTCATTGATCATGCGGAGCTGCCGCCCGGTCAGGGTTGGTTTGCCTGCCTTGAGCTTGCGTGCATAGCCGACCGCCCAGCCATGATACCCGCTGAGGACGACCACGAGCAACAGCTTGAGATGCAACCAGCCAAGCCCCGCCTGACCCGAGAACAGGCCTGCGTTCGCCGCCAACAGCAACCCGAGGACCCAGACGACGATCATCGCCGGCGTCAGGATGATGGTGCGGATCTTCGCCTCTCGCTCGACCCACAGCGCGGCATCACCCCCCGCCCCGGCAAGCGCCTCCTGATGATAGACGAGATAGCGCGGCAGCATGAACAGTCCCGCCATCCAGAAGATCACGAAGATCACGTGCGCTGCCTTGACCCAGAGGTAGGCGTTGCCGAGCATTCCAGCCATCATGCGTTCCGAACGAAGGCCAGCAGTTGCTCGACATGCGCGATCGGCGTGTCCTGCAAGATGCCGTGGCCGAGATTGAAGACGTGGGGACGGCCCGCGAACGCCGCAAGGATCCGCGCTGCTGCCGCATCGAGGTCGGCCCCGCCGGCAATCAGCGCAAGCGGGTCGAGATTGCCCTGGACCGGCATGCCTTCAGGAAGGTTAGCCGCGGCCCATTCCGGGTTGATCGTCTCGTCGACGCCCACCGCATCGACCCCGGTTTCGCGCGCGTAGATCGGCAGTTTCTCGCCCGCCCCTTTCGGAAAGCCGATGACCGGCACCCCTGGATGCCGCGCGTGGAGCGCCGCGACGATCGCCGCGTTGGGGGCGATCACCCAGCGCTCGAATTGGGCGGGGCTGAGGCTGCCCGACCAGCTGTCGAACAATTGCACCGCCTCGACCCCTGCCTCGATCTGCTTCGACAGATAATCGACAGTGCTGCCGACGATCGCATCGATGATCGCGCCAAAGGCCTGTGGGTCGGCATAGGCGAACCGACGCGTCTCGCTCTGATCACGGCTGCCCTTGCCCGCGACCATATAGGTGGAAACCGTCCAGGGGCTCCCTGCAAAGCCGAGGAAGGTTGTCTGGGCAGGCAACCGCGTCGCGACCCGCCGCACGGTCTCATAGACCGGCTCCAGCCGTTCCGGCGCCTGTTCGAGCGCTTCAAGCGCGTGGTCGACCAGCGGCGGCGTCAGGGCGGGGCCCTCGCCGACCCCGAAGGTCAGGCCCTGCCCAAGGGCTGCCGGGACCATCAGAATGTCCGAAAACAGGATCGCGCCATCGAACCCGAACCGGCGGATCGGCTGGATCGTCACTTCCGCGGCGGCGTCACTGTCGTTGACCAGCGCCAGAAACCCCCCCTTTTCGGCGCGTAACGCGCGGTATTCGGGGAGGTACCGCCCGGCTTGGCGCATCAGCCAGATCGGCGGAACGGCTTGGCGCGCGCCTTTCAGCGTCGCGAGCAGCGGTTTGAACGGTACCTGAGACAGGGGTTCCGATGGAGTCGATGCAGGCAGGATCGCTGTCCCCTCTTCAATAAGAGTCTAGATTCTTAAAAGGTATTAGCAGTTGTTGGCCGGTGGAAGCCGGGGCTTATGCAATTGTCCCCGAATTGCCAACACTCCGTGCTGAATCGCAGAGCCGATTCCCCGAGACGATCGGCGATTCCATCCCCATGATTCACAGCCTGTGGATAAATCCGGCGGCTGTGCACGCGGTTGTGGAAAACTCGGGCGTTTTCCACCGGTCCGGGCGGCTTTGCGCGGTTGCGAAGTTACGCTAGCGGTTATCCCCATGTTATCCACAGGCCTTTCCCGGGAACACGGCTGATGCGGCTTCACCTCCACCTCCTGTCGGATTCGACCGGCGAGACGCTCGAGAACATCGCCAAGGCGGCGCTCGCGCAATATGACGACGTCGAGACGATCCGGCATTTCTGGCCGATGGTGCGGACCGAGGCGCACCTCGAGCGGATCCTCCAGGAAATTTCGCAAAATCCGGGGCTCGTGCTCTTCACGCTGGTAAACAGCGAGACGCGCAAGACGCTCGAGGCACGGTGCCGTACGCTCGGCTTGCCCGCGGTCGCGCCGCTCGATGGAGTGACCGGTGCCCTGTCGGGTTTGCTTGGACAGGCGGCCAAGGCGCGCCCGGGGCGTCAGCACGTCCTTGATGCCGCCTATTTCGCGCGTGTCGACGCAATCCAGTTCACCATCGCGCATGACGACGGCATCTTGTCCGAGGATTGGGAAGAGGCCGACATCGTGCTCGCCGGGGTTTCGCGGTCGTCCAAGACCCCAACGTCGATCTATCTCGCCAATCGCGGGTTCAAGACCGCGAACATCCCGATCGTGATCGAAAGCCCGCCGCCCCGCAGCCTGTTCACGCTCAAGAACCCGATCGTCGTCGGGCTTACCACGAGCGCTGACCGGTTGATCCAGGTTCGTCGCAATCGGTTGCTGTCGCTCAACCAGAAGACCGAGACCGCCTATGTCGATCAGGAAGCCGTGACGCGCGAGGTCGCCTTTGCGCGGCGCATGTTCGCGGACAACGGCTGGCCGGTGATCGACGTCACGCGACGGTCGATCGAGGAAACAGCAGCGGCGATCATCGCGCTCGTCGGCGAACGCGTCGGCGCGCAGCGGGGCGAAGCATGAGACTGATCCTCGCTTCGCAAAGTGCGTCACGGCGCGCGATGCTAGCCGCCGCGGGTATTCCCTTCAGCGCGGTATCGGCCGGGGTGGATGAGGATACCGCGAAAGCCGCCCTTCTTGCCGACGGCGTGGGACCGCGGGATCTCGCGGATGCGCTCGCTGAATTGAAAGCAGTCAAGGTATCGGCGGGGAACGACCAGGCGCTGGTGCTGGGGTGTGATTCGGTTGTCGCGCTGGAGGACGGATCGATGCTCGACAAACCGCGATCGCGCGATGAGGCGGCAGACCATCTGCGGCGCCTGTCGGGCAAACGGCACGATTTGATCAGCGGTGCAGTCATCGCCGAGGGCGGACAGCCGGTGTGGCGCGTGGTCGATCGCGCGCGGATGCATGTTCGCCCGTTGAGCGAGGCCTTCATCGAAACCTACCTCGATCTCGAGTGGCCCGAAATTGCGGGATGCGTCGGGTGCTATCGGATCGAGGGCCCTGGCGCGCAGCTGTTCACGCGGATCGAGGGAAGCCAGTTCACCGTCCTTGGCCTGCCGCTGCTGCAGGTACTCGACTATCTACGGGTTCGCGGAGTGATGCCGTCATGATGTATGCAGAAGTGATTGGCGACCCGATCGCCCATTCCAAATCGCCGCTGATCCACGAGTTCTGGCTCGAAGCGTTGCGTTTGGAGGGCAGCTATCGCGCGTGCCATGTGGCGCCGGAGGGCCTGAACGCCTATTTCGCCGAGCGGACGGCCAATCCCGCCTGGCGTGGGTGCAATGTCACCTTGCCGCACAAACAAACAGTGTTCGATCATATCGCCGACCCGGGTAGCGTGCGCGGGTCGATCGGCGCGGCGAACACCGTGTTTCGCGGTGAGGACGGTGCCTTTCTTTGCACCAACACCGACGCAGCGGGCTTTTACGCTCCGCTCGCCGGAATGGACCTGACCGGAGCGCCGGTCGTGGTGATCGGTGCCGGGGGCGCCGCGCGCGCCGTGCTGTTCGCGCTCGCGAAGCTCGGCGTCGGCCCGGTCACCGTCCTCAACCGCAACGTGCTGAAGGCTGCCGCCCTCCTGTCGTCTTTCGGACTGAAGGGCCAGGCGCTGCCGCTGACGGCATCGCTCCCTCCGGCGGCGCTCGTGGTCAATGCAAGCGCGCTCGGCATGGCCGGGCAGCCGCCGCTCGACCTCGATCTCGATCCGCTCCCCGAAGATGCTGTGGTCTATGACGTGGTCTATGCACCGCTCGAAACGCCGCTGCTCGCCGCGGCACGCGCGCGCGATCTCGATACGATCGACGGTCTCGACATGCTGATCGGTCAGGCTGCGCTTGCCTTCGAGCTGTTCTTTGGCGCCGCCCCGCCACGTGACGAGGAACAGGACCTGAAACTGCGCGCCCTGCTGACCGCATGATCACGATTGGCCTTACGGGGTCGATCGGCATGGGCAAGTCGACCGTCGCGGCGATGTTCGCCGATGCCGGCGTGCCGGTTTTCGACGCGGATGCAACGGTGCACCGGTTACAGGCCACAGCCGGTCCCCTGGTGACCGCCATCGAGGCGGCCTTCCCGGGATCGACCGGCCCGGGCGGCGTCGATCGCGCAAAGCTCGGGCCGATGGTCCTTGGCGACCCCGTTGCGCTCAAGCGGCTCGAGGCGATCGTCCATCCCGCCGTCGGCAGGGAACGCGCGGCGTTTCTTGCGCAAAACGCCGATGTGCCGATGGTCGTGTTCGACATTCCCTTGTTGTTCGAAACCGACGGCGAGTCGCGCGTCGATGCCGTCGTGGTCGTTTCTGCGCCCGAGTCGGTGCAACGCGCGCGCGTGCTCGCCCGTGCTGGCATGACGGCGGACAAGCTCGATGCCATCCTGCGCCGGCAGCTGCCCGATGCAGAAAAGACCGCACGTGCAGATTTCGTCGTTCCGACAGGCGGTTCGCTCGATACGACGCGTGATGCGGTGCACCGCATCATCGCTTGCCTCGCAGCGCGCAAAACCCCACTATCCTGAGTCTATGAGAGAGATCGTCTTCGACACAGAGACCACGGGGTTCAGTTTTTCCGATGGCGACCGGATGGTCGAAATCGGATGTGTCGAGATGATCAACCGGGTCGAAACCGGTCGAACCTTCCACGCCTATTTCCACCCCGAGCGCACCATGCCGCCCGAGGCGCAGCGCGTGCACGGCCTCAGCGACGCGTTCCTCGCGGACAAGCCCCTGTTCCACCACGGCGCCGAAGCGCTTCTCGAATTTCTCGAAGACAGCCCCCTCGTCGCGCACAACGCGAGCTTCGATTTCGGCTTTCTCAACGGTGAGCTGACCCGGTGCAGCCGCACGCCGATCAAAATGCACAGAATGGTCGATACCGTCGCGATGGCGCGCATACGCCACCCGGGGGCCAAGCATAGCCTCGACGCGCTGTGCAGCCGCTATGGCATCGATCGCAGTCACCGCACGCTCCACGGCGCTCTGCTGGACGCCCAGCTGCTGGCGCAAGTCTATGTCGAGCTGACCGGTGGTCGGCAGATCGGGCTTGGTCTGGTCAGCGAGGCGATCGAGGTGGCGGTGGCGTCTGCTCCGGCAGCCCCCGCCAGGCCCCGCCCGCCGCGGGTTTTTACGGTGCCGGAGGCGGATCTTGCACGGCACGCAGCGTTTATGAAGTCGGTGGTCAATCCTTTGTGGGGAGGCGAGACGGCCAACTGATTCAACCTATTGGGGGGTCGAGGCGTCCGACAGACGTCATCTACCAGCCGGAAGACCCGAAAAGCGGGATCCGGCGATACAGTATGGAGAAGTGCTCATGGATATTCGGGTTTCCGGCCACCAGGTCGAAACGGGCGACGCGCTCAGGACCCATGTCGACGAGCGGCTCCAGGGCATCGCGACCAAATATTTCGCTCGGACGATTTCGGCGCAGGTGACCTTCGGCAAGGGACCGCACGACAACCGCTTCACCTGCGACATCGTCTGCCACGTCATGCAGGGCCTGATCCTGAAGGCCAGCGGCGACGCTACCGACGCGCACGCCGCGTTCGACTCGGCATCGACCAAGATCGAAAAGCAGCTTCGCCGGTACATGCGCCGTCTCAAGGATCGCAGCGCCGTTGCGAACAGCGCGGCATCCAGTGCGGCGGCCGATCTGGCGTCGGGTGATGCCGGCTACACGCTGTTCCAGGAAAATACTGCCGAGGAAGAAGTCGAGGACTTCCCGTTGATCGTTGCCGAGACGCGCGTCGATATCCCTGATGCGACCGTTTCGGATGCAGTGATGATGCTCGATTTGCGCAACACGACTGCATTGCTGTTCCGCAATTCGGGCTCGGGTACCTATAACATGGTGTACCGCCGCGGGGACGGTACGATCGGTTGGGTGGAGCCACAGCGCGTTTCATAATGTTTCGCTCCGCTTTCGCCGATCCCTGATCGGCGCTATGGGCCCGCGCAAGCACCCGTGCCTGTCGCGGGCCCAAGGATTGCGATGACTGACTTGCACGATCTTCTGAGCGCCGACGCGGTGCTCGAACGCGAAAGCGCTGGCACGCGCAAACTGTTGTTCCAGCATCTCGCCGGCGTCGCCGCCAAGGTCTACGGGATCGATGCCGCCGCCGCGGCGGAAGCGCTGGTTGCGCGAGAGAAGCTCGGGTCGACCGGTTTCGGTCGTGGCGTCGCGACGCCGCATGGGCGGTTGGCCGGACTTCCCAGGGTTTGCGGGGTCTTCGCCCGTCTGGCCAACCCGATCGACTTTGCCGCGGTCGATGACCTTCCCGTCGATATCGTCTTCATGCTGCTGTCGCCGCCCGACGCCGGAGCCGAACATCTCAAGGCCTTGGCGCGGGTATCCCGGATGCTGCGCGATGCCAGTTTCGTCGACAAGCTGCGGGGCGCCGGATCGCGCGACGCGATGATTGCGCTCCTGATGGCGGATGAAGCGCGTGACGCCGCCTGAACCCGCCCCCTCGGGCGAAGCAGCGCATTTCCGCGCACTCGAAAACCTGTATGCGGCGGCGCCGATCAACCAGTTGTTCGATTCAGTGCTGGAAATCCCCGAAGCAGGGGTCGCACGAATTCGGTTCACGATCGCGCCACAAGTCTTTCACGCCGGCGGTGCGGCCCATGGCACGAGCTATTTCAAGATGCTCGACGATGCCGCCTTTTATGCCGCGAACAGCCTGGTGACGGATCGTTTCCTGCTGACCACCGCCTTCAACCTGTTGCTGACCAAGCCCTTGCGGGAAGGACCCGTCATTGCCGAAGGCCGATGGGTCTCCGGGCACCGACGGGTGTTCGTCGCCGAGGCTCGGCTGGTCGATGCGGCGGGTGACGAGGCAGCCCGGGGGACCGGCACGTTCATGCGGTCCCAGATGCCGCTCGCCACGCTGCCGGGATACCGTCCGACGTGAGCCATGCGCTTCCGACCGCATTGCTGGTGTCTGCCCTGCTCAAGCGCGTCAATGATGCCGGGGGCATGGGCATGGTCCGCGCTCGCGGTGAGCCCAGTTCAGGCGCCATATTACTCATTTTGAATGACAATAATGGATCCACGCACATGGTCGAGCGTGCCCTGGATCCCAGCGGCAAAACCGCGCTGATTCCGGCCGGGCCAGCCGATGCCTCGGATGGTCCGGCACGCGAGTCGTACTGGCGGCGGCGACGGTCGCGCGATCCGGATTTGTGGGTGATCGAACTGGACATCGCGTCGCCGGAACGATTCGCCGCAGAAACAATCCTCGACGGTTGACCCTTGGGTTCGACCCCTCGATAGCGAATTTATCGATTTAGGCGTTGTGCCGTACCGGGTGCGATCCGGTTAGGTTACGCAGTCGGGGGGATGTCCGGGTGAACGATCGCAAGGTCGTTTATGTCCGCGCACCAACCGCATTTTTGTAGTTTGAATGTCGTTTGCCAACCGGGTCGTCACGTGCGCGACCATGATCCTTACCGCTGCCGCCATCATCGGCGCGGGCACGCCGGGCTTCGCTCAGCAACTCGATCGGGCCATCAACGCCCCGGTCGTTGCTTCGGTTCCCGAAGCGGGTGTCGTCCAGGCAGTGGATATCAAGGAGCCGATGGCCAGCGACGAGTTGCAGGATGGCGATGACGTGGCTTTCGGCACGCTGGACGCTGCGGTCGCGGCACAGTCGGTTCCTGACGAAATGGGTGACGAGCTGCAGTGCATGGCTGGCGCGATCTACTTCGAAGCCAAGGGCGAACCGCTCAGCGGTCAGCTCGCCGTTGCCGAAGTCATCCTCAACCGTTCCAAATCCGGCCACTTCCCGAAATCGGTCTGCTCGGTCGTAACCCAGCCCGGCCAGTTTTCGTTCGTACGCGGCGGTCACGTTCCGGCAGTCCCGTCCAACCGCCAGTATCGCACCGCCGTAGCGGTCGCCCGTGTCGCCCTCGCCGACAGCTGGGACAGCCCCGCTGCCGACGCGATGTATTTCCATGCGAAGCGCGCAGCTCCGGGCTGGCATCGCCAGCAGGTCGCCGCGATCGGCAACCACGTCTTCTATCGCTGAGCATCGCGGCGCGTCGGGTTTGACGTGTTCGTGAAATGTTCTAGGATCGGCGCATGTTACGCGATGCGCCCGAAACCCCTCCGCAATCCTGTGTCGACGCGCCGGGCTCCCCGCTTTGCGCGGCAGACGTCGCGTGCGGTACGATCCGGATGTTGCTGCGGCACGATCTGGTCGCGCTGACAGAAGTTCCCCTCGACGGGAATCGCCGCGCAGACGTGATGGCCATCGACGCGCGCGGACAGATCGTCATCGTGGAGATCAAGGTGTCACGTGCCGACTTGCTCGGTGACGCCAAGTGGACCGAATATCTTGGCTGTTGCGACCGCTATTATTGGGCGGTTCCGGCTGGGTTCGATGCCAGCCCGCTCGACCGCGAGGGGTTCCTGCCCGCACGGACCGGTATCATCGTCGCCGACCGGTATGACGCCGCGATCCTGCGGGAGGCGCATACCGATCCGTTGTCAGCCGCGACCCGGAAGCGCGTTACGCTCGCGTTCGCGCGACGTGCGGCGCGGCGCATGATCGCGCTCACCGATCCCGAAGCGGACGGGTTGTCTTTCGCGGGTTGAGGCGCAGGACGGCGATCAGCGGCCCCGTCTTACAGTTTGGGCCCCGACACGGCCTTGCGGACCTTCTTGGGCGCAGCGTCGATCAATGCCGCGATCGCGGGCGTTCGCGTGTCCTGATGCGCATAGTCGCGCGCCGAGGATCCCTGGAGCAGGTCCTTCTGATCCGGATCGGCGCCGAGATCGAGCAGGCTGCGCACCATCGTCGCATCACGACGCTGCACGGCACGGATCAGCGCGGTCTCGCCGCTCGCATTGCCGAGATTGACGTTCGCACCGTGCTTGGCAAGATTTTCGATCATGTCGGTCGCACCTAGGCTCGACGCGATCAGCAGCGGGGTTTCGCCCCGGCTGTTCTTGAGGTTGGGATCGGCGCCTCGTGCCAGCAAGTAGTTCAGATAGGTCGAATCCTGGCGCCGAACGACGATATGCAGTGCGCCATCGCCATTGGTGACATCGCGCGTGTTGATCACCGTGGCACCCGGCTTGTCGAGAAATTTGGTGACCTCGTCGCCCTTGCCGTCCTTGACCGCCTGCAGAAACTTGTACCCCTCGGACTGTCCAAGCTGCGCGATCGCCGGGGTCGCGACCAGCGCGAAGGGGGCGGCGACGAGCGTGAGCGTGGTGGCGAACGAGCGAAGAGTCATCGGATAGATGTCCTGACAGAAGGCGAAACCGGCGCAATGCTTGCGCCCTGCCCCCTAACAGATCATGACGGACCGCGCCATGAACCAGATCGCCCGCGCGCTGTCCGCGTTACTGCTAGCCGCGCTTCCCATCGCCTGCAGCAGCCCCATAACGACCGACCACGCCCCGCTTGACGGGGCTCGGATCGGTGCACCGTTCCAGCTGACCGATCAGGACGGAAAGCCCCGCAGCGACCGCGATTTCGCGGGGCGGTATCGGATCATGTACTTCGGTTATACCTTCTGCCCCGACGTTTGCCCGACCGACATGCAGACGATCGGCGCTGGCTTGCGGGTGTTCGAAGCAAAGAATGCCGTGCGCGCCGCGAAGGTCGTGCCCGTCTTCGTCACGGTAGACCCCAAGCGGGATACGCCCGCCGTCCTGAAGGCGTTCGTGACGGCGTTTCATCCGCGCATGGTCGGATTGACGGGCGACCCTGCCGCCGTGCTTGCGCTCGCCAAGGCCTATGGCGTGGCGGTCCAGGCGGACAAGCCCAATGCGCAAGGTGGATATCTCGTCGCGCATGGGCGTTTTGCCTTCTTGATGGACCCGGCGGGCAAGCCCGTGGCGCTGCTGCCACAGGACCAGACCCCACAGGCGGTCGCAACCGAGCTTGAACGGTGGGTGAAATGAGCGGCAAGTTTTGGGAAGAGCCGATCGACACGCTCGACCGCGGACAATGGGAAGCGTTGTGCGACGGGTGCGGCAAATGCTGCGTCCACAAGCTGGAGGATGACGAGACGGGCGAATTGCTGCCGACCAACGTGTCCTGTCGCCTGCTCGACCGGGCGACGGCGCTGTGTTCGAACTACAAGCATCGCCATGCCTATGTCAGCGAATGCGTGCGGCTCAGCCGCGATAACGTGCGTACGATCGACTGGCTGCCCTCGACCTGCGCCTATCGGCTGCGCGCCGCGGACGAGCCGTTGCACGCGTGGCATTATCTCGTCTGCGGCGACCGCGAGGCGGTCCATCGCGCAGGGCAGTCGGTGCGCGGATGGACGATCTCCGAGGACGATGCGGGCGAGCTGGAATATCATCTGGTAGATCGCGAGCTGTGAGCGACCAGCCCGAGGTCGTCCGCAACGCGCGCGCGCGTCGCGCGCGTCTGTCGGTCGATAGCACAACCGGGCGGGTGCGGCTGGTGTTGCCACCACGCGCTTCGCTGAAGACGGCCCTGGCCTGGGCTGCCGGCAAGTCCGACTGGATCGCAGCGCAGCGCGAACGCCTGCCAAAACCCATGCCGTTCGCGCCCGGCGCCAGCTTTCCATTCGACGACGGCATGGTGACCATCGCCTGGCAGGACGGCGCGAGCCGGCGGATCGTCCGCGACGGCGGGGTACTGCGGTGTGGCGGTCGGCGCGACGGTCTGTCACGACGGGTCGAACTCTGGCTGAAGCGCGAGTCCCTTCGCGTGCTGAGCGAGGAAACAGCCGAATTTGCCGCCAGGGCGGGTGTCGTCGTCACCAAGGTGGCGGTCGGGGATCCCAGGACACGCTGGGGAAGTTGCGCCTCGAGCGGGACGATCCGGTACAGCTGGCGCCTGATCCTGATGCCGCGGTTCGTTCGGCGGTCGACGGTGGCGCACGAGGTCGCGCATCGTCTGCACATGAACCACGGGCCGCAGTTTCACAGGGTCGTCGCGCTGCTCGACGAAACCGATCCCGCGCGCTCGCATGCGTGGCTGCGCGCGAACGGCGCGGCGCTTCACTGGGTAGGGCGCGAATCCTGACGATCTGACGGCGGTGGCGCCTGTCGGTCACGCGGCGGCCGCGCCGGCGCGCCACGCGACGGATCCCGACCCAGGACATGATCCAGCCAGGCCTGGTCGAGCTTCTCGCCGTCGGCGGGACGATCGGTCGGTTGCTGCTCGTCCGTGCCGCGGTCCGGTGCCGGCCGAGGCTGACGGACGATCGGATTGCCGTCCGGGTCGACCTGTTGGCCCTCAACAGGCGCCGGAACGGTCTGACCGGGCTCCGCGGGGTTGCCGTTCTGGTCCACGAACAGTCCGTTATCCGCCTCGCCAAAATAGGATTCCTGGTCGGGCTCCAGCTGATATTCGGGCAAGGTCACCTTGGTGTCGAACTGTTCGACCGGCCGGTTGGCGACGGCGACCTTCATGAAATCGGCGAAGGCCCGCGCCGGTGCCGTCCCGCCGTGCAGCCCCGCGATCGGCTTCGCATCGTCGCGGCCCATCCATACGCCCGTCGTCAGTCCGCTCGAGAAGCCCAGGAACCACCCGTCCTTGTTCGACGTCGTCGTTCCGGTCTTGCCTGCGACCGGACGGCCGATCTGCGCCGCGCGACCCGTCCCGGTGTTGACCGTGGTCTGCAGCAGGTCGGTCATCTGCGCGGCCACATACGGGGCGACCAGGACATGGCTGGTATCGACCGATTGGGCATAGATGGTCTCGCCCGAGGTGGTTACCTTGGTGATGCCGTAAGGGGTCACGGCGACGCCCTTGTTGCCGACGCTCGCAAATGCGCGCGTCATGTCGATCAGCCGTACGTCCGACGTCCCGAGAACCATCGACGGATGGGTGTTGACCTTGGTGGTGATGCCGAAGCGGCGTGCCATGTCGGCGACGGTGGCGAACCCGACCTCCTGCCCAAGCTTGGCGGCAATCGTGTTGAGGGAATAGGCAAAGGCCGTGCGCAGCGACACCGCACCGGAGTTATGGCGGCTGTCGTTCCGGGGGCTCCAGCCGTCGATCGTGATCGGCTCGTCCACGATCGAATCCTCGGGCTTGTGGCCTGCTTCGAGCGCGGCGAGATACACGAACAGCTTGAACGCCGACCCGGGCTGGCGTTGTGCCTGGGTCGCGCGGTTGTAGATCGACGAGACATAGTCGGTGCCCCCGACCATGGCGCGGACCGCCCCGTCACGATCGATCGCGACCAGTGCGCCTTGCGCCCCGGGCGGGGCGTTGGAGCGGATCGCGGTGTCGGCCGCGCGCTGCATGTTGAGGTCGAGCGTGGTCCACACTTCGAGCGGACGCTGCGTTTCGTCGATCAGCACTTCGAGCTGCGGGAGCGCCCAGTCGGTGAAGTAGCGGACGCTGTTCTGCTTGGGTTCGGGTGCGAGCTTGACGTCCTTCGGATTCGCTTCCGCTGCCTGCTCCGCCGTGATCGCGCCGGTTTCCTGCATCAATCGGATCACCACGCCGGCCCGACCCACCGCGGCCTCCGCGTCGGCGGTGGGCGAATAGACCGACGGGGCCTTGACCAGGCCCGCGATGATCGCGGCTTCGGACAGGCTCAGATGGTCCGCGCCGTGGCCGAAGAACCGGCGCGAGGCTGCATCGATGCCGTAGGCCCCGCCGCCGAAATACACCTTGTTGAGATAGAGTTCGAGGATCTGGTCCTTGGTGAACTTGCGTTCGAGCGCGAGGGCCAGGATCGCTTCGCGGCCCTTACGACCGAACGTATATTTGTTCGACAGGAAGATCGTCCGCGCGACCTGCTGCGTGATCGTGGACGCACCCTGCAGGCGACGACCCTTGCCGCGATTGTCGATCGCCAGGCGGACCGAGCGTGCCATACCGATCGGGTCGACGCCGAAGTGCGACCGGTAACGGCGATCCTCGACCGACACCATCGCCTCGCGCATCACCATCGGGATCTTGTCGTAGGACAGCCATTCGCCATAGCTCGGCCCGAGCGACACGATCACCGTGCCGTCGGCGGCATGGACGCGGATCATCTGGCCATTGGGAGACGATTTCAGCTCGTCATAGCTCGGCAACTGGCCTTCCGAGACATAGACCGTGATGGCCAGGACCGCGAAGGCCAACATCACCAATCCCGCCACCAGCTGCAGTGCAAGCACCAGCCGACGCCGCCACAGGGGCGCGCGCACGGAGCGGGGGGAAGAAGCGGGAGAGCGGGCCATGCGCGGTTGTCAGCGTTAGGGCTTGCCGGACGATCCGACAAGCCATGCCTTGGCAATCCCTGCCGCGGCGACGCTTGCCGAATCGATCAGCCGCGCGCCTCTTCGCCGTTGGCAGCGCCGCGCGCCCTGAACTCGAGACTCAGCGAATTCATGCAGTAGCGCAGGCCGGTCGGTGGCGGACCATCGGGGAACACATGGCCGAGATGACCATCACACCGGGCACAGCGCGCTTCGGTCCGCGTCATGCCGTGGCTCGTGTCGCTGTGGTCGGTAACATTCTCGGGATCGATCGGCTGGGTGAAGCTTGGCCAGCCCGAGCCCGAGTCGTATTTGTCGGCCGAGTCGAACAGCGGCAGCGCGCAACCGCCGCAGCGATACACGCCATCGGCTTTGTTGTTGTTATACCGGCCGGAAAACGCCCGTTCCGTTCCGGCTTCGCGCAGCACGTGATAGGCTTCGGGGCTCAATTTCTTGCGCCACTCGGTTTCGGACAGGGTGATATGCTCCATGGACTCAGTTTTCCTGTTGGCGTGCGGCGTGGTCAAGCGGCGAATGGCCGATACGAGTGGCGCGTGCGATGATATCAATCAGTCCGGGGACGTGGCCGACCAGCGGAAGCAAGGCTTTGCCGAGCCACGGCCGTTCGGCCGCGTCGCGCACCAGTCCCGCCAGCCGGATCGGCCGGGCAGTGGCAGCAGCGAAATCACGCTGGAAGCGCGGTGCCGCCGCCGCACCTCTTGCGATATAGGCATGGCCTGCCCGGATGCCACTGGCGATCGCGATTCCCATCCCCTCCCCAGCCAGCGATGGAATGACGCCCGCCTGATCACCGAGGCGAAACACCGCGTCGGTCGTCTGCAACGCGCGCCAGCCATAGGGCACGTTGGCGATCGCATCGATCGGCTCCCCCCCGGTTCGATAGGCTAGCCGGTCGCCAAGCGCAGGATGGTCCCGACCCAGCGTGTCGAGCAAAGCAGCGGGTGAGCCCGCGGCCAGCATCTTCGAGCGGTGGACCGCCATGCACAGGTTGGCGCTTCCGTCTTCCTGCAGCACGATGCCGACATAGCCGCGGTCGAACAGATGGAGTTCGATCGCGTCGCCGATCAGGCGGGTGAGACCGGGTGCAGCGGCAAGGCGGACGCGCAGACCTAGCACAGGGTCCTCCCCGCGGGCTTCGGCTGGTCGCGCCGCGCCGCGGACATCGTGCTTCCCGCTTGCCAGGAACAGCGTGTCGCCGGCCAGTTCCGCACCATCGTCGATCAGCGCGGTGCTGCCGACGAGGCTGCGGACCGTCACGCCGCGCTCGACGGCCGCGCCCATGGCGATGGCTTGCTGCATGAGGACGGTATCCAGAAGCCGCCGGGAAACGCCGTGCGCAGGGCGGGGCAAGGGCGTGTCGATGCGCCGGTGGCCCAGGAAGATGCGGTTCCGAACGACCCTTGCCGGGCCCAGGGCGCCGGGCGCGATCCCGATCCGGGCAAGCGATTCGAGCGTGCGCCAGCTGAGGAAGCCGCCGCAGATCGCGTCTCCGGTCTCCCGACTACGCTCGACGAGCAGATGTGGTGCGCCCGCACGCGCAAGCACGATCGCGGCGCTGGCGCCCGCGGGGCCGCCGCCGACGATCAGCGCAGCTGTTCGACGCATAACCGGTACGGAAAAACGCAATAGACGCGCGCGGCAACACCGGCCTCGGCAAGGATCGGGGGCCATTCACCGGGGCGGTAGGAGCGTGCGACCGACAAGGTGCCGTCATGGCGGACGATCGGATGCCAGCGCGCCAGCGTCGCCAGAATCGGAAAGCCGACATGCGCGACGCCGTGACGGTGCAGATCGTTGATCAACCAGCCTCGCGCGCTTTCCCGGTCCATGAACCGCAGGAAGGCGATCAACTGGGCATGGGTCATGTGGTGCGCGACGAGGCTGCTGACCACGAAGTCCCAACCGGCCCCCGCGTGGTCCGCATAATCGCCGGTGACGTAGCGGATCGGCAGTTCGCCCGGGGTGTGCCCGGTTGCCGCAAGCGCGCTGCGCGGGTTGAGGTCCACCCCGACGAGGTCCGCCACCAAGCCACGCCGTTCAGCCCACCGCGCGATCCGGCGAAGCATGTCGCCATCGCCAAACCCTACGTCGAGCAGCTTGAACCGGGACATGCCGGCGGTCGCGCGCGCGAGGAAATCGAGCGTCGGGCGGGGTGCCATCGTCACGACGTTGACCTTGGCGAGATCCCCCACGACCGCGGCATAGATTTCGGCCGACAGATCGTCCGCGTCCATCAACTCTTCGGCGATGGCGCGTTGTCGGAGCGTCATCGGGCGCTCCGGAAACCGAAGCCTTCGGCTGCAAGGCCGGGCCCGAAGGCGAGCGCAACACCATTTTCGATCCGCGGACCTGCGAGCAACCGCGCCAGCACGAACATCAGCGTCGCCGACGACATGTTGCCGACATCGGCCAAGACGCCCCGCGACGTGGCCAGCGCGTCATGCGGCAGGTGCAGGGCGGTTTCGACCGCGTCGAGGATCGACCGCCCACCGGCATGGACGGCCCAGCCGTCGATGTCCTGCGGGTCGCGCCCTCCCGTCGCCGCAGCGGCAAAGACCGGATCCGCAAGTCCGGCCGCGATCCGGCCCGGAACTTCGCCCGAAAGGTGCATCGCGAAACCCTGGTCGGTGATGTCCCAGCGAATCAGTTCGGCGGAATCCGGCAAGGTGGTCGCAAACGGCGCGTCCAGCGCAAAGCCTAGCGGGTCAGCGCAGACGAGTGCGGCGGCGGCGCCATCGCCGAACTGCAGCATCGCCAGCAAAGGCTCCAGCGCCGGCGTATCCTGCAGATGAAGGGTCGACAGTTCCACACATACGACCAGAACCCGCGCGGCGGGATCGGACCGGACGATATGCCGGGCACTGCGCAGCGCCGCGACCGCCGCATAACAGCCCATGAACCCCACCAGCAGCCGCTCGACCGTCGGGGCCAGCCCGAGCCGTGCGGCAATGATCTGATCGATGCCGGGCGCGACGAACCCCGTGCAGCTCGCCACGACCAGATGCGAGATGTGGTCGAGGGCCACCTTTTCCCCGAGCGCCGAGATCGCCGCGAGCGAGAGTGCGGGCGCGGCTTCGGCATAGAGCTTCATGCGTTCCGCGGTTCCCGGCAGGACCGCGCGCGCATAGAATCCCCCCGCATCGACCGGTGATCCGCCGTCGTCACCGACCGGGAGGATCGACCAGCGATGGTTGATCGCGGCGCGCGACGCCATGCGATCGAACACCCTCGTGCTGCGGGGATCGGGCAGGCGCGCGCGCGCCCACGCGATGAAAGCGGCGTGGATGTCGTGTCCCGGGACGGCGGTGCCGATCCCGGTGATGTGAGCGGTGGTAAGCAATGCACGCTTTCAATCGGCGGAGAGTGGGGTTCCCGACCGCTGAGACAACGCTAGCCCGCGCGTTCGGATCCGGGAAGCCCCGAACGGATGCCCCAAGCCGCGACGTGCGGGCCGTTCCCGGCCACCACGGGCGCGGAAAACCGCGACCGGGGGTACGGGTTACAGTTTCCCAACCTGCGCGTACCCGCCGCCGCTGTGCGATCGCGGCAACGCCAAAGTCACGCCCAGACCGACCGTTCCCCGGGCGATCGCGATGGTTCCCCCATGCGCCGCGGTGATCGCCGCCACGAGGCTCAACCCCAGGCCGTTGCCCGCCTTGGTCCGGCTGGCCTCGGTTCGTGCGAAGCGCTGGAGGATACGCTCGTGGTCCGCCGCCGGGACACCGGGCCCATCGTCGACCACGGTCACCTGCGCGACGGTGCCGATGCCGGCGAGGATCAGCCGCGCGGCGGTGCCTTGGCCGGTGTGGACCCGAACATTGTCGAGCAGGTTGCCGATCGCCTGCGCCAGGAGTTCGCGATGCCCAAGCACGCAGATCCCCGGCTCGATCGACCAGCTCAGCGCATGATCGCTGTCCGCCATCGCGGGAGCGTAGCTTTCGGCCACGTCGGTCGCGAGCAGGGACAGGTCGACGGGCGCGAAACTCTGCACCAGCGCCCCCCCTTCCACTTCCGAGATGCGCAGAATGGCGGTGAACAACGCCAGCAGGGCGTCGCCCTGCTCGATCGCCTTCTCGGCGGCACCCTCGACGGTCCCGACCTGTTCGAGCCGGTTGCGCAACCGCAGCAGCGGCGTGCGCAGATCATGCGCCACGTCGCTCGACACCTGGCGGAGGTTCTCCATGAGATGCGCGATCCGGTCGAGCATGGTGTTGAGCGCGTGCCCGACCTGGTCGAATTCGTCATCCGCGGCGCCGATCGGCACCCGCTGCGCGAGATCGCCTGCCACCACCGCGCGCGCGGTCCGGCTGATCGCGCCCAATCGGCGACGAAGGTAGCTGCCGAGCAGCAGGGCGCCGCACAGCCCGACCAATAGCACGGCCACGAACGCGACGCTGAACAGTTCGAGGATCGTGGCGTCGATCACTTCGATCGTCTCGGAATCGGCCGCGACCACGATACGGCTGCCATCGTCCCGCGCGACCGCCAGGGCATGGGCGGAGTCCTCCCCCTCGGCGGGATCCCGAAAGACGATCGTGCTCCAGCCGAGCGGCGGGCGTGACGTCACCATCGATCCGGCGATGCGGCGTCCCGCCCGGTCGAACACCGCGAACCCGAGCGCCTCGGTCGACGCGCTGGCTTCGCGCTCGCTGACTTCGCGGCGAAGCGCGGCAAGATCGGGCTGGCTCTTCAGCGCAACGATCGCTTCCTGGATGGCGGAATCGCGTTGCGTGCGAAATGCCGAGTCCGCCGCCAAATAGACGGCACCGCCGAGCAGCAGGATCGCCAGCGCGAAGGCGGCGGAACAGGTGAAGGCGATCCGGTAAGCCGCGCTGGCGCGCACGCTAGCCATGGCTTCGGATCCGATAGCCGGCCCCGCGGATGGTTTCGATCGGATCGTCCTCGAAGCCTTCGCGCAATTTGGTGCGAAGCCGGCTCAAATGGCTTTCGACGATGTTGGTCTGGGGATCGAAATGGAAGCCCCACACCAGCTCGAGGAACATCGTGCGCGTGACGACCGTGTCGACATGCCGCATCAATTGCTCGAGCAAGGCGAACTCGCGCGGTTGCAGATGCACCACGCGCCCGGCGCGCGTCACGTCGCGCCGCAACAGGTCGATGACGATGTCGCCTACCTCCAGCCGGGTCGGTACCGCGTCGCCCGGGGCGCGCCGCGCCAGCGCGTTGAGCCGCGCGGCAAGCTCGGCCAGCGCGAACGGCTTGACCAGATAATCGTCCGCACCGGCGTCCAGCCCCTCGACCCGATCCGCGATCCCGCCCTTTGCGGTGAGCACCAGCACCGGAGCCCTGCCCCCCGCCGCGCGGATCCGCCGCAGCACTTCCAGTCCTTCGACCTCGGGCAGCATCCGGTCGAGCACGATCGCGTCGAAAGGATCCTCGGTCGCGCGCCGTGCGGCCGCCGAACCATCGCCGACGCACGTCACGACATGTCCGAGCCCCGCGAGCCCTTGCGCGATGAAGTCCGCAACCTCCTGGTCGTCTTCGGCAAGCAGGATACGCATAGGCCGTCTTCAGTCTTTCGCAGTTGATGCCGCGCGCCGGAATCGTGTCACCGATAGCGCCGCGCTGGCCCGAAACGAAGCCCTTGTGGCGATGCCCCGAAACGGGCGCCGCCCCGCGGCTGCGAGCGCCGGTAGCGGGTCTGGGTGCCGGATACAGCGCCGACGGCGATTACAAAGTGCCAACCTTGTGGTGCGGGCGGTCCCGGCGCGCCTGCGCGACGGAGACCAACCGTGGCTTCGTCCGTTGCGTCAGCTTGGACGCGACCCGTACCGGGTTGGCGGTGCCCCGGAAACGAGCGTGTGATCATGGTAATGCTGCGAGCCCTGCAATCCCTGCAACGACGCCCCGACCGGGCGCTGTTGCTTGCCTTCGGGATCGCGGCGGCCTTGCTCCTGCTCGTCCTGCACCTCGCCTCCGAAGTCGGGGCCGGCGACACCAACGCCTTCGACGCCATGATCCTGCGCGCGATCCGGAACGCGGCGGATCGCCCGGGGGCGGGTTTCCACGCGCTGTACAAGGCGATGCTCGACTTTACTGCGCTTGGCGACGTGACCACGCTGACGCTCGTCGTGGCACTGGTCGCCGGGGCCTTGCTGATCGCACGCAAGGCCGCGATGGCCGGGTTCCTGATCGCCGCGTCGCTGCTTGGCACCTTTGCGGTGGAGACCCTCAAATCGGTGTTCGACCGGCCGAGGCCGAACGTCGTCGCGCATTGGGCGACCTTCTCGAACACCAGCTTCCCGAGCGGTCATGCCGCCGACTCGGCGATCGTCTATCTCACGCTCGCGGCGCTGGTCGCGCGCAGCGTCGAATCGTCGGGGTTGCGGGTGTACGTCCTGCTGGCGGCGATGGCGCTGACGCTGCTGATCGGCCTGTCGCGGCTGTATCTGGGCGTGCACTGGCCGACGGACGTTCTGGCGGGCTGGATCCTCGGGGCGAGCTGGGCCTTTCTGGCGGCCACGATCGCCTGGTGGCTCCAGGCGCGCAACACGCTCGAGCAACCGGGCGACTGACCGCGCCCGACGGGCCGGGCGCTCGCGGACCTGCGCCGCAAGAGCCCGGCCGGGCCGTTCACCCCAGCGCGCGGGTGAGGACGCGCGCGAGGCGGGCGGCGAAGGCGCGCGGGTCGAGCGGTTGCTCGCCGTCGGCGATCTGCGCCTCGTCGAACAGCAGATGCGCCGCATCCTCTCGTAGCGTCGTATCGCCTTCGCCGAGTGCGGCGAGCTTGACGATCAGCGCATGCTGCGGATTGACTTCGAGCACCGGCTTGGCCTTGGGCGGTGCCTGCCCCGCACTCGCCAGCATCCGTTCGAGCTGGCGATCCATGCCGCTTTCGGTCGCCACCAGGCACACCGCGCTTTCGGTCAGGCGATCCGACGCCCGTACGTCCGAAACCGAGTCGGCCAGCGTCGTCTTCACGAAGGCGAGGAAGTCGGACACCGCACCGCTCGCCTCGGCGGACGGCGGCGTGGTGCCCTCCAGCAGCGGGATCAGCGCGAGATCGGCACTGCCTTGCGTGACCGACCGGAACGGCTTGCCCTGATAGTCGATTCCCGCCGTCACCCAGAAATTGTCGATCGGGTCGGACAGCAGCAGCACTTCGACGCCGCGAGCGCGGAAGCCCTCGAGCTGGGGCGCGGTGGCGATCCGGTCGAGATCGGTCCCGGTCACATAATAGATCGCGGTCTGGTTCTCCTTCAGCCCCGCCGCATAGTCCGCAAGCGAGCGCCAGCCGCCGTCCGACGTGGTCGTGTGGAAGCGCGCGAGGTCGAGCAGCGCTTCGCGGCGTTCGAAATCCTCGTACAGCCCTTCCTTCAGGACCGGCCCGAACGTGTCCCAGATGCCGAGATAGGCCTCGGGCTCGGCGGTCGCGCGCTTTTCGAGCTCGGACAGGATCTTCGCGGTGACACCCTTCTTGATCGCGGCGAGCACCGGGCTTTGCTGGATCATCTCGCGCGACATGTTGAGTGGCACGTCGGACGAGTCGACCAGCCCGCGCACGAAGCGCAGATAGCGCGGCAGCACCTCCGCCTCGTCGGTGATGAAGACGCGGTTGACGTACAGCTTGATCCGCCCGGCGCGATCGGGATCGAACAGGTCGAACGGCTTGGTCGACGGCACGAACGCCAGCACCGAATATTCGTGGCGCCCTTCCGCCCGGTAATGCAGCGTCAGCGCGGGATCGTCGAACTGGCCCGACACGCTGCGATAGAAATCGGTGTAATCGGCCTCGGTGATCGCCGACTTGGGCTTGGTCCAGAGCGCCGCGCCATCGGCGATCTCGACCGGCTCGGCATCGGGCTTCTCGCGCAGGAAGATCGGCACGGGGACATGCCCCGACTGCGCCTTGATCGTCCGTTCGACCGTGAAACGCTGCGCATAGTCCTGTGCGTCGTCGAGCAGGTGGAGCACGACGCGCGTCCCTCGCGACGGCGCTTCGGACGGCGCAATCGGTGCGATCGTGTAGCTGCCCAGCCCGTCCGACGACCAGATCGATGCATCGTCCGCCCCGGCACGGCGTGACACCACGTCCACCGTCCTTGCGACCATGAACGCCGCGTAGAAGCCGACGCCGAACTGGCCGATCAGCTGCGGGTCGTCGCTGCCTTGCGCGTCGGCGAGCTTGTCCATGAAGCTCTTGGTGCCCGAGCGCGCGATCGTGCCGAGCGCATCGGTCATTTCAGCGGCGCTCATGCCGATGCCATTGTCCTCGATCGTCAGGCGGTGCGCATCGGGATCGAGCGTCACGGTGATCCGCGGGCTGGCATCGTCGCCGAGCAGCGCGGGGTCGGCGATCCCTTCGTAGCGCAGCTTCTCGCACGCGTCCGCCGCGTTCGAAACGAGTTCGCGCAGGAACACGCTTTTGTCGGAATAGACCGAATGCACCATCATGTGCAGCAGCTTGGCGACGTCGGCCTCGAAGGCGTGGGTCTGGGGAGTGGTTTCCGGAGCGGTGGTGGTCGTCATGATGTGGTCGCAGCCCCTATGCGGTGGTGATGCGCCGGAGTTGGGTTGGCAGGGCGATGGGGTCAAGGGTTTGCAGGGGTCGCACGTGCGCACCCTGCCGGAGCGGGCGCGGAAGGTTAGGCGAAAGTTAGGCGAAATCGATGTCGCGCCCCGACCGCTTCATCGGGGCGCATCGGGAGGATGCCGGTGCTGTCAAAGAGCCCGGCGGGACAATAGCAGGGGGGTGGCTTGTAGGACAGCCAGGGGGGTGGAAACGCGCTCTTGCGGCGGGTCGCGGCAGCAGCAATGATGCTGCATGAACCCTTGGTCGTTATTCGCAGCTACCTTCATCGCGGGCGTGTTGGCGCAAGTGATCTTCCCGCGGCATCGGTGGGGTGCGGCGGTCTTCATCGCCATTGTCCCCCTCGTCATTCTCACCGCCACGATCTGGTGGGACGTGTGGGCCCATGACGCGCTTTATGCGGTCGGCTATCTCGTCGGCCTGTTCATCTGTTCGGGCGCATCCATCTTGAGCCTGTTGGCAGTGGAGGGAGGAAGGCGTGCGCTCGGCAAGTAGCGCGAGTGTCTGCGATCGCCTTCCAGACCTGGCCATTTCCGAAAGGCCATAGCCGGCCAGAAGACCCTATTGCGACGCGGGTTTGGCGTTGGGTTCCCACAGCTCGATCTTGGTCCCATCCGGATCGACGATCCACGCGAACTTGCCGCTGGGGTCGCTGTCGTCGCGCTTGAGGATGGGAACGCCCTTCGCTTGCAACCGACCGAGGAACGCCGCGAGATCGTCGACCGCGAAGTTCAGCATGAACTCGCGCGTGGAAGGGGCCAGGTAACCGGACGCTTCCTCGAACACGTTCAGGGTCAGGACGGGCGGGTGGTCCGGCGCGTCATAAGGCAGCAGCACGCCACCCCAGGATTCGACCTTGATGCCGAGCACGTCGCGATACCAGGCCAGCAGCGCTTTCGGGTCTTTGCTCCTGAAGAAGATCCCACCGATGCCGGTGATCCTTCCGGGCGGCTCTGCCGATACGGACATGGGCGTCAGCGCGGCCAGAACGGCGGCGACGGGTAGTAGTCTGCGACTGATCGACACACCCTTGCCTCCTGCGCATTCTGTCGCGGCATGCTACAGCAGAACCGCGCGCAATCCCATGCCCGCGAGCGGTCGGTCGCCTGGCGATCAGGTCGTGGCGCTCGGGCCGCATCCGCGCGGCGACCGTTCGCGCAGGGGGTGTTCCCTGGATGGCTGGCGCGTCGCGGGGCCACGTTCATGCTCAGGGCCTGGCCGACGGGCGTTCCCTACCCCTCCCGCCCGTCCACGGTTCCAGGATCCACGCCCCGACCCGCTTCCCATCCGCCGCGCGTAATCTGGCGTTGGCTGCGCGGCGCCGGCGTGCAACACGTCGCATTCAGGTTTTTCAGTTTATCAACAGCCCGTCGCTGAAGGACAACACGCAAGGACGATCGATGCGCGTACCCCTGCTTTCCCGCCTGCTTCTCTCAGGTATCGCCGCAAGCCTCCTGATCCCGGCACCGGTGGCCGCCAGTTCGCCCGAGCTCGTCGGGCTGGAGCGCGAGCTGAGCAAGCTGGTCGCGGAACGCTCCGGCGAATATGGCATTGCCGCGCTCGACCTGCGCGATGGAACGACCGTTGCCGTCAACGGCGACATCCCGTTTCCGATGGCGAGCACGGTCAAGCTCGCCATCGCCGCTGCCTATCTCGCCGAGGTCGATCAGGGTCGCCACAGCCTCGGCGACATGATCTATGGCCGTCCCGCGGCGAAAGTCCTGGAGCTGATGCTGGTCCGTAGCGACAACCAGGCGGCCGACCAGCTGCTCGCCACGCTCGGCGGGCCCGCCGCTGTCCAGCAATGGCTGTGGTCGCACAAGATCCTCGGTATCCGGGTGGACCGGACGATCGCCCAGCTGCTGCGCGAACGTGGCCATCTTGCCGACAGCAAGGATGTTGCCACCCCGGTCGCGATGGTAGCGTTGCTGTACAAGCTCGACAACGGCACCGTGCTGACCGCGCAGAGCCGGGGCTTCCTGTTCGAACTGATGCGCCGATGCGAGACGGGTACGCGCCGTATCCGCGCGCTTCTTCCCGCGGGCACGCTGGTGGAGGACAAGACCGGCACGCTCGACGGAGTGACCAACGACGTGGGGATCATTACCATGCCCGATGGCCGCCGCGTGGCCGTCGCGGTGTTCGCGCGCGGGGGACGCGATCGCCAGCCGGTCATCGCGCAGGTGTCGCGCGTGATCTACGACCGCTTTGCCGACAGCGTCCGCAACGCCCTGGCGCTGTTCCTGCGCATGCAGTGAGCCGCGCCAGGTCGACCGGATTCGCGCGGGCGATCGCGACGACCGTCGTCACGACATAGAGGGGTGGCCCCCGAAAGGGTCCGTTGCACATCTGCATCTGGAAAATGGTGCGGCCGAGAAGACTCGAACTTCCACGGGCTTTCGCCCACAACGACCTCAACGTTGCGCGTCTACCAGTTCCGCCACGGCCGCACGTAACATCACCGGGCAAGCCCGGCAGCTGGTAGGCGAGCGCCCCTAGCAAAGCTATTCGGGCTGCGCAATGGCTGTCGTCAAAGCCTTTCGCATTTTGTCCCGGCCCGGTAGCAGCGCTGCATGACCATGGCGCGCCAATCCATCCTTGAGGAGACGCGCCGGATCCTGGCGCTGGCGTGGCCGGTGATGCTCACCAGCCTCAACTGGACCATCCTGAGCGTCACCGATATCGTCGTGGTCGGGCTGACCGGCACCGATCAGGTCGCCGCTTTCGGCGCGAGTCGCGCGCTCACCTTCATCACCATCGTGGCGGGGCTGGCGTGGCTGTCGGGGGTGCTGGTGTTTACCGCGCGGGCGGATGGCGCGGGCGAACTGCGGCGGACCGGCGCGACGCTGCGCGAAGGGCTGGTGCTGGCGGGGTTGCTGGGGCTGGCGGGGGCGTTGGGGTTCGGGCTGTACGCCGCGCCGTTGCTGGCGATGATCGGCGTTGCGCCCGCGCTGGTCGATCCGGCGGCGGCGGTGGTCCGGGTGATGGCGCTCGCCTATCCGGCGCAGATGATCAGCATCGCGGCGAGCTTCTTCCTGGAGGGGATATCGCGGCCGCGGCGCGTCACCGTCGTCAACCTGGCGACGCTGCCGATCAACGCGCTGCTCGCCTGGGCGCTGGCGGACGGGCACCTTGGCGCGCCCGCGCTGGGGGCGGTGGGCGCGGCGGCGGCCACCGCGATCGCGTCTCTGCTGGGGGCGGCCGGCATGCTGGCGGTGGCGTGGACCACGCGGGACGCGCAGGCGCGCGAGATCCGGGTGATGACGCTGTCGGCGTGGCGCGCGGCGGTGCCGGGCGCGGTGCGGCTCGCGCGGTTCGGCGCGGTGCCGGCGATCGCCTCCGGGCTCGAGCTCGCGGGGTTCTCGATCCTGATCGCGCTGTCGACCGACCTTGGCCCGGTGACCGCGCACGCCTTCCAGATCGTCTTCTCGCTGCATAACGTGACGTTCGGCGCGGCGGTCGGCCTGGCGTCGGCGGCTGGGGTGCGGGTCGGCAATGCGATCGGCGAGGGGCAGCCGGCCCGGGTGCGTTTCCGCGCGCTGATCGCGGCGGGGCTGGCGGCGGGCGTCACGGGCCTATTGGCGCTGGGGATCCTGCTGGTGCGCGGGCCGATCGTCGGGGCCTTCCCGGCGGCGGCGGGCGTCCATGCCGCCGCGCTGGCGATGTTGCCGGTGTGGGTGCCGTTCATCCTGTTCGACGGCGTGCAACTCGTGTTCGTCTATGCGCTGCGCTCGCTCGGCGACCAGATCGTCGCGGGAGCCAACAGCATCCTCGCCTTTTTCGTCGTGACGGGGGGCCTCGGCTGGATGTTCGTGACGCACGGCGTCGGGCCGCTCGGGCTGGTCTATGCCTCGGGACTGGGAATGGTCGCGGCGACGATCCTGCACGGCGCGCGGTTCCTGTGGGTCAGTGCTGCGGCTCGCCCGAGAAACTCAGCACCAGATCCTTCGCATTGACCGGCACGTCGAGCTTCGCGCTGTTGAACTCGACGCGCCCCTTCGGCGGAAGCGAGGTCGCCTCGGGGCGGATCGTCCAGCTGAAGACGATGCGTTGCTGCGCATCGCGCAGGTCGGCGCGAATGTCGGGGACGGGCTGGCGCGTGTCGGTGGGGTTGAGCACGGTGCCGCTGATCGCGAAGATCTCGTTGCCGTTATAATCATGGCGGTCGACCGGCCGGTTGACGATCTTCAGCGGGGTTTCCACCGCCGGGTGGAACAGCGTGCTGGCGGTGCGCGGGGCCCCGGTCGACACGATCGCGGCGGTCGCGCCGATCATCGCGAGCCCCGCGATCACCGCGGCCAGCGTCCAGCGGCGCACGCTGTTGCGGCGCGGGCGAAAGGGCGGGCGGTGCGCAAAGGCATCGTAATCGCCATAGGTCGGGCGCGCCGATTCCGATACGATGAAACCCTGCGCCTCGCCCGCAATATCCGCACGCGAGTCCGGCGCGGCGGGGATCGGCGGGGCCAGTGCATTGGGCAGCGCACCGGCGATCGTTCCGGTTGGCGGCTTGGTTGGCGTCCCGGCGGGGGGGCGGGCGTGGCGCGCCTCGACGCGAGCTTCGTCTTCGTCTTCCTCTTCCTCGATCGGCGCGTCCAGTTCCAGCGCGGGCAGCGGCGCCTGGAACCAGCTATGCTTGCAGCTTGCGCAGCGCACGGTGCGGCCGTCCGGCCCGATCGCGGTGTCGGGAATCACGTAACGGGTCTGGCACTCGGTACATTCGAGAATCATCGGGGCAATTCAGACGGTAAGGGCGGACGGTCGCGGCGGCATATCGCAGGATACACCAGCCGGGGCGTCCGCGGTGTCCCGGGAAACTACGCTGTCCTTGGCCCCGGTGGCAAGGGGCCGCCAACAGGCGCGAACCTGCGCGCTTGTCGCGGCGCAAGGGATCGTGCGATGCAGGGGCGGGGCACAGACAAGTAGCGGGTAGCGCACGCCGCATGGCGAATATCGTTCAGTTCGAGAATGTGGGGCTTCGCTACGGCACGGGGCAGGAGACGCTGAGTGACGTCAGCTTCACGCTGTTGCGGGGTGCCTTCTATTTCCTGATCGGCGCGTCGGGCGCGGGGAAGACGTCGCTGCTGAAGCTGCTGTACCTGTCGCAGCGTCCGACGCGCGGCAGCATCCGGCTGTTCGGCGAGGATGCGGTCACGCTGCCGCGCACCCGGCTGCCGGGCTTCCGGCGGCGGATCGGCGTGGTGTTCCAGGATTTCCGGCTGGTCCCGCACCTGTCGGCCTATGACAATATCGCGCTGCCGCTGCGCGTATCGGGCGTGCCCGAGCGCGACGTCGCGGATCCGGTGCGCGAGATGCTCGCCTGGGTCGGGCTGTCGGACAAGATCGCGGCGCGGCCCCCCACCCTGTCGGGCGGCGAGCAGCAGCGCGTCGCGATCGCGCGCGCGGTGATCGGCCGGCCGGAGATCCTCGTCGCGGACGAACCGACCGGCAACGTCGATCCCGACATGGCGGAACGGCTGTTGCACCTGTTCGATTCGCTCAACCGGCTGGGGACGACGGTCGTCGTCGCGACGCACGATTTCCAGACGCTCGGTCGCATCCCGCATGCCCATATGATGCGGCTCGAGAAAGGACGTTTGCTCGATCCGACCGGTTCGCTGCGCTTCCCACCCCCCGGCAAGTCCGCATGAGCGGCGGCTTGATCGCCTCCAAGGCCGACCGGCGGCTGCTCGACGACCGGCGCGGCACGCGCGTGATGCTGTGGGTGATGGCGATCATGCTGTTCCTGACGGTGCTGGCGGCGGCGCTGGGGCTGGCGACGCTGGGGGCGGCGGCGCTGCTCGACCGCCAGCTTGCGGGCCGGCTGACGGTGCAGATCGTCGCGCCTGCCGAGGGCGTGCGCACGCGCGAGGCCGCGGCGGCGCTTGTGGCCCTGCGGCGGCTGCCCGAGGTCCGGCGGGCGGCACCGGTCGATCGCGCGCGGCTTGCCGAGATGCTGCGCCCCTGGCTCGGCGCGGACGGGGCGGACCCCGACCTGCCGATCCCGGCGATGATCGACGTCGACCTGTCCAGCGGCCGCGCAGCCACGGTGCAGCGCGTGACCGCCGCGGTGCGGACCGCCGCACCCAGCGCGCGGATCGACCGGCAGGAAAGCTGGATGGCGCCGGTGCGGACCGTCATGGCGATGCTGACCGGGCTGGCGGGCGGGCTGGTCGTGCTGATGGCGGGGGCGACCGCCGCGGTCGTGATCCTCGCCGCGCGCGCCGGGCTCGACACGCACGGCGACACCATCGCGGTGCTCCACATGCTGGGTTCAACCGACGTCCAGGTCGCGCGGTTGTTCCAGCGGCGGATCGGCGTGGATACGCTGATTGGCGGATTGCTCGGCATGGCGGTGGCGGTGGGCGTGGTCGCGTTGATCGGCGCGCAACTGAACGCGCTGGAATCGGATCTCGTCGCGGGGTTGACGCTGGGCACGCGCGACTGGGCGATCCTGGCCTGCCTCCCGCTGGCCTTTGCCGTGCTGGCGACGCTGTCGGCCCGCCTGTCGGTGCTCGCGGCGCTGCGGCGGGTATTGTGATCCTCCGCCTGATCGCCGTGCTCGCGCTGCTGTGGGGCGGCGGGTTCGCGCTGTTCCTCGCCACCATGCCCGCGCCGGTGAGCGGACCCCGCACCGATGCGATCGTGGTGCTGACCGGATCGTCGGGGCGGATCACGCGCGGACTGGCGCTGCTGCAGGATCATGCGGCGAAGCGCATGCTGATCAGCGGTGTCGCGCCCGCGGTGAAGCCCGGCGAACTGGCACACGAATATAAAGTCAGTCCCAAGCTGTTCGCCTGCTGCATCGACCTTGGCCATGAGGCGGTCGATACGCGATCGAACGCGGACGAAACCGCCGATTGGGTGCGCGAGCATGGCTATCGCTCGGTGCGGTTGGTGACGTCGGACTGGCATCTGGCGCGCGCGCGGCTCGAACTGGTCAACGCGCTGGACGGCGACGCGACCGTGATCGGCGATGGCGTTCCCAGCAGCCCGCGCTATGCGGTGCTGATCGCCGAGTATAACAAATTGATTCTGCGCCGCGTGGCGCTGCTGGTCGGGGCGGCGACATGATCACGATGCGCAATCTGCTGTTCACGATCATCTTCTACGGCGGCTCGGTGCCGATTGTGCTGACCTCGGCGATTTCCGCGCTGTTCGGCTGGAAGGCGATGGTCGCGCACACCCATTTCTGGACCCGCTTCCACGGCTGGACGACGCGACACATCCTCGGGATCGACCGGCGGATCGAGGGACAGTGTTTCGCCGATGGACCGGTGATCTACGCCGCCAAGCACCAGGCGATGTACGAGACGCTCGAGCTCGGCCGGATGCTGCACAATCCCGCGATCGTGATGAAGCAGGAGCTGACCGACATCCCGGTGTGGGGCTGGGCCGCCAAACGCTACGGCGTGATCGTCGTCGACCGCGAGGCGTCGGCCGGCGCGCTGCGGCGGATGCTGCGCGAGGCGCGGGTCGCGCTGGCGGCGGGACGGTCAATCCTGATCTTTCCCGAGGGCACGCGAGTCACGCCGGGCGAGCAACCCGAGCTGAAGGCGGGCTTTGCTGGCCTGTACCAGATGCTCAGGATCCCGGTGGTGCCGATCGCGATCGACAGCGGGCTGGTATGGCCACGGCAGGGGCCGCATCTGCCAGGCACCGTGACGTTCCGCTTCGGCACGCCGATCCCGCCCGGCCTGCCCCGCGCCGAGGCCGAGGCGCGGGTGCATGCCGCGATCAATGCACTGGAGCGACACCAGGCGATTGCGCCACGGGGGTGAGTCGCGTTGCCCCTCCCGGCACCCCGGCGCAGGTCGGGGCGGCGTAATTACCTGGGCGTGCCGGCGCGGTCGAGCGCCGTATCGCCGGTTGTCCGGGCAACGTGGCGGCCCCGGCCTGCGCCGGGGTGACGGGAGGGCGACTTTCGCAGAGATCCCGCCTGCGCGGGCATGACGGAAGACGGGGGCTGGCCGCTGCGTTCCGCGGCGCAGACGCAAGGCCCGCGCGCTATTCGTGCGTCCGTCCGAAGTCGGGGGCGGGATCGTCCTGCCCCTGCTCGATGATCCCGCGTCGGATCGCGCGTGTTTTGGAAAAGAGGTCGAACAGTTCGTCCCCCTTCCCCCAGCGGATCGCACGCTGGAGCGCGGTGAGGTCCTCCGAGAAGCGTTGCAGCATGTCGAGCACCGCCTCGCGGTTCGCGAGGAACACGTCGCGCCACATCGTCGGGTCGGACGCCGCGATCCGCGTGAAATCGCGAAAACCGCCTGCCGAATATTTGATCACTTCGGACTGAGTCACTTCCTCCATGTCCGATGCGGTGCCGACGATCGTATAGGCGATCAGGTGCGGCAGATGACTGGTGATCGCGAGCACGCGGTCGTGATGGTCGGGTGCCATCATCTCGATCTCCGCGCCCAACCGCCGCCAGAATTCGGCGACGCGTTCGACCGCGAGCGGATCGGTCCCCTCGGGCGGGGTGATGATGCACCAGCGCTTGTGGAACAGCGTGGCGAAGCCCGCCTCGGGGCCGCTGCGCTCGGTCCCCGCCACCGGGTGCGCCGGAACGATCGTCGCGCCGGGGAGCGCCTCGCCCAGCATGCGGACGACCTCGGCCTTGCAGCTGCCGACATCGCTGACGATCGCTTCCGCCGGCAACTCCGCCGCGAATTCCGCCGCTGCGGCCCCCATCGCCCCGACCGGGACGCACAGGATCACGAGATCGGCGTCGATCACCGCCGCGCCACCGCTGTCCGCGACATCGTCGAACAGGTCGATCCGCGTCGCGATCGCGCGCACGTCGGCGTCCGCGTCATAGCCGGTCAGCCGCACCGTGGGCATGGTCGCGCGGACCGCGCGCGCGATCGACGATCCGATCAGGCCGATACCGATGATGGTGACGCGGGCGAAGGGCAACATGGCCTGCGGCATGGCGGATCGATTCGGCGAAGGCAAGCACGCCCCCCGCCGCCCGACCCTCGCGCCGCTTGAACCCAGCCCGCCACGCGCTTATCCGCTGGCGGCATGGACGACACGCGCTTTGGGCTTGCCCGCCACGTCACGCTGCCGGGGCCCTTGCGCCTGGATGGCGGCGGGCTGCTCTCGCCGGTCGAGATCGCATACGAAACCTATGGCACGCTCGATGCCGATCGTTCCAACGCGATCCTGATCTGCCACGCGCTGACCGGCGACCAGCATGTCGCCTCGCGGCATCCCGTCACCGGCAAGCCCGGCTGGTGGGAACGGATGGTCGGCCCGGGCAAGCCGGTCGATCCGGAACGGCATTTCATCATCTGTTCGAACGTGCTGGGCAGCTGCATGGGCTCGTCCGGACCCGCGACGGTCAACCCCGCGACCGGCGTCCCGTGGGGGATGAGCTTCCCCGTCATCACGATCCGCGACATGGTCCGCGCGCAGGCGATGCTGCTCGATCATCTCGGGATCGAGACGCTCGCGGCGGTCGTCGGCGGGTCGATGGGCGGGATGCAGACGCTGAGCTGGCCCGCGACCTTCCCCGACCGGGTCCGCGCGGTCGTTGTCATCGCCTCGACCGCGCGGCACACCGCGCAGAACATTGCCTTCCATGAAGTCGGGCGCCAGGCGGTGATGGCCGACCCGAAATGGCGCGAGGGGGCCTATTATGCCGAGGCCGATCCGCCCGCGGCGGGCCTCGCGGTCGCGCGGATGGCGGCGCATATCACCTATCTGTCCGAGGCCGGGCTCACCGCCAAGTTCGGGCGGCGGCTGCAGGCGCGCGACGCCAAGAGCTTCGGGTTCGATGCGGATTTCCAGATCGAAAGCTATCTGCGCCACCAGGGGATCAGCTTCGTCGACCGGTTCGACGCCAATTCCTATCTCTACATTACGCGAGCCATGGATTATTTCGATCTGGCCGAGGAGCATGGCGGCCACCTCGCCAACGCCTTCCGCGCGACCAGGGCGCGCTTTTGCCTGGTCAGTTTCGATACCGACTGGCTGTACCCCACCGCTGAATCGCGCGCGATCGTCCACGCGCTCAACGCGGCGGGCGCGCCGGTCAGTTTCGTCGAATTGTCGAGCCCGTTCGGGCATGACGCGTTCCTGCTCGAGGCGCCCGAGTTGAATCGCGTCGTCGATGGTTTCCTGAGGGCCGGCGCATGACGCTCCGCCCCGATCTCGCGATCATCGCCGACCGGATCGAGCCCGGGGCACGCGTGCTCGACGTCGGCTGCGGCGACGGCGCGCTGATGGCCGCTTTGCGCGATACCAAGCGGGTCGATGCGCGCGGGCTCGAACTCGATGCGGGCAATGTCGCGGCGGCAGTGTCGCGCGGCCTGTCCGTGATCCAGGGCGATGCCGACGTCGAATTGGCCGAATATCCCGACGCCAGCTTCGACTATGCGATCCTCAGTCAGACGCTCCAGACCGCGCGGCATCCCGATGTCGTGCTCGATCATCTGCTCCGGATCGGCCAGCGCGCGTTCGTGTCCTTCCCCAATTTCGCGCACTGGCGGGTACGGTTGTCGCTGTTGTGGGGCGGACGGATGCCGGTGACGCGGTTGTTGCCCGAACAATGGTTCGATACGCCCAACATCCATCACGTTACCGTCGACGACTTTCGCGCCTTCGTGCGAACGCGAAACATTGCGGTCGAAGGCGCGTGGTTCTTGTCAGGAGACAAGCAAACCACGTCCGCAGCAGCGAATTTTCGCGCGGAGCATGCCGTATTCCTTCTTCGATCCGGCGAATTGTCGGAACCAAAGCCTTTGACTCGGGGTTCGAAGCTTTAACTTACATTATGTAGATCGTGTTCATCTTATGTCCCTGCCAACCGCCTTGATCGTGGAAGACGAGATTTTCGTCGCGCTCGACCTGGAGCGGATCCTGATGCGGGGTATGAAGTGAAGGCGATCGCCGCCGACAAGCTCGGCGCGCTGGATGCGGCGCAGGATTGCAGCTTCGCGCTGGTCGACATCAATCTGCGCGACGGGGCGACCGGGCCGGAACTCGCGCGGCAGCTGACCGACCAGTTCGGCCTGAAGGTCGTGTTCGTCACCGCCAATCCGGGCCAGATCGCACACCCGAGTGGTGCGGTTGGTTATGTCCGCAAGCCCTTCAGCGAATCCGCGATCCTGACCGCGGCTGCGGCGGCGACCGCAGACGACGACATGCCGCTGATGATGATGAACAGTGATTTCGTCCGGCTGGGATGACGCCTAGCCGCGGCTGAGCGCCGCGCGCGAGACTTCGATGACCACGCGCAGGCCATCCTCGGCCCAGTCGTGCACCACCGTACCGCCCAGCTGGCGGCTGGCGCTCAGATCGATCAATTGCGCCCCGAAGCCCAGGGTCTCCGGTTGGCGCACCTTTGGACCGCCGTCCTCCTGCCAGACCAGGACGATGTCGCTGCCGTCGATCAGACTGGTGACCGTCACCGAGCCCAGATCGTTGGAAAGCGCACCATATTTCGTCGCGTTGGTCGCCAGCTCGTGGAACAGCAGGGCAAGCGGCGTGGCCGACCGGTCGTCGATCGGGACATCCGCTCCACCCACGCTGATGCGGGCCGCGTCGACCGCCTGATAGGGCAGGAACAGCGCATCCAGCAGGCCGTGCAAGCTGGTCTGTGCGACGTCCGGGCGCGACTTGGCGCTATGCGGCCGGACGAAGTCGTGGGCCCGCCCCAGCGCCGTGACGCGGTGGCGCAAATCCTCGGCGATCGGCCGGAACTCGGGGCGCGAGCGGGCGGCGAAGGTGATCAGGCCAGCGATCACCGCGAAGATGTTCTTGATCCGATGGCTCAGCTCCTGCGCGACCACCTCGCGCTCCTCGCTGGCCAACTTCTGTTCGTGAATGTCGGTGCAGGTGCCGATCCAGCGGGTGATCTTGCCCGCCCTGTCGGTCATCGGCAACGCGCGGCCGAGCGTCCAGCGATAGGTGCCGTCCCGATGGCGCAGGCGATATTCGATCTGATACGGTTCGCCGGTCTCCAGCGACTGCCGCCAGACGCCCCAGGCGCGCGCCTGATCCTCCGGATGGAAGATGTCGTTCCAGCCATCGCCATCGGTCGACCCCGCGGGCATTCCCGTGAACTCGTACCAGCGCGCATTGTAATAATCGTGGAAGCCATCCGGCAACGTCGACCAAACCATCTGCGGCATGCTGTCGGCGAGGGTGCGGAATCGGCTTTCGCTGTCGGCAATCGTCGCGCGCGAAATCGCGCTGGCACGACTGTCGCTCAGCCGGTTGAGGACATCGTCGGCCAGCACCTTCAGCCCCTGGCGCTGGAAATCGGTCAAGCCATCGCGCGGCTCGCGCGCGATCACGCACAGCGAGCCCAGCGGGATCCCCGCCTCGCTGACCAGCGGAACGCCGGCGTAGAACCGGATGCCCAACTCGCCGGTCACCAACGGATTGTCGGCGAAGCGGGGGTCCAGCCGCGCATCCGGAACGACCATGATGTCGTCTTCCACCATCGCATGCGCGCAAAAGGACGTTTCGCGCGGCGTTTCGCTGGGACCGAGCCCGGTGCGCGACAGGAAGGTCTGGCGGCTCAGCTCCACGATGCTGACGAGCGCGATCGGCGCGTCACACAGGGCGGCCGCAAAATCGGTGATCTTTTTCAGCGCGAGATCGTCCCGCAGCGTCTCGATCCGATGTTCGGCGATCGCTGCGGCACGGACACCTTCGTCGATGCGCCAGCCGTTGCCGATCGGCGCATCAACAGACAGGATATTGGTCATAGGTTAACGGAACGCAGCACACCCGGTTCGGTTCAGAACGGAACGTCGTCATCGAGATCGTCGGCGAAACCACCGCGCGCCGCGCCGCCGCCCATGCCGCCGCCGCCGCCCGCTGCACCGCCCCGGCTCGCGCCGCCCCGGCCGCCGCCGCCGCCGTAGCCGCCACCGCCCGAACCACCGCCGAAGTCATCCCGCGCGCCGCCACCGCCGCCGGCACCACCGCCCGCACCCGGCGCACCGTCGAGCATCGTCAGCACGCCGTTGAAGCCCTGCAACACGATCTCGGTCGAATAGCGGTCCTGGCCTTGAGCATCCTGCCATTTGCGCGTCTTGAGCGCGCCCTCGATATAGACCTTCGAGCCCTTGCGCAGATAACGCTCGGCGACGCCGCCCAGCGCTTCGTTGAAGATCGCGACCGAATGCCATTCGGTCTGCTCCTTGCGCTCGCCGCTGTTCTTGTCCTTCCAGCTTTCCGACGTCGCGATGCGCAGGTTGACGACCTTGCCGCCGTTCTGGAAGCTCTTGCTTTCGGGATCGCGGCCGAGATTGCCGACGATGATCACCTTGTTGACGCTGCCCGCCATAGTCTCAAGTCCCGCTGCTGTGGGGCTCCTTAGAGCCCGAGTCCTATCGCGGCCCAGTAGACCGCCCCCGCAGCGATGTAGGCGAGCGCGAACAAATAGCCAACCATGAAGGCGGGCCACTTCCAACCGTTGGTCTCGCGCCGGGTGACGGCGATCGTGGAAATGCATTGCGGCGCGAACACGAACCACATCAGGAAGGCGAGCGCGGTCGGCAGGCTCCAGCGCGCGTGGAGCGTCTGCGCCATCTTCGCCTCGCTCTGCTCGCCCGCGGTATCGATGGCATAGACCGTGCCGAGCGCCGCCACCGCGACCTCGCGCGCCGCCATCGCGGGGATCAGCGCGAGCACGATGTCGCGGTTGAAGCCGATCGGTCGGAATGCCGGCTCGATCCCGTTGGCGATCCGCCCGGCGATCGAATAATTGACCGCCGAGACCGGGCTCCCTTCGGGCGGCTTGGGGAAGCTCAGCAGCGCCCACAGGATGATCGTCGTGAAGGCGATCGTCGTGCCTGCGCGCTTGAGGAAGATCTCGGCGCGGCTCCACAGCCCGATCGCCAGATCGCGCGCGCGCGGCATCTGATATTTGGGCATCTCCATCATGAAGCCCGAGGATTCGCCCTTGGTCACGGTGCTGCGCAGCACCAGCGCGACGACGAACGCGCCGACCACCCCCATGATGTACAGCCCGAGCATCACCAGCCCCTGCAACCCGACGAACGGCAGCACCTTGGTGTTGGGGATCAGCGCGCCGATCACCAGCGTATAGACCGGCAACCGAGCGGAACAGGTCATCAGCGGCGCGACGAGGATCGTGGTCAGCCGGTCCTTCTCGTCCTCGATCGTGCGCGTCGACATGATCCCCGGCACCGCACAGGCGAAGCTCGACAGCAGCGGAATGAACGCGCGGCCCGACAGCCCGACGCTCGCCATCACCCGGTCCATCAGGAAGGCGGCGCGGACCATATAGCCGCTCGCCTCGAGCACCAGGATGAAGAAGAACATGATCAGGATCTGCGGCAGGAACTTCACCACCGCGCCGACCCCCGCGATGATCCCGTCAGTGATCAGCGAGCGCAGCACCGAATCGGGCATCACGTCCTTGACCAGTCCGGACAGCCAGTCGAACCCCGACGCGATCGCATCCGCGGGCGCGGCACCCGCGAAGAACACCGCCTGGAACATCGCGAACAGGATGACGAACAGCAGCACCAGCCCGAAGATCGGGTGAAGCGCGACCGAATCGAACGCATGGCCCCAGCGGCGCGCGGGCGCCTCCGCCACGGTCGCCGCGGTCGCGATCTTCCGTGCGCGGCGTTGCAGGGTGACGATGTCCTCGCCGATCGCATGGTTGCTCGGGCGCAGCCGGATCGCGGCATCCGCATCGACGATCGCGGCGACCAGCGTCTTGAGTTCCTCGAGCCCGCGCCGCCGCACCGCGACGGTGGGGACGACCGGCACGCCCAGTTCCTCGGACAGCTTCTTGGGGTCGAGCGTCAGCCCGTCGCGCTCCGCCAGATCGAACATGTTGAGCGCGACGACGACAGGAAGGCCGAGCGCGATCAGCTGGAGCGTGAAGCGCAGGTGATTGTCGAGGTTGGACGCGTCGACCACCACCACCAGCGCATCGGGAAGTCGCTCGCCGACTTGCGTCCCCGTCACGACGTCGCGCGTGACGCGCTCATCGGGGCTCGAGGGTTCGAGGCTGTATGCGCCGGGCAAGTCGACCAGGTCGACGATCCGGCCATCGGGCAGCGCGAGTCGTCCCGAATGCCGCTCGACCGTGACGCCCGGATAATTGCCGACCTTCTGGCGCGCGCCGGTCAGCGCGTTGAACAGCGCGCTCTTGCCGGCATTGGGATTGCCGACCAGCGCCACGAGGGGCGTGGCGGTCATCGTAATGGGGTCACTTATTGCGTGACGGGCGAAACGAAGATCGTGCTGGCAACGGCGCGACGCAGCGCGACGGTCATGCGGCCGATCCGGCACGCGATCGGTCCCTTGCCGAGGCTGGCGCGGTGGAGCACCTCGATCCCGACGCCTTCATCGAACCCGAGCTCGCGCAGACGGCGCGCTTCGGGAGTCGACAGATGCGCCCAGTCGATCGCGGCAACCGTCGCGACCTGCCGATGCGGCAGCGATTCGAGGCTCAAGGGCAGCTTCACGGGATTGGACATATCCATGATGCGAGTGATTATCAATAACGCGAGGACAACGCCAGCACTAAATGCGAGCCATTCGCAGTTTGTCGCATCCGGCCGGCAGGATGGCGCAGGAGGCGATCGACACCCCCGTCACCCCGGCGAAGGCCAGGGCCGCCATGTCGGGATTCGGAACCGCCGTCCCGCGACCAACGTAGCGGCCCCGCCCTGCGCGAGACCTCTGTGAAAGTCAGCTTTTGGACCCTTATTTGCTGTTTTCCCGCGAAGGCGGGAATCCAGGGCCAAGCAAAACAACACCTTAAAGCTCTCGTGACTCCTGGGCTCCCGCTTTCGCGGGAGAACAATTGTGGTTTCGCAAGTGGTCTCGCGCAGGCCGGGGTGGCCGCCGAATCACACCGCGGGGTAGCGCAACCGCCCGATAAACCGCGACAGACTCGGGCGCAGTTCGGACTGGCTGACGATCCGGCTCTTGATCCGCTCGAACCGCATGATCCCCCAAATCCGCCGGGCAAGGAACGCGCGCGTATCCGCATGCCCCTCGCTGTCGTCGTCGAGGAACACGGTGACGGTCGCGGCATAGACCCCGGAGAGCAGCGTGCGCTTGGTATAATGGTTATAGTCGGTCGCGGTGTCGCCCGCCGCGCGCCACATCACATCGGCGGCATGCCACCCGAGCTTGACCCCGCGCACCGCATTCTGCGGCAGCGCCAGGATCGCCAGCGCCCGCCGCAAGGCCTCGCGATTGGGCGCGACGATGTCGAGCCGTGCCTCGACCAGCGCGGGAATCCGGTCGCGCACCTTCATCATCGTCAGCCGCGCCTGCGGCAGGCGCGCGAGCATCTCGGCATCGACCTGCGCGAACCACGCCTCGATCATGTCGACGGCACCACCCGGAAACGCCAGCCGCGCGACGTCGCGATCGACCCCCGCCTGGTCCGCCGCCATGTCGCGCGCGGCATCGCCCCAGCCATCGAACCCGGCATTGTCCGCGATGGACGGCGCCAGCGCCGCGCGGATTTCGTCGAGCGTCGCATCGGCGAGGCGGTTGACGGGAACGGATGCTGGAACGGGGAGCGGGATCGGATCGGCCATGCGCCCTATCTAGTCGCGTGCGCGACGGCTTACCAGCACCAGCGCGACCGCGACGAGCGATGCGCCGAACAGGTCCGCCAGCCCCAGTTTCTCGCCATAGACGCTCCAGCCGATCGTCGCCGCGACCATCGGCTGCACCAGCAGGGCGAGACCGACGACGAGCGGCGGCAGCTTGCCGAGCGCAAAGATCATCAGCCCCTGCCCGATCACCTGGCTGACCAGCGCGAGCCCGATCAGCGGTCCCCAATGGGTCGGCCACATCTGTTCGCCGAGCGCTTGCGCGAAGATCAGCAGCGGCAGCACGCTGGCCATCGTCGACAGCGCCAGCGCGGGGATCGGCGCCAGCGTCGTGCGCGCGCGCGCCATCAGGATGAAATAGGCGGTGTAGAGCACCCCCGCGAGCAGGCAGAGCATATCGCCGGCCAGATGCCGCGAATCGAGCTGGTAGGAGCGCCCCATCAGCAGGATCGCCCCCGCCGTCGCCAGCGCCAGCGCGATGCCCTGGATCCGCGTCGGCCACGCGCGCGCGACCAGGAAGCCGTAGATCGGGAACATCAGGATCGCGCAATTGCCGAACAAAGTCGCATTGGCGAGCGTGGTCCGCAGGATGCCGAGGTGCCAGCTTCCCAGGTCCGCCGCGAAGCAGATGCCGCCGAGCGCGATCATGCCCCACAACAGGCGCGACAGATTGGCGCCGTTCGCGCCGAACGGTCGCCACCCCGTCGCCAGCGCGGTTCCGGCAAGCAGCGGCGCCGCGAGCGTAATGCGCCAGAACGCCGAGGACACCGGCCCGACATCGGCAAGCCGGACGAACCACGGCCCGAACGCGAGCGCGACGTTGGCGAGGATCACTGCGACGATCGCGAGCGCTGTCGGCTCAGGCGGTTTTTGGGCGGCGACAGTTTTTCTTTCGGGGGAGCGCGGATGCATGTCGCCGTGTAGCCTCCTATCTGTGCTGCGTCACAGCAAAAGGACCTTGTGCACATGCCCAGCCTGTTCGATCCGATCCAGCTCGGCGCGATCCACGCGCCCAATCGCATCCTTATGGCGCCGCTGACGCGCGGTCGGTCGACCAAGACGTTCGTCCCGACCGAGATGATGCAGGACTATTACGAGCAGCGCGCGAGCGCGGGCCTGATCATTACCGAGGCGACCGGGATCAGCCGCGAGGGTCTGGGCTGGCCGTTCGCACCGGGCCTGTGGAACGACGAGCAGGTCGAGGCGTGGAAGCCGATTACCGATCGCGTCCATGCCGCCGGTGGCCGGATCATGGTGCAGCTGTGGCACATGGGCCGCCAGGTCCATTCCTCGGTGATCGGCACGCAGCCGGTGTCCTCCTCGGCGACCGCGACCGCGGGCCAGGCGCACACCTATGAGGGCAAGCAGGACTTCGAGACCGCGCGTCCGCTCGAACTGTCGGAGATTCCGCGCTTGATCGACGATTACGCGCTGGCGACTCGCAACGCGCTCGCCGCCGGGTTCGACGGGGTGCAGATTCATGCGGCCAATGGCTATCTGATCGACCAGTTCCTGCGCGACAACGCGAACTTCCGCGAGGATGCCTATGGCGGCCCGATCGAGAATCGCATCCGCCTGCTGCGCGAGGTGACCGAGCGGGTGGCGAGCGTCGCCGGTGCCGATCGCACCGCGGTGCGCCTGTCGCCCAATGGCGACTCGCAGGGTGTCGACGACAGCAACGCGACCGGCCTGTTCACCGCCGCCGCCAGGGTGCTCGACGAGATCGGCATCGCCTTCCTCGAACTGCGCGAACCCGGCCCGAACGGGACGTTCGGCCGGACCGACGTGCCCAAGCAGTCGCCCGAGATCCGCAAGGTGTTCAGCAAGCCGCTGGTGCTCAACTCGGATTACATGACCGTCGCGGAGGCGCAGGCCGTCCTCGATTCGGGCGTGGCCGATGCGATCGCCTTCGGACGGACGTTCATCAGCAACCCCGACCTGCCCGAACGCCTGCGCACCGGCGCGCCGCTGGCGAAGGACGACGCCAGGACCTGGTACAGCCAGGGTCCGGAGGGGTATATCGACTACCCCGCGTTGCAGAAGGCGGACGCGTAAGCGTTACCTGACGACCGCCACGCGAGTGATGGCGTGGCGGTCCCTTCCCCAATACCGTCATCGCCGCGCAGGCGGGGATTCATAGCGGCTGACGGTGCCAGGTACATCAGACGTCCGAGACGAGTTCTGCCTGCGCATGGCCTCTGCAAAACCATAGCTGTTCTCCCGCGAAGGCGGGAGTCCAGGGGTTGCAAGAACTGCAAGCCGTCGGTCTGCTCGGCTCTGGATTCCCGCCTTCGCGGGAAAACAGCGGATACTGCGTCCGTAACCCATCTTTCGCAGGGGGCTGGCCTCCGCGCGAATGACGGACTTGGGGGACGGGGAATTACCCCAGCTTCACGAACCGCAGCGGCAACCCGTCCTTCGGCCGCGGGATCGGCCAGGCCTGCCATTCCGCCCCCGACCCCGCCTCGAGCTCGATCCGATACCGGCTCAGCAGCTGCGTCAGCAGGATGCGGATCTGCATCGTTGCAAAGTGCAGCCCGAGGCACATGTGCGCCCCGCCCCCGAACGGCACCCAGGCATATTTGTGCCGCGCCCGGACCGCGTCCGGCGTAAAGCGCAGCGGATCGAACCGCGAAGGCTCGGGCCATAGCGCGGGCATCATATGGGTATAGGCGACGCTGACGCTGACCGTGCTGCCCGCCGGGATGTGATAGCCGCCGAAATCGAAATCCTTGATCGCGCGCCTGGGCAGCGATGGCACCGGCGGAATCATCCGCAGCGCTTCCTTGAACGCCATGTCGGTCAGTTCCAGCCGGTCGAGCTGGCCATAGGGCAGCGCGCCGTCGTCGTTGAGCCCGAGCCCGGCGATCTCCGCGCGCAGCTTCTCCTGCCATTCGGGATTCTGTCCGAGCAGCATCACGAGGCTCGTCGCCGACGAGGTGATCGTGTCATGCGCCGCCATCATCAGGAAGTTCATGTGATCCGCGATCGCATCGGCCGACAGCGGCTGCCCGTCATCCCCGGTCGCGCGACAGAATTGCGAGAAGAAATCCTGCCCGTCGCCCGCCCGCCGCGCCGGAATCTCGCGCTTGAACAGGTCGACAAGATAGGCGCGCGCGCGGACCCCCTTGCGCATTTGGGTGCCGGGGAGGGGAATGCGGATCGGCGTGATCGACGCCTGAACCTCGTCGACGAACGCCTGGTTGATGCGGTTCGCCTCCTCCCCCAGCGGCATCCCGAGGAAACTCTCGGCGGCGAGATCGAGCGTCAGTTCCTTGATCGCATCGTAGAAGCGCAGCGGCCGATCGCTCCAGGTCGCGACTTCGCGCGCGATCCCCGCATTGAGCGTCTCGGCATAATGCCGCATCGGTTCGGGCTTGAACGCGACCGCCATCACCTTGCGGTCGGCGCGGTGCTTTTCGAAATCCATCAGCATCAGCCCGCGCGGGAACAGCAGGTTGAGCAACGGCCCCCAGCCCTGTTCCGACGAGAACACGCGGTCGCGGTCGAACAGCACCAGTTCGTTCGCGTCCGCGCCGACCAGCGTCACGGTCGGGCCGCCGAACGCATTGTTGCGGAACACCGGGCCATAGGTCGCGATCATCCGCCGCCCGAACGCCCCCGGATCGCGCAGCATGCGGAAGGTGTTGCCGATGAAGGGAAGCCCGTCCTCACCGGGAATCGCGCGGATCGCGGATTGCTTCTGGCGCGGCAGCCAGTGCGGATTGGCCTTGAACGTGTGGGCGTATGCCATCGTGTCGCTCTCCCCGCTTATTGACACCGGTATAAGTAAGCGGGGGGACGGTGGGAAGAGGGTGTGCCGAGCGTCGCCGCGCTTCCCCGGCGAAGGTAGCCCTCTTCTAACTTTTTCCAATTCTGCTTCCCCGGCGAAGGCCGGGGCCCAAGAGAGGGACTTGAGAAGTTCAGGCGCTGCGCTTCGTTACCAAAACCTGCGCTCCTGGGCCCCGGCTTCGCCGGGGAAGCGCAAAGCGGTGCGGGGAGTGCTGAATGGCGGGTGCGCGATAAACCCGCGCACGCCTTAGCCGAATCGTTCTTTCAGCGCGATCATCGCCAGAGCGGCCTTGGCAGCTTCCCCGCCCTTGTCCTTCTCGTGCCTACGCGCGCGCGTCAGCGCCTGCGCTTCGTTCTCGGTTGTCAAAATGCCGTTGCCGATCGCCAGCCCGTCCATCGACAGCGCCATCAGACCGCGCGCGCTTTCGCCCGCGACGATCTCGAAATGATAGGTCTCGCCGCGGATCACGACGCCCAAAGCGACGAACCCGTCATACTGGTCGCTGTCCGCCGCCAGCGCGACCGCGCCGGGAATCTCGAGCGCGCCCGGCACGGTGATCGTCTCGTGGCTGTGCCCCGCCTCCTCTATCGCGGCGCGCGCGCCTTCGAGCAGCAGGTCGTTGAGATGGTCGTAGAAGCGCGCTTCGACGATGAGGATCTTGGCCATTATTCTCCGCCCGTGCCGGGGATGGTGCGTTCGTCGACGATCGACAGGCCATAGCCTTCGAGCCCGACGAGCGCGTGATGCGTGTTGGTCAGCAGGATCATTTCCTCGACCCCGAGTTCGGCGAGGATCTGCGCGCCGACGCCGTAATCGCGGAGTTCCTCGACCTCGGGCGCGCCCGCGCCCTTGCCCTCGCCGCGCAGCTTGATGAAGCGCGTGACCGAATCCTTCATCGGGCGGTTGATCACGACGATCACCCCCGCGCCTTCCGCGGCGATCGCTTCCATCGCCCCCGACAACAGGCCCGATCGTTCCGACGTCTCGCCGAACATGTCGACGAAATAGGAGGCGGTGTGCATCCGCACCAAGGTCGGCTTGGCCGGGTCGATCTTGCCCTTGACCAGCGCGATCGTCTCGTCGCCGGTCGCCTTGTTGTGGAAGGTCATCGCTTTCCACTGCCCGCCCCATTTCGACTCGAACGCCATTTCGGCGCGCTTCTCGACGAGATGGTCGTGGCGGCGGCGATAGGCGATCAGGTCGCGGATCGTCCCGATCTTGAGATTATGGAGCTGCGCGAAGCCGACGAGGTCGTCGAGCCGGCTCATCGTGCCGTCCTCGTTCATGATCTCGCAGATCACGCCCGAAGGATTGAGCCCCGCCAGCCGCGACACGTCGACCGCCGCCTCGGTATGCCCGGCACGCACCAGCACGCCGCCATCGCGCGCGACCAGCGGGAAGACGTGGCCCGGCGTGACAATCTCCTCCTTGCCCTTGGACGAATCGATCGCGACCGAGATGGTCCGCGCGCGGTCGGCGGCCGAAATGCCCGTCGTCACCCCGTCGCGTGCCTCGATCGAGGTGGTGAAGGCGGTTTCGTGTCGCGTGCCATTGTGGCGGCTCATCAGCCCGAGCCCGAGCTCCTCGACGCGCTTCTTGGTCATCGCGAGGCAGATCAGTCCACGGCCATGCTTGGCCATGAAGTTGATCTTCTCCGGGGTCGCCATCTGCGCGGGAATGACGAGGTCGCCCTCATTCTCGCGATCCTCGTCATCGACCAGGATGAACATGCGGCCGTTCTTGGCCTCGTCGATCAGTTCCTCGGGCGACGACAGGAAGCCGTGGCGCAGGCGCGCGACTTCGGGACCGGTCGATGGGTTAACGGCCACGATAATGCTCCATTCGCTTGAGATACCGCGCCAGCACGTCGATCTCGATATTGATCGGCGAACCGGCCTGAAGACTGCCGAGCGTGGTGACCGCGGCGGTGTGCGGGATCAGGTTGATCCCGACGAGCACGCGGTCGTCCCCATTCTCGACGACGTCCTCGACGCTGTTGACGGTGAGCGACACGCCGTCGAGCGTGATCGACCCCTTGGGCGCGACGAACGGCGCGATGTCGGGCCCGGCGGCGATCACGACACGGAGCGATCCGCCCTCGGTCGTGGTCGAGACCACTTCGCCGATCCCGTCGACATGCCCCGTCACGATATGCCCGCCGAGTTCCTCGCCGAGCTTGAGCGCGCGTTCCAGATTGAGCTTCGCGCCGTCGGTCCATTGCCCCGCGGCGGTGCGCGACAGCGTTTCTCCCGATACGTCGGCGGCGAACCAGCCGCCAAGCGCGTCGCCGCCCCCATTTACACCCTTGTCCACGACCGTCAGACACACGCCCGAGCACGCAATCGACGCGCCGAGATCGACCCCGCTCATGTCATAGCCGGTCGCGACGATGACGCGCAGGTCGCCGCGCTGCTCGACTCGGTCGATCGTGCCGATGTCGGTAATGATCCCGGTGAACATCGCTTTATCCTCTTGCGCCCGTCGTTGCCGCGGCAAGGGGTGCCCTTACGCGTTCGTAAACCTCGAGCCGGTCGCTGCCAAGGGTGCGCGCATCGGTCAAGGCCCAGCGGCCATGCGCGTCGGCCAGCGCGGTCAATCCGATGTCAGGAAGCGTGCGCCCGCCACCGATCACGATCGGCGCGCGGTACAGCAACAGGCGGTCGACCAGATCGGCCGCGAGGAACGCCGCCGCAGTGGCGGGGCCGCCCTCGACCAGCACGTGATCGACTTGGTCGAGCGCCGCAATTGCTTCTGGCGACGCGACATTTTCCCATGCACCGGAGTCGGCATCGGAATGCGCGAAGGCGGGCGTGTGCGACAGGATCAGCCGCCGCGGCGCGCGATCGTCGAGTCCGGCAAGCCGGACGTCGAGCGCGGGCGAATCCGCGTCGATCGTCGCGCGGCCGACGAGGATCGCCTCGTGCCGCGACCGTTCGAGATGCGCGTGCGCGCGTGCTTCGGGGCCGGTGATCCACTTGCTCGTCCCCGACTCCATCGCCATCGCGCCGTCGAGCGACATGGCGAGCTTGAGCGTCACGTACGGACGGCGCAACGCAAGCCGCGTGAGGAAACCCGCCATGGACGCGCGCGCGGCAGCCTCGCCGGTCCCCACGTCGACCACGATCCCCGCCTCGCGCAACCGCGCAATCCCCACGCCATCGGTGCGCGCGTCGGGATCGCGCAGCGCGACGACGACGCGCGCGACGTTCGACAGGATCAGCAGGTCGGCGCAGGCGGGCCCGCGCGGCGAGACATGCGCGCACGGTTCGAGCGTGACATAGACCGTCGCACCGCGTGCGCGGTCGCCCGCCTGCGCGAGCGCCATCGCCTCGGCATGGGGGCGTCCGCCGGGCTGCGTCCAGCCACGCCCGACCACCTTGCCTCCCCCGTCTCCTGGCGCGACGATGATGCATCCGACGTTCGGGTTGGGCGCGGTCCGCCCGCGACCGCGCGACGCCAGCGCAAGCGCCGCGCCGATCCAGCGATGATCGCCCATCGCTAGATCCCCCAGGCCTTCAGCCCGTCGTTCACCTTCTTGAATTGCGCGCGGCGTTCCGCCTTCAGTCGCTCGAGCTCGGCGTCCTGCTTGGCCTTCGCCGCGCCGTCGATCTTCTGCTGCGCGATGATCTGCGCATCGGTGCGGTCGAGCCGCCAATTCTGCACATAGATGATGTCGCGGTGATACGGCTTGGGCGGGATCCGCGATTCATAGATCACGCCCATGATCATCACGTACGTCAGCGCGAGTGCGACCCCCATGAAGCCGAGCTGATGCGGCCGCCGCGTCGTGACATACCCCTTCACGTCGCGGAACGCCTGCCTGGGCGAGAGATATTGCAGGAACTTCATGGGAGGAGAGATAGGCGCGGGCAGGGGGCTGCGCCAGCCCCGCCCGCGCACGCTATTCCTGCCCGAGCTGGAAGCGGACCGCCATCTGCTGCCACGCCTCGACCGCCACGCCGTCGCGCGTCGCCGGGGTGAAGCGCCATTTGGTCAGCGCCTGGCGGCGAGTCGCCTCCAGGAATGCGGGCGACGCCGCGCTGATCGCCTCGACCTGCTTCACTCGCCCGTCCGTGCCGACCAGCACGCGCACGACGACTCGGCCCTCATGTTCGGCAAGACGTTCGTCCGCGGGATAGGCGGGCTGGAACGAGTCGCGGTACCGCGCGTCGATCCGGGCCGGGGTGAGGACCGGCGCGGGCGGCAGCGGGATCGTCCCCACATCCCCGCTGTCCCCGGCCGTGGCCGTCCCGCCCAGCGGCGGAAGGTCGACCTTCACCCCGGTGATGCCGCCGGTCGTCACCGGGATCGGCGGATCCGTGACATCGACGTGATCGATCGGCTTGGGCGTCACCGTCTTGGGCAGCACGCTCTTCGGCTGCGGCTTGGGATGTTCGGGCGGGGGCGGATCGGTCGGCAGCGGGATGTTGGTCGCCTCGATCGTCGGGACGAAATGCTGGACGAAATGCGGGGCAGTCAGCGAAAGCCCGAACAGCAGCACGCCGCTCGCGCCAAGCGCAAAGGCGACGCCGCCCGGATTGAGTCCGCCGGGCCGGGAATAGCGATCTGCAACCATGCGCTCATCTCCACCTAAGACCGCCCGGTCTGCGCCGGGACTAATCGAGGATGTTACATCATAACGTTACCAGCGCAAGAGACGTTGTCTCATGTCATAGCGCCGCCTGCGGGCGCATGATTCTGTCCGAACGCGCGAAGCGGTGGCTTGCCGCCGGTGCGGTGCGGCGCGTCCGGCCCGGCGACCTGACCCGGGTTGGAACAGATATCCATCCCGCATGTCCTACACGCCGCGATTCCGCTAAGCTCCGGGCACGCTCTTTGACAGATCCGCTCGCTTGACCTTCCCTTCGGAGAACGCGCGCGAAACGACTGCGTTTATCCCTAACCTTCCCCTAACCTTCCGGCGGCGGTCCTACCCCGCCAGCCGCTCGCGCGCCCGATCCTGTCCGATCAGCGGCAGCAGCGCCTTCATGTCGGGCCCGTGATCGAGCCCGGTCAGCGCGCGGCGCAGCGGCAGGAACAGCGCCTTGCCGCTGCGCCCGGTCTCCTGCTTGAGCGCGGCGGTCAGCGCGTGCCACGGGTCGGCGTCCCAGGCGATGACGTTGGTCAGCCGCGCCGCCGAGGCGAGGAAGTCGGCGTCGGCGGGGTCGCGCTCCGCGGTGATCGGGCCTTCGATCACGCGCCACCAGTCGGCGGCCTCGGCGACCGTCGTCAGGTTGGGCCGCACCGCTGCCCATTCCGCTTCGCCCATCCCGGCGGGAAGCCGGTCGGCGACCTGCGCGAAAGCGAGCTGGTGGACGATCTTGGCGTTCAACCCGCTGAGTTCCGCCTCGTCGAACCGCGCTGGCGCGCGGCCGAACCTGGCGAAGTCGAAGCTCTCGACCAGCGCCTGGGTCTCGACCAAGGGCTCGACCGGCAAGCTCGTCCCAATCCGCGCGAGCAAGGCGCGCACCGCTTCGGGTTCGATCCCGCTCTCGCGGAAATGCGCGACGCCGAGCGACCCCAGCCGCTTGGACAATTTGCCTTCCGCCCCGGTCAGCAGCGCCTCATGCGCGAAGGCGGGCGCAGGCACCCCCATCGCATCGAACATCTGAAGCTGGAGCGCGGTGTTCGAGACATGGTCCTCGCCGCGTACGACATGCGTGATCCCCATCTCGGCATCGTCGATCGCGGAGGGCAGCATGTAGAGCCACGATCCGTCGGCGCGGCGGATCACCGGGTCGCTCATCGTCGCGGCGTCGAACTTCTGCGGCCCGCGGATCAGGTCGTCCCACATGATCGGGGTTTCGTGATCGAGCTTGAAGCGCCAGTGCGGCCGGACGCCCTCGGCTTCCAGAGCGGCGCGATCCGAATCGCTCAGCGCGAGCGCAGCCCGGTCATAGATCGGCGGCAGCCCGCGTCCGGCGGCGATCTTGCGCTTGAGGTCGAGCTCCTGCGACGTCTCATAGGCGGGATACACCCGACCCGCCGCGCGCAACGCCTCGAAGCGCGCCTCGTACAAGGCAAAGCGCGCGGACTGGCGTTCCTCGCCATCGGGCACCAGCCCGAGCCACGCAAGATCCGCGCGGATCGCGTCGACGAAACGCTCCTCGCTGCGCTCCGCATCGGTATCGTCGATCCGCAGCCAGAACTGTCCGCCGGAGCGCTGCGCCCACAACCAGTTGTGCAGCGCGGCGCGGATGTTGCCAACGTGGAGGTGCCCGGTGGGCGACGGGGCGAAACGGGTGCGGACGGTCATGTGCGTGGCCTACGCACCGTCGCGATCCGGGGCAAGCGCGGCAAGGTTTGTCCCCCCGCCCCCTTTCGCGATCCGGATCGCGCTTCTAAGGGAGTCGCAAATTTGTTACGCAGTAAGGGCGGCCACACATGAAACTTCTCACCGGGAACGCCAATCTCCCGCTGGCTCGCGACATTGCCGCCTATCTCGAGATCCCGCTGACCCAGGCGAGCGTCCGCCGCTTCGCCGACGAGGAAGTGTTCGTCGAGATTCACGAGAACGTCCGCGGCGAGGACGTCTTCGTGCTCCAGTCGACCGGCTACCCGGCGAACGACAACCTCATGGAATTGCTGATCTGCATCGATGCGCTCAAGCGCGCGTCGGCCAAGCGGATCACCGCGGTTGTGCCCTATTTCGGCTATGCCCGGCAGGACCGCAAACCCGGCCCGCGCACCCCGATCTCGGCCAAGCTCGTCGCCAACCTGATCACCGTCGCGGGCGCCGACCGCGTCCTGTCGGTCGATCTCCACGCCGGGCAGATCCAGGGGTTCTTCGACATCCCGACCGACAATCTGTTCGCCGCCCCCGTGATGTCGGCGGACATCCTGACGCGCTATGGCAGCCGCAACCTGATGGTCGTCTCGCCCGACGTCGGCGGCGTAGTCCGCGCGCGCGCGCTGGCCAAGCGACTCGACAACGCCCCGCTCGCGATCGTCGACAAGCGCCGCGAGCGCGCGGGTGAATCCGAGGTGATGAACATCATCGGCGAGGTCGAGGGCCGCTTCTGCATCCTGATCGACGACATCGTCGATTCGGCCGGCACCCTGTGCAACGCCGCCGCCGCGCTGAAGCAGGCGGGCGCCGAGGGCGTTGCGGCCTATGTCACGCACGGCGTGCTGTCGGGCGGCGCGGTCGCGCGCGTCGAGGGGTCGGCGCTCGAGGAACTGGTGATCACCGATTCGATCGGGACGCACGAGGTGATCAAGGACGCCAAGCGCATCCGCAACCTGACGATCGCGCCGCTGCTCGCGGAAGCGATCCGCCGGATCGCGGACGAAAGCTCGGTGTCGTCGCTGTTCGACTGAGCCGGGGGACGACGCCCCCCGCGCCTCAGTGGATCGGGTCGCGCTGCGTCATCGGCGCGCGCACCCCGGCGCGGTGGCGGCGTTTCAGCTCCGCCTTCAGGACTTCCGGCCGTTGCGCGACCAGAAACCCGAAGCTGACGCTTCCGTCCCTGGTCTCGACCACATGGTGCAACCGGTGCGCCTGGATGATCCGCTTCATATAGGCGGATTTGGGCAGATAGCGGGTCGGCAGGCGGCGGTGCACGATGATGTCGTGAAACCCGAAATAGATCGCCCCGTACGCCGCGATCCCCGCGCCGATCCAGGTGCATCCCGGCCACCAGCCAAGCTGCACGCCGCCGAGCAGCAGCACGAACGACGGCACCGCGAAGATCGCGGCATACCAGTCGTTCAGCTCCCAGTTGCCGGTACGTGGCGCATGGTGGCTGGCATGGAGGAACCAGCCGAATCCATGCATGATCCAGCGGTGCGCAGCGTAAGCGAAAGCCTCCATCCCGACGACGGTGGCGAGAAACAGCGCAAGGGCAGCAATCCACGACATCCCTCCCACATAGGCGACCCGCGGCGCAAAGGCGAGGGTCGCAAGGGGTGGATTCACCGCGCCCGCTGTGCTTAAGGCACTCGCAAACTCGACCTCTGAAAGGCACGAACCCATGAACATCCACGAATATCAGGCCAAGGAACTCCTGGCGAAATTCGGCGTGCCGGTTCCGGCGGGCTTTTCCGCCATGTCGGTCGAGGAAGCGGTTGCAGCATCGGAGAAGCTCCCCGGGCCGCTCTACGTCGTCAAGGCGCAGATCCACGCGGGTGGCCGCGGCAAGGGCAAGTTCAAGGAACTCGGCCCCGACGCAAAGGGCGGCGTCCGCCTCGCCAAGACCGCTGACGAGGTCCGTGCGGCCGCGACCGACATGCTCGGCAACACGCTGGTGACGATCCAGACCGGCGATGCCGGCAAGCAGGTCAACCGCCTGTACGTCACCGACGGCGTCGACATCGCCAAGGAATTCTACCTCGCGCTGCTCGTCAACCGTGCCACCGGCCGCGTGTCGATGGTCGCCTCGACCGAGGGCGGGATGGACATCGAGACCGTCGCGCACGACACCCCCGAGAAGATCCACGCCATCGACATCGATTGCGCAACCGGCTTCCAGCCGCATCACGGCCGTGCGGTCGCGGCAGCCCTCGAGCTCAAGGGCGATCTCGCCAAGCAGGCCGCGAACGTCGCGTCCAAGCTGTACGATGCGTTCATGGGCACCGATGCCGAGCAGATCGAGATTAACCCGCTCGCGGTCACCGAAGACAACAAGCTGATGGTGCTCGACGCCAAGGTCGCGTTCGATGGCAATGCGATGTTCCGCCACAAGGACCTGCTGGAGCTCCGCGACGAGACCGAGGAAGATCCGGCCGAGCTCGAGGCGTCGAAGTACGACCTCGCCTATATCAAGCTCGATGGCGACATCGGCTGCATGGTCAACGGCGCCGGTCTCGCGATGGCGACGATGGACATCATCAAATTGAACGGCATGTTCCCGGCCAACTTCCTCGACGTCGGCGGCGGCGCGAACAAGGAGAAGGTCACCGCGGCGTTCAAGATCATCCTGAGCGATCCCGCGGTGAAGGGCATTCTCGTCAACATCTTCGGCGGGATCATGCGCTGCGACATCATCGCCGAGGGCATCGTTGCCGCGGCGAAGGAAGTGAACCTCGCGGTGCCGCTGGTCGTCCGCCTCGAAGGCACCAATGTCGAGAAGGGCAAGGAAATCCTCGCGTCCTCGGGTCTCGCGATCGTTCCTGCGAACGATCTTGGCGATGCCGCCAAGAAGATCGTCGCCGAGGTCCAGAAGGCCGCCTGATCCGGCGTGATTCGCGAAAATCGGGGGGCCTGGACGGAAACGTCCGGGCCCCTTTTTCGTTTAGGCCCGGAATAGTTTGACCGGACAAATGAAATGCCGTTACGTCAGGCAGGGTTTTCCGTACCGTACTTGCGAAAAGCGCGGAAAATAGCCATCTGCTCGCCAGATGCACCGCCTTAAATGCAGGCGGCGAACGCAATCGACCTTGGAAGGGATAGCCGATGAAGGTGCTGGTACCGGTCAAGCGGGTGCTTGATTACAATGTGAAACCCCGCGTGAAGGCGGATGGAACGGGCGTCGATCTGGCGAACGTCAAGATGAGCATGAACCCGTTCGATGAGATCGCGGTCGAGGAAGCGATCCGGCTCAAAGATAAGGGTGTCACCGAGATCGTCGTCGTGTCGATCGGCGAGCAGAAGAGCCAGGAAACGCTGCGCACCGCGCTCGCGATGGGCGCCGACCGGGCGATCCTGGTCGTGTCCGAGGACCGGGTCGAGCCGCTCGGCGTTGCCAAGCTGCTGAAAGCCATCGTCGACGAGGAAAAGCCCGATCTGGTGATCCTCGGCAAGCAGGCGATCGACGACGACAACAACCAGACCGGGCAGATGCTCGCGGGGTTGCTCGGTGTCGGTCAGGCGACGTTCGCGTCGAAGGTCGAGCTCGCCAGCGACAGCGTCACCGTGACGCGCGAGGTCGATGGCGGGTCGGAGACCGAGACGCTCAAGCTCCCGGCGATCGTGACGGTCGACCTGCGGCTCAACGAACCGCGCTACGCGTCGCTGCCCAACATCATGAAGGCCAAGTCCAAGCCGATGGCGCAGAAGACACCGGCCGATTTCGGGGTCGACGTCAGCCCGCGCCTGACCACGCTCAAGGTGGTCGAACCCGCCAAGCGCTCCGCCGGCGTGAAGGTCGCGGACGTGGATGAACTGGTTGCCAAGCTCAAGACGATGGGAGTTTCCAAGTGAAGACGCTCGTTTGGGTCGAACATGACGGTGCCACCGTCAAGGACGCCACGCTCGCCGTGGTCACCGCCGCTGCGCAGCTCGGCGAGGTGCATCTGCTCGTCGCTGGCCAGGGCGTCGACGCCGTCGCCGCCGAAGCCGCGAAGATCGCGGGCGTGGGCAAGGTGCATGTCGCCGACGACGCCGCCTATGCGCATGCGCTCGCCGAGAACGTCGCGCCGCTGATCGTCCAGCTGATGGGCGATCACGACGCGTTCCTCGCGCCCGCCACCACCAATGGCAAGAACATCGCGCCGCGCGTCGCCGCGCTGCTCGATGTCATGCAGATCAGCGACATCCTGTCGGTCGAGAGCGAGGACACGTTCACGCGCCCGATTTATGCAGGCAACGCGATCGCGACGGTCCAGTCGAAGGACGCCAAGAAGGTCATCACCGTCCGCGGCACCGCCTTTGCCAAGGCGGCGACCCAGGGGGGCACGGGCACGATCGAGGCGGTCGCGACGACCGGCGACCTCGGCGTGTCGACCTATGTCGGCAGCGAGATCGCCAAGTCGGAGCGGCCCGAGCTGACCTCGGCCAAGATCATCGTCTCGGGTGGGCGTGCGCTCGGGTCGGGCGACAAGTTCCACGAACTGATCGATCCGCTCGCCGACAAGCTCGGTGCCGGCGTCGGCGCGAGCCGTGCGGCGGTCGACGCGGGCTATGCCCCGAACGACTATCAGGTCGGCCAGACCGGCAAGATCGTCGCGCCGGAAGTCTATGTCGCGGTCGGCATCTCGGGCGCGATCCAGCATCTCGCGGGCATGAAGGATTCCAAGACGATCATCGCGATCAACAAGGACGAGGATGCGCCGATCTTCCAGGTCGCGGACATCGGCCTGGTCGGGGATCTGTTCAAGATCCTGCCGGAGCTGACCGGCAAGCTCTGAGCGGCGTGACCGACGTCGAGCGGCTAAAGCGGGCGGCCCGAAAGGGTCGCCCGTTTTATTATGGTAGCGCAACATTCCTTGTTGTTTGCGGCGCCGTTACTCGGCATGAACCATGCCGTTGCTCGGGGGGGCAGCGAGTACGAGTCGGCAGGTTCAGCGAATCGTTTGCGCGCCCCGCGTGGGGGTTCGCGGTTTGTGCAGCGCATCGGTCCGCTGAACCTCGTCACCCGTTTCGCGTCAATCGCTGCCGATCGGCTTGGGTGGCGTCACGGTCTGGTCGGGCAAGGGCGGCACGCGCCGCAGCATCAGCGCGACGACCAGTGCGGCCGCACCGAGCATCAGGCAGAACAGCGTGACCCCCGGCCACCCCGCGCGCGTCCAGGCGATTCCACCGGCCGAGCCCAGCACGCTCGATCCGGCATAATAAAAGAACAGGTACAGCGCGGTGCCTTGCCCGCGATGCTCCAACGCGCGCCGCCCGACCCAGGCGCTGGCGATCGAATGCGCGCCGAAGAAGCCGATCGTCACCGCCGCGATCCCGGCGATGACGCTCCACAACGGCGTGGTCGCGGTCAGCGCGATGCCCGCGATCAGCAGGACCACCGGCATCCAGAACACCAGCCGCCGCCCGCGTCGCCCCGCCAGCGCCCCGAACCAGGCCGAACTCGCCGACCCGAGCAGGTACAGCAGGAAGATTGCCCCGACGGCCGCATGACCCAGGCCGTACGGCGGGGCCATCAGGCGGAACCCGACATAGTTGTAGAGCGTGACGAAGACGCCCATCAGCAGGAACGCCTCGGCATAGAGCAGCGGCAGCGCGCGATCCGCGAACAGCGTTCGCGTCGCCTGCCAGACCGATCCACGCCGCTGCGTCCGCCGGACGAAGCCCTGCGACTCGGGCGCGAGCCGCCGGAACGCCTCCGCCATCGCCAGCCCCGCCAGCCCGACGATCCCGAGCGCCCAGCGCCAGTCGGCGACCTCGGCGATCAGGCTGACGCCGAGCCGCCCCGCCATCCCGCCGATCGCGCTGCCCGCGATATACAGGCCCATCGCAGACCCGACCGAGGCATGGTCGACCTCCTCCGCGACATAGGCCATCGCCACCGCGGGCACCCCCGCCAGCGCGACTCCCGTGGCGAAGCGCAGCGCGAGCAGCACCGTCCAGTTCGGCGCGATCGCGGTGGCAAGGCTGAACAGGCCGGCGAGGAACATCGCGGCGACCATCATCGGCCGCCGCCCGATCCGGTCGGACAGCGCGCCGGCAAACAGGATCCCGATCGCCAGCGGCCCGGTCGCGAGCGAGACGGCAAGGCTCGCGCCTTCCGCCTTGACGCCGAATTGCGCCGCGAAGACCGGAAGCAGCGGCTGGACCGAATAGAGCAGCGAAAAGGTCGAGAAGCCCGCGAACAACATCGCCAGCGTCAGGCGGCGGTATCCGGCACTCCCCTTGGCATGCGCCGCCATCAGAAGCCGGACAACAGGCTGGCGACGTTCCGGCCCAAAGCATCGACCGCATAGCCGCCCTCCATCGCGATCACGCTGGGCCAGCCGCACGCGGCGATGTCCCGCGCAAGCACGGCATAATCGTCGGTGGTCAGCTTGAAATGCGCGATCGGATCGCTCTCCCACGTATCCGCGCCGAAGCTGACGACGAGCAGGTCGGGCGCGAACCGCGCGATCGCTTCCAGCGCCTGATCCTGCGCGCGGCGGAACGGCGCGAGGCCGGCGCCTTGCGGCAGCGGCAGGTTGAGCGTCGCGCCCTCGCCGTCGCCCGCGCCGGTCTCGTCGGCATGGCCCCAGTAGAACGGGTAATCGCTCGCGGGATCGGCATGGATGCTCGCGTAGAACACGTCGCCGCGATCCCAGAAGATGTCCTGCGTGCCGTTGCCGTGGTGATAATCGATATCGAGGATCGCGACGCGCTGCCGCCCCGCCTCTCGCGCGGCCTGCGCGGCGATCGCTGCGGTGTTGAGGTAGCAATAGCCGCCGTAATAATCCGCGCCGGCATGATGGCCGGGCGGGCGGCACAGCGCGAACGCCGCGCGTTCGCCCTCGAGTACGGCATGCGTCGCGGCGAGCACGCTTTGCGCGCTGGCATAGGCCGAGTCCCAGCTTTGCGCGGTCAGCGGGGTCGAGGCGTCGAAGCTGTAGCGCCCGATCTGCCCGTCGATCCGGTCGAGCCTGAGCGACCGCCGCCCGACCACCGGCCAGACATAGCCCATCGCATCCCCCGGCCGCCCCGCCGCCGCCCAGCGCCCCGGGCCGTCGCGCAGGAACGCGAGGTAATCGTCGGTATGGACCGCGCGGATCGCCGCGTCGCCGCGATCCTCCGGGGTTTCCGCGCCGCCGATCGCGGCGAGGATCGCCTCCGCGCGCGACGGTGTCTCGGCATAAGCGGTGAAGCCGCCGTTGTGGAGCTCCTGCGCCGGCGCATGCGCGAGCTGGCGGGGAGAGAAGAAGCTACGCATCGCGTTCCTTTCGTGTCGCCGGGACCAGTCGCAGGACCAGATAGCCCGCCACCGCCGCCAGCGTCGATCCGGCGAGCACGCCGATCTTGACCTCGTCCTGCAACGCTTCGCTGCCCGGAAACGCCAGTCCCCCGATAAACAGGCTCATCGTGAAACCGATCCCCGCGAGCAGTGCGACGCCGTACAGCTGGATCCAGCGCATCCCCTTCGGTCGTCGCGCGATCCCGAGCCGTTCGGCGAGCGCGACGCCGCCCATGATCCCGGCCTGTTTGCCCAGGAACAGCCCGCCCGCGATGCCGAGCACGAGCGGGTCGAGCGCCACCGCCGGGCTGATGCCGGCGAACGATACCCCGGCGTTGGCGAAGGCGAACAGCGGCACGATCCCGAACGACACCCACGGCGACAGCGCATGTTCGAGCCGGTGGAGCGGCGATTCAACCGAATCCGGCATGCCCGGCGACCGCGTCACCGGGATCAGCGCGGCGGTGACGACGCCGGCGACGGTCGCATGCACGCCCGACAGCAGCACCAGCCACCAGAGTGCGGCGAACCCCACCAGATACGGCCAGATCTGCATTACGCGCCGGTTCTTGAGCACCAGCAGGATCAGCACCACGCCGACCGCCCCGCCGAGTGCGACCAGGTCGATCCCGCTGGTATAGGCCAGCGCGATGATCGCGACCGCGCCGCAATCGTCGACGATCGCGACCGTCGTGAGGAACAGCTTAAGCGCCGGGCTGACGCGCCGGCCGAGCAGCGCGAGCACGCCGATCGCAAAGGCGATGTCGGTCGCGGCGGGGATCGCCCAGCCGGCGCGGAACATCGGATTGCCACCGGCGATCGCGAGGAAGACGAGCGCGGGAACGATCATCCCCGCCGCGGCCGCGACGACCGGCAGGCGCCGTCGTGCCGGCGAGGACAATTGTCCGTCGACCAGCTCGCGCTTGATCTCGAGCCCGACGAACAGGAAGAACACGGCCATCAGCCCGTCGTTGATCCACAGATGCACCGTCATCGGCCCGATCGCAGGCGCGAGCACCGGGCCGGTCGCGACGTGGAGCACGTGGAAATACGCGTCGGCGAGTGGCGAGTTGGCGACCATCAACGCGACCGCCGCCGCCGCCATCAGGACCAGCCCGCTGGTCGCCTCATGCGCCAGGAAGGTCCGCAAGGCGGAACGGATCTTCCGCACGGCGCGCGGCGGGGTGGGGAGGTGTGCCATGTATCCGGCCTAACGCGTGGGAGACCCGGGGGGAACCGGAAGCGAGCGGCGGGTTTGGGAAACGCCTCTTCCCGGTCGCCACTTCGGTCGTCCCCGGCCCCAAAAGCTGCCGTCATGCTGAACTTGTTTCAGCATCCACGGCGCAACAGGCATAGTCCGGACATGTGGAGGGCTGGATCCTGAAACAAGTTCAGGATGACGGAATGGGGTGGCGGTAATCCTCCCCCCCGCTCCCCCGCTCCGCTTCTGCCTACCCGTTCGCGCGGGCGAACGCTGCGGCCTCCGCGACCTGATCCGCGTCGGGCGTCACCCCGGTGTACAACACGAACTGGTCGAGCGCCTGCAAGGTCGCCACCTCCGCCCCCGTGATCACACGCTTGCCCGCCGCCCGCGCCGCGCGGAGCAATGGCGTCTCGGGCGGATATTGCACCACGTCCACTACCACGTCGCTCGCCGCGATCATCGCCTGCGGGAAAGCGAGCGCAGCGGCATCGCCCCCGGTCATCCCGAGCGGGGTGACGTTGAGCAGCAGCCCCGCCGCATCCTCGCCCAACTCGGCACGCCAGGCGAACCCGTACAGCGCCGCAAGCCCCTGCCCCGCCGCCGTATTGCGCGCGACGATCGTCCCGTCGCGAAACCCCGCGTCGCGGAGTGCCGCGGCCACCGCCTTCGCCATCCCGCCCGATCCGCGCAGCATGAAGCGCGTCGCGGGGTCGATGTCGGCGATCAGCCGCGCGACCGCGGCATAATCGGTATTGTGCCCGGTCAGCACGCCGTCGTCGTTGACGATCGTGTTGACGCTGTCGATCGCCGCCGCCGAGGGCGCGAGGCCGTCGAGCAGCGGGATCACCGCTTCCTTGAACGGCATCGAGATCGCGCAGCCGCGAATGTCGAGCGCACGAATCCCGCGCACCGCGCCCTCCAGGTCCTGCGTCGAGAACGCCTTGTAGACGAAATCCAGCCCCAGCGTTTCGTACAGCCGGTTGTGGAAGCGCGTCCCGAAAGTGCCCGGACGCGCCGCCAGCGACATGCACAGCCGCGTCGTCGGGCCGATCAGCGGTTTGGTCGGCATGGGTAGGTCCTCCGTCAGTCCGCCAGCGCCTCGGCGATCAGCGTGCGGGTATTGTCGATCCCGTAGAGCGCGATGAAGCTGCCCATCCGCGGCCCCTGCGACGAGCCGAGCAACGTCTCGTACAACGCACCGAACCAGCTGCGCAGCGGATCGAACCCGCCCTCGTTGCCGATCGCATAGACGATGTTCTGCAAATCGACCGCCGAGGCATCGGCAGGCGCGGCGGCCAGATCGCGATCGAGCCGTTCGAGTGCGGTGACCTCGATCCCCACGGGCTTGCGCCGCTGGAGCGTCGGCGCGACGAAATCGCGGTTGTAGGCGAGCGCATGGCCGATCAGCGCGTCGAGCTCGGGCGTGATTTCGCCCTCTACGTAGTTGCTGAGATACCCCCGCACCTGCTCCGCGGTCGCGCCCGCGCCGAGCACGCCGACGAGGTTGAGCAGCAGCCCGAACGTCACCGGCGGGGTCGTCCCCGGCACATCGCCGTCATGGATGTGATGCACCGGATTGCCGAGCTTCTGCTCGACCGGAAGCGCTGCATATTTTCCGCGGAAATCGAAATACTCGTCCACCGCGCGCGGGATGACGCCGACGTGGAGCTGCTTGGCCTTCTTGGGCTCGCGATAGGCGAAGAAGGACAGGCTTTCCTGCGTCCCGTAATCGAGCCACTGCTCGAGCGTCAGCCCATTGCCCTTCGACTTGGAGATCTTCTCGCCCTTCTCGTCGAGGAACATCTCGTAGATCAGCCCCTCGGGCGGCCGACCGCCGAGCACGCGTGCGATCTTGCCCGACTGGACGCCGCTGTCGATCAGGTCCTTGCCGTACATCTCGTAATCGACGCCCAAAGCGACCCAGCGCATCGCCCAGTCGACTTTCCACTGCAGCTTGGCGTGGCCGCCGAGGATCGATTGCACCAGCACTTCGCCGTCGCTGTCGGTGAAGCGGATCGTGCCCTCCTCGATATTGACGACCTCGACCGGGACCTGGAGCACGACGCCGGTCTTGGGGCTGATCGGCAGGATCGGCGAATAGGTCGCGGCGCGTTCCTTGCGCAGCGTCGGGAGCATCACGCCCATGATCGCGGCATAATTGCGCAGCACGCCCTTGAGCGCATCGTCGAACACCCCGGCCTCATATTGCGAGGCGGAGGAGATGAATTCGTATTCGAAGCCGAAGCGATCGAGGAAATCGCGCAGCATCGCATTGTTGTGCGCTGCGAAACTCTCGAACTTCTCGAACGGATCGGGAATGCGGCTGAGCGGCTTGCCGAGATGCTCGGCCAGCATCGCCTGGTTGGGGACGTTGTCGGGCACCTTGCGCAGGCCGTCCATATCGTCGCTGAATTCGATCAGCCGGGTCGGCGCATCCGACAGCGTTTGGAACGCGTGGCGTACCATCGTCGTGCGCAGCACTTCGTTGAACGTGCCGATATGCGGGAGCCCCGAGGGACCATAGCCCGTTTCGAAGATGACGGGTGCGTTCCCCGGCTTGCCGTCGGGATGGCGCTTGAGGAGCTTGCGCGCTTCCTCATACGGCCAGGCCTTGGAGTCTTGGGCGGCGGTGCGGAAAGCTGTGTCGGTCATGATGCCCGCGTTTGCCGCTTTAGGGGGGCAAGCGCAAATGCTATGGTCATCCCATGAACATGCCGCCGTCCCTGACCGAGCCGCATCGCCTGAAGCTCCGTATCGAGGATTTCACACTCCTCGATCACGCGGGCGTGTTTGACGCGTACGGAAAGGTCGAACTGATTGACGGGGTGATCGAGGTCATGAACGCGGAATTCCGGCGGCATAATCGGATCAAGAATTATTTGACCCGTCGCTTGCAGCGCGCGCTGGAAGACATCGGCTCGCGGTATGAGGCGTTCAGCGAATCGTCGCTCGCGCTACCGTCGCACGATTTGCCGCAGCCCGACGTGATCGTTGCCCGCGGGGGGTCGGACGATCGCTATTATGAAGTGCGCGACCTCGCGATCGTTGTCGAGGTAGCGGACAGCACGGTTGCCCGCGATCTCGGCGTCAAATGCGCGCTGTATTTGGCGCACGGCGTGCCGGAATATTGGGTCGTCGCGGTGGCAAGCGGCGAGGTGCACCAGTTCTGGGATCCGGGGGTGGACGGCTTCGCCGCGCGACGCATGGTGCCGCTCGAGGGCGAACTCACCAGTGCGACGATGCCGGCGTTGGCGATCGACGGACGCGGCCTCCTATAACGGCTTCCCCACGCGCGCCGGGGGAGCGCCGTTTCCGATGGCGAAGCGAGCAATCCACCGCCTCCAGCGTTGCCATTCCGTTCCCGCCACGCGATATACCCCCCGTGGCCACGCTTCCCTATCCTGCCCTGCATGCCAGCCACAGCGGCATCTGGATCGCCGACGCGAACGGCACCCGCCCGATCGGGCGCGGCGAGGCGATCCGGATCGCCGCCGATACCCCTGTCATCCTGCTCAATGCCGCGCTGATCGGGCAGCGGCTGGGCTATGCCGATCTCTCGGGGCTCGACCTGCTCGAACTCTACGCGTTCCTCTGCCCCGCGCGCTTCATGGTGCCGACCCCGCGCGGGCTGGCGCGCGTCGCGGGGCTCGCCGCGCCCGAGGCCGACGCCGAGATCGCGCAATTCCTCCGTGCCGCAACCGAGGCGTTGCTCGGGATGATCGGATCGGACGACTGGCCCGAGCGCGAGGGATCGTGGACCGCCGCGCAATCCTTGTTCAAGCTCCGCTGGACCTGGGCGCCGCTGCTGGTCGACCGGCTCCCCAGGCCCAAGGTCGCCGAACGCTGGCTCTACACCCGCCTCCCCGAATGGACCGAAGGTGCGCCCCGCCCCGCCCCGCGCACCGTGTCGCTCGACGCCGACCAGACGCAGCAACGGCTCGCCACGCTCACCGGCAGCGCCGCCGAACAACGTCCGGGCCAACGCGCCTATGCCCAGGCTGCACGCGAGGCGTTCGCGCCGCGGATGACGCAAGGCGCGCCCAACATGGTGCTGGCCGAAGCGGGGACCGGGATCGGCAAGACGCTCGGTTATCTCGCGCCCGCGTCCTTGTGGGCGGAGCAGGCAGGTGGCGCGGTGTGGGTGTCGACCTTTACCAAGGCGCTCCAGCGGCAATTGGGGCAGGAAAGCGCGCGGCTGTTCCCCGACGCCACCGTGCGCAAGGCCAAGGTCGTGACGCGCAAGGGGCGCGAGAATTACCTGTGCCTGCTCAACCTCGAGGATGCGTTGCAGGGCGGGTTCGCCGGGCGCGCGGCGATCCTCGCGCAACTGGTCGCGCGCTGGGCGGGATATACCGCGGACGGGGACATGGTCGGGGGCGATCTGCCCGGCTGGCTGACCACGCTGTTCCGCCGCAACGGATCGACCGCGCTGACCGACCGGCGCGGCGAGTGCGTCTATGCGGGGTGCCCGCATTACCGGAAATGTTTCATCGAACGCGCCGCGCGCGCGAGTGCCGATGCCGATCTGGTGATCGCCAATCATGCGCTGGTGATGGTCAACGCCGCGCGCGGGCGCGAGCAGACGACTCGCCCCACGCGCTATGTGTTCGACGAGGGGCATCACATTTTCGACGCCGCCGACGCGATGTTCTCGACCGCGCTGACCGGCGCGGAGACGATCGAGCTGCGCCGCTGGGTGATCGGCCCCGAATCGGGCGGGCGTGGGCGGCGGCGCGGGCTGGCGGCGCGGCTGTCGGACGTGGCGAGCTATGACGAGGCGGGCGGACGCGCGATCACCGATGCGGTGGTCGCGGCGCACGCGCTCGCCAGCGACGGCTGGTTGCAACGGCTGGGGGAGGGTGCCCCGTTCGGGCCGGTCGAGGCATTGCTCGCGGCGGTGCGCGGGCTGACCTATGCGCGCGCCGAGACCGAGGGCGATGCGGGCTATGGCCTGGAAACCGAACTCGCCGAACCCGATCCCGCCTTGATCGAGGCCGCCGCACCCGCCGCCGAGGCGCTCGATGCGCTGGTGCGCCCGCTGGTCGCGCTCGGGCGGCGGCTGGAAGCGGTGCTCGAGGAAGGGCCCGACTGGATGGACGGGCAGGCGCGCGCGCGGATCGAGGGTGCGGTCGCGTCGCTTGCGTGGCGCGCGGATACGGTCGCGGCGTGGCTGTCGCTGCTGACGCGGATCGGCGGGCCGGCCTCGCCCGATTTCGTCGACTGGATGGCGGTCGACCGTGTCGAGGGGCGCGATTACGACGTCGGGCTCCACCGCCACTGGCTCGACCCGACCCGGCCATTCGCCGAGACGGTGCTCAAGCAGGCACATGGCGTGCTCGTCACTTCCGCGACGCTGCGTGGCGGCGATGCGAGCAGCGACGAATCCGGTAATGGGGGCGGCTGGGACGTCGCCGAAGCGCGCACCGGCGCGAACCACGTGCTGCGCGGCGCGAGCCGGTTCGCCGCGCTGTCGCCGTTCGATTATGCCAACCAGGCCGAAGTGCTGATCGTCACCGACGTCAAGCGCGGCGACATGGCGGCGCTCGCCAATGCCTATGCGCGGCTGGGGCTCGCGAGCGGGGGCGGGATGCTCGGGCTGTTCACCGCGATCCGGCGGTTGCGCGGAGTCCATGCGCGGATCGCGGACCGCTTGGCGCGCGAAGGGCTGCCACTTTATGCGCAGCATGTCGACCCGATCGATACGGGGACTTTGGTCGACATCTTCCGCGACGATCCTGCCGCGTCGCTGCTCGGCACCGACGCCTTGCGCGACGGGGTCGACGTGCCCGGACGCTCGCTGCGGATGGTCGTGCTCGAGGGGGTGCCATGGCCCAAGCCGACCGTGCTCCACGCCGCGCGCCGGATGGCGGCGACGGGCGAGGGGGGCGGCAAGGCCTATGACGACCGCATCGTCCGCGCGCGGATGGCGCAGGCGTTCGGGCGGCTGATCCGCCGCGCGGACGATCACGGGATGTTCGTGCTGCTGTCCTCCGCGATGCCGTCGCGGTTGCTCACCGCCTTTCCGCCCGGCGTTGCGATCACGCGCGTCACGCTCGATGAGGCCGTTGCGCGCGCCGCGGCGCTTCCCTCGGTCGTGCAAACGGGGCATGGGGCTCGCGCAACCGCCTGAATGACGGAGAAGGCCCGTGAAGACGCTGACGCTGCTGCGCCATGCCAAGTCGGGTTGGGATGACCCGGCGCTGCGCGATTTTGATCGGGCATTGAATCCCAAGGGAAAACGCGCCGCCGCAATGATGGGGACGCATTTGCGCAGCGCAGGTCTGGCGTTCGACAAGGTCGTCGCCTCGCCCGCGGTGCGCGTGGTCGAGACGCTCGCGGGGGTGGAGAGCGGCTATGGCCGGACGCTCGCGCCCGCGTGGGACCGGCGGATCTATCTCGCCTCGGCAGTGACGCTGCTCGACCTGGTGCATGCGGTGCCCGTGGCGACCGAGCGGCTGCTGCTGGTCGGGCATAATCCGGGTCTGGAGGATCTCGCTTTGTGGCTGGTGCCGATGTCGGAGGAGCCGTTGCGGGTGGCGCTCGAGGCGAAATATCCGACCGCGACGATGGCGGAGATGACGTTCGACGGGGAATGGGGGGATCTCGCGCCAGGCGCGGCGCGGCTAACGAAGTTCGTACGCCCGCGCGATCTGGACGCGAGCTTGGGGCCGGACGAGGACTGAGACGGGTCGCCGCTACTGTCTTGCAAATCGCTCCTGTCCTGATGACTTCCCCGGCGAGGGCCGGGGCCCAGGAGCGGGCGGCATAAGGCGGGTGCTGCGCTTCGCCCCAGCAACCTTCGCTACTGGGCCCCGGCCTTCGCCGGGGAAGCGCAGAAGGTGCCTCGATGCCGCTCGAACCTTGCGGGAGGTGGTGAAACGCCCGTCCAGGAACAGGCACCGCCAGACCCTGATGACTTCCCCGGCGAAGGCCGGGGCCGAGGAGCGGGCGGCATAAGGCGGGTGCTGCGCTTCGCCCCAGCAACCTTCGCTACTGGGCCCCGGCCTTCGCCGGGGAAGCGCAGAAGGTGCCCTTGATGCCGCTCGAACCTTGCGGGAGGTGGTGAAACGCCCGTCCAGGAACAGGCACCGCCAGACCCTGATGACTTCCCCGGCGAAGGCCGGGGCCGAGGAGCGGGCGGCATAAGGCGGGTGCTGCGCTTCGCTTCAGCGACCTTCGCGACTGGGCCCCGGCCTTCGCCGGGGAAGCGCAGAAGGTGCCCTTGATGCCGCTCGAACCTTGCGGGAGGTGGTGAAACGCCCGTCCAGGAACAGGCACCGCCATACCCTGATCACTTCCCCGGCGGAGGCCGGGGCCCAGCAGCGGGCGGCATGAGGCGGATGCTGCGCTTCGCTTCAGCGACCTTCGCGACTGGGCCCCGGCCTTCGCCGGGGAGGGGCTGGCGGTGTTGTTCGAGTCAACGACGGGTCACGACCGGTTCAGCCGCTTCTCGAGCGCTTCCTTCAGCCCTGCGAGCGCGCCCGCGGGCTTGGCCTCTTCCTCGCTGATCACGCCTGCCGCCCTGAGCGCCGCCGCGGCATTGGGCCCGCGGGGGAAGGGATCGAGCGACAGCGCCATCGTTTCCGCCGCCGCCTCGCCGAGATCGATCGCCGCGCCGTCGAACACCATCGTGTCGAGCGCGTCGGGATCGAGCTCGATCTCCTCCGAATCAGGTTCGTGGTCGACGAAGCGCAAGGCGATCGGCTCCTCGACCGTCACCGGCAACGGATCGTCGGTGACCGAACACGCCTGCACCACCGCCGCGCGCACGGTCCCGCGCGCGACCACGCCGGCGGCATCGCGGCGCACCGCGAACGTCGCCTCGAGCCGGTCGACCGAAATCAGGTCGAACCGCCTGGCGAGCGCCGCGCGCTCGGCATCGTTTGCGGTGATGGTGATGGTGCGTTCGCCCTCGCCGATCGTGTCGATCCGCTCGGTGCGCGAAAATTCGGGGGCGGTCATGCGATGTCTCCCGCAAGGATCGTGGACGTGGGCAGGGCCGCGAGTCGCGCGTCGAACGCAAACAGCGCGTCCTGGGTATGCGCCAGCGCGGCGGGGGCAGGGGGCCCCGCCCGGTACAGGTTGCGTTCCAGCGCCGCGCCAAGGTCGCGCGCCGCCAGGCCGTCGCGATAGGCGCCGAGCCGACCGCCGAGCATTCCCATCATCTTGCCGATATGCTTGCCGACGCCGATGTCGCCGACGCCGGATTCGCGCAGCTGCCCGTCCATGTCGCTGACGAACCGTTCGGTCAGCCGCGCGCTCGCCGCGGCGGCGGACGGGTCGCGTTCGAGCCGCAGCAGGACGAACGACAGGATCGCCGCGATCATGTCGAAGCGGCCGTCGATCGTGTCGGGCACGCCCCCCGCCTCATACCAGTGCGGCAGCCGCGCCTGCGCGACGACGCCGTGGTACAGCGCCAGCGCGACCGCGTCCTCGCGACCCCCGAAAACCTTCGATAACCAGTTCAAACGCATATCCTCTCGCGGTTGCCCAAGGCCTGCCCTTGTTTGGCCGCGTTTCCCGGCATATTGAGGCATCGCGTCCGGGATGCAATGGAATGGCGCGCCCTGCCCTGGGTGCCGCGCCGGTGTGGAGAAGTCGATGAGCCTCAAGTCCGTCCGCCAGCTGACGGCCGCCGTCCTCGCCGCCACCATCATCGTGGGGGGGAGCGCCTGCGTTCCGCTGAAATCGCATCAGGGCTATGTGATCGATCCCGACCTGGTCAATTCGGTCCAGACCGGCACCGACAACCGCCAGTCGGTGCTCGCGGTGCTCGGCAAGCCGACCTTCACCAGCCAGTTCAACGAAGGCGACTGGTATTATATCAGCCGCGAGACCCGCAACTACGCCTATAACAACCCGAAGGTGCGCGAGCAGACGACCGTGCGGATCAGCTTCGACGATCGCGGCGTGGTGTCGGCGGTGCGGCGCACCGGGGTCGAACAGGTCGCGAGCATCAGCCCGTCGAGCAAGATCACGCCGACCCTGGGCAAGAAGCGCAGCTTCTTCGACGAATTGTTCGGCAACATCGGAACGGTCGGCGCCATCGGCGGCGGTGGTGGCGGCGGGGGTACGGGCGGTGGCCCCAACGGCAGTGGCGGTGGTCGCGACACGCCGTAACGCCGGCGTTACACCCTGATACAACCCTGTCGCTGGGCTGACGCGCCTGTTCGCGGAGGGTTCAGTTCGCAACGGGCATATCGCCTCTCATGGTTCGGCGCTTCGGCGAAGCGCCGTTCCGCACTTGGAGGAGATGATCCATGCGTACCCTTATCGTCACCGCCCTGCTTGCCGCCACGCTGACGCCGGTGGCCGCACAGGCGCAATCGAACGAGGAACTGCGGCACGACCGTCGCGAAATCCGCGAGGAACAGCGTGACCTGCGCCAGGCCTATCGCAGCGGCGACCCGCGCGACATCCGCGAACAGCGACGCGACGTGCGCGATGCCCGCCAGGAATATCGCGAGGACGCGCGCGACCGCGATCGCGCCTGGGGCCGCGACGACTGGCGCGGCTGGCGTGACCGCAACCCGGCCTATTACGCCCGCGGCAACTGGAACGCGCCGTTCCGCTACACCGTCTTCCGCCCGGGCCTGCGCATCGACGCGCCGTATTATGGACCGCGCTATGTCATCGCCGACCCGTGGCGCTATCGCCTGCCGCGCGCCGGCTGGGGCCAGCAATGGGTGCGGCATTATAACGACGTGATCCTCGTCGACACCCGGCGCGGCTATGTCATCGATGTGATCCGCGGCTTCTACCGCTAACCGCTTCGTTCGTCGCGAGACACCGGCCGTCCTCCGCCAGGGGGGCGGCCGGTCGTCATTGGGGACGGCAATCCCGCACATGGGGTAATAGCGACCAGCCGCACCACCCGCGCGCCGAACCGTTACGATATCGCAACAAATCGCTGCGGCGGGGCGATCAATCCATGGTTAACTGCGGCCACACTGAGTCGGGGGGCCAGGGTGGGAGCAGGATGGGGTATCGTCGCGATCGATGCGATCGCCCATGAGGCGATCGTCTTTGCCGCGATCGGCCTGGCGATCGGCGGGATCGACGATCTGGCGATCGATATGCTGTGGCTCGTCACCCGGTGCTGGCGGGCGGGACGGCCCAGGCCGACGCTGGCCGCCTACGATCGACGGCCGCAGCGGCGCCTTGCCGTCTTCGTCGCGGCATGGGACGAATCCGCCGTGATCGGCGCGATGCTCCGGACTGCGCTCGCCCGCTTCGATCATGGCGATTATCGGGTGTACGTCGGGGCTTATCCGAATGATCGTGCGACGATCGATGCGGTCGTCGCGGTCGCGGCACGCGATTCACGCGTTCGACTGGTGATCGGGGCGAAGCCGGGGCCGACGACCAAGGCGGATTGCCTCAACGCGCTCTGGCGGGCGCTGTGTCGCGACGAGCGACGCGATGGCGTCACGGCGGCCGCGGTCATCCTCCACGATGCGGAAGACGTCGTCCATGCCGGTGAACTGCGCGTGTTCGATGCGCTGATCGGCCGATACAGCGTCGTCCAGCTTCCGGTCCTGCCGCTCGTCGATCGCCGGGCACGGCTGATTTCGGGCCATTACGCCGACGAGTTTGCCGAGGCCCATGGCAAGCAGCTGGTCGTCCGCCAGACGCTCGGCGTCGGCCTGCCGCTCGCCGGGGTCGGCTGCGCGATCGAGCGCGGCATGATCGGACGCATCGCCGAGGCGCGCGGTGGACGTCCGTTCGACGACCATTCGCTCACCGAGGATTATGAGCTCGGCCTGCATATCGCGGCGCTGGGCGGGAAGGGGACGCTGGCCCGGGTCCGCGAGCGGGAAGGCGGGGCGCCGGTCGCGGTGCGCGCATATTTCCCCGCGACGATCGCCGGCGCGGTGCGCCAGAAGGCGCGCTGGATGACCGGGATTGCGTTCGCGGGATGGGATCGGCTGGGCTGGGGACCCGTCGGGGACTGGCGGGATCACTGGATGCGCATGCGGGATCGCCGCGCGCCGCTCGCCGTTCTGGTGCTCGCAAGCGGTTATGGCGCGCTGGTCGCTTGGGTCGTCGCGCAGGTGGCGCATCGCCTGGCCGGGGTGCCGCCGCCGCCAACGCCGATCGCGCTCGATCGCTTGTTGCATGGCAATGCGGCACTGCTCGCGTGGCGCCTGGCGGTCCGCGCGCTGTTCACCGGGCAGGCCTATGGCTGGCGCGAAGCCTGCTGGTCGGTCCCCCGCGTCCTTGCCGGCAACGTGATCTCGCTGCTGGCGGCGCGGCGCGCCGTCGCGTCCTATGTGCAATCCCTGCGCGGCGTCGCGTTGCGATGGGACAAGACCGCGCATGTCTTTCCGGATCTCACCGGCGATCCGATGTGAAGGCCGCGCAACGGCACGGCCATGGCCGACCGTTACGCTTCCTCGCGGCGGTGGCCGCGGGCTGGATCGGCGTGCGAACGATCGCCTTGTGGCCAGGCTATGCGGTGACGGCGCCGCCGAACCGCGCGGTGGCGGCGCGACTGCGGCCGGTCATGGCGCTGATGGCACGGGTGTCGCGCGATGGCCTTCCGCCGGAGAGCGTGCCGGGGCGACGCGGGGGGATCGCTCCCGACGCTTTGGCCATCCGAGCGACTCCGGCGCTGCTGCTGCTCGGGGAGCGCATGATCGCGCCGCCTGCCGCCGCCGCCGCGGAGCCGCTTCTCCCCGCCGGCAACGCACCCGGCGACCGCACCCCCCTGACCGTCCCGCCCTTCGTCGCGGGGCGGCCTTTCCGCGCAGGCGGATCGGCCCGGGCGCCGCGCTGGTCGGGCAGCGCCTGGCTGGTCGGCCGCGCCGGGATCGCGCCCGCCGGTGCGCCGGTGGCCGGCGAGTTGGGCGGATCGCAGGCGGGGATCAGGCTGGTGCGAACGCTGGATCGGCGAGGTCGCTTGGCGCTGGCCGCGCGGCTCACCACGCCGCTAGGCGCCGGCCTGCGGGAGGCCGCGCTGGGGCTGGAATGGCAGCCGACGCGCCTGCCGCTGCGCCTCGTCGTGCAGCGGCGCTTCACGATCGGCGGGGGGCGAGGCGGGCCGGAGGCCGGGCTGGTCGGCGGTTTCGGACCGCTGCGGATCGGGCGGAGCCTCCTGGCGGAAGGCTATGGCCAGGCCGGCGTGATCCAGCGCGCGATCGCCGAGCCCTATGCCGATGCCGCCGCGCGCCTCACGCGGACCGCGGGGCGGGTGGCGGATGCGCCGATCGACCTCGGGCTGGGCGTTTGGGGCGGGGCGCAGCGGGGCGTCGAACGGTTCGATATCGGACCGACGATGGCGATCCATGTGCCGATCGCGACGCACACGCTGCGCCTGACGCTGGATTGGCGCGAACGGATCGGGGGGCGGGCGAAGCCGGGGTCGGGGCCGGCCCTGACGCTGGGGACGGATTTCTGAGTCGCGGCTTTGGCCAGGCCGCGCTATCGCTGGTCGACCATGGACATCTACCTGCCCATCGCCAATCTTTCGGTCAACGCGCTGGTGATCATCCTGCTGGGTGGCGGCGTCGGATTCCTGTCGGGCATGTTCGGGGTGGGCGGCGGCTTCCTGACCACGCCGCTGCTGATCGTCTATGGCATTCCCCCGACCGTGGCGGCCGCCTCCGCCGCCAGTCAGGTGACGGGGGCAAGCGTCTCGGGCGTGTTCGCGCACGTCCGGCGCAAGGGCGTCGACTTCAAGATGGGTGGCGTGCTGGTGGCGGGCGGCATGGTGGGCTCGCTCGTCGGCGGGTGGATCTTCCGCCTGCTCCAGGCGAGCGGGCAGATCGATACCGTCATCGCGATCGTCTATGTCCTCCTGCTCGGATCGATCGGCAGCATGATGGCGACCGAGGCGCTGGGCGCGATCCGGGCGGCACGCTCGGGCGCGGCACCGCGCCCCCGCAAGCGCCGGCATCATCCGCTGGTGGCGGCGCTGCCGCTGCGCACGCGCTTCTATCGCTCGGGCCTGTATATTTCGCCGCTCGCGCCGTTGCTGCTGGGGTTCGGGGTGGGGATCCTGACGATCCTGCTCGGCGTCGGCGGCGGGTTCATTCTCGTGCCCGCGATGCTCTATCTGCTCGGCATGACGACGCAGGTGGTGGTGGGCACGTCGCTGTTCCAGACGCTGTTCGTGACGGCGACCGCCACCATGGTGCATGCCACGACGACGAAGGCGGTCGATATCGTGCTGGCCGCCTTGCTGCTGGTCGGCTCGGTCGCGGGCGCGCAGGTCGGCGCGCGTTTCGCCAGCAAGGTGAAGCCGGAATATCTGCGGCTTGCGCTCGCCATCATCGTGCTGCTGGTCGCGGGGCGGATCGCGCTCGGGCTCGGCTGGCGTCCCGATGAGATCTATTCGGTCGAACTGTCGTGAAGCGCGCCGGCCTCGCGCTGATCGGTGCCCCGCTGTTGATGGCGCAGACCGCCTCCAAGCCCGTGCTCGTTCCCGACGTGTCGCAGCGCGACATCGAGATCCAGTACAGCTTCACCGGCGCGAACCTGCTGCTGTTCGGCGCGATCCTCTATCCCGGCGGGCGGCTGCCGGATGACGACAAGCCGACCGACATCGTCGTGGTGGTCAAGGGGCCGACGCAATCGATCCTGGTGCGCGAGAAGGAAAAGCTGGGAGGCCTGATCTGGGTCAACGCGTCGCGGCTGCGCTATCGCTCGGCGCCCAGCTTCTACGCGCTCGCCTCGTCCAAGCCGATCGAGCAGCTGATGAACGCGCGAACCCGCGCGATCTACGAACTCGGGGTACAGAGCCTGCAGCTGTCGCCGGCAAGCAGCGCGCCGACGTCGGAGCAGGATCGTTTCGCGCGGGGCCTCGTCGACCTGAAGGGGCGCTCGGGACTGTACGTCGAGTCGCCCGGGGCGGTCGAGATTACCGACGGCGTGTTGTACCGTGCGCGCGTGACGATCCCCGCGCGGGTGCCGGTCGGGCGGTTCACCGCGGAAACCTTCCTGATCCGCGACGGACGCGTGCTCGCCGCGGCAACGCGCGAGATCGAGATCCGCAAATCGGGGTTCGAACGCTTCGTCGCGCGCTCGGCGGAGCATTGGTCGGTCGCCTATGGGCTGGTCGCGGTGGGCCTGTCGGTGCTGTTCGGCTGGGCGGCCGGGTGGATCGCGCGGCGGTTCTAGCGGGCGGGCGGGCACACCGCGCCTGATCGGCGAACGCCGTGGCCCGGCTATTTCGACGGGTCCCCGGCCTTTGCCCTGGCGGCTTGCACCCGGCGGGCTACCCCCGTCCGCCTCCCACCCGCCGACACGCAATCTTTACCACTTGGCGGCAAGGTCTGGCGGTCAGGAACCCCCGGGATTTTATACACATGACCGAGATGCAGGGCAGTCAGGCCTTTGCCGATGCAGCGCCCATGGCGATCGCGACCTGTATCGGCATGGTGTTTGACATAGCCGGATCGAGCGGCATGGTCGTGCTGGATGCCGCCGCGCTAGACGAGACCGGACGCCATGCCGATCCGGTCGTCGGGAGCGCCGGCTCGGTCGGCAGCCAGATCAAGATGCGAGTCGGGTCGACCTGGCTGATCGCCAACGTCCGATCGCTCAAGCTGCTCGACGGCCACGCTGACCGGATTGCCGCGCAGGTCGATTTCCTCGGCGAGGGCGACGAGGAAAAGCTGACCGGCAAGCTGTACAAGTTCCGTCGCGGCGTGACGCGCTATCCGACTCCCGGTTGCTTCGTCTATCCGGTGTCGTCCGCCGACATGCAGCAGATCTACGCCGCGGACGACCGCGCGCATATCCAGATCGGCACCGTCTATCCGACCCGCGACGTGCGCGCCGCCTTGTACGTGGATGCGCTGCTCGGCCGGCATTTTGCGCTGCTCGGCAGCACGGGGACCGGCAAATCGACCAGCGCCGCGCTGATCCTCCACCGGATCTGCGAGATGGCGCCGCAGGGCCATGTCGTGATGATCGACCCGCATGGCGAATATGCCTCGGCGTTTCGCGACAATGGCGCGATCTACGACGTGTCGAACCTGCAGATGCCCTATTGGCTGATGAACTTCGAGGAGCATTGCGAGGTGTTCGTCACCAGCTCGGGCTCCGAGAAGCAGATCGATGCGGACATCCTTGCCAAATGCCTGTTGATGGCGCGCGCCAAGGGGCGGCTGGGGCAGGAGATCACCAAGCTGACGGTCGATGCGCCGGTCCCCTATCTGCTCAGCGACTTGACCAACCTGATCGGGCTCGAAATGGGCAAGATGGACCGCGCGGGCGACACCGCGCCGTATCTGCGGCTCAAGACCAAGATCGACGAGATCAAGGCCGATCCGCGCTACGGCTTCATGTTTTCGGGGATGCTCGTCGCGGATACGATGGCGACGTTCCTCCAGCGCGTGTTCCGCCTGCCCGGCGACGGCAAGCCGATCTCGATCGTCGACGTCTCAGGCGTGCCGAGCGATATCACGTCCGTGGTGGTGGCGGTGCTGAGCCGGATGGTGTTCGACTTCGCGATCTGGTCGCGCGGCGAGCCCAAGCGCCCGATCCTGCTCGTCTGCGAGGAGGCGCATCGCTACATCCCGAACGGCGACAAGATCGATTCGAGCGTCGGGCGCATCCTCAGCCGGATCGCCAAGGAAGGCCGCAAATACGGCGTGTCGCTCGGGCTGATCACGCAGCGGCCCTCGGACCTGGCGGAAGGCGTGCTGTCGCAATGCGGCACGATCATCGCGATGCGGCTCAACAACGACCGTGACCAGGCGTTCGTCCGGGCGGCGATGCCGGAGGGCGCGCGCGGCTTTCTCGATGCAATTCCGGCGCTGCGCAATCGCGAGTGCATCATCTGCGGCGAAGGTGTCGCGGTGCCGGTGCGCGTGTCGTTCGATTCGCTCGAGGATTCACGGCGCCCGGCGTCGGACGATCCGGTCTTCTCGAAGCTGTGGCGCGAAACCGGCGGCGAGGACGAGATCATCGCGCGGACACTGAAGCGCTGGCGCGCGCAGGGGCGGTAAATTCCTTTTCCGTCACCCCGGCGAAGGCCGGGGCCGTGTGGTTATGTAAGCGCGGCGGGACGGCGGGGTGCGGTATTGCCGGTTTTGCCCCTTAACAGGGCGGCCCCGGCCTGCGCCGGGGTGACGGGAAGGGGCAACAGGGCGACTTTTGCAGAGGTCTCGCCTTCGCCGCGGTGATGGGCGCTAATGCCCGACGGGCCAATCAGGCGCCCGGCTTGACCGCGAGCAACCCCGACACCCTGGACCGGAACGCGCGCAACTGCTCGCCCGATAGCGTCGCAAGGCTCGAGAAGGAGAAGCCGCGTGGATTGACCGCGACGCCGCCCCGCAACACTTCCCAGTGCAGATGCGGTCCGGTCGACATGCCGCTGTTGCCCGAATAGGCAATCACGTCGCCGCGCGCGACATGCTGCCCGACACGGACCGCGAAGCGGCTGAGGTGGCCGTAACAGGTCACGATCGACCCGCCGTGCGCCATCTTGAGGAAATTGCCGTATCCGCCGCTGCGCCCGGCAAAGGCGATGACGCCATCGGCCGGCGCGTGGACCGGCGTGCCCCAGGCGGTGCCGATGTCGATTCCCTTGTGCATCCGCGTGAAGCCGAGCAGCGGGTGGAAGCGCATGCCGAAACTGGAGGTCACCCGCGCCATCGACACGGGCATGGTGAACTGGCCCTGCCGCTCGGCCTGGCCGGATGCCTCGTACCAGGTGCCGTCGTTCCACTGGACGAGCTGGGTCTTCTCCCGTCCATGGTCGAGCCCCGCGAACAGCAGCTTGCCGAGCTGGGTCTCCCCGGTCGCCGCGCGCTGGCGCTCGACGATGATGTCGTAGCTGTCGTTCGAACTGATCTGGCCGATCGCGACCTTGCTCGCGATCGCCTTGATATAGGTTTCGACCGCGCGGATCGGGACGCCCGCTGCGCGTGCCGATCGATACAGGCTGGATCCGACCGCGCCGGTGATCCGCAGCGGCGTCGTGTCGATCGCGATTGCCTGCCGGTCCATCACCAGCCGGTCGCCGACCCGCTTCAGGTTCAGCTCGAGGTCGAACCGCGCGCGCAGCGACAGCGCCTCGAGCGGGCGCGCGACGTTGCGATTGGGGCGGCGGCCGAGCGTCATCGGGATCTGCGTGCCCGGCTTCAGGTCGCCGAGCGGCACCGTCGTCGCCACCAGCGCGACGGTATCCTGCGCATCGCGTTCGGAAAGTCCCGCGCGCTGAAGCATGTCGCCCAGGCTGTCACCGTGGCCGACGGTTGCGGTGCGTTGCTCGATCGGGCGTTCGGGCGCTTCGGTGAGCGGGCGGACGAGATCGTTGGATGCCATGTGGCGTCCCGTGTCGGCGCCCCAGGCGAGCGGCGCGATCATCTGCGCGCGGGCCTCTTCGCGGTCGGTCCCGATCAGGGGCGCGGCGGCCTCGCCGAGCACCGGGTGCGTGATCGGAGGCGCAAGCGCGATCGCGGTCGCACAGAGCGCGGCACAGGTCGCGGTTCCGCGCCACCAGTCACGCGAGCCGATCCGTGTGCCAAGATCGGGAACCCAGTCGATCTCCACCGCGGCGGCGCGCAGCCGGTCGAACGTGCCGGGCTGTACCACCGGCACCATCGCGCGGCCGAACGACAGTGCCGTCGTGCCGCCCGCATCTTCGCTGCCGTGATCGTTCCGCAAGAACAAGGCTGAACCGCCCCCCGAAAATCGTACAGCGCTGCCCGATGTCGCCCCGCAGCGTCGGGCCAAGGGACTGTGGCGGGGAATCGCTAAAGTCAAATTAACTGCGGACAATAGCGGATCGCGCTGCGGCGAACCGTTCGACGGGTAAGACAGGGCGCGGAACCAGACGCGGGCGGCTGGTCTGCTGCAGGTAGGCGTTGAGCGGCCGCGTATTTTCGAACGACAATGGTTGCGCAATCGTCTTCTCGACGCGATGTTGGGTGCGTCATGCAACGCGATCACGACAGCACCGTCACCGCGGTGCTCGGGCCGACCAACACCGGCAAGACGCATCTGGCGGTCGAGCGGATGTGCGGCCATTCGAGCGGCATGATCGGCTTTCCGCTGCGCCTGCTGGCGCGCGAAGTCTATGACCGGGTCGTCAAGATCAAGGGTGCGAACCGCGTCGCGCTGATCACTGGCGAAGAGAAGATCGTCCCCAAGGACGCGCGCTGGTTTCTGTGCACCGCCGAATCGATGCCGGTCGACCGCGACCTTGCGTTCGTTGCCGTCGATGAAGCGCAATTGGGCGCGGACATGGAGCGCGGCCACGTCTTCACCGACCGCATCCTGCGCGCGCGGGGCCGGGAAGAGACGATGTTGCTCGGCTCGGAGGCGCTGCGCCCGATGGTCAAGGCGCTCGTCCCCGGAATCGAGATCATGAACCGCCCGCGCTTCTCGACGCTGAGCTATGCCGGCGCGAAGAAGATCAGCCGCCTCCCCAAACGCTCCGCGATCGTCGCGTTCAGCGCGGAGGAAGTCTATGCGGTCGCCGAGATGCTGCGGCGGCTGCGCGGCGGCGCGGCGGTGGTGATGGGTGCACTGTCGCCGCGCACCCGCAACGCGCAGGTCGCGATGTTCCAGGCGGGCGAGGTCGATTATCTCGTCGCGACCGATGCGATCGGGATGGGGCTCAACATGGATGTCACCCATGTCGCCTTCGCCAGCCTCAACAAGTTCGACGGCCACCGCCAGCGTCGCCTTACCGTCGCCGAAATGGCGCAGATCGCGGGGCGCGCGGGGCGGCACCAGCGCGACGGGACGTTCGGCGCGTTGGTCGAGGAAGGGCCGGGGGCGTTCGCGCCCGAGGAAGTGCTCGCGATCGAGGAGCATCGCTTCCCGCCGCTCGAGCATCTCTACTGGCGCGAGGGCGAGCCCGATTTCTCGAGCATCGCCGCGCTGATCGCGAGCCTCGAAGCGAAGCCCGAGAACCGCCGTCTGCGTGCGGCACCGCAATCGGTCGATCTCGCCGTCCTGAAGCGGATGGCGGAGGAGGACTGGGTCCGTGCCCGCGCGCGGCATCCGCTGATGGTCGCGCGGCTGTGGGCGGCGTGCGGGCTGCCCGATTTCCGCAAATTGGGCGTCGACCCGCATACCCGCTTCGTCGCGCGCATTTTTGGGCATCTGAGCGAGGGGCAGGGGCATATCCCGCACCAGTGGTTCGCGGCGGAACTCGCGCGGCTCGATACGGTCGCGGGCGACGTCGAAACACTCGCCGGACGGATCGCAGCGGCGCGGAGCTGGGCGTATATCGCCAACCGGGTCGACTGGCTCGCCGACCCTGCGCATTGGGCCGCCCGCGCGAGCGCGGTCGAGGAACGGCTGTCGGATGCGCTCCATTCGAGCCTGACGCAGCGGTTCGTCGACAAGCGCACGACGTTGCTGATGCGGCAGATCGGCGCGGACCCCCGGATGTTGCCCGTCACGATCGGCGCCGAGGGCGAGGTGATGGTCGAGGACCATGCGATCGGTCGGCTCGACGGGTTCCGCTTCACCGTCGCCGCCGATGCACGCGCGAGCGACAAGCGGATGCTGCTCGCCGCCGCCGAGCGGCGGCTGGGGGACGAGCGGGGCAAGCGCGGGACCGCGCTGGCGGAGGCGGCGGACGCCGACCTGTCGCTGCGGACCGACGCGGGGGAGACCCCGGTGCTGGTATGGAGCGGCTTCACCGTCGCGACCTTTGCGCCCGGGCAAAGCCTGGTGCGCCCACGGATCCTGCTCGACCGCGCGCTCGATTGCCTCGATGTCGCCTTGCGCGCGAAGATCGAACTGCGATTGCGCGGCTGGTTCGGCGATGCGGTCGCGCGCGCGCTGCCGGGACCGGTGCTGCTCGATTCGGTCCAGCGCGATCCGGCCGCGAGCCCGGCGTCGCGCGCGGTTGCGGCGGCGCTGGTCGCGGGGGGCGGGATGGTCGCGCGGAGCGAGGTGGTCGCGGTGCTCGACAAGCTCGACGGCGTTGCGCGGAAGGCGTTCCGCCGCGCGGGGGTGACGATCGGTGCGCTCGACCTGTTCGATCCGCGCCTGCTCAAGCCCGCCGCCGCGCGGTGGCGGCGCGCGCTGTTCGCGATCCGCGAGGGGCGAGCCATTGCGGAAGCGCCGCGCGAAGGTGCGAGCGTACTGGCACGCGGCGTGCCCGGTGCGACGCTCGCGGACGGCTATCGCCCGATCGCGGCGCAGGCGGTGCGGATCGACCTGATCGAACGGATCGCGCGCGCGGCGCACGATGCGCGCGGTGCGGCGGGACGCCAGCCGTTCGCGCTCGACCCGGCGCTGGCGCTGTCGATGGGGCTGACCCCGCCGACGATCGAGAAACTGATGGCTGGGTTCGGCTTCCGTCCCGCCCCCGCTGCAGCCGAGGACGCGGTGCCGCGCTGGATCTGGCGTGGGCTGCCGACCGTCCGACCCGTCGCCGCGCCGCGCGGCACGCACTTTGCGGCGCTCGCCGATCTGGCGGTGCATGGCTGAAGCCTTCCCCCGCGGCCCGAGCATGCGGCTCGACTGTTTCCTCTGGTTCGCCCGGATCGTGAAGACGCGCGGCATCGCGCAGGGGATGGCCGCGAGCGGGCGGTTGCGGATCGACGGGCGCGCGGTCGACCGGCCGGCTGCTGCGGTGCGGATCGGCAGCGTGCTCGCCTTCGTCACCCCGTCTGGCCGGGTCCGCGCGATCCGCGTCGAATGCCTTCCCGAACGGCGCGGACCGCCCGATGCGGGGCGGTCCTGCTACACCGACCTCATTGAAAATGACCGAACAGGCACTGCAATCATTGACGAGGCGGGCGCTCGGGCATAGCAGCGTCGGGTTCGTTGCTCCGGGAGTTACCTAATGACCTACGTCGTCACCGATGCCTGCATCAAGTGCAAGTACATGGACTGCGTCGAGGTGTGCCCGGTCGACTGCTTCTACGAAGGCGAGAACATGCTGGTCATCAACCCCAGCGAATGCATCGATTGCGGCGTGTGCGAGCCCGAGTGCCCCGCCGAAGCGATCCTGCCCGATACCGAGAGCGGCCTCGAGCCGTGGCTGGAACTCAACACGACCTTCTCGAGCCAGTGGCCCAACGTCACGCGCAAGGCGGATCAGACTCCGGCCGACGCGGACGACCACAAGGGCGAGACCGGCAAGTACGACAAATATTTCTCGGCGGAGCCCGGCACGGGCGACTGATCCGTTTCGGATCTGTCAGAATGGGACGGTGCGCGGCGTTTTGCGACGCCCGCGCGGTGCGTCCGGCGACCTTTGGCTGGTAATTTTATTACGACTATGTTAAACGGGGGATGACGGACGGCGCCATCAGCGCTTTCCGGCACGGAGACGTACCAACCCACACACCCCCCGCGTGCGCTGATGCAGCTTTGCTGCAAGAAGTGCGTTGCACCGGGATACCCGGTTCACAGAAAGGTCTAACGGAATGGCTGCCAAGGCGCTGTCCTTCGACGTCGGCGATTATGTCGTTTACCCAAAGCACGGCGTTGGCCGTGTGATCGAGCTCCAGCGGCAGGAAATCGCCGGAATGCAGCTCGAACTCTATGTTCTGCGGTTCGAAAAAGAGCGCATGACGCTGCGCGTTCCCACCAACAAGGCCGAAAGCGTCGGGATGCGCAAGCTGTCGAGCGACAAGACGTTGCGCGAGGCGCTCGAAACGTTGACCGGCAAGCCGCGCGTCAAGCGCACCATGTGGTCACGCCGTGCGCAGGAATATGAAGCGAAGATCAATTCGGGCGACCTCGTGTCGATCGCCGAAGTGGTCCGCGACCTGTTCCGCGCCGACGACCAGCCCGAGCAGAGCTATTCCGAGCGGCAGATCTTCGAGGGCGCGACCAGCCGACTCGCGCGCGAACTCGCCGCGATGGAGCAGGTCGACGAGCCGACCGCGCAGGAGAAGATCCTCGAGATTCTCCGCAAGGCGGCCGCGATCCACAACAAGGATAAGGCGCCGGCCTGACCCGCTCACGGGTTTGTGCTAAAAGGGGCGGCCGGCAACGGTCGCCCCTTTTTGCGTTTGCGCAAACTCTTCCTTTGCAATGGAACGCGCTGGGTGTATTGTTTGCACAACACACAGGGAGTTCCTTGCCATGCGTTTCAACCGCCTGTTCGTCACCGCTCTGTCGCTCACGCTGCCCGTCGCGGCCTGTTCATCGAACGCCAGCGCGGGGGATCGCGTGGCGGGAACAACGCAAAGCTTCCAGATCGCGAACTTTTCCGGGGTGGCGCTGCAGGGATCGGACGATGTCGACGTGCGGGTCGGGACCGGCTTTTCGGTCAGGGCCGAAGGGCCCGCCGCCGAGCTTGCGCAACTCCGCATCGTTCGGGACGGGGATACGCTACGGATCGACCGCAAGCCACGGACCGGGTTCGGATGGACTAGCAGCCGGGGCGTGAAGGTCTTCGTGACGATGCCGCGGATCATCGCGGCGGAAGTGCGCGGATCGGGCGACATGGCGATCGACCGGGTCGAGGGCAGCCGGTTCGCGGCGGCGGCGGTCGGGTCGGGGAATTTGCGCATCGCCGCGATCACGACGGGGCAGGCGACGCTGGCGGCGCGTGGCTCGGGCGATCTCACCGCGGCCGGGGCGGTCGACCAGCTCACCGCCGCCGTGACCGGGTCCGGCGCGATCAATGCGCCGGGGCTGAAGGCGCGCAGCGCGGTCGTGGCGCTGCGCGGGTCCGGCGACCTGCGCGCCACCGTCACCGGCACGGCGACCGTGGCACTCAGCGGATCGGGCGATATCGATCTCGGGCGGCAGGCGCGCTGCACGATCAGCAAGTCCGGGTCGGGCGACGTGCGGTGCGGCGGGTGATACAACGGCTTGCCGCATCCCGGAATCGCGGCGATGCCCTGCAGATGACAACTGTCCGCCTGTTCATTGTGCTTCTCCTCGTTGCACCCGGTGTTGCATCGGCCGCGACCGGCCGATCCTATGTCGTCACCGACTACGACCGGATCCGCGTCGACGGGCCGTTCGACGTTGCCCTGACGACCCGCACCGCCCCATCGGCGCGCGCGGACGGCCCGGCGGAGGCGAGCGACGCGATCGACATCCGGGTTGAGGGGCGGACGCTCGTCGTGCGGGCAGGCAGCCGTGGCTGGGGCGAAGTCCCGCGGCACGGGGCGGCGAAACCCCTGGTGATCCGGCTGGGTGTCCCGATGCTGCGCGGCGCGACCGTGGTCGGGGGCGGGCGGCTCGCGGTGGCGGGGCCGTTCCGCGCGCAGCGGATCGACCTGCAGGTGACGGGGAGCGGATCGATCGATGCGACCGCGCTCGATGGCGACGAGCTCAACGCGACGCTGCTCGGGTCGGGGGCGATGACGCTCGGCGGTCGGGGCGGGCGGGTGCGGCTGCTGACCAGCGGGCCCGGAGGAATCGATGCGACGGCGCTACGGAGCGATGCGTTGACCGTGCGGCTCGACGGGTCGGGGACGATCAAGGCGACCGCGCGCTACACCGCCGATGCGACGAGCACCGGGCTTGGCGCGGTGACGGTCTATGGCAAGCCGACCTGTCGGGTTTCGGCGGCCGCGACGGGACCGATCCGGTGCGGGCTGGATGCGGTGCCGTAAGGGGGCGTCTCGGGGACTGGGTGGAGGACAACCCCGGTATTGGAGTCCGTCAGATCAGCCCCAACGCCGCCAGCTTGCCGATCAGCGCCGCCGGCATCGCATCCCCCACCAGCACGTCACCGCCGAGATCGGCGGGCGCATCGCCCGGCTCGAGATAGCGCCACCCCTGGTGCGCGCGCTTGGGGCGGCCTTCCGTGAGCACCAGCGCCGGATCGATGTGGATCGCGACGCGCCCGCCCTCGGCCTCGCCGAAGCCGAGAATCGGCGAGCGTGCCACCAGCGTGTGCTTGATGATCCAGTAGAGCGACCCGCCCTTTTCGCCCTCCCGCACGATCTCCTCGTGCCGCTTGGGCAAATAGCGCGTGGTGAGGAACACCGGCCCGTCCGCGGCACGTTGCTTGAGCCGTTCGGCGAGATGGTCGAGGCTCGTCGCGCCGAACGCAACCTTGGTCAAATGCAACATGCAGGTGGATTTGGGCGCGGCGGGGTCAGCCGCCAAGCCCCCATAGCGTCGCAAGTCCCAGAAACGACAAGAAACCCATCACATCGGTCATCGTCGTGACGAACACCGCCGAGGATACCGCAGGATCGACCCCGGCGCGCTCCAGCGACACCGGCACGAGCACGCCCGCCAGCCCGGCGACCAGATTGTTGATGATCATCGCCATCGCGATCACGATCGCTAGCCCGATATTGCCGAACGCGAGATAGGTCCCGCTCCCGACCAGCACCCCGAGCATCGCGCCATTGGCGGCGGCGATGCGGAATTCGCGCAGGATCATCCGCGCGGTGTTGGAGCTGGTCAGCTGGTTGGTCGCGAGCGCGCGCACGACGACTGCGAGCGTCTGCGTGCCCGCATTGCCGCCCATCCCCGACACGATCGGCATCAGCACCGCAAGCAGTGCGAACCGCGCGATTTCGCCCTGGAACGCGCCGACCACCGACGCCGCGAGCATCGCGGTGCCGAGGTTGACGACCAGCCAGGTGATCCGCGTCCGCACCGTCAGCAGGATCGGTTCGTTGATGTCGCCATCGCCCGCGCCCGACAAGCGGAGGATATCCTCGCCCGCTTCCTCGGAGATGATGTGGACGATGTCGTCAACCGTGATCATCCCGACCAGCCGCCCGCCGGGGTCGACCACCGCCGCCGAGATCAGCGCATATTTCTGGAAGCGCAGCGCGACCTCTTCCTGGTCCATGTCGACCGGGATCAGCGTCTGCTCGCGCTGCATCACGTCGCCGATGCCGATCCCGCGCGGGGTGCGCAGGATCCACGACAGCGCGACCGTGCCGATCGGCTTGTGCGCCGGGTCGACCACGAAGATTTCCCAGAAATCGGTGGTCAGCGCGTCGTGCGTGCGGAGGTAATCGAGCGTGTCGCCGACGGTCCAATGCTCGGGCACCGCGATCAGCTCGCGCTGCATCAGGCGGCCGGCGGATTCCTCGGGGTAGCTCAGCGCTTCCTCGATCGCGGCGCGATCGTCGGGGTCGAGCGCGCGGAGCACTTCGCGCTGGTCGGCGGGCTCCATGTCCTCGATGATCGCGACCGCATCGTCGGTGTCGAGTTCGGACGCGATATCCGCGACCTGCGTCGCCGAAAGCGAATCGATCAGATCCTCGCGGACGTAATCGTTCATCTCGGCGAAGACGTCGCCGTCGAGCAGGTCGGTGATCGCACTCGCGAGCGCAGCGCGGCAATCCGCCGGGGTGAGTTCGAACAGATCCGCGATATCGGCTGGGTGGAGCGGTTCGACCAGCGACCGCGCCGTCTCGGCGTCGCCCGCCTGCACCGCGTCGATCACCGCGCGAACGAACTCGGGCTTGAGCCGGTCGTCCTCGTCGAGTTGCGTCGCGTCGATTTCGGGGAGGAGCTCGGTCTCGCTCACGGGTGGACCTCCTGTTGCCCTTAAGCCGTTCGTCTAGCCCGATATGGGAACAAAGCCAATCGGTGGCGATTTGCCTCTGCGACGGTGCATCGCTACGGCAGCGTCAGTCCCAATTCAGGAGCCCAACATGGCCGATCTTCCCGAAACCCTGACGCTCACCCTCGACGGCGGCGACGTCGTGATCAAGCTGCGCGGCGATCTCGCGCCGCAGCACGTCGCTCGCGTCGCCGAGCTGGCGAACGACGGCTTCTACGACGGCGTGGTGTTCCACCGCGTCATCCCCGGCTTCATGGCACAGGGCGGCGACCCCACCGGCACCGGCATGCACGGGTCGGACAAGCCCAACCTCCCTGCCGAATTCTCGAAGGAGCCGCATGTCCGCGGCGTCGCTTCGATGGCACGCACCAACGATCCGAACTCGGCGAACAGCCAGTTCTTCATCTGCTTCGACGACGCACGTTTCCTCGACGGCCAATACACCGTGTGGGGCCAGGTGACGTCGGGCATGGAGCACATCGACGCGCTCCCCAAGGGCGAGCCGCCGCGCGAGCCGGGCAAGATCCTGAAGGCGACCGCTGCTTAATTGCTAGTCTTAGCCCCTCCCCTTCAGGGGAGGGGTTGGGGTGGGGCAGTTCAGCAGAACGATGCTCTCTGCGAGGCACTTCCCCACCCCCAACCCCTCCCCTGAAGGAGAGGGGCTTGAGACGTCCCGCGTACATGTGCGTGCGTGGTTAGCGGATCGATTGCTGCCTCAAAAGAATGACCGTTTTCGAATTCCTTAGCCCCTCCCCCTCGGGGGAGGGGTTGGGGTGGGGCCGTCCAGCAGAACAATGCTCTCTGCGAGGCACTTCCCCACCCCCAACCCCTCCCCTGAAGGGGAGGGGCTCAAGAAAAATCTAAACGCTTGGATCGGCGATCGTTGCGATCAGCCAGTCGTGGAACAGTTTCACCGGCTTTTGCGTCAGCGCCCGCGGGCGGCACGCGAACCAGTAGCTGTACGGGCTCTCCACCGAGATATCGAACAGGCGCACGATCCGCGGGTCGTTGGCATCCGCGAAATGGCTCTCGTGCATGAAGGCGATGCCCAGCCCCTGCGCCGCCGCTTCGAGCATCAGCGCGCCCGAATCGAAATGGTCGACCGCGAGCGGCTCGAGATCGGTCAGCCCCGCCGCCGCGCGCCATGCGCTGAACGTGTCGGGCATCTCGCGGTGGACCAGCGCGGTCAGCCCGGCGAGCTGGTCCGGGCGCACCACCGGGTCCGGCCCCTCGATCAGGGATTTCGCCCCGATCACATAGACCTGGTTGCGATCGAGCCGCCGCGCATAGAGCGCCGGATCGATATCCCGCGCGAGCGCGATCACCGCGTCGAGCCCCTCGCCGAGCCGCGAGATGTTGTGCGTGCTCGTATCGATGTCGAGATGCAGCTCGGGGTGCCGCGTGCGCAATTCGCCGAGCCGCGGGAACAGCCGCTGCGACGCGTAGAGCGGCAGGATGCCGAGCCTTAGCCGGAGCACGTCGGTATTGCTCGTCATCACCTCGACCGCGTCGGACAATTGGTCGAGCGCTGGGGCGATCTGCTGGAGCAGCCGGTCGCCATCGGCGTTGAGCACCACCGCCTGATGGCGGCGTTCGAACAAGGGCCGCCCGATAAACCGCTCGAGCGCCTGGATCCGGCGGCTCAGCGCCGGCGGCGAGAGGGCCAGTTCTTGCGACGCCGCCTTGATCGACCCGGTCCGGGCGACCTGGACGAACGCTTCGATCGCGGTGAGTGGCGGTAATCTCCGCATGAGGAGCCTTTCGCAAGCCAGATGGTGCGATGCACCATGTTGCTATCGTTCAATCACAGAATACGCGACACCCGCAATCGATAGCTGCGATTGCAGAAAGCGCAATCGTATCCAATCCTTTCGCACTTGCAACATAATCCCGGTCCGGGCATTCAGACGGTGCCTTTCAGGCATCCTCTCCTAAAACTTTCAAGGCCGATCCTCCGGGGTCGGCCCTTTTTTTGTCCGTCGCGGATCGGGCGCAGATGCGGACCGTCCTGGCGCGCGCCCTCGTATTCGCGGAACCGACGCCCTATCTCGCGCGCTCATCAGCGGGTTTCGTGAGGGAATGACTATGGCGGACGCCGAGGCGCCGATTCGGAAATTGCAGGTTGCCAACGCGCGCGCCGAAGACAGCGGGCGCGGGCTGGCGCATGTCCCGCGCTCGATGCTCGCAGCGCTCGGGATCGGCGAGGGCGACGTGATCGAGATCGTCGGCAAGTCGACCACGCCTGCGCGCGCCGTAGCACCTTATGCCGAGGACGAGGGCCTCGAGATCATCCGGATCGACGGGCTCCAGCGCGCCAATGCCGGGGTCGGGTCTGGCGATTTCGTCGAGGTTCGCAAGATCGAATCGAAGCCCGCGACGCGGGTCGTGTTCGCACCCGCACAACAGAACCTGCGGTTGCAGGGTTCGTCTAACGCACTCAAGCGCACCTTCTTCGGGCGGCCTTTGTGCCAAGGAGACGTCGTCGCGACCGCAGGGCAGCAGCGCGTCGACAACATGCCGCCGGGCGTCCAGAACATGCTGCGCGCGCCCGCTTATGCGCTGCAGGAGATCCGCCTCGCCGTCATCTCGACTGTCCCCAAGGGCGTGGTGCATGTCGACGAGACGACGGAGATCGAGCTTCGCCCCGAATATGAGGAGCCGAAGGAAGCGCGCCGCGCCGACGTCACGTACGACGACATCGGCGGCATGGGCCCGACGATCGACCAGCTCCGCGAGATGGTCGAGCTGCCGCTGCGCTATCCAGAGCTGTTCCAGCGCTTGGGCGTCGATCCGCCCAAGGGCGTGCTGCTGCACGGGCCACCCGGAACCGGCAAGACGCGGCTCGCGCGCGCGGTCGCCAATGAATCCGCGGCGGAGTTCTTCCTGATCAACGGGCCCGAGATCATGGGCTCGGCCTATGGCGAGTCCGAGGGCAAGCTCCGCCAGGTGTTCGAGGAAGCCGCCAAGGCCGCGCCGTCGATCGTGTTCATCGACGAGATCGATTCGATCGCGCCCAAGCGCGGGCAGGTGTCGGGCGAGGCGGAGAAGCGTCTCGTTGCGCAGCTGCTGACGCTGATGGACGGGCTCGAATCCCGCGCCAACGTCGTAATCATCGCCGCGACCAACCGCCCCGAGGCGATCGACGAGGCCTTGCGGCGGCCCGGCCGGTTCGACCGCGAGATCGTCGTCGGCGTTCCCGACGAGCGGGGGCGGCGCGAGATCCTCGGCATCCACACGCGCGGCATGCCGCTGGGCGACAAGGTCGACCTCGGCGAACTCGCGCGGACGACCTACGGGTTCGTCGGTGCCGATCTGGCGGCGCTCGCGCGCGAGGCGGCGATCGAGGCGGTGCGCAAGCTGATGCCGCGGCTCAACCTGTCCGAAGGCACGATCCCGCCCGAGATTCTCGACACGCTCGCGGTCACGCGCGAGGATTTCGTCGATGCCTTGAAGCGCGTCCAGCCGAGCGCGATGCGCGAGGTGATGGTCGAGGCCCCGCGCGTCCGCTGGGACGATGTCGGCGGGCTCGATTCGGCGCAGATGCGATTGAAGGAAGGCGTCGAGCTTCCGCTCAAGGATCCCGACGCGTTCCGCCGGCTCGGCATCCGTCCGGCCAAGGGCTTCCTGCTGTACGGTCCTCCGGGTACCGGCAAGACGCTGCTAGCGAAGGCGGTCGCGCGCGAGGCGCAGGCCAATTTCATCGCGACCAAATCGTCCGACCTGCTCAGCAAATGGTATGGCGAGAGCGAGCAGCAGATCGCCAAGCTGTTCGCGCGCGCGCGGCAGGTGGCCCCGTGCGTGATCTTCATCGACGAGCTCGATTCGCTCGTCCCGGCACGCGGGAGCGGTGGTGGCGAGCCGCAGGTGACCGAGCGGGTCGTGAACACAATCCTCGCCGAGATGGACGGGTTGGAAGAACTCCAGTCGGTCGTCGTCATTGGCGCGACCAACCGGCCCAATTTGATCGACCCGGCGTTGCTGCGCCCGGGCCGGTTCGACGAGCTGATCTATGTCGGCGTGCCGGACCGGGCAGGGCGCAAGCGCATCCTGACGATCCAGACCGGCAAGATGCCGCTCGCCGACGACGTCGATCTCGATGTCGTCGCGGGGAAGACCGATCGCTTCACCGGCGCGGATCTGGAGGATCTGGTGCGGCGGGCGGGTCTTACGGCGCTGCGCGAGTCCATGTCGGTCAGCCAGGTGACGATGTCGCATTTCGAGACCGCGCTCGGCGATTCGCGCGCGTCGGTCACGCCCGAGCTTGAGCGCGAATATGAGGCGATGTCCGCGCGGCTCAAGCAGGATGCGACCGCGCTACAGCCGATCGGCTTCGCCTTCCCGCCCCGCGCGAAGGAAGAGGCGCGCTGATCCTTCTGCTCCCGTCCCTGGAAGGGAGGGGTTGGGGGTGGGTCGGCTCGCAGTCGGGCGGAGCGTTCGATACCGGGCCAACCCACCCCTCGATCCCCTCCCTTTCAGGGAGGAAGATCGTAGCTCGCGCACCATCGCTTTGCCTTTTGCGCCGCGTGCAGAGGAAGAAGCGCGCAAACCCTTCTGCTCCCGTCCCTGGAAGGGAGGGGTTGGGGGTGGGTCGGCTCGCAGTCGGGCGGAGCGTTCGATACCGGGCGAACCTACCCCTCGGTCCCTTCCCTTCCCGGGAGGGGAGGAAGGATCATCGCTCGCGCAACCGCACCCAGGCATAGCCGAACAGCACCAGCATCGCTGCCCCTGCCACGAGGTAGGGCAGCGCATGCTGGGCCTCGTACAGCCCGACCCCGATCGACGGCCCGAGCACGAACGCCGCGCCGTTGATCGACGTCACCTTGCCCGCGACCGACCCCTGCGCATGATGCCCGACCGCAAGCGATGCCCCCGCGGTGAAGGCAGGTCGTGTAAAGCCGAACCCGACCGACGCGAGCGCATAGGCGCAGGCGATGCCGTAGAGCGACGTGGCCACCCCGGTCAGCGCGCAGCCGACCGCCGCGATCGCCAGCCCGACCAGCATCATCGCGCGCGGGCGCAGGTCGAGATTGGGGATGATTCCCCATTGCACCAGCAGCGCGGCAAGCGCGCCGATCATCAACACGATTCCGGTCGGCTGGAGCGCGGTCGCGGGGAGCAGGTGCAGCCGGTCGATGACGAGGAAGCCGATCGCCTGCCCGGTCATCGCCTGCCCATGCCCAGCGACCAGCCCCGCGATCAGCCACGGACGGATGCGGGGGTCGCGATAGCCGACCTGTTCGGCATGCTGTTCGGTCGCGGCCTCGGTCGCGGCAACGATGCTCGCACCGCCGCTTTGCCCGCCGATCGAGGGGTAGGCGTTGGCCGCGCCATGCGTCGCGGTGTCGGGGTGGAGGTCGTTGGGGAGCAGCCGCCGCACCGCGATCCACACGCCCAGCCCGAACAGCGCGAACAGGAAGGCGGGGCCGGACAGCCCGATCTCGACCCCGGCGATCGTCCCGAGCACGAGGAACGGCGCGATCGTCGGGCCGAGGATCGTCCCCAGCCCGAACGCCGAGCCCAGCAAGGTCAGCGCCTTGGTCCGTTCCTCGCGCGTCGTGTTGCCCGCGACCAGCGCCTGCACGGCCGGCGGCGCGGCGCAGCCGAAGCTGCCGTAGATCAGCCGCCCGAGGATGAAGCAGACGAACGCGGTCGTCCCGCCGATCCAGCCGTTGATCCCGGCGGCGAGGAACACGCCGCACACCAGCAGCGACACGCAGAATCCGCCGACCCCGAGCAGGATCATCGCACGCCGCCCGTGCCGGTCCGACCGGCGCGCCCAGAACGGCGCGGCGATCACCCACAGCAGCGCGGAGACCGAGAACGCCGCCGCGACCGCGCTGTCGGGGACTTTCAGGGATCGCCCGAGCGCGGGGAGGACCGATTGCAGCGCGGTGTTGCCTGCGGCGATCGTCAGCATGACGACGAACAGCAAGCCGAACTCGCGGTTTAGCCTCCCCGACTTCACCGCTCGGGTCCGAAATTGAGGCGTTTGGTGATGTTATAGTCGAGCACGGTCATCACGAAGAAGGCAGCGGCCTGTTTCACGCGCATCCACGGGCTGGTCCGCGCCTTGTAGAGTTCGGGCGTGATCGCCTCCGAATTGGCGATCTCGCCGTCGACATAGCGGCGGACGTGCGCGGCGAAGGCGTGGTCCTCGATCCGCAGCATCATCTCGAGATTGAGGAACAGGCTGCGGATGTCGTAATTGGCCGAGCCGATATAGACGACGTCACCGATCAGGAACAATTTGGTGTGCAATTTGGTCAGCTGATACTCGTAGATCTGCACCCGCTTGCGAAGCAGCCCGGCATAGGTGAAGCGCGATGCCCAGATCGCGGCGCCATGATCGTTCTTCGACGCGAGCACGATCCGCACGCGCCCGCGCATCCCGACCTTGTCGAGCCGCCGCAGCATCCCCGGATTGGGCGCGAAATAGGCCGAGATCAGGTCGACCTGCGTCGCATCGCGCAGGTCGCGCTTCACCGCCCGCGCCCACGGCGACAGCCGCCGCGTCGGTCCGCCGAACAGCCAGCGCACGGTCCCCTGCGGCTCGCTCCACGTCGAAAGCGCGCGGCGCAACGTGCGCAAAGGCGGCTTGGGTTGCCCCGCCCAGCGCGCGAGCACGTCGAAATAGCCGGTGATCCGCTGCGCCGCCGGCCCCTCGACGATCAGCCCGAGATCGCGCCACGCCTGGTCGGCAACGGTGCCGAAATAGCTGTCCTGCACGTTGAATCCGCCGATGATCGCGCGCGGGTTGGCGGTCTCGCCGTCCGCGAGCGCGAGCTTCTGGTGATTGCGGAGCAGATAGCGCCGTCCCCAGCGCGGCACGAAGCGGCACACCTGTACCCCGCCGTCGCGCAGCGGATCGAAGAAATCATGCGCCGCCGCCGCCTCGCTGCCGAGCCCGTCGACGATCAGCGAAACCGCCACGCCGCGCGCCGCCGCGCGCAGCAATGCGGCGCGAACCGCTTCGCCCGCGTCGTCATCGACATAGATGTAGAAGATCACGCGAAGCGACCGGCGCGCGCCATCGATCAGCGCGATCAGCGCCGCCAGCCGGCGTGGCCCGGTATCGAGCATCGTCAACCGGTTACCGGCCACGGTAAAGCTCGGCTGAGGGACGGGTTCGGTCATCGCAGCGGGTGATGCCGCCAAGCGCCATAGGCCGCAAGGTGTTGAAGCCCCACGCATGCCCGATTTTCTTGACTCCTGTCGGGTTGCCGCCTAGGGGATCATCTTTCCGAATACCGTCGTTTGCGAAGGAAGCCATTCATGGCGCGCGTCACTGTCGAAGATTGCGTCGACAAGATCCCCAACCGGTTCGATCTCGTCCTGTTCGCCGCGCAGCGTGCGCGGGCCATTTCGGGGGGTGCCGACCTTACCGTCGATCGCGACCGCGACAAGAACCCGGTCGTCGCCTTGCGCGAAATCGCGGAAGAGCGGGTGCGCCCGGCGCATCTCAAGGAGTCGGTCATCAACGGTCTGCAGCGCGTCCAGGTCGACGACGAGGACGAAGCGGATGCGGTCGGCAGCCTGTCGGCATCGGCCGAGGCACTCCGCCTCACCGCCGCCGCGCCGCCGCGCAACCAGAATCTGGGTGCCGATTACGAGGGCTGAAGCCCGCGACTGACGGCGCCCTCGTCAGTCCGTTCCCGCGCTTTCACCGCCCCGTCCGGCCTGAGCCGTGGCGGGGCGTTGTGTTTTCGGACGCTGGATCATTCCGCCGCCAGCGTCTCCTCGGCGCGCTCCTGCGCCTGGCGGTTCCACATCTCGGCATAGAGCCCTTTCTTGCGCAGCAGGACGGCATGGCTGCCGCGCTCGACCACGCGACCGGCCTCAAGCACGACGATCTCGTCGGCATGCACCACCGTCGACAGCCGGTGCGCGATCACGATCGTCGTCCGCCCGCGCTCGATCGCCTGGAGCGTATCGAGGATCTCGCCCTCGGTACGACTGTCCAGAGCGCTGGTCGCTTCGTCGAGGATCAGGATCGGCGGGTTCTTGAGCAGGGTCCGCGCGATCGCGACGCGCTGCTTCTCGCCGCCTGACAGCTTCAGCCCACGCTCGCCGACGCGGGTGGCATAGCCCTCGGGCTGGCGTTCGATGAACCCGGCGATCGCCGCCCCGCGCGCGGCAGTCTCGATCTCGGATTCACCTGCGCCTTCGCGGCCATAAGCGATGTTGTAGCCGATCGTGTCGTTGAACAGCACCGTATCCTGCGGCACGATCCCGATCGACGCGCGCAGGCTCGCTTGCGTGACTTGCGCGATGTCCTGCCCGTCGACCGTGATCCGCCCGCCGGTCAGATCGTAGAAGCGGTACAGCAACCGCGCGAGCGTCGACTTGCCAGCGCCCGATGGCCCGACCACCGCGAGCGTCTTGCCAGCAGGGATATCGAGGTCGATGCCCTTGAGGATCGGCATGCCGGCATCATAGCCGAAGCGCACGTCCTCGAACCGGACATGCCCGCGCGCGATGGTGAGCGGCTTGGCGCCGGGGACGTCGACCACTTCGGACGGCGTGTCGATCAGGTCGAACATCGCGCCCATGTCGATGACGCCCTGTCGGATCGTGCGATACACCATGCCGAGCAGGTCGAGCGGACGGAACAGCTGCGCCAGCAGCGTCGACACCAGCACGACGTTGCCGGCGGTGAAACGGCCCTGGCTCCAGCCATAGACGATCAGCGCCATCCCGCCGCCCATCATCAGATTGGTGATCAGCGCCTGCCCGATGTTGAGCCAGGCGAGCGAATTCTCGGACGTGACCGCGGCATTGGCATAGGCGGCCATTGCCGCGTCGTAGCGCTTCCCCTCGCGCTCTTCCGCGCCAAAATATTTGACCGTCTCGAAATTGAGCAGCGAATCCACCGCATGGCTGACCGCCCCGGTGTCGAGGTCGTTCATCCGCGTACGCAGCGCGGCGCGCCAGTCGGTCACCCAACGGGTGAAGAGGATATAGGCGGCAACCATCACCAGCGTGCCCGCCACCAGCCAGAAGCCGAACTTGGTCCAGAAGATGCCGAGCACCAGCGCGAGTTCGAGGACGGTGGGCGCGATGTTGAACAGGAGGAAATAGAGCATCGTGTCGATGCTCTTGGTCCCGCGCTCGACCACCTTGGTGACAGCACCCGTGCGGCGTTCGAGATGGAAGCGCAGCGACAATTGGTGGAGGTGGCGGAACACGCCCGCGGCGAGGCGCCGCGTCGCATCCTGCCCGACCCGTTCGAACACCGCATTGCGCAGATTGTCGAACACGACCGAACTGAACCGCGCGGCGGCGTAGCCGATCACCAGCAGCGTCACCAACGTGATCAGCGCGGGCGTTTTCGGCCCCCCGGTCATCCCGTCGATCGCCCCCTGCAGCGCGAACGGCGCGCCGTACACCTGCACCAGCTTGGACGCGACGACGAGCAGCATCGCCCCGACGATCCGCAGCCGCAACGCGGGCGCGTCGGCAGGCCAGAGATAGGGCAGGAAGCGGCGCAGCGTCGGGAGCATGGGGCGCTCGGGCGCGGTCGAGGTGGTCGCTGTATCGGGTGGCATCACGAGTGCATGTAGGCGCAGTCAAGCCGGACCGAAAGCGGCTCATGGAACAAGCAGAGCGCTTCGTCGGTTTTATTCCCCGAACGGAGACGATGATGGACCCGCTTTTCTACGTCATGGCGATCATGGGCTGCGGTGATGGCAGCATGGCGTGCCAGCAGGCGCGGATCGAACCCGCGCAGTACCGCTCGATCGCGCAATGCCAGGCGGCAATGCCTGCGGCGCTTGCGCGAAACTCGGATATCGACTTTCCCGTGGTGAGCGCATCGTGCCGCGCGACCGGGATGCCGATGGCTTCGACCAAGGCGCGCGCGCAGCACGGGTAAGCGCCTATTCTCCCTCTTGCTCTTCCCCGGCGAAGGCCGGGGCCCAGTAGCGAGAGCAGAGGTTAACGCGGGCAGCCCTCACTTACATGACGCCCACTACTGGGCCCCGGCCTTCGCCGGGGAAGAAGAAAGGGAAGCGTTCGAAGCCTAGCGTGGCCTCGTCCATAGCGTCGCATCGCGAAGCGACGGCGGATACAACGCTTTGCGCCGCGTCGCCTCCACAAACGCGCGCCGGATGAACCCCAGTTTCGCCGTCCCAGACGTCCCCACGCGCACATCCCAGGCGCCCGGCCCGAGTGCCGCGACCTTGCGCCCGATCGCCCCATAAATCCCTGCCGCCGCCAGCACCGCCCAGGCCGAGCGAAACGAAAGCGCAGGCGTCCCGAACCGCGCGCTCTCTTCATAGCGCGCCGCCAGCAACCCGAGCCGCTCGCCGAGCAACCCCAGCCGGTCGCGATATTCGGGCGCGAGCAGCGCATCCGCCGGGATGCCGAACTCGTCGAGCCAGTCCTGCGGAAGGTAACAGCGCCCGGCGCGCGCATCCTCCGCAACGTCGCGCGCGATATTGGCGAGCTGGAACGCGAGCCCGAGGTCGCACGCACGGTCGAGCGTCGCATCGTCGTCGGGTGCGACCCCCATCGCGATCGCCATCATGCTGCCGACCACGCCCGCGACATGGTAACAATAACGATACAGGTCCTGCTCGGTCTGCGGCCGCCAGCCCTCCGCGTCGAGCGCGAACCCGGCGATCAGGTCGCGCGGCAAGGCTGGCGGCAAAGCGGTCTCTGCCGCGAACAGCCGGAGCGCATCGAACGCGGGTTCGCCGACCGGCACGCCCGCGAGCGCCATCTCGGTCTTCGCGGACATCGCCGCCAGCCGTGCGGGGCCGTCGGTGACGCCGGTCATGGCGTGGCCGTGATCCTGCCCGTCCGCAATGTCGTCGCACGCGCGGCACCACGCATAGAGCAGCCAGGCGCGTTCGCGCACCTTGGGGGCGAACAGCTTGCTCGCCGCCGCGAAGCTCTTGGACCCCCGCGCGATCGACTCCTGCGCGGCGGCGACGATCACGTCACGCGAGGGCTGGTCGCTCACAGGTCGCTGGCGCGCATCTTGGTGATCGTCTCGACCGGCTCGTGCGCCGCCATCTGCGCGAGCAGCCCGTCGAGCGCGGTGTCGATCAGCAGGATCCCCTGATGTTGCGGCCGCAGGAAGCCGACTTCGCCCATCTTGCGATAGAAAGCGACGAGGCCGTCATAATAGCCGCTCACGTTGAGCAGCCCGACCGGCTTGGCGTGATAGCCGATCTGCGCCCAGCTGAGCGCCTCCCACAATTCGTCCATCGTGCCGGTGCCGCCGGGCAGGTTGACGAACCCGTCGGACAGGTCGGTGAACGCCTGCTTGCGCTGGTGCATCGTATCGACGACGCGGAGTTCGGTGAGCCCGCGATGCGCGACCTCGGCGTTGACGAGCGCCTGCGGGATGATCCCGATGACCTCGCCGCCGGCTTCGAGCGCGCTGTCGGCGACCGCGCCCATCAGCCCGAGCTTGCCGCCGCCGTAGACCACGCCGATCCCGCGCTCGGCGAGGGTGCGGCCGACCTGGCGGGCGGAGTCGATGTAGACGGGGTCAGCCGGTGACGCCGACCCGCAGTAAACAGCAAGCCGCTTCATAGCCCCTCCCCTTCAGGGGAGGGGTTGGGGTGGGGAAGTACAGCAGAACCTTGCTCTCTACGAGACACAGCCCCACCCCCAACCCCTCCCCTGAAGGGGAGGGGCTTTTTATACACCCTCATCGCTCACTCTCCAGCATCAACGCGGCAGTCGCCTTCGCACTCCCCACCACGCCCGGAATCCCCGCGCCCGGATGCGTGCCCGCGCCGACGAAATACAGGTTGGGAATATGGTCGTCGCGATTGTGTACGCGGAACCACGCGCTCTGCGTCAGCAACGGCTCGAGCGAAAACGCGCTCCCCAGGTGCGCATTCAAATCCGCCGCGAAGTCGTTCGGCGCATAATGGAACTTGGTCACGATCCGCTCATGGATGTCCGGGATCAACCGCCGCCCGACCTCGTCGAGGATGCGCTTCTCGAGGATCGGGCCGATCTCTGTCCAGTCGACCGGGAACTTGCCGAGATGCGGCACCGGCGCAAGCACATAGAAGGTCGAATAGCCCTCGGGCGCGAGCGATGGATCGGTCACGGTCGGGTGGTGGAGATACAGCGAGAAATCCTCGGGCAGCACCCCGTGGTCGTAGATATCGGCGAGCAGCCCCTGATAGCGTGGCCCGAACAGGATCATGTGGTGCGGGATCCCCGGCCACGTCCCCTTGATCCCGAAATGCACGACGAACAGCGACGGCGAGTATTTCTTGCGCGCCAGTGCGGTCTTGGTGCGTTGTGCGCTGCGCGACGACTTCAAAAGGTCGCGGTAGCTGTGCATCACGTCGCTGTTGCACGCGACCATGTCGGCATCGGCATGCCAGCCGCTCGCGGTGGTCACCCCGGTCGCGCGGTCGCCCATCGTCGCGATGTCGACCGCGGGATCGTTCAACCGCAGCACGCCGCCCAATCGCTCGAAATGGCGGACCATGCCCGCGATCAGCTGGTTGGTCCCGCCCATCGCGAACCAGACGCCACCGTCTTTTTCGAGCTTGTGGATCAGCGCGTAGATCGCGCTGGTGTTCATCGGATTGCCGCCGACCAGCAGCGTGTGGAACGACAGCGCCTGGCGGAGATGCTCGTCCTTCACGTAACTCGACACGATCGAATAGACCGACCGCCACGCCTGATATTTCGCAAGCGCGGGCGCCGCCTTGATCATCGACGCGAAGTCGAGGAACGCGACATGGCCGAGCTTGCGATAGCCCTCCTCATACACACCCGCGGCATATTCGAGGAACTTGGCATAGCCCGCGACGTCTTCGGGGTTGAGCTTGGCGATCTCGGCGTTGAGCGACGGCTCGTCGTTCGAATAATCGAAATTGACCCCGTCGGGCCAGTTGAGCCGGTAGAAGGGGGTCACCGGCGCGAGCGTCACATCGTCCGCCATGTCGCGCCCGGTCAGCGCCCATAGTTCCTGCAGGCACGGCGGATCGGTGATGACGGTCGGCCCGGCGTCGAAGGTGAAACCGTCCTTCTCCCACACATAGGCACGCCCGCCCGGCTTGTCGCGCGCCTCGACGATGGTGGTGTCGACGCCCGCCGACTGCAGCCGGATCGCAAGCGCGAGCCCGCCGAAGCCGGCGCCGATGACGATCGCGGTACGGGCCGCGCTATGCGGCGCGGGGCGCTCGGGCGGACGCGTGCTCATTCAGCGCCCCCGGTGCGCGCCGCGGGCAGCATGCCGATCGCCTGCAAGGCGCGGCCGATCGGCACCGGCGGCTTGCCGGTCAGAATCCGGGCCTTGTCCATCATCGTCGATCGTCCTGAATAGAAGCGCCGCACCAGTTGCGGATCGAGCCGGTAGAAGCGCTCGAGCACACGGTAGCGTTCCTCGGGGTCGGCGGCGCGGAACAGCATCTTGTCGAGCATACGGTAGAAGCCGCGCTGCTGCCACGTCGCTTTGGCAAACCCATGGGTCAGCAGGTGGAGGTTGGCCCCGGACAGGTCGGTGGTCCGCGCAATCAGCGCCGCCGTGCGCACCGCATCGGGCAGCGAATAGCCCGTCGTCGGGTGAAACAGGCCGGCGCGCATCCCGACCTTCGCGACGTTCAGGCCGCTCGACCGCCAATAGCCCTCGAAATCGCCGCCCATCGCAACCGGCAGCACCCCGGTCTCTTGGCGCAGGATCCGCTCCACCTGCCATCCGCGCTGCTGGACATAGCCATCGATCCGCGCGCCCAGCGCGGCCGTGTCGAGCGTGGGCGTGTCGCTGTAATAGGTGTCCTCGACGAACATCCGGGTCGCGGCGAAGGGCAGGCAATAGACGAAGCGAAAGCCGTCGACCTGCGCGACCGTCGCATCCATCACCATCGGGCGGGGGGCGGCATGCGGTTCCGCGAGGGACATCTCGCGGCCGAGGAATTTCTGCCAGCCGAGATCGAGCCGGGCGAGGTTGCCCGGGCCGCGCGCATCGATGACGCCGCGCGCCTCGATCCGGTCGCCGCCTGCCAGCGCGACCGACGTCGCGGAAACATCGTCGACGCGCCGCCCGGTCAGGATCGCGCGGTCCGGGAGCGCCTTGCGGACCAGCGTGTCGAGCCGCTGCGATTCGATCGAATAATAGGCGCTGGCCAGCGCGCGACGGTGCGCCGGAAAGGCGATGTCATACCCGGCCCAGCCATGGCTGATCAGCGGCGCAATGATCCAGCTGTCGCTGGCGGCGATGTCGCTCGAAAAGAACGACCATAGGTGATTGCCGCCAAGCGTCTCCCCGGCCTCCACGAGTCGCACGTCGAGGTCGGGCCGTTTTCTTGCCAGCGCGAGCGCGATCAGGCCGCCCGCCAGGCCACCGCCGACGATGGCGAGGTCGCACGAAAGGGTTGTTGGCATCGGCAGGGCGATAGCCGAATGCGCCCGGCATGCAACCGTCTGCGGGTCGGCACGGCGTTTCGCGTGCGGGCGCGGGCATCATCAGACGCCGCATCCTGCCTTTTCGCGTTGGCGCACCCGTCGCCCCCCGGTAGCCGCCGATTGGCATCGCACGCACCATCCGGCATGTTTCGCGCCCAGCACGACACCTTGCGGAAACGGGCGCGGACGGACGCAACGCTCGGCGCCGCGCTGCTGCCGCGCATCCTGGCGGTTTTCCGCGAGGACGCGGGACTCGATCGACGTTTGCGGAGGTGTCGTGGCATCACCGGGCTCGCGTCCCTGTGTGTCCGCGGCCAGGGCCGCTGCCGCATGGCGTTGCCCCGGGAAACGCTCTACAGCGCGTGCATGACCATCGCCCTTGCCATTGCCGCGTCCATGGTCGCGATGTCGCTGATCGTGGCGGTGCGGTATCTGATCGTGTCGGGTGCCTTTGCCGCCGCGACTCGGGCGCGCTACCCCGGGCTCTACCGCGGCCTCTCCGCGCAGATCCGCCGCGAGATCTGGTGGAGCGTCGCATCGGCGGCGATCTATGGCGTGCCGGCCGGGATCATCGCCTGGGGCTGGCAGAACCGCGGCTGGACGCTGATCTACCAGGACGTCCACGCCTATCCGGTCTGGTACCTGCCGGTATCGGTGCTGGCCTATCTCGTCGCGCACGACAGCTGGTTCTACTGGACGCATCGCTGGATGCACCGGCCGCGCCTGTTCAAGCTGGCACATGCGGTGCATCATGACAGCCGCCCGCCGACCGCCTGGGCGGCCATGGCGTTCCATCCGCTCGAGGCGATCAGCGGCGCTGTGATAATTCCGCTACTCGTCTTCGGGATTCCGATCCACGTCGGCGCACTCGGCTTGGTGCTCGGGATAATGACGGTTATGGGGGTGACCAATCACATGGGGTGGGAGATTTTTCCCGCGTTCATGTGGCGAGGTCCATTGGGCCATTGGCTCATTACCGCGAGCCACCATCAGCGTCATCACGAGCTGTATCGAGGAAATTATGGCCTCTATTTCCGTTTCTGGGACCGGTTGTGCGGCACCGACCGCGGCGTCGGCGATTTCGCGCGGGAACATGCGAAGGCTGGCGTCGACCGCGATCGCGGCGGCCGTGCTGCTCGTGTCCTTGCCGGGCGCGGTCGCGACGAGTGACCTGTCGGTCGACGTTTCGAACCTCCGCTCGGCCAAGGGCATGGTGCGGGTCTGCCTGACCGCGGACCCGGACAACTTTCCCGCCTGCGTCGACGATGCCAACGCGACCACGCGATCGATCCCCGCAAGCATGACGCATCTCCAGTTCGACGGCCTGCCGCATGGTGCGTATGCAATTGCGGTGATCCACGACGAGAACAACAACCGTAAACTCGACACGTTCGCGGGAATTCCTCGCGAAGGCTTTGGTTTTTCAAGAAATCCTTCGGTGACTTTTGGGCCGCCACGCTTTGCGGCAGCGCGTTTCACGCTGGAAAGTGATGCAGATCGGCAACAGGTGCGGATGCGATACTTGCTGTAGGCGCCGAGCTGCGGACCCAAAGCCGCAACATCGCGTTACGCGCCCGACATCATTTTTACGTTTCTGCTGGAGCTGCCCGTGACTCATCGTTCTTTCCTCGCCGCCGCGACCGTCCTCCTGCTCGGCGCCGCGACGCCCGCGCTCGCGCAGCAGGCCAATCCCGTCCCCGCGGACAACAACCAGATCGCGTCCGAGCTCGACAAGGACACGGTGACGGTCGGCGTCGGCGCGGCCTATCTGCCGGATTATGACGGCTCGAACGACTATCGCGTCGTCCCCGCGCCGGTCGTGATCGGTTCGGTCAAGGGCTTCAACTTCACCGTCATCGGCAACCGCGCGAGCCTCGATCTCGTGCCGAACCGCCCGGGCCAGCGCTGGGATATTCAGTTCGGCCCGGTCGGCGTGGTCAACTTCGATCGCTCCAGCCTGAAGAACATCGACGACACGCGCATCCGCGCACTCGGCAAGGTCGGCACCGCGATCGAGCTCGGCGGCTATGTCGGCCTGGGCAAGACCGGCGTCATCACCAGCCCGTACGACAAGCTGTCGGTCTCGGTCAGCCTGCGGCACGACGTCAACGGCGTCCACAAGGCGAGCATCCTGCAGCCGTCGATCAACTATCTGACCCCGCTCAGCCGCAAGGCCGCGGTCGCGCTGTTCGGGTCGGCGCAATATGTCGAGAGCGGCTATGCCGACACCTATTTCAGCATCACGCCGGCGCAGAGCCTCGCCAGCGGTCTCCAGACCTATAGCGCGGGCAAGGGGTGGAAGAACTATTCGGTCGGCGGTCTCGCGACCTACTCGCTGACCGGTGACCTGTTGCACGGCTTCAAGCTGGTCGCCGGCGGCACCTATTCGCGGATGCTCGGCGATTTCGCCAACAGCCCGATCGTGCGGGTCGCCGGATCGCGCAACCAGTGGATCGGCGCAGCCGGCGTCGCCTACACCTTCTGATGTAGCGGGCTGCCGTCGCGGGGCGACCCGTGGGCGTGGCGTCAAGCCGCGCCGGCCCGCCATTTCCCGGCTTGCGTCCCGCGCCACTCGGTGCCACGCAAGCCGGGCCGCAAGGCATTTCAAGGATGAAGGCTTCGCCCCGATGACCGATACCGACCAGCAGCTGATCGAACGGCTTGAGTCGCGCGCCGAACGGCGCAGCGAACGCCGCGAATTCTTCCGCACCGCGCTTGGCGCGGGTGCCGTTGCCGCGATCGGTGCGACCGCAGTCGCGATCGGCAGCACCGCTATGGCGCAGGCAAGCGACAATGACGCGGCGATCCTCAATTTTGCGCTCAACCTCGAATATCTCGAGGCGCAATTCTATTCCTTCGCCGCGTTCGGCACGGGGCTTCCCAACACGCTGCTGACCCCGGGCAGCGCGAGCACGACCACGCAGGGCGCCGTGACCGGTGGCCGCGCGGTCAGCTTCACCGATCCGCTCGTCGCGCAATATGCCCGCGAGATCGCACAGGACGAGGTCAACCACGTGACCTTCCTGCGCACCCAGCTCGCTTCCGCGGCAGTCGCGCAGCCGGCGATCGACATCGGCTCGACCGCGACCAGCGCGTTCAGTGTCGCCGCGCAGGCCGCCAAGATCGTCGCGGCGGGCGCCGCGTTCGATCCGTACGCCAGCGACGAGAACTTCCTCCAGGCGGCGTTCCTGTTCGAGGACGTCGGCGTCTCGGCCTATCGCGGCGCATCGTCGCTGCTGACCAGCAAGGTCTATCTCGAGGCCGCTGCCGGGATCCTCGCGGCGGAAGCCTATCACGCGTCGATCATCCGCACCGTGCTCTACACCAAGGGCCTGCAGACCCCGAGCCTGCGCACCAACACCGATGCGATCTCGAACGTCCGCGACGGGCTCGACGGGACCAGCGACGACGACCAGGGCATTTCGGCGGTCACCATCGCCAACAGCCAGTCGCCCGCGCTCAACGGCCTCACCGCTTCGAACATCGTGCCTACCGGGCAGGATGGGCTCGCGTACGGCCGCACGACCGGGCAGGTGCTCAACATCGTGTATCTCAACAGCCTTGGGGTTTCGAAGGGGGGCTTCTTCCCCAACGGCGTCAATGGCTCGATCGCCACCAGCACCGCGAACTGACGCCAGCCCGTGTCCTTTCTCTTCTTCGCGCCCGTACCGGAGTGTTTCCAGTGATCGATAGCGACCTTCTCCTGCAAGTGCTCGACGCGAGCGATCGCCGTCGCGCCGCCCGTCGCACGTTCCTGCGCAGCGCGGGCGCGGCGTCGCTCGCGGTCGGCGGCAGCGCACTGCTCTCGGCCTGCGGCGGCAGCGGCTCCAGCACCGCGACGCCGACCCCGACCGACACCGCCAGCGCCACGCCGAGCCCCGCCTCGACCGACGTGCTGAAGGACCAGGACACGTTCAACTTCGCGCTCAACCTCGAATATCTCGAGGCGCAGTTCTATAGCTTTGCCGTCACCGGCGCGGGCCTGCCCGCTGCCTTGCTGACCGGCACGGGCACGCAGGGCGGCGTTACCGGCGGCCGGGCAGTGACCTTCACCGATCCCGTCGTCCAGCAATATGCCCGCGAGATCGCGGCGGACGAGGTCGCGCACGTGGCCTTCCTCCGGTCGGTGCTCGGCACGTCGGTCGTCGCGCAGCCCGCGATCAACATCGACGGCGGCGCGACCGGTGCGTTCACCGCCGCGGCGCGGGCGGCCGGGATCATTGGCGCGACCGCTACCTTCGACCCCTATGCCAGCGACGAGAATTTCCTGCTGGCGGCGTTCATCTTCGAGGACGTCGGCGTCACCGCCTATAAGGGCGCATCGCCGCTGATCGCGCAGAGCCTGCTGATCGACGCGGCGGCCGGCATCCTGGCGACCGAGGCCTATCACGCCGGGCTGATCCGCACCGTCCTGTACGCCAAGGGCATCGCGGCACCGACACTGCGCACCAATGCGAATGCGATCAGCGATGCGCGCGACAGCCTCGATGGCACGACCGATCTCGATCAGGGGATCGGCGACGGCACGACCGCGAACCTCGTGCCGACCGACGCGAGCGGCATCACGTTCAGCCGCACGCCGGGGCAGGTGCTCAACATCGTCTATCTCAACCGCAATGCGGTTGTCGGCGGCGGCTTCTTCCCCAACGGCATCAACGGCACCATCAAGATAAGCGCTGCCAGCTGACGGCGCTTTTCTTCGCCGATTGAAACGACTACACCATCGTCATTCCCCGGGGGGCTGCGCCAGAGCAGCTGAGAGGTGGCTGAAGCCACGACCCGTTTGAACCTGATCCCGTTAGCACGGGCGGAGGGAGGGAGCGGTGTCCACGCCCGGGTTCCGTTGTCGCTCGTCCGATTTTGAGGAGCGACACAATGGCCGACAGTCCTGCCCGCACCGAAATTGGCGTCACCACCGGAGCGATCCGTGGCAGCCGCAAAATCCACGTTCCGTCCGCCAACATCCCTGGCGCGGGCGTCGCGATGCGCGAGATCATGCTCGATCCGTCCGCGCTCGAGCCGCCCTTGCGCGTCTACGATACCTCCGGTCCCTACACCGACCCCGCCGCGCAGATCGACATCAACCAGGGGCTCCCGCAGCTCCGCCGCGACTGGATCCTCGCGCGCGGCGACGTCGAATCCTATGACGCACGCGAAATCCGCCCCGAGGACAATGGCTTGACCGGCCCCGATCGCTCGGCGGGCGTCCCGCAATATCCGGGCGTCATCAAGCGCCCCTTGCGCGCGAAGGCGGGCGCGAACGTCAGCCAGATGCATTACGCGCGCCGCGGGATCATTACCCCCGAGATGGAATATGTCGCGATCCGCGAGAATCTCGGTCGTGCGGCGGCGAAGGAAAAGCTGATTCGCGACGGTGAATCGTTCGGCGCGTCGATCCCCGATTACGTCACCCCAGAATTCGTGCGCGACGAGATCGCGCGCGGCCGCGCGATCATCCCCAACAACGTCAACCACCCCGAATCCGAGCCGATGGCGATCGGCCGCAACTTCCTGGTCAAGATCAACGCCAACATCGGCAACTCCGCGGTCGCGAGCAACGTCGCCGCCGAGGTCGACAAGATGGTCTGGTCGATCCGCTGGGGCGCGGACACGGTGATGGACTTGTCGACCGGCCGCAACATCCACGACACGCGCGAATGGATCCTGCGCAACTCGCCCGTGCCCGTAGGCACCGTGCCGATCTACCAGGCGCTCGAAAAGGTCGCCGGCGTAGCGGAGGACCTGACCTGGGAGATCTTCCGCGACACCCTCATCGAACAGGCCGAGCAGGGCGTCGATTACTTCACGATCCACGCCGGCGTGCGCCTCGCCTACATCCCGATGACCGCCAGGCGCGTCACCGGGATCGTCTCGCGCGGCGGGTCGATCATGGCGAAATGGTGCCTCGCGCACCACAAGGAGAGTTTCCTCTACGAGCGCTTCGACGAAATCACCGAGCTCCTGCAGGCGTATGACATCGCCTATTCGCTCGGCGATGGGCTGCGCCCCGGCTCGATCGCCGACGCCAACGACGAAGCACAGTTCAGCGAGCTCTATACGCTGGGCGAACTCACCCACCGCGCGTGGAAGTCGGACGTCCAGGTGATGATCGAAGGCCCCGGCCATGTGCCGATGCACAAGATCAAGGAGAATATGGAAAAGCAGCTCGAAGTGTGCGGCGAGGCACCGTTCTACACGCTTGGGCCGCTCACTACCGACATCGCGCCGGGCTATGACCATATCACCAGCGGGATCGGTGCCGCGATGATCGGTTGGTATGGCACGGCGATGCTTTGCTACGTCACCCCCAAGGAGCATTTGGGCTTGCCCGATCGCGACGACGTCAAGGTTGGCGTGGTGACTTACAAGCTCGCCGCGCACGCCGCCGATCTGGCGAAGGGGCATCCGGCGGCCAAGATGCGCGACGACGCTTTGTCGCGCGCGCGCTTCGACTTCCGTTGGCGCGACCAGTTCAACCTGTCGCTCGATCCGGACACCGCCGAGCAGTATCACGACCAGACCCTCCCCGCAGAAGGTGCCAAGACCGCGCATTTCTGCTCGATGTGCGGGCCGAAATTCTGTTCGATGAAGATCACGCAGGAAGTGCGGGACTTTGCGGCGAAGCAGAACGGCCCGGCGGATGGGTTCCTCGCGGCGGGCGCGGGAAAGGTCGACGCGGACCGCGCGGCGTTCGCCAAGGGCACGACGCATGCCGATGCGGAGGCCGGGATGGCGGCGATGAGCGAGACGTTCCGGGAGAAGGGCGGAGAGATTTACCTGCCGGCGAAGTGAGCGGGTTCAGCGCCATGATCGACGCCAGCCTCGTGCCGGGGTCGGTCATGGTGTTGCCCCATCGTTTCGAATGACACGCAAACCTGGGTAAGACCAGCGCGATTTACTGGTAGGATATGGCAACGTCCGGGGGGACCGAACATGCCAACTGTCCTGCGCATCAACGGCTTTCGCTTCTATTTTTACAGCCATGAGCCGAACGAGCCGCCGCATGTCCATGTCGACAAAGGCGAATCGACCCTCAAGGCATGGCTCGAACCCGTCGCCTACGCCAAGGGCAGCGGCTTCCGTCCTCACGAGATCAATGCCATATTGGCAATGGTCGCGGTTCACCGCGTGCCGTTGCTGGAGGCATGGCATGAATATTTCGGCTAGGGTCGCCGACACGCGGGTCGCTGACGTCCGCTGCGATGCAGATACGCTGAGCGTCGACTTGATGGACGGTCGGACGATCTCCGTGCCGCTGGCGTGGTATCCGCGCTTGCTCGCCGCCACGCCCGAACACCGCGCGCACTGGGAGCGAGCGGGGGCGGGGTACGGGATCTACTGGCCCGAGATCGACGAGGATCTGAGCACGGACGGCCTGTTGCGGGGCGCGCCTGCACCGGATGCGGTAGTTCCACAAATAGGCGTCCACTGAACCGTTTTCTGGTCCCCTCGCGGTCCGGCATCGGCTCGGCGCTGGGGGACAATTCGTAGCGTCCCCCGCGTCAGGGGCTGTTACTCTGGCGCTAGCTGAGGTCCCGGTGCCGCCGCTTGGGTCATTCAAACAAGTCGCGCGCCCCTCCTCAACCAGCGTCGCGTTAGGCAGGGCGAGAAGGGGTGGTTAGCTGCCATACCGCCGTCCTCCGGGGCCTGCCTCGCTGTAACACGACGACGACGCGGACGATCCGCTGTTCGTCACTTTCAATTCGACCGAGTTCGAACGGCGCCCCCGACAACGCCGCCCACGCGGCGCTACGCAAGCCGGTTCCGCCTAACTTTCCCCTCACCTTCCGACCCTCACGCCCGCGCCAATCCCAGCCAACGCCTTGTTCCGCTGAGGTTTCGCAACACCAGCCGTTCGACCGCCAGCACCAGCAGCAAGGTCCCCCCGAACAGCGGCATATAGACCGCGAGCAGCACGATCGCGGCGATCAGCACCGGCCCGAACCGCGGCCGCGTCAGCGGGAGCGGCGCGCCGAGCAGCCCGATCGGTCGCCGGCGCCACCATAGCACCGCGCCCGACCCGGCCAGCAGCGCGAGCAGCAAGGCGACGATCGTCCCCGCGATCTGGTTGGCGAGCCCGAACAGCGCGCCCTCATGGACCGCGATGCCATAGCCGATCAGCCGGTCCATCCAGTGCCGCTCCGCAAACCCGCTGTGGCCGAGGATCCGCCCGGTCGCACCGTCGATCGTCGCCTCCGCGCGCAACGGACGGTCGGCGGCGTCCGACGTCACCTTCCACGGCGCGCCCGGTGCCTTGGGCGGCGCGACCAGCACCGGCGGCGCGAGCCCGAGCGGGCGCGCCGCCAGCGCGACGCGAGACAGCTCGCCCGCGGCAGACGGCGGGACGTGAGGCCCGGGCGGCGCCATCCCCTCCATCCCGGCCATCCCGGCATGGAGGTCGGCGGTGGGTGGCTTGCCGCCGATCGTCCAGTCGACCGGCCCCTTGCTCGTCCCCGTCAGCGTGCGGATCTCGACCAGATAGCTCCCCCAGCCCTTTGCCCAGGGCAAGCCGGTCAGGATCAGCCCGAGCGCAAAGACCGATACCCAGATCCCCGCGGTCGCATGGAGATCGCGCCAGAACCGCCGCTTGCCGCCGCGCAGCCGCGGGTACAGCACCCCGCCGAGCCCGCGTCGCCCGCGCGGCCACCATAGATACAGCCCGGTCAGCAGCATCGTCACCGCCCAGCAGGCGGCGATCTCGACGATATAGCTGCCGATCGTCCCGGCGAGCAGCTCGCCGTGGAGCCGCGACACCAGCGCGAACAGCCGCGTCTCCTCGGGCACCACTTGCAGCACCGCGAGCGTCCCGGGGTCGAGATAGACGCGCTGGTCGGCCCCGCCGCGGCGCACGATCACCCGCACCGCCTGTTCCGGCGCAGTGGGGAGGACATATTTGCGCAAGGTCGCCCCCGGCACCGCGCGCAGCGCGGCGGCGAGCTGCGCGTCGGGCGCCTGCGCGGGCGCGGCGGTCGACAGGTGGTCGAACCGTTGGTCGAGCCACGCCTCCACCTGCGGTCGCCACAGATAGAGCGTCCCCGTCAGCGACAGCCACAGGACGAACGGGATGCACACCAGCCCGGCATAGAAATGCCAGCGCCATACCGCATTGTACCAGCGGGTTCCGGGGGCCTGGACGCTCATAGCCGCGCCGTCACTTCCGCGCTGACGCTGCGCTGCGGGAAGGGATGGAAGAGGAAGTACCGGTCGTTGGTGACGTTATCCACGCCGACCGCAAGGGCGTAGCGCGGCGTCACCGCGACCCGCGCGCGCAGGTCGACGACCAGATAGCGGTAGAAGCCCATATAGGTGTTCCCGACGGTATCGCTGTTGTCGAGCGTCGCGTAATTGCGGCTGGCGTAGCGCGCCGCGGCGGTCAGCGCGATGCCGGTGGTGGGGCGCCACGTCGCCACCGCGGTCGCCTTCCAGTGCGGGACCGAGGGGAGCAGCTTGCCGACCGCGGCGGGGAAGGCGGTGTCCTTGCGGGTGGTCGCATCGGTATAGGTCGCGCTCCCCGACAGATCGACCCCGCGCACCGGAAAGTCGGTCCGCGTCCCCGCCAGCTCGACCCCGCGCGCGCGGGTCCGCTCGACGTTCTGGACATAGCTGTAGGCGGTCGCCGACCCCGCCACCAACGGCGCGGACTGCGCGATCAACGCATCGTCGATCGCTTCGGTGAACAGCGAAAGCCGGGCGGTCCCGCTGGTATCGCGGTGTTCGAGCGCGAGTTCCCCGGACAGTGCGCGTTCGGGGCGGAGGTTGGGGTCGGGCACGGTCAGCACCGCGCCAGTGGTCACCGCCTGGTAGAGCTCGCCGACGGTCGGGAAGCGATACGCCTTGCCGAACGACGCGCGCACGGTCCAGTCGCGCGCCGGGACGAACGCGAGCGTCGCCTTGGGCGAGAAACCGGTCGCGCTCCGCGTCGGCTGCGCGACCGAGAGCACGGGGGTGGTGGAGAAATTGAACCCGTCATAGGCGCGCCAGTCCTCATAGCGTCCGCCGACCGTCAGCGTCAGCGGCGCGGCGATGCGGACCTCGTCCTGCGCCCATCCGGCGACGGTCCGTGTCTTGCCGCGCGAGGCCTGGTTGAGCACGCCTTGCGGGCCCGCGATCCAGTCGGTCGTGGCATAGCGGTTGCTGTTGACCTCGAACCGGTCCCAATGGATCCCCGCGCTGATCGTATGCGTCGCGGCCGCATCGGACCGCCAGGCACCCTTGGCGTCGAAGGTCTCCCAGCCGGTGCCGTCGAGCCGGGTGATGGTCCCCGCCCCGCCAACGAACGCCGCGGGGAGCAGCGCGGTCGGGCTGCGCTGCGTGTCCGTTGCAAAGTCGTAAAGCGTGCCGATCACCTGCCAGTCGAACCGCGCGCCCGTCCCGGTGGCGGAGAGTGCGTGCGACCAGTGGCGCTGGTCGTAGCGATAGACCCCGCTGCTGAACGCGCTCGTATAGACCGGCGCGCCCGGGGTGAGCGCGGTGAGATACGTCTCCGCGGTCGAAGCGGTATCGTTGCGGAACAGCCCGCCGACATAGGTCAGCCGGAGTCGGTCCGACACGTCGAACGCCGCCTTGAGCTTGATAGTGTCCTGCGCCTGATGCTCGATCCCGCCGCTGCCGAGCACTCGGATCGCCGCGCCGGTGCGGTTGCGGTCGGCGACGCCGCCGGTTGTCCCCGCCGGATTGGCGGTGGCGGTGACATAGGTGGTCGGCTGGCTGGTGCTGGTCGTGTGCGTCACGCTCCCGAACACGGCGAGCCGGCCGAACCGGTCGCCGAGCGTTCCCGCGAGCTGGTTAGACGGGAGGGTCGCCTTGGCGCCATACAGGTCGAAGGTCTGGACGCTCGTCCCTGCGCTCAGCGTCCCCTCGAGCCGGTCGGGCAGGCGGGTCGTGATCGAGACGACCGCGCCGATCGCATTGCCCGGATAGGCCGCCGAGAACGGCCCGTAGAGCACGTCGATCCGGGCGATCTCCTCGGGGCTGACCATCCCCCAGCGCGGGCTGGCGGAGGTGTTGTTGTTGCCGATCAGCGCCGACAGCAGCGCGCCATCGGCATAGACCAGGCTGCGGGCGCTCGCCCCCAGCCCCGAGGTGCGCGTCGCGAGCGGGGCCTGGGTGTCGCCGATATGGCGTTTGCGGACGACCAGGCTCGGGAGATATTTGAGCGTGTCCTCGACGTTGATTGCATTGATCGTCGTCGCGATCTGCGCGCCGGTGACGGTCGCGCGGCTGGTCGGCGCATGCTCGATCGATTGGGTCTGGCGCTCGGCGATCACGAGGATGTCGTCGGGCGCTTGCGGTGCCGCGCTGCTTTGCGCGACGGCACTCAGCGGGAAGGCGCCGGCCAGGGCGGCCAGCACCGGCGCCGAACGGCGCAGGGGGTGAATCATGGAAGATCCCTTTTCGAGGACGGCAATGCCGCCCGAATCGTGGCGCACCCGGTCGTGGCACGGGCGCGATCGCGCTTGGGGGGATGCCCGGCAGCGCCGGATCACGGACCGCATCCCACGATGCGGCCCGCGACGGCGTCGGCGGAAGCACGTGGCTTCGCGGCCGCCGGGCACCGATCAACGGTGAACGGGTGGTCCGCGCAACGGGGGGCGCAGGAACGCGCGCCGCGCGATCGGGGCGATCGGCTGGAAGAACAGCCCCGCCGCGACGATCGCCGCCACCGCGATGACGAGCAAGACGACGTCGACTCCGCCGAGACCCGGCAGGGTCAGCCCGGCGAAGGCGCACGGCGTTTCGGCCTTGGCGGGCACTGGTTTGGCGGGAGTTCGTCCGTCCGGCTTGGCGATGGCGGGCATGGCATGGTGCATCATGCCGGGCATCGTCCCGGCAGACGGATCGGCCGTGACACCGGGGCACAGCACGATCTCGAGCCCGTTCGCGGTCATCACCGGCATGAAGCCCGAGGGAACCACCGCCTTCATCAACAGCGCGCAGGCGATCAGCAGCCAGACCGCGAGCGCATTGCGATGGAGAAAGGGCCTGAGCGCGGTCATCCCGATCGGGCTAGCGCGCGCTGGCGGCAAAGTCACTTGGACAAACCGCCCAACCGCGGTCCTTGGCGCGGCCGTCCGTGCCACCGATCGCGCCGTCATGCGTTGACCGCCGCATGACCGACTTTGCTCTCCCCCTCGACGGTGGCTGCTTCTGCGGCGCGGTCCGCTATCGCATCGATCAGGCGCCGTTGTTCACCATGGCGTGCCATTGCACCGATTGCCAGCAGATGACCGCGTCGGCGTTTTCGCTCGGCCTCGCGGTTCCCGGGGACGGGTTCAGGCTCACGACCGACGTAGCGCCGCGGCCTCTCGAGAAAACGGCAGATTCGGCGGCGATCTCCACGCGATACGTCTGCCCTGCATGTGCAGGCTGGACGCATACCACCACGACAGGCTCGCCAGACACCGTCGTTGTCCGCCCGAGCTCGCTCGATGACTCCCGCTGGGTGCGTCCGATCGCGGAGATCTTCACCCGATCCGCCCACCCATGGGCGCGGCTCGCAACCGCGTTCAGCTATGAAACCGAATTCGAGGATCCCTCGCCCATCGTCGAATCGTTCAAGACGAGCGATATCCGTCCGGGTTGACCGGTCTGCGACTGGGCACTGGCGTCGCGGGACACGGGCGTGTCCGCACCGGGATGGCAACATTAACGGAATTGGTCAGGCCAATATAGACAGCTGTGTTCTTCTCGATTAGCCTCCGTCCCAGTGTCGGGGGAGAACCGGTCGAGATGCGCAGTCGCCTAGCCCGTTCGAGGATCGCGTCGTCAACGCCGACCGTCGCAACCCGTGTTCGGCGAGCGTAGCGTTCGGTGACGATCCGAGGGCTACGCTGGTGGATCGTGGGGCTGGTATCGCTCGGGACGATCCTCAATTATCTCGCGCGCAACTCGCTCGGCGTGCTCGCCCCGCAACTCAAGACCGAGCTGCATTTCTCGACCGAGCAGTACAGCTACATCGTCGGCGCGTTCCAGCTCGCCTATACGGTGATGCAGCCGGTGTGCGGCTATATCGTCGATTCGGTCGGGTTGCGGATCGGTTTCGCGCTGTTCGCGATCGCCTGGTCGGTGGCGAACATGCTCCACGCCTTTGCCGGGGGGTGGCCGGGGCTCGCCTTCTTTCGTGGGCTGCTCGGGCTGAGCGAGGCGGCGGCGATTCCGTCGGGCATGAAGACGATCGCCGAATGGTTTCCCGCACGCAGCCGGTCGGTCGCGACCGGGTGGTTCAACGCGGGGACGTCGCTCGGCGCGGTGCTCGCGCCGCCGGTCGTGATCGGGATCAGCGCGCTGTACGACTGGCGGATGGCGTTCATCGTCACCGGCGCGCTCGGGCTGGTTTGGGCGGCGCTGTGGTACACCTTCTACCGCTCGCCCGCCGACCATTTCGCGATCACCCCCGAGGAACAGGCACTGATCGCAGCAGACCGCCCGACGGTGGTTCCGGGCAAGGTTTCGGCCAAGGCGATTCTTCGCACCCGGCGCTTCTGGGCGATTGCGCTGCCGCGCTTCCTCGCCGAACCCGCGTGGCAGACGTTCAGCTTCTGGATCCCGCTGTATCTCGTCACCGAACGCGGGATGGACCTCAAGCAGATCGCGCTGTTCGCGTGGCTGCCGTTCCTCGCCGCCGATCTCGGCGGAATCCTCGGGGGGTATCTGTCGCCGTTCCTGATGAAGCGCGCGGGGATGAAGCTGATTCCGTCACGCGTCGCGGGGATCGCCATCGGCGCGGTGCTGATGATTGCGCCGGGGTGCATCGGGCTGGCGTCGGGGCCGATGGTTGCGATCGCGCTGTTCTGCGTCGGCGGGTTTGCGCACCAGATGATCTCGGTGCTGATCAACACGCTGTCCGCCGATGTCTTCACCCCCGAGGAGGTCGGGACGGCCAATGGCTTCGTCGGGATGGCGGGGTGGACCGGTGGGTTGCTGTTCTCGCTGGCGATCGGGCAGCTGGCGGATACGATCGGCTATGGCCCGTTGTTCGCATGCCTCGCTCTGTTTGATCTGGTCGGGGCGGGGGTGCTGATCCTGACGATCGGGCGACTCGCAATTCCCGAGAAAAAGGTGCTGGCATGAGACTCGCGACGCTTTCCGCTCCCCCGGTGTTCGCGGTCGCCGAACGCGAACCCGGGCGCGTGACGCTCCGCGCGGATACCGGGCAGGTCGCGCATGTCTTCGTGCTCGAGGAGGATGTGGTCCGGCTGCTGCTGCTCGTCGATGGCACCGTCACCAGCATGCCGAGCTGGGCGATCGCGCCGGGGGCCGGGGATATCGCCGAACCCGGGCGTGACCGGATGGCGACCGATGGTTTTGCCTTGCCCGGATTCGCGTTGACCGAAACCCCTGGGCAGGTCGTGATCGAGACCGCGCGGATCCGGCTGACGATCACGCTTCACAGATTCCATTGCGTCTGGGAACAGCGGGTCGGCGGCGGCTGGCGGACGATGGCGGCGGATCGGCCGACGCAGGCGTATGACTTCGGCTGGTGGGACGGGCGCACCTATCATTACGTCGCGCGCCAGCCGGGCGAGCGCCACTACGGCCTCGGCGAACGCACGGGCGCGATGGACCGTAGCGGGCGGCGCTTCCGGCTGACCAGCGTCGATCCGATGGGGTATGACGCCGAGACGTCGGACCCGCTGTACAAGGCGATCCCCTACGTCCTCACCGCACAGGACGACGGTGTCTGCCACGGCGCATTCTACGATACGCTTGCACGCGTCACCTTCGACTTCGGGCAGGAGATGGACAATTACCACGGGCCGTACCGGCACATGGTGGCGGAAAGCGGCGATCTCGACCTGTACATGATCGCTGGCCCCGATCCGGCGGCGGTTACGCGGCGCTTTACCTGGCTGACCGGCAAGCCCGCGCTGCCGCCGCGCTGGTCACTCGGCTATTCGGGGTCGACGATGACTTATACCGACGCGCCCGATGCGCAGGCGCGGATGGCGGATTTCATCACGGGACTCGAGACGCATGACATCGGCTGCGGCTCGTTCCATCTGTCATCGGGCTACACCTCGATCGGCGACAAACGCTACGTGTTCCACTGGAACCGCGACAAATTCCCCGATCCCGCGGGTTTCGCGGCTGGCTATGCGGCGGCGGGGGTCCGGCTGGTCGCGAACATCAAGCCCGCGATGCTGCTCGATCATCCCCGCATCGCCGAAGTCCGCGACGCCGGGCTGCTCGTCGCGGACGCGGACGGCGTGCCGACCGAGGCGCAATTCTGGGATGCGCCCGGGGTCTATCTCGATTTCACCAACCCCGCGACCGCCGCCTGGTGGCGCGGACAAGTGACGACCGCCTTGCTCGATCACGGCATCGCCGCGACGTGGAACGACAATAACGAATATGAAGTGTGGGACGCGCGCGCGCGCATTCACGGCTTCGGGTCGCCGCGCCCCGCCGCCGACGCGTTGCCGCTCCACGCGCTGCTGATGATGCGCGCGTCGCGCGCGGCGCAGGTCGCGCATGCGCCGGGCGTCCGGCCCTATGTCGTCACGCGGTCGGGGATGGCGGGGCTCCAGCGCTACGGGCAGACCTGGTCGGGCGACAATCGCACCGAATGGAAGACGCTGCGCTACAACCTCAAGATGGGGCTGGGGCTCGCACTGGCGGGGGTGTCGAACAGCGGGCACGACGTCGGCGGCTTCTCCGGCCCCGCGCCCGATGCCGAACTGCTGGTCCGATGGGTCCAGGCAGGCGTGCTGATGCCGCGTTTCAGCATCCATAGCTGGAACGACGACCGCACCGTCAACGAACCGTGGATGCACGCCGACGCGCTTCCCGCGATCCGGCGGCTGATGGCGCTGCGGCAGACGTTGGTCCCGTTCCTGTACGACCTGCTCCACCGCTATACGCATGACTATGCGCCGGTGCTGCGCCCGCTGTGGCTGGATCACCCCGAGGATGCGGGAGCTTGGATCGACGGTGACGACCATATGATCGGCCGCGACGTGCTTGCCGCGATCGTGGTCGAACCGGACGCACGCGAACGCGTGGTGCGGTTGCCCGGGCAAGGCCAGTGGTATGCCGTGTGGAGCGGGGCAATATGCGCCGGTGGAAGCCAGCATCGGGTGCCCGCCCCGCTCGACGGACCACCGCTGCTGTTCGCGCGCGCCGGGTCGGGGATGTTCGTCAATCTCGCTCGCGGCGGGTTCCGTTCCGGCGCCGTCGAACGCGGAGTCTGGCTGTTCCCCCCGGTCGGCGCAGGCCGCTTCGATTGGGACGCCTATGAGGACGCCGATGGCGAAGGCGCCGACCGCGCGCCCGATCGCTGGCAGATCCAGTGTGTCGCGACGGATGCGACGGTGGCCATGGAGGTGTCGGTCAGGGCGATCGGCGGATCGTCCGGAAAGGTCATTACGATCGTCTTGCCCGTGACCGAGACCCGCGCGATCCTGATCCACGGTGGAAGCGTCGAGCGTCTGGCTGCGGACCCGCCTACCTTTCGCATCATGCTGTAATCTCGCGCCGATGCAAAAAGGGCGCGCCCGTCGCCGGGCGCGCCCTTCTGTGCCGAAGCGGCGGGTCGCTTACTTGAAGCGAACGCCGATGCCGCCCATCACGCGCTGGCGCGACGTGTGGTCGTTATACTGCGAGTAGACATATTGTGCGTCGACATAGACCGGCAGGCGGCCCTGGGTGACGGTATATTCGACACCGCCGCCGACCTGATAGCCGGTGGTGTTGAAATGGTCGTAGTAGGAACCGGTCCCGGTCGTCGCGTCGAACCGCTTGCGCTGTTCGTTGGTGACATAACCACCCTTTGCGAACACCAGCGCATGCGGCGTGAGCAGGTAGCCGGCGCGGACGCCGACGCCGAATTCCTCGAACGACTTGTGGCAGACCGAACCGCCGATCGCACCGCCGCAATTCTCGTTGCCGCTGTCTGCCTTCCAGAAGGTCGCTTCCGGACCGACGACGATACGGTCGGCGATCACGCCGTCAAAGCCGATCGTCGCGCCGTAGCCGAACTTGTCGTGATGACGGCCCTGCGACTGAAAGCGATCGCCGCCGGCATTGCCTTCGAGGCGGAAGCCGCGGAACGCAGTGTTCGAACCGCTTGCGGTGGTCGTGGTATCGGTGGTCGTGGTCGTCACGTCCTGGGCCGAGGCGGCACCCGCCGAAAGGGCCGCTGCGGCGGCTGCTACCAACAAAATCTTGCGCATGTGTGTTCTCCGTTGAGGGGGCGCAAACCCGCCACAACACGAAGCGATCCCATCCAAAAGGAGGATCGGCAAAATGTGTTGCAATGCAGCAACAGGGCCTTGCGGAGCGCGGGAACCCTCCCAAGGCACCCGTTCGTCGCGAACCGGGGGGAGCATCGGCGGCTACGCACCCGGCAGTGGATTCAGCCGGTTGACTCCGCTTCGCGATCCGCGCGATATGGAACATAAGATGAACAAATATGACCGAGTCGATCGCCTCGCTGCGCCTTTTGAAGCGCCAGATTGCCGCCATAGAGCAGCGCGAGGGGCTGGGCGACTCCACGACTCATGCCGTTCGGGTGAGCACGGGACATGACGGGATCGACCAGGCGATCGCCGGCGGCCTCGCCCGCGGGCGGGTGCACGAGGTGTTCGCGCACGATCCAGCGGATGCGGGGAGCGCGACCGGATTCATCGGGATGCTCGCGGTTCGGCTCGGTGGACCGCTGGTGTGGCTGCGGGAGGATGCGGCCGAAAAGCAGGGCATTCTTCATGCCAACGGGCTGGTCGAACTCGGGATCGACCCATCGCGCCTGATCCTGGGCGTGTTGCCCGATCCGCTCGCGGTGCTCCGCGCGGCGGCGGATGTGGTGCGGTGCGCGGCGGTGGGGGTCGCGGTGATCGAAATGCGCCGCAACCCGCCGATGCTCGATCTGACCGCGGGGCGCAGGCTTGCGCTGGCCGCGGAAAGTTCGGGCGTCACCGTGCTGTTGCTGCGGATCGATGCGCAGGCCTCGCCGAGTGCAGCGGATACGCGCTGGTCCGCCAGCGCGGCGGCGTCTGCGCCGCTCGAGGCCAATGCGCCGGGCTATCCGGCGCTGGAAGTAACGCTTTTGCGCCAGCGTGGTCGCCCCGGCGACGGGCGCTGGCTGGTGGAGTGGGACCGTGACCAAGCAAGCTTCCGCGCAGCGGATGCGCCGCGCCGATCCGATGGACGAGACCGTGGCATCATCCCGGCCCGAACCGGCACGGCGGCATCTGGCACTGTGGTTTCCCTTCCTGTCGAGCGACCGTTTCTGCCGGACACAGGGTTCCGTCGCGCCGGCTGACGGGGGCGCCGACAGCAGGGCCGACGCGCCGTTCGTCTTCGTCGAGAAGCAGCGTGGCGCGATGCGGATCACCGCGGTCGATCCGCGCGCGCACGCGCTTGGCCTCGCGCCGGGCGTCGCGCTGGCGGATGCCCGCGCCGGCCTGCCCGATCTTGCCGCGCATGACGCCGCCCCCGCCGCCGACCAGGACTGGATCGAGCGGATCGCGGATTTGTGCGAACGCTATACCCCGATGGTCGCGCTCGACGAGGCAGATGGCGTCACGCTCGACATCACCGGCTGCGCGCACCTGTTCGGCGGCGAGGACGCTTTGCTCGCGGATGTCGAGGCGCGTCTCGCACCCTGGAGCGCACAGGTCCGCCATGCCGTCGCGGGCAGCCCGGATGGCGCGCAGGCGCTCGCGCGGTTCCAGACGATGCCCGCCGCGAGCGAGGCGGCGGCGTTGCGCCGGCTCGACGTCGCGGCGCTGCGCCTCCCCGAGGAGACTCTGGTCGCGCTGCGTCGCGCCGGGTTGAAGACGATCGGCGATCTCGCCGGGCGCCCCTCCGCGCCGATCGCCGCGCGCTTCGGCGAGGAGACGACCGAGACGCTCGCGCGGTTGCTGGGCGATATCGACAGCCGGATCCAGCCGCGTCGCCGTCTCCCCGCGATGTTCTTCGAACGCCGTTTCGCCGATCCGATCGCGCGGACCGAGCATGTCCTCGAGGTCCTCGCAGACCTCGCCGGCGAGGCGGCGGCGGCGCTGGCCGAGCGGCACAAGGGCGGGCGACGCTTTGCCGCGCGGCTGTTCCGCAGCGACGGGCAGGTGCGCGATCTCGCGGTCGAGACCGGCCTGCCGGTGCGCGACCCGCCGACGCTGATCCGGCTGTTCCGCGAGCGGATCGATGCGCTCGCCGATCCGCTCGATCCGGGCTTCGGGTTCGACATGGTGCGCTTCGTCGTGCCGCGGATCGAGGCGCTGGCGCCGACGCAATTGCAGCTCGAGGGCGGCGCGATCGGCGACGACGCCATGGCGGCGCTGGTCGACCGGCTCAGCACGCGCGTCGGGCGGACGCGAATCCGCCGCTTCGTCGCGCGCGACAGCCATATTCCCGAACAGGGCGTGCTGAGCATTCCGGCGCTCGACGCGCCGACCGCGCCCGTGCCCGCGTGGCAGAGCCTCGATGCGGGCGAGCCGCCGCTCCGCCCGATCCATCTGTTCGACCCGCCGCAACGAATCGAGGTGATGGCCGAAGTCCCCGACGGCCCGCCGCACCGCTTCCGCTGGCGGCGCACGCTGCATGACGTCACGCGGTTCGAGGGACCCGAGCGGATCGCCGCGGAATGGTGGCGCCGCGCCGATGGCGCCGGACTGACGCGCGACTATTACCGGATCGAGGATACGCGCGGGCGGCGTTTCTGGATCTTCCGCCACGGCCTGTACGATCGCGAGAAGCCCGATCCCGAATGGTACGTCCACGGACTGTTCGCATGACCGGCTTTGCCGAACTGGTCGCGGCGAGCAACTATTCCTTCCTGCGCGGCGCGGCGCACCCGCATGAGATGGTCGCCGAGGCGCTGGCGCTCGGGCTCGACGGGATCGGGCTGGCCGATCGCAATACCGTCGCGGGGGTGGTGCGCGCGCATGTCGCGCTGGAGGCCGCGGTAAAGGAAGCCGCCGAGGCCGGCTTGCCCGACCTGCCGTTCCGGCTGGTCGTCGGCGCGCGCCTGGTGTTTTCGGACGATACGCCCGACATCGTCGCCTATCCCGCGACGCGGTTCGGCTGGGGGCGGCTGACCCGGCTGCTGACGCTCGGCAACCTGCGCGCCGAAAAGGGCGATTGCGAGCTGCATTTCGCGGACCTGCTCGATCATCATGAGGATCTGCTGCTGATCGTGCTCGGCGGCGAACGCGATCTCGGCGTGCTCCAGCAATTGCGCGCGGCGTGCGGGGACCGGGTGTGGCTGGGCGTAACGATGCTGCGGCAGGGGCGCGACCGGCGGATGCTCGCGCGGTTGCAGGCGGTGGCGCAGGCGGCGGGGGTGCCGCTGCTCGCGACCAACGACGCGCTCTATGCCGGGCCTGCGCAACGCCCGCTGCACGACGTGCTGACCTGCATCCTCCACGGCACGACGATCACCACCGCGGGCAAGATCCTCGCCGCCAATGCCGAGCGGCACCTGAAACCCGCCGATGAAATGGCGCGGCTGTTCCGCGATTGCCCCGATGCGGTCGCGCAGAGCCGCGTGATCCTCGACCGGATCGGCTTCACGCTGCGCGACCTCAGCTACGAATATCCGCACGAGCCGATCCCCGAAGGCTGGGACCCGCAGGACTGGCTCGAGCATCTCGTGCTCGAGGCGGCGCACGCGCGCTATGGCGCGACGCTGTCGCCCAAGATCGAGGCGCTGCTCGCGGAGGAGTTCCACCTGATCCGCAAGCAGAAATACGCCTTCTACTTCCTCACCGTCCACGATCTCGTCCGCTTCGCGCGCGCGCAGACCCCGCCGATCCTCTGCCAGGGGCGCGGGTCGGCGGCGAATTCGATCGTGTGTTTCCTGCTTGGCGTGACGTCGGTCGATCCGGTCCAGCACGACCTGCTGTTCTCGCGCTTCGTCTCGGAGGAACGCAGCGAGCCGCCCGACATCGACGTGGATTTCGAGCACGAACGCCGCGAGGAGGTGATGCAGTACGTCTATCGCCGCTACGGCCGCCACCGCGCCGGGATCGCCGCGACCGTGATCCATTACCGCCCGCGCAGCGCGGTGCGTGAGGTCGGCAAGGTGCTGGGCTTCTCGGAAGACGTCACCGCGCGGCTCGGCAGCACGGTGTGGGGCAGCTTCGCGAGCAAGCTCGAGGAGCGGCGCTATGCCGATGCCGGGCTCGACACCGCCAACCCCGCGATCGCGCGGCTGAAGGGGCTGGTCGAGCAGATCCTCGAATTCCCGCGCCACCTCTCGCAACATGTCGGCGGGTTCGTGCTGACGCAGGACCGGCTCGACGAGACCGTGCCGATCCACAATGGCGCGATGGCGGACCGCACCTTCATCGAATGGGACAAGGACGATATCGACGCGCTCGGGCTGATGAAGGTCGACGTGCTCGCGCTCGGCATGCTGACGTGCATCCGCAAGAGCTTCGACCTGATGCGGCGACACGGGCTCGGCGACCATGACCTCGAAGTGGACATCGCGGCCGACGATCCCGCGGTTTACGACATGCTGTGCAAGGGCGACAGCATCGGCGTGTTCCAGGTCGAGAGCCGCGCGCAGATCAACATGCTGCCCCGCCTCAAGCCGCGCTCGCTCTACGATCTGACCGTGCAGGTCGCGATCGTCCGCCCCGGCCCGATCCAGGGCGAGATGGTCCATCCCTATCTCAGGCGGCGCAGCGGGATCGAGAAGGTCGACTATCCCTCGCCCGCACCGCCGCATAATCCCAACGAACTGAAGGATCTGCTCGGCAAGACCTTCGGCGTGCCGCTGTTCCAGGAACAGGCGATGAAGCTCGCGATCGTCGCCGCGGCATTCACCCCGGTCGAGGCGAACAAGCTGCGCCGCGCGATGGCGACCTTCCGCCATACCGGCGGGATGGATGCGTTCCGCGTCAAGATGGTCGAGGGAATGGTCGGGCGTGGCTATGACCGCGATTTCGCCGAACGCGCGTTCCAGCAGATCGAGGGGTTCGGCAGCTACGGCTTCCCCGAGAGCCACGCCTTGTCGTTCGCGCGGCTGGTCTATGTCTCCTCCTGGATCAAATGCCACCAGCCCGCGGTGTTTGCCTGCGCGCTGCTCAATGCGCAGCCGATGGGCTTCTACGCGCCCGCGCAGATCGTCCGGGATGCGCGCGAGCAAGGCATCGTGGTCCATCCGATCGACATCAACGCGAGCGACTGGGACAACAGCCTCGAGCCCGACGATGCCGGGGTGCTCGCCCTGCGGCTCGGCTTCCGCCAGATGGACGGCTTCCGCCAGGCCTGGGCCGATACGCTGGTCGCCGCCCGCGTGGCGGGGCCGTTCGGCTCGGTCGAGGCACTGGCCCGGCGCGCGGCCCTGCCACAACGCGCGCTGCGGTTGCTCGCCGACGTCGATGCGTTCGGCTCGCTCGCGCTCGACCGGCGGCAGGCGCTGTGGGAAGTACGCCGCACGCCCGACGCCGCGCTCCCGCTGTTCGCCGCCGCCAGCGCGCGCGAACTGGGGGAGGAGCCCGACATGGCGCTCCCGCTGATGACGCCCGCCGAGGAAGTCGTGGTCGATTACAAGACACTGCGGTTGTCGCTCAAGGATCACCCGATGACCTTCCTGCGCGCCGGGCTCGCCGCCGAGGGGATCAGCAGCTGCGCACAGACGACCGCCGCCAAGGCGGGCGCACGGGTACGGACCGCGGGAATCGTGCTGGTCCGCCAGCGGCCGGGCAAGGGCAATGCGATCTTCGTGACGATCGAGGACGAGACCGGGGTCACCAACGTCGTGATCTGGGCACGGCTGTTCGAGACGCTGCGGCGGCAGGTGATGGCGTCGCGGCTGATGCTGGTCGAGGGCGAGGTGCAGCGCAGCCCGGAGGGCGTCGTCCATCTGATGGCGAGCCGGGTGCTCGATCGCAGCGGCCTGCTCGACACACTGGGGGATGAGGCGGCCCCGCCCCAATCGATCAAGCTGCCGCTCGCGCGCGCCGACGAGATGATCAAGCCGGTCCCCTCGCGGCATCCGGGCGACGCGCGGCTGGTGCCCAAGTCGCGTGATTTCCATTGAGGACCAGCCTGGGATCGCCGGGAAGCATGTTCGACCTGCGGCGCGGTCAGCCAACCCAAATTCATCCGTCGCAAACCCGTCACCACGCTTGCCCATGCCCCCCGGCATCGGCCATTGGACGCGCATGACATTTCAAGTCGACATGGGGCTCGACACGGGCGGGCAACCGGTGCCGATCGATCTCGAGGAATTGCTGGCGACGCGACTGCTGGTCCAGGGCAATTCCGGCTCGGGAAAGTCGCATCTGCTGCGCCGCCTGCTCGAGCGCAGCGCGGGCCAGGTCCAGCAGATCATCATCGATCCCGAGGGCGATTTCGTCACGCTCGCCGATGCCTACGGCCATATCGCGATTTCGGCGGCGGATTATTCGGTCGGCGAGATCGCGCGCTTCGGAACGCGGATCCGTGAGCATCGCTCGTCGGTGGTGCTCGATCTCGAGGGCCTCGAGATGGAAGGGCAGATGCGCTGCGCCGCCGCCTTCCTCTCCGCTCTGTTCGATGCGCCGCGCGAGCATTGGTTTCCCGCGCTCGTCGTGGTCGACGAGGCGCAGGTGTTCGCGCCGTCGATGGGCGCGGAAGTGACCGAGGAGGTCCGCCGCGCGTCGCTCGGCGCGATGACCAATTTGATGTGTCGCGGGCGCAAGCGCGGGCTCGCCGGGATCATCGCGACACAGCGGTTGGCGAAGCTTGCCAAGAACGTCGCGGCAGAGGCCTCCAACTTCCTGATGGGGCGCACCTTCCTCGACATCGACATGGCGCGTGCGGCCGACCTGCTCGGCATGGAGCGGCGGCAGGCCGAACAGATCCGTGATCTCCCGCGCGGCACCTTCCTCGCGCTCGGGCCCGCGGTCAGCCGCCGTCCAGTGTCGATCAAGGTCGGATCGGTCGAGACCGGGTCGCGCGGCGGCGGGCCGGTCCTGACCCCGCTCCCGTCGGCACCGACCGGCGAGATGAAGCAGTTGCTGCTGCTCGGGCTCGAGGAACCGATGCCCACCCCGCCACCGGCCCCGCGCCCCGCGCCCGCCGCCAAGGTGATCGACCGGATCGCGGCGGACTCGGTCCCCGATCCCGTTCCCGAGGTGCCGCGCCACACCGCGGAGGAACTCGCTGCTGTGGTCCGCGACGTGCTGTCCGCGATCGTCGAGGATCCGGATTCGACCGCGCGGCCGGCGGCGATCCTGTACCAGGATTTCCAGGTCCGCTGCCGGATGGTCGGCGTGTCGCCCGCGCCGCTCGACCCTTCGGGGTTCGCGCGGCGGCTGGCGGCGGCGCGCGCCGGGATCCTCGACGGGCTCGACGGCGATTGGGCGGAGGCGATCGCGACCGCGCACGAACTCCCCGACGAAATGCTCGGCGCGTTCCTGCTCGTGGCGAAGGCCGCGCGCGAGGGGCTGCCATGCCCGAGCGACGCCGAGATCGCGCAGACCTACGGCACCAGCTCGCTCGGCCGCGCGCGGCGCGTGCTCAGCTATATCGAGGGGCGCAACCTGTTCGTCACGCGGATCGACCTGGCGGGGAAGCGCTCGGTCACGATCCCGACGCTCGGCTGGACGACGCAGCCCGCCGATGCCGGATGAAATCGCCGTCATCCGTGATCAGAGGCCTTTGAATCGCCCCGATTCTGGTGCAGCGCGGAAATACGCGCTCTGGGCACTGTATTGATGGCATCGACGTCCTACCATTCCACCTCCGATCGACGTCGGATCCGCGGCATCGTGCTTGCGCTGATCGTCGAGGGACTTGTCGCGCTTTTGCTGCTGCAACTCGGCACCGGGGTCTTCACGCCGCCCAAGCCACAGCGTGAACTCAAGACCTTCGAAGTCCCGCCCGAGGCACCCGCGATCGGCCCCAAGCCGACTCAGCCGACGCGCAAGCCGACCAAGCAGAAGGCGGCGACGACCACGACGTCCCCGGCGCCCCCTCCGCCGGTCGCACCGCCGCCCGTGGTCACGCCCGTGCGCCCGAAGTTCATCGAGATGAGCCACGACGAATTTGCTGCCTCGGACATCGGCAAGATCCCGTCGCATCAGGGCGAGGGGGACGCCGAGGGCAAGGGCAAAGACAGCGTCGCGGCTTATGGTCCGGGCGAGGGGCCGGGGGGCGCGGCGCTCTATAACGCCGAATGGTATCGCGAGCCGACCCATGCCGAGCTCGCCACCTATCTGCCCGCCGGGGTGCAGACCGGCTATGGGCTGATCGCCTGCAAGACGATCCCGGATTACCACGTCGAGAATTGCCGCTCGCTCGGCGAATCGCCGCCCGGATCGGGCCTGTCGCGCGCGCTCAGGCTCGCGGCGTGGCAGTTCCGCGTGCGACCGCCACGGATCGGCGGCAAGCCGCTGATCGGCGCATGGGTGCGGATCCGGTTCGACCTGACGGTCGGGGTGAAGGACAACTGACGTCTTGTGCTCCTGCGAAGGCAGGAGCCCAGAGGTGCAGGCGCCGTGTTCCGTTACCTCGCGTTCCTGCTTCCGCGGGAGAACGGGCGCCTAAGCGGGGATCCGTTCCAGAAATCCGCGCACGTCGTCGGCAATCTCCACGGCCTTGCCCGTCGGCAGGTGGACGTTGACGACGGTCATCACGATCACCGTGTGCAAGTCCCCCGTCTCCGCATGGCAGAGCTCGAACGTCTGCGTCAGGCTCGACCGGCCGATCCGCTCGATCCGCACGAACGCCTCGACCGTGTCGCCCAGCACAAACGGCTTGAGATAGTCGATCGCCGTGTGGCGAACATGGAATTCGGTCGAATGCCACGCGTCACCGAGTGCCGCGCCGATCCCGCTCCAGTCCCAGAACTCGGTGACCGCGACATCGGCATATTCGAGGTAGCGCGAATTGAACACCACGCGCTGGCCGTCGATCTCGGCATACCGCACGCGGAATCGCGTCGAAAAGGCAAACCCTTCGCGCATCTCAGAACAGCAGCTTGATGCCGACGACCGCCAGCACGACCGCGAGAATGGGGCTCAGTATGCGGTCCGAGACGCGCGTCGCGATCAGGCTCCCGACGACGATCCCGGGGATCGATCCGAGCAGCAGCGAGACGAGCAGCGCGCCATCGACCGAGCCGAGGATCCAGTGGCCGATGCCGCCGAGCAGGGTCAGCGGTACCGCATGCGCGATGTCCGATCCGACCAGCCGGTTGATCGGCAGCGTCGGGTAAAGGATCAGCAACGCGGTCATTCCGAGTGCCCCCGCCCCGACCGAGGTCAGCGACACAAGCACGCCCAGCACCGCGCCGAGCACGATCGTCAGGCGCGCCTGCCGCCGCGTGCCGACCATGCCCAGCCGTTGCGCCAGCGCGGCGACGATCCGCCGCCGCAGCAGCGTCGCGATCCCCGACAACAGCAACGTGATCCCGAGCACGACCGAGATGACATGCCCGGTGTTCGCCGACCGCTCGCCTTCATAATGGAGGATCACCAGGGTCAGCAGCGCCGCGGGCACGCTGCCCGCGGCAAGCCGCCCGACCACGCCCCAGTCGACCGTGCCGCGCCAGCCGTGCACGGTCGTCCCGACGGTCTTGGTCGCGGACGCGTAGAGCAGATCGGTCCCGACCGCGGTTGCGGGATGGAAACCGAAGACGAGCACCAGCAGCGGCGTCATCAGCGATCCGCCGCCGACGCCGGTCAGCCCGACGACCAGGCCGACGAGGACGCCGGCCATCGAATACAGGGGATTGATCATCCGGCTGGGGTCAACCGGCCTTGGCGCTTGGCGTGTTGACGCCCATCGACTGGAGATACTTCTTCACGTTGCGCGCGGCCTGCCGCAACCGCTGTTCGTTCTCGACCATCGCGATCCGCACAAAGCCTTCTCCGTTCTCGCCATAGCCAACCCCTGGCGCAACCGCGACGTTGGCGCTTGTCAGCAATTGTTTGGAGAACTCAAGGCTACCTAGGTGCGCGAGTGCTGGCGGAAGCGGTGCCCAGGCGAACATCGAGGCGTGCGGCGAGGGAATATCCCAGCCGGCACGGCCAAAGCTCTCGACCAGCACGTCGCGGCGCTTGTGGTACAATTGACGGTTGGTCTCGACGATGTCCTGCGGCCCGTTGAGCGCGGCGCACGCCGCCGCCTGGATCGGGGTGAATGCGCCATAATCGAGATACGACTTTACTCGCGCCATGGCGGCGATCAGCTTGGCATTGCCGACCGCGAAGCCGATCCGCCAGCCCGCCATCGAATAGGTTTTCGACAGCGAGGTGAATTCGACCGCAATGTCCTTCGCACCCGGCACCTGCAGGATCGAGGGCGTCGGGTTTCCGTCGTAATAGAGCTCGGAATAGGCGAGGTCGGAGAGGATCCAGACCTGATTCTCCTTCGCCCACGCGACGAGACGTTCGTAAAAGGCGAGGTCGACCGCCTCGGCGGTCGGGTTGGACGGATAGTTGACCACCAGCACCGACGGGCGCGGGACGGTGAACGCCATCGCGCGTTCGAGCGATTCGAAATAGGCTTCGTCGGGCGTGGTCGGCACCGCGCGGATCGTGGCCCCTGCAATGATGAAGCCGAAGGTGTGGATCGGATAGGACGGGTTGGGCGCGAGCACGACGTCGCCCGGCGCGGTGATTGCCGTCGCGAGGCTGGCGAGGCCTTCCTTCGATCCCATCGTCACGACGACTTCGGTCTCGGGATCGAGATCGACCCCGAAGCGACGACCGTAGTAATTCGCCTGCGCCTTGCGCAGCCCGGGGATGCCCTTGGACTGCGAATAGCCGTGCGCGTCGGGCTTGCGCGCCACCTCGACGAGCTTGTCGATGACATGCGGCGGCGGCGGCAGATCGGGGTTGCCCATGCCGAGATCGATGATGTCCTCGCCGCTCGCACGCGCCGCCGCGCGCATCGCGTTGACTTCGGCGATGACATAGGGCGGCAGGCGTTTGATGCGGTAGAAATCGTCGGACATTGCGCGAAACCCGGCTTGAGGAGACCGATCCTTACGCCAATCGCACGCGCTTCGTCACCCCAGAGCTGTTGCGAGGGGTAATGCGGGCTATTCTTGCCGACTTCCCTCTGTCCGTTCGTTTCGAGCGAAGTCGAGAAACCGGGCACAGTGCAGGTTTCTCGACTTCGCTCGAAACGAACGGGAGGTAGATCCCAGTCAGCATAGTTCGGAACTTCCCAATGCGCCCAAGCGGTTGATAGTCGGCGCGATCCGGCATGACGGCGCCGCGCACGCGCGGTAGAAGAGCGCAAACAGGATCGAGGATGCCATGGCCGATTCGGATACGACCCAACCGACCGGCGCGCTGCCCAGCCTCGCCGACATGCAGCACTGGACCTGGGTGCTGGGCCGCGCGCAGCAGATGATGCTCGAGCAGGGGCTGGCGACGATGACCGCGGGCGACGCGCTGCTTCCGCCGATCCCGGGGCTGACCGATCCTGCGACGCTCGCGCGCACGCGTGATTTCTGGACCGACAGCCTGACGCTGTGGCAACGCATGCTCGATCCGGCGACGCCTGCCCCGCGCGCCGAGTCGCCCGACCAGGCGCGCGACAAGCGCTTCAAGGACAGGCGCTGGCACGAGGACCCGGTGTTCGACTTCATCCGCCAGAGCTATTTCCTGGTGGCGGACACGATGCTGGCGCAGGTCGATGCGCTGCAGGGCGTCGACGAGCGGCAGCGCGAGCAGATGCGTTTTGCGGCGCGCGGCTTCCTCGATGCGATGAGCCCGACCAACTTCCCCGCCACCAACCCCGAAGTGCTCGAGAAGACGATCGCGACGCGCGGCGAGAATCTGCTCAAGGGTTTGCAGAACATGCTCGCCGATCTCGGCAAGGGGCAGCTGACGCATACCGACCAGAGTGCCTTCGAGCTCGGCCGCAACATTGCGATGACGCCAGGCAAGGTGGTGCTACGCACCGACCTGTACGAGCTGATCCAGTACAGCCCGACGACCGAGACCGTACTGGCGACGCCGCTGGTGATTTTTCCGCCGTGGATCAACCGCTTCTACATCCTCGACCTCAGCCCCGAGAAGAGCTTCATCCGCTGGGCGGTGGAGCAGGGGATCACGGTCTTCATGGTGTCGTGGCGCTCCGCCGACGCGACGATGAAGCATGTCGTGTGGGACGATTACATCGCCGCGCAGATCGAGGCGATCGACACCATCCGCAGCGGGCTCGACGTGCCGGCGGTCCATACCATCGGCTATTGCGTGGCGGGAACGACGCTGGCCGCGACGCTCGCGATCCTCGCGGCGCGGGGCGAAGCGGACAAGGTCGCGAGTGCCACTTTCTTCACCGCGCAGGTCGATTTCGAAAAGGCGGGCGAGCTGCTCCACTTCGTCTCGGACGAGCAGCTCGCGCTGATCCGTTCGCTGACGCCGGACGGCTTTCTCGATGGGCGCTACATGGCGGCGGTGTTCAACCAGCTGCGCGGGCGCGACCTGATCTGGAACTATGTCACCAACAACTACCTGCTCGGCAAGGACTATGCGCCGTTCGACCTGCTTCACTGGAACGGTGACACGACCAACCTGCCGGCGGCCTGGCACATCGCCTATCTGACCGACCTGTACCGCGACAATCGCCTCGCCAAGCCGGGCGAGATGACCGCGCTGGGCACGCCGATCGACCTGTCGAAGGTCGCCACGCCGGCCTATATCCAGGCCGGGCGCGAGGATCATATCGCGCCGCCCGAAAGCGTCTGGGCGATGATGCGGCACCTTACCGGACCGCGGCGGTTCGTCCTCGCCGGATCGGGGCATATCGCGGGTGTGGTGAACCCACCTTCAGCCGGGAAGTACCAATATTGGCGCAATGACACCCCTGTCGACGATTTCGAGGCGTTTGTTGCCGGAGCGCGGGAGACCAAGGGCAGCTGGTGGCCGGACTGGCTGGAATGGCTTCGCGCGATCGGGCAGGAGCAGGTTCCCGCAACCGGATCCCGTACGCCGGGGGAGGGAATGCTCGTCCCGCTCGGCGATGCTCCGGGAATCTACGTACGAACCCGATAAGTGAGCCTTTTCAGACGCCTGACACGTCGAAATCTGGATGCTGCACTGCAACACGCCTGTTGCAACTAGGATCATTGTCAACTATATTGCACTGCAACAACAGCGTTGCAGGAGAAACGGTCATGGCCACCAAAGGCCCTAAGTCCGCCCCGTCCAAGGGAATTGCAAAGTCGATCGCATCGGCTGCCGGCATCGAGTCGGACGTGCCACCGGTACCGTTTGTTGCCTCACCCACCGCTATCGCCAAGCCGGTCGCGAACAAGCCCGCGCCGAAGCCTGCGGTAGCTCCCAAGGCTTCGCCCGACGTTCGCGATCTCGCCAAGGTCGTTGCGCCAGTCGGCGTGCCGTCGCCGTCACCGGAGCCGGTGGCTCAGGCCGAGCCGGCGACCCCGTCGCCTGTCGTTGTTGCCGGGCCGGTTGCCCCGGAACCTGTTTCACCTCCAACCCCCGCCATCGCGCCCGCGACGGCCGTCTTGCAGAAGGAAATGAGCACCATGGACGCCACGATCAATACCGCTGCCGACACCGCGCAGACCCAGGCGAAGACGATGTTTGCCGACGTCAACGATCGCGCGAAGACCGCGATGGAGAAGGGATCGAAAATGATCGCCGACATGAACGAGTTTTCGAAGGGCAACCTCGAAGCAGTCGTCGAGTCGAGCAAGATCGCTGCGAAGGGCGCCGAGGACATCGCGCGCTATACCAGCGATTATGTCCGCTCCACGGTCGAGAAGGCCAGCACCACCGCGAGCCAGTTCGCGTCGATCAAGTCGCCGACCGAGTTCTTCAAGCTGCACAGCGAGATGACGAAGCAGGCGATGGATTCGATGATGGCCGAGACCGCCAAGTTCACCGAAGGCTATGTCAAGCTGCTCGGCGAAATCGCACAGCCGATCTCGAACCGGGTCGCGGTTGCGGTCGAAAAGGTCAAGGTCGCCGCCTGAGCGTTCCCTTTTGTAACGGCAAAGGGCGGTTCCGGATCGGAGCCGCCCTTTTCGTTTGCGCGAACCCCTTGCCCTGACCGGTTGCAATGCCATATTTTAGCGCTGCATGACCCACCCCTTTCTCATCTCCATGGCTGAGCGCCGCGACGACGGAACCGACGATTCCGATCGTGATGGCAGCACCGGAGTCGCCACGCGGACGCGCTCCAAGACCAAGCAGCCGACGCCGTATCGGGTGTTGCTGCTCAACGACGATTATACGCCGATGGAATTCGTCGTCCTCGTGCTCCAGCGATTCTTCCGCATGGACATGGAAGCGGCGACTCGCGTGATGCTCCACGTGCACCAGAAGGGCGTCGGCGTGTGCGGCATCTTCAGCTATGAGGTCGCGGAGACCAAAGTGGCGCAAGTGCTCGACTTCGCGCGGCAGAACCAGCATCCGTTGCAGTGCATGCTCGAAAAGGCCTGACCCTGCGGTCGGGGCGTCAGCGCCCCGCGGGAAGCCAGCCCAGGTCCAGGTTGGCGTAGCGATCGACGAAATTGGCGGCACGGGTCAATCCGCGCTCGTCGAGGAACTGGACCCGTCCTGCTTCCCGCGCGATCATCCCCTCCTCCTCGAGTTGCCGAAGCATCCGGTTCACGTGAACCGCCGTCAGCCCCGTGGCATCGCCGATCTCCTCCTGCGTCAGGCCGAGCGTGAAGCTGCTCGTGACGGTACGGTCCAGCACCCGGATCCGGTTGCGGATCTCGATCAGGATCGCCGCTACGCGCGTCTTGGCGGAGGTTCGTCCCAGCGCGGCCAGCCGGTCGGTCAGGGCGGCGCGTTCGATCTGGTTGTAGACCAGGATCAGCGCGGCGATCCGGGGGTGTTCGAACATCAGGGCGCTGAGTGCGGTCCGCTCGAACGGGCAGACCACGCAATCGCTCAGCGCGGTGATCGTCTCGGTCGCATCCCCGTAGATGATGTTCGACACCGCAAGCAGGTCTCCCGCGAAATGAAACCGCAGGATCTGGCGGCTGCCGTCGTCCAGCAGGACCGAGCTCATCACCGTGCCCTTGCGCAGGATATAGATTTCGTTCGCGCGGTCGTTTTCGCGTTGCAACGTCATGTTGCGCCGAAGCGCCCGCTCGCGCTCCTCCAGGCGCCCGAGCGCCTCGTGCTCCGACGCCGTCAGTTCAACCACATCGCCGAGACGCTCGGCGAAACAACTTCCTGGCACGCGGTGATCACCCCTTGTTCTTCTGTCACAAAGCAGCGTGGCCGGAACATTGCATTAAAGTCGATCAACGTGGCTACGATCCGTTCGACCGGTATTCGCTGCGCGGCAGCTTGCGCGCGCGGGGCAAGGCGATAAACGAGATCGATGGACCGTATTCTCATTCGGGGCGGTAACCGCCTCTCTGGCCGTCTCCCCATCTCCGGCGCGAAGAACGCCGCGCTCACGCTGATGCCGTGCGCGTTGCTGACCGAGGAGCCGGTGACGTTGCGCAACCTGCCGCGGCTCGCCGACGTCGACAGTTTCGGGCATCTGCTCAACCAGCTCGGCTGCTCGACCCGGATCGAGGGTGCACGACCCGAGGATTTCGGTCGCGTGATGACGATCCGCGCGGGCAAGCTGACCGCGACCGAAGCGCCGTATGACATCGTGCGGAAAATGCGCGCGTCGATCCTCGTGCTCGGCCCGCTGCTCGGGCGCGCGGGCGAGGCGACGGTGTCGCTCCCGGGCGGTTGCGCGATCGGCAATCGCCCGATCGACCTCCACCTGAAGGCGCTGGAGGCGATCGGCGCGCAGCTGGAAATGGCGGCGGGCTATGTCAAGGCGATCGCGCCGGGCGGGCGGCTGTCGGGCGGGACGTACACCTTCCCGGTCGTGTCGGTCGGCGCGACCGAGAATGTCGTGATGGCGGCGTCGCTCGCGAAGGGCGGCAGCCGGATCGAGAATGCGGCACGCGAGCCCGAGATCGTCGACCTGTGCAACCTGCTCGTCGCAATGGGCGCGAAGATTTCGGGCATTGGTACGAGCACGCTCGAGATCGAAGGCGTCGACCGGCTTCATGGCGCGACCTATCGCGTGATGCCCGACCGGATCGAGGCGGGCAGCTATGCCTGTGCGGCGGCGATCACGGGCGGGGCGCTCGAACTGGTCGGCGTGAAGGCCAGCGACATGATCGCGACGATCGAGGCGCTCCGCCAAGCGGGCGTCACGGTCGAGGAACGCGGCGAGAATCTGTTCGTGGAGGCCAACGGCCCGCTCCGGCCGGTGACGGCGTCGACCGCGCCGTTCCCGGGCTTCGCGACCGACATGCAGGCACAGTTGATGGCGATGCTGTGCATGGCCCCCGGCGAAAGCACGCTGACCGAGACGATCTTCGAGAACCGCTACATGCACGTGCCGGAACTGGCACGGATGGGCGCGGACATTCGCGTCCAGGGGCGCACCGCGGTCGTGCACGGGGTCGACCGGCTGGTCGGCGCGCCGGTGATGGCGACCGACCTGCGCGCGTCGATGAGCCTGATCATCGCGGGGCTGGTGGCCGAGGGCGAGACCCAGGTGAGCCGCGTATATCATCTCGACCGCGGGTATGAGCGGCTCGAGGAGAAGCTGAGCGCGGTCGGCGCGGATATCGAGCGCGTCGGCGACGGCTGAGGGTAGCGTCCCGCGGTGGTTCGTCGGGGCCGGGTGGCCGCTGTCGTCACCCCGGCGGAGGCCGGGGCCGCTGCATTGTGTGCGCTTCGGCTGCGTCTTTGTCCGACTGCCTTTCAGATACCGTGGCGGCCCCGGCCTTCGCCGGGGTGACGACAGTCGCCGGGAGGCGGCCCTACTTTACCCGCGTCCAGGTTTGCGTGCGGCAGCCGATGTTGGCGATCACACAGCCCTCGCCGACCAGCGTATTGGCATCGACCTGCCGGATCGTCCCCGAGATCGTCTGCCCGAGGTCGGGCACCAGCACCGAGCCGAACCACATCCCAGAGTCGCCCTGGCGGAAATCCTGGAACAGCATCGCGCCGACCAGCGGGGCACCACCGCCGCGCTTGGCATCCGCCTCGGCTTGCGGGGTGGCGGCGATCACCTTGCCGCAGATCGCGTCGCCGCACGGTTGGAACACCACGCGGACGCTCTTCCTGGGGTTGGTCCACACACCCTTGGGGATCGCGGCCGTGGCCGCCACCGGGAGCAGCGCGGCCACTGCCGCCGCTGCCATTACAAATGCTCGCATGCTGATCGCCTTCCACGAAGAACCGACGGATGCGCGTAAGCGCACCCGCCTGATCCGTGGATGAACGCGTCAGATCGAATCGAGTGCCTGCGCGAAGTCGGCGATCAGATCGTCCGGATCCTCGACACCGATCGAGATGCGCACGAGATTGTCAGTGATCCCGAGCGCCTGCTTGCGCTCGTCCGACACCGACAAATGCGTCATTGCCGCCGGATGCGACGCGAGCGTCTCGGTCCCGCCGAGGCTGACCGCGAGCTTGGCGATCTTGAGCGCGTCGAGGAACGCGAACGCCTCGGTCTCGCCGCCCTTCACGATCAGCGAGAAGGTCGATCCCGCGCCGCTGCAGTGGCGTGCATAGATGTCGGCCTGACGCTCCATGCCCGGCGTATCGGCGAGGAAGCCGAGATAACCGACTCGCTCGACCTTAGGATGATCGCGCAGGAAGGCGCAAACCTTGACCGCATTCTCGCCCGCGCGGCTCATCCGCAGTTCGAGCGTCTCGAGGCTGCGCATCAGCATCCACGCGGTGTTGGGGTCGCAGATCGTGCCGATCGTGTTGCGCATCAGCCGGATCGTGTTGATGTGCTCCTTGGAACCCAGCACGCCGCCCGCGACCAGATCGCTATGCCCGCCGGCATATTTGGTGAGCGAATAGACGACGATCTCCGCGCCATGTTCGAGCGGCTTGAGCCAGAGCGGCCCGAGGAAGGTGTTGTCGATCGCGATCGGCGGTTTGTTCTCGCCGGTGAAGATCGCGTCGCGGCTCGCGCGCACCGCCTGGATGTCGACCAGTGCGTTGGTCGGGTTGGCGGGGCTTTCGAGATAGATCAAAGCGACATTGCCGGTCGCCGCCTTGGTCATCACCGCGTCGATCTCCTCGCGAGTCGCGCCCGCCGGGAAGTCGAGCCACTGGACCCCGAAGCGCCCGAGAATGCGCGCGATCAGCGTCTCGGTGGCCGCATAAAGCGGGCCCGAATGGACGATCGTGTCGCCGGGCTTGACCATCGACAACATCAGCGTCGCGATCGCGGACATGCCGCTCGAGAAGACGAGTGCGTCCTCGGCTTCTTCCCACACGCCGAGACGATCCTCGAGGATCTCCTGATTGGGACCGTTGAAGCGCGAATAGACGAGACCCTGCGATCCGCCGGGACGCTTGCCGGTGACGCCCTCGAAATGGCGCTTGCCCGCGGCGGCATTGGGGAAGACGTAGGTCGAGGTCGCGAAGATCGGGGGTTTCAGCGAGCCTTCCGACAGCATCGGATCATAGCCGTGGCCCATCATCAGCGTCGACGGCTTGAGCTTGCGGTCGCCGATCTTCTCGACCGAGGGCTTGGCCTTGGTGCGCGGCGCGACGCCGGTCAGGTCGGCTTCGTCCGCGCCGGTCGCGTCGATCGGGGGAGTGGGGGTCTGCGCCATGAAATAGGTCCTGCCTTATGAAGGATATGCTCCTCCGTAACGCGGGATAGTGTCATTTGATACCATGCCGCGTGTCCGGGGCGGGGATTCCACCCTGTAATGCGTTCGTTTCGGGGGATGTCGGGAGGCCTGCCGTGTGGCGGGTTTCTGGGCAGGCGGCCGCGCATCGTTACCTTGGCCTTCGCTGCTGGGCCCCGGCCTTCGCCGGGGAAGAAAGTTTTTGGTGGGCGCGCGCTCGCCACGTTTCCGCTTCCCCGGCGGAGGCCGGGGCCCAGGAGCGAGACAGGCGATTGCGGGCGACTGTGCTTCGTTACTCCCATCTGCGCTACTGAGCCCCGGCCTTCGCCGGGGAAGGAAGTTTTTGGTGGGCGTGCGTTCGCCACGTTTGCGCTTCCCCGGCGCAGGCCGGGGCCCAGTAGTGAGACAGACGATTGCGGGCGACTGTGCTTCGTTACCTCGACCGTCGCTCCTGGGCCCCGGCCTTCGCCGGGGAAGGAAGTTTTCGGTGGGCGCGCGCTTGCCACGTTTCCGCTTCCCCGGCGCAGGCCGGGGCCCAGGAGCGAGACAGGGGATTGCGGGCGGATGCGCTTCGTTACCTCGGCCGTCGCTACTGGGCCCCGGCCTTCGCCGGGGAAGGGCGTTTTCGGTGGGCGTGCGCTCGCTACACTTCCGCTTCCCCGGCGCAGGCCGGGGCCCAGGAGCGAGACAGACGATTGCGGGCGACTCGCTCTACCATCGCTCGGCTGCGCCCGAAACGAACGGATGGAGAAACGCGCCCTCTCAGGCGCGGACCGTCTCCGCGCCCAGACCAATCAGCGCGATCTGCCGCCCATAGCCGGGCTCCCCGCGATGCGTGGCGCGGCGGTAGCTGTAGAAGCGCGTCTCGTCCGCATAGGTATCGAGCCCGAGCGCGGCGATCCGGGTGAGGCCGGCGGCGGCGAGCCGGTGGACGACATAGGATTCGAGATCAAACTGGTGATGCCCAGCCCGCGCCGGTGCGAAGAAGCGTTCGTTGGCGGGGTCGTCCTGCTCGAACCGCCGAGCGAAGGCATCGTCCACCTCATAACTCGCGCGCGCGATGCACGGGCCGATCGCGGCGGTGATGCGATCGCGCCGCGCGCCGAGCGCTTCCATCGCGGCGATCGTCGAGTCGGTCACCCCGCCGATCGCGCCTTTCCACCCCGCATGCGCCGCGCCGACCACCCCCGCCGCGACATCCGCGAACAGGACGGGGGCGCAATCCGCGGTGAGGATGCCGAGCGCGAGGCCGGGGCGATCCGTGACGAGCGCGTCGGCGCGCGCGCGCTGGTCGTCCGCGAACGGCGCGGTGACGGTGATGCAGTCGCCCGAATGGACCTGAAAGAGCGTGACGAGCGCCGCGCCGGGCAGCACCGCGTCGGTCGCACGCACGCGGTTCTCGGCGATTGCGGCGGCATCGTCGTCCGACCCAAGCCCGACGTTGAGCCCGGCATGGACCCCGGTCGAAACGCCGCCCTCACGCCCGAGGAAGCCGTGTGCGACGCCCTCCAGCGTGCGCGCACGAATGACCGGAACGAGATTCTTGTCAGGGGTCACAGCACCAGCCGCATCAGATTGTCGTCATCCACCGTCGTGCCAACGCGGAACGCGATCCGCCCGATATCGCGAAAGCCATAGCGTTCGTAGAAACGGTGCGCGCGGTGGTTGTCGACATAGACGCTGAGGATCACCTCGCGTGCGCCGTGGCTGCGCGCATGGTCGAGCGCCCACGCCATCATCTCCTGCGCGACGCCGCTGCCATGCCACGGGGAGAGCACGTAAAATTGGTACAGTTCGATCGCATCGGGGCGCCATTCGCCGGGGAAGGTGACCGGCCCCATCTTGACGAAGCCGATGATCTTGCCGTCGTCGAGCGCTAGGCGGATCGCGAAATCGGGGTCGGACAGTTGCGACGGCAAGCCGTTCGGCCCGAACGCCTCGTCGAGGAACGCGTTCAGGTCCTTCGCATCGTACAGTGTCCCGAACGTCTCGGTGAACGACTCGCGCGCCATCGCGGCGAGTGCGGGGCCATCGATCGTTCGTGCGTCGCGATACTGGATCATGCGAACCCCGCAGGTGTCGGCCAATTGGGTGCCGACACCGCAAGGACCTGAAAAAGCGTACCCATCGCCTCGGTTAGCCGGGCCTTGTCGGCAGCGATCCCGTCCGCGCGGTCGGGCGCTGCCTTGGACAGCGCGGCGGCGCGCGCATCGATCCCGAGTGCCGCGAGGAACGCGCCCTGGTCGACCGGCCCCTCGACCCGTGCGCCCTCGACCAGCGCCGCCGCGCCGAGCGTGCCGAAGTCGACATGCGCGGTCAGGTCCTGCTCGCCCGGCGCATCGAACGGGTTGGCGAAGGCGTGGCCGCGCACCGCCTGCAACGTGTCGCCGATCGCGGGGCCGTTATAGCCATAATCGACGATCAGCAGCGCGCCGCCCTGCGCGACGATCCGCTGCGCGAGCCCGCGCAGGATCGCGACACTCGCGGGAGAGGTTTCGATCACCGCGCCGTTGGCGGTGTCGCGCAAGGCTTCGGGGATGACGCCGTCGGGCACCTGCGTGCCCGCGATCGGGAGGAACAGCGTGTCCTGGCACGCGACCAGCCGCTCGAACCACCCCGCCGCACCTTTCACAAGCTGGCGGATCGGCAGCGCGTCGAAGAATTCGTTGGCGACGACGATCAGCGGGCGATCGGTCGGGAGCGTGTCGATCGAATCATGGAACGCCGCGTCCGCGACGCGCTCCTGCTGCGCGGTGCGCAAGACCGGGCTGGTCTCGACGAAATGCACCGGCGGCGCGAACCCCGCCTTGCGCCCGGCGCGCAGCGCATCGGCGGAAAGCGTGCCACGCCCCGGGCCGAGCTCGACCCAGGCGGCCTCCGGGCGTCCCGCGCGGTCCCACAGGTCGGCACCCCACAGCCCGATCAGTTCGCCGAACATCTGGCTGATCTCGGGCGACGTGGTGAAGTCGCCGCCCGCGCCCAGAGGATCGCGCGTCGCATAATACTGCTGGTTCGCCGCCGCCATGAACTGCGCGATCGAGATCGGCCCCGCGAGCGTGATCGCGCGGGCGAGCCGGTCGGCGAGGGGAGCAGGCGGGGTCTGGGAAGGTGTATCGTCCGTCATCGTCGGCGCGCAATGCCCCGCCACGGCGCGGTCCGCAAGCGTGGTGGATAGGGGGCTGTCCCGTGCGTCGCCCTCCACCACGCTACCGTCACCCCGGCGAAGGCATGACCTATGCGAAACCATCGCGGTTCTCCCGCGAAGGCGGGAGTCCAGGAGTAGCAAGAACTGTAAGCCGTTGTTCTGCTGGGCTCTGGATTCCCGCCTTCGCGGGAAAACAGCAAGTGACACGTCGGTAACTCCAACTTTCGCAGAGACCTCGCGAAGGCCGGGGCCGCCATGTTGGGCGGCGTGTCCGGCGATACAGCGCTTCGTCGTACCGTCGCGCCTGGATAACCGGACGGCCCCGGCCTTCGCCGGGGTGACGGGTCCAGGGGCCGCCGGTCAAGCGACGCTTGCATCCCCCGCGATCGGCACGACTCGCGTACGCCGCCCCTTGGCGGTCGCGACCAGATACAGGCCGCCGAGGATCATCGGCAGCGTCAGCACCTGCCCCATGTGGATCGTCGTCGCGAAGAAGGTGCCGCTGAACTGTGAATCGGGTTCGCGGAAGAACTCGACCGTGAAGCGCGCGAGCCCGTAGCCGACCAGGAACAGCCCGACGAGCCGCCCCGGCTCATAGCGCGCCTTGGTGCGCCAGAAGGCGAACCACAGGATCGCGAACAGCGCGATTCCCTCGAGCCCCGCCTCGTACAACTGGCTCGGGTGGCGGGGCACGTCGTTGCCGGTGCGCGGGAAGATGATCGCCCAGGCGACGTTCGACGGCTTGCCCCACAGCTCACCGTTGATGAAGTTCGCGATCCGCCCGAAGAACAGCCCGAACGGCACCGCGCACGCCAGATAATCGTGGATCCGCAGCCAATCGAGCTTTTCCTTGCGCGCGAACAGGATGATCCCGATCGACGTGCCGATCATCCCGCCGTGGAACGACATGCCCCCGTCCCACAGCCGGATCAGCCGCCACGGGCTGAGCAGCATGTCGGGCGCATAGAAGATGGCGTATCCGAGCCGCCCGCCGAGGATGATCCCGAGCGTCGCGTAGAACACCAGATCGTCGACATGCCGCCGCGCCATCGGGCTTCCCGGCTGCGCGATCAGCTTGAGCAGATACCACCAGCCGACCAGGATGCCGGTGATATAGGCAAGCGAATACCATTTGATCTGGAAGAAATGCAGGTCGAGCGCGACCGGGTTGAGGTGCAGGTCCTCGAACCGCAAATGGCCGCCCGCTCCAGCGGCGGTGGCGGCGGTCGTCGCATCGGCGAGCAGGGGTAGGGCGGCAGTCAGGATCAAGGCTTTTCCCCTGGGATTTGCGCCTCCATAAAGGCGACTGGCGACAAGACCAAGCGACAAGACGAAACGGAGAATGAGATGCCGAGCATATTGGACGGCCGTATGGATGCGACCCTCGCCGCGTTGACGGGACCGGGCGGTCCGCTGGCCGTCGGGCGCGTTTCGGTCGATGGTCTGGATCTCCCGATCATCACCGGGGTTCCGCAGACGCTGCCGCCCTATTTCGCGCATTATTGCGCCGAACATGCCGACAAGACCTTCCTCGTCGCGGGCGACGAACGGCTCACCTTCGCGCAGGTCCACCGCGCGGCCCACTGCGTCGCGCAGGCGCTGGTCGCGCATTACCGGATCCTGCCTGGCGACCGCGTGGGGATCGCGATGCGCAATTCGCCGTCGTGGATCGTGCTCTACATGGGGATCGTGATGGCGGGTGGCGTGGCCACGCTGCTCAACGGCTGGTGGCAGGCCGAGGAACTCGGCGCGGCGATGACCGATGTCGAATGCAGCCTGGTGTTTGCGGATCCGACCCGTGCCCGCCGGATCGCGGCGATCGACGGACTCGGCGTACCGATCGTGACGATCGACGACACCCTGCCGTTGAAGGCGGCGCTTGCCGGCCTGGATCCGGCGGATGTCGCGCTCCCCGTGGTCGCGCCGGAGGATGCCGGGACGATCCTGTTCACCTCGGGCTCGACCGGCCAGTCGAAGGGCGCGATCAGCGACCACCGCGCCGTGACGCAAGGCGTGTTCAACTATCTCGCGCAGGCGCTGATGATGCTGAGCATCGCGACGCAGGACGGCAGTCCGCCCGAGGGCCAACCCGCGACCCTGCTCAACGTGCCGCTGTTCCACGTCACCGCGGAGGTCCCGGTCTTCCTCCAGAGTTTCGCGATGGGACGAAAGCTGGTGCTGATGCCCAAATGGGATGCCGAGGAAGCGATGCGGCTGATCCAGGCCGAGACGGTCAGCTATTTCGTCGGCGTTCCCTTGATGAGCTTCGAGATCCTGACGCACCCCAACCGCGGTCATTACGATCTGTCGACGGTCACCGATTTTGCCGCAGGGGGCGCACCACGCCCGGTCGAGCACGTTCGCCGCATCGCGGACGAGATGGGCGGTCCCAAGCCCCTGCTCGGCTATGGCCTGACCGAAACCAACGGCATCGGCTGCGGCAATTTCCGCGACAATTACCTCGACAAGCCCAATTCGACCGGGCGCGCCTCCGCGCCGCTGGTCGATCTCGCGATCCTCGATGATAGCGGGCAGCCCGTGGCGCAGGGGCTGCGCGGCGAAGTCGCGATCCGCTCGATCTGCAATTTTCGCGAATATTACGGCCGTCCCGATGCGACCGCCGCCGCCTTTACCGCCGACCGCTACTTCCTGACCGGGGACATCGGCTATCTCGACGCGGACGGCTATCTCTTCATCGTCGATCGCAAGAAAGACATCATCATCCGCGGCGGCGAGAACATCTCCTGTCAGGAGGTCGAGGCGACGATCTACCAGCATCCGAGCGTGGCCGAGGCGGCGGTGTTCGGCTTGCCCGACGAGCGCTACGGCGAAGTGCCCGGCGCGGTCGTCCAGTTGCGCGCGGATCAGCGGGTAAGTGTCGACGAACTCTCGGCCTTCCTGTTCGCGCATGTCGCCGCGTTCAAGGTGCCGCAACGGATCTGGATCGTCGATACGCCGCTGCCGCGGCTGGGGACGGAGAAGATCGACAAGGTCACGCTACGCACGTCGTATCGCGCGCTCGTGGCGGCGGAACAGGCTGGCGTGGGGGTATAGCGCAACGGATGGTCGCCCCGCATCGCACGGTCAGCCGGCGTGGAACCCTGCCCGCGCGGAGCGGATGGCATTTGGCCCGAGGGCTCGGGCGGGAGCAACCGTCCTCCCGCTCGACCGGACGAACCGCACAGCAAACGACGTCTCGCGCTTTCCCCGGCCCGATCACCGCGATACAGCGACCACAATGCGCCCGCGTCTGCCCTCATCGCCCCCTGCCGCCGGGGTCACCCGTCGCGGACTGTTGATCGGCGGCGGGGCGGGCGTCGGGCTGATCCTCGCCTGGGCATTATGGCCGCGGCACTATTTGCCCAATCTGACCGCCGACACGGGCGAGACGATCTTTGGCGCCTGGATCAAGATCGGTGATGACGGGCATGTCACGGTCGCGGTGCCGCAGGCCGAGCATGGGCAAGGAGTCTATACCGCCTTGCCGCAGATCGTCGCGGATGAACTGGGCGCGGACTGGCGGACGATCGCGGTCGAACCCGCACCGCTCAACCCGCTCTATGCCAATGCGCTGGGCGCCGACGAGCTGTTCGAAACCGCGCGCGATACGGTGGCGGGACGGTGGCGCGACGCGCATGCCGTGCGGATCGGGATGATGGTCACCGCCGGGTCGAGTTCGGTCCGCACGTTCGAGGATGACCTCCGCCAGGCGGGCGCGGCGGCGCGCGTGTTGTTGTGCAAGGTGGCGGCGGCGCGCTGGCAGGTCGACTGGCAAGCGTGCGACACGCGGGGCGGGTTCGTCTTCCACGGGAAGGACCGGCTGCGCTTTGCCGATCTCGCGGCGGAAGCGGTACGCGGCAGCTTGCCCGACGCCCTGCCGATGCGCGTCAACGAAGACGACACCCGCCTGTCGGGCCAATCGCTGCCCCGGCTCGATGCGCCCGCCAAGGTCGACGGCTCCGCCAATTTCGCGGGGGACGTGCGGTTGCCCGACATGGTCTTCGCCAGCATCCGCCAAGCACCGGGCGGCAGTTCCCGGCTGGTCCGGGTCGATCGCGCCGCGGCAGACCGTATCCCCGGCGTGCTTCAGGTCGTGACCAACGACCGTTGGGTCGCCGCGATCGGCAATCATTGGTGGGCAGCCAACCGCGCGCTGGATGCGCTTGCCCCGCGGTTCGAAACGCAGGGCGCGATCGTCACCAGTGCCACGATCCGGGCGGCGCTGCAGGGCGCGCTCGATACACCGGGCAGGCGACTGGCGGCGGTCGGCGACGTCGATGCGACGTTCAAGGACGCTCGGTTGATCACCGCCGAGTATCAGGTCGGGCTCGCCGCGCATGCCGCGGTCGAGACGATGACCGCGACCGCACGCTTTGCCGATGGACGGCTCGAGCTCTGGTTGCCGACGCTGGCCCCCGCGATGGCGCGCGATGCGGCCGCGGCGGCGGCGGGGATCGCGACGGACCGGGTGGTCGTCCACCCGATGCTGGTGGGGGGCGCGTTCGGTGCCAATCTGGATCATCGTTGCGCCGAGCAGGCGGCAATCCTCGCCGTGACGCTCAAGCGTCCGGTCCAGCTGACCTGGTCGCGGGTCGAGGATCTGCTGCACGATCGCTTCCGGCCGCCAGCGATGGCTCGCATGGCGGCGCGGCTTGGTCCCAATGGCCAGATCCTCGGCTGGCGCGCCCGGATCGCCGCCCCCGCTACCGGACAGGAAGTCGCTGCGCGTCTGTTCGCGCAGGACGCGGGTTTTCGTACGGCGCTCGCGCTGACGCCATCGGGTGACCCCTATGCGATCGCGGGTGCGGTGCCGCCGTACCGGATGCCGGCCTATGCGGTCGACCATCACCCCGCCGATATCGGCGTCCCGACCGGGCACTGGCGCTCCGGTGCGCATAGTTACACCGCCTTCTTCACCGAATGTTTCCTCGACGAACTCGCGCATCTCGCGGGGACCGAGCCCTTGTCGTACCGGATCGGGATGCTCGGCGGCGACGCGCGGCTGGCGCGGTGCCTGTCGACCGCGGCATCCCTCGGCGGATGGGAGGGCGGGATCGCGGGAAGCGGGCAGGGGATCGCCTGCCACAGCTTTCGCGGCAGCCATATCGCGGTGCTGGTCGAGGCGCATGTCGGCGAAGGGCAGGCGGTCAGCGTCGACCGGATCGTCGCCGCGGTCGATTGCGGACGGCAGATCAACCCCGATCTTGTGCGCCAGCAGATCGAGGGCGGATTGCTGTTCGGCATGGCGGCGGCGACGGGGGGATCGACCGGTTTCACACGCGGTCTGCCCGACGCGCGCGGTTTCGGCGATCTGGGCCTGCCACGCCTCGCCGATACGCCGGATATCACGGTCGAGCTGATCTCCAGCGAGGCCGATCCCGGGGGGGTGAGCGAACTCGCGGTCCCACCGGTTGCGCCTGCGATTGCCAATGCGCTGCAAGCCGCTACGGGCTATCGCTTGCGGTGTCTTCCGCTCGTTCCGGGAACCAAGTGATGCAAGCTGTTCTTCCTCCCGGCCATCCGCCGGTCAAGCCGCGCCGGATCGGCGTGCTGCTGACCAATCTCGGCACGCCCGACGGCGCCGATACGCGGTCGGTCAAACGCTATCTCGGCGAATTCCTGTCCGACCGGCGCGTGGTCGAAATTCCGCCGCTGCTGTGGCAGCCGATCCTGCGCGGGATCATTCTCAATACCCGCCCCAAGAAGTCGGCGCATGCCTATGCGCAGGTCTGGACCGAGGACGGCTCGCCGCTGGCCGCGATCACCAAGGCGCAGAACACTGCGCTGCAGGGCGCGTTCGGGCCGGACGTGATGGTCGACTGGGCGATGCGCTACGGCAAGCCCGCGATCGGCGAGCGTCTGCAGGCGATGAAGGACGCCGGCTGCGACCGCATCCTGATCGCGCCGCTTTACCCGCAATATTGCGCCGCGACGACCGCGACCGCAAACGACAAGGCGTTCGCCGAACTGGCGAAGATGCGCTGGCAACCGGCGCTGCGGACGCTCCCGCCCTATTACTACGAGCCGGCCTATATCGAGGCGCTCGCGCAATCGATCGAGGCGGGTGTCGCCGCGCTCGATTTCGAGCCGGACGCGTTGATCGCGAGTTTCCACGGGATGCCGAAGCGGACGCTCGAACTCGGCGATCCCTATCACTGCCATTGCCAGAAGACCGGGCGGTTGCTCGGCGAGCGGCTTGGCAAGAAGCTGATCGTGTCGTTCCAGTCGCGCTTCGGCCCGGCGAAGTGGCTCGAGCCCGCGACCGACCTGACGCTCGAGGCATTGCCCGCACAGGGGATCAAGAAGGTCGCGATCTTCGCGCCGGGCTTCTCGGCCGACTGCCTCGAGACGCTCGAGGAACTCGCGATCCGCGGGCTCGAGAGCTTCGAAGGCAAGGGGGGTACCCATTTCGCGTATATTCCGTGCCTTAATGCCAGCGAGATCGGCATCAAAATGTTGCGCACTTTACTGGCGCGCGAACTTGAAGGCTGGGCCAACCCCGCATAGCAAGGGCGTGGGACTGAAAGATCCATCAGGAGAGTATGCATGGCACGCGTCGCGATCGTAACCGGCGGCACCCGCGGGATCGGCGAGGCGATCAGCCTTGCGCTGCAAGAGGCCGGAATGACCGTCGCCGCCAATTATGCCGGCAATGACGAGCGCGCGCGCGCCTTTACCGAACGGACCGGAATCGCCGCGTTCAAATGGGACGTATCGGATTATGACGCATGCCAGGCGGGCTGCGCGGCCGTGGTCGAACAGCTCGGCCCCGTCGACGTGCTCGTCAACAATGCGGGCATCACGCGCGACGGCACGATCATGAAGCTCAGCTACCAGGCGTGGAAAGAGGTGATCGACACCAATCTCGGCGGCTGCTTCAACATGGCGAAGGGCGTGTTCCCCGGGATGCGCGATCGCAAATGGGGGCGGATCGTCAACATCGGGTCGATCAACGGGCAGGCCGGGCAATATGGCCAGGTCAATTACGCCGCCGCCAAATCGGGCATCCACGGTTTTACCAAGGCGCTGGCGCAGGAAGGTGCGCGTGCCGGGGTGACGGTCAATGCGATCGCGCCGGGCTATATCGACACCGACATGGTCGCCGCGGTCCCCGCCGACGTGCTCGAGAAGATCGTCGCCAAGATTCCGGTCGGCCGCCTCGGCCAGGCGAGCGAAATCGCGCGCGGCGTCGCCTTCCTGTGTTCGGAAGAAGGCGGGTTCGTGACCGGATCGACGCTGAGCATCAACGGCGGGCAGCACATGTATTGAGGGCGCCGGTTTCCCGACGGCCCATCGCAAGCCCGTAGAACGCGACTTGTTTCTACCCGGACCAACGCGGTAAGAGCCCGGGATGCAGGGGGATACCGCACCGCTCCACTGGTGGCAGACACGCGCGTTCGTCGCACTGATGGCGTTGGTCGCGATCATTCCGTTGGTACGCCCGGAAATCGCGCCGCTCGTCGACTTGCCCGGGCACATGGGGCGTTATCGCGTCCAGCTTGCGATCGGCGAGCATCCGTGGCTCGGCAACTGGTATAATTTCAGCTGGCAACTGATCGGCAATCTCGGGATCGACATCCTGATCGTGCCGCTGTCGAAGATTTTCGGGCTGGAACTGTCGGTCAAGCTGATCGTGATGACGATCCCACTGCTGATCGTGACGGGGTATCTGTGGATCGCGCGCGAGGTGCACGGGCGGATCCCCCCGACCGCGCTGTTCGCGCTGCCGATCGCCTACAGCTATCCGATCCAGTTCGGGTTCGTGAATTTCGCGCTGTCGATGGCGATCGCGCTCAACGCCTATGCGCTGTGGCTGCGGCTGGCGCGGCTCGGGCATCTGCGGTTGCGCGCGGCGATCTTCGTGCCCTTCTCCTGCGCCTTGTGGCTGTGCCACACCTTTGGCTGGGGCGTGCTCGGTGTGCTCGCCTTCTCGGGCGAATTGATCCGGCAGCACGACACGCGCGGCGAGCACGGGGTCAAGAGCTGGGTCAAGGCGGCGTTCTTCGCCGGACTCGGCTGCCTGCCGCTCGCGCTGCCGCTGGTGCTGATGGTGGTGTGGCGCAGCGGCGAACATGTCGGCGGGCAGACCGCCGACTGGTTCGACTGGCGTGCCAAGATCCGCTGGCTGACGATGACGTTCAAGGATCGCTGGGTCACCTTCGACATCGCCTCGATCGCGGTCGTCCTGCTGATCCTGTTCAAGGGGATCCGCGACCCGAGCATCGAATATTCGCGCAACCTGCTGCTGTCCGCGCTGTTCCTGCTGCTCGTCTACATCGTGCTCCCGCGGATCGTGTTCGGCTCGGCCTATGCCGACATGCGGCTTGCGCCCTTCATGCTGGGGATCGCGGTGATCGCGCTGCGGCCCCGCCCCGGTCTGTCGATTCGCGGAAGCGCGACGCTGGCGGCGCTGGGACTGGCGTTCGTGCTGGTGCGGATCGCCGCGACGACCGCCAGCTTCTGGATGTTCGCGGACGATTACGACCGCGAACTCAAGGCGCTGGAACGCCTGCCGGTGGGCGCGCGGCTGGTGTCGTTCGTGGGCGAGCAATGCGGCAACCCGTGGGTGATGAGCCGGCTCGAGCATCTGCCCGCCATCGCGCTCGAGCGGCGGCTCGCCTATACCAACGACCAATGGTCGATGGCGGGCGCGCAATTGCTGACGACGCGCTACCTGCCCGCGCAACGCTTCGCGCACGATCCGTCGCAAATCGTCACCAGCGTGCAATGCCCGCGCGAATGGTGGCGTCCGATCAACATGGCGATGGCCAGGTTCCCGCGCAACGCATTCGACTATGTCTGGCTGATCCGTCCCCCCGCCTATGACCCGCGCTTCAACGAGGGGCTGGTGCCGATCTGGCGCGACGGGACGAGCGTGCTGTTCCGCGTCGATCATGGCGCGCCGGGGATCAAGGTCAGCGACGAATCGCTGCGCCTGCGCTCGCGCCCGATGCCGACGCCGTTCTGATCAGCCGCGGCGGAACGGGGTCAGTTCGCCGAGATAGTCTTGGTCCGCCTCGACCGAGGCGCGTTCGCGCGCGAGGAAGTCCGAAATCGCGCGGCGGAAATTGCGGTCGGGAATGTAATGCGCGGACCAGGTCGGCACCGGGACATAGCCGCGCGCGAGCTTGTGCTCGCCCTGCGCGCCCGCCTCGACCGTCTTGAGCCCGCGTGCGATCGCGGCGTCGATCGCCTGGTAATAGCACAGCTCGAAATGGAGGAACGGGACCTCCTCGGTACAGCCCCAATAGCGGCCGTACAGCGTCTCCGCGCCGATCAGGTTGAGCGCCCCCGCGATCGGCCGGCCGTCGCGATCCGCGAAGATCAGCAACACCTTGTCCGCCATCGTCTCGCCGAGCAGCGTGAAGAAGCGCCGTGTCAGATACGGCTGGCCCCATTTGCGGGCGCCGGTGTCCTGGTAGTATCGCCAGAACGCGTCCCAGTCCGCCTCGGTGATGTCCGCGCCGGTGACATGGCGGATCGTCAGTCCCTCGACCGCGGCGGCACGTTCCTTGCGGATCGCCTTGCGCTTGCGGCTGGCGAGCGCGTCGAGGAAAGCGTCGAACCCGGCATAACCGTCGTTCTGCCAGTGGAATTGGGTGCCTTCGCGCAAGAGCCAGCCCGCCGCCTCGAACGCGGGAAGCTGGTCGGGCGTGACGAACGTGGCGTGGGCCGAGGACAATTGGTGCTGGTCGGTCACCGCCTCGATCGCCGCGATCAGCGCGGGCGCGGTGGCGGGATCGCGCAGCAACAGCCGCGGGCCGGGAACGGGGGAGAAGGGCACCGCGACCTGCAGCTTGGGATAATAGGCACCGCCCGCGCGCTCCCACGCATCCGCCCAGGCATGGTCGAAGACATATTCGCCCTGGCTGTGACTCTTGGCATAGGCCGGCGCGATTCCGGCGGGGCGGCCGTCGGGGCCGTCGACGATGATCGGGATCGGTTGCCAGCCGGCGCGCGGCGTGGCGCTGCCCGAGGCTTCCAGGATCGACAGGAAGGCATGGCCCACGAACGGGTTGGTCGCGCCGGCGCAGGCGTCCCAGTCCGCCGCTGGAATGGCGGCGACGCCGTCGGCGATGCGGGCGGTGACGGCGTTTGTGCTCACGACTCCAAACTAGGGGTTCGGCGGCTGCTTCTCAACCGTCTGGCGGTCGATTGCCCAGCATAAGGCGAGCAGGAGGAAGGGGGTCGCGCATTCGCGGTGGCGTTCGCCGAATTCGAACCACACGCCGAACAGCACCCATTGCAGGACGCACGCCGCGATCAACAGCAGCAGGGCGAGCGGCAAACGGCCCTGGCGGATCGCCGTGGCGCCAAGCAGCGCGATCTGCGCCAGCTGCGCGACCGGCCACAACAGCGCGGCCAGCGCGCGCGGGATCGACGGGTGCATCGCCTCGAGCCGAACCACCCCGAACACCCCGATCCCCGTCGCGCGGACCAATTTGGTCGCGGTCAGCCGGAGGAAGGCGGCGGGATGGTGTTCGATCCACTCGAGCGCGATCGCCTTGATCCGCGCATTGTAGGTCAGTTCGGGCAAGCCCTTGAGCGCGGGCGGCGGGGGCTCCCAATTGCCGGTGGCGGCAGGATTGTTGCCGATCCACAGGCTTGCCCCGCTCGCGCTCGTCAAGGGCACGAAGGTGTGGAACAGCGTCCAGTTGCGGACCCACCAGGGCAGCAGCACGACGACCGCGACCATCGCGCCGCGCAAGCCGAACAGCACCATTGGTCCCCATCCGCTCCGGGCCAGCAGCACGATGCCGAACAGGGCGGCAAGCGGCGCCTCGCCGGGCTGGGTCAGCGCGAGCAACCCCGCCGGCACGCCGAGCGCGACCGCACCGCGCCAGCCCGCACGCGGCGTCAGCCACGCCAGCGCAAGCAGCACGATGAGGAGCGCGCACAGCGACTCCTTCTGCGCGAGCGGTGCCGAGAACAGCACCGACGGCCACACCACATACAGCCACGCCGCCCGCCGCCCCGCCGGGGCATCGCCGAGCCGCGCGCCCAGTTTCGCGATCGACGCGGCGGTCGCAAGATCGGTCAGCGTGCCCAGCGCGAGCAGCGACGCGGTCGAGAAGCCGAGTACCGCGCTCCATGCCGCGAGCACGACCGGATAGGCCGGCGGGAACAGCGCGCGCCAGTCGGATCCGAAATAGGGTTCGTACAGGACCAGCCCGCGCCCGGCGAGAAGGCCCTGCGCCAGGACCCGGTAGGATTGCGGGTCGCCGGGCGATACACGCCCCGCGCCGATCCACGCGGCGCCGACGCGCAACGCCAGCATGACGGCGCACAGAAGGACGAGCCCGCTCGCGCCGGGCCGCTCGCGCAACCGCGCGATCCCGACCGTGGCGAGCGCACCCCATACCGCGATCACCGCGAAGCTTCCGCCGGTCAGCCCCCAGCGTGCCGCGAGATCGGGGAGCGTCGACAGGCCATAGAGCGCCAGCACCGTGAACAGCGCGGCGGTCGCAAGCCGCAGGGCGCGGGTCTCGCGCATCACTCGCCGAAGGCGGTGGCGCGGTACAGCAGCGTGATTGCGACGCGACGGTTGCGCGGGTCGGTCGGGTTGGTCGGGATGATCGGCTCGCGGTCCGCCACGCCCTCGATCCGGTTGAAGCGATTCTCGGGCGTGCCCCCGGCGGCGAGGCGTCGCCGCGTCGCTTCGGCCCGCGCACTCGAGAGCATCCAGTTGTTCATCGCGAGCGGATCGCCGTAGCCGAGGCTATCGGTATGGCCGCGGATCATGATCGGGTTGGCGGTGCCCCTGATCGACTGCGCGATCAGCCCGAGCAGGGCTGACGCGCGCGGTTCGAGCTGGGTCGTGCCGAGGTCGAACATCGAATAATCGGCATCGTCGAGCAGGTCGATCCGCAACCCGTTCTGCGTGCGGACGAAGCGAACGTGCGACGACAGTTTCACCAATTGCGGGTTGGACGCCATCGATGACAGAACCTGCCGGCGCATCTTCTCGAAATTCTTGCGATCCTCGACCGACATCGCGGTACGGTCCTTGAGCGTGCCTTTCTGGCCCGAGCCGACCTGCATCCCGCCGGTCGCGTCGATCGGCACGGTCATCGCGCGGGTGCCGGTCTGCGACGCCTTGTGCTGGTAATTGTCCTTGTCGGTGATCGACGAGCCGCCGAACAGCCCCATCGAGCCGGCGCTGTTCTGCTTGAGCTGGACGAGCGTCGGCGAGAAATAGTCGGCGAGCGCCTTGCGCTGCTTCTCGTTGGTCGCGCCGAGCAGCCACATCAGCAGGAAGAACGCCATCATCGCGGTGACGAAATCGGCATAGGCGACCTTCCACGCGCCGCCGTGATGCCCGCCGTGGCCCTCGATATAGATCTTCTTGTAGATGATCTTGGGAGGCTGGTTGGTCCCATGCGGCGCGCGCGCGGCCATCAGCGGCGGTTCCCGAGCACGACCGGATCACACAGCATCGCCACCGCGCGAAGCGCAGAGACGGCATCGGCGTAGGCACTTCCCCGGGGAGGCGTTGAACCGAGTAAGTTTGGCTCGCACAAAGCCACAAAGTCACGAAGAGAAGAGGGCGTCTCGTTCTCGCGTTGCCGCGCCTCGATCGGGCGACCGACCAATGCGGACCGCTTTGCGGCTTTGTGGCTTTGTGCGAGATTTCCTGCTTCGAAACGCATCCCGCCAACGGTTTGATGGTGAACCATCACGTCACCGCGCCCGCAGGCCGTCGAAGACTTCGGCGAAGCCCGGCTGGTTCGAATGCGCGATGCCCGAGCGCGCCGCCTCGATCACCAGCGGCTGCGGGTGGCCGTGGAGCGAGGCGATGATGATCTGCTTGACCACGTGATAGATCGCGCCATCCGCCTCGATCACCTGTTTGAGCCGGTTGGCCAGCGGCGCGACGATCCCGTACGCGAGCAGCACGCCCATGAACGTACCGACCAGCGCCGACCCGATCATCGCGCCGAGGATCGCGGGCGGCTTGTCGATCGAGCCCATCGTCTTGACCACGCCGAGCACGGCCGCGACGATGCCGAGCGCGGGCAGCGCGTCGGCGAGGCTCGAGATCGTCCCGTGCGGGCCCTCGACCTCGTGGTGGTGGGTCTTGATCATGTTGTCCATCACGTCCTCGACCGCATGGACGTCGAGCGTCCCCGACGAGACGACGACCAGCCGCAACGTGTCCGCGATCAGGTTGATGAGCGTATGATCCGACAGCAGCCGCGGATATTCGGCGAAGACCGCGGAGGACTTGGGATCCTCGACATGCGGCTCGAGCGCGATCGGCCCTTCGGTACGGAGCATCTTCATCAGCTTCGACACCAGGAAGATGACGTCGAGATAGTCCTGCTTCTTGTATTTCGGGCCCTTGAAGACCTTCATGAAGCCGCCGCCGAGCGCCTTCAGTTCCTTCATCGAATTGCCGATGATCAGCGCGCCGACCGCGGCGCCGCCGATGATGAGCATTTCGTGCGGAATCGCTTCCATCACCGGACCCAGCGCGCCGCCAGTGATGGCAAAGCCGCCGAAAATCATCACGAGGAGAACGACGAGGCCGATTGCGGGAAACATGAGTGGCGGTAAGCCCTTGTAAACGCTGCGTTGGACGATGCTGCAAGACGCTCGCGACCCGCATTGGCCGCTATGGTTACGGTCTAGGGGGATTCCGTAGCAAAACGGTTAACCAGCAGTGGGGCTGGCGTTAATTCTTGCGGTTCCCGGCGAAGCGCTACCTTGCGTCACCCCGGCGAAGGCCGGGGCCGCGCGGTTACCCGGGCGCGGCAGGACGGCTGGGCGCGGTATCGCCGGTTGTGCCCCCTGACATGGCGGCCCCGGCCTGCGCCGGGGTGACGGTGCTGGAATCAGCGCAGATAGGTGAACAGCGACAGGCTGCTCAGCTTGGTAAAGCTCGCCTGGGTCGCCGACAGGATCGTCATCTGCTTCTGCAATTCCGTAATCGCTGCGGACAGGTCGGTGTCCTCGAGCCCGGTACGATCGCTCTCGCGCGCTGTGGCCGCGTCGGTGGCCTGCGAGGACACGATGTCGAGTCGCGCGGCGCGGGCGCCGACCGATCCCTGCACGTTGTTGACCTGCGTCTGCGCGGCGCCGAGCCCGTCGATCGCGTCGGAAGAGGCTGTCGAAACGTCCCCGCCGGCGTCGAGTGCGGTGATGTAACTGGACAGGATGGCAAACACGTCGGTCTTGCCGCCCGCCTTGGTCTTGATGTTGCCGAACACGCGCTCCGCGCTGTCGGTCGCCGATACCGAGGTGCCGTCGCCGACCGGGATCGCGGGGAGCTCCCCGGTCCCGCCAAGCGACACCGTGCCATCGGCCGCCTGCGTGACCGCGGCGGTGCCGGTCGCAGCACCGAACAACGGCTGGCCGCGCGCGTCGCTGGTGTTGGCGAGGCTGACCAGATCGTCGAGGATGCTATTGAGCTCGGTCGCGATGGTCTTGCGATCGTCGTCGTTGAGCGTGCCGGTATTGGCGCGAATCGTCAGCTCCGACGCCCGCTGAAGCTGCGTGGACACGGCGGTCAGCGTCGAATCGGACTGTTCGAGCAGCGACTTTGCCAGGCTGATGTTGCTCGAATAGGCCGACTGGTCGGCATCCGCCTGCTTGATCGACGCGAGCCGGTTGTACGCGACCACGTCCTGCGACGGCGCGGTCAGTTTCTTGCCGGTCGCGATCTGCGTGTTGAGCGTGCTCGTCTGCGCGGACAGATTGGTCATCTGCGCCGAGGTGCGATCGAAAAACAGGCTGGTGCCGATTTGCATGGCGGGTTCCGTCCGGGGCCTAGTGGAGGTCGAGGATCGACTGGAGCGTGTCCTTGGCGACCTGGATCACCCGGCTGGACGCTTGATAGGCCTGCTGGAAGCGCAGCAGGTCGACCGCTTCGGTATCGAGATTGACGCCCGACACCGCGTCACGCGCCGACAGCGCGTTGGTGCGGATCGCGCCCTGCGCATCGGCGACCTGCTTGCGCGCGGCGAGCGCGGCGGCATTGCCCGAGACGAGCGCGGTCGTGTTCGATTCGAAAGCGCCGCTGGTGCGCAGCGTATCGAGCTTGCCGAGATTGCTGTTGTCGCGCGGTCCCGCGCCGACTGCCGCCGCGGCGACGCCACGCGGGTCGGTCAGCGCTACGGTAATGTCGGTCGGGCTGGTCCCGGTCGCGAACAGCGCGGTGCCGGCTTTCGAATCGAGATCCGCGCCGCCCTGCTGCACCGCGTTGACGCCGTCGGTGAACGACGTCGCGATCGCGTCGAGCTTGATCCGCGCATCCGATATCCGCTGCGCGCCTTCGACCACGCCCGCCAGCGCGCCGCCGGACGGGGTGACGCTCGCCTGCGAACGCTGCAGCGAAAAGGCGATGACGCCGTCGGTGCCGCGCGCGAATTGCAGCGTCTCGGCCTGGTTGCCCGAAACGAACGACGGACCGCCCGCGTTGCCGAGCTTGACCGCGGCGCGGCCGTAGGAATCGATCGACACCGACACGTCGCTGATCGCGCTCATCTGATCGAGGATCGAATCGCGCTGGTCGGCCAGCTGCGCCGCGCCGACGGAGCCGGGCTTGACCCGCGACAGCCCGTCGTTGACCTTCGCGAGCGAGGCGCCAAGCCCGTTGATCGTGGAGACCGCATTGGCGGCGGTCGTGTCGACGTTGCTGTCGAGCTGGTCGAGTGCCTTGCCGGTGGCGCTGAACGATCCGGCGACCGCCGTCGCCTGTTCGAGCAGCGCGGCGCGCGGTGTCGTCGCGGTCGGATCGGCGGCGACCGCCTTGCTCGCGTTGAAGAAGCTGGTCAGCCGGTCGCCGAGCTGGTTGCCGGTCAGCGCGGTCTCGATCTGCCCGAGCCAGGTGATGCTGGTGTCGCTGCGCGCGAGATCCGACTGCGACGTGCGCACGTCGGCATCGCGCAACGCATCGGCCGAGCGCGTGATGCCCGACGTCGTGACGCCGAACCCGCTGCCGTTCACCGTCGCCGAGTTCAGCCCGGTGGCGGGCGCGATCTCGGACAGGTCGGTGGTGCGCTTGGCGTAGCCCGGCGTCGACGCATTGGCGATATTGTCGGAAACGGTGGTCAGCGCGGTCTGATACGCTTTGACGCCACTCGCGCCGATGCTCAGCATGTCGCTCATGGCGTCTTGGCCTTGTCGGTCGCGGGTGCAGCCTGCAGCCCGGCCTGGACGCCCGCCTGCGACTTCGCGAGAAACGCGGTCATCGCCTTGCCGATGCCGAGCGGCGCGTGCGCGGCCATGGTCTGCGCGACCTGCGTGTCCTGCATTTCCTTGAACGTATCCATACCCTTGGACCCGAACAGATCGTCCTCGGCGAGATGCGTCGAGCGCATCGCCTTGACCATCATGCCGGTGAACACCGCCTCGAACTTCTTGCCGGCGGCATCGAGGTTGGCGCGGTTCGACAGCCGGCTGGTGTCGGTCGCGACACCACCGACCGCCGAAGGCGCGTTGACCGGGGGAAGGGCAGGGACGTCACTCACAATACGATCAACTCCGCTTTGAGCGATCCCGCTTCCTTGAGCGCCTCGAGGATCGCGACCAGGTCGGCGGGCGACGCGCCGATCGCATTGATCGCCTTGACCACGTCGGACAGTTTGGGACCGGGCGCGATCAGGAACATCGGGTGCTTTTCCTCGTCGACCGCGATGCCCGACTTCTGCGCCTTGGTCGTCTGGCCCTGGCTGAACGGCGCGGGCTGGCTGACGCGTTCGTTCTCGTCGATCCGCACGGTCAGCTTGCCGTGGGTGATCGCGGCGGTGCTGACGCGGACCGCCGAGTTGATCACGACGGTGCCGGTGCGCGCGTTGACGATCACCTTGGCGGGCGGCTCGGCCGAGACGACGGTGAGGTTCTCGATCTCGCTCATCAAGGTCGCGCGGACGTCCCCGCCGATCGGCGCGCGGACCGAGACCGACACGGCGTCGACCGCCTGCGCCACGCCGGTGCCGAAGCGCGCGTTGATCGAACCCGCGACGTTCTGCGCGGTCGTGAAATCGGCGCGCGCCAAGTTGAAGGTCAGCGCGGGCGTGTTCTCGAACCCGGTCTTGACCGCACGCTCGACCGTCGCGCCTTCGGGAATGCGGCCGGTCGAAGGGATGTTGATGACGATCTGCGACCCGTCCTTGCCCTCGGCACCGAGGCCGCCGACCGCGAGATTGCCCTGCGCCATCGCATAGATCTGGTTGTCGGCACCGAGCAGCGGCGTCAGGATCAGCGCACCGCCACGAAGCGACTTGGCCTTGCCCATCGAGGCGATGGTGATGTCGAGCTTCTGCCCGGGCTTGGCAAAGGGGGGCAGTTCAGCGGTGATCATCACCACCGCCGCGTTCTTGAGCCCGGGATTGACGTTGGCGGGCAATTGCAGCCCGAAGCGCGAGGTCACCGCCTTCATCGACTGGATGGTATATTCGAGATTGTCGTCGCCGGTGCCGGGCAGCCCGACGACCACGCCATAGCCCGTCAGCTGGTTGGTACGGATCCCCTGGAACCCGCCGAGATCCTTGATCCGGTCGGCCGAGGCGGGGGCCGCGACGACGAGCGCGAGGAGCGTGGCGAGCAGCAGACGCAGCATCAGAACGGACTCACGACGGAGAAGAAGCGGCCGAGCCAGCCCTGACGGCTCGCCCGCGCGACGTCGCCCTTGCCGGTATAGGCGATTTGCGCATCGGCGACCCGGGTCGACGGGACGCGATTGTCGGCGTCGATGTCGGCGGTGCGGATCAGCCCCTTGATCTGGACGAACTCGTCGCCGCGATTGAGCGTGACCCGCTTCTGGCCCTGCACCAGCATCGTGCCGTTGGGCAGGACGCGGCTGACCGTGACGCTGATCTCGCCCGACAGCGTGTTCGACTGGTCGGCGGCACCGCCGCCCTTGAAGTTGCGGTTGCCGCTGGTCGCGATGTCGGTCCCCTGGAACAGCGCGAGCCGCCCGGTGGTCGGCGGGGTGAACGCCAGGCTGCCCGACGAATCGAGCTTGGAGTTCGCCGACTTGGACGCCGCGGTGCGCTCGACCAGCACGATCGTCAGCGGATCGCCGACGCGGCGGGCGCGGGTCCCTTCATACAGGGCCGCATAACCGTCGCCGACCTGGAAGATCGATCCCGTCGCGGCCGCCGGCGCCAGCGCCGGTTCGGGCATCGCCGCCGAGAAATCGACCGGCGGCGTCTTCTTGCCGAGCAGGCGCGACTCGGCCGCGCTGGGCAAAAACAACGCAAATCCGACGATCAGCTGGATGGCGAACGGCTTCATGACTCTAGCCATCAGATATTTTGATTAACATATTTGAGCATTTCGTCGGTCGCGGTGATCATTTTTGAATTCACCTCATACGCGCGCTGGGTTTCGATCATGTCGACCAGCTCCTCGACGACGTTGACGTTCGATCCCTCGAGCTGCCCCTGGCGGATATTGCCGCGTCCGTCCTGCCCGGCGATGCCGAGGTTGGCGGCACCGCTCGCCGCGGTCTCGGTCAGGTAATTGTCGCCCTTGCTCAGCAACCCGGCCGAATTGGGGAAGCTCGCGACCTGAATCTGGCCGAGCTCGCTCGGGGTGGTCTGGCCGGGGATCGTCGCCGAGACGGTGCCGTCGGTGCCGATCGTGATCGCGGTCGCGCCCTGCGGCACGGTGATGCCCGGCTGGACCTGATAGCCCTCGCTGGTGATCATCAGACCCTCGGGCGAGCGCGAGAAATTGCCCGCGCGGGTGTAACCGAGCGTGCCGCCCGGCATCTGCACCTGAAAGTACCCGTCACCGTCGAGCGCGAGGTCGAGGCTGTTGTTGGTCGACTGGAAAGACCCCTGCGTGTCGATCCGCGCGGTGCCCTGGATCTTGACGCCGGTGCCGAGGTTGAGCCCGGTCGCGTACTTCGTCTCGGACGTGCTCGGCGCGCCCGGCGCGGTCACCGTCTGGTACGCCAGCGTCTCGAACGCGGCGCGGTCCTTCTTGTACGCGGTCGTGTTGACGTTCGCGAGGTTGTTCGAGATGACTCGCATGCGCATGTCCTGGGCATCAAGCCCGGTCCGCGCGATATGCATGGCTGCACTGCCCATCGTCTATTCCTTCAGCTCGGCAGCCGCATCACAGATGCAGCGCTTTCGTCCATGTCCTTGGCCGACTTCATCATGTTGGCCGAAACTTCGTAGCTGCGCTGGTTCTCGATCATGTCGACCAGCGCCTGGGTCATGTTGACGTTCGATCCCTCGAGCGCGCCGCTCTCGACCTTGGCGTCCAGATCCTGCGGCAGCGTGCCGCCGCCCTTGACGTAGAGCAGGTTGTCGAGCCCCTTGACCGTCTTGGTGCCGGTCGGGTTGGCCAGCTTGAGCTGGTCGATCACCTGCGGGTTCTTGGCGTCGCCGCCCTGCGGGACGATCGACACGGTGCCGTCCGCCGAGATCGCGATGCTTTGCGCCGGCGGCACGGTGATCGGGCCGCCCGACCCCATCACCGGGAAGCCGTCGCCGGTCTGGAGCACGCCCGAGGGCGCGACCTGCAGATCGCCGCGCCGGGTGTAGGCCTCGCTCCCGTCGGGCGACTGGACCGCGAGCCAGCTGTCGCCGGTGATCGCGACGTCGAGCGAACGGCCGGTCTGCTGGATCGCGCCGGAGCTGCGGTCCGCGTCGAGCACGTCGCCAGAGGTCGGCTCGCGCGATTCGAGCGGCGAGCCCTTGAGCGACAGCCGGTCGAACACGACGCGATCGGCGCGAAAGCCGGTCGTCGAGGCGTTCGCCATGTTGTTGGCGATCGCGGCCTGTGACGCGAGATGCGCCTTGAGCCCCGTCGCCGCCGTGTAGACCAGCTTGTCCATGCTGCGCTCCGGTTCTGCCTAGATCAGTTGCGGATGTTGAAGATGGTCTGCGAAATCTGGCCGTTGATATCGAGCGCCTTGGCATTCGCCTGGAAGTTGCGCTGCGCGGCGATCAGATCGACCAGTTCCTCGGTGATATCGACGTTCGAGCCCTCGAGCGTGCCCGCGCTGAGCGACCCGAAGCCGTTCTCGTTCGCCGAGCCGAGCGCGGCCGACCCCGAAATGCCGGTCGCCGACCAATAGCTGTTGCCGGTCTGGCGCAAGCCCGTCGGGTTGGCGAAGTTGGCGAGCGCGACCTTGCCGAGTGCGACCGTGTCGCCGTTCGAATAATTGGCCGAGACGATCCCCTGCTTGTCGACCGACACGCCGGCGAGCTCGCCGACCGAGGCACCGTCCGCCGTCTTGGCGTTGACCGAGAAGGGGCTCGACTGTTGCGTCGATCCCGTCAGGTCGAGCTTGATCGTCTGCGCGACGCCGCCGGTGGTCGGATTGAACGAGTCATAGGTCACCGACGACGGGGTCGAGGACAGGTTGCCGGACGCATCGAACGTCACCGGCGTTCCCGCATTCGATCCGCCGACCTTGAGTTCCTGGTCGCCGACATAGCTGTGGACGGACCATGAATCGGCACCGGTATGGACATAATAGCTGGTGAGCGTGCTCGCCTTGCCCGCCGAATCGTAGATCGTCGTCGCGGTCGAGCTGTTGTAGCTGGATGCGTTGGTGGGCGAGAAGGGCGCGGACGGGGTCGACGCCGCGGCGTACAGGTTGATCTTCAGCGCGACGTTGGCGGTGGCCGCGGGCGTGCCGTTGGTCTCGGGCAGGTTGAGCGCGATCAGGCCGTCGGTGCCGCTGGCGGTGGTGTTGCCCTTCGCGTCGACCGGATAGCCGAGCAGCGCCGACCCTTGCGCGTCGACGATGTTGTGCGTCGCCGGATCGACCTGGAACGCGCCGTTGCGGGTGTAGGCGGTCGCGGTGTTCACGCCGCTGGTCTTGACCGCGAAGAAGCCGTCACCGGTGATCGCGAGGTCGAGCGACGAGCCGGTCGTCTTGAGGTTGCCCTCCCCGAACTGCTGGCGGTTCGACTTCACCACCGCGCCCGAGCCGACCAGCTTGGTCGGATCGGTCGCGATGCTCGAGGCGATGACGTCGGCGAAATCGGTGCGGCTCTTCTTGAAGCCGTTGGTCGAGACGTTGGCGAGGTTGTGCGAGACGGTCGAGAGTTCGGTCTGCGCGGCCTGCAGGCCGCTGAGCGAGGTATAGAAGGACATCGGGTTGCTCCTGTGAATCGATTAGACGGGAAGGGGATCAGCCGACCTGGCGGACGGCGCTGGCGGCGACTTGCCCGATGCCGGGCAGGGTGAGCATCGGCTCGCCCGACGCGGGCAGCGAAACCGCGGCGACCGGCGCCCAGACGAGATTGCGCGACGTGACGCTGGCCCCGCCGTTCGCCGCATTGACCGAGACGGTGAACGGGCCGGTTCCCGCCTCCGCGCCGTCCGCGGTCTTGCCGTCCCAGTCGTAGGTCGCGGTGCCGGCCTTCTGCGCGCCGAGCGACAGCGTGTTGAGCGTCTGCCCGTTGGCGTCCTTGATCGACACGGTGACGTCGGTCGCATCCTTGTCGAGCTCGACCGCGCCGGCGAGGCCGCCCGCCGAACGGCCGTAGGCGGTCGACCCTTCGGTCAGCACGGTCTTGCCGACATAGGCGAGCGCGTCGCTGGGCGTCGTCGCGCCGAGCTTGTCCTGGATCGCCTTCAGGGTGGTGCCCATGTCGGCGATCCCCGACGTGCTCGAGATCTGCGCGAGCTGCGCGACCATCTGCGTGTTGTCGACCGGCGAGAACGGGTCCTGGTTGTTGAGCTGCGCGGTCATCAGCTTGAGGAAATCGCCGGTGCCGAGCGACGAGGAGGACGACGTCTTGGCGGCATTCGCCGCGGCGGTGCTGCTGGCATTGATGCCGAGGCTGGTGAGCGTGGAGTCGAAAGTGGAGGCCATGATCAGCGTCCCAGTTTGAGGGTATCGAGGATGAGCGACTTCGCGGTCTGCATGACCTCGACGTTGTTCTGGTAGCTCCGCGAGGTCTCCATCATGTCGACCAGCTCGCGGGTTTCATCGACGCCCGACTGCCAGATGTTGCCATCCTTGTCGGCGAGCGGATGCGACGGATCGTAGACCTTGGTCGGGCCTTCGCCCGCGGTGACGATGCTCTCGACGTTGACCGTCGCGAGACCGGAGGCCTTGTCATATTGCGTGCGGAAGACCGGCTTGATCGTCTTGTAGGCGGTCTCCGCGCTGCTCGTGACCGCGCCCGCATTGGCAAGGTTCGACGCGGTGGTGTTCATCCGCACGAGCTGCGCGGACATCGCGCGCCCGGCGACCTGAAAGATGGAAAGCGGTTGTTCGGCCATCTGTTATTCGCCCTTCAGAGCACGGGTGATCTGGCCGATCCGCCCGTTGAGGAAGGAGAGCGTCGTCTGGTAGGCGACGGCATTCTCGGCGAAGGCGGTCTGCTCGGTCGACAGTTCGACCGTGTTGCCGTCCAGCGAGGGCTGCGACGCGGTACGGTAGCGCATGGCGCCGGCGATGCTGGCGCTGCCGCCGGTGTCGACCGCATTCTCGGCGGTCGCCAGCGCGGTATTGAAATCAATGTCCTGCGCCTTGAACCCGGGAGTCGAAGCGTTCGCGATATTGGACGCAAGGACACCCATGCGCTGCGAGCGCACCTCGAGTGCCGCCCCATGTACCCCGAACAGTCCTTCGCTGGGCATCGCCCGTCTCCAGCGCATGATTGCGCAGCCAGGTCTCAGCAAGGGGCGTGCCAAATGCGCATGGGAGCCGGGCGGCAAGCGAAGCACTGGCAAAGCGGCAATGGCTTGCCGGATGGCGGCAAGCCGGTTGCCGCCCCCTGCCGTCGCGTCGGCAAAAGCGAGGCCTCTGCGAAACCATCCGTGTTCTCCCGCGAAAGCGGGAGCCCAGGAGTCGCGAGAGCTGTTAGCTGTTGTTTTGCTTGGCTCAGGATTCCCGCCTTCGCGGGAAACAGCAAACGGGGGGGCGGGAACCGACTTCGGCAAAAGTCTCGCAGAAGCCGGAGTGGCGGGTTGGACCAAACCATAAGCCGTCACCAGTTTGGCCCACGGCTTGCAGTGCTTCCTGCGATGTCCATGACCCTTTCCCCGTTCCTCGACCCCATCGCCTTCGCCATCGTCGTCGGCGGTACGGTGACCGCTGCGGCGCTGCGGACCTCCGCGGGGGACATCGGCCGGGGGATGGCGGCGCTTCGCACGCTGGCTGCGCCGCGCTTTGCGGCGGATCCGCTGGTCGAGCAGATCGCCGCGTTCGGGCGGATCGCCAAGCGACACGGCGTGCTCGCGCTCGACCGCTCGGTGATCGCCGACCCCGACATCGCCGCCGCGGTCGCCGCGATCGTCGATGGGGCCGCGCCCGAGGACATCGCGGAATTGCTCCGCCAGCGCCGCCGCGCGCGCGCCGAACGTGCCGCCGCCGTCGCGGAGCTGTGGTCCGGTGCCGCCGAGACCGCCCCTGCGATGGGGATGGTCGGCACGCTGATCGGGCTGGTCGGGATGTTCGTCAAAATGCAGGATCCGCATGCGATCGGCGCGTCGATGGCAGTGGCGTTGCTCGCCACCTTATATGGCGCGTTGCTCGCCAATCTGGTGCTGGCACCGATCGCCGCCCGGCTGCGCCGGATCGCGCGCGACGAGGCGGTCGAGCGGTTGCGGCTCGAACCCCCGCTGATCGCGCTGGCAACCCGCGAACAGCCGCGCCGACCGCTCGCCGTGGCGAAATCGGCATGATCGCGCGCGACGACGACCTTCCTGAAATCGCCCCCGCGCGCCCAGCGTGGCTGATGACGCTCGCCGATCTGGCATTGCTGCTCGTCGCGTTCTTCGTCTTCATGCAGGCCAATCAGCTCGACGGAGGCACGCTGGCCCGCGGGATCCGCGCCGGTTTCGGGGGCGCGGATACCGGTGCCGACGTTCCGCCGGCGCCGATGCCGGTCGCGGCCAGCGCGCTGGACGGCTTTGCCCCCGGGTCGGCGGAGGTGCCGGCCCCGGTCGCGCCGCTGGTCGGCTGGGCGACCGAGGCGCTGCGCGATCCGCGCGCCACCCTTGCGGTGACCGGGATGGTCGACGGCACCACCACCGACGTCGACGCGGCGACGCAGAGTCCGGCGCTGCTGGCCGCCGACCGCGCGCGGAGCGTTGCCAGCGTCCTGATCGCCCATGGAATCGACCCCCGCCGCATTGCCCTTACCGCTGCCGGTCATCCCGGTCGCCGCAGCGTCAGCGTGACGACGGGGTTTGCCGGCAACCGGCAATCCGTTGCCGCGCCGGTTTCCGCTCCTCCTGCCGCCCATACAAGGACCTGATCCATCATGCGCCGTTTGCCGCTGCTGTTCCTCGGCCTCGTCGCCATCCCTGCCTTTGCCGCCCCCGCCTTCGCTGCGCCGTTCCAGGATACCGGCGCGATCGATCGCGCGGTTGCCGCCTTCACCGGCCATGGTGTCGGGAATGAAGGCGGCGCGCGCACGCCCGTGGATGCGCGGCTGAAGCTTGCCGCCTGTCCGATGGTGTCGATGGCGTGGCGCACCGATACGCATGATGCGGTGGTCGTGACCTGCACCGGTCCCGAATGGCGGTTGTTCGTTGCGGTGAAACTTCCCGCCGTCCTGCCAAAGGGCGCAAGCCCCCTGGTCATCACCCCGAGCGCGCAGCCCGCCGCGATCAAGGCGGTCTATGTCATCAAGCGCGGCGATCCGGTGACGATCAGTGCGGGGTCGCCCGGCTTCTCGATCACGCGCGAGGGCGTCGCGGTCGGCGATGCGGTCGTGGGCGGGCGGTTCATGGTCAAGGTCGACGACCAGAAGAACCCGGTCCAGGCGGTCGCGATCGCCGCGGGCAGCGCGACCCTGCCGGGTTGGACAGAATGATTTAAGCTTTGCCGCAACCGGTCGTTATACCCTTCGTCATCTCTTCCCAAAGGTGCTGATGTGGTGGACGCGATCGGACCCAAGACTGTTTCAACGCCGGATCGGCTGGTCGTATCGACCACGCCGGTGACGACGGTCGCCAGCGTGGCAAAGCAACCCGCCGAGGTCGCGCGGCAGCCGCTCGAACTGTCGGCGATTGCCTCGGAGGTCGGCAAGGGCGTGCCGGTCGACAGTCAGCATGTCGAGGATGTCCGCCGTGCGGTGCGCAACGGGACCTATCCGATCACCCCCGACACGATCGCGGATCGCATGCTTGCGTTGAAGCTCAACTGGAGCCCCAAGAAATGACGCCCCCCGCAACGCGCCGAGACGCGCTGATCGCCGTGATCGAAGCGCTTCATGCTGAGATCGCCGCGCTCAAGACCAACGACGTCGGTGCGCTGGAGCGCGCGACGACCGACAAGTTGATGCGGATCGAAGCGGTTGCGGCATTCGGCGACACGCCGCCGGGCGCCGAGATGCGCGCGCTGGCCCAGGAAGCCCAGCGGCTGAACGACACCTGCCGGATCTACGTCAACCTGATGGCGGCAAATGTTCGCCGCCGCCTGCAAAATCTGACCGGTTCGGCCGGCATGGCAATGGGGGCGGCGCCGGGCGCGGTGTATCGCGCGGGGATGGGGCTGGCGGCGTTGGCCTGAAGGGCGGCGGCGTCGCTACCTTTTCATAACCGCTTCCCCGGCGAAGGCCGGGGCCCAGTCGCGCAGGTTTTCATAACGAAGCGCTGACCTCCGCCACTTCTGCTCCTCAACTGGGCCCCGGCCTTCGCCGGGGAAGCAGACAGTTGAAGGAAGTGGCATCCCCGAAAACTGGCACGTCTCTTGCTGATACCGGGCTGTCCGCCTCATCGCGGATCAACAGCCGGGGACCAATGCCTTTCAATCCGCTTTCCATTCTGAACGGGGCCGTCGATGCAACCGGCGCGGGCGGATCGATTCGCAGCGCGATCGCCAATGCCAGCCAGAAAACCGGCATCGACTTCAACTATCTGATGGGCCAGGCCAAGCTCGAGAGCGGGATGCGCAGCAACGCGCATTCGGGCACGTCGAGCGCGAGCGGCCTCTACCAGTTCGTCGACCAGAGCTGGCTGCGCGTGGTCAAGGCGCATGGCGCGGAGCACGGCCTCGGCTGGGCGGCGAACGCGATCTCGACCAGCGCGAGCGGCAAGGCGGTCGTCAACGATCCCGCGACGCGCCAGGCGATCCTGTCGCTCCGCAATGATCCGACCGCCGCGTCGCTGATGGCCGCCGAGCACGCCAGCGACAATAAGGGCGCGATCGAGGGCTCGCTCGGCCGCAGCGCCACCAGCACCGATCTCTATATGGCGCATTTCCTTGGCCTGGGCGGCGCGCGGCAGTTCCTCACCGCGATGCAGACCAATCCCGATCGCAGCGGTGCCGCGATGTTCCCCGCCGCCGCCAATGCCAATCGCAACGTCTTCTATGATTCGACCGGCGCGCCGCGCTCGCTCTCGCAAATCTACAACCGTTTCGCCGCCAAGCTCGACGCGGCGGGCGCGCCGCAGACGATCGGCGCAACCTCGGGCCTGTCCGCGACTCGGCTCGGCGAATGGGGCGCGGACGTCATTCCCGGCAATGGCGAGGAATCGACCTCCAACGCCGCGGTCTGGGCGCAGAACACGCTCGCGCAGCTGAGCGGCACCAGCAGTCTTGGGGGCAGCCTCGCGGGCACCCGCACCGAAACCGCGAGCCTGCTCCGCCCGACCCCGACTACCGCGCGGCTCGCGTACATGATGCTCGCGACGATGGGAGCCTGATCCAGTGGCCTTGTCCCCCAAGACCGGTGGCGTGATGCCGCTGCTGCGCTCCGCCGCGCTGCCGGTCGCGATCCTGTTGCTGGTCGTGCTGATGGTCGTGCCGATTCCGGCGGCGATGCTCGACGTGTTCTTCATCATGAACATCACGATCAGCCTCGCGGTGCTGATGGTCAGCCTCAACGCACAGAAGCCGCTCGATTTCTCCGCCTTCCCGACCGTGCTGCTGTTCGCCACGCTGTTCCGCCTGAGCCTCAACGTCGCCTCGACGCGTGTGGTGCTGGTCCACGGACATGAAGGCGAGAGCGCGGCGGGCCATGTGATCGAGGCGTTCGGGACGTTCCTGATCGGCGGCGATTATGTCGTCGGCCTGTTCGTCTTCGCGATCCTCGTGATCATCAACATGATCGTCGTCACCAAGGGCGCGGGCCGCGTGTCCGAAGTCAGCGCGCGCTTCACGCTCGACGCACTCCCGGGCAAGCAGATGGCGATCGACGCCGATCTCAACGCCGGGCTGATCACCCCCGACGAAGCCAAGGCGCGCCGGATCGAGGTCTCAACCGAGGCCGATTTCTACGGCTCGATGGACGGTTCGTCCAAGTTCGTGAAGGGCGACGCGGTCGCCGGCCTGCTGATCCTCGCCGCGAACATCGTCGGCGGGCTGATCCTCGGCCCCGTCAGCCACGGCATGACGATCGCTGATGCGGCGCATAATTACGTGCTGCTCGCGATCGGCGATGCGCTCGTCGCGCAGATCCCGTCGCTGATGCTGTCGATCGCCGCCGCCGCGATCGTGACTCGCGTCACCTCCAGCATGGATCTCGCGGGCCAGATCGGCAGCCAGTTCGGCTCGGCGCGGACCTGGACGCCGGTCGCGATCATCCTCGCCTTGCTCGGGCTGATGCCCGGGATGCCGCATCTGGTGATCCTCCCTGCCGCCGGGCTCGCCGGGTTCGCCGCGTGGAAGATGCGCCAGGCGTCGCGCCGCCCCGCCCCGGTCGAGGTGGTCGCGCCCGAGCCGGTCGATCATTCGAAGATCGGCTGGGACGAAGTGTCCGACCTCATGCAGGTCAACCTCGACATCGGATACGGCCTCGTGCCGCTCGTGGACGAACGTCGCGGTGCGCCTTTGATGGGCCGGATCACCGGGGTCCGCCGCCAATTGTCGAAGGACATGGGCTTTGTCATCCCGCAAGTCCGCGTCCGCGACGACATCAACCTGCCGCCCTACACCTACCGGATCATCGTCGGCGGCGTGGTCGTCGGCGAGGACAGCGTCTCGCCCGACGAAATGCTCGCGCTCGACACCGGGCAGGCGATCGGCGGCCTGATGGGTAAGCGCGCCAAGGACCCGACCTTCGGGCTAGACGCGGTGTGGATCGCGGCGGGGGATGCGGATGCGGCAACCGGCGCGGGCTATCTTGTGGTCGATCCGGGCACCGTCATGGCGACGCACCTCAACCACCAGCTGACCCAGCATTCGGCCGAGCTGCTCGGCCCCGACGAAGTCCAATCGCTGCTCGACGGGTTGAAGGACCGGGCCGCCAGCCTCGTCGCGTCGCTGTCGCCCAACCCGCTCCCGCTGACGACGCTGACGCAGGTGTTGAAGGGGCTGCTCGCGGAGAACATCCCGCTCAAGGAATTCCGCCGGATCGCCGCCGCGATCGCGGTCGCCGCGCAGCGCACCGCCGATGCCGAGGAAATCATCGAGGCGATCCGCCCCGACCTCGGCGGGCTGATCATCGGCAAGATCTGCGGCGTGCGCGAGCCGCTCCGCGTGATGACGCTCGAGGGCGGGCTCGAGGGGCTGCTCGGCCAGGCGATGCGCGCCGATCCGTCGCGCCGCCACACGATCGAGCCCGATCTCGGCCGCCGCATCGTCGATGCGCTGCAACGCGCGGCACAGCCGCTGGTCGACGAGGCCAAGCCGTTCGCGCTCGTCGTCCAGCCCGCGATCCGCGTCGCGATCCGCAAGCTGGTCAAGACCTGCCTGCCCGACATTCCGGTAATGAGCTTCTTTGAAGTGCCGGAAGAAAAGGCCGTCGAAGTCGTCGCCGTGATCGGCGCTCCCGGAGCCCTGCCAGCATGATGCAGCTTTCGCCCACCGCCTTCACCGATGCGCAGCCTTTGGTCTATGGCCGCACCGCCGCCGGGCCGGACCTCAAGCTGCTGGCGAAGAAGCATATGCCGCTGGTCCGGCGGATCGCGTGGCATGTCCACGGCAGCATGTCCTCCTCGGTCGAGGTCGAGGATCTCGTCCAGATCGGGCTGGTCGCGTTGGTCGAGGCGGCGGGCGCGTTCGAGGAGCGCGGGCAGGTGACGTTCGAGCAATATCTGATGACACGCGTGCGCGGCGCGATGATCGATGCGCTGCGGCGTTCGGCTACGCTCACGCGCGGCGCGATGCAGCGCAAGCGGCAGTATGAACAGACGGTCGCGGCGATGACGACCGAACTGGGCCGCGCGCCCGACGAGGCAGCGGTCGCGGCGCGGCTCGGCGTGTCGCGCGAGAAACTGCGGATCGATTATGCGAGCGCGCAGCCGGTGCGGCTCGAACCGATCGAGGATCTCTATTCGGACGAAGGCCCGTGGTTCGCGAGCGACGAGCCCGACGCCTTCGCGCAGCTTTCCGAAAGCGAGGAGCGCAACACGCTGATCGCTGCGATCACCGCGCTGCCCGAGCGCGAGGCGCTGGTGATCCAGCTGTATTATGTCGAGGAAATGAACCTTGAGGAGATCGGGCTGGTGATCGGCGTCGGGTCGGCGCGGGTGTGCCAGATCAAGGCGTCGGCGCATGCCAAGCTCAAGAAGGCGATGCTGGGGTAGCGCCCGTCAGTGCCCCCTCTCGCTCTTCCCCGGCGAAGGCCGGGGTCCAGTAGCGAAACGGGGGAAGTCGAAAGACTGCGCTTCGTTACCTCAGCCACTTCGATTGGGCCCCGGCCTTCGCCGGGGAAGTGCACCGTTAGGGAGGAAAAGCTAAATCAGCGCACGCGAGGCTGAAGAAAGCGTTCCCGAAATACCACCGTCAGCCATACCGAACGCCTCCCCGGCGAAGGCCGGGGCCCAGGAGCGAAACGGGAGAAGTCGAAGGACCGCGCTTCGTTACCTCGACCACTTCGACTGGGCCCCGGCCTTCGCCGGGGAAGTGCACCGTTAGGGAGGAAGAGCTAGATCAGCGCACGCGAGGCTGAAGAAAGCGTTCCCGAAATACCACCGTCAGCCACACCCAACGCCTCCCCGGCGAAGGCCGGGGCCCAGGAGCGAAACGGCGGAAGTCGAAGGACTGCGCTCCGTTACCTCGACCACTTCGCCTGGGCCCCGGCCTCCGCCGGGGAAGTGCAAAAACGCAGAGGACGTTCGCGCCCCCGTCAGTCGCCCGACGCCATCCCCTGCTTCCGCGCGCCCACGATCATCTTCCGCGCGATCCCGCGCACGGCCTCGTCATCCTGCGTCCCGTCATTCGCCGGATCGCCGAGGTGATCCAGGCTCCCCTCGAGATAATCGAGCAGCCCCGGATGTTTGTCCTCGACATATTCCATCAGCTTGAACAGCAGATGTTCGGTCGCGATCTCGCGCTGGCGGACCTGAACTGTGGTGTCGTCGCTCATCATCGCCTCCGGGATTACCGCTCGACCGACTTGGTCAGCACAGGCGTCTGCTGATGCTGGACGACGCGCCACACTTCGTGCTCGAGCCGACGGATCACCGACGAACAATGCGCCTCATAGGCCTCATCGCCGCGCTGCGCATGGACGTGATAGCCGATCACGATCAGCCCCTCCTGCGGGCGCGAGACGGTCCGTTCGGTGAGCTCGGCGCTGTCCCACACCGGCGTATCGGCGACCGCATCGATCGCCTCGGTGCCCTGCAGCACGAACGGCGGGCGGGGGAGGACCATCACCACCTCGGGGTCGACCTTTTCGCGGTAATTGTCAGGCCCTTCGGTCCAGAGGCTTTCCTCGAAGCTCCACAGCCGTGCGTCTTCCATCATCATTCTCCCGAGTGTCAGGGGAGGAAGGCCGGACGGCGCAAATCGTTCCGAACAAAGGGGCATGGCACGACAGCCGGGAACATATCCGCCCGATGAGTTTCCAGGCGGACCGGCCGCGGCGGCTATCCCAGGCTCGCCCATTGCAGGATCGATCGGGTCAGCGCTTCGGCGACCCGCTCGCCGCGGCCGGGGCCGAGGATGACGAATTCGATTTCCGGCAAGACCGGCAACAGCCCCTCCGGCGTGACCCGCGCCAACCCGGCGGGCAGCAGTCGCTGCGAATGCGGCATGATCCCGACTCCGGCGCGCGCGGCGGCGGTCAGTGCGCTGAGGCTCGCGCTGGTGAAGGCGACACGCCACGCACGCCGCGCTGCGTCGAGCGTGGCGATCGCGAGCGATCGGGTGACGCTGGGGGGCGGATACAGCAGCAGCGGGAGTGGCACGGTCGGGTCCAGGGAATAGTCGGGCCGCGCGACCCAGGCGACCTGCTCGCGCCACGCGGTTACTCCGCGCGGATCGCCCGACCGACGTTTGGCGAGGATGATGTCGAGCTGCCCCGCGTCGAACGCATCATAGAGGATCTCGCTCAGTCCCACGGTTACGAGCAGGTCCACCTCGGGATGCCGCCGCGCAAAGCTGGCGAGTACGTCGGGGAGCGCCGAGAGCACGAAATCCTCCGATGCGCCGAACCGCAGCCGACCGCGCAGCGGTACGCCGGTCAGGTGGCGGTCCATCGTGTCATAGGCCTCGAGGATGCGTCGCGCCGGATCGACGAAGCTTTCCCCCTCGACCGTCAACGCGACGCGGTGCGTGTCGCGCGCGAACAGCCGCCGCCCGGTGAGCCCTTCCAGACGCTTGATCTGCTGGCTGACGGTCGATTGGCGTGTGCCGAGCGCGCGGGCGGCGGCAGTGAAGGTGCCCGTTTCAAGCACGGCGACAAAGGCGCGTAGCAGGTCGGGGCCGATACTATCCATGGTCATCACGATGCATGATGACTGTTATCGTGTCCATCATGATTGTGCATGACATCGGCGCGGCGTACTTCGGGGCAGGACGAAGGGACTTACCAAGATGACTGCTTTTCGCACGATGATCCGCCGCCTGCCGATCGACCCCTATCTGCTGCTGCTAATCGCGACGGTCGCGGTGGCGTTCGTCTTTCCGGCGCGTGGGGCCACGCAGCCCGTCGCGGAGGGCAGCGTCACGATCGCGGTCGGGCTGTTGTTCTTCCTGTACGGCGCGCGGCTGTCGCCCGGCGCGGTGTGGGCGGGGATCACGCACTGGCGGCTGCAATCGCTGGTGTTCGCGAGCACCTTCCTGATCTTCCCGGCGATCGGGCTTGGCGCCTATTGGGCGACGCGCGGCTGGTTGCCCGAGGATATCGCGGTCGGGTTGCTGTATCTGTGCCTGCTCCCCTCCACCGTCCAGTCATCGATCGCGTTCACCTCGATCGCGCGCGGGAACGTGCCCGCGGCGCTATGCAGCGCGTCGGTCTCCAACCTGCTCGGGGTCGTGCTGACGCCGTTGCTGGTCGCGTTGCTGTTGCGCTCGGTCGGGGGCGGGGTGTCGCTCCATGCGATCGAGGGGATCGCGCTGCAGATCCTGCTGCCGTTCGTCGCCGGGCAGGTCGCGCGACCGCTGATCGGCGGGTGGCTGGTCGCGCATCGCACGATCACGTCGGTGGTCGATCGCGGGTCGATCCTGCTGGTCGTCTATGCCGCGTTCAGCGCCGGGGTGGTCGCGGGGGTGTGGACCAGCCTGTCGCCGGGCGATCTCGGAATCGTGCTGGCGATCGACCTGGTGATCCTCGCGCTGATCCTGGCGATCACGACTTTGCTCAGCCGCTGGCTCGGTTTCTCGAAGCCGGACGAGATCGCGATCGTGTTCTGCGGGTCGAAGAAGAGCATGGCGGGCGGGATTCCGATGGCGACGATCCTGTTCGCGGGGCATTCGGTCAGCCTGATCGTGCTGCCGCTGATGCTGTTCCACCAGGCGCAACTGTTCGTCTGCGCGACGCTCGCGCGGCGCTATGCGCGGCGGGCGGAGGATGTGGGGGAGGTGGCGGTGCTGGCCTGAAGCCGCACCCGACCGGGTTGCGCGCCCGATATCCGTTCGGGCTGAGCGCAGTCGAAGCCCCCGCGCCACGCCGGCCCTTCGACTTCGCTCAGGGCGAACGGAAGGGGGGAGGGGATCGTCAACGCGCCTTCAGACCGTTACCCCAGCAACAACCCGGCCAGCGCCGCCGACATCAGATTCGCCAGACTCCCCGCCGCCAGCGCGCGCAGGCCGAGCTTGGCGATCATCGGTCGCTGGTTGGGCGCCAGGCTCCCCGCCGACGCCATCTGGATCGCGATCGACGAGAAATTGGCGAAGCCGCACAGCGCGAACGTCACCACCGCGGTGGTGTGCGGCGAGAGATTCTTCATCTTGCCGAGATCGATGAACGCGACGAATTCGTTGAGCACGATCTTCTGCCCGAACAATTCGCCCGCCGCGCGCGCCTCGGTCCACGGGATGTCGAGCAGGAACATCACCGGCGCGAAGACGAAGCCGAGCATCCCCTGGAAACTGAGGTCGGGATAGCCGAACCACCCGCCGATCCCACCGAGGATCCCGTTCGCGAGCGCGACCAGCCCGACGAACGCGAGCACCATCGCGCCGACCGCGACCGCGATCCGCACGCCGGTCTGCGCGCCGTTGGCGGCGGCCATGATGATGTTCGCGGCGCGTTCTTCCTCAAGCGCCTTCTCGGCGACGTGGAGCACCGCTTCCTCGGGATCATCGCCGAGCGCGAGCTCGCCCGCGGGCGCGGTGGTCTCGTCGGGCATGATGATCTTGGCCATCAGCAACCCGCCCGGCGCGGACATGAACGACGCCGCGAGCAGATAGGGCAAAGCACCCTGGCCGAGGAAGGTCGCGTAAGCGAGCAGGATCGTCCCCGCGACCCCCGACATGCCGACCGTCATCACCGCGAACAGCTGCGGCGGGGTCAGCCCGGCGAGATAGGGGCGGATCACCAGCGGCGATTCGCTTTGCCCGACGAAGATGTTGGCGGCGGCGCACAAGGCTTCCACCTTGGACACGCCGATCACCTTCTCGATCGCGCCGCCGACCCAGCGGATCACGAACTGCATGATCCCGAGATGGTAGAGGATCGACACGAGGGCCGCGAAGAAGATGATGACGGGAAGCGCCGAGAAAGCGAACGCCGTCCCGAAGGTCGGGTCGCTCGCGAGCCCGCCGAAGATCGTCGTCGTGCCCGCCTTGGCATAGCCGAGCAGGTTCCACACCCCGCGCGACATGCCCTCGATCATCTGGCGGCCGATCGTGCTGTGGAGCACGAGGATCGCGATCGTCACCTGCAACGCGAACGCCGCGCCGACCACGCGCAGTCGGATCGCGCGGCGATTTGTCGACAACAGGATGGCAAGCCCCAGGATCACGACGATGCCCAGGATGCCGATCGGAAATTTGTCCACGTATTCCCCGCAGTTTCGCGCGCACTCCCCAAATTACGGCGCGCAACGGGTGGGGACCATACACGCAGACGCGGATAGGGCTAGGGGGCGGGGGAGAAAGTGAGGGGTGGGGCCGACCGCGCGCGGTTTTTACAAACCTCCGTCATCCTGAACTCGTTTCAGGATCCAGCTCTCCGCGAGTCCGGACTATGCCTGTTGCACGGTGGATGCTGAAACAAGTTCAGCATGACGCCAGCTTTTGGGGTGCGGAAGGCCGCCCGGGAACCGATTCCCTTTTTGCGAACATTCCGCTAGCGTCCCGCGCGATGACGACACCTGCTCCTGCGATCCCGCGTTCGCTTTTCGCCTTTTCGATCTTCTACGGCGGCATGGTCTGCATCGCGGGAGTGCTCGGCAACAAGCAGGTCTCGCTCGGGCCGATCTCGCTGCTCGGGCCGCTCGTCGGGATCGGGCCGCTCGCGGTCGAATCCGGGATCTTCGCGTTCCTGCTGCTCGTCGTCGTGTCGAGCGCGGTGGCGGAACTGCATGGGCGGACGGTCGCCAACCGGCTGGTGCAGATCGGGTTCGTGCCGTTGATCGCATCGATCCTGCTGTCGATCGCCGTGCTCGCCGCGCCGGCCGCGCCCGCGATGGAGCCCGCGCGGCGCGACGCGTTCGCGCTGATGATGGGGGGCACGCCGCGGATCTGGCTCGGCGGGATCGTCGCCTACGGGATTTCGCAGACGCTCAACGTCACGATCTTCAGCTGGCTCAAGCGCAACGAGACGGGCGGGCTGTTGTGGCTGCGCGCGGGGATCTCGAGCATCCTCAGCCAGATCGTCGACACGCTGCTGTTCGTGACGATCGCGTTCTACGGCGTGTTCCCGATCGGGTCGCTGCTCGCCGGACAGATGCTCGCGAAGGTGACGCTGTCAGCGGTGCTGGTGCCGCCGCTGATCTATCTGGTGGTGGGCATCGGGCGGCGACTGGATCGCGCTTAACCGTCACCCCGTCGACGGCGAGACCTCTGTGAAAGTCGACTTGTTGCCTTCCCGTCACCCCGGCGCAGGCCGGGGCCGCCATGCCAGCGGGCAAAACCGTCGATACCGCACCCCGGCGTCCCGCCGCGCTCAAATAACCACACGGCCCCGGCCTTCGCCGGGGTGACGGCTTGTGGCTTTCGCATCCATGCCATCCGAGATAAGGCGCGGGCATGACCGATCATTCCCCCGCTCCAGCCTTGCTCGCCAAGGCCGAAACGCTGGTCGAGGCGCTGCCCTACATGCAGCGGTACGCCGGCAAGACCTTTGTCGTGAAATATGGCGGCCACGCGATGGGCGATCCCGAGGCGGCGCGCGATTTCGCTGAGGACGTCGTGTTGATGAAGGCGGTCGGGATCAATCCCGTCGTCGTCCACGGCGGCGGCCCGCAGATCGGCGCGATGCTCAAGCGGCTGGGCGTCGAATCGCGCTTCGTCGACGGTCTGCGCGTAACCGATGCGGAAACCGCGCGGATCGCCGAAATGGTGCTCGCGGGCTCGATCAACAAGGAAATCGTCGGCTGGATCGGCCAGGCGGGCGGCCGCGCCGTCGGGATTTCGGGCAAGGACTCGAACTTCGTCACCGCGGTCAAGGTCGGGCGCGAGACGCCCGATACGCTGCAGGGGATCGAGCGGCACGTCGATCTCGGGTTCGTCGGCACGCCGGTCGGCGTGGACCGGCGGATCATCGATACGCTTTCGGAAGCGGGCATCATCCCGGTGGTCGCGCCGATCGCGATCGGTACCGACGGGCACACCTATAACATCAACGCCGACACGATGGCGGGTGCGATCGCCGCTGCCTTGGGCGCGGAACGATTGTTCATGCTGACCGACGTGGTCGGCGTACTCGACAAGGACAAGGAGCTCGTCACCGATCTCGATCCGGCGGGCGTCGCCCGCCTGCGCGCCGACGGGACGATCTCGGGCGGGATGATCCCCAAGCTCGAGACGTGCGTCCATGCGGTCGAGAGCGGGGTCGGCGCTGCGGTCATTCTCGACGGACGCGTGCCGCATGCTATGCTGCTCGAGATCTTCACCAAGCGTGGGGCGGGGACGCTGGTCCGGCGCTGAGCGACCGACCTATACTTCTGCCGTCACCCTGAACTTGTTTCAGGGTCCACCGCACAGCGAGTCCGGTCCGGGCCCGTCGCGCGGTGGATGCTGAAACAAGTTCAGCATGACGGAAGGTGGGGCGGAACGGCGTCCGGGGGGGGGCGAAACGATCAGCTGCCGGCCAAAACGCTAAGGGGGTGTTCGCATTTGCGAGATACCGCTAGGATCGCACAGCTCAACGCCCGGAGACGCCATTTTGCATACGATCATCCAGATATTGCAGGTCCTGATCAGTGCGATCACGACGATCGTGCTGATCCAGGTGGTCCTGTCGCTGCTCGTCTCGTTCAATATCATCAATACCTACAACGAGCTGGTGCGCTCGATCTACAACGGCCTCAACCGCGGGACAGAACCGCTGTACCGCCCGTTCCGCCGGATCCTCCCCGATTTCGGGCAGATCGATCTCGCACCGTTCGCGCTGCTGCTGACGCTGCGGATCATCAGTATCGTCCTCAACAATTACGACGCGCACCTGCTGGTCGGCGCGCCGCTCTGATCCGGAAGGGCTCGACATGACCGCTACGATCATCGACGGCAAGGCGTTCGCCGCTGCCTTGCGCACGCGCATCGCCGCACAGGTCGCGACCTTTACCGAGGCCGCCGGCCGCGCGCCCGGCCTCGCGGTCGTGCTGGTGGGCGAGGATGCGGCCTCCGCGGTCTATGTCCGCAACAAGGGCAAGGCGACGCAGGGCGCGGGGATGATCAGCGTCGAGCATCGCCTCGCGGCCGACGTCGCGCAGGACGCGCTCCTCGCACTGGTCGACACGCTCAACGCCGATCCTGCGATCGACGGGATCCTTGTCCAGCTCCCGCTCCCCGGCCATATCGACGAGCGCGCGGTCACGACGCGGATCGATCCCGACAAGGATGTCGACGGTTTCCACCCGGTCAATGCCGGACGGCTCGCGACCGGGATCGCAGGCTTCGTGCCGTGCACCCCGCTTGGTTGCGTGATGCTGCTGAAGGATACGCTCGGCGACCTGACCGGGCTCGACGCGGTGGTGATCGGCCGGTCGAACATCGTCGGCAAGCCGATGGCGCAATTGCTGATCGCCGAAAGCTGCACCGTCACCGTCGCGCATTCGCGCACGCGCGACCTGTCGAGCGTGGTCAAACGCGCGGACATCGTGATCGCGGCGGTCGGACGGCCCGAGATGGTCAAGGGCGACTGGCTCAAGCCCGGCGCGACCGTGATCGACGTGGGGATCAACCGGACCGAGGCGGGGCTCGTCGGCGACGTCGATTTCGCAGGCGCGATGAGCGTCGCGGGCGCGGTGACGCCGGTGCCGGGCGGGGTCGGCCCGATGACGATCGCCTGCCTGCTGCGCAACACGCTCGTGTCGGCGGCACGGCGCGAAGGCGTGGTGCTCGACGAGACGGCCCTGTGATCGCCGCCCGGGTGGCGATCGGGGCATGATCGAACTCTACATCTCCTCGCTCATCACCTTCTTCGTGGTGATCGATCCTCCTGGTTGCGCGCCGATCTACGCCGGGCTGACCGCGGGCGCGTCCCCGGTCCACGCGCGTTCGATGGCGATCCGCGCGGTGATGGTCGCATCGGGCATCCTACTGGTGTTCGCGCTGTTCGGCGAGGCGCTGCTCCACGGGCTCGGCATCAGCCTCGCCTCGTTCCGCATCGCGGGCGGGATCATGCTGTTCCTGATCGCGCTGGAAATGGTGTTCGAAAAGCGCACCGAACGCCGCGAGGACCGCGCCGCCAAGATTGCCGGCACGCCCGAAGTGGAGGACGTTTCGATCTTCCCGATGGCGATGCCGATGATCGCGGGGCCGGGGTCGATCGCGTCGGTGATGCTGCTGATGAGCCGCAACGAAGGAATCGAGCGCTCCGCGGTCGTGCTGGGGGCGCTGGTCACGATCCTGCTGCTGACGCTGGTGGCGTTGCTCGCAGCGGGGCCGATCATGCGCGTGCTGGGCGCGAAGATCGAGGCGGTGATCACGCGGTTGCTGGGCGTGCTGCTCGCGGCGCTGGCGGTGCAGTTCGTGATCGACGGGATCCGGGTGAGCCTGGCGTAACGTCGCAGGCGACGACCGGCGTTCGACGGTGTCGGGCGCGGTCGACCGGTAAGTATCGGGCGGATGTCTTTCCGTATCGGGGGGATGTCTTGTAATAATTGTGAAGTAAATCTGTGATCGTACATCCGGTCGGGAAACTGTCGTGACCGAATAGGGCCGACTCGTAACGAAGCCTTACAGATGACGCTGTCGCGACTTGACGACGAAGTTCAGATGATTGGCAAACTACGTCCGGCACGCTGTTTGCTTCGGTTTCACTACCCGAATGACGGGGTAGGAGAAAGACCATGAATGCCATCAAGCATGCTTTCGCCGCGACGGTTCTAGCCGTTGCCGCCTGTGTTGCCGCGGTTCCGGCGTCCGCTACCACGGTCGTCACCTTTGAGGGGGTGCCGGACCAGGTTCTGATCAACGACTATTACAATGGCGGTATTGCCGCAAATGGGTCGAGCGGCCCGAACATCGGGGTCGCCTTCACCAATTTCAGCAGCTATGTCGGGGCCGGGTCGCCCAGCAGCACGATCGCCTATAACAGCGCCGCCGTCGCGACCAGCACCTTCGCGGCAGGATTCCAGTCCCTCAACTTCCTGTACGGTTTTTTCGGTACCGGCACGATATCGGTATTCTCCGGGCTGAACGGTACCGGAAGCCTTCTGGGCACGCGGACCTTCGCGGCGGATATCGCCAGCTTGGATAATGCGTTTTCTGCTGGTTCGGTGGCGTTCTCCGGCACGGCGAAGTCGTTCACCCTGGCCAGCGCCGTTGGCAACGCCGGGTTGGACGACATCACCTTTGGGGCGTCCGCCGTTCCCGAACCCGCCACCTGGGGCTTGATGCTCACCGGTCTCGGGATGATCGGCGGAACGGTCCGTCGTCGGAAGGTAAAGACGGCGGTGGCCTACGCGTAAGTTCGCCGCGATGCGCTGATGAAAGCCACCGGCCGAAAGGCTGGTGGCTTTTGTTTCATCCCCCGCTCGGTCGAAAGTGCGTGAGTCGCCGGCGCCCGGCCAGCGTCCCGTCGCACGCGTCGCATTTCCAGCCCGACCGTCCCAGCGATCGGTCCGATACCGCATTCACGCAGGCTTGATCCGGAACAACCGCAGCGGCGACCCCCGCGGCAAGTCGATCGGCTCCAGCCAGTCGAACGTCTTGCGATGCGCGAGCTGCGCGTAAAAGCCGTTGGGCGCGCGCACCCGGTAATTGGTCGATTCCGACATGTTCGGGCACACCAGCAGCAGCGTCGCGCCATGCCGTTTGGCGATCGCGCGAAAATTCTCCGGCGTACCCTTGAAGGCATGCTGCACGTCGAGGATGGCGTCGCCATTGCGGTGATACGGCCCCGCGATCGCATTGTGATGCGTCAGCGTGATCAGCCGGGGCCCCAGGTCGACAAAGGTAAAGACCGTCTGCGCCGGCACGCGATCGAGCGGGGTCATCGCGCTCATCGTCGGGCAGGAGGCGCTGGCACGGTTGATGATCTGGACACGCCTGGTCGGTCGGTCGGGCGGGCTGTATTGCAGGTTGAGCCCGGCCCAGCGCAGGTCGATCGGCGTCATCACCGCGCCCGCGAAGCTGCCTGAGGCAAGCACCACCACCGCTGCTGTGCCGAGCACGCGGACCACGACGCTCTTGCTCGCCTGCATGACGGGGACGAACAGCCAGATCATTGCAACCGCGCCCGGGACCGCCAGCATCTGCGCCGCGGGGCCCGCGCGCGCCTGCCACAACAGCATCAGCGCGGCGAAGGTGACGAACAGCAGTACGGGGGCCCAAAGCCCGCCCCGCGCGGTGCCGCGCGCCCGCCAGCTTGCCAGCGCGGCGCCGATCACCCCGATGATCGGCAGGACGACGATCGGAAAGGCGGTGCGGAACGGGTGGCTGTAGATCGGCTTGGCTTCGCGCACATTGTTGAGCCAGCTCGCGGCGAGCTCGGGCGAAACCTGTTCGGGGCGGCCGAGGCATTGCGGGAAGACCAGCGCGAACCCCGCGACGATCACGCCCCCCGCCAGCACGGCGAGGCCAAGCCGCACCCAGCGGTTCGCGGGGTTGGCCCAGGCCATGGCGAACAGCAGCGCGCCCGCCACGACCATCACGCTCAGCCATACCGGAGTCAGCGCGTCGCAGCGCGCCACGCTGTTGGCGTAGGAAGCGAACGCGGCATAACCGATCGCGCATCCGCCGCCGAGCGAGAGCGCATAGACGGTCAGGCGGCGCGCGCCGTCGCGGTCCCAGATCCAGCGGAGCGCCAGAATCGCCCCCGCCATCGCGGCATAGGGCAGCATCTCGAGCCCGATCGACAGCGACACCGCGCTCGCCAGCCCGACGATCGCGCCGCCGCGCGCATCGCGCGGATCGCACAGCCCGGCGACGGTGAGGCTCAGCATGGCGAGCTGCCACCCGTGATGGTCGATCCGCTCCGGCATGAACATCAGCATCGTCGCCACGCAGCAGAACACGAGCACCGCGATCGCCACCGGCCACGCGGCCGGACTGACCAGCCGCCGCACGGTCGCGCCAAGCCCGAGGATCGCGATGCTCAGCGGCAGCAACGGCGCGATGCCGCACGCGAGCATCTCCGCCTCGCGAGATCCCACGAACGGACGCAGCGTCACGATCAGCGCGGCGATCGGGAGGTCGACGATGCGGCTCCAGTGGATGTCGAAGCCGTGCGGCGGGTTCATGCGATATTGCCGCAGGTCGTACCAGCCCTGGCCGTTCAGCCAGGCGCGGACCTGCATCAGCCGCATGTTGTCGTCGGTGTCGCCGAGCTGGAGGTAATGGATTCCGGTCCAGCGATTGATCACGTAATAGAGTGCGACCAGTGCCCAAGCGAGCAGGCTCAGGCGAACCCAATCGCGCTCCACCGTGCGCGCCAGCGAACCGTCATTCATCCAAAACGCTTTCCTAGAATGAGAACGCCCTCTAGTGCGGCAGGCGTAAAGGGCAAGCGAACGTGACAGCACTCAACCGACAGTTTCAAAGCCTCCGCGACAGCGGGATGCTCGGGCAGATCATCCGTTTCGGGATCGCAGGCGGGCTTTCGACGATCGTCTATGCGGCGGTCTATCTGCCGCTGACGCATTATGTGTTCGAACCGGCACATGCAGTCTACGCGGTGCCGTTCGCGTTCGCGGTCGCGGTGCTGGTCGGCTTCCCGCTCCACAGCTACTGGAGCTTCAAGGGCCACGGTACGCGCGACAACAGCGGCAAGCAGCACGGCAAGTTCGTCGCGGTACAGGCGTTCGGGCTGGTGCTCAACGCGGTGATCACCTGGATCGTTACCGGGTGGTTCCACCAGCCGACCTGGGTCCCGTTGCTCTTTGCCGTGTCGGTCGTGCCGCTGGCGACCTTCGCGCTCAACCGCATCTGGGTGTTCGGCTGATGGATCGCATCGTCTACGACCGCATGGCGGCGCATGATTCGACGCATTGGTGGTATCGCGCGCGCCGCGACATCCTCGCCGACTATCTGACGCGCGAGGCGAAGCTGCCAAAGGACGCGCGGATCCTCGAGATCGGCTGCGGCACCGGGCACAACCTGCCGATGCTCGCCGCGTTCGGCGATGTCGAGGCGATCGAGATCGACCCCGCCGCGCGCGAGATCGCGGCCGAACGGCTGGGGCGCCCGATCAGCGCCGCACCGCTGCCGATGCTCCCGGGGATCGAGCGCGGCGCGTATGACCTGATCGCGGTGCTCGACGTGGTCGAGCATATCGAGGACGACGTGGCGGCGCTACGCGCGATGGCGGCGTGCCTCAAGCCCGGCGGCAAGATTCTCGTCACCGTGCCCGCGCATCGCTGGATGTGGAGCGCGCACGACGTGGTCAACCACCACCACCGGCGCTATTCCAAGGCAACGCTCGCCACGGCGATCAGCGACGCGGGGCTCAAGTCCAACGGCCTGCGCTATTTCAATTCGCTGCTGTTCCCGCTCGCCGCCGCAGCGCGCGTCGCGGGGCGGATGACCGGGCGCGACGACAGCGACGATTCACCCCCGCCGCCGATGCTCAACCGCCTGTTCGAGACGATCTTCCGGTTCGAGCGTCACCTGGTCGGCCGGGTCCCGTTGTCGCCGGGGGTCTCGATCGTGACGTTGCTCTCGCCCACAGGCTCTTCCGCGCGATAACCGAGCGTCGCGCGGCCCTGAATCGGGCCGACGACGTCCCCGACGATGTACAAGGGGCGGCGCTTCGATTCGACGTAGAGCCGCCCGAGATATTCGCCGATCATCCCGAGCACGAACATCTGGAACGCGCCGAGCAACACCACGACGAGCATCGTCGAGGTCCAGCCCGCGACCGCACTGCCGCTGAAGAAACCGACCGCGATATAGAGGAACAGCAGCAGCGACGCGCCCGTCAGCGCGAGCCCGAGGTGGCTGGCGAAGCGCAACGGCGCAGTCGAGAAGCCGGTGACCGCGTCGAACGCAAGCCGGATCATCTTGCTCAAGGGGTAATTGGTCTCACCCGCATGCCGCTCCGCGCGGTCATAGGGGAAGGGGATCTGCTTGAAGCCGACCCAGGCGACCATCCCGCGGATGAAGCGCGCCTGCTCGGGCATCGACAGGAACGCATCGAGTGCGCGGCGGCTCATCAGCCGGAAATCGCCGGTATCGAGCGGGATCGCGGTGTCGGTGACACGATCGAGCAGGCGGTAGAAAGCGGCGGCGGTGGCCTTCTTGAACAGCGTCTCGCCCTCGCGCTTGCGGCGCACCGCATAGACGACGTCAGCGCCTTGCGACGCCATTGCCGCGCGCATGTCGGTGAGCAGCTCGGGGGGATCCTGCAGATCGGCATCGATGATCAGGATCTGCGCGCCGCTGCACAGGTCGAGCCCCGCGGTCAGCGCGAGCTGGTGCCCGTGGTTGCGCGACAGGTTGATGACGACCAGCCGCGGGTCGGCGGCGGCGAGGCGCTGCATCACCGGCCAGCTGTCGTCGCGCGAGCCATCGTTGATCAGGAGGATCTCGTAATCGTCCCCCACCGCCGCGCGTGCCGCGCCGGAGACGCGGGCGTGGAGCACGTCGAGGCACGCGGCTTCGTTGTAGCAGGGGATGACGACGGACAGCGCGGGGGTGGTCGGCGATACGAGACGGGTCATGCGCGCTGGTCTAGGATTGTTTCGGTTTGAGGGGAAGCGATCGGTTCGATGCTTCCCCCGGACGCTTGCGATAAGCCCCCCTACGCTGGACTTCCGCTACGCTACGCTTCCCCGGCGAAGGCCGGAGCCCAGGAGCGCAACCGGAATGGTCGCAGGCTGCGCACAGTTGCAAAAACCTTCGCTACTGGGGCCCGGCCTCCGCCGGGGAAGGGTTAAGGAAAGGGTGCGACGGATTCCGCCGGACGCGATCGGCACCCCCGCCGGATGCGCCGCGCGCGAATCCAGCCGATATACCCGAGCTCGAAACCACAAATCTGCTTCCCCGGCGAAGGCCGGGGCCCAGGAGCGCAACCGGAATGGTCGCAGGCTGCGCACAGTTGCAAAAACCTTCGCTGCTGGGCCCCGGCCTCCGCCGGGGAAGGGTTAAGGAAAGGGTGCGACGGATTCCGCCGGACGCGATCGGCACCCCCGCCGGATGCGCCGCGCGCGAATCCAGCCGATATGCCCGAGCTCGAAACCACAAATCTGCTTCCCCGGCGAAGGCCGGGGCCCAGCAGCGCAACCGGAATGGTCGCAGGCTGCGCACAGTTGCAAAAACCTTCGCCACTGGGCCCCGGCCTTCGCCGGGGAAGGGTTAAGGAAAGGGTGCGACGGATTCTGCCGGACGCGATCGGCACCCCCGCCGGATGCGCCGCGCGCGAATCCAGCCGATATACCCGAGCTCGAAACCACAAATCTGCTTCCCCGGCGAAGGCCGGGGCCCAGCAGCGCAACCGGAATGGTCGCAGGCTGCGCACAGTTGAAAAACCTTCGCTGCTGGGCCCCGGCCTCCGCCGGGGAAGGGTTAAGGAAAGGGTGCGACGGATTCCGCCGGACGGGATCGGCACCCCCGCCGGATGCGCCGCGCGCGAATCCAGCCGATATACCCGAGCTCGAAACAACAAATCTGCTTCCCCGGCGAAGGCCGGGGCCCAGCAGCGCAACCGGAATGGTCGCAGGCTGCGCACAGTTGCAAAAACCTTCGCTACTGGGCCCCGGCCTCCGCCGGGGAAGCGTTTCTATTGGGGGGAAGCGGAGGATGTACCTTACGCGATCGGCGTCCCCGCAAGCTGCGCCCGCGCGCGTTCCTCGCTCAGCCGCTCGAGGATCGTCAGCGGGACCGGGCCGTCGCGCAGCACTTCGTGGAACTGCTTCTGGTCGAACTTCGCCCCCAGGATCTTCTGCGCCGTGTCGCGCGCCCGCATCCAGCTGAGATGCCCGAGCTTGTAGCTGCACGCCTGCCCCGGCATCGCGCAATAGCGCTCGATCTCGCTTTGCGAACGCCCGCGCGTAAAGCCGACGACCTCGACGAAATAGTCGGTCGCCTTGTCGCGGCTCCAGCCCTTGGAATGGATCCCGGTGTCGACCACCAGCCGCGCCGCGCGGAACAGGAACGACTGGATATAGCCCGCGCGCTCGATCGGCGTCGCATAGCCCCCCAGCGGTTCGGCGAGCTGCTCGGCATAATGCGCCCAGCCCTCACCGTATGCGCTGAAGAAGCCCAATTTGCGCAGCACCGGCATGTCGAGCGCCGCGACGAGGCTGAGCTGGAGATGATGCCCCGGCACGCCCTCGTGATAGCTCAGCGACGGCAGCGTGTATTTCGGCCAGTTCTCGATGTTCTTCAGGTTGATGAAGTAGATCGCCGGACGCGAGCCATCGAGCGCGGCGCGCTTGTAATAGCCGTTGGGCGCGCCGTCCTGGATCTCGACCGGGACGGCACGGATATCGAGCGGCGCGGACGGCGGGTTGAGGAACGCCTGCCCGAGCTTCGCCTGCATCGCCGCGACCCCGGTGTTGAGCCCCGCGATCAGCTCGGCGCGACCGGCGGGCGTATCGGGATAGAGCTGTTCGGGCCGCTGGTTGAGCGCGGTCAGCCGCGCGCCGGTCGAGCCTTGCGTCAGCCCCTGCGTCTTGAGCAGCGCATCGAGCTGTGCGCTGAGGTCGGCGACCTGGTCGAGCCCGATCTTGTGGACCTCGTCGGGGGTGAAGCTGGTCGTCGTCGCGGCGGCGAGCGCGGCGGCGTAGATCTCGCTCCCGCGCGGGAGCGGGGCGATCCCGGCGGTGCTGCGCGCGCCCGCGCGAAGCGTCTTGACCAGCGCGATCTGGCGATCGAGCGCGGGATAGACCTTGTCGTTCAGGCTCGCCGCCGCGCGCTTGTCCCAGTCGCCGGACAGGCCGCGCGCCTTGGTGCGGGTCGCGACCGACGAGACGATCGAGCTGTCGGCGGCGGCGGGCGCACGCAGCTTGGCGAGCTGCCCGAGCGTCAGGTCGAGCAGGAAATCGGGCGCGACCATCCCGCGCGCGGCTTCGCTCCGCTGCAGTGCGCTGTCCTGGTCGAGCGCGGTCGCGAACGCATCGACTCGCGCGCAATAGGCGTCGGCATCGGCGGCGGTAACGATCGTGTGCGTGCTGTTGAGAAAATCGGGAACGTCGAAATAGGCACCGGACTGCTGCGACAGCACATAGGGCCGGTTCGGCGAACCGAGCCCGAACTTCTCCGGCCCGACGGCGCGTTGGGTCAGCGAATAGAGCACGACCTCGCGGTTGAGCTTGCCGCTGCGCGACAGGCCGGCGACCGGCACCGCCTGCACCGCGGCGATCGCCTTGCGGGTGCAGGCAAGCGCTGCGGCGCGCGCGGCGGGGGTGCGTTCGTCGAGGCGGCTTTTCAACGCGGCGTTGGCGCCTTTGTCGAGCCCCAGGCTGCTCGCCTGTTCAGGCGATTCCTGGACGTTCTGCTCGAAGATCGTCTGGAAGGTCGCGTTGAGCGTGGCGTCGCCCGCGGGCACGGCGGCGGCGGCGACCCGGGGGACGAGCGCGATGGCGGTAGCGGCGCTGCCTGCGCCAAGAAATGTACGGCGTTGCAAGGGGTAAGTCCTTCCGGTGACGATCTCTGACGGGATCGTACCAGCGTCGACCGGATCGACAAGACGCCCCCTGCAGCAAATCTTCCGGTTCTCCTGCGGAGGCAGGCGTCCAGAGTCGCGCGCACTCCAGGGCCGACTCCGCCCAATGGTCATATGGCGCGTCGGCGCGAGGTACCGACGACGGTACAACCCGGGCGGCAGCTTTCCGGATTGACGCAGTGCAGCATAAAACCTACCTGCCCGCGCTCTTACGCTAAGCCCGTTCCGGCGCAGCCTTGCTCAGCGCTGGAGGCGCCGCGATCATGACCACGACCTTCACCGATCTCGCCTTGTCCCCGCTGATCCTCCAGGCGCTGGCCGAGGAAGGCTATGCCACCCCGACCCCGATCCAGGCGCAGTCGATCCCGCTGCTGCTCGAAGGGCGCGACATGCTCGGCATGGCGCAGACCGGCACCGGCAAGACCGCCGCCTTCGCGCTCCCGCTGCTCCACCGCCTCGCCGCTTACCCCCGCCCCGCCCCCAAGGGCGGCGCGCGCATCCTGATCCTCGCACCGACGCGCGAGCTCGTGTCGCAGATCGCCGCGGGCTTCGAGAGCTTCGGGCGCCACCTGTCGCTCAAAGTCACCACCATCTTCGGCGGCGTCAGCCAGTTCCATCAGGTCGCGGCGCTCGACGCCGGTGTCGACATCCTCGTCGCCGCCCCCGGACGCCTGCTCGACCTCGTCGACCAGGGGCTGTGCGACCTCTCCGCGCTCGAGGCGCTGGTGCTCGACGAGGCGGACCAGATGCTCGACATGGGCTTCGCCAAGCCGATCGAGCGCCTTGTCGCGACACTCCCGAAGGACCGCCACACGCTGCTGTTCTCCGCGACGATGCCCAAGGCGATCGCCGCGCTCGCCGAGAGCCTGCTGACCGACCCCGCCAGCGTCGAGATCGCGCCGCCCTCCACCACGGTCGACCGGATCGCGCAGTCGGTGATGTTCCTCGACGCCGCGAACAAGAAGACCGCGCTGCTCGAACTGCTGCGGACCCCCGACATCGGCCAGGCGGTCGTCTTCACGCTCCAGAAGAACATCGCCAACGAAGTCTGCGCGTTCATCACCGAGGCGGGGATCACCGCCGAGGCGCTCCACGGCAACAAGTCACAGGGCCAGCGCGAGCGCGCACTCGATGCGTTCCGCGCGGGCACGGTGCAGGTGCTGGTCGCGACCGACATCGCCGCGCGCGGGATCGACGTCGACACGGTGACGCATGTGTTCAACCACGATCTGCCGAGCCTGCCCGAAAGCTATGTCCACCGCATCGGCCGCACCGGGCGCGCCGGGCGCAGCGGCTTCGCGATCACGCTGTGCGATGCCGAGCAGCGCGCCTGGCTGCATGACGTCGAACGCGAGATCGGGCGCACGCTGGACGTCCACGACGACCACGCCTGGCATTGCGAAGTCGCGCGCCACTCGACCAAGCGCGCGCCGGTGCTCGGCGGTGGCCCGGTCAAGCAGGTCAAGCCCGCGAAGGCACCGCGCGAACGCAAGGTCTGGACCGAGGAAGAAAAGCTCGCCGCGCGCATGGCGGCCCGCGCCGCCTGAGCGGAGCGCATCACAAGCGCGTGACGGGCGTCGCGCGACTTGTTCTTCTTATGTCGGACCGCCGTCACCCCGGCGCAGGCCGGGGCCGCCAAATAAGCGCGCAAAACCGGTGATACCGCACCCAGCCGTCTCGCCGCGCCCGGGTAACACCACGGCCCCGGCCTTCGCCGGGGTGACGGATGGGGGATCGAGCGACGTTCGCCAAGGTCTCGCGAAGGCCGGGGCCGCCAGGTTGGTCACGCGCGCGAAGACCATGCGGAGCGCTCCTACGGCGTGACGGCCCCGGCCTGCGCCGGGCCGACCGCGCAATCCTAGACCCGCGCCACCCCGTTGACCGCATCCGCCGCGCGCAACGCGCCGATCACGCGCATCAGGTGATGCACATCGTGGACTTCCACGTCGATCGTGTTGGTGTGGAAACCGGTATCGCGATTGTCGAGCCGCAGGTTGACGATGTTCGCCTTCTGCGCGCCGATGATCGTGGCGATCGTGCCCAGCGCGCCGGGTTCGTTCTTGACCTCGACCGAGATCCGCCCGGTCGCACCTTCGGTCTTGTCACCCCAGGACAGGTCGACCCAGTCGGCGTCGTCGGCATCCCCCAGCACGTCGCAGTCGATCGCATGGACCTCGATCCCCGCATCCGGGCGGCGCAGCCCGACGATCCGGTCGCCCGGGACCGGGTGACAGCATTCGGCCAGGTCGAACGCCACGCCCGCGGTCAGCCCGCGGATCGAGATCGCGTTCGATTGCGGCGGCAGGTCGCGCATCGCCTCGGTCCCCGCCGATCCTGGCATCAGCGCTTCCATCACCGCCGCATCGGGAATCCGCCGCCGCGCGATCGCCTCGAGCAAGGCCGCCTCGTCGGGCACCTTCAGCCGCTGCAACGCCATCGCCTGCGCTTCGCCCGACAGCGGCGCGGGCAGGCGCGAGACGAGCTCGTCGTACATCTTGCGCCCGAGCGCCTGGGTCTCGATCCGCTCCTTGTGGCGCAGATGCCGGCGGATCGCCGCGCGCGCCTTGCCGGTGATCGCGAAGTTCAGCCAGTTGGGTTGCGGCTCCTGCGCCTTGGATCGCAGGATCTGGACCTGATCGCCATTTTCGATCGTGGTGCGCAGCGGGACGACGCGCCCGTTGACCTTGGCACCGACCGCCTGGTCGCCGAGATCGGTATGGACCGCATAGGCGAAATCGATCGGCGTGGCGCCCTTGGGGAGCTGTTGCAGCTCGCCCTTCGGGGTGAAGGCGAAGATCCGGTCCTGGTACATCGCCATGCGCGTGTGTTCGAGCAGCTCCTCGGGGCTCTCGGCATTGTCGAGGATCTCGACCAGGTCGCTGATCCAGCTGTGCTGGGTGTCGGGGCGAACCTTGTCCTGCTTGTACGCCCAGTGCGCGGCGAGCCCGAGTTCCGCTTCCTCGTGCATCTCGCGGGTGCGGATCTGGATTTCGACACGGGTATTGTCGGCGTGGATGATCGTGGTGTGGAGCGAGCGATAGCCGTTGCGCTTGGGGGTGGAGATATAATCCTTGAACCGCCCCGGCACCATCGGCCAGCGCCGGTGGATGACGCCGAGCGCCTCGTAGCACGCCTCCTCGCTCGGCACGATCGCGCGGAACGCCATGATGTCGCTCAATTGCTCGAAGCTGATGTGCCGTTCGGCCATCTTCTTCCAGATCGAATAGGGGTGTTTCTCGCGGCCCGAAATCTCCGCTTCCAGCCCGTGGCGGGACAGCAGCAGTTTGAGCCCGGATCCGATCTTGGTGATCCGGTCGCCGCCGCCTTCCTTCAGCTGGGCAAGGCGGATCGTGATCGATTCATACGCTTCGGGCTCGAGCTGCGCGAAGGCGAGCGTCTGCATCTCCTTCATGAACTCGTACATGCCGATCCGCTCGGCGAGCGGGGCGTAGATATCCATCGTCTCGCGCGCGATGCGTTTGCGCTTGTCGGGGTTCTTGATGAAATGCAGCGTGCGCATGTTGTGCAGCCGGTCGGCGAGCTTGACCAGCAGCACGCGGATGTCGTCCGACATCGCGAGCAGGAATTTGCGCAAATTCTCGGCGGCGCGCTCGTTTTCGGTCTGCGCCTCGATCTTCGACAATTTGGTGACGCCATCGACGAGTCGCGCGACGTTCGCCCCGAACAGCCGGGTGATCTCCTCGGGCGTTGCGACCGTATCCTCGATCGTGTCGTGCAGGATCGCGGTGGCGATCGTCTCGTCATCGAGATGGAGATCGGTCAGAATCCCCGCGACTTCGATCGGATGGCTGAAATAGGGGTCGCCATTGGCCCGCTTCTGGCTGCCATGTGCCTGCATCGAGAAGACATAGGCGCGGTTGAGCAGGGCTTCGTTTGCCGTGGGATCGTAGTCCAGGACCCGATCGACAAGTTCATACTGACGCAACATCCGCATCAAGATGGCGTCGCGATGGCTTGATTTGCAACCTGTTTGCGCAACAAACCGAAAAAACCCCTCCCGCGCGCGCGGCGCGGAAGGGGGTAAAGGTCCTCGCGAGGAGGATCCGCGGGATCGGAAATCGCCAGCGCCTTGCTTCCCGCCCTTATTTGGCGTGCGCGTTGCACTTGGTCAGGGCCGCGTCGTCGAACACCTTGCCGCCGGCGCTGAAGGCGGAAAGCTTGCCCGCGTGCTGGACGATCATCTCGCACATGATGTTCTCGCGCTGCGGCCCTTTGCTGGCGGTGAACGCGGTATCGCGCCACTTCCACACGGTGCCGCTGGTGATCAGCATTTGTTGTGCAGGTGCAGCAGCCGGCGTTGCGACATAATAGGGACCGGCATCGGCGGCATGGCCGACGACCGGGGTCAACAGGAGGGCAGTCGCCAGGAATGGCGCCGCGGCACGAAAGGTCGAGGACATCGGAACGACTCCAGAGATATGTTTGCAATGCAGCAATTAGCAAAGTAGGTTGCGACTTGCAACTGAAACTTGCGGTGTTGGTGGCGTGCCGTTTCCCTGCCGTGCAAAAATGCGATACGATGAGGAATCATGGACGAAAAACTCCGCGAACCGCTGCGCGAACAACTGGTCAACTGCAGCCTGCCCGCCGCGCTCGAGGCGATGGGCGAGCGCTGGAGCTTCATGATCCTGCGCGCCGCGTTCAACGGCCTCCATCATTTTGAGGAATTCCAGTCCGAACTGGGGATCGCGCGCAATATCCTCGCCAACCGGCTGGGGCGGCTGGTCGAGCACGGTATCCTGACGCGCGACGCGATGATCAAGGACCGGCGCAAGATCCATTACCAGCTGACCGAAAAGGGCGCCGCGCTGTTGCCGACGATGCTCGCGCTGCGCCAGTGGGGCGAGCGGTGGGAGACGGGATTCCGCGCGTCGCCGGTGCTGGTCGATGCGCGCGATCGCCGCCCGATCGGCCCGATCGAGGTGCGATCGTGGGACGGGCGCACGCTGACCAAGCACGACCTGTTGTGGGCCCTGCCGGAGGACGTCAATTATGCGGAGCCGGAAGGGATCGAAGCGACCGCCCGTGCGGCCGAATAGCGTGCGCGGGCCCGCGATGCCTTATGGATTCGCGCGGCGATCTTGCGTATCCCTGTCGCGTGCCTAGCCTTCACGCCCTTGCGAACCCCGCGCGCTTCCTCGCGCTCGCACGGCCGTTGACGCCGGTGCTGTTCTGGGCGGGGGTCGCGCTGATCCTGTTCGGCGGCTGGGCCGGGCTGACCCAGACCCCGCCCGATTATTTGCAGAAAGACAGCGTCCGCATCCTCTACATCCATGTCCCGACCGCCTGGCTCGGCATGGGGGGGTGGAGCGGTATCGCGTTGTCTTCGTTGATCTTTTTGGTCTGGCGCCATCCGCTGGCGATGATCGCGGCACGCGCGATCGCGCTGCCAGGTGCAACCTTCGCTGCCTTGTGCCTGGCAACCGGATCGATCTGGGGGCGCCCGACCTGGGGCACGTGGTGGCAATGGGACGGGCGGCTGACTTCGATGCTGCTGCTGTTCTTCGTCTATCTGGGCTTCCTCGCGCTGGTCCGCGCGGAGGATGAGCGCGCCGGGTTCGGCGGCGGCGGGCGGATCGCGGCGCTGTACGGCGTGGCGGGATCGGTGCTGCTGCCGATCATCCGCTATTCGGTGGTGTGGTGGAACACGCTGCACCAGGGGCAGAGCATCGGCCTGACCAAGTCGACGATCGCCCCCGCGATCCTGTGGCCCTTGTGGTTCACGCTCGGCGGTTTCACGCTGTTCTTCGCGGGCATCGTGCTGATGCGGATGCGCACGATCCTCGCGCGGACCAAGGCGGAGGCGCGATTGCGCCGGCGCGCGCATCATGTCGAGGTGCCGGCATGAGCCACTGGCCCTTCATCATCGCCGCTTATGCGCTGACCGCAGCCGGATCGGTCGCGCTGGCGGCGTGGAGCTATCTCGCGATGCGGAGGGCGGAGAAATGAAGGCCAAGCACCAGCGCCTGACGCTCGCCGCGCTCGCGGTGGCGGCGGTCGGCGGGTCGAGCGCGCTGGCGCTGTCGGCGCTCAAGGACCAGGCGGCGTTCTTCTACGCGCCGGGCGACGTGAAAAAGGACGGCCTGCCGCTCGGCCGCGCCGTGCGGCTCGGCGGGATGGTCGCGGGCGGGTCGCTCCACAAGCGCGCGGACGGCGTGACGATGCAGTTCGTCGTGACCGACGGGGTCGCGCGCGTGCCGGTCGCGTTCCGCGGGATTGCGCCCGATCTGTTCAAGGAAAATTCGGGCGTGGTGGCGGAGGGGCAGTTCAACCCCGATGGCAGCTTCACCGCGAGCAACCTGCTGGCGAAGCACGACGAGAAATACATGCCCCCCGAAATGGCGGGCAAGATGCACGAAACGAAGACGCTCGTGCAATGAGGGTTGGTTTGACGGTTGCCTTGCCTGCTCTCCCGCCGTGTTCCTGCCCAGGCAGGAACCCGGGGGTTCCGTGTGCCAACCGCTGTTTCCCGGCTTGGCTCTGGGCTCCTGCCTTCGCAGGAGAACAGGAGGCATGATCGCCGAGGCAGGCCTTGCGGCCTTGTGGTTCGCGGCGGCGCTGGCGGCGTTGCAGCTCCTGCTCGCGGCGCTCGGTGTCTGGCGGTCAGCGAAGCCTGCGCTGGCCGAGCTTGCGACGACCGAGGACGTTTTGCGGGCGGTGAGGCCGGTCGCGGTTGTGCAGGGCGTGCTGGCGCTGCTTGCGATGCTGCTGCTGATCGCGCTGTTCGTGCGCAGCGACATGTCGGTGCTGCTGGTTGCGGAGAACAGCCACTCCGCCAAGCCGATGCTGTACAAGGTGGCGGGCGCGTGGGGGAATCACGAGGGCTCGATGCTGCTGTGGGTCACGATCCTCGGCATTGCCGGCGCGGCGGTGGCGCTGTTCGAACGCAGCCTCGCACGACCGACGCTGATCGCGACGCTCGGCGCGCAGGCGGCGATCGCGCTCGGCTTCTATGCCTTCCTGCTGTTCTCCTCCAATCCGTTCGCGCGGATCGATCCGGCGCCCGCGGACGGCAACGGGCTCAACCCGTTGCTGCAGGACCCCGGCTTGGCGTTCCATCCGCCGACCCTGTACATCGGCTATGTCGGCATCTCGATCGCCTTCTCCTTCGCGGTCGGTGCGATGATCACGCGCGATGTCGGCCCGGCGTTCGCGCGCGCGATGCGGCCATGGGTGCTGGGGGCGTGGATCTTCCTGACGCTCGGGATCACCGCGGGATCGTATTGGGCCTATTACGAGCTCGGCTGGGGTGGCTGGTGGTTCTGGGATCCGGTCGAGAATGCCTCGCTGATGCCGTGGCTCGCGGCGACCGCTTTGCTCCATTCGGTGACGGTGCTGGCGACCCGCGATGGCCTGCGTGCGTGGACGTTGATGCTCGCGGTGGTGGCGTTCTCGATGTCGATGATCGGCACGTTCCTGGTGCGCTCGGGCATCCTGACGAGCGTCCACGCCTTTGCGGTCGATCCGACGCGCGGGAGCTTCATCCTTGCGCTGCTCGCCATCTATATCGGCGGCGCGTTGCTGCTGTTCGCGCTCCGCGTGGGGACGGTGCGCGCGGGCACGACGTTCGACTTCGTCAGCCGAGAGGGGGCGCTCGTTGCGAACAACCTGTTGCTGACGGTGATCCTCGGCGTCGTTTTGATCGGGACGCTGTACCCGATCGTCGCGGCGGGGTTCGGGACGCAATTGTCGGTCGGGCCGCCGTTCTTCGACAAGGCCGCCGGGCCGGTCGCGCTGGTGCTGATCGCCGTAATGGCGGTCGGCCCGTTGCTGCGCTGGCGACGCGATACCGCGCAGGCGGCGCTGGGGCGCGTCACCATCCCGATCGCGGTAACCGGCGCGGTGCTGATCCTCGTCGCGGCGACCAGCGGCGGGATCGCGTTGCTGCCGTTGCTCGGGCTCGCGCTCGCGGGTGGCCTGGCGGCGGCAAGCGTCGCGCCCTTGTGGAAGCGCAACCTGCGCCGGACGCCGCTGTTCACCTATGGGATGGTGGTCGCGCATCTCGGGATTGCGGTCAGTCTCGCGGGGATGGCGTGCGATACCGCCTTCACCCAGGCAACGCTGGTCGCCGCGCGGGTCGGCGAGCCGCAGCGGGTTGGGCCCTATCTCGTCACGCTCGACGGGGTAAAGCCGGTGATCGGCCCGAACTGGTCCGCGATCGAGGCGCGGCTCAGCGCGCGGCGGGGGGCGGATGGCGGCGTCTTCTTCCTACGGCCGCAATCGCGGTTTTTCGCCAATCCGGTAACGGTGACCAGTGAGTCGGCGATCGCGACGCGCTGGGACGGGCAGCTCTATACCGTGCTCGGCGAACCCGATGCGCAGGGGCGCTGGCAGGTGCGGTTGTGGTGGAAGCCGTTCGTCACGCTGATCTGGCTCGGCGGCGCGCTGGTGGCGGTCGGCGGGGCACTGTCGCTGCTCGGGCGGCTGTTGCGCACCCGCCGCGACCGGGTGCGCGCGGACGCCTACGCATGAGTCGGCAACTGATCTGGATTCCGTTCGCGGTCGCGCTCGGGCTGCTCGCGCTAATTGCCTGGGGGTTGTACAAGCCGGCGGACCGCACGGTGCATTCGGCGCTGGTCGGGCAGACTCTGCCCGCTTTCGACCTGCCGCCGATCCTCCCGACCAAGCCCGGGCTGGCCAGCACGCAGTTCGGCGCAGGCAAGCCGCGATTGCTCAACGTCTTCGCGAGCTGGTGCATCCCGTGTGTCGCCGAGGCACCGCAACTGCTTCGGCTGCAACAGGCGGGCGTGGTGATCGACGCGGTCGCGATCCGCGATACGTCGGCGGACATTCGGCAGTTCCTCGCGCGCAACGGCGATCCCTATGCCGCGATCGGCGACGACAAGACGAGTTCGCTGCAACTCGCGCTCGGCTCGTCGGGCGTGCCGGAGACGTTCGTGATCGACGGGCGCGGGCGGATCGTCCAGCAGCATGTCGGCGACATCCGCGAGGACGAGGTGCCGGGGCTGATCGCGCTGATGCGGGGGTTGCAGTGAAAGGTTTCCCCGTTCTTCTTCCCCGGCGAAGGCCGGGGCCCAGTAGCGACGGCGGATTTCGCGGCGGACTGCGCGCGATGACGAAGCGCCCTCGACTGGGCCCCGGCCTCCGCCGGGGAAGCGCGGTGGTGGGAATGCTTCTCCTCACCGCTCCGGCCTTCGCCGACAGCAGCCTGCCGCCCGCGCCACTCGCCAACGTCCAGCTCAAGGATCCGGCCAAGGAAGCGCAGGCGCAGGCATTGATGGCAACGCTCCGCTGCGTCGTCTGCCAGGGCCAGTCGATCGCGGACAGCAATGCCGAGATGGCAGGCGACATGCGCTCGCTGGTGCGGACACGGATCGAAGGGGGGCAGAGCCCGGCGCAGATCCGCGACTGGCTGATCGCGCGCTACGGCGATTACATCAGCTACGATCCGCCCTTCAGCGCGCTGACCGCGCCCTTGTGGATCGCACCGCTGTTGTTGCTCGTGCTCGGCGTCTGGCTTGCCCGGGCCAGCTTCAAGCGACGGCGGCGGTAGCAGACCAGCGTCACCCCGTCGGAGGCCGGGGCCGCGTCGTGCCGCGCGCGTGACGGTTCCGCGCGGCAACGGGACGGTGCCAGCCTCCGCCGTGGCGACGGAAGACCCGGGTCAGCCCAGCACCGTTCCCCAATCCCCCGCAACCGCCGCGTCCGCGGCCGCTGCGACCGCCGTCATGACCATCGCATCCTGCGCCAGCGCCGGATCGAACCCCAGCCCCGCCGATACCAGCCGTCCGAGCACCGCCGCTGCATCGCCGTCGCGCGCCGCCAGCGCGAGCGCTTCGCCCGCCGGATCGACGATCGCCACGCCGCCGCGCGCGCGCTGCATCAGGAAGGCGACCCAGCACCCCAGCGCCGCCACCACATGCCGCGGCAGCTCCCCCCGCGCGCGGTGCGCGGCGAGCGTGTCGCCGAGTCGATAGGGCAGCTTCTGGCTGCCATCGGCGGCGATCTGCTCGAGCCGGTGGACGATGGCGGGATTGCGGAACCGGGCCAGCACCGCAGCGCGATACGCGTCGTGATCGAACCCGGCGACGCGCGGAAGGATCGGTACGATCTCCGCGCGGATCATCGCGTCGACGAAGGCGGCGAGCGGCGCATCCTGCATCGCCTCGGCGACGCTGGTCGCGCCGCGCAACAATCCGGCATAAGCGAGCGTCGAATGCGATCCGTTGAGGACGCGCAGCTTGGCCTGTTCGTACCCCGCGACATCGTCGGTCAGCGTTGCGCCCGCGCTGGCCAGCGCCGCCCCGACCGGTCCGCCGAGATCCTGGATCACCCATTGCGCGAATCCCTCGCGCTGGACCGCGGCGCGATTAACGACGCCGAGCGTGTCCGCGACGTCGGCGTAAAGCGCTTCATCCGCGGCGGGGGTGATCGAATCGACCATCGTCCCCGGCACGCGGACTTCGCCCGCGATCCATTCGGCGAGATATGGGTCGAGCATGCCCGCGTAGGCGATCAGCGCGGCGTGCAGCTTCGCGCCATTGTCGGCGAGATTGTCGCACGGCATCACCACATAGGCGGGCGTCCCCGCAGCGTGCCGCGCCGCCAGTCCCGCGACGATCCAGCCGATCACGCTGCGCGGGGTCTCGGTGCCGGTCAGATCGTGCGCGATATCGGGATGCGTCAGGTCGAGCGTCCCGTCAGGGGCGAGGCAATAGCCCTTCTCCGTCACCGTCGTCGTGACCAGCCGCACCGCCGGGTCCGCCAGCAACGCATGGGTCTCCACGGCGTCGTCGGGGCCGAGGAAACGGCTGTGCGCGCCGATCACGCGGTAGCGCGGTTCGGCATCGCGGATCGCGAGCGTGTAGAGCCCCTGTTGCGCGGCGAGCTCGGTCACCGTGCCCGCGCTGCGCAGCGAGACCGCGGCGATCCCCCAACTCGGGTCGTGCTGGAGCAGCGTATCGATATACGCCGCCTGATGCGCCCGGTGGAACGCGCCGGGGCCGAAATGGACGATCCCGATCGGCGCGGGTGCCGACCGATCCGGACGGGCAACGGTGGCGGGAAGCGCGTCGAGTACGGCATAATCCAGTCGCTGGCGGTCGTCCTGCATCGTCATCCTGCTTCCGCGCTGTTCGAACTGAAGATGTGTGGCGTTACCCGCAGAGGGGCCGGGGATGCCAGCTTCTTTCGCGATCTCCCGCTCGTTGCGGACGACGTCGAGGAACGGCCACGCATGCTGTGCCGGGTTTTCGACCGGGCTCGCAACGACTGGGGGGCGGCGTTTCGGCTGTACGGGACGGGCCCGGCGTGCCGCACCAGGTTGGCAACGTCGCCCGGCATCGCACCTTGTCCCTGTGCCCGCCACCGCCTACCAGATCGCACGGCAACCCGGTTCGGGAGAAACAGAATGACGCGACGCCTGGATTTGCACCCCGACCGCCTGTTTCCCGCCGATCCTTCCACGCGCGCCATCGCGCGGACGCTCTACGCCGAGATCGCCGACCTGCCGATCGTCAGCCCGCACGGCCATACCGATGCGCGCTGGTTCGCCGACGATGCGCCGTGGAGCGATGCGACCGCGCTGCTGCTCGCGCCGGATCACTATATCTTCCGCATGCTCTACAGCCAGGGCATCGCGCTCGACGCGCTCGGCATCCCGAGCCGCGCCGGCGTTCCCGCGACCGACCCGCGCGCGGCGTGGCGGACCTTCGCCGAGCATTACACGCTGTTCCGCGGCACCCCTTCGCGCATGTGGCTCGACCATGTCTTCGCCGACGTGTTCGGCTTCGACGTCGCGCTGGAGGATGCCACCGCCGACCTGTATTTCGACACGATCACCGAGAAGCTGGCGACGCCGGCGTTCCGTCCGCGCGCGCTGTTCGACCGCTTCGACATCGCGTTCCTCGCCACCACCGAGGGGCCGCAGGACGATCTGGGCGCGCACCACCGGATCCGCGAGTCGGGCTGGAACGGGCGCGTCGTCACCACCTATCGCCCGGACGGGGTGATCGATGTCGAGCACGAGCAGTTCGGCGCCGCGATGTCGCGTTTTGCCGAGCTGACTGGCGAGGACGTCCACAGTTGGCAGGGATATCTCGCCGCGCACCGCAAGCGCCGCGCCGACTTCCGCGCGGCAGGCGCGACCGCCACCGATCACGGCCACCCGACCGTCGCGACTGCCAACCTCTCCGCGGTCGAGGCCGAGGCGCTGTTCGGCAGGATCGTCGGCGGCCGCTGGACCCCTGCCGATGCCGAGCTGTTCCGCGCGCAGATGCTGACCGAAATGGCGGCGATGTCGGTCGAGGACGGGATGGTGATGCAGATCCATCCCGGCTCGTTCCGCAACCACAATGCCGGCCTGTTCGCGAGCCACGGGCGCGACAAGGGTGCCGACATCCCGGTACGCACCGAATATGTCCACGCGCTCAAGCCGTTGCTCGACCGGTTCGGGACAAGCACAGAGCTGTCGATCATTCTCTTCACGCTCGACGAGAGCGTGTACGCGCGCGAACTGGCCCCGCTGGCGGGGCATTATCCGTGTCTCAAGCTCGGGCCCGCCTGGTGGTTCCATGACAGCCCCGAGGGGATGCGCCGCTTCCGCGAGATGACGACCGAGACCGCCGGATTCTACAACACCGTCGGATTCAACGACGATACGCGCGCGTTCCTGTCGATTCCGGCGCGGCACGATGTCGCGCGGCGCGTCGATTGCGGCTTCCTCGCACGGCTGGTGGCGGAACACCGGATCGAGGAGTGGGAAGCGGCCGATCTCGCGCACGAGCTGACCAGCGGGTTGGTGCGACGGGCGTATCGGATCGATCGGTGACGGGCGACGCCGAGCACGCGCCGCATATGGCTGCCACTGTCCCTTCCCGTCACCCCAGCGAAGGCCGGGGCCGCCACGTTGCGGGGCGCGACCGGCGATACGGCACCTGGTCGCCCGCCGAGCGCGGGTAACCGCACGGCCCCGGCCTCCGCCTGGGTGACGGACGAGGGGGCAAGCAAGTTCGCAGAGGTCTCGCCTCCGCGGGGATGACGGAGGGGGCAGTCGACAACACGGCCCACGCCCGCTTCAATAAAGGACGACACGATGAAGATCCTGGCATTCGGCGAGATCATGCTGCGGCTCTCCCCGCCGGGGCGCGAGCTGTTGCTCCAGACGCCCAAGCTCGACGTGTGGTTGGCGGGTGCCGAGGCGAACGTCGCGGGCGCGCTCGCGCGGCTCGGGCATGACGTCGCCTTCGCCAGCGCGCTGCCAGACAATGACCTCGGGCGGTCCGCGATCGCGACGCTGCGCGGCGCTGGCGTCGAGACGCGCGGCATCCAGCTGCGCGGCGACCGCATGGGGCTGTATTTCGTGACCTCGGGCGCCGGCCTGCGCGCGACCGAGGTGATCTACGACCGCGCGCATTCGTCCTTCGCCGAAACGCCGAGCGAAGCGTGGGACTGGGATCGGCTGCTCGACGGAGTCGACCGGCTGCTGCTGTCGGGCATCACCCCCGCGCTCGGCCCGGTGCCGGCGGCCAGCGCGATCGCCGCCGCCGAGGCGGCGTCCGCGCGCGGGATCGCGATCGCGTTCGACGGCAACTGGCGCGGCAAATTGTGGGAACGCTGGGACAGCGACCCGCGCGGCATCCTGATGCAGCTGGTGGACAAGGCGGACCTGCTGTTCGGCAACCACCGCGACATCGCACTGCTGCTCGACCGCGACTTCGCATCCGACGGCGAGGACCGGCGGCGCGCGGCGGTCGCCGCGGCGTTCGAGGCCTTTCCCCGCTTGCAGACGATCGCCTCGACCGCGCGGCACGTCGAGCATGTCGACCTCCACCGCCTGTCGGCGCGAGTCGATACGCGCGAGGCCAGTGCCCAGACCGAGGACGTCGTGCTCGCCGGGATCGTCGACCGGATCGGCGGCGGCGACGCGTTCGCGGCGGGCGTGCTCCACGCGCTGCGGCAGGGTGGCGATCCGGCCGCGGCGGCGCGGACGGGGCTGGCGCTCGCCGCGCTCAAGCATTCGTTGCCGGGCGATGCGTGCCTGTTCCGCCAGGCGGATATCGACGCCTATCTCGCCGGCGGGCTGGACGTCCGGCGGTGAGCGCGCCGATCCGCGTCGGGCTGATCGGCTACGGTCTCGCCGGGGCGTGCTTTCACGCCCCGCTGATCACGGCGCTGGACGCTTTTGCGCTGAGCGCGGTGGTGACGTCGCGCGATGCGGCGGTCGCGCAGGCGCTGCCGCAAGCGCGGGTCGTGCGCGACAGTACCGACCTGTTCGAGGATCGCGCGATCGATCTGGTCGTGATCGCCGTGCCGGACGCGCAGCACGCACCGCTGGCGCGGGCAGCGTTGGAGGCCGGCAAGCATGTCGTAATCGACAAGCCGTTCGTGACCGATCCTGCCGACGGTGCGGCGCTCGCGGCGCTGGCGGCCGCGCGCGGGCTCATGCTGTCGGTGTTTCACAACCGCCGTTGGGACGGGGACTTTCTGACGGTGCGCCACGTGCTCGACTCCGGCGTGCTGGGCGAGATCGCCTTGGCCGAGCTGCGCTGGGATCGGTATCGCCCGGCGATCAAGCCCGGCTGGCGCGAAAGGCCGGGGGCGGGGCTGCTCAACGATCTCGGCCCGCATCTGATCGACCAGGCAATCCAGCTGTTCGGCATGCCGGACGGGGTTACGGGCGATGTGGCGATGCAGCGTGCGGATGCACTCGCCGACGATTATGTCGAGGCGACGCTCCATTACGGATCTTGCCGCGTGATCGTCTCGGCGGCCACGCTCGTGGCGGCACCGCGCCCGCGCTTCGCGCTGCATGGCCGGTACGGCAGTTTTGTCAAACACGGCATCGATCCGCAGGAAGCCGTGCTGCGCGGCGGTGGCGGACCGCGCGATCCCGGCTATGGCATCGATGCCCCGGCGGACCACGGGATGCTGACCTTCGGTGACGGGCGGCGCCAGCCGGTGCCGACCGAACCGGGGAACTGGTCCGCCTTTTACGAAGGGGTTGCCCGCGCGATCCGCGAGGATGCTGCGCCGCCGGTCGCCGCCGCCGATGCCCTCATGGTCATGCAAGTGATCGCGCAGATCCGCCGCAGCGCTGCGCAACGGAGCCCATGATAGCGGCGGTGTGACGGTTCCTCGCCAGGATCATTCTTTAGATCGATGGCAGGAACCGAAGTGTCCCCCTTCGGTTTGACGCTGGTGGGAGGCACTTTGTCGCACGGCGTCCGAAGCGTCTCCGCAGGAGGAGCGTGGGATGAACGGAACCATCGTTTTTCGCGCCGATTACGAATTGATCGGGCGCGTACTCGCAGAAAAGCTGCGTCGTCGGACCGAGCGACCCGATTTTCAGGACTGTATCCGGGTCATCCCGCCGCGCCCGCTCCCCTGGGCGGAACGGGCTGGGCGCTGACGGGGAACGGCGCGCGTTCGATCGCAGGACCGTCTTGCGCCTGACGGGACCGAGCGCTTTGTGCGACGTTGACAACGTTTGGCGAGTGGGCAGCTTTTAGGCCGAGCGAACGATCCGCGCCGCATAGCACCCGCGCAACGCATAATGCGCGTGAAGATAGGCGACGCCCGGATCGGCGAACAGGCGTTCGATGCCGGGTATCAGCGCCTCGCCGGCACAGAGCTCGGCCGCGCGCATGTCGCCGACGTCGTCGAACGCGCGGAGCGATATCGGGCGGCGGTAGAGCGCGTCGGGAATCGTATCGACGACGTCCAGTGCTTCCCGCGCTGTCTCCCCCACGAAGATCGCGTGGCGTGAGCGATAGGGCGTATCCGCCGGCTGATGTTCGTAGTTCAGCAGGATCGCGGTTTCCCCAATGGCGAGGTCGCGCACCGCGATCCTGTCGGGAAACCCGGGGTAGGTATCAACGCGACAGCGCCGCGCTCCGCGCGCGGCTAGTTCGGCATCGGTACGCCCGATGAAATTGGCGAAAAGGCCGGGATCGAGGCCCAGAACGCGAAATGCCATGGTTTGCTCCTTTGTCGCAGACGGCATTGGCGCAATCCGGCGCCAATGCCGTCCCGGAGCTTGCGGGCAAATAAATTGGCGCGTCTACGGCCTGTTCAGCGGCGCATGATCGATCTGCGGCAGCACATGTCGCGCGAACAGATCGGCCTCCGCAGCGTGCGGATAGCCCGACAGGATGAACGCCTCGATCCCCATGTTGCGATAGGCATTGATCTTGGCGAGTACCTGGTCGGGATCCCCGACGATCGCCGCGCCACAGCCCGAGCGCGCGCGGCCCACGCCGGTCCACAAATTCGGCTCGGCATAGCCGTCGTCCGCGGCATTCTCCCGCAGAGCTGCCTGCGCGGCGACACCGGCCGAGGTCGAATCGAGCGATCTGGCGCGGATCGCCGCGCCTTCCGCCGCATCGAGCTTGGACAGCAGCCGCACTGCGGCGGTGCGCGCCTCGGTCTCGGTGTCGCGGACGATGACGTGCGCGCGGTAGCCGAACTTGAGCGTGCGCCCGTAAGCGGCGGCACGCGTGGTCATGTCGTCGATGATCGCGGCGACCGCTTCCTGCCGGTCGGGCCACATCAGGAAAACGTCGGCTTCGCGCGCGGCGGCGTCGCGGGCGTCGGGCGAAAGGCCGCCGAAATAGAGCAGCGGTGCCTTGCCGGAGACGGTGCCGATCCGGGGCGGGTCGAGCTTGAGCTTCCAGAATTCGCCGTCATGGTCGAGCGGCTCGCCGTTGAGCAGGGTCTTCAGGATCCGCATCAACTCGACCGTGCGCGCATAGCGCGGGCCGGAGCCGAGCGTCTCGCCGGGCATGTCGGACGAGATGATGTTGACCGTCAGCCGCCCGCCGAGCAGCCGGTCGATCGTCGCGATCTGGCGCGCGAGTTGCGGCGGCCAGCTTTCGCCAACGCGCACCGCCATCAGCAGCGCCATCCGCTTGAGCATCGGCGCGATCGCGGCGGCGAAGGCGGTGGTATCGATCCCGAGCGCATAGCCCGAGGGAAGCAAGATGTTATCGAACCCGCCGGTCTCGGCCTGGAGGACGATGTCGCGGCAATGCTCCCAGCTCGACTTGAGCCTGGCATCGGGGACGCCGAGGAACTCGTAATCGTCGTCGCACAGCGCCGAGAACCAGCTGACCTCGCACGGCACGCGGGTCGCGCTCATGGCAGGCGTTCCCCGCGCGAGGCGATCAGCACATCGTACCAGCTCTGGCGGGTGAAGCGGACCTTGTAGACGTCGGCAATCTCGGCAATTCGGGCGACATTCTGCGTCCCGACGATCGGGATCGCGCGTGCCGGATGCGCCATGATCCAGGCATAGGCCGCAGCCGCGCGCGACACGCCGGCGTCCTGCGCGACTACGTCGAGCGCGACCGAGACCGCCTTGGAGCGATCGTCCTCGGGCGACCCGATCCGCCCACCGCCGAGCGGCGACCAGGCGAGCACCGCATGGTCGCGTTCCATCGCGAGATCGAGCAGGCCGGTCTCGATCGGTCCCAGCTCGAGCGGCGACAGCTCGGGCTGAAGGCTGGCGATCGGGATCGTGAGGAACGCCTCGAGCGCCCGGATCTGCGGAATCGTAAAGTTTGACACGCCGACCGCGCGGACCTTGCCCGACGACACCATCTGCTCGAGCGAACGCGCGAGTTCCTGCGGGTGGGTCAAAATGTCGGGCCGGTGGATCTGGTACAGGTCGACCTGGCCGACCCCGAGTCGCGTCAGCGAGTCCTCAAGTGCCTTGGTCAGATAGGCGGCACTCTGGTCGTAGGGGACCGGCGGGAGGATCCCGCCCTTGGTGGCAAGCACCATCCGGTCGCGCAGGGCGGAGTCCTCGGCAAACACCTTGCCGAGCAGCGACTCGGCATCGCCGAAACCGTCCACCCCATTGAATCCGTAGATATCGGCGGTGTCGAACAGCGTCACGCCCGCGTCGAACGCCGCATCGATCAGCGCGCGGCCTTCCGCCACGGTGGACTGGCCAAAGCGCCACATTCCCCAGGCGACCGGGCTGACCATCAATCCGCTCTTGCCGAGTGGACGCAATTCGGGTGTAAGGATGATCTCAGACATCGTTGTCATATAGAGGCGAAGACCTTGGCAGAGCAAGTGCGTTACGGGTTGGTCGGCACTGGCATGATGGGGGTGGAGCATATCGCCAACCTCGCGATCACCCCGGGCGCGGTCATCACCGCACTGGCCGATCCGGCGGAAGGTTCGCTCGGCTGGGCTCGCGATGCGCTCAGCGACCGTGCGAGCGGGGCGACCGCGTTCGGCTCGGTAGAGGCTCTGGCGGCGAGCGGTCTGTGCGATGCGGTGATCGTCTCCAGTCCGAACTATACGCATCGTAGCGTGCTCGAGCCGTTGTTCGATGCCGGCCTCCACATCCTGTGCGAAAAGCCGCTCGCGACGACGCTGGACGATTGCCGCTGGATCGTCGAGCGCGCAGACCGCAGCGACCGCGTGTTCTGGACCGCGATGGAATATCGCTACATGCCCCCCGCCCAGGCGTTCATCGAGGAAATCCGGAACGGTGCGATCGGGCGATTGCAGATGCTGTCGATCCGCGAGCATCGCTTCCCGTTTCTCGTCAAGGTCGCCGACTGGAACCGCTTCAACCGCAACACCGGCGGGACGATGGTCGAGAAATGCTGCCATTTCTTCGACCTGATGCGGCTGATTACGCAGAGCGAGGCGGTGCGCGTCTATTGCTCGGGCGCGATGGACGTGAACCATGTCGACGAAAGCTATGGCGGCGAGCGGCCCGACATCATCGACAATAGCTACACCACCGTGGATTTCGCCAATGGGGTCCGCGCGATGCTCGACCTGTCGATGTTCGCGGACGGCGCGGTGAATCAGGAAGAGATCACCGCGGTCGGCGACCAGGCACGGCTCGACGTGCTGATTCCGGAGGGCGCTTTGGTCCATTCGCCGCGTGTCGGGTTCCGTAATCCCAAACAGGTGACGCGGCGCGTGGTCGAAGTCGAGCAGGCGGCGCTCGATGCGGGGAGCCACCACGGCTCGACCTTCTACGAGCATCAGCGGTTCAATGCAGCCGTGCGCGGCGCGGGGCCGGTCGAAGTGACCGCGCGCGACGGGATGCTTGCGGTGGCAATCGGGACCGCGGCGGAGATCAGTGCACGAGAGAAACGCGTCGTCGAGATGAAGGAGCTGGGGTTCTGATACTTTAATCCCACTCCCCCTCCCGTTCGTTTCGAGCGAAGTCGAACGGACGGAACGCGACAAGCACAACTTTACGCCGGGCAAGACTGACAGCGGTGTCCGGGACCGCAAAAGAGCAATGCCCACCAAAGAAGTGGGATTTCTGTACAGGGAGGGAATGATGATGACCAAGGGACGCTATCTCGCGGGAGCCGCCGGCTTCGCGCTGTTCGCCGCCAGTCCGCTCTGGGCGCAGACCGCGGTTTCCGCGCCGGACCAGAGACCCGCGCCCGTCGCCGAAGCGACCGCGCCGGTGCCCAACGCCCCCGACGAAGCCCCCCCCGGCGACATCATCGTCACCGCGCAGAAGCGCTCCGAACGGCTGCAGGACGTGCCGGTCGCGGTCAGCGTGATCTCGGGCGATGCGCTCGCGAGCCAGGGCAAGGTCAGCCTCGAGGGCGCGCAATATCTCGTTCCCACGCTCAACTTCCTCAAATCGGGGACGACTCTCAACCAGTCGCTGTTCCTGCGCGGAGTCGGCACGTCGACCTTCTCGATCGCGGGCGAGCCGTCGATCTCGACCGTGGTCGACGGCGTCGTCTACAGCCGCGCGGGCGAGGCGTTCGGCGATCTCGTCGACGTCGACCAGATCGAAGTGCTGCGCGGGCCGCAGGGCACGCTGTTCGGCAAGAACGCGAGCGCGGGCGTCATCAACATCATCTCCAAGAAACCGACGCGGACCTTGGGCGGCTATGTCGAGGCGGGGTTCTTCACCGACAGCGAATATCGCGGGCGCGCGGCGATCAACGTGCCGCTCGGCGACAGCGTGCGGTCGCGGCTGACCGGTTTCTACACCAATTACGACGGCAACATCCGCAACGCCGCGGTGAACAAGATCGTCAACGGGTTCGAACATTATGGCGGGCGTCTGCAGGTCGATGCGGATGCCGGGCCCAACGTGAAGCTCGCCTTCATCGCGGATTACCACCACAATAACGACGATTGCTGTGGCGAGGTGATCGCCACCGGGCCGATCAATCCCGCGACGGGCGCGTTCGTCACCAACCCATCGTCGAGCGCGCTGCCGACCCCGCGCGGCACCGATACGCGCTCGATCGCGCAGGATCTGGTGACGCGGACGAAGGAGACCGGCTACGGTTTCTCGCTCCAGGCGGACATCAGCGCGGGGACGCAGACCGTCACATCGATCACCGCCTATCGCAACTACAAGAACACCGAGATCCGCGACGGCGATTTCCTGCCGGGCGCCTATGTCGGGTTCAACCAGCTCCACGATTTCGGGCCGCAGACCGGCGACACGTTCAGCCAGGAGCTGCGGCTGACCTCGCCCGGCAACCAGTTCCTGACCTATGTGCTGGGGGCTTATTATTCGCGCGCGGCGAGCGAGCGGATCTTCACGCGCAACGACGTGGTCTGCAACACCACCCCAGGGACGACCCCCAACCCGCTGGTGCCGTGCGGCAGCGCGGGCGCGCCGCGCACGACCGCGCCGAGTGGCACCGCCGATTTCGGGTCGGTGTTCAAGAACATGGCGCTGTTCGGGCAGGGCACGCTCAATCTTGCCGAGCGGTTTCGGCTGATCGGTGGCTTGCGCTACACGGTCGACCAGCTCGATGTGTTCCATTCGCGCGTCACAGCGCTGGCCGGGCCGGGGATCAACGGCAATTTCGATCAGGGCGTGTACAACGGCGGGCTCGGTGGCGGCGTGTCCAACGGCATCCCGTTCCGCGCCAAGGCGACCAACGAGAATCTGTCGGGGAAGGCGGGCGTCCAGTTCGACATCAACCGCGGGTCGACGGCCTATGCGACCTTTGCGCGCGGCTATAAGGGGCCGGCGTTCAACGTCTTTTACAACCTGACCGCTACGGGAACGAACACGATCGCGCCGGAAACGTCGGATTCGTACGAGATCGGGTTGAAGAACACGTTCCTTGGCGGCAAGCTGACGCTCAACCTCGCGGCTTATTACGCCAAGTATCACAATTTCCAGGCGAACAACCCTGACTTGGTCGCTGGCGTGGTCGTCACGCGCTTTACCAATGCGGGCGACGTTTCGACCCGCGGCGGCGAACTCGACGCGACGTTCCGGCCGATCCGCGACCTGAGTTTCACAGGGGGCGTCGCGTACACTGACGCGCATGTCGACCAGTTCAACGCGCCTGCGGGGGCGGCGGTGGTCCCGGCGGGAACGCCGCTCGGGTTTGCCCCCAAGTGGAAGGGTAACCTCAGCGCCGATTATCGTGTGCGGACCGGCGGTTTCGCGGACATTTTCCTCGGCGCGCAGGGGGCCTACCAGAGCAGCGAACTCGCGCTGTTCTCGGCGGATGCGGTGCAGCGGCGGCTGGGGACGATCGGCGCGTACGGGCTGGTCAATCTGAGCGTCGGGCTGGCCACGCCGGACGATCACTACAAGCTGACCTTCCAGGTGCGGAACCTGTTCGACCAGAGCTTCGCCGCGTCGATCATCAACGGCGGCCCGGGCCAGGCGTATCGCTACCAGATCCCGCGCGATGCGGACCGGTATTTCGGGGTGACCGGGCGGGTTACGTTCTAAGCTTTGTTCTCCCGCGCAGGCGGGAGTCCAGGGTCACAGGCGTTGCGCGTGGGCTCTGGGCTCCCGCCCGCGCGGGAGAACGGTGGGGGTGAGGGGCGGACGTTCGCATCAACCGTTCGGGCTGAGCGAAGTCGAAGCTCCTCGCGCAGCGCCAGCCCTTCGACTGCGCTCCGGGCGAACGGAGGGGGCATGTGCAAGCTCCCTCAATGCGCCACCACCAACCCGTCCCCGCGCTCGCTCTCGTCGATCGGCACGATCCGCGGGATCAGCAAATGGATCGCGAGCAGCGCGGTCAGATACGACCCAGCGCAGATCGCCAGCGCCGGCCCGTACCCCCAGCCGTGCGCGAGCGCATAGGCCTGGAACTGGATCATCCCGATCGAACACAGATTGCCGCAGAACGCCGCGATCCCGATCCGCGACCCGACCGAACGCGCGGGCGTGATATCGGTCACCACCCCGAACACGTTGGTCGAAAACCCCTGGTGCGCGAACAGCACGAGCCCCAGCAGCATAGCTGCCGACCACGGGCTCGAAACGCTCTGCACGAACACCACCGGCAGCACGAGCAGCGCATAACCCAGCATCGTCACCTTGCGCGCGCGGTTGACGCTCCACCCCGCCGCCATCAGCCGCGAGGGGAGAAACCCGCCGGTCAGCGCGCCGCACGCCGCGAGCACATAGACCAAAGCGACCGGCAACCCGAGCTTGCCCTGTTCCATCCCGAACAGCCGGTGGAACAGGTCGGGCAGCCACAGCAGCATGAAGAACCACACCTGATCTGACAGCACCTTGGCGATCGCGATCGCGAGCGTACCGCGCGTCCACAGCACTTTCAGCCACGGCACGGGGGCGGGCGCGACCGCGTCGAGCGCGACCGGCTGGACGCGGATCGCGAACCACACGACGACCCAGATCAGCCCGAGCCCGCCCGCGACGAGGAACGCCGCCTGCCATCCGAACGCGAGTGCGAGCGCAGGAATGAACAACGGCGTGACGATCGCACCGATATTGGGCGCGGTATTGCCGATCCCCAAAGCGATCTGGCGGTCTTTGTGGTTGAAATAGGTCGCCGCCGACTTGACCGCGGCGGGGGTGCCGACCGATTCCGCGATCCCGAGCAGGATCCGCGCGGCGAAGAAGGCGGGGACGGTGGTGGCAAAGGCATGCGCCATCCCCGCGAGGCTCCACATTAGCACCCCGAGCGCGAACCCGATCCGCAAGCCCACCCGGTCGAGGAACCAGCCGGTGCCGAGGAAGGCGAACGCGGTCGCGACCTGGAAGGCGGTGCCCATGTTGGCATAGTCCTGGTCGGACCAGCGGAACTGCGCCTCCAGCGTGGGCTTGAGCAGCGCAAGGATTTGCCGGTCGACATAGTTGAGCATGACCGCGACGAACACCATCGCGACGATGATCCACCGGGCTGCGCCACCTCGCATTGCCATATGCGCTCCACTCCTGTCTTTTTGTTGAGACAGCGTTGTCAGATATCGTTGCGTTCGGCTAGACTCGAACGCACTCCGTCGCCCGGTCTTGTCCCCGGGTCTGCCGCGCTCCAAGACATGAAGGTGCGGTGTGCGGCACGGTGAACCCCGGGACAAGCCCGGGGTGACGCAAAAAGGGTCGGTGAAGCGCGATGGCATCCAGGCAACCGAACCGTCCGCTGCCGATGGCGGCCGATCTCTACGGCGACCTGTATGGCGACGTCTCCGCAACGCCCAAACGCGACTGGCGCGGGTATGCGCCGGGGCTGGTGGTGGTCGTGATGGGGACGCTCGCCGCGGGGTTCCTGTCGGACCATTACGGCGTGCCGCTGACGCTGATGGCATTGCTGATCGGGCTGGCGCTCAATTTTCTCAGCGCAGATTCGCGGCTGACGCCGGGGCTGGCGTTTGCGTCGCGCTCGCTATTGCGGTCGGGGATCGTGCTGGTCGGTGTGCGGATCACCTTCGGGCAGATCGTCGCGCTCGGGCCGGTCGCGTTGCTGTGCGTGGTGGCGATCGTCGCGCTGACGATGGCGGCGGGGGTGTTCGCGGCGCGGCGGTTCGGGTTCGATACCGCGTTCGGGTTGCTTGCGGGCGGGTCGGTCGCAATCTGCGGCGCGTCCGCCGCGATGGCGCTGGCGACGACGCTGGGGGAGAAACGCACGACGCAGGCGCAGCTGACGCTGGTGCTGGTCGGCATCTCGGCGATGAGCGCGTCGGCGATGATGCTGTATCCGTTGGTCGCACATGCGCTCCATATGAGCGATCTCAAGGCCGGGTTCCTGCTCGGCGCTTCGATCCACGACGTCGCGCAGGCGCTTGGCGCGGGCTATTCCTATTCGGACGGTGCGGGCGGAATCGCCGCGATCGTCAAGCTGACGCGCGTGGCGTTGCTTGCGCCGGTGCTGGCGGTAGTCGCGGTGGGGCTCGCGCGGTTCGATCCGACCGGCGGGGCGGGCAAGGCCAAGGGGCCGGGCGTGCCGTGGTTCGTGGTCGGGTTCTTCGTGCTGGCAGGCATCAATTCGTTCGGGGTGATCCCGCCAATCGTCGCGACCGGCGCGGAGAAAGCGGCGGCGGCGATGCTCGCGGCGGCGGTGACCGCGACCGCGATCCGCTCGCCGCTCGCGCAATTGCTCGAGGCGGGGCCAAAGCCGTTGCTCGTGATCCTGATCGCGACGGTAGCGGCGTTTGCGTTCGCGCTTGCGGCGGCGGTGTTCCTGATCGGGTGAGTCACCCCTGATCCATAGCGCCGTCATGCTGAACTCGTTTCAGCATCCACTTTCCGCCTGGCCCGTCAGCCCGTGTGGCGCGGTGGACCCTGAAACGAGTTCAGGGTGACGGCACGGGTATGGGGCGACCGAAGTGGTGACGGTTCAGCGCGGGCCCGCCACGACCCCGGTCGATTCCCGCACCACCAGCTCGAACGGCAATTCGCGCTGTTCCGCCGGCACCTCCGCATCGACCGGCGCCAGCAGCAAGTCCGCCGCCTGATACGCCATCTGCCGGGTCGGTTGGCGAATCGTGGTGAGTGGCGGCCAGACGAAGCCCGCCATCTCGGTATCGTCGAACCCCGCGACCGACAGCTGTTCGGGCACCTTCAGCCCGCGCCGATGCGCCGTCGTCAGCGCGCCCGCCGCCATGTCGTCGCTCGAGGCGAAGATCGCGGTCGGCGGCTTCGCCAGATCGAGCAGCACCGCCGCCGCGATCGAGCCCGACGCAAAGTCGTAGCTTCCTTCGCACACCAGATCGGGATCGAACGCGATGTCCGCCGCGCCGAGCGCCCGGACATAGCCACGCAACCGCTGTGCGCTGGTCGCATAGCTCGGATGCCCTGCGATGAACCCGATCCGGTGGTGGCCGAGGGTCAGCAGGTGGGTGGTCATCACCGCTGCCGCCGCTTCATTGTCGATGAAGGTTGCGGGGCCCAGCTCGAGCCCGCTGCCTGGCGAAACCCGCACGAACCGAACGCCGCGTCGCGCGAGCAGGTCTAGCACGTCGGGATTGTCCGAGACCGGCGGGGTGAGGATCAGCCCGTCGACATGCGTCGCGTCGACCAGGCTCTCGAGTTCGTCGAGCAGGGTCGTCGCGTTGCGATCATAAGGCTGCGCGATCATCCGCACTCCGTCGAGCACGCACCGGTCGCGGATTCCCGACTGCATCTCATAGACGTAATACGGGCTCGGGTTATCGCAGATCAGCGCGATCTGGAAACTCCGCCGCCCGGCGAGCGAACGTGCCGCCATGCTCGGGCGGAACTTGAGCTCGGCCACCGCGGCCTGCACGCGCGCGCGGGTTTCCGCGCCGACATAGCGCTCGTTGTTGAGTACCCGCGAGACGGTCTTGATCGACACGCCCGATACCCGCGACACGTCCTTGATCGTTACGCGCAATTCGTGTGCCCCCCGCGGCCATCTCCGGGCCTGGTCCGGGTTTGCCGCAGCGGGGGCACGACGGCAACCGTCACGCCATGATATTGCGCCCGCGGGATACGGTAGCCGTGTGCCCGACGCGTCCGGCGGCGGACTTGGCCTTGATCGTGTCGACCATGATCCAGGCGTTGCTGACCGTCGCGGGCGTCAGCGTCATCGCCATGTAGCCACGCCGGCTGGTGTCGCACCATTTCAGCTCGGGGTTGGTCCTGATCAACGCGGCTGCGATGGTCCTGGGATCGGTCTTGCTTGCCGTTTCATAGCCCGGCGACGTGACCGAATGCCCGGCGAACTCGACGCCGGCGGGCTTGCCGTCCTGCCCGAGGTCATAAGCCCAGGCATTGTGGCTGTCACCCGACAGCACGACGAGGTTCGCGCCCAGACCTTGCGCCTTGCGGAGGAAGCGTGCGCGCGCGGCGGGATAGCCGCCCCAATTGTCGTAGTTGAACGGCAACCCGACCTTCGCCGCGGCGACGCCAGCGAGCAGATAACCGCGCGCGCGTTCCGGGGAATCGGGCGAAAGCCAGCTCATCGCTTCCGCCGGCATCACCGTCTGTCCCATGATCGTTCCGAAGCCGACGACCTGCCAGCGTTGCCCCTGACGGACCGATTGCGCCATCGCATGCGCGAGCCAGCTTTCCTGTTGCGATCCCATCATCGTCACGGCTGGGTCCATCCACAGGCCATCGCGGAACGCCTTCAGCGCGCTGGTCGGGTCGGTCGCCGCGAACAACGGGGCGACGTCGGGCTGCTTGGTGCGCGCGAGCAGCCGTGTCTCGGTGCGGAACAGCGTGGCGAGGGTGCCGATTTCATAGGCTTTCCACGGCTCGTCCGAGACGGGCATCCATTCGCGATATGCCTGGATCGACGCGGCCCGGCGCGCATTCCAGTCGCCTTCGTTCGGCTGATGGTTCTGCGCGCCGCCCTCCCAACTGTCGTTCGAGGATTCATGGTCGTCCCACTGGACGATCATCGGGTGCTTTGCGTGGAGCGCCATCAGGTCGGGATCGCTGCGATAACTGCCATAGCGCAGCCGGTAATCCGCCAGATGGAACAGCTCGGTCGACGGAAGCGGCACGCGCCCGGCCACCTGATCCTTTGCCGCCGGATAATCGCCGGTCTCATATTCGTAAAAATAGTCGCCCAGATGAATCGCCAGATCGATATCGTCGCGCGCGGCAGCGTGCGCATAGGCGTTGAAATAGCCGTACGGCATGTTCGAGCACGAAAAGGTGACGGTGCGGAAGCGGTCGACCGGGCCGACCGGCAGCGTCTTGGTCATCCCGACGGGGGAAAAGCTGCCATCGGGCGCCACGAACCGATAGTGATAGCGCGTGTCGGGCTTGAGCGTGTCGACCGTGATCTTCGCGGTAAAGTCGCGCCACACCCCGGTGATCTGGGATCCGCCCGCGACGATGCGTGCAAAGTCGGGCGTTTCGGAGATTTCGACGCGGAGTTCAGCCGTATCGCCGGTCGTCGGGACGTAGCGCGTCCACAGCAGCATCGTATCACTACCGGGTTCGCCGCTGGCGACCGAATGGGTAAAGCCGCGCGCCTGCGTCACATTCGGGGTCTGCGCGAAGCCGGGAACGGCAAAGGCCCCCAGACCGAGCGATCCGGTCAACAGGAGCGAGCGGCGGTCGATCTGGACGGTCATCTTGGGGCTCCTACTGATACCGTGTTTCTTCTGCCGTGCGGATATGGCGTGTTCGTGACAGGACCGAAACTGCATGCTAGGCGCCGGCACGATGGAGCCAACCGTTCCCGGGCGTATCGGTCTGCCGCTTCGGCTTCTGGCCACGGTATTCGTGCTGTTCGCGCTGCTCGCGCTGCTGCGACCGATCGATCACGACGAAAGCCAATATGTCGCCGCCGCGGTGCTGAGCGCGCACGGCTATCTGCCGTATCGCGACTATGCCTATCTGCAGACCCCGCTCCAGCCGCTGTTGTTTGCGCCGCTGGCGGCGATTGCCGGGACCTTGGCGTGGCCGGCGCTGCGGCTGGTGAACGTGCTGCTCGGCGCGATCCTGGTCGGATGCGTCTGGCGAGCCGCGCGCGAAGCCGGGGTGGCGGCGCGAGTCGCGTTGGCGGCGGCGGGGTTGTTCGCGACCTGCGACTGCTTCCTGTTCAGCGTTGCGACCGCGCGCAACGATGCCTTGCCTGCTGCGCTGCTGGGTGGTGCGCTGGTGCTGATCGTCCGCGTCGCGACCGGGCGCGGCCGGTGGGGCGGCGCGCTGCTGATCGGGGTGTTGCTCGCGGCGGCGGCGGCGGCGAAGATCTCCTATGCGCTGCCCGCAGCCGGCTATGGCGCCTATGCGCTGTTCGATCGCCGCCATCGGCCACTAGCGGTGTTGGCGGGGGTGTTGCCGGTGCTGCTACTGGTGGCGTGGACCTGGGCGCAGGCCCCTGCGGGCTTCGTGTTCGGCGCGGTGCAGTTTCCGGCGCGCGCGCCTGCCGAATACTATCTGGCGACGCCGTGGAAATTGACATGGCTCGCCAAAGCGATCGACCTGCTGAAGTTTCTGGCGCTCGGACCGGGGCTGGTTGCGCTGATCGTAATGGCGCGCCGGGGATGGCGTCGGTTGCCGGTCGTCACCGTCGTGACGCTGGCCGGAGTGGCGGCGGCGATGCTGCCGTTCCCGACGTGGCGGCAATATCTGCTGCCGGTCCTCCCGCCGCTGTTCCTCCTGCTTGCGGTGGCGTGGCAGGAGCGGCCGCCGGTGCAGTGGGTGCGGATCGTGACGGCGGTGTTCGTGGCTGCGGGGCTTGCGCCGACGGTTGCCGGGCTGATCGCCGGTGGGGGTGGCGGAACCGGGCGGTTGCCGCTGCTGGCTGCGTTGCGCGACGGGTGTGCGGTGCGGAATGCACTCGATCGGGCAGAGGTGACGGGGCCGGTTGCGACGCTGTCCCCGCAGTTTCTGGCTGCGACCGGGCGGTTACCGGACCGGCGTTTTGCGACGGGGCCATTCTATTTCCGGAGCCATGCGCTGGTCGCGCCGGGGGCGGAAGCGGGGTTGCATCTCGTCTCGGGGGATCGGTTGGATGTCTTGGCAAGGCCTCTAGCAAGCGCTTCTCCGGCGAAGGTAGGCGGGCGCAGTACGCTGCCGCCCGCCGCGATCCTCCTCGGCGGCGAGGCCAAATGGAGCAGCGGAAACCCCGATCTCGACAGGCGGCTCGAACGTTGGGCGATCGCGCATCGCTATCGCGCGGTACAAGTCGCGTCCCCGCGCTTCCGGCTCTACGTCAGGCGACCCTGAGCAGTCGTCCGCTGCGCTTCGCGTCCACCAGCCCCTGGTAATAGTCCATGAGCTCGATCGTATGTTCGCGGTCGCTGCGAACCTTGGTCGCCGCGACCAGCGCCGCACGGCGCAGCACCCGCTGGTCGCGTGCGAACAGCCGGTGGATCGCGCTCGCGGCACTCTGCGCATCGCGCGCGGTGTAGAATTCGGACGACAGCGGGTCTGCCACCTCGGCACATCCGCCGGTATCCGGCACGATCAGCGGCAATCCGCCCGCCATCGCCTCGGATGCAACGAGCCCGAACGGCTCCGCCTCCGACCCGTGGATCAGCGCGTCGCAACTCGCGACGATCCTTGCGAGCCGCTCGCGGTCATAGACCGGGCGGAACATGCGGATGTGCGGCGAGCCGGCGATCCGTGCCTCTATCTTCGCGCTTTCGACCCCGGCGCCGAGCAGCATCAGCCCGACCGGCAGGTCCGCACCCGCGCGCTCGACCGCGTCGATCACCAAGCGCCAGCGCTTCTCGGGATGATGCCGCCCCAGCCCCAGCAGGAGATGCCCGGTCGGCGGCAGGTCGCACTGCGCGAGCAATGCCGTGCGCAACCGGTCGTCGCGCAGGTCGGGCGAAAAGTGCCCGCGCTCGATCCCGAGCGGCATCGATGCGTCGATCCGAACGCCGCGGTTCTTCAACCGCTTCTCGAGTGCGGGGCCGTTGGTGACGACCGTGTCGAAATGCGTGAGGAAACTGTCCATGTAGCGGCTGTACCAGTTGAACGCACGCTCGATCCGGTCCTGCGGGGCAAGCCCTTCGAACCAGCGCAGCGCATAGGCCGCCATATTGTCGTTGTGCATGAAGAACGCCTTGACTGCGTCCCCCTGCCATTTGCCCACGACCCAGGGCAGGCGCCACGGGGATGACGTCTCGACCACGTCGGGCTGGAGCTGGTCGAGCAGGCGAAGGACTGGCGCGCCGTCCCAGAAGATGCCGTAATTGGCGTCAAGCGGCAGATGGCCGGTCTGCACCGTGATCACACGGCCGCCGCCGGGGCGTTCCTCGATGCTGGGTTCGCGCCCCGGCGCAATGACGATCAGTTCATGCCCGAGATCGGACATAATCCCCATCTTGCGATCGATATACGTGCGCACCCCGCCGCCGGTCGGGGAGTAGAATTCGTTGACGTCGACGATCCGCATGCGATCAACCGCCTTGAATTGGACCAAAACCACCGAGCCCGCGAAGATATTGCGCGCGGATTTCGACCGAGACAACACCTTCCGGGACGACGATCCGGCCTTGCGTCACTTTGGGCCGCGCGCGACCGAGTTTGGTGTTGCTGGGGAATCCGGCACCGTCGGACCAGAAATTGAACTTGTTGCGGCCGTCGCGATTGTGCGTGAACAGCAGGGCGTAGGGCCCCGGGGACGGCACCCGGATGCACAGCACGACCGGACCGCTCGCCGGGGTGGGGACCCGTACCCGGCGGAAGAACTTGCCTTCCTTGATCAGGTCGCGGTCGTCCTTAAGGAAGTCGGCCGCGTTCGCGGGATATAGTTCGAGCTTGAGTTCGCCGGTCCGATCCTTCAGCCCGTCGACCGTGACGCGGATCGCCGGGCCGCCGCTGGTGCAGGCAGCGCTGTCGCTGCCGATCGGCGACTGCACCGCGCGCGCCGGGCCAGCCGCCAGCATCGCCGCTGCCAGCCCCGTCGTCATCACCAGCTTGCGCACCATCGTCACGACTTCCTAATCAGATCGACCAGCCCGAATATCGCGACCAGCACCACGTGGACCAGCAACGGCAGGGCCGCCGTCACTGCAATCAACACGGACAGTTGCGCGTCCTGGCCGATCAATAGGGTGGCGAAGGTGGCAAAAAGAAGGTCCTTGTTCGGCACAAGTGGCAGCCGTCCCACAATCATCCGAGCGGCGGACAGAAGCAGCCACATGCCGACCGGCACGATCGGCAGGCCGTAATGCCAGGCAAAGGCGGTCAGCACCGAGCCTGCGATCAGCCGCAGGCAATGCACGCCGAAGATCCACCACAGCGTCCGCCGTGGCAACGAGAATACACGCTTCGAAAAGATCAGGAACGGCAGCGACATGGCGAACACGGCGACGACCGACCAAGTTGCCGTATGCAGTTCCGATTCGGTCATCAGCCCGACGCCAAGCGGCAGTGCGAGCGCAATGATCGCCAGGGTCACCATGTTGCCCGCGATCGCCGACAGGATGCTGACATCCTTCACCGCGCCGAACGGCGCCGCGACCATCGACGAGCGTTGCCGCGCCCAGGCGTAGAAATAGGCTTCGCCCGAATAGTTCAGCACGTCGTTGGCGATGCGTTTCTTGGCGAGCGCGATATAGCCGGCGGCGGGGATGCCCCACAGCCGCCGGAAAATCACGAAGTCGCCGGTCACCGGTGCAATGTAGACCAACGCAAAGAACACGTAGAACAATGGGTTGCTGGGCATGGCCGACCATAGATTGTCGACTCCCATCGCCCGCAGTTTCATGCCCAGCCACACGATCATGATCAGGGTCGCGGCGGCGCCGAGATAGGATGGCCAGCGTCGACGCCGACGGGCCATCGGCTCCAGCCCGGCAAGATCGGGGGTGCCTGCAATCCCTGGCAGCGGTGGCAAGGGGAGGTGTGCGGTCGGGGCATCCGTCGCAGCGCCGATCCCCGGCCCGGTCGTCAATTTGTTCACGTGGCGAAGGTGTCCGCTTGTACGCCGATCAGGGTGATCGAATGCCGCGCCTTACCCCGAACCGGGCCGCGCGGCAAATCGCGTGCGTACGGTCGGTCGGATCGTTCCACTCCCCGCAAATTGAAGGGTATTCCGGAACGGCCGAGAAACATTTGCGACACAGCGGGGTTACAAACACCCAATCATGCTGAATCCTCGTCCCCCCGCCGCGCACATTCTCGCCTTTGCCCAGACCCTCGACGGTGGCGGCGTGGAAAAGGCGTTGTTGCGTCTCGCCGGGGGGTGGGCGGAACTCGGGCGACGCGTGACGCTGGTGATCGGCGACGTTGCCGGACCGCTTTCGCGCGATCTTCCCGACGGCGTGGACGTACGGACGGTGGGGACGACGTCCATGGTCGGCATGCGCGCGATCGCGGCGTTGACCGAGTCGATCGATCCCGACGTGCTGTTCTGCCCGGGAAATCATTACACCGCGCTCGCGGCCTGGACGCGGCTTCGCCTCGGAACGCGGTGTCCGCCGATCGTCGCCAAGATTTCGAACGCGCTCGACCGCCGCGACCATAACGCACCGGTCGCTGCGGCCTATCGCACCTGGCTCAAATGGCATCCCAGCTTCGTCGACCGGCTGGTGGCGATGAGTCCGGCAATGGCGGACGAAGCCTGTACGATGATGGGCGCTCGGCGCGATGCGATCAGCGTGATCCCGAACCCGGTCCCGCGGCCGCTGGTCGCAACGGCACCGTCGGTCGTCCCTCGGGGACGGTTCCTGCTGGGCGTCGGCCGGCTGGCGCCGCAAAAGCGTTGGGACCGTTTGATCGATGCCTTTGCCGATATCGACGACCGCGACGTATCGCTGATGATCCTGGGCGAAGGGGCCGAGCGCGCAACGATCGAGTCGCGCATCGCCGCGCGCGGGCTCGGGCAGCGTGTCTTGCTGCCAGGCCATGTCGACGATCCCACGCCGGCGATCGCCCGCGCGACGGCGCTTGCGCTGGTCAGTGATTTCGAGGGCGTCCCCGGCGTGCTGCGCGAGTCGCTCGCGGTGGGAACGCCGGTGGTGGCAACTGACTCCAGCGTCGCGGTACGCGAGATCGTCACCAGTCCGGCGGTCGGCAGCGTGGTCGTGCCCGGCGACGCGGCGGGGCTGGTCGCCGCGCTTGAACATTGGCTGGAGCCCGGTCGCTCGCGGCCACAGCCAGTACCCCAGCCGGGCGAGAATGCCGCCGCGGCCTATCTCGATCTGTTCGACCACGCCGTTCTGGAGCGACGCTTCAGGCGGGGTTTGCAGCGCGCGGCTTGACCTGATCGGGGTGTGCCGCGGCGATCTCGGCGATCGTGGCTGCCGCGGCATCGGCAGCGACCAACCGGGGAAAGCGATCGAGCGCCACATCGAACCGCCGGGCATTGTACAGTTGCGGCACGAGGCAGGCGTCTGCCAGATTGGGCCGCTCGCCCCCGAGCAGCGGCCCGGCAGTCTCCGCCGCCATCTCCTCCAAGGCGCTCAACCCCGTCTCGACCCAATGGACGTACCAGGCCCGGCGGGCCGCTTCGTCCGCGCCGAATTGTTCGGTCAGTCGATTCAGGACGCGCAGATTGTCGATCGGATGGAGATCGGCGACGACCGACAGCGCCTGCGCCAGCACCCGTGACCGCGAGATCGGGTCACGCGGCAGCATCGGGACGGCGGGACAGGTTGCGTCGAGATAATCGATGATGGCGAGACTCTGCGTCAGCACCGCGGTGCCGACATCCAGCGCAGGGACCAGTCCCTGGGGATTGCGCGCGAGATACGCCGGCGCGCGCTGCGCGCCCTGGGTTAGGTCGACCGCGACGCTGTCATACGCAACGCCCTTGAGGTTCAGCACGATCCTGACGCGATACGCCGCCGACGAGCGCCAGTAATCGTACAGGACCGGAGTCATGCGGTCTCTGCTTCGCCTTCCGCTTCCGAACTTCGTTCGAGCGCGACCTTGATCATCGCGGTCATCGGGTCGGCAAGCGTCAGCCCGAGCAGGCCGAACAACGTTCCCGCCAGGATCTGCGACGACAGCGTCAGGGCGGGCGGCAGGTCGACCGTCTTTTTGGCGACCATCGGGATGACGACATAGCCGTCGACCGCCTGGATGAAGACATAGATGCCGATCGCCCAGAAGCCGGTCTGCGTCCCGGCACTGAACCCCACCGCGACCATCAGAACGCCGCTGGTAATGGCGCCGATGTTCGGAATGAAGGCCAGCAGCCCGGTGATGATGCCCAGCACCAGCGCCATCGGCACGCCGGCGAATGCCAGCGCAACCCCGGTCATCGCGCCCTCCAGCGCCATGCCAAACAGACGCCCGGCAAGCAGGCGGCGCATCGTGGTTGCCATCTGGTCGATCGTGCCAGCGAAACGCGGGCGCATTTCGGTCGGGATCATCCATTCGAGCCCACGCCCGTACAGCCGTGGTTCCATCGCGACGAACAGGCCGATCACCAATACCATCACCAGGCTGGCCATCGCGCCGAAGAACGTCCCGAGATAGCTGGTCAGCTTACCGAACGAACCGAGCGCCTGCTGCAGCATGCCGTTGATATCGGCCTGTTGCGGCATGATGCCCTTGCTCGACGCCCAGCCCGCAAGACGGGTGGCCTGCGCGATCAGCGTCTGCTGGAGCTGCGCGAACTGCGCGGTGACCTGGACGCCGGTCAGCCACACCAGCCCCACAAGGAACACTACGGTCAGCAACACGACGATCATCAGCCGCCACGACCGCCCGATCGGCAGCACGCGGCCGAGCAAACGAACGCCCCCGTCGAGCATCGCGGCGAAGACCAGCCCGCCGAAGATGATCAGCAGCGGATGAATCACCAACACGAGCAGCGCGATGGCGCCCGCCAGCCCGAGCCACACCGTCGCCCGGGTCAGTTCCTTCCGAACGAACGGGTCGCGCAGCTCGTTGGGGGCAGGTTCACTAACCAGTTCTACGCTTTGGGACTCACTCATCAATTACGGCTCGCATGCAGGGAGGTGCCAGCGCGTCCACCACGGAACGACTGACCCCAGGTCAAGGGATTCCAGGAACCAAGCCCGGTCTTCGAAAAAGTAATGAATTCCGCGCGGCCGCCAAGATATTCCCACGGCACTGGACCGCCAAGACCCTGTTCGGAAAGCGGAAAACGGCTGTCGGCGCTACGATCGCGATTGTCGCCCATCAGGAAGACATGGTTGGCGGGAATGGTCACTGCGGGATAATTGTCACCGGGATAGCTGCCGAGGTCGACCGTGTCGTAATGGCGGCCATTGGGGAGCGTCTCTGTAACGAGCGGCAGCCGGCAGAAGCTTTTGCCGTTGGGCGCGGTCTGTAGCGCATTGTCATATTGCGTCGGATCGCAAGTCACGCCGGATTCGGGCGAGGGCAAGGGCGCATTGCCGTAATTGGGAATATCGACGTAATGGATGGGCCCGCGCTTCACGGGGACCCCGTTAAGAATGACGGTGCCGTCGCGCACTTCCAGCCGATCGCCGGGTAGGCCGATCAGCCGCTTGATATAGTCCGTCTTCGTTCCAGGCGGCGTCACGATCACGACGTCGCCGCGCTCAGGCAGGTGGCCGAGCAGGCGGCCGGGGAAGAAGGGCAAGAGGTGGAAGGTCGGCGAGACGAACGACCATCCGTAGGGGAACTTGCTGACCACCAGCTGGTCGCCGACGAGCAGACCGGGTAGCATCGATTCCGACGGAATGTAGAACGGCTTGGCGATGAAGCTGTGGAAGCCGAGGACGGCGAGGATGAGCCAGAAGATGCCGCGCAATTCCGATGCCCAGTCGGTGCCCGGCTTCTTGCTCTGCTTCCCGCCGGTCGTGGTGCGGGCATCGTTGGCGCCTGCGCGCGGCTTGGGGTCGTCTGCGCTCAGGGCCAGCTCCTCGTTCATGTCTCGTCCCTCGGAACCGCTTCGATGATCACAAACGCTTGCGCCCAGGGATGATCGTCGGTCATCGTCAAATGTAGTCGCGCGACGTGGCCGTCAGTGGTCAACGCGTCAAGCCTTGCCTTTGCGCCGCCCTGCAGGTGCAGGGTCGGCGCGCCGGAAGGTGCGTTGACGACGCCAATATCCTTCATGAACACCCCGCGCTTGAACCCGGTTCCGACCGCCTTGGAAAAGGCTTCCTTGGCAGCGAAGCGCTTGGCGAGCGTGCCGGCCTTGGTGAACGGTCGGGCGGCACCCTTTGCCCGTTCGACGTCGGTAAAGACGCGCTGTTCGAAGCGCTCGCCGAAGCGGTCGAGCGATGCCTGGATGCGCTCGATGTTGCACAGGTCCGAGCCAAGACCGATGATCATGCTGCTCCCTCTCCCCGCTTGCGGGGAGAGGGCTGGGGAGAGGGGCAGTCCGGCCGCGCTGCGCTCGTTGCAGCCCATCTCCCCGACCCTCTCCTTGGGAGGAAGAGGGAGAATGTGGCGCGCTTCACCGCGCCGAATCCATTGCGGAACGCATCGCGCGGACCGCGTCGTCCAGCCCCACGAAAATCGCATCCGCGATCAGGCTGTGCCCGATGTTGAGCTCGCGAATCTGCGGGATTGCGGCGATCGGCGCGACATTGGCAAGCGTGAGACCATGGCCGGCATGGACCTCGATCCCGTTCTTGACGGCGAGCGCGGCGGCATCGGCGATGCGACGGAGTTCGTCTGCCTGCGCCGCGCCTTCCAGCTCGCAATAGCGCCCGGTGTGGAGTTCCACGACCGGCGCGCCGAGCCGGAGTGCCGCGTCGATCTGCGCCGCGCTCGGTTCGACGAACAGCGAGACGCGGATCCCGGCGGCACCCAGCTGTGCTACCAGCGGCTGGAGCATCGCGAACTGTCCCGCCGCGTCGAGTCCGCCCTCGGTGGTGCGTTCCTCGCGTTTTTCGGGGACGATGCACGCTGCGTGCGGACGGTGCCGCAACGCGATGTCGAGCATCTCCGCGGTCGCCGCCATCTCGAGATTGAGCGGTATCGTCAATTCGGACGAGAGCCGCGCAATATCGTCGTCGGTGATGTGCCGGCGGTCCTCGCGCAGGTGTGCGGTGATCCCGTCCGCACCCGATTCGGCGGCCAGCAGTGCGGCCCGGACCGGATCGGGATAGCCCGAGCCGCGCGCGTTGCGCACGGTCGCGACGTGATCGATGTTGACCCCCAGACGCAGCGCCCCGGTCATGCCGCACGGCTGCCGGGCTTGATCGCGGGGATCGCGGCGAGTTCGGGCGGAAGCGCGTCGGCGCTGTAGGTCGGCACGTCGAGCCGGATCAGCGGGAAGAAGGGCACGCCGAGATCGGCGGTGCCGTTCGACCGATCGACCAGCGCGCCCGCCGCGACCGTCTCGCCGCCCGCCCGCGCGATCGCGGCGATCGCCTCGCGCGACGACAGGCCGGTGGTGACGACGTCTTCCATCATCAGTACCCTGGTGCCCGGTTCGAGCCGGAAGCCACGGCGAAGCTCGAACGTGCCGTCGGGACGTTCGAGGAACATCGCGGGGACGCCGAGCGCGCGGCCCATCTCGTGACCGGCGATCACGCCCCCCATCGCGGGCGACACGACCGCCGCGATCGTGCTGCGGACATGCTCCGGGATCCGGGCCGCCAGCGCTTCCGCCAGCCGTGCGCCGCGCGCCGGATCCATCAGCACGCGCGCGCATTGCAGGTAGCGGGAAGATCGCAGGCCGGACGACAGGATGAAGTGTCCTTCCAGCAACGCCTCGGCGGCACGGAATTCGGCCAGAACATCGTCTTCGGTCATTGCTTGCGGTCCAGTGATTGCGGCGGCCTGATTACGGGGCAGTGCCGCCTGACGCAACGATATGCCCGTAAAAAGCGTGGCGCGGCAAAAACGCGTTCCATAAAAACGGCCTGCGCGACTTGAGGCATCGGCATAGTCCGCTTATAGGCCCAAAAGAAAAAGGCGTATCCCCGCCGGATTGTCGTCGTATAGTCGGTGGAGTCGCCAGGGGTAGAAACAGAGGATGCGTATGATCGGATTCAAGTCGATCGTGCTGGCCGCGGGCCTCGCGATGGTTGCTACAGGGGCGGTTCAAGCCGCGCCACAAGCCGCTCCGGTCGTTACCGTTTCCAAGCCCGAAGTCACGCCGGCGCCCGCTGCCGCAGCGCCTGCTACACCGTCTGCGGCAACTGACCCGATGCTCGCGGTCGACGGCGCGCCCGCGATGGCGATCGACCCCAATATCGGGCAGCCGGTGCTTGGCCATATCTCGCTCCAGCCGCAGGTCACCAAGACCGGACGGCAGGCGGCGTGGTTCCACAATGCGCTGCTGATGCCGGTCATCACCGTCATCTCGCTGTTCGTGCTCGCGTTGCTCGGCCTCGTGATCGTGCGGTTCCGCCGGGCAGCGAACCCGGTAGCGTCCAAGACCTCGCACAACACCATCCTCGAGGTCGCCTGGACCGGCATCCCGGTGCTGATTCTGCTCGGGCTAGCGCTACCGTCGATCGGGTTGTTGCAGGCGCAGTACAAGCCCGCGCCCAAGAATGCGGTCGTGCTGAAAGCGATCGGCAACCAATGGTATTGGTCTTATGAATATCCGGGCAACGGCGGGTTTTCGATCACGTCGAACATGCTGAAAGAGGCCGATCAGGTCGGCAAGGGCGAACGCGCCCGCGCCGCGGTCGACGGGCCGCGGCTGCTCGCGACCGATAATCGGGTGGTGCTGCCGGTCGGCCAGCCGATCCGGCTGATCACCACCTCCAATGATGTGATCCACAGCTGGGAAATCCCGGCGTTCTGGATCAAGCTCGACGCCATCCCGGGTCGCCTCAACGAGACCAGCTTCACGATCGAGAAGCCCGGCGTCTATTTCGGCGTCTGCTCCGAACTGTGCGGCGCACGGCACGGCTATATGCCGATCACCGTCGAGGCAGTGCCCCCGGCGGTGTTCGCCGCGTGGGTCAAGGCCAAGGGCGGGACGATGCCCGCCAATGGCGCGCCTGCAGCGCCGGTCGCCAAGACCCCGTCCGCCGTCGCGACGGGCGAGCCGACCGCGATCGGCAACGCCGCGGCCGCGGCGCTGCCGGCCGTGGCGCCCGTCGCCGGTGCCAGCCCGGTCGCTGCCCCCGCCGCCAATGCTTCCGCAGGGAACTGAGTCATGACCGATACCGCCCTGACCCCCAGCGCCTTCGAAGCGCATCACGACGCCGCCCATGCGCATGACGCGCATGACATGCCGTTCTTCGCGCGTTGGTTCATGTCGACCAACCACAAGGACATCGGGACGCTGTACCTGATCTTCGCGATCGTCGCGGGGATCATCGGTGGCGGTATCTCGGGTCTGATGCGCGCCGAGCTCGCGCATCCGGGGATCCAGTATCTCGGCTATTGGGCGAGCTTCCTGCCCGGTGGCGAACAGGGGCTCGATCACTCGCTCCATCTGTGGAACGTGCTGATCACCGCGCATGGCCTGATCATGGTGTTCTTCATGGTGATGCCCGCGATGATCGGCGGGTTCGGCAACTGGTTCGTGCCGATCATGATCGGCGCGCCCGATATGGCGTTCCCGCGGATGAACAACGTGTCGTTCTGGCTTCTCATCCCTGCCTTCACGCTGCTGCTGGCATCGCCGTTCTTCGGCGGCGCAGGTAACGGCTGGACGCTCTATGCGCCGCTCTCCACCTATGGCGAGCCGGGGCCGTCGACCGACATGGCGATCCTCGCGCTCCATCTGGCGGGTGCATCGTCGATCCTCGGCGCGATCAACTTCATCACCACGATCTTCAACATGCGTGCACCGGGCATGACGCTGCATAAGATGCCGCTGTTCGTATGGTCGGTGCTGGTCACCGCTTTCCTGCTGCTGCTGGCGCTGCCGGTGCTCGCCGCGGCGATCACGATGCTGCTGACCGATCGTAATTTCGGCACGACCTTCTTCGATCCGGCCGGTGGCGGCGATCCGGTGCTGTACCAGCATCTGTTCTGGTTCTTCGGCCACCCCGAGGTCTACATCATGATTCTGCCGGGGTTCGGCATCGTCAGCCAGGTGATCTCGACCTTCTCGAAGAAGCCCGTCTTCGGCTATCTCGGCATGGCGTACGCGATGGTCGCGATCGGCGTGGTCGGCTTCGTCGTGTGGGCGCACCACATGTTCACGACCGGTCTCAGCGTGAACACCAAGATGTACTTCACCGCAGCGACGATGGTGATCGCGGTGCCGACCGGCATCAAGATCTTCTCGTGGATCGCGACGATGTGGGGTGGCTCGCTCAGCTTCAAGACGCCGATGCTGTGGGCGATCGGGTTCATCTTCATGTTCACGGTCGGCGGCGTGACCGGCGTGGTGCTCGCCAACGGCGGCATCGATGACTACATGCAGGACAGCTATTACGTGGTGGCGCATTTCCACTACGTGCTGTCGCTGGGGGCTGTGTTCTCGCTGTTCTGCGGCTTCTATTACTGGTTCCCGAAGATGTCGGGGAAGATGTACAACGAGTTCCTCGGCCAGGTGCATTATTGGGTGTTCTTCCTGGGCGTGAACGTGATGTTCTTCCCGATGCACTTCCTGGGCCTCCAGAACATGCAGCGCCGCGTGCCGGACTATGCCGATGCGCTCGCGCAGTGGAACTGGGTCGCCAGCATCGGCTACATGATCATGGCGGCATCGATGGTGGTGTTCTTCGTCAACGTCATTATGTCGCTGATGTCGGGCAAGAAGGCTGGCGACAGCCCGTGGGGCGAGGGCGCGACGACGCTCGAATGGACGCTGTCGAGCCCGCCGCCATACCACCAGTTCGAGACGCTCCCGCGGATCGACTGACGTTTTAACTCCCCTCCCGCTTGCGGGAGGGGTAGGGGTGGCCCTGCGCTCTGCTCCGACCGATTCCGCGAGGGGATAGCGCGAGCCCACCCCCAGCCCCTCCCGCGAGCGGGAGGGGAGGATTTTGTAAATGACCGTTGTGACCGTTTCCAACCCGAGCCTTCCCGCCGACTGGCGCGACTTCTTTGCGCTGACCAAGCCCCGCGTGATGCGTTCGGTCGTGTTCACCGCGCTGTGCGGGATGCTCGCCGCGCCGGTATCGCTGCCCCCAGTCCTCGCCTTCACCGCGATCCTCGCCATCGCGCTTGCGGCGGGCGCGGCGGGCGCGCTCAACCAATGGTATGAGTCCGACATCGATGCGCTGATGAAGCGCACCGCCAAGCGCCCGCTCCCCGCGGGCAAGATGGAGCGCGAGACCGCGCTCCAGTTCGGCGTGGCGCTCGGCGTGTTCTCGGTGTTGTTGATGGGGCTGGCGGTCAACATCCCCGCCGCCGCGCTGTTGGCCGTATCGATCCTGTTCTACGTGCTCGTCTATACCGTGGGCCTCAAGCGCCTGACCCCTCAGAACATCGTGATCGGCGGCGCGGCGGGCGCGTTTCCGCCGCTGATCGGTTGGGTCGCGGCGACGGGGTCGGTCTCGACGCTGCCGCTGCTGATGTTCGCGATCATCTTCCTGTGGACCCCGCCGCACAGCTGGGCGCTCGCGCTGCTGATCCGCGACGATTACGCCAAGGGTGGCGTGCCGATGCTGCCCGTCGTCGCGAGCGCCAGGACGACGCGCGCGCAGATGCTGTTCTATGCAGTGCTGATGACCACGGCGGCGATCTCTCCTTGGCCGCTCGGCCTCGCGGGCTCGCTCTACGGAATCGTGACGTCGGTGCTGTCGGCGGTGTTCCTCGGACTGACCGTCTGGGTCGTCGTTCAGCGCGCCGAGACGCCCGCGACGATGAAGGCGGAACGCTGGCTGTTCGTCTATTCGATCGGCTATATCCTCGCGATCTTCGCGACCCTCGCAACCGATCGGTGCCTGGCATGAACGAGCTTCCGGATCCGACCGCACAGGCGGCGCTTGTCCGCAAGCGCCAGCGCGCACGCGCGACCGCACTGGCGATCATCCTGTTCGCGTTCGTGATCCTGGTGTTCGCGATCAGCATTGCCAAGATCAAGGCGGGGATGCCGCACGCATGATCCGTTCGATCGCCCGGATGGATCGCAAGCTGCGGACGGCAATGCTCGCGGTGCTGGGCATCTGCTTCATGTCCGGGCTCGGCTGGGCGAGCATCCCGCTGTACCGGATGTTCTGCCAGGCGACCGGCCTCAACGGCACGACGCAACGCGGGACGGTCGCGCCGGGGGCGGTCAAGAACCACCAGATCCGGATCGACTTCGACACCAATGTCGCGCCGCACATGCCGTGGAAGTTTTCCCCGGAGAACCCGTATGACACGGTCGACGTCGGCGCGCGCGACATGGCGTTCTTTACGGCCACCAACACCTCGAACAAGCCGATCACCGGCACCGCCACCTTCAACGTGACCCCCGCGCAGGCTGGCAAATATTTCACCAAGATCCAGTGCTTCTGCTTCACCCAGCAGACGCTTAAGCCGGGCGAGACCGCGCGCATGCCGGTGATCTTCTTCGTCGACCCGAAGATCCTCTCGGATCCGGACGCAAACGACGTCGAGACAATCACCTTGAGCTACACGTTTTACCCGGTGGATTCGGCGAAAGCCAAAAGCTAGGGTAGTAAAAACCGATCGATCCAACGATCATACGACGGGGATGCAGCATGGCCGGTGCCAAGAACCACGATTACCACATCCTGCCGCCAAGCATCTGGCCGCTGGCCGGAGCGATGGCCGCTCTCGCCATGGCGTCGGGTGGGATCATGTGGATGCACTCCGCGGTCGGCGGCGGCTTGGTATTTTACGCCGGGCTCGCTGGCGTTCTTGCGGTGATGTACGGCTGGTGGCGGCAGGTCATCCTCGAGGCGAATGCGGGGGATCACACCCCGGTCGTCCAGCTGCATTTGCGCTACGGCATGATCCTGTTCATCGCGTCGGAAGTAATGTTCTTCGTCGGCTGGTTCTGGGCGTTCTTCGATTTCTCCCTGTTCCCGGCGGGCGTGCAAGTGCTCGACGGCAAGGTCAGCCTGATCGCCGACGTCGCGCGGGGCGCGGGGCAGTGGCCGCCCAAGGGGCTCGAGGTGATCGACGCCTTCAAGTTCCCGCTGCTTAACACGCTGATCCTGCTCACCAGCGGCACCACCGTGACCTGGGCGCACCATGCGCTGATCCACGGCGATCGCGACGGGCTCAAGAAGGGGCTGTGGGCGACGATCATCCTGGGGCTGATCTTCAGCTCGATCCAGGCGTTCGAATATTCGGAAGCGCCGTTCCCGTTCAAGGGGCTCAACTATGGCGCGGCGTTCTTCATGTCGACCGGGTTCCACGGCTTCCACGTGATGATCGGGACGGTCTTCCTGATCGTCTGCCTGATCCGCACCTATCGCGGCGACTTCACCCCCAAGCAGCATTTCGGGTTCGAAGCGGCGGCGTGGTACTGGCACTTCGTCGACGTGGTGTGGCTGTTCCTGTTCGTCACCGTCTATGTCTGGGGCGGCTGGGGCGCGCCGGTCCATAGCGGGTGATGCCGCCGGAGCGGGGCCAGACCTTCGTCGCGCCGAACCCGGCGGCCGCCGCGCTCAAAGGGCTTTGCCCGCGCTGTGGCGCGCCGGGTCTGTTCCGCGGGTGGTTGGACTTCGCTGCGAAGTGCCCACGCTGCGGGCTCGATTACAGCGCGTTCAACGTCGGTGACGGGCCCGCTGCGATCCTGACCTTGGTGCTGGGCGCGCTGATCGTCGGGATCGCGATCGCGATCCAGCTGGCGTGGGGGCCGCCGATCTGGCTTCAGCTCGTTATCTGGCTGCCGATTACGGTGTTCGGCGTGGTCGGGTCGCTCCGTGTCGCCAAGGCGGCGCTGCTGGGGGCGGAGTATCGCAACGCCGCGCATGAGGGACGAATCACCCCGCCATGAAGTGCGTTCCGGTCTTCGCGACGATTCTGGTCGCGCTGGCAATCATTGCGATGGTTGCACTTGGCGTGTGGCAGCTCGGGCGGCGGGCGGACAAGGCCGCGCTGCTCGCCCATTATGCGCGGAACGTCACACTGCCGCCGGTCGCCTTCCCCGCAATCCCCGTCGACGACGGGCTTTTATTCCGCCGTTCCAGTGCCTTATGCCTTGAGCCTGTGAGCTTCGCGATCGAGGGCGGGCGCAATGCGCACGGTGGCACGGGCTGGCGCCAGATCGCGCATTGCCGCACCGGCGCGGAAGGGCCGGGCTTCACGGTGCAGCTCGGGTTCGGCAAGGATCCGCACGCCAAGCCATCGTGGAAGGGCGGACCGGTCACGGGCTATATCAGTCACGCGCCCGACCATCAGCCGCTGATCGCCGGTCTGTTCGGCAGCGCCGCGCCCAAGACGCTGATGCTCGTGGCCGACCCGCCGCTCGCCGGGCTCGATCCGAATCCGCAACCCGATCTGTCGGCAGTGCCCAACAACCACCTCGCTTATGCGGTACAATGGTTCATCTTCGCCGCGATCGCCGCAATAATCTATGCGCTTGCGCTCCGGCGACGCACGGTTGCCGAGTCGGACGCATCCCGCTAACCGCAGTCGCCATGCGCTATATCAGCACGCGCGGCACTGCGCCGGCACTCGATTTCCGTGACGTGACCCTCGCCGGGCTGGCGAGCGACGGCGGATTGTACCTCCCCGAAAGCTGGCCGCAGTTCACGCCGGAGCAGATCTCCGCGATGCGCGGGCTTTCCTATGTCGAGACCGCGGTGCAGGTGATGTTGCCGTTCGTCGGCGATGCGCTGAGCGAGGCGGAGCTGCGCGGATTGTGCGAGGAAGCGTACGGCCGGTTTGCGCACGCCGCAGTCGTGCCGCTCGTCCAGCTCGATGCGCAGCACTGGCTGCTCGAGCTGTTCCACGGCCCGACGCTCGCGTTCAAGGACGTCGCGCTGCAATTGCTCGGGCTGCTGTTCGAACGCTTCCTGACCGGGACAAGTCAGCAACTGACCGTGATCGGTGCGACGTCGGGCGATACCGGCTCGGCGGCGATCGACGCGCTCGCCGGGCGTGCCGGGGTCGACGTGTTCATGCTCCACCCCAAGGGCCGCGTGTCGGATGTCCAGCGGCGGCAGATGACGACGGTGATCGCGCCCAACATCTATAACATCGCGCTCGAGGATTCGAGCTTCGACGATGCGCAGGCGCTGGTGAAGGCGATGTTCAACGACGACGCCTTTTCGCAGCGGTTCGCGCTGTCGGCGGTCAATTCGATCAACTGGGCGCGGCTGATGGCGCAGGTGGTCTATTATTTCTACGCCGCGGTCCGGCTGGGGGCGCCCGAGCGGCCGGTCGCCTTCTCGGTTCCGACGGGCAATTTCGGCGATGTGTTCGCGGGCTATGTCGCCTCCAAAATGGGGTTGCCGGTCGCCAAGCTGATCGTCGCGACCAACGTCAACGACATCCTCGCCCGCGCGCTCTCGACCGGGGATTATTCGAGCCGGAGCGTGATCCCGACGCCGAGCCCGTCGATGGACATCCAGGTGTCGAGCAATTTCGAGCGCCTGCTGTTCGATCTCGGCGGGCGCGATGGCCACGCGCTCGCGGCGCAGATGCAGGGGTTCGAGGCGACGCGCGCGATGCAGCTGACCAATGCGCAGCGCGCCGGTGCCGCCTCCCTGTTTGCGAGCGACAGCGTCGATCTCGACGACATGGCGCTGGCGATGCGGCGGACGTGCGAGCGAAGTGGGCAGGTGATCGACCCGCATACCGCGATCGGGCTGGCGGCCGCGCACCGGGCGGGTCTCCCCGCCGACGTGCCAGTGGTGACGCTGGCAACCGCGCATGCCGCCAAGTTCCGCGACGCGGTCGAGCGCGCGACCGGGCAGCGGCCGGGCCTTCCGGCCCGGATCGGCGACCTGTTCGACCGCGAGGAGCGCTATGACACGTTGCCGGGGACGTTCGACGCGGTGACGGCGTATATCGCCGAGCGGGCGACGGCGAAATGATGGCGCGTTGTTGTGTCGCTGTCTCCCCTCCCTGGAAGGGAGGAACCCAGCATGACGCTCCTCACTCTCATTACCGAACCCTGGGCCGATTACGGTCTCATCGACTCTGGCCATGGCCGCAAGCTCGAGCGCTATGGCCGCTTCCGTTTCATCCGGCCCGAGCCGCAGGCGATGTGGGCACCCGCGTCCGATCGCTGGGAAGCCGACGGCGACTTCATCGGCGCGTCCGACGAGGATGGCGGCGGGAAATGGCATCTGTCGAAGGATGTGCCGCGCGGGGGCTGGCATGTGCGCTGGGAGGAACTGCTGTTCCTCGCGCAGAACACGCCGTTCCGGCATCTCGCCTTCTTCCCCGACATGGCCGCGCAATGGGCGTGGATGCGCGGGCGTGTGGCCGAGGGGGACGAGGTGCTCAACCTGTTCGGCTATACCGGGGTCGGGACGCTCGCGCTTGCCGCGAAGGGCGCGCGGATGACGCATGTCGATGCGTCGAAAAAGTCGGTCGAGGCGGGCAAGGCCAACGCCTTCCTGTCCGACATGGCGGATCGCCCGATCCGCTGGATGGTCGACGACGCCGCGAAGTTCGCCGCGCGCGAGGTGCGGCGTGGGCGGCGCTACGACGGGATCTTCCTCGATCCGCCCAAGTTCGGGCGCGGGCCGGAGGGCGAGGTGTGGCGGCTGGAGGAGAATCTCCCGGCGCTGATCGCGGATTGCCGCGCGTTGCTGGATGTGGAGAGCAAGTTCCTGGTGCTGACGGTCTATGCGGTGCGGATGTCGGCGCTCGCGATTGGCGAGCTGGTGCGGCAGGCGCTTGGCGATCTCGGCGGGACGGTCGAGGTCGGCGAGATGGCGGTGCGCGAGGAAGCACGCGGGTTGTTGCTTCCGACCGCGATTTTCGTGCGCTGGTCGAAGTAGCGGGGGCGCCGGGGCTGGCGTCGTCACTGCGGCGGCGGCGCGACTTCTGCGAAAATTGCGGATGGACATCACGCTTCGTGTTTTCCCGCAAAGGCGAGACCTTTGCCAAAATCGGTTTACCGACCGGTCCCGCGTTGTTTTCCCGCGAAAGCGGGAATCCAGGGTATAGCAAAGCAACACCTGAACGCTCGCGCGACTCCTGGGCTCCCGCTTCCGCGAGAGAACGGATATGGTTTCGCAGAGGCCTCGCCTGCGCCGGGGTGACGGGGGGGCTTCTGTCCGTCTAAGGTCTTGGCGCAAGGCAATGCGGGTGACGAAGACGGCGTGACGGACGATATTCCCGAGGAATCGGTTTCGCCCGTGGCAACCGGGCGGCGTCGTGCGTCATGGCGATGGGTCCTGTCCGGCATCGTGCTGGCGATCCTCGTCCTGCTCGCTGCGCTGTGGCTCGCGCGCAAACCCGTCGCCGAGCATTTCATCGACGATGCGCTCAGTGCCGCGCACGTGCCCGCGCGCTACGAGATTTCGCGGATCGGGCTGCGCACGCAGCGGCTGACCAACGTGCGGATCGGCGATCCCGCACGGCCCGATCTGGTCGCCGACTGGGTCGAGGTCGATACCAGCCTGTGGTTTTCGGGCGTCGGGATCACCGCGATCCGCGTGGGCCATGTCGCGATGCGGGCCACGCTCGCGAACGGCAAGGTGTCGTACGGATCGATCGACCGCCTGCTCCCCGCGCCGTCGGGCAAGCCGTTCGCGCTGCCCGCATTCCATGCCGAGATCGCGGATGCGCGGATCGCGCTGGCGACGCCGTACGGACCGGTCGCGCTGGCGCTTGCGGGTCGGGGAAAGCTCGACGACGGGTTCCGGGGAACGCTCGGCGCGCGGTCCACCGCGCTTGACCTGAGCGGTTGCCGGATCTCGGTGCTGAACGCCACCTTCGCCATCCGGATCGATGCGGCGCGGCCGAGCCTGGCGGGTCCGGTCGCCGTCGATCGTGCGGCATGCAAGGGTGTCGTCGTGGCGCGGGTGCGGGCGGATGTGTCGGTCGCGCTCGGGCTGACGCTCGACCATTTCAAGGGCAAGGCGCAACTGGTGATCGGCGACGTCTCAAGCGCGGCCGCGCGCGTGCAGCAGGTGGCGGGGACGGTCGCGTTCGTCGGCTCGGCGGAGGATGTCTCCGGGGCGGTCGACCTGACGTCGGGGGCGCTCGCTGCGGCGGGAACGCGTGCGGGCGGGGCGGGGGTAAGCGGCCGCTATCGCTACGCCGACGACGGTTTCGCGTTCGATGGCCGCGTCCACGCGGATCGCGCGGCGGTGCCGCCTGCGCTGCTCGCGCGACTGAGACCGATGCGCAGCGTCGGGGCAGGCACGCCGATCGCGCCACTCGCCGCCAGGCTGTCGGCGGCGCTCGAGTCCGCGGGGCGATCGATCGATGGCACTGCGGCGGTCTCGGCGATTATCGACGGCAAGCGCGGTCAGCTGGTCGTATCGCGGCTCGACCTGGCGAGGGCCTCGGGCGCGCGCGCGACGCTGTCGGGTGGGAGCGGCGTGGTCTATCGCTGGCCGGGCGGGGTGCGGATCGCAGGCGAGGCGGTGTTCGCGGGCGGCGGTCTCCCTTCGGCGCGGATCATCATCGCGCAGGCGGCACCCGGCGCGGCGCTGGTCGGGCGGGCGGTGGTCGAGCCCTATGCGGCTGCGGGTGCGCGGCTCGTCGTCGCGCCGATCGCCTTCTCCGCCGGGGGCGGCGGCGCGAGCCGGATCGCCACGCGGATCGCCCTGAGCGGCCCGCTCGGCGATGGGCGGGTCGAGGCGCTCGCGCTGCCGGTGGAGGCGCGTTGGGACGGGCGCGGGACGCTGATCGTCAATCCGGGCTGCGCGCCGATCGGCTTCGCGCGGTTGCGCACCAATGGCATCGACTTGCCGCGATCCGCGCTGACGGTGTGCCCGCAGGATGGTGCGCTGGTGCGGCTGGCGAACGGTCGGCTTGGCGGTGGTGGCCGGATCGGCGGCGCGCGGCTGGCGGGGACGCTGGGCGCCTCGCCGGTGACGCTCGCGCTGCGCCGTGTGGCGTGGACCCTTGCGGACGGACGGTTTGGCGCGAACGGGGTTGGCCTGCGGCTGGGTGCGCCGGAGCGGGTGACGCGGCTCGATATTACCGATCTCACCGGCGCGGTGGCCGACGGCGGCGCGGCGGGGCGGTTCGTCGGGGCGGGCGGGCAGATCGGTGCGGTGCCGCTGGTGCTGTCGGGTGCGACGGGCGGGTGGCGGTTCGCGAGCGGCACGCTTGGCGTGGACGGCACGATGACGGTCGCGGATGCTGCCGCCGTCGCGCGCTTCCGGCCGCTCGCGGCGCGCGACGTCACGCTCCGGCTCGAGGCCGGCCGGATCACCGCGGGCGGCGCACTGTTCGAACCGAGCCGCTCCGTACGCGTCGCGGACGTCACGATCGTCCATGACCTTACGCCGGGGACCGGCCATGCCGACCTGCGTGTGCCGGGGATCGTCTTCGGGCCGAAGTTCCAGCCCGAATTGCTGACGCCGCTGACGCTGGGCGTGGTCGCGGATGTCGTCGGCACGGTTGCGGGCGCGGGGCATATCCGCTGGACGCCGCAGGGGGTGACGAGCGACGGCGTGTTCGGCACCGCCAATACCGATCTTGCCGCCGCGTTCGGTCCGGTGACGGGGATCGCGGGCGAAGTGCGTTTTACCGACCTGCTCGCGCTCGCCACCGCGCCGGGGCAGGTGGCGACGGTCAAGAGCATCAACCCGGGGATCGCGGTGACCGACGGGACGATCCGCTATCAATTACTGCCCGGCACGCGGATCGCGGTCGAGGAAGGGGTGTGGCCGTTTGCGGGGGGCGCGCTGCGGCTCGAGCCGACGCTGCTTGATTTCGGATCGCCGCAGGAACGGCGGATGACGTTCCGCGTGACCGGCATGGAGGCGGCGCAATTCCTCCAGCAGTTCGATTTCAAGAACCTCGATGCGACCGGCGTGTTCGACGGCGTCTTGCCGATGGTGTTCGATGCGAGCGGCGGGCGGATCGTCGACGGACGGCTGGCGGTGCGGCCGGGCGGGGGAGCGATCGCCTATGTCGGGGAGATCACGCAGAAGGACCTCGGCTTCTGGGGCAATTATGCGTTCCAGGCGCTGAAATCGCTGCAATATCGCAACCTGTCGCTGGTGATGAACGGACCGCTCGCGGGCGAGATGATCACCGAGGTCACGTTCGCCGGGATCAGCCAGGGCAAGGGGGCGAAGCGCAACTTCCTGTTCGACCGGCTCCAGAAATTGCCCTTGGTGTTCAACATCCGCGTGCGCGCGCCGTTCCGGCAGCTGATCGATTCGGCGCAGAGCTTCTACGATCCCAAGCGGTTGATCGAACGCAATCTGCCGAGCCTGCTGCTCGAGCAGGACAAGCAGTCGAAACCCCCCGTTATTCAGCCCCCGGAAAGCAGAATCGTGCCATGAGCGAAACAGGATTGACGATCGATATGGGACGACCGAGCATCGCAGCGATGAAACGAATGGCATCGACCGCGAGTTTGGGTGCCCTGATGACGCTGGCGGGCTGCGTCAGCATCAATGCGCCCGACAAGCCGATCGAGATCAATCTCAACATCAATGTGAAGCAGGAAGTCGTCTACCGGCTCGACAATCAGGCCAAGACGGTGATCCAGTCCAACCCGGGAATCTTCTGAATGCGTACGTGGAAAATGGCGGCGATGCTCGCCGCGGCAGTGTTGCTCGGGACGGCGGGCGTCGCGCTGGCGCAGGACGACTGGAAGGCGGCGCGCGCCGCCGGGCAGATCGGCGAGCAGCCCGATGGCTATCTCGGCGTGGTGGGGGCGTCGACGCCCTCGCTGGCGGCGCTGGTCGCGCACGTCAACATCCAGCGCAAGTCGGTCTACACGCGCGAGGCGGCGGCGAACAACGCGACGGTCGAGGATTTCGCGTTTACGTCGGGGTGCAACCTGATCGCGAAGACGGCGCCGGGGGACAAGTATCGCGCGCCGGGCGGCGCGTGGAAGACGCGTGAAGCGGGTGCACCGGAGCGGGACTCGCGCTGTTTGTGATGTAAACAGCGCATCCACCCCGGCGAAGGCCGGGGCCCAAGAGCGGAACGCTGACTGTTGAAGCGTCGCGTCCGTTGCCTTCGACCTCGCTACTGGGCCCCGGCCTTCGCGAGACCTTGGCGAAAGTCACTCGATCCCGCATCCGTCACCCCGGCGAAGGCCGGGGCCGCTTGGTTGCCCGGGCGCGGCGGGACGGCTGGGTGCGGTATCGCCGGTTCTAACCCCCTAACATGGCGGCCCCGGCCTTCGCCGGGGTGACGGGAAGGGGCAAAGTGCGACTTTCGCAGAGGTCTCCCCTTCGCCGGGGTGGTGGGCATTGGACTACTTCGCCTCCGCCAGCGCTGCCTTCGCGGCGGCACTCGTCCAGTCCATCCCGCCGGTCGAGCGCCACACTTCGTGGCCGGTCGAATCGAACAGGATGCTCATCGGCAGGCTCGCCTCATAGGTGACGCTCAAAGCGACGTTCTTGTCGAGATAGGGTTTCAGCCGCTTGAAGCCGTTCTTCGCGAAATAGGCCTGGATCGTCGGCCGGTCCTTGTCCTGGCTGATCGCGACGACGGTGATGGTCTCCGCCGCCGCGTCCAGCGTCGGCATTTCCTTGACGCAGGGCCCGCACCACGTCGCCCACAGGTTGACGAGCACCGGCTTGCCCTTGAACCGCGCGAGCGTCATCGGCTTGCCGTCGGGGCCTTCGAAGCTGACCGACGGCGCGGGGTCGCCCTTGTGGGTGCGGTCGATCTTCTCGGCCTTTGCCGGAGCGGGGGTGGACGCGGCGGGAGTCGCCTCGGCTTGCCGGTTGCCCGAGACTTGCTTATCGCAACCCGCGACAAGGCCCAGCAGCAGGACCGGGACGATCGCCGAGCGGAACACCAAAATGGTCGAGACTGACATGAACGAAACATCCAATGCGATGTGGGGCGGGCGCTTTGCCGAGGGTCCGGCCGCGGTCATGCGATCGATAAATGCCTCGATCCCGTTCGACAAGCGGCTGTGGCAGCAGGATGTCGCGGGATCGAAGGCGCACGTCGCGATGCTCGGGCAGCAGGGCATCGTCTCGGCGGAGGACGCGGCGACGATATCGGCGGGGCTCGACACGGTCGCGGCGCATTATGCCGCGCATGGCGTGACCGAGGACATGGTCCTCGAAGACATCCACATGCAGACCGAGGCGCGGCTCGCCGAGGCGATCGGGCCGGTCGCGGGGCGGCTCCACACCGCACGGTCGCGCAACGACCAGGTCGCGACCGACTTCAAACTGTGGGTGCGCGACGCGATCAATCAGATCGACGCGGCCCTCGGCCAGTTCCAGGATGCGCTGCTGACCCGCGCCGAGGAACATGCCGCGAGCGTGATGCCCGGCTTCACGCATCTGCAAAGCGCGCAGCCGGTGACGCTCGGCCATCACCTGATGGCGTATCACGAGATGATCGCACGCGACCGCAGCCGCTTCGCCGATGCGCGAGCGCGCGGCAATCTGTGCCCGCTGGGCTCGGCGGCACTGGCCGGAACGGGCTTCCCGATCGACCGCGAAATGACCGCGCAGGCGCTCGGGTTCGACGGGCCGACGCGCAATTCGCTCGATGGCGTGTCCGACCGCGACTTCGCGCTCGATTACCTGACGGCGGCGACGCAATGTTCGTTGCATCTCAGCCGGCTGGCCGAGGAGTTCGTGCTGTGGGCGTCGCAGCCGTTCGGCTTCGTCTCGCTGTCGGACCAATGGTCGACCGGCAGCTCGATCATGCCGCAGAAGCGCAACCCTGACGCCGCCGAACTGGTGCGCGGGCACGCAGGGCGGATCCTCGGCTGCATGACCGCGCTGATGGTGACGATGAAGGGCCTGCCGCTCGCCTATTCCAAGGACATGCAGGACGACAAGCCGCCGGTGTTCGAGGCGCACGACTTGCTAGACCTATCGATCGCGGCGATGACCGGGATGGTCGCGAGCGCGACGTTCAAGACCGAGCGAATGCGGCAGGTCGCGGAATCGGGGTTCGCGACCGCGACCGATCTGGCGGACTGGCTGGTGCGCGAAGCGGGCGTGCCGTTCCGCGAGGCGCATCACATCACCGGCCAAGCGGTGCGCCGCGCGGAGACGCTGGGCGTGATGCTCGACGCGCTGTCGCTTGAGGATCTGCAGGCGATCGATGTGCGGATCGACGCGCGGGTGTTCGACGTGCTGAGCGTCGATGCCTCGGTCGCGAGCCGGACGAGCTTCGGCGGCACCGCCCCCAGCAACGTGCGCGCCGCGGTGGCGGCGGCGCGGGAAGGATCGCATCGATGAAACGCTTGGCTCTCGGGTTTTCAGTGGGCGGGTTTGCAGCGGGGCTCCTGCTGTCGGGCTGTGGCGCGTCCTCCGCGCTCAAACCGGCGGAGGGGCAGCCGCTCCCGGTCGCGCCTTATGGGGCCAAGGCGACACCGACACCCACGCAGTTGCTGACGCCCAGCAACCAGGCCCGACCCGAGCGCAGCGATGAGCTGCTGAAGAATTCCCAGGAACGGCGCGGCGACGAATTCGACTTGCCCCCGCCCAATTGATCGGCTGATTTCATGGATCATTTTGCTCTCGTCGACGGCGTGATGCACTGCGAGGGCGTGCCGCTGCCGGCGATCGCCGAGGCGGTCGGATCGCCCGTCTATGTCTATTCCTCCGCGACCTTCCAGCGGCACGCGCGCGTGTTCCGCGAGGGGCTGGCGGCGGCGGGCGACGTCCACCTGGCCTATGCGATCAAGGCCAACCCCAATCTCGCGGTGCTCCGCCTGCTTGCGAACGCAGGCTACGGCGCGGACGTGGTTTCGGGCGGCGAACTCGCGCGCGCGCTGGCGGCGAGGATTCCGGCGGCGGACGTGGTGTTCTCGGGCGTCGGGAAGACGCGCGAGGAACTGGTCCGCGCGCTCGATTGCGGGCTTGGCCAGTTCAACCTCGAGCTGGAGGAAGAGGGCGTCGTCCTCGCGCAGCTCGCGACCGAACGCGGCATGACCGCGCACGCGACGCTCCGCGTCAATCCGGACGTCGATGCGGGCACGCATGCCAAGATCTCGACCGGCAAGCGCGAGAACAAGTTCGGCGTGCCGATCGACCAGGCGCCGGCGATCTTCGGGCGGCTGGCGGGCTTGCCGGGGCTCAACCTGCGCGGCGTCGCGGTGCATATCGGCAGCCAGCTGGGTGATCTCGCGCCGATGGAAGCGGCGTATCGCCGGGTCGGCGCGCTGATGGCCGAGTTGCGCGGCGCAGGGCACACGATCGACCGGATCGATCTCGGTGGCGGGCTCGGCGTGCCGTATCGCGAGGGCGAGGTGTTCCCGAGCCCCGCCGAGTTCGGTGCGATGGTCGCGCGGGTGACGCGCGACTGGGGCGTGACGCTGATGTTCGAGCCCGGGCGCGTGATCGCGGGGAATGCGGGCGTGCTGCTGACCAAGGTCATCTGGGTCAAGCCGGGGGTGACCAACCCCTATGTCATCGTCGATGCCGCGATGAACGATCTCGCGCGGCCTGCCTTGTACGATGCGTGGCATGATTTCGCGGCGGTGCGCCCGAACGGGCGGCGGATGATGGCGAATATCGCGGGGCCGGTGTGCGAGAGCGGCGACACCTTCGCGATGGGGCGCGACATCGACGAAGTGGTGAGCGGCGACCTCGCGGTGTTCCGCACCGCGGGCGCTTACGGCGCGACGATGGCGAGCACGTATAACAGCCGCGCGCTGGTGCCCGAGGTTCTCGTGGACGGCGATCGTTTCGCGGTGGTCGCGGACCGGATCAACCCCGAGACGATCCTTGCCGCGGAACGCCTGCCCGAATGGCTCAAGCCCGCGGCATGACGCTCCACAGTCTTCCGCTGTTCGTCCGGCTGGCGGGGCGGCCGGTGATGCTGCTCGGCGAGGGCGAACCCGCGGACGCCAAGCGGCGGTTGCTGGAGCGCGCGGGCGCGGTGATCGTCGGCGAGGATAGCGCGGCGTCGCTCGCGATCGTCGCGATCGAGGATGATGCCGAGGCGCGCGGCGCGATCGATCGGCTGAAGGCGCGCGGGGTGCTGGTCAATGCGGTCGACCGGCCCGACGATTGCGACTTCACGCTCCCCGCGATCATCGATCGCAGCCCGGTGCTGATCGCGATCGGGACGGGCGGCGCGTCGGCTGGGCTGGCGGCGGCGTTGCGGCAACGGCTGGAGGCGATGCTGCCCGCGACTTTGGGGCCGCTCGCCGATCGGTTGAACGCGATGCGCGGCGCGATCCGGCTGGTGCTGCCCGCGCTCGACGACCGTCGGCGCGCTTTGGGGCGCGCGTTCGCGCAAGGCGGGCCGCTCGACCCGCTGACGGCGCCGCCCGAGGCGGTGCCGGGGTGGCTGGTCGATGCGACCGCCTCGCCCGACCGGCTGGTGACGATCCGGCTGACCTCGGCCGACCCGGACGATTTGACGTTGGGGCAGGCGCGCGCGCTCGCGCTGGCCGACCGGATCTATGCGCCCGCCGCGACGCCGGCTGCGATCCTCGACCGGTCGCGCGCGGATGCGGTGCGGATCATTTCCGAGGTGCCGCCGGTTGAGCAGGAACCGGGACTCACGATCTGGATGGAGCTGCCATGAGCGGGTTTGCGTACCGCGTCGCGGAGGGGAAGGCCGAGCGGCTCGACATCAAGGCGGCGATGGATACGTCCGGCGAGCTGATCTGGATCCATCTGACCAGCAACAACGAGCAGGCGCAAAGCTGGCTGGGCGAAACCGCCGGATTGCCCGACTATGTCGTCGACGTGCTGACCACGACCGAGTCCCGCCCGCGCTGCGATGCGCTGGGCGAGGGCGCGTTCCTCAACCTGCGCGGGCGCTCCAACGAGGCGATGACGGCGTCCGACCCGCTGGCCTCGGTGCGGATCTACGCGTTGGCGGGGCGGGTGTTCTCGGTCACGCGGCGCTCGCTGACCGCGGTCGACGACGTGGTGAAGGCGATCGAGGGTGGGACGATCGCCGATCCGGGCGATCTGATCGCGGAATTCGCCAGCGCGATCACCGAGGAGCTCGATCCCGAGGTCGGCGAACTGGGCGACCAGCTCGACGATTGCGAGGCCGATCTCAACGCTGACAAGGTGTTCGAACTGCGCCGCAACGTCACCAAGGTGCGGGTCGCCGCGATCGGCTACCGGCGGTTCCTCCAGCCGCAACGGGCGGCGCTGGAGAAGCTGGCGGCCTTGCCGTGCGACTGGCTGCACGATGACGACCGGCTGCATCTCAATTCCGCCGCCGACCGCGCGGCGCGCATGGCGGAGGAACTGGAGGCGATCCGCGAACGCTCCGCGCTGATGCACGAGGCGCTGACCGACCTGCGCGCCGAACAGATTGATTCGCGCTCGCTGCTGATCTCGATCGTCGCGCTGATCTTTCTGCCGCTGACGTTCCTGACCGGGCTGTACGGGATGAATGTCGAGGGGCTGCCGTTTTCGAAGGAACCCTGGGCGTTCGATGCGATCGGCGGGGTGTGCATCGCGATCACGGTCGGGATCATCGGGTATTTCAGCACGCGGCGGTGGTTCGGGTAGGGCAGAAGCCGAACCTATTCCTGTCACCCCGGAGAAGGCCGGGGCCACCATGTTGCGTGGCGCGACCGACGATACGGCACGGCGTCGCCCGCCGTACCCCTGTAACCACCCGGCCCCGGCCCGCGCCGGGGTGACGGACGTAGGGCCGAGCGTCAGGCCGCGCGCGCGGTCCGCCAGGCCTGGCCGATCTCGTCAAGCGTGTCCGCCACCTCGCGGAACGGCATCGGATCGTTCTTCACGGCCGCGTTGACCACCGTCATCCGCGTGCCCGCGTAGAGCCGGGCGAGGGCGGGCGCGACGGTGCCGCCCTTGTCGAAATCGAGCCCCGCCTCGAGTGCGAACAGGATCGCGGTGGCGCGCGTGACCTTGTCGCTCTTCATCTTGTAATTGCCGTTTTCGGCGGCCCAGGCGGCACCGCGAAGTGCGCGGATCGCCTGATCGTACAGCAGCTGCACCAGCGCGGGACCATCGGCCCCTGCGGTCTGCCCCGCGATCTCGATCTGGCGGTAGGTGGCTTCCGGGTTGCGGCCGAAGGGGGAGGCGTATGCGACGGTCATTGGCCCGACTTGTTCCACTGGTCGATCTGGTTCTGGAGCTGCGTCTGGGTCGCCTTGTACGCGGCGACCTTCGCGTCCGAAGCGGCATATTGCTTGGTCAGCCGCTCCTGGTACGCGGCCGTGTCGCTCGTCACCTTGTCCTCGGCAACGGCCACCTTGGTCTTGGCGGCGGTGTAGAGCGCGGTGCTGGCGACGAGTCCGGTCGTCTCGGTACGCCCGTTGACGGTGATCTTGTTGCTGACCGCAGCCGTGGAGATCGCGTTGAGCGCCGCCGCGATCCCGCCGCCGGTCGCGCCCGTGCCGTCCGCGAACATCGCCTCGACCGCGTCGGGGGTCTTGGTCAGCGCGGCGGACAGCTGCGTCTGGTCGACGCTGAGCGTCCCGTCCTTGTTGGTCTTGACCCCGATGGCGGCGAGCGTGCTCGGGCTGCCGGCGGCGCCGCCGGTCGTCAGGGTGGTCAGCGTCATGCCGCGCAGGGCGCGCATCAGGTTGGTCGCGTTATAGTCGCTCTTCAACGGACCGGTCGATGCATCGGTCTCGGTCTTCAGTTCGGCAAGCAGCTGGTTGTAGGTATCGACGAAATCGCCGACCGCCTGGGTCAGCCCGGCGGTCGGGGTCGAACTGCCCAGCACGACCGGCTTGCCCGCGGCGGTGACGCTGGAGAGCGTCAGCTGGACACCGTCGACCAGGTCGCTGATCGTGTTGCTCGAGCGTTCGACCTGGGTGCCGTTGAGCGACAGTTTGGCGTTGCCGGCCGATCCGGTGATCGTGCTGGCGGGCGCGCTGCCGCCGACGTTGAGCTGGGCGAGGCTGCCGCTGTCGCCGCTGAGCGTGAACGCCTTGTCGGTCCCGGTCGGGCCCTTCAGCGTCAGGCGCGCCTTGCCGTCGACATCGGTGACGATCGTTGCGGACACCCCGCTGTTGGCCGCGTTGATCGCCTTGGCAATGCCGTCGAGCGTGTTGTTGGTTGAATCGATCGTGATGCTGACCGGCGCGGCGGCACCGCTAAGGCTGGACACGGCGCTGTCGCTGGCGGTGCCGAGCGTGAGCGTCAGCGTGCCCGTGCCGACGGTCGCGCTGCGACTGTCGAACCGGGTGGTGCTGGTCGACGTTTGCGCGCTCGCGAGCTGGGTCACTTCGACGAACGCCGACAGGCCCGACAGCTTGGCGCCCGGCAGCGCGCTGGCGGTCAGGACGCCGGTGTCGCTGCTGGCCGGCTGGGTCTGCAGGCTGCCGCCCTTGACCAGCGTGGTCAGCCCCGAGGCGAAGCTGGTGATCGCGCTCTGCACCTTGGCGACCGACGAGATCTGCGCGGTGAGGGCGGTATCCTGCTTGGTCAGCTGCAGGTTCTTGGACGCGAACTGTGCCTGGGTCAGCGACGCCACGAGGCTCGCGGTATCGACGCCCGATCCCGCGTTGAGCCCGTTGATCAGCGACTGGCCGATCGTGGTCGTGCTCGTGGGTGTCGGCGTGGGCGTCGCGCTGGTGGCGCTGGTGGTCGTCGTCATGCGGTCGGTCCCGTCACTCTGCTCCCAAGGTAGAACGGCGGGCGTGGAGAAACCTTTAGCGGTTTTCCGGCCTTTTTGGTCACGCCTGGACGCCATTCTCGTCATAGCGCGCGGTTTCGGGGACGAAGACCGGCGGCGGCAGGCCACCCGCCTCGGCGTTGAGCCCGAACACGAACGCCAGCACCGTCGCGAGCGCGACATACAGGTCGTCGCGGACTTCCTGGCCCTCGCGGCTGGTGTAATAGACCGCACGCGCCAGCGCGGGATATTCGAGCACCGGGATCCGCGTCTCCGCGCCGAGTTCGCGAATCGCGAGCGCGACCACGCCGCGCCCCTTGGCGACCACCACCGGGACCTGATCGTTCTCGCGATCGTACCGTAGCGCGACCGCGAAATGCGTCGGGTTGGTGAGGATGACGTGTGCTTCCGCAACGCTCTTGCGCATGCTGCGCATCGACATCTCGCGCTGGCGCTGCCGCATCGCGCCCTTGGCCTCGGGCGAGCCTTCGGTTTCCTTGTTCTCGTCGCGGATCGCCTGCTTCGACATGCGCAGCTTGCTGAGGCGCTGGAACAGCTGGAGCGGGACGTCGATCCCGGCGATCGCGACCATGCCGAACGCCATCGTGAACAGCACGGTGAGGAACGTTCCCGTGAGGGCACCGACCGCGGTGGTGAAGCTGCTCGACGACAGCCCCATCGACACGTGCGCGACCTGGCCGAGCAGATACCAGCCGATGCTGCCGAGCAGCCCGACCTTGAGCAACGCCTTGCCGAGCTCGATCCACCCCTGCGGCCCGAAGATCCGCTTCAATCCCGACGCAGGGTTGATCCGCGACGCCTTGGGCGCGAGCAGGCTGCCGTTGAACCCGAGATGCCCGAGCCCGGCCTGGCTGAGGATCGCCGCGACGAAGCTGATCGCGAGCAGCGAGATGAGCGCGGGGGCGATCTTCCAGCCGCTCTGCGCCAGCGGACGGAACGGCTCGAAATCCTCGATGTCGCGGTGATCGAACGAGAAGCTCGTCGCCATGATCTCCTTGCACGCGGCGACCAGCGACGGCCCCATCAGGGCGAGCCACGCCATCCCCGCGAGCATCACCAGCGCGGTCGCGAATTCGCGCGATTTGAGGATGTCGCCCTTCTCGACCGCATCGCGCTTGCGCTTTGCGGTTGGGGCTTCGGTCCGTTCGCCGGACTCCTCCGACATCAGCCGAGCACCAGTTTCTGTGCGGCGGCGAGGCCTTCCTGGACGATCACGAGCATGTAATCGCCCATCGTCGGGAACGCCATCGCGAGCGCGATGACGCCGACCGCGAGGCTGGCGGGGAGGCCGACCGCGAACAGGTTGAGCGACGGGGCCGAGCGCGAGATCATCCCCACGATCAGGTTGAGGCACAGCAGCAGGAAGCCGACCGGCAAGGCGAGCAGGAGTCCCGCAAGGAAGGTATAGCCGCCGAACAGCGCGATGTTCTCGAGCTGGGCGGGTTTGAGCCATGCGGCGCCCGGCGGCATCACGTCATAGGATTTGACGATCATCTCGACGAGCACGAGGTGGCCGTTGACGCTCAGGAACAGCAGCGTGAGCATCATCGTGAAGAACTGGCCGAGCGCAGGGGTCGACTTGCCGTTCTGCGGGTCGATCGCCGAGGCGAAGCCGATCCCCATCGAGGTGCCGATCAATTCGCTGGCGAGCGCCGGCGCGGCGAACGCGATCTGGAGGACGAAGCCGATCGCGAGGCCGACCAGCGCCTCGGCGGCGACCGCGAGGATCGTCGCGAGCGCGAAGATATGCTCGGGCGGGGTGATCGGATGCGCGCCGAGCACGAGCACGCCGATCGCGCCCGACAGCGAGATGCGGACCACCACGGGGATCGACACCGCGCTGAACACGGGCGCTGCGATGAACGCCGCGCTGATGCGGATCATGACGAAGATCAGCGCCCACATCTGCGGCTCGATCGAGAGGCCGAGGCCTAGCGGGCCCATTGGGATACCCCGGCCCATACCGTCATCCCGGGCTTGTCCACGCTCTTGCGCGTCCCTTGCTGTTCTCCTGCGAAAGCAGGAGTCCAGGAGTCTCGCAAACCAACGGGCGTTGGTTTGCGAGACTCTGGGTTCCTGCCTTCGCAGGAACACGGGGAGGGGAATGCGCGCACTTTAGCGCACCAGATCCGGGATCCGCTCGAAGATACCGATCGTGAAGTCGCTCAGCAGCCCGATGATTAGCCCGCCGAACACCAGCAGCGAAATGCCGACCACGATCAGCTTGGGGACGAACGACAGCGTCTGCTCGTTGATCGACGTCGCCGCCTGGATCATGCCGGTCAGCAACCCCGCGAGCAACGCGGGGATCAGGATCGGCGCGGAGGCAAGCGCCAGCACCCACATCGTCTGATTGGCGACCGTCAGGAAATATTCTGCGTCCATGCGCTCAGCTCACGAACGAATTGGCGAGCGACCCCATCGTCAGCGCCCAGCCGTCGACGAGGACGAACAGCAGCAGCTTGAACGGGAGCGAAATGATCGTCGGCGACAGCATCATCATGCCGAGCGACATCAGCACGGTCGCGACGACGAGATCGATCACGATGAACGGCAGAAACACGAGAAAGCCGATCTGGAACGCGGTCTTGAGTTCGCTCGTCACATAGGCCGGGAGCAGCACCGAGAAGGGGATGTCCGCGGCATTCTGGTACGGGCCGCTCTTCGCGATGCCGGCGAACATCGTGATGTCCTTCTTGCGGGTCTGCTTCGCCATGAACGCGTGGAGCGGCACGCCGCCCGCCTTGATCATGTCGGTCGCGCCGATCCGGTTCTCGGAATAGGGCTGGATCGCGACCGTGTTGATCTGGCTGATGACGGGCGCCATGATGAAGAACGACAGGAACAGCGACAGGCCGACCAGCACCTGGTTGGGCGGGGTCTGCTGGAGCCCCAGCGCCTGCCGCAGGATCGACAGCACGATGATGATCCGCGTGAAGCTCGTCATCATCAGCAGGATGCCGGGCAGGATCGTCAGCAGCCCCATCACGATGAGCAACTGAAGGCTGAGCGACAGCGGGGCATTGCCGCCGCCCAGATCCTTCAGCGCGCGATCCGCCGCATCACCGACGCCGGGGGCCGGCGCGACGGGAGCCGCCGCTGCAGCCGTCTGCGCGAGTGCCGGGTGGACCGCCACGAGCGCGAGGAGGATCGCGATCGTGAACAGGAAAATCTTCCGCCAGTCGAAACGGAGACCGAGCGTCATGCCGATGGCCCCCCGCGATCGACCAGCGATACGCCGGTGCGGCTGACCGAGACGAGCAACCGCCGCCCCTCGAAATCGAGCACCGCGAGCCGTACGGTCGGCGAGATCATCATCGTCTCGGTGACCTTGAGCAGCCGGTTGGCGGGCTGCCCCGGCATCCGCGCCTCGAGCCGGCGCCAGAGATACAGGCAGCCGATCATCAACCCGCAGACCAGCGGGAGGAGGATGACGAGTTTCAGGACATAGGACCACATCATGAGCGATCAGGCCCGCTTCTCAGGGCTGACCAGCTCGGTCATGCGGACGCCGAAGCGATCGCCGACCATCACGACCTCGCCGCGGCCGATCAGCGTGCCGTTGACGAGCACGTCGAGCAGTTCGTTCGCCTGGCGGTCGAGCTCGATCACGCTGGTCTCGCCGAGCGCGAGCAATTCGCGCAGCGTCAGCGAAGTCGAGCCGATCTCGACCGTCAGCTTGACGTCGACGTCCTGCAACAGGCGGAAGTTCGCAGCCAGGCTGGCATCGAGCGGGAAGCCGCTCGACGGGGTTGAACTCATGTCGCTCATTGCAAATCGCCCCTGAAGTCGCTGTCGATGTCGTAACAAATCGTGTTGAGCTTGATCGCGGCCTTGCCGTTCGACGTGCCGACGGTGCCGAGCGCGAGCCGGTCGCCGCCGACCATCACGGGCACGTCCGACCCGACGTTGATCGGGATCACGTCGCCTTCCTTGAGCCCCATCAGCAGGCTGAGCGAGACCATCGGCTCGGCGAGGACCGAGCGGATCGGGAAGCGTACGTCCATCACCGCGCGGGTGAGGCCGGTGCGCCAGCTTGGGTCGGGCTCGGCGGTCTTGCCGTGGACCTTGCCGGTCAGCGAAGGCCCGTGCGGCTTGAGCGCGGAGACCGGGTAGAGCAGGTCGAGGAAGACGGGCTTGGCGGTGCCCACCGCGATCCCGAAGCGCGTGATGACGAGCGCATCGTCCGCGTCGAGGTTCGCGAGCATCGCGGGGTTGAGCTCGACATGGCCGGGGGTGAAGGACAGGCGCGCGAGCGGTTCCCAGGCCGCGCGCATCGGTTCGGCGAGCAGCTTGCCGAGCTGGGTCACCATCACCTCCGCGGCGGGGGTGAATTCGGCAGGGAGCTCGGCAGGGGCGTGGCCGGTCCCGCCGAAGAACAGGTCGAGCAGTTCGAGCACGAACCGCCCGTCGAGGACGGCCAGCGCCTGGCCCGCGGGGGCGCTGCCGAGCGCCATCGTCATCGGCAGCCATGCGGTCAGCCCGTCGGGACGTTCCATCCGGTAATCGGCGAGCCGCTGGACGACGAGCGGCTCCGCCCAGGTGCGGCATTCGCGGCGCAGCAACGGCTCGAACACCCCGCGCACTCCGCGCGCGAGCCGCGCGGAGAGATGCTGGACGGTGTGCAGGTCGCCGAACGGATTGAGGTTGGTGGCCCCGAGCGCGACGTGCTGCGCACCCCCGCTCTTGGCTGCGCCTCGCGTCCGTTCGCGGCGTTCGTCCGCCGTCGCTGATGCCTTGTTAACCATGGCTCACTGAACAACGAAACTGGTAAAGTAAACGTTACCGACGCCTCCAAATCCTTCTTTTTCCTTGAGCGTATCGTTGATGGCCTTGGCCACGCGGCGTTCCAGCTGGCGCTTTCCGTCGCTGGTGAAGACCTGCTCCTCGGTGGTGTCGCCCAGCGCCATCAGGATCGACGAGCGCACCGCGATCTCGTTGGTCTTGATGTTCTGGATCACCGAATCGTCATAGGGCGTCGACACCGCGACCCCGACCTGGACGAAATGGACGCTGTCCTGCAGGTTGGAGGTGAACTCCTTGTCCATCGCGTAGTAATTCGAGGCATATTTGTCGCCGCCGGTGCCGATCGGCGGTTTGTTGCCCGCGGTCGCATGCGCATCGCCGCCTTCGCCACCCGCGCCGATCCGCTTCTGCTCGCTCTTGGGGACGAGGCGCGGGCCTTCGGGCTCGGAATGCTTGCCGCCGCCGCCGATAAACCCGGCGTTGACCGCGAACAGCGTGCCGCCGACGCCGCCGCCGACCAGCGCCAGCAACCCGACGACGATCAGGATGATCTTCATCATCCCGCCCTTTTTCTTCTTGGTCTTCTCTTCGACGATCTCACTCATGCTCTGCTTCCTTGGGGGTTAGGCGAGGCGCTGGTCCTCGGGGGTTTCGGTGTCGCGCTGCGCCCGCGTTGATGCGCGGGGCGGCTGCTGCGGGGCGTTGGGGCGCGACTGGGACGGGTTCTGGGATTGCGGTTGCGACTGGGACTGGGACTGGGCTTGCGCCTGTCCCTGTTGGAGCGACGCGGATGTGCCCGGATTGGCGTCGGTCGCGACGCTGGTCCCGACGATCCGCACGCCGCGCTCGGCGGCGAGTTCGGTCAGGCGCGGCTGCGCGTCGGCGATGAGGGCGCGCGTGGCCTCATGCTCGGCGGTGAAGCTGACGTGAATCCGCTCGCCGACCTGCCGCACCGCGACGTCGACGCTGCCGAGCGCATCGGGGACCAGCCGGATCCGCGTATCGCGCGAATCGGCGCCGTCGCGGAGCACCTCGATATGGTCGATCATCCGCTGGACGCCGGTGTCCTGCGTCAGGTCGAGCGGCGCGCGCTGCGCGTCGCCAGTCGGCTGGACCGGGGTGGTGCTGCCGAGGTCGACGGCGGTGGTGAAGCCGAGCGGGGGCGTGGGGGATGCGGGGTCGGTACGCTCGGCTGCAGGGCGGTCGCGCCAGGTCGCCGCGGTGGCGAGCGCGGCGGCGAAGACCTGCGCGGCGGGTTGCGGGGTGGCGGAGACGGCGATCGGCGCCACGACGCTTCGGTCGAGGCGGACCGGCATGGTCTCGCTCCGCACGGGCGAGTCGGGCGCGGTGGCGGCGGTACGGCCGGCCAGGGCGTCGGCGGTCGTTGCGGCGACGCGCGCAAGCGGCGCGGTTGCCGCGGTGGCGGTGGCGGTCGCGGCTGTCGCTGGTTGCTGGGGCGAAGGTGCGTCGATGGCGGGCGGTCGTACTGTGGTGGACGACACTGGCGCGATTGGGGTCGCAGCCACCTCTGGCACAGGTACGATGGCCGGCGTTGCGCCCTGAACGGGGCTCTCGTCGCGCCCGGGATTGGGCAGCGCGCCGAGCGCGGCGAGAATGGCCTGGTCGGACGGCAACGCGCGGGCCGCGCGCGCCAAGACGCGCGGCGGCGCGCTTGCTGCGTCTTGCTCGGTTGCCGGAACAGCCGCTCCTTGCGTGCGCGACGCCGTGGGATCGGACAGGAGGGCGGGCGTGGCCTGCTCCTGCACCGCTGGTGGCGTCGCATCGGTCTGCGCCGAGCGTGCCGGCGTGCGACCCGGGCGGTCGACAGCGGGTGCCGCGAGCTCCTGCCCGGCCTGGGCGATCATCGGCGGGGCCGGGAGCATCGCAACTGCCGGTCTGGCGGCGGGTCCGGCAACGGATGCAACGGTGCCTTGCTGGCGGGCGTCCGGCTCCGAGGCGACCCGCTCGGGCGCAGCGCTCGCCGGCGCGGGAACGGTTGTCAGCGGCACCGCCGGGAGCGGTAGCGGTGCGCTCGCCGTACCATCCGGTGTGGACGGCAAGACGACCGGGCCGTCCGTCGCCGCCTCGGGGAACGCCGCCACGTCCTCCGTATGCTCGCGGGGAGACTTCGCGACCGACGCCGTGGTCGATCCCCGCGCGGGCTTGGCGGCGGCGGATGTCGTTACCTGGGCGGCGGCGCGCTCGAGCGCGGTGCGCAAAGGTACGGAGGTGCGGGGCGGTGTCGCTGCCCCGACGACGGCCGCGCGCCACGCCGGGTTGGCGAGAAACCGGACCGCGGGCTCGGCAGGCACTGCGTTGCCGTCGTCGGCAAGCGCTTGCCGGTCGGTGATGCCGGTGGCCAGCAGCTTGCCGTTTGGCAGCGGTCCGACCAGACCTAGGATGGGGAGCGGTTGTGCGGCGTCGGGCAGCGCGACCGCCCCCAAGGCGGGCGTGGCGGCGGGCGTGGCGGCGGGCGTGGCGGCGGGCGTGGCGGCGGGAATGGTGGCGGACGGCACGACCGACGTCGTACTCGCCAGCATGTCTCCGAGCGTCTGCGCGAACTGCGCTGCCATGCCGGGCACGCCTGACACCGACGCGGGCGCCGCGGGGGCGAGCGGCGATGCCGAGGGGGCGGTCGGGAACGGCAGGGTGGTCAGGTCGGTCATGCAGGCATCCAGCGGGGCCGGAAGCGGCACCCGTCAGCGGTTCAGCAAGGATCGTGCCGGATCACGCGCGCGGGCGGCATCGCCTCCATCGCGCGCAATTCCTTGAGCGCGGCCTCGGCATCCGCGCGTGCGATCAGTTTCTCGATCGCGCTCTGGTCGCGGCGCGCTTCGCGCGTGGCTTCGGCGGCGCGGGTGGCGACCGCTTGCGCTGCGCGCAGGCGCCCCTCGGCGGCTTCGGCGGAGCGGTGGAGGCGTTCGCGGAAATGCGCGGCGGCGCCGAGCGCGGACGCGCCGATTGGCGCGACCGTCGGCGCGACGTTCTCGGACAGCTGGACGATGCGACCGTGGAGCGTCGTCTCGGCGTGCGCCTTGTCGCGCGCACGCGCTTCGTCGGCCTGGACGAGCCCGAGTTGCAGCGTGCGGACGCGGAGCAGCCGGTCGAGCTTGGACTTAGGCATCGCCGAACACGCCGATCAGTTCGATCGCCGAATCGCCGAGCGAGACGGTCTCGTCCGGATCCTGCTTGATATATTCGAGCACCGCCGGGTGGCACGCGATCGCGGCGTCGATTGCCGGATCCGCGCCCGAGCGATAGGCGCCCATCAGCACGAGATCGCGATTCTCCTCATAGGTCGCAAGGTGGCGGCGGAGCACACGCGCGGCGCGCTGGTGCGGCTTGTCGACGATGTCGGTCATCACGCGGCTGACCGAGGGGCCGAGGTCGATCGCGGGATAGACGCCGCGTTCGGCGAGTTGCCGCGAGAGCACGATATGCCCGTCGAGGATCGAGCGCGCGCTGTCGACCACGGGATCGTTGCCGTCGTCGCCATCCGCCAGCACGGTGTAGATCGCGGTGATCGACCCGCCGCTGTGGACGTCGACGCCCGCGCGTTCGATGAGGTTCGGAAGCATCGCGATCGCGGACGGTGGATAGCCGCGCGCCGAGGCGGGCTCGCCCAGCGCAAGCCCGATCTCGCGCCCGGCGTGCGCGACGCGGGTGAGCGAGTCCATGATGAGCAGGACCTTCTTGCCCTCGGCGCGAAACGCCTCGGCAATCGCGTGGGTGCGCAAGGCGCCGCGGATGCGCAGCACCGGCGAATGGTTGGCGGGCACCGCGACCACCACCGAGCGCGCGCGCGCCGCGCCAGCGACCTTGGTTTCGAGGAAGTCGGCGACTTCGCGGCTGCGCTCGCCGATCAGGCCGATGACGACGACATCGGCTTGCGCTGCGCGGACGATCATCCCGAGCAGCACCGACTTGCCGACGCCCGAACCCGCCATGATCCCGATCCGCTGGCCCTGCCCGACGGTGAGCAACCCGTTGATCGCGCGGACGCCGACATCAAGCGGCTCGAGCACGCGCCCGCGATCGAGCGGCGACTGCATCTTCCCCGCGAGCGGCCAGCGCCCGGCACCGCGGATCGGGCCGAGCCCGTCGATCGGCTTGCCGGTGCCATCGACCACGCGCCCGAGCAGCGCCGCGCCGACCTCCGCCTCGCCCGGCGCGCCGAGCGGACGGACCGGGGCTTGTGGGAGCAAGGCCGCGGGGCCACCGAGGTTCATCAACAGCGTGCGCCCGTTGCGGAAGCCGATCACCTCGGCCTCGACCGCGGCGGTGCGGTCGCCGACCTGGCAGACGGTGCCGACGGGGACGGTGAGGCCGACCGCTTCCATCAGGAGGCCGTCGAACGAGGCGAGGCGGCCCGAGACCTTGGGGCGCGGCGTGAAATCGGGGACGACGAGCGCGTCGAGATAGTCGCCGGTGAAACGGTTCAGCATGTGGCGGGACCTTGGGCGGGCGGGGCTTCGACTGCGCTCAGCCCGAACGGGTTAGAGGGGGTGCCCCCATACGGAACAGGTCGAAGTACCGGGATAAGGCCCTTCCCATTCCCGTTTGCCCTGAGCGAAGTCGAAGGGGCCCGTGCAGCAGAAAGCGAGGTGTGTGGTCCGGGCAGGGCTTCGACTTCGCTCAGCCCGAACGGTTTGGGGGTGCGTGCGACACGTGCGGCACGACCTGACAAAGACCGAGCCATCAGTGCGTTGGCACCGCGACGCGGTCGATCGCCGCGCCGAGCTGTTCGATCCACAATTCGGGGCCGTCCTCGACGATCGTCGACGCGCTTTCCAGCAGGAACGATCCGCGCGTGATCGCCGCGTCCCCCACCGCAAACACCTGCTTGGGCAATTTGCCCTCGAGCAGCGCGACGTCCGCGGGGTTGACCCGGAGCATCGCGGATTCGGTGCCGTCGCTGAGCAGATCCGCCGCGGAATCGATCCGTCGTGCGAGCAGTTCGGGCGAAATCCCGACTTCGCCGACGATCTGCGTGACGAGGAACATCACGGTCTGGCGCAAGCGGCGCGCGGTCGCCTCGCGGTCGAAGCGTTCGCCCGCCTGAAGCGCGGCGGCGAGTTCGGTCAGCAGGCGGTGGTCGCGCTCGACGTTGGCGGCGACTTCGGCAAGCGCGGCGTCCATGCCCTCGGCATAGCCCGCCGCGTGTGCCGCCAGCACCGGATCGACGAACGGCGTAGTCGGCGTGGCCTCGGCATCGAACGGGTCCCAGCCCTCGGTCGGATTGGCATCGGGATCGGCGGGGGAAAAGTGGCGCGGCCCCTCGGGCCTCGCCGCAAAGACGACCGGCCCGGCACGACCACCCGCGCGTTCGCGGAGATCGGCCGCGGCGAAGCCCCCGACGCGCGGTGCGAAGGCGGCTTTCAGGGCATCCGCAATCCCCTGGCTGCGCGGCGAGAAACCGGCGACGAACTCAGACATAATCGTCCTCCCCGCCACCCATCTGGATCGTCCCGTCCTTGGCGAGATTGCGCGCGATCTGGATGATGATCTTCTGCGCGTCGAGGACTTCGGACAGCTTCATCGGGCCGCGCGATTCCATCTCGTCGCGGATGCCGTCGGCGGCGCGGCTCGACATGCAGCCGAGGAAGCGCGCGCGAATGCTTTCGTCGACGCCCTTCAAGGCGCGCGTCAGCACGTCGCTGTCGATGTTGCGGATCAGCGTGCCGAGATTCTTGTCGTCGAGCTCGAGCAGGTTGTCGAAGACGAACATCGCCTCCTCGATCGCCTTGGCGACGTCGCGGTCGATCTTGAACAATTTGGGCATGACGCGCAGCTCGGTCGCCTTGCGCCCGCTCGACAGGATCTTCGCGGCGTCCTTGGTCCCGCCGAGCGTGACGCCCGCCTGCGCCTTGCCGGTGCCGGTGCGGTTGGCGAGCATGGTCTTGAGCGTCTCCACCGCCTCGGGCGTGATCGGCCCCAGTCGCGCGAGCCGGTGGAGGATGTCGGGCTGGATCGCATCGGGCATCATCTCGAGGACTTGCGCCCCGATCGTCGGGTCGAGATTGGCGATCAGGACGGCGGCGATCTGGGGATGTTCCTTGTCGATCATCGCGGCGATCTCGCCGGCGTCGAGCCAGTTGAGCAGGTCGAGCTGGCACGCGTCCTCGACCGGCACGATCCGCGCGAGCACGCTGTCGGCTTTTTCCTGGCCAAGCGCGCGCGTCATCACCGCCTCGATCCGCGGGCGCGGGTCGAAGCCGATCGCGGTGCGCTCGCGCGCGTGGCCGACGAAATCGTCGAGCACGTCGGCGACTTCGGCTTCACTGACGTCCGCCACCGCGAACATCGCCTTGCCGAGCTGGCGGACTTCCTCGGGATCGAGCTTCTGCAGGATCGCCGCGGCTTCCTCCTCGCCGACGAGCATCATCAGCACCGCAGCACGTTCGACTCCGCTATAGCTGCGGACTACCGCGGTGCTCATGACTTGATCATGTCGCGGACCGCGAGCGCGGCGCGCGCGGGATTGTCACGGGTGAAGCCACGGACCATCCCGATCCGCTCGTCATAGCTGCGCGCGCCTTCGAGCGCGTCGATCGTGACCGGCTCGCCCGTTTCCGGGCCTGCGGGCCCGCCGCCCTGCGCTTCGCCGAGCAGGTCGCGTGGCTGGCCGGTCTGGCTGGCGGCGGTGTCCTCGCCCTTCTTCTTCGAGATCGCCTTGACCAGCGGCCGGACGCCGAGCAGCAGCACCAGCAGCGCGACGACGATCGCGGTGAGGTTGCGCGCGACGACGGGGAGCCAGCCCGCCTCATACCAAGGCTGCTTGTCGTCGAGCGCCGACGCGCCCGCGAACTTGCGGCTGATGACGGTGACGACGTCGCCGCGCTGCTGGTTGTAGCCGACCGCGCTTTGGACGAGCTGCGTGATCTGCTGGATCTCGACCGTCCCGCGCGGCTTGCCGGTCTCGGGATCGCGGAGCAGCACTGCGACCGACAGATGCGAGATCGCGCCGGGGGCGGTGCGGCTGACCGACACTTCCTTGCCGAGATCGTAGGCGCGCGAATATTGGTCGCTGGCCTTGAGCGCATCGCTGACCGCGCCAGCCGCTGCAGCGGCGGGACCGGTCGCCGCGCCGGGGGCAGCCGCTGCCGGAGCACCGGGCGCACCGGGGGTGGGGGCGGGCTGCGGTGCGCTCAGCGTCGAGGCGGGCGGCGGGGTGTTGGACAGCGCGCCGGGGATGCCGCCGGGGGCCTGCCCGCCGTCCTTGCCGTTGCTGGTCCACTGGCCCTGCTCGACGCGCAGCGCGCCCGCCTTGTCGTAGCTTTCCTTGGTCGCCTGAGTCTCGTTGAGATCGACGTCGGCCTGGACTTCGGTGGTGAAATTGCCCGCGCCGATCAACGGGGTGAGCAATTGGACGATCTGCGCGCGATACTTTTCCTCGACGCGACGCTGGAGCGCGATGCGCTCGTCGCTCGCCGCGCTGGTGGCGCTTTCGTTCGCGCCCTTGGTCAGCAGGCCGCCCATCTGGTCGACGATCGTGACGTTCTCGGGCTTCATCCCAGGCACCGACGAGGCGACGAGGTTGATGATCGAGGAGACCTGCGCGTCGCCGAGACTCCGCCCGGGCTGGAGCTTGACGATCACCGAGGCGGACGGCGCGGCATTGTCGCGCACGAACACCGAGGCTTCGGGGGTGGCAAGATGGACGCGCGCCTCGGCGATCGCGTCGATCTCCTGGATCGAGCGGGCGAGCTCGGTTTCGCGGGCCTGGCGGAGGCGTTCGCCCTCGACCGCGCGCGACACGCCCATCGGGAGGTTGTCGAGGATCTGGTAGCCGCCGGGGGCTGCCTTGGGCAGACCTTGGCCCGCCAGCAGGATGCGCGCGCGCGAGAAGTCCTCCTCGTTGACGGTCACCGCGCCGGTCGAATCGTCGATGTGCGACTTGATGTTGGCGGTGGTCAGCGCGGTCGTGACCGCGCCCTTGTCGGCATCGGACAGCCCGGAGAACAACGTCTTCTGCGTCGGCGTTGCGAGCATCATCCACGCGGCGGCTGCGGTGGCGAGCAGGCCGACGAGCAAGACCATCGGCAGGCTGCGACGGACCGCGGGCTGCGCGAGCAGGCCCTGCATCTGCGCGAGCGGATTGGCGAACCGCTCAGGAACAAGCGACGCGACGCCGCTGGGGAGCTGCGGCTGGGGCGAGGGGGTGAGGGCGTTGCTCATGTCAGACCGGCATGCTCATGATGTCCTTGTAGGCGGACAGTAATTTGTTGCGGACCTGCAGCGTCGCCTCGAACCCGACCGATGCCTGCTGGCGTGCGAGCATCACCTTGGCGATGTCGACGGTCTCGCCGCGCTCATAGCTTTCGCTGAGCTTGGCGGCCTGCGTCTGGCCCTGGTTGACGTTTTCGAGCGCGGTTTGCATCGTCGTGGCGAAGCTGGCGGGCTTCGTCTCGGCGACTGGCGTTGCCGCAGGCGTCGCGCTGGCACGCGCGAGCGCCTGGTTGCGCTCGAGGATCTGCGCGCGGAGCGCCATGACGCGGTCGATCCCGCCCGCGCCGCCAATGCCACCTACGCTCATGCCGACACCGCCGTGCGGTCATGCGCGCGGATGATGTCGTCGCCTTGTTCTCGCGCCTTGGCCAATCGGTAGCGCAGGGTGCGTTCCGAGATGCCGAGCCGCTTGGCGGTCTCGATCCGGCTGCCGTTGCACGCGGCGAGCGTTTCGCGGATCGCCTGGAATTCGTGCATCTGGACGATGTTGCCGAGCGTGGCGGGCGCATCCGGCGCGGTGACCGCGATCGTCGCGCGCGCGCTCGGGCGGTCGAACACGATGTGCTCGGGCTGGATCGTGTCGCCGCCCGCGAACAGCAAGGCGCGCTGCAACACGTTCTCGAGCTCGCGGACGTTGCCGGGCCAGTCATGCTGCGACAGCAGGTCGATCGCCTCGGCGCACGGCCAGGGGATCGTCGTGCGGTTGCCCGCGTGGCGCAGGATCAGCGTCGCGACGAGCGCAGGGATATCCTGCACGCGGTCGGCGAGCGGCTTGGTCGTCAGCGGGAAGACCGACAGGCGGTAATAGAGATCCGCGCGAAAACGGCCCGCGGCGACTTCGTCCTGCAGGTCGCGGTTGGCGCTCGCGATGATGCGGACGTCGATCGGCTGCGGCGTGGTCGCGCCGATCGGAATGATCTCGCGCTCCTGCAACGCGCGGAGCAGCTTCGACTGGAGCAGCAGCGGCATCTCGGCGATCTCGTCGAGCAGCAGCGTGCCGCCGTCGGCCGCGCGGAAGAAGCCCTCGCCGCCCGACGACGCGCCGGTGAAGGAGCCCTTCTGGTGGCCGAACAGCAACGCCTCGAGCATCGTCTCGGGGAGGGCGGCGCAATTGATCGCGATGAACGGCTTGGCGGCGCGGTTGGATTTCAGGTGGATCGAGCGTGCGAGCACTTCCTTGCCGGTGCCGGTCGGGCCGTTGATCAGCACCGTGATGTCGGCGGTCGCGACGCGCTCGGCGAGCGTGTGGAGCGCGAGGCTCTCGGGGTCCGCGGCGGTCGGCATCTCCGGCTCTGCGAGCAACGCGCGGACGAAGCCCGCGCCGACCGCGGCGTCGGTCTCGTCATAGGACACGAAGGCCGGGCTGCCGTCGCGCGACGGCACGATGGCGCGGCTTTCGTGACCCAGGATGACGGTGCGTGCCGAAACCGGCGGGGTTTCCCCGGCTGCGACGAGGTAGAACTCGCCCGGCGCACGCTTGCCGTCCTCGAACGAACCGATCGCAAACCCTTGCGCGCGCAGGCACGACACGAGCGCATAGTGCTGGCGAAGAATCGCGGCAGATGGAACGATGGTTCGCATGGAAACTCCCTGTTGATTCGGGGAATGCGGCCTGCGTAGTAAATTCCGCGTTAAACCGGTCGCCAAACCGGCAATATTTTTCCGCTTTGCCGCCCGATAGTTGGCGGCACCGACACAAATGCGAAAAAGTGCGCCGCAGCGCTTAAAGCCGCGACGGAATGGTCGTTACCATCTCTGGCGGCTCGGCTCTCCGATAGGGGGCGGCGGGATTGCCGGACCTATTTGGAGACCATCAATGACCGTCATCGGAACCAACGTCGCCTCGCTCAAGTCGAGCAACGCATCGAACGCCGCCAACACCGCGCTGCAGACCAGCATCGAGCGCCTGTCGACCGGCAAGCGCATCAACTCGGCCAAGGACGACGCCGCCGGTCTGGCGATCGCCACCTCGCTCGGCGCCCAGATCAAGGGCCAGAACCAGGCGATCCGCAACGCCAACGACGGCATCGCGCTCGCGCAGACCGCCGACGGCGCGCTCGGCGAAGCGACCAACATCGTGCAGCGTATCCGCGAACTCGCGGTCCAGTCGGCGTCGGGTACGTATCAGCAGAGCGATCGCGACAACCTGCAGACCGAAGTCGGCGAACTGCAGAAGCAGCTCACCAACCTGACCGCGACCAAGTTCAACGGCGTTGCTCTGTTCGGCACCACTGATACCAAGATCGCGATCCAGACCGGGTCGTCCTCGGCCGACCAGACCACCCTCACGATCAAGGGGCTCAACCTTGCAGCGGTAGAAGCCGTCGACATCTCGACGGTCGGCACGGCGGGCACGGGCTCGCCGCCAACGGGTGGCACCGGCGCGCTGGGTGCGTTGGACGACCTGGACACCGCGCTCAACGCGGTCAACACGACCCGCGCGTCGATCGGTGCCGGTGAAAGCCGCCTGAGCTCGGTCGTCAACACGCTGACCTCGAGCGTGTCGAACCTGACCGACGCGAAGAGCCGGATCGAAGACGTCGACTTCTCGACCGAGACGACCAGCCTCGCCAAGGCGCAGATCCTCAGCCAGGCATCGACCGCGATGCTCGCGCAGGCGAACCAGTCGCAGCAGGGCGTGCTGAAGCTGCTCGGCTAAACCGACCGGTCCCGTCGCCCGCCCCCCTATCCAGGGCGGCGGGGCCGACCGGGCCATCCCGCGCGCATTCCATTTTGGACAGCACCGCGCGCGGGGCGGTCTCGAACAACCCCGGTGGTCGCGCGCGCGATCGCCGGGGTTTTTTGCGTGCACGGCCGGGCGCCTGCCGCTCCTGGCACTTCACCCGTCGAGGCCCTTCCCCGGCCTTCGCCGGGAAAGCGCCTCCAGGGAGCAACGCCGGATCCTCAGCGCGGGCGCTTGATCTCGAACAGCGTTGGCCAGTTCTTGCCGGTCACGTACAGCCGGTGCGCGACGCGGTCGTAGGCAATGCCGTTCGGCACCGAATCCCGGTCCGTCAGCGCGACCCTGGCGACCAGCGGCGACACGTCGATCACCCCGACGACCCGGCCGTTGGCCGGGTCGATCCGCGCAATGTAGGGCGTCATCCAGATATTGGCGTAGATCTGGCCGTCGACATATTCGACCTCGTTGAGCTGGTCCACCGGCCGGCCATTGGCGGTGACCGTCAATCGCCGCACGACTTTCTGCGTGACCGGGTCGAGGAAGCGCAGCACGGGCGTCCCGTCCGACAGGATCAGGTTGCGCCCGTCGTCGGTCATCGCCCAGCCTTCGCCGGTATAGGTGAACCCGCCGGTCCGCTTGAGGCCCGGCAAGCTCCACTTGTATCCTTGCCCGCCATGCCAGGTGACGCTGAGCAGCTGGTTCCGCCAGGCGACGATCCCCTCGCCGAACACCTGCGGCGCGAGCCGGACGCTGGCGAGAACGCGACCGGTCTTGAGATCGACGCGACGGATGTCGGACTGCCCCTCCCGCCCGGTGCTTTCATACAGGGTGCCGCGGTCGATCAGCAGGCCTTCGGTAAAGGCGCGCGGATCATGCGGATAGGTGGCGACGATCTCCGCCCGGGTCACCGGCAGCGGGGAAGCCGCCGACGCGGCGACCGGTGCGGGCGTGCCGGCGTCGGCCACCGGCGCCGGGGGCAGCGCCAGCGCTGCAGCTAGAAGAAGCGATGCGATCATAAGGGACGAACCAATCGAACAGCGGTTGCGATCCATGGCGGATCGGTGACGATCTGCTGCCGCGCGCCAGCGCCGAGCGGCAACAGGTGGAGTTTGCTTTCCTCGCGCCCGATCAATCGGCCGAACAGATAGCGGCCGGCGGGGCGGGGCACCAGCACGTCCCGGTTGAGCGCGCGGGCAAAACCTTCGGGCGGCAAGCGTTCGCACCAGATCTCGTCACCGGCGCGATAGTCGCCGATCCCCGCGACCACCCGGATCGCGATATGATCGGACGATGCGACCGGCGGTGCGATCGTCGCGGGCTGTCTGGGCGCCTGAACGCCGTTTGCATCCAGCACGGCCGCAACCGGGATGTCGGGACGATCGGGCAACCGAACGAGATCCGCGGCGCGCACCCCCAGCGCATCCGCGATCCGGTTGAGCCAGCCGACCGACACGGTCCGCGTCCCCGTTTCGAGCCGCCCGATCGTCTGCGCGGTGGTCGGCGGCACGCACGCGCGCGCGACGTCGTCGAGCGTCATGCCCTTTGCCCGGCGGACTTCCCGGATCGCGGTGATCATGACCGGTCCTTGTTGTGAGCAAACCAAATCGGTTTCTTACTGTCCTACATCCGTGCCTTCGTGGCAATCCCCCGACGACTCGAACGGGAGACGAAAGATGCGCGAACTGGTGGAACGGAAGGTCGACGCGCGGGGGGTGACGGAATCCGCGGGGCTGGAACGGGGGCGGGGCCGGGGCCGCAGCGTCACCGTCAATCTCGCCGAATCGCCGCTTGGCTGGTTGCGCGCGCGGGGGCTGGTCGATGCCCGCCAGTTCGAGGCGGGGGAGCGTCTGCGGGCCGATTACGAACGCGCCGCCCTGGCACCCTCGGTCACGATGCGCTGGACCGAACGGGTGGATGGCGGCGGCGGCGACACGCTCGACCCGACGCTCACGCAGATCGCGGCGAAAGCCCGGTTCGACGCCGCCCTCCACGGCGCGGGGCGGGGATTGGGCGACGTCTTGTGGCGGATGGTGTGCGCCGGGGAAGGGCTGCCCGACATCGAACGGACGCTCGGCTGGCCGCAACGCAGCGGCCGGATCGTATTGACGCTCGCGCTCGACCGGTTGGCGGATCATTATGGTCTGGCGTGAGCGTCCGGCCTTGGAGTGGCGCTAGGCGTTCTGGCGGGAGCCGGTGCGGCCGAGCGCTTCCTGCCACCCCCCCATCAGCGCGGCGCGCTGATCGCTGCCCATCGTCGCGCTGAAGATCCGTTCTTCCTTCCAGGCGGCGGCAATGTCGTCCGGGCCGTTCCAGATCCCGACCGCCATCCCGGCCAGAAACGCCGCGCCGGCGGCAGTCGTCTCGATGTTCGCGGGACGGACGACGTCGGTGTCGAGCACGTCGGCGAGGAACTGGCAGAACCAGTCGTTCGCGGCCATCCCGCCATCGACGCGGATCTGCCGGGCATCGCGGGCGCCGTCGGCGACCATCGCGTTCATCAGGTCGGCGGTCTGATAGGCAACCGATTCGAGCGCCGCGCGCGCAATGTGCGATCCGGTGGCCGCGAAGGTCAGCCCGGTGATGCTCGCGCGCGCGTTCGGATCCCAATGCGGCGCGCCCAGCCCGACGAAGGCCGGCACCATATAGACGCCGTCATTGCCTTCGAGCTTGGTCGCCATGTCGTTGGTATCGGCCGCGCGGTTGATCAGGCCCAGCCCGTCGCGCAGCCATTTCACCGCCGCCCCGGCGACGAAGATCGATCCTTCCAGCGCGTAGGTAATCTTCCCGTCCAGCTGGTAGGCGATGGTGGTGAGCATGCCGTTCTTGCTGACCACCGCCTCCTTGCCGGTGTTGAGCAGCACGAAGCAACCGGTGCCATAGGTCGACTTGGCGTCCCCCCGCTGGAAACATGCCTGGCCGACGACCGCGGCCTGCTGGTCGCCCGCCATCCCCCCGATCGGGACGCTGTGGCCGAGCAGGTCGGGCGTCGTCTCACCGAAGATCGTGCTGTTGTCCTTCACCTCCGGCAGCAGGCTTTCGGGAATATCGAGCATTTTCAGCAGTTCGGCGTCCCAAGCGCCTTTGTGGATGTCGAACAGCAGGGTACGTGAGGCGTTGCTCGCGTCGGTCGCATGTACCTTGCCGCCGGTCAGCCGCCACAGCAGGAAGCTGTCGATCGTCCCGAAGGCGAGTTCGCCGCGTTCCGCGCGCGCGCGGACGCCGTCGACCTCGTCGAGGATCCACTTGAGCTTGGTGCCCGAGAAATACGGATCGAGGATCAGCCCCGTCCGCGCACGGACCAGTTCCTCATGGCCATCGGCCTTCAACTGCGCGCAGAGCGCGGCGGTGCGGCGGTCCTGCCAGACGATCGCATTGAAGACCGGCTTGCCGGTCGCGCGATCCCATACCACCACCGTCTCGCGCTGGTTGGTGATGCCGATCGCGGCGACCTTGCCGCCGTCGGCGGCGGCGGCTTCCTTCAGCGTATCGACGGTGTCGCGCCAGATATCCTCGGGATCATGCTCGACCCAGCCGGGCTGCGGATAATGCTGCGCGAATTCGCGCCGCACCGTCTGGCGCGGAACGCCATCGGTGCCGAAGGTCATGCTGCGGGTGGAAGTCGTGCCCTGGTCGATCGCCAGGATGATGGTGTCGCTCACGCGTCGCTCTCCATGTCTGTTGTCGGGTTTATTGCGGGCCGGCGAGCGGCTTGTCGCGCGGCAGGAACGGCCGGATCAGCAGATGCTGCGTCCCCCCGCCGATCACCGCGCCGATGAACGGCCCCGCGATCGGCACCCACCAGTAATTGTCGACGCCGGGGAAGGCGGATGTGTCCCACCCCATCAGCCACGCGAACACGCGGGGACCAAGATCGCGCGCCGGGTTGATCGCCCACGCCTCGAGATACCCCATCGACGCGCCGATCAGCGCGACGAGCAGCCCGATCACGATCGCGCCGAAATTGGCCTGGGGTGCCATGGTGTTGAATTCGTCGGTGATCGCGAAGATCCCGAACACCAGGATGGCGGTCAGGATGATCTCGTCGATGAAGCCCTTCATCGTCGTGACCGCAAGCCCGGGCGCGGTGAAGAACACGCCGCCCGCGCCGCCGCCGGCGCGCGTCAGGTGCTGCGTCGCGTTGAAATGGTCGATGACGTTGTAATAGAGCGCATAGACGATGGCGGCGCCCAGGAACGCGCCGACCAGCTGCGCGCACCAATAGGGCACGACCTTCTTCCACGGGAAACCGCGATAGAGCGCCAGCGCGAGCGTGACCCCCGGGTTGGCGTGCGTCCCCGACACCGCGCCGGTAACATAGATCGACAGCGACACCGCCATGCCCCAGGTCATGCACACGCCCCAATAGGCGGTCTTGTACGGGCTGGGGTCGTACAGCGTGTACATGCCGGCGACCGACAGGCCGAAAGTCATCACGATGCAGATCGCGACCGCTTCGGAGATCAATTCGCCGAGAAAGGCTTTGCGCTGTGGTTCCATGCGGCGAGCTTACCGCTGATCGCGTCGCACTAGCAAACGGTATGCCCGTTCCTCACCGCTGGCGCACGCTTCGAGCCGCCGTATAAACGCCTGGTGGCAACAGGATTGGACGTACAGTTGGCAAAAGCGGTTTCGAAGGCATGGGATGGCGCGACGGTTCGCAAATGGCTCGACAGCCGCGTGGTCGCCGCACGGTCCGAGCAGGTGTCGGCCGAGCGGGGCGGTCGCGATCGACAGGACGATTGCGACAAGGCGGCGGCGGAGGAAATGGTCTGCGCGCTGCTCAAGGCCAAGAGCGCCACCCCGACCCAGGCCGAGGTGCTCGACGCATTGGCCGCGCTGTTGGACCGCGCGGAGTTCGTCTGGGCCGGTGTCTATAACGATACCCGCTTCGATCGGCACGTCCGTGCCTTCGCCAAGAAGGTGGTCAGGATGGCGAAGGCCTCGGACGGTTTTGAAAACGTCGCGCATTATCAATGATGCGCGTGCCGGGAGGGGGTTGCGACCCCGGCGGTCGTCCGCGCGTGGCGCCCGTGCTCGCCCCGCATGCGAGCGGCCGCCGAGCGCCGGAGCGACGGCTCCCTGGCTGAATACCCCTTTCCACGCCCGATCTTACCGCCTAAGTCGCGGCTTCCCCGGGGGGCCGCTGATGTGCGGCTGAGAGGTGGGCAGCAGCCCACGACCCGCTGAACCTGATCCGGCTAACACCGGCGTAGGGAGGGTTGGCGGCAGGTCCCGTTGTCCCCCCATGAGGAGTGACGACGGACGATGGCGTATCTGTTCCCCCGGCTTGCACACGACCCGTCCCGCTCTCCCCTGCTCGGCCATCGGGGCGCACTGCGCCTGGTGGTACTGGTATCGACGGCGCTGCTCGCCACTCCGGCGATGGCGGCACCCCCCGTGGCCGACAAGGACGGTCCGAGCGACATCGTCGTGACCGGGCGCCCCGATCCCGAGGGCCTGCTGCCCGACCAGAGCGTTCCAAAGCAGCAAAGCGCGCTGTCCGCCGATTTCATCGCCAAGCAGGCACCCACGCAAAACGCGTTCCAGCTGGTCAGCCTGCTGCCCGGCGCGAACGTCGCGTCGAGCGATCCGTATGGCCTGTCGACCAGTTCGAGCCTCACGCTGCGCGGGCTCGGGCAGGACGAGATCGGCGTGCTGATGGAGGGCGCGCCACAGAATGACATCGGCTATTATTATGCCTATCCCGCGCAATTCGCCGATGCCGAAAACCTCAAGCAGATCACGCTCGCGCAAGGGGCGGTCGATCTCGAATCGCCGACTCTGGGCGGGGCCGGGGGGCTGCTGTCGCTGGCGCTCGACGACCCCACGACGCACCCGCGGGCGCAAGTCGATCTGTCGCTCGGCACCTATGCGGCGCGGCGCGGGTTCGTCCGGCTGGATACGGGCCGGATCGGGACGACCGGGTTGCGCGCGTTCCTGTCCTATTCGAACACGCGCGCCGACAATTGGCGCGGGGCGGGGTTCGACACGCGGCAGCACGTCGATGCCAAGCTGCTCGACGAATGGGGCAACGGCAATCGCGCGAGCCTGGCCGTGTCGTTCAACGACGCCAATTCGTCGACCTATCCGAGCCCGACCCTGGCCGAATGGAAGGCCGACGGGCGCGGCTTCAATTATGACCGCGACTATACCGCCGGCGACACCAATTACTGGCGATTGTACCGCGCGCCGTTCCGCAACGTGTATCTCGCGGCACCCGTGCATCTGGTGCTCGGCGACGGACTGGCGTTCGACAGCACCACGTACCTCCAGTTCGGCTACGGCAACTCGCCCTATGGCACGCAGCTGGCCACGACCGGCAATTTCCTCGGGACCGAAGCGCTCGCCGATCCGATCGCGCTTCCGGGCGCGGTCGACGGGGAAGCGACGGTGCTCGGCAATTTCACCGGGAAGCAGTTTCGCGGCGGTACCGTCGCCAAGCTGACGGCGGACGTGGGCAGGCATCGGCTCACCGCCGGCCTGTGGTTCGATTATGGCACCGACCGCGTGCTGCAGACATACACCGCGATCGACGCCGCCGGGAATCCGGTCGACCGCTGGGGCTATCGCGACAAGGCGATCCGCACCGCCGATGGCCGGCTGCTCGCCTATGAGAACGAGCGGACCGTGACCGTGACCAAGGGCTTTTTCGTCGCCGACACGCTCACGCTCACGCCACGGCTGACGGTGGACGTCGGGTTCAAGGGCGTCGACGTCCTGCGCAACGGACGCAACGATCTGCCGGGACCGCAGTCGGACGTGCGCTTCGACAGTTTCGCCGCGCTGCCGCGGGCCGCGGTGCATTATCAGCTCGACCGGCGGCAGCAGCTGTTCGCGAACGTCACCACCAACTTTCGCGCGCCGAACGAATATACGCTGTACAATGTGTACGACGGCGGCGCGCTGACGACGCAGGGCACGACCGCGCTCAGGAACGAATATTCGGTATCCGAGGAGCTCGGCTATCGCTTCATCGGCACCACCCTTTCGGCAACGGTCACGGCGTTCCACTATCGGTTCCGCAACCGGCAGCTGGCAACGGTGATCGATCGCGGCGGGGCGCAGATCAATTCGACGCTCAACGCGGGACGGCAGACGTCCTACGGCATCGACGCGGAGATCGATTATCGGCCTGCGGCCGGGGTCAGCGTCTATCTTTCGGGCGAATATCTCCACGCGCGCCTCGACGACGACCTGCCGATCGGCGACGATGTCCTGCCGACCCGCGGCAAGCAGGCAGTATCGAGCCCGACGTTCCAGCTCGGCGGCGGCGGGACCTATGACGACGGCCGCTTCTTTGGCAGCACCGCGGTGAAATATGTCGGGCGGCAATATGCCAGCTTCATGAACGACGAGCGCATCGCGGGGTATGCCACGCTGGACCTGTCGGTCGGCGTGCATCTCGCGCGCTGGCTCGACGGCAAGCGCACCGACGTGCGGGTCAATGCGATCAACGTGACCGATCCGCACGTCCTGTCCGGGGTGCAGGCGGTCAGCACCAACGCGCGCGACACGATCGGCCGCAACGGTACCCTCATCGCGGGCAGTCCCCCGGCCTATTACGTCGGCAGCGGGCGTGCGGTCATCGCGACCGTGTCGCGGGTGTTCTGAGCGAATGGCATCGTCCGCCCCGCATCAGGTCCATGGCATGGGCACCGCCATGGAGGCGCCGACCTGGCCCGCGATCACCCCGGAAGAAGCGGCGCTTGCGCTCGCCCGCTTCCCGTCGGCCGGGACGATGATCGCGCTCGACTGGCATTCGCCGCGGCCCTTTTCGGCAGCGACGCTGCTGCGCACCACGGCGGGTGCGTTCTTCCTGAAGCGCCACCACCATCGGTTGCGTTCGATCGCCGGGCTGGCCGAGGAACATCGCTTCATCGCGCATCTGGCGCGCGCGGGGTTGCCGGTGCCGGAAGTGATGCAGACCGCCACCGGCGGCGGTGCGACCGCGCTGGGCGAATGGCGGTACGAACTGCACCGCCGGGCGTCCGGGGTGGATCTGTATCGCGACCGCCTGTCCTGGACGCCCTTCCTGTCGCCCGCGCATGCGCACGCCGCCGGCGCCGGCCTCGCGCGGCTGCACGGGGCGGCCGAGGGCTTCGACGCCCCCGCGCGGCGGCCGCAACCACTGGTGGCGAGCTTTACCATCCTGCCCGCCGCCGATCCGCTGGCGGCGACGGAGGCCTATGTCGCGGCGCGTCCGGCCCTTGCGGCATTTCTGGCGGGGCGCGCATGGCAGCGTCAGCTCGCGCCGGTGTTCGCGCGCCTGGCCGGGGGGCTGCCGGCGCGGCTGCGCGACCAGCCGTCGCTGTGGACGCATAACGACTGGCATCCCTCCAATTTGTTGTGGGCGCGCGACGGGACGGTTGCGACCACCTTCGACTTCGGTCTCGCCGATCGGACCTGCGCGCTCTACGATATCGCGATCGCGATCGAACGGAGCGCGGTCCAGTGGCTCGACCTGGGGCAAGGCGCCGACGATGCGATCGCAAGCGCGGACGCGGCGCGCGCCGTGCTGGCCGGTTACGCCACGGTGCGACCGCTCGATCGGGTGGATCGCGAAACGATCGTTCGCCTGTTGCCGCTCGTCCATCTCGAGTTCGCGCTGTCCGAAATCGAGTATTTCAGCGGCGTGCTGGCCAATCGCGATCATGCGATGCTGGCGTGGGACGGATATCTGCTGGGCCATGCGGAATGGTTCCTGTCGCCGCCCGGACGGGATTTCCTGCGCCGGATCGACGGGAGCGATCTCCGCTGATGTCGCTGCTCGAGATCGCCGCCGTGCTGGTCAGTTTCGTCGCGATCTGGCTGACCGCCGCGCGCCGGATGCTGTGCTGGCCGCTCAATCTCCTGGCCTGCGCGCTGTATTTCAAGCTGTTCCTGGATGTCCGGCTCTATGCGGACATGGTGTTGCAGGCGCTGTTCGGGATTGCGATCGGCTATGGCTGGATCGCCTGGGCCGCGGGCAAGGACGCTGCCGGCGCGGTGATCGTCCGGCCGCTCTCGCCCCTGGCGGCAGCGGCGGGGCTGGCGATGGGCGCGGTGGGTGGCATCGGGATCGGCTGGATCACCAGCCGCTATACCGATGCGGCGCTCCCCTGGATGGACGCGGCGCTCAGCAGCTTCAGCCTGGTCGCGCAATATTGGACCGCGCGGCGCCACAGCGCGAGCTGGCTGCTGTGGATCGTAGTGGATGTCCTCTACGTCGGAATGTTCGTCTTCAAGGGGCTCCTGCCGACCGCGGGGCTCTACGCCGCGATGGTCGGTCTCGCCGTGCTGGGGTTCATCCGCTGGCGCAGCGCGCAACGCACATCCGGTGCCGAATCGCGTGCGGAACCCGCGCGCGGCGATTCGCACGCCTGATCGCCACGAAAGGGTTGCCGATCGCGCCGGGAATATGCCCAGCATCCGCGCGGATGCGCGCGAAACGATCATGTCGCGGCCAGAGTCGCGGCAGGCGCGGCCAACAAATGCACAATAAAACGCACCAGCCAAGCTCGCACCGAATGCCAGGATTTCCGCCGCTTTTCGACGGTGCAATGCGACGAACAGTCCAAAGGGCAGGGCAGTCGGCGTAAACTATGCTTTGCAAGTAAATGATTTGTCTGCGATATTGCGTTGCAGCAAACACACAGTATTAAAAGGCGCAGCCATGGCTTTTTATGGCGACGTGCGTGCCCGATTTAGGGCGCGTTCACGATCGGACGACCTGCGTTTGCGGACCGGAAAATTCGGTCTCAGGCCGGGTATGGACCGCAATCTTTCCCGGTTGCTCGACGTGATTTTGTCGGCGGCGGCCTTTGCCATCCTGCTGCCCGTAATCGCCTTGATTTGCATAGCGATCACGATCCAGGACGGGGGATCTCCCGTGTTCGTCCACCGCCGCATCGGGCGTGGCGGCCGGATGTTCCCGTGCCTCAAGCTGCGCACCATGGTGCGCGACTCGGAGAGCCGCCTGCGCCGGCACCTCGAGGGGAATTCCGCCGCGCGCGCGGAATGGGCGCTCGACCAGAAGCTGCGCAACGATCCGCGGATCACGCCGCTCGGGCAGTTCCTGCGCAAGTCGAGCCTGGATGAACTGCCGCAGCTGCTCAACGTCGTCTGCGGGCACATGAGCCTGGTCGGCCCGCGGCCGATCGTCCCGGCGGAGGCCGCGCGCTACGGGCGCTACATGCAATTCTACTGCAACGTGCGGCCCGGCATCACCGGGCTGTGGCAGGTCAGCGGGCGCAACGACGTCAGCTACCGGCGGCGCGTCGCGATGGACACGGTCTACAGCCGCACCCGCTGGGTCGGCGGGGACATCCTGATCATGCTGCGGACCGTTCCGGCGGTCATTGCCAGCAAGGGTTCGTTCTGAAGCCCCGATCTCCTTTTCTTGTCAGGATGGTATCATGACCCCTCGGGTTAAGGGGCAGGCCGCGCCGTCGGTCCTGCTGGTCGATCCCTCGCTGTTCACCGCGCCCTATGACGCCGCGCTGTCCGCCGGGCTGACGGCGAGCGGCGTCCAGCCCAGCTGGGCGACCCGGGGGCTCCGCGTTCAGGAGGAGGATCTGCTGGGCGCGACGCCGACGCTGCCGTTCTTCTACCCGCGCACCGATGGACCCAATCGGCGCGTCGGCGCGGGCTGGCGCGTGGTGAAGGGTCTCGAGCATGTCGCGGGGCTGCGGCGGCTGACGCGCGAGGCGGGCCGGTTCGACGTCGTCCATTTCCAATGGGCCGCGGTTCCCATGCTCGATGTGCGCGCGGTGCGCCGGATCCGGCGCGAGCGTCCGGTGGTGCTGACCGTCCACGATATCCAGCCGTTCAACGGCCGCGCGGTCAGTGCCGCGCAAAGCCGCGGCTATGATGCGACGCTCGCGGCGTTCGACCGGCTGATCGTCCATACCGAACAAGGCCGGGCCGCGTTGCTCGCGCGCGGGCTGGCGGCGGCGCGGATCCATGTCGTCCCGCATGGCATCCTCCCGCTGCGCGCCGCCGCGCCGGAAGCGCGCGCCGACGACGGCCGCTGGCGTGTCGTGCTGTTCGGACGGTTGCAGGCGTATAAGGGCGTCGACGTGCTGGTCGAGGCGCTGGGCCTGATCGACACGAGGACACGCGCGCGGCTCGAGGTGATCGTCGCGGGCGAAGCGCAGCTGCCGGTCGAGCCGCTGCTGGCGCGCGCGCGCATGCTCAACCTGGGCGCGAGCTTCACCGTGCGCGAAGGGCGGCTTTCGGAGGATGCGATGGCCGCGCTGCTGCGCAGTGCCGATGCCTTCGTCTTTCCGTATCGCACGATCGACGCGAGCGGGGTGCTGCATCTCGTCGCCGACCTCGACCGCTGGCTGATCGCGAGCGACCTCGGCGCGTTCCGCACGATGATCGGCGACGCCCCGGGCGCGGGCGAGCTCGTCCCGCCGACCGATGCGAAGGCGCTGGCCGCCGCGCTCGTCCGGTCGATCGGGCAACGGCCGCAGGCCCCGCTCGCGACCGGGCTGCCCGACTGGGCGCAGATCGGCGCGATGACACGGGCGGTCTATGAATCCGCGCTCGCGGAGCGTCGACCATGAGCCGCACGCTGCTGATCCTGCAGGACAGCCCGGATTTCGGCGGGCATGAGGCGATGTTCCTGCGCTTCCTGCCCAACCTCGTCGAAAACGGCGGGTTCACGCGGATCGTCCTGCGGCACCCCACCGCCAACACGACGCTCGCCGAACGGTTGCGGCCGTTTCATTCGGACCGGTTCGACGCGACGCCGTGGCGCTTCGCCAAGCGCCGCGCCGAACCGTATCTGGCGGGCTTCCGGCATCGGTACGCGCAGGGCGTCCGCGCGCTGTTCGCCGAGCTGCGCCCCGCGGCGACCCTGCTGCTGCAGGGGCGGGTCGAGAATTGCGCGGTCCCGCTGCTCGCCGCGCCGCGCGACAGTTTCCTCGTCAGCTACGTCCCGATGGCGCACCGCATGGCGGAACTCGGGCGTCGCGCGGTCCCGGGCGACTGGGTCCGTCAACGGCTGTACCGTCGCCCCGATCGCTTCATCGTGCCTGGCCCGGCGGTCGTCGCGCAGGTCCGCGCGGCAGGCGGTCGCGCGCCGATCGTGGTTGCGGACAATGTCGTCGCGCCGCCGCCCGCGCCGGCGCGCGCCCAGTCGCGCGCCGCGCTCGGCATTGCCGAGACAGCGCGGGTCGCGCTGTTCCTCGGGCGGCTCGACGTCCGGCAGAAGGGACTCGATACGCTCGCCAAGGCGATCCGCCGGGATGCGGCGCGGCTGGCGGGCTGGACCTTCCTGTTCGTCGGTTCGGGCGAGGGCGAGGCGAGTCTCGCGCGCCTGCGCAACGATCTGGCCGGGCAGGTCGACATCCGCTGTTCGCGCTGGACCGACAGCCCGCATGCAATGCTCGCCGCCGCCGATCTGTTGCTGATGCCGTCGCGGTGGGAAGGTGTCCCGCTCGTGATGCTCGAGGCGATGACCTACGGCATCCCGATCCTCGCCTCGCAGATCGACGTGTTCGAGGATTACCTCCCTGCCGCGAACCGCGCGGATTTCGCCACCGTCGAGCTTGCCGGCGCGATGACGCAGGTGCTGTCGCCCGCCGTCGCGGACGCCTATCGCGCGCGCGCCGGTGCGCGGCTCGCACAGACCGACCTCCAGCGCTCGAGCGCCCGCTTCGCCGATGCGCTCCGCCCGGGAAGGGTCGTCGCATGACCGCCACCGTCATCATCCCGACGCTCAACGAGATCGCGCACATCGGTCCATTGCTCACCAAGCTGCTGGGGGAGCCCGCCGGGGTCGTCGGCGAGATCCTCGTGGCGGATGGCGGCAGCCGTGACGGCACGCGCGAGGTCGTGTCGGGCTTCGCACGGCGCTGGAGCCGGGTGCGGCTAATCGACAATCCCGAGCGGATCCAGGCGGCGGGCGTCAATCGCGCGGTGGCGGCGGCGGATACGCGGTTCGAGACGATCGTGCGGATCGATGCGCATGCGCTCTACCCGGCCGACTATGTCGCGCAACTGTTGCCTTCGCTCGCGGCGAGCGGCGCGGATTCGGTCGTCGTGCGGCTGACGACCCGTGGGCATGGCGGGTTCCAGAGCGCGGTCGCGATCGCGCAGAACAGCCGCATCGGGACGGGCGGCTCGACGCATCGCATGGGTGGCGCGTCGGCGTGGGTCGACCATGGCCATCACGCCGCCTTCCGGCGGACGATGTTCGAAGCTGCAGGCGGCTATGACACCAGTTTCGAGGCGAACGAGGATGCCGAACTCGACGCGCGGCTGCGCGCGCTGGGCGGGCGGATCTGGCTCGATACGACGATACCGGTGATCTATTATCCGCGCGCGACGCTGGGTGGGCTCGCAAAACAGTATTTCCGCTATGGCTCGGGTCGCGCACGCACCAGCATCAAGCATGGCGAGCGGTTGCGGCTGCGGCAGCTGCTGCCGCCTGCGGTCACGCTGGCGGTCGGTTTCAGCCTGGTCGGGGCGGTGCTGGTGCCGGCGCTGCTGATCGTGCCCGCGATCTATGCGCTCGCGCTGGGCGCGGCGGCGACGGTGTTCGCGGTCAAGGAACGCGCGCTGGTCGCGCTGCTCGCCGCGCCCGCGCTGGCAACGATGCACATCGCCTGGGGGGCCGGATTCCTGTGGCGCAAGGCGCTCCAGACCAAGGTAGGAAACCTATGATCGGCACAACGACGCGACGTGGACCCGGGCGTATCCCGCCGAAGCGCCCAAGCCGCGCGCTGGTCGCCGGGCTCGGCGCCCTGCTGGCGCTGTCGGGATGCGCGGCGGACATTGCCCGCTCGGATCCCGGCGCGGCGCCGGCGGTGGCTTATGTCTACCGGCTCGCGCCCGACGATCGCGTGCGCATCAACGTCTATAACGAGGCGGGGGTCAGCGGCGAATTCGCGGTCAACAGCGAAGGCAACGTCTCGATCCCGCTGGTCGGCATGATCCGGGCGCAGGGGCAGACGATCGGCGAATTCTCCGACAGCCTGACCAAAACGCTCCAGACCCGCTATTACAAGACCGCGCACGTCGCGGTCGACCTGATCGCCGCGCGCCCGATCTATGTGCTCGGCGAGGTCAACAAGGCCGGGCAGTTCCCGTATCAGGCCGGCATGACGGTGCTCGGCGCGGTGGCGACGGCGGGGGGCTTCTCCTATCGCGCCAACCAGAAGATCGTGATGATCCGCCATAATGGCGAGGCCGCGGAACAGCGCGCGCCGCTGACGGCCGAGCTGAGCGTCCAGCCGGGCGACACCGTCCGGATCCGGGAGCGGAACTTCTAGCGCCGGTGTCGCAGCGCGCGCCCCGATGGTTCCGCCACCTCGCCCGCGTCGGTCTGCAGGGCAGTGCGCTGCTGTGTCCGCAGCTGGCGCGGGCCCAGGAGACGCCATTGCTGCCCGAGGAAAAGCCGCAGATCGACAAGCGCTACACTGCGGTGCTCGAGCGCGTGCAGCCGGGGTATGTCCCGCCGGACATTCCACTCGGCAGCTTCCGGATGGCGCCGTCGATCGCGCTGACGACCGCCTATGACGACAATATCTTCGGCACGCAGGCGGACCCGGTCGCCGACGCCTCGCTCCACCTCCAGCCGCAGGTGCAGCTGCAATCGCAATGGTCGCGCAACAGCCTGAGCCTCGACGCGCAGGGCACGATCGACCGATATCTCGCGCGCCACAGCGAGGACATCGCGGATTATTCGGTCACCGCGCGCAGCGTGGTCGAGCTCGACCATGCGACCACGCTGACGACCGCGGTGCGCGCAGAAAGCGACCACCAGTCGCGTTTGTCGCAGGACATCTTCTCGCAGACGCTGCGGCCGATCTATTATACGCAGCAGTCCGGTGCCGCGGTGCTCAGCCGCGACTTCGGCAAGTTGCGCTTGTCCACGACCGCGCGGGTCGCGCGGTTCGACTTTCGCGATGGCCGGCTCGTCGACGGGACGCTGTCCGACCAGCAGCCGAGCGACAACATGAGCTACCGCGCCGGCGTCCGCGCATCCTATGCGCAGACGCCCTCGATCGCCTGGTTCACCAGCGCGAGCTACAACGTCCGCCGTTTCCGCACGGGCAACCTGCAGACGCCCAAGCGCGATTCGCAGGGTTTCGAACTGCTCGCCGGGGTCACCTTCGAACCCGCCGCGCTGATCCGCGGGAGCATCGGCATCGGTTATATCCAGCAGCGGTTCCGCCTGCCGTTTTACACCAACATCGGCGGGGTCGGGTTCAACGCCAGCGTCCAGGTCTTCCCGACGCAGCTGACCACGGTCACGCTGCGCGGTAACCGGTCGGTGCTCGATTCGGGGATCCCCGGCTCGGGCGGGTATCTGTCGACGCGCGGCAGCGTCCAGGTCGATCACGAATGGCTGCGGCAGCTCATCCTGTCGGCATCGCTCAGCTACGAAAACAATCGCTTCAACAATCTGGCGCGGGTCGACGACCGCATCGGCGCGCAGGCCAGCGCGACCTACCGGATGAACCGCTTCGCATCGCTCAAGCTCGGCTACGCCCGGCTCGACCAATCCTCCAACGGCACGGACCGATATCGCGCGTTCAAGGACGACCGCGTGACGATCGGCCTGACGCTGACAAGGTGACCGCCATGGACGACCTCCGCCTCCCCCCGACGCCCGCAGAGTCGTCGCAGCGCGGCCGGATCGGTGCCGCGATCGGCGATCCGATGGACGGCATTCGCCGCGGCGTCGCCGTGTTGCGGCACCGCAAATGGTTCGCGATCATCATGTTCCTGGGCGTGCTGATGCTGGTGCTGGCATACGGGCTGACCCGCACCAAGCTGTACACCGCGACCGCGAGCATGGTCGTCAACTCGCGCGAACTGAACGTGTCGGAAAAGGACAAGGAAGTCCTCCCCGGCCTGTCGACCGCGGACAATGCGGTCGACACCGAGGTCGAGATTTTGCGGTCGCCGGCGGTCGCGCTCGGCACCGTCCGCGCGCTCAACCTGGTCGACAATCCGTCGTTCGCCCCCAGCCTCGGCAAGGCGGTCGGTTCCGACAGGGAAACCGCCGCCACCGCCATGCTGCTCGGGGCGATCAAGATCATGCGCCCGGGCACCTCGAGCGTCGTCTCGATCGCCTATACCGCGCCCGATCCGATGCTCGCCAAGGCGGTCGCGGACCAGATCGGGCACCAGTATCTCGCGGTCAAGGAAGGGTCGCGCCGCGCGGCGGTCGAACAGGTCGCGCGCGGGCTCGGCTCCGAACTCGATACGCTGCGCGTCCAGCTCGAGGCGGCGGACACCGCGGTCGCGCAATATCGCGCGCAACACGCGCTGTTCGACAGCCAGGGCGCGACCTTCACCCAGCAGGAACTCTCGCTCTACAAGCAGCAGCAGGCGGTCGCGCAAGCCGCGCTGGCCGATGCGCAGGCCAAGCTCAGCACCGCGCGCGGCCAGTCCCGCAAGGGCGGCGCGGGCGGGGTCGGCGCGGTGCTGCAGTCGCCGGTCGTCCAGCAGCTGCGCAACCAGCGCGCGCTGGCGGCGGCGAGCTATGCCGACCTGCAAAGCCGGTATCAGCCCGACCATCCCGACCTGATCCGCAGCCGCGATCAACTCGCCGCGCTGGACAAGGCGATCGGCGCCGAGACCGCGCGCCAGCTCGCCAGCCTCACCGCCAATGCGCAGATCGCGCGCGACCAGGTCGCCAATGCCGCCGGGATCGTCGCGCAGACCACCGGTACGCTCGCGAGCGACAACAACGCGTCGGTCCAGCTCGCGCAGCTGCAGCGCAAGGCGGACGGCTTCCGCGCGACCTATCAGGCGCTGCTCGCGCGCAAGACGCTGATCAGCAGCCAGGCGCTGGTGGCGGACGAGGATGCGCGGATCTTCTCGCCCGCCGCGTTGCCGCTACGGGCGACCTCGCCCAACAAGCCGCTGATCGTGCTGATCGCGCTCGCGCTGGCGGGGATCGTGGCGGGCGCCTCGGTCTGGGTGGTCGAGGCGTTCGACCGCAAGCTGGTGTCCTCGGCCGATATCGAGCGCAAGCTCGGGCTGCCGCATATCGCCAACGTGCCCGAGATCGCGTCGATCCTGCGCGCCGGCGACCAGGCGGTGTCCCCGGTCGATTATCCGGTCGCGCATCCCATGTCGCTCTATGCCGAGCAATTGCGCGCGATCCGGCTGGCGCTGGTGCGCAAGGGGCGCAGCGGGATGACGAGCGTCGGCATCACCTCGGCCCGCCCCAATGAGGGCAAGACCACGCTCGCGATCTCGCTGGCGCGGGTCGCCGCGATGGCGGGGAGCCGGGTGCTGCTGGTCGACGCGGATATCCGCCGCGCCTCGGTCTCGCGGATGCTCGGGCTCCCGCGACATGCCGGGCTGGTGCAGGTCCTGCGCGGGACGGTGCGGCTCGAGGATGCTTTGATCCACGATGCGGCCAGCGGCATGCAGGTGCTGCCGGCGGGCGACATGGCCGGCAATGGCCAGGATCTGTTCGGCGCGGGCCACATCGATGCGCTGCTGGCCCAAGCCGAGACGCGGTTCGATCTGGTGATGTTCGATGCGGCGCCGGCGCTCGCCGTCGCGGATGCGCGGCTGCTGCTCCGCCAGGTCGACGAGGTGCTGATGGTGCTGCGCTGGAACGATACGCCGCGGCACACCGCGGCGGCGACGCTGAAGCGGTTGCGTGCGCTCGACATCGAACCGCTCGGCGTGGTCGCGACCCGGGTCGACATGCGCGCCTTGGCCGCCTTCGGCCACGGCGATGTCGATCGCAACCACGCCGATTACGGCGCTTATTATGCCTGAGGCGACCGGACGGTCAGCGCGCGAACTCGGTCTTGTACGCGGCCAATGCCTGCGGGAACTTGCCCGCCGACATGGTCGAATCATAGTCGGACGCGGTGAAATCCCAATAGCTCTGGTACGCCACGCGGTGGGTACGCATCCAGGCGGCCATGTTGTGGATGAACAGCGGGTCGTCGCCCCAGCCGTGGCCGTCGGGGCGGGTGCCCGTGCCCCATTCGGGCACGACGATCGCCTTGCCGTGCGCGGCGGCGAAGGTCGCGACCCAGTCGAGCCCGTAATTCGCGCTGAGATAGCCCTGCCAGCGCACCGCCGGGTCGGTATCCTGCGCGCGCCAGCTCTGGTTGTAGAAGTCGATGCCGATCAGGTCGACCACGTCGTCGCCCGGCCACAGCGCCTGCGGCGCGGCCGTCCCGCTGCCGAGCGACGGGTTCCACACGATCCGGAAGCGCTGCCCCGGCACCGCCCGAAGCACGCCGACGACATGGCGGAACGCGCCGACGAACGACACCGTGTCCTTGTTGCCGGACCACGGATACCAGTCGCCGTTAAACTCCCAGCCGAGCCGGATGATCGCATTCGGCTGGCCCTTGGCGACGAGCAGCGCGCCGATCTTCTGGAACTCCGCGTCATGTTCGCCCGCGGCGGCGGCGCTGAGCGTGCCGCCCTTGACGATCAGCGGCAACCCGACCGCGAGCCGGTAGGGCTGGCCCTGCCAGCAGCCGAGCGCCCATTGCGCGCCGCTCTGCATCTGCGCCCAGCTTTCGGACGAGAAGAAATCGCTGACGCCGTCGAGCTTGTGCCCGATCACGCCTTCGTAGCGCGGCAACCGGCCCTTGCCGTCGCAACCGGCGCCCTTGTAGACGAATTCGTGCGGGTTGGCACTGGCGGGTGTGGCGGCGAGGGGAATGGCAGCCAGCGCGGTAGCAGCAAGCGCAATCATAGCGGTCCGGACCATAAGGCGACACTCCAGCCCGGCCGGATTGGGGAAGCAAAGCACCGGCCGGCCGGGCGGCGGCGGTGGCAATCGATCCTCGGAGGGGCTTCGTGGCGAGCCGCCGTCCGGCGTAGGGCTGTGGTCGGACAAAGCAAGCCGCTGCACTGCACAATGACATATGTATGCGACCAAGCGAGCCGGAACGCCGCATGACCACGGCCCAAGCCCTTCGACCCGCTGACTTTTCAGCAGCGTTATCGGCGCAATCCGACCGCGACAGCCGGCTGTTCGTGCACGGTACGCTGATCGCGTGCCTGATCCTGCAACGCTTCGGGACGACCGCGGCGGGGGGCGCGCTGTTCATCAGCCTGCCGCTGTTTGCCGCGCTGCTCGGCTGGGCGGTGCTCCGCGGGATCGGCACGCTGCGCGCGCGCGGCGTGGCGCTCTACGCCGCCTTCGCCGCGTGGACGCTGTTGTCCACGCTCGTCGCGCTGACCGTGCCGGACGGTCGCTTCGGCGTCAGCGTGACGTCGCTGCTCGCGGTCCTGCTGACCTATGGCTTCACCATCATCGGGCCGACCCTGCGGTTCGACCGGGCGACCGTGTTCCGGCTGTTCCTGGCCTATACCCGCGTCATCGCCGCGGCCGGGATCGTCCAGTTCGTCGTCCAGTTCGTCGGGATCCGGATCTTCTCGTTCATGGTCACGGTGCCCGCGCTCAAGCCGGTGCTGGTCGAGCGCGAATTCAATTTCAACCCGATCCTCCATTATGGCTCGACGATCGTGCGCTCGAACGGCTTCTTCCTGCTCGAGCCGAGCATGTTCTCGCAGGTGCTCGTGATCGCGATGGTGATCGACTATTTCATCCTCGGCCGCGTCAAATACCTGCCGCTGTATCTGGTCGCCTATCTGCTGTCCTTCTCGGGCACCGGCGCGCTGACGCTGGCGCTGGCCATCCCCTTTTATGCGTGCCTGTCGGCGCGCAATTTCGGACGGGTCGCCGGGTTCGTCGTCGCGGGCGCGGTGGCGCTGATTCTCGGCGCCTTCGCCTTTCCCGAGCAGGTCGGGTCGTTGCTCAGCCGCACCAACGAACTCAATTATTCCGGATCGAGCGGCTATGCGCGCTTCATCGGGCCGTTCCTGCCGATCGCGGAGCTGAGCCACGAGGCGCGCATCATGGTCGGCTGGGGGCCGGGCGCGACCGAACGCTATCTCTATCATGTCGAGGGGACGGGCAATTCGATCGCCAAGCTGATCCTCGACTATGGCATCGTCGGGATCGCGGCGTTCCTCGCGCTGTTGGTGGGAACGCTGTGGCGGCGCGAGACCGCGATCCTGACGGTCGTGGCGCTCACCACCTTCGTGGTCGGCGGGGGCTATCTGTTGTTCACGCCGATGCTGGTGCTGCTGTTCCTGCTGTGCATCTGGGGCGGACCGGCGGCGGACGACGCGGTCAGAGCAGCTTGATGATCACCACCCACAGCACGATCCCGACGACCCCGGCCAGCGTCCAGGCGGTGAACGAGATCTGGCGCCCGGCCGGGACTGCGGGCGGGGGCAGGTTGGTCGTGCGTCTGGTCTCCGGAGCGGACGTGAAATCGGCCGCGCGGTGCAGCGGTTCGCGGTGCGTCGGGTCGGGATTCATCGGCTCGGGGTCGTTTCGGGTCGCTTCGTCGCCGTTCATCCCTGCCTCTCCGGTTGGCCGTTTCGTGTCTCGAACGGCTCTGTTAGTGCGACAGTGTTGCGAATTCCTGTGCTTCGACCGCGCCGCGTGCTGCTATGCTGCCTGCATAGCGGGCGGCGCACGGTTTGGCTTGCGGAATCCGCTAGGCCGGGCGGTCGGCGGCAACGTCGCGGTCGCGGAAGCGCAGTCGCGAGACCAGCGCCAGCCGCATGTGCCGCTGCAAGCTCGCCGCGACCAGCAGCGCGGCGCGTTTCGCCGAGGGTTCGAGCCGGATCGCCCCCAGCATCAACCGGCGCGCCGGGCGGAAGCGGCGCATCGTGAAGTTCACCCGGCCGCATTCCCACATGTGGCTGGCACGCATCTGCCGGCTCAGGTGCCGCCATGCCGCCTCCGAGAAGCGCGCGCGGATCGCCGCGTTGCCGAGCACCGCGTCGAGCGAGGGTTGGTGGTTGGCCCAATCGACCGAAAGCCCGCCCGAAGCGCTGCCCGGCCGGACGCGCAGCGAGAACACCTCCGGTTCGGTGCCGATGAACGCAAACGTCCCCTCGGCGGCGAGCCGGCACCAGAATTCCCAGTCCTCGCTCAGTCGCAGCGCGGTATCGAACCCACCGAGCCGTTGCGCAACCGCGGTGCGAAGCAGGACGTGGCCGCCATTGGCGAGAAAATTGCCGCGCAGCATTGCCGCCAGCACGTCGCCATCGGGATAGCGGTGCAGCGCGAGCGGTTTCTGTCCCGGGTAGGGCGCACCGCTCGGCAGGATCTTGAGAAAGGTGCCGAACGCCGCGACCGCTTCGGGGTGCGCATCGAGCCCGGCGGCGAGCCGCGCCAAGGCGGTCGGGTTGAGCACGTCGTCGCCGTCGAGGAACATCGTGAACCGACCGCGCGCCAGCGACAGTCCGTGGTTGCGCGCGACCGAGACTCCGGCATTCTTTTGCTGCACGAGCGAAATGCGCGGGTCGTCCAGCGTCGCGATCTCGGCGGCGGTCGCGTCGGTCGAACCGTCGTCGACGACAATCGCCTGCCAGTCGTTCCGCGACTGGGCCATGACGGACGACAGACAGGGCAAGATGAGCCCGGCGACGTTGTAAGCCGGTATAATTACCGTAATCTCGGGGTCCGACATCATGCTCCTCTCGAGCAGCGATCCCGGACACCCGATGGGAGGGAGCCGGTATGATCCAGGCCAGCGTTATCATTCCGGCCTTCAATGCCGAACAGTATATCGAGGCGACGATCGCTTCCGCAACGCAGCAAACGCACTGCGCGCTGGAGATCATCGTGGTCGACGACCGGTCGACCGACGCGACCGCCGCCATCGTCGCGCGGATCGCGCGGGACGATCCGCGCGTGTCGCTGCTCGCGTTGCCGCGCAACGGCGGGCCATCGGTCGCGCGCAACACCGGGATCCTCGCCGCGCGCGGGACGTGGATCGCGCTGCTCGACGCCGACGACAGCTTCCTGCCCGACCGGCTCGCGACGCTGATCGCGCTGGGAGTCGAGCAGGACGCCGACATGGTCGCGGACAATCTGTGGCTGGTCGATCAGGCGACCGGGGCGCAGATGCCGATGCTGCCCGAGGGCGCGCTTCCCGCGCCCGTCCGGATCGACCTGCCCGAATTCATCGCGCGCAACATCTCCACGCCCGATGCGCCGCGGCGCAATTACGGATTTCTGAAGCCGCTGATCCGGCGCGACTTCCTGATGCGTAACGCCATCCGGTACGACGAGACCGTGCGCTTCGCCGAGGATTTCGCGCTCTATGTCGAATGCCTGCGCGCGGGCGCGGGGTGGTGGCTGCATCCGACCCCGCTGTACCGCTATCTCGTCCGCGCGGATTCGCTGACGCAGGTTCAGACGACCGGCGACCTCGACGTGTTGCGCCGCCGCCAGCGATTGCTGCTCGCCGAGGCGTGCGCCGCGGGCGACACGGCGTTCGCCGCGTTGCTGCGCCGCCACCTGCGCACGATCGACCGCTGTTATTATTATCGCGGCTTTACCGACGAACTGAAGGCGCGCGCGCCGCGGGCTGCGCTCGGCTATCTGTTCGCCAGCGCGGACAGCCCGTTGCTCGTCGCGCAGGAAGGCGCGCGGCAGCTGCCGCTGATCCTGCGCAAGGCGCTTCGCGGCGGATACCGGGGCGCGGCGGCGTGAGCGGATCCACCGTCCCGCCCGAATTCTCGCCGTCGGGCGACGCCGGGACGCTCAAGCGCCAGTCCGCGATCGGTGCCGCGATGACGATGGGCGGACAGGGCAGCAAGTTCGCGCTCCAGTTCGGCAGCCAGGTCGTGCTCGCGCGGCTCCTGCTGCCGACCGACTTCGGCTTGCTCGCGATGGTCGGCCCGCTGGTGATGGCGGCGCTGCTGCTGACCGATCTCGGGCTGTCGGCGGCGACGATCCAGCGCCCGACGATCAGCCAGAGCGAGCTGTCGAGCCTGTTCTGGCTCAACGTCGTGATCGGCGGGTGTCTGGCCGGGCTGGCGGTGGCGGCGGCACCGCTGGTCGCGGTGTTCTATGCGACACCGGCGGTGACTCCGGTGATGCGGACGATGGCAATCGCGCTGTTGTTGTCGAGCCTTGCCGCGCAGCATCTGGCATTGCTCAACCGGCGCATGCGGTTCGGCGCGATCGCGCTGATCGAGGTAGGTGCCTTGTTCGCGAGCATCGTGGTCGGGGTTGGCGGGGCGCTCGCCGGGTTCGGATATTGGTCACTCGTCGCGATGCAGGTCACGCATGGCGCGACCACCTTCACGATGGCGTTGCTGTTCTCGCGCTGGCGCCCGTCGCGCCCGGGGATCTCGCGCGATGCGCTGCATTTGCTGCGCTTCGGGGGGACGGTGACCGGCTACAATCTGCTCGGCTATCTGATCACCAACCTCGACAATATCCTGATCGGCGCGCGGTTCGGTGCCGGGCCGCTCGGTATCTACGACCGCGCGTACAAGCTGATGTTCCAGCCGCTGTGGCAGATGACCGCCCCGGCCGCGCGCGTGGCGGTGCCGCTGCTCTCGCGTCTGTCGGGCGACGCGGCGCAATATCGCGGCGCGTATCTCGCGATGCTGGGGGGCGTGCTGACGCTGACCACGCCGGGCATCCTGTGCGCGATCGTCTTCGCCAAGCCGGTGATTTTCGTCCTGCTCGGCGAGCGCTGGGTCGGCGCGGCGCCGACCTTCGCGTGGCTCGGGGTGGCGGCGCTGAGCCTGCAATTGCGGCAGGCGGCATCGTGGCTGTTCGTCAGCCAGGGGCGCGCGGCGGAGCAGCTGCGCTGGGGCGGGCTGGGGTCCGCGGCGATCATCGCGGGCTATCTGGTCGGAATCTTCTGGGGGCCGAAGGGCGTCGCGATGTCGGCGGCGATTTCGAGCGCGCTGATCCAGATCCCGATGATGTGGTGGGCGGTGACCCGGTCCGGCCCGGTGACGCGGGCGGACATGCTGCGGATGGGCGTCCCGCTGGCGGCCGCGACGGCGATCAGCGCGGGTGTCCTCGCGCTGCTGGCGCAGCAGCCGGTGTGGGGCAACGTGCCGATGCTCGCACTGGCGGGCGTGCTCGCATACGCCGCGTTCATCGGCGCGCTGGCGCTGTTCCCCGGGGAGCGGATGCAGCTGGGGAAGGGCGTGGGGCTGGTCCGCAAGCTCGTCCGGCGCCGACCTTGACGTCCCCGCGCGGTTCGGCAGCAACCGCGACGGACCGGGCTAGCCGGCGCGGACCTGTGCGATCACGCGGTCGACCGCTTGTTCCAGCTGCCCCAGCCGATCGCCGAAAGTCGTGTCGTCGCTGAGGTAACTCTGCCCCTCGGCCACCGCGCGAAGCGCGCGGCTCGCCGCCGCCAGTCGGCGCCCGTCGAATCGTGTCAGCGCCGCCTTGAGCACGGCCTTCACCGCACCCGGCGCCGCGACCGAATCGATCACCGCGGGCTCCTCGCGGAAGCGGTTCCGGAAATCCGCGATCAGCGCGGCATCGTCGACCGTGGCAGCATCGGTGTGCGCGACGCTGCGGCCGCTCGCCTCGGTCAGCCGGCGGATGCGATCATACCGGAACGCCTCGAGCCGCGCGGTCGGCGGCAGCGCGACCGGGCGATACGCGACGCCGACCGACGCCGCCCAGTCACGCCATTTGAAGATGCTGACCTCGGTCGAAATCATCACCGGAACCCACGGAATGCGCAACGTGTCCGCGACGATCGCGCCGTGCATCGCCTCGGTCACGACCAGTCTGGCGCGACCATAAGCGGCGAGGATGCGATCGGGCCGCCACTGCGGATCGACGAAGTTCATCCCCGCGCGCTCGGCGGCGGCTTGCCAGCGGCTGTTCACCAGCGTTCGGTGATGCGGCATGAACAGGATCTCGTCGGGGCGCGCGGATCGTGGAACGAGGTCGGGCAACCGCGCGAGCAACGCCGCGCTGTCGGTCGCCGCGGCGGCGGGGTGGCCGACCACCTCGGCGGTGAGCGGCCCGCGCACGGCGGCATAGGTCCAGCGCGCATGATCGTCGGGCAACTGCCCATAGGCCGCGCCCGAGCCGAGCACGAACACCTGTTTTCCGGCGGTGGCGACAGTGCGAAAGCGCGCCTGGTCCAACAGGCTGCCGATGCCGACTAGCACCGTGTCGGGCGCGGCGCGGACGTCGTCCGGCAGGACGCGCGGCCAGATCAGCTCGTTGAGGTCGTCGCCGAAATTGCCGACGGGGTCCTTGTAATAGACGATCTGCATTGAAGTTCCTGTCCCACCCGGTGGCCTGCAGCGATGCGCGCCGGAACGCGCGTCGATCGGCCCGTTAGCGACGCAGGCACCGTTCCGGCATGCACTGACGTATCGTTATACCGCAGCGCAACATGTTTCAAAGAGCAAGCAAGATCTGCTAGCCGCAGGACGTTCCGTGTGATTTTCGCGTTCGTTTCAAGATGTTTCGTATTTGTGGCGGTTCGATTTGCGGAAAGCCATTCCAGTGTTCGGAGGGACTTACACGCGACCTGTGATCGTCTATGCTGCGCCGCAATGAAACGTTTGCCGGGAATTCAATATTTGCGGGGTGCCGCCGCATGCGCCGTCGTCCTGTACCATGCGGCGGATCGCGCGCAGGTTCCGCTGCGGATCGGCGAAGCCGGGGTCGACCTGTTTTTCGTGCTCAGCGGTTTTCTGATGTGGGCGATTACCGATGCCGCCAGCCGGCCCGGCCCGTTCCTGGTGGACCGCGCCAAGCGGATCGTGCCGAGCTACTGGATCGTGACCTCGGTGATGGTGGCCGGCGCGCTGTGCGGGCTGTTTCCCGCGGTACGGCTTACCGTTGGCCATGTGGTGTCGTCTTATGCGTTCCTGCCGGCGATCTCGCCCAGCAACGGGGCGGTCTGGCCGCTGCTCGTCCCCGGCTGGACGCTGAATTACGAGGCGGGGTTCTACGCGCTGTTCGCGCTCGCGCTTATGCTGCCGCGCGGGCTCCAGCTTGGCGCAATGACCGTCGCCTTGCTGGTCCTCGCCCTGGCGCATCCGCTGGTCGATCGGGAACAGGTCGCGCTGTATTTCTATACCGACCCCCATATCCTGGAGTTTCTCGGCGGGCTGTGGCTCGCACAGATCTGGCAGGGCAGGACGTTCGGCAGACCGGCGGCCGGCCCCGCGCTGATCGCGCTGACCGTGGGGCTGGTCGCGCTTGCATCCGTGCTGCCGACGGAATGGCCCAAGGCGCTCCGCTATGGCGCGCCCGCGCTGACGTGCGTCGCGGCGATGCTGGTCCATGAACGCCGTGGCGCCGGGGTGCCGGACGTGCCGTGGCTCAGGCTGCTGGGGGATGCCAGCTATTCCATCTATCTGTGGCATACGTTGATCATCTCGGTGACCGCGAAGGTTGCCGCCCGGCTGCAGCTCGGCGCGGGGCTCGCCATCACGCTCCATTGCGTCGCCGGGATCGCGATCGGACTGCTCGCCTATCGCTGCATCGAACGGCCGATCATCGGTTTTTTCCGACGGTCCGGTGGCCGGGCCGCGGGTCTTGCACCTACCGTCGGTCGAGGAGCGTCAGCCCGGCCAGACTGAGCAGGCCGGCGACGACGAGGTACAGGCCCACCAGCGGCAGCCCGCCGCGGATCGCCAGCATTTGCGCCGCGATCGGTGCCAGCGCGCCGCCCAGGATGCCCCCGAGATTGAAGGTGATCGAAACGCCGGTGTAGCGCACCCCGGAGTCGAACAGCGACGGCAGCCAGCCGCCGAGTGGTCCATAGGCGAAACCCATCGCGAACAACGACAGGGCAAGCCAGGCGAACACGATCCACAGCGAGGCCGAGCCCAGCATCGGCCCCATCAGCAGGCCCGATGCGACGCACCCGACGAAGCCCCAGCGGAGCATCCTGGGGGCGCCCGTCCGATCGGCCAGCGTGCAGGACACGATGACGCCCAGCGCCAGGAACAGGATCGCGCCGATCTCAAGCCCTAGGAACGCCTGCCGACCATGACCGAGCGTCGTGGTGCCATAGCTGAGCGCAAAGGCCGTGGTCAGGTAGAATAAGGCAAAACACGCGACCACGCCGACCGTACCCGCCGCGGTCGCGCGCAGGTGATGGCGGAACAGCTGGGCGATCGGAACCCGGGGCAGCGCGTCGCGGGCGGCAGCCTCGCGGAACGCCGGGGTCTCGGTGAGCTTCAGCCGGACCCACAGGCCCAGCCCGACCAGGACCGAACTGGCGAGAAACGGCAGCCGCCAGCCCCATTCGCGGAATTGCTGGTCGCTCAGCACCGCGCCGAGCAGCAGGAAGAAGCCGTTCGCCGCGATGAAGCCGATCGGCGCCCCCAGCGGCGGGAACATCCCCCACCGGTTTTCCTGCCCGGCCGGCGCGTTTTCGACCGCCAGCAGCGAAGCGCCGCCCCATTCGCCACCGAGCCCCAGCCCCTGCCCGAACCGCAACAGGCACAACAGCAGCGGGGCGACCCAGCCGATCTGGGCATGGCTGGGCAGGAACGCGATCGCCACGGTCGACCCGCCCATCAGCATCAGCGACGCCACCAGCGTCGACTTGCGCCCGAGTCGGTCGCCAAAGTGCCCGAACACCACCGCTCCCAGAGGCCGTGCGAAAAAGGCGAGGCCGAAGCTCGCGTAGGACGCAAGCAACTGCAAGGCCGGATCGTCCGCGGGGAAGAACAGCGGACCGAACACCAGCGCGGCGGCCGTGGCATAGATGTAGAAGTCGTAGAATTCGACCGACGTTCCGATCAGGCTGGCCAGCAGGATGCGGCGCGTGGATGCGGGCGTGGATGCGGGGGCGGGGGCAAGCGCAGGGGTCATCCAGGCGTTCCTATCGCGCCGCGCGCGCCGTGTCGAAGGGGCAGGCACCTCGGGGGGCACGCGATCCTTCCCGATCGTCACCCGGCGCCATGCCGGGTGACGATCGGGTCGATCAGGCGTGCGGGGCCGAGGGTGGGCGATCGGCGGTGCCCGCGCCGAAGCGGGATGGCTTTGCACCCATGGTGAATTCTAGGTCGCCACCCTGGACGACGTCCGCATGTGCGATCCAGTTCCTGGTCCATGGCTTCCCGTTCCAGCGGACCGACTGGACATAGGGCCGGTCCGGCGCGTTGCCGATCGCGCGGACGCGCAGCGTCCTGCCCGCGCCGACCTTTACGTCGGCGGTGTCGAACAGGGGCGATCCGAAGACATAGATGCCCGTGGTCGGATCGACCGGGTAGAAGCCGAGCGCCGACAGGATGAACCATGCGCTCATCTGGCCGCAATCGTCGTTGCCGATCACGCCGTCGGGGTCGTCCTTGTACATTTCGGTGCACAGGCGGCGGACCATCGCCTGGGTTTTCCACGGCGCGCCGGCATAGGCGTACAAATATGCCGCGTGGTGATCGGGTTCGTTGCCGTGCGCATATTGCCCGACCAGGCCGGCGATATCAGGCGGTGCGTTGGCCGGGAGGGTGGAAGGGGCGTTGAAGAAGGAATCGATCTTGGCCTCATAGGCCGTGTCGCCACCCAGGTGCGCGATCATGCCGTAGATGTCGTGCTGGTTGAGGAAGGTCGCCTGCCAGCCATTGGCCTCGGTATAATCGCGCCAGCGGGGTTCCGGCATGTGGCCGAGCTGGATCGGATCGTACGGCGTCCACCATGTGCCGTCGGCGAAGCGCGGCCGCGCAAAACCGATCGCGGGATCGATCACGTTGCGCCAATTGCCGCTGCGCTTGCGCAGCGCGGCGGCATCTTCGCGCGCGCCGATCGCGTCGGCGAGAGCGGCCATCGCATGGTCGTCATACGCATATTCCTGCGTCCGGCTGACCGCTTCGCGGATCTTGTCGGCGGGAATATAACCGAGCTTCATATAGTGATCGCGGCCGAGCGTCGCGAGACTGTCCTGATAGCCCGGGTCGAACGCGCGCTTTCGGATGTTGGGCCAGGCGGCGGCATAATCCGCCTTGATGCCCTTGGCATGCGCCTCGGCCAGCACGACGACCGAATGCCACCCGTTCATGCATCCGGTCTCGAACCCTTGGAGCGGCCAGGTCGGCGGGCCGTAGGGGCTTTGCTGCGTCTGGCGGATCAGGTCGTGGACGAAGCGTTCCGCCATGTCGGGGCGCACCAGCGTCAGCAACGGGTGCAGCGCGCGATAGGTGTCCCACAGCGAATAGGCGCTGTAGGCGCGTTGGTCCGCCGGCAGGGTGTGGACCTGCTGGTCCAGCCCGACGTAGCGCCCGTCGCGGTCGCTGAACAGGGTCGGACCCATCAGCGTATGGTACAGGGCGCTGGCCATGATGGTCCGCTGCGCCGGCGTTCCCCCCGCAACCCGCACGAGATCGAGCTCCCCCGCCCAGATGCGACGCGCGGCGGTGCAGGCCCGGTCGAACGCCCAGCCCGGCGCCTCGGCCAGGGCCGCGCGCGCGCCCGCGACGTCCACGGCCGAAATCCCCGTCTTGACCAGGATCGGCGCAGATCCGGCGTCGTCGAAGAACAGCGCGACCTTGAGCCTGTGCCCCGTTACCCCGCGCGCCCCGGCGGCGACGGGTCGGTCGTCGTCGCCATAGAATTGGACGCGGTCGGGGTTGCGGGAGAGCTGCAGCGCGAAGTGAATACGGCGTCCTTCCGCCCAGCGAAACACCTGCCGGCTTCCGGTCAGCACCCCGTCGTCCCCAAGCGCGAGCGCCGCGTCCTCGATCCGGATCAGTTCGGCTTCGCTCTCCTGCTTGCAGTGCGCGAAGTCGACCAGGATATGACCGGGGCCCTTGGCGAAGGTGTAGCGGTGGAGCCCGGTACGTTCGGTCGTGGTGAGTTCGGCCAGGACGCCGGATGCGAGCTTTACCCGGTAATACCCCGGCTCGGCATGTTCGTCGCCATAGCGCTGGCGATAGCCCGAGTCCGGGTTCTCGCGCGGCCCGGGCACGAGCTTCAGCGGTGCGCGGGTGGGGACGACCAGCACGTCGAGCATGTCACCGATCCCGGTGCCCGACAGGTGGGTGTGGCTGAACCCCATGATGGAGCGGTCGGACTGGTGATAGCCCGAGCACGCATCCCAGCCGAAATTGTTGGTGTCCGGCGACAGCTGGACCATCCCGAACGGCAAGGTCGCGCCGGGGAAGGTATGGCCATGCCCGCCGCTGCCGACGAACAGATCGGGCGTCGTCGCCTTCGGCGACTGGGCGAGGACCGCGGCGGGAGCGGCGGCGGGAACGGCGGCGGCGAAGGCGGCGAGGGCGGTGCCCCCGAGCAGCTCGCGACGATTGGCGCGGATCAAGCGACGATCTCCTGAAACGAGGGGGGTGGGTCGCCGAACACGCCGTTGGCCCGGGCGGACCACGGCCGTGAAAAACCTGTCGGATCGTCCTTGTCGAACGGCTCGTGGCTAAAACCGGTGCCGGCGTCGGTGGTCTCGCGCCAGCGCGGGCGCGGGCGGACTTCGCCGTCCTCCGGACCCGGCGCGCCTGGACAAATCGCTGTAGCCGCCGCCACCAACTCTCTCCCCGTTTCCCGTCATCGCCCGGGACCGCTTCGCGGCCGCCCGCTGGTCCTGTCGCGAGCCGTCGTCGTCTCGCCCAGGCCGGGGATGATCTTGCACCGAGGCTAGGACGGCATATCAGCGCGATCAAGCTAATTAATAAATTTGATTTTGTTTGCGAGGACGCCCGAAGCATTTGGTGACTTCGCTTCGCCGCACCGTGTAACGATGCGTCGGAAAGGGAGTTTGATGAGTGCAGAATCCGTCCGGGAAACGCGGGGCGCGCGGCTGGCCGTCTCGCTGTCCGGGACCAACCTGGCCCGTGCGAGCGATTATAACCAGCGCGTGGTGCTCCAGGCGATCCGGACCAGCCAGGAAACGACCCGGGTCGACCTGTGCCGGACGACCGGGCTTACCGCGCCGACGATCGCCAACATCACGCGCCGGCTGATCGATGCCGGGCTGGTCAAGGAGATCGGCCGCCTGCAGGGGCCGCGCGGGCAGCCTGCGATCCGGCTGACGATCGAGCCGCTCGGCTGCCTGGCGATCGGTCTCAACATCGACCGCGACCATCTGACGCTCGTGGCGCTCGATCTCGCCGGGGAGGTGCGGGGGCGGATCGGACGCGACGTCGCCTTCGCCTTGCCCGAGGATGTGGTCGCGTTCGTCAAGGGCGCGCTCGACCCGCTGTTGGCGATGGCGGGGGTGGGGCGGGATCGCGTGATCGGGGTCGGTGTTGCGGTGCCCGACGATCTGGGATCGATCGCGCTTCCCGGCCGGCCGCCCACCTATGAGGACTGGATCGGTCTCTCGATCCCGGCCCTGCTCGCGCCGGTGCTGCCCTGGCCGGTGCTGGTCGACAATGATGCGGCGGCGGCGGCGGTCGGGGAATCGCAGTCGGGCATGGGGCGTTCGGTCTCGAGCTTCTTCTACATCCTGATCAATTCGGGACTCGGCGGCGGGTTGATGATCGATCGGCATTATGTCGAAGGCGCGAACCGCCGCAGTGCGGAACTCGGCCTGCTCCCGGACATGACCAGCGGCGTCCCCGGCGCGGTCGTGCAGGATGTCGTCTCGCTGTCCGCGCTGCTGCACTATCTCGCGACCGCTGGCTTCGGGGTGGCCAGCCCGGACGACATCGATCATTCCGATCCGGGTGTGCAGGCGGTGCTGGACCGCTGGGTCGACGTGGCCGCCCGCGCGCTGGTCGCGCCGCTCGTCAACATCAACTGCCTGATCGATCCGCATGCGATCATCATCGGCGGGCGGCTGTCGGAACGTCTCGTCGACGCGCTGATCGCGCGCCTCCACGTGCAACTGGCCGAGATGGCCCTGCCCGCGATGGCGCCCGTCATCCGTGCCGGGCTGGCGGGCGATGCGCCCGTGATCGGCGCGGCGTTGCTGCCGTTCCTCGACCAGTTGCTGCCGTCGGACGCGACGTTGATGCAGGTCCGGCAGGGCGGCTGAACCCGCCTGGGGCTGCGCGCGATGCCCGCGCGCGGCATCCGCTGCGATCGCGCAGGGGCGGGAGGATGTCGGCGGCATCCCGGGCCATGCGGTCCCAGCGTTCCGAAACGGGCCGTCCTTCCGGCACGCCGTCGCGCGGTCGCGGCGCTGCCTCTGGCATGGGCGCGCAAGGCGTGCTCAACTCGGTTGCGAAGGGGGTGATCGTATCGCTTCGCCATCGCAACGCCCGTTCGGATTCTGGACCGCGACCGCGCTGGTGGTCGGCGGCATGATCGGCTCGGGCATCTTCGTCCTGCCCGGGCAGCTTGCGCCCTATGGCTGGACGAGCGTCGCGGCGTGGATCGCCGGGATCGCGGGCGCGATGCTGATCGCCTGGGTCCTTGCTCGACTGACGGTCGCGTTCCCGGGCGCGACCGGCGTCGTCGCGATCTGCGGCGAGGGGCTCGGTCCGGTGTGCGGGGTGCTCGTCGGCTGGAGCTACTGGGTCGGGATATGGTCGGCCAATGCGGTGATCGCGCTGACCGCGGTGCGATATCTCGCGCAGTTCGTGCCCGCTCTCGCCGCGACCACGCTGTCGCTGGCGGTATCGGCGACCGGGTTGATCTGGCTGCTGACGCTGCTCAATCTCGGTGGCGCACGGCTTGCGGGGCTGTTCCAGGTGACGACGACGGTGCTCAAGCTGCTGCCGCTCGTCGCGGTGTTGCTGATCCTGGCGGGAGTCGCCCTGACCGCCGGCGATGGCGCCCCCGCCGCGGCACGGCCGGGGTTCGCCTGGGCTGAACTGACGCCGGCGCTGACGCTCGCCTTTTTCGCGATCGTCGGGTTCGAGGCTGCCAGCGTCGCGGCCGAACGCGTCCGCGATCCCGCGCGCAACGTGGTCCGCGCGACGCTGTTCGGGCTCGCCCTGACCGGCGCGCTGTACATCATCGTGTGCAGCGGGATCATCTTCGTGCTGCCGACGGCGCCGCTGGCGGCGGCGCAGGCGCCGTTCGCGCTGTTCGTCGCGACCTATTGGGGTGGCGGGGCAGGCCTCGCCACCGCCGCCTTTGCAGCCATCGCGGCGATCGGCGCCCTCAACGGCTGGACGCTGGTGCAGGGTGAAGTGCCGCTCGGCATGGCGCGCGCCGGCCTGCTTCCGCGCTGGATCGGGCGGACGAGCGCGCGCGACGTGCCGATCGCGATGCTGCTGGTGTCGAGCGCGCTGGCGAGCCTGCTGGTCCTGTCCAACGCGACCCGTTCGCTCGGCGGGCTGCTCGACTTCATGCTGCGGCTGACCGCGGCGGCGACGATCTGGCTGTATGTCGGCGCGTGCCTGACCGCGTTGATCAAGCGGATCGTGCCCGCCGCCGCCGCCGCCGGGCTCGCCTTTGCGGGCTGGGCGCTGTGGGGCGCGGGCCTGGAAGCGGTCGGCCTCAGCCTGGGGCTGATGGTGACCGCGCTGCCGCTCTACCTGCTGCGCGTCGCGCCGGACTGACCGAACAGCCGCCCGACGAGGCTGCGGTCGCGCAGGATTTCGTGCGCGGCATTGTGCCCCGGCGCGCCCGTCACGCCGCCGCCCGGATGTGTTCCCGATCCGCACATGTACAGCCCCGCGATCGGCCCGCGATAGTCGCCGTGGCCAAGCATCGGGCGCGCAGCCCATAATTGGTCGAGCCCCATCGTGCCGTGAAAGATGTCGCCCCCGATCAGCCCGAACTTGCGTTCGAGATCGAGCGGGGAATGGATCTGCCGCGCGATCACGGATTTCCTGAAGTTCGGGGCATGCGCGGTGACGGTATCGATGATGAGATCGGCCACCTCCTCGCGCGCATCGTCCCACGACCGCGCGCTGCCGTCGGGACGGGGCGGCAGCGTCGGGGCGAACTGCTGGCAGAACAGGCTGGCGATATGTTGTCCCGGCGGGGCGAGGCTGTCGTCGACCGTGGTGGGCAGCTTCATCTCGACGATCGGCTGTTTCGACCAGCCATGCTGCTGCGCATCGAGAAACGCCTGGTCCATATAGTCCATCCCCGGCGCGATGATGATCCCGGCGGTGTGGTGTTCCGCCTTGTCCTTGCCGGGCAGCACGGTGAAATCGGGAAGCTCGGACAGCGCGACGTTCATCCGGAAGGTGCCGCTGCCGGTCTTGAAGCCGTCGATCCGCCGCTTGAAGTCGGCGGGCAGATCGGCCGGGTCGACCATCTGGCGGTACAGCAGTGCGGGGCCGACATTCGCCGCGACGATCCTGGCGGCGATCTCCTCGCCGCTATCGAGCCGCACGCCCGCGACCTTGCCGCCCTCGGTCAGCAGCGTGGCGACGGGCGCCTCGAGACTGATCTCGACCCCGGCCTCGACGCAGGCCTGCGCCATCGCCTGGGTGATCGCGCCCATTCCCCCGACCGAATGGCCCCAGGCGCCATATTTGCCGTTCACCTCGCCGAAGACATGGTGGAGCAGGACATAGGCGCTCCCCGGGGTCGACACCCCGGCGTAATTGCCGACGACGGCGTCGAAGGCGAACGCCGACTTCACGTGGTCGTCCTCGAACCAGCCGTCCAGGAAATCGCGCGCGGACTTGGTGAAGACGTCGAGCAGATCGCGTTGCTGTTCGATCCCCATCTTCGCGACCGGCCAGCCCTGCGCGGCACCGGCGAGCAGCGCGCGCAGCCCGCCGCCGACATTGGGCGGCGTCTTCAGCGCAAGGTCGCGCAACACCTGCGCGACCTTTTCGAGCGCGGCGTCATAGGCGGGATAGGCGTCGGCATCCTTCCGGCTGAAGCGGGCGAACTGCGCCTGCGTTCGCGCGGTCCCGCCACCGAGCGTGAGGTAGGTGTCGGGAAAGGGGAAGAAGTTGCTGATCGTCCGTTCGATGATGCGAAAGCCGCGATCGTGCAGCTTCATGTCCGCGATCACCTTGGGGCGCAGCAGGCTGACCGTGTAGCTGGCGGTGGAATTGCGGAAGCCGGGGTGGAATTCCTCGGTCACCGCCGCGCCGCCGACGACCGCGCGCCGCTCCAGGATCCGCACCTTGAGCCCCGCGCGCGCCAGATAGAAGGCGCAGACCAGCCCGTTATGTCCCCCACCGATGATCAGCGCATCATAGCTCTTGGTCATGTGTGGCCCATCCTTCTGTCGCCCATCGGTCTGTCACCTGCGCGACCAGCCGGGCGCGGGGGGGCGGTGCAGGCGCGCTTCCGGGATGCGCTCGCGGATCTTGCGCGCGAAGCTGCGCAGGCACACTTCACTCCGGCCGATCGGCCCGGCGGTGTAGCTGTGCGAGGCCATCCCCTGCTGGACGCGTTCGATCAGCCACGTGTCCTCGGCGTTGACGACGCGGTTGATCCGCCAGTTGGCATAGCGCACCAGCGTCATCGCGCGACGATCGTCGGGCAGGGCGAACGCCATCTCGCGCAGCACGCTGGTGGTGGGACTGAGCGGCAGCCACTGCATGAAATCGATCTGGTCCGCGTACAGGTCGAACGCCATGTTCGGCCACAGCTTGAAATAGAGCCACAGCCGCTGGTTCGCCGCGGGCAGATGGTCGACCGGCGGCAAGTACGTCTGATAGAAGCGCTCCCATGGATTGTCGGACGGGCGGTCGACGATCTGTCCCGACATCTTGTCGACATAGGGATGCGCCTCGATCGCATAGCTCTTGCCAAACAGGCGGGTCAGCCCGTCATGCGCGACCGGGATGTGGAAATTGTCCGAATAATTGTCCCCGACATTCTTCCAGTTGACCGCGCGCGCGCGCAGCCGGACCGGGGCGAGCGCGTGCATCTGCTCGATGCGATACGGCGCGATCTGCGCGTCATAGGGCGCCATCATCGCCGCCACCGACGGCCCGTCGCCCTCCAGCCGAACGAACACGAAGCCGTGCCACAGCTCGATCTCGACCGGGGCGAGGCCATGCTCCTCGAGCTGGAGCGCGGGGTAATCCCGCCGCATCGGCACGCCCGACAGGCGGCCGTCGGTCTCATAGGTCCAGGCATGATAGGGACAGACGAACTTCCGCGCGCACCCCCGTGGCCCCTCGACCAGCCGCATCGCCCGATGACGGCAGACGTTGGCGAACGCGCGGATCCGTCGGTCATCGCCGCGCACGACGATGACGCTCTCGCCGAGATAGTCGATCGTGTGGAAATCGCCCGGGTCGGCGACGTCGTTCTGGTGGCAGACGATCTGCCAGGACGGCCGCAGGACGCGCGCCAGTTCCACGGCATGATATTCGGGATCGGTATAGAGCCAGCCGGGCAGGCTCCAGTCGGCATCCGGATCGGGCGCTGCGATGTCGGCGAAACGGCGCGCCATGGCGGGCTCCAATTGCTTGTTGGACGATCGTATAATAAGCCCGCGCGATGAGCAAGCCCGCGTTCCTCCGCGCCGAACCGGACGCGCGCCGCCAGTCGCTGGTCGCCGCGACTGCGCGTGTTCTCGCGCGCGATGGCGCAACGGGCGCGTCGGTCCGCGCGATTGCGCTGGAGGCGGGGGTCTCGCCCGGGCTGGTCGGGCATTATTTCGCGGGCATCGACGCGCTGGTCGCCGAAACCTATGCCGCGACCGGACAGCAGGTGCGCGCCGCGCTGGCCGAGGCGGTCGCCGCGGCCGGCGCGAACCCGCGCAAACGCGTCGAAGCCTATGTGACCGCGAGCTTCGCCGCGCCGATCGCCGACCGCGCGTTATTCGCGACCTGGATCGCGTTCTGGAGCCTGTCGTCCAAGCCCGCGATCCGGATGCAGCACGATGCGATCTATCAGGGCTATCGCGACACGCTGGTCGCGCTGCTCGCGGCGTGCGGCATGGCCGCGGCCGAGCGTCGGCTCGCCGCGATCGCGATCACCGCGCTCGTCGACGGGTTGTGGCTCGAGCTTTGCCTGTCCCCCGGCAGCTTCACGCCCGCCGAAGCGTGCGCGATCGCGGTGCGGCAGCTGGCGGGTTATTTCGACAGGTCGGCAAACAGCAGCCGGTAATAGCGGACGCCGGGGGCGATCGTCGCGACCGGCGTGCGTTCGTTCAGGCCGTGGCTGAAATCCTCCGACGGCTTGATGAAGGTCGGGCTGGCGCCATAGCTTGCGACATGGTGATAGCGGAACCACATGCTGTCGCTCGCGCCCGAGGCCATGGCGGGAAACACCGGCACACCGGGATAGACCTGCCCCATCGCGCGGTTGATCGCGCTGATGAAATCGGGGCGCATCGGCGAGGCGTCGTTCGCGACCGAGCCCTCGCTGACGTCGCGCAGCGTGACGGCGGGATCGCCGATCGCGCGTGCCAGTTCGGCCATGATGTCGGCGGGCTTGTGGCCGGGGAAGATCCGGCAATTGATGTTCGCGGTCGCGCGCTGCGGCAGCGCGTTGAGCGCGTGGCCGCCGCTCACCAGCGTGGGCACGCAGGTCGTGCCGATCTTGCCGACGGTCGCGGGGTTGGCGGTGAGCGTCGCGATCGCCGCCGGGTCGGTCGGGTCGGCGACGAACGCTTTCAGCGCCGCGCCGATCGCGGGTTCCTCGAACGGTGCCGCCTTGCCCAGCGCCTCGCGCGTCAGGGCGCTCAGTTCGGGCTTGAAATGATAGCCACCGACCCTGGCCAGCGCTTGGGACAGCTCGACGATCGCATTGACCGGCCGCGGCATCGACGAATGGCCGCCGGGGTTGGTGACGGTCAGCTCGAAGTCGGCATAGGTCTTCTCGGCGCCGTTCCAGGTCCAGTATTTGGGCTTGCCGGTCGCCTCGTCGAGCACGCCGCCGCCGCCATCGATGTTGAGCACCAGCTCGGCATTCTTGAGCCGCTCGGCGATCAGCGCCGAGGTCTTCATCGTGGTTTCCTCGTCGCCGGAAAATTCGAGGACGATCGTCCGCCGGGGTTTGTAGCCTCCGCGCCGCAGATCGGTCAGCGCGGCGATCGCGATCGTCCCGTCGAGCTTCATGTCGGTTGCCCCGCGCCCGTAGAGATAGCCGTTCTCGACCACCGGCGTGAACGGGTCGCGCTGCCAGTCGGCGGGCTTCGCCTCGACCACGTCCATATGGCCCGAGATGACCAGCGGCTTCAGCCTGGGGTCGGATCCCGGCCAGGTCGCGATCAGATAGGCGGTGTCGGCAACCGGCACGATCTCGACGTCCGCGGCGGCAAACCCGCCCGCCACCAGCGCGGTCTTGTAGAGCGCGGCGACCTGCGGCGTCTGGTTGCCCGGGCCGCTTACCGAGCGTAGCGCGATCGCCTGTTTGGCGAGGTCCAGCGCCTGGTCGGCCGCCTTGGTCGGTGCGGGCAGCGCGGCTCGTGCGGTGGTGGTCAGGCCGGTGGCGGTCATGCCGGTGGCGGCGAGGAGGACGGCGAAAATCAGGCGCATGGCGGGGTCCTCCGGACGGTAGATCGGCCAAGCCTAGCGGGCGGCGCGATCAGCGCAAGCCGGACCGGTGATCGGGGCGGATCAGTGATCCGCCGCCGTGTGGACGCCGATCCCCGTCTCCGAGCGCAACCGCTGCTCGGGATAGGCCGCCCGGTCGATCGCCGAACGCGGCGATCGGTCGAGCGTCGAGATCAGCCAGATCGCGAGGAACCCGGCCGGAACCGAGAACAACGCGGGCGAGCTGTACGGGAAGACCGCGGCCTCGAAGTGGAACACCGCGACCCAGATCACCGGCGACAACACGGTCAGCACGAACGCACTGAGCAACCCGATCGCGCCGCCCCAGGCCGCGCCCCTGGTGGTGCAGCCCTTCCACAGCAGCGACATCACCAGCACCGGGAAATTGCCCGAGGCGGCGAGCGCGAAGGCGAGGCTGACCATGAAGGCGACATTCTGCTTCTGGAACACCACGCCGAGGATGATCGCGGCGATCCCGAGCAGGATCGTCGTGATCCGCGACACGCGCAATTCCTTGACCGGATCGGCGTCGCCTTTCCGGATCACGCTCGCATAGACGTCATGCGAGATTGCCGACGCCGCCGACAGCGTCAGCCCCGCGACCACCGCGAGGATCGTCGCAAAGGCGACCGCCGAGATGAAGCCGAGGAACAGGTTGCCGCCGATGGCGTGCGCCAGATGCATCACCGCCATGTTGTTGCCGCCGCGAAGCGCGCCCGCTGCGTCGACATAATCGGGATTGAACGAGATCATCACGATCGCGCCGAAACCGAGTACGAAGGTCAGCGCGTAGAAATAGCCGATCCACACCGTCGCCCACAGGATCGACTTGCGCGCCTCGCGTGCGTCGGGGACGGTGAAGAAGCGCATCAGGATATGCGGCAGCCCGGCGGTGCCGAGCATCAGCGCAAAGCCAAACGACAGCGCCGAGATCGGATCCTTGATGAACCCGCCCGGCCTCATGATCGCGCGGCCCTTGGCGGCGGCATCGCCCGGCGACAGGCCGCTTTCCAGCGCCAGCTTCGTCTTGACTGCGACGGCGCGCGCGAACAGCGCCTCGAACGAGAAGCCGACATGCGCCATCACGCCGAGCACGAGGAAGGTCGCGCCGCACAGCAGCATCACCGCCTTGATGATCTGCACCCACGACGTCGCGCGCATCCCGCCGAACAGGACGTAGACCATCATCAACCCGCCCACGACGATGATCGCGTAGAGATACGGCAGCCCGAACAGCAGCTGGATCAACTGCCCCGCGCCGACCATCTGCGCGATCAGGTAGAAGGACACGACGAGCAGCGTGCTGACCGCCGAGAAGCTCCGCACCGGCCCCTGCATGAAGCGATAGGAGGCGACGTCCGCGAAGGTGAAGCGCCCGAGGTTGCGGAGCTTTTCCGCGACCAGGAACAGCACGATCGGCCAGCCGACGAGGAAGCCGATCGCGTAGATCAGCCCGTCATAGCCATCGTTGAAGATCTGCGACGTGATGCCAAGGAACGACGCGGCGGAGCAATAATCCCCCGCCATCGCGAGGCCGTTCTGGAAGCCGGTGATCCCGCCGCCGGTGTAGAAATCCGATACGGTCCGCGTCCGCCGCGCCGCCGCGCCGGTGATCCACAGCGTGATCCCGACGAAGCCTGCGAACATCAGGATCGCGGTCCAGTTGGTCGGCTGGCGCGCGATCGCGCCGCCGATCGCGGCGTTCGCGCCGGTCGCCCAGCCGAGCAGGACCAGCAGTCCGGCGCTACGCCACAGGCCCGGCGTCACGCGCGGGCATCCGCGAGCAGGTCGGCGACGCGCGCGTCATAGGAGCCGTTGGCACGCCACACATAGACCGCGCAGATCGCGACCGTGCCGACCAGCATCGCCGCGCCGAGCACCACCGCCAGGCTGATCGTCCCGCCGCCGACCGGCTGCGCCATCAGCGGCTTGTCGAACGCGATCAGCGAGATGAAGCTGCTGTAGACGACCACGGTGATCGCGGTGAGAATCCACGAGAAGCGCTGCCGGTCGCGCACCAGCGCGGCGTAGCGGGGGTCGGCGGCGATCCGCGCTACGAGCGCGTCGTCGGTCTGGGTCGGGCTTGGCATGCCGCATCATCGGCGAGGGCGCGGCGGATGGCAACGCCTTCGCGCCGCGGGGGCGGTGATCGGCAGGCTATCGGCTGGGTATCGGCATTGCGCGCCAAACCTCCAGCCGCCGCTTGATCACGCCGCTGCATCATGGTCTGTAGCGCAGCGATGTCCACGACCGTCTCCGCCGTCTCCACGCCGCGCTGGCACCCCCGGCTGATGGAAGCGGCGCTCGCGCTGCACGACAACCGCCTGTCGGACGCCGAGCCCCTGCTGCGCGCGCATCTCAAGGAAGATCCGTTCGATGCCCCCGCGATGCGGATGCTGGCCGAGCTCGCTGGCCGGATCGGGCGGTACAAGGACGCCGAGACGCTGCTCCGGCGCGCGCTGGAAGTGTCCCCCGCCTTTCACGCCGCGCGCGCGAACCTGGCGATCGTGCTGTATCGGCTCAATCGCCCGATGGAGGCGATCGCCGAGCTCGACACGTTGCTCGAGGAAGAACCCGATCATGCCGGCCATGCCAACCTGAAGGCGGCCGCCCTCGGCCGGGTCGGCGGGTTCGACGATGCGATCATGCTTTATGAAACCGTGCTCAAGACCGCGCCGAACCAGCCGCGCGTCTGGATGAGCTATGGCCACATGCTCAAGACCGTCGGACGCCAGGCGGACGGGATCGCCGCTTATCGTCGCGCCGTGGCGATCACGCCGACGCTGGGCGAAGCCTGGTGGAGCCTTGCCAATCTCAAGACGCTGGTCTTCGCCAAGGCGGACATCGCCGCGATGGAAGCCGCGCTCGCGCACGACGGCCTCAGCGACGAGGACCATTTCCATCTCGATTTCGCGCTGGGCAAGGCGCTGGAAGATCGTGGTGCTGCGGATGCCGCCTTCGGCCATTATGCGGCGGGCAACGCGTTGCGGCGGAAGACGCTGGTCTACGCCGCGGATGAAACCAGCGCCTTCGTCGATCGCAGCATCGCGACGGTCGATGCGCCGTTCCTCGCCGCGCGCGCCGGCCAGGGCTGTCCGGCGCCCGATCCGATCTTCATCCTGGGTATGCCGCGCGCCGGGTCGACGCTCGTCGAGCAGATCCTGTCGAGCCATCCGCTGGTCGAAGGCACGTCCGAGCTGCCCGACATTCCGGCCCTCGCGCGGCGGGTGACGGATTATCCGGCGGGGATCGCGGCGCTCGACGCGGCGACGCTGCGGCGGATGGGCGAGGACTATCTGGAACGCGCCGCGGTGCAGCGGCGGACCGACCGCCCGTTCTTCATCGACAAGCTCCCCAACAACTGGGCACACGTCCCGCTGATCCTGCTGATGCTGCCCAATGCGAAGATCATCGATGCGCGCCGTCATCCGCTCGGCTGCTGCTTCTCCAACTTCAAGCAGCATTTCGCGCGCGGCCAGGCGTTCAGCTACGCGCTCGACGACATGGGGCGCTATTACCGCGATTACGTGCGGTTGATGGCGCATGTCGATCGTATCGCGCCGGGCCGGATCCACCGCGTCCTGTACGAGCGCATGGTGTCGGACACCGAGGCGGAAGTCCGCAGCCTGCTGGATGCGTGCGCCCTGACCTTCGATCCGGCCTGCCTCGCCTTCTACGAAACGCGCCGCTCGATCCGGACCGCGAGTTCGGAACAGGTCCGCCAGCCGATCTTCCAGGAGGGAACGCGCGCATGGCAGCCGTTCGAGCGGCATCTCGGCGGGCTCCGGTCAGCCCTGGGGGCCGTGCTCGACCATTATCCGGCGGCACCGCCCGCCGCCTGACCGGCCACGTGGCAAAACTGTCACGCTGCACATGCGAACGTCCTATCGCGGAAGTGTCATATTGACCCTTCGTGTCGGGGCGTGCAGCTTCGCAACATAGTTTCGGACTGGGGGGTCTTTATGTATCGTTCAACGCGTCGGGCAAGCATTGCGGCATTGATGGTGTCGTGCGCGGCGATCGGCGCGCCGGCCTCTCCGCAGACCGCGACGGCCTCCGTCCCAGCGGCTGCTCCGGCGCCCGAGGAGCAAGGCGACATCATCGTCACCGCGCAGAAGCGCGACGAGAACATCCAGAACGTGCCGATCAGCATCCAGGCGCTCGGCACGCGCAAGCTCGACCAGCTCAACGTCACCAGCTTCGCCGATTATTCGCAGCTGCTCCCCTCGGTCGCGTTCCAGAGCTCGCAGCCGGGCGTGACGACGATCTACATGCGCGGCGTCGCGAGCGGCGGGGACGGCAACCATTCGGGGTCGCTCCCCTCGGTCGGCGTCTATCTCGACGAGCAACCGGTGACGACGATCGGCGGCACCCCCGACATCCACATCTACGACGTCGCGCGGATCGAGAGCCTCGCCGGGCCGCAGGGCACGCTGTACGGTGCGTCGTCGGAAGCGGGCACGATCCGCATCATCACCAACAAGCCCGACGTGGGGAGCTTCTACGGCCGGGTCGATGCCGAGGCGAACACCGTCAAGTCCGGCGGGCAGGGCGGTCGGCTGGAGGGGATGCTCAACATCCCGCTGTCGACGCAAGCCGCGCTGCGCGTGGTCGGCTTCTATCAGCATGACGCCGGCTATATCGACAACGTCGCCGGCACGCGCAGCTTCATCGGTGGCATCACCGCGAACAACGCTGCCTATGTCAAAAAGGACTATAACGATTCCGATATTTGGGGCGGCCGTGCCGCGCTCAAGATCGACCTCGACGACAATTGGACCGTCACGCCGACCGTGCTGTATCAGGAACAGCGCAACCACGGCAGCTTCGGCTACGATCCCAAGGTCGGCGACCTGCAGGTCCAGCACTTCTTCCCCGAATATCGCCGCGATCGCTATGTCCAGGCGGCGCTGACGATCCAGGGCAAGGTCGGCAATTGGGACGTGACCTATGCCGGCGCCTATTTCGATCGGCGCGACACCCAGTCCTCCGACTATACCGATTATGCCGAGGCGTATGACTCGCTCTATTCCTCGGTCGGCGGGATCGCGGGCTATTTCTACTTCCAGAACAACGCCGGGCAACAGATCGACTCGCGCCAGCACATCGTCGCGACCGACCATTTCAAGAAGACCAGCCAGGAACTCCGTATCGCCTCGCCGCAGGACGAACGCTTTCGTGTCGTCGCGGGCGCCTTCTACCAGCGGCAGAGCAACGCGATCCACCAAGATTACCAGGTTCCCGGACTTGCCGACACGTTGTCGGTCAACGGGCATCCGGGCACACTCTGGCTCACGCAGCAGCACCGCGTCGACAAGGATTATGCAGTGTTCGGCGAGGCGAGTTTCGACCTGCTCCCACGCCTGACGCTGACCGCTGGCGGGCGCGCCTATATCTTCGACAATTCGCTGATCGGGTTCTTCGGGTTCGGGCGTGATTTCAACGGGCCGCCGTATAACGCCGCGGGCAGTTCGAAGACGGGAGTCGCCGGTTGCTACACCACCACCGGGCAGGTGCTGCGCGATAATCCGACCGGGACGCTGCTTCCCGCGACCGTCGCCGACAGCCCGTGTACCAACCTCGCGCAATATGCGAGCGGCGCGCTCTCGCCGCGCAAGATCGACGGACAGGGCGCGACCTATCGCTTCAACGCGACGTGGAAGCCGATCGACAAGGTGATGCTGTACGGCACCGTGTCCAAGGGCTTCCGCCCGGGCGGGATCAACCGCCGCGCGACCGTCGCGCCCTATGCCGCGGATACGCTGATCAACTATGAAGTCGGCTGGAAGACGACGCTGCTCCACGGGTTGCTGCGCTTCAACGGCGCGGTCTATCAGCAGGACTGGAAGGCGTTCCAGTTCGCCTTCCTCGGGCAGAACAGCTTCACCGAAATCCAGAATGGTCCGGATGCGCGGATCCGGGGGGTGGAATCGGACGTCACGCTGTCGCGCGGGGGCTTCGCGCTGACCGCGGCGGGATCCTATACCGATGCCAAGACGCGACGGAACCTGTGCTCGGCCGCTGACCCGACCTTCAGCTGCAGCGGGGCGGGCAACTTCATCAGCGCGCCCGCGGGCACGCGCCTGCCGGTGACGCCGCGGTTCAAGATCAGCGGGAATGCGCGCTACACCAAGCCGGTCGGGACGGCGAAGGCCTATGTCCAGGCGCTGGTGACGCACCAGAGCTCGGCCTCGTCCGACATCCGCACCGCGATCGTGCAGGCGGGCACGGGTGCGATCGTCAATCCGGCCGAACTGCAGGGCCGGCTCGCGCCCTATACGACCGCCAATTTCGCGATCGGTGCGGAATTCTCGCGCTACACGTTCGAGCTGTTCGCGCAGAATGCGTTCGACGAGCGCGCGCAGCTGTCGCGGTTCCAGGAATGCGGCAGTTGCGGGCAGCGGCCGTATATCGTGACCAACACGCCGCGCACGATCGGTCTTCGCGCGGGCGCGAAATTCTGATTTAAGGCTTTGGTTTCAATTTCTTCGTGAGAGTATCCTGCATGCGTTTCCGCTCCTGCCTGCCCATCGCGGCCGCGGCCCTGATGGCGGGTGCCGTGCCTGCATCCGCCAGGACCGTGGTCGTCACCGCCGCGCACATGATCGACGTGCTCGGGGGCAAGCGCGTCGACGATGCGCAGATCGTGATCGTCGACGGGCGGATCGCGACGGTCGGCAAGCGCGGCGACGCGGTTCCGGCGGGTGCCGAGCGGATCGACCTCGGCAATCGGACGGTGCTCCCGGGGCTGATCGACATGCACGTCCACCTGACCAGCGACCCGACGCTCAGCGGCTATCGCGGGCTCGAATTCACCGACAGTTACTGGACCGTGCTTGGCGTCGCCAATGCGCGCAAGACGTTGAATGCCGGCTTCACGACGGTGCGCAACGTCGGCTCGAGCGGCTATGCCGACGTCGGGATCAAGCAGGGGATCGAGCGCGGCGAGATCCCAGGCCCGCGGATCGTTCCCGCGACCTATGCGCTCGGCGTGACCGGCGGGCATTGCGACGCGACCGAATTCCCACCGTCGATCACGGTCCCCGCCCCGCAGATCGCCAATTCGCCCGAGGGGTTCCGCGCGGCGGTCCGCACGATCCGCAAATACGGTGCGCAGGTGGTCAAGGTGTGCATGACCGGTGGCGTGCTGTCCAAGACCGACTCGGTCGGCGCGCAGCAGTTGAGCTATGACGAGATCAAGGCGATCGTCGACGAGGCGCACATGCTCGGGATGCGCGTTGCGGTCCATGCGCACGGGACCGCGGGGATCAACGACGCGCTGCGCGCCGGGGTCGATACGGTCGAGCATGCGAGCCTTGCCGACGCGACCTCGTTCAAGCTCGCCAAGGAACATGGCGCGTGGTTCGACATGGATATCTATGACGACGACTATATCCTCGGTGAAGGCGCAAAGAACGGCGTGTTCCAGGAGAGCCTCGACAAGGAGCGCGCGATCGGCCTGAAGCAGCGCCAGACCTTTCGCGCGGCGCATGCAGCGGGGGTCAAGATGCTGTTCGGGACCGATGCGGGCGTCTATCCCAACGGCAACAACGCGCTCCAGTTCGCGAAGATGGTCGAATGGGGGATGACTCCGATGGAGGCGATCCAGGCCGCCACGAGCAGCGCGGCGCAGGCGCTGGATCGCACCGGGGACGTCGGCGCGATCGCGGTCGGGCGGTACGGCGATCTGGTCGCGGTCGACGGCGATCCGCTGGCGGATATCCGGACGCTCGAGCATCCGTCGTTCGTGATGAAGGGCGGGACGGTCGTGCGTGGAGGGAGTGCTTCTAGCGACGGCTGATCATCTTAAGCCCCTCCCCTTCAGGGGAGGGGTTGGGGGTGGGGCAGTCCAGTACGCCGACCTCTCTGCGAGGCACTGCCCCACCCCAACCCCTCCCCTGAAGGGGAGGGGCTAAGATTTCCCTTTCCGCCAAACCTCTACCACATCCCCGCACGCAGAAATCAAGCGCACCCTTGCCTTCAGCGGCACACCCCCCTGGAAGCCCCTCCCCTTCAGGGGAGGGGTTGGGGGTGGGGCAGTCCAGTACGCCAACCGCTCTGCGAGGCACTTCCCCACCCCAACCCCTCCCCTGAAGGGGAGGGGCTAAGTGCCTCCGTCCGCCAAACCTCCACCACTTCCCCGCACGCAGAACCAAGCGCACCCTCGCCTTCAGCGGCGCACCCGCCTGGAAGCCCCTCCCCTTCAGGGGAGGGGTTGGGGGTAGGGCAGTCCAGTACGCCATCCTCTCTGCGAGGCACTTCCCCACCCCAACCCCTCCCCTGAAGGGGAGGGGCCAAGAAGTCCCTTTCCGCAAAACCTTCACCACATCCCCGCACGCAGAAATCAAGCGCACCCTCGCCTTCAGCGGCGCACCCGCCTGAAAGCCCCTCCCCTTCAGGGGAGGGGCTAAGTCCGCAAAACTTCCACTACCTCCCCACACGCCGGGATGAACCGCACCATCGCCTCCAGCGGTGCACCCGCCCGCCACGCCCGTACCGCCGCGATCGGGCCCCCGTGCGCGATCACCAACGTCGTCCCCGCCATCGGCAATCGCTCCCACGCGGCACAGGCGCGCTCCGAGAGATCCCGCCCCGTCTCCCCCCCACCCGGGCCGAACCCCGCCGGATCGGTCATCATCCGGTCCATCAGATCGCCAGTCTCGCGCCAGATCGCCTGCCACGTCCGCCCTTCCCACGTGCCGAAATCGCGCTCCAGCCAGCCGGCATCGACGTGCGCCGGAACCCCGCTCCGCCGCGCGATCATCGCCGCCAGGCGCGCCGTCCGCCGCGCGCCCGAATGAACGATCGCATCGATCGGCCGTGCCGCAAGATCCTCCGCCAGGTGCCGTGCCATCGCCAGACCCGCGCGGCTCCACCCCATGTCCGCGCGGCCATAGCAGCGCTGGCGCCAAGCGAGCGCGACCGGCGGATGCCGTACGAGCAGCACCGTCCCGCTCACGCCGCCGCCGCGAGCAACACGACGAGCTGCCCGACATAGGCCGCAAACCCGAGGCAGTCGCCGGTACTTCCGCCGATCCGCCGCCGCAGGAACCCGGCCAGCCAGAGCAGGAACACCGCCCCGACCAGCAGGCACGCCAGCATCGCCACCGGGCGCAGCAGCAGCAGCGGCACGGAACCCGGCACCGCCAGGGCAACCGCGAGCAGCACCCGCCCGAGCGGCACCTTCCCCGCGCGCACCGCCATCCCGTCCCCCCGCACCGGCGCGACGATCCCCGCGAGCACCACCGCGCACAGCCGTCCCATCGTTGCGGCGGCGACGATCGCCGCGACCGCGAGTCCCGCCGGGAGCACGACGATCGCCGCAAGCCGCAGCGCGACCGCCAGCCCGAGCCCGAGTGTGCCGTAGCTGCCGATCCGGCTGTCCTTCATGATCCGCAGCGCGGTCTCGCCGTGGGCGGTGCCGCCGAACGCATCGCAGAAATCGGCGACCGCATCCTCATGGAACGCGCCGGTCAGCACGCCCTCGACCATCAACGCCAGCACCGCTGCGACGACCGGCGGCCACACCGTGCCGGCGCCCGCGAACACGCCCGCCGTCGCCAGCCCGACCAGCGACCCCACCGGCGGCAGCCACGCCATCGCGCGCGCAAGGCCATCGGCGGCCTGTTCCGCCGACAGCCGCGCGAGCATCGGCACCGGCACCCGCGTCAGAAACTGCAGCGCGAGCAACGGCGGTGCCCAGGACGGCGCGCGCGCCATCTCAGTCCGCCCGATCCGCGCCGATCGCATCGAGCCGCGCGACGTCGGTCAGCAGCGCGGCGGCCGCGTCGAGCAGCGGCAACGCCACGAGCGCACCGCTCGCCTCACCCAGACGCATGTCCCACGCCAGCACCGGCTCCAGGCCGAGCGAGTCCAGCGCGGCGGCATGCCCCGGCTCGGCCGACCGATGCCCCGCGATCATGCGCCGCCGCGTGCCCGGCCGGAGCCGTTCGGCCACCAGGGCGGCGGCGGTGGCGACATAGCCATCGAGCAGGAGCGTGCAGCCGAGCGCGCCCCCTCGCGCGTAGAAGCCCGCCATCGCCGCGATCTCATAGCCGCAGACCGAGGCGATCGCGGCCACCGCGTCGGCGTCCAGCAGCACGGCCGCGCGCGTCACGGCGCGGGTCACGACCTGCGTCTTGGTCGCGAGGATCGCATCGTCCGCACCCGCGCCGCGGCCGACGGCCGCATCGGGATCGATCCCCGTCAGCAGGGCGGTCAGGCACGCGGCGGGGGTGGTGTTGCCGATCCCCATCTCGCCGGCGATCAGCACCGCCGCGCCCTCCGCGACGGCCCGGTCGGCCTCCTCCACGCCGACGTGCCATGCCCCCTCGAACTGGTCGCGGGTCAGCGCCGGACCGTGCGCCAGGCTGGCGCTTCCGTCGCCGATGCGGGCATCCCGGAAGAAAGCAGGGGGATCGATCGCGCGCGGCCCGGCCACGCCGACATCGACCAGCCGCAGCGGACACTCGTGGGTTGCCGCCAGCGCGTTGCTGGTGGCGGTGCCCGACAGGATCGTGCCGACCATCATGCCGGTCACGGCCGAGGGCCATGCCGACACGCCATCGGCGACGCAGCCATGGTCGCCGGCGAACAGCACGACCCGCCGCGGTCGTGTCCGCGGATCGCGCCGGGCCTGCGTCAGCGCCAGCGTAACCGCGAGCTGTTCCAGCCGCCCGAGGCTGCGGCGTGGCTTGGCGAGCGCGTCGAGATGCGCCCATAGTGCCTGTTCGTCGATCATTCCGCTTCCTTTGCGATGGCGAGCAATGCGTCCACGTCGAGCACGCGTTCCAGCGTGGCGGCGATTGCATCGAGCGCGGTGTCGATCGTCTCCCGCCGGTCCAGTCCGTCCGAGGTCGCGCCGAGGCTGGCGATGAGATGCGCGCGGGCGTCCGCGCGGTCGAACAGGCCGTGGACGTAGCATCCGGCGATCTGCCCGTCGCGGGCGGTTGCGCCATCGTGCGTTCCGTCGCCGAACCGCAGCATCGCGGGCGCTCCCGGATCGATGGTCGTCACGCCAACATGGATTTCATAGCCCGCAAAGGGGACGTCACCCGCAAGGAACCGCCCCGCGATCGGTCGCGTCGACTTGTCGCCGCGGATCACGGTCGTCACCGGCAGCATGCCCAGCCCCTCGACCGCGCCCGCCGGTCCTTCGATCCCGTCCGGATCCGCGATCGTGCGGCCGAGCATCTGGTAGCCGCCGCAAATGCCGAGCACGCGCCCGCCCCGGCGGACGTGCGCCGCCAGGTCTCCGTCCCAGCCCTGCGCCCGCAGGAACGCCAGATCCGCGATGGTCGCCTTGGTCCCCGGCAGGATGACGAGTGCCGCATCGCCGGGCAGCGGCTGGCCCGGGGGAACCAGCGTCAGCCGGACGCCCGGTTCGTGCGCCAGCGCGTCGAAGTCGTCGAAATTGGCGATCCGTGACAGCATCGGCACCGCGATCAGCGGACCGTCGCCATCGCCCGGGTCGCGCCCGAGCGCGACCGCATCCTCGGCGGGCAGGCGGGCCGCATCCGCCAGCCACGGCACCACCCCGATGCTGCGCCACCCGGTCCGCGTGGTGATCGCGGCCAACCCGTCGTCGAACAACGCCACGTCGCCGCGAAACTTGTTGATCAGGAACCCGCGGATCATCGCGGCATCCTGGGGAGCGATCACCGCCTGCGTGCCGACCAGCGCCGCGATCACACCGCCGCGATCGATGTCGCCGACCAACACGACCGGCACGCCGGCGGCGCGCGCGAAGCCCATGTTGGCAATGTCGCTCGCGCGCAGGTTGATCTCAGCGGGCGAGCCAGCGCCCTCGACCACCACGATGTCCGCCTCGGCCCGGAGGCGATGATAGGCGGCAAGCACGTCGGGCAGCAGCATCGGCTTCCGGCGCCAGTAATCGCCCGCGCCCATCGTCCCGCGTGCCTTGCCGCCGACGACGAGCTGCGCGGTGCGGTCGCTCTGCGGTTTGAGCAGCACGGGGTTCATGTCGACGCTGGCAGCGACCCGGGCGGCGATCGCCTGCAACGCCTGCGCCCGTCCGATCTCGCCGCCATCGGCGGTGACCGCGGCGTTGTTGGACATGTTCTGCGGCTTGAACGGGCGCACGCGGAGCCCGCGATCGGAGAGCAGGCGGCACAGTCCCGCCACCAGGACCGACTTGCCGACATCCGATCCCGTTCCCTGCAGCATTATCGCAGCCATGCGATCCCCCCGACGACCAGCCATAACGATCCGCACGCCATCCGATAGACCCGCACCGCGCGCAGCAGGTCGCGGGCATCGGGCCGCGGCCCCTCACCGAGCGTCGCGCGCGGAGCCGGCTCCCCGTCATAGCGGACCGGCCCGCCCAGCCGGCATCCGAGCGCGCCGGCCATCGCCGCCTCGGGCCAGCCACCGTTGGGGGAGGCATGGTGTCGCGCGTCGCGCACCATCGTGCGCCACCCGCCGCGTCCGGCGAGACAGATCAACCCGCCGGACAGGCGCGCGGGAATCCAGTTCACGCCATCATCGGCACGCGCCGCCGCCCAGCCGAACCAGCGATACCGCGGCGTGCGGTGGCCGATCATCGAATCGGCGGTGTTGATCGCCTTCGCCGCGAACAGGCCGGGCAGGCCGCCGAGCAGGAACCAGAAAGCGGGCGCGACGACGCCGTCGCAGAAGCTTTCGGCAAGGCTTTCGATCGCGGCGGTGGCGATCCCGGCATCGTCGAGCGTGGCGGTATCGCGCCCGACGATCCGGCCCACGGCGGTCCGCGCGGCGGGCAGGTCGCCAACGGAAAGCGGCCGCCATACCGCGACGACATGCTCGTCCAGGCTGCGCTGCGCCAGACCGGTGGTGCCCGCCGCGACGACGATCACCAGCGTCCAGCCGTCCCCGGCGATCCGCTCGATCGCGCTGCCGACGGCCGTCGATGCGAGGACCAGCACCGCGAGCAGCGCGACCCCCGCGATGCGCTGGCGGCGGGCGTCGCCCCTGTTCCATCGTTGTTCGAGCGCGGCGATGAGCGCGCCCACCGCCACCACCGGATGCGGCCAGCCGCGCGGATAGCCCAGCGCCGCCTCCGCGATCAGCATGAGGAGGAGCAGGACGGCATGGCTCATCGCGCGATCGGCAGGATGAAGCGATATCCCGCCGGGGTCAGCCCGATCTCGACATCCACGCCGTACGCCGCGGCGATCAACGGTGCGGTCAGCACGTCGGCGGCCGGGCCGGCGGCAACCACCTTTCCGTCGCGCAGCAACACCGCATCGTCGGCGATGCGGGCGGCGAGATGAAGGTCGTGCAGCACGAGCACGACCCCGCTTCCTTGGGCCGCAATCAGCCGCAACCGCGCGAGCACGTCCAGCTGGTGCCCGGGATCGAGGCTGGCGAGCGGTTCGTCGGCGAGCAGCCAGTCGGGCTCGCCCGCCAGAACGCGCGCCAGCAACGCGCGGCCGCGTTCGCCGCCGGACAGATGCTCGATGCCGCTTCTGGCAAAGCCGGTCATGTCGGTCGCGGCAAGCGCGCGCGCGACCGCCGCCCGATCCGCCGCCGTCTCGCCCCAGCGTCCGCGATGCGGCAGGCGACCGAGCCCGACCAGCGTGGCCACGTCGATATTCCAGTGCACGTCCGCCGCCTGCGGCAGCAGCCCGATCGCGCGCGCGCGGACGCGACGGTCGATCCGCTGCACGTCGGTCCCGTCGAGCGTCGCCGCACCGTCGTCGGGCGTGCGCAGGGCGGCAAGGCACGCGAGCAGCGTGCTCTTCCCCGCGCCGTTCGGGCCCAGCAAGGCGGTCACGCGCCCGCGCCGGAACGCAAGACGGACATCGTCGAGCACGCGCTTGCCATCCAGCGACAGCCCGATGCCCTCGGCCGCGAGGCGGCTCATGCGAGCCGCCGGCGCATGCGGATCAGCAGGTACAGGAAGAACGGTCCGCCGAGCATCGACATGGCGATCCCCAGCCGCAATTCGCTCACCGTGGGCGCGAGCCTGACCAGGCTGTCCGCCACCGTCAGCAGCACCGCGCCGCCCAGCGCGGCGGGCAGCAGGATCGCCGACGGCCGGTTGCCCGCGAACGGGCGGACGAGGTGCGGCACGATCAGCCCGACGAACCCGATGATCCCCGCCGACGCCACCGCCGCGCCGACGCACAAGGCGGTCCCGGCGATCACCACCAGCTGCAACCGCCCGGGATCGACCCCGACCGACCGCGCCGCCTGCTCTCCCAGCGTCAGCGCATCGAGCGACCGCGCCGTCGTGGCGAGCAGCGCGCTGCCGACCAGGATCAACGGCAGGGCGACCGTAACGTCGTCCCAGCTGCGATCGGTCAGCGCGCCCATCAGCCAGGTCACGATCTGCGATGAAACGAACGGCGTCGGCGCAAGGCTGATCGCGAGCGCGGTCAGCGAACCGGTGATGCTGGTCAGGATCATCCCCGCCAGCGTGAACAGGATCAGGCTACCCGACCGCCCGGCAATCACCGCGAGCAAGGCCATCGTCGCGCCGGCACCGATCAACGCAAACCCCGGCAGCAACCACAGCCGCGCGGCAAAACCGAAATAGAGCGATACCACCGCTCCCAGCGCCGCCCCCGACGACACGCCGAACAGCCCGGGATCGGCGAGCGGATTGCGTAGATAGCCCTGCATCACCGCCCCCGACAGCCCGAGCGCGCCGCCCACGAGCAGCGCGAGCAGCGTCCGCGGGAGGCGCAGCTCGACGATGATGATCGAGCGCGGGTCGGCGGCGGTCCATGCGTCGAGCGGCACCCACACCTTGCCCGCCGCGACCGACAGGCCCGCCGCGCAGACCAGCGCCAGCAGCAGGCCGAGATTGAGCCGGGTCATGCGGCGAACCCGCCGCGCACCTGGTTCAGGCGCGCCATCGCATCGATGATCGTCGGCCCGCCGCAATTCATCAAGCGCGCCGGATAGGTCGCGACGACGATCCGCCGGGCGAGCCGCCTGACCGCGGGATGCGAGGTGAGCCGGTCTTCGCCCACCTCGGCGGCGGCGACCGACAGCAGCACGCGCGGCGGCCGCGCGACGAGATATTCGAGCGGCAGCACGTCCCATTTCTTGAGGCCGTAAGCCGCGCTCATGTTACGGAACCCCGCGCGGCGCAGCAGTTCGTCGGGAAGCGTCCCGCTGCCGGGCACGAGCCCGCCGGATTGCCAGATCAGCGCGGGCAGCGGGGCGGCGTGCGATGGCGCCGCCGCCGCCGCGATCCGTGCCGCGAGCGCAGCGCCCCGCGCCGGATGCCCGGTCTCGGCGGAAATGTCGCGGACCTGCACGATGCTTTCGGCGACCGACTCCGGCACCGCAAATTGGACGAGCCGGATATGCAGCCGCTTGAGCGCGGCGACCGTCGCGGGTTCGGTATGCGGCCCGGTCAGCACCACGTCGGGCCGCAGCGCGACGACTTCCTCGGCGGTCCCGGAAGTCGCGCGGAAGCGGTTGGCGACGGCGAGGGGGATCGAGGTCGCGCGCGGATCCTGCGAATAATGGCTGATCCCCGCGATCTGCGCGGGGTCGGCGACCCGCACCAGTACGGCATCGATACACGGGTTGATCGACACGATCCGCGGCGGGCGCACCGGCGCGGCCGACGCCAGCACCGCCGCTGCCAGCGGCAGGGCGACCGGACGGATCAAAACTCGACGCCCTTCTGCGCCGCGAACCCGGCATTATACGGGTGCTTCACCTCGGTGAAATCGGTGATGAGGTCGGCGATCTCGAGCAGCTCGGGCTTCGCGCCGCGCCCGGTGATGCAGATGTGCTTGGTGAGCGGGCGCTCCTTGAGGAATGCGACGATCTCGGCGATCGGCAGCGTGTCGTTGCGCAGCACGATGTTGAGTTCGTCGAGGATCACGAAGTCGATCGCGGGATCGAGGATCATCGCCTTCGACCGCTCCCACGCCGCACGCGCAGCGGCGATGTCGAGTGCGCGGTCCTGCGTGTCCCAGGTGAAGCCTTCGCCCATCACCTCGAACGTCGCGAGATCGGGATGCGCCTCGAAGAAATTGCGCTCGCCCGTCTCCCACTTGCCCTTCACATATTGCAGGATCGCGACCTTCATCCCCCAGCCGATGCTGCGGATCGCCATGCCGAAGGCGGACGAGGACTTGCCCTTGCCGTTGCCGGTGTGGACGATCAGCAACCCGCGCTCGAGCGTGCGGCGCGCCTGCATCCGCTCGCGCGCGGCGGCGATGCGTTTGCTGCGCGCGTTGTGGCGGGCGAAATCTTCCGGGGTTTCGGTCGTCATCGGGAGAACTCCTCGAGCGCGGTGGCAAGACGGACGAGGCCAGCCGCACCGCGCGGCAGGCCGATGCGGAGCCGGTCGGGCTGATCGGCGAAAGGGCGGGTCAGGATCGCATGGCGTGCAAGCGTCTCGAACAGGCGAGTTGCCGCGCTGCAGGCAATCAGCCGGAACAATGGCGCATGCCCGATCAGGTCGAGCCCGGCGCCGCGCAGCACGTCATCGAGCAGCGTGCCGGTCTCCGCGATCCGCGCGGCTTGCGCCTGGCGCCAGCCGTGGTCGCGATAGGCGGCCGTGCCGATCGCGACGGCGGCGGACGAGACCGGCCAGTCGCCGAGCATGGCGCGCAGGCGTATTGCAAGATCCTGGCCGGCAACGACGAAGCCGAGCCGCACGCCGGGGAGCCCGTAGAATTTCCCGAACGAGCGCAGCACGATCAGCCGGTCGCTCGCGCGGGGGGACAGGCCGGGGGCGGGGTCGGCATAGGCTTCGTCGACGACGACGGTCATCGTGGTCGAGAGATCGCGCAGCAGGGCAGGATCGGTGACGCGGCCGTCGGGGTTGGAGGGGGAGGCGAGCACCAGCAGGTCGCTGTCGAGCGAAAGACCCGTTTCCGCAGTGCCGTTTTCCCGCGCAGGCGGGAATCCAGGGTTGCCGGCGCAGCACCTGTTACCCTGGATTCCCGCCTGCGCGGGAAAACGGTCTTGGTCGAAGGTCTGGACACCCACCGCATCCGCCGAAACCGCCACCGCGTCCGGCCACGCTGCCAGATGCCCCGCATAGCCCGGTCGCACCACGCACGCCCGCTTCGCCCCCAGCAACGACGCGAGCACCCGCATCGCCAGGTCGGTCCCCGGCACCGCAACGACCTGTGCCGGATCGGCCACCCCGAACGCGTCCGCCGCCGCTGCCTCGAGTGCGGCGATCGCCCCCGGCTCGGGCAACCGCTCCCAGCCCGGATCGACCCCCGCCACCGGCCACGGCCAGGGTGCGATCCCGGTCGACAGGTCGATCCAGTCCGCCCGCCCGAACGCGGCCCGCGCAGCCTCGACCCGTCCGCCGTGGGCGTGAAACAGGGCGAGGTCGCGGGGTGTCATCGGGCGGTCAATAGGTCAGCCGGATGCCGCCAAAGGCGGCGCGGCCGGGCTGCCCATATTGGTAGATCGTCTGGTAGTGCGTATCGAGCACGTTCTCGATCCGACCGTACACCTCGACCCTCTTGGTGACCGGAAAGGACGCGCGCAGGTCCGCGAGCACATAGCCGTCGAGCCGCCGCGCGTTCGACGCATTGTCGAAGCTGTCGCCGACGGATGTCAGCGTCGCGCCGGTCGTCAGCCCGAAGCCCCAGCGATAGTCGGCATTGACCGTGATGCTCTGGTCCGGCCGCCGCGCGAGCTTGCGGCCGAACGTCGCGGAGCCCGCCGAGCGGTCGGTCGCGTCCAGATACGTATAGCTCGTGCTGACGCTCAATGCCTCCACCGGGCGGAGCAGCAGCGTCAGTTCGACGCCCTGCGCGCGTGTCCGCGCAACGTTGTCGTACGTGCCAAACGGCCGATCCGTACAAATCCCGGTCAGCGTCGTGTCACACGAGACGAAGGTGATGAGATCGGTCGAGGTGCGATGGAACCACGTCGCGCTCGCCTCGACCGCGCCGTTGAGCGCCTTCTGCGTGATCCCGGCATCCCAGCCATGCGACCGCTCCGGGGCCAGCCGGGCATTCCCGTACTCGCTTTGCAGCTGGTACAGGGTCGGCGCCTTGAACCCTTCGGAATAGCTCGCGCGGAACGTGGTCGCGCCTTCGTTCGGGGAATAGACCCCGCTGCCCGAGAAGGTCGTCGCGCCGCCGAAGATGGAGTGATCGTCATGCCGCACGCCGCCGGTCGCGGTCAGCCCGGCGATCGGGGTTACCGACAGCTGCCCGTAGACGCTGAACAGCCGGGCCCGTCCGCGCGTGACCGGCCCCTCGTAGCTGGAAGTCGCGAAGCGCGAGACTTCGCGTTCGGCGCCAAAGGTCGTGAACACCGCGGACGTGACGTCGAGCGTGCCCTGATATTCCATCCGGTCGTTGCGGCCGACTCCCCGGAAGGTCTCGGTCGGGGTCCCGTCGGGGTCGATGTTGCGGCGGTCGGTGTCGGTATGCGCATACCCGAAGCGGTTGCGGAAATGGCCATCGAACACCGCGGCGTTGAGCCCGGCATAGCCGAGCCACTGTGCGGACTCGCCATACTCGCGGGTGTCGCCGAAGCTGTAGTCGGGGGGCGGGAAGCCATCGATGTCGGTGCGGCCGTTGCTGTAGAACCCCCGCAGGTCGATCGAGACGGTGCTGGCGAGCGCGATGCCGAGGCTGCCGTTGGCGGCGTAGGTGCGGAAACCGTCGCGCTCCGGTCCCGGGGCGTAGGCCGAGACGCCGTCGGTGGTATAATAGCCGCCGCCGACACTCGCCGACACCGGCCCGACCTTGCCGGAGACGTTGGCGAAGCCCTGGCCGGTGCCATAGCCGCCACCCTCGGCGCGCGCGTTGATCGCGACATGCTCGGTCGGCTGGCGCGTGATGAGGTTGACCACGCCACCGATCGCCTGGCTGCCCCACAGCACCGATTGCGCGCCGCGCAGCACTTCGATCCGCGCGATATTGCCGATCATCAGCCCGCCGAAGTTGAACCCCCCGCCCGGCGAGGACGGATCGTTGAGCTTGATCCCGTCGATCAGCGCGACGGTCTGGTCGCTCTCGGCGCCACGGATGCTGACCGAGGTCGTGGTCCCGATGCCGCCATTGCGCACCACCGTGACGCCCGGGGTCTGGCGCAGCAGGTCGGAGACGACCACCGCCTGCCGCTGCGTGATCGTCGCGGTGTCGAGCACGGTGACCGACTGCCCGACCGTGTCGGAAGGGCGTGCCGCGCGATTGGCGGTGACGACGATGTCCTGCGCCGCGTCGGCCGCTTTCTCCAGGCCGCCGGTCGACTGCGCGCTTTGCGCAAGCGCGGGGGCCGCCATGCCGATGCACGGCAGCCAGATCAGATAGGCACAGGTCTTCACGTGTTTCCCCCTTCGCAACAGCTCCGGGATCACGCGCGCATCGGGGCGAAAGAGCTTCCGACCACGCACGACCCCAACCATGTCGTCACGCGAGGAAACCCTCGATCGCGCGGCACACCCCGGCCGGACGAAGGACAACCGCGACAGGCAGGTCTCCTGGCTCCCGGGTCTTCGTCTTGCCCGGCCTTCCCGGATCCTGGGATCCAGTGGCACACGATCGGGGCAAGACTCGCCGGTCACAGTTGCGGGGACAGCCCCGGGTGACGCGCCCTGGACGCGCTTCCGGGTTCCCTTTTCATCCCATCTCTGGGAACCTGTCGCATCGGCGCGTCTAGAGCGCGCTTCAGACAAGGGCAAGCCGTGGCACGAACGACACTATTCCTGGGGGGCGCGCGTTCCGGCAAGAGTGGCCTTGCGCAACGCTCGATCGAGCAGTGCGCGGGGCCGCTGACCTATCTCGCGACCGCCGAGGCGGGCGATGCCGAGATGATCGACCGGATCGCCCGCCATCGTGCCGATCGCGGGCCGCGCTGGCGGACCGTCGAGTGCCCGGTGCGGTTGCCCGAGGCGATCCGCGCGGTCGGCACTGGCGCGATCCTGGTCGACTGTCTGACCTTGTGGCTCTCCAACCTGATGCTGGCTGACCTGGATATCGCCCGGTACACCCGGGAACTGCTCACCGCGCTTGCCGATACGCCGCTGCCCGTCGCGATCGTGACGAACGAGGTCGGGCTTGGGATCGTGCCCGACCATCCGCTGGGTCGCGCGTTTCGGGATGCGGCCGGGCGCCTGAACCAGGCGGTCGCGGCGCAAGTGGACGTCGCCTATTTCGTCGCGGCGGGGCTGGTCCTTCCGTTGCAATCCTTTCCGACCTAGCATGACGGTCCCACGATCGTGCGCGACGGCGTACAGTCCCTGCCAAAGCCCCGGAGTTCGCCGATGAACCGTCCCGTCTTCACGCTGCTCGCCGCCGTCGGCGCGACGCTGTCCGCCGCCGCCGCCGCCCCGGTCGTCGCGCGCGATGGCACACCGACGGTCGTGACGATCGACAGCGGGCCGATCCGCGGCGCGTCGGCGGACGGCATTCTCAGCTGGAAGGGCGTTCCGTTCGCTGCCGCACCGACGGGAGCGCTGCGCTGGCGCGCACCGCAGCCGGTTGCCGCGTGGCGCGCGGTCCGAGATGCGACCGGCTATGCCCATGACTGCATGCAGTTGCCCTTCCCCAGCGACGCCGCCCCGCTCGGGACGCAACCCGCCGAGGACTGCCTCTACGCCAATGTCTGGAGAGCCGCCGGCGCGGCGCGCAAGCTGCCGGTGCTGGTGTGGATCTACGGTGGCGGGTTCGTCAACGGCGGGGCATCGCCCCCGACCTATGCCGGCGCGAACATGGCGAAGCAGGGGGTCCTGTTCGTCAGCTTCAACTACCGCCTCGGCCGGTTCGGCAGCTTCGCCCACCCGCAACTGACGCGGCAGGATCCCGACCACGGGTTGCTCGCCAATTACGGATTCCTCGATCAGATCGCCGCGCTGCAATGGGTCAGGCGCAACGTCGCGGCGTTTGGCGGCGACCCGGCCAATGTGACGATCATCGGCGAAAGCGCGGGCGGCATGTCGGTCCATGCGATGGTCACGTCCCCGCTGGCAAAGGGCTTGTTCGGCAAGGCGATCGTGATGTCTGGCGGGGCAGGCGCGAGCGACCCCGGGGCGACCCTGGCGGCGGCCGAGCGGACCGGCGTCGCCTTCGCCGCAGCGCACGGCATCGCGGCGGATGACCCGAACGCGATCGACAAGCTGCGCGGCCTGAGTGCGGAAACCGTCGTCGACGGGCTCAACCTGGCCCATCGCGGCGGAGCGTCGGGCGGACCCGAGACCTACAGCAGCCCGGTCGTCGACGGGAAGATCGCGGTCGATCTCGGCACGGCCTATGCCTCGGGCGCGTTCGCGCACGTGCCGATGATGATCGGCGCGACCAGCAACGACATTGGCGGGAAGACCGGCTTCATGATCGCCGGCGCGCGGCAGGCCGCACAGGTCATCGCGGAGGAGGGCGTGCCCGTTTACGCCTATCGTTTCTCCTATGTCGCCGCGTCGCTCCAGCACCCCGGCGCGGACCATGCGAGCGACATCCCGTTCTTCTTCGACAATGCCGCGATCAAATATGGCGCGCAGACGACCCCGCGGGACGTGGCCATGGGCAGGACGATCAGCGGCTATATCGCCCGCTTCGCGAAGACCGGCGATCCCAACGGCGCCGGGCTGGCCGAATGGCCACGCTACCGCCGCGCGAGCGACATGCTCCTGGACTTCGCGCCCGATGGCACTGCCAGGCCCGAGAAGGATCCCTGGGGTGCCGAGATCGAGGCGGTAACCAGGGCGAAATAGGGCGTCGTGCGGGCGGCCAGATCCTCGGCCGCCCGGACGTTGCGTCGACCGGCGTCGGTCAGACGCGCATCGGCATCAGCACGTACAGCGCCGCCGACTTGTCATTCTCGCGGATCAGCGTCGGCGCGGCGGCATCGGCGAGGTGAACCTCGATCGTGTCGCCATCCAGCTGCCCGAGGATGTCGAGCAGATAGCGGCTGTTGAACCCGATCTCGAAGCCGAGCGCGGTGTAGTCACCGGGGACTTCCTCCGCCGCGGTGCCGTTTTCGGGCGAGCTCACCGACAGGATGATCTTGTCGCGGTCGAGCGCCATCTTGACCGCGCGGGTCTTCTCGGTCGCGATCGTCGAGACGCGGTCGACGCCTTCCTCGAAGCTGCGCGGGTCGATCTTGAGGATCTTGTCGTTGCCGGTCGGGATCACGCGGCTGTAGTCCGGGAAGGTCCCGTCGATCAGCTTGGAGGTCAGCAAAGCCTGCCCCAGATCGAAGCGGATCTTGGTCGGCGACATCGACACGCCGACCGAGCCGTCGATCTCGTCGAGCAGCTTGCGCAGCTCGGCGATGCACTTCCGCGGAATGATGATGTCGGGCATCGACTCAGCACCGTCGGGCCGTGGCATGGTGACGCGCGCGAGCCGGTGACCGTCGGTCGCGGCGGCCTTGAGCACGGGGAGCGGATCCTCCGACACGTGCCAGAAGATGCCGTTCAGATAATAGCGCGTTTCCTCGGTCGAGATCGCGAAGCGCGTCTTGTCGATGATCTGCTTGAGCGTCTCGGCGGGCAGCTCGAAGCTGACCGGGAGCTCGCCCTCGGCGATCACCGGGAAATCGTCGCGCGGCAGCGTGCCGAGCTGGAACTTGGCGCGTCCCGCCATGATCGTCATCTTGCCTTCGGCCGCGCTCAGCGAGACCTGGCTACCCTCGGGCAGCTTGCGCGCGATGTCGAACAGCGTGTGCGCCGACACGGTGGTCGAGCCGGGCTGGTCGACCGCGGCCGCGATCGTCTCGTTGATCTGGAGATCCAGATCGGTCGCCATCAGCTTGAGGCCACCTTCGGCGGTCGCCTCGATCAGGACGTTGGAGAGGATTGGAATGGTATTGCGCCGCTCGACCACCGACTGGACGTGGCTGAGCCCCTTCAACAAGGTTGCGCGTTCGATCGTCGCCTTCATGCCGTTCCCCCGGGCCGCCGCCCCAATTTCAGCCCGTACCGGTGCGCACCGGGGGCAATTCGCCGTGTCCCTTTCCTTAAACATAAAAGGGGCCGGGGCAAGCGCCCCGACCCCTCTTTCCCATACCTAAATCAGGCCTGGGCCGTCTCTTTTCCGGTCGGAACGAACCGAATCAGAAGCGGAAACCAACGCCGGCCAGAACCTGGTGACGGTCCGTATCGACGCTGAAGTTGTTCGTGTTCGCGCCGTTTGCGAACTCGAGACGGGCGTTGCCGTAGTTCGAATAGCGATATTCGAGCTTGGCATAGGTGCGCGGCGTGATCGCCTGCTCGACACCGGCGCCGACGCGGTAGCCGTCCAGCGTGTAATGCTGCCCGGTGGTGACCGTGCCGTTGTTGGCGGTCAGGTCGAGGCGGGCGTTGGTGTAGCCGCCCTTGACGTACAGCAGCGTGGTCGGCTGGAGCTTGTAGCCGGCACGCGCGCCGGCGTAGAAGTCACGACCGGCCTTGACGCGACCATAGCCGAGCGCGGCGGCGTCGACCGGGTTGTTGGTGACCTTGCTGGTCGACCCGGTGACCTCGCCTTCGACGCCGAACACGAAGCGGCCGCCGGTGTCGATGTCATAGCCGATGTCGCCGCCATAGGTCAGGCCGTCGGCGCCGCGATCACCGCGGATGCTCGAGCCATCGGTGCTGCCGGGCTGCAGCTTGTCGTAGCCGAGCAGGACGCCGGCACGCGGGCCGTTGAACGCGCGGTCGGAAGAGGGCGGGGGCGGGCCGTCCTGGGCCAGTGCGGGGGCTGCCATGCCGAGGCCGAGAACGGCGGTGGCGGCGGTGAGGACGATCTTGCGCATTGGGGGTACTCCATGGTGTTCGCCCGCCGGTCCTAAATCCTTCGCGGCGGGGAATGCTCAAATAGGCGGCCCGGTACGGCGTTGCATGAACCTCAGATAAACACGGAAAACCGTTGCTATTGCGCCACACGGGGTTGAAGAGACGGCCATGAATTCCAACGCCACGATGCTGTCGCACCCTGCCGCCTTAACGCCACGGCGTGGCCGTGATTACATCGCGCGGCATGGCGAAACCGTCTTCAATGCGGCCGGACGCTTGCAGGGCGAGCATCCGCACACGCCGCTCACGCGCGCCGGTTTTGCGCAGGCGGACGAAATGGGGCGGGTGTTGCGGCAGAAATTGGGCAGCAAACCGGCGCTTACCCTGTGGGCATCGCCGACCGGACGCGCGTTGCAGACGCTCGCGGTGATCGCCGAGCATCTCGAGCTCGACTGGCACGCCGCAAAAACCGATTCGCGCCTGGTCGAGATCGGCACCGGCGACTGGGCCGGGCGCTATTATGCCGATCTCGCGGCGGAAGGGCAGAAGGTCGTCGATCGCGCGACCGGGCTGCTGCATCCCGCCCCGAACGGCGAACAGTATCCCGCGATCGCCGCGCGCGTGTCGGGCTGGCTCGCGGATACCGACGGGGATCCGGGCGATCGCCTCGTCATCATGCACGGCGTGTCGAGCCGCGTGCTGCGCGGGGTGATGACCGGGGGCGCGGACCTGCCCGGCTATGGCGCGCCCGCGCTCCCCGGGTTGCCGCAAGGGTCGATCGTGTCGATCGCGCGCGGCGTGGAGACGCTGGTCCATCGCGGCGCGGGGCATGCGCTCGCGTGATCCGGCCGGGGCTGGCGGTGCTGGCGCTGGTCGCCCTTCCCGCGGCCGCGGGCGCGCGCGAGACGCTCGGCGTGTTCGACCGCTGGGGCGCGTTCAGCGATCCCGCGCCGCGCCGCTGCTACGCGATCGCCGAGCCGGTGCGCGCGGGCGGCGCGTCGCGCTGGCGACCGTTCGCGAGCATCGCGAGCTGGCCGACGCCCGGATCGGGCGGCGGCGGGGTGCGCAACCAGCTCCACGTCCGCCTGAGCCGGGATCGCAACCCGCAGGCGCGCGTCACGCTGTCGGTCGGCGACCGGCGCTTCGACCTGACCGCGACCGCCGCCGACGCCTGGGCAAGCGATGCGCGGACCGACGCCGCGATCGTGTCGGCGATCCGATCGAGCCGGAGCATGAGCGTCGAAACGCTGGGCCGCACCGGGGGCCCGTTCGCGGACGTCTATGCGCTGAAGGGCGCGGCCACCGCGATCGACGCGGCGGCGCTGGCGTGTCTGACGCGGTAGGGGGCAGTCAGGCGCGGATCGCGGCGCTGCGCTTGGCCATCGCATCGCGGCGCAGCGCGAGCCCGGCCGCCAGCCACAACGCCGCCGCGGCCCCGAACCCCGCCAGGTCGCCGCCCGCCGGCGCGCCGACCAGGACTCCCGCTACCGCAGCGGCGATCAGCGCGCCGCCGAGGCCGTAGAACGGACGAAATCCGGATGCGAAGGCGATCGGCAGGAAATGCAGTCCGACGACCAGCGCCATCGCGGGCAGGAGCAAGTCGGGCCGGTGAAGATTGATGACGATGTTGGACGCGAGAAAGAGGCCGATCCCCTCTCCGACGGTGCTCCACACGATCACCCGTTCTTCCTGCGGCGAGGGTGTTATGCCCTTGCCCGGCGTGCGGAGTCCGTACCAGGCGGCGAGGGCGATCAGGACGAACACCCCGAACGGCGCGGCCAGCGCAACACCGGCCAGATGCCCCTGCCAATAGAGCGTCAGCGACGCGAACACCGCGCCGAAAAAGCCCATGATCAGTGCCCCCCATGCCCCCACGGCAGCCCCCCTTGCGACGATGATCGCGCACGCTACGCCGGGTTGGGCGCGCGGTCGAGCTGCCTGTTTGGAGGGGCGGGCCGCCAGCGTCCGGATCGGATCGTGTTATGGGAATGGACGGGATGGGTGCCTTGCCGACCGACCGCTTTTGAGCGACCACGGGGCGTTGGCAGAACGCTCGTCGAGAATCTTCCCGTGCGGAAGCATCGTAAGGGGGCATGGTGGTGACGCGCAAAAAGGTGTTGGTCGTCGGTGCTGCGGGCAATCTCGGCAGGCGCCTGATCCGGGCGGGGCAGCGACACGGCCATGAGATGACCGCGCTGGTTCGCGACGGCGGGGCCTTCACCTCCAGGCTGACAGGCGACGAGCCTAACGACGTTCGTATCGTCGAATGCGATATCTTTGATACTGACGGGCTGCATTCGGCCATCGAGGGGCAGCATGTCGTCATCAACGCGGCTGGCAACGTGAACGATGGAAAGCCGTTCAGCGCGCTATTCGATCACGTCGTCAGTGCGGTCGAGCGTCATGCCGCCGTCGAGAAGGCGTGGTTTCTGGGCGGTGCGGCTGTACTCGACATTCCGCATACGCGGCGGATCGGGGTCGGACTCCCGTTCGTGCCCGCCATCTACGAGCCGCACCGCGTCAATTGGCAGAGGCTCGCAAGATCGACGCTTGATTGGTCATTGATGTGCCCCGGTCCGATGACGGCCGCGCAAGACGGCGAAACGCACGACGCGCTGCGTGTTTCGATCGATGCCATGCCCTATGAAATCGGAGCATGGGCACGATTTGCGCCATCCATCGCGCTGTCGCTGGTCCTGAAGTTCAAGCTGCCGGAACTGATCGTATCGTATGAAGGCGTCGCGACGGTCATCATGACCAATCTCGACCCCGGAGGATCGCTGTCACGCCACCGGGTCGGCTTGGCGCTTCCCGCGGGTCAACGGGGTGTCAAGGAAGGATGGACGTTGGGGCAGCGCGGCCCCGATGTTTAGGCTGAACCACGCTGATGTCCGTCGTTCGGCCCGCGACAAGGTCGGTTGAAGCGCCAGATCGGAGCGAACGTCGACATCGCCGTGTCCTACAGGCGCCTTCTCTGCTATCTTGCGACACGCTCCTTGACAGGTCTGGCCCCGTTCCTGCGCCATCCGCAAGACGCGCGCCGTACCGCGCAATCTCCCTAACTTTTGCCTAACCTTCCGCCTGAACTTGCCATCGCCACCGGGGCGAAACCGGGGCGAAGCCACCCGGGCGTGCACCTCGACCAACGCCACGATACCCGCCTCCCGCACAGGGAGTAGAAAATCCCGTCATTTTCCCCTATGTGCGCCACCATGCAGACAGCACCAGCCTTCTCCATGCCCATCCCGGGGCATATCGACCCCGTACCCGTGCCGCGCGCTTTGGTGCCGCGCAGCGACGGGCGGATCGATTTGCTAGGCCTGTCCAAGCCCGATCTCAGGATGGCGCTCGAGACCTCGCAGCTCGACCCCAAGCAGGCGAAGCTGCGCGCCAAGCAATTGTGGCACTGGATCTACAATCGCGGCGTCACCGACTTTTCGCTGATGACCGACATCTCGAAGACGATGCAGCCGTGGCTCGAGCAGCGCTTCACGATCAGCCGCCCGCAAGTGGTCGAGGCGCAGGTGTCGACCGACGGGACGCGCAAGTGGCTGCTGCGCACCGACGACGGCAATGATTACGAGATGGTGTTCATCCCCGATGCCGACCGCGGCACGCTGTGCGTGTCGAGCCAGGTCGGCTGCACGCTCAACTGCCGCTTCTGCCACACCGGCACGATGCGGCTGGTGCGCAACCTCAGCCCGAGCGAAATCGTCGGGCAGGTGATGCTCGCGCGCGATGCTTTGGGCGAATGGCCGAGCCAGCCCGAGGGGCGAATGCTCACCAACATCGTGATGATGGGGATGGGCGAGCCGCTCTACAATTTCGACAATGTCCGCGACGGGTTGAAGATCGTGATGGACGGCGACGGGATCGGCCTGTCGCGACGGCGGATCACGCTGTCGACCTCAGGCGTGGTGCCGCTGATGGCGCGCGCGGGCGAGGAGATTTCGGTCAACCTCGCGGTGTCGCTCCATGCCGTCACCAACGAGATCCGTGACGAGATCGTGCCGATCAACCGCAAGTACAAGCTGGAGGAAGTGCTCCAGGCGTGCGCGGACTATCCGGGCGCGAACAACGCGCGGCGGATCACGTTCGAATATGTGATGCTCAAGGACAAGAACGACAGCGACGCGGATGCGCGCGAGCTGGTGCGGTTGCTCAAGCTGTATGACCTGCCGGCGAAGGTCAACCTGATCCCGTTCAACCCGTGGCCGGGCGCGCCCTATGAGTGCTCAACGCCGGAGCGGATCAAGGCGTTCTCGAACATCGTGTTCGATGCCGGGATCAGCGCGCCGGTGCGGACCCCGCGCGGGCGCGACATCGATGCGGCGTGCGGGCAGCTCAAGACCGCGAGCGAGAAGAAGACGCGCGCCGAGCTCGACCGGCTGGCGGAGGAGAAGCAGGCGGCGTTGGGGTGAAGCGGGGCTCCAGCAGCCCGTCACCGCGGCGGAGGCGAGACCGCTGCAAAAGTCGGTTTACGGACCCTTCGTTTGGTGTTTTCCCGCGAAGGCGGGAATTCAGAGTTAAGCAAAACAACGGCTTACAGTTATCGCGACTCCTGGACTCCCGCCTTCGCGGGAGAACACGTATGGTTTTGCAGATGTCTCGCGGAGGCCGGGGCCGTCGCGTTCGTAGCACCCGGGTGCCGGTTTCCCTGCGGCCCCGGCCTTCGCCGGGGTGACGGCGGGCGGTTCGCTTCGACGCCTCACGCGTCAGTCGGCCCGCGTAGCTTGCCTCAATCCGGCCCCTGCGCCACATGCCGTCCGACGCATCATTCAGCACGGCAGGACGGAGTAACAGTGACCCTGACGACAATCGGCCTGTCCGCGGGCGCGGGCATCCTCGGCGGCGCGATGAACGCGCTGGCGGGCGGGGGCACGTTCGCGACGCTGCCCGCGCTCATCGCGCTCGGGCTGCCCGCCAATACCGCCAATGCCACCTCGAACGTTGCGCTGTTGCCGGGCGCGGCGACGAGCAGCTGGGCGTTTCGCAAGGAGCTTCAGCCGGTCGGCGGGGTCGATGTCCGGTTGCTCGGCGCGATCACCTTCGTCGGCGGGCTGGCGGGGAGTGCGCTGCTCGTCGTCACGCCGACGCGCGCGTTCGACCTGATCATCCCGTGGCTGCTGCTGTTCGCGTTCGTCGTGATCGCGTTCGGCAAGCAGGCCGCGGACGCGCTCCACAGCCGCGTCGCGATCGGGCCGCGGACGCTGATCGCGGCGCAGACGTTGCTCGGCGTGTATGGCGGCTATTTCGGCGGCGGGGTCGGGTTGATGACGACCGCGATCTACGGGTTGCTTGCGGGGGTTTCCCCGCGCGCGCTGTTCGCGCCGCGTACGCTGATGCTCGCGCTCGCCAATGCCGCCGCCGCGATCGTGTTCATCGCGGCCGGGCTGGTCGCGTGGGCGGCGGCGGTGCCGATGCTGGTCGGCGCGGTCTTCGGCGGGTGGATCGGCGCGATCGTCGGCAAGCGGCTGTCCCCCGGGCTGGTGCGCGGGTGGACGCTGCTCGTCACCGCCGCGACGACGATCGTGTTCTTCGCGCGCGCCTATTTCTGATTGGGCAAAGTAAGCAGCGCGGCGAGGATCTTCGGGTCGTCCTTCGGGTCGATCGATGCCTTGTAGGCGGTGCGCATCTTGCCGATCTCGGTCGTCCAGGTCTTGGCGTCGAGCTTCGGCTGGGTGAGCAACTGCTCGGCCGAATGGCAGGCGGTGCAGTTGGTCGTCAGGATCTCCGCGCTGGCGGGGAGCGTCGCGGTCTCGGGCGGGAGCGTGATCGACTGCGAGGTCAGCGCGATCGCTGCGGGTGCGGGGGTTGCCTCGGGCGTACGCTGGCACGCGCCGAGCAGCAGCAGCGCGACGAGCGGCGCGCGCGTCATGCCACCACCACGCGCGCGGTTTCGATGCTGCTGCGCATATAGCCTCCGGGGTTCCAGATCGGCGTGGCCTTCTGGCCAGCGCCGCGCGTATTGACGGTGCGCACCGCGATCTCGTGTGATCCGCGCGGCAGGCCCGCCAGCGGCATCGCCCAGCGGCGGAAGCTGTAGGGGCCGTGGTCTGGACCGAGCTGCGCCGCCTTCCAGCTTTGCCCGCCGTCGACCGACACCTCGACCTTCGCGACACCCGCGTCGCCGCCCAGCGCGATCCCGCGCGCCTGCTGCGGCGTGGTGCGGGTGAAGAAGGCACGCGGCGGCATCCGGCCGATCGGGACGGTCGCGAAATCCTTCGCGCCGGGCTGCACGCCCGCGTCGGCGGTCGCGGGGATGCGATACGCCTTTTCCATCCAATAGCCGGTGTCGGGCGCGGTCAGCAGCTCGATCGAATCGAGCGCCTTGATCCAGTAGGTCGAATAATAGCCCGGGACGATCAGCCGCAGCGGGAAGCCGTTGAGCAGCGGAAGCGCCGCGCCGTTCATCCCGTAGGCGACGATCACCTCGTCGGTCCGCGCGTGATCGAGCGCGAGCGATTTGGCGAAATGCGGTGCCTCGCCCGGGGCCTGATCGAGCCCGGACAGCTTCACCTGCACCACGCCCGGTGCGACACCCGCGCGGTCGAGCAGGTCGCGCAGCCGCACGCCGGTCCAGCGCGCATTGCCCATCGCGCCATTGCCCCATTGCGCGCCCGGCACGCGCGGGGCGAACAGCCCGCGCGAATTGCCCGAACACTGGTTGACCGCAGCCACCTCGACCCTCGGCATCGCCTGGATGTCAGTCAGCGAGAGCGCGGTCGCGCGCTTGACCGCGCCGCCGATCCTGAGCCGGAACGCCGCCGCATCGACCGACAGCGGAATGTCGGCATAATGCCAGCGGACGTAGAACCGGTCGTTCGGGGTGAACGGATCGTCGCCGAGCGCGCCGTCGAACGCCGCCATCGGGGTTTCGAGTAGCGGCGCGCGGCTGCGTTGCAGGACCATCCCTTTCTTGCCGGGGAAGGCATCGCTCAGCGGGCGCTGGCCGGTACCGTCCGACAGGCCGAGATCGACCATCGCCTGCGCCCACAGCGGTGCGCTCGCCAGCGCGCCGACGCCGAGGCCCCCGAGCGCGAGCGCGGCGCGGCGATCGATGCGCTCAGCCATGCTGGATCGCCACCGGCACGAACCGCGCGACCTGCTTGCCGACCAGCGAGAGCTGCTCGATCACCGCGGCATCGCTCGCGCCGCCGTCCTCGTCGAACTTGGTCAGCTGCGTATTGACCGCGGCGGCGAACGGCGTCGGCCAGCCGCGCAAGGCGTGGACGATCGAGCGCAATGCCGCGATCGTGCTGCCGGTCGCCTGCCAGCCATAGGCGGTCGCGATCAGCCCGACCGGCATGTCCGCGAGATACGGGCGATGCGGGTCGCGCGCGGTCTCCTCGAGCAGGTCGAGCGCGTTCTTGACCACGCCCGAGATGCTGCCGTGATAGCCCGGCGAGGCGATGATGACGGCGGATGCCTGGCGGATCGTGTCGACGAATTCCGTCTCGTCTGGCGTGCGCGTCGTCGCCTTCGGGTCGTAGAGCGGGAGCCGCGCCATGTCCGCGCCGCCGAACATGCGCGTGCGGAAGCCCTCGCGCCCCGCCGCGTCGAGCGCGATCCGCAGCGCGCGTTCGGTCGAGGAAATGCCACCGATCGTCCCGCCGATCCCGACGACGAGGGGCTGATCGGATACGGGTTCGGCCATCGGGGCAAGGCTTTCGGCTGGGTCCGAGCGGACCGGGAGCGCGCTCATTAGCCCGGCAAGGGGTTTGCCTCAATGCCCCTGGCTGCCGTGGTGCAGGCAGGCACGCAACATTGCTCGCGTGAAACCGCGGGGCCTGCTAAAAGCGCGCGATGCTGTTCCCCTGCTTGCGCGATCTGTCATACGCAGATAACACACTCGTTCGTCCTGTCGGGATCTGCTGAGCATGCGCCCTTATCCGTTCGACGCCGATCCGGCTTCCTCGCGCGCTGGCCCGCTCGAACTGAAGAACGGCGTCCCCCCGCCCGAACGCTATCTGCGCGAGACGCCGTTCGAGCCGGACGAGGACGATTATCCGCGCCCGCCCCGCCAGCGGCGGCGGATCAACTGGCTGCGCTGGATCATGCGCGGGCTCGGCGTGGGAATCGTGCTGTTCGTGCTCGCGGTGGCATGGCTCGCGGTAACCGCGCCGCTGTCCAAGTCGCTCCAGCCGCCGACGCCGCCGAGCGTCACGCTGCTCGCGGACGACGGCACGCCGATCGCGCGGCGCGGGGCGATCGTCGGCGCGTCGGTCGATGCCGCCGAGCTGCCGAAGAACGTCACCAACGCCTTCCTCGCGATCGAGGACCGGCGTTTCCGATCGCATTGGGGGATCGACCCGCAGGGCATCGCGCGCGCGTTCGTGCATAATCTGACCTCGCGCGGGCGTGACCAGGGCGGCAGCACGATCACGCAGCAGCTCGCCAAGAACGCCTTCCTCGATTCGGACCGGACCGCCGCGCGGAAGATCCGCGAAGTGCTGATCGCCTTCTGGCTGGAGGCGTGGCTGACCAAGGACCAGATCCTGTCGCGCTATCTGTCGACGGTCTATTTCGGCGACAATACCTACGGCCTGCGCGCCGCCGCGAAACATTATTTCGGGCGAGCCCCGGAGAATCTGTCGATTGCGCAGAGTGCGATGCTCGCGGGGCTGGTGAAGGCGCCGTCCAAGCTCGCGCCGACGGTCAATCTGGCGGGTGCGCGTGCGCGCGGCGCGCTGGTGGTTCAGGCGATGGTCCAGGCGGGGTTCCTCGACAAGGCGACCGCGGCGGGCGTCCGTCCCGCGCGGCTCGCGGCCGACCGGATCGCGCCCTTGCCCAACGGCACCTATTTCGCGGACTGGGTCCTCCCCGCCGCGCGCGACCAGGCGGGCGAACTCACCGCCGAGAGCAAGGTCCGCACCACGCTCGACCGTCGGTTGCAGCGCGCCGCCGAACGCTCGGTCAAGCGCGCCGGACTGCGGCAGGCACAGGTCGCGCTGGTCGCGATGCGGCCGGATGGCCGCGTCGTCGCGATGGTCGGCGGCAAATCCTATGCCGACAGCCCGTTCAACCGCGCGACCCAGGCGCTGCGGCAGCCAGGATCGGCGTTCAAGCTGTTCGTCTATCTCGCGGCGATGCGCCACGGAATGACCCCGGATTCGATCATCGACGACAAGCCGATCACGATCGCCAACTGGAGCCCGAAGAATGCGGACGGGCGCTATCTTGGCCCGATCACGCTGCGGCAGGCGTTCGCGCGCTCGTCCAACGTCGCGGCGGCGCGAATCACGCAGGAAGTGGGGGTCGCCAACGTCATCAAGGCGGCGCGGGATCTCGGCGTGACGACCCCGATCCCGAACGAGGCGACGATCGCGCTCGGCACCGCGAGCATGTCGTTGCTCGAACTGACGCAGGCCTATGCCGCGATCGCCGCCGAGCAATATCCGGTGCGCGCGCGCGGGCTCGAAGATGCGCCGTCGCGCGGGGTGTTCGCGACGCTGACCGATCGCCCACATGCGCTGTCGGGGACGATCCGCGACGAGATGCTCGACCTGTTGTCGGCGTCGGCGGAGACGGGAACGGGGCGCGCGGCGGCGTTGTCGGTCAAGACCTATGGCAAGACCGGGACGACGCAGGACAGCCGCGATGCGCTGTTCGTCGGTTTCGCCAACGGGCTGGTCGTCGGCGTGTGGGTCGGCAATGACGACAATACGCCCAACGCCGGGTTGTCGGGCGGCGGCGTGCCCGCGCGGGTGTGGAGCGACTTCATGCAGCAGGCGCTCGGCGTCGGGCGCGCGGTGGTGCCCGAGGCGGTGACCGAGGATGTCGATCCCGATGCCAACGGCTTTGGCGAGACGATCGAGAACTTCCTCGACCCCGAGAACATCCCGCCGGTCGAGGGGGAAATTCCTGGCGTCGGGCGGGTCCGGCTGCGCGACGGGCGGCTCGATTTCGAACCGACCCGCGACGGGCGGCGCGACGACGAGCGCGACCGCCGCCGCCGCGACGACCCCGAGGATCGCGCACCGCAGCGCGACGGCTATGAGGACGAGCAATAGCGGGTGGCTGGCGCGGGGGTGCGGTTTTGGGTACACGCACCTCAAAATCAGGAGCGCTTCCCCGGCGAAGGCCGGGGCCCAGTAGCGAAGGTGGTTGCAACGAAGCACTGCGCTCGCGACCATTCGGCGCGCTACTGGGCCCCGGCCTTCGCCGGGGAAGCGCCGTGATGCGTGCATTCATTTTATCGGCGTGACGCCGCGTTGTTCCAAGGATACCCCATGACCGATCAGAAATGCGGCCTCGTCGCCGTCCTCGGCGCCCCCAATGCGGGCAAGTCGACGCTCGTCAACGCGCTCGTCGGGCAGAAGGTCGCGATCGTCAGCCCCAAGGCACAGACCACGCGCGTCCGGCTGATGGGCGTCGCGATCGAGGGCGACACGCAGCTGCTGCTGGTCGACACCCCCGGCATCTTCGAGCCCAAGCGCCGGCTCGACCGTGCGATGGTGCAGGCGGCATGGGGCGGCGCGGAAGGCGCGGACGTGCTCGCGCTGGTGGTCGACGCCAAGGGCGGGCTGCCGAGCAAGGTGATCGAGATCGCCGAGGCGATCAAGGATCGCGGCGAACCCAAGTACCTCATCCTCAACAAGGTCGATCTTGCGGACAAGACCAAGCTGCTGCTCCACGCCGAGCGATTGAACGCGCTGGTGCCGTTCGACGAGATCTTCTTTGTCAGCGCCTCGACCGGCGACGGCCTGCCCGAGCTCAAGGCGCATCTCGCGGCGCGGATGCCGGTCGAGCCGTGGCATTTCCCCGAGGACCAGGTCTCCGACGCGACCGAGCGTAGCCTCGCTTCCGAAGTGACGCGCGAGCAACTCTATCTCCAGCTTCACGCCGAGCTGCCCTACGCCTCGACGATCGAGACCGAGCAGTATCTCGAACGCGAGGACGGGTCGGTCGAGGTCCACCAGCAGATCCTGGTCGAGCGCCCGACCCAGCGCGCGATCGTGCTCGGCAAGGGCGGCGCGCGGATCAAGGAAATCGGTGCCCGCGCGCGCGCGGAACTGAGCGGGATCATGGGGCGGCCGGTGCATCTGTACCTGCACGTCAAGGTTCGTCCGGGCTGGGACGACGAGCGCGATATCTATCGCGACATGGGGCTCGACTGGGTGGAGTGAGCGCGGGCAGGCGCGCTTTGCCTCGCCACTTTACTTCCCCTCTACTTCCCCCCCCCTTTACTTCCCCCCCCCCTTTCACTTCCCCGGCGAAGGCCGGGGCCCAGTAGCGGAGCGGACGAAGGCCGGGCGATGCGCCTCGTTCCCCCGGACATCACGACTGGGCCCCGGCCTTCGCCGGGGAAGAAAAGGGGTTTGATACGACTGGGCCGGCCTTCGCCGGGGAAGCATCAGGGGTTTGATGCGTTGCCTCTAGCCCGTTCGTTTCGAGCGACGTCGAGAAACAACTACGCGCGCTGTGCCAGGTTTCTCGACGCCGCTCGAAACGAACGGGAGAGGGAAGTGTCGTCCTGTTTTAACCCAGCATCTCCTCGACCCATTCCGGCACCAGCACCCCCGCCGGCCCGAGCCGCGTCTCGTGGAAATACGCGCTTCCCGCCGAGCGCTCGAGATTGAGCTCGAGCGTCCGCGCGCCCGCATAGCGCGCGCCCTGGACGAACCCCGCGGCGGGGTAGACTGCGCCCGACGTACCGATCGAGACGAACAGGTCGGCCGCGCGCAAGGCCTGTTCGATCCGCTCCATCTCGTACGGCATCTCGCCAAAGAACACGATGTCGGGCCGCAGCTCCGGCGCGCCGCAGCGTCCGCACACCGACCCCGGCGGGAGCGCCCCGGTCCACCGCACGCGCGCGCCGCATGCCGCGCAAAGCGCCGACTGCAACTCGCCGTGCATGTGGAGCAACCGCGACGCCCCCGCACGCTCGTGCAGATCATCGACGTTCTGCGTCACGATCAGCAATTGCCCACGCCATTCGGCATCGAGCCGCGCGAGCGCGGCATGGGCCGGGTTGGGCGCGACGCCCGCCAGCGTGGCGCGCCGCGCATCGTAGAAACGGTGTACCAGCACCGGATCGGCGGCGAGCGCCTCGGGCGTGCACACGTCCTCGACTCGGTGGCCTTCCCACAGGCCACCTGGCCCGCGGAAGGTCGCAATACCGCTTTCGGCGGAAATCCCGGCGCCTGTCAGAACCACGATGTTTTCGGTGTCTTGCATGGTATCTCTGTACGCGAGGCCCTAGAGGCCCGGGAGGGGAATTTACGGAGTAGGCGCGATGACCGCGATCGGCATTATCGGCAGCGCGGGGCGCATGGGGCAGGCGCTGGCAGCGGCGGTGCCGGATCTGGGCGCCACGCTTGCTGGCGGGATCGACGCGGGCGGCGATCCTGCGGCCCTGGCCCATGATTCGGACGTGCTGGTGGACTTTTCGGTCCCCTCCGCGCTGGAGCGCAACCTTGCGGCCGCGCGGCTGACCGGGACGCCGATCCTGATCGGGACGACGGGCCTGAGCCCGACGCATCATGCCCTGGTCGATTCGGCGGCGGCCGAGATCGCGGTGCTCCAGACCGGTAACGTCTCGCTTGGCGTGACGTTGTTGTCCAAGCTGGTGCGCGAGGCGGCGGCGCGGCTCGGCACCGAATGGGATATCGAGATCGTCGAGATGCATCACCGGCACAAGGTCGATGCGCCTTCGGGCACCGCGCTGCTGCTGGGCGAGGCCGCGGCGGCGGGACGTGGCGCATCGCTTGCCGATTTGCGGGTATCGGATCGCGCTGGGCTGGTCGGGGCGCGCTCGGAGGGGACGATCGGTTTCGCCGCCTTGCGCGGTGGATCGGTCGCGGGCGATCATCAGGTCGTCTTCGCGGGCGATGGTGAGCGGATCGAGCTTGGCCATCGCGCCGAGAATCGCGCGATCTTCGCGCGCGGCGCGATCACCGCGGCGCTGTGGCTCGCGGGCAAGCCTGCCGGACGCTATCGGATGGAAGAGGTGCTCGGGGTTTGAAGAAGGCCGACGTCATCGACTTCTACGCGCGGCTCGCCGCCGACAACCCGCACCCCGAGACGGAACTCGCGGCAGGGAACGCGTTCCAGCTGGTCGTCGCGGTTGCGCTGTCGGCGCAATCGACCGATGTCGGGGTCAACAAGGCGACGCGGCTGCTGTTCGAGGAGGTCAAGACGCCCGAACAGATGGTCGCGCTCGGCGTGGACGGGCTCAAGACGCATATCCGGACGATCGGGCTGTTCAACACCAAGGCGAAGAACGTGATCGCCTTGTCGCAGCAGCTGATCGACGACCATGATGGCGTGGTGCCGAACGACCGCGCCGCGCTCGAACGGCTTCCCGGGGTCGGGCGCAAGACCGCCAATGTCGTGCTCAACGTCGCGTTCGGCGCGGAGAGGTTCGCGGTCGACACGCATATCTTCCGGGTCGGCAACCGCACCGGCCTCGCGCGCGGCAAGACCCCCCTCGCGGTCGAACTCAAGCTCGACAAGGCGACGCCGCAGCCGTTCCGGCTGCATGCTCATCACTGGTTAATTCTGCATGGCCGATATGTGTGCAAGGCGCGCACGCCCGAATGCTGGCGCTGCAGCGTTGCCGATCTTTGCGCGTTCAAGCCCAAGACGCCCGCGCCGCCGGTCCGCAGTGCGTCGCGTCCAGCGAAGGAATAGCATCATGCGCCGCCTGCTCGTCGTCATCGCCCTGCTCTCCGCCACCGCCGCCGCCGCCCGCGACACGATTCCGGTGGCGACTCAGGAGGGCAAGCCCGTCGATTGCATCCCGTTGACGCAGATCCGCGAAAGTCGCGTGCGCGACGACCGGACGATCGATTTCGTGATGAGCGGGCGCAAGGTCTATCGCAACACGCTGCCCTACGCGTGTCCGAGCCTCGGGTCGGAGCAGCGGTTCAGCTACGCGACGAGTCTGAGCCAGCTCTGTTCGAGCGACATCATCACGGTCTTGTACCAGACGCCCGACCTGATGCGCGGGCCGAGCTGCGGGCTCGGACAATTCCAGCCGGTCACACTGGCGGGTCGATGATTCATCGTGCATCGGGGCTGGCGTCGGCGCGCGGGCTTTGCTAGGCGATGGCTCAGGCACCCGTAGCTCAGCTGGATAGAGCGCTGCCCTCCGAAGGCAGAGGCCACTGGTTCGAATCCAGTCGGGTGCACCAACGACCCCCAATGCCATCCTTCCAGGCGATACCGTTGGCACCTGACACAGGTCGGTCAGCTGTATCGGGCTATCGCGGCCAGCCGGCCATCGCGGTGGTACCGATCCGCAACAGCTTGTCCCGCCCCGCGCCGTCCTTCGCCAGGGTAGACATGCCTTGCACTACCGCGAACACGTGCCCCGCCAGCGTGTCGGCATCGCAGTCAGCGGGCATGACCCCCGCGCGGATATCACGTTCGATCCGTTCGCGGAGCGCGCCTTCGATAGCGCGGCGGATCGCGGCGAGGTCCTCGCGAAGGGCCGCCGCATCGGCCGAACAACTCACCATCGCGCTGGCGAGCAGGCAACCCGCGGGCGTGTGCTCGCCGGTATCGCCGGTCGCCGCCGCGACGAGCAGATCGCGCGCCGCCGCGAACGCCGAAGCGGCCGTTGCGATCGTGCGGACGACCGCGTCGCGGCCGCCGAGGTAGCGATCGACTGCCTCGCGAAATAGCCGCTGCTTGTCGCCGAACGCGGCATACAGGCTGGGCGGGGTGATCCCCATCGCCCGGGTCAGGTCCGCGATCGACGTCGCCTCGAACCCGTGTTCCCAGAAGAGGTGCATCGCAGCGGTCAGTGCGGCGTCGCGGTCGAAGGCGCGCGGTCGCCCGGTGCGCCGGCGGATGGGGATCGGTTGCTCCATAGCGAGTGCTATATAAGAGTTGACCTGCCCGGACAATCCGGGGCACGACCTTCCGTATCGATCCCTATGGAAGTCCCGATCATGGCGCTCACCGATTATCGTACCCTTGGCCGTTCGGGCCTCGTGGTCAGCCCGCTGGCGCTCGGCACGATGACGTTCGGGGTCGCGCGCTGGGGAATGGAGCAGCCTGCGGCCGAAGCGGTGTTCGACGCCTATGTCGGGGCGGGTGGCAATATCGTCGATACCGCCGACGTCTATGCCAGCGGCCGCAGCGAGGAGATGCTCGGCGCGATGATCGCGGCGCGCGGTGTGCGGGACCGGATCGTGGTTGCGACCAAGGTGGGGTTCGCGGTGGGATCGGGGCCGCATGCGGGCGGCAATGGCGCACGGCACATCCATGCGGCGCTGGAGGGATCGCTGCGCCGGCTCAGGACCGATTACGTCGATCTCTACTGGATCCATGTGTGGGATTCGGTGACGCCGGCCGAGGAGCTGCTCCAGACGATGGCAAGCCTCGTCCGCGCGGGCAAGATCCGCTACTGGGGCATGTCGAACGCACCGGCCTGGTATGTCGCCAAGCTGACGACCCTTGCGGCCGTCCACGGGGTGCCCGGGCCGATCGCGCTGCAATATTTCTATTCGCTGGTCAGTCGCGAAGTGGAGGCCGAGCATCTGCCGCTCGCGCGCGACACGGGTATGGGAATGATGCCGTGGAGCCCGCTGGCCTACGGGCTGCTCACCGGAAAGTACGACCGCGCGCGCGTAGAAGCGGGAGCGCCACGCGCGGGTGGACTGCCGAGCGCTGCCGGCACCGGCGTGTCGCGCGCGGAGGGCGACCAGCGGCTGGATGGTGCGAACCCGTTTGGCGACACGCTGTTCACCGAGCGCAACTGGCGGATCGTCGATGCGCTGCGCGGGGTGGCGGAGGCGCTCGGGGAGACACCCGCGCGCGTTGCGCTGGCGTGGGTACTCGGGCGTGCGGGGGTCGATACCGCGCTGATGGGGGTGAGCCGGGTCGAACAGCTCCACGACAATATCGCGGCGACCGACCTGCGCTTGCCGCCCGAGCAGGTCGCGCTGCTCGATGCGGCGAGCAAGCCCGAGAGTGCGATGATCTATGGCCTGTTCACACCACAGGGGCGGCAGGGCGTGGTCTTTGGCGGAAGCGCGGTGGCGGCACGGCAGGATTGACATAGCGCGCTCGGGTTTTTACTAACATACTTGTCAGTAAGGAGCCGAGTCGATGGCCACGCTTCCCCCGTTCCCCGGTACCAGCGGACGGCGCGACTGGCGCACCGCGTTCGACGCGATACGCAAGCTGCTCGCGAACGGCGACGATACGACCCAGGTTTTCCGTATCATGCGCGCCCTCAACGTCGGCAATACGCCGATGAACTATGCGCGCCTGCTCTCGACCCAGCAGGGCGGCAGGCTGGCGAGCGAACAGGTCGAACTTGCCGAGCGGTTTTCGGACAGGGCGTTCGTCGCGTCGTTCGCGCCCGGCACGGTTGGCGCCGCCTATCGCGATTTCCTCGAGTCGACCGGCTATTCCGCCGACGGGCTGGTCCAGGTGAGCAAGGTGATCAGCGAGGATCAGGTCGCGCATCCCTATGCCTGGTTCGGGCGGCGGGTCCGCGACACGCACGACATCTGGCATGTGCTGACCGACTACAAGGCGAACGAATCGCTGGGCGAGGCGTGTCTCGTCGCGTTCAGCTACGCGCAGGTCGGTGGACTTGGCTGGGCCTTCATCGGCGGCGCGGCGGCACTCAAGAGCCTGAAGGTGACCCGCAACACGCTGTTCGCACGTGCGGTTTGGGAGGGGTATCGCAACGGGCGGCGTGCAAAATGGATTTCGGGCGAGGATTATCTCGCGCTGCTCGCCGAGCCTATCGATATGGCGCGCGCGCGGCTCGGAATCGCGACGCCGGTCGCCTATCTCAAGGCGCAACGCGAATTGGGGCCGGAATTGGCGTCCTATCTCAGCGAGCGGCGTGGGGAAGCGGCACAGCTTGCGGCATGATTGGCGACGGTAATCCCGGCCTCGGCCGGGATTACCGTCGCAATGCTGGACCGGCGATGACGTGGTCCAGTGGATTGCGCGACAATCCCGATATGGCACCCGGCGTCATTCTCGCTCGGGTACCGGCACGTTGAAGCCATTCAGTGTCATCGACACCAGGGCATAGAGCCCGACCAGATAGATCAGCTCGTTGGTGCCATGCTGCCCGAACGTCTCGAGCGCTAGGCGGTAGCAGGGCTCGGGCAGTACCCCGCCATTCACCAGCGCGAACGCGACGTCATAGGCGACGCCTTCTTCCGGCGACAGGTCGGTCGGCTTTATGTTGGCGCACAGTTCGGACAGTCGCTTGGCGGGCATCTGTTCCTGCTCGGCAACCGCGATATGCGCGTAGATCTCATACGCCGCGTCGAAATGCGCGCCGGTCACGAGGATCGCGATCTGGCGCGGCTCGTCCCTGAGCGTCGCCTGCGCGGTCATCGCTTTCGTCAGCGCCCACACCGCCTTGCCGATCACCGGCTCATGCAGCCACGGGTTCCATGGGCCGATCAGCGCGCCATCGGCATCCACCGTCTTGAATGCGGAGAAGCTCGACGCGATGCCTTGCTTCATGTCGTCGTACAACGGCTTCTGGTCTGGCGTCAGGTCGGCGGGGGCGATCGGTGGCAGGCGCATCGGGGTGTCCTTTGTCCGAAGGGGGTGACGGCGAAGCGGTCTGCGCGCCGTATCGTTCCTGCATCATCACGCAAATTGCGAAACGCGCGTGACAGGGTAGAGCGGTGGCAATGTTGACGCGTCTGGTCCTCACCAATTTCCGCAATCACGCCGCGCTGGCGATCGCGCCGGGCCCCGGGTTCGTGGTGCTCACCGGCGAGAATGGCGCGGGCAAGACCAACGTGCTCGAGGCGGTATCGTTGCTCGCGCCCGGGCGCGGGCTGCGGCGCGCGGGGCTGGGCGAGATGGCGCGGCAGGACGGGCCGGGCGGATTCGGGATCGCGAGCGACCTCAGCGGCGACGTCGCGCTCGCGACCGGCACGCAGGCGAGCGCGCCCGAGCGGCGGATCGTGCGGGTGCAGGGTTCTGCGGTCGCGGCGACGCAACTCGCGGAATGGCTGACCGTGCTGTGGCTCACCCCCGCGATGGACCGGCTGTTCGTCGAGCCTGCGGGCGAGCGGCGGCGGTTCCTCGACCGGCTGACGCTCGCGCTCAGCCCCGGCCATGCGGTCCACGCCAACCGCTACGAGGCCGCGATGCGCGCGCGCAACCGGCTGCTTGGCGAGGAGGGACGGCCCGACCGTGAGTGGTTGAGCGCGCTCGAGGCGCAGATGGCGGAGCATGGGAGCGCGATCGATCTCGCGCGGCGCGATACGGTCGCCGCGCTCGGCGCGCGGCTGGTCGAGCAGCCCGACGGGCCGTTCGCGCGCGCCGGGCTCGAGCTGACCGGCTGGACCGGGGCGGGAGAGACGCTCGCGGCGGACCTCGCGGCGGGCCGCGCGCGCGATGCCGCCGCGGGGCGCGCGCTGGTCGGCCCGCATCGCAGCGATCTGGCGGTGACGCATCTCGGCAAGGCGCAGGCGGCGGGGCTGTGTTCGACCGGCGAGCAGAAGGCGTTGCTGCTCGGGCTGATCCTCGCGCATGCCGATCTCGTCGCCGAGCGGACCGGGATGGCGCCGGTGCTGTTGCTCGACGAAGTCGCGGCACATCTCGATCCGGTCCGGCGCGCGGCGCTGTTCGCGCGACTTGCAGGGATCGGGCAGGTGTGGATGACCGGGACCGAGGATGCGCTGTTCGCGGACCTCGGGCGCGACGCGCTGCGTCTCACGCTGAGGCAGGTCGCCGCCTGAACCCCGGCTGTCGAGGGAACTCACCCCCGGTTCAAGCGCTCGCGCTCAAACCCCCGGCATCGGGCGGGGGCCTGGGAGTTTCACGATGACGATAATTCGCAAGTCGATCCTTACCGCCGCTGTCGCCGCCATTGCCATCGCGGGAAGCGCGATGCCCGCCGCCGCGCAGGAGCGGTGGGACTGGGGTGGTGGCCGCCCGGGCGACCGCGACTATCGCCTGATTGGCGCGGGCGTGCCGATCCTGTTCCCCGAACTGCGCGGGACCAACCGCGGGCGTGCGTTCGTCATGCGCAATTTCGACTTCAACCGCGATGGCCGGATCAATCCGCGCGAGGCGGATGCCGCCAACCGCGCGTTCGCGCAGGCCGCCGGCCCGCGCCGCGACCGGTTCGACTGGGCGTCGCGCGACCGCGTCGTCGTGGTCGAGGACCGCCGCGGACCGCCGCGCGGAGGCTGGGACCAGGGCGCGATGCGCGGCTACGGTTTCCGCCAGACCTCGCGCGGCGCGATGATGCGGCTCGACGAGGACGTGCTGTTCGCGACCGACAGCGCGGTGCTGCGCCCCGGCGCGATCGACAAGCTCAAGGGGCTGGCCGACTATCTGCGGTCGGAAGCGGGGGTGCGCGTCGCGATCGACGGCTACACCGATTCGCGCGGGACCGATGCGCACAACCAGGCGCTGTCCGAGCGCCGCGCGGATGCGGTGCGCACCGCGTTCGACCAGATGGGCGTGACTCGCGCGCGCTTCTCGGTGGTCGGGCATGGCGAGGCCAATCCGGTCGCGCCCAACGCCACGCCGCAGGGGATGCGCCAGAACCGCCGCGTCGAGGTGACGTTGCTGGGACAGCGCGCCGACCGGTTCGCGCGTTAACGCGCGCCGTCACCCCGGCGGAGGCGATGCCTCTGCCAAAGGCGCGGTCGCGGTGATATGCGACCGCGCCGCCCACAACCGCCGTCATGCTGAACTCGTTTCAGCATCCACCGTGCAGCCGGCACGGACCGGACTTGGTCCGCAGTGGACCCTGAAACAAGTTCAGGGTGACGCTGGATGGAGGTTTCGCGGAGGCCGCGGCTGCGGGGTGGCGGGGATGACGGTTGCTTCCTGGGGCTGTCCGTTGCGCGACCAACGTGGCGGCCCCGGCCGTCGGCGGGGTGATGGGGTTGCCGATGCCATTTCGCTTCCGTTTCCAGCCCTGAATCCCTATACGCTTGGCATGGCAGAAGACCCCAATACCAACGACTATGGCGCAGACTCGATCAAGGTGCTCAAGGGCCTCGACGCAGTGCGCAAACGCCCCGGCATGTATATCGGCGATACCGACGATGGCTCGGGCCTCCACCACATGGTGTTCGAAGTCTCCGACAATGCGATCGACGAGGCGCTCGCCGGGCATTGCGACCGGATCGACATCACGCTCAACGCCGACGGATCGGTCACGGTCGAGGATAACGGTCGCGGCATCCCGACCGGGATCCACACCGAGGAAGGCGTCAGCGCCGCCGAGGTGATCATGACCCAGCTCCACGCGGGGGGTAAGTTCGAGAACACTTCGAACGACAATGCGTACAAGGTCTCGGGCGGGCTCCACGGCGTCGGCGTCTCGGTCGTCAACGCATTGTCCGAGTGGCTGGATCTCACGATCTTCCGCGACGAGCAGGAGCATTACATGCGCTTCGCGTTCGGCGATGCGGTGGCCCCGCTCAAGATCGTCGGCCCCGCGCCGGGCAAGAAGGGGACGCGCGTCACCTTCTTCCCGTCGCCCGCCACGTTCAAGATCACCGAATTCGACTTCGACAAGCTCGAGCATCGCTATCGCGAGCTCGCGTTCCTCAATTCGGGCGTGCGGTTGTTCCTCAACGACGCACGGCACGAGGACGTGAAGACGATCGAGCTCTATTACGAGGGCGGGATCGCCGCGTTCGTGAAATATCTCGATCGCAACAAGGCCGCGCTGATGCCCGAGCCGGTCGCGATCAGCGGCACGCGCGACGACGTCACGATCGACGTCGCGCTCGAGTGGAACGATTCTTATTACGAGAACGTCCTCGCCTTCACCAACAACATCCCGCAGCGCGACGGCGGCACGCACATGGCGGCGTTCCGCGCGGCGATGACCCGCACCCTCAACAATTATGCCGAGAAATCCGGCATGTTGAAGAAGGAGAAGGTCAGCCTCACCGGCGACGACATGCGCGAGGGCCTCACCGCGATCGTCTCGGTCAAGCTGCCCGACCCCAAGTTCAGCAGCCAGACCAAGGACAAGCTCGTCTCGTCCGAGGTGCGCCAGCCGCTCGAATCGCTGATGGCGGACAAGCTTGCGGAATGGCTCGAGGAAAACCCGGCGCACGGCAAGGCGATCGTGCTCAAGATCATCGACGCCGCCGCGGCGCGCGAAGCCGCCAAGAAGGCGCGCGAGCTGACCCGGCGCAAGGGCGTGATGGACATCGCGTCGCTCCCGGGCAAGCTCGCGGATTGCCAGGAGCGCGATCCGGCGAAGTCCGAGCTGTTCCTGGTCGAGGGTGACTCGGCAGGCGGTTCGGCCAAGCAGGGGCGTGACCGGCATTTCCAGGCGATCTTGCCGTTGCGCGGCAAGATCCTCAACGTCGAGCGCGCACGGTTCGACCGGATGCTGTCGTCGAAGGAGATCGGCACGCTGATCCAGGCGATGGGCACCGGGATCGGACGCGACGACTTCAATGTCGAGAAGCTGCGCTACCACAAGATCGTGATCATGACCGACGCAGACGTCGATGGCGCGCATATCCGCACGCTGCTTTTGACGTTCTTCTACCGCCAGATGCCCGAGATCATCACCAAGGGGCACCTCTACATCGCGCAGCCGCCGCTGTACAAAGCGACGCGCGGGCGGTCCGAAGTGTATCTCAAGGACGACAGCGCGCTCGACGAATATCTGGTCGAGAATGGCGTCGCGAGCGTCGTGCTCGAGGGTGCGCAGGGGTCGCGATCGGGGGCGGACCTGCGGACGCTGGTCGATCATGCGCGGCGGATGCGGACGCTGATGCGCTTCGTGCCGCGGCGCTACGACCCGACGATCGTCGAGGCGCTTGCGATGGGCGGCGCGCTCGATCCGGCGCTCGACATGGACGCACGGCGCGAGCGCGTGGTGCAGGTCGTGCGCGGGCTCGACGCGGCGGATCAGGATGCACGCTGGTCGGCGACGCTTGCCGAGGACGGCGGCTTCCATGTCGAGCGCGTGTGGCGCGGCGTGACCGATCACCACATCATCGAGGCGGCGTTCCTCGGCTCGGCGGAGGCGCGCAAGCTCCACGCGCTCGCGGCGGAACAGGCCGAGGCGTTCGTCGATACAGCCCGTCTCGTGTCGAACAAGGCGGCGGCAGCGGCACAGGCGGAAGCCGATGCGGCGGCGGACGAAGCCGAGGCGACCGCGCCCGAGGGTGGCCGTGCCGGTGCGCCCGCGACGGTGAGCAAGGGCGCGACGATGGTCGCGCGCCCGTCGCAGCTGCTCGACGCGATCCTGACCGCTGGCCGCAAGGGTCTGGCGATCCAGCGCTACAAGGGGCTTGGCGAGATGAACGCGGATCAGTTGTGGGAAACCACGCTCGACCCGCAGAACCGCTCGATGCTCCGCGTCGAGGTCGACCAGGCCGATGTCGCGGACGAGATTTTCACCCGGCTGATGGGCGATGTGGTCGAACCGCGCCGCGAATTCATCCAGGAGAATGCGCTGAGCGTCGCCAATCTCGACGTCTGACGCCTCGGCGGTACGGGTCGCGCTGATCGGCGCTGCACTGCTCCTCGCGGGGTGCGGGCCGCAGCGCACCCCACCGCCGTCGCTTTTGTTCGAGGGGCTGCCGGTGCGCGGCAGCCTCGCCGATGCGCGCCGCGCGGGGTTCACCGACTGCGTCCAGCCCGATTGGGACAGCCTGCGCTGCCGACGACACGGTGTGACGGTGAAAGGCGCGGGGCCGTTCGAGGCGGCGGTCGATCTCGCAGGGCATGACGGCAGCGGCGGGTTCGACCAGCTGATCGTGTGGCACGAGGCGGACCAATATGCGGTCTACAAGATCACCGACGTGCTCGATGCGGAGCATTGGCGCAATTGCAGCACCGGCACGGGCGATCGTGGCGACCAGATCGTCTATACGCGCGCGGGTTTGCCGGTGCGGATGTCGATGGACCTGAGTTACTGGGGAAAGCGCCGGTTGCGGGTGATTCCCGATGCGGGGACGAAGCGGCCTTGCTGAGGGGGGCGGCGGAGGGATCGTCCAAGCTCTCTTCTATCTCTCCCTGCACTTCCCCGGCGAAGGCCGGGGCCCAGTAGCGAGGGCTCGAGTAAGGGAGCGCAGCGTCCGCCATGACCGGCCCGCTACTGGGCCCCGGCCTTCGCCGGGGAAGTAATTATGGGCATTGGCACTCCCCTCAATGCGCGGTCCCCTTGCCGAACAACGCCATGATCCGCGGGACGATCAGCGCGAGTATGCCCCCCGCGACCAGCCCGACCACCGCCGAAGCCAGCGCAAAGCCGAACCAATGGCCGATCCCCGGCGCGAACGACAGCAGCCCCGCGAACCACGCAGCGACCACCTCAGCGGTATGCGGGATCGTGGTGAAGTGGAACTCCTCGAGCCCGTGGACCAGGATGCCGCCGCCGACCCACAGCATCGCGACCGTCCCGATCTTCGCAATCGCGCCGAGCACGACGGGCATCGCGGCGACCATCCCGCGCCCGATCCGCTGCGTCACCGCGTTCTCGCGCTGCGCGAGATGCAGCCCGATATCGTCCATCTTCACGATCAGCCCGACGACCCCGTACACCCCCGCGGTGATCACTAACGATACCGCGATCAGCGCGGCGGCCTGGGTGACGATCGGCTGGTCGGACACTTCGGCGAGCGCGATCGCCATGATTTCGGCCGACAGGATCAGGTCGGTCCGCACCGCGCCCGCGACCTTGCTGGTCTCGAGCTGTTCGGGGCTTTGCTCGCCCGCTGCCGCCTCGTCCTCGGCAGCGTGATGCCCGAGCAGGCTCCCGAGAATCTTCTCCGCCCCCTCGAACGCGAGATAAAGCCCGCCGATCATCAGGATCGGAGTGATGATCCACGGCACGAACGCACTCAGCAGCAGCGCGGCGGGAAGCAGGAACAGCAGCTTGTTGCGGAGCGACCCCTTGGCGATCCGCCAGATGATCGGCAGTTCGCGCGCCGGGGTGAGGCCCGAGACGTATTTGGGGGTCACCGCCGCATCGTCGACCACGACACCGACCGCCTTGGACGACGCCTTCATCGATGCCGCCGCGACATCGTCGACCGAGGCCGCGGCAAGCTTTGCGATCGCCGCGACGTCGTCGAGCAGGGCGACCAGACCAGAGGGCATGCGGCGTGTCTCCGAAATTTATGAACGAAACGTCATGAACGAATGCCAGCGGGAACGGTGCGGCAGGCATATCGATCCATCTCGCTTCCGCAACGATCGCCGGGTCCGCGCGATAATTCGTCGCCAGACGGCTTGTTGGAACGCGTGCGTTATGGTGAACTGCGCAAAACCGTGACGGGCCGTTGCGGACGGGGGAGACGATGATGCGCACGATCCTGACAACCTTGGCGGCGACCGCCTTGATTTCTTCCGCTGCAGGTGCGGCGACGGTTGCGCCGGCCTCCCGGCACGCGGTCAAGGATACGCAGCGCGCGGTTGCCAAGGCGCTTGCCGATCCCGCCCGCGCCGATCAGCAAGGCGACGACGCGCGGCGCAAGGCCTCGGAGGTTCTTGCTTTCTCGGGTGTCGGGCCCGGAGACGAGGTCCTCGATTTCTTCCCGGGCTCGGGGTACTGGACGCGGATCTTCTCCGGCATCGTCGGCAAGGCCGGGCATGTCTATGCGATCTGGCCAGCCGCCGCCGCCAGATTCGCCGAGAAGGCCGTCCCCGCGCTGGAGGCTCGGCATCTCTCCAATACCTCGCTGACCGTGATGTCCGGCGCGGGCGTGCGCGCCTCGGAGCCGGTCGACCTGTTCTGGACCGTCCAGAATTATCACGACGTCAACAACGTGCCCGGTGGCGAGGCGACGCTCGATGCGTTCAACAGGCAGGTCTTCGCCGCGCTCAAGCCGGGGGGTACCTATATCGTGATCGATCATGCGGATGCGCCGGGCAGCGGATTGGCCGGCACCTCGACCAAGCACCGGATCGATCCCGCGGCGGTCAAGGCCGAAGTCGTCAAGGCCGGGTTCGTGTTCGATGGGGAAAGCGACGTGTTGCGCAATCCTGCCGACGACCACAGCGCCGCCGTCTTCGACTCGGCGATCCGCGGCAAGACCGACCAGTTCGTCTATCGCTTCCGCAAGCCGCGCTGAGCGGCGGCGATCCGCGACAGCAGGTCTGGCGGCTAGGCGGCAACCGCCTCTTCGGCTTGCAGGAACGAAACGAAGCGATCGGTCGAGCGGAGCAGGTCACGGGCGCTGACGGCCAGTTCGCCCGCGCTTCTGCTCACGTCGGCGGAGAGCGACGACGCCGTTCCCCCGGCACGCGCGACGTTGGCAATACGCCGTTCGACCTCGTCCGCGGTGGAGGCGGCCCGTGCGGCACCCGCGTCGACGTCCTGCGCGGTCAGCCGTTGCTCGGCGACCGCCGTCGCAATTCCCGACGCCGCGAGCGATACCTGCCCGATCGCGCCGTTGACGCTGCGCAGCTTTTCGCTGGTGTCGGCCACGCCCTCCCGGATGCCCGATATCAGGCTGCCGATCCGGTCGCTTGCCCGGGTGGTGTCTGCCGATAGCGTCTTGACCTCCCCCGCAACGACGGCAAAGCCGCGCCCGGCATCGCCGGCGCGTGCCGCCTCGATCGTCGCGTTGAGCGCGAGCAGGTTGGTCTGCGCGGCGATCTTCCGGATGTCGGCGAGGAAGCCTTCGATCTGAACGGCATGTTCCTCCAGCATGGCGACCGTCTGGACGCTCCGCTTGGCCTCGCTGCTCGCCGTTTCGGTCAGCGCCGATTGGCGGTCGGCGGCGATCGCAATCGTCTGGACCGATTCGGACAGCGTACGGATCGTCGCGGCGACCTGCGCGATATCCTGCGCGGCCTGCCCGGCCCCGACGGCGACCTCGTCCGCCTCGCGCGTCGTGCTGCCGGTAATGCGCTCCAGCTGGACCGCGCCCTGTTCGAGCCGTTCGGTCGCCTCGCCGATCGCCTTGATCACCGATGTGACCGAGCGCTCGAATTCGTTGGCGATCGCGATCAGCTCGCCCCGCCGCGATTGCGCGAGTCGATCCGCCTGGGTCTCCCGCTCGTGACGCTCGCGCGCTGCGTCCGCCTCGGCATGTCGCGCCTGCTGCATCGCCAGCTCGGTCTGCCGCTGCCCCGCCTCGGCAGCCTCGGTCAGGTCCTGCGACCGTCGCAGTGCCGCCTCCTGTTCCTTGAACAGGCGCTCCAGCTGTACCATCAACAGCACCAGCACGCTGCATTGCAGGCCGACCGCAACGACGTGGAACAGGATCCGCCCGATATTCCCGCTTCCCGAAAAGACCCATTCCGGCGCCAGGCCTTCCAGCGCGACATGATGCACCGCGGTCAGCCCCGTCGCCAGCACGATCGGACGCCAGTCGGCCAGCATGACGAGCGCGGCCATGCCGACGAAGAAATACATGTGGGCATCCATCTGCCAGGGATGCCCTTTCAGCAGAAACACGAGCATGGCGGGTACGATCGTGGCGGTCGTCCCCATGACCGTGCGCGCTTCGGCATCGTGGCGCCCCGACAGCGCCATGGCCGTCGGCGCGATATTGACCAAGGCTCCGATGCCGAGCAGCGCCCACCCCGCGCCGGCGTGAAGGAGCGCATTGCCCAACAGCAGCAGCCCGAGCGAAACCCAGCCGAGCAACGCCCAAAGCTGGACCCCGCGGCGGCGCAGCGTGTCCAGTGGTGGGAGATGCGATTGTGGCGCAAACAGAGGGGCGATCATCGGAACCAGGCGAGTCATGCCGACGCCCCGAACAGGCGATCGTCCCCGCACCCCGAGGATGGCGCCGCGATCAACAGGACGTTCCAGGCGCGGAGTTTGCGCGTGATGCGCGCCCGGTCTCCCAGCACCACGAGCGATCCCGGAAGCGGCCCCGTTCCCACAAGCATGGCCCCGCTGGAGCGCGCGAGCGTGACCAGCGTTCCGGCATTCCCCTGCATCAAGGGAACCAGCAACATCGCTCCCGAAACCGGGGGCCACAGTGCCATCGCCAGAAGCGCGAGCACGCCGAGCGTCACCTGGAGTGATACCGTTATCGAAAGGGAAGGGCGTCGCATGACGATCGGTCTAGGCAGGACCGGTTAACGGCCAGTAACTCATGGATCGACCGCGACTAAGCCTTTAGTAGCAAACCGCTGGACTAATCGAGCGCAGCCCTAAGGCTTGCGCGAACGCCCGTCCCGACGGAGTCGTACTCGACGATCGTCTGCAGGCTCTGCGCCATCGCGCGGATCAGCTTGGTCCCGACCCCGGTTCCCTGTGGAGAGGCGTCTGCCGCCATGCCGATGCCGTCATCCTCGACCGATAGCTTGAAATGCGCGTCGCCATCCCCGCTGAGGACCACGCGGACTTCGCCCCCGCCCATGGGATACGCATATTTGCACGCATTACTGACGAGCTCGGTGACGATCACGCCGAGCGACACCGCGCGATCGGTCGCAAGCCGGATCGGTTCGGCGAACAGCGAGAGCGTGCGCGGGGCGGTCGGGGTCGACCAGGTCTCGCCCAGTTCATCGACCAGCGCTTTGAGATATTCGCGCATGTCGACCTGCTCGACGTCGTTGCTGGTGTAGAGCCGGCGGTGGACCTGCGCGATCGCGGCGATGCGGCGCTGCGTATCCTCGAGCGCGAGGCGCGCGCCATCGTCCTGCAACGCGGCCGACTGCATCCGCACCATCGCGGAGACGATCTGCAGGCTGTTCGCGACACGGTGGTTGACCTCGCGCAGCAGCGCCTCGAGCCGGGCGTTGCTCGCGCGGAGCTGGTCCTCGGCGGCGGTCTTGTCGCGTTCGAGCGCGGCGCGTTCGAGCACCTGCGCGAAGGCGCTGGCGAGCAGGTCGAAGAAGTCGCTGCCGACCGTCTTGACGACATAGTCCGACGCGCCCGCCTTGAGCGCGGCGACCGCGATCCGGCCTTCCTCCGACCCCGTGACATAGACAACGGGCGGTGCGTCCGGGAGCTGGCGGATCGCGTCGAGCGTCTCGATCCCGTCCATCCCGGGCATGTAATGGTCGACCGCGATCAGGTCGAAGTGCCGCTCACGCGCAAGCGCGAGCCCCTCGGCGCCGCCCTCGGCGACGGTGACGGCAAACCCGAGCCGCGTCAGCGCGCGCGCCGCGAGCCGCCGCAGCCCCGCGTCGTCGTCGATATAGAGGACCGCTGGCCCGGTCGCCTGAACCGGCTGTTCGATCACCCGTGGCCCTCGGCGTCGGGGACCTGGATCACCGACAGGAAGAGGCCGAGCTGGCGGATCGCCTGCGCGAAGCTTTCGTAATTGACCGGCTTGGTGATGTAGACGTTGCAGCCGAGATCGTAGCAGCGCTGGATCTCGACCTTGTCGTCGGTGGTCGTCAGCACGACTACGGGCGTGCGCTTGAGCGGACCGTCCGAGCCCTTGATCTTCGCGAGAATGTCGGTGCCGCCCATGTCGGGCAGGTTGAGATCGAGCAGCACGAGCGCGGGGCCGCCTTGCGCCGGGCCCTTGTCGGCGTTGAAGAGATATTCGAGCGCGCTGGTGCCGTCGGTGAAATGCTGGATCTCGTTGAGGATTCCTGCGCGGCGGATGTTCTTCTCGATCAGCCGTGCGTGCCCCTCGTCATCCTCGATCATGATGATGCTGACGGTCTGGTGGTCGGTCATCGCTGGCTTCCTCGGGTATCGGTCTTGGGTTCGGCGTACAGTGCCGGAAGCGTCAAATGGAACGTCGCGCCGCGTCCGAGTTCGGACGTGACGTCGATCACCCCGCCAAGCCGATACGCCAAGGCGCGGACATGCGCGAGTCCGATCCCTTCGCCCGGCTGGTCCTGCGTGCCCGAACGGCGGAACAGGTCGAACACGCGCGCGTGATCGGCGGGCGCGATGCCGCGGCCATTGTCCTCGATCTCATAGCGGATCCGCTTCCCCTCCCGGCGCCCGCGCACGACGATCCGGCCGGGGCGCTTGGGATCTAGGTATTTGACCGCATTCTCGATCAGGTTGGAAAAGATCTGCTCGACCGCAACCCGGTCGCTGACGAGGTCGGGAAGCGGGCGCTCGACCGTCAGCGTCGCGCCGCGCTGCTCCATCTGCTGCGTCAGGCTCGCGCCGATCCCGTCGATCAGCGTCGCCAGATCGAGTGGCTCCGCGGAAATGACGCGGCGGCCCTGGCGCGACAGCTTGAGGATCGCGTTGATCAGCCGGTCCATCTTCTGCGTCGAGGTGCGGATGAAGCGGATCGCCTCGGGGAGGTCCTCGCGCGCGGCGAGACGTGCGTCCTCGCTGACGATCTCGGGGGCCTTCTCCTCGGCGCGGTCGATCAGGTCGGTGATCGCGCCGGTCGCTGCCTCGAGCTCGGCGGTGAAGCCCATCACGTTGACCAGCGGGCTGCGCAGGTCGTGGCTGACGATATAGGCGAAGCGCTGGATTTCCTCGTTCGCGCGGCTGAGGTCGGCGGTGCGTTCCTCGACCTGGTTCTCGAGCGTGTCGGCGAAGTCGCGCAGCGTATCGCGTGAGGTCGCGAGTTCGCGGGTGTAGCGCAGCACCGTCACCAGCGTGACGAGCGCGACCAGCGCCAGCAGCAGCCCGGCAAGCGCGAGCGTGATGTAGAAGAGCCGGACGCTGTTCTGTTGCGCGGCGTCGCGGATCTTGAGCAGCCGCTGTTCCTCGGCGACCATCCGGTCCGCCAGCGCGCGGACAGTGCGCATCCGTCGCGCGCTCGTCTCGGCCTCGAACTGCGCGACCGCCGCCTTGCGGTCGCCGCGCGCGGCGAGCGCGATTGTGCGTTCGCGCTGCGCGGCGAGATCGGCAGTCTGGACGCGCAACGCAGCGACATTGGCCTGTTGGCGGGGGTTGTCGGCGGTCAGCGTGGCGATCCGGTTGATCGCGCGGGGAAGCTCGGTCATCGCGGCGCGATAGGTCGCCAGATAGATCGAATCGTCGGTTAGCAGAAAGCCGCGCCGCGCGGTTTCCCCCTGCTCGATCGCAATCCGCGCGCGGTCGATCGACAGCTCGACCTCATAGGTGTGGTTGACGTCGCGGGTGTGACGCTCGTTCTGGTCGGTCGACCAGGCCGCAGCGATCCCGGCGGCGACCAGTAGCAGGAATCCAAGTGACATACAGGCCACCAGGAACCGGCCCATACGGCCTTCGCTGATGCCAAACCCCTGGACTAACCGCTTGTACATGCAGTGTCCTTACGCAGCAGCAACGACAAACGCCAGTGGCTCGGCGTTGATGACGATCAATCGATTTGCCACTGTACGCTCTGGGCGAAGTCGCAGATCGCCACCGTCCGCCCTGGGCGAAGTTGCCGATCGCCACCGTCCGCCCTGAGCGGAGTCGCAGATCGCCACCGTCCGCCCTGGGCGAAGTTGCCGATCGCCACCGTCCGCCCTGAGCGGAGTCGCAGATCGCTACCGTTCGCCCTGAGCGGAGTCCCAAATCCCCCTCCGTTCGCCCTGAGCGAAGTCGAAGGGCCAGCGCTGCGCAGAGGCTTCGACTTCGCTCAGCCCGAACGGAACTGGCGCGAGCGAACTGGCATGAGCGAACTGGTGCGAGCGAACTGGCGCAAGCGAACTGGCCCGGACGGAACTAGCGCAAGCGAACTGGCGGAAACGGAACTGGCGCGAGCGAACTGGCGCGGACGGAACTGGCCCAAACGGAACTGGCGCGAGCGAACTAGCTCGAACGGAACTAGCTCGAACGGAACTAGCTCGAACGGAACTAGCTCGAACGGAACTGGCGCGAGCGAACTAGCCCGAACGGAACTGGCCAGAACGAAACTGGCCCAAACGGAACTGGCGCGAGCGAACTAGCCCGAACGGAATTGGCGCGAACGGAACTGGGCGGTCCGCCAGGACGGACAGCGCCCTACAACAGCTTCCCCTGCGGCGACGGCCGCCCGACGACACCCCCGCCACGCCGCCGCGCGAGTTCGGTCTCGGCGGTGAAGCGGACGTCCATGTCGCGATCGCCGAGCATGATCGACAGCGAGTCGTCGCTGATCTCCTGCCAGCTCTTGCCGCGATCCGGTCCGGGGCGGATCACGCGCGGCAGCAGGCCGGGGACCGCGGACCAGGCGAGCAGCTGCTCGGGGCCGACTTCGTTCAACATGTCGCGCAAGTGGAACGCAGTGACATAGGCGTCGGGGAAGGCGCGGTGCGCGGGCAGGCCGAGCTCGTGGACCATCCCCTCGGGCTTGCGCCAATAGCGCAGCATCTGGTTGGAAAAGCTCGGCGTATCGGGCCATAGCCGCAGCGCGCATTTCCACGTGCAGATCCACGGCGCGCCGCGCGTCAGCGGGGTCGTGCAGAACTTCTGTTCGTAATCCGCACGATGCGCTGCGAGCGCGATCCGGCGAGGATAGGGGTCGAGCACCCCGCGCGCGACATCGTGCCAGAAGGGCGCGTCGGCGACCTGTTCGTCGAGGATATGGTGGATCGCCTGGGTCAGCGGCGGGATCGGGCGACCGGGGTTGACGAGCCGCGCGCCGCCTTCGCCCTCGATCTCCCAGCGGCCGTCCTTCTGGAGCGCGACGTCCTGCCAGCCGATCTCGCACACGCCGTGGATCGGCGGGCCTTCGCCGGTGGTCTCTAGGTCGATGACACGGATGATCTGGGGCGCGGGGGGAGGCATTGCGCCTAGGTGGCGTGTTTTACGCCGGATTGCGAGGGGGGCGATGGGTTCGCCCCCCTCACGGCGTCACCCCGGACGATGCCCGGCAAGACGGGTGTAACGGTGCTTAGTGCGCCGCCTGTGGGCCACGCTGCAGCCCGCTCTTCTCGAGCTGGTCGTCGATCATTGCGAGCAGGCGGTCGAGCGCGGGCTGGTCCTTTGCTTCAGCGCGCGCCACGAGCACGTCCTGCGTGTTCGATGCGCGGAGCAGCCACCAGCCGTCGGGGGTGTTGACGCGCGCGCCATCGGTACGGTCGACCTCGGCGCCATCCGCCTCGAGCCGCGCGAGCACTTCCTCGACCACCGCGAACTTGCGGCTCTCATCGACCTGGAAGCGCATCTCGGGCGTATTGACCAGCGCGGGCATATTGCCGCGCAGTTCGGTGACCGACTTGCCGATCATGTGCGCCGCACGAATGAAGCGGACGGCCGCATATTGCGCGTCGTCGAACCCGTAATATTCATGCGCGAAGAAGATGTGACCGCTCATCTCGCCCGCGAGCGGGCTGTCGGTTTCCTTCATCTTCATCTTGATCAGGCTGTGCCCGGTCTTCCACATCAGCGGCTTGCCGCCGAGTTCGGCGACCCGGTCGTACAGCATCTGCGACGCCTTCACGTCGGCGATGATCGTCGCGCCGGGAAGCTCCTTGAGAACAGGTTCGGCCAGAATGGAGAGAATCTGGTCGCCCCAGATTACGCGGCCTTCGCCGTCGATCGCGCCGATCCGGTCGCCGTCGCCATCGAACGCCAGACCGAAATCGAGGTTCTTCTCCGCGACGAGCCGCTTGAGATCGACCAGATTGGCTTCATCGGTAGGATCGGGATGATGGTTGGGAAATTTGCCGTCGACATCGGTGAACAGCAGGTGATGCTCACCCGGGAGGAGCTTGACCAGCTTCTCGATGATCGGGCCCGACACGCCGTTGCCCGCGTCCCAGCCGATCTTGTAGGTGCCGCCCGCGAACCCGGCCATCAGGCGGCCGACATATTCGTCCTCGACGTCGGCGGTCGAGACAGTGCCTTCGCCCGTCTCCCAATCGCCTTCCTCGGCCATCCGCCCGAGATCCTGGATGTCCGCGCCGAAAAACGGCTTGTGTTGCAGCACCATCTTGAAGCCATTGTAATCGGAGGGATTATGGCTGCCGGTTATCTCGATGCCGCCATCCACTTCTAGCGTGGCCTCGGCGTAATACAGCATCGGGGTCGGCCCCATGCCAATCCGTACGACGTCCACGCCGGCCGCGGTCAGCCCGCCGACGAGCGCGGCTTCGAGCTCGGGCGAGGACAGGCGGCCGTCATAGCCGACCGCGACGCGGGTGCCGCCGGCGCGGCGCACGCGCGTGCCGAAGCCGCGACCGATCGCGTCGGCGTCGGCGGTGCCCAGCGTCTTGCCGACGATGCCGCGGATGTCATATTCGCGGAGCGAAGTGGGGTCGAAGCGATGGGTCATGCGGTTCCTCCTGGGGTTTGATAGGGCCTAATCGACCAATCGTGAGAAAGTTCAGTGACTAAGGCTTAAGCAGCACGTCACGCGCCGCGTTAATCCGTCGGGTCAGCTCGGCGGAGCCGCCCTTGTCCGGGTGCAGCGCCGAGACGAGCCGGCGATGCGCCGCGCGGATCGCCGCGGCATCCGCCGCCGGGCCGACCCCGAGCACGGCGCGCGCCTCGGTCTCTTCAGGGCGTTGCGTCGGCGCGCGCCTGGGCTTGGGGCGCAGCAGCAGCCATGCCGCTACGAGCAGTGCGACGAGAAGCAGGACTTTGCTCATCAGGCGAACAGCGGCAGCACGGATTCGGGCAAGGCGAGCGCGCCCATCATCTCGCGTAGCTCCTGCCGCGCGGCGACATGCGCCAGCCCCATCGCACCGAATTCGCCCGAATCGAGCATCGTCAGCCCGGCAGGGAACAGCTCGCGATAGATCACGCGTTCGCCGAGCCCGGGGACGATGCGGAACCCGACCCGCTTGGCGAGCTGGTCGAGCGCGTCCGACACGCGGCGCATGTTGCGCGCCTCGATATGCTGGACGCGATTGCGCAGCACGACCCAGTCGATCGTCGAGCCGTCCGCCTTGGCGCGCGCCTTGCGGGCGTCCCATATCATCTCGGCGTAGAAGCTCGGGCGGGTGACCTTGTAGGTCTCGGGATGGACCTGCCCGATCAGGTCGAAATCGACGAAACTGTCGTTCATCGGCGTGACGAGCGTGTCCGCGCGCGCCGCCGACAACCGCCCGAAACGGTCGTCGCGGCCCGGCGTGTCGATCACGAGGAAATCGGTGTCGGTCGCGAGGTCGGCGAATAGCTCCTCGAAACGCTCGTCGGTCTCGCCGTCATGCGTCGCGTGGCGCGGGATCGGCAGCGCGCGACCGGTCCGCTGGACGGTTGCGGCGCGATTGTCGAAATAGCGCCCCATCGTGCGCTGGCGGTGGTCGAGATCGAACGCCGAGACCTTCGCCCCGCGCGCGGCGAGCGCGATCGCGACATGGACCGCGGTGGTCGACTTACCGGTGCCGCCCTTTTCGTTGGCGAAAACGATGATGTGTGGTTTTCGCGCAGCAGTGGCCAACGGGATGATGTCCTAGCGTCTTGTTCGGTTCGGCCTGCCCCCATAGAAGGCCTGCCCGTCCTTACCGAAGGCCCAACCCGCGTGCAAACCATCCGTACTCTCGACGCGCTTCGCTCCGCGATCGCCGACTTTCGCAGCGACGGGGCGGGCATCGCGCTCGTGCCGACGATGGGCGCGCTCCATAGCGGGCATATCGCGCTGATCGAGACCGCGCGGCGGCAGGGGCGCAAGGTCGTCGCGTCGATCTTCGTCAATCCCAGGCAGTTCGGCCCGAACGAGGATCTCGCGCGCTATCCGCGACGCGAGGCGGCGGATGCGCGGATGCTGACCGAGGCGGGGTGCGACCTGTTGTGGCTGCCGCCGGTGGACGTGATGTATCCGGCGGGCTTCGCGACCAATATTTCGGTGTCGGGGGTGAGCGAGGGGCTCGATGGCGCGGCGCGGCCGGGGCATTTCGACGGGGTCGCGACGGTCGTCGCCAAGCTGTTCAACCAGGTTCGGCCCGACGTGGCGCTGTTCGGCGAGAAGGATTTCCAGCAGCTCGCGGTGATCCGACGGATGGTCACGGACCTCGATTTCGGGATCGAGATTGAGGGCGTTCCGACCCAGCGCGACGACGACGGCCTCGCGCTGTCGTCGCGCAACGTCTATCTTGAGCCCGAGCAGCGTGCCGCCGCAGTGGCGCTGCCGCGCGCGCTGGGCGAGGCGGCGCGCGCGATCGCGCGGGGCGATTCGCCCGCGGATGCGCTGGCGGCGGCGCGGGAATCGCTGATCGCGGCTGGGTTCGTGGTCGATTACGTCGAGCTGGTCGATGCCGCGACGCTGACCGCGGAGATGGCGGAGGACCGGCCGCGGCGGCTGCTCGCGGCGGCGCGGCTGGGCGCGACCCGGCTGATCGACAATCTGGACGTGCCGGCACGGGGGTAGCCGGGACGGGGGCTGCGGAAATTCTTGAATGTGACTGCTCTCGCTCGCACCGCTTCCCCGGCGAAGGCCGGGGCCCAGCAGCGCAGCGGGAGAAGGCGAGCGCTGCCCTCCGTTCCCCTGGACATCGAAACTGGGCCCCGGCCTCCGCCGAGGAAGGGCTTGGAAGGCTCCCCGCTGCGACCTTTGCAGACCCCCGCTACGACCAAAGGCTAATCCCCCCGTTAACCTTTCTTTGACCGGGCCCCGCGCACTGTCGGGGCTAGGGCATGGTTAACCGGGAAGATTCGACATGGGCACGAGCCTCAAGAACGCGCAGTTTCTGATCGACAGCAAATTGGCCGAAGCGGCCTGCGGTGACGCGGATGCCTGCTACGAGCTCGGCATGGTCTATTCGAGCGGCGCGGCCGGAGTTTCGGTCGATCTGGTCGAAGCGCACAAATGGTTCAATCTCGCAGCCGTCGCGGGCAGCGAAGCGGGGATGGCGAGCCGCGGTGAAATCGCCGAGGACATGACCGCGCGCGAAATCGCGACCGCGCAGGCCGCAGCCCGCGCCTGGCTCCGCGCGACGCAGCGCCGCGCGGCCTGAGCTGCGGTGCTCCTGCGCTGGCAGGAGCCCAGAGTCTCAAGCGCCGCGCCCGTAACCCTGGGCTCCTGCCTGCGCAGGAGCACGGCGTGGCGACTCAGGCGGTCGCCTTCTTCGCGGCGGGTTTCTTCGCTGCCGGCTTCTTCGCAGCGGGCTTTTTCGCGGGAGCCTTCTTCGCCGGGGCCTCCGCTGCGGCATCCGCGGTTGCCGCCGTCTTGGCCTTCGCGGGCGCCTTCTTCGCTGCCGGCTTCTTGGCCGCCGGCTTCTTCTTCCCCTTGGTCGGCGGAGCCGCCGCTGCGCGCGCGTCGATCAGCTGCGCGGCTTCCTCGAGCGTCAGCGCATCCTTCTCGATCGACTTGGGCAACGTCGCGTTGGTCGTCCCGTCGGTGACGTACGCGCCGTAGCGACCCTCCATCAGCTTGATCTCGGCCTCGCTGCGCGGATGCAGGCCAAGCACCTTGAGCGGGGCCTGCGCGCCGCGTTGCGGCCGCCCGCCGCCCGCCGCGGCTTCGGCGAGTTTCACCACCGCCGCGTTCATCCCCGTCTCGAACACGTCGTCGGTCGAGGTCAGCCGGGCATATTTGCCCGCGTGCTTCAGATACGGGCCATAGCGGCCGATCGCCGCCGTGATCGGTTCGCCGGTTTCGGGATGCGTGCCGATGGTCCGCGGCAGCGACAGCAATTTGAGCGCCCATTGCAGATCGAGCTCGCCGATATCCTTCGGGATCGACGCCATCTTGCGCGTCTCGCCCTCGCCGATCTGGATATAGGGCCCGAACCGTCCCGATTTGCGCTCGACCGGCAAGCCGGTTTCGGGATCGTTGCCGAGCGTCTCCGGACCCGTATCCACCCCAGCACCGTCAGCACCCGGCTGGCCGAAGCGGCGGGTGTATTTGCATTCGGGGTAATTGGAGCACGCCACGAACGCGCCGAACTTGCCGCCGCGCAGCGCAAGCTGCCCCTGACCGCAATTCGGACACAGCCGCGGGTCGCTACCATCCGCCATCGGCGGGAAAAGATAGGGCGCGAGGAACTTGTCGAGTTCGGCGGTCACTTCGGACGGCTTCTGCTCCATCACCTCGGTGGTGCGCGGCTTGAAGTCCTTCCAGAAGGCCTCCAGCACCGCCTGCCATTCGGCACGCCCGCCCGAGACTTCGTCGAGCTCGTCCTCGAGCCCCGAGGTGAAGTCGTAACTCACGTATTTCTCGAAGAACCGTTCGAGGAAAGCCGTCACCAGACGCCCCGATTCCTCCGCGAAGAAGCGGTTCTTCTCGACCCGGACATATTCGCGGTCCTTCAAGGTCTTGATGATCGACGCATAGGTCGACGGACGCCCGATCCCGAGCTCCTCCAGACGCTTGACCAGCGACGCTTCCGAGAAGCGCGGCGGCGGCTGGGTGAAATGCTGTTCCGCGGTGACGCCCTTCTTAGCAGGCGCATCGCCTTCGCGCAGCCGCGGCAGGCGCTTGGCGTCCTCGTCCTGAGTGTCGTCCGAGCCTTCCTCGTACAAGGCGAGATAGCCGGGGAACAGCATGACCTGACCGGTCGCGCGCAAGGCGGTGTGGCCGGTGCCGTCCGCCATCTCGACCGTGGTGCGTTCCATCCGCGCCGAAGCCATCTGGCTCGCGAGCGCACGCTTCCAGATCAGGTCGTACAAGCGCGCGTGATCCCCACCGCCAGCCTTGTCCTTGCCGAAATCGGTCGGGCGGATCGCCTCGTGCGCTTCCTGCGCGTTCTTCGCCTTGGTCTGATAGACACGCGGCTTGTCGGGGACATAGCTCGCATCATAGCGGTTCGCGACCGCATGGCGCGCGGCCGAGATCGCGCTCGAATCCATCTGCACGCCGTCGGTACGCATGTAGGTGATCGCGCCGTCCTCATAGAGGCCCTGCGCGATCCGCATCGTGTGATCCGCCGAGAAACCGAGCTTGCGCGAGGCTTCCTGCTGAAGCGTCGAGGTGGTGAACGGCGGCGGCGGGTTGCGCGTCGCGGGCTTCACCTCGACCGACTGGACGGTGAAATGCCCGCTTTCGACCGCGGCCTTGGCACGGTTGGCGACGCCTTCCTCGCCGATTGACAGGCGATCGAGCTTCTTGCCCTCGAACGTGACGAGCCGCGCCTGGAACGGCGTGCCGTCCTGCTCCATGTCGGCGATGACCGACCAATATTCCTGCGCGCGGAAGGCCTCGATCTCGCGCTCGCGGCTGACGATCAGCCGCAGCGCGACCGACTGCACGCGCCCCGCCGACTTGGCGCCGGGCAGCTTGCGCCACAGCACCGGCGAGAGCGTGAAGCCGACCAGATAATCGAGCGCGCGGCGCGCACGATAGGCGTCGATCAGATCGGTATCGAGCTCGCGCGGATGCTTCATCGCATCGGTGACGGTCGCCTTGGTGATCGCGTTGAAGGTGACGCGCTGGACGTCCTTGGGGAGCGCCTTGCGGTTGCGCAGCACTTCCTGGACGTGCCACGAAATCGCCTCGCCTTCGCGATCAGGATCGGTCGCGAGGATCAGGCGGTCGGCGGTCTTGGCGAGATCGGTGATCGCCTTGAGCTGCTTGGTCTTGTCCGCGTAATTTTCCCATTCCATTGCGAACCCCTCGTCGGGGTTCACCGATCCGTCCTTGGGCGGCAGATCGCGGACGTGGCCGTAGCTCGCGAGCACGCGGTAATCCGAACCGAGGTATTTCTCGATGGTCTTCGCCTTGGCGGGCGATTCGACGATGACAAGCTGCATGGGGGTCTATTGCGTCCTTACGTGTACGCGCGAGGATGGAGAGCGGGATCGTTAGGCGTCAAGCGACGTATGATGCCGATGGAGACTTGCCAAGGGCGGGCGGGATCATGACAGCGCCACCCGCCCACCGGCATGACGCTCCAATCGTCCGGCCAGTTCGAGTTCGAGCAGTACCGTCTGGACGATCGCAGGCGATGCTTGCGATTGACGAATCAGTTCGTCGATCGCGACCGGCACGGGGCCGAGCAGGTCGACGATGGCGCGTCGGTCGCTGTCGCTCGCATCCTCGGGCGTGGCCGTGCGGAAACCACTGCGGGGGCTCTCGACCATCCGCGAATCGATCGGGCGGATCGTTTCGAGCACGTCGGCGGCCGACTGGATCAACGTGGCGCCGTCCCGGATCAGCCCGTTGCACCCTTGCGCGCGGGGATCGAGCGGGCTGCCCGGCACCGCCATGACCTCGCGGCCCAGTTCGGCGGCGAGCCGCGCGGTGATCAGCGATCCCGACTTGGGCGCCGCCTCGACCACCACCGTGCCGAGCGCAAGGCCCGCGATGATCCGGTTGCGATAGGGAAAATGCCGCGCGCGCGGTTCCGTGCCGGGGGGTTGTTCCGCGATCAGCAAGCCTTCGCGAGCGATCCGCTCCTGCAACTCGGCATTTTCGGGGGGGTAGGATATGTCGATCCCTCCCGCGATCACCGCAATCGTCCCGGTCTCGATCGCGCCGACATGCGCCGCGGTATCGACTCCGCGCGCCAGCCCCGAAACGACGACGACCTGTTCGCGGCCCAACTCGACGGCAAGCTGGCGCGCGAAGCGGCATGCCGCGGCGGACGCGTTGCGGGCCCCCACCATCGCAATGGGCGTCCGCGACAGCAGTGTCGCATCCCCGCGCAGGATGAGCGCTGGCGGGGCATCGTCGAGCTGGGCGAGCAGGGGCGGATAGGTCGGATCGCCCTTGAAGAAGTGTCGCGCGCCCAGACGGCGCACGCTGGCCAGTTCGCGCTCGGCGACGGCAGGCGCTGCAACCGCGGGCGGAATGCCGCCGCCGCGCGCTGCGAGTTGCGGAAGGGCAAGGATGGCAGCTTCGGGAGAACCGAAGCGCGCGAGCAGATGGGCATAGGTAACAGGCCCGATTCGCGGCGTCCGGATCAGGCGGAGCCGCGCGACCGCGTCGCCGCCGAGCCCCTCCGCATCAGCCACTTTTCTGCCCGATCCGCGGCTCGGTGCCGTTCATGAGCCGGTCGATGTTGCCCCGATGCTTCCAGAGCACCAGCAGCGCGAGCGCCATCAGCAGCAGCACGATATCGAACTTGTAGAAATAGGCCGCACACAATGGCGCGCTGACCGCCGCGGTCATCCCCGCAAGCGACGAAATTCGCCCGAACGCCAGAAGCGCGATCCACACCGCGGCGTAGAGGACCCCGATCGGCCAGTGCAGGGCGAGGACGATCCCGAGCAGGGTCGCCACGCCCTTGCCCCCCTTGAAGCCGAGCCACACCGGATAGAGATGACCAATGAACACCGCTGCGGCGGCAACCACGCCATTGCCGCCGAGGTACGCATCCGCGACCCATACCGCGACGAACCCCTTTGCCGCATCCAGGATCAGGGTGGCCGCTGCAAGGCCCTTGCGGCCGGTACGCAGCACGTTGGTCGCACCGATGTTGCCGGACCCGACCTGACGCAGGTCGCCGGCACCCGCCATGCGCGTCAGCAGCACGCCGAACGGAATCGATCCCAGCAGGTAGCCGAGGACCAGCGCCGTCACCGGGGCAATCCACAGATATTCGGTCGGCACTGTTCGCAACCCCCCCCTTGGCGGTCGATGATAGCAGGATGCGTGCCATGGCCCAACACCGTCGTGCAGGCCACGATTTTGTGATCTGCAGCGCTTCGGCTAGGGTCCGCCCGATGGATGAAAGACCCGTTTTGTTCTTCGACTCCGGGATCGGCGGATTGTCGGTGCTGTGCGCGGCACGGGCACAGCTGCCGTGCATGCCGCTGGTCTATGTCGCCGATTCGGGCGGTTTCCCGTATGGCACGAAGAGCGAGGCCGAGATCGGCGCACGCGTCCCGGCGCTGCTGGGGCGACTGGTCGAGCGCTATCATCCGCGCCTGATCGTGATTGCCTGCAACACCGCTTCCACGATCGCGCTTGCAGCGGTGCGCGGCGCGCTCGATCTTCCGGTGGTCGGGACGGTGCCGGCGATCAAGGTCGCCGCGCTGCACAGCACGACTCGAGTCATCGGCGTGCTCGGCACCGACGCGACCGTGCGACAACCCTATGTCGACGATCTTGCCGCGCGCTTTGCGAGCGATTGCGTCGTGTTGCGCCATGGATCGGCCGAACTGGTGACGCTGGCCGAGGCAAAGCTGCGCGGCGAGCCGACCGACCCGGCCCGCTATGCCGCGATCCTTGCAGGATTGTTCGGGCAGAAGGGCGGCGAGCGGATCGATACGATCGTTAACGCCTGCACGCATTTCCCCCTGGTCGAGGCGGAGCTGCTCGCGGCCGCGCCGCGTCCGGTGCGGTTCGTCGACGGGTCGGACGGGATCGCGCGGCGGATCGCATTCCTCACCCAGGGTCAGGCATGGCCGGACGTGCCGAAGCCGGGACTTGCGGTGTTCACCGCGCGCACCCCGGGAATGGCGGCGCTGGATCAGGCACTTTCCGCCCATGGGCTCGGCGCGATCGAGATGCTGTGACACGGTCGCTCGATCAGAGTGATCGCGCAAAGGCGCTGGAATTCACCGGGGACGCGGTCTATTTGAGCACCATGGACATGGAAACATCCGCGCGCGGAGTCGATTATTCGCGCATCTTCGCGCAGGCGATCGACCGCCTCCATGTCGAAGGTCGCTATCGCGTCTTCATCGACATCCTCCGCAACAAGGGCGCGTTTCCGAACGCCCGGTGTTTTGCGGGGCATAACGGCCCCAAGCCGATCACGGTATGGTGTTCGAACGACTATCTCGCGATGGGGCAGCATCCCGCGGTGATCGGCGCGATGGAAGAAGCGCTGCACGACGTCGGCGCAGGGTCAGGCGGCACGCGCAACATCGGCGGCAACACGCATTATCACGTTGACCTCGAATATGAGCTCGCCGATCTGCACGGCAAGCAGGGCGCCTTGCTGTTCACCAGCGGCTACGTCTCGAACGAGGCGACGCTGGCGACGCTCGCCAAGATCCTGCCGGGGTGCATCATCTTCTCGGACGAGCTCAACCATGCCTCGATGATCGCGGGGATCCGCAATTCGGGGTGCGAGAAGCACGTCTTCCGCCACAACGACCTGGCGCATCTGGAAGAGCTGCTCGCGTCGGTCGATCCGGCGACGCCCAAGCTGATCGCGTTCGAAAGCGTCTATTCGATGGAAGGCGACATCGCGCCGATCGCCGAGATCTGCGATCTCGCCGACAAGTACAGCGCGCTGACCTATCTCGACGAAGTCCATGCGGTCGGCATGTACGGCCTGCGTGGCGGGGGCATCTCGGACCGCGAGGGACTCGCGGATCGGTTGACGATCATCGAGGGGACGCTCGGCAAGGCGTTCGGCGTGATGGGCGGCTATATCGCCGCGGACCAGACGATCGTCGACGTGATCCGCTCCTATGCGCCCGGGTTCATCTTCACGACGTCGCTGTCGCCGGTGCTGGTCGCCGGTGCGCTGGCCAGCGTGCGGCATCTCAAGGCATCGAGTGCGGAACGCGACGGACAGCAGCGCGCAGCGTCGTCGCTGAAGGCGATGTTCGCCGGGGCTGGCCTGCCGGTCATGAACTCGACCACGCACATCGTTCCGCTGATGGTGGGCGATCCGGTCAAGGCCAAGAAGATCAGCGATATCCTGCTCGCCGAATACGGTGTGTACGTTCAGCCGATCAACTACCCGACCGTTCCGCGCGGGACGGAACGGCTGCGATTCACGCCGGGTCCGGCGCATGACGAGGCGATGATGCGCGACCTCACGGATGCTCTGGTCGAAATCTGGAGCCGGTTGGAGTTGCGCAAGGCAGCCTGAGGCTTGTCCCGCTACGGAACCGCCGCGCAATCAATCCGTTACGCCTCCGACATCAAGAGGAGGCACTATGGGCAAGGGTTGTATTCTGTGGTTGCTGGGCGTCCCGATCCCGGTGATCGTCGTGCTGTACCTGCTGTTCCACCACTGAAACCAGCGACTAGATCAGGCAAACGCCAGCAACAGGGTGAGCCCGCCCAATCCCAGCGATAACGGGATACGCAGGCTCATCCACCAGCGGGGGGTCAGTCCGCCGCGCGCCAGTTGCACGTCGATGCCCAGGGCGCCGATCAGCGCGATGCCCAGCAGAGCGAGCGACGGCGCAGGCCACGGTTCGCCGATCGCCCAGGGCACCGCACTGCCAAGCGCCAGCAGGGATGGCGCAATGGCGGCGACCCACAGCCATTCCGGCGGCTTCTCGGCGGCGGCGCCGATCCCCCACCACAAGCCCCCCAGGAAACTGAGGATCAAGGCGGCATAAGCATAGCCGAGCGCGAGTGCTGAAAAGCGCAAGGCGCCGTCGCCGCTGAAGACGATCGCCACGGCAGCGATCTGCGGCAGCAGCCCGGCAAGGCCGAGCCAGCGTGGCAGGAGTGGCGGGTTCATGGCAGCCTTCCGATCATCATCATCCCGCCAAAGTCATGCGCGAGTGAGCGAGGCGCTCCAGGCATAGCCCCGGCGCAAGGAAGCGAAACGCCCGATCAGCCCGTGTTCGCGCGCGGTAGCCCGGACCGCCTCGGGCAAGGCGGCGCGCGGCATCACGTCGAACTTTGCAAGCCATGCGAACAGCATGACCTGAAAAGGGCGTGGCAAGCCCTCCTGCTGGCCGAAGTCCACAATGTCGAGCCGTCCCCCGGGGGCAAGCTTGCCGGCAGCCTCGCGAAGTGCCCCCTGCCAATCGGGGATCATCGACAGCGTATAGCTCTGGAATATCCGATCGAATGCGCCAATCCCGAACAGCGCGGTGGAATCGAACGCGGTCGCATCGCCCTGCGCAAGGGCTATGCGATGCGAAAGCCCCGCCGCGGCGATCTTGGCGCGGGCGGTTTCGAGCATCGCCGACGAGATATCGATCCCAAAATAGCGTGCATTGGGAAAGGCCCGCGCCGCCGCGATCAGGTTGCGTCCGGTCCCGCACCCGATTTCCAGGACGAGGCCCCCCGGCGGCGGGGCGATCCCGCCGATCAGCGCATCGCGACCCAGCAGATAATATTTGCGGGTCAGATCGTAGATATGGCGCTGCGATCGATAGATCGCATCCATATGCCCCGCATGGCCGGCAGGGTTCGTCACGCCAGAACGTAAAGGTGAACGCCGCCGTAGATCGAGGAGCGATCGCGCTTGGTGTAATCGCGCGATTCCTCGGTGCGATAGTCCCACCGTGCGAGGGTCGCGTCAGGGACACGTCCCGGCAGGATCGTCGGGATGCCGGCGGTGCGGAACAGCACGCGCGCGCCGGGCTTGGCGGTGCGGGTGATCTCGGTCCACAGGTCGGTCAACTGCTCGTCGGTCATCCAGTCCTGCGCGTCGAGCAGGATATAGCGGTCGAGCGTCGCATCGCCCTTGGTCCGCAGATATTCGGTGAAGTTGATGTGGCGCACTTCGATCCGCTCAGCGCGATCGACGATCTCGGCATGGTGGTCGCGCTGCAGATACGGCGGCAGGGGAGCGGCCTCGTCCTTGCCATAGCCACGGCCGAACGCCTGCCAGGCAAAATAATTGTCCTTGATGTCGAAGTCGCAGGCAAGCTTCTCTAGCCGCGCGCGCAAGACGACCGCCATCTTCTCGTTGCCCGCCAGCGCATCATATTGCGCAGGCGGGATACCGAGGCCGAACAGCGACGCCGGCTGGTCGGTGATCCATTTCACGACCGCCTTGTCGAAGAAGGGGGCGAAGTCGCGGTCGAAAATCTCACGCTGCTCCTCGATCGACTTGGCCTCCAGCAGGACCCGCGGGTTCACGCCGTTCAGGCGCGCGAGCAGATGCGCCACGCCGATGAAGTTGCCGAGCAACCCGCGCTTGTAGACGTTTTTCGAAAAGCCGCCGATCCGGCGCCGCCCGATCATGTCGCGCCCTTCCCAATAGGCGAGCGTGGCTTCGTCGAGATGCGGGCGGATGTAGGTGCGATACGCCATCACGTTGGCCCGCGAATTGGCGGTCGCGAAGAAACGATGGAATGCCTCGTAGCTCGGCAGGTGACGCGCCGCGACGAGCTTCAGCTTGTTGAGCGCGATATGGGCGGTGTTGAGGTCGACCGCGGTGATCGCCCGCGGGTTGGCCGTCAGGTACGACAGTACGTTGCACCCGCCCGATGCGATCGTCACGACGTGCGAGTCAGGCGTGATCGCCAGCGCTTCCATGTCGACCGCGGGATCTTCCCAGATCTGCGCATAGACCAACCCGCGAAACGCGAAGGTAAAGGCGCGCTCCAGCAATCCCTGCCTGGACAGATGTTCGTGCCGATGCACCGCGCTTTGCACCGCGGTGTTCTTGGAGGTCGCATTCTTGGGGGACCGAAGCGCGATGGCCATCTCAACACTCTCCTGCCGGATCGCGCGTCGTCCTGGGGCGCGGGCGGCAAGGATGCCGCTACGACGATCTGGTGACGCTTCCATGACGATTTTGTGCGGGGATGAAAAGGACCTGCCGACTAAAGGGGGGCCGGCAGGTCCCTTACAATCATCCGTTCGCCGCAAAGGAGGGGATCCAGCGAACGGGTACGCGCATCGGCTTGGGGCCGAAGCATAGCAAGATACGAACGATTCCGGCTCGGGATGCGTCCAGGCCGAACTTTTTTACGGGAGCATCACCGCGTCGATCACATGGATCACGCCGTTCGACTGCATCACGTTGGCAATCGTGATCTTTCCGCTGTGGCCCTTGGCGTCGGCGATCGTATAGCCCTTGCCCGACTTCATGAAGGTCAGCGTGCCGCCCTGTACGGTGGTGTAGGTTGCCTTGCCCATGTTCGCCTTGATCTTGGCAGCGATGTCGGCGGCGGTAATCGTGCCGGGCACGACATGATAGGTCAGCACCGACGTGAGCATCGCCTTATTCTCTGGCTTGAGCAGCGTGTCGACCGTGCCGGCCGGCAGCTTGGCAAAGGCCGCGTTGGTCGGCGCGAAAACCGTGAAGGGGCCCGGACCCGACAGGGTGTCGACCAGGCCGGCTGCCTTGACCGCTGCGACCAGGGTGGTGTGATGCTTCGAATTGACGGCGTTCTCGACGATGGTCTTGTTGGCGTACATCGCCGCCCCGCCGACCATCGGGTTTGTCGCGGCGCCGGCGAACGATGCGCCGCCGACAGCGATGGCTGCCGCGATGAGCGCGGTTGGAATGATGCGGTTCATGACTGCTCTCCTGTTGCTGCGTCCTTGGCTGGACGCGGCGGGAGATACGGCGGTCGGGGCAGCGTGGATGCGGCGCGCGTCATTGACGTCGCGCGGATCAGACCGGTGCCAGCGCACCCTTGGCGACGACCGGCCCGGTCGGCAGTCCGGTCTTCGACCCGCCGAGCGGTTCGATCGAGACGGCCAGCGTCGCGCCGACCGCGAGATGCCGGCGCACTGCCGGGCTCAGCGTCAAGGCGGTCCCGCCCCGATCCTGCAACAGGCCCAGCGGACGCGGCGTTCCGTCTGCCGGGATCACCCACAATTCCGCGCTGCGATCGGCGCGTGCCAGCGTCGATTCGGTCAGCCGGATCGTGCCGCTGCCCTGATCATAGACGACGGTCATCGGCCCGACCTTGGCGTCCGGTTCGAGCGAAGCGACCAGCGTTGGCTGCGGGGCGGCGACCGGCGCGCTGACGCGCGGCTGCGGAACGGTCGGCAGCGGGACCGGACGGAGCAGCAGGATCGCCAGCAGGCCCACGGCGGCAACGCTGGAGAGCACCGCCAGCGACGGCCAGATCCGGCTGCCGCGCGGCTGGGCGGAAACGACCGTCGGCACGCCGGACACGCGGTCGATCGACCGCTCGATCCGCGGAAGAATGTCGGGAGCCGGGATCTCCGGCCAGAGATCGAACAGCTGTGCGAGATAGCCGCGCCACTGGTCCACGGCGCGGGCGAAACCCGGCTCGGACAGGACACGGCGCGTCGCGGACGCGCGCTCCTCGCCCTCGAGCACACCGAGCGCGAGCTCGGCGGCCATCGTGTCGGGACCTTCGTCGCCCGGCATTTCGGGATGCCGCGAGTCGGTCATCGTTCGAGGCACTCGCGCAGTCGGGCGAGGCCGCGACGCACCCAGCTCTTCATCGTTCCCAGCGGAACGCTCTGGCGCTCGGCGAGCTCGGCGTAAGTGACGCCGTCGAAGAATGCGGTGTGGATTGCGCCGCGCTGGCGCTCCTCGAGTGTTTCGAGGCATTCGCGCAGCAGATGATGCTGCTCGTCATCGAGCATCGTGGCGCTGGCGAGCGGCGCGGTGTCGATGATCGGTGGAGCGTCCTCGATCGGGGTTGCGCGACGAACCTTCTGGGCGCGTTGCCAGTCGATCGCGCGATTGCGCGCGATCGTGGCAAGCCATGTGATCGGGCTGGCGCGTGCGGGCTCATAGGCCCCGGCGCGCTTCCAGATCGTGAGGTATACGTCGTGCAACACGTCTTCCGCTGCCTGCCTTTCGCCGCAGATACGGTAGCAGATCCCGAAAAGCTTCGCCGAGGTCAGCGAATACAGGTCACGGAACGCCGCCCGGTCTTCCTCTCCGGTACGGAGCAGGACCTCGACCAGTCGCGCCCGCGCCGCCGCTTCAGGGGAGACGCCACCCGGCACCGGGGCCGAATAGGGGGCTGCTGCAGCATCGGGCGGGAAATCCGTCACAGCTCAGATGCCTACCCCGGCAGCGGGCGGCCCGCAATCGTTCGTCGCGGCGGAGCGGCGATTTGTGTCGGTATCTGCGGTTCGCTGTGGCATTTTGGCAGGCGCATCGGTATGGCGCAGCCAACGACCTGCCCCGCCGCGGGGGCCTTTTTGAGGGAGCGCGCCCAGCTTGCGCATTGCCATCGCCTCCGATCACGCCGCCTTCGCGCTCAAGCGCGGGTTGTCCATTTGGCTTGCCGAGCAGGGCCACGATGTGCTCGACCTTGGCCCGGATAGTGATGCGCGGGTCGATTATCCCGATTATGGCTATGCGCTCGCGGACGCGGTCGCATCCGGCGATGCGGAGCGCGGGGTCGCCTTGTGCGGCTCGGGCATCGGCATCTCGATCGCGGTCAACCGCAACCCGGCAGTGCGCTGCGCTTTGGTGTCCGAGCCTTTGTCCGCTGCGCTTGCGCGCGAGCATAACGATGCCGATGTTCTGGCAATGGGCGCGCGGCTCGTCGGCGAGGACATGGCGCGCGCGTGCATCTCCGCCTTTCTTGCCACCGATTTCGCCGGTGGCCGTCATCAACCGCGCGTCGACAAGCTCGGCGCCCCCGCCTTCGTGAGAGAACCGGCATGAGCACCAACCCCACCCAGCTGCACGACGTCCAGCCCGACGGCTTCTTCACGCAATGCCTCGCCGACGCCGATGCCGCCGTCTTCGGCGCGATCGCGCACGAGTTGACGCGCGAGCAGACCCAGATCGAGCTGATCGCGAGCGAGAACATCGTCTCCAAGGCGGTGTTGCAGGCGCAGGGCTCGGTCTTCACCAACAAGTACGCCGAGGGCTATCCGGGCAAGCGCTACTATCAGGGCTGCGCGCCGTCCGACGAAGTCGAGCAGCTTGCGATCGACCGCGCCAAGGCGCTGTTCGATTGCGCCTATGTCAACGTCCAGCCGCATTCGGGCGCGCAGGCGAACGGCGCGGTGATGCTGGCGCTGGTCAAGCCGGGCGAGACGATCCTCGGCATGAGCCTCGATGCAGGCGGGCATCTGACGCACGGCGCGCGCGCGGCGATGTCGGGCAAGTGGTTCAATGCCGTGCAGTACGGCGTCGATCCGGTCAGCCATCTGATCGACTTCGACGAGGTCGCGGCCTTGGCGCGCGAGCACAAGCCCAAGCTGATCATCGCGGGCGGCTCGGCCTATCCGCGCCAGATTGATTTCGCCAAGTTCCGCGCGATTGCGGATGAGATCGGCGCGTATTTCCTCGTCGACATGGCGCATTTCTCGGGGCTGGTCGCCGCCGGGCTGCATCCGTCGCCGCTGCCGCACGCGCATGTCGTCACCACGACCACGCACAAGACGCTGCGCGGCCCGCGCGGCGGGATGATCCTCAGCAATGACGAGGCGCTCGGCAAGAAATTCAACTCGGCGGTGTTCCCGGGGCTCCAGGGTGGCCCGCTGATGCACGTCATCGCAGCGAAGGCGGTCGCGTTCGGCGAGGCGCTCCAGCCCGGCTACAAGAGCTACATCGCCGCGGTGATCGAGAACGCCAAGATCCTCGCCGCGACGCTGAAGGAGCGCGGCGCGGAGGTCGTCTCGGGCGGCACCGACACACATCTCGCGCTGATCGACCTGACGCCGCTGGGCGTGACCGGCAAGGACGCCGACGAGGCGCTCGAGCGCGCCGGAATTACCTGTAACAAGAACGGCATCCCCAACGATCCGCTCCCGCCGACCAAGACCAGCGGGATCCGTGTCGGCTCGCCCGCCGGCACGACGCGCGGGTTCGGCCCCGCCGAGTTCCGCGAGATCGGCAACATGGTCGCCGACGTGCTCGGCGGGCTTCGTACCCACGGCGAGCATGGCGACCGGCAGGTCGAGGCGAATGTCCGTGAACGCGTCCGCACCTTGTGCGCGCGCTTCCCGATCTATCCCGAGGGCATGTGATTGCGCTGTCCGTTCTGCGGCCATGAAGACAGCCAGGTAAAGGATTCGCGCCCGACCGAAGATGCGGGCGCGATCCGGCGGCGGCGGCAATGCGAGGGCTGCGGCGCGCGCTTCACCACGTTCGAGCGGATCCAGCTGCGCGAACTGACCGTGGTGAAGAGCGAAGGGGCGGGCCTGAAGCGCGAGCCGTTCGACCGCGAGAAGCTGCTGCGCTCGGTCTCGATCGCGGCGCGCAAGCGGCCGATCGAGGCGGTGCAGCTCGAGAAACTGGTGTCGGGAATCCAGCGCCAGCTCGAGACGCTCGGCGAGAACGAAGTGCGTTCGGGACGGATCGGCGAGATGGTGATGGAGGGGCTGAAGGGCCTCGACTCGGTCGCCTACATCCGGTTCGCGAGCGTCTACAAGGACTTCCGCGAGGCGCGCGACTTCGAGGAATTTGCGGGGAATGTGAGCGAGGTGGGGAAGGGGTAGGGGACGGAGCGTTTGCCTCTGCTTTCATCCCCGGTTTCGCCCACTTCCGTTCGTCCCGAGTAGCGGCTGAGCGAAGGCGAAGACGCGTATCGAAGGACAGGGCCGCACGATGAGCTTCTGGGTCTACATTCTACGCTGTGGCGACGGCAGCTATTATACCGGGCACACCGACAACCTCGAGGGCCGCATCGGGCAACATCAGTCCGGTACAATTGAAGGCTATACGCAGATGCGCCGACCCGTTGTACTGGCGTGGTCGCAGGATTTTCCCTCGCGGATCGAGGCGCTTGAGGCTGAGCGCCAGATCAAAGGGTGGACACGGGTAAAGAAGGAAGCGTTGATGCGTTCGGACTGGCAGGCGCTGCATGAGGCCGCGATACCGCCCGCGGAGAGGGCCCTTCGACTTCGCTCAGGGCGAACGGAAGAAGGGGAGAGCGCGACAAAAACGGATGAGCAGGTGAGTGCCGTTCCGATGGACACTTCTTCTTCCGTTCATGCTGAGCGAAGTCGAAGCACCGCCCCAAGCGAAACGCCCGAAACCGCGCTCGCCCCACCCCCCGTCCTGATCCTCGTCCGTCCCCAGCTCGGCGAGAACATCGGGAAGGCCGCGCGCGCGATGCTCAATTTCGGGCTGACCGAGCTGCGCCTCGTCGCCCCGCGCGACGGCTGGCCCAATCCCGGCGCGGGCCCCGCCGCCTCGGGTGCGGATATCGTGCTCGAACAGGCGCAGGTGTTCGAAACCGTCGCCGACGCGATCGCCGATTGCGCGCATGTCTATGCCACCACCGTGCGCAAGCGCGGCATCACCAAGCCCGTGCTCACCCCCGAAGCCGCCGCGCAGGCGATCCACGCCACCTCGGGCCGCTCGGCGATCCTGTTCGGGCCTGAACGCTCGGGGCTCGAGACCGACGACGTCGCGGTCGCGCGCACGATCATCACCGTGCCGATCAACCCCGAGTTCGGCTCGCTCAACCTCGCGCAGGCGGTGATCCTGGTCGCGTACGAATGGTCCAAGGGCGTCGCGCTCGCGAGCCCGCCCGAAGTCGACATGCCGCTCCCCGCGCCGCAGGAGGAGCTCGACGGGATGATCGCGCAGCTCGATGCGATGCTCGAGGACAGCGACTTCTTCTTCCCACCCGCGCGGACGCCGGTGACCAGGCGGACCTTGCGGACGTTGCTGACAAAACCGGGTTGGTCGACGCAGGAGGTGCGGACGATGCGCGGGGTGTTGAGTTCTCTGGCAGGAAAGAAGCCACGCGGAACTTGAAGCAATACGCCCGGTCCGGTATTGCGGCGCAGCACCAACGGCAAAGTACGGTGCTGAGCATCCGGGGGGAATGATGAAGACGCTACTTGCCACTTTACTTTTGTGTGCGCCGATCACGGCACAGGCGACGGAGCCTCAGTCTTCCGACAAGACCGCCGAAGGTGACAAGAAGATCTGCCGCTCGGAAGAGGTTACGGGCTCGCTGTTCCCGAAGCGCGTGTGCCGTAGCAAAGCGGAATGGGCGACGATCAGTGCTCAGCGGCAGGTTTTGACCGATCGGCTGCGCGATCAGAAATATGTCGGGGCGGCAGACGTCGCGCGCTGATCCTCGGCATGGGCGTTAGCGGCGCCGGCGCGTAAGCGTCCCGCGCGCGACGACCCTGAGGCGAACGCGCGGGCTAGCGCTGGTCGAAGGCGCGCAATTCATAGGCGATCGACGCTTCGACCAGCTGCTCCCACAGATCGGCGACGATCTGCTCGGGGACGCCCGACGCGCGCGCTTCGGCGCAGGCGTTGGCGATCACCTGCGTCTTGCGCGCTTCGTCCCGCACTGCGCCACGCTCGGGTTTGATGCGGGCGGCGGCATCCATATAGGCGAAGCGCCGCGCCAGCAGCGCGACCAGCTCGCGGTCGAGCGCGTCCACGCCGGCGCGAACGTCGGCCATGGTGATGCAGTCGGCGCCGGGAAGGATCGGATCGGTCATGCCAAGCCCTTGGCGCGGCATCGCGACGCTGTCCAGCTTGACTCACGCCGCATCCCCCGCTACCCGCCCGCCTTCGCAAAAGGCCCCGCACCCCGGTGAAGCGGTGGCCCCGACCAGACCCTTGGGTCAGGCGGAGCGATGACCGGGTATCGATCAGCAAAGCGTACTCCGCGGCGCTGGTCTTGTTATTGGCACTTGCAAGGAATTCATCATGTCGAAGCGTAGCAGCGCAAAGTACAAGCTCGATCGCCGGATGGGCGAGAACATCTGGGGTCGTCCCAAGTCGCCCGTCAACAAGCGCGAATACGGCCCCGGCCAGCACGGCCAGCGCCGCAAGGGCAAGGTCTCGGACTTCGGCATCCAGCTCCGCGCCAAGCAGAAGCTCAAGGGCTATTATGGCGACGTGACCGAGAAGCAGTTCCGCGCCTGCTACACCGAGGCAGCGCGCATGAAGGGCGACACCGGCCAGAACCTGATCGGCCTGCTCGAGCAGCGTCTCGACATGATCGTGTATCGCGCGAAGTTCGCCCCGACCGTCTGGGCAGCACGTCAGCTCGTTTCGCACGGCCACGTCCGCGTCAACGGCGTGAAGTGCAACATCGCATCGCGTCGCTGCTTCGTCGGTGACGAGATCACGCTGGGCGATAAGGCCAAGGAAATGGCGCTGGTGCTCGAAGCGCAGCAGCTCGCCGAGCGCGACATCCCCGATTACGTCGCTCCGGACGGCGCGGCCAAGGTCACCTTCACGCGGGTTCCGTCGCTCGACGAAGTGCCGTATCCGGTGAAGATGGAACCGAACCTCGTGGTCGAGTTCTACTCGCGCTGATGACGCGGATTAGCCTTGGCTAATCCGGACATCCCGCGCGAGCGGCCGGCGGGGCACCGCCCCGTCCGACGACGTGGCTTTGCCACGGCGCGGTTCGAGACAAAAAAGGGCGGTCCCACTGGGGCCGCCCTTTTTTGTTGATGTCCACCCCAGCCCGTTCGCCCTGAGCGCAGTCGAAGGGCCGCGCGCGCACAGGCCAAGGCGCGTGGGGAGAGGGGGCTTCGACTACGCTCAGCCCGAACGGATTCGAGTTCGTTCAGCTCAAACGGCTTCGACGTCGCTGGGCCCGGACGGATGGGGGTGGGGGCAGCCTGAAACTCGCCCCTACTGGATCCCCATTTTCTCCCGCAGGAACAGGTCGCTCCGGTCGAGCATCGCGGTTCGCGCCTCGCTGTCGTCGAGCTGGTGGCTGAGACCCTTGAACTCGATCAGTTCGACCGACTTGCCCGCGCTGCGCAGCCGACTTGCCATCATCCGCGATTCGCTGATGCCGACATTCTGGTCCATGTCGCCGTGGAACATCAAAACGGGCGCGGTGATCTTCGCGGCGTTTTGCGCAGGCGATCCCTCACGCACGTGCGGTCCCTTGCCGATGAACGCATCGACCAGATAATAGTCCTGGAAGTCGTCGTGCTCGTGGCGGAGCGTATCCAGGTCGGTGACCGGTGCGATGGCGATGATCGCCTTGAACAGGGCCGGATCGAGCACGGCGGATTGCAGGGCTGCATAACCACCATAGGACCAGCCGACGATCGCCAGCGTGCTCGGCGCGGCAATCCCCTGCTTGACCAACCAGCGCCCGCCATCGTTCACGTCGCCGATCGCGGTACGCCACGACTTGAAGCCGTTTTCCTTGAACCACCCCTCGCCGTAACCGGTCGAGCCACGGTAATTGGGCTGGAGCACGACGTAGCCGCGCGCAGCGAAGAATTGCGCCAGCCAGTCGAACCCCCATTCGTCGCGCGCGCCGGGTCCACCATGTGGCATGACGATCGCCGGAAGGTTGCTGCCGGGTTTGCCGACTGGCATCGTAAGGTACGCCGGGATCGGCGTGCCATCGGCAGCGGGGAAGGTGATCGCCTTGACCGGAGCGAGCGTCATGCCGTCGAGCGGCGGGCGCGCGCGCAGCAAGCCGTCGAGGTGCCGAGTCTTTTTGTCGAACAGCATATATTCGCCCGGGTCGACGTCGCTGCCAGTCCACAGCAGCAGCTTCGATTCATCGGCGCTGGCATCGACGAATTGCACCAGAGGCCGTTCTGGCATCGCCTTGGCGAGGCTGATGCCGAGCTTTTTCAATTCCGGATCGAAGAATTCGACCTGCCGTCGATCGGTGACGTAGCTGACGCCGACGACGCGGTGGCGGCGGCCGATCCGGATCAGTCCGGCCAGATCGACATCGGGTCGTGCAAACACGAGCTCGCGCTTCAGACTGCCATCGAGGGCGACCTTGAACAGGGCGTTGCGTCCATCCTGGGCATCGAAGCCATAAGCGACATCCAGCGTGGGATCGACGGCATAGGGATCGAAGCCATGTTCGGTCTGGGAATCGCCGCTCACCGTACTGAGCGGCAGCCAGCCCGTCTGGCCCTGCTTGCGATACTGATAGACGGTGCGGCCGTCGCTATACCCGTTGCCCCGGGTTGGCCGCAAACCCATGATGCGAACCGTCCCCAGCCCGTCGGCAATGTACTCTTTGGCGGTCTCGCGTGGCTTTTCGATGGTTTGACGGCGTAGCGTGACAGGGTCGACGCGTTCTACCCCCATGCCTTCGGCGGCCCCCGAGATATGTGTGCCCGTATCGGCGGTCGGCACGAATTGACGGGTCATCAGGACCGAATTGCCCGTCGGGTCCCCCTGCCAGTCGATCACATGACCGCCATTTTGCATGATTCCGAGCGCCTGGAACGAATCGTGGACACTCAGCATCTTCATGTCCTTGCCGTCGGCACCGACCGTGACGAGGCGATCGAAGCCGATCATATCGCGAATCCGGCCGGTCGTGACGCTGACCCCGCAGATCAGCCGATTGCTGTTGGCCCATTCGCAATAATCGACCTGTTCCTTCTCCCCGCTCGACGCCAGGAGGGCCGCTGGAGGCGCCGAGCCGTCGATCGTGAAGACCAGCGCGCGCACCCCGCGTTTTGCATCCGACAGTAACGCAACGAAGCGCTTTCCGTCCGGGGACAGGCTGACCTGTTGTACTTCCTCGCGCGCACCGAATTTCCGCGCGGCGTCGCTCGCAGCATAGCCCGGCGTGGCGGTGCAGCAGACACACGCGGCCAAGATGAATTGCTTCAACATCCCCTATTCTCCCCCTGCCGGACGATAATCACGGGTTTCAAATCTGCCAAGGGACTTGACGCGGTCCAGTTGCGTGGTTTGCCGGGGGATGCCAGAACGGTGGTTCGCAACGGGGGCACCGGATTGATGAACAGTTTCAAAACACTGGGCTATGGTCTCGCACTGAGCACCATGCCAGGGCTCGCGCAGCCAGTTGCGGCGCAGTCCGCCAGGCCAGTGCCTGCCATCTCGGTCGAAACGCTGAAGGACGTAACCAAGACACTGTCGTCCGATGCGTTCGAAGGCCGCAAGCCGACCACGCCGGGCGAGACCAAGGCGACCGAGTACATCGTCGAACGCTTCAAGGCGGCGGGGCTCAAGCCCGGCAACGACGGCAAGTGGTTCCAGGACGTGCCCCTGGTCGAGCTGACCGCGACCAACGTCACCCCGATGACGTTCAAGGGCGGCAAGACCCCGGTCAGCTTCGCCTATCGGAGCGACATGGTGCTCGCGACCTACCGCGTGACCCCGAAGATCGACCTGAAGGACAGCCCGGTTGTGTTCGTCGGCTACGGCATCACCGCGCCAGAGCGTGGGTGGGATGATTATGCGGGCGTCGACGTGCGCGGCAAGACGGTCGTCATCCTGGTCAACGATCCCGACTGGCAGACCCCGACCAACACCGGCCTCTTCGAAGGCCGTGCGATGACCTATTACGGCCGCTGGACCTACAAGTTCGAGGAAGCCGCCCGCCACGGGGCCGCTGCCGCGCTGATCGTCCACGAGACCGCGCCCGCCGCTTATGGCTGGGGCGTCGTCCAGTCGAGCTGGACCGGGCCGCAGCTCGAGCTCGACGAGAAGGGCGACCATGCCGACCAGAGCCAGGCGATCGGCTGGATCCAGCTCGACAAGGCGCGCGCCCTGTTCGCGAGCGCGGGGCAGGACTTCGATGCGCTCAACACGGCCGCGAAGGGCAAGGGGTTCAAGGCGGTGCCGCTAGGCGTGACCGCGTCGGCGTCGTTCGACACCACGATCAAGCGGCAGGCGTCGAAGAACGTCGTCGGCATCCTGCCCGGCAAGCCCGCCGCGCAGGGCGGGGCGCCGGGCGAGTACGTCTTCTACACCGCGCATTGGGATCATCTCGGGCGCTGCGACCCGGTCGATGGCGACAATATCTGCAATGGCGCGCTGGACAATGCCAGCGGGGTCGCCGGGCTGGTCGCGCTTGCCGAGGCGAGCACCAAGGCGGGGCCGACGCGGCGCTCGACCGTGTTCCTCGCGGTGACCTGCGAGGAGTGCGGGCTGCTCGGTTCGCGCTATTATGCCGAGCATCCGATCTACCCGATGGCGCAGACCGTCGGCGGCGTGAACATGGACGGGCTCAACGTCGTCGGTCGCGCGAAGGATTTCGTCGTGGCGGGCGCGGGCAAGTCCGAGCTCGAGGACATGATGAAGACGCTCGTGATCGAGCAAGGCCGGGTGGTGAAGCCCGACCCCAATCCCGAGCGCGGGAGCTACTTCCGCTCCGACCATTTCGCTTTCGCGCGGCAAGGCGTGCCGATGTTCGACGGCAAATCGGGGGAGGATCTGCGCGTCGGCGGCACCGCGGCTGGCCATGCCGCGACCGAGGACTATATCGTGCATCGCTATCACAAGCCGCAGGACGAATATAATGCGGCGTGGGACTGGTCGGGGGCGGTCGAGGACCTGACGCTCTATTACGGTCTCGGCCGTGAATTGGCGGATGGGACGCGCTGGCCGAACTGGTACAGCACCGCCGAATTCCGCGCGATTCGCGACAAGAGCCGCGCGGGCAAGTAAACACAGGAACGTTTGAAGCATGACACGCGCCGTCCCGCCCGCCGAATGGGCCCCGCACTCCGCAGTCTGGATCGGCTTCCCGAGCCATCCCGAATTGTGGGTCGAAGACCTCGAGCCCGCGCGGACCGAAGTGGTCGCGTTCGCGCGCGCGGTCCATGCCGAGGGGCGGGGCGAGCGCGTCCTGCTCGTCGCGGCGGATGACGAGGCGGCGACCGCCGCGCGCGCGATGGCGGGCGATTTCGCCGAGATCGTGGTCGAATCGTTCGGCGACATCTGGTTGCGCGACACCGCGCCGATCCTGTTGTCGGACGGCAGCGCGCGGGATTTCGCCTTCAATGGCTGGGGCGGGAAATACGATTTGCCGGGGGATAGCGACATCGGGCGGCGGCTCGCCGAGGACAGGCAGATCGCGGTCGAAAGTTGCGACTGGGTGCTCGAGGGCGGCGCGGTCGATGGCGACGGGACCGGGTTGCTCGTCACCACCCGGCAATGCCTGTTCAACCCGAACCGCAACCCGGCGCTGGACCAGGCACAGATCGAGCAGCGGCTCCACGACGATCTCGGCTTCTCGCAAATCCTGTGGCTCGGCGACGGGCTCATGCACGACCATACCGACGGGCATGTCGACAATCTCGCGCGCTTCGTCGCGCCAGGGGTGCTCGCGATTCCGGAGGCCGCGGACAACGACCCCAACTGGCTGGTCTATCAACACGCCGCTGCCGCCGCCGCCGAGATGCCGGGGATCGAACTGGTGCGCATTCCCTCGCCGGGCCGGGTTCTTCGCGACGAGGAGATCGTGCCCGCGAGCTACATGAACTTCTACATCGGCAATGCCGCGGTGGTCGTGCCCTTGTACGGCGCGCCCAATGATGCGGCGGCGGTCGCGGCGCTCGAAAAGCTGTTCCCGGGGCGCGACGTGGTCGGCCTGCGCGCGGATGCGATACTCACCGGCGGCGGCAGCTTCCACTGCATCTCGCAGCAGATTCCGGGGTAGGGGGGCTTCCCCCCAACCTCCCGTTCGTTTCGAGCGCAGTCGAGAAACCTGCGCTGTGCCGGGTTTCTCGACTACGCTCGAAACGAACGGGGTGGTGGGGCAGCCATTTGCGCTAGGAGCTGCTCAAACCCACGCCCCACCGAAGGAACGCGCGATCTTCCACCTGTTTTTCAGCCTGCCATGGCTGTTCGTCACGCTGCGCTTCATCCTGCCGCTCCCGTGGCATTCGGCGGCGAAGGTGATCCTCGCGCTGGTGCTGCTGGTCGGGTCGCAATTCCTGCTGTGGAGCCGGCTGTCCTCGGGGTCGCCGTTCGCGCCCGAGATGCCGCGCGCCGTCGTGCTCGCGTTCAACGTTGTCTATGGCGCGATCCTGCTGCTCGCGGTGTTCCAATTGGTGGTCGATCTCGCGCGCCTGCCTGCGCTACTGATCGGGCAGGGTGGCTTCTTGGTGCCGGTCGGTGTGCGTTACGTCATGGGCGGGGTGGCGCTTGTGCTCGCAGGACTAGGCGTGGCGCAGGCGCAGCGGGTGCCTCCGGTGCGCGATATCGACGTCGTCATCCCAGGGCTCCCCAAGGCATTCGACGGCTATACGCTGGTCCAGCTGACCGACCTCCACATCAGCCGCCTGTTCCCCGCGCGATGGACGCAGGCGGTGGTCGATCGCATCAATGCGCTCCACCCCGACCTGATCGTGGTGACCGGTGACTTCATCGACGGATCGCTCGCGATGCGCCGCGCCGATGTCGAGCCGTTGCGTGGGCTTCGCGCCGCCGACGGAATCTACGCGATCCCGGGCAACCACGAATATTTCTTCGAATATGATGCGTGGATGGCGCATTTCGCGGCGATGGGGATGCACCTGCTCCCCAACGCGCATGCGGTGCTGACGCGCGGCGACGGGCGGCTGGTGCTCGCGGGCGTCACCGATCTGTCGGCGCGGGCGACCGGCCATCCCGCGCCCGATCTCGGCAAGGCGCTTGCGGGGGCCCCGGCGGGCGCGCCGATCATCCTGCTCGACCACCAGCCCCGCATGGCGCGGGCGGCGGCGGCGCGCGGCGTGGCGTTGCAGCTGTCGGGGCATACGCATGGCGGGATGATCGTCGGTCTCGACCGGCTGGTGGCGCGCGCCAATGCCGGGTTCGTCTCGGGGCGCTACGACGTCGATGGGATGACGCTGTACGTCAACAACGGTACGGGCCTGTGGCCGGGCTTTGCGCTGCGGCTCGGCGTGCCGTCAGAGCTGACGCGGATCACGCTGCGCGCGGGGGCGCACTAGACTCACCCCTTCCGTTCGCCCTGAGCGCAGTCGAAGGGCCGCTTGCCGAGTAGAGCGGAGCCTGTGGCGCGCGGGGCTTCGACTTCGCTCAGCCCGAACGGATGGGGGGATTGCGCCAAACCAACGCGGTGTCTGCAACTCCAGGTTCCTGCCTGCACAGGAACACGCAGCGGTGGGACCCTACAGCCGCCCGAGCAACCGCTCGATCGATTCATGATGCGTCGTGTTGTCACCGCATTCGCGCTCGAGCACGCGCTTGATCCGCTCGAGTTCGTCCTGCGTCATATGCTCGATCCCGATGAACTCGTTGCGCGCCGTGTTCGTTGCGCGGATGATCTCGTCGAGCTTGGCCTGGATCGCCGAGGCATCGCGATTCTGTGCATTCTGGATCAGGAATACCATCAGGAACGTGATGATCGTCGTCGAGGTGTTGATGACGAGCTGCCACGTGTCGGAATAATGAAAGACCGGTCCGGTCAGGCCCCAAAGCAGCACGACCATGAAGGCGATGACGAACGCGACCGGTCGGCCCGCCCAGTTCGCAACCCGTTGCGCGATCGTTTCGAACAAGCGTTCCATCAGCGATATCCCATTTGAATCTGGCGCGCGAAGCACGATATGGCGGCGCATGACCGAAATCACCGTCGCCGCGCTGCAACTCGCCTTCTCCAACGATATGGACGCGAATATCGAGCATGTCTCGGAACTCGTGCGCGAGGCCGCGAGCCGGGGGGCGCAGGTGATCCTGCCGCCCGAACTGTTCGAGGGAGAATATTTCTGCCGGGTCGAGGACGAGGGGCTGTTCTCCAACGCCAAACCCGTCGGCGAGCATAAGGCGGTGCTCGCGATGCAGGCGCTCGCCGAGGCGCTCAAGGTGACGATCCCGACGAGCTTCTTCGAGGCGGACGGGCCGCATCACTATAACAGCCTCGCCATGATCGGCCCCGACGGCGAAGTGCAGGGCGTCTATCGCAAGAGCCATATCCCGGACGGCCCGGGCTATGAGGAGAAATTCTATTTCCGCCCCGGCAACACCGGCTTCAAGGTTTGGCCGGGCCCGGAGAAGACGACGCTCGGCGTCGGCGTGTGCTGGGATCAATGGTATCCCGAGACCGCGCGGGCGATGATGCTGATGGGCGCGCAAGTGCTGTTCTATCCCACCGCGATCGGCAGCGAGCCGCATGACACGTCGCTCGATACCGCGCGGCTGTGGCGGCGCGCGATGGTCGGCCATGCGGTCTCCAACGTCGTGCCGATCGTCGCGGCGAACCGCGTCGGCGTCGAGCATGACCAGACGTTCTATGGCACCAGCTTCATCGCGGACGAGCGCGGCGACATTCTCGCCGAGCTGGGGCGCGAAGACGAGGGCGTGATCACCGCGACGATCGACCTCGACCGGGTAAAGCGCCACCGCGCCGCCTTCGGTTTCTTCCGGGATCGCCGGCCCGAGCTGTACGGTCGCCTGGTCCAGGATATCTGACACCGGCATGCGACAGCAATGGTTCGGGGGAGATCCGCGGGGGTAACCGGGCGGGGGGGAGAACGGTTCGACCCGTTCAAATGCCTCGATCACTCCCGCGCATCAGTACGCTACGCGCCACGACCGTTGCAATACTCCGCACCGGCCGAGACCCGTATAGCCAATGCGGGTAACAATATCTCTCATCCATTAGACCGAAAATATTCGGTTAACGTGCGGATTCATCGCGTAATTCCGCTGCACGTGCGAAGACGGCCTCGAACATCTCGGTGGTCAGTCTTCCGGTGTTCTGATTGTAGCGCGAACAGTGATAGCTATCGATCAGGATCCGGCCATCGGGCATGCGATGTTCGGCGAGATGACCGAACTTGCACTTGGGCAGCCGGCCGCCCAGCGCCTTGACCGCGGACTGATGCGCGATCTGGCCCAATGCGACGAATACGCGCGCCCGCGGGAGCGCCGCGATCTGTCCTTCGAGAAACGGGCGGCACGTGCGGATTTCTTCCGGCGTGGGCTTGTTCTGGGGCGGCAGGCATTTGACCGCGTTGATGATCATCGCCCCCTGCAGCTGCAGCGTATCATCCGGCTTTGCCTCATAGACGCCGGTGGCAAAGCCGTATTTGGCAAGCGTCTCGAACAGGAGCACCCCGGCGAAATCACCCGTGAACGGGCGCCCGGTGCGGTTGGCGCCATGCTTGCCGGGCGCGAGGCCGATGATGCCGAGCCACGCCGCCGGATCGCCAAAGGCGTTGACCGGGGCGTTCCACCACGTCGGAAATTCCTGCCGCAATTCCTCGCGAAAGCCGACGAGTCGGGGGCAGAGGGGGCAATCGTGGGGCGGCTCGGAGTCCGCGATCGGGCTGGGTGCGAAGTTCATCGAAAAGCGATAGGCGTGTTTGGGTGTCGATCTCAACCACCTACCCGATCTATGCGATCGCAATCGGCTCGAACCGGCGCGGGCGGCATGGCAGCCCGCGCGCCGAGGTGCTGGCAGCGATTGCGGCTTTGCCGCGCGTCACGGCGGTATCGCGGCTGATCGAGACAGCACCGATCGGGCCATCGATCCGGCGCTTCACCAATGCCGTCATCTTGCTGGAAAGCGCGGATCCGCCGCCGATGCTGCTGCTGCGGCTGAAGGCGATCGAACGGCAGTTCGGGCGTCGCCGTGGCCAGCGCTGGGCGGCGCGCGTGATCGATCTCGACATCGTGCTGTGGTCGGGCGGGGCATGGCGCGAACCGGGCCTGATCGTTCCGCACGTCGCGTTTCGGTCGCGGGATTTCGTGCTTGCGCCGCTCGCGGACATTGCGCCGCAGTGGCGCGATCCGCAGTCGGGCCGAACGATGCGCCAACTCGCCACGCGCTTGCACATGGTTGACCGCAAGCCCGTCCGCTCCTAACGCGCATCGGCGTGTGGGCTCGTAGCTCAGTCGGTAGAGCAACGGACTTTTAATCTGTAGGTCCCGGGTTCGAATCCCGGCGAGCCCACCACGCATCCCTGGAAAGCGCCCGTGCCAGCCCATGCCGCCTGTCGTGGCGCGCGCAGGCCGATCCGGTCAGCCGGGATGCGGCTTGGCCAGGGTCGTTCGCATCCGTCCCGATGACTGGGTCTGCCGGACGCGCGGGGTAATCAGCGGGCTTGCCGCTTCGATCCGCGCGACGATGCCTTCGGTCAATTTGGCGAGCGCCTCTTCTGAGAAGAAACCACCCGGGACCAGGCACCGATCGATCAGAACGCGCCGGAATGCAGCGAAGGTTTCGGCATCCGGCTTTCCGGGATTGCGCCAGAAGTCGTCGAGCCGTCCCTGGAAGGTGATGTCCTCGATGTCATAGACGGCTTGCCCCAACGCGATCACCGGAATGCCCTGCGCCAGCGCCAGCGTCCCGCTCGTGCTGTTGATCGTCACCATGCCTTGCGATCGTTCCGACAGGGGGACGATGTCGCCGCCTTCGAGATAATCGATCCGGTCGGTCACGCCGTGCAGCGCCGCGAGCGTCATCGTCTCAAGCCGCCAATCGCGCACGCCATTGTCGAGTGGATGTTCCTTGATCACCAGCCGCAGCGCAGGGGGCGCATGGCTGGCGAAGGACGTGATCACCATGCGCAGGGCGTCAGCGATGCCGGCAAAGGACGAATGCAACCGAATCTGCGCGTCCGAATCGAGCTGGAGCGGGAACAGGACATACGGGTCCTCGCGCGCTGCCAGCGCGCTCTGTACGGACTGCGCGCGTTCCGCGGCTGCCTTGCGCCGCATCAGCCGCCGGACCCATCCCATGCCCTCGACCAGCGGGTGCCACGGCCGGTGATTTTCCCAATGGGGATACTGCGAACGACTGAGCACGTCCGCGGTATTGTAGATCAGCGCTTCGGTCGCCCGGCGTCGGAAGGAGGACGAGACGGGCTCGTGCTGCGGGGCCGGGGGCAGCGCGGCCGCCTGGGCACGATACCATAGCGGGTCGCGCGGCAGCGTCGAATGACCGTTAACCCCGCCGAGTTCGAGCGTTACCCAATCGGGGCGGATATAGCCCTCTTCAAAGACATGAACGGGAATATGCAGTTCGCGGCAGACCGCGATGGCGGCCATGTGGATCGGACGACAGTCTCCGAACAGCAGAACGTCGGTAATCGCGCGATCAGCAATCAGTTGACGCAACGCCGCCGGCCAGTCTTCCAGACGGCCGCGATAGTCGATGGCATTTGGAAGCCGCCAGAACAGGCGATCGCCGCCGTTGAAGTTGACCTTGTGCACGGTATATCCGTCGCGTCGCAGCACCTGTCCGAGGCGACGGAAGAGTGGCCCCATCAATCCCTGCAACAAGAGAATGTTGCGCGTTGCTAGCGGTTGAGGATCCCCCAACCCCGCGGTCGGTGCGCGCAGACCGGACTGGTCGGAAAGCTGATCCGGCATCCGTAAGTTCCTCGTCATTTCTGATGGCGTTTCATTGAGTGCAACGCCGCCTCGGCCTGGCCATAGAGATCGTGCGGCGTATTTCCAAGGCATTGCGCGGCGGAGCGGGGCCGTGACAGCCAGACGGCCCGTCGCTATAGCCGGACCGGATTCTTCTCTTCTCCAAGCCGCGGGTCGACAACGACACGGCGGGGACGCGACCTTTTCTGTGGCGGACGGTGTGATCCCTTTCCTGGCAATGCTGATACTGTCCCTGGCCCTCGATACGGCCGCACGGCCGCGGGCGGCCCGAGTGCGCGACGGGCGTGGCGTGATCCTGCTGTGGCTGGTGGTTACGGGGGCGTTCGGCTTCTTCCTCGCGGCTTCGGGCAACGTCTGGGTCGCGGCCGTCGTGTCGGTAGCGCTCGTCGGTCTTTTCATGGTTGCCTCCAACGCCAAGCGAATGCTGTTGGGGGAGCCGCTGGTCTTTTCGGATCTCGCCTTGCTGGTCGGGGTCGTCCGGCATCCCCGGTTCTACTTTACCGCGATATCCGCGAGCCAGCGCTGGATGCTCGCGCTCGGGGCGGCGGGGGCGGTGATCGCGCTCGCCCTGTTGTTTTCGTGGCACTGGCGCCCGCATCTCATCGGTGCCGGGCTGGCGCTGCTGGCGATCGGTGTCTTGGCGGGGCTGCTGCGCGGGGGATCGTATGACGGCATTGCGGCGACGCCGGAGCTCGCCCGCGATTTCGAGCGCTATGGCATGGTCGCTACGCTTTTATTGTATTGGTGGCGGTGGCGTGAGACGCCCGATCCGCAGCCTTGCATCGCGCTGAGCCCCCCGCTCGTCGGAAGGACGCCCGTTCCGCCCGAGGTGATCGTCATCGTCCAGTGCGAGTCTTTCTGCGATCCGGTGGAGATCACCGACGATCCCGGGAATACGCTTGAAGGATTGGCGGCTGCACGGGCGGCTGCATGGCAGTGGGGCACGCTGGATGTCAGCGGGTTCGGGGCTTATACGATGCGGACCGAATATGGCGTGCTGTTTGGCCGCACCGAGCAGGAACTGGGCTTCCGACGCTACGATCCGTTTCTGACGGCGGCGGGCGAGGCGTCCTTTGCCCTGTCCGCACGCCTTGGCAGTGCAGGGTGTCGCAGCCTGTTCGTCCATCCGCACGACTTGCGCTTCTACAGCCGGGATCGGTTGATGCCGGCGGTCGGGTTCGATGCGTTGATCGGCGAGGAGGGGTTCGCCCCGCGGTCTCCGGACGCTGGACGCTATGTCGATGACCGGACGCTCGGGGCGTCCTTGGCCGCGCTGATCGACCAGGCTGCACAGCCGACGCTGCTTTACGCAGTCACCATGGAGAATCACGGGCCGTGGGACAGCGCCACCGCCCGCGATGCGGCCGGGCGGCGTGATGCCTATCTGCGGCATCTGCAAAGCAGCGACGCGATGCTCAGCAATTTGATCGCACATCTTTCGCGTGATGGTCGGCCTGCCCTGTTGGTCTTCTTCGGCGACCATCGGCCGAGTATTCCGGGGGTAACCGCGCCAGGCGGCGCACGACATACCCCCTATGTCATGATGCGCTTCGGCGAGAATGGCGAAACGATGCGCGGCAGCGGAGCTCCGGTGAGCCTGACCCCCGCCGATCTGCACCAAGCGATTCTGGGCTGCGCGGTACCGCAACGGGACCGAGCCGCGGTCAATCCTGCGGCGGCGTAAGCGCACGTAACAGCCGGTCGCGAGCCATCGCCGGCAACAGGCGATCAATCCAGCGCAGGACCGCGAACGGCCACGGGAAAATCGAATGGGCGCGGCCACGTTCTGCCGCCCGCGCAATCCGAGCAGCGGCGTCGGCCGGCTGCAGCAGGAACGGCCGTGGGCCCGGGCTCTTCCGCCCGGCGGCCGTATCGATAAAGCCGGGCGAAACGACCGTGACGCGGACCCCCCGGTCGATGACGCTCAATCGCAGCGCGTCGGCAAAGCGCAGCAGTCCCGCCTTGGATCCGGCATAGCCGGCCGCGAAGGGGAGGGCATGAAACGCCGCCGCCGATCCGACCAGGACGATGGTGCCGGTGCGGCGTTGCACCATCCGTCTTGCTAGCGCGGCCGCCATCGAGCTGGGCGCGACAAAATTGACAAGCCCGAGGTGGGCGATCTGGGCCGCATCCTCGACGATGTCTCCCGGCGCGCGAACGTCGCCCGCACCGGCCACCAGCAGCGCAACGCCGATCGCAGCGGCTGCGTCATCCGCCTCGACCGCGGCGACCGCAGCGGCGATATCGGAGAGGTCGAGGCGGCGGACCACGACCGTCGCGCCCGCCGCACGGCAGGCGGCAGCGACTCGCTCGAGCCGGTCGTGATCCCTGCCCCACAGGAGGAGGGAGCGCCCCGGCGCGGCATAATGGCTTGCCAATGCCGCGCCGAGACCGCCCGAGGCGCCCGTGATCAAGATTCGATCTAGTAACGAAACGTTCATGGCAGGCTTCTCTCGGTTCGGTCGCCAAAAGCGACAATAAACCCCCCCATCGGCCGATGCGGGGCCGCAGTTTGCCGCTTTGCGGGTTGACAGAAGGTGCCCCGTTCTGAGCATACCGCGAGCCACATCTGCGCATTGGATCCAGAATTGCGAGGCCTGCCTATGACGAATTACAGGTCCGCTGCACCGCGCATCCGGCTGTTTCGTAATGATTTGCTCGAACGGTTTACACTTATTTCACCACCGGCATTTGCTGTAACATGGACGATCTTTCTGTCCTGTGCAGTCTATGCCAGCTGGAGGGTGGTCAGCTTCGGGATGGCGATCGTGCTCGTTGCGCTCGGTCTGCTGATCTGGACGTTGTTCGAATATGCGATGCATCGGTTTATCTTTCATCTCAAACTGCGCTCGGAATGGTGGCGCAAGCTGATCTTCATCACCCATGGCAACCACCATACGATGCCCGGCGATCGGTATCGCAACATCATGCCACCGGTGGTCAGCGTGGGTATCTCGGGAATGATCTGGATCCTGTTCTATGCGCTGTTCGGCGCTCCGGGGTCCGTGTTGTTTCTGGGTTTCGGGATCGGATATGTCGTGTACGACGTGATCCATTATGCGTGCCATCAGCTTCCCATGCGCGGGCCGCTGCTGCGCAAATTGCGCCAGCATCATATCCGGCATCATTATGCCAAGCAGGAAGGCAATTTCGCGATCACCGCGATCGTGTGGGACCACGTGTTCGGCACCTACATTCCAACCAAGAAGAAGTGATCGACCGAGACGGCGTCCCGGTCAGCGCTGGAGCGCGGTGATCGCCGTCTCCACGATCGCGATATGATCGGCCCATGTTGGCGGGCGATAGGCCGGAAGCCGCAGTAGCTGGGCAGCGCGGAGCGGACCATCGTCGTAATGATCGAGGATTGCGGCGCGCCACGCTGGCCCGTCGAGCGGATCGCGATAGTCCGGGACATCGCCGCCGGCCTCGCGCAAGGCAGGCAAGTCGCTGCAAATAACCGGGGTACCAACCGCGAGCGCTTCCGCCACGGGCATGCCATACCCTTCCGCAAAGGATGGCAACAGCAGCGCGCGCGCACCGCGCAGTAGCGCATCGAGGTCCTGGTCTGAACAGCCGTTGCGCTCCTCGACATGGCCACGCAGCGCCGGGCAGCGCTCGAGCATGTCGAGGACCTGTTCGTTTTCCCACCCGCGACGCCCCACGATGATCAGCTTCGGAATGGCGTGCTGCGGCAAGGTCTCGGCAAGGGTGCGCCACAGGTGCAGCAGCAACAGGTGGTTCTTGCGCGGCTCGATCGTCCCGACGCACAGGAAGTAGCGCCCATCGGGGACGTCCATCGCCCGCGTTGGCATCGATTGCGTCCCGAGCAGGGCCACGTGCATGGCGACCGTCCGCCCCGTCTTCTCGATCCATGGGCGCATCGATTCGCCCGTCGCTGCCGAATTGACGATCACACCATCCGCCAGCGACGCGATCGTCTCGATCCGGCGGCGATGCAGGAGTGCGCCGTCGGGCCGCGCATATTCGGGATATTCGATCGGAATAAGGTCGTGGACCAGGCACAGGAACCGCGCCTGTTCCTGATCGAGAATGCGCCTGACCAGCGCAGGGCGGGTCAAATGGTGTGGCGAGGCCTGCACATAGACGGTCCCGGGCGACGCGCGGCCACGTTTCGGGAGCAGCGAGAGCAGCAGCGGGAGTGTCTCGGCGACCGAGCGTTGCGCAACGCCGCCGCCCTCGCTGTCCCAGCGGCGCTCCAGCAGGTCGAGATACCGCAGCGCGCTACGGTGCGACAGCCGGCCGTAGCCCGCCAGCGGGTGGACGGCGGCAAAATCCAGGCGGTCGCCCAGGCGCGCGACAAGGCCGCGGGCGTACGCCATTTCGACCCGATCGACGCCGGATGGCGTATGATGTCGCGCGCGGGAAACCAGCCGCGAGAGATCCAGAATCACGCGTTTCGTCACGATTTGCGTGCCCCGGTGATGCGCCCCTGGAGTCGACGGAGCCGCGTGATCCATCCGAGGCGATTGCGCGCGGCCCCTTGCCCCATGCGCGCGATCAGCACTTCGGGCGTACAGGGCAGGCCCGTGACCGGATCGAGATAGCGGGGATATTGGATCAACACCCCGGCGATCAGGTCCAGCACGGTCCGTACGCGACCGCGGCGTTCGGGCATCATTCCAAGATCGCGCGTGACACCCCAGCCGGCGTAGAACGGCGTGCCGTGGCAAGTGACGTCACGACCCCGGAGCAGGGCTTCGAATCCGGTCAGCGACGTCAATACATGGACGCCATCGACCAGGTCGAGCAGCGGCGCCATCCCGCCGCCCTCGACCACCCGGTCGGCGTAGCGCAGCGCATCGCTCTCCGACACCGCGCCCCTGCGATGACCGGCGGTCACATCGGGGTGCGGACGAAACCAGATTTCAGCAGCGGGTTCGAGCTGCCGCGCGCGGCGCAGCAGGTCGAGGTTACTGGCAAGGCCCCCGCCGCCGAGCCGCACCGACATGTCGTCCTCGACCTGCCCGGGCACGAGGACGAGGCGACGTCCCGCCTGTCGCGGCGGAAAGGCGTGGGGCATGTCACTGCCGTATTTGCTAATTCCCGCTTGCAGGATCGTTTCGCGCAGCCGCGCTGCCCGCGCCAGCAGGGCCGGCGCAAAATCGGCGTTTGCGAGCAAGGTTTCCAGATCGCTCGGCTTGCCTGGGTCGTAATGGATGCCGCGCCAATCGACCGCGACGGAGGACGGGGGCACCAGATTGCTGCCGAGCCCGACCGACCGGACGAACCCGTCCTCGACGCGAACGAGCGGAATGGCGCGGACGGCCGCGGCCTCGATCATCGCGCTTGAGACGCGGGACGGCCATATCGCAACCGCCCCGCCCAGCCGGGCCGCATGATCCAGCGCCCGGCGCTCCGACCGGAAGAAGCGAAGCGGATGTTCCGGCGTGTACAGAAAGCGCCCGATCTCCTGGCGCTTCCACCAGCTGAAGCCGCAACCGGCGACGATATTGCGGTTGTCCGCGAACATCCGTCGCCAATCGCCCAGGACCGCGATGGTCGCGAACAGGTCGGCGGGCTGTCCGGTGAACGGATCGCGGTACAGCTTCTGGAATAGCTGCCGGGCAACCCGCTCGCGAAGGGTCGCCGCGTCGTCCCCAGGCGTGCCGTAGCGCCCTGCCGTCATTAGGCGGACCGGCACCCCCGCGATCACGGCAAGCGCCACCCACTCGTCGTCGCCATGCGCGACGAGGGCGGTCATCCTCGGTTGCATCGACCAGAAATCGACCGGGGACGCTTGCTCGTCGATCGTGGCCATGGCTTGCGCGGTAGGCCGATCGCCTTCCGGCACCAGCGCAAGGGCAACGGCGCTTTCGGCGTCCGATCGGGGCCGGTACACGGCGCACGACCTTGCCGGCGGCCGTTGCCGTCCCCAGAAACCGCCCCCCACGCGGGCCTCGCGGATCGCCGAGAACAGTCGTTCGATGCGGTCGGGCGTGACATCCGGGGCGGGGCAGTCGCCCGGGCGGGTAACAGCGGCGTCGATCCCCGGGAAAGGAGGCGCGCGGAGCAGCGGCAATGCAACGCCCGTCATGGTCTGCGATCCCATACGGCAAGGCGGAGGATGCCGGCCCGGCGTTCGATCACGGCATAGGCTCCGGTGCGCAGCTTGAGCGAGGCAAGTTGCGAGGCGTCGCGCTGCAAGGCCGGGTCGGCGTGCAACGCAAAGCGCGCCGCACCGTTGCTCGTCACGACCAGCACGCATCCCCCCACCGTGGTCATCAGGGTGCGCCAGCCCTCGATCCGTTGATCGACATCGACGACCCATCCCGGGGGTACCTGCGCTGCGGTATCCCAGCGCGCGAGCGCCGCCATGCCGAGCCGTGCGACAACGTCCTGCTCGAGCCGCCCCTCGTCCGGGCCATGATCGATCTCGGTCAGCCAATCGGCGGCTTCGATCCGCGGCGCGTCCGGCTGATCGGCGAGGATCCCTGCGATCGTGGCGCGCGTACGCAACAGCGGTGCCGCAAGGGCGCGATCGAAGCGCAGGCCCTGCCGCGCGAAGGCCAGGCCCAGCGCCTGTGCTTGCGCCACGCCGCTTTCGACGAGCGGCAGGTCCGTCGCCGCGCCGATCCTGCGTGCGGGCTCGCCCACGGCAAAGGTGTTACCGTGCCGAACGATCACGAGCGTCAGATCCATGAGAGTCGGGGTTCGCCGTGTTCGGTGATCAAGCGTTCGGCCATGGCCACGTCGGCGGCCGTATCGATCCCCGACATGCTGTGCGGCGACGGATCGGCGGCGACCGTCAGTATGTCGTCACCCGCCTCCAGGAAGCGCAACTGTTCAAGGCCTTCAAGCCGTTCATAGCACGTCGGCGTCGTCGCCTCGAACCGTTGCAAGGCAGCGAATGTGTAGGCGTAAAGTCCGATGTGGCGGAACACCGGCGACAGGAGATCGCGCTCGCGCACCTGCGCTTCGTCGCGGATCGCGGGGATGATGGCCTTGGAAAACCACAGCGCGCGGCCATCGGGACGACGCGTACAGGTCGTTCCACTGAACGGCGAAACCGCCTTGTGCGCGCGCAACGCATCGAGCGCGGGCCAGGCCAGCTGGATCACCGGGGTCGCGACACCGCACGACGATGCCCGCAGCGCGGCGATCAGCGTCGCGATCGTCGCCGGCTGAACGAACGGCGCGTCCCCCTGGAGATTGACGACGATGGGTGGCGCATCGCGGCGACTCCGCGCGGCTGCCCAGGCGCGGCCCGATCCGGATGCGATGGCAGGATCGGTCATCACCGCGTCGCAGCCGAGGCTGTGGGCATGGTCGCGGATCCGCCGGTCGTCCGTCGCGACGACCACGTCGACATTCCCCGCACGCCGCGCGCCTTCGCGCGCGATCGCCACGACGCGCGCGAGCAGCGTCTGTCCCGCGATCGGGATCAGGGGTTTGCCGGGCAGACGTTGGGACCCGAAGCGGGCCGGAACCACGATCAGGTCGGGCGCGGCTACCTCAGGCAACGCCTGCCCGCAGAATGTCATGGAGATGGATGACGCCGACCAGCCGGTCCTTTTCGCACACGAACAAGACCGAGACGGCATTGTCGTTGATGATCCGCAACGCGTCCGAGGTCAGCGTATCGGGCGCGACCGTGATCGGTGTCGCGGTCATATGCTCGCCGATGGCGTCTCCGAGCCGCTCGCTGGCAAAGCTGCGCCGGAGGTCGCCGTCGGTGAAGACGCCGACGAGCCTGTCCTGCAGGTCGACGACCGCGGTGCAGCCATAGCGCTTGCGACTCATCTCGATCGTCGCGTCGAGCAGGGTTGCGCCCATCCGCACCATCGGTACGTCGGCCTCGCTCGCCATCAGTTGCGCGACGGTCGTGAGCTGGGCGCCCAACCGGCCGCCCGGGTGGAAGGTCAAAAAGTCCGACCGCGAGAAACCGCGCTGTTCGGTCAATGCGACCGCAATGGCATCGCCCAGCACCGCCTGCACGGTGCTCGACGAGGTCGGCGCGAGTTCGTTGGGGCATGCCTCGCGAACCGTCGGCAACGCGAGGCAGATATCGGCGGCGCGTCCCGCGGTGCTTTCCGGATTGGCGGTTGCGACGATCAGCCGGACGCCGAAGCGGCGACAATAAGTGATGATCGCGCCGAGTTCGGTCGTCTCGCCGGACCAGCTCAGGGCGAAGACGATGTCACCGACGCTGATCATCCCCAGGTCGCCGTGGCTCGCCTCGCTGGAGTGCAGAAACAGCGCGGGCGTGCCGGTCGAGGCCAAAGTGGCGGCGATCTTGCGACCGACCAGGCCGCTTTTCCCCATGCCGGTCACGATCAGGCGCCCGGACAGCGCGCCGATCTCGGCCACCGTCTGCAGGAAACTCTGCCGCAGGGGCGATGTGCGCAGCGCTTCCGACAGGGCGTGCAACGCATCGATCTCGATCCGCGTCGTCCGCAAGGCGGAGAGCAATCCCTTCTCGTCTGATACTTTCGCGGCGATCGCGTGCATGGATTCTCTCAACGTTGCTCTGACCCCCCAGTCGGTTTGCAACTAAAGTGTTATCGCGTTGACTTCCAGCGAAACGACGGCAGAAGTCGCGGCGTCACCAACCGCCGCCATTTAGGCGTGTTTTGGCGCCGGCACGATGAGGGAAAACGGATAATGCGTCTGTGTGGGCGAGACATCGGTCCAGCCGAGCCGATCTTCTTCATCGTCGGTCCGTGCGTGATCGAAAGCGAGGCGTTCGCTCTGTCCACCGCGACGCAGTTGCGCGCGATCGCCGACCGGCTTGGCGTGCTGCTGATCTACAAGAGCTCGTTCGACAAGGCCAATCGCAGCTCCGGGAAATCCTTCCGTGGCCCCGGGATCGAAGAAGGGCTGCGCATTCTCGAAAAGGTCCGCGCCGAAACCGGGTTGCCGGTGCTGACCGACGTGCATGGCGACGACCAGGTCAAGATGGTGGCCGAGGTCGTCGACGTGTTGCAGACACCCGCCTTCCTCGCGCGGCAGACCGATTTCATTGCGGCGGTCGCGGCGTCCGGCAAGCCCGTCAACATCAAGAAGGGCCAGTTCCTGGCGCCCGGCGACATGATCCACGTCGCCGACAAGGCTCGCGCCGCCGCCGCCGCGGCAGGGGTGGAAACCGACAATTTCATGATGTGCGAACGCGGCGCGAGCTTCGGCTACAACAATCTGGTGTCCGACATGCGCAGCCTTGCGATCATGCGGGACACCCATTGCCCGGTCGTGTTCGACGCGACGCATTCGGTCCAGTTGCCGGGCGGGCAGGGGGACCGTTCGGGCGGACAGCGGGAATTCGTTCCCGTGCTGGCGCGTGCTGCCGTCGCCGCAGGGATTTCTGGCTTGTTCGTGGAATCGCATCCCGATCCCGACCAGGCGATGTCGGATGGACCCAATAGCTGGCCGCTCGACCGCCTTGAACCGCTGCTGGAGCAGCTGATCGCGATCGACTCGCTCGTCAAGCAGGGTGGTCTCGACCCGCGCTTCTGAAGCATCCCCCGATCAGGGAACACGTCTTCCGCCATGTTCGCCCATGTTCCCGTATCGATCGGCCTACAGCTGGCATGCTGGGGAATCGGACGTCTGTTCGGCGTCCGCAATACGCCATGCGTGTGGATGGGATGCTTTGCTGGCAGCGCGGCGTGCATCATGCGCGAAATCACCCAGCGCGAATATCAGTGGATCGAGCAATTTGGCGCGGGGCGTCGCGCGAACATGCCCGGCTATGCCGGGCTCGAGATCTGGCAATGGAACAGCCATTCGATCAGCGAGACGGTCGTCGCGATCGCGGCATCCCTCGCACTGGCCACGATCGTCACCCTGCGCGGCACGCAGCGCTGACCCGCCAGGCGCGCGGCGGGCGCGCCCATCATTCCCGGAACGCTGTCGTTCATCTCCGCGAAAGCTTGCGAGCCCCACGTCAGCGCGGCGTGGCGGAAAGGTCATGGCCGAATCGTTCCGGGAGACGATGAGACGGCCTTGATACTTTATCTCATCACATGTACGGAACCGCCGTCGCACCGAACTAAGTTGCTCGAAAAGGCTGTCTCCCCATGCTTCGATCCCTTCTTCTGTCGAGTGTTGCCGTGTCGCTCCTGATGCCCGTGACGGCCGTCGCACAGCAGACGCAGACGATCGAAACGGCCGTGGACTCCACGCCGGCACCAACGGCGATCGCATCGCCCGGCACCCCTGCAGGCCCCGACATCGTCATCACCGGTCGCCTCGACGCGGCGCGCGCCTCGATCCAGCCGAGCCTTGGCGCGACGACCTATTCGATCACCAACGCCCAGATCCAGGCGCTGCCCGGCGGCGACAACCTCCAGCTCAACCAGATCCTGCTGCAATTGCCGGGCGTGGTGCAGGATGGCGGGGGCCAGTTCCACGTGCGCGATGATCACAACAATCTGCAATATCGCATCAACGGCACGATCCTGCCCGAAGGCGTATCGGTGTTCGGCCAGACGCTCAGCCCGCGCATCGTCGAGCGGTTCGACCTGCGCACCGGCGCGCTCCCCGCGCAATATGGCCTGCGCACGGCGGGGATCATCGACGTCACGACCAAGAGCCATTTCGACAATAGCGGCGTCGCCTCGCTGTACGGCGGTACCAACGACACGATCCAGCCGAGCGTCGAATATGGCGGGTCGACGGGACAGACCAACTACTTCGTCACCGGCAGCTACAAGCACAGCAACATCGGGATCGAGGCGGTCGATCCCGGGCGCACGCCGATCCATGACAATACCGACCAATATCAGGGCTTCGTCTATCTCGACCATACGCTGGATTCGAACAACCGCATTTCGCTGATCGGGGGCTATGCGGACCAGAGCTTCCAGATCCCCAACCCGCGCGGTCTGCATCCCAACAGCGGCTATACCGTTGGTGGACAGACGGATTTCCTCAGCAACGATCTCGACGAGCGCCAGCACGAGCAGACTGCCTTCGCGCTCGCCAGCCTGCTGCACGATGCCGGGCCGCTGACGCTCCAGGCGTCCCTGTTCGCGCGCTATTCCGCGCTGCGCTATACGCCGGACGTGGTCGGCGAACTGCTGTTCAACGGTCTCGCGCAGAACGCCTATAAGCGCGACTTCACCTTCGGCGGACAGGTCGAGGGCGCGTATCGCCTGAGTTCCGCCCATACGCTGCGCGGCGGCGTGATCGTGTCGCGCGATCGCAACAACAGCCAGACCGCGACCCAGGTGTTGCCGGGCACGTATGATGCCGATCGCGCCTTCACCCAGACCGGACAGCCGGTCACCGTCGTGGACAATGGCGCCAAGACCGAAATGACGTACAGTGTCTATCTCCAGGACGAATGGAAGATCGCCGAGCCGCTGGTCGTCAATTTCGGCGGACGCTTCGACCATTATGACGGCTATCGTTCGGAAAGCGCCTTCTCGCCGCGCGTCAATGCCGTGCTGACGCCAGTCGAAGGGCTTGCGCTCCATGCCGGCTATTCGCGCTATTTCTCGCCGCCGCCATTTGCCAATGTCGCGACGACCAGCGTGCTCAAGTTCCGTGGCACGAGTGCACAGGCGCCGGGCGACGATGGCGCAAATACGCCACTCGCGGATGCGCCTTATGCCGAGAAGCAGGATTATTTCGATATTGGCGGGCAGTGGAAGCTTTCGCCGACGGTGACGGTCGGACTCGATGGCTATTATCGCAAATCGTACGACCTGCTCGACGAAGGGCAGTTCGGCGCGCCGATCATCCTGACGCCGTTCAATTACGGGCGCGGGACGATCAAGGGGGCCGAGGCAAACGTCAGCTATGCCGCGCACGGCCTGTCGCTGTACGGCAACCTTGCCTATGCCAAGGCGCAAGGGACCAACATCGTCTCGTCACAGTTCAATTTTGCGCCCGCCGACTTGGCGACGATCGCGCGCCAGTCGATCTATCTCGACCACGACCAGACATGGACCGCCTCGGCGGGTGCGTCCTATCGCATCGAGCAGGGCGGGTTGCGGAACACGCGGATCGGCGGGTCGATGCTATACGGGTCAGGCCTGCGCCGCGACGGCGATGTTCCCAACGGCGGCAAGCTGCCTGCCTATGCGGTCTTCAACCTGACCACGAGCCACACTTTCACCGGCCCGGGGATCGAGATCCGTGCGGACATCATCAACGTAGCGGACCATGTGTACGAGATCCGCGACGGTTCCGGGGTCGGGGTCGGTGCGCCACAATTCGGCGCGCGGCGCGGCTTCCTGTTCGGGATCAGCAAGACGATCTGACCGGCTGGGGGACCGATCGTCGCTCGAACAGGACTGGATTGCGCCAGCCGCCGTCAGCCCGAGCGCCCTTGCGCGGGGAATGTCACGATGAACTGCCCGCCGCCGTCCGACTGTGCCTCGACGGTTCCGTCGAGGCTGCGCGCCAGCGTACGGATCAATTGCAGGCCGAGGCTTGTCGATGATCCTGCGCGGACGTCGAACGTTTCCGGCAGCCCCGCGCCGTAATCGCGAACGGACAACGTCACCAACGCGTCGTTCGCGATGGCGGTGACGGACACCTTGCCGCCCTCCTCGCCATATGCGTGCTTTGCCGCATTGGTGACGAGCTCGGTGATCAACAGCCCGACCGCGACCGCTTGATCCGCATCGATCGAGATCGCATCCGAGGTGCACTCAAGCGTCAGGCTGGGCAATTGTCCCGCCAGGCTCGCGCAGAGATCGTCGAGCAACGCCCGCATGTCGACCCGCCCGGTACCCTGCCGCCACAATTGGTCGTGCGTCCGCGCGATCGCGATGACGTGCCCCGACGCTTCGTTGAGCGCGTTCGATACCTCGGGGAGCGCGTTGCTGCGCGATTGCAGGTGGAGGATGCTCGACAGCATCGTCAGGCTGTTCTTGACGCGGTGGCTCGCCTCCTGGACGAGCACCTTCTGGTAGTCGAGCGCCGCTGCCAGCCGCCGCTCGCCCTCCTGCCGGTCCATCGCCACCCCGAGCAGATTGGCGAAGCCCTGCAGGAACGCGATGTCGGCGGCCTCGAACTGGCCCGCGCTCGGGCTGTCGACCTCGAGCACGCCCCAGGCGCCCGCCGTGGTCGAGATCAGCACGTTGATCGCGCGGCGCACGCCGTGTTCGACCATGATCTGCGGCGTGCGGAAGCGCTCCTCGCCCTCGAGATGGTTGGAGATGACTGGGGTACCGTTGCGAAACGCAAAGCCGGCGGGTGATTCCTCGTCCGCGCCGAGCGTCGCGTTGCCGATCACCCCGGCCTTCCAGCCAACGCCAGCGCGGAACAGCAGGTCGTCTTGCGCGGGCCGATATTCCAGCACCTTGCACAGTCCGGTCTGCATGCCGTCAGCCGCCATTTCGGCCGCCTTCGTCAAAAGCGCGGCGTTATCGCGGCATTGCAACGCGAACAGTCCGAAATCCGAAAGGATCGCCTGCTGCTGAAGCCGATAGCCGAGCAGCGATCCGGCGCCGACCTGTTCGATCGCCTCGGCAAAGGAGGTCGGTTCATTCGACGTGCCCTCCGCAGTCTCGACGACGTCGTCCGAGGGACCGTCCAGCAAGGCGGTCTGGGTCGTGGCGGGCGGGGTGGCGTCGTCGGTCACTGGGCAAGGTCCTGTGGCGGGGGAGTAAGTTCCCCCCGTTCGTTTCGAGCGTAGTCGAGAAACCGGCGCTGTGCCGGGTTTCTCGACGTCGTTCGCAACGAACGAGAAAGGGTGTCCTTATCGTGCGGGGCCAATGGTCCGGCTCATCAATAAGAATGGTATCGCCTCGCCTTCTGCCCCAAACGAAAAAGGCGGCCCGTTGCCGGACCGCCCTTTCGCAAGCATCGAAGGTCTGGAAGCTTAGCGCTTCGAGAACTGGAAGCTACGACGTGCCTTCGCACGGCCGTACTTCTTGCGCTCGACGGTACGGCTGTCGCGCGTCAGGAAGCCTGCCGCCTTGACGGGCGCGCGCAGGATCGGCTCGAACTTGGTCAGTGCCTGGCTGATGCCATGCTTGACCGCGCCGGCCTGGCCCGAAAGGCCACCACCCTTGACGGTGCAGACGACGTCATACGCACCCTCGCGCTCGGTCACACCGAACACCTGGTTGATGACGAGACGCAGCGTCGGACGTGCGAAATACACTTCCTGGTCACGACCGTTGATCGTGATCTTGCCCGAGCCGGGCTTGATCCAGACGCGTGCGACGGCGTCCTTACGACGACCGGTCGCATAGGCGCGGCCGTACTGGTCGAGGATCTGCTCGCGCAGCGGCATCGTCGGAGCGGCGGGCTCCTCGATCTTGCCGGCCATGTAGTCCTCGGCCTGCGCGTCGGACTGGGCTGCTGCAGCCGGAGCGGCGGCAGGGGCGGGGGTGTTGGTCAGAGCGGCGAGATCAGCCAGCGACTGGCGGTTGTCGGACATTATGCGCCCACCTTGTTCTTGCGGTTCATGCTGGCGATGTCGAGAACCTCGGGGTTCTGCGCCTCATGCGGATGCTCCGTGCCGGCGAAGACGCGCAGGTTGCGCATCTGCTGACGGCCGAGCGGGCCGCGCGGAATCATCCGCTCGATGGCCTTTTCGATCACGCGCTCGGGGAAACGCCCTTCGAGCACCTTGCCCGCGGTGATTCCCTTGATGCCGCCGGCATAACCGGTGTGCTTGTAATAGACCTTGTCCTTGAGCTTGTTGCCCGTGAACCGCACCTTGTCCGCGTTGATGATGATGACATTGTCACCGCAATCGACGTGGGGCGTGAAGCTCGGCTTGTGCTTGCCGCGCAGGATGTTCGCGATGATCGAGGCCATGCGGCCAACGACCAGACCATCGGCATCGACGATGATCCATTTCTTCTCCACCTCATACGGCAATGCCGGCTTGGTGGTCTTCATCAGCGCCTTCATGGGGCTTGTGACCTTACATAGCTAAAATGACGGATGCCGCCCCGGGGGACGGCATCGTTGGAGCGGCTATTGCTGCGCGCGGGCCTGAAAGTCAAGGTTTCGGCGGGTTTCCCGACAGGTATCGGGATACCGTCAGCAAGCCCGCCTTAGATCGTGCGGCGTCCGACTGCGTGCGCGGCGGCGATCGCTGCGATCAGCAGCAAGGCGGCATTCGCCTGATGCGCGACCGCAACGACGATCTCGACGCCGGTTAGCAACGTGGCGATCCCGAGCAGGATCTGGCCCGCGACCAGCGCGATCGCGATTCCGCCGATTCGCGGCGCGCCCGCACGGATCGCGCGCCAGCCGAGTGCGACGATTCCCGCCGCCGCGACAAAGGCGAGCCAGCGGTGGATGAACTGGACGACGATCGGATTGTCGATCGCGTTGCGCCACATCGGATCCGTCATCGGCGTGGCGGCTGGGAAGATCTCGTCCCCCATCAGCGGCCAGCTCGAGAAGGCATAGCCCGCGTCCAGCCCCGCGGTGAACGCGCCGAACAGGATCTGCGTGAACAGCAGGACCAGCGCCGCCGCCGCGAAGGCGCGCAGCCGCGCCGGTCGGGCGAGGCGAGTCGCGGCGAGATCGCGCAGGTCGAGCGCGGTCCACACCGTTCCCGCCAGCAGCGTCAGCGCGGTGACGAGATGGATCGCGAGCCGGATATGGCTGACGTCGGTGCGCTTGGTCAGCCCCGACGACACCATCCACCAGCCGATCGCGCCCTGCAGTACGATCAGCGCGACCAGCGCGCCGATCCGCGGCGCATACCCGCGCGGCAAGCGTCCGCGCGCCCAGAAATAGAGGAACGGCAGCAGGTACACCATGCCGACCACGCGCCCGAGCAGCCGGTGGACATATTCCCAGAAGAAGATCGCCTGGAACCCGGCAAGCGTCATCCCGCGGTTGAGCTGCTGATATTCCGGAATGCGTTTGTAATTGTCGAACTCAGCCTGCCACTGCGCGGCATTGAGCGGCGGGATGATCCCGGTGAGCGGTTTCCACTGGGTGATCGACAGCCCCGATTCGGTCAGGCGGGTGATCCCGCCGATGATCACCATGGCGACGACGAGCGCCGCCGCCACGAACAGCCAGACCGACAGCGTGGCGGGCCGGACGCGAGCGGGAAGCGAGGAAGCTTGAAGCATCTTCAAGCCTTACGCCTCGGCCAGGCACACGTCGATTGTTGAATGCTGCAGCCGGCGTGCAAAAAAGAGTACCATGATATGTTGTAACTTGGCGTGGGTCATGCCACATGCCGCTCAGCATGACGACGCTCGCTTCTTTTCCTGTCTATCGTTGGATCGAGCAGCGATTCGACAATATGGCGATCGGGCTCTCCGGGCTGTGCGTGGTGCATTGCATCGCGAGTTCGGTGTTCCTGGCGCTCGCGGCATCGGCGGGAGGGCTGCTGCTCAACCCTTTGTTCCACGAGATCGGGCTGACGATCGCGATCGGTTTCGGCGTGCTCGCGCTGGGGCGCGGGATCTTTACGCATGGCTATATGATGCCCGCCGTGGTCGGATCGGCTGGACTCGGGATGATGGCGGGCGCCATCTCGCTGCCGCACGATGGCGATGGCCTGGAAACGATCTGGACGCTGATCGGCGTGGCGACGCTCGCACTCGGGCACGACCTCAACCGTCGCGCCGCCTGCTGAGCGAATTCCGGCCGGACATTGCGGCCGGGCCGGGCAGGGGCTATCTCCCGTCCATGGCGACGCATCGACATTATCACCCGCAGGACGCCGATCTGGCCGTGGCGGCGCAGGCGACGCTCGAGCGATCGGGCGAGCAATGGACCGTCATGCGGGCCAACATCTTCCGCGCGCTGGCGGGGTTCGACAAGCCGGCCTCGGCCTATGACATCGCCGAGGCGGTTTCCAAGACCGAAGGGCGCAGGGTTGCGGCCAACAGCGTGTACCGCATCCTCGACCTGTTCGTGGCGTCGAACCTCGCCCGCCGGGTCGAAAGCGCGAATGCCTATATCGCCAATGCCCACCCAGACTGTCTGCACGACTGCATTTTCCTGGTGTGCGATTCCTGCGGGCAGATCGTCCATCTGGATGACGACCGGCTGACCAAGGGGGTGCGGACTGCCGCGGAAGCTGCGGGTTTCACGCCCGAACGCCCGGTGATCGAAGTGCGCGGCACATGTGCCGCATGTACGGCGACCGCGAAGGCTGCGTAGCGGGGGGCGTCATCCTGCCGCTTCCCCGGCGAAGGCCGGGGCCCAGTAGCGAAGGTGGTCGTCAGAGAGCGCAGCGCCAGAGCATCGACGGCCCGCTCCTGGGCCCCGGCCTTCGCCGGGGAAGTGATTGGTATTAAAAGTGATCGCTGCTTAAATTGTGAATCACCCCAGCGCTTTCCCCATCCGCACCCCCGGCACCGGCGGCCCCGCCGGCGCCATCCGCGCGACCCGCTCGATCTCGGTATAGCCGCATGCGCGGTATAACGGCTCGCCCGCGAGCGTCGCCATCAGTTCGGCGCGCCTGAAGCCGGCGGCTCGCGCCGCATCTTCGCACAAGGCCAGTACCAAGCGGCCGACGCCGCTCCGGATGAAATCGGGGTTGGTGTACATCGCCCGAATCCGTGCGGGATCTTTCGCCGGATCGAGCGTTCGAACGTCGCGTGCGACCGCGCTCGTATCCCCGCCATACAGCGTCGCGCGAAAGCTCCAGCCGCCACAGCCCGCCAGGGCACCCGCCTCCTCGACAAGGAAGTAGGTCCGGTCGGCGATCAGTTGCGTGTCGAGCCCCATGCTCAGCCGACTCGCCGCGATCGCATCGGGCTCGAGAAAGGCGGTCTGCAGCGATAGGATGGCGCGTTCCATCAGGTCGGCGATCGCGGGAATGTCGGCTTCGGTCGCCGTGCGGTAGGAAAAGTCGCGCATGGCATCCTTGTCGTGCGCGATTGCAACGCGCGTCAAGAAAATGTCGCGATATGACAGAAGCGATCTGGAGCAATCGACAGCGTGCGGCAGCGGCGCTAAACAGGTCCGATGGTTGACTCTCATAAGACACCGTTGCTCGATACGGTCAATGTTCCCGCGGATCTGCGGACCCTCCCTGCCACAGAGTTGCGTGCGCTTGCCGACGAGCTGCGGCAGGAAACGATTGCCGCCGTTGGCGTGACCGGGGGGCACCTCGGTTCGGGGCTCGGCGTGGTCGAGCTGACCGTGGCGATTCACTATGTCTTCGATACGCCGCGCGACCGCCTCGTGTGGGACGTCGGGCATCAATGCTACCCGCACAAGATCCTCACCGGGCGTCGCGACCGGATCCGCACGCTGCGCATGGGCGGTGGCCTGTCCGGCTTCACCAAGCGCTCCGAGAGCGAATATGACCCGTTCGGCGCGGCGCATAGCTCGACCTCGATCTCGGCGTCGCTCGGTTTCGCGATCGCCAACAAGATCGCGGACAAGCCCGGCAAGGCGATCGCGGTGATCGGCGACGGCGCGATGTCCGCGGGCATGGCGTATGAAGCGATGAACAATGCGGCGCAGGCGGGCAACCGGCTGGTCGTGATCCTCAACGACAACGACATGTCGATCGCGCCGCCGGTCGGCGGGCTTTCGGCCTACCTTTCGCGCATCGTGTCGAGCCGCGAGTTCCTGGGTTTTCGCGAACTCGCCAAGCGGCTCGCCAAGAAGCTGCCGCGGCCGTTCGCGTCGAGCCTCAGCAAGGCGGACGAATTCGCGCGCGGGCTCGCCATGGGCGGCACGCTGTTCGAGGAACTCGGCTTCTATTACGTCGGCCCGATCGACGGGCATAATCTCGAGCAGCTGATCCCGGTGCTCGAGAATGTCCGCGATGCGGAAGAAGGCCCGATCCTCGTCCATGTCGTGACCAAGAAGGGCAAGGGCTATGCCCCAGCCGAGGCAGCGGCGGACAAGTATCACGGCGTCCAGAAGTTCGACGTCATCTCAGGCGTCCAGACCAAGGCCCCCCCGGGGCCGCCGCAGTACCAGAACGTGTTCGGCGCGCAGCTCCTCAAGGAAGCCGAGAGCGACCCGACGATCTGCGCGATCACCGCGGCGATGCCGTCGGGGACCGGGCTCGACGGTTTCTCCAAGGCCTATCCCGACCGGTTCTTCGACGTCGGCATCGCCGAGCAGCATGCGGTCACCTTTGCGGCGGGCCTCGCCGCGCAGGGGATGCGGCCGTTCTGTGCGATCTATTCGACCTTCCTCCAGCGCGCCTACGATCAGGTCGTCCACGACGTCTGCATCCAGAACCTGCCCGTCCGCTTCGCGATCGACCGCGCCGGGCTGGTCGGCGCGGATGGCGCGACGCATGCCGGGTCGTTCGACGTGACCTATCTCGCGACGCTCCCCAACATGGTGGTGATGGCACCGTCGGACGAAGCCGAGCTGGTCCACATGACGCACACCGCGGCGTTGCACGACAGCGGGCCGATCGCAGTGCGCTATCCGCGCGGCAACGGCACGGGCGTGGCGATGCCCGAGGTCGCCGAGCGGCTCGAGATCGGCAAGGGGCGGATCGTCCGGCAGGGGCACAAGGTTGCGATCATGGCGCTGGGGACTCGGCTCGGCGAGGCGTTGAAGGCGGCGGATGCTTTGGAAGCCAAGGGGTTGTCGACCACGGTCGCCGATCTGCGCTTCGCCAAGCCGCTCGACGAGGAACTGATCCGCAAGTTGCTGACCACGCATGAGGTCGCGGTAACGATTGAGGAATCCGCGGTCGGGGGCCTGGGCGCGCATGTGCTGACCTTCGCGAGCGACACCGGGCTGATCGACGCGGGGCTCAAGCTGCGCACGCTGCGCTTGCCGGATGTGTTCCAGGACCAGGACAAGCCCGAGGCGCAATATGCCGAGGCGGGTCTGGATGCGGATGCGATCGTCGAGACGGTGCTGAAGGCGCTGCGGCATAATTCGGGCGGCGTGGTCGAGGGCGCGCGGGCGTAGGGTTACACGTAAGCCCCTCCCCTTCAGGGGAGGGGTTGGGGGTGGGGAAGTGCCTCGCAGAGAGCAGGGTTCTGCTGGACTGCCCCACCCCAACCCCTCCCCCGAGGGGGAGGGGCTATAAGGTCGCCCTTCCCACCCACCCCAAATCCCCCCACACAGGCCCCGGCGGCTCCGCGCCCGAGGGACCGACCATGTGCTTCTCCGCCACCGCCAGCTTCACCGCTTCGGCCGTGCTCGCCACGATCGGCGTCGCCACGTTGCGCCACGTCCGCGAACCGCGCGCGCTGCTGTTCGCGAGCGTGCCCTTGCTGTTCGCGTTCCATCAGTTTTCGGAAGGGCTGGTGTGGCTGTCGCTCGAGGGGCGGCTCGGGCGCTACGCGGTCGATCACAGCGTGTTCCTGTTCTCGCTCTACGCGATCGGTATCCTCCCGCTGCTGATGCCGATCGCGGTCGCGCTGATGGAGCCGCCGGGATGGCGTCGGCGTGCGATCCTCGTGCTGACCGGCGTGGGCGCAGTGGTGTTCGCGTGGGACATGGCGGGGCTGGTGATCGCGCCGACCTGCGCGGTGATCGACCAGCATTCGATCGCCTATAGCAACCCGGTGACGAGCCGACTGTGGGTGTCGCTGCTGTACATCGCGTCGACCTGCGGCGCGCTGCTGCTGTCGTCGCACCGTGTCGTGCGCGGCTATGGCGTGCTCAACGTGGTCGGGTTGACGATCGTGCATCTGGTGAAGGGCTATGCCTTCGCCTCGGTGTGGTGCTTCTATGCCGCGGTGCTGAGCGTGGTGCTGTACCGGCAGTTCCACCGGCAGGACATCGATGTCGCAGTGCCCAACGGGACGAGCGGGGTGCGGCGGCCGTTTGTTCTGGCGTGGTTGCGGTGAGGGACGACTAACAAGGGCTCAAGAGGCTATTCACTAGGGAAGTTTGCTCCTTTGCGATAACCAGTCTTTGCCTGTGACCGATTTGGTATGCGCTCAATGATGTCTGCTGCCATCATTTTTCGGAAAACATTTTTTACCTTGTTTTCAGATCCAATAAACGTGATCGCTCTGGCCCGAGCATTATTGATTTCGTCATGGTCTTGCAGGTAGCTAATGATGGCTTGCTCTGGTTCCGCCAACTTCTCATGCTTCAACGTCACCAAGACACCATTGTTAATTTGAATGACAACTGGATCTTTAAGCTGTAGTTCGCGCATTGCCTCAAATGCAGTGTTGAGGCCCTCTCCGACATCCTTATTTGGCGCGTCGGGAAACTTATTTGCAAGTCTTACAATCTTTTGATTGCGAGCAAATCGTTCGTCGAGAATATTGTCTACAGTTATATGTGCCGGAAGAGGGCCTGGGCTGTATATTTCAATTCTGTTATCAAATATGCGAACGTGGACGTCATCGTTTATACTATAATCACGGTGGATTACTGCGTTTGTTATGATTTCGTGAATAGCATTTCTTGGATATACGACAGCCTTTAGCCCCGTATCCTTCATAACAGGGATACGTTCCACGGTCTCGACGATTTTATCGACAGCGTCTTTGATTAGAGCCACAGCGCAGCCCTCTATGGTCGCAGGCTGCCCCTCAAGCGTAGCACGCGTCGGTTCGTCCGATGTCTTATAGCGCGATATCTTAATTGCCGCTTTCGGAAGGACAACTTGCGGTTCTTCCAAAAAAAGCATTGCTCCTGCAACCGTCGCTTGGTCGTCCCGAATAACTTTCTGTTTTCGGAGCCAAACTTCCGGGTCTGCTTTTGGTATTATAGACTCTAAAAAGCTTGAGAACGGGTATGATGCAGCAAGTTCAGTCGCAGAGATATCAACCTTCGAATCCTCATACGAGGAGATACCTTTATTAAGCCGTAGTCGCTCCTGTTTTTCAAAAGTTTCTTGCTTTAAGCTTTGCGCTCCTTTTCGAAGATAAATATCTCCTTGGGTATCTTTCCAGATATACTGGTTTTTAAATATCTCGCATGCCAAAACCAATCCGGGATAAGCCTCGCACTTTAAAAACCGATATGAAAACGTCTCTCCCTCGGGAAAGAGGTTTTGTAAAACGGCAATAGTCGAGTTAGCGTCTTCTTGGTTTGGGAAGCCATCCCAACGGCCGCTTGTAACTTGCGGGTCCTCGATACCAACGTAAACCTCTCCGCCCTCGGCGTTTCCGAGAGCGCTCAATGCTTTCGATAACTTTGCCGGCTGAATTCTTTTCGATTTAAAGTCAAAGAAATGACTTTCTTGTCGAGCTAGAATTTCGTCAGCTTCTTTCTTAGTTATGTCAGCACTTTTCATTATTCAGCTGCCACGCCAGCCCGCGAGAACATATCCCCCGCGTCCGAATCCTCGTTCGCCGAGAACAGCTCGACCGGCCCGGCCTTCGCCTTCTGGCGCTTGTCGAACCCGTCCCACACCTCGTTCCAGTTGCCGCGCGTCGCTGCCTTCGAATATTCGGTCGCGCGCTGTTCGAAGAAGTTGGCGTGCTCGACGCCGTTGAGCATCGGCGCGAGCCACGGCAGCGGGTGTTCGTCGATCATGTAGATCGGCTTCATGCCGAGCTGCCCCAGCCGCCAGTCGGCGATGTAGCGGATGTACTTCTTGATTTCCTTGGGCGTCATCCCGTTGACCGGGCCCATCTCGAACGCGAGGTCGATGAAATTGTCCTCGAGCCGGACAGTGTGCTGGCACATGTCGGCAATGTCGTCGCGCACCGACTTGGTCATGCAGTCGCGTTCCGCGCAGAAGGCGTGGAACAGCTTGATGATCCCCTCGCAATGCAGCGATTCGTCCCGGATCGACCAGGTGACGATCTGCCCCATGCCCTTCATCTTGTTGAAGCGCGGGAAGTTCATCAGCATCGCGAACGACGCGAACAGCTGCAGCCCCTCGGTAAAGCCACCGAACATCGCGAGCGTCTTGGCGATGTCCTCGTCCGAATCGACGCCGAACGTCTGCAGGTAATCGTGCTTGTCCTTCATCTCGCTATATTCGAGGAAGGCGCCATACTCGCTCTCGGGCATGCCGATCGTGTCGAGCAGATGGCTGTAGGCGGCGATGTGCACCGTCTCCATATTGCTGAACGCCGCCAGCATCATCTTGATCTCGGTCGGCTTGAAGATGCGGCCGTATTTCTCGTGATAGCAATCCTGCACCTCGACGTCCGCCTGGGTGAAGAAGCGAAAGATCTGCGTCAGCAGGTTGCGCTCATGGTCGCTGAGCTTCTGCGCCCAGTCGCGGCAATCCTCGCCCAAGGGCACTTCCTCGGGCATCCAGTGGATCTGCTGCTGGCGCTTCCAGAAGTCGAACGCCCAGGGGTATTCGAACGGCTTATACTGCTTGCGGGCTTCGGTGAGGGACATGGGGGCTACTCCGGAACAAAAAGGGAAAACAAGGGTGGCATGGGGCAACGCAGAAAGGAAGCGGTGACGGGGTCACGGAGCCAGAAGGGGCGGACCGTCACGCCGCAACGCTCCAGCGCCACATCGCGCTTGCCGACATGATCAGCACGATGCCCAGCGCAAGCGCCATGATCCCGACCATCCGGAACGCATAGACCTTGCCCTCGCCAGCCGGGCGCAGCAGCGCGAGCAGCAGGCCTGCGCCGATCACGGTGAACACCGCCGCTACCACATACATGATCGCGATCGCCATGGTCATCGCCTCACCACTCGCGTGACATAGACCGTGCGCGTGCGGTGCGAGCCGACGCCGAGGAAGACGATCCCGACGAAATAGCCGAAATCATACCAGCCGCCGTCGTTGGGGACGGCGTAGACCGCCACGTCGGGAACGAACAGCGACACCACCCAGGCGACCGGGAAGATGAAGCCGTGCCACACGCCGAGCAAGAAGCCAGGGGCCGCCGGCGCGATCGCGCCCGCTGCCTGGTGCGCGCATCCGCCGAGCAGGAGCGCCGCCGCGATCGCCAGGCCGGCGACGCCGGATCGCGTCATCTTCATGCGATGGCCCTTGCATCGAATCGGTCGGGCGCGCGTTGGGGATCCGCAACCGTAACGAAGGAGCTACCATCATGGTCGACGCATCGCAGATTCAAGAACATGCCGAAGTCATCGGCGCAGACGGCGTCCATGTCGGCACGGTCGACCACGTCGAGGGTGGCCGCATCAAGCTGACCAAGAAGGACTCGGGCGCGCAAGTCAACGAGGGTACCGGCAGCCATGAAGGCCATCATCACTTCATCTCGCTCGGCCTGGTCGCCGATGTCGAGGACGGCAAGGTCCGCCTCAGCGCGAATGCCGACGTCGCCGTGACGTTCGAAGAAGAAAAGTAACGGCGGCTGGCCCGCGCACGCCGCACGGGTCCGCACGAAAAGGGCATCGCTCATGCGGTGCCCTTTTTCTTGCCAGACACGCCGCCCGACACGATCGACGCACGGATGCTCTCGTTCTTGCAGGCGTCGTATCCGTGGGAAGCGGCAGCAGCAGTCACCCCAATATCCTTCGATCTCGGCCGCCTGCCAGATGCCACAAGGGCAGGGGCATCAGCGCGCACGTTTGATGTGCCATCGACAGCAGCAGACACCCGTCCCACAAAACCCGCATCGCATAGCCGGTACGCCGATGCCCGATGCACTTGTCTTCTCCGAATACCGCGCCGTCCGGGCATTACCCGGCGGTTTCCCGCACGCGGGACTCCCCCGGATCGACCGTGTCCCAGACGTATCGGATCGTACCGTGCTGCGCCACCGCTAACTTATCGAACTGTTCATAAAAGCGCGGTGGATGCGCAACGGGTAGTGTTACCCCGGCACGCGAGATACAAGATCGGCTACCGTCCGATGGGCCGCCGTTCGCGCGCGTCGTGGCCATGCGGCATTGCCGGGCCGGTTGCGGGCGAGGCAGGGCGCGGGCATGCGACCGCCTTCGGCCGTGCCCGGCCGTACCTGGTCTGGGTCATCGACGGATGACGCGCTTCAGTGCGACTGTCGCGTAGCGTCCTCGACCGTCACACCGCCGCCGACCGCCTGATATAGCGCGACCGTATCCGCCAGCCGGGCGGCGCGCGCCTGGAGCAGCAATGCGGTCGATTGTGCGCTCGCGGTCGTCGCGTTGAAGACGGTCAGCGTGCCAACCCCGCCCAGCGACAGCTGGCGACGGGTGAAGACGAGGTTCTGCGTCGCCGCGTCGTTCGCGCGAGTCGCCGCATCGAGCGCGGCGGCATCGGTGCGCAGCCCGGACAGGCTGTCCGCGACGTCCGCGAATGCCTGCAGCGCGGCACTGCGATATTGCGCCTTGGCGCCGTCCAGCGCCGCCTCGGCCGCGCGCTGTTGCCCGCGCAGCGCGCCGGCGTGGAAGATCGGCTGCGTCACCCCGCCGATCAACGCCCAGAACGGATTGCCGCTGGCGAACAACCCGCCGAAATCCACCGCGTTGCTACCCCCGGTCGCGGTCAGCAAGATATTGGGCAGCCGTGCCGCGATCGCGACGCCGAGATCGGCGCCGGCGCCGCGCATCTGCGCTTCGGCTGCGCGAACGTCGGGGCGCGCGGCGACGATCTGCGCGGGCAGGCCGACCGGCAGCGTCGCTGGAAGCGCCAGCGCGTCCAGCCGTGGCAGTTCAGGCAAAGGCGCGCCGGGCGCGACTCCGAGCAGCAGCGCGATCAGGGTCCGCTGATGATCGCGCTGGCGAATCAGCGGGGGCAACGCGGCCTCGGCGGTCGACAGCACGGTCTGTTGCGCGGCGACGTCCGCCGCGCCGATATCCCCCAGCGCCTGGCGGCGTTGCAACAGTTGCAGGATGTCGCGGTTGCCGGAGACGCTGCTGGCGGCGGCGTCGATCTGCGCGGCGAGCGAGGCCTGCTGGATCACCGCGAGGACGAGATTGCTGACCACCGTCGTCCGCGCCGCCAGCAGGCGGTTGGCGGCGACCTCCGCCGCGGCGCGGGCGGAGCGGCTGCGGTTGCGCTGCAGCCCGAACAGGTCGAGCGGATAGGTGACCGAGACCTGCGCGGTATGGAGCGTGTAGAGGTTCTGGTTCTGGTCCGCGAGCGGGCTTTGCAGCGCGTTCGACACGCGTGCGCGCTCGACCTGATAGGAGGCATCGACCTGCGGCTTGCCAGCCGCGGCGGTCACGACCAGCTGCGCGCGGGCCTGCCGGAGCGTGGCGTCGGCGACCGCCAGATCGTTGTTGGCCGCCAGCGCGCGCGCGACCAACGCGTCGAGCGCCGGGTTCCGGAAGGCATGCCACCAGGCTGCGTCGAGGCTTGCCCCCGGCGCGATCGTCTGCGCCGGGCCATGTGTCGGCGCGATCTGCTCGGGCGCTACGGCGGGGGCCATCGACAGCGCGGTGGTCGGATGCTGCGGACCGACCGTGCAGCCGATCAGCAACAACGGCGCAGCGAGCGTGACACGCTTCATGCCGGTTCTCCCTGCGGGATGGCGGGATGCGGGCGGTGCCCGACGTCGCGCCCGTGCGCGCCGCGATCCTCCGGGCCGACGTGGCGCGAGAAACGCCCGATCAGCACCGGCAGCACCAGCAGGATCAGGATCGGCGCGAGCCCCATCCCGCCGACCACGACGAGCGCGAGCGGCTTCTGCACCTGGCTTCCGATGCCCGACGAGACGGCGGCGGGAAGCAGCCCGATCGCAGCCGCAAGGCACGTCATCACGACCGGACGCAGGCTCGTCTGGACGGTGCCCGCGATCGCGGCGTCGCGGTCGAACCCCTGGTCGATATGCTGGTTGAAGGTCGTTACCACCAGAATACCGTCCATCACCGCGATCCCGAACAGCGCGACGAAACCGATCGCCGCCGAGATGCTGAACGCGGTCCCGGTCAGCGCGAGCGCGAGCACACCGCCGATGATCGCCATAGGGATCACGCTGAAGCTGAGCAGCGTGTCACGCACCGAGGAGAAGTTGGCGTAGAGCAGCACCAGGATCAGCGCGAGGCTGATCGGAACGACCACCTCGAGCCGGTTGACCGCGCTCGTCAGGCTGCCGAGCTCGCCCGCCCATTCGAGGCTGTAGCCGGGCGGAAGCGTGACGTTCCTGGCGATCCGCGCCTGCACCTCGTCCACCGTGCCGCCGAGATCGCGCCCGCGGACGCTGAACTTGATCGGGACGTAGCGTTCCTGATGCTCGCGGTAGATGAACGACGCGCCGGTGGTCAGGCGGACCTTGGCGACTTCGGACAGCGGCACCTGGATCGACGCGGTCCCGGTCGGCGACGGCGCGCCGATCGTGATCCGGCGCAGCGCCTCGAGGCTGTCGCGTTGCGCGTCCTTCAATCGCACGACGATCGGGAAGTGCCGGTCGGTCCCCCGCTCGTACAGGTCGCCGCTGCTCTGCCCGCCGATCGACGCCGCGACCGCGGTGTTGATGTCGTCGGGCGTCAGGCCATAGCGTGCCGCCGCGCCGCGATCGATGTCGATCTGGACGGTCGGCTGACCGAGCGAGTTGGAGATGCCGAGATCGGCGACGCCGCGGACCTTGGCCATCTGGTCGCGGATCTGCTCGGCGATATGCTGGAGCGTCGCGAGGTCGGGGCCGAACACCTTGACCGAATTGGCACCCTTCACACCCGACGAGGCTTCCTCGACATTGTCCTGGATATATTGCGAGAATTCAAAGTCGACGCCGGGGAAACGCGCCTGCAACCGGTATTGCAGCTCGGCGGTCAGCGTTTCCTTGGTCACGCCCGCGGGCCATTGGTCGGCGGGCTTGAGCGGCGTGTAGAATTCGGCGTTGAAGAAGCCGGTCGCGTCGGTCCCGTCATCGGGGCGGCCATGCGTCGAGATGACGCGCTGGACCTCGGGATAGGCGGCGATCATGTCGCGGATCGCGTTGACCGACGGCTGCCCCGCCTCGAGCGAGATCGACCCGGGCAGCGACGCGCGGATGTAGAGATTGCCTTCCTCGAGATGCGGAAGGAATTCGATCCCGAGCGAGCGCATCCCCACCAGTGCGGTGACGAGCAACAGCGCCGCACCCCCGAGCGTGACGATCCGGTTCGACAAGGCGAAGGCGGCGGCGGGTTCGTAGATCGCGCGCAGCTTGCGCACGACCCAGGTCTCGACCTCGTCGAGCGAGTCGGGGAGGAGCAAGGCGGACAGCACCGGCGACACGGTGAAGGTCGCGATCAGCCCGCCCGCGATCGCATAGGCATAGGTCTTCGCCATCGGGCCGAAGATGTGCCCCTCGACCCCGGTCAGCGTGAACAAAGGGATGAAGCTCGCGATAATGATCGCGGCGGCGAAGAAGATCCCGCGGCTGACTTCGCTCGATCCGTGCAGGATCGCGGAGAAGCGGCTTGCCGGGGTGGCGTGGCCATGCCCGCTTTCGATCGCGGCGGAACGTTCGACCATGTGGCGGAAGATGTTCTCGACCATGATGACGCTGGCATCCACCACCAGCCCGAAATCGAGCGCGCCGAGCGACAGCAGGTTGGCGGATTCGCCCTGCACCGTCAGGATCAGCACCGCGAACGCCAGCGCGAACGGGATGGTCAGCGCGACGATCACCGCGCTGCGCAGGTTGCCGAGGAACAGCCACTGGAGCACGAAGATCAGCAGGATCCCCTCGACCAGATTGTGCATCACGGTGTGCGTGGTGACACCGATCAGCTCGGAGCGGTCATAGATCCGCTCGAGCTTGACCCCCGGCGGCAGGATGCCGGATGCGTTGATCGTCTCGACCTCTTTCTGGACCGCGTTGATCGTCGGCATCGATTGCGCGCCGCGCTGCATCAGCACGATGCCCATGACGATGTCGTCGTCCGCGCCTTCACCCGCGATGCCGAGCCGCGGGGCATTGCCGATCCGCAGCGTTGCGACGTCCTTGACCAGCACCGGGTTGCCCGCATTGGTCGTGACGAGCGCGTTGCGGATCGCGTCGGTCGACTGGATCAGCCCGACCCCGCGGACGATCGCCGCCTGCGACCCGAAGTTGATCGTCTGCGCGCCGACGTTGCTGTCGCCCTTGCTGATCGCGGCGAGCACCTGCGAGACGGTCACGCCGTGCGCGACCATCCGGTCGTTGTCGACCACCACCTCATAGGTGCGCAACTTGCCGCCCCAGCCGGTCACGTCCGCGACGCCCGGGATGCGCTTGAACCGGCGTTGCAGCACCCAGTCCTGCAACGTCTTGAGGTCCATCACCGAATAGCCCTTGGGCGCGGAGATGCGGTAGCGGTAGATTTCGCCGATCGGGCTGGTGGGGGAGATCTGCGGCTGCGCGCCGCCGGGCAGGTTGCCGAGCTGCGACAGACGCCCGAGCACGCGCTGCTCGGCTTCGGCGAAGGTGTAATCGTAGCTGAACTGGATCCGCACGTCGGACAGGCCGAACAGCGAGATCGAGCGGACCGAGGTGATGTGCGGCACGCCCGCCATCGCGACCTCGACCGGGATCGTGACGTTGCGCTCCATCTCCTCCGCCGAGACGCCGTTGCTCTGCGTCAGCACCTCGACCATCGGCGGGACCGGGTCGGGATAGGCCTCGATGTTGAGATTGTAGAAGGCGATCCCGCCGGCCAGGATCAGCCCGACCAGCATCATGAGCACGAGGATGCGCTGGCGCAGCGCAAAGCCGACGATGCCGTTCACGTCAGAGCCCCGCTTCGTTGACGAATAACGCGCCCGAGGTGACGATCCGGTCGCCCGCCTTCAGGCCAGCGACGATATGGTCGACGCCGTCGGTGCTGTCCGCGACCTGGACCGGGCGTGCGTAGAGATAGCCCTTGGGGCCGGCGACCCAGACGACCGCCTTGTCGCCTTCATGGATCACCGCGTCCGACGGGACGTAGATTCCGGTCGGCGCGCCGCTGCGCCGCTCGATCGTGAAGCTCGCGAACATCTGCGGTTTCAGCGCGCCGTCGTCGTTGCGCACGGTGGCGCGGACGGGGAGGCGGTGCGTCGCGGGGTCGAGTGCTGCGCCGACATTGTCGATCACCGCGTCGAACACCCGGCCCGGATAGGCGGGTGTGGTGACGCGCGCACGGTCGCCGAGATGGACGCTCGCGGCATCGCCTTCGGCAAGCTGCGCGATCAGCCAGACGCGGCTGGCATCCGCGATCGTCATGATCGGCTTGTCGCCGCCCGCGGTGACATATTGGCCCGGCGCGACGTCGCGGGTCGCGACCACGCCCGACGCCGGCGCGCGGTAAACGGTCTGCGCCGAGATCGAATCGCCGCCCGTTTGCAGCCCGCGGATTTCGGTCGCGCCCTTGCCGAGCAGCGACAATTTGTCGCGAGTCGCGGCGAGCGCGGCGTCGGCCGAGCGCAGCGCGGACTGCGCCGTTACCAGGTCGCTTTGCGCCTGGCGGTAATCCTTCAGCGCGCCGCCTGCGGTCTGGTAGATCGCGGCCTGGCGGGTCGCGGTGTCCTGCGCGATGCGGACCTGCGCGGCGGCGGTCGCGCGCTGCGCGCTGGCGGTCAGGAACTGGTCGCGCGCCTCGACGAAATCGGGCGATGCGATGCGCAGCAGCGGCTGGCCTCGCGTGACTTTCTGCCCGGCCTGAACGAACACCGCGGCGACCTGACCCGAGAAGGGGAGCAGGATGGGCGTGCTGCTGTCGCCATTGACCGCGATCGTGCCGGTTGCCTGAATCCCGCCCATCGTCGACCCGTCGCGCACGACCGTCAGCTTCATTCCGGCAAGCTGCTCCTTCGTCGGGGCAAAGGCGCCCGGCGGCGTCTTCTCGGTCACCGGTTCGGCCGGCTTGGTCGCCGCGCCGATGATCGCGATGACGATGAAGATCGCTACGATAAGCGCTGCGGCGATCGCCAGCAGCCGGAGTTGGGCACGTCGGTCCAGCCGCTTGGTCTGTGGCAAGGCGATAGTGTGGTCGGTCGTCGCCGTCATCTCGGTCTCGAACTCGCTTGCGGGGCTGATGGAGCCGGCGCACTAGGCGGCTAGGCTTACAGCAGGCTTACAGACCTATTTCTGGCCCGAGGGTTTTGCCAAGAGGGTTTTCGCTCAAGCAGGTTCGGACGGGTCGATGCGGTTGTTGTTGGTGGAGGATGACCGGGAACTGGCCGAGGCGCTGGCGGCGGCACTCGCGCGGCGCGGCATGTCGAGCGATCACGCCGCGACCGCCGACGACGCGCTGCTGATGCTGGGGGCCGCACGCTACAGTGCGGTGGTGCTCGATCTCGGCCTGCCGGATGCCGACGGGCTGGACGTGCTGCGCACCCTGCGATCGCGGCAGGACCCGGTGCCGGTCGTCATCCTGACCGCGCGCGGCGATACGGCGGCGCGGATCGGCGGTCTCGACCATGGCGCCGACGACTATCTCGCCAAGCCGTTCGACGTCGAGGAACTGGTCGCGCGGTTGCGCGCGGTGTTGCGGCGACAGGGTGGCTTCGCGGGCGCCGAGCTGACGGTCGGCAACGTGCGATTCGACTCCGTCGCACGCGAACTGACGGTCGAGGGGCGCGGGGTCACGCTGTCCGCGCGCGAGCTCGAACTGGTCGACCTGTTGCTCAAGCGGCCCGGCCGCGTCGTGGTCAAGGCGCTGATCGAGGACCAGCTGTTCGGCTTGTCCGAAACGCTCGGGTCGAATGCGGTCGAAGTCTATGTCCATCGGCTGCGGCGCAAGTTGGAACAGGCGGGGGCGAGCGTGGTGATCGAGACGATTCGGGGCGTAGGCTATATGCTGCGCGCGGCGGCATGAGGTTCGGCTGGCCGCGCTCGCTGATCGCGCGGATCCTGTTGCTGGAAGGGGTGGCGATCCTGTGCGCGGCGATCCTCATCCCGCTGCTGACCGGGTCGGTGCTGCAACGGACCAAGGCGATCTACCAGGAGAAACTGCTGGTCGCGCAGGCGCAGAGCATCGCCGCCGAACTGACCCAGGCGCGGTCCGACGCCGGGCACCTGCTGCTCCCCCCCGCGCTCGAGGCCTTGTATGCGAGCACCTATGACGGCCGCGCCTTCGCGATCGTGGCGGCGACCGGACGAGCGGTCGCGTTCAGCCGCCACGCGGGCGGCGTTCCCTGGCAAGCGGTCCCGCGCGGCCGGACGGCGCGATCGCTGTGGCGGGCGGGCTATGTAATCGTCAGCGTGCCCGTGCGCCTGTCCGGCGCAACGCTGTGGATCCTGGTGTCGCAGGACGAGACGCGCCCGGGCGCCATCACCGACGACATCACCCGCGCGTTCCTGACGCGCTACCTGGCGCTGCTCCTGCCGATCCTGCTGCTGCTGCCGGTGGTCAACAGCGTGCTGATCGCCCGGCTGGTGCGGTCCGTCCGGCAGGTATCGGATCGCGCGGCGGCGATCGGGCCGCGCAGCCTGCACGTCCGCCTGGCCGATACGGGCCTGCCGACCGAGGTCCGCCCGCTGGTCGATGCGACCAACGGGCTGGTCGAGCGGCTCGAGCAAAGCTTCGCCGCGCAGGCCGAGTTCGTCGGCAACGTCGTCCACGAACTGCGCACGCCGCTCGCCACGCTGCGGGTGCGGCTTGACGCCGTCGCGGACGACACGCTGCGGGCGGCGTTGCTGGCGCAGGCGGATCGCATGTCGCACGTCGTGTCGCAGTTGCGCGACTTGGCGCGGCTCGATTCGATTGCGGACGAGGATCTGGTCGCGGTCGACCTGGTCGCGCTGGCTCGCGACACGCTGGCCCAGGCCGCGCCGATGGCACTGGCCAGCGGGCATCCGGTCGCGTTCGTGGCCCCCGACGCGCCGGTCCGGGTTCGCGGTAATCGCGTGCTGCTCGACATTGCGCTGACCAACCTGCTGTCCAATGCGGTGCGGCACACCGCCGCCGGAACGGCGATCGAGGTTGCGGTGTGCGCGAATGGCGCGCTCGTCGTGACCGATCGAGGCCCGGGGATCACGGTATCTGATCGCAGCTTGCTGACGCAGCGCTTCTGGCGGGCCGATCACCTGCGCTCGGACAGTGCCGGGATCGGGCTATCGATCGTCCAGCGGATCGTCGACCTGCATGACGGGCGGATCGAGATCGGCGACGGCGCGGATGGCGGCGCACGCTTTGCGTTGCTGCTGCCGCTGATGCCGGCCGGCGTATGACGGCATAGCAGCGCTAGGGGATCCCGGGAACGGTTGCGACCGTCCCCGGGACCCGTGCGGGTTCAGGCGCTGGCCGCCTGCTCGGCATGCTTGCCCTCGGCGAATTCCTCGACGAGCTTGGCGCAGAAAGCGGGCAGATCGTCCGGGGTGCGGCTGGTGATCAGCCCCTTGTCGACGACGACCTCCTGATCGACCCATGTCCCGCCGGCGTTGCGAATGTCGGTCTGCAGCGTCGGGAAGGAGGTTACCGTCCGGCCTTTCAGCACGTCCGCCTCGACCAGCGTCCAGGGGGCGTGGCAGATGGCAGCAACCGGCTTCGCCTGCGCGAAGAAGGCGTGGACGAACGCGACCACCGCCTTCGATCCGCGCAACGTGTCGGCGCCGACGCTCCCACCCGGGATGATCAGGCCGTCGAACGAGTCCGCCGAAACATCCTCGATCGCCTTGTCGACGCTGAAGGTCGCGCCCGGATCGAGATCATTGTTGACGGACTGCGCGTCGTCGGTCGCCAGGCTGATGACGGTCACGGTGCCGCCGGCCTGCTCTACCGCAGCCTTGGGCTTGGCGAATTCGGGCTCCTCGGTGCCACGCGGCGCGATCAGGATCGCGATGTTCTTGCCTTCCAACGTCATGGTCGTCTCCATTTGCCTGGTCTTGAATGCTATGTTCGGGTTTCGATCAGCCGTCCTGCCCGGTCGGCTCGTGATAGGGGCAGCCGTTGGTGCGCGCGCGGAAGTCGGCGGAATGGCGATAGGTATCGCGCCGCGCCCGGTTGATGTTGCCGAGCGGTTGGTGCGCGGTGATCCCCGTCCACACGCTGAAGCGGGTTTCCTCGTTGATCTTCCGGACGTGCGCATCGCTCCAGCTGTCCTGTGGTGCTGCGCGGACCGTGCCGACGCGAATGAACGGCGTGTCCGCCTCGTCCCACAGCACGGTCGCATCCTCGACCGGTTGCGCATCGAGATCGCGGCAGAGCTGCACGCGGAATTCCCATTCCGCGCTGATGTCGCGCATTTCCTTCTGCACTTCCTCGCGGATCGCATTCTCACGCCCGTCGATGGTGATTTCCTTGCCGGTCAGCATGGTCATCGCCGGCGCGACGGGGGCCAAGCTGAACTTGGCGACATAGTCACCGAAGCGGAAGGCGGTCGCGCTGTAATAGGTCTCGCCGAGCGGCTCGACATTGGGCGCGCCGCCCATGGAATTGACCGCTGCCGGCGCCTCCGCACCGACCGCCTCGAACGCGTGACGAACGCCGCGCAACGCCGCTGAAACCACCTTCTTGGTGCCCTCCAGCCGATCGGTCGTCTTGGCGAGCAGCTGGAGGTTGCCGAGGAATTTCTTGGCGGTCTTGGCGGCGAAGACCGGACCGTTGACCATCACGAAATCCTGCGCGGTCCCTTCGGATCCCGGCAGCCGTTCGCCCGCGACGTCGAACACCTTCATCGCCATGCCGCGCGGCAGGCTGATCACGTCGGGCAGGATATCGCCCGCGTTGGTCGACATGCGCAACAGCACCTTGTGCTTGCCCGGCGATGCGAACAGGCCCTGCGCCAGTTCGGGCGGAAGGTTCCCGTCGATCTCCAGCTCGCCCTCCAGCAGGCCGTGCGACTTGGCGTGGACCGAGCGAACGGCATGGCCATAATCCTCGGCGGTCCGCTCCAGGATGATGTCGAACGCTTCGTTCAGGCCGGCGACCGTCTCGGTCTCGTCGGGCTGCACGGTTTCCACGGCGGGGCTGTAGCGGATCGGGGACATTGCAAATACTCCTTGCAGGGCAGACAAATCGGCAGGGGTGGAGCGTGCCACCCCTGCCTGAACGCGCTCAACGCGCGCGTGGGGCCATGGCGAACGCCGTTTTCAGGCGCGCGACCGCCAGGTCATTGGCATCCCTGGCACCGTGGACGACCGCCGCCATGCCGAAGAACTCATGCGTCACGCCCGGGAAGGTGCGCTGCTCGACCGTGTCGCCAGCCGCGCGCATCGCGGACGCCAGCGTCTCACCGTCCGAACGAAGCGGGTCGATCTGCGCGTTGATGATCGTCGTCGGCGGCAAGCCCCGCAAATTGGCCTTGACCAGATTGAGCCGCGGATCCTGCGCATCCGCCGGGGTCGCCTGATAGTAATGGCCGAACCACTTGAGCATCGCTGCGTTGAGCGGCTTGGCGTTCGCCGAATCGCGCCGCGACGGCAGCGTCATGCTGCTGTTCGCGATCGGATAGACCGAGACGATGTGGAGCGGCGCGGTGAGGTGGTTGTCGCGGGCATAGATGGCGGTCGCGACCGCAAGGTTGCCGCCCGCGCTTTCGCCGGCGACCGCGATCTTCCTAGGGTCACCGCCCCACGATGCCGCGTTCTGCAACGTCCAGCGATAGGCGGCCGCGGCGTCGTCATGCTGCGCGGGGAATTTGAATTCGGGCGCGTGGCGATATTCGACCGACACGACGATCGCGTTGAGCGCCTTGGCCATCGCACGCGGGGCGGCATCGTAGGTCGCGACATCGGCGATCACCCAGCCACCGCCGTGATAATAGACCACGACCGGCAACGGGCGACCGGCCGGTGCGGCGGCGGGCTTGTAGATCCGCGCGAACTGCATCGCATCCGCGCCATAAGGCACATCCTGCGTCGACACGCTTGCGTCCGGCGTGGTAGGCATGCCGCGCTTCGCCATCACTGCCTTCGCGCCGTCCGCGGCGGACGGTTGCTGCCGCGCCTCGGCGGGCGTCAGCGTCTCGATCGGCTTTCCGCCAAGCGACGCGAGCGCATCGAGCACGGTCTGCATGTCCGGCGCGGCCTTGGGTGGCTGGACCCGGGTCGGTGCGGGCGGCGGGGGCGGCGGCGCGGTGATCGCGCGGGGCGACTGGGCCGACAGCGGGCTCAATGCAATCGCCAGGGTGCTCGCGACCGCCCCGTGGGACAGGGCGCGCTTCAACGAATAGGTCATGGGTTCTCCTGTATCTTCGGAGGCAGCAACCCCTACGCACCCGTGGTTGTTTCTGTACGGAACCGAACAGAGAGCGGATTGGCGGTATGGCGGGAAGCCTTTTATGGAATGGCATGGATGTGAACACCGCCACCCCAGATCCGATCGAGCGCGTCGTACCGATTACGCGGGCGCAAACCCGCAACCGGCTGCTGAGCCGCCTGGACGATGCGGATTTCGCGCTGCTCCAGCCACATCTCGTGCGCGTGCCGTTCGCGGTCGGCGAGGTGATCCTGCGCGCGGGCGACGCCGTCGAGAGCTTCTGCTTTCTCGAGGCGGGCATCGCGGGGGTGCTCGACGCGCTGGAAGGGGAGCGGTGTTATGCGGTCGGGCTGGTCGGCGCGGAGGGGTTCGTCGGCTGGCCGCCGCTGCTGGGCGACGATCGCTCGCCGTATGACGTCGTGATGCGCGCCGAACACGGCGAGGCACTGCGGATTCCGGCGGACGTGCTGCTGGCGGCGGCCGCGCGGAGCGAAACGCTGCGGGTGACGCTGTTACGCTTCGTCCAGGTCTTCATGATCCAGATGGGCCGGACGATCGTCTCGGCGCTGGCGCATCCGGTCGAGCGGCGGCTGGCCCGCTGGATCCTGCTCTATCACGACCGCGTCTGCGAGGACGATATCAGCATGACGCACGAGGAGTTTCGGCTGATGCTCGGCGTGCGCCGCAGCAGCGTCACCGACGCGCTCCACCGGCTGGAGGAACAACAGGCGATCCGCGCGGTGCGCGGGCGGGTGATCGTGCGCGACCGCGCCACGCTGATCGCGCTGGCCGGGGACACCTATGGCGGCCCCGAGCACCACTATCGTCGGTTGCTCGGTGAGGAACGGTCGCGCTGACCCTGGAGGGCGACCGCGCTCAGGCCGCAAAATGGGGGGCACGCCGTCGCCGTCGACGGTCGTGCCCGGCATGGTTTACTGGCAGGCGAGACACTCGTCGTAATCGGTCGTCTCGAACTCGTATTGCGGCTTCTCGATCGTGTTGTCGTTCTCGACCCCGCCGGCGAACCCGGCGCGCTGCACCGACTTGGAGCGGAGGTAATAGAGCGACTTGATCCCCAATTCCCACGCGCGGAAGTGGAGCATCAGCAGGTCCCACTTCTCGACGTCGGCCGGGATGAACAGGTTGAGCGAGGTCGACTGGTCGATATAGGGCGTGCGGTCCGCCTGGAGCTCGAGCAGCCAGCGCTGATCGATCTCGAAGCTGGTCTTGAAGCAGTCCTTTTCCTCGACGTCGAGGAAGTCGAGATGCTGGACCGACCCGCCCTGCTCGAGGATCGAGTTCCAGATCGCGTCGCTGTTCTTCGACTTGGCGATCAGCAGCTTCTCGAGATACGGATTCTTGATCGAGAACGAGCCGCTGAGCGTCTTGTGGGTGTAGATGTTCGCCGGGATCGGCTCGATACACGCCGAGGTGCCGCCGCAGATGATGCTGATCGACGCGGTCGGCGCGATCGCCATCTTGCAGCTGAACCGCTCCATCACGCCGCGGTCCGCGGCGTCGGGGCAGGGCCCGCGCTCGACCGCGAGGTGCATCGACGCTTCGTCGACCTGCGCCTTGATGTGCTTGAACATGCGGAGATTCCACGACTTGGCCATCGCGCCCTCGAACGCCAACCCACGCGCCTGGAGGAAGGAGTGATAGCCCATCACGCCCAGGCCGACCGACCGCTCGCGCATCGCCGAATAGGCGGCGCGCTCCATGCCGGGTTCGGCGCGGTCGATGAAGTCCTGCAGGACATTGTCGAGGAAGCGCATGACGTCCTCGATGAACCCCTTGTCGTCCTTCCACTGGTCCCACGTCTCGAGGTTGAGCGACGACAGGCAGCACACCGCGGTGCGCTCGTTACCGAGATGGTCGGTGCCGGTCGGCAGCGTGATCTCGCTGCACAGGTTGGACGTCGACACCTTGAGCCCGAGCTCGCGGTGGTGGCGCGGCATGCCCTTGTTCACGTGATCCGCGAAGACGATGTACGGCTCGCCGGTGGCAAGGCGCGTCTCGACCAGCTTCTGGAACAGCGAGCGCGCATCGACCGTCGCGCGCGCCGAGCCGTCCTTGGGGCTGACCAAAGTCCATTCGCTGCCCTCGCGGACCGCTTCCATGAACGCGTCGGTGATCAGCACGCCGTGGTGGAGGTTGAGCGCCTTGCGGTTGAAATCGCCCGAGGGTTTGCGGATCTCGAGGAATTCCTCGATCTCGGGGTGCGACACGTCGAGATAGCAGGCGGCCGAACCACGGCGCAGCGAGCCCTGGCTGATCGCGAGCGTGAGCGAATCCATCACGCGGACGAACGGGATGATGCCCGAGGTCTTGCCGTTGAGGCCGACCGGCTCGCCGATCCCGCGGACGTTGCCCCAATAGGTGCCGATCCCGCCGCCGCGCGAGGCGAGCCAGACGTTCTCGTTCCACGTATCGACGATCCCGCCGAGGCTGTCGGGGACCGAGTTGAGGAAGCACGAGATCGGCAGGCCGCGCCCGGTCCCGCCGTTCGACAGAACGGGGGTCGCAGGCATGAACCACAGCCGCGAGATATAGCCATACAACCGCTGCGCATGCGCTTCGTTGTCGGCATAGGCCGAGGCCACGCGGACGAACAGGTCCTGGAACGTCTCGCCCGGGAGCAGGTAGCGGTCGCGCAGCGTCTCCTTGCCGAAATCGGTCAGCAGCGCGTCACGCGAGTGATCGACCTCGACCGGATACAGCTGCACGTGGACTTCCTTAGAATCCCCACGCGCTTCGAGCTTGCGGTCGGCACCGTTGCGGTCGGCCGCATTCGGTGCCTGGGCGCTCGTCGCGAGCGCTTCGATCGTGTCGGTTGCCATATCCGTCTTCACTTCCTCGGTATCCCGAAAATCCATTGTCCCGCCCCTGGTTACGTCTCAAAGTCACAGGATCGGACACGACATTCGTTCCCGATCCGTTCGATCTTCGTTCGACTCGGGGGACGAGCCCCCTTGCTAGCATTTCAGGGGCGATCGGCGAGACCAAAAAGCAGCCCTGCAAGCATCTACGATGCCGGTCCGGCCGTCTGTACGATATAGGGTCGTACGCTTCGCTCTACCAGTTCTTGGGTTCGCCCCCGAACCTTACCCCTACAGATTGTGCCGATCGCGTCCACGACGCAATATCCTAAATGACAGTTCGGGGACTCGGTTCGTCGCTATTTTCCAGCGGTTGGCGAGCGTCGAATGTGACCGATGGCCAGCGACGCGCGGTCAAAGCTGGCGTTGCGGAAAGGCAAGAGGCCGAACAGGGAACGTGACATTTATTTCATGCCGGATCGGCGAAGCCGACCGGGAGCGTGACGTGGACCGCGAGCCCCCCGATCGTCGCGGTATCGAGCGTCAACGTGCCGCCATACAGATTCGCCAGTTCGGTCGCGATCGACAACCCGAAGCCGTGCCCGTCGCCGCGTTCGTCGAGCCGCTGTCCCGCCGAAAGCGCGGCGGTACGGGTAGCCTCGGGGATGCCCGGGCCGTCATCCTCGATCGTCAGCACGACGAACCGGTCGTCCGCGCCCTGCGTGGCGTGGACGACGATTCGGGCGGCGGCCCAGCGCCAGCCATTGTCGAGCAGGTTGCCGATCAGTTCGTCGAGGTCCTGCCGGTCGACCGCGACCGCGAGCTCCGGATTGATCGCGACGTCGGCGGTAATGCCGCGCTCGGCGTGGATCCGCGCGAGCGCAGCGGCGAGATCCGCGACGACGTCGCTGAGCGAGGTAGCGACGCGCGACGCGACCCCCGGGGTGGCGGCGCGCGCGCGCCCGAGATGATGGCGCACCGCCTGGTCGATCCGCGCGATCTGCGCGCCGAGCGTCCCGTCCGGATCGAGCGGGCGGACCGACAGGGCAAGCGTCGCGAGCGGAGTCTTGAGGCCGTGCGCGAGATTGGCGACATGCCCGCGCGCATTGGCGAGCGCGGCGGCATTCTCGCCGAGCAGCGCGTTGATCTCGCTGGCAAGCGGGGCGAGCTCGCGCGGCTGGTCTTCGGGAATGGCGGTGGCGCGGCCGGTTCGTACCGCCGCGAGGCCCGCGCGCATCCGCCCAAGCGGGGCGAGCCCAACGCGCAGCTGCACCAGCGTCGCCGCGCCCAGTGCGAGCCCCAGCAGCAGCAGCGATCCGAGCAGCGGCGCCATAGCGGCACGCAGCGGCCGGTCGACGATCGCGCGCGGGGCGGAGGCGGTGATGCGCACCTCGCCCGCCGGCGTCGCGAGCGTCAGGCTGCGCGCATGGCGACGGCCGTTGCCGTCGCGCCAGTCCAGCGCGCGGGCGCGGTCCGGATGGCGGTCGGCGGGTCGCAGCGCGTCTGGATTCTCGCCCGGCGGCGGCGGCGGGGGCAACGCGGTCCAGGGCGCGTGCATCGCATCGATATTGGGCGGCGCGGGGGAAGCGATCGTCTTGCCGCCGGCGTCGACCCGCCAGCCCCAGCCGTTCGCGGGATCGTCATAGGGAGCCGCAAGGATCAGGCGGCTGCGATCGATGCGCCCGTCCGGGCCAACCGCCTGCGCCAGGATCGCGATCTGCGAATCCAGCCGGTCGTCAAGGCCCTGCATCACGAACCGGTCGAGCACCGCGCCGATCGTCAGCGCAGCGAAGGCGAGCGCCGCGAGCGTCGCGACGAGCGCGGTGACGAGCAGGCGTCCGTAGAGCGAGCGCGGGAGGAGGGTCACGCGGTTGCTCGGCAGGGGTAGGCGGGTAGGCTTCCCCTCTTCCCGGCGTCACCCTGAACTCGTTTCAGGGTCCACCGTCCAACACCGGCTGTCCGCCATTGTAGCGCGGTGGATGCTGAAACGAGTTCAGCATGACGGCAGAAGGGGGGACTGGGCGCGCTCACGCTGCCACGATCCGATAGCCGCGCCCGCGCACCGTTTCGATCAGGTCCGCGCCGATCTTCTTGCGCAGACGCCCCACGATCACCTCGAGCGAGTTCGAATCGGGATCGGCATCGCCCTCATAGATATGCTCCATCAGGTCGAGCCGCTCGACCACCACGCCCTTGCGCAGCATCAGCGTCGACAGCACCCGCCATTCGAGCGCGGTAAGCCGTAGCGGCAGCCCGTCGCGCTCGACCTGCCCGGTCTGCGCGTCGAAGGTGATCGGCCCGCACACGATTCGCGCCGACGCATGCCCGGCCGAGCGGCGCACCAGCGCGCGCAACCGCATCACCAGTTCCTCGATCCGGAACGGCTTGGTCAGATAATCGTCCGCGCCGGCGCGAAACCCGGCGACCTTTTCGGACCAGCCATCGCGCGCGGTAAGGATCAGCACCGGGAGCACGCGCCCGGCCGCACGCCATTCCTCGAGCACGGCGATGCCCGACTTGAGCGGCAAGCCAAGGTCGAGCACCGCCGCGTCATAGCTTTCGGTATCGCCGAGATGTGCGCCATCCTCGCCATTGGCCGCGACGTCGACCGCGAAATGCTCGGCGCGCAGCGCCTTGGCGGTCGCGTCGGCGAGCGCGCTGTCGTCCTCGACCAGCAGGATACGCATTGTGCAGCTCTCTCTCTCGTGCGGTCGGGACCGGATGCCGCAGCAACATTGCGGCTATCTCCCTGCGCTAAACCCAATCTGAACCACAAGGTTCAGTGGGCCGGGGGGACGACTCGGTAGAAGGCTGCATACCAACCGAAGGAGCATGACCATGACCGAAGAAACACACACCGCACCGCGCCGCACGATCTCGACCCGCGGCGCGCTGATCGCCGCCGCGCTGGTCGCGGTCGGCGTCGGCGGCGGCGCGACCGTCGCGCAGATGACCGCACCATCGGTCGAGATGGCGCCGATCAAGCCCGTCGCGATCCGCAGCCTCAGCGATACCGGCAGCGTCGTCACGGTACGCGGCAAGATCGCGGAGACCTATGGCCCGATGTTCATCCTTGCCGATGGCACCGGGCGGACGCTGGTCGAGGGCGGGCGGCAGGTCGACGGAACCGGCCTCGTCGCGGTCGGGCAGACCGTCAGCGTGCAGGGCCGCTACGGCCGCAGCATGCTGCACGCCTCGTTCCTGGTCGGTGCCGATGGCAAGGTCACCGCGCTCCGGCCGATGCCGCCGCGCGGTGGACCGGGTGGGCCGCGTGGCCCGCACGGGCGCGGTGGTCCTGATGGCCCCGGCGGCCCGGGTGGACCGGACGGCCCCGATGGCCCCGGCGCGCAAGATGCCGCACCGCCGCCACCGCCGGCCGCTGCGCCCGGCGCAACCCCGGGGGCGACGCCCGCCGTGGCGCCGGCTGCGCCCGCGGCTGCGCGGACGACCGCAACCGTGACGGCAAGCAAGTAAACGACCGGGCCGCGCGATACCCGCGCGCGGCCCGCCCTTCCCGCGCAGCCTTATCCCGCCTTGCGCGCTGACGCCGGCACGCTCGGCGCGGCGAGCCGTTCCAGATTGAAGGTCTCGGCGAATTCCAGACCCGCGCGGCCATCCGCGGCCCAGCGCAGCTTGGCAGGGAACATCTGGTCCTCGAGCAATTCGATCAGCACATCGAGATCGGTCGATCCCGCATCGACCTCGATCCCCTCGACCATCACGCCGGTCGACGAGATGTTGCGGATCCGTACCTCGCCCGAAACGGCGCCTGCCTGGATCCGCGCGTGGCGCAGCATCGCGGTGCGCGGGTTGCGGGTGATCTGGAAGCCGCTCGCGGTCGCCATCCCGCCGCCCACCGCCAACTGCTGCAGCACGTCCGCCGCGCGCGCGGGCTTGCCATAGACATAGCCCTGGATGTGGCTGCACCCGAGCGCGCGGATCAGCGTGATCTCGTCGCGATTCTCGACCCCCTCGGCCGTGGTGTCCATCCCAAGCGCCTCGGCCAGCGACACGATCGCGCGGATGATCGCGGCGTTGCGATTGCCCGCGATGGTCGCACCCTTGACGAAGCTCTGGTCGATCTTGATCTTGTCGAACGGCGCCTTTTTCAGATAGCCGAGCGACGAATAGCCGGTCCCGAAGTCATCCAGGGCAAGCCGCACGCCACACCCTTTCAGCGTCTTGAACATCTGTTCCGACGCGGCGCTCTCATTGAGGAAGACGCCTTCGGTGATTTCGAGTTCGAGCCGATGCGGCGCGATCCCCGATTTGGCGAGCGCCGAGGTGACGAGCGATGGCAAGGAAGTATTGGCGAACTGGATCGGCGAGACGTTGACCGCGACGCGGACGTCCCCCGGCCATCCCGCCGCCTCGATGCACGCGGTGCGCAATACCCATTCGCCGATCGATTCGATCAGCCCGCAATCCTCGGCGACGGGAACGAACTCGGACGGACTGACCAGTCCGCGCGTCGGATGTTCCCAGCGCAGCAGCGCCTCGTACCCGACGATCCGCTCGGACCGCGTATCGACCACGGGCTGATAGGCGAGGTAGAACTGGTCGCCGACGAGCGCCTGCCGCAGGTCATCCTCGAGCTGCTTGCGGCTCTGCGCGCCCACCAGCAATTCGTCGCGGAAGAAGCGGTGGATGCCACGACCGTCCCCCTTGGCGGCGTAAAGCGCGAGATCGGCGTTGCGGACCAGCGTTTCGGAATCCGCGCCGTCCTGCGGCGCGATCGCAACACCGATCGAGCAGCCGATACTGATCGCCGATCCCTCGATCGAATAGGGTTGCGACAGGTCGAAGATAACGCGGCGGGCAAGGTCGGTCAGATCCTCGCGCGCGGCGTGACCCGGCAGGATCACCTGAAACTCGTCGCCGCCGAGCCGACCGACGAGGCCTGCTTCGCCGATCGTCCGCTGCAGCCGCTGCGCAACCTGCTTGAGCAGGGCGTCGCCCATCTGGTGCCCCAACGTGTCGTTTACTGCCTTGAAACGATCGAGGTCGAGCAGGAACAGGCTGGTCATCCGTTGCGCCGCCGCCGGATGCGCCAGCATCTGGTCGAGCGACAGGCGCAATCGCTGACGGTTCGCAAGCCCGGTCAGACTGTCGAACAGCGCGAGCCGGGTGATTTCGGCATCCGCGCGGCGCCGTTCGGTCAGGTCGCTGCCGCTGCCGACGAATCCCAGGAAGATGCCGTCCTCGTCGAAAATCGGGCGCCCCGACATCGACCACCATCGCTCCAGCTTGGCGCGGCTCGCCGGGCGGACCGAATAATTGGAAAAGGCGGTGCGCGACGACAGGTGAAAGGCGAGTGTCCGCTCGGTCTCGGGTAGCGCGCTGTCCATCCGGAACAGGCGCGACAAGGGCGCACCGATCGCGGGGGCGTCGGGCACGTCGAGTTCCTGGGCGACCTTGGCGGTAAGATAGGTCACCTCGCCCTCGCTGTTGGTCTGCCAGAACCAGCCGCTCGAATGCGTCTCGAATTCGGCGACGAGGCGGGTCGCCATGCGACCCTGCGCCTGGTCGAGGTCCCGCAGCGCGACCGCGCTTCGCTCGAACAGCGCGAGTCGATAGGTCGCGCCGGTCAGCGTCAGCAGCACCAGCAGGCCGATCCACCAGGCAATCCCGAAAAAGTCCTGCACCGCCAGCGTCGCCAGCAGGCCCACGCCGAACCCGATCGTTGCGGCGCGCACCGGATACAGTGCGATGACCATCACGATCATCGCGGCAATGGTGGTGGCGGAACTGGCCATGCGCAATGGCCCGGGCGGCAGCAGGTCGGTCGCAAACAGCAGGGCGAGCACCGCGGCCGCGCCGATTGCGCCAAGCAGCGTCGCGAGCCGGACCTTCACGTGCGGCGGCCAGCGACGCGCCGCATCGTGGCGCAACGTCGCGAGCAGTACCGTCCCCGATGCGGTTATGGCGATTCCGCTGGCGATGGCGACGATCAGTACGCCGGTCGCACCCCTGTCCCACGCGGTCCACGCGACCAGTAGCGGTGCTGCAACCGCGACGGTCACCGCGAACGGCCAGGTGGCGCAGAGCTGCCGCAATTGTTGGCGCAAGGCGTCGCGGTGCCCCTCGGACTCGGTCGTGCTGGGCGACAGGTCGGTCCACAGCGCCGCAAATGCGACGCCGAGTGCGCGAAAGGGGGTTATACTGATACGCATCAAGGTGTCTCTACCCGACGATCCTTGCATTTTGCCTTGCAGGAGGTGGTTAACGAAGTCGGTCGCGCGGCGCGGGCGGCTTGGCGACGGGCTTTTCGCGGCATAAGGCAGGGCAAACGCCAGTACGGGAAGCGCTTATGTCCACGATTATCCGCGAAGCCGACATGATCGAAAGCGTCGCCGACGCGCTGCAATTCATCAGTTTCTATCACCCGATGGATTATATCCGCGCGCTCGGCGCGGCGTATGAGGCGGAGCAGGGCCCCGCCGCAAAGGACGCGATCGCACAGATCCTGACCAACTCGCGGATGTGTGCGGAGGGGCATCGCCCGATCTGCCAGGACACCGGGATCGTCAACGTCTTCATTAAATGGGGGATGGACTGCCGGCTCGACGACACCAGCCGCTCGCTCCAGCAGGTCGTCGACGAGGGCGTCCGGCTTGCGTACCTCAACCCCGAGAACAAGCTGCGTGCATCGATCCTCGCGGACCCCGCCTTCACGCGCCGCAACACCAAGGACAACACGCCGTCGGTGCTCCACGTCGAGCTGGTCCCGGGGTCGCGCGTCTCGGTGGACGTCGCGGCGAAGGGCGGCGGTAGCGAGAACAAGTCCAAGTTCAAGATGATGAACCCGAGCGACTCGATCGTCGACTGGGTGCTCGAGATGCTCCCGCAGATGGGCGCGGGCTGGTGCCCGCCGGGGATGCTCGGGATCGGTATCGGCGGGACTGCTGAGCATTGCATGTTGCTCGCCAAGCAGGCGCTGATGGAGCCGATCGACATGGGGCCGCTCAAGGCACGCGGACCGAAGACTGACATCGAGGCGCTGCGGATCGAGATCTTCGACAAGGTCAACGCGCTCGGCATCGGCGCGCAGGGGCTGGGCGGGCTTTCGACCATCCTCGACGTCAAGATCATGGACGCGCCGTGCCACGCCGCGGGCAAGCCGGTCGCGATGATCCCCAATTGCGCCGCGACGCGCCACGCGCATTTCACGCTCGACGGCAGCGGGCCGGCGTATCTCGAGACGCCGAAGCTCGACGAGTGGCCCGACGTCCACTGGGTGCCCGACCAGGCCGCGATCCGGGTCGATCTCGACACGCTGACGCCGGCCGACGTGCAGGGCTGGAAGCAGGGCGACCGGCTGCTGCTCAACGGCAAGATGCTCACCGGCCGCGATGCCGCGCACAAGCGGATCAAGGACATGCTTGACGCGGGCGAACCGCTGCCGGTCGAGTTCAAGGGCCGCGTGATCTATTATGTCGGGCCGGTCGATCCGGTCGGAGAGGAAGTGGTCGGCCCGGCTGGCCCCACCACCGCGACGCGGATGGACAAGTTCACGCGGATGATGCTCGACCAGGGGCTGCTCGCCATGGTCGGCAAGGCCGAGCGCGGGCCGGATGCGACCAAGGCGATCGCCGAGCGCAAATCGGCCTATCTGATGGCGGTCGGCGGCGCGGCGTATCTCGTCGCGCGCGCGATCAAGGGCTCGAAGGTCGTCGGGTTCGAGGACCTCGGGATGGAAGCGATCTACGAGTTCGAGGTGGTCGATTTCCCGGTGACGGTCGCGGTCGATTCGTCAGGCGCAAACGTCCACCAGCTCGCGCCGCTGGTGTGGAAGGAGAAGATCGCGCGGGAGGGGTTGTTGCCGGCGTGATGCCTTGGCTGGGCAGGGACGGTTTCCGGTAATCTCGTCACCCCGGCGAAGGCCGGGGCCGCCACGTTATGGTTTGGCTCCCTCGATCACATGTCATCCGCGACAACCTCGCGGCCCCGGCCTTCGCCGGGGTGACGGGGATAGGGAGAAGCGGTAAAACCCGACCATGGCATCGCGGGGGCGGGGCGTGGGGGGCTATACCTATATCATGACCAATCGGCCGTTCGGTGTGCTGTACATCGGCGTCACGGCAGACCTGTTGCGGATTCGGGCGCATCGGGAGGGGCGGGGGGCTGCATTCGCCATGAAGTGGGACTGTAAACGGCTCGTGCTGGTCGAGCTGCATGACCGGATCGAGGACGCAATCCTGCGCGAGAAGCGGCTGAAGAACTGGAACCGTGCCTGGAAGTGCCGACTGATCGCCGAGGCGAACCCGAACTGGGATGATCTGTGGGATACGCTGCACAAATGACCGTCACCCCGGCGAAGGCCGGGGCCGCCATGTTGACTCGGACGACGTGTGATCGAGGTCGCGAACCATAACGTGGCGGCCCCGGCCTTCGCCGGGGTGACGGATCGACCAAGCCTGGCGATAGTTAAGGACTGCACTTCATCATCCCGCCCCTCCCTTTGCAAAGGCCTGCCCTTGACCCTTCGAAGCGCCGCGAAAAGCATCGGCACGGCCCTTCTGTGGATCGTCATCCTGCTGTGCCTCGCGCTGACGATCGTACCGCGCTTTCTCGACGCGCGTTATTATCGCGGCGCGGCGGGCGGGCATTTCGACGGGCAGCGTTTCTATAATCCGGACGGCGAGCAGGACGAGATGGCCGGCAACCGCGCCGGCTTCCTGTGGCGTTACCTGACGGGCAGCGACGGACGCCCGAAATGGCCCGACCACGTCGCGATCCATCCGGTCGCACCGCCGCAGCATGTCGCGGGGCAGGCGATGGTCGCGACCTGGGTCGGGCATGCCACGGTGCTGGTCCAGACGCAGGGGCTCAACATTCTGACCGATCCGGTGTGGAGCAAGACCGCGGGGCCGCTCGGCATCGGGCCGGCGCGGGTCGTCAAACCGGGGATCGCGTTCGGAAAGCTGCCGAAGATCGATGTCGTGCTGATCAGTCACGATCATTACGACCATCTCGATCTCGCGACGCTTAAACGGCTGTGGACGCGCGATCATCCGCTGATCGTCACCAGCCTGGGTAATGACAGCGTGATCCGGCAAGCGGGCGTTCCGTCGCATGCGCTCGACTGGGGCGGGCGGATTGCGGTCAAGCCCGGGGTCGACGTGATCGTGACGCGCAACCATCACTGGGGCAGCCGCTGGTTCGCGGATCGCAACCGCGCCTTGTGGTCGGCGTTCGTGGTGCGGTTGGCGGGCGGCAACGTGTTTTTCGCGGGCGATACCGGGCCGGGTGACCTGACCTGGGCGAATGCGGCGGCAAGCTATGGGCCGGTGCGGCTCGCGCTGCTCCCGATCGGCGCGTTCCGCTTCGCGCCGGGGCAGATGGTGTCGGGGAGCCATATCGGGCCGATCGACGCTGCCGAAGTCTATCGCCGGTTGGGCGCGTCGACGGGGATCGGGATCCACTGGGGGACGTTCCATCTGTCGTCCGAAGCGTATGATACGCCGCCGCGGTTGCTCGCGGGGGTGACACGGGCGGCGGGGGTGCTGGGGTTCGGGACGGTGCCGCTTGGGGAACCTCGGGTGATTGCGCCGTATGTTGGGCGTGTGCCTGTTGCTCCGATCGACCGAATCGAGATTGTCGAGCGTCTGCCGGCGGCGGTGCGGACGTTGCCCTGACGTCTTGTTTTCTAGCGAAGGCGAGCCCCCTCCCGTCCCCCCGGCGAAGGCCGGGGCCACCATGTTGCGTGGCGTGCCCGGCGATACAGCATTCCGTCGTCCCGCCGCGCCAGGCTAACCGGACGGCCCCGGCCTTCGCCGGGGTGACGGAGGGGGGGCGCCGTTCGTGTCCGTGTCAGTTCTTCACCGCCGGGGTCGCCGGCGGCGTAATGTCACCGGCCTTGCACGGTCCGCTGCGGACGGCGTGGACGCGCATTTCCATCACGCCTTCCGCCACGCCCTTGGCGTCGAAGCCTTCCGACTTCATCGTCATGTCGCGGTCGCCGGTCGCGTTGGTGCCGGTGACGCTGAGCTTGACCGTCCCGCCGCCCTCCTGCGGGCAGACCGCGCTGAGCCCGACCGTCGCGCCGGTCTCGTCGCGTTTGCCGATCTTGCAGTTCTTCCCGCGCGGCCCGATCTGCTCCATCGTCTGTGCGAGATCCTCCTTGGCGGCCGCCTCGGGGGTCAGGCAGATCGCCATGCCCGCCATCGCGTCGAACATCGCTTGCATCTGCGCCTTGACCTGCGGGGTCGCGCCCTTGCCCTCGAGACGGAGGATCTGGACCTTTTGCGTCCAGCTGCCGGGTTCACGCTTGATCACCTGCTCGGGCGAGCACGCCGCGACCGCGAGGATCGGGAGCGCGAGCGTCGCTATACGATGAAACGCCATGATATTTCCCCCGGGAAAGCCGCACGCGACCGACCGGCCGGGCACGATTGTCTGTTGCCGCATCCCTTCCCATATTGCTGCGTGATGGCAATCCAGATTCGCACCACGCTCGATGAACCCGAAACCGGGGTCAGCTTCGTCCCCCACCGCCCGGCGCGTCCGCCCAAGGCGGAAGGGGGCAAAAAGTTCAAGCTCGTCTCGGACTATACCGCGGCGGGCGACCAGCCAACCGCGATCGCCGAGCTCGTCGCGCAGACCGAGGCGGGCGAGCGCGACCAGGTGCTGTTGGGCGTCACCGGCTCGGGCAAGACCTTCACCATGGCGAAGGTGATCGAGGCGGTGCAGCGTCCGGCGCTCATTCTGGCGCCAAACAAGATCCTCGCAGCGCAGCTTTACGGCGAAATGAAGTCGTTTTTCCCCGAAAATGCGGTGGAATACTTCGTTAGTTACTACGATTACTACCAGCCCGAAGCGTATGTCGCGCGGTCTGACACGTATATCGAGAAAGAGAGCTCGACCAACGAGGCGATCGACCGGATGCGCCATGCCGCGACCCGCTCGCTGCTCGAGCGTGACGACGTGATCATCGTCGCGTCGGTGTCGTGCCTGTACGGCATCGGTTCGGTCGAGACCTATTCGGCGATGATCTTCGATCTCAAGAAGGGCCAGACCGTCGACCAGCGCGAGATCGTCCGCAAGCTCGTCGCGCTCCAGTACAAGCGCAACGACGCGGCGTTCCAGCGCGGCAATTTCCGCGTGCGCGGCGATGCGCTCGAGATCTTCCCGTCGCATTATGACGACACCGCGTGGCGCGTGTCGTTCTTCGGCGACGAGATCGAGGATATCGTCGAATTCGATCCGCTGACCGGCAAGAAGGTCGCGAGCCTCGGCTACATCCGGATCTACGCCAATTCGCATTATGTGACGCCGGGGCCGACGCTCAAGCAGGCGATGGAAGCGATCAAGTTCGAGCTTTCGGAGCGGCTCAAGGAGCTGGTGCCCGAGGGCAAGTTGCTCGAGGCGCAGCGGCTCGAGCAGCGCACCAACTTCGATCTCGAGATGATCGCGGCGACCGGGTCCTGCGCCGGAATCGAGAATTACTCGCGCTTCCTCACCGGGCGGATGCCGGGCGAGCCGCCCCCCACGCTGTTCGAATATCTGCCTGAGAATTCGCTGCTGTTCGTCGACGAGAGCCACCAGACGATCGGCCAGATCAACGGCATGTCGCGCGGCGATCACCGTCGCAAGCTGACGCTCGCCGAATATGGCTTTCGTCTGCCGTCGGCGATCGACAACCGGCCGCTGCGCTTCAACGAATGGGAGGCGATGCGCCCGCAGACGACCTATGTCTCGGCGACGCCGGGGGCTTGGGAAATGGAGCAGACCGGCGGCGTGTTCGCCGAGCAGGTCATTCGCCCGACCGGGCTGATCGATCCGCCCATCGAGATCAAGCCGGTCGAGGAGCAGGTGCAGGACCTGATCGTCGAGGCGCGCAAGACCGCCGAGCTCGGCTATCGTACCCTTGTGACGACGCTGACCAAGCGGATGGCGGAGGATCTGACCGAATTCATGCACGAGGCGGGCTTGAAGGTCCGATACATGCACAGCGACGTCGAGACGCTGGAGCGTATCGAGCTGATCCGCGACTTGCGGCTTGGGGTGTATGACGTGCTGATCGGGATCAACCTGTTGCGCGAGGGGCTCGATATCCCCGAATGCGGGCTGGTCGCGATCCTCGATGCGGACAAGGAAGGCTTCCTGCGCTCCGAAACCTCGCTGATCCAGACGATCGGTCGCGCGGCGCGCAACGTCGACGGGCGCGTGATCCTGTATGCCGACCGCATCACCGGCTCGATGGAGCGCGCGATGAACGAGACCGAGCGCCGTCGCGAAAAGCAGCGCGCGTATAACGAGGAACACGGTATCACGCCGACGACGATCAAGCGCAACATCGGCGACATCATCCAGGACGTGTCGAGCCGCGATCAGGTCACCGTGGAAATCGACGAGGACCGGCCGCACATGGTCGGCCACAACCTGCGCGCGTATATCGAGGATCTCGAGAAGAAGATGCGCGCGGCGGCGGCGGATCTGGAGTTCGAGACCGCCGGGCGGCTGCGCGACGAGATCCGGCAGCTCGAGCAGGAAGAGCTCGGGCTTCCGGTCGAGCAGCAGAAGTTGCCGATCATGGGGCGCTCGAACGAGGGCAAGCCGGGGACGCGCAAGACGCGCTATGGCAAGAGCCAGAAGATGCGGGCTGGAATGGCGGGGAGTTCGCGACGGGCGCGGTGATTAGAGGGTTCGAAGTTCGCGCGAAGTCGACGGTTGCCACGGATGACGCGGCGTAAGATCGCTTGCGAGGCTATCGAACGGACCCTTATAAACGAAATCTTGGCGTGAGTTTTGCCGTGTCCGACGGAGACGACGCCATGATAAGAACTTTCGCTTCAGCTGATGCCGAGCGTATATGGAACCGGGAATTCAGCCGCCGACTGCCGCCCGAGATTCAGCTACGAGCCATGCGCCGTTTGACGCTGCTAGATTCTGCAAATTCGTTGGAAGAACTTGGAAATCTACGCGGAAACCGGCTGCATCGCCTTACCGGCGATCGCGCCGGGCAGCATTCCATTTCCATCAATGACCAATGGCGTATATGCTTCGTCTGGAAGAACGGAGACGCATATGACGTCGCAATCGTTGACTATCACTGATCCGGACTGGCTTGAAAACGAACACGCCGGGCAATTGCTGGTAAGCGAATTTTTGGAGCCCGAAGCGCTCAGCGTTGAAAGGCTGGCCACTGCTATCGAGGTAAGCCCGGAGCGGATCACCGCCGTGATAGACGGTACGTGCCCGATGGACGCAGAATTGGATCTGCGTCTCGCGCGCTATTTCAGGATGTCCGAAGGATTCTTCCTGCGATTGCAAGATCGCTACGAAATCGTCGAGGCCAAGCGCGCCCTCAATGGCGCGCTTGACCGGATCGTCCCCCGCGCGGCTTAACCGACCGAAAGGTCCTCGCTCGCCACGTCGTAATATTTCGACACGCGATCGGCATAGGCCTGGTCGAATGCCGGTGCGTTGCTGGCCCAGCTCGGGCCGCCTTCAAGGACGCGGCGGTCGATCGTCACGATATAGGTGTCGTTGACCGGGTCGAACTGGAGCAGCGAGAAGGGCAGCGGGTAGAACGCCTTGCCCATGCCCAAGAAGCCGCCGATCGTCAGCACCGCGTAGATCGTCTGGCCGCTGCGCTTGTTGACCATCAACGAGAAGACCGAACCGATCTTGTCGCCGTCGCGGCTGCGCACCTGCATGGTGTCGCTCTTGTTGGACTGGAGCAGCAGCTGGGTCGGTTCGGTTTGTGACATGGATCAATCCCTACAGTTCGCGGGCGTAACGGCGCTAGGGTGCTCCCGGTTCCGCGTGGCTTTGAGGTTGGACGGGTTGAAAACGCGGGGCGGCGCGGGCGTTGCGGTTGAGCGGGCGGCGCGCATCGCGCATAGACCGCGGATGCGTAACACTATCCCCTTGGTTGCACTGGTGGTTCTCGCGGGGTGCGTGGCCAAGCCCGTCGCGCCACGCCCGGCGCCGGCACCCGTCGCCCGACCCGCCGTGGTTCCCCGTCCCGTGCCGCCAGCCAGCACCGACTGGCGCGACTGGCCGGTCACGACGGGCGATTGGGTGTATCGCCAGGAGCAGGGCGGATCGACTGCGCTGTTCGGGGCGACCGGCGCCAACGCCGTGCTGACCCTGCACTGCGACGCGGCGAGCGGAACACTCTATCTGTCGCGGCAAGGGGCGGGCGGTACGCCGCTCACCGTGCGGACGTCGTCGATCGCGCGAAGCTTGCCGGTCCAGCCGACCAGCGCTGGCCCGCTTGGCGCGCCCACTTATGTCGCCGCCCGCTTGACTGCGCGGGATCCGTTGCTCGACGCGATGGTGTTCAGTCGTGGGCGTTTTATCGTGGAACAGGCGGGCGCTGCGACGCTGGTCGTGCCCGCCTGGGCCGAAATCGCACGGGTCACGGAGGATTGCCGTCGCTGATCGGATGCCGCTGCCGGCATGCTTCGGGCAGGCGGAGGAGAATCGGTGATTCTCGCGAACATTACAAGACTTGTTTCGCAAAAATATATGATTCAAACACGAGTCGTGACCACCGCAGGTCACGCCGTTTCAACTAGCGAAAGGAGGTGATCCGATGTCTCATGGTTCAGCAAAGGGGTCGGTTCAGTTCGTTCGGGGGACGCACCGCTAGGCCTTTGGGGGAAACCCCTTCGATCGTGGGCACGGGGGGTATCTTCCCCCATACAACGTAGCCGCCGCATCGAGGTACTAGTGGTTCGCATGGTCTCCCAAGCTGGAGCTTCCGGCCGCTGACCATGTCAGGAGGTTGCCGGGGTGTCGTGAAGACCCCCGGCAGCCTCTTTTCATTTCTGGCGCGGCACTGCGCGACAGCCGCTTGTTGTGCGGCAGACAATCCAGCATGATCAGCCTCTTCGAAGATCAAGAGGGGATGACGGGCAATGAGGATGCGGGCGGTAGTCGCGGCGTTGGTGATGAGTCCGGCGGCGCTGCCGGCGCAGCAGCCGGGCCCCATCATCGAGGAACAGTCGATCGACGCGCTGCGGGCGCAGATGGCGCAGGGGGCGAGCAGCGTCGCCATTACCCAGGCCTATCTCGCCAGGATCGCCGCGATCGACCGGACCGGCCCGACGCTGCGCGCGGTCATCGCGACCAACCCCGATGCGCTCGCCCAGGCGAAGGCAAGCGACGCCCGCCGCAGGGCCGGCAAGCCGCTCGGCCCGCTCGATGGTATCCCGGTCCTGATCAAGGACAATATCGAAACCAAGGATCCGATCGCGACGACCGCGGGCAGCCTTGCGCTCAAGGACAATGTCACCGGCCGGGATGCGCCGGTGGTGGCCGCCCTGCGCCGGCAGGGCGCAGTAATCCTCGGCAAGACCAACCTCAGCGAATGGGCCAACATTCGCTCGACTCATTCGATCAGCGGGTGGAGCGCGGTCGGAGGGCTGGTGCGCAACCCCTATGCGCTCGACCGGACGTCGTGCGGCTCGTCGAGCGGATCGGGCGCGGCGGTCGCGGCGAGCCTCGCGGCCGTCGCGATCGGGACCGAGACCGACGGATCGGTCGTCTGCCCATCGTCGATGAACGGGCTGGTCGGCCTGAAGCCGACGCTCGGCATGGTCAGCCGGACGCATGTCGTCCCGATCAGCCATAGCCAGGATACGCCCGGGCCGATGGCCCGGAGGGTGCGCGACGCGGCGCTGCTGTTCAACGCGATGGTCGGGGTCGATCCGGACGACGCGGCGACCCGCGAGAGCAAGGCGCACATCCACGATTTCGTCGCCCCGCTCGCCACCGCGTCCTTGTCGGGCGTCCGCGTTGCCGTGCTCCGCCCCGACATGCCCGAGATGCTGAAGACGCGCTATGAAGCCTCGCTGGCGGTGCTGAAGGCACAGGGCGCGGTGCTGGTCGATGTCGACAGCCCGAAGCTCGATGGGCTGGGCGATGCCGAATCGCTGGTGCTGCAGACCGAACTCAAGGCGGATCTCGACGCCTATCTCACGACGACGCCGAAAACGGTCCAGACCCGGACGCTGGACCAGGTGATCGCGTTCGACTCCGCCAATGCCGCCACCGAAATGCCGTTCTTCCTGCAGGAGACGTTCCTTGCGGCCGCCAAGACGCGGGGGTTGGCCGACGCCGAATATCTCGGCGCGCGAGCCAAGTCGCTGCGACTGTCGCGGACCGAGGGGATCGACGCGCTGCTCGCCAAGGCGCAGGCCACGCTGATCGTCGCCCCGACTTACGGCATGCCGTGGCTGTCCGACACGGTCTATGGCGACACATTCAACGGACCGAGCGCAAGCGAACTACCGGCGATCTCGGGCTATCCGCATCTGACCGTGCCGATGGGCCTGGTGCGTGGGGTTCCGGTCGGGTTGTCGTTCATTGCGACGCGCTGGGGCGACCAGACCGTGCTCAACGCGGGCTATGTGTTCGAACAGGCGGCCAAGGCGCGCGTCGCGCCGCGCTATCTTGCGACGACCGATGCCGGGCCGGGGCTGGCCGGCACGCGGTAGGGCGCTGCGGGGGGACCGCGCCGACCGGTGTGCGGCCAAGCGGCGGCCAACCCGATCCGTCCGTTCGTCCGCTTCCAACGGGCAACGGTGCGGTCCTTACTTCTCCAGCAGTTCCGGCCGGATGTGGATCGCGATCAGCGACATCCGCACTTCGAACAGAAACGAGATGAGCGACGCGATCAGCAAGCCCATCGCAAGGATGAACGACACCGCGACCATCGTCCCGATATGCAGCTTCACCAGTTCGGCCACGAACAGCAGCGCCACCACCAGGCACGTCATCACCGCGCTCGACACCGCGAGCACCAAGGCTGCGTTGATGACGATCATCCGTCGGTCGAGCAACCGCAACTCCCACACGTGACGGTCGTGCTCGGGGCCCTGCGAGGCAGGGTGCAGCGCCTCCAGCGCGCGCGCGCGATCGACGACGCGCGACAGGCGCCCGGCCAGCACGTTGAGCAACGCACCGATACCGGCGAGCATGAACACGGGGGAGAGCGAGAGCTGGATCGTCTGGGCGATCGTGGTGACGGCGGGATAGGGATTCATCCGGGCCGTTGTGCGCAATGCGGTGCGCCGACGCAACCCGGGGAGCGGATGCGGGCGTCCGGCGTTGAAGCGGGATGAGCGAGCTCGAAGACCTTCAGGAACAAATGGAAGCGGCGGCCGCCGCACTTGATTTCGAAGAGGCGCGGCGGTTGCGCGACCGGATCAGCCTGGTGCGCGGCGGGGCGGATACGCAGGACGCGGCAGACGCGGATACGGCGGGGCTGGTGCGGCAACAACCCGGCGCGATGGGGCTAGGGTCGAGCCAGCAGCGGATGACCCCGCCCGAGGGGTGGACACCACCGCCCAAGCCGGACTTGATGACGAAGGGGCGGTCGCGCAAGCGGTAGCGGGCGTTCTGCAGGAACGTGGCTGGGGCCGCCCGATTGGGATCAGACCCGCAGATACCGGAAGTACCAGACCTCACGCCCCTGCCGCCGCGCCTTGCGTTCGTAGCGCGTCTCGGGCCAGTCCTCGGGGCGGGTGAGGAAATCGGCGGGACCCTGCGCGGTCCATACGAAATCGCGGCGTTGCCCCATCACCATCATCGCCCAGCGGCAATAGGTCGGGTCGTCGGTGCCGAGCCGGAACTCGCACCCGGGCTTGAGCTTCGCCGCGATCAGGTCGAGCGGGCCGTGGTTGACCATCCGACGCTTGGCATGGCGCGCCTTGCGCCACGGATCGGGGTGCAGCAGATACAGGCGCGACAGCGATGCATCGGGGAGCCGCTCCACCACGTCGAGCGCGTCGCCCATGTGGAGCCGGACGTTGTCGAGGCCATCGTCGCGGATATGCGCGAGCGCGCCGACCACGCCGTTGAGGAACGGTTCACAGCCGATGAACCCGGTATCCGGTCGCATCCCCGCCTGCCCGGCGAGATGCTCGCCCGCGCCAAAGCCGATCTCGACCTCGAGCGGGCGGTCTGCGCCGAACAGCGTCGTCGCGTCGAGCGGGCCATCGGTCGGCACGCTGATCTGCGGAAGCAGCGTTTCGACGAGGTCGGCCTGGCCCAGCCGCAGTTTGTGGCCCTGGCGCCGGCCATAGAGGCGGCGTGTCGTCATCGGATCGGTCATCGGGCGGGCGTGTAGCGCGGGATGCGACGGGAGCAAAGTCCCGAGCCTGTCGTTACCCTGCGGCAACGAGGAAACGGACTATCATGGCGGACGCGAACCAGCAGGACGAAACGCAGGAGCAGGATGCCGGAAGCGTCGAGGAACTGAAGGCCGCCAATGCGCAGGAACTGCACCGTGCAGTGCGCGAGGAAGGGCAGGAGGAGCTCGAACGCCCGGTCAGTGCCCTGTTCTGGTCCGGGGTCGCGGCCGGGCTTGCGGTGACGGCGTCGCTGATCGCGGAGGGCGCGATCGCGTCGCACGTTCCACCAGGGCCGACGCGCCCGCTGCTGATCGCGCTTGGCTATCCGATCGGGTTCGTGATGGTGATTCTTGGGCGTATGCAGCTCTTTACCGAGAGTACCGTGACAGCGATGCTGCCGCTCGTCACGACACCGTCGTGGGATGCGCTGGGGCGCACGCTGCGGCTGTGGGCGGTGGTGCTGCTCGCCAATTGCATCGGTACGGCGCTGTCGACCGGCGCATTTGCGGGGCTCGGCCTGGGCGATGCGTCGCTCGACGCCGGGATGATCGAGGTGTCGATGAAGATCACCGAACATGGTGTGCTCGAGACGTTCTTCAACGCCGTGCCCGCGGGGTTCCTGATCGCGATCGTCGCCTGGTCGCTACCCAACGCGCGCGAGCAGGCGTTCCTGGTGATCTTCGGGATCGTCTATGTCGTGGCAATCGGCGGCTTCAGCCATTCGGTCGTCGGATCGAGCGAGGCGTTCCTGTTGCTATGGACCGGCAAGATCGGGGTCGGCGGGGTGCTGTCGTTCCTCGTTCCCGCGGTGCTCGGCAATTTGTTCGGCGGGGCCGGGTTGTTCGCGGTGCTGGCGCATGCGCAGGTGCGCGAGCAAGGCGCGTGAGCGCGGCGATGGACCGAACCACGGGCTCGCCCGTTCGGTTTGGCACAGTCGGAGACGCAGGACGATGAGCACAATGAGCAAGGCCGCGAAGAAGCTGGCGAAAGCCGATCGCAAGGCGACGCACGAGGCGGCGCAACACCGTGACCAGCCCGCGGTCAAGGCCCTCGGCAAGCTCAGCGAAGGCGCGGACCAGCCGCCGTTGCTGCTGCTCGGCGTGGGAACGATGGTGGTCGGCGCGGCGCTGCGCCAGCCGGTGATGCTGCGCACGGGCGCGCGCATGCTGGCGAGCGAGGTGGTGGCGACCGGCATCAAGTCGATCATCAAGCGCTCGGTCGATCGCACACGGCCCGCGAAGGCGATCGCCACGGGCAAGCACGACTTCAAGCCTGGCGACAGCAAGGATCACGACGAGAGCTCGTTCCCCTCGGGGCACACTGCGGGTGCCGTGGCGGTCGCGGGCGCGCTGGCGAAGGATGTGCCGGTGCTGGGCGCGCCGGCCTATGCGCTGGCCAGCGGGGTGGCAGCGGTGCAGATGCCGCGCGGGAAACATTATATCCTCGATACCGTCGCGGGGGCCGCCGTGGGCTTCGTCGCGCAGCGCGCGGCGAGCGCCGCCGTGCGGGTCGCGGAGGCGGCGCTGCTGGGAGCGCTCAAGCGACGGCGGCGGTAAGCGCGGCGTGCTGCCGCCTGCCGGATGGCTGGAGCCATGATCCTAAAGCCGGGATTTACCATCTGCGCTAAGCCGGGTGCAACACCACCGCGCTAGCTTCCCCCTGAAGATGAAGGGGAATGTGATGAAAGCCAGTGTCTGGACGTGCGTCGTGCTCGCTGCTGTATCCCCGGTCGGTGCGGTGGCGCAGGACGTCGTGCAATGGTCCGCGCCAGTTGCCGCAACCGGGCGCACGGCTTACTTCCCGATGGGCACCGCGCTTCACCTGAAGACGCGGACCGAGCTGAATACCAAGGACAATCAGGCAGGCGACCGCTTCTACCTCGAAGTCGCGGAACCCGTGGTCTACCGAGGACAGGTGGTCGTTCCGGCGGGATCCCTCGCGGTCGGCGAAGTCATGCGGTCCGAAAAGAACGGGTATTTTGGCAAGCGCGGCCAGTTGGACGTCCGCCTGAACTACGTTCAGACACCGAGCGGGCCGGTGCGGCTCTCCGGCCGGGCCGCACGAAAGGGTCTCGACCAGGCCTTGCTCGCGATCGGCGGCGGCGTTGTGGTGGCGTGGCCGATGCTGTTCATTCACGGCACCAGCGGTCGCCTGCCGGCTGATACGCCGGTCGTCGCCTATCTGGCGGACGACATGCGGTTCACGCTGCAACCCGACAGCGAACAGGCGGTCGCGGCAATGGAAGATCGCTCCGGGCAAGCCGAACGGGTCTTGCCCGCGCGATTCGATCCGTCGGTGTTTTCCGGCAGTCCACGCTAGGCCGCGATCCGGCCTCGCAAGGTCTCGGGCGCGGCATGTGCCGCGCCCGATAGCGATCAGGCGACGGCGGCCTTGAGCGCGTCGACCAGATCGGTCTTTTCCCAGGTGAAGCCATCCGCATCGGGCTCGCGCCCGAAGTGGCCGTAGGCGGCAGTGCGCTTGTAGATCGGCGCGTTGAGCTTGAGGTGCTCGCGGATGCCCTTGGGCGTCAGGCGGACGAGCTGCGGGAGCACTTCCTCGATCTTCGACTCAGGCACCGTGCCCGTGCCGTGGAGATCGACGTAGAGCGACAGCGGCTCGGCGATGCCGATCGCATAGCTCAGCTGGATCGTGCAGCGACGCGCGAGGCCCGCCGCAACGACGTTCTTCGCGAGATAGCGCGAGACATAGGCCGCGGAGCGATCGACCTTGGTCGGATCCTTGCCCGAGAACGCGCCGCCGCCGTGCGGGGCCGCACCGCCGTAGGTGTCGACGATGATCTTGCGGCCGGTAACGCCAGCATCGCCATCCGGACCGCCGATTTCGAACGCGCCGGTCGGGTTGATGTAGATCTTGGTCGCGTCGGTCACGAAGCCCTCGGGCAGCGTGTCCTTCATCACGCCGGCGACGTAGCTGCGGAGTTCTTCGTACAGCGCCGGGTTGGCGTTGTCGCCCTGGAGGCAATAGCCCGCCTTGTGCTGGGTCGAGACGACCAGCGCGGTCGCGCGGACCGGCTTCTCGTCCTTGTACTCGAGCGTGACCTGGCTTTTGGCGTCGGGCTCGAGGAACGGGGCCGCGCCCGAGTGACGGTCGGCCGCCATCTGCTGGAGGATCTTGTGGCTGTAATAGAGGGTCGCGGGCATCAGGCCCGGGGTCTCGTCGGTCGCGTAGCCGAACATGATGCCCTGGTCGCCGGCACCCTCGTCCTTGTTCGCGCCCTCGTCGACGCCCATCGCGATTTCAGCGGACTGGCCGTGGAGGTTGTTCTCGAAGCGGAAGTTTTCCCAGTGGAAGCCCGACTGCTCATAACCGATCTCGCGCACGGTGTTACGCACCGCCGCCTCGATCTCCTCGAGCGCGCCATCGGCCCATGCGCCGTTCTCGTACACGCCCTTGCAGCGGATCTCGCCCGCGAGGACGACGAGGTTGGTCGTGGTCAGCGTCTCGCACGCGATGCGCGCCTGCGGGTCCTTGCTGAGGAACAGGTCGACGATGGTGTCCGAAATCTGGTCGGCGACCTTGTCGGGATGACCTTCCGAGACCGACTCGGAAGTGAAAAGAAACGATGCGCGCATTTAGTGAAACCCTCGTCTGGGCGCGGACCGGGGCGACCGGAACACGCATATAAAGCTTTCCTTATATGTGCTCCTATCGCGCCCGTCGGCGGATGGCAATTGCCGTTAGCGCCAGCAGGACCCCGCACAGGAGCGCCATCAGGTTGCCCATACGCGCGAACAGGGTGGGTGGTGCCGCCGCCGGGATCGGCAGTTCGATCGCGCCCTTCGTCTCCCACGGGATCGACGCGAGGATATGACCTCGCGCGTCGATGATCGCGGAAATGCCGGTCGGGGTCGCGCGGATGATCGGCAAGCCCTCCTCGATCGCGCGCATTCGCGCCTGCGCGAGATGCTGGGCGGGGCCCCAGCTGCCGTACCAGCTGTCGTTCGAGGGGTTGAAGATCAGCGCCGGACGATGCTTGCGATCGACGATCGAACCCGAGAAGATCATCTCGTAACAGATCGCGAAACCGACCCGGCCGATGCCGGGAATGTCGAGCCCGTCCGGCCCCTTGCCCGGTGCGAAATCGAGGTCGCCGGGGACGAGCCGCGACAGGCCGATCGCGGACATCAGCGGGCGCGCGGGGAGATATTCGCCCCACGGCACGAGATGCGCCTTGTCGTAGCGGCCGATGATTTTGGCTTGCGCATCGATCGCGAAGATCGCGTTGGTCGCGGCGTTGACCTCGCCAGCCTTGTCGAAGGTCAGTGCGTTACCGCCGGTCAGCACGACATCGCGCGGGCCGAGCAGCGCGGCGATCCGCGAGCGCGTGACGAACGGCGCGCCGCGGAAGTAATATTGCGGGGGATAGCCATCCTCGGGGAGATAGCGCAGCGCGCCCTCGGGCCAGACGATCAGGCGCGGCGCGGCGTGCGGGGTGCCGCTGAGCCCCGCGAGCGCACGGAGGTTGGTCTCGGCATAATCCTCGCGCGGGCGCTGTTCCTGGTCGAGATCGGGCTGGACGACGCGGATGCGCGGTGCGTTGGCGATCGGCGCGGGCGAGGTCGTCGGGTCGAACGCAGCCAGCGACAGCACGACGAGCACCCCACCGACCGCGACCGGAAAGCGCCACATCCGCCGGACCGCGAGCAGGATCGCGCCTGCGGCCAGCACCGCGATACCCGACAGCGCATAGGTCCCGAGCCAGGCGCCGCTCGCCGCGACCGGGGTCGGGAGCCAGAGTTCGGAGAGCGGGTTCCACGGATAGCCCGTCAACAGCGTACCGCGCAGATATTCGGTCGCGATCCAGGCGGTCGCGAAGATCAGCACGTAGGACGCGTCGAGCATTGGCTTGCGCAGCCGCCACGCGACCCCCGCCGCCGCCATCGGGAAGATCGCGAGATACAGCGACAGCAGGATCGGCGCGAAGAAACCGAGCGCATGCGGCATCGCGTCCTGGAAGCTGAAGGCCTTGGCGATCCAGTTGTTGCCGATCGAGAAATGCGCGACCCCGAACAGCCACCCGCGCCACAGCGCCGCACGCCGGGTGGGGGCCTGATGCACCAGCAGCATCCAAGCGGCGAAACAGCCGAGCGTGACCGGCCAGAGCGCAAGCGGCGCAAAGCCGACCGCGGCGATCCCGCCGAGGAGGAAGGAGAAGAGGGCGGGGCGCTGGGTCATGCGGTGGCTATCGCGTGATCGGGGAGGGGACGCAACGGGCGAGCGCGCGCCCTCGCAGTTTCCCTACTTGCGCTTCCCCTCTCTCCCTTTCCCCGGCGAAGGCCGGGGCCCAGGAGCGATGGCCGAGGTAACGAAGCGCAGCGGCCAGCAATCCTCCGCTCCTCTCCTGGGCCCCGGCCTTCGCCGGGGAAGTGGCATGATGTTGGCGGCTCGGGGTCAGCAGCCAGTCTGAACGTGACGCCCCCAACCCCCGCCGCTATCGTCCGCGCATGATCCGCCCCTTCCACCTCGCCTTTCCCGTCCACGATCTCGCCGCCGCGCGCGCCTTCTATGGCGGGACGCTCGGGTGCACAGAGGGGCGCAGTTCGGATCAGTGGATCGATTTCGATCTCTACGGCCACCAGATCGTCGCGCATCTCGACCCCGCCGCGAAACCGGTCGCGGTGTCGAACGCGGTCGACGGGCACGCCGTCCCCGTGCCGCATTTCGGCGTCGTGCTGACGATGCCCGACTGGCACGCGCTTGCCGAGCGGCTGACCGCGGCGGGGACTCGCTTCGGGATCGAACCGCACACGCGCTTCGTCGGGCAGCCGGGCGAGCAGGCGACGATGTTCTTTTATGACCCGAGCGGCAACGCGCTCGAGTTCAAGGCGTTTGCCGACGACGCGATGATCTTCGCGCAATGATACGCCGTCGCGTGAAGGACAGACCATGAGCGAACCGATTGTCGTCGATATCCCCCACAAGCTCGGCCTCGCCGCCGCGCGCGCGCGCGTTGATGGCGGGATCGGCAAGCTCGCGGGGATGTTCCCGGGCGGTGCCGCGGTCGATCATCGCTGGGAGGGGGACACGATGTTCTTCACCGTCGCGGCGATGGGGCAGCGCGTCGCGAGCCGGCTGACCGTCGCGGAGACGTCGGTCCGTGCCGAGGTCGACCTGCCGCCGTTCCTCGCGCTGTTTGCGGACAAGATCCGCGCGAAGCTGGCGAAGGAAGCGCCGAAGATGCTGGAGTAATGCCTCTTATTTGCGAGCGTCATGCTGAACTTGTTTCAGCATCCACCGGTGAGCGCGTCCAGCGGCCGGCTGGGCAGGACCACGGTGGATGCTGAAACGAGTTCAGCATGACGGCGCGGTGGGGTGGGCGCGCGTTACTTCGCGCTGACCCGCCACACCGTGTTGCCGACGTCATCCGCGACCAGCAGCGCGCCGCCGCGATCGAACGTCACCCCGACCGGACGTCCCTGCGCCTCGCCCTTGGCGTTGAGGAACCCCGTCAGCACGTCGACCGGCTTCACGCCCTTCCTGGGAAAGCCGAGCTCGCCGAACGGCACGAACGCGACCTTGTAGCCCGACACCGGCACGCGGTTCCACGAGCCATGCTCGCCGACGAACGCACCGTTGCTGTAGGCCGCGCCGAGCTTCGCGTCGCTCGCGAACGTCAGCCCGAGCGCCGCCACATGCGGCCCCATCGCGAAATTGGGGCGCTTGGAATATTCCTGCAACGCCGGGTTCTCGGGCTTCACCCGCGCATCCGGATAGCCGCCCCAATAATACCACGGCCAGCCGAAGTTGTCCCCGAGGCCGACCCGCGTGATGTAATCGGGGACGATGTCGGAGCCCAGCATGTCGCGCTCGTTGACCGCGACCCACAGCCCGCCCGACTTGGGCTCGAACGCCATCCCCTGCGGGTTGCGCAAGCCAGCGCCGAACACGCGGAACGTCATCGCCTGCGGGTCGACCTGGAGGATGTTGGCGCGGTATTTTTCCTTATCCATGCCGTTTTCGGCGATGTTCGACGACGAGCCGACGCCGACGTAGAGATATTTGCCGTTCGGGTCCGCGAGCAGCGTGCGCGCCCAGTGGTTGCCGCCGCCGTTGAGCGCGATCACCTTCTCGGGGGTCGCGGTGATCTTCGTCTCACCGGGCTTGAACGGCACGCGGACCAGCGCGTCGGTGTTCGCGATGTAGAGATAGCCGCCGAGCAGCGCCATGCCGGTGGGCGAGTTCAGCCCGCCGATCAGCACGGTCTTCTGTTCCGCGACGCCGTCACCGTTTGCGTCGCGCAGCAGCGTGATGCGGTTGGCCGAGGGAACGCCCGCGCCGGCGCGTCCGAGCAGGTAGCGCATCACGGTGTCGGTGATGCTGCGGCCCTTGCGCGGCGGCGAATTGGTCTCGGCGACCAGCACGTCGCCATTGGGCAGCCGATAGAGCCAGCGCGGGTGCTCCAACCCTCGCGCAAACGCGGCCACCTTGAGCCCGGCGGCGGGGACCGGAGTCGTGCCCGCGGGCCAGCCGACCGCCTTGGCGACCTTGGTCGTCGGGATCGTCTGTTCGCGCGGTGCGGAGATGGTCGGGCGCTCGCCTTCGACCTGGGCGATCGGGAGCTGGGCGGGTTCGGGCTGGAACATCCACCAGAGGACCGCCGCCCCGACGACCGCGAAAATGCCGAGGAGGATGAGAATATGTTTGCGCATAGCCGCTTGATAGGGTGCGCCGCCGCCCGGTGGAAGGGCTAGAGTTGGGGGGGGCGCGTCATCCCCGCAGTCGGGTCAGCGGAAATCTTCGGGCCTACAGAAACGGCGGCGGCTGCAGCGCCACCGCCACCTCGTACTCAGCGGGTTCTCCCGCGAGAGCATGGCTTCTGCGAAACCATATCTGTTCTCCCGCGAAGGCGGGAGTCCAGGGGTCGCGAGAGCTGTAACCCGTTGTTGTTCTTGGCCCTGGATTCCCGCCTTCGCGGAGAAAACAAAAAACGAACGGCTCGTATACCGACTTTCGCAAAGGCCTCGCGAAAGCGGGACCCCAGGGTTACAGGCGTGGCGCCCGTAACCCTGGGCTCCTGCCTGCGCAGGAGCACGGTCGACTTTAGGCGACCGCAGGCTCGCCTTCGACATGGCCCGACGCGACGTCGAACCGGTCCGCGTTCATCACCTTGACCCACGCGTCGACGAAGTCCTTGACGAACTTGTCGCCGGCATCCGCAGAGGCATAGACCTCCGCGACGGTCCGCAGCTGCGAGTTCGCACCGAACACTAGATCGGTGCGCGAGGCGGTCCACTTCTGCTCGCCGGTCGCGCGCAGCGTGCCGAGATATTCCTCGTCGCTCTCGTCGCTGATCTGCTTCCACGCAGTCTGCATGTCGAGCAGGTTGACGAAGAAGTCGTTGGTCAGCTGACCCTTGCGGTCGGTGAACACGCCGTGCTTCTCCGCCTTGGGATGGTTCGCGCCGATCACGCGAAGCCCGCCCAGCAGCACCGCCATCTGCGGGCCGCTCAGCCCCAGCAACTGCGCGCGATCGACCAGCAGTTCCTCGGTCGGAACGCTGAACTTGACCGACAGATAGTTGCGGAAGCCGTCCGCCTTGGGCTCGAGCACGTCGAAGCTCGCGGCATCGGTCTGCTCGGCCGATGCATCGGTCCGACCCGGCAGGAACGGAACTTCGATCGTCTTGCCGGCCGCCTTCGCCGCCGCCTCGACCCCGACCGAACCACCGAGCACGATCAGATCCGCGATCGAGACCTTCTTGCTACCCTGACCGTCGAAGTCGGCCTTGATGCCCTCATAGATGCCAAGCACCTTGGCGAGCTGCTCGGGCTGGTTGACTTCCCAGTCCTTCTGCGGCGCGAGCCGGATCCGCCCGCCATTCGCGCCGCCACGGTGGTCCGACTGGCGATAGGTCGATGCCGACGCCCAGGCGGTCGTCACCAGCTCGGCGACCGAAAGCCCCGAATTGGCGATCGCCTGCTTGAGGCCACCGACATCCCCCGCGTCGATCTGCGGGTAATCCGCCTTGGGGATCGGGTCCTGCCAGATCAGGTCCTCGACCGGAACGTCGGGACCGAGATAGCGGACCTTCGGCCCCATGTCGCGGTGGGTCAGCTTGAACCAGGCGCGTGCGAAGGCATCGGCGAACGCCGCCGGGTCCTTCTGGAAACGCTTGCTGATCTCGAGGTAGGCCGGGTCCTTCTTGAGCGCCATGTCGGCGGTCGTCATCATCGTCGGGACCTTGACGCCGGGGGTGTGCGCCTTGGGGGCGAGCGTTTCCTCGGGGTTGCCGACCGGCTGCCACTGGTGCGCGCCTGCCGGGCTCTTGACGAGTTCATACTCGTGGTCGAGCAGCATGTCCCAATAGGTCTGGTCCCAGGTGATCGGCGTCGGGGTCCATGCGCCTTCGATCCCCGAGGTGATCGTGTCGTCGCCCATCCCGGTGCCGTGCGTCGAGGTCCAGCCAAGACCCTGCGTCGCGATATCCGCACCCTCGGGCTCGACGCCGACGAGCGAGGCGTCTCCCGCGCCGTGCGCCTTGCCGAAGGTGTGGCCGCCGGCGGTCAGCGCGACGGTTTCCTCGTCGTTCATCCCCATGCGCGCGAACGTCTCGCGCATGTCGCGCGCCGAGCCCATCGGGTTGGGGCAGCCGCCCGGGCCTTCCGGATTGACGTAGATGAGGCCCATCTGGATCGCGGCGAGCGGGCTCTCGAGCGCACGGCCCTCTTCCTCCTCGATCCGCGTATCGCCGAGCCATTCCTCTTCGGTGCCCCAGTAAATGTCCTTCATCGGCTCGAACACGTCCTCGCGTCCGCCACCGAAGCCGAACACCGGGCCGCCCATCGATTCGATCGCGACGTTGCCCGCCATGATGAACAGATCGGCCCAGCTCAGCTGCTTGCCGTACTTCGACTTGATCGGCCACAACAGGCGACGCGCCTTGTCGAGGTTGCCGTTGTCCGGCCAGGAGTTCAGCGGCGCAAACCGCTGCGAGCCCGACGACGATCCGCCGCGACCGTCACCGGTGCGATAGGTACCGGCGGAATGCCACGCCATGCGGATGAAGAACGGGCCGTAATGCCCGTAATCGGCCGGCCACCACGGCTGGCTGTCGGTCATCAGCGCAGTCAGATCGCGCTTTACCGCGGCGTAGTCGAGCGCGTTGAACGCTTCGGCATAATCGAAGTCGTCGCCCATCGGGTTTGCCGACAAGCCGTTCTGCTGCAGGATTTCGAGGCTGAGCTGGTTGGGCCACCAATCGCGGTTGGTGCGGCCGAGCAACGAGCGGAGCGCAGCCGGCTCCTTGCTCGGATCGCTCAGCGGGCTGCCTGTGGTGATTGCGTCCATGGGTCTCTCCAATCGACTCTTGTAAACTCAGGCTGGAGACTGCCACGTCCGGCGCAATTGAGGAAATGCATTAATCCGAAGAGAGTGATCGGCTGGGTGATATTTGGGAAGCTGTGTTTCACTCTGAAACCGTTCGCTTCCCCGGCGAAGGCCGGGGCCCAGTCGAGATGGCCGAGGTAACGGAGCGCAGTCCTCACCTTTCGGCGTTCCGCTCCTGGGCCCCGGCCTTCGCCGGGGAAGCGTGAATGGTAAGCGCAACCTTACCTAGTCGTCGCGCCCTTCAGGCTCCGGCCGTGGCGGATGCAGGCGCAGGCTCAGCACGCGGCGCGGATCCGCCGCGACGATCTCGAGCGTCCAGCCGCTGTCGTGGACGATGCAATCGCCGACCTTGGGCATGTGCCCCGCAAGCACCGCGGCAAGCCCGCCGATCGTGTCGATGTCGCCATCGACCTCCGCGAGCCGCTCGTCGATTGTCTCGCCGACATCCTCGAGCTCAGCGCGCGCATCGACATCCCAGGCGCCACCGTCCAGCGGCACGAGCAACGCGGTCGGCGCGTCGTCATGCTCGTCCTCGATGTCGCCGACGATCTCCTCGATCAGGTCCTCGATCGTGACGAGCCCCTCGGTCCCGAAATATTCGTCGAGCACGATCGCGAGATGCACCCGCTTCTGCCGCATGTCCGCAAGCAGATCGAGCGCGCCGCGCGACATCGGCACGTAGAGCGGCTCGCGGATCAGCGGCGCGATGCTGTCGGGATGCTCGGCGCCGGTCGCGAGGATCTGGAACACGTCCTTGATGTGGACCATCCCGATGATCGTATCGAGCTTCTCGCGGTACACCGGCAGGCGGCTGTGCCCGGCCTCGGCGAACAGAGCGACGAGATTGGCGAAGCTGGTGCTTTCCTCGACCGCGACGATATCCGCGCGCGGCACGCCGACGTCGCCCGCATCGCGCTCGCCGAAGTGGAGCAGGTTGCGGACCATCGTCCGCTCGAGCGGCGAAAGGTCGCCCTTGGCGTCGGGCGCGGGGTCGTCCTCATGCGCGTCGATCGCTTCCTCGAGCGTCGCGCGGAGCGATTCGTCGCCCGAATGGCCCGAGATCCAGCTGCGGAACGACCGCCAGATGCTGGTTTCATGCCCGGGGGAGGCATGGGTGACACCGCCGTTTGGATTGGCGGTGCCGGTCGTACTTTGGCCGTCGGGCATGAGCTTGGGTTAGTCCTCGTCGATCAGATACGGGTCGGCGATGCCCAGCGCGGAGAGGGCCGCGACCTCGATCGCTTCCATCGCCCCCGCCTCGTCATCGTCCAGGTGATCATACCCTAGCAAATGCAGCGTGCCATGCACGATCAAATGCGTTGCATGCGTTTCGATCGCGATATCTTTTTCCGCCGCCTCGCGGGCGCATGTCTCGTAGGCGAGTACGATATCGCCGAGCAGCACCTCACCATCGTCAGAATTCTGCGCGATCGTGTCGAGCAGATCGGCCTGGACCATCGGGAAGGACAGCACGTTGGTCGGCTTGTCCTTGTGGCGATATTGCGCGTTGAGCGTCTGCACTTCGGCGTCGTCGGTCAGTCGCACCGAAATCTCGACCGTTGCGGCACCGGTGGCGAGTTCGGCATGCGGCGTGCGTTCCAGAGCGGCGGTGGCAGCCCGCGTTGCGAGCGCCTCCCAGTCATATTGGGGCCAGATGTCTTCCTGCTGCAGTTCGACGAGGATCATGAAACTATCGCGTCCTTGAGACCGGAGTGCGCAAGATCACTGCCTTCTGATACCCGCTTGCCTGCGAAGCGCGCGCGAAGCTTTCGCCGATGGACGGGGCCGATGGAGTGAACGCTCCTGCATAACCGCGCGCGTGGAGCGAGGGCAAGGTCGGTCTCTATCGCTTCAGCCAGCGGCAGCGTTGCACGCGGAAGGATTCATCCCAGTTGCAGGGTGGCGACGGCGGATTTGATCGTCGCGATCTCGGCGAGCGTACCCGGTGGCAAGGCGGCATAGGCTTCGAAGCTGCCGTCGATCATCTGCTCCAGCGTCAATCCCTGTGCGCCGGGATGGCCGGTGACGAACAGCATGTCCCCGGCAAGGCCGATCCGACGCGCGATCTCGGGATAGATCGGCCATTTGCATCCCGCCATCGGATCGTCGGTAATTGCGGGCACGTCTTCGCGGATCTCCAATCCAGCCTGCGTCAGCGCATGCCGCGCAATGTCGGCGACGACCCGGATCGCGGGATGGTTGACCGTATGCATGAAAGAACCTCCGCCGAGCCATTCCGTAAACAGTCGCTCGGCTTCCAATCCATGCTCGCCGAGCCACAGCGTGGCCGCTGCCCGCGCTTTTGGAAAGGCGTCGAAATAGCCGAGACGGGCGTAGCTGAGGCTGTTGAACAGGCGACGCGTTTGCGCCGGGGTGCGATTGGCGACGAAGGCGGCCGCGATGATCCGCGAATTGTAATCCCCCATCACCGACCGGACCACTCCGCCCGCCGAGTCGAGCAAATAGGCGCTGTCGGGGTGGAAGCCGTCGAAACCGAAGCCTGGCCAATGCGTGGTCTTGGGCCGCGCGGCGATGGCCGCGGCACGAACGGGCCCGTGGTGCGGCCATTCGACCCCTTGCGACAAGACGATGTCGGCGGTCTCCAACTCGGCTACGACCAACTGTTCGTAGTCCGGATGATACACACACGTCAGGTGCACGGTCGTGACCTCTGCATCCGGGATCGCCCGTCGCGCCCACGCGGCAAAACTCTCGCACTGGCAATTGCCGACGACGGCGATCTTCATTGCGCGCTCCGTTCCGGATCGAGCAATTCCTCGTCGCAGATAATTCGCCCGAGCGCCTGCAAGCGCTGGAGTGATCCGGCGACGTCCGCCTCGTCGATTGCTCGGCAGGGCTGCTCGTCCGGCGGTCTGCGATCGTCGTCGTCCGTGGTGAGATAATGACGCGAAAACACCCGCATCACGTGCGCCACGCCGTCGGCGGTGATCGATCGCAGATCCGCCTCGAAATACCGTCCGCGCGCTTGTGGCCCTGTGATGATCTCATATGACGGGAAATAGGCCAGGTCGGGCTCGGACTCGGACAGCATGTCCGCTGCAACGCGCAGGATCGCCTTGCTCGCGATCGTCGAAACCAGCACGTGGCGGGAAACATAGGTCGCGATCAGCGGAACGGGCGACACGGTCAGCAGCACGCGCACGCGCGGATTGACCTCGCGCAGCATCGCGAGAAGCCGGCGCATGTCGTCGACCACCTCCTCTACCGTCATGTTGTGGAACCGATAGGCGCCGGATCCCGGATCGGCTTCCACGCCGGGCGTGATCGGGAAGACCGCGCCATCCGCGTCCGCGATCCAGCATTCGGTCAGCCCGAGCGTGAAGATGAAGACGTCGCACGTCTCGAACATCCGGCACACCGCGTCGAGATGCCCGACGCGCGCCGTCGCGACCGCCTCGGGCGAATCGAAGCCAGCGGTGTACATCGTCGGCCGGAACGGATCGACATAACGGCCGTCGGCGCGGCGCCAGGCCGTGTCGTGCGGATCGCGCAGTCCGAACGCACGCTCGAACAGCTGGAGCAGCTGGCGCGCGGTGTAGATGTTGCCGTAAGCCGCCGAGAACGCTGCGTGCGCCGCCACGTCGCGGGGATCAGGGGGATTTCCCTCCGCAACGATGGGTGCGAAGCCGGCGGCGCGCAGTTCCCGGGACAGATGTTGCGCGAAGCAGCTGCCCGCGGTCGCGATGCGGTCCCTGCGAAACAGGCGGAAGGGGATGTCGACGACCGGGTCGACGCTGTCTCCCGGGCATGCCGCAACGGAACGGCGCCAGAAAGCGGCATCAGGAAGCGACCTGTACGGATTTTCCATCGGATCCTCGCGCGCATCGAGACAAGACGGCTCCTGCGAACGGGGACGCCTTCCTCCTCCAATAGCGGTACGCGGGCACTCCCGGCCTAGGGGATTCCCCAGCCTCGATCCACGCCGGTCTGGACCGAGGCCAGGGTTCAGCGGGCGCCGGCGATCGAGCAAATGCACCTGGAGCGTAGCACGCGCGGCATCCTGTCTGCGCTCTCGTCACCCCGGCGAAGGCCGGGGCCGTGTCGTTATCGCGGATGACGCCCGGGTAACGCAGCGGCCCCGGCCTTTGCCGGGTGACGGCTTCGTCAGCTCGCCCCCTCATAGGCTTCGACGATCCGCCCGACGATCGGATGGCGCACCACGTCGCCCGACCCGAACCGGCAGATCGACAGACCCTCGACTCCCTCGAGCCGCCCGACCGCGTCGTTCAACCCCGACGCGTTCATGCCGCCGGGAAGATCGGTCTGCTTGGGATCGCCGCACACCACCATCCGGCTGTTCTCGCCGAAGCGCGTCAGGAACATCTTCATCTGCGCGGGCGTCGTGTTCTGCGCTTCGTCGAGGATGATGAACGCATCCGCCAGCGTCCGCCCGCGCATGAACGCGATCGGCGCGATCTCGATCTCCCCGCTCGCGATGCGGCGCTCGACCTGTTCTGCGGGCAAGCAGTCGTTGAGCGCGTCGTAGAGCGGGCGGAGATAGGGATCGACCTTCTCCTTCATGTCACCGGGCAGGAAGCCCAGTTTCTCGCCCGCTTCCACCGCCGGGCGGGACAGGATCAGCCGCTGGACGCTGCCGGTGATCAGCTGCGCCACCGCCTGCGCGACCGCAATGTAGGTCTTGCCGGTGCCCGCTGGCCCGAGCGCGAAGATGATGTCGTTGTTGAGCAACTGCCGCATGTAATGCGCCTGGGCGATCGTGCGCGGGACGATCGTCTTCTTGCGCGTGCGGATCATGATCTGCGGAACCGCGCCGCCGCTGGCATCGGCCTGGATGATTCCGGCCAGGGTCGGCTCGCTCGACATCGCGATGACCGCGTCGATCAGGCCCGGGTCGACGACTTCGCCCCGTGCGATCCGGTTGTACAGGCCGTGGAGCACGTCGCGGGCCTGCGCGACCGATTCCGCAGTGCCTTCCAGTCCGACCTTGTTGCCGCGCGCGGTGATATAGACGCCCAGTTTGTTCTCCAGGGCGAGCAGGTTCTGGTCGAACTCTCCGAACAGTTGCGCCATCAACTGGGGGCGATCGAACACGACCTCGGTGCGGCTACGGTCGCCGGATTGCGCGGGGACTGGCTTGCGGCTCATGCAATTCCTTTGCTGGGAAAAGGCGGACGATAGGCATCACGACTGGTGACGCTGAACGGAACGCGAACATGGGGAGCGATGGGCAGCCGGGCAAGGATGGGGGGCGGGATCGTTCGGGGCTGCATCCGAGAGACGGTGTGGCACGCCGTCGTGACCGGTGACAGACAAAAACGCGCAGGCGTTCAATCGACGTCGCGGTGTCAGCGCCGGACGCCGATGCGCGTCAGCGCCACCTCGACCCCCGACACGATGATGCGCGCCGCGCCGATGAAAATGTACACCCATAATGCGGGCGGATTTGGCTTCCACTGGCCGGGTGCGAGGTCGGACGAGGAGCGATCGGGAAGCATGGACACCATGGTGCGCCAAAGCGGATTGCTTGTCGAGAGCATGTGCGGCGAGCGGCCGGCGCGACACGTCAGGTTGCCGCTGGCCAAAGCTGCTTGGGAAGCGTATCATCAATTCAGGTTAAACTACCGACCAAGAAGGAAAGAGGGTTACGAAATCTTAGTATTCTTGTGTCAGCCGTGTGTCCTCTCGGAGAACGGTACATGGTTTTGACTGCACAACTCTTTCTTCAGGAAGATGGTGCCCTGCAGGAGCCGGGCCCCAGCGGTCGTCAGGCGCCGCGTCGCCCGATCCATGCCGGCGCCACTGTCCGCGACGACCGCGCGCGACCGATCGATGCCGAGGTTGTCGATCTTTCCACCACCGGATGCCTGATCGTCGTCGATGGCGTGGTTGCGGTGCCGTCCGACATCAGCATCGGCATCGCTGGAATCGGGCGCGTTTCCGCGCGAATCGTGCGGCGCAACGGGCAGCGATATGGCTGTGCCTTCGACCAGCCGCTGTCCGAGGGAGCCGTGCTGGCCGCGCGTGCGGTCCAGACCGTGGTTCCGTTCGCAACGGGCGCCGATCCCCTGCCGACCGGCGCAAGCGATGCGAACGCGGACCCCGAATTCCGTCGTCTGCCGATGCGTACGCGCCTGGTCGTCATCGTCGGTGCGTCGCTGGCGTTGTGGGGCGTGGTGGTGACCGGCGTGGTCGCCGCGGTGGCCGTCCTCAGCTGATCGGGAGACCGGCCGACTCGGTGCCCGATACGGAATTCGGCCCGGCCTGCGTGATCTCGACCGTCACCAGATCGCCGACCTTCGCGTCGGTGACGAGATGGACCGATTGCAGCCATGGCGATTTGCCGAGCATCTGCCCGGGCAGCTTGCCCTTGCGCTCGACCAGCAACTGGCACCGCCGTCCGACACTGGCGGCGTTGAACGCCGCCTGATCCCGATTGAGCGCGGCCTGGAGCCGCTGGAGCCGCTCGTCCATGACGTCGGCGGGAACCTGCTCCCCCATCGTTGCTGCGGGCGTGCCCGGGCGTGGCGAATATTTGAAGCTGAACGCCTGCGCATAGCCGACGGCATCGACCAGGCTCAGCGTATCGGCAAAATCCGCCTCGGTCTCGCCGGGGAACCCCACGATGAAATCACCGGAGAGCGCGATGTCCGGCCGGACCGCGCGCACCCGGTCGAGGATGCGGAGGTACGAGTCCCGGCTGTGGCTACGGTTCATCGCTTTCAGAATGCGGTCGCTGCCGGACTGCACCGGCAGATGGAGGAACGGCATGAGCTTCGCGATATCGCGGTGGGCCTCGATCAGCCCCTGTGTCATGTCGTTCGGATGGCTGGTGGTGTAGCGGATCCGGGCCAACGCATCGATTCCGGACAGCGTCGCGATCAGATCGTGCAGGCCCTGGCCGCCATCGGTCCAGGCGTTGACGTTCTGCCCCAGCAGCGTGATCTCCCGCGCGCCGGCTTCGACCAGCGCCTTCGCCTCGTCGACGATCTGGCCGAAGGTGCGGCTCACCTCTGCCCCGCGGGTATAGGGGACGACGCAATACGTGCAGAATTTGTCGCACCCTTCCTGCACCGTCAGGAACGCGCTGGGCGGGACCCGGCGGCGCGCGGGGAGATGCCCGAATTTCATGTCGACCGGCATGTCCGTGTCGAGCGCGGCTTCGCCCCGCGCCGCCCGTGCGACCAGGTCGGGAAGATTGTGATAGGCCTGCGGGCCAACGACCACGTCCACCTTGGCGCGACGCACGATTTCCGCACCCTCGGCTTGCGCGACGCAGCCGGCCACTGCGATCATCGGGTCCTTGCCGTGTTTGCGCAACCGTCCGATGTCCGAATAGACCTTCTCGGTCGCGCGCTCGCGAATATGGCAGGTGTTGAGGACGACGAGATCGGCATCCGCCGGGTCCGCCTGCGTCAGTCCTTGTGCGGCCATCAGTTCGGCCATGCGATCGCCGTCATAGACGTTCATCTGGCAGCCGAACGATTTGACCGCGAAGGTCTTTGGGGCTTTGTGCGGAATCTTGGGGGCAGGGGTCATGTCGCGGTCGCTATAGGCGAGAACGGACAGGGGATGAACCCCTCGGTTGCTGCCGGATCTTGCAACGGGGCGGGGGCGACCGTTTCCTTTTTGCCGCCCCGGATTCGCGCGGCGGTGGCGCGGATTTACACCCGGGGCGCCCGCGTCACCCCGTCCGCTTCACGCCGTTGGCCTCGCCGGCGCGCGCGGCGGGATGGTCCTTGATCTCCAGCGCCGCGGGCAGGGTCTCGCCCTTGCCAGCCCAGACGTCGTGGCCGATGAACGGCGGTACCGGCCCGCACATCACGACCGACAGCGCTGCCTCGATGCGCCGCTTGCTCTCCGCCGCGATCGCCTTTCGACCCGGATAGTCCCGCGGATAGAAGGGTTCGAGGAAGTGCACCGCGACGCGAAACCGCTCGGCCCGCGCGAGCAGGCGAACCGCATTGGCCTTGCCGCTTTCCTCGCCGATCCAGGCGATGTCCGCACCGACCGGCCCGTAATCGAGCAGCACCGGCTGGACCATCACGCCGGGGGGCGGGGGTTCGAGCACCTTGAGCATCGAGGTCTTGAAGGGCAGCAGCGAGCGACCGTCGGTCGTCGTGCCTTCGGGAAATACGGTGACCGACCAGTTCTCGGCAAGCGTCTCGCGCAGCGCGTTGATCTGTTCGGCGACTCCCAGGCGATCCTCGCGTGCGACGAACACGGTGCGGTTGAGCGTCGCCAGCCAGCCGACGACCGGGGCTTCCCGGATTTCCGCCTTGGCGACGAACGCGGTCCCGCTGGCCCCGGCGATCGCGCAGATGTCCACCCAGCTGACATGGTTGGAAATATAGAAGACGTCGCGCTTCAACGGTACGCCGACGACCCGCACGCGCGCGCCGCAGATCCGCGCGGCCGTCCCGAGGAACAGCCGCGGCCAGGGCGACGACAGGCGTACGAAGCGCCAGAGATAATGCAGCGGAATGGTGACCAGCAGGGACAAGGCGAGCAGCGTCACCCGCGTCCACAGGCGGACCCAGCCGAGCCAGCTGATCGGGGGCGGCCGTCCGGCCGCCGCATCGGCCCGCGCAGCCGCGCGGGCGGCGGCGGCTTCAGCCCTTGCGGTCAAGCGCGACGCCGTACAATTCCATGCGGTGGTCGACCAGTCGGAAGCCCAGCCGCTCGGCGATCGCCTTTTGCAATTGTTCCAGCTCCGGGTCGACGAATTCGATCACCTTGCCGGTTTCGACGTCGATCAGATGGTCATGATGCGCCTCGGGCGCGGGTTCGTAGCGCGCGCGGCCGTCCCCGAAATCGTGCCGATCCAGAATGCCGGCTTCTTCGAACAAGCGGACGGTACGATAGACTGTCGCGATCGAAATGCCGGGATCGATTGCAGAGGCGCGTTCATACACCTTCTCCACATCGGGATGGTCTTCGGCATCGGACAGGACGCGGGCGATCACGCGACGCTGGTCGGTGATGCGCAGGCCTTTTTCGGCGCACAAGGCTTCAAGGTCGATATGGCGGGGCATGGGCCCGATGTAGGCGTCTTCGCTTTATTGCGAAAGAGGATAGTGAGTCGCAACAAGCCCTTCCCGCACCGGGAAGGGCTTGTGCGGGACGATCAGCGACCGACCGGCTTGCGACGCTTGGTGCCCAGGCCGATCTTCTTGGCCAAGGTCCGGCGCTGTTCCGCATAGTTGGGTGCAACCATCGGATAGTCGGCCGGAAGATTCCACTTCGCGCGATATTGCTCGGGCGTCATCTGATAATGCGTCATGAGGTGACGCTTCAGCATCTTCAGCTTCTTGCCGTCCTCCAGGCACACGATGAAATCGGGCTTGATCGAAGAGCGTACCGAAACCGCCGGCTCCTGGCGAACTTCGGCGACGGGGGCAGGGCCACCGAGCGACGTCAAAGCACCATGCACATTGGAAATGAGCACTGGAAGGTCGGAGACCGCGACGCTGTTGTTGCTGACGTGGGCCGCGACGATGTCGGCGGTAAGCGTGATCAGGGTGTCCTGAAGCTCGCTGTTGATGTCCATTGGAATCCTTTCACACTATAGTGCGCACGATTACAGTCCGTGGCACATGCGGGCTATCGCCCTGCACTGATTCGAATGCAAGGATCAATTACGAAGATGACCGATACGTCATTATAGATCGCGTCGATATGTCAGCGCATCGAATGCCTGACCAGCCGGTCCTCGATAGTATTGATGACGTTCGCCGACTTTCTCGAATCCTGCCGACCGGTACAGTTTGATCGCGTCGTTACCACTACGCACTTCGAGGTGGACGGTTCGCGCGCCCTGACTTGTCGCATCGGCGACCACCGATCGTAACAACGCAGCCGCGACACCACGCCGCCGAAACGCCGGAACCGTCGCCAGCAACAACAGTTCCGCTTCGTCTAAGACACGACGGGACAGGGCAAATCCGGAAGGTTCGCCGCCCAGCGTGGCGATCGTCAACCAGACGCCGGGCATGGCGAGCAGCCCCAGGACCTGGTTGTGCGTCCAGGCTTCGCCGAAGCGCGGATCGAACGCTGCCTGCATCATACGATCGACGATCGGCAGGTCCGCGACAACGCCGCCGCGCAGGTCGACGCGCAGCATCGTACTCATGTCGATCGTCCCGCTAGGTCGATCTTGCGTGCCGCCGGCTTGGCATCGGGCGCGCGTCCATAGATCGGTACCGGCGACAATGTTGCGAATTGGGACGGCAACAGCGTGGCGTGGGCCGCGTCGGGCAGCATGTCGGTCGACATACGGCTGGCATCGAGCGCGGTCATGAAGCGGACGCCGTTCCCGAAGAGCGGCAGGTCGGCGGACACTGCCGCCAGCGCCGCTTCGGGACGAAGCGAAGTAAAGGGGGCGGTCGCGCGAAGAGGGGCGGCGAAGCCTTGCATGAAGACTTCGCCATGCCCGCCTTCCAGCACCACCGCAAGATCGGAACACCCCGTTGTGCTGTCAAACGCCGCCGCAGCGATCAGCGCCAGCGACGAATAGCCATGCAGCGATGCGCCCCACCCGAGCGCAAGACCGCGGGCAGCGGCGATGCCGACGCGGATGCCGGTGAAGCTGCCCGGACCGCAATCGACCAGAATGCACGGTGCCCGACCACCGTCGGGCAGTTCCGCGATCATGGCGATCAGGCGTTCGGCGTGGCCGCGCCCGACCACTTCGTGGCGGCGCGCGATCACGCGCTGCTGAGCGATCAACGCGACCGAGCAGGCAGCGGTCGCGGTCTCGATGACAAGCGTGCGCATGCGATCAGACGATCGTGTTGAACGTCTCGAAGTCCGGCCGGGGCGAGCGATCGAAGATCGTCGCGGGGTCGCCATGGCCGAGCGTGGAAATGAAGTTGACCGTCACGCTAGGCGTTTCGGCGAAGAACGCGGTGTCGATCTTGCCGCCGTCAAACCCCGACATCGGCCCCATATCGAGCCCGAGCGCGCGTGCCGCGATGATGAAATAGGCGCCCTGCAGCGACGAGTTGCGAAATGCCGAAGCCGCACGCAATTCGGCGTTCCCGTCGAACCAAGCCTTGGCATCGACATGCGGGAACAGCGTCGGGAGATGTTCGTGGAAGTCGCGATCCATCCCGATGATGACGCTGACCGGTGCCTTCAGGATCTTGGGCGCATTTTGCGCGGAAACGCAGTCGGCGAGCTTCGCCTTGGCGGCATCGGTCGTACACCATATCATGCGCGCCGGCATCTGGTTCGCCGAGGTCGGCGCCCATTTCATCAGGTCCCAGATCGCGCGGACATCGTCGCGGCTGACCGTGGCGTCGGTGTAACCGTTGTAGGTGCGGGCGGTACGGAAGATCTGGTCGAGCGCCGCGTCGTCGAGCATTGGCATCAGATTGCGCGCACTTCGGTGACTTCGGGGACATAATAGCGCAGCAATTGCTCGATCCCGTTCTTGAGCGTGGCGCTCGACGACGGACAGCCGGCGCAAGCGCCCTGCATCGCGAGATAGACCTTCCCCTTTTCGAAGCCGCGATAGACGATGTCGCCGCCGTCATTGGCGACCGCCGGGCGGATCCGCGTCTCGATCAGGTCCTTGATCTGCGCGACGATGTCGGCGTCTTCGGGATCGTCGGCAAAGCCGCTGTCGCTGGCGACCGCGATCCCGGCTGCCGACCCAGCCCGGAACAGCGGCATGTCGGCACTGAAATGGTCGAGTATCAGACCGAGCACGTCAGGCTTGAGCACACTCCAGTCCGTACCCGCTGCGGCGGTGACGGAGATGAAGTCGCTGCCGAAAAACACGCCGGTCACATCCCCGAGCCCGAAAAGGGCTTCGGCAAGCGGCGACGCTTCTGCCTCTTCGGGAGCGGCAAAGTCGCGCGTGCCCGCCGCCATCACCGTCCGGTTGGGCAGGAATTTGAGCGTGGCCGGGTTGGGCGTGGTTTCGGTTTCGATCAACATGCTTGTCATGTGGCGCGCTGCTGCACGGATCGCAAGGGATGATCGCGGCCGATCTGGCCGTTTGCGCGATCCGCCTGAATGCTGGCGGTGGCGGGATTCCGCCGCTATCGTCGAACCATGACTTCGCTTCAGCGCAAGATGCGCCTCGCCCTTCTGTCGTCCCTCATCATCGGTGCAGCACCCCAGCAGAGCGGTCCTGCCGCGACCGCGCCGGCGCCCTCGACGACGCCGTCGTCCGTGCACCCCGCAAGCGCCGCCGCCATCGCAGAGGCGGGCGAGGCTGCGATCGCGAACCGCGATGCGTGGCTCTACAAGGGCAGTGACATCACGCCGGATGCGGCGTGGCGGTTCGGAACGCTCAAGAACGGTCTGCGCTATGCCGTGCGCAAGAACGGCGTGCCGCCCGGGCAGATCGCCGTGCGCGTGCGGATGGACGTCGGTTCGCTGTACGAGACCGATCCCGAGCGCGGCTTTGCCCACATGATCGAGCACCTGTCGTTCCGCGGCTCGCAATATGTGCCGGACGGCGAGGCGAAGCGGATCTGGCAGCGGATGGGAACGACCTTCGGGTCGGATACCAACGCGCAGACGACCACGACGCAGACCGTCTACAAGCTCGACCTGCCCAGCGCGACTGCGGGCGGGATCGACGAGAGTCTCAAGATCCTGGCCGGCATGGTCTCGCGTCCCAACATCACGACGCTGGCGCTCGGCGCGGAACGGCCCGCCGTGCTTGCCGAGCAGCGGGAGGCGCCCGGACCGCAGGTGCGCTTCGTCAACGCGCTGAACGCCACCTTCTTCGCCGGGCAGCCACTCGCCGACCGTTCGCCGATCGGGCATGTCAAGGAACTGGAGGCGGCGACCGCGGACAGCGTCAAGGCGTTCCACGATCGCTGGTATCGCCCCGAACGCGCGGTCGTCGTCGTCGCGGGGGATTTCGACCCGGCCCAGCTCGAAGCGATGGTCGCGAAGAATTTCGGTGACTGGCGCGGCATCGGTCCGGCCCCGGCGGATCCCGATTTCGGCAAGCCCGATCCCAAGCAATCGACGACCAAGGCGGTGGTCGAGCCAGGGATTGCCGCGCGGATCGAGATGGCGATCCTGCGGCCTTGGCATTACAATGACGATACGGTGATCTTCAACCAGAAGCGGCTGGTCGACTTCCTGGGCCTCGCGATCATCAACCGTCGGCTGGAGACACGCGCACGCTCGGGTGGCAGCTTTATCGCGGCCGCGGTGCGGCTGGACGATCCGTCGCGCTCCGCCAACGGGACGTTCGTCACGATCCTGCCGGTGGGCAACGCGTGGGCGCCCGCGGTCAAGGACGTGCGGGCGGTGATTGCCGATGCGCAAACCTCCCCGCCGACCAAGGCCGAGGTCGAGCGCGAACTCGCCGAGCAGCGCGTCCAGTTCCGCACGCAGGTCGACACCTATCGTGCCGAAGCCGGGGCGAAGGAAGCCGACGACATGGTGCAGGCGGTCGACATCCGCGAGACGACGACCTCCCCCGACGTGATCCAGAAGGTGTTCGAGGATGCCGTGGCCAAGGGTTTCTTCGCGCCCGCCAAGATCCTGGAATCGACGCGCCGCCTGTTCCAGGGCACGCCACCGCGCGCGCTGATCTCGACCCCGACCGCCGAGCAGGGGATCGAGGCGTCGCTCGCCAATGCGCTGAAGGCCGACGTCAAGGGGCTGGCGGGCAAGCGACTGCGCCAGGGGAACGTCTCGTTCGATCAGCTTCCCAAGCTCGGCGCGCCCGCCACGATCACGTCGACGACGCCGATCAAGCCGTTCGACATGCAGGAATATACGCTGTCGAACGGCGTCCGCGTGCTGGTCTATCCCACCACGTCGGAGGACAGTCGCGTCTATGTCCGCGTCCGCTTCGGCGGGGGATATAACGCGCTGCCGGCCGACAAGGAGTCGCCCGCTTGGGCGGCCGACCTCGCCCTCACTGCGGGCGGCATCGGCAAGCTCAAGCAAGGCGATCTCGACGCTTTGACCTCGGGGCGCCGGATCGGGCTGGATTTCGGCATCGATGAAGACGCGTTCACCTATAATGCGCTGACATCGCCGGCCGACCTGTCCGATCAGCTGCGCCTGATGGCGGCGGCGCTGTCCGCACCGGGTTGGGATCCCGCCCCGCTGGCGCGCGCGCGCAGCGTCGCGATTTCGGCGTTCCCGGGTTACAATTCGTCGCCGGACGGCGTGTTGCAGCGTGATCTCGAGCGGCTGCTGCACGATGGTGACCCGCGCTGGGGCACCCCGAGCCAGGCGGCGATCGAGGCGACGTCGCCCGCGAGCTTCCGCGGTCTTTGGGAGCCGCTGCTGAAGACGGGGCCGGTCGAGGTCATGGTGTTCGGTGACATCAAGGCCGACGCCGCCATCGCAGCGGTCCAGAAGACGCTCGGCGCCCTGCCGCCGCGTGCGGCACCGGTCAATGTCGCCCCGCCCCCGGTTCGGTTCCCGGCGCATAACCTGACGCCGGTCGTGCGCACGCACGATGGCCCCGAGAACCAGGCGGCGGCGGTCATCGCCTGGCCGACGGGGAGCGGTGTCGCGGGTCTGACCGACGCGCGGCGTCTGGACGTGCTGGCGGCGATCTTCAGCGATCGCCTGTTCGATCGGCTGCGGTCGCAGGCGGGTGCGAGCTACAGCCCGAACGTGTCGAGCAACTGGCCGGTGGGGCAGCCCGGCGGCGGGCGGATCGTCGCGATCGGGCAGGTCGCGCCGGCGAACGTGCCGCTGTTCTTCAAGCTGTCGCGCGAGATTGCGGCCGAGCTGGTGTCCAAGCCGATCGACGAGGACGAACTGAAGCGCACGATCGGCCCGATGCAGCAGGCGATCATGCGCCAGTCGACCGGCAACCAGTTCTGGATGAACCAGCTGGACGGCGCAGTCTATGATCCGGCGAGGATCGTCGCGCTGATGCATCTGTACAGCGACATCTCCTCGATGACCGCGGCGCAGTTGCAGGAAACGGCGGTCAAGTATCTGCGGCCGGACAAGGACTGGACGATGCAGGTGGTGCCAAAGGCGAAGTGACGGCTTCTTCTGCCTTCCGTCATGCTGAACTCGTTTCAGCATCCATCGCGCAACGGGCACGGACAGGACTTGTAGCACGGTGGACCCTGAAACGAGTTCAGGGTGACGGTGGTTTTGAGCGACGTCTTCCCCCCCCCCTGCCGTCATGCTGAACTTGTTTCAGCATCCACCGCGCGACAGAGGCTGACCGGACTTGCTGCGCGGTGGACCCTGAAACGCGTTCAGGGTGACGGCGGCTAGAAGAAAACCGCTCCCCACTTCGGTCGAACCGTCGTCACGCTACCCCCGCGTGGTCGCCGACCGTGCCAGCGGGACCCGCAGCACGCGGTCGTTCGCGGTCAGGAACAGCGTCCGTCCCCCCTCGCCGAAGGCGCCGTTCGCGATCGGGCCGCCATTGGCGATCCGCGCGATCGGTTCGGCCTCGGGAGTCATCAGGTAGAAGCCCCCCGGCGCGCTGCAGAACAGCGTCCCGTCCGCGGCGACCTTCATGCCGTCGGGAAGGCCGGGACCGTGCATCGTGCCCGCATCGAGGAACACCCGCCGCGCGGTCGGCAATCCGCGCGCGTCGAGATCGTAGACCATGATCCGCGGCGCCTTGTCGTCCGACACCGAGACGTACAGCTTGCGCTCGTCGGGCGACAAGGCGACCCCGTTGGGGCGGGTGAGCGTCCCGTCGATCAGCACCGTCTCCCCACCGCGCGTCCAGCGATAGACGCCGTTATGCGGAAGTTCGCGCAGCGGCGAGGTGTCGCCGTCGACGAGGCCATAGGGCGGATCGGTGAAATAGACCGCGCCCGAGCGCGCGATGTGGAGGTCGTTCGGGCTGTTGAACCGCTTGCCACGATAGCGATCGACCAGCACGGTGCGCTTCCGGCTCGCGAAATCATAGCGCATCAGTGCGCGGCTGCCGCTGTCCGCGATCAGCAGCGCGCCATCCGCCGCGAGCGCGAGGCCGTTCGATCCCGCCTCGCGGATCGTCTTCGGGTCGGCATCGGCGGCACCCGACGGCGTCAGGAACGGCGCAACACCCCCCGATCGCGTCCACCGCCGCATCAGATTGGCGGGCGGGTCCGAGAACAGCAGCGCGGTGAGCGCGGGAACCCACACCGGCCCTTCCGCCCAGCGGATCCCGGTGGCGATCGTCTCGATCGTCGTGCCGGGCGCGAGATAACGGTCGGCGGCGGGGGACAGGCGCTCGATCCCGGGCGCGGCGTCCACAGCCAGCGCCGCCACCGGGAAGGCGGGCGCCACCACAAGCGCGGTCATCCCTGCGATGAGCGTGCGGCGCGTCGGCTCGCCCGCGCAATGCGTATCGGCGAAGGCTAGGGTGTGGTGCGACACGATCGGCGGTTCCCGGAGCTGGCGGATGGTATCGCTATCGTCGCACCACCGCGCCGTCCCGTCCAGCGATCGTGGCGATGGCGCAACCGCGCGGCGCGGTTACGCCTTGTACAGTCCCTCCAGCCGCGCGCCGTACACCTGTTTCAGCACATGCCGCCGGATCTTGAGCGACGGGGTCAGCTGCTCATTCTCGATGGCGAACGGTTCGTCCGCCAGCACGAAGCGCCGGATCCGCTCGGTCAGCGACAGTTCGGCATTCACGCGCTCCACCGCATGGCCGAGCGCGGTGCGATATTCGCTGTTCTCCGCGAGCCGCTTGAAGTTGCACGCATCGCCATTCCGCGCGCACCATTGCTGCGTCCATTCGGGATCGGGGACGATCACCGCGACCATGTACGGCCGCCGGTCGCCGAACAGCATCGCCTGCGAGATCTCGGGTTGCAGCGTCAGCATCCCCTCGACCTTCTGCGGCGCGACATTCTCGCCCTTGTCGTTGACGATGATGTCCTTCTTGCGATCGGTGATCTGGATCCGCCCCTTGGCGTCGATCACCCCGATGTCGCCGGTGTGCAACCAACCGTCTTTCAACACCCGCGCCGTCTCGGCGTCGTTGCGCCAATAGCCCTTCATCACGAGCTCGCCGCGCACCAGGATCTCGCCATCTTCCGCGATCCGCACTTCGGTATTGGCGAGCGGCGGGCCGACCGTGTCCATCTTGATCCCGACCTTGGGGCGGTTGCACGAGATGACCGGCGCGGACTCGGTCTGGCCATAGCCCTGCAGCACGGTGATCCCGATCGCGTCGAAGAAGGTGCCGACCTCGGGCGTCAGCGGCGCCCCGCCCGAAACCATCGCCTTGATCCGCCCGCCGAAGCGCTTCTGGATCTTGGGCCTGAGCGTCGCCGCCAGCAGCAAGTCCATCGGCTTGTCGAGCAGCCCGGCCTTGCCCGCCGCCCGCTTGCTCCCGAGCGCCTCGGCCCGCCCGAGCAGATAGGTCGAGAGCTTGCCCTGTTTCTCGACCGCCTTGGAAATGCGCGCACGGAGCAATTCGAACAGCCGCGGCACGACCACCATCATCGTCGGGCGGACTTCCTCGATATTCGCGGCGAGCTTGTCGAGGCCTTCGGAATAATAGATCTGCGCGCCCAGCGCGATCGGGAGGAACTGCCCGCCGCTATGTTCATAGGCGTGGCTGAGCGGCAGGAACGACAGGAAGATCTCGTCGTCCCAGCCGAAATCCTCCGAGATGATCGTGCAGCAACCGAACACATTGTGGAGGATCGCGCCGTGATGTTGCATCACCCCGCGCGGCGCGCCACCGGTGCCGCTGGTGTAGATGATGCACGCGGTATCGTCGCGGGTCGCGGTGGTGTGGATCGTCGACGGTTCGGCGGCATGGTCCGCGAGCAATTTGTCCCAATGATGGAACTCGAGCGCGCCCTGCTGGCCGCTGCGGAAATCTTCGATGCTGATCACGATCTTCGCGGTCGACGCGCGGATCGCGGCGGGGAGCAAAGTCTTCGCAAGCTTCGCGGTCGAGACGATCACCGCCTTGGCGCCGGAATTTTCGATGATATGCGTGTGGTCGCGCTCGGTATTGGTCGTGTAGGTCGGCACGGTGATGCACCCCGCCGCCATGATCGCGAGATCGGCGATGCACCATTCGGGGCGGTTCTCGCTCACCAGCATGACGCGGTCGCCGGGCACCAGCCCGATCGCCTTCAGCGCCGCCGCCAGGCTCGCGATCTCGCGCGCGGTCTGCGTCCAGCTGCGCGAGCGCCACGCCCCGCCCGCCTTGTGCCACAGGAACGGCGCATCGGCTTGCTCGGTCACGCGCGCGAGGAACATCGCGACGAGGTTGGGGAAGGTTTCAAGAGTACGCATCGGTCTCTCCCTTTGGCGCGTCGTGTTCGACTGCGCGTGATACTTCGGGCGGCTTATTCGGGCGGGCGGTTGGCGAGCGCGCCGACCCGGACGATCTCGGTCCTGCGGCCGTCCTCACCGATCGCGACGCCTTCGCTGCGCGGATCGGCCGCACCGACCCAGCGGCCATCCACGCGTTCGATCGCATTCGCCTTCAGCCCGAGCGGCGTGCTCACCACGCGTTCGCCGAGCGCGCGGAGCGCCGGGATCATCGCGTCGAGTTGCGTGCCCTTTTCCGCCGCCGCGGTCTGGCCCGGAGCATATAGCAAACCGAGCCCGATCGCATCCTGCGCGCTCATCTTCCAGTCGAGCACCGCGATCAGCGCCTTGGATACTTGCGCGATGATCGTCGAGCCACCCGCCGCGCCGATCGCAATGCGGACCGAACCGTCGGGGTTATAGACGATCGTCGGCGACATCGAGCTGCGCGGGCGCTTGCCCCCGGCGACGCGGTTGGCGACGAGGTTGCCGTTCTTCTCGGGGACGAAATCGAAGTCGGTCAGCTCGTTGTTGAGCTGCACGCCATCGACCGAGAGGCCTGAGCCGAAATAGCTTTCGATCGTGGTGGTGACTTCGGCGACATTGCCGCGCCGGTCGACCGTGACGAGATCGCTCGTGCCGGGGACGTCGGCGTTGGGGGCGAGCTGACGCGGCGGCGCGCCGGGGGGCGTGCCCGCGCTGATGCTCGGCATCGTGCGGTCGGTCGCGATCAGCGCGGAGCGCTGCGCGAGATAGGCGGGGTCGAGCAGGCCCTTGGCGGGGACGTCGACCTTCTCGGGATCGCCGAGGTACATGTCGCGATCGGCGTAGGCGAGGCGTTCGGACTCGGCCAGCAGATGCCACGCGACCGGACTGGTCTTGCCGAGGCCTGCCATGTCGAAGCGTTCGAGCTGTTTGAGGATCATCAGCACCGCGACCCCGCCCGATCCCGGCGGGCCCATGCCGCAGATCCTGTAGACGCGGTACGTGCCGCAGATCGGCGCGCGTTCCTTCGCGCGGTAACCGGCGAGGTCGGCGAGCGTCATTTTCGAGGGGTTGCGCGGCGAGGTGTTGACCGCCTTCACGATCCGCTGCGCGACCGGCCCCTTGTAGAAGGCATCCGGACCCTGCTTGGCGATCTTCGCGAACAGCGCGGCTTGCGCGGGGTTGCGGAAGATCGTGCCGACCGCGACGGGTTCGTTGCCGACGGGGAAGAAGCGCGCGTGCGCGGCGGGATCGAGCCGGTCGCCGAAATTGGCGAGCCCGTTGTGGAGCCGCGGCGTGACCGTGAAGCCGAGCTGCGCGAGCTTGATCGCGGGCGCGAACAGCCGCGCCCAGGGAAGCACGCCGTAGCGCTTGTGCGCGAGCGCCATCATCCGCAGGTTGCCCGGCACGCCGACGCTGCGCCCGCCGGGGACCGCTTGCGTGAAGGGGAGGGGCTGGCCGTCCTTGCCATAGAACCAGCGCGCATCGGCGGCGGCAGGGGCGGCTTCGCGGCCGTCGAAGCTGGTCGTCGCGTTGGCGGCGGCATCGTGATGAATCATGAAGCTGCCGCCGCCGATCCCCGAATTTTGCGGCTCGACCACGTTGAGCGCGAGCATCGTCGCGATCGCGGCATCGGTCGCGCTGCCGCCGGCTTTGAGGATCTCGACGCCAGCGGCGGCGGCGCGCGGGTCGGCGGCGCTGACCATGCCGGTTCCGGCCTGGGTCGCGGCAGGTTTGGGATCGGTCCGCCGCGCGTCGGCGACGGTGGGAGCGAGCAGCAGGAGGGCGAGGGTTACGAACGGCTTGTACATCCGCGGGACCGTAGCGCGCTTTGATGGTCAGGCAAGGTTGGGGTTTCGGTACGGCGCGCTTCCCCATCCCCCGTCATGCTGAACTCGTTTCAGCATCCACCGGGGTGCGCGTTCGACGGCCGCAGGTTCGCGCGGGTGCAGCGCGGGGCGGGGCCGGGAAGAAGGAAGGATTGATCGCGCAAAGCCGCAAAGCCGCAAAGAGAAGCCGCTAGAGGTGCGCGCTTCCGCTCAATCTTGTTTGGTTTTCCTGCGAAAGCAGGAATCCAGAGTTGCGAACGCTACGCCCTTTACCCTGGGCTCCTGCCTGTTCAGGAGCACGGCGAACCTCAGCCGTCGGCCCCCACCGCCGCCGCCACGCTCGCCAACCTGTCCCGCTGCACCGCGCCGATAGGGCCTGGAAGAAGCAAAGCTGGATCACACGAAGCCGCAAAGACGCAAAGAGAAGCCGCTACGAGGTGCGCGCTTCCGCTCAATCGTGTTCGGTTTTCCTGCGAAAGCAGGAATCCAGAGTTGCGAACGCTACGCCCCTAACCCTGGGCTCCTGCCTGCGCAGGAGCACCGCGCCCCTCAGCCGTCGGCCCCCACTGCCGCCGTAACACTCGCGAACCCGTCCCGCTGCAACGCGTCTACCAGCCCGCGCAGAATGCGTTGCGCCAGCCCCGGCCCATGGAAAACCAGCGCACTATACAATTGCACCAGGCTCGCCCCCGCGCGGATGCGGGCATAGGCTTCGTCCGCGCTGTCGATCCCGCCCGCCGAGATGAGCGGCATCGCGCTCCCGGTCGCCGTGCGGAAATCGCGCAACCGCTGGCGGGCGAGCGGCGCAAGCGGTGCACCCGACAGACCGCCCGTTTCGCCGGCATTGGCCGAGCGCAAATCGGGGCGCGAGATCGTCGTGTTGCTGACGATCAGCGCATCGACATGATGCTCGATCGCCGCGCGCGCGATCGCGTCGATCGCGGACGGGTCGAGGTCTGGCGCGACTTTCAGAAACAGACGGGGTGTCTTGCCGATCCGGCGTGCTTCGTCGGCGGCGGCGAGCAGGTCGGTCAGTTCACGGCCATGCTGGAGATCGCGCAGGCCCGGCGTGTTGGGGGACGAGATGTTGACCGTGATATAGTCCGCGATCGGTGCCGCCGCCGCGACGCCGTGGGCGTAATCCGCGATCCGGTCGGGCGCATCCTTGTTCGCGCCGACGTTGATGCCGAGCACGCCGCGCCGCCTCGCCGCTGCTGCGCGGGGGAGGGCGGCGTGGATCCCGCCGTTGTTGAAGCCCATGCGGTTGATGACGGCCTTGTCCTCGACCAGCCGGAACAGCCGCGGGCGCGGGTTGCCTGCTTGCGGGAGCGGAGTCAGCGTGCCGATCTCGACGCTGCCGAAGCCAAGCCCGAAGAAGCCGTCGATCGCCTCGCCATTCTTGTCGACCCCGGCGGCGAGGCCGAGCGGGTTGGCGAAATCGAGCCCGGCGATGGTGGTCCGCAGGATCGCGGCGCTTTTCGGGGCGGTGCGCGGGAAGCGGGCCAGCAGCGTGATCGTCAGGCCGTGCGCCTGTTCGGCATCGAGCGCGAACAGCGCGGGGCGGAGGAGGGGGAACAGCATGAGCGCCTGATGACACTGGTGCCGGCCTGCGTCAAAGCGCTGCGTACCCCTTCGTCATGCTGAACTCGTTTCAGCATCCACCGCACTACGGGCACGGACCGGAATAGTGGCGCGGTGGACCCTGAAACAAGTTCAGGGTGACGGCCGCAAGCGTGTCGCGACTCATAGACAGAGGGCTTGACCGACTCACCCAGCACCCCCATTTGCAATCCTACCAATATTGTCCGATTGGAGCTCATGCGTCTTTCCAGCCTTGCCGACTATGCCGTCGTGATGATGTCCGCCGCCGCGCGACATTGCGGCTCGTCGTGCCGGCTCAACGCGACGCTGCTCGCGGAGGAGACCGGGCTTCCGCTGCCGACGGTGCAGAAGCTCGTCAGCCGCTTGTCCTCCGGCGGGCTGATCGAGAGCACGCGCGGCACGGGCGGCGGCTTCCGCCTCGCGCGCCCCGCCGCGGCGATCTCGCTCGCCGAGATCATCGAGGCGGTCGAGGGGCCGATCGCGATGACGACCTGTGTCGACGAGGGCCGGCACGATTGCGCACTGGAAGGCGATTGCCGGGTCAAGCCGCACTGGAACGTCGTCAACGGCGCCGTCCGTGGCGCGCTCGATGGTGTTTCGTTGGCCAGCCTGTCGAGGGCACCGGCATGATCAACACCACCCCCTTCTTCCTTCGTGGCTTAGTGCCTTTGTGCGAGGCAGACTTTCTCGCACAAAGCCACAAAGACACGAAGAATTTTAGATTAGCTGAACGCCGCCGCGCGGCAGGGATTGCATGATGGCTACCAAGAATGCGCAGGCCTATGAGGCCGTCAACAAGACCTATGAGTGGGGCTTCCACTCCGACATCGAACAGGACTTCGCGCCCAAGGGGCTGAGCGAAGACACCGTCCGGTTCATCTCCGCCAAGAAAGGCGAGCCGCAGTGGATGCTCGACTGGCGGCTCAAGGCGTTCCGCCTGTGGCAGACGCTCGAATCGCCCGATTGGGCGAAGCTCAATCTCGAGCCGATCGATTACCAGGACGCGTTCTACTACGCCGAGCCCAAGCCGAAACCAAAGCTCGGCTCGCTCGACGAGGTCGATCCCGAGATCCTGCGCGTCTACGAGAAGCTCGGCATCCCGATCGCCGAGCAGAAGATGCTCGCGGGCGTCGAGGAGCTTGGCGAGGACGGCCAGCCCAAGCGTCGGGTCGCAGTGGATGCCGTGTTCGACTCGGTCTCGGTCGCGACCACGTTCCGCAAAGAGCTCGAGGCCGCGGGCGTCATCTTCCGCAGCATTTCCGAGGCGATCAAGGAATATCCCGAGCTCGTCCGCAAGTGGCTCGGCCGCGTCGTGCCGATGACCGACAATTACTTCGCGACGCTCAACGCCGCGGTGTTCAGTGACGGGACCTTTGTCTACATCCCCGAGGGCGTCCGCTGCCCGATGGAATTGTCGACCTATTTCCGCATCAACGCCGAGAATACCGGCCAGTTCGAGCGCACGCTGATCGTCGCGGACAAGGGTTCGTACGTCTCCTATCTCGAGGGCTGCACCGCCCCGATGCGCGACGAGAACCAGCTCCACGCTGCGGTGGTCGAGCTGGTCGCTTTGGACGATGCCGAGATCAAATATTCGACCGTCCAGAACTGGTATCCGGGCGACGAGAACGGCAAGGGCGGAATCTATAATTTCGTCACCAAGCGCGCACTGTGCCAGGGCAAGAATTCCAAGGTGTCGTGGACGCAGGTCGAGACCGGCAGCGCGATCACGTGGAAATATCCGTCGTGCGTGCTCAACGGCGAGAATTCGGTCGGCGAATTCTATTCGGTCGCGGTTACCAACAACCGCCAGCAGGCGGATACCGGCACCAAGATGATCCACAACGGCAAGGGATCGCGCTCGACGATCGTGTCGAAGGGGATTTCTGCGGGGCGTTCGGACAACACCTATCGCGGGTTGGTGCGGGTCGCGCCGGGCGCGGAGGGCGTGCGAAACTTCACCCAGTGTGACTCGCTGCTGCTCGGCGACCAGTGCGGCGCGCATACCGTGCCGTATATCGAGGTGCGCAACCCGTCGGCACAGATCGAGCATGAGGCGACCACCTCGAAGATCTCCGACGACCAGATGTTCTACGCGATGCAGCGCGGTCTAGATTCGGAGAGCGCGGTGGCGTTGATCGTCAACGGGTTCGCCAAGGAAGTGCTGCAGCAGCTGCCGATGGAATTCGCGGTGGAAGCGCAGAAATTGCTGGGGATCAGCCTTGAGGGTTCTGTGGGGTAAGTGCCGCCTCATACTGCCGTCATGCTGAACGCGTTTCAGCATCCACCGTGCAACTGGCACGGACCGGACGTGTGGCGCGGTGGACCCTGAAACACGTTCAGGGTGACGGACGGACTATAGTTCAAACGAATTTGCGGAAGACAGATGCTTAAAATCACCGACCTCCACGCCGAAATCGACGGCAAGGAAATCCTCAAGGGGCTCAGCCTCGAAGTGAACGCGGGCGAAGTCCATGCGATCATGGGCCCGAACGGCGCTGGCAAGTCGACGCTCGGCTACGTCCTCGGCGGGCGGCCGGGTTACGAAGTGACGTCCGGCGCGGTCGAGTTCGACGGGCAGGACCTGCTCGAGATGGAACCGCATCAGCGCGCCGCTGCCGGCCTGTTCCTCGGGTTCCAGTATCCGGTCGAGATCCCCGGCGTTTCCAACGTCCAGTTTCTGCGCGAGGCGCTCAACGCGCAGCGCCGGGTGCGCGACGAGAAGCCGCTGTCGGGTGCCGAGTTCCTGAAACTCGCGCGCGAACAGGCGGCCGCGCTGTCGATGGATGCCGAGATGCTCAAGCGCCCGGTCAACGTCGGTTTTTCCGGAGGCGAGAAGAAGCGCAACGAGATGGTGCAGATGGGGATCGTCGATCCCAAGCTCGCGATCCTCGACGAGACCGACAGCGGGCTCGACATCGATGCGCTGCGGATTGTCGGCGACGGCATCAACCGGATCATGCGCAAGCCGGACAAAGCGGTGATCCTCATCACGCATTACGAGCGGCTTTTGAGCTATGTTGCGCCCGATTTCGTGCATGTCCTGTCAGCCGGGCGGATCATCCGCTCGGGCGGACCGGAACTCGCGGCGGAGCTGGAGCGCGAAGGGTATGCGGGGGTGGTTGCGTGAGCCGCTTGCGCATCATCAAGCCCCTCCCCCTCGGGGGAGGGGTTGGGGTGGGGCAGTTCAGCAGAACTGCGCTGTCTGCGAGACACTTCCCCACCCCCAGCCCCTCCCCTGAAGGGGAGGGGAGATGACTGCTTTGGCCGTCCCGACCCGTCGCGATGAGACGTGGCATTATAGCAACCTCGAGGCCGTCGCTTCGGTGTGGCCCGTCGAGACCGAGGTCATCGACGTGCCCGCCGGCACATCGATCGCGCGTGTCATCGTTCAGGACGCCGCGACCGACACCGTCGCGATCCGCGACTACCGCGTGATTCTGCGCGAGGGCGCTACCGCGACGTTTCATGTGCTCAACACCGGCGGGAGCTTCGGGCGGGTTGCGATCGATGTGACGTGTCACTCGGGCTCGCACTTCGAGCTTGGCGGCGCGATGCTGGGGACGGGCGCGCAGACGCTCGAGATCGTCACCACGCTCAACCATATCGAGCCTAACGCCACCTCGAACCAGGTGGTGCGTACGGTGCTCGGCGGCCGCGCGACGGGGTCGTATCTCGGCAAGGTCGCGGTCGCGCGGCATGCGCAGAAGACCGATGCGTCGCAGAGCGTCAAGGCGATGCTGCTCAGCCGCACCGCGACCGCGAATGCGAAGCCCGAGCTCGAAATCTATGCCGACGACGTGAAGTGCGCGCATGGCGCGACCGTGGGCGAGCTGGATGCCAATGCGCTGTTCTATCTCGCGTCACGTGGGATTGCGCCGGGGCAGGGCAAGGTGATGCTGCTCGGCGCGTTCATCGGATCGGTGTTCGACGGGATCGATGATCCGGCCGAGCGTGCGCAGGTCGAGGCGGCAGCGCAGGCTGCGCTGGAGCGGATGTTGTGAGCGCGTGCAACCTGCTCCCCTCCCTGCAAGGGAGGGGCCGGGGGTGGGTTGGCCCGTTGGACGGGCCGCGTTTATCCCTCATGCCGACCCACCCCCGCCCCCTCCCTTCCAGGGAGGGGAGGAGATGAACGTGATGACCGCATCGACAACCGCCGCGCTGGACCATGTCGCGGATTTCCCTGCCATCCCAACTGGCTGGGCGTATCTCGACACCGCAGCGACCGCGCAAAAACCGCAGGTCGTGATCGACGCGATCACCCGCGGCTATGACTCGTCCTACGCAACCGTCCACCGCGGCGTGTACCAGCGTTCTGCCGACATGACGCTCGCCTACGAGGCCGCGCGCCGCAAGGTTGCAAGTTTCCTCGGCGCGGGCAGCGCGGACGAGATCGTCTACGTCCGTGGCGCGACCGAGGGGATCAACCTCGTCGCGCATAGCTGGGCGGGGACGCAGCTCAAGGCCGGCGACCGCATCCTGTTGTCGCAGCTCGAGCATCACAGCAACATCGTGCCGTGGCAGATGGTCGCCGAGCGGGTCGGTGCGCATATCGACGTGCTTCCGCTGACCGCCGATCACCGGATCGATCTCGACGCGATGGCGGCAATGATCACGCCGCAGCACAAGCTCGTCGCGCTCGCGCACGTCTCGAACGTGCTCGGCTCGGTGCTCGACAGCAAGCGCGCGGCGGAGATCGCGCATTCGGTCGGCGCGAAGATCCTGCTCGACGGATGCCAGTCGGTGCCGCGGATGCGCGTCGACGTCGCCGCGCTCGATTGCGACTTCTACGTCTTTTCGGGCCACAAGCTCTACGGCCCGACCGGGATCGGCGTGCTCTGGGCCAAGCCCGAACTGCTCGAGGCGATGCCGCCGTATCAGGGTGGCGGGGCGATGATCGATACGGTCAGTTTCGAGCGCACCACTTATGCGCCGCCCCCCGGGCGGTTCGAGGCGGGCACGCCGCATATCGTCGGCGCGCTCGGGCTGCACGCCGCGATCGACTATGTCGAATCGATCGGGCTCGACCGGATTCACGCGCACGAAACCGCGCTGGTCACGATGACGCGCGAGGCGTTGTCGCAGATCAACTCGCTGACGCTGTTCGGCCCCGAGGATTCCGCCGGAATCGTCAGTTTCAGCATTCAGGGGGTGCATCCGCACGACATCGGCACCATCTTGGACGAAGCGAAGGTGGCGGTCCGTGCCGGCCATCACTGCGCGCAGCCGCTGATGGCATCGCTAGGCGTCGATGCGACGGCGCGCGCGAGCTTCGGTGTCTACAACACCGCCGCAGACGTCGAGGCGCTGGTCCGCGGGATCGAGCGCGTGACGCGAATTTTTGGGTAGGACTTTCACATGAGTGACCGGATCGAGATCGAAGAGGTGACGGGCGTCGAGCAGCCCCCGCGTGCCCGCGTCGAAGCCGCAACCGAGACGTTCGAGCGCAAGCGCGACTATCTCGAGGGCTTCCTTACGCAAAAGCCGCAGGCCGATGCAGCGGGTGCGCCCGGTGGCGCGGTCTATGAGGGCGTGATCGAGGCGCTCAAAGACATTTACGACCCAGAAATTCCGGTCAACATTTACGACCTGGGCCTGATCTACGGCGTCGAAGTGACCGAGGCGGGACACGCCGTCGTGATGATGACGCTGACCACGCCGCATTGCCCGGTCGCGGAATCGATGCCGGGCGAGGTCGAGCTTCGGGTCGGGTCGGTCCCCGGGGTCGGTTCGGCCGAGGTCAACCTCGTGTGGGATCCGCCATGGGATCCCGCCAAGATGTCGGACGACGCGAAACTCGAACTGGGGATGCTGTAATGGCGACGATCGCCCGTCCGCGGCCCGCCGCGCTGATCCTCACCCCTTCGGCCGAGGCACGGATCGCCGCGCTGATGGGGAGGGCGCCCGCCGGGGCAATTGGCGTCAAGCTTTCGACGCCAAAGCGTGGTTGTTCGGGCCTCGCCTATTCGGTCGACTATGTATCCGAGGCGAAGCCGTTCGATGAACGCATCGAGACGTCGGGCGGTATTCTGTTCGTCGACGGGGCTTCGATTTTGTATCTTATTGGGTCGACCATGAACTGGGTTGAGGACGATTTTGCCGCCGGGTTCGTGTTCAACAATCCGAACGCCAAAGGCGCCTGTGGTTGCGGCGAGAGTTTCACCGTATAGGCGGCTCGTCTGGCGCGTTTGTTACAGGTAACGCCCTTTAATTCTCTGCTGCAGCGCGGTAACGCGAGCTCGCGAATCGGAACGAGCTAGAAGGAATATTGCCATGGCTATCAAACCCCTGCGCAAAGCTGTTTTTCCGGTCGGTGGACTGGGAACGCGCTTCCTTCCGGCTACCAAGGCCATCCCCAAGGAAATGCTGCCGGTGGTCGATCGCCCGCTGATCCAATATGCGGTCGACGAGGCGATCGAGGCGGGGATCGAGCAGATGATCTTCGTCACCGGTCGCGGCAAGTCCGCGATCGAGGATCATTTCGACATCGCCTATGAGCTCGAGGCGACGATGTCCGCACGCGGCAAGTCGTTGCAGTTGCTCGAACAGACCCGGCTGACCCCGGGCGCGGTCGCCTATGTGCGCCAGCAGGAGCCGTCGGGCCTCGGTCACGCGGTGTGGTGCGCGCGCGATATCGTCGGCGACGAGCCGTTCGCGGTGCTGCTCGCGGACGATTTCATGGTCGGTGAGCCGGGCTGCCTCAAGCAGATGGTCGACGCCTATATGCAGACCGGCGGCAACATCATCTGCGCGCAGGAAGTCCCCGACAACCAGACGCACATGTACGGCGTGATCACGCCGGGCACGCGCGACGGCACGCTGACCGAGGTCAAGGGGCTGGTCGAAAAGCCGGCGGCCGGCACGTCGCCGTCGAACCTCGCGGTGATCGGGCGCTACATCCTTCAGCCCGAGGTGATGCGCATCCTCGAGACGCAGGGCAAGGGTGCCGGCGGCGAGATCCAGCTGACCGACGCGATGGCGCGGATGATCGGCGACCAGCCGTTCCACGGCCTAACCTTCCAGGGCAAGCGCTACGATTGCGGCGACAAGGCGGGGTATATGACCGCCAACCTCGCGGTTGCGCTGACGCGGCCGGAGATTGCCGAGACGGTGCGCGTGTTTGCGGTGGATTTGCTGAAGTAACCCGTACCGTCACCCCGGCGCAGGCCGGGGCCGTTTTGTTAGCTGGGCGCGGCGGGACAGCTGGGTGCGGTAACGCCGGTTTTACCCCCTGACATGGCGGCCCCGGCCTTCGCCGGGGTGACGGCGGTTTTCCAGGCGTTGTCCCGGCGCACCCTGCCGCCGCCCTGTGATTTTTGCGGCGGCGTGCCCCGAACCGTAGTCCCGACCCACGCGCAGGCGTCAGAGGTAGAACGTCCCCTCGAGCACCGTCACGCAGCCCCCGCCGAGCACCACGCGATCGCCATCCAGCCGGCACGTCAGATGCCCCCCGCGCGCGCTTGCCTGAAACGCGGTGAAGCGGTCGCGGCCGAGCCGCTGCGTCCAATAGGGCGTCATCACCGCATGTGCCGAGCCAGTGACCGGGTCCTCGTCGATCCCCGCACCCGGCGCGAAGACGCGGCTGACGACGTCGGTGCCGTCGCCCGGCGCAGTGACGATCGTCAGCACATCGGGTTCGGCGCTCCCCGCAACTTCGGGGTCCGCCGCGGACGGGCGACCCAAGGCGCGGAAATCAGGGTCGAGCGCATGGATCTGGTCGGCATGTTCCAGCACGATCAGTGCGTAGCGATGCGGATGCCACAAAGTCTCGACCGCGGATTCGAGCCCCAGCGCCGCGACGATATGCGCGAGCGGCTTGGGTTCGGGCTTCCACGCCGGAAGCGCGAGTTCATAGCCCTCGCCCGCGCGCGTCACCGACAGGGTTCCCGCCTTGCGCGTGCGGAACCGCACGGCAGCGCGCGCCGGGTCGCCCGACAGCACGTAATGCCCGCTTGCGAGCGTCGCATGGCCGCACAGCACGACTTCGGACGTGGGCGTGAACCAGCGCAGCTCGTAATCGCTCGCGTCGGTCGTGTCGGGGACGATGAACGCGGTTTCGCTGAGGTTATTCTCGGCGGCGATCGCCTGGAGCGTCGCGTCGTCGAGCCATTCGGTCAGCGGCATCACCGCCGCAGGGTTGCCCTCGAACGGCCGGCTTGCAAACGCGTCGATCTGCGTGATGGGGAGCTTCATATGCGTTTTCCGAACCAGTGCGGCGTCACGTCCGCTTCGACCAGAGGATTGTCGGTGTCGACATGGCCTTCGGGGTCGAGATGGATCAGCACCTCGACCTTGGGGAAGGCGCGGCGCAGCGCGACCTCGACGTTCTCGACGACTTCGTGCGCTTGCGCGACGGTGATGTCGCGCGCTACTTCCATGTGGAATTGCGCGAAATCATGCGCGCCTGAATGCCGCGTGCGGAAATCGTGGATGCCCTTGATGCCCGGTTGCCGCGCGGCGACCTCGATGAAGTCGCGGCGCATGTCCTCAGGCCATTCCTTGTCCATCAGCTGGTCGATCGCGTTGGACGAGGCACGGAACGCGCCATACGCCAGCCATAGTGCGATCACGATGCCGAAGATCGGGTCCGCACTGCGCCAGCCGAGATACTGGTCGAGCACCAATGCGATGATGACCGAGCCGTTCAGCAGCACGTCCGACTGGTAATGGACGTTGTCCGCGACGATCGCGACCGACCCGGTCTGGCGGATCACGGCGCGCTGATAGGCAAGCAGCACCATCGTCGCGAGGATCGCGACGATCGATACGCCGATGCCGAATTCCGCGCCCTTGGTCGGTTCGTTGCTGCCAAGCGCCATCACCGCGCGCCAGCCGATCCCGGCGGCGGACGCGGTGATCAGCATCACCTGGAACAAGGCGGCGAGCGCCTCCGCCTTGCCGTGGCCGAAGCGGTGGTCGTGGTCGGCAGGCTGCGCCGCCAGCCGCACGCCGTACAAAGTGACGAGGCTGGCGAGCAGGTCGAGCCCTGAGTCCGCAAGGCTGCCGAGCATCGCGATCGAGCCGGTGGTCCAGGCGGCATAGGATTTAAGCGCAATCAGGCCGCAGGCCATCGCGACGCTCGCGATGGCGGCACGGACGGTGTGCGGGATCGCGAGGCGTTGTTCCTCGGTCATGGGTAGAGCAACCCCTCGGTCCACTGTCCGTTCCCGTCCGGCAGGAAGAGGCGGCGTTCATGCAACCGGTGCGCGCGGTCCTGCCAGAATTCGAGTCTGTCGGGCACGACCCGGTAGCCGCCCCAATGCGGCGGACGCGGGACGTCGCCGCCCGCGAACCGCTCGGTCATCGCGGTGAAGGCGGCCTCGAACGTGTCGCGCGTGTCGAGCGGGCGCGATTGCTCGCTCGCCCAGGCACCGAGCTGCGAATCACGCCCGCGGGTCGCGAAATAGGCGTCCGACTCGGCGTCGCTGACTTCGCTCAAAGCACCTTCGATGCGGACTTGGCGGCGGAGCGACTTCCAGTGAAACAGCAGCGCGACATACGGGTTCTCCGCGATCGCGCGTGCCTTGCGGCTCTCGCGGTTGGTGTAGAAGACGAAGCCGTCGCGGCCGTGCCCCTTGAGCAGCACCATCCGCGACGACGGCCGCCCCGCCGCATCGGCGGTGGACAGCGCCATGGCGTTGGAGTCGTTGATCTCGCTCGCGCGCGCTTCGGCGTACCAGGCGTCGAACAGGGGGAAGGGGTCGGTGGACATGGGTGCGCTTTAGGACAAAGTCGCTTCAATCGCCACCGCTTCGCGCGTATGATCGGTGCGGAGGTTGGCCCATGACGATATCGGTGGTGATCAGCGCGGCGGCCAAGGCACACGCCGAGGCATTGGTATCGAGCGGGCGCTATGAGTCGCTTGAGGAGGCGGTCGAGGCGGCGATCTGGCAGCTGGAGGCGTGGGAGGACGAAGAGGTCGATCTCGACACCTTGTCCCCGGAACACCGTGCCGCCGTGGAAGAAGGGCTTGCCGATATCGAAGCGGGACGGGTGATTCCTGCCGACGCGGTGTTTGACCGGTTGATCGCGAAATATACGGCGATGGCCGAAAAGCGTTGATCGTCGTCTTCTCGCAACGTGCCGATGCCGATCTGGAAGCGATCGGCGACTGGATAGCACGCGACAATCCGGGTCGCGCGATCAGTTTTGTGGCCGCATTGCGTCGTGCCTGTGAAGAGCTTGGCGCTAACCCGCGAATGTATCCCCTCCTGCCCGGCAACCGCACCCTGCGGAAGCGGACTTTCGAGCAATATCTCATCCTGTATCGCGTTCGTGCCAAGGTCTTCATCGTTTCGATATGGCATGGCGCGCGAGATCGTCGACGCTTTCGTTAAAGCGGACGGAACGTCTGCGCTTGCCGCGGATTGAATCGGTTTCGCAACGAAGGGACCGATCGCAATGGCCGCACGCGCCTATTGGCAAGGACAGATAAGGCTCGCCTTGGTGTCGATTCCGGTCGAGATCTACAGCGCGACCAAGTCTGGCGCGCAGGTCAGCTTCAAGCAGATCCACGAGCCGAGCGGCAAGCCGATTCACTACGACAAGGTCGTTACCGGGGTCGGTCCGGTCGATACCGACGAGATCATGAAGGGCTTCGAGTATGAAAAAGGCTCCTACGTCCTCCTCGAACAGGACGAGATCGACGCGGTAAAGCTCGAATCGAAGAAGACGCTCGAGCTGACGCAGTTCGTCGACGCGAGCGAGATCGACGTGCTCTATTACGAGAAGCCGTATTTCGTCGTGCCCGCCGACGACCTCGCGGAGGAAGCGTTCATCGTGCTGCGCGAGGCGCTGCGGCGGACCAAGAAGGTCGGGCTTGGGCAGCTTGCGATGCGCGGGCGGGAGGATGTCGTCAGCTTGAAGCCGTGCGGGCGCGGGATGGTGCTCGAGACGTTGCGCTATGCCGATGAGGTCAACAAGGCGCAGGGCTATTTCCGCGACATTCCCGATGACGAGCCGGATGCCGACCTGATGGATCTGGCCGAGGCGCTGATCGAGAAGAAGAGCGGGGCGTTTCACCCGCAGGATTTCCATGACCGCTATGTCGATGCGTTGCGCGATCTGATCGAGCGCAAACGCAAGTCGAAGGGTGGCAAGATCATCGAGGACAAGGACGGGGATGCGCCCGCCAAGAGCTCGAACGTGGTCGATCTGATGGCGGCGCTGAAGAAGTCGATGGGGGGAAGTGCCGCCAAGGCCGAGGACAAGCCTGCGGCGAAGAAGGCGCCCGCCAAGCGCGCACCGGCTAAAAAGCGTGCGTAACGTGTGTCATCCTCCCCTCCCTGGAAGGGAGGGGGCAGGGGGTGGGTTGGTCCGAGGTGGAGCCGGTCGCCCGTTGCAGAGCGCCCCACCCCCGACCCCTCCCTTCCAGGGAGGGGAGAAGGCAGGTGTCCTGCTCTTCCACTCAGGGGAGCAAAAATGACCCTTGATCCGCTCGAAAAGTACAATTCCAAGCGCGACTTCGCCAAGACCGCGGAGCCGGCTGGTACGCTTGCGCCGGGTCATGGCAACCGCTTCATCGTGCAGAAGCACGACGCCAGCCGGCTCCACTGGGACTTCCGGATCGAAGTCGATGGCGTGCTCAAGAGCTGGGCGGTGACGCGCGGCCCCAGCATCGACCCCGACCAGAAGCGGCTCGCGGTGCGGACCGAGGATCATCCGATGTCCTATGCCGACTTCGAGGGGACGATCCCCAAGGGCGAATATGGCGGGGGCACGGTGATGCTGTGGGACAGCGGCACCTGGTCGCCGATCGCGGGCAAGAGCGCGAAGGACCTCGAGCACGGCCATCTCCACTTCGTCCTCGATGGCGAGCGGATGAAGGGTGAGTGGATGCTGATCCGGCTGAAACCGCGCGGCAAGGAGAAGAGCGAGAACTGGTTGCTGCGCAAGGTCGGTGACGCGGAAGCGGGCGGGACCGATGTGCTGGTCGAGACCGGGCTGACGAGTGTTTCGACCGGGCGGACGATGGTGGAGATCGCTGAGGGGGCGAAGCCTGCCGTTCCCCGGCGAAAGCCGGGGCCCAGGGTTACGAAGGCTGCGCCCGTTGCTCTGGATTCCGGCCTTCGCCGGAAAACGGGGAAGCCAGTGTTCCAGGAGCCGCAGCTCTGCACGCTGGTCGACTCGGTGCCGTCCGGGAACCAGTGGCTGCACGAGGTCAAATATGACGGCTATCGCGCCCTAATCGCGGTCGCCAAAGGCAAGGCGAAGGTCTTCACGCGCTCGGGTCTCGACTGGACCGACAAGTTCCAGGCCATCGCGGACGCGGTCGCCAAACTCCCGGTCGACACCGCGCTGTTCGACGGCGAGATCGTCGCGTTCAAGGACGGGCGGCCCGATTTCTCGACGCTCAAGAACGCGATCTCGGCGGGCGGCGACATGACCTTCTTCGCGTTCGATCTGCTCAGCGTAGACGGCGAGGACCTCACCGCGCTCGCCAACAGCGCGCGCAAGGACCGGCTCCAGCCGCTGATCGACGGCAAGGACGCGCGGGTCCAATATTCGGAGCATGTCGTCGGGCAGGGCGAGGCGCTGTTCGAGACGATGTGCCGAGAGGGCTATGAAGGCGTCGTCTCCAAGCGCGCCGACGCGCCGTATCGCGGCAAGCGCACGCAGGCGTGGCTCAAGATCAAATGCACCCGGCGGCAGGAATTCGTCATCGTCGGCTGGACCGCGAGCAGCAAGGCGCGCGGGTTCGCGTCGCTGTTGCTCGGGGTCAACGGACCCGAAGGGCTGATCTATGCGGGCAAGGTCGGGACCGGGTTCGACACCGCGACGATGCTGGACCTGCTCGAGCGGCTCGAGAAGATCGAGCGCAAGACCCCGACGGTCGAGGCCCCCCGCGCGGCGGTGAAGGGCGCGCATTGGGTCAGCCCCAAGCTTGTCGCCGAAGTCGCCTTCGCCGAGACGACCCCCGATGGCGTGCTGCGCCATTCGAGCTTCCTCGGCCTGCGCGAGGACAAGAAGGCGTCCGACGTCGTCGCCGAAACCCCGGCGGCAGCACCGGTCGCGGCGGGCGGAGTCCCGGAGACTAACGTAAAGGTCAGCAACCGCGACCGCGTGATCTTCCCCGAATCGAACGTCACCAAGGGGCAGCTCGCGGATTATTACGCGAAGGTCGCGGGCATCATGCTCCCCTTCGCGGGCAACCGGCCGATCAGCCTCGTCCGCTGTCCGCAGGGGCGCGCGAAACAATGCTTCTTCCAGAAGCATGACGCGGGCAGCTTCAAGGAGGATCAGGTCCATAAGGTCCCGATCCTCGAAAAGGACGGGTCGACCGAGGAGTATCTCTACGTCGACGATGTCGACGGGCTGGTCGCCTGCGTCCAGATGGGGACGATCGAGTTCCACGGCTGGGGCTCGTCGGTCGGCACGCTCGAACAACCCGACCGACTGGTGTTCGATCTCGACCCGGACGAGGACCTCGGGTTCGACGTGGTCAAGAAGGCGGCGGAGGATCTCAAGGAGCATCTTGCCGAACTCGGGCTGGTGAGCTTCGCGCTGCTGTCCGGCGGCAAGGGCGTCCACGTCGTCGTGCCGCTGACGCCGCAGGCGGAATGGCCCGCGGTCAAGGACTTCGCGGACCGCTTCGCGCGGGCGCTCGGGGAGGCGGAACCCGAGCGGTTCGTCGCGACCATGTCCAAGGCGAAGCGCAAGGGCCGGATCTTCATCGACTGGCTGCGCAACCAGCGCGGCGCGACCGCGGTGCTGCCGTACGTCGCGCGCGCGCGTGCCGGGGCGCCGGTCGCGGCACCGGTGTCGTGGACCGAACTCCGCGCGCTCGACGCCGCGAACCGCTGGAGCGTCAACGACGCCGACGAACTGATCGCGCGGGCGGCGTCGCCCGGCCTCGCCGGGTGGGGCGTGGCGGATCAGGTTCTGCCCGATCTTTGATTGCGATGTTGCGCTAGCGAAGGGATTGTGGCCAAGTCGGCCGGGGATCAAAGGGGCCCGAGTGATCGTCACGCCATCCATTTGCCGTAGCCGCGCGACGGCCGGCGTATTGCGCCGGACAGCGACCCTCGTCGCGTGCGCACCGCCCGCCCCGTGTTCCTGCGAAGGCAGGAACTCAGAGCCAAGCCGGACAACGAAGGCAGGCGCGCGATACCCCTGGGCTCCTGCCTTCGCAGGAGTACGACGGTCGTTGTTCGGTGGTCTCGCCCAAGACCGAGGAATCTGATGGCCGCCGCTCCCACCCCCTCGCTGCCCGACGCGGGAACGCCCGCCGCGCGCCGGATCGCGGATTATCGCGCGGGCGCAGAGCCCCGAGCAGCGGACCGCACGCGAACGTCCGGATCACCGCTTGCCCCGTGTTCCTGCGAAGGCAGGAACCCAGAGCCAAGCCGGACAACGCCGGTTGGCGCGCGGTACCCCTGGGCTCCTGCCTTCGCAGGAGCACGGCAAGGGTCCGGGCGTGGTATCGCCCAATGGCGAGCGACCTGATGGCGACCGCCCCCGCCCCCTCGCTGCTCGACGCCGGAACCCACGCCGCGCGCTGGATCGCGGACTATCGCGCGCGCGCCGGCGCGGGGGACGTGCTCGGCGCGCAGCCCGATCCCGCCTGGGCCGCGATGTTCGAGGAACTCGCGGCGGGCGCGGGCGACGATCTCGCCATCGCGCGCGACCGGGTGCAGCGGCACGCCGAGGATATCGGCACCGGCTTCCGCATCATCGGCGAAAGCGAGGAACGGCCGTGGCCGCTCTCGCCCGTCCCGCTGCTGATCGCCAGCGACGAATGGCGGCATATCGAGGCGGGGATCGTCCAGCGCGCTGATTTGCTCGAAACGATCATCGCGGATCTGTACGGGAGCGCGTCGCTGGTCACGCGCGGGCTGCTCCCCGCGGCGCTGGTCGGCGGGTCGCCGCATTTCCTGCGCCCGATGGCGGGGCTGGTCCCGCCCGGCGGGCATCATCTGCATTTCGTCGCGATCGACCTCGGGCGTGGGCCGACCGGCGAGTGGCGCGTGCTCGCGGATCACCTGCGCGCGCCGGCGGGGGCGGGCTATGCGCTCGAGAACCGGCTCGCGATAGCGCGGACGCTCGGGGGGTTGCAGGCGCGGCTCAATGTCGAACGCCACGCGCCGTTCTTCGCCGCCTTCCGTGACGGTCTCGCGGCGGCGTGTCGCCGGGTCGAGCCGCGGATCGGGTTGCTGACGCCGGGGCGGTACAGCGCGAGCTATGCCGAACAGGCGCATCTCGCGCGCTATCTAGGGTTCCTGCTGGTCGAAGGACCCGATCTCGCCGCGCTCGAGGACAAATTATACGTCCGCACGATCGGCGGGCTCAAGCGCGTCGATGCCTTGTGGCACCGGATCGACCCGCGCCTGCTCGATCCGCTCGCGTTCGATTCGCATTCGCGGATCGGGGTCGCCGGGCTGATCGACGCGGTGGCGGCGGGGAATCTGGTGATCGCCAATGCGCCGGGCGCAGGTGTGCTCGAATCGCCCGCGTTCGGCGCGTTCCTGCCGCGGATCGCGGCGCGCGAGACCGGGCGGGACCTGATCCTCCCCAATATCGCGACCTGGTGGTGCGGGCAGGATGCCGCGCGCGCCAGCGTGATCGAGGATCTCGACACGATGCTGATCGGCCCCGCCTTCGGGGTGGCGCCGCTGGGCTTGCCCGACGGCATCGCGCGGCCCGGGATCGAAATCACCGGGGAGGCACGCGCCGCGTTGCTCGCCGACCTCGAGCGCCGCCCGCAGGATTATGTCGGGCAGGAGATCGTCCGGCTTTCGACCATGCCGGTGGTGACCGATGCGGGGCTTGCGGCGCGCCCGTTCACGCTGCGCGTCTTCGCCGCGCGCGGCGGCGATGGCCGCTGGACCGTGCTCCCCGGCGGGTTCGCGCGGATCGGCGAGCATCCCGACCCGCGCGCGTCGGTGATGGGGCAGGGGACGTGGTCCGCCGATGTCGTCGTCCACGGCAGTGGGGAATCGGTCGCGCCGGTGTCGCTGCTCCAGCCCGCCGACACGATCCACGTCCGCCGCAATCCCGGCACGCTGCCGAGCCGCGTCGCGGACAATTTCTTCTGGCTCGGGCGCTATCTCGAACGCGGCGAGGCGTTGCTCGGCGTCATCCGCGTGATGCTGGGCAATTCGATCGATGCCGACGCGGGCGCGGCGCTTGCGGCGGAGACGGTCGGCAAGCTCGTCGGGCTGGTCGTCAATGGCGGCGGCGCGCCGCATCCGGCGACGCTGCGCCGCGCCGATCTCGCCGCGTTTGCGCGCACCGCGCTCGAGGATGGCGACTGGCACAGCGTGCGGACGATCAACCGGCTCGCGCGCGGTATCGGGCAGGGCTCGCGCGACCGGCTTGCTGCAGACGTGATCCGCCTGCTCGATGCGCCCTTCCCGAGCCGGGGCGGGATGCTCGACCGGGCGGGGTCGCTCCAGCGGCGCTATGCGGCTTTGTCGGGATTGTCGGCGGAGCATATGGGGCGGACCGCGTCGTGGCGATTCCATGATCTCGGGCGACGGCTCGAGCGCGCGACGACGATGACGCGCGCGATCCGCGCGTTCGGGCTGGCGCGCGCGAGCGGGGACGATCTGTCGACGCTGCTCGATCTCGCCGACAGCCAGATCAGCTATCGCCAGCGCTATCTGACCGGGATGGCGCGCGTGCCCGTCGTCGACCTCGTTGCGCTCGACCCCAACAACCCGCGTTCGCTCGCCTATCAGATCGTGCGGATCTGCGAGCATCTGAAGGATTTGCCCGTGCTCGAGGACGACGGGATGGAGGAGCCGCAGCAGGCGCAGGGGACCGTGCTCCACGCGATCGTCTCGACCGCGACCGCCGCGGCGCTCGATGCGGATATCCTCGGCGACGTCGAACGGCGGCTGTTCCAATTGTCCGAGGCGATCGCGCGGCGCTATTTTCTACAGGGCGCGGAGCCGCTCCGCGCGGCGGGGATGGTGCTCGCGTGAGCCGACAATTTCGATCCATCGCTTGTGTTCCTGCGAAGGCAGGAACCCAGAGTTGGGCAAAGCAACCGCGGATCGTGTCCGGGACTCCTGGACTCCTGCTTTCGCAGGAGAACAGTTCGGTATTGGCAAAGGTATCGCCGATCCCGGGAGGGACGATGCGATGATCTACGACATCCGCCACGTCACGCGGTTCGATTATGGCGGCAACGTCAAGTTCGCGCGCTGCAACCTGCGGCTGAAGCCGATCCACTGGTCGGGGCAACGGCTGCTCGACTATGACCTGCGCATCTCCCCCGCCGGGCGCGTGTCCCCGGCGCGCGCGGAGGCGGGGCTGGCCAATGTCGTGCGGCTGGTGGTCGACGAACCCGTCCGCCATCTCGTGATCGAAAGCATCTCGCGGATCGATATCGACCGGCCTGTGCCGATGCCGTCGGACGGATCGCCGCGGCTCCATGATATCGCGATCGCCGCGCGCGCGAGCCGCGATCCGTCCCCGGCGGGGCCGGCGAGCTATCTCTTCCCCTCGCCGCTGATCCCGCTCGACCGTGACATTGCGGACTATTGCGCGCTCGATCTCGATCCGGATCGCCCCGCGCTCGACGCCGCGATCGCGCTGGCGCAGCGGATCCAGCACGATTTCGCGTTCGATCCCCATGCGACGCTGGTCGACACGCCCCCGCACGAGGCGTTCCTCAAGCGCGGCGGGGTCTGCCAGGATTTCGCGCAGATCATGATCACGGGCCTGCGCGCCGCCGGGCTGCCCGCGGCCTATGCTTCGGGCTATATCCGCACGATCCCGCCGCCCGGACAGGCGCGGCTCGTCGGGGCGGATGCGACGCATGCCTGGGTGCTTTTGTGGTGCGGGCCGGAGCTCGGCTGGGTCGGGGTCGATCCGACCAACGGGATCTGGATGGCGGGCGACCATATCGTGATGGCGATCGGGCGCGATTACGGCGAGATCGCGCCGATCGACGGCGTCGTGCTCGGGTCGAGCGCGCAGAAGATGGATGTCAGCGTTGACGTCGCGCCTGTGCTAGAGCCGGTCGCCTGAGATTTGCGCCCAGTATTTGCGCTAGCCGTAATGACTCCCCAAATACGGGGAAAGACCAGCACCGGGGATAGAAGTGGCCGATCCGTACACGACATTGGGCGTCGAACGCACCGCCAGCGAAGCGGACATCAAGAAGGCGTATCGCAAGCTCGCCAAGGAACTCCATCCCGATCGCAACAAGGACAACCCCAAGGCCAGCGACCGCTTCGGCAAGGTGACGCAAGCCTATGATATCCTGAACGACAAGGACAAGCGCGCACGTTTCGACCGTGGCGAGATCGACGGCGACGGCAACCCCGCGTCGCCGTTCGGCTTCGGTGGGCAGGCCGGTGGCGGCGGCGGGTTCCGTCCCGGGCCGGGCGGGCAGGGGTTCCAGGCGGACGGCCCCGACCTCAGCGACATCTTCGAGGGCATGTTCTCGGGCGGCGGTCGCGGCGGCGGCGGTTTCTCGGGCGGGTTCGGGGGGTTCGGGCGCAATCGCGAACAGCCCAAGGGCGCGAACGTGCTCTACAAGCTCGACGTCCCGTTCACCGACGCCGCCGCCGCCAAACCGCAGCGGATCACGCTCGCCGACGGCAAGACGATCGACCTCAAGCTCCCCGCAGGACTCGAGAGCGGCGCGCAGATGCGGCTCGCGGGCAAGGGCCAGCCGGGGCCGGGGGGCAATGGCGACGGGATCGTCACGCTCGAGATCGAACCGCACCGCTTCTTCTCGCGCGACGGCGACAACGTCCTGCTCGACCTGCCGATCAGCCTGTCGGAAGCCGTACTCGGCGCGAGCGTGCGCGTGCCGACGGTCGAGGGCGCGGTGATGCTGACGGTGCCCAAGGGCTCGTCCTCGGGCAAAGTGCTGCGGCTGCGCGGGCGCGGGTTCCACCGCAAGGACGGCACGCGGGGCGACCAGATGGTGACGCTCATGGTCGATCTCCCGGTCGATGACGATGCGCTGATCGAATTCGTACAAGGCTGGAAAGACCGCGACTTAGGGAACCCCAGGGGCGACATGGGCGTCTGACTCCGGATGAGTGATGTATCCCCCGCTTCGCCCGAAGAACGTGCCGTCCGTGGCGAGGCGGGGATCCACCCCGATAATGTGGCGCCCAATGCCCGGCTGCTGGCGCGGGCCTGGCAGGTCACCCGGCGCGCGTTGATCGGCGTCTTCTCCGATGGTTTCATCCATGCGGGTAACCTCGCCTATCTGGCGTTGGTCACCGTTTTCCCGTTCTTCATTCTGGCGGCGGCGATCGCTTCGCTGCTCGGCCAGAGCGCCGAGACCCAGCGTGCGGTCGCATCCTTCCTGCACGTCCTGCCCGGGAACGTCGCGGAACTGCTCGAAAAGCCGATCCACGACGTGCTGCTGGCCAGGACCGGATCGCTGCTGTGGATCGGTGCGCTGGTGGCCTTGTGGTCCGTCGGCAGTTTCGTCGAAACGATCCGGGATATTTTCCGTCGGGCCTATGGCGTCAAGTCGAGCAAGCCGTTCTGGCATTACCGGATCAGCTCGATGCTCGTGATCGTCGCGTCGGTGGTGCTCGCGCTGTTGTCCTTCCTGGTACAGGGGATGCTGACCGCGGCGGAGCGGTTCATCTATGCGCTGCTGCCGTTTGCGGAGAATGTCGCGGGCTGGATCGGCCTGTCGCGCGCGGTGCCGGGCGTGGTCATGTTCGGCGCGCTGTACATGCTGTTCCTCTCGGTCACCCCATCGAAGTACCGCGTCAGCAAATGCCCCAAATGGCCTGGTGCCCTGTTCACCACGGTCTGGTGGATCACCATCACCGCCTTGCTGCCGCTGGTACTGTCGCAACTTGGCAGCTATGACCTGACCTATGGCAGCCTGGCGGGCGTGATCGTCGCGCTGTTGTTCTTCTTCCTGGTCGGTTTGGGGATCGTGTTCGGGGCGCATCTCAATGCAGCACTGGCGGAACCGCCCGAACAAGGGGTAGAGAGCGCAACAGACCAACAGGAGGCGGTAGCGGCGTGACGGAATTGATGGCGGGCAAGCGCGGGTTGATCATGGGTTTGGCCAATGATCGCTCGCTCGCCTGGGGGATTGCCAAGAAGCTGAGCGAAGCGGGGGCGGAACTCGCGTTCAGCTACCAGGGCGAGGCGATGGAAAAGCGCGTACGCCCGCTGGCGGAACAGCTGGGCGTTGCTCGACTGTTCGATTGCGACGTGTCGGACATGGGGGCGCTCGACGCGACCTTCGCGGATCTCGCGAAGGAATGGCCGACGATCGATTTCGTCGTCCATGCGATCGGCTTCTCCGACAAGAACGAGCTGCGTGGCGGCTATGTCGACACCAGCCTCGACAATTTCCTGATGACGATGAACATCTCGGTCTATTCGTTCGTCGCGGTGTGCAAGCGCGCGGCGGCGATGATGCCGAACGGCGGCGCGCTGCTGACGCTCAGCTATTATGGCGCGGAGAAGGTCATCCCGCATTACAACGTCATGGGCGTCGCCAAGGCCGCGCTCGAGACGAGCGTGCAATATCTCGCGGTCGACCTCGGGCGCGACAACATCCGCGTCAACGCGATCTCGGCGGGGCCGATCAAGACGCTTGCCGCCTCGGGAATCGGCGATTTCCGCCTGATCCTCAAGTGGAACGAGCTCAACTCGCCGCTCAAGCGCAACGTGACGATCGAGGACGTCGGCGGGGCGGGGCTGTATTTGCTGAGCGACCTCGCGAGCGGCGTGACCGGCGAGACGCACCATGTGGATGCAGGCTATCACGTGATCGGCATGAAGGCCGAGGACGCGCCGGACATCGCGCTGGCGTAATGGCGTTCGCGCTGGACCACGTGCAGATCGCCATCCCGCCGGGTAGCGAGACCGAAGCGCCTGGCTTTTACGGCACGCGGCTGGGCTTGCGCGAACTCGACCGTCCCGCAATTCTGGCGGGCGGAGCGGGTGCTGGTACGATCTCGGTCTCCACCAGCTCCATCTCGGCGCGGACGCGGATTTCCATCCCGCACGCAAGGCGCACGTCGCGCTGACGACCGACGACCTTGCCGCGCTGCGCATCGGCTTCAGGATGCCGGCTGTCCGATCGGCGAGGACGTGCCGCTCCCCGGGCGCACGCGGTTCTTTACCGAGGATCCGTTCGGTAACCGCCTGGAACTGATCCAGCTGGGGTGAGCCGCAGCTGGGTGCGTTTGGCGCTGTCGTATGTCCGGCCGGCGGAAGCGGCCGGTCCCCAATCGACCAATTTGCGCTGTTTCAACCAAATGCGTCGGGGGCCGCCATGAAAGGGTCACACCCCCCCCGGTCACCCCGGCGCAGGCCGGGGCCGGCCTGTTGTTCAGACGCAACCGGCGATACAGGGCCCGATCGCACCGGCACGCCCGGGTAACCAGACGGCCCCGGCCTTCGCCGGGATGACGGTCGGGCGCCGAGCGACTTTCGCAAGGGAGCTCGCCTACGCCGGAATGACGGACAGGTTGCAAGGAATTTCGTCCCCCCACCGTCATCTCCGCCAGGTCAGCTGCCCCACCAGATCGTGACGTTCAGCCGCTAATGCAGGCCGCCACCATTCCGGAAGCGGACATGCAGCTTTCGGGGATGGAAGCGGACGGACCGCAATCGACCACACCCGGTCGTTCAGGCTGGCGACCCGAGCTCCCGAAAGCAGCCATTCGTTAAGCGCGATCTTTCCCGTTTTTCCGTCACCGCCATGCCATTTTGGGAAAAAGCAATTGGGAACAGATTTTAGAAAAGCAGGTGCCCCAGGCGACCACTACAGCGGTCTCCTAGGCGACTGTCCCGGCTATGGGTTCCCAACCGGGAATGGCGAGAGAGAAGCGGCGCACGCTTAAGGCGCTGACGCCTTGTTCCAAAGCGGTCCCCGTTGCATCGTCGTTGCATGATGACGTTCGGCTTCTCCACACTGCTCGACCTTTTGAGTTGGGTGGTCGCTATCACGCTGGGTTTGAAAGTCGTGGCAACGCTCATACTGCTAAACCTCAGTAAGGAAATTTGGGATCGGCCAGGATGGGGTGCCGTCCTATGGTGGTCCACTAAGATTACACCCGTAATCGCAGTGCCGTGCGTCATATGCATCGCTTGGCTGCAAGGTATGACGGATCAGATTTGGATATTCGTCGGATTGATGGTGTTCGTCATGGTCGCAGTGCCATGGAAAATTCGCCAGCGCCGGGCGCGTATAGCCGATCGAGCAACTGCTAAGTCCATCTCGTAACGTCAAGCTATCGGACGTTCCTCACCAACCCCAAGCCATATAAAGGGGCGTTAGTGATCCGCAGAATTTTGGTACCATCGTTGGCCGGGACGACTCTGGTGTTCCTGTGTAGCCCTGCGCTCGCCTCCAATAGGCCTGGTGATGGGTTCGAAGTGACGAGCTACAGGCTGGCGCTTACCCCTGACATCCAGAACAGGACCGTTGCAGGGCGTGAGGCGATCACGCTGCGCGCAACGGTGGATGGCGTTCGTCGCCTGAACTTCTCCGCCAATGCTCTTGGCATCGACAGTGCGGTCCTTGATGGCGTGGCGCTCGCCCACACCGTGGAAGGCGACGTGCTCAGCTTCCACCTGCCTCGGCAGCTTCGGCGCGGACGTACCGTGAAGCTCGAATTATCCTATCATGGCCGCCCCGCGCGTGGGTTCGCCGGCTCGGCAGAAACGCTCTACACCAGCTATTTCGCGTGCGACTGGATGGTCTGTTCTCAGAACAAGTTCGGCGAGAAGGCCGTCTTCTCGCTCGATCTGCGTGTCCCGGCCGGAATGACCAGCCTGTCGGTAGGCAGCATGATCGCGCGGAGACCGACACCGGACGGCAGCGAAGTCCAAAGCTGGAAAGCGCCCCGACCCTACTCGGCCTATCTTTATGGCTTCGCAGTGGGTCGATTCACGCAGGTCCGCGAGTGGGTCGGATCAAAAATGCTCACCTATCTGAGCGACACTGCCGACGCGGACCAGCTGAAACGACGCTTGGCAGGGACAAGAGGGATGGTCGCTTTCCTCTCCGCAAAGGCCGGAGTGCCGCTTCCCGTCGCCGACTACAGCCAGCTTCTGGTCGATGGCGGTGAGGCGCAGGAGGCGGCGACATATTCGGTCCTCGGCACCAATGCGTTGCCGATGAAGCCAGATGATGCGTCAGAGGATTGGGCGATCGTGCACGAACTTACCCATCAGTGGTGGGGCAATCTCATCACGTGCGAGACCCTCAAGGACTTCTGGCTGAATGAGGGTATCACCACCTTCATGACGGCCGCGTGGAAAGAGCACCGCTACGGCCGCGGCGCCTATGATGCCGAACTCGATGTAGCGAAGGGCCGGCTTGAAAAGGCGCGTGTGACGGGCTTCGACAAGCCGCTGGCCTGGAATGGGAGCTACCCGACATTGGGCGTCCGGCGCGCGATCCAATACAGCAAGGGCGCGCTGTTCATGGCGCAGCTGCGTGTCACGCTCGGCGATGCCGCGTTCTGGGCAGGCCTGCGTCGCTACACCCGTGACCATGCGGGCGGCACGGTCACCAGCATCGACCTGGAGCGGGCGATGGAGGAATCGAGTGGCCGGGACTTGCGACCGCTGTTCGCCGAATGGGTGTTCGGTGACAGCCTTTCGGATCGGCAGCGGCAATAGCCTGGTCCGTGATGTTTCCGGAAATCGGATCCCTTTTGGTGAAAGCTGGAGCCCCGCAATGTCGGCTATTGCCACCCGCCTCCCGAAAGTTGCCGTTCCGCTTCCCACCACCGACTGCGTTCCGCGTTCAAGTGCCAGCGCGCATCGCCCTAAAAGCGACCGGCAGCTCTCAATCAACAGCTACTCCGGGCATAGCGGGTGTGCCCGAATGGGGTCGTGGCTTCGGGTACCAGAGGAGTACCAGACGGCCGAGGTTGGTACGGACGTATAAAGCGCTACGTTGGGCGACATGAGCATGGACGTGATAGACCGAAGCACGCGAGCAGCGATCCTGCGCCTGACGTTAGCGGAGCGGGAATGCCTGAAACGCTGCCTGAACCACCAGACTGCCAAGCAAATGGCGCTCGATCTTGGTATCTCGCCTCATGCCGTGGAGAAGCGGTTGAAGATGGCCCGCGCCAAGCTGGGTCTTTCCTCATCACTTGAAGCGGCGAAGCTCGTGGAGTCGGTAGATCGTTCCGGTCGACTGGTACCCGCTGTGTCGGACCTTCCGCAGGGAAGTGCCAGGCCGGAAGAAGGCAGCCCTATTGCCGCCCCGCGAAACGAGACCGCGTGGATCACACGGCGGCACCTTGTCTATCTGGTCTCAGGAGCAATGCTAATGAGCGTTTTTGCTGCAGCAGCTATAATGATGTGGGTTCAGTCTTCTGGCGCCATCGCGGGACAGGCCGGGCCGCCGGCAAGGGTTCCGTCGGTACCGTCCGTCGCTCCCAGCTCGGTTCCGACTGCCGGCACCGAAGCTGCGTTGCGACGCCTTGTCGCCGGTCTAGCGAGCGGCGCGCCCGACTATGACAAACTCTCTCCGCGGTTTGCCGACGTCGTCCGTGGGGATCTGCCCATGACACATCCCATGTTCCAAAAGCTGGGCGCGCTTAAGTCGGTCACGTATCGCGGGCGAGGTATGATGGGCGACGACGCCTACAATCTGGTGTTTGCCAACGGCGAGGTATTCATGTCGGTCGCGCTGGATCCAGAAGGCAGGATGGCCGGCGGCATTCTCCGACCGGAGGGTGATGTTCCTTACCGCTGAATGCGGACGCCGACTGCTTTACCGGGCAAGGAATGTCTGCTGTCCACCAAGGTGGGACGTTCACCTGCGCGGGTCGACGATCGAACGGAACGCCGACAACGCCCGACGGCTTGACCCACGCGCGCAGGCGGATGACAGGGAGGGCATGAGCTTCAACACCTTTGGCCACGTCTTCCGCTTCACCACCTGGGGCGAATCGCACGGTCCCGCGATCGGCGCGGTGGTCGACGGGTGCCCGCCGGGCATCCCGCTGACCGAGGCCGACATCCAGCCGTGGCTCGACCAGCGTCGCCCCGGCACCTCGCGCTTCACGACGCAGCGGCAAGAGCCCGATCAGGTCCGCATCCTCTCGGGCGTGTTCGAGGGGCGGACCACGGGCACGCCGATCAGCCTGATGATCGAGAATGTCGACCAGCGTTCGAAGGACTATTCGGAAGTCGCCAAGGCGTATCGCCCGGGCCATGCCGATTATGCCTATGACGCCAAATACGGCTTTCGCGATTATCGCGGCGGCGGGCGCTCCTCGGCGCGCGAAACCGCGTCGCGGGTGGCGGCAGGGGCGGTCGCGCGGCTGGTCGTCAGCGAGGTGACGATCACCGCCTGGGTCGAGGCGATCGGCGGCGACGCGATCGACCCGGCCAATTTCGACGTGGACGAGATCGGCCGCAACCCGTTCTTCTGCCCCGATGCGGTGGCGGCGGCGCGGTGGGAGACGCTGGTCGACGCCGCGCGCAAGTCGGGCTCGTCGCTCGGCGCGGTGGTCGCTTGTGCTGCCACGGGCGTGCCGGCAGGCTGGGGCGCGCCGCTCTATGCCAAGCTCGACGCCGAGCTGGCGGCGGCATGCATGGGGATCAACGCGGTCAAGGGCGTCGAGATCGGCGACGGCTTTGCCGCCGCCACGCTACGCGGCGAGGACAATGCCGATCCGATGCGCCCCGGCGTGGACGGCCCCGAATTCCTCGCCAATCACGCGGGCGGGATCGCGGGCGGGATCGCGACGGGGCAGCCGGTCACGCTGCGCGTCGCGTTCAAGCCGACCAGCTCGATCCTCACCCCGGTCGCGACGATTGCGCCCGATGGCGCGGCGACGGAAATCGCCACCAAGGGGCGCCACGACCCCTGCGTCGGCATCCGCGGCGTCCCCGTGGTGGCTGCGATGGTCGCGCTGGTGCTCGCCGACCAGAAGCTGCTCCATCGCGCGCAATGTGGCACAACAATCGGGTAACAAACCGATAAGGTGGTTAATTTTGGCGATAGAGGGAGCGACCAAACGCCAAGTCGGTCGTTATTACCCCGACCCATTTGAAGGTCACGTCACAGAAGAGGACCAGACCCCATGCGTATCGCAACTTTGGCAACCATTGCCGCCCTCGGCCTTTCGACCGCAGCCATCGCCCAGACCGCCCCAGCCGGTGGTGCAGGCGCAGGCGGCATGCCGTCGACCGGTTCGACCACCGGAACCACGACCGGTTCACCCTCGACGATGCCGGGCGCGCCGATGGGCTCGACCGCAACCGATCCGTCGATGTCGTCCAGCACGCAGTCGAGCACCTCGACGACCGCAGGCAGCCCAGCAACCTCGACCGACTCGGCGATGAGCACCGGTTCGACGACCGACACGACCGCGACGACGACCAAGTCGAAGCGCAGCAAGAAGCGCCCGATGTAATCATCCTGCGCTGACAGGTTAAAAAAAAGGCCCCGGCCGCGCGAGCGGTCGGGGCCTTTTTCGTGTCAGTCGGCGAACGGATCGCGCACGAGGATCGTATCCTCGCGCTCGGGGCTGGTCGAGACCAAGGCGACCGGGCATTTGATCAGTTCCTCGATCCGGCGAATGTACTTGATCGCCTGCGCGGGGAGGTCGGCCCAGCTGCGCGCGCCTGCCGTCGTTTCCTGCCAGCCGGGCATGCTCTCATAGACCGGCTCGACCTCGGCCTGGTCCGCGGCATGCGCGGGGAAATAGTCGAGCGTCTCGCCGCGCAGGCGGTAGCCGGTGCAGATCTTCACCTCGTCGAACCCGTCGAGCACGTCGATCTTGGTGAGCGCGATCCCGGTGATGCCACCGACGGCGGCGGACTGGCGGACCAGCACCGAGTCGAACCAGCCGCACCGACGCTTGCGCCCGGTGACGGTACCGAACTCATGGCCGCGCATCCCGAGCTGCTCGCCGGTCGCGTCCTCGAGCTCGGTCGGGAACGGGCCCGAACCGACGCGCGTGGTATAGGCCTTGGCGATCCCCAGCACGAAACCGACCGCGCTCGGGCCCAGGCCGGAGCCGCCCGCCGCGGTGCCCGAGATCGTGTTCGACGAGGTGACGAACGGATAAGTGCCGTGGTCGACGTCGAGCAACACGCCCTGCGCGCCCTCGAACAGGATCCGCTTGCCGCGCGACCGTGCATCGTTGAGCACGCGCCACGTGGGCTTGGCGAAGGACAGGACGAAATCGGCGATCTCGCGGAGCTCCTGCACCAGCGCGTCGCGGTCGATCGGCGGCTCGCCGAAACCTGCGCGCAGCGCGTCGTGATGCGCGGTCAGCCGGTCGAGCTGTGCCCCCAGCGAATCGAGATGCGCGAGGTCGCATACGCGGATCGCGCGGCGGCCGACCTTGTCCTCATAGGCCGGGCCGATCCCGCGCCGCGTCGTGCCGATCTTGCCCGCCCCGCTCGCATCCTCACGCAGCGCGTCGAGATCGCGGTGGAACGGCAGGATCAGCGCGCAGGTGTCGGCGAGCATCAGCGTGTCCGGCGTGATCGTCACGCCCTGGCCGCGGAGCTTCTCGACTTCGGCCTTGAGCGCCCACGGATCGAGCACCACGCCATTGCCGATCACCGACGGCGTGCCGCGCACGATCCCCGAGGGAAGCAGCGACAGCTTGTAGACGCTCTCGCCCACGACGAGCGTATGCCCCGCATTGTGCCCGCCCTGGAAGCGCACGACGACATCGGCGCGCTCGGCGAGCCAGTCGACGATCTTGCCCTTGCCTTCATCGCCCCATTGGGCGCCGATCACTGCTACGTTTCCCACGGTCTGTTCCACACATCGTCTGTGACAAAGCGTGCAGCCCTAATGCGCGGGGGGCGGGGGGTCCATGCCTATTGCGTCTGCGCCGTCTCCCCGGCGAAGGGCCGGAGCCGCCCGGTTGCACGCGGACCGGCGGTCAAGACAGAAACCGGGCCGACCCCCGGCCTTCGCCGGGGGGACGGGGGAGGCATTCCGGATAGACTGGACGGGGGGAGGGCGATCAACATGCTGCTTGCGATACTCTTGGCTGCCGCGCGGGTGGAGACGGGCGAGGTTTATGGCGATCTCGGGCGAGAAATCCCGCGCGAGCTCGCCGCCACGCTGGACGGCATCGACGCCCCTCTGGACGCGGTGGGCGAATGCCTCGACCGGTATCCACGCCTTGATGCTGACGCAGCGCTTGCGGCGCGCACGCAACGCTCGATGAAACTGCATCGCGCGATCAGCGAGATCTGGGCGCGATCCAAAGAGGACGTGCTCGGTGACCCGCCGCCGCGGCGCCGCCGGGCGTGTACCATGGCGAACGTAACCGCTGCCCTGCAGGAGGCCGACGTCGCGTTGCAGCGGGCCGAACAGGCGTTCGCGCGCGCGACCGTCGCCCTTCGTGCCGGTGCGTGGTTCGGTCCCTTGCAGCTCTGTCGGGCGAGCGTGCTTCGCGCCGAAGTGGTTCGCCGCGAGGAGGAAGACGACTGGTACCTGTCGATCGCCTTGCGGCCCACTGCCGCCGCCGCGTTTGAGGGGATCACGCGCCGCCGGACCGGAGACCTGCTCGCACTCCGCGTGGCCGGGACGGTCGTTTCGCGGCCCAGGGTCCATGGACCAATTCTGGAGGGGCGGTTCTATGTGTCCGCGGGGGACGCCGGCCCGCTCGAGCATGCCGCCATGCTGGCGCTGGGGCCGTGTTAGCGACGGGATTGTCGTCAGGCTCGGAGTGGCAAGCGTTCCGTCATTCCCGCCGAGGCATGGCCTCTGCAAGACCATAGGTGTTCTCCCGCGGAAGCGGGAGCCCAGGAGTCGCGAGAATTGTAAGCCGTGATTTTGCCTGGCCCTGGATTCCCGCCTTCGCGGGAAAACAGCAAATCAAGGGGCCGTAGAACGACTTTCGCAGAGGTCCGGCCTTCGCGGGTATGACGGTTGTCGAGAGGACGTCCTGCTTCACCCCAGCCGACTAGACCGCGCGCGCTTCACCCTCCGCGAGCACGTGCGTGCAAAGCTGCGCCTCGGGCGTATCCCCCGCCTCGAGCGCCGCGACCGTGACCCAGCCCGCCGCGCGCATTGCTGCCGCGGTTACGGGCGCGGTGCCGACGGGCACGAACAGCCGCAGCCGGTCGACCTCGGCGAGCCCCGCCGCGACGATCGCATCGGCGTAGAGCGAGAAGCCGACCGCGGATTCCTCCGCGCCGCCTTCGTGCATGATCGTATAGGTGCCGCCACGCCCGATCTCGCCGCGCACGCCGCCTGCGAAGATCGAGAAGCCGAGCCAGCTCTGATATTCGAACCCGTGCCGCTCAGTCGGGTCGAGCGTCAGCGCGACGCGGCCCTTGAGGCCGTCCGCGATCTTCCACAGGGCGTCGAGCCGCGAGGTCAGCGCCCCGCGCGCGTCGAACGCGCACAGCCGGTCGTGCGCGGTCTCGAACGGGCCGGCGGCCTCGATTAGCGGGAGATAGGCGGGCGCAATTGCCGCGACCCCGCCCGCGTCCTTGGCATCGAGCCGGTCGCGCAAGGCGTCGATCTGCGCCGCGTCGATCGGGAACGGCCCGCCTGCGAGCACGTCGATCAGGTCGGGGAGCGTGAAATCGATTGAGATGTCGGTGACGCCAGCCGCCTCGAGCGCCGCGACCGCGACCTCGACCACTTCGCGTGCCGCCGCGACGGTATCCAGCCCGATCAACTCGCACCCGATCTGGCGGAGTTCGCGCTCGGGCGCGAGTTGCGAGGCGCGCAGCTTGAGCACCGGGCCGGCATAGGAGAGCCGCACCGGGCGCGGGTGATGCGCCATCCGGGTGGCGGCGATCCGGCCGATCTGCGCGGTCATGTCGGGGCGGATCGCGAGCGTCGCCTGGCTGACCGGATCGACGAACCGCACCGCATCCTGCGCGCGCGCGGACTTGAGGCGGCCGGCGAGGCCCGCCTCGAACTCGGCGAGCGCGGGGTCGGCGCGTTCGTAGCCATAGGCGTAGGCAGCGGCAAGCGCGGCAGCCTCGAGCCGCGCGGCGGCGTCGGCGAAGGGAGGGAGCCGGTCACGAAAGCCGGTCGGGAGGAGAGCGGTGGTCATCAAATGTCCTTCTCCCTCTCCCCTGCGGGGAGAGGGCCGGGGAGAGGGGCAGCCGCAAGCGCAGCGCCGATCGTCCCGAGCACGCCGTCGAGATTTCCCATCACGTCGGCATTGTCGAAGCGGATCACGCGATACCCTTGTCGTTCGAGCCACGCGGTGCGGCGGGCGTCGGCGCTCTCGTCGTCGGCGTGGGTGTCGCCGTCAAGCTCGATCACGAATTTTCGGGAACGCGCCACGAAGTCGGCAATGAACGGGCCGATCACGACCTGGTGGGTGAACTTGACTGCCGCGAATCGTTTGGCGCGGAGGTTGTACCAGAGGCGTGCCTCTGCGGGGGTGGGGTTGCTGCGCATGTGTTTGGCACGCGCCAGCAACAGCTTGTCGGTTTGTGGCACGGCCCCTCTCCCCGGCCCTCTCCCCGGAGGGGAGAGGGAGAAGAGGAACGTACCTTTTCTGTTCTAGAACGCCAGGCCCATCGCCGTCACCACGCCCGGCAGCGCGCGCACCTGCGCGAGCAACTCCGGCGTCAGCGCCTCGTCGATCGACAGCAGCAGCACCGCCTCGCCGCCCGCCGAGCGGCGACCAAGGTGGAACGTCCCGATGTTGACCCCACCCGTGCCAAGCAACGTCCCCAGCCGACCGATGAACCCAGGCGCATCCTCGTTGACGACATACAGCATGTGGCCCGCCAGATCGGCCTCGACCTTGATCCCGAACAGTTCGACCAGCCGCGGCGCGGCGTCGCCGAACAGCGTGCCCGCGACCGAGCGCTCGCCCGCATCGGTCTTGACCGAGACGCGCAGCAGCGTGTGGTAATCGCCCTCGCGCTCGGTGCGGACTTCGCGGACTTCCATGCCGCGCTCCTTGGCGAGCAATGGCGCGTTGACCATGTTGACCGTGTCGGTCTGCGTCCGCAGGAACCCGGCGAGCACCGCCGACACCATCGGCTTCTGGTTGAGTTCGGCCGCGGCCCCCTCGGCGTGGATCGAGATCCGCGCGATCGCGCCGTGCGTCAGCTGACCCACCAGTGACCCGAACTTCTCGGCGAGCGCCATGTACGGCTTCAGGCGCGGCGCTTCCTCGGCGGAGAGCGACGGCACGTTGAGCGCGTTGGTGATCCCGCCCGACATCAGATAATCCGACATCTGCTCGGCGACCTGGATCGCGACATTGACCTGCGCTTCGTCGGTCGAGGCCCCCAGATGCGGCGTCGAGACGAAGTTGGGCGTGCCGAACAGCGGCGAGTCCTTGGCGGGCTCGGTCACGAACACGTCGAGCGCCGCGCCGCCGATGTGGCCCGAATCGAGCCCGGCCTTGAGCGCCGCCTCGTCGATCAGGCCGCCACGCGCGCAGTTGATGATGCGCACGCCCTTCTTCGTCTTGGCGAGATTCTCCGCCGACAGGATGTTGCGCGTCTGGTCGGTGAGCGGGGTGTGGAGCGTGATGAAGTCCGCGCGCGCGAGCAGCTCGTCGAGCTCGACCTTCTCGACGCCGAGTTCGACCGCGCGTTCGGGCGAGAGGAACGGGTCATAGGCGACGACCTTCATCCGCAGGCCGAGCGCACGATCCGCGACGATCCCGCCGATGTTGCCCGCGCCGATCAGGCCGAGCGTCTTGGCGGTCAGCTCGACCCCCATGAAGCGGTTCTTCTCCCACTTGCCCGCCTGCGTGCTGGCGTCGGCCTCGGGAAGCTGGCGCGCGAGCGCGAACATCAGCGCGATGGCATGCTCGGCGGTGGTGATCGAGTTGCCGAACGGGGTGTTCATCACGACGACGCCCTGCGCCGACGCCGCGGGGATATCGACATTGTCGACGCCGATCCCGGCGCGGCCGATGACCTTGAGGTTGGTCGCGGCGGCGAGGATCGCCTTGGTCACCTTGGTAGAGCTGCGGATCGCCAGGCCGTCATACTGGCCGATGATCGCGATGACTTCTTCCGGGGTCTTGCCGGTGATCTCGTCGACCTCGACGCCGCGTTCGCGAAAGATCTGCGCGGCTTTGGGGTCCATTTTGTCGGAAATGAGGACTTTTGGCATAGGATGTCTCCGTTGCCCCGGGGTTGGCGGGGCCTGAATTTACTAATGATCGTCACCCCGGCGCAGGCCGGGGCCGGCATGTTGGTCGCGTCACGCCCGAATTACGGGGCGGCCCCGGCCTTCGCCGGGGTGACGGACGTTATTTCGACACGCTCGCATAGGCCCAGTCGAGCCAGGGCCCGAGCGCGACGATATCCGCGGTGTCGACGGTCGCGCCGCACCAGATGCGCAGTCCGGGAGGTGCATCGCGGTAGCCCGCGATGTCATAGGCCGCCTTTTCCTTTTCGAGCAGCCCGGCGAACGCCTTGATGAACGCCTCGTCCGCACCCTCGACCGTCAGGCAGACGCTCGTCTTCGAGCGCGTCGCTTCGTCCGCCGCGAGGTGCCCGAGCCACGGCCGGTCCGCGACGATCTGGTCGAGCGCGGCGGCATTGGCGTCGCTGCGCGCGATCAGCCCGTCCGCGCCGCCGACCGTCTTCGCCCATTCGAGCGCTGCGATGCAGTCCTCGACCGCGAGCATCGAGGGCGTGTTGATCGTCTCGCCCTTGAAAACGCCTTCGGTCAGCTTGCCCTTGGAGACCAGGCGGAACACCTTCGGCAGCGGCCACGCAGGCGTATAGCTTTCGAGCCGCTCGACCGCGCGCGGCCCGAGGATCAGCACGCCGTGCGCACCCTCGCCGCCCAGCACTTTCTGCCAGGAGAAAGTCGCGACGTCGATCTTGTCCCAGTCGATGTCATAGGCGAACACCGCGCTGGTCGCGTCCGCGAAGGACAGGCCTTCACGGTCGGCGGGGATCCAGTCGGCGTTGGGGACGCGGACGCCCGAGGTGGTGCCGTTCCAGGTGAACAGCACGTCGTTCGACCAGTCGACCGCGTTCAGATCGGGCAGCTGGCCATAATCGGCGCGCACGACGGTGGGATCGATCTTGAGCTGCTTGACCGCGTCGGTGACCCAGCCCTCGCCGAAGCTTTCCCAGGCGAGCGCGGTGACGGGCTTGGCACCCAGCATCGTCCACATCGCCATTTCGTAAGCGCCGGTATCGGAGCCGGGAACGATCCCGATGCGATGCGTATCGGGGAGCTTCAACAGCTCGCGCATCAGGTCGATCGAATATTGCAGCCGCGTCTTGCCGATGTTCGAGCGGTGCGAGCGCCCCAGCGAGTCGGTTGCGAGATTGGCGGCGGACCAGCCCGGAGGCTTGGCGCACGGGCCCGAGGAAAAATACGGGCGTGCAGGCAGGTGCGCAGGACGCGCAGGCAGTTCAGTCATGTAGTCTCTCCTTACAGAGAGCACGCGCGGCGTTGGGACCGCGTGGCCCGTTGCCGCTCCTAAGCCCGTGCCGCGCAACGTCAAGTCGTTTCCGTCGACACACGCGCAACGATCGTTCAGGATGTAGGCTTACCGGGGGGTAATCACATGAAGATCATCGATCCGCGCGAACCCGCTGCGGTGTATTCCATCGTCTTGTGGCTTGTCACGGATCTGGGGGTTGCAGTGTCCGGCGCACTGCTCATCGTCAGCCTCGGGGGTTTCGGCAACATCTGGTCCCCGCCCGCGCTGGACTTCGTCAAGCGCTTTAGCATCGCGACCAACATCTGTTCGATGACAGCGTTTGCTTTGTCCGTGGTATGCTTCGCACGCTGGATCCACAACGCAAGCATACGGGCACACTTGTTTTCCGGCGGGATGACGATGTCGCCAGGCTGGGCAGTCGGTTCCTACTTCATACCGATCATCAACCTGTTCAAACCGTTCCAAGCGATGCGCGAGATCTGGCAGGCCAGTATCGCGCCGAATACCACCGGTATCGTACCCGTGCCGGTCGGGATGCGAATCTGGTGGGGCCTGTGGCTGGTACGCCTCGGTCTGAGCAATGCCAATTACCAGGCCATCGCCAGCGTCAGGAACCTCCTCGACATCGGGATGAGCGGAGCGCTCAACATCCTGACGTTCGTGATCGACGTACCGATGGCGCTGCTGCTGATCGTCCTGATCCGTCGGCTCGGCGCAAATCAGCGTGCGCGCGTCGAAGCGCAGATTTTTGGATAGCGATACGGGCACCGGAAGACGCTAACGGTCTGGCATGTTTCGTAGCCTTGCCGTTGTTCTGCTGACCCTTTCGCTCGCCGCCTGCGCATCGGGAGACCGACGGAACGCGCAAGCGCCGCAGCGCCCGGCGGGCGCGCGCCCGATCACGCTCGACCTGCCGACCAGCCGCGAGACCAAGGCGTGCTTCGCCGACCTGTCGCGCGCCGAGGTGCGTTACTCTCCCCTGCCCGACCGCGATTTTGGCGGCGGGTGCCAGATCGTCGGCGCGGTGCAATTGCTCGACATCGGGATCCCCGTCACCAATCTCCGCGCGATGCGCTGCGGGCTCGCGCGCAGCTTTTCGGGCTGGGTCGAGCATGCGGTCGTCCCCGCGGCGCACCAGATGCTCGGGAGCGATCTGGTGCGGATCGAGAGCATGGGGACCTATGCCTGCCGCAACGTCGTCGGGACCAGCGCCGCCTATGCCGCACGACGCTCGGGCCATGCCACCGCCAATGCGGTCGACGTGTCGGGGTTCGTGCTTCAGGACGGGCGGCGGATCACGATCCAGGGCGGGTGGAACAACCCCGACCCCAACATCCGCGCCTTCCTGCGTACGATCCGCGCCTCGGCCTGCCGCCGGTTCGGCACGGTGCTGAGCCCGGATTACAACGCGGTCCATTACAACCATCTGCATATCGAGGATGATCGCGCCGGGTTCTGTCGCTGAGACACCCCCCTCTGTCCGTTCGTTTCGAGCGAAGTCGAGAAACCTGCGCTGGTGCCGGGTTTCTCGACTTCGCTCGAAACGAACGGGAGGAGGAAGAGGCGAATTGACCGCCTCGCCTGTTTGACGCCTGCATCAAGCGCCGCCTTCAAATCCGCCGCCGAAACGCCTATTTGGCGCAGATGAGTCAGTCCCCCAAGCACGACACGCACGTTCCTTCGCGCGTATTCCCCGCCGCCCGCACCGACGCCGAACAGGCCAAGACCGGTGTCAGCACCCCCCAGACCGAAAACCCGGCGTATCGCCTCGCCTTCCAGGACATGGATTTCCTGCTGCGCGAGGATCTCCGCCCGATCCGCTTCCAGCTCGAATTGCTGAAACCCCAGCTGATCATGGACGAGGCCAACATCGCCTCGACCTTCGTGATGTACGGCTCCGCACGCATCCCCGAGCCCGCCAAGGCGCAGGCGTTGCTCGACATCGCGCACAATGCCGAGGGCGACCGCGAGCAGGCGATCCGCATCGCGGAGAATCTCGTCGCCAAGTCCAAATATTACGACGTCGCGCGCGAACTCGGGCAGCTGGCGAGCGGCTTCCCGGTCGATACCGAGGGCAAGCGCCACTTCGTCGTCTGCTCGGGTGGCGGACCGTCGATCATGGAAGCCGCCAATCGCGGCGCGGCCGACGCAGGCCATGAATCGATCGGGCTCAACATCGTGCTCCCGCACGAACAGGCGCCCAACCCGTACGTCACCCCGTCGCTGTCGATGCAGTTCCACTATTTCGCGCTGCGCAAGATGCACTTCCTGCTCCACGCGCGCGCGCTGGCGGCATTCCCGGGCGGGTTCGGGACGTTCGATGAATTGTTCGAGCTGCTGACGCTGATCCAGACCGGCAAGATCGCGCCGATCCCGGTGCTGCTCTACGGTCGCGAATTCTGGAACCGCGTCGTCAATTTCGACGCGCTGGTCGAGGAAGGCGTGGTCAGCGCCAAGGACCTGTCGATCTTCACCTTCGTCGAGACGGCGCAGGAAGGCTGGGACGTGGTTCAGGCCTTCTACCGCGACCGCGACTGATCCGGACTGCTGCGGAGGCAGGAAAAGGGTATCGGGCGCTGCGCCCGCAGCCCTCGACCCTGGCCTTCGCGAATTCTCTGGGAAAGTCGGTAACGACCCGTCATTGGCTGTTTTCCCGCGAAGGCGGGAATCCAGCGTGCAGCAAAACAACGGCTGACCGTTCTCGCGACTCCTGGACTCCCGCCTTCGCGGGAGAACAGCTATGGTTTCGCAGCGGTCATGCCTCGTCGGGGAGCAGCCTTACTTCCCCGCCGCCGCCGGAACCGTCGTGTTGCCAAGCCCCTCGACGCTCGGCGACGCCTTGCCGCCCGGATCGGCCTTGCCCGCCGCCGGCGGTGCCTTGGCGTCGGTCGCGGTCGGTGCGCCTGCCGGGGGCGGTGGAAGCGGTACGTTCGAGCCCTGCTGGTTGAGATACAGGATCACGTCGGCGCGGTCCTTGCCCGCGGTCAGCCCGGCGAAGGTCATCTTGGTGCCCGCCGCATAGCCACGCGGCGAGGTGAGCCACTTGTTGAGCTCGTCGAAGGTCCACTTCTTGCCCGCACCCGCCGTCTTGAGCGCGTCGGAGAAGGCATAACCGGCCTTGCCCTGCGCGATCCCCTCGCCGACCGTCGCATACAGGTTCGGCCCGATCCCGTTCGCGCCGCCCTGCGCGATCGAATGGCAGGCGGTGCACTTCTTGAAGACTTCGGCGCCGTGCGCCGCATCGGCCTTGGCGAGCAGCGCGGCGATCGGTTCGTCGGGGGCGGCGGCACCGCCGCCAGCGGCGTCGTCGGCGGGCGCTTCGATCGGATAACCGGCCTTTTCGGCCTTGATCGGCTTGACCAACATGTTGCCGCCGATCGTCAGTGCGAGCGCGAGCCCCATGGTGCCGAGCACCCAGCCTGCGATCGTATTGGTGCGATTATCCATATGGTTGCCGCTGCCCCTGCCGATGTCCGGCCCTCACCGGGGCCGCTATGATACTTTCGTGCATAGATTCGCATGGGGCTGACCGCAAGCCGTGCGTGTACCGGGGTTGCACCCGCTTGCCGTCCGGACCCGGGAACGGTACGCGCCGAGCCAATATGGAAAATTTCGCCGCCCCCGCCCGCGCGATCGTCGCCGAGATGACCGCCGCCGCCGCCGCCGACCCGAGCCGCGCGGTCGCGTTTCAGGGCGCGCCGGGCGCGAATTCGCATATCGCCGCGCGCGAGGCGTTCCCCGACGGCCTCCCGCTGCCGTGCTTCGATTTCGCCGACGCGATCGAGGCGGTGCGCGATTTCCGCGCGGATTGCGCGATCATCCCGATCGAGAACTCGCTCCACGGTCGGGTGGCGGACATGCATTTCCTGCTCCCCGAATCGGGGCTGGTCATCACCGGCGAGCATTTCCTCGCGATTCGCTACGCGCTGATGGGGACCGGCCCGCTGGCGGGCGTGCGCGAGGCGGTGAGCCATCCGCAGGCGCTCGGGCAATGCCGGCTGTGGCTGCGCGAGCGCGGGATACTGCCCGCCTCCTATCCCGACACCGCCGGCGCGGCGGCGGTGGTGGCGGAGCGCGGCGACCCTGCGCTGGCGGCGTTAGCGCCCCCTGGCGCGGCGGCGCTGTACGGGCTCGAGACGCTCGCGAGCGACATTGCGGATGCCGAGCACAACACCACGCGTTTCGTCGTGCTCGCGCGCGAGGGGCATGAGCCGACCGGCGACGGCGAGTGGATGACGACGCTGATCTTCGAGGTGAACAACGTCCCCGCCGCGCTGTACAAGGCGATGGGCGGGTTCGCGACCAACGGCGTCAACATGACCAAGCTCGAAAGCTACCAGCGCGGCGGCAGCTTCGCGGCGACCGAATTCTACGCCGACGTCGCGGGGCGGCCCGGCGACCCTGGGCTCGGCCGCGCGCTCGCGGAACTCACCTTCCATTCGAAATGGGTGCGCGTGCTGGGGACGTATCGACAGGCGCGCGTGCGCGGTTGACGCCTGCGTCCGGCGCTCAGGCGGGCCGGACGAGGTGCTCGGGCAAGACCCCCGGTCCGATCAGCTCCATCCCGAACGCGCGCATCACTGCGGCATCCTGCGCGGTGCTACCATACTGCCCGGGTTTGAGCGTCTTGCCGCGCTGCGCGAAGAACGCCTCCATCTTGCCCGCGGGGGCGAAGGAGATAAGCAATCGCCCGGGTGTCGTGCCCGCGAACGCCCAGGCATGCGGAATCCCGCGCGGGCCGAGCACGCAATCGCCGGGGGCGAGCCAATGGCGCGTATCCCCGACCTCGACGACATAATCGCCCTCGAGCACGAAGAACAATTCGTCCTCGCCGTGGTGGAGATGTCGCGGCGGTCCGCCCTTCCGGTCGTTCGCCTGTTCGAGCACGAACAGCGCGCCTGCGGTATCGTCGGTCAGCACCTTGTAGCGCGTGGTGCTGAGCCCGATCGCGCGCATCTTGCCCTCGCGGTCCGCGTCGGCGGCAACCTTGCCGGGAATCGCCGCCCTTACTGCGGCGCGCGCCTGCGTCAGGATCGGCGCGAACACCGCGAGCGCGGGAACGGACAGAAGCGATCGGCGCAGCATCGACGGTCTCCCCGAACTACTGCGCCGATCCTACACCAAAAACCGTCCGCCAGCGACTTCATTCCCCTAGCGTTACGAGCTTGCTTCGCCTCGTTTGCCTATCGCCTCACGTTTTCGACCACGCCGTCTGCATACAGCTTCCTGATGCTGTCCCGCGAGAACGTCAGGTGTTCCGGGGCATAATAGGATGCATCGTCGGTCTTGCCGACGCTGACATCGCGTTGCACGCTCAGAAGGTCTCCGTAATAGGCCTTTGGCATCTCGACCTCTACGGTGCGGGAGTCGGCGCGGACGACGCGCATCGCCCCGTACATCCGCGGTGCATCGGGATCGGGCATCAGCTTGGCGAGGTTGGTTTCGTAAAGGTCGCCCGCGCGCGGGTCCGCGACAAAGAGCTTGTCGATGGCGGTGTCCGCCACGCGCGCGAACGGCAGCGTGGCGATCAATGCGGCGATACCGCCTGCGCCGACCATCCAGCCCCGGCGATCCCACAGCGGGATCGCCTTGCCGGTTTCGGCGGAATCGAAATCTTCGGCACCGGCGGAGTAGGTAGTGTTGCAATTTTCGCATACCAGCACCGGGTTGCGCCCCGTCGTCCAGCGGAAGACCCAGTACAGGTGCCGCACAGTATACTCGACGAAGTGCGCGAACGCGGAGTCTTCGTCGCAAGCATTACAATGCCGTACGCCCGCATCGCCGACATATGCCGCTTTATGCGACGATCCCCAGGAAAGAAACATGACAGCCCCCTCGTTGCCAAAGCGCGCCACGACGGCGCGCTTCTGGCAAACAAGCCATGTTTACCTTGCCGGAGCCAGACTTTTACGTGGCCTCCGCCCACGCCGTCAGCAGCGTGAACGCGATCGCATAGGCGGGCGGCGGCAGGAACGGCCCGTCGCCCCCGGCGAGCACCGTCCGCACATCCTCGCGCGAGACCCAGATCGCGTCTTCCAGCTTATTGGCGTCGAGCGTGATCGTGTCGTTCTCGGCCATGCCGACGCACGCCACCATCAGCGACGAGGGGAACGGCCACGGCTCGCTCGCGATATCCCGCACGTCGCGCACCATGAGTGCGCGTGCTGGGGACGGATCGACAGGCGCGCGTGCGGGGGTAGGGGCTTGCGTTGCTCCCCTCCCTTCCAGGGAGGGGAGGGAAAAGCCGTTACCCCTCCGCCCACGCCGTCAGCAGCGTGAACGCGATCGCATAGGCAGGCGGCGGCAGGAACGGTCCGTCGCCCCCGGCGAGCACCGTCCGCACATCCTCGCGCGAGACCCAGATCGCATCTTCCAGCTCGTTGGTATCAAGCGTGATCGTGTCGTTCTCGGCCATGCCAACGCACGCCACCATCAGCGAGGACGGGAACGGCCACGGCTGGCTCGCGATATAGCGCACGTCGCGCACCCGCACGCCCGCTTCTTCCATAATCTCGCGCGCGACCGCTTCCTCGATCGATTCGCCCGGTTCGAGAAACCCCGCGAGCGCCGAATAGCGCCCCGGCGGGAAGGCCGGCTGGCGACCGAGCAGCGCGCGCCCGTCATGCTCCGCGATCATGATGACGACGGGGTCGACGCGCGGGAAATGCTCCGCGTTGCAATTCGGGCAGCGGCGGCCCCAGCCCGCGCGGAACGGCGCGGTCTGCGTCCCGCAATTCGCGCAGAACTGATGCCGGCTGTGCCAGTCGAGCACGCTGCGCGCGGCGGCATAGGTTGCCGCCTCGCCCGGCGCGAATTGGCCGAGCAGCCCGAACAGCCGGGGCGAGCGCCCGGGCGGCGCGCGCATGCCGGGGATGTAGGCCGCGAAATGCCCGCGCCCGGCCTCGTCGAGCCCGAGCAGCACGAGCTCGGCCCCGTCGGGCACGTCGGCCAGCGTCGTCCAGCCGAGCGTGCCGTCGCCCATCAGCACCGGATCGAACCCGTCGAGCCGGAGCAGCCGCGAGCGCCAGTCCCCGGTCAGCGCGGCGAGCCCCGCTTCGTCGTGGCGCAGCGCGTCCGCCCGGTCGAGCGTCCCGCCCGTAAACCCCGGAGCGATCACCGCTTGGCCAGGACCGGTGCGAGGTCGGCGTAGATCGCCCTGGTCGCATCCGCGCGGAGCGGGTATTTGTCGCTCGGCAGATAGTTGACCATGATCGTCGCGCGAACCTTGTTGACCGGGTCTACCCAGGCGATCGTCCCCGCAGCGCCGCCCCAGCCGTACGTGCCCTTCGCCGGACCACCGGGCGCGTCGTACAGCGTGACCGAGCCCCCCGCGCCGAAGCCCTGCGGGTTGGTCGTGCCCCCCGTCGCCGAGACCGCGCCCGGATAGACCACGCCGAGCGGGAGCAGGTTGGACATCGCGAGCGCGACGGTCGCTGGCTTGAGGATCCGCTTGCCGTCGAGCGTGCCGCCGTTCTGGAGCATGTGGAGGAAGCGGTCGTAATCGCCCGCCGACATCACCAGCCCGGCGCCGCCATAAGGGAAGCTCGGCTTCTGCAGATAGACCGAGGTCGCGGCCGGATCGAGCGGGACACGGTTCGCGCCGAGGATCGCATAGCCGGTCGCGAGCCGGCGCGCGTCGGCTTGCGGCACGGTGAAATAGGTCGACTTCATCTTGAGCGGCTTGAAGATCCGCGTCTCGAGGAAGCGGTCGAACGGCATCTTGCTCGCAACCTCGATCACGCGGCCCATCACGTCGAGGCCGATCGAATAGCTCCAGCGCGTGCCCGGCTCGGCGATCAGCGGCAGCGTCGCGACCTTGTTGGCGAACGCCTCCAGCGTCGCGGGGCGCTTGAGCCGCATCTGCGCCTCGCTTTTCGCGTCCGAGGTGAACGGGGTGATTCCCGCGTCCTCATAGGCCTTGAGCAGCGGGCCCTTGGTGATGATGGTGTAGCCGAGCCCGGCGGTGTGGGTGAGCAACTGGCGGATCGTCATCGCATGCGTGGCGGGCAGCGCGACCAGCGAATCCGGGCTGACCTGGACCTTCATATATTTGAAGGCGGGAATGAAATCGCTGACTTTCTGGTCGAGGCCGATCTTGCCTTCCTCGATCAGGATCATCGCCGCCATCGCGGTGATTGGCTTGGTCATCGAATAGACGCGCCACAGGCTGTCGGCATCGGTCATCGCCGCGCCGGGTTCGTCGCCCAGCTTGCCGTCGGCGATGACAGCGGGGGGCGCATCGCCGCGCCCGATCACGCCGACGATGCCGGGCATCTTGTTGGCGGCGATATAGTCGGCGAACAGCTTCTGCGTGGCGGGCAGCGCCGGCGCGGTCGCGCCGCGCGCTTCGGTCTGCGCGGCGGGGCGGGGTGCCATCGTCGGCGCGGGTTGCTGGGCAAATGCGGTGCCGGCCATGAGGGCGGCAAGGGTAGTTCCTGAAACCAGATACCGAATCATCACGCTCTCCTGTTTGCCGCCCGTATCGTCGTCGCCGCCTTGGCAAAGACCGTCGGCAGCCCGGCCGAGTCGAGCTCGGCGACGGGCCACCATTCACCCGAATCGCCATGCCCACGCCCGCGCGCCACGGCAAGCGACAGTTCCAGCCGGAAGTGCGTGAAAACATGCGCCACCGTATCGGGAAGCAGCGTCCAGGCGGCGGCCACCGGCGGATCGGCGAGGCCGGGCGGTGCTTCTGTCCACGGCCCCGTCGGCAAGGCGCGCATCCCGCCGAGCAACCCGCGCGGCGGGCGGCGGACGAGCAGCACGCGGTCGTTCTGCTCGAGCCAGAAGATCGTGCCGTGGCGCTGCGGCTTGACTGCCTTTGGCTGCTTGATCGGGAAACCCTCGGGATTGCCCCGGGCGTAGGCGGCGCATTCCGCCGACAGCGGGCAGGCGAGGCAGCGCGGTGCGCGCGGGGTGCAGACGCTCGACCCGAGGTCCATCATCGCCTGCGCAAAATCGCCCGCGCGCGTGTCCGGGGTGATCGTGTCGGTCGCTGTGCGAATTTCTGCTAACCCTTTGGGAAGAGGGGTTTCTATAGCAAACAGCCGCGCGACGACACGTGCAACGTTCGCATCGATTACCACCGCGCGCTCCCCGAACGCGATCGCGGCGATCGCGGCGGCGGTATAGGCGCCGACCCCGGGGAGCGCGCGCAGGCCCGCCTCGGTTTCGGGGAACCCGCCCGCCGCGACCACGGCGCGCGCGCAGGCATGGAGGTTGCGGGCGCGGGCATAATAGCCAAGCCCCGCCCACGCCGCCATCAGATCGCCCTCCGGCGCCGCGGCGAGCGCCTCGACGCTCGGCCAGAGCGCGACGAACTCGGCGAAGCGCGGGGTGACCGCGGCGACTGTCGTCTGCTGGAGCATGATCTCGGACAGCCAAACGCGATACGGATCGGGCGCGTTGCTGCCTGGGGCGGCGCGCCACGGCAGCGTGCGCGCATGGGCGTCGTACCAGGCGAGCAGATGTAGGGGCAAATGACGGGCGATATGGGAAGGACGCTTGGCGGACACGGCCCCGCTATGGCATGGACGGCGCAATGAGCACCAGCGGCACCAAGGCCCCCACCAAGACAAAGCTTCCGCCCGCGCAGCCCGAGCATCGCCGCGGCGGCCGCGCGCGTTCGGTCGCCGAGCTTTTGCCCGACGCGGGACGCGCCGCCTTCCGCCGTTTCGGCTTCGTCCAGAGCGCGGTCGTCACGCGCTGGGGCGAGATCGTCGGGCCGCGCTACGCCAACGTCTCCGCGCCCGAATCGATCAAGTTCCCGCACGGCGAACGCACCGGCGGGACGCTCAACCTCGTCGTGCGCGGCGCGCATGCGACGATGATGCAGCATATCGCGCCTGAGATCATCGAGCGGGTCAATCGCTTCTTCGGCTATGCCGCGATCGCCAAGGTGCAGATCCGGCAGGGCGACGTGATCAGCCGGCCCAGGCGCACGCCCCCGCCGGTGCTCCCGCCCGCGCCGGTCGAGCTCGGCGCGAGCCTGCGGACGATCGCGGATCCGGAATTGAAGGCGGTGCTCGAAGCGCTTGCGGCAGGGGTGGCGGCGTCGCGCGGCGCGCCGGTGATCGGGGAATAACGGATGCGGAACTTGGGGTGGGTCGCCGCGCTGGCGACCGTTGCGATGGTCGCGCCGCTGGGCGCAGCACCCGTGCGGCACGCGCCGGCGCGCCGGGCTGCGGTCGACTGGACGCGGACGGTGGTGCGGACGCCGGAAGGCGGCGTGCGGATGGGCAATGCGGACGCCAAGGTCAAATTGGTCGAATATGGTGCGCGCACCTGCCCGACCTGCGCCGCCTTCGCGATCGACGGCGCGCCCAAGCTCGTCGCGGGTTATGTCGCGACGGGTAAGGTCAGCTACGAATTCCGCGATTACCCGGTGCACGGCGCGCTGGATCTGGGGCCGATGCTGCTCGGCGATTGCGTGCCGCTGCCGCGGTTTTTCCCGCTGTTGCAGGCGATGATGGCGCAGCAGAAGACGCTGGTCGGGCGCGATGCGCAGATCCCCGACGCCAAGGGCAAGGAACTGGAGAAAGCGACGCCCAATGCGGTAGCGGCCTATCTCGCGGAATTCTACGGCTATACCGATCTGGCGGTGAAGATGGGCCTGACGCGTCCGGCGGCGGCGGCCTGCCTCGCCAATACCAAGGCGGTCGACGGAATCGTCGCTCGCGCCAATGCCGCACAGACGAGCTACAAGATCAGCGGGACGCCGAGTTTTGTCCTTGGAGGCAAGCTGCTGCCCAACGTGTATAGCTGGGATGCGCTCGAACCCGTGCTCAAGACCGCGCTTGCCGCCCGATAACCCCGTCACCCTAGGAGCTATTCCACGATGAAAACCCGTATCCTGGCGCTCGCGCTTCCCGCTCTCGTGCTGGCAGCCTGCGGTAGCGGCACGTCCGGCAGCGGCAACACCACCGCCGCCAGCGCACCGGTCGCCGCGAAGGCCGCCCCCGCCGGCAAGAGCTGGACCGACACGGTCGTCAAGACCGGCGACTATGGCTATCGCATGGGCAACCCCGATGCGCCGATCAAGCTGGTCGAATATGGCTCGCGCGCCTGCCCGTTCTGTGCGCAGTTCGAGGCCGAAGGCTTCCCGCTGCTCAAGGCGCAATATGTTGCGAACGGCAAGGTTTCCTACGAGTTCCGCGATTATCCGATCCATGGCGCGCTCGACATCGCGCCGATCCTGCTCGGCCACTGCGTCGATGAAAGCGCGTTCTTCCCGCTGCTCGAGGCGATGATGGCGAACCAGCAGACCCTGCTCGCGAAGGAGCAGGAGGTCGGCCAGAAGGTCCAGGGCATGCAGGGCGCCTCGCCGCAAACGATCGCGACGACCTTCGCGCAGGATCTCGGCTATCTCGACTTCGTCAAGCAGCGCGGCGTTCCGGACGCCAAGGCGCGCGCGTGCCTGGGAGATTCGACTCAGCTCGATGCACTGACCAAGGCGACCGCCAAGGCCAATGCGGATCACAACGTCCAGAGCACGCCGACCTTCCTGATCAACAACGAGCCGGTCGAGCTGCAGCCGACCGGTCCGGCCTGGCCGCAGCTGGAACAAGCGCTCAAGCGCGCCGGCGGCTGATCTGGCAGGGGGCGGGAGGCCCGGGGGGATGCAGATCAAGCGGCTCAGGCTGTCGGGGTTCAAGAGCTTCGTCGACGCCGCCGATCTGCGGATCGAACCCGGGCTGACCGGAATCGTCGGGCCCAACGGCTGCGGCAAGTCCAACCTGCTCGAGGCGCTCCGCTGGACGATGGGGGAGACGTCCGCGCGGTCGCTGCGCGGGGCGGGGATGGACGACGTGATCTTCGCGGGGACGTCCACCCGTCCGGCGCGCGATTTCGCCGAAGTTTCGATGCTGATCGAAACGCCCGGGGCGGCGGGGCCGAAGGAGAGTGAAGTCGTCCGCCGGATCGAGCGCGGGACGGGGTCGGCCTACCGGATCGACGGGCGTGACGTTCGCGCGAAAGACGTTGCGCTGTTGTTCGCGGATTCGGCGACGGGCGCACATTCGCCCGCGCTGGTCAGCCAGGGGCGGATCGGCGCGATCATCGCCGCCAAGCCCGCCGAGCGCCGCGCGATGCTCGAGGAAGCCGCCGGGATCGCGGGGCTCCACGTTCGTCGCCGCGACGCCGAGCAGAAACTGCGCGCGACCGAGGCCAATCTCGCGCGGCTCGATGAACTGATTTCGGACCAGGACGCGCGCGCCGCATCGCTTCGGCGTCAAGCGAAACAGGCCGAACGCTATCGCGCGCTGTCCGACCAGATCCGCGCCGCCGAAGCGCGCATGATCTACGCGCGCTGGCGCGATGCGCAGGCGGCATCCGATGCGGCGAAGGCCGAGGCGGCAACCTGCGAGGCGCGTGTGTCCGATGCGGCCGAGGCGCAGCGCGCGGCGGCGGCCTATGCGCTTGCCGCGACCGAGGCGTTGGGGACCGCGCGCGCGGCCGCACAGGCGATGCGCGATGCGGCAAGCGACGCGGCGCATCGCCTGGCGACCTTGCGGAGCGAGCAGGCGGCGGCGGTGCGGCGGCGTGATGAACTTGCGGCCGGACGCGCGCGGCTGGCGGAGGACCGGTTGCGCGAAGGCGCGCTTGCGCACGATGCCGCCGGGGCGATCGCGCGGTTGACCGAGGAAACGCGTGCCACCGAGACGCGGCTGGCCGAAATGACGGCGCGCGTTCCGGCGCTGGAGGCGCGCCAGGCCGAAGCGGAACGCGCCGGGCGCGACGCGGAGGTGGCGCTGGCGCAGGGGCTTGCCGCACAGGCGACCGAGGCAGCGGACGCGCGCGTGGCCGAGGCGGCGCTCGCCGCAGCGCGCGCGCGCGCCGATCGCAGCGCGCGCGATCTCGCCCGGGTGACGGCGGAAGCGGCTGCGTTGGGCGATGCGGCACCGCTGCTGAAGGATCGCGCGATGGCGCAGGAAGCCCGCGCGCAGGCGTTGCAACATGGGGAAGATGCGCGCGCCGGTCTCGCGCGCGCGGATGCCGACGAACGCGGTGCGCGCGATCAGCGCGACCGGGCGCAGGCGACGCGGTCGGGCGCGCATGCCGATCTGGCGGCGCTCGACAGCGAGGCGGCGGCGCTGACGCGCGCGACCAAACGCGACGGGCGCGACCGCGTGCTCGACCGGATGCGGCCCGATCCGGGCTATGAACGCGCGCTCGCGGCGGCGTTGGGGGATGATCTGGAGGCCGGGCTCGATCCGGTGGCCGAGCGGTTCTGGGCGGGCGCCGATGCGCAGCCCGAAGATCCGGCCGTGCCGCCTGGCACGGTGCCGCTCGCGACCCACGTCGTCGCCCCGCCGGCGCTGGCGCGGCGGCTGTCGCAGGTGTTCGTGGTGGACAGCGATGACGGTGTCGCGCTCGCGGTCGGGCAACGATTGGTGACGCTGCGCGGGAGCGTGCGGCGCTGGGACGGCTATGTCGCCAAATCGGGCGGGGCTGCGGCGGCCGAGCGGCTCGAGCGGATGAACCGGTTGCGCGCGATCGAGGATCAGCGGCCGGCGGCAGTGCGTGCGGTCGACTCCGCCGATGCCGAACTCGCACGGATCGATGCGGCGATCGCCGAGGCGCGAACTGCGGCGGTCGCGGCACGGCGGTTGCTCGAGAGCGCGGAGAGTCGCGCGCGCGACGCAGCGCGCGCCGAAGACCGCGCGACCGCCGCAATCGAGCGGATCGAGGCGCAACGCACCGACCTGGCGGCGCGGCGCGCGCGGGTCGAGGCGGATCATGCCGAAGCCGCCGCTGAAGCAACGCGCGCCGCCGCGACGCACGCAGCGCTTCCCGATGGCAGCGCCACGCGCGCGCGCGTGGCTGACCTCTCGCGCGAAGCCGAGCACCGTCGCGCCGAGATTGCCACCGCACGTGCCGACCGCGCCGGGGTCGACCGCGACCTTGGCAGCGCGCGTGAACGCCTCGCGGCGATGGCGGCAGAAGTGAAGGGCTGGCGTACGCGCGCGGGCGAGGCAGCCAAGCGGATCGCGGACATGGACAAGCGCGACGCGGCGCTCTTGGTGGAAGCGAAGGCGCTGGCCGGTCGTCCCGAGGCGCTCGCGGCCGACGTCGTCGCGCTGGAAGCGGCCCATGCCACCGCGCGCACCGATGCCGATGCCGCCCAGGCGGCCGAACGCAGCGCCGACGTGGCGCTCCGCGCCGCCGAAGCAACCGCCGCCGCCGCTGCCGAAACACTCGCGCAGGCGCGCGAGGCGCGCGCTGGCGCGGCGGCGCGCGCGGAGAACCAGGAACTGCGCCGGATCGAGATGAACCGGCTCGCTGGCGAGCGCTTCCAATGCCCCTCGGTGCTGTTGCCCGAACGAGTCGGCTTTGACGGCGCGACGGTGCGCGCGCCGGCCGAGGAATCCGCAACCCATGAGAAACTGAACGTCGATCGCGAGCGGATCGGCCCGGTCAACCTCGTCGCGGAGAGCGAGCTCGCCGATCTGGAGGCAGCGTCGCAGGGGAATGCCGCCGAGCGCAAGGAACTGGGGTTGGCGGTCAACCGGCTGCGCGGATCAATCGGCACGCTCAACCGCGAGGGGCGGCAGCGGCTGCTCGCTGCGTTCGAGGCGGTCGACGGGCATTTTCGGCGGTTGTTCACGACGCTGTTCAACGGCGGTAGCGCGCATCTCGAACTGGTCGATTCCGACGATCCGCTGGAGGCCGGGCTCGAGATTATGGCGCAGCCGCCGGGCAAGAAGCTGCAATCGTTGACGTTGCTGTCGGGTGGGGAACAGGCGTTGACCGCCGTGGCGTTGATCTTCGGGCTGTTCCTGACCAACCCCGCACCGATCTGCGTGCTCGACGAGGTGGATGCGCCACTGGACGACGCCAATATCGAGCGGTTCTGCGACCTGCTCGACGTCATGACCCGCGAAACCGAAACGCGCTATTTGATCGTCACCCACAATGCGGTGACAATGAGCCGGATGCACCGGCTGTTCGGCGTGACCATGATCGAGCAAGGTGTAAGCCGGCTGGTCTCGGTAGATCTCAGTGCGGCCGAAACCTTACTGGCGGCGGAATAGGCGCCGGGCCGTCACCCCGGGCCAACCCGGGGTGACGGAGGCGGCATTAGCGGCAGCGGTTCTTTGCGGTGATCGTGCGATCGATCGCGCGACCCGCGAACGCCCCGCCGACACCACCGGCGATCGTACCAAGCGCACCATGGCCGAGCACCGAATTGCCGAGCAGCGCACCACCGACGCCGCCCGCGACGAGGCCGGTCGTTCCGCTCGAATGGCGGCACGTACGGTAATGGCGACGCGCATGCCCGTAATAGCGCTTTTTCGCTTCGGCCTTGGTCGTCGGCAGGGTCATGCTGACCGGAACGACCAGCGATGCGGCCGCGAGCGAGAGGAGGAATTTGCGCATGAGGGGTTCCCTGGAAACTTGTTGTTAAGGCGCAACGTGTTGATGTCGATTAAGTTGCAGTGCCACATAAGTGAGTGCCTACGGTGTACGACATTCGGGAAGATCCCGCCAATGCAACCGAGCGTCAGCGCACCGCGAGCGTCGGAGATGCGCCGTTGCGGGTGCGCAGCGCCTGCGCCCCGCTGACCCCGATCCCTGCGCCCGTATCTGCGACCATGGGGTTGTGGGAATGCGACCTGCTGTCGCACGCGCTGGCATGGAGCGACGGCGTGTACGACCTGTTCGGACTTCCGCGCGGCGTAAAGATCGACCGCCGAGAAATTGCGGGGCGCTATACGCGTCAGTCGCGGATTGATCTCGAACTCGCGCGACTGGAGGCGATCCGCGATTGCACGGGTTTCATGCTCGATGCGCAGATCGAAGTATCGGGCGGGGCGCGCTGGATCCGGATCGTCGCGCAAGCCGAGGCGGTCGATGGCAAGGCGGTCCGCTTGTTCGGATCTAAGCATGACGTGACGTTCGAACGCGCCTTGTGGGCGGCGCAGGGACGCGCGCTCGACGTCAAGCCGTGTCGGGGGCCGTCCGCGGACACAGAACCCATGCGGGCGCCGGTCGTAGCAACGACGACCCGATAAGCCACAGCATCGACGCGGCGCGGAACGTCGCTGCGACGGCAATGTCCGACGACGATGCCGCGGGATGATATCCATCGATCCCCGCGAACCACCAGAATTCGGCGAAATACGCCGCGATATCGCCCAGCGCGAACCACGCCACCGGCCACAGCCGATAACTCGTCAGGACCAGCATCGGATAGAGCCACAAGTCGAACTGGGGGGAATAGACCTTGTTGGTCAACAGGAACCAGGCGAGCACTGGCGCGAACAGCAGCCACGGCCGCGCTCGGTGGCGGATCCAGCCCAGCCCGACGATCATCGCGGCCCCGCCGAGGAAGACCAGGCCGGACCACAGGTTGCGTGTCGGGACCGGCGTGACCCACCAGCCCGCTTGCGCCAGGATTTCCCAGACCGACGCCGCCGTGCCGGATCGCGCGGAAGAAAAGGTGTAGAATTCCGACCAGTTGGCGAAGGCTTGAACCGCGATCGGTGCATTCACCAGGCCCCAGCTACCGATGGCTATGGCCGCCAGGACTGTCGCTGCGCCGACCCGTCGCCAGACCCCGCCGCCCCCGCGAGCGAACAGCGCTGCCAGCCCGAAGACCGGAAGCAGCAGCACCGGAAACAGTTTGGCGGCACTGCCCAGTGCCGCCAGCGCGGTGGCGATCCGCAGGCCGCCGCGCCGCGCGAACAGCACCGCGGCGACCGCAAACGTCACCGCAAGCATGTCCCAATTATGCCCGAGATACAGGACTAGCGGCGGCGCGCCTGCCCATGCAAATTGCCGTGTGCGATCGACTCTGGCCCGTCGCATCATTGCGAGGACCAGGAACGCCAGCCCGGCATTGACCGCAGCGACAACGAACAGGAAATGCGCCGCCGTTGCGCCCGACCCGAACAGCGTTCGCGTGACGAGCCCCTCCGCCCAGATCAGCCAACCGGTGAGCACCGGATATTCCATCCGCGCCTCGAGGTACGGGATCTGCCCTGCCGAAACCCCGCGCAGTCCCCAGAACGGCACCGCATCGCTGTAACATCCTGTGAGATACTGGATGTCGCCGAGCCAATAGGCGCCGCAATGCCCCTTGAACGCCCAGCCGAGCAGGCAGGTGATTGCCAGCACCCAGCGTGGATCGATCCGCTTCGCCCAGCCGTTCATGATCGCCTCCTTCGAAGGCAACGCCTTATATCGCCGGGATTAAACCGTCGACAGAAGGCGAAAAGGAACGTAGAGAGAACATCATGGCGCAACTCGATGTCCAGCAAAAGCTTGCGATCCTTGCGGACGCGGCGAAATATGATGCTTCCTGCGCTTCCTCGGGTTCCGTCAAGCGGACGTCACGCGACGGCAAGGGCGTCGGGTCGACCGATGGCGGGATGGGTATCTGCCATGCCTATGCGCCCGACGGACGGTGCATTTCGCTGCTCAAGATCCTGCTGACGAACAGCTGCATCTTCGACTGCCATTATTGCATCAACCGCAAGAGCTCGAATGTCCGCCGTGCGCGCTTCACCGCGCAGGAGGTCGTCAACCTCACCCTGTCCTTCTACAAGCGCAATTATATCGAGGGGCTGTTCCTCTCCTCGGGGATCATTGGCTCGTCCAACTACACGATGGAGCAGATGGTCGAGGTCGCGCGGTCCCTGCGCGAGGATCATAATTTCCGCGGCTATATTCATCTCAAGACGATTCCCGATGCCGATCCCGCGCTGGTCGAGCAGGCTGGGCTCCATGCCGATCGCCTGTCGATCAACGTCGAGCTGCCGACCGTCTCGGGGCTCAAGCGGCTTGCGCCCGAAAAGTCGGCGGTGCGGATCGAGGATGCGATGGCGGAGACCAAGACCTCGATCATCGACGCGACTGATGCCCGCAAGAAGTTCAAGTCCGCGCCACGCTTCGCGCCCGCGGGGCAATCGACCCAGATGATCGTCGGCGCGGATGCCGCGACCGACGGCGACATCGTGATGCGTGCCTCGTCGCTGTACAACAGCTTCGATCTGCGCCGAGTCTATTATTCGGCGTTCAGCCCGATCCCGGATGCCAGTACCGTGCTCCCGCTCCAGCGCCCGCCGCTAATGCGCGAGCATCGGCTGTATCAATCGGACTGGCTGATGCGCTTCTACGGCTATACCTCGACGGAAGTCGTGTCGGCGGCGGACGAGACGACGGGGATGCTCCCGCTCGACATCGACCCGAAGCTCGCCTGGGCGCTCAAGCATCGCGCGATCTTCCCGGTCGACGTCAACCGCGCGCCGCGCGAGCGGTTGTTGCGCGTGCCAGGGCTGGGGGTGAAGGCCGTCAACTCGATCCTCGCCGCACGCCGCTGGCGGCGGCTGCACCTCGCGGATGTCGCGCGACTGACCGTGTCGATCACCAAGCTGCGCCCGTTCCTGATCGCGGAGGACTGGCGACCGCTTGCGCTCAGCGACAAGGCGGAATTGCGGCCTGTCGTTGCACCCAAGGTGAAGCAACTGGAGTTGTTCGCCTGACGGGCAAAGGCCCGATCGGGAGGATGATACGATGCACAGGGTAACGCTGGCCGAGCCGGACGATTTCGACGGCTGGCGCGAGGCTGCGCGCGGGCTGGCGGTGGCCGGGGTCGCGCCTTCGGACGTGACGTGGCAGGTCGGCGACGCGCCGGTCGACCTGTTCGGCGAGGATCTGCCGCTGCCGCACAGCGACGCGCCCGCCTTCTCGGTATCGCGCGGCTTCGTCGATCTTGCGCGCAAGGCGCTGCTGCACAGCGATCCCGAGCGGTTTGCGTTGCTCTATACGCTGCTGGTGCGGCTGCGCGACCGGCCCGGCGCGGTCGAGGACAAGGCCGACCCGCTGGTCCGCAAGCTCGAAGGCTTCGCGCGCGAGGTGCGCAAGGACATCCACAAGATGCGCGCGTTCGTGCGCTTTCGCGAGGTCGAGGAGGAGGAGAAGGCGCGGTTCGTCGCATGGTTCGAGCCCGAGCATCATATCGTCCGTTACAATGCCGGCTTCTTCCTCGATCGCTTCGCCAGCATGCACTGGTCGATCCTGACCCCCGAGATCGCTATCCACTGGGACGGCACGACGCTTGCCGAGGGGCCGGGCGCATCGAAGGCGGATGCGCCAGCGGGCGACCCGATCGAGGATGTGTGGAAGACCTATTACGCGTCGATCTTCAACCCGGCGCGCGTCAAGATCGGTGCGATGCTCAAGGAGATGCCGCGGAAATACTGGAAGAACATGCCCGAGACCGCGCTGGTCCCAGGGCTGATCGCCTCGGCGCAGGCACGGGAGTCAGGCATGATCGCGAAGGCAAGGGACGAGGTCGGCGGCAATAGTGTGATCGCGTGGGATGCGCTGCGCGACGAGGCATCCGCATGCACGCGCTGCCCGCTTTATGGGCCGGCGACGCAGACCGTGTTCGGCGAAGGCCCGGTCGATGCGCCGCTGATGTTCGTCGGTGAGCAGCCCGGCGACCAGGAGGATCTGGCAGGACGGCCGTTCGTTGGTCCAGCGGGGCAATTGTTCGACCGTGCATTGGCGGCGGCTGGGGTCGACCGAACGCGCACCTATGTCACCAATGCGGTCAAGCACTTCAAGTTCGAGCAACGCGGCAAGCGGCGAATCCATTCGAAGCCCGGTGCGGGGGAGATCGAGGCGTGTCGCTGGTGGGTCGAGCAGGAGCGGTTGCTGGTCAAGCCGCAGGTGACGGTCGCGCTGGGGGCGACCGCGGCGCGGAGTCTGCTCGGGCGGGTGGTGACGATCTTGAAGGAGCGTGGGCGGCCGATTGCGCTGGCCGATGGCGGGACGTGCTGGATCACGGTGCATCCGAGCTACCTGCTGCGCCTGCCCGATCCGGCGGCCGCAGAGGTGGAGTTCGGGCGGTTCGTCGAGGATCTGCGGATGGCGGGGGCCGGGGTGGCGGGGTTTGCCGGGTGAGGCCCATCCTGTCATGCAAGACTTGTTCGAAACCTCATGTGTTCTCCCGCGAAGGCGGGAGCCCAGGAGTCGCGAACGCTATCGTCGGTCATTCTGCCTGGCCCTGGATTCCCGCTTTCGCGGGAAAACAGTATGTGGGAGGCGTAGTCGCCGCTCTCCAAGGCTTCTGACGCCAGGATCAAACCCAAGCTAACCCGGAGGATCCATCGTTCATTAGGATAAAGATAGGTGGGGAGCTTCTGTTGCTCGGTGCTCCCCGTACCGCCGGTGTCCGCTTCTGTTGCCCGGTGCGGCCCGAACCGCGCTTAGCTTAGTAACCTAGACCGTGAGGCCTTGAGTTACGCTGCAATCGCGAGTGCTTCGTTATCGTTTGCACTTGTGGTTTTGAGCCTTTTACAGGTTACTCAGCCCGGGAAAAAACAGCGCTTTTCGAAACACGTCGATCCTGCTTCGGCCCCGTCATGACCGGTCTGGCTGAAAGCCGTGGCCGGTTGTGGTGGAGCCGCCGGGTACTGCCCCCGGGTCCGTTGTATCTATTGCACGCCGCACTTTATCGCCATAGCCGGGCGAACCCGGCAGAACCGATATAGGCATTGCCGCACGAATGGGAAGCGTACAAAATTAGGTCAGCGCCTTTGACTCGCCACAAAAGCGGTGCATGGGCTATAGTATCATGCTTACCCAACGGTCCCGCTACGCCCTGCGCGCGATGATGTTCCTGGCTGGTGCTCCCAAGGGGAGCCCGCCGATCCCGATGAACCGGATCGCCGCGGAAGCAAACGTCCCGCGCAAGTTTCTCGAACTGATCCTCGCCGACCTGCGCGAGGCGGGGTTCCTCCACAGCCACCGCGGCAAGATGGGCGGCTACTGCCTGTCGCGTCCGACCCACCTGATTTCACTGGGCGAGATCATCCGCGTGATCGAGGGGCCGCTCGCGCTGGTCCCGTGCGTCAGCCGTACCGCTTATCGCTCGTGCAAGGACTGCAAGGACGAGGCGACCTGCGCAATCCGCCACGCGATGATGCGCGTCCGCGATGAGACCGCGCGGATCCTCGACGGGACCAGCCTCGCGGATTCGATCGCCGAGGATCTGGTCGCGGCCTGACGGGGCGCTTGCAGGATGATACTCGAGTCACCCTAGGGAGGGCCGGGGCCGTGTCGTTACCCAGGCGCGGCGGCGTGCCGTATTGTCGGTCGCGCCACATAACACGGCGGCCCCGGCCTTCGCCGGGGTGACGGGCGGATTACCGCCGCTTCAGTTCATCCCGGATCTCGCGCAGCAGCGTCACGTCGGCGGGTTCGACCGGCTCGGCGGGGACTTCCGGCGGTTTCGGCATCAGGCGGTTTACGCCACGCACGATCAAGAAGATGATGAACGCGACGATCACGAAATTGACCGCGGCGGTCAGGAACGCGCCATACCCCAGCAACGGCACGCCGGCTTTCTTGAGGGCGGCATAATCCGACGACCCGGCAAGCGCGCCCGGCACCTTGCCCAGCACCAGGAAATAGCTCGAAAAGTCCAGCCCCCCGGTCAGGCGCCCGATCACCGGCATGATCACGTCGTCGGTCAGCGACGTCACGATCTTGCCGAACGCCGCGCCGATGATCACCGCGACGGCCAGGTCCAGCACGTTTCCGCGCGCAATGAAGGCCTTGAACTCCTTGAACATACATCGTCCCCAACCGATTTCGTTTCGCGTGGCCATCGTACCCCGCTATCATGGGGGCGCAAGGTCTGGAGGGATCCTAACAATGAAGTACCGCACCCTGTTCGTCGCCTCGGCCGGTCTGGCGCTCACGGCATCGCTGTCCGGTTGCGGGCTCAACAGCGTCCCGACGCAGGAAGAAAACGCCAAGGCCAAATGGGCCGACGTAGAGAATTATTACCAGCGCCGGGCCGACCTCATTCCGAACCTCGTGGCCACGGTGAAAGCCGCCGGCGCACAGGAAAAGAGCATCCTCGTCGAAGTGACACAGGCGCGCGCGGGCGCGAACCAGGTCAAGCTGACGCCCGACCAGCTCAACGATCCGGCCAAGGTCGCCGCCTATGAGAAGGCGCAGTCCAACGTGACCGTGTCGCTCCAGCGGCTCCAGGAAGCCTATCCCGAGCTCAAGAGCCAGGCGAATTACGCGACTCTAATGGACCAGCTCGAGGGTACCGAGAACCGTATCTCGACCGCCCGCCACGATTACAACGGCGCGGTGCAGAGCTATAACACCACGATCCGGACCTTCCCCGATGCGATCGGTGCGAAGATTTTTTACGGGGCGAAGCCGCTCGTTCCGTTCAAGGCGACGACCCCCGGTGCCGAAGCCGCGCCCACGGTGAACTTCGGCAACAGCAATTGATCATGGGGCTCAGAGGGCCCGTCCGATGCAGATCCTGAAATCGTTCCTGCTCGCGGTGGCGGTGCTGTTCGGCACCGTCACCACCGCCGCCGACGCGCAGACCTATCCGAAGTTCACCGGGTTGGTCGTCGACGCGGCGAACGTCCTGCCGCCCGCGACCGAGGCGGACCTGACCGCCAAGCTCGAGGCGTTGCAGAAGGACACCAAGCGCCAGCTGATCGTCGCGACCATTCCCAGCCTCGAGGGGCGCGAGCTCGAGGAATATGGCGTCGGGCTCGGCCGCGCCTGGGGCGTCGGACTGAAGGACGTCAACAATGGCGCGATCCTGTTCATCGCGCCCAACGAACCCAAGGGGCATCGCGGGCCGCGGATCGAGGTCGGCTACGGGCTCGAACCGTTCCTGACCGACGCCTTCACCGGGCGCGTGATCCGCGAGCAGATGATCCCCAAACTGTCGCAGTCGGGGGACATTCCCGGCGCGATGGAAGCGGGCACAGATGCGCTGATCAAGCAGCTGCGCGCCTCGCCCGAGGAAGCCAAGGCGGCGACCGATGCCGCGGCGGCGGCGTTCGACAAGACACATCGCCGCTCGACCAACAGCGGCGGGGGGATTCCGTTCGGACTGATCTTCTGGGGCATGGTGATCGGTTTCGTCCTGCTCTCCGCTTTGCGGCGGCGCGGCGGTGGTGGGCAGCAGTATCGCAGCGGGATCGCGCCCGCGATTCTCTGGGGCGCGACGCTCGGCGGCTGGGGCGGAGGCACCGGGGCCGGTGGAGGTGGTGGCTGGGGCGGCGGTAGTGGCAGCGGCGGATCCGATGGCGGATCCGACGGCAGCTGGGGCGGCGGCGGCTTTACCGGCGGCGGCGGCGGATCGTTCGGCGGCGGCGGCGCATCGGGGGATTGGTGATGGCACGGACACCACGGCTGACGCCCGACGATCATGCGCGCGTGCTTGCCGCAGTCGAGGCCGCCGAACATGGCACCGACGGCGAGATCGTGACGATCGTCACCGAACGCTCTGATTCCTATCATGATGCGGCGCTGCAGGTGGCGATCCTCGCGATGCTGCTGGTCGTCGCGCTCGCCGCGGTCGATCCGCTGCGGATCGAGCTGTGGCTCAGCGGCTTTACGCAAGGGTGGGACGCGGCACCCGATCCACGGCTGTTGCTCGGCGCGTTGCTGGTGGTCGAGACGCTGGTGTTCCTTCTGGTGCGGCTGGCGCTGTCCTACATGCCCTTGCGGCTCGCGCTGGTCCCCAAGGCGACGCGGCGGCGGCGGGTGCGGCGGCGGGCGATCCAGTATTTCAAGGTCGGCGCGGAGCGGCGGACCGAAGCGCGGGTCGGCATCCTGCTGTATCTGTCGCGCGACGAACGGATGGCCGAAATCGTTGCGGACGAGGGCATCCACCGTGCGGTCCCGGCCGAGCGCTGGGGCGACGCGATGGCGGCGCTGGTGCACGAGACGCGTGACGGCAGGCCGGGCGCGGGCATGGCGGCGGCGGTCGAGCGGATCGGCGCGATCCTGTCCGAGAGCTTCCCCAAGACCGAGACCGACCGCAACGAACTTCCCGACAGGCTGATCGAACTATGACCGCAGCGACGGTGTGGGCGGGCAAGTACATCAAGGTCATCAAGGACGGGACCTGGGAATATGTCGGCCGCGCCCGCGGAATCGAGGCGGCGGTGATCCTCGCGATCGACGACGGGCATGTCCTGCTGGTCGAGCAATATCGTGTGCCGCTGGGCAAGCCATGCCTGGAGTTGCCGGCCGGTCTGGTCGGCGACGAGGAAGCGGGGGAGGACGTGCTCGATTCCGCCGCCCGCGAGCTGGAGGAAGAGACCGGATATCGCCCGGACTCCGTCGAATCGCTCGGGTTCTTCTATTCCTCGCCGGGCATGGTGTCGGAAGGCTTCACGCTGGTCCGCGCGCGCGGGTTGCGCCGGATTGGCGATGGCGGCGGGGTCGAAGGCGAGAACATCACCGTCCACCGCGTCCCGGTCGCCGAGATCGCAGCGTTCGTCGCAGCCAAGCGCGCAGCGGGGGTGGCGATGGATGTGAAGTTGCTGCTGTTGCTCGGGGCGGGGATGCTGGCGACATAAGCCCGTTATGCCGGCGTAGGCCGGGGCGGCGTCACTGTGCTCGCGTGGCATTCGATAGCGCGCCGGCCCCGGCCTTCATCGGGGTGACGGCGGCAGTTCTGACGACCACCGCAAGGGTCATGCGCGTCACCCCGGCGCAGACCGGGGCCGCATGGTTACTCTCACACGGCGTTCGATAACGCGCAGGCCATGGCCTGAAGTAACGGCGGTCCTACCGAAAGTTGTCGGCGTAGCTCTGCAGTTTGAGCGTACGTTCGGGCGCCGGAACGATCGTGAACGCAAGCCCCTCGCGCTCGGCATAAGCGACTGCGGCTTCCTGCGTCGGGAAGGTCAGGCGCACCTGGTCGCGCGTGTCGCCGGATCCTGCCCAGCCCGTCAGCGGATCAGGGACCTTGGGTTCGGCGGGTGCAAAATCGAGCACCCAGATCGAGGTGCGGGCACGCCCGGAGGACATGGCGTTCTTGGGGCGCTGATAGATTCGGGCGGTCGACATGGCGTCTCCTTATCGTGCTTCGCGCGCGCGCGCATCTGCGTTTTTCGTCCGCAGCGTCGCCGAGGCGGCGGCAGGGTCGTCGGGCCACGGATGGCGCGGATACCGCCCGCGCATTTCGCGCGCGACGTCCGCCCAGCTGCCCGCCCAGAAACCGGGCAGGTCGCGCGTGGTCTGGATCGGGCGGCCGGCGGGGGAGGTGAGGCTCAGCACCAGCGGCACGCGCCCGCCGCCGACCATCGGATGCGCCGCCAGCCCGAACAGTGCCTGCGGGCGAAGCTCGACGCGCGGGCCACCCTCGGCGGCGTAGTCGATAGCATGGCCGCTCCCGGCCGGACTGTGAAAGTGCGTCGGCGCAAGCCGGTCGATCGCGGTCAGCGCGTCCCAGCCGATCACCCCGCGCACCGCATCGGTCAGCGCCCCCTGTTCGATCGTGTCGAGCCGCCGCTTGCCTTCGAGCAGCGGGACCAACCATTCGTCCGCGCGCGCCAGCAGCGCGGCATCGTCGAGCGCGAGGTCCGCGCCGCCATGCGCGGCGGCGAAGGCGGCACGGTGGCGCAGCGCCTGCGCCGAGTCGCTCCACGGCAGACAGGAAAGGCCATGCGTCCTGATCCCGTCGACCAACGCGGTGGTGATCGCAGCGGGGTCGGCGGTGGCGTCCGGTCCGCTCGACAGCCGCAACGCGCCGAGCCTGCGCTCGCGTTTCGTCACGACACCCCCGGTCGTAGGGTCGAAGGTGACGGTGCGGTGCGTCGCGATCCGGTCGCCGAACAGCGTGTCGATCGTCGGCAGGTCGATCGCGGCAGCGGACAGGATCCGCGCCCCCGAGGCGAGTCCCTGCGTTTCGGCCACTGCCAGCCATTCCGCGCGGGCTAGGCTAGCGGTCGGGTCGAGCTTGAACCCGCGCCCGCCGACCGACGCCCAGGTCTCGCCCGAGGCGTCACGGCGGCGCGCGATCCGGTCCGGGAAGGCCAGCGCGATCGCGGTGGCGGTCGCTTTGTCCCGCTCTCCGCTCGCGGGGGGAAGGCGGGTCGGAGAAAGCGCGGCCCAGCGCCTGGCCAGCTTGCGCCCGGCCTCGGCGCGTTGTCCCCGTTCGCCATGCCATCGGCGCCGGCGCGATCCGAGGTCGACGTCGCTGCCGCCGAGCCCGCGCTCGCCGAGCAGCACTGCAACCTCCGCCGCGGTCGACGCGAATCCCAGATCGCCCGCGCGCACCAGCATGTGGCCGAGCCGCGGCGCCAACGGGAGTCGCGCGATCGCCTTGCCATGCGCGGTGGGGCGGCCATCGGCGTCGATCGCGTCGAGCGCCATCAGTCGGGTCCGGGCCTCCTGCACCGCCGCCTCGGTCGGCGGATCGAGCCACGCCAGCGCGCGCGGATCGGCGACGCCCCATAAGGCACAGTCGAGCGTCAGCGCGGACAGGTCGGCTTCGAGGATCTCGGGCGGGTCGAACCGCGGCAATCCGGCGGTGGCGGCTTCCTCCCACAAGCGATAGGCGACCCCCGGCCCCTGGCGCGCCGCGCGGCCCGCGCGCTGCGTAACCGCCGCCTGACTCGCGCGCTCGGTGACGAGCCGAGTCATTCCCGCCGCCCGGTCGTAGCGCGGTCGCCGCGCCAGCCCCGAATCGACCACAACGCGAATGCCGTCGAGCGTCAGGCTGGTCTCCGCAATCGCGGTCGCCAGTACGATTTTGCGCATACCGCCCGGATCGGACGCGATCGCGGCACGCTGCGCGGCGGGATCGAGGCTGCCGTGGAGCTTGTGGAGCACGATGCCGCTGCCAAGTCCCTCGAGCCGCTCGGCGGTCCGTTCGATCTCGGCAACGCCGGGCAGGAAGGCGAGCACCCCGCCGCTTTCCTCGCGCAACGCAAGCCGAATCGCCGCAGCAACCGAATCCTCGATCCGCTGCTCGCCCGCGCGGCCGAGATGCCGCAGCGTCAGCGGAAACATCCGGCCTTCGCTTTCGATCACCGGCGCGTCGCCCATCAGCCCGGAAAAGCGCGACCCGTCGAGCGTCGCCGACATCGCGAGCAGCCGCAGATCAGGCCGCAACCCGCCCTGTGCATCGAGCGCGAGCGCCAGGCCGAAGTCGCTGTCCAGACTCCGTTCGTGGACTTCGTCGAACAATACCGCCGATATGCCCGCGAGTTCGGGGTCGTCCTGGATGCGCGCGACGAAGATTCCTTCGGTCACCACCGTCACCCGGGTCATGGCGGAGCGCTTCGAATCCATCCGGGTCGCGTAACCAAACGTCTTGCCGACCGCCTCGCCCGCCAGCGCCGCCATCCGCTCGGCCGCCGCGCGTGCGGCAAGGCGGCGTGGCGACAGCAGCAGGACTTCGCCGGTGCACCACGACTCGCCCAGCAACGCCGGTGCGACAGCGGTGGTCTTGCCGGCCCCCGGCGGCGCGACGAGAACGGCGTTGCTGCCGTCGCGCAACGTCGCGAGCAAGTCGGGAAGGACGGCGAAAATCGGAAGCCCGCTCATGCCGCCGTCCGTGCCATCCCACGGCGTCGGGGGACAGCCAAATCCTGCGCGGGGTGGCAAGCGAGATGCCATTTGCTATATCGTTCCGGTACCGAACCGAATGGATGGGTGATGGGCGCGCGCGTACTGATCGTCGGACTCGACCCCGATCTCGTCGATTATACCGATCCCGATCTGCCCCCCGGGATGGACGCAGCAAGGGTTCACGCCGGTCTGGTAGAGGTCAATGCGGCCTTCGCCGCGCGCGGCGACCACGTCGACACGTGCGTCCGAGCGCGAGGCTTATGACTGTATCGTGATCGGCGCCGGGATCCGGCGGCCGCAGCGCAACCTGCCGCTGTTCGAGCACGTCGTGAATGCGTTGCGCATCCATGCGCCGGATACGCCGATCGCCTTCAACACGACGCCAGCCGACAGCGTTGCCGCGGCAGATCGCTGGCTGACTTCGGCTTCGGCGTCCTAGTATCACATTGGCAGGCAATGATAGGGCGCGTTCCGGACGGAGGAACGCGTGGCTGGTCATCAACACAATCATCATCATGGTCAGCATAACGATCATGGGCATAGCCATGGCGGGCACGGCCACAGCCATGCGCCCGCGAGCGGGCACGATCGTGCCTTTGCGGTCGGGATCGCGCTCAACCTAAGCTTCATCGTGGGCGAGGTCGTGTTCGGGCTGATGGCCCATTCGGTGTCGCTGCTGGCGGATGCCGGACACAATCTGTCGGACGTGCTCGGTCTGGGCGCCGCATGGGCGGCGATCGCGCTGGGGCGGCGGTCGCCTTCCAAGCGGTTTACCTATGGGCTGAAGGGTTCGACGATCCTCGCCGCGTTGCTCAACGCCCTGCTGTTGCTCGTCGCGCTCGGGGCGATCGTTCTGGAAGCCGCGCAGCGGCTCGCCATGCCCGCGGCGGTCGATGGCCCGCTGGTCGCCTGGGTCGCGGGCGCGGGAATTCTGATCAATGGGATCACCGCGCTGATGTTCCTGCGCGGCAGCGCCGACGACATCAACATTCGCGGTGCCTATCTCCACATGGCCAGCGACGCGATGGTGTCGGCCGGAGTCGTGGTGTCAGGGGTGTTGATCTGGTGGACCGGTGCCATGTGGTTGGACCCTGTGGTCAGCATCGTCATCGCGGTCCTGATCTTCCTGCAAACCTGGGGATTGCTGCGCGAATCGGTCGAAATGTCGCTTGCCGCCGTACCGCGCGGAATCGATTCAGACTTGGTTCGCGACGAGTTGCAGGAGCTGCCTGGGGTCGCCCGCGTCCACCACATCCATATCTGGCCGATGAGCACGACGGAGACCGTGCTTACGGCGCATTTGGTGATGCCGGGCGGGCATCCAGGCGACGCCTTCCTCGAATCCGCGCGAGCGATGCTGAAGGACCATTTCGGAATCGGCCACGCGACCTTGCAGGTCGAACTGACGACGTCGGACATGTCGCCGGAGCCGCAGTGTCGCGCGCATTGACGGCCTGCCGACCCGAACTAGGGCGATTCAAGACGCGGTCATGCTGGTCGTGACGGTAGTGAAGGTCGCCGATAGCTTGCTTCCCAGCGATTGCATCGCGGTCATCGACGCCACGGCGATGAGCGCCGCGATCAAACCATATTCGATCGCGGTGGCGCCACGCCGTTCGTTCCAGAATCGCTTCATGTCGTTTCCCCTGCCGCATTGACAGGGAATTGGTGACGCCGAAAGCTTGCCAGCATTTGGGCGCGCGCCTCCGTATCTCTACGGTATCGCGCGCCTTCGAGCGTCAATAGGCGCGCGCGACCGCGAACTCGACCGCTTCGATCATCGAGTCCTTTGCCTTGCCATTGGCAAAGACGCCAAGCGCATCGATCGCACGCTGTCCGTAATGCCGGGCGCGCGCGAGCGTGTCCTCGACCGCGCGAGTCGAACGGACCAGGGAAATCGCGCGGGCGAAATCCTCGTCCCGATTGCGATGGCCTTCGATCGCCGCCTTCCAGAAGGTACGGTCCTCGGCTCCGCCGCGCGCATAAGCGAGGATCACGGGTAGCGTCGCCTTGCCCTCGCGGAAGTCATCACCCGCGTCCTTGCCCATCGTGCCCGCGTCCGAGACGTAATCGATCGCATCGTCGACCAGCTGGAACGCAATGCCGAGGTTGCGGCCATAGGCGTCGAGCGCGAGTTCTTCCGACTCGGGACGTTCGGCGACGACGGCGGACACCCGGCATGCGGCGGCAAACAGCGCGGCGGTCTTGGCGCCGATGATGTCGAGATAGCGTTCCTCGGGCGTGTCGACCCGGCGTGCCGCTGTCAGCTGGTTGACCTCGCCCTCCGCAATGATTGCGCTCGCGCCAGCAAGAATGCCGAGCACCTTGAGCGACCCGTCCTCGACCATGAGCTCGAACGAGCGGCTGAACAGGAAGTCGCCGACGAGTACACTCGCCGGATTGCCCCAGATCAAATTGGCGGTGCGCTTGCCGCGCCGCAGGTCGGAGCCGTCGACGACATCGTCGTGGAGCAGTGTCGCGGTGTGGATGAACTCGACCGCCGCGGCGAGCCGGTGATGCCGCGTTCCGGTATAGCCGAGCAGGCGCGCGCTTGCGAGCGTCAGCATCGGGCGCATCCGCTTGCCGCCGCCGGCGATGAGGTGACCCGCCAGTTCGGGGATCAACGGGATCTGCGATTGCATGCGCGACAGGATCACCGCGTTGACCATGTTCATGTCGCCCGTGACGAGCTGAACCATGGGTTCGAGCGACGGGGTGGGCCGTGTTTCGCCCAGGCGGTGGATCGTGGCGGTCATGTGGACTGCGATGTGGCCGCGTGGCGTCGCAAACGCAACCCTTTGCGGGTTGCACAGGGCGCCTGGGTCCCGCAAAAAGACGCCTCACGGGACGGGAGTATGCTGGTGTCCGACGAAACGCTCAACGGATACCGCCAAAGTATCGACAATATCGATGCTGCGCTGGTCTTCTTGCTGGCTGAACGGTTCAAGGTGACCAAGGCGGTCGGGCGCTACAAGGCGCGCGCCGGATTGCCGCCGGCGGACCCCGGGCGTGAGGAAGAGCAGATCGCGCGTCTGCGCGGCCTGGCGGACGATGCGCAACTGGACGCCGATTTCAGCGAGAAATTCCTGCGGTTCATCATCGACGAGGTGATCCGCCACCACGAGCGGGTGCGCGAAGCCGAATAGCATCGCAACCGACCACGTCGCGCGAGCAGCGGCGCAATCGCGCTGTACCCGCGCGCCAACCGATGGCAGACGGTGCCGCACCTTCCGACCGCGTCTTTTGTGATCGCTGCCGTGCCGCATCGATCTGAACCAGGAGCATTTCATGGCCTTGAACCCGGGCACCAAGCCCGCCGCACCCGCCGCCGGGGGGGATGCCGACCACGGCGTCAACGCGCCCGACCTGCAGGTCTTCGTCTTCGCGCTGTTCTTCATCTTCGGTGGCATCACCAGCCTGAACGACGTGATCATCCCCAAGCTGAAGGATCTGTTCACGCTCAATTACGGGCAGGCGCTGCTCGTCCAGTCGGCATTTTTCGCGGCCTATTTCGTCTTTTCGCTCCCGGCGGCGGCGATTGTCCGGCGGCTTGGCTATATGCAGACCGCTTCGATCGGGCTGTTGCTGATGACGGTGGGCTGCGTGCTGTTCATCCCGGCTTCGTCGTCCGGGTTGTTCGTGGTGTTCCTGATGGCGCTGTTCGTGCTCGCGATCGGCATTACCACGGTGCAGGTCGTAGCCAACCCGCTGATCAGCCTGCTGGGCGCGCCCCGTACCGCATCGAGCCGGCTGACCTTCGCGCAATTCTTCAATTCGCTCGGCACGACGATCTTTCCGATCGTGGGATCGATCCTGATCCTCGGCAGTCTTGCGAAGATTGACCCCAAGACGTTGTCGGGCGCGGCGCTCGACGCCTATCGCACCGCCGAGACGCAGACCGTCGTCCACACCTATCTCGGCCTCGCGATCGCGCTGGTGCTGGTCGCGGTGGTCGTGTGGTCGCGCCGCAAGCGCCTGCCGCATACGGTGGAACAGAATGGCAGCATCTTCCAGGCGTTCGACCTTCTCAAGCGTCCGCGCTTCGCCTTCGGGACGGCGTGCATCTTCCTGTATGTCGGCGCGGAAGTCGCGATCGGGTCGCTGATCGTCAGCTATCTCGAACAATCGACCACGATGGGCTTCGACGCGGTTACCGCGGGCAAGCATGTCGCTTATTACTGGGGCGGCGCCATGATCGGCCGCTTCATCGGCGCGTTCGTGCTGCGCGTCCTGTCGCCGGGTAAGGTGCTGGCGGGCGTGGCAACGGGGGCGATCTTGCTGATCGCTCTGTCGACGCACAGCACCGGCGCGGTTGCGGGCTGGTCGCTGCTATCGATCGGGCTGATGAACTCGATCATGTTCCCGACGATCTTCAGCCTCGCCAGCGAAGGCCTGGGGGCACGCGCCGCGGAGGGATCGGGGATCATCGCCACCGCGATCGTCGGCGGGGCAATCGTGCCGCCCTTGACCGGCGTTCTCGCCGATCATTCGACGCTGCAATTCGCGCTGCTGGTACCGGCGCTGTGCTACCTCATCATTGCCGCCTATGGGATCTTTACCCGCAAGCCGACGGTCGCCTGACCGTATCGCGGGCCGTTCCCTGCTGGAACGGCCCGCCCCGCGGTGATTACGGCATCGAGATCTGGACGATCGCATCGACCTCGACCGCCGCGCCGAGCGGAAGGCTGGTCACGCCGACGGCGCTGCGCGCGTGCTTGCCAGCCTCACCGAACAGTTCGACCATCAGGTTGGACGCGCCATTGGCGACCTTCGGCTGATCGGTGAAGTCCGCGGTCGAATTGACGAACACGCCGAGCTTCACGATCCGCTCGACCCGGTGGAGACCGCCAAGCGCTGCCTTGACCTGCGCGACCAGCATCAGTGCGCACGCCTGTGCCGCCGCGGCACCTTCCTCGAGGCTAACGTCGGCGCCAAGCCGACCCGTGATGACCGCGCCGTCCTTGAACGGCAGCTGCCCGGAGATATGAAGCAGGCCATTGACCTCGACGGTCGGCACATAGGCGGCCACCGGCGCAGCGGCCGCGGGAAGCGTCAGGCCGAGTTCGGCGAGCTTGTGGTCGATACGGTCTGTCATGGGAATAGCTCCTCATAGTAAGGGGTTAGGCAGGCTGGCCGCTGGCGAAGCGATCCGCGATCCAGCGCTCGGCGACTTGCCAATCGTCGATGCGAACGTGCGCATCGGGGGCTGGGGGCACGTTGACCGCGAGCTTCGGCTCGGAAATCATGTGGACGCGGTGAACGCCGGGCGCGTGCTTGGCGACCGACGCATGGTGGACCGCGAGATCGTCGACGAACACCGTAACCGGGTTGCCGAATTCGGCCTGGAGCCGCGCGACCGGATCGCCCTTGCCACCCTGGTTCGTCTCGACCCGATAGGGCATGTCGTGACCAAGCAACTGCGCGATCCGTGGTTCGCGATTATGATCGCCCAGATTGGTGAGGATCACCACGTCGGCCATCGTCGACAAAGCGGCAAGCGCCTCGCGCGCATGCGGGACGAGCGTCTGGCGTCCCATTTCGTGCGGGAAGAACTGGTCGAGCAGGCCCCACATCTCCTCGCGCGTCGGAGGCGGGGCGCCGTCACGCCGCGTCATGCTGTTGGCGAAGTCGCCACCCTCGATCGCAAAATCGATGTCATGCGTTTCGTGCAGCCACACGCCGAAGTGCCGCACCATGTGCAGCAGCACCTCGTCGCAATCGCAGATCAACAGGCCTTTCACGCAAAGTCTCCGGAAGTGTTCGGGCCGTCGAGCGCGGCATGGGCTTCGGCAAAAGCCTGAGGCGGGACGTCAAGTCCCTCGGCGCAGGCGATGAGATCGGGTTCATGCGCCAGCAGGAAGGCAAGCGTGGCGGACAGTACGCTCGGCTCGCCTGCGCGCGCGCGCAAGTCTGCGGGCGTCAGGCCGGTCACGTCGAGCAGGCGCATCGCGCGGTCCGGCTCGGCCAGCGTCCAGACCAGCGCACGGAGCGCAAGCTGCGCAGGATCGGAGTTTGTCAGCGAGGCGCGCATTGCGTATTCATCTGGCCCATGGACGAGGAAAGCGCTGGCGTGGCAAAAAGGGTGCTTGTTGTCGAGGACAACGAACTCAATCTCAAACTTTTCTGCGACCTGCTGGAGGCGCACGAATATGCCACCGAAGGCGTCCGGGATGGCCGGGAAGCTGTTCTGCGCGCACGGAATTTTAAACCGGACCTGATCGTCATGGACATCCAGCTGCCGCATGTCAGCGGATATGACCTGATCCTGCAACTCAAGGCCGATCCGGTCCTGAGCGGGATCCCCGTAATGGCCGTGACCGCCTATGCGGGGCGCGAGGACGAGGAACGGATTCGCGCTGCCGGGGCCGACGCCTATGTGTCCAAGCCGATTTCGCTGATTCGCTTCGTCGATGCGGTAGCCGCGCTGCTTTGACAGCCGCACGCAATAGCCAGCAAAGAGCAATACGCAAAAAAGCCGCAAGGCTTGCGCCCGCGGCTTCTGGCCCGGGCGAACCCGGGGAAGGCAAACCGCAAATGCGGCTTACTTGATCTTCGCTTCCTTGAACTCGACATGCTTGCGCACGACGGGGTCGTACTTGCTGAAGCTCAGCTTCTCGGTCTTGGTACGCGGGTTCTTCTTCGTGGTGTAGAAGAAGCCAGTGTCCGCCGTGCTGACGAGCTTGATCTTGACCGTGGTCGGCTTTGCCATGACCTGAATTCCTGTGATCTGAAAATGCAAAAGCGGCGAACCGGTCGCCGCTCTCAAGCGCTGTCCGATGGCGGATGTAGTTGGGAATGTCAAGCCGAAGCCAAGGCGTCTGCAGGGTCGGGAACGGGTTTAACGTGCCCTTTACCGAACTGGGTCCAGATTGCGGGTCTAGGGAGTGTCCTGCCATGACGCCAGTTTCTGCCACCGAGACACCCGACGTCATCGCTCTTGCCGAACGGGTCAGCCTGATCGCCGTGCGTGCCGCACGGGCACCGATTCCGGCGCTCGCCGCGGAGATCGAAGCGATCCGCGCCGCTGCTGCGGCGTGCGGCAACTTCCCGGCGGTTGCGGTTACCCAGGCAATTTCGGCGGCACTGGAGCGGGGCGAGCGGGGTGCCTTGGTCCAGGCGTGGATCATCGTGCTGCGCGATGCGGTCTTGTCCGGACGTCACGATCAGCGCGCGTGCGACACCTATGGCGCGGCCTGTTCGGTGCGACTCGCGGGCTGATTCGCACAGGTCATGGATGCCCTGATGGCCGCGCTGGTCGCGGCGCTCCTTGTTCAGGCGAGCGATCGGACCCCGTTCACCAGCGCCCTGCTCGGTACGCGCTTCGCCGACAAGCGTGCCGTGCTCGCGGGCATCGCCCTTGCGATCGCGCTGGGCAATGCCGCCGGGGCCATCGGGGGGTGGCTTGCCGCGCCCTATGTCTCGCCCGATGCGGCGGACCTGCTCGTGGCGTTCGCGGTGCTGTCGGCGGGCGTTGCTGCGTGTTGGCCGATTCGATCGCGGGGCGTTCCGCAACGCCTCGGGGCATTCCCGGCGGCACTTACGGCGATCGGTCTGCTCGCGATCGGCGATCGCACGCAATGCATCACCGCCGCGCTCGCCGCCCGCAGCAGCACCCCAGCGCTCGCTGCCGTCGGTGCGACGATCGGCGCGATTGCCGTGAATGTCCCGGCCGTGTTCCTGGGCGAACGGGGCTGGGGTCGCTTGCCGCTGACCCCGGTGCGACGTGTCGCTGCGGCGGTGCTGATCATTGTAGGAGCGATCCAGACGCTGGCCGCGATGCGTCTGATCTAGGGGACCGCCCAGGCCGAACGGCGCGCCTGGTTCCCGTTCGAGACCAGCCGCTAGGATGCTCGTACCGACCTCCGCCGTGGTCAGGATGACCCGGTTGCGGTTGCGGGCGATCCCGCACGGGAAGCGGCGCATCGGTTAGGCGATCCCAAGCGCGATGCGGGCGTTGTGATGCGCACAGCCAAACACGGCGACGATGGCAAGGACGACGAGCACGATCCACGATCGAATCAGGGCCATGCCGGCGCCGTAGCGGGGTGGCGCTACCACCGCCAGCGATGGGTCTGGCGGAACATCCGCAGCACGGCCATGTTGTGGCACGATGCGGGCGTTTGCGGACCTTCTCGATCGGTTGATCTACACGCGGTCGCGCAATGCCAAGCTGCGCCTGATCGTCGACTATCTCCGCACGACGCCGGATCCCGACCGCGGCTGGGCGATGGCGGCGCTGACCGGGGAGCTCGACTTGCCGGGGGTGAAACCCGCCGTGATTCGCGCGCTGATCGAAGCGCGGGTCGATCCCGTGCTGTTCCGGATGAGCCGCGATTATGTCGGCGATACCGCGGAAACGGTTGCATTGCTGTGGCCGACTCCGCCGGGCACCGTGGTCGAGGCACCACTCGGCATGGCCGACGCGGTCGAGCGGCTGGCGAAGCTGTCGCGCTCGGATACGCCCGCCGTCCTCGGCAAGATGCTCGACCAGCTCGATTCGGACGAACGCTTCGCCTTGCTCAAGATGGCGACCGGGGCGCTTCGGATCGGCGTCTCGTCGCGGCTCGCCAAGACGGCGCTGGCACAGGCGTTTGATCTCGATGTCGAGGCGGTCGAGGAAGTGTGGCACGGCATCGCGGCACCCTACACGGCGCTGTTCGACTGGGCCGAGGGGCGCGGCGCGCAGCCGACTGCCGCCGACGTGCCGGTGTTCCGCCCGTTCATGCTTGCGCATCCGCTCGAGGACGGGCGGGTCGATCTCGCCGATTATGCCGCGGAATGGAAATGGGACGGCATCCGCGTCCAAATCGTCCACGTCGCCGGGGAAACGCGGCTCTACAGCCGCACCGGTGACGACATCACCGCGAGCTTTCCCGAAGTCGCGCGTGACTTTACGACCGTCGGTGCGGTCGACGGCGAACTGATGGTGAAGGGCGATGCGCAGGGCGCCGCGACCGAGGAAGGTGGGGCAGCCAGCTTCAACGCGTTGCAGCAGCGACTCGGGCGCAAGATCGTCTCGGCGAAGATGCTGGCGGACTCCCCCGCGTTCGTGCGGCTCTACGACATCCTGTTCGATGGCGAGGAGGATCTGCGCCCGCTGCCATGGAGCGCGCGGCGCGAGCGGCTCGAGGGGGTCGCGGGCCGGCTCGACCCCGAACGGTTCGATCTCAGCACCGTGATCGCGGCGGAGGACTTTACCGCGCTCGAGGGGATCCGCGCTGGCGCGCGCGACGGCGCAATCGAAGGGGTGATGCTCAAGCGCCGCGATTCCCCCTATGTCGGTGGCCGCAAGACCGGACTGTGGTACAAATGGAAGCGCGATCCGCTCACCGCCGATTGCGTGATGATGTACGCGCAGCGCGGCAGCGGGCGGCGGTCGTCTTTCTACAGCGACTATACGTTCGGCTGCTGGACCGAGGACGGCGCGCTGCTTCCGGTCGGCAAGGCCTATTCCGGGATCACCGACGAGGAATTGAAGTTCCTCGACAGCTTCGTGCGCAATCATACGACCGGACGGTTCGGCCCGGTGCGCGAGGTGGACAAGACGCTGGTGCTGGAAATCGCGTTCGATTCGATCCATGAATCGAAGCGGCACAAGTCGGGCGTGGCGATGCGCTTTCCCCGCATCGCGCGGATCCGTACCGACAAGCCCGCCGCTGAGGCCGACACGTTGGACGGCCTCAAACGATTGATAACCTGACCGCTCGACACGCGCGGGCGGGCTGATAATCTGCTCCCCAAAAGGGGAGTAAGGCGTGCACAAATTAGTCATGGCGGCGATTGCCGCGCTGTTGGCGGGGACGGCCGCGAACGCCGAGACATTCGCGATCCAGGCGGGGCATGTGATCGTCGATGCCGCCAGGCCGGCGCGGGGCGCCTCCACGGTGGTGGTCACCGACGGCAGAATCGCCCGGATCGAGGACGGAGCGACTGCACCCGCCGGCGCGACCGTCGTCGATCTGCGCGACAAGACCGTCATGCCCGGGTTGATCGACGTCCATGTCCATCTCACCAGCAATTCGGGCGAGCCCTAGTACCAGGGACTGACCCCGAAATATTCCGAACCCTATGCCGCCACGGTCGGCCTGCGCAATGCGCTTATCACAGCGCGGGCGGGGTTCACCACGGTCCGCGATCTCGGCGGGCCGCCGCTTGCGAGCATCGCGATGCGGGATGCGATCAAGGAAGGGGGTTTCCCGGGGCCGCGAATCCAGGTCGCTGGCCCGGCGCTGTCGATCATCGGCGGGCATGGCGATGCGACCGTGGGGCTCGCGCCCAACCTTCGCGCGGCGATCGAGGCAACGGGTGAGCAATTCTGGGTCTGCACCGGGCCGCTCGAATGCGGGAAGGCGGTCCGCAAGATTGCCGCTTACGGCGTCGACGTGATCAAGTTCCACGCGACCGGCGGGGTGCTCGACGACGGGAAGATCGGGCTCGAACAGCATTTCACCGACGAGGAAATGAAAGCGATCTGCGACACCGCGCACCAGCTCGGGCTCAAAGTCGCGGCACATGCGCATGGCGCGAAGGGGATCGGCGCGGCGGTGCGTGCCGGGGTCGATTCGATCGAGCACGGCACCTATGCCGATGATGCCGACGTCGCGCTGATGAAGGCGCGCGGGACGTATTATGTCGGCACGCTGATGGCGTTCAGCGGGCTGCGACTGTATCTCGGCAAGGGCATCTACACCGCCAATACCGAAATCAAGGCGCGGCAGACGCTGCTCGTGTGGGGCAAGGCGCTGAACCGTGCGTACAAGGCAGGCGTCCCGATCGCGCTTGGCACCGATGCCGCCGTCTTCCCACACGGTCGCAACGGCGAAGAGGTCGGGCTGATGGTCAGCAAGGGCGGGATGACCCCGCGCGACGCGCTGATCGCGGCAACGAAGGGGGGTGCGGATCTGCTCGGACTGTCGCGCGAGACCGGGACGCTCGAGCCCGGCAAGTCCGCCGACCTGATCGCCGTGACGGGTGACCCGCTGACCGATCCGGCTGCGGTGACGCATGTGAGCTATGTGATGGTGGAAGGTCGCGCGATTCCGCTGCGGTAGCGCGACTTGCCTGGACCGGTGCGCGTTCTATGCGAAAGTCGGTTCTGCCTCACGGTTTCCCGTTAAAGCGGGAATCCACAGTTCGGCAGAACCACGACGTTTGCATGTCCGACCGCTGCACTCCTGTCGTCTCAGGCGCACGGTCGGGGTGTCGGACCGGTTTCGTTTTTAGCAAGGGATCCGCCGTGTCACCACATCGGCCTTCCGAACGCGCTTGGGGTTCCGAAGGTGCAAGAACCCTGGCCGCCGGCGACGCGCGGTGGTTACAGGTGACAGCGCCTGTCCCCCTCGTTACCTCTCTCTCATGACCGACTTGCGCACGCTGTACCCCGAGATCGAACCTTACGCGACGGGGATGCTCGACGTCGGCGACGGTCATCGCGTCTATTACGAACGCTGCGGGACGCCGGGGGGCACGCCGGCGGTGTTCCTGCACGGCGGCCCGGGGGGCGGGATCGCGCCGAGCCATCGCCGGCTGTTCGACCCGGCGCGCTACGACGTGCTGCTGTTCGACCAGCGGGGATGCGGCCGCTCGACCCCACATGCGTCGCTGGAGGCGAACACGACCTGGCATCTCGTCGCGGACATCGAGCGGTTGCGCGCGATGCTGGGGGTCGACCGCTGGCTGGTGTTTGGCGGGTCATGGGGGTCGACCTTGTCGCTGGCCTATGCCGAAACCCATCCGGAGCGGGTCAGCGCGCTGATCCTGCGCGGGATCTACACTGCGACGCCGGCCGAGATCGCCTGGTATTATCAGTTCGGCGTGTCCGAGATGTTCCCCGACAAATGGGAGGGCTTCGTCGCGCCAATCCCTCCCGCCGAGCGAAACGACATGGTCCGCGCCTACCATCGCCTGCTGACCGGAAACGATAGCGCGCGGCAACTGGCAGCGGCCAAGGCATGGACGATCTGGGAAGGGGAGACGATCACGCTGCTTCCCGATCCGGCCATGTCCGAAGCGTTTAGCGATGGCCATTTCGCCCTGGCGTTCGCTCGGATCGAAAATCACTATTTCGTCCACGATTGCTGGCTCGAGGACGGACAGCTGCTGCGCAATGCCGGGCGGCTGGCGGGAATTCCCGGCACCATCGTCCATGGCCGGTACGACATGCCGTGTCCGTCGCGCTATGCCTATGCGTTGCACAAGGCCTGGCCCGAGGCCGATTTTCATCTCGTCGAGGGTGCGGGCCATGCCTATAGCGAGCCGGGCATTCTCGACCAGTTGATCCGCGCGACCGACCGGTTCGCCAACGGCTGAGAACGGCGCGCGGGCGTCGTCCAAAGCGCTTCGACGGACCGGGGACGCTGGCGAGGATCAGGCGCTACGGACGGTAAAGGCTCCGCCAACCCTGCCGGGTGCGCCTGCGAAAGCATGGGCGCAGGAGTCCCGAACGCCTTCAGCGGATCCTTTGCGCAGCCCCCAACTGCCCACCGGTGGAGGAACGGGGCGGACGCCCCTGGCCGCGTAATCTCCGCTCAGCGCGTCCATTGCGCCAGCCAGTCCGCCAGCGCTTGCGGCGTCAGCGTCCGAGCGTCGGCCAAGGCGGCGGTCCGTCCGGCGTTGCGGAGGGTGTCGGTGCGGGGATCGATGATCAGCACACTTGGCACGCCACCGCCGAAATGGCCGTCGAGCCCATAATGCGCTGCAATGTCCATGTTCTTGTCGAATCGTCCGACGTCCACGGTCACGATCTCGTAATGTCGCGCCAGGAAGCTGTGGAGCGCGGGCAGGTCCATCGTGCCGGCGAGAATGCGGCAATCGAGGCACCAGTTTCCGCCCAGGTCGACCAAGAGCAACTTGTGCCCGGCCTTTGCCCGCGCTCGGGCGGCAGCGATCTGCGCCCTGGCGTTGGCGGCTTCGTTATAGGGCAGGGGCAGCGGCGTCTTGAGCTGCGCGAAGCTGGTTGCGGCAATCTTCGGCGCGGGCGCGGCCACGATCGGAGTGGCAAGGGTCAGCGCAAGGAGGGTTGCAGGCTTCAGCAGGCGCATAACGAGGACTTTCCTGGGAGCAGACGCCCTCGAACCGACAGGTTCGGGCGATCCATTCCGGTAAGGCACCTCAGCGCATTGAACGACAAAGAAAAACCCGGCGGGCATAAAGCCCGCCGGGTTTTTCGTAACCGGTATCGATGCGTAGGGTTTACGCGATCGACGTCAGGTTGACGGCTGCCATCTTGCCGCGGCGGTCGACTTCGAGTTCGAACTCGAGACGATCGCCCTCGTTGAGCGAGGTCATGCCGCCGCGCTCGACTGCCGAGATGTGGACAAACGCATCGGGCTGTCCATCGTCGCGCTGAATGAAGCCGAAGCCCTTCATCGCGTTGAAGAACTTGACCGTGCCGGTAGCCTTCTCGCCGGTCAGCTGGCGCTGGGGCGCGCCGCCGGGGGCCGGACGACCACCAGGGGCCGCTGCATCACGCTCGCGCGGCGGACCGCGGTCGGTGACGGCCATCGGCTCGCCGTCGATCTTGAGATCGGTTGCAGAGATGCGGCCACCGCGGTCCACCAGCGTGAAGCCAAGCGGCTGGCCTTCGGCCAGACCGGTCAGGCCGGCCTGTTCGACCGCCGAGATGTGAACGAACACGTCCTCGCCGCCGTCGTCGCGAACGACGAAGCCGAAACCCTTCTGGCCGTTGAAAAACTTAACGACGCCCGTGCCTTCGCCGACAACCTGCGGGGGCATCCCGCGACCGCCGCCAGCTGCACCACCGCCGAAGCCGCCGCCACCGCCGCTGCGGAAACCACCGCCGCCACCGCCGCCGCCGCCGAAGCGATCACCGCCGCCACCGCCGCCGCCGCCGAACCGGTCACCGCCGCCGCCGAAACGATCGCCGCCACCGCCAAAGCGATCGCCACCACCGAAGCCGCTGTCGAAGCCGCCGCTGTCGCCGAAACCGTCGCGCTTGTCGCGCCCACGCCCGCCACGATCGCCGCGGCGTCCTTTATCGAAACTCATGCCCTGTTCGTCTTCCCGCTTCGTCCGACCTCATTATAGCAACCATTGCATCGGACGAAAGACGCAAGGCTTCGTGCACCAAACCGCTCGTGCCACCGACTCGTGTTAGCCTAATTTTCCATACGCTGCGAACAAATTCGTCCAAATTGGGGCGTGGGTCGCACCGATCTTGCGCAAGCGTTGCAACCACGGCACAGGCTGCGCCCTTATGTCGATCCTTGCGCTCCTGTCCGATCCCGCCGCCTGGGCCGCGCTGGCGACCCTGATCGTCATGGAGGTTGTCCTTGGAATCGACAATCTCGTGTTCATTTCGCTCCTGTCGAACAAGCTGCCGGAGGGACAGCGCGTGCGGGTTCGGCGCGTCGGGATCAGCTTGGCGCTGGTACTCAGGCTGATCCTGCTGTCGACGATCGCGTGGATCGCCGGGTTGGTCGAGCCGGTGTTCGACCTGGGCCTGACCGGCGCGCTTGGCGATCATGGCCAGCCATCTTTCGAAACGGCGTTTTCGGTGCGCGACCTGATCCTGATCGCGGGCGGGGTATTTCTGCTATGGAAGGCGACGAGCGAAATCCACCACACGCTCGACCCGAACGACTCGGGCGAGGAGACCGCTGAGAAGCCCTCGATCGCCATTTCCTTCGGCAGCGCGATCCTCCAGATCCTGCTGCTCGACATCGTCTTCTCGTTCGATTCGATTCTGACCGCGATCGGGATGACCGACCAGTTGCCGATCATGCTGGTGGCCGTCGTCGTCGCGGTCGGGGCGATGCTGTGGGCCTCGACCCCGCTCGCCAATTTCATCGAGCGCAACCCGACGGTCGTGATGCTGGCGCTGGGGTTCCTGCTGATGATTGGCGCGATGCTGATCGCGGATGGCTTCGGCGTGCATGTGCCAAAGGGCTATATCTATGTCGCCATGGCCTTTTCCGGTGGGGTCGAGGCGCTTAACATCGCGGCCCGGCGCAGTCGTGCACGCACGCGCGGGCATTGAGCCCAACCCGATTCGTCGCTAGGGCCGGGCGATGAGCGTAACACTCCACGAAGAAGACATTCCCGCTGACCTGTTCGCGCCTGGCGTCGACATCGCGGTGGATACCGAGACCATGGGTCTCATCACCCCGCGCGATCGACTGTGCCTGGTCCAGCTGTCCGACGGCGGACCCGACGAGCATCTCGTCCGCTTCGGACCCGAGAGCACCTATGCCGCGCCCAACCTGCGCGCGCTGCTCGAGGATCCGGCCCGGACCAAGCTGTTCCACTTCGCGCGCTTCGATCTCGCCGCGATCAGCCATTATCTGCAGGTCACCGCAACCCCCGTTTATTGCACCAAGATCGCATCGCGGTTGATCCGCACCTATACCGACCGCCACGGTCTCAAGGAACTGGTGCGCGAGTTGCTGGCGCAGGACATTTCCAAGGCGCAGCAATCGTCCGACTGGGGTGGCCCGGTGCTGAGCGATGCACAGAAGGACTATGCTGCATCCGACGTGCGGTTCCTCCACGCCTTGCGCGAGGAACTCGATCGCCGGCTGGCCCGCGAAGGGCGCACGGCGCTGGCGCGTGCCTGCTTCGAGTTCCTGCCCGCACGCGCCGAACTGGATCTGGCGGGCTGGCCAGAGACCGACATCTTCGCGCATGCCTGACCCCCGCGCGATCCGCAGTGCGCGCCAGCGCTGGGCCGCGCCCGGCAGCAGCCACGACCGTACGGTCGCGGTGTTGCGCGTCGTGCTGCCGGTCGCGATCGGGATCATGGCAGCGTTCGTCGTCGTCCTGCCGCTATACGCCGGCGGGGATGTCAGTTTCCTGCTCGACAAGAAAAAGGTGGAGGTCGCCAAGGAGCGGATCCGTATCCAGTCCGCGACCTATCGCGGCCAGGACGACAAGGGACAGCCGTTCGCCGTAAACGCCGGGTCGGCGGTGCAGAAGAGTTCGGCCGAGCCGATCCTGCGGCTAAACAAACTGTCCGCTCAGATCGGGCTGACCGATGGCCCCGCCAACGTCGTCGCGGATCGCGGCCATTACGACATGGACACGCAGCAGGTCATGATCGACGGGCCGTTGAAGGTCGACAGCACCGGCGGCTATCACCTGGCAACGCAGGACGCGACACTCGATCTCAAGAGCAAGACGCTGAAAAGCGGCGGGGCGGTGACCGGTACCGTGCCGCAGGGCACGTTCAGCGCGAACCAGATGAATGTCGATCTCAATAGCCATGTCGTCAAGCTAGACGGCAATGCGCGCTTGCGGATCGTGCCGCGAAAGACGAGATAGGCCGCATGCGCCGCACCCTCACCTTGCTGACCCTTTCGCTCGCGCTCGCGAGCCCGGCCTTGGCGCAGGGGCGCAATTCGCAGGCGCCGATCAACCTCAACGCCGATCATATCGAGTTGCAGGACAAGGCCAACCGCGCGTTGTTCTCGGGCAATGTCGTGGTCAAGCAGGCCGAAATGACCCTCAACGCCCAGCGCATGACGGTCAGCTATGCCGGCCAGATCAGCACCGGCGCCTCGCCGGAAGCGCAGCGGATCGATGCTTCGGGGGGCGTCACGGTCACGCGCCCGACGCAGACGGCGCGCAGCAACTTCGCGGTATACGACCTTAAAAAAGGCGTGATCACGATGCTCGGCGCGGTGACGCTGATCCAGGCGGGCAATACCGTCAACGGTGGTCGCCTCACGATCAATCTCGATACCGGTCGCGCAATCATCGACGGCTCGTCGGTCGGTGGCGGCGGGTCGTCGAGCGCTCCGGGCACGACCACGACGAGCAATGGTCGTGTGTCGGGCACGTTCTCGGTCCCCAAGCGCAACTGAGCCTGCCGTACCGCGGGCGGACTCGTCGCCCCGCCGGTCGCGCTTTCCTGATCGCATCGATTGGCGTAGATGCGGCAGCGGACATGCGATATGCATGCACGAAGCCTGCCAGATGCCGCCCGGTAACGCTTCGGTAAGATCGAAATGCGAGCAGGGACGTGCGATGACCGATACGCTTACCCCAACGCCGGGCCTGACGCTCGATACCGCGCCGCCGATCGCGGAAGCGCCGGTGATGAACGGCCTGTCGGTCGTGTCGATCGCCAAGTCCTACGACAAGCGCCCGGTGCTGACCGACGTGTCGGTGTCGGTCGGCAAGGGCGAAGTGGTCGGGCTGCTCGGGCCGAACGGAGCAGGCAAGACGACCTGCTTCTACTCGGTGATGGGCCTGGTAAAGCCCGATTCGGGTCGCATCATGCTCGACGGCGAGGACATTACCGGCCTGCCCATGTATCGCCGCGCGATCCTGGGGCTCGGCTATCTGCCGCAGGAAACGTCGATCTTCCGCGGCATGACGATCGAGCAGAACATCCTGAGCGTGCTCGAACTGGCGGTGCCCGATGCGACCGAGCGCAAGGCACGGCTCGATACGCTGCTCGAGGAATTCGGGTTGACGCGGCTGCGCGATTCCCCGGCGATGGCGCTGTCCGGCGGCGAACGCCGGCGCGCGGAGATTGCCCGCGCGCTTGCTGCCAATCCGTCGATCATGCTGCTCGACGAGCCGTTCGCGGGGATCGATCCGTTGTCGATCGCGGATATCCGGGACCTGATCTGCGAATTGAAGCGACGCGGGATCGGCGTGCTGATCACCGATCACAACGTCCGCGAGACGCTCGAGATCGTCGACCGCGCCTATATCATTTATGACGGTCGCGTGCTGTTCACCGGATCGCCTGCCGAACTGGTTGCCGATGCCAATGTGCGGCGCCTGTATCTCGGCGAGGGCTTCTCGCTGTGATGGCATGACCCCGGTCTCCCTCTTTGCAACCAGAGCCGCACGGTAGCGATGTCGCTCGCGCCTCGTCTCGATCTGCGCCAGTCGCAAGCGCTGGTGATGACGCCGCAGTTGCAGCAGGCGATTCGCCTGCTCGCACTGTCCAATCTCGAGATCGAGGGGTTCCTCGCCGAGGAGATCGAGCGCAACCCGCTGCTGGAATCCGGTGAACCGAACGACGATGGCCCGACGCTGGAACGCGAGCCCGATATCGCGCCGCGGGACGAACCCGCCCCCGCCGACGAACTGCTAATGCAGGGTGGCGACACCGGGGAAGCATCGCTCGACGTCGACTTTACCGCAGAGAGCTTCCATCATGACAGCGTCGCGGACCAGCCCGGCGGCGCGGGGATGGACGGTGCGCTCGGGCTGAACGGCGCGACAAGCGGTGGCGCCGGGAGCGAGGATGGCCCCGACCTCGACTCCTTCACGACCGCCACGCTCAGCCTGTCGGATCACCTGCTTGCGCAGGCCGGGACCGCGGTCGACGGACCTGACTTGTTCATCGCCGCGCATCTGATCGACCAGATCGACGAGTGCGGCTATCTCACTGCGCCGCTGCTCGACATCGCGACCCGGCTGGGGGTGCCGCTGGCTCGGGTCGAAGCGGTGCTGGAAACGATCCAGACGTTCGATCCTACCGGTGTCGGCGCACGCGACCTTGCCGAATGCCTCGCGCTCCAGGCGCGGGAGGCGGACCGCTACGACCCGTGCATGGCGCGGTTGCTCGACCATCTCGATCTGCTCGCGCGGGGCGACCTCTCACGGTTGCGGCGGATCTGCCATGTCGACGACGAAGATCTCGCCGACATGATCCGCGAACTGCGCGGCTACGACCCGAAGCCCGGCTGTCGCTTCGGGGGGGAGCCGGCGCAACCCGTCGTCCCCGATCTGTACGTCGCCAAGCGCAAGGACGGCTGGGGCATCGAGATCAACGCCGCCACGCTGCCGCGCGTGCTGGTCAACCGCACCTATTATGTCGAGCTGTCGGCGGGAAAGACCGACAAGGCGTCCAAGGCGTGGCTGGGCGACATGCTCGCGAGCGCGAATTGGCTGATCAAAGCGCTGGACCAGCGGCAGCGGACGATCATCAAGGTCGCCACCGAAATCGTGAAGCAGCAGGAGGCGTTCTTCCTCCATGGCGTCGCGCACCTCAAGCCGATGACGCTGCGCCAGGTGGCCGAAGCGATCGAGATGCATGAATCGACGGTGAGTCGCGTGACCAGCAACAAATATCTGTCGTGCGCGCGGGGTCTGTACGAGCTCAAATATTTCTTCACCTCCGCGATCCAGTCCTCCGACGGCGGGGATGCGGTGTCGGCGCAGGCGGTGAAATCCGCGATCAAGGCGCTGATCGCGGCCGAGGGGGATGCGATCCTGTCGGACGATACGCTGGTCGAGCAGTTGAAGGCCAAGGGCTTCGACATCGCGCGCCGCACCGTCGCCAAATACCGCGAGGCGCTCGGCATTGGCAGTTCCGTCCAGCGCCGCCGCGCGCGGGCGCTTGGGGCGGGGTGAAGCCGCGGGCGCAGTGGCGGACGGTGAGCATCAGTGCGGATAGAAGGCGGAGCGATACGGACCAAGGTGTAACGCCAGCCTAGTCGTCCTCATCCTCATACCCCACCAGCGCCAGCGCGCGCGCCTTCATCTGGCGGGTGGCGCACCAGTGTACGAGGGCATCCTCGCGCCCGTGCGTGACCCACACTTCCTTTGGGGCGATTTCGGTCAGCGTGTCGGTCAACTCGTCCCAATCGGCGTGATCGCTCAGAATCAACGGCAGCTCGATCCCGCGCTGCACCGCGCGCTGGCGGACCCGCATCCAGCCGGAGGCCATGGCGGTGATCGGGTCGGGGAGGCGGCGTGACCAACGGTCCGCCAGCGCACCCGGTGGGGCGATGACGACGTGCCCCATCATCTCCGCCTTGCTCGCCGCCGTCGCCGGGCGAAGCTCGCCGAGATCGACGCCATGCGCCTGATACAAGGCGCACAGCCGTTCGAGTGCGCCGTGGATATAGATTGGCGCGGCATGTCCACGCACGCGCAGTTCCGCAATCACGCGTTGCGCCTTGCCGAGTGCATAGGCGCCGACCAGCACGCAGCGGTCGGGATTGGCGTGGAGGGCGGCGATCAGCTTGTCGATCTCGTCCCCGGTGTCGGGGTGGCGGAACACCGGCAGCCCGAACGTCGCCTCGGTGATGAACACGTCGCACTTCACCGGCTCGAACGGGGCGCAGGTCGGATCCGGCCGACGCTTATAGTCGCCCGAGACGACGATCCGTTCCCCACGATAGTCGAGCACGATCTGCGCGGAGCCCAGCACATGCCCGGCAGGGACAAAGGTCGCGCGCACCTCGCCGAAATCGTGCGTCTCCCCGTAGGCGACCGGATGCCCCGCCTGCTCGCCGTAGCGTGCGTCCATGATCGCCAGCGTCTCGGGCGTTGCCCACACCGCGCCATGCCCGCCGCGCGCATGGTCGGCATGGCCATGCGTCACCAGCGCGCGCGCCGTCGGGCGCGACGGGTCAACCCACACGTCGGCGGGTTTGACATGAATGCCATGGGGTTGCGGATCGATCCAGTCGCCGAGTTTTGCCATCCGACCCATGTGGGGGCGGTGACACGCGCGCGCCATTGCCGGGTCATGCAAAAGGTGGAGCGGCAACCATTCGGCGTGCCATGCATTTCTCCAGCGTAACGAACAGGGAGATATCCGATGCGTGCACTCACTCTTGGTTTGCTGGCTGCGTCAACGCTGATTGCCGGTTGCGACGAATATGGCGGCCGCCCGGGCGGTTATGGCGATAACCGCTACGCGCAATATGATTATGACCGGCCGGATCCGTCCTACAACGGTTATGATGCATCGCGCTATTATCGGGACGATCGCCGCCATTACCAGGAGCGTCGCCTGTCGGAGAACGATCGGGTCTATCGCGGCAGCGACGGGCGCTACTATTGCCGCCGTAACGACGGCACGACCGGGCTCGTTGTCGGTGGCATCGCTGGCGGGGTTCTGGGTGCGGCGATTGCCCCGGGTGGCTCGGGCCTCCTCGGTGCCCTGATCGGCGGCGCGGGCGGTGCGCTTGCGGGCAAGGCGATCGACAAGAACGGCAGCGACAACCGCTGCCGTTGAGTGGGTAGGGAGCGCGGTTCCGAAGGGACCGCGTTCCCGCCGTACCGGAACGCTCCCGGCGATGGACCGTTGACCACCCTCAGCATCCGACAAAGGTCCATCATGAGCAAGACGCACAAACATCACCCGAAAAAACCGCCGCATGCGGCCGGCAAGCCCGAGCCCAAGCGTCCGTCCCGGACCATCAGCACGGCAACCGCCTGGTCGATCGGTGCGGCCGCGATCGCGGCCGGCGCGGGTATCGCTGCGTTTCTGACGCGGGGCAGGATTGCGGCGCTGCTGTCGGGGTCTGCTGCCGAGGGCCATGTTCCGACCGACTTGCTCGACCCGAAGCGCAATGCCGACGATCGTGCTATCGCCGATTTCCGTCCCGACATGTCGGCACCGATGACCGCTGCCGAACGGGAGGCGCTTCGCCCTGCGACCGGCCCGGCACCCTCGATGGTCGCCTCGCGTGGGACTATGAACGCACAGACGGGCGCGTCCAACTAACATCTCTTGCAGAATCGGCCGCCGTGCGCTGGCGGCCGACCGCGTCGGCGCGTCAGCGTCCGGCGTATCGACGATGCACGATGCGGCGGATGAGCGCCTGAAACGCGATGATCGACAGCAGGCCGGCCTGGCTGAACCGTGCATCGACGAACGCAATCCCTAACGACAGCAGCGCGCCTGCAACGACGCCAAAGCTGCGCGTCCGTGCCAATGTCACGGCTTCCGAAGGGACATCGTCCCGTACGATATCCGTCGCCGTGGCCAAGCGGGTCACCCGCAGGCTCAGCAACCCACTCACGACCAGCGTAAGCGCATAGACGATCGATGGTACGAGCATGCCGGCATTGGCGCTCATGAATGCCGTCGCGAACGGCAGGAACACGATGGCGCACAGCAGCTGGAGATTGGGACCGACCAGACGATCGGAATAATGGCCGGCAAGGCCGAACGCGCGGTGATGCCCTGTCCAGAACGCGCCGATGACGAAGAAGCTGACGAAAAACCCGACAAAATTGGGCAGCAGCGCCAGCAGCGCCGCGACATACGCCTGCCACGGCGACCCGAACGGCAGATGCGGGGGATGGACTTCGATGATCAGCAGCGTGATCGCGATCGCAAAGACGGCGTCCGAGAAGAAGATCATGCGTTCGAGCGGATGATCCGGTTTATGTCCGTTATGCGACATCGTGCGTTTTCCCCCGGGTTTGCGGCCGGTTATCGACGACCCAGGGTCGCTTGCGCAAGCGACCGATTGCACCCCGTCCAACGCCGCCCCATATCGCTGCCATGAGTGGAAACGAAACGGTGTGGCACGGCACTACGATCCTGTCCGTGCGTCGCAATGGTCGTGTCGTCATCGCCGGGGACGGCCAGGTGACACAGGGCCAGACGGTGATGAAACCCAACGCCAAGAAGGTGCGGCGGCTCGGCGACGGATCGGTGATCGCGGGCTTCGCCGGCGCCACCGCGGATGCGTTCACGCTGTTCGAACGGTTGGAGCGCAAGCTCGAGCAGCATCACGGGCAGCTGCTACGCGCCGCGGTCGAGCTGGCCAAGGACTGGCGGACCGACAAATATCTGCGCAACCTGGAAGCGATGATGATCGTCGCCGACAAGGAGGTTACGCTGATCCTGACCGGCAACGGTGACGTGCTCGAGCCCGAAGCGGGCGTCGCGGCGATCGGGTCCGGTGGCAATTACGCGCTCGCGGCGGCACGCGCACTGGTCGATTACGAGAGCGACGCCGAGACGATCTGCCGCAAGGCAATGGCGATCGCGGCGGAGGTCTGCGTCTACACCAACGACCGGCTGACCGTGGAAAGCCTCGAAACGAGCTAACCCATAAAGCCCCTCCCCTTCAGGGGAGGGGTTGGGGTGGGGACGTGTGAAACAGGCCCCCCGCCCGATCACCCAGAACTGCCCCACCCCAACCCCTCCCCTGAAGGGGAGGGGCCTAAGAGAGACCCCAACCCCTTCCCGAAGGGGACGGGCGCGAGAGAGACCCATGAACGACTCCCTGACCCCCAAGGCCATCGTCCGCGCGCTCGACGCGCACATCATCGGGCAGGCCGATGCCAAGCGCGCGGTTGCGGTTGCGCTGCGCAACCGGTGGCGGCGCCAGCGGCTTGGGGATGACCTTCGCGACGAGGTCAGCCCGAAAAACATCCTGATGATCGGACCGACCGGTTGCGGCAAGACCGAGATCAGCCGCCGCCTCGCCAAGCTGGCCGACGCGCCGTTCATCAAGATCGAGGCGACCAAGTTCACCGAGGTCGGCTATGTCGGCCGCGACGTCGAGCAGATCGCGCGCGATCTGGTCGAGGAAGCGGTCCGGCTGGAGAAAGAGCGCCGCCGTAGCGCGGTCAAGGACAAGGCCGAGGAAGCGGCGATGGCACGGCTGCTCGATGCGTTGACCGGCAAGGGCGCGAGCGAGGCAACGCGGGAAGCCTTCCGCCAACGCCTCCACGACGGGCATCTGCGCGACACCGAGATCGAAATCGAGCTCGAGGCCGCGCCGCAGATGCCGTTCGAGATGCCTGGCGGCGGCGCGCAGATGATCAACCTGTCCGAGATGATGGGCAAGGCGTTCGGCGGCGGCCAGATGAAGCGCCGCAAGCTGACCGTGCCCGCCGCCTGGGACAAGCTCGTCGAGGAAGAAGCCGACAAGCGCTTGGACCAGGACGAGGTGAGCCGCGTGGCCTTGGCGGATGCCGAGGCGAACGGGATCGTCTTTCTCGACGAGATCGACAAGATCGCGGTCAGCGACGCGCGCGGCGGGTCAGTCAGCCGCGAAGGCGTGCAGCGTGACCTGCTTCCCTTGATCGAGGGAACGACAGTGTCGACCAAATACGGGCCGATGAAGACCGACCATGTGCTGTTCATCGCGAGCGGCGCGTTCCATGTCGCCAAGCCGTCCGACCTGCTGCCCGAGCTGCAGGGGCGCCTGCCGATCCGGGTCGAGCTGAAGGCATTGACCGAAGACGATTTCGTTGCGATCCTCAGCGACACCAAGGCATCGCTCACCCAGCAATATGTCGCGCTGATCGCGACCGAGGGCGTGACGATCACCTTCACCGACGACGGCATCCGCGCGATCGCGAAGATGGCGGCACTGGTCAACGGCGACGTCGAGAACATCGGAGCGCGGCGATTGCAGACGGTGATGGAGAAGCTGCTCGAGGACATCAGCTTCAACGCCGAGGATCGTGGCGGAGAGACGATCGCGATCGATGCGGGCTATGTCGAGACGCATCTGGCGGGGATCGCGCGCAATACCGACCTCAGCCGTTTCGTGCTGTAGAACTGGGCACGCTTCAATGTATCGTAAACCCGGGGCAGGGTGGTTGTGATGCGGGCCGGTCAGCGTGTCGTCTTCACCCTGTTCCACGGTACGAACATGCCGATCCGACACCGTGGCCCCGGAATGCCGATGCCCCCGCGTTGCAACGTGTAGATCATGTCGTTGCGGCACAACTGCCCGCCGTGGATCTCGGTCACGATAATCGCGTCGGTATCGAGCCCGGGGCAGGCGGCCGGCAGGTCGTTTCGCCAGATCCGCGGTCCGTCCTGGTACAGCAGGACATGATCGTTCATCGCTTGCGGGGTCAGCTGGCGGCTCGTCGACAGGCAGGTTTCCGCTGTGCCCGCGGTTCGCCCTGCCAATGCCTTGTCGAGATCACGCGTGTCCGAAGCTGTCGTCGCGCCCATTGCGAGCATCGCCAGCGCTAGGCGGATCACGGCTTGCGGTACCGGACGAACGGCCCGAACGTACAGCTGCCGCTCGGCACCCGCGAGACGAGGTCGACCGTCTGAATGATGTCGCCGCGACACAATTGCCCGGTGTAGCTCTTGGTGATGATCGCATCCCCCCGGCGCAACCCGAAGCATCCACCGTTGGTATCGGTACGATAAATGTCGTTGCGATTGAACTTGTACAGGATCGTGTCGCCGACTCGGGACGTGTCATTGTAGTTGCGCTGCTGGATACATTCCTGCGGCCTGCCGGGAACAAGTCCAGCCAGCTGCTTGGCGAGGTCGGCCTGGTCCTTTGCTGCCTGACGTTCCTGGAAACCCCGGCTGTCTGCCGACACGGCGGTTCCGCCGGCGACCAGCAGCGCGGCGGGCAAAAGCAAGCGTAGCATCGCGATCATCCTCTTCCTGATGTCGCCCCCGGCGGTGATCCTACTCCCATCAGCCGCGGAAAGCATCCTTCTCTGCGCGCCGTTCGGCGAGCTGTTGTGCAGATGACGCGCGAAGGAACGGGTTGGTTGCGCGCTCCAGCGCGATCGTCGTCGGAACGGTCGGCCTGCCAAGCGCGCGCTGTGCGTCGACGTCGCGCATCCGCGCGGTGATGCCGGCGTTGTCAGGCTCGGCGACGGCGGCGTAGCGGCCGTTCGACGCGGTATATTCGTGCGCGCAATAAACGACGGTCTCGTCGGGAAGCGCGGCGAGGCGCTGCATATTGCCGAACATCTGCGGCGCATTGCCTTCGAACAGGCGGCCGCAGCCCATGGCGAACAGCGTGTCGCCGCTGAACAGCAGCGCATCGTCCACCATGTGGAAGACGATGTGCCCGGCGGTATGACCCGGCGTCTCGATTACGCGCGCGACATGGTTGCCGATTCGCACGCTGTCGCCCTCGCGCAAACCGTAGTCGAGCGTCGGGATCCGTTCGGCTTCGGCAGATGGGCCGCTGACCTTGGCGCCGAGCGCCTTGATCGCGGCGTTGCCGCCGGTGTGATCGGGATGCCAGTGGGTGTTCCAGATCTGCGAGATCGTCCAGCCCCGCTCGCCGACCGCCGCTATGACGGGGTCGGCTTCGCTCGGGTCGACCACGACCGTCTCGTTCGAGACGGGATCGTGGATCAGCCAGACGTAATTATCGCTGAGCGCGGGGACGCAGACGATCTCGAGATCGGTCGCCATCACCAGACGCCGGTATTCGGCATCGAGGCCCACGGCTCGGCGGGTTCGAGCGCGCCGCCATCCTGGAGCAGCTCGATCGAAATGTCGTCGGGCGTGCGGACGAATGCCATGTAGCCGTCGCGCGGCGGGCGGTTGATCGTCACACCGGCGTCCATCAGCCGCTGGCAGGTCTCGTAGACATTGTCGACGCGGTACGCGAGATGCCCGAAATTGCGGCCGCCGTCATATTCTTCCGGATCCCAATTGTGGGTCAACTCGACCTGCGCGTCATGATCGCCGGGGGCCGCGAGGAAGATCAGCGAGAAGCGGCCCTTGTCGTTGTCGATCCGACGGACCTCCTCGAGCCCGAGCAGTTTGAAGAAATCCATCGTCGCGGTCGGATCGGTGACACGGATCATGGTGTGCAGATATTTCATCGTGCTGGGGCTCCCTTGGTTGCCTGGTCAGATAGGGGTGCCCTTTGCACTTCGCTAGGCTGGGGCGTGATCTGGCTGCAGAGAATGCGCCCCCGACGAAGGCGGGTGCCCAAGCGCGACACGTCGATTTGAGAAGGCGGCGCATTGTTCCATTGGCCACCTCCCTTTGCCCCGGCCTTCGCCAGGGAGGGCTCTTGTACGTTGACGGCAGGGACTTGCTGGCGGGCTATGGTGCCCCGCTGAACTGCCGCAGCGCAGCCGCCGCGGCCTTGCCCGAGGGACTATCGGGCCGCAGGTCGACCGCCTGTTGCCACGCGGCCTTGGCGTTGGTCGCATCGCCCGCCTTCGCTGCGATGTTTCCCGCCTCGAGCTGGACGTCGCTGTCGTCGCCGCCGAGCCGCAGCGCCTCGGCGATATCCTTCCTGGCCCGCGGCATGTCGCCGTCGCGCCGCGCGAGGGTCGCCGACAACAGCCAGGCCAGCGGATCCGCCGGCACTTCGCCGAGCGCCCGGTCGAGATCGTCGCGCGCGCCTTCGGTATCGTTCGCCGCAACCAGCGCGCGGGCGCGGTCGAGATGCGCTTCGCCGAGTGGGAGCCCGGTCAGCGTCCCGCTCGCGATGGCGGCATCCAGCGCCGTGCGGGCCTTGGAAGGATCGCCCGCGGCGAGCCAGGCATTGCCGGCCTGTGCCCAGTAGTTTGCACTGCGCGCATCCTTCGCCTTTTCGGCAGCGGTCGCCGCGGCTTCGAACGCGGCGGAGGCGGCGGGCCAGCGTTGCTCGCGGCTGTACGCCATGCCGAGGCACTGGCTCGCAAGGAACGCGCCGCCGCCGAGCTTCCATTGCCCGGCTTCCGCCTCGGCCCCGGCCGGATCGCTGTTCGCACGGTCGAGGCAATGCTCGTAGCGCGTCCGTTCGGTCGAGGCGGGGCCGACGGGCGCGGGCCCCATCGGTGTGGCGGCGGCTTGGGCGAGGAGCAGCAGGATCATAAGGCGGGCGTTACATCCTCGATCGCCTGGATCAGCTGCGCGATATCGGACTCGCGCGACAGGCGGTAGTCGCCGTCCTTGATCAACGACACCTGCACGTCGGCTGAACGGATCAGCTCGGCAAGCCGGACGGTGCGGTTGTAGGGCACTTCGGCATCCGCCATTCCCTGCAGCAGGCGCACCGGGCAATCGACCGCTATGACCCCCGCCATCAACCGGTTGGCTTCGCCCGACTGCCAGAAGGCGCGGGTGTAGACGGTCGGCGCGGGACCGTAGGGCGACGGGCGTTCGAGCCGGCCTTCGGACAGCAAGGCAAGCTTGTCCTCGGTCGTGAAGCCCCAGTCGGTAAAGTCGGGCGCGGGCGCGACGCCGACCAGCGCCGCGACCTTCGCGGGATGGTCACGCGCGACAAGCAGCATTAGCCACCCGCCCAGCGACGACCCGACCAGGATCGCGGGGCCCGTAACGAGCTGGTCGAGCGCGTTCAGTACGTCGTCGCGCCAGTCGGCGAGTGTCTGGTCCTCGAACGCGCCTTCGCTCCTGCCGCAGCCGCCATAATCGAACCGCACGAACCCGCGCCCGTTCGCGGCCGCCCAGGCTTCGAGCGCAAGCGCCTTGCTGCCGGTCATGTCCGACCCGTAGCCAGGCAGGAAGACGACCGTCGGGCCGGTGCCCTTGGTGCGGTGGAACGCGAGCCGGGGGCGTTCGACTTTGGTGATGGTCATTGCATTACTCGCGGATGGGGGAAGGCGTGGTCTCACTGACCGTCGTTCTCCCGCGCAGGCGGGAGTCCAGGGTTACGGGCGTAGGGTCTGGCAACCCTGGGCCCCGGCCTTCGCCGGGGAACTAAGACGTTGAATAGTAAGGCGCGTCAGATCACGTAATCGACGCTGCGCACCTGCGCGACCTCGCCACGCTTGACGACCATCTGGCGATGCAACTTGGCGACCGTGCTGCTGCCGCTGGTCTTGCACCAGGCCGGCACGAACGCATGGACCACGGCGCCCAGCCCGCCGACGATCATCGTCATCCCGAAGCGCGACGCGACGCCGAAATGCTCGGTGTAGCTTTCGCCGACGGTGGCGGGATGGTCGAGGAACAGGCGTCGGAACATGAGCTTCTCCTTCAGGCGGCAGGCGCGCCGGACTTGGTGGCGATCCGGGCCAGCAGGTCGGCGGCGAGCTGGCTGAGCGTATCGTCGCGGGCCCCCATTACCACGATCCGGTCGCCGGGGCACGCCTGCTCGACCAGCCAGGTCGCGGCATCGGCGCGGTCGGGGATGTGGCGTGCCTGGTCGCCGATCCCGGCGACGATATCGGCGCTCGTCACTTCGCGCGAAACGGTGCCTCCCTGATAGACCGGATCGGGCAGCACCAGTCGGTCGTCGTCGCGAAGATGATCGCGAAACATCGCGATCAGTTCATGGCGCATGACCTTGAGCGGGCCATAGCCATGCGGCTGGAACAGCACCAGCAACCGGCCGGGGAAGGCGTGAAGCGTCGCCAGCGTCGCGGCGATCTTGTCGGGATTGTGCCCGAAATCGTCGATCACGGTGACGCCGCCCGCAACGCCGACCAGTTCGAACCGTCGTTTGAGCCCGGTGAACCCCTCGATCGCCTTGACCGCCTCCTTGAGCGGCACCCCCGCTGCGCGGGCCGCACCGAGCGCTGCCAGCGCGTTGGAGACGTTGTGCGCACCGGGCACCGACAGGCGGACGCGCTGCGTCTCGCCCTTGGCCACCAAGTCGAAGGTGATCGCGGACGGGGCAGGGGCGAGGGCGGTCGCGCGCAGGTCCGCGCTCCGGTCGATCGCGAACGTCACCAGCCGCGCCGGATCGAACCCGCGCGCCAGTGCCGCCGCCTCGGGATCGCCGACGTTGAGGATCGTCGTCTCGGCCTTCGCCGCGAAAGCAGAGAATAGCGTACGCAATTCCTCGAGCGACTTGTGGTCGAGGCTCACGTTGTTGAGCACCGCGATCTTCGGCGCATAGAGCGCGATCGACCCGTCGCTCTCGTCGACTTCGCTGACGAACGCTTCGCCATCGCCCACCAGCGCGCTGGCGAAGGGGGCATCGTCGGCCACGAAATTCTTCATCACCGCGCCGTTCATCACGGTCGGGTCGCGCCCACAGGCGTGGAGAATCCAGCCGATCATCCCCGTCACGGTCGACTTGCCGCTCGTGCCGGCAACGCCGATCGGCAGCGTGCTCGCGTTGAAGAGCGAGGCGAGCAGCTCGGGACGGCTCAACCGCGCCGCGCCGACGCGCTCCGCCGCCACGATGTCCGCGACGCTCGGCTCGACCGCGGCCGAGGCGACGACGATCTGTTCGGCCGAGGTGACGCCCGAGCCATCCTGCGCGAACAGCGTGACGCCCTTGGCGGCAAGATCGTCGAACTTCGCGGGCAGGCGTCCGGCGTCGAGCGTCCGGTCCGAGCCCGCCACGGTGGCACCGCGCCCGGCCAGGATCATCGCGAGCGGCATCATCCCGCTGCCGCCAATGCCGACGAAGAAGTAGGGTTTGCCGTTGGTCATCCTGCGGCGCTATCGCGGGTCAACGGAAATCGCCACGGGAAATGTGATGAAGATCGGAGTGGTGGCCCCCGCGCGGGGCATCGACGCGGCGCTCGCGGCGCGCGCGCAGGGGCTTGCGGCGGTGGTCGCGCCCGAGGTCGATCTGGTCGTCCACCCGCAATGTTTCGTGTCGGACGGGCATTTCGCCGGGTCGGACGCGGTGCGGACGGCGGCCTTCGTCGAGCTAGCGAACGATCCGACGATCGATGCGATCTGGTTCGCGCGCGGCGGCTATGGCTCTAACCGGATCCTGCAGGCCGCGATCCCCGCGCTTGGCGCGGCGGCGCGGCGCAAGACCTATCTCGGTTTCTCGGACATGGGGTTCCTGCTCGGGGCGCTCTATGCCGCGCGGATCGGGCAGCCCGTCCATGGGCCGATGGTCTCCACGGCCGGCAGCGGAGACGGCGGGATCGGGTTCAGCCGCGCGCTGTTGTGGCTGACCAGGAAGGACCGATCGGTCCTGGAACCCGGGCTGGACGGGCGCCCCGCAGCGGCGTTCAACCTCGCGATCCTGACCGGGTTGATCGGGTCGCCGTGGCTGCCAGACCTGACGGACCACGTCCTGATCGTGGAAGAAGTATCCGAGCCGCTGTACCGGATCGACCGCATGTTGTTCACCATGGCGCATGCGACGCAGCTGAAGGGGATCGCCGGGGTACGGCTCGGGCAGATCACCGAGGTGCAGGCGAACGAACCGGTGTGGGGCGAGACGATCGAGACGATGATCACGCGCTGGTGCGGCGAAATGCGCGTGCCGTATTTGGGACGCGCCGAGATCGGTCATTATCGCGGCAATCGTGTGGTGCCGTTCGGCGTCGCCTAACGCAAAAAAGATTCCTCCGCGCCGCGTCCGGCGACCCCGCTTTCTATGATGGAGGCAGCGTGGCGTCGCACGCCATCAACAGCGTGAGGATTTCTTATGAACTGGTTCCGGGCTGATGCGCCTATCCGTATGAAAATGTTGGTGTCTTACGGAATTTTCGTGGCGTTGCTGGGCGTGACGACACTGGCGACCGCGCTTGCGTCGCCGTCGGTTGCATTGTGGGTCGCGCTCGGCGCGACTGGCGTGGGCGCCGTTCTCGCGCATCTGTTCCGGGAAGCGGTCTGCGTCCCCTATGTTTCGACGGTGGTGCGCATGGAGGGTCTTGCTGCGGGTGACCTCGATACCCCGATCGCCTTTACCGACTATAAGGATTGCGTCGGACGGATGACCAAGGCGATGCACACGTTCCGCGCGACCGCGCAGGAGCAGATCTCGCTCAATGCAGAATCGCAGCGCAATTCCGAGATCGTCCAGCGCATGTCCGAAAACTTCGCGCGGATGTCGAATTGCGACCTGACCGCCGATATCGTCGAGGACTATCCCTCAGTGTATCAGCCGCTCAAGACCGCGTTCAACGAGGCGCTTGCGAATTTGCGCACGCTGCTCGGCTCGGTGATGTCGAGCACCGGCAACATCCAAACCGGCTCGAGCGAAATCGCGCAGGCCGCGAGCGACCTTGCGCGCCGGACCGAAAGCAACGCGGCGAGCCTTGAGCAGACCGCCGCTGCGATCCAGCAGGTCGATGCGCGGCTGAAGGCGACAGCGCGCGCCGCGACGCAGTCGGTCGAGACGTCCGAGCAGGCGAAGACCGCAGTGCTCGAGGGTCGGTCGCGTACCGATGTCGCGGTCCAGGCGATGACTCGTGTGCTCGACAGCGCCAAGGGGATCGACGACGTGATCGAGGGGCTCGACAAGATCGCGTTCCAGACCCGCGTCCTCGCAATGAACGCAGCGGTGGAAGCGGGTCGGGCCGGTGATGCCGGACGCGGCTTCGCGGTGGTCGCGGATCTCGTCAGCGCGCTGGCGATGCGCGCGGAGGAAGAGGCCAAGCGCGCGCGGGACCAGTTGAGTGTGACCCGCCTCGACATCGGTGCGGCGGTGGATGCGGTGCAGGAAGTCGACAGCGCGTTCGGCGTCATCCTGACCTCGGGCGAGCAGGCGGCACGCCTTGCCGAGCAGATCGCCAACGACAATGCGGCGCAAGCGAGCGCGATCAGCGAAGTCAGCAGCGCCGTGCATGAAATGGATACTTCGACCCAGCAGAATGCGGCGATGGTCGAGCAGACCTCGGCGGCGGCGCGCAACCTGACCGATGAGGTCGTCCAGCTCGCGTCGCAGGCGGACCGGTTCCAGGTCGAGCCCGCGCGGCGTGCCTATGCCTGAACGGACAGGGCGTTGCCGATAGCGGGGAGGGGCGCGCCGGGCGTGCCCCTTTTCGCGTGCCGGGGGCACCGATTCCACGACAGGGTGACGGATCGCGCGCGCTTGCCTATATCGGCGCACCCGGCTTAAGCCGCGGCTTCCATCCATCACGGAAAGTCCTTGTCCTCATGTCCGCGCTGTTCCGCATCTCGCTACCCGACGGTTCCGTCCGCGAGGTAGCCCCGGGGACTACGCCTGCGGACATCGCTGCGGCGATCGGTCCGGGTCTCGCCAAGGCGGCGATCGCCGCGCGCGTCGATGGCGAGCTTCGCGACATCATGCGCCCGTTCGATGGCGACAGCGCGCTCGCGCTGGTCACCGCCCGCGACGAAGCGGATGCGCTCGAACTCGCGCGGCACGATCTCGCGCATGTCATGGCGGAAGCGGTGCAGCACCTGTTCCCCGGCACGCAGATCACCTTCGGCCCGGCGACCGACGACGGCTTCTATTACGACTTCGCGCCGAAGGACCGGCCCTTCACCGACGACGACCTGCCCGCGATCGAAGCGGAAATGCGCGCGATCATCGGCCGCAACGAGCCGTTCGTCCGCGAAGTGTGGAGCCGCGAGCAGCTGATCGAGACATGGAAGACGCAGGGCGAGACGTTCAAGGCGGAATGGGCCGCCGAGCTGCCCGATGGCGAGGAACTGACGATCTACCGTCAGGGCAAGTGGCTCGACATGTGCCGCGGCCCGCACATGGTCTCGACCGGCAAGCTCGACCCGAACGCGTTCAAGCTGACGCGCGTGTCGGGTGCCTATTGGCGCGGCGACCAGAAAAACGCGATGCTCAGCCGCATCTACGGCACCGGCTGGCTCAACAAGAAGCAGCTCGACGCGCATCTGACGATGCTCGAGGAAGCGGGCAAGCGTGACCATCGCAAGATCGGGCAGGAAATGGACCTGTTCCATCTCCAGTCCGAGGCGCAGGGCTCGGTCTTCTGGCACCCCAAGGGTTTCATCCTGTGGCGTCAGCTCGAGGCGTACATGCGCCGCCGGCTCGACGCGGCAGGCTATGCCGAGGTCAAGACCCCGCAGCTGATGGACGCGCGCCAGTGGGAGCAGTCGGGCCATTGGGGCAAATATCGCGAGAATATGTTCGTGGTGCCCGACGAGATTCCCAACACCGAGGATGACGCCGCGGTGTTCAGTGGCACCGCCGACCTGATGGCGCTGAAGCCGATGAACTGCCCCGCGCACGTGCTGATTTTCCGCCAGGGGATCAAATCGTATCGCGACCTGCCGATCCGCATGGCCGAATTCGGCTGCTGCCACCGCAACGAGCCGCACGGCGCGCTCCACGGCATCATGCGCGTCCGCCAGTTCACGCAGGACGACGCGCATATCTTCGTCCGCGAGGACCAGCTGGTTGAAGAGGTCCAGCAGTTCTGCGAGCTGCTCGACAGCGTGTACCGCGACCTCGGGTTCGAGGATTATGCGGTCAAGTTGGCGCTGCGCCCCGAGAAGCGGTTCGGCACCGAGGAAATGTGGGACCAGTCCGAGGACGAGCTACGCAAGGCGGTGCTCGGCTCCAACCTCAGCGACTCGATCAAGGCGAAGTTCGAGGAATTGCCGGGCGAGGGGGCCTTCTATGCGCCCAAGCTCGAATTCCACCTGACCGACGCGATCGGGCGGACGTGGCAGGTCGGCACGATCCAGTCAGACCGCGTGCTACCCGAGCGACTCGACGCTTCGTATGTCGGCGCCGACGGCGAACGCCATCGCCCGATCATGCTCCACCGCGCGATTCTGGGGACGTTCGAACGTTTCATCGGCATCCTGATCGAGCATCACGCCGGACGCTTCCCGCTGTGGCTGTCGCCGGTGCAGGCGGTGGTCGCGACGATCGTGTCGGATGCAGACGATTATGCGCGCCAGGTTGCCGAGAAGCTCAAGGCGGCGGGAATCCGGGTCGAGACCGACCTGCGCAACGAGAAGATCAACTACAAGGTGCGCGAGCATTCGCTGGCGAAGGTCCCGAACCTGCTCGTCGTCGGCAAGCGCGAAGCCGAGGAAGGCAAGGTCGCGCTGCGCCAGCTGGGCAGCGAGCGGCAGCAATTCCTGACGCTCGACGACGCGATCGCGATGCTGACCGAGGCCGCCAAGGCCCCGGACCTGTAACCGGCTCCTTCTTAGCCCCTCCCCTTTAGGGGAGGGGTTGGGGTGGGGCAGTATCAGGCGCCACGCTCGGTGAGACACTTCCCCACCCCCAGCCCCTCCCCTGAAGGGGAGGGGAGTCTTGCAGCGCGAAAACACCCCCTGCCCGGATCGTCACATCCTACACGACCGCATCTTTCGTTTTCCCCCGAAAACCCCTATATACACCTGTCAACAACCAGAGGAGCTACACCTATCCGACCCCCGATGAACCGCCAGGCGCCGCCGATGAATGGCCCTCGCTTCAATGAATTCATCCAGTCCGCCAAGGTCCGCGTGATCGACCAGGACGGCGAGAACCTTGGCGTGATGTACACGCGCGAGGCGATGGAGCAGGCGCGCGAGGTCGGTCTCGACCTGGTCGAGGTGTCGCCCAACGCCGATCCGCCCGTCGCCAAGTTCCTCGATGTCGGCAAGTTCAAGTACGAGGCGCAGAAAAAGGCGAACCTCGCGCGCAAGTCGCAGAAGACGCAGGAGATCAAGGAGATCAAGATGCGTCCGAACATCGATGACCACGATTACGACACCAAGATGAAGAAGGTGCTCGAGTTCATCGACGAAGGCGACAAGGTCAAGATCACGCTCCGCTTCCGCGGCCGCGAGCTCAGCCACGGCCAGCTCGGCATGGCGCTGCTCCAGCGCGTCCAGGCCGACGTGACCGAGACCGCCAAGGTCGAGGCCTATCCGCGCATGGAAGGCCGTCAGATGCTGATGGTCCTCGCGCCGAAGTAACGCCCGATGTGCTTCCCCGGCGACGGCCGGGGCCCAGCAGGACCGGTGGGTGTTGAAGGCGCAACGCCTTTTACCACGACCTGCGCAACTGGGCCCCGGCCGTCGCTGGGGAGGCCGCATCGTAAGCTACGCTGCCTCCACCAGCCGCTCCCCCGCCGCAGCACCTAGCAGGCGGCGCTCGATCGTGCGCAACCGACTTCCGGCACCGATCTTCTCGCCCGTTAGGTCGGTAAGATAGAACGTATCGACCGCGCGCTCGCCGTACGTTGCGACATGCGCCGAATGGATCGTCACCTTCGACTGGAACAGTGCGTGCGCGAGTTGGTGCAACAGCGCGGGCCGGTCGCGCGCGTTGACCTCAATGACGGTAAACCGGTTCGACGCCTTGTTGTCGATCAATACGTTGGGAGCGATCGGAAAGGCTTCCGCACGCGTCCGCACCAGCGGTTTCGCCAGCAGGCGCTCGACCAGCTTGACCCGGTTGGCGAGCGCGTCCTCGATCGCCTTCTTGAGCCGCACCAGCTGCCCCGCCTCGTCGAACGGACGGCCCATCGGATCCTGCACCAGGAAATTGTCGAGCGCCATGCCGTCGCGCGTCGTATGGATCCGCGCGTCGATGATGTTCCCCCCGGCAATGCTGATCGCACCTGCGATCCGATAGAACAACCCGGGATGATCCGCGGCATAGACCGTCACCAGCGTCGCGCCGCGCTCGGGATAGACCCGCGCCGCAATCGCCAGGGCGGTCTCACCGGCCTGCGCGATCAGCGCGGCATTGTCGGCGATCACGTCCTCGGGCTCGGCGACCCAATAGGGTTCGGGCAGTTTCGCGACGAGCGATCCGAACCTCGCATCGTCCCACCCCAACGTCTCGCGCAGCGCGCTCTGCTTCGCGGCGATCCGTTCGGTCCGGCCCTTCTGCTTGTGGCCAAGCCGCAGCACTTCCTCGCCCGATTCGTACAAATCGGCGAGCAACTGGCGTTTCCAGCCGTTCCACACCCCGGGTCCGACCGCGCGGATGTCGACCACGGTCAGCACCAGCAATAGCCGCAACCGCTCGGGACTTTGAACGACGGCAGTGAAATCGAGGATCGTCTTGAAATCGGACAGGTCGCGCTTGAAGGCGGTCGCGGACATCAGCAAATGCCAGCGGACGAGCCACGCGACCGTCTCGGTCTCCGCCGGGCTCAACCCCAGCCGCGGTGCAAGCCGTTCGGCGACCTCCGCGCCAAGGATCGAATGGTCGCCGCCGCGCCCCTTGGCGATATCGTGGCACAGCACCGCGACATACAGCGCGCGGCGCGAGACGATCTGCTTGAGCAGCGCGGCACACAGCGGGTGATCGGCATCGAGCTCACCGCGCTCGATCCGCGCGAGCAGCCCGATCGCGCGGATCGTATGCTCGTCGACGGTGTAGTGATGATACATGTCGAACTGCATCTGCGCGACGACGCGGCCGAAATCGGGAACGAAGCGCCCGAACACGCCTGTCTCGTTCATCCAGCGCAGCACCGTCTCAGGGTCGCGGCGGCTGGTCAGCACGTCGAGGAACAACGCGTTCGCGGTCGGGTCCTGCCGGATCTCGTCGGCAAGCTTCGCGTCGCGCGACGCCGCGCGCATCGCCAGCGGATGGATCTCGAGCCCATGCTTGTCCGCAAGCGCGAACAGCTCGATCAGCCGGACCGGCTTCTCTGCCAGGAAATCGTCCGAGGGCAGCGCGAGCCGCCCGCGCACCAGCGTGAACCCGTTGAGCTTACGCGGCGAGCGCCGCAGCACCGGGAAACCGAAACGCCGCCCGCGCGCCGCGAACTTTTCGTCAAGATGCGCGAGGAACACCCCCGTCAGGTCGCCCGCGGTGCGCGCCTGGAGGAAGTAATAATGCATGAACCGCTCGACCTTGGACTTGCCCGGGCGGTCGGCGAAGCGCATCCGCTCGGCAATCTCGCGCTGGAGGTCGAAAGTCAGGCGGTCCTCGGCGCGACCCGAAATCGCGTGGAGGTGGCAGCGCACCGCCCACAGGAAATTCTCGGCGCGGTGGAACTGGCGATATTCGTCGCGACTGAGCAGACCCGCCTCGACCAGTTCGCCCGGCTCGGTGACGTTATACGCGTATTTGCCGATCCAGAAGAGCGTGTGCAGGTCGCGCAGCCCGCCCTTGGCCTCCTTGACGTTGGGCTCGACGACATAGCGTGTGTCGCCCATCTTGTGGTGCCGCACGTCCCGCTCGGCGAGCTTGTCCGCGATGAACTGGCGCGCGGTATCGGCCTGGACCTCCGCCTTGAAGCGATGCGCGGCCTCGTCGTACAGCGGCTGGTCGCCCCACACGTAGCGCGCCTCCAGCAAGGCGGTGCGGATCGTCACGTCGCTCTTCGCCTGCCGCACCATTTCGTCGAGCGACCGGCTGCTGTGCCCGATTTTCAGCCCCAGGTCCCACAGTGCATAGAGCATCGTCTCGATCACCTGCTCGGCCCAGGGCGGCTGCTTGCCCGGGGTGAGAAACCCGACGTCGATGTCCGAATAGGGCGCCATCTCGCCGCGGCCATAGCCGCCGACCGCGATGATCGTGATCCGCTCAGCGGCGGTGGGGTTGCTGACCGGGTAGACTCGCTGGACCGTGAAATCATAGAGCAACCGGAGCAATTGATCGGTCAGGAACGCCTGGCCAGCCGCGGCCTCGAGCCCACGCGAGGGATGCTCGACCAGTCGCCGCCCGATCTCCGCGCGGCCAGCGTCGAGCGCCTGTTTGAGCAGCAGCGTCGCGGCGGCGCGGAGCGCGGTACGGTCGCCGTCCAGCGCGGCGAGGGCATCGGCGACGGTGCGGCGGTCGATGATCGAACGCCGTTGCGGCAGAGATTCGAAACGGGGGGGCATTCCCGCTAGATAGGATGTGCGCCGGGGAACGTCACGCGGCTTGACGGACTTGCGCGCTTCGCCAAGGCTGATCGACATGACCAGACATCCGCGTCGCCAGATCGTCCAGTTGGGCGGGTTTCCCGCGGTGAAGACCGGCGCGCCGTCGCCCTATGACGATCTCTATTACTGGGTGATGGAGATGAGCTGGCCGTGGTTCATCGCGCTCGTCTCGGCGAGCTTCGTCGCGATCAACCTGGTGTTCGGGACGATCTACGCGCTGCTCCCCGGTGCGATCGGGACGATGGCGCCGGGGTCGGTGGTCGACGGCTTCTTCTTCTCGGTCGATACGCTGGGGACGGTCGGCTATGGCGTGATGGCACCGGTGACCCGCCTGGGCCATGCGATCGCCGCGGTCGAGATCCTGATCGGGCTGTTCTTTTCCGCGACGATCACCGGGCTGATCTTCGCGCGCTTCGCCCGACCGCGCGAGAGCCTGATCTTCAGCGACGTCGCGGTGATCGGGCGCTATCAGGGCAAGCGTGCGTTGATGGCGCGGATCGCGTCGAAACGCTCGCGCCCGCTGGCGGATGCGACCGCGCAGATGAGCTGGCTCGAGCTGGTTCATGTCGGGGACGGCCGTACCTTCCGGCGGATGACGGAACTGCCCCTGGTACGGAACCAGAACCCGATGCTCGGGCTGGCGTGGACGCTGGTGCATATCCTGGACGACGACAGCCCGGTGCTGGACGCGCTCGCCAACGGTACCGAGCGATTCATCCTGACGCTGTCGGTGAGCGGGATCGACACGCTGCTGGCAAGCCAGTCGCTGGGGGGCAAACGCTATGGGCGCGAGACGATCCTGGTCGACCATGAGTTCGTCGACGTCATCAGCGACGACAATGGCACGACGCATCTCGACCTGCGGTTGCTGCACGATACCGTGCCGATCGGGGATGCGGTGCTGACGATCGGGTCGGCGTGACCGCGCGCGCATGTTTGGGAGCAAGGCGTGGGATGCGGCCGTGGACCCTGGGTGGTCAGGGAGTGGCATGACCGATACGCGCTCCGACGCCCCGCTCGACCGACCAATCTGGCATAGTCTGACCGGACGCCATGCCGCGCTCGCGCTTGGGGATTCGCGCGCGGTGCGGTTCAGGCCCGACGTCAACCTGTTCGGCGCCGCGGCGGATGAGTCGCCCGAGGCGTTGGACGCGCTTGCCGGGTTGATAGCGGAGGGCGGGACGCTCGGACTGCTTGGCGTCGGCGCGGCGGCGCCGCTTCCCGGGACAGTCGTGGTGTCGGAGCGGCGGCTGAACCAGATGGTTGCGACCCGGCTGAACCGCGCCGCCCGCGCGGTGGAGATCGTGCCGCTGGGGGATGCCGATGCGGGCGAAATGCTCGACCTTGCGACGCTCACCGCGCCGGGGCCGTTCTTCGCGAAGACGCATCTGCAGGGGGGCTATATCGGCGTGCGGCGCGGCGGGCGGCTGGTCGCGATGGCGGGCGAGCGGATGAAGGTGCCGGGGTTCAGCGAGATCAGCGCGGTGTGCACGCATCCGGATTATCGCGGGCAGGGCTTCGCGCGGGCGTTGATGGAAGCTGTGCTCGTACCGCTGCTGGAGCGCGGGGAGGGGGTGTTCCTGCACAGTTACGCCGACAACCCTGCGGTGGCGCTGTATCGCGCGCTGGGGTTCGAGGTGCGGCGCGAGATGACCTATACCGTGGTGGCGCGGGGGTGAATTGCCCCGGTGGGTAAGGCGGGCGGCTTCCATAAGGGCGCTTCCCCGGCGAAGGCCGGCAACTGTGTGACAGTCATGCTTTCGCGAAGGGGCTTTGTGCTCTGACGATGGCGTTGAGGGTGGTCAGCAGCTTTCGAGCGAGCGCGATCAGGGCAAGCTTAGGCGGCTTGCCGGCGTCTCGCAGGCGTTGGTGGAAATCGCCGAGGATGGTTTTGGAGCGCGCCGCGGTCAGCGCGGCCATGTAGAGCGCCTGCCGTACGCGGGTCCGTCCGCCGCGGACAGAACGCTTGCCGCGGAAGGCGCCGCTGTCGTTGTTGAACGGAGCGAGACCGGCGAGACCGGCGAGCGCGGCGATCGGCTTGGCAGAGATGCTACCCAGTTCAGGCAGTTGGGCAAGCAGGACGGTAGCGGCGACGGGCCCGATGCCGGGGACCGAGCGGAGCAGTGCTGCATCGTGTGCGAGTGGCGGCGTGGTGCGCACGAGCTCGGCGATCGCGTGGTCCAGCTGAGTGACCGCTTGATCGAGCCAGGCGAGATGCGCGTCGAGCGATTCGACGAGAAGCGGATCGTCCAGTTCGCCGCGCCGGGTGCGCTCTTGCTTGCGCATCGCGACGAGCTGGTCGCGCCGCCGGCTGAGCCCGGCAAGCGCGCTGCGGGCGGGATCATCGGGTGGGCAGGGGCGCGGCGCGAGGCGCTGACCGAGCTCGGCGAGCATGCGCGCGTCGATCGCATCGGTCTTGGCCCGCTTGCCCGTGGCGCGCGCAAAGTGGCGCGCCTGCTCGGGATTAACGCGGGCATGCACGACGTCCGCCTCGGCCAGCGCGCGGCGTAGCGTGCCGTCATAGTGGCCGGTCGCCTCGAGCACGACCAGACAGTCGCGCCCCGTCAGCGCCTGCGCCAGCGTGGTCACTTCCGGCGCGGTATTGGCGATCCGTCGCGTCGTCGCGTCGCGCGAATCATAAACGTCGAGATGATGCTTGGAGATATCGATTCCGAGCGTATACGGGTGTAGTGTCATGATGCCTGTCCCCGTGATGCGAGGTCTGGTGGTGCAGCCTCGTGCAACTGTTCAGGTACACGTCCAACGCGGGCGGGGAACCGAGCCAGACTACGGTATCGTGTGTACCAGGGGCCCAACGGTCTCCCGCCCGCACCCTTCATGCCACAGTTTCCACATACGGGGGCCCAGGAGCAGAACGCCGATTGTTCGCGCGTTGCGCCCCGTTGGCAAAACGCCCGCAACTGGGCCCCGGCCTTCGCCGAAGAAGTAACCGGGGAACCATGCTACCCCCGCGCCAACCCCTTCAACCGGTATAGTGTCTCCAGCGCCTCGCGCGGCGTCAGCGCATCCACATCCAGCGCCTCCACCTCGGCGCGGATCGCGTCGCATTCCTCTTCCTCCGCCTCGATCGCGGCGGCGAACAGCGGCAGGTCGTCGAGCCCCGCCGCCAGCCCGCCGGTTTTGGCACGCCCCGCCTCGAGCTTCGCCAGCACCGCCTTGGCGCGCGCGATCGTCACCGGCGGCAACCCCGCGAGCCGCGCCACCGCCAGCCCGTAGGAGCGGTCCGCCGGCCCCTCGGACACTTCGTGCAACAGCACCAGCTCGCCCTTCCATTCGCGCGCGCGGACGTGGTGGAGCGTCAGCGCCTCGCACCGCTCCGCCAGCCGGGTCAGCTCGTGATAATGCGTCGCGAACAGGCAGCGGCAGCGATTGTCGTCATGGATCGCCTCGACCACCGCCCAGGCGATCGCGAGACCGTCATAGGTGGACGTCCCGCGCCCCACCTCGTCGAGGATGACGAAGCTGCGCGGGGTCGCCTGCGCGAGGATCGCGGCGGTCTCGACCATCTCGACCATGAAGGTCGAGCGCCCGCGCGCGAGATTGTCCGATGCGCCGACCCGGCTGAACAGGCGATCGACCAGCCCCAAGGTCGCCGCTGTCGCGGGGACGAAGCTCCCCGCCTGCGCGAGCACCGCGATCGCGGCGTTCTGGCGCAGGAAGGTCGATTTGCCGCCCATGTTGGGCCCGGTGACGAGCCATAGCCGCGAATCCTCCGACAGGCGGCAGTCATTGGCGACGAACCGCTCGCCGCGTTTCGCCAGCGCATCCTCGACCACCGGGTGACGCCCGCCGGTGATGTCGAAACAGGCGTGGTCGACCAGCTCGGGCCGCGCCCAGCCGCCTTCGCAACCGCGCTCGGCGAGCGCCGCCGCGACATCGAGCCGCGCGAGCGCGTCGGCGGTCGCCGCGATCGCCTCGCGCCGGTCGAGCGCGGCGGCGACGAGATCCTCGAGATGCGCCGCCTCCGCCGCGAGCGCATGGGCACCCGCCTGCGTCACCTTGGCCGCGACCTCGTGGAGCTCGGGCGCGTTGAAGCGCACCGCGCCCGCCATCGTCTGGCGGTGGATGAACCCGCTGTCGGGCTTCATCAGGCCGTCTGCCGAGCGTGCGGGAACTTCGATATGATAGCCGAGCACGCCGTTGTGGCGGATCTTGAGCTGCGCCACCCCGGTCCGCGCGCGGAAATCCGCCTCGAGCGCGGCAATCGCGCGCCGCCCGCCCGCGCCCGCATCGCGCAGATCGTCAAGCGCGGCGTCATAGCCCGCCGCGATATAACCGCCGTCCGACGCATCGATCGGCGGCGCGGGGACCAGCGCGCGCGTCAGCAGGTCGATCAGCGCGCCATGCCCGCGCAGCCGCGGGGCAAGGTCGGTGAGCAATGCCGGGGGCGCAGCGATCCCGCCCAGCCGCTCGCCGAGCCGCCATGCGCCGTCGAGCCCGTCGCGCAACTGTCCGAGATCGCGCGGCGAACCGCGCCCCGCAGCGAGCCGCCCGAGCGCGCGGCCGATATCCGCCATGCTGCGGAGCGTCCCCCGAAGCGACTCGCGCAATCCCCCGTCATGGGTCAGCAACGCGACCAGATCGAGCCGCGCCTCGATCGGTCCGCGCGCCATCAGCGGTGCGCCGATGTCCGCGCCGAGCAGCCGCGCGCCCGCCGCAGTGACGGTCCGGTCGATCGAGTCGAGCAGGCTGCCCTTGCGTGTGCCGGTGGTGGTCTGGGTCAGTTCGAGGCTCTCGCGCGTCGCGGCGTCGATCGCCATGTGCTGCGCGCTCGCACCAAGCCGGGGCGGGCGGAGGAACGGCATCGCGCCCTTGGCGGTATGGTCGAGATAGGCGACGAGGCCCCCCGCCGCCGATAGCGCGGCGCGGTCGAACTGCCCGAACCCGTCGAGCGTCGCGACCGCGTAGAGCGCCTTGAGCCGCGCCTCGCCACGCGCGCTGTCGAACTCGGCGCGCGGGCGGAGCATCGTGGCGAGATCGGCAAAGTGGCTATCGTCGCACACGATCGTCTCGGCGGGGGCGAGGCGGGCGATCTCGGCGCCCAGCCCGGCGGCGTCGCAGGCGATCAGCTCGAACCGGCCGGTCGAGATATCGGCGGCGGCGATCGCGACTCCGCCGCCCGCCTCGCCGATCGCGACGCACCAATTGGCGGTGCGCGCGTCGAGCAAAGCTTCCTCGGTCAGCGTGCCCGCTGTCACCAGCCGGACAATTGCACGTGAAACCAATGTCTTACCGCTACGCTTCTTGGCCTCGGCGGGGCTTTCGGTCTGCTCGGCGATCGCGACGCGGTGCCCCGCCTTGATCAGTCGCGCGAGATAGCCGTCGGCGGCATGGACCGGCACGCCGCACATCGGGATCGGCACGCCGAGATGCTCGCCGCGCGCGGTCAGCGCGATGTCGAGGCAGGCGGCGGCGATCTTGGCGTCCTCGAAGAACAGTTCGAAGAAATCGCCCATCCGGTAGAACAACAGGCAATCCGCCGCCTCCGCCTTGAGCGCGAGATATTGCGCCATCATCGGCGTGGGGGCGGGGGAGGTCGGGGCAGGGGCGGGAGAAGCGGCGGGCATTGCCGCTGGGTAGCGAAGAAACCGCCGCGCGTCATGGTGTGGATGCACGAGGGATCCCAGAGCGGGGTCTTTCTCCTTCCGTCATGCTGAACTTGTTTCAGCATCCACCGCGCAACGGGCTCGGACCGCCTTTGCGGAACGGTGGACCCTGAAACGAGTTCAGGGTGACGCCGGTTGGGTGTGACCATCCGGCGCCCCTTCCACGCTCACCCGCCGTTGAGCATCCCGAACACCGCATCGTACCGCCCCTCGCGTTCGGCATCGCGCAGGAACTTGACGCGCTCTACGGTATTCTCCGGCCCCGCCGGGTTCGCCTCGAGCAGCGCCATCGTCTCGGCGATATACGCATCGAGCGGCATCGAATTGGGGTTGGTCGCCTGTCCCGGCATCAGGTCGGTCGCGACCGCTGGCGGCGCGATCTCGATCACGTCGATCCCGAGCCCCGCCACCTGCGACCGCAGCGACTGCGACCAGCTGTGGATCGCCGCCTTGGTCGCGGAATAGGTCGGCGTGACGACCAGCGGCACGAACGCCAGCCCCGACGACACCGTCAGGATCGCCGCATCCGCCTGTTTGCGCAGCTGTGGGAGCAGCGCGGCGGTCAGCCGGATCGGGCCGAGCAGGTTGGTCGCGATCATCGCCTCGGCGTCGGCGAGGTCATAGCGCTCGGCCGCCATGTTCTCGGGCCGCATGATCCCGGCATTGTGGACCACGACGTTGAGCGCCGGATGATCGGCGACGATCCGCGCCGCAAAGCGGGTGATGTCGGCTGCGTCCGCGACGTCGAGCAAGGCGGTCGCGATCCCCGGCAGGTCGCGCGCCAGCGCCTCCAGCGGTTCCGCCCTGCGCCCGGCGACGATGACGTGGTTGCCGCGTGCGTGAAACTGTTCGGCGAGCGCCCGGCCGATGCCCGACCCGCCGCCGGTGATGAGAATGGTGTTGTCGGTCATCTTCATGCTGCTTCTCCTGCCCCCGAGTGGCCAGCCGCAAATATGACGTGTACTCTCCAACGGAAAGTAGGCACCGCAATGTATGGTACTTACCGAGAGGAAACCGAGTGGCCGTCTCGCATGACTATCCGCAAGATCTCGACCCCCGGATCGAGGCGCTCGTCACCGAGGTGATCGGGCGCGTCGCGGACAAATGGACGATGATCACGCTGGAAGTGCTGACCGAGCACGGCGAACTGCGTTTCTCGCGGATCGCGCAGCTGGTCGAAGGGATCAGCCAGAAGATGCTCACCCAGACGCTCCGCCAGATGGAGCGGGACGGGCTGGTGATCCGGACGATTCATCCGGTGATCCCGCCCAAGGTCGAATACCGCCTGACCGATCTCGGACTCACGCTGGCCGAGGCCTTCTGCGGGGTGTGGGCGTGGGCGGCGCAGAATGTCGACCGGATCACCGCGGCGCGCGCCGCCTTCGACAGCCGTAGCGTCGACTAGAGGCGTTCCCATCCAGCCAAAGTCTGCTTAAGGCTGCCCCAATCAGGAGTGCGTCCCCCATGTCCGAAGAATCGAACGTCCAGTTTTCCGAGCGCGAAGCGCTGTTGTTCCACTCGGAGGGACGCCCCGGCAAGATCGAGATCATCGCCTCCAAGCCGATGGCGACGCAGCGCGACCTCGCGCTCGCCTATTCGCCCGGCGTCGCGGTTCCCGTTCTGGCGATCGCCGCCGATCCGAGCCTTGCGTACGACTATACCGCCAAGGGCAACCTCGTCGCGGTCATCTCCAATGGCACCGCGATCCTCGGGCTGGGCAATCTCGGCGCGCTCGCGTCCAAGCCGGTGATGGAGGGCAAGGCGGTCCTGTTCAAACGCTTCGCCGACGTCGACGCGATCGACATCGAACTCAAGACCGAGGACCCCGACCGGCTGATCGACGCGATCGAGCTGATGGAGCCGAGCTTCGGCGGCATCAACCTCGAGGACATCAAGTCGCCCGAATGCTTCATCATCGAGCAGACGCTGCGCGCCAGGATGAACATCCCGGTGTTCCATGACGACCAGCACGGCACCGCAATCATCTGCGCGGCGGGCCTGATCAACGCGCTGTTCCTTACCGGCCGCGACATCAAGACCACCAAGGTCGTGATGAACGGCGCGGGCGCGGCGGCGATCGCCTGCGCCGAGCTGATCAAGACGATGGGCCTGCCCAGCGACCATCTCACAATGATCGACCTGGGCGGGGTGATCTACCAGGGTCGCGCGGACATCAACCAGTGGCAGTCGGCGCACGCCGTCAACACGACCAAGCGGACCCGCGCCGAGGCGCTCGACGGCGCCGACGTGTTCATCGGCGTTTCGGCGGCGGGCGCGCTGCCCGCGCACGAGCTGATGAAGATGGCGCCCAAACCGATCATCTTCGCTATGGCCAATCCCGATCCCGAGATCACCCCGCCCGAAGCCAAGGCGGCGCGACCCGATGCCATCATCGCGACCGGGCGTTCGGACTTCCCCAATCAGGTCAACAACGTCCTGTGCTTCCCGTTCATCTTCCGCGGCGCGCTCGACGTGCGCGCGACGACGATCAACGACGAGATGAAGCTCGCCGCCGCCCGCGCGCTGGCGGCACTCGCGCGCCAGCAGGTGCCCGAGGAAGTCGCGGTCGCGTACGGCGTGCACCACACCTTCGGCCCCGAATATATCATCCCGACGCCGTTCGATCCGCGGCTGATGGAGATCATCCCCGTCGCGGTCGCCAAGGCGGCGATGGATTCGGGCGTGGCGACCAAGCCGATCCTCGACCTCGAAGCGTATCGCGACAAACTGCGGGCGCGGCTCAACCCGACCACCTCGGTGCTGACGCTTGCCTATGAGGGCGCCAAGGCGCACCCCAAGCGCGTGCTGTTCGCTGAAGGCGAAGAGGAAGTCGTGCTGCGCGCGGCGATCGCGTTCAAGGATGGCGGCTACGGCACGCCGGTGCTGGTCGGGCGCGACGACGTGCCGGACCGGCTGCGTTCGCTCGGCGTCGCCGATCCCGACAGCTACGAGCTTCACAACAGCCGCAATTCGCCGCTCGTGCCGCGGATGGTCGATTTCCTGTACAACCGGCTCCAGCGGCGCGGCTACCTGCGGCGCGATTGCGAGCGGATGATCAACCAGGATCGCAACATCTTCGGCGCGGTCCTGCTCCAGCTCGGCGAGGCGGATGCGATGATCACCGGCATCACCCGCACCTATGCGCACACGATGCGCGAAGTCCGCCGCGTGATCGATCCGGCCGAGGGGCAGATTCCGTTCGGCATCCATCTGATGGTCGGGCAGAGCCACACCGTCTTCATGGCGGACACGACGATCAACGAGCGTCCGTCGGCCGAGGAACTCGCGGACATTGCCGAGCAGACTGCGCTGGTCGCACGCCGCATGGGCCATGAGCCGCGCGTCGCGTTCCTCAGCTATTCGACCTTCGGCAATCCGGAGGGCAATTGGCTCGAGAATATCCGCGCCGCGGTCGGCGTGCTCGACTCGCGTCAGGTCGGGTTCGAATATGAGGGCGAAATGGCCCCCGACGTGGCGCTCAACCCCAAGCAGCTCGCGAACTACCCGTTCGCGCGGCTGTCGGGGCCAGCCAACGTGCTGATCATGCCGGGGCTGCAGTCGGCCAATATCTCGGCCAAGCTGCTGCGCGAGCTCGGCGGCGATGCGGTGATCGGTCCGATGCTGGTGGGCATGGAGAAATCGGTCCAGATCGCGCCGATGACCTCGACCGCGAGCGAGCTCGTGACGCTCGCGGTGCTGGCGGCCGGCGGGATCGCGCGCTGAGCGAGCAGGCCGGGTTTCCCGGCGTGGCTCGAAACGCGCCGCGACGACAGGCTGCCGGGCGCGTCCCGGCAGCGGTTGCGCCGGGCCGGGCAGGACTTGGCCATCCCGCGTGACAGCCTGGTCCGTCGCACACCCTGTTTGATGTATAGAACATACATCCTTTGCTTGACGAATTGTTAAGACATGCCACTCTCCCCAATACGGTAAGAATTTTCTACAAACATGGCCGGGGGGCGAAGTGTATGAAGAAGAAAATCGCGCTGTTCTGCGGAGTTGCGTTCTTTGCGACGGCGAACGGGAATGCATCCACGATCAAGCTCGTCGATCAGGGTGGGGTGACCGGGTCTCCGGCGGCGCTGGGATTTGCCGTTGCCGCGGACTATTGGTCGAAGATGTTCACCAATACTGCGGTGATCAATCTCGACGTACAGTTTGGCCCGCTGGGACCGGGGATCATCGGATCGACTAGCAGTCGGGCGGTGGACTATACGGTGCAGAACTGGGAAAACGGGGTGCTCGCGACCAAGAGCAATTCCGCGATCGACGGCAATATCGTCCTGCCGACGTTGAAGGGGGGCGCTGCGACCTTCATTACCAACGGGGTCGATGCCACCGGCACGCAGAATGTCGGGGATGCCTATCAATACGTCACCGCCGGCCAGGTCTCGAGCACGGATTTGTCCCTGAACTCGTCGGTGGTCAAGGCGATCGGCGGCACCGTGGACACGCCGGGCGAAGCCGACGGCAGCGTGACCTTCAGCAGCAGCTTCGGGTTCGATTTCGATCCACGCGATGGCATCTCCGCCAACACCATCGACTTCATCGGCGTTGCGATCCACGAGATCGGCCATGCGCTCGGCTTTGTCTCGGGTGTGGACTATCCTGACGTTTATGGCTCCCCCAAAGGTCCTGGAGCGGGGGTGGTACCGTTCGATATCAATGACACGGCGTTGTTCAGCGCGCTCGACATGTTCCGATACAGCCGCGACCCGAACGGGCTGGTGCCCGGCAACGATCCCGTGCTCGACCTGACCGTCGGGGGCACGCCCTATTTCTCGGTCGACGGCGGGGCAACCGCGTTGTTCGGCAACAGCTTTGCGACCGGCCTCTACAATGGAGACGGCGACCAGGCGTCGCACTGGAAGGACACCGCGGGCTGTGCGGTCGGCAACGGCATCATGGATCCGACCTTCTGCTATTCGCAGACCGGTGCGGTGACCGGCCTCGACCTGGCCGCGTTCGACGCCATCGGCTGGAACCTCAGCGTCGATGCGCTGACCTATTCGACCGAGACGACGGGGCAAATCTATCAGAGCTATCTCGACACATTGGCGGTGCCCGAGCCGGCGACGTGGACCATGATGGTGGTGGGCTTTGGCATGCTCGGCGGTGCCGCGCGCCGCAGAAGCGGCCAACGCGTCGCGAGCGTCTGACGCGCAAGGCGAAACGGATTGCGACCCGTGCTGCCGCTGGTGCGTGGTGTTTCTTCGGCCAAGCCTGTAGCACGCGCTACCGGGGGATCGGGCGGCGGGGCCGTTCGATCCGCCGGAAACGGTTTGACACGGGCAAGGTCGGATCGCGCACCGCGGCGGCGCGTTGAGCGGCGCGAGCGCGCGGCACTTCTTGCTCCGTGCTATCAGAGGGTTAGTCGATGCCAGCGCAAACACCCGTTCTTGACCATCACGATCTGATCCTCCGTCCCGACCCCGCGCGGACCGTGGTGCGGCCATTCGAACTGGAATATCCCGAGGCCTTTCGCGCGCCGGGCCATTCGCGCGTGCAGGTCATCGTCGATCGGGTGATGACGCTCGACGCTGCGGCGCTGGCGGAGGAGTTGCCGCGCATCACCGACTCGCTCGACGAGCGGCACCGCGATGTCGACACCATGCTGCTGCGTCGCTTCGACGCGATCGCGGCGAGCCTGCCGTCGATGCCCGAAACCAACGATTCGCAGCGTCGCCTGATCGGGGCCTATTTCAGCGAGGAATATTCCTACGAGGCCGCCGCGCTGTTCAACCCCAGCGCAGTGCTCGTCGAGGCGGCGTCGCCGGCACCCGAGCAAGGCCTGCGCTTCGTCATGTCGCTGCGCGGGATCGGCGAGGGGCACGTGTCGTCGGTGGCGTTCCGCGCCGGGCACTGGGTCCCCGGCAGCGCGCCGACGATCGAGACGCCCAGCCCGATCGCCGTTCCGCCGATCATCGAGAGCGAGAAGTCCGGCGTGGTGCACCTGCAGTGCGACGGCAGCCGTGAGGTGTCGGAGACGGTCCTGTTTCCGATCCTGCCGAGCCAGAAGCAGGGGATCGAGGACCTTCGGCTGGTGCGCTTCGTCGAGGATGACGGGACGGTGATGTACCATGGCACCTATACCGCCTTCAGCGGCGCGACGGCACGGCCCGAACTGCTGACCGGGATCGACTTCCGTAATTTCGAGATGCGCGTGCTGACCGGCGATGCGGCAGGGGCGAAGGGGATGGCGCTGTTCCCGCGGCGGATCGGCGGGAAGTTCGCGATGCTCGGGCGACAGGACAGCGAGAGCATCTGGCTCCACACGTCCGACGACATCCTGCATTGGGAGGGGGGCGGCAAGATCGTCTCGCCGCGCTATCCGTGGGAATTCGTGCAGATGGGCAATTGCGGATCACCGATCGAGGTGGACGAGGGGTGGCTGGTCTTCACCCACGGTGTCGGGACGGTGCGCAACTATTGCATGGGCGCGTGCCTGCTCGACAAGGACGACCCGTCGAAGCTGCTCGCCCGCACGCCCGAGCCGATCCTCAAGCCGAGCCCGACCGAGCGGGACGGCTATGTTCCCAATGTCGTCTACAGTTGCGGCGCGATCGCCTCCGGTCGCGACGTGATGATCCCCTACGGGGTCGCCGACAATTTCACCGCCTTTGCGACGACCACGGTCGACCGCCTGCTCGCGGTGATGGAATAGCGCTCGTCGGCCTGGCGCGCGCCGCCCGTCAGCCTTTCTAAAGGCGGGGCGGCGCATTATCTCGGGATGGTGAACGCAATCCCCAATCCTGGCGGCCATCTGCCACTGTACCTCCTGATCGCGGGCGTGGTCGCGGTCATGCTGCTGGCGCGGCGCGTACCGTTCATCGGGCGGTTGCTGTCGTTCGCGATGACCGCCGGATCGATCGTGCTGGTGCTGGTGATCCTGTCCGAGCGCGCGCAGTTCGACCCGATGTTCGCGCGCATGGCACAGCGCTTCCAACTGGGGCAGCAACAGGCGGTCGGGCGGGAAACGCATGTCCGGATGTCGCCCGACGGCCACTTCTGGGTGCGCGTCAAGATCGGCGACATGGAGAAGCGGATGCTGGTCGACAGCGGGGCGACCGTCACCGCGCTCAGCGCGGACACGGCCGCCGCCGCGGGGATCGAGGCCGGCGATGCGGTGATGCCCGTATTGATGCAGACTGCCAACGGCACGGTCAAGGCGAAGACCGCCACGGTGGCGGAGATGCGGATCGGCAACGTCGTCGCGCGCAACGTGCCGGTGGTCGTGTCACCCGCGTTCGGCGACATGAACGTGGTGGGGATGAACTTCCTGTCGCGCCTGAAATCCTGGCGGGTCGAGGATGGCGTGCTGATCCTCCAGCCGCATCATCCGCAAGGGGTGAGCTGACGAACGACCGTGCCGGTGCCCTCGTGAAAGCAAGGGCCCAGGGTTCCGCGGGGTCCGCCTGTAACCCTGGGTCCCGGCTTCCGCCCGGGATCGACAGGCCGACCTACGCGTCGATGCTCGTTCCGAGCGCGGCGTGGACCAGCCCGCCGTCGACCGTGATCGTGTCGCCGATCACATAATCCCCCGCGCGGCTCGCGAGGTAGATCGCGGCGCCCGCCATGTCCTCGTCGACGCCGATGCGCTTGGCGGGGATGCTCCTGGCGATCGCCTCGCCGTGGTCGCGCGCGGCCTTGTTCATCTCGCTCGCAAACGCGCCGGGCGCGATCGACGTTACGTTGATGTGATCGGTCACCAGCCGCGCCGCCATCCGCTTGGTGAGATAGATCAGCGCCGCCTTCGACGCCTGATAACTGTAGGTCTCCCACGGGTTGAGCCGCTGCCCGTCGATCGAGGTGATGTTGATCACCTTGGCCGGGCGGCCTGCGCTCGCGGCGGCCTTGAGCGGTTCGTGGAGCGCCTGCGTGAGGAAGAAGGGCGACTTGACGTTGAGGTCCATCACCTTGTCCCAGCCCTTCTCCGGGAACGCCTCGAACGGCTCGCCCCAGGCGGCCCCGGCATTGTTGACGAGGATGTCGAGCCGGTCGGTGTGCTCAGCGAGTTGCGCGGCGAGCGCCTTGCAGCCCGCCACGGTCGACACGTCCTGCGGCAGCGCGATGCAGTTCTCGCCCAGTTCGGCGGCGGTTTCGAAACAGACCTCGGCCTTGCGCGCCGAGATATAGACGGTTGCGCCCTGCGCGATGAAGCCCGCCGCGATCATCTTGCCGATCCCGCGCGAGCCGCCGGTGACGAGCGCGATGCGGCCGTCGAGCCGGAACAGGTTGGTCGTGTCCATTCTTCTTCCTTCTTCTCCCTCTCCCGCTTGCGGGAGAGGGGCGGGGAGAGGGGCCGTCCTGTGAACACGCCGCACTGCCCCTCTCCCGCGCGTCGCTTCCCTTGCTTGCCCTCTCCCCGCCAGCGGGGAGAGGGAGAAAAGATTATCCTCCGCGCTTGATCGTCTCGCGTGCGATGATGATCTGCTGGATCTGGCTGGTGCCCTCGTAGATGCGGAACAGCCGGACGTCGCGGTACAGCCGCTCGATCCCGTAATCCGCGATATAGCCAGCACCCCCGAAGATCTGCACCGCGCGGTCGGCGACGCGGCCGACCATCTCGCTCGCATAATATTTGGCGGCGGCGGATTCCATGACGACGTCCTTGCCCGCATCCTTGGCGGCGGCGGTTTCCAGCACCAGCGCGCGCGCGGCGAGCGCCTCGGTCTTCGAATCCGCGAGCATCCCCTGGATCAGCTGGTGGTCCGCGATCGCCTTGCCGAACTGCTTGCGGTCGGTTGCATAGGCGACGCAATCCGCGATCAGCCGCTCGGCCACGCCGACGCAAACCGCCGCAATGTGCAACCGCCCGCGATCGAGCACGCGCATCGCGATCTTGAAGCCTTCGCCCTCCGCGCCGAGCCGGTTCTCGGCGGGGACGACGACGTCGTCGAAATGGACGTCGGCGACCTTGGCGCCCTTCTGCCCCATCTTCTTCTCGGGCTCGCCGATGCTGACCCCGGCCAGATCGCGCGGCACGAGGAAGGCGGACACCCCGCGCGCGCCCGGATCCTCGCCGGTCCGCGCCATCACGGTGAACAGGTCGGCCTTGTCGGCATTGGTGATGTAGCGCTTGGTCCCCGACAGGCGATACGCCTGCCCGTCGAAGGTCGCGCGCGTCTTGACCGCGCCCGAATCGCTCCCGACCTCGGGCTCAGTCAGCGCGAAGCTGGTGATAATCTCGCCGCTCGCGATCCGCGGGAGCCATGCCGCCTTCTGCTCGGACGTTCCCGCCATCACGAGGCCCTGGCTGCCGATCCCGACGTTGGTGCCGAAGGTCGAGCGGAATGCGGGCGTGGTGCGCCCCAGTTCGATCGCGACGCGCGCTTCCTCAGCCATCGTCAGCGCGAGGCCGCCATATTCCTCGGCGATCGAAAGGCCGAACAGCCCCAGCGCGCGCATTTCCTGCACGACGTCGGCAGGGATCGCGTCATCCGCCTCGACTTGCGCCTCGAGCGGGCGAAGGCGTTCGGCGACGAACCGGCGGACGGTGTCGATCAGCGCATCGAAGGTTTCGGGGTCGAGTGCCATGGATCCTCTTGCATCGTCTGAGGGCGAAGCCGTGTCCCCGCCGCGATGCCCCAAACCGTCGCGCGCTGCAAACCCGAAATTCCAAAACCATTCGTCGACAGGCGCATTGACCGGCTTAACGCCCGTACTACTATGCCCAAAAGTGTGGAGAGTAAGATGCGTTTTGCAGGCAAGCGAGCTGTCGTCACCGGCGGAGCCTCCGGCATCGGGCGCGCCACCGCGCTCCGGCTGGTGCGTGAGGGGGCCGAAGTCTGGATCGGCGATATCGACGAGGCCGGCGGCGCCGAGGTCGCGCAAACGTCGAACGGCCGGATCCATTTCCAGCGGACCGACGTGCTTCAGGCAGCCGAGATCGAGGCGCTGATGCATGCCGCCGACGCGGCCGGCGGGCTCGACGTCGTGTTCAACAATGCCGGCGCGGGCGGATCGCGCGATTCGATCGACGCGATCTCGCCCGAGGATTGGGACCGGACGCAGGCGCTGCTGCTGCGCTCGGTCGCGCTCGGCATCCGCTACGCCGCGCCGCTGATGATCGCGCGGGGGCAGGGCGGGGCGATCGTCAACACGTCGTCGGTCGCAGCACTCCAGACGGGGGCGGCGCCGACGGCTTACTCGGTCGCCAAGGCCGGGGTGCTGCATCTCACGACGCTGGCCGCGGCGGACCTCGCGCAGTACAGGATCCGCGTGAACGCAGTGTGCCCGGGCTTCATCACGACCAACATCTTCACCTCCGCGCTCGGCATTTCAGGGGAGAAGCGCGATATGGCGAACGGTATGATCGGCCAGGCGGCGGCGCAGGCGCAGCCGTTGCAACGCGCCGGCACGTCCGACGATATCGCCGCGGCGGTCGCCTATCTCGCGAGCGAGGATGCGTCGTTCGTCACCGGCACGCGGATTGTCGTGGACGGCGGACTGACGATCGGCCCGCGGCACAGCTGGGACCCGAAGGCGCCGTCGATGTTCGCCGCGCTGGAGGCATTCGCCTCGTGACCGCGCCGCTCGTCGTGCCCGCGGCACGACGGCTTTCGCTGCGCAGCCGCCTGTCATTCGGCATCGGGTCGATCGCGTACGGCGTGAAGGACAATGGCTTCGCCACCTTCCTGCTGCTGTTCTACAACCAGGTGATCGGGTTGCCGGCAGGTCTGGTCGGGCTCGCGATCATGGGCGCGCTGGTGGTCGAGGCGTTCGTCGATCCGCTGGTCGGCTATCTGTCGGACCATACGCGCGGGCGCTGGGGTCGGCGGCATCCGTGGATGTATGCCTCCGCGCTGCCGGTCGCGATCGGCTGGTGGCTGTTGTGGAATCCGCCCGCGTGGTCGCAGGGCGCAATCCTGCTGTACGTGTTCGGCAGTGCGCTGCTGGTGCGGATCGCGCTGTCGATGTTCGAAATCCCGGGCGCGGCGCTGGGGCCGGAGCTGAGCTCGGACTATGACGAGCGGACGCGGCTCTTCTCCTACCGTTACCTGTTCGGCTGGGGCGGCGGGCTGGCGATGCTCGCGCTGGCCTATGCGGTCTTCCTCGTGCCCGATGCGACGCATCCGGTCGGGACGCTCAACCGCGACGGGTACGCACATATGGCGATCCTTGGGGCGCTGGTGATGGCGACGTCGATCCTCGTGTCGGCAGTCGGGTTGCATCCGGAGATCCCGCGCCTGCCGCAGGTGCCCCCGGGCGACGAGACACTCGGCGAGCATTTCCGCGATTTCGGGCAGACCGTGTGGAACCGCGGGTTCCTGTGGCTGATGGCGGCGGGGGTGTTCGCCTATACCGCCCAGGGCATTTCGTTCGCGCTCTCGCTCTACATGTACCAGTTCGTCTGGCTGTTCGCGCAGGGCGACTACAACTGGCTTTCGGTTGCGCTGATGGCGGGTGCATTGGGCGCGTTCTTCCTGGCGCCCGGGCTGACGCGCGGTGGCGACAAGGCGCGCAGCGCAATGGCGTTGTCGCTCGGGGCAGGGCTGCTGGTGAGTGCGCCCTATCTGTTGCGCATCCTCGGGCTTTTCCCGGCGCCGGGCTCGCCGCTGCTGTTGCCGGTGCTGCTGGTGATCTTCGCGGCCAATACCGCCTGCGGGGTCTCGGCGTTCATCCTGGGCGCGGCGATGCTGTCGGACGTGGTCGAGGATTCAGAGGTACGGACCGGCAAGCGCTCCGAAGGCGTGTTCTTTGCAGGCGGCTTCTTCGTGCAGAAGCTGGTCGGCGGTCTGGGGATCTTCGTCGCAGGCCGGATCCTGGCGTTTGCGGAATTCCCCGCCGGGGCGAAGCCCGGGCTGGTACCGGTGGGGACGATCGACCGGTTGACGGTGGTGTTCCTGGTGCTGGAACTGCTGTTCTATGCCCTCGCCGCCTTCTGCTACTCGCGGTTTCCGTTCGGGCGGGCCGAGCATGACGCGCGGTTGCGGTCGAGCGGGGTGGCCTAGGGCGGTTGCTGCGCACTTCCGTCGCCCCGGCGATACGGCACTTAGTCGCCGGCCGCGCCAGGGTAATGACGCGGCCCGGCCTTCGCCGGGGTGACGCAGACTAAGCGACCGTCGCAGGAAAACGGGACGGTCGACCCGTGCAGGGCAGCCGCACGCGCGGGATCAGCCCGCGATCGGCCGGATGAACCCGGTGAGTGCCCAGCCGGATTTGCACGGGCCGGTATAGGGGCGCGGCGCGGCGATCGGCGACCCCACGCCGCAGTCGGTTGCCGGCGCGTCGACTGGCGGCACGACGACCCCCTGCCACCGCTGGTCGAGCGAGCGCGTACAGCGGAACACCCGCGTTCCCGGGCCAAGCCTGGCGACTTCGTCCGCTTCGGCGAAGGGCGCGGCGCGGAGCGGGAGATAGGCTTCGCCGGCGGGGGACAGGTTGACGACTTCGCCGATACCCGCGCACGCCTGGAACGCCGAACCGCCTTCGCCGATTTGCACGGCCTGAATTCCCGGGGCGGGCGCGGTGGTGTTGGTGTCGTACAGCCCCGCATCGTTGCCAAAACCGCCGCCGCCCGAACAGGCGGCAAGGAGCAGGCATAACGCCGTCGCGGTTCGCTTCATGCGGCGATTCTTAGACCGGATGTCAGCGCTTGGCGAGCGCGAAGGTGCGCCTGGGCGCACGGGATACGCCCGAAACGGGCAGTCATCGCAAGCCCAACTCACTTCATCGGAAAAGGTTCCGTTCATCGGGGCGCAAGGGTTTTCAGGCGGGATCGGACCTGCTTTGAGAGGATCAACGACGATCCAGACCTGTTTCCGACCTTGGGGGGTCCCATGAATTTCAAGGCTTTGACAGCGCGCTTTGCGCTGATGGTCGCGTGCGGCCTGATGACGGCGACCCCTGCGATGGCGCAGTTCTGGCAGTGCGCCCCCTATGCGCGCCAGATTTCGGGGATCGACATTCGCGGCAATGCCAACACCTGGTGGTCGCAGGCGGCCGGTCATTATGCGCGCGGTCATGCTCCCAAGGTTGGCGCGGTCCTCGCTTTCTCGGCGACGAGCCGGATGCGCATGGGCCATGTCGCGATGGTCAGCGAAGTCGTCAGCGACCGCGAAGTCCTGCTGACGCACGCCAACTGGTCGCGTCGTGGCGGTGTCGAGCGCGACGTCCGCGCGATCGACGTCTCGCCGAACGGCGACTGGAGCATGGTCAAGGTCTGGTACGGCCCGCAGGGCGACCTCGGCACCTCGGCCTATCCCACCAAGGGCTTCATCTATTCCGACCATGCCCCGGCCAATGACGCCGCTGACGATGCCGTCGAGCAGGGCAGCAAGGCCCCGATGATCCTGGCATCGCTCGATACGGGCACGACGGTCAGCTTCTGAAGCGCGGTCGTCGGAGCGTCACCCCGGCGAAGGCCGGGGCCGCCATGCGGGGATCCGTGACCGATGTCATGCTCGGCAACTGTACGGCCCCGGCCTTCGCCGGGGGGACGCGGGGTTAGCCTTGCACCGCAGGCTTTACACCTTGCCCGGCGCGAACGTCATCCCGGCGCCGTTCATGCAGTAGCGCTTGCCGGTCGGCTTGGGGCCATCGTCGAACACATGGCCGAGATGCCCACCGCAGCGTCGGCAATGGACTTCGGTCCGCGCCATGCCGAGCGATCCGTCCGAACGGGTCCGTACCGCATTGGGCAAGGCTGCCCAGAAGCTCGGCCAGCCGGTGCCGCTGTCGAACTTGGTCTTCGATGAAAAAGCGGGCAGCGCACAGCCACCACAGGCAAACGTGCCCGCACGATGCTCGTTGTTGAGCGGGCTGGTGAACGGCGTCTCCGTGCCTTCGCGCCGCAGGATCTGATAGGCCGCGGGCGACAGCTTCTTCGTCCACGCCGCGTCGCTGATGTTGATCTCGAACGTTTCGGGCGGGCTGGCGGTCGCCCCCTTGCAGCCGAACAGCGCGAAGGCGGCAACGCCCGATCCGGCGAGCGTCAGGAAGTGGCGGCGATCATGCATGGGGGGTATCCTCAACGGGCAAAGGCTTACGCAGCCTCCATGTGGTAGCTACGCGGTGCTTCGCCAAGCGGATGCAGGCCGCTTTCCCCCAGGGGGCGCATCAATAACGGCTGATTTCGACCGGCAGCTTGCGATAGCCGTGGACGAAGCATGCCGCGACGCGCTCCGGCTCGCCCAGTACGTTGACGCGCATCCGGCGCTTGGCCATTTCCTCGAGCAGGATCGCCACCTGCAACTCGGCGAGCCGCGCGCCGACACAGCGATGGATGCCGTGCCCGAAGGCGAGATGCCGCCGCGCATTGGGGCGGTCGACCAGGATCCGGTCGGCATCCTCGAACACGCTCTCGTCGCGGTTGGCAGAGATGTACCACAGGATCAGCTTGTCGCCGGCAGCGATGTGCTGTCCCTCGAGCTCGCTGTCGACGGTCGCCGTCCGGCGCATGTGGGCGAGCGGGGTCTGCCACCGGATCACTTCCTGCACCGTATTGTGGATCAGCCCGGGGTCGGCCTCCAGCTTGGCGCGCGAGTCCGGGAAGCGGTCGAGGCCGTACGCCACCGCGCTCATCGTGTTGCGCGTCGTGTCGTTGCCACCGACGATCAGCAGGATCAGGTTGCCGAGGAATTCCATCTGGTCCATTTCCGCCATCGCGTCGGAATGGATCATCATCGAGATGAGGTCGGGAGTTGGTGCCTTGCCGACCTTCTGGTTCCACAGGTTCTGGAAATAGCCGCCGCATTCGTACATGTGCTGCAGCCGCTGCGCGCGGAGTTCGGCGGTTTTCACCAGCTCGATATCGCCTGCCCAGTCCGACCAGAAGGTCAGCTTGCGGCGGTCTTCCCATGGAAAGTCGAACAGGATCGCGAGCATCTGCGTGGTCAGTTCAACGGACACCCGGTCGACCCAGTCGAACGGCCGGTTCCAGTCGAGCCCGTCGAGGATCTCGGCGGTGCGCATCCGGATATTGTCGGTCATCCGCGCCATTTCGGAGGGGGTGAAGGCCGGTGCCACGGTACGGCGCTGGCCGGTGTGCTTGGGCCGGTCCATCGCGATGAACATCGGCATTTTCACGTCACCGCGATCCTCGATGAAGTCGGCGATGGTGATGCCGCCGGCCTGGCTGGAATACAGGTCGGGCAGCGATTCGACCGCAACGATCGGCTTGTACGTCGAGATCGACCAATAAGGCCCGAAGTCCGACTGCTCGACCCGGTGGACCGGGCTGGTCGCGCGGAGCGTGCGGAACGGTTCTTGCCACAGGTCGTCGCGGTAGAGTTCCGCCCTGCTGACATCGAGCGGGTCCACCGGCTCCACGAGGACGGGGTCCGACTCGATCGCTGCGGTCGCCATTGGCTCTCTCCTTCGGGGGGAGAGAACCTTTAACTGACACCCATGTCAACAGCGTTGTCGAGCGGGCGCGCGCGGCGTTTCCAGCGGAAACTGCCGCTCCCCGATTGCAGGACCCCCCGCCGGAACGCGCGCACGCCGACCGCGATGAAGATCGCGACCCACACGGCCTGCCACAGCAACGCCAGCGCATGCAGCCCGAGCCCGCCCGACTGCGCCGCGCGGCCCGCCATGTAATAGGGCGAGCTCAGCGGGAAGATCGCGGCGAAGGTGCTGATCCAGCTGTCGGGTTTGGATACCGCGACCGCGCCCAGCCCGAACATCGCGACCTGGATCAGCGTGATCGGCAGCGACAGCAACTGGATCTCGCGGACGCTTGCCGCCTGCGCGCCGACCCCGAGGAACACCGCGCCGAGCAGCATGTACGCCATGGTGAAATAGGCGAAGAACAACAGGGTGAAGAGCGGCAGGCCGATCGCCGGGGTCAGGGTGGCGATGCCCGCCGCGAAATTGGCGGGCATCAGCATGCTCGCCTGGCTGATCAGCGTCCCCCAGAAGACGAGGAACAGCACCGCGACCCCGAACGTGCCGAGCAGCTTGCCGAAAAAAACCGATTCGAGCGGGACCGCGGCGGCGAGCACTTCGATCACCTTGTTGCCGCGTTCCTCCGCGACACCGCTGACGACCTGTCCGGCGAGCAGCAGCGTCAGGAAGAACAAGGCGAACACTGCGAAGAAGCCGGACGCACTCGCGCCGCGCAGTGAGGGCGCATGGCGCGAGACCACCGTCTGGGTCGCGAGGCTGAGCGGGGCGACCCCGCTGCGGTCCGCCCGGAGCGCTTGTTCCGCAAGCGCGGCGAGATAGTCGCCCGCGCGCGCGCTGCGGTCGGTGTGGAGAATCTGCGGCGTGGCGAGCGGGCCGTAGAGTACCGCGACGACGTCCATGCGGGGGTCGTCGAACCGCGCGCGCGCCTGCCTCGCCGGGTCGGCGGCGGGTGTCTCGGTCTGGAGCACCGGCGGGGCTTCGTCCGAAACGCGATACAGCCGCCGCAGCCGCTGATCGAGCGCGGCCATGTCGGTCCCGCGCGCCGGGTCGACGATCGCGACGATTCGCGTCTTGGCGTCCGCGCCCTTGGACGCGGCGTTCGCGCCCAGCCCGCCGATTGCGCCGAACGACCCCATCACCACCGGGGCGAGCAGAAAGATCAGGAAGGTCGGCGTAAACACCGTGGCGACGAAATCGCGCCGCGCGATCGTCCAGATCTGGCGGAGCAGGATACGAAAGCGGGTCATGCCTGTTTCTCCTGCGCGGCGTCGTCCAACGCGGCCTTGCCGACGACCTTGACGAACACGTCGTGCAGCGACGGGCGTTCGATCGACAGGCCGGAAATACCGTGTCCCGCCGCGATCAGCGTGCCCAGCACCTGTTCGACGCCTCCGTCGGGAACGGTGAAGCGCCAACCGTCCCCGACATGCTCGGCATCGGCGGGGAGGTGCGCCGCCACCGCCAAGGCATCGCGTGTCGGCGTGTAGAGCGCGCGCATCGGCAGCATCGCGCGCGCATCCGCAACCGTGCCCTCGAACCGGCGCTTGCCGCCCGCGATGATCGCGAGCCGGTCGCACAGGCGTTCGGCGTGCGCCATGACATGGGTCGAGAACAGCACCGTCGCGCCGCGGTCGCGCTCGGCGAGGATCAGCGCCTCGAGCCGTTCCTGGTTGACCGGGTCGAGCCCCGAGAAGGGTTCGTCGAGCACGAGCAGGTCGGGCTGGTGGACGACCGAGCCGAGCAGCTGGACGAGTTGCGCCATCCCTTTCGACAATTTGCGGATCCGCGTGTCGGTGGCGTGGCCAAGCCCGGCCGCCTCGAGCAGCGTCACCGCGCGCTTGCGCCCGGTCTTGAGGTCGAGCCCGCGCAACGCGCCCATGAACGCGATCGCATCCTTGGCGCGCATCGCCGGGTACAGCCCGCGCTCCTCGGGGAGGTAGCCGACCCGGTCGCTGACGTCGCGGGGGCGGTCATGGCCGAGCAGGGTGCGATGGCCGGCGTCGGGTTCGATGATCCCGAGCAGCATGCGCAGGGTCGTGGTCTTGCCCGCGCCGTTGGGCCCGAGCACGCCGTAGATCGCGCCCTTGGGCACGCTGATGTCGACTCCGTCGACGACGCGTCGCCCGCCGAACAGCTTGACCAGCCCCGATGCGTCGACCGCGAGTTCCTGCCGCAACGCCAATTCCCCCGATAGCCGTGCCCGTGGTAGCGGGGTGCGATGCAGGAAGACAAGACACTGTTGCACCGGCTGCGCGCAAAGGCGGCGGAGCTCGGCTTCGTCGCCTGTGGCGTCGCGCGCGCCGATGCCGCGCCGCGGACCGCTGCGCGACTGCGCGAATGGCTCGATGCCGGGATGCACGGCGGCATGATCTGGATGGAGGAGCGCGCGCACCAGCGCCAGACGCCTTCTGCGCTGTGGCCGGAGGTGCGCAGCGTGATCGCGCTGGGCATGAGCTACGCGCCGGCGACCGACCCGCTTGCGCTCGCGGGGGAAAGCGGGGTCGGGCGGATCTCGGTCTATGCGCAGGGCGGCGATTATCACGATGTGGTCAAGCGCGCGCTGAAGGCGCTGGCGCGCTGGCTGGTCGCCGAAGTGCCGGGAACCGACCTGAAGGTGTTCGTCGATACCGCGCCGGTGATGGAGAAGCCGCTCTCGGCGGCGGCGGGGCTCGGGTGGCAGGGGAAACATACCAATCTGGTCAGCCGGGAACATGGCTCGTGGCTGTTCCTGGGGGCGATCTACACGACGCTGGAGGCGGGGGTGTTCGAGGATGTCGCGGCTGATGGTTCTGCCTCTGATCCTTCTTCTTCTAATTTTTCTCCCTTTAAGTCTTCCCCGGCGAAGGCCGGGGCCCAGTCGAGGGCCGCTGATGGCAAAGCACAGCGCCCGATTTCCACCGACGGCGCGACTGGGCCCCGGCCTTCGCCGGGGAAGCAGGAAAGGGGGGAAGATCAGCAAGAAACACGCAAGGAAGCCCGCGTCGTCGACCGCTGCGGCTCGTGCGACGCCTGCCAGCGCGCCTGCCCGACCGATGCCTTCCCGTCGCCCTATCGGCTCGATGCGCGGCGCTGCATCTCTTATCTGACGATCGAACACGCCGGGCCGATCCCGCATGAATTCCGCGCGCGCATCGGCAACCGCATCTACGGCTGCGACGACTGCCTCGCGGTCTGCCCGTGGAACAAGTTCGCCGAAAGCGCGGCGGCCAACCGTGCGTTCCTGCCCCGCGCGGAAATGGTCGCGCCGCGGTTGGCGGATTTGCTGGCGCTGGACGACGCAAGTTTCCGGCAGGTTTTCGCAGGCTCGCCGATCAAGCGGATCGGGCGCAACAAGATGATGCGCAACTGCCTGATCGCGGCGGGGAACAGCGGCGATGCGGGGTTGATCGACCGGGTGCAGGCGTTGCGCGAGGATCCCGACCCGGTCGTAGCGGAAGCCGCCGACTGGGCGCTGACCAGACTAACTTAAAGCCCCTCCCCTTCAGGGGAGGGGTTGGGGGTGGGGCAGTTCAGCAAAACAAACTTCTCTGCGAGGCACAGCCCCACCCCAACCCAGCGTCGGGTCGGTCATGCCCCCGGCATGACCTGAACAGCGCGGGGCGCTGTTCACCCGACGCTCCTGAAGGGGAGGGGCTTTTAGAAGACCTACTTCCGCCGCCCGATCTGCAACGCGCCCACGCAACTGGCCCGGTCGATCGGCGAGCCATCGGTCTGGCGCGTGTCGAGATAGGTCACGACCGGCTCGCCATTTCCCTTGGGGTACAGATACGTATCGAGCACGCAGGTCGCGTTGCTGAACTGGAGTTTGCGTGCGGTGCCTTCGCGCACGTCGGCGATCGGCGCGCCGAACATGTGCGTCAGGCTCGCCGCGCTCGCACCCACGACCTGGCCGAGCCCCGTGCCCGCCGGGATCGGGATCATCGGCGCACGGGCCATCGGCGTGGTCGCGGCGGTCGAGACGCACCCCCCGAGCAGCGCGAGCAGCAGCGCGGATCCGGCCAGCTTTTTCATACAGAACGCCCTTCATGGAACAGATGCGTCGCCATCGCCGCGCCGAGGATCGGTGCGAAGAGGTTGAGCACCGGAACCATGAACAACGCGGTCCCCGCAACCCCCAGCGCGAAGCGATCGACCGCCCCGGTCTTGCGCCAGTCTCGCATCATCGCAGACGGCACGTGGCGCGCCGCCACCATCGTGCCCAAGTCGAGCCCGAGCAGCCAGCCGTTGACGAGAAAGAACAACAGCCACGTCCCGACGCCGGTCACGAGCAAGGCGACATAGACCGGCGCCAGCACGAGGTTGACGAGGATCGCGCGCCCCGCCGACCGCAGCCCGAGCCCGATGCCGCGCCCCAGCGACACGTTGCGCGCGGTGGCGAGCGCCTGCGGGTAATGCCGCGCCTCGACCGCGATCACGACGTCGTCGGCGAAGACGCCCATCACCCCGATCGCGATCACGCGGAACAGCAGCCAGCTGACCCCGAACGCGGCGAGCAACGCGATCGCGCCGAGCAGCCCGCCGGCGGTCGAATCCCATCCCCAGGTGGCGGCCAGCCGGGTCGCGCCATACCATAGCGCTGCCCCGAGGCCGGCGACCAGCAGGACCGTCACCGCCAGCGATTTGAGGAACACCGCGACGATCTTGGGATCGCCCAGCTGGCGAAGCGAGAGAAGGAAGGCACGCACCATATGCGGCGTGCCTACAGGCTGGCTGCTTCCCCGTCACCCCGGCGAGGGCCAGTGCCGCCGGGGTGCCGCGCGGAACCTTCCGTCCTGCGCGCCGGCGCAAGCCCGCATCACCCGACCGGCGGACGGATGGTTGCGCCCGCCGCACCCCCCCGGTACGGCGCGGCAACGCTATTTGAAACCGGAGATCCCTTGTGACCGAGCCCACGTACGACGTCGTCGCGATCGGCAATGCCATCGTCGACGTGCTGTCGCAGTCCGACGACGCCTTCCTCGCCGAAGCCGCGATGACCAAGGGCTCGATGCAGCTGATGTTCTCGCCGGAGGAAGCCGACGCACTCTACGCCAAGATGGGCCCGGGGATCGAGGCGAGCGGCGGCTCGGCGGCGAACACCGTCGCCGGGATCGCGGCGATGGGCGGCAAGTGCGGCTTCATCGGCCAGGTCGCGAACGACGAACTCGGCGACATCTTCGCGCACGACATCCGTGCGGTCGGGATCGATTTCACCACCGCCGCCCGCGAAGGCGACCCAACGACCGCGCGGTGCCTGATCTTCGTGACGCCGGACGGCCAGCGCACGATGAACACCTTCCTCGGCGCATCGCAGTTCCTCCCCGAGGCGGCGCTCGACCGCGAGCTGATCGCGAGCGCGGCGATCCTGTATCTCGAGGGCTATCTGTGGGATCCCGAGGAACCGCGCCAGGCGATGCGCGCCGCGATCGACGTCGCGCGCGCGGCGGGGCGCAAGGTCGCGTTCACTTTGAGCGACGTGTTCTGCATCTCGCGCCACGGCGGTGATTTCCGCCAGCTGATGGCGGACGGCCTGATCGACATCATGTTCGCCAACGAAGCCGAGATCACCGCGCTGATGGAGACGGAGGATTTCGATGCGGCGGTGGCGGCCGCGGCGGCGGACGTGCCGATGCTGGTCGTCACGCGCAGCGAGCACGGGGCGATCGCGGTTTCCGGCGGTGAGACCGTCAGCGTCCCCGCCGAGCCGATCGACCGCGTCGTCGACACGACCGGCGCGGGCGACCTGTTCGCGGCGGGCTTCCTGCGTGGCCAGGCGCAGGGCAAGGACGTCGCGGCGTCGCTCAAGATGGGCGCGATCTGCGCGGCGGAGATCATCTCGCATTACGGCGCCCGCGCGCATGTCGATCTCAAGGCGCTGGTGGCGTCGAAGCTGGCGTAATCTCCACAGTGGCGCGGGTATGGCCGCCGGACGGGTTGCGAGACAGCCGTGGTCCGGCGGCCAGCCGGCGGCCAATCGCACCCTCGCCGCCGTCGACCGGGGAGTGCTCGCCGGGCGATCACGCGGTCCGGGGCATCATTGCGATCAGCAGGTCCCGCGCGATCGAACCGAAGCGCATCCGGTTGTCGTTTGCGCCGAGATAGGCCCCGCAACAGGTTGCAAAGGCGATCTGGGCCATCGCCACGACCGGGTGCATGCCGTAGGAGCGGCTGCGCGCTTCCTGTTGGCGCAGCGCGCGGCGGACGAAACGCCGCGCCGCTGCGCGATCGAACGCCGGGAAACGCGCCTCGCAGGCCGGATCCAGTTCGTCGATCACCTCGACCATGCGCCGTGTCGCTTCCAGATACGTCCTTCCCTTCGCGACGTACGTCGCGCGATCCTCGGCTTTCTCCCGCGGCTTTCCGGTGCCGTAAAGATTGTTCTGGTGTTGCCGATAATCGACCAGCGGCGCGTCGAGTTCGACGGTCTGGCCGAGGATCTGCGCCAGGAAGGTGACCCAGCGGTCGTGGGCGGTTGGCTGCGCTGGATCGAGATAGTTGCAAAACCGCGCGATATCGCGAGACACGGTCAGGATGTCACGGCGGTACACCATCGTGAACCCAGCGAAGGTGCCCCACACATCGTAGCTCAGCGGCCGCCTGGTGGCATTTTGCGTGATCCCCTGGTCGAACACGCCGATGGGGACCCCGGCGGGATCGATCAGGTTGGCGCGGTGGGTGACCAGGCTGACCGCGGGATCGGCGAACGCCGCCGCGCACATGTCGAGCTTGTCGGACCGCCAGACGTCGTCCTGGTCGCAAAAGGCGATGACGTCGCCCGTCGCGGTATGCGCGGCGGCAAGGAAGTTATCGGCAAACCCCAGACCCGGCACGTTGCGGATGATGGTGACCGCAACCCGGGACTGCTGCGCAAATGCCGCGACGATGGCCATCGTCTCGTCGCTGGAATTGTCGTCGGTGATGATGATCTCGTCGGGGAGACGGGTCTGCGCGAGCAGGCTGTCCAGTTGCTCCGGCAAGAAGCGTGCGCCGTTATGGGTGGCGAGGACCACCGATATCGTCAGCGAAGCAGCGGGTGTCGGTGCAGAAGACAGGGGCATCGCTTTTCCTCGACCGTGATGCGGGTAAATGACCTGGGCGGATCAACCTTTGAAATTACAGTCAAACCTGCGACTTCTCACGCAAACGGGGCCGGTCAGGGCCGTCTATTGCTGGAGGATACACGGCATCGCTCGCACGCGGCGCCGTTCGTCTTCTACCGGTGACGGAACGCCGGGACAATATGCCCGTGCCTGCCCGACGACAGGACGCCCGCACGGGCACAAAAAAAGGCCGGGGACTGGGCCCCGGCCTCTTCGATCGTTTCAATCGAGCTTGATCACCGCGGCGGCGGCATCCCCGCCAGCTCCGCTTCTTCCGGATCGTCGATCCCACGCCCCACATGGCTGCGCTGGCGGCTGTAGAGGAAGTAGATCAGCAACCCGATCACGCCCCAGCCCGGCAACACCAGCATCGCCACCAGCGGCAGGTTGAAGAACAGGAACAGGCAGCCGACGATCGTCAGCGGCGCGACCACCCAGGCGAACGGCGTGCGGAACGCGCGCTTGCGGTTTGGCTGGACCTTGCGCAGCACGAGCAGCGCGATCGCCACCATCATGAACGCATAGAGCGTCCCGGCATTGGCATAATCCGCAAGCTGGCCGACCGGCAGGAACGCCGCCGCCAGCGCGACCGCGCACCCCGTGATCATCGTCACGATATGCGGGGTCTTCCACTTCGGATGGACCTTGCTCCAGGCGGCCGGCAGCAGCCCGTCACGGCTCATCACGAAGAAGATGCGCGTCTGGCCGAACAGCAGCACGAGGATCACCGAGGGCAGGGCGATGAACGCGGCATAGCCGAGCATGTTGCCGATCGGGCCGAAGCCGATCTGGCGCAGGACGTGGGCGAGCGCCTCGTTCGAGCAGACCAGCTTGCCGGCATGCTCCGCCATCGCGCACTGCCGCGCGAGTTCTTCCGACCCGGTGGGGAAGGGGATGCCGTTCGGGCCCATGATCGGCTGGCCGCCGATCGTCCCGATCGCGCCCGCCGCGACGACGATGTAGAAGATCGTGCAGAACACGAGGCTGCCGATCAGCCCGATCGGCACGTTGCGCTGCGGGTTCTTGGTTTCCTCCGCCGCGGTCGAGACCGAGTCGAAACCGACATAGGCGAAGAAGATCGTCGCCGCCGCGCCGACCGCGCCGACTCCGGTGCCGAAGCCGCCAAACAGGCCGGCGGGAAGGAACGGATTGAACTGCGCGGGGTCGATCCGCGGCACCGTCAGGAACATGAAGACAAGCAGCGCGGCGATCTTGATCATCACCAGCACCGCGTTGACCTTGGCGCTCTCGCTCGTGCCGATCACCAGCAGCCAGGTGACCAGGAAGGAAATCACCACCGCGGGCAGGTTGATCAGCCCGCCGGGCGCGCCGCCGAGCGCGAGCGGCCCCGCCGAAAGATACGCCGGCAAATGGATGCCGAACGTATGTTGCAGGATCGTGCCGGAAAAATAGCCCGACCACCCGACCGCGACCGCGCTGGCGGCGACCGCATATTCGAGGATCAGCGCCCAACCGACCGTCCAGGCGAGGAATTCGCCCATGGAGGCATAGGTATAGGTGTAGGCGGACCCGGCCACCGGGATCATCGCGGCAATCTCGGCGTAGCAGAGCGCGGCAACGATGCAGATCGCGCCTGCGATCGCGAAGGCCAGCATCAGGCCAGGACCGGCCTTCTGCGCCCCGGCCGCGGTCAGCACGAAGATCCCCGTGCCGATGACGCACCCGATCCCGAACAAGGTCAGCTGAAACCAGCCGAGCGAACGGTGGAGCGATTTCTTCTCAGCAGTCGCAAGAATGGCGTCGAGAGACTTGATACGCCCAAATAACATGCGGTGAATTCTCCCGGGAGTTCAGCGGGCTTGTTGCCGCGCAATGATTGTGCGCGAGCCTAGCTGCAAATGGCCCCCGCGCAAGAGCCTTAGCGCGCGAGCATCGGCCCGAGCGCGTGCCCGGCGAAGATGTGGACGTGCAGATGCGGGACTTCCTGCAGCGAATCGGGTCCGGCGTTCGCCAGCAGGCGGTAGCCGCTCGTCACCAGCCCCGCCTCGCGCGCCACTGTGCCGACGGCGCGGACGAAGCCCGCGATCTCTGCGTCGGTGCCGCGCGCGCTGAAATCGTCCCACGAGACATAGGCGCCCTTGGGGATGACCAGGATGTGCGTCGGGGCCTGCGGGTTGATGTCGGGGAAGGCGATCGCGAACGCGTCTTCGTACAGGCGCTGCGCCGGGATCTCGCCGCGCAGGATCTTGGCGAACACGTTCTGGTCGTCATAGGGCAGGGTGGCGTCGACGGGCATGTTGCTCTCCTCAGGGATTGGCGCGCGCGGCCTTTTCGGCGATTCCCGAGACACCCTCGCGCTGCGCGATCTCGGCGCGGACGTCGTCGAGCGTCACGTCGCAGTCCGCCAGCAGCACGAGCAGGTGAAACAGCAGGTCGCTCGCCTCTCCGACCAGCGCAGCCTTGTCCTCGGTCAGCGCGGCGATGACGGTCTCGACCGCTTCCTCGCCGACCTTCTGCGCGATCTTCCTGCGGCCTTTGCCGAACAGGCTGGCGGTATAGGAAGTCGCGGGGTCGGCACCCTTGCGGGCAAGGATCGTCGCGGCGAGCGTATCGATGGGGTCTTCGGCCATGCGGTTCGGGCTGGCGCAGTTGCGCCTGCGCGTCAATCCTTGGGCGGGCGCTTGAGGAAGCGCTTGCGCAGCGCGCGACGCACGATGAACACGCCGGACGCCGCGAGCACGAACAGCGCGATGTCGGACAGCGCTGGGCCAGTGCGCGGGGTGGCGACACCGCTGTGCGGGAGGGCGGTGGCGTGCAGGCGCGATGGCATGGTCACGACCGCAGCTGAAAACGTTGCAAGTGCCGCACTACCGCGGCGGAGGCCGGGGCGGAATAGCGCAGGGTTCCGAAGGGCGGATCGCCACCTCCTTATCAGGCGCTTTGCCGTTGAGCCCCGGCCTGCGCCGGGGTGGTTCCGCGACGATGGCCTCACGCCACCGGCCGCCGCACCGCAATCCCCGCCGCCGCGAGCGCGGCATGCGCGTCCGCGATGCTCGCCTCGCCGAAGTGGAAAATCGACGCCGCGAGCACGGCGCTCGCATGCCCCTCGGTGATCCCGGCAACGAGATCGGCGAGCCCGCCGACGCCGCCGCTTGCCACCACCGGCACGCGAACCTTGTCGGCGATGGTGCGGATCAGCGCGAGATCATAGCCACCCCGCGTCCCGTCCCGGTCCATCGACGTGACGAGCAGCTCGCCCGCGCCCAGTTCCGCCAGCCGCAGCGCGTGCGCGACCGCGTCGATCCCGGTGGCGCGGCGACCGCCGTGGGTGAACACCTCCCACCCGTCGCCCACGCGCCGCGCATCGACCGAGGCGACGACGCACTGGCTGCCGAAGCGGTCCGCCATCTCGCCGACCAGCTCGGGCCGTGCGACCGCCGCGCTGTTGACCGCGACCTTGTCCGCGCCCGCGAGCAGCAACGCGCGCGCATCCTCGACCGAGCGGACGCCACCGCCGACGGTGAGCGGCATGAAGCACACCTCCGCGGTGCGGCGCACGACATCGAGGATCGTGCCGCGCGCCTCATGGCTCGCGGTGATGTCGAGGAAGCAGAGCTCGTCCGCGCCCGCTGCATCATAGGCGCGCGCTTGCTCGACCGGGTCGCCCGCATCGCGCAGTTCGACGAAGTTGACGCCCTTGACGACGCGGCCGTTCGCCACGTCGAGGCAGGGAATGACGCGTGCGCGGACAGTCATGCGAAAAAGCCCCTCCCCTTTAGGGGAGGGGTTGGGGTGGGGGAGTCCAGCAAAGCTACTCCTCGGTGAGACACAGCCCCACCCCTAGCCCCTCCCCTGAAGGGGAGGGGAAAGCGTAGTACCCCCCTCACGCCGCCTTCGCCACGGCCAGCGCCGCCGCCAGGTCGAGCCGGCCGTCATACAACGCCCGCCCCGTGATCACGCCCTCGACCCCATCCCGGTTGTGGAGCGCCAGCACATGGATCTCGGCAATCCCCTTGACGCCCCCGCTCGCAATAACCGGGATCCGCACGTTCCGCGCCAGATCGACCGTCGCCTCGACGTTGCAGCCCTTGAGCATCCCGTCCCGCCCGACGTCGGTGAACAGCAGCGCCGCGACGCCCGCATCCTCGAACCGCCGCGCCATGTCGATCACCTCGACGCTCGAGACATCCGCCCAGCCCTTGGTCGCGACGAACCCGTCGCGCGCATCGACCGCGACGACGATCCCGCCCGGGAAATCGCGCGCGGCCGCGCGCACGAGCTCAGGATTATCCAGCGCCGCCGTACCGATCACGACGCGCGACACGCCCAGGTCGAACCACCGTTCGATCCCCGCACGATCGCGAATCCCGCCGCCAAGCTGGACGTGCCCGGGGAAGCGCTCGACGATCGCGCGGACCGCATCGCCATTGACCGATTCGCCCGCGAACGCGCCGTCGAGGTCGACGACGTGGAGATGCTCCGCGCCCGCATCCGCGAACAGCATCGCCTGCGCGGCGGGGTCATCGCCGTAAACGGTCGCGCGATCCATATCGCCCTCGGCAAGGCGGACGACCTGGCCACGCTTGAGATCAATGGCGGGGAATACGATCAGGCTCATGCAATCCTCGTAACAATCTGCTTCGTCACCCCGGCGAAGGCCGGGGCCGCCAGGCTATCGGTCACCCCGGCTGCGCCGAACGCAACGGCCCCGGCCTTCGCCGGGGTGACGGGTGGCGTCACGGTTGCCACGCGAGGAACCGTTCGAGCAGCGCCAGCCCGTAGCGCTGGCTCTTTTCGGGATGGAACTGGACGCCCAGCATATTGTCCCGGCCGATCGCCGCGGTCACTGGCCCGGCATGGTCGGTGCCTGCGATCACGTTCGCGCCCTCGAACGCGTAGGAATGCAGGAAATACGCTTCCCCCGGCACGATCAGCGGATGCGCGACGCTCGGCACGACGTCGTTCCATCCCATGTGCGGCACCTTCGCGGTCGAATCGGCAGGCGCGAGATGGCGCACCGTACCCTGAATCCAGCCAAGCCCGGCGTGGGTGCCGTGCTCTTCGCCGGTCTCCGCCATCAGCTGCATGCCGACGCAGATCCCGAGGAACGGGACGCCATCGCGCCGCACGCGCTGTTCCAGCGCCTCGACCATTCCCGGCACCGCCCGCAGCGCCGCGGCGCAGGCACCGAACGCGCCGACGCCGGGAAGCACGATCCGGTCGGCGCGCGTCACCGCGTCGGCATCGGCGGTGATCAGAATGTCGGCGCACCCCGCCGCCTTCAGCGCATTGGCGACCGAATGGAGGTTGCCCGCGCCATAATCGATCAGCGCGAGCGTCATGCCAGCAACGCCGCGATCTCGGGCGCGGCAAAGCTCGCGTTGAACTGGATCACGCGCGCGGTCGCGACTCCGCTGGTGACGAACGGATCGGTCGCGGCGAGCGCTTCCGCCTCGGCCTTGCGCCCGCGCGCGACGATCACCCCGCCGGTGCGCGGGTCCTGCCGCCCGGCAACGAGGAACACGCCCTCCGCAAAGCCTTTCTCAAGCCACGCGACATGCGCCTTCAACTGCGCATCCACCGCCTCCAGCGACTCGCCATACTCAAGCAGGATCAGGCACAACGGACCGTCGGCGCGAAACCCGCCCGCCATGTCAGAGCGTTCCCTTGGTGCTCGGGATCGCATCCGCCTTGCGCGGGTCGATCTCGACCGCCTCGCGCAGCGCGCGCGCGACGCCCTTGAACGCGGCCTCGGCGATATGGTGGTTGTTGCTGCCGTACAGCGTCTCGATGTGCAGCGTGACGCCCGCGGTCTGCGCGAACGAATGGAAGAAATGTTCGAACATCTCGGTGTCCATCTCGCCGAGGCGCTTCTGCGAGAATTCGGTCTTCCACACGAGATACGGCCGCCCCGAGATATCGATCGCGACGCGGGTCAGCGTCTCGTCCATCGGCGACAGCGCGTCGGCGTAGCGGCGGATCCCGCGCTTCTCGCCCAAGGCTTTCAGCACCGCCTCGCCGATCGCGAGCCCGGTATCCTCGACCGTATGATGCTGGTCGATATGGAGATCGCCGACCGTCTTGACGTCCATGTCGATCAGCGAATGGCGCGCGAGTTGTTCGAGCATGTGATCGAAAAAACCGACTCCGGTGGAAACGGTGTAACGGCCGGTGCCGTCGAGGTTGACAGTGACGTCAATCGAGGTTTCGCTGGTCCGGCGGGAGATGGTGGCGGTGCGCATGCCCTTCCCATAACGCTTCTTTGCACCCGTGCAATCTTGACCCGAAAGCAAAGGGCGCTACCCAAGGGCGCATGAGCGATGGTCTTCCCGATAGCCTGATTCCCTATGACGATATCGTCCAGGAGGCGCTGCGTGCCGTGGTGGGCCGCGTGCTCGGTTCGGTCGCCGAAAGCGGCGGTCTGCCGGGCGAGCACCATTTCTACATCACCTTCAAGACCCAGGCCCCCGGCGTCGACATTCCGACCCGGCTGATGGAGCGCTTCCCCGACGAGATGACGATCGTCATGCAGAACCGCTATTGGGATCTGCTGGTCGACGAGACCAAGTTCTCGGTCGGCCTGAGCTTCAACCAGGTGCCGTCGAAGCTGGTGATCCCCTATTCGGCGATCACCGGGTTCAGCGACCCCGCGGTCAATTTCGAGCTGCGCTTCCAGGCGGCGGAAGGCCCCGAGGGCCCCGACCCGCATGACGAAGCCGAGAATGACGGCCCGACCGCAACCCCAATCGAGGACGGATCGAACGTCGTCGCGGTGGATTTCAAGCGCAAGAAATAAGCCCTCCGGTCCCCGCTGATGGGAGCGGGGGCATTGGAGACTGGCGATGACCGACACCCGTACCGAAACCGATTCGCTCGGCCCCGTCGAGGTTCCGGCGAGCGCCTATTGGGGCGCGCAGACGCAGCGCTCGATCGAGAATTTCCCCTTCCCCGCGACTGAGCGGATGCCGCTCGCGATCGTTCACGCGCTTGCGATCGTCAAACAGGCCGCGGCGCGGGTGAACCGCGCGCACGGGCTTCCCGAGGACATCGCCGGACAGATCGAGTCGGCCGCCGCCGAAGTCGCGGCGGGTGCGCTCGACGACCAGTTCCCGCTGGTCATCTGGCAGACCGGGTCGGGCACGCAGACCAACATGAACGTCAACGAGGTGATCGCCGGGCGCGCCAACGAGCAGTTGACGGGCACGCGCGGCGGCAAGACGCCGGTCCACCCGAACGACCACGTCAACAAGAGCCAGTCGTCGAACGACAGTTTCCCGACCGCGCTCCACATCGCCGCATCGATCGGCGTGACGCAGCGGCTGTTTCCCGCGCTCGACCGGCTGCATGCAGCACTCGACGCCAAGGCGCGTGCGTGGAGCGGGATCGTCAAGATCGGGCGGACGCATCTGCAGGATGCCACGCCGGTCACGCTCGGGCAGGAATTCTCGGGCTACGCCAACCAATTGTACCGCTGCCGGCGGCGGATCGACCCGGCGGTCACGCATGGCACCAACCGGCTCGCGCAGGGCGGGACCGCGGTCGGCACCGGGCTCAACGCGCCGGAAGGGTTCGCGCGCGATATCTGTCTGGTCATCTCCGAGATCACCGGACTGCCGTTCCACCCGGCGCAGAACCCGTTCGAGGCGCTCGCGTCGAACGATCCGATCGTCCAGCTGTCGGGGACGCTCAATACCCTCGCAGTCGCGCTGACCAAGATTGCCAACGATATCCGCCTTTTAGGCTCGGGCCCACGTTCGGGGCTGGGCGAACTGCATTTACCCGAGACCGAGCCGGGCAGCTCGATCATGCCGGGCAAGGTCAACCCGACTCAGTGCGAGATGCTGACGATGGTCGCAGCCCAGGTGATCGGCAATCATCAGGCGATCACGATCGGCGGCTTGCAGGGGCATCTCGAGCTCAACGTGTTCAAGCCGATGCTCGGCGCGGCATTGCTCCGCTCGATCGATCTGCTCGCGGTCGCGATGGAGAGCTTTGCGGAGCGCTGCGTCGAGGGGATCGAACCCGACGAGACGCGAATCGCCGAGCTTGTCGATCGCTCGCTGATGCTCGTCACCGCGCTCGCGCCCGAGATCGGCTATGACAATGCCGCGAAGATCGCCAAGCATGCGCATCACGAGGGGCTGACGCTGCGCGCGGCGGGGATCGCGCTCGGACTGGTGGACGAGGCGACGTTCGACCGGCTGGTGCGGCCCGAAACGATGGTCTGATCTCCGGTTTCCCTCCCGTCACCCCGGCGAAGGCCGGGGCCGTCTGGTTGTCCGGGCGCAGCGGGACGTCCGGGCGCGCGACATCGCCGGTTTTGCCCCCGAACATGGCGGCCCCGGCCTTCGCTGGGGTGACGGGCGTGGGGCCGGCTGCCGCCGGCGCAGGAGCCCGCGTGGAACCAACTTCCCGCCCGAACGCTACCTGCCGCACCACAGGAGACAATCATGAGCGTAACGACCCTTATCGGCGCAGCCATCGGCGCCGCCATCGATGGTTCCAGCGGCGACGACAGCAGCGTCGACGGCGCGATCGAGGGCGCGATCGCGGCCAAGGTCATCACCGCCGTCATTCCGCTCGCGCTGACGTTTGCGACCGGCTGGCTCGTCCTGCGCGGCATCGGCAAGCTCAAGGCCGAGGTGTTCGGCGCGGAACCCGCGCAGCGCTAAAACGCCGGACGGGTTGACGCACACCCTATGGCCGCGCCACTAGCGGCCATGCCCGACCATCGTTCTTCGCAGCCCAAGAGCTTCAAACGCCGCGGACTGATGTTCGTCCTGTCCTCGCCTTCGGGCGCGGGCAAGTCGACGATCGCCAATCGCCTGCTCAGGGAAGAGCATAACAAGCTTAAGATGTCGGTGTCCTACACGACCCGTCCGATGCGAAAGGGCGAGGTCGAAGGGCGCGATTATCATTTCGTCGACAAGGAAACCTTCCGTCACATGGCGGAAGACGACCAGTTCCTCGAATGGGCGCGCGTGTTCGACGAACGCTACGGCACCCCGCGCGACACCGTGTTCAAGGATCTCGAGCACGGGCAGGATATCCTGTTCGACATCGACTGGCAGGGCGCGCAGCAATTGTTCCAGCTTGCGGGCGGCGATGTGGTGCGCGTGTTCATCCTGCCACCGGGGCTGAAGACGCTGCGCGACCGGCTCGAGAAGCGCGCGACCGATTCGCAGGAGGTGATCGACCGCCGGATGGACCGTGCGCTCGCCGAGGTGAGCCACTGGGACGGGTACGATTACGTTCTGGTCAACGACGATCTCGATGACTGTTACGAGTGCGTCCAGACGATCCTGACCGCGGAACGCCTGAAGCGCTCGCGGCAGCGCGGGATGATCGGGTTTATTCGGCGCTTGCCGGAGAAGTAAGGATTGTTTGGGGGTTTGGCGTCTCCTTTCCCCCTGCCGTCATTCCCGCGAAGGCGAGACCTCGGCTAAAGTTGGGTTACGGACCGTCATTTTCTGTTTTCCCGCGAAGGCGGGAACCCAGAGCCAGCCAGAACAACGGCTTGCAGTTCTCGCGACTCCTGGACTCCCGCTTTCGCGGGAGAACACCGAAGGTTTCGCAGAGGTCATGCTTCCGCGGGGATGACGGATACGGGGCGGGATTCCCGGTAATCAGCCCGCCAGCAACTCCAGCATCCGAACGCCGCCACCGAAGTCGCGCCGCCGTGCTGCGATTCCCGCCGCGGCGAGCGGGTCGCGGCCCCAGCGTTCCGCCTGATACTCCTCGTCGAGCGTCACTGCGTCCCACACCTGTTCCGCGCTCGCCGCGCGCTCGGACAAGGCGAGCGCCGCGATCAGCGAGCCGCCGATCGTCACGACCGGCGACAGCGCCGCCAGCGTGAACGCATCGCGCGCTGCGATCGCGTCCGCCAGCCGCGTCAGCGTCAGCGGAGGCGGCGCGCGGTGCAATATCCCGGTCGCTACCTCGATATGCACGTCGTACCGCGCGCGCGCCCAGTCGAGTAGCGGGTCCCACGCCGCCGCCTGCCGCGCGACCAGATCCTCGGGTGAATCCGCCCGATAACAGAGCAGGTCGCTCTCGCCATAATGGGCGAGGCCTTGTGCGAACAGGATCGGGTCAGGCCCGACCCGATCGATTGAGGCATTGCCCAGCCCGGTCAGCGGCATCGCGCGCGGGTCGATCTCCGCCCCCTCTTCGACCGAACGCCATTCTTCGGCAACCGCCTCCGCCAGCGCCTCGGTCGGCAGCACGAGCGGCACGCGCCCGGGCGTCCGCAGCGGGCGGTCGTCGAGCCGGATCCCGCGCTCGGCATCGACCGCGACCTCTTTCCAGAACCGCTTCATGGTTGCTCCGGACTCCGCCAGCGTCGCGCGAGCGCGCGCGGGACGATCGCGATCAGCAACAGCGCGGAGATCACCAGCGCCGTGCCGATCACCTTGGGTACAGGCGATTGCGCGCGGACGATCAGAACCAGCCCGAGCAACGCGCCGGCCACGCCCAGCAGGCGCGTGCCGAGCATCGCGAAATAGCGGTTGCGCGCAAGCGTATCGGGGTCGGTCATCGCTGTTCCATCAATCCGGGGAGCGCGGCGACCGTCTCCGCGACCGCATGCGCGCCCGCTTCGGTCAGTTCCTCGGCGGGGTGATAGCCCCACGCCACCCCCAAAGCACGTGTCCCCGCCGCGCGTGCCATCAGCATGTCGTAGCTGGTGTCGCCGATCATCACCGTCGTCTCCGGCACCGCGCCCGCATCCGCCATCGCGGTCTCGATCATCGAGGGATGCGGCTTGGAGGGGTGGCGGTCGGCAGTCTGCAGCGTGATGAAATGCGCGGCGATTCCGTGATGCGCGAGGATATGCGCAAGGCCCCGGTCGGACTTGCCGGTCGCGACGCCGAGCTTCCAGCCTTCGCCCGCGAGCTGGTCGAGCACGTCGAGAATGCCGTCGTACAGCGGCTCGGCGCTCATCGCGCCCGAGGTGCGCATCTTGAAGAACGCCGCCTTGTAATCGTCCGCCAGGCTGCGGTGCAGCGCGGGGTCGCCGTCGGGCAGCAGCATCTGCATTGCTTCGACCAGGCTCAGGCCAACGATCCGGCGGATCGCGCTGCGGTCGGGTGCCACGAGGTTCGCCTGCGTGAACGCGGCTTCGACCGAGCGGCAGATATTGTCCTGGCTGTCGACCAGCGTGCCATCGCAATCGAACAGCGCAAGGCGGGCGGGGGAGGGGAGGGCTGTCATCAGTTTCTTCCTTCCCCGGCGAAGGCCGGGGCCCAGTCGTGCTGGCGGATGGGGCGCATGCTGCGTTCGATGCCGATGGACGGCGCGACTGGGCCCCGGCCTTCGCCGGGGAAGGGCGCGAGGGGGAAGGATCGGCTGCCCATCATACGTTCCGCATCCAGTGCGCGATCCCGCGCCGACCCGCCGCTTCGACGGCATCCGCCGCCGCAAGCCGCGCGGCGTCCGGCTTGTTCTGCCCGAGCTTCAACGTTCCGCGCCACGCCTGCACGGTCAGCGTGAACCCGAGGATCCCGCGCGTCATCCGCTCGAACAGCGCCGCGTCCATCTTGTCGCGAGTCCACGGCGTCTTGGGCGCGAGTCGCTCTTCCTGCACCGCCGAGACGCGATCGACTTGCTCGACCAGCCCGTCGTGATCGAGCCGCGCGATCCGGCCTTCCAGCTCGACCGCGACGTAATTCCACGTCGGCACCTGATCGGGGCCAAGCCCGTACCAGTCCGGGCTGACATAACCGTCCGGCCCCTGCACCACGAACACACCCGTAGCACCGTCCAGATGCCGCGCGATCCCGTTGCCGCGCGAGACATGGAAAGCGAGCGTCGCGTCGTCGTTCCATACCACCGGGACATGCGCCACGCGCGGGCCATCGGGCGTCGCGACGAACAAAGCGCCGAAGCCGAGTTCGCGCACCAGCGCGCGCATCGCATCGCGGTCTTCCCAGCGAAAGGCCGGATCGGGATGCATCAGGTCCGCAGCGCTTCCATACCTTCGTGCTCCCGCGCAGGCAGGAGCCCAGCGTCACGGACGCGGCGCCTGCAACTCTGGGCTCCTGCCTGCGCAGGAGCACAAGCGCTTCCCCCCCGAATCACGTCGCCGAACCGCGCCGCCGCCGTTCGCCCTTGCGATCCTTGCGGTAGGTCTTGGCGTGCTGGCGCGCTTGCTGCTTTTTCACTTCGCGGCTCGGCGGCGGGGGCGATTCGAGCGGCATCATGTTGCCGAGCATCTCGTCGAACCCGAGCTGCTTGAGGCTCTCGGAGAAATGCGTCGGCAGTTCGGCCTGGACGTCGATCGCGCCGCCATCGGGGTGGTCGATCCGGATCCGGCGCGAGTGGAGATGCATCTTGCGCGAGATGTTGCCGGTCAGGAACGCGGCCTGCCCGCCGTACTTGCCGTCGCCGACGATCGGATGCCCGATCGCCGCGAGATGGACGCGCAGCTGGTGCGTACGCCCGGTGTGCGGGATCAGCTCGAGCCACGCGGTCGTCGTCCCCGCCATCTCGATCACGCGGTAGCGCGTGCGCGCGGGGCTGCCTTCCTTCTCGTCGACGTGCATCTTCTCGCCGCCGGTGCCGGGTTGCTTGGCGATCGGCAGCTCGATCATCCCGTCCTCGATCGACGGCACGCCGACGACCAGCGCCCAATAGGTCTTCCGCGCGGTGCGCGAGGAGAAGGACTTGGAGAAATACGCCGCCGCCCGTGCAGTCCGCGCGATAAGCAGCGCGCCGCTCGTATCCTTGTCGAGCCGGTGGACCAGCTTGGGGCGGCCCTCCATGTCGTCCTGCAACGCATCGAGCAGGCCGTCGACATGCTCGATTGTCTTGGTCCCGCCCTGCGTCGCGAGACCGGGCGGCTTGTTGAGGACGATCGCCTGCGCATCGCGGTGGATCACCATTTCCTGCGCGAAGGTGATCTCGTCTTCGCTGAGCGGCGGACGCTCGCGCTTTTGCGGCGCGTCGATGCGGACCGGCTCGGCCGGGGGAACGCGTATCGCCTGGCCGGCGACGACATGGTCGCCCGGCTTGGTGCGCGCGCCATCGACGCGGAGCTGCCCGGTGCGCGCCCATTTGGCGACCGTGGTATAGCTCGTGTCGGGCAGATGCCGCTTGAACCAGCGGTCGAGCCGGATCCCGTCATCGTCGGGACCCACGCTGAACTGGCGTACGTCGCTGGTCGCCTTGCTGGGCTTGTCGGGAGTCTTGGTGGTCATGCTGCGATCCGGGTAAGCCAGAGGCCGGCGAACAGCGCCAGCACCGCGCCGAGGACCGACGCAAGGACATAGCCGAGCGCGGTCATCCACGCATCGCGCTCGACCATCGTCACGACCTCGAGCGAGAAGGAAGAAAAGGTTGTAAAGCCGCCGAGAACCCCGACGCCGAGTAACAGCCGCGTATTCTCATTGCCGCCGACACGCGCGAGCATGCCCATCAGCACGCCCATCGCGAACCCGCCGATCAGGTTGACCGCAAGCGTGCCGTAGGGAAAGATCGGGCCGAACGCGGCGACCGCGCCACGCCCGACGAGATAGCGCGCCGCGGTGCCCAGGGCACCACCCGCCATGACGAGAAAAAGCTGAACCATTGCGGCTGCGTTAGCGCGGAATGACGCATTCGTCACCCCGGCCCCGTGGAAACGTCGTTCGGCGCTGTATGTCGGCCGTCGCGCAGCGGCTTGCCAGCAAACCTTGCATAACCCCAACCTCGCCGTCATGGTCACGGCATGGGTATGATCGTCAACATCATTTCGGTTCTGGTCGGTCTCGCCGCCTTGCCGGTGGCGCTCGTCGGGCTGGTGCCGTTCTTCGGACTCGCCAATTATCTCGCGATCCCGATCGCCGTGGTGGGCGCGGCGCTTGGCATGCTTTCCGGGCACAAGACCGGGCGGAATTTCAACATCTTCGTGCTGATCGTCGCGGTGATCCGGCTGATGCTGGGCGGCGGTTTGCTTTGACGCCAGACGGCAGAAGGGCCCGGCGTTCGCACGCCGGGCCCTTCCGTCTAACCGTCGACCGGCGTTAGCGGCAGACGACGTTGCCGCGATCGACCGACTGGCCGAGCAGCGCACCCGCGCCGCCGCCGATCAGCGTCCCGAGCAGACGCGAACCGCCGCCCGCGATCGTATTGCCGAGCGCGCCACCGGCGAGACCGCCGACGATCAGCCCGGTCGTGCCGTCGCCACGCCGGCAGTAATAGCGGTTGTCGCGACCGCGATAGATCCGGTCGTTGCGCGTCAGGCGGCGCGGCTGGTAATATTGGCCGTCGCGATAGTAATTCTCGGCGTAATAGGCGCGCTGGCCGTTCTCGTACCGGTTGTAGTCGTAGTTGCGATACTGGCGCCAGTCGCGGTTGCGGTCGCGCTGGGCATCGCGCACGTCCCGGCGATAATCCTGGCGCGCATCGCGGACATCGTCGCGCGAGTCGGCGTTGCGGATGTCATGGCGATAGTCCTGGCGTGCATCGCGGACGTCCTGGCGATATTCGCGATTGGGGTTGTCCTGGGCGACTGCCGGAATCGCGGTCAGCGCGGACGCTGCGATGGCCGCCGCCAGAATGAACGTACGCATTGGGATGAGCTCCTTAAACCAAATCCATATCGTGGATCAGGATAGAGAACTCATCCCCGGCACCGAAAGTTGCGTGAACGGAAAACTACCTAGCGTTCACGCAAGAGTCAGCAAAATCAGGCGTTAAGCGAATGGGTTAATGTAATTTCAGCATTAAGCACCTTCGAGATCGGGCAGTTCGCCTTGGCGCCTGCCGCGATCTCTTCGAACTTTGCCGGATCGATCCCGTCGATCGTCGCCTTGAGGTCGAGGGCCGACTTGGTGATGGTGAAGCCGTCGCCATCCTTGTCGAGCGTGACCTTGGCGGTCGTCTCGAGCTTGCCCTCGGTAAAACCGGCGCCTGCGAGCGCGAAGCTGAGCGCCATCGTGAAGCAGCTCGCATGCGCGGCGGCGATCAGTTCCTCGGGGTTGGTGCCGGCACCATCCTCGAAGCGGCTGTTGAAGCCATATTGCGTATCCGAAAGAACGCCCGACTGGGTCGAGACATGGCCCTTGCCGGCTTTGCCGAGGCCGTCATAGGTGGCCGATCCGCTGCGTGTGGTCATCGTCATTCTCCTCGAGGGCACAAAAAAAAGCGCGGGCCCGTCAAGGCCCGCGCTGGATATAGGGTGCTGAACGGACAGCTGTTAGTTGCAGCGACGATCCGCCGTGCTGGCGCGATCGATCGCGCGGCCACCGAACGCGCCGGCGACACCACCGAGTACCGTGCCGAGCGTCTTGTCACCATGGCCGGCGATCGAGTTGCCCAGCAGCGCGCCCCCGACGCCACCGACCAGCAGACCGGTCGTCCCGTCCGAGTGGCGGCAATACCGGCGGCCATCGCGGCCCTGATAGACGCGCGGCGAATAGTGACGGTAATGCTCGCGCGCGCCGGCTTCGGCGGTCGGGAAGGCCATGGTGGCGGGAATGACGAGCGAAGCGGCGCTGAGCGCCATCAGGAAAGTGCGCATTGAATTACTCCCAGTTACAGTCTTGCCTTGGATTACTTCCGAAGCAGTAACAGTCCGTAATTACGCGCAGTTGCATGAACGTGAAACAACATCGCGTTCAGCTTGGTGCAGGGTTGCGCAGGGCTAGGCGAGACCTTGCGCTGGCCTTGCGACGCTGGTCTCGAAACCCCCCGTCGCCCCGGCGCAGGCATGGCATCCGCGAACCCACAGCTGTTCTCCCGCGAAAGCGGGAGCCCAGGAGACGCGAGAATTGTAAGCCGTTGTCGTGCTCGGCCCTGGATTCCCGCCTTCGCGGGAAAACAGCAAACGAAGGGTCGTAAACCGCCGTTCGCAGAGGGTTCGCGCAGGCCGGGGCCGGCACGGTTACCGCGCGCATCGCTCTCGGGTTGACAGCTTGGGGTACCCTAGCGCGCGAGCAAGTCCCGCGCGCGCGCGCAGTCCGCGTCCATTTGCGCGGTCAGCGCCTCGAGCGAGTCGAACTTCGCCTCGGGTCGCAGATAGTCGATCAACGCCACCTCCAGCGGCTGCCCGTACAGGTCGCCCGAAAAATCGAAGAAGAACGGTTCGAGCAGTTCCTTCGGCGGATCGAAGCTCGGGCGGATCCCGAGGTTCGCCGCGCCGTCGAGCACGCGCCCGTCGGCCAGCGTCCCGCGCACCGCGTAGATCCCGTAGGCCGGGCGCACATACCCGCCCATGTCGAGATTGGCGGTCGGATAGCCGATCGTGCGCCCCAGCTTGTCGCCATGCTGGACCAGCCCCGCGATCGCGAACGGGCGCGTCAGCAGCCGCGCCGCGCCGCGCGGGTCGCCCTCCTGCAGCAGTTCGCGCACCCGGCTCGACGACACGGTCGCGCCGTCGAGCGCCACCGGGGCTACGGTATCGACCGAGAAACCGCGCGCCGCGCCGAACGCCGCGAGCATCGCGACCGACCCGCTGCGCGCCTTGCCGAAGGTGAAGTCCTCGCCGGTCACCACACCGGCGATGCTGAGCGCCGCGATCAGCCGCTGTTCGACGAACGCCTCCGCCCCGAGCGCGGCGAGCGCGGTATCGAAGCGGAACACGACCATCGCATCCGCACCCGCCTCGGCAAACAGCCGCTGGCGCTGGTCGAGCGTGGTCAGGCGGAACGGCGCGCTGTCGGGGACGAAATGGCGGATCGGGTGCGGATCGAACGTGCCCACGAGCGCCGGGCGGCCCTCCGCGCGCGCGCGCGCCACGGCACGGCCGACCACGGCCTGATGCCCCAGGTGAAATCCATCGAAATTGCCGAGCGCGATGATCCCGCCGCGCAAGCGCTCCGGAACCGCCGAGCTGCCGTCGAGCCGCTCCATGCGACCGGCCTATACGGGCGCGGACGCGGCTGCGCTAGGCGGCTTTGTCGGGGATGATCCCGGCACGAAGGACGCGCAGGACATTCCCGCCCATCACCTTGGCGATGTCGGCGTCGCTGAAGCCGCGATCGATCAACGCCTGGGTGATCGCGACGACCTGGCCGGAATCGAACCCGGTCGTCACCGCGCCATCGAAATCGGAGCCGAGCCCGACATGGTCCACCCCGACCAGGTCGCGGACATGGGCAATCGCCGCTGCGGCTGCGTCCGGGCGGGTCGAGCAGATCGCGGCATCCCAATAGCCGATCCCCACCAGGCCGCCGGTCCGGGCGACCCCCCTGATTTCGGCGTCGGTCAGGTTGCGGTTGACCTTGCACGTCGCCTGCACGCCACCGTGGCTCGCCACCACCGGGCGGCGTGCCATGGCCAGCACCTCGGCGATCGTGGCATGGCTCGCATGCGCGATGTCGACGACCATGCCGAGGTGCTCCATCCGCCGCACCACCTGCCGGCCGAGCAGCGTCAGCCCGCCCTTCGCTTCCCCATGCATCGAGCCCGCCACGTCATTGTCGAAGAAATGGGCGAGCCCCGCCATGCGGAACCCCGCGCGGTACAACAGGTCGAGACTCGCCAGCTTGCCCTCGAGATCCTGCAGCCCTTCGATCGAGAGCATCGCGCCCACGACCTTCGCGCCTTCCGCGCGATCCGCGAGCAGGCGGTCGAGTTGCGCCGCCGACTGGATCACCCGCAACCGGCCGTCGGAAGCGGCCGCGTAGCGGTCGAGCTTCTGCGCATGCCATAGCGAGCGTTGCAGCAGCGACCCCCAGGTGCGGGGCGGTTGCAGATCGGCGATGGCCAGCGCGGTGATGTTGTCGGTGTCGGATCGATTGGAATCGTAATTCTGGTTCGCCGGAGTCTTGGTCACCGACGAAAACACCTGCAGCGCGTAATTTCCCTTGAGCAACCGCGGTAGGTCCACCTGTCCCCGAGACGCCGGCGCGAGCAGGCTGCGCTGCCACAGCAGCGTGTCGGCATGCATGTCAGCGACCTGCAGGCGCGCATGCAAGGCCTGGGCGCGGGGCGTGATCCGCAGCGCGACCGGCTCGACCACGTTCATGCCGCGCTCGACCATGCCGGGTGCCAGGACGAAGAACAGCAACGCGCCAAGCATGGCGACGGCCAGCACCGCCCACAGGATCTTGCGCATCATCGCCACTCTCCGCCCTGCCGGACGTGCTCTGGCATCGACGTGCCGGTCCGGTCAGGCCGCCGGTATGCGGGGCGGGGCGTGGCGCGGCAAGCCCGGGGGCGATCAGTCCCTGGTCAGCGTGACGAAGCTGTGGGCGGGGCGGGGCTTGGCTGCGGCATGGTCTTCCCGGGCGATCTCGCGCCAGCCGGTAAAGGGCGGGACGACTGCATCGCCCGCCGGTACCGCATGTACCTCGGTCAGCTCGATCCGGCGGGCATGCGGCGCGAACAGCGCGAACACCTCCGCCCCGCCGATCACCATGATTTCGCCGTCACCCGCCTGGGCCAATGCGGCATCCACCCCGTGCACCGCCTCCGCGCCGGTGGCGCTCCACGCCGGGTCGCGGGTCAGCACGATGTGGCGACGACCGGGCAAGGGAGCCGGGAAACTGTCGAAGGTCTTGCGGCCCATGATCATCGGCTTGCCCATGGTCAGCGCCTTGAATCGCTTGAGGTCGGCGGGAAGATGCCAGGGCAGCGCGCCCGCGTTGCCGATGACGCCGTTGTCGGCCCGCGCGAGGATGAGCGTGATCATCGCTCCGCCATAGCCGCTGACGCGGCGTGCGGTCGATCCCTTCTCGCGGAGGTGCGTCCTGCCGTCCGGTAACGAACGCTCAGCGCACCACCAGTCGCGTGTACAGGTGCCAGGTGGCATAGCCCAACCAGGGCAGCACGACCGCCAGCCCGATCGCCGCCGGGATCATCCCCAGCAGCATCAGGCCCGCGACTCGCATGCCCCAGCCAAGCATCTCCCGCGGATTCTCGCGTGCCGCCCGGATCGACGTGCGCAGCGCGGTCGCGGCGTCGACCGGCTGGTCGACCACCATCGGGAAAGACACCGCCGCGAGCACCAGCGTGGCCACCGCGAACCCCGCCCCGGCGAGGTTGCCGAGCACGATCAGTTCCCATCCCTCGGTCGTGGTGAAGAGCCGTCCGAAGACGTCGCCGACCTGCATCGGCTGCGTCGCGCCGAGGGTCGCCTGATACAGCGCATAAGCGACCACCAGCCAACCGATGAACAGGATCGCGATCCCGGCCGTCAGCATCGCCAGCGGGGTCCGGCTGCGTCCGTTGAGCGGATCGAGGAAATGCCACCAGCTCGAGTCGCGCCCTTCCTCGCGGCGGCGGGCGAGCTCGTAGAAGCCCGACGCCACGGCCGGCCCGGCGATCGACAGTCCGGCAACGAGCGGGAACAGCAGCGGCAGCAGCGGCGCATTGGACGCCAGCAGCACGGCCAGGAAACACACGATCGGATACAACAGGCCGAGAAAGATCAGATCGCCGCGCTTTTCGGTGAAATCGCGCCAGCCTTCGGCCAGGGCCCAGTTGAGGTCATGCGTGCTGATCCGCCGGATCTCCGGCAGGTCGGGGGCTGCGGCGGACGGATGTGCGGGGGTGGCGTTCCACGTCGTGGGCATGGCAGGATCCTCTCGTGTGTAGCGGCTTTCCTTCTTTTATGTTGGAGCATTGTACGCCTGTTCAGGCGCGCAAACAAATCGGAGAATGGGTGGTCAGGCGAAGGGGCCGTTCAGTCGCACGATCGCCCGGTTGAGCAGGGCGGCGAAGCTGACCCACAGGAAGTAGGGGACGATCAGCAGGGCGGCGAAAGGGGAGATCGGCGCCAGGCCGACCAGCAGGGCAAGGAGCGAACCCCACAGGAAAACCACCTCGACCAGCGCCCAGTCGGGACGCCTGAGCGCGAAGAACAACGGGCTCCACAGGAAATGGAACAGCGCGTTGACCGCAAACAGGATAACGACGTGCGTCCGCGCGGTGGCGTCCGGCGCCGCGGTCCAGGCAATCGCGGCGGACCAGGCGGCCAGGCCCAGCAGGATCGTCCAGGCCGGCCCGAACAGCCAGTTCGGTGGCTGCCACGACGGCTTGCGGAGCGCGCGATACCAGGAGCCGATCGGCGTTGCCAGACCGCCACCGATCAACAAGACGACGGCGCCGGCGCCAGAGACGTAAAGCGGGTTCATGCGGTACATCTGGTGCCATCGCGCGAGAATTGCCAGTGTCCACTTGTTCGGTGTCAAGCGCGTGGTACACTGACACCATGCGAAGGCCGTTCCCTTTTTCGGCGATCGTCGGCCAGGACGATATGAAGCTGGCGTTGCTGCTCGCGGCGGTTGATCCGCGAATCGGCGGGGTGATGGTGTTCGGCGATCGCGGCACGGGCAAATCGACCGCGGTGCGGGCGCTGGCGGCGTTGCTGCCGCCGATGCCGGCCGCGCTGGCGGGCTTCCATGCCGAGGGCGCACCGGCACCGGAACCCAGGGCGCGCGTGCCGGTGCCCTTCATCGACCTGCCGCTCGGCGCCACCGAAGACCGCGTGGTCGGCGCGCTCGACCTGGAGCGGGCGCTGGGGGCCGGGGTCAAGGCGTTCGAGCCGGGGCTGCTCGCGCGGGCGAATGGCGGCTTCCTGTATATCGACGAAGTCAATCTGCTCGAGGATCATATCGTCGATCTGTTGCTCGACGTCGCGGCGTCGGGAGAGAATGTCGTCGAACGCGAAGGCCTGTCGGTGCGGCATCCGGCGCGGTTCGTGCTGGTCGGCAGCGGAAACCCCGAGGAAGGCGAGCTTCGCCCGCAATTGCTCGATCGCTTCGGCCTGTCCGTCGACGTTCGCACGCCGCAGGACCTCGCCAGCCGGGTCGAGATCCTCAAGCGCTGCGATGCGTTCGAGCGGAACCCCGAGGCCTTTGCCGAGGCGTGGCAGGCGGCCGAGAAAAAGACGCTCAAGCGCATCGCGCGGGGCCGGGCGGGCGTGGCCGCGGTGGCGGTGCCCGAGCCGATGCTGGCGCGCGCGGCGACGCTGTGCATGGCGGTCGGCGCGGACGGATTGCGGGGCGAACTGACGCTGATGCGCGCGGCGCGCGCGCTCGCGGCGCTGGACGGCGTTGCGATGGTGACGGCGGACCATATCGCGCGGATCGCCCCGCTCGCGCTGCGGCACCGGTTGCGCCGCGGGGTGCTCGACGAAACCGGCTCGACCGTGCGGATCGAACGCGCGCTGGACGCCTTGGCGGCGGCGTGATCGGCATCCCGACGCCGCCGGAGGACGCGCTGCTGGCGGCACGCTTATGCGCCTGGGATCCGGTCGGACTGGGCGGCATGGTGCTGCACGGCGGCGGAGGCGAGGTGCGCGACGCCGTCGTTGCGACCCTGCACGCTGCGCTGGCGGAAGGGGCGCCGCTGCGACGGCTGCCGGTGCACGGGGACGACGCGGCGTTGCTCGGCGGGCTCGATCTCACCGCGACGCTCGCCCTCGGGCGGCCGGTGCGACAGCACGGCGTGCTGGTCGGGGCGAGCGGGGGATTGGTCGTCGTGCCGATGGCCGAGCGGATGGCGGAGGCGACTGCGGCGCGGATCGCGTCGGTGCTGGACGCCCGCGCGGTGGACGGCATGCCGGTGCGCCTGGCGGTGGTCGCGTTGGACGACGGCGTCGACGAGGAGGCGACGCCCCGCGCACTGGCGGAGCGACTGGCCTTCTGGACCGATCTTTCGGCGAACGACGCGACCCCTGCGGTTTCCGCGGCGGGGGAGGGGGAGGGAAAGGCTCAAGGGGCGGAGGAACCCGCCGACCCGCTGACGATCCTTGTCGAGATCGCCATGGCGCTGGGTGTCGATTCCGCGCGCGCGACCTTGTTTGCGTTGCGTGCGGCGCGAGCCTCGGCGGCGCTGGCCGGGCGCGCGGCCATCCACGATAGCGACCTGGTCTTGGCGGTGCGCCTGGTCCTGCTTCCGCGCGCGACACGCCTTCCGGCATCGCCTGCACCCGAAACGACAGGCGACGCACCGCCACCCGACGCGGGCGACGAAGACAAGGGCAGGGCGGATCCGCCCGAAGACGTGGTGCTGGCCGCGGCGCTCGCCACGCTTCCGCGCGACGTGCTCGACGGGCTCGCGACCCACGGGGGGCGGCGGAGCCCGAGTCGCACCCGTGGCGCAGGCGAGCGGCGGATGTCGGCGCAGCGCGGGCGCCCGCTCGGGTCGCGCGCCGGGGTGCCGCGCGGTGGCCTGCGCCTGAGCTTGATCGATACGATCCGCGCCGCCGCGCCGTGGCAGGCCCTGCGCGCGCGCGGGGACGGGCCGATCCGGATCCGGCGTGCCGATCTGCGCATCCGGCGGTTCGAAACGCGCGCGGAGACGCTGACGATCTTCGCGGTCGACGCCTCCGGCTCCGCCGCTGCGGCACGGCTGGCGGAGGCGAAGGGCGCGGTCGAGCTCTTGCTGGCGCAGGCCTATGTAAAGCGCGCGCAGGTCGCGCTCGTCGCGTTTCGCGGGACGGGGGCAACAGTCCTGCTGCCGCCCACGCGATCGCTGACGCGCGCGCGGCGTGCGTTGGCGGACCTGCCGGGGGGCGGGGGAACGCCGCTTGCCGCCGGGCTCGACGCCGCGCGCGACCTCGCCGAGGCGGCGCGGGCGCGGGGTCGGACGCCGTTCCTCGTCGTCCTGACCGACGGTCGCGGCAATATCGCCGTCGACGGCACCGCCGTCCGTGAGCGGGCGGCGCGCGATGCCGAACAGGCGGCGCGGGCGATCGGCCAGGCGGGCATCGCCGCCGTGCTGGTCGACACCGCCCCGCGCCCGCGCCCCGAGGGGGCGCGGCTCGCCTTGGCGATGGGCGCGCGCTATCTGCCGCTGCCGCGCGCGGATGCCGCGGCGATGCACCGCGCGGTCGCCGCCGCACAGGCCGCATGAGCCGTGCGCGCTGGAGCGAGGAAGGCCGGGACTGGCCCAATCGCGCGTCCAGCCGCTTCGTCGACGCCGGGCGGGTCCGCTGGCACGTGCAGGTCATGGGGGCGGGGCCGGTCGTGCTGCTGGTCCACGGCACCGGCGCGGCGACGCATAGCTGGCGGGATCTCGCACCCGTGCTGGCACAGCGTTTCACGGTCGTCGCGCCCGATCTGCCGGGCCATGGCTTTACCACGGGGCGGCCGGCGGGGGGGCTGGCGATGCCCGCGCTGGCGCGCGCGCTGGGTGATCTGCTCGACACGCTCGACGTCGCGCCGGATCTGGTCGTCGGCCATTCCGCGGGCGCGGCGATCGCGCTGCGGATGGTGCTCGACCGGCGGATCCGTCCGGCCGGGGTGGTGGGCCTGAGCCCGGCGCTGATGCCGTTCCCGGGCCTTGCCGCGAAAGTCTTTCCGACTTTGGCCCGGATGCTGTTCGTCAATCCGTTCGCGCCGCATCTGGTGGCGGCGATGGCGCGGGGACCGGGCGATGCCGAACGGTTCCTCCGCCAGGCGACGGGATCGCGGATCGCAACCGACGGGGTCGCGCTGTACCGGGCGCTGTTTGCGACCTCGGATCAGGTCGCGGGCGCGATCACGATGATGGCGTCATGGGATCTCGAGGCATTCGCCCGGGACCTCCCGAAGGTCGGCGTTCCGACCCTGCTGATCCACGGGGCAGCCGATACGGCGATCCCGTCCGCATCGGTCCGGCAGGCGGCGGCACTGCTGCCGGACAGCCGGGTCGAGCTGCTGCCCGGGCTCGGGCATCTCGCGCATGAGGAGCGGCCGGCGGACATCGCCGGGCTGATCGGCCGGTTTGCGGAACATCTGGTGACGGGGTCGGAATGACCGCGCACCCCGGCCTGTTCGCGCTGCTCGACATGGCGAGTGTCGGCGTCCCCACGATCGGCCTGGTCGTCTGGCAGCTCGTCTCGATCAACCGCGAGATCGCGCGGGACAAGACCGACCGACCGGAGCCGTCACCAGAACGCCCGGGGCATGCGATAGGGGAGCATCGTCTGGACGACCGGTGAGCGGAATCGTCCGAGCGACAGGCTCTCGTGCACCGCGCGCACCGGTTCCCCGAACAGCTGCATGTCGAGCGCCGAGCGCGCATAGAAAGGCGCATCGATCCAGGTGCGCGCGACCCTTGGCGTGCTGCCCGCATCCGCGCGGGTCGCGCGCGGGACGAGCCACCGCGTCCGGGGCAGCGCGACGCGCGGCGGCGGCGCGACGTCATGCCAGCGCCCCTGCCGATCGACCCGCAGCGCCAGGTCGAACGGCGCACCGTTGCGCCGGCGGCCCTCGTACAGCACCGCGACGTCGTGCTTGAGATGCGCACGCGCCCAATGCCAGTCGTCGAACCCCGTTTCGAGCGGCTCGTCCCCGAAGTTCGAATCGAAATAGCCATCGCCGGTCCAGCGCATGTCGGGATGCACCATCTCCACCTCGACCCGCGCGCGCGGCGCGACCGGGTGCCAGCGATGACGCTGGTCGGGGTCGAGCGCAAAGGCGGTGGTGCCGATCATCTCGGGCCGCACCCGCACCGTCCCGCGCACCGGATAGGGCAAGGGCGCGGAGATTTCGGCGATGTCGATCACCAGCGTATCGCCGTCCCAGCTCAGGGCGCTGGGGCCCACCGCAAAATGGTCGGCATCCCGACGCACCCGTCCGGCGCCGCGTTCGGTCATCGCCCACGCACTGCCGCGCGGACCGCAGAGCGATACGTTGATCGCGCAGTGATTGTCCGGCCGCGCCCGCCCCGACAGCTTGTAATAGGGGGAGAAGACGCTGCCAATGAAGGTGATGATGGTCAGGCCGAAGCGGCCGTCCGCGCTGAAGGCGTCGACATACCACCAGGCATAGCCACCGGGTGCGACCGCGCCATCGAAGCGCGGTCCCTGAGCAGGCAATCGACGGCTAGCCGGGCGGACAAGGCCGCCATCGGCACGCCCGCGCCCGGATGGGTACTCCCGCCCGCGCAATAGAGCCCAGGGATCCGCGTCCGGCTGCCGGGGCGCCGGAAGGAGGCCGCCCACCCGTGCGAGGCCGGTCCATAAAGGGCTCCACCCGTCCGTGGGAACAGCGTGGCGAAGTCCGATGGCGTCGTCAGAACCGTGGCCTGCTCCGGCAGATCGAGCATCAGGCCGGCGCGGCGCAGCGTTGCGTGCATCGACTGGGTACATGGGTCCGTCTCCGCTTGGGTGAAGGGGGTATCGCCGGTCGGCGGCGCGTTCACGATGATCTGCAGGCGCTCGGGCGCGGTGCAGCCGGCGCCGTCGGCGGCGTCGCGATCCAGCGCGCAGACGTAGACACTGGGATCGCTCGCGAGTCGGCCGGCGGCGAGCGCGGCGAATTCCGCCGCGGGATCGCGCGAAAAGACCACATTGTGGCGGACGAGCGGAAAGCCCTGCGCGGTCCCGCGTGCACACCACACCATCGCCGAAAGCGACCGTCGTCCGGGCGGGACCGGCGGAACGGCGCGGCGCGCACGGTCGCCAAAGGCCCCGGCCGCGAGGGCTGCGGGATCGGCGTTGCACACCACGGCGGTCGCGGCGATCCGTTCGCCCGTCGCCAGCGCGACCCCGGCGGCGCGTCCGCGCTCGACCAGGATCTCGGACACGGGGGTACCATAGCGGAACGTCGCCCCGTGGCGCGTGGCCAAGGCGGCGATGGCGCGTGCCAGCTGGTGCATGCCGCCGTCGACCAGCCACACGCCCGATGCCTCGACATGCGCGATCAGCATCAGCGTCGCCGGGCAGCGGAACGGCGACGACCCGCAATAGGTCGCATAGCGTCCGAACAGCTGCCGCAGCCGCGGGTCCTGAAAATGCTCGCCAAGCGCGTGCCACAGCGTTTCATAGGGCCGGATCCGGCTGAGATCGGCGAAGCCGCGCCAGCCGAGCCGCCACGTCAGCCCGAGCGGGCTGGTCTGCGGTGCACGCAGGAAGGGACGATCGAGCGTCGTGAAGATGCGCTGCGCCTCGGTCCGGAACGCGCGATAGCCGGCCGCCGCACCGGCCCCGGCAAAGTCGCCGATCGCGGCTTCGCTCGCCGCCGGGTCGGCGAATAGATCGAGCCGGTCGTCCCCCCAGGCATGCCGCGCGAGGATCGTTGCGGGGGTCAGCGCGACATGCGCGTCGAGCGACGCGCCACACGCTTCGAACAGGGCGTCGAACACCGCGCGCATCGTGAACACGCTCGGGCCGGCGTCGATCGGAGTGCCATCCGCCATGACCTCGCGCATCTTTCCGCCCGGGGTCTGCGCCGCCTCGACCACCGTGACGTGCATTCCGCGCGCGGCGAGCAACGCGGCCGTGGCCAGCCCGCCGATGCCGGCGCCGATCACCACGACTTGCTCCTGCGTTGCCATCGCGCGCCTTTCGGGGACGTTGACCTTTACGGCCATATGTCCACATAAATGGACATATGGTTTCGTCCACATCGAACGACATGTCAAAGGGCTATATCGAACGGTTGCGTTTGTGCTGGACCGGGTGGCGGAACCGCGTCCTGGCCGCGCCGCGCTTTCAGCAGTTTGCGACGGATTTCTGGCTCACCCGGCCGATTGCGCGCGCGCGGGCGCGCAGGACGTTCGATCTGGTGGCAGGGTTCGTCTATTCCCAGACCCTGACGGCCTGTCTCGAGACCGGACTGTTCGATGTGTTGGCCGACGGGCCGACGTCGATCGACCGCGTCGCGATGGCGTGTCGGCTAAGCCCGGACGGTGCGCTTCGCCTGTTGCGTGCCGGGGCGGCGCTGGGTCTGGTCGAGCGGATCGGGGATGTCTGGATGCTGGGCAGCACCGGCGCCGCGCTCCGGGGCAATCCGGGCATTGCCGAAATGGTTGCGCATCACCGCCTGTTGTATGCCGATCTGGTGGACCCTGTCGCGCTGCTGCGGCGCGACGGCGGGGGCGGCGCACTGGCGCATTATTGGGCCTATGCCGAACATCCCGGGCAGGGCACTCCGGCCGACGTATCGGCCTATTCCCGGCTGATGGCCGAGTCGCAGCCGCTGGTGGCGCGTCAGATCCTGCGATCCTACCGGTTCTCGCGTCATCGCCGGATGCTCGACGTCGGGGGTGGCGAGGGGCGCTTCCTCGAGTTGGTCGGCGCGCGCGTGCCCGGGCTCGATCTCGCGCTGTTCGACCTGCCTGCGGTGGGCGCGCAGGCGCTGACCCGGCTCGCGGCGGCCGGTCTCGCCGGGCGGACGGCGATTCATGGCGGGGACTTTCTGGTCGATCCGCTACCGCGCGGCTATGACCTGATCACGCTGGTCCGCGTGCTGCATGACCATGACGATATCGCCGCGTCGGCGCTGTTGCGCGCGATCCACGCGGCCCTGCCGCCCGGAGGGCGCCTGCTGATCGCGGAACCGATGGCCGGAACGCGCGGGGCGGTACCTGCGGGCGACGCGTACTTCGGCCTCTATCTGCTTGCGATGGGGTCTGGACGTCCCCGTACGGCGCGGGAAATCCACGACATGCTCCACGTCGCCGGGTTCGAGGCGGTCCGCACCCTGGGATCGGCGCTGCCCCTGACGTGCCGAGTCATCGTGGCGCGCCGCTCGACCGCCGACATAAAAGATTGACAACATAAAGTGTCCAACTAGACTTACACTCAGAGCAGACCCGGATCGGGCTGTCGTACGGGAGAAACGCGGTGGAAACACTGGCAGTGGTATTGGAGGCGCCCCAGCGGCTGGTCCTTCGGCCGCTCGCGCTCAACGCCCCGGGGGCTGCCGATGTGCTGGTCGACATCGTGTGGAGCGGGATCAGTTCGGGAACCGAACGGCTGTTATGGTCGGGTACCATGCCGGTGTTCCCGGGCATGGGGTATCCGCTGGTGCCGGGCTACGAATCGGTCGGTCGGATCGTCGATGCGGGAGTCGAGGCGCGGGGGCGGATCGGCGAGTGGGTCTTCGTACCGGGAGCCAATTGTTACCGGGATGCGCGCGGCCTGTTTGGCGGCACGGCGCAGCGGGTGGTGCTGCCTTCGGCACGCGCGCTGCCGGTCGAAGAATCGCTCGGCGCGGACGGCATCCTGACAGCCTTGGCTGCGACCGCTTTCCATGCCGTGGCGGGGGGCGCGGCACCGGATCTGGTGATCGGTCACGGTGTCCTCGGTCGGCTGATCGCACGGATTGCGATCGCGTCGGGCGCGCCTGCGCCGATGGTATGGGAAACCAACCCGGACCGCCGTGACGGGGACGGCTATACCGTGATCGATCCGGCGGAGGATGACCGTCGCGACTATGCGACGATCTGTGACGCGAGCGGTGCCGCCGATATTCTGGACACCGCGATCGCGCGGCTCGGCAAGCGGGGCGAGATCGTCCTCGCGGGCTTCTACGACCGGCTGAGCTTCGGCTTCCCCCCGGCCTTCCAGCGCGAGGCGCGGGTCCGCATCGCGGCGGAATTTACGCCGGCCGATGTCGCGGCGACGCTCGGCCTGGTGGGCTCGGGCGCGTTGCGGCTCGACCGGCTGATCAGCCATGTGCGGCCCGCCGCAGCGGCGACCGACGCATATCCCGCGGCCTTCGTCGATCCGGCGTGCCGCAAGATGGTGCTCGACTGGAGGGCTGCATGACGATGCTCGATCCTGGCCCGCTGCGCGACGAGGCCGCGTACGAACCCGATCCGGTCCCGACCGGTCCCATCACCAAGGAAACGCAGATCATCGCGATCTACGGCAAGGGCGGCAGCGGCAAGTCGTTCGCTCTGGCGAACCTCAGCTACATGATGGCGCAGCAGGGCAAGCGCGTGCTGCTGATCGGCTGCGACCCAAAGAGCGATACGACCTCGCTGCTGTTCGGCGGCAAATCGACCCCGACGATCATCGAGACCAGCTCGCGCAAGAAGCTCGCGGGTGAGGAGATCGGGATCGAGGACGTCTGCTTCCAGCGCGACGGGGTGTTCGCGATGGAACTCGGCGGGCCCGAGGTCGGGCGCGGGTGTGGCGGGCGCGGGATCATCCACGGGTTCGAGACGCTCGAGAAACTCGGGTTCCATGAGTGGGGCTTCGACTATGTCCTGCTCGATTTCCTGGGTGACGTGGTGTGCGGCGGCTTCGGCCTGCCGATCGCGCGGGACATGTGCCAGAAGGTGATCGTGGTCGCGTCGAACGACCTGCAATCGCTCTATGTCGCCAATAACGTGTGCAAGGCGGTAGACTATTTCCGCAAGATGGGCGGGAATGTCGGCGTCGCGGGGATGATCCTCAACAAGGACGACGGCACCGGCGAGGCGCAGGCGTTCGCCGCGGCAGTCGGCATCCCGGTGCTGACCGCGATCCCCGCGAACGAGGACATTCGCAAGAAAAGCGCGAATTACCAGATCATCGGCAAGCCCGGCGGGCAATGGGCGAGCCTGTTCGAGGAGCTCGCGGTCAACGTCGCGGAAGCCCCGCCGCTCAGGCCGTCGCCGCTCGATCAGGACGGGTTGCTCGGGCTGTTCTCGGCGGATGTGACGGGCGCGGATTACGCGCTGAAACCTGCGAGCCAGGCGGACATGCGGGGCGTTGCGTATGTGACGAAGCCGACGCTCGAGGTGGTGTACGATGCCGTCTGAGGCTGGCCTTTCTTCTTCTTCTTCTAAGCCCCTCCCCTTCAGGGGAGGGGTTGGGGGTGGGGCCGTGCCTGCTTCCAGCGGTGCGTCTGCTGGACTGCCCCACCCCAACCCAGTGGCGGGTCGATCAGGCTCCCAGCCTGATCTGAACCGCGCGGGGCGCGGTTCACCCGCCACTCCTGAAGGGGAGGGGCTTGCGTGTGCAAACGGCACCACGCTCCGAGAAGCCGCAGAACGCGCCGGAAAATCCGAAATCCTAGCCCGCTACGACGCCGACTACCCCAAAGGCCCCCACGACCAGCCCCAATCCATGTGTCCAGCCTTCGGCTCCCTCCGCGTCGGCCTGCGGATGCGCCGCACCGCCACCGTCCTCTCGGGCTCCGCCTGCTGCGTCTACGGCCTCACCTTCACGTCGCATTTCTACGGCGCGAAACGCAGCGTCGGCTACGTCCCCTTCTCGTCCGAGACGCTGGTGACGGGCAAATTGTTCGAGGACATTCGCGACGCGGTTCATCAACTCGCCGACCCCGCGCTGTACGACACGATCATCGTCACCAACCTCTGCGTCCCGACCGCGAGCGGCGTGCCGCTGCAATTGCTCCCCGACCAGATCAACGGGGTGCGGATCATCGGGATCGACGTCCCCGGCTTCGGCGTGCCGACGCATGCCGAGGCGAAGGACGTCCTTGCGGGTGCGATGCTCGCTTATGCGCGCAAGGAGGCCGAACAGGGCCCCGTCGCCGCGCCAAAGCAACGGCCGGACCGGCCGAGCGTGACTCTCCTCGGCGAGATGTTCCCGGCTGACCCGCCAGGAATCGGGCTGTTGCTCGAACCGCTGGGCTTGGCGGCCGGCCCGGTCGTGCCAACACGTGAATGGCGCGAACTGTATGCGGCGCTCGATTGCGCCGTGGTCGCCGCGATCCACCCCTTCTACACCGCGAGCGTCCGCGAATTCGAGGCGGCCGGGCGCACGGTCGTCGGGTCTGCCCCGGTCGGTGCCGAGGGGACGGCGGCGTGGCTCGACGCGATCGGCGCGGCCTGCGGGATCGCGCAGGACAAGGTCGATGCCGCGAAGAACCGCTTCCTCCCCGCGATCCGGGGCGCACTCGCGGCGCGGCCGATCGCCGGGCGGATCACCGTGTCGGGCTATGAAGGCTCCGAACTGCTCGTCGCGCGGCTGCTGATCGAGAGCGGCGCGGACGTACCCTATGTCGGCACCGCCTGCCCGCGCACGCCCTGGTCCGAACCCGACCGCGACTGGCTGGTCAGCCGCGGCGTCCGCGTCCAGTATCGCGCCAGCCTCGAGCAGGACATCGCCGCGGTCGACGCATTCGGCCCCGATCTCGCGATCGGCACCACGCCCGTGGTGCAGCACGCCAAGCAGAAGTCGATCCCGGCGCTCTATTTCACCAACCTCATCTCGGCGCGCCCGCTGATGGGGCCGGCGGGGGCGGGGAGCCTCGCGCTGGTGGTGAATGCGGCCCTCGCCAACCAGGCGCGCTTCGACAGGATGACCGCGTTCTTCGAGGGGGTGGGCACCGGCGCGACCGCTGGCGTGTGGGAAGACACGCCGGTCGAGCGGCCCGAATTCAAGGCGAAATACGCCGCAAAACGCATCGCCGCTGCGAAGGCCGAAGAAAGCGTGGGGTCATGAGCGGCCTTTCCCTCAGCCGTCACCCTGAACTCGTTTCAGGGTCCACCGCGCAACACCGGCAGACTGCCATCGTTGCGCGGTGGATGCTGAAACGAGTTCAGCATGACGGAGCATTTGGGGGGGAGGTCACGCCATGACCCTCATCCTCGATCACGACCGCGCCGGCGGTTACTGGGGCGCGGTCTACGCTTTCACTGCGATCAAGGGCCTGCAGGTCATCATCGACGGCCCGGTCGGCTGCGAGAACCTCCCCGTCACGTCGGTGCTGCACTATACCGACGCGCTCCCGCCGCACGAACTCCCGATCGTCGTGACCGGGCTCGGCGAGCAGGAACTCGGCCGCGACGGGACCGAAGGCGCGATGAAGCGCGCCTGGGCGACGCTCGACCCGGATCTCCCCGCGGTCGTGGTGACGGGCTCGATCGCCGAGATGATAGGCGGCGGCGTCACGCCCGAGGGCACCGATATCCAGCGCTTCCTGCCGCGCACGATCGACGAGGACCAGTGGCAGTCGGGCGACCGCGCGCTGACGTGGCTGTGGACTCAGTTCGGCCCGAAGAAAGTTTCCGCGATCAAGCCGCCAAAACCCGGCGAGCGCCCGCGCGTCAACATCATCGGCCCGATGTACGGCAGCTTCAACATGCCCTCCGATCTCGCCGAGATCCGCCGCCTGATCGAGGGGATCGGGGCCGAGGTCGGGATGGTTTTCCCGCTCGGCAGCCACCTCGCTGACGTCCGCAAGCTCGCCGACGCACAGGCCAATGTCTGCCTCTACCGCGAATTCGGGCGCGGGCTGTGCGAGATGCTCGAGCGTCCGTATCTCCAGGCGCCGATCGGGCTGGAAAGCACCACGCTCTTCCTCCGCAAGCTTGGCGAGCTGCTCGGGCTCGACCCCGAGCCGTTCATCGAACGCGAGAAGCACACGACGATCAAGCCTTTGTGGGACCTGTGGCGCTCGGTCACGCAGGATTTCTTCGGCACCGCGAGCTTCGGCATCGTCGCGACCGAAACCTATGCGCGCGGCATCCGCAATTTCCTCGAGACCGACATGGGGCTCCCCTGCCACTTCGCGTTCGCACGCACGGCCGGGGTCAAGCCCGACAATCAGGCGGTGCTCGATGCGATCCGCGGCAATCCGCCGCTGATCGTGTTCGGCAGTTTTAACGAGCGCATGTACATGGCCGAGACCGGCGCGCGCGGCGTCTATATCCCCGCGAGCTTCCCCGGCGCGGTGATCCGGCGGCATACCGGCACGCCGTTCATGGGCTATGCCGGCGCGACCTACCTGATCCAGGAAGTGTGCAACGCGCTGTTCGACGCGCTTTTCCACATCCTCCCGCTGGCAGGACAGCTCGACCAGGTCGAGGCGACCCCCGCGCGGATCGAGCGCGACGTCGCGTGGGACGACGACGCCAAGTCCGCGCTCGACGCGGTGGTCGAGCGGGAGCCCGTGCTGGTCCGCATCTCGGCCGCCAAGCGGATCCGCGACGCGGCCGAACGCGGCGCGCGCCGCGCGGGCGAGGCCTCTGTCAGCGCACGTCGGCTCGCCGATGCAATCAGCGAAAGCCGCGGCGGGTGACCCCGCGCGCGCCCGATCTTTCCGCACCCGCGCGGACACCCGATCCTCACGGCGCGACGCCGCGCGGATGTAGCCGGGGAGCGCATCCCACGCTCCTGTTGGTCGTCACGATGGAGACCGAGCAATGAGCGACAAGAGAGACGAAAGATTTGGGCCAGGAACCTATCTGACCCCCGAGGAGGCCAAGGAGTTCCACAAGATCTTCATGACCAGCTTCGCCCTGTTCACCGCGATCGCGATCGTCGCGCACATCCTGGTGTGGATGTGGAAGCCGTGGATTCATTGATCGCCCGACCTTGAAGAGGAGACCCACGTCATGTGGAGAATTTGGCTGATATTCGATCCGCGACGCACGCTCGTCGCGCTGTTCGCGTTCCTGTTCGTGCTGGCCTTGTTGATTCACTTCATCCTGCTCAGCACGGATCGGTACAATTGGCTCGACGGCCCGCGCCATGCGCCCGTCGCGGCCAGCGCGGCGGCGGCACCGCCCGCCCAGTGACAGGCGTATCCTTGGTGCGACGGGGACGCGACAGCCGTTCCCCGTCGCCCTCAAGGCAGGAGATCGTGCACCCGCGATAAGGCCGCATGCGACCTTCGTCGGGAGGAGGGAGTCGTCATGGCGTTGCTGAGTTTCGAACGGAAATACCGCGTGCGCGGTGGCACGCTGCTTGGCGGGGATCTTTTCGATTTCTGGGTCGGTCCGTTTTACGTCGGCTTTTTCGGAGTCACGACCGCCCTGTTCTCGGCGCTCGGCACCGGCCTGATCGTCTATGCCGCGTCGCTCGGACCGACCTGGAACATCTGGCTGATCAGCATCGCGCCGCCCGACCTGTCCTATGGCCTGTCGCTTGCGCCGCTGCGCGAAGGTGGGTTCTGGCAGATCATCACCATCTGCGCGGTCGGGGCGTTCGTGTCCTGGGCGCTGCGCGAGGTCGAGATCTGCCGCAAGCTCGGGATCGGCTATCACGTGCCCGTAGCATTCGGGGTGGCGATCTTCGCCTATGTCTCGCTGGTGGTGATCCGCCCGTGGCTGCTCGGCGCGTGGGGCTTCGGCTTTCCGTACGGGATTTTCAGCCATCTCGATTGGGTGTCGAACACCGGCTACCAATATCTCCATTTCCATTACAATCCCGCGCACATGCTCGCGGTGAGCTTCTTCTTCACCACGACGCTCGCGCTTGCCTTGCACGGCGGGCTGGTGCTCTCGGCGGTCAATCCCGCGAAGAACCCGGACGGGACGCAGGGCGAGGTCAAGTCGCCCGAATATGAGGACGCCTTCTTCCGCGACACGATCGGCTATTCGATCGGAACGCTCGGCATCCACCGGCTCGGGCTGTTCCTCGCGCTGAGTGCGGGGTTCTGGAGCGCGATCTGCATCATCATTTCAGGCCCGCTGTGGACACGCGGCTGGCCCGAATGGTGGAGCTGGTGGCTCAACCTGCCGATCTGGTCGTGAAGGGGGAAAGACGATGGCACGCTATCAGAACATCTTCACCCAGGTGCAGCTGCGCGCCGCACCCGAGATGGGGCCGCTGCTCGGGCCGTATGAATTCCCGCGGCTCGGCCAGCCCGGCTTCTCCTACTGGATGGGCAAGATCGGCAATGCGCAGATCGGGCCGATCTACCTTGGCGGGCTCGGCATCCTGTCGCTGATGTTCGGTTTTCTCGCGTTCGAGGTGGTCGGGCTCAACATGTGGGCGTCGGTCGGCTGGGATCCGATCCAGTTTGCGCGGCAATTGCCGTGGCTCGCGCTCGAACCGCCGGGGCCGGAATATGGCTTCCAGCTGTTCGTGCCGCTGGCGCATGGCGGCTGGTGGCAGATCGCGGGGTTCAGCATGACGACGTCGGTGCTGCTGTGGTGGGCGCGGACCTATCGGCGCGCGCGCGCGCTGGGGATGGGGACGCATGTCTCCTGGGCGTTTCTCAGCGCGATCTGGCTGATGGTGGTGCTGGGCTTCCTTCGCCCGATGCTGATGGGCAGCTGGGCCGAGGCGGTGCCGTTCGGGATCTTCCCGCACCTCGACTGGACCGCGGCGTTCTCGATCCGCTACGGCAATTTGTTCTACAATCCGTTCCACTGCCTTTCGATCGTGTTCCTCTACGGATCGACCCTGCTGTTCGCGATGCACGGCGCGACGATCCTCGCGGTCGGGCGCTACGGCGGCGAACGCGAGATCGAGCATATCACCGATCGCGGCACGGCGGCCGAGCGCGCCGCCTTGTTCTGGCGCTGGACCATGGGGTTCAACGCGACGTACGAATCGATCCATCGCTGGGCCTGGTGGTTCGCGGTGCTGACCACGCTGACTGGCGGGATCGGGATCCTGCTGACCGGGACCGTCGTCGACAACTGGTATCTCTGGGCGATCCAGCACGGCTATGCGCCGGCCTATCCCGGCTCGGGCGTCGTCGATCCCGCCACGCTACGGGGAGCAGCACAATGAGCGGCTTCGACAGGATCATCGGCACGGCCGGGCTGATCGCGGCGGTCGTCGTGCTCGGCGGGTGCGAACTGGGGCATAAGGACACGCAACAAACCGGGTTTCGCGGCGCGGGGATGGCGCAGATCGTCGATCCCGATCACGTCGCCAAACTCTCGGCGATCCCGCCGCCACCCTATCCGCTTCCCGACGACAGCGGGCCGCGCGCGCGGGAAACCTATCAGAATGTGCGCGTGCTGGGCAATGTCTCGACCGAGCGGTTCAACCATCTGATGGCGGCGATGAGCCAATGGGTCGCGCCGCCCGCGCAGGGGTGCAATTACTGCCACAACCCCAACAACATGGCCTCGGACGAGAAATACACCAAGGTCGTTGCGCGGCGGATGTTGCAGATGACGCGGACGATCAACGGCACATGGTCCAGCCACGTCAAGGCGACCGGCGTCACCTGCTACACCTGCCATCGCGGCAATGCGGTGCCGACGTACAAATGGGCGATCGCCGAGGGCGTCGCCGATCCCGATACGATCGTGCGCAACAAGCATGGGCAGAACAGCCCCAACGCCGCGGTCGGCTATGCCTCGCTGCCCTATGACCCGTTCCAGACCTATCTCAACGGCACCGCGCAGATCCGGGTCGCGGCGAGCAGCGAATATCCGTCGCCCGACCACGTGGTTTCGGTCAAGCAGGCGGAACAGACCTATGGCCTGATGATGCACATGAGCACCGCGCTCGGCGTGAATTGCACCTATTGCCACAACAGCCAGTCGTTCCGCTCGTGGAGCCTCAGCCGGCCGCAGCGTGCGACCGCCTATTACGGCATTCGCATGGTGCGCGACGCCAATGCACACTACATCACGTCGCTGACCGCGGTGTTCCCCGCCTATCGCAAGGGGCCGCACGGCGATCCGTACAAGATCAACTGCCAGACGTGTCATCAGGGCCAGTCGAAGCCGCTCGGCGGCTATTCGATGCTGGCGCTCAACCCGACGCTGAAGGGGCCACCGGTGCCGACCGCGCCGCCCGAGGGCGGCGCGGCGGGGGCGGCGGTCCCGGCGGTCCTTGCCAACCCGCAGGCGATGACGCGGCGGCAATGACCGATTGAGGCTATCTGATGCGCTTTGGCGCGCGCATAGGCGCCAGGAAGGAGGCAGCGCATGGATCGTCTGAGTCTGCGCAGCCATCCGCTGCGTGCGTCATTGTCGGAAGAGATGCACGTTCGGCGGCTGCCACGCTTTGCCGCGCCGTGCCGGTTGATGCAGATCGTGACGGTGCTGGGCGAAGAGGGTGCCGCCAGCGCAGGGGTGCATTTCGATGCGATCGGCGCGCGCGTGGGCGTCGGTCTGGCGCCGTCCGCCAAATATGCCGTGGTCGACCTCGACGGCATGAAACTGGTGCTTGAGCGGCACACCGAATTCGCGAGTTACACCTTCATCCGCGAAGGGGCGTTCGACCAGCCCTTCTCCCCCGACGTGTTCGATCCCGTCGCGGCGGACATTCTCGAGGGGATGCCGGGGGACGTGATCCGCGCGACGCAGATCGCGGTCTATCCGCCCGGCACCGATCCGCCGGCGGAAGATACGCTCGACACGCTGTTCGTGCCCGAGGCGCTGATCCTGTGCGACGTCAGCGACGGCAAGGCGCGGGTGATGTCCGATTTCCGGCTCAACCCCGATGGCTTCGGACGCCTTCTGCTGTTCGACCAGGGGCTGCTCCGCGACGAACCCGCGCAACTCGTCCTGCGGCTGCAGGAACTCGGCAATTATCGCAACATGGCGTTGCTCGGCCTGCCGCTCGCGCAACGGCTGACCCCGGACGTGTCGCGGCTCGAGGCGCGGCTGGCGACACTCACCGCGGCGGTGTCCGAACGCGTCTCGCAGGACGACAGCCTGCTCGACGAGCTGACCTATCTCTCGGCCGAACTCGCGCGGTTGCTCGCCGAAACGCGCTACCGGATGAGCGCGACGCGCGCTTATGCACAGCTCAGTCTCGACCGGCTCGAGACGCTCGGGATCGGGCGGATCCCGGGGTATCAGACGCTCGCCGATTTCACCGAACGGCGGCTGACCCCGGCGGTACGGACCTGCGACAGTTTCTCCGCGCGGCTCGCCGATCTGTCGCAGCGGGCAGCCTGGACCAGCGAGCTGCTCCGCACGCGGATCGACATTGCGCTCGCGAAGCAGAATCGCGACCTGCTGGCGTCGATGAACACGCGCACGCACCTGCAATTGCGGTTGCAGCAGACGGTCGAGGGGCTGTCCGTCGTGGCGATCAGTTATTATGCGGTCGCGCTGATCGGATACCTCGCCGCGCCGGCCCATGCGTGGAAGGAATGGGTGATGGTCGCCGCGGTGCCGCTGGTGTTCGGGGGCGCATGGCTGTTCGCACGGCGGTTGCGGCGCGGCCTGGAGGAATAGGAGGCATCCCCGTCACCCCGGCGAAGGCCGGGGCCGCCATGTTTCCGCGCGAGACCGGCGATACAGCACTCCCTCGAGCCGCCGCCCCCGATCGTTTCGAGCACAGTCGAGAAACCCGGCACACGTCCGGTGACAGGGTTCTCGACTAGGCTCGAACCGAAGGGGGGTGGCAACCCTAACCGGCAGCCAGCATCACGCGGCCAGCGCGCGCCGCGCGAGCGCGCATTGCGACCAGATTTCCGACAGCGCGCTGACCAGCCGGTCGACGTCGCCATCCGAATGGACCGGCGAGGGCGTCAGCCGCAACCGCTCGGTCCCGACCGGGACCGTTGGATAGTTGATCGGCTGGACATAGATGCCGTGATGCTCGAGCAGCCAGTCGCTGATCATCTTGCACTTGTGCGCATCGCCGACCATCACCGGGATGATGTGGCTCGGGTTGTCGATCGTCGGGATGCCGATCGCATCGAGCCGCCGCCGCACCTGCGCCACCCGTGCCTGGTGCTGCGCCCGCTCCATACCGCTGTGCTTGAGATGCCGGATGCTCGCGGTGGCGCCGGCGGCGAGTGCCGGCGGCAAGGCGGTGGTGAAGATGAACCCGCTGGCAAAGCTGCGGATGAAATCGCACAGGGCGGCGGAGGCGGCGATATAGCCCCCCATCACCCCGAACGCCTTGCCCAGCGTCCCCTCGATCACGGTGATGCGGTCCATCAGCCCGCGTTCCTCAGCGACCCCGCCGCCACGCGGGCCATACAGCCCGACGCCGTGGACCTCGTCGAGATAGGACATGGCGCCGTGCCGTTCGCACACGTCGAGGATCTCGGCGATCGGCGCGATGTCGCCGTCCATCGAATAGACGCTTTCGAACGCGACCAGCTTGGGACGATCCGCCGGGATCTCGGATAGCCGCCGGTCCAGGTCGGCCGGGTCGTTATGCGCGAAGCGGATGCACTGGGCGCGGCTGTGGCGGATCCCCTCGATCATCGAGGCATGGTTGAGCTCGTCGGACAGCACCACGCAGTTCGGCAAGCGCGCGGCGAGCGTGCCCAGCGCCGCCCAGTTCGAGACATAGCCCGAGGTGAACAGCAGCGCCGCCGCCTTTCCGTGGAGATCGGCGAGTTCGGCCTCGAGCAGCACATGCGCATGCGTCGTCCCCGAGATGTTGCGCGTCCCGCCGGCGCCCGCCCCGCAGGCGTCGAGCGTCGCATGCATCGCGGCGAGCACCTTCGGGTGCTGCCCCATGCCGAGATAATCGTTCGAGCACCAGACGGTGACCTCGTCGACCTTGCCCTCGGTATGATGCCTGGCGCGCGGGAACTGGCCGGCCTTGCGTTCGAGTTCGGCAAAGGTGCGATAGCGCCCGTCTTCCTTCAGTGTATCGAGCTGAACCTGAAAGAATGCCTCGTAATTCATCGCATACCCTCCCGCGCCTGGTCGTTGCCTGCGGCTTCTGCCGCTTTGGTGTTGGCTGACGCCCAATGCCACATCTTGGCATCGCGCAGCGGCAGCACAAGAAAAAGATGCTCGACCATGCCAAGGGCGGAGAGACCGGCCAGCAAGGTCGCGGTGACCGCGCGCCCGCTTTGCGCGGGCACGGCTTCCGCGATGCTCCACGCCCAGCACGCAAGCGCCGCCGACCCCAGGATCGACGCGGGGAGCAGCGGGTTGCCCGCGCGCACGCGGAAGTAGCTCTTGAGATAGGCCAGATGCGCCGGAAACACTTCGTCGCTGAGGTTGGGCACGCCGAGATACAGGTTGAACTTGGCGCTCAGCCGCAGCGCGAACAGCAGCAGGAAGGTCAGCGGCGCGGCCTGGTTGGGTTGCCCCCAGGTCAGCGCGACCAGCAACAGCGCGGTCGCCGCGATCGCCAGTTCGTGGTGGATCACCGTCGCGGTCGCGAGGCGGAGCCGCGTCCAGCCGGTCGCGCCGGGCGGGCAGGGCAGGCGGTTCGGCCCCGCGACGAACCCCATCAGGAACCCCATTTCGTGCCAGCCCCAGATCACGATCGCCGCCGCAAAGCCGATATAGGCGCCGCTCCACCCGCGCTCGCCCGAACTCCACCAGACCGCGCCCGTCGCAAGGATCGCGCTGACCCCCGCCAGGGTGAAGCTCGTGCGGAACGTCGCGCGCGGGCGGCTGTCGAGCCACACCACCGCCGCCGTCCCGATGAACCACATGACCAGCGCGAACAGGAGCGGCGGGACGGTCACCAGGCCGGGACCAGCCGGGCCGAGGCGGGGAGCGCGTTGCGCTCGACCGGCGTTAGGTACAGCCGCGCGAACGCCACCCCCGCCGCGCCGATCAGGGCGATCCGCTTGATCCCGCCGATCACGCCGCCCCGCGCCTTGGCCGCATCGATCCCGGCCGCGATCCGGCGCATCCGCTCGAGCCCGGCGCGGAACCGCGGAGAATCGGTGTCCAGCACGATCGGGAAAACCTGCCGCGTGATCTGCGAACAGACGCGGAAGACGCGCTGGTCATAATCGTCGGGCTCGATCCCGAGCGCGGCGTGGAACGCGGGGCGGTTATGGTCGCGCACGTACATCGTCGCATAGACCGCGACGAGGAAGAAGCGGATCCACCAGACGTTGTGGCCGCGCAGGAGCTTCGGATCGGTCCGCATCAGCATGGCGAACGCCTCGCCGTGGCGGAACTCGTCGCTGCACCATTCCTCGAACCAGTTGAAGATCGGGTGGAAGCGCCACTGCGGATGCTGCGCCAGATGGCGGAAGATCGTGATGTAGCGGGCATAGCCGATCTTCTCCGACAGATAGGTCGCGTAGAAGATGAACTTCGGCCGGAAATAGGTGTAGCGCTTGGTCCGCGTGAGGAAGGCGAGGTTCACGCCGATCCCGGCGTCCTTGAGCGTATCGTTGATGAAGCCCGCATGCCGGCTCTCGTCGCGACTCATCAGCTTGAACAGCGCCTTGATGTCGGGGTTCTGCGCGCGCTTCTGGATCTCGGCGTAGAGGATGCAGCCGGAGAATTCGGCGGTGAGCGAACTCACCAGAAAATCGATGAATTCCTCGCGCAACCCTTCCGGCAGGCTTTCGATCACCCCGTCGAACGCATCGGTGCGGCGGAAGTGGCGGCGGTTGGGGTCGGCGGTCATCTCCGCGATCAGCTGGTCCCATTCGGCGCGCACCGGCGAGACGTCGATCCGGTCCAGCGCCGCAAAGTCGGTGGTGTAGAAGCGCGGCGACAACACGGTGTCCTGTCGTGCGATCCGCAGCGTGTCGGCGGGCACGATCGGGGTGACGGCATTCATGACAGTCTCCGATCCGAAAAGCTGACTTCGTAGAGTTCGGTCATCTCGAAATGACCGCAGAGCCTGGTCCACAGCCGCTCGATCGGGCCGGCGCGCTCGACCGTGGCGGTGCGCTCGAACACGCGCGAGTCGCCGAACGCGACCTCGATCGGATCGCCATGGACGCGCACCCGGTCGCCGGGGTTGATCGCGATGCCGCCGGCCAGTTCGACATGCGCGCGCAGGAAGGCGTCGCTATGCTCGATGTCGATCCGGCACGGCGTGTCGAAGCGGGTGCGGCGGAACAGCGTCATCGTGCGGCCTCCGGGTTGTCGAGCAGCGCTGCGAAGGCTGCGCGGTTGGTGGTGCCGAAGGCGTTGAGCTCGATCGACCGCCCGGTCGCGGTGTCGGTCAGCGTCAGATCGCCGTCGCGCCATTCGGTCAGCGTGAAGGGTGGTCCCCCACCGATCCCGTGCAACCGCCGTTCGCGCGCCAGCCCGCGCATCACCCCGCGAATGAAACCGGTCTTCTGCCCCGGCACGATCTCCGACGCGGTGCGGCCCGTGCCGATATCCTCGATCCGCACCCCGCGGTCGGCTTCGTCGACGAAACGCAAGGTGCGCGACCGGATCGGCGCGATGTGGTCGGCGCTGCGCAGCAACACGGGCGATGCGGCGGGCGGGACATGCGCGATCCGCATTCCTGCGGTGAGCGTGAAGGCGAAGCCTACCAGAACGCCGGCGAGGATCAGCGCGCCGCGCGGCAGCTGTTCGGCCTGCGGCTGTAGGGCGTGGTTCGGAATCATGCTGCCACCGCCTGCCCGAACGCGGGTTCGGGCGTTGCGACGACCGCGGGTTGCGTCACCGTGCCCTGCGGATGCACCGCCAGGCAGGCGCGCCCGATCAGCGTTGCGACGCGCTCGGCGTCGGGTACCGCGCGGAGCATCGGCTCGGGGGTCGCGAGCCGCCAGGGGCGGGCGTGCGGCCAGAGTGCGATATACCCGAGCTTGCGCACACTGGTGAGCGCCAGCGGCAGGTCGCCCGATCCGTCGGGATGCAGCGCCAGCCCGACGCTGCCGATCAGCGGCAGCGGCAGGTTGATGCATTTCGAGAAAGCGATGCCGACGCGAAACACGATCCGCCGGTTGGTCAGCGTATAGAGCGTCGTCCGCGCCGCCCCCCAGGCGAGCGCATGCAGCAGCCCGACCGCGAGCAGCCCGAACGCCGCGGTCAGCGCGACGCCCGCAAGATCGCCGATCGCACGGATCCCGTGCGCAAGCGCCGCGCCGAGCGCCCAGCCGGCGAGCAGCACGAAATAGCCCGTCACGATCCGCGTGTGGAACGCGGTCCGCGCCAGCACCCGCCAGCCGGGCGCGCCCTGCCACAGGATCCGCTCGCCCTCGGGCAGCAGCCCGGGCAAACCCGGGATCGGTTCATGATCATGCTCGGTCACAGATAGGGCTCCTGCCGATCGGGCGTGGCGTAGAGGTAGCCGCCGCCGAAATAGCCGAGCACGCGATCTTCCTCGTACAGCGTGATCCGGTCGGTCGCCCCGATCCGCGGCGCATCGGCGAATTGCGCGGCGGTGATCGCGTCGCACACCACGACGCCGCGCCGGCGATCGATACGCGTCATCATCATCGGCACGAGCACCGCGCCGCCCCCCGCTGCGCCACCCGTTTCCAGATCGACCGCGAGGTAGCGGATCAGCCGGTCCGCACGGTCGATCCACAGCTCGGATACCACCCCGGAGACACCACCGTCGCAGCCCAGCATCGGCATCCCGCGCGGATCGGGGTCGCGCCGCTCGATCTGGAAATCGAGCGCCACACCCATCGGGACGATCCGCGGATGCCCCTCCATGTCGATATCGGGGTGGTGCGCACGCTGCGCGTAAGCCGCCGGGCCGATCCCGTCGACGAGCGGGTTGCCGGTCGGCGCATAGGGCGCGCCGGCGAAGCGGTCGGTGAAGCGCGCCGCGATCTCGACCGGCTCGCGGCCCTTCGTCGGGGTCGTCACGGTGCCGCGATCGAACGACAGCCGGAAGGTCTTGGGGAGGGCGGTCAGGAAGAAGCCGCCTTCGGATTCGAGCCGTCCGGTGACCTCATGCTCGAGCGGATAGCCCTCGCGCCGGTCTTCGCGGCGCAGGTAGATCACCAGGCAGAGGAAGAACAAGACGAAGGCGTAGAATACCACCATCGCCACATCGATGCCGGGGGTGAGGGTCGGATGCATGGTCGGTCTCCTCCTGATCAGGCCGGAAAGTCTGCAAGGCCGAAGCGATCCTGGCCGAAGCGAATGCGGGTCGGGTCGGTAGCGGGGCGCACGAGCGGGCCGAGCACGACCAGCACGGCAAACAGCAGCACGATCTCCAGCGCGTAGACGAAGCCGTAGCCCGTCGCCGGATCAGCGAGCGTCGGGCCCAGCGCTTGCGCGCGCGCCGCCGCCGAAACCCCGTCGCGGAGGATCGCGCCGATCGCGATCGCCAGCCCCGCCGACGTCGCCTGCACCGCGCCCCATGCGCCGAGCGCGAGGCCGGTACGCCCGTCGAGATCCTCGCCGTCCGAAATCGCCATCGCCGCGGTCAGCGTGCCGACCGAGAACAGCCCGCCGCCAAACCCGATGACCGTCGCGCCGATCGCGAGCAGCGCGGTCGCGTGCAAGGGGGCCGCGAAGATCACGCACAGGAACGCGGCGATCCCCGCCACCCCGCCGAACCCGGCAAGCCGGTGCGGCTCCGCCCCGGTACCGAGCGCGCGCGCGGCCAGCGCGAATCCCGACAGCATCCCGATCGCCCAGAGCGCGGTCAGCGACGTCGTCGCGCCGACCGACAGCCCCAGGATCTGCCCGCCATAGGGTTCGAGCAGCACGTCCTGCATCGAGAAGGCGGCAGCACCGAGTCCCGTCGCGACCAGCAGCCGCAGCGTTCGTGGCCGTGCGATGAAGATCGCCCAGATCTCACGGAAGGCCGCGGGTGTTTGCGTGCCCTGCGTCCCCGCGCGCCGGCGCGGCTCCTGTTTCCACATGGCCGTGACGTTGAGCACCACCGTCAACACTGCCGCGCCCTGCACGATCTGGACGAGATGCGTCGGTGTGAAGTGATCGAGCAGCCGCCCGATCACGATCGCGCTGACCATCATGCCGAGCAGCAACATGACGTAGAGCAGCGCGACCACCCGCGGGCGGCTGTCGGGCGGCGCGAGGTCGGTCGCGAGCGCGAGGCCGGCGGTCTGCGTCGTGTGCATGCCCGCACCGACCATCAGGAAGGCGAGCCCCGCGCCGATCTCGCCAACGATCGCCGGTCCATGGCCGAGCCCGGTCATCACCAGCAGCGCGAACGGCAGCAGCGCGAATCCGCCGAACTGCAGGAGCGTTCCGAACCAGATGTACGGCACTCTCTTCCACCCGAGCAGCGACTGGTGATGATCCGACTTGAACCCGATCAGCGCGCGCAGCGGCGCGAAGACCAGCGGCAGGGACACCATCGCCGCGACCGCCCAGCTCGCCATGCCGAGCTCGACGATCATCACGCGGTTGAGCGTTCCCGTCAGCAGCACTGCCGCCATCCCGACCGAGACCTGGAACAGCGACAGCCGCAATAACCGTCCGAGCGGAAGCTCGGCGGTCGCCGCATCCGCGAACGGCAGGAAGCGCGTGCCGAGCCGGTTCCAGAATGCCCCGCTGCTGAGCGTGCCGACCCGTACCGGGCGCCGCCGCAGCGTGGCCTTGAGCGCGGTCAGGTCGCGCCTCATGGCAGCACCTCGAGCGCGTGGCTGGTATAGAAGCTCGCCGAGACGCGCCGGTCGCGTCCGATCCGTGCGTCGGGAAGCGCGGTCCTTATCAGCGTGCGGAGCCGCGCGTCGCGCACCGGCAGGATCGCGGGCGAGCGATCGCTGCGTGGGAACAGCCGCCCCATGCCGAGCATCGCCAGCAACAGCGGCGTCTGCGGCGCGAAGGTGAGGAGGATCGATCCGTGTGTGCGCGCCGCCAGGCGTTGCACCACGGTGACGATGTCGCGGGCGGGATAATGGATCAGCGAGTCCATCGCGACGACATGATCGAACGGTCCCAGCGCAGGGTCGAGCAGGTCGCCGACGCGCCAGTCGATCGCGAGCGTGGAGGGTGCGCGGTCGCGCGCGATCTGCACGAGGCTCCCCGCGACGTCGATCGCGACGACCTCCGCGCCGCGTTCCGCCGCCGCGACCGCGAGTGCGCCGGTGCCGCAGCCCGCGTCGAGCAGTCGGAGACCGGTCATGTCGTGCGGGAGCCAGGACAGCAACGTGTCGCGCATTTCGGTCCGCCCCGCGCGGACGGTCGCGCGAATGCCGCTGACGGGCGCGTCCGAGGTGAGCTGCTCCCACGCCTTCGCCGCGGTGCGGTCGAAATAGGTCTCTAGCGTGCCGCGGAAGCGATCGTAGGTCGCGGTTGTCATCGCGCGCGCCTCCTCAGACCGTCATTCCCAGCTCCGTACATTCCAAGTCCGTCATTCCCGCGAAGGCGGGAATCCATGAGGCGGGCGGCCCGCGGCGGTTTCCGCGGTTCGCGACTATGGATCCCCGCCTGCGCGGGGATGACGAAGGAGGGGTGGGCGCACCGCAGCATCATTCGAACCCCAGGAATTCGAAGATCTCGCGATCCTTCATCGGCTGCGCGTCGAGCGGTTCGCACCCCGCCCACATTTGCGCGGCGAGCCGTTTGTATTCGAGGCAGGCGGCATCGACCTCGGGCGTCGAGTCCATCTCGAACAGCGTGCACTTCTTGAGCCGCGAGCGCCGGATCGCGTCGAGATCGGGGAAATGCGCGAGTCGCTTGAGCCCCGTGGCCGCGTTGAACCGGTCGATCTCATCGGTCGCCGCCGAGCGGTTGGCGATCACGCCCGCCATCCGCACGTCGTAATTCTTCGCCTTCGCCTTGATGGCCGCGACGATCCGATTCATCGCGAAAATGCTGTCGAAGTCGTTCGCCGCGACCACCACCGCGCGCTCGGCATGTTGCAGCGGAGCCGCAAACCCGCCGCACACCACGTCGCCCAGCACGTCGAACAGTACGACATCGGTTTCCTCGAGCAGATGGTGCTGCTTGAGCAATTTGACCGTCTGCCCGACGACATAGCCGCCGCAGCCCGTGCCCGCGGGCGGCCCCCCCGCCTCGACGCACATGACGCCGTTGAAGCCCTCGAACATATAATCCTCGGGCCGCAGTTCCTCGGCATGGAATTCGACCGTCTCGAGCACGTCGATCACGGTCGGCATCAGTTTCTTGGTCAGCGTGAAGGTGCTGTCGTGCTTGGGGTCGCAGCCGATCTGCAACACGCGCTTGCCGAGCAGCGAGAAGGCGGCGGAGAGGTTGGAAGAGGTGGTCGACTTGCCGATTCCGCCCTTGCCGTAGACCGCGAACACCTTCGCGCTCCCGATCCGGTCGTTCGGGTCGAGCCCGACCTGCAGCGAGCCTTCGCCGTCGAGGCCGCGGATTGGTGGGTCGAGCAGGGCCATGCAAAATTCCTTCAAGCCGCCACCGCGACGATGCCCTCGAGGCGATCCTCGAGTTCATCGCTGGCGGCATGGAGTGCGGCGAGCGTCGCCGCGTCGGGGGACCAGTAATGCCGCTCGCTCGCCTCGATCAGGCGGTTGGCGACTCGCGCGGACGCCTTTGGATTGAGCGCGGCGATCCGTTCGCGCATCGCGGCGTCGAGCACATAGGTTTCGCTGATCCGCTGATAGACCCACGGATCGACTTCGCCGGTCGTCGCCGACCAGCCCATCGTCGTGGTGACGCTGCCCTCGATCTGGCGGACGCCCTCATAACCGTGGCGCAGCAGCCCCTCGGTCCACACCGGGTTGAGCACCCGCGTCCGCGTCTCGAGCGCGACCTGTTCCTGCAAGCTGCGGACCTTGCCGGTGCCTTGCGTCTGGTCGCCGATATAGACCGGGGCGGTTTGCCCGCCCTTGGCGCGCGTCACCGCGCGGCTGATCCCGCCGAGCGTATCGACATATTGGTCGATGCTGGTGATGCCGAGCTCGACGCTCTCGAGGTTCTGATAGGCGCAATCGACGGTCTGGAGCGCGGCCTTCAGGACCTCCGCCTGCCGCACCGGCGCACCCTTCACGCCGTACGCAAACCCCTTCTGCCGCTCGAAACTGTCCGCGAGTTCGTCGGGGTCGGTCCATGCGCCGGTGTCGATCATCAAATTGACGTTCGCGCCGTACGCGCCCTCGGCGTTCGAGAAGACGCGGAGCGCCGCGGTCTCGAGGTCGCAGCCGTGCGCGGCGGCGTGCGCACGCGCGTGCTTGCGGACGAAATTCCGCGCATCCGGCTCGTCCGCTTCCGCCGCAAGCAAGGCTGCCTGCGCCAGCATCCGCGTCTGGAGCGGCAACAGATCGCGGAATACCCCCGACAGCGTGACGACGACGTCGATCCGCGGCCGACCCAGGTCTTCGAGCGGGACAAGCTCCGCCCCCGCAAGCCGGTTATAGCTGTCGAACCGCGGCCGCGCGCCAAGCAGCGCGAGCGCCTGCGCGATCTGCGCGCCCTCGCTCTTGAGATTGTCGGTCCCCCACAAGACCATCGCGACCGTCTCGGGGAGGTGCCCCGAATCCGCGAGGCTGCGGTCGATCAGCCGCTGCGCCTGCGCCGCGCCGTCGCGCACCGCATAGGCCGAGGGGATGCGGAACGGGTCGAACCCGTGGATATTGCGCCCCGTCGGCAGAATCTCGGGGCTGCGCAGCAGATCCCCGCCGGTGACCGGGTGGATATACCGCCCGCCAAGCGCGGCGACGATCCCGTCGATCTCGCCATTGCTCGACAAGGCGCGGTCGAGCGCGGCCATGTCCTTCAACAGCGGCGTGTCGGGCGTGAGCGCGCCGTCGACCAGCGCAACGATCACGTCCTGCGCCAGCGTCTCCCCGCGCGCCTCGGAGGACGCCGCGATCATCGCGATCCGCTCCTCACGAGTCGCCGCCTCGCCTGCGACGTGGAGCCCCTGCGGAATGAGCTCGCGCTCGATTTCGTAAAGTCTGGCGGCGAGGTCCGCGATCCACGCATCCCCCTGCGCGGGAGCACCGCCAAGATCGAGCGCGTCCGCCTGATCGCGGATCAGCTCCGCCAGATCGCGCGCCTCGTCGCTCCCCGGTGCCGCCACGCGCCACCGCTCGACCGATGCCTTGAGCGCCGCAAGCCCCTTGTACACCCCCGCATTGGTCAGCGCGGGCGTCAGATACGACACCAGGGTCGCCCCCGACCGCCGCTTCGCGAGCACGCCTTCCGAGGGATTGTTCGCCGCATAGAGATAGATGTTGGGGAGATCGCCAATCAGCCGGTCGGGCCAGCACGAGGCGCTCAGCCCGCTCTGCTTGCCCGGCATGAACTCGAGGCTCCCGTGCGTCCCGAAATGCAGCACCGCATGCGCGCGGAAATCCTCGCGCAGCCAGCGGTAGAAGGCGGCGAACGCGTGAGTCGGCGCGAAGCGTCCCGCGAACAGCAGCCGCATCGGATCGCCCTCATACCCCAGCGCAGGTTGCAGCCCGACGAAGACATTGCCGAACTGCCGCCCGAGGATCTGCACCGACGTGCCGTCCGATTGCAGCTTGCCCGGCGCCGGACCCCAGCTCGCCTCGATCTCCGCGAGCCACGTCTCGCGCGCGACGATCGTATCCGCGCTCACCCGCGCATGGACGTTCGCCTCGGTCCCGAACCGCGCGGCATTGCCGCCGAGAATCGCCTCGCGCAGCGAATCGACATCGGCGGGGACGTCGACGCGATAGCCTTCGCGCGCCAGCCGCTGGAGCGTCGCGTGGAGCGAAGCGAACACGCTGAGGAATTGCGCGGTCCCGGCAGCACCCGCGTTGGGCGGGAAGTTGAACAGCACGATCCCGACGCGCTTCTCGGCATTCTCCGCGCGGCGCAGCGCGATCAGGCCCGCGATTCGCGCCGCGAGCATTTCCGCACGCTCGCTGCACGTCTGCATCGCGCGGACCTCGCTCGCGGGCGGGAAGACGCACCCCCGCGCGCAGCCCGTGCACGGCATGTCGGACCCGTCCGACCGCCCGCCGAACACCATCGGCACGGTCCCCCCGTCCAGCTCGGGGATCGCAATCATCATCGTCGATTCGAGCGGGAGCAGCCCCTGCCGGTTCGCGCCCCACGCCTGCAACGTCTGGAATTCGACCGGATGCGCGGCGATATACGGCCGGTCGAGCGTCGCGAGGATCGTCTCGGCGGCAGCCGCATCGTTATACGCCGGCCCGCCGACCAGGCTGAACCCGGTGAGGTTGACCACGGCATCCACCGTCGCGACCCCGTCGCGCATAAACAGCGCCTCGATCGCGGGGCGCCCGTCGAGCCCGCCCGCAAACGCCGGGATCACGTCGAACCCGCGCGCCTCGATCGCCGCGATCACCCCGTCATAATGGCCCGCGTCGTTCGCGAGCACATAGGAGCGCAGCATCAGCAGCCCGACCGTCCCCTTCGCTCCGCGACGGCGCGGAAGCTCGGTTGCGGTGGTGGCGATCCGGTCGCGCAGCGCGGGGTGATAGATCCCGACCTCGGGGTAGGCGCGCGGCGCATGCGGCTTCATCGTGCCGCGCAGGCCGAGGCGCGGCCCGGCGGCATAGCGATCGATCAACGCGCGGACCATGTCGACGACATTGTCGTCCGACGCGGCGAGCCAATATTGCATGGTGAGGAAATAGGCGCGGACGTCCTGCGCGGTGCCCGGCACGAACCGGAGCAATTTGGGCAGCCGTCGCAGCATCGCCATCTGCTTGGCGCCGCCGCTCGCGCCGGGCTTGGGCGATCCGCGCAGTTTCTTGAGCAGCGCGAGCATCCCGCCGCTCGGCTTGTCCATGCGATAGTCGCCCATCCGCGTGAGCCTGACCACCTCGCCCGCGGACATCAGCCCGACGATCGCGTCGCAGTCGTCGCGCCGCGCCTGGAGCTGCGGGAGGACCGCGCGGATATGATCCTCTAGGAACAGCATCGTCACGAGGATGACGTCGCCGCGCGCGATGTCTTCGCGCGCTGCGGCGAGGCTGGCGGGGTTCTCCTCCCAGTCGGCGGCGGCGTGGAAGCCGATCGTGACGCCCGGGTTTTCGCGCGCGAGTCGTACCTGCGCGCGCTGCACCGCGCCCGACAGATGGTTGTCGAGCGTGACGATCACGACGCGGACGGCAGAGGTGCCGCGCGGGGCGGGCAGGGGTGCGCTAGCGGGCATAATGCGCCTTTGCGTCATAGAGCGTGTCGAGCGTGATCGCGGCGATGCCGTGCTCCGTGGCATAGCGTTCGGTGTTGCGCCGCGCCTTGCCGCGCACGAAAAACGGGATCTTCAGCAGCTCGCGCTCGGCTTCGGGCGACCATCCCTCCTGTTCCTCCCCCGCGTCAGCGGGGGAGGGGGACCGCTCGGCTTCTTCAGCCGAGTGGTGGAGGGGGCGGGCGCTCGGCGAAACAACCGCGGTTGCTCCCCCTCCACCGTTCGCTGAATGCTCACGGTCCCCCTCCCCCGGTTCCCGGGGGAGGATCGGGGAGGCGCCATGCCCCAGGTGGCTCGCCCCGGCATGGTCCGAAAACTCGAAATCGTCGCGGAACATCGTCAGCAGATGTTCCTCCAGCCCCATCACCAGTGGATGCACCCAGGTGTCGAACAGCACGTTCGCGCCCTCGAACCCCATTTGCGGGCTGTAGCGCGCGGGGAAATCCTGGACATGGACCGGCGCCGAGATCACCGCGCACGGGATCCGCAGCCGCTTGGCGATGTGCCGCTCCATCTGCGTGCCGAGCACCAGCTCGGGCTGGAGCCGCGCGATCGCATCCTCGACCGCGAGATAATCGTCGGTAATCAGCGGCTCGAGCCCGTACACCAAAGCGGCAGTGCGGATCTCGCGGGCGAATTCGCGATTGTAGCAGCCGAGCCCGACCACCTCGAACCCGAACTCGTCGCGCGCCACCCGCGCAGCGGCGACCGCGTGCGTGGCATCACCGAAGATGAAGACGCGCTTGCCGGTCAAATAGGTCGAGTCGACCGACTGGCTCCACCACGGCAGCCGCGACGTATCGAGCGCGGCGGCGGGGTCGACCCCGGCGAGTGCCGCGACCTCGGCGATGAAGTCGCGCGTCGCGCCGTGCCCGATCGGGACGGTGCGGACGGTCTTCTGCCCATAGGTCCGCTCGAGCCAGCGGCACGCGGTGTCGGCGATCTCGGGATAGAGGCTGATGTTGAAATCGGCGTCGGGCAGCCGCGCCAGATCAGCGGGGGTCGCGCCCAAGGGGGCGACGACGTTGATCCCGATCCCGAGCGTTTCGAGCAGTCGGGTGATCTCGACGACATCGTCGCGGTGGCGGAAGCCCAGCGCGGTCGGGCCGAGGATGTTGGCCTTTTTGCGCACGGGACGGCTCCCCCCCGGCGAAGGCCGGGGCCCATTGGCGAAGGTCGATGTTGGCGCGGACAGGACTTCGTTACCACCGTCCCGCGATTGGGCCCCGGCCTTCGCCGGGGGGGTGGCAACGGTACCGGCGGGAGCGCCCGAACACATCGCCCGCACCAATTGATAGAAGGTCTCCGCCGCGCCCCAATTCTCCTTGCGCTGATAGCTCGGCAGCTCGAGCGCGATCACCGGGATCGGCAGCCGCAACGCCGACGCCAGCCCCGCCGGATCGTCCTGGATCAGTTCCGCGGTGCACGACGCCCCCACCAGCAGCGCCTGCGGTGCGAACCGGTCGACCGCGTCGCGCACCGCGGTCTGGAACAAGGCGGCGGTATCCTTGCCGAGATCGCGCGCCTGGAAGGTCGTGTAGGTCACCGGCGGGCGCTTGCCGCGGCGTTCGATCATCGTGAACAACAGGTCGGCGTAGGTATCGCCCTGCGGCGCATGGAGCACGTAATGCACCCCCTCCATCGCGGTCGCGATCCGCATCGCGCCGACATGCGGCGGCCCTTCATAGGTCCAGACGGTCAGCTGCATGACGCCCCCGCTCCTGTCACCCCGGCGAAGGCCGGGAGCGCCACGCCGCCGCGCGCAACGCGGGTCGTCCGAAGCAACAGGGCGGCCGCGGCCTCCGCCGGGGTGACGGGGGCGCTCATACCCGCAGCACGTCGCGCCGTCGCAGCGGTCGCGCGAACAGGTCGGCAAGGTCGCCTGCCTGGTCGAAGCCATGGATCGGCGAGAACACCAGCTCGATCGCCCATTTGGTCGTCAGCCCCTCGGCTTCGAGCGGGTTGGCGAGCCCCAGTCCGCAAACGGTGAGATCGGGCCGCGCCGCGCGGACGCGGTCGAGCTGGCGGTCGACGTCCTGACCCTCGCTGATCACGGTGTCTGCTGGGAGCAGCGCGAGCTCCTGCGCCAGATGCGCCCGGTGGAGATAGGGCGTCCCGACTTCGAGCGGCACCATCCCCAGTTCCTGCGCGAGGAAGCGCGCGAGTGGCACCTCTAGCTGCGAATCGGGCAGGAAGAAGATGCGTTTTCCAGTCAGCCTGTCGCGCGCATGCGCGATTGCCCGCTTGGCGCGCTCGCGGCCGGGCGCGATCACCGATCGGAAATGCATTTCGTCGATGCCGAACGCGACCGCAGCGGCGTGCAGCCAGTTGCTGGTGCCTTCCGCCCCGAATGGAAACAATGCGTCGAGGCGGATCGCGCCGCGATCTTCGAGCGCCCGCGCGGTGTCGCCCAGGAACGGCTGTGCCAGCAAGAAGCGCGTGTTGGGACCAACGGGCGGCATCGCGGCCGCACGCCGGGCCGGAAAGCTGCGGACCTGGGCGATGCCGAGCTGCGCGAACAGCCGGAGGAACTGGTCCTCGACCACGTCCGGCAGCGCACCCACGATCAGCAATTCGGGGGCGGCATCCGGCGACGTCGCGGCAAGCTCGGGCACCAGCGTGGCCAGGCAGGCATCCTCGCCCTCGGTGAACGTCGTCTCGATCCCGCTGCCGGAATAGTTGAGCACCCGAGTCGACGCGCCGTGTTTCGCCGACAACCGCTGCGCCGCGCGCGACAGGTCGAGCTTGATCACCTCGGACGGGCAGGAGCCGACCAGGAACAGCAGCTTGATGTCGGGGCGGCGTGCGAGCAGCCGGTCGACCACGCGGTCCAGCTCCGCCGTGCAATCCGCCATGCCGGCCAGATCGCGTTCCTCGATGATCGCCGTCGCGAACCGGGGTTCGGCGAACACCATGACCCCCGCCGCGGATTGCAGCAGATGCGCGCAGGTCCGCGAGCCCACCACGAGAAAGAACGCGTCCTGCACCTTGCGGTGCAGCCAGATGATTCCGGTGAGCCCGCAGAACACCTCGCGCTGGCCGCGCTCGCGCAGGATCAGCGCGCGCGCCGGCGGGGCGCAGTCCGATGCGACCTCGCGCGGCAGGGGGATTGCGGGGCTCATGCCGTGGCCGCCCGGTATCCGGCCGCACCGGCGGCGTCCTGCAGTCGGGCCGCGCGCAGCTTGAGCAGGAACTGCGTGGCGTTGACCGCATAGGTCGCATAGGCGGCGAGCGCGAGGAGCATGCGGCCACGCTCCGTCCCCAGCCCGCCGATCAGCAGGGCGAGATACAAGGTGTGGAGCGCGAGCACGAGGAAGCTGAAGACGTCCTCCCAGAAGAACGCGTCCGCGAACAGCCAGCGATCGAACACGACCTTTTCCCAGATCGAGCCCGTGACCATGATCGTATAGAGCGCGATCGTCTTGACGACGATGGAAACGGTCGCCGCGAACGCGCCCTCGCCCGTGACGAGGTACCGCAGCACGAGCGCCACGCTGACCAGGAAGATGGCGAACTGCAGCGGTGCGAGCACACCCTGGATCAGGGTCCAGACGCTCGCGTCACGGCGCCGTTTCTGGTCCGGCGTGTACAAGGGTGTGTACGGCGGGGTGTGCGACCGCGTGTAGGGCGCGGCTGCGGTCGATCGCAGCGCTTTGCGCGTATGCATCGGATGGCTTGACCGCATGGCTTCGCTCCGCCCCTCTCCCCGCAATTAGAAAACGCAACGCTCCGGGTGTCAATACAAATTGACGTCAAGACAAGATTACACCTGTTGCAGTGCAGCGACGTTTGTCCGTTGCAAGGGCGTTACGACAGGCATACGATGCGAGTCGCAGGGCAAACCAAATCGGTGTCCGGCACGTCGCGTGTTCAACCAGGCCGGAGGGGGTCAGGATGACTTCGCTTACCCGGATTGAACATTTTTTTCGACGACAGGGAGCGAGACCGGATCCGGGGGGCAGGCCGGACCTGCGCGATCTCCACCGGGTAACCCCATTGGTCCGATCCGACTCCGATCGCGACCAGGCCCGGTCGCTGACCCGTCTGATCGAAAGCGAAATCATCCCGCGCCTGCTGGTCGCGCATGCCGTCGCGCCGTCCCCGCGGATGGGGGGCGGACCCGCCGGTTCCATATCGGCCGCGGAAGTCGCCGCCTTCGCCCCGCTCGCGCTGCAGGTGGAGGCCGACGAGTTGCTCCAGCATGTCGAGGGGCTGATCGCGCGCGGCGTGTCGTTCGATACGCTGCTGGTCGATCTACTCGCCCCGGCGGCGCGCCATCTCGGCGCCTTGTGGGACGACGATCGATGCGACTTCATCGACGTGACGATGGGGCTGTGGCGGCTTCAGGAGGTCGTTCACGAACTCTCCGGGCGCGCGCCGATGAAGGAGGTGCCCGGCGACGGTCACGTCCGTCGCGCGCTGTTCGTATCGCTGGCGGGCGATCATCACAGTTTCGGTACCGTCGTGGTCGACGAGATGTTCTGCGCCAACGGATGGCTGACCGATCGGCTGAACGAGGCGAGCGCCGATGTCCTGCTGACCCGCGTCCGCGACGAACTGTTCGACCTGGTCGGATTGACGATCACCTGTGACTGCCATATCGCGCCCTTGCCCTCGATCGTCCGCGCAGTGCGGGCGGCCTCCAGAAATCCCAGGATTTGTGTGATGGTCGGTGGGCGGGTGTTCGCGGAAAACGCGGAACTCGCCGCTGCGGTCGGCGCGGACGGGACGGCTCCCGACGCAAGGGTCGCCGTTCGTGTTGCCGGGGCACTGGTCGACGCGGTTGCGCGGGAGGCGGTTTCGGCCATGACCGGTTGATCCCGACAGGGTCTCGCGGCCACGGTGCGGGTCGCGCGACACCTAGATTCAGGAGCAAATTGTTCGTCGATGAACGATCGTCCCACCTTGTTCGCACCCCATGCCTTTACCAACCCCGATGCGTTGGCGGAGACGCTTGCGCCCCGCGTCGCGGCGGCGGTGGTGGCGGCGGCCGGTGACATTGCGCTGGTCGTCGATCCGGCCGGGGTGATCCGCGATGTCGCGATCGCCAACGCGGATCTGGCGGCACTAGGGTTCGGCGACTGGCGCGGCCACGCCTGGATCGACACCGTCACCAGCGAGAGCAGGGCCAAGATCACCGACATGCTGTCCGATGGTGCCGCACGGGAGCCATCGCGCTGGCGCCAGATCAACCACCCCACCGCGGGCGGGGACGTGCCGGTACGCTACCTCGTGACGCAGCTGGAGCAGGGCGGCGGCGTGCTCGCGATCGGACGCGACATGCGCGCGGCGGCGGTCATGCAGCAGCGGTTGCTCCAGACCCAGCAATCGCTCGAGCGCGACTATATCAAGCTGCGCCAGGCCGAAGCGCGCTATCGCCTGTTGTTCGACCTCGGCACCGAGCCCGTGCTGATCATCGATGTCGCGACGCGCCGCATTCGCGAGATCAACCCGGCGGCGGCGCGCCTGATCGGCGCCGTGGACGACACGTTGACCGATCAGCCGGTCACGACGATCGTCGATCCGGCCGATCGCGAGGACCTGATCGCGCAACTCGGCGCGGCAGGTGCCAGCGACGATCTTCCGGCGATTTCGGTACGGCTGGCGAGCGGGCAGCCCGTCGCCATGTCGGCGCGCCTGTTCCGGCAAGGGCGGGTCGCGTTGCTGCTGGTCCGGCTTGTCCCGGACGCGCCATCGCCGGGAACCCAGGGCCATGCCGCACCGATCGGCGCGGTGATCGAACACATGCCCGATGCCTTCGTGCTGGTGGATGCGCGACTCGACATCCTGTTCGCCAACGCCGCGTTCACGGAGCTGGCGGGCGTCGCCTCGGTCGCGCGGGTCACGAACGCCCCGCTGGCGACCTGGCTCGGTCGACCCGGAATCGATCTCGAGCTGATCGTCGGCCAGTTGCGCGAGCACGGCACGGTGCGCAACGTCGCGACGATCCTGCGCAGCACCGGCGGCCGGCAGGAAGAGATCGAGATATCGGGCGTCGTCGCGCCTTATGGGGACAGCCAGTGCTACGGCTTCACGATCCGCAACGTCGCGCGCCGGCTGCGCAGCGTGCCGCCGGCCGAGCGCGACCTGCCGCGCTCGGTCGAGCAACTGACCGAACTGGTCGGGCGGATGTCGCTAAAGGACATCGTGCGCGAATCGACCGACCTGATCGAACGCCTCTGCATCGAGGCGGCGCTGGCCTATACCTCCGACAATCGCGCGTCGGCGGCGGAGATCCTCGGGATCAGCCGGCAAAGCCTGTATTCCAAGCTCCATCGCCATGGTCTGGGGAATCTGGTCTCGGGCGAAGGCTAAGCCCTTCCCGCACTGGGACAAGCACCGGACGCCCGGTTGGAGTGTCAAATATATTTGACGATCGGCATTGTCCATATTAGCTTGCTGCCATGGCTCGCGCGACATTCCCTCCGCTGGCAGGAGTGCCCGTACCGCGGGTGCGCGACGTTGCCGAGTTGCTCAAGCCGATCACCTGGTTCCCGCCGATCTGGGCTTTCCTGTGCGGGGTCGTGTCGTCGGGCGTATCGGTGTCGAGTCGCTGGCCGTTCCTGATCGCCGGGGTATTGCTGGTCGGGCCGCTGGTGTGCGGCACGAGCCAGGCAGTGAACGACTGGTTCGACCGCCACGTCGATGCGATCAACGAGCCGCTGCGTCCGATCCCGTCGGGCCGGATCGGGGGGCATTGGGGGTTGTGGATCGCGCTGTGCGGCAGCGCGCTGGCGCTCGCCGTCGCCACGATCACCGGCGGCTGGGTGGTGGCGGCGACGGCGGTCGGCCTGGTGTTCGCTTGGATCTACAGCGCGCCGCCGTTCCGCCTGAAGAGGAGCGGACTCTGGGGGCCGAGCGCGGTCGCGCTGACGTATGAAGGCCTTACCTGGTTCACCGGCGCGAGCGTGATGGCGGGGGCATTGCCCGATGCGTCAATCCTCGTGATCCTGATCCTGTACAGTGCGGGCGCGTTCGGCATCATGACGCTCAACGACTTCAAGGCCGTTGCCGGGGATCGCGCGATGGGGATCCGGTCGCTCCCGGTGACGCTCGGGGTCGGGCCGGCGGCGCGGGTCGCTTGCGTGGTGATGGCGGTGCCGCAGGTCGCGGTCGTCGCGTTGCTCGGGCTGTGGGGCCATGGGCTGGTCGCCGGGGTCGTCGCGGCGCTGCTGCTGGGGCAGCTGGCGCTGATGCCACGGTTGCTGCGCGATCCGCTCAAACAGACGCCGTGGTACAACGCCACGGGAACCAGCCTGTATGTGCTCGGGATGCTGGCGACCGCGTTCGGGCTCGGCGGAGTGCTGGGGTTGTGACCGCGGCCGCACCGCTGCGCTGGGTCGGGATCGTCCGGCTCGGGCTGGTGCAAAGCGCGATCGGCGCGATCGTGATGCTGGCGACCTCGTTGCTCAACCGCGTGATGGTGGTGGAATATGCCTTGCCGGCGGCATTCCCGGCAGGGCTGGTCGCGTGGCATTATGCGGTGCAGCTGTCGCGCCCGATCTGGGGTCATGGCTCGGACCGCGGACGTCGCCGGACGCCGTGGATCCTCGGGGGGATGGCCCTGCTCGCGGGCGGCGCGATGGTCGCGGTCTGGGCGCTTGGCGTCATCGCCGGCGGGGGGCGGTGGGGCTATGCGCTGGCGGTCCTGGCATTTGCGATGATCGGCGCGGGCGTCGGTGCGGCGGGAACGTCGCTGCTGGCGTTGCTGGCCACGCGCGTCGCGCCCGAACGACGCGCGGCGGCGGCTTCGGTCACGTGGATCATGATGGTCGCGGGCATTGCGGTGTCGGCGGCGGTGGCGGGCACGCTGGTCGACCCGTTCTCCTACCTTCGCCTCTGCGCGGTCGTGTCGGGTGTCGCGGGGGCCGCGTTCCTGGTCGCGACCGCCGCGGTGTGGGGGCTGGAGCGGCCGGTTCCCATGCCGGACGAGGCACTACCGCCGCCGCCCGCGTTCAGGGCGGCGCTCCGCGCCATGTGGGCGGACAGCGATGCGCGCCGGTTCACGATCTTCGTGTTCCTGTCGATGCTGGCCTATGCGATGCAGGATCTCATCCTCGAACCGTTCACCGGGTTGCGCTTCGGCCTGACGCCCGGACAGTCGACCCAGGTCTCGAGCATCCAGCATGGCGGCGTCCTGCTCGGGATGATCCTGGCGGGCGTCGGCGGCAGCGTGTTCGCCGGGCATGGCGCGAGCGGATTGCGCCGCTGGATCGTCGCGGGATGCATCGGCTCGGCACTCGCCTTGTGCGGGCTCGCGCTGGCGGCACGGGTCGGGCCGGGCTGGCCGATCCTCGCGAACGTCTTCGCGCTCGGTTTCGCCAACGGCATCTTCGCGGTCGCCGCGATCGGGGCGATGATGGCGCTGGCCGGGGCGGGCGCGGCGGACGGATCGCCCAGCGAAGGGATTCGCATGGGGGTGTGGGGTGCGGCGCAGGCCATCGCCTTCGGGCTGGGCGGGCTGACCGGCGCCGTGGCGGTCGATGCCGGGCGGGCCCTGATCGGATCGATGCCGGAGGCGTTCACGCTGGTCTTCGGGACGGAAGCGATGCTGTTCCTCGTCGCCGCCGCCATGTCGTTGCGCGGGGCGCCGCGCGTCGTGGGTCTTGGTCGGGAGGTGATGCTGTGACCGCTGCTTTCGATTGTGTCGTCGTCGGGGGCGGGCCGTCCGGCGCGACCGCCGCAACCGACCTTGCGCGGGCCGGGCATCGCGTCTTGCTGCTCGATCGCGCGGGACGGATCAAGCCGTGCGGGGGCGCGATTCCGCCGCGCGCGATCCAGGATTTCGCGATTCCCGACCACATACTGGTCGGCAAGGCCAGCATGGCGCGGATGGTCGCGCCCTCCGGAAAACGGGTCGACATGCCGGTCGGGGACGGGTTCGTCGGTCTGGTCGACCGCGAGACGTTCGACGAATGGCTCCGCGCCCGCGCGGCGCTGGCGGGAGCGGAACGGCGGACCGGCACGTTCGAGCGGATCGAGCGCGACGCCGTGGGGACCGCGGTGGTCGTGTATCGCGCCGACCGTAACGGGCCAGAACGCCGGATCACCGCGCGCGCGGTGATCGGCGCGGACGGCGCGCGATCCGGCGTGGCGCGCGGCGAAATCAAGGGCGCGGCCCGGATGCCCTATGTCTTCGCCTATCACGAGATCGTCGCCGCCCCGCCCGACGGCGGCGCCGATTACGACCGGGCGCGGTGCGATGTCTTCTACCAGGGCAAGCATTCGCCCGATTTCTATGCCTGGGTCTTCCCCCATGGCGATACCGCCAGCATCGGCGTGGGCAGCGCCCGCAAGGGGCTGGCGCTGCGCGATTCGGTGGCGGCGCTGCGGGCGCAGACCGGGCTCGAGGGGTGCGCGACGCTGCGGTGCGAGGGCGCGCCGATCCCCTGCAAGCCGTTGCGGCGGTGGGACAATGGCCGTGACGTGGTGGTGGCGGGGGATGCCGCGGGCGTGGTCGCGCCGGCATCGGGCGAGGGGATCTATTATGCGATGGCGGGGGGGCGCCACGCGGCCGAGGCGGTCGCGCTGTTCCTGGCGACGGGCAAGGCCTCGGCGCTGCGGATCGCGCGCAGGCGCTTCATGCGCGCGCACGGCCGGGTGTTCTGGATCCTCGGGATCATGCAATATTTCTGGTATTCCAGCGACGCGCGGCGCGAACGCTTCGTCAAGATCTGCGAGGATCCGGACGTGCAGCGGCTGACCTGGGACGCGTATATGAACAAGCGGCTGGTGCGGGCGAAACCGATCGCGCACGTTCGCATCTTCTTGAAGGATCTACGGCATCTGTTCGGGCTGGCCCCGGCATGAAGGTCCGCGCGCCCGTGCTGCATCGTGCCTGGGGGCTGCCGATCGGGCTGGCAGCGATCGCCGCGCTGGGCGTGGCGGTCATGGGGGCGACGATCACCGAGGTCGATCCCTGGTATCGCGGCCTCACCCAGCCGCGCTGGGCCTTGCCGGAAGCGACCGATGGACTGGCCTGGACCGCGGTCTATCTGGTCACCGCATGGGCCGCCGTCCACGGCTGGCGGGCGGTGCCCGATCAATCCGGCGCGGAGTGGATGATCGGGCTGTTCGCGCTCAGCGGCTTCTTCAATGTGACATGGAGCCTGCTGTTCTTTCACGTCCATCGGCCCGACTGGGCGGTGATCGATGCGGTGGCGTGGTGGGTGTCGGTTGCCGCGTGGATCTATGTCGTGTGGCCGCGCTCGGTCGTCGCCGGGCTGCTCTTGCTGCCCTATCTCGGCTGGGTCACCTATGCCGGCTATCTGACGATGACGATCGTCCGGCTCAACGGCCCGTTCGGCTGAGCGCGATCGGGACCTGGCTCTTCGGGCAGGCGCATGCGGTCGACCTGATCCTTTGCCTCATGCTGGCGGAAGGAATCGCGCTGGTGCGCTGGCGCGGCTGGTCGGCGGGGGATGCCGCGCTGCGATTGCTGCCGGGGGCGATCATGCTGCTGGCGTTGCGGGCGGCGCTGCTCGGGCTGGCATGGCCCTGGATCGCGCTGGCGCTGGCCGCGTCATTCCCGGTGCATCTTGCGGATCTGGGGCGGCGTCGCCGGTAGCGGAGGACGCCCGCGAGCGGGGTCGGGCGCGACCGCCCGACCCCGTCGCACGAATCAGGAATTCGCCTTGAGATAGGCGATCACGTCGGCGCGCTTCTGCGGGTCGGTCGGCCAGCCGGCGAAGCTCATCTTGGTGCCGGGCACGACACGCTGCGGATTTTCGAGATATTGGAACAGCTTTTCCGGGGTCCAGGTGATCCCGCTGGTCTTGTTCGCGGTGGAATAGCTGAACCCCGCGATCGTCCCGGCGGCGCGGCCAACCACGCCGTGCAGGGACGGACCGATCTTGTTCACCCCCGCCTCGATCGCGTGACAGGTCTTGCACGTGACGAAATCGGCCTCGCCCTTCTTGGCGTCGCCGGTAAAGGCGGCCAGCTTCACCCCCGCGAGCGTGTCGGTATTGTCGGCTGCCGGGGCCTTGGCCGCCGTGGTTGTCGGCGCGGCGGCGGGAGCGGTCGTATCGGCGGAGGTGGAAGCAGTGGTCGTGGTCGTGCTGGTGGTGTCGGTGGTCTCGGCCTTCTTGCCGCACGCCGTCAAAACCAGGGCGGTAAACGCCAGGCCAAAGCCCAACCGCCCAAACGACGTCATCGATCCTGCTTTCATGATCCTGCTCCTGTTGGTCCGTTATCACGTCTCCAGGCCGGCATCTCACACGATCGCGGCAGAACTGTCCACAAAATTTGACAGTTGCTTGATTTACAAAGTCTTTTCCGGCCAGATCAGACGGCGACGTCCGCTTTGATCGCGGCGTGCGGGGTGTAGCCGTCGACCGCGAAGTCCGTGATCCGGTAGCCGTCGATGCTGTCCGGCCGGCGGGTGAGTCGCATCGTGGGAAAAGGACGCGGTTCGCGCGTAATCTGTTCGCGCGCCTGCTCGAGGTGGTTGAGATAGAGATGCGCGTCGCCCGCCACCCAGACCAATTCGCCCGGCGTCAGATCAGCCTGTTGCGCGAGCATCAGTTGCAGCGCGGTCGCCCCGACGAAGTTGAACGCCGCGCCGAGCAGCAGATCCACCGAGCGTTGGAACAGCAGGCAGTTGAGGCGTCCGTCGGAGGTGACGTGATACTGATAGACCATATGGCAGGGCGGCAGCGCCATTGCGTCCAGTTCGCCGACGTTCCAGCCGTGGAACAGCATCCGCCGGCTCGACGGGTTGGTCCTGAGCGTCTGTACGAGGGTCGCGATCTGATCGTGCGTGCGTCCGTCCGCGCCCTGCCAGCGACGCCATTGCTTGCCATAGACCGGACCCAGCTCACCCCATCGTGCGGCAAAGCCGACGTCGTCGAGGATCCGGCGCTCGAACGCCTCCTGCTCGATCTGTTCGCCCGTCTCACGACGATAGGTGGCGAGCGGCCAGTCCGTCCAGATCCGCACGTTCTCGCGCAGCAGCGGGGCGATGTTGGTACCGCCGGTAAGGAACCACAGCATCTCCTTCACCGCGGTCTTCCAGTAGACCCGCTTGGTCGTCAGGATCGGGACCTGACCCGCCGAGAGATCGAAGCGGACCGTCGCCCCGAAGATCGAGCGGGTTCCGACGCCCGTGCGGTCGATACGCTCGTCGCCGCGCTCGAGCACGTGTTCGATCAGGTCGAGATACTGATATTCCGGGTGTCGCATCGTCCTGCCTCATTGCCGGTCGGAGCGGCATGGGACGCGTGCACTGCGCCCCGCACGCGACCAACCGATCGATCCTTGCGCGATGCCGTAGCAGCTTTTGCCCGCCCGGCCATCGACGCTTTCGCGCGCTTCCCCCGGCCGTGGCGATGCATCGGCGCCGCTTCGGCAAGGCCAGGGTCCATTGTGGATGCGGCTCGGCTGGGCGGCCGCGACGGACTGCGCTGTTGTGCGGGGATGATCATCCATCCGTCCGATATGCGCGACGCGCTCACCGCCGGCGTTCTCGAAACGCTCCACGACCGTCTCGCGCCGATCGCGACGGCGGCGCGGGAGATGGCGGTGTTCGTGTATCTTGATCCGAAATGGAGGGTTCTCGGGACGCGCGAGGTAAGCGGGGGTGGGGTGGATTCGCTGATCATTCCCCTGCGCGCGGTCGTTGCGGACGCGCTCGAATTCGATGCGGCGGCCATCGCCATGGCGCATAACCATCCGGGCGGCGACCCGACGCCGAGCCCCGCCGATTATGCCGTCACGCGGCGGCTCGCGCGCACGCTCGATTCGATCGGGATCGCGCTGGTCGAGCACCTCGTGCTCGCGCGCGGCAGGCGGATCAGCTTTCGCGCGGAAGGCCTGTTGTGACGCGGGATTGCGTCAGGAGAGTCGACAGGGCTTGATCGCGCTCGGCTCCGGGCGCGGACCCTGTGGGCGGAAGGTCGCGAGATAGCCACCCGCCGACGGCATGTCATAGGTCGCAACCTGCACGTAACCGACCGCGGCGAACTCGCATTTCAGCAGCGCCGGCGGGGTGCCGTGGTTCTGGGTCTGGCGATCGGCATCGACCACCACGACCAGCCCGTCGGGGCGCAGCGACGGCCGCATTCGCCACAGGAACTCATAGGGCTGCTCGATTTCGTGGTACATGTGCACCATCACCACGCGATCGAAGCTCGCGTCCGGGAGCTTGGGATCGTTGGGCGCGCCGAGCCGGACGCTGACCGCCTCAAGCCGCTCGCGCGCGACGCGGAGCGCGAGCGTGTCGCGCACCTGCGGGATGATGTCCTCGGCCAGCACGCGCCCGTCCTTGCCGACGCGCGCGGCGAGGCGGATGGTGTAATAACCCTCGCCCGCGCCGATGTCGGCGACGGTCATGCCGCGCTTGATCCCGGCCTTGGCCATGACCTCGCTCGCCTCGTTGAGGCGGTCGCGTTCCTCCTCGGTCGACCAGCGCGACGAGACGACGGGCGCGACGGGGCGGTCGGGGGCGGGGAAGGGGCCGGCCTTTTCCGTATGGTCGGGGACGCGCGCGGGGCCACCGTCGCACGCGGCGACGAGCAGGAATGCGGCAAGGGCTGCGCGGCGGAAGATCGTCATTGTCCTGCTTCCCCGACGAAGGCCGGGGCCCAGCCGCGGGCCGCTGTTTGACTGAACGCAGCTTCCGCTTGCCGCGGCCAGCGCAACGGGGCCCCGGCCTTCGCCGGGGAAGCGGTACCACCGAATGCCGGACGCCTGTCCCCCACTATTCGACGTCCTCGACCTCGACCGTCTCGCCCGTCACGCGCTGCGACAGCGCCGCCGCCATGAACGCATCGAGATCGCCATCGAGCACGTCCGACGGGCTCGACGAGGTGACGCCGGTGCGCAGGTCCTTCACCATCTGATACGGCTGGAGGACGTAGGAGCGGATCTGGTGGCCCCAGCCGATGTCGGTCTTGCCCGCATTCTCGGCATTGGCGGCGGCTTCGCGGATCGCCAGCTCGCGCTCGTACAGCCGCGCACGGAGCTGGTTGTACGCCTCGGCCTTGTTCTTGTGCTGCGACCGCTGGTTCTGGCACTGGACGACGATCCCGGTCGGGATGTGCGTGATGCGCACCGCCGAATCGGTCGTGTTGATGTGCTGCCCGCCCGCGCCGGAGGCGCGATAGGTGTCGATCCGCAGGTCGCTTTCGTTATACTCGACCTCGATATTGTCATCGACGACCGGATAGACCCACACGCTCGCGAACGAGGTGTGGCGGCGCGCGGCGCTGTCATACGGGCTGATGCGCACCAAGCGGTGGACGCCGCTTTCGGTCTTGGCATAGCCATAGGCGTTCTCGCCCTTGAGCAGCAGCGTCGCGGACTTGATCCCCGCCTGTTCGCCCGAATGCTGGTCGATCAGTTCGACCTTGAGGCCATGCCGCTCGCCCCAGCGCGAATACATGCGGCTGAGCATCCCCGCCCAGTCCTGGCTCTCGGTCCCGCCGGCGCCGGCGTTGACCTCGATATAGGTGTCGTTGCCGTCGGCTTCGCCCGCGAGCAGCGCCTTGACCTTGTCGGTATCCGCCCGGCGCGCGAGATCGGCGAGCGCGGTGACGCCCTCTGCCTCCAGCTCGGTATCGCCCTCGGCCTCGGCCATCTCGATCAGCTCTGCGGTATCGTTGAGTTCGCTCTCGATCGCCCGCGTCGCGGTGATCGCCTCATCGAGACGACGCCGTTCGCGCATAACCGCCTGCGCGGCCTTGGGATCGTTCCACAAGGCCTGGTCCTCGACACGCGCGTTGAGCTCGTCGAGCCGACGCAACGCGCGGTCCCAGTCGAGGAAGCGGCGGAGCAGCGCGAGCGCGTCCTTGATCGAATCGATATGAGCCTGCGCTTCAGCGCGCATGGGGAAACCTTCCAGAAAACATCGTTTCGTCATTCCCGCGGAGGCGGGAACCCATAATCTCGAGCGGTCGGGGGTATGGATCCCCGCCTGCGCGGGGATGACGTATATGGGGTGGGGGTGGTGCTAGTAAATACCACCCTGTCTTTGCAAGAAATCGCTGTCCTTGCGTGTGTCCTTCTGCGCCTCGCTCGCCGCCCTTGCCTTCGCCGCGGATGCGGCGGCGGCGGTGGGATCGGGCAGGATCGCATCGCGGTGGATCACGCGGCGCGGTTCGCTTTCGGGCTTGAACGCTTCCCAGATCACCGGCGCCTTGGGGTCGTCGGTCGGCCATGCGCCGAACACCGGACGTCCGCTGCCGCGATCGATCCGCACCATGCGGATCCCGGCGGGCGCGCGGAACGGGATCTTCGGGAGCCCCTCATAGGCCTTGGTCGCGAACGCCTTGAAGATCGGCGCGGCGACGGTGCCGCCCTGCGCCGCGCCACCGAGCGAATGCGGCTGGTCGTAGCCGATGTACAGCCCGCCGATCATCTGCGGGGTTCCGCCGATGAACCACACGTCGGTCGGGCCCGAATTGGTCCCCGTTTTGCCGAACATCGGCCGGTCGAGATCGCGCAGCACGGTCGCGGTGCCGCGCTGGATCACGCCCTCGGCGATGTGAATCATCTGATATGCGCTCATCGCGCTGACGATCTGCTTGCCGCGCACGACCGGGCGCGGCATCGCCTTGCCGTTCCACGCGGGCGCGTTGCAGCGGTCGCACGGACGCCAGTTCTCGGGCCAGATCACCTTGCCGTGCCGGTCCTGCACGAAGTCGATCAGCGAGGCGGGGTGCGACTGCCCCTGGTTGGCGAGGATCGCATAGGCGTTGACCATCCGCGACACCGTCGTCTCGCCCGCGCCGAGCGCATAGGAGAGATAGGGCGGGTATTTGCCGACGCCGATCCGGTCCATCAGCGATACGATCCGCGGCATTCCAGTGGTCGCGGCGGCGCGCACCGTCATCAGGTTGCGCGACTGCTCGACGCCCCAGCGCATCGTATGCGGCCCCGCGCCGCGCATGTTGCCGAAGTTGCGGAAGCACTTCTGCCCCAGCCGCGCGCCCTGATAGACGCAGAACGGCCCGTCGACGATGATCGAGGCAGGCGTCATCCCGCCCTCGAGCGCGGCGGCATAGACGATCGGCTTGATCGTCGACCCCGGCTGGCGCTGCGCCTGGGTCGCGCGATTGAACGCCTGGACGCGGGAGTCGAACCCGCCCTGCATCGCGAGCACGCGGCCGGTCTGCGGTTCCTCGACCACGAACGCGCCGGAGATCTTCGGTACCGAGCGCAGCGCGAAGCCGCCGCCCTCGGGCGCCACCGCGATGATGTCGCCGACCTTGAGCGCGGCATAGGCCGTGCCGCCCCCGCCGCGGACCGGCATCTGCGCCGCGCTGCGCGGCATCTCCCCGGTCGAGCCGTCGCTGAACCCGAGCGACGCGCTGGCGGTGCTCAGATCGGTGACGATCGCCGCGCGCCAGTCGTCATAATCGAGCCCGATGTTGGTGTTGAGGAACGCGGCCTGCCAGGCGTCGCCGTCGATATCGACATGCCCCATCGGCCCCGACCAACCGCGCCCGCGATCGAACCGCAGCAGTCCCTCGCGCAGCGCGGTCTGCGCATAATCCTGCATCCTGGGGTCGAGCGACGAGCGCACCCACAGGCCGCCCGCATACACGCTGTACGGCCCGGTCATCGCGTCTTCGCCGAACTTGCCCATCAACTGGCGCCGGACTTCCTCGACGAAATAGCCGGCCCCGGCGGTCTCGGTCTTGGGGGTCTGGCGCGGCACCGTGCCGAGCGGCTCTGCCATCGCTGCATCGTGCTGGGCCTGGGTGATGAACCCGTTCGACAGCATTTCGCGCAGCACATAGGCGCGCCGGTCGAGCGCGCGCTGGGTATGGCGCAGCGGGTCGTAATTGGACGGACCCTTGGGCAGGATCGCCAGATACGCCATCTGCGCGAGGTCGAGCTTGTTCAGGTCCTTGCCGAAATAGGCATAGCTCGCCGCCGCGACGCCGAACGCGTTGCGGCCGAGCGCGATCTGGTTGAGGTACAGTTCCAGGATCTGCTTCTTGGTCAGCGTGTCCTCGATCCGGTAGGCGAGGATCGCCTCCTTGATCTTGCGGCTGTAATTGGGCGCATTGCCGATCAGCAGGTTCTTGGCGACCTGCTGCGTGATGGTCGAGGCACCGGCGGGGCGGCGGCCCGTGCTGATGTTGCGGAACGCGGCACTGGCGATGCCGAGATAATCGACGCCGTGGTGCTCGAAGAACGACTTGTCTTCCGCCGCCAGGAACGCGTGCACCAGCATCTGCGGATATTCGTCGTAGCTCAGCTCGACCCGGCGTTCGCGCGCATAGGTATAGACGGGCGCGCCATCGACCCCGCGGACGTTGGTCGGCAGCGGCGGCTCATAGGTGCGCAGCTTGTCGACCGAGGGCAGGTCGGAGGCAAAGACGTACCAGCCGATGCCCATCGCGACCGCGCCGAACAGCGCGAGCACGGCCAGCGTCTTGACCCACCAGCGGCCCCAGCTACGACGCAGGAAGCCGGGCGAGCCACCCTCTTCCCGACGAATACGGAATGTCACGGTGGAGTCGGGCTCGGCCATAAGCGACGAGGCTCTAGCAACTTTCGCGCGCCTTGCCAGCCGCCTTCTCTCGGCGGCGCCATCACCGGTCGCAACGCCCCGGGGGCAGGACGCGCCTCAGCGGGTCGCCATCCGCCGCGCGAAATGGACCTCGACGGCGCGCTCCACGCTTTGCGCGATGCGGCGGCGCCCGTCGTCGCTATCGATGAAATCGGCGTCGACGGGGTTGGAGATGTAGCCCGTCTCGAACAGCACCGAGGGCATGTCGGGCGCCTTCAACACCATCAGCGACGCCATCCGGTGGAAGTTGGGCTTGAGCGGGATCCGGTCGCGCGCCTCGCGCCCGAGCAGTCGCGCAAAGCCGGCGGAGGCGTTCATCGTCTCGCGCTGCGTCAGGTCGATCAGGATCGACGAGATGTCGGCATTGGTCGAGGCCAGGTTGACCCCGGCGATGATGTCCGCCTTGTTCTCGCGCGCCGCCAGTCGCGCGGATTCCCGGTCGGAGGCGACCTCGGACAGCGTGTAGACCGACGCGCCGCTGGCCGAGCCGGCGCCGACGCTGTCGCAATGGATCGAGAGGAACAGGTCGCCCCCCAGCCGGCGGGCGATGCCATAGCGGTCGCGCAGGACCAGGAAGCGATCGTCGTCTCGCGTCAGCGCGACGCGGACACGCCCGGCGCGGACCAGTTCGTCACGGATCGCGCGCGCGATCCTGAGCGTCACGTCCTTCTCGCGCCGCCCGTCGATCGGCGAGATCGCGCCCGGGTCGACCCCGCCGTGCCCGGCGTCGATCACGACCAGCGGGCGGCGGGGGTCGTCGCCATAGATGCGCGGCAAGCCCGCGCGACGGGCGTTCGGCTGGAGGGGGGCGGCCGTTTGGGGCCGGCGCGGGTGCGTGGGCTGCGGCCATTGTGGTGGCGGGGGCGTGCGAAGCAGGAGCGACCGCTCGGCGCCATCGCGCGGCGTCGCCGTTGCGGGAAAGGCGAGCGCCAGGCACCCGGTTGCCAGCAGCAGCGACCATCCCATGCGGTTGCGTTGTGCAGCGATCCCGACGCCCCCCTCCCGCTTTTCCAGCGAAAGCAGGAGTCTAGGGTTCCGCGCGAAGCCTTCCGTATCCGGAAACGCCCTACCAACCGACTGCACGCGCACCTTTCCACCGCCAGGATCGACCATGGTGCCAGCTTTAGCGCAAGACGGTTAACATGTCCTCCAGCCATAGAATTGCCCGATATCCCCCGCGCACGTGCCAGTTGCTGCGCGCGCGGGTCGGTGCTAGGCAACAACCAGTACCTGATCGTTCACCCAAGTAACGGAAGCGACAGGTCCACTCGGCCGCCCCGGTGTTTCCTGGGCGCGGCTTATCCAGGTTGACGTTCGCATGAAGCATGACTCCCGTTTCTCGTTTCCCCCGGTTCCGACCGGCGGGAACGCGACTGCGCGGGATGCCCAGGGCCGGAAGGCCGGGCGTGCAGAGCGAGCAGAGGCATTTTTTGCAACCCACCGTGCGAGCGAACCCGGCGGCGTGACCGCCCCTCGCTCCGCGTACCTTTATTTCGCGCGGCCAGTGCCACGGCGCCCAGCGCCTTCGGGCCCTGCGCCGCGCGTCCGGAGACATTTACATGACCACGCGTATGCTGATCGACGCACGGCACCGGGAAGAGACCCGTGTTGCCGTCGTCAAGGGAAACCGGATCGAGGAATTTGATTTCGAATCCGCTGAGCGCAAGCAGCTCAAGGGGAACATTTATCTCGCCAAGGTGACGCGCGTCGAGCCGTCGCTCCAGGCCGCGTTCATCGATTACGGTGGCAACCGCCACGGCTTCCTCGCTTTCAGCGAAATCCACCCCGATTACTACCAGATCCCCAAGGAGGATCGCGACGCGCTCCTGCGCGAAGAGGCCGAGCATGCCGCTGAAGAAGCTGCACTGCGCGCCCAGCAGGATGCCGAGGACGATCTGGAAGTGGACGACGAAGGCTTCGAGCCCGATGAGGAATCGATCGAGCGCTACGACGACGACGGCGGGCATGAGGCGGACGAGATCGTCCCCGACCGCGAAGTCGCGTCCGAAGGCGAAAACCCCGGCGAAGGCCGCGGCCGTCGCCGTCGCAAGCGCTCGGCCTCGGACGATGCCGCCGACGATCTGCGCGAGCGTCGCACCAATTTGCGCCATCGCTACAAGATCCAGGACGTCATCCGGCGCCGCCAGGTGCTGCTCGTCCAGGTCGTCAAGGAAGAACGCGGCAACAAGGGTGCTGCGCTGACGACGTATCTGTCGCTGGCCGGTCGCTATTGCGTGCTCATGCCCAATACGTCGCATGGCGGCGGGATCAGCCGCAAGATTTCGAACGCGGGCGATCGCAAGCGTCTCAAGTCGATCATGGCGGACATGAAGCTGCCCCCGTCGATGGGCTGCATCGTGCGGACCGCGGGGCTCCAGCGCACGCGCCAGGAGATCAAGCGCGACTTCGATTATCTCGCCCGGCTGTGGGACGGGATCCGCGAGGCGACGCTCTCCTCGTCCGCGCCGGCGCTGGTGTATGGCGACAGCGACCTGATGAAGCGCGCGATCCGCGACATCTACAATCGCGAGATCGACGAAGTCATCGTCGAGGGCACCGAAGGCTATCAGCACGCGAAGGATTTCATGCGGCTGCTGATGCCCAGCCATGCGCGCAAGGTGAAGCATTACAGCGACCCCGTGCCGCTGTTCCAGCGTGCGGGCGTCGAGGAGCAGCTGTCCGCGATGTATCACCCGGTGGTCCAGCTCAAGTCGGGCGGTTATCTGGTGATCAACCCGACCGAGGCTTTGGTGTCGATCGACATCAACTCGGGTCGCTCGACCCGCGAGCATTCGATCGAGCAGACCGCGACCGCGACCAACCTCGAGGCCGCTGCCGAGATCGCGCGCCAGTTGCGCCTGCGCGACATGGCGGGTCTCGTCGTGATCGACTTCATCGACATGGATAACGGCTCGAACGTCCGCAAGGTCGAGAAGGCGATGAAGGAAGCGCTCAAGAACGATCGCGCGCGGATCCAGATCGGGCGCATCTCGTCGTTCGGCCTGATGGAAATGAGCCGCCAGCGCTTGCGTACCGGCGTGCTCGAGGCATCGACCCGGCCGTGCCCGCATTGCGAAGGCTCGGGCTTCGTCCGTACCGCCTCGTCGTCGGGGCTGTCGGCGCTGCGTCTGCTCGAGGACGAAGCCGCCCAGGGTCGCGGATCGCAGTTGTTGCTGCGCGCGAGCCAGGAAGCGGCGTTCTACCTGCTCAACCGCAAGCGCGCCGAGCTCGCCGAGATCGAGGAACGCTACGGCGTGATGATCGAAGTCTCGCCCGACGGCGAGCAGGAAGGCGCGCGCATGTCGGTCGAGGTCTCCGGACCGCCGCCCGCCTACACGCCGCGCTTCGACGCGCCGATCGAGGAAATCGAGGAGGACATCCCCGAGGAGGAATTCGAAGAGGAGGTCGACGACTTCGTCGAGGAAGAGGAAGAGCCCAAGGCAGCCCGCGAACCGCGCGAGCGTCCCGAGCGGACCGAGCGTGCGGGCGACGACGAGGGTGGTTCGCGCCGCCGCCGTCGCCGTCGCGGACGGCGTGGTCGCAATCGTCCCGAGGGTGAGGGCGAGGGTTCGTCCGAGGGCGAGACCAACGACGAAGTGATCGCGGACATGGACGACGATCGCGGCGACGCGGTTTCGGAAGCATCCGATGTTGCCGAGTTGCTCGGTGCCGATGCCATGGTCGAATCCGATGGCGACGATATGGGTGCAAGCGCCGAAGGCGATGCGGCAGCGGGCGAGGGCGGCAAGCGCCGTCGCGGGCGTCGCGGTCGTCGTGGCGGTCGTCGTGCCGAGGGCGAGACGGCGGTGACCGACTCGTCGGCGGATGCGGCTTCGGACGACGCCCAGCCGGTCGAGGCCGCTGCGGAACTCCCCGCGGTCGACGTCGAGACGATGGTTGCGCTGACCGAGGCGGATGCTCCGGCCGAGGCTCCGGTCGAGGCCGTGGTCGAGGAAGAAGCGCCCAAGAAGGGCCGTCGTCGTCCCAAGGCACGCAAGCCCGAGACGGATGCCAAGCCTGCGGCAAAGGTGGCCACGGTCGAAGCGCCGGTCGCCGAGACCCCGGCGGTCGAGGCTCCGGCCCTCGACGCCGAGGCGGACGCCAAGCCCAAGCGCCGTCGCACCAAGAAGGCTGCGGTCGCCGAGGCTCCGGCCGATGCCGTCGTCGAAGCGCCGGTCGTGCCCGTCGCCGAGGAAGCGCCCGCCAAGCCCAAGCGCACGCGCCGGCCCAAGGCCAAGGCAGATGCCCCGGTTGCGGACGGCAGCCCGGCGCTCGACCCGGTCGTCGCGGTCGAATCGACCCCGACGATCACGCCTGCCCCGGAAGCGGCACCCGCGGTCGAGCCGACGAGCGAGCGCGAGGCGCCTGCGCCCGCACCGACCGCGATCGATCCCGATCCGGGCGAAGCCGGCACGCCGCGTCGCGGCTGGTGGCAGCGCACCTTCGGCGCATGATGCGCACCGCGTCCCACGGCTGCGTGCCGGGGGACGCGGGTTCGTTTCTGGCGCTCGTGCCCTCACGAACGGCAGGATGGGGATCGCCCACGGCATCCCCCTCTTCGCTAAACCCCCGGCTTCATCCGCCATTCAGCCCCCCGCGCCCATCGCCGCCACGGTTGCCCGCACGCGCAAACTCGGGGATAGAAGCACCATGAAGCGGTACATCGCGGGACTCGCGGCCTCCCTCCTGCTCTGCGCGCAACCCGCGGCGGCACAGTCGATTTTGCGTGATGCCGAGACCGAGGCGATGTTCAACGACATGTCGCTGCCGCTGATCAAGGCGGCGGGGCTGTCGCCAGCGGCGGTCAAGGTCGTCCTCATCAACGACGATTCGATCAACGCCTTCACCGCGGGCGGCCAGACGATCTATGTCCACTCGGGGCTGATCCAGGCCGCCGACAATGCCAACCAGGTCCAGGGCGTGATCGCGCACGAGCTCGGCCACGTCGCCGACGGGCATGTCGTGCTGATGGACGGCGGTGCGCGCCCCGCGATGGGAATCTCGATCCTCAGCATGGTGCTCGGCGTCGCGGCGATCGCGGCGGGGGCGCCCGAGGCGGGGGCGGGCATCCTGTCGGCGGGCACCAGCGCCGCGCAGGGCAAGTTCCTCGCCTATACCCGCGTCCAGGAATCGACCGCGGATGCGACGGGGGCCAAGTTCCTGCGCGAGTCCGGCGTGTCCGGGAAGGGCATGCTGACCTTCTTCAAGAAGCTGCAGAACGAGGAATATGCCTATGGGCTCAACAACATCGACCCGTTCGCGCAAAGCCATCCCTTGTCCGGCGAGCGCATCGCCAACCTGACCGCCGACGTCCAGGCCTCGCCTGCCTATAACACCAAACCCGACCCCGGCCTCGAGGAGCGGTTCAAGCGGGTCAAGGCCAAGCTGATGGGCTATGTCGCCGACCCCAAGGCGACGCTCAACACCTATCCCGAGCAGGATCAGAGCGTCTACGCGCATTATGCGCGCGCTTATGCATGGCACAAATCGGGCTATCCCGAAAAGGCGGACGCCGAGGCGACCGCGCTGATCAAGGCCGCCCCGCACGACCCGTATTTTCTCGAAATCCAGGGCCAGATCCTGCTCGAGGCGGGCAAGCCGCGGGAGGCACTGGCACCGCTCCGCGAGGCGACCGACCTGTCGCGCAACAGCCCGCTGATCGCGACCACCTTCGGCCACGCGCTGATCGCGACCGAGGACAAGGCGAATTACCCCGAGGCAATCAAGGTGCTGCGCCAGTCGGTGGCGCGCGATGACGACAATCCGTTCGCCTGGTATCAGCTCGGCACGGTCTATGAGGCGTCGGGCGACCAGACCCGCGCGTTGCTCGCCACCGCCGAGCAGGCGAGCCTCACCGGCGACCAGCGTACCGCCGCCTATAGCGCGCGCGGCGCGATGCAGGGCTTGCCGCCCAATTCGACCGACTGGATCCGCGCGCAGGACATCGCCTTGGCCGCCCAGAACGAAATGTCCGACAACCCCAAGAAATACAAGAAAAGACGCTGATGCGCCCTTATGCAGGTTCCTTCGCGGTGGCGTTCGTCGCCGCCATTCTCGGCGCGGCGCTGTTCTGGGCGGCCGAACGGCTGGTCCCCGCCAGCGCACCGGACGCAGCGCGGACCGAACAGGTCGTCCACGATTACCTGCTCGCGCACCCCGAGATCATCCCGCAGGCGATGGACGCGCTGCGCGACCGCGCGCATGCCGACGTGATTTCGGCGAACCGCGACGCGATCCTCAAGCCGTTCGGCAGCGCATGGCAAGGGAGTGCCAACCCCGACGTCACGCTGGTCGAATATTACGACTATAATTGCGGCTATTGCCGTGCCAGCCTGCCGACCATCGCGGCCCTGCTCAAGAGCGACCCGAAGCTCCGCGTGGTGTTCCGTGAATTCCCCGTGTTGAGCGATGCGAGCGTCGATGCCGCGCGGATGAGCCTCGCGGCGGCGCAGCAGGGCAAGTTCAAGGCGTTCCACGACGCGCTCTATGCGGCGGGCCCGGTGTCGGTCGCGACGATTGCGGCGTCGGCACGGACTGCGGGCGTCGACCTCGCCAAGGCTGCTGCATTCACCCCGCAGGCCGAAGCCGAGATCGCGTCCAACATGGGTGTCGCGCGGCAATTGGGGCTGACCGGCACGCCTAGCTGGGTGATCGGCAACACGGTGGTGTCTTCGGCGCTGACGCTTGACGCCCTGCAGAAGGCGGTCGCCGCGGCGCGCGCGGCGAAATAGGCCCTGCTTTATGAGGTTTTATGACAGGCGGTGAGGAACGTCGCGTCAAGCACCGTCACCCCGGCGAAGGCCGGGGCCCCAATGTCGGGGCAGGGTGACTTGGCGCCAGGAGCTGCCAGTTGGCGGGCGTTTGTCGAAGGGTCCCCGCGATAACCTGGCGGCCCCGGCCTCCGTAAGACCGCTGCGAAAGTCGGTTTACGGACCCTTCGTCTGGTGTTTTCCCGCGAAGGCGGGAATCCAGAGTTACGCAAAACAACGGCTTACAGTTATCGCAACTCCTGGACTCCCGCCTTCGCGGGAGAACACCTATGGTTTCGCAGAGGTCTCGCCTCCGCCGGGGTTACGGGTGAACCCGATCTGCAGCATGCGGCGTTAGGGCATCACCCTCCAGCACGAGACGCCTCATGCCCACCGACCGCCCAAAAATCATCTGCCACATGACGTCCTCGCTCGACGGTGGCCTCCACCCGAGCCGCTACACGACGAGCCCCGATGGGACCGCGAAGGACTGGACCGCGCTCTACGAGCAGCTCCACGACAGCATGGACGCCGACGGCTGGATCGTCGGCCGCGTGACGATGGCGGAAATGGCGAAGGGCGACCCCGCGACGCCGGACGCGGGCGCGAGGGTCGAACGCCCGGTCCACATCGCGAACACGGCCGCGGAAAGCTACGCGGTGACGGTCGATCGCTCGGCCAAGCTCCATTTCGGCAAGGGGGACGTCGGGGGCGATCATGTCGTGGTGCTGCTGGGCGGTGATGTCGCGGACGCGCATCTGGCCGAACTCGCGGCAAGCGGGGTTTCCTATGTCGTCTCCGACGGGGCCGGGATCGCTCTTCCCGCCGCGCTCGCTACGCTGAAGCACGATTTCGGGATCGAGACGCTGTTGCTCGAAGGTGGGGGCGGGATCAACGGGACGTTCCTTGCCGCGGGGCTGGTGGACGAACTGAGCGTCGTAATGACATCCGCGCTCGACGGCGGGACCGGGGCGGAGCGCATCGTCAAGTTCGATGACGGGCTGAAGGGCAAGGTGACGCTGTCGCTCACCGGCTGCGAGCAACTGGCGCATGGCGTCGTCCACCTTCGCTACGCGGTGGCGGCGGCCTGAACGGTCCCTATCCGTACACCTCCCCGGCGAAGGCCGGGGCCCAAGAGCGATGGCGGGGGTAACGGAGCGCAGCCGCCCGCACTCTTCTGTTCCGCTCCTGGGCCCCGGCCTTCGCCGGGGAAGCGGTTCAGCAGGCAAGCCCCCCAACCTTGTTGCGACGCAACAGCAACCCTATCTCCCGGTTCAGGAAACGGGGGCTTGATGGACAGCATACTTTCGGTCGCGGGGGTCTCGAAGACCTACGCATCAGGCCATCACGCGCTCCAGCCGATCGATCTGTCGATCAACCGTGGCGAGATCTTCGCGCTGCTTGGCCCCAATGGCGCGGGCAAGACCACGCTTATTTCGATCATCTGCGGGATCGTCACGCCGACCACCGGGAGCGTGACGGTGCTCGGCCACGATGCGCTCACCGATTTCCGCAGCGCACGCCGCGCGATCGGGCTGGTGCCGCAGGAACTGTCGGTCGACATGTTCGAGACCGTGATCGCCACCGTCCGCTTCAGTCGTCGCCTGTTCGGGCGCGGGGCGAACGAGGCGCATCTCGAACAGGTGCTCCGCGATCTTTCCTTGTGGGACAAGCGCGACGCCAAGATCATGACGCTGTCGGGCGGGATGAAGCGCCGCGTGCTGATCGCCAAGGCGCTTGCGCATGAACCCGACATCCTGTTCCTCGACGAACCGACCGCCGGCGTCGACGTCGCGCTGCGGCGCGACATGTGGAAGCTCGTCCACCGCCTGCGCGAGAAGGGGACGACGATCATCCTGACGACGCATTATATCGAGGAGGCCGAGGAGATGGCCGACCGGGTCGGCGTCATCAACAAGGGGCAGCTGATCCTGGTCGAGGGCAAGGCCGAGCTGATGAAAAAGCTCGGCAAGCGGCAGATGCTGATTTCGCTGCAGGAACCGCTGTCCACGCTTCCCGCCGACCTGTCCGACTGGGACGTCGCGCTCGAGAATGACGACCGGACGCTGCGCTATATCTTCGATGCGCAGGCCGAGCATACCGGCATCCCTTCGCTGCTGCGCAAGCTCGGCGAACTGGGGATCGGGTTCAAGGATCTCGAGACCTCGAAATCGAGCCTCGAGGATATTTTCGTCGACCTGGTCGAGAAGAAGGACGCGGCATGAGCGGCACGAACAAAGCCCCCGCGATCAACTTCAACGGGATCTGGGCGATCTATCGGTTCGAGATGGCGCGCGCTTTGCGCACCCTGTGGCAGAGCCTCGTCACGCCGGTGATCACGACGTCGCTCTATTTCGTCGTGTTCGGCGGCGCGATCGGGTCGCGGATCAGCACGGTCGGCGGGGTCGGGTACGGCAGCTTCATCGTGCCGGGCCTCATCATGCTGTCGCTGCTGACGCAGAGCATCGCCAATGCCTCGATCGGCATCTATTTCCCCAAATTCACCGGCACGATGTTCGAGCTGCTGTCCGCGCCCGTTTCGGCGATGGAGATGGTGGTCGGTTATGTGGGGGCGGCCGCGACCAAGTCGGTGGTGATCGGGCTGATCATCCTCGCGACCGCGGCGCTGTTCGTGCCGCTCCAGATCGTCCACCCGCTCGCGGTGATTGCGTTCCTGATCCTGACCAGCGTGACGTTCAGTCTGTTCGGCTTCATCATCGGGATCTGGGCGAAGGGGTTCGAACAGCTCAACTTCATCCCCGCCCTGCTGATTACCCCCCTGACCTTCCTGGGCGGCGCGTTCTATTCGATCGACATGCTGCCGCAGCCGTGGCGGACGGTCAGCCTGTTCAACCCGGTGGTGTATCTCGTCAGCGGGTTCCGCTGGGCGTTCTTCGACAAGGGCGACGTGTCCGTCGGGCTGAGCCTTGGCGTGACCGCGCTGTTCCTGGTCGCGTGCCTCGGCGTGGTGGGATGGATCTTCAAGTCCGGGTGGCGGCTCAAGAACTGAGACTTCGCCGGCCGCCGGGACATCCCGCGCCGGCCTGACCGACGGCCGGACGTTCGGGGCCAGCGACGTCTGCCCCACGTTGCCGCCGGAATCCCTCGAACCTTGCGCCTTGCCGGTTGAACGGATCGGCGATGCGGGCAGGCCGGCGGCGGTCCATGGCCGTCCGGCGCGAACGGTCGCGGCGCTGCCCCCGGGCCATCCACGCAAAAAGGGCGGGGAATGCTGCCATCCCCGCCCCTCAAGGACTTGCCGAGACCGAAGTCTTAGAAGTGCGTGATCACGCCCATCATCGGGCGGAAGCTGTGGAAATCGCCGAACGTGTTGACTTCTGCGCGGATGCGGAAGCCGGCGTTGCCGGTGATGCCCTTCAGGCCGATGTCCTTGGGGCCGAACTCGGTGCCGATCCCGTAGGTGATGCCGTCATGCTTCTTGTCGTTGCGGTTGCCGGTCGAGAACGTCGAATAGTGGTCGAAATCGATCCACTGGTAGCCGACCTTGCCGTAGAACATGCCGCTGTCGCCTGCGCGGACGCCGAAGCGGCCTGCTGCGCCATATTCCCAGTTGATGTTGCCCGAAACGCCCTTGGCAACGTTGCCTTCTGCGCCGACGAAGACCGGCCCGAGCGGAACGTTGACGCCGACGACGCCCTGAACCAGCGCGCCTGCGAGGCGGTAGTTGTTACGCAGCGTGCCGTTCGAGTTCAGCGCCTGCGGGATACCGTGGTTGCGCTCGTTGTCGAACTGCTCCCAGCCGCCCATGACGCCGACATACGGCTCGATGCCGAATGCCTTGCTGCCGTCGGGTGCCTTGGGACCGGTGTCGGTCTGCGCTGCTGGCGTGGTGTCCTGCGACATGTCCTGCGCGAGGGCAGGTGCTGCTGCGAAAACGGCCAGGGCGGCCGCGGCAAGGGTGATGTTACGCATATGATGTGACCTATCTTTTGGCGTTTTGGTTGGCGCCGGGTGTTCGTCCCGAGCTCCGTAGTCGTCTGAACTACGTTGGCCATCGCTTGTTGCAGTGCGGTCGAGAGATTTTTGAGGAAGGTTCCCGAATGTCACATTTGTGCAACGGTTTCTTGCGGCAGCATGAACGGAAATCGACCGTATTCCGGTGATTTGCCAAATCCGTCATATGCCGGACTGGCCTTGCGCAGCGCGCTACGACCGATTCTGGACGCGCCTTTCCCCGGACGGATTCAGCGTGCGCTGCAATAGAGGGGGCGTCCGGACGCCCGTTCATCAGCCCGGCCGCTGCATCTTGAACAGGGAATCCTCGCGGATCTCGAAATAGTCCCCCGGGCCGCCGCCGCGCAGGATCGGGTGCGCCGCGGTCGTCTTATAGGCCCCCTCCGCGATCAGCTCGGGCGCGATATGGATCCCGACCACTTCGCCGAGGATCATCCACTGGTCGAGCGCGCGGCCTTCCCTGGTTTCCAGTCGCAGCGTCTGGGTATGGCGGCATTCGAACGCGACCGGGCTCGCCGCGACCCGTGGCGGCTTGACCAGGCGGGAGGGGAGGGTGGCGATCCCCGCCAGGGCGAATTCGTCGACCTCGGGCCCGACCGTCGCGGCGCTGCGGTTCATAACGTCGGCGAGATCGCGCGTCACGAGGTTCCAGACGAACTCGCCGGTCGCGGCGATGTTGGCGGCGCTGTCCTTCCAGCCCATCGAGGCGAACCCGATGATCGGCGGGCGATAGTTGAACAGATTGAAGAAGCTGTAGGGCGCCAGATTGCGCGTGCCGTCTTCCGAGAGCGTGCTGATCCAGCCGATCGGGCGCGGCGCGACGATCGAATTGAGCGGATCGTGGTCCAGCCCCGGAATGCCCGCAGGACCATCCTTGGGCTCGTAGAAATGATGATTCGACATGGGGATGGTCCTCGCGGCGCGGTTTACGGTGGGCGAACGTCGGGAATGCGGTTAGGTGTAACCATCTCCGGCGACGGCTCGAATAGGCACCTGTATGACCGACGCAACCCGCTCCCCCGCAACGACCCCGCCGCCCGGTGCTGGCACGCCGATCTACCGGCACCGGCTGACAACGCGGATCTGGCACTGGGTGTCCGTGATCACGATTTTCATCATGATCGGCAGCGGGCTGACGATCCTCAATGCGCATCCGCATCTCTACTGGGGGCAGTTCGGCGCGAATTCCGACCATGCCTGGCTCGATACGCCGCGCGCGCCGCCCTGGCTGACGATTCCCGCAGGTTATAATCTCGCGGTCGCGCGGCGCTGGCATCTGCTGTTCGCGCTGGTGCTCGGCTTCGGGCTGCTGGCCTTCATGGCGGCGAGCTTGATCAACCGGCATTTCCAGCGCGACCTGGCGATCCGCGCGCGCGAGCTGGCGCCGGCGCACCTGTGGTATGATGCCAAGGAGCATATCGCGCTGCGCTTCCACGATCCGAAGCAGCCCAATGCGCGCAACATCTTCCAGAAGCTGGCCTATGTGCTGGCGATCTTCATCCTGCTGCCCGCGATGATCGTCACGGGGCTGGCCCTGTCGCCCGGAATGGATGCGGCATGGCCGTGGCTGCTCGACATCGTCGGCGGGCGTGCCTCGGCGCGCTCGGTGCATTTCATCGCGGCATCGGGCCTGGTGCTGTTCATCATCGTCCACCTCGTGCTCGTGATCCTGGCGGGCGCCTGGCCCGAGACGAAGTCGATGATCACCGGCTGGTGGCGCATTCCCGGCCACGACAAACGCGAGGATGCGGCATGAGCAGCCTGATCACACGACGCGCGCTGGTCACGACCGCGGCGCTGGGCACCGGCGCGTTGCTCGCCGGATGCGACCGGGTCGCGGACATTCCGGCGGCGCGGAAAATCCTGTTCTCGGGCGAGAAGCTCAACCTGGGGCTGCAACGCGCGCTGTCGAACCGGCACAGTCTCGCGCCCGAATATCGTGCCGACCAGATGTCGCCGTTCTTCCGCACCAACGGGACGAGCAATCCCGGCACGCCCGATTATGCCGCGATGGTCGCGGACAAGTTCGCGAGCTGGCGGCTCAAGGTCGGTGGCCTCGTCGCCCGGCCGCTGGCGATCTCGCACCAGCAGCTGATGGCGATGCCGGCGCGGACCCAGATCACCCGGCACGACTGCGTCGAGGGCTGGAGCGCGATCGGCAAATGGCACGGGCCGATGCTCGGCAGCGTGCTCAAGGCGGCAGGAGTGAAGGACAGCGCACGCTACATCGTCTTCACCTGCGCCGACCTTTATTCGGGCGCAAACTATTACGAATCGATCGACCTGATCGACGCCTTCCACCCGCAGACGATCCTTGCCTGGGGCATGAACGACCAGCTGCTCGACGTCGGCCACGGCGCGCCGGTGCGGCTGCGGCTCGAGCGGCAGCTCGGCTACAAGCACGCCAAATACGTCATGGCGATCGATGCGGTGCCCACGCTCGCGGGCATCGGGCGCGGCAAGGGCGGCTATTGGGAGGACAATGTCGATTACGATTGGTATGCGGGCATTTGAGGCGTTAATGGGCCGCACATGGCTCTTATCGATTTGTTTCTCGCCAAGCGCGTTCAGCGTGGCACCCTCACCGTACACCACGCCGATGGCAAGACCGTCCGCTTCGGAACGCCCGATGCGCGGTTTCCCGACGTAACCATCCGCTTTACCGACCCCGGCGCCGCCGCCGCGATCGTGCGCGACCCCGGGCTTGGCGCGGGCGAGGCCTATATGAACGGCCGGCTGCTCGTCGAGCAGGGCGACGTGCGCGATCTCGTCCGGTTGCTGACCGCGAACGACCCGTGGGAAGCGGGCGCGAACGGCCTCGCCGCCTCGCCGATGCGCCGCGCGATCCAGGCGGTGACGCATCGCTTCGGCCGCATCAACATGGCGCGCCGCTCGAAGCGCAACGTCGCGCATCACTACGACCTGTCCGATCGCCTCTACGACCTCTTCCTCGACATCGACCGCCAATATAGCTGCGCCTATTACACCACCCCCGGCAACACGCTGGAACAGGCGCAGAGTGACAAGAAGGCGCATATCGCCGCCAAGCTAGCGCTCGCGCCGGGAATGACCGTCCTCGACATCGGTTGCGGCTGGGGCGGGATGGCGCTGTACCTGCATCAGCATACCGGCGCGGACGTGCTCGGTGTCACGCTGTCGGAGGAACAGCTCAAGGTCGCGCGGCGGCGCGCGCAGGAGGCGGGGGTCGCGGACCGCGTCAAGTTCGAGCTGATCGATTATCGCCACCTGACCGGCACGTTCGACCGGATCGTCTCGGTCGGCATGTTCGAGCATGTCGGCCCGGCGCATTACAAGACCTTCTTCCGCCAGTGCCGCGACCTGCTGACCGAGGACGGCGTGATGCTGCTCCATACGATCGGGCGCGCCGGCGGGCCGGGCGTCACCGACAAGTGGACGACCAAGTACATCTTCCCGGGCGGCTACAACCCCGCGCTGTCGGAGATCATCGCGGCGAACGAGGGCCTGCGCTTCATGGTCACCGACGTCGAGGTGCTGCGGCTGCATTACGGCTATACGCTCGACGACTGGTACGACCGCACCGTCGCCGCGCGCGAGCAGATCATCGCCTTGTATGACGAGCGCTTCTACCGGATGTGGCAGTTCTACCTCGCGGGTGCGGGCGCGGCGTTCCACTTCGGCGGGATGGTCAATTACCAGATCCAGTTCGCGCGCAACCGGCACGTCCTGCCGATCACGCGCGACTACATGGTCGAGACCGAGCGCGCTTTTCGGGGCTAGCCCGTTGCACCCTGTCGCCCCCTCGCATAGGGGGCAGCCGAACACGAAGGATCCTGCCCGTGACCGATAAGATCAACCGCGTAGTCCTCGCCTATTCGGGCGGCCTCGATACCAGCGTCATCCTCAAGTGGCTCCAGCAGACCTATCAATGCGAGGTCGTCACCTTCACCGCCGATCTCGGGCAAGGCGAGGAGCTCGAGCCTGCGCGGCGCAAGGCGCAGCAGGCGGGCGTCAAGCCCGAGCATATCTTCATCGACGATCTGCGCGAGGAATTCGTGCGCGATTACGTCTTCCCGATGATGCGAGCGAACGCACTGTACGAGGGGCTGTACCTGCTCGGCACGTCGATCGCGCGGCCGCTGATCGCCAAGCGCCAGATCGAGATCGCGCGGATGGTTGGCGCGGATGCGGTCAGCCACGGCGCGACCGGCAAGGGCAATGATCAGGTCCGCTTCGAGCTCGGCTATTATGCGCTCGCGCCCGACATCAAGGTCATCGCGCCGTGGCGCGAGTGGGATCTCACCAGCCGCACCCGGCTGATCGAATGGGCCGAGCAGCACCAGATCGAGATCCCGCACAACAAGCGCGGCGAGGCACCGTTCTCGACCGACGCCAACATGCTCCACACCTCGTCGGAAGGGCTCGTGCTCGAGAACCCGTGGGACGAGGTTCCGGACTATGTCTATTCGCGCACCGTCAACCCCGAGGACGCGCCCGATCAGCCGGAGACGATCACGATCGATTTCGAGCGGGGCGACGGTGTCGCGCTCAACGGCGTCGGTATGTCGCCCGCGACGCTGCTGGAAGCGCTCAACGAGCTTGGCCGCAAGCATGGCATCGGGCGGCTCGACCTGGTCGAGAATCGCTTCGTCGGCATGAAGTCGCGCGGGATGTACGAGACGCCGGGCGGCACGATCTATCACCTCGCGCATCGCGGGATCGAGCAGATCACGCTGGATCGCGGTGCCGCGCATCTCAAGGACGAGCTGATGCCGCGCTATGCGGAGCTGCTCTACAACGGCTTCTGGTTCTCGCCCGAGCGCGAGATGCTCCAGGCCGCGATCGACCACAGCCAGGCGAAGGTCGAGGGGACCGTCCGGCTCAAGTTGTACAAGGGGTCGGTCAACGTCACCGGCCGCAAGTCGCCGCAGTCGCTCTATTCGGAGAAGGTCGTCACGTTCGAGGACGACCAGGGCGCATACGACCAGCGCGATGCCGCCGGGTTCATCAAGCTCAACGCGTTGCGCTTGCGGCTCTTGGGTCGGCGGGACCGGTAACGCACCGATGCCGCCACCCCGGCGAAGGCCGGGGCCCAGTAGTGACGGCCAATGTCAGCTAGGCGCAACGCCCGCTCACGACCGGCTCGCTACTGGGCCTCGGCCTTCGCCGGGGAAGTGCAGAAACTAAGAAGACGTAGAAAATGACGGGGCCAGCCCCTCTAGGGCAGAGCCGGCCCCGTTCCCCCGCTACGCAACCCGGGGGAAACCGAGAAACCCGTTAGCGGCAGTAGCCGGGACGCCCGTCGCGATCGATCGCGCGGCCGGCCAGCGCGCCGCCGCCCGCACCGAGCACGGTGCCCAGCGTGCGGTCGCCCCGCCCCGCCACGACGTTGCCGAGCAGACCGCCGGCAATCGCGCCGATGATCGTCCCGCTGTCGCCGCTGCGGCAGCCGTTGCGCGCATTATTATAGTAGCGCCGGTCGTTATACCCGCGGTCGTCGTAGCCGCGGCGGTCGTCGCGATAGCCGCCACGGTATCCGCCGCGATAGCCGTCGTCGCGATTGTAGCCGTCGCGATACGCCTGGTCATAGGCATAGCCATCGCCACGGTCGTAGCGCTGTGCGCTGGCGGGGGTTGCAGCCAGACCGGAGGCGGTAACGGCCATCGCAGTCGCGGCGAGCATGAGCGTCTTGAACATCGTCGTCTCCTCTCGGTGGGTGTGTCCCGATGCTCCGGTTATGACCGAGTCGTACTGAGACGAGCCTGAATGTGCTTGTTAGCGGGCGTTCATGCGCGAATGCCGGTTGCGCGGCGCGGCCGGCTCCCGCAGGGGCTGTCGGTGCGATTCCTGACCTGCGCCCTGTTGTTCGTGCTGTTCGTGCCCGATTGGAGCGGCCCGGCCCGCATCACCCTGCTCGGGCCGGACCCGGCCTTCACGGTCGAACCGGTCGCGCTCGATCCCGCGCATCCCGCGCGAAAACGCGTTGGCGACCTGGTCTATCTGGGCGGCGTCCAACTGCGCAGCGACGATCCGCAGTTCGGCGGCTTTTCCTCGCTGGCGATTGCCGGCGATCGGTTCACCCTGCTCAGCGACAGCGGCGATATCGTCCGCTTCGTGCTCGATCGCCGCTGGAAGGTGCATGACCGCACCTATGCGGAACTGCCCGATGGCCCCGGCACCGGTTGGGAGAAGCGCGACCGCGACAGCGAATCGATGAGCGTCGATCGCCACACCGGGGCGATCTGGGTCGGGTTCGAGAACAGCAATGCGCTTTGGCGCTACGATCCGACCTTCACCCGCGCGCAGGCGCATGTGGTGCCGCCGGTGATGAAGAACTGGCCCGAGAACAAGGGACCCGAGGCGATGACGTTGCTGCCCGGCGGCGGGATGGTCTCGATCGCCGAGCAGACCCCCTGGCCCGGCAGGAAGGGGCGGGCAGGCGTCGTCTTTTCCGGCGATCCGACGCGGCATCCGCGCGCGGGCTTCCGCTTCGACTATGTGCCGCCCAAGGGCTACAGCCCGAGCGACATGACCGTGCTGCCCGACGGGCGCTGGCTGATCCTCAACCGCGGTTTTGCCTGGTTCCGATTCTCGAACGTGCTGACGATCGTCGATCCGGCACAGGTCCGGCGTGGCGCGACCGTCCACGGAAGCGACATCGCGACGCTCGCGAGCCCGCTCACCCACGACAACTTCGAGGGAGTCACGGCAACGCAAGAAGGCCGCGCCACCATGCTCTGGCTCGTCTCGGACGATAACCAGTTGCCGGTGCAGCGCAGCCTGCTGCTGAAGTTCAGACTGGATCCGGTCGCACGCGGCGACCGGAACTGAGGCTTACGCCGCAGGCGCCTGTGCAGCGACGAGCTTCTTGGCGACGTCGCGCTTGAGGCGACGGCAGCGCAACGACAGCTTGTCGTTGGTCGTCTTGACCAGCCAGTTGTCGAGACCGCCGACATGCTCGACCGAGCGCAGGCCGTGCGCCGAGACGCGCAGCTTGATGCTGGTGCCCAGCGCGTCCGACATGAGCGTCACGTTCTGCAGGTTCGGCAGAAACGTCCGCTTGGTCTTGTTGTTCGCGTGGGAAACGTTGTTACCCACCATCCGGCCCTTGCCGGTCAGTTCGCAAATGCGCGACATCGTGAATTCCTGAATGTCCGGTGGGGCCCGTGACGAACCCCTAGAAGGGGGCGCGCTTACCCAAAGCATCCGGCCCCGTCAACCGATTCAGCCTTAAAGCTGTAATGATTGGGTGGCACGGCGGGCCTCGACAGGCGGTCAATGCAACCTTCCGCAACGACGCCGCGTTTGATTACGGTAACGAATTGAACGCAACGATAAAGGGATGACGGACGATGCGCTTTCTATTGGCTCTGGTGGGGATCGCAGCCCTGGTCGTGGTAGCGCTGGTGTCGCTGGGCATGCTCAAGCTCGACACGCGCGCCGGCGCGCTGCCGTCGGTCAGCGTCAACGGCGGCAAGGCGCCCGCGGTCGATGCCAAGATGGCGACGGTCGAATTCGGCACCGCGAACAAGTCGGTCGAAGTCCCGACGGTCGGCACCACGACCAAGACGATCTCGGTCCCGACGCTCCACGTCAACAAGCCGGTCGACGCCGACGGCAACACCGTCACCACGCAGTAACGTGCGCTGGCCCGGGGCCGCGGCTTCGGGCATGACGCCGGACATGTCGATCGCGTCGCTCCTGCTCCCGCCCGCAATGCGCGCCGCGCTCGCTGCGGCGGCGTCCGCCGCGGTCGCGGGTGAAGTGCCGGTCGGTGCGGTGGTGGTGCGGAACGGCGAAGTGATCGCCACCGCCGCCAATGCACCGCGCACGCTGCATGATCCCACCGCGCATGCCGAGATGCTGGCGATTCGCGCGGCAGCGGCAGCGCTCGGTGACGATCGACTCGGGGAGTGCGACCTGTGGGTCACGCTCGAACCGTGCGCCATGTGTGCGGGTGCGATCGCGCACGCGCGAATCGCGCGGCTCTATTATGGCGCGAGCGATCCCAAGGGAGGCGCGGTCGAGCACGGACCCCGGTTGTTCACGCAGCCGACCATCCATCATCGACCCGAGGTTTTCCCGGGAATCGGCGAAAGCGAGGCGGCGGCCTTGCTGCGCGCTTTCTTTGCCGAACGGCGCTGATCCCGATGGACCGATCCGTCGAATCCCGTCCGCCGACAGCAGGGCGGTTGTGAAATTCGCCGAATCGCGCAAAGGACGTGTGGCGCCATGCACCCAACCCCATCCTTTCCCTGGATCGACGTCGCGATCATCTTCGCGCTCATCCTGCTCAACGGCGTTTTCGCCATGTCGGAACTCGCAATCGTGTCCGCGCGCAAGGCGCGGCTGGAGGCGATGGCGCGCAGCGGCAAGCGCGGCGCGCGCGCCGCGATCGCGCTGGCGGCCGATCCCGGCAAGTTCCTGTCGACAACCCAGATCGGCATCACGCTGATCGGCATTCTGGCGGGTGCCTATTCGGGCGCGAGTCTCGGCGGGCCGGTCGCGGCGCGGTTGCAGTTTCTCGGGCTCAGCGCCGAGCTGACGCAATCGGTCGGCTTCGCGTTGGTCATCGGCATCACGACCTATGCCTCGCTGGTGATCGGCGAGCTGGTCCCCAAGCAGATTGCGCTCCGCGCGCCCGAGCCGATCGCGGCGACCATGGCGGGGCCGCTGATGGGGCTCGCCTGGGCGACCGCGCCGGTGGTGTGGCTGCTCGATTCGTCCTCGGGGCTGCTGTTCCGGCTGATGCGGCTGAAGCGCGAGACCGAGGAGCATGTCACCGCCGAGGAACTGCACCTGATCGTCGCCGAGGCTTCCAAGTCGGGTGTGATCGAGGAGCACGAACGATCGATCATCTCGGGCGTGGTGCGGCTGGCGGATCGTCCGGTGCGCGAGGTGATGACGCCACGCACGGACATCGAATGGATCGACGCGACGCTCGACGAGGCGGGCATTCGCGCCGCGCTGATGACCGCGTCGCACAGCCGGCTGCCGGTGACCGAGGGATCGGTCGATACGGTGATCGGCGTGGTGCAGGCGCGCGACATCGCGGTCGCGCTGTTCAAGGGGCAGCCGCTCGACGTGCGCGCACTGATGCGACAGGCGCCGGTGGTGCTCGATCAGATCGACGCGATGGACGCGCTCGACGCGCTCCGCCAGGCCGAGGTGCCGATGGCGCTGATCCATGACGAATACGGGCATTTCGAGGGAATCGTGACGCCGGCGGATTTGCTCGCGGCGATCGCGGGCGAGTTTGCGTCGGATACCGATCCCGAGGAAGCGCCTTCGGTGGTGACGCGCGACGACGGGTCGCTGCTGGTGGCGGGGCAGATGGCGGTCGACGCGCTTGCCGAGCGGCTCGGGATCGACCTGCCCGAGGACCGCGACTATGCGACCGTTGCAGGCCTGGCGCTTGCGGTGTTTCGGCATCTGCCGGGCGAGGGCGAAAGTTTCGTCGAGCAGGGCTGGAAGTTCGAGGTGGTCGATCTCGACGGGCGACGGATCGACAAGCTGCTGGTGAGCGAAGCGCGGTAGCTTGGTAGATTAGGGTAGCTTCGTAGCTTCAAAGGCATCTCGCTTCCCCGGCGAAGGCCGGGGTCCAGTCGCGACACGGTCCTGGCGAATGCCGTGCCGGATGCCACAGACCACTCCTACTTGGCCCGGGCCTTCGCGAGACCTCTGCAAAAAGTTGGTTTGCCGACCGGTCCTTTGCTGTTTTCCCGCGAAGGCGGGAATCCAGGGCCAAGCAAAACAACAGCTTACAGTTCTTGTGACTCCTGGACTCCCGCTTTCGCGGGAGAACAATTGTGGTTTCGCAGAGGTCTCGCCTTCGCCGGGGCAGGGTGCCAGCCACAAGACACCTGCAGCACGCCCGCGACGGAGGATACCGGGGCACGCTCGGAATAACGCCTTATCCGCCCAGCTTCCCGAACTGCGCCTCATAGCCTGCACGGTCGCCAGCGCTGAGCAATTTGGCCTGTTCGATCCAACGGTCGCGCGTCATCCGCCCGCGGAAAGCGCCGAGCTTCGCGTCGAGCGCTTCGGCGTCGGATGGGCTGAGGGCGGCGATCTGGTCGACCCGCGTGATTCCCTGTTCGGCGAGCGTCGCGGCGAGCTTGGGGCCGAGGCCCTTGATCTGCGTGAGGCCCCCGGTTGCGGCAAGCGGTGCGGCAGCGGAGGCCGCGGCAGGCGCGGGTGTGGGCGCGGCGATCGCGACCGGCGCCGGGGTAGGGCTCGGCGCAGGACTTGGGACCGCGCGCGGGGGCGGCGCATCTTCCGGGGTGCGCGCCGCGACTGGCGCTTGACGATCAGTATCTTGCGAAGAACGCTCGGGCACGTCCGAGGATAGCGTCGCGACTTCGGTCCCGTCCGCCGAGACCGTTGGCTCGTGCGTCGCACCGTGCGCCTCGGCGACCTCGAAATTCTCCTGGACCTGCTTGCGCGCATTCCTGCGGCGGCGGGCGAGCATGCTGCCCCACACGATCGTCGCCACCGCCAGCACGGCGAGCACCACCATCAACGCGACGTGGACGGTGGTGATCGGCACCATGAAGTCGATCGCCTGGTTCGGATTGTCGGGCGTGGCGGCCATCGGATACTCCTACATCGGTCGCGCGGTCCTAGCGCAGGCCGTCCATCGCCGTCGCGTGGAAATTAAGCGCGATCGTCCGCGCGCGCGATCTCGCGCCAGCCGATGTCGCGGCGCCAGAAGCCGGTCGGGAAATCGATCGCGTCGACACCACGATAGGCGGCGTCGCGCGCCGCGCCGATCGTCTCGCCGAGCGCGGTCACCGCCAGCACGCGGCCGCCCGACGCGACGATGCCGCTTTCGGTCTGGCGGGTCCCCGCCTGGAAGACGATCGTGCCGGTCAATTCGGCGTCGGCAATGCCGTGGATCGCACCGCCCGCCTCGGGCGTGCCGGGATAGCCGTTCGCGGCGAGCACCACCGTCAGCGCAACCGCATCGCGCCACTGCGCCCCGCCGTGTTCGGCAAGCGTGCCCTGCGCGACCGCGAGCAGGATCGGCACCAGATCGGACTCGAGCCGCATCATCAGCACCTGGCATTCGGGATCGCCGAAGCGCGCATTATATTCGATCAGCTTGGGGCCATCGGCGGTGAGCATCAGCCCGGCATAGAGCACGCCCGAAAACGGCGTCCCCGCCGCCGCCATCGCCGCCACCGTCGGCGCCACGATCTCGTCGAGCGCGCGGGCCTCCAGTTCGGGGGTCAGCACGCGTGCGGGGCTGTAGGCGCCCATGCCGCCGGTATTGGGGCCGCTGTCGCCCTCGCCGACGCGCTTGTGGTCCTGCGCGGAGCCGAACGGGAGGATCGCGGTGCCGTCGGTCAGGACGAACAGGCTGGCTTCCTCGCCGTCGAGGAATTCCTCGATCACCGCTTCGCCGCCGGGTTCGGCGAACAGGTCGCCCAGCGCCGCCTCGGCCTCGCCGAGCGTCGCTGCGACCGTCACACCCTTGCCCGCCGCGAGACCGTCCGCCTTGACCACCACCGGCAGCAGGAAGCCGCCGAGCGATGCCAGACCCTCGTCGAGCGTCTTTACATGGACATAGCGCGCGGTCGGGATATGCGCGGCGTCGCACAGCGCCTTGGTGAACGCCTTCGATCCCTCGAGTTGCGCGGCGGCCTTGTCCGGCCCGAACACCGCGAATCCCGCCGCCCGCAGCGAATCGCCGAGCCCGTCGACCAGCGGCGCTTCCGGCCCGATCACAACCAGTTCGATCGCGTTGGTCGTGCAAAACGCAGTGGTCGTTGCATGATCGCGGACGTCGAGCCCGACGAGCGTCGCATGTTCCGCAATCCCCGGGTTGCCCGGCGCGGCAAAGAGCGTATCGCACAGCGGCGACATCGCGAGCTTCCAGGCCAGCGCGTGTTCGCGACCACCCGATCCGATCAGTAGGATATTCATGTCGGACCCTCTTTTTGACGCCGCGGCCCGCCTCCTAGCCCTGGATGCCGCCGCCGACAACGCCACTCCGGCGGCTGCCTCCCCGGGCAATTCGGTGATGAGCGTTGGCGAGTTCGCGGGCAAGCTGAAGCGCACGGTCGAAAGCGAGTTCGGCAGCGTGCGGCTGCGTGGCGAAATCTCGGGCTATAAGCGCGTCGCGTCGGGCCATGCCTATCTGAGCCTCAAGGACGACAGCGCGGTGCTCGACGGCGTGATCTGGAAGGGCCAGGTCGCCGCCCTCGGGTTCCAGCCGCAGGACGGCGCGGAGGTGATCGTCAGCGGGCGGATCACGACCTATCCGGGCCGCTCGAAATACCAGATCATCATCGACCGGATGGAACTGGCGGGCGAGGGCGCGCTGATGGCGCTGCTCGAGAAGTTGAAGGCGAAGCTCGCCGCCGAGGGGCTGTTCTCCGCCGAGCGCAAGCAATTGCTGCCGTTCATGCCGCGGACGATCGGCGTCGTCACGTCACCGACCGGCGCGGTGATCCGTGACATCCTTCACCGGCTCGAGGATCGCTGCCCGACGCATGTGCTGGTGTGGCCGGTCAAGGTGCAGGGCGCGGGCGCGGCGGAGGAAGTCGCCAGGGCGATCCGCGGGTTCGACGCGATGCCGCCCGAGACGCGGCCCGACCTCGTCATCGTCGCGCGCGGCGGCGGGTCTATCGAGGATCTGTGGGCGTTCAACGAGGAAGTCGTCGTCCGTGCGCTCGCGGCGTGCAGCATCCCGACGATCTCCGCGATCGGGCATGAGACCGACACTACGCTCGCCGACTTCGCCGCCGACCGGCGCGCGCCAACGCCGACCGCCGCAGCCGAGATCGCGGTCCCGGTGCTCGAAGACCTGCGCCTGACGATCGCGGGCTATGGCCAGCGCACCGGCAAATGCGCGCGGCGCTATCACGACCGCGGACGCGAGCAACTGACAGCGCTGGTCCGCGTGCTGCCCAAGCGCGACGCGCTGCTCGGCCCGCAGCGCCAGCGCGCGGACGACGTCGGCGCGCGGCTCGACCGCGGGCTCGAACGCCGCGTGACGCTCGCGCGCGGGCAGCTCGACCGCTCGGCGGGGGCGCTGCGGCTCGCGACGCTCGAACGCCAGCTCGAGCGCGCGCGCGATCGCACCGCGGCGGCGTGGCGGCTGGTCCAGTCGCTCGGGCCGAACAGCATTCTCGACCGGGGGTATGCGTTCGTCTCGACCCGCGCGGCGGTGGGCGGGGAGGTCGTCGGATCGGCGGCGGCGGCGCGCGCGGCGGGGTCCGTGACGCTCCATTTCCGCGATGGCGAGGTCGATGCCAAGGTTGAGCGCGGCGGCGGCAAGGCGTATGCTGGTCCATCCGGCGACCAGCCGACGCTGCTCTAGCCTGTTCTCCTGTTCGAAAGCGCCGCTCCGATGCTCATGTCCAATACCGATCGCCCGGCGCGGCTCCATTTCATGGCGAACGGTTTTCGGGTGCTGAACCCGGGCGATCATGTCGTCTGCGCGGTGTCGGGGACGCGGATCGCGCTCGACGACCTGCGCTACTGGAACGTCGCGCGGCAGGAGGCCTATGCCACCGCGGCGCTGGCCACCCAGGCGATGGGTGACGGCGCTGCCGCATAAGCGGCGCGCGCGGGGGGCGTCGACCCGCCGTGCCGTGTACGCGGTCGCCATGATCCTGGCGGCCGCCCCGTTCGTTCCGGCCCGGGCGCAGGATCGTCGCGCGACGGCGCCTGTGCCGCGCGCGGACGGCGTCGCCGGCGCGGGGTTTCGCTATGCGGGGAGCATGATCCAGGGCGGGCTGGTGCGCGCGACCGCGCCCGAGCGGACGACGCAGGTCCTGTTCGACGGCGTGGCGGTTCCGGTCGCACCCGATGGCCGGTTCGTCATCGCGTTCGATCGCGACGCCGGGCCGAGCGCGTCGCTCGTCGCCATGCGTGACGACGGCAGCATCGTCCGCGACACGCTGACCGTCGCGCCACGCGCGTGGGATATCTCGCGGCTGGCAACACTCCCCAAGATCCCCGTGCCGCAACCCGAGTTCGACCGGTTGCGCCCCGCCGAACTCGCGCAGATCGCGGCCGCGCGCCGGATCCAGACCGATGCGCAGGGGTGGCGACAGGCGTTCGTCTGGCCGACGACCGGGCGGATCTCGACGCTGTTCGGGTCGCAGCGGATCTACCAGAATGGCGAGGCGGGGTCGTATCACTCCGGGCTCGACGTCGCCAAGCCGACCGGCTCGGTGATCGTCGCGCCGGCGGACGGGGTGGTGATCCTGGCGGCGGACCATCCCTTCACGCTCGAGGGCAACCTGCTGATGATCGACCACGGCATGGGGGTGAACACGGCCTTCCTGCATCTGTCGCGAATCGACGTGCGGGTCGGCGACCATGTCCGGCGTGGCCAGCCGGTCGCGCTGTCCGGCGCCACCGGCCGCGCGACCGGGCCGCACCTGCATTGGAGCCTGCGCTGGCGCGATGCGAAGATCGATCCGCTGCTGGTGGCGGGGCCGATGCCCAAGGTGGAAAAGTAGCGTTTTGTGTGCGTTGCAGCACAAGTGTTGCGCAATTGTAACAGCGCGACGCAATTAATATTGATCTGTTTACAATGTGACCGGTTCGGGACAATTTACCTCATCGCGTCAGGCCTATCGGCCTGGGGGCATACGCAGCGCCACAGCGCGCAAATGGGGAAACTATCAGATGCAATCGACGCATAGCCGATCCTTGTCTCGCCTTCGTCAGGGCGCCGCGCCGTTGGCGCTGTTCATTGCACTCTCGACCTCTTCGGCGTTCGCGCAAACCGCGCCGGCGACTGCGCCCGGACAGGATGCACCGGCCGCGGTACAGGCACCGCTGCCCACCGACACGTCGACGACCAGTTCGGCACCGGACCAGGATATCGTCGTCACCGGGTCGCTGTTCCGTCGCACCAATACCGAAACGCCGTCGCCGGTGACCGTGCTGACCGGAGAGACGCTGACGCGCGCCGGCATCACCAACATCAACGACGCCGTGCGATCGATCTCGGCCGATGGCGCCGGCTCGATTTCCACGGGCTTCACCAACGGGTTCTCGGCGGGCGGGGCTGCCGTATCGCTGCGCGGACTTGGCGTTTCCTCGACGCTGGTGCTGATCGACGGCCTGCGGAGCACGAACTTCCCGCTCAACGATGACGGCCACAACGCCTATGTCGATCTCAACTCGATCCCGTTCAGCGCGGTGGAGCGGATCGAGGTGCTGAAGGACGGCGCGTCGTCCAGCTACGGCGCGGATGCGATCGGTGGCGTCGTCAACATCATCATGAAAAAGCATTACACCGGTCTGGCCGGGACGGTCGAGGGTGGTGTCAGCGAGAAGGGCGACGGTGCCCGCTATCGCGCCAACCTGACCGCAGGCTACGGCGACTATGATGCCAAGGGATGGAACGTCTACGTCAACGCGGAATATCAGCGCGATCAGGCGATTTCGGCGACGTCGCGTGGCTTTCCGTTCAACACGCTCGACCTGAAGACGAACGGTCTGCCGGGCGGTCTGGACAATAATACCGCTGACAGTTCGCTGACGACGGCAACGACGGATGCGATCGTCCGACGCGCGCCGCAAACCAATCTCAACGATCCCTACGCAGGCGGTGTCGCCTTCGGCAATTCGCAGCTGCTCACCTCGGCAGCGAATTGCGTCAACGGAACCTTCACCGTCGCAGGAACCAGCAACAATGGGACGGCGTGCAAGCACGACATCGCGAAGGAATACGGATCCCGCTACAATGACATCCAGCCGCAGCAGGAGCGGTACAACTTCTCCGGTCGGCTCAGTTTCCGCGTCAGCGATGCGATCTCTGGCTACCTTACGGGGAGCTACTCGCACAGCCAGGTGACCATCGGCCGCGCGCCTGGCGCGATTCGCCAGACGCAGCCTTACGGCGCGTCGCCGGCGCTCGCGTCGAACAACCCGGGTATCGTCCTGCCGGTCTATGTCTGCGCCGCAGGCGTGAACTGCTCGATCGACGCCAATCGGCAACTCAACCCCAACAACCCGTTCGCGGCGGAAGGCAATGCCGCGCGGATCTACTATTTGTTCGGTGACATTCCGGTCGGTACCAACCGCAAGAACGAGGTCCTGCGGGCCGCGGGTGGCCTGACGGGCGATTTCGAGGGCGGCTATCATTGGAAGATCGACGCGGTTGCGGCCCGCGACAATTTCTCGATCACCTCCTACGGCGTGATCAACATCGCGGGCCTGAAGCAGGCGATCAACACCGGCGCCTATAATTTCGTCAATCCATCGGCCAATAGCCAGGCGGTCCGGGACCTGATCGCGCCGACGTATACGGTGCCGTCGCATACCTCGATGCTATCGCTCGATGCGTCGATCGCCAAGGACGTGTTCGAGCTCCCGGGTGGCATGCTGCAGTTTGCCGTGGGTGGGCAGGTCCGCCGCGAAACCCAGGAAAACAACAGCATCAACGCGAATCTGGATCGCTATGCCAACACGTCGGCGGCATTCGGCAAGCATACCGTTGCTGCAGGGTATTTCGAGGTCAACGCGCCGATCCTGACCACGCTGGAGGTCAACGGATCGGGTCGCTACGACCATTATTCGGAAGGCTTCAGCCACTTCTCGCCCAAGATCGGTGCCAAGTGGACGCCGATCAAGCAGCTTGCGATCCGCGGGACCTATTCGAACGGGTTCCGGGCGCCGACCTTCGCTGAAAACAACCCGCGGTCCAGCTATGCCGGCTTCGTCTCGATCACGCCGCCGACAAGCTTCCAGCTGGCGCACGGTGGGCTCATCACGGGTGCCAACCCGAACACCAACCCCTATGCGCAAGCGTACAACATCGGTTCCGGCTTTTCGGGCAACCCGAACCTGAAGCCCGAGAAGTCGCGCAGCTTCACGGCCGGCGCGGTATTCGAGCCGATCCATAACGTCAGCTTCACGGTCGATTACTATAACATCAAGAAGACTGATGTGATCGTTACGGGACCTGACGCACTGGTTGCGCGCAGCGCGTATTTCGCCGGAACGGCATTGCCGGCCGGCTATACGGTTGCGGCGGTCGACGCGCCCGATCCGTTGTTCCCGAACGCCCTGCCGCGCGTGCTGATCATCAACGCGCCCTACGTCAACGCGGGCTCCGCCAAGGTGTCCGGCGTCGACTTCGGGGCCAATGTCAGCGTTCCGGTCAAGGACGGCGTACGCTTCGTCAGCCGCCTCGATCTGACCTATCTGATCCAATATGATCTGAACCCGGGCAACGGGTCGCCGGTCCAGAAATATGCCGGTACGCTTGGACCATATGAACTGTCGTCCGGCGCCGGTACCCCGCGGGTTCGCGGTAACTGGCAGAACACGCTCGAGCTCGGCGATTTCTCGCTGTCGGCGACGACCTATTACGTGTCGCGGATCAAGGAAGTCGCTGCGGACGAAGGTGCGGACACGAGCTGCGCAGGCGGCAACCTGTACGGCACCGGTCAGAGCTTCTGCTACATCCGACGCTTTATCTACGCCGACGTGAGTGCCCAGCTGAAGGTCAACGACAGCTTCAATCTCAACCTGTTTGTCGGCAACATCACGGGCGAGCGTGCCCCGGTCGCTCCTGCATCCTACTCCGGCACCAACTATCTGCCGACCTGGCATATCGCTGGTGTCGTCGGGCGGACGTTCCGTGCGGGTGCGTCGTTCAAGTTCTGATCGGCCCGAACCCGCTTCGGCCAGGCTGAAGTCACCTCAGGAAACGGGGCGGAACGCAGGTTCCGCCCCGTTTTCCATGTCCGCCAGGTCGCGCCGGCATGCCGCCTTGATCCACGTGACCGGCGGTCCGTTCCGTCAAAGCTACGTCCTCAATTCACGCGACGCGCCTTCACCGCTGGCTGGCCGCCCACGCTCATCTGAAAGCTGCCGAGCGCCGCGCGTTTGATGTGGATCCTGTCGCCTATTCTGGGGCGACGTCCGATCACATTGTCGTCGGTCTGTGCCCAGCGCGCGCCGTCCGCCATCCGCAGCGTCCATCGGCCAGCCGAGTCGACCTGCGCGTCGGTCACGCTGGTGTCGATAAAGTCGATCTCCGGAGATCCGCTGAAGATCGAAAGGCCGGGAACGCCGATCCCGAACAGCGACCGCCGCGCCTGCCGAACCTGTTGCGAATCGACGATCACGACATCCCGGCGCGCTTCGGCCGTATCGAGGGTCGCAACGGAGGCATCGAAGCATGCCAGGCGCGCGGTCGCATCGTGAATCGGACGGCATCGCACGACATCGGCCAATGCCTTCGAACGGGGTTCCCCGGTTCGGTCAGCCGCGGCGATGCCAACCGGGGTGGCGCCCAGGGCAAGCGTCGTCGCGACCGCGACGGCGGTCGCCAGTGTCATTCTTGCGCGCACATCGTGTCCTCGGTTGGGGATTTGCACCGCGCGATACGACCCGGTGCGTTGGTCAGCAAGCGCCCCGCCGGTGGTGTGTCAGATTTGCTACATCAATGATGCAATATGATGCCACTGCGCAATGTTGGTACTTTTATACTTTTGTAACACGATCTCGGCAGTAAAGAACCGTCGCAAGCACAGTCGGCTACCGACCGTCGCTGTCATGCTACCGCTCGAGGCGGTACCATACCAATAGGAACCAATCCACCAATGCAAAACCGAGTTTTGCGCGACTCCTTGCTCGCGTCCACGATGATTGCCGGCGTGCTCGGCGCGCTTCCGGCCCTGGCACAGGTCGCTGCGGCACCTGCACCGGCGCCCGCTCCTGCTTCGACGCCCACCGTCGCAGCGCCCCAGCAGCAGGCCGAAACCACGACCACCCCTGGAGACGACAGCGTCGCCAGCACGACTCCCGCCGCGTCGAACACCCCGGGTGCGGATGCCGGCGATATCGTCGTCACCGGCTCGCGCATCTCCAATCCCAACCTGACGTCGGCCAGCCCGATCACGGTCGTCAACGCGGCAGAGATCAAGCTGCAGGGCGCGACGCGTATCGAGGACGTGCTCAACAGCCTCCCGCAGGCATTCGCGACGCAGAGCTCGTCGGTGTCGAACGGGTCGAACGGTACCGCGACCGCCAACCTGCGCAACCTCGGCGAATCGCGCACGCTCGTCCTCGTCAACGGCCGTCGCCTGATGCCGGGCAACCCCTCGTCGAGCAGCACCGCATCGGCGGCTGCCGATCTCAACGTCATCCCGCAGGCGTTGATCAAGCGCGTCGACGTGCTCACCGGTGGCGCCGGTTCGGTCTATGGGTCGGATGCGGTCGGCGGTGTCGTCAACTTCGTGCTCGATACCAATTACCAGGGCATCAGCATCGATTCGTCGGGCGGCATCTACGACCATAACAACGGCAACCAGCGCCTGCAGAACATCGCGACGGCCGCGGGCTATCCGACCCGCAGCGGGCAGTCGTTCGACGGCACGCAGTTTGACGTCAACCTGAAGATGGGCGTCGGCACCAGCGACGGTCGTGGTCATGTCGTCGGTTACATGGGCTATCGCAAGATCGGCGCGATCCTGCAGGGCGATCGCGATTATGCGGCGTGCGGCCTCGGCACGCGGTCGACCAGCGCGGACTATGTCTGCACGGGCTCGCCCACGGCATTTCCCGCCAACTTCACGCTGGGCGACGCGGTCGTCAACAATTTGCCAAGCGGCCTCCAGCAGCAATACACGCTCAACGGTGCAGGTCAGCTGACCCCCGGCCAGACGCTCTACAACGCGAACCCGCTCAATTATTACCAGCGTCCGGACACGCGCTACACGGCTGGCTTCCTTGCGCATTATGACGTGAGCGACAGCTTCAAGCCCTATGCCGAGTTCATGTTCATGGACGATCGCTCGGTCGCACAGATCGCGCCGTCGGGCGATTTCAGCAACACCACGGTGCTGAACAGCAACAACCCGTATCTGTCGGATGCGCAACGGGCGACGTTCTTCCGGCCGACCAACCTGGTGCGCGACGCGAACGGTAACGTCATCAACCTGACCAACCCGGACGGCTCGCAATATCAGCAGGCCAACGTCCAGATCGGGCGTCGCAACGTCGAGGGCGGCGGTCGCCAGGCCGATCTTCGCCACACGGCCTACCGCTTCGTCGCGGGTGCCCGCGGCGACATCGCGGATGGCGTTTCGTACGACGTCTACGGCCAGTACGGCACGACGATCTTCAGCCAGGTCTATCGCAACGAATTCTCGGTCTCGCGCACGCAGCGCGCGCTCGATGCGATCACCGACACGCGTCCGGGGTCTGCGACGCTCGGCCAGGCGGTCTGCCGCTCGGTCGTCGACGGTACCGATCCGAACTGCGTCCCGCTCAACATCTTCGGTGCGGGCAACATCTCGCAGGGCGCGCTGAACTACGTCCAGACCCCGGGCTTCCAGTCGGGCAGCACCGCGGAAAAGGTCGTCAGCGGCTCGGTCACCTTCGAGGGCGGCAAGTACGGCTTGCAGTCGCCGTTTTCGACCCAGGGCATCGGCATCAACGTCGGTGGCGAGTATCGTGAGGAATCGCTGACGCTCGAGGTCGACAACGGCTTCCTGAGCGGCGATCTCGCCGGCCAGGGCGGCGCGACGCTGCCGATCAACGGCTCGTTCAACGTCAAGGAAGTGTTCGGCGAAATCCAGGTTCCGCTGGTCACCGATCATCGCTTCTTCAAGGAACTGACGGTCAACGGTGGCTATCGCTACTCGGACTACAGCACGTCGGGCGGCGTCTCGTCGTACAAGGGCGAAATCGTCTGGGCACCGGTTTCGGACATCCGCTTCCGTGGGGGCTACAACCGGGCGGTTCGTGCACCGAACACGCAGGAACTGTTCGCACAGCAGTCGGTCCAGCTGGACGGTGCGACCGATCCGTGTGCGGGACCGGCCGTCAACGGTCTGGTCAACGGCAACACCGCCGCAGCCTGCGCGCGCGCCGGCGTTCCGGCCAACCGGTTCGGCCTGATCGCGGCCAACGCGTCGGAACAGTATAACGGCCTGCTCGGCGGCAACCCGAACCTGAAGCCCGAAAAGGCGGACACGTTCACGGTTGGCGTCCTGCTCCAGCCGAGCTTCCTGCGCGGCTTCAACCTCTCGGTCGACGCCTTCTCGATCAAGCTGCAGGACCGGATCGGCGTCATCGGCGCCGATACGATCATCTCGCAGTGCATCGCGACCGGGGATCCGGCACTGTGTGGCGCGATCAAGCGCGATGCCAACGGTACGCTGTTCCAGGGCAACACGGGCTACATCGTCGACACCAACGTCAACGCGGGCTCGCTCAAGACGCGCGGGATCGACGTGTCGGCCGGCTACACGCTGCGCACCGCATCGATCGGCACGTTCGGCCTGTCGTTCAGCGGGACCTATGTTGACGAGTTCAGCTACGACAAGGTCGGCGCGCAGTTCAATTGCGCCGGTCTCTATGGCGCACAGTGCGGTTACCCGCAGTCGAAGTGGCGGCATTCGGCCCGCGTGACCTACACCACGCCGCAGGGCGTTGGTCTGTCGGCTCGCTGGCGGTATCTGTCGGGAACCAAATATGAGCGCGCCAGCAGCGATGTGGATCTTGCGGGTTCGTACTCGTCGCTCGACGCCCGTATCCCGGCGCAGAACTATTTCGATCTGGCCGCGACCGTGCGGGCAGCCGACAAGTTCACCTTCCGCCTGGGTGCGAACAACCTGTTCGACAAGCAGCCGCCGGTCTTGAGCCAGGCTGCATCGCCGATCGGTTCCTATGGTAACGGAAATACTTACCCGGGGATCTTCGAAGCGAACGGTCGTTACTTGTTCATCGGTGTGACCGTCGACATGTAAATCGTTCTCCTTGAACGACAGCTATAGGGCGGCGGATCGATATGATCCGCCGCCCTTTTTTATTCTATACTGTAGATATCTTCGTACCACTTCGATGGAAGTCATGTTGTTCTTAGAACAACTCTGTAAGAACCAAATACGATCGTAACAAAGCGGCCGGTATGGCCGTAAAAAACCGTAGCATACTGTAATAGATAGCAACAAAGGCGATACTCTATAGGTCCGCAGCGGCCATTACGCTTGCTACCGATACCTGCCGCACGCCATGTTGTTGCATTTATGCTACGCTATGACGGGAATCTGGTCGAACGTTGCTTGGGCTGCTTTACACATGCCATCGTCGCGTGATCTTTAGCGCCATCGAGCGGAGGCAATCCGCTTAGACACCCTCTCCATGGTTTCGCGGCGCATCGTGATGCGCGCGGTCGTTTAAGGAACAAGAAGTGATGCGGTCCTCCTCGTTCGTCTCAAAGCCCTGGCTGATGACTACATCGGCTGCGCTGTCGCTGCTCGCCGTCCCCGCGTTCGCGCAGGACCAGGCCGCACCGGCCGCGACCACGGCACCCGCCGCCGCCGCGCAAGACCAGACCCCCGCCGATCAGGGTGGGAAGGACATCGTGGTCACCGGTTCGCTGTTCCGCCAGGCGGTTACGCCGTCGCCCGTGACGACGCTGTCGGTGGAAAACCTCGACCAGCGCGGTATCCAGACGGTTCAGGACGGTATCCAGCGTCTGTCGTCGAACAACGGTCCGGCGCTGACCAACTCGTTCACCGCGAACGGCGCCTTCGCCGGCGGCGCTTCGGCCGTGTCGCTGCGCGGCCTGTCGAGCAGCTCGACGCTTGTCCTGATCGACGGCCTGCGCGCCGCTTATTATCCGCTGGCGGATGACGCGACGCGCAACTTCGTCGATCTCAACACCATTCCGGACGACATCGTCGACCGGATCGAAGTGCTCAAGGACGGCGCATCGTCGAGCTACGGCGCCGACGCGATCGCGGGCGTGGTCAACATCATCACCAAGCGCAGCATCGAAGGCGTTTCGGGTCGCGCCGAAGCCGGCATCTCGCAGGACGGCACCGCACCGAGCCAGCGTATCTCGCTGACCGCGGGCCACGGCAATCTCGACCGGGACGGCTATAACGCCTATATCAGCGGCTTCTACTATCGCAGCGGCGCGGTGCGGAACAGCGACCTGCGCGCGCCGTTCAACTCGGACAACCAGACCGGCGTCGGTGGCCCGAACAACATCATCAGCGCGAGCAATTTCGGCGCGACCACGGCTGGCGCGAACACCTACGTCCGTCCCACCGGCGGCACGCAATATGCGTTGCTGAACAATGGTTGTGCGAACGGGAGCCCGGTCGCGGGGTCGACCGATCCGACGAGCATCATCCCCTCGACGATCTGTTCGCAGGATCAGACCAACCAGTACGGCATCGTCGCGCCGAACATCGAACGCTTCGGCGGCTCGGCGAAGTTCACCGCCAAGATCGGTGGCTCCTCGGAAGCCTATGCCGAGTTCAACTTCCTGCAGACCAACACCAACTATACCGGCAGCCCGTCGGTGATCTACGCCAACGCACCGGCCGGTATCTACAACCAGCCGTTCTCGACGCGCGGAAACTCCGCTGCCTATGCGGCCGGGTCGGGCGCGCTCACGCTTCCGGTGTACGTCTGCGCCGCACGCGTGAACTGCACCGCCGCGAATGGCACGCTCAACCCGAACAATCCCTATGCCGGCGCGAACCAGACGGCGCAGATCATCGGCGGCCTGCCGAATTCGGTCACGAGCGACGCCACGCGCTATCGTGTGTTCCGCGCGGCGGCCGGCATGCATGGCACGGTGTTCGGCGATTGGGACTATCGCGTCGACTTCACGGGCATGCACACCGACCTGCGCCGGACGCAGAACGGCTATGTGTACATCCAGCATCTGCTCGATGTGATCGCCGACGGTACCTACAATTTCGTCAATCCGTCTGCGAACAGCCAGGCCGTGATGAACTATCTCGAGCCGACCAACACGACCGACTCAACCTCGGATCTGTATCAGGCGCAGGCGAGCATCAGCCATGAGTTCTTCCAGCTGCCCGGCGGTCCGCTGCAGGTCGCGGCCGGCGGATCGGTCTATTACGAAGCGGTCGACTCGCCGACTGCCAATTCGGACATCAATGGCCCGACCCAGCGCTACTTCACGATCAATGCGTTCGGTACCAATGGGCATCGTACCGTCAGCTCGGCCTTCGGCGAAATCAACGCACCGATCTTCGATCAGCTGCTGTTGAACGCATCGGGTCGTTACGATCATTACTCGACCGGGCAGGGCGCCTTCTCGCCCAAGCTCGGCTTCAAGCTGACGCCGATCAAGCAGGTGACGATCCGCGGCACGTGGTCGCGCGGTTTCCGCATCCCGAGCTTTGCGGAGGCCAACGCGCTGCCGACCACCGGCTATGTCAACAACAACGCGGCCATCTTCAACGATGCCTACCTTGCCTCCTATGGCTGCAACACCGCGAACTTCAGCACCGCTTGCCCGACCTATCTGCGCTCGGGCAGCTATGGCGCGACGACGCTCGCATCGCCGAACCTGAAGCCTGAGCGGTCGCGCAGCTTCACCGGCGGCATCGTGTTCGAGCCGATCCGCAACGTGTCGTTCACGGTCGATTACTTCAACATCAAGAAGACCAACGCGATCACCTCGCTGACGGCCGGCGATGCCCTGTCGGCCTATTATTCGGGTCAGGCGGTCCCGGCGGGCTTCACGATCACGACCGATGCGGCCGATCCCGCGCACCCCAATGCCCTGCCGCGCGTGCTGTATGTCACGTCGGCGCTGGTCAATGCCAACACGGTCCAGTCGTCGGGCATCGACTTCGGCATCAACAGCCGAGTCAACATCCGTGGCGTCACCTGGACGAGCAACCTCGATGCGACGATGCAGATCGAGCTGAGCACGACCTTCCCGGATGGGCACAAGGAAAACTACGTCGACACGATCGGCAACTACAACCTGACTGCCGGGTCGGGCACGTTCCGCTGGCATGGCAACTGGCAGAACACCTTCCAGAAGGGCCCGATCTCGCTGACCGGCACCGTCAACTACTCGTCGGGGTACAATTTCTCGGCGCAGGATCAGGAAGGTTCGACCAAGGTCGTCAACGGTCAGACGGTCAGCACGTACGGCGATTGCGGCCTCGCAAGCTACAGCGGTTGCCGCCTCAAGAGCTACATCACGTTCGACATGAACACGAGCATCGACGTCAACCGGAAGCTCACCTTCTACGTCAACGTGCAGAACCTGTTCGACCGCCTGCCCGCGATCGATCCGGTCACGTACGGCGCGTATCTGTACAATCCGGTCCAGGCTGGCGAGGGCATCTACGGTCGCCGGTTCCTGGCGGGCGCGAAGTTCAAGCTGTAAGAGCGCGCTCGGCGACAACGGAAAAGGGGCGGCCTCGCGGTCGCCCCTTTTTTGCTGGGATCAGTCCGGGCGGGAGGCTTACTCCACCACCAGCTCCAGCTTGCCGTCGCCCTCGTCGACCCGAACCGTCGCGCCATCCTTGACGCTCCCGCGCAGGATCAGGTCGGCGAGCGGATCCTGCAGATAGCGCTGTACCGCACGTTTCAACGGCCGCGCGCCATAGACCGGATCATAACCGACCCGCCCGAGCCACAGCCGCGCCGCGTCGGTCAGGTCGAGCGTCACCTTGCGTTCGGCCAGCAACGTCGCGATCCGCTTGACCTGGATGTCGACGATCGGTGCCATTTCCGCCTGGCCGAGCCGGTGGAACAGCACGATCTCGTCGAGCCGGTTGAGGAATTCCGGCCGGAAATGCGCGCGGACGATCTCCATCACCTGCGGCTCGACCGAAGCAACGTCCTCGCCTTCGCCCAGCGTCGTCAGCACCTGGCTGCCGAGGTTCGAGGTCAGCACGATGATCGTGTTGGTGAAGTCGACCGTGCGGCCCTGGCCGTCGGTCAGCCGCCCGTCGTCGAGCACCTGCAACAGGATGTTGAACACGTCGCCGTGCGCCTTTTCGACCTCGTCGAACAACACGACCTGATACGGACGTCGCCGCACCGCCTCGGTCAGCACGCCGCCTTCCTCATAGCCGACATAGCCCGGAGGCGCGCCGATCAGCCGCGCGACCGCGTGCTTTTCCATGAACTCGCTCATGTCGATGCGGACCATCGCGGTCGGGTCATCGAACAGGAATTCGGCGAGCGCCTTGGTCAGCTCGGTCTTGCCGACGCCGGTTGGCCCCAGGAACAGGAACGAGCCTAGCGGCCGGTTGGGATCCTGCAGCCCCGCGCGCGCACGCCGCACCGCAGTCGACACCGCACGGATCGCATTCTGCTGGCCGATCACGCGTTTGCCGATCGTCGCTTCCATCTGGAGCAGCTTGTCGCGCTCGCCCTCGAGCATCCGCTCGACCGGAATCCCGGTCCAGCGCGCGACCACGCCCGCGATATCCTCGCCGGTCACTTCCTCGCGCAGCATCGCGCCCTTGGTCGCGCCCGCCGCGGCATCCAACTGCCGTTGCAGCTCGGGGATGCGCCCGTAGGACAGCTCGCCCGCCTTGCCGAGATCCCCCGCACGCTGCGCCTGCTCGAGTTCGAGCCGCGCGGCGTCGATCTGCTCCTTGAGCTTCGCCTCGGCCGAGATCTTGTCCTTCTCGCCCTGCCAGCGCGTGGTCAGCTCCGCCGACTGCTGCTCGAGATTGGCGAGTTCGCCCTCCAGCGTGCCGAGCCGGTCGCGCGATGCCGCGTCGGTCTCGCGCTTCAGCGCCTCGCGCTCGATCTTGAGCTGGATGATCCGGCGGTCGAGGATCTCGATCTCCTCGGGTTTGCTCTCGACCTCCATGCGGATGCGCGACGCCGCCTCGTCCATCAAATCGATCGCCTTGTCGGGCAGGAAGCGGTCGGTGATGTAGCGGTTCGACAGCGTCGCCGCCGCGACGATCGCCGCATCGGTGATCCGCACGCCGTGGTGGAGCTCGTACTTTTCCTTGAGCCCGCGCAGGATCGAGATCGTGTCGGGCACGGTCGGCTCGCCGACGAACACCGGCTGGAAACGGCGCTGGAGTGCCGCGTCCTTCTCGACATATTTGCGATATTCATCGAGCGTGGTCGCGCCGACACAGTGCAGTTCACCGCGCGCCAGCGCCGGCTTCAGCAGGTTTCCCGCATCCATCGCGCCTTCGGATTTCCCCGCGCCGATCAGCTGGTGCATCTCGTCGATGAACAGGACGATGTCGCCCTCGGCGGCCTTCACCTCGTCGAGCACACCCTTCAACCGCTCCTCGAACTCGCCGCGATATTTCGCGCCCGCGATCAGCGAGCCCATGTCGAGCGACATCAGCTTGCGGTCCTTGAGCGTGTCGGGAACGTCGCCATTCGCGATCCGCAACGCGAGCCCCTCGGCGATCGCGGTCTTGCCGACGCCGGGTTCGCCGATCAGCACCGGGTTGTTCTTGGTTCGGCGCGCGAGAATCTGGATCGTGCGGCGGATTTCCTCGTCGCGGCCGATCACGGGGTCGAGCTTGCCGTCGCGCGCCGCCTGCGTCAGGTCGCGCGCGAACTTCTTGAGCGCATCGAACTTGTCCTCGGCGCCCGCGCTGTCGGCGACGCGACCGTTGCGCACCTTCTCAATCGCCGCGTTGAGCGCCTCGGGCGCGACGCCCGCGGTCTTGAGCGCCTTGGCCGCCGCGGTGTTGAGCGACAGCGCGAGCGCGACCAGCAGCCGCTCGACCGTGACGAAACTGTCGCCCGACTTGGTCGCGATTTGCTCCGCCTGATCGAGCACGCGCACCGCGTCATTGTCGAGCCCCGGCGTCGCTTGCGCGCCGCTCCCCGATACCGCCGGAATTTTCGCCAGCAGCAAGTCGGTCTCGCTCGCCGCGCGCTTCGCATCGCCGCCCGCCGCGCTGATCAGCCCGGACGCCATGCCCTGCTCGTCCTCGAGCAGCGCTTTCAGGATATGCTCGGGCGCGATCCGCTGATGGCTCATGCGGATCGCGACGGTCTGGGCCGATTGCAAGAAGCCTTTGGCACGATCGGTAAATTTCTCGATGTTCATCCACCACCCTCACAGTTGCTTTTGCGCCGATATGGTGTTGTAAATATACAACACAAGGCGTGAGACTACGGATTGCGTGACAAATCCGCCTTGTTCGCCAAGATAGCGCGAGAGCTGGCCGAGACCAGAGCGACAGGGGGAATGGATGCTGCGAACACTCGGGATCGGCTTGGCCGGCGTATTGATCGTCACTGCCGCCGGTCTGGCAATCTGGGAGCCGATCGCGGCGACCAGCGCGACCCCGCCGCCTGCGCGCCGCTACGACAGCGTGATCGCGCGCGACCGCTTCGGCGTGCCGCACATCTTCGGCAAGACCGACCCCGACGTCGCGTATGGCGTCGCCTATGCCCATGCCGAGGACGATTTCGCGACGCTGCAGGAAGCGGTGGCGATGGCGCGCGGGCGGCTCGGCGCGATGACCGGGGCGGACGGCGCGAAGGTCGATTACACGCTCGCGCTGCTCGGCGCGCGCGAGACCGCGCACCGCGATTATCTCAAGCAACCCGCCGATGTCCGTGCGTTGCTCGATGCCTATGCGACCGGGCTCAACGCCTATGCGCGGCGGCACCCGGGGGAGGTGCGGCTCGCCAAGCTGTTCCCCGCGAATGGTGAGGACATCGCGACTGGCTTCGTCCTGCGCACGCCGTTCTTCTTCGGGCTCGACCAGGTGCTCGGCGCGCTGTCGGGCGACACGCCGCTGCCGCGCGAAAGCGCAGGCGCTTCGCCCGATGCGCCCGATCCCGCCGCACTTCCGCCGACGGGGGAGGGCAATCAGAACGGCTCCAACGCCTTCGTCGTCGCGCCGAAGCGATCGGCGGACGGCTTCACCCGCGTCCTCTCCAATTCGCACCAGCCGTGGAAGGCGCCGGTCGCCTGGTACGAACTGTCGGTGCAATCGGGGACCGGCTGGCACTTCTCGGGCGCGACCTTCCCCGGCGTGCCGTTCCCGGTGATGGGGCATAACGAGCATCTCGGCTGGACCAACACCGTCAACCGGCCAGACCTGACCGACGTCTACACACTCGACACCGATGCCGCGCATACGCGCTATCGCTTCGATGGTGCGTGGCGGTCGTTGCAGGCGCGGCGCGTGTGGTTGGGGGTGCGGGTCGGGCCGTTCGTGCTGCCGATCCCCAAGATGGTTTACCGCGCGGTGCAGGGGCCGGTGATCGTCAACAAGAGCGGCGCCTATGCGATCCGCTATGCCGGCGCGGACCAGTTGCGCATGGTCGAGGAATATTACCGCCTGACGCGTGCGCGCAATTTCGGCGAATGGCAGCAGGCGCTCGCGCTCCAGGGCGTTCCCGCGACCAACTTCCTCTACGGCGATGCGCGCGGCAACATCGCCTATGTCTATAACGCGAGCTTCCCCAACCGGCGGCCGGGCTATGATTACCAGCATCTGCTCCCCGGCGACACGTCGCGCGACCTGATGCCGGGGACGGTGCCGTTCGCGGCCGTGCCGCGCAACGTGAACCCCGCGTCGGGCTTCCTGATCAACGCCAACAACACGCCCTATCAGGCGGCAGGGCAGGGGTCGGAGCTGCGCCCGCAGGATTACAGCCCGCTGCTCGGGATCGAGACCGACACCACCAACCGCGGCACCCGTGCGGTCGAGCTGATGGGCCAGACCCCGCGGATCAGCGAGGCGGACCTGCTGAGGATCAAGTTCGACACCGGAGTCAGCCGCTACAGCTGGGCGGCGAAATGGTATCGCGACATTGCCGCGATCGACCCGCGCGGCGATTCGCAGCTCCGCGCCGCGCTCGGCGTGCTGCAACGCTGGAACCGCAATTTCGACGGGCAGCACAGCGGGCAGGCGCTCGCTGCGATCCTGCTGCGGACCGGGCAGAAATGGCATTACCAGCGCCGCCCCGAACTCGACCCGCGCGATGCGCTGGCGAAGGCGGCGGCGTATCTCCAGACGCATTTCGGCACGCTCGATCCGCCGCTCGGCACCGTGCTGCGGCTACGGCAGGGCAAGGTCGACCTCCCGCTCGACGGCGCGCCCGACGTGCTGCGCGCAGCGTCGACATGGGACGAAGCCCCCGACGGTCGGCTGGTGGTCAAGCATGGCGACAGCTTCATCATGCTGATGGCGTGGGACAAGGCGGGGCGCGTGGAGTCGCGCTCGATCCAGCCGTTCGGCGCCGCGACGACCCGGCCGGATTCCCCGCATTATGCCGACCAGGCCCCCTTGTTCGCCGCGCATCGCTTCAAGCCGGTGCTGTTCTGGCGCGAGGACCTGCGGCGCAACGTGGAGCGGGTGTATCGGCCGTAAGAGGGCTCGGGCGGGGAACTATCCGGAGCCGCCGGTGAGCGGAGGGGCGGCTGCCAGATTGGGCCATCAATGCAGGAGACGTAGACTCCGGCAACGGGTCGGCTTAGGTTCGAGACCTAACGACGAGGAACCGATCGATGTTTCCGACTTGGATGTATGTCGCCGTCGCTTTTTCGATCGCGTTGGTCGCCTTCGGCATTGGACAGATCGTCCCCGGGCTCGGCGTTGCGTTCGTCGCCTTGGCGTCGACCCTGTGGACCGCTTACGCGGTCAGCCGACGACAGCAGCCGAAGCAGAACCGCTGATCGGCGGCGGTTTGCGGTTCGCGGACGGTCACTTCATCAAGGCAGACGGCCATCCGATGCGAACGAGAAGGCCGTCTGGGCCTGCGATGCCGACCTCGTAGAGCCCCCATGCGCGGTGCCGGAGAATGCCACCTGGCCGAATGACGAGATCGTCCACCCGCGCGGCGATTGCCGCAACGTCCGGCGTGCGAATGAAGACGCCGAACGGGTTATGGGCTTCTGGAACCCGCCATTCGCCCTGACCCGCTTGGGTCAGGTGCAATTCGCAACCCCATCCTTGCATGATGAGATAGTCTTCGCTGCCGCCAGCACGCTCGAACCCCAGCCGCTGCCAGAATGGCACTGCGGCCGCCAGGTCGTTACTCGGAACGATCGCGAAGGCTCCGACCGCAGGTTCTTGTGTCATCCGACGCCTCTTGCGTTGCGCAGCGAGGATGCCTCTGATGGGCGATGTCCGCAACTATGCGCGATCCGCCAGGTCATCCCCCCCGCCCGCGACGGAGCGCCAGGACCAGCACGAGCACCGATACGACGACCGTGGCGACCGCGATGCCGGAGCCATAGCGCGCCTCCGCCGCTTCGAATTGTGGCCCGATCCAATAGCCCAGCGCCGTGAACAGGCTGCCCCACACGATCGCGGCGACGACGTTCAGCGGAACGAACAGGCGGCTCGACAGGCGCGAGGCGCCGATCGCGACCGGCGCCACCGCGCGCAGGCCATAGGCGAAGCGGAACAGCAGGACGAACCACACCGGATGACGCTCGATCAGGACGAGCGAGCGCGCGAACGCAGGCCGCTGCGCCACGCGCTGGACGAGCCGGCTCTGCCGATAATGCCGAGCGAGATGGAACCACAGCTGGTCGACGAAACACGATCCGCCGATCGACGCCACCGTCGCGGCAAGCGGCGAAAGCCAGTGCCGGTGCGCGAGCACGCCGCCGGCCAGCGCGAACGGTTCGCCTTCGATACCCGCCCCCAGGAAGATGGCGATCACACCATAGCGCAAAATCACGTGTTCCAGGGCAATGGTCCCCGCAGGCGGCTTGGGAAGGGCGAAACCCGAAGGCTCCAGTCCCCGCGCTACCGAGCCTTGGCGTCCAGGTCGAGCGGCTTGAGCGCGCGGCTGGAAGCGCTTGGGGGTGGAGCAAACGGGAGAGCACGCCAAACGAACGTCCGCTCCCGGTCCCTCGGTCTGCACACCTGGACGTCCGCAACGGGCGAAAGCGGGCGCGCGGCCCCCACCGTAAAAATCCGACTGCTTTACAAGTCACAGCCGGACGCTCCGGACAAAAATCGCGCTGGACGAATCGGAACAGATGTAGAACATAAGAGTCATGACCCAGCCCGATTCTGACCTGATCGCCCATGCCCTCCTCACCAGCAGCGGCTTTGCCCGCGTCGGACTGACCGCGCCGAGCGAACGCATACGGGAAGCCGCCGCCGCCGAATTGGCGCGAACGATCGTCTGTGCGCTGGAGGGATTCCCCAGCGATCGCGACCCGCGCCAGATGGCGCTTCCGCTTTGATGTGGGCACCGTAAAATTCCGAACGCTGTTCGATTTCACCCGTCATCAGGTCAACGTGGGCTGCGTCTGCGGCTCCTGCGCGCACAGGGGAGTGGTACACCGCGACCGGCTCGCGCGCTGGTGTTTCCTCAAACGGGTGAATGGGGCGGTCGACAACCTGCCGGGCGTTCTGCGCTGCTCGCAGTGCGGCGCGCGACCCGTTGATATCCGACCCACACCCCTGCCACCGACCTTTCCCGAATGGGGCGCGGACGAGCGCGCGTGGAAGCGCCTGCAACGCCGCTTGCGGGGGTGATCCGCAGGAAGGAGGGTGGGCGCCGTCCGGCACGGGCGCGCGACGTTCGACGTCGGCCATGTCCAGCGAGCCGTCCGTCGCCACCGCGGCGCCATTATCGCTCGCTTGCTGACGGGCGGCTTCCGGGTCGGGACCTTTCCCGGGCTGCCAGCGGATCATTCTTGCAGGTCGCAAACCCCGCCGGAACCTGCCTGGCGGTCCACGCGCCGCGCGGCGACTTGGAGACGAGGAGCGCCGAGGTCGCGTTGTAGCTGGGTGTGGCCGCTTCACCCGTTCGGGCCAGGCCGCGATCATGAAAGCAAAGGCGCAGGGAATGCGGTCCCGCTGACAGGATACGGAAGCGCATCACCCAGCTCTTGTCCTGTTGAAAAAGACTCGCCCCTGCGCCGTGCTCGACGACAGTGACGAAGCCATAGTCGGCGAACGTCGTCTTGCCGGACAGACGTCGCGGGCCAACCGAGTTTGGGAAGCGCGTCAGGTCCAAGTTTTTGACGACTTCCCTTATCGTTACCGAATGTCGCGGCGTGGCATGGGATGCGCCGCTCACGACGAGCGCGGTGAAGGCAAGCAGAATACAGCGTTTCATGCGTTCCGCCATGGTTTCGATTTGCGACGCTGACGACAATGGGTGCAGATCGCCCGCTTTCTAGCGTATCAAAGTGCCGCATCAACGTCCGCAATCCGGCTGTCTGGTCCGTCCGCTCTTCCGCGAAGGAAGACTTGTGACGCGCGCTTCGGCGTGAGACGTAGACCAAATGCTCTTTCGCTCGGCCTTTCTGATAGCAATTTCCGCCTTCGCGTTGCTCTACTGGCAAATGGTCTGCGACGTGACCGGTGCCAACGAGCCTTGGGATGCTGCGGACTTCTTGACCAAATGGTATCCTGTCGCGTTAGCGGCTTCCGCCGCAAGCGGCTTCTGGCTGCGGTTGTGGGGATGGTCCGCCGGTGTAATCATCATATTCGCACAGCTTCCGGTGATGCTGCTGAATTCGGGGGCCGGCCCGCTCTTGGTCGTCGGTCTGTTCTTTCTCGTCGGACTCGCCTTTCCCGCTGCACTACTTTCGGCCGCTGCCGGTCAGATAGCCACGTTGGTTGCGCCGACCAATAAGGAAGCGTCGTAGGGTCCGCTGTCGGGAGGAAGCCGATCTGCAGACGAGCGTTGATTAGCCCTGTACCCGCCACAGAGCTGTCACGACTACGCCTGCCATCGCCAACATGATTACGCCGCCGACCCCGGCCTGTCCTACAGCGATGGCCTCTGCTATACTCGCCGAACGCTTTCCGAACCTCCCCCCAACGCTCCTTGCACTCGCTGGCCCCGCTTCCCCACGCCGCGCGAAACGCGAGGCGCTCGCAAACGCATTCCGCCTGATTTTCGCCTAACCTTCCGCCCGCGCGCCGCGCTGCGGCGGCCCGATTGCCACGCCGGATCGCCCCGCTATACCTGTGCCATACAGGGTCTCGTCAACGACCTGACATCCGGGGGAACCATCCGTCATGACCGTCAAGCTCCTTGCGCTGACCGGTGTCGCGCTCGCCGCGATCGCCGCGCCCGTCCTTGCACAGGGCACTGCCCCCGCCGCGACCCCCAAGCCCGCTCCGGTCGCGGATCTCGTCCGTCAGGTCGACATCCCCTATAGCGAATTCCGCCTGCCCAACGGTCTGCGCGTCATCGTCAACACCGATCGCAAGGCGCCCGTCGTCGCGGTCAGCGTCTGGTACAACGTCGGGTCCAAGTTCGAGCCCAAGGGCAAGACCGGCTTTGCGCATCTGTTCGAGCATCTGATGTTCAACGGCAGCGAGAATGCTCCGGGCGAGTATTTCGACTATACCAAGGCGATCGGCGCGACCGATCTCAACGGCACGACCTATTTCGACCGTACCAATTATTTCGAGACCGTTCCTGCCGCCGCACTGGAACGCACCCTGTTCCTCGAGAGCGACCGGATGGGCTATCTGCTCGGCGCGCTGACGCCGGCGGTGGTCGACGAGCAGCGCGGGGTCGTCCAGAACGAGAAGCGGCAGGGCGACAACCAGCCGTATGGCCTGGTCGAATACAAGCAGGTCGAGAACCTCTTCCCGGCGACGCACCCCTATGGCCACACCACGATCGGCTCGATGGCGGATCTCGATTCCGCCAGCGTCGAGGACGTCAAGAGCTGGTTCCGCGGGCATTATGCGCCGAACAATGCGGTGCTGGTGCTGTCGGGCGATATCGACGCGGCCCGGGCGAAGACGCTGGTCGCCAAATATTTCGGGGCGATCCCGCGGGGGCCCGACAGCGTCGTGCCGGCCGCATCGGTGCCGACGCTGCCCGCCGCCCGATATGAGGTGATGAAGGACCGCGTCGCCAACACCCGCATCTACCGCATGTGGGCGGTGCCCGGGCTCAACGACACGGACTCGGTCGCGCTCGACGTGGCGGCCGGCGCGCTCGGCGGGCTGTCGAGCAGCCGGCTGGACAATGCGCTGGTCCGCAAGGAAAAGCTCGCGGTCAGCGTATCGGCGGACAATGAGACGTTCGCGCAGGTCGGCATGTTCTCGATCAGCGCGGATGTCCGCCCCGGGGTCGATCCGGCGCTGGTCGCCGGGCGGCTGGACGCGATCGTCACCGAGTTCCTCGCGAACGGGCCGAGCGCGGACGAGGTCCAGCGCGTGGCCACGCGCGACGCCGCGCGGACGATCGCAGGGCTGGAATCGACCGGCGGGTTCGGCGGCAAGGCGGTCGCGCTGGCGCAGGGCGCGCTCTTTTCGAACGATCCGGGCTTCTACAAGAAACAGCTCGCCACGCTGGCTGGCGAGACGCCGGCGCAGGTCAAGGCGGCGACCGCCAAATGGCTGTCGCGCCCGGTGTACGGCCTTACCGTCGTGCCCGGTCCGCGCGACGCCTATGTCGAGGCGACCCCGCCCGCCAAGGTCGTCACCGCCCCCGAACCCGCGGTTAAGGGCACGCGCGGCGCGCTGCCGCCGGTCGGCACGCTGACCGACCTGGTCTATCCCCGGATCGAGCGCGCCCGGCTCCGCAACGGGATCGAGATCGTCTATGCGCACCGCGATGCCGTGCCGATCACCCAGGCGGTGATCAGCTTCGACGCGGGCGTCGCGGCGGACGTGCCGGGGAAGCTCGGTACGCAGCAGCTGACGCTCGCGATGCTGAGCGAGGGCACGCTGACCCGCGATTCGATCACGCTCGCCGAAGCCAAGGAACGCCTCGGCGCGAGCGTATCGGCCGGGTCGAGCGCGGACCGCACGACGTTGACCCTGTTCACGCCGAGCGCCAATCTCGCGGCATCGACCGAGCTGTTCGCGGACATCGTGCGCAACCCGAAGTTCGATCCCGCCGAGGTCGCGCGGCTCAAGAACCAGCAATTGTCGCGCATCGCCGCGGAGCTCACCAGTCCGCAGGGGCTCGCGACGCGGGTGTATCCCAAGCTGATCTACGGTGCGGCCTCGCCTTATGCCAAGGGGACGGGCAGCGGGGATGCCAAGGCGGTCGCCACGCTCGGCCGCGACGACCTGATCGCGTTCCAGCACGGCTGGATCCGGCCGGATACCGCCACGATCTTCGTCGTCAGCGATCGCCCGCTGTCCGAGGTCCGGGCGACGCTCGACGCCCGCTTCGGCGACTGGACCCCGACGGGCGCGCGCGGCACCAAGGACTTCACCGTCGCCACGACCCCGGCGACGCCGCGCATCGTGCTGGTCGATCGGCCGGATTCGCCGCAGTCGCTGATCCTCGGTGGCGCGCCCACCGCGTTGGTGGGGACCGATGACCTGCTCGCGGTCAGCACCGCCAACGATTCACTCGGCGGCAGCTTCGTGTCGCGGGTCAATCTCGATCTGCGCGAGGGGCGCCACTGGTCGTACGGCGTGTCGGGATCGTTCCGCCGTGCGCAATTCCAGACGCCGTATCTGCTCTATGCCCCGGTCCAGGCGGACAAGACCGGGGAATCGATCATCGCGCTGCAGGGCGACGTAAAGGACTTCCTCACCACCAAGGGGATCAGCCAGCCCGAATTCGACCGGACGATCACCGATGCGATTCGCTCGCTGCCAGGGAATTTCGAGACGTCCGGCGCAGTGCTCAGCGCGATGCAGTCAAACGCACTGTATCGCCGCCCGGACGATTACTACGCGACGCTCCCGCAAAAATATCGCGCGATGACCGCAGCCGAGCTTGACGCTGCGGCACGCAAGGCGCTCGACCCGGCGAAGTTCATCTGGGTCGTGGTGGGCGATGCGAGCAAGGTCCGCGGCCAGCTTGACAGCATCGGGCTACCGGTCGAGGTGATCCCGGCGGCGTCCGTAGCGGACGCGCGCTGAGCTGATTCAGGAGAGATACGATGGCTGCTGTCGATGGAAGCTGGGATACGATCGTCAAGTCGCCGCTGGGCGACCAGAAGGCAGTGCTGACCGTCAAGACCGACGGCGACAGCTGGACCGGAAGCCAGGTCGGCGCGATGGGCGCGGTCGACATCACCGATGGCAAGGTCGAGGGTGACACGATCAAGTGGACGATGTCGATCACCGTGCCGATGCCGATGAGCCTCGATTGCAGCGCGACCGCCGAGGGCGACACGCTGACGGGCACCGTTGGTGCGGGCGCGTTCGGCAGCTTCCCGATGACGGGCACGCGCCAGGCGTAACGTCTGCGCAACCGCGCTGAAAGACGGCCTGCTCTCGATATCGGGAGCGGGCCGTTTTTTTGTGTGCTTCGCCATCGCCGCGGGCTTGTCGCATGGTCCGCCGTGGCACACACTCGCTTCATCGGGACAACGGGCCCGGTGGCGTCGGCATCGGGCCGGGGTGACATGGGGGATTGGCATGATGGTCAAATGGCTCGTCGGCGCTGCATTGTGCGCGCTTCTTCCGATCCCCACGCAGGCGCAGACATACGACGAGCGCCCCGCTACGCTCGTGCCCCCGACCGAGGGGTTCAACTATGAGCGCCGCACGGTCGAGATCCCGATGCGCGACGGGGTCAAGCTCCACACCATCATCCTGATTCCAAAGGGCGCGCACGACGCGGGCATCGTGATGACCCGCACGCCGTACAGCGCCGACGGGATGACGGGCAAGGGCGGCAACAACGCCGATCTCGCCTCGAGCATCACCGGCTATGACAATGCCACCGACGTGATCGTCGATGGCGGCTACATCCGCGTCGTGCAGGACGTCCGCGGCAAATACGGGTCGCAGGGCATCGCGATGATGAACCCGCCGCTCCACGACACCGCGCTCAACCCGACCCACACCGACGACTCGACCGACACCTACGACACGATCGACTGGCTGGTGAAGCACCTGCCCGAATCGAACGGGAAGGTCGGGATCCTCGGCATTTCCTACGATGGCTTCCTGTCGCTGATGCCGCTGATCGACCCGCACCCCGCGCTCGTGGTGGCGGTGCCGGAGAATCCGATGGTCGACGGCTGGCGCGGGGACGACTGGTTCCACAACGGCGCGTTCCGGCTCGGGATCGATTACATCTGGGAGCAGATCGCGACCCGCGACAATTCGTCGCCTTATGCCCGCACGACCTACGATGAATATGATTCCGCGATGCGCGCCGGGTCGGCGGGCGCGCTTGCGAAGGCGCATGGGCTCGACCAGATCGGTTTCTGGAGAAAGCTCTCTGCGCATCCGGCCTATGACGCCTTCTGGCAGGCGCAGGCGATGGACCAGGTGCTCGCGCGCTATCCGCTCAAGGTGCCGGTGATGCTCGTCCACGGCTTGTGGGACCAGGAAGACATTTACGGCGCGACTGCGGTGTACCGTGCGCTCAAGCCCAAGGATAGCGCCGGGAACATGGTCTATCTGACGATGGGCCCATGGTATCACGGCCAGCAGATCGACGATGGCAAGGCGCTCGGCGACATTCAGTGGGACCAGGACACCGCCAAATGGTGGCGTCGCACTGTGCTTGGCCCGTTCCTCGCGCATTACCTCAAGGGCACGCCGATGGACGTCGCGCCCGTCACCGCGTTCCAGAGCGGCACCAACCAGTGGCAGCGCCTCCCCGGCTGGCCCGCGCAGCCCGAAATGACCAAGCTGTTCCTCCAGCCGGGCGACGCGGTCGGCTTCGCGCCCGCGACCGGGCGAGTGCAGACCGCCGACTATGTCTCCGATCCCGCGCATCCGGTGACCAACGTTGCGCGCCCGGTGCGGCCGGTGAGCTATGAGGACAATCACTGGAAGGCGTGGCTGGTCGGCGACCAGCGGATCGTGTCGAGCCGCCCCGACGTGCTGACCTTCACCGGCCCGGCGCTGACGCAGGCGGTGACGATCGCGGGGCAACCGGTCGTCCATCTCACCGCCGCGACGAGCGGGACGGACAGCGACTGGGTGGTCAAGCTGATCGACGTCTATCCCGACCAGGTCCCGAGCGACCCCAAGATGGGGGGCTATCAGCTCGCGGTCGGGATGGACATCTTCCGCGGGCGCTACCGCGAGGGGCTCGACCATGCGGTGGCGCTCAAGCCCGGCGTGCCGCTGGCGTATAGCTGGGCGTTGCCGCAGGCGAACCACGTGTTCCTGCCCGGGCACCGCATCATGGTGCAGGTCCAGTCAAGCTGGTTCCCGCTCTACGACCGTAACCCGCAGCGCTTCGTCCCCAACATCTTCTTCGCCAAGCCCGCGGATTACGTGAAGGCGACGCAGAAGGTGGTGGTTAGCGGCCCGGACCAGAGCTACATCGCGTTGCCGGTCGTGCGCTGACACGGCGGAGACCGGGCGGGCGCGCCCGTCACCCCGGCGCAGGCCGGGGCCGTCAGGTTGAACGCAGGACGCCTGTTGCGCGCCACCACCCAACGGCCCCGGCCTTCGCCGGGGTGACGGCACGGCGCTTGGCGGTCGATCGTCGTCAGGGCAGGAAGTCGTGCTCGACCAGGTCTGCGCGCAGCGTTTGCGCATCGGTGAACAGCACGGCGTTCATCCCGACGGCCTGCGCCCCGGCGACATTGTCCGCGCGGTCGTCGATGAACAGCGTGTCCTGCGCCTCCACACCGAATCGGTCGAGCGCGAGGCGGTAGATGGCGGCATCGGGCTTGGTCAGCCGTTCGTCCCCCGACACGACGATATCGCGGAATCGTTCGAACAGATCGGCTTCGCGCGCGCGGAAGGGCGGCCAGAATTCGCCGGAGAAGTTCGTGATCGCGTACAGGGGCACGCCGGCCGCCTCCAGGTCGAGAACGAGCGCGTGCATTCCCGGAAGCATGCCCCCGAGCTGCTCGACGAACCGCGGCCCCCAGGCGGCGATCAGCGCGGCATGTTCCGGATACGCGGATGCGAGTTCCGCCGAGGTCTCGGCGAAAGGACGGCCAGCGTCATGCTGGAAGTGCCAGTCCTTGGTCGCGACGTCCCGCAGAAACGCATCGAGCGCCCGATCATCATCGATCAGGCGCTCATAGAGGAACCGCGGGTTCCAGTCGTACAGGACGTTGCCGATGTCGAAGACGACGGCACGCGTCCCGGGACGCATCGGGGAATTAACCCTGGCGCGCCTTGAAGCGACGGTTGGTCTTGTTGATGATGTACGTCCGCCCACGACGACGAATCACGCGGTTATCGCGATGACGGCCCTTGAGCGACTTCAGGGAATTGCGGATCTTCATGATCGATTCGCTTTGCAAATTCTGGAATGTGGAAAAGAGGCGCTCGCATATGGGGCCATTGCAGCTTAGTCAAGATCGGGTTGCCGCGGAACCCCAACCGGGCGTCGATGCGTTATCCCATCGCAACAAGCTCACGTAAAGGCGCAAGCGCATGAAGATCGGTTTCGGATTGGCATTGGTCGCGGCGACCGCACTCACCGGTTGTACGACGACGATGCGCAGCAGCCCGGTGGAAGTCACGCGCTTCCACCTCGGCGCACCGCTCGAAACGGGCACGCTCGCGGTCGAGCCGATGCAGCGCGGCGCGGTCGGGCGGTACGGCACCTATGGCAGCGGCGACGTCCGCCGCGACATGGGCAGCGACAGGGGCGGCGACAGGGGCGGCGCTGGCAGCAGCGGTGTCCGTGAACCGATCGATTCGGGCCTGGAATTCCGCAATTATGCCAATGCGGTGCAGGACGAGGCGTTGCGCCACGGCTTTACCCCCGCCGCGACCGGAGCGGCCTCGCAATATATCGCGGTCGTCGGCTTCAACCAGCAATTGCGCGAAGGCGCACCGCGTAGCAGCGGACTGCAGATCGGCCTGGGCGGCGCGACGGGCGGCGGTGGCTATCGCGGCGGCGGCGGGGTCGGGCTCGGCGGCGGCGTGTCCTTCCCGATCGGGCGGCCGAAGTATCGCACGATCGCGCTGACCGACATGCAGGTACAGATTCGCCGCCGCAGCGACCAGACGATCATCTGGGAAGGCCGCGCGCAGACCAGCGCGGACGGGGCCGCACGCGATGCGCAGCCCGATGCGGTCGCGCGGAAATTGGCTGCAGCGCTGTTCCAGGGCTTCCCCGGGGATTCGGGCCGCACTATCACGGTCAAATGAGCCTCATCCAGAACACCATCGCCGTTACCGCCGCCTTTGACAGCGGCAACATCCAGCTGGTCGGGATCGATTCGGGGGGCAGCCATGCCGCCCGGATCGATCTCAACATCGCGCATGATCGCCAGTCGGATTTCTACCAGTGGTTCCACTTCCGCGTCTCGGGCGTGCAGGGGACGAGCTGCACCTTCCGGATCCTCAATGCGGGCGGATCGGCCTATCCGTTCGGCTGGCCGGGCTACAAGGTCCGCGTCAGCACCGACCGGATTCACTGGCGGATGATCCCGACGCGCTATGTCGACGGGGTGCTCGAGTTCGAATGGACCGGGACGGGCGACCTCGCCTGGTTCGCCTATTTCCAGCCGTATACGATGGAACGGCATGACGATCTCGTCGCACGGATCGCGCTCGCGCCGGGCGTGACGCACCACGAGCTCGGCCAGACGCTCGACGGGCGGTCGATCGATTGCCTCGAACTCGGCACTGGCCCCAAGCCGATATGGTTCTACGCGCGGCAACATCCGGGCGAAAGCATGGCCGAATGGTTCATGGAGGGCCTGCTCGAGCGGCTGACCGACACCGCCAATCCCGCAACCGCCGCGCTGCTGGAGCAGGCGACGTTTTATTGCGTGCCCAACATGAACCCCGATGGATCCTTCCGCGGACATCTGCGCACCAATGCGGCGGGGGTGAACCTCAACCGCGAATGGCTTACCCCGACGCCCGAGAAGAGCCCGGAAGTGCTGTGCGTGCTGGCTGCGATGGACCGGACCGGCGTGGATTTCGCGATGGACGTCCATGGCGACGAGGCGATCCCCGCCAACTTCTTCGCAGGGTTCGAGGGGATTCCGTCATGGACCGAGGCGCAGGGCGCGAAATATACCGAGTTCGGACGACGGCTGGAGGCAGTAACGCCCGATTTCCAGACCGCCAAGGGTTATGACAAGGCGGCTCCTGGCCGCGCGAACCTGTCGATGTCGACCAATCAGGTGGCGGAGCGGTTCGGCGCTGTATCGATGACGCTGGAAATGCCGTTCAAGGATCACGATCCGAACCCCGATGCCGAATTCGGCTGGTCGGGCGAACGCTCGAAGACACTCGCGCACGCCTGCCTCGACGTACTGGCGGAGATGATCGACGGGATCTAGCTGTCGTCCCGGCGAAGTCTGGGGCCGTTGCTTTCCCGTCCCACCCTTGCCCGAAATACCTGACGGCCCCGCCTATGCCGGGGTGCCGTGAAATTGGAGAACCCTGATGCCAACGCTCGTCCTGATCCGCCACGGCCAGTCCAGCTGGAACCTCGAGAACCGCTTCACCGGCTGGTGGGACGTCGACGTCACCGAAAAGGGTGCCGAGGAAGCGCGCGCGGCGGGGCGGTTGATGGCGGAGAAGGGCCTCGACTTCGACCAGTGCTTCACCTCGCTGCAGACCCGCGCGATCAAGACGCTCAACCTCGCGCTCGAGGAAATGCACCGGCTGTGGCTGCCGGTCGAGAAGGACTGGCGGCTCAACGAGCGACATTACGGCGGGCTGACCGGGCTCAACAAGGCCGAGACCGCGGAGAAGCATGGCGAGGCGCAGGTGCATATCTGGCGCCGCAGCTTCGACGTACCGCCGCCGCCGATGGAAGCGGGCAGCGCCTATGACCTGTCGGAGGACCGGCGCTATGCGGGAATCGCGATCCCCTCGACCGAGAGCCTCAAGGACACGATCGCGCGTGTGCTGCCCTATTGGGAGGCGCGGATCGTGCCGGCGCTGAAGGACGGGCAGCGCGTGCTGATCTCGGCGCACGGCAATTCGCTGCGGGCATTGGTCAAGCACCTGTCGGGGATCCCGGACGACGAGATCACCACGCTGGAGATCCCGACCGGGCAGCCGATCGTCTATGAACTGGATGACTCGCTGGCGGCGACGGATCGCTATTATCTGAGCGAGCGGTAGCGGCGGGCGGCATAATGAAAGGCGTCACCCCGGCGCAGGCCGGGGCCGTTCGGGTAGGGCGCGGAACAGATGTTGCGCATCCTGCCTGGCGGTCCCGGCCTGCGCCGGGGCGACGGTACGCTTTACGCTATGCCGTACAAACACATCAGTTGACGCGGTACAAACTCATCCGCGTCGCCCCGGCCCTGTGCCGGGGTCCACCGACCCACAATACGCGTTTACGCTACAGACAGGTGGGTCGATGAATGCCGGGATGCGCCCGGCACGACGGAATTTCTGAAAGGGTCAGTTGGCCTCGGTCTTCACCGTGGTCGTGGTCTTCTCGACCGTGCGCGGTGCGGGGCGCGCGGCGGTGTGACGCACGGTCCGCTTGACGACGCGGCGCGCCGCCGGGCGCGCGGCGGGCGTGGCGACCTTCTCGGTCTCGGTCGTCACCGTGGTCGTCGGCGCGGGCGGGGCAGCCGGCGCTGCGACCACGACCGGCGTCGAACGCGCGGCGGCGGCATCGGCCGCGGCGGAGGCCGCCGCCTGCTCGGCGGCCGCTGCGCGCTGATTGGCGGCGGCAGCGTCGGCCTGGGCGTTTGCGGCGGCATCGCGCGCCTCGCCATTGGCGGCACGCGCTGCCTGGGTCCGCGCGCGCTGCGCTTCACCGATGGCGGTGTCGGCGAGCTCGGAGGCATGGTTCGCTGCAGCGATCGCCTGCTCCTTGTCGCCGCGGGCGAGATCTTCCTGCGCGGTGCGCAGCGCGGCCTGGGCGGCAGCCTGCATCCGGGGGACCTCGCCGGTCGCGCCGACCTTGTTGGCGGCATCGATCTTGGCCTGTGCCGCAGCGATCGCGACGCGCGCACGGTCGGCCTTGCCTTCGGCGAACGCGGGCGTTGCGAAGACGAGCACGGCCGACATCGCGGCGCAGGAAATGGCGGAGATCTTGCGGTTCATTGGAGCAGCACCCTGTACTGTGAGACTGATCCGCTTAACTCGTGCTGGCCCAACTTGGTTCCGCAACCGTTATGGTTAAGCGGGCCACGCAGATGTTGCTCTTGGCGCGGGTGCCCGCTAACCCCAGCCGATGGAACCCTCTGTCGGCATCATCATGGGCAGCACCTCCGATTGGGAGACGATGCGGCACGCTGCGGATCTCCTCGGCGAGCTCGGCATTGCGCACGAGGCGAACGTCGTGTCCGCGCATCGCACCCCGCAGCGGCTGTACGATTACGCGGGCAGCGCGGCGGCACGCGGCCTGAAGGTCATCATCGCGGGCGCGGGGGGTGCCGCGCACCTGCCGGGCATGGCAGCGGCGCTGACGCATCTGCCGGTGCTCGGCGTGCCGGTCGAGAGCAAGGCGCTCAAGGGCGTCGACAGCCTGTATTCGATCGTCCAGATGCCCGCGGGCATTCCGGTGGGCACGCTCGCGATCGGCAAGGCGGGCGCGAAGAATGCGGCGTTGCTCGCCGCCGCTATCCTTGCCCTCGCGGATCCCGACCTGTCCGCGCGGCTGCAGGCATGGCGTGCGGCGCAGACCGACGGCGTCGCCAACGATCCGGCATGACGATGCTTCCTCCGGGTTCGACGATCGGCATTCTGGGTGGCGGGCAACTCGGGCGGATGCTCGCGGTGGCTGCTGCGCAACTCGGCTATCACACGCGCATCCTGGCGCCCGACGAAGAAGCGGTCGCGGCGCAGACCGCCTCCAGCTTTACGCGTGCGGATTATCACAGTCGGATCGTGCTCGACGCGTTCGCGGCCGAGGCGGATGTCGTGACGTACGAGTTCGAGAATATCGCGCTGGACCCGGTCCAGTATCTCGCGGCCAAGGTGCCGGTCTACCCGTCGCCCGCGGCGCTCGGCATTGCGCAGGATCGCGCGGCGGAAAAGGCCTTCGTCGGGGAGATCGGCGGGCGCACCGCGCCATGGGCCAAGGTCGAGAGCCTTGCCGAGCTGGAAGCGGCGGTCGCGCGGATCGGGACGCCCGCGATCCTCAAGACGCTTCGCATGGGCTATGACGGCAAGGGTCAGGTGCGGATCATGGCGCCCGGCGAGGTCGCCGCTGCATGGGAGGCGATCGGCCAGCGCCCCGCGATCCTCGAGGGGTTCGTGACGTTCAGCCATGAATTCTCGATCCTGCTGGTCCGCCGCAAGGACGGCCAGATGGTGAGCTACCCACCGCCGTGGAACGAGCATGAAGACGGTATCCTCGCCCGCTCGACGCTACCGGCACCCGCCGAGATCGCGTCGCAATGGGGCGAGGCTGCTGCGCTCGCCGGGCGGATCGCGGACCGGCTCGACTATGTCGGGGTGCTCGCGTGCGAGTTCTTCGCCGGCGCGCACGGCCCTGTGTTCAACGAAATGGCGCCGCGCGTGCACAATTCGGGGCATTGGACGATCGAGGGCGCGGCCTGCTCGCAATTCGAGAACCACATTCGCGCGATTTGCGGCCTGCCGCTCGGCGACACCGCGCTGACCGCGCCGAGCGTGGCCATGGAAAATCTGATCGGGCATGACGCCGATCGCTGGGCGGACATCCTCGCCGAACCGGGCGCGCACCTGCACCTCTACGGCAAGGAAACGCGTCCCGGGCGGAAGATGGGGCACGTTACCCGGCTGGGATGCTAGCGCTCCCCGCCGCGTGACACCCCTGTCGCCTGACCGCATATCCCTGCTGCCGGAGCCGCCATCGCGGCGGTCATCGGCAACGCTGTTCCAAGCGGGAGGGCTCGAGGGCAGGGCAATGCGTCGCCATACCCTCGAGACAGTGGTTCAGGCGTAGTCCTTCAATTCGTCCCCGATGATCCGCACCACGTGGAGCACGTTGGTCGACCCGGGCGTCTTGAACGGCACGCCCGCGATGATGATCACGCGGTCGCCCGCCTTCGCCAGCGTGTGCCGCAGCGCCATGCGCTTGGCCTTCGCGACCATCGCCTCGAACGAATCGACGTCCTTGGTGTAAACCGCATAGGCGCCCCACAGCAGTCCCGCGCGCCGCGCGGTCTCGATGTTCGGGGTCAGCACCATCAGCGGCACGCCCGGCCGCTCGCGCGCGACGCGACGCGCGGTCGAGCCCGAGGCGGTGAAGCAGATGATCGCCGCCGCATCCACCGTGTGCGCAATGTTCTTGGCCGCTTCCGCCAAAGCGTCGGCGGTGGTCGGGTCGGAATGGATCTGGGTGAAGTGGATCCGCTCGCCATAGGTCGAATCCTTTTCGACCGCCTCGCCGATCGCGTTCATCATCGCGACCGATTCCTTCGGCCATGCGCCGGCAGCACTTTCCGCCGACAGCATGATCGCATCCGCGCCGTCATAGATCGCGGTCGCCACGTCGGAGACTTCGGCGCGGGTCGGCGAGGGCGAGGAGATCATCGATTCGAGCATCTGCGTCGCGACCACGACCGGACGGCCCAGCCGGCGCGAGACTTCGATGATCCGCTTCTGCAACGGCGGCACGCTCTCCGGCGGCAATTCGACGCCGAGATCGCCGCGCGCGACCATCACGCCGTCGCACGCCTCGACGATTTCCTCGAGCCGCTCGATTGCCGAAGGCTTCTCGATCTTGGCGAGCAATGCGGTCTTGCCGCCGATCAGCTTGCGCGCCTCCGCGAGATCCTCGGGCCGCTGGACGAAGGAGAGCGCGATCCAGTCGACCCCCTGGTCGACCGCGAAGGCGAGATCGCTCCGGTCCTTCTCGGTCAGCGCCGCCATCGGCAGCACGACGTCGGGGACGTTGAGCCCCTTGTTGTTCGACAGCGCGCCGCCGACGACGATCTCGGTGACGATCGTCGTCTCGGTGTGGCTGGTCACGCGCAGCACGAGCTTGCCGTCGTCGAGCAGCAGCCGCGCGCCGGGCTCGATCGCCTCGAAGATCTCGCGGTGCGGCAGCTCGACCCGAGTCGCATCGCCCGGGGTCGAATCGCGGTCGAGCGTGAAGGTCTGGCCGGTGACGAGCTCGACCCGCCCGCCTTCGAACTTGCCGACGCGCAGCTTCGGCCCCTGCAGATCGGCAAGGATGGTCGAGGGACGATTGTAGGTCTTCTCGAGCGCGCGGATCGCCTGGATCACCGCGACCTTCGACTGCTGGTCGCCGTGGCTCATGTTGACGCGGAACGCATCGGCCCCCGCCTCGAACAGCGTGGCGATCATTTCCGGGGAATTGCTTGCGGGTCCGAGCGTCGCGAGAATGCGGACTTTACGCGCGCGGGGGCTGATAGCCTTCGTCATGGAGTGTCCTTGCCCTGGGGAGTGGCGTTGCGCGTGCCGCTCTAACCCCTATCTCCGCACGATCAACCTTTGGAGCGTGTGCGATGAGCGATTTGAACCAACTCGACGATTCGGTGGCGGCGGCGGCCTTCCGGCGGCTGGTGGAGCATCTGCGCCACCGCGACGACGCGCAGAATGTCGATCTGATGGGGCTGGCGGGGTTCTGCCGCAACTGCCTGTCGGATTGGGTGCAGGAAGCATCGCATGGCAGCCTCGACAAGGATGCGGCGCGCGAGACGATCTACGGCATGCCGTACAGCGAGTGGAAGGCGCATCACCAGGCCGATGCGACGCCTGAGCAATTGCAGCGGATGAAGGACAGCGTCGCCAAGAATGCATGAGCCGTGGCGGGGAGGGGGGTGACGCGGGGGCCGCGGATGGGTAAGGCCCGCGTCCACCGCCGTTCGCGCTGAACCGCCACCGAGCGTGTCGACCCGGCGTATCGCCAAGCGCCCCGCCCGATCCGTGCGGGGCCACCGATACGCCCCGACGCTGCCCGGCCCCTGTTCCGCGCGGAGGGTCCACGATCTGTTTTCAGGGGACTTATCATGAGCGAGACCATCGCCGCCGACCAGCTACGCCTTCTCATCGAGCGCATCGAGCGGCTCGAGGAAGAGAAAAAGGGCATCGCGGACGACATCAAGGACGTCTACGGCGAAGCCAAGTCGACCGGGTTCGACGTCAAGACGATCCGCACCATCGTGCGCCTGCGCAAGATGGAAAAGCACCACCGCGACGAGGCGGAAATGCTGCTAGAGACGTACAAGCAGGCGCTCGGCCTGGCGTAAGCGCCGACCGACCTACACTCTTGCCGTCATGCCGGACTTGTTCCAGCATCCACTTCGCCCCGGACGATATGCGACGGGGCACAGGATGGATCCCGGCCCCGGCGCCGGGATGACGCGCAGGCAAAGCAGAGAGACCCATGGCAGGCCATTCCAAATACAAGAACATCATGTACCGCAAGGGCGCGCAGGATAAGAAGCGCTCGGGCATGTTCTCCAAGCTCAGCCGCGAAATCACCGTGGCTGCAAAGATGGGCCTGCCCGATCCGGACATGAACCCGCGCCTGCGCATGGCGATCAACGCCGCCAAGGCGCAGTCGATGCCCAAGGACAACATTCAACGCGCGGTCGACAAGGCCTCGAAGGGCGATACCGAGAATTACGAGGAAATCCGCTACGAGGGCTTCGGTCCCGGCGGTGTCTCGCTGATCATCGAGGCGCTCACCGACAACCGCAACCGCACCGCAACCAACGTCCGCACCGGCATGGCCAAGAACGGCGGCAATTTGGGCGCGTCGGGCTCGGTCAGCCATGCGTTCGACCGGATGGGGCTGATTTCCTATCCAGCGTCGGTGGGCGATGCCGAGAAGGTGTTCGAGGCGGCGCTGGAAGCCGGTGCCGAGGACGTGCAGTCGAGCGACGAGGGTCATGAGATCTGGACCTCGAACGAATCGCTCCACGAAGTCGTGACGGCACTGACCCCGGTGCTCGGCGAGCCCGAGGGTGCCAAGCTCGCGTGGCGTCCGCAGACGATGGTCGAAGTCGGCGAGGACGATGCCGCGACGCTGTTCAAGCTGATCGACGTGCTCGACGACGATGACGACGTGCAAACGGTCTGGGGCAATTACGAAGTGTCCGACGCGATCCTAGAGAAGCTCGGCTGACGTTTACTAAAAGCCCCTCCCCTTCAGGGGAGGGGTTGGGGTGGGGCAGTGTCTCACCGAGAGCAGCGTCCGGCCTCAGCGGGCCCAAGTAAGGATTTATCACGCAAAGCCGCAAAGCCGCAAAGCCACGAAGAGAAGAAGTTTATGTCTCCCGGCACGCCGGGCAAATCGTTTCCCTGCCTTCAATCTTCGTGCCTTTGTGGCTTTGTGCGAGACCCCTTCCTTGACCCGGCCAAATCCATGACGCTTCACAAGCCATTCCCTTCCCCCTTCGCGGCTTTGCGCCTTTGCGTGAAATCCCCTTCTTTCAACCCCAACCCAAAATGCTGATCCTAGGCCTGGACCCGGGCCTCGGCACCACCGGCTGGGGCCTGATCCGCGCCGAGGGCAACCGCCTGAGCCACGTCGCCAACGGCCGCCTCAAGACGGATACCGCCGCCCCGCTCCCGCGCCGGCTAGCGCATCTCGACGCCATGCTCGCCGCACTCATCATCGATCACCAGCCCGACGCCTGTGCGGTCGAGGAAGTGTTCGTCAATTCCAACCCGCAAAGCACGCTCAAGCTCGGCCAGGCGCGCGGCGTCGTGCTGTGCGCGGGCGCGCGAGTCGGGCTGGAAGTGGGAGAATATGCCGCAACCCTGGTCAAAAAGGCGGTCGTCGGTGTCGGAAGCGCGGACAAAGCGCAGGTTCATGCGATGGTTTTGCGGCTCCTTCCGGGCGTGAAGATCCACGGCGCGGATGCGGCGGATGCGCTCGCGGTCGCGATCTGCCATGCGCACCACATGGCCAGTGCGCGGCGTATTCCCTGATTTAGCTTTCCCGCGCCGCGCCCTTCCGGGTAGCTGTTGGCACCCAAGCAATACAGAATGGATCGCCCGTGACGTCTGCGCCTGATGCAACCCCGCCCAGCGTGGCCTCGCGATGATCGCGCACCTGCGCGGCGTCCTCAGTGCGACCGACCTCGACCATGCGGTGATCGACGTCGGCGGGGTCGGCTATCTGGTCGGCGCGTCGTCGCGGACATTGTCGGCGATCGGCCCGGTTGGCGAGCCGGTGATGCTCCACACCGAGATGCTGGTGGCGGAGGACTTCATCCGCCTCGTCGGCTTCGCAAGCGCCTCTGAACGCGACTGGTTCCGCTTGCTCACCGGCGTGCAGGGCGTCGGCGCGCGTGTCGCGCTCGCGATCCTGTCGGCGCTCGAACCGACCGATCTCGTCCGCGCGATCGCCGCGCAGGACAAGGCGATGGTCGCGCGCGCCAACGGCGTCGGCCCCAAGCTCGCCGAACGGATCGTGCGCGAACTCAAGGACAAGACCGGCGGCATCGCGCTCGGCAGCGGCGGCAGCGGCATGGTCGCCCCGGTCGGCGCGGGCGCGGATGCGGTGTCGGCGCTGCTCAACCTCGGCTTCCGCCCAGCCGAAGCGAGCAGCGCGGTCGCGGCGGCGGAGGAAGAATTGGGCACGGGTGCCACGCTGGATGCACTGGTGCGGCTGGCGCTACGCAAGGCGGCGCGGTAAAACAGGGGCCATAGAGAACGGAGGTCGCCGTGGTTGATATGGGTTCGCTCATCGGGTCTGTCCGCCGCTTCGGCCTCGACGGCCCTCCGTACGAGGTCACCGGAATCGCTGACGCTGGTCCAGCAGGGGAGGCGCGGATGCGGATCCATTTGCTCGAAAGCAACGAGGATGCCGACTATCCGGTGGAGGATATCCTGACCGACCCGACGGACGGCTGATGTTTGCGATCGGCTTCGATCTGTTGCTCAACCAAACGCGCGAGACCCATCCGAAAGGGGTGAGTCAGGCCTATGCTGACATCGGCGCTGTCCTGAACCGCTACGGGTTCATCCGCGTACAGGGCAGCGTTTACGTGTCGCAGGGGGATAGTCTGGTCAACGTCACACTGGCCATGAACGCCCTAAAGGCTCTCGCCTGGTTTCCTGTCTGCGTGCGCGACATCCGCGCATTCAAGGTCGAGCATTGGAGCGACTTCACCGATTTCATGAAAACGTGAACGTCAAACCACCGCGCTCGGCAGCGGCGCTCCCGCCAGCTGCGCGTCGAGGTTGGCGAGCACCAACGCCGCCATCGCCCTGCGCGTTTCGACCGTGGCACTCCCTTGGTGCGGTGACAGCACCACGTTCGGCATCGTCCTGAGCGCGTCCGGTACGTCCGGCTCGTCCGCGAAGACGTCAATCCCGGCCCCCGCGATCCCGCGCGTTTCCAGCGCCGCGACTAACGCCGCCTGATCGACCAGGCTGCCGCGCGCTACATTGACCAGCACGCCCTCGCTGCCGAGCTTCGCCAGCACCGCCGCATCGACGATGCGCTGCGTCCCTGCTCCACCCGGCGCGGCGAGGATCAGCACGTCGCACGCTGCGGCCAGCGCGGTAATGTCGGGCACGAAACGCCACGCCACCGGTTTCTCGCTGCGCGCGGTGTACAGGATCTCGCCGCCGAACGGCTCGGCGCGTCGCGCGATGGCGTGCCCGATCCGCCCGAGCCCGAAAATGCCGATCCGCCGCCCGCTCGCGCGCCGCGCCAGCGGGACGTTCCAGCCCCCGTCGCGCACCGCTGCGTCATTGGCCGCGATCCGCCGTTCGACCGCGAGCCACAAGCCGATCGCCAGGTCGGCGACGTCATCGGTCAGTACGTCGGGAGTGTTGGTCACGCGAACCCCGCGCGCCTTCGCGGCAGCTAGGTCGATCCCGTCGTAGCCCACGCCGTTGATCGCGATGATCTCCAGCGCGGGGAGCCGGTCGATCAGCGCGGCGTCGACCACGCTGCTCCCGCCGCCGCAGATCGCGCGGGTCGTCGCGGGCGGGTCGGTGCGGTGCACCGTGAAGCGCTGCTCCAGCGCGTCCACGAGATCGGGAGCCATGTCGGCGATGAGATACAGATCGGGAAGGTCAGCCATTGTCACGCCTTACCCGCTGCGCCTTGCCCCGCCCAGCCACCGCGCGCTATCGCGTGGCGATGACCGAAGACCGCATCCTCACCGCTGCCCGCACGCCCGAGGACGTCGATGCTGCGCTGCGCCCCAAGTCGCTCGACGATTTCGTCGGGCAGAAGGCCGCGCGCGAGAATCTGCGCGTCTTCATCGCGGCGGCGCGCGCGCGGGGCGATGCGCTCGATCACGTGCTGTTCTTCGGGCCGCCGGGGCTCGGCAAGACCACGCTCGCGCAGATCATCGCGCGCGAAATGGGGGTCGGGTTCCGCGCGACCTCGGGGCCGGTGATTGCCAAGTCGGGCGATCTCGCGGCGCTGCTGACCAATCTCGAGGATGGCGACGTGCTGTTCATCGATGAGATCCACCGGCTGCAACCCGCGGTCGAGGAAGTGCTCTATCCCGCGATGGAAGACCGCGCGCTCGACCTGATGATCGGCGAGGGGCCGAGCGCGCGCAGCGTGCGGATTGACCTGCCGCGATTCACCCTGGTCGGTGCCACGACCCGGCAAGGGCTGCTCACTACGCCGCTGCGCGATCGCTTCGGCATCCCGGTGCGGCTGTCCTTCTACACGGTCGAGGAACTCACCCGGGTCGTAACGCGCGCGGCCGGGCTGCTCGGCCTTGCGATCACCCCCGAAGGCGCGACCGAAGTCGCGCGGCGTTCGCGCGGGACGCCGCGGATCGCGGGGCGGCTGCTTCGCCGCGTTCGCGATTTCGCCCATGCCGCCGGGCAGGACAGCGTCGATGCGACCGCCGCCGACCGCGCGCTCAACCGGCTCGAGGTCGACAAGCTCGGGCTCGACGCGATGGATCGGCGCTATCTGATGATGATCGCGGACATCTATCGCGGCGGTCCGGTTGGCGTCGAGACGCTCGCAGCGGGCCTCAGCGAACCGCGCGACACGGTCGAGGAAGTGATCGAGCCGTACCTCATCCAGCTCGGCCTGATCGCACGGACCGCGCGCGGGCGGTGCCTCAATGCCGGCGGATGGAAGCATCTCGGGCTCAACCCTCCGGCCGGAAGCCAGGAAAGCCTGTTCGAGAGCTGATGGCCGCAAAGCGGAACGCGCAATTGCAGCAACATTATGTTGTGCGGCGCAAGATGGAACGCATCGAAGCAATCTGTTAGCGCCTCGCTATGCCAACTGCTGCCGCCTCCGCCCGAGAAATTCTCGTCCGCCTCCACGACGTGATGGCGTCGCGCACGCCTGCACAAGCGAAGCTCAATTCGGTCGTCGGGATCGTCGGCGAAGCGATGGCGAGCGAGGTCTGCTCGATCTATCTGCTTCGGGAAGGCGTGCTCGAACTGTTCGCGACCCGCGGCCTCGCGCAGGAGGCGGTCCATGTCACCAAGATGGCGCTGGGCGAGGGGCTCGTCGGCACGATCGCCGAACAGGTCGAGACGCTCAACCTGGACGAGGCCGCGTCGCATCCCGATTTCGCCTATCGCCCCGAAACCGGCGAGGATCGCTTCCACAGTTTCGCCGGCGTCCCGATTATCCGCCGCGAACGTGCGGTGGGGGTGCTGTGCGTCCAGCACGTCGAGTCGCGCCGCTATGACGATGTGGAGATCGAGGCGTTGCAGACCGTTGCGATGGTGCTTAGCGAACTCATCGCCAATGCCGAACTGGTCGATGCGAGCGGTGCTGCGACGATGCGCCCGCAGTCGACCGCGCCAATGCGGATCGCGGGGTTGCGCCTCGTCGACGGCATGGCGAGCGGCTATGCCGTGTTCCACCAGCCGCGCGTCCATGTCGAACATACCGTCGCCGAAGATGCCGAGGCCGAGCGCCACCGCGTCTATGCCGCGTTCGACAAGATGCGCGACCAGATCGAGCGGCTCGCCAGCCAGGCCGAATTCGGCGGCGGCGGTGAACATGAGGAAGTGCTCGAGACCTACAAGATGTTCGCCTATGACGAGGGCTGGAGCCGGCGCATCAACGAGGCGATCGACAGCGGCCTTACCGCCGAGGCGGCGATCGAGCGCGTCCAGCAGCGCACCCGGATGCGGATGCGGCAGATCGACGATCCGTTGCTCGCGGACCGGATGCACGATCTCGAGGATCTGTCGAACCGGTTGCTCAGGATCGTATCGGGGCAGATGGGGACCGCGGCACAGATGGGGCTGCGGCAGGATACGATCCTGATCGCGCGCAACCTCGGGCCCGCCGAGCTGCTCGAATATGACCGGCGTCGCCTCAAGGGCGTGATCCTCGAGGAAGGCTCGCTCACCGCGCACGTCACGATCGTCGCGCGCGCGATGGGGGTGCCGGTGCTCGGCCGCGTACGCGACGTGCGGCGGCTGGTCGGCGAGGGCGATCTGCTGCTGCTCGACGTCACCGCGGGCAATGTGTTCGCGCGACCATCGTCGGCAATGGAGGAGGCGTTCGATACCGCGCTGCAGCTGCGCCAGAAGCGTCGCGCGGTATTCGCCGCGCTCAAGACCGAGGCGCCGATCACCAAGGACGGGCACCGCCTGACGGTAATGGTCAACGCGGGCCTGCGCGACGACGTCGCCGCGCTCGACATGACCGGGGCGGACGGGATCGGGCTGTTCCGTACCGAATTCCAGTTCCTCGTCTCCGCAACGCTGCCGTCGCGCGAGCGCCAGCAGCGGTTGTACCGCGACGTGCTCGATGCCGCCGGCGATCGCCCGGTCGTGTTCCGCACGGTCGACATCGGCGGCGACAAGGCGCTGCCGTATCTCAACAAGGCAGACGCCGATGAAGAGAATCCGGCGATGGGCTGGCGCGCGCTGCGGCTGGCGCTCGAGCGCGGCGGACTGATGAAGGTGCAGGCGCGCGCGCTGCTGGAGGCGGCGGCGGGGCGCACGCTCAACGTTATGTTCCCGATGGTCAGCGAACCGTGGGAATTCGATGAAGCGCGCGCGTTGTTCGAAGCGCAGCGCGACTGGCTGTCGACGCGCAACAAGAAGCTGCCCACCGACATCCGCTACGGCGCCATGCTGGAAGTCCCCGCGCTGGCGGAACAGCTCGACCTGCTCTTGCCCAACGTCGCGTTCCTCTCGGTCGGTACCAACGACCTGACCCAGTTCCTCTTCGCGGCGGACCGGGCCAACCCGAAGCTGGCCGAGCGCTATGACTGGCTGAGCGCGGCGATCCTGCGCTTCCTCGCCAGGCTGGTCGAGCCGACTCGTGCGGCCGGGGTCCAGCTCACCGTCTGTGGGGAGATGGGGGGGCGCCCGCTGGAAGCGATGGCGCTGATCGGGCTCGGCATCGAACGCCTGTCGATCACTCCGGCGGCGGTCGGGCCGATCAAGGCGATGGTGCGCACGCTCGATCGTGCAGCGCTGTCCGCGCATATGGCGACGTTGCTCAAGGCGCCCCCGCGCGACATGCGTGGCGCGTTGACCGACTGGGCGCGGCAACACGGCGTCGAACTCGCATGAACCGTGGCAGCATGGACTTGCAAGGCGTTGACTTGTTCGGCGCGCTTTGTGAGACACATTGGCTAGGGCCGGGCGCATCCGGGGCGCAACCGTCCGGCCGGAGGACTGCATGACCGATCCGTTACCGCCTGAAGAGGCGACGCTGTTCCCCAAGACGGCAGGCGAACGGCTGCGCGAGGCGCGCGAAGCGTTGGGATTGTCGTTGGCCGAAGTGGCCGCGCGTACCCGTATTCCGGTCCGACAGCTGGAAGCGATCGAGGAGTCGAACTTCGCGGCGCTGCCGTCAATCACCTATTCGGTTGGCTTTGCGAAGGCGTATGCCCGCGCCGTCGGCGTCGACGAGGTGGCGATCGGTCGCGACATTCGTGGCACGGTCGACAAGCCCAGCACACCCCGCCGGACCGAATATCAGACCTACGAGATCGTCGAGCCCTCCCGGGGGCCGACGCGAGGCTTGGCTTTCGGTGCGTTGATCGCCGCGGTAATCCTGCTGATCGGCGCCGGGCTGTGGTACGGCACGGCACTGTTCCGCTCCGAGGAAAGCGCGCCTGCCGTATCCACGCCGGTCGCGAATACCGTTCCCGTCGCCGCGCCCCCGACCGCGCCGATCCCGACGTCGCGGAACGGTCCGGTCGTGCTGACCGCGACCGATGAGGTTTGGCTGAAGGTCTATGATGCTGCGGGCAAGACGCTCTACATCGGCACGTTGAAATCCGGCGAAGCCTATACCGTGCCAGGCGATGCGGTAGGCCCGATGATCAACGTCGGCCGGCCGGACAAGCTGCGCGTGACGGTGGGCGGCCAGCCGATCGCGCCGCTCGGAGACGGCAAGCGGGCGATCAAAGACGTGAAGGTTGACCCCGCCGCGTTGATCGCGCGCGGCGTGGCGACACCGGGGAGTACCGCTCCGGCCATCGGCAATGCCGCGGATTCGCCCCAACGGAGCGCTTCGCAACACGCCGTATCGTCGACGGGCGCGGCGCTGAATATTGCCGCTCCCGCCGCCGTGGCGCCTGAACCCTCGACGCCGTCGACCGGCGCTACCCCTGCTCCGTGACATCGACGGTTTGCGCGATGTCTTGTCCTTTTCTCGCACCGGGGGGTGTATGATGCGCCGTTTTCCAGTTGTTTCGTTCATGGTCGTTGCATCCGCACTGAGCGGTACCCCGGCGGTTGCGCAGTCCAACGTCGAAGGACGGGTCGGACGTCTCGAGAGTGAAATGCGCGCGGTGCAGCGCAAGGTCTTTCCGGGCGGAGCGGGTGCTTATGTCCAGCCCGACAACACGCCCGCGCAGGCGCAGACCGTCATTCCCGGGACGCCGGCGGCAAGTCCGGTGGCCGATCTTACCGCACGCGTCGATTCCCTGGAATCGCAGCTTCGCCAGATGACGGGTCAGGTCGAGACCAATCAGCACCGGATCGATGTGCTCGAGGGACGGCTCAAGACGATCGAAGCCGATGCGGCCGCCGCGCGCGCCGCCGCGCCGCCAGCCGCCGCGAGCCCGGGCGGCTTTGGCGATACGTCCGCAGCGCCTTCGACGATGGAGCAGTCTGCCGCCAGTCGCCCCGCGTCGGGGCGATCGCAGTCCGGTTCGGGCGCGTCGTCCCGTCCGGCGCCCGGCGATGCGAGCGCGCCGACGATGGGAAATCCGACGCGAGGGACGACGGCGGCAACCGCCGATCGTAGCGGGCAGGTGGCAGCGATCGAGCGGCCGGAAACCGGCGACACGGTCGAGGACACCTATCTCTACGGCTATCGCCTGTGGGCGGCCAAGCTCTACCCGGAGGCCGAGGCGCAGTTCAAAACGGTGGTCAACAAATACCCCAAGCACAAGCGCGCCAGCTACGCCCAGAACCTGCTCGGCCGTTCGTATCTGGAGGACGGGAAGCCGTCGCTCGCCAGCCTGGCCTTCTATGATAGCTACAAGACCTGGCCCGATGGCGATCGCGCTCCGGAAAGCCTCTATTATCTCGCGCAGTCGCTGGTGAAGCTCGACAAACCCGCCGCGCAGGTTTGCAAGGTCTATACCGAGCTGCAGCGCACCTATGGTGCCAAGGTCGATGCCGACCCCAAGATGAAGGCAGGAGTGGCCAAGGGGCGCGCGGCATCGAACTGTTCGTGAGATGACCGGCCCCGCGGGGCTCGATCCGACGCAGGTCGCGCGGTTCGCCGCGGATCTGATGCGAACCCTCGGCGCGCCGCTCGCGGACCGTGCAACCATCGGCCTGGCGGTGTCGGGCGGCGCCGACAGCATGGCGATGCTGGCGCTGGCGAATAGGGCCTTTCCCGGTCGCATCTCAGCCGCCACCGTGGATCACGGGTTACGCCAGGCTGCCGTGGAGGAGGCGGCGATGGTGGCGCACTGGTGCGCCACGGCCGCGGTGCCGCATCGCACGCTCATTCTGCGGGATGCGATCGGGTCCACCGCGATCCAGGCCACGGCGCGGGCGCTCCGTTATCAGCTGCTGGGGCGTTGGGTGGGGGAAACCGGGGCACGCGCCCTCGCGACGGCGCACCATATCGATGATCAGGCCGAGACGTTCCTGATGCGCGCGGTGCGGGGGAGTGGGCCGGCCGGACTTGCCGGCGTCCGACCGGACCGCCCGCACACGCTGGTCGACGGACCCGCGGGGGCGCCCGATCCGAGTTTTCTGGTCATCCGCCCGTTGCTTGGATGGCGGCGGGCGGAGTTGCGCGCGATCGTGATGGAGGCGGGAATTCCGTTCGCGGATGATCCGAGCAATGATGACGACCACTTCGAACGGGTGCGCGTGCGCCGCCTGATCGCAGATACGCCGTGGCTCGACCCCGTCGGAATGGCGCGCGCGGCGAGCCATGCGCGGGAGGCGCAAGACGCGCTGGACGAGACCGCGCAGTGGCTCTGGGGCGATCGCCGCGTTGCGGAGGGGGGCGACGGTGTGGCTCTGCGGATTGGCGACGTGCCGCGCGCCCTCCAGCGCCTGCTGGTTCGCCGCGCGATCCTGCACGTCCGCCGATCATGCCGAATCACCCGCCCGGAGTTCGGTCTGTCCACTAATATAGAGCCGTTGCTCGAGTCGCTGGCGGCGGGCGTTTCGGCGACCCAAGGCGGGGTGATGGGATCAACACGCGGAGGTATCTGGCGATTTCGTCCTGAACCGCCGCGTCGATCGCCCTGATCGACGATTCCACCCGGGCGTTCCATTGCCATTAATCCTTCTGTGCTTATCTTCTGAGTTCGAGAAAGGTACGATCAACCCATGAACGATAACGAAAAGCCGCCCGAAGGGCCGAACCCCTGGATGAAGTCGCTGCTCATCTGGGTCGGCATCCTCGTGGCGTTGGCGCTGTTCGTGACGCTGATCGACACCCGTACCGCGACGACGGGCTCGAACCAGATCGCCTATTCGACGTTCCTCGACAAGGTCGAGAGCGGCTCGGTGCATGACGTCAACATCGCGGGCGAGGTCGTCACCGGCACCTATTCCGACAACACCAAGTTCCGCACCTTCGCCCCGCAGGACCCGCGCCTGACCGACCGCCTGCGCGAGAAGGGCGTCGTGATCAGTGCCAAGCCCGAAGAGGGCGCACCGATCTGGCAGATCCTGCTGATGCAGTCGCTGCCGTTCTTCCTGTTCCTTGGCCTCGGCTATTTCGTGCTGCGCCAGATGCAGAAGAACTCGGGCTCGGGCGCGATGGGCTTCGGCAAGAGCCGCGCGAAGATGCTGACGCAGAAGGAAGGTCGCGTGACCTTCGACGACGTCGCCGGCATCGACGAGGCGCGCGAGGAGCTTCAGGAAATCGTCGAGTTCCTCAAGGACCCGACCAAGTTCGCCCGCCTCGGCGGCAAGATCCCCAAGGGTGCGCTGCTGGTCGGTTCGCCGGGTACCGGCAAGACCTTGCTCGCGCGCGCGATCGCGGGTGAGGCGGGCGTCCCCTTCTTCACCATCTCGGGTTCGGATTTCGTCGAGATGTTCGTCGGCGTCGGCGCCAGCCGTGTCCGCGACATGTTCGAGCAAGCCAAGAAGTCCGCGCCGTGCATCGTCTTCATCGACGAAATCGATGCGGTCGGTCGTCATCGCGGGGCCGGGCTCGGCAACGGCAATGACGAGCGCGAGCAGACGCTCAACCAGCTGCTGGTCGAGATGGACGGGTTCGAGGCGAACGAAGGCATCATCATCATCGCGGCGACCAACCGTCCCGACGTGCTCGACCCTGCGCTGCTGCGTCCGGGCCGCTTCGATCGCCAGGTCGTCGTGCCGCGGCCGGATATCGAGGGCCGGATCAAGATCCTCGAAGTCCACATGAAGAAGGTGCCGTTGGCACCCGACGTCGACGCCCGCGTCATCGCGCGCGGTACGCCAGGCTTCTCGGGCGCGGATCTCGCCAACCTCGTCAACGAGGCGGCGCTGACCGCAGCGCGCAAGGGCAAGCGGCTTGTCGCGATGGCCGAATTCGAGGAAGCCAAGGACAAGGTCATGATGGGCGCCGAGCGCCGCTCGATGGTCATGACCGAGGACGAGAAGCGGATGACCGCCTATCACGAAGCCGGTCACGCGATCGTGTCGATCCACGAGGCCGCATCCGATCCGATCCACAAGGCGACGATCATCCCGCGCGGTCGTGCGCTGGGCATGGTGATGCGCCTGCCGGAGCGCGACTCGTACAGCTATCACCGCGACAAGATGTACGCGAACCTCGCGGTCGCGATGGGCGGTCGTGTCGCCGAGGAAGTGATCTTCGGCTATGACAAGGTCTCGTCGGGGGCGTCGTCGGACATCCAATATGCGACGGGTCTTGCCCGCGACATGGTCACCAAATGGGGCATGTCGGACAAGGTCGGTCCGGTCGAATATTCGCAGCCTGAGGGCGAGTCGTTCCTCGGCTATTCGAGCTCTCAGCCGGTCCGTATGTCGAACCAGACGGCACAGTTGATCGACGACGAGATCAAGTCGATCGTCCAGGGTGGTCTCGATCGCGCCAAGCATCTGCTGACGCATCATATCGACCAGCTTCATCTGCTCGCCGGCGCGCTGCTCGAATATGAGACGCTGTCGGGTGACGAGATCAAGGCGCTGATCGCCGACGGCAGCATGTCGCGCGATGATGGGCCGAAGAGCCCGTCGGTTCCGGGTGCTGGCACCTCGATCCCGAAGACCCGCCGTCCCAAGGGTGGGGGCCCCTTCGGCAGCCCGGCGCCCGCTGGCGCCTGACCATCCGTGAGCCATTAGGGGCGTCATTCCGGCATCGGGATGGCGCCCCTTTTTTACGTCTGGCGAAGGCTGAAGGCGCTTGGACGCAAAGCACCGGCGCGCGGTATTTCGTTCGGTCCCGGCGCATGCCACCAGGTTGCGGATGGGCAATCGGTTTTTCGGACGAAGCGTTCTTTACGGGGCGATTTTGGCAACGACCGCCTGCGTGCCGGTCGCCGCCATGGCGATGACGGTCGAGGCGTTTCTCGCCGAGGCGAAGGCCCTGCCAGCCAAAGGCGCGCGAGCGACCCGCGCGCCCAATTTCTCGACGATCCGGGCCGAGATCAAGGCGGCCGCGCAATCGTACCGCGACCAGGTCGAGGCGGATCGCGTTGCCGGACGTCCTCCGCGCAGCTGTCCGCCGCCGCTGGGCAAGGCTAGGATCGACGCGCGGGCGTTGGTGGCGGATCTCGAAGCGATCCCGCTTGCACGTCGGTCACAGGACGTCGCAACGGCCTTTGCAGCGATCATGCAACGCCGGTATCCGTGCGGATGATCGGTTATTCCGCGATCAGCCCGAGGATCGCGACGAAAAACAGCAGGCCAGCCAAATAGGCAGAGAGGACGAGCGCAACCGTCCGCCACAGGGCCCCCAGCCGCCCAAGCCCGTACGCGCCCTTGAGCTGGCGATACATGTGGAAAGGCGGCCCGAACACGAAAACCGTGCCGATCAGGCCCCCGGGAACCCCGATCGCGCTCAGGATCGTCAGGACGACCGTGCCCATCGTCATCGCCGACAGCGAATAGATCGCGAAGATGGCGTGATCATAAGGGCCGACATCGCGCCGGAACGCAAAGAGCAGCCAGATGAAGGGTAGCGAGATGGGGATCAGCGCCCAGCTGAACTTATAGGCGGTGGACTGCAGCTTGTAGAGGAACAGCTTTGGTTCCTTCAGCGCATGCGTCACGCGTTCGTCGAGCACGGCGTTTCCGCTGTGCACGCTTGTATTCAGGAGGGGTTGTGAAAAATCGCCTTGGGTCAGCGCCTTGGCCGATTGCAGGCCGCGCTGTGTATCGCGGAGCGCGTTCAGCTTGATGTCGAGCTTTGCCGTGCTCTGGCCGGTGGCTGCCAGCACCGCCCGCTCGGTCTCGAGCGCCGTGATCTTGCTCGTGGTATCGGCGATATCCCGTTCCAGCCTGGCCGGGGTCAGCGACGCAGCCTTGCGCTCGGCGCTGCTGTTGCCGCCGATCGGGCCGCCGACGGTCTCGAACGTCGCCACCATCAGGAACACCGAAAACAGGAACAACGCGAGCGGCGACACGAAGCGCGCGCGCTCGCCCGCGATATAGCGTCGCGTCAGCGCGCCGGGACGCGTGAAGAGCATGGGCAACGTCCGCCAGATCTTCCCTTCGAAATGGAAGACGCCGTGGAGCAGATCGTGGCCGATCGAAGCAAGGGTGCGGTGGATATGCTGGGTCTGCCTGCACCGATGGCAGAATTCGCCGGCAAGGCGGGTTCCGCAATTGAGGCACAACGGCTGGACCGCCGCAGCGGGAACGGCACTCGTTTTGGGGTCGATCGCGTGGGCGACCAGCATTCCTGTCGCCACGTCGCCTGCCGCCGCAAGGTCTCCCGTCATGCTTCGTCCCCGTCTGCGCGGCGCAAATTGGCTTTGCCGCGGTCCCCGATCCCATGATAGCGAGACCGTAATGACCGATGCAACCGCTCTCGTCGCAGACCTCGCCCAGCGTGCGCGCGCGGCCGCCCGGATCCTCGCCAGCCTGCCGACCGCCATCAAGGCCGCGGCGCTGCGGCAGGCAGCCCAAGCGCTGCGGGATGCCGAGGCGAGTATCCTGGCGGCCAATGCCCATGACATGGCGACCGCCGCGGCCACGGGCCTGTCGGCAGCGATGCTCGATCGTTTGCGCCTCGATTCCGCCCGGGTTCGCGCCATGGCCGACGGGGTCGCCGCGGTCGCTGGGCTGACAGACCCGGTCGGTACGGCAATCGACGAGACGACGCGCCCGAACGGGCTGGTTCTGCGCCGGGTCCGCGTGCCGATCGGCGTCATCGGGATCATTTTCGAAAGTCGACCGAACGTGACCGCCGATGCGGCGGCGCTGGCGGTAATGGCGGGTAACGCGGTGATCCTGCGCGGGGGATCCGAAGCGATCGGGAGCAACCGTGCGATCCACGCGGCGATCGTTGCCGGCCTTGAAGGCCAGGGCGTACCTGCGGATGCGGTCCAGCTCGTGCAGACGACCGATCGGGCGGCCGTCGGCGCGCTGTTGCAGGCCGACGGATCCGCAGGCGGGGCGGCAATCGATCTGATCGTTCCGCGTGGTGGCAAGGGGCTCGTCGCGCGGGTTCGGGCCGAGGCGCGGGTGCCGGTGCTCGCGCATCTCGACGGGATCAACCACGTCTATGTCGATGCCTCGGCGGACCCGCTGATGGCCGAGGCGATCGTCCGGGATGCCAAGCTTCGGCGCACCGGCGTGTGTGGCGCAATGGAGACGTTGCTGATCGACCGGGCGTACGGCGATGCCGCCGGGCTGGTTGCCGCACTGTCCGGTGCGGGGTGCGAAGTGCGGCTTGACGACGGCCTGGCACGGCTACACCCGGACTTTCCGCGGGCGACCGACGCGGATTGGGACACGGAATATCTCGAAGCGATCGCGTCGGCTGGCCTGGTCGATGGAGTGGACGGTGCGATCGCCCATATCCAGCGCCACGGATCGAATCATACGGATGCGATCGTCGCTTCCGATGCGTCCATTGCCGAGCGCTTTCTCGCGGAAGTGGACAGCGCGATCGTGCTGTGGAACGCCTCGACCCAATTCGCCGACGGTGCCGAATTCGGTCTGGGAGCCGAAATCGGCATCTCGACCGGACGGCTGCATGCCCGGGGCCCCGTCGCACTGGAAGGCCTGACGACCTACAAATGGGTCGGCTATGGCACCGGGCAGGTGCGCGGTTGATTGCGAGCAGCGGGTATTGCCCTGCACGACTGGAGATCAGCGCGGCGGGTTCGACGCGCCGTTCGTCGGCAGTGGGCGTACGGTGACCCGCGTCGGTATTCTCGGTGGATCGTTCAATCCCGCGCATGCAGGACATCGCGCGATCAGTCTTGCCGCGCTTGCCGCATTGGGACTGGACGAAGTGTGGTGGCTGGTGTCGCCCGGCAATCCGCTCAAGGAAGCGCGCGGGGACATGGCGCCCTTTGCGGCCCGCTTCGCCTCGGCGACACGGATGGCACGGCATGCGCCGATCCGGGTGAGCGCGATCGAGCAACGGATCGGCACGCGCTACACCGTGGATACGGTCGCGAAACTGCGGCGGCTGTACCCGAAGACTCGGTTCATCTGGCTGATGGGTTCGGACAATCTGGCGCAGTTCGATCAATGGAAAGGATGGCGCGACATCGCCCGTCAGGTTCCGATTGCGGTCATCGCGCGTCCGGGGTATGACAGGGATGCTCTCGCGGCCCCCGCGATGGGTTGGTTGCGGCGCGCTCGTCGGCCCGCACACCAGGCGAAGAACTGGACGCAGTGGAGATTGCCGGCCCTCGTGCTGTTGCGCTTCCGCCCCGACCCGCGCTCCGCGACGCAGCTTCGTGCTGCCGACCCCGCCTGGCAGCGGCATTTCCTGCCAGATGCTGTCTCTGCTGAATAGGAACCGACTTGGCCTCATCTTCTCCTGTGTATCGCGCGTCCGAACCCGATGAGGTCGAGGCGCTGCATCGGCTCGTGCTCGCGTCGCTCGACGACGACCAGGCGGTCGACACCATTTCCATCCCGCTGGCGGGCAAATCGACCATTGCCGACTATATGGTGATCGCCAGCGGTCGTTCGACCCGTCAGGTCGCGTCGATGGCGCAGAAGCTGTCCGAGAAGATCAAGGGCGAACTCCGCCGCTCGACCCGGATCGAAGGCCTGCCGACCGCCGACTGGGTGCTGATCGATGCGGGCGACGTGATCGTCCATCTGTTCCGCCCGGAAGTCCGCAGCTTCTATAATCTGGAGCGGATGTGGGCGTTTGGCGACGCGCCTACGCCGCCCGTCGCGCCCGATCCGTTCGGCGCCGAAGCGTAAAGCGCGCCGTTCGCGTCGCGGCGCGAACGGTCGGACAGGTGGGGGCCGATGCTGCTGCATATCGTTGCGCGCGGGCGGATCGGGCGAGGGCCCGAGGCCGAACTGGTCGAGCGCTATGTCAAACGTTTGTCCTGGCCGTACCGGCTGACCGAGCTTCCCGATGTCGGGGGCAAGATGCCCGCGGTCGACCCTGGGACGCGTATCGTGATGCTGGACGAGACGGGGGTCGTGCTGCCATCGCGAGACATCGCGACAACGCTGGAAAAGTGGCGCGATTCCGGTGTTCGCGAAACTCGCTTCCTGATCGGCGCAGCGGACGGCTTTGACGACGTGGCGCGCGCCAGCGCCGACCTCCTGCTCAGCTTTGGTCGCGCGACGTGGCCGCATCTGCTGGCACGCGCGATGTTGGCGGAGCAATTGTGGCGCGCGACCAGCATTCTTGCCAACCATCCGTATCACCGCGAGGGATGAGCATGCGGGCACGCGCGCGCATGGTTGCGGTCGCGCTCAGCGGGATCGCTGTCGGCAGCGGCGCGCCCGCGCAACAGTCGATCGATCACCGCGCATTGCTGGCCCGCGCCAAGATCGAATCCGCCGCGGCGGCGGCGCGCTCCATGGCGCTGGAACGCCGGGCATCATCGGAGCAGGATCTGGCGCGGCAAGCGCAGGCGCGCGAGGCTGCGGTCGTGGCCCGGATCCAGCAGGCCGAGGCGGATATCGTCGCCGGGCAGGCACGGGTGGCGATCGTGGATCGCCTGCTCGAGGATCAGCGCGGACGGCTTGCGGAGCAGCAGCAGCCGCTCGCCCGGCTGTTGGCGGCGTTGCAATCCCTAGCGCGGCGACCGGCCATCATCAGCGTGGTGCAGCCTGGATCGATCGAAGATCTCGTTCACGTTCGTGCCGTGCTGGCCAGCACGCTGCCGGTAATCCGCGAGAAGACGCAGGGTATCCGTGACGAGGTGGCGCAGACGCGGACGTTGCAGGCGCAGGCCACGCTCGCGGGCCAGGCTCTCTCCAGAAGCCGGTTCCAACTCGAGGAGCAGCGGCTCGCGCTTACCCGGCTAGAGGCGACGCATCGCGCGCGCGCGCAGGCGCTCGGGCGGGACGCCTTGTTTGAATCGGATCGCGCGATTGCCCTGGGGGAGACGGCGCGCGACATCGTCGATTCGATGGACCAGGCCGATACCCAGACGGCGACATTGCAACAGCTCGCTGCGCTTCCCGGACCCGTTCCACGCCCCTTGCGACCGGGCGCGACCCTGTCGATGGGTCGGGGCGGGTGGGGCGGCGGCGCACCCTATCGCCTGCCGGTCCGGGGTCGGGTCGTCATCGGGTTCGGCGAACTGTCCGATGCCGGCGTACGATCGCGCGGGCTGACTCTCTCGACGGGGGAAGGGGCGGACATCGTCGCACCTGCGGCGGGCCGCGTTGCCTTTGCCGGGCCGTTTCGGGGCTATGGGGTCGTCATCATCCTGGATCATGGCGGTGGATGGACGTCGCTCCTGGCGGGACTGGGGCAAGCCACGGTCGCGGTCGGCGCGCGCGTCGACCAGGGGGCACGCATCGGCACGGCCGCCTCGGGGCCAGCTGCCCGCATTACCGTCGAACTGCGGCGGCGCGACCGGCCGGTCGACATGACCCCGCTGCTCGGCTGATCGCGGTAAGGCTCGTTCCGCTGCGGTTCATGCGTCCTGTGCTTTGACCATGACGTAAACCCGGCTACGGTGCCTCGATACCCTCTTGCCGTTCGAGTATTCGCCGATGTCGCGCTTTTCCACGTCCCTGCTGCAAGCCTCCGTCATTGCGGCGGTGCTGGCGATCGTGCCGGTCGGCACCAGCGCGATGGCCGCGGTCGATACGGGGACCTATCGCGAGATGTCGGTATTCCTCGACGTCTATAATCGCGTGAAGGCGGAATATGTCGACAAGGTCGACGACAAGACGCTGGTCAAGGGTGCGATCGACGGCATGCTGGCGGCACTCGACCCGCACAGTGCGTATGAGACCGGGCTCGACTACGACAATCTGCGGATCCAGACGCTCGGCAGTTATGGCGGGCTTGGCCTGACCGTGACGATGCAGGACGGCGCGATCAAGGTCATCGCGCCGCAGGAGGATTCGCCGGGCTGGCGTGCCGGGATCAAGTCCGGGGATTACATCACGCATATCAACGGCAAGCTGATCTTCGGCCAGACGCTCGACGAGGCGATCACGCAGATGCGCGGTGCGCCCGGCTCTAAGGTGAGCCTCACCCTGTTGCGCCCGGGTCGCGACAAACCGATCGAGGTCGCGCTGGTCCGCGAGAAGATCGTGCAGAAGCCCGTCAAGTGGAGCGTCAAGGACGGTGTCGGCATCATCAACATCAATGCCTTCTCGGAACATACCGGCGATGCGGTGACCGCCGCGATCAAGGGCATCCAGAAGCAGATCGGGCATGATCCGCTGGGGTATGTCGTCGATCTGCGCGACAATGGCGGGGGGCTGCGGGATGAATCGATCGCGGTCGCCGACAATTTCCTCAGCAGCGGTGAGATCGTCTCGCAGCGCGGGCGGGACAAGTCCGATATCGAGCCGTTCTACGCCGAAAGCTACGTCAAGGGTGACCTTGCGCATGGCCTGCCGATCATCGTGTTGACCAATGCGGGGACGGCTTCGGCCTCGGAGATCGTCGCGGGCGCGCTGCAGGACCATCACCGCGCGCTGGTCATGGGCGAGCGGTCGTTCGGCAAGGGCTCGGTCCAGACCGTGATCGACCTGGGTGCCAACGCGGCGCTGCGGCTGACCACGTCGCGCTACTACACGCCGTCGGGCCGTTCGGTCCAGGAAGGCGGGATCGAACCCGATATCGCGGTGCCGCAGATTTCCGATCCGGATTACAAGTCGCGGCCGGTGTTCCGCGAAGACGATCTGCGCCGCCATCTGATCAACGAAGTCAAGGCGGACAACGCTGCGATCGAGGAAGATACCAAGACGGATCCGCGCTTTGGCGCCACCCCGGACCAGCTCAAGGCCAAGGGGATCGACGATTTCCAGTTGAGTTATGCGTTGCAGACGATCGGGCGGCTGAGCAGCGCGGCACCGCGTTCGGCAACGGCGGCGAAGTAGGATGACGCGAGATCGCTTCCCAACCGCACGCCTGCTGGCATTGCTCGTGCCGGTCGCCCTGCTCGGCGGGGCCCTGGTGTCGCAATATGTCGGCAAACTGTATCCCTGCGAACTGTGCTGGTTCCAGCGCTATCCGCATGCCGCGGCGATCGTCCTGGCGGCGCTCGCCTTCGTGGCCCCGGGGCGGACGGCGCAACGGCTGCTGGTGGCGCTTGCAGGCGTTGCGATCCTGGTCAGCGGGCTGATCGGCGTGTTTCATGCCGGGGTCGAATATCACTGGTGGCAGGGGTTTACCGAATGCACCTCGACGATGACCGGGCCCGTCACGCTCGACTCGATCATGAAGGCGCCGATCGTGCGGTGCGACGTGGCCCAATGGCGGCTCGGCGGTATTTCGCTCGCGGGGTTCAACGCGGTCTTTTCGATCGCAGGGGCAATCGCCATCTTCTGGACGATGCGAGGAAAACGATCATGAGCGGCTGGAAGCCAGGCGATGCGCGGCGTGCGAGCCGGTCGATGATCCGGGTCGATCAGGCCGGCGAATTCGGGGCGACACGGATCTATGCGGGACAGCTGGCCGTCCTGGGCGATCGCAGCCCGGCGGCGCGGGCGATTGCCGGCATGGCCAACCAGGAGGAGCGCCACCGCGCGTTCTTCGATGCGATGATGGCACGCCGCAGCGTGCGTCCCACCTTGCTGGAACCCGTCTGGAACGTCGCGGGGTTTGCGTTGGGAGCGATCACCGCGGCGATCAGTCCGGAGGCCGCGATGGCGTGTACCGCGGCGGTCGAGACCGAGATCGACAAGCATTATGAGGACCAGCTGGTAGCGCTGGGCGACAGCGACCCGGAATTGTCGGACGCGATCCGCGATTTCCAGGCGGAGGAAGTCGAACATCGCGAAACCGCGCTGGCTGCCGGCGCGGAAAACGCAGTGGGCTACCCCGTATTGAGCGGTCTGATCCGGCTCGGCTGCAAGGTGGCCATCGCCACAGCCAAACGTATTTGACGGAGAGAGTGATGACCCGCCCCCTGTTTACCCGGCTGACGCTCGCCGCGACCGCCCTCACGGTTTCGGTCCCCGGCCTGCTGGTACCGACGCCGGTCGCCGCGCAGAACGTGCCCGCACCGACCCTGACCATCTACGGCAGCCAGAAGTGCCCGACCGATGCGAATGGCAACGAGATCGTCGTGTGTGTTCGCCGTCCGCCAGGTGAGCAGTTCCGCATTCCGAAGGAGTTGCGGGAACTCGAGGTGACGCCGCAGAACGAGAGCTGGGCCGCCAAGGCGCAGGCCAACGACAAGGTCGGGGTGGAAGGGATCGGCAGCTGCTCCAACGTCGGCGCCGGCGGCGCGACGGGGTGCCTGGCGCAACGCGGGCAGCAGTATAAGCGCGAGAAACAGGCCGCCAAGGCTGACCAGCGCGCGGTCGACAGGGCCCTTGAATAGTCTGGCCGCGCCGGGCGGTTCGAGGCTGATCGTCGTTGGCTGATTCGGGGGTCGCTGCCCGCCCGCGCGGCGCGGGCGCCGGTGCGCGTGGCCCGCACGGGGTCGCGCTGATGCTGTTCGTGCTCGTGTGGCTGTCGTGCGTGTGGTTCGGCTCCTATGCGTTCAATCCGAACAACGCGACCCGCCTGTTCGCCGCGATATCGCTGGTCGAACGTGGGGATGCGAAGATCGACCGGTACCAGTCGCTGACGATCGACAAGGCGCAGTTCGGCAAGGGCGCGATGCGCCATTATTACATGGACAAGGCGCCGGGCATGACGCTGATCGCGGTGCCGGCGGTCTGGGCGGCCAATGCGGCGACCGGCAAACAGTCGCTGGACGAGGTGATCGATATCGCCAACCCGCGGCTTCGCACGTTTCTGGGCGTGCGGCTGTCGCTCGCGGTTGCCTACAGTTCCGCCGTCCTGACCGCCTTTGCCGCTGTGCTGCTGCTCGACCTCGGTACGGGACTGACCGGCAGCCCGGCGGCCGGAGTGTTTGCCGCGCTGGGGTATGCGTTGGGATCGGTCGTCTGGGGCTGGTCGACGACGTTGTTCGGCCATGCCCCCGTCGCCGCGCTTTTCCTGATCGCGACCTGGGCGATCTGGCGTGGGACGGCGGGCGCGCGCGAGCTGCGGCGCTGGCGATATCCGGTGATGGCGGGACTCGCGCTCGGGTTCGCGGTGGCGATCGAATTTCAGGCGGCGCTGGCGGGGGTCGCGATCGGGGTCTGGGCCTTGTGGCGGACACGCGGGGTGACCCGCCCGATCCGGCTTCGGATGTATGCGGTTGCGGCGGTCATGGCGGGTGTCGCGGTGCTGCCGGTGCTTGCCTATGATCAGGTGGCGTTCGGTACGCCATTCGTCCTCGGCTACCAGGGTGTCGTCGGCTTCAAGGGAATGAACGAGGGGCTGTTCGGGCTGACCTACCCCAAGCCGTTTGTCTTCTGGGAGATCCTGTTCGGGCTTCGGCGCGGTTTGTTGTGGGTCGCGCCGGTCCTGGTACTGGGTGCGGTCGGCCTCGGACTGATGGTCCGCGACAGAACCACCCGCGATCTCGGTTGCCTGGCGATCGCGGTGATCGCCATCGTGCTGTCGATCAACGCATCCTATTATTATTGGGACGGCGGCGCTTCGGTCGGTCCGCGCCACTCGGTGCCGGCAATCCCGTTCCTGGCGATCGGGCTTGCGCCTTCATGGGCCGCGCTCCGGCGGCAAGCGCTCCGCTGGGCGGCCGTTGCCCTGCTGGGGGTTTCGATCGTGATCAACCTGATCATCACCAGCACGGACATGTTCGCGTCCGAGGCGCTGGCCAGCCCGGTGTGGACGAGCAATTTCGAGGCGATGTTCCTGCGCGGTACGCTTGCCACGGTGCTCAACCGCTATGGCGGGTGGGGTGCGTGGTTCAGCTTTGCGCTTTATCTCGATATCGCGCTGCCGCTGCTGGCGTTGATCGTGTGGCAGACACGCCGGGCGGAACGGATCGCGCTAGAATAAGCGTCCGCCATCGGGAACGCCGTGCCCCGGCTGGAGCAGCACGACCTCCCCCGCCGCATCCGGAAACCCGAGCGTAAGGACATCCGACATCACCGGGCCAATCTGCCGGGGCGGGAAGTTCACGACCGCGGCGACTTGCCGCCCGACGAGGGTTTCCAGGGTATAATGGACGGTAATCTGGGCCGAAGATCGCTTGAGGCCGATCTCCGGCCCGAAGTCGATCACCAGTCGGAACGCGGGCTTGCGCGCCTGGGGGAAGGGCAGCGCCTCGACGATCGTGCCGACACGGATATCGACCTTGCGGAAGTCCTCGAAGCTGATCTGGCCAGGGACTTCGGGGGGCGCGGGTTCAGAAGTCGACATCGTCATAATGTTTCGGCGCCATGATTCCCTCCATCCGCTCGGACAGCAGCGGCCGGAAGCTCGGGCGGCTCTTGAACCCGCGATACCATTTCGCGGTCTGTTCGTGGTTCTTCCAGTCGATCCCGCCGAGATAGTCCGCGACCGAAATCTGCGCCGCGGCGGCAAGATCGGCGAGGCTCATCGTCGCGCCCGCCATCCAGTTGTGATGGTCGAGCAGATAATCGGTATAATCGAGATGCCGCACCGCCGCCTTCATCGCATCGCGCAGCCGCTTCGAATCGGGCGGCTCCTTGGTGACGAGCCGCTTCTCCATGCGCTCATGGAGCAACGGCGCGACGATGTCGGCGAAGAATTGCGAATCGAACCAGGCGACGAGGCGGCGGATTTCGGCGCGGCTGGTCGCGGTGCCGTTGATCATGGCGGACTTCTCGACCGTCTCCTCGAGATATTCGCAGATCGCCATGGAATCCATCAGCAAAATCCCGCGTGACTGGTCGGCGAGCACCGGCACCTGCCCGGTCGGGTTCATGTCGAGAAATTCGTCGCGGCGCTCCCACGGGCTCTCGCGGACGAGTTCATAGCCGATGCCCTTTTCGCCCAGCAGGAGCCGGACCTTGCGCGAGAACGGGCAGAGCGGGAATTGGTAAAGTTGCCACATGCCCGCCGTGGTAGAAGCTGCACGCCGCAGGGGGAAGATGGCGCGGGGGATTTATCGGTCGGGCGCATGGGCATTTGCGACGATGGGCGCGGGGGGCGGGGAACTGTTGTCACGCATTAACGCGGCGCCGGATCGCTCCCAGAATCACTATCCGAACCACTCTTCTGACCTTCCCCGGCGAAGGCCGGGGCCCAGGAGCGCACCGGAGGAAAGGGGCGGCTGCGCTACGTTACCTCGGCCATCTCCACTGGGCCCCGGCCTTCGCCGGGGAAGCGTGAAGCGAAGCAGCACGAAATCTCTGAACTGCCGATACCAGTAGCAAGCGCTATTTACCGCGCCGAATCCAGACTCAAACCGCTGTTGCCCAGGACCGCGCGAAGCCGGTCGGCGGTGCGCTGAAGCTCGGCGGACATGCTGGCGACATCCTTCGCCGCCTGTCCGGTCGCGGCGATCGCACCCTTGGCACCGCGATGGAGATGATCCGCATAATGCGGATCCTGCCGCCCGATTACGTCACCGAGCGTATCCTCCTGCCGGACGCCCGCGTCCGGACCCGCCAGTTTCGCCACCGGCCCGACGCGGGTCTGAAGCAAGGCGTTCGCATATTGGTCGACGACCGCGGCGAGCCCTTCCTGGACCAGCGGATTCGACAGGAGCGCGCCGACCTGCGCCGCGTCGATCTGCGGCGCGGGACGAGGGGCAGGCTCCCGCGCGAACGCCGGGGCGGCGGCGGTGAGGGCGAACAAACCTAGGAGATACAGGCGCATGGCGTACCTTTTGGAGTGCGGTCAGGGCTTGCCTGTAGCAGATTTGCGGGCGGGCGTCGATCGGCAAGGCCGGGTAGGGTTAGCAGCAGGCAACACCTCGCTGCAATCACCCCCCCCCCCCGGCGAAGGCCGGGGCCCAATTGCGCCGGCCGACGTTCCTTCGCGCAACGCTAAAGAACGACCGCGCCACTCTTGGACCCCGGCCTTCGCCGGGGAGGTAACTTTAACTCAATGAAGAACGCTCTTGCGCGGCCAGTCCGGTGCGCTTTGCTGCCAAGGCGCAGCGTTCCCTCGCTACTCCGCTGCCACCTGCTCCACCCGGTCGTCGAGCGGATGGCTCAGCCGGGTCAGCATTTCCTTCGGCACCACCTGCCAGAAGCGATCCACCACGCGGCCCCAGTCGTCGAGCAGCGCGCCCGACCATTTGCTGTCGGTCGCGGCATGATGCGCGCGGACCATGCCGAGCAGGACCGCTTCCCAATGCAGCGACGACAGCCGGTTCCACGTGATGCTGTCAGGGTTGGCACGCCGCGCGAAGCTGCCGTCGGCATCGTAGATGAACGCCATCCCGCCGGTCATGCCAGCGCCGAAGTTCGCGCCGACCGGTCCCAGCACGACCGCGGTCCCGCCGGTCATATATTCGCACCCGTTCGCCCCACAGCCCTCGACCACGACGTTCGCGCCCGAGTTGCGGACGGCGAAGCGTTCGCCAGCCTGACCAGCCGCATAAAGGCTGCCCGACGTGGCGCCGTAGAGCACCGTGTTGCCGATAATCGTATTGTCCTGCGACGCGAGCGGCGAGCTCACCACCGGGCGCACCGCGATGATGCCACCCGACAGGCCCTTGCCGACATAGTCATTGGCGTCGCCGAACACCTCGAGCGTGATCCCCTTGCACAGGAACGCGCCGAGGCTTTGCCCCGCCGACCCGCGCAGCCGGACGTGGACATGCCCGTCCGCGAGCGCCGACATGCCGAAGGTCCGCGTGATCTCGCTCGACAGCCGCGTGCCGACCGCGCGGTGCGTGTTGCGGACCGAATAGGTCAGCTGCATCTTCTCGCGCCGGCTGAACACCGCGCCCGCATCCTTGATGATCTGCGCATCGAGGCTGTCGGGGACTTCGTTGCGCCGCGTCGTCAGGCTGAAGCGGCGCTGGTCGTCGGGCGCATCGACCTTGGCGAGGATCGGGTTGAGGTCGAGATCGTCGAGATGTTCCGCACCGCGGCTGACCTGCCGGAGCAATTCGGTCCGGCCGATCACTTCGTCGAGGCTGCGGAAGCCCAGCCGGGCGAGGATGTCGCGGACTTCCTCGGCGATGAAGGTCATGAGATTGATGACCTTTTCCGGCGTACCGGTGAACTTCTCGCGCAGTTTCGGGTCCTGCGTGCAGACGCCGACCGGGCAGGTGTTCGAATGGCACTGGCGCACCATGATGCAGCCCATCGCGACGAGCGACAGCGTGCCGATCCCGAACTCCTCCGCGCCGAGGATCGCCGCGATGACGATGTCGCGCCCGGTCTTGAGCCCGCCGTCGGTTCTCAGCTTGATCCGCCCGCGCAGGCCGTTGAGCGTAAGAGTCTGATTAACCTCGGAAAGACCCATCTCCCACGGCGTCCCGGCATATTTGATGCTGGTCTGCGGGGAGGCACCGGTGCCGCCGACATGGCCTGCGATCAGGATGACGTCGGCATGCGCCTTCGCCACGCCCGCCGCGACCGTGCCGATCCCGGCGGAGGAGACGAGCTTGACGCACACCCGCGCGGTCGGGTTGATCTGCTTGCAGTCGTAGATGAGCTGCGCAAGATCCTCGATCGAATAGATGTCGTGATGCGGCGGCGGCGAGATGAGCGTCACCCCCGGGGTCGCATGGCGCAGCTTGGCGATGAACTCGGTCACCTTGAAACCGGGCAGCTGCCCGCCTTCGCCGGGCTTCGCCCCCTGCGCGACCTTGATCTCGATCTCTTCGCAGGCGTTGAGATATTCCGCGGTCACGCCGAAGCGCCCGCTGGCGATCTGCTTGACGCCCGAATTGGCGTTGTCGCCATTGGCACGCGGGGAAAAGCGTTCGGTATCCTCGCCGCCTTCACCCGACACGGCCTTGGCGCCGATCCGGTTCATCGCGATCGCGAGCGTCTCATGCGCCTCCGGGCTGAGCGCGCCGAGCGACATGCCCGGCGTCACGAAGCGCTTGCGGATCTCGGTGATCGCCTCGACCTGGTCGACCGGGATGCCCTCGTCGGGATATTTGAACTGGAGCAAGTCGCGCAGATAGACCGGGGGCAGCGCCTCAACCCCGCGCGCGAATTGCAGATAGGTCGAATAGCTGTCGGTCGCGACCGAGTTCTGCAGCAGGTGCATCAGCTGCGCCGAGTAGGCGTGCGTCTCGCCGGTGTGGCGCTGGCGATAGAAGCCGCCGATCGGGAGCGTGGCGACGCCCTCGTCGAACGCCTTGTCGTGGCGAAGCTGCGCGTTGAGGTGGAGCGAGGCATAGCCTTCGCCCGAGATCTTCGCGGGCATGCCGGGGAACAGGTCGTTGACGAGAGCGCGGCTGAGGCCGACCGCCTCGAAGTTATAGCCGCCGCGATAGCTGGAGATCACCGCGATCCCCATCTTCGACATGATCTTGAGCAACCCTTCGTCCACCGCGGTGCGATGCCGGGCCAGACATTCGGCGAGGGTCAGCGCGCCGAACAGCCCGCGCGCCTGGCGATCCGCGATCGACGCCTCGGCCAGATAGGCGTGGACGGTGGTCGCGCCGACGCCGATCAGCACCGCATAATAATGCGTGTCGAGGCATTCCGCAGTCTGGATGTTGATGCTGGCGTAGGAGCGCAGCCCCATGCGGACGAGGTGCGTATGCACCGCCGCCGCCGCGAGGACGCCCGCGATGCCGATCCGGTCGACGCCGATCGCCATGTCGGTCAGGAACAGTTCGCTCTTGCCCTGGCGCACCGCCGTCACTGCTTCGGCACGGATGCGGGCAATGGCTGCACGGAGCGTTTCGGGCCCGCCGCCTGCCTCGAAGGTGCAGTCGATCTCTGCCGCCTGCGCGCCGAAATGCGCCTTGAGCTGCGCCCAAGCGGTGCCGTCGAGCACGGGTGATTGCAGGACGAGCACGCCGTCGCGCCGATCCTCGGTATCGAGGATGTTGGCGAGATTGCCGAAGCGCGTCTTGAGCGACATCACATGGCGTTCGCGCAACGGGTCGATCGGCGGGTTGGTGACCTGGCTGAAATTCTGCCGGAAGAACTGGCTGATCAGGCGTGGCTTGTCCGAGATGACCGCGAGCGGCGTATCGTCGCCCATCGAGCCGATCGCTTCCTTCGCGCCCTCGACCATCGGCGACAGGATCAGCTCCATGTCCTCGAGCGTCTGCCCCGCCGCGACCTGACGGCGCGTGAGGTCGGCGCGATCGAAACGCATGATCGCGTCCTCGGCGGGCTGCGGCAGCGCCTCGATCCGCTTGAACGCGCCGATCATCGCGGCGTAATCCGCCTCGCCCGCGATCTGATCCTTGATCGCGCGGTCATGGTACAGCACGCCCTCGTCGAGATCGATCGCGAGCATCTGGCCCGGCCCGAGCCGACCCTTCTCGACGATCGTCGATTCGGGGACGACGACCATCCCGCTTTCCGACCCGACGATGACGATCCCGTCGACCGTGCGGACATAGCGCAGCGGGCGCAGCGCGTTGCGGTCCATCCCCGCGACCGCCCAGCGGCCATCGGTCATCGCGAGCGCGGCGGGGCCGTCCCACGGTTCCATCACCGACGCGAGATACTGGTACATGGAGAGATGATCGGCGGGCATGTCGACCGAATCCGCCATTGCCTCGGGCACCAGCATCAGCTTGGCGGTGGGGGCGTCGCGACCCGAGCGGCAGATCGCCTCGAACACCGCATCGAGCGCTGCGGTATCGGATGCGCCTGCGGGGATCACCGGCTTGATGTCCTCGGACTGATCGCCGAATGACAGGCTCGCCATCTTGATCTCGTGGCTGAGCATCCAGTTCTTGTTGCCGCGGATCGTGTTGATCTCGCCATTGTGCGCGAGGCAGCGGAACGGCTGCGCCAGCCACCATTGCGGGAAGGTGTTGGTCGAATAGCGCTGATGGAAGATCGCGACACGGCTCTCGAACCGCGGGTCGCGCAGATCGGGGTAGAAGACCGACAAGGATTCCGCGAGGAACAGGCCCTTGTAGATGATCGACCGGCACGACAGCGAGCAGACGTAGAAGCCCTGGATCTGTGCCGCGATCACGCGCTTCTCGATCCGGCGGCGGACGAGGTAGAGGTTCTTCTCGAACTCGGCGGCGGTCTGGTCGCCGGGCAGGGGGCCCGCGATCATGATCTGCTCGATCTCGGGGCGAGTCGCCTGCGCCTTCTGGCCGATCACCGACACGTCGACCGGGACCTGGCGCCAGCCATAGATGGTATAGCCTTCCTCGATTATCGCGCTTTCGACGATCGTGCGGCACGCCTCCTGCGCGCCGAGATCGGTGCGCGGCAGGAAGATCATGCCGACCGCGAGCCGGTTGGGCATCTGGCGATGGCCCGAGGCGGCGACCGCATCGTCGAAGAACTTGAGCGGCAAGTCGATGTGCAGGCCCGCGCCATCGCCGGTCTTGCCATCCGCATCGACTGCGCCGCGGTGCCACACCGCCTTCAGCGCATCGATCGCGGATTGCACGACCCGGCGCGACGGCGTGCCATCGGCCGCGGCGACGAGCCCGACGCCGCACGCATCGCCCTCGAATTCGGGGCGATACATGCCGTGCTCGGCGAGGCGGAGGCGTTCGGAGTCCATGTTGGTCATGATGTGCCCTTGGGGTCTTGCAGCTTGTTCTCTTCGGTACCCATCGCCTTCGCGAGGCGCGCTTTCTCAGCCGGGGTCAGGTCTTCCATCCGTCGCGGCGGCGGCAGCGATGCGGTCGCCTGCTTGGCCACCTCCATGAAATGCGGCATTTGCTGCATCATTTTGGGCATCATGTCCTTCATCGAATTCATGACTGCGGGGTCGGTCATGATCGTGGTGACCGTGGCTGCATATTTGGCCCCGGTGGGCGTTCCGAAATAGCGATCCAGATCGGTCAACTCGGCCAGCGAAAAGCGATTGGCATAGGCCCGCGCCATGCCGTCGCGCAGCTCGGGCTCCATCGTCGTGAAGAACTCGCCCATCGCGCCGAACATCGCGTGCATCATGCGTTGCTGACGCTCCTCCCAATGCGGGTCGTAGATGGCCATGATCTGCGTCAGATCGATCTTGTCGAGTTTCTGCGCATCCTCGACCTTCATCCCGCCCATCTGAGCGATCTGCCCAAGCGGCATGGCCTTCATGGCACCGCCCACGCTTCCGACGATGGCATCCATCGATCCCGACATGATCTGCTTGTAGATGCCGGGGGGCAGGAGCCGTGCCGCGATTCGCTGCGCCACCGCCAGCCGAGCGGGATCGAGGGGAGCAGCGGTTTTAGGGGCAGCAACCGGCACGCCCTGCGCAAAGGCCGAAGGCGCGCCGAAAGCCAGAGCAACCGCGGCGATACAGGCGTATTTCATGCCGCTTTCCTCGCCGCACTCGCTTTCGCCTTCAGGAACGCATGCATGCTCGCCGCAACGTCGCGTCCGTCGCGGATCGCCCACACCACCAGCGACGCGCCGCGCACGATGTCGCCAGCCGCGAACACGCCGTCGAGCGAGGTCATCAGCGTCTTGTTGTCGACCAGCACCGTGCCCCAGCGTGTCACGCCAAGCTCGGGCGCATCGAACAGCCGCGGCAGATCCTCGGCGTCGAAGCCGAGCGCCTTGATGACGAGATCGGCCTGCAGGTCGAACCCGCCCTCGGGATCGATCTCGGGCGCGCGTCGCCCGCTCGCATCGGGGGCGCCGAGCCGCATCGCGCTCGCCTTGACGCCCGACACGCTGCCTTCGCCGACGAAGCTTTCGGGCGCGGAGAGCCAGACGAACTCGACGCCTTCCTCCTCGGCGTTGTTCACTTCGCGTTGCGAGCCCGGCATGTTGGCGCGGTCGCGGCGGTAGAGGCACTTCACCGACGCCGCATCCTGGCGGATCGCGGTGCGCACGCAGTCCATCGCGGTATCGCCGCCGCCGATCACGACGACATGCTTGCCCGCCGCGTTGAGGCTACCATCGTCATACGCGGGGACGGCATCGCCGAAATTCTTGCGGTTGGAGGCGGTGAGGAAGTCGAGTGCATCGACCACGCCGTCACGCTCGACGCCGGGGGCCTTGATCGCGCGCGCCTTGTACACGCCGGTCGCGATCAGCAGCGCGTCATGGCGCTGGCGTAATTCGTCGAGCGTCGCATCGCGACCGACCTCGAAGCTCTCGTGGAACACGATCCCGCCCGCCTTGAGCCGTTCGACGCGGCGCGTGACCACTGGCTTCTCCAGCTTGAACCCGGGGATGCCATAGGTCAGCAATCCGCCCGCGCGATCATAGCGGTCATAGACGTGGACGTCATAGCCGTTGCCGCGGAGATATTCCGCCGCCGACAGGCCAGCGGGGCCAGCACCGATCACGCCGACCGACTGGCCGCGTGCGGGGCCGACGACGAGCGGTTCGACCCAACCTTCTTCCCACGCGGTATCGGTGATGAACTTCTCGACCGCGCCGATCGTCACCGCGCCGTGGCCGGAGAATTCGATCACGCAATTGCCCTCGCACAGCCGGTCCTGCGGGCAGATCCGGCCGCAGATCTCGGGCATGGTCGAGGTGGCGTTGCTCAGTTCATAGGCTTCGCGCAGACGCCCCTCTGCGGTCAGGCGGAGCCAGTCGGGGATGTGATTGTGGAGCGGGCAATGCACCGAGCAATACGGCACGCCGCACTGCGAACAGCGCCCGGCTTGTTCCTCGGCATCGGGGACCGCATAGCGATCCGCGATTTCCTCAAAATCCTCCGCCCGCAGCTCGGGCTCGCGCTTGGCCGGATAGGCCTGGTCGCGATCTACAAACTTGAGCAGCAAAGAGTCCGCCATGCACCCATCCTTTCGAGAAGGCGGCGCATATCGTACTTTTATGTCGTTGTCACCGTGAAACCGACATTATGGTCAGCATATATGACCTATTAAACCGGCCAGTGCGGTCGTGGATAGGTAGGCCGCAAAGATCGGAGTATTATTAGGACCGAGTCGGCCTTAAAGTGTCGAGAGCCAGGCGAGGGCAACGGCACCCGCGATGATCCGGTACACCGCAAACGGGACGAAGCCGTAGCGCGTGACCACGCCGATGAACCACTTCACAACCAGCAAGGCGACGACGAACGCCACCGCAAACCCCAGCGCGATCGCGCCCAGGCCGACGCCCTGGCCGCTCATCAGCTCGTGCCGGTTCTTGACCAGTTCGAGCGTCGTCGCGCCGAGCATCGTCGGGATCGCGAGGAAGAAGCTGAACTCCGCCGCGGTCCGCCGTTCCACGCCGAGCGCAAGCGCACCGAGGATCGTCGCGCCGGACCGGCTGACCCCGGGAACCATTGCGAGGCATTGCAGGAAGCCGATCCCGATCACCTTGGGCAGTGGAATGTCCGCGACCCCGACGATGTCGCTCTTGGGGGCAAGCCGCTCGACCGCGATGATCGCAAGCCCGCCGACGATCAGCGCGATCGCCACCACCTCGGCATTGCCGAGCAACGCCTCGATCTGCTTGTGGATCGCAAGACCGATCACCGCTGCGGGCACGAACGCGACGAGCACGTTGCGGACGAACAGCAACGACTTGGGCTCGCGCTTGAGCACGCCCATGCCGACCGCCCAGAACGTCCGCCAGTACAGCACCACGATGGCGAGGATCGCGCCGAGCTGGATGATCACGTTGAACGCACCCCAGCGGGTCGCGTCATAGCCCAGCAGCTTGGTCGCGAGGATCAGATGGCCGGTCGAGGAGACGGGCAGGAACTCGGTGACCCCCTCGACGATGCCGAGGAGGATGATGCTGATGATCTCGTTCACGAAAGTCCCCTTTTACGGCCCCCCGAGGCCGGTGATCGGTGGTCGGTCCCGCCGCGCGCGTCAGGCGGCGGCAGGTGCCGAGAAACGACCGCCCTTGCGGTACCGCACCAGCCAGACCGGTGCGACAGCGTCGAGCGGCGTCGGCGTGATCCCTAGCGTATCGAGCCCGTTCGCTCCAGCCGCGACGACATTGTCGTTGGCCAACATCTTCCACTGGTCCTTGGTGATCGGCGCGCCCGGCAGGAAGCCGAGCCCTGCGATCGCGGCACCGATCGTATCGGGCAACTCGACGATCGGGCGCTTGTGGCCGGTCGTCTTGGCGATCCAGCGGATCAAGGCGCCCATCGTGATCGTGTCGGGGCCGCCGAGCTCGAACGTCTTGCCCGCGGCGAGCGCGGGTTCGTCGAGCGCCTTGACGACGGCTTGCGCCACGTCGCCGACATAGACCGGCTGGAACCTGGTACCGGTGCGGAGCACCGGCACGACCGGCGCGCTGCTGATCATTCCAGCGAAGCGGTTGAGGAACTGGTCCTCGCGGCCGAACACGATCGACGGGCGCAGGATCGTTGCAGTAGGGAAGGCGGCACGGACCGCAGCCTCGCCTTCGCCCTTCGAGCGGCCATAGGCCGATTCGGACGCGCTATCCGCGCCGATCGCCGACATGTGGACAAGCGTGGCCACGCCGGCGCGGGCGGCCGCTTCCGCCACGATGCGCGCGCCATCGACCTGGATCTTCTGGAAGTCGCCACTGAGGATGCCGACCAGGTTCACCACCGCATCCGCTCCGGCGACCGCATGAGCGATCGATTCGGGCTTGGTGATATCGACCGCGACGAATTGCGTCTGGCCGAGGCCGCCCTGAGTCTTGAGGAAGAACGCCCGGCGCGGATCGCGCTGCGCAATCCGCACGCGCGCACCGCGCTCCAGCAGCGCCTGCGCCACATAGCGGCCGAGGAAACCCCCGCCGCCGATCAAAGTCACCAGCTTGTTGTTCATCGAAAGCGCCTTCTCGAATGTCGATCTGTCCTCTGCCTAGCATCGTGCGTGTTGACAAGACCAACGAGCCTCCCCTAAGGCCCGCCACCTACCCAGTGCCCGGATGGCGGAATTGGTAGACGCACCAGCTTCAGGTGCTGGCGCTCGCAAGGGCGTGGAGGTTCGAGTCCTCTTCCGGGCACCACTTTCG
>NZ_JAKNQQ010000020.1 GCF_022662475.1 Sphingomonas sp. TREG-RG-20F-R18-01
CGATATGAAGATGGCCCCGATCGGGGCCATCTTCATATCGTCAGGCCCGCATCAACAATGGCCTGCTTTTACTCCGCCCCGCTGGCCTGGAATCCGACCGGCGTTGACACTAGTGATTGCCCAACAACCGTTCATACTCGCGCTCGGGCGGGCCGTACGCGTCGCCGGCGAACTCTTCCATCGCCGCGCGGTTACGGATTGTAACACAACCGCGCTCGGACCGGATGAAACCGTTGCTTTCAAGTACGTGCAGCGAGGTGGTAACGCTCGGCCGCCGCACCGCCAGCATGACCGACAGGAACTCGTGCGTCAGCGGCATGTCCTGCGCATCGATGCGATCATTACACATGAGCAACCACCGAGCTAGTCGTTCCTCAACCGTATGGACCGCGTTCGACAACGCGGTGTAGGCGATCTGGGTCGAGAGCGACTGGATATACAACAACAGAAACGGCAGCAGCGTCGTGCTCTGATCGATCGCATTAAGCAGAATATCCAGACGGATCTTCCAGCAGTGGTCGGGTAGCTGGATGATCCCTTCATACGGTGCACGGTCGCTCCCCATGACCACCGCGACGGGCGCGAAACCCTCGCGGCCGACGATCCCACTTTCGACGCGCTGTCCTTCCGCGGAGATCGCGATCAGCGAGCAAATGCCGCTTTCGAGAAACCATATGTCGTGGACCGGCTCTTCCTTGCGAAAAAGGACGTCACCTTTTCCGCCGGTGCATGGGACGAGGTGCGGGGCGAGCAAAGCAAAGTCCTCTGCGCTCATCCCGCGCAGCAAGTAGTTGCGGACGTTCGCCTGTTTGACCATGAATAATGTCCCTCTGATAAGTCCATACATTTGCAGAGGATATCTGCGGCGGCAAGCGGTCTGCCGGTGACGTTCCTGCGGGGCCGCGGCGATGGAAAAGCCTTACACTGCTGGCTGCACCTTGATGATAGTTAGTCCGGTAGCGGACCAAAGTCCGCGCTGACGAAATCATACCTTAAACAGGTGATCGGGGGTCAGCCCGACCGAAACCCGCATGAGGATGGAACCTATGATTTCACCGTTGCAAGTGTTCGGAGAGCCCACGAAAAGTGACGGCGGATCGCACATCGTCACCCGTAATGGCGGTAGGTGCGAACAGCATCCTTTCCTCAAACGATTGGCTTCACTGACAGGTCTTCCCCGTGAAGCATTGTCCAAGATCGCGGCGTTAGAAGTGGAGCGCGAGACCTTGCGCGCGCATACGCGGATCGCTCTTCAGGACACCCCGTGCGACGATCTGCATATTTTGCTAGATGGCTGGGCGGGGCGTTACACTCTTTTGAGTGACGGACGGCGGCAGATTACGACGGTGCTACTGCCAGGCGAGGTTTGCGATGTCGGCCTGCTCTACCTTGGTCGTTGTAGCCAATCCGTCACGACGTTGACGGAGTGTACGGTGGCGAGGATCGCGTGTTCGCCGCTGCGGGCATTGCTCATGCAGCAAAGCTCGATCGCAAGCGCTTTCGCCAAACTGCTGGCAATCGAGAACGCAGCGCTGGGAGCGCGTATCGCCAGCCTTGGACGACGTTCCGCACGCGAGCGGGTTGCACATTTGCTGTGCGATCTGTTCACGAGACTGCAGGCGATTGAACGCGCCGACGCGCGCGGATACCATTTGCCCCTCACCCAGGAGGAAATCGCGGACGTGCTCGGCCTGACCGCCGTTCACGTCAATCGTGTCCTGAAGGCCCTCCGTGGCGAACGATTGATTGAACGTCGCGGGCATCAGATCATCATCAGCGATCCCGAACAGTTGCGCCGCGCCGCGAGTTTTCGCCCAATCTATCCCTACCTTGCCACGTCGCGGTGTGCCGCTGCCCCGTCGCACGATGATCTCTTGCAGACAGATGGCGTAAAAACCTTCGAACGGGAGTAAGACAATGCCTGATCGGCACCAGACCGGCAAAAGGTCACAAACCGTCCGCAATCCGGATAGAGCTCCGCGCACCGTTGAAATGATGCTCGGAGAGGCCGGGCCGGCTGATCTCGTCCGGTCCGAGATCCGCCATCGATTTGGCAACATCATTTCGGTAACCCAGTCACTGGTGTACCAGACGCTTCGCGACGAGGTTCCGGTTGAGGCAGCGCGCAACATCCTGAGCGATCGTCTCGCGGCGATGGGGACCGCGATTGACCTGTTGCTTCGGACTGATTGGAAACCCGCACCGCTTCGCGCCACTGTACGCGAGGCTCTGGCGCATCATTCGGACTGTCACGATCGCATACGGTGTGATGGCCCGGATGTCCGAATCGACAGTAATGCGGTCCTGATGCTGACGCTGGCGTTGCACGAACTGGGAACCAACGCGATCAAACATGGCGCACTGTCCGTACCCGAAGGCGGCGTCGACTTGGTTTGGGGAACCCTCAACGCACCAGTGGGCACCGATCTGTGGATGCACTGGGTGGAGCATCACGGCCCCCGTGTGACACCGCCCGATCGGCGCGGGTTCGGGGTTCATCTGCTGACGGACGGCACCGCACGCGCGCTTGGCGGGAAGGTGGCGCTCGACTACAAGCCGGAGGGAATGAGGTGGCGCTTGCAGGTGCCACTCGACCCTGTCGCCCGGTAAACGCGCTCCCGCCGGTTTTGCTTCTCGGCGCTCACCGTTCGAGGGTGTTCTCTGCGTCGCTGGTTTTGAAGACGGTGCCTTGAGCGCAGCGTTGCCGGAATCACCGCGTGCGTCGTTTCTGCGAGCCGCTCCGCATGGTTAGTCCCGGTTGCTACGATCCGCCGCCGACGACCGAAGACAGGGATCCATCCGGATTGCGACCCTCGCGCGCGAACGCCTCCTCCTGTTGCGCTTGATGGATATCCTGCGAACTACCCTGTCGCGCCGCGGGGACCGAAACTTCTGCAGTCCCCCCGGCGCCAGCCGCGCCATGCAGCGCGCCCGCAATCTCGCGATCGAATTCGCCGGCTTCGATCGCGACCCGCATGTTCACCAAATAATCGGCAAAGCGGTCTGCGGGAATGAAGTTCGTCGTTTGCCCGTTGATCGTCAGTGCCGCCCCATTTCGGGTTGTGGGCGCAAACGCGACATGGTCGCCCTCGCGGACGAACCAGGTGCCGGACCGAACATCATCCGTTGCCCACGCCTTTTCGGCCAGATGCAGATCCTGCAACACCGCATTGCGGTCGGACACCGGGTCGGCAGAGGATGAAAATGCATGTTGCAAGGCGGATCTTGCCGCGCTGACAATGCTCTCCAGGGCCATGTTGCTTCTCCGATACTCAGGTGGAAAGCGATCGCTGCGGGGCGCGCGACGGCCCCCCGCAGCGTCACGCTCAGCCGATCTGCTGCGTCTGTGCGCCGCTGTCGGGACGCGCTGGCCCCATCACCGGCTCCTCGCCGAGCGGTTCGTTCCGGAACACCGTGAACTCGCCCTTGCCGTCCATCGACGGTCCAGACGTCCAGCGGCCTTCTGGGAAGGTCCCGTCCACCGATGTCGCGTAGAAATTATAGTTGTTCTGCTGGTCTTCCATATCCTGCGGGAAGCTATTGGGGATCGGAAGGTTCATCGCTTCCGCTCCAAGTTCCTCGATGACGGCGAGCCACTGTTGCTGATGCATCGTATCGCGCGCAATCATGTAATGGAGCATCTTCTTCATGCCCTCGTCATGCGCCGCATTGAACAGCCGCACCGCGAGCACACGGCCCGTGCTTTCGGCCGCGACGTTGCAATACATGTCCGCTGTGATGTTGCCACTCGCGTAGATGTGGCTCATGTTGAACGGCACGCCATCCGAATCCATCGGCATCGCGGCCATGCCGCCCGACAACAGATTCTTGTGAATGATCCCCTCGATGCTCTGACGGGGGTTCTCGCCGCCCATCACCGCGCCGACGATGCTATCCTTGACGGCTTCTTCCTGCAGATGCGTCGGCGCCTTCTCGAGGTTCAACGCGACGGCCGTCGCCAACATTTCGATATGACCAATTTCCTCGGTTGCCGTGTGCAACAGCATGTCACGGTATTTCGTGGTCGGCGCACGGTTACCCCAAGCCTGGAAGAAATACTGCATGCAGACACGGATCTCACCTTCGACGCCGCCGATCGCCTGCTGAAGCATTCGCGCAAATGCAGGGTCGGGGTTCGTGACCTGGACCGGGTACTGCAGCTTCTTGTCGTGATAATACATGTTCGGCTCCGCTGTGATGATTATCGCCAAGAGACAACGAGGCCGAAACGCGCTTTTCCTCGGGTTGATCCGCAAAAAACCAGGGCAGTTGATCTTGGTTAATGCATTCGTAACTCAAGTTTCTGTTCTACAGCGGGCTTAGGAAGCGATCTTACTGATCCATATTAGTCGGGGGAAACGATTGTTGGTGATGCCTGTTTGCAACCCTGGCGTCGCGGTTTCGCAAGCTGACTACTGAGCCTGCTAGCCCGCGACCCCTGGCAAACGCGTACTCGTTAGTCAGGCAGTTACGGCGACCTACGCAAGGGGCTAACATTGATCAGGATCCATCATCTGAACTGTGGAACATGCTGTCCGATCGGTGGGCGTCTGTTCGACGGCTACAGCCGTGGTCTATCGGCGCATTTGGTGTGCCACTGTCTGTTGATCGAAACGGATGCCGGCCTTGTTTTGATCGATACGGGCTATGGCGCTCAAGACGTGAGCCGCCCGCGCGAACGGCTGTCCAACTTCTTCCGGGCGCTCAATCGACCGCAGCTCCGGCCTGACGAGACCGCACTGGCGCAGGTGCGCCGCCTCGGCTTTGAGCCGGCCGACGTCCGGCACATTGTTGTCACGCATCTCGACTTCGACCACGCCAGCGGCATCGAGGATTTTCCCAACGCGCGGATCCACGTCACGGCGCGCGAAAAGGAGGTCGCCGATCAGCGCCGCGGCGGCGCCTTCGTCTCCCGCAAACGCTATCGCCCGCAGCAATGGGACGAGGCGATGAACTGGTCGCTGTATCCCTTGGGCGGGGGCGAACGCTGGTTTGGCTTCGATGCAGTCCGCGACCTCGAAGGCCTGCCGCCGGAAATCCTGCTCGTCCCACTCGCGGGTCACACATGGGGCCATGCGGGGATCGCGATCCGGGAAGATGACGGCCGCTGGTTGTTCTATGCCGGCGACGCCTATTTTCACCACGCCGAGATCGACGGCGAAAACCGCACCTGCCCGCCCGGGCTGCGCGGCTATCAGCGGCTGATGCAGGTCGATGCCCATGCGAGGATGGCGAACCAACGTCGCGTGCGGGCGCTGTCGAGCGATCACGGCGATCGCGTGCGGATCTTCTGTGCACACGACCTCACCGAATTCGAAGCCCTTACCCGCCATTCTATCACTTGAGGAGGATATCCATGACCACGCATCCTGACGACGTCCTGCGCTCCGTGTTCGTCACGGGGTTGAAGAACGTCCACGGCGTCGAACATCAGGCGCTTGCCCTGATCGACCGGCAGCTCGACCATTTGACGCATTACGCCGAGGTTGCCGACATGCTGCGCAAGCACCGGGTCGAAACCGAGCAGCAGATCGCCCGCGTCGAGGAAATCCTCGATGGGTTGGGTGAAAGCCAGTCCTGGTTGAAGGACGCGGCGCTGACCGTGTCGGGAAATCTTGCCGCGATCGCGCATGTCTTCGCGCCCGACGAGATCCTCAAGAACAGCTTCGCGAATTTCGCCTTCGAGAATTTCGAGGCTGCCAGCTACACCTCGCTGATCGCGCTTGCCGACGCTGGCAGCTTCACGAGCGCGGTGCCGTTGCTTCGGACTTCGCTCACCGAGGAGCAGGCGATGGCTGCGTGGCTCGACTCCAACACCGCCGCCATCACGCTGCAATATGTCGCACGCCGCGCGGCCGGCGAAACCGCCAGCCACTGATTGGGATAAGGGGAAGCTATCCAATGAACGTCAAGACGCGCCCCGCAGAATTGCCAGGGGTCAGCGCATCGGTACTGACGCTTAAGGCCGAACTCGACGCGCAGTCGATGCAGGCGTTGGGCACGCTCGTTCTGGCCGGGCGCGACGTGCGCGTGATGGCGGGGCGCGACGCGATCTGGGTCATTGTCCGACGCGATGGCCTGGGCGGCGTCGCTTTCCGGGCAGCGCATACGCCCGGCGGTGCGACCGGGATCAAGACTCGTGTCGACCGCGCCGGCACCAGCATGACGGTCACGATGGACAGCGCACAGGGGCACCATTCGCTCCAGATCGCGACACACGAAACGACGCTCCCTACCCTGCGCTTCACATCGAAACTGGTGCCCGCGGCCCCCCTGCTGATCGCCTTCCAGCCGCGCGATGTCTATCCGCTAGGCTTGGGTGATGACCCGCTCGTGGCGGTGGGCGAGGTCGCAGCGGCGCAACGTGGGCTCAATTCGGGGCTGATCTTCTTCCATCTCGACGAACCGGCGTTTGGCAGCGTGCTGTACTTCCAGAACCTGACCGTAATGAACGACTATTTCGTCGCGACGAAGACGACGCCCGACACCGCGGTGGGCGGCGTGTGGCCCGAACTCGGCTATCTCCCCCCGACCCCGGCGCAGACTGGCACCCCGGCGGTCGATCCGCTGCCTGCGGACCAGGAAGTGACGATGTCCGACGCGATCATCGTCTTCCACGACGCCGCTACGCGCGACGAACAGGATTCCGGACTGCGCTTCCTGCAGATGCAGGGCGCCGCCTATCGCCTTCTCGATCTGCCCAGGACCGAATATCGCGACTGGGTCACACGCTCGGAAACGACAATCCGCGACCTCGACACCGCACCCGAAGCCACGATCAGCCACTATGGCCATCGTTATTTCCACCCCTACACTGCGACCGAATATCCTGACATCATGGTGCAGATGTCGCTGTTGTCGGCGATCCGCAATTATGCCGACTGGGCGGGCAAACCCGTCCCGCTCGCTGACGAGATTCAGGTCGGGCTCGGGAAATTTCACGACACCAAACTCAAGACGATGCGGCGGTATCTGCCCAACGTCGGCAAGGACAAGGACAAGACCGCGGTCGACAGCTGGTATCTCTACCACCCACTGCTCAATCTTGGTCATCTCGCGGTGGACGGCGATGCCAAGGCCAGGCGGCTATTCATTGGTTCCCTCGATTTTGCTATCCGCGCGGCGAAGCATTTCGATTATGCCTGGCCGATCCAGTTCAAGGTCACCGACTTTTCGGTGATCGTCGAAGCGCGCAATGACGATGGACTGGGCCAGACTGATGTCGGCGGACTCTACGCCTATGTCATGCTGCAGGCGTTCCAGCTGACGGACGACAAACGCTATCTCGATGAGGCGCGCAACGCGATCGACGCGGCGCGCGGTATGCGGTTCGAGCTCAATTATCAGGCGAACCTGACCGCCTGGGGTGCCGCCGCCTGCATGCGGCTATGGCGCGTGACGAACGAAAGCTATTACCTGCGGCAGAGCTACGTCTACCTCGCCTCCTTCTTCCATAATTGTGCGATCTGGGAGTCCCGGATCAAGGGTGCCGCGCAGTACAGCAATTTCCTCGGCGTCACCTGCCTGCACGACGGCCCGTACATGGCGATCTACGAATGCTTCGACAGCTTCGCCGCGTTCGAACGCTATCTGAAGGATAGCGGGCCTGACCTTGATCCTGCCGCCCGGATGCTGATCAGCGAATATTGCAAATATGCGCTGTACCGGGCGTGGTTCTATTATCCCGACGCACTTCCCGAGGCATTACTCGCCGACCAACAGCGCAATGGCCACATCGATTGCAAACGATCCTTCCCGCTCGAGGATCTGTACCACGATGGCCAGCCGGCGGGTCAGGTCGGGCAGGAAATCTACGGCGCGGGGGCTGCGATGGTGTTCGCAAGCCGCACCTGCCACGACATCGACGGCGCACCGTTCCGGATGTTCTGCGACCATTTCGTAATGACGATGGAGCGCAATGCAGCGACATCGATCAGTTTCCGGGTCGACGGCGGCGACGGCTGTCTTGCCAGCGTCAGCCTGATCCGGACAGGGCGCCGCAAGCTACCCGGTTTCGTCGTTGAAACCGCGACGGGGGACCGCGTCCGCGCGCACCACACGGCCGCCGATCGAATCGAATTCCATGTCCCCGCCTCCGGGGGCGTCACCGTTCGTTGGAAAGAGGATGCCGCGTGAACTATCTGGTCGATACCCTGATCCTGGTACCCGATGACATCGACCTGACACGATCACCGCTCGCGGGACAGTTGGCGGAGGAAACCTACGTCCTTGGCGCATTCAACCCGGGGCTGACGCGCTTGCCGAACGGCAATCTGTTGATGATGGTGCGCGTTGCGGAAGCGCTGCGTACCCCCATTCGCGACAATGAAATCCGCTCGATCCGATGGACAGATGAGGATGGTCCCGGTCGGTTCGTGCTTGATGCGTGGCCGGTCGAACGGACCGATACCGCAGATCCGCGCAAGTTCACCCTGCGCAGCGGGGGCTGGAAGATCATGGCACTGACCTCGCTGTCCTGGCTCCTTCCCGTCGAACTGACGCCGGATGGCACGCAACGTATAGCCATCCATTACGACAAGGCGATCGTCCCCGCGTACAGCTTCCAATGCTACGGCATCGAGGATCCCAGGATCAGCCGGGTCGATGGCCGTTACCTGATGACCACCTGTTCGGTCAGCCCCGAACGTCATTCGACCACGCTCTACACATCCGACAACGGGATCGACTGGGATTTCGCCGACATCATTCTAGATCATCAGAACAAGGACATGCTGCTGTTCGAGGGGCTGATCGACGGGCAATATTGGGCGCAGACGCGGCCGCTCGGGGATCTGTATTTTGCCTATCCGCCGGGCAGCGAATGGCGCGCGGGACCGTCGATCAACCTCGCGACATCGCCCGATGGCCTGCACTGGAAGCCTCACCGCCGCCCCGGCATCCGCACGCGGAACGAAGGCGTCGCGACTGCGCGGATCGGTGCAGGCACACCACCGATCCTGACAGAACGCGGCTGGCTGACGCTATGGCATGCGGTCGAGCCGCAGGAGATCGTCGGCATCTACCGGACATACTGGTCGATCCTCGATCGGGAAGATCCGTCCCAGGTCATCGCGACGGACGAGGTCGCGATTCTTGAGCCGAATATCGACCTGACACGTCCGATCGAGCACCAGATGTATCTGCGCGACGTCGTGTTCTCAACCGGCATCGCTGAACATAAGGAGCAGTATATCGTTGCGTCGGGCGAGGCGGATCTCGCCTGCCGGATCACGCACATCCCCAAAAGCGCCATCGGGCTACCGCGTTGATCTTCGAAGATCGCAAAAGTCCGAATGCCCGACCGCGCACGCCCAATTCGTGATGCTAAGGCATCGGACGGCTGAGAAATGCGGAACCCGCCATGCCAAAGCGCCACGGCGTTTCGCTGCCATGCCGTATTCCAATACGGGGGCCAGTCTCGACCGCCACCACCGCAGTGCCACCGCAAAGTGCGAACGGCGGCGCCCCCAGGTCGGCCCCGTTGAAGGTCGCATCAACCGCCAACGCTTGAGCCAGCTTTCCCGGGCCGCTGCATAGCGAAGGCAGGCTGCGCATCTGTCGGCGAACCATCATTTCCTCGATCCCGGTCGTCGGCTGGATTGCGCGAATGAGAACCGCGCTCCCCGGCGGACCATCCGAACATACGAAGTTTAGGCACCAATGCAGTCCATAGATCCGGTAGACATATGCCCGACCCGGCGGACCAAACATCGGTGCGTTTCGGAGAGTCGGCCCCCGATAGCTATGCGAAGCCGGGTCTGTCGCGTCGTAAGCTTCCGTTTCGACGATGATCCCGCCAATACCATGTATCAGCAGACAGGTTCCGATCAGCGCCCTGGCGACAGTCGGCGCATCGCGCGCGAAGAAGTCGTCCGGTAGGTTCGCCGACGGTTTGCAAGATGGACCACACGGCAATCCGTCACCCAAATGTTGCGGATCCAGCATGATGTGCGAACCTTCCGGAAGGAAGATGAGTTCCACGCCGCACTCTTGTTGAACAAGTGCCGTGATGAGACGTTTAATCTGCACTCATAGGAGCACGAAATGTCCACCAACCGCGCTAATCCGCCTACCGCTTCGAAGACGTCGACAGACACCGACATTGGCCCCGACAACGGCGTGCGGCCGTCCTTTGCTACACCGATCGATGAACGACTGGGCGAGATCGGCACGGGCGATGGGTATTCCGGGCAGGAGTATGACAGCGCCGGCCAGGCGGAGTGGCGGGCCGAACAGGAGCGCCGGAATGCGTCCGCGGATGGCGTCGTACGGGGAAGTGGCGCTGGTGCGGGCGGCGGAAACCCGGGGGAAGATTTCGATGTCGCCACGCCCGGGGGCGCCGATCCCCAGTGATGGGGACTTGGGTATTCGACCGCCCGGAAAGATAAACCGGTGATTGCAGTGCAAGACGCGCATGCCAGGGACGATTATCGCGACAACAGACCGAGGTATGCCAGACGGAATTCAGAAGCCCTGAAGTCTGGCAGATCTTCCCCGCCCTGCGGCGGTCACGTCAGTGACAGCAACTGCAGGACGGAGCGGGCTTTGCCGATCGCCGCGCTTCCGCTGCCAACCGTCTGCGCTCCGTCCGCGTCCGGTTCAATGCGGGAGCCGGTAAGGACTCTCCCTGAGATCTGTTCAGGGCGACGCCGTTCGTGCCCGACAGCGCGGTCAAAGCGCATCACCTTCAGCGATTGCCTGCTCGATCATAGCAGACCAGACCCGAACATTGCCCGCGGCGGACATTGCGCTGGACGGTTCGCGAATGGTGCGAAGAATTGCATTGGCCTGTTCAAGATAACCGCGCCATGTCTCGTCGACGCTGTTCGATGCCGACTGCTCGGTTCCGTTGGCGTTGGCACTATGGTCTGATCCCGCCAAGGCTCGCGCGATGCGTTCGGCCAGAGTTGTGGTCGCTACGTCCATGATTGACTCCCGTATTGAATGTCTGACACCGCTCGAACGGCGTGCGAGTGCCATTAGAAGCCGGGAATAGTTCAGATGGCGGTACTGCACAGCGCACGCTGTTGTCCTGCAGCCTGATCTGCCGACGATTATGGAAAACCTGGCTAGAGTGTCAACGAGGCGGGACCGTCCACAGCGCGGCAACGCTGCTGGCGCACAATAAACACGCCGGCAAACAGGGCTTTTCCTCGGCCGCTGCGTTGGGCCCCCATGGCGAGTGGCATCCTTGGCTCAAAGCAGGGAGAGTGGTGATGGCAGCGCAGTTGACGGTGCGGCGGTCCGTTGTGGTGATCAGCGATTTCGTCGAGGGTGCTGACGGCCCGCTCCCCGCCGAACGTATGCCCTTAACGCCTGCGCATGCGAACGACCCCCATAGCTTTCCCTGGATCGGCGGTACCGGCGAGACCCACGAGGTCGAGGTCACCGGCGGATATCTTGAACGATTGCCCTTGGCGCTGATCGCAGCAGGGGTCGCCGAGCAGGCCGAGATTTGGCACCATTACCGTGGCGCGGGCGAACCATCCTTTCACCGTCAGCGCCCGGAACTGGCAAGGCGCGCCTTCCGTCCAGACAGCGAAACCCCGCCTTTGGCATCTGCCGAGATGGCAGACTTTGTGCGGGCCTTCGGCGCACCGCATATTCTCGTCGTGCTCGGGCTCGGCGTTTCGCGCGAACTTCTCGCGCTCTGCGCCCATAGCGTCATCATCTACAATTCGATCGATGCGCCCGCATTGCGCGTACCGCACGAGGTCAGCGCCTGCTTCGATCTCGTTCTGACCGGCGCGCAGTGGCAGTCCGACGTGGTAGAAGCGGAGCATCCCGGCATGCGGACCGCGATCCTGCCGATCGGGCCTGAATTCGCCGCGGTCGACCAGTTCCGCCCGCTCGGGACTAACAAGGATGTGGACCTGATCTACGTCGCGGCGGCACAATTCTATAAGCGCCACGACATCCTGTTCGACGCACTGGCGACATTGCCCCGCGACGTGCGGGCGCTCTGTGTCTTCGGCTATGGCGAAGATGGCGATATGCTGCGCCGACGGGCGCAGGAGCAGAATCTGTCGATCGAGTTCGTTGGGCCACCCGGGGTGCCTGTCGACGAAGTCAATCGGCTGATGAACCGCGCAAGGTTCGGCGTGGTCTGTGGCGTCGACGATGGCGCCCCGGCAATCCTGACCGAATATATGCTTGCCGGGCTGCCCGTCCTGGCAAATGCCGACCTGCGTTGTGGATTGCAGTTCATCTTGCCCGAGACGGGACGCATTGCATCGGCCGACGACTTTGCCGCGGCGATCCTCGACATGCGCGAAACCGCATCGCGCTACAGTCCGCGCGAGATCGTATTGGACCGCTGGACATGGCCGCACAGTGTTGCGCGCCTTCGCCCGATTATCGAGCGAATACATGATTCAAAGCAATGACAATTGCATGGCGAGGGCGTTTGAGACCGCATAGGTTCGGTTAACGAGGCGGGTTACCGCAGGTTCACGGAGTGGAAGAGCGTGCACGGTAGCGGACATGATAACGGCCTTTCGCCTTCGTTCGACTCCGACCCGCCCCTGATCTGCTTCTCGCATCTTCGCTGGGATTTCGTGACGCAGCGACCGCAGCATCTGATGAAGCGGTTCGCGCAGAAGCAGAGCGTGTTCTTTTGGGAAGAACACATCCCGTGCGATCATCCGCTGCCGTATCTCGAGCATCATCCGTTCCCGGCGGACCGCATCGTCGCGCTTCGCCCACGCCTGCCGCACTGGTGGAACGCGGACCAGATCGAGGCGGGGTTGCGCGAACTGCTCGACATGTTCGTCGCGACGAGCGTCCGTGCGAAGCCCCTGCTATGGTTCTACACGCCGATGATGCTGTCGTTCGCCGAGCATCTCGAGGCCTCGGCGGTCGTTTACGATTGCATGGACGAGCTGTCCGCGTTCCGCTTCGCGGACCCCGCCCTGCTCGAACGCGAAGCGCGGTTGCTCGCCCGAGCGGACCTTGTCTTTACCGGTGGGTACAGCCTGTACGAGGCGAAGCGCGAACGGCACCGCGACGTCCATGCCTTTCCCTCGGCGGTCGACGTTGCGCATTTTGCGCAGGCCCGCGCGGACGCTGTGGAGCCCGAAGACCAGCGGGCTATCGATGGCCCGAAGCTGGGGTTCTACGGCGTCATCGACGAACGCATCGACCTCGCGCTCCTCGATGCCGTTGCCGCCGCCCGTCCCGACTGGTCGTTCGTGATGATCGGCCCGGTCGTGAAGATCGATCCGGCGCATCTGCCGCACCGCCCGAACATCCACTGGCTCGGCGCGCGCCACTATGGCGAACTTCCCGCGTATCTGGCGGGGTGGAACGTCGCGCTGATGCCGTTCGCGATCAACGCCGCGACGCGGTTCATCAGCCCGACCAAGACGCCCGAATATCTCGCCGGCGGGCTGCCGGTGGTGTCCACCCCGATCGTCGACGTCGTGCGGCATTACGGCGACGTCGCGGCCGTCGCGATCGCAGCCGACGCTACGGCCTTCGCAAGTGCCTGTGCCGACGCCCTCAACCTTCCACCCGAAGGCGCGTGGCGCGACGAAGCCGATCGCCTGCTCGTAACGCAATCCTGGGACCGGACCCAAACCGCAATGGCAACCGAAATCGACCGCGTCCTGCGCGCCACGCGATCCTACGACCCCTCCGTAAAGCGCGAACGCTACGACACCTTGGTCGTCGGTGCGGGCTTCGCCGGTGCGGTCCTGGCCGAGCGGCTTGCTGCGGACGGCGGCCAGCGTGTTCTGGTCGTCGACCGCCGCCCGCATATCGGGGGCAACGCTTATGACGAGCATGACGCGGCGGGCGTGCTGATCCACCGCTACGGACCGCATATCTTCCACACCAATTCAGCCGACGTGTTCGACTATCTCTCCCGCTTCACCGCGTGGCGGCCGTACGAACATCGCGTCCTGGCGAGCGTCGACGACAAGCTCGTGCCGATGCCGATCAACCGCACGACGCTCAACGCGCTGTACGGCCTGTCGCTCGAGGACGACGCCGCCGCCGCGGCATTCCTCGCCAGCCGCGCGGAACCGGTCGACGCCATCCGCACGTCAGAGGACGTCGTCGTCGCGGCGGTCGGGCGCGACCTCTACGAGACCTTCTTCGAAGGCTATACGCGCAAACAATGGGGCCTCGATCCGTCGGAGCTCGACCGCACCGTCACCGCACGCGTGCCGACGCGCACCTCGACCGACGACCGCTATTTTACCGACACGTTCCAGGCGATGCCCGCGCATGGCTATACCCGGATGTTCGAGGCGATGCTCGATCATCCCGGGATCACGCTCGACCTGGGGGTCGAGTATCGCGACGTGATCGACCGTATCGACGTCGACCACATCGTCTTCACCGGGCCGATCGACGAGTATTTCGACTTCCGGTTCGGCAAGCTGCCGTATCGCAGCCTGCAGTTCCGTCACGAAACACACGACGTCGCGCAGTTCCAGCCGGTTGCGGTCGTAAACTATCCCGACGAGACCGTGCCGCAGACGCGGATCACCGAATACAAGCACCTGACCGGTCAGCTCCACGCGAAAACCAGCATCAGCTATGAATTTCCCAGCGCGGAAGGTGACCCGTATTATCCCATCCCCCGTCCGGAGAATCAGGCGTTGTTCAAACGCTACGAGGCGCTCGCCGATGCGGAAACGGGGGTGACGTTCGTGGGACGGCTGGCGACGTATCGGTATTATAACATGGACCAAGTCGTTGGTCAGGCGCTCGCGACCTATCGTCGGATGGCGGCCAAGGTCGCTGCTCCTGCCGCTCCGGTTCTGGCCGCCGAATGACCCGCATCTGTCTGCTGACCGACAGCCTTGCTCCGTCCGGCGTCGGCGCGCACATGATGGCACTTGCCGAGGGGTTGCCCGCGGATGACATCGTCGTTGCCGCTCGACCCGGTAGCGGTCTGCTCGAGCGCGCCGCCGCCGCGGGCTTCGCCGTCAAGGCGCTTGACGATGATCCGGGCCTTGCGCGCTGGTTGCGCCAGGCGCGGCCTGACATCATCCATGTCCATGCGGGTATCGGCTGGGAAGGGCATGCTGCGGTTCGCGCGGCGCACGCGGTTGGCGTGCCGGTGATCCGGACGGAACACCTTCCCTATCTCCTTACCGATCCTGCACAACGCGACGAACACCGGGAGTCTGCTTCCATGCTCGCGCGGCTGATCTGTGTTTCGGACGCCGTCCGGGACACTCACCGCGCCGCCGGCGTGGACCCGGTTCTGATCGACACGATCCACAACGGTGTCATGCCGCACCACCCCTCCCGATCGCGGGCGGTGCTGCGCGGCGAATGGGCCGTCGGCGATGCCCCCGTGCTCCTGATGGTCGGGCGTTTTGCCGAGCAGAAGGGCCATGCGCTGCTGCTCGACGCGCTTCCGGCAGTGCGCGCCTTGTACCCGGATGTGATCGTGCTGTTGGCGGGTGACGGTCCCCTGCTGATCCCCACTGCCCGCAGTGTATCCGCAAGGGGCCTTGCCGGCAGCGTACGGATGCTTGGCAACCGTAGCGACGTCGCAGACCTGATGACGCTGGCGGATCTGTTGGTCCTCCCTTCCGCGTTCGAGGGCTTGCCGCTGGTCGCGCTCGAGGCGATGGCCGCCGGTCTTCCCGTCGTGGCGACCTTTGCGCCGGGCAATGCCGAAGCGATCGAGGACGGGGTCACCGGCCGCCTGACCGCTGCCGACCCGGCAAGCTTTGCCGACGCGATTGTCTCGATGCTTGCCGATCGCGACACGCTCGCGACGATCGGGACCGCGGCGATCGAACGCCAGCAGGCGCAGTTCTCGGCGGACCGGATGATCGCCGAGACACGCGCGGTCTACGCCGGCGTGCAAGACCAGACAGAAACCAAAGAAGGAGACAGTGTGGAGCGTACACGGATCGGGTTCATCGGCGCGGGCGGCATCGCGCACCGGCATTTCGGCGTACTCGAACAGTTCGACGACGTCGCGATCGTCGCGGTCGCCGATGTCGACATGGCGCGCGCGACCGAGGCAGCCGCCCGGTTCGGGGCGCGCGCGTTCGACGACGCCGCCGCGATGCTCGCCTCGATTGACCTTGATGCGCTCTACATCTGCGTGCCCCCCTTCGCCCACGGCGAACCGGAACGCCTTTCGATCGACCACCACCTTCCGTTCTTCGTCGAGAAACCGGTCGCGATCGATCTGGGCACCGCGGAGGATGTCGCTGCGTCGGTCGACCGGCTGGGTCTCGTCACCGCAGTCGGCTATCACTGGCGATACCTCGATACGGTCGACGAGGTGAAAGCGCTGCTGTCGGCCACGCCGGCGCGCCTGCTGTCGGGCTATTGGCTCGATTCCACGCCGCCGCCGCGCTGGTGGTGGCGCAAGGACGCTTCGGGTGGCCAGATGCTCGAACAGACGACGCATCTCGTCGATCTCGCGCGCTATCTCGTCGGCGATGTCGTCCGCGTCTATGGCCAGTCGGGCCACGTCGAGCGCGCAGCCTTCCCCGACCTCGATGTCGCGACGACGAGCACGGCGATGCTGACCTTCGCGAGCGGCGCGATCGCCAATTTCGCCTCGACCTGCCTGCTCAACTGGAACCACCGCGTCGGGCTCCACCTGTTCGGCGAGGGCCTCGCGATCGAACTCACCGACCGTGACGTCATGATCGACATCGGCCGCGGGCGTCCGGTGCGCGGAACGCAGAGCGATCCCGTCGTACTGGAGGACCGCGACTTCATCGATGCGGTCCGCGGGGGCGAGAACCGCATTCGCTGCCCCTACCCCGCCGCGCTCGAAACGCTCCGCCTCGCGCTGGCGATCGAGCGCTCCGCCAGCGAAGGCCGCGCAATCGACGTGCGCGAGCGGGAGGCAGCGCATGTCTGAATGGCGCCACGTCCGTTCGCTCGGCGTCGAGCGCCCTGGGCAAGCCTATTTCTTCGGTTATGACGAAGCGCCCCCGGGGGACGGGCAGGTCAGGCTCGATCTGCTGTACACCGGCTTTTCCGCGGGCACCGAGCTCACGTTCGTCAAGAACAGCAACCCGTACCTCCATTCGCGCTGGGACGCGGGTCGCGGCGTGTTCGTCCCCGGCGAACCGAGCGCGCACTATCCGGTGCCGTTCCTCGGTTACATGGAATGCGCGCGCGTCAGTGACAGCCGCGTCCATGATTTTGCAAACGGCGACGTCGTGGGCACCGTCTTCGGACACAAGACCGGCCACACCGCGGACCCGTTCAACGACCTGCTGACCAAGCTCCCGGCCGAGATGGACCCGATCCTCGGTATCTACGTCGGGCAGATGGGACCGATCGCCGCCAACGGCATATTGCACGCGGACGCTGAACTGCTCGGCCTTAATGTCGTCAACCTCGGTGACGGCATCCGCGGTCGCCCGGTGCTGGTGATCGGCGCAGGCATCGTCGGCATGCTGACCGCGTTGTTCGCGCAAGGGTGCGGCGCCAGCGAGGTCGTGATTGCCGATCCGTCCCCGTTCCGTCGCCTGCGCGCCGAATGCCTCGGTATCACCGCAATGACCCAGGATCAGGCGTGGGCGCATGCCAAGGCGCGCTGGCTTCATGGCGGCGACGATCGCGGGGCGGACGTCGTGTTCCAGACCCGCGCCGATGCCGCGAGCCTGCACGCCGCGATGCAGGCGCTGCGGCCGCAGGGCACGGTGATCGACCTCGCCTTCTACCAGGGCGGCGCGGACCGGTTGCGGCTCGGCGAGGAGTTTCATCACAACGGGCTCAACCTGCGCTGCGCGCAGATCAATCGTGTTCCCCGCGGCCTAGGGTTCCAGTGGGACCGCCGCAGGCTTGCAAACGAGACGGTCAAGCTGTTGCTTGCGCGCGGTCCCGAAATCCGCGCGCAATTGATCACGCACGTCGTGCCATATGACGATGCGCCCGCATTCATCGCAAAGCTGGTCGGCGAACGTCCCGAATTCCTCCAGATTGTCTTCAAGGTCGGCGATTGACACCTCTACCGATTTCCGACGCTCGCCCGATCCGCATCCTGTTCGTCTTTGCCTGGCTCGTCGTCGGCGGCGAGGAGACGGAGGTACGGCTGCTCGCCCAGGCCCTCGATCCCGCGCGCTACCGGATCGAAGTCATCGCCTGCTTCCGCAAGCATGAAATGCCCGAGCAGACGCACGCGCAACTGGAAGCGATCGGCGTCCCCGTCGACCGAACGCCCTATGCGCTCGGTTTCGAGGAAACCGTTGCGTATCTCGCCAGCAAGGTTCCCGCTTACGACATCGTGGTCTCCTGCCAGAACGTCGCGGACATCTATCCCGCGCTCGAACGGATCCACCTGCGGCCGCCGCTGATCGAACATGGCGGCCTCGTATCCGAGGCGCTTGCCGGCCCGAAGCATTTCACCACACGCTACGTCGGCGTCTGCGCGTCGATCCGGGACGCAGCCGCAAGCCACATGCCGGGCCGCGAGCATCATGCGCTCGAAATTCCCTCGATGGTCGATACCGGCGCTTTCGATCCGGCGCGCCGGCTGCCCGTTCGTGCGACGCTCGGCATTGCAGACGATGTCCCGTTGATCGGATGGCTCGGTCGACTCGATCCCAAGAAGCGGGTCGAGGACTTCATCGACGCCGCGGCGCTGGTGCACCGTCGGTATCCTACCGCACGCTTTGTCGTGATCGGCGGGCCGGACGCGTTCCTTCCGGAATATGAAGTCGCGCTGCGGAGCCGCGCCACTGCGCTCGGGCTGAACGAGGCGCTCCGTTTCCTCGGTGACAGGGAGGACGTGCCCGACCTGCTCTCCGCACTCGACGTTTTCGTGTGGCTGTCGCGCGGCGAAGGGATGCCGCACGTCATCGCCGAAGCCGGTGCAGCCGGCCTGCCCGTCGTAGCGACGCGCGACAACGGGTCCGAGCAGCAGATCGTCGATCAGGTCAGCGGCCTGTTCGTTCCGCACGAGGATCCGTCGGCGGTTGCCGCGGCGATCGCGCGGTTGATCGACGATCGGTCGCTCAGGTCCCGCCTCGGCCGCGCGCTGCGCAGGAAGGTAGATACGGACTATGCGGTCGGCGCGGTCGTCCCGCTGTGGGAAGCGTTGTTCGCCGAGCTCCTTGCGGACCGTACGCGCCTACCCCGTGCGACGGGGCTTTTCCGGAGCTTCCTGCAGGGCGGCTTCGAATGCTCGACGCATCGCCGCGCGCACGACGGGAAGCGCGTCGACGTGATCGCGGCAAGCCACCACGACGTGCTTGCCAAGCATGACTATGGCGAGCTTGCCAAACTGGGCATCCTGACCGTCCGCGACGGCTTGCGCTGGCATCTGATCGAACGCGAACCCGGTCGCTACGACTGGTCGAGCCTCGATCGCCAGCTTGCTGCTGCGAAGACGACCGGAACCGAGGTCATCTGGGATCTGCTGCATTACGGCTGGCCCGACGATATCGACATCTGGACGCCAGTGTTCGTCACGCGGTTCGCCGCCTTCGCCGCCGCTGTTGCGCGCCACATCGGCCCTGCCGCCCCCAGCGAGCGTCGCTTCTACGCCCCCGTCAACGAGATCTCGTTCTTCGCCTGGGGCGGCGGGGACGCGGCGTACCTCAACCCGTTTGCGCGCGGACGCGGCTACGAGCTCAAGGTGCAACTCGCCCGCGCCTCGATCGCCGCGATGGAGGCGATCCTCGCGGTCGATCCCGCCGCGCGGTTCGTGCATGCCGACCCGGTCATCAACGTCATCACCGATCCCGGCCGTCCGCATGACGCGCCCGCCGCCGAAGGCCACCGCCTCGCGCAATATCAGGCATGGGACATGATCGCGGGGAGGGCCTGGCCACAGATCGGGGGCCGCGACGCGCTGCTCGATATCGTCGGCGTGAACTTCTACCACAACAACCAGTGGATCCACGGGGGCCCGCCGCTACCGTACGATCATCCGCTCAGTCGCCCGCTCCACGCAATTCTCGCGGATGCCTATGCCCGCTATGGCCGCCCGATCTTCATCGCCGAAACCGGGATCGAGGGGAACGCTCGCGCTGACTGGTTGCGGATGATCCTGCGCGAGGTGAAGATCGCCCGATCGCTCGGCGTACCCGTGGAGGGGGTCTGCCTCTACCCGATCCTTGATCATCCCGGCTGGGACGATGACCGCTATTGCCCCAACGGTCTGATTGCCTGTTCGGAACACATCACCGAGCGTATCGCGTTCGCTCCGCTTGCCAGGACAATTCTCGACGAAGGTTTGGTGCCGTCGAGCACGATCCTATCGGAGACCGCTTACCGATAGTGGCTCCAGCGTCTGGCGTTCCAGGCCCGGTGCTGCACCGTGTCGCCGAAGCGCCAAAACATGGTCTTGCGCTCGTGCGGACCGGCACGAACGAGCGTCCAGCTTTCTCCCAGCGGCAATGCCACGATCCGGTGAATGTGACTCGCATCGATCCAGTGCCGCGAGTGTGGCTGCCGCTCGACGAATGCACTTCGCCACGCACCGTCCGGCTGGAAGGTGAAGACCTCTTCGATATATCCACCGGACAGAATGGTGGTCTCGAACGACCAGGGATGGTCATGCGGATCGGCGTGCGGCTCGGGCCGAACGAACCGATGCAATACCCTGCCATCATCGAGATGATATTTCACGAATGCGGGCGACATTCGCTCTGCGCGAACGATCGACGTGCCCGGCGGAGCATGATTGCGGGCAACTGCGGGGATACGAATAGGCACAGCGCGAAGATGGTATCGCGCGTATCGACTAAGAAGACCCGTATCGATAAATCCTAAGTCGAGCTTGGTATTAAGATCGGCAATCTTGTCCCGCGGTTCGGCATTGAGCGTCGGTTAAAGCGTCAGGCTCGACGACCGCCTCCCGGAGAACGCCTTAAGCTTCGTAGTCGCAATATCATGCACAGTTATTATCTGGACAGCGAACTTTTTCGCGGTAGCAGACGCCCCCCTTAATCGAGGCGGTGCTCAAGCTTTCAATATCGAATGCGTCGATGCGACCGTCGCCTTCACTTAGACCTATCCTTGGCAATAAGCATCCCCATAAAAGATCATTTACTCCAATTCGGGAGTTATTTGCTTCAAATTATCGACCGTACGAACTGGTGCGCGTTGCAGAGACACTTTGTCTTCTTGTCGGAAAGTGAACGAATATCCCCTTACGTTAGTCGCGGCCCGAAAGCGGACTGTCCGCTCGGCAAGGCTGACTTCCTCGTCGGACCCGTCCGATCGCACCCGGCGCGCCGTCTTGGGGGCAAGATCCATGAGGGCGCGGATCGCGCGCCCGGTCGCTGCTCTGGCACGCAGTTCAAGGACCTGTCGGAGCAGCACCAGCGCCACCACTACCCCGGCCGCCTCGTAGTAAACCGGGACCACGCCCCCGTGCATGCGGAATGTCGGCGGAAAGATGCCGGGCGCGACCGTCGCGACCAGGCTGTAGACGAAGGCTGCACCGACCCCGATTGAGATCAGCGTAAACATATTGAGATGGCGAGTGCGAAGCGAAGTCCATCCCCGCTGAAAAAACGGCCAGCTCGCCCACAGTACGATCAGGGCACTTAGCGCGAGCTGTACCCAAGGGGAAGCGGCAGGATTGACGACATCGATGCCGAGCATTTCGGTGACCATCGAGATCGCCAGCAGCGGCACGGCGAGCACGCCCGCCACCCACAGCCGACGCGTGAAATCGACCAACTCGGGATTAGGCCCATCATCGAGCGACGGTTCTTCCGGTTCGAGCGCCATACCGCAGATCGGGCACGTCCCCGGTCCCTCCTGCCGGATTTGCGGGTGCATGGGACACGTCCAGATAGCCCCCGGCGTCGCCATTGGCGCAGGCTTCGGCTTGTCGCCGAGATAGGCGTTAGGGTTGGCGACGAATTTGGTCCGGCAACCGGCGCTGCAAAAATCGTAGGTTTGGCCGGCGTGCTCGGCATGATGCGCCGTTTTCGCCGGATCGACCGTCATCCCGCACACCGGGTCCGTAACTGTCGCTGCGCCTTCAGAGACCTTGCCGCCAGTACAGCATCCTCCAGCCTTAGGGCGATGCTCGTCGTTTTTGGCCGTCTCCGGAGGCTCAGCCGCTCCAGTTGAGCAGCAGGCCGCTGGGGCGGGAGGGACAGTCGCGGCCGCAGTCTCAGTGGTACTCTGCCTGGAACAGCCGCACCCGCTGGCTTGAGGCGTATGGGAATGAGGGTCGTTCATGGCGTGAGACTCCTTCTACCCGAGGACATGTACGGTCTGACATCGTGTCAAGGTCAAGCCCGCCTACCCAGACTCTTCGCGGCTGGAGTCGGTTGCTCTTGCAAAACAAACGGTAGTGATACGCCGATTGATTCATCAGAGCAGTAGGCCGGGAGCTACGAGGACCGCCACGTCGATCATTATGTTGCCGACGCAGGGGTGGGCGATGGTCCCCAGCTAGGCGACGAGCCCAAGGGCCGCGACCGACGCGCCGATCGTCCGGGCGATCTCCCGCGCTGTCATCACGCGGCGCTCCCGCGCCGCCCGCCATGCGGCAGATCGATCCGGCAACGAGCGCGACGCCTGCTTTCAGGATGCTGGGGTCTGTTTAGATTTGCAATGACAGCGTGTTTTCGCCTGATCCTTGTGCCATAGCGGTCTGGCTTGGGCATGGCTTGAACACCATCCTCGACCCGCATGCGCGGTCGAATGCTGGGTCCCCGATTTCCGTCGGGCGGCCCGCGAAATACAAGACCTTGCTACCGCTTGTCGGTGCGGGGATTACGTGGGGCGTGGTTACCAGTGTTCCCGCGTGTTCAACCGTCCCGGCTACGGGCGGTTGATGGAACGCGCGCCATGTCCTTGATCAAAAGTTTGCTTACGAGGTTCCGCCGGCCTCAAAGCCCTTCAAAGGCTTTCTCCGGCAGCGGTTCGGGAATGCTTCAGATCGAAGCGCTGGTGCAGGCACATGGTGACTGGCTCGCACTGCTGGCCACGATACTGGAACGCGAACGCGTAATTACTGGGGCCGAACTCGCCCGCACCCTGTCAGAGTTTGCTGCGCACACAGCCGAGGACCGCCCTGCCGAGGGACTGATCCTTTCCTTCTGGGCATCTCGCTTGAACGACACCGCGGCAACCGTCGGCAAATTCCCGTCCGTCCACTAGGGCCATCGCTCATGCCGGGTTGCGGTCGAAGCTGATCGCTGAGTGTTTTTGACTTCGGCCTACTTCGGAAGTGAGTGATCGGCGAAGCGTTGTGGGCGCTGGAACGTCACCTCTTCGTCGCGTTCGCGCGACGCCTGAGCCCTGTGAAGTGGATTTGATAAACGGAGCCCGTCACGAGTTGCCCCCGATATGGAGCCGAATCATTTCGCATTCCGAGGTTTCTCCAGAGCATGCTGACCAACGAACCGGGCAAACGTCCTCCCGAACGGACGCCTCCAACACCGACGCTGGATGTAAGCCCACCGGATCGCGTTGCTCTGCTAACCGATCGCCAGCGGTCTTATCTCCGCCTTGTGCTTCAGAACCGCAGCTCGAAGGAGATTGCGGCGGTCACGGGTAGCAGCCACCGGGCAGTCGATAAGCAGTTGTTGAAGGCCAACAATGTCCTTGGGGTGCCGACCCGTTTTGAAGCCGCGCGGCTTCTGGCAGAGTACGACGGAGGGGTAGAGCCTTTACCCCCTGCAAACGACCTACCTTCCGCGCCACCAACTTTCCCGCTTCCCCTCCCGTTGCCGACCGCTGGGGCGGCAGCGAATATGCTCACCTGGAAGCAGGTTGCCTTCTGGACCGCGATCATCTCGATCGTGACCCCCTTGGGCCTAACTGCGGCCGGCATGGCGATCGTAACGCTGCTCCTCCTGCTCGGGCTGAAACCACTATGATGGGCGCTGATCGTCCAAGGGAGCCGTAATGCAAGGACTTTCCAATACGAGCCGGGTAGTCGCGGATGAGCTCCGGAAGGCGGAGCGGTCGATCAACCTCGCCGCGCGCGATACCGCTCAGTTTCTTTTGACGACACTCGACGCGACGGAGGTGCATAGCCTTTCGCCTGCAATGACGCAGCGGACGGTGAAGGCAACCGTTGCAGCGCTCGCGTCGTTGGTTGATGGCCAAGGCCATATGGCTATGCGAGCGCATCTGGCCGTTGAGCGGGTTGGCCGACAACTTGGTCTCACCGAGACAAACTGGGGCGAAGGCACGCCGAAGCCGACGACGGCTACGCTGACCGAGATGGCCTTGGAGGTAGCGTAAATTGTCTGAACGGAGAATTGATGTCGCTCGGGATATTTTTGGCTCTACTGTTCAATACCACTCTCGTGGGTATCTGCAGTTTTGCTTTCTTCCGGGGCGGTCGACCTGAGCGCTTCGGGGCAGCAATCAATGTTGTGGCCTCTGTGGTGTCGTCGGTTCTCCGTTTGTACGACGTAGCCCGCCTTGCGCCGGCCGACGTGATCATCATGTCCATCGACTTCGGCGTTGCTCTCGGGTTCTACTGGCTGGGCATCACCACGACCCGCTTCTGGCCGATCTGGGCGGCAGGTTTCGCGCTCGGCGATCTGTTCATGAGCGCTCTCGGCGCATTGCTGCCTGGTATTCCGCTCTTCGCCTATCATACCGGGCTCGGGATCTATGCTTATCTCGCGCTTGGAGCCCTTGCGCTTGGCACGTTCCGCCTACCCCGCGACGCCGAGCCCTACATCCGAAACGGATCAAGACGATTATGGGTGCAGCATCTGAAGGAGACGACCTGATCGACGTCGTTGTGCGGTTGCCGCGCAAGGCGATCGAAGAAACTTTGCTGTCTATGCCGCTAGACGCGAGAGACCTGTCCGAGCGCAGGCTTGCCGAGGCCAGGGCGGTGTTGGTCGGCCGGCGTCGGCGGTCGACCCACTTCAACGGGGTCCGCTTCTATGATCCGAGCTGGGACATGATCCTGGAGCTTTACGTGGCTACGTGCGAGCGGCGCCGCATCGCTGTGTCCCAGCTTTGTAAGCTTAGCGGAGGCTCGACGACCACCGCTTTGCGCCACATCGAGCATCTCGAGGCGCTTGGATACATAGTCAGACAAACGGATCCTGATGACGGACGCCGCCTGATCGTCGGCACGCTTACTCCCCTTCTTGCTGCTTCGGAGCAGTGGCTCGATCTTCAGATCGCCGAGTCCCAAATACAGGATCGGAGATCGGGCTGACGATTTCTACGGGTCACGCTCCACTCCGTTCTTTCGGTCACTAGTGACATATCGAACGATCGAAAAAGTCCCATTCGATCTACCGCTAGGACAGACGGCGGCAGCCAATTTCGAGCCTGAACTTGCAGGCCCTCGCCGCCTTAACTGCAACTTTTCCGCCACGCCTATCCGGCGCGGCGCTGAGGAGGATGCTCTCCTTCTGCGCTACATGTCGCGTAAGACAGCCGAATCGCACGATTCTCACGCCGTTACCGAAAGCACGAGCGAGAGCGCGACGGCGTTACCGATAGCACGTGTCTCAGCGGCACGGCGTTATCGATAGCACGAGCGAAGATCGACGCTTCGTTACCGATAGCACGTGATTATTGCCCGTCCCGTTACCGATAGCACGATTCATCGCGCACGACCGACCCGCCAGCGATCCTTAACAATCGACGTTGTGGATCGGCTCAACGCTGACCGCCGCCGTCCACCCGGGCGGGCGCCACAACGATCAAGGGGGACGCTGTGCGGACATGAAAAACCCGGCACGAGGCCGGGCTTTTCGGGACGCCTGCTAGGGCGGATGTGAGAACCCTCACTTAGCTGGCTCCCTTTCATATTGCTACCCCAAAGCGTCGACCGTGGCGCCACGGTGTCGCTGTGTCTGCACGGGCTCCCCTCCCAGGGAGAACGTACAATGGCTGCTGCCCAAAGCCCCGGTCGGGGACTACGCCGGTTTGACGAGCATGCCGCCAACGCGACGAAGCTTGTCGATGAGTTTTGCGGGCTCGAGACCGGAATGGCACCTTCCAACGCGCTTGCCGCGCTCAAACGGGCGGCTCCTTATATGGGCGTCCCCCTGCGCGTGGTCTCCGTCATCGATCTCCTGTTTGCCTGGACGAAGCCGCAGGACTGGCAGGGTGGACAAATCCCCGTCGTTTGGCCGTCGAACGACCTGCTCGCGCAAAAGCTGGGCGTAACCGTCCGACAGGTTCAAAAGCTCTTGAATCAGGCACAGGCCTTCGGTCTGATCAGCTTTCGGGATAGTCCGAACGGTCATCGTGGTGGACGCCGCGGGGGCGACGGCTTCATCACGTGGGGCTACGGCATCGTGCTCGCTCCGATCGGGACCAGGCTTCAAGAATTTGCTGCCCGCGCGGCCAAGGGAGCCGCAGAGGACGCGGCACTAACAGTGCTCCGCAAGCGCCTTGCCGCTGCCCGCAGGAATATCAGGGCTCTGGCCCAAACGGCATTCGACGCCGACCTTCACGATTTGAAGGCGGGTGACGATCTCGCTTTGGCGTTGATGGCCACCGACCAGATGCGCTGCGTCCGCGATGCCGGCCTTTTGACGGCTTGCGTAGAGCAGATCGAAGAGCGTGCGCGTCGTCTTGCCAGGGCTGTTTCGGCCAAGATTGCCGTCCCCAATGCCGGTAACGATCAGGATGATAGTTCATGCTGGGATGGACCCGAGGACATCCACTCTACAACTACAACCCAACTCCTATCTGCTAAAGCAGATACCCGTAGCAGCTTGACGATAAAGAGTAGTGAAAATGGGGACGCCCGCCCCTCTCAACCACAAACTGCAGTCGACGACGATCTGGAGAAACACGGTGTCGATCCGGAATTCATGATGTCGATCGCCCCGGAGCTCTGTTCCGGTCTGCTCCACCGCGATGGATCGTGGGGCGAGGTGGTCGCTACCGCAGAGCGGCTTGCGGGCCAGTCGGGGATCAGCAATCACGCGTTCAAGGAAGCCTGTCGCATCATGGGCCAGCGAGGTGCTGCTGCCTCCGTCATCGCCACCATCCAGAAATACCGGCGCGGCGAGGTTCAGCGGCCCGGCGCGTATCTTCGCGGAATGAGCAGCAAAGCTGATAAGGGCGAATTGAACCTTGGGCGGACGCTCCACGGCCTCAAGGACACAAGCCGCGCGGTCGCCATGCGGGGGATGTCCGATGGGACCGATGCAACGCCGATCGGGAGCCTGATGTCGCGGCTGGTTTCCCGGGGAGCCGGACTACGATGACGGGATCTCGTCATTTTTTCAAAGGCCTGGACCTCGTACTGCACACCTGGTCTTTGAACGGCTTTCACGGCGTTACCGATAGCACGAGTCTCGACCGAGTTTGCGGTGGCTCGCACCTACCGAAATGTGAAACACACCCCGATTTACCGGCTAAATCGCTCCAAATCCTCGTGCTATCGATAACGCGGTCGCTTATCCAACTGCAGGTTTGCGGCCGATCCGCTATAAGCGGCTTTGCTAAGTGAAGCTGGTGGGAGCCCCGACGATGGATTCGCGAGAAGTCGCTCTCACCCAGGGCAAGCTGTTCGACTATCTCGACAGCCCGCTGCACGGCAAAGTCCGTGGCGAGCAGAGTATCATGGACTTTCCGCTCTTCTCGTTAGCGAAGCGGCCTCAGATGGAGGCGATGACCTACGAAATGGACGGCGTAAAAATCGAGATCAAGCCCAGTTCGAGCGGTATCGCGACGATGTGGGATAAAGAGGTCCTGATCTACGTCCTGTCGCTGATGGTGCAGCATATTGGGCGGACCGGTGGTGAAGTACAAAACGTCTTCACCTTCAATGCACACGACTTCTTCCGGGCAACCGGCGTCGGACGCCCATCGAAGCGTGATTACGACCGCTTCATCGAAGCGCTCGGTCGTCTGCAGGGCACGCAGATCAGGACGAATATCAAAACCGGCACCGTGGGGACGAAGGGCTTCTTCTCCTGGTTCGCGGAAGCGCAGGCGACCACTCGCGAAACGGCGAGCGGCGTCGATCAACTCATGCCCGTCCGCGTCCAGCTCTGTGATTGGCTCGTCCGCGCGGTCTCGCGCGACAGCCGTATCTATGACTATCACAACGACTATTTCCGTCTCGGCTCGATTGAACGACGCCTTTATGAATTGGCGCACTGCTACTGTCGTGATGAAGAATATGAAATGCCTCTGGAAATGCTGGGTGCGAAGATCGGCTCAACGTCGCCGCTCCGCACGTTGAAAAGTCAGCTGAAGAAGATCGCAGCCGAGAATAAAATGCCGAGCTACTCAATCGAAGTGCGGGAAGTTGTTCCCGAAGTCCCTGCGCGGGATAAACTAGGCCGACGGGTCGGGAAGCCCGAGACGGTCGTCGTGATGAAGCCCAAGGATCGTTTGACAGGAACCCGAGCCGCGGTGGCCGCCTGATATCGATCCATATGCCTGACGTCCTGCGCAACTATCTGCGGCCGACGCGTCCCAACCGGCTTTGGAAGATGGCTTCGCGGTAGCGATGCTTCGTCGGGCACAAGGCGTGCAGAGGAGAGGGAGCCTTCGGCTTGTTGATCCGGTGATGAGCACCGGGCGACAAGAAGGAAGCCCTCGATGCGGACCTCAGCCGCAGCTCTCGAACTCGACTTCACCGAACCCTCGATCACGGCCGCCAAGGCGGTCGCCGACACCATCGCCAGGAACGGATCGCTCCAGCGCGACACGCTGCTGTGGGTCATGGAGCAAGCCTATGGCGTATCATCGGCCGACGGTCGCTGGTCGCTACGCGACGCTTACGACATGCTCGAACTCGCAGAGGTCATGCACCTGGCGAAGGCCGACCTGCCGTCCACACCCGGCGATTGCCTTGCCGCGCTGACCGAGCTGGTCGCCAACCTGCCGACGCATACCGTTCGCAGCGAGGAGCAGATCGAGCTTCAGCAATTCTCGACCCCTGCCCCGATCGCCTACCTCGCGGCGCTCGCCGGCAGGATCGCGGCCACGGATCTGGTCCTCGAACCGTCTGCCGGGACAGGCCTACTCGCCGCCTTCGCGCACCGCGTCGGTGCCCGGCTGGTCCTCAATGAGATCGATCCGGCGCGCGCTGAGATGCTCGCTGCCGCGTTCCCGGGCGTTGCTGTCACGCGGCACGACGGCGAGCTGATCCACGATCTACTCGAACCAACGATCCGGCCAACGGCCGTCCTCATCAATCCTCCCTTCTCGCGCAGCATCGGTCGCCACGCCGACCCGCTGGCAGCGTTCCGGCATCTTCGCGCCGCCTTGATGCGTCTCGGCACCGGAGGCCGCTGCGCCGCAATCCTGCCCGATCGCGTGGACACATCGAGCCGCGCCTGGGCCAAAGCGACGGAGGGTTGCACCCTCACGTTGCACCTCGAGCTGCCGGCAAATGCCTATGCCAAGCACGGCACCAGCCAGGCCGTGAAGATCATGGTGTTGGAAAAAGGCACCGGCACGCCGGCCGTACTGATCCGCTGCGCGACGCTCGCCGAGGCGCTCGCGGCGATCGCGGCAAAGGCCGCTTCCCCCGTATCCGCGCCTGTCCCGCGCACCGCCTCGCTGCTCGCGCGCCCTTCAGGGCGCAGCTCGCTGCTTGGCGGCCTCGCCAGCAAACCGCGCTTCAACGGACCACCTGCAAAAGCCGCGAGGTCGCAGACCGCGACGCCGATCGATTACACCGTGCTCGCCGAGCCACTCCCGACCGGCGAGTCTGTCGGTGTGTACCTGCCATACCGGCCGAGCCGGATCGCGATCGGCTGCGCATCGGCGCATCCAACCGCGCTGGTGGAATCGATTACCATGGGCTCGATCACCGCACCGCGGCCGACTTACGTCCCCACGCTTCCGCAAGCCGTCGTCGACGCGAAGACGCTTTCCGACGCACAGCTCGAGACGCTGATCTATGCCGGCGACGCCTTCGAGCGTGACATCCCCGGCCTGTTCAAACCTGTCGAGGAGGGGCTATCGATCGCACCATCGGAGGTTGGCCGTCCGTATCGGACCGGCTTCTTCCTCGGTGACGGCACCGGCGCTGGCAAGGGCCGCCAGGTCGCCGCGATCATTCTCGACCAGTGGATGCGCGGTCGCCGCAAGCACATTTGGGTCTCCAAGACCGAGACGCTGCTCGAAGATGCGCGGCGGGACTGGACCACTGTTGGCGGTCTCGCACTCGATATCCAGCATCTCAACCAGTGGAAGCTGGGAACGCCGATCGGTGCTGGCGAGGGCGTGCTGTTCCTCACCTATGCGACGCTGCGCTCCCATCGCGGCGACAAGGGCACCCGGCTCCAGCAGATCCTTGAATGGGTTGGCGACGACTATGACGGCATGATCGTTTTCGACGAGGCGCACGAGATGGCCGGTGTCGCAGGCGGCGAAGGCAGTTTCGGCACCAAACAAGGCTCAGACCAGGGCATCGCCGGCGTCCGTCTCCAGAACCTCCTCCCGCGCGCTCGCGTCCTCTACGTGTCCGCGACCGGCGCATCCGACGTCAACAATCTGGCCTATGCCACGCGGCTTGGTCTGTGGGGTCCGGGCACGGCGTTCGCCGATCGCTGGACCTTCGTCGACTCCCTGCGCCGTGGCGGGATCGCGGCGCTGGAACTGATCGCGCGCGACCTGAAAATGCAGGGGCTCTACGTCTCGCGCGCGCTGAGCTTCGCCGGTGTCGAATACGATATCCTCCAGCACAACCTTACACCAGACCAGATCGAGGTCTATGACGCCTATGCCGATGCGTGGGCGATCATCCACAGCAACCTGCGCGCGGCGCTGGACGCGACCCGCGTGACGGACAGCTTCTCGAACGACACCTACAACAGCGGCGCCAAGGCGGCCGCGCTGTCGATCTTCGAGTCCACCAAGCAGCGTTTCTTCTGCCAACTTCTGATCGGCATGAAGCTGCCCTCACTCGTTCCCGCGATCCGCGCCGCTCTCGCGCGCGGCGAGAGCGTGGTGATCCAGCTCGTCTCGACGTCCGAGGCGATGCTCAACCGGGCACTGGCCGCGCTGACCGTCGAAGAACGCGCCAATCTCGACATCGAGCTTTCCCCCCGCGAGTTCCTCATGTCGTACCTCACGGCCGCCTTCCCAGTGCGGCAGATGAAGACCTTCGTCGACGAGACCGGCAAAACCCGTTCCGAACCGATGTCGGACGAAGACGGCCGCCCCGTCTTCAGCCAGGAGGCGCTCGAGATGCGCGACAACCTCCTCGAGCAGCTCTATGCACTGCCCATCGTCGGGTCCGCGCTCGACCATATCATCGGGCATTTCGGTACCGATGCGGCCGCCGAGGTCACGGGGCGTAGCCGTCGCGTCATCATGGACGCGCACGGTCGCCAGCGCGTCAAAAGCCGCTCGCCCCGTACCAACTTGGCCGAAACCGACGCCTTCATGCGCGGTGCCAAGAAAATCCTGATCTTCTCCGACGCTGGCGGCACCGGGCGCAGCTATCATGCGAGCCTGACGTGCGAGAACCAGTCGCGCCGCAATCATTACCTCCTCGAACCGGGCTGGCGCCCTGACGCCGCCATCCAGGGGCTCAGCCGCACCCACCGGACGCACCAGGCGACCGCGCCGCTGTTCCGGCCGGTGTCGACCGACTGCCGGGGCGAGCGTCGCTTCATCTCGACGATAGCACACAGGCTCGACAGCCTTGGCGCGCTCACCCGCGGCCAGCGCCAGACTGGCGGTCAGGGCCTG
>NZ_JAKNQQ010000021.1 GCF_022662475.1 Sphingomonas sp. TREG-RG-20F-R18-01
AGACGAAGCGGTCATTCCAGAGTATCACTGTGAACGTCGGGTTTCAGACGGATCAGCCATCCGCGGGGCCTCGGGGATCGGCACAGCAGCCGGCAATCCTGGCCGGTAGCGAACTGCCAAGTTTTGGAGAAGTCGTGCCGAATTGCGGTCGTTGCTCTCATGACGAAAAACCATGCCTTCAAGGCTGTCGCACACTTTCCCAACCCGACAGGGATTGTGGGACACTCGTGCCAATGTGGAAATTGTACGACGCCGCGCTCGCTTTGCGCGTGGTGCTGCATCGACAAACGTGTGTTTTGCGTCGTCTAAAGAGCATAAATGCCCTTCCCATAACTTCAGCGACATGACGCCATTTCGGAAAACGGTTTGGGAACGGTTGTTAGGAAAACGAGCTTGCAGCGGGGGCAGTTCACTTGATCATGTTGCCCGCTGTACTCCTGTCGGTTCCAATCAATACTATTCAATTTGGGGCGTCAGGCCACGAAACAGTTACGTCGCATAGCAGCACAAAGTCAAAATGTTGTAGTAAATCAGTCGATCAGGTTTGTAAGTTTGCGGGTCTCCAGCGGATAGCCTTTTGTAAAACGCGGGAAAGCTGCTCCAGTGAGTAGGGCTTATGCAAAAGCTCGAACCCATGCGTGCCATTTTGTGCAAGAACATGGCTGTATCCACTCGTAAGTATTATCGGTAAATCCGGGTAGTCACGTCGGACGCGCTCAGCCAATTCGACGCCGTTTACGCCGGGCATGACTACATCAGTGAATAAGACATCAAACTTTTCAGCGTCCTTTTCCAATTCGGCGAGGGCCTTTTCCGCGTCCCGGGCAAGGACGCTGGCATAACCCAAATCCTGCAACGCGCTGGTCGCAAAGTCTCCGACGTCGGCATTGTCTTCGACGATGAGTACGCGGACGCCGTTTCCATCTATGCTCTCCTCAGCCAACGTCTCGTCCTGTGTTTCGCCGCCTGTCAGCATCCGTGGAAGATAAAGCGTAAACGTACTTCCCTTTCCAAACTCACTCTCCACCCTGATATCGCCGCCAGACTGCTTGGCAAAACCGATGACCTGGCTCAGGCCAAGTCCGGTGCCGTGCCCGGCCCCCTTGGTCGTGAAGAAGGGCTCAAAGATACGGTTGAGATTCTCTTGGGCAATACCGGCCCCTTGATCTATCACCGTTACAGCGACGAAGTCGCCAGCCACCGCCTTATGCGCTCGACGTGCAGGCAAATTTGAAACGGCGCCTAAAGCGATTGTCAGCACTCCCTCGCCATTCATAGCGTCACGAGCGTTAATTGCGAGATTAACGATCGTGGTGTCGAACTGGCTTCGGTCAGCCTTGACCAGCAACGGCTCTTTTGGGATCTTCAATTCTAATTCCATACGCGGCCCCGCTAGGGTCCGGACCATCGTGGCCATGTCTAGAATACTCGGAACTACGTCAAACAGCTCTGGCATCAGCGCTTGGCGGCGCGCAAAGGCCAGCAGCTGACCCGTCAGCTTCGCGGCCCGATCAGCAGTGTCGCCGATTGCGGCGATATATCGGTCGCGCCGTTCGGCCGTAAGGTTCGGACGCCGCAGCAGATCGACCGACCCCCGTATCACGGTGAGGAGGTTGTTGAAGTCGTGAGCAACCCCACCGGTAAGTTGCCCGATCGCTTCCATCTTCTGTGCTTGGCGCAGGGCGTCCTCAGCCAGCTTTAGTGCTTCGGCCTGCTCCTTCTCGCCTGATATGTCGCGGGCGACGGCATGGATTAAACCTTCCCCCGGCACGGCCGTCCACGACAGCCAGTGATAAGTGCCATCCTTGCGTCGATATCGGTTTTCAAACCGCATGGTGGTCCGCCCTTCAGACAGCTTTTCCACTTCGTGCAGCGTGGTTGCTACATCTTCCGGGTGGACGAGATCGATAAAGCGCCTCTCGACCAATTCACTTTCGGCCCAGCCAAGAAGAGTCGTCCACGCAGGATTCACGGCGGTGACCGTCGCGTCAAACCGAGTGACCAACATCAGGTCCGTCGAAAGCAGCCACATACGGTTACGATCGGCCGTGCGTTCGGCCACCTGCGCTTCAAGAGACTCGTTTAGCTCGCGAAGCCGCAACTCGTCAGCCTTGCGCGACGTGATGTCGACAGCTGTGCCGATCATGCGATAACATGTGCCCTCGGCATCGAACAAACCACGGCCTTTTGCGGCCACCCACCGAACGACGCCGTCTTCCCTGCCGATCGTTCGATATTCGACATCGTAAAGAGGACGGTTCCGGGGGTCGGAGGCTGCTTCGTAAGCTGCGAGGGTCTTTTCCCGATCATCCGGATGCACGCCGTTGGAATAGTCTGCCAGCGTCACCGGGACATCGGGCGAAATACCGAACATCGCTTTCACGCGCGGTGGCCAGAACATAATTCCGGTGTCGGTATCGACATGCCACTGCCCGATCTCCGCAACCTCAAGTGCGAGACGAAGTCGCTCTTCGTTGAGTGCCAGCTTATCTTCTGCCTCTCGACGGTCGTCGATGTCGATGACAGAGCCGACATGACCAAGAAAGCTTCCGTCATCGGCGAAGCGCGGCGCGGCAGCGTCAATTGCCCACCGATACACGCCATCGGCACGGCGCAGCCGATACTCGACGCGAAACGGACCTTGAACGGCGACCGCAGCAAGGAAAGTGTCTTCGGCTAGCTTCTGGTCATCCGGATGAGTCGCTGCCGTCCAGCCCAGACCGAGCGCTTCTTCCTCGGTTTGCCCCGTAAACTCATACCAACGCTTATTGAGATAGCTGCAGTAGCCATCTGGCTCTGTAACCCACATCATGACCGGAGCATGGTCGGCCATATTCCGAAACCGGGTTTCCGCTTCGTGCTCGCTGGCATGGAAGGAACCGCTTAAGGGCGTCGTCTGGTCTGCCTCGGACTGTTTTGACATTGAGCCTGAAGTTCCCTGCACAACGGCAAGGGGCATACCTTCCGTTATCTGATCCGCGCGCTACGGGCATTGGCGTGCGACAGGCGAAAACGATCCGCCGCATCGAAAAATAACCCGTTACCGGCGAGCATCCAATATCGAGAATGCACAATCGCCATGCCACAATCAATGATCGCGACAAAAAATGCCGCCTACGATCTGGCTCTAATGGAACGATATTCCTGTAAGCGACGTTCACGCATGCGTGGAGCCTTCCGGCCTTCGCTGGAGGTAGCTTTGAAACAACGTGACGACTGGCATCTAACCGACGTACTCGATTACGAACATGGCCGTGGCGACCCCTTTGCGGCAGCTGTTCGCGCCACACGGATGCCTATGGTCATCACTGACCCGGCCCGCGATGATAACCCGATCGTGTTCTGCAACGTCGCGTTTCAGGAGCTGACGGGTTATTCCCGGGACGAGATCCTCGGACGAAACTGCCGCTTTCTACAAGGCCCCGAAACCGACCCTGCGACAATCGATCAAGTCCGCGAAGCCATCAGGGTCGGGCAAGCCGTTGACGTCGATCTGCTGAATTATCGCAAGGATGGAACGACGTTTTGGAACGCGCTGTATCTATCGCCAGTTAGGGATAACGACGGGATCGTCCGCTTTTTCTTCGCATCCCAGCTTGACGTCAGCGATCGTGTTGAGGCTCAAAACATTATCAATGATCAGAAGCTGCTGGTCGAACGTGAGGTCGAGCGTCGTACCGCCGATCTGCGTGCCGCGCTGGATGCCAAGACCATCCTTCTTCATGAGGTTGATCATCGGGTTAAAAACAACCTTACGATGATTGGATCGCTGTTGCGCCTTCAGGTTCGCACTATCGACGATCCTTCCGTGGCATCGAAGCTCGATTCCATGCTCGAACGTGTCGATGCCCTCGCGGTAGTCCATCGCCAGCTCTACCAATCCTCCGACATCGCGAGGTTCGATATAGGTAGTTTCGCGCAAAGCCTGATGTCGGATGTGGTCGGGTCAAGCGGTCGTAGCGACATCACGTTGGACGTTCAGGCTCAGCCGCTGTTCGTGGATGCAGCCAATGCATCCGCGCTCGGCCTGATCCTTAACGAGATTCTGACCAATGCCGTCAAGCATGCCTTCACCGACGGCCGCTCGGGTCACCTCAGTCTCGTTGTCGAAGGAGGTAACGACTATGGGACCATCCGAATATGCGATGACGGCCCGGGCATGCCTTCAGCCGCCCGCAGCAAGAGCATCGGCACGTCGCTGATTACCCGTCTTGCGCGCCAAGCTCGCGCAGAGGCTACCTGGCGCAACAATACTCCTGGAACATGCGTGACGATCACGTTTCCTCAGACCAAAGCGCAATCATGACTAATTCAATGCAAGTTTTGATTGTTGAAGACGAAATGCTCCTCGCGATGGATATGGAGGCGATGGTCGAGGACAGTGGACATCGCGTTCTGGCTGAGGCGGCGAGCCTTCAGGACGTTGAGGCTCTACCGGATGATCTCAATCCGCAGCTCGCATTTGTTGATATCCATCTGGCGCATGACTCAAACGGCTTGGACGTGTGCCGTTACATACGGACGCACTGGCCGGACGCACTGATCGTTTTCGTTACGGCCAACGTCTCGAAGATACCGGCGGATTTCTCCGGTGCGCATGGAGTGATTGCTAAACCTTTCTCCCATGCAGGTGTCGTTAACGCCATCAACTACTTGGCGAACGGTGTTTTTGCACCACCGCCTAGCATGCCGCGGCCGGCGAGCCTTATTCCATCACCTAACCTCGAAGCCCGATGGGTGAATAAAGTAGCGTAGAAGCTTTATCGAGCCCAACTAGGATCGCGCATCGCCACCATACCACAGTCCCGAAATACGAACCTCTTCCGGGAACGACCCAGCAACAGGCGGCGTAGACTAACGTCACACGCACTCCCAATAACGGACAGGCTGCTTTCCTCCCCATTATCGTCATTTGGCGATCAGATGTGTGGAAAACCCGGTCGTAAATATCGTTGTGCGACAAACTGGTGCTTTCCGCCACGGCAGGTCCCGCCCCCTTTGACTCAGCAGGGGGGTGGCCGGGATGGGTCGCAACGCCGAACATTGGTTTCGCGCGGCGTGAGTGGCAGGTTTTGCGAAAAGCCGCCCTTCACGCCTTTGCTGGCGGATGGCGTGAGTTGGTCGGAAGCCGCCGATCCGCTTTAACGTACTTCGTCTAACGATCCTTGGTGAGCTCGACCGCAGTCGCACGTTCGTTGCTGGAAGCCGGGCGACTGTCACCGATGTCCGGTCGATCGCCTGCCTCGATGCGGCTGGCTAGATCGCTGTGAAGCGAGACCAGCTCGGGTAGAGAATGCTCACCAGCCGCAGGCCCTAGCCTGCGCTCTGCATCGTCGAAGATATCTATGGCGCCCGCCAGCTCGGGTTCGCCGTAAAGTGCTGCGCTTTCCCCTGCTCGCCATAGCTCGGCGAGTTCGTGAGACCGGATCATGCAAGCCGAAGCTGTCCGATCGACCGCAACGGCGGTGCTTGGTGGTCCCGGCGGCGAGGCACCCCTGCCCTTGATCTCATCACGCGTGAGTGCCGCCAGGCGGTAGCGCAGGACCCGCGTCTCCGGGGTATCGGTTGGTGAGGGCTGATACTGCCGGTTCAGGAGAACAATAAGCTCGGCTGTGCTGGCGGCCGACGCGGCGTTGCGCCAGTCCGTCAACGACCGCTCGTTCGATAACAGATCGGCGGGTTGAGTCAGGATAAAGCGCTCGAGAAGCGGATCGCTGGCTACTGCGACAGGCAGGGGTGCCCGGTTGCCGTTAGCGGCGGCATGGGCGAAGCCGATCGCCGCCGCAATCGTACCGAGTTGCGTCTTCATGATCTCACGATCGTCGATCGATCGCCCTAGGATCATCTCGAGGATCGGCGTTAGATCCGTCACGGCGGCCTGGCCCGCACCGATCGTGTCCAGCCTGTTGACGATCTCTCTGTGTGTCGCCTCGATGCGCTGGCCGCTTTCGGTCAGCGCATCGAGTTGCTCCTGCACGAGCGTCAACGCGTCCAGAACGCCTGCCAGAGCAACGCTTACCTGATCCCTGCTCATCGTTCTGGCCCACCCCTATCCGGCGAACGCGCGCGGTCCCTAGTGGCGCGATCACGATCCAATATCTCGCGAAGGACCTCCTCCGGCTTGCTTGACGAAGGTGCCGTGGCCTGCCGTTCGGCCTCGGCGATAAGCGAGCGAAGGCGCTCGGATACTACTGAGGGTCGGCGTTCATGCGGCGTGTCTTCGGTCCGCTCGGGACTCTCCCGGAGTGCTTGCTTGGCCTCCAGCTTGCCACGCATGACGCGAGAACGTTCCAGTGCTGCGGTGATCGGATCGAGCCCGGGGTCCGCAACAGCCGGGCGCGCCCGAGCATCGACGATCGCGTCGCGCCTGCGGGACGGTGAACCGGCACGCATCGCCCGAACGGAGTTGGGCTCGGGCGGCGGCAATGCCGCGACGAACCGCCCGAGGCTCTGTGCCACCACCTGATCGGCAAGGGAAGGAGAGGCCGATAGCTCCGCGACGGATCGCATATAGGTCGCGCGAACGGTTGCCTGCCGACTTGCAATAATGGCCTCGACCGGGTCGGATATACCCCGGTCGCGGAGGCGCATGGCGCGCTCCGCCCGGCTCCTATCGAGCCGCGGAACCTGCCCCTTGTCGCGCATCTTTTGTACCGCAATGTGCTCATGCGCGGGGTCAATACCGCGCGCCCTGGTCGGCGTGGCGTTGGCCTCGATGCCGCGTTCGCGGAGCTTCTCGGCGAAGCGTTGCCGCCATCGAAACAGATCATCTCGGTCCGGATGAAAGCGGCGCCCGTCGAAATCGCGACGCGCGATCGTGATGTGAACGTGCGGATGGTCGCGATCGACGTGAAGGACGGCAACCCACGACCGGTTCGCAAATTCCTCGCGTGCGAGGTCCAGGGCCGCCGCTTTCAAACGCTCCGGATCGGTCCCCGTCGGCATCGAAAGGATCATCGATATGGACGTCGCACCCTTGCGTCTAGCGTCCCCGTCCATCTCGAAGTTGTGCCAATCCTTCGCGAGAATCTGCATGTCCCGTCCGTCACGGAGCACGACGCCCTCGCTGGTTTCAAGCCCGAGTTCCTCGTCGGGACCGTGCCCCAGCCGGCTGATATAGGCGAAGTTGGCAAGGACGTGTCCGCCGCCATGCTGACGCCCCGTGATCCGCACCATGACCTCGGGGACGCGACGCGTTGTGCGATCCGTAGTCATGATCGCCTGGCCGCTCATCCGGGCCTGCGATCCGCCCCCGAAAGCGTGCTTCGCCTGCGCACTGGCACGCGACGTGGCCAAAGATAATGCGGCCTTCGGGAACATCGACGCAACGGCAAGGCCGAGCATCGTGCTCCCGGTTTTCGGGCCTTTTGCGCTGCCGCCTCCGGTCCCGGGGCGGTACTTCTTCGGCGGCGCGAAGACGCCCGCCATGGAGTCCATCGTTCCGGAAGAGAAGCGGAAGCTCACGCTGCTGAACCTTGGTAGGTGTCGGTCCAGTACCCGACCTCTGCCCCGATCGCGGCCGAGAGGGCCAGCCGGGTCGTAAACAGCAGCGCGTTCAGCTCTTCACATTTTTCGATAAAGGGACCGGCGATGCGGGCGATGTCGAGCGAGCTTTCAGGCTGGTTCGCTGCGTTCATCGCATGGACCGCCTGATTGATGTTTCGGCCGATCAGAAGCACCTGCTTACGCAATTTGACGATCTCAGCCTGGGTGGCCGGAGCCAGCCTCAGCACGCCAGCCTTGTCCCAAAGCTGCCAGCGAAGCGTGCGCTTAATCCACTCGTTTCGCGTCATCTTCATAGGCGCCGCTATGGTGTCGATGCCCTCGACCTCGCTTCGGTCGAGGCGGACGGTGACGCGAATGAGATCGTCGGGATTCCCCCTACCCTGAATTGGCATCACGGGAATGTCATCGTTCTCCGGAGCCAGCACAGCGTTGGCCAGTATGCTTGCCATCCAGCGACTTCGGGTCTGCCCATTCGCCGCGGCAACGCGGTCGATCTCGGCGACCAAATCGTCCTTCAACCGTAGGCCTACATTCATCCCAAAAGCCCCGTGCAGCGGCTCCCCACAAGCCAATGTTAAACATTGGTGCCGTGAGGCATATCCTGCCATCCCTAGTAATTGGCTATCCTCATGAAACAACAATCTCTTTGGAGCTAAATCACTCCAAACGCGGAGGTAAAAAGGGATTGACTGTGCGCTTGCGACAAGTAGCTTTCGGTCTTGTGGTGGCGGTGCAAGGCGTTTGCACGATTAGGCACGGCTAACTGCTATTCCCTGCATTGCCCGCAACCTCCTAAGTTGTTCTCTATTGGAACCGGATTCGAAGAATGGCCCGATCAAGAAACGTCGTCGATCTCGCAACAATCGAGGCTCGGCGGGAAGCTCTAAAAGCGGAACTTGCTCATCTGGACGAACAGGCAAAGGCGGCGGAGCAGACGGCTCGGGACGCTGGTCGTCCGGTTCTTACCGCCGCGCTCGATCGGGTTAAAATTGCAGCGATCGACAAAGCGGATGCCCGGGCAATCGCGACGGCTATCTCGAAACACGGCGGCAAAACGGTGGCAAGCCAGCTTGCGTCGCTAGGCTAGGCTTCCTGATCCACCATCCAGACGAGAAGCCGGCGTTGGCTTGGCCCCCAGGTTAGGGCAGCCTCATCGGATGCCTCAACGCTTGAACCTGACCGCTCTCCTTGTCGACGAATATGACACCGCGCTCTCCTTCTTCGTTCAGAAGCTTGGCTTCGAACTGCGTGAAGATACCGCGCTGACTGATGACAAGCGGTGGGTGGTGGTCGCGCCGCACGGTACGGAGAACGGACTGTTACTAGCGCGATTGGTTGGCGACCGGCAACGTGAGGCGATCGGCGATCAAAGCGGCGGTCGCGTGTTCCTGATTCTCAAACAGACGATTTTGCCCGTGACCACCTCGCTTACACGCAGCCGGGCATCCGTTTTGTCGAAGCGCCTCGCCATGAACCATATGGCACGGTGGCGGTCTTCGAAGACCTCTACGGAAACCGATGGGATTTGATCGAACCTAGCGTGGGCAAGGGATGACCTTCGATCCGCCATTCTAGGCGTTCAGGGCATTGGCTGGGATCGAACGCAGCGGTTCCCCAATCTTGGCAGCCACGGCCTGTCTAGGTGTTGCGCCGACGGAGGCTGACGGCCGGCGCTCGCTTCAGCGCGGCCGAGCAGAATACCCGAAAGCAGATTGACGGCGCCAGATGAGGCTGCCCCCTCCCCTGCCGGCCCACCACAGATTCCGTCGTGTTGGTGGCTGGCGATCGCCCGTGCGCCACTGCACGCGGGCGCCGCGCGTACGGTGTTTCGGGCGCCGTCGCGGTTCTGCCAAGCGAGGTATCACGCCCTATCCATTCGATCGTGGGGCCGCCTTTAACGAGGTTCTGCGGCGCGCGGGCGGTCAACCAGGATTGCGTTGCGTCGCCGCGCTAACGGCCATGCAAGGCCCCTGCCCTACCTATTGACTAGCGCCATCGATCTCGCGTTCGTAAAGCAAAAGCGCCGCATCAGCGACGACGTCGGCGAGCACGCGTTTGCGTGCCGGGTCCGCGTCACGAAGAGCATAGAGTCTCGCAGCGGTCTCGGGATCTACCCTCACGTTGATCGCGATATTGCGATTGCCGGTTACGCGTGGCGGCCGTTGGAATGTCCCGGCTTGGGGACGCTCTTGAGGCACGGGCGCCGCTACAGGCGGGGCAGCTACAGCTGGGACAGCCGGACGCGACGGAAAGCCGGCCCCGTCGCTGATCTCGCGTAGCTTGGCTGGATCCTTGTTCGGGGGCGTATCATCGAACTCCGAGAGATCGAGCCGGGACCGGGTCATGCTGCCTCCTTCACGGTACGCGCCTTACGCAGCCTTGCGATCACCGCTGCCGCATAGGCCTCGGCGTTCTCGAGCGCTGCCTTCATGTTACCGACGCCTTTGTCGTTGATGGTGCGAAGCGTTCCACCAGCGGCGAACATCGCGCGATAGGCCTCGCGATTGTAGATCATGACCGGAAGGACTGGAATTTCAGCATCGTTGAACTGCTCCGCGATGTCCTTCTGATTGTTCGAGCGCAGCGCTGGCGGGATTTGGCTGAACAGGATCGCATAATCGATCTCTGTCCTGGTACCGCGCGCCGTCTGCTTGACGAGCTTGATAGCGCGGGCAGCCTGGGTGGCATCCAGATGCGACCCCTTGCAAGGAATGATCACCAGATCGCTTTGCGCGATTGCGAACGTGACGGTCGCGGTCGCCGCGCCTTCGAGGTCAACGAGTGTGAAGCGCGCCTCCGACGCGCCCCTCTCGATCTCATCGATGATCGCGTTTTCGTCGCGGCACCCGACGACAGTTATCGCATCCGGTCGTCCCGGTAACTGGCCCCAGTCGACCAGCGGAAGGTTCGGGTCAGCATCGATCAGGCGTACGGTACCCCCCGCCTCCGCCAACTCTCCGGCGAGCAACAATGTCGCGGTGGTCTTGCCCACCCCGCCTTTCGGCGACACGAAGCTGATGACTGGCATGCTGCTCTCCCGTTGCGGCCAGGTTGCTACCATGTAGCAGCCAGCGCTCATGAAGCTGCCATATCGCAACCTAGCAGCTAGTGTCTAGCGACTTTGATGCAATCTGACAGCGAGCAGCTTGCGGTATGATTGCGATTTAATCGCAACGAGGCGGCGAATTGGTTGCCAGTTTATCGCGAGCCAATTGCAGCTTAGATGCGACAATGTTGCGGCTAAGCGGCTACATGCTCGCGGTCTGGTTGGTAGCAGGTTGCTGCTTGCTACCAACTAGCGATACGCGCCCTTGCGATACCGTCGAGACGCGGTTGTAAAGGCGCGAGAGGCAGGGCCACACCGTGTATGAACATGCTACGTCATAGCTATCGCGTTGCTACCCGAACGCAAACCGCGATCAGATCGCTACAATGTCGCTAGCTCGTTGCTACCAGGCAGCTACCACACGAAGGAACAATTCCTCCAGTTCGCGTGTCGCCAAAGCAATTGATGAATCCGCAGTGCCAAGCCACAAATCGGCAAGAGATTGAGACGCCGAACGCGACGAACGCGATCGGCGTTCACCAAAGCGCAAAATGGCGAAATCGATTGTGAAGTACCCACGGCCCGATCTCGTTCGACACGACCTGCACCACACCGGATATAACGACGCTCAAGACGAAGACCCGATCCTTTAATCGGGCGGCCGAGGCCGCCCGGACGATGTTCATTCCTCCCAGAGCGGCTTGAGCTTGCGGGTCCGCTTTACTGCGAGGAGGGGTGCCCGCTCGGGCATCCCGTGTGCTGCGATCTCCGCTTGGATGCTTGCAAATTCAGCGAGCCATGCCCGGGTGCGTGCGGTTTGGACGTGCATGTGAACCTCCGTCTGTTCGTTGAGACGGATGCCCCCTGACGATCGGGTGGGGTCCAGCGTCACAGGACCGCGCAGCGGCCGCGCAAGCGGGGCGTGGGGGTGCCGATTTTGTCGTGGTCGAAGCGAAGCGAAGGCCGCGTCAAAATTGGGGGAACCGCGCATCCTTGACGCTGGCTCCGCCCGGTCGTCACAATGAGCAGGATCGACGACAGAGCCCTTCCGACGTTGGTAGAGCAGGGGAGGCGCTGACCCACGCGACGGGCTCTCCTCCCACTTCGCGCCAATCACCGAGGCTGGACAACCCTCGATGCAAGGATCGCGACCGTCAGCGCGTCGCTATCGAGTCCTCCGGCAAGCTAGCAGGCGTCGTGGCACTCGTAATCATCGGAAAGACTGCCGCCTCCACAACGGACCTTGCCACAATCGAAGTCGACCTCGCGTTCACGTCGCGCGCGCTCGGCCGCGTTGATCGACGAGCGTGGAGGGGGGGGCTCGACATTCATGATCCGATCCTTTCGGCAAAAATGGGAAGCCCCGGCGCCACTACGCCGGGGCGACGCGTCAGCGTTCGTCGACGCGCATGATCGTGAGGACGCGCGTGGTCTTGAAGGGATCGGCCGGATCTTCCGAGCCTGCGCTCAGGTCGTGATTGTGATAGTCGATCTTCCAGTAGCAGTCGGTGCCCTCGAACAGGAACCGGCCCAGATCATGCTCGCCGTAGGGGTCGATCGCATCGTCGAAGGCGTCGAAGTCGCGAACCGCGCGGAGCAGTTCCGCCCGCTTGCGGAAATTTCGGAAGAGGCTGACGTCGCCGATCAGGTCTGCGATCCCGCTGGTCATCACGACCCGGTTGTTGCCCGGGGCGGTGAGATGCTGCCGCAGCCAGTCGTTGAGGCGGGCGATCTCCGCTGCGCTAGCCTTGGCGCGGTCTGATTGAGGCGTTTGCTCGGCCATGATGGTCTCCTGCCAATGACCCCGACGATCGGGGCCTTTCGACAGGCGACAGGACGGCCGGGGCATAGATCGCTCGCGCACCCATAGGGTCGCAACGGAGTGGAGAAGCCCGCTGGCGGGCTTGCGCGGGGGGGCGCCCCGGCCAGGACGTAGAAGCCCGAAATGCCGCGCGGATCGTCGACAGAGTGAGACTTCAGGCCCAGGCTGATGCTGGACGACCACGCCGATCGCGGCGTATCGTTCGACCATGGAAACGGCTGCCAACATCGTTGCCCTGTGGCCCCGCTGGATGGACAGCGTGGGCGATATGCTCCGGATGAAGGCGCTGGTCCGGATTCGTTGCTGCAAATGCGGGACGCTGATGCGGGCCGAGCTGGAAGACATCGTCGCACGCCACGGCTCTGACTATTCGCTCGTCGACAAACTGGAGCGCTGCCGGATGGTCGAGTGCGAAGGGTCTACGTTCTATCTGGCGTCGCGAACCTATGGCCGGGAATGGGTAACGCTCCTGCGCGACCCGCGGCTGATGAAGGTGTTTGAGGTACTGCCGCCTGTCCGGACCGCGTGGAGCTGATTGCCCGCGTCCGGAAGAGATACCGTCTGAATTTGCATCCCTCACCGAATCGGTGGGTGGAAGGGGGCAGAAGCCTTTGTCCAGCGGCGCTGCCGTGCTTGCGCAGCGGCGCCGGGGCGGGTTCGATACCCGCTCCAGCCCCTTCACGGTTGACGAGCGGAGAGGGGAGGGGGGCCGAAGCCCCCCGGGAGGTTCAGGCGTAAGCGTCGTATTCGTTGACGATCGTGAGCGAGCTGTCGTGATCTTCGGCGGTGATGACGGCGTACCCTGTGCCGACGGCGATAACCATGGTTGCCACCATCAAGGTTCTTGCGAGGCCCATGGCGTTTTTGCGGGCAATCCAGATATCGTTGAACATGTCCGAGGCTCCTGTGAAGCCGGCGGGGTTCATCCCCGCTCGACAGGCGCCCGACAGGACGGGGAAGGGCCGCGATCACTTTTTTCGCTTGCGAAAAAAGCCGTAGCGAAGCGCCCGGACCCCTTGCGGGTTGATCGTACAAGGCCCTGAGCCGGCCCAAGGATTGCGCCTCAAGAGCGGGGTGAAGCCCGCCTGCCGGGAACGTCGTGCTCAGCGTTGGTTTGCCGGTAACGCGCCCCCTCGCAGGCGCGGTGGACACCTGCCCAGTCCGTGCCCCCTCTCTGCGCTCCGATGTCGACGGGGACAGTGCGCTGCGCGGCGGTGCCGCCCCGGCCGGGCCAGGATGGAAGGAAGTTGCCGCTTTACGGAAAGAAGTTTCCGCGCTGTGCGTCCGTCAGTCGATCGTAACCCGAACGGGCCGAGACCGGCTACGGGCTCGGTGGAGCGAAGCGGAATAGAGCGACGGTCCCGGCTTTGCCGGGAGACGCCAACTCGTCTCGAGACACCAACACCCGGCTTCATGATAAGGCTTTAGACTGAATGGCGATCCCTACCGTCCCCTATGCATTGGTAGTCGACGACGATCCGCTCATTCTGATGCAAGCCTTCGACGTCCCGGAAGGAGCGGGGTTTCGCTTTCACGAAGCGGGTACGGGCAAAGAGGCCAAGACCTCCTGAGCGATCATACCGACGGTGTGACGCCCTGTTTTCAGACGTGGCGATGCCCGGCGACAGCGACGGGTGCGTGCTAACCCATTACTTTGCCGAGCATTGGCCCTGGATCGAGATCGTGATCGCAAGCGGCAACGTGACGCCATGTCCGGGGGACATGCCCGGCAAAGCGACGTGCATCGGCAAGCCTTTCGACGATCGCATGCTCCAGCAACGTCTCACGGAGACGCTGCCGGACAACAAGCAACTCGAGCAGCTCAAGTACGCGGCTTAGCTGTGTCTTCGTGAACTTGTGACCTTGCGGTCCTGATTGCCGGTTAACGCGCGAAGAGGCCCGGAGCGCCAGCTCCGGGCCCGTACTGCCTCCATCAGAAGGGGACGTCATCCGCCTCATCGTCCTGCGCGGCGCCTTGGCGTTCCTGGCGGTTCTTGCCGTAGGAGAGGAAGGTCACTTCGTCGGCGATGATCTCGACACCGTAGCGCTCGATGCTCTGATCGTCGGTCCAGCGGGTGTAGTGGATGCGGCCCCGGACCATGACCTTCTGGCCCTTCTCGACATACTGCGCGACGGTCTTGCCGACGCTATTGAAGCAGGTGATCCGGTGCCATTCGGTGTCCTCGACCCGGCGACCTTCGCCATCCTTCATGGTCTTGCCGTCCTGGTCGCGCTTGGGGCGCGAGGTGGCGAGGGAGAAGTTGGTGATCTTCGTGCCACCCTGGGTGGTGCGGACTTCAGGCGTGGCGCCGACGTTGCCGGCGAGGATGACGAGGTTCTGCATTTCGAGGTTCCTTTTTTTGCTCGCCGGGGGGTCCGTCCCCTCGACTGAACACCAAAAAAGACGGCCAGGACGCCCTCTCCACCGGAAGCGAGAAGACGCGCAGGGGAACCCCGATCAAAGGGGTGGTGCGGGCAGCCGCGGAGCGGCAACTCGGCCCGAACGATCGCGGGTTGGAGGGGGTGGAAAGCCGGATTAGGTCGTTCAGGAAAGAGAGGGGATGGACCCCCCGGCGGGCAACGGACATGGAACCGTGAAGCAGGACGCCCTTGTCGCGTTGCTCGTCCGGCAGTGCCACTATGCCTCGATCCCGCTATCCGGGCGAACCTGACACCCTCCCTCGCTGATGCTCGCCCCCTGCGCCGGTGGCTGTCGTGAAGGATGATGGTTGCGGCGTGGACCTTGGTGCCGCATTCGCTGTCACGGCGCGCGTGCGTCGTGCGTGTCGAGATGACGATGGGACGGTTCGTGCTGCGCAGCGCCCCGCCCGGACGGCAGGAACCGAGCGCGGTTATCGTGATTCCGGCAGTGCATCCCGCCTGGCATAACGCGGCGAAGCCGGGGCAGAGACCAACGCGGTGAGGTGGCGTGCGGCCTGAACGAGAGGCACACGGCGAGGGGCAGACTCCGGCCTCGCCCCACGGAACCACTCCGCGTCGGAATCGCGATTTGGGCGCGGCAAGCCCCCGTCAGTCGATCGTCACCCGAACGGGCGTCTACGGGCTCGGTGGAGCGAAGCGAAATAGCGCGCTGGTCGCGAAACTATTCGCCCCGAACCTTCGCGGCTTGCTCTTAGAAACCAGTCATCACCGCTGGGCGGTTCGCCTTGGAAGCCTGCACGACCGATCATGTCCTCGACAGCGCGATCCGCGTCCTCACCATTCAGGCGGGGGCAGGAGCCGGCGACGGTGACGAAAAGCCTCTTGCCGCTCGCGAGGAGAGCGCTGAGGTTGTCCGTCATGACGCCGTGGTAGGTGTCGCCGTCAGCCGAAGCGCGAAGCACCAGCAATACGCAGCCGTCTGTAACGGGTTGGGCGAGGCATCGATTTACTTCTCGATGGGGTGTAAGTGGCTGGATTTCTGCGGGGATGCCGCAAGGGCGAGGCCGCTGGCTTTGCCAGCGGCCGAGCCGAAGCTCAGGCGACCTCTCGGTCGCCCTGAGCGTTCTGAGCTGCGGGAGGGGTTCCGAGCGGTCCGCGGCGATCGACCACGCGGATGCCGGCCTTCTTGGCGTCGATCACCAGACGTTCGGTCACGCCGTTGCCCTGGAAGGCAATGACGTAGCGGGGCTTCAGCGAGAGCATCTGTTCGTTGCGACGGAAGCCGGCACGATCACCCAGGTTGCGATCAAGACCGAAGCGGACTTGCTGGATACCGTTCTGTTCGGCCCACGACGCCGCGATTCGCTCGATTCCCTTCATGTCGCCGCCATGGACGAGATACATGTCGCCGACGCGCTCCCGAACCGCACCCAGGGTACGCAGCAGATTTTCGCCAAACGCCTTCATATCCTGATCGGTCCGGAAGGTCAGCCGTCCCCCGGCAAACACTACGGGCGTGCCCTGTGCAGTGTTGGCGTCGCGGACCCGCTCGCGCCGAGCCTGGAGGAAGGCGCGCCCGTCAACGATTGCCGACGTAACCCCGAGCGAAATGCGGTTGCCGGTCGACGGGATCCAGGAACGGCCGGTCTCGCGGATATAGTGTACCGCTGCGGTGTCGCGCATGTGCTCGTAGCAGGTCGCGGCTTCCTCGATCTTCTTGGCAAGGTCGATCTTGTCCTCGAGGTTGGCGGTGTTGATCTCCGAACCGTCCTGCTCGGCCAGGAGGAGCCTGATCTCATCGGTGAGACGGTCGATAGTCGCGTGCTTCTTCGCCGCGGCCCGGTGGAAGAGGTTGACCAGGCCCCAGCCCATCTCCTCGATGTCGCGCTCGAGCGACGTGTTCTCGAGGGTTGCGAACAGGTCGCTCCAGATGGCGGTGGTGGTCTGCTCCAGTGCTTCGGTCGAGGGCGGGCACATGCCTGAAATGTCTTCGGCGCGGGGTTCGAGGTGTCCAAGCTCCAGAGCGGAGAGTGCGGCAGCGAGGGAAGTGGTCATGGGGTCAAGCCCTTCATCTGATCGAGGCCGGCGGCCTATCCGCCGGATGCGCACCTCCTGGGCAGCCGAATGAGGGGCGCCGGCACCGACGCGAAGCGGAGGGAAGCCGCAAAAACCGGGGTGGTGCGGGCAGCCGCATAGCGGCAACTCGGCCCGGAATTTTGCGGTTGCGGGGGTCTCGCGGCCGCCCATGTGTCGCATCTCTGGCGGAAGGCTACGGCAAGTCAGGTGGCGTCGGGCGCAGACGTGACCACGCTTGCTGCTACGGTTGAAGTGGGGCTCAACCCGAACGTCGCGATGTCGTCGAGAAGTGCCTGCCCCGTTGCGTACAAGCGGACCATCGCCGCTGGGGTGATCCGTGGGCGCTCCTTCGGCGCCGATCGCATCGACCATGATGCACAAGCTGGTCGACCAGATCCTCGCTCCGGGTCGCGGCATAGCCCGCGCACGCCGCAGCTTGCGAGAACAGGTCCGGGACGGGCAGGGCGGAGGTCGCGCCGCCATCGAGGACAAGGCGAGAAGGATCGACGTCCGCACCTTCAGCGACAAGCGCGGACATACGTGGGATGCTCCGTATCGAGGCTCTTCCACCCGTCGGTCGTATGCGCCCCATCGACAAGCGGCGCAGCAGTCGCTGACGACCTCTTCCGCCTCGACCGTCTTTTCGCACGATGTTGGGCAGAGTATTCGAAAGGGCCGGTGAGGTCTTCACAAGACCGGACTCCTGAAGGTTGGCAAAATGGGAGACCCAAGCGGTTCGGGTCATTCGTAGCGGAGACGTGCGGCCGGAAAGGCGATAGGGGTCAGCCATCGTGGACGTGGGCCTCGAAGCGACCAGCGGAGAGGACGCTGCTGATCTCGCGCGCGTGATCACCGACGTTCCAGTCGCGATCGAGATGCGCCTGGAGTTCAACCGACATTCGCCGGGCACCGTCATTATAACCGCAAGGGGAAGGTAACGCCGCAGGCGGCCAGCGCCGGGTCGGGGTCGGTACATGAAACAGACCCGAATATACGCTTAGCGCCCGCACGCCGGCTCAGATGACGCAAAACCTGTTTGTCGTGCATTCCTGGTAATGACGAGGCGTGGGACGAACCGGTCGTTCGCTGACCCGATGCCGGAGGTCAGCTTTCGGCAGAAGGGGACATTCGAGGTGCTTCCGACATCCCGCCCCGGAATGAGCAAGGCGGGCCGAAAGGGAACGGCTATTCAGGATGGCTAGCGGAAAAGCGTCGGGCCTCGAATAAGAGCGGCATCAGTTGCCGCCCCTCCTCCGACAGCCGGTATTCGACACGAAGCGGTTTTTCCTCGAAGTCGATCCGCTCAATGAGGCGGTCTATCTCTAGCTCCCGCAAATGCTGCGTCAGCATTTTCTGCGAAATGTCGGGCATGTCGCGCATCAACTGCGAAGACCGCAGGCTCGGGTCAGCAAAAAGGCGAAACAGGATCGGGAGCTTCCAGCGACCCTGAATCATACGGATTACGCGAATCACATGTTCGGAGGTGCCGTCAGGTCCGAGACAGGCAGCCCGGTGCTCCAGCGTAACAGGCACCTTAAAGTGCGTACTTGTCTCACTCGCCGTCACGATCGACCTACCTCCTCATCAGCGACGTAAGATGGGCTTTGGACGATGGACCTGCAACTCAACCACAAGACGGCCCTGGTGACTGGGAGCAGTAAGGGGATCGGCGAAGCCATCGCTTTGGCTCTGGCGCGCGAGGGTGCGGCGCTCGTCATCCACGGACGCGACCAAAAGCAGGCCCAACGTGTCGTGAACGCCATCGTCGCAGGCGGCGGGCGCGCGCATGCGGTGCTCGGCGATTTGACGCACGACGACGCGGTTGAGCGGCTGGTAGCCGAGGCGCGAGAGGCGGTCGGTGCGATCGATATTCTGGTCAACAATGCCGGTGGTTCCGGTCCGAAAAGCGACTGGGAGTCGACCACGTCTGCCGGATGGGCATCGACGTATGACCGCAACGTCCTTGCTGCGGTGCGTGTCAGCACACGGATTCTTCCCTTCATGCGACAGGCCCGTTGGGGCCGCGTGATCAACATTTCGAGCGGCGCGGCAACGATGCCCCCCGCGACAGGGCCGGACTATTCCGCCGCGAAGGCTGCGATAAACGCCCTGACCGCCTCGATGGCTAAAGCGGTGGCCGCCGACGGCATCACGGTCAACACGATCTCACCCGGAACGATCAAGAGCGACAAACTGGAGGGTGGTTTCCGGGCTGTAGCAGCGGCGCGCGGGATCGCGGCTGAGGATGCGCCTTGGGAGGACATTCAGCGTGGCGTGCTGCCGCTGTTCGCCGCCGTCCCGCTTGGCCGCGTTGGAGAATTGAGCGAACTTGCCGATACGGTCGCCTTCCTCGCAAGCCCGCTCGCTGGATATATCACCGGCGTCAATCTCCACGTCGATGGCGGGTTCTCGTCAATTCCCTGACGGGCTCTAATCCTCGCGACCGACGATCCGTTTCAAATTGGGCTGACAGGGATTGCTGTTTGGGTGAACCGCCGATCTGAACGCAACGGGAAGGCAGATGAAACGAAGGTCGAGGCTTCAGCATCCCCACGCGCGGCGACAGGCTGCGGGCTTTGGGCACCACGCTGCCGGGCAAGAACCCCGGGAGGATGGCCGGTTCTGGGACCATCTGAGTCGGTTAGGAACAGCCGTCTGTGGGCGCGTTGCCGATTGTCTGCTTCGATCGGCGCGATCGGCAGCTTCCGTCACGACCGGACGCTCGTCGGAGGTATCTGACCGACCGGCTGTGGTCGGGAGCGGTCGCAGCCGCGCACGTCGCAAGTGCCGGGATCGTAGAAGAGAAGCATATTGATGGGCTCCGCGTTCGGCGAGTTCGACGATCATGGCGATGGAATCGAGGCTGGCACCCCAAGCCGAAACGACAAGCGCGCGTCAACCATTGGCCACCTCCCTCACGACGATCGCCGCATGAACAATGCGGTAGGCCCGCTTGCGAAATGCCGGGATACGGCAGATCGCGCGGCTTTCCGGGTCACGGAACAGCGGCGTCTTGCCCGTGGGGTTCGCGACCACCTCGAAACGGCTGCGGTCACTGCCGTCGCTGAAGCGCATGGGCTCATCGAAGATGATGGTCTGCCCGGGCTTTGGGGTCGGCTTGGCCCGGTCGAGCTTTTTTGCTAGCAGGTTGGCGCGGCACCGCGCGCGCCAGGCCAAGGCATATTCGCTGTCCGTGGCGGTCAGCTCGTCGAGGATCGCAGCCGGACACTCGCTCTCGTTCGGCCCGACCGTTTCATCCATATCCTTGTACCCGAACGTGCAGCCGTCGCGCGCGCCGGTGCTGGTCTTGGTAAGGCAGACGATGCCGAACACGATCCGTTCGGCTTCGTCCGCGAGGCGCTCGCAAGCGGCGTAATAGGTCGATCCGACCATGGCGGACGCCAGCACGGTCAGACGATGCGTGTCGCGCTGGTAGGTGAACTGGTTGTCGAGATACGAGCGCGGGGTGGCGTAGCCGCCCATATCGCGCATGAAGAGCCAACCCATGATAAGTCTCCGATGACGTAAGGATCAGGAGGCAGCGGCGAGGTGCGGAGCGCCAACGTCGCCAACCGTCGCGGTAAGCCGGCGCTGGAACGTGCTCACGTCCAGCAGCTCGGCGATCGGCGCGCGTTGGACGGGGCCGGCGTGTTCGCCGCCCCGGCAGCGGTTGAAGGTGATCTCGCTGTCGGGGAAGAAGCTGTGCGGCCGCACCCGGATCGAGAGATCGGCATGGCGCAGCTCGGTCGTGCCATCGTCCGCGATACCGCCCATGTCGGTACCGATACGGACGTCATGCGGCTCAAGGCCGATCGTCTCGGCGAGCGAAACGAGCGCGGAGCGTGCATGCCGATGGAATGTCCGCTTCGCCGTTGCGTCGCCGGCGACACTGTTGCCGGCGATGTCGAGCAGCGCGGATCCGGCGATAACGCTGTTGCGGTCTTCCGCACAGCGCAAACGCAGCTCGTTGGTGCTGGGCGCACTACGTTCGGCGACGGACGCCAGGTTGCGGATCAGCAGCAGGATCGACGCATCGCGGTCGATCGGCTTGCCGGCTCGCCGGCAGTCGTCGACGCCCGCGTTCAAGGCATGGAGCGCTGCAGGCACGGTGCCGAGCGCCTCGGGAGACAGCGCCTCGTTGTGGCGGTAGTGGGTGTCGTAGAGCATGGCCGGTCCTCCTGAGCGCACACGCGCGCTCAAAAGGCCGAAGGCTCCCTCTCCTCCGTGCGGGGCCTTGTTCAAAGCATCCCGCCAACAGGATCGGCCGATCGTGAGGCCGCGTCATAGCCGGACTGCCAAGCCGTGCGGAGCTTGCTCCCTCGGCGGTAATGACACCGGTCGTTGCCCATGACGAAGCAGCGCCATCCCGATTTCTCGGCTTCCCACAGCGGGTCTTCCCGCGTGGGAGCGAGCAGGTCCATGAGACCGACGCGCGTGGCGGCGTTCATGGCGGGCCTGCATGGTCGCCGAATGCGCCGGCAGGGAGCGTCCAGCGATCCGCCAGGATCGAGAGACGCCAGACCGGATCATCGGCTTGCGCCAATTCGTCTGGATGGAGCGTCGCAGCCGGGAACGCCGTGCCGCGGTCAGCGAGCTGCGTGACGGTGAGCGCGCGATGGATCGTCTTCCCGCTCGCGGCTTCGCGAGCCGCGACCCGTCGGAAGGCGGCAGGGAAGACGAGCCGGAGCGTCGCCCATTGGTCGGGCGAGCCGAAAATACAGGCTCGGCAGGACAGGCGGCCCCAACCCAGGACGTAGGCCGGGTGGGGACGGATCCGCACTTGCGCGATCGCGTCCCAGATCAGGCGCTCGGTCCAGTCATGGACCGGGCGCCAATGATCGACCGCACGCGCGAGGGTCGATGTGCGATGCGGCTCGAGCGTCGCATAGCGCGCACGCGAGGGACTTTCCTCGGCGCGCTCGCCGGTAATGACCAGCGTGCGGCCGTCGAGGAAGCGCGGCTGATTCCGGATCGCGGCCGCGAGGACGTCGATCTTCAGCGCGGGGCTGCACCAGCGCACGCGAAGATCGGGAGACGTCTGGGGAAAGAGCCCGCGCGTGCCGGCAGGGCCGTTGCCCCCGGCACGGCCGATGCCGGTCGGCGTCTCGAACGCGATGGGCGCGGTCGGCGCGTCGTCGCGCGCCAGCTCGCGCGCGAAGCCGCCTTCGCGCCACGAGACGTAGAGCGCGATCCCGAAATGCTCGGCGATCGCGCGGACATAGGCGGGCGTGCACGGCCAATCCATGAAGGTCGGGCCGTGGCCATCGACATCATGGTGATGCAGCTCGATCGCGTGCGCTGGCACGCCGAGGCTGAGGAGGTGGAGCAGGGCGGCAAGGCTGTCCGTGCCGCCACTGAACGCCACGACGAAGCGCCGGTAGGCGCCGAAGTCGGGGAGGGCGGCCGGAGCGGTCATGCTGCTTCACGGATTTGTTCCTCGGGTTCGGCCGAGGCGTCGAGGCCGGTTGCGCGGAGCAGATAGCCGGCTGCCGCTTCTGCCTTCGCCGCGGCGGTCATGATCGCGCGGCTGTCCTTGCGGAGCACCTTCAACCACGAGCCGATATAGGCGGCGTGATCGTCCATGTGCGACGTCGGCAGACCGAGATCGGCACCGAGCAGCGCTGAGGTCATCTCGGCGCAAAGCTCCTCGAACGCGTAAGCGTCGTCCCCGAAGCGCTTGCCGAACGTGCGATCGAGCCGGTCGGGATGGCCGGTCCAGTGGCCAGCCTCATGAGCGAGCGTGGCGGCGTGGTAGGCGCGGGTCGAGAATAGCTCGACGGGCGGCATGGTGATGGTGTCGGCGGTGCGGTCGTAGAACGCGCGATCGCCGCGAGCCTGGACCGTCGCCGGCAGCGCATCGAGGAAGCGCTGCGCGCGCTCGGGCAGCGCATCGGCCGGGGGCACGATGCTGACAGGGCTCGGGTAAAAGTCAGGAGACAGCCCGTCGATCTGGTCGCAATTGAACACGGCGTAGGAGCGCAGCACGCGCCGCATCTCGTCGGTCGTGTCGCCGGTGACGACGGATTCGACGGTTTTGCTGTAGGATTTATAGAAGATCGCGATCTGCGATTGCTCGCCCTCGCGAACCTGGCCGCCAAGAGCCTGCGCCTGTTTGTACGTCATCCAGGTGCGCGAGCTGTACCCGGCCCCCTCTGCACACAGCCACAGCCAGAAGCAGTTGATGCCTTTGTAGGGATCGCCGGTCGCGCGCAGCGGACGGCCGCCAAGGCCGGGGCGCCACGGCTTAACCCAGGGACGCACCCCGGATTCGAGCTTGTCGATGATGGTGTTGGTGATGATGTCGGCAGGCGAGGGCTTGTCGGTGATCTGTGCCACGATCGTTCTCCTGATTGAATTGAGGCAAACCCGCGTGAGCATCCTCCCCTCTGGAAGGGCGGTGCCGGGTCACAAAAAGAGGGGCGACACTTGCGCGAAGTGCCGCCCCAGGTGCCTCGAAAGGTGCAAGCCTGCGTCAGGCCACTTGGCTGAAAATCTCCTCTTCCTCGTGATCGATCACTGCGTCGTCACCGGTGTCGAGATCGGTATCCTCGTCCTCGTCCGGATCGGTGCCGGTCTCGTTGTCGGCGAAGCTCGAGCGCAACGGCGTGCGTGCCGCCTTCTCGATCCCCTCGAAGCGCATGGCTTCCGGCAACCAGGCCGTCGCCTTCTCGCGGATCTCGGCTTCGACGATGCCCTGGCCGTTGCACAGCGAGGCACAGGTGCCGGCAAGGTCGCCCTTCTTGGCGTCCTTGTAGCGGCCGCGCAGGATCGGGCCTCCAATCTCCTCGAGCGCGTCGAGCATGACGGTCTTCTTGACCCGGCCGAAGAAGTTCTCGGCCGTCGGGCGCCACCAATTCTCGACCTGGATGTCGAGGAGGCGACCGAGATGGTCATGGAAGCCATTGCTCCGATAGCCCTCGGCGACGTTGAGCGTCGGTTCGAGAGTTCGTGCTATCGAGTATGCAACCCAAGCGCCGCGGGCCTCGTCGTCGAGCGCCCGGAAGGCGTCGAAGCGGGCGGTCATGGTCGGCAGACCCGCCCAGCTCGTGTCGAGCTTCTGGCGCTGGTCGTCGATCGTCTGCGACGCCATCGATCCCTCGTCGCGGAACCCGAAGATCGGGAAGCCCGCGGCGCTCGACTTCAAGGTCGAGTGGTTGGGGATGTGCGCCTGCTCGAACACCACGTTCTGCGCCATCAGGAAGATGGTCAGGTCGAGTGCGAGTCCCGGGTCGCTGGCGACGTGGGCGGCGAGGATCTGGCGGCGCTGCGTCGCAAGTTCATCGACCAGCGTGGCGCTGAGCTTCGGACCCTGCTCGCCGTCGCCGGCATCGCCGTCCCCGGTTGCGCCGCCCGACTCCTTGGGCGGGGCGTTTGGATCCACGACCGGCTTTTCGCTGAAGAGGCGGGTGTGGACGCGGGGTTCGCCATCGCCCCCGATATAGACGAACGTCCCGATCTGCGCCTTCAGCGCTGGATCGATCTCGTGCCGGGCGTCCTCGATTGTCTCCAGCTCGCGCTCGATCGCCTCGATACGCGCGTTCGCCGCCTCGGCTTCGGCGCTGCCGTCGGGCAGTTCCTGCTCAAGCTGGTCGATCAGCGCGTCGTTTTCGGCCGACAGAACCTCGACACGCGCGGTCTCGTCCTCGGTGAGGGCGCGGGCGGGTGCGTGATACTCGTGAAGCTGGCGCTCGAGGTCGTAGGGGACGTGCGTCGCCGCGATCGGCGTGACGAACGCGAGACCTTCGGATTTCCCCAGTTCTGCCGCTGCGGCTTCGAGCTTCGAAGCGGCGAGCGTCTCGATCAGGTCCACGTCGATCCAGTTCTCATCGCCCTCCGTGGCGAACAGGTCGCTCTCAATGCGACCGCCTGCGGCAACATAGGCTTCGCGACCGACGAAGCGGGCCTTGGCGTCGTTCGCCTTGACGGTGCCGTTGAGAATGGCGCGACGGATGTTGTCGGGGTTGTCGCCATAGTAGGACGTCTTCATCTGGGCGAATACGCGCGTCTGGCGATCGACGTCGGTCGTGACGGCGTAAGCCTGCGCAACGCCGAGCGTGATCTCGCCGGCTGCGAGCGCCTCGAAGACAGGCGGGGCCAGCTCGGCAAGTCGCACGCGCTGCTCGACGAAGCGGGTGGTCACGCCCTGACGCTTGGCGACGTCCTCGGCGGTCGTGCCCTTCTGGATCAGGAAGTTGAAAACGGTGCATTCGTCGGCCGGATTCATCGGCACGCGCTGGAAGTTCTCGGCGAGGCTCGCCTCGATCGAGTTGTCGTCGTCGCTCAGCACGAGGACCGGGACGGTGTGGTCGACGGGGAGGGTGCCCTGGTCGATCAGGAGCTGGAGCGCGCGCAAGCGGCGACCGCCTGCCTTCACGGTGAAGTGCCCCGCCTTTTTGAGCGGGGTAACGATCAGGTTCTGCAACAGCCCCTGGGCTGCGATGTTCGCGGCAAGGGTGTCGATCCCTGCGTCGCGGTTAGATTTGCGGACATTGTCCTTCGAGAGCGAGAGGTTCTTGACCTTCACGGACTGCATCATCGGTTGTCTCCGTCTGAGATTAGCGCACCGCGTCAGGCGGTCACGCAAGCCTGCTCACCAAGCTCACAAAGCCGAAGGCTCCCTCCCCTCCGTCGGGCGTAACGAGAGGATCCCAGAGCTCGGTCAGGTCAAGCTGCGGCTTACCGAACATCGTGACGAGACTGCCGTGCACCGATTAATTGCCGAGGCGAGAATGCAGCCGTTTCGAAGCCCGTAGCTCTCGACGGATTCTACGCGACTGGTAGGCGCGAGATCGCAAAGTCGTTATGGTAGCCCCATGGCCAATTTCCTCACCGATGCTGACCGCCACGTGATGATGTTCTCGAGCATCGTCGTCGGTGCGTTGGAGATGATCGGCGCTTCATTCGGGCGTGCGTAACCTTGCCGGACGAACCGTCATCCGTGCCTGATCGCCAAGCGGTTGGTGACGATCGAGACATCGGAATAGTGCTCGAGGAGAAGCGGGAGGCCGATCAGTTTTGGGCGTTGAGCGTAGATCTGCTCGTAGTCGCAAATTATCAGGGCCGCCTTCAACGGGTCAGCCCGTCATGGCTGCCGCTGATAGGTATGGCAGAGCGCGATCTTCTCTCTGGCCACTATACCGCAATCACACATCCTGACGATGTCGAGCGGTCTATGGCTGCGGTCGAAAAGATGCGCATCGATCATCTTCCGGCAAGTTTCGAAAATCGGCTGCGCGGTGCGGACGGCGCGTGGAAAACGATCGCCTGGTCCTTATCGCCAATCCCGGGCGGTGAACGGTTTACGGCTATTGGGCGCAACCTGACCAAGGAACGCGAGGCAGAAGCGGCTCTAAACGATACCCGAGATTTCGTCCGGCTGGCTATAAACGCCGTCGGCGGTCTGGGGGTGTGGACCTACGATGTCCGCACCGATGTCTTTGTCTGCGATGCAGCCATATCAGCGCTCTATGGGCTGGATCCGGAGCGGGGTGCCGCTGGTCTGAAACGCGCTGAGTTCCTGGCTAATGTGGTGCCGGACGACGTAAATCCGCTGCGGGCGACAATGACCGGCGGTCTTGTTCACTCTGGTGAGCTCGAGCTCGAGTATCGCATCCAACATCCCGACGGGTCGATCCGGTGGGTACTTTCGCGTGGCCACACCTATTTTGACGAGGACGGGATCGCTGTACGCCGTACGGGTGTCGGGATCGACATGACGAAGCAGCGCCTGCTCGAAGAGCAACTGCGCCAAGCACAGAAGATGGAGGCATTGGGCCAGTTGACGGGTGGTATTGCCCATGATTTCAACAATCTGCTGACGGTTATCCGCGGATTTGCTCCGGAAGCCCGGCATGCCAGAGACGAAGCGCCTTCGTTACGTGGAGGCTGTCGCCGAGACGGCTGATCGCGCCGCAAAGCTGACCAGCCAGCTCCTGTCTTTCGCGCGGCGACAAGCTCTCAAACCGCAAGTCTTCGACGCCGGTGAAAGCGTGCTGGCACTGCGCGAGATGATGACGACGCTCCTCGGTTCCGGCGTGGAGCTTGAGGTTAACGTCGATGACTGCCCCCGTCATGTCAGCGCGGATCGCAGCCAGTTCGACACCGCGCTCATCAACATGGCAGTCAATGCGCGCGATGCGATGGACGGGGCTGGCAAGCTGACGGTCACTGTTGGAGAGGCCGTTGTCATTCCAGCTGTTCGAGGCCACTCGCCGGTCGACGGCAAATTCGTCACGGTGGCTCTCACGGACACTGGGTCCGGAATCTCCGCGGAGCACGTCGGTCGGATCTTCGAGCCGTTCTTCACCTCGAAAGCCGTCGGAAAAGGAACCGGCCTCGGGCTGAGTCAGGTTTTCGGTTTTGCCAAGCAATCGGATGGCGAGATAATCGTCAACAGTCGTGAGGGCGAAGGCACGACGTTCATCCTATTCCTCCCCAGCGTAATGGACACCATCGATGAACAGCCGACCTCCTACGTGGGTGAAGCTGCGGTGCTTCCCAACGATCTTTGCGTGCTCGTCGTAGAGGACAATACCGAGGTCGGTACCTTCGCGACCCAGGCACTGGCCGAACTGAGCGTCGAAGCGGTTTGGGCGCACGATGCTTCAGAGGCGCTTGAAAAAATCGATGCGGAGCCGACCCGCTTCGGCGTGATCTTCAGCGATGTGGTGATGCCCGGCATGTCGGGGATCGAGCTTGCTCAGGCATTACAGCAACGCCATCCTGACATACCGGTTCTGTTGGCAAGCGGTTACAGCAACGTCATTGCGACGTCCGGATCGTTCGGCTTTCCGTTGCTGCATAAACCCTATTCGATGGCGGAACTCGCCCAAGCGTTGCGCAAGGCGATCGGGGCTGGAAAAGTCGAACAGATTAGCTGACGACGGGGACGCGACCTTCGACCGGTTCGTTTTCGCTATGGCGTACAAACGGACCGGTCACCATCCGCGCTTGGTCAGCACAGGCCACCAATTCTCTCGAGTATAGTCGCGGCGGTCGCGACGGGCACAAACATCCGCATCTTGTGCTGGATGATCTCGGTGAAGCACCCGGCTGCCTTCAGCTCGGCCAACCGCGTGTGCGGCCAGTCGAGCAGCTCAAGGCGCTGCTGGCCGGCGACCAGGCTGCGCTTCAGCCGGTACGCACCGAGCGCGGTGATCTCAGCCGTCCCCATGACATGCTTTGCGGTCTCGGCACCCGACACCGTGATGGCGGCGGCGATGCCGAAGGCGTCCGCGAGCTTGGTCACGAGCGGCGCAGGGACGATGCGGCCGAGGAAAGACTGGCCATCATCGGTGTTGAGACGCCAGACCTGGACGTGATCGTCGGGCAGGCGGTCCCAGACCGGCAAAAGTAGGCCGGTGACGAGGTAGAGCGTGTTGGTGCGGGTCTTGCCCGACATCTCCTCGACCTCGGCCTGCCAGAGCGCGGAAAACTCGGCCTCGCTCGCATCTTCGCGGAACCACTGTTCGAGCGACTCTTTGGCATAGTCGCTTTCGAGGTTGTCGCG
>NZ_JAKNQQ010000022.1 GCF_022662475.1 Sphingomonas sp. TREG-RG-20F-R18-01
CCGCGACGCGGTGATCGCGCGCGTGCGGGACAGCGGGCCGCTCGACATTTTGGTCGTGAATTCCGGGTTCGCAATCTTCGGCGATGCGCTCGATCAGGACCCGGACGAAATCGATCGGCTGTTCCGCGTGAATGTCCACGCGCCCTATCACGCCTCCGTCGAAGCGGCGCGGCAGATGCCCGATGGCGGACGGATCATCGTCATCGGCTCCGTCAACGGTGATCGGATGCCGGTGCCCGGCATGGCGTCCTACGCGCTCAGCAAATCTGCGCTGCAAGGGATGGCGCGAGGGCTTGCCCGCGACTTCGGGCCACGCGGCATCACGATCAACATCGTGCAACCAGGGCCGATCGACACCGATGCCAACCCTGAAAACGGTCCAATGAAGGATCTGATGCACAGCTTCATGGCGATCAAGCGCCACGGACGGCCGGAAGAAGTCGCGGGGATGGTTGCATGGTTGGCGGGGCCGGAGGCGGGCTTCGTTACCGGTGGGATGCATACGATCGACGGCGCGTTCGGCGCTTGAACCCAAATGACGACGGTGGCGCGGGCGAGGTTGGTAGCACCATCGCTCGCGTCGTGACCGTTAGCGAAAGCTGTTACGCGTCATCATCAGCAATTGACGATCTACGCTCCTTAACGAAGGTTTGGTTTTGGGAGGCGGCCAGGACGGTTTGAGTAGCCGTTCTTGGGTGTCCGCAACTGCAGGGGGCCCAAATCTTCCTTGATGGATCCCGGTTGGTTGCCGTTGGTGCCGCACCGCCGTCCTGATCATGAGCTACAGCGCCTGCGCGACTATCAGCTGCTGAAGTATGCCGGACTTTTTAGGTCATCGATCAGGGAGAGGCCAGCCGGTGCCCAGCCAAGTTCAGCTTGGGTGAGCGCGCTGCTCACTGGGTTGTCAACCGAGACGAACGGCGCCGTAAAGCCAAGCTGGCGTGTGGCGTCGACCTGCGTTCCCGAGCGTAGAGGCAGGCCCAATCGCTGGCTCATGACCTCGGCAATCTCGCGATAGGTGAGCACGTCGTTACCTACGCCGTGGTAGACGCCCCCAAACTTTCCCTTTTCGAGCGCCAGCCTGAACAGCGAGACGGCGTCATCGATATGGACGCCACTCCAGTGATTGGCGCCCTCGCCGACATAAATAACCTCGCCGTGTTTGCGCGCTGCCAGGGCGAGCTGGGGGATTAGGCCCTTGTCGCCCGTCCCGTGTACTGCGGGCGCCAATCTGACGATCGAGGCTCGCACTTTGCGGGACGCCCAATGCTCGACGAGAGCTTCACTGACAGAGCGGACGTAGCCAGGAGACGCTGCGTTTGGGCAGTCGGTTTCAATGGCAATGCCCCGTGCCGATGCCCCCGAAGCACCAGCTATGCCCATCGTGGCGAAGGCGGTCACTAAGGGTCGCTCAGAACCACCGAGCGCGCTCGCCAGGGCATTGAGGGCCGCGTCGTTGGTCGCTGTAATGGCCTTCATCATTCGTCCCATGATGCCACCAGGCCAGCCACCAAAAACGGCACTGAGCATACGTGTACGCGGCATGTCACCCGGCGAGAAACTGTATGCCAGATGGATTACGCCGTCGGCCGCCTCGGCGCCCTGCCGCAGAACCGAAAGGTTGGTAAGGCTGCCAATGAGAGGTTGGACACCGTTCGCTTGCAGCATTTCAGCGGAGGCTTGAGATCTAGCGAGGCCCACAACTTGGTAACCGCGCTTAATGAGGTCATTCGCAATCGCAGGTCCTAGGAAACCCGTTGCGCCAGTGATGAAGACCCGCATGCAGATTACTCCTATTTGTTGTTCAAGGAATTGCGTCGGCATTGCTGAAGGTTAGGTACAGCTCTGCCAGGACCATGTTGGGCAGCCAGCATGCCCAGGAAATCACGCGATAGGACAGGATCGGGTCGAGCCCGAGTTGAAAGCTAGCCGGCAGGTAGAGTCGCAGCGTTACTGCCGATAACGTCAGTGCAAACGAGCGGATCATCCAGCGCCGATGCGACGACACTCGTTGTGCTAGGATCTCCCGGACCGCAAATATGGTGGCTGCAATCCAAGCGATACCCAGCAAGCTGAAACCGATGCCGGAGATAGGTCCTGTGGAGACGCCGGTCGCAAGCACCAGCGCAGCGGTCCCCCCCGTGACGCACCCGGCGACGTAGATTTGCCCGCACATCCGGTGAGCGGCTGTCTGGCGCGTACGAAACACAGGCAGAAACTGCCATGGTCCAACAAAGAGTGCAGTTGCGGCCCCGGTCGCGTGGATCACAAGCCATGGGTTCACATAGGCATTGGCTGCGATTGTCACTGGAACGGGTCCCGCCTTTGCGAGATAGCGATAGGAAACAAGCGCCACAGCGCTACTCAGCATCGCCATGAACGCCCAAGACACGCGTCGCACTAGAGAAGACCGTGGTCGCGGCCTTTCCGTTCGCGGTCGGGGCCAGGACGGCAGATTGGGATCGATCATGCTACAGGCCTCGTATTTCGACACCGTCTAGGCATGAGGCGCTGGACCGACCATGCTCATCCGTCCCCTCATTCATTGTGATCGTCCAAATCATGGATCCACTTTCTGATATTCTGACGTTGATGAAACCGACTGGTTATGGCTTTCGCGGGTTGGACGCGGCGGGGGATTGGGCACTCGCCTTTGAGCCCGCGCAAGGGATCCGCTGTTTCGGTATCGAGACGGGGGCCTGCCAATTGCAGGTCGCGGGCACGTCCGCGCCAATATCGCTAGTCGCCGGCGACGTGGCGCTGATGACGGTAGGGGGAGCGGTGCTCCAATCCTCCGACGCGGCAATACCGGTTGATGCGTTTGCTCTGATGACAAGTGTACGGGCCGGGCAGATCGTCGTCCTGAACGGAGGTGGCGAATGTCGCGGGCTAGGCGGCTTTTTTGGGCTTGGCGGGGTCCAAGCCAAAACGCTGCTCGACGCCATTCCAGCGATGATCCACGTCGGTCCTGGTGCAGGCCGAGAGGCATTACTGACCGGGATGCGACGTCTGATGATCGAATTGAGCGATCCTCAGCCAGGCAGTGCTCTTCTGGCGGGCCATCTTGCTCAAGCACTACTGGTCGAGGCTCTACGTGAACATCTGAAAAGCGGTCAGTCTACCAGTGGCTGGTTAGCAGCGCTTGCTCATCCCAATCTACGGCATGCCATGGCCGCGGTGCATAACGACGTCGCACGTCATTGGTCGATTGGCGACATGGCCCGGGCGGCGGGAATGTCGCGATCAAGCTTCGCCTCGCACTTTGAGAGGGTCACTGGCGCAACGCCAATGGCCTATCTGACCCGCTGGCGCATGATGCTGGCGTCAGAACTTCTAATTAGCACCGGCATGTCGCTGCCTGCCGTTGCGGCTTCGGTAGGTTATGAATCGGAGAGCGCATTCGGGGCTGCTTTCAAGCGTATCAACGGTCATTCGCCACGCAGGGCCGGGAAGCAACCTCGCAGCTTGCTGTCCGCGCCTATCCCTTAGAACCAGAAGTTCGGACACCAAGGAGTACGGAGGCGAGCTGGAGCATGAAATCCGGTTGGAAACCATGGTATCGTTCGTCCTTTCAGATCTTGAAACGATCTGCGGTCACGCCGGAGGCTGCGCATAGGAGCGTAGTTCATCGACGATCGAATGCCGCGACGGGCGCCAACCAAGCTCGAGCACGGCGCGTTGGCCGGAGACTACCTGATCGCATGCGATCGCATCCGCGAAGCTTCCTAGCACCTGCCGAGCTTCCTCCAGTGGCCATTCCGCTAACTGGCCCCCGGCACCTGCTCCCTCGCTGGCGGCCCGTGCAATTTCGATCAGCGGAATAGCGGCGCCATGAGCCCCGTTGTAGATCGATGCGGCAGGCGCCTTCTCGAGCGCGAGCAGATAAAGGTCCGCTAGATCGTCGGCATGGATGCACGTCCAACGATTCTGGCCGTTGCCGACGTAGCGCGCAGCCCCATGCTCCTGGGCTGAGCTGAACATCATCATCGTGGTCCAAGCATGATTGCCATACACCCAGGCAGGACGGAGAATGATGCCGTGAACGCTACCTGCAGCAGCTTCGAGAATTTCAGCCTCGAGCCTCTGGCGGAAGCGCACCATCTCGAGAGGATGCAATGGGCTGTGCTCGGTCGCGGCCGTATCGCCGGTGGCACCGTACAAGAAGCAGCCGCTCGTATACAAAAAGCGCTTGGTCGTGCCGCGCAACGCATCGAGGATCGCTCGAACTGCGACCTGATCATAGGCCGCACTATTCTGGTCGTTCGGCGATGCGGCGTGAACGACGGCGTCGACGCTGTGGACCGCGTTGACGATGCTATCTGCATCCTCCAGATCACCATAGGCTGCCTGATAGGCCATGCCATTCAGCTTGGCCGCGCTTGCCTCTGAACGCGCTAGCCCGACGACGTCGTGCCCCGCCGTGGCCAATCGACGTGCGACCGCACCACCGATCAATCCCGTAGCCCCCGTTACCAAAACACGCATGTCAGCACCTCATTAGCTCTATGCCAAGAACTAGAGCGGAACGGTGGGCCTGCGTGAAATCACCAGAAGTGATACGGTATGATCGGTTTGGTCGATGACGTCAGGCCGACGCTGCGATCCGGGCAATACAGTCGCGCAGCCATACCGTGGCCGGGTGATCATCCACCCGACGATGCCACATCATCGCTAGCGAAAAGTCGGACACCGCGATCGGTGGCTCATGGACGACGATGCCCAAACTGGCCGCAGCGAACCGCTTGGCGACCCGCGAAGCGAGCGTAGCGATGAGATCGGTCTCGGCGACGACGAACGGGGCAACCAGGAACTGCGGCAGGCTTAGCACGACGCGGCGCGTCAGCCCGAGCACGGCGAGCTTACGGTCCACCACCCCTGTGCGGTCCCCCTCCGGCGATACTAGGAGATGGGGGGCCGCCGCGAACGTCTCGATGTCGGCATCTTTTGCAAAGGCTGGATGGCCGGGGCGCGCAATGCAGGCAAAGCCTTCCCGAAGGAGCAGGCGTGTCATAATGCGTGCCGAAGTGTCGACGGGGACGCTGAGTGCAAGGCTTGCCTCGCCACTGTCGAGGAGGTCGACGACTTCATCCTTGCCGAAAATGCCGCGGATCCGCAGCTCAAGACGAGGCGCCTCAACCGCCAGCCGTGCCAGCAGGGGAGGCAGTAGGACAAAGGCAGCGTAGTCAGTCATTGCGATCGTCACGATGTGATCGGCTAACGCAGGATCGAAGCCATCATCTTGCAAGACCGATTGCATGAGCTGGAGCGAAGATGAGATCGGGCCTGCTATATCATCAGCCCGCGGTGTCGGCAGCATCCCCGTTGGCGACCGTACGAACAATTCATCGTCGAACACCTCGCGCAATCTGGTGAGTGCACCGCTCATGGCAGATTGGCTTAGGCCGATGCGCTGGCCAGCACGTGTTACGTGGCGCTCCGCATACAGGGCATCGAACGCCTTTAGCAGATTCAGGTCAAAGCCCGCTACATTCATTCGAGAGCCATAGGAGAATGAGGTCAGCCGGGAAAGCGATCGGAAATAATCTTGATCCCGCCCTTCTTTAAGAGAACGGCCTACCGGGGGCGGAAGCCAGTCCCCGTTGCTGTGTTCGCTGCGATATGAACGAACGGCTGAAGTTGGGCAGCCGGGAATAGCTCGCAAACGTCCACAAATGGGTCTCTCCGGCCGCCCATTTCGGGTTGGGCGCGCATGTTGGCCCAATCGGTCCAGTAGCGGTCAAGGTCGTCGCAGCAGCTCAAAGGGATGACCTTTTTAGATCAGAATCTTAGCATATAAGTATTCATGGTTGCGATGCGTCGTTTCGGGGTACACGATTAGGCTATGATAAACCTGCTCGCCGTTGCCCTCGCCCTGCCGCCCATCGCGACGGCCGGCCCATTGATGCCGCCTGGTGCCTGGGACGTAAGGTCGAAGCTCGTAGACCTTACGATACCAGGTGTCCCGAGCTTTTTTGTCCGCATGGCGCGTGGCAAAACCAAAGTCGAGCGCAAACAGATTTCAGCGGGGCAGGGCATCGAAGCGTTGCTCGCGCCGGATCCCAAGGCGCAATGCCGGATCGAAAGCCAAACCGTCGCGAACGGGCACTATGCGCAGACGCTAACCTGCCCGCAAAAGAAGGGCGAGCCAATGCGTATAGGCCGCGTAGGGAGCTACAACACGACCGGCTTTGCCGGACAAGCGGTTGTCACTGGCACTACCCCTAAGGGGACGCTCCGCATTGTCCTTGACCAGCAGGCAAGCCATGTCGACGCTTAGCGTAGCAGACATGTTACTGGTGTACGCGGAAGGTCACTCCAAACGTGCGCGGATCGCTTGGAGTCGCGAGGATCAGCCCGGAGTTGCCCGCCTGGATAGTCACGTTTTGGATGTAGTCACGGTCGAACAGGTTGCGTGCAAACACCGCCAATTCCCAACCCTTATCGCTGTGGTAGCCCACGCTTCCATTGACCACGGTGTAGCCGCCGATCGTTGTAAAGCGTGATCCGGTAGGATCGCCAAACTGCTTGCCGCGATAGTTGGCATCAGCGTGTAAGAAGACACTTCCGTGCAATCCATCGATGGGTCGGAGATAATCGCCGCCCACCGTTGAGGACCATTTCGGCAGGCTAGGCAAACCAACGCCGCTCAAATTGCAAGCTGTTGTGGTGTTACCGATTAGCTCGATCGGGCACGGTCCGGCTGGATAGCTGTCATATTTGCCGTCCGCATAAGCGACCGATGCACGCAACGATAGGTCGCGCGTGATCGCGGCGACAGCGTCTGCTTCTACGCCTTTCACGGTCACCCGCGGGATGTTTGCGAGATATGTTCGCAGCGCCGCGGCGGCGCGTGTATCGCTCACGTTGGTCTGGAAGTCGGTCACGCGTGTGTAATAGGCGTCAATGTTGAAGGTCAGGCGTTTGTCGAAGAGTCGGGTTTTCAAACCTACTTCGTAGGCTGTGTTCTTTTCTGGCCGCACGACTGCGGTGCCGACCGCCGGCAGATTTTTATCGTTGAGCGGCAGGCCCGACATATTGATGCCGCCAGATTTGTCGCCGCGTGCGTAGCTTGCATAGCCAAGGACGTTATCTGTTGCCTGCCATGCGATGTTAGCGCGTCCGGTGAGGGCTCCGTTGTTGACCTTTGCCAAATAAGTCTGGCCGCGCAGGATCGAAAGCCGAGCGTTGATAAGCGCAGCGCTGATGGTGGCCGGCCCCCCGAACACGAACGTGTCGTAGGTCCCGGTCTTGTGCTCATACGTGTAGCGCAGCCCGCCGGTCAGGGTAAGCCGATCAACCGGGCGCCAATTGACCTCGCCGAATGCTGCATAGCTATTCGACTGGAAATCGGTACGGCCATCGGTGCCGTAGCCGTCAAGCAAGTTTGCGGGAATCGGCGTCGCATTGGTTCCGGTGGTCGTACCGATCAAGTAGCGGGCGGCAGCGGGGCCATAAATCGAGATGGGCCGCCCGATCACGCGCTGGCGGAAGAAATAGAGACCCCCAACGTAGTTGATCGCATGTTGACCGTTGGAGGCAAGCCGCAGCTCTTGGCTATATTGATCCTGCCGCGACGGGATATGCTGCTCGGTCTGGATCGGGATACCGGTGTAGTCGCGATCGTTCGCAGCATCCCAGTTCCAGAAGCGCCAGGCGCTGACCGAAGTCAGCGTTGCGCCCCCGAGCTTCCAATCTGCGATCGCCGAGACGCCGCCCTCATTGGTGTTCACCCCCAGCTGGGCATCGATGTCCGTCACGCGGTCGTAGGGATTGGTGCTGGGTGGCGCGTAGTTGAACTGCGCAGCAAGGCCCGTGGGTCCTGCGAACTGTCGCGTGGCGGTGCGGGGTACGTCGCGTGTTGCGACCCGGTAATATACCTGGGTGCAGCACTCGCTTTCGAAGTTGGTGAAGTCGGCGCTCAGCTTAAGCTGAAACAGGTCCGACGGCTTATAGAGCAATTGACCGCGCACCGCCTGGTTGCCGATCGCGTTCTCTTTGGCGCCGGTGCGCACATTGTCGATCACGCCATCGCGGCGCGTGCTGACCGCCGAGACGCGGAACGCAAGATTGTCACTGATCGGCCCCGTTACCGCCGCCTTGGCCTGGACGAAGTTGTAGTTGCCATAAGACAGCTCGGCGTCGCCCCCGCTGGTAAAGCTCGGTGCCCGCGTTGTGATGTTGATTGCGCCAGCCGTGCTGTTCTTACCAAACAGCGTGCCCTGTGGCCCGCGCAGCACCTCAATTTGCTGGATGTCGCTAAAGTCGAACGCGGCGGTGGCCGGACGGGCGTGATAGACCTGATCGACATAGAAGCCGACGCCCGGCTCCAGACCGTCATTGGCCTGGCTAACGGCAACGACACTGCTGCCTAGGCCGCGGATGGTGAAAGCGGTGTTGCGCGGGTTGGCAGAGCTGTAATTGAGCGACGGTACGAGTTGCGAAAGCTGCTGCGTGTTCACCGTGTAGGAACGGTCGAGCAATGCCCCCCCGACCACGGAAAGCGAACCTGGAATACGCTGCGCATCTTCCACGCGACGACGTGCGGTGACGGTAATGTCGGGCACGCCAATTTGTTCTGCCTCTCCAGCCGCGACAACCGTGGTGGCTGCTTCGCCTTCTGGCGCGCTGCGCTCTTGTGAATAAGCAGGGGTCGCAAGCGCGATAAGACTGGTGGCGCAGAGCAGGTAACGCATCGGAACTTTCCCCTTGTCGACCGGCACGCCGCTATTGCAGGCTTTACCAGTATCTATATCCGGCCATATACAGATAGAACGTGATTGGAAAAGGCCTTGCCGACCATGATGCTAATCCCGCTGCTTGCTCTTGCTGCCTCCCTCCAAACGATGCCGGCGATGGACCGTGCGACCGTCACTTGCCCGGCCACAATGGCCCCTCTTCCGGCTGGGCTGGAAGGATGGACGAGCAAGCAAGCCGTTCGCGCCGGAGCCGCGGCAAAAGTCGCGACGACGTTCCCACTTGGCGTTGGCGTCTCGGCGACACTGCTGCCGACGCCGAAGATTGCCTATGCCGTCCGCCCGCAAAAACCCGGCGGATGGGCGAGCAGCGGCGGGATATTTGCGTTCACCGTACCCGCCGCCGGTCGCTACCGCGTTGCCTTGGGCGCCGGGGCTTGGATCGACGTTTTGAGCGGCACAACACCGGCAATGTCGGTATCGCATAGTCATGGTCCGGATTGCACAGGAGTGCGCAAGATGGTCGATTTCGACCTAAAGCCGGGTCGCTACCTGCTTCAAGTGGCGGGTAACCCCTCCGCGACACTGCCGCTCATAGTCGCGCGTATGCCGTGACGATCACAGGTTGCCGATCCAGCAAGCGATGACCCTTATCCCTCATCGACAATTATATTCCATGGAATATAGATGGTCGTACAGGTGGAACGGACATGACATGAAGATCAGGATCGACATGACTGGCCTGCGCTACGGGCGCCTCGTCGGCGTCAGCTTCGCGCACAAGAGCCGAAGCGGTCACGCGCATTGGCTCTTTCTATGCGACTGCGGCAATGAGGTCGTAGCAGCAGGTGGAAACGTGCGGTCAGGCAGCACCGCCAGCTGTGGCTGCCTGCATCGCGAAATCAGCGCGGCCCGACTGACCGAACATGGCCATCGCGCGCGCAAGCGCCACGACGCCACATATCGAGCTTGGCAGCGCATGAATATGGAACATGAATCCAGCACAGTTTTGCCGGTGTGGTTCGATGATTATGCTAGGTTCCTTGCCGACATGGGAGAGCGACCTAGCGACACGGTGCTGACGAGGGTCGATGCGGCAAAGCCGTTCGGCCCCGGTAATTGCCGTTGGCTACCGATAGCGAGCCGTTCGGTCCGGGCAACGAATGGGTGGATGAAGCGTCGCGACTACCTGCCGGTTTCGTCTGCAGGTTTGAGAGCGTCGACCAACCAATCGAAGTCTGCGCCACGGGCTGCGTCGACCATACGCTCCTCGATGCCGCGGTAGCTGGCCAGCACCCGCTCACCAAACGCAGTGAGCTGGGCACCTCCCGATTTTCCCCCGCCGACACGGGTTTCAACTACCGGCTCTATCCATGCGTGATTGAGGCTGTCGACTAACAACCAGATACGCCGATAGCTCATTTTAAGTTCGCGCCCGGCAGCAGAGATGGAACCGGTACGACCGATGGCGTCGAGGACAAGCGCTTTGCCCGGCCCGATCGCCGGATCCGAACCTCTCAGTATCTGAACATTAACCTTAAGCGGCCCATCAATAGCCAATTGTACGTCTCCATGCTGGGCACGTCTCGTGGCCTGCACGTTGGCCATAATCGGGTGCAGGCATGAGTGTCACCGCGCACGAGCTGCAGCTTCGACCTCACCCCAGCGCATCATTTTCCGATCAGCACATCGCTCGCCTTGATCAGAACCGTTACCTGGTCGCCTTCGCCGAGCGCGAGGTCGGCTATCGCTTCCTCGGTGATGTTGGCGGTGATGACGATGCCGTTCCCGATATCCACCTTGACCGATCCGTTCACGGCTCCTGGATGGATGCTCGCGACGCGACCTGAAATTTGATTGCGGGCACTGATTTTCATGGTGATTGACCTCACGGAGTTAGGAGACCGAGCGTTAGCAGCATCAGTTAATCGTCGTCGATCGTTTCCCGTTTTCATACTCTTGCCTGGTTTTGGGAGCGCCCACGCGTCCCCATAACTCAATTCCTTTTGGGAAAGCCGCCGTAGCTTCAGGCGGTAGAGCGCTTACGGCATTACCTTCCGCAAATATGAACGAATGTCCGAAAGTGGGAGGCGGGGAATGGCACCTGAATGTCCATTTGTGGGTCGTCTCAGACCTCGGTGCGTTCGGCCAGCTCTAAAGCGTCTTCGACATCCACGCCGAGGTAGCGGACGGTACTTTCGATCTTCGCATGGCCGAGAAGGATTTGAACTGCGCGTAGATTGCCCGTCGCCTTGTAGATGATCGAGGCTTTGGTGCGTCGAAGGGAGTGAGTGCCGTAATCCTCGGCTTGGAGGCCGATGCCGACAATCCATTCGCGAACGAGGCGGGCATACTGCCTCGTGCTCATGTGCCCCATATAGTCGTTGCGGCTTGGGAAGACGAAATCGTTCAATGTGCCGCCACGGCGTTCGAGCCAGGCGAACAAAGTTTTACGGGCAGGCTCGACGATCTCGAACTGCACGGGGCGTTTCGTCTTCTGCTGAACCACGATCGCCCGATCCCGAATGCGGCCACCGGCAACGATGTCGCCGATGCGGCCTTTCACAACATCGCAACCGCGAAGCTTGCTGTCGATCGCGAAATCGAAAAGCGCTCGATCCCGTAGACGCTGGTGCTGGTCGAGCCAGAAGCGAATAGCCCAAACTTGTTGCGGTTTCAGTGCGCGCTTCGCGCCAAGCACACGGCCCTCGTTCCAAGGGCGGAGTTCTTGAAAGGCTGGATCTAACGAGGAATGTCCCATCGCTTGTCTCCGCGGTGAAAAGTGAGCGCCGCAGGGTACACCGGGAAGGGTAAAGTGGCCGTTTGCATCTATGGTTGGCGAAATGCCGGTGAACAAACGGCCGAGATCGAGAAGTCGGAAGCAGGCGGCGTGCGGCCGCGTCTGGGTCTTCACCGCAAACGGGTATTGACCGTTCTCGCTGAATTGTTGCCGCTTGACGGATGGTGGGGCATACTCAAGACCAGTCACTCGATCATAGGCGCTCTGATGGTGCTGATGGATAGGGGAATATCGGTATGCCATTGCTCTGGCTCATAGGCCTTCAGGCTGCAGCAACCTGGAGTCCTCCCGCTCAGGCGGCATGGTCAGGGGAAAAGCCTCCTATCGCAGTCCGCTTGCATGCGCCTACCTTGTCCATGCGGGGGGAGGCGCCCATTGAGGTCGACCTTACCGCCAACGACAACAGCTTTGCCGTATCACCGTTTCTGCAACCCACGCGGGGCATCGCGTTTGAGGTCATCTCGGAAGACGGGCAACCAGTCGCGCCTGCCGAGCCGATGGCAGGTTCACCGCCACCGCCTCCTTTAGAGACAAAGGAGCTGACTGCGATATCATTCGCATCGCCTTACCGTGTCCTCACTCACGAAAGCGCAAGAACGATCTTTCCAGGAGTAGGTCGATACAAGGTGAGAGCCCGGATATTCCTCTTCAATTTCCCATCTGAGCCGGTCCGCTATGCCCAAGTGGTATCGGATACAATCACGGTGAATGTCACCAAGTAGAACACAGCCATGCCGCTCGTGATAGCCGCCACTGTTGGACAGCGTCTGAAAGCCGGCCGTCCGCTCTCGACCGAAATGGCGACATTCGTGAGTGAATGTCTGGAGTGATAAGCTGGTCATTCGTGTTGATGAACGAGCGTCTGCATTCGGGAAGTGGAAGGGGTGGGCTGAACGTCCACTTCTGGGTCACGCCGGAATCAACCAGGGGACGGCAGCTCGCGACCAGATCACGACGTCCACCTCTGTCAGCTAGAACGTCCAGGTACGACCAAAGCGGTCGTTCTCGCGCAGTACGTTGGTTGATTTGTTCTGCTCATCGCGGCTAAAGCGAATTTCTGCGTAGAAGCGTCCGTCCGCGCTCGGTTCGATCAGCGATCAGCGATCAGCGATCGGCGATCGGCGATCGGCGGTCCCATGCCGCAGACCATCGATCAGCAGCGCGACCATTCGCGCGGCGTGGGCACGGCCATCGTCGCCCGCAACCATCGACAGATTGCCGATCGCGCGCAGAAGGTCGTAGGCAAAAATGTCGCCGCGTACCTGACCAGATGACACGGCTGCATCCAGCAGTCCGCTGAGCGCGGGTTCGAGCTTGGCGCGGAAATATCCCGGCAGCGTCTCGAACGCCGGGTCGCCCGAGTGCAAGGCGGCGGACAGTCCCTTCTTGGTCGTCATGAAATCGGAATACCGTTCGAGCCACAGGCGCAAGGCGTCGAGGGGGAGATGGTGGACTGCCAGGTTGGCCGCGGCAGCGGCGCAGCTGTCCAGCTCGCGCCGGAACACCGCAGCGATCAGGTCGGCGCGTTTCGGGAACCGCCGATACAGCGTTCCCAGCCCGACTCCCGCCCGGCTGGCGATCTCGCGAACGGGCGCGTCTACGCCACTCTCCGCGAAGATCTGTTTGGCGGCGTCCAGCACGGCGTCTTCGTTGCGCTGCGCATCCGCCCGCAACGCGCGGTTCGCCGGCGGTGCCGCTGCTTCTTTACCCTGCTCGCTGCTCGTCATTGCCCAAACTTCTTCGAACCGCTTGATAAACGGAACAACGTTCCACATATGAGGGAACGGATCATTGATCCGCTTACCGTGGAGCGCCCGAGTGAACAACCTCATCGATCAAGCCCGTCATCTTCCATTGCGGGAGTCCGTCCAGACTGTCTCGATCAGCCCGGTGGTCCTGCCCGCGCCCGCGCGCGGCACGCCGCTCGAGATGCGCATCACGGCGCCGATGACGGGCAGCGCGTTGCCGGTCCTGTTGCTGTCGCACGGTGCTGGTCCCTCGCTGTATCTCTCGTCCAAGGACGGGTACGGCCCGCTCGCCAATTTCTACACCGAGCAGGGCTTTGCGGTAATCCAGCCCACCCACGGCAATTCAAAAGTCGCGGGCCTACCGCACGATGCGCCGGGCGCTCCGCTGTTCTGGCGATCGCGCATCGAGGACATGAAGCTGATCCTCGACCGGCTGGAGGAGATCGAGCAGATGCTTCCGGCGCTGACGGGCCGCCTCGATCATGACCGGGTCGCGGTGGTCGGCCATTCGATGGGCGGGCAGACGGCCGGGATGTTGCTCGGAGCACGCCTCACCAACTCGAAGGATGCCAGGGACACGGACGTCGATGTTCTCGAACCGCGAATCAAGGCCGGCGTCCTGCTGACGGCACCCGGCAATGGCGGCGCGGAACTGAGCGACTACGTCCGTGAGCATTTCCCCGAGCTCAATCCCGATTATTCGCATTTGACCACGCGCACCCTGGTGGTGGTCGGCGATGCCGATGTGAACCCGTTCATGACCGTGCGCGGTCCCGAATGGTACACCGCCGCCTATCGCGACGGGCCGGGTTGCGACGCCATGCTGACCATTATCGGCGGGACGCATGGACTTGGCGGCATCGCCGGATATGACGCCAAGGAAACCACGGACGAGGATCCCGATCGGCTTGCCACGGTACAGCGGATGACCGCGGCCTATCTGCGGTCGGCGCTGTACGCTGGCGACCCGTCATGGTCCGACGCGTCCAGGGCACTGCACGACCACGCCAGCAGTCTGGCCCGGATCAACAGCAAATAGGCCCGCGCCTTATTTCCCGACATAGGCCGCGAGCTCGTCCGGCGTTCCCCGCGGAAAGGCCGCTTTCAGATGGTCGAGGAACGCCGACATGCGCGCGCTTAGCAGGCGGCGGCTGGGATAGAGCGCCCACAAGGCAATGTCCGGTCCTACCACGTCGCCCCACAGCACCAGCGTCCCGGCGGCGATGTCGTGGTTGACCAGTGATATTGGAAGCCGTGCGGCACCGACGCCCATCCGCACGGCATCGCGCACCATGACGAGCGATGACAGGCTCAGGATCGGATTGACGCTGATCCTGGACTGTCCCGTCGGGGTCGTCACGGACCAGTCCCCTGGGCCGGCGGGGCCGCGGACGACGACCGGAACGGCGGAGCCGTCGGTCGATGGCGTGAGGTCCGGGGCGGCCACCACGACCAGTCGGTCGCGCAGGAAGATCCGTCCGACAAGACTCTCATCCGGTTCCGGGTTGACCCTGATCACCAGATCATAGGCTTCCTCGATCAGATCGACCGACCTGTCTTCGGTCGTGACCTCGAGCCGGACCTCGGGGAACTTCAGCGCGAAGCCGGCCGCGAGCTTCCCCATCGCGGTCTGGGAAAACAGCAACGGCGCGCTGATCCGCAACCTGCCGCGCGGACTGTTGCCGCCCGAGGCGATCGCCGCAGCCGTCTCGTCGAGTTCGGTGAGAAGCTGGCCGGTCCGCTCGAACAGCGCGCGTCCTTCCTCGGTCAGCTTCAAGACGCGCGCGCCGCGTTCGAACAGGCGCAAATCGAGGCTGGCTTCGAGTTCGGCGACCCGGCGCGACAGCGTCGCTTTGGGGCGGCCCGCCGCGCGCGAGGCTTTGCCGAACCCGCCGTGACGGGCGACCAAATTGAAGTCGGCGAGTGCAAGAAGATCCATGTGTTCCACCAGCGAGACAGTGCGTCCAGATATAGCGCCTATCGGTACGAATGTGGATCGTTAACTTGGTGACACGCAAACGGCCTGTCCCAATGGCCGCAACCAAGGAATGACCCCATGACCATCCTCGTAACCGGCGCGACCGGCAATGTCGGCCGCAACGTCGTCGAACAGCTCCTCAACCGCGGTGCCGACGTCCGCGCCCTGGTCCGGGACAAGTCCAAGGCGAACTTCCCCGCAAGCGTCGACATCGCTCAGGGCGACCTGCTCGACGTCGATGCCTTGCGCAGCGCGATGTCCGGCGTGTCCACGTTGTTCCTGCTCAACGGCGTCGTCGCCGACGAATACACCCAGGCGCTGGTCGCGCTGGCCGTGGCGCGCGAAGCCGGGATCGAGCGGATCGTCTATCTCTCGGTGATCCACAGCGACGTCTACGTCAACGTGCCGCACTTCGCGGGCAAGTTCGGCGTCGAGCGGATGATCGAGCAGATCGGCCTCAACGCCACCATCCTGCGCCCGGCCTATTACATGGACAACGAAATCACGATCCGGGACGTGGTCACCGGCTACGGCATCTATCCCATGCCGATCGGCGCCAAGGGCCTCGCCATGATCGACGCGCGCGACGTCGGCGAGATCGCCGCGATCGAGCTGATCCGGCGCGAACAATCGGCGACGCCGCTGCCGCTCACCCGCATCAACGTCGTCGGACCGGACACGCTGACCGGCACCGATGCCGCGGCGATCTGGGCGGACGTCCTTGGGCGCGCGATCGTCTATCCGGGCGACGACACCGCGGGCTTCGAGCAGAATCTGCGCCAGTTCATGCCGAGCTGGACGGCGCTCGACATGCGCCTGATGGCCGAGCGTTTCATTACCGACGGCATGGTGCCGGATGCCGGCGATGTCGACCGGCTTACCACGCTGCTCGGTCGTCCGCTGCGCACCTATCGCGATCACGTGGCGCAGATCACCGCCTGAGCTGCAGCCCTGACACCATTCCATTTACGGAGACATGCCATGATCTATTCGACCGCCACCGTTCCGGTGAACCCGGACGGCGAAACCAAACTTACCCGTGAGCAGGTCTGGAAGGGCCTCGAGCTGAAGGCGCGCGACGCACGCCTGTTTCTTCCGCCCGGACTTTGCACCCGCTGCGATGTCGTCGAGGAAAGCGCGACCCACTTCGTGCGCGACGCCACGATCGCGGGCGCCGACCTGCGCGAGATCATCACGCTCGAGCCGCAGCGCAAGGTCACTTTCTTCCAGGCGACCGGCCCCCGCGAGGGCGCGATCGTCAACGAGCTGTTCGAGGATGAATCCGGCGCGCTGCAGCTTCGCTTCTATTGCTACCTTGGCCTGCGCGGCAAAGCGCCGGACGGCCCTGAGGAGCAGGCCGAGCAGGCGCAGTTCGACAGCGCGGACAAGGGCTACAGGGGTGCGTTGCTGTCGACGCTGAAGCGCACCCGCGAAATGCTCGCCGACGGCACGCTCTGAGCGTCGCAACTGGTTTTGAAGTCACCAGCGGGCTCTGAACCCCCTATTTGAAGGATATTGCAATGCAGACCACCGGAAACACGATTCTCATCACGGGCGGCGGGACCGGGATCGGCGAGGCGCTCGCGCACCGCTTCCACGACCTCGGCAACACCGTCGTCATCGCCGGCCGACGGCTCGAGACGCTACAAAGGCGATCGGCGACCGGCCGAACATTCATGCGCTGACGTTCGATCAGGATGATCCCGCGAGCATCGCTGCGTTTGCAGAGACGCTCGTCATCGACTTTCCGGGGCTGAACGTACTGATCAACAGCGCGGGCATCATGCGCATGGAGACGTCGCTCGATACATTCCGCGACCTGAGCGACGCGGAGGCGTCAGTTACCAGCAACCTGCTCGGCCCGATCCGGCTCACCAACGCGCTGGTCGAGCATCTCGCGCGGCAACCCAATGCCGTGATCGTCAATGTCAGCTCGGGCCTCGCCTTCGTACCGCTGGTGATCGCGCCGACCTATTCGGCTATCAAGGCCGCGATCCACAGCTACACGGAATCGCTGCGGGCGGTGCTGAAGGGCAGGATCGAGGTTATCGAGCTGGTGCCGCCCGCCGTGCAGACGGATCTGACCCCGGGCCAGAAGACCAACGACCGCATGATACCGCTCGACACGTTCGCCGATCAGGTCATCGCGCTCTTCCAGGTGACGCCCACGCCGCGAGAGATCCTCGTCGAGGGCGTCGACTTCATGCGCAATGCAGAGGCTGAGGGCCGGTTCGACGACACGCTGGCTTCGATCAACCCGTTTCTCAAGGCTCGCTCCAGTTGACCAGGGCGCACGCTTGCGAAGCTCAGAACGGTAACTTTGTTACAGGGAGCGGCTTCGGCGGCTGAGTGCGAACAAAGCTGACTATCGCCTGCGTTTCGGGATCAGACTTGCGCCATGCCGCCATCGACCGGCAGCTCTGCACCGTTGATAAGGCTGCTGTTACCACTGGCGAGGAACAGTGCGGCCGATGCGACCTCATCGGCACGGCCCATGCGGCCGGTCCTGGAAGTGATCGTCGACCGGCGCCGTGCCGCGCCAGATCAGTCGATCATAGAAACTGCCATCTGCTTGACGACAGTACCCTCGAGCATGGTCAGAAACGCACGCACCGCCGGATTGGCGCGTCGACTTGCCGGCCAAAGCACGGTGACGTTGTTTCGCTCGACCGCGAATGCAGACAGCACGGCGACCAGCTCGCCGCGCTTTACGTAGGGAGCCGCCATAAAGGAGGTGCCTATGCCGATCCCGCCACCTGTTGCCAAAACGGTAAGCACGGCATCGCTAGCGTCAGCGATCACACCGGCATCGGGTAGAATCTCGATCTCATGATCTCCGATCCGAAACGGCCAGCGAAAGGCCTGGCCGGTACTTTGATACCGGAGGTTGACGGTGTCGTGTTCTTCCAGGTTGTCGGGATGGGCGGGGATGCCGCGCTCCGCCAGATAGGCCGGGGAGGCGTAGCAACCAAGCCGATGCGGTGCGAGCTTGCGCGACAACAGCCGGGTGTCAGCGAGATCGCCGATGCGTACGGCGATGTCGATCCCTTCCTCGATGATGTCCACCATCCGATCACCCAGCCTGAGGTCGATGGCTACGTTCGGGTGAAGTCGGCGGAATGCGGGTAGAGCGGGAGCGATCAGGTGGAGTCCGATCGGCAGCGATGCAGCGACCCTTAACGTGCCGGATGGTTCGGAACGTGCGGTCATTACCGTCTGCTTGATGTCCTCAGCTTCGCGCAGCAGACGCAGCGCGCGCTCATGCAGGTCGCGCCCCTCCGGCGTGAACGACAGCGAACGCGTCGTGCGGGTAAACAGCGAAACCCCCAGATGCCGTTCGAGCCGCTGGATACTTTGCTCACTGCAGAAGGAGAAATCGCGAGCGAACGCGCTGCTGCGGTGTAGCTGCCTAGCGACCCCGCACGCGCAAACGCAATTATTCCAGTCAGCCGATCCAGTACGATATGTTCCGCCATGGCATTACCTAAACGCCATACCGGCCGATTATCAACCTGTGGTTACGCCACTAGATTGCCCTCGACAGCAACGGAGATGAAAATCATGATCGACGTGATGAAGGCAGTTCGCTTGCACGCATTCGGTGGTCCCGATGTGCTGGTTTACGAAGACGCGCCAAGGCCGGAGCTGAAAGCCGGCGAGGCACTCGTCCGTGTCGAGGCAGCGGGCCTCAACCCGCCGGACTGGTATCTGCGGGACGGTTATCGGGCATTACCGCCGGAGTGGCGGCCGAACGCTTCCTTCCCACTCATCCTTGGCACGGACGTGTCGGGTGTCGTTGCAGCGCTTGCCCCAGACGTGGCGGCGTTCAGCATTGGCGACGAGGTCCACGCGATGGTACGCTTCCCTGACGCCGTGATGACGGGGAGCGGTGCCTACGCAGAATATGTCAGTGTTCCGGCATCACAGCTTGCGCCCAAACCAGTAGGCATCGACCATATCCATGCAGCAGGCGCGCCGATGTCGATCCTGACCGCATGGCAGTTCTTGATCGAACTTGGCCATGACGAGCCGAATCCGTTCCAGTCCTACCGGCATGAGCCGGTGCCCCTCGAGGGCAAGACGGTACTGATCAACGGCGCCGGAGGAGGCGTCGGCCATCTGGCTGTCCAGTTGGCGAAATGGCAGGGCGCGCGCGTCATCGCTGTGGCATCCGCTAGGAACGCGGCGCTGATGCGCGATTTCGGCGTGGATCAGTTCATCGACTACAAGACCACGGCTGCGGAAGATGTCGTGCAAGACGTCGATCTCGTGCTCGACGCGGTGGGCGGTGCAAACATGGAACGCTTCCTCCGCGTTCTGAAGCCGGGCAGTGCTCTGTTCCTGGTCAACCCCCTGGGCTTCACGGGTCACGAGGAGGCAGAAAAGCTGGGGATCACCGTTTCGTCGACACAGGTTCGATCGCATGGCGCGCAGCTGGCACAAGCCGCTTGCCTGCTAGCCGACGGCACGGTGCGCGTGGTCATCGATAGTCGTTTCCCGCTGGCCAAGGCATCAAGCGCGCATGATCGCGCCGCCAACGGCAATATTCAGGGCAAGATCGTGATGGCCGTCTGACTTTTTCCTTCGACCGCCGATCATCGCAGGCTGCCTACGATCGGGCGGATCCAACAAGGTATGTCAACATGCTGATTGTTAACGGCTATATGTATGTCGAGCCCTCGTCGGTCACCGAGTTTGTTCGTGATCTGCAGAGCCTCGCCGTCGCCACGCGGCAGCGGGACGGAAACCTCTCATATGACGCTGCCGTGGACGATCAGCTTGCCGGCCGCCTTCTGATCGCCGAGCGCTGGCGAGACCAGGCGGCGCTCACTGCACATCTCCAAGCTACGGATACAACGGCGTTCGTCGGTCGATGGGGCCGCGCGATCAGAGGCGAAATCTTTAAATACGACGCTCTGAACGAACGTGGCTTGATGGACGAATAAGTCGGTACGAAGGTGCTGGCAGAACGGCAGGTGGCCCGCTCGCGGGCCTGCCCTTCGACACGTGACGAGCCGCCATTATGCAGAGATGAACAAGCGTCTGAAGTTGGGGATCGCTAAACGCGCTCTGAATGTCGCTTTGTGGGTCTATTCGACCCGCGGAGCAGGGTGTAATAGCATTCTCGTTGTCAAAGATGATCTCGAACAACCTTTCGGCGGGAGCGCGGAGTGTCGGATATCAAGCCAAGAAAAATGATCGTCAACGTCACCGTCAGCAGTGGCGATGTGACCACGGCAACGTGGAATGAGACTGACCAAGTTCTCGCGCTCGCTGTTGAGCGCAACGGCAACATCGTCTCGGCTGAAGCGGTTGAGTCGACTATTTATTACGAACGGCCTAATAAACCGAAGGTCCTGTCGAAAGTTCACGCGCGAAGAAGTGGCGATTTCTCACCAGAGCAATCGGAAATCGTTCGCGGATACGCTCATTGCTGGGCGATCGACACCAGTTCTGAAGAATCATTCGCGGGACGATTTAATGTCGCCGCACTGTGCGCCGTTGATCCGGCGGGAACCGGCGAGGTGGATCGTGTTGGGGGTCTTCTGTTTGGCAGAACCTCGGGCAATCCGGAACGCTACGGCTGGCGACGCTGGATCGAGTTCCTGCTTCAGTCCACCGACGCCGAACAGCGATACGCTATCATCGTAGACTCGGAATTGCGCGAGATTTCCACAATGAACGACAGGCGGAAACCGATTCACGGCGACTTCTTCTTGCCGGAAAACTTCGACATGATCTACGCCACTGCGGACGCCGCGGCCGATCAAGTCTTTAACAAAGCCATCAAGGCCGCGGATAGGCTATCGCAGGAGATGCGCCGCTCTTTGCAAAGCGAGAAAAACCAGCGCTACTTTCTTGATCTGATTGACGAGGAATCTCATCGGCCAATGGTCTTGTTCTGTTCCGAAACGGCGCGATAGCTCTAGCGCGGATCGGCACGGCTCAGCGCTGGGGATTGCTATGTCGCGGGTTGATGGCCCGTAGCTAGGCGGACACTCGCAAGCCAGTATGTCTTTTGAAAGCTATACGGCGGGCGATTGAGGAGCGAAGTGCAATTGATTTACTTATCGAGCTGAGACCGTACGGCGCTGGAGATGAACGGGACGTCCGGTCCCGAAATGAGCGAAAGCGGCGCTGGATGTCCGCGTTTGGGTCATCGGTCTTTGGAGATGAAGAGTCGATCGCCAGCTGCCGACCAAAGAGAGGTTTGCGGACACGACCAGAATTACGCCACCGGCAGTCGAGCCGCGATCGGACTGATCGTCGCGCGATTTCTGCCCTCCCGCTTGGACTGGTAGAGGGCCATATCGGCTGACTGGATTAGGGTCGAGCCGTCCCGTGCCATCGTATTCGACCACGTCGCGATGCCGAACGACATGCTGGTGGATCCAAGGCTGCGATTGTTATGCCGAACGGTCAGCTCTGAGATCGCGCGTCGGACAACTTCCACGCGACCTGCTAGTGCGTCTGCGGTCGTGCCCGGGGCGATAATCGTAAACTCCTCACCGCCGAAGCGGCAGACCACGTCGCCGTCGCGAAAGCGGCTGCGCATCTCCGCCGCAACAACTTGCAGGACCGCGTCGCCGGCATCGTGCCCGAACTCATCATTGAATCGCTTGAAGTGGTCGATATCACACATGACTAGGCTGAGCGGTGTATCGGCGCGGGAGGCACGCGCGATCTCCAGTTTCAGCGTCTCCTCCATGTATCGACGGTTGAAAAGGCCGGTAAGAGGGTCGCGTATCGTTTGCTCTCGCAGCGAACGCTGGAGGCGATGGTTCACCAACGCCGAGGCGATGTTCTCCGTCAGCACGTTCATGCGAAAACGGTTCTCGCTCTCGATCTGGCCTTGAAGGTGGAGCACACCAATCACCTCACCTCCGGCAAGCAGGGGTTCGCAGTGATAGACCACATCCTCACCCACATGACCGCAGACGATGTCATGACCAAGTTCGGCTACGGAGTGGCTCTGCCCGCGGCGCAACGCCCAACACCGTTCCGGCGCGAAGCCCTCGAGCGGAACGTCGGTGCCGCCCCAGCTGGCGATGGGCACTAGACAGTTGCGCGAATTATTGTGCGCGTAGAGGGCGCCGGGAACGTTCGGCAGCACACGCGGTACGAAGACCTTGATGATCTGCGCGAGCTCATCGTCCGTGCGGGCGGCTTGCATACGATGCGACATGCCGCCCAGAAGCTCGATTACGGAGCTGCGTTCGCGGAGGGTTTCGCTGTTCCGGTGCAATTCGGCGTTGACGGCTTGCAGTTGACGCTCACTGTTAGCCTGATCGGCCACGGCGTTCCTCAGCCTCTCCGCCATAGCGTTATAGCCTTGCGCCAGCCGGTCAAACTCCCTGGATCCCATTGCTGCATCAATGCGAGCGTCCCGCCCGCCGTCACCCAACGCCGTCATGGCACGCATCATTGTTGCCAACGGCCTGCGAATACCGCGGATCAACAAGACAAAGCTGCCGATAACCACCAAGGCAACTACGACTGCTCCAATGATGGCTAGCCTCCGCCCGCTAATAAGCCGCTTGTCCGCGGCGGCTTGACGGCTCGTCTGCAACGCCCGCTCTTCGTCGAGGAAGCTTTTCGCCCGGACGCTGATCGCATCCATCAGTTCACGACCGCGACCACTGGTGACAATAGCGACGGCGCCAGGAAAATCGCCGCGACGCGCTAGGATCAAGGGCTGCCGAAGAAAGGCGGCCCGCTGGGCCATGAGCGCCGCGATCTCGCGCGCTCTGGCATGCTGCAACGGATTGTCGTTGGTCTGCCGAACCGCAACGGTCATGTTGCGCGCCGAACTCTCCACCCGTTCAGCAAACGACCGGGCGTATTCCGGATTGCGAGTGATGATGAAGCCCCGCTGGCCCGACTCCGCTTCGCGTAGGTCCCCTAACGCTGCCTCGGTCGTCTCGATCACCTCTGCCGAATGACGGGCCCACTCGAAGCTCTGGCTGGTCTGCCGTGACGCATCCACCAGGAGCCCTGCCAATGACGCTAGTGCGATCAGGACAACGAGGCCGATCGCGGCGATCCGGGCTGAAAGTGATGACAACATGCCCTGGGCCGTAACTGTGAGGGTTTAGCATCCTGTTACCCCGGCGACCTTTTTTGGATGTCGAAGGGTGCCGCTGAGGCCAAACCTCTGCGGTGAACGGACGTCCGAATTTAGGAGAGGCTATAAGCAGCTGAGTGACCGCATGTGGGTCAATCCAACGTTGTAAAACTTTGAATGCGCGGGATTGCAACGTAGGAGTCCCGCCGGCCACTGACGTGTTCAGAATGACGCGGGCGCAAACGATCGGCGTCGTAATACCGCTGACACGACGAGCGTCGTTTCAATTCTTCCCCTTTGACCTACCCAAGCCATTCGCCTTCGCGAAACCAGATCGTTCCGCACTGTATTCAGCAGATACCATCGAATAAGAAGCGGGGAGTGACCATTTTGCACGATACTCGTCAGCGGTTAGGTCGTGCGTTGCGAGGTGCTTGCGAAGTGCCTTGAAGCGCTTTCCGCATTCCAGGCAGCCAACCGAGCCAGGCTTAACGCTCGCCCGGATCGTCATAGCGGGCGCTGGCAGGTTATCCATACCAGTTGGCGCGCTCGTGCCCTCAAGACCCGCTAGACTCTCATAGATGGTCTTAATTAGTTGCGGGACATCCTGCGGAGCAACGACATTTGAGGTCAGATGGGCGGCAACAATATCGCGTACGTGGATCAATACGTTTAAATTAGCCATGTTTTATCAGTTACGCTTGTTATGGAGCATTCCTAATTACACCATTTATGAGGCAGTCACAGCGGCATTCGTCATACGGCCGCTTAACCGTAAAGGCTAAATTGAATTGTGAATGAACGGCGGCTTTCGGCGAGCGGGTCGGGCGGCATGAATGGCGACTTA
>NZ_JAKNQQ010000023.1 GCF_022662475.1 Sphingomonas sp. TREG-RG-20F-R18-01
CCTGCTCGACCCGCGAGAGATTTTCGGTCGTCTAAACTGACGTGATGGGGTGGACGACCCATGCACCGGCATAGCTGTGCAATGATGTGGTCGTTGAGCCACGTCTAGGAGTTGGTCATGGACGAAGTACATGGCCCACACTCGTTCGAACACGGCGCCGCGCAGCGGCCTTCTCTTACCTTAGCCTCCACCCGGCGTTTGGGCGGCTTGTGTCGAAGCTGCAGCTCCAACTCTTTGTAAAGCCGATAGACTCGCTTCGCGTTCAAGTCCCAGCCCTCCCGCCGGAGCGTAAGCGAGGCCTGAAGGCCGCGTTGCAGGATGCTTGGCCGACGGGCTGATTGCCGCTCTTTGAGCGGAGCATCGATGTCAGACGAGATCATAGAGCCAGGGGGCGAACGAGCGAGCAGTCATACGAGTGGTCGTATGAGCGGTCGGATCCAGATTGTCGGGCGCGTTTCAGGTCGGCGGCGCTGGACCGTGGAGCAGAAGCTGGCGATCCTGCGCGATGCATTCGGGCCCGAGGGTTCGGTACGCGCGGCGATCGAGCGCCACGAGGTTGGCAGCGGCGCGATCTATACCTGGCGCCGGCAGGCGATGTCGGGGGCGTTGACCGGGCTGACTGTGCCGTCCCAGCCCAGCTTCGCCGAGGTCCAGATCGCCGAGCCGGCAGCGACCTTGCCGGCACCTGTCGTCGGCCAGCTTGGCCGCGGCCGGATAAGGATCGAGCTGCCGTCCGGCGTGCGGCTGACTGTCGATGCGTCGGTCGATGCCGACGCGCTGTCGCGGGTGATCGGCGTCCTGGCGCAATGATCCCGCTGCCCCCTTTGACGCGGATATTCCTGGCATGCGGCGCGACCGATATGCGCAAGGGGTTCGACGGACTGGCGGTGCTGGTGCAGCAGGCGTTGCAGCAGAACCCGCATTCCGGCGCACTGTTCGCGTTCCGCGGCAAGCGCGGCGATCTGGTCAAGCTGCTCTGGTACGACGGCCAGGGATTGTGCCTGTTCTCCAAGCGGATGGACCGTGGCCGGTTCGTCTGGCCGTCGACCGCGACCGGCTCGGTCGCCATGACCGCGGCCCAGCTTTCGATGCTCCTCGAAGGGATCGACTGGCGACGCCCGGAACGCACGTTCGTGCCGTCGCTGGCGGGCTAAAAAGCATCGGATTCATGGGGTTTTCGTGGATCGAAGTCGCTCGATCTGCTATCTAATCGCAGTGTCGGACGCGGGCTTTTCCTCCCCTGACAAAGACGCTCGCATCGCCGAGCTCGAGGCCGCATTGGCATCGGCCCGCGCCGATATTTCTGCGCGCGACATCCTAATCGATACGCTGCGCGTGCAGCTTGCCCGCCTCAGGCGGATGCAGTTCGGCACCTCGTCTGAGAAGCTCACCCAGGAGATCGCGCAACTGGAGCTCGCGCTCGAAGAGCTCGAGGCCGAGGCCGTCGTGGCGAACACACAGCGTGTCGATCCCGGCAGGGCGGAACGACCGGTGCCCATCCGCGCACTCCCGGCACATCTGCCGCGCGAGGAGCAGCGGATCGAGCCCGAGCACGGCTGCTGCACCTGTCCCGAGTGCGGCGGCACTTTGCGCCCGCTTGGCCAGGACAGCGACGAGATGCTCGACGCCGTGCCCGTTCAGTGGCGCGTCGTGCGCACCATCCGCCCCAAGTATAGCTGCCGCTCCTGCGACAAGATCGTGCAAGCCGCCGCCCCGGTAAAGGCGATCGGGCGCGGCAAGGCGACGTTCGGGACGCTGGCCCACGTCGTCGTCGCCAAGTTCGATCATCACCTGCCGCTGTACCGCCAGGCAGAGATGATGGCGGCACAGGGGATCGAGCTGGATCGCTCGACGCTCGCCGGCTGGGCCGGCCAGGCATCGGCGCTGCTCGATCCGATCGTCAGCCGCATCCGCGAGGTTGGGCTTACCGCCGCCAAGATCCACACCGACGACACGCCAGTGCCGATGCTCGACCCGGGCCGCGGCAAGACCGCGACCGGCAGGCTATGGGCCTATGTCGTCGATGACCGCGGCTCCGGCGCCACCAGTCCGCCGCTGGTCTGGTATCACTTTACCCAGGATCGAACCGGTGCCCATCCCAGAGCCCAGCTCGGCCGCTTCACCGGCTTCCTGCAGGGGGACGGCTATGCCGGCTACGACCAGCTCTACGCTACCAACCGCATCACCGAGGTCGCATGCTGGGCGCATTTCCGGCGCAAAATCTTCGACATCCACACCACCGGCCCGACGCCGCTCACCACCGACCTGCTAACCCGGATCGGCAGCCTCTATAAAATCGGGGAAGAGATCCGCAGGAGCCCGCCAGACGTCCGACGAAGAACCCGGCTGGAGCGCGCAGCGCCCGTGATCGAGGCGCTCCGCATAGCCCTCGACGACGCGCTGCGACGCCTCTCGCCCAAGTCCGAGGTCGCCAAGGCCATCGCCTATGGCCGCAAGCGCTGGACCGCGCTCACGCGGTTCGTCGACGACGGCCGCCTCGAGATCGACAACAATATCGCAGAGCGCGCCATGCGCAGCATCGCGATCGGTCGGAAGAACTGGCTGTTCGCCGGATCGAAAGCCGGCGGCGAGCGCGCCGCCGCGATCTACACGGTCATCGAGACCTGCAAGCTCAACGGTATCGAGCCGCAGGCCTACATTGCCGACGTCATCGCGAAGATCGCCCGCGACTGGCCCGCATCGCGTTGGGATGAGCTGATGCCCTGGAACTGGCGCCGGACAAACGAGCAATCCATCGCCGAAGCAGCATAGGCCGCGGCCTTCAGACCACGCTTACGCCGGAGCAGCACATGGATCCGGCGATAGCCGTACCGCACGCGCGTTTCAGCGATCTCCTGCATCCGCTTCTTCAAATCGGCCTGATCCGCGCGGCAACCACGACAGTGGTAGCTCGATTGCTCCGCCCGAAGCACACTGCACGCCCGTCGGATACTGACGGACCAAATGCTTCGAACATCATCGACGAGCTGACGCCGCCGATCAGGCCTCAGAGCTTTCGCGAGACGACATCCTGCAGCATCGCCTTGTCGAGGCTCAGGTCGGCCACAAGCCGCTTGAGCTTCGCGTTCTCCTCCTCGAGCTGGCGCAGCCGCCGCATCTCCGATGGCATCAGACCGGCGTACTTCTTGCGCCAGGCATAGAATGTCGCATCGCTGATCCCGGCCTTGCGGCAGACCTCGCCGATCGTTGTGCCGTCCTCAACCTGCTTCAACACGAACGCGATCTGCGCCTCGCTGAACTTCGATCATTCATCGCTCACTCCATCGGTAAGCGTCCGGTGGGCTGGCAATATCAGGCGGGCCGATAGTTCCAGGGCAGCAGTTCGTCGATCCGGCGCTGCGGATGATCGGCGATGCGGGCGATGGTATCGCGTAGCCAGGCCTCAGGATCGACCTTGTTGAGCTTGGCGGTCTCCACGAGGCTGTAGACTGTGGCGGCGCGGTGGCCGCCCTGGTCGGAGCCTGCAAACAGCCAGTTCTTGCGACCGACCGCGATACCGCGCAGCGCGCGTTCGGCGGCATTGTTGTCGATCTCAAGCCTGCCATCTTCGACGTAGCGGGCGAGCGCCGGCCAACGTGTCAGGGCATAGCGGATGGCGACCGCGAGGTCGGACCGGCGCGACAGCTTGGGCAGGGTAGCGTCGAGCCAGTGGCGCAAAGCCGCGAGGGCGGGTCCGGCGCGTGCCTGTCGTTCGCGTCGTCGTTCGTTAGGCGGGAGGCCGCGCACATCGTCTTCAACCGCGTAGAGCGCGCCGATGTGGTCGAGAGCCTCGCGGGCGGTGGCCGACCCTGTGGCGGCATGGACATCGAAGAACTTGGGTCTGACGTGCGCCCAGCAGGCGACCTCGGCGATGCGGTCGCCGTAAAGCCGATCGAACCCGGCATAGCCGTCGGCGTGCAGATCGCCGGTAAAGCGCGCGAGATGCTGCGCAGGCCGCTCGCCCTTGCGATCGGGTGCATAGCGGAACAGCACGGCGGGCGGTGCGTCGCCGCTGCGGCCACGCTCGTCGCGAACATAGGTCCACAGACGCCCGGTCTTCGTGCGACCCGCACCCGGCGCGAGCACGGGGACCGGCGTGTCGTCGGCATGGAGCGTGGCTCCGCCCATGACATGACGTTCAAGCGCGTCGACCAGCGGATCGAGCGGGGTAGCCGCTCGTCCAACCCAGTCTGCGAGGGTCGAGCGGGCAAGATCGATGCCTTCGCGCGCATAGATCGCCGACTGGCGGTAGAGCGGCAGGTGGTCGGCATACTTGGCGACGAGCACATGCGCGAGGAGGCCAGCGCCGGGACGCCCGCGCTCGATCGGCATCGACGGCAGCGGAGACTGCACGATGCGGTCGCACGACCGGCAGCTGAGCCGGGGCCGGACGTGACGGATGACGCGAAAGCTGGCAGGCACATAATCGAGTTGCTCGGTGACATCCTCGCCGATCTTGCGCATCGCGCCACCGCAGTCGGGACAGAGGCAGGCGGGCGCGTGCACGACCTCCTCGCGCGGCAGATGATCGGGCAGCGGCTGGCGGAACGGCTTGGCGGCGTCACGCGCGCGGATGACGGCAGGCGGTGCCTTGGCGACAGCCTCGACCTCGGCCTCTTCGAGACCCAGCTCGAGCTGGTCGGCTTGCGCGGTCAAGCGCTCGGACGAGGTGCCGAACTGCATGCGGCGGAGCTTGGCAACCTGCATTTTGAGCTGCTCGAGCTCGGCGTCGGCAACGATCAGCATCGCCTTCAAAAGGCTCACATCGTCGGGTAGCGAGGCAGTATCGAGCGACACATCGGTGCATAGCACATCAGGGTGTTCAATACACGAAAAGCACGCAAAACCGTCGATTATTACCAGGCCAGCGTTGGCTGCGACGAGCGGATCGGATGCCGCCAATCGACCCCTTCGAGTAGCATCGACAGCTGTGCTGGCGTGAGCACGGCGACGCCGTCGGCGGTCGCCGGCCAGGTGAACCGGCCGCGCTCCAACCGCTTGGCGTGGAGCACCAGACCCTGACCGTCCCACCAAAGCAGCTTGACCAGATCGCCGCGCTTGCCTCGGAAGGCGTACACCGCTCCGCCGAACGGATCCTGCCGAAGCCGCTGCTGAACCAGCGCCGCCAACCCGTCGAAGCCCTTGCGCATATCCGTCACGCCAGCTGCCAGATACACCCGGACGCCAGCCGGCGGGCCGATCACCCGAACCCGGCCAGCACGGCCCTCAGCACCCGCGCGTCGATCGGTGGTGCAAGACGGACGCGTTGCCCACCAGAGCAGATTACCTCGACCACGCCTGGCCCAAGGGGCTCCGGCTGAGTAGCGGCACCCGCGCTCGCCACCTCCACCGGCACGAACGCTGGCGCCGGCAGCCGCGGTGCCTCGACCGCAACACCGTCGCGAAGCAGCACGCGCCGCCAGCGATACACAAGCGAAGAACAGACCCGGTAACGCCGCGCAACATCCGAAACGCTCGCTCCGGGCATCATCGCCTCCGAGACGATCCGCGCCTTGTCGTCATCGCTGAACCACCGACGCGGCTCCGCCCCGCCCGTGCCAGAACCATCGATAATCATCATAGTCATAGTGCCGCACCGGTGCTTGCCAGAGTGCCGCACCTGTGGCCTGCGGCTCACATCACCCGCAAGGCGGGGCAGACCGGACGCTTACCTCCATCGCCTGACCCTCAATCCTAAACTGGAATTTTTCAGCTCAAAACGGTCCAGGACACGGGCAGCAGGTCATGGACCAGACAGCGCCTTTGAAGCAGCGGCCTACGCCCAAGCGGATCAATTCCAACCCGGTCGCTATTTTTCGCCCCAGCCCACAACCTGATGACCGCCGAAGACCATTCGACGGATGAACGGGGCCGCGAGGCCGGAACTGAAGCCCGGCGGGGGTGCGCTTGCATCATCAAGACGCTTCATCTGGTCGACGCTCAGATCAACGTCGGTTGCGGCGATGTTGCTTTCGAGCTGCGACACCGTGCGTGCGCCGACGAGGGTTGAGGCCACGCCCGTGCGTGCCAACGTCCAGGCGAGCGCCACCTGCGCGATCGGTCGGTCAAGATCCGAGGCGATGCCCTTCACGACGTCGAGGATGTCCCAGTTACGATTCACGAACTTGCTGTCGCCGAACGGGTTCGCTCCGCTCAGGCGGCCGGTGTTGCTGGTATCGTCCCGCCTGTACTTGCCCGACAGGAAGCCGCCTGCCAGCGGACTCCAGGGCATGATCCCCATCCCGCCTTCGTGCGCTGCCGGGAAATGCTCGCTCTCCACGTCACGCGCCACGAGGGAATATTCGAGCTGCATCGCGATCGGCCCCGGTACACGCCGCTCGCTCGCGATTGTCGCGGCCTTCATTGCCAGCCATGCGGGCATGTCCGACAGGCCGTAGTAGCGTATCTTGCCCGCGCGGACGAGGTCGCCCAGCGTCTGCACAATCTCTTCGATCGGCGTCACGCCGTCCCAGATATGCATCCAGTAGAGATCGATGTAATCCGTCCTTAGTCGCCGGAGCGAGGCGTCGAGCGCGCGGTGGATGTTCTTGGCACCGGCACCCCCCGCATTCGGATTGCCGCCTCCGGCCTGTGCTGTGGTCAGCGGGCTGGCCGATCCGTTGAACGCGAACTTGGTGGCGAGCACGATTTCGTCTCGCGTTTTGCTGTCGGCGATGAACTGGCCGACCAGCGTCTCGCTCCCGCCGCCCGAGTAGATATCCGCGGTATCGACGAAATTGCCGCCAGCATCGCGATAGGCGTCGAAGATGGCACGCGAAGTTGCATCGTCCGCATTCCAATTGCCGGGGCCAAAGGTCATCGTGCCGAGCGCCAGCGGGCTCACGACAAGGCCTGAGCGGCCGAGCGTGCGGAAATCGGTCAGTGCCATCGGGAAATACTTTCCTAGCGTTCGATACGAAAGCTATGATACGGCAAGAGCCTATCGTCAATCTTTTTCAGAGCAATCGCTATGGAACTCGCTAATAAAGACGCCGTGGCGCGTCGGAAGACGGGACGCCCGCGTTCGTTCGATCGCGATGCCGCGCTCGAACAGGCGATGCTGACGTTCTGGCGCTTCGGGTATGAAACCACGTCGATCGTCGACCTGACGAACGCGATGAGGGTGACGGCACCCAGCCTATATACCGCATTCGGCGACAAGAAGCGGCTCTTCCTGGAAGCTGCCCGCCGCTATGCGGGCGATCGACAGGCGATGGCACAGACCCTCGATGACGCCGAAACGGCCTTTGATGCTGCACGTGCCATGCTGATCTCGGCCGCGACCGCGTTTACGGGCGAGGCGAACCCTAGGGGTTGCCTGCTAGCCAGCGCGACCGCCAGCGGCTCGTCCGCCTCGGCCGACGTGCAGCGGGCGATTGCGGACATCCGCGAGGGTGTGGCCATCCGGCTAAGCGCCCGGATCGCACGCGATGTCGAGGCGGGCATCCTGCCGCCGGATGTCGATGTCGTCGCCCTGGCCGGCATGGTTATAGCGATCATTCAGGGGATGTCCGTTTTGGCGCGCGATGGTATGAACCGACCGAACCTGCTCGCCATCGTCGAGCGCACGCTACAGGCGTGGCCGGCGTGCCGGACATAGTGGTACCTTGAGACATCGTCATTACCGATTGTGCGGTCCGGTAGGATCGTTCGAGTGATCAACGACAGAGCGATTGTTACAGGCTTTCCCTGTTCACTATTTTGACGAACATCTCGGGATACTTGGCCACCCTTCGTTTTTGACGATCGTGAGAATGGTCGCTTATAAGCAAGCAAAGACATCCGCCTTGAGCGGCGGCCGCTCCGTTGGCTTGCCGAGCTATGGCAGTCATTGCTCAGCACGAGATCGCCGCCGCAATGCCTTTCCTGGCTCAGACGGCATCTCTTTGGTTCGTCGTCCATAGAATCATTCCAACGTCCGTGTCGCCACGCGAAACTCATCCAAGGCGGCTAGCGCATGCTGCTCCAATCCCCCAGCGTCATCGTCGTCAGCTTCAGACCATGTGGCATAGCCCTGCTTGAAGGCAAGGACGCCCACTTCCGCTGCAAGATGTGCGGCGGGAACGGGAACACCCCGCGCAACCAGGGCGCCGGTCATAGCGGCTGCTAGGCCGACACTTTTCAGTGCATCGCGTTCCTGTAGTTCAGCGCTCGCCGCCACCGCAGCTTTGAGCCGAGGCCCGAGCTCGCGGTTCATAGGCCCCATTTCACTCGCAGCCCGCTTCAAGCCTTCCGCGATCGCCCCGAGCGGCATGGCCTCCTTAGGGGCGGCAGCAATGCCTTCGACCAGGAGTCGGCTTAACGTCTCCTGCCCGGCTACGAGCAGCTCCCTCTTGTCCGGGAAATGGCGAAAGAAGGTGCTCTTTGTAACTCCCGCACGGTCCGCGATTTGGGCGACCGTCGTGGCGTCGTAACCCTGCTCAAAAAACAGGTCGACGGCCGCGACGACTAGGCGTTCACGCGCTCCGGGCTGCCACCTCACGTTTAATCCCTCGATTGTGACGGGACTCTTGTCCCATCATCGTGCTAGAAGCGATGAGACAAGAGTCGCATAGCTGAAGGAAGATTGCATGCATGTTTTCGTCACTGGTGGCACAGGCACTATCGGATCGCCCGTCGTTGCCGAGCTTCTCAACAACGGTCACACCGTCCTCGCGCTGGCGCGATCAGACAGCTCTGCTCAGGCCTTGAACAGCGCCGGCGCAGAGGTGCTGAGGGGCGCACTTTCAGACTTAGAGGTGTTGCGGGCCGGTGTTGCACGGTCCGACGGCGTCGTCAGCCTGGCGTTTTCGCCAAACTATCATAGCGCCGAAGGGCTCGCGGCTGCCATCGCCGAAGAGGGCGCCGCCATGACTGCATTGGGGGAGGCGCTCATTGGCAGCGAGCGCCCAATTGTTACTGTCTCCGGTACGCCCTGGGTAATGGGACGCGCCGCCACCGAGGCCGATCCCCTGCCGCTCGAAGGCCCGGTCGGCGGTCGCGCCCGCTCGGTCAACACGCTTTTGGCGCTAGCCTCCCAGGGCGTGCGCGCAACCGCGGTGCGCATGCCAAGGACTGTTCACAATCAAGGCAAGGGAGGCTTCGCCGGACTGTTGGTTGATGAAGCGCGACGCAGCGGCGTTGCCGGCTATCCGGGTGATGGAGATCAGCGCTGGCCGGCAGTCCACGCCCTTGATGCTGCACGCCTGTTCAGGTTGGCTCTAGAGTCAGCGCTGGCCGGCACGGCTTGGCATGCCGTTGCTGACGAGGGCGACGCAGTACGCGACATCGCAGCCATTGTCGGCCGACGGTTGGGCTTGGCCGTAAAGGCTGTCCCTCAAGAGAGCTTTGGCCCATTCGGTCCGATATTCGCAATGGACCAGCCTGCGTCTAGCACCCACACCCGGGAGATATTAGGATGGACGCCGACGCACCCCAGTCTGCTTGAGGATTTGGAGAACATCGCCCCCTAAAGCGGCACTGTATGCTGCGGCTAAGTCGGTGCGTTCGGCTTGACCGAAAATCCCACACACCGGCGTCAGGGCTTCTAAATTTGTCAGCTCGCAAGCCCTCACTCCTCATTGGATTATGAAGTAGGTCGGCTGCTCTTGAGGCCTCATGCTTCAGCAATCGCTGAGCCGTCGTTGGACCGCATCTACGCGGTTAATTCCAAGAGCGTGGTCTTCCTGACGCGGAAGCTGCTTCCAATCATCCACGATGGCGGCCGTATCGTTAACATCTCGACCGGGCTAACGCGCTGCACCACGCCCGACACTATCCCTTATGCACCGCTCAAAGGCGCGATCGAGGTGTTCACCCATTTCATGGCCAAAGAACTTGGATCGCGCGGAATCACCGTCGATGCGGTCGCTCCCGGTGCGATCCAGACTGACGTCAGCGGACGTCATGCGTGGTAAGGCAGCCGTCAACGCGTATGTGGCTTTGCTGGCTACGCTTGGTCGGCCCGGCTTACCAGACGATATCGGCCCGTTGGTGGCGTCGCTGCTGTCCGATGATGCCCGGTGAGTTACCGGCCTACGCATCGAAGTGTTAGGCGGAATGTATCCCTGATTTACAGGCCCGTACTCACCGCTCCTTGCGGGGTGGTGAGCCTGAAAGGCATGACATATTCGATTTGATGGGAAGGCGCGCTCATCCCCGGCTCGGCTCGCAGTCTGGAACGCACGATTGCGGAACGATACGCCGCCCTCGGCGCGCGCGTCGTCGTGAACTACGCTGGAAGCGAGCAGGCGGCGGGTGAACTGGTTGCCCGGATAGAAGTGCAGGGTGGCAAAGCCATTGCTGTGCATGCTGACGCGTCGAAGGTGCCCCATATCAACCGGCTGTTCGACATAGCAGAGAAGGCTTTCGGTCGTCTCGACATCGTGGTCGCCCACGCCGGCATCGAGCTGGTCGGGCGCGCTGCCCCTCGCTTTGACGAAGCTGAATTCGATCGGCTGTTCGGCGTCAATACCAGGGGTTCTATCTTTACAAATGCAACGTGTCGCGCACGATATTGAGGATGTCGGGCAAATCAAATTCGTGGGATCAAGCACGACGGCGTTTCGGTGCCAGGCCATGCGTTTTACGGCAGCAGCAAGATGGCACCGCGCTTCTTCGTGGAGGTTCTCGCCAAAGAACTCGGGCATCGCCGCGTGACCGTGAACTCGATCCTGCCCAGCGCTACCGAGGGAGCGGGGGGTCTCGACCAATGGACAGCGACCCGAGGTGCAAAAGCTAATCGAAGCCAATCCGATGCTCCGATGCATCGGATGAGAACGTTGAAGGACACCGCCGATGCGGCGGAATACCTGGCCAGCAATCTCGAGGACTTTGTGAGCGGTCAGCACCTGCTCCTCCGCAGAGGCGCCGCGGCCGCATGAATACGCCGCCTCACGGCGTTGCCAATCAAGAGATTAGGGACGATCCCTAAGCCGCGATCTGCGCTGTCGTTATCCGCGAGCAGCAAGCCCGCGATCGCGGATGGTGGACGGACATGGCCGCCTGCTTCGCGTCTGCAGCTAGGGCTCGCCTCAGAGGGTTCGATTGCGAAGCAAACGCCCTTGTCGAGTGATCGCGCTCCATGTCCGCGAGCGTCGTTTATGCCGTGCATCATCTGTCGGCGCCCGCAATCAGGACAAACGCAGCGCGAGGACTCGTTGAACTGCCCGTCGCGATCAAGTTCCAGTCGGTGATCGAGGGTGTGCCCGTAACGCGGACATCGCATGCTCGCATGCTCGCATGTTCGCATGCAGAACTGGGTCGAGCGGATCCAAGGCGAAAGGCTGATCAGCCAAATCACATCGGTTTACGAGTATGACACGCTTGTCTCTTGGCTGGGAAGAGAATTACCCAGTGTCGATCCCGCAGCGATCGCTGGTTCCCGGTCCTGCTGTGACTTTAGTGCGCACTTTGCACCCAGCACGCGACTCTCGTTCCACAGACGCAGCTCGTGGAAAGCTGGATCGAACGACGAGTGCCCCATCGCTTGCCTCCCCGGCGTCGAGCGAGCGCAGCACGATACCGCGGCAATGTAAGGCGGCCGTTTGCATTTGTGGTTTGCGACGTTCCGGTGCGCGAACGGCCGAGATCGGGAAAGCCGGGTCGACAGCCCAGTGGCTGCACCCGGGTCCAAGGAGCCTGCGGCAAATAAGTGTCTCATCATTGCGCGCCGAGTTCATGACGACTGGGGTGGCGAGACGCGATCGGCGTCATGGATACGCAATTCGGAGAGTATCCATGGTTGATTACAGGCACGACACGTTAGGAAGCCCGCCCCGGTCAAGCGCAAGACAGTCGAGAACGAGCACATGACCGCAGCGTTGCTCGCCGCAGCGTTGGTCTTCACCCAAGGGCCGGCTGGTGCTGAAGAAGACTCGAGTGCGCGCGCGGTGACTTTCGTGGGCGAGTGGCAACAAACAGGATCGACTGATCCGGACGGCAGCCAAGTTACCTTTTCGGCATCGAATGTGGTGAGCGATCCCGGACAAAACAGAAGGTCAGGCGCCGACCAGGGCGACATCGTTGTTACGGGGCGGAAGGGGAGACCAGACGATCCCTTGGCTGGCGTCAACGCGAAAGCGTTCGAGGCGACACAGACCATCGATCGGGCTTTGGTCGGGCCAGTCGCGCTCGCGTACAAGAGAGTTCTACCGTCGCCTGTGCGCAGCGGATTGCGCAATTTCCTGTACAATCTGCACGAGCCCGACGTGTTCGTGAACTACCTTCTGCAGTTGAAGCCAGGCAAGGCTGTGGAAACGCTTGGACGCTTCGCCCTCAACAGCACGCTGGGGGTTGGGGGGATCGTAGATGTTGCCAAGCGGCGGCCCTTCAAGCTGCCCCGCCGCCCCAATGGTTTTGCCGACACGTTCGGGATTTACGGCATCAGGAACGGCCCCTTCCTCTATGTACCGTTGATCGGCCCGACGACGCTGCGCGATCTAGTGGGCGGAATGCTCGATCGTTTCGTGCTCCCCGTCGCGGTGGGCAGCCCATTCAACCAATTGGCATTCTCGGTGCCGGTCGGGGTGCTGAGCACGCTCGATCACCGCGCGGAATTCGACGATCAACTTCACGTCCTTCATGACGGCGTCGCTGATCCCTATGCGACATCGCGCGATTTCTACCTGCGCCGGCGCCAGCAGGAAATCGACCATATTCGCGGCAAGGCGGCCCAGTCCCCACCGACGCCTCCGGCAGACGCGGCAGCTCATATCGACGCAGTGCAAACCCCGCGAGCGCGCTGACTCTGGTGGCGCCCGGCGACCGAGACAGACAGACGACGAAGACGGGAGATGGCGCATGAACGAGACGATCCGCACGGAGCGATACAGCACCGTCGCCCGGCTGCTGCACTGGTCGGTCGTGGGCCTTGTGGCGGTGCAGTTCGCGATTGCCTGGACCATGCCTGATATCGGCCGCGGAACCGAGCCGGTTGGGTTGATCGCCTGGCATCTGTCGGTCGGCGTGGCGATCCTGGCGGTGATGATGGTACGGGCGCTATGGCGTCTGAGCCACCGCGAACCGCCGCCGCCTGTGGCGCTGCCCGCGTCCTTGCGGATCATATCGCGCGTCACGCATGTGCTGCTCTATGCGTTGCTGGTCGCGCTGCCGCTGCTCGGCTGGGCCAATGCCTCGGCGCGCGGTTGGCCGGTCACCCTGTTGGGCATCTTGCCGCTTCCGCCGCTATCCGCGACCGGGTCGCCGCTTGGCCGCCAGTTGGGCGACCTGCATCAGGTCGTCGCGATCGAATTGCTGGTCGTTATCGGGCTGCACGTGTTGGGTGCGCTGTATCACGGCGTCATCGTGCGGGATCGAACCCTTCAGCGGATGCTCTGAGGCGCGGCACGCGCCATCCGCCGGGACCCGCGCGGCGGATCTTAAACCCGGCGGGAAGCAGGGTCGCGGCCGCCAGGAAAAGGGCGAGCAGCGTCTCGGTCGCGGTAATTCCGAACGCCCCGGTCGTCGCCGCGACGGTCGCCGCGGCGCCCGCTTTGCCGATCAGTGCGACAGAGCCGGCGAACAGCATGTCCTTGCCCGGCATCAGCGGCACGCGCGAGAGCAGCTGGCGCATCGTCAGGAACAGCAAGCACGTGCTCCACCCCAATGTCGGCTCGGCCGCTAGCCAAAGCGGTACCAGCAGCGCCAGCATCGCGACCGCGCGCACGATATGAACGCCACCGACGAACAGCGCATCGCGTCCCGACATCCTGAGCAGGCGCCGGCGAAAGCCGATCATCGTCAGGCTCGGAACAACCACCAGCGCTACGGATAGAGAGATATGGGCGGCGCCCAGGCCGAGCGACGCGAGTCCTGGGCCCAAGGCAAATGCCGCGATAAGACCGATCGTCACGACATTGCCGACCAGAGCCGACAGCACTGAAACGTCCTTGATCGCGTGCAACGGTGCGTCGATCCGCTGTCCTCGCGCCCACGCGAACAGGTATACGTCGCCCGAATAGCTGAACATCACTTCATTGTTGATGAAGCGGCGGGTCAGCACGCCGAGCATACCCTTCCGTCTTCCCCATACCCGCCGGAAGATCACGAGATCGGCGAGCGGATGCACCAAAACATAGCCTCCCGCCGCACACCAGAAGCCGGGCGACGCGCGCAGCAGCGCGCTGATCCCCGAGACAGGCAATTGCCGGAAAGCGAAGATTGCCACGCTGAACCAGCTCAGCGCCAGCGCTGCGCGGAGGATCGCCCCGCGATGCCGGGACAGGGCCGACTGCAGCGAAGCGATCATCGATCGATCGTACCGATGAGTCCGCGCACCCCGAATCCGGCATCGACCGCGCGGATGGTGCTCGTGGAGCCGAGCATCTCCGAAAAATGCTCGGGGGTGAACAGACGGTGCGTCCCGGTCTCGTGCAACCCGATGCGGCGCAGGGCGGCGGCTTCGGTGACGTAGACCGCGATCCGGCCGCCTGGCCGGACGACGCGCGCAAGCTCCGCGAGGACCGCCTGATCGTCCTGCCAGAAATAGGCGACGTTGGTGGCCAGGATGCGATCGAAACGCGCATTAGGGAACGGAAGCGCGTTGAAATCCGAGACTGCAAACCGCGCTTCGGGGTGGCTCCTGACCGCCAGCGCAATCATCTCCTCGGCATGATCGACGCCGTGGACGGCACCGCCTGCCGCAGCCGCCTGCAAAGCCGCAATGGCATCGCCCGGACCGCAGCCCAGATCGAGCACCGCGTCGCCCGCCCGCACGTCGAGCGCCGCGATGGCGAGCGCGGTCGGGCGACGGTTGGCGAGCCGCATCGCCTGCGCGACGACGCGCCCACCCAAGCCTCGCGGCCGTGCCAATTGTCGGCCGAGTGCCGACGCGACGGCGTTCATGCGTGTCGGAGCTTCGCGTCGATCTTGCCCAGCAAGGCGCGCAGCTCCGTGCGGCGTCCGGCATCCCAGACCGGGCGCGCGGCATTGACGGGGGCCTGGAGCGCGCGCTGGGCATAGACTTTCGCGTCGGCGGGATGCCCTTCGTCGTTCAGAAAGTCGGCGTAGAAGAAATTGTTGTCGAGCCCGCGCGGATCCTGCCGCAGCGCGGCTTCGAGCAACGCGCGCGCTTTGGGCGTGCTGCCGAACCCGACCGGGAAGCCGGGCACGCGGTAATAGAGCACGCCCAGGCTCATCTTCACGCCGCCATCGGCGATGTTGGGGTCGATCGCCTGCGCGCGCTCGAGGATGCCCTTGGCCGCCTTGGCGAGCCCGAGCTGTCGGAACACGCTCGCGCGCGCCGCCTCCTCGCTGGTGACGATGCCCTGCCACAGCAACGGCTCGGCGCGCCCCGGGAAGCGCGCGGCGACCTGCGCGGCCTGTGCGGCGAGGACATCGAGCTGGCGGTATTGCTGGTCGCGATCGGCAACTTCGTAGCGGATGTGCGCCCATTGATCGTTGATGCGCTGCACCGCTGCATCCATCTGTGGGTTGTTGCTGGCATGCGCCACGCCCGAGACGGCGAGTAGGCTCCATAAGGCTGCGGTGAGACGAAGGCGGCGCACGGGAAGCTCCTGGGTCATGGTTCGACGAAAAGGGTGCGCGCGGTCGCGACTTGCTTGGCGAGGCCGCGGTCGATCAGGCGTGGCACCGCGGCATTGAGCTGGGTGAAGACGCGTTCGGGCATTCCGATCGAGACATCGGTGGCGCGCCGTTCGATCGCCGCGACGATCGTGTCGGCAACGTCTTCGGGGCGGTCGGCGGCCATCCCGCTCAGCGCCATGAAACGCTCGATCGCGGCGGTGTTGAACGCGGTGCGCACTGCACGCGGCGCGATATAGGTGATCGCGATATTGCGCCCGGCAACCTCGCGCCGCAGCGCCTGGCTGAACGCCTTTAGGCCCGCCTTGGCGCTCGAATAGGTCGTGAAATAGGGATAGGGCACTGCGCCCATCACCGATCCGATATTGACGATCTGACCGTCCCGTCGCTCGATCATCTGCGGCAGCACGGCGCCGCTCACGATCGCGGGCGCGACGAGGTTGACCGCATAGCCGAGCGCGATGCGGGCTGCGCCCTGCGCGTCGAGCGGTCCGAAATATTGCAGCCCGGCCAGGTTCACGAGAATGTCGACGTGGGTCGCGGCAAGCTTGCTCGCCAGCACCTCGAGCGCATCGGGATCGGACAGGTCGCATGCGAGGCATTCCTGGCATGCCACGGCATCGACCCGGTCGACGCCGATGACATAGGCGCCCGCCATCCGAAGCCGATTGGCCACGAGCGACCCGATCCCGCCGGCAGCCCCGGTCAGGACGACGCGCTTCCCATCAAGCCGCGACACGCATCGCCTCCAGTTCGATCCCGGCGAATAGCCCGCCGAACAGGCCGAACATCGCGCGCGCCATCGCGATGATCGCGGCCTGGTCGCCGGGATCGTCGATCCGGTTCATCAGGCGTTCGAAGAACGCCATGTGGTCCTGGTCGAGCGCGCCGTGTGATGTGAGATAATGGAACGCCCCTTCGGGCAGCCCGAGGGCCGCTTGCACCGCGCCTGCGCCGTGGCTCGCCATCGCGATACTCGTCCCTTCGAGCACATAGACCATGCCGAAGAACGCCGCCGGGTTGCCCTCGCGGATCGTGCGATAGGCGTGATCGACCATTGCTTCGGTGGCGGGGGAGGGGGCGCTCGCTGCGGCACCTGCGCGGTTGCCCCCGGCGGCGGCGATGTCGTCGAGTATCCACTCTTCGTGGCCGGTCTCCTCCTCGATATACTCGTCGAGTGCGCGCACGAGCGTCGGGCGGGCGCCGAGCCGTGCGCGTGCTTCCTGCATCAGCGGGACGGTGTGGCGGACGTGATGATACGCCTGGGTGAGATACGCGATATAGTCCGGCACCGAGATCCGGCCGGTCAGCCCGGCGATCAGCTGCGGCGTCATCGCGAAGCGTGCTTGCGCCTCGCGTGTCTCGGCGACGAGGCGGTCGAAGAAGGGCTGCTCGGCGGTGTCGTCGCGATACGGATAGGCCGTATCGATCGCGGCGCGGCGAAGCCGACCGTTGCCAGTGAGCAATCCCGCGGAGGGCAGGAACGGCGGCACGATCTGCCACGCGCCGACCCGCGCATACGCGGGCAATGTCAGGTTCGCCGTGGCGACCGCCGTGGCGACATCGGCATCCGGCGAGGCCGGCACGATGAGCGCGTCGAGGATCGCGCGTCCGTCGCCGCGGACCATGACCTGCGCGATCGCCGGATCGGCCTTCAGCACGCCTTCGACCCATTCCGGCGAGACGTTGCGCCCATGGCTCGTCACGATCAGCGCCGATTTGCGGCCCTCGATCCAGAGCCGACCCGCGTCGTCGATCCGACCGATATCGCCGGTCGCAAGCGGGGCGGGGGGGCGGGGCGCGCCGACGGTGCCGAGATAGACCGGCCCGTCGATGAGGATCTCCCCATCCTCGGCAAGGCGGATCGTGTTCGCGCCGATCGCCCGGCCGACGCTGCCGCGCGACCCCGCTGTGCCGTCATCGAGCGCGACGACCGAGGCGCATTCGGTCAGGCCATAGCCTTGGCGCACAGGCAATCCCACGGCTGCTGCGGCATCGAGCAGCCTGGGCTCGATCCGCGCGCCGCCGACCGCGACGAGCGTCAGGCGCGGGAGCCGCACGCCGCTCGCGGTCATCACCGCGACGAGGCCCGCCAGATATTCGGGCACCAGGATCAGCGAGGTGATCGCGTGCGCGTCGATCGCGCGCAGCATCGTGCCGAAATCGGGGCGAAACGGGTCGGCCATGCCGACCGCCGCTTGCGGCAGGGCGACATAGGTGCCGCCGGCCAGGATCGTCGCGTAGAAACCCGCGACGTTCTCGAGCAGGATCCCCGGCGGGAGCAGCGGCAAGTGTCGACCGGCATGATCCGCGCCCAGTTGGGCCACCACCGCACCCGCCACTTGCAAGAGATGGTCGAGCGACAGGCATATCCCTTTGGGATCGCCGGTCGACCCCGAGGAAAAGGTGATCCGCGCGGTGCCTTCGGGCAGCGGTGCGGCGGTGCGCATTTTCCGCTCGGCGGTGAACGAAAACCCGCCCTGCGGATCGCCCACGAGCGCGACCGGCCCGCTGATCAGCGCCGATGCGCCAGCGTGATCGAGTGCCGCCTCGACCTGTGCCGGCGTAAAGAAGGCCGGCAACGGGATGCTCGGAATGCGCGCTTCGATGAGCGCGAGGTCGAGGAGGCATTCCGCAACGCCATGATCGACGCGGGTCCCGACCGGGCGGCCGGATTCGAACTCTGTCGACACAAAGGCCGTCAAGCCAGGCACCGTGGTGGCCAACGCAGCCCATGACATCTGTTCGGCGCCGTCGAGCGCTAGCGCTTCGGGTCGTTCTTTCGCGTGACGCAGGATCGCCGTCCAAAGGTCGCTCACGAAAATGTCCTTCGCATCGAGGTTTGCTGGAGTTTCTCGCGACACAGCGCGACGTCGCCGGCGCACAGCATCGGGTGGGAGTCGTAATAGTGGCCCCAGCGCGAGGCCTCGGCCGCCACCGCTTCGATCCGCGCGGGGGCGATAACGACTATCGGCAGATCGAGCCGCGCGAACATCGCGCGCAGTGGCTGGGTCAGGACCGCTACGGCGACGTCCGCCTGGCCCTGCAGAGCAGCGGCGGCCTCTCGCCACAGGGCGATCGTCGCGGCGGGGCGGTGCGAGGCGTGGTTGCCGATCTCGGCAATCCGATGGCGCGCGATGCTGCGCCCGAACCGCTCGCTCAGCACGACCTCGATCGGCTGGTCGATATAACGCTCGAGCAGCAACGCGCCGGCGTCGGCAGCGCGGAAGCCCAACACGGCTTGTGGCGCCTCGGGCTGGCCGACGCTCAGATAGGTCGGATAGTCGGATGGCGGGAAGGCCGCATGGACTGCCGCATAGCGGTCGGCAATTAGGGAGCGAATGGCCGTATCGTGCATGAACACCTCGTCGATGTACGAGAGACGTCACACTTGGCCGGCCACCCTACCTTGGTGGTTCCGAGAAATCGTTCGGGCTAGAAACTTCGGCGTACCGAAAGCGATACGGTCCGCGGCCGGACGGGGGTGCGCTGCGGCGCGGCGGTCACCGTAAACGGATTACCGAATGCAAAACTGTCGGCGCGCGTATCGCCCGCATTGTCGAGACCGGCGCGGATCTGCCATGCGGCGACTTCCGCGCTCAGCGATCCTGACAGCAGCAGGATCGGGCCGCTCTCGCGGTCGAGCGCGGGATCGAAGCTGAGCCGCGTTTCACCAATATAGCTTGCGCGCCCGGTCGCGCGCAGCTGCCACCGGCCAAGCCTGAGCGCGTAGCTTGCCTCGCCATGCGCGCTGGCGTCGGGAATGACCGGGAGCCGGCGGTCGGGCTCGACCCCGGGAAGCGCGCCGGGATTGATCCGCGCGTGCTGGAGCAGCGTTCCGGCCGAGAGCGAGATGCGTCGTGCCGGCCGCCACTGCAGGCTGAGATCGATCCCGCGATTGCTCGCATCGCCGGCATTGCGCGTCGAGATCAGGCCGTCGGCCGCGAGATAGTCGGCCTGGACATGCGCCCAGTCCGACGCGAACAGCCCCAGATCGAGCGACAGGCGATTGTTGGGCGACGACCAGCGGGCCCCGAGGTCATAGGCCTGCAATTCGTCTGACTGATAGGAGGTCGGCGACGAAGCGCCGACCGACGTCGTATCGATCCCACCGGGACGCAAAGCGGAGGCATAGCGCGCGAACACCAGCAAGCGCGCATCGTGCTGCCAAGCGATCGTCGCGCTCGGGCTCGCGCGGACGATCGCACGGCTGATGGTGCCGCCGATTGAGCCCTCCGCCCTTTCGTCATCGACCGAAGACCGGAAGACGCGGACACCGGTGCCGACACGCAGCCGATCGGACAGATGCCAAGTTAGCTCACCGAATACCGCGGCCTCATTTACGCTGCGGCGGACGCGCAGCACCGGCACGGTGGTCGCGCCGGCCAGCGTGCCGGTCGCGGCAGTTTCTGCGGTCAGCAGCGCCGCGCCGCCGAGCCAATCGAACCGTCCGGCCGAGCCCGTCGCGCGTATCTCGCCGGTATAGACATGATAGGTGCGCGCATCGCGATAGGACGCAGGCGCGGTCCCGCCGAGCAATGCGGCCTTGGACGACGCATCGTAGGTGGCGTTGACCTCCTGCGACGTGGCGCTTGCAACGGCGGTGACCCGAGCCCCGGCGATCGACCCGTTCGCCGTCGCGCTAACGAGCGATATGCCGGTGTCCTGCGGCTCGCGTAGCCGCGGGGTGCGCGTCAGTGTGTGCGGCGCTTCGACATATTGACTGTCGGCAACCGACGATCCTTGGGTGATTCCCTGAAGATCGACGATCCAGTCGCCAAATGGCCGGGCGCGCACCGCGATCCGGCCACCGCTGGTCTGCCCATGATTGAGATCGCGCGTGCCGTCGGTCGAATTGATCCAGCCGCCTTGCCCGATCCGATAGCCGACCAACCGGATAGCGAGCCGGCCGGGTATGAGTGGGAGATTGATCACGCCGTCGAAATCGCCAGCGCCACTCCCGCTTTGCGTCGTGCTGCCGCCGCTGCGGAGCGACCCGCTGGCGCGCGTGAGGTCGGGCTTGGCCGGTACCAGCCGATACACGCCACCGAGCGCGCCGGTACCGTAAAGCGGTCCCTGCGGCCCTTTGAGCACTTCCACCTGCGCCATGTCGATCAGCCGCAGATCGGGGTCCGGCGCATCGTAGGTCACGCGCGATTCGTCGACTTGGACGCTGACGCTCGATTGCCCGAACCCGTCGAACGGGCTGTCGGCGATGCCTCGAATGAACAGCCGGTTCCGCCCGGGGCCGAGATTGGTGACCGAAAGCCCGTTGATCGATCCGGCGAGATCGCGCGTGCCGGGGGTATCGCCGACACCCGCGAGGCGCTCCGGCGACGCGATCGTCAGGGGGGTTGCCGCCGATGCCAGTGTTTCGCGGCGCTTGGTCGCGGTCACCACGATGTCGCTTTGCTCGGCGTGCTCGCGCGAAGACGGAGGGGAGTTGGGGCGCGCAGGGCGAATAGCCTGGCGCTGCGCGCGTTCGATCCGCCAAAGATCGGGACCGACGCGGACTGCTCGCAGGCCAGTGTCGCGCAGCATGTCGGCAAGCGCTGCCGCCACCGACATGCGGCCATGGACGCCGCGCGTGAGCGTCGTGCCGAGGGGAATGTCGGCGCCGATCGAGGTCCCCGACTGCCGCGCCAACGCAGTGATCGCGCGGTCGATCGGCCCCGCCGAAATTTCGACCCGCAGCGTCTGCCCGAGCGCCGGGCTAGTGGCGGCGGCGCTCCAGCCGAACGCCATCGCCAGCATGGCGCGCCTCGAGCCCGATGATCGTGGCCAACGCGTCCGCAGCTTGCGCACCCTTTCCAATCTTCAACGCCCCCGAGAAACGGAGATTGGCGATTGCGGGATCGACCGTCGTTTCGGCTCCCGCATAGCGCGTGATGTCGCTGGCAACCAGCGCCAGCGGCGCATTGGCATAGACGAGTTGCCCACCGCGCCAGCCTCCCACGCTTTCGGCGGCGATGCTGGTCACCGTCACGCTCCCCTGATGCCCGAGCAGCGCTCGGCCTTGGACCAGTGTCACCGGCGTGTCCAGATCCGCTGCCGCCACGGAGAGCTGGCCCTGGGCGACCGCGACGCGCGTCGTCGGTCCATCGACCGCGATGTCGAAGCGTGTCCCGATATCGCTGATGCGGTAGCGACCGGCGGCGATCGACAGCGTCCGGTCGGCGCGGTGCGGCACGTCGAAATAGGCTGTACCGTTGAGCGCGAGCTGTGTTTGATCACCGTGCTGCGCGACGAGACGGCTATGCGGCGCAAGCGTGGCGCTGCTGCCGTCGATCAACGCAATCGTGCGCGCTGTCGCGCCGGTTTGCCAGGCGACATCGGCGGCTGGCCGGGGGAGCGCGACGACAACGGCCAGCGCGGCCGCCATCGCACCGCCTGCCACCACCGCCCAGCGCCAGTGCCTCGGTTCACGCCGGGGCGGGGCAGGGGCGGCGAGGTGCGCAACGATGGTTGCGCGTTGCACCACGATGTCGTCGTCGAGAAGCGCGATGCGGTCGAACGCGGCGCGGTGGCGCGGATCTGCTTCGAGCCAGGTGGCAAAGCCGTCCCAATCCATGTCGTCGGCGTCCTGCGCCGCGTGCCATCGTGCCGCGCGTTCCGTGATATCCTCGTTCATTGCATCACCTCGCCGCAGCCTGCGCTGCCGCCGCTCTCTGTTCCATTGCCAAGACGGCGCGGTGTGTCGTTCACCCCAGTTCCCCTGCATCGAGCATGCGCCTCAGATGCGCCATCGCGACTGCCATATGCTTTTCGACGCCCTTGCGGCTGATCCCGAGCCGTGCCGCGGTCTCGGCATGGCTCAGGCCGTCGAGCTTATGCAGGCGGAGCGCGCGGGCGGCGCCGGGGGGCAGCCGGTCGATCGCCTCCGCAAGGCGCGCGGCGTCCTCGCGCGCGATCAGATCGGTCTCGGCGACTGCCTCCGCGTGGGGTTCAGGACCTTCGGGGCGCAGACCCTGCTCGACGTTCGCCCAGTCCTGCTCGCGCACGGCGCGCCGTCGTCCCGCGCGTAGGCGGTCGAGGACGAGGTTTTGGGCGACGCGATACAGATAGGCGCGACCGTGGCCGATCGGTCCGGATGGCGCCGAGCCGATCTTGAGCCACATCTCTTGCACCACGTCTTCTGCCTCCGCGGCGCTACCAGTCCGCGCCGTTAGGAAGCGCACCAGGGCGGGTCGGTGCTGGATGTATAAACCCGCAAGTCCGTTGCTGCCGTCCTTCACACTTCCTTCGCTCAAACGACTGACCTTCCGTTGTTTGAGCTAGCATAGTGGGTGGCTCGTCTCGCTCCCGTCCGTGAGCGAGCGCAGTTCGATTCCGCGTGCCGCCAAATCCGCCGCTGATCGACCAGCCCATTCATTGTACGGCCAAGCTGATCAAGCTTCCAAATTACTAGCGTGTCAGCCTTGCGCGCTATTCCCAGCGCTCCCGTCAGTCCCGGCCGATTGATGCTGGCCCCGCTCGCCTTGTCGGTCGTGATATGTTTGCACCCGGCGGCGTTGGGGGCATCCGATTGCGACGCCAAATCCTGATCCGAGGTAGACACCCGAGCATAATCGACGAGCATAACGCTCCTTTCTCACAACTCCATCTAAATTACAGTTCGTGAGAAAGCTATATTGGGAACGGGTTCTGAGAAAACGGCGACGACAGCTTACCGGCGTTTCCGGGAAAAGGCCCTTGCAGCCTCCCTTGCTCACCAGACCTTGCCAATCGGGAAAGGCCGAACGGCAGCTAGCGCCCCA
>NZ_JAKNQQ010000024.1 GCF_022662475.1 Sphingomonas sp. TREG-RG-20F-R18-01
GATGGCAGAAATTGGGGAGCCAAAAAGAGGCCGCGAATGACCGCAAGTGGGTCAAATCGCCAATGCTATGTTTAGTAGGCGGGTCGGGGTCGGCCAGCGCTCCAGACGTCGCCGTGCGCATCGATAGCAGCGGCGATTCTACCGGCAATTACCGCTTCGTCGATGAGTGAGGGATGGGCGTGGCAACCGGTGAACGAAAGCCCGTTTACCGGCACATAGTCGACCAGTGTGTCGCCCGAAGCACGCAGCGTCGCCGCGACTTTGGCCGCCTCCGTCTGGATCTCACCTTTCGCCATGTCCGTTGCCCAGATCACGATCAGCGCGTTTGAGTTGCGCGCGCGGAGGCGCTTTATGAAGCGGACATAAGTCGTCTCGAAGTCGGCATGCAGCACGTCACGGGTCGCCCACCTTTCGCCGGGGTTGAGTGGAGTCGTGAAGTCGTTCGTTCCCAGAGCAATGACGATGACCTGTGGCTGCCAGCCGGGCTCGTTCGCCAACGTGCGCTTGTCGAACAGCGTGAAGGGGTAAGCCTCTGGCAGCTTGTCCGCCGCGAAACCATTGTAGTTGCGCACCACGCCACGGCCTGAGATGGCGTTCACCTCGTAGTCGGCACCGTATTTACGTGCGAGGGCGGGGCCGAACGCTTTGGACGTGTCGGTGGTCTGCCAGACCTCGTCCTGCGTGCAATCCGTCTTGGTTGACGTGTTGCCGTAACCAACCGTGTGCGAGTCGCCGATGAATTCGATCGTGCGTGCCGAGGTCGTGAGCGGCATGGCTTTAGTGCCAGCGTCGGCAAAGAAGCCGCCGAACGTCGTCGGCTGCGCTTGGCTCTCGGACGCCACCTCCACTCGCAGTTTATGCCGGCCAGGTGCAAGGCCGGTGACCCGGTACATGCCGGGCTGCGGTTTCACCAGCGTGCTAACCTGGGCGCCGTCAACGAGTATGTTTAGCCTGACCTCGCCCGGTCCAATCCGGAAGAGCGCGGCTCGACCATTGAACGCAGTCTCGAAGTACGAGCCGGGCCATTGCCGCACGAGCGCCCGGGGGTCGCCCGGTGCGGAAGCCATTCTGCCGCCTATATGCTCTGTCAATGGCGGTGGGGAGCCGGCATCGGGAGCGAGCGCGACCGTGACCCCGGGCAGCGCATAAGTAACCAACGCGACTAAGTATGCTATGGTCGACATCGGTTGGAAGGCCTTCGGATAGACTACAGGGCTCCCCAACGGGGGAAGACAAGGCGGCGTTCGGCTGAAGATATACGTTGGGTATCATTCTCAACGACGCTTAGCGCGTCTCGAGCCATAACCGAACTTGGCGGCAGCATCCAAACAATGAACGGGCGTCCGGTTTTTGGGGATCGCCGAGCAAGCACTGAATGTCGCTTATGGGTCATAGTTACAAAAACCCCTCGCCCGCATGCTCGCGGAACCGCTCATGATCTCGAACATATTCCGCTACCATTTCCAAAGATGAATGCCGGCTGTGCTCCTTCATTTTGAATAAATTAGCGTTCTGGCGACCGGCCTCGGTAAGGAACCCGGCGCGGAGAGAGTGGCCTGAGAACAACTCCGGCGAGTAGCCCGCGGCGACCGCAGCCGCCTTTACCACCAACGCCACCCCTTGAGCGCTCATTGCCTTGTCGGTCAGCCGGCCCTGTGGCGTCAGTTTGCGGAATACCGGCCCGCTGGTAATGCCTGTATGCTCGAGCCACGCGCGGTAGTGCCTCACTGGTTCAAGTCTGCGGCCGTCGGGGATCGCGACAGTGTGACCCTTGCCCTCTTGGTCAGTCTTCGATGTGGCGATGCGCACTAGCAGCCCGCGGCTATCTTCGCTCACACGCGCAACAGTGATTGCCACGAGCTCGGAACGGCGAAACGCGCCTGCCATGCCGATCGCAAGGAGAGCGCGGTCGCGGTAGCTGCGCAGATCCTCACCCGTAATTGCGCGCACCATGTCGCGCAGAACGTCGCCGTCGGCAGGACGCTTCTTGCCGGGCAGTTCGCCGCGCTTGTCCTTGCGGATGCCGCGCATCGCGCGCTCTAGGCGTGCCGCGTCTGGCTGCGAGGTCGGCGGCTCGACGTCCGCGGCTCGGTGCGCGAATACGATGGCAGAAAGCCGCCGGCCGATTGTCGCCCGGCCGAGTGGCGTTGGCTCCTTCCGCGGCAACACGGTTCCGCGCTTCGTCCGGCGAAGTTCTTGCGGACTGAATCCGCGTTCGGCCAGCAACGTCAGAAACGCTGCGACGGTCGCCGGTGTCGCGGGAAGCGGGCGATAGCCACTCTCCTGGCACCACGCACAGAACAACCGCCAGTCCGATTTGTAGGCCCTCAGTGTCGCGTCGGCCGACGCGCGGCGGACATAGTCGTCGACGCGCTCGCGATCCTCGGGTGCAAGCTGCGGAAGATAGGGTTCAAGCGACTGAACCCTATCGACGACGACCAGCGCATCAGCAACGATACGATCCAAGTCCACGCGGTCGACACGCGCCGCATCAGCAACATTATCCTCATTGGCCAAATCGACCTCCTACGCTGCGCACTCGACCGATCGGCACCGGCGTGGGTGCGACGGCTCATAACCCTCCAAAACGCTAACCGACCAGCCAATTTGACGCCAGCATGTTATTAGCGGGAATCAGCGTTATCGCTAAATAGGTGACGTGGTAGGTCACGCCGGGCAGGCCTCATCTACCCCGGGTATATTCGCTATCTCGACGTCGATGTACCAGACGCCTTTAAAAGGTCGGTGGTGACAGAATTCTGCCAAGCGGGTTGACCCATTCCGGTCACTCACGCGGCCCTTGCCGCTTCCCAAGAGCAGTCGCTCATTCATATACGCTGACCGACTGCTTTGGTCGCTTCAGCCGGCGCTCCAAACGGCCTGAGTTGGGACATTTCAGTCATTCAGGCCCGGCTCACCGAACGACGGCTTCGCCCAGAAGCGGTCATCCCGGCCGGGCGCATTCCACCTCTGCCAGTGTTGCAGAGTTTGGCGGATGCAATCCCGAAAGTTGCATGAAAGCGTCAGCAACGAGAAATATTTTGAGGGGGTAGCTATCCTCGAGGTCATTACCTTCATGAGCATCGCAGTCTCGACTATCTCAGATCAACCTTTCTTCCGGCTCGTCATCCCACCACTTGGGCCAAACTGTTCTCGCTTAGCGGAATAACGAATTGCAGACCAAAGCGATTGGCCGAAACCCAAAGAACACGAGCTTCTCCCAAGGAAAAATCGCATTCGATCATCACTCGATCTCCCTCACGCGGCGGCTGCTCCGCGTGAGCCTTGGCGCCGGACTTGGAAATGTTGAGAAGATGAATTGAAGACGACGTACCTTTGCGAGCGAAGAAGCCAGGTTTGAAGATTTTATAGCGACGCGCTGCGCGCAAGTCGTTTCGCCCGGTCAAGATGCGCATCCGGCCCTCTATGGGTGTCCGGAATGCAAACGGATCCTGCTCTGAGCTCACGCGAGCTCGGCCATCAGCCGCCATTGGGCCCACCGTTGCCCTTACCGTTGCCGTTGTTGCCTTTGCCATTGCCATTGATTGCGTCTTGCGCGGCTTTAGCAGCAGCATCGGTCGATTTCTGGGCGTCCTTCGCGGCCGCAGCCGCTGCTTTGGCCGCGTCGTCGGCTGCCTTTGCAGCGTCCTTCGCTGCTTGCTCTTGTTGTTTTGCGACGTCGGCAGCGGCTTTTGCCGCAGCCTTCTGCGCAGTCTTCGCCGCGTCATCAGCTTGCTTGGCGGCCTGGTCGGTAGCGGCCTTGGCAGCGTCGTCGGCTGCCTTTGCAGCATCCTTGGCAGCTTTGGCGGCAGCCTGATCGGACGCCGCCTTTGCAGCGTCCTTGGCGGACTTGTCGGAATCCGCCTGCACTGCCGCAGCAGCAGCATTCGCGGCGTCGGCGGCGGCCTTGGCCGCGTCTTTCGCAGCTTTGTCAGATGCTGCCTGTGCTGCGGAGTCACCAGGCGCCTTGGCTGCATCTGCCGCAGCCTTCACCGCGTCTTGCGCCGCTTTATCGGCCGCGGCCTGCGTGGCAATCTTGCCGGCATCCTTGAGAGACTGATCCTGTTGCGCCGCCACGGCAGCGTCGGCCGCTACCTGCGCGTCTTTCGTCGCCTGGGCGGCTGCGGCAGCAGACGCGGCGGCGACGGTGTCGCTCTTGTTCTTGTCAACGACGGCCTGAGCCGTAGCTGCAGCCGCGCGCTGTGCTGCTGCGGCGGCAACCTCCGAAGCCGCATCCGCTGCAGTCGTTGCCTTCGCGGCGACATCCGCCGCTTGAGTTTGGGTAGCCGCGGCAGTGCTAGCTCGGTCGTTCGCACTATTGGCGGCGATCGAATTAGTAGCAACCTCGACCGCCTTGACGGCGGAACTTGCGGACTCGGTTGCGATCCGGGTGGCATCCGCCACGTCGGCAATTGCGAGGGTGCTGCCACTGGTGCCCGAGACGAGCCCGCCTGTCACGGCCGACAGCGAAACGGGCGGTTCATAGACCGCGGCCACGATCGCGACTGACTCGGACACAACGGGAGTGGCTGCCACGGCTAGTGCGTCCGGCGTTGCAACGGTCTTGATCGTAGCGCTCGGCGACTGCGGTTCGACCGTTGGCGCGACGGCGGCGGGCGAAGCGATCACCCGTGCGATGCCGTTGGCCTCGATTCGCATGCGGTAGAGGTCGCCCGACCCGACCATCGCGACCGCGCCCGGCAGCAGCAACTCATGTGCGCCGCCGTCGCCGGTCGCGACATCGACTGCACCTTCGAGCACTTGGACCGAAGCGCCGGACGCCGTCACGCCAACCGAGAAGGTCGTGCCTTTGACGACGGCGGCGAGATACGGTGTCTTCACCTCGAAATGCGGCGTCATCTTCTTCTTGATCATGAAGACGACGTTTCCGAAGTCCTCGACCATCTGGGTAAAGCCGGTGGCCTGCTGTTCCGCCGGGAGACGAAGCCGCGAGTTTGCCGCGACCATCATATATTCGGTTCCGCGGACCAGCACGGCGCGCCCGGCCGGGCCGGTCGAAAGCGCATCGCCCGCCGCAATGCCCAGACCGCGCGTTGCCACCTTGCTCATCCCGGCGTGCGCGATCTGGACCGAGCCGCTAATTTCACTGACAACCCAGCCTGGCTCACCAGCGACCGCTGCCGATGAACAGCTCGCCGCCAGCACCGCGATACACAACTTCCGCATGCAACCCCTCCGAATCCTTCAGGACTGGGTAGCGAGCCCCCCGTGTGCGGGAGGTTCACCAATGCGGTAAATCGTACGTTAGCCATGCCCGAAGCTAACCTTTTGCAAAGGCTTGCACGCTAACTTCGTCCCATTAGTCGGGGATTTCCAATGCGTGTTGTAAAAGGCGTGCTGGCATGCAGCGCTGCAGCTTTGTGTCCGTGGAGTGCCGCCCAAGCACAAGATCATCTCAATCGCGCCGACCCGTCGATCATCGAGCGCAGCTTGCCGCGGCCGGTCGAGGCTGCGCCCGCCGCGTCGGGTCTCGTCACTGCTGCGCCGCTGGCGGCCGAGCCGGAAACGCGTGTACCCCGAGTCGCGAACGCCATCGTCATCGACGGCGCGAGCGAGCTCGCCCGCAGTCGCTTCAGCCAAGCGATCGTCGGCTATATCGGACGCGATCTTGCGGGCGCGGATCTCAAGAATCTTTCGCACGCGGTCGCTGATGTCGCGCGGCAGGCGGGCTATCCGTTCGCAAGCGCATGGGTCGAACCGCAGACGATGGCGGCTGGGCTGTTGCGCGTGCATCTCGACCTCGGAACGCTTTCGGCGGTCCGTGTGATCGGACAGCTTAACCTGCGGGCCGACCGCATCTTGACCCGCACGCTCGTCACCGGCCGGGCGGTGCGGCGCGAGCAACTCGAGCGCGCGATCCTGCTCGTCGGCGATCTCCCCGGGGTCACCGTCAAGGAAAGCCGTTACGTCCGGCAGGACGGATTCGGCATCCTGCTCGTCACCATCGCGGAGGATAGACTAACCGCGTACGCCCAGGTCGATAATCGCGGCAGCAAGGAAGTCGGTCCGATCCGCTCGACGATTGTCGCGAACGCCAGGGGCCTGTTCCAGGCGGATGACGAAGCCAGCGTCATCTTCGCGAACACCCCGATCGACCCCTCCGAATTCATCTTCGTGCGCGGACGCTATACCGCCCCGGTCGATGCGAACGGCGCCACGCTGTCGGTCTCGGCATCCTATGGCCATGCCAAGCCCGGCGCTTCGCTGGCCCCGCTCGACGTGACTGGCGAGAGTTACGACGCGAGCATCTTTTATTCCAAGCCGATCCTGCGCGAACGCGGTCGCAGCCTGTGGGGCACGCTCGAGTTTCGCGGGATCCGAAGCAGCCAGACATTGCTCAGCTTTCCGCTCCGCGACGATCATCTGGCGACGGTGACGGCCTCGCTCAACGGGACGATGCAGGCGGGCTCTGGCGTCCTGCGCGGCGAACTGCATGTGACCGACGGGCTGCCGCTGCCGGGCGTGACGCATGAAGGCGATCCACGCATTTCGCGAAGCGATGGCGACGGGCGGTTCGTCATGCTGAGCTATGCTGCCGAATGGACGGCGCCGCTGTCGGGCCGCGTCAGCGTTGCGCTGGCGTCGGAGGGGCAGATCGCATCGCGTCCGCTGCTCGCCACGATGGAAATCGGCGTCGGTGGCCCCGGCTTTGGCCGAAGCTACGATTATGCCGAACGCACTGGCGACGATGGCATCCTTGCCTCGGGCGAGATCCGCTTCGATCTAGGCCGCGTGATTCCGCATGTCATCGACCGGGTGCAACTCTACGGTTCGCTCGACGGCGGGTATGTGTCCAATCTGCGCGACGGACGCGGCGGCGGGGCATTGGTCTCGACCGCGGCGGGTGTCCGCGTCGGTCGTGGCAAGGTCAGCGGCATGATCGAAGTCGCCGTTCCGTTGAATGCCGATCGCTTCGACACCGGCAATCGCGATCCGCGCGTCTCGTTTCGCCTGTCGCGGGTGTTTTGATGCAGCGCGTCCTCGCGGTCGGTAAAGTCTTCGAACGCCGGAAATCGAGCTGGGCGATTCTCGGCGTGGCGTTGTTGGCAGGCGTGCTGCTCGCGTATCTACCGCTCGGCGCTGCGATCGACCGGGCGATCTCGCCCGCCCGGTTCCAAGTCTTCCCGCGCGTCGCCAGTGGCAAAATCGTAATCGTGGAAATGGACGCGCAAAGCGCCGGCGTCATCAAGCGCTGGCCATGGTCGCGCGCGAACTATGCTGCAGTGGTCGACAATCTGCGACGCGCCGGTGCCGCCTCGATCGCCTTCGACGTAGATTTCTCGTCTGCGTCCGATGCTGTGGGTGACGGTGCCTTTGCGGCGGCGCTAGCGCGGGCGGACGGGCTGGTCATCTTGCCGACATTTGGCCAAAGCGCGAATTCGGCCGATCAGCGGACGATCGACTCCTTGCCGATCCCGCTGTTGCGGCCGCACGTAGCCTTGGCCTCGGTCAGCATCATGCCAGATCGCGACGGGCAGGTTCGGTCAATGCCGTTCGGCACGATCACCGACGGTATCCCGCGGCCATCGCTATCGGCCTATATCGCACAGCGCTCGGGCACTGCATATGACGGCTTCCCGATCGATATGTCGATCGACCCGGCCACCATCCCGCGGCTGAGTTTCGTCGACGTGCGCGACGGTCGGTTCGATCCGGCGCGGGTACGTGGCCGTTCCATTCTCATCGGTGCGACCGCGGTGGAGATGGGTGATCGCTACGGGACGCCGTTATGGGGCGTCATTCCGGGCGTGTTTGTCCAGGCGCTGGCGGCCGAAACGTTGCTGCGCGGAGTTCCCGTCGAGGAAGCGACCCTTCTGCCATTGCTGCTCGCCTTTGCCGCGGCGTTGCTGATTGTCCGAACCAAGGGCTTCACGATTCTCCTCGGCGTTCTCGGAGCGCAGTTGATCCTCACTGTAGCGGTACTCGTGGGGCAATACGGGCTACTCTTCGTCTATCCCCTGGCGCCAGCGCTGGGCATGATCGCGCTTGTCGGTCTAACTTGCGGAATCCGCGAGATCGCCGAGCGATTTCGCCTGCATCGCACGGTCGACGAAGCCACCGGTCTGCCGAACGCTCGATCGCTTATCGCGCAAACACACCAGACCGTTAGCTGCACAGTGGTCGTCACCCAGTTCAACAATTACGACAGCCTGCTCGCGGTGCTCGGCGTACGACTGACGGCCGACGTAGTCGTGCGGCTCGCAGAACGCCTCGCGCTCGTGGCGCTGGACGCGCGCGTCTGTCGAACCGCGGACCGGCACCTGGCCTTCCTGCTTCCGCACGACGGCGCGGCTGAAGACACTCTGGACGGGCTGCGCATGATTTTGCTGCAACCGGTAGAAGTGGCCGGCCGCCGGGTCGACGTCGCGGTGACGCTCGGACTTGCCGCAGGCGGCGTCGACACCGTGGAGCGCCTGTTGGCGAATGCCGCTCTCGCCGCGGAAGGCGCGCTGCAGGGCGACAGCTTCTGGCGGCGCAGCGTCAACGACGACGGCACGTTGGAACGGTCCGTATCGCTTATGGGCGAGCTCGACGCTGCCCTCGCGGCAGATCAAATCGAAGTGTTTTATCAGCCGAAATATAATCTTCGTGAACGTCGGATCACCAGCAGCGAGGCGCTGGTCCGTTGGCGGCACCCCGAGCAGGGCTTCATCGGCCCCGATATTTTCATCCACTTGGCCGAAAAGACCAATCGCATCGCGCCGCTTACTCTTCACGTTCTGCGTCAGGTGGTGCGCGATCTGGCGGACTGGAGGCTGCAGCACGGTTCGCTAACGGCGGCGGTGAACATCTCCGCCAAGCTCTTATCAGATGTCGCCTTCAATTCGGCGGTGGAAAGCATTCTTTCGGGCGCGGACGTCCCCGCCACTGCGCTCATCTTCGAAGTGACGGAGTCGGCCACCATGTCCAATCCGGCAAGCGCGATCGCCGCGCTGAAACGCTATCGCGATCTTGGCGTCGCCGTTTCCATGGACGATTACGGCACGGGTCAATCCACGCTGACCTATTTGAAACAGCTGCCCTTGAGCGAACTGAAGATCGACCGGAGCTTCGTGCAACACGCCCATGTCAATCGCGCCGACGGCGTGCTGGTGCGCTCGACGATCCAATTGGCCCATGACCTCGGGCTGAAGGTCGTGGCGGAAGGTGTCGAGGAGCTTGCGTGCCTGCAATTTCTCGAAACGTGTGGATGTGACCTGATCCAAGGTTATTTCATCAGCCGTCCGCTCCCCGTCACGCAGTTCGTCGGTGTGCTGGATCAGCCTTTTCACACGGCGGCTTGAATATGATCAAATACGATGCCCTTACGCTTCACGGCCGAGAACGCATCGCGTTTGGAGATTGATGGCAGATTCTGTCGTTAGCGGCCGTTTGTGCGATGTCCCGGGAACGGCTTAAAGTGGTCGTTCCCAGACGGGCTGCTTTTTTTCCTGATAGCTCCCGCCCGGCTTCCGAGGGATCCGATCGCCTCCGAAGGGCTTGAGGTGCTGGATTGCCAACACAAAGGGCGGCGCCACCCACGTCAAACGTCTTGCCGTGCAGTTCCCCGCGTCACCAACTTTTCCGGTACGGCACCCGCCGCTTAGCTTCCGCAGGCAGAGGCCTTCAATGATTCATGCCATCCACTAGCGCCTTCAGCTCGACGGTGCGCTTGCGGTCCATTTCAGCAACACACTTGCCGTCCGCTTCGTCCTCCTCGGTGCCACCGCGGTACTCCAGGCCAACGTTCTCACAATGCGCGTTGCGATAGGTGAGCCAGGCGCGTTCAGCGGTGACCAGTGCCATTTGATAAGTTGGGTGGCCGTCGGCCTTGCTGCTTCCGTCTTTCAAGCTGGCATCGCGCTCCTTGTCAGCCAACGCCATCGCTGCCATTGTATAACGATATTGCGCGTTGAGCGCTGTGTCCGCCAACCGACCCATATGTTGATTGTGAGCATCTTCGGCAGTTTGCGCCAGCGCGCCGGTTGACGAAAGTGACAGCAGCAGCGCACCAAATATTTTCATGAGATCGTCTCCATCGTAATGTTCGCGGCGAAAATCAAAAAGTGCTCGACTTCAATTTTCCGTCGGGCCCCAGCTTTCTTGCTGCCTTACATTGTCTGTAGATACTGACATGATTAGCACGCTTAAGATCGATCACGTGTAGGTCTTGACCTTCGCCAACTTGTCTGTAGCCCACGAACATGTGATAACGACGAGCGCTATCACTAGGCTTGAATCAGTTGCGACGCCCAAGGCCTTCGCGACCTTGAGCACGGCAAACGTGAGAAGCCCAACCCAAAGTGGCGAGAGCATCTGTACAATCCGCATGCCGGCCTATCCCATTCGCTATTTCCGGCGTTATAACCGCCTTTGAATGCGTCCGCCATCGGGCGGCTACCGTCCGGCTGCTGCCCGCAGCCCGGACGGCGGTTCTTGTCGGTAGCGGTCGTACAGTTACTCACCGGGGCGCGGTCGGGTCTGGTCGACACCGGCCGGAAGCTCGTGGGACAAACCCGCCGTTTGCAAAATTTCGGCAAACGGCAGGCTCGACCAATAGCTGCCGGTCGCGAGCGTCCCGAAAAGGATCGAGTTTCGGGAAAAGCGGCCTTCAAGAAACTGAGTTCGGTGAGATGGCTATCCGCTCCGGCTGCTGGCGAGCGATGACGGGGACGACCGCCAACTAGCTTGAGGTGTAATGGCTGAGGTCAGCTGTATGCACGGCCGATGCGTCGGCGATCGTGCGGTAATTGTACTCAGCGCAGTCCGCATGTGTCGCGACGCTGAACTTCGTCTGCGATCGTTCCAGTACACCCTTGGATGGCCCGTCCGAACCGATGCCAGCACGATGGATGATCCACTCGATGTCACGCGCCTCGGTCGCCAGATACGCCATCACCGCTTCATTATCCTGGTGCTGGCCAAGGAAGCCACGGGCAAGGGTATGCCGGATTGCCCAGAAGAGCGGCGGAAGATGCCCGCCATGGGGGCGACTAAGGCCTCCGGCCTGGTAGAGGAAGCGCTTCACGCCGTGCCGTCGCATCGACGGCACGAGCCGCTTCACGAACGCCGTGTTGATCTTGGCGTCTTTCTGGAGGTTTTTGTCTCCGAGCATCGAGACGACGAAGTCGATGCCCGCCACCAGCGCGTCGGTGTCGATCACATCCGTGATCGAACCGTGCAGCACCTCAAGGTTCGCAGGTCGCGCCGGCAGCTTCTCCGGCGATCGGACCAGCGCCCGTACCCTGTGACCGTCTGCCAGCGCCTTAGTGACGAAGTGCTTGCCCGTTCCGCCGGTCGCGCCAAGCACCAAGAACGTCGATTGCCGAGCCATTCTGAAATCCTGTTCTGCTTGACGAATGAGTACCGTGCCGGAACGCTCGAATGAGCGCCGCGGTCGATCGTCTCGTCGGCGAGATCGCCGACCTCGATCTTGTAGCCTTGCGCGAGCTCTGGAGGCAGCGCTACGGCGCTGCCCCCTCACTGCGCTCGGTCCCGCTGCTGCGGCGCCTGCTTGCCTGGCGTATCCAGGCAGAAGCTTATGGCGGCCTCGACCATACGACCACCCGTGCACTCGCGCGCAAAGGGCCGCTGCGTGCCGAGGGTCTGGACCTTGGGATCGGAGCGTGTCTTACCCGCGAGTGGCAGGGACGGACTTATAAGGTCGAGGTCGAGGTCGACGGGTACCGCTCCGAAGGCCGCCTTTACCCGAGCCTCTCCGCTGCCGCGACCGCAATCGCAGGCAGCCGCTGGAATGGGCCCCGGTTCTTCGGGCTGCGGGACCAGCGATGAGCAGGCCCGAGCCGAAGCGCTGCGCGATCTATACCCGCAAGAGCTCTGACGAGGGGCTTGATCAGGCTTTCAACAGCCTCGATGCCCAGCGCGAGGCGGGCGAGGCCTACGTAAAGAGCCAGGCGCACGAGGGCTGGAAGCTGCTGTCGACCCGCTACGACGATGGCGGCTTCTCCGGCGGATCGCTGGAACGCCCTGCGCTCCAGCGTCTGCTGGCAGACCTTGATGCCGGACGTATCGATGTCGTGGTGGTCTACAAGATCGACCGGCTGACCCGAAGCCTCGCCGACTTCGCCCGTATCGTCGAGCGGCTCGATGCACGTGGGGCAAGCTTCGTCTCGGTAACGCAGTCGTTCAACACTACGAGCTCGATGGGGCGACTGACGCTCAACGTGTTGCTGTCGTTCGCGCAGTTCGAGCGAGAGGTAACCGGGGAGAGGATCCGCGACAAGATTGCAGCATCTAAAGCCAGAGGCATGTGGATGGGTGGCGTCCCGCCGTTTGGTTATGACTTACCCACTCCAGGCACGCGGACACTACGCGTCAACCCGGTCGAGGCAGCGGTGGTCTGCACGATCTACGAGCGCTATGTAGAGGTTGGCTCGGTGCACCGGCTGGTTCAGCTACTGGCAGCCGAGGGCGTCGTGTCGAAGCGGCACGAGACCGCTCGTGGTCGCGTGTTTGGCGGTGTTGCGTTCGGCCGCGGCGCGCTGCTTCATCTGCTGCGCAATCGCACGTATCTCGGGCAAATCGTCCATAAGGACCGTTGTCACGAAGGCGAGCATGACGCGATCGTACCATTGGCACTGTTCGAGCGCGTGCATCACAAGCTCGAGTCCAGCCGGCGGGGCAGGGGAACCACGCGCCGACCTCGCGTTGCAACGGGCGGTCTCCAGCCGCGGCCCCCATCATGAAGCACATGCCGATATTCCAAGCTAGGCTATGCATTGCGCCGCAAATAGCAGTGCCCACGAAGAATACGGCTGAAAGCAGGATGGTCGCCTTGCGCCCATAGATGTCGGCGAGGAATCCCCCCACCATCGAGCCCACCACAGTTCCGACGAGCGCGAAGAAGGCGACGAGCGACGCCGTCGCTTTCGATACGCCGTACTCGCTGGTCATGCCGGGGATCGCGAACCCGAGTGCGGCGGGCTTCATCACGTCGACCACGAGCGCGATCACGAGGATGGCCATAAGGCCGAAATGGGCTGCGCCAAGCTGCGCATCTTCGGGCGCTGCGACGACGATGGCGGCGGTCGACGTGCGATGCGCGCTCAGGTTGCGAGGCAAAAGGCCATAGGCCGCCACGAAAAGCCCCCCTACGATGAGAACCATGCCCACGACCATCGAACTGGTCATCGGCATGCCGGCCAAATGATAGTGCATCTGTCGTCCCATCGCGAACATCGGCAGGTGCGTGCCTACCCCCGCCGTGACCGCCAGACATCCCAGCACAAAAGCCCAGATCGCCTGCCGGTCCGAGAGCGTGCTCCCCATGGTACTCATCCGATTTCGCCCTTTGCCCCGGTTGGCCTTGCCGCGCGCATGGATGCGTGGAACTCAACGCGTCGAAACAGCAAATCAAGATCTTCCCGGCTCACATCGAAGGTCTCGCCGAGGTCTGTGAGCGCAAGGTCGATGTCTGCGGGATGCGGCATGCCCAATTCGGATGTCGCAAGTTCGTGACCTACGATCGGAATAGGGCGGTGCGGATACGAATGGCCCGAAGCCCTGTGGAACGCGATGCCAGTCAGGATCAGAATAAGCGAGTTGATCCCCACCGGCACAAACGGGAACTCGTAACCGGCGCCCAGCACCGCATGGCCTCCGATCACGGCCGTCAGCGCGGCAGCCCCACCAGGCGGGTGCAGACAGCGGAGCAGCGACATTGCGAGGATCGCCCCGCCCACGGCAACGCCAACCGCCAGATAGGGTATGGGCACGAACCGGGCCGCTGTTACGCCGACCAGCGCCGACACGACGTTACCACCCACTACCGACCAGGGTTGGGCCAATGGACTCGCCGGCACGGCGAAGACCAGCACCGCGGACGCGCCGATTGGGGCCACCAGCAACGGGAGCGGTATCCATCCGTGCAGGGCCACCGCGCTCACCAAGCTCGTCAGCGTAACGCCGATCACCGCGCCGACGCACGCGAGAAGCCGGTCACGCAGGGTCGCACCAGCGAGGATGGGCACAAAAGGCAGCGACAGCTTCATATTTTCAGATCACCTATCTGGACGATCAGGCTTCGATGGGGACGTGGATGACCGGTCTTGCTAGGTTCGGTCGACCTCTGCGCGCTTGCGGGCGCTCCGGACCTTGAGCAGGTCATGGCGCGAGAGGATGCCGAGAACCCGATTGGTGCCCACCTCGACAATGGGAATGCGCCCGACCCCGCTCTCGACCATTAAATCGGCAACTTCGCCGATCGGCGAGTGTAGGTAAGCGATCTGTTGCGACGAGTCGGATAGCGCTTCAGCAAGCGACGTATCCGGCAGTTCACCTTCTACCTGCCAACGCAGAGCATCGGACCTGGACACCATCGCAACCAGTCGTCCACCCTCGTCCACCACGGGATATGTTCGGTGCGTCGCGCCGTCCCCGAAATAGGCCACGGCATCCTTGATCGACATCGCTTCCGACAGAACGGTGGGATCGGGTGTCATCACCTGCTCCGCTTGCAGGAACTCGTGCGGATCGACCGTATATTCCTGGAGAATGTGGCGGCCGCGCCGAGCGATCTTCTCGGTGAGGATCGACCGGCGCATGATCAGGACGCTGATCGCATAGGCTGCGGTCGCAGCGGCGATCGTCGCCGGCAAGGCGTCGAAATGGCCAGTCAGCTCGACCGCGAACAGCGCGCCGGTTAGTGGTGCGCGCATGGCACCACTCATCATTCCCGCCATACCTACCATCGCCCAGAACCCTACCGACCCGGGCAGGAACTGCCCAAGCAGGGCACCCAGGGCGCCGCCCATGATCAGCAAGGGCGCAAGAACGCCGCCCGATGTTCCCGAACCCAGAGCGACTAGCCACACGATCGCCTTCACGACCAGCAGTGCCAAGATGACCCGCACCGCCAATGATCCGTCGAGCAGTGCTTGGATGTTTGAATAGCCCGCGCCAAGGACGCGGGCGTCGATCAGGCCCCCGATCCCGACGACGATACCGCCCAGCGCCGGCCACCACATCCAATGCACGGGCAGCCGGTGGAACGCGTCCTCGACGCGGTAGAGTAGCGCGGATAGCAGAGCCGCCTCTAGCCCGACCAGGACACCCATACCCAGTGCCAGGCCTCCGGTCTGCCACCACGCCTGCACGGGTGCCGCCACGAACGGAAAGAGCGGTGCCGCCCCCAGCAGCATGGGCCGCCAAGCAAATGCCACCAGCGTTCCGATGACCACGGGAACGAAGCTACGGGGCTTCCACTCGAATAGGAGGACCTCGATCGCCAGCAGGATCGCGGCGATCGGCGTACCGAATATGCCGGTCATGCCGGCCGCAGCACCGGCAACCAGCAGGGTCTTCCGCTCGGCCGCGCTCAGATGAAAGCATTGAGCGAAGAGCGATCCGATTGCACCCCCGGTCATGATGATCGGACCTTCCGCTCCGAACGGACCCCCGCTGCCGATCGAAATCGCCGAGGACAATGGCTTGAGGATCGCGACCTTGAGCGACAGACGGCTTTCACCGTAAAGAATGGCCTCGATCGCCTCCGGGATTCCGTGCCCCTTGATCTTTTCCGAGCCGAAGCGCGCCATCAGGCCGATCAGCAGACTACCGATGACCGGTATCGCGACGACCGCCAGGCCAACATACGCGGTCACGATTTCAGCGGGTGCGGCCGATATCCTGCCGAACCAGAAGAGGTTGGTGGCGAGCGCGATGAGCTTCAGAAGAACCCAGGCTCCGAACGCAGCGCCTGTGCCGACGACGACAGCCGCTCCGGCGAGCATGATCATGCGCCAGTCGGCGCTATGATCGGCAAGCCGCTTGGGTTTCGGAATATTGATTGTGGAAGCCGTCATGCACACTCGCCGGTTCAGGTACGGCAAACGCCTATATCGTGACACGATATACTTCAACGCTTAGGATGTAATTGATGATCGATCGGGATGAGCTGACTGACGCCGACTATGCTGCGCTCGCGGATTTTCGGTATGCGCTTCGGCAGTTTCTGGCGTTCAGCGAACGCGGCGCGGCAAGCTGCGGTCTGACGCCTCAGCAACACCAGGCGCTGCTCGCCATCCGGGGGGCTGCGCACGCGAACGTCAGCGTCGGCTACGTCGCCGAGCGTCTGGCCTTGAAGCCGCATAGCGCGACCGGGCTGGTAGATCGTCTGGAGACGCTTGGCCTGGTCACACGTCGGCCATCCCCCGACGACGGCCGACAGGCCTTGCTCGCACTGACGCAGAAGGCTCAAACGCTCTTGCGGGAGCTATCGGAGACGCATCGCAAAGAGATCGTGCGACTTCGGCCCATGCTGACTGAACTGCTCGCACGCGTGGATTAATCCAATTTGCAAATCGCTCCAGTTGTGACATGTATCGCAATGCGATATATATTGCGCATCAAGGAGTCGGCGAGATGCAGTTGATTCTCATGGTGGTTGAAGCGATCGGCCTGGTCGTAGGTAGCCTTGCGGCAGCGGTGCTGCTTTGCTGGTTTCTCTGGTACGCGTTCCGGCTCGTGCTGCATCCGGAATGGGGCGTATCGGTTGTTCTGATGCTGCTTTTGCTCGCCTTCGCGGGAGAGCTCCCGAAAAGCCCATTTCTGGATATGACATTGACGTTCGCAGTGGTCGCCGCGGTGCCCCTTTGGTTCGCGGGGCACTCTTGGCGCAAGGAAAGCCCACAGCACTTGGTCAAGCCGCCGGAGCAAGGCGTCGCGCCTTCACCCAGCAAGGCGACCGCACCGACAGAAACCGTGCTTTCGCCTCGATTATACCCCGCGATCACGGCCTGCATCTGTGAAGAGCGCTCGCCAACGCGCGAGGAAATCTATGTCGTCGCTTCGCGGCTTTGGCGAGAAGGGTTTGCGCAACGCTTTGGCTCGCAGACTATGCCAGCGAGTTTCGCTGCGCGACGAATGCTGGTGCGGGCCGCTACCGCAGCCCTGAGTGGCCGGGATGTAGAAAGTACGCCTATGCAGGGTGCTGTAAGGCTCTGAATAGCTTCGACCGCATCGTCAGCTTCTGTCAAATCCGGACGTTCGCGCCATCACCGATGAACGACGACACTTGGTCGACGCCCGCCTATGGCATTGCCGTCGCGAGGACCCAGAACCAGTCACTCACGCCTTCATCGTCGCTTTCTGAATCCAGACGCTGGTTCAGTCACTCGCTGGCCTGTAAGGACGCCTGCAACTCGGGTCTTCTCGCACCTGATCCACCGACCGCAAGGAACGCTCCGCAGCTCCTGCGCGTAACGTGAGGTGACAGTGCGGCGTCGGACCTAACAACCCACAATCCCGCTGCCAAAGGGAGAGACGATGTTGAGGTTCCTTGATGGCGGCGGAGACATGGGCGCGGCCATTCGTGCTTTCGACTGGACGCGGACGGGGCTGGGCGCTCCGGCAACCTGGTCGACATCGCTCAAGGCGCTGACCGGCGTGCTTCTCGACGCAAAACAGCCCATGTTCATCGTGTGGGGCTCTGAGCAGCTCCTCCTCTACAACGACGGCTATGTCGCGGTGCTGGCAGGCAAACATCCCCAAGCCCTGGGCCGACCGTTCCTCGACGTCTGGGCAGAGATCCGCCCCGACCTGCTCCCCATCGTGCAGCAAGCCTATGCCGGGACGGCGGTGCACATGGACGACATCACTCTGGTGATGGAGCGTCGCGGCTTTCGCGAAGAAACCCATTTCGCCTTCTCGTACACCCCGATCCGGGGCGACGACGGCAACGTCGAGGGCTTCTTCTGCGCCTGCACCGAGATCACCGACCAGGTCTTTGCCGACCGACGTTCGGCGGCAGAGCGCGAAGGGCTCTTCAAGCTCTCGCGTGACCTGTTCACGGTGGCGAGCTTCGATGGCTTCCTCAAATCTGTGAACCCGGCGTGGTCACGCCTCCTCGGCCGCTCGGACGAAGAGTTGCTTGGGCAACCCTTTGCCGAGATCGTCCACCCCGACGATCTTGCCGCCACGGCGGATGTCGTGGCGCAGCTGAGCAGCGGCCAGCCGGTTCACCAATTCTATGTGCGCCTGCTGAAGGCGGATGGAGAGGCGGTCCAGTTCGCCTGGTCGGCGGTCCCCGACGAGACGCCCGGCTCAAACACCTTCTACTCGGTCGGTCGAGACATCTCGGAAGAGCTTCGCCGCGAAGAAATGCTTCGGCAGAGTCAGAAAATGGAAGCAGTCGGGCAGCTGACGGGCGGTCTGGCGCACGACTTCAACAACCTGCTCGCGGGTATATCCGGCTCGTTGGAACTCATAACCATGCGGCTGGCTCAGGGCCGCGTCGCTGAAGTGGAAAAGTACGCCACCGCAGCGCAAGGGGCCGCCAGCCGGGCGGCAGCGTTGACCCACCGCCTGCTCGCCTTCTCACGACGGCAGACGCTGGCGCCCAAGCCAACCGACGTGAAGCAGCTGGTGAGCGGCATGGCAGACCTGATCGGGCGGACGATCGGGCCAGATATCGAACTGGAAACGGTGAACGCCGGAGGCCTGTGGCCGAGTCTGATCGACCCCAGTCAGCTCGAAAACGCCATTCTCAATCTCTGCATCAACGCGCGAGACGCGATGCCTGACGGCGGCAAAATCACGATCGAGAGCGGCAACCGCTGGTTTGATCAGCGCACCGCCAAAGAGCGCGGCGTAGAGCCCGGTCAGTACGTCTCGCTCTGCGTGTCAGACACAGGCACGGGCATGCCTCCTGAGGTAATAGCAAAGGCGTTCGATCCGTTCTTCACTACAAAGCCGATCGGAGTCGGTACGGGTCTCGGCCTGTCAATGATCTATGGCTTTGCCCAGCAGTCGGGTGGCGCTGTGAGCATCTATTCCGAGCTCGATCAAGGGTCGATTGTCTGCATCTACTTGCCCCGGTATCGCGGCGAGGCGGAGGAAGACGAGCTTTTGGAGCCATCGGCTGCGCCGCGCGGAGACGGTGAAACGGTGCTCATCGTTGATGACGAGCCGACTGTGCGGATGCTGGTCAGCGAAGTCCTGTCTGACCTTGGCTACAATGCGCTGGAGGCGGAGGATGGTGCCGCCGGGCTGAAGATACTCAATTCCGGCACCCGCATCGACCTGCTTGTGACCGACGTAGGGCTTCCTGGTGGGCTGAACGGCCGGCAAGTGGCCGATGCGGCCCGTGCCTCCCATCCGGGTCTGAAGGTGCTTTTCATCACCGGATATGCGGAGAATGCCGTGCTCAGCCACGGCCATCTCGATCCGGGCATGCACGTCATGACCAAGCCCTTTGCAATGGACGCCCTTGCGACGCGGATCCGGGAGTTGATCGAGGCCTGAGCCGCCTCTGAACTCCTCAGGCACGGCTGGGCATTCGTCGCGCGTATTTGCCAAAAAGGTTTGAGACCCCTAAGCTCGCCAGATGCGAAGCATCTCGACTTGAGCAACTTCGGCGCTGACCGGCACAATTGGAGCGCGGAGCACCTGCGCCGTGCCGTAATCGCGGCGGGCGTGGCGCTGTGGGCTTGGAACGTGGATTCCGACGCCTTCGAGATGGACGAACAAGGCTTTGCGCTCTGGGGCATGCCCGTGAAACCGCAGGTCACCTTTGAGGAGCTGTCGGCGCACATCCATCCTGCCGATCGGGATCGCGTCCGTGCAGCGTTCACGGCGACGCGCGGTGTGATGGGCCCTTATGAAACCGACTTTCGCATCATGGTCGGCGACGAGGTCCGTTGGGTAGCGGCGCGTGGTCAGGGCGAGGACGCGGGCATCGTCGCAAGGACGATGTTTGGCGTGTTCCTGGACGTCACCTGGCGCAAGCAGGCCGAGGAAGGGCATGAACTCCTGGCGGGAGAGATGAGCCACCGCGTCGAGAACCTGCTCGCCATTGCGTCCGCGCTCACCAACGCCGCGTCACGATCGGCTGCCTCCACCGAGGAGATGGCCGAGGATCTGGTGGCGCGACTGTCGGCGCTCGGCCGCGCGCACGATCTCGTTCGCCCGCTTCCGGGTGACCAAGGCAACACGGCGTTGCTCGGCGATCTCTTGTCGGTGCTGCTCGCTCCCTACGATGACCTCGGCGCCTTCAAGGGCCGGGTGCGTGTTGCGGTTGAGCGTATGGGTGTCGGCGCGGGGGCGGCGACGTCGCTGGCGCTGATCATGCACGAGCTTGCAACCAACTCTGTCAAATATGGAGCACTCTCCGCGGCAACAGGCACGCTGGACATATCGAGCACCACGCGCGGTGACGAGATCACTCTAGTTTGGCTCGAGCGCGGCGGACCGCAAGTCAAGGAGCCCAAGGGTCTCGCCGGGTTCGGCAGCAAGCTCGTCCAGCGCAGCGTCTCCGGCCAGCTTGGTGGCTCGATCAGCTACGAATAGTCGGGCGAGGGGCTGATCGCGACGCTACAAATCAAGAGAGCACGGCTAATTGGCTGACGATTGCGTCTGACGAGGCGTGCGCGAGATTAAAGCGGTGCGCTACATGGCGCAGTAGAGGCACTGGGCTGTTTAGCACGCGGCCGCGACGACCCAGATGCTTCCCCGCGGCGCCTATCGAGTGATGTACCGCTATGCTGGCGCAGGCATCCACTGCAATGGCAGTGCAACCCTTCGACTGGCCTCGGGAGGCGATCGACCTTTGATCCGGTCGATCGTAGCTAACCACGGTTGCTGAGTCAGCGGACCAATCTCCTCGGCTTCGGAGTGACTGGTTGGCCCACTGCCGCACGTTCGTGGCGCCTTCCGGTTTCCCAGCTTTGGCCATTTGTTCAGGCTCGCAGGTCGTATCAATCCCGGACGAGCCGTAGCTTCGTTTGCCGTCCGCTACCGAACGGATTTATCCGGCTTAAGACTTGTCCGCCTGCTCGTGGATGCCTTCAACAACCACGCCAACGTGGAGGTCGTCGCCCGTCGGTTTGCCAAGAGCCTCCGTTGCCTCTTGGCCGTCCATTGAGACGTCGAGCTGGCCAGTCACGCCGATTGCGTCGAGCGCCGACTGAATAACAGCCGCTACGTCCTTGGCGTTTGCCATGTTCTGTCTCTTATGACTGGCGGAACCGAGAGTCGCTCCGCCGTGTAGGCCAGGGCGTAGCAGAGATAATGAGCCTTGGCGATGATAGCTGCGAGCGAAGAAATGCTATGGGTCGTGCGGGCTATCGGTCGTGGAGCTCGAGGTTCTTTGACGATTTCACAAACTGCGGGTTTGGGGCGCAACCTAATTCTTAGCCACCTGTTCGACCCGGATGGAAAATTCAACCGATCCTTATGCGCTCGTCGTCGACGATGACCCCCTCATCCTGATGGACGCGTGCGCGTGCCTGGAAGATGTAGGATTCCGCTTCTACGAAGCCGGCTCGGGCGACGAAGCAAAAGAAGTTCTGGGTCGGTTTGCCGAGAACGTGACCCTGCTCTTCTCCGATGTCGAAATGCCTGGTGGGACGAACGGCTTCGCTTTGGCACGATATGTGGCGGAGCAATGGCCTTGGATCGAGATCGTCATTGCCAGTGGACGGATCACACCGGCGGCCGGTGAGATGCCAAACAAGGCGACCTTCATCCGGAAGCCGTTCAATCATCAGATGGTACACAATCATCTTCGCGAGAAATTGCCTGACGGCAAGAAACCAGATCCTTTAAAAAAGGCCGCTTAGCTGAGATCTTAGCCGGATTTACAAGCCAGCCGATCTGCGGTGTCAACCGATAGGAAAATGCGCGGAGAGCCAGCGCAATACAGCCGTTTGAAGGCCTATGCGGCAGTCGGAGTAGCTATGGTCTGTGTTGAAGTGCCGTATCTGAACACCATTGCCCATGTGCCGAAGGGTGTGGGCGAGAGCATCGCTGTCAGCTGCGAAGCCATCATCCGACGTCGTCACAAAGACCGGTTGGATCCGCCGGTGACAAAGCAGGCCATCGGAACGCCGGCGCGGTGCTGAGCGTGGCGGAGTAAAATCCGGCCGTTGGTAAGGCTGCTTCTTTTGGGAGCGGCCGGGGATGTTTGCCGTGGAGAGCTATGCCGCCGTTCGGCGTTTCGTGTTCGTGGAGGGTCACAGCCGTCGTGAGGCGGCGCGGGTGTTCGGGCTGAACCGAGAGACGGTGGCCAAGATGTGCCGGTTC
>NZ_JAKNQQ010000025.1 GCF_022662475.1 Sphingomonas sp. TREG-RG-20F-R18-01
CGTTACTGCATCGTCGACGAAAAGGTGGGGCGCGTCTACTACACGAGGGCAGGTATCGAGCAATACGAGGCTGCGCAAGTGTGACGTAAACAATTCCTGGACGAAGGTGCACGCCAGCCACCAAGCCGCGCGTATCGCTCCCTCGCCAGATCCTGGATTTGCGATTTAGCGTGACCTATAATCAGCCATTCACTGCACTTTTTCGGCTCCTCGACTACGGCCATTCGTTAAGGTCTAACGAAGCTGTCGATTATGGTTTGAACGGCAGTTGCCGGCGCAATGAACGCCCGGGCGGCATAGGTGCCTAATGGTCATCTCCCTGCGAAAATCGTCGTCGGTCCGCCTTTAGGGATTGCGAGTTGGATGGAATCCTAGCTCGCCGCCGCCATCAGCCACTCTCTGAAGACACGCATCGCTGGTGTGTCTTGCCGCGTCATCAGCCGAGTCAGCCAATAGCGCCCTGTTGTGATTTCGATCGCGAACGGCTGGATGAGGCGCCCGGTCGTCAGATCGTCCGCGAACATCGCAGGCGGCGCGATGGCCACACCGAGCCCAGCCTTCGCGGCCGCAACCATCAGGATCGATGTGTCGAACACCAGTCCGCGGATCGGCGGCGGTGGCACACCAGCCGCTGCGAACCAGGACGGCCATTCGTCGGGCCGATAGGACCGGAACAACGTCTCGCGCGCCAACGATTCGGGCATCGTTAGGCGATCCGCCATGGTGGGCGTGCATAAAGGCGACAGCGGTGCGTCGAGGATCGGTTCTGCGTGAACGCCGTGCCAGGCGCCGTCACCGAAGCGGATCGCCAGATCCAGACCTTCGCCTGCAAGATCGACGCGATTGTTGTTGGTCATCAGCCGCAAATCGACATGTGGATGGGCTCGACCGAAGTCGGTCAGTCTAGGCAGGAGCCAACCGCCCGCGAACGTACCCACGACTCCCACGCTCAGCACTTCGCGCAGGCGCCCGCCGGCATAGCGGTCGAGCGTGGCGCCGATTGCATCGAAAGCGCCAGCGACGACCGGCACGAGCGCATGGCCCTCGTCGGTCAACGCCAGACCGCGCGGCAAACGGCGGAACAGCGGCATGCCGAGTCGCCGCTCGAGCGCCGCGACCTGATGGCTGATCGCGCCTTGACTGACCCGCAGCTCGATCGCGGCGCGGGTAAAGTTGAGATGGCGCGCCGCCGCCTCGAAAGCGCGCAGCGCGTTTAAAGGAAGGTGGGCACGGTCCATTCGTTACGCATGAACGGGACTCATGCCTCTGTCGAGATATGATGCTTTGCGCCATGACCGATCTTTGTCGCATCCACTTTAAGAGCTAAGGGAGATTGGGCGTGAAACGACTTATGGCGGCTATGGCTGGTCTAGCGGGAATGGTCTGCGCACCCGGAATTTCTCATGCCGACGATCCGCTGCTGCGTCCGATCAAGCCCGCCGGCGCGGCTGCGTGGATCACGCCGCAAGCGCCTCTGCACATTTACGGCAACACCTATCTCGTCGGTTTTGGCGCGCTCAATGTGGCTCTGATCCGGACGTCGGCCGGTCTGATCCTGATTGACGGTGCGGTGCCACAAGGGGTGCGCGCGATCGAGGCCAATATCCGCCGGCTCGGTTTTCGCATTGCCGACGTGAAACTGATCCTAAATACCGAGCCGCATTTCGATCATGCCAGCGGCATCGCCGCCCTCGCCCGCGACAGTGGCGCGACCGTGATTGCCAGCGCCGCCGCCGCCGCCGTGCTGCGCTCGGGGCAGCCCGATTCCGATGATCCGCAGTTCGCCTGGGGTGTCGCATACCCCGGCGTCCGACGTGTGCGTGCCATTGCCGACGGCACGCCGATCCGCCTTGGCGACACCATCGTGACTCCTCATATTACCGCCGGACACACCCCCGGCAGCATGAGTTGGACGTGGCGATCCTGCGAAGGCGATCGATGTTTGAACACGGTCTTTGCCTCCAGCCTTAACCCGATCGCCGGGCCGGGCTATCGCTACACAGGACATCCCGAAGAAGCCGACGCCTTCCGCCGCAGCTTTGCCACCTTACGCGCGCTGCCCTGCAACATCCTCCTGACGCCGCACCCCGGGCAGTCCGACGGCGATGTCAAAGCGCGCAAGCTGGCGGTATCGCGAATCCCTAATCCGTTTATCGACGACAAGGCCTGCCGAATATATGCTAAAAAATATGCTGCATTGTTCGTGAAGCGGATCGCGGACGAAAAGGCCGGCCGGGCAAAATAGTTTGCTCGTCGAGTTGAAGGGATACGACCCAATGCCGCCCATTCGTAACCTGGTTCCAGCTTCTCCGTTTCTGTCATCCATTCGGGTTGGTAGCGTGACGGTTGCGCCAGAGGATTTCGACCTACTGCCCGCCGGCTTACCCAGAGGGATGCGGTTCTACTGGGCTGAGCAGTCTTCTCGCCAACCGCTATGATCCCATAGACAGCCTTCAATCAGTGTGTATTATTACAGCAACACACCTTGAGGATGCCTTGTATGATGTTGACGATGCTTGCTGCCGCGGCGATTGCGGTCACTCCCGCGCCACAGCCCGCCCCGATCCAAGTCATGGTTCTAGGCACCTACCACTTCGGGAACCCTGGTCGCGACAAGGTCAATGTCCGCGTCGACGATGTCACTACACCGCACCGTCAGCGCGAGCTCGAAGCGCTGGCGGAATCTATCGCGACGTTCAAGCCGACGCGGGTCATGGTTGAGGTGCAACGTCCTGGCCCGTCCTACGACGTTGCAGATTTCACGAGCTTCTCACCTGCACTGCTCCGCACCGACAGGGACGAAACGACGCAGATTGGCTACCGTGTCGCGTCCCGCGTTGGTCTGCGATCGGTCCAAGGCATCGACGAACAGCCTGGCAAAGGCGAGCCCGACTACTTCCCAATCGGCCGTGTCGAAACCTATGCGAAGGTACATGGTGAACAGGCTTACCTCGACGCGGCTTTCGCACGAGTTCAAGCCTCTGCGCATCAGTTCGAGAAAGAACAGGCGACCACCAGCATCCCAAAGATGCTGATCCGCTACAACGACCCCTCAACCCCGATGGGCGGTCAGGACTCCTATTACTCAATGCTCCGGTTCGGTGATGGCGATGACCAGCCGGGGGCGGACCTCAACGCCATGTGGTACCTGCGCAACGCCAAAATCTTTGCCAAGCTCATCAATGTGGCGAAGCCTGGAGATCGCATCCTGGTCGTGTACGGAGCAGGCCATAGTTACTGGCTGCGGCACTTCGCCGCCACGACGCCAGGCTACGAATTGGTCGATGTAACACCCTATCTCCAAAGGGCAGCGGATCAGATACGATGATCGGAGAGACCCAATCCCGGCCACTCGCGCCCCGTTTTCGGCTCACCAACAGCGGACATCGGTTCGTTTCCCATTACACCGCAGATTGGCGGAGAACAGCGTCAACAGTGGCAGACCGGCGCCAACGCCCGGCATAGCCGAGCGCGCTAGATACCAGGACCCCGCAAGAAGCATTGCCCAGTGCGGCCGCGATCTGGCGCCTGAGCACCGCGACAGCCACCGGGATGCGCTGCGCTAGCGGCGCGGAGCGGTCGATTGGCGCAATTCGAGTTTGGCCGGCACGATGATAGGCTGCTCGGGGGCATCACGTCCGGCGAGCTCGCCGATGATGAGTTCGACGGCGCGTGCAGCGAGGTCGGCGATCGGCTGATCGATCGCGGTGAGCGGTGGGTGCGTGAAGCGCACGATCGGCGTATTGTCGAAGCTGATCAGCGACACGTCGCGCGGCACCACCATCCCGCGCTCACGGCACAACTCTAGCGTGGCGAGCGACATCTGGTCGTTGCTCGCTATGATCGCGGTCGGCGGATCGGCCGCATCGAGCAAGGCAGCTGCAGCGTCACGCCCGGACGCATAGCCGAAATCGCCGCGTGCCAGCAGGGTGTCGGGCAAGCCCGCTGCGGCCATCGCCGCCCGCCAGCCGTCAATACGCCACCCGCTCAGCGTATAATCGTCTGGTCCGCCGATGAAGCCGATCCGATCATGGCCCAGTGCGATCAGATGCTCAGTCGCAAGCTGCGCCGCGCGTTCCTCGTCCATTGACAGCGCGAAGCCTGCGCCCGCGCGCCGCGACCCGATCCGCGCGAAGCTGATCCGCTGCGCCTCGAGCAGATCGATGATCAGCGGATGCTCCGAATGCGGCGGGGTCAGGATCACGCCGTCGGGCTGGAGCGCGGCGATCGCCCCCATCAGTTCGCGCGCGATATGGTCGCTGTGCGTATCGACCAGCTCGACGATCATGCGATAGCCGTAGGTCGCGCAGGTCAGCATCCCGCCGAGCAGCATCTGATCGACCCAGTCGACGCCTTGGCGCGCGCGCCAGTCGGCGAGCGTGCGCTCGCGGTCGTTGAGCGCGACGATCAGATAGGAGCGCGATCCGCCCATCCGCTGCGCCGCGATCGAGGGGACGTAGCCGAGCCGGTCGATCGCCTCCTGCACGTGCGTGACCATCTCAGGCCGTACGCCGGGCTCCTTGTTGATGACGCGGCTGACAGTCTGCAGCGAAACCCCTGCTTCCGCCGCGACGTGCTTGATCGTGACGGCCTGGCGCCGGCGTGCCATTCCGCTCAGCCGCCGCAATATTGCGCGACATAGGCGGCGTGCGGCGGCAACCCCGCCACGGTGCGCGTGACATTGTCGCGCAGCGTCGCGAGGAACCTCGCCAGTTCCTCATCGGGGAGCTTCGCGGCAATCGGGTGGTGGGTGGCGGGTTCGATCCCCTGCCCCATCATCACCTGCACCCAACTATTTTCCGCGAACAGTTCCTCGTTCCGCCGGAACACGCGACCAGTCTCGCGGAACAAGGCGATCTTCTGCGCGAGAGTCTCGGGTACGTCCATTGCCGCGCACTGCCGCCAGAACGCGGACTCGCGGCGGTTGGTCGCCTTGTAATGTAGAATCAGGAAATCGCGGATCTGCTCCATGTCGGCGAATTGCTGGTCGTTGAATTCGGCGATATCGCGCGGCGAGATCGCCCCCGCCGGCATCATCCGGATCAGCCGCAAAATCGCGCGCTGAATAAGATGGATGCTGGTCGATTCGAGCGGCTCCATGAACCCGCCCGACAGCCCGATCGCAACGACGTTGCGGTGCCATTGCCGCCGCCGTGCGCCGGTGACGAAGCGGATATGGTTCGGCTCGGTCAGCACGGTCCCTTCGACGTTACCGAGCAGGCGGGCAAGCGCTACGTCGTGGTCGAGATAGCGGCTGCAATAGACGATGCCGTTGCCGGTGCGATGCTGTAGCGGGATGCGCCACTGCCACCCGGCGTCGTGCGCCATCGCTCGCGTATAGGGTACGGGCGGGCGGACGTTCTCGGTCTGCACTGCGATCGCTGCATCGCACGGCAGCCAGTGGCTCCAATCGTCGAACCCGGCATGCAGCGCCTGCTCGATCAGCAGCGCGCGAAAACCGGTACAGTCGAGGAATAGGTCGCCTTCGACGACGACCCCGGATTCGAGATGCAGCGCAGCGACGTCGCCGCTTTCGCCATCGAGCGCGACATGCGCGATCCGCCCTTCGATCCGCCGCGCGCCGTCGCCTTCCGCCATCCGCCGCAGGAACTGCGCGTAGAGCGAGGAATCGAGCTGATACGCATAGTTCATCCGCTCGTCGGGGAGATGCGCGAACCTGCCCTCCATCGCCGCGACCAGCTCGAGGCAATAGGCGTCGTACGCCGCGTCATGCCCACGCTCGCGGCCGTTTAGCCAGAAATGCTGGAAGCCCGCCGACCAATGGTCTTGTCCGGTCGTGCCGAACGAATGGAAATAGCGGTCGCTGCCGTCCTTCCATCCATCGAACAAGATGCCAAGCTTGAAGGTCGCCTGCGTCGCGCGCATGAAATCGGCCTCGCCGATGCCGAGCAGCCGATTATAGGTAACGAGCGGCGGGATCGTCGACTCGCCCACCCCGATCGTTCCGATCGCGTCGGATTCGATCAGCGTCACCTCGGCGGTGCGGCCCATCGTCCGCGCAATCGCTGCGGCGGCCATCCACCCTGCGGTGCCGCCCCCGGCGACGACGATACGGCGCGGGCTGGCGGTCATGCGCTGAGGCTCCTGAGCAGGAAGGCGCGGATGCGATCGGCGCTTTCCGGGGTTAGCGGGGCGAGAATACTGCGGCCCTCCACTGGAATATGTGCGGTCACGTCGTCGCCATTGTTGAAAACGTAATAGTCGAACATGTCGCGCCAATGCTGCTTCTGATCGGCGGGCAGATCGCGGATTGCGAGCAGCGCATGATTGAGCGCATCCTGCGGCGAGCCCATCCAGCGCGGCGTCTCGCGCCACCAATAGTTCACCAGTACGTTGAAATCGGCGAGCCCCTCAACGTGATGCCACCATAACGCTGGGATGTAGAGCGCATCGCCCGCTTCGAGGTCTGCGACCTGCGCATGTGCTAGCGCTTCAGGGAATCGCGAGTGGAGTTGCGCATCCGGAGCGTGAAAATCGACCATGCTGATCGCGCGACCCGCGGGCGTGTTGTCGATCGGCCCGAGGTGCAGATTGCGGAACTGCTCGCGGGGGAACAGCGTGAAGCGCCGCCGCCCCGCGGCCACGCACGCCAGATTGTTGGGCAGATCGTTATGCGCAGCGATCCGCGTCCTGGTGCCGATCCAGATACTCGCGAGGCACGTGCGGTCGCCGAGATCGACCTGGTTCGCCTCGTACAGGCCGGTGAAGAACTGGTGCATGTCGATCGACGCGAGATAGACCGGCGGCGCCCCCGCCTGCCCCTCGATCGCGTCGATCCGCTGGAAGATGTCGGGCAGCTTGGCACGCAGTGTGCGAAAATTCATCGCCATGGCCGCATCGTAGAACAGGCGCCCGTCGCCGCCCGGCTCGCCGACCGCGACGGTGAAGGCGGTGTCGCGGTGATGCCGCAGCAGATATGCGCGCGTCTCGCGCGACGAGCGACGACCCGCTGTGACCAGCGGCCAATCCTTGACCAGCCCGCGCACGACGAACGGCGCGTCGGCGTCATGCAACCGCGCGTCGAGCTCGGCTGCGTCCGCCACAACGATTTCGGGCACCTTCGCCAGATCGTGGAAGATACCGGGATGTGCCTCAGCCAAGCGTCACGTCCCGCCGGCTCTTGCGGTCGATCAGCTCGCTGACGTTGGCGAGCGAGGCGAGCGCCATGAAGATCGGCAGCAAATGCCCATCGGCATGCAATTCGCCGAGCGCGCTCGCGTCGAGCTGTTGCAGCCGTTCCTCGGCAATGCCGTGATAGCCGACCAGGCGATTGATGCTCCCATCGGGCAGCGTGATCTCGAGCGTCAGCGGCTCGAGCAACTCGTGCCGCGCGAGCGCCGCGAAGAAGCCCTCGCTCGCCTGCCACCCCGCATCGAGCTCGCCAAGCTGCGCGGCGAGCGTCTCGAGATACGGCGTCGCGCGGCCCAGATCGTCGAACACGCGTACGCCCTCGCCCCCCGGCGCGATGCGCGGGCTGTCGAGGTCGAGATGCACTTGCTTGTCGCCGCCCGGGGTCGCGGGGTGGCCGATCAGAAAGGGCTGGATCTCCAGCGCGAGCGGACGGTAGCGCGCATCCCAGCGATCGCCGTCGAGGAAAAGGTTCTCGCCCGGTTCGAACCCGAATATCGCCAGCGCCTGGAACCGATCGCGCTGCGGCGTGAGCCGGAACAGGATCGGATAGACGTTCTGCACGCGGCGAAACTCGCTCGGCACGATCAGGCACGACATCACCGCATCGCCCAGATCCGCACCGCGCGTCGGCCGGATGCGCAGCGTGCGGTGCTCCTCGCTGGTGAGCAGAACGTGGCTGGTCATAAGGAAATCTGCTCCATAGCGATCGATCGATGGTCCGCCCGGCACGCATCGAGATAGACGCGGATCGGCGGCAGCGTCGCGAGCATGCCACGCGTGCGCTGCGCGATCTGTGCGAGCGACGCCGCCCGGCGCGTGCCGAACGGTCCCGGCCGGGGGAGCTGCGCGTGCATGCCGTAGAGGATATACTGATAGCTCGCTGCCGGGAACAGCTCGTCGAGCATCGGCAGGTCGGCCCGCAGCGGCGGCCGGTGCCGCCACAGCGCCAGCAGTTCGACAAGGCGCGGCGGGATCGAGGCATGGTCGCGATGATCCCGCCAATAAAGCTCGTCGCGTCGGCTGAGTACGTAGTGCAGTTTGAGGAATTCGACTATCCCGTCCCAGCGATAGCGGAACAACCGGTTGAACCGCGCCGCCGTCAGCGGCATCGTTTCGCGCGTCGGCCAGTCGTCAAGCAGCGCGTCGAGCGTCAGCTCGATCGTCACGATCGCCGACGCTTCCAAAGGCTCCAGGAACCCCGCCGACAATCCGACCGCGAGACAATTGCCGCGCCAGAATTCCGCACGGTGCCCCGAACAGAAAGTCAGCCGGCGCGGCGCGATCGGCGCGGTCGTCCCGAGATACGCGCGCAGCGTCTCAAGCGCGGCATCGTCGCTCATATGCGCGGAGGAATAGACGCACCCGACGCCGCGCCGCGTCGGCAGGCCGATGTCCCAGATCCAGCCCGCGGCATGTGCGGTCGCGTCGGTCTGCGCGGCGATTGGACTATCGGCGGCGACGGGCACCTGCACCGCGAGCGCGCGATCGTTGAACAGCACGTTGCTACGGTCGATCAACGGCACGTCACCGACCAACAAGGCCGCATGGCCGGTACAATCGAGAAACAGGTCGCCCGCGACGGCGCCCTGGTCGCGGGTCCGGACGGCGAGCACGTCGCCGTTTTCCGCGCGATCGACCGCGATCACGTGATCGCGTAGATGCCGCACGCCCAGCCGCTCGGTCGCGTGCCGCAGCAGCAGCGCGGCGAGCTTGGCCGCGTCGAGATGATAGCCATAATTCAACGCGCCCGCATAATCGGGCATCGCCCGCTGGCGCGGCGCCAGGCCCTGCCCGGCCACGTGCGGCTGCGGCGTGACGGCGTCGGCGAAGGCGGCCCCGGCGGCCTCGGCCTGCCAGACGGCGAGCAGCGCGCGTGCGTCGGCTTCGGCGGGCGGGGTGAAGGGATGGAAATAGACATCGTCGGCCGCGCCGGTCGCCCAGCCGTGAAAGCGCGAGCCGTGCTTGAACGACGCATCGCACGCCAGCAGGAACTCGGCCTCGCCGATCCCGATCTGCTCGAGCGTCGCGCGCATCGTCGGCCACGTGCCCTCGCCGACGCCGATCGTCGCCACATCGGGCGATTCGACCAGCGTAACGGTGATCGGCTGCGCCGCGCTTGGCCGCGCCGCCGCGGCGATCCGGCAGGCGGCAAGCCAGCCTGCGGTGCCGCCGCCGACGATGACGACATTGGTGATGGCCGTATCCAATTGGCCCGTCCTGTTGGTGGTCCGTGCGCGGAAACCCGTTCGACAGCGCTTGTGCCGTGCGGACCCGAGAAACGCCACCCTCGCATCGCGAGGATGGCGCTTTTCCGCGCTCTTAGAACGTAATCCGCGCGCCCGCCGAATAACGCGGATCCTGCTTGGTTACGAACGCGACGTTGCGATCCGAACGGAGATGGCCGCTGCGATCCTCGCTGTTGACGTTGATCCCCTCGACGAACACCGAGATGTTCTTGGTGAGCGCATAGCTCGCGCTGACGTCGAGCTGGCCATAGGTATCGACATAGAACGGGTTGACCCCCGCCCCCGACAGATACCCCTTCCGCCAGTTATACGCGGCACGCGCCTGCAGCCCGTTCTTGTCGTAGAACAGCACCGCGTTGGCGCTGTCCGACAGCCCGGTGATCGCGAACTGCGAGACGCTCGCCGGCAGAAGGTTGTTGTAGTTCTGATTTCCGCGCACGATCGTGTAGTTGAGGATCGTGCCGAACCCGGTGTTCCAGAAATTGTGCTGGATCGCGAATTCGAACCCGTCGACGTTGGCGGTCTGCGCGCTGTTGAACGGCGTCGTAATCACGAAGTTGACCAGCGGATCGTTCGGCTGCGCGACGATCGTCCCGTTGACCACGCCGCCCGGATAGTTGGCGCCGATATAGTCGCGAATCTGCGCATAGGTGGCGTTCGCCCCCAAAGCGTTGAGCGCCGCCTGATAACGCGGGCCGTTCTGCGTCACGCCGTTGAAGGTCGTGGTCGGCGAGGTGATCCCCTGGATCGTCTGGTTGACGACGGTGCTGCTGATATAGTTCGACACGTTCTTATGGAAATAGCCGATCGAGATGTAGCTCTCCTTGTTGTAATACCATTCCGCCGACAGATCGATATTCTTCGACTTGAACGGGATCAGATTGGGATTGCCGACCGAGCCCGTGCCACCACCGACGCGGAACAGCGTGTCGAGCCGACGGCCGCCCTGCAGGCTGCCATAGTCGGCCCGCGTGATGGTGTGGCTGTACGACGCGCGCAGCTTGATCGTGTCGGTCGGCTCGATGTCGAAATCGACCGACGGCAGCCAGTTCTGATAACTGCCCTTGAACGTGGTGAAGCTGGTCCCGTTGAACAGGATGTTGAACTCGTTCTGCGAATTCTGCCGTGCACCGGATGGGGCCGGTACCAGGGCGGTCGCGCTGACGTCGGTCGTCTCGTAGCGCAGGCCACCGATGACATGCCCGGGGATCGAGAAGACGTCGAACTTGCCGTTGAACTGGAAATACGGCGCGATCGTCTTTTCGCGCACACGCGAGTCCGTGGTGTACGGGATCAGGCACTGCCCGTTGCCGCCGCAGATCTTGTACGCTTGATCGAGCAGCGTGACGACGCTGGGCAGGTTGAACGTGTAGAACGACTTGACGATGTCCGCCGAATTGGCGCCGCTGATGCCTGAGAATTTGTCGGGAATGCTGGTCAGCGTGAACAGGCTGTCGGGAAGCAATGCCGCCGCCGCCGCGCGCTGCGCCGCGCTGTCGCCGCCGGTGCCGCCCCAGGTGTCGTTCTGCAGCACACTATAGGCCGAGCGGACCTTGTTGTCAGTGTACTGCACCCCCCAGTCGAGGCTCTCGAGGAAGCCGTGGCTGTGGTCGTAATGCCCCTTCAGCTGGATCTGGTTGATCTCGTCGCGGAAGTAAGAATTGCGGAACGCGTTGCCGGTCGGGACGATGTTCGCGGCATTGAGCGGATCGATGCCCGAATACATGTTGTACGAGATCACGGGCAGCTGATTCTGGAAATTGACCGTCTGATTCTGGATGCCGAACACCGCTGTGCCGACCGAATTGCTGTTGCCATACGGGCTGTTGGGCTTCGATTCCGCCGTCGAGTGGTTGACGTCGAGCACGACGGTGACGCCGCCCGGCCCCTTCCAGGTCAGATTACCGCCGATCGCCTTGTTCTCGCTGCGCGCCGAGGTCTGCGACGCCGAGTAAGCGAGATCCTTGGTCTCCGCCGCGCCGAACCGCTCGGTGTAAAAATTCGGCCCGGCGACCGGGCCGTTGGTCCACGAGCTCGACGTGTCGTTGTGATTGTACCAGATGCCGACGCTGTTATCGCGAATGTCGACGGTGTTGCGTGAATAGGTATAGTCGAACGTCGCCGTAAGCGTGTCGGTCGGCTTGAACTGCAGCACCGCCTGTCCGTTGATGCGCTGGCGCTTGCCGTTGACGACGTCATAGCCGGCATTCTGCGGCACCTGATAAACGTCGGTCGCACCCGGACGGTTGGTGATGTTGGCGGCACGCGGGTCGCCAGGTTGCGCGAGCGACCCCCAATTGTTCTCGGCGCCGAGATAGCCGTCGCGGAAGCCGACATTGGCCGCGTTTGCGCTGAAATGACGCTCCTGGAACGAGCCGAGCACGAGCACGCCGATGCGGTCGTCGGCGAAGGTGTCGGAGAAGATCCCCGACACTTCAGGGGTCACGTCCTTGCCGCCGTTCTGCGACGTATCGACCACGCCGCGCGCCGACAGCGACCCGCGCAGGCCCGGCTTGTCGAACGGCCGCGGGGTCCGGATGTTGATGGTCGAGCCAATGCCGCCCGACGGCACGCTCGCGCGGCCCGATTTGTAGACTTCGAGCGCCGCGACGCCTTCGGATGCGAGGTTGGCGAAATCGAACGAGCGCGACACGGGGGCGCTGTTGCCGTCGCCGATCGTCGAGGTGGCAAGCTGGCGGCCGTTGAGCGTAACGAGGTTATATTCGGGGCCGAACCCGCGAACGGTGACGAACTGGCCTTCGCCGTTCGAACGATCGATCGACACGCCAGTGATGCGTTGGAGCGATTCAGCGAGGTTGGTGTCGGGGAACTTGCCGATATCCTCGGCCGAGATCGCATCGACGATCCCCTGCGCATTGCGCTTTAGGTTGATCGAGCTGCGCAGCGAGGCGCGGATCCCGGTGACGACGATTTCGCCGCTCGTATCCGTACCGTCGGCGGTCGCGGTGCTCTGCGTCGTCGTGGTGCTGGTCGGCTGGTCCTGCGTCGTCGACGGACCGGTGTTGCCCATCGTCGATGCAGCGTCCTGCGCCAGTGCGATCATCGGATAGCCCGCCAGCGCGAGCGTCGATACGCCCAGCGTCAAACGCGTAGCCAAACGGGTGCTGAAGCCCCCCATGTCATCCTCCCTGGTATCGGCGCGTTACCCCTGCGCCCTCTTGTTTGAGAACGTTCACTTGTTCCGCAGCAGATGGATTGTCAAGTCGGCGGAGTGGCGCAAACGCGATGTTGTGAACGTTCCCAGGATGTGCTGTCTGTGCCGTAAAGGCGGCGGTAGAGCGAAGCGGAAATTCGCACCGGCGAGGGGCATTGCCGCTAAAGGTTGGGAGAATTTCGAAATGGTTAGGGCACTTCACCGCGTACTGCTCGGCGCAACCCTGCTCTCGAGCATCGGCGCCGCCGTACCCGCGGCAGGGCGACCCACGGCTGCACAGGCGCCAGCGCAGGGCGCCAGGGCCCGCGCGGCGGCGATCGTTGCCAAAATGACACTCGCCGAAAAAATCGCGCTGGTCCACGGTCTCTTCCCGCCGATGGCCAAGGGCAAGACGCTGAACGAGCTCATTCCGTCGGCCGGTCACATCGATGGCGTCCCGCATCTTGGCATTCCGCTGGTTCGCGAAAGCGACGCGTCGCTCGGCGTTGCCAACCAGGTCGAGCAGCGTAAGGGCGACGTGGCCACCGCCCTGCCCTCCGGCCTCGCGACCGCAGCAACCTTCGATCCCGCGATCGCCCGCGACGGCGGCGCGATGATCGGCGCGGAGGCGCGCGCAAAGCGCTTCAGCGTGCTGCTCGCGGGTGGGGTCAATCTGACGCGCGACCCATGGAACGGGCGCAATTTCGAATATCTCGGCGAAGATCCGCTGCTCGCCGGCACGATGGCGGGCGCGCATATCGCGGGCGTCCAGTCGAACCACATCGTCTCGACGATCAAGCATTTTGCGCTCAATGCGCAGGAAACCGGCCGCACCGTGGTCGATGCGAAGATCGGCGAAGCGGCATTGCGAATGAGTGACCTGCTCGCGTTCCAGATCGCGATCGAGATAGGCAAGCCGGGCTCGGTGATGTGCGCGTACAACAAGGTCAATGGCGACTGGGCGTGCGAAAATGCGCATCTGCTGAACGACGTGCTCAAGCGCGACTGGGGCTATCGCGGCTGGGTGATGAGCGACTGGGGCGCGGTGCATTCGACTGCCAGGGCAGCGAATGCCGGGCTCGATCAGGAATCGGGGCAGGAGCTCGACCACGCGATCTATTTCGCCGACGCGCTCGAGGCCGAGATCGCCGCGGGCCGCGTGCCGATGGCGCGGCTCGACGACATGGTGATCCGCTATCTGACCGGGCTGATCGAAACCGGGGCCTACGACGCGCCCGCGAAAGATGCCCAAGCGATCCCCTATGATACGCATGCCGAGGTTGCGCAGCGCGCCGCCGAGGCCGGAATCGTCCTGCTCAAGAACGATGGCGATCTCCTGCCGCTGGCGCGCTCAGCCAAGCGCGTGGTGCTGATCGGCGGTCGTGCCGATGTAGGGGTGCTGTCGGGCGGCGGGTCGAGCCAGGTCCGCTCGGTCGGCGGCGCGCCGGTCGAAATCCCGCTCACCAGCGGCGCTGCTTCGTCGTTCGCGCGCGTCACCTGGCACGCATCCTCACCACTGCTCGCGATCCGCGCCGCGATGCCGCAGGCACAGGTCACCTGGATCGATGGCAGCGATCCCGCCGCTGCGGCGGCTGCGGCGAAGGCCGCCGACGTCGCGATCGTGTTCGCAACGCAATGGACGACCGAAGCGCAGGACGTGCCCGATCTGTCGTTGCCCGATCGCCAGGACGATCTGATCGCCGCAGTCGCCGCGGCACAGCCCAAGACGATCGCGGTGATGGAGACAGGCGGCCCCGTGCTGATGCCGTGGCTGGCGAAGGTGCCTGCGGTCCTGCAGGCTTGGTATCCCGGCCAGCGCGGCGGCCCTGCGATCGCCAATATTTTGACTGGCCGCGTCAACCCGTCGGGCCGCCTGCCGATCACCTTCCCGGCGAGCGCGGTGCAAGCCCCGCGCGCCGCCCCGGTCGGGCTCGATCGCCTGACGAGTGCCGAGGCGCAGGCGGCCGCCGACCCCGGCCATGCCGGCGATCACCAACTGGCGAGCTTCCCGGTCGACTATGCCGAAGGCGCCGATGTCGGCTATCGCTGGTACGAAAAGACCCGCGCCACCCCGCTCTTCGCGTTCGGCCACGGGCTCAGCTACACCCGCTTCGCGTATCGCAACCCCGTGGTGACCGACGGCGCGAAGCTCAGCATCAGCTTCGAAGTGGTGAATACCGGGAAGATTGCCGGCGCCGACGTGCCGCAGGTCTATGTCGCGCGCGAGGGGTCGGCGACGCCGATGCGGCTCGCCGCGTTCCGCCGCGTGACGCTCAAGCCGGGTCAGGCGACGCGCGTGACGCTTGTCGCCGAGCCGCGCATCCTCGCCGATTATGACCCCGCGCTGCCCGGCTGGCGGATCGTGGGCGGGCGGTATCGCGTAGCGCTGGCGCATGATGCAACAGATCGCGCGCTCGTGTCGAGCGCGACCGTGGCGGCGGCAACGATGAAGCCCTAGGCCGTGACCGACAGGAAGGCGGTCACGGTGAGCCGCCCGCGCGCGGGATCGCTCGACAGCAGCGCATCGGGCGCGATCGAACCGCTGTGGAGAAGATAGCTCGGGTAGATCAGCGCGCGATTGTAGCGCGCCTCGACCGCCATGGTGCGCTCGAACAGCGAAGTGTCCCCCGTGACATAGCGTGCGGGGGGCAGACCGCCATGGCGGAATTCAGCCTCGAGTTGCCCGAAGAAGATCGGCGCGCGGTCTTCGTCGATCGTCTCGAACCCGGTCGAGCGATGGCGGAAAAATGCCGTACCGTCACCGTCTCCCGGCGTGAGATAATGCACCAGCGCAATCCGGTGCGCCCCGAACGCGTCGCAATGCGGAATGCGCTGGCGGATATCGAGCGCGTCGGGCTGGGTCGTCACGATCGAAAAGCTTGCATCGACCACTTCGACCGCGCCCGCGCGGGCCAGGAGCGGACCCAGCACGTCTGCCAGCACCGCGAGCTGGGTGGGCACATAGGCGTCCGGCAGGGCAGCGCGTATCCCCGGATAATGCTGCAACGCCGGGCCGAAGGTCGATGAAAGCGCTGCGGCCCGCAGCGCATCGGGATCTGCCGCGAAGTCGTCGATCACCACCAGCGGCTGCGCCTCGCGCCCGACCCGGTGGAGCGAGATCGCGGGGGCGCTCACGGCGCGCGCCAGTAGCGGACATAATCGACCGACAGACGCTGTGGCAGCGCGGCGTCGTCGATCCCCTTCACACCGCCCCAATCGCCGCCGACCGCGAGATTGAGGATTAGCTGGTACGGCACGGTGAACGGCCAAGCGGCATGCCCGCCGGGCTGGTCGTCACGAACGCGCATATAACCATGCCCGTCTACGCCCAACGTGATGCTGTGCGGCTGCCAGTCAAGCTGATAGCGATGATAGGCGGTGCACGCGCTCGCGACGCGCGTCTCGGCGCCGCGCTGCGTTCCGAGCTTGTGGTTGAATGCGGCGGTGTGGAGCGTCGCGTGGACGACGTACGGCTGCCAGCCGACCATTTCCATCAGATCGATCTCGCCCATGTCAGGCCAGTTCCCGGTCTGCGGCAGCAACCAGATCGCGGGCCAGGTGCCGCGACCGCACGGCAGCTTGGCGCGGACCTCGTAGAAGCCATAGCCAAGCGCCTGGCGGCTGACGAGCTTGGCCGAGCTATATCCCTGCCCGCCCCAGTCAGCTTCCGAACGGAGTGCCTCGCGCCGCGCTTCGATCACCAGCGCGCCCTTATCGATCCGCGCATTCTCGCGCCGATCGGCGGCGTAATATTGCTGCTCATGATTGGCCCAACCTTCGCGGTTGCGCGTGGTGTCGAAGCGCCAGCGCGAGGAATCGATCGCACCGTCGAACTCGTCCGCGAAGGCCGGGCGCGTCGGGGGCGCGCGCATCGGCACGTCGACTGAATAATTGGTCGCTGCCAGGCTCACGGCCTGCGCGAACAGCGTCACGACACTCGTCACCGCATCACCTCATCCCGCTTATGAGCAACCGATTGTCGCACCGGCTTAAAGCTCGGGCGCGTTCGAGACCACCAGCAAAATGCCGCGAAAAGCGCCCGCGTTGGCGGTGGCCATTCCCGGTCTCGGTAGATTAGGATCGGACGATAGCGAGATCCTGCGGACGAAATGAGGACGAGAGTTTGACGAGAGAAGCGACACGCCGCGGGGTTCTGGCGGGCATCGCCGCCGTTAGCGCGACTGGGATTGCGGCACGCCCCCTGCCAGCACCGCGCGATCCCGATCTCGGGCCGAACGTGCTGATCGTCGATCCCGGCATGCCGGGCGCACAGGCGCGTATCGACGGCTGGTTCGCGCAGCAGGAACGCGCGCACTTCACCGATCGTCGCTACGCCGTGCTGCTCAAGCCGGGCGTCCACCGGCTCGACATTAACGTCGGCTTCTTCACGCAGGTCGCGGGGCTTGGCCTCACACCCGACGCGGTCACCGTCGCCGGCCATGTCCATGCCGAGGCCGATTGGGAAAACGGCATGGCGCTCGTCAATTTCTGGCGATCGGTCGAGAACATGGCGGTGCGACCGCCGGATCGCGCCGATCGCTGGGCGGTGTCGCAGGCGGCGCCGTACCGTCGGATGCACCTCGTCGGCGACCTCGCGCTCGACGATGGCGGCTGGTCGAGCGGAGGGTTCATGGCCGATTGCCAGGTCGAGGGCGTGGTGCGCTCGGGCACGCAGCAACAATGGTTCACGCGCAGCTCACAGCTTGGCGGCTGGCAGGGCGCCAATTGGAACATGATGTTCATGGGCGTGGCCGGCGCCCCGCCGACGAGCTTCCCCGAGCCCCCGTACACGACGTTGCCGACCGTGCCGGTCATCCGCGAAAAGCCGTTCCTGCACATCCAGTCCGATGGCGTGTGGGGCGTGTTCGTTCCGGCGCTGCGGCGGGCGGCGACCGGTGTCTCGTGGCAGGGCCGGCAAACGGGCCGAAGCGTGTCGCTCGACCGCTTCCTCGTCGCCGATCCGACCACGCCGATCGCGACGATCAACCGCGCGCTGGCGAGCGGCCGCCATTTGCTGCTCACCCCCGGAGTCTATCGGCTGCACGAACCGATCCGCGTGCGCCGCGCCGATACGATCGTGCTCGGGCTGGGGCTGGCAACGCTGCTGAGCGAAGCGAGCAATGCGGCGATGATGATCGATGACGTGCCCGGCGTGTTGCTCGCGGGCGTGTTGATCGATGCCGGCGCGCAGATGTCGCCCGTCCTGCTGCAGGTGGGACCAAAGGGCGCGCGCGGCGACCATCACGCCAATCCGATGCTTCTCGCCGATGTCTTCTTCCGCGTCGGCGGGGCGGCGGTCGGCAACGTCGGGACCTGCCTGGAAATCAACAGCCATCATGTGATCGGCGATCATTTGTGGATCTGGCGCGCCGATCATGGCGATCGCGAGGGTAGCCGGGTGCATGTCGGCTGGGCCGAAAGCCGCGGCGAGCACGGGCTCGTCGTCAACGGCGACCATGTCACCTGTTATGGCTTGTTCGTCGAACATTTCCAGGGCTGGCAGACGCTGTGGAATGGCGAGAACGGCCGGACCTTCTTCTACCAGAACGAACTGCCCTACGATCCCCCGAGCCAGCACGCATGGCGCGCGGATTCGGATCGCGGTTGGGCGGCGTACAAGGTTGCGGATCACGTCCGTCACCATGAGGCGGTCGGCCTCGGCGTATATGCGAACTTCACCGCCGATCCTTCGATCGTCCTGGCGAGCGCGATCGAAGTGCCTGATGCTCCCGGCGTGCGGATCAGCAATGTTACCACGATCTCGCTCGGCGGCGGCAAGGGCACGATCGCGCATCCCGTCAATTCAGCCGGATCGGCCGCGCGACCTGGAAGCGTCCGGCAAACGCTGCGGCGATACCGGGAATAACCGGGCCTGGTACGGTCGCTGCTTCACGATATGAACAAACAGCGAGGACCACCCGAAGGCGGGCCGTCCGCTTTCCACCCAACTCGGCAGTTCGTTGGATAGGCTACAGCGGGGGTAGATCGCTCGCAGGAGCTCACCGACCTTCTTCGGCTCTATGATGGCGGCGTGATGCTTCACCTTCGGGACCGTCAACGCGCCCCGCAGAATGTCCGCGGGATTACGCTCGGTCCGCAACGTGGCAAAACCATAGCGAAAAAGTCGGCCCGCAAACGACCGAAGCCTGCGCGCCGTCTCGTGATGCCCGCGGCGTTCCACCCGCTTGAGCACGTCGAGAAGCTCGTGCGGCGTCACCAGGGCGATGGGACGATTGGCGATGCCGCCGAGGAGTTCGAGGAACCAGCGTGCCTTCTTGATGGTGGCCGGGGGCCACGCCTTCTGCAAAGTTCGTGGTCCCATGATTCGTGGCCACTTTTTGCCGGGCCTTAGCGGAACAAAGTGAGAAATAATGGGACAGCCGAGAGGCAATATACCGCATATTTTTGCGGTTTTCCAGCATGTTCTCTTTATGTACTGGTGCCCCAAAGGGGTCGAAGATGGGCACTCAAACTATTGGCAAATTTCAATTCCACGTCGTTGGTAGGCGATCGTTACGCAATCCGTTTCATATCGACGTTAAGCTTCGTAGCCTTGACCTTTCAATCCATCGCACCACGCAATGCCTCCAATTCTGCCAACCGTATCGGATCGTCAACTGCGAGTACTTCTTCGAGATAAAAGTAATGCGGTATTCTCCGCACCAACTCCGCCGTCTCACCGCTGTAATCTGAAGCAACCAGTTCAAAGGCGTCAACCAGTTCCCGTAGGAACCTTTTGTCGAGTTCTTCTATATCGCCGCAAATGACTTCCATAAGCTGTACCGCAGCGTCAGGATCAACGATATCGTCCCCCGACGTTTCCAAAAATACAACAACACTCCCAATGAGGCTTGCTATCTGTCTAGCTATCACGGCTTGACTACCCTTACCTTGATATTGGTAACCCCCATTCTCTGCAGAAGCTTTTGAGCTCTTATTTTCTATTTTGCAGTAGGGACTTCCCACATGCCATTCTTGCCGTGCTGCGCCAACGCTTCGGATTGCCGTAATACCTGTGCTCGCGCATTCGGAGCGTCCGTAACTTTCCACTTTCGATCGATTACATGGTCCCCATGTATGCCATCGAACTTCACCAACCTTGTCGAGCCGTCCGCCATCTTTCGGGTCAACGCCGGTGCATAACCTGGCCGCGTTCCGGTTGCCGCATCATTGTATGCCTTCCAGGCCTTCGTGCTTCTAGAGGTTTCCTTTACCCAATGAATTGGTGGCGGGTTGAAGACAGCTTCCGACGTCACCGTTTCCACCGCACGCAATGCGGAGACTTTAGCTATCACTGCTCCTGGGACTGCTGCCACCACAACATGGCCGGCGGCTAACCCGGTTGCCCTCCCCCAATCGCGCGCCGAGGCATTCGTAACGGCATTCGCTGCACGCGCGATGTGGACGATCATCGGCGTAGCATCGGCCACGAGCGCCGCGTCGATCGTACTCGCAACTCCGATCCCGACATTCTGGACAGTTGTGATAGGATTGGTCGTGAGTACGGAGTACACACCTGTTACTGTACCCGCGCCGACGCGGTACAGACCCTCGCCGACGCCTCCGGCGAATTCTGCAACCGGATTTGGCCGATCGATCCGTCGCGATGCCGCGGCTACCGACTCAGGCTCAGCCGTTGAGCGACTTCGCGGAGTTTCTCCAACGCGTGTCGGTTTTTCGGAAGATGGAGTTTCCCTGCGCGGCATCGTCGCGCCGCGCGATGCCGCACCAGACTGCCCGCTATCATCCGTGCCTGGTGAACGGTCGCTGGTGCGGCGCTTTGGTTTCTGCGCGGCACCGCCATGGTCATGCCCAGAACCGCGAAGGTGAACCGACCGTTGGTGGGATCATGCCAATGATTGAATTTGAACTCGACGACGTCCGGGTTTGAGATACGTGGGAGTCTGCCTGTTCGCAACCATCGAGAAAACGCTGTCTGTCGCTCGTCATTTGCAGACTGTGCCATGCCGCCTCGCCCCCATCGATACGACGAGAACATTTGAGCAGCATTTTCCAACATGTCAAGATTAACGTCATGGCGCCCCTAACGGATACCATTCGTCGTCTTGTACGAGGTGAAGTAGTCTAGCGAATGGTGCCCCAGAGGGGGCAAAGCTGGGCACTCGAATTATTGGGAAATTTT
>NZ_JAKNQQ010000026.1 GCF_022662475.1 Sphingomonas sp. TREG-RG-20F-R18-01
CGGGCGCGGCGCAGGCGCTGCTCGATGGCACCGGGCATGGCGCGTTCGAGATCGTCGTCGGTCATTTTGCGCGTGTCGAGGGTCACGAGGCACCCGGCGCCCCGGAATGCGGCTGGGATGGCGACTGCATCCGCCGTGGCCTTGCCAGCGGCGGAGTGGTTGGCCCGAGCTGGTCGATCGTTTCGCGGGCCGTCGTCGACCGCATCGGCGGTTTCGATCCCAGCTTCCACAATTGCAATGACGGGGATTTCTATACCCGGGCAGCCGCAGCCGGTGCCCGTTTCGCCAGGATTGATCATTGTGTCGCGCTGTACCGTAACGTCGCGGGCAGTCGTCTGGTCAACGATACCGCAATCAGTGCGCGCAATGCGCTGCGCGTGCTCGCCCATCCGTACCTCGCGGGCCTCGACGCCTGAGTTAAGTCGATAGCGAAATGCTGCGAGGGCCTAGCGAGCGACGTTTATGAGCGCCTTTCGCGGCTACGCAACGTTTACCGTTTATTCAGCTTGTCTTTTGACCTTCTATTGCCGGGCACTCGGTCCCGACCGCCATAGCTGATGACCGATCTCGAAAATCAAAACCTAGCCCGCCCTGCCGAAGGCGTTTTCATTCGATCGCGATTGATCGCGGACACGAAGGCAACCGCATTACGCCCCACCTGCGCAGCATCCATGCCAGGCTTATACAGAGCCGAACCCAGCCCGAAACCATCGCAAGATCCGCGCCAATCGCACATCGTGACAGGCGTGATCCCGCCGACGGCGAGAATCGGCACGCTGCGCGGGATCACCGCTCGTTGCGCGTTGAGTAGCTTCGGCGATGCTGCGTCTGCTGGGAACAGCTTCAAGCCGTTAGCCCCCGCGTTGATTGCGGCAAAAGCTTCGCTTGGCGTAAAATAGCCAGGCAGCGAGACCAGCCCTAGCCGCTGGGTCTCCGCGATTACTTCCACATCGACATTTGGGGAAATCACCAATCGCGCGCCATCCTCCGCCACGCGGCGCGCGTTGGCTACCGACAGTACGGTGCCAGCGCCGATCAGCGCGTCATCGCCGAAACGCTGCACCAGACGCGCGATGCTATCGAACGGATCGGGTGAGTTGAGCGGTACCTCGACGATATGGATCCCGGCGGAGAGCACCGCTTCAACGATCTCCTCAACTTCGGACGGTTTCACGCCGCGCAGGATCGCAACCAATGGACAGCGCTTAAGCGCGGTGGTCAAAAGCGTGTCAGCGTCCATCGATTGTGTCCCAAATTGCGGTAATTCCCGCGAGAAAAGCAGCGTGGCTGTCGAGCATAACGGGTCGCGCCCCGGTTGCTGTCACGGCAGCCGCATAGAGCGCGCCGAGTGCCTGGTCAGCCAAGATATAGACGGTTCCGCCGGCTGCGATCACCTGATCGCGCACGTCGCGGCCGATCAGGAGGCCGCTTACCCGCGACGCAACATTATCCACGTCGCGCCGCCCAAGCACAACCGCAGCCCGCTCCCCGAACAAGTCGGAGAGCAAGTGATTGTCCGTGGCAAGCTCCAAGCCTTCTTGGAATGCGGGGCCCGCGACCACATCCGCTTTTAGAAAATCGCCGAGCAAACTGTGATTGCGAAGCAGGGCAAACATTTCGCCTGTCATGGCAGTGCGGATATCGGCGATCTGGCCATGCTTCATCCGTACCCATTTGGAGTGCGTGCCCGGCTGACACAGCAAGGCGTCGCCCGGCGCCATGCCGGCGACCACTGCGCCGAGGACCTGCACTTCCTCGCCCCGCATCACATCGCACCGGCCATGTAATTGCGCGACACCCGGAATGATCGCAGTCCGGTCGGGTTCCACCCATACCAGCCGTTCCACAAGAGCATCGATCCCGGCCGGACACTGCGCATACGGCGCCCCAACCCAGCCGCGCGTCGATCCGACCATTCCTGCGCACAGCACTGGCACGTCGCCGAGCCGTTTTCGGATTTCCGCAACCTCGCCCACAAAAGAGCCCGCCGCCACGCTCAGAACGCCCCTGTCGTCGCGCAACGACTGGATCACCGCGCCGTCGCTAGCGATCGCGTAGGCACGACGATTGGTCGTTCCCCAGTCGATCGCGATGAACGCAAGTTCGCTCACCACCACGTTCCATACAAAGCGATGAGGATCAGGATGACGCCGATTGCGCCGACGTTGAACGACGTTTGCGTTCCGTAGCTGACCGACTTGGTGTCGATCGTGTCGGTATCAGCGCGCGACCGCGTGATGAGCGAAATTAGGACCGCGAGTCCGAGGGCGATCAGGAACACCAGCCCCATACGGTCCATGAAGGGCAACGTCGGCAACAGCGTCTTGAACGCCCAGGACAGGATTACCGAAGTCCCCGCCGCCGTGAGCGCGCCCGCCTCGTTCGCTCGCTTCCAGAACAGGCCGAGCAAGAAGATCACCGTGATACCAGGCGTGAAGAAGCCGGTGAACTCCTGGATGAACTGGAACGCTTGCTCTGAACTGCCGACTAACGGTCGTGCCGTCATTATCGCCAGCAGAATGGCGACCACCGCCGCCGCGCGGCCGACGAACACGAGGTGCCGCTCACGCCCCTCGCCCGGCTCCTTGCCGCCGCTGTGCTTGGCGTAGAGATCGAGCGTGAAGATCGTGGCGATTGAGTTTATTTTGGACGCGGTCGAGGCGACGATTGCCGCAATCAACGCGGCGAACACCAGCCCAAGCAATCCGCTTGGTAGCAATGCCATCATCGTCGGATAGGCTTCGTCTGGCTTGGCCAGATCGGGCGCGAGCACTACCGCTGCAATCCCCGGCAACACGATCACGAGCGGCATTAGCAGCTTTAGGAAGGCCGCGAAAATGATGCCCTTCTGCGCCTCGGCGATGTTCTTGGCGGCAAGCGCACGCTGGATGATATATTGGTTGAAGCCCCAATAGCTGAGGTTCGCGATCCACATCCCGCCAATCAGCACCGACAGGCCGGGCAAATCCATGTAATGTGCGTTGCCCGGCTTTAGGATCATATGAAAGTGATCGGGAATTGCAGTGGTGAGACGATGGAACCCGACGATCATTCCAGCGCCCTGCCCCAATTTGCCGAGCGTCAGCGCCGCGATGATTAGCCCGCCAAGCACCAACAACGTCACCTGCACGATGTCGGTCAACGCCACCGCCTTAAGCCCGCCGCGGATCTGATATAGCAATGCGAACGCGCCGAGCAGTACGAGCGCTAAATCCTGGTTGATGCCCGCCACCTTGGTGACCGCGATCGACCCGAGCCAGATAATCGAAGTAAGGTTCACGAAGACATATAACGCGAGCCAGAACAGCGCCATCAGCGTCCGGATTGACGGGCCGTACCGCCGCTCCAGGAATTGTGGCATCGTATAGATCTCATTTTTCAAAAAAATCGGTAGGAAGAATTTGCCAACGATAAGCAAGGTCAGCGCCGCCATCCATTCGTACGAGGCGATCGCCAAGCCGATCGCATAGCCTGACCCCGACATCCCAACGATCTGTTCAGCCGAGATGTTCGCTGCAATCAACGACGCCCCGATTGCCCACCACGGCAGGTTTTTCGATGCGAGGAAATAGTCGGTGGTGTTCTTTGGTCCGGCGCCGACCTTGTCGCGCGAGACGTACTGCGCCAGCCCGAAGATGCAGACGAAGTAGACCGCAACCACCATGATATCGATCGTCGCTAGCTGCATCTCGAACCCTTCCCCAACGCAATTCAGCCCGCTAAACCTGAGATAGCAGCCGGCCTATTTATATGATCTATGGTACTTAGAAGCCGAAGTGCGAGGAGTGCAAGCGATGTCTACCGATCCAAGCGACATTCGGATCTCACTGGGGCGCAACCTAACCTATGGGCTGCTCGATCATTTGGGAAAAACGATCGTCACCGGTGGCTATGCCGAAAAAGCGTTTCCAACCGAAGCGGAACTATCGAAACAGCACGGTGTCAGCCGTTCGGTGACCCGCGAAGCGGTTAAAATGCTGACAACCAAAGGCTTGCTCAGCGCGCGGCCGCGGCAAGGCACTATCGTGCAGCCAGACAGCGATTGGAACTTGTTCGACCCTGACGTGCTGCGCTGGCTGCTTGACCGCAAATTTTCGATCAAATTATTGCGTGAGTTTAATCAGTTGCGCGTCGCGATCGAGCCGGCCGCGGCGGCACTTGCCGCAACCTTTGCCGACAAGAACGGGCTGGCACTCATACGAGCCGGTTTCAACCGAATGCGAGTGGCCGAAAGCGGCGACGATGACACGCTCGAGGCAGATATCGCGTTTCACGTTGCGATCTTACGCGCTTCGACTAATCCATTCTTCGCGCAGTTCTGCGATGTCGTCGCCACCGCATTGCGTACCTCGATCCGTTTCACCAATCGCATTCAAGGCCGAACTGCCGATCTTGCTGCACATGAAGCGGTGCTGTTCGCGATCGAAGCGCGCGATCCCGAAGCGTCGCGTACCGCAATGCTGCGCATTATCGACGACGTGATGGATCTAATCGTTCGGTCGTCCACCGACTGAATGGCGAGGCGTCACACAAAAATGCGGACGCGGCTTCGACCGCGTCCGCAAGGGGGGAGACGTCCGGCAAACGCTTATCGGCCGGTTGAGAGGAATCTCGTGAACTGGATTAGAACCGTACAGCAACACCAAGCGAGTAGGACGAATCATCGAATCGATAATCGCGTGGCAAGTTCGAATCCCCATAATAGCTGCGATATTTGGCGCGCGTCAGATTGGTACCATCGATCGAAAGTGTCACACCCTTACGGAACTCAAACCCGATGCTGGCGTCGAGGCGGCCATTGGGGCGTACCTGGTTAAGGATGAGAGTCTGGCCGACAGGGCGAACGTTGGTTCCGCCATAATTCTCGTCATAATAACTCGAACGGTACGTATAGACGACGCGGCCGGTTAGGCCCTTCTTGTCATAAAGGCCACCGATGTTGTAATTGTACTTCGAGACGCCCTGTATACTCTGACCGAACAAGGGATCGCCGGCCGTTTTAACCTTACTGTCCGCGAGCGTGAAATTGCCAAACACGCCGAAGCCGTTGAGTCGACCAGGTAAGAAGTCGAAAAAGGTCTGTGCGCTAACCTCGATCCCCTTGAGAGACACCGCCCCAACGTTGCGCGGGCGGGTGATGTTGTAGCTGAAGCCGTTGATGAGTTCGACTTGGCTCTGACTGATCACCCGATCTTTTATGTCCTTATAATAGCCACCAATGGCTACGAAGCCGTTACGCGAGAAATAATATTCAAGCGTCGCGTCATAGCTGTCGGACTTTTGCGGGCGCAGGTTCGGATTACCGCCTGACCCGGCCGGCAGGATCAAGCTGTTGGTCGAGATCAAATAGCTCAGCCCAGGATTGAGATCTCCAAAGCTCGGCCGTGCGATCGCGCGCGAATAAGTAGCGCGTGCCTGCAAACCGCCACCAAACCGCATCCGCGCACTGACGCTCGGCAGGAAGTCGTTGTCGGCAGTAGTCGCACCGAACGGCGTCAACACCGGCGCTGGGTTAGGCACCGCCGTGGTCGACGCCGGAGTGACGAACGAAGCCCCCGAGATTTGACGTTCGGTGCGGGTATAGCGACCACCTATCTGGCCATCGAGCGTGATCGGCCCGCTGATCGGCACTTTATAAGCGGCCTGAAGATAGCCCGAATAGGTTTTCTCAGTAGCGGAGAAGGAGCGGTCCGGTGTAAAATCAGGGAAGCCAGCACCTAGGCCGTAAAGCGCGCGTAATCTGTTTTGAACTGCTGGGTCGCGCAGCTCGTCCTGGTTCGGAACGATAATTCCAAAGCCATTGTTGATAGTCGGCGTTCCAAGAGCGTGAACGAGAAAGTTTGAATCCAGGAACGGAACGTTCGAAATTAGCGTCCCGCAAACGGTGCCGCACGTGCCGCCGAGCGACTGTTGATGCGTCGCGCTGTGATTGGCGAAGCGCGCGCCGAACTGGATGTTATCGAGGATACTGCTGATCTTGTAAGTGCCGTCGAGCTTCGCTGCGAACTCCTTACCGCGATCGCGGACATTGTCTTGGTTGAGCGGCGATAGCGCGAAATTCGTCGGATCGCCGAGACCATTTACAGTGTCATTATAGACCGTTCCGCCATTCACGTTAGTTGCAACGTTGGTGGTGATGCCGTTGCCCGACTTAAAGACGTCCAAGATGAAATTTTGATTGCGCACTTCCGAATGCTGGTACGAAACGTCACCGCTCAGGCTAAGATTGCCCGATCTATATTTGGCGCCTCCCGAGATGATATAGACCGAAGTGCGATCGTAATGCGCCTGCGTGCTGGTGAAGCCGCCGTGCCCAGTGGAAGTGAATGAGCTGGCGGTGCACAGGTTCTGTACCGTACCGGCGGGATCATAGAAGCCCGCACCGTTTACTGCATAATCCTTGCACTCATTTGTCTTTTGTACATTGCTGAAGGATGTGCCGCTAAACACGTCATCGATCTGAAAATAGCTTGCCGACTTGTTGCTGTAGCGCGTGTACAGGCCGTTGGCGTAAATCTCGAGGCCCGGCGCAGCTTTCCACTGATAGGCTACGTTAGCTTGCTTGCGCTCGTACGTACCTTGCTGCTCGACGCCCCCGACACATGTCGGCGCGATGATCCCGGCAGCGCCGGGAGGGCCTTGCGTGCCGCTGCGGAAGTCGCAGTTGAACGCGACAGGGCGATCGAATTTGTTGTGCGAATAGGAGATATCCGCCAGCAGGCCCATCTCACCAAGGCCAGTTTCGAAGCGGTTCGAAACGAGCAGGCCAAGCACCGGATTCACCTCCTGCGCATTCCCGCTATAAACAGCCCGCGCATTGGCCGCGAGAGTAAACCCTTTGAAATCAAAGGGTTTGTGCAGGCGCAAATTGATCACCCCGGCCACGCCACCTTCGATCAATTCAGCGGAATTCGACTTATAAACGTCGGCACCCGCCAGCGCTTCGGCCGGCAGATCCTGGTAACTAAAGCCGCGACCCGTTCCAGTGAAAATTTCTCGCCCGTCGAGAGTGGTCAAGATGTCAGGTAAGCCCCGAATGATCGGATTTACGATCTCGTTATTGTCGCCGACCGTGACCTGCACGCCGGGAACGCGCTGAAGCGCGGCGGCGACGGTACGATCGGGCAGCTTTCCAATATCGTCGGCAACGATTGAGTCGACAACGTTATACGAGTCGCGCTTGATGTCAGCCGCTTTAGCAAGCGAGGCACGGATCCCGGTGACAACGATATCGGTGGATGCTGTATCAGCCGGCGCGGCAGCCTGTGATGGGGTCTTGGGCGGATCCTGCGCTAGGGCGGGCGATGCACCGATCAAGGCGAACAAGGACACCGATGATAACGCTGCGAATTTGGAAACCATTCCACCCCTCCTAAAAAACGTGCCGACTTTTGCATCCGGCTCATGCTCTCTCATACCGGCAGACGCCCTATCTGACAAGTCTTATTTGTCAGACCACGACCATTGCTTTCAGCCGCGCAGTGACCCAGCAATGTCTTCCACCTCACAGTTATCGGCCGGGCACCACCATCTTCGGTGCCGCCGCCAGGCGTCGAATTAATGCGGTTTCGGCCGGCCGATAGGGCGTCCCGTCGGCATGGAAAACCTCATGGAACCATAAGGTTGGCTCATCCATGGTATAGGGCTTCTTCCAACTGTCCCATGGCAGGCGTGTTTGCGTCTTGCCGTCGACGAAGCCCCAGTTCATCATCGCAACATTGTAACGTTTGCCGATTGGAAGCGAGCCGTCGAAGGTGGACCCGTTACCGCGCGCCATGAACTCAGTGCATAACACAGGGCGGCCGTACAGTTTGAGCTGCTTCACTCGGCCCTCAAACTGTTCTGGCCAACCATAATCATGGAAGGTGATGATGTCCGACTGTCCAAGCTGAAGCTTCTCCATCCCAGTTAGCTTGGCGCCCGGCGACCAGTCATCGTGCCACCACACCCCGCTCGTCACCGGCTGAGTCGGGTTTGCGGCACGCGCCCAGTCGAAGACTTGCGTAAGCAGGCCTCGCACCAACGGCTCCTTGCCGTCCTGGCCCTTGTATTGATCCGCCGGATTGTCGGGCTCGTTCCACAGATCCCAGCCGAGGATGCGGTCGTCCTTGGCGAATGCGCCGATCACGCCGGTGACATAAGCGCGGTACTTAGGGTAACGCGAAGTGTCACGCAGCCCGGGCAGGCCCGGCGACTGAACCCAACCCGAATTGTGCACGCCTGGGATCGGCGGATGTTGCGGACCGAGCACTGGATTGGGATCCCAACAGCTGTCGAATAACACGAACAGTGGCCTGATCTTGTGCTTGGCGGCGATTGTCAGAAAGGCATCGATCCGACGCTTGAAACCCTCCGGATCCTGCTCCCACAATTGATCGTGCAGGAACACGCGCATCGTGTTCATGCCGATGCCTTGCGCCAGGCCGAGTTCGTAATCGATCCGTTTTGGATCCCACGTGGCTTCCTGCCACATTTCAAGCTGATTGATCGCAGAGGCTGGCGTATAGTTCGATCCAACCAGCCAGGCCTGCTGCGCGTACCAAGCGTTGGCCTGCTGCGATGACCAGCGCTCGCGCGCCTCCGCGGGGGCACTGGCCAAGGCGGAGGTCGCAGCCGCGCCTAGTAGCAGTATAGTGAGTCTGTTCATAAGATTTCCCCGCACCTCAACGTTTCGCGCCGAGGGTGAATTTATAGATGATGACATTGCGATAGGTCTGGCCAGGATCCAGCCGCGCCGATGGGAATTTGGGCTGGTTGGGGGCGTCGGGAAAGAGCTGCGGCTCCATCACGATCGCATCGCCCATGCGGTAGATTTGTCCGCCCTTTCCAACCACGGTGCCGTCGAAGAAATTGCCCGAATAGAATTGCAGCCCTGGCTGGTTCGACCACAATTCGAAGCCTAGGCCAGAGAGGGGTTCGGTGACCTTCGCCATAAGATGGGGCTGTGCGGTAACCGCGGTACCAACCACCCAATTGTGATCATAGCCGCGGCCGTAGGCGATCTGCGTGTCGCGACCGTCGCGCACGCGCGGACCAACCGCATGGGGCGTTCGGAAATCGAACACCGTGCCCGCCACGCTCGGCAAGGCGCCGGTGGGAATCGCGGTCGCGTCGGTTGGCGTGTAGCGTTCGGCCGGGATTGTGACGATATGCCCCATCGCACCGCTGGGCGAACCAGCGCCAGCGAGGTTCCAGTAGCTGTGGTTCGAAATGTTGACGAGCGTCGGCTTGTCGGTAGTGGCACGATACTCGATCGTCAGCTGGTTGCGCTCGTCGAGCGCGTAAGTGGCGAAGGTGGTCAGCGTGCCGGGATACCCCATGTCGCCATCGGGACTGACATAGCGTAGTGTCACCGAAGCGGTCGGGCCGCTCTTCACGGCGACGACTTCCCACAACACCTTGTCGAAACCCTTCGTCCCGCCGTGAAGCGAATTGGGGCCGTTATTGACCGGCGTGTGATAAGTGTGTCCATCAAAGATGAAGCGGCCGCCGGCAATCCGATTCGCGACGCGACCGACCGTTGCACCGAAGAATTCGGGCTTCGTTGCGTAACCCTCGAGGGTATCGTACCCAACCGCAACATCAATTGGCTTGCCGTCCCGATCTTGCAGGATCATCGACTGCAGGGCTGCGCCCAAGGCGATCACTCGGGCCGACACACCGTGCGAGTTGGTCAGGGTCACCGCCGCGACTGGGCGACCATCGGGCAACGTGCCAAAGCTGCTTTGCTTCGCCTCGCCCGCGACCGCCGGGCTCGCCAAAACGAGTGTTAGCGCGCCCGTCACAAGTGCGACACCATGTGCTCGTGTCATAATACTCTCCTCTTATCCTATCCGCGATACCGATGGGTCGGCGTTCCGCGGCAGCCTGGATCGACCTCAAATAGCGCGCCAGCTTGTGGCTCGTCGACGCCGTGCGACGCCGACGTCACGAACATCCGATCGAGTTCGGGGCCGGCAAAAATGCAATTGGTGACCTGCGACGCCGGCAGCGAGATCGAACGATCGCAACGACCTTCAGGCGTGAAACGCGTGACGCAACCCGCGCCCCAGCAAGCGATCCAAAGTCCGCCGTCGGCATCGATTGTCATGCCATCCGGGTCGCCCCAGCCCTCCTCGAAGTCAATGAAAGTCTCGCGCGGGCCAAGACCCCCATCTGCATCGATCTCGAAGCGATATACGGTCCGCAGTGCACTGTCGGTATGGAACAGCGTGCGACCGTCAGGTGTGATCGCCGGACCATTGGCGATGTGGTAGCCATCATCCACGCGCGTGACTGTCCCCTTCTGGTCAAGCCGGTAGAAAGCGCCCGTTGGCCGCGCGCCGTCCAGCGCCATCGTTCCGGCCCAAATCCGGCCGGCCGGGTCTGCCGTGGCATCGTTCATCCGGTTGCCCGCCCGGTCGGGATCGGCGAGCGGCGTGATCGTCAACGGATTGAGCGTCAGCGCAACCATGCGGCGGTCTAGCCCGGCAACGAAACCTGACGCGTCCTCGCGCTCAACAATCCAGCCGATCGTCCCCGGCATCTCCCAGCTATCAACGAGCCCATCTGCAAGCCGCAAGCGATTGACACGGCATCCGAGAATGTCGGTCCAATAGACCGCCTGCTCACGCGCCGACCAATACAGCCCCTCGCCCAGCGCGTCGCGGCGATCACGCGAGATATCGCGCACGGTGATCAATGGCTGTCTCGCGGCAGCCCGAGCTGCGCTATCCGCTGATATTTGACAGCGGGCTCGAGCACCGCGCCGGTATCGAACTGACCGACGATGCCGCGCTGGATTTCCTGCCACGGCGTCTGCGACGGCGGAGCCAGCGTCTGTTCGAGCGCCGCGAGCGCGCCGCGGCGGCGCGCCATTTCCTCTTCAGAAACGAGCAAGTTAACGCGCCGACCCTTGAGGTCGATTCGGATCCGATCGCCGGTCTTGGCTACCGCCAACCCGCCGCCGACCGCGGCCTCAGGCGACGCGTTGAGGATCGACGGTGATCCGCTTGTCCCCGATTGCCGCCCGTCGCCGATGCACGGCAGCGCATGCACGCCCGCGCGGATTAACGCGGCGGAGGGCCGCATGTTGACGACTTCAGCTCCGCCCGGATAGCCGACAGGCCCTGCCCCGCGCATGATGAGAACGGTATTTTCATCAAGCCCCAGCGTCGGATCGTCGATCCGGTGATGATAATCCTCGGGCCCGTCAAACACAACAACACGCCCTTCGAACGCTTCGGGATCCGACGGATTGCGCAGATAACGGTCGCGAAACTCTTCGGAAATGACGCTCAACTTCATCACGGCGCCGTCGAACAAATTGCCGCTGAACACTGAAAGACCAGCCGCCGGCTTGAGCGGCTCGGCGAGTGTCCGTATCACGTCGACATCCTCGGTCGACCTGCCGCCGACATTGTCGGCGACGCTCTTGCCGTTGCACGCAACTGCTCCGCCGTCGATCTCGCCCGCTGCGAGCAACATCCCCATCACTGCAGGCACACCGCCTGCGCGATAATAATCTTCGCCCAAATATTTACCTGCCGGCTGTAGATTGACGATCAACGGCACGTCCGCGCCTGTCTTTTCCCAGTCCGCGAGCGTCAGCTCGACGCCGATGTGACGTGCAATCGCGTTGAGGTGGATGGGCGCATTGGTTGAACCGCCGATCGCCGAATTGACCTTAATCGCGTTGAGAAACGCCGCGCGTGTGAGGATGTCGCTGGGCTTGCGATCCGCCTGAACCATCTCGACGATTTGCCGCCCGGTTTCCCAGGCACATTGCTGTCTATCGCGATACGGCGCCGGGATCGCCGCGGATCCGGGCAAGGACATGCCAAGTGCCTCGGTTAGCGAATTCATCGTCGTCGCCGTGCCCATCGTGTTGCAGAAACCGGTCGAGGGTGCCGACGAGGCGACAAGCTCGATGAAGCCCTTGTAGTCAATCTCGCCCGCTGCCAGCAGTTCGCGCGCTTTCCACACAATCGTGCCCGACCCTGTGCGCTCGCCTTTGTGCCAGCCATTTAGCATCGGCCCGACCGACAGGGCGATTGCAGGAATATTGACTGTCGCCGCTGCCATAAGTGCGGCAGGCGTGGTCTTGTCGCAACCGATGGTCAGCACGACGCCATCGAGCGGATAGCCGAACAACACTTCGACCAGCGACAGGTAGGCGAGGTTGCGGTCGAGCCCGGCAGTCGGGCGCTTGCCGGTCTCCTGCAGAGGATGCGTCGGGAATTCGATCGGAATGCCGCCCGCATCACGAATGCCGTCGCGGACGCGCTCGGCGAGCACCAGATGGTGCCGGTTGCACGGCACAAGGTCGGATCCCGATTGCGCGATACCAATAATAGGGCGGTTTGACTGGAGTTCTTCCAGACTCAGGCCAAAATTGAGATAGCGCTCGATATAGAGCGCCGTCATGTCGGGGTTGGCGGTGTTGTCGAACCATGCGCGCGACCGCAATTTTACCGTGTCGTCGCTCACAATACGACGCTCCCACGCCGCGCGAAAGAATACACGATCATACCTGCCTCTCCCAAGCCTTTACCTGCGTGCCGAACGCGCGACGACGCTTTCGCGATTGATAGCTCAGCCTGGGATCGATAGAAAGCCGATTTATCGGATAAAAGAATTTAGCGGAGAGTTGTGATGCGGCGATCGAGCGAAGCTTTGCGAAATCAGGACGTCCAATGACGAACACATCCGCCAAACCTTTGCGTCTCGGCATCATCGGCGTCGGAAAAATAGCGCGCGACCAGCATTTGCCGGCGATCGCCGCTTCCTCTGATTTCATTCTGATGGCCGCCGCGAGCCGCCATGCCACGCTCAACAATCAGCCCAATTTCGCGAGCATTGAAACGATGCTCGCTGATGGACCGCAGCTCGATGCGGTGTCGATCTGCACCCCGCCGGGTGGCCGGGATCGTATCGCGCGCGCAGCGATCGCGGCCGGCAAGCATGTGATGATAGAAAAGCCGCCCGGCGCGACCGTAAGCGAAGTCGTGGCGTTGCAGCAATTCGCCTCTGAGCAGGGCGTAACGCTTTTCGCCAGCTGGCATTCCCGCGAGGCCGCGGGCGTCGATGCGGCGCGCGATTGGCTCGCTCAGCGCACTGTGACGCGCGTCGCGATCCACTGGCGAGAAGACATTCGCGTCTGGCATCCCGGGCAGGAGTGGATCCTGGCCGCCGGCGGATTTGGCGTATTCGATCCCGGTATCAATGCCCTGTCGATTGTGACCGCTATCCTTCCGCAGGCGCTGATTGTCGAAAGCGGCACGATCGTCGTGCCGGCTAATCGCGCATCGCCGATCGCTGCGCAAATTGTTCTGCGCCTTCCCAACGACGCGCCGGTGCAACTCGATCTCGATTTCCTTCAGACTGGCAAACAGAGTTGGACCATCGCGGTCGAGACGACCAGCGGGACGCTACTCTTGACCGAAGGCGGTAAGCGCCTCTCCATCGACGGCGCCGAGGAGGTCCTTGACTTAGAGACCGGGGAATATCCGCGCCTTTACGAACGCTTCAGCGCGCTCGTCCGCGATCGGCAGAGCGATGTGGATCTTCGCCCACTGCAGCTCGTGGCGGACGCCTTTCTCGTATCGCGCCACAAGCGGGCTGTATCGTTTGATTTTTAACGGGACGCGCTGGACAAAGTCATAACTATCCTATTTGTATGATATAAAGATAAATGAGGAGTTGAGTGATGCGCTTGGTTCGATCGATTGTGCGTTCCGGAGTGCCGCTAGTTTTGGCACTCGGCACAATCATAAGTGGCGGCGTAGGCGCGCAGGTCGCGCCGGGCGGCCCGGTTACACCCTATGTCGATCCGGCCAAGGCCTATCTCTTCCTCCACATGACCAAGGAACGCTACGGCGTCCTGTTTTACTCGGTCAGCCTCGATGGGCTGCACTGGCGACAGGTCAATTCGGGCAAACCCGTTTCTGCAGACTATCACGGCCATGCTTCAGTGGCGCGCGGAGGCGACGGGCGGTATTATCTGGTTGGTAACAAAGGCGATGAAGATCCCCTGATCCGCTTCTGGGTATCGGACGATCTAGTGCGCTGGGTGCCTTATGGCACTTATCAACCAGACCTGAAGACGGTCCTGGGCTATCCACATCCGCTCCAGCGGATCGGAGCGCCAAAACTGTTTTTCGACAAGCCTTCGGGGACATTCCTGCTGACCTGGCACACGCCGAGCCTCGAAGGCTCGAAGGAAGATCCAGAGCGCTATTGGGGAAGCCAACGCACTCTGTACGTCCAGTCAAAGGACCTCAAGACCTTCGCTGCGCCGCCGCGTCGGCTGTTCGCCTGGGACATGGCGACAATCGACACGATCATCCAGCCGAACGATGATTCTGGCAAAGGCGGCTATTGCGCGATCATCAAGGATGAGCGCTACCCGTCCTACGAATGGACTACCGGCAAGACTGTGCGGATGAGTTGCGCGGCCAAACTGCTCGGACCCTATCCGCTTCCAGGTCCGCCGCTTAGCCCCAATTTTCGCGAAGCGCCGACGCTGATCCGCGCGTCCAACAGCAAGGACTGGATGCTATATTACGAGCAGTATGCCGGGACTAGTTACGGCCTGTCCATGGCACCGAAGCTTTCTGGCCCGTGGTTCCAGGTGTCGGGCAATAGCGGCGTACCCGAATGGAATCGCTACGAGATGCCCGCTGGGCTGCGCCACGGATCGATGATCGGCATCTCGCGAACGCAATATGACGCGATCGTCGCCGCGTTCCCCGACAAATGAACGTGTCTTGGATCCGCCCATTCGCGCTAGTAGCCATAGTGAGTTTGATCGCGCTCGAGATGCCGACCGCGGCGGTTGAGGCGCGCGGTGCTGCGTCGGCCATTAGCAACCCACTGCTGCCCTCGGGTCCCGATCCGTGGATCGTGAGGCAGGGCGACACCTATTTCTATATGAATACGCTCGGCGACCGATTGGCTATCCGCAAAACCAAAAATCTCGCACGGCTGGCGAATGCAGCGGAAATAACGGTATGGACGCCACCCGCAATAGGCCCGAATGCGCAATCCATATGGGCACCCGAATTGCACCGGATCGGCGACACTTGGTACATCTACTACACCGCTGCTGAGAGTGGGCATGACGACGACGCGCATCGCGGGGTCTTTGTGCTCGAGAATACCGGCCTCGATCCGACACGAGGGACATGGATCGACCGTGGTCGCTTGAAGACGGCGCATTCCGGTATCGACGGCACAACCTTCAGCCATGGGGGAAAACGCTATTTTGTCTATTCACCGTATGTTGGGGCCGACAGTGACCTCGCCATCGTCGAAATGGCTAATCCGTGGACATTGGTCGGGGCGGAAAGCATCATCGCCCGTCCTGACCAGGACTGGGAGCGCCGCGGCGGCCGGCAGATCCTTGAAGGACCCGAATTTCTCGCCGGGCCGAAAGGCGATCTTTTTTTGAGCTATTCCGCCAGCGCGTGCTGGTCCGACGATTATGCGATCGGTTTGCTAAGCGCCCCGCGCGGCAGCGACCCGCTCGATCCGGCGGTCTGGAGCAAAGCGCCGCGCTCGGTAGTGTCAAAAGTCCCTGCCGCGGGCATTTACGCGCCGGGCCATAATGGCTTCTTTACCACTGACGACGGGCGCGAGACCTGGATCGTCTATCATGCCAATACCGCGCCCAACATGAAGTGCACGGCACGACGGGCGCCTCGCATCCAACGCATTACTTGGTCTGCACACGGAACACCAATTTTCGCCCCGCCCCGCTGATCCAAGCGCTTACCACCGCTTTGATCACTTGCTGCTTTCTATTTCAACCACTTCGAGCAAAAAATCGGGCAAATTGTTTGAAGAGACCAATATCGAGTTGGCCGGAGTGCACAATTAGCGCCGATTAGAAATTTTTTAAAACTCAGAATATTGAGCGTCCCTAGGAGTTTTAGGTAGCAATAGACGCGGTTCCGATCCAACGCCTGCCGACACGCCTATCTTAACGCGAACGAGCCTAAGCCATCACGGAGAGCAATAGTCCGCACGATCAGGCTCGGGGCAGGCACTAAGCAACAGCCGCCGCACCTTAGCACTCTCTAGATGGCGCATATACCTTCGTTCCGGTTACCCCGTCCAAGCTGCGCGAGATAGCCCAAGTGCGGTCGACGATGGTCTCCAGACGACGGCCATAGTTAGGGCCAAGGCTGCCGTCTGGAGTGACGGCCTATGCTGGATATGAACCAGCAACCGCCTTTCTTCTATACCGGCATACCCATATTAAGAATAGGCGGCAGCGCGCGGTATCGGCGTAAATCAGTCGAGCTGGGCGTGATGCGCGGCCGTTGGATCGCGTGTTATTGCAATCTGTGCTAAACACTAACGGCGTCGATGATACGGACGAGCATTCGGCGACTGAGAGATCGAGAGCGTCTCCAGCCTTTTTGGGAGGATCACCATGACCGAGCCATCCGAGTCAACATATCTGCGCCGCCGCGCGCAACTTTCTCGCAAAGCCGCCCTTGATACCGCCAACATTTCGGCGCGCAGTTCGCATACCCGGCTTGCCGCAGCCTATGACGAACGCGCTCGGATGGCAGATGTGGCGGAGGTGCCGATTGCGACCGTCGCATAGGGGATTGGGTACCTATTAAGCCGCAGCGCGGACTGACAAGCGTTCCTCATCGAGCAACAAAGCTGACAGTTGCGATGTAATCTGGTCCCCATCGGCTGCGCCGAAATCAAAGCCACTAGCGGCCGCATAGTGCCCAAATCGTGCCACGCCATGAGCGGCCGTGCCAATGAAGGCCATCGCCCACGTAGGGAACACCCGGGCATCGGTCGGGCCAAAGGAGAGAAGCTGTACCTCGTCGTGTCGATCGTCGAGCTGGATTCGCTCAAACACCGTCTCGACCGCCGCCCGTTGTCCCTCGAGCACCTGCGCAAATAGTCCATCGGTGAACATCAGTGCGCCCGTAACCCCCACTGCCGCATTGTTGCGCTGCGATGTCGAGAGGATCTGGTCAACGGTGCTGCGCACTTCTTCTTCCAAGCCCATAATTGTGTTGCGGCTGTAATAGACCAGCCGGTAAAGCCCCGTTTCGATGGAAGCGGAAACTGCAGCGCTTTCGTGCGCGTCTGAAACGTCATCTTGGCCGACGGGGGTCACAGCGAGCCGTTCGAGCATCGCCGCGACTTTATCTGCTGGAACCGGCCGGCTGAAAAGATATCCTTGCGCAGAGCCGCAGCCGCTATCGGTGACGTGATCGAGCTGGGCTGCGGTCTCAACGCCTTCGGCGATTGTCGTCATGCCAAGGTGTTTGCCGATAGCCGTGATCGCCCGAATGATCCCGTCGCTTTTCTCGGAATCCATCGAGCGAATGAAACTCTGGTCGATCTTGATGGTGTGGAACGGAAAGCTTTGCAAATAGCTGAGCGAGGAGTAGCCAGTACCGAAATCGTCCATCGAAATCCGGATCCCAAGATCGCGGAGCGAGTGAAGCGTGGCGACGCAGCTCTCAACGTCCGACATGAGCACGCTCTCGGTGATCTCCATTTCGAGCCGGTCGGGCTGGAGACCGCTGTTGGCGAGCGCGCTGGCAACGGTGTTGATGAGTTTGCCACTTGCGAGTTGCTTGGCCGAGACGTTTACCGCGACCGGTATCGGAGACGCCCAGGCCGCTGCGTGTTCGCAAGCTTGGCGAATCACCCATTCGCCTATCGGGATAATTAACCCCGTCTCTTCGGCGAGAGGAATAAAGGTCGCCGGTGATACCAGGCCGCGTTCTGGATGGCGCCAGCGGATGAGCGCTTCCATGCCGGTGACAATTTGGGTCTTCAGATCCATCTGCGGTTGGTAGTGGAGCTCGAACTGCCGGAAGGCCAGCGCGCGGCGAAGGTCAATCTCCAGGGCGCGCCGCTCCTGCATTTCGGCATCCATCGACTTCTCGAAGAAGCAGTATCGGCCCCGACCCGCATGCTTGGCGCGGTAAAGCGCGATGTCAGCCTGCTTCATCAGCGCTGTCGCGTCGTCGGCCGTGCCACTCAGTGCCACACCGACGCTGGCACCGATATCGATCATGTGACCGTCAATGACATAGGGGCGACCAACGAGTTCGACGAGCCGCTTTGCCAGCATCTCGGCTCCGTGCGGCTGCTCAGCGCCGCATTGGAGCACTGCAAACTCGTCGCCGCCCAATCGAGCTACGCGGTCCGTCTTGCGCAGCGCCGACGTCAGCCGTTCGGAGACCTTCCGTAGGAGCGCGTCGCCCACCGGATGGCCCAGCGTGTCATTCACCCTTTTGAAGTGGTCGAGATCTACCATCACCAAGGCGACCTCGGCCCTGCCCTCCAGCGCTCTGTCGAGTTCGGGTAGAAAGGCGCCACGATTAGCTAAACCGGTAAGCGTATCGCAATTCGATGATTCGGTCGCTTTGGTTTTCCCCTCGACCCAGTCCGTCACTTCATGGAGATGACAGACCGCGCCGACTTCAGCGATCAATCGGACGACCAGTGTATAATGTCGATCGCCCAGCACGATGGTGGCACCTGAACCACAAAAAGCAGCGGGTTCGGCCGCAAAAAGACTTTGGAAGGTGGCTCTATTTTCAGTGTCAGTGCTCACGGCTGACCAAAAGCTGGCATTCGCATCGACGATACGATGACGGCTGTCCAGCAATGCCACCCCGGTTGGAAGCGCATCGAAGAGGATGCCGGAATCAAGCGGCTTTCCCGGAACTTCAGTCATAACTGCGTATCGTCCATGTTCGCCTTGCACGATGCGAGCATGCAGCCAAACTGGTTAAATTAGCGTTCGTTCCAGATACGCTACCGCAAGCCAGAGTAGTTCCGCTTTTCGCTGCAACATACAGGCCGTCATCCCGGGCCGATCAAACCGCCGGATTAAATTCGAACACGACCGCTCGCTCTACAAGTAACGCAATCATATTGACCTGATGCGGTGGACGACCCCTGCACGAGCATAGCTGTGTGGATGCGGCGGTGACAAAGCAGGCCATCGGAACGCCGGCGTGGTGCTGAGCGTGGCGGAGTAAAATCCGGCCGTTGGTAAGGCTGCTTCTTTTTGGGAGCGGCCGGGGATGTTTGCCGTGGAGAGCTATGCCGCCGTTCGGCGCTTCGTGTTTGTTGAGGGTCACAGCCGTCGCGAGGCGGCGCGGGTGTTCGGGCTGAACCGGGAGACGGTGGCCAAGATGTGCCGGTTT
>NZ_JAKNQQ010000027.1 GCF_022662475.1 Sphingomonas sp. TREG-RG-20F-R18-01
CGCTGAGCGGAGCGGTTCGCGCGGCGTCGGCCATTCTGGCCACCTGGTTCCTTGGCTCCGAGACGGGCCATGCACTGGCCGATATCGTGTTCGGCGCCGTCGCGCCGCAGGGACGCCTGCCAGTTAGCTTCCCACAGAAATCAGGACAGGAGCCGTTCTATTACAACCATCGCAGCACAGGTCGCCCACAACTCGGCGCGGACCCGGCATGGAAAGCGCGCTACAGGGAAGTGACAAACGAGGCACTTTATCCGTTCGGTTACGGGCTGGGATACTCAACCGCCAGCTACTCGCGCACCACCGTTGACCGGACGACTCTTGCAAACAATAGCTCTATCATTGTTTCGGCGATGGTCACCAATACCGGGAGCCGAGCGATGCGCGAGGTCGCGCAACTGTACATTCACGACAAGGTTGCAAGCCTTACCCAGCCAATCCGCGCACTCAAGGGCATACGCCATCTCGACCTCGATCCTGGTCAAACTGTCCAAGTCGCTTTCACGCTTAGACGTTCGGATCTGACCTTCGTCCATCCCGACGGCCGCCGTTTCGCCGAGCCGGGGACATTCGATGTGTGGGTCGCCCCCTCCGCGGTCGCAGGCATCCCCGCCTCAATCGTACTGGTATGAACGGTTGCGCGACTCGGTTCGGTCGATTTCGTTGTGGAAAAGCAGGCCGCCGTGGAGCCGACGTAGCCGCGAAACTGTCGGTCGGCAGCCGACCAAGATGCGGACGTGGCGCCGCCAAGGTCTTTACTACTGACAGCGCAGAAGAGAACCACACTTGTCTTCTGCGTCATTCATTAAGTCTTCTCGCCACTGGTGGGCGCTGCTCGACAAACTCGATGACGGCACGCTCGAAAGTATCGGGCTGGTCCAGCATGACGAAATGAAAGCTGTCGTCGATGCGTTTGAAGCGGACCTGCGGCGTCGAAGCATAGGCGTTCTGGAACGTGGTATCGATGCTGGCCGGTGGAACACCGTACAGCTTGTCATAGGCATAGATGACCTCGACCGGCGCTGTGATCCGCTTGAGTTCGGAACGAAGATCGGTGGTCATCAGCTCGTAGGTGGCATCGGCCACGGTCTTGCGGTCCGAACGAACACCTGCGGCAATCACGGCCGGGCGCGCCATTTCGGTCTTCACCAGGCGAGCGATCGCGGCGCTCTGCATAGCATTGGCCTGATCGGTCGGCGCAGCCATCATTGCATCCCGGAATGCAACAGCCCGAGGCGTCACAGCTGCGACGGTCGCTGTAGGGCTGAACAGCAAACTGTAGAAAGGCAGAGCATCGACGATCAGCAGTCGGCCGATTTCCCCTGGATGACGCGCCCCCAGCATCAACGCGACCTCGCCACCCAGCGAATGGCCGATGATGACCGGTGCCTTGATACGTTCGCGTCGTATGTAGGCAGCAATCACTTCGGCCGAGGGAGCCGCCACGCGGTTCCCCGGATCGGCAACTGCCGGTGTTCCGGCAAATCCTGCGATCTGAACCAGATGAAGCCGGTGCGTCTGCTTCAACTTGTCCGCTAGACCGGACCAGACCTCGCGTGAGGACGCCAGTCCAGGGATCAGGATAACATCCGGCCCCTTGCCCTCGACCACGGCCGATATAAGCTCCTGGGCGGCAGAGGTGATTGGTCGCGCGACGGATTGCGCGAGCAATGCCGATCGCGAAGACAAGGCGATCACGATCGCCGCGAGCGTAGTTCGCGTGCGCATGTTTCTTCTCCCTGTTGTGCCGGTTACGGTTGGAAAACGTCCTCGATTTTGAGGCCGAACACAGCCGCGATGGTGAAGGCGAGCGGCAGACTGGGGTCGTACCGGCCGTTCTCGATCGCATTTACCGTCTGTCGCGAGACCGAAAGCGCCTCGGCGAGATTGCCCTGGCTCCACTCACGTGTGAGGCGGAGTTCCTTGATGCGGTTGTTCACCGGTAGCGGCGCTGAGCAACGACCACGCCCAATCCCCACAACGTCCCCATGATCGGCCACACGGCGAATGCTCGCAGGTGTGGCAATCCAGCCCCTTCCGCAAAACCCCATCCGAACGTGATGAGGGCGGTGCCGAGGAAGGAAATCGCGATGGCGTCGAACTGGATGCGGCGCTGCATCTCGTCCATCCGCCACAGCCCGCGCAGGATCGCCAACGCCGCGGCGATCATTCCGGTCATCGGAACGAGGTTGATAGCCAGCTTCAGGTCACCGACCGGCTGTATCGCGCGCTCGACCGCATTGGCCCCGACCAGAAAAATGGCGTACAGAACGAACGCCCCGCCGAGCTCGAGAACATACTGTTTCGGTCGAAACATAGGGAACGCCTCCTGTAAAGCACCTTTTACATATTGAAATTATTCTGTCAAACACCCTTTCCATGCCACAAAGTCTCCGCGTCATCGAAAAGGGCACAATCTGTTAGCGTATATCTGTGCCCGCCTTATGTAGCGGCCCCGACCTGCTGCTCTGGGGACTGTCGCAAAACACGTGACAGGCGACGCAGAACACCGCAAATTCTGGCGAATTGCGGCGTGGGCGGTGGCGCACGTGCTCTGTGTTCGCACTATTGTGCGAGATACCCGGTCGGTGGGATAGTGCGCAACAACCTCGCAGGTGAGGTTTTCCGTCAGAGAAGCAGCGGCTGCAATTTTGGCGCGAGATCCAAGCCCCGTGGAGTTGCTACCATGTAGGCTGGCTCGTTCCCAAGCAGATCTTGGAAGCCCCGCGAACAGCCGGTTCATCCGAAAACCTGACATTTCTGATCGGTTGCCCGAACGGCTGCTTCGTCCCAAAATACGCCATTTCAGCGCCGCTGCAGGGCGATCGCGAACCGATGAATGAGTGTCCGAAGTTGGGAAGCGCATGAAGGGGCGCTGAGCGTCCATGATTGGGTCAAAACGTCGATGATAGGAAATCGCCAACGGTTGAGCCAGCTTGCTCGTTATCGATTGAGACAACTCATGTTTTGGACACCAACTGCAGGACTGCGGCGAGCTCGTCGATGGAATACGGTTTATGGACGAGCGGCAGCCCGCCCGACCCATGCTCAACGATCATGTCGCTATAACCGCTGGCAAGGACTACTGGCAGCGTTGGGTAAAGGCGGTATATCTCTGCCGCAAGTTCGATCCCGGAACGCCCTGGCATGACTATGTCGGAGAACACGACGTCAAAAGCGTCCGGCGCTCCGGCCAACGTAGCGAGTGCGTCATCGGCATTGGCCTTCCACAACGAACGATAGCCAAGCTCGGTCAACGCTTGTGTAGCAAACTCGCCAACCTCACGATTGTCCTCGACGACGAGGACCTGTGCTCCCTGATGAAGCGCCTTCTTTGCGATTGGTGCATCATCCCGTTGCGGTTCCGGTTCTGCCGCTGGCAGGTACAGCGTGAAGGTGGTGCCGCGGCCTAGCTCGCTCTGTACAGCAACATCACCTTGGCTCTGCTTGGCAAATCCGAACACCTGACTGAGACCGAGGCCCGTTCCGTGGCCAACGCCTTTGGTTGTAAAGAAGGGTTCGAAGATATGCTCAACCTTGTCCTTGGCGATACCACTGCCGGTATCGGTGATTGATATTGCCACATACCGCCCCTCAACCGGATGGTGGCCTCGGATCGCAGGCAGTCGGTCGACCGCCTTGATGCCGATCGTCAGCTTACCTTCTCGGGTCATGGCATCACGCGCGTTGACCGCCATGTTGATGATCGCAGTATCGAACTGGCTGGGATCGGTAATCACCCAATGCGGCGCCTTACCGAGATCATAGATGGTTTCCATCCTTGGGCCCGTCAGGGTCGGTAGGATCGAGGCCAGGGCTGCTAGGTTCTCCATCGCATCGAAGATCTGCGCCTTGAGGGGCGACCGCCGTGCGAATGCCAGCAGCTGACTAGTCAGGCGGGTAGCCCGTTCTGCGGTATTGGCGATCGCGTCGATGTAGCGCACTCGCTTATCTTCGGGGAGGTCTGGTCGGCGGAGTAGGTCGACCGAGCCTCGGATGACGGTCAGCAGATTGTTAAAGTCGTGCGCAACTCCACCGGTCAGCTGACCAATTGCTTCGACCTTCTGCGATTGTCGCAGTGCTTCCTCGGTTCGGCGTAACGTCTCTCGCGCTGTTACTTCCGCGGTAACTTCGCGGCCGGTCGCGTAGGTAAGATTGCCGCTGGGGGCGGCCACCCAAGAGAACCATCTAGGCTCGCCGTACTTGTGGCGGTAGCGATTGACGACGCGCACCTGATCACCGCCTCCGACGACCTCTAGCGCCTCATCGATCGCATCGTGGAGGTCGGGAAGCACGAACTCGTTGATATGGTGCCCGACAAGTTCTTCGGGCTCATAGCCCAGTAGGGTTGTCCAGGCCGGGTTCACACGCCGGAAGATGCCGTCGAAATCGATCATCAGCAGCAGGTCAGGTGATACGCTCCAGAAGAAATCCAGTTTATCAGAGTGCTCCAGAACCCGCTGCTCCAAGCCCGCGTTGAGATGCTGTAACGCTTCCTCGGCCTTACGCCGTTCGGTAATGTCGATTGCGGTACCCGAGAAGCGGACGGGCTGACCGCTCTCGTCTGCAATCATCTGGCCCTTGCATTCCACCCAGCGCACCACCTCACCAGGCACCGCGAGACGATAGTTGACCAAGAAGTCGGCGCCTCTATCGAAGACGTCGCGGATCTTGGTGCGTAATGGGACCAGATCCTCCGGAAAAACGTGCGTCTGGTACTCCGCTTCGGTAAGCCCCAGCGCCGCCCGCCCCACGTCCAGTCCGTAGAGCCGCGCAAAATTGGCATCGCCGTGCAGCATGTCTGTTTCGACCATCCAGTCCCACAGACCGACCATACCCGAGCCGTCCAGTGCTGCCTGCAACCGCTCGTTAGCCACGGTCAGACGGAGGATTTCCTGTTGTGCAGCTTCCATGCGACGCATTTCGATCCATCGCGGCGCGCCAGATGTTAGTACGCCGTGCTCCCTTGCGATCTATAGGGGAGGGAGAAGGCGCAAGCCACTCAAACTCTTCATTTTAGATGGCCTCATGCCTTTGCGCCATCACCATCGGCGGATGCTGTCGGTGACTTAGCGCTTCGGGCGGATATCGCTCAAGCCGAACGACTTACTGTTCCTGCTTTGTCGCTGTGCGGCGACGGGCCAGCCGTCCTTGGAAACCTTCACCCGCGGCGATGAACCAACGTCCGTTGTTGGGGATCGCAGAACTTGCGTGAGTGACCGACTCTGGGTCCTCTCCGCCACGAGCATGAAGATCACGAAGCACGGATTTACGACAAGACAGTCAGCCGGTTTCCAGGTGTGCAAGCTCGATCGGCGCGAACCCGTTCGGGTCCACGCCGACGTCATACTGTCGGAGCATCGATATTAGCCGACCGTGGCTATGGCCGTGCAGGTTGATCGCGCCGCGATGCTGGCCGTTCCAGGATCGGAACGGGTAATGGCACAAGACGAGCTTTCGCCCATCGATATCGATCTCAGCATAGTCTGCCGCACTTGCCCAACCGCGCGCGGCGACGGTCGCTTCAGGATCATTGTTGCCTCGGATAAGGTGCTTGTGCCCGTTGAGGCGTTCGAGCAGACCCTGCACGTCACCGGAACGACGCGCGACATCGCCCAAGTGCCAAACCTCGTCATCGCGACCGACCACCGCGTTCCAATTGGCGATCAGGGTCGCGTCCATCTCCGCAACGGTCGCGAAGGGGCGGCGCTGGATGTTGATCGTGCGATGGTCGCCAAAATGCGTATCGGCGGTGAAGAAGATCGTCATGTCCAGTATAGCACCCGGGCCAGTGGCAGGACCCGCGCGGTTTCCGCGGTGAACCATCCTCGCAAGCGCTTCATCGTCTCCGTATCATAGACCTGTTTCTCGGTCCCGAACTTCGTTCGCTTGGTCACGCGATCATTCTGGGTCATGTCGAGCGCCGAGCCTGGATACCAGCCATCAAGGACGGCCTTCGATCCGGGAGTAAAGCGATGCGTGATGAGTTCGATCGTTAGGTCGGCCGTATCCCGCAGCAACGCCGCCGCCTCGGCGAGCAGTGCGCCGTAAGCGTCTTCCCAGCCATCCGCCACGATGATTGGCGCGATGGTCAGACCGACCGGATATCCAGCGTCGGACATGCGTCGCAGAGCGATGAGCCGTTGTGCGACCGGCGCGGTACCGCCCTCGAAGCGTGCATAGCGCTTGGGATTGATGGAGGCCCGCATCCGCGTCTTGCCACCGTGATCGAGCGCCAGCAGCGGCTCGACGTCTGCGAATTTCGAAGTGAAACGCAACTGCGTCGCCGCATCGGACCGGCCGAACCAATCGATCATGCGCGACAGCGAGCCGGTCATCGGCTCGAGTGCAAGTGGATCAGTATAGCACGATGCCTCGAACGTGGTGCCTTCATGGGCGCGCGCCGCTGATCGCGAGGTGACGGTGCCTTCGTCCATATATTGGGGCAAGACGCCCAGGATCTCATCAAGGTTCGCATAGGCCCGGGTGATCGGTGGTCCCTTCAACGACCCTGCCAAATAGCAATAGCTGCAATGCGCCGGGCATCCCGCGGCAAGGTCAACGCGCCAGTCGGCGCTCGGCGCGATCGGTTCCAGCTTCAGCTTCGACGGCGGTGCCACGACGACGGCGAGCGTCGCCTTCGCATCGGCATACGCAGTGTGGGGTTCCGACGGCGGTTGCCAGACGACGCGATCGTTCGGAAGCTCGATCACAGGCACGCCAAAGTGTGCGGCACGCTCGATAATCACGCGACCGTGCTCCCATTCCCGTGCGGACCGAGTGATCAGAAGCCGGCGCGGGAGCCATCCCGTGCGAGGTCGATCGGAAGGAAGCGGAAGCGTCATGTTCGGCCAACGCGTGACCGCAGGTCTCCGTTCATCCTAAGGGCAAAGCGGCTGTTGCTTTCTACCGATCCAAGCAATGCCTAGCGGCGGGCCGAAAGCCTTGACGAAAGCGACAATCTGCGTGACTGAATGACCCGTTTAGGGAAACGAAATTGTTGGCATGGACGTCCGCCGCTGGGTCTCAAAGCGCCTTTCGTTTTCGTGTTGGCGCGCGAAAGTCCGGTGGCTTATCAGCAATCCAATGCAGGTAGCGACGCACGTCGTCGCGCTCCCGTAGTTCATCCATCGTTGCGTAGGACGTGGCCAACTCTCGGTTCTTAAAGAAGGCATGGATCGTGCTGTGGCAGATCGGATGCACCGGGACGGTTTGTGTGCCGCCGTCACTCTTGGGTATGACGTAGTGCCCTCCGCGCGTCGCCCGAGCGGTCGCCCGTATAATGCGCAGCTAACTTGCTCTGGCTCTCGTGCTATCCTCACCGCGGCTTCTAAAAGCCCGGCTGTTCGTTTCACGCGTCCACCCACGCAGCTGATATGATGGTTCGCCTTGCTGCTTTCGAGGGTAGTATCCGTGGCTTCGATCCGTCCAACTCGACACCGGGGCATGGCGCCTAGGCGATCGCCAGATCGGACCGGTCGCGTCCGCGCAAGCCGGCCTCCCGGCTATGGCGCATCCTCACGCGCGGTCGCGCCGTATCGCGTGGAGCCCCGCCACGACGTCGTAAGGGATCGCGGCGCATTCGCGCAGCCACATCTTGACCTGCAGCTGCCGCGTCCCGCGCGCCACCATCGCAAGCGGCCGGCTGGCCATCCCCATCAACCCGAACAGCATGCGCACCCGCGGCTGATGATAGGCATCGGTGCAGGTCTGCAGCGCCCCATAGCCGTGCGCCCGCGCATAAGCCGCCGCTGCGCGGACCGTCTGCAGCGTATCGCGGCTGACCGAATCCAGGATCAGCCGCTCGGTCGATACGACTCCGTCGAGCATGCCCGCCATCACAGCGGCTTCGGATGGCGGATGCTTCCCCGTCCCGCCCGACAGGAACAGGTCGACGCTGGGATCGCCTTCCGCGACCGCAGCGGCATAGCCTACGCGTCGCGCGAGCGCGGGACTCGCGCTTCCGTCAGGCCGCACCGCCGCGCCGAATACGACGACAAGCGTGCGCTGATATGCAACAGGGTTCATCATCGAGCTTGCCTAGCTGGTCCGGCGTTGATCCGGAAGCGCGGGCGGCGCTGTGCCTATTAACCCTTCAGCCGTGTTATACGGATCGACGGCTGGGCTTTTTCGGACTGAGCGCGTTTCGCGCGATCGCATGGGAAAGGATCGCTTTTCGCGCAGTGAAGAGGTGTCGCCTGCTTGCATGCAGAGGGCCGCAGAATGCTCCGACGGCCCCCTCACGTCGTGCACTGGCAATTAGCTTACGGGCGATCTCGCGCTCGGCCTCGTCGTCTTTGCTGTCATCCTTCGCCGGGTCGCCGAGACGATCGAGGCTGCTTTCGACATGATCGAGCAGGCTGGGATGCTTCGCCTCGACGTATTCGACTCGCTTGAGCAGGACGTGTTCCACCGCGATTTCGCGGTGGCGGGCTTGGACAGCGGTGTCGTCGGTCATCGTGCGGGATGACTGAACGCACGGCGGAGACACTGGCACCAACGCGACGCGGCGTCGCTACAAATGGAACTCACAGCACCTATCTTTGCATCATCCCATGACCACATCACCCCCGCTCATCCCCGCATTCGGCGACAGCCTCGTCGCCGGCTACGGTCTAGCCACCGCCGACGGCTTCGCCGCTCAGCTGGAACATCGCCTGAGCGCTGCATGTCAGGGCGCACGGGTGATCAACGCGGGCGTCGGCGGCGACGCCACCGCGGATGCGTTGCGCGGCTGCCCCGGGTGCTGTCGCGACTAGAAGGCCGTCCTGACCTCGCCATCGTCCAGCTTGGACCCAACGACGTGCTCCGGCAGGTGCTGCCGTCATCTACGCGGGCGAACCTTGGGGCGATCCTCGTCGAGTTCGGCCGCTGCGGCGTCCCGGTATTGCTCACCACCGTGGCGCCGCCGCCGTTGCTCGCGCAGAGGGCAGGTCCTTACGCAGGTATTCTGGAAGCGCTGGCCAAGCTCCACGGCGCAACGACTTGGCCGTTCTTCCCCGCCGGTGTGCTGGGTCATAGTGACATGGTGCTGGCCGACAGAGTGCATCCGAACGCCAAGGCGATCGCCGCTGTAGTCGAGGCTATGCTGCCTGCAATCGACTGTATTTTGGAGCGCGGAGCGCATCTGATGCGGTGACACTGGCGAAGAGAAGGAAGAGCTGCCGCTCGGAAAACGGGCAATCCAAGACGGAATCCGATCGTGAATGAACGGCGAGGCTTGGGAAGCGGGCAGGGCCACCCCGATGTCCATTTCTGGGTCGGCGCTGCCAACCCATAGCAACTTTACGTCGTCGAGCGGTCGGCAACTACATATCAAACTTGGAAAGGCCGATTATGCGGCAAGGCTGGTGGTTTTGAGCGGCCGACCGCCAGGATCTGCTGCCTTACTACCCGTACGGCCCCGTCCGAAGTCTGATTGGGAAAGCGTAAATCTTGCTCGCCGTGCGACCGCTTGTGCGCGTGTCCGTTCGCTATTGCTCGTGCCTCGAACGACCGTTGGGGAAGTCCGCTATAGTCCCTTTCCGGTCCAACTCCGTCCATGCCTAAAGGTTTAGCGGACCGGCTGCGGAGGCCGACCTCGTATGAAAGAGGCCGACCTCCGCGTTGAATTGCTGTTCACTTGCAGCGCCGAATGGTCGCAGTTTCCCTACCGGCCTGTGCGGGCAATCGCCCGGGGGCCATCATCCCCACGGCTCGCGGACTTAACACTACGTCAGCGCAGCCGACGCGCGGCCAAGTTCGCAAACTTCATTCGGTGAGTGCACTCAAACGGCAACCTCAACCTCTGTTTTTCTCCCCAATGGTGGTAGATCCGCGTAATTGGTCCGATTCACTAAAATTGACCATGCAATCCTTGCATTCTTGTTAGCAATAGCTGTGGTCACTACCCGTGTGTGTCGACGTTTCAACATCAAATTCCACTTACCATCCGCCGGGTGAGTATTCTTCTTTGCACGTGTCATAAGGGGTAGGGCGCCCGAGATAAGTAGGCGCCGAAGGTAAGGATCACCACGTCGAGTGATAGATCCCAATTGTGAACGTCCGCCTGAAGAATGCTGTCGAGGTACGAGGCCGAGCCAAAATGCGAAATGCCGCGATGTCGGAAATCGCCGTGGATCATCGACGGTCGCCGCTAATGCTGTCGCTGTGATAATTCCTATTCCAGGTATGGTCATGAGTTGACCTGCTCCCCGTTTTCAGGCCGCTGATAACTTAGCTTCGGTGTCCATATGCCCGTGGCGTGGGCGGTTCGTAAACTCGGCGGGTGCCAACCCGCCAAGGCTGCTGTGCGGACGCACGGTGTTGTAGTCCGTCCGCCATGCCTCGATCATCCGTCTCGCCGCAGCCAGCGATGGGAACAGGTGCTCGTTCAGGCACTCGTCGCGCAAGCGACCATTAAACGATTCCACAAACCCGTTCTGCTGCGGCTTGCCCGGCGCGATGTAATGCCACTCGACCACGGTGTCCTGACACCAGGCGAGAACGGCGTGACTGGTCAACTCGGTGCCATTGTCGCTCACCACCATGCACGGCAGCCCGCGACTTTCGGCGATGGCGCTCAACTCGCGAACGACCCGCCGGCCTGACAACGAGGTGTCGACGATGCACGCCAGGCATTCCCGGCTGTAATCGTCGATGACGTTGAGCAAGCGGAACCGCCGGCCGCAGGCCAACGAGTCCGATACAAAGTCGAGCGACCAGCGCTGGTTGGGTTCCTGCGGGATCGCCATCGGCGCCCGCGCGCCCAGTGCGCGCTTGCGGCCGCCACGCTTGCGCACCGTCAGCCGCTCCTCGCGATACAGCCGATATACCTTCTTCAGGTTCATGCCTTTCCCCTCACGCTCGAGCAGGATCGCCAGCCGCCGGTAGCCGAACCGGCGTCGCTCATTCGCGATCTCGCGCATCCGCACGCGCACAGCATCATCCTGCCCGCGCATTGGCTCATATTGCCATGCCGACCGATTGACCCCGATCAGCCTGCAGGCGCGACGCTCGGAGAAGCCGTGATCGGCCATCAGCTTCTCCACCGCAGCGTAGCGCTCCGCAGACCGGGTCAGTTTTTTCCCAGCACATCCTTCAACGCCGACACGTCCAGCATCGACTCCGCCAGCAGTTTTTTCAGCCGGCGGTTCTCCTCCTCGAGCGCCCGCAACCGCGCCGCGTCGGACACCGTCAGGCCACCGTACTTCGACTTCCAGGTGTAAAAGGTCGCATCGCTGATCCCGTGCTTGCGGCACAGATCGGCGGTCTTCACGCCAGCCTCATGCTCGCGCAGCACCCCAATGATCTGATCCTCGGTAAATCGGCTTCGCCGCATCGCTCGTCTCCATCTCACGAGCTAACTTACCAATGGCATGATTTATGGGCAGCAGGTCAATGCGTCCAGTTGGCCTGCCTGAAACCGGTCGTTGACGGGTAAACGAATGGCGGCAGTTGGGGAGCGCAAATGGCGGCGTGAACGTCCACAAATGGGTCTTACTGACCTAGGAGGTAGCTTACAACGTCTTATTGGTTTCTCAGCAGCCTGTCCATATACCGCCGGAGTCTCAGCTTGGACGTGCGCAATTTTCTCTTGGACCGAATGAAACCTTTCAATTTCATCAGCGTACTTGGTTAGCGGTGACGACGCGACCTCAGGGCGGGTTCAGGCACCATCATCTGGAGAGGGCCTATATCATGAAAACAGCTTTGGGTTATGTTGCGGTTGCCGCCTTGTTCGCGGCAGCGCCAGCAAGCGCTGCTCAGTTCAATTTCACTTTCACGACAACGTCGCTGCCCTTCGGCGGATCCGCCCAAAACGGTAGCGGAATTTTTACGACGTCCGATACGGCTATGACCGTCGAAGGTCGCAATGCGTTCGCTATTACGGGTATTGCGGGCCAGATTAATAATGTCGCAATCTCTGGTCTGACTGAACCGCGCCGGGTCTACCGGAGGCGTTGGGTTGTGAGTCACGCTGCCATATCGATGTTGTCCGCGGCAGCATAATATTGACCTTCGGCTTCGGCA
>NZ_JAKNQQ010000028.1 GCF_022662475.1 Sphingomonas sp. TREG-RG-20F-R18-01
TGCGTGATTCCGCCACTGCCTTGATCGACGCGCTTGGCGTCGGGGTCGGTGTGGGGGTGGGTGTGGGTGTGGGGGTGGGCGTCGGAGTGGGCGTCGGCGTCGGGCCTGCGACGCCGGTGATCGGCGCGCTTCCGTCCGATCCGCCGCATGCCGTCAACGCCATGCCGAGTCCCATCGCCAACGTGCTGCGACGCGTGATTCCGTCAATGCGTGCCATCGTAATCCTCTCCCGGCAGTCTTCGGATGGCCAACTTGTCTGTTCGGCTCTTCCGTGACGTGACGGTAACGCTATCATCATCGATAGCCAAAGAGAAAGTGCGGCTGTCTGGCCATGCCGCAATCCCCTGATCTTCCGCTTACGAGCGCGGCCCCAGGTCCGTTCCATGACCGATTTTGGGCAACTACTGCTTTCCCGGATGTTGCAAAAGGGTTCCCTTTCGCAACAAGATACGGACGCAACGAAATCAGTGGCTTGGCCGTCGCGAAAGGCTGTAGCAAAACGAGCGGATGAAAATCGGCTATGCACGGATCTCCTCCGGTGAACAAAACCTCGACCTTCAGCGTGATGCTCTGACCGCCGCTGGATGCAGCATGATCCATGAGGATGAGGGTGTTTCAGGTGTTGCGCGTCGGCGTCCAGGGCTCGACCAGGCGCTCGCCACGCTGAAACATGGCGACACCCTCGTGACGTGGCGGCTTGATCGCCTAGGGCGCTCCCTGCCGCACCTGATCGAGCTGGTAGCGGCCTTGCAGGACCGGGGTTGCGGGTTCGTCTCGCTCAACGAGGCGATCGACACCGGTTCGGCTGGGGGTAAGCTGGTGTTTCACATCATGGGGGCGCTGGCCGAGTTCGAGCGTGCTCTAATTGTGGAGCGCACTCGTGCCGGCATGACTTCCGCCCGCATGCGAGGGCGTCACCTGGGTCGACCTCGCGCCCTGACCGGTGCGCAGCTCCGCAAAGCTAGGGACGAGATTGCCGCCGATCGCGAGACCACCGCCAGCATGGCGACCCTGCTCGGCGTCAGCCGGTCGACCCTGTGGCGGGCGTTACGGGATCGGGAAAATTGATAGCAGCCTACTAGGCAACTATGAGGCACCTGCCCATAGTTCAAACCTAGTGCAAACACCGATAAACATGTCATAAACAGCAACTGGGCCGGTGGTACGGAAGAGTGTCCGAGCGATTAAGAAGCCGGTCTTGAAACCGGCGAACGGGCAACCGCTCTGTGGTTCGCATCCCACTTCTTCCGCCAATTTCAACAATGGGGATTACTCGTGACGCTAACAGGTAGGATCGACGTCCCCAGCTTTGGAGTGCCTATACCACTCGAAGTAAGTGCTGGCTCCAGCATCGTCTTTGTCGGCGCAAACGGGGCGGGCAAAACAAGACTGGGTGTATACCTCGACACTAGCTTGTCTCAATCTGGCATCGAGGTTCACCGCATTGCAGCTCATCGATCACTGACGTTGAACCCAGCGGTTGTTCCGCCGAGCCTTGAGATCGCGACCAATCGGCTCTTCTACGGATTTGACCAAGGTAATTTTAATCATAAGTACGGCCATCGATACCAGAGCAAACCTGAGACAGCTTTATTGTCAGATTTTGACCATGTACTTGCGGCACTGTATGCCGAGAATAACGATGTTTCTATCAAGTATCGTCAGGATGCTCTTGGTAAGCCGAATGAGAGGATTGTGCCTACTCCCGCAAAGGTAGATAAACTTAAGAGCATTTGGGAGCGCCTACTTCCGCATAGACAGTTACTTGTACTCGGTGGAAACTTAAAGACTAAGCCGCCCTTAGGCGATGAGTATTCGGCGTCGGATATGAGCGATGGGGAGCGGGTCACGCTTTACCTAATTGCGCAAGCTTTGCTAGCAAAGCCTAATACTCTTCTCATATTTGATGAGCCTGAGCTACATATCAACCGTTCGATCCTGGCAAAACTTTGGGATGAGATTGAGTCAGCAAGGCCGGATTGTTGCTTTCTCTACATCACACACGATGTTGAGTTTGCAAGTTCCCGGCATGCGGCAACGAAGTACGCACTTCGCGCCTTTCGGCGAGCGCCGCAGGACGCGTGGGACATCGAGCGGGTCCCTGAAACCAGCGAATTACCAGATGATATCGTCGCAACCATAGTAGGTAGCCGCCGGCCAGTGCTCTTTGTGGAGGGCGATGGTGGCAGCCTGGACTCCGCGCTTTACCGCCGCGTGTACGACGACTTCACCGTTGTCCCCGTTGGCTCATGTGAACAGGTGATCCATACGGTGTCGGCATTTGCTGCGAGGCCAGAACTCCACCGGGTGGGTTGTGCAGGGCTCGTGGATGCAGATGGCCGAACCGACGTCGAGGCGGCATACCTCGAAACCAAGGGTGTTTACCGGCTTCCGGTGTCTGAAATTGAGAACGTATTGCTCTTGCCCGGTGTGTTTCTGGCCCTTGCTGCATCGTTGAAGTTTTCAGTCCACGAGGCGCAAGCCGCGTTAACCGCGCTTAAGAGCATAGTTTTCGCTCAGGCATCAAAGCAGATGGATGAAATTTGCCTGCGATACACTCGTCGACGGGTAGACGCTCAGATGAAAAAGATCGGCCTGTCTGGAATAGATATAGCTACCCTGGATGCTGAGTTTCGGCAGGCCGCGGCAAGTGTCGATCCCGCAGCCATATTTAACGAGGCGAGAACCAACCTATCTGTTGCGATAGGAGGGCAAGACTACGAAAAGGTCTTGTTGGCTTACGATAACAAGGGTCTTCTTAGCGAGGTTGCGAAACAGCTAGGCTATCAGCAGAAGGCATTAGAGGAGTTCGTTGGACGGACACTAAGGTCGGATGATAGCTCCGTGCTACATTCTGCACTGAAACATGAGCTGCCAAGCGTAGTTTCCCGTCCGTAGCTAAAATATCGAAAAATGCAGCCCGTTTGATCCATCGATGTACATCGGATATATGCATCACGGAAGCGCCGGATTTCCACCGTTCCTAGCGTGATGCAGAACCTGTGATTTTCGCATCATGAACTCGGAAAACTGGCCGATTTCCTATCGGCAGGTTTCTAGCGTGGCCTCTCTAAAGCTGACGCGGGTTTTCACCCTGCCGATGCCGCCGAGAATGTGACCGCATGGACCCGCCAACGATTATTGCCGTCACCGCAACTCCAAATGCGAGGATATCCCAAATAATCGGAAGATGGGCCGGGGCAGCTAGCAGCAATATCATCGGGCCTAGGATACTCATTCTAACCCCGATTCGGTCCGCAACCTGGCCACTAATCCTCATGATATTTCCTCGCGATCGCAGTCCGGTTTAGGAGGCGCGATGATTGGCAGCAAGGGCTGCTATTGAGCGTCAGCCGACGGGCTGCTTCGCGTTCCGCTGATGCAAAATTTTTGATTTTTGCATCAGAAATAACCAGGTCCGGCGTTTCCGGACTGTCCGCTTTTGAACCAGTCGGACCTTCTAAAACGACCAATACGAATAACGGCGGCTCGAACCATTCGGCGGTATCAGCACTTCGGTTAGCAAGAATTGAGCGGATATGGCGTCAGAAGGGAACGCCTACGTCTAGGAGCTCCTACTGGGCTCCACAGTAGGGGTTATCACGGTGAGCTGATCGATAGCGATGCCTGTGCTGTCGAGACTGCCTCCTTCAAACCAAGCGCACTGAGCAATAGAACGCCCACCGGACCCCGCTGCGTTAACCGCTAGTACCAACATCTGCGGGCCACCGGACGATCGACGGACTATGCAATCAACCGCGATCACCTCACTCATGTTTACACGCCTCTCTCAAATATCCTCTTACAATCACCATAACAGGAATTAATCAAAATTGCACGTCTATCTAAAATAATGGTACATTTTTCTTATGGTATTGGTTTGAAGGTGTCGTTGATACATGTGGTTAGCCTCGATGCGGTGAAAGGGAGGCAGCCAAGTCGGGTGGTCCATAACCAATTGAACCTGTAAATGTCGGACTGTGGGCGGATGCGGAACGGCTGCTTCGCTCTGCGTCCATCACAAGCCGTCGCGAAAGTGACCCTTTTGCGATGAGTAGGCATCACTCGCCCCCGCCTCAACGACCTGTTGCAAGGCAAACTGGCCAAGTTCTCGCTCGACGCGCTGGTAAACCTTGCCACCGCCTCAGGCCTGACCGTCCATGTCCAAGTCGCGGAAGCCGCATGATAATGGAAAAGGACCGCCCCGATCGGCAGGGCCAATGCCAACGGCTCACTGCCCTGCCGAATAATCGCCTCTCCCGAAGCACCGAGGCATGGATCGAGGCAGCGATTGCTGCCGGAAACCGCGCTGATCGTGATCCGGAATACGCCGCGAAGATAGGCAAAAGCCTGTATTAACCCGTTCCGCCACCGATTTAGATGAACGTCAGAAAACTACGTATTCAGCTTCGATGCACGGCACTGCGACTAAACCCATCTTATCGGTGATTCACCGACCGTAAGGAGAAGGGCCGTGTTGAAGAAGTTCATCGCCGTCGCAGCATTTGCCAGCGTTGCAGTTGGTGGTATCGCCGCTGTGCCCGCGTCGGCGCAGTCGTACTATCAGCAAGACGGCTACAATCGTTCCTATAACTATGAGCAGGCCGCGCGTTATCGTAATTTCGAGCGCCATCGCCAGTGGGAGCAGTACCGCCATCATCAGCAAGAGCCCTACGCCCAGTACAATCGCGGGTATGACAACCGCTATTATCAAAATGATGATGGCAGGCATGATTGGCACCAAGATCATCATGACGATCGGGGAGACTGGGGTCGGTAAAGGTATTTGGTCCGGATCATCTAAACGCTAAAAAATGGCGGGGATCTCCCCGCCATTTTTGATTTACCCCGCCCGTTGATCGCACCAAGGCAGTTGCCTTTGGCCACCGCGATCGTCGCGGCCCGGTCCTTGTCGCGCTTACGCTCCTGCCTGATCTCCTAGCCTGCTCAGCGACCGTGATGACCTGCCACTGGGCGCTCTGGATCCGCTACCGGCTCAACCCCTGATCCCGATCGCGTTGCAGGACGCGCTCGCGATCGTGGATGAGCTGCCCCATGGCGTGCGCCATCTGGGGTTCGCGCTGGATCCGCTCGATATACAGATCCTTGGTGTGCTGGTCCGCCCCGTTATAGGCGTCCACCGCCTTGCGCAGGGCCTCAGGCACCGCCCGCCAATCGCTGCTGTGGTCGCCATAGCCTGGGGCGCCCGCCTCGCGCCGCGCCGCGATCGTCCTGAACCGCTCGGCCACCTGTTCCCGGGCATGGGCCTGCTGGCGCTCCTGCGCCAATAGGCGCGCGCGTTCGGCGGCGAGCTGCTCGCGCTGCTGCGCCTCCGCCGCTTCGCGCCGATCGCGCTCGACCGCGCCGCTCAACGTCGCCGCGAACCCGTGCAGCCGCCCCGCCATCCGCTGCCCTACGTCGCGCAGCCACTCCGATCCGCGCTCGATATACTGACGCAAGGACCGTTGCTCGAGGACGCCAGCGTTGTGCTGCGCGACCTTCGTCACCGGCTCGTACTCGCGCCCGTCGCGCTGCGCCTCCCGCTCGGCCCGGCGCTCCATCGCCATGACGCTCGGGCCCATATGCACCGTCGCCTCCTGCTCGATTCCGCGCCGCTGGTGGCTGCGATGATCGACCCGCTCGGCCACCTGCGCCCGTTCCAGGGCCGCGTTCTGCATCTCCGCGAAGCGCCCCCGCCAGCGCTCGACCTCCCCGCTCGTCTTCTGGTCCAGTTCCCGGCTCTTCTCCCCTAGCCCCTCCGCGCCGATCCGCCGCGTTGTGGTCAGGAGGTGTGCATGGTGGTTGCGCTGGTCGCCCTGCCGACCAGGTGCATGGATCGCCACGTCCACCGCCACCCCGTGCCGCTCGCTGATCTCCCGCGCCAGGCCCACCGCCAGGTCGCGCCGCTCGTCGGCCGACAACTCGGCCGGGAGCGCAATTTCGTATTCCCGCGCGACCGTCGAGTTTTTGCGCGTCTCGGCCTGCTCGGCGGCGTTCCACAGCGCCGACCGGTCGCGCACCCACTCGGGTGCGTCGGCGGGCGCGACGATCTCGCGATGCTCGATGCCCTGCTTGCGGGTGTAGTCGTGGACGATGCCGGTGCGCTCGTCCGCAATCTCCACGCCCGCACGATAGGCCGCTGCTGCCGTCGCACTGCGACCGGCGGAACGGCCTATCGTCTTCACCGCAAGATGGAAGCTCGCCATCGCCGCGCTCTCCTTGCCATGCGGGAGCATGGCGCGGGCGTTAGCCCGCTGGGGTTCGGGGGTATCCCCCGACGCACGCAAACGCAAGTTTGCATAAGTGCGCCATTCACTCCCTTCGGTCCTTCTGGTAGCGTGCTGCCTTGTTACGCGTTATGCTCACTTCGTATTCATGCTTTCAGGTGGGAACATGGCGGCACCAACACTCGAATCTATCGAAAAAGCCCGTCGCAAGGTCGAGCAGGCAAAGGCACAGCTCCAGGCGCTGGAAGCTCGCGCGGCCACCCTCAACCGCAAGGCCGATGCTCGCCGCAAAATCATCCTTGGCGGCCTGCTTCTCGATGCTGCGATGAAGGACGCGGAGTGGGAAGATCGACTGAACACGCTCATGAAGCGGATCAACCGCGATCAGGACCACAAGGCGTTTGCGGGATGGACCTTCCAGGGTCGCCCTGCCGATGGCTGAATCCTTCGATCCCGCCGACTTCGACGCACCCCCTCCCTCCGGCGATCCTCAAGCCGACTACCGCGTCCTCCTCGATGCCATGCGCAAGGCCGGGGCAGAGGGGGTCGCGGAGCAATCGGCCACGCTCGCCCGCCAGATCGAGCAGGAGGCCCGACAGCGTGCCGAATGGGGCCAACAGACCGGATCGGTGCTGCACGACCTCCAGCGAGCCGCAGGGGAGCTGCAGCGGGCCAGTAGCAGGATGTGGTGGGACCGGCTCAAGGAATGGCTCTACGCCGCCCTGATCGGGCTGGGGCTGATCTTTGCCGCGGCCCTCGCCTACCAATGGGCCAAGGAACCCAAAATCGAGCAGCATCTGTACGGCTGTGGCGGTCACTGGAACGCAAAGACCCATACCTGCAAGGGCGACTGGGTGCCGCTACAGGCACAGCCGGCCGGGTAATTTATGGGTGCACGATAAATGTTGTTCGTGCTATTTAATGGGTGTACAGAATTTCATGGAAATCGAGTTCGACCCGGCCAAGGACCGCGCCAATGCCGACAAGCACGGCATGTCGCTGCAGGCTGCGGAGGGGTTCGATTGGGACACGGCGTTGGAGCGCGAGGATAACCGCTTCGATTACGGCGAGGTTCGGTTCGTTGCCCTGGGTCTGATCGGCGATCGCCTGCACGTGCTGGTGTTTACCGAGGGCTCTCGCGAGGATGTAGTGCGGGCCATCAGTCTGCGGCCGGCCGAAAAGCACGAGGTGAGGTTCTACTATGACCAAGTTTGATCCCGAGTTGCACGATGACAACCCGCCGATGGACGCCACGTTCATGGCCGGCATGACGCCCTCCCGGCGTGGGCGACCGAAGTCGGAAGCGCCGAAGGTGGAAGTCAAAATCCGCTTGGATGCCAAGACGGTCGAGCATCTGCGGGGCAGCGGCCCCGGATGGCAGACCCGTGTGAACGCCCTGCTTGGCCAGCTGGTGGAAGCGGGTCGGATCTAATCCCTCGCTGAACCGCCATGACGCGTGACAGTCGGCAGATGATCGCCCTCCTTGTCCGACTCCTTCTTCGCCAAGCCTGCGGCCGCTAGGCCGCCCTGTGACGGCGTAGCCGGCACGCATCACTAGCGCATTGGCCGTAGGCCAATTCCATACATCATCACGCTGCCGTTTCCTCGTGCGCACCCGCGATGATTCTAGATTCTCTATGATTCAATGATTCATGGAGGTTAAGCATTTGATTAATTGCGGATAAACACCTCGACTTACGACAAATGGGGTGACCAGTTACGACAAATGGGGTGCTCACCTACGACAAATGGGGTGGCCAGTTACGACAAATGGGGTGCTATCATGAGGAACGGGGTTTCCGTGCGATCTAGGACAATAGCATTGATCTTATGTCGCAACTGACTAAGCTCTTGGTGTGCCCGACGATCTCCCCATCGGCCGCACTATGAAAGCGGCTTCCACGGCTTCAGTCCGTGACGGCCATGCTATCGTCAAAGCCGGCGAGTTCATCGAAGCCCGTTTCGGTGCGGGTACATCGCCCTCCTTGGCAGCTCGCAAGACACTAGCTCTTCTGATCGCCAAAGCTGCTGGCGAAGCCTGGCAGCCAGGATCGCACGTCATCGCCAAGCGTGAACTGCGGGGCACTCACAATGCCAACGATCGGGTTCAAGACACGCTCAACGAGCTGATGGATGTAAAATTCCAGATGCCTTCGACCTCGGCCCAAGGGCGCGCCGCGACCCTCACCGCCGCCCTGTTGGCTTGGACGCTCAACGAACACGCGGAAGATGGCCGGGCCACCGTTGAATGGGAGTTCACGGCACCAGCTAGGGCTATCCTGCAGGGAAGCGATTATTACGCTCGCCTCAACCGGGCTGCTCTGCTCGCCTTCCGGTCAAAATATGCAATCACCCTTTACGAAATGGGCTGCCTGCTGGCTGGGCGTCGCAACCCAACATGGTCCGGGACGGTCGATGAGCTGCGGGAGCGGCTGGGGGCACCGTCCAACTCGATGCCCAACTTCTCCGATTTTCGCCGTCTGGTGCTAACGCCTGGTAAAGCCGAAATCGATCAGCTCGCCGCCTTCACGATGGACTGGTTAGAGCGACGTGGAGCCAGAGGCAAAATCACGCACGTCACCATTACCTTTTCCCCGAAGGATGATGACGCCACCAACGCTGCGGCCGATGAGGCGGAACGCCATAGCACTGGACGTCGATCGCGGCGTGAAGGCACCGCCGATACCGTCGTTGATGCTGCCAGCCTCATCGCTGTAGCAGCCACGCGCATGTCGGTTTCCGATACCCTGCGCTGGCCTGCCGACGACCGCGTGGACGAATTTAAAACTCCCGAACTCTATGCGATCGGCCGGACCTTAGGCGGCGGCCATGCCGTCCAACGGCTTGCCGACCAATACGTCAAAATCCTTAAGGACCGCCGCCGCCAGCTTGTCGGGGATGCCCTCAAGGCGGACTGGACGAAATGGGTTACGGGATGTTCCGCCAAGTGGGGGCGAGTCTGATCCATTTTCAAGGATAGGTGTTCCTGCTAACTGTTAGCGGACTACAATTTGAAACGATACGCAACGGGGTACTGGAAGATGGCTTACACCTTGGGCGAGGCCGCTAAGGCTACCGGCATCAGCAAGGCGTCCATCTCGCGAGCGATCAACAGCGGTCGAATATCAGCGGTTAAGAACGAAAGCGGGTCATTCTCGATTGAGCCGGTTGAACTGCACCGGGTCTATCCACCGAAGCCATCTGCAACGGTTAGCGAAACGCTTCCTGAAACGATGCGCAACACCGACAGTGACATAGGTAACACCGCCAATTCCAACGTGTTACAGGCACGCCTTGATGCCGCTTTAGAACAGTTACGCGACCGAGACGGCACGATCTGTGATCTTCGTCAGCGCCTTGATCGGTCTGACGAGGAACGGCGCGAGGCGCAGGCACGAGTGATTGGGTTGCTAGCAGGACCTGGTCCCGCGGAATCCAAGCGCGGGTTCTTCGGTCGGCTATTTGGCCGGCCCGACGAGTGAGGTTGCAAAAGGGGTCACTTTCGCAACGTCTTGCCGATCAGTTCGCGGTTGCCGTCGTGCCGCTGCGCCGGCCGGATGACGCGACGTATCTCCGGGATGAATGCTATCCTGTCATCGGCTCCTAGCTGCGCTTAGTCGTTGCCGTAAAGGCGTCGATGATTGACTGGCGCATCGGCTTGGGCTGGAAGTTCGCATCGTACGGATCGGGCCGCTTCGGCTGCCCGTCGGACCGCGAGCCGAAAGCGGAGTCCTGCAGCCAGCTATACTTGTCGCACATGCCCCAGAACAGAACGTCTTTCACGCTGTTGCCGTAGCTGAGGATCAGGTCCAACCAGGCTTTCGCAAAGGCTGCGGTCGCCGCGTCGCGATCCGCGTTCGTGCCAGGCACGTTGACGTCGTTCACGTCCATTTCGGTGACCTTGATCTTGTAGCCCATCGCGACCACCGCATCGAGAAACGGCTTCATGTTGCTGATGTTGTAGTTGATCGCGCTATTGATCGGGTCAGAGCCGGTCAGCCCATAGAAGCCGATATGCGACTGCACGCCTAACGTGTCGACCGGCACGCCGCGATCCTTGAACCCCTTCAGCAAGTCAAGCACGCCGGTCCGGTGAGTGGGCGTGCCGCCGTCCATGTAGTCGTTGTAGACGAGCTCGGCATTCGGCAGCTTGGCGCGGGCGGTTCGGAACGCGAGGTCGAGCAGGGTAGTGTCGCCGCCCACCGCCTGGGCCAGTACGTTGTTGCGCACGGCGCCCGTGCCGGGGTCAACCGCCTCGTTAACGACGTCCCAGCTCTTGATCCGATCGCCGTATTGCGCCGCGACCCCGGTGATGTGGTCAACGACGATCTGCTGGGCGCGGGCTCGCGCCGCAGCGGCATCGGAGCCCGCCAGCACCTTGTCGTTAATGACCCAGCTGGGCAGGATGTACGAATCCGGCCGGTACCACAGCAGGTTGTGGCCGCGCATCGCGATACCCTTTGATTCGGCATAGGCGAGCATGGCGTCTGCGGGGCCGAAGTTAAACGTCGCCTCGGTCGGCCGAAGGGACGGCATCTTCAGCTCGTTCTCGGGCACTACGATGTCGCAATCCGCTTCGATCAGCGCGGCGTAACTCGGGTTCAGGTAAGATCCGCTGTTCGCCCCGCCTGCGTTGAACGTCGTCCCAAACCGCATGT
>NZ_JAKNQQ010000029.1 GCF_022662475.1 Sphingomonas sp. TREG-RG-20F-R18-01
GACGGCGTTCGATGAACGACGCGTATCCTGATTTAACTTTCTAAAAGAGATTTAGGGCAAGAGCGTAATACGCAGCCGTTGCTTTGCAAAAGAAGGTTGATCGAGCGTTTCCTGACACTGTGTGCAGTCTACATATACCGGGCTGTTCGAGCTGCGGCGATGAAGGCGGAGAGAACCGGTCTGACCTGCCGGCGTGACGGGTGGTACAGGTAAAAACCCGTAAACGGCGGCGTCCAATCCTCAAGCAGGCGAACCAACCGCCCAGCTTCGACGAGCGCTGCAGCCCTTTCTTCAAGAACATAGGCAACACCTAATCCCGCGATGGCTGCATCGAGCATGAGAGCCGGTTCATTAAACGTCAGCGGTCCCGATACGCGGACCTCCACGGACTGTCCGTCACGCTCAAATTCCCACGGGTATAGGGAGCCGGCGGCAATCATCCGATAATTGATGCACCGATGATCGACCAGGTCCCGCGGCTCACTCGGGTGGGGGTGGTCGGCTAGATATTGAGGCGCCGCGACCACAGCCATTCGCAAGTCACCCCCGACCTTCAAGGCGATCATGTCCCGTTCGAGCTTTTCGCCCAACCGGATACCGGCGTCAAAGCCATCGGCGACGATGTCGCGAAAGCCATACTCGATCAGAACCTCGACCGTGGCGTGCGGATGCGCGCGGGCGAACGCTGGTAGCACTGGGCGAACGACTGCGTCATAGCCTTCGCGAGTGGCGGTGATGCGTAGCGTGCCATGCACCGCGTCATGACCCAAACCAACTGCATCAAGCGCGCCTTCGATGCTCCGTAACGCCGGGGCGAGCGTCCGGAGCAGTTCTGTACCAGCCTCGGTCGGCGACACGCTCCGGCTCGTGCGGTGGAGCAAGCGATAGCCCAGCCGCTTTTCCAACTGCGTGACGGCGTGGCTGAGGTTCGATGTGGACGTCTTCAGTTCGGCCGCAGCGCGCGTGAAGCTCCCTACCCGGGCGATGCAGGCGAAGGACGCCAGATCGTCCAGGTTCCCCCTTTTCATCATTCGACCTCGTTCAACGACCCTTTCGAAGACGACAGTCTAATTCAATCCTCTCGAAGCACCAAATCAGGAGCATCAAATCGAAGGAGTGATACGATGCTGAAATCCGATGCTGTCTGGCTTGTCACCGGGTGTTCCTCCGGTCTGGGACGCGCGATCGGCGAGCAAGTGATTGAGGCCGGCTATCGGCTCGTCGCCACCGCGCGCGACCCGTCTGCCCTGGCCGATCTTGTCGAAAAGGCGGGTGAGCGAGCGATCGCGGTAGCGCTCGACGTGACCGACACCGATTCTGTGGCGGCGGCGGTTCGCGCCTCGGAGGAGCGGTTCGGGGCGGTCGACGTGCTCGTGAACAATGCCGGCTACGGCTATTTTGCTGCGCTCGAAGAGGGCGAGGAAGCCGACGTCGAGGCCATGTTCCAAACGAATGTGTACGGGCCTTGGCGGGTTGCTAACGCGGTACTGCCAGGCATGCGTGATCGCGGTCACGGTCACATCGTCAACATCAGCTCGGTCGGCGGCCTCGTCACCTTTCCGGCAGTAGGCTTCTATCACATGGCGAAGTTTGCGGTGGAGGGCTTCTCAGAGACCCTGGCCAAGGAGTTGCAACCCTTTGGTGTCGGCGTGACCGTGGTGGAGCCGGGTGCCTTCCGTACCGAATTCCGCGGCACGTCTATGAAACAGTCGGCTATCCGACTGCCGGCCTATGCCGAAACCGCTGGCAAGGCACGCGACAACGTGATCGCCGCTAACGGCAAGCAGCAGGGCGACCCGGCGCGGGGCGGCCGGGCGATCATAAAGGCGGTCGAGGCCGAGCATCCCCCGCTCCACCTGGTCATCGGCGGCGATGCGCTCGATCTCATCCGCAAGAAGATCGCCGATCTCACTCACGACCTCGACACCTGGGAAACCGTAACCCGCAGCACGGACTTCCAGGACGGCGCAGCGGCCTAACTGCCCAGGCGACGTCCGGTTCACAACAGCCGGACGTCGCACCGATAGCATGGAGGTTCGATCATGAAGCGTTTCGAGAACAAGGTCGCCATCGTCACAGGTGCCAGTGGCGGCATCGGGCTCGCTACCGCCCTGCGTCTGGCGAGCGAGGGCGCGCGTCTCGCCCTTCTCGCCCGCGACGCCGGACGGCTGGCCGATGCACTGGGCAAGGTCGAGGCAGCCGGCGCGCCGGGCACCCTTATGCTGGCGGGCGACGTCGCTGATGAGAAAACCGCAAAGGCACTCGTCGCCAAAACCTGCGAGCGCTTCGGCGGACTAGATATCGTCGTCAATAACGCCGGCGCCCTTACGACCGAGCCGCTGGTAAAGTTATCGACCAAGGATTGGCGTCGGGTCCTGGATGTGGACGTCATGGGCGCCTTCCATTTCGCGCGCGAAGCGCTGCTGCACGCACGCAAGGGTGCTGCCATCGTCAACGTCTCCAGCATCCATGCTTTCGCAACCTCCACCGGCATCGGTCCTTATGCTGCGGCCAAGGCGGCGCTGGATTCGCTCACTCGCACTATCACGATCGAAGGCCGGTAGCGCGGCATACGGGCAAACTCGGTGCTTCCCGGCGCGATCGAGACACCCTTCCTCCACACTAATCCCAACGTCGACAGCGGCAACGAGAACATCGATCCGCGCGAATTTGGCACGGTCGACAATGTGGCCGCGGCGATCGCATTCCTGGCCTCGGATGAGGCGCGCTTCGTTCAGGGTGCCACGCTCGTCGTCGATGGCGGCCGTACCTGTTATCTGTGAGGATAGGCCGAACCCGATCCGTGCGTGAAGTGGCGCATCATCGCCTCTCGATAGAGACATCATCATAGGCGATCGGGAAACAATTGAGATCGATGACATGTAAGCTGCGCCTTCGTGTAGGTCGTCTAAACGCAGTCGTGTCAACCATCTTTGTGCCGAATGTCATGTTGGGTTTTGATCCCGTTTTCTGTTCCATTACAACGTCGACCCCTCTCTCTAGCGCTGATATACTTCGCCGCCTGCGCACGGCGCGACACCACCGACTCATCCGGACATCAATTCTCGAGAGTGAACTTGGCCATCGTCGACCAATCCTGATCGCCGAACCCTGCTTCCACCGCCTCAGCCATGCGCCCATGTACCGCGTCCAGCATCGGCAGCACCTTGCCCGCAGCACCGGCAGCTTCCCGCGCAAGGCGAAGGTCCTTGAGGCCGAGGGTCGCCTTGAAACCGGACCGATAGTCGCTCCTGGCGATGTTGGCGGAGTAGACTTGATAGGACCGGCTGCCGAACAACGTGCCAAGGATGAGCGCGAAGAACTCCTCGCGTGACAGTCCGTTTGCTTCGGTCAGCACCACGGCTTCCGCCATGGCCTCGATCGCCATGGTGATCATCATATTACATGCAATCTTGGCGGCATTGGCGGTCGGCGCCTCTGCCCCCATCGGCCAAATCCGGCCGCCGATCACTTCGAGTATCGGGCGAATGGTGTCGATCGCTTGCGAATCGCCACCGACCAAGATGTTGAGCTCACCTTTTGCAGCAACATCGGGCCGCCCAAGGACGGGCGCGGCGACATAGCCGATCCCAGCGCTGGCATGAGCTGCGACGAGACCCTGCGAGAAGGCGACCGAGATGGTCGACGCGACGACGTGAACCAATCCGGCGCGAGCGCCCCCGAGCAGATTTGGCTCCAGCACGACGGTGCGGATCGCTTCGTCGTCCGACAGCATCGTCAGGACGGCATCGGCGTTGAACGCCTCGGCAGCCGTATCCAGCATCGTCACGCCTTCGATCCCATCGCCCGAGCGGTTCCACGCCCGCACCTCATGTCCCGCCGCGGCGAGGTTTTTGGCCATAGCGCTTCCCATTGCGCCCAAACCGATAATGCCGATCTGCATATGTGGTCTCCTGAAGGAATATGGTAGTTGAGGCGCATTCACGCTCATATGTGGCGCCCGCAAACCGCGCACAGCTACGCGCCGTATTGCGGCCCCCTGCTTCACCGGCCGCTCTAGTTGAGCGGCATCAGGTGCGATCTCTTCGGCGTTAACGTGGTAAAATTGCGAATGTCGGCCCGAACCCGATCCGCCTCAGTCGATCCGAATGCCATTTGGGCCGCTTCCACGCTCGAATACCGGAACTCGGCAATTGCGATCGTTCCTAGCGCTGATTCCGCCGGAAAGAACGCGGCAAGACTAAGCAAGCCATATTGTTCATAGGCTGCGCGTGCCAAAGGCAAGTGATGAGCGAGGTAATAGTCGCGGTCGAACCTGTCCTGCGGGCCGCCCTCGTAGGTGACATAGATAATCGAGGTGTCAACGGTGTCGGCGCTTTGCATGTGATGGAGCTCCTATAAAGTCTGCGGTAACGACGGGCTCGTTGCTGACCGAGACCAGGGTTATTTCTCGAGAAACTCGACAACCATCGGGTTGAGCTTTGCCGCGCATTCTTCCGGCAGCCAGTGGCCGCAACCGGGCATCACTACGCCTCGTACGTTCGTCGCATATTCTTTCAGCTGGTCGCCTTCGAGGGTGCCCATGCCGCCATTCCCGCCGCCGCCGATGGCGAGCACCGGCATCGTTAGCTTGGTCGCGGACAAAGGCTTGTTACGGCGCGCGGTCTCGTTGAGGGCGCGGTAATATTCGAAGCCACCGTGGAGCGTCCCCCGCTTCGCGTAGGACTGGCCATAAAGGTTGAGCAACGCCGGCGAAAAGACGCCCGTGTTAGTAGCGTGCATCTTGATGAAATGCTCGAGAAAGAAGCGCTCGTGACCGCTTATGAGCGTTTCGGGCAGCATGTCTCCCGCTGCGAAGAAGCTGAAGTGCCAGACGAGCGATTCTCCTTGAGGTGTGAAGGCGGGAAATTCATAGAGCCGTGCGTCCGGGATTGGAGCTTCCATATAGACGAGGCGGCGGATGTCAGCCTGATGCGCGACGACCATCGGATAGGTGTTCCAAATGCCGATATCATGGGCCACCAGATCGAATGGTGCCTTAGGGCTGAAACTCTTGGCAAACTGGTAGAGCAGCGGCGCTATGTCCTGACCGGCATAGGATTTCGGTGCGCCGGACATTCCTAAGGCCGGCAGATCCACCGCCACCACCGTGTGCGTCTTCGCTAATAGCGGCATTAGATGGTGCCATTCGTACCAGCTTTGCCCAAAGCCATGGACCAGCAGCACGAGCGGACCAGCGCCGGCCTTCAGATAATGCAACTTTACGCCGTCTACGCGCGCGTAACCGGGGGTGAAGCCGATCGGTGCCGGAAACTCTTCCGTGGCCGGGGCCGTAGCTGCGGCTACCGGAGATGCGAGCGCCGCGGGCGTCATGGTTGCAAGCGAGGTGGTCAGGGCGAGCCCCACAGCGGCGCGCTCAAGAAGGGTGAAGAGCATCAGCAGTCCTTTTCTTTGGGACGAGGATCATGCGGCATCCCCTGGGCCGGGCGTGAACCTTTGCCGGTACGGCTGAAGCGAGGAGAGAGCGATCGCGAGAGCGTAAGTCCCGCTAAGGAAGGCGTCGAGTTAGCTAGTGCCAAAAGCGCAGCGAACTGTAGCTGGCCTCGTCCATCCTCAGCATGCGTCCTATCGGTTTTGTCATAGCAAACCTTACTTATGGACTGATCGATCCTGAAATAGCGTTGGCGTCGCTAGGTTGTCAACGATTTCCGGATCGCCTACTTCAGAAATCAGCAAAGGAGCTTGATTTGGCCCGGACCGGACGCCCGCGCGCCTTCGATCGTGACGAAGCCGTGCTCCACGCCATGCACCTGTTTTGGGAGCATGGTTTCGAAGGCGTGTCGCTGGAACGACTTCGCCGGACGATGGGCGGCATCTCGTCAGCGAGCTTCTACGCAGCTTTCGGTTCCAAGGAGGCGCTGTATCGCGAAACGCTGAACAGATATCTTACAACGCACGGCGCGGTCATGATGGTACTGCGCGATGAAGGCTTGCCACCGCGACAGCGGCTCGAGCGGGCGTTACGCGAGTCCGCGCAGATGCAGACTGCGCCAAATCATCCGACGGGTTGTATGGTTACATTGTCGAGTACGATCTGCTCTCAGGGCGGGTACTCCGTTCAAGCGCTGACGAGCGCTGAGCGGGCGGCGAACCGTGAGGCGATCCTGGCCTGCATCACCAATGCGATCGACGACAGAACCTTGCGGCCTGACACCAATCATGCCGGGTTAGCCACATTATTTGAAGCACTGCTGGTAGGCCTGTCCATTCAAGCCCGAGATGGCGTGTCGACCGAAGACCTTGATGCTGCGGTCACGGAAGCATTAAACGCCTGGGACGCGAACTCCATTGAACGCGCTTGTAGCAAGATGCAATGACGGTCAGCCTAGCTTGGGATCAAAGACGGAGGTGGACGCAGACCAGTCACCAACGCGTCCTGAGCAGGTTAAAACCGTTTTCCCGAAAGACCATTTAAAGCCGCTCAAAAGCAGGCCGAACGGAACGTCGAGGACAGTACCCCTCCGGTGTGGACCGCCTTGCCGGGAACGGGTGATCGGCTGACGTAGCACTGGTGCAAGCGACGGTGTTTGCACCGGTGTTAGCGATGGTGCGATGAGTCAGATCACGATTATTTCGGGCGTGGATCGGCGCCGGGTTTGGACGGACGATCAGAAGCGGGCGCTGGTGGCGGCGTCCTGCGAGCCGGGAGCGAGCGTGGCGGAGATCGCGCGGCGTGCCGACCTGCGGCCGAGCCAGCTTTATCGGTGGCGACGCGATCTTGCCGAGCCGGTGTCGCCGGGCTTCGCGGCGGTGACGGTCGGCGCCGAGCCTGAGGCCGCGGCAGGATGCGCGATAGTGCTGGAGGTCGGCGGGGCGGTGCTGCGGATCGCAAGCGATGCGCCGCCCGCATTGGTGGCGGCTGTGGTGCGGTCGCTCAGGCGATGATCCCGGTCCGAAGCGACGTCCGGATCTGGCTCGCGACCGGGTGCACAGACATGCGCCGTGGGATGTTCGGTTTGGCGTTGCTGGTGCAGCAAGGCTGAAGCGCGACCCGCATGCCGGCGATCTCTACATCTTCCGTGGACGACGCGGCGATCTGATCAAGGTGCTGTGGCATGACGGTGTGGGTATGTCGCTCTATGCCAAGCGGCTCGACCGTGGACGGTTCATATGGCCTGCGGCGACTGATGGCGTCGTAGCGATCACCGCGTCGCAGATGGCGTGTCTGCTCGAAGCGATCGACTGGCGTAATCCGCGCATGACATGGCGTCCGCAGGCCGCTGGATGATGCTAAAAAGCTAGGTTTCCCGGGGCTTTTTTGCTATCCTCAAGCCATGGCAGCGGCACCCATCAGCGATGTCACGGCGCTTCGCGCGGCACTTCTGGATGCCGAGGCCGAAGCTGCCCGCGCGAAGGCGATCAACGCCGATCTGGCGGCCCGGGTGGCTCTGCTCGAGCTGCAGAACGAGAAGATGCGTCGGGCACTTTACGGGCAGCGTTCCGAGCGCGGCCAGTTGTTGATCGACCAGCTCGAGCTTGGTCTGGAGGAGCTGGAGGCGAGCGCCGGCGAGGATGAGGCTCTGGGCCAGCGTGCCGCGGCCGGCACCCCTGTCGAGGCGTTCACCCGGACGCGACCTTCGCGCAAGCCGTTGCCGGCGCATCTGCCGCGCGAGCGCGTCGTCGTTGCCGCGCCGACCAGTTGCGCCTGCTGCGGGTCGGACCGGCTGTCGAAGCTGGGCGAGGACGTGACCGAGACGCTGGAGGTGATCCCGCGGCAGTGGAAGGTCGTGCAGACCGTTCGTGAGCGGTTCGCCTGCCGCGTGTGCGAGGGCATCACTCAGCCACCTGCTCCGTTCCATGCGACGCCGCGCGGACTGTTCGGACCGAGCTTTCTGGCGATGGTCATGTTCGAGAAGTTCGGGACGCATCAGCCGCTCAACCGCCAGCGCGACCGCTATGCTCGGGAGGGCGTGGAGATCAGTCTGTCGACGCTCGCCGACCAGGTCGGGGCGTGCGCGGCCGCACTCGCGCCGCTCCACCGGCTGATCGAGGCGCACGTTCTAGCCGCCGAGCGGCTCCACGGTGACGACACGACCGTGCCTGTGCTGGCGAAGACCAAGGCCCATGTCGGACGCCTATGGACCTACGTGCGCGATGACCGACCGTTCGCAGGGCCTGCGCCGCCAGCTACCCTGTTCCGCTATTCGCGCGATCGTCGCGCCGAACATCCGGTCGCACATCTCACCGGCTATGGCGGTATCCTGCAAGCCGACGCTTATGCCGGCTACAACACCCTGTTCCGCTCCGATCGGTCGCCGTCACCAGTCATCCGTGCACTCTGCTGGGCACATGCCAGGCGCAAGTTCTTCGAGCTGGGCGACATCGCCGCGCAGCTGCAGCGGCGTAAGGGTGCATCGGTCATCTCGCCGATCGCGGCCGAAGCGGTCAGGCGGATCGACGTGATCTTCGACGCCGAACGCGCGTTCAACGGCAACACCATCGCGGAGCGGCTTGCCATGCGCCACGAGATCGCGCTCCCGCTCGTCACAGACCTGGAGCAGTGGCTGCGATCCCAGCGTGCCGCGCTCGCACGCCACAACCCGGTCGCGGGTGCGATCGACTACATGCTCAAGGACTGGGCTGCGTTCGCCCGGTTCCTCGACGACGGCCGTATCTGCCTGACCAACAACGCCGCCGAGCGCGCGCTGCGCGGCGTGGCCTTGGGCCGCAAAGCATGGCTGTTCGCAGGCTCCGACCGCGGCGGGGAGCGCGCCGCGTTCATGTATACGCTGATCGGCACCGCCAAGCTCAACGACATCGAGCCGCAAGCCTGGCTCGCCGACGTCCTCGCTCGCATCGCCGACATCCAGCAGAGCCAGCTTTACGAACTGCTACCTTGGAACTGGCGACGACCAGCAGAACTGCTCAAGGCCGCGTAAACGCGGTCCTCACCGGATGCCTACGCTTCGGCGGTGTCGTCGGAATTCATGTGTTTTCCGACGGGGAAGGCACGGCGGCTTGCGACAAATGCCAGTCGTTCACTCCGTCCGCGCTGAACATCGGGTCCTAACGGAACCTGCCGTTCGCGCCGGTCAAAGCGGATGATCGGAAACGCGTCTTAATATCGGTCTTTGGTCGACTCCGCCGTATCCATCCGCCGAAGGCCGCGGATGATGTTAGCTTTCCTGCATAAAATCCGAGCGGCGTTGGTCGAGAAATTCGTCGAGGTGATCGAGACCGCGTCTGGTGAACGCAGTTGTGGAGACAGCGTCGTCGTCGAGGCTTCCGATGACGTTCAGGCAACCATCTTCGGGCGACATCTCCTGGGCAAGTACCTCGACCACGTCGATGTCGACGCCAAGCCAGCTCGCGGCGTAGCGAGCGGTGAAAACCATGGACGGTGCCGACATCAGGCGGCCTTCGCGACTTGGATTCGAGGTGCCCAGTTCCACGGCAATAGCTGGTCGAGCCGAGCCGCGGGGTGGTCCGCGATGCGGGCGAGCACGTCGGCGAGCCAGGCTTGCGGGTCGACATCGTTGAGGCGGGCGGTCTGGATCAGCGTGTAAAGGACGGCGGCGCGCTGACCGCCGCGGTCCGAGCCGCAGAACAGCCAGGCCTTGCGGCCGAGTGGGACGCAGCGAAGGGCGCGCTCTGCGGCGTTGTTGGTGAGGCAGACCCGGCCGTCGTTGAGGAAGTGCGTGAACGCATCCCAGCGGCGCAGCATGTAGAGACACGCCTTGGCGAGATCGTGGTTGCGCGACAGGATCGCGCGTTGGGCGGTGAGCCAGGTGTGGAGCTCGGTCATCAGCGGCGCGCTGAGCGTCTTGCGTACCGCGAGCCGGTCGGCAGCGGACTTGCCGTTGATGGTGCGCTCGACGTCGAACAGAGCGTCAAGGCGCCGCACCGCTTCGAGCGCGATCGGGTAGATCATGCCGGTCCGCTCGCCGCGGCTCTTCTTGCGCGCGGCGCCTGCGACGTCGGCGAGCTCGAAGAACTTGCGTCGGGCGTGCGCGAAGCACCCGGCTTCGCGTACTGAGCCCGGCGCACGACCTTCGCGGTACAGCTCGCCATAGCCGCCGTAGGCGTCAGCCTGGAAAATCCCTGACCAGGACGCGAGATGTGCCTGTGGGTGCTCGCCGCGCCTGTCGCGTGAATAGTGGAACAGCGCTGCGGGTGGGTCGGCGCCGGCAAACGGCCGATCGTCCCGGACATAAACCCACAGCCGAGCAACATCTGCCTTGACCTTAGCCATGACAGGAACGGTCGTATCGTCACCGTGCAAGCGCTCAGCGGCGAGGATGTGATCCTCGATCCGCCTATAGAGTGGCATCAGCGCGAATGCGGCGGCGCCAACTTGGTCGGCGAGCGTCGAGACGCTCAGCGGTACGCCTTCGCGCGCGAACCGCTCGGCCTGGCGGTTGAGCGGCTGGTGTTGGCCGTACTTCTCGAACAGCAGCATGGCGAGGAAGCTGGCCCCCGCCCATCCGCGCGGCACGACGTGGAACGGCGCTGGCGGCTGGCTGATAGTCTGGCAGTCGCGGCACGAGACC
>NZ_JAKNQQ010000003.1 GCF_022662475.1 Sphingomonas sp. TREG-RG-20F-R18-01
CGGTCGACCGTTACTGCCGCAGCTCCGCCCGAAGGCACGTCGCGTATGCGCGGTTACGGTGTCCCGTACAAAAGCCCGTGAGTCGGGGTGTGCGCGCCGTTTTGCATCCACGAGTCGGAGGCCACCGGCATGGCGCTTTTCACAGATATATTCCCCCTTGCTACGCCCGTGCCCGATCATCCCACGCCGTGCCGCATCATCCGTATCTTCCGCTTCGTTGCGAATCGTCTGGAACCCCGGCGATAAAACCGCACACAGTGTCGGTCATGAACGACGCCGCCATCGAGCAGATTCTCGCTGCACTCACGGTGGACGTGAAGGCGTTCGCGGTCTGTGAGTTCACCGCGACTTCGGCGATCGAAATCAAGCAACTCGACAAGATCGAAGTGCACTTCGTCCTTGCTGGGACGCTCTATCTTGGTTTCCCGGGCGGCGAGCGCATCGCGGCGCCGGTGGGCAGCGTTGTTCTGGTGCCGGCCTATATCGATCAGATGATCGGCGGCTCGGCCACGCCCTCCGAGATCTTTACCGCGCGGGAGACGTGCCGCAGGCGGCGCGACGGCCTGATGCATTACGACGCGACCCTGGGAAGCCGGAGCAGCGTCGTCGTCGCCTGCGGCCAGATCAAAGCCGATATCGGCGGTTCGTTCGGGCCATTCGAGGGACTGAAAGGGCCGATCTGTGCTCACGTCGCCGATGAGCCGATCGTCGGTGTCGCTTTCGCGACGATCCTTCGGGAAACGGGCGTTGCGTCGCTAGGAAGCAAGGCGCTGATCGGATCGCTGATGAAGGCGTGCGTCATCTTGGCGTTGCGCCGCTCCGCGCAGGAGCGCGGTGCACGGAACGTCCTCCCGGGCCTGTTCGAGCGGCCGTCGCTCGCTCGTGCGGTGGCGCTGATCGTCGAGGACCCGACCGCGGATCATAGTCTGGCGGATCTCGCCCGAACCGCGGGCATGAGCAGGTCCAAATTCGCCAAGGTCTTCGCAGAGACGGTGGGATCGCCCCCCATGGAATTCGTCAGCCGTGCGCGTCTCGACAAAGCGCGGCGCATCCTCCTGTCGACGGAGATGTCCATCTCCGACATCGCCCATCATGTCGGCTTCGCCAGCCGCAGCCATTTCAGCCGAAGCTTTCGCAGCGAATTCGGCATCGATCCGAGCCGCATGCGCCTGAACGGAGAAATCCCGGGTGCGCATTAAGTCAAATCCACTCCCAGTCCCGCGCTTGCGAAGCACTCCGGCACCAGGCCTGGGAAACCGGCGAATATTTATATCCCGCGAAGCTGTAACCACCCCGCCGGTTTCGCCGAATGTCGGGACGTGCAACCCCGCCTTCGCCTTGCGTATCCTCGATCGGCTGGCCCTGCGGCCCTGGCCCCGGGAAGCTTGACGTTGAGCAAGTCCGCCGATCAATGGGGCCAATTGATGGCCGCGGCGCAAGCAGGGCACGCCGCCGCCTATCGGCGGTTGCTCGACGAAATCCGGCATTGGCTGAAGGGTTTCTACGCACGGCGGCTTCCCCCGGCGATGGTCGACGACGCGGTCCAGGACACGCTGATCGCGATCCATGAGAAGCGCCACACCTATGACCCGCACCGGCCGTTCAAGCCGTGGCTGGTGGCGGTCGCCCGGTACAAGTGGATCGATCGCTTACGGTCGATGAGCCGCTCGAGGACGGAGGAACTGCCCGAGGAGATCGCTGTCGAGGACCATGAGAGCAGCGTGACCAGCTCGGTGGTTCTGGCGCGATTGATGACCGAGTTGAAACCCGCCCAGGCCGAAGCCATTCGGCTCGTGAAGATCGAGGGATTTTCGGTAGAGGAAGCCTCGGAGCGGACCGGCCAGTCGGGATCGCTGATCAAGGTCAACATCCACCGCGGGCTGGCGCGGCTGGCCGCGATTGTTCAGAAGCAAGCCGATGTCGAATGATCCGTTGATTGATACACTAACACGAGATCTTCGTCCGGTCGCCCGGCCGAGGTTCGGCGCGCAGAGTCTTATCCTCCTCCTGCTCGCGGTCGTCGAGCTTGCGGGCTTCCTGGCGCTTGGCACGATCCGGCCCGATATCGGTGCGGCGCTCGGCCGTGCGGCCTTTTGGTGGAAGATGGCGGGGCTCGCAGTGCTTGCGCTCATCGGCGTGGTTGTGGCGTTGCGGTCCTTCAGCCCGGAATCGTCGCCGCGCAAGGGACTCCGCCGCTGGGCGCTTGCCCTTGGCGGGATCCTCTTCGCCGGCACCGTCCTCGGTGTTGCCGGTCAGGGGCTGGAGGGGCTCGCGGCGCGGTTGATGTGGCGGATGGGCATCGAGTGCCTCACCGTCATGACGATCCTATCGGTTCCGCCCGTGGTCGCGCTGGGCTATATGATGCGCCAGGGGGCGCCGACCGATCATCCGGCCAGCGCCGCCGCCGTCGGCGTCGCGGCGGCCGCGTGGGGCGCGTTCATTTTCGCGTTTCACTGCCCGAGCGACGATCCCTTCTACATCGTGGTCTGGTACGCCCTCGGCTGCGCCGCCATTACGCTGCTCGCGCGGGCCATCCTACCCCAGATCTCACGCTGGTAGCGGCACCGACGCGCGAAAGGCCGTAGCTGCGGGTGGGCGATCGGCCGACGGTCGTGATGGTCGGCGACGCCATGTCCCCCCTTTCGAGCGTGCCTTTTCAAACCACGAAATACCGTCCGGCAGCCTTCGGCCGCCGGACGGTATTGCCGCGTAGCCGGGGCCTGGCGGTCCAGCCGAGGCCTTGGGCTGCTCAGCCGGCCGGCGGGGTGAGGCTGCCGCCCATCTTCGCGCACGACTTGGCGGAGAGGTCCTTGAAACCCTGGCCCTTGCAGTCGTTCTGGCCCTTGCATTCGTGCGTGCCCGACTTGCAATCCGACTGACCCTTGCACGAATTGACGCCGTAACACGGCTGCACCTTGCCCGAAGCGTGCGCGCCGGCGGCTTGAGCCGGGCTCACCGAAGCGACGCCGGCGATGGCGAGCATGGCGGCGGCGGAAGCGATGGCAGCGCCGGTCTTGAAGGTTTTCATAGCAAACTCCTGAATAGAGAGATGGTGTTGCCGAGTGGCACCGATGATTTCGTCGCTGAAAGACTGTCGGTTACAGACCAAGTCTAAATCTAAATGCAAAATATCGCTGTAACCGCAACGCCAATTCAAGCGAATCCGTCGGCATGGTCCGACCCTGCCAGCCTCCCGGACCATCGTACGGCGCCCTATCCTGCGGGCGCCGTACGTGAGGCTGATCGGAGACTGTACATGACCAACCGTACGACTACCGCGCTCAGCGCCCTGCTCCTCGCGTCGCTCGCGGCGGGCGCCACCACCGCCGCCCACGCCCAGGCGAGCAAGCCGATGGAGAAATGCTACGGCGTCGCCAAGGCCGGCAAGAACGACTGCAAGGCCGGCGCCGGCACCACCTGCGCGGGCACGTCGAAGGTCAACTATCAGAAGGACGCCTGGAAGCTCGTGCCGGCCGGCACCTGCGCCAGGATAAAGACGCCTGCCGGCTTCGGCTCGCTGACGCCCGGCGCCTGAGCGCGCGTCCGATGATCATGACCGCAGGCCTGGGTTTCAAGCTCGAGCATCTCGACGAAGCGCTGACGGCGCGAAACCTGGGCCTGTGGTTCGAGGTCCATGCCGAAAACTATATGGTCGATGGCGGGCCGCGGCTGCGCGCGCTGATGGAGCTCGCCGAGCGCTTTGCGATCTCGCTCCACGGCGTCGGCCTCTCGCTCGCGTCGGTGGAACCGCCTTCGCGCGATCATCTCCGCAGGCTACGGGTCCTCGCCGAGCGCGTTCGCCCGGCTGCCATTTCGGACCATCTGGCATGGCAGAGATGGAAGGGTGCGCATCATGCCGACTTCCTCCCGTTCCCGCGAACGCGCCAGGCGCTCGACATCACCGCGGATAACGTGGCGCGCGTGCAGGACGCGCTCGGCCGATCGATCCTGGTCGAAAATCCCTCGCTGTATATCGATCTGCCCGGACATGATTTCGACGAGGCGACCTTCCTTTCGGAGCTGACGGCGCGCACGGGGTGCGGGCTGCTGGTCGACGTGAACAACATCTTCGTCAGTGCGGCGAACCTGCGCTTTTCGCCGGAAGTCCGGATCGACGCGATCCCGGCCGCGATCATCGGCGAGATCCACCTCGCCGGTCACCGCCCCGATCCGGACCCCGTAAGCGGATTGCTGATCGACAGCCATGACGCGCCGGTCTCCGACCCGGTCTGGCTGCTCTATCAACGCCTGATCGACCGCGTCGGCCCGCGTCCGACTCTGATCGAACGTGATGACGAGATTCCGCCCTTCGCGGAACTGATGCTGGAGCGCGACCGCGCGCACCATCTGCTCGAACAGAGGATGCCGATCGATGCTTGATGCCGCCGATTTCCAGCACGCCTTCGGCGCCATGCTCGCCGTCCCGGACACGTCGAACGATCCGGCGCTGCGGCGCGCGCTCGCGGTCCATCGCAATACCGCGAGCAAGGCGGCGCTGGACGCGCTGTTCGCCAATTACCCGGTGACCGCGGCGATGGTCGGAGACGACGCTTTCTCCGCGTGCGCGACGTCCTATGTCGAGGTTGCCCCGCCGCGCGAGCCGCGGCTTTGCCTGTATGGCGACAGGTTCGCACCCTTCGTCGACGCCTGGACGCCGTTTGCCGAAGCACCGTATCTCGGCGCCGTGGCGGCGCTCGAGCGGACCGTGACCGAGGCGTTGTTTTCCGCAGACCGTCCACCGCTCGACGCGGCGGCGCTTTCGCGCGGGCTCGATCCGAAAGCAGCGTTGCATCGGCATCCCGCAACCCGGATCGTGACAGCCCCCATGCCGGCAGCAAGTCTGTGGCTGGCGCATCAGCCGGACGCCGGACCCGACGCGTTCGACGCGATCGTCTGGGGGGCCGAGATCGCCCTCGTCACGCGGCCGGGCGACGCGGTCGAGGTTCGCACTATCGATGCGCCGACCAGAGCCTTCCTCGCGGGCGCGACGCTCGCCGAAGCCGCCGCCAACGCGGCAGGTGAAGGCGGCGACGTCGCATCGATCTTCGCACTGCTGCTGTCCGCCGGCGCGTTCGCCGAAGCGCTTCCAAGGGAACACCGACCATGAACCTTTACGCCCGTTTCTGCTCACGGCTCGACCGGCTTCCCGGCTCGATCCTGCTATTGGTCGCGCGCCTCGGCGTGGCCGCGATCTTCTTCATGTCGGGGCGGACCAAGGTCGATGGCCTGCTGCACATCACCGACAGCACCTACACGCTGTTCGAAACCGACTATAAGCTTCCGCTGATCCCGCCGCATGTCGCGGCGCACCTGGCGACCTACCAAGAGCATCTGTTCCCGATCCTGCTGGTGCTCGGGCTGTTCAACCGGGTCGCGGCGCTGGGCCTGCTCGGCATGACCACAGTCATCGAGGTGTTCGTCTACCCGGACGCCTGGCCGACCCATCTGAGCTGGGCGGGTCTGCTGCTCCCCATCATCTTCCGGGGCGGCGGTACATTCTCGTTCGACCATCTGCTGGGCCTGGATCCGACGCGCGCGCGCAAGGCACGGGAGTATGCGGCAGACTGATCCCCGAGGAGCGCGTCGCCGCGCTTGCGGCGTCGGCGATCAAGGCTGCGAGGACCAAGGTTGCGGCACCCAGTTATACCCCGTCGTGTTGCGGACGACATGTCCCAGCCCGGGGAACGAGATATGGGCGCCACCCACGAGCATACCGCTTTCGGCCGTCTCCGCCAGAATACGGCCGCGCGTGGCCGCGGCAGCTTTCGGATCGACGTCATAGTGGATCGTCACCGAGGGTTCCTGAAACTGTACCTCGGCCGAATGAATGACGTCACCCCACAACAGCAGCCGCTCGCCCTTGCTGTCGATGATATAGCCGCTTTGTCCTGGTGTGTGCCCGCGCAGCGGAATGGCACGGACGCCGGGAAACAGGCTGGTCGGTGCCTCGAAGGTCTTCAATCGACCTGCGGCCACATAGGGACCGACCGTCTTTTGCGACTGCTCGAATGTACTGCGTTGTCCCGCTGGCGCGCGCGCTTCTGCCGCCTTGCTCAGCCACAGCGCGGGGTCGGCTGCATCGACATAGACGGTCGCGGCCGGGAAGACCCGTCGACCACCGATCGAAAGGCCACCGGAATGGTCGCCGTGAATATGCGTTAGCAGGATCGTGTCGATATCCTCGGGCACGTAACCCGCGCTGCGCAGATTGGCGACGAGCTGTCCGGCGACGCCCGCGCCGAACAGTTCGCCAGCCCCGGTGTCGATCAGGATGCGATGCGCGCCCGTGTCGATCAGGTAGCAGTTGATCGACAGCCGCGCCGGAAGCGCCTGATGCTGCCTCCGGTAGCGATCGCGGACCAGATCCGGATCGCTCATGATGGCCGGCAGGTCCCGATCTACCGACCCGTCCGACAGGACCGTCACGCGGAAATCGCCGAGCTGCATCCGATAGTAGCCCGGCGACTGTGGCCACGAGGCCTGCGCTACGGACGCTGCCGGAACGGTGGTAAGCAGGGCGGCCGCCAAAGTTTTGCCGATATTCATCGTTCGTCTCCTCTTGATACGAGCAGATAGTCGCCATCGACCGCGCCGATTAGCCGCCGTTCAAGGTATTCAGCGGACCTTATTCGGTCTAATAGAGATTCGATGTCTGCCGATGATACGCTCGCCTTTCTTGCGGTTGCCCAGTTCGGGGGCTTCACGGCCGCTGCATCGCGGTTGCGCCAGCCGAAAACCAACTTGGTGCGGCGGGTCCGTGCGCTCGAAACCGCGCTCGGGGCGCGGCTGTTCGATCGTACGACCCGGTCCCTGTCGCTGACCGAAGCCGGCTATGAATATCGCCGGCATCTCGGAGATTGGGGGCAAATGCTGGCCGCAGCCGAACAGGCGGTCAGAGACCTGCAAGGCGAGGCGGCCGGCTGGATCAGGATCAGCCTGCCCCATTCGCTGGCGGTGGGCGTCGTCGCGCCGCTGCTGGTCGAGTTCGGTAGGCTGCATCCGCACATCCGCTTCGATCTGCGGATCGATCATCGCCCGACGGATCTGATTGGCGAGGATGTCGATATCGCTCTGCGGCTCGGCCCGCTTCCCGACAGTGCGCTGGTCGCGCGGCGACTGACGCGATTCCCGAACCGGATCTACGCGGCGCCCGCGTATCTCGACCGTCGGGGAATGCCGTCGCAACCAACCGACCTGCTGGATCACGCGACGCTCGCCAATCGCCTGGCCGAGCGCCAGGATGGCCATGCGTGGGGGCTGAGCGACGGTGGCCCGGTCCAGGACTACGCGATCGCGCCGGTGATGATCGCCGACGATCCGTCCGCACTGCTCGGAGCGCTCGAAGCCGGATTTGGTTTGATGTTGGCGACCGATCAGCTCGTCGCTCCGCTGGTGGCGAATGGTCTGGTCGTTCCCGTGTTGCAGCGCTGGACGGGTCGTATGCCGGAATTGCATGCGGTGTTTCCGACCGGTCGTGGGCGCTTCCTCAAAATCCGGCTGTTAATCGATTTTCTCGCGGCGCGCTTTGCGGGCGATCGGTGATTCGGATCAATCCGACGTTATGCGCGCGCGCAATCTGGCCAAGGGCGCTCGGTTGTCGAGCATGAGTTGGCCATTCGCGCCCGTTACAATTCCAAGCTCTTGAAAGAGGTCGACCAGGTCGGTCGATACAGCGGTGGTGGCGAAACGGCTGTAGAGTTTGCCGAGCGATGTCGCACCGATCGCCGCGTCTCCGACCATCATCAGCTGTTCGGGCGACCAGGTCGCCGTGTTGCCGCCGCTCATGCGGTTGATGTGCCGGAGGGCGTCGCGGAGCGACCGGGCGCCCTTCGTGTCGCGATAGATGCTGATTTCGGCGAGCAGCCAGAACAGCGCCCCGCCCCAATACAGCCTGCCCCAGGCACGGGTCCCGTCCATGCCCGCGTCGCCGGCCCGCGGAATTCCCTTGGCCATTCCCGCGGCCGCCGCCTGCCAGACCGCTTCGGGGGTCAGCTGGCCGATAAGGGCGCGGGCGATCGGCTCGACATAGGTCGCATTCCCTTCCTGCAGCCAGAGCGCGCGGCGCGGCAGGTCGGGCAGGGCGGTATGGACCATCTCGTGCACCAGCACCCAATCGCGGTCGAACGCCGCACGGCCGGCGTCCATGCCGACATGGATCCGGGTCGCCGAGCCGGCGTACCCGAACGTGGTGGCATGCCCGACGCGATCGCCGGGCTCGGCGATGATCAGCAGGCCGTGATCGCTGACGGGATACCGGCCGAAATAGGCCGTCAGCGCCATCGCCGCAGTGCGCACCCAGGCAAGGACGGGGCCTCGTGCGAGACCCTGCGCGCCGTCGGCAAACACGAGACGGATCGTCCCGCCACCGATCTGCAGCTGGTCCCCGGGTTGGTTGCGCAAGGCCGCGTACAGGGTGTCGGGATCGTCATAGGCAGGCGCCGCGCCGGCGCCGGCAAGCGACGCGCCGCCGATGGCTGTTGCACCCAGGCCCAGAAGGACGGCGCGCCGATCGAACCGCGCCATGGATCAGCGCAACGCAGCGGCGGCAGCGAGCGCCGGAGCGGCGGACGGCAGGAGGCGAGCGATGGACATGGTTGGACTTCCGTTGCCGAGGAACACCGCGTGTATCCGGCCGCAGGGGGGCGAAGGTTACGCTTCGCTCGCCTTCTTGGCTGCGATTACTGGTCCGGCCTGCGGGAGCGCATCGGTCGCCGCGCCGTCTCCCGGTGGCGGCCGGGTGGTGCGGTTACGGCCAGGCTTCCTTGGCGTAACCGTTTGCTTCCGAGCACCGAATGTAGCGAAGACTCGCGGCGTGGAGGCCCGTCGGACGGGGGATCGACGGAGCATTTCATGAACACCGAAGCGTTGATTGCCGACCTATCGACCGGATTGAGCCCCGTCCCCGTGGGCGCGCCGAGACGTCTTCTGCGCAAGGGGCTCGTCGCCGGCGCGGTGGCCGCCGCGGTCGCGGTGCTGTTCTGGCCCAGCCTCGGTCCGCGGCCCGACATGGCCACGGCCGTCATGACCGCGTCGTTCTGGATCAAGCTGCTCTACACCGCGTCGATCGCGTCGCTGGGTTTCGTGGCGCTCGACCGGCTGAGCAGGCCCGATGCGGCGAAGCTCCACTGGTCGCGGCTGCTCTGGCCCCCGGTCGCGGCGTTGGCGGCGATCGCCGCGATGCGGTGGGCCGCGGCCCCGGCTGGCGATTCCGAGGCGTTCTGGCTGGGATCGAGCTGGTGGCAGTGCCCCGCTTATGTCGCGGCGCTCGCGCTGCCGGTGTTCGTCGGGCTGATCTGGGCGATGTCGCGGCTGGCGCCGACCCGGTTGCGCGCGGCGGGCGCGGCGGCGGGCCTGGTCTCGGGCGGCACCGGGGCGTCGATCTACGCGCTGCACTGCACCGAAAGCTCGCCGGGGTTCGTCCTCCTCTGGTACTCGCTGGGCCTTGCCGCGGCGACGGTGCTCGGCGCGGTGGCGGGTCCTCGCCTGCTGCGATGGTGAGGTTGCCGCTGTAACCTTCGACGCCGGGCGATCGAAATTCCCCTTATTGCCGGGTCGGTCTCCCTCCGGAGCGAGCGCCGGCACACCATTGGAGACAAGCCGTGCCGGACGTAGAGATCGCACCATTTCAAGGGTTCGGGCTTGGGCTGCGTATCCCGCACTTCCAGACCTTCCTCGCCGAACCCGTCCCCGTCGATTTCATCGAGATCATCTCGGAGAACTTTATGGTCGCCGGCGGCCGCCCGCTTCGCGTGCTCGACCAGGTGCGCGAGCGGTGGCCGGTCGCGATGCACGGCGTTTCGATGTCGATCGGTTCGGCTGACGGCGTGCGCACGGACTATCTGACCCGGCTCAAGGCGCTCGCCGACCGGGCCCAGCCGTTATGGGTGTCCGACCATCTCAGCTGGTCACGAGTCGCGCATGTCAATTCGCACGACCTGCTGCCGCTGCCGTTCACGGAGGAGGCGCTCGACACGGTCTGCGCCAACATCCGGCATGTCCAGGACGTGCTCGAACGCCCGCTCGTCCTCGAGAACCCGTCGACCTACCTGACCTTCGCCGACGATCAGATGACCGAGTGGGCGTTCCTCGCCGAGATGACCCGGCGGACCGGCTGCTACCTCCTGCTCGATGTCAACAACATCTATGTGAGCGGCACCAACAACGGCTTCGACCCTTACGCGTATCTGGCCGGTGTCCCCGCCGATCGCGTCCGCCAGATCCATCTCGCGGGCCATAGCCAGGGGCGCGAGCGCCTGATCGACACGCACGACCAGCCGGTGGCGGATCCGGTCTGGGACCTGTTCAACCGGATCTACCCGCGACTGGGTCCGGTCGCGGCGATGATCGAGCGCGACGACAATATCCCGCCGCTTGGCGAGTTGCTGTGCGAGCTCGACATCGCCCGCCGGATCGCCACCGACGCGATGGCGCTGGCGGCATGAGCCTGCTCGCGCTGCAGCGGACGTTCCTGGACTTCCTGCTCGACCAGCCGACCGATCTCCCGGTCGCCGTGGGCGGCAGCGCCGGCCCCGGTCTCGCGGTCTACCACAATGCGTATCGCGCCCAACTCGTCGCGTGCTTGAAGGACAGCTACGAACGGCTCTGGGCGTGGCTCGGCGACGACGCGTTCGAGGCCGCGGCGCGACATCATATCGCGCTCCATGCTCCGACGAGCTGGACGCTGGGCGAGTACGGGATCGGCTTCGCCGACACGATCGACGCGCTCTATCCCGAAGACCCGGAGGTCGCGGAGATCGCCGCGCTCGATTGGGCGCTACGCCGCGCGTTCGACGGTCCCGATGCGCGCCCGTTCGATCCGGCGCGCTTCGCCGAGGTCGATTGGGACGATGCCGTCCTCCACTTCGTCCCGACGCTTGACCTGCTGCCAGTGAAGACGAATTGCGGCGCGATCTGGACCGCGATCGCGGCTGGCGATGCCGTCCCTGCCGCGCAGATGCTGCCAGAACCAGCCTGGGTGCGGGTCTGGCGGGCGGACCTGCAGCCGCATTTCGCAACGATCGAGCAGACCGAAAGCGACGCGATCCAGCGCGCCGCATCGGGCTCGAGTTTCGCGCACCTGTGTGACGGTCTGGCCGAACGGATCGGCGTCGAGGAAGCCCTGCTGGCGGCTGGCCGATATCTGGCGTCCTGGGTGCAAGATGGTCTGATCGTGGATATTCGATGAGCCGAAACAAGAGAGCGGGAAACAGCAGCTCAGGGCCTGTTCGCCAAGAGCCCCTCTGCCAACAGCCGGAAGGCCTCGATCGCTTTCGGCAAGACACTGTGTGGTTCGTCGCTCGCGGCAACCCAAAGCGCGGCGTTGAACGCCGTGCCGCTCAGGAGCCGCGCCGCGGCCTCGATATCGACGGGTTTCATCACCCCATCGGCGATCAAGTCGCCGACCGCCTGTTTGGTCATGCTCAGGCAGGCATTCTGGCTCGGCCAGGTCGATGGATCGCCCAGGAAGGCTGGCCCGTCCAGCAAGACGATCCGCCGAACCTCCGGCTCCAGCGCCAACTCGATATAGGCGACGCCTTCCGCCAGCAGCCTGTCCCACGGCGTGGCCGCTGTTGCGCCCGCCTGATGCGCGCGCGCCGCCATCTCGCCATCGACCTGGGCGACGACGGCGGCCAGCAGTCCCTTCTTGTCGCCAAAGCCATGATAGAGGGCGCCACGGGTAAGCCCGACCTGCGCGGTGAGGTCGTCCATCGAGGCGGCGGCAAATCCCGCCGCGCCGAACGCCTTTCGCGCGGCGCCGAGCAGTTTGAGGCGATTTTCTTCGGTCGTTTCAGCGCGACGCTTTGCAGCCAAGGCTACCTCCAATTTCGCATACGTTTCGTATATGAGATTGACGGGCGACGTTCATCCGTGCTTTCACATACGAAGCGTATGCCGCTACTCCTACTGCCTCGGGGTGTCCAGCCACGGGACCCTGGGCGGGTTTGCCCTCTCGTGAAAAGGATTTCGATATGTTCAAGCGTGAAGCAGTCTTTCCGGTGGGCCGCCACGCCCTGTACGAGAAGAACGGGTATTCCGCCGCAATTCGGTCGGGCGACCTGTTGTTCGTGTCGGGTCAGGTCGGCAGTCGTGCGGACGGTTCGCCCGAACCCGATTTCGAAGCGCAGGTTCGGCAGGCGTTCGCCAATCTGGAAGCCACGCTCGCAGCGGCCGGATGCACATTCGATGACATGATCGACGTGACGACGTTCCACACCGACCCGGAAGCGCAAATGGACGCGGTCATGGCGGTGAAGACCGAAAAACTTTCGCACACGCCCTATCCGAACTGGACCGCAATCGGCGCTACGTGGCTCGCCGGCTTCGATTTTGAAATCAAGGTAACCGCGCGGATTCCGTCGCGAGCATCAGCGTCGGTAAGCCGCCGCAACCCGCCGACGATGTGGGATATGGCCTCGCTCGGCTACTCGCACATCAGCGTCGCGGAACCGGGCCGGCTCGCATTCCTGTCCGGCCAGATCGCGGCAGCGCCCGGGATCGATGCCGTGCCCGACGATCTCGCCGAGCAGGCCACGATCGCGACCTCCAGCCTCGCCGCCGCCCTAAAGGAACTCGAGGCGACTGCGCACGACATCGTCATGGTGCGCGTCTATGTCGTGAACGCGACGACCGAAGCCTTCGGGCAGGCCCTCGTCCCGTTGCGGGCGCTGTTCGGCGACGCGATGCCCAGCATCACGACGATCGGCGTGCAAGCGCTCTATCGACCCGAAATCAAGGTCGAGATCGAAATGGTGGTGCGCCTTCCCTGAAGCGGGTCGGCGCCCCTTCAGCGGCGGGTCGGCGAGCCGCCGCTACCGCTTCGCTTCGCCGACCTCGATGAGGTGGCCGTCAGGATCGCGCATATAGCACCGCGTTTCGCTCTCGCGGAGCTTCGGCTCGGTCCTTTGCGGGTTGCAGGGGGAGACACGGCATCGGACGCAGTGCATGGGGGCAGGCTGACCGCGTGATCCGGCCTCACATGGCCGCTCTTCCAATCGATCCGCCGCCATCGACGCACAGGGTTTGCCCGGTGATGTAGCCGGCATCCTCCGACAGAAGGAAGGCGACGGCCGCCGCGATCTCTTCCGGCTGCCCCACACGCCGCATCGGGATGTTCGCGAGGAAGACACGCTCGGCCTCGCTGCCGGCCGGCGTATAGCGGCGGAGCAATTCGGTTTCGACGGGCCCGGGAGAGACCGAGTTGACCGTGATGCCCGTCTCCGCCAGTTCCAGCGCCCAGGTCCGCGTGAAGCTCGCGAGCGCCGCCTTGCTAGCTGCGTACGCCGTTCGCTTGGCCATTCCGAGGGTCGCCAAACTGGTGATGTTGACGATGCGTCCCCAGCGCTTCTGCCGCAGCGTCGGGAGAATTGCCTGGACGGCGGCGATCGGCGCGTGGAGATTGAAGCGCAGCAGCTCGTCGACGATGGCGAGATCGATCTCGCCAAGAAACTGCTGCTTCCCAACGCCGGCATTGTTGACGACGCCGTCGAACGAATGGTGCTGGGCGAGCGCAACGAAGGCCTCGGCCGAGGCCGTGTCATCGCTCAGGTCGACCGAGACGAGGGTTCCGGGGAAGGACGCAAGTGGATCCCGCGCAATGCCGACGACCGCATGTCCTGCGCCTGCAAGACGTTTCGAGATCGCCAGCCCGATGCCTTTGGTGGCGCCGGTCACGAGAAAAGTGCGATGAGCCACGATCGATGATCCTTAGCGTGATGGTTGACGGATCAGAATGTCGATGCCGTTGCGCGTGGTGTTGCACGCGATCGAAAGACCTTGGCACGAACGCTGAAACCGCGTAATGTATCGATTACTATAGAAAATCAGTTTGATGTCAAAGACTGCAGTGTGGTCGCGACGAAATGGCTGCGGAAACGGAGAGATCGGTATGCGGGAGCAGCGCTCCGAAAAGGCCGTCGTAATGCGCACGACCGCGCGGCCGGTCCGCCGATAATGGAAGGCCGCCGTCATTGCAGTCGCGTTACAACGCCGACAGACGATACCCCCGGGCTCAAGCGCAAAAGGAACCTCATGATCGCTCGTCTTGTCATCTGCGCCGCTGCCATCGCGGTGACCGCAGGCGCCGCGACGGCGCAGCGTCTGCCGCCGGTCCCGGTCTCGACCGAAAGTCCCTGGAATGGCGACTGGGTCATCAGCCCGACGCGCAACACTGCAGAAATCAAGGAGGCTGCGGCGGACGGCTATCGGTTTCATCTCCAGCCGGACGGCCGCATCCGCTGGGAAATCCCATCGCTGCGCGAGGTGGTCGAGGGCCGGGTCGACGGCCAGCCGATGAGCATTCGGCGCCTCAAGCCGACCAGCCTGACGTTGTCGGTCACCGCCGAAGGCGCTCGCGTCCTCGTCTATCACGTGGCGAGGGACGGAAAGCCGGAAGGGGAGGGACGCATGACGCTGGTCGATCAGGGCAGGGCGTGGGTCGATATCTCCCAGCCCGCCGGACGCCCCGATCTTGCCGGCGCGGTCATCTACGTGCGCCCCGCTGCGGCAGACCGCTGAACCGCAAAGGGAGCGGGGCGGATTGCGCCGCCGCCGAACCGGTCTGCCAGCTCCGAGCAATCGTGCTGATGAAGCAGGCCACCGTCCCGGCGACGCCGGCGTCAGCAAAATTCTGCGCGGATGCGAGGTATCGACATCGCGACGAAGGCACATTATGTACCAATCGTTATGAAAATAAATGCCCTTCTCGCTTCGACTGCAGCCCGGCGCGGGCGCCCGCGGGAGTTCTGCACCGTCGAAGCGCTCAGCACTGCGCTCGGCGTCTTCTGGACCAAGGGGTATGAGGGCGCATCGTTGGCGGACCTGACCGCCGCGATGGGCATCACCAAGCCAAGCCTCTATGCCGCGTTCGGCAACAAGGAAGCACTCTTCCACAAGGCGCTCGACCTCTACGAGGCGGAGAAGCTCGCTTATACCCGCGAGGCGCTCGCCGCACCGACCGCGCGCGGCGTTGCCGACCATATTCTGCGCGGCGCGCTCGACGCGCAAACGAGCAGCCAGGGTCCCACGGGATGCCTGGGCGTCATGAGTGCCATTACCTGTGGCCCGGAAGCCGACTCGATCAAGGCCGACGTCATCCAGCGCCGCAAGTCGTCTCAAGCCGCCTTGGTCGAGCGCTTTCGCCAGGCCCAGCGCGACGGTGACCTGCCCGACCAGATCGATCCCGAGGGGCTGACCCAGTATCTCTACGCGATCCTCCAGGGAATGGCGGTCCAGGCGGGATCAGGCGCGAGCCGCGCCGATCTTGCAAGGGTGGTCGAGACAAGCCTGACGGTGTGGCCGACCAGCTGATAACAAACCTCCGACCGGTATCCAAACGATCAGGATCAGATCTGACGGGGCATGCTAGGCCGCGAGCTTGCGCGCCGCGACGATTGCGCCACCCTGGCCCTGCTGCATCAGCACCGCACTGCTCAAGCCGCGCTCGGTTGCGGCGGGCAAACGAAAGTCGGCTGCCGGCCCGCGCCAGTCGCCAAGCCGCACCAGCTCGCGCACGATGTCGCGGTGCGGCAGCGTACGCCCGCCATTCTCGCCTGCGCTGATCGGGACCTCGCGCGATCGCGGGTCGTAGCGGACCAACCACACGGTCACCGGGGCCGACGGCGCGGCCGCTGCGGCAAGGTGGACGCGACCGTCGGCCTCGCTGATCTGCGGCCCGCCCTTCGCCGGTCCCGCGCTGGCGAGAAGCGCGTCGAGCTGTGCGCGATTGCTGCCGACGATGGTCGGCCCGCCATTGACGATCACTTGCGGCGTGGCGACCTGCCCGCGTCCGGCGGCGCGGGCGTAGTCCCACTGGCGGGCGGTCCAGCGCGGAGAACCGAACGTGTCCTTCCAGCCGAGCTGGTCCCAATAGGTGACGGCGAACGACAGGGCGAGGACGTCAGGTCGGTCGGCAAGGGCGTTGACGTTGGCGTTGGCGGGCGGGCACGACGAGCATCCCTGGCTCTGGAACAGTTCGAGCACCACCGGATGCGCGGCGGATGCGCCCGCGATCGGTTGCGCCGCGCGGGTCGGGGCGGCGGGGGCGCTATCCGCCTCGCCGCACGCGGCCAGCGCAAGCGGGACAATCAGGGTCGTCAGAAGGCGGGGTGACATAAGGTCGTTCCTCTTCGCGTAAGCGCGCCCCGTGGGGCGTCCTACGCTAATCCGCTCGGCGCGTGTCTCCGGTTACAGGTCGCCTTTCCGCGCGCAGTCGGCCCGTTTCATCTCATCGCGATGCGCAATCCCGTTTGCTAAGTCCGGATCCTGGCAAAGCACGCCCGCAGTTCCGCGGTAAACAGCGCCGGCTGCTCGAACGCGGCGAAATGGCCGCCCTTCGCTACGCGGTTCCAGTAGAAGAGCTTGGGATAGGTCCGTTCCCCCCAGATGCGTGGCGGCCGGTAGATCTCTGCCGGAAAGATGCTGACCCCGACAGGGATATCGACCACCTGCCGCGCCGTCTGCTCCCCCGCGTCTTCCGCGTAGAGCCTTGCCGATGAGGCGCCGGTCCCCGTGATCCAGTACAGCATGATGTCGTCGAGCATCGCGTCGCGCGCAATTTCCGTTTCCGGGTTCCGGTTGCTGTCGCTCCAGTCGGTGAACTTCTCGTAGATCCACATCGCTTGCCCGACTGGAGAATCGACGAGGCCGTAGCCAAGTGTCTGCGGACGTGTTTCCTGGATGCTTCCATACCCCGTCATCGTGGCGAAAAACGTCTTGAGTTCGGCGATCGCCGCCTTCTCCTCGGCGTTGGGCGCGCCGTCGAGCGGTGGCGGCGAGAGGGTCGGCAGGTTGAGGTGGATCGCCGCCAGCCCCTCGGCCTTCTGCACGCCGAGCCACGTGGTGACATGCGCGCCCCAGTCGCCGCCCTGCGCGACCCAGCGCCCATAGCCGAGCCGCTTCATCAGCGTGCTCCAGGCGGTGGCGATCCGCGGTACGTCCCATCCTGTCCGGCGCGGCTTGTCCGAAAAGCCGTAGCCCGGCAACGACGGGATCACGACGTGAAAGGCATCCTCGGCGCGTCCGCCATGCGCCTCCGGATCGGTCAGCGGACCGATCACGTCGAGAAACTCGACGACCGAGCCCGGCCATCCATGCGTGAGGATGATCGGCAGGGCGTTCGCGTGCTTTGAGCGGACATGGAGCAAATGGATCCCCAGGCCGTCGATCGCCGTCCGGAATTGCGGAAACGCGTTGAGCCTGCGTTCGAGCCGGCCCATGTCATACGCATCACGCCAATAGTCGACGAGGATCCGCGCCCGCTGCAATTGGACGCCTTGCGAACCGTCGGTCACGGTCTCCTTATCGGGCCAGCGGGTCATCGCAAGGCGTCGCCTGAGATCCGCTATCGCGGCGGGCGCGATGGCGACACGGAAAGGACTCACCTCCTCCGTAGCGGGCGGCAGGTCGACCCCGATCGAAGGCGAGATCGACCCATTCGCGGTTGCCCTGGCCGACGCAACGCCAAGCGCACCAAGGCCGGCCGCCGCCAGTAACAGCGTTCTGCGCAAGGGCGCGGGCGTGCGGCCGGTGCCGTCGTCGTTCGGAAGAAGCTCTTGCATCAATTTTCCTGTTCGTGACGCTCGGCAACACGGACGGTCCGCACCCTGTCGATCATTCGGACGGGGTGGGCGTTAGGTTACAAGCGTTGGAGGGTTATGCGTTGGAGCGAAGCCTGGCAGACTCGTTGCATTAGTTCGGCAGTCACTCCAGCAGCCTGGCAGATCGGCACGGCCGGTTCGAGCGCCGGGGCGGGGAAGGGGCGTGGCGTTCGCGGCGCCATTCTCTGGCGACCGGCATCGCAGAATTGTGCCCGACCCCATTCTGTCATATATAGCGAATGGTATAGAACCATGGACTGAATTAATGGGCCGCCCACGCGAATTTGAAATTGACGACGCGATCGACAAGGCAACATCCCTCTTCTGGCGCAACGGCTACGAGGGGACTTCGCTGAGCGACTTGACGAAAACGATCGGAATCTCTCCGCCAAGTTTCTACTTCGCTTTTGGCAGCAAGGAAGCATTGTTCAAGACGGTCATCGAGCGATACTTCGTCGAACAGAATAAGATCGCTGAGGCGGCTTTGCGGGAGCCGACGGCGCGTGCCGTCGCGACGCACTTTCTTTACGGGTACGCCGATGTGCTTACCGACTCACGGCATGCGCCGGGCTGCCTCGCTATGAATAGCTCGCTTCCCTCTGCGGCCGGCGCGCCCCTGCGGGAATGGCTGGCCGGATTTCGCGAGCAGATGCGGAAGCGGCTCCGGGATCGCTTCGCCGAAGCGCACGAAGTCGAGCGGTTTCCCCCGGGAATGGACGCCGACGCGCTATCGCGCCTCATGCTGATCCTCGCTTGGGGGATGGCGGTCGAAGCCCAGTCCGGGGCAACGCGGACGGACTTGCGACGGGCGATCGGGCTCGCGTTGCCGGTTTGGCCTGATGCCGACCCTTCTGACGCCTCACGCGAGGTCACCGGGCGCTAAGCGGCGGGTCGAACGTTCGCGTTCAACGCGCTGCTCGGCCATGACCCGTCACTCGTGGCCCGTGAAGAACTCCGCCGCGATCTTCCATTGGCCGCCGACCTTGACCAGCTGCATTGTCTTCCAGCCCCAGATTTGCTCTTTCGCCGTGCTGTTCACGAAGACGAGTGAAACCTGGGCGAGCTCGCCGTCCTGCGCGATGTGAACATCCTGAAATCGCTGGATGAAAGGCTCCCCGTCGAACACGCCTTTGCGAAAGTCTTCGTATCGGGCCGTATCCACAAGCGCGCTCCCGGCGTGTTGAGCAACCGGGATGCCGGAGAAGGGGACCGCCTTGTTGAGAAGCAGCGTCTCAAAGAGCGCTTGGTTCTTCGTCGATACCGCCTTGGTATAGGTCTTGAGCACCGCCTCGATCGCTCGCCGATCGGCGCCGCGGCTCTCGAAGGTCGTCGGCACGGGCGTACGGTAGGATGCCGCCACGAGCGGGGCTGCCGATAGCGTTGCCGCTGCGGCGGCCCATAGAACCTTGATCATCATTCCCGGATGCTCTCCTGTCTGGCGCGGAACCGCGAGCGCCTTCCTGGCCTAGACCGCCGTCAGGCCGCCGTCGACCGGAAGGTCGATGCCGGTAACGTAGCTGCTCAGGTCCGAGGCGAGGAACAGCGCCGCCGACGCGACCTCTTCCGGGCGTCCCGGGCGGCCCAGCGGAATCGTCGCGGTCATCTGCTTCCTGGCTTCGGCAGCGCCTTCCTTGGACGGGAACTGGCCCTCGAACATCGGCGTCTCGACCGGACCGGGGCTCAGCACGTTGGTCCTGATCTTCCGATCCTTGAATTCGCTGGTCCAGGTCCGGGCCAACGACCGCAGCGCCGCCTTGCTGGCGCTGTAGGTGCTGCGGCCGGGCAAGCCCATGGTCTTGCCCGCGGATGCCACGAGGATGATCGACGCCCCGTCGTTCAAGTAAGGCAGAGCCTTTTGCACCGTGAAATACGTCCCGCGCGCGTTGGCGTTGAACGTCGCGTCAAAATGCTCGGGCGTGACGGCGACGGTCAGGACCTTTTCGACAAAGGCCGCAGCCGCGAAGATCACGTCGATCTTGCCCTTTCTTGCGACGATCTCATAGAGATGGTCGAGGTCCTCGAGCTTCGAGATGTCGGCTTGAACGGCAGTGACGTTCCTGCCGATGTCAACCACGGCTTGGTCGAGCTCGGCCTGGCGGCGACCCACGATGAAGACATACGCGCCCTCTTCGACGAACCGCTTGGCGGTCGCGAGGCCGATGCCGCTGCTGCCGCCGGTCACGACGGCGATCTTGGCGTCCAATAGCAACATGTCGTTTTCCTCTTCGTTGGACGCGACGCCCGGGGAGTGTCTCACCGACCAGAGCTTTGGCTCTGGTCGCCGTTTTTCCAGGATTACTTTTGGCGTGGGTCGCTTTGCCTCACCGCCAACCCGGCAGGATTGCTCGTTGTCACCGTGCTGACCTTGTCGCTGCTTTCCAGCGGGACACGATTGCCGTTGAGACACAGCGCCATCAAAACGAAGACCGAGATCGACAGGATATATTTGCGGGTCGAAACCTCACCAAATGTAGACAGCAGTTCGCTCAGCGTGTCGTCGGTGAGCGTCTTGGCGCCGGTCAACTCGTCGCACGCGCGGCACAGCAGAATATAATCCTGCCCGACGCCGGCGACTGGCCCATCCGAGGCGAAGGCGGCGATCTCGTCTTCGCTGAGCCCTACGTTACGGCCGATCGACGCGTGGATCTGCCACTCATAGGGGGCGTCGCAATCCTTGGCGACGCGCATCATGCACGCCTGCCGGTGCTTCGGGTCGATGCCTTCGGGACCGAAGATCGCGTTGACCGTATCGATCACGCCCGCGAAGTGCGCGCCCGTTCCGGCGAACATCTTGACGACGTTGAGCGTCGTGTCGGGCTGATAGGCGCTGCCGTAATACGCCTCGATAACCGGCCTGATGACGTCGTCGTCCGGCAGCGGCACTGCCACTGCCGCCGCATAGCGTGTCGGAAAGGTCATTGCCGATGTCCTCGTTTCGATCTGTTCCATGGTGGTTCCGCGTTCCCGGTCTGAGTGTCCCGGTCGCCTAGGCAGCCATTCTCTCGGCGCCGAAGACGACCATGAGGATCACGCAAGGGTCGTCCGAGCGGTTGTGGAATTCGTGAAAGGCGCCATTCTGCACGAAGAAGTCGCCTTCTTTGGCTGTGGTTGTGTGGACTTGGCCGTCTTCGCCCGGGTAGGCGATCTCTACTTCGCCCTTGAGCACGACCGCGAGATCGATGGTGTCGGTCCGGTGCATCGCACCACCATGCGCGCTTTGGGCCATGCCCCCGCCGGTGCCGAAGTCGATCTTCGACATCAGGCTGTCGAGATCCGTCGCGCCGGCCTTCTCGGGGGGGACGACCTGGAGATCGACCCGGACCGAGTCTTTCGGCCCGAAGATTCCCATTCGCTCGTACGCGCCCAGCACTTGCTCCGGTGTCAGGGGCAAGTGAGGGATTGTGTCGAACCCCCAGATGTTCGTCACCCGATCGGCCGTTTCGGTATCGAGCATCTCGTCGACTTGCATGACGACGCCCGTCTTGCCCTCGGCGCTTACGATCCTGCGCATCTTCATCTCGTTGTCTCCTTTGACAAATGATTTGGCCATGCGCGTGACGGCGGTGGGCTCGATACCCAACGTTGCGCGGAACACCGCCCTCGCGCACGATTGCCGCAAGGCCTTCTATATCGTTCGCTATAGAACCTTCGTTTGCTTGGTCAATGATTTTGTACTCATCGCTATAGTATCTTCACCGCCGATACTGTAATGCGCACTATATCGACCGGATGCTCTCGATCGCCCGGCACGATGCCGTCGCGCGATTTATCCGTTGGCCGCGCTGCCGCCGCCGCGGCGCCGGCGCCGATATCGGCATCGGTAATGAGGAGCTTTTGATGATGGATACGGCCAGCCATTCCGCCCCAGGGCAGGGGAAAGTCCGCCGCGCCTTCACAGCGGTTGGCGCCTTCCTGACCTCGCTGGATTACACCAGCTTCGGCTACACCCTCGAGCGCATCGAACGTCTGGAACGGGAGGTGGCACGATTGAGGCGCGAGCTCGGACGCGGTGGGCAATGCGATGCAGTCGAGGATGCGGACAGTGCCAGCGCCACCGCGCTCGAGCATTAAGGCATCGGTTGGCGCGTTTGACGAGGCCGACGCCGCAATTTCCGTTTCCCAGGTCTTCGTCATCAAGGCTGTCGCCGACCTCAACGAGATGGTCGCTGAAGTCGGCATGGCATGACACGCGATCACGATAGCGCCCTTCGGGTTAACGCCAGTCGCGTCCGGCAACTCTTTCATCGTACGGTCCGATGCACCCGCAGCGTCGCGTCTCCGCTTCGGGAGGCGATCGCCAAGGCAAGGTCGAGGCTTCGCGCGGAAGGGCGTTGAAGGTTTCAGCCCGCCTTTATACTAGCACCCGCATCGGGTCCCTCAATCGCCGTGCGCTCGGCAAACGCGGCTTGCTGCCCGTATCAAGGTCAATCGTCGGGGTATCGAGGTGCAATGAATTATCGCCATTCTTTCCATGCCGGCAATAGCGCCGACGTCGTGAAGCACAGCCTGCTGATCGCCCTCGTGCGGTCCTTGCAGCAGAAACCGGGCGCGCTGACCCTGATCGATACCCATGCCGGCTGCGGGCTGTATGACCTCGACGGCGCGGAGGCCCAACGCACCGGCGAGTCCGCGCAGGGCGTGTCGCGGGTCTTTGCCGACCCGAACCCCTTGCTGAACGACTACCGCGCCGCCGTGCAGGCGGTGAACGTCGGACCCGAGCCGCACGTCTATCCGGGCTCGCCGCGGGTCCTGGCGCAGCTTCTCCGCCCGCAGGACTTCCTGGTCCTGAACGAAAAGCATCCGGAGGACGCCTATACCTTGCGCGGCGTGATGCGCGGCACACCCGCGGCCGTGCACGAGCGCGACGCCTACGAGCTTTGGCTGGCCATGTTGCCGCCCCGAACCGCGCGCGGCGTGGTGGTGGTCGACCCGCCGTTCGAGCAGACGGATGAACGTGACCGGATCACGGCCACCCTTGCGGCTGCTCACCGCAAATGGGCGCATGGCGTGACGGTGATCTGGTATCCGCTGAAAGATCGCGCCACGCATTCACGGTGGAACGAGCAGTTACGCAAGCTCGGCATCCCGAAGGTGCTGCGCGTTGAGCACTGGCTGTACGATAGCGATCAGGCCGGTATCTACAATGGCGCGGGCCTTTACATCGTCAACCCGCCCTATGCCTTCACGCAGGCTCTGCCGCCGCTGCTGGAAGCCTTGCGCGCCGTGCTGGCGCCGGACGGCCACAACGGCGAGATCACGGCCGATTGGCTGGGCGATCATTGAAGACCCGCACGGTCGCTGAACCCCGGGCGCCACACGATCCAGTCCAGCAACCAGCCGCGGCGCTGATTGGTGCAGTCTCGCTGGAGCGCGAACCCGCTAGATCCTGGACCGCAGCCGCGTCGCCGCGAAATCCAGGAAACTGCGCATCTTGAGCGGCATCCGGCCATGGCTCACATGGATCAGGGAGATCGGGAGCGGTTCGGGCTCAAAATCCTCCAGAATGAGCCGAAGATCACCGCGGCCGATCGCTTCGGCCGCCTGATAGTGAAGGACCCGCGTGGCACCGATCCCGGCGATCGCGGCGTCGACCGCGGCTTCGGCGGTGGTGACCGACAGCCGCACGGTGACGGGCACGTCGCGGGTGCCTGCGGGTCGCAGCGTTGGGAAGCGCCAGTGGGGCGTCGGTGTGACTAGCTCGAAACTGACGCAGGGAATCTGCGACAGTTGCGCGGGTGGATCGGGCGTGCCGTGGTCGGCAAGCAAAGTCGGACTTGCGCAGATCACCGTGCGCATCGTCCCGACCCGCGTCGCGACCAGCGAACTGTCGGGCAGGGTTCCGATCCGCACCGCCATGTCGACATGGTCGTCGACCAGATGTGCGTTGCGGTCGGAGAGCATCAGGCGGATCGTGATCTCCGGAAAGGTCGCGAGGAATTCGGTGACGACGGGAAGGACATGCAACCGTCCGAACAGGATCGGCGCGGTCAGGACGAGCTCGCCCTTCGGGGTGGTGAACTCGCCGGCGGCGATCCGCTCGGCTTCCTCGACCTGTTCGAGGATGCGCCGTGCGGCGGCGACATAAGCGATGCCCGCTTCGGTAAGACTGAGCTTGCGCGTCGTGCGGATCAGGAGGCGTGTGCCCAGTGCGGCCTCGAGCTCCGATATCTTGCGACTGAGCGTCGGGAGCGGCACGCGCAGCGCGCGCCCCGCCGCCGACAGGCTGCCCCGATCGACCGTCAGCACCAGCATGGACATTGCCTCGAGGCGATCCATCGAACCTCCCGTTCGTCCGCACGCCTTATCCTACCGACTATTCCATTAAATGGAAGGATGCTTCTCGTGCTTGCCCAATTATGCTGGCGGATAGGAAAGGCCATCTTCCCGTCACCGAACCGCTTTCGGTTCGAGCCGACAGGAGACGAACCATGACCCGCATCACCATTCCCGCCCGTGACGAAGCACCCGAAGCATCCAATCCGCTGCTCGACGCAGTCCATGCCCAGCTCGGCGTTGTGCCCAACCTGTTCCGCCTGATCGCGAAGAGCCCCGCCGCGCTGACCGCCTATCTCGGCTTCAACGGCGCGCTGGCCAAGGCGCTCGACGTCAGGACGCGCGAGCGGATCGCGATCGCGGTCGCGCAGGTCAACGGGTGTGACTATTGCCTGTCCGCGCACACCTATCTCGGCCTCAACCTTGCGAAGATCAGCTCTGCAGAGATCGCGCTCAACCGCAACGGGCATTCGGGCGACCCGAAGGCTGACGCAGCGGTCGCGTTCGCCGCCAAGGTTGCGCAGGAGCGGGGCCATGTCAGCGATGCGGACGTCTCCGCGGTCAAGCTGGCCGGTTACACCGAGGCGCAAATCGTCGAGATCGTCGCGCTCGTCGCCGACAACGTCTTCACCAACTTCCTCAACGAAGTCGCGAAGACCGAGATCGACTTCCCGGTGGTGCACAGCGCGGAAGCGGCGTGATGCCCGGCGGGCCGGGGCAATTCCGCTCCGGCCCGTCGTCCACGGGGAAGGATCGGACATGGCATACGGGTTCCTCGACATCGCGATCACGCCGAGCGTCAAGGCGGCGCAGGAGGCGATGGGCAGCGACCGGATCTGGAGCGACTTCAAGGGGCACCGCGACTTCGACCGGTTCACGGAGAGCGAAGCCGCGTTCATCGCCGCGCGCGACAGCTTCTATCTGGCGAGCGTTTCGGAAACGGGCTGGCCCTATGTCCAGCATCGCGGCGGCCCGGCGGGTTTCCTCAAGGTGCTTGACGCGCGGACGCTGGCTTTCCCGGACTATCGCGGCAACCGGCAGTACATCAGTCTGGGCAACGTCACCGCGGACGATCGTGCCGCGCTGATCCTGATGGATTATGCCGGCCGCCAGCGGCTCAAGATCTATGCGCATGTCGCGGTCCTCGCGATCGACGCCGATCCCGCGCTCGCGGCGCAGCTGGCGATCCCGGGCTACCGGGCGGTCCCCGAACGCCTGTTCAAGCTCCGTCTGGAAACGTTCGACTGGAATTGCCCCCAGCACATCACGCCGCGCTTCACCGAAGCCGAGATTGCGCTAGCGGTGACTCCGCTACGCGACCGTATCGCCACGCTCGAAGCCGAGAACGCAACCCTGCGAGCGAAACTCGCCGCACGAGGAGATGAATGATGGACGCCGAACGCCCGCCGCTGCCACCCTTCACGCTGGACAGCGCAACGGAAAAAGTCCGTCTCGCCGAGGATGGCTGGAACGGCCGCGACCCGGCGCGGGTCGCGCTCGCCTATACGCCCGACAGCCAGTGGCGGAACCGCGCCGACTTCCTCCAGGGGCGCGACGCGATCGTCGCCTTCCTGACCCGTAAATGGGCGCGCGAGCACGAATACCGGCTGATCAAGGAATTGTGGGATTTCCGCGACAACCGGATCGCCGTCCGCTTCGCCTATGAATGGCATGACGACGGAGGCGACTGGTTCCGCTCCTATGGCAACGAGCTGTGGGAGTTCGACGCGCATGGCCTGATGCAGCGCAGGATCGCCAGCATCAACGACGCGCCGATCACCGGAGCCGAGCGCCGGTATCGCTGGCCGCAGGGCCGTCGGCCGGACGATCATCCGGGGCTGAGCGACCTGGGGTTCTGACGGGTGGCGAGTCGCGGGGGAACGGAATACGGTCCGATCGGGCGCTGGACGTTCCCGGCCATGACGGGATCAGGGCACAGCTTGGGGTGCGCGGCCAGGAACGGGCCGATCCTTGGAACGACGGGCAACCGCGCGAGGGTTAGCGATGACCATAGCCCCAAGCGCCCCTCTAGCCCTGCGCCCGCTCCTAATACGCCTGTCCCGCTTCGAACGGATGCAGCTGGCGGGTCGACGGACGAGCAGGCGTATCTGCAAGCGATCCTCGAGCGCCGCGATCCGCTGCGACACACTCGGCTGCCCGATCCGCAGATCGCGCGCCGCCGGGGCGCCCCTATGGAAACGCGGCAAAATTCCTCGCGCTGGACCAATATTCTAAGGTCAAGCGGTAGGTGGCCGCCATCGCTGTGCGCTCGGCCGGGGAGCGCGGAAGGATCATCAACCGCTCCGCGCACGCCGTGCGGTGCGAACAGCATGGGTTGTCGACGGAGATTCCCTCACTACGCCTGACCGTCTTGCGGCTGCAGCTGACGCTTGAACGTCCTCGAATGCTTTTACGCACCGCCGCTGAGCATCAGTTAGGGGGCGCGTCCCGGTTGGGGCGATCGCCCATCCGTTCGCCTAGGCGAACGGTCCGCTCGGGCTTCCAGGCTTGGTTGAACGTCATCGTACCTTGCCTGAACAGCATCACGACCGTCGACCCGAGCAGAAAACGGCCCATTTCCTCGCCCTGCCGGAGGACGATCTCCCGTTCGCCGTAAGTCCATTCGGACACCGCGCCACTGCGCCGCTGATTGACCACGCCATGCCAGACGGTTGCCATGCTGCCGACGATCGTCGCGCCGACCAGGACCATGACGAACGGACCATGATCCGGCGATTCAAAGACGCAGACAACGCGTTCGTTGCGGGCAAACAGGTTGGGGACGCCGCGGGCGGTGGTCGGGTTTACCGAAAACAGCGTTCCCGGCACGTAGATCATGCGCGCGAGCGTGCCGTCGCATGGCATGTGCAGACGGTGATAGTCCTTGGGAGAAAGGTACAGGTTGGCGAAACTGCCGTGGCGGAACTGTGCGGCCAACGCGGCGTCACCCCCGACCAGATCCGTCGTGCTGAAGCGATGCCCCTTCGCCTGCAGGATCTGATCGTCGTCGATGGTGCCCAACTGGCTGATCGCGCCATCGACCGGAGAAACGAGATCGGCGACCGCGATCGGCCGCACGCCGGATTTGAGCGGTCGCGTGAAGAAGGCGTTGAAGCTCTTGTAGCTGCCCACGTCCGGGTTCGCGGCTTCCTGGATGTCGACGGCATATCGGCGAACGAACCAGCGGATGAGCCGGGTCGTCAGCAAACCTCCCTCCATGGCGGCGATCCGGCCAGCGACTTCCGTCAACTGCTGCTTGGGCAGCACGTGCTGGAACAATATCTTCAGGCGATCGGGCATCGGAACCTCACAACGTCGACACCCCACCTCTAACGGTCTGTGTCGGCAGGTCGACCGTCTCAATGCCGCAAGGCGCCCCAACGCACGACGAGACGAACAGGCCGTCTGTGTTAATTGGCCACGAACGGGTTCGCATTATCCATTGGTCATGCGGTATCTTCTCATTCTTGCCAGCGTCCTCACCGCCACACCGGTCGATGCCGCATCCAGCAGTATACCGATGGTCGCGATCGGTCTGCCCTTCGAGCCAGAGTCCCCGACGCCCGTGGATCGGAACCACGTCCTCTACCACCATGTCGAGGTCGGTGACATCGAGGGGCTTCCCGCAACCGTGGGCAGTTCCAGCCTCAATTTCATTCGCGCGGCAAAGCGATCGAGCGTCAACGCGGCCTTGCGGGAGACGTTCGACCGCATGAACTTCCTGTCCCCTGCGCGGGGTACGGCGCATGTGCGGCTGCTCGTATCCTGGGAAGGCAGCACGACCCCATTCCACATCGGTGCGCATAATCGGGCCACGGCGACGCTGCGGTATCGGCTGGTCCGGATCGACACTGCACGGGTTCTGTTCGATCGCAGCATCACCACGTCCGTGGCGGGGGGCGGGGTTGACGCATCGATGCGCGACAATGGCATCGTTCGCGCCGCCATCGCGACGAATTTCGCGTCTGCGGCAAACTGCATCGATCATGCCGCCTATGGCACGGCACCCAGCGATTGTGCGCTCATTCCGAAGTTCTCCGTTTCAGTCGTCCGACGCTGACCGTTCCTGCGGTCCTGGATCGCGCGCGGTTCGAACGGGAAGTTTCTGACGACGCTGGACGTCCATCCGATCGCGACCAGCGATACGCGATCGGTCTGCATCTGCTACGGGAGTGCGTTCCGGTTGCGACGCTGGGTCCGATATCGGATAGCGGCCGCGTGAACCGTCGTGCGGACTGTATGCCATGGATCTGACAGAGCATCTCAAGCTGGCGGTGCCCTTGATACAGGCGCCAATGGCCGGCGTCGCCACCCCGGCGCTGGCGGCCGCCGTGTCGAATGCAGGCGGCATCGGCTCGCTCGGCGTCGGCGCGACCGATGCGGTCGACGCGCATGCAATGATCGTGAAGCTACGCAGCCGAACGGATCGGGCCTTTAACGTCAATCTGTTCGTTCATGGTGGCGCCAAGGCGGATCCGGCCCGCGAGGCGGCGTGGCTGGAACGCCTGGCACCGCTTTTCGCGGCGTTCGATGCGGTTCCGCCGACGAAGTTGCAGACGATCTATCGGAGCTTCAACGACGATCCAGCCATGCTGGCAATGCTTCTGGAAACGACGCCCCCCGCGATCAGCTTCCACTTCGGGCTGCCCTCCGCCGAGATCATCGCAAGGGGGCGGGTGGACGTCATACGGTCATGACCTGCTTGATCTCGGGTCGTCCAGTGCAGGCGCTTGCCAACCGCTTCACGGCGCTCGCCGGTCGAACTGGAACGCTGTCGAGCAGGACGTCGGCCGCTGTTGCCGGCCGCTCCCTGACCCAACGGTAGCGCGATGCGGTCCTAATTGTCGAAACGATAGCGATCAATATCGCGTTGCCGCGACGTTCCGATCATGAGAAAGCCGGGGGTCGCGAGAGGCGGCAGGAGAGGTGTGTTGAGCAACCATCGCAAGCCGATGCAAGCGCGGTCGCGCAAGACGTACGAACTGTTGCTTGGCGCCGCGGAAACGCTGCTCGAGGAAGTTGGCGTCGAACGGATTTCCAGCAACCTGATCGTCCAGCGCGCGAAGCTCACGTCCCCCGCCTTCTACCGCTATTTCGACGATAAATACGCCGTGATCGAAGCGCTGGCGGAACGGTTGATGCAGCGCCAGAACGAAGCGCTCACCCGGTGGGTCGATCGCTATCGCGATGCGGGATACGACGTGCTGGTCGATCATATCGAGGATCTGGTCCGCGAAATGGACGCGATCACACGGCAGCAGCCAGGGGCGATCTGGATCATGCGGGCATTGCGCGCGGTGCCGAGCCTTGCCCACATCCGCCTCGCGTCGCATCGCTTCGTCACCGATCTGATGACGGACGTGTACATGCCCTATCTGCCCGGCGTCTCGCGCGACCTGGTCCGCCGCCGGACACGACTCGCGGTAGAGATCGCCTATTCGGTCGATGAGATGCTCAAGGAAGATACTGACGTGCGCGACGAGGTCTTTGAAGATCTCACCTTTATTTTTCGCGCGCTCTATTATCACCCCGATCTGGCACGGTCGCCGCCTGCCACGGCCGTCGCTGCGACGCCAGATAGTGCTGCACGGATCGATGCCTGACCGACATTTTCCGACCTGTCATAAAAACGATATCAACTACTATCATATGCGCCGTCGACACGAATCTATCGGGGCGCACCATGATCCATTCCTTCGTTCATCGATCGGCGCTCGTCGCCACCCTGCTTGCCGGCACGGCGTTCGCCGGGCCGGTTTTCGCACAGCAAAATGCTGCTGCCGGTCCGGCTGCGACCACGGCGGCCGAGCCCGACAAGACCGAGATCGCCGATGGCGACGACATCGTCGTGACCGGGCGCGCGGGCACGTCACGCCAGCGCAAGGTCGAGACGAGCTACTCGATCTCGACGATCTCCGACCAGGACCTGCGCATCCGCGCACCGATCGGCGTCGCCGAGGCGCTTAAGCAGGTACCCGGCTTCTACAGCGCACCGACTTCGGGCGAAGTTTCGGGCGGCGTGCGCGTGCGCGGCATCCCGAGCGACGGCTATCAGACCGTCGCGCTGCTCGAGGACGGGATCCCGATCCAGGGCGATCCCGGGCTCGGCTGGCTCAACGGTGACCAGTCGCTGCGGGTCGACCAGAGCGTCGAGCGGATCGAAGTGGTGCGCGGTGGCCCGTCGGCGATCTTCTATTCGAACGCGCCGGGCGCGGCGATCAACTTCATCACGCGCAAGGGCGGCGACACGCTCGAGGGTCTGGTGCGCTACGAAGCGGCAAGCTACAATTCGCACCGCGTGGACGGCTGGCTCGGTGGGCCGATCGGCGCGACGGGGTGGCATTTCTTCACCGGCGGCTATTACCGCGTGTCGGACGGCCCGCACAATTCGGGCTTCCCGCAGGATCGCGGCGGCCAGATCCGCCTCAACCTGTCCAAGGAGTTCGAGCGCGGCGGGATCACGCTGGGCGTCAAGCGGATCGACGAGCGGGTCGGCTATTGGGGCGGCGGCATCTACCAGGCCAATGTCGACGGCACGCCCAGCAACGTCGTCGGTCTGGACAATAAGGTCGACAACGTCGTTGGCCCCGATGCGCGCTATTTCAATTTCCTGACGCCGAACGGCACGGTCAAGTTCGACGATGGCGTCGGCAGCAGCGTCAAGCTGACCCAGCTCAGCTTCCAGGCGCATTACGACCTTACCGACACGTTCAAGGTCGAGGAGAATGTCCGCTATCGCACGAGCTGGACGCAGCGTAACAGCATCACGCCGTACACGGTCGCCGCATCCGCCACCGCACTGCTGACGAGCACCTTCGGCAAGCCCAAGGCGGGGACCAGTTATGCCTTGGCCTATCGCGACAGCGGCGCGGCGTTCGACCTCGCCAACCAGAACGGCAATGGTCTGGCGCTGATCGACCTCGCGCGGACGCACACCGTGCCGCTCGACGAGTTCATCACCGATACGCGGCTGGTCGGTAAGGTCGATTTGTTCGGCACGCACAATATTGCGTTCGGCGTCTATTACGCGCGCGAGCAGGAGGATTATAACGCGCTGAGCGCCGCCGTGCTGACCGACGTCGAGGCGCACGCCGAAGTGCTCGATGCCTATCTCGTCGATGCGAAGGGCAACAAGCTCTACAAGATCAGCGACAATGGCGTCATCCAATATGGCGCCGAATATGCCAATGCGAGCGGCAGCTCGGACAATATTGCCGCTTATGCCAGCGACGAGTGGCAGCTGACTCCCAAGTTCCGGCTCGAGGGCGGCGTGCGCTACGAGCAGATCAAGACGCGCGGGCAGGTGGAAGGGACCAAGAAGGTCAATCTTGGCCAGAGCCCGACCAGCGCCGATGACTCGGTCGGCGTCGGCACCGGCGTGTTCATGCCCTTCTCGCGCAAATACGATCACGTCGGCTGGACCGCTGCCGCCAACTATCAGGTTCGTCCGTTCTTCGGCGTGTTCGCGCGTTATACCGACACGTTCCGTCTCCCGGCGGTGTCGAGCTTCATTACCAACGCCAATGCGGCCCCCGTCGTGCAGACGCTCAACATGCTGGAGGGCGGGGTGAAATATTCGCGCGGCAAGGTCGATCTCTACGCCACCGGTTTCCGAACGATCTACAACAGCTATGCGATTAGCGATTACCAGAAGCTTGCGAGCGGCCTGCTGTCACCGGTCACGGTGTATGGCGACACCAAGACCACCGGTGCGGAAATCGAGGGGACCTGGCGGCCGACCAACTGGTTCGATCTCCACGCTTCCTGGACCTGGCAGGACAATCGGTTCAGCAAGTTCGTCTACACCAACAGCGCCGGTGTGCTGACCGACTATTCGAACCACAAGGTCAACGGCGTTCCCGACAATACCATCCGCATCACCCCGGGCTTCACCTTCTTCGACCGCAAGGTGCGGTTGCAGTCGGACGTCAACTATGTCGGCGCGCTCTATACCGACGTCGCCAATCAGATTCGGCTGCCGGCCTATTGGTCGGTCGATTTCGATGCGCAATTCCAGATCACGCCCAAGCTGCAATTCGGGCTGATCGTCGCCAACGTCACCAACGCGTTCGGGCTGGTCAACGGCAACCCGCGCGCCGGCACGATCGACAACAGCCAGGCCGGGCAGCCTGTCTACATCGGCAGCTCGCTCTATCAGCGCAACTATCGTGGATCGCTGACCTACCGCTTCTGACCCTTTGAAGGGGCGCGGCGCATGGGCGCCGCGCCCCGTCTTCCCCGATCGAAAGGACCTTGCCGTGCGCCTTCGTCTCGCAATTTTCGCGCTGGTTGCAGCGCAGACGCCCCTGCTTGCCGCGCCTGGCGACAGTCCACGCATCCCGCCGGTCGCCAGCCTCAGCGACGGACAATGGCTCAAGGGCGACCTGCATCTGCACTCGCGTCACAGCAAGGATTCGACCAACAATCCCGAGGCGAAGATCATCAAGTTCGCCGAGGATACCGGCTTCGACTATCTCGGCATCACCGATCACGACAATCACGTGGCGGGCGACGTCGCGCACAACACGTGGAGCGACCCCGAGTTCAGGTCCAAATCGGTGATCCTGCTTTACGGCGCCGAATGGACGACCGAGCGGGGCCATGGCAACGTCTTCTCGGCCAAGCCGTATGACCATCAGCGCCTGTTCGACGTGCGCGATGCGCGCGACGCGAAGATCCTGGCGGTCAAGCGGTCGCTGGGTATCCACCTCTCGGGTAACCACCCCGCCGGCAAGGATCACTTCGGCTTCAGTTTCGACATGCTCGATTCGCTCGAGGTGTGGAATTCGGCAATCTGGCCGAACAATGCCGCGGCGATCATGATCTGGGACGACATGCTCAAATCGGGCCGCAAGCTGACCGGGCGCGGCGGTAGCGATTCGCATCACGGCACGCCCGATACGCCGGAGCAGAAGACGTCGCACACGGCCGAACGCAACGCCAATTACGTCGGCACGCCGACCACCTGGGTATTCGCGAAAACGCGCGACGCCAAGGGTGTGGTCGACGCGCTGACCAACGGCCGCGTGTCGATCAGCGCGAATCCGTACGATCCGCGCGTCGAACTGCGCGCCGATCTCGACGGCGATGGGCGAATGGACATGATGATGGGTGACGATGCGCGCCCGACCGGGAAGCCGGTTACGTTTCAGGTGCGGCTCGTCGGTGGCTGCGTGCCCGGCGCGGTATATCACGTCCGCGTGATCAAGAACGGCGACCCGTTCGGCGCCTATGAAACCGATCCCGTCGGTAATGCCGTCAGCTTCATCGATACACCCTCCGCCAAAGGTCGCAGCTATTACCGGGTCGAGGTCGAAGGCCCGCAAGCCCCGTATCCGCAAGTGCCGGTATCGACCGTGCTGAGCGGCAAGATGATCGCGCTTTCAAACCCGCTCTATTTCAACTTCGATCCCGATTTCTGAACGTCAGCGGTCGGCCGGGGCGGGGCTGGACGCAGGGCGCTGCCGTCAACCGGGTCGCTCACCCGCGCGGAGGAAGGCGCCGATGTGATCGTTAAGGAACTTGGCATCGGCCAGGTTGCTGGCCGCGCCCGCGGTATGGCCCCAGAGCGAGGGGATCGGTAACAGCGTGACATGGGGCATGAACCCCGCTTCGTAGCGCGCATCGTCGACGGGAAAGTACAGGTCCGTCGCGCAGGGCATGTAGAGGACGGGCACCGCAATCGACCTCAGCGCGCGCTTGATGTCGCCGCCCATTCCCGGTGTCGCGCCGATATCGTGTCCCTGCCACGTCCGCATCTGCAGGATCAGGTCGTTGGCATCGCCGCCGGGTACGAAGTCCTTGTACAGGCCCTCGAACACGCTGCGGTAGGTGGTGCCGGGGGCGGCCCCGGCGCGCCACAGTTCCTCGCGCCACCAGCCTTGTGAGAAGAGCCAGCCGGCCCAGATCGCCCCGAAGGTCTGCAGCCCGGCCTTGGGCGGCGTCTTGTAGTCGCCGCCGGCAAAAGCGGGATCATTCTGGATTGCCATGATCTGACTGTCGAGCCGTATGATGCCGTGCGGCCAGGCTTTCGCGGTCGCCGAGGTGACGACGATCCGGTCGGCGAAACCGGGGTGGCTCACGGCCCATTGAAACGCCTGTTCCCCGCCCATCGAAAAGCCGACGATTGCCCGCAGATGGTGGACGCCGAGCGCCCCGCCGAGCAGCCGATGCACCGCCTCGACGTTATCGCGAATGCTGGTGACCGGGAAGCGCGGGCCGTCGAACGGCGCGGGCGTATTGCTGGGGGAGGACGACTTGCCGTTGCCGAACAGTTCGGTCGCCACGAGGAAGTATTTTCGGGGATCCAGCGCCTTGTCCGGCCCGATCAGCCATTCGTAGCCGTGCGAATCCGCCATATAGTGCGACGGCAGCAACACCGCATTGTCGCGTGCGGCGTTGAGCGTGCCATAGGTGGCGTACATCACCCTGGCCTCTGGCAGGACGGTTCCGTTCTCGAGCTTGAACTGCTTGATGACGAAGGCACGGCGGTCGCCGTCGGCGGCGAATGCGGGCGTCGCCAGCGACGTGATCAGGGCCAGCACCGCCACGATGAATCGAACCATGTACCTGTCCCTCGCGGCGACGTGCCGCTGGCGGGATCATTCCGGAAGCGCGGCGCAACCGCAAGTCCCGCTTTCCGGGCCGCGGCGGCTAGGTCGGGCGCGATCGTCATCGCGCGCATGATGGCGCTGCGCACGGTCTATGAAGCCGGACCGACGGGACCGAACCTGGTCGGACCGGCGAGCCTTCGCAATTGAGCGGTGCCCGGACGAAGCCGTCACCGCCACCGCCACTGGTCGGTACCGCGCACCTTGGCGTCGAACCGCTTCAACTGGACGATCGTCTCCGATGCCAGCCCATTCGGCGGTGCGACGGCCATCGCTGACCAGGTCACGTGTCCGGACGCATCGATCGATTCCAGCGAGAGCGTCGAGATACCGTTCCACAAGATCAGCCGCGACCGGAGCCACAGCATGTGCTGGCGCCGGACGGGCGCCGATCCGCGGTCCGTCGGCACCACATCCATGCCCCGTTCGGCGAGCCTGTCCGTAATCAGCGCGTGCAGCGCGGTCGCGAGCGGCTGATATCCCGCCTGCCCGGTGTCGTTGGCGGTGCGGGTCACGACGACGGTCGTGTGATGCGCGCCCAGGTTACCCGCAATGAAGACAGCCGCGGCGAGGAGCGCGATCCCGCACGCCGTCGCCAGGCGCCAGCGGGCGCGCGGCTGGGCCGGCTCGCGCTGCGGTAACGCGTCTGCCGCTTCTGCTTCCTCGCCGAGCCGGTAGCCGCGCTTTGGAATGGTCGCGATGAAGCGCGGCGCAGCGGCATCGTCGCCGAGTGCGCGGCGCAGGTCGGCGATCACCACGGCGACGCTGTTGGCACTGACCGATCGGCCCGACCAGACCTGCCGCAGGATCGCCTCCCGCGACACCGGTCGACCGCGATCGCGACACAGCAGCTCGAGCGTGCGGGCTGCACGGTGCTCGAGCGGGACCTGCTTTTCCCCGTCGATCAGCCGCGCGCTGTCCGCATCGAACGTCCACGCTCCGATCTGCCATTGCGTTCGTACCGTCATGCGGACCCTCTAGCACTTGCCTGCCGCAAACCGGAACAGGCACGGCCGAGACCGACGTGGCGGCGCGTACGCAGCGGTCCTGTCTTCTTTACACCTTCTTGATGGTCTAAACTTGCACGAACCGCTGCATCGATGCGCTTTCACAGGAGCACCCATGTCGTTTCACCGCCTTCCGAACGTCCTTGCCGCCCTGCTCACGCTGGCGGCATTCCCAGCAACGGCCGACGCCGCCGACCCCTCCGTCATCGATCAGGCGCTACGCGACCCGGCCCGGGCGAAGGATAGCCAGCAGGATGCCAGGCGCCATCCGGCCGACCTCATCGCCCTGTCGCATCTTGCGCGCGGGCAGCGGGTGCTCGACCTTATTCCCGGTGGCGGTTACTGGACCCGGATCTTCAGCCACATCGTGGGGCAGGGGGGCCATGTCTATGCGGTTTGGCCGGCGGCCTATGCCAGGCTGGCGGCGCGCGACGTGGCGGCGTTGCGGCAGGTCGCCGCAGCGCCGGCTTATCGCAACGTTACCGTCGCCGTGCAACCGCAGGCGCTGCCGACCGCGCCCGTGCCGCTCGACGTGATCTGGACGTCGCAGAACTACCACGACTATGCCGATCCCTTTCTGGGCAAGCCGGGTCCGGATGCGCTCGCGCGCGATGCCTTCCGCCTGTTGCGGCCAGGCGGGTATTTCATCGTCATCGACCATCGCAGCGCCCCGGGTCGTGGGATGGCGGATACCGATACGCTTCATCGCATCGACCCAGTGATCGTCCGGCGTCAGGTCGAGGCGGCGGGGTTCGTGTTTGCCGGCGCGAGCACCGTTCTGGACAACACGTCCGATCCGCTGACGGGAAAGGTGTTCGACCCAAGCGTCCGCGGGCGGACCAGCCAGTTCGCCTTTGCCTTCCGCAAGCCGGGAGGTGACCGCCGATGATTGTCCCCGACCGGCGGCACTGGTCCTGACGACCAGACAGCGCGGCACCTCCTGAACGCTCCACGCCATTTCGTGTCCGTTCAGGAGTTGCACCGCCCGACCGGGCGTTGAGGTGGAATTGCGCGCTGTTGGCCCGACCCGCACAGTTGCGTACAGACGACCGGCAGTTGCCGGCTGGCGGAACGGAGCCCGAAGGCACTCCGTTGTTGCAGAATACGCAGATACTTATACGCGGTTTCTTACAAAACTACAGTGCGTTTGCCATTGATTGGCGCCCCTTCCTGCAGTCCCTGACAAGGCTTGTCGGGGCGAGGACGCTAACATACACCCCTGGGGCACCTCTTCTTGGGAAATCCTCATGCGCGCCTCATGCTCGATCGGATTCACGGCCTTCCTGCTCGCAACCACAACACAAGCGGGCGCACGGCCCATGGCCGCGGTCCCCGCCAAAGCGACGATCGTTCCCGATGCGAACGCGCCCAAGGGGCGGCTTTCCGATGCGGCCGTGCCGACGGCCTACCGCCTCGACTTCACGATCCTGCCCGAGGCAGAGGGTTTCAAGGGCCATGACGAGATCGACGTCACGATAAAGGCCGCGACCAAGTCGCTTTATCTTCACGGCCGCGACCTCAAGATGACCAGCGCGGTGGCAATGGTTGGCGGCAAGGCGACGCCGGCGACCTTCACCCAGGTGGACCGGAGCGGCACGGCCCGGCTCGATTTCGCGAGCGCGCTCCCGGCCGGCGCGGCAACCCTGAAGTTCGACTATACCGGCACTTTCGGCGACAGCGCCTCCGGCCTGTTCCACGTCAAGGTCGGCGACGCATGGTACAGCTGGACCCAGTTCGAGAGCATCGACGCCCGCGCGGCCTATCCCGGTTTCGACGAGCCTGGCTTCAAGACGCCGTTCACCGTTTCCGTGACGACGCATCCGGGTCTGGTCGTGGTTGGCAACGCACCGCAGGTGTCGGTCATCAGCGTCGCGGGCGGGATGGAGAAGCACCAGTTCGCCGTCACGAAGCCGCTGCCGACCTATCTCGTTGCGTTCGACACGGGGCCGTTCGTCCATCAGACCGGCATGATCGCGCCGACGCCCGAACGCCCCGTACCGATGGCCTATGGTGCCGTCGCGACCGTGCCGCAGAAGGACAAGATGGCCTATGTCATGGCCGAGACGCCGCGTATCGTGTCCTTGCTCGAGGACTATTTTGGCAAACCCTTTCCCTTCCCGAAGCTCGACCAGATCGGCTCGCCGATCATGCCCGGCGCGATGGAGAATGCGGGCGCCGACACCTATGGAGACGGGATTATCTATCTCGCGCCCGGCGCGACCACCGGCGACAAGCAGACCTTCGGTATGGTCGTCGCCCACGAGCTGTCGCACCAGTGGTTCGGCGATCTCGTCACCCCTGCCTGGTGGGACGACATCTGGCTGAACGAGAGCTTTGCCAACTGGATGGGCTATCGCATCGGCAACCTTTGGCGACCCGAGCTGAACATCGGCGTCGGGGCTCTCAACGAGGGTTTCGGGACGATGAACACCGACGCGCTGGAGGTCGGCCGCCCGATCCACCAGCCGATCACCGAGAACGGCCAGATCGATTCCGCATTCGACGGCATCACCTATGGCAAGGGCGGGCAGGTGGTGGCGATGATTGCCGCCTATCTCGGCGACGAGAAGTTCAAGGCGGGCGTCCGCCTTCACCTGCAGCGCCATGCGTACGGCAATGCGACGTCCGAGCAGTTCTTCCAGTCGATCGCCGATGCGGCGCAGGACCCGCGCGTGCTTGCCGCCCTCAAGTCGTTCGTCGATCAGCAGGGCGTGCCCGTCGTCGACGTGCGGCGACAGGGCAATGCGATCGTCGCCACCCAGTCGCGCTATGCCTTTCTCGGGTCGACGCCGCCGCCGCTGAAATGGACGATTCCGTTCTGTGTTCGGGTCGGCACGGCGAAGCAGTGCGCGTTGCTCGACCAATCCTCCACAAGGCTTGCCGCGCCGGCATCGGGTCTGATCATGCCCAATGTCGGCGGCGCGGGATATTATCGTTTCGACCTCGCGGCCACCGACTGGCAGGCGCTGATTGCCGCCGCCGGAACGCTCGCGCCGGGCGAGGCGCTCGCCACCACCGACAGCCTGTGGGCAGCGTTCCGTGCCGGCAAGGCGCCTGCCGCCTGGCTGATCGCGGAAGCGCGCACGGTCGCGGCCAACCCCGATGCGACTGCCAGCCTCGATGGCGGCGGCAGGATCGCCGGCTGGCGCGCACGCGGGCTGATCACCCCCGCGTCGCTGCCGGCCTATCGCGCGCTGATGGCGTCGATCTACACGCCCCACCTGACCGCGCTCGGGTTCGATCCGGCCGCCGGCGCGTACGCGCAGGAAGATCCTGGCCGCCAGAACCTGCGGCACAGAATTGTCGGCCTGGTTGCCGACGATGCGCGCGATCCCGTGGTTCGAAGCAAGCTCAAGGCCGCCGGCGACCGGTATCTCGCGGGCGATACGAAAGCGCTCGATCCCGCGTTCGTCGGTGCGGCCCTGACCGTGATCGCACAGGAGGGCGGCGTTCCCGCGGTGAAGCTGCTCGTCGAAAAGGCGCTGTCGAGCGAGGATCCGACCTTCCGCCAGAATGCGCTCGGTGCCGCCGCGGAAAGCGGGCGCGCCGACGCTGCAACCTATCTCCTCGCGCTTGATGACAAGAGGCTGCGCAGCTACGATCGGATCGGTCTGATCTTCGACATCGCCCGCAACGCGGAAACGCGCGATCTCGGGGCCGACTGGATTCTCGCCAATTACGATACGCTGCTCGCGAGCGGCAACGGCATCTTCCTCACCAGCCGGCTGCCCGCGGCGCTGGGGTCGCAATGCGGGGCAGACCGGGCGGAGCGGATCGATGCCAAGGTGGGCGCCTCGATCCGCAAGACCAATGTCGGCCTGTTGGACTATCAGCGCACGCTGGAAAGCATCCGGGATTGCGGCGTGCTGCGCCAGGCCAAGGCGGCAGAGATCGCTTCCGCGCTAGCGGCCGGGTAACGCCGTTCAATCTAGGACATCGCGACCGGGTGCAGACCTCCGATCGGTCGAAGTCGGTCGCGCAGTTTATTAGAAACATCGCCAGGACGGCGAATGACGCGCGGTCCAGGCGCTGGCGCATGATCGGCCGCCGCGCATCGCGACGACCGTGGTTGCGTGCCGTGGGGGACTGCAACGCCATGCATGCACGCGGCGCTGGCGTCCGCGTCACGTTCGCCATAGGTTCATCCGCTTGAGATTGGGGAGATCTATGGTGCGGCGGACAACGGCGATCGGGTGTGTTTTGGTGGCGTTGCTCTGCGGGTCCGCGCTGGCGCGACCACCGGCGGCGACGCCTGCGCCAGCATCGGATGCGGCAGGCCCCTCCGCTCGCTTCGAGGAGATCGGCCGGCGCTATCTCGATGCCTTGCCGCGCCTGGCGCCCGAATATGGTACGACGCTCGGCGACCATCGCTTCGACGGCGACCTCAGCGATCCGTCGGCGGCGGGGAGAGCCCGCCAGCTGGCGGTAGAGCGTGGCCTGCTCGCTGAACTGGCCAAGATCGATCGCGCCAAACTGAGCCGTGACGCGCAGGTGGATGCTGCGCTGCTCGACAATCAGATCCGCCAGGACATTTGGACGATCGAGACGCTGCAGCGTTGGGCGTGGGACCCGCAGCTCTACAACGACGCTGCCGGGGCCGCGCTCTATGGCCTCGCGGCGCGCGATTTCGCACCCTGGCCGGTGCGATTGAAGGCGGCGACGCTCCGGATGGAGAAATTGCCGGCGTATCTCGCTGCGGCCCGCACCCAGCTCGACGTCGCACGGGTTCCGCTGGTGATGGCGCAAAGTGTCGCCAAGCGGAATGCTGGGCTCGTGGACATTGCCCAGGGGATGCTGGCCCCGCATGCCAGCGAGCTGGCCCCGACGGATCGCGCACGCTTCGACGCTGCGCTTGCCGGGCTGAAGCAGGCCAGTGCCGAACATCAGCACTGGCTCGACACGGTACTGGTGCCGGGAGCGAAAGGCGATTTCCGGCTGGGCGCGGCACGGTATGACCAGGCGATGCGCTTCGCGTTGATGAGCACCTTGTCGCGTGCCGATCTGGAGGCGCGCGCCCACGCCGCGATGGCCGACACGCGGGCGCAAATGTACGCGCTGGCACGGACTGCATTGTCGGGCCGTGCGGACGCCCCACCGTTGCCGGCCGACCCCAGCGCCGACCAGCAGCAGCACGCCATCACCGCGGCCTTGGCGCTAAGCTATGCGCAACGCCCTGCGCGCGACGCGCTGATGGCCACTGCCAAGGCTGACCTTGATCGCGCGACCGCGTTCGTCCGTGCGCACGATCTTGTTGGCATGCCCGATGCGCCGGTGCGGATCATCACCATGCCCAAGTTCCAGCAGGGCACTGCCGTCGCCTATGACGATCCTCCCGGTGCGTTGGAAACCAGCGGCGCGAACTTCTTCGCAATCTCGCCGATCCCCGACGACTGGACTGATGCGCAGGCCACCTCGTTCCTGTCCGAGTACAATGATTTCATGGTCCACGACCTCGTCGTGCACGAAGCGATGCCGGGGCATTATCTGCAGCTCTTCCACCAGAACCAGAGCAAGAACGTGCTGCGAGCGGTGTTGAGCTCGGGCCCATTCGTCGAAGGCTGGGCGGTGTATGCCGAAGGCATGATGGCCGACGAGGGCTTTGTCGACGGCAACGTGCTGTTCAAGCTGACGGTGCTGAAGATGCGGCTGCGCTCCATCGCCAACACGTTGCTCGACATCGGTATCCAGACCGAAGGAATGACACGCGAACAGGCCATGACGCTGATGATGCAGGGTGCCTTCCAGCAGGAGCGCGAGGCGGCCGGCAAGTGGACCCGCGCGCAACTGAGTGCCGTGCAACTTCTGAGCTATTTCAGCGGCTATGCGGAGCATCAGGCATTACGCGAGGAAGCTATGAAACGCTGGGGCAGCGGCTACACGTTGCGCCGGTATAATGATGCAGTGCTGGCGCACGGCGCGCCACCGGTGCGCTTCGTGCGCCAATTGATGTTCGGGCTGCCGATCGGGTAATCTATCTTGCGCCCGAACACTCCCGGCGGAGCCATATCGGCCGTGGCGCCGCAAGCGCCACGCAGGGCGCTACGTCGTATGTCCACGGTTGCTCGAACGCCGCATCCGGCGGCCCCACACGGGGAGCATGTCGACGCTGGACGCTCCCGCCTTCTTCGTGGTCATCGAAGAGGCAGAAGGAAGGTCCGGAGGGGATGCGGTCGACGTTGTGGCTAGGCGGCTGCTCGTCCTTTCGCGTGGCTGGAACCTTTTGCGAATTCCGAAATAGTTTCGTCTTGGAAATGAACCCGACTGGCTCAAATCCGGTCCCTGTCGTCGTAAGAATGCGACGAACATGGTAATTTATGTATCGAATTCTGAGTCGACCGTAAATTTGAACGGGCCGTCGGACGTTGATTCCGGCGATCGGCAACGATTGGGGATCGCGGCCTAAGTCACTGCGAATATACGAAATAGCACGCATAAGTACCTAAAAAATCCCAGTAGATATGGCGCGGCGGGGGTATGATCCGAGTTGCGGCGTCAAGGATTGGAGAGGGTCTGATATGGGTCGCTGGGCTGCTCGATTATTTGGACCGCCTGTACTCAGTGCTGCACACGGCAACCCGGTCAGCACATCGCCATCGCTTTTGACGCTCATCGCCTATCTGGCTACCGCTCGGGACGGTCGGGCCTGTCGCACGTCGATCATCGCGGCGCTTTGGCCCGATCGGGAAGAGGCAAAGGCGCGACACTGCCTTGCGACGATGCTGTGGCGGTTGAAGGGGCAGGTCGGTACGCGATCTCAACCGATCCTGGCAGATGGCGACGCGCTGTATCTCGATTCCCAGACCTGGGTCGATACGCTCGCGTTTGAGACGCGACTCCGCAAGGTCCGGGCATCCGGGAACGTGGATCTGCACAATCTCGCTGCCGCCATCCGCTACTGCCGGGGCGGCTTTCTCGACGGTCAGTTCGCCGAATGGGTGCTGCTCGAGCGCGAACGCCTGCGTTGCCTGCACATCGACGCGCTGGTCCAGTTGGCGACGTTGCTGGGTGAACGCGAGCGATGGCAGGATGCCATCCATCCCGCGCACCTTGCATGCGCGCTCGAACCGCTCCGCGAGAGTGCGCAGCGGTTGCTGATGATGGCCTATGCACGGACCGGGAACCGCGGTCTTGCCCTCAGACAGTATCGGCATTGCGTGCAGGTGCTCGCCGATGAATTGGGCGTATCGCCGATGTCGTCGACCGTGGCCCTGGCGCAAGAGATTGCGGGGAGGGGGGCCCGTTCCGACATCTTGCACCCACTGCCGGCCGTGGCCGCGGCGAGCCCCCTGAAATCGGCCCTGCTGGAAAGCCGGGCCGGGATTATCTCTGCCCTAGCCTCGTTCGATCACGCGCTCGATCTTCTGTAGCCGCCGGTCTTCCTCGCCTCGCGGCCCGGGGCGCCGTCGCCGCACCCGGTAGCGATCTGGGCGGCCCCAAGGCGACCGCTCCGCTTGCCCGTTAAAGCCGATCGCTAGTCTCCCCTTTGCGCTGCAAGCTAGTCCTTCGCAGCGCTTTGCCACCGTCATGCAACACCCGTCGTCGTGCGCAGGCGGCGATGACGCATCGACCTTGCTTCGACGATATCGGTTCCGACAAAGCGGGCCCATCGCGCTTTCATGGCGTCGACCGCTGCGGTGACGGTGGCGTGATCCGGTCGTGACGCCGCGGTGACCGCACTCGGATAACAAGAGGTCGACTCGGAATGGGCCGGGCGGAATTGGCGCGATGGACGTGTCCGATGACGATCCAGATCAGTCACCGCAGTTTGAGCAGAACACCGTCAGCCTCATCGTCAGGGTTTGGGCCGACGGCACCCTTCCAGGCTGCTCGACGTTGCGGGGCCACCTATCTGAGATCGACGGGACCCGGATCGGAGCCTTCAATTCGCTCGACGATCTGCCTGAGCTCCTTTTCCAGACGCTGCGCCGACGCATGAATCTTTCTGATAGAAAGGGTTGACCGAATGTCGCCTGAAGTTGCCACCTTTCCGCGCCTCCGGGCCAGTCTTGCCCCGGAGTATGTCGAAGCCAGCTACGGTGAACTGACCGGGATCGTAGAGGCCGTATACGGTCCCGGCATGACACCGGAAGCCGTCGAAGGATTTTTCGACGATGTCGGAAAGGCTTTCAAGAGCGCCGGGCAATCGGTCGGGCAGTTCGCCCAGCAGGCCGCACCCGTGCTGGCCCGCGCCGCCCCAAACATATTGCAGGGTGCCTCCAGCGGCATGGCCTTTGGTCCATGGGGTGCGCTGGCCGGTGCGGTCACCGGCGGCGCGAGCGGGATCATGCAACAGTCGAACGATCCGACGCTACGTGCGGTGGGCGGGGTCATGCATCAGGTCGGCAGTCTGGCATCTGGGCTTCGGGGCGGGGGGCTCGGGTCGATCGCGACGGGCGGGGCCGGCATGATGCCCGGTGCGGCTGGTCTCGTGAATTCCATCTTCGGCAAAGCCGGCGGCGGAGCCGGTGGACCGGGAGGAGCGGGCGGGGGGAGCGTGGGAACGCTGATGGGCGTCCTGTCTCGACCTGAAATGCTCAACGGCCTTCTGTCCGCATCCATGCGCGGGTACGGCAAGCGCGATTTGCAGATCGGTGGCCAGCAGGTGCCGGTCCATACGCTCCTGTCGGCGCTCAGCAGCCTTGCGGGACGGGCCGCGAGCGAAGCCGCCGAAGTTGCGGAAAATGCCGAGGCAACGCCGGAATTCGTCCTGGCCGCCGGGGAATCGATCGGTATCAATCCCGAGAGCAGCGAGGGGCGCACCGACGCCCTCCTGACGCTGCTGGCCCTTACGCCGTCGATCTGGGCGTCTGCCCGTCCGCCAGCGCAATCCACCACGGTCACCGTCAGCCAGCCCGACTGGCCCGGTTTGGCGCCAAGCGCCAAGCCTAGCGCGAGCGAGGTCTTCGAATTCGCGGACGGTGCCGAGAGCTGGCCGGAATGGCCGGGCAACGAATGGGTCGAGGATTGGGGCAGGGAGCAATCCTATGCCTGAGCCCTTCGGATTGTCCGGCGCCGACACTTCTCCGCCATGCTGGCGCAGATGATGGATCAGCTTGGCCAGTCGAACCCGCAAATGGCGATGCTCGTCCAGATGATGCAGGCGCGCACGGCGGCTGTGTCGAATGCCGTGGATACGCTGGATCGCGACACGACCGATGCCCTTGCCGTGCGCCTCGCGCGAACCGAGGAGCAACTCGCCGCGACGCGCGCGAATGCCGCTCGCATCCTCGCGTCGTATCGCGCCGCCAAACTCAGATTGGCCGATCTCGCGGCGGCGCTCGGCGCGTGCGGCTTGTGCTGGGGCGAAGACGGCGAATGCCCGAGCTGCCGGGGACGCGGCCATATCGGCATGATCCGGCCGGATCAGGAGATTCGCGCACGGCTGCTCGGTCCGTCGCGGCAATCGACGCCCATAGCCGAGCATTCAACAGGGCCTAGAACGTGAAAGGAGCCGTCAATGTTTAACGAAACTGCGTTTGAGACGCTGGAAAGCTTCGGAGAATCCCTGGAGTCCACCGAATGGAACGAGATGTTCGGCGAGAACCTCGAATCCGCCGAGTGGAGCCCGAAGCGGAACCAGCCGTTGCAACGGCCGAAGTTCGGCAATGCCGTCGCCAAGTCGGTTGCGAACGGTTATGCCACCAAGGCGGAATTGACGGCGACCGCCAACCGTCTGGATGCGCGCATCGCGGTGAACACCAAGGGCATCGCATCCCTCGAAAGCGGGCTCAAGAGTCTGGGCGCGGCCCACAACCGGCTCGAACATACTGTCAAAAAGGAGATCGAAGAGCGCAAGCAGGTCACCGATGGCCTGCGCCAGTCGATCGAAAACATGAAGATGGCCGTGATGCTGACACCGGTGATCAGCGCACCCAAGACCGTTCTGATGAACGGGGAGAAGGTCATGGTCGATAGCGGCGACAATTTCAGCACGCTCCTGCCGATGCTGCTCCTGAGCGGCAGTTTCGGTCCGCAACCGGCGGGGGGCACCGCCCAGTCCTCCAACGACATGATGATGCCGCTGCTGATCCTTGCGATGGGTCGCAAGTGATGCGCCATGCGGTTGGAGACGAGCCATGAATCTCATGAATTTCGCGGTCGGTTACGCGCTTGCGGAGCGGTACGACCATATCGACAGTGACGATCGCGGGCGTGCGGCGATCGTTGCGGCGCTGATGCCGGAACCGTTCGTCGGCATCGTGACCGCCAAGACCATGCTGGACCGGGCGGAAGACAACGCAAGCGTCGCGGCAGGCGTCGAGGGTACGGCGACCGTCTCCGACAAAAATGTCGGATGGCTGATCGCCGAGGGCGAGCAGGATGCGCATATCGAGGACGCGCGTCAGGACGCTTCGTCCGCGCTGAAGGTGGCCAACGCCGCCAACCAGTCCGCGCAGGACGCCTTGATGCTGCTGGGAACGTTACGGACGGACATCGATGGCCTGACCAAGGCCGTGGCAACACTGCAGGCGTCCCTGCAGGTTACCAAAACCCCGACCAAGTGACGGGATGTTTCGCCGATGGACCCTGCTCTCCAGGAACTGATCGGCGAAGGTGGGCCGAATGACGACGTCGCGGTCGTCGTTCGGCTCAAGTCCGGCGCCTTTCCGCCAACGGGGATGCGGATCGTGGCGCGCTTCGGCGAAATTTGCACGATCCGCGCCCGGCGCGCGCAGCTCGCCCATATCCGGGCTGACCCAGCGGTCGCGAGCATGAAGGCCCCGCGCGTGTACGCCGCCGAGCTCGACGAAATCGTCGATGAAGAAGTGTCCGAGGTCCTTGCCAGTGACATTCGCCGGCCAGACGGATTGGTCGAGACGGGCAAGAACGTCGTGCTGGCGGTACTCGACTGGGGGTGTGACTTCACCCATCCGGACTTCCGAAACGCCGACGGCACGACCCGCATCCGCGCGATCTGGGACCAGCGGGGACCTGTCGGCGGCGGTGCCAATCCTTATGGTTATGGTACGATTTATGATCGCGCCGCCATCGATCGGGCCTTGCATCGCGGCGATCCGTTCGGCGCGCTGGGCTATGCCTTCGCTCCCCAGCCGCAGCACGGGACGCACGTGCTCGGTATCGCTGCGGGCAATGGCCGGGGCGGCGGTCCGGCAGGCGTTGCCCCGGAGGCGGAGATCGTCTTTTGCCATCTCGGGGCCGGCGAGCAAGACCTCGGGAACTCCGTCGAATTGCTGGAAGCGCTGGACTTCGCGGTCAAGCAGGCCGGCGAACTGCCGCTCGCCATCAACACGAGCGTCGGGCGGCAGGCCGGGCCGCATGACGACTCGCTGCTGCTGCAACAGGCGATCGACTGGGTGCTGACGCATCGCCCCGGTACTGCCATCGCGCAGAGCACCGGCAATTATTTCTCGAGCCGCTGCCACATGGCCGGGCGGCTGCACGAGACCGAGCAGGACATGCTGCCGTTCAGGGTCGAACGGCGCAGCGCGACTGACGTGGTGAGCGAGACCTGGTATCCCGGATCGGACGAGTTTCACGCGACGGTCGAAGGGCCGGCCGGTGCCGTGGCCGCGTGCAGCCGCGGGCACCATGCGCCGATCCGATTGGCCGACGGGACCGAGGCGGGGGTGCTGTATCATCGCGCGTTCGATCCCAATAATGGCGATCATCTCATCAACCTTGTGCTCAAGGACAGGGCACCGCTCGGCGAGTGGCGCATCACCCTGACGGGGGTCGATGTCGTCGACGGGCGCTGGCACAGCTGGATCGAGCGGGACGCGGGCTGTCCATCCTGCCAGGTCCGGTTCCACGAGGATGCGGCCACCTCCAGCGGCACCACGGGCAGCATCTGCAACGCGCTGCGGACCATCGCGGTCGGCGCGCACGATGCGCACGGCGGCAGCTTCTCGATCGGTCCGTTTTCCAGTGTCGGCCCGACGCGCGACGGACGCGCAAAACCGCTGCTGACGGCCCCGGGCGTCAAGGTGCTTTCCTGCCGGTCGTTCGACGGCCGCGACACAAGGCCAAGGTATATTTGCATGAGCGGCACCTCCATGGCGTCGCCCCATGTCGCGGGTGCCCTTGCGCTCATGCTCCAGGCGGCGGGTCGACAGCCCATTGCAGCCATCCGGCGGACGTTGTTCGCCACCCTCGATCACGCCGACGTGCGCGATCCGCGCGGTGGTTACGGGATGCTCGCGATCGAGCAGGCCGTCGTTGCCGCACGAACCCTTGCCGAGCCGACCGTACCCTCGCGCGCGACACGGCTCATCTCCAACCCGGACATGAGGACATCGACCATGGAACAGATCGACCGTCGCCCCCCGTCTCTCCCGGGCCTGACCGGCAGCGACGTGCTGATCGGCCGCGCGCTCGATCCCGCGGACAAGGGTGTGCAGGTCGTCGGATGGTGTGGTCGACGGCCGCTCCTGCCGGTCGACCGCGGGGATGTGATCACCGATCGATCAGGGCAGCAGCCGGTGCTGGTCGGGGGGGCGCGGCTGTTCAGCCAGAAGGAATGTTCCGAGGCCGGCCTCGTCACCGAGGGGCCATGGCCCGGTCAGTATGTTCAGCTGCTCGACCCGGATGGCACCACGTCCCCCTTCGCGCGGCGCATTGCGGGACCCGATGGGTTGTTGCTGCAGGACATCGTGATCGTTCGGCCCGTACCCGGTGCTGCAACCGCAGGCCCGCCGGGCAGAGAAACCTTCGAAGCCATCGAGCTGATGGAGGGCGATGCGCGCCCCGTGCTGCGGACTGGATCCAGCGGCCCCTCGGTGATCGAGGCGCAGACGAAACTCAACGCCATTCACGACACGTTGCGGCAAGCCGGGCCAGGCCTCGACCGGTGCCCGCTGACGGTGGACGGGCTGTTCGGGCCGCGCACCCGGGCGGCCACGGTATCGTTTCAAAAACAGGTCTTTCCGTTCCAGCCCGGCGAATGGGACGGTGTGATCGGCGCCCACACCTGGGCCAAGCTCGATGAACTGTCGCGGCCGGGCGGGGGGGCGGTCACACCGATCGTTCCCCAGAGCGCCACGATCGAGATCGTGCTGGATCCCACCGACAGCCACGCGCCGGGGGCGGGCGCGCCGGTTGCGACCGCCGTCATGCTCGGTTTGTGGAATAAGGCCTACGATCCATCCGGCGACATCCTCAACGGCGAAGCCGAAACGGACAATTTCATCGGCCTCGATTCACGGCGTTTCTACATTCGCGTGCGCGATCCGCAGGCGGTTGGCCCGACCGTCACCGTCCAGTGGAAGACCGTCGACGCTGCGGGGAGCGATTTCGACGCTCCCGCCTCGCAGGACCTGGAGTTGGCGGAAACATCGCCCGGTTCGAAGCTGTTCGTGTCAAAGGCGGTGATGCTCGTCGCGGATGAAACGGACGCCAACCAGAAGACGCACAGCGGGTTCGCGAGCGGCGCCGCGGCGGGCATCAGGTTCCGGGGGCAGTCCAACCACCGCCTGCGCAAGGCTGATCTCGATAGTTCGGTCCTGGCAACCTACGCCCGGAATATTCCGTTCCTGCCGATCTCGGTGACGATCCCGGTGTTCGAGCGATCGCCGGAGGCACGGTTGCGCCTCGACGTGCGCGTGGTCGTCTATCGCAGTCGGCTGTTTGGCATTGCCTTTCCGGTGCCCCACGTCTCGAGCGGTAAGATCGCGCGCTTCTTCCAACTTGCGAACGAACGATGGGCGCAGGTCGGCCTCCGGATCGTTCCGGCCGCGATCGAGGTGAGGGACCTGCCCGCAAGGTCCCAGGACGCCAACGGGCAGTATATCGGATCATTCACGAACGATCAGAATGCCAACGCCCGTGACGCGGAGGGCGCCGTGCTCGACGATCTGTTGCCCGGATCAGCCGACTCCACGTTGACGGCGATCTTTGTCGTCTCCGACAATGGCGCAAATGGCTATGCCGAGTTCGGGACCGGTACGCCCGTACCGATCGGCGAGCGCTTCTTCATCTTCGTAAACCCGCTGGTCGCCGAGAAGAACGACACGCTTGCGCACGAATTCCATCACTGCATCTTCAACCGCTTTGACGACACCGTCGACGATGCGTTCTTTGCCTTCAACACCTTTCCACCGCAGTCGATCGCGCGCCGGCGCGGGATCACCGCGCCTGATCCGCGCATCTACCGCCGGATCCCCGTGCGGCACACCGTCGACCCGAACCTCGATCCCCGCCGCGACAACGTCATCAACTGGGTGAAGCGGGTTCGCACGGCGCTCGAGCCGGCTGAGTCCGGTCCGACCCCGCCTGCCACTCCGACCACCGGAAACACCTTCGTGAGGAGCCTGTGATGTCGTCTCTCGAAACGCTTACCCCCGAACAGTGCGTCGATCTGATCGTCAGCGGCAATTTCACGGCGAGTGCGCTGGGACCCGGCTATCAGTTCGTACTCGACCGTGTCCGCGCGGATCCCGCGCGCTACCTTGCGATCTTCGAGCGTAAGTTTCTGGGGCCGGGGCAAGGCGGCAGCGCGCTGGTGACCCTGAACCCCGAGCATTTCCTGCGGCTGATCCGTGGCCAGTTGCCGGAGCGCGTGGCCCGGGTAGCACGACAACTGACGCGCGGCGCACGCGCGTTCGCGCACCAGCAGGTTCGCGACATTGCAGCGGTGGAGAGCGTCGCCGAGCAGGACGAGTTGCTCCGCCAGCGCCGCTTGCTCGCCTCGCGACACGCGGCCTTCAAAGATCTCGCTGGCGTGAAATAGACGGGAGCCGTGCCATGAACACCGCCCTGACCGCCGGCGCCGACGCATTCGGTGCGCGCGAAAGCCTCGCTGCAAGCGGCCACCCCATGATCCGCCTGGGATCGCAGGGCGAAAGTGTCGGCGAGTGTCAGAGCAAGCTCAACCGGGTCGATGCCCGGCTCGTGGGGGATGCTGGCAGTGGGCTCGATAACTGCCCGCTTCGCGTCGACGCGATCTTCGGACCGCGCACGCGTGCGGCGGTCGTCTCGTTTCAGAAATTCGCCTTTCCGTTCCAGCCATCCGAATGGGACGGCGTCGTTGGTCCGCACACGTGGGGAGCGCTCGACGTCCATGCCGCCACGAAACCGAAGGGGCAGATCGCGCCGTCCGCCCTGACCCCATCCCGCTGGGGTCCCTTGCTGGCGGCGGCCGCTTCTTCCGGCGTCGCCTTGCGGGACGGGAATGCCGTGCGCACCCTCATCGACGGGCGCGAGACGTTCGAGGAAATGGTGTCGGACATCCGGCTGGCGCAGGGTGAGGGCGACTACATCTACCTGCTCGGCTGGGACATCAGCGACGATTTCAACATGATCCCCGGGGATGCTGCGACCACGGTGCGCGCACTCCTCAGCGCGGCGTCCGCGCGGAACGTCCAGATCCGTGTGATCCTCTGGGCCAAGCCACCGGGCGCGAACTTTCTGACGGTTCGGTTCGTCAATACGCTGCCCAATGGCGCCGCCATTCGGGACGACCTGACGGCCAACAATCATCCGATGTCCGAAATCGACCTCGTCAAGGAAATGGTGACGGGCGGGGTCGACGGCGCGGCGGCGGCCGTCCTGGCTGCGATTGCAGCACGCGATCCCGTAGCGTTGACCGGCGCGCATCACCAGAAGGTGTTGGTCATCAAGCGGGGCGAGACGCTGCTCGCATATTGTGGCGGTCTGGACATCAACCGGAACAGGCTGGAGCCGGTCTCGCCATCGACCGGAGATCCGCAGCATGACGTGCATTGCCGGATTGTCGGCCCGGCAGCCTGGGACCTGTTGCAGACCTTCATCATGCGGTGGCGTCATCATCCGGACGGAGCCAAGCTGGACGCCGGGGCCAAGGGGCCGTTGCGGGGGGTAGGGGAACGGCTGCCGGCACCGATCCCGACGCCGCCGGCCGTTGCCGACAAGGACGCACCGTTCGGCGGCGTGACCTCGGTCATGATCGGACGCACCTTCAATCCGGTCAGGTCGTTTCCCGGTGCACCCCCCGTCCTGAAAGAGCGGGACATCCAGAAACTCGTTCTGGCCGGCATCCGGAACGCCCAGCGGTTCCTCTATATCGAGGACCAGTATCTCATCGACCTGGACGTCGCCGATACCATCAATCGCGTCCTCCCGCAGATTGCGCATGTCACCGTCCTGATCCCCGGTAACGCCATCACAGAGCCGACCTTCATGACCGAATATCGGCGTGACTTCATGGAAAGAGCACTGCGGGGCTTGGTGCAAGCCGATGCGGCCAAGCTCCGGGTCTTCCAGCTATCGCGGAGTCAAACCGTGCCGACGTTCGGACCGCATTGTTACGTTCATGCCAAGACGTGGGTCATCGACGATGAACTGGCGATCATCGGCTCTGCCAATTGCAACCGGCGCGGATATCAGCATGATAGCGAAGTCGACGCGTTCATGTTCGGCACCACGGCCGGCCGTGGGGCTGTCAACAGCCTGGCGCAGGCCTATCGCATTCGACTTTGGCGCGAGCATCTGGGGCTGCCGGCCACGGCACTGGTTGATGGCGTCAAGAACGCGGACAACTGGCTGAAAGGGATAAGGCCCGCGACGGCGCGCGTGATCGAATTCGATCACCGCCTTCCGGCAACGAAGTGGCAGGCGGTGCGCGACAAGGCGGCCGAGGCGTTGCGAAAGTTTATCGATCCGGTGCCCTGACCCGGACCGTCCAGGGTTTGGAACCGTTCGAAACCAGCGTGATGCAGATCGGATTCAGGCCCGTGGCCCAGGAGCGGCGATGCGGCATTCGAGCTCCGGTGGCAATCGAGGCGCCTCCTATTCTTGGCCCGGCGCCGAGCTTGGATCGTACGGCGAACCGTGAAGCGTCGGCTTGCCCGGATCTCGTTAAGCGCTGCATCCGGCTATCGTCTCAACGGATCCGAGCGGCGACGCTTGGCGCGCCACGTCCCGCGTAAGCCCCCCGCCGTAGAACGCGCGATGCGGTGCCGTAATCTGCCCGACTGGACCTCGCGAACGTGCGATGGCGCACCAGTAAAAGCACAGTTGTAATTTGAACATGCTACCGCTAACAAAAATCGACATCAGTGCCATGATAAGGTGCGTTGGCGGAAGTGCGGTGCCCTGGGGCGCGCTGCACAAGGGGAGGGTATATGAAGGAATTAACGCTCAATCTCGTTCGGCATCAGCGTGGCAGTCTCGCCATGCGCGCGAGCGTGTCGGTAGCCGCTTTGCTGGCCGCCAGCGCCAGTGGGAGCGCGTGGGCACAAGCGGAAACGCAGGCAATTGCGCCGGACACGGCCCAGGCCGCAGCGCCCGCGAAGGAAACCAACGCGCCGGTTGCCGCCGAGGCGGGTAGCGATATCGTCGTCACGGGGCGCCGCGCCGCACTCCAGGCCGCCGACGAACGCAAGCGTCGCAGCGAAACGATCGTCGATTCGGTCGTCGCCGACGATGCGGGCAAGCTGCCCGACAATTCGATTACCGAGGTGCTGCAGCGTGTGTCGGGCGTGTCGATCGTCCGTTTCGCCGCACTCGGCGATCCCGATCACTATTCGGTCCAGGGTTCGGGCGTGCAGGTGCGCGGTCTGACCGGCGTGGCGTCGCGCCTCAACGGCCGCGAGATCTTCAGCGCGAACAATGGCCGCGCGATCCTGTGGAGCGATGTGACCCCCGAGCTGATGTCGGCGGTCGATGTCTACAAGGCCTCCACCGCGGATCTGATCGAGGGCGGCACCGGCGGCCAGATTGATTTGCGGACCAAGATGCCGTTCGATTTCAACGGCAAGTTTCACGTCGCGGGAACCGGCGAACTGGCGGTCGGCGACATGGCGAACAAGGCCGATCCTTCCGGCTCGGTGCTCGTGACCGATTCGTTCGAGACGCCGATCGGCCGGATCGGCCTGCTCGGCGACATTGCATTCAGCCAGTTCAGCTCGCTGTCGCAGTTCATCCGCACCAGCCCGTACTTCAAGACCGCGCTCAGCGATGGCACCAACAAATATGTCCCGAGCGGCTTCGCCTATGGCGACGAGGCGTTCCAGTACAAGCGCTACGGCATCTACGGCGCCGCGCAGTGGCAGCCGGCCGAATCGCTGATCTTCACCGGCAGCTTCTTCCAGTCGCGCTACAAGAGCCAGTCGAGCGACTACGGTACGCAGCTCGATTCGCAGACGCTCGCGGTCGATCCGGCGAGCAGCACGTTCGACAGCAACGGGTTGCTGACGAGCACGAACGCACTCTACAATCGTGATCCGAAGACCTTCCTGCCGACCGGCCAGGCGATCACCAGCAGCGGTAACAAGGGCTTCGTCCAGAGCAATACCGTGACGCGCGATTACTCGCTGTCGTTCGCCTGGGCGCCCGCCGACAGCCATCTGTCGGTCAAGGGCTCGCTGCAGCGCGTCGATTCGCATCAGGTCTATGATCGCATCGATATCTTCCGCGATCTTGGTTTCGGGCAGAGCTATGGCATCGACCTGCGCGGGGACCTGCCGCAGATCAGCGTCAGCCCGGGGACGCAGGCATCGTTCGCCAATCCGGCGAATTACTTCTGGTCGGCCTCGATGCCGCACAACGAGAACAACACCGGCCGGCTCGACGCCGGGCAGCTCGATGCGGAATATAAGTTCGAGGACAGCTTCTTCCGGTCGATCAAGGTCGGCGGCCGCTATGCCAAGCGGACCGAGCGCGATCTCGCGAACGGCTACAACTGGACCGCGCTCGGCCGCGGCTGGAACGGCGATCCGCAGCTGACCTACGCCAATGCGGCAGCGGGCGACGTCGCGACGCACGCGTTCAAGGACTTCTTCCGGGGCGCCGCGACACTGCCGGGCAACCTGATGTTCGCGTCGGAGAACCTGGCGTCGCGCTTCAACGTCAACCGTACCGGGTTGGTGCAGTCGCCGCCCGCTGGCTTCTGCGGTGCTCCAGGCTCCGCTACGTACAATGACTGTTCCGCGTCGGGGCCGTTGCCGGCGACCGGCTATGGCGGTCTTTCTGGGATTCGCGCCCCGGGCTTCGTGCTGCCGGGCGACCTGACCACGAACCGCACCGAGAACATCGCGGGCTATGCCCTGGTCCGCTTCGGGCCTCAGGGCAACGCGCCGGGCATTTCGGGGAACGTCGGCGTGCGCGTCGTGCACATCCAGAATGAGGGCAGCGGTTTCGTTCAGCAGAACGGTGGCACGGCCTTCATCCGCAACGGTGTCCAGCAGATTCTGGCCAACACCTATGTCCCGCGCGGCGGCAAGGCCGACTTCACCCGCGTCCTGCCGTCGGTCAACCTCGAATACGCCCTCACCGATCGGATCAAGATCCGCGGAGGCTACAACATCACGATGGATCTCCCGACCTTCAGCGCGTTGCGCGCTTCGGGTTCGGTCGGTGTCAACACGATCAGCGATCCGAATGCCCCGACGGGGGCGATCGGTAACTTCAACAACTTCACCGCGGACACGGGCAATCCGTTGCTCAAGCCGACGCTCTCGAACAACGTCGATCTGTCGTTCGAATATTACGGGCGCAAGGGCACGTCGTTCCACATTGCGCCGTTCTACAAGCGGCTGACCAACCTGCCGATCTTCTCGCTGACCAACCGGCAGGTGAACGTGGTGTTCACCGACGGGTCGACCGAAAGCGTTACGGCCTCCGCCACCGATTACAGCAACTCGACCAAGGCGGCGACCGTCAAGGGCGTCGAGGTCGGCGGCCGCTTCTTCCTCGACATGCTGCCGGGCGCGCTCGCCGGGTTCGGGTTCGAGGGCAATTACACTTTCATCAAGAGCAGCAATCCCGGCGATCTGTATCGCGACATTACCGGGACGATCAAAAACGACGCGCCGCTGGTTGGCTTGTCGAAGCACAACTTCAACGCGACGTTGCTCTATGAGCGGAACCCGGTGTCATTGCGCGTCGCCTATTCGTGGCGCTCGCAATATCTGCTGTCGACCAACAGCAACGGCACCAATTCGCCCTACACCTATTACAGCGCGCCGAACGTGGTCACCAACCAGGACGGCGGAACCGACCCTTCCACGCAGATCGCGCTGCCGATCTATGGCGGCAATTACGGGTCGATCGACGCTGGCGTTCGCTTCAAAGTGACCCAGAACCTGTCGTTCGGGATACAGGGAACGAACCTGACCGCGTCCACGCAGCGCACGCTGATGGGCGGGTATCCGAACGGCAAGCTGGTGGGCCGGAGCTGGTTCCAGGCCGATCGCCGGATCAGTACTGGCATCAACCTGGCCTTCTGACGATGATGCGCCCGCCGCCGAGGTGATGGCGGCGGGCGAGCGAGCGGAGGGACGGAATGGGCAAGCGCGTGCTGATCGTGGGCGGTGGGACCGCCGGGTGGCTGACTGCGGGGTATCTCGCCAAGCGGCTCGGCGCGGATCTTCCCGGCGGCGTCGCCATCACGCTCGTCGAGTCCCGCGATATCGGCGTTCTCGGCGTCGGCGAGGGGACGTTCCCGACGATCCGGCGCACGCTGGAGACGATCGGCATCGACGAGGCGGAGCTCGTCCGGCGGTGCGGCGCGACCTTCAAGCAGGGCGCCAAGTTCGTGCACTGGCGCCATGCGCCAGGGCAGGGGGCTACCGATCATTACTCGCACCCGTTCCAGGTCGCGGACGCAAGCGACGGGCTCGACCTGCTGCCCTATTGGCTGCTGGGGCACGGCGGCCCAGAGAATTGGGACGAGGTCTCCAACCCGCAGAAAAAGGCCGCCGACCGGCAACGCGCGCCCAAGCTGCCGAGCAACCCCGATTATGTCGGCCCGCTCAACTACGCCTTCCATTTCGATGCGATCGCGCTTGCCGGACTGTTGCGCGAACAGGCGGTGAAGAACGGCGTCCGGCACCTCACCGATACCGTAAAGGAAGTGCTGCTCGCCGAGGACGGCGCGATCGCCGGGGTGCGTACCGAGCAGAATGGGGTGCTCGATGCGGATCTGTACGTGGACTGCACCGGCTTTCGCGCCGAGCTGATCGGCAAGGCGATGGGCGTGCCGTTCAAGTCATGCCGCGACGTGCTGTTCTGCAATCGCGCGATCGCCGCGCAACTGCCCTATGCACGGCCGGATGATCCGATCGCGTCCTACACGATCTCGACCGCGCAGGATTCTGGCTGGATCTGGGACATCGGGCTCGATCGCCGCCGCGGCATCGGGCACGTCTATTCGTCCGACCATAGCGACGACGAGGCCGCCGAGCGCGTGTTGCGCGGGTATCTCGGCGCGGCCGGGGCAGATGCCGACGTCCGCCACTTCAAGTTCGAGGGGGGCTATCGCGAGACCAACTGGGTCAAAAACTGCGTCGCGGTCGGGTTGTCGAGCGGGTTCTTCGAACCGCTCGAGGCGACCGGCATCGCGTTCGCCGAAGTGTCCGCGGGAATGATCGCCAACCTGTTCCCCTGGGGTGGCGACTATGAGACGTCGGCGCGCCAGTTCAACACGAACCTGCTGCGCCGCTACGAACGCGCGCTCGACTTCATCAAGCTGCATTATTGCATCTCGGAACGGACCGACACCGCCTTCTGGCGCGACAATGTCGCCGATGCGTCGGTGCCCGACAGCCTGCTCGAAATGCTCGACCGCTGGCGCTTCCGGCCTCCCAACGAGCTCGACATCGACGGGCAGATCGACATCTTTACCGAGGCGAGCTGGCAGTACGTCCTGTATGGCACGGGCTGGAAGACCGACCTGAGCGCGAAGGCGGGCGCGCTGCGCTATCACGAGGATGCGCGGCGCGCGTTCGCGGAAGTGCGGCGACAGGCGGACTATGCGATCGCCAATTTGCCATCGAACCGTGATCTGGTGAACTTCGCGCAGACGCGGCGCTTCGGTACGCGGGCGGCGGCGTGAGGCTGTTGCGCGCATGACCCGATCGGTGGCGGCATGGACCGCGATCGCCGCGGCGGTCGCCCTGTCGCTGCCGATCCCGGGTTCGGCGCGGACGCCTGCGCGCGTGCCGTATCGCTGGACCAACGTGACGGTCGGTGCGGGTGGCTATGCGCCCAATATCGTCTTCAGCCCGGCCGAACGGGGTCTGGCCTATCTGCGCACCGACATGGGCGGGGCGTATCGCTGGGACGCTGCGGCTCGGCGCTGGCTACCGCTGCAGGACGGCAATGCGACGCCGAGCTTCATGGGGATCGAAAGCATCGCCCCCGACCCGCGCAACCCCGACGTCGTCTATATGGCGGCGGGGATGAACGCCGGTCAGCCCGCCGCGATTCTGCGCTCGGCGGACCGGGGGCGGACGTGGCGCGTCACGCCGGTGCCGTTCGCGATGGGTGGCAACGAGGATGGCCGCGGCCTCGGCGAGCGGCTGGCGGTCGATCCCAATGACACGCGCCGCCTGTTCTTCGGCTCGCGCCACGACGGCTTGTGGCGCAGCGACGATGCGGGCGCGACCTGGGCCAAGGTCACGGCCTTCCCGGTCACGGGACTCGGACGACCAGCGCCACGCCAGACGCATGGCGGCGTCGCCTTCGTCGCGATCGACCCGACGAGCCGGGGCGCGGGACACGCGTCGCAGCGGATCTGGGCCGGGGTCGCCGATCCGGGCGATACGCACCTCTATCGTTCAGACGACGGCGGCGCTTCCTGGGTCGCGGCGACCGGCCCCGCGCTGCTGGCCGCAAAGGGCGTCGTCGACTCCCGCGGCGTGCTGTGGGTCGGTTACGCGAGCGGGCTCGGCCCGAGCGGGATCGCGACGGGGGCGGTGTGGCGCTACCAGCCCGACGGGCGCGGACGCGACGTAACCCCCGCAGCGTGGCGTGACACCGGCGCGGAGGGCGCGTTCCTCGGGGTCGCGGTCTCGCCGATGCGTCCCGGCACGGTCGCGGTCAGCACGGTCGATCGCTACCGCCACGGCGATTCGCTCTGGCTCACCCGCAACGACGGCGCCGACTGGAGCGATGTCGGCACGCGGAGCCGACGCGACGTGGCGCAGACGCCGTTCCTGTTGCACGAGGGCAAGGGTGCCGATTTCGGGCACTGGATTTCCGGCCTCGCGATCGATCCGTTCGATCCGGGGCATGTCGCCTACACGACCGGTGCCACGGTCTACGCGACCAAGTCGATCGATGGTGCTGCGGTCGATTGGACTCCCTGGACCAAAGGCATCGAACAGACCGCGATCATCACGCTCGTCTCGCCGACCGGCGGTGCGCCCCTGATCTCCGGGTTCGGCGATCTTGCGGGCTTCGTCCACGACGATCTCGACCGGTCGCCGCAGCCGACCTTCGTCAACCCGTACATGTCGAACACCAATGCGATCGACTACGCGGGCCTCGCGCCGAACGTGATCGTCCGCACCGGCAGTTTGTACCTTGATCGCCCACGCGAAGCCTCGATCGGGCGGTCCGAGGATGGCGGTCGGACCTGGACGATGCTCAAGCTGCCGCCGATGGGCGATCCGCCAGCGCGCGCGGATCTGAACGGCGACTGGCCGATCGCCGTGTCGGCGGACGGCACGACGATGGTGGTCACGACCCCGGTCCCGCAAGTCTCGCGCGATCGCGGGCGGAGCTGGTCGCCGGTGCGCGGCCTGCCCGGAAAGACCCGCGCCGTTGCCGACAAGCGCGATCCGCGCCTGTTCTACGCCGTCGATGCCGATCGCGGACGGCTCCTCGTCTCGCAAGATGCGGCGGCGAGTTTCGCACCCGTTGCGGGGCATGGCCTGCCAGCCGACCTGACACCCGCCGGTCGCCGGGGCCGCGAGGCGCAAAGCGCACTGCTCGCTGCCCCCGACCGCGCTGGCACATTGTGGCTGCAGGTGGGCGAACGGTTGTTTCTCAGCACCAACGGCGGCGTGACACTTGTGCCAGCGAGCGGCGCGCTGCACGTCGAGCTTTTCGGGCTCGGCAAGGGCGCGCTGTTCGCAGTCGGGACGCTGGAGGGCATCCGCGGCGTGTGGCGCTCGGTCGATGCGGGCAAGATCTGGTCGCGGATCGACGACGACGCGCATCGCTGGGGCGGTCGCTACCGCGTCGTCTCGGGCGATCCCCGCCGCGCGGGTCGCGTCTACCTCGGCACCGATGGACGGGGCATATTCTACGGTGACCCCGTGGCGGCGCGATGATCTTTCACCCCATACGCCATCCGGGAGAATGACGATGAAACCTCTGATCACGGCGCTGCTGTTCGGCAGCGCGCTGACCTCGGTGGCGGCCCATGCGCAGCGGTTCGAGCGCACCGCTGACGGCGTCAAGGTCACCCCCGCCACCGGCCCCGGCCAGAGCGTCGAACTCACCGTCCACGGCGACGGGATCATCCATGTCGTCACGACGCCGAAGGGCGGCGGAACGGCTTCCCGCGCGCCGAGCCTGATGGTCGCGCAGCCACCCGTGGCGGGCGCGTTCAAAGTGACCGAAACCGCAGGGCAGGTGCGCATCACCACCGCAAGGGCGACCGCGGAAGTCGCGCTCGCGACCGGGCAGGTGCGTTTCCTCGACCCCACCGGCAAGCCGTTGCTCGAAGAGTCCGGTCCCGTCCGCTTCGCCGCGACCGAGGCGGACGGCAAGCCGTTCGTCTCGGTCTCGCAGCAGTTCAATCGCGGCACCGACGAGGCGCTCTATGGCCTCGGCCAGCACCAGAACACGCAGATGGATTACAACGGCGAGGACATCGATCTCGCGCAGCACAACATGGATATCGGCGTGCCCTTCGTCGTGTCGACGCGCGGCTACGGCCTGTTGTGGGACAACAATGCGATCACGCGCTTCGGCAACCCCGAGCCTTATGCCTTCGTCGGCGCGGGGATGAAGGTCAGCAGCGGGGGCAAGCCCGGCTGGCGCGCGGAGTATTTCCTCGATGGCAAGCCCGCGGTGACGCGGCAGGAAGCAACGATCAACTATCAGTACATCAAGGACCAGAAGACCTGGCCCGAGGCGGCCAAGGCCCGCACCGTCGCGGCGACCGGCGGCCAGAACACTGCGGGCAATGCCGTGCAGAAGCAGACCGTGGTGTGGAGCGGCGACGTGCTGCCGACGGTGACAGGCACGCACAAGTTCCGGCTCTACGGCTCGAGCTATTACAAGGTCTATGCCGACGGGAAGCTCGTGCTCGATCGCTGGCGCCAGAACTGGAACCCCTGGTACGCGAACGTCGACCTACCGATGACGGCGGGCAAGGCGGTCGCGATCCGCATCGAGTGGGAGCCGAACGCCGGGTACATGGCCTTCTTCCATAGCGATCCGCTCCCCGAGGCCGATCGCCATTCGCTGTGGTTCACCAGCGAGGTCGGGCAGGCGAAGGACTATTGGTTCATCCCCGGCGGCAGCATCGACGGCGCGATCGCGGGCTATCGCCAGATCACCGGCAAAGCCGAGATGATGCCCAAATGGGCATACGGCTTCTGGCAGTCGCGCCAGCGCTACGAGACAGCGGACGCGCTGACCGGCGTCGTTGCGCGCTATCGCAAGATGAAGATCCCGCTCGACAATATCGTGCTCGACTGGCGTTATTGGCAGGATCCCGACTGGGGCAGCCATCGCTTCGACGCCACGCGCTTTCCCGATCCGGCGAAGATGCTCGCCGACGTCCACGCCGATCACGCCAATTTCATGATCTCGGTCTGGCCGAAATTCTACCCGACCACGGACACCTACAAGGAACTCGCGGCGGCGGGCGTGGTGTATCAGGGCAATCTGCGGCAGGGAAACAAGGACTGGGTCGGCCCGGGCTTCAAGAGCACGGTCTACGATCCCTATGCCGCCGCAGGGCGCAAGATCTTCTGGAAACAGATCGAGGGGCGGCTGGCCAACCTCGGCGTCGATGCGTGGTGGGCGGATGCGTCCGAACCCGACATGCATTCGAACACCTCGATCCCTGAGCGGATCGACGCGATGGGGCCGACCGCGGCCGGCCCCGCGGCGCAATATTTCAACAGCTATCCGCTGATGAACGCGCGCGCCTTCTTCGACGGCTGGACCGCATACAAGCCGGACGTTCGCCCGTTCCTGCTCACCCGCTCGGGGTTCGCCGGATTGCAGCGTTATGGCGGGGCGATCTGGTCGGGGGACGTGGCAAGCCGCTGGTACGATCTGCGCGCGCAGATTTCGGCGGGGGTCAATGCGTCGATGTCGGGTATTCCCAACTGGACGCACGACATCGGCGGCTTCGCGCTCGAGGATCGCTTTTCGAGCAAGACGCCGACCGCGGCCAATCTGGACGAATGGCGCGAGCTCAATCTGCGCTGGTTCCAGTTCGGCGCGTTCAGCCCGCTGTTCCGCAGCCACGGCGAATATCCGTATCGCGAAATATACGAGATCAGCCCCGAAGGCTCGCCGATGCGCGCGTCGATGCTCCGCTACGACACGCTGCGCTATCGCCTGATGCCGTATATCTACACGGTGGGGGCTGACACCTACATGAAGGACGGCAGCATCATGCGCGCGCTCGCCGCCGGGTTCGCGGACGACCGCGAGGTGCGCCGGATCGACGACGAATATCTCTTTGGCGATGCGTTCCTGGTCGCGCCGGTCACCGCGTACAAGGCGCGCACGCGGTCGGTCTATTTCCCGGCCGGAACGCGCTGGTATGACTTTGACACCGGCCGCGCCTATCAAGGCGGCGCGCGCGTTACGGTCGATGCGCCGTTCGAGCGGCTGCCGCTGTTCGTCCGCGCCGGTGCGATCGTGCCGACGGGGCCGGTCACGCAATATGTCGACGAGCATCGGGATGCGCCGGTGACGATTCTCGTCTACCCAGGCGCGGACGGCAGCTTCTCGCTGTACGAGGATGACGGCCGGTCCACCGCGTACAAGTCCGGCGCCTATTCCCGCATTCCGATCGCCTATGACGATCGGACGGGGACGGTCCGCTTCGGCAAGCGGGTGGGCGGTGGCTGGAACGGGATGCCCGCAACGCGCAAGCTGCGCGTGCAATGGATCGTCGCGGGCCAGCCTGCCCGCGACGGCGCGTACGATGCCGAGGTGACCTACACCGGCCAACCGGTCATGCTGGCGAAAAAGCGCGGTTGACTGCTCAGGACCAGCGGCGCGCTGTGCTACCGCGGACGGGTGCCGAACCGCCAGATCGTGGTCGAGCGGAAGACCTGACCGGGCCGCAGTAGCGTGCTCGGGAAGTCCGGGTGGTTCGGGCTGTCCGACAGGTGCTCCGTCTCAAGCGCGACCCCGTCGAACGCGTGCATCACGCGACCGCTCGGTCCCTTGTCCTGGCCGTCAATATAGCCACCCGAATAGACCGTGATCGACGGCTCGGTCGTCTCGATCGTCAGCGTTCGCCCGGAGGCAGGGTCGTCAAGCCGCGCTACCGGTGCCAGCGCGCCGAGCGGTTTGTCGAACAGCCAGGCGTGGTTGTAGCCATGCTCGCCCATCGGCGGCACCCGGCTGTCGATGCCGGGACCAAGCGCGTGCGGCGTTCGCAAATCGAGCGCGGTTCCGACGACGGAAGGGAACGCGCCGGTCGGGATACCGCCGCCGTCGGTCGCCACATAGCGCGTCGCGTTGACCTGCAACCGCTGCGCGCGGATTGACCCGTTGCCCTCTCCGGCAAGGTTGAAATAGGCGTGGTTGGTGAGGTTCAGCGCGGTGGGCTTCGAGGTCCGTGCTGTGTAATCGATCCGCAGCGCATTGCCCGCGATCAGCCGATAGGTGACGGCGATCTGTAATCGCCCAGGAAATCCCTGAAACCCGTCGGGACTGTCCAGCGTAAAGGTCACCGCGCGCGTGCTGCGGGCGCGCACCGTCCATTGCCGTGTGTCGAACTTGGCCGTGCCACCACCGTGAAGCGCGTTGGGTCCGTCGTCCGCCGCGAGCATCACCGGCTTGCCGTCGATCTCGAAGCGCGCGCCGCCGATCCGTCCGGCATAGCGGCCGATCGTCGCGCCGAAGGACACCTTCCCGTTCTTGGCGTGGAATTCGGCGGGCGTAGCAAAACCCAGCAGGATGTTCGCGCGCTGGCCGTTCCGGTCGGGCACCTCGATCTGCGTCACCGTCGCACCGAACGGAATCAGCCGAACGACCATGCCGGCGTCGTTGCGCAGGGTGATCACGGCATCGCTCGACCGGGCGCTGGCGGAAGACGCGAGGGATAGGGCGAGGATGACCAAGGTTTTGCGCATGTCTAGCTCCGTGATGCCACCGGTCCGCCTCGCGCGTCCCGCCGGAGGGCGTGCGATCCCGCGGGGTGGATAGCGTCCTGCCACCCTTGGCGCCAAACGGCAATTCCAGCGGACTGCACTGCAACGGAGGCAAGGGGAACGTGCCACCCGGCAAGCCGGCCGATAGCCGCCATGCTTGCGACCCTGTACATTACGGTAGATACCATTGTCGCAACGGGGCAGGATGTCGCCCCAGCGGGGAGCAAGACCATCAGCACCATCATCTCGCGTGTTCCCCTTGCCTTCGCGGCGATTGGCCTGATCGCGCTGACGGGACCGGCGCCCGCTCCCTTGTTGGCGCAAGCCCGTGAAGCGACCGCGCCAGCCGCCTATGTCCCGGCGGAGGAGATCAAGGGTCAGATCGAGCAGATGCGCCTGGCTCTAAAACCGGGGCAGACGTTTGCCTATCAGCCGATCGTTCGCGCAGGCAATGCCGATGCCGCCATCGAATATTGGCTCAAGCCCGGCAAGCCCGCGGTACATCCCGATCAGGCCGAATATGTGGTTGTCCTGGCCGGGAGTGGTACGCTGGTCTCCGGCGGGACGATGACCGACGCCGCCACGACGAATCCAACCCTGATCGAAGGCGGCCGGATCATCGGCGGCACAACGCGAGCGTTGCGACCCGGCGACGTGTTCCTGATCGCTGCCGGGACGCCGCACTGGTTTGGCATTACCGGCCAGCGCCTAGTGCTGCTGGGAACCAAGATCCCGCAACACCGCGGATAGGCGCGTCACGGACTCGGCGGCGCTTCGATGGAGGACGACTGTGCGGGGCAGGCGGTAACTTCGCTAGCAGCGGCTAGCAGCGGCTTGCAGGGGATTGGGGAAGGCCGTGGCAAGTTGCCGCCCGATCATCGGGTCGATGGTCTGTGCCCCTCAGGCGCCGGTCGCCGACATCGCAATCGGCTCGGGCGACGCGCCGCGCCACGGGTTGGGGCGGCCGAAGCGATAGCCCTGAACATAACGGCATCCCAGTTCGAGCAGGATATTCATCTGTGCCTCGTTCTCGACCCCCTCGGCGACGACGTCCTTGCCCAGGCCATGCGCCAGCCCGATGATCGCGCGCACGATTTCCTCGGCGCTGTCCGATGCACGTTCGAGCGCCGCGATAAACGACCGGTCGATCTTGATCGTATCGACCGGCACCTGCCGAAGATGGCTGAGCGAGGCATAGCCCGTACCGAAATCGTCGAGCGCGATGCGCACCCCCGCGTCGTGCAGCGCATGTAAGGTCCCGACAACGCCGTCCGCGGCCCGGCCGAGCATGACACCCTCGGTGACTTCGATGCACAGCGCATTCGGCGACACGCCGAAATGGGCCATCCGGGCGAGCACACGCTTCGCTGCGACCGGGCCCGATAGCTGCGCGGAGGTGAAATTGACGCTGAGACGCCGGATGTCCCCACCATGGTCGCGCAGCAGCCGCAGCGCGATGTCGAGCACATGGTCCTGTACCCGCGGGCCGATCCGTTCCTCGACCAGGATATCGGCGAACTGGCTCGGGATCAAAAGGCCGTGCTTGGGATGCTGCCAGCGCAGGAGGCCTTCATAGCCAATCACGCTATCATCCCGCAGGTCGACGATCGGTTGGAGATACAGCAGAAACTCCTGCCGCTGCATGGCCACTTCGGCGTCGCTGGCGAAGGTCGTACTGACTTCGAGCAACGTCCGCAGCATCGCGTCGTACCGGTGATGCAGGCTGCGTCCGAGCCGCTTGGCCTGGTAAAGCGCCAGATCGGCGTTGCGGTACAGCAAATCGGGCTCGCGGCCGTCCCGAGGGCAGCGCGCCGATCCGATACTGAGCGACAACGCGCGGCGTTCCTCGCCATGACGCCACATCGCCCCCTGGATCAGCATCAGTTCGTTTTCGATCCGGGTACTCTGGTCTTCGCCTTCCGCCGCGACGATCGCGAATTCGTCGCCGCCGAGCCGAACCGCGATCGCACCCCCCTTGGCAGCGACGGCGGCCAGCCGGGTGGCGATGTGGCACAACATCGCATCGCCTGCCGCGTGGCCCAGCCGGTCGTTGACGTCCTTCAGATGATCAATGTCGATCAGGAACAGCGTGAAGGGCGTGTCGCGCCCGCTCGCAACGAAGCCCTGCAGCGTGTTCTGGAAGGCGGCGCGGTTGCCGAGCCCCGTCAACGGATCGGTCAGTGCGGCACTGCGCATCTTCTCAGCTTCGATCAGGCCCCATTCCCGGCTTTGACGGGCGAGTTCGAGTTCGTTGCACAGCGCGCGGAACCGGTCGGATGTTGCAAGCGACAGGATGATCGCTTCGAACGCCAACGCGGCGAACATCGCAATGTCGAGCGCATCGCCCTGCGGGAACAGGCCGAGGTTTCGTAAGACCCGCAACGCGAAGATCGCGATCACCGGCCCCCAGCCAATGACGTAGAACCACACCACGCGGCTGCCGCGCCGGATCGCATAGGCGATGCCCATGAACGCCATGATCGCGCTCGCCATCACGGCGAAGTTGAGCAGGCGGTCCATCAAAATGGCAGGGAACAATAGATCCTTGGTCGCGCCGAGCAGACCGACGACCAACCCGGTCCATGCAAGGCAGCGTCCGGCGAGTTGAAGCCAGCGTGGCAGCAGCCGATCCTCGACGAGCGACAGGAAGAACATGCCGCCCGCCGCGACGAGCGCGCCGACGAGGATATAGTCGATGCACACGACCAGCGGGCCGACCAGGCCGGGGAAAAGAACGCCGCCGACGTTCGACCACGCCAGACCGTAAACCAGCGCGATCTTGATCCATGCGAGATACCACCGCTGGAACGGAAACCGCCGACCGCGGTCGATCATGACGTTATACGCGAAAGCCGACAGCAAAGTACCTGAAAAGAGGCCCATAAGGATCAGCCAACGGTCGCGTGTACGGGCCGCTTCCATACTGGTCATGCCCGTGATCGAGCGAACCAGCGAAAGGTCGTCGACCTTGTCGAACCCAAGGTACATCCCGCGGATGGACGTTCCCGCATCGGCGATGGGGAACGTCAGGACGCCGCCGGGGGTGCCGATATCTGCCAGATCGGACCAGCTTCGGGTCGTGTGGCGAACGGTCCCATCCTGTGTGACCGTAATCAACATGACCCGGTCGAAGCGTGTCTGGTCCACCTGTAGCCGCCAGCCACGCGGAAGGCTGCGCAATTGCTCGGGCGCGATGCGAAGCCATGTCCAGCGAATATTCCGGGGGCGTGGTGCTCGGCTGCAGGAAAAGGGAAGATCCGTCACCTGCCGGTCGGTCGGGATCGCGGCGGACGTCGCATAAGCGACGCAGGCGGTGCCGAGCAGCGGGACGATCGCCCGCGCCGTGCCGATGGATAGCGGAATGGCCAGCAGCGTGGTCAGTATGCGGATAACCTTGCCGACCACCTCGCTCTCCATACGACCACTACAAGGACTGCTGCCATGTTGTTATGTGCGAAGGGTTAACGCGTCCGCACTGGCATACAGGCAGAACAAGCAGGCCGATGTGCAGCCGGGAGTTCTCGCTTGGTGACGATGGTCAACTCTTGCTCCGAAGACAAGCGTTGTTCTTCAAGGAGATGCTGGTCGGCACATGACGGTGCCGACCAAAACACCACAAGATAGCGTTGTCAAAATCGCGTAACTTTTAGGACCTAGCCGTATCCGCGACGCCAAAAATCGCACGTTTCCGCGACGGTTTCGGAATACTTCGGTCGATTTTCCCCCGCTTCTCCGAACCGGACGCGGCGGATCAGTCGGTTTTTGGGGAAAATACAAACAGCTCGGTGCGAATCGATGGTGAAGCGGCTGGATTGAACCAGTTGGTGTCCTGGATGTGGCTTGCCGTGACATAGAGTCGCCCGTCGGGACCTTCGGAGAACGTGTCTGGCCAGCGCAGGCGAGAGTCGTTCAATACCGGTTCGACCCGGTCGCCGACCAGCCGCGTAATCGCATTGTCGGCGGGCGAGGTCAGATACAGCGTACCCCGCTTGCTCATCCACAAACCGTCGGCGACGTGAGTCGTGGCCACCGTCCGCACCGCGGCGGCGCGTTCGCTTTCCGCTACGGCAGGGCGCAGCTTCCCAGTTGCAATGCTGTAGAGCGTCTTTCCAGTAAGCGCCTGGTAATACAGTGTTTCGCCGTCCAACGACAGCGCGATGCCGTCCGCCGAAAAAGCGGGTTGTCGGCCGTCCGGACGGACGAGTGGCTTGCCGTCCACCGTCACCGTCACGGTCTTGTCGACCTGCGTCGAGACATGACCGTCCAGTGCCCGATGACTTTGGCCCGTCTCGAGATCGACCACGATGATCGCGCCGCGCGTGCCGGAGTCGGTGATATATCCGGTTCGCCCGTCGGGCGAAAAACGGATGTCGTTGAGATAGGTCCCTTGCAGCGCAACATCGCCGGGCACCGGGATCACCTTACTGACGCGGTTGGTGGCAAGATCGATCCGCACCAGCTTCGGGGCGCCTTCCAGAATCTTCTCGTTGCCGGGTGCGCCCGGATCCAGGACCCAGAGATGACCCTGCCCGTCGGCGACGATCGACTGCACACAGACGAAATGATCCGAGACCGAAAGCTCGTTTGCCCGTTCGTTCCGCCAGCTGTTCCACTCCGCGTCGGGATAGGGACGGATCGAGCCGTCGGCCAGAACCTCCGCGACCGAGATCGGAGCATCGTCGGTCCAGCGCGGAAAGTTGACGAAGCGGCGCCCATCCGCCGTGATGGCGACGCCGGTGACCTGACGATCGAAACGCGCAACCAGCGACAGGCGGTTGGGGGCGTTACGAGCGCGCGCCGCGCCAAATGCGGTGGCGGCGACGGCCCCGGCGACCGCCAGACCCGCCATCCAAGGCTTGAGCTTTTCCATGGACATCATCCTTTCACTATCGAAAGCAAGGGTTTGCGGGTCGCCGTTGAAGAGCCGGACGAGAAGCTGCGCGACAATGGCCGGGGCTTCGCGCTGCGGGAAATGGCCGACGTTCGCCAATTGCACGAAACCGAACGGACCGGCGAATTTGCCCGGTACAGCGCTTGCCGCCGTTGGTGGGTTCACCCCATCGCGCGCGCCTTGAAAATACAGTGTCGGGAGCGACAGAGCCTTGGTTTCTCTCACTTTCTGTTCGAGCCAGGCACTGCGCGGATCCGGCGCCGCCTCGTCCCAGCGCGCGCGGTAACTGTGGAGCGTGACATCGACCCAGTCCGGATTGGCGAACGACCGCGCCACCCGGTTGAACGTGTCTTCGTCGAACCATCCCCGCGGCGCCCAATTGACCCAGTGCAGATGCGCGAACCCGCGGCGATCGTCGCGCACCGCCTGCGCACCGCGACCGGTCGCCATGAACCAGTGATACCACTGCCGCTGTGCCTGTTCGAACGGCGGGGTCGGCATACCCCCCAATCGCGGCGGGGTCGCCAGCATCGCCAGCCGCTCGACCCGATCGGGCCACCCGACGGCAAGGGCCTCCGCGGTGTTCGAGCCCCAATCGTGTCCGGCCACCATGAACCGATCGATCCCGAGCCCGTCCATCAGCGCAATAGCGTCCATTGCCAGGATCGCGCTGTTTCCCGTTCGGGGCGCATCGCCGCGGAACCGCGTCGCCCCGGACCCACGCAGCGACGGAACGATCGTTCGAAGCCCAGCTGCGTGCAGGGCGGGGCGCACGCCGTCCCAGGTGGAGGCGTCGTCCGGCCAGCCATGGATCAGCAAAACCGGCGTTCCGGTGGCGGGCCCATCGTCGCTGTAGGAGATGTCGAGATCGTCGGTCGTCAGAATTGGCATATCACGGCTTCGCCCGTTGCGGAGCGCCAAACCAATCCGGCTCTCCTGGTTGAACCTACGACGCAACGGATCAGGTCAAGGACCCTCGTCCCGAGGCGGGCAGGCGACCATCGAACCCACCGCGGTTGGCAGCGTTCCCTGCAATCGGCTGTATTTCGCGGTGCAACCGACCAGGAATGATCCGGGCGCGGTGTCGCGCTATGGAAGGGAAGGCAGGGGCATGGGGTCGCGCAGGATCGTCCAGCCCGCCGGAAGATAGTCGAGTGCCATGTAGAAGTAGAAGGCGCAGGATCCGTCGCGTCGGTAACTCGCGCCTTTTACGATGCCCAGTGCGGTGGTTCCGGCGAAGACCGGCGCGCCGCTGTCGCCGCCCTTGCAGTTGGGTCCGGCAACCGCGACCCACGTCGGGAGACACGCGCCACCGCATAGATCGCCAGCAGGGGCAAAATCGGTGAGTTCGACCACGGCACAGCTATAGCCGGTGCGTTCCCCGCGATGGCATACGAAGTCGCCGGCGCGCGTGCTGGCGCGACTGCGCTGCCCCGTCACTGTCCGGACCCTTTGCTTGGCCGTATCCGCAAAGAAAGTGGGCGCCAGCGGTTCGGGGGACGCGTTGATCTGCACGTCGCGATAGCCCCAGCCCCATTGCGCGACGAACGGCAGTGGCTCCAGCACCCCGTAGCGGTTGCGATAGCTCAACTGATCGACGCAATGCGCGGCGGTGGTAATGGCGCTCCGCGTTCCGTCGGTGATGGCAAAGCCCGTCGTGCACAGATAGCGTCGGCCATCGCCCGGATCGACGCCCTCCACCCGGGCACCCCCTTCCACCGCGAGATTGACGTCGACATGGTCGAGCGCACGGACCTGTACGGGTACCCCGGCGATCGCCTCGATCCGCCGGCGAATCGTCTCGGCACCGTCCTGCGCGTCCCGGTTGCCGATGGTGATGACGAGTTCGCCCGTGCGGGGATCGAGCCCCATCCCGGGCGGCGTGCGCAGGGCGGCGCGGATAGCCGCCTGATGATAGGTCATCGCCCAGATCACACGGTCCCGCGTGACGCGCGCGCCGGTGCGGAACAGGATCGGCACGCTGAAGCTGCCGATGACGACCCGCTGCGCCGGAACCGGATCGGATCCGGTCAAATAGACGAGAATGCGATAGGACGGACGATGCTCGATCGCGACCCCGGCGAGCCGTGCGCGATACGTGGCGGCAATCGCATCCGTTGCGGCAACGCTGGCGTCTTGCGCCAGAAGGCGGTTCTGCGCTTCCTCGATCGAAACGGCGAACTGGCGCGCATATTCTCGTGCGTCTTCCAGCGACGCCATCGCCGCGGTCTCCCGCACGGGTTCGGGCGCAGCCGAAGGCGGCCGAGGCGCCGCCGTCGCGGGTAAAATCTGTACCACAGGTGGTGGCGTTGGAGGGGGAAGCACCTGCGCCGTGGCAGGCAGTCCCAAACAGCAGAGCAGGGCCCCGGCAAGCTGAACGATACGCACAAGCGGACCGTATCAGTTTTGCCGAGGCCGTGCGAGACGTCTCAGTGCGTCCAGGCGTCGAACGGGAGATCCAGCGCCTCGGCAACCGCCTGGTGGCGAATCTTGCCGTCGGATACGTTGAGTCCATTTGCCAGATGCGGGTCGGCCGCCATCGCCGCTTCCGCCCCGAGGCTCGCGAGCTTCAACACGAACGGAAGCGTTGCGTTGTTGAGGGCGAAGGCCGAGGTCCGCGCGACCGCGCCCGGCATGTTGGCGACGCAATAATGGATGACGCCGTCGACTTCGAAGACCGGGTCCTCATGCGTGGTCGCATGGCTGGTCTCGAAGCAGCCACCCTGGTCGATCGCGATGTCGACCAGCACGGACCCGCGCTTCATCGTCTTGAGCATGTCGCGCGTGACGAGCTTGGGCGCCGCCGCGCCCGGTACCAGCACGGCGCCGATCACCAGATGCGCGTTCTTCACGGCTGCGGCGATCGCTGCCTTGCCGGCGTAGGCGGTCTTGATCTGGCTGCCGAAGAACATGTCGAGCTCGGCGAGGCGCGCGTTCGAAATGTCGTAGATCGTGACGTCGGCGCGCATTCCGACGGCCATCTGTGCCGCATTGACGCCCGAGACGCCGCCACCGAGGATCGCGACGCGGGCAGGGGCCACACCGGGAACGCCGCCAAGCAAGACGCCGCGACCGCCCTGTTCCTTCTCGAGATAATGGGCGCCCACCTGGATCGACATGCGACCGGCAACTTCGCTCATCGGCTTGAGCAGCGGCAGCGAGCGGTCGTGCGCGGTGACCGTCTCATAGGCGATGCAGGTCGCACCGGATTTCATCAGGCCCTCGGCCTGGGGCTTGTCGGCAGCGAGGTGCAGATAGGTGAACAGCAGATGGCGACTCTCGAGCAGCGCGATCTCGCTGGCCTGCGGTTCCTTGACCTTCACGATCATGTCGCTTTGCGCGAACACGCTGGCGGCGTCCGGCAGGATCGTGGCGCCCGCTGCGACGTAGTCGGCGTCTTCGAAATCGATGCCGAGACCTGCCCCGGTCTGCACGCCGACCGAATGCCCGGCGGCAACGAGTTCGGCGACGGACGGGGGCGTAAGCCCGACGCGATATTCGTGGTTCTTGATTTCCTTGGGGACACCGACGCGCATTCAAACTCTCCGATCCAGTTTGCGTCAGCATACATCAGCGTGGCGCCAAAGTGCTTGCAAAGGCGCACCGTCCCCCGGTTTTTACGGGATAGGATTGCGTTATTTGCCGTTGCGACGCAATGCAATCGCGTATGGACGATATCGACGGCAAGATCATCGCGCAGCTCGGCGCAGAGTCGGGGATCACGAGCGAGGCGTTGGGGGAACGGGTCGGTCTGTCGCCGTCCGCCGCGCACCGCCGGGTCAAGGCGCTGGAGCAGCAGGGGCTGATCCTCGGGTATCGCGCGCGGCTCTCGCCGGAAGCGCGGGGGAATCCGTCGACCGTGTTCGTCTCGGTGACGCTGACCGACCAGCGGCAGGCGACGATGATGCACTTCGAACAGGCGTTGGCCCGCACGGCGCAGGTCAGCGAAGCCCATTTGATGAGCGGGGAATCCGACTATCTGCTCAAGGTGCTGGTACGCGAGGACGACAGTTACGAACGGATTCACCGCGAAGTGTTGTCGGCCCTGCCGGGGGTTCATCGCCTCGTCACGCAGTTCACCATTCGTACATTGGCGAGCGAGGCGTGAGCGTGGCGTTGCGGGGGCTGGGGGCGCATGCTATTCGCTGCTCCGTCGAGGCACCGGTATCATGGGATCATCCTGACCCATCCGGTTGAAATCGGTATGAAATTCAGCGCATTGTGAGCATTGTGGACGCATCCGCTACGGACCTGACGACGGCGGGCGACCCCGCCGCCATCGAACCTCAGCATCGCAAGAACGGGCTCGTTCGTCTTGCCGTCGGCGCGGTCGGCGTGGTGTTCGGCGATATCGGCACCAGCCCGATCTACGCCTTTCGCGAAACCTTTTCGGGACATCACAAGCTTGCGGTCGACGCGCTCCACATCATGGGCGTCGTCAGCCTGATCTTCTGGTCGATGATGATCGTGGTGACGTTCAAATACGTCACGATCCTCATGCGGGCCGACAACAAGGGCGAGGGGGGGAGCCTGGCGCTGCTGGCGCTGGTCAATGGCCGGACGACGACGCGGCGCTGGTCGCGCGGCATCGTGTTGCTGGGCGTGTTCGCCACCGCGCTGTTCTACGGCGACAGCATGATCACCCCGGCGGTGTCGGTCCTGTCCGCGGTCGAGGGGCTGAAGGTCGCTGCACCGGGGCTGGGCCAGTTCGTGTTGCCGATTGCCATGGCGATCGTGATTGGGTTGTTCTCCATCCAGCGGAGCGGGACCGCGCGGGTCAGCCTGTTCTTCGGGCCGGTGATGCTGGTGTACTTCACGGTTATCGCTGCGCTCGGACTGCTCAGCATCATGGAGACGCCGCAGATCCTGTGGGGGCTGTCCCCGCATTATGCATTTGAATTCTTCGCGCTCGATCCGGTGCGGGCGTTCCTCGCGCTCGGGTCGGTCGTGCTGGCGGTGACCGGCGCGGAAGCGCTATACTCGGACATGGGCCATTTCGGGCGCAATCCGATCCGCGTGTCCTGGCTTTGCGTGGTGCTTCCGGCGCTGATGCTCAACTACATGGGACAGGGTGCCCTGCTGTCCCGCATCGGGATGCCCGCGCTCGAAAGCCCGTTCTACATGCTGGCGGGCGAGCACCTCCGGCTGCCGCTGGTGCTGCTGTCGATCGCGGCGGCGGTGATCGCGTCGCAGGCAGTCATCTCGGGCGCGTTCTCGGTCACGCATCAGGCGATCCAACTGGGCTTCATTCCGCGCCTGCGCATCGAACACACCAGCGCTGCGACCGTGGGGCAGATCTATCTGCCGATGATCAACTGGATCCTCGGGACCATGGTGCTTCTGTTGCTGGTGTTCTTCCGCACCTCGTCGAACCTGACCTCGGCCTATGGCATCGCGGTCACGGGAGCGATGCTGATCGATACGTGCCTGTTGTCGATCGTACTGTTCCGGCTGTGGCGCTGGCCCGTCTATCTGGCCGTTCCGCTGCTGTGCGTGTTCTTCCTGGTCGACGGGGCGTATTTCACCGCGAATCTCACCAAGATCCCGTCGGGCGGATGGTTTCCGCTGCTGGTCGGCCTGTTGATCTTCGTCGTGCTGACGACCTGGTCGAAGGGGCGGCAGCTGATGATCGACCGGATGCGCGAATCAGCCATGCCGATCAAGGTGTTCATCCAGTCCGCCGCAACGTCTGCGACGCGCGTGCCGGGAACCGCGGTGTTCATGACGTCTTCGCCGGAAGGCGTGCCGCATGCGCTGCTGCATAATCTCAAGCACAACAAGGTGCTGCACGAGCGGATCATCCTGCTGACCGTCAAGATCGCCGACGAACCCTATATCCCCGAGGGCCAGCGCTGCTCGATCGACGACCTCGGGCTTGGCTTCCACCGGATGATCCTGCGGTACGGCTTTGTCGAGGAGCCGGACGTTCCGAACGCGCTCGCCAACGTCCATCGCTGCGGTGCCGAGTTCAGGATGATCGACACGAGCTTTTTCCTCGCGCGTCAAACGCTGCTGCCGTCGTCGCGGCCCGGGATGATGATCTGGCGCGAGAAGCTCTTCTCATGGATGCTGCGCAACGCCGAAAGCGCGATGGAGTTCTTCCGCCTGCCGACCAACCGCGTGGTCGAACTCGGCAGCCAGCTCGAGATTTGACCATGGAGCCCACCGGGGGTGCGCCGATCATCGTGACCGCGCTGTTTGCCGCTGCGGATACGCTGTTCTTCGACGACTTGCGTCGCACGCACTTCCCGCCCGAGCGCAACCAACTGGCCGCGCATCTGACGATGTTCCATCATTTGGCGCCCAGTCTGCACCGCGAGATCAAGCAGCGGCTGACGGCCGAAACGCGCGGCGTCCCGGCGCCTGACGCGCGGATCGCCGGATTGATGTCGCTGGGGCGTGGCGTGGCGTTCCGCATCGATTCGCCGGCGCTTGAGGAGATTCGTGCGGGGCTGGCGGATGCCTTCGCCACCGTGCTGACGCCGCAGGATCGCGCCGGCTGGCGCCCGCATGTCACCATCCAGAACAAGGTCGAGCCCGCCACGGCCAAGGCGTTGCTGCAGACGCTGGAGGGGGATTTCAGGCCGCGGACGGTACGGATCGCAGGCCTTGCGAGCTGGTGGTATCGGGGTGGACCATGGGAACCGCTGTCCCGGCACATTTTTGCGTGAAAAGGCGGTTGACCGCGCAACGGTCTCGCTCCTATAGCGCCCCCTCTTCGATACGGCTTGGCGGAGTAGCTCAGTTGGTTAGAGCACGGGAATCATAATCCTGGGGTCGGGGGTTCAAGTCCCTCCTCCGCTACCAAATCGGTAGTGCCGCCGTATCGAAATGCGCCGTGTCGAGGCGCAGCCTGCGTTATCACTTTTGGTCTCAACGTAGACACAGGGTGGTTTCGACGCCCGTCAGAGCGCTGCACTTCTGATTGGGTTGTGTGCACCAGCCTGTGCAGGACACTTGAGCAAGATCGCGCTAGGGTACATCACCGTGCACCATGGCGAAGAAGCGCATCTTTCTGACCGCGACCCTCCCGGACGGGTATAGCAAGACGATCGGACCGACCGCGGTCGCGTTCACGCATTACTGGCGAATCGTGGCCATTCTGGAGAGCGGGAAAACCGAAGTCTTCTGGGGCCACACCAAGTCCCTCGCCGACGCGCGGCGCAAGACCAAGGCGGCGGCCGAGGCGGCACGGATGCGTGGCTGGAAGGACTATGCGCTCGATATCGTCGAAGTCGTGCCGAGCGACGGTTGAGCGCATCCCGGAGCCTGATCGCCGTAGCGGCTGCAGGCATGGCGCAACCCTTTGCGCGCCGAGACATTGGGCGATCGATGTTCCGGGCCGTCGTTGCCCGATCCAAGGAGAGTTCGAATGGAAATGCGTAAACTTGGCTCGCAAGGGCTGGAGGTCTCGGCGCTCGGGCTCGGGTGCATGGGCATGTCGGACTTTTACGGCAGCGGAGACGACGTCGAATCCGCCGCGACGATCCACCGGGCGATCGACCTCGGCGTCGATTTCCTGGACACGGCCGACATGTACGGGGTTGGCCGTAACGAGGAGCTCGTCGGCCGCGTCGTCCGGGAACGGGGCGAATGGATCAAGGTCGCCACGAAGTTCGGAAACGTTCGCGGCGCGGATGGCAGTTTCCAGGGGATCAACGGACGCCCCGAGTATGTCCGGCAGGCATGCGACGCCAGCCTGAAGCGAAGCGGGCTGGACGTGTTCGACCTATATTATCAGCACCGCGTCGATCCGAACGTGCCGATCGAGGAGACGGTCGGTGCAATGGCCGATCTGGTCAAGGCCGGAAAGGTCAAATATCTCGGTCTGTCGGAAGCAGCACCGGAAACGATCCGCCGGGCCCATGCGGTGCATCCGATCACCGCGCTGCAGACCGAATACTCCTTATGGAGCCGCGAACCCGAAGAAACGCTGCTACCGACGGTGCGCGAACTGGGCATCGGATTCGTGCCCTATTCGCCGCTCGGTCGCGGGTTCCTGACCGGACAGTTCAAGACCCCCGCCGACCTCCCCGAGGGGGATACGCGGCGCAACCATCCGCGGTTCCAGGGCGAGGCGTTCGCCAAGAACCTCGCACTGGCGGATGCGGTCGGTGAGATGGCCAGGGACAAGGGCTGTACGTCGGCTAAACTCGCGCTGGCATGGGTCCTGGCGCAAGGCACCGACATCGTCCCAATCCCGGGCACGAAGCGCCGAACCTATCTCGAGGACAATCTCGGGGCACTCGACGTCGTGCTGAGCGCGGATGATCTGGCGCGGATCGATGCGATTCTGCCACCGGGCGCCGCAACCGGTACGCGGTACGCCGCGCCGCAGATGGCAGCGCTGAACCTGTGAGCGCTCTCTCGCGGGATAAACTCGCCGTCGTAACCGGTGGCGCGAGTGGGATTGGTCTGGCGGCGGCGACCGCATTTGCCGCCCTGGGGATGCGGGTGATCATCGTCGATCGCGCTGGTGCCGCCCTGGACGCCGCGTCGGCCCCGATTGGTAGTGGTGCGCTGGCGATGGCGGTCGACGTCGCAGACCGCGCCGCGATGGAAGGGCTCGCCGCCACGATTGCCGATCGGTACGGACCCGTCTCGGTCCTGATGAACAACGCGGGAGTCGGGGCAGGGGGCGACGTCCTGGCCGATCCGGCGGAATGGGATCTCGTGCTCGGCGTCAATCTGATGGGCGTGGTGCACGGCGTGCAGAGCTTCGTACCCGGCATGATCGCGAGCGAGGCGGCCGGGCTGGTGATCAACACCGGGTCCAAGCAGGGCATCACGCAACCACCCGGCAACACCGCGTACAATGTCAGCAAGGCGGGGGTGAAGGCGCTGACCGAAGGTCTGGCGCACACGCTTCGGCAGAAGACGGGTGACCGCGTCAGCGCGCACCTGCTGATCCCCGGGTTCACCTTTACCGGCATGACTGCGCGCGGCGCCGTCGAACAGCCGGCGGGCGCCTGGTCCGCCGACCAGGTCGTTGCCTTCATGCTCGCGGGGATTGCAGCGGGGGATTTCTATCTCCTGTGCCCCGACAACGAGACGACGCCCGAGCAGGATCGCAAACGGATCCTGTGGGCGGCCGGCGATCTGGCGGAAAATCGTCCGGCACTGTCGCGGTGGCATCCCGACTGGAAGGACCGCTTCGATCGCTACATGGCCGAATGACAACCGTCGCGAAAATGAACTTTCAGACGGGTGCGCCGTTGTTCGGCTACAGGGTTTAGTGACGAAGGACAAGATCATGAAGAAGATGATGATGGCGGTCATGATGGCTGCAGTAGCGCTCCCGGGCCCGGTTCTCGCAGCACAGGATCGCGACGGTTACCGCGATGGCTACCGGGACCGCGATTATCGTGATCGCTCGTATCGTGGTCGCGACTCGCGCCGGTATCAGGACTGCAAGCGCAGCAACGGCACGACCGGTACGATCGCAGGCGGCGCCGGTGGCGCGGTACTGGGCAACGTCCTCGGCGGTGGTACGCTCGGAACGGTGGCTGGCGGCGTCGGCGGCGCCTTGCTCGGTCGTCATCTCGACAAGAAGCATGACGAGTCGCAGAACCGCCGTAACGGCTGCTGATTCATACCCGACCGCGTCTGGCGGAACGGTTTGATAAACGTTTAAGCGCCCTGTCCCCGCGAGGGGACAGGGCGCTTTCGCATGTCGCGGAAACGACAGTTCGCGAACATCAGCATGACATCACGCGAAAAAATTCGACAGAGCGGCGAATTTGCGAGCCCCCGTCAACGCCTCGTTTACGATATCCGGCTAGACCGGCCGCATGACCTTCATGTCCGTGGCGGACGTGTTTGGGGGGAGACGACGGTGTCACTCGACGACAGAAATCTGATCGACTGGGTCGCGTTCACGCGCGCGCGGAATGAACTCGGTGCAGGGTTCGTCCGTATCCTCGGCTATTTCCGGGAGGACGGCGTAAAGTCGGTCGCCGCGATCGAGGCCGCCATGCGGGCTCAAAATGCCGCGGCGTTGATCATTCCCGCGCATACGTTGAAGGGCGAAGCGCGTCAGTTCGGTGCCGAGCCGCTCGGCGCGCTGGCCGAACGGATCGAGGTGGTGGCGCGCGATTGCGTCGAGGGTCACGATACGCCCGACGAAGCGATCTCGGAGGTCGCAGCCCTGCGTGGTCTGTTCGAGCGGACGCTGTCGATCCTGGAAGCCGAGGGCGACCCCGTGGTTCAACGCCGCCAGGGCTTCGGCCGTCGTATCGGGTGATCGCGAGCGGACCACGCCACGTCCAATCCCCCCTGAATACCTAGGCGTTCTCCAGAGCCCTAGGCCCGTGACCCATCAGGTCCGCAGGCGCTCGATCGCCTGAGCCAACGCCACGTACAGTTTCCCCATGTCGGACGACAGCAGCGTCACACCCAGTGGCGAGCCGTCGCGGCCCGAGAGGATCGCCCGCAGCATCGACTCGAAGTCGTGGATGTAGCGATTCACGTGGTCGCGGAACGCGTCGTCGTGATCGTACAGATAGGCGATCTGCCGCGCTTCGGTCGTATCGAGCAACCGGACGGCCCGCCGGGTAAACACCCCGCGGTCGCCCTTGAGATAGGCCGACCAGGCACTGTCCGAAACATCCGCCGAAAACGTCTTGGCAATGTCGATCGAGGCCGAATTGAGCGCCTCGACCAGCAGCGACACCCGTCGCGCCATCGAATTCTGGTCCGCGGCCTCGCGTTCCAGCCGATCATCCTCGAACCGCGTTTCCAGGATTGCGGACGCGTCGGACAGGGCCGCGATGCGATCCTCCAGTCGCGCGGACGCGCGCGCCGCCGCATCGGCGGCGGCGTCGGCGGCCGTTGCGATGGCGGCGAGCTGGTGTTCGACCGCGCGCGTCGCGGCCCGTTCGACCGCGGCTGCGCTGTGCTGTTCGAACGCAAGCGCGGCATCGGGAATGACGCTCGCCAATGTTTCGCGCGCGCGATCGGCGGCGGCGCTCGCCGTGTCGCGGACGCGCAGGAGCGCCTCGACCAGGCGCGGCGCGGCTTCGTCGGCGAAGCGGTGCGTCTGGCCGATCGTATCGTCGACCATCTGGCCCAAGGCATCTGCCTTGAGTTTGCCGTCGCTCAGGGTGTCGATGAGCGTCCCCGCCAGCTGGTCAACCGTATCGCGCTGATTGGCGACGACATGCGCAATCGCTTCAATCGCATCGTGTGTGCTTTCGGCGGCGGTGACGAGGGCGAGCAACTCGGGCTTCGTTGCACCGACATGGCGACGCGTATCGGACACCTTGGTGTCGAGCCGCGTCAGCGCGTCAGGGAGGGTCTCATCGATCTCGCGTGCGGCGGCATCGAGCGCAAGCAGCAGTCGCTCGATCGTCCCGATCGCGGTGGTTGCCACGGTATCGCCCATCCGCAGCGCCTCGGTCATCGCGTGCGCGGAGCCGCCCAGCGCGCCGATCGAGGCGGCGAGGGTCTGGCTGCGATCGATCCCCTGTGCATGAAGCGCGTCGAACCGGCCCGAGACATGCGCGATGCCGTGATCGAGTTCCGCAAAGATGTCGCTGCCAGTCCCGCGCTGCGCATCGAGGCGGGCAGCGATGTGGTCTATGAGCGCCTCGATCTCGACGATCCTCGACGCCAGGCCGTCCGCGCTGTCGTGGGCGACCCGCTCCAAGGCGGCCTGATTCGTGCCGAGCATCGCCAGCAAGGCATCGCCCTGCGCGGCAATGCCCTTGCGGGCTTCATCGATCGCGTCGGCGGTCCGTCCCAGCAGTCCATCGACCGCGAGCGACATGTTGCCGGTCACCTGTTCAAGCCGCGCACCGGCGGTTTCGCTGGTCGCTTCCATGCGGGTGATGTGCGCCGCGAGCTTCTGTGCGGCGCCGTTCGCCACGGCATCTGCCTCGCGTCCGCGTTCGGCGAGGGCGGACAACTGCGCGTCCAGCGCGGCGGCATGCTCGCTCGCCGTCACGCCCGTCGCCTTCAGCAATTGCGCGAGCGCATCGGTTTCGCCGTGCGCGCGGGGCAACAGCGCGAGCAGGACATCGAGCCGCGTCTGCGCATTTTCTGCCGCTTTGGCGAGCGTGGACGCATGCGCGTCGGCCGAAGCGATATGGTCCCGCAATCCGTTGCCCACGCCCGCGAGGCGCGCAACCGCGGTGTCGCCGAGCGTCCCGAGCCATTCGCTCTGTTCGGTCAACTGGATGCGATGATCGTCGATGCGGGTGGACAGCCGGTCGATCGTACGCTCGAGATTGCTGGCCTCGGCGCGCATTGCCTGTGCGGTCCGTCCGAACCGCCGTGCCTCGGCGGTGCTGGTGCGCAACGCGAGCAGCAACACGATTCCGATCAGCGTCGGCGGAACGCAGAGCCCCGCGGCGAAAGTGACGATCCCGGGAGCGGTCAGCTGCGGCAGGTCCGGCCAGGATAGCCATAGCATCGCGACAATCCACACCGCCGCCAGCACCCCGCCCGTTACGGCTAGCCAGGGAAAGCGCGCAACTGGCACTTCCTCGTCGATGAAGTCGTCGGGGTGGGAAAGATGGTGCATGGGCAGGGGTTCCGCGTCGGACGGGAGGGCTTCCAACTGCGACAGCAAGCCGCCACGGGTCGCGTTGCCGGACGTTGGGCCGGACGGTGAGCGGCCATTCGGCCTTAGGTCGATGATGCGAGAACCCCCGTTCATCGCCGATCTTTACCACGAAAACCCGCTAGGCAAAGCGAATAGCGCAACTTAACCTTAAGTCCTTGGTCCTTAGAGGCTGATCCATGGCGTATGATCCCGGTGCAATTGATGCGACGCTCGCGGCGGCAGTAGGCGATGAGCCCATGCTGATCGCCGAATTGCGTGTCGCCTTCCTCGAAAGTGTCCGTCGCGGACTCCATGCCCTGGAGAATGCGTCCGGCGATGCCGAATGGCGCAGCGCCGCCTGGCGGCTCCGCGGGCTGGCGGCCAGTTTCGGAGCGGTGCGGTTGATGGCGATCGCGACGGAGGCCGCCGAAACCGACCCCCACGATGCTGCCTTGATGCGGCGCCTGCGACGGGTGGTCGATCGATTGTGAGGTCTCGTGACGGCTCTTGTCGAAAGACGGGCCGTCCGCGCTGCCCCTTTGCCAAGATCTTCGGAACGCCGTAACAGCGCGACCATGCTGGCAGGACTGATTTTTACGACCGAGGACGCCGACGATCGCCCGGGGACGCTGGCGGGCACCCTTCCGTTCGGTGGGCTGACCCTGGTCGAGTTCCAGGCGCGGTTGCTGGCGGCAGCGGGCGCGACGCAGATCATCCTCGTCGTATCGCGCATGACCCCCGAGCTGCTGGGGGTGATCGGTCGGATCGGACGTCGCGGCGGATCGGTCGACGCGGTGCGCAGCGCACAGGATGCCGTCGCCAAGCTCCACCCGTTGGCCCGCGTCCTGATCGTCGCGGACGGCGTGGTGACGAGCGGCGACATCATCCAGAGCCTCGCGAGCGCCGGCCACGATACGATCGTCATCTGTGATCCGGACGATCATCGCTACGAGCGCGTGAGTGCCAAGGCGGCGTGGGCGGGGCTGGCGCTACTGGATGGCAAGCGCGTCGCAGAAGTGGCTGCGATGCCGCGTGATTATGATTTCCAGTCGACGCTCCTCCGGGTCGCAGCGCAGGCCGGCGCCGAACAGGTCCGCCTCGACCCCCGAGATGCCCCCAAGCATGCGATCGAGCGCAGCGCGGACGCGCTGACACGCCGCGGCACCAGCACCGTCGCCGCACTGGTGGCCAAGCCGGTCCGGTGGGCGGAGCGCTTCCTGCTCGCGCCGTTGGTCCGGCTTTCGCTTCCCCCGTTGATGGCACGACTGGTGCCCACGCTGGCGCCGCTGACGCTCGCCGGGGCGTTGAGCGTTGCCGCGCTGGGCGTGATCGTCGCACGGCACCCCGTGATCGGGCTCATGCTTGCTGCCGTGGCGCTGGTCGCAGCAAGCGTCGCAACCGCTCTCGGCTGGGTCCGGGAAGAGAACAGGATCGCCGCCGTCGCGATGCATGCGCGATCGGGAATCGTCGCACTCGTCGTGCTGGCGATCGGGGTCAGGGCGGACCCCGTCGCGGGAACGTCACTGGCGGGCGGATTGATCGTCGCGGGCGCGCTGCTCGAACGTGCTGCCCTGCCGGCGCTGCTACGCCGCTGGTGGGCGAGCCCCGCCGCGTACCTCGTGATCCTGCTACCGCTGGTCGTGATCGGCTGGCCGTTGATCGGGTTGGCCGCGGCGGGACTGTACGCTGCTGGGACACTTGCGGCCGCAATCGAGGCTTTTCGGCAAAAGCCCTAGTCCCGCTTGGGAGACAAACGGCGTAAGTCCCCGGCATGCCGATCAACGATCGCGAAAAGGATGCAGGGGGCCGGAGCGGCGTCACGACGCTGCTGGAACGCGCGGCGGCGGCGGCGGTGCGCGCGGAAGATCGGTTGTGCGGCGCGATCGAGGATGTGTTCCTTGCGGACGATGCGCGACTGGACGATCGCACGCGACTGGGCATGACCAGACTGCTTGCCCAACTGACCGGCGCGGTCGAGGCAACGCTCCGACGACATGCTGCCCGTCTGCTGATTGCCCGGGACGAAGCCGCGCTCGCCGACCGGGTCAGCGCGCCGGCACCGCCAATCATCGGACGTCTGATCGCCAGTGGGTTGCTGCGGGATCCGGAAGTGATGCGGGAATTGCTCGGCCGGATCCGGCAGGATGCGATCGCGGATGCGCTACCGACGTCTGCGCCGGATGATCCCGAGCGGTCCAGCCTGTTGCCGCGGCTGCTGCATCACGCCAATCCTGCTGTAGGGGCGGGCGCTGCGGCATTGCTGGCCGCGGAAAGCCGTCGTCGCCTCAGCGGTCCTGACGGGACTTCGTCGTCGAGCGACCTCCCCGCCGAACTGCAGCATCGGCTCGTCTGGTGGAGCGCGGCCGCGGTACGGACCGATCTTCCTGACGCGGCCGGCGCAACGACTTCCGCGCTCGATCGCGCGCTTGCCGAGGCGGCGCAGCACGTGATAGCGGCGCATCACGAGCGCGATCGGCTCGAGGCGGTCGCGTTGCAGCTTGCAGTCGCGCTGGACCCGACGCCAGCCGACCGCGCGCGGTTGCTGATGGAGGCGCTGCTCGATCGTCGCTTGTCCCTGTGTATCGCCTTGATCGCGCAGGGCCTCGGGCTCGACTATGCCGACACGCGCGAGATCGTGCTGGACCCTTCCGGCGACCGCCTATGGCTGACGTTGCGCGCGATCGATCTGGACCGCGCGACGATCGCGCGGTTCGGTCTGTCACTCGCCGAAGCCGATCCCCGGCGGGATATCGACGGCTTTGCCGATACGTTGGATGATATTGCAGAGATCGACTGTGTCGCGGCACGCCACGCCCTCGCGCCCCTGTTGCTGCACCGGGATTATCGCGCCGCCTTGACGGCGTTTGCGCGTGGCACCCGGCGGACATCCGCGGTGCGGGGCGCACCGGCGTGAGCCTGGATGACCCGGCGTTCACGCCCGTCCGTGCAAAGCTGGATCGCGACGGTCGGTTGATCGCGGCAGACCAGGCTCTGCTTGACCTCAACGCGCGCGCGGGCGGTGCGCTGGGGCATGTATTGGCGGTTCCGCCGCTGGTAACGCTTGCGCGGCTGGCACTGCGCCTCGCGATCCGCGTGTCGCGCAACGTGGTCGTTGCCGACGGGGGCGCCGATCTGGACCTGTGGGTCGGTGCCGAACCGACACCGTCGTCCGCCGAGCCCGACGGGATCGACCTGACGATCACGGGGTGGCGCCCCCGACCGTCCTGGCAGCCGCCCGCGGTGGCCGAAGCGTGCAGCGCCGATTTCCTGCGCAGCGCGGCGGATTGGCTGTGGGAAACCGACTCCGCACTGTCGCTTACCTTCCTGTCGGCCAACGCCGCCGCTACGGGGGATTTGCCGAGCGGGGCGCTATTGGGCCAGCCGCTGACGCGCCTGTTCGCGCTCGCAGAGGACGACGTCGGGGCGTTTCCGATCCTGCACGGCCTCGCCCTGCAACGACGGTTCGACGATCAACCTGCGACCGTGCGCGATACGGGGCAGGCCGTACTCCTGTCGGCGTCGCCGCGTCGCGATGCGAGCGGTGGCTTCATCGGCTTCCTCGGAGCGGCGCACATCGTCGACCCGGCAATCCCGGTCCGGCCCGTGGATCCGGCAGCGATCGCGGGCGATGCCATCATGGACTCGGTCGCTAACGCCTTTGCCGCGCGGCTGGACCAGACCTTGCGCGCTCCGTTGGACCGGATCATTGCCAACGCCGACAGCATCCATGCGCAGTCCGAAGGGCCCTTGCGGCAGGACTATGCGGAGTATGCCGCGGACATCGCGAGCGCCGGTCGGCATTTGATGGGACTGGTCGACGATCTGGTCGATCTCCAGGCGATCGAACGGCCCGATTTTGTCGTAGCCCAGGACGCGATCGACCTGGCGGATGTCGCGCGACGAGCAGCGGGCCTCCTCAACATCCGCGCGTCTTCCGCCCGGGTTCGGATCGACAAGCCGGCGTTCGGCGAAATGCTACCGGCGACGGGCGAATTCCGGCGGGCGTTGCAGGTCCTGGTCAACCTGATCGCCAACGCTGTGCGCTATTCTCCGATCGATGGCATGGTCTGGATCCGCGCCGAGCGTGAAGGCAATATCGCCGCCATCATCGTCGCCGACCAGGGCAAGGGAATCGCTTCGACCGATCAGGAGCGCATCTTCGGAAAGTTTGCGCGGGTCGACCAGAATGAGGCGGGCGGATCGGGCCTTGGCCTTTATATCGCGCGACGCCTGGCGCGCGCGATGGGAGGGGAAGTGACCGTCGACAGCGCGCCAGGACAGGGTGCCCGTTTCGTCTTTTCGCTGCCGCTCCGGGGCATGGAGCGCTTATCCTAATCGCGGATTGACGCCGGCAGCGCTTGGCGTACCTTCCTCTCGCCCATGTAGGGGTGAGGAGAGTTTGTATGCGTAAGATTATTCTGGCGGCGTCGATTCTGGCGTTCGCGGCAGGGACTGCGCCCGCCCTTGCGGCCCCCTGCAAAGACGCCAAGGGGCGTTTCATGAAATGTGCGACCGCGACGCCCAAACCGACCCGGTGCCGGCTGAACGGCAAGTTCGCCAAATGCGGCACGCCGGGCGCCAAGCCCGCCTGAATTGCGTGGCGGGCCCGGCGCCGCGAGCTTATCCCTGACGACCTGATGTTCAGGTCGTCAGGGATCAGTCAGCTGTCGAAGAGCACGTCGCTTCGGGTCAGCGCCGCCGCGACCACCATATTGCACCCAGTCCGACTGCGGCCAGAACCGCGCCGTAGACGGCCCATTGCATCTGCGCGATCATGAAGCTCGACGCAGGCCAATGGACCAGCCCCAAACCTTGGCCGATCCACAGCAGCCCCATCAGCGTGGCGAGCACACCGACGAGGGCCACCAGGGTCTTCACTTGCGCGCATCCAGCGCAACGTAATCGCGCTGCGTCGGGCCGGTGTAGAGCTGCCGCGGACGGCCGATCTTCTGCTCCGGATCCGAGATCATCTCGTTCCACTGCGCGACCCAGCCGACGGTGCGGGCGAGCGCGAACAATGCCGTGAACATCGTCGTCGGGAAGCCGATCGCCGAGAGGATCACGCCCGAATAGAAGTCGACGTTCGGGAACAGCTTCTTCTCGATGAAGTACGGATCGCTGAGCGCCATTTCCTCGAGCGCGATCGCGACATCGAACACCGGATCGGTCACGCCGAGCTCGCCGAGCACTTCGCGCACGGTCTGCTGCATCACGGTCGCGCGCGGATCGTAGTTCTTGTAGACGCGGTGACCGAAGCCCATCAGGCGGAACGGATCGTTCTTGTCCTTGGCGCGCGCGATATACTCGGGGATGCGGTCCACGGTGCCGATCTCACGCAGCATGTTAAGCGCCGCTTCATTGGCGCCGCCATGCGCCGGACCCCACAGGCAGGCGATGCCCGCCGCGATGCACGCGAACGGGTTGGCGCCCGAAGACCCTGCGAGACGAACGGTCGAGGTCGACGCGTTCTGCTCGTGATCGGCGTGGAGGATGAAGATCCGGTCCATCGCTTTTTCGACGACCGGGTTCACCACATATTCTTCTGCCGGAACGCCGAACGTCATCTGCAGGAAGTTGCCGGTGTAGCTCAGGTTGTTCTTGGGATGCATGAACGGCTGGCCGATGGAATATTTGTACGCCATCGCAGCGATCGTCGGCATCTTGGCGATAAGGCGATGGCTCGCGATCATGCGCTGCTGCGGATCGGTGATGTCCGCCGAATCCTGGTAGAAGGCGCTGAGCGCGCCGACGACGCCGCACATGATCGCCATCGGATGCGCATCGCGACGGAAGCCGCGATAGAAGGTCGCCAGCTGCTCGTGCAGCATCGTGTGGCGGCTGATCGTGTAGCTGAACTTGTCGAGCTCGTCCTTGGTCGGCAGTTCGCCGTTCAACAGCAGGTGGCAGACTTCCATGAAGGTCGACTGCTCGGCCAACTGGCCGATCGGATAGCCGCGGTGCAGCAGAACGCCCTCATCGCCATCGATGTACGTGATGGCGGAATCACAGCTGGCGGTTGAGGTGAAACCCGGGTCGTAGGTGAACATGCCGGTTTGCGCGTACAGCTTCCGGATATCGAGCACGTCGGGACCGACGCTGCCATGCATGACCTTCAAATCCAGGTCCTTGCCGGCGGCGCTCAGTTTGGCGGTGTCGGTCATCCTTTGTCCTTTCGTGACTTAAGCAAGCATCTGGTCGGCGATCCGACCAAGACTCTCTTCACGCCCGAGCAAATCGAGCACGTCGAAAATTCCAGGCGAGGTCTTGCGCCCGGTCAACGCCGCACGCAGTGGTTGCGCGACTTGTCCGAGTTTGACCCCTGCGTCATCGGCGACCTGCCGTACCGCAGTTTCGAGGCTCTCCGTATCCCAGCTTTCGACTGCGTCAAGCGCTGCGTGCAGCCGGGCGAGCAGTCGGGGGGCGTCGCCGGACAGAAGCGCGGTAGCATCGCGATCCATCTCCAGCGGGCGCTTGCAAAACAGGAAGGCGGCGCCGTTGGCGAGATCGAGCAGGTCCGCTGCCCGCGGTTTCAACGAGGCCATGCTCGCTTCAAGAACTTGCAGTTGCTGATCCGTCGGCTCGAAATCAAGGCGTTCGGCAACAAGCGCGGCAAGCCGTGCATCATCCGCGACGCGAATGTATTGGCCGTTCAGGTTTTCAAGCTTCTTGAAGTCGAACCGCGATGGTGACTTGCCTACACCGGCCAGATCGAACCACTCGACTGCCTGAGCGCGGCTGATAATCTCGTGATCACCATGCCCCCAACCAAGCCGCAGCAGATAATTGTCGAGCGCCTCGGGCAGCATGCCGAGCTCGTCGCGATAGTATTCGACGCCGACCGCGCCATGGCGCTTCGACAGTTTGGCACCGTCCGACCCGTGGATGAGCGGAATGTGTGCGTAAATGGGATCGGGCCAGCCTCCCTCGATCTGCTGCATCGCGCGGATGATCGGCAATTGGCGGAAGGCGTTGTTGAGATGATCGTCGCCGCGAATCACATGCGTCACGCCCATGTCGTGGTCATCGACCACAACCGCGAGCATATAGGTCGGCGTTCCATCCGACCGCAGGAGCACGAGATCGTCGAGTTCGGCATTCTGAACCGTAACCGCTCCCTGCACACGATCATCGATCGTGACGGCACCCTCGGTCGGCGCCTTGAGGCGGACGACGAAGGGGCGGCTGTCGTCCGCCGCGGCCGCTTGGTCCCGCCAAGGGCTGCGCACCCGAAGCGGCTTCTTGGCGGCTTCAGCCTCGGCGCGCATCGCCGCGAGCTCCTCGGGAGTCAGATAGCAGCGATAGGCATGCCCGCGCTGGACCATCAGATGCGCGACTTCGGCATGGCGATCGGCGCGTGCCGATTGATACACTTCGTCGCCATCCCAATCGAGGCCGAGCCAGCGCAGCGATGTCAGGATCGCATCGATCGCGGGCTGGGTCGAGCGGGCGCGATCGGTATCTTCGATCCGCAACAGGAACCGGCCACCGTGGTGGCGCGCGTAGAGCCAGTTGAACAACGCGGTACGGGCACCGCCGATATGGAGAAAGCCGGTCGGCGACGGTGCAAACCGCGTGACGACCTGTGCGTTGGCGGCAGCCTTATCAGCGCTGCTGGCAGCGGTGGTGGTTTCAGTGATTGCGCTCAACCGCGCATACTCCCAGACTAGAATTTCGATGGCCGGATCAGCCTGCAGCGCCCCTAGCACGCGCTTTCCGGCCCTTCAAATCGGCGTGCGCGCATGGCCGTCACATCTCGGGTCCGGCGGCATGGCGGTGGCGGACGCGGTCGAACGCTGGCTGGAGGCTGAGCGCGACCAGCTCGCCCTATGGCTGCCGGTGATGCTGGGGCTGGGCATCACGCTGTGGTTTGTCCTGCCCGATCCGGGCGCATGGCGTGCCGCAATGCTCGTGGCGGTGGCGATCGCGCTGGGTTCCGTGGCGCGCGGACGGCATGGGCGGGCCGCGCGCGCGCTGGCGGTTGGCGCGGTGGCGGTCGCGCTGGGGCTGGGGCTCGTGTGGTGGCGGTCGGAGCGGATCGCGCATCCGATCCTGGCGCGCCCCGCAATTCTGACCTTCACGGCGCGGGTGGAACGGGTCGAGCCGCTGGTCGCGCGGGATCTGGTGCGGTTGCGGCTGGCGCCGATCTCGGTCGTCGCCCGCCCGGAAGCGGTATCGCGGCGGCTTCCGGAACTGCCACCCGCGTTGCGCCTCAATCTAGCAAAGGCGGAGGTTCCGGTTGGTCTCGTGGCAGGGGCGACCATACGCCTCGCGGCGCGCTTGATGCCCCCGCCCGAACCGGCGGTGCCAGGCGCGTATGATTATGCCCGGACCGCGTGGTTTGACGGGATCGGCGCGACGGGCCGTGGTTTTGCGCCGGTAACGGTCCTTGCGGGCGGGCAGCCAGCCGCTTTGCCCGGGCTGCGCGAGGCGTTGTCCGCGCATATCCAGGAGCGGGCCGGAGGCGGCGGGGCGGGGGGCATTGCGGCCGCCTTGGCGACCGGGGACCAGGGATCGATTCCGCTGGACGATACCGAGGCGATGCGGCGCTCCGGCCTCGCCCATCTCCTGTCGGTCAGTGGGCTCCACATCAGCGCAGCGGTTGCCGCGACGATGATCCTCGTAACGCGCCTGTTGGCGCTGTCTCCGTGGCTGGCTCTGCGTCTGCGATTGCCGTTCGTGGCCGGCGCGGCGGGGGCCGTGGTCGCGATCGGCTATACTTTGCTCACAGGCGCCGAGGTTCCGACGATCCGTTCCTGCGTCGCGTCGCTGTGCGTCCTGGTCGCGCTCGCCCTCGGGCGCGAAGCGCTGACCTTGCGGCTGGTCGCGGCGGGCGCAGTGGTGGTCCTGCTGCTCTACCCCGAATCCCTGTCGGGCCCGAGCTTCCAGCTGTCCTTTGCAGCGGTCGCGTTGATCATCGCCTGGAACGACCATCCCGGTATCCGGGCGCTGGTCGCAGCCCGGGAGGAGCCGCGCCTGAAGCATCTGCTGCGTAGCACGGGATCCTTGCTGATGACCGGGCTGGTGGTCGAAGCCGCGTTGTTGCCGATCTCGCTGTTCCATTTCCAGAAGGCGGGGGTCTATGGGGCGGTCGCGAATATCGTCGCCATTCCGCTGACAACGTTCGTCGTCATGCCGCTGGAGGCCGCCGCCCTATTGCTCGACACGATCGGTGCCGGACAACCGTTCTGGTGGGCCACCCGGCTCGCGCTGGACGCATTGCTCTGGATTGCAAGGACAACGGCGGCGATCCCCGGCTCGGTCGCGCCCTTGCCGGCCATGCCGGCGGGCGCTTATGCGGCAATGGTCGCGGGCGGCCTGTGGATCGCCCTGTGGCGGACCCGATGGCGACGGCTCGGCGTCGTTCCGCTGCTGACCGGTGCGTTATGGGCGTTCCTGACGCCCGCTCCCGACCTGTTGGTGACGGGAGATGGACGGCATGTCGCGATCCGAACCCAGGCGGGGGACGTCGCGCTGCTGCGGGATCGAACCGGCGACTATACCGCCGACATGATGGCGCAAAGCGGCGGGACGGCGGGGTTGCCGGTGTTATGGTCCGATCAGCGCGACGCGCGTTGCAGCCGCGACCTGTGCATGGCCACCCGCATCATCGGCGCTCGACGCTGGACCATTCTGGCGACGCGTAGCCCGTACCTCGTCCCGATCGACGACTTTATCCGAGCCTGCGCACGTGCCGATATCGTCATCAGCGACCGATGGCTGTCCCGACGGTGCCGTCCGCGCTGGCTGCGGCTGGATCGATCCACCCTGACGCAGACGGGCGGAGTCGCGATTACCTTCCACCCCGCTGCCCCGTGGTCAGCGGCCAGCGCAACGGTTCGCACCGTGCGCACGCCCGGCGACCGGCACCCGTGGATTACGATCCCAGCAGATCGGGTGCCGATCCGTCACGGTCGACGGAGGGCCATCGACCGTCCTGCAGGAACGCAGGATCCAGCGCGCGATTAGTCGTAGCGGCGCAGCAAGCCAGCCAGCTTGCCCTGCACGCGCACCTGGGCCGGCGTATACCGCTGCGGATCATAGGAACGATTGGCCGGGTCGAGCCGGACCATCGCTCCCTCGCGTCGGAAGAATTTGAGCGTTGCCTCGCTGTCGTCGATCAGCGCCACGACGATCTCGCCATCCCGCGCGACGTCCTGGCGTTTGATCAGCGCGTAATCGCCGTCGAGGATCCCCGCCTCGACCATCGAATCGCCTGCGACTTCCAAGGCATAATGTTCGCCGCCGCCCAGCAATGCCGCCGGCACGGCGAGCATGGAGGCGCCCTCGAACGCCTCGATCGGCACGCCGGCTGCGATCCGTCCGTGAAGCGGGATCTCGATCACGTCGTTCGCTGGATTGGGCAGCGGCCGCACGTTCGCCGGCGGCGCTTCCGGTGCTGCGCGTGTCGGGGTCTTGGCGCCCCGCTCGGGCATCTTGAGCACTTCGAGCGCACGGGCGCGGTTGGGCAGCCGACGGATGAACGCCCGTTCCTCGAGCGCGCTGATCAGACGGTGCACGCCCGACTTCGACTTGAGATCGAGCGCTTCCTTCATTTCCTCGAATGAGGGCGAGACGCCTGTCTCCTCCAGCCGGTCGTTGATGAAGCAGATCAGCTCATGCTGTTTGCGCGTTAGCATCCCGGGCCCTTTCGTCGGAACAGACTGCGAACCTATACGGAACAGAAAGGCGGGCGTCAAGCGATCGGCAGGATTTCCACCGCGTCCCCGGCAGCGGCCGCCGGCGCATGGGGCGCGCGGATGATCAGACAGTCAGCGCCCGCCAGCGTCGCCAGCAGTGATGAATCCTGTTGAGCGGCGGGGTAGACCCGCCCGCCACGCGTCGTCGCACGCATGTAATCCTGGCGACGGTCGTTTTCCTTGAGGGGCGCGCCGAGGATGCCCGGATAGGCCATCGGGCGGGGATCGCGCGCCCCGGCCATCGCGGCGATCAGCGGCTTCAGGAAGATCGCGCCCGTTACGAACGCCGACACCGGGTTCCCGGGCAGGCCGAGCACCAGCATCTCCCCGATCTTGCCCGCGAGCATCGGCTTGCCGGGACGCAGCGCGATCCGCCAGAAATCGATCGACCCGCCGGCCGCGGCCAGGGCGGGCCGGATGAGATCGTGATCCCCGACCGATGCGCCGCCGGTGGTCACCAGAATATCGGCGTCTACCCCTACGAAGGCGTCCGTGATCGTCTCCAGCCGGTCGGGCAGGATACCGAGGTCGATAATGTCGACGGGCAGGTCCGCGAGCATCGCAGCGAGCATGACCCCGTTGGACTCCGGAAGCGTACGATCCTCCAAGGGCGACCCCGGCAGGGTGAGCTCGTCACCGCTTGCGACGATCGCGACCCGGATTCGGCGGGCGACAAGCAGGTCGCCATGGCCCCCGCTGGCCGCGAGTGCGATCCGCGCCGGGCTCAGCCGATCGCCCCGATCGATGAGCACGTCGCCGAGACGGAAATCGATGCCTGCCAGCCGGATGTTGCCGCCACGGGCGGGGCCGGCACCCGATCGGCGGACGGCATCGCCTTCGCGTTCGGCCTCCTCCTGGATGAGCACCGCGTCGGCACCGGCGGGCAGCGCGGCTCCAGTAAAGATCCGGACGGTCTCGCCCGCATTCAGCGCGCCGTCGAAGGGATGGCCCGCCGCGCTTTCTCCGATCAGGCGAAGCGGCCCGCCCAGATCATCGTAGCGAACCGCATAGCCGTCCATGGCGGAAAGATCGCGCGCCGGCTGGGTCCGGCGAGCCGTAACGGCGCATGCGGCCCAGCGGCCGGCGGCCTTGCGCAAGGGGACCGTTTCGGTGGCAATGCGCGGTGCCAGCGTCAGAAGACGCGCTTGCGCATCCTCGACGGCAAGAAGGGGGGGGCGTTCAGTCATGGCGGCTGTCCCTATCGCCTTCGCTCGGGTTGCGTCGACCCCTGTCGTCAGCCGCGACCAACGGAGCCGCCACCGGCGCATTGATGCCGCCAGGACACACCTGATCACTGAAGTGCGCCCGATGCTGCCGCCGTGTACGATTCGTCATGACTGCGAAACAATCCCGTTCTAGCCGCCGCCGCGGGGAATGGCTTCCGATCCTTGGATGGGCCGACGTGCGGGCGACGCCAATGGGCGCGCTCGATCGTGTCGAGCAGCCGTTCTCCCCGGACGATCAAGGGGACCTTTTCGTGAACAAGACTTTTGTAAAATCCGTGTTGCTGGCGGGGGCCGCGGGCTCCGCTGTGTTTGCCGCATCGATGGCACAGGCGCAGACGGCCCCCGATCCGGTCGCTGTCGCGACGAGCGACGCGCCCACCACGGCCGATGGTCTCGGCGATATCGTCGTCACCGCGGAGCGCCGTACCGAGAACCTGCAGAAAGTCCCGGTTTCGGTCGGCGTGATCGGTGGCGATGCGCTGCGGACGTTCCAGACCGGCGGCGGCGATATTCTCGAACTCGCCAATCGTATTCCGGGCCTGTACGCCGAGACGACGACGGGCCGCATCTTTCCGCGCTTCTACATCCGTGGTCTGGGCAACATCGACTTCTATCTGGGCGCTTCGCAGCCCGTGTCGATCATCCAGGACGATGTCGTGCTCGAGCACGTCGTCCTGAAGTCCAATCCGGTGTTCGACGTCCGCCAGGTGGAAGTCCTGCGTGGCCCGCAGGGCACGCTGTTCGGACGCAACACGACCGCCGGCATCATCAAGTTCGATACCAATCGCCCGACGAACACGTTCGAGGGCCGCGCCTCGGCATCCTATGGCAGCTACAATACCGCGACGATCGACGCGGGCGTCGGTGGCCCGATCGTGAAGGACGTCCTGTCGTTCCGCGTGTCGGGGCTGTTCCAGCATCGCGACAATTGGATCGACAACCGGTATGCCGGCCCGAGCGACGACGGGACCGTGGGCGGCAAGGACAAGCTCGGCGGATTCGACGAGAAGGACGTTCGCATTCAATTGATGCTGACGCCCCCGGAAACCGGTTTCACCGGGCTGCTGTCGGCCCATGCGCGCGACTATAAGGGCTCCTCTACGATCTTCCATCGCGGTGCGATCAAGCTCGGGTCGAACGATGTCAGCGCGGAGCCGCGCAGCGTCGTCGGCCTCGACGAAGGCGCCAACAATCCGCAGGCGTACAAGACCTATGGCGGGTCGTTCAACGCGACGAACGATTTTGGCGGCGTCGTGCTCACGTCGATCAGCGCCTATGAGACGACCGCAGGCTATAGCCGCGGCGATACCGATGGCAGCATCGGCGCGAACTATCCGGGTGCGCTGTTCACCGCCGAGAGCCAAGGGCGCGTACGAGATCTTGATCAGCTCAGCCAGGAAGTTCGCTTGTCCAATGCCGGCAAGGGCCGCTTCAAGTGGCAGATCGGCGGGATATACTTCGATTCGCGCGACACGACCGAGTTCGACCAGCGCGGCTTTTTCCTGTTGCCGGGGCAGGCTGCGCGCAATCCCAACAACTTCGTCGTGATCCGCAACGTCAATACATCCTACGCCGGTTTCGGCCAGATCAGCTACGAGATCCTGCCCAAGCTGACCCTGACCGGCGGCGTGCGCGTCACCAACGACACCAAGTCGACACGGCTCGTCCAGCGTCGCCTGAATGCCGCGGGGGCGCCGATCGCGACCGACAATGTGCGGCCTTATGTTCGTCTGTCCGATACGCAGCCGAGCTGGGATGCGAGTGCATTGTACGAGATCGATCGCGATGTCAGCGTCTACGCGCGGGTCGCGCGCGGCTTCCGCGGGCCTACGATCCAGGGGCGTAACGCTGTATTCGGCAGCGATTTCGTCACGGCGACGTCCGAGACGATCATGTCGTACGAGGCGGGCGTCAAGTCGAACCTGCTCAACAACACGCTGCGGTTCAACGCGACCGGCTTCTACTACAAGGTCGACAACATCCAGTTGAACGGCAACGATGCCAATAACAACGGCTTGCTGTTCAACGCCAATCAGGCCCAGGCATGGGGCGGCGAGGCAGAACTGACGTGGCGTCCGCTGCGCGACTTCACGCTGGGATTGGGGGGCAGCGTGCTGCACACCGAGGTCAACGATACGCGTGTCTATGCGCCGGTCTGTTTCCTCAACGGGGCGAAGACGTGCACCGTGCTCAATCCCACGATCAACGTCCGCAACGGTGCCGGAGCGGTCACGGCCGTGCTCGCCCAGATCAATGGCAACGTCCTGCCGAACGCCCCGAAATATCAACTCGACGCGAATGCGCGCTATGACCTGCCGCTCGGCAATGGCGGTAAACTGTTCGTTTCGGGCGACGTGAACGTACAGGGCTACACCAGCTTCGTGCCCTATAAGACGGTGGAATACACGTCCGACGGCACGTTCGAAGCGGGTCTGAAAGCCGGCTACGCCGGACCGGCGAACGCGTATGAGATCGCGGTGTTCGTGCGCAACCTGACCAACGAGAAGAACCTGAAGGGCGTGCTCGATAACTACAACGCCGCCGTCTTCAACGATCCGCGGATCATCGGTGTGTCGCTGAGCGGCAAGTTCTGATCCGACGGGAGCGAGCCGGCCATGCCTTCGGGGGTGGTTGGCTCGCCTACCGGCGTCTGATTTTGAGCCCGCCGATATCGGGCAAGGGCAACAGCGTCGGGGCGATCCTGTTGCCCGGTACGGGTGCGGCCGCGGCATTGGCTGCCAGAACATCACGCGCGATCGGAAGCGCCGGATATAGCGTGCGGGCTCTGGCAAACAGCGCGCGCGCCGCGAGGGCCCCGGGAACTGTCTCCCGCGTGCCGACCCACCGCCAATGCCACGGTTCCCATGTCACGCCCTGTCGGTTGGCCGCCGGGAAAGACAGTTCGAAACCATAATCGGGAGCATGTGCCAGCAGCCATTGCCCCGGCGCAGTCGAGGCGAAGCAATAGCTCACGTCGGGGCATGCGCGCGATGGTCGAAGGCCGAAGTCGATCGCATAGCCGGTGGCATGCTCGCTATATCCCGGCGGGGCGACGGACCGCGCGCGATCGACCGCATCGATGCAGGTTGCGCGATGCCGCTCGTGGCAGAAGACCGCATGCTGCCGCGCGACGTCACGGTGGCACGATATGCCGCGCAGGCTGTTGCCAACCCCCGGTGCGGTCGCGGCGGCCGCCAGCATCTGGTCGAGATCCGGAAGCATGTCACGATGGACGCGACAAGTCGCCCCAACCGAGAAGCCGGAGGGCGCGATCACGAGATCCTGCGCGCGCGCATCGCCGTACGGCAGGTGTCCGAGCATGCGGCCGTCGTCGGACGCTACCAGACTGGTCGGCGCCCCGGGTCGCGCGGGCTGGGCCAAGGCGGCCGATCCCGCCAGAAGTGCGATCGACACCGCCGTGGCCGTTCGAAACGTCGACTGTACACCCCGCAAAATACGTCTTCTCACCACTGTCGACGCGGCGCCTCTGGCATGCGCGGGCTTGCGGTGGCAAGAGGCGCCCATGCTGGCAAACCATGTTCTCTTCCTCGATGGCGAGGCGCTCGTCATCGACAAGCCCGCCGGGCTCCCGGTCGACCGTCCGCGCGACGGTTCGCTGAGCCTTGAAAACCACCTCGACGGGCTGACCTTCGGGTTCAAGCGCTGGCCGGTCCCGGTCCATCGGCTCGACCGCGATACGTCGGGGTGCCTGTTGCTATCGCGCAACCCCAAGGCGCACGCGCGGTTGCAGCAGGCGTTCGAGCAAGGGCTGGTGCGCAAGCGCTATCTCGCGGTGCTCGAGGGCGTGGTCGAGGGGGAGGGCGGCCTGATCGATCTCGCCCTCGCCAAGGTGAGCACGGTCGAGGACGGCTGGCGGATGGTCGGCAGCCCCGAGGGCAAGGCGTCGCGGACGCACTGGCGGCTGCTGGCGGTCAAGGACGGGCGCAGTTTCGTCGAGTTCATTCCCGAAACCGGGCGGACCCACCAGATCCGCGTCCATGCGCTCGAGGGACTCGGCGCGGCGGTCGTTGGCGATCCGGTCTATGGCGCGGGCGGGGGCGAGACGCTGCTGCACGCCGCCGAACTGACGATCCCGCGCGCGGGTAAGGAGCCGATCGTGGCGAAGGCACCGCTGCCTGCGCGGTTCATTTCGGCGGGGTTCAGCGAGGCCGATGCGGTGGCGGCAGCGGCTCCCGACTCCGCGCCCGAAACGCCGTCCGATGGCTAGGATCGAGCTGCCCGAGGATGCGATCGAGGAGCGGTTTCTCGCCGCCTCGGGGCCGGGCGGGCAGAACGTCAACAAGGTCGCAACCGCGGTCCAGCTGCGGGTCGACGTGTTCAAGCTCGGGCTCGAGCCGTGGGCGTATCAGCAGCTCAAGACCGTCGCGGGGAGCCGGATGACCGCGGGGGGGACGCTGGTCGTCACCGCGCGGCGGTTTCGCACGCAGGAGGCCAACCGGGCCGATGCGCGCGAGCGGATCGTCGAGCTGCTCGAACGGGCGCACGAACGGCAGGCGCGCCGGGTGAAGACCAAGCCGAGCAGGGCGGCGAAGGCACGCCGGGTCGATTCGAAGAAGGGCCGCGCGATGGTGAAGGCGGGGCGGGGGCGAGTGAGCGTGGACTGACGAACGCCGTCTGCGGTCAATTTGGTTCTGGTGTAGTGCCTTACCCCGTTCGGGCTGAGCGAAGTCGAAGCCCCGGTTTCGCCACAGGCCTCGGTCCGTCATGCGAGCGGCCCTTCGACTTCGCTCAGGGCGAACGGGTAGGGGTTAGGACCATTAACGCCTCACCGCGCGACTCGCTTCGCCATCGCCGCATTGCCCTGATCTGCCGCCACCGATGCGGCCGACCGTCCCGACTGGTCGGTGATCGTGCGATCCGCGCCCGCCGCGATCAGCATCTCGACCTGCTTGGTGCGGTTGAACAGCGACGCCATCATCAACGCGGTCTGCCCCGCGCCGTTGCGCGCGTTGACGTTGCACCCCGCCTTGAGCAACCGCGCCGCGACCGCGTCGTCCCCCTTGAACGCGACGCCCATCTGCGCGGTGTTGCCCTGGTCGCGATCGGCGCGGCACGGGTCCGCGCCCTGCGCGATAAGTGTTTCGACCGTCGCGAGCTGGCCATTGTACGCCGCGAGGATCAGCGGGGTGAAGCCGCGGTCGTCATAGGCATTGGCGTTCGCGCCCGCTTTGATCAGCGGCGCGATCAGGTCGGTCCGGCCAAGCCGCGCCGCCTCGAACAGCAACTGCTGCCGACGCTCGGGTGAAGGGAGGGATGCTGCAGGGGCAGGGGCGGGGGCGGGGGCGGGGGCAGCAGACTGAGGGGTTGCAGCGGCAAGAAGGATCGCAAACAGGGTCATGTCAGCCTTTTCGATTGAGGCGGAGGCGTACCGGCGACCGCCCGATCAGGGGCTGCCGCTGGTCGATCACTCAGCGCGCGGGCTTTGCGGGATTGGCAGCGCGATAGTCGCTGACCGCACGGCTGACGTCCGCCATCGGGACATGGACCGCGGTCGCGAGCTGCGTGCCGAAGTCCTTGTCCGCCTGGTAGAAGTAGCTGACCATCACCGTCTTGGTCCGCGCCGAGGTGACGACGTTGAGGTCACCCGCGAGGTTGGCGATCAGGTCCGCCTTGTCCTGCGGCTTGAGCGCGCGGTAGAAATCGCCGGTTTGCGCGAAGTTGCTGGTCTTCGAGATAGCCTTGGCATCGACCATCGCATTGACCTGATACGGCGCTGCACGGAAGCGTGCGTCGGTCGTCTTGGGCTCGGTCGTCGACGGATAGTAATTGACGTCCGAGGTCCGCTGCGATGCATTCAGCGATCCGTCCTGATTGTTGTTCGCGACCGGCGCGAGCGGACGGTTGACCGGCAATTGGAGCGCGTTGGCGCCAAGGCGATACCGCTGCGTGTCGGCATAGGAGAACAGGCGGCCCTGAAGCATCCGGTCCGGCGACGCCTCGATCCCGGGCACCATGTTCGACGGAGCGAACGCCGACTGTTCGGTGTACTCGAAGAAATTGTCGGGCACCTTGTTGAGCGTCATCTCGCCGATCTTGCGGAACGGCACGCCAAGCCACTCCTTGGTGTCATCGAACGGATTATAGTCGAGCTTGGCGAAGTCCGCGGGCTTCATCGTCTGGACCATCAGGTCCCAGACGGGGAAATTGCCCTTGGCGATCTCGCCGTACAGGTCGTCGGTCAAATAGTTGTACCCGGCGGCGGCGGCCTGCGCGCCGTTAAGGTTGCGGACGCCCTGACGGCTGATCCAGCGGAACTTGGCAAAGACCACCTCGCCCCTGGCGTTGACCAGCTTGAAGGCGTGGACGCCATTGCCGTCCATCGTGCGATACGATGCGGGCGTGCCGAGGTTGGAATAGACGTGCGCGAGCATGTTGGTTGCCTCGGGCGTCGCCGAGAAGAAGTCGAACAGGCGGTTGGGATCCTGCTTGTTGGTGACCGGCGAGGGCTTGAGCGAGTGAATCATGTCCGGGAACTGGATCGCGTCGCGGATGAAGAAGATCGGCAGGTTGTTGCCGACCAGATCCCAATTGCCCTGGTCGGTGTAGAACTTGGTCGCGAAGCCACGCGGGTCGCGCAGGCCTTCGGGGCTGCCCGAGGGATGGATCACGGTCGAGAAGCGGACGAACACCGGGGTCTGCTTGCCCGCGGTGAACAGCGAGGCGCTGGTGAGGCCGGCCATGTCCGCGGTTGCGGTGAAGACGCCCTGCGCGCCGGTGCCGCGCGCGTGGACGACACGCTCGGGGATCCGCTCGCGGTCGAACCGCGCGAGCTTCTCGATCAGCGTGGTGTCCTCGATCAGCACCGGGCCGAGGTCGCCTGCTGCCTTGCTGTGGCGGTTCTCGCCGATCGGCGCGCCATTGTCGCGCGTCATCTGGACGGGCGCGGTGGTGCGCGCGCCGCCCTTCGCATCGACCGTACCATTGACGCCGGCCTGTGCGGCGGCGGGCTTGTCCGCGCCGGTCGGGGCGGCGGCGGTGGTCATGCGGGTCTCGACCTGCGTGTCGGCGGGCGACAGCGTCTGTGCCGCGAGCGGTGCGGCGATCGCACTGGTCGAGGCGGCGGCGACGAGGAGCGCGCCAAAACGATGGCGTGGGGTAGCGTTCATCAAAATCTGATCCCTTGTTGGCAGCATCGGCTCGTCGCACCGGGGCAGGCGACGAACCGTGCAGCGCAGCCCCCTGCGGGACGGGGAGATGAAACCGAAACGGAACTTTCCGATCACAGCAAGTGCCCGAGGCGATCACGCGCATCGGGGTGGCGCGGCAGCGTGAGCGATACCAATTGGGGGTGGAGCGTTCTACAGCCACCGCCACACCCCCCGCGACGATTCCGGAGTTTCCTGCCATGTACGCCTTCACGATCGACGAGAGTTCCAAGGCCGACCTCTACCGCGATCTCCATGCGGCGCTCGACGCGCTGACCAATGGCGAGCCGGATGCGATCGCCAACATGGCGAATGCGGCGGCGCTGATCTCGCAATATCTGCCCGATCTCAACTGGGCGGGGTTCTATCGGATGGTCGGTGGTGAACTCGTCGTCGGGCCGTTCCTCGGCAAGCCCGCGTGCATCCGCATCGCGCTCGGCGACGGGGTTTGCGGTGCTGCGGCGAAGACTCGGGAGACGCAGGTGGTCGAGGACGTCCATGCCTTCCCCGGCCATATCGCGTGCGATGCGGCGAGCCGCTCCGAACTGGTCGTGCCGATCGTCCACGACGACCGCCTGATCGGTGTGCTCGACCTCGACAGCCCGAGCGCGGCCCGGTTCGATGCACAGGATGCCAAGGGGTGCGAGGCGCTGATGACGTTGCTTGCCCCGCGCATCGCTGGCTGAACGGGGCGGGGTTTACCGAACCTTCATCCCGATCCGGCAGGCAAGAATTTGCTGGGAGGGGTCTGATGCGACGTCTGGGTGTTTTGACGATGGCGCTTGCTATGGTGTCGGGAGCGACCGCCGCCGCGGCGCAGCGGTCGCCCGCACCGCCATCGCAACAGGATACGGGGCCGGCGGTCTACGTCGACGCAGGCGAGATCGTGCGAGAGGCGGCCGATCGGGCCGAACGAAATGGCGGGTACGGCTCGGTCGACGAGCCGCCCGTGGTGGTCCTGCCGCCGGTCGTGTCGCGTGGCGGGGTTACCACGTACGCGACGAACGCGGCGTATTCCGGCAGTGCCGCGCGACGGTATGAGGCCGGGGGCAGCAGCGTCGTGACGGTGCAGAGCGGCGCATCCTATGGCTATCCGGACAGAGCCGTCGCTTCGCGTGTGCAGCGCCGCAGCCGTCATCGCAGCCGTTCGCGGCGATAGCGATCGCACTCCTACCCAAGATTGACAGCCCGACCTGGCATCTCCGCTTCCCCGGCGAAGGCCGGGGCCCAGTAGCGACCGGAGCATGGCAGCGGTTGCGCGTCGTTACCACTGTCCTCGCTCCTGGGCCCCGGCCTTCGCCGGGGAAGCGGTCAGGGGTGTATTGAGATCGATCGCGAACACAGTTTCACCCGGCACCCCCCCAAGCTCAGCGCTTGCGCGGCTCGGGACCGGCGAACGTCACCAGGCTCTCCGCCCCATCCGCGCCGACTGCGCCGACCCCGACGAACGTGTCGTCGACGATCACGTCCTTCAGCACCGTCGTGACCGCCGGGGCAGGCACCTCGACCACTTTCTGCCAGTCCTGCGCGTCGTTGCGGCGCAGATGCACGCGGTAGCGGACCGCGCCGACGACCGGCTGCCAGGTCACGGTCGTATCCGTCGCCACCGCACCCGCGATCGTCACGCCGTCGGGCGCGGCGGGGGCGGCCGCGAGGCGGCGGATCGTCGCGACGTTGATCGCGGTGACCTTCGCCAGATACGGGAAGTCCATCTTGTCGACCGTGTCGCCGTACGGGATGCCGTTCTCGGTGCGCAGGTCCTGATGTTGCTGCGTATAATTTTCGGCACCGACCGAGAAGCGCACCGCCGGGTAACCGAGCTTGAGGAACGGCTCATGGTCCCCGCCGCGCCCGAAGCGATCCGGGCGGCGATCGAGCATCACGTCGAGCCCGCCGGGGATCCCCTGCGCGACTCCGTCGATCGCCTTGGCGAGGCTGCGCGACGGGCCGTCGTCCTCGCCACCATTGCCGCGGCGGGCGATCTGCGCGGGCAAGTCCTCCGATGCCCGAATCCCTTCGGAAAAGACGCGGACCCGATCGGCGACGCGGACGCCGTTCTGCCCCACCGTATTACCGACGATATCGTTGTTGAGCATTGCCGAGACGGTCCAGCCGCGCTGCTTGGCGGTATCGGCGAGCAGCGACGCGCCCATCAGCCCTTGTTCCTCGCCCGAGAAGATCGCATAGACGATCGTGGCGCGGAACTTCTCCTTCGACAACAGGCGTGCGGCCTCAAGCACCAGCGCGACACCCGAGGCATCGTCGTTCGCGCCGGGCGCATCCTTGGTAATGTCCATCACATCGGTGACGCGGCTGTCGATGTGTCCGCCGACGATGATCACGCGCTTGGGGTCGAGCCCCTGCTGGAAGCCGAGCACGTCGACGATGTTGACGCCGTTGGGCGCGCGCGCATTGGTCATCGTCTGCGCGATATTGGCGACGGTGATGCAGCCGTGGCACGCGTCCGCAATGCGGGTGAGCTCGCCCCCCGCCCATTTGCGCGCCGCACCGATCCCGCGGACGGGGTCGTCGGGCGAGGAGAGCGTGTGCCGCGTGCCGAAGCTCACGAGCTTTTCGACGGTGGCTTTCAGGCGGGCGGGGTCCGGGACGGGCTGGGCCGCGTCCTTGGCGAACGCGGGGGTGGCAAGGATCGCGAGAGCGGCGAGGGGGGGGAGGAGCGAGCGCATCGCTGCATGGTGGCGGGGAAGTGCCAGCGCTTCAAGGGGTTGTGTGTGACGCCCGGGCGGCAATCATTGCGACCCTGGTGCGCCCGAGGAAATTGCAGGGCGCTCGAATGGTCGACGGCCGCTGTCCGCCCATTCCCAGACACGGCAGCGCCCAGCGGTGTCTTCACATTCATCGGGCATTCATCAAGTGCTTTCGACGTACGTCAAACCGTGCTATTTCGTGGCCCGTTCGAAGTCTAATCCTGAGGGGGCGGGCGTGAGGCGACTGTGGCAGATGCTGGACGATACGCCGCCGCCGCTGGTCGATCACGCTCGGGCCAGTCTTGCCGCAATGGTCGGGTGTGGCCTGGCGTTGTGCGTCACCGTGGCGTTCGACGTAGTGCTGGAGATCCAGCTTCCGTTCCTCTGGGGGATTGCCGCTGCCCTGCTGGTCACCTTTCTGACCGGCACGTTCGGCGGACTCGTCACTTCGGTCTCCAACCTGATCGTTCAGGCGGTTATGGCCCTGACACTGCCGATGGCGCTGCTCACCTGGAAAAATATCGCCGTGGTCGGTTGCTTGTCGGCGTGTTTCGCCGTGATCGGGGGATGGCAACGCCAGAAACAAGCGCATCGCAACGTTTTTGCCGAGAAGCTCCGTATTCGCGAAGCCCATTTGCAGTCGATTTTCGACCACTTGCCCGCTCCGATCGTCATCGTCGATGCGGCAGGTTTCGTTCGGGCGATCAATGCTGCAGCCTGCGCCCTGTTCGAAGTGCACGGCAATGCGGTGTTTGGTCGTCCGCTCGGTGATTTCGTGGTGGGACTTCCGACAGGGCAACGATCGCTTCGCCAGCTACTGCAGGACTTGTCGGCAGGCGATGGCGACCGCGCGATCAAGGCGACCGGATCAACTACGTCAGGTCGTGCGCTTCAGTTGCGATTGACCGCCTCCAGCGTCCCCTCGCCCGCTGGGCGCTGGCTGACGGTTCACTTGCAGGACGAAACCGAGGCGCTGGCTGCGGCCGCGCGGCTCGAGGACGTGCAGCGGCAGCTGCTGCACGTATCGCGGGCAACGGCGTTGGGTGAGCTGGGTTCTGCGATTGCGCATGAGCTCAATCAGCCCCTTGCGGCGATCGGCGCCTGTCTCGGTGCCGCGAAGATCGAGGTCGACCGGGCCACCATCGACCGCGGCCAGCTCACGGATGCGCTCGAGACATCGCTGGCGCATACGCTGCGTGCAGGAGCCGTCCTCAAGCGCTTGCGAGTCTTCGTGACACGCAAGCCAGAGGTACGACAGGTCATTGCCGTCGGGGCGATCATCAGCGAGTCGGTTTCGCTAGTGCAGTTCGCGGTGCGCGATGCCGGCGTTCGTCTGGTCGTGAATCTCGATCCTGATCTGGGGGCGGTCCTGATCGACCCGGTTCAGGTTCAGCAGGTTCTCTTGAACATGATCCGCAATGCGATCGAAGCCATGAGCGAAAGCGCGGTCCGTATGATCCGGGTCGAGGCGCGTGCGGGGTCGCGGAACGATGTCGTCATATCGGTTGTAGATACGGGGGCGGGCGTCGCACCCGACAGCGCGCTGGATGTGTTCGCGCCGTTCAAGTCGACCAAGAGCGATGGTCTGGGCGTCGGTCTGTCGATCGCGAAGACGATCGTCGAAACCTTGGGGGGCGAGATCGGATGCGAACCAAACCCGGGTGCCGGGATGCGCTTCTGGTTCAGCCTGCCACTTGCCGACGCGGGGGGAAGCAGACTTGCTGCATAGGCCGCGCATCTCGGTGATTGAGGATGACGTGGACGTCTGCCAATCGCTGGTGCGGTTGCTGGGCGCTGCCGGATTTGACGTTTCGGCCCATGCGTCCGCTGCGCATTTCCTGGACCAGACAAACGGCGTGTCGAGTGACTGTATCGTCAGCGACGTCCGCATGCCGGACGTTACCGGTCTCGAACTGCTCGCGCGCCTGAAGGCACGCGGACTCGAGACGCCGGTCATCCTGATTACGGGTCACGGCGACGTGCCGCTCGCGGTTCAGGCGATGAAGCTCGGGGCGCGGGACTTCATCGAAAAGCCGTTCGACCCCCAGGTCCTGATCGATGCTGTCCAGTCGTCGCTGACGTGCGACGGTAACCCGGAGGATAGCGCGATCGAGGGACATGCCCGGGCCGACGCGCAAGCGTTGATTACCCGCCTTTCCCGCCGGGAACGCCAGGTTTTGCAAGGTATCGTTGCCGGCCACCTCAACAAGCAGATCGCTCATGACCTGCGGCTGAGTGTCCGAACGGTCGAAGTGTATCGTGCTAGCATCATGACGAAGATCAACATTCACGGAACGTCGAACCTGGTCCGGATCGGGATGCTGGCAGGACTGCACAAGGCCCCGTCGTCGGGCCTAAAAACGAATGCGATACCCAATATGCCCGATGAAGGCGCGTTCGAACCGCGACCCTGTTAAGCGCTGGGTCGTATAGCGTTGCCAGATGAAATTGCCGCCGCACTCCGCCTCGAGTTCGGTATTGTGGGTCAGGCGCCACACGATGCGAACCGACGGTGCCACGACTCGCTGATTACCCGTTTCGAGCCGCTGGTCACGCAGCGCGAGGCGCAGGCGCGGGGCGACCGTCAGGCGCGGGGCGATGGGCAGGCGTACGGTCAGATCGCCGGCGTAAAGGTGCGACCGCTGCAGGATGGCGGAGCGCAGACCGACCAACCAGGTGTCCCGCGGCATCCATAGCCCTTCGCCGATGGCCTGAACCCCGAAGGCAAACTCCGTGCCGGCGGCGGGGAGCCCCGGTACACCGAACGATGCTGGCGAAGCGCTGGTATCGAACACGCTGCCGTCCACGATGATGTGCCACACGGGAGACAGGTCTCGCGTATAGGTGACGCTGGCGGACCGCGTGAGCAGGGTCCGGTCGCGGGCGGCCTGCCGCAGCGCATCGGGCGCGAGCAGGTCGCGCACCACGTCGAGCGAGGGGGTGGACTGGCCAAGCGCGGCGTTGGTCAGCGCAAGCGTCGGCGCGTGGAACTGCTGCAGCAGGACCGTCACGTTCGACGTGCGGCCGAGCCGGATCGAGGCATTGACGAGCGCGGCGTCGAGCGTGGCAAAAGCGACATCATAGTCGACCAGGCCGGAGATCGACAGAAGGCGGGACGTAAGACGCCCCTCGATCCCCACCGCCCGGCGATCGACCAGTCCTGCAGCGCGCTGGTCGAACCAGTAGACGCTGACCGCGCGCTGGCCGTTCGACGACGTCAGCTCGGCGCTCAGTCCGTAGAACGCGCGTGAGCGGTCGACCGACGTCTGCCGTTCCGACCATACTGGGAATCCGGCAACCGCGTTGAGCCGCACATTGGGCCTGAGATCCACCCCTGCGCGGACCCCGTCGAAGCGACCAAAGATCCCCGAGCCATAGCGGACCTGTCGTCCGATCCGGACGGACGCATTCCCATGATCGGTCGCGATGTCCAGATACAGCTGGTCGAGCAGATCGTACGACCCACGATTGCGATCCGCACCTACCAGAATGACCGGGCGATATTCCGAGACATGACCGAAGGATGCGCGTGCTTCGATCCGGGTTGTACCGAGCGTCGCGCGACCGCTGATATCGGCGACGCTCAACAGTTCGTCGACATTGTCGCGAAGGTCCGGGTTGGTCGAGGCCGTAGCCGGCTGCGCGGAAAGGAACATGCTCTTGCTGCGGTCGTGCAGATAGAATTGCGACACGATACCCCGTAGCGACGCGCGGCTTGCCGCGGCGACGCTCGACCCGGGCGCTGCGGCCCTGGCGATCGGCGCGGTGCGATCGCCCAGCGCGGCAAGACGCTGCCGCACGCGCGGCACGCCTTCATCCTGCGGGAAACGCTGAAGATACGCCTGATAGACGGCCCGGGCATCGTCCTGGCTGCCAGCGCGCTCGCGCAGCAGGCCCACCAGCTCGCACGCGCGGGGCATGTGCGGATCGCCCGGCTGTAGGACCAACGGGCTAAGCAGCGCCAGAGCCCGCGCCGTATCGCCGCTCCGGATCGCGTCTTCCGCATCCCGTTCCCGCGTCGCCGAGGCATTGGCGTCAGGCACTGCCGCAGGCGTTTCCCCCTGGGGCGCAAGCACGGTGCCGCGGCAGGCAGCGGCGAGCAGGTCCGTGGACGGCGCTGCGACGGCTGCCGGCCGTTGCCAATCCGCGAGCGGCGCAGGGGCTGATACGACCATCAGGCAAAGCCGCCGTGCGCGCGCCGGGTGTCGGGGCGAGCCGACGCGTGGATTCCTGGGAGCAGCAATTTCCAATGGACCGTGTCGTGACAATCCTCGCAGGTGTTGCTCGTCGCCGGATGCGTTGCGGTCTTGCCTGGGGCGGTGAAATTGTTGTGACATCGCACGCATCCGCCCAGCACGTCGGTATGGTCGAAACGCGACAGTCGCCAGTCCTGGACCGAGTGACAGGTGTCGCACGAGAGCGCCGTCGGGATGTGTCGCGGGCCGCGCGCCTCGGCGAGGACTCCGTTGTGACAGTCGCCGCAGCGTCGTGGCGTCCCTTTAAAGACGCCGCCGCGATGACAGTCCTCGCATGCCACCCGTTCATGGCCACCCTCGAGCGGAAAGCCGGTCGCATAATGGTCCATCCGGTCGACGATCCCGTGCTTCCCGGGCACCTCGGCCAGGACCGTGATCGAGAACAGCAGGGTCGCGAGGCAGAAGGCCACGAAGGATAGAGCTTTCATCGACGCCTCCGGATGTCGTCGGGCGACGACCGCTGTTGCGCGAGCTGCCAGCATTGCAGGACGGCGCCATGCAGACCGTCCGATGGACATTCCCGGGGAGGGGCGCGGCTCGCATCGGTGGACCCTAGACGGGCCGGGACCGTGGCCGGCAGGAACCCCTTGGTCGAATGGCATTGGGCGCATTGCTGGCCGAAGGCGCCATGGTGCGCATCGTCGGCGCGGTGGCAGCTATAACAACTCGGGTTGAGCTTGGCGGTGCGTGCGGCGACCCGGTGGCAGGCTGCGCAGGCAAGGCCTTGATGCTTGCCGTCAATGGCAAAACCGGTCTGGCGCGCATGATCGAACCGCCATCGATCCCAGCCGCTCGGGACATGGCATTGTGCACAGTCGGGCGCTTGGCCCAGACGGCCCTTGTGAAAGTCATCGGCATGGCAGGCGGCACACGCCAGCCCCTTGGCGGTAAAGCTGCGATCGACGTGACACCGGACGCAGGGCGTCCGCACGTGCTGCCCGAGCAAGGGGAACCGCGTCAGCCCATGGTCGAAGCCCAGCGCCTCGCGCCACCGTGCTTCGTTATGGCAACTCGCGCAATTGGGACCGAGACGCCCGCGATGCGGGTCGTCGGCGCGATGGCAACCGATGCAGGTGGAGGGCGGCTTGACCGAATGCAGCGGTCCGACATGGCACGCGGTGCAGACGACGCCACGATGTGCGCCTTTCAGGGGAAATCGGGTCATCCGGTCGTGGTCGAAATGGACGGACTGCCATTGGGTGGAGGCATGGCAGGTTGCGCAATCGGCACCAAATTGCCCGTGATGCACATCCTTGTTCGCATGGCAGGCGATGCAGGTCGTCGGTGGATGCCGTTGAGCCATGTTCTGGCCGTGACAGCCGACACAGCCGGCCGATGCGTGGGCACCGATCAGGGGGAAGCGCGTGTCGCGATTATGGTCGAACGTGGCGAGCTTCCATCCCGCCGGCGTGTGGCACGCGGCGCAATCGCTGCCGCGGGCACCGTGGTGGACGTCGTCGTTGCGGTGACAAGCGATGCAAGTTCGCGGCGTTCCGGCCAGCCGCCCGTTACCGTGGCACCCGGCGCAGGCCGTCCGGCGATGGAAGCCGATAAGGGGATAGCCGGTTCGCGCGTGATCGAACGCGTGGATCGTCTTCCACGATCGTGAATCGTGGCAGGACGCGCAGTCCTTTCCGAACCGGCCGTGGTGGACATCCTGTTTGGCATGACACGCCGTGCATGCGCTGGGGGCGGCAGCGAACGCCTGGTGCGGGCGGTGACACGCGTGGCAGGCGACCCCGCGATGCGCACCGGTCAGGGCGAAGTCGCTGAGCCGATGATCGAAATGGTGCGGATCGAAATGGACGATGTCACCATGCGGACCGCGATGTTCCTGGTGGCACGCACTGCACCGGGCCGTCGCGCTGGCAGGAACGCGGCCATGATATCCGCGGTGGTCGACGATATCGCGTCCGACCCGCGCGTGGCACGCGATGCAGGTCGTGTTCTGCGCCGCCTTCGCGAACGGCACGTGGCAGGCGAGAGACCGGCCACGCAGGCTGGCGTGCGGCGCGCTGAGCGGACCCGGACTGACGACGCTTTCCAGAACCTGCCGGGTCACGATCGTGAAGGCGGCAACCGCGACCAGCACGGCAAGCAGCGAAAGGATCAGCTGCCGTCGCATCAGTACAGATGCACGGCGATGACATGCGTGATCGCCGCCAGCACGAGAAAGCCGAACAGCGGAAGATGAAGGTGATGCCACAGCGCGAAGAGCCGCTCGAATGCGCCATAGGTCGCGGCCTGCCGCACCGCGCGGAAATAGTCGTCCAGGTGGCGCGCGGCATCCCGCCGATGCTGCTGCAGGTCACTTTTCGACCAGTGTCGTTCGGCCGCGACGAGGACGAGGTGATGCTGGATCTCGTGGAGCAGCGTGCCTTGGCGCAACCGCATTGCCAGGGTGAGGGACAGCGCTTTTGCGATCGTGACCGGAAGCGATCCGCGGATATCGGCGGCACGCGACGCGAACGATGCGAGCTCCGGCATGATCGCATCGTCGGCATCCTCGCGGACCGCCGCGCGGGCGGTCATTATCGTGTCGGCCAGCTCGCTCGCCTCGACGTGCTGCAGCCGGTAGCCGCGATACAGATGGCCATGGAAATAGCGTCCGACGATCCCGCTGCCCGCGACGATCAGCATCGCGGCAAGCGCGATGCCGCTGTTCAGCGCATCGTAGGCGAACCGTGCGTGATACAGGATCGCGACCGGGCCAAGCAGCCCGAGCAGCATATGGAACCGAAACCAGAAACCGACCGATCCGGGAATGGCCTGTCCCAGCCGCTTACGGAGCGGATAGGCGAGCAGCACCAGCATCATCGCGGCGCCGATGATTCCCAGCCAGTAGCCGACCCCGCTATCGGGTCGGATACCGAGATGGGCTCGGTTGCGGTATCCCACCAGCACGGCAGCGCCGATCGCGAGGCCGACGCTGCTCGGGATCCGGGCGGCGAACGCCTTTGGCAGGCGCCAGGACAGCGCAGGTCCGTCAGCAGTGAAAAAGGCAGCTACGCGGGCAGGCACGAACACGCTCCTGTACGCCTGCGCCTGCCAGCACGGCCTTCGAACCATAAAGGAATGAGGGATTCGGGACAAGGAAGGTCCGGTGCGGACGTATCCTTCGAAAGTCTGAAACGGCCGCCAACCAGCGCGTTTTCCCCACCGCTCGACGATCGCAAGCGGCCGTTACGGACCCATTCAGCTGACTACGTATTTCTGCGGTATCGGCCCATCGAAGGGCGATGCGCCTAACAATTCGTCGAGAACATACCGTGACCGATTTCACGATTGGGCTTGCCTATGCGATGCCCGCCATACCGATCTGGGCCAGCTACGTGCTCACCCGGCAACGCCGCTCCGACCTCCACAAGGCCATTCGCGATGACGCGATCGACGCCGGCCTGATCGAGCCTCCCTCGCTCCATCCAGTCGTCGATCTCAATGCGTGCATCGGTTGTGGCGCATGCGTCCTGGCGTGTCCGGAGGGCAACGTCCTCGGGCTCATCGAGGACAAAGCCCATCTGATCGACCCGACCCGGTGCATCGGTCATGGTGCCTGCAAGACGGCTTGCCCGGCCGACGCCATCGACCTGGTGTTCGGCACCGCAACCCGGGGCGTCGACATCCCCTATGTCGATCCCGGCTTCGAAACCAACGTGCCCGGCATCTACATCGCCGGGGAACTCGGCGGGATGGGGCTGATCCGCAATGCGATCGAGCAGGGTCGGCAGGCGATTGGCTCGATCGCTGCGGCAACGAAGCAGGCCGACCGCACGGGCGACATGCTGGATCTGCTGATCGTGGGTGCGGGACCGGCCGGCATCTCGGCGAGTCTGGCGGCGCAACAGGCCGGGCTGCGGTGCGAAACGATCGAGCAGGACAGTCTGGGCGGAACCGTCGCGCACTACCCGCGCGGGAAAATCGCGATGACCGCGCCGGTCGAGCTGCCGGGCTATGGGACGCTCAACTTCCGCGAGATTTCCAAGGAGGACCTGATCGGGATCTGGACCAAGGTCGTTGACGAAGCCGGCGTGCCGATCGCCTATGAAGAACGCGTCCTGGAGATTGTCCCGCAGGGCGTCGGGTTCTCGATCGCGACGACGGCGCGGACCGTCCACGCCCGTCGCGTGCTGCTCGCCATCGGCCGGCGCGGAACGCCGCGCACGCTCGATGTGCCGGGCGAGGGGAAGACCAAGGTCGTCTATCGATTGATCGAACCAGAACAATATGTCGGGCGTTCCGTGCTGGTCGTCGGCGGCGGCGACAGCGCCATCGAAGCCGCCATCGCACTGGTCGATGTTCCGCGAACGACAGTGACCTTGATGCACCGCGGCGAGGCATTCGATCGGGCCCGAAAAAAGAACCGTGCCACGTTGGAAATGCTCGTGTCCGGTGGGCGGCTCGTTTGCTGCACCGGAACCAAGGTCCTGGAAATCGACGATCGGCATGTTGCGCTCGTCAATGCACGCGGGCGAGCGCAAATCGCGAATGACGACGTGATCGTATGCGCCGGGGGCGTGTTGCCGACCGAATTCCTGCGGAAGGCCGGGGTGTCGGTCGAGCGGAAGTTCGGATCGCCCTGACGTCGACCCGGCCAGTCCGACACCAAAGATGGCCAGCACCCCTCCCGTCCACGAACATGCGATCGCCTGGATCGGATCGCTTCCGTCAGAACAAGGGGGCTGCCATGGTCAGCAGGTTGTCGAACAGGCGGCGCAGCAGCGACCGCTCCGCGACGCCATCATGGTCGATCTCGACCGCATCGGCCAGCCACCGCCGCTGATGATCGCCGACCTCAGCCGCCAGCGTAGACGACTCGAACAGCACGTTATTCTCGAAATTCAGGTCGAGGCTGCGGCGATCCATGTTGGCGGAACCGACCAGCCCGAGCGCATCGTCGACGACCAACGTCTTGGCATGCAACAGGCCGCCGCGGAATTCGTAGATGCGGGCACCGGCCCGGGCGAGAACGGGGTAATAGGCGCGGCTGATCGCCCCCACGATCCGACTGTCGTTTCGCTGCGGAAAGACGATCGTCAATTCTACCCCGCGCCGCGCGGCGGCGACGATCGCATTCAGCAGGGGAGGATCGGGCGCAAAATAGGGCGTCGTGATCACGGCACGCTCGCGCGCCGCAGCCAGCACGGCGACGAAGATATCGGTCATCGTCGCATCGGGAGACAACGGCCCGGTTCCGACCGCAATGGCCGTGATCCCGCCGGGCAACGCGCCGGGGACTTCGGTTGCCAGGACCGGACGCATGTCTTCACCCGTCTCCGCCATCCAGGCCGAAGCGAAGATCAATTCCGCCTGCCGCGCGATCGGGCCTTCGTATCGAACCAGAATGTCGACCCACGGGGCAAACGTCCGTTTGGGCAGGAACGCCGGATCCGCGCAGTTCTGGCTGCCGCCCCAGGTCGTCCCGCCGTCGATCACGATGATCTTCCGGTGGTTTCGCAGATCGGTGCGGTGCCCGGCGAGGAAACCCAATCCGAGCGGAGCGGGCAGCGACGCGCAGAGCCGAGCGCCCGCATCGCGCATGCGCTTCCAGTGGCGAGAGCGAATGAGCGCGCGCGAGCCGATCGCATCGGCGACGATCCGACAAACGACACCCCGCCGCGCCGCACGACAGACCGCGTCGACAACCTTGGTGCCGTTGCCGTCGCTCAACCAAATGTAGAAGGACAGATGCACCGTCCGTGTCGCCGCATCGATATCCGCCACGATCGCGGTGATCGCCGCATCTGCCCCGGACGCGACGTGCGCCCGGTTGCCGGTCGAAACGGGCCATCGGCTCGCCGCTTCGCACGTGCGAAAGGCACCCGTGAAGGCCGGCGAAACCGGGCTGGTCGAGGCTGGCGGCGCGAAGGGGAGAAGGGCGTGGTAGCAATCCCGTGCACGCTTGCGGAATTTGCGCGAGATCCACCGTTCCCCGAACAGCACATACAGGACGGTCCCGACCCCCGGCAGCGCGACGAGGAGCAGGACCCATGCCGCGCGCGCGTAGGTGTCGCGCCCTTCCAGCAAAATTGCGCGCAGGATCACGGCCAGGTGAATCGCGCCCAGCGTCAGCCATACCGCCGTGTACATACTGCTCACGTGTCGTCCGCGTTTCGCATGCCGGCGATCGGTCGGGCCGCGCCATTTTCCTGTTGGTCGCCACCTGGCTGCGCTTGCTCCCGGACAGACCGGCCCGACAGGATCGTTTCGAACCCGAACGCGGCGAGCGCGGTGATCGCACAGATCAGTGCGGACCCGAAAAGCGCGAACAGGACTTGCCCCGTGCCGGCGTTTCGCAGCGCACCCAGAAACAGCGTCAGGGCGGCGCAGCATGTCAGCGCGCCAGCCAGCGCCGCCAGCAAGACGGCAAGGTCGAGCGCGGCGGATCGAAGGCGCAGTCGCGCCAACTGCCGGGGATGGCTGGATGCGTCGCCTGCGAGGCGATCGACGCGGTCGGAAATCCGGCCAAGGCGGGTCGTGAACACGTTCAACAACGATGCGAGACCCGTCAGCAGGAAGATCGGGGTCAGCGCCAGTTGGACGACGTGCGCCGCGCCAGAGATATCGGTCGACCCAAACATTCGTCCCTCATGCCCGGCTGGCCCCGACAAGGAAAGAGCGTTGCATGGGGCGCTTGGCCCTGCTCGCCGAGCGCCGGTCGGTCCCTCGTCCGCGCATCGATGATGGCACCGTGGTGAAAGACGCGGATTAGGAATCCCTAACGTGACGCGCCGGAGCGGCTGCGCCAGAAGGCAGTACCCGTCATCCTGGAGACTGCAATGCCCCGCAAATTGCTTCTTGCCTCGCTCGCCGTCGCGACCATGCCGCTCTCGGTCGCGGCAACGTCTGCACCCACGTATACGGTCGCCCAGTCCATTGCGGGGCCCGACGGCTCGTGGGACTATGCCCGTGCCGATGAGGACGGCACGCACGTGTATGTTGCGCGCAGCACGAGCGTTACGGTGATCGATACTGCGACCGGCAAGGTCTCCATGCTCGGCACGGTGCAACGTGGGCACGCGGTCGTTCCCCTGCGCGGCGGCAAGCTGCTCGTGACGAGCGGGACCGACGGCACGGTGCGGTTGTTCGATACCCGGTCCGGCGCGCAAACCGCCAATATCGTCGTCGGCAAGAAGCCCGATGCCGCCATCCTCGACGCCAGCGGCGCGCATGCGTTCGTGATGAACGCGGACAGCGGCACCGTGTCCGTAATCGACCTTGCAGCGGCCAAAGTGACCAGGACGATCAGCGTGAAGCCCGCCCTCGAATATGCGGCATTCGGATCGGACGGAACGCTCTTCATCAACAACGAAGACTCTGACGAGATCGAGACGGTCGATGCCACGCGCGGAGTCATGGGGAAGGCGATTCCCCTCCCGGGCTGCAAGGCGCCGACCGGTCTCGGGTACGACGTTGCGCATGGCCGGCTGATCGCCGCGTGCGCCAATGGCAAAGCCGCGATCGTCGACGCGCGTTCGCGGCGGTTGACGGCGCTGGTCGATATCGGCGTCGGGCCGGATGCGGTGATCATGGACGAGGCACGCGGGCTCGCGTTCATCCCGTGCGGCAAGGACGGCGTGCTCGATATTCTCTCGATCAGTGGCAGCGTCGTGACGCATGCCGGTGCCGTCAAGACCGAGGTCGGGGCGCGGACCGGCGCGCTCGATCCGAAAACGGGGGCGATCTACCTGCCCACGGCCAAGTTTGACGCTCCTGCCGCGGGCGGCGGCCGGCCTGCGATGGTGCCCGGGTCCTTTCACGTATTGGTGGTCAAGCGCGCCTGACACGCGTGCGGGGCGGCGGTGGCACGGTGGTTGCTGTCGCCCCGCCGGTCCATCGCACGAGCCCCGGGCAGGAAGAGCACGCCAATGGTGTTAGAACCCCACGCCGTTCGTTCTGGGCGCCGTCGTGTTTGGTGATCGGGCACGCGCGGCGGCAATTTCTAGTATGGACAGGCAAAGGACCGAAGCGCTCAAGATTGTTTCTTGCCAACCTTAGGAAAGAACGGCCCGAAGTCCCAATCCTGTAACAATAAATCCCCACCCGAAGAGAACCGGGAGCGTCGAAAAAGCGCGGTCATTGGACCGCTCAACGCAAGGATTGGGGATAACATTATGAAAACCAGGACGTTGTCGCTGTTTCCGACGGCGGTGTTCGCGTTTCTCCCGCTCGGCGCGCAAGCGCAGACCGTCGCGGAGTCGGCTCCGCGACCGGATAACGATATCGTGGTCACGGCAACCCGCGCGTCCAAGAATGCGCGCGCAGAGGAGAAGGCGGCGCCCAATCTGATCAACGTTCAGGCCGCCGAAGACATTGTCAAATATCCCGATTTCAATGCCGCCGAAGCGTTGGGCCGCGTTCCCGGCGTCAGTCTCGCGATCGACACCGGCGAAGGACGCTTCGTCAACATCCGTGGCATCGACGGCAATCTGAACGGCACGACGTTTGGCGGCGTGACCCTGCTCAATACCCAACCCGGCGGGACGTATTTCGGCGGCGGCGGCCGTGCCGTCGAACTCGACACCGTGCCGATCGGTGCCGTCGATCGGCTCGTCGTCCGCAAGAGCGGCCTGCCTGATCAGGAAGCGGAAGGCCTCGGCGGCTCGGTCGAACTGACGCCACGCACCGCGGTTGGCCTGCACAAACCGTTCGTCGAAGGGACGATTGGCGGTGGCTATCAAAGCGCGCACAAGAACGGCGACGTGTTCATCGGCGAGGCCGCCGCCGGCACGGCCTTCGGCCCTGACAAGCAGTTTGCCATCGTGCTGACCGGCTCGTTCCACACCGACAAGCGGGGCTTCGACGATGTCGAGCCGGGGTTGCTCGATGCCGTCCAACCGGGCGCGCCGGGCGACAGGGTGCTCGATGCGCTCGACCTGCGGCGCTATTCGTACAATCGCCGCCGCTTCGGTTTCGGGGGCGAGCTGGACTGGAACCCGGACGCGCAGACCCATTATTACATTCGCGCCAACGACGCTGGCTATACCGAGTCGGTGCACCGCTCGATCCTGCAATATCGGGGGTTGGGTGATACGATCGCGACGAGTGGCAACGTCATCACCGCCACCGGTGTCGACGCGCGCGTGACGCTGCGCGACGAGCAGGAAACCCATCTGAACTTCATCGCCGCCGCCGGTGGTCGTAACGATTTCGACAAGCTGATCGTTGATTATCAGTTTTCCTATACCGCCTCGACCTATCACCGGGACTATGATCGCAATTCGACCTTCACCCGCCCCGGACGACCGACCTTCACGGTTGCCTATGACAATATCACGGGATTGTACCCGACGCTGACGCCGACCGGCTTCAACCCCAGTGATCCGACGCAGTTCACGCTCACCGGCGCCAACAATGCCACCGAGCGGGCGCACGATCGCGAATACGCAGCCGTGCTGAACGTCACCGTGCCAACCACGTTGCTCGGCGGAGACGGTCGGTTTCAGGTCGGTGGGAAGCTGCGTTTTCGCGACAAGATCGATCAGCCCAACAACGTGAGCTATGCCGGCGTGCCTACGACGCCATTGAGCGCGGTACTCGGGGGCGGTCCGTACACCGACTATTATAACGGTACCTACAACGTCGGATATGCGCCGAGTATTTCGGGAATGCGCGCGGTATTGGCGCCGCTGGCGCAATTCACCAGTGCCGCGAATGCGCAACGCAACGCGCAAGGTTTCTTCAACGATACCGAGAATGTCTACGCTGGGTATGCGCAATATTCCGGCACGTTCGGGAAGCTCGGCATTCTGGCGGGGGTGCGCGTGGAAAACACCGACGGTACGTATCGCGGAACCACGATCGCGGACGGCAACGTCTTCACGCCCGCGTCGCGGAAGTCCCGCTATACCAACGTGTTCCCTACGGTACAGCTGCGCTACGAGCTGATGCCACAGGTGATCGCGCGCGCGACCTATTCAACCGGCATCGGTCGCCCTGGCTTCCTTCAGCTTCTGTCGGGCGCGGTCATCGATACCGGCAATCTCGCGGTGTCGGTGGGCAACCCCGGTCTGAAACCCACCACCGTCAACGCGTTCGACGCGCAACTCGAATATTACATGGCGGATTCCGGGATCCTGTCGGTCGGTGGGTTCGACAAGGAATTCAACAACTATATCGTCAACAATCTCCAGCAGAATACGACATATGTCGACGCTGGCGGCACCTCCTATGCGGGGTATGACGTAATGAGCTACACCAACGTCAAAACGTCGCACGCGCGTGGTGTCGAGGCGCAGTACAACCAGAAATTCAGCTTTCTGCCCGCGCCGTTTGATGGCTTCGGTGTCCTGGGCAACGTCACCTATGTCTGGTCGCAGTTCGCGATCCGCCCGGGGGAGGGTAGCCGGCTCCCGGGCACTTCTCCGCTGACCTACAACCTTGCTGCTTATTATGAGGCGCACGGGCTTCAGCTGCGCCTGTCGCTCAGCCATGTCGATGCCGCGATCTTCGGTGTCGGCGGCGGCAGCGGGTTCGATACGTTCGAGGATCAGCGGACGCAGCTGGACCTGACGTCTTCCTATCAGGTGACGCGCAACATGGCGGTATATTTCAACGCGAAGAACCTGAACAATTCGCCGCTGCGTTACTATGAGGGGTTGTCAAACCGCACGACCCAGCGCGAATTTTACGATCAGAGCTACGAGGCTGGCTTCCGGTTCAAGTTCTGATCGTCACGCCGCTGCCGTGTTCGAACGCACCGTAGCGCGGTGCGGACGAACCGGCAGCGCCCTCTCGATCCCTACGGGAACGGTGGGGCACCGGTCCGCGCACCTTTCCGCCCGGATCGGTGTCGGCTGAGCATCGCGACTTGGATTTACCGTTGCCTCCGTCCACAAGACCGGCATACGTGGATGTCGGGACAGAAGATTTTGAAAGATCGAGCCATTCGGATGCAGGCGGATGGGGTGACGACCCTGGACGCGCCGATCGTCGCAGCCGTGATAGAAGCGTCGATCGCCCCGGCGCCCGCATTACGGCCCGAAGAGCCCTATGCCCGGGACGAGCTGCTGCACGAACTGTTTGACGCGCAAGGCGTGCATCGCGGAACGGCGCCGGCGCTGGAGCTCATCGGCGCCAGCGAGGAATATGGGCGCAGCACGACGTGGACTTATGACACGCTGGCGCGCCGTAGTCTGGCGTTGGCGCACCGGCTGCGGGCGCTTGGCGTCGGCTGTGGCGATCGCGTGGTGCTATGCCTGCCGCGCGGTCTCGATCAGTATATGGCGATCCTGGGCGTGCTGCGCGCCGGGGCCGCCTATGTCCCGGTCGACTGGGGGTATCCGCAGGACCGCATCGATTTCATCGTCGAGGATAGTGGTGCGAAGCTGACGCTGACCGTCGCGGCGCGCGCAGCGAGCATGGCCGGGGCGACGTTCGCGATCGATGCGGAACTGGGCGACCTCGCCGCCGAACCGGTGGCACCGCTCGCGCGGGCCGAGACCGGCGCGACGCCGGGCGATCTGGCCTACATCATCTACACCTCCGGTACGACCGGGCGGCCCAAGGGGGTGATGATCACCCATGCGAATGCCTGCCATCTCGTCCGATCGGAAAGCGCGATCCTGGCGCTCGATCCAAGTGACGTCGTGTTCGGGGGCTTCAGCCTTGCCTTCGACATGTCGGTCGAGACGATGTGGAGCGCGTTCTTCGTGGGCGCCAAGCTGCTCGTTGCGACAGAGTCGCTGGCAACCAGCGGTCCCGACGTCGCGGTGGCGCTCGCCGATGCGGGGGCGACGATCTGGCACGTCGTGCCGTCGCTCATTGCCTTGGTCGAGCATCCCGTTCCGACGCTCCGGCTGATCAACATGGGCGGCGAGGCGTGCCCGCCCGATCTGCCGCGTCGGCTGGCGCGGCCGGGGCTGCGGTTGCTCAACACCTACGGCCCGACCGAAACCTCCGTCACCGCGACCTGGACCGAGGTCCAGCCCGGCCAGCGCATCACGATCGGCAAGCCATTGCCCGGCTATACCGCGTGGATCGTCGACGAAACGCTCCATCCGGTGCCGGCGGGGCAGGAGGGGGAGCTGATCATTGGTGGACCGGGCGTCGGCTTAGGCTACGTCAATCGGCCCGATCTGACCGCCGAGAAGTTCACCCACACGCCGTTCGATACGGTGTCGGGCGGTCCGGAGCGGGTGTATCGCTCGGGCGATCTGGTGCGCCTCGACGCGGCGGGCGACATCGATTTCGTCGGCCGGATCGACACGCAGGTGAAGATCCGCGGATTCCGCGTCGAACTCGCCGAGATCGAAGCGGTGATCGGCGAAGCACCCGGCGTCGCGCAGGCCGTCGTACAGCTCTTCGCCGATCCCGATGGCGCGGAATTCCTTGCCGCGTTCGTCGTCGCGCGGACGGGGGAGACGGTGGATGTCGCCGATCTCAAGACCCGCGTTGCCGAACGGCTGCCCAATTACATGCGGCCCGCGGCCTATCAGCTGCTAGCCGCCTTGCCGACGTTGCCCGCATCCGGGAAGGTCGATCGCAAGGCGCTGATCAAGCCCGAGCTCATCGTCGATGCCGATCGTGCGATTGCCGCCCCGGCGACACCGCTCGAGGAACAGTTGCACCATGTTTGGGCCGAGGCGTTCGCACCGCAGCCGGTCTCGGTGCTCGATGACCTGTTCGAAGACCTTGGGGGGCATTCGCTCAAGGCCGCACGGCTCGTGTCTGCCGCGCGGAAGGTCCCGGGGTTGCAGGGGCTGTCGCTGGAGGACGTGTACGCTGCTCCCACGATCCGCGCGCTGGCGCTGCGGATCGGTGGCGCAGCACCGGTGACGGTGCAGCATGCCGGGACGTTCGTGCGGATCGCGGCGTGGAAGCGGCACCTTTGCGTCGCCGCGCAGACCATCGCCTTGCTACCGATCTATGCGCTCGCTGGCCTGCAATGGTTCTCGCCCTATATCGCCTATACCCATCTCGCCGGGCGGATGGACCGGATCAGTGCGCTGGTTCTGAGCGCCGCCTTTTTCACGATCGTGCCGATCGCCACGATGCTGCTGTCCGTCGTCGCCAAATGGGTCATCATTGGCCGCTTCAAGGCCGGGGATTATCCGCTGTGGGGCGGCTATTATTTCCGCTGGTGGCTGGTTCGGCGGATCATCGGTGTCACGGCGACGCCCTATCTGGCCGGAACGCCGATGATTCGCGGCTATTACCGCATGCTGGGCGCGAAGGTCGGCAAGCGCGCCTATATCGGCACTGGCATCATCGATACCGCAGACCTGTTTGAAGCAGGGGACGACGCGATCATCAGCGATCAAGCAGTGATCGCCACCAGCTCGGTCGAGCGGGGAATGCTGCGCCTCGGCACGGTAACGCTCGGGGCAGGAGCGTTTGTCGGTTCGCAGGCGGTGGTCGGTCGCAACGCCGTCCTCGGCGAGGATGCCGTGCTCGACGATATGTCGGCCTTGCCGGCCGAAATGACCGTACCGCCACGCCAGCGCTGGACGGGGTCGCCAGCGGCCGTTGCGGGGGCCGTGCCTGCGCGTCCGACGCGAGGTCGCCGCGAGGCGCCCGCGGCGACGCTCGGCCTGCTGATCGGCGCGCTGCTCCTGCCGATCATCGCGATCCTGCCGATCGCACCTGGGCTGATCGCGCTCATGGAGCTCGACTGGGCAACCACCGGCTATGCCTATGTCCTCGTCTCGCCGCTGCTCGCGATCACCTATGTCGTGATGATGTGCGTCCTGACGGTGGCGGCGAAGCGGTTGATCCTCGGCAAGGTATCGGCTGGGACGTATGCACTCGATAGCGGCTTCTACGTTCGCTACTGGCTCGTCAAACAGATCAACGACCTGGCGCTGCGGCTGCTCCACCCCATCTTCGCGACCCTCTATGTCATCCCATGGTATCGTGCGCTCGGCGTCACCGTCGGACGGCGCGCGGAAATCTCGACGGCGAGTGCGATCGTTCCCGATCTAGTCGAGATCGGGCCGGAAAGTTTCATCGCCGACTCCGTCATCTTCGGGGCAGCAAGGATCGGTCATGGCACGATCGAACTGGCGCAGACGCGGATCGGCCGGCGCAGCTTCATCGGCAATTCGGCCCTGTTGCCGAGCGGTGCGCAGATTGGTGACGAGGTGCTGATCGGCGTGCTGTCCAAGCCGCCCGAGGACCCGGCCGATGCGCTGGAGACCGGCAGCACTTGGTTCGGATCGCCGGCCATCAAGCTTCCAGTGCGGCAGGTCGCGACGATGTTCGATGAGGGCGCCCGCTTCAATCCGTCGCGCGGGCTGATTGCGACGCGGCTATCGATCGAGGCGGTCCGGACGACCCTGTCGCTGACCGCGTTCCTCGTCTTCTTCAGCCTGTTGTTGTCCGTCGTCGGCGATCTCGACGATCTCGAACGCGGCGGGTTGGTCATCGGACTGGCGTTCCCCTTCCTGTATGTCGGTTTCTGCCTGGCCTGCGGCGCGTTCGTGCTCGCGCTGAAATGGACGGTGGTGGGGCGCTACAAGGTGACCACCGCGCCGCTGTGGAGCCCGTTCGTCTGGCGCACCGAACTCGTCACCGCCACCTACGAGAATCTTGCGGTCGCCAACCTGCTCGAGCCGTTGCGCGGCACACCGTGGATCGGCGTCTACCTGCGGCTGATGGGCGCAAAGGTCGGCAAGCGCTGTTACATCGACACGACCGATTTGACCGAACACGATCTCGTGACGATCGGAGACGATGTTGCGCTCAACGACTTTGCAGGGCTGCAGACCCATCTGTTCGAGGACCGGGTGATGAAGGTCGGGGCGATCCGCATCGGTGATCGCGCAACGATCGGATCGCTGGCGATCGTTCTATACGACGCCGAGATCGGAGCGGACGCGCAGCTTGGCGATTTGTCGGTGGTGATGAAGGGCGAGACCTTGCCCGACGGTACCAATTGGGAGGGCAGTCCGGCCCGGATCGCGAACGAGGCATGACCCCGCTGTGGCATGACGGTCCGCTTGCGGCGCTACCCGAGGGCGCCGCACCGGTGGTGTGGCGGGTGCCCGATGCGGGGCCGACCGCGCGCCATACGCTCGCCTGTGCGCTCGTTGCGCGACGGGCCGAATTGAGCGCCGGCGTCGTCCAGCTTGCCCGCAGTCGCGCGGGGGCGCCGCGCGTGGCCAATCCACCCGGCTGGTATATCGGGCTGTCGCAACGCGGCGGCCGGTCGCTGATCGCGGTCGCCATGCGACCGATTGCGGTCGACCGGGAGGTGGTCGACGGCATGGCCCCGCTATGGGACATGCTCAGCGCGGGCGAAGCGACCGCGCTGCGGAAGCTTGACCGCAGCGACCAGCCCCGCGCGTGGTTGCGTCGGTGGACGATCAAGGAGGCGCATGCCAAGCTGATCGGCGAGCCGCGCCGTATCGCTCCGGAACTGATCGAGACCAGCATCCTCGATCGCGTTAACGCAAGCGCCGTGTGTGAAGGACGGTCGCGCTGTTGGACCCGCGATACCGGGGATGCCATCGAAACGGTCGCGATGTGGGATGAAGCAATATGAGCAGGATCGAGGTCCGGGACTATGCGGAAACGGACCGTTCCGCGGTGCTGGCCATTTTCGACACAAACCTGCCCGAGTATTTTGGGGCAGGCGACCGCGACTGGTTGCAGGAGACGCTCGACGAGCCCGACGGTCCCGCGCTGATCGTCACGGTGGATGGCGAGGCGGCGGCGTTTGGCGGCTATGAGGTCTGGGACCATTACAACAAGGCGCTGCTCTATTGGGGGATGGCCGCGCGGCGGTATCACCGCAGCGGCCTCGGTCGCTTGCTGGTGTTCGAGCGGTTGATCCATGTCACCCGTCACGCCGATCCAGCCACGCGGTACGTGACCGTCGATACATCACCCCTGGTCGCGCCGTTTTTCGAACGTTGTGGCTTCGAGCCGACGGCTGTTTGGCCGGAAGGGTATCGCTCCGGGATGACGATGCACGAACTGCGCTTCGACCTCGCGCAAGCCACGCTGCAGAACCTGACGGCCCGGCGGGACGACGCTTTGCAGCGGGCAATCGCAAAGCTCGGGACCGCTTGAACGGTAGCCCATGCGTACCTGCCGTTTCGTTCTTTCGTCGTCGTCGACCGCGGCTCGGGCGGCCGCGCGAAAGACCCGGCAAAGATGGTCTCCGCAGGGCGGCGCGTGCCTGCGAGCCGCAGATGGTCCTGGGCCTGGCTTCGCTGGGGGTCGTCCTTGAGTGTCGGGCCAGGCGCTGATGGCAACCGGTCTGCAGCCCCCGCGGCTGAAACCGCAATCAGCCTTTGTACTGCATGTGGCGCGCGTCCGGGACGACGCGCGGACGGCAGACGCGTCCTCGATGCGATAGCGGATGTCGCCAGCGCCCAAGACGTCGGCTTGCGCCAACCGCACGCACCCCGTGCGCGTGCGGTTGGCGCGATGCGGTGCCGCTCGCCAACAGGCGGTCGTTGCCTGTGTCGCGACCGCCTGTCCGCCGGTCAGTTGATCGGTACCCCGCCGGTCACGGCGATTACCGCGCCGGTCATGTAGCTTCCTTCCGCCGACGCGAGCAAAACATAGGCGGGGGCGAGTTCGGCGGGCTGGCCTGCGCGGCCCAAAGGCGTGTCCTGGCCCAGCGTTTCCAGTTCCTCCGGCGACTTGGCGATCGGCTGGATCGGCGTCCAGATCGGTCCGGGCGCGACGGCGTTGACGCGGATGCCCTTCGCGACCAGCAGATTGGACAGCCCGACCGTGAGGCTGGAGATCGCCCCTTTGGTCGCCGCATAGACGATCATGCTCTTGGTCGCGACCTTGGCCTGCTCGCTGGTCGTATTCACGATTGCAGACCCCGGCTGCATGTGCGGCGCCGCGGCCTTGGCCAGACGGATCATGGCAAACACATTGGCGGAGAATGCAGCCTGCATCTCATCATCGTCGATGCTGGCAAGATCGTCATTCATCGTCTGCGCCGCGGCATTGTTGACCAATATGTCGAGGCCACCGAGTTCCGCAACCGTCCGCTCCACCAGCGCGACGCAGTGATCCCGGTCGCGAATGTCACCCGGCAACAGCACACAGCGCTGACCAGCCTGCTCGACCCAGGCACGCGTGTCCTCGGCATCCGCCTGCTCGACGGGGAGGTAGGAGATCGCGACGTCGGCGCCCTCTCGCGCATAGGCGATCGCGACTGCCTTGCCGATGCCCGAATCGCCGCCGGTGATGAGCGCGACCTTGCCTGCCAGCAGCCCCTTGCCGACGTAGCTTTGCTCGCCGTGGTCGGGCTTGGTCTTCATATCGACGACAAGCCCGGGGGCGGGCTGCTGCGGTTCGCCGGGAAAGCTCGTTGGCTGGTTGGTGCGGGGATCGTTGGTCATGGAGCGTATCCTGCTGTTCTGGTCGCAGCGGAACGGTCGAAAGGTCGTTAAGTGCCAGGAGCGCCGGGCCACGGAATGCATGCGCGCAAACGGCCCGAATGCCGCTCAGGCAGGTCCTGGTGCGGCGGCCGGACCCTATGCGGCTATTGCGGATCGGCGCGGCGGGTCGGTGCGTGAAAATCCGCAGGCTTGTCCGCGATCCATCGCAGGAATCGGCTGATATCCGGGCGCGCGCGCAAGGCGTCGAGGTCCGCGAAGGTCGTGGCGAGATCCTGGTTGGAGACACTGGCGTGAATGATACGGTGACAGATGGGATGAACCGGCAGGACCTCGGTACCACCGCGGCTTTTGGGGATGCGGTGGTGCCACTCGATCTTTCGACCGAGTGTCCGGTCGCAAAGGCCGCATCGTCCGGTCACGTCGCCGACCGGCATGCGCTCCGCAGCCTGCTTAAGCCCCGCCATTCGCTTCACACGTCCGCCCATTGGCGCAATATGGTGCGAGGAGGCTTACCGCCAAGCCTCGGACGGTATATTCCGGGATCGGTCCACGCCGATCCATCTTGGGAGCAGGAGGTGCAGCGTCTGTTCGGTACTTGTATCGGCGTTCTGGCGGCGATCGCTCCGGTCGCCTCGCCGCGTACGGGGGAGCAGGCGCCTGCCTTCACCGTCCAGCTTTACCACGGCGCCACGGTCGATTCACACAGCCTGGCGGGGCGCGTCGTAATCCTCAATTTCTGGGCGAGCTGGTGCGGGCCGTGCAAGCGGGAGCTTGCCGAGCTGGACGCCGTGCTCGCGCACCATGGCAGCGCGCGTGTGGCGGTGTTCGCCATCGATGCGGGAACGCGGACCGAGCCGCGCTTGCTCGACCGGCAGGCGGCGGCGATGCGCGTGCCGATCGCGACCGCGATCAGCGCGCCCTATCGTCCGCGTGGCGGTGCCGTGCCGACGACCTGGCTTATCGACCCCCGCGGGCGCGTCGTGGCGGTTCAGGCGGGCGCGTTTCGCCCGGGCGAGATCGCGCGGCTGGTCGACGCGCTGCTCGGCGTCACTTCGGCGGGCGATACACCACGTTGATCGACTGGCCGACGCAGCCGAGCACCTCGCTGCCCAGCGTCGGTGGGAGATAGCGGAACCGCGCGACTGCCTTTTCGGTCGAGGGGCCGAACACGAACGGCGGATAGGCAATCACGGTGCGGACGTCGGTGACGCTCCCGTTGGGTGCGATGTCGAAGGCCGTGCGCGCATTCCCTTCGAACCCCCAGCGTAGCGCCTCGCTCGGGAAGGCGTCGCTGGAAATGCTGGTATTCTGCGGCACGGGGCGGACATCGAGCAGCGAGCATTGTTCGGGGGTAATTCCCGCGTCGGTCAACCGCGCGTCGGCGCGCGCCGGGGCGCCCTTGCGCCTGTCGAGCAACGCGAGGTGAAGTTGCGCGAGGCTGCGGATCGGGTCGTCCTGCGGGAGCAGCGCTGGCGGCGTCGCGATCGCCGCCTGCAACAGCGCCTGCACCGGCGCGAACGTGCCCCCCGCCTCGAACGCCAGCGCCTGCTCGGTGCGCAGCCAAGCGCGCGCACGTTCCGCGCCGGGCTGGTCGTCGAGCCGGGCGAGCGCGGTGCCAAGCAGCCGTGCCTTGTCGTTCTGCCAGCCCCGTCGCGACGCCGCGTTTACCGACTGAGACCCGACGTAGAGCGCGAACGCGCGGACGTCGGCGGGGGCGTTCCGGGTGACCAGCAACGTATCGAGCGCGGCGAGCGCTTCGGCCCGGCTGTGGTTGTCCCTGGCGCTGCGCACCGCGAACAGTCCTTTCGGGATCGCACCGCCGCCGTGCCGATCGGGGTCGAACGTGGAATCGACTGCATCGGGATCGACTCCGTTCTGGGTCAGCCAGTCCCGCGTGCGATCGCGGAACGCGTCTTCGAGCGACAGCAATGGCGGCCGCTTGACGCAGCGTAGCTCGAGCCGCACCGACTGCCGCCAGAATGCGTCGAGCTTCGCCAGCGCGGCGGGTTGCCAGCGCCAGGCATTCACGCTGGCTGCGAAGACGTTGCCGAGCGGGCCGGGCCTGCTCGCGAACACGGGGGTCGTGCCGGTCACGCGCCCGTCGTCAGCGATGGCGAATTCGACCACCGCGACATCCTGCGGCGTCACATCGTCGCCGCACACCGGAAGGTCCTTGTCCGAGACCGTCAGCCAGCTCTGGTCCGGCAAATGCCCGGCGCCCGAATAAGCGAGATACTGCCGGACCTTCTCCTCGTTGCCGAGGCGCGCATAAATCAGCGCGGCATTGCCGCGGATACGGACTTCACTGATCGAGACCCGCGTCGAGGTCCGCCCGGTCAGGTCGAGCGCTTGTTCGATGAACGGGACGGCCAGCTTGGGTTGCCCGCGGTTGAGCTCCGCAAGCGCCCGCGTGCTCAGGACGTTGGCCTGGTCGGTCTTTGGTAATTTGGCAAAGCGGGGCACGTCGGCGCGAATCGCATCGAGCGTCCTGGCGGCGAGATCGGGCTGCTCGGTGAGGGCCGCGAGCGCGAGCGTGTAGCGCGCGGACAGCGCGTTTGCGGACGACGGGTCTGTTTCCGCGGCGATCGCGCTTTGCAGCTCGGGGATCGCCTGCGCATTGGTCTCGCCGCCGCGGTGCAAGCTGCCAAGCAGCAAGAACGCGTAGGCGAGGTCGTCGTCGCGCGTGACCTTTTGCGTCCCGAACGCGCGGACCGCGAGGGTCGCTTCGGCGATTGCAGCATCGAACGCGCGAGTCTCGCGCAGTGCATAGGCAAGCCGCGCATGGATCACCGCTGCCGAATGGGCGGTCGACGGCAAGACAGCCAGAGCGGCCCGATAGTTTACGATCGCCGCGGCAAAGTCGCCCGTATCGAACGCGGCTTGTGCGGTGTTGAACAGCATTTGCGGGGTTTGCGTGGCAGCACTGCTGCTCGCCAGGGTCATCGTGCTCGCAGCAAGAGCGAGCCAGTATTTCATGTTCCGTCGCATCGAAAACGCCCCCGCCATCAACCGTCTTGCGGAGGCTACCAGCTTGAACCGCCGTGCGAAAGCGGCGCGCAGTTGTGGACGGCAGAACTGCGCATCCCGCATCGTGGACGGAAGGACTGCGGTGCAGCAGATTGCCGCAGCCGTGTTGCCCGGTCTGTGCTGGTCGGCAGCGCAAAGAACCGTTGCCTTTAAGTCACACAGGTCGAACGGAATGCCGCCGCCCTGCTAACCGCTCGCGATGACGGCGCCGGTCCAAAAGCCAGCGATTCTGCGATTTCTGATAGCGCTAACGAAATATAACAATCTGTTCACATATGAAAACCATAATCACCTATACAAATTAAGGTTGACCGCGCGATATGGCGCGCCTAGCCGACCGCCATCGAAAGACCTCCTCGAAACCTCGGTTGATGCGAGGGAGGCTTGCAGGGAGAGGCGAGGCAACGCCGATGGCCACTCCCTTCCCAGGATGACTTACGAGCCCCGCGCCAGCGGAGTGCCGCGCTTTGGAAGGAATATGCATGTTTGCTGCTGATGCGGTCCGCCGCTTGGGGCTTGATAAGGCGCTGTTGCTGAGCGCGTCGATCCTGCCGTTCGTCGCCATCGCCACCCCCGCCGTCGCGCAGACTACGGCTCCGTCAGGCACCCAGGCCCCCGCCGCCGACCAATCCACCCCGTCGACCGCACCCGCGACCGCGCCACAACCAACTGGGGCTGAACCCGTACCGGTGGCCCAGGATATCGTTGTCACCGGCGTGCGCGCGAGCCTGCAGTCGGCGCAGAACATCAAGCGCAATGCGGATCAGGTCGTTGATTCGATCGTCGCCGAGGACATCGGCAAGCTGCCCGACCGCAACGTCGCCGAAGCGCTGCAGCGCGTCTCGGGCGTCCAGATCCAACGCAACTTCGGGGAGGGCAGTTCGGTCGCGATCCGCGGGCTGACCCAGGTTCGCACCGAGCTCAACGGCCGCGACATCTTCACGGCGAACGGCCAGACCAATGCCCTCAGCCTCGAGGACGTGCCCTCCGAGTTGCTCGCCGGGGTCGACGTCTACAAGAATCCGTCGTCGGATCTGATCGAGGATCAACTCAGCGGCACGATCAATTTCCGCACCCGCAAGCCGTTCGATTTCAAGGGCTTCAAGATTTCGGGCTCGGCGGCGAACACCTATTTCGACCTCGTCCGCAAGAGCGAGCCGGCCGCGTCGCTGCTGATCAGCGACCGCTGGAATACCGGCATTGGCGAAATCGGCGTGCTGGCCAGCGCGTCGTACCAGAAGACCGCCTTCCGCCAGGACACGATCTCGACCGAGCCGTTCTACACGCTGGATCAGAGCCTCAAGGCCGACGGTACGCCCAATAGCGCGAGCGACGTCGCGACCGCCGCGCAGCTCGGCCGCACCGGCAAGACCACGACGCTACCGCACGGCACCGGCATCGGCGAAGTCATCGGAGACCGCCGCCGCTTCGGCCTCGACGTGTCGGTGCAATGGCGCCCGAGCAGCACGCTCGACTTTACCGGGGAATATTTCCGGAACGATTACAAGGTGCGCGACTATGGCTATAGCTATTTCGCCTACACCAGCGGAGCGGCGATCACGCCGCAGGCCGGAGCGCCCTTCACGTACGCCTCGAACGGCGATTTCCAGAGTGGCACCTTCACGAACGTCCCGATTGGCGACAACACGTCGATCGGCTCGCGCCATTCCGTGACCAGCGACTATTCGCTCAACGGCAAGTGGAAACCGTCGGCCAATCTGACGATCACCGGCGATTTCCAATATGTCGATTCAAAGACGGACAATCTCAACTCGATCGTCGGTCTGAGCGGCACCGCGACGACGCTGACGCAGAATATCTCGGGCACCACCCCGTCGTTCCAGATCGCCTCGGCGGCCGGCTTGTCGAACCCGGGGACCTACAGCAACGCCTATTATCTCGACGACCTTAACAATTCCAAAGGCACGGACACGGTCGGCCGGCTCGATGGCGAATATCGCTTCGACGGCGGTATCCTCAGCTCGATCAAGGCGGGTATCCGCTATGCCGATCGCAAGAATACGACCAACGACACCGGCTATCGCTATACCAGCCAGTCCGGACCGGCGAGCGACCTGACCTATGTCGATCTGAGCGACTTTTACCGTGGGCAGGCCAATCTGTTCGGCAACATCCAGGCCTTCTCACTCCCGACCGTGCTGAACTATGACGCAACGCGCGCCGCACTTGGTGTCACCACGACGCCGGCGTATCTGCCGAGCGGCATCAACACCGAATCGCAGAAGAGCTATGCCGGCTACGCCGCGGCGTTCTTCAAGGCGAGCACTCTGCCGGTGCCGGTCGACGGCAATATTGGTGTGCGCGTTGTCCGGACGCAGTCCGCCGTCTCCGGCTATTATCAGCGCGTCGATCTCATCCCGGGGACGAATGGCCCGGTGTCGGGTCCGCCGACCTTTACCCAGCTTGGTGAAACGAACAGCTATACGTCCGTCCTCCCGAGCTTGAATCTGCGGGCTCACCTGACCGAAAAGCTGCAACTGCGCTTCGCTGCGTCAAAGAACATCTCGCGTCCGCAGTTCGATCAGGTCAACCCGACCGTTACGTTCACCGAGCCGGGCGATGCGCAGGCCAACCAGCAACACACCACCTCGACCGGCAATCCCTATCTCAAGCCGATGAAGTCGACCAATTTCGACGTTTCGGCCGAATGGTATTTCACGCGAACGGGCTCGTTGACGGTGGCGGGCTTCTACAAGGATATCTCGAACTACATCCAGACGGTCATCAATCAATCGTCCGTGACCTTCGCGGACGGCAAATCTGCCACGTTCGACGTGACGACCTACGACAATGCCGCCAAGGCCAAGGTCAAGGGCGTGGAAGTCGCCTATCAGCAATTCTTCGACTTCCTGCCCGGCCCGCTTAGCGGCCTCGGCGCGCAGGCGAACTTTACCTATGTCGACTCCCAGGCGCCGAGCCCGGCGAGCCAGGGCCCGGTGACGCAATTGCCGCTCGAAGGGCTATCGAAGTACAACTTCAATTTGGTGGGTATCTACGAGCGCGGGATTATTTCGGCCCGAGCCGCGTACAACTGGCGCAACAAGTTCCTCGTGACGACCTCCGCCAACGGGACCGGCAATCTGCCGATCTTCCAGAAGGCGTCGGGCCAGCTCGATGCGTCGATCACCGCGAACATCACGCCGCACTTCTCGCTGACGCTCAATGGGACGAACCTCACCAACACGGTGCGCTCGACCTATTACGGCATCCTCACCCGCCCGCGCGATTCGATCATGAGCGATCGCCAGATCACGGGCGTTGCGCGCATCACCTTCTAAGGTTGACCGACGGTCGGTCTGATCCGCGCGGCAACGGGCGGATCCCCGCTTCCTCCCCTGCTCGTCCGGATGGCATCGCTTCGGCGATGTCGCCCGGACGAGTTTTTTTTCATGCGAGAGCCAAGGCCCGACGACGACGGCAACGGCGTCGGTCGGGAGTGATCGATGCAGCGGTTGCCTGAGCCGGAACGGGGGCAGGGCAGCGCCCGCACCCGGATGAGTCAGATCATTCTCGCGGTCGGTCCGGCGTCGTCCGGTGTTGTCGCTTCGAGGTAAAATCCAGGCAGCCAAGGCTATACCAACCCGCGCCCGTCGAGCCGGATCACCGGTACGAACCCGCCAACGGGCTGGTGTGGCATGGCGAAATGCAGTCCGGTCGTGTCCTGGCGGTGCGCTACCGGCCCGCCGCCGAGCAAGGTCGCCCGCTCGATCACACCCGACATTCGTCCATGGGCGAGCGACGCGACGGACGCGGTCCCCACCGGCCATCCCAGGAACAGCACGTAAAGCGCGCCCTTGTTCGTGGTGAAGCGGACGTCGCGCGGCGTGAAGCTGCTCGCGCCGGCCTCATTCTGCATGCCCGCGGCCAGCTGGGTCGGGCCTTCGCCATAGACGCGCCATGGCCGCGAACCGAAGATCGCCTCGTCGTTGATCGCGGTCCAGCCGCCGAGCTGGTCCAGGATCCTTTCTTCCTCGCTGTCGATCGCGCCATGGCCTGGCTGCGGGACCGAAAGCAGCAGATTGCCGTTCTTCGACACGACATCGGCAAGCCGCTGTACCACTTGCTCGGCGGTCTTGTAGCTCTTGTCGTTCAAGCGGGCGACGTTGTAGAACCAGTCGCCGAGGCAGGTATCGGTCTGCCACGGTTCGTCCCACAAATGGTCGGAAAAGCCACGCTCGACATCCTGCACCACCCCGAAGCGTTCGTGCGGCTTCAGCTGCTTGGCGAACAAGGCGACATCGATCTTGCCTGACCAAGCGATCGAACGGTTGTAGTAATCCGCCGCCGCCTCGAGCCCAATCGACCCGAAGGGCAGGCCGTAATCATCGAAATAGACGAGGTCGGGCTTGTACTTCTCGACCAAGTCGATTTGCCGCAACAGCCATTTGGTGACGTAAGCGGGGTCGTCCGTGGGGCCGGTCTCGATCCACTGGCCGTCATGGGTGTCGTGCCACGCTTCCATGCCGGGGATCGTATCGATCCCGTTCGGCATCACCGCATGACCACCGGTATAGAGTTCCTGCGGATCGAGCCCGTCCCACCACTGGCCCGCGCCATCGGCCTTGCGCAGCCGAAACGCGTCGTAGCGCTCGCCGCGCTTGGGGCCGGTCGGGTCATAGCCATAGGCGGTCTGGTACCAATGCCAGCTATGCGCCGAATGGTTGGATACGCCAAATTTGAGGCCGGCCTGGCGCGCGGCTTTCGCCCACGTCCCGACCACGTCGCGCCTCGGGCCGACACGCAGCGAATTCCACGCGTGATAACGGCTGTCGTAGCAATCGAGATTGTCGTGATGGTTCGCCAGCGCCATGAAATAGCGCGCGCCGACCTTCTTGTAGCGCGCGATCAGCGCGTCGGGGTCCCAGCGGTCAGCGGTCCAGCGGTTCTGGATATCCTTCATCCCGGTGACCGAAGGGTGGCCATAGGTCTCGAGATGATGCGCGTACATTGGATGGCCCTGCATATACAGGAACCGACCGTACCAGTCGCCTTGCTCGGGCACCGATTGCGGGCCCCAATGCGACCAGATGCCGAGCTTGGCGTCGCGAAACCAGTCGGGATAGCGATAGTTGGATACGAGGGACGGCCAGTTGGGTTCGACCGGACCGCGCGCAAGCCCCATCGGGCTCTGCGCCAGCGCGCCGCGTGCCATTGGCAGCGCGGCCATGCCGGCGAGGATCGAGCGTCGGTTGAGCCTCACTCGCCGAGCGTTCGCGCGATGGCGGCGAGCGCGAGCGGGCGCATCACGGCATATCCTTGCGCGGTCGGGTGGACGCCGTCGCTGGCAAGCCCCGGCTTCATCGCGCCTTCGGGCGTCGCCAGGGCGGCGAAGTAATCAACATAGCCGAACCCCTCGGCCTTGGCATATGCGCGCAGCCAGGCGTTCAGCGCGGCAATCTGTGGCACCGGCTGTTTCGAGGGGCTCCACGGGAAAGCGGCGGCGGGCGGAACCGAGGCAAGGATCACCTTGATGCCATGGGCGCGGGCAAGCTCCGCCATGCTCGCGATATTGCCTTCGACCGTCTCGATCGTCGCGGCTCCCGTATTGCCCGCGACGTCGTTGGTGCCCGCCATGATATGTACTGCCTTAGGCTTCAGCGCGATCACGTCGGCGCGGAAGCGCGCGAGCATTTGCGGCGTGGTCTGTCCGCTGATGCCGCGGTCGACCACGCCCTTGCTGAAGAGCGCCGCGTCCGAATGGATCCAGTTGTCGGTAATCGAGTCGCCCATGAAGACGACCCGGACCGGTGCCCCGCTCCTGGCAAGCGTCCGGTTGGCAGCGGCGTAGCGGCAGAGCTGCGCGAAATCGCGAGTCATCATGTGAAGCTTCCAGGCCTCCCAGCCGGCACCGGAGGTGGGATCGGGATGCTGGGGGCAAGGATCAGCGACAATCCCCACCGGATCGGATGCATGAACGTCGCCCGGTACGCTGGTTTGCGCAGAGGCCGTGCTTGCCAGAGCAATGAACAGTGGCAGCATCCACACGGAACGGGTCATTGCAAATCCTCTCAACGCCTTGCCACCCTGTCAATCGCGAGCGCGCCTGCGCAGGGCGACTCCGGGCCGTAAGGTGCACGCATACAGCGTATCTGCGCATATGAACTACTCCCGTCGGCGCCGCAGCGCGAAAAGGCGTTCCGTCGGGGCGCGTGGGCACGGATCACCCGTACCGGGCCAAACCCGATGCGTCGTTGGCCGGAGGGAACCCGGCGCGCGCCGCGCTTGGTGGGCGGTGGAGTGGCCCTGCTTGACCAACAGCCCGAGAACGCGGCTTCCGCAGAGGAGGCGCAAACCGCCCGGCATGCTAAAAGGCAATGCAGTGCCGAGTCGCTCGAAATGGTGCGTATTCAAAGTCCATGGGTGCCCATCGCGGTACCCGTGCGGTGGCGTGGTCGTCGCGTCACGAAGCTCAAACGACAATAGCAGGAGGTCATGATGTCGATCTTTGTGAACGGGACGGCCGTCGCCGGGCCGGGCGACCCCCGGGTCTCGCTGCTGGACTTCCTGCGCGAACATCTCGATCTGTCCGGTACCAAAAAGGGGTGCAACCAGGGCGCGTGCGGCGCCTGTACCGTGCTGGTCGATGGTACGCGGATCCTCTCCTGCCTCGCGCTCGCGGTTCAATACGATGGCCGCGAGATCACCACGATCGAAGGCCTGTCCGACACGACCGGGCTCCACCCGCTCCAAACCGCATTCATCGAGCATGATGGGTTTCAGTGCGGCTATTGCACGCCGGGACAGATCTGTTCGGCGATCGGAATGGCCGCCGAAGCGAAGCGCGGCGTACCGAGCCACGTCACCGTCGATCTCGCCGCGGACGTGACGCTGACGCGCGCGGAGGTGCAGGAGCGGATGAGCGGGAACTTGTGCCGGTGTGGCGCGCATAACGGGATCATCGAGGCGATCCAGGACGCCTTCGCCACGGAGATGGTGGCATGACGCCGTTCAGCTATGCCCGCGCGGGCGACTCCGCAGAAGCCCTCCGGCTCGGTGCGGTTCAGGACGCCGCTTATCTCGGGGGCGGAACCAACCTCGTCGATCTGATGCGCGAGACGGTGGCGACTCCCACCACGGTCGTCGACGTCACCGGATTTGCCGACACGATCGTTGAAACCGACGGCGGCGGACTGCTGATCGGCGCGGCGGTCCGCAACACCGCACTTGCCGAGCACCGCACGGTGCGCACCCGCTATCCGATGCTGTCGCGTGCGATCCTGGCGGGTGCGTCGGCACAGATCCGCAACATGGCGACGGTCGGCGGCAATTTGCTGCAGCGGACGCGGTGCGCCTATTTTTATGACACCGATGGGTCGCTCTGCAACAAGCGCAGCCCGGGATCGGGATGCGACGCGCGCGGGGGGTTCAACCGCATCCATGCCATTCTGGGTGCGTCGGACGCCTGTGTGGCAACGCATCCCTCCGATATGTGCGTGGCGCTCGCAGCCCTAGACGCGACGGTGCATCTGCAGGGGAATGGAGGCCGCCGGACCTTGCCCTTCACGGAGCTCCACCGCTTGCCCGGCGACACGCCGGAGTTCGACACCGTGCTCGACCATGGCGAACTGATCACCGCGATCGAACTCCCGGCGATGCCGTTCGCGGCACGATCGACGTATCGCAAGGTCCGCGACCGCGCGAGTTACGCATTCGCGTTGATTTCCGTCGCCGCCGCTCTGGAAATCGAGGGCGATCACATCACCGACGTTCGGCTTGCCTTCGGGGGCGTGGCGCACAAGCCGTGGCGCGCCCTCAAGGCCGAGACGGCACTGCGCGGCGGTCCCGCCACCGAAGCGGCGTTCCGTGACGCCGCGATCGCCGAATTTGCGGACGCAAAGCCCCTGCGCGACAATGGCTTCAAGCCCGAACTCGCGACCCGCACCCTAGCCGCCGTCCTCATGGAATTGACGGGCGCCCCCGCCGGAGCAGCAGCATGAGCATCGTCGAAACCGTCAAGGGCACCGCACAGGGCCTCGTCCAAGGCGCAATGGCCAAGCTGGTCCCGCTCGCGCCCGACAGCTGGATCCCGGGTGGCGTGCCCGATCCGCTGATCGCGCATCAGCACGGCAAGATCGGCACTCCCGTCTCGCGCATCGATGGTCCGCTCAAGGTCGGCGGCGGGGCGCGCTTCGCAGCCGAGTTCTCGTTTGACGACATGGTCTATGCCGCGCTGGCCTATGCGACGATCCCGCGCGGGCGGATCACCGCGATCGACACCGATGCTGCTGCCGCCGCGCCCGGGGTGGTGCTGGTCATGACGCACCTCAACGCGCCGCGAATGAACCCACCGGCGGTGTTCGGCGCGTCGCCGACCGCCGTCGGGCCAGCCGACCTGCCGATCATGCAGGACGACCGCATTCACTGGAATGGCCAGCCCGTCGCGGTCGTGCTGGCGGAGACCCAGGAACAGGCCGACCACGCCAGGTCGCTCATCCACGTCACCTATGCCCGTGAACCGTCGACGACGTCGCTCGTCGACGCAAAGGCGAACGGAATCGAGCAGGGGCTCTTCATGGGCCAGCCGTTGCTCAACGAGATCGGCGATGCCGATGCCGCGCTCGCGTCGGCACCGCACACCGTCGATCACGTCTACCGCACGCCGCGCCACAGCCACAATCCGATCGAGCCCCATGCCGCGACGATCGCCTGGATCGGGGACGGGCTGGTCCTGCATGACGCGAGCCAGATGGTGACCGCGCAGGCCAAGACGATCGGCGACGTATTCGATCTCACGATGGAACAGGTGCGCCTGACCTCGCCGTATGTCGGCGGCGGCTTTGGATGCAAGGGCTTGTGGGATCACCAGATTCTGGGTGCCGCCGCGGCCAAGCTCGCGGGACGGCCGGTCCGCATGACGCTGTCGCGCGAAGGCGTCTACCGCGTGGTCGGCGGGCGCACGCTGACGGAGCAACGCGTCGCGCTGGGGGCGCAGGCCGACGGCGGGTTCGAGGCGTTGATCCACAGCGGCTTGTCCATCATGACGCCGCATAACAACATGCCCGAACCCTTCATTTTGGGGACGCGCGCTGCTTATGCCTGCCCGAACATCAAGCTGCAGGTGCAGGTGGCCAAGATGAACATGTTGGCCAACACCTTCATGCGGGCACCGGGTGAGTCCGTCGGCACCTTCGCGCTGGAATCGGCGGTGGACGAACTCGCCGTCGAACTCGGCATGGATCCGATCGCGCTGCGCATTCGCAATGAGCCCGAGCAGGATCCCACCTCCGGATTGCCCTTTTCGTCGCGCCATATCGTCGAGGCCTGGAAAACGGGGGCGGAACGGTTCGGCTGGGATCAGCGCAGTGCCGTGCCCGGGACCCGCCGCGAGGGGGAATGGCTGATCGGCATGGGCTGTGCGACCGGTACCTACCCCTATTACCGGATGCCCGGCGCCGCGGCGCGGATTACCTTGATACGCGACGGCGCTTCCGTGCGTGCGAGGATCGAGGTCGCCGCTGCGGAAATGGGGATGGGGACGGCTACCACGACGGCGATCGTCGGGGCGGAACGGCTGGGCCTCTCCTTCGACCAGGTCGAGGTCGGTTACGGCGATTCGACCATTCCCGGCGCGATCATGGCCGGCGGCTCGCAACAGACCGCGGCGATCGGGGCCGCGGTAATCGCCGCGCACAATGCGCTCGTCGCCGAACTGCTCAAGCTCGCCGGGAATGATTCGCCGCTCGCCGGCTTGTCCCCGGACGAGGTGGGGAGCGAAGACGGCGGCCTTGCCAAACGCGACGACCGCTCACGACGCGAGAGCTACGCCTCGATCCTCGAGCGCGCGCAGCGGGACGAACTGGTTGTCAGCAAGGAGGCCTCACCGCCACTGGAGCTGATGCACTGGTCGATGCATTCGCATAGCGCGATCTTCTGCGAGGTGCGCGTCAATGCGGTAACCGGCGAAACTCGCGTCAGTCGCATTCTCGGGTCGTTCGACTGCGGCCGGATCCTCAACCCCAAGACAGCACGCAGCCAGTTTCGCGGCGGCATCATCATGGGGCTCGGCATGGCCCTCATGGAGGAAACCCAGTTCGACGAACGCAATGGCCGGATCATGAACCCGAGCCTTGCCGAATATCACGTGCCGGTTCATCTGGACGTGCCTGAGATCGACGTGATCTGGACCGATATCGCCGATCCGCATACCCCGATGGGTGCGCATGGCATCGGCGAGATCGGCATTACCGGGGTAGCCGCCGCGGTGGCGAACGCGGTCTTCAACGCGACCGGCAAGCGTGTCCGTGACCTGCCGATCACGCTGGACAAGCTGTTGTAACGGTCGAACCCATCGCCCCAGACACGGCCGGGCGACGGTTGCGCAGGCGTCTATGTGACGCGAATGGGGGTGACTAGGGACACTTGCCCGAGAGCGCCTACTATTTGGTCGGCGGATCGACAAAACCGTCGCCTGAAGAAAAATGGCCAGGGAAGCAGAAGCCCCCAAAAGCTCCTCCCCTTCAGGGGAGGGGTTGGGGTGGGGCAGTCCAGCAGAGCTGACGCTCGGTAAGATACCCTCAACGCGCAACCCATCCCCGGAAGGGACGGAACGAAGACAGAGATACCATGCTGCACCCGGAACGCGTCATGCCCGAGGGCGGACTGTCCAGAGCGCGACCATCAGCGATCGCGCGGCAGACCATGCAGCGGGGTATCCCCTGATGATGCGTATCGTGCGTCAAACGCGTGGCATGGCCCGATCGACATGCTACGGACGGCACCATGTCAAACTCCAGAAGCAATACAGGCACCGTCGAGGTGGATGGGCTCCAGTACGATTGGGAACTCCAGCGCGAGCCGAAATGGTCGGATAACGACGGTTGGAAAGGGATGGCGATTTCCCTGATCCAGCGCGACGCGCAGCGCGAGGCCCTGCTGGAATTCCCGCCGCCCAAGCGGCTGTTGAAAGGGCTGCAACGGGGTCGTCTTCAAGTCGATACCGCGACCGTCTCGCGAGGCGTGCGCGCGGCCTTACTGGCCGGATGGGACCCGCTGTCGCGCGGCAGGCCGATCGTTTTTACCGTAGATGCCGAGGGCGCGTAAGGCGTGCATGCCGTGCAAGCTCTTCATTCTCGGAAGACTTTGAAGGCCCCCGATGCGCTCGGCGCCTGAGACCGACGTCGAAACCACCTTGCTCGGGCCGGTCCTGGCCGATCGGTCTTGCGGCGATTGCACCGCGTGCTGCACCGTGCTCACGATCGATACGCCCGACTTGAAGAAACCCGCGGGACAGCCCTGTGAAAACCTCTTCGAAGGCGGGTGCCGCATCCACGCTGAACGCCCGCACATCTGTCGAACATGGTTCTGCGCGTGGCGACGGGTTGCGACCATGCCGGAGGACGCCCGCCCCGATCGGTCCGGGCTGCTCGTCTCGCTCAATTTCGTGCGTGCGCCGCAGAACTGCTTTGAAGGCGTCTCGATCAACATCCGTGTCCTTGCCGGCAGCGAGGCGATCGAGAACGGCATGGCCGCCGTCGTGCTCGACAGCTTGTGCGACCAACTAATCCCGGTCTGGTTCAGCGACGGATCGTCGAAAATGCTGCTGCACCCCGACGATGATGTCGCACGCCTCGTCCTCTCAGGAGATCCCGCGCCCCCACACCTGGAGGACGAAGTGAGCGCTTGGCGCGAGCGCTACGGCGTCTTCATGCCAACTCACGGCCGTTGAGCCTTATGTCGGTCGGCTGACCCGTGACATCCGAACGCACGGGGAGGATGTTGTCTGAGGACTTCGGATATAACGCCGCCGCAGGAGTGCCATGCGTGTGGTCGGGCCAGCGCACCCCTCGGCGAGTTGGTACGCTGGCATGTCATCCGTCTGGGTGCGTGCATGACCGCCAGCGCCGGATCGTCGCGGCATCCGCGAACGGCGATCGTGCGGCAGGGCTGGTTGGGGATACGCTGCAGGCGCTCGATCGCGTTGCGTCTGCAGCGCACGCATTCGGCGCGGCGCACCATTTGATCGCGGCGTAACGGCCGCAAAGCTGGTAAGGGCACGCACATGGTGCTGACACGACATGGTTGAAGGCGGATCCCTGCGCACGATCAGCGTCGGCGTGCGGGAGGTGCTCGGTGCCGCGCTGCCGGGCGAACCCACGCGCGGGGACGTCCGCGCGCTTCTGCTGGGGACGCGTGTCGACACCCGCCATCTGCGCGATTTCGTCGAACCCGAGACTCTCCACCTGTCCGGCGTCGGAGCGGCATTCGTGTTCCGCTATGGCGTTCTCGTCCTGATCGGGGCGTCCGCCGAAGTGGAACGCCGCTTCATCGCGCAGCTCTCCGACCACGTGATCGAACCCTTGGCCACGCCGGAAACCGAAACCGCCTGGATCGAGATCCACCCGGACCGCGAAGAGACGGTCAGCGCGGACGGGCATATCCGGTTGAAGGAAGCGTCGCGCGAACGTCTGTTGCTGACCGCCACCGTCGTCGCCAGAAGCGTGGTGCTGGCGCGGGACGAGGGGCGGATTGCCGAAGCTTTCGATCGCGTCGAGCCGCTGATCCACGAGCTGCGCGTCCATGGTCGCGCGGTGATGCCGATCCGGCGGGTCATGCGGAGCATCGGCGATGTCCTCGCAGCGCAGCACCGCGTCGTCGGTCGCGCGCAGATCGTGGAGAAGCCGGACCTGCTATGGGACCATCCCGAGCTCGACCGCCTCTATGGGCGCCTCGAAGCCGAGTTCGAACTGGGTGACCGCGCGCGTGCGATGGAACGCAAGCTCGAGGTCATCGGTGACGCGGCGGAATGGCTGCTCGACCTGGTGCAGGACAAGCGTTCGCTGAGGCTCGAGCTTGCCGTGATCGGCTTGATTGCCTTCGAGGTCGTCCTCAACATCTACGAGTTATGGCGGCACTGAAAGGCGATCAGGCGATCGGCGGCAGATGGAGCCTTGGCACGTGCGCCGTTGGCGACGACGCCCGACTGCAACGATCAGCCCCAGTTCAGTTGAGCTCTATGATGACGGGATGATCAGTAAGGCTGAGTTGCAGATGGGAGCAGTCGGCCATCCGCAGGATCGCCCTCGCGCCCACGGTCGGATCGTACACGGCAATGGCGTGCTTTCCTTTGAGGTCGATGACCGGGTGATCCTCTCCGTGACCAAGCTCGTCCCAGACGATGAGCAACGAACGGCCGCCGCGCCCCGCCAATGCAAGATCATGGACGGTATCGGGCTGGGCGATGATCTCATAGTCCAGCGCGGCATTTCTCCGGCCGGGACCTGATCTGTTGAGGATGGATGTAAAATTGTGCAAATAGACCGCGGCTTTGCGTGGCGTATAGTCCGGGCGAAAGAAGCCGAAGGTCTGGTTGCCGCTTTCGTCCGTCCGATCGCGCAGGATATAGACCGACGTGTTCGAAACCCCGCGAGCAAATTGCGCGAGATAGATATCCAGCAGCATGGCTCCCTGCGTTTCCTCGTCCACGATCCCGCTCAGGGTGATGCCGGTTTCGGTCGTGACGCGGGGCAGGCGATCGAGGTCAGCCTGGCTATAGCCCCTGAAGTGATTGCGCCATGTGCTGCCGTAATTCCCGTAAAGTCCGTCAGTTTGTGAAGCGACCGAGGGATCTGCCGCGTTCCAGGCGAGATTGTCGGGGAGGGGGCTTTGCGTGGTCCGCCTCGGGTAATTGTGCAGCGTCGCCGCGTCGGCGAAGCGCGTGCCCGCTGGAAGCGCCAACCCCGCGCGGGGCGGAATGGTCAGGAACTGCAGGCCGACGTCGTCCGTTTCGGCGCCAGCCTCGGATATCGACCACACCGGATAGCGTGCCAGCTGCGGATCGGCCTTGACGGCGGCGTAGAGCCGCTGCTGCAGGCGTGCGACTGGCTGCCACGACAGACCGCGGCCGCCGCCCGGGACGCCGTCCACGGTGACAGGCCAATTGTTGGGCTCGTTATTGCCCTCGAACGCGAGCAGAGCCGAGGACTGGGCAAGCACCCGTCCGGTAGCAACGAGTTTGGCGATGTCCGTGCCGCCGCTGAGCAATCCCCAACTGAACGTGACCCCGGTGGCCCGATGGATTTTCAGCATGGTGCGGATTGTCGACGGTCCGTCGTCCGACAGGCCCTCGATGCCTGCGCGGACCCATCGGAATCCACCAAATTTCAGCATGTCGATGGTTTTTTCGAGCGATTGGCCACGATCCGGAAAGCTCGTATTGACGCCGATACTGGCCAGAAAGCGTTCGACAGGCACGGCCGTTCTGGCACGCGACGCAGCCGGTGAGGCACAAGAAAGCATCGTTGCGATCATTATACACGGTCCGCTGCGGTGGAACATGGCGCTCGCTCCGAGGCAGAGTGTAATTGCAAGACCAAGGTGTTTGGTCGCATGATGGCGAACCAGCCGAGTGTCAGCAATACTGTGGATTGCCCAGCAATTCGGTGTGTCCGGTTTGATTCGATGGAGATATTGCGCCCGCAAGATAAAGGGGACAAGCAATAGGAAATATTAGCGCTCAGACTTACCCGCTTCGCCGCGATGACGGTCGCCAGCTCGAGCGGAGCGTGTTGATGGCGCGATCGTGTCATAAGAGCGCAGCGCCGCTCGGGACGATGGGGATGAAGGAGCAAGCGCAGGTTCCGGTCCGACCGCTACACGATCGGTCGAGTGATGACATGTCCGTGAATTCATATGCGGTCCACCGTCGGACCCTGTAGGCATTGCTTCGCGCGACGTCCCTGCCGATGTGGGCGCAGGAGGCCGCAATGACCGGTTCTAACGAAGCGACTCCACCCTCTGCCGCAGTCGAGGATCGTCGACCCTGGGCCGAACGCGCGCTCTCCGTCATGGGCCCCGGCCTCGTCACGGGCGCGGCCGATGATGACCCCAGCGGAATCGCAACATACAGCCAAGTGGGCGCTCAGTTCGGCTATAGCCTCGGGTGGATCCTGCTGTTCAGCTATCCCTTGATGGTAGTGACGCAGGAGATAGCGGCACGGATCGGATGCGTGACCGGCGTCGGCATCGCGCAGAATCTTCGGCGGCATTATCCGCGATCGCTCCTGCGGCTGGTCGTCCTGCTGCTCGTTGTCGCCAACGTCATCAACCTCGGTGCCGATTTGGGGGCGATGGGGGCAGCGGTCGGCCTGCTGATCGGGGGACCGGAGCATATCTACACGCTGCTGTTCGGGATCATCTGCGTTCTGCTCGAGGTTTTCATGGACTATCCGCGTTATGCGGCGGTCCTCAAATGGTCGACCTTGTCGCTGTTCGCTTATGTCGGCGTGGTGTTTGCCTCGCACGTCTCCCTTCGATCGGCGATGACCGCCACGCTGTTCCCGTCCTTCACGTTCGACGCCGCGCACGCCATGGCGCTGGTGGCGATCCTCGGGACAACCATCTCCCCCTATCTGTTCTTCTGGCAGAGCGGGCAGGAGGTGGAGGAGCAGCATCGCCGCCATGTGAAGCCGCTGTGCGTCACGCCGAAAACCGCGATTGCCGAGCTTTCCCGGATACGGGCGGATACGATCGTCGGGATGGGGTTCTCCAACCTGATCGCGCTGTTTATCATCATCGCGACGGCGGCCACGCTGCATGCCCACGGCATTACCGATATCCAGACCTCGTCGCAGGCGGCCGAAGCATTGCGGCCGATCGCTGGCGTGTTCACCTTCGGGTTGTTCGCGCTCGGGATCATCGGCACGGGTATGCTGGCGATCCCGGTCCTTGCAGGGTCTGCCGCTTACGGCGTCAGCGAAATGTTCGGCTGGACGTCGGGCTTGCGGCGCAAGCCGCGCGAGGCGCGCGCGTTCTATGCCGTCATCGCGGTCGCGACGCTGGCTGGCGCGGCCCTCAACTTCACCGCCATCGACCCGATCAAGGCGCTCTATTGGAGCGCGGTCGTCAATGGCGTACTCGCCGCGCCGCTGATGGCGGTCATGATCATGATCGCGATGAACAAGCGAGTCATGGGACGGCTTACGCTCAGTCCTGCCATGGTCGCCGCCGGAGGGGTTGCAACCGCAGTCATGGGGCGGCATCGGTAGGCTTCTTCGTTCTGGCCTGAGCCGTCCTGTGGCTGGCAGCAACCAGAGGCCGACGGAACAGGACACCGCGCTTTCACGTCGCGTCCGAAGGCGCGAGGGCGTCCATCCGGCAGTCCTCTTCAACGCAAGTCTGGCCGTCGCCAGCGCGCTGCCCTCACGTATGACCGACGGTTCACCCATGATCAGGGGATGAACGCGCGATATCCGTCGCCGGTCATGAACCCGTCCGGGCGTTCAGATACCGGGTCGAGCGTAGAAGATCGCCGCTGTCCAAGCCTCCGGAATTCCGCTGGACACGACGGCCTGTTCGCACGAGCATGGCGTGCAGACGGGATCTGCCGGAGACGTCGGATGCGTGCACGCGGTGTCATCATAGTCCTCTCGGGGGCCCTATGCCTTGCATCGAGCGGAAGTCATGCGACCGGCGGCGTGGCAGCGCATCCCGCCGCCGATGCCATGCTGTCGTCGATCGATCTCTCCCGGGCATTCGCCATGAGCGGGCACTGGCGGTTCACGGCGTCGCAAGGTCCCGAGATTTCCGACCCGCTCGGCGATCCGGCCGAGAAAGCGCCGGGTGTCGTTCGGCTGTGCATCAGTCGGGACGCAGGTAAGACATGCCGCCCCAGCCTGAACCGGCTGCTGACGGTTACCGACAAGACCGACCTTTATACGGAGCCGCATTTCCTCAACGACGCCCGCGTCGTCCATCCGCGCCCCGATGTTCCGCTCCTGTTCCTTCAAGTGGCAAGCCTGCACAGCGGAGACGGGGATCAGCGCGTTGCGACCACGGCGCTCGTGTTCGACGCTGCCAGCGACGGATTCGTAGCCGTATACGCGAGGCAGACGGGAGCAAACAACAATCAGGAGATCCGCTATGTGGCGTCAGGGCCACTCCGCGGCGCGATCCTCTCCGCCGAGCCCACGCGCAACGCCCCGTTCGGCTTCTGGATCACGGTCAACCAGCTCGGTGCCGGCGGGCGGTATAGGCAGACGCTCCGCTACCGGAGCGCGACCCGCTACGATGATGGAAACCCGCTGGCGGTCCTCGACTCCGAAATGCCCAATCTTCAGGAGCGCCTTGGGCTCTGGCGCCCGGGATCGCGGCTTCCCTTGCCCGCAGGCGCGTGTCCGCGGCCGCGGTTGCTGGCGAAGGAGCTATGGTGTTTCGCGAAGCCGGCGGCATGATCTCTTCGATCGGCGCCCTGGCTCTGGTCAGCGAACCGCTGACGAACCCGGCATTCCTCAAATACTAGCCGTTGCCTGTGGCCCGTGCGGCCGGTTCGGACGCGGGCGTTACGGCCGGACCAGCGGCCTTGCGCTCGGAATAGCGGTCAACCAGTTGTGCGGCATGCGGTCGCACCAAGAGGGTGAACCGGATGAGTTCCTCCATTATGTCCACGATCCGGTCATAATAGCCGGAGGCGCGCATGCGGTCGTCGTCGCCGAACTCCTTATACGCCATCGCGACCGAGGACTGGTTGGGGATCGTGACCATCCGCATCCAGCGGCCGAGCAGGCGCAAGGTGTTCACGCTGTTGAACGACTGAGACCCGGCCGAGACCTGCATGACGGCAAGGGTCCGGCCTTGGGTGGGGCGCATGCCACCCATCGACAGCGGCAGATGGTCGATCTGCGCCTTCATTACCCCGGTGATCTGGCCATGCCGCTCTGGACTGCACCAGACCTGCCCTTCGGACCATAGCGATAGCGCGCGCAGGTCGTGCACCGCCGGATGGTCGTCGCCTGGCGCCTGATCGGGCAGAGGCAGGTCGGATGGATCGAAGATGCGCGTCTCGGCGCCGAACAACGTCAGCAGGCGCGCGGCTTCCTCCACGCATAACCGCGAGAACGACCGTGCGCGCAACGAGCCATAGAGCAGCAGGATGCGCGGCGCTGGCTGGTCCGCCCCCAAGCCGAGCCCGGGTCGGTCGAGGACGAACGACCGGTCCAGCGCCGGAAGATGGTCAGAATCGGCAAATGTTCGGAGCCGGGACATGGCGAACCTTTCAGACGAGCGTGAGCCGCAGGGCGAGGGTTGCCAGCGTGACCAGCAGCACCGGCAACGTCAGCACGACGCCAACCTTGCAGTAATACCCCCAACCAATCGGCACGCCTTTCTGCCCGAGCACGTGCAACCACAAGAGCGTCGCGAGCGAGCCGATCGGCGTCAGCTTGGGTCCGAGGTCGCAGCCGATCACATTGGCGTAGATCATCGCTTCGCGGACCGCGCCAGTCGCGTGGCTCGCCTCGATCGATAGCGCCCCGATCAGGACCGTTGGCATGTTGTTCATGAAAGACGAAAGCACCGCCGTAAGGATCCCGGTGCCAAACGCCGCCCCCCATACCCCGCCCGCTGCGGCTCGGTTCAGCAGGACAGCGACATAGTCGGTGAGCCCCTGGTTGCGTAAACCGTAAACGACGAGATACATGCCGAGCGAGAAGATCACGACCTGCCACGGGGCACCGAGGAGCACCTTGCGGGTGGCGATGACATGACCGCGCGCGGCGACCGCCAGCAACACCGCCGCCCCCGATGCAGCGATCGCGCTGATCGGAACGCCGAGCGGGTCAAGGACGAAAAAGCCGATGAGCAGCAGGAGCAGCATGGCCCAACCCGTGCGGAACGTGGCAGCATCGCGGATCGCAGCGCCGGGCAAACGGAGCTTGCCCACGTCGTAGCCGGCTGGAATGTCGCGCCGGAAATATAGCCAGAGCACAAGCAACGTCGAGCCGACCGCCGCGAGATCGACCGGCAGCATCACCAGCGCATAGGCCCCAAAACCAAGCCGGAAGATGTCCGCGGAGACGATATTGACGAGGTTGGAGACCACCAGCGGCAGGCTGGCGGTGTCAGCGATGAAGCCAGCCGCCATTACGAATGCCAGCGTGGCCTTCGGCCCGTAGCCGAGGGCGCGCAGCATCGCGAGCACGATCGGCGTCAGGATCAGGGCCGCGCCGTCATTGGCGAACAAAGCAGACACGGCAGCGCCCAGCAGCACCACGAGCGCGAACAGTCGATGACCCTTGCCGCCGGCCCAGCGCGCGACGTGAAGCGCCGTCCATTCGAACAGTCCGGCTTCATCCAGCAACAGGCTGATGATGATGATCGCGACGAACGTGGCGGTCGCGTTCCAGACGATGTGCCAGACCACCGGCACGTCGCCCCACCCGATGACACCTGCCAGCAACGCCACGCCGGCACCCGCCATCGCGCTCCAGCCAATGCCCAGCCCTTTCGGCTGCCAGATCACGAAAACAATGGTGACGACGAAGATCAGCAGGGCCGCAAGCATCAGGCGATGCGCTGACCCGTGGCATCGACGACTGGTTCGCCGTCTTCCTTGGCGAACGCGCCAAGCTGCGCGTCGGGCAGGATATCCAGGACCGCTTCGGATGGACGACAGAGTTTGACGCCCAGCGGCGTGACGACCAGCGGCCGATTGATCAGGATCGGGTGCTCGATCATCGCGTCCACCAGTACCGCGTCCGAAAGCGTACCGTCGCCCAGCCCGAGCTCGGCGTAGGGCGTCCCTTTCTCCCGCAGCAGATCGCGGGGTTGCAGCCCCGCGCGTGCGATCAACTGAACGAGCAACGCGCGCGCTGGCGGGGTCTTCAGATATTCCACCACATGCGGCTCGACACCCGAGTTGCGGATCAACGCAAGGGTGTTGCGGGACGTGCCGCAGGCAGGATTGTGGTAGATGACGATGTCGGTCATGGCGCTCTTCCGGTCAGCAACAGGTAAGTTCGGCAAGCAGCGGCTCGCACAGTTCCGGACGGCCCTCGCAACAATCCTTCGCCAGGAACAGCATGAGGTCGCGAAGCGCATCGATGTTCGCGCGCTGAATGACCTGGCGCCCGCGTTTCTCGGAGGTGATCAGCCCCGCCTTCGCCAACACCGCGAGATGCGTCGAGAAAGTGCTTTGCGTGAGACCCGCATGGTCCACCAGCTGGCCGGTGGAAAGGCCGTCGGGTTCCTGTCGAACGAGCAGCCGAAACGCGCCCAGTCGCGTCGGGTGGGACAACGCGGCGAGAATGGCGAGGGCATCGTCGGGCGGCATCCATCGGGATTATACGATGGAATTCCGACCGTCAACCATCGGGGAAAGCCGATGGGACGATTGCCCTACAAACTTGATCGTACGATTTCGTCGGGGTTCAGCTCCGGCGGAGGATCGCGCGGTACAGATGTGTGTCGGCCAGGGAGTAATAGAGCCAGATCTGCTCGCCCACGACGACCACCGAGGCTGCGAATGCGATGTCGGTCGCCGTCCGTTCCAGTGCGGGCGGCGGCGTGATGAGCGGTTCGATGCAGCGCCCGACGACCGTGGTATATTCGGCATCGAACGCGACCCACCCGATCCGCCAGCGCGCGTCATGGGTGGCGCCATTATAGAACATCACCGGGCGGTCCTTGTCCGTCGTCAGCAGCGGACCAGTCGAAAGATGCCAGCTATCCCAACTGTCCGTCCGCGGCGCGAACGGATCGCGCTCATCGGTCCACGGTCCCGCGATGCCATCGCTGATCGCCAGACCGACGAGTGATGCTTCGTCCCGCGCGAACTCGTAGAACATGCGCCAGCCGCCGCCTTTGGTGCGATCGACCGTCGCCTCCTTGATGTTGCCCTGGCTCGGGGTGTTCTGCATCGCGACCCCCTGTTTCGTCAGACAGTCGATCGAGGGACCGGTGGCGTACAGCATTTCGCCATGCGAGTGCGTAGCGTCGACGCCCGTATAATAGATCACCACGCTGCCATCCGTTCGGAACACCGGGGTAGGGTCCTCGCAGCCGCCGATGTCGTCCAAGCCCGGGCCAGGGGCAAGCACGGGCGTATCGCTGGCGGTGAAGCGCAGCCCGTCGCTGCTCGTCGCATACCAGATCGTGCCGGTGTCGCCCGTCTCGCCAGGACGCGGTACGGCACGGACCAGCATGGCGTAGCTGCCGTCATCCAGACCCCAGACGTAAGGGCTCATCAGGTCGCGGCGCGAGACCGCCTCGTTGCCGACCATCCCGAGCGGGTCGATCTGCTCGACGTTGAAGTCCACCGCCATGTCAGGCCCCCTGCGCGACGGTGAGCGACAATGCGCCGTCGATCGTCACCGTGGTGCCGGTGATATAGTCGGCGGCGGGCGACAGGAGAAACACGACCAGTGTCGCAACCTCGTCGGGCCGCCCGGCGCGTCGCCAGGGAATCGCGGCTTCCTTGGCGGCAAGCTCGGCGGCGTTGTCGAGCGCGCTCTGGTTCATCGGCGTCAGGATCATCCCGGGCGCGACGCCATTGACCGCGATGCCCTTCGGCGCGAGTTCGAGGGCAAGCGTCGCCGTCAGCTGCGACAGCCCACCCTTGGCGGAATCGTAATCCACCCCGCCCGGGCGCGGCGCGCGTTCGTGGATCGAGGAAATGTTGACGATCCGCCCCTTCATCGCTTTCGCTTCGAGCCGCCGCACCATCGCGCGGCACGTCAAGAAGGGGCCGTAGAGATCCGATCGGATCACGCGGTCGAACTGTGCCAGTTCCATGTCCGCCAGCAACACGCCGCTCATGTTCAGGCCTGCGGAATTGACCAGCAAGCTGACGGTGCCGAACGTCTTTTCCGCCATGTCGAACAGTCGTGCAACCGCGGATTCGTCGCCGACGTCGGCCTGAACGGCGATCGCGCGCGTCTCGCCGCCGATTGATTCGCATACCCGCTGCGCCGCGGCCGCATCCTTGAAATAGGTGATCACGACCCGCGCCCCGGCATCGCCAAGCGCTTTTGCGCAAGCGGCGCCGATGCCCGATTCCCCACCCGTCACGATTGCCACGCTGGTATCGAACATCGTCTTTGCTCCTTTGTGCGGGGATGTCATCAGGTCGTGAGGGTCAGGGACATGGCGAGCCGCTTGCTCGATCCCGCCGCAATCTCGAGGATGCCGGGTTTGTCACGAAGGTCGCCGGCGTAGCCCACCGGATCGGCGAAGCCCTGCCATGGTTCGATGCATAGGAAGTCGGCGCCCGGCTTCGTCCACACCCCCAGCGTCGGGAAGTCGGCGAAGTCGATCGCCAGCCGGGGACCGACCGGGGGACCATAGCTTGCGCTGCGGCTGTTCAGGCGATCGAATATGACCGCATCGGCGACGAACAGGTCATCGCGCAGTACCAGCGTATCGCCGGAAACGGGCGTCGGCTGCGGATCGGGCAGGAGAAAACCGTCTGCGTTGATCCGGCGGATCGGCGCAGGTTCGTCCTGCGCAAACCGGATCGTGTGCATCGCACGCGGCTGATCGAACGGGAGCGGCCACCGTAGCGCCGGATGGAACCCAAAGCTTGCCGGCATCGGGACGTCGCCGAAATTGGCGATGTCCGCCGTGACGCGCAGCTGCGTTGCCGACACGCAAAACTGGATGTCCAGCTGGAACGCGAACGGATAGACGGCGCGAGTCTGCTCGGATGCCGACAGCCGGAAGGTCACCGCGTCCGCTGCCTGGTCTATGATATCGAACGTCGAATGGCGTGCGAAACCGTGTTTTGGCATGGCATAGCGCTGGCCGTCGAGCCGATAGCATCCGCCTTCGAGCAAGCCGATCACCGGAAACAGAATCGGCGCGCGCCCATGCCAGACCGCGGGATCACCATCCCACAGCAAGTCGCGGCCATGCCCGTCGCGCAGAAACTGGAGTTCCGCACCAAGCTGCGAGATGCCCGCAGAGATCCCCCCGGACGAGATGGTTGGCACTTCCACCGACATGCTGCTCCCGTGGGTCAGATGTCATCGACCGCGCGAGCGGGCCGGATGACGGGCGGCCCCGACAAAGCCAGCAACGTTCCGAAAACACGAATGAATTATTGTTCATGGTGCCGCGCGCGCGCCGGAGGGATCGCGTCCCGGTCTCGTGAACCGATGGGGCTCACGCCTGTCCGTGGATGCCGACCGCGGATCTCAGCCGCGGTGGCGGCGTGCCCGGTCGTAGGATCAAATTGCGCGCGGTGTCGGCAAGGGCGATCGAGCATCGGGATCGCTCGGGATCCCGATGCTCGACGACCGATCAGCCGTTCAGACGATCCTTGAGCGCCTTGGCGGGCGCGAAGCCGAGCTTCTTGGATGCCGCGATCTGGATGGTCTCGCCGTTCGACGGGTTGCGGCCTTCGCGCGCGGGGCTGTCCTTGACCTTGAACTTGCCGAACCCGGCAAGTGCGATTTCTTCCCCGGCCTGCGCCGCTTCGGCAATCGCTGCGAAGACGCTGTCGACGATCGCCTTGGCGTCTGCCTTGGAGATGTCGTTGGCGGTCGCGATCTTCTCGTTCAGCTCGGCATTGTTCATGGGACATGTCCTGTCTGTGATAGGGAGCCGGCCCCCTAGCGGGCCGAGCGCGTCGTGACCAGTCGCTCTTCGCCGCCAGGCACGATCTTGCGGTGGGTGGTGCTGGAAGCGCACAGACGGGATCGGTCAACCCGTGACCGCATGCGCCCCGCTCACTGAAGTCCGGATGCGGAAATGGGCGGCCGGGTTCCGAACGTCCGCAATCGCGGGTGGGTTCAACCGGTGAACGCAACGGCTTTGGCGAACATCTCAGCGGGCGTTTCGTAGTTCAAGGTTTTTCGGGGTCGTTCGTTAAGCTGCCGGGCGATGTTGCTGAGCTGGGCTTGGCTGAAGGTGGAGAGATCGATGCCGTGGGGCAGGTATTGGCGCAGGAGCCGGTTGGTGTTTTCGTTGGTGCCGCGCTGCCAGGGGCTATGCGGATCGCAAAAGTAGACTTCGACATCGGTCGCGAGGGTGAAGCGTCGGTGGTCAGCAAGTTCTTTGCCGCGGTCCCAGGTCAGCGACCGGCAGAGGTCTCCGGGGAGCTTGCGCGCCTGCCCGATCAGCGCTGAGACGACGGTCGCGGTCTGCTTGTTCGCGACCTTGGCCAGGATCACGTAGCGCGACTGCCGCTCGACCAGCGTCACGACATGGCTGCCGCGCGCGCCCGAGATGAGGTCGCCCTCCCAGTGCCCGGGCACGGCGCGGTCCTCGACGCACGGCGGCCGTTCGCTGATCGGGACCGCGTCCCTGATCTGGCCGAGCCCGTCGCGCTTCAGGCTGGCATGGCGCGAGCGCCGGATCGTACGCTTGGCCCGCAGATGCTCGAGCAGCTCCTTCTTCAGCACGCCACGTGCCTGGATATAAAGGCTTTTGTAGATCGTCTCGTGTGACACGCGGTGCTGCTCTTGGTCGGCGAAGCGGCGCCCCAGCCAGCCCGCAATCTGCTCGGGCGACCATTTGCGGCGCAGCTTCGCCGACACTGTTCGGCGCAAGGCCAGATAGCAAGCCAGCTTGCAGGGCTTGGGGCGCAGCGCACGCTCCCAGGCCGCCTGATCAGACACCGTCGCGCGGTAGCGGTCCCGCCCTCCGTTACGCCCTACCTCCCGGCTGATCGTCGATGGCGACCGGCCAAGCTGCGCCGCAATCGCCCGTAGCGAGCGCCCCGCGACCAAGCCTCTGGAGACCTCCTCGCGCTCGGTCAGGCTCAGGGCCCGTGCCGCTCGCCTGCGCTCGGGAGGTCGGATGCCACCTGACGGCGACAGCACCGAAAACACTGATGAGGACTCCCGATCAAACCGTCGTCCGATCGAACTCATCGACTCGCCGCGTCGCCATCGGTCCCAAATCTCCGAACGCTGCTCGGCCGAGTAGTAGATCCGCTTCCGCTGCTTCATCGCTTGCACCCCTCTCACCTCGAGAATGATGCGTTGCGCTGACCGGTTGAACCCACCCTTCGACCATGGTGCTGTCGAAGCCCCAGCGTTCGCGCCGTTTCGCTAGTGGTCGACAGCGACCGATCGATGTGCTGCCGCGCGCGGCACCGGGCTCATGACCAGCAGCGAGACACCCTGTCGCGGCAGGGCAAACGCCAGGCTGGCGATACCGCCATGGACGCGAAGTTGTTCCGGATCCGGGTCCATCGTCGCAAGTTCAGCGGCCTTCAGCAACGCCGCCCGCTGTTCGTTCGTGGGGGCCAGCGGCGATCCCATCGCGCGCCAGGTGGCAAAGCTGTTCGAGTGGTCCGCGTCGATCCGATACTGCGTCAGCGCAACGCCCCGCGCGAACGCACGCGGCAAGCGGCGCAGTTGGAGGTGTATCTCGGCCTTTGGTCCGGGTTGATCGTCGTCGTGATAGTGCCAGACCAGAACTGAAACGGCGTCTCCGTCGAGACTGGCGACGCTGCCGACGTCCGCGGTGTCGCGCACGCCGTCACGCAGTACCGTGTCCAACGCGACCTGATGGTCGGACGTGGCCGGGAGATACCGCCCCGTCATTTTGGCGAACATCTTGAAGAGGTTCATGATCGGCAAATCGATGCCATTCGAGGTCAGTTGCCGGAAACCGGCGAACGGCGCCTGATCCTCGAATTCGAATGCCCAGGACAGGATACCCTCGAGATGCAGGCCACGCCGCCCCGCGAGCGCCAACAGGCGCGGGAACGCGGCGGCCGTATAGCTCGAGTACAGGGTGCCGTTGCGGTAGGCGTTGGCCGGACCCTGACAGGCCGCACAGCCTTCCGGGTCCGCTTCACCGATGATGATGGGCGTGTTCCGGAAGGCAGGGTTCGCGGCGATCGCGGCGAACTCGTGATCGGCCGCCTTCAGCTGCGCGTTCAAGCCCATGCGAACATGACGGCCGTTCGCGTCCGCGATGACTTCGGGCTGGCCCTTGGCGTGGAAGGAGAGGAAGTCGAGGGGCATCCCGGCCGCTTGCTCGTGCGCCATGAACGCCGCGAGGAAATCGTCACCGGCGCCCGCGCTGTCCGGTCCGCCGACCCGCGCCTCCGGCAAGGCCCGCCGCACGCCACGGACGGCAGCGTCGTGCAGGCGAAAGAACTCTTCGCGTGTGCCACCCCAATAATATTGCGGCAAATTGGCTTCGTTCCAGGTCTCGAAATACCAGCTTGCCACGTCTTGGCGGCCATAGCGTGCGATGCAGTGCAGCACCCACGCGTGGATCAGCGCCTCCCAACGACCGTAATCGCGCGGCGGATAGGCCCAACCGGTCCGCAACGTGCCGCTGCCCGGTCGCCAGTCGTGTTGATAGGGGAGGGGCTTGGTCGACAGGGCCTGCGGCATGAAGCCGAGTTCGACATAGGGTTTGACCCCACGGGCGCGGTACGTGTCGAAGATCCGGTCGACAACGCTCCAGTTGTAGATCGCCCGCCCGTCCGGAGTTTCGGAATAGATGCCGGTGGACCCCCATTTGAAGGCAGGCGTGCCGTCGCCCGACGTCAGCAGATTATGGGTTCGGAAGTATACGCGATCATGGGCGAGGGAACCCAATGTCGCCAACGTGCTGCGGCCGTCCTTCATCGTTGCGTAATTGGGTTCGTCCGCACCAAAGAAACGCCAGACCGGGTCGACGGGCTTTCCCGGACTGCCTGCATCGATCGCGATGGTGACCGGAAAACTTGGGGTGCCAGGATCGGAACGGGCGCAGGCGGGTGCGCAGACGACCATCGCCGCGGCTGTCATCATTCCAAGCCGTTTCATTGTGTCACCACCTGCCCATGCCCGTGGAGGATGCGGACGACGGGACTGATGTGCAAGCGCTTGGACGGAAAGGCGCAACGCGCCAGGGCAGGCGGCCTGCCGCCCGTTCCTGGGATGCGGCGCACCTGGGCAGCCCGAAAGGGCGTTGCCGGCCGCGGCTTCGCTCATGCGATCGGGGCTACAAGATCGGAGCAAGCCACACCATCTCGCTGGCGCGCGCTTTCAGCTCCAGCGATCAAAGGACGTACCCATGAACATCGATCTCCAAGGCAAGACCGCTCTCGTCACGGGTTCGACCGAAGGCATCGGCTTCGGTATCGCGCAGAGGCTTGCAAAGGCGGGTGCGGCGGTGGTGCTCAACGGCCGAACGCCGGAAAAGGTCGACGCCGCGGTCGCGCGGATCGGCGGCAGTGCGCGCGGCGTAGCCGCCGATCTCGGCAGCGTCGAGGGCCATGATCTCCTGTTCGCTGCGGTGCCGCAGGCGGACATCGTCGTCAGCAATCTTGGCATCTTCCAGCCTGCCGACTTCTTCGAGACCGACGACGCCACCTGGGACCGGCACTGGCAGATCAACGTGATGGCTGGCGTACGACTGGCGCGAGCATATCTGCCGGGGATGGAAGAAAAAGGCTGGGGGCGCTTCCTCCTGCTGGCGTCGGAATCGGCATTCAACATTCCAGTCGAGATGATCCATTACGGGGTCAGCAAGACCGCCGACGTTGCTCTCGCGCGGGGGCTTGCGAAGCGGATGGCCGGCACCGGCGTGACCGTGAACTCGGTGCTGCCCGGCCCGACACTGTCCGAGGGCGTCGAGGCGATGCTGGAGACGGAGCGTGCCCGATCCGGCAAGCCGATCGCGGACGTCGCCGCGGCGTTCGTGCAGAAGCACCGGTCCAGCTCGATCATCCAGCGCGCGGCGACGGTCGAAGAAGTGGCGAATATGGTCGTCTATCTCGCGTCGCCCTTGGCGTCGGCCACGACGGGGGCTGCTCTTCGCGTCGACGGGGGCGTGATCGATACCTTGATGTGAGCCACCGGGGGAACGCGGCGCATGGCCGGACCCTGGCTGACGAAGAAAGCGACGACCCCATCCGCGGAACGCCGGAGGACGCGGACCGCTCACGCCTTCACGAGCATCCGCTCGGGCCGTCGGTGCTGCGCGCGAGAGAACAGCGCGAACGTGCGATTGACGTAATTGGCCACGCCGCTGAGGCTGTCGATATATGCCTTCACGTCGGGAACGAGGACCGCCTCGACGAGGCGTGGAATACGATCCGGGTCGGGGGTATCGAAGCGGAGATAAAACCACGGCTGGCCGCGTCGCAGCTTCAACGGCTGAGTCACATCATGCCACTCGAACGCCCACATCAGCTGGCGCGGCCAGATATGGACCGGGAACCGCCCGCCGATCATCAAGCCCGGCATGGCGAGTGACCCATAATCCAGGAACGGTGGAAACTGGTTCAACCAGGCCGGCGTGTCAGAGAGAAACACATAGGGCGTGACGATCTGGATGATTGGTCGATCCGGATGTCGCCATTCATTGCGGGCCACGACGGTGAGCATCTGGTTGAGCGCCGTCGAACGCACGGTGCTTTGCGGTCCATCGATATTGACCAGATGCGGCTGGCCCTTGGGATCGAAATCGAAGCGCAGGTGCAGGTCGACCGGACAGGATACGACGATGTTGCGTGCGTCGAAATCAATTGCGGCGGGGCATAACTGCACGGATTTGGCCGACTGCGGTTTGGCCACCTTGCGGTCGAACGCAGATGGCGCGTCCCAGATCAGGCTTGCCGCAGTCGGCATGAGTGCCCAGCCGATCTCGGCGGGGGCAGTGCGGGACCGAGTGCGCGTAAACATACCAATGACCTCTTTCTCGACCGAGCCGCGCGCGAAACCAAGCGTGTGCGCGATCAACGCTGGGATCCATGCTCCTTCGGCGCGGCGGAAAATCATTTCCGGCATCATCTGTTTAACGGATGCGGCACTACCCCCGAATCGGGCATAAACTCACAAGAACGTGCTTCGGGGCAGAGGGGCCGTCAATAGAGAGTGTGTAGTGGATAGGTCGAGCGGCAAGAGACGCCGTTCGGCCAACGATCGACCATGTGTTAGCTCTATAGAGGGATCAGTTCGATGACGCTGAGGACATTCTCCTTCAATCTTTCCGACATTGAACTTCTGTTGGCGCAGATCAACTTTCGCCCGCTATTCACCAAGAATGCGAACGGCGTCTTGGTTGTGGTCATCAACTGGACCGGCGATAGTGCGGTTTACGACGCAAACGGTACGCTGATCGTAGATCCGACCAATGGCGGGCAGCATGTCCCGACGCCGACGGAAATCAGCGCCAATCTCGCGCTGTATGGCGCATCGTACAGCGGGTATGTCGACATCGCGGGGCTGCGCTACGTAACAGGAAATTACAATAACCTATTGCCTGGCCAGCAATTCTGGGGCGCGGCCAATCAACCGTTCACGCGGCAGTCGGCGGCGGATTTTAATCATTACCTGAAACAGGTGCTGGGCGCAGTCTCGACCTCCACCAGCCAGAGCGCCGTCGCCAGTGATGGCCCGCTGACGAGCCACACCACCACGGTTCCGGTCGGCAACGGCACGGTGACGGTCACGTACAATACGTTGGATCACAGTGTCGTGGCGACGACGACGACGACGACGGACGGACATCATCTCGTCGTGTCGACCAATACGTTGAGCCAGACGCTGACGGTCCAGACGATGATTTCGGACGCGTCCGGGACCCATGCTGCGGGCGCACCGGTCACGACGCCACTGGCGCCATCGAGCTATCTTTCGGGCGGCGAGCTCGATCCGACGTATCACCCCGGCCTGGCCGCCAAGATCACCGCGGCGCAGACCGTCGGCACGACCACCGGGCTCGACATGGCGAGCTACAATCCGGGCAAGAGCGTCGTCGACTACACCCCGCGAATGATCAGCGAGACCGTCACCACCGGCGGCCATGTGACCTATGACGCCAAGGGGCACTATCTCAGCGGCGACGGCGTCGTCCTGATGCACGATGCCAAGGGACATGTGGTCTATTATTCGGGACAGACCTCGGCGCAGCTCCAGGCGTTCCAATATGATGCGAGCAAGACGATCGATACCCGCGGACTGGTCGTCGGCGCGGCGATCGTCGATACGTCGGTTCCGCTGCAGCCGGGGCAGCCCGATGGGTCGGGAGGCGTCACGCCCAACGGCGATGCCAACCTGTACAGCGGCGCGGGGTATGGGACGCTCGCGACCGTCGGGCAGCACGACAAGCAGAATACCGATGCGAACAATATCACCGGGTTCGGCAATCACGAATATTTCTACGGCAATATCGCCTCGATCGGCGGCAACGCGCCGAACAACCAGTTTCTCGCGCTGTTCGGACAGTTCTTCGATCATGGCCTCGACTTCATCGGCAAGGCGGCGGTCGACGGGCAGGGACATAGCGTCAACATCACGATCCCGCTCGCGGTCAACGATCCGCTCTACGGCGTGATCGGCAACGACGGACGGCCGACGACGTCGATCACCATCACGCGCGCGACCGTCGACAATACCTGGCTGAAGGATACCGCGGGGAACGTCCTCGATGGACACGACCTGGCGCATTCGGTGGTCGATGCCAACGGGGTCGCGGTGAAGGATGCCAATGGTCTAGCCTTGTCGCGCGCGGGCGCGGATGGCGTCTGGGGAACCGCGGATGACATAGCTTCGCTCGGCGGGGCGACGCAGAACTCCACGGTCGGCGCGGTTCTCGCGTTGCAGAACCCGACCTACATCAACCACTCCTCGCCCTATATCGACCAGAGCCAGACGTACGGCTCGGCGAGCGACGTCACGCAGATCCTGCGCGAATGGGTGGCCGATCCGAACCACCCGGGGCAGTATGTCGCGGGCGCCAAGTTGCTGGATGGGCACCAGACCGTATCGTACACCAACGCATTCGGCGCAGCGACGACCGCCATGCTGCCGACGCTGAACGAACTTCGCGCGGCGATCACGGCGACCGGACGCACCGCGCTGACGTGGGACGACGTGACGGACGCGCTCCGGCATCGCGATGCGCAAGGCCATGTCGGCTATTATGACAGCACGGGGACCGAGGTCGCGTACCTCGACGGCCAGACCGTCAACGGAACGACGGTGATCGGCGGACAATTGCACTGGGTCGACCCGACCAAGGCTGGACCAGTCGACCTGACCGGGTTGATCACACATTCCAGCGCCGAACCGCTTCTGATCGACATCAACCCGCACGTGGACGGCGCACACCTCACGTCGGCGCTTGCGCTCGATGCGATCGCCACGCTCAACGCGAGCCTTGCGGGAGTCGGCAGCCTTGCGATCGTCAATGGCGTCGTGACGCTCACCGTCGCGGCGGGCTTGCCCGGTGCGGGAACCTATACCGGCGTTGCGGCCCTGTCGCCCTGGGTCAACTTCACCGATTTCAGCATCACCAAGACACTCTTCAACGCGCCCGGCGCGCCGATCAGCGACGCGGTGCATGCGGCGGTCGGTGAAGTGCTGCTGGATTCGGTCGGCGACCATTATGTCGCCGGCGACGGGCGCGCGAACGAGAATTTTGGCCTGACCGCGATTCATCAAGTCTGGCACGAGGAGCATGGCTTCCAGGTGCAGAACCTCGAGGCGACGATCGCCAGCCTCGACGCGCAGGCGACCGCGTCGGGTCATCTGAACGGCACCAGCCTCAACCCCAATCACACGACCGTGCACAATTGGGAAACCGCGGTTGCCGTAACCAACCAGACGATCACCGACAGCTTCGTCTCGAGCGTCAAAGACGCGAAGGGGACAGGTAACCACTTCGAGGCGACCGGCGGCGTCCTGGCACGCGATACCGACGGGAACTTCTACGCTGCCAGCACCACCCTCGCGACGGCGCAGGCAGACACTCAGCATCACTTTGCCGGCTATGTCATGGTCGACAATACGGTGTCCGCGACGATCCAGGGCGGCGTGGTGACCAACGGCATCTCCGCGGCAGGCAATTACACCGATGCGAACGGGTTGCTCTCGTGGAACCAGGATACCGTCTTCAACGGCGCCAAGGTGACCGTCGAGATGGAGTATCAGCATGTCGCGGTCGATCAATTCTCCCGCGCCGTGTCGCCCAACATCCAGGAGTTCGCCGGCGTCAGCACCGCGCGCAACGCCGCGATCTCGCTCGAATTCGGGCAGGCGGCGTATCGCTTCGGCCATTCGACGCTGCGCGAGACGCTCGACACGATGGATCCGGCGGGAGGCGTCACGGGCAAGATCATGAGCTACGCGCTGGAGGAAGCCTTCCTCAACCCCGGCAAGTTCGCAACCGTGGGTGCGGGCGCGGTCGTCCAGGGTGCGGCGCGCCAGCTGATGAACGAAGTCGACCAGATCGTGACGCCAAGCCTCAACGAAGGGCTGCTCGCGCAACCGCTCGATCTAGGCGCGATCAACATCGCGCGCGGTCGTGATATCGGTCTGCCCACGCTTAACGCATTCAAGGCGGCAGCGGGGATCGGGCAGGTCTATACGAGCTGGGCGGCGTTCCAGCAGAATATGGTCCACCCTGAGCGGATCGCCGATTTCGTCGCGGCCTATTCTTTCGATGGCGATCTGGCCAAGGCTTCGACGATCGTCGATCTCGCGAATTTGCAGGCGGGGCAGACGCTGTCCGACAGCGAGGCGGCGATCGCCGCGACCAACGGCTGGGATCAGCTCTACGCGCACAATTTCATGAACAACATCGGCGTCGGCGATCCTGCCGACGGGGTCAATCATATCGACCTCTGGATCGGCGGCCTTGCCGAAGTCCATGTCGCCGGCGGCCTGCTCGGCGAAACGTTCGACGCGATCTTCGTCAACCAGATCGAGAATTTGATGGACGGCGACCGCTTCTATTATCTCCAGCGGTTGGTCAACACGTCCTTCGGCAATGAAATCCAGAACGAACAGTTCAAGGACATCGTCGAGCGCAATACCGGGACGCAACATCTCAACGGCAACATCTTTGCCTATGCGGACGAATATTACGACCAGGGTCGCGCCGCGAAAGTCGCGACCGGCGATCTGAGCGATCCGACCAAGGCGGGCGATCTGTACGCCGGGTCCAAATCCGACGGCAGCTGGGTCAAGGTGTTCGACGCGGCAACGCATCTGTGGTCCGGGTCGACGCCGGGCGTCTTCAATTCCACGGTCGTCAAGACCGGGGCGATCTACGACCTCTGGGGGCAACAGGTCACCGACCTGTTCGACGCCAACCACGTCAAGGTCTTCGACCGGACGACGATGGCCTGGACCAACGCGGCGTTGGCCGATGGCAGCAAGCCGCTCTATTATGACGCCAACACCGACGCCAACGGCGTCGCCAGCGCCACGCCGACGTCGTTCGTCTATCTCGGCGCGGACCAGCACAAATATGGTGCGATCATCGATGCGCATGCGGCGGACACGAACGGCCTGACCAGCGACAATGGGTTGAACAGCGTCGGCGGGCACGGCGTCGGCATCTATTCCGAGGATGCGGCGACCACTGCGCTCAACGGCAACATCGGGCGGCACAATGTCACGCTGGCATTTGGCGACGACACCACCCCGGGTTCGCCGGTGATCAGCTTCGGCGAGAATTACATCTATGATGCGCGCCCCGATGCCACGACGGTCAACAAGGACGGCAGCATCGATGGCGGCGCCAATTCTGCTGAAGTGATCGTCGGCACCAAGTTCGACGACTTTATCCAGATGGGGATTGGCGACGACACCGCTTACGGTGATGGCGGCAACGATATCATCTACGGCGGCAACGCCAATGCGGGGCACAACTCGATCTACGGTGGTGACGGCAACGACTATCTGGTCGGCGGCGACGCGCCCGACCTGATCGATGGCGGCACCGGCGACGACTGGGTCTTCGGCGAATCCTCGGGTTCGAGTGTCAACGGTCTCGATCAGCTGATCGGTGGCGCGGGCAACGATCATATCTTCGGCGGCATCGGCATCGACAAGATCTTCGGCGGCGTCGGCGACGACTATATCTATGGTGGTCAGGATACCGACCCGACCGTCTTCGGTGGCGACGGGAACGACTATATCAACGGCGGTACCGGGGTCGACACGCTCAACGGCGACAATGGCGATGATATCCTCGACGGCGGTCCAGGCGTCGACCAATTGTTCGGCGGCAGCGGCGACGACATCCTGCGCCCCGGCGATATCGCCGATGTCGCGGGCAACGGCGGCGGCGGCGACGTGCTGATCGGGGGCGACTCCGCGACCAACGCCAATGGCACCAGCACCGACGACGGGTTCGATTTTGCGGACTATAGCCAGCAGACCGGCACCAACGGCCTCGTCGGCGATCTCGCCAACCAGGCAGCGGTCAGCCAGCTGCCCAGGGACAAGACGCCGTTGCCTCCGGGGATTACCGCTGCAACGACGACGGGCGATGTCTGGTTCGAGATGGAAGGGATCATCGGCACCAAGAACGCCGATCATCTCTACGGCGACAGCCCGGCCGATCCGAGCGCGACACCGGTCAGCCATGGCGACAACTGGCTCGTCGGCGGATCGGGCAACGACGTGATCATGGGCCGCGGTGGCAACGATGTGATCATCGGCGGATCGATCCGGCTCGACAGCCTGATCGGCACCTACGCCAGCCCCTCGCACCCGACGGACGCCTATCAGGCGGCCAACGACTTCTCGACCAATGCCGAAGGGGCGAGCCACCGCATCTATGACGATGCGACGCTGCAGCATAACGGCCTGCTCGACGCGGCGAACGCCGCCGTCGTCGCGGACGGGTTCGCCGGGGTCAGCTTCGAGAAGCACCTGACGACGCTGCTGCAATCGCGCGCCTACAAGGACTATGTGCTCGGCGACAACGGGACTGACGGGACAGCGAATATCGCGGCCTATACCGGGGCCTTCACCGATTACGACATCAAGAGCGTGACCGTCACGGATGCGAGCGGCCATGTCATTTCGGCCTTGCTGGTTCACGATCATCGTCCGGTCGGGCCAACCGGCCTGCTGGCGGATGGTATCACGCCAGGCGATGGCACCGACCTGCTGGTCGGGATCCAGGCGCTCGAGTTCAATTTCAACGAGACCACCGGGACCGGCACGGTCTTCAACCTGTCGACGCCGGTGTTCCAGTCCCCGGCGACCTTCTCGCTCAACGAGAACACGACGCTCGCTGGAACGGTGGCGGCGGTAGCGACGCTTCCGATCAGCTATTGGATCGTTACCGGCGCCGGCGCCGGCGCCGACGCGGCGCTGTTCACCATCAACGCGACGACGGGCGCCCTTTCGTTCCGCACAGCACCCAATTTCGAGGCACCGCTCGCCGCGGGCGGCGGCAATATCTACGACGTCGTGGTGCAGGCGAGCGATGCCGCCGGCGCAACGATGCAGGATATCAAGGTTAGCGTCGTCAACGTCGACGAAGCCGTGACGGGCACCCTCAACCTGTCGAGCTATTCGATCAACGGGGCGGCCGTCACGCTCAACGCGACCAGCACGCTTGCTGACCCGGACGTGATCGGCGCGCTGACGCTCAGCTATCAATGGCAGTCGTCGGCCAACGGCACCGCATGGACCAATATCGCGGGGCGGACCACAGCCTCCCTGACCACCACGGCGGCGCAGGCGAACCAGTTTGTCCGGCTCCAGGTAACCTATACCGATCCATTCGGGCAGCACACGGTAGCCTCGACCGAGACCGCCTATATCGGGACGGCAGGTGCCAACACCACCATCGGAACCGCCGGGAACGACCTGGTCTTCGGTCTCGGAGGTGCGGACACGCTGGGCGGCGGCGGGGGCGACGATGTCTTCGTCTTCAGTGGCACCACGGCCGCGGTCGCGGTCAACGGCGGGGCGGGCAGCGACACGATCAAGGCGATTGCCGACAATACCGTGATCGCACTGTCGTCGATCGCCAATGTCGAGGCGATCACGGCGGACGGCCACGCCGGGGTTACCATCGCCGGAACCAACGGCGCCGATACGCTCGACTTTTCGACGGTCACGCTGACCGGCATCACCTCGATCAATGGCGGCGGGGGCGCCGACACCATCACCGGCTCGGCCGGCGCCGACGTGATCGACGGTGGCGCTGGTAACGACACGCTCTACGGCGGGGGAGGGAACGACACGTTCCTGATCGGCCTGAACAGCGGCGTCGACGCGCTTTACGGCGGCGCTGGTGCGGATACGATCCTTGCCACGGCGAATGGGGCGACGATCGGGCTGGGGACCAGTTTCTCGCTGGCAGCCAACAGTATCGAGGCGATTTCCGCCGGGGCCTTCACAGGGGTAACGATCGCCGGCACGAACGGAACGGACGTCTATGATTTCAGTGGCACGACGCTCACCGGAATTAACGTCATCAGCGGCGGCGGGGGCAGCGACACCATTACCGGGTCGGCCGGCAACGACACGATCGACGGCGGCTCCGGCGACGACACGCTATACGGTGGCGTCGGCAACGACACCTTCCTGATCGGTGCCAATAGCGGGGTCGATGCGATCTTCGGTGGGATCGGCAACGACACCATCGTCGCCTCGCAGAACAATGTCGTCATTGGTCTGGGGACGAGTTTCAACTTGGCCACCAATGGTGTGGAAACGATTTCGGCGGGGGCATTCGCGAACGTCGTGATCAACGGCACCGGTAACGCCGATACCTATGATTTCACGGGCATCACCCTGACCGGCATCGGTTCGATCAACGGTGGCGCGGGGAACGACATCATCACGGGCTCCGCGGGGAACGACACGATCGTCGGCGGCGCCGGTGCCGACACGCTTCGCGGCGGTGGCGGCAGCAACCGCTTCGTCTACAACGCGGTCTCGGAGTCGACCGGTACGAACACCGGTACGAACTACGATTTCCTCGCAGACTTCGACTTCGCCAAGGACAAGATCGTCCTGCCCAGCGCCGTGGATGTGTGGAACACGTATCGGCCCACCATCACTAGCGGGACGCTCAGCACCGCTACCTTCAACGCCAATCTGGCGGCGATCTTCAACGGTGCGTTGCAACCCAATTCGGCGGAATTCTTCACGCCGACCGCGGGAACACTGGCGGGGCACACGTTCCTGGTCATCGATGGCAATGGCATCGCGGGCTACCAGGCCGGCCAGGACTGGGTGTTCGAGGTCAGCCATCTGCCCACCAATCTGACCGGGCCGCTCGCGGTCGACTTCATCGTCTGACGCCACCGTCGCGGTCCCCGCTTCGGGCGGCGGGGATCGCGGCGGTGTCGGCTTTGCCGCGACGGGGCGCGGCGTTCGTCAAATGGGGAAGCAATAATGAAGCGTGGATGCCACTATTGGCACATCGGGGTTGCAGCATTCCTTCTTACTTCGCTGGTGATCGTATCGGGGGCAGGCGCAACGACGCCTGATCCCATTCTCCTTCCACCCCCCAGCGGAGCGCCGCTCGACATCGACTTCACCAAGGACCCGCTGTTGCGTTTCGCGCATACGGCGGCGCCGGAGCGACCGTTCCTGCAGGCATTGGGAACAGCGGTCGAACACCATCCGTCGGTCGAGTCGGCAATCACCAACCAGCAGGCGACCAAGGCAGTGCGAACCCAGGTTCGCTCGGGTCTGTTTCCCAAGCTCGACACGCAACTGCTCTACAATCGCGTCCTCTCCCGCGATTTCGCCGGTCGTACCGCGATCGTCGAAAGCCTGCAGCCACGGATCAGGACCGACCTGACCGTCACGGGCGACCAGCTCCTGTTCGATTTCGGCGCGACGGGCAACCGGATCGCCGCTGCCAACGACCGGATCAAGGCGGCAAGTGCCGAGGTCGAACGCGTCGCCGCCGAAACCGCCTTGCGGGCGATTGCCGCCTGGTACGACGTGTTGGCCTATCAATCCCTGTGCGACCTCAGTTCCGCAATGGTGACCCGGCAGACCGAAATACTGGCCGACGTTCGGTTGCGGGCCGCGCAAGGTGTCGGGCCGATCAGCGATATTGCGCGCGCCGAGGCGATGCTTGCCGACGCGCAGGCGCAGGGGACGCGCTTCGACCGGCAACTCGCGCAATCGCGCAATCGCTACCGGGAAGTCTTTCAGGACGAACCGCCAAACCGTCTCGATCGACCGCTTCCGAGCAGCAGCCTTGCCCGCAGCCGGGATGCCGCCGAGGCGCTCGCCAGCAAATCGCCCAGCGTTCAGGTCGCGCGGCATCGCGCGGAAGCGGCGCGGCGGGACTATCGCGCGGTGCGGGACGACCGTCTGCCGCGCCTGTCGGCGGGCGTGAACGGCGCGCGTTACGACGTTTTCACCAGCAGCGATTATGAAGTTCGGGGCACCATCGTCCTGCGGCAGAGCCTGTTTGCAGGCGGCCATCAGCGCGGGCTGATCGATCAGGCCAGCGCGCAGGCACGCTCCGCCGACTTCATCGCGGACCGGGTCGAGGGCGAGGCCGATCGCGACGCCGGGGTCGCCTTCACCGACCTCGAGGCGCTCGGTCGCACATCGGCGCGGCTGGAGGCGGCCTATATCGCCAATCGCCGTGTCCGCGATGCCTATGCCGAGCAATTTCGCGTCTCGCGCGGCACGCTGATCGAGTTGCTGCGCGCGGAACAGGACTATTTCGTCGCCGCCACCAGCTACCTGCAAGCGACGATCGATGTCGACGTCGCGCGGTACACGCTGCTGACGCGGACGGGCGAAATTCTGCCGCTTGCTGGGCTTCAATTTGTCTCCAACGAGTCTTCAGGGAGCCGATGACGATGACCGAACACCCGATCGTCCTGCACAAGCCGCGCTTGGCGGCCTGGCTGATGGACCCGATCCGCGCGAGCCGCGGCCTGTATCTGCAGGTCGCGCTGGCCGCCACGCTCGTCAACCTGTTCAGCCTGGCGACCAGCCTGTTCTCGATGACGGTGTACAATCGGATCGTCCCGAACAACGCGACCGACTCCCTGATTGCACTGTCGGTCGGGATGGGCATCGTGCTGGTGTTCGATTTCGTCCTGCGCTCGCTGCGGGGCTACTTCGTCGATATCGCGGGGCGGCGGATCGATGCCACGGTCGGTACCGCGATTTTCGACCGTATGCTGTCGATGCGCATGGAAAGCCGCAAAGGATCGAACGGCGCCTTTGCTGGGTTGCTCCGCGAATTCGAATCGCTGCGGGATTTCTTCGCCTCCGCGACGCTCGTCGCGATCGTGGATGTCCCGTTCATCCTGTTGTTCCTGACCGTCATCTGGGCGATCGGCGGGTGGGTCGTCATCGTCCCGCTCGCGCTCGTTCCGGCGGTGATCGGGGTAGGGCTGTTCTCGCAGCCGTCGCTTGGCGAACTGGCGGGCAAGGGGCTGACGCAGGGCATGTCGAAGCAGGGCGTGCTGGTCGAAACCATTTCGGGGCTGGAGACGATCAAATCGTCGTCGGCCGGTCCTTTGATGGCGCGCCGCTGGGCGCAGGCGGTCGAGGATCATGCGGCATCGTCGCTGAAGCAGCGCCTGGTCGCCGCGGTCACCATCAACGTCGCGCAGTCCGCGCAACAGGTCTGCTACATCGGGGTCGTCATCCTCGGCGTCTATCTCGTGGCCGATCACCAGTTGACGATGGGCGGCCTCATCGCCGCATCGATCCTCGGCAGCCGCTGCGTCGCCCCGCTGGGGCAGATCGCAAGCTTGCTGACCCGCATCAGCCACACGCGCTCGGCCTACGCCCATATCGACCAGTTGATGCAAAGCGGCGGCGAGGCGCGGGACGATACCCGTTACCTGCGTCGACCCAAACTCGACGGCACGATCGAGTTCCGCAACGTCATCTTCCGGTATCCCGGCAGCACGGTCCGCGCGCTCGACGACGTGAGTTTCCTGATCGAGCCCGGCGAACACGTGGCGATCGTCGGCCGGGTCGGGTCGGGCAAATCGACGATCGCGCGCCTGATCCTGGGGCTCTACGAGCCAAGCGAGGGCGCCGTGCTCGTGGACGATGCCGACGTCCGCCAGCTTCATCCGGAGGATCTCCGACGCAATATCGGTGCGGTGCTGCAGGACGTCTTCCTCCTGACCGGCTCGGTCCGCGAGAACATCGCTCTGGGGAACAGCGCGGTCGACGACGCCGCGGTGCTCCGCGCGGCCCGCGTGTCGGGAACGCATGATTTCATCGGCCAGATGCCCAACGGTTATGATCTCAAGCTTGCGGATCGCGGCGAAGGGTTGTCGGGCGGTCAGCGGCAGTCGATTGCGATGGCGCGGGCGCTGGCCAGTGATCATCCGATCCTGTTGTTCGACGAACCGACCAGCGCGATGGATATCCAGTCCGAGAACGCGCTGATTGCGCGGCTCGAAACCGAGCTGCAGCGCAAGACCGTCGTCCTCGTCACGCACCGCCAATCCATGCTGCGGTTGGCGGACCGTGTCATCATCATGGACCACGGAAAGATCGTCGCCGCCGGCCCGCGCGACGACGTGCTCAAATCCGTCGCCGTCAACTGAAGGAAGCCGCCATGTCGTCTGCCGCCGTCGCGACCCTCGCCAGCCCGACCGCCAGGCCCAGCCAGGCGTCGCAATATCTGTTCTGGGCCATCGCTGCCTTCACGAGTGCGTTGCTGGCTTGGGCCGCGATCGCCAAGGTCGATGAAACCGCGACGGCAACCGGCCGCGTAATCCCGTCGCGCCAGTTGCAGATCGTTTCCAATCTCGAAGGGGGGGTGGTCAAGACGATCCTGGTCAAGGCGGGTGTCACGGTGACCGCCGGGCAACCACTGCTCGAACTCGACAGCACGCAATTTGCGTCTGAGTTCGGGAAGACCTCGGAAACATACAATGCGCTCGTGGCACGGGTCGCTCGGTTGAAGGGCGAAGTCAGCGGCACGGAGCCGGTCTTTCCGCCGGCGCTGGTCGCCGCCGCGCCCCAGCTCGTCGCTACCGAGCGATCGCTTTATTCGGCGCAATTGGCCGAGCTCGCCGCGGCGAGCTCGGTCGAGCAGGCCAAGCTGGACCAGGCCCAACGTGCATTGGGTCAGGCCGAGGTCGACTCGGCGATGCGCGCGGAGGGAGCGGCGCTGGCGGACCGCGAAGTCACGATGATTGCACCGTTGGTCGACAAGGGCATCGAACCCCAGATCGAGCTCCTGCGAGCGAAAACGGCACAATCCCAGGCGCGCGGTGGCGCGAACGGAGCCGTCCTCGCGATCCGCCGGGCAAGGTCGGCAGTTGCCGAGGCGCAATCGGGCCTGCGCAGCGTCCGCAACAAACAGCGCGCGCAGGCGGTCGAACAGTTGACGCAGAGCAGCGCGGAACTGGCCAACCAGAGCGAGGCACTGCCGGCGTTGCAGGACCGGGTGCGCCGCACCGTGCTCCGCGCGCCGATATCGGGCACGGTCAACCGCGTCCTGGTTGCGACGGTGGGAGGCACCGTACGCCCGGGTGAACCGTTGATCGAGATCGTGCCGAAGGACGATACGCTGGTCGTCGAGGCGGACGTCAAGCCAGCGGATATCGCGTTCATGCATCCGGGCCAACGCGCGACGGTAAAGCTCACCGCTTATGACTATTACGTCTATGGCGGCCTCGACGCGAAGGTCGAAGGCATTTCGCCCGACGCGACGGTCAATGAACGGAGCGGCGAAAGCCACTTCACGATCCGCGTTCGCACCCACGACGCGTCCCTCAAGGCGCCGGACGGCAGCGCCTTGCCGATCGGTGCCGGGATGACCGCGCAGATCGACTTGCTGGGGCACAAGCGCACGATCCTGAGCTATCTGCTGACGCCGTTCAGCAAGCTGTCCGACAATGCGTTCCGCGAGAAATGAGGGGAAGCGTCAGGACGCGTCGTCCGCTTCGATCACCAGCATCTTGCTGAGCAGGCGGACGAGCTGTGCCTGTCGACCCGTTCCGGTCTTGTCCAATATGTTGGATAACTGAGTCCGCAGGGTCGAAACGCGGACCCCAGTCCGCACGGCAACGTCCTGCAGCGTTTCCCCATCGGCCAAGGCGGCCGCGAGGGCCGCCTCGGCCTTGGTAAGCGCAAAGGTCGTGCACAACAGCGTTTCGGACAGGTGATACGACGTGTCGAGATCGAGGATGGTCAGACGTGCGACCAGACGCCCGTTTTCAACGCGTTGTACGAACAATCGAAGAATGAGCGGTAAGCCGGCAAAGCGCGGTTGCGCAAAAACCGCGCGAAGGCAGGCATTCGCCGGTGCCTGGGCCAGGGCACTTCTCAGTGCGCGTTCCACCAGATCATGCGTCGTGCTGCTTCGGAACTGGACGATGCCATCGTGGATCGTGAACACCTCGGGAAAGAACACGGTGTCAGAATGCCTGCGCGCGATGAGGGCGCGGTGCGCATCGAAATGGACGTGGATCGATCCTGCCTGGCGACCACCGTTCCGGTGTTTGTCCGCTTCCGGCTCGGAGCCAAAACGAGGACGTGCGATAGCGCCCGCTTCTGCCATGATACGCTTTCTACTCGATCATGGCGTCAGACGGGATGGCCTGACGCCAAAACACCCTGAAGCGCCAAGAACGGTTAACGCGGGCCTGTCGCGAGTGCTGCTGGCCCTCCCCGTTTGTCTCGCCCCACGTCATGGAACAGCGTCGCGCTGGCATGAACAATATAGCATTACTACGGGGTATGATCTGGGGGCAGACGTGGGGTGCACCGTGTAGAACATGGATCGTGCTCCTGTAACGGATGATCGCGACGGACGATCGCACCGAGCAGTCAGGGCTCGACGATCGCCCGCATCGAAGCGCGATGTGGCACGCGTCGCAAAAACCGCACCACGTGACATTGGCAGATGCTACGCAGTGCGGTTCAGGTCTTTGGCTCGATGCGGCCTTTGGCTCGCCGACTATCAATACGCGCGGCCAGTCGATGATGGTATCCAGACAAAGGTTGTAGTGGCGCCATCTTTCTTCGGGATCGCAGCGCGAGCCGCGGTCTACGCCGCACCGACTGCGGAGCGTGGGGCGATAGTGAGGGAGAAGAGTAGCGCCCTGGCTGTTCCTGCCGCAGCGAGAAGCCCTTGCCGGGAGCGTTTCGCCCGCCGCAACGCTCCGACGGCGCGCCTGTTGGCGGAAGAGGGCAGGCCGGATGGCCGGGCCAAGCTGCAACGGGATTGGACGAGATGCTATCACGATCGGAAAACGCTCGATCGCTTCGCTACCAGGCAAGATGGCACGGGGCGGCTCCGAGACGCGTATCGCGCCCGCTAGCTCAGCCGATCGATGGCTTCGCGGTCCAGCGATCCCGGGATGATCATCAACGGGATCGGCAGTGCGCCTGCATCGAGCCCGGCAAAATGGGTGACCAGCGGCCCGGGCGCGCCGGCCGCGGCGGTTGCCAGCACCAGCGCCGCGATGTCGGAATTGGCGGCGATCATCTCGCGGATGACCTTGGGGCCTTCGCCCTGACGAACGGTGATCGACGGTCGCAACCCCGATTCCTGGATGAGCGTTCCAGCTGCGCCCGTTACCAGCGCCTCGGCGTGTTCGCGTGCTTCATCCTCGATCGTCGCCTGCACGCCACCGAAGGGCGTGAATTCGGTCGGCGGGACCAAGGCAAGGATCTCGACCCCGCCGCCCGTCTTGACCGCACGGCGCGCGGCGAATCTCAGCGCGATGCTGCTTTCGGGCGTTTCATCGATGACGACCAGATAGATGCGCATTTGTACCGGCTCTCCCCTGCGGATAAGTGGGGCTAACTGCCGCATGACGCAAGCGTCGGTCTTGACCGCACCTTGATCGGGCGCGAAGGACGGCGGCCATAGGATTCGGTCAAAACAAGGACGTGTCGATGCCGGTCGAGATCAAAATGCCTGCACTTTCCCCGACGATGGAGGAGGGTACGCTGGCCAAGTGGTTGGTCAAGGAGGGCGATGTCGTCAAATCGGGTGACCTGATGGCCGAAATCGAGACCGACAAGGCGACGATGGAATTCGAAGCCGTCGACGAAGGCACGATCGGCAAGATCCTGGTCGCCGAGGGCACGGACAATGTGAAGGTCGGTACCGTCATCGCCACGCTGCTCGCGGACGGCGAGAGCGCCGGCGCGACGACGCCCGAACCCGCCGCGAAGGAATCCGAGCCCAAGCCGTCGCCCGCCGACCCCAACAAGACCGGCAGCGAAGCCAAGCCCGTCGAGCGCACGGCCGAGCAGGCCGAGGATCATGGCAACCCCGAGGGCGGCGCTGCGCCGAAGTCGGCTGCGCCCGCGCCGACGCCCGCACCCGCTGCGCGCCAGGATGGCGAGCGCGTCAAGGCGAGCCCGCTCGCGCGCCGCATTGCTGCCGAGAAGAGCATCGACCTCGCGGCGTTGCAGGGTTCTGGCCCGAACGGCCGGATCGTCCGCGCCGATCTCGAAGGCGCGAAGACCGGTCACGCTCCAGCCGCACAGGCGAGTGCCGCCGCTGCCGCATCGGCACCGACCGCTGCTGCGCCGGCCGCGGCACCCAAGCCCGCCGCGATCCCGGACATCCCGCACACCGCGGAGAAGCTCAGCAACGTGCGCAAGACGATCGCGCGCCGCCTGACCGAGTCCAAGCAGACCGTTCCGCACATCTACCTGACGGTGGATATCCGGCTCGACGCACTCCTCAAGCTGCGCGCGGACATGAACAAGGGGCTCGCGGGCCGTGGCGTCAAGCTGTCGGTCAACGACCTGCTGATCAAGGCGCTCGCCGCCAGCCTGATGCAGGTGCCCAAGTGCAACGTGATGTTCACGCCCGACCAGCTGATCAGTTTCGAGCGCGCGGATATTTCGGTCGCGGTCTCGACCCCGTCGGGGCTGATCACGCCGATCGTCTCGCACGCCGACACCAAGGGCGTCGCCGCGATCTCGACCCAGATGAAGGATCTCGCTTCGCGCGCCCGCGACAACAAGCTGAAGCCCGAGGAATATCAGGGCGGTACGGCATCGCTCAGCAACATGGGCATGTACGGGATCAAGCAGTTCGAGGCGGTCATTAACCCGCCGCAGGGCATGATCATGGCGATCGGCGCGGGCGAGAAGCGTCCCTACATAATCGACGATACGCTCGGCGTTGCGACGGTGATGTCGGCGACCGGCAGCTTCGATCACCGCGCGATCGACGGCGCGGATGGCGCACAGTTGATGCAGGCGTTCAAGGCACTGGTCGAATCGCCCTTGGGCATGCTCGCCTGACATGCCGATGTGGCGCACCTTGATCGAAGCGCTGTGGATCGTGGCGGGGCTGATCGGCGCGGCGGTGTTCGCATCGCTCGCGACCTGGTCGGTCCCCGCCGCGCGCGGGTCGATCTGGGGTGTCGCCTATGTCTCGATGATCGTGCTGGTGCTGATGGGCGTCGGTCCGGTACGCCGGGCGTGGGCGCGCGATCGGGCGGCACAGGGCGACACGGGGAATGTCTGAGGCGCCCCCCAGTGCCGCGCCAGCGATCCGAGCGACGGCGATGGCGTGTGACGCCAACCCCTATGGCAAGATCTTCGTCGGCTGGCTGATGGGACAGATGGCACTTGCGGCCGGGTCGGTCGCCTCGCGCTATTGTGGCGGTCGCGCGCCCGTGGTGGCGGCGGACGCCTTCAGCTTCACCGCGCCGGTTGCGACTGGCGATGAAGTCAGTTTCCACGCCGAGATCGTCGCCACCGGGCGCACGTCGATGACGGTCGCCGTTTCGGTCTGGCGTCGCGACCGACACGGCGATCAAACCGAGCGCGCCGCGAGCGGGCGCTTTACCCTGGTTTCGATGGGGGAAGACGATCGTCCTCTCCCGCTACAAGAAGGATCCTCCCTTGGCTGATACGTTCGATCTCGTCATCCTCGGCTCCGGCCCCGGCGGCTATGTCGCCGCGATCCGCGCGGCGCAGCTTGGTCTCAAGACCGCGATCATCGAGCGCGAGCGCTTGGGCGGCATTTGCCTCAACTGGGGCTGCATCCCGACCAAGGCGCTGCTGCGCACGTCCGAAATCTATCACTACATGCAGAATGCCGAGAGCTACGGCCTCAGCGCGGACAACGTGTCGTTCGATCTGAACAAGGTGGTCGAGCGCAGCCGCAAGGTCGCGGGCCAGCTCAACGCGGGCGTCAAAGGCCTGATGAAGAAGAACAAGATTCAAGTGTTCGAGGGCGTCGGCGCGCTGACGGGGAAGGGCAAGCTGACCGTCCGCCAAGGCGACAAGACGACCGAGCTCGAAGCCAAGCACATCATTGTCGCGACTGGCGCGCGCGCGCGCGACTTGCCGTTCGCCAAGGCGGATGGCGAGCGGATCTGGACGTACCGGCACGCGATGGTCCCGCCCGAAATGCCGACCAAGCTGCTGGTCATCGGATCGGGTGCGATTGGCGTGGAATTCGCGAGCTTCTACAACGACATGGGCGCAGACGTTACGATCGTGGAGATGCTCCCGCGGATCCTGCCGGTCGAGGACGAGGAAGTCTCCGCGTTCATGGACAAGGCACTGACGAAGCAGGGGATCAAGCTGCTGGTCGGGACTGGTCTCGAGGGTATCGAGACCTCGGCCAAGGGCGTCACCGCGAAGATCAAGGGCAAGGACGGGACGGTCACGTCCGAGGAATTCAGCCACGTCATCGTCGCGATCGGGATCGTGCCCAACACCGAGAACATCGGTCTGGAGTCGCTCGGGATCGAGACCGAGCGCGGGCATATCAAGGTCGATGGCTATGCGCGCACCAACGTCGAGGGGATCTACGCGATCGGCGATGTGACCGGCGCGCCGTGGCTGGCGCACAAAGCGAGCCATGAGGGCATCGTCTGCGTCGAGGCGATCGCGGGGTTGAAGCCGCATCCGTTCGAGAAGTGGAACATCCCGGGCTGCACCTACTCGCGCCCGCAGGTCGCGAGCGTCGGCTTCACCGAGGCGAAGGCCAAGGAAGCGGGTTATGAGCTCAAGGTCGGCAAATTCCCGTTCATCGGCAACGGCAAGGCGATCGCGCTCGGCGAGGCGGAAGGCTTCGTCAAGACCGTGTTCGACGCCAAGACCGGCGAGCTGCTCGGCGCGCACATGGTCGGCGCGGAAGTGACCGAGCTGATCCAGGGCTATGTCGTCGCGCGCCAGCTCGAGACGACCGAGGCCGAACTGATGGAAACGGTGTTCGCGCATCCGACGCTCAGCGAGATGATGCACGAGAGCGTCCTTGGCGCATACGGCCGGGAGATCCACTTCTGACATGACCACCGACCTGCTCCGCCCTGCGATTCTGGCCGGGGCGGCGCTGGTCCTGTGCGTCGCCGCGCTCGCGCTATTCTGGCCGGGCGTCGCGATGTACGATACGGTGGCGCAATACGGGCAAGTGCTGGCCGGCGAATATGAGGACTGGCACCCCCCGATCATGGCGCAGCTCTGGGCGGTGCTGCGAGGAAGCGCAGGCGGCGTCCCGCCTGCTGCGCCGATGCTGCTCCTGCAGATGGCGCTGTACTGGTTCGGGCTCGGTCTGATTGCGGTGACCCTCGTCAGGATCGGGAAACTGCAGGGCGGGATCGCGGTACTGCTGGTCGGTGTCGTTCCGCTGTTCCTGGGCTGGCAGGGAACGGTGCTGAAGGACGCTCAGATGCTCGGCGCGATGCTGGCGGCCGTCGGGATCGTGGGTTGGTGGCGGTTGCGGGCTGCGCGCGTACCTTTCTTTGCCTGGGTGCTGGTCGCGGTGCTGCTCGGCTATGCAACGCTGGTTCGGGCGAATGCCGTGTTTGCCACGGTCGCCCTGGGCGTCATGCTGGTCGGCCCGCGGTCCTGGTGGGGTCGCGCCGTGATGGCGCTGGTCGGCGTCGGGATTGTCCTGGCGGTTTCGCCGGTGATCAATCACGCAGTGCTGGGCGCAGGTAAAAGCGGGGTCGAGCGTACTGAAGCGATTTACGATTTGAGTGCGATTGCGGTTCGTGCGCCCGGCGTGTTCACCGGACTGACGCCGTCCGAAATCCGCACGATTGCGGCGCGGCACTGCGTCAAACCCTATTTCTGGGATCCGCTCGGCGAACCGGATCGCTGCGGCCCGCAGGTCGAGGGCTTGCATGCCTATTCACCTGGCACGCTCTACCAGATGCTGGCAGGCGCAGTCCTCCGCGCGCCGGGTGCGTACCTCCAGCACAGGCTGGGGCACTGGAATTCGACCGAGCGCTGGCTCGTCGGAGCGGGGGCGCCGGGCGCGTTGCCACCCGTCCGCAGTCAACCCAACGACCTCGGTCTGACGAGCCCGGGCGCTGCGGCGACTGTCTGGCAAACGATCGAAGGCTGGACCGTCGATACGCCGCTTGGATGGCCGATTGCATTCCTGTGCTGTGCGCTCATCGGCCTGACTGTGGCGCTGCGGCGGCACGTGGGTGCGATCCGCGACTTCGCGCTCGCGCTGCTGGTGTCGGCGGTGCTGCTGGAGACGAGTTTCCTGGTGCTCAGTATTGCGTCGGACCTGCGGTATCACTTGTGGTCGATGGTCGCGACGACGGTGGCTATCGTACTCCTGGTCGCCGAGCGCGCGTTGACGCGGCGCGAACTGATGGTCGGAGGGGTAGCATTGACGCTGGTCATCTGCAGCGGCACGGCGGCCCGCCTCGTCTTGCCGCGCGCACCGGCGACCTACGCCGCGCAACTGCTTTGAACGGTACGAAAATCCCTTTCGTGCGTTTGGATGAGACGACACCGGCGCGAAAGCCGGGACCGGCCGCTCGGCAGGCGGCACCTAGTAGAAGGACCGATGGCATGACCGACACGATGCAGAACGCGTTCAACGAAAAGGTCCTCGATCCGGCGCGCAAGGCCGGCGAAGCGATGCGCGATGCGGGCGGCAAGATCGCCGAGACCGGATCGACCGTGAGCCTCAAGATGCTCGATCAGGCGGAGACCAACACGCGCGAGGCGTTCAATGCGATGCGCGCTGCGGCGGGTGCGAAGGATCTGTCCGAAGTAATGAAGATCCAGGGGGATTTCATTCGGGAACAGAGCAGCCGCAACATGACGCAGGCGCGCGAGATCGGCGAACTGATCATGCAGTTCGGCCGTGACACCGTTGGGGTGATGCGCGGCGACAAGGGATGAAAAACCGACGTCCTCTTCCTGGTGAGGAAGAGGGCGTCCTCCCTCAAACGTCGAGCTTGATTGCGGTCAGGCAGTAGCCGTCCCTGCCTCACGTGCGATATCTGCGCTCAGGATCGCGAGGTCGTGCGGGTTGCCCTGTCGGTCGCGGACCTGGTCGCGAAGCAAGGCTTCGGCGCGAAACCCCAGGCTTTCGAACAGCATGACGGAACCGATCTGGTCCGGCGTCATGTTCGCCACCAGCTTGCGCAACCCGCGCTCGCGCGCGATGACGTAGATACCCTCGAGCAGATCACGGCCGACGCCAGCGCCCCTGCGCGTGGGCGTCACCAGCAATCGCACCTCACCGACGTGCGTGCTCCAGCCTAGCGGATCACACACGAGCGCCGCAGTGCCCACCAGCTGGTCGTTTTCCTCGGCGACGAGACCATCGATATAGCCCGCTTCCATTGCCTCGACCCATGCCGCGACCACGCGCGGATGTTTCAAGTCGCGCCCTAGAAACAACAGGTCATGTTCCGGCAGCCGCTGAGCGAACGCGATCATCGCGGGCTGATCGTCGGCAGTGAAACGACGGATGCGATGGCTCATGTCGAACATATCCCCGGCCGATCCCCCGGACGGCCAGTGCCACCGGTCACCTTGGCGCCACGCCGATCCATACAGCGTAGCGGCGTAAAGTCACCTCATCGTTGCAGAAGCACCGCTCACCGGCTGTGCTGCAGAGGGACGTGGCCCCGCAGGCGTCGGATCGAGCAGAGCGTCGCCGCCGAGCACGCGATAGAGCGTGACGCGATTGGTCGCCCCCGTCAGCCGTGTCGAAACCAGCGTGCGCTGTGCCGAATAGAGCGAACGCTGGGCGTCGAGACTTTGCAGAAACGTATCGATACCACCGCGATAGCGCGCATCGGACAACCGGTAGTTGTCGGTAGCAGCCGCCGACAGCGCTATCTGGGCTGCCAGCTGACGGTCGATGGTACCCCGGCGCGCCAGACCATCGGCCACTTCGCTAAAGGCCGTCTGGATCGTCTTTTCATAAGTCGCGAGGGCCGCATCGCGTTGCGCACGCGTCTGCGCGACGCCAGCACGCGCAGCACCGGCTGAAAAGATCGAATAGCTCGCACTGGGCGCTACCGAATAGTTGAAAGCCCCGCCCGTAAACAGGCTTGTCAGCGACGTGCTTGCCAAGCCGGCGAGCGCCGTGAGCGAAATTCGCGGGAACAGGGCGGCACGTGCCGCACCGATTTCTGCGTTCGTCGCGCGCAGCTCATATTCGGCTTGCAGTACGTCCGGACGACGGAACAGGATGGTTGAGTTGAGCCCTGCCGGCAGTTCGGCGACGGTCGGCGCGGCCTCCTCGATCGACTTCGGCAGTAGCGAAGGGTCGACCGGGGCACCCACCAGCAGCTGCAACGCGTTGACGTCCTGGGCGACGAGCGTCGTCTGCGTGGCAAGATCCGACTGGGCGGTCTGCAGCACGATCTGCGCCTGCGCGAGATCGGTCCGTGGCGCAATTCCGCCGTCAAGCCGCGCCCGGGTCAGGTTGACGCTGGTCTGGGCGATCGCTGCGGTCTCCCGCGCGATCTTGAGGAGGCTCACGTCAAAGGCATAGGTCAACCAGGCGGTCGCGATATCCCCGACCAGCGTAAGGCGCGTCGCACGCGCGGCAGCTTCGGTCGCGAAGTACCGGTTCTGCGCGGCGGTGGTCAGCGATCTCACGCGCCCGAACAAGTCGATCTCGAACGCGGTAATGCCGAGGTTGGCGGAAAAGGTGTTCCGGACGCCGCTCGTCGACGTCGTCGTGATGCCAGTGCCGGTCCCGTTTCCGGTGCCGACGCCGGTCGTCGGGTCGGTCGTTCCGGTTGACCCGGTCGATCCGGTCGTCGTGCCCGTTCCGGTGGTCGTGGTGGTCGCTCCGTTGCCGCTGTCGCGATGTGTGAAGCTCCCGGATACTGCGAGTTCGGGAAGCAGCTCGGCGCGCTGGATGCGATACTGGGCGCGCGCCGTCTCGATGTTCGCCGCAGCGAGGCGTAGGTCGCGATTGTTGGCGAGTGCTTCGACGATGATCTGCTGCAATCGCGGGTCCCGAAAGATGTCGCGATACGAAATGCTGGGCAGTGCCGCCTCGCTCCGGCGTAGATAGGCGTCGCCGCTGGGCCAGCTTGGCGGTACCGGCAGTTCGGGCCGCACGTATTTCGGAGCCATCGAACAAGCCGATACGGCAGCGAGCGACACGCCGAGCAGGATCTTGCGCATCATGCCGTTGCCTCCGGGCGGTCTGCAGTTCGGGGGGCAGGGGGGCCGTAGGCCTCCGGCTGGCGTGGTGTGTCGGGCGAGTCGTGATGGAAGTGCTTGAGCACATCGCGTGTGCCGCGGCGAACCAGAACGAAGAACAGCGGAATGTAGAAGATCGCAAGGATCGTGGCCGTCAGCATCCCGCCGATCACCGCCGTACCGATCGCGATACGACTGTTTGCGCCCGCGCCGGTCGAGATGGCCAACGGCAGAACGCCGAAGATGAACGCAAAGCTGGTCATCAAAATCGGGCGCAGTCGGATGCGGGCCGCTTCGAGTGCGGCTTCGATGACACGCTTGCCCTGCTTCTCCGCCTGTTCCGCGAACTCGATCATCAGGATCGCGTTCTTCGCCGCCAGACCCATGGTGGTGAGCAATCCGATCTGCAGGTAAACGTCGTTCTGCAGCCCGCGCAGCGTCACGGCGAAGACAGCGCCGACCAGGCCGAGCGGAATGATCAGCAGCACCGCCACCGGGATCGTCCAGCTCTCATACAACGCGGCAAGGCAGAGAAACACGACCAGCAGCGAGATGGCATACAGGAACGGCGCCTGCCCGGACGACAACCGCTCCTGATAGGACAGCCCGGCCCAGGCCACGCTCGTTCCCGGATATTTGGCGGCGAGTTCGGTCATCCGGTTCATCGCCTGGCCGGAGCTCTGTCCGGGCGCCGCCTGCCCCGAGAGCTCGTAGGACGAAATTCCGGAGAATCGCGCGAGCGAGGGCGGTGCCTTGCTCCACGAAATGGTCGAAAAGGCCGAGAACGGAGCCATTGTCCCGGTCGTGCCGCGCACGAACCATTTCGACAGATCGTCCGGCGACGACCGATAGGGCGCGTCGCCTTGGACGTACACGCGCTTCACACGGCCGCGATCGTTGAAATCGTTGACATAGCTGCCGCCCCAGGCGGTCGACAGCGTCGCATTCACATTGGCCTGCGTCAGCCCCAACGTACTCAGCTTCTGGGAATCCAGCGCAACCTGTAGCGTCGGCTGGTCGTCGAGGTCGGTCGGTCGTATCGCCGCAAGCGTGGGGTCGGCGCGCGCGGCGGCCAGAAGGCCGTCGCGTGCGGCCTTGAATTGCTCGCGGCTCAACCCGCCGCTGTTCTGCAGCTCCATCGTGAAGCCGTTCGACTGACCGAGGCCCCGGACCGCGGACGGCACGGTCGCATAGAATTCCACGTCGCGAAGACCGCCGAGCGCCTTGGTCGCGCGTTGCGTGATCGCGTCGGCACCGTTTTCGGTGCCCTTGCGATCCGCCCAATCCTTGAGCGCGATGAAACCACGCCCGGCGTTGGAGCCGCCACCGCCATTACCGCCACCCGCGACGGTCAGATACCCGTCGACGTTCTTGGCTTCCGGGCCCGCGAAGTATTTCTCGATCTGCAACTGCGCAACGCGCGTCTGGTTCAGCGTGGCCCCCGGCGCGAGATTATACTGGATCTGCGCGATGCCTTGATCTTCGGTCGGGAGGAAGCCGGTCGGCAGTCGCACGAACAGCAGCACCAGGACCGCCATGACCCCCGCATAGATCAGCAGGAACAGCCACTTGCGATCCACGACGCGCTCGACGGCGCGACCATAGCGGTCGACGGTACGATCGAACCCGTTGTTGAACCAATCCTTCGCGCCTTGGGTCTTGCGGGCGAACCAGCCATCCCGCTTCTGATCGCTCTTGCGCTTCAGCAAGGTTGCGGTCAGCGCCGGGGTGAGAACCAGCGCAACCACCACCGACAGGACCATGGCCGACACGATGGTGATCGAGAACTGGCGGTAGATCACGCCCGTCGATCCGCCGAAGAATGCCATCGGCAGGAACACTGCCGACAATACGAGCGCGATCGCGACGAGCGCTACGGTGATCTCATCCATCGACTGGATGGTCGCGTCACGCGGCGACATCTCGGGATTCTCTTCGAGTAACCGTTCGACGTTCTCGACCACGACGATCGCGTCGTCGACGAGCAGCCCGATCGCCAGCACCAGCCCGAACAGCGTCAACGTGTTGATCGAAAAGCCGGCCAGCGCAAAAATCCCGAACGTGCCGAGCAGAACGACCGGAACCGCGATCGTCGGGATCAGCGTTGCGCGCCATTTCTGGAGGAACACGAACATGACGATGACGACGAGAATGATCGCCTCGAACAGCGTCTTTTCAACTTCCTCGACCGACAGCTTGATGAACGCGGTTGAATCCTGCGGGAAGCTGTAGGCGTAGCCGTTGGGAAACCCCTTCGATGCGCGCTCGATCTCGGCCTTGACCAATTCCGCTGTCCCGAGCGCGTCGGCGCCCGGCGCCAGGCTGACCGCGATGCCGGCACCCGGGTGTCCGTTGACGCGGCTGGTGACCGCGTAGCTTTCGGCACCGAGTTCGATGCGGGCGACGTCCGACAGGTGGACGGTCGATCCGTCCGACTGGGTCTTGAGGACGATGTTGCGGAACTGCTCGGGGGTCGACAGCCGAGACTGGGAGGTGACGGTCGCGTCGAGCACCTGTTCCGGCGTGTTCGGCACGCCGCCGATCTCGCCCGCCGCAACTTCCGCATTCTGGGCGGTAATGGCGGTCGTCACGTCCGACGGCATCAGGCTGTAGCTGGCGAGCCGATTGGGATCGAGCCAGATGCGCATCGCATATTGCGCGCCAAACACGTTGATGTCGCCAACGCCCTTGATGCGGCCGATGGTGTCCTGCAGATTGGACACCAGATAGTCCGAGACGTCCTGGTTCGTCTGTTTGTCGCTGGTATCGTAGATCGCGGCGATCAGCAGGAAGTCCGGATTTGACTTGGTGACGGTCAGGCCCTGCTGCTGGACCTGCTGCGGAAGACGCGACAGGGCTTGCTGGACCTTGTTCTGGACCTGAACCTGCGCAATGTCCGGATTGGTGCCCTTCGAGAACGTCGCAGCAATCGTCACCTGACCGCGCGACGACGAACTGGTCGAGAAATACAGCAGGCCGTCGATGCCGGTGAGCTGCTGTTCGATCACCTGAGCGACCGAGTTTTCAAGAGTTTGCGCGTTGGCACCGGGATAGGTGGCGCGAATGTTGACCTGGGGTGGCGCGATGTCGGGGAATTGCTCGACCGGCAGCGTGTAGATCGCGCCGATGCCCGCCAGCATGATGATGATCGCGATGACCCAGGCAAAAATCGGCCGGTCGATGAAGATGCGGGATATCACGGCGCGTCAGTTCTTTTTCTTGTCGGCGGCGTTACCCTTGCCGGGATCGCGGATCTGTTGCGGCGCATTGGCCGGAACCGGCTTGATCACCTGGTTTGGCTTCACCTTCCCGACACCTTGCGTGATGATCTTGTCCCCTGGATTGAGGCCGCTGGTCACGACCCAATTGGTGCCCACGGTCCGCGTGGTGGTGATGCTCTTCTGCACCGCCTTGTTCCCGGGACCGACGAGGAACACCGTCGCGTTGCCCTTGGCATCCCGCGACACCGCCTGTTGGGGGACGAGGAATGCGTTGTTGTCGATCGACTGCGCGAAGCTCGCGCGGACGAACATCCCCGGCAACAGCAGGCCGTTGGGATTGGGGAAGCGGGCGCGCAGCGTCACCGTCCCAGTGGTTGCGTCGACCATCGCTTCGGAGAACTCGACGTCTCCGACCATGCCGTAGTCGCTGCCGTCCTCGAGCTTCAGCCGAACGTCGGCGCGGCCCGCGGCGGACGACCCGCCACCCGCCAGCGCGCGGCGCAGGCGGAGCAGATCCGCACTGGCCTGCTGAATATCGACGAAGATCGGATCGAGCCGCTGGATGACGGTCAGCGGATCGGTCTGGCTTGCCGTAACGAGGGCCCCTTCGGTGTAGAGCGAGCGCCCGATCTTGCCGGTAATGGGCGCCGGAACCGTCGTGAAACGCAGGTTGATCTTCGCCGTGTCCAGCGCCGCGCGGGTCTGCTGGACGGATGCCGCGGCCTGGCGAGCCACGGCTGCCGCATCGGTGTAATCCTGCGCCGCGACCGCCTGCATGTCCGCAAGCGGCTTGTAGCGGTCCGCCTTGACCTTCGTCGCGGACGCGTTGGCGGCGGCACTCGCGAGATTGGCGGCAGCCTGATTGGCGGACGCGCGGTACAGGCTCGGGTCGATCTGATACAGCGCCTGTCCCTTGCGGACGATCGATCCCTCCGTGAAGAAGCGCTTGGTGATCAGACCGGTAACCTGAGGGCGGACTTCGGAGGTCTGATAGGCCGAGGTACGGCCAGCGAGCTCGGTCACGGTCGGCACGCTGGATTTCTGCACTTCGACATAGCCGACTTCCGGCGGCCCCTTGGCGCCGCCGCGGCCGCCCTTGGTATCGGTTTTCTGGGCGCATCCGCCGAGGGTGATCGCTGCAAGGCCAAATGCGCCGATCGCGCACACGGGAAAAGACCGCAATTTCATCCGAGCCGCTGCTCCGCAGGGGTATGCGCCACAGGAGGATACCCTGCGCAATTGTCGCCTAACGAAGCCTCATAAGGGTTGTTCCGGCGGCGGATCAACTGTCTCGGTACGGCCCTATTGCGCTGCGGGAGAGCTACCGCAACTTTGCGATGGTAAGACCGTCCGCTTTAGCGCGATCCTTGGTCGATTCCTCGCTGCGCTTGAGCGCCTTGGAAATCGCCTTGAGCGCCATGCCCTTCTTGGCAAGCGTGTGCAGTTTCTGGATTTCGTCCGTCGTCCAGGGCTGGCGATGGCGCTCGAATCGTTCTTCACTCATGACGCCATGCGGTATCGCATCGCGCGGCGACATACCATTGCCCGATAGTGGCGCGACGTTTAGGCGGTGCGCAAAAGGAGATGGATATGATCGCCGAAATGGACTTCGCGCTGGGCGAAACTGCGGACATGATTCGCGATACGACGCAGCGTTTCGCCACCGACCGGATTGCGCCGCTGGCGGCGAAGGTCGATGCCGAGGACTGGTTCCCGCAAGCCTTGTGGCCTGAAATGGGGGCGCTTGGGCTACACGGGATCACCGTCGCCGAGGAGGACGGCGGCCTGGGGCTCGGGTATCTCGAGCATGTGCTGGCGTGCGAGGAGGTTTCGCGCGCGTCGGCGTCGGTCGGTTTGAGCTATGGCGCGCATTCGAACCTGTGCGTCAACCAGATCGCGCGTTGGGCGTCGCCGGAGCAGAAAGCGAAATATCTCCCCAAGCTGATCTCGGGCAGGCATGTCGGCAGTCTGGCGATGTCGGAGGCGGGGGCAGGGTCCGACGTCGTCGGCATGAAGCTCAAGGCGGAGAAGGTGCAGGGCGGCTATGTCCTCAACGGCACCAAGTTCTGGATCACCAACGCGGCGTATGCGGATACTTTGGTCGTCTATGCCAAGACAGGCGAGGGTTCGCGCGGAATCACCACGTTCCTGATCGAGAAGGACATGCCGGGCTTCGCGATTGGTCAGAAGATTGACAAGATGGGAATGCGCGGGTCGCCGACCGCCGAGCTCGTCTTCACCGACTGCGAGGTTCCCGAAGAGAACATCATGGGGCCGGTCAATGGCGGCGTCGGCGTGCTGATGTCGGGGCTCGATTACGAGCGGACCGTGCTCGCCGGGATCCAGCTCGGGATCATGCAGGCATGCCTCGACGTGGTGGTGCCCTATGTTCGCGAGCGGCGGCAGTTCGGCAAGCCGATCGGCGCATTCCAGCTGATGCAGGGGAAGATCGCGGACATGTACGTCGCGCTCAATTCGGCGCGGGCCTACGTCTATGCGGTCGCGCGGTCGTGCGATGCGGGGAAGACGACGCGGTTCGACGCGGCGGGGGCGATCCTGCTCGCGAGCGAGAATGCGGTGCGGGTGGCGAACGAGGCGGTGCAGGCGCTTGGTGGCGCTGGTTATACCAAGGACTGGCCGGTGGAGCGGTTCTACCGTGACGCCAAGCTGCTCGACATCGGGGCGGGGACCAACGAGATCCGCCGGATGCTGATCGGGCGCGAGCTGATCGGGCATGACGCGCCGAACGCGCAGTAATACGCCATACTGCTTCCCCGGCGAAGGCCGGGGCCCAGTCGAGGGCGGGTCGTGGCAGGTGCTGCGCGCAATGCCATTGGACGCCACCATTGGGCCCCGGCCTTCGCCGGGGAGGTGCTCAAAGCAAAATCAGGGCCGCGTCTTACCAGACGTGGACCCGGTCCGCGGGCGCAAGGTACAGCTTGTCGCCCGGCTGGACCTTGTACGCCGGATACCACGCATCGAGGTTACGCACCGTCAGCACGCGGAACATCGCCGGCGCATGGACGTCGGTCGCGATGCGCGCGCGGAGCGCCTTGTCGCGCATCTTGGTGCGCCAGCTCTGGGCGAAGGCGAGGAAGAAGCGCTGGTCGCCGGTCATGCCGTCGATCACCGGCGGTTCCTTGCCGCCATAGGATGCGCGGTACGCCTCGTAAGCCGCTGTCAAACCAGCGGTATCCGCGATGTTCTCGCCGAGTTCCTGTCGGCCCTTGAGCTTCAGCCCCGGCAGTGCCTGATAGCCATCATATTGCGCAACCAGCGCCGAACCGGCCTGTTCGAACCGCTTGAGATCGGCGGGCGTCCACCAGTTGCGATACTTGCCGGTCGAATCGAAATCCGCACCGAGATTGTCGAAGCTGTGGCTGATCTCGTGCCCGATCACCGCACCGATCGCACCGTAATTGGCGGCCGCGTCGTATTTCGCGTCGAAATAGGGCGCTTGCAGGATCGCCGCGGGGAAGTTGAGCGCGTTCTGCAGCGGCAGATTGACCGCGTTGACGGTCTGCGGGGTCATCCACCATTCGGTGCGATCGGGCGCCTTGCCGAGCTTGCCCGTCTGATAGCGATAGAAGGCGAGATCGGCGCGTTCGAGATTGCCGATCGGATCCTTCGCGTCGACCGCGAACTTGGGGAACGCGCGCCAGTGATCGGGATAGCCGACGCCGACGTACAACACCGACAGCTTGCGCCGCGCCTCGGCCTTGGTCGCGGGGGCCATCCAGTCCAGCTTCTGGATGCGCTGGTCGAACGCGCCGACGATGTTCTTGACCATCATCTGGATCTCGGCCTTCGACTGCGCCGAGAAATAGCGCGCCGCATACAGCCGCCCGACCTCGTCGCCGAGCGCTGCGTTAACCGCCGCGATGCTGCGCTTGTCGCGAGACTGCTGCGCAGGCGTCCCGTTCAACTGCTTGCCGTAAAAGCCAAAACGCGCGTCATCGAACGCCTTGGGAAGAACCGAAGCAACCGCGGTGATCCGGTGCGCGGTCAGCCAGTCCTGCCAGGCGTCGAGGGGCTCGCTCGCGACGAGGGCGGAGAGCTTCACGATCGCGTCGGGCTGCCACGCGATGAAGTCCTGCTGCGCGGCAGGAATACCCGCCGCGGTCCAGTAGGTCGCCCAGTCGATCCCCGGGGCCTTGCGCGCGAAGTCGGCGCGGGTCCACGGGTTGTCGCCCTTGCTGGCGTCCTGGCTTGCCTCAATGTCGGTCTGCGCGGCGGCGATCTTCATTTCCAGCGCGAACACGCGGGCAGCGCGGGCGGCCGGATCGCTCAGGCCCGCGAGTCCGAAAATCTGCGCGAGATACGCCTTATACCCCTCGCGCAATTCCGCCATCTGCGGGCTCTGCGACAGATAGTAATCGCGGTCGGCAAGGCCGAGACCGCCCTGCATCAGATAGGGGACGTTGCGCTTCGGCTGGTTGAGATCCTGCGAGACGAACAAGCCAAACAAATTGGTCGTGCTGGCATAATTGTTGTTGTTGAACGGGTCGGTGTCCGACCGCATCTGTGCGCCCATCACCTTCGCCAACGCGGTCTTGTCGCGTAGCGCGTAATAGGGCGCGATCAGCGCCTTGAGCGGGGCTGCACCGCGCGCCTCGATCGCGGTGGTGTCGTTATAGGCGGCGTAATAATCCGCGATCAGGCGTTGGCTGCTGCCGGGTGCGGCGTTGGCCTTCGCGGCATCCTGGATGATCGTCGCATTGCGCATCTCGGCGACCTTTTGGACTTCGACGCCGACACCGGTGGACGAGCGCGCTGGCTCGATCCCGGCGGTCTTGCGCCACGTGCCATTGGCATAATCGTCGAAATTGTCCCCCGGCTTGACGCTCTGGTCGACCAGCGCCTTGTCGACGCCCGATTGGGTGCCGACCGCTTGCGCCGCCAGGCCGGTCCCGATTGCCGAGGTCGCGAGCAGCGCAATGGAAAATACGGTCAGGCGTTTCATGGACAAGTATCCTCGGCAACTATCGGTTTGGTGCCGCGATAGACCCGCGTCGCGGTTCTGCCAATCGGCTTTCCTTCGCCGCGCGGGGTCGCTAGGCAGTTTCAAATGCAACGGATACCGCAAGCAGGAAACCGCCCTTGAGCGCCCCCGTCCTAGACTCGAAGATCAGCGTCGACAGTGACACCTTCCACGCCAATGCCGCGCACAATCGCGGCCTTGTCGAGCGGCTCGAGGCCGACGTGGCGACCGCCGCGCTCGGGGGCAACGCCAAGAGCCGCGCGCGCCATACCGCGCGGGGCAAATTGCTCCCGCGCGAGCGGGTCGAGCGGTTGCTCGATCCGGGGTCGCCGTTCCTCGAGATCGGGCAGCTAGCGGCGAACGGCCTGTATGACGACGAGGTGCCGGGGGCTGGCGTGATCGCGGGGATCGGGCGCGTGTCGGGGCGGCAGTGCATGATCCTGTGCAACGACGCGACCGTAAAGGGCGGGACCTATTATCCGCTGACCGTGAAGAAGCATCTGCGTGCCCAGGAAATCGCCGAGGCGAACCATCTGCCGTGCATCTATCTCGTCGACAGCGGGGGCGCGAACCTGCCGCATCAGGCGGAGGTGTTCCCGGATCGCGATCATTTCGGGCGGATCTTCTTCAACCAGGCGAACATGTCGGCGAAGGGGATTCCGCAGATCGCCTGCGTGATGGGGAGCTGCACCGCGGGCGGCGCATATGTCCCCGCAATGTCGGACGAGACGATCATCGTGCGCGGGCAGGGGACGATCTTCCTCGCCGGACCGCCGCTGGTGAAGGCTGCGACGGGCGAGGTGATTTCGGCCGAGGAGCTGGGCGGCGCGGATACGCACGGGCGCAAGTCGGGTGTGGTCGATCATGTCGCGGAGGATGACGATCATGCTCTGACAATCGTCCGCGACATTGTTTCGATGTTGCCGCCGCAGACGCGCGGTGACGTCAATTACGCCGAACCGCGGTTGCCGAAGTTTGCTGGCGAGGAATTGTACGGGATCGTGCCCGCTGACGTGCGGGCGCCGTATGACGTGCACGAGATCATCGCGCGGCTGGTGGATGGGTCGGAATTCCACGAGTTCAAGGCGTTGTACGGGACGTCGCTGGTGTGCGGGTTCGCGCATATCTGGGGGATCCCGGTCGCTATCCTCGCCAACAACGGCGTGCTGTTTTCGGAGAGCGCGCAGAAGGGGGCGCATTTCATCGAGCTGGCGTGCCAGCGGAAGATCCCGCTGCTTTTCCTGCAGAACATCTCGGGGTTCATGGTTGGCGGGCGGTATGAGGCGGAGGGGATCGCCAAGCATGGCGCGAAGCTGGTGACCGCCGTTGCTACCGCGACCGTGCCCAAGATCACCGTGCTGATCGGGGGGAGCTTCGGCGCGGGGAATTACGGGATGTGCGGGCGGGCCTATTCGCCGCGGTTCCTGTTCAGCTGGCCCAATAGCCGGATCTCGGTGATGGGTGGGGAGCAGGCGGCGTCGGTGCTGGCGACGGTGCACCGCGATGCGGAGGGCTGGTCTGCCGACGAAGCGGAGGCGTTCAAGGCGCCGATCCGGCAGAAATACGAGGACGAGGGCAACCCCTGGTACGCGACCGCGCGACTGTGGGACGACGGGATCATTGACCCCGCGCAGACGCGCGACGTGCTCGGGCTGGCGTTTGCGGCGACGCTGAATGCGCCGATCCCGGAGCGGCCGGCGTTCGGGGTGTTCCGGATGTGATGGGGGTGGTGTCTCCAATACTTCGTCATCCTGAACTCGTTTCAGCATCCTCCGTGCGGCTGGCTCTGTCAGGACCCGTGGAGGGCTGGATGCTGAAACGAGTTCAGGATGACGGGGTGTGGGTGAGAGGGCGGTCGTTGAGAAACATGTGCTTTGCCTTTGCCCCCCGCCGTCATGCTGAACTTGTTTCAGCATCCACCGTGGGGCCGGGGGCGGACGGTGGCGGCAGGCCTAACCCTAGTGCCAAGTCGACCCAGTCGGGATTGTCGCGCTCGATCAGGTTCATTTTCCATTCGCGGTGCCAGCGTTTTAGTTGCTTCTCCCGGGCAATGGCGGTGGGCATGTCGGCGTGGAATTCGTATCGGACGAGACGCATTACGCCGTATCGTCTGGCGAAGCCCGGCCCGTCGGTGTTGCGATGCTGGTAGAGGCGAGCGAGCAAGTTGGACGTTACGCCGATGTACAGCGTGCCGATCCGGCTGCTGGCAAGAATATAGACGCATGGCTGCTTGGGCATCTCTCAAGGTCGTAGCATGAATAAGCGGCACGGTGGATGCTGAAACAAGTTCAGCATGACGGCGGGTTGGGTTTGGAAATCGGAAGGAAAAGACAATGATTGCGCCACTCCTCCTCGCGCTGCTTGCGCAAATGTCGTCGCAAGTCACCCCGGTGCAGCCGCTTCCCAAGGGCACCGGCCTCCCGCCCCCCGCGACCGAGGAAGGGCAGGTCCTCGCCCCCGTTACCGCGCTGCTCGCCGGGATCGGCGCGCGCGATGCCGTGCGGATCGGGGAGGCGATGCGTGCCGATGCGACCGCCACCTCGGCAAGCGAGAACGCCGACGGCACGCGCACCGTCAAGCACATGACCCGCGCCGAGCTGCTCGCGCGCTTCACGCCGGGCGCGGAGCGGTTCGAGGAGCGGATCAGCACCCCCGCGATCGAAGTGGACGGCGACATCGCGATGGTGTGGGCGCCCTATACTTTCAGCATCAACGGCGTGCGGCACCATTGCGGCTACGATCATTTCGATCTGGTCCGAGAAAATGGTCGCTGGCTGGTCCAGAACATTACCTGGTCGTCGCGGACGACGCCTTGCGAGAACTGACGTGATCCAATCGCTGCTCATCGCCAATCGCGGCGAGATCGCCTGCCGCATCATTCGCACCGCGCGCGCCATGGGGGTGCGGACGGTCGCGGTCTATTCCGATGCGGATGCCGAGGCGCTCCACGTCCGCGAGGCGGACGAGGCGGTCCACATCGGTCCGAGCCTGGCGCGCGAAAGCTATCTGCGCGGCGACCGGATCATCGCCGCCGCGCGGCAGAGCGGCGCCGAGGCGATCCACCCCGGCTACGGTTTTCTCTCGGAAAACGCGGACTTCGCGCAAAGCGTGATCGATGCCGGGCTGATCTGGATTGGCCCCAACCCCGACAGCATCCGCGCGATGGGGCTGAAGGACGCCGCCAAGGCCCGGATGATCGAAGCAGGTGTGCCCGTAACGCCCGGCTATTTGGGGGATGACCAGTCGCCCGAGCGGCTCGCGACGGAAGCGGCGGCGGTGGGCTATCCGGTGCTCATCAAGGCTGTCGCAGGCGGCGGCGGCAAGGGCATGCGGCGTGTCGATGCGGCCGAGGACTTTGCGGCCGCTTTGCTGTCGTGCCAGCGCGAGGCGGCATCGTCCTTCGGCAATACGCAGGTGCTGATCGAGAAATACGTCCTCTCCCCGCGCCATATCGAGGTGCAGGTGTTCGGCGACAGCCATGGCAACGTCGTGCACCTGTTCGAGCGCGATTGCTCGCTCCAGCGGCGGCATCAGAAGGTGATCGAGGAAGCGCCCGCGCCCGGCATGGACGCGGCGACGCGCGAGGCGATCTGCGCGGCGGCGGTTCGGGCGGCCAAAGCAGTCGACTATGTCGGCGCGGGTACGATCGAATTCATCGCCGACGGGACCGATGGACTGCGCGCCGACCGCATCTGGTTCATGGAAATGAACACCCGGCTTCAGGTCGAGCATCCGGTGACCGAAGAGATCACCGGGGTCGATCTGGTCGAATGGCAGCTGCGCGTCGCGAGCGGCGAACCGCTTCCGCTGCGCCAGGACGCGCTTGCTATCGACGGTTGGGCGATGGAAGCGCGACTCTATGCCGAAAACCCGGCGACGGGCTTTCTCCCCTCGACCGGCCCGCTCGAGCATCTTGCGCTGCCGGGCTTCGCGCGGATCGAGACCGGCGTCGAGGAAGGCGGGAGCGTCACGCCGTTCTACGACCCGATGATCGCGAAGCTGGTCGTCCATGCACCGAGCCGGGAGCAGGCGATTGATCGGCTGTGGGACGCGGTGACCGACGTCGAGGTCTGGCCGGTCCAGACCAACGCCGGTTTCCTCGGCCGCTTGTGCGAGGACCCCGAGTTCCGCGCGGGCACGATGGATACCGGCTTGATCGGACGCCGCGGCGACGCGCTCGCCAATCCGCTGGCGGTCGAGGCGGACGCGCTCCAGGCGGTCGCCGCCGCGCTGGTCGCAGGTGATGCCAATACGCCGTGGACGGCTGGCAGCGGGTTCCGGCTCAACGGTCCGGCCCGCCGGACCGTCCGGATCGTGGATCAGGCCGGGCAGGTCCATACGGTCGAGGACGTGGTGCCCGACACGGATGTTGCCGAGGAGGAGATCACGCTGTTCGCGCTGGGCGATGCGCGCTCCTACCGGTTGTGGCGCGGCTATGGGACCCCCACCGGAGCGGCGGCGGATGGTGCGATCCTGTCGCCAATGCCGGGCCGGATCATCGCCGTCGACGTGGCCGATGGCGACGTCGTGACCAAGGGCCAGAAGCTCGTCACGCTGGAAGCGATGAAGATGGAGCACAGCCTGACCGCGCCGTTCGACGGGACGGTCGCAGCACTGACGGCGACCGCTGGCGGCCAAGTCAACGAGGGGATGGTGCTGGTTCGGATCACGCGGGGAGAACCGGGGCCGGAAACGCCCTGACTGCGGGAACAGGCACGGCGGGGGTGGGTGCGCGCGTGTCGCCGGCATTCGGATACGCGTTGTCGAGCGTATGGGCTGCCGGAGGATTGTCCTGCCGGATCGGGCGGTTGGAGCGCGTGGCTCGCAGGGCCATTCGCGGTGAAAGAAAAAGCTGCCGGTATCGCTACCGACCGGCACAATCTTGCGACAAGTGATCGTTACCGAACCACAATCCTTGCGCCACCGCAACAGACCGGAAACCAGATGACGCGATCGACTGTGATTTTGACGCTGGCCCTCGCTGCGGCGCCCACCATGGCGCTGGCGCAGCAGGCATCTGCCCCGACCAAGCCATCGACTCCGGCGCCCGGGGCGAGCGAAGGTGCGGGTGAGGGGGGCGACGAAGGCCCGGACATCGTCGTCCAGGGCGCGAAACAGCCAGGGTCCGTCGTAGGCGACATTCCGCCCGAGCAGCAACTGAGCCCCGCGGACATCCGCTCCTACGGGGTCGGCTCGGTAACCGAATTGCTGGCCGAACTGAGCCCGCAGATTCGCAGCGATCGGGGCAGCGGCGGCGCGCCGGTGGTGCTGATCGATGGCAAACGCATCTCGGGGTTCCAGGAAATTCGGGACTTGCCGACTGAAGCGATCCAGCGCGTCGACATTCTTCCCGAGGAAGTCGCGCTGAAATACGGCTATCGCGCCGATCAGAAGGTGGTGAACTTCGTCCTCCGCCGGCGCTTCCGCGCCGCGACGGTCGAACTGGCCGACCGTCTGGCAACCGAAGGGGGCCGGAATGCGCCACAGGGGGAGCTCGACCTGCTCAAGATCGCGCGGAGCGGACGGCTTAATCTTCATCTCGAATATCAGGGTGCGAACGCCCTGACCGAGAATGAGCGTGGCATTCAGCGGACGCCGACCCCCTTCGCCATCGGCGGAAATGTCGTGGGTGTTGCAGGCGCGGCGATCGATCCCGCGCTCGGCGCGGCGACGATTGCCGGCGTGCCCGGTGCGACCCCCTCGCTGGCCGCCTTTGCCGGTACCGCGGGGCGGGCCAATACGACCGACGTGACGCCCTATCGAACGCTGCTGCCGCAAACCGAGACGTTCAACGCCAACGCGACCTATGCGCGGACGTTGGGAAAAGTGTCCGCGACGGTCAACGCCACGCTCGGCACGACGAGCAGCGACGCGTTGCTGGGGCTGCCGACGGTCGCATTGACCCTGCCAGCCGGCAACCCGTTTTCGCCATTTGCCAATACGGTCGAGGTGGATCGCGCGCTGACGGGGGATTATTTGCCGTTGGCGCAACACGGGTCGACCGTCGCCGCGCATTTTGGAACGGTACTCAACGGGGTGATCGGGACGTGGCAATGGTCGGTGACCGGGGCCTACGATCATAGCGAAGCGAAGACCTTCACCGATACCGGCCTCGACAGCAGCGCCTTCCAGGCGCGCCTGACGGCGAACGATCCCTCCGCCAATCCCTTCGGCGCGATTTCGCCCGGTCTGATCGGCCCCTTGCCGTCCAGCCGCGGGTATTCGGTGTCGAACGAGACACAGGTCGACGCGCTGCTCAACGGCAGCCTGTTCAAGCTTCCCGCCGGCGACGTCACCACCAGCGTGCACCTTGGCGGGGACATCAATGATTTCAGCAGCCGATCGTATCGCGCCGCGCTGACATCGACCGGCGCCGTGTCGCGCAAGACGGTTAGCGGCCAGGTGAACGTCGACGTCCCGCTGACCAGCCGTGGGAAGGACGTGCTGGCGGCCATCGGCAGTCTGTCGGTCAACGGCAACATTGCGGTCGATCATCTTTCCGACTTCGGAACGCTCAAGACCATCGGTTATGGCCTGAACTGGTCCCCGGTCGTACCATTGAGGATCATTGCGTCGGTGACCGATCAGGACGGCGCGCCAACGCCGCAGCAGCTCGGCAATCCGCAGATTACGACGCCCAATATCGCGGTGTTCGACTATGTCCTTGGTCAGAATGCGGTGGTGACGACGCTCTCGGGCGGCAACCCGAACCTGCGCGCCAGCAACGGCCATACCGTGAAGATCGGCGCGACCCTCAAGCCGTGGAGTTCCAAGCAGCTTTCGCTGTCGGCAAATTACGTCCAGGCGCGCGTGGAAAATCCGATCGTGGCGTTCCCGACCGCGACCGCCGCGATCGAAGCCGCCTTCCCGGATCGCTTCGTCCGCGACGCGGGTGGCGTGCTGCAGCGGCTCGATACGCGACCGATCAACTTTGCGGAGACCAGTCGATCGGAATTGCGCTGGGGCATCAATTTTTCCGCACCGCTCAAATCCAAGCTGCAAAAGCAGATCGCGGCGTGGCGCGCCGGAACCGGACCCAATCCCTTTGCGGGATTGCGATTGCCGGGCGGCCTGGCCCGGCTTGCCCAACAAAACGGGGCACCGGGCGGCGCGCCCGGTGCAGCTGGCGCCCCGGGCGGTGCCGGCCCGGCGGGTGGACCCGGCGGCGGTGGACCGGGGGGCGGTGGACCCGGCGGCGGTGGCCGCGGGTTCGGCGGCGGTGGCGGACGGGGGAATGCCGGCGGACGCTTGCAATTCGCGCTCTACCACACGTGGCACTTTACGGACCGCGTGCTGGTCCAGCAGGGCGGCCCGGCGCTCGACCTCCTCAACGGCGACGCAATCGGATCGAGCGGTGGCCAGCCACGCCACGAGCTCGAAGGGCAGGCAGGCTACAACAACAACGGGCTAGGCGTTCGATTCTCGGCGAATTGGCAAAGCGCGACGAGCGTCAACGGCGGTACGATCGGCAATCCCCAGACGTTGCGTTTTTCGGATCTCGGAACGGTCGGCGTCCGTCTGTTCGGAGATCTCGGGCAGCGGCTCGATCTGGTCAAGGCACACCCGTGGATGCGCGGCATGCGGGTGGCGGTGTCCGTCGACAACCTGTTCGACTCGCGGCAACGCGTCACCGGTCCCGACGGCACGACGCCCGTCGCGTACCAGCCGGGGTATTTGAACCCGCTGGGGCGAACCGTAAGGTTGTCGATCCGCAAGCTGTTCCTGTAACGCGCCTTTGCGACAAGGTCCCTGTGCTCTGGCGCCGGGTCAGCGCGTTATTCGGCGTCCACCATTGCCCCCATGGCACGCTTCGCCGAGAGCGAATGGCGCGCCGCGGCGAGCGTGCTGCATAGCCTGCGCGCGGTCTCCTCGACCGATTGCAGCATTTCGCGCGCATATTGCGGGTTGAGGTCATCGACGACAGCCTCGAAATGGGTATGGCCGCCATCCTGCATCCCGAAAATCGACAACAGGTAGCGATCGAACGCCTGGTGCAGCGACATCCATTGGCCCTGTTCCTCCAGCCATGCCCGCGTCGTCGCCGAGGTTGAGAACGTGGCGAACGTCCGGCCATCGAGCACCGCGTCCGGGATGTTCTTGACGATCGATTCCGGGGTCAATGCAGCACCAAGCACGCGGTCGACATACCCCTTGATGATCGCAGGCGGCATTCCGAACCACAAAGGATAGACGAAGACGACGACGTCCGCCTGCCGCAACAGGCCGAGCTCACGCGAGACATCGTTGGACAGGTGATTGCCGAGCATCCCCGGCCGATGGTCGGCGCGCAACCGCGGATCGAAATCGAGCGCATACAGATCGCGCAAGTCGGCCTCCTGCCCACAGGCGCGGACGGTCGAGCAATAGCGGTCGGCGATCGCATGGTTGAAACTGTCCGCGGCGGGATGGCCCAGCACGACGACATGGCGGAGCGCCTGCGCGGTAGCGGTAAAGTGGGCCATGGTGATACTCCTGCCGGAAATGCGCCCCACGCCGGCCGAACGGGGAGGATCGGCCGGCGTGGAATCGACGTTGCCGCATTCTGCGCCGCTGACTGGCGGCTCGGTATCCGTAGACTTACGCAGTCACGATTGGCGCGCGCGCAGCGTGATGCCGATCACACGCGGCTCGCTGGGCGTTCCCAGGATGAGGCCGGAATTGCCCGCCTGGATCGTCAGGTTCTGGATATAGTTGGCGTCGAAGAGGTTGCGCACGAACACCGCGACTTCCAACCCGCTCGCCGCCCGGAACCCGAGGCTGGCGTTGGTCTGGTTGAAGCCGTCGATCAGCGTGTATCTGGATAGCGTCGGATCACTGTAATAGCTGGTGCGGAAGTTCGAATCACCGTGCAGGATGACGGCGCCTGACCTGAACGGCACCGCATAATTCAATCCGATCGTTTCCGACCATTTGGACAGGCCCGCAAGCGGCCGTCCGGTAAGGTTGCAGGCGGTCGTCGCATTGGTCTGCACTTCCAGCGGACATGGCCCGGCCGGATAGTCCTTGTAGCGGCCATCCGCATAAGCGACGTTGCCGCGCAGTTGCAGATTACGGGTGATCTGCGCCGTGACGTCGGCCTCCGCCCCCTTGACGGTGACTTTCGGGATGTTCGACAAATAACCTCGCAGGGCGACCGTCTGAGAACTGTCGACCAGCGTTGCCTGAAAATCGCGCACATCCGTCAGGTATCCCGCGAGGTTCACCGTAAGTCGCCGATCGAACAGTTGCGACTTCACCCCGATCTCATAGGTTTGATTGCGTTCCGGGCGGATTACCGCAGTGGTCAGGACGGCCTGGTTCTGCGTGTTCAGCGGCAAGCCCGAAAGGTTGATACCGCCCGACTTGAACCCACGGGCATAGCTGCCGTACGCCAGGACCCGGTCCGTCATTTGCCATGCCAGGTTGGCACGTCCCGACAGATTGCTTTCCGTGTCGTGCGCGTCGTAGCTTTGCGGGCGCAGCACGCCGAGCTTCGCATTCAATAGCGCGGGGTTGTTCGTTTGCAGTCCGCCGAAGACGAAGGTGGCATAATTGCCGTCCTTGACCTCATAGGTGTAACGCAGGCCACCGGTGGCCGTGACTCGTGGCAGGATCTTGTAGTTGAGTTCGGCGAAGGCGGCGTAGCTGTCCTCCTTCAGGCGGGTACTGCCGTCGGTACCATATCCGTCGAGGAGATTGGCGGGTACGGCGACGGCATTGGCGCCGGTGCCAGTCGTTGGGCCGATCAGCCAGTAGGCTGCCTGCGATCCGTAGACGCTGTTCGGCCGACCGACAACTTTCTGGTCGAAATAGTAGAGGCCGGCCACGTAGCCGAGCCGATGTTCGCCGTTGGACGCAAGACGCAGTTCCTGGCTGAACTGATCCTGCCGCGACGGAATATGCTGGATTTGCTGGATCGGAAGGCCGGTATAGTCGCGGTCGTTGGCGGCATCCCAGTTCCAGAAGCGCCACGCACTGACCGAGGTGAGCGTGCCAAACCCGAGGTTCCAGTCAGCGATCGCCGACACGCCGCCTTCGCTGGTGTTGACCCCGAGGGGGGCATCGATGTCGGTGACGCGGTCATAGGGATTGGTGCTCGGGGGGGCATAGTTGAGCCCGGCCGCCAGTGCCGCATATTGCCGCGCGGCCGGGCGCAGGCTCTGTCCGACGCGCAGATACACCTGGGTGCAGCATTCGCTCTCGAAATTGGTGAAGTCCGCGGTCACGTGCAGCGAAACGTCCGTGGTCGGGCGGAACAGCAACTGGCCGCGGATCGCCTGAGTGCCGATGCCGTTCTGCTTCGCGCCGCTGACGGCATTGCGAATGAAGCCATCCCGACGGGTGGTCACGCCGGAAAGGCGGAAGGCGAGAGTGTCCCCGACCAGCGGACCCGATGCCGACACCTTCGCCTGAACGAAATTATAGCTGCCGACCGACACCTCTTCGCTGGCTTCGGGAGTGAAGGTCGGCAAGCGGGTCACGACGTTGATCGCGCCCGCGGTGGTGTTTTTCCCGAACAGCGTACCTTGGGGGCCGCGCAGAACTTCGATCCGCTCGATATCCGAAAAATCGAAGGCGGCGGTGGCCGGGCGGGCGTGATATACCTGGTCGACGTAGAAGCCGACCCCGGGTTCGAGGCCGTCGTTTGCCTGGCTGACGGCGACGACGCTGCTGCCCAGGCCGCGGATCGTGAACGCGGTGTTGCGCGGATTTGCCGAGCTGTAAGCCAGGCTGGGTACCAGCAAGCTGAGCTGCTGCGTATTGACAGTATAGGATCGGTCGATCAGCCCGCCGTCGACGACGGATACAGCGAGCGGGACCTGTTCCAGGTTTTCGGCACGCCGCCGTGCCGTTACGACGATATTTCCGCCGGATGCCGCCGTTTGCGCGTCAGGGAGGGTTGTGGCGGAGGAGAGCGGCGCCGCGGTATCGCATGCGTGCGCCACACCCGCATAGCCGATCGCCCAAACCGCCGCCGATGCCAGCGCGGCCCAATTCCCAGTTCGCATGTCGTCCCCATTGATCTGTCTCTGCTCGACGACACGCTATATATCGTGAGATATAGTCCTGCCTAGCCGACGCGTGCCGGAAAGCCGAGTAAGCAGAAAAAAGGCCCCGGTTTCCCGGGGCCTTGAGGATCAATTTGTAAACCGCCGAGGATCGGGGAGGGGGCGGCGGTTCCTTGGGTCGCTGAGGGTTGGTCAGTCGAGCCCGACTTCGCGCGAAGCCAGGGGCTGCTTCGGCGAAAGCGTGGCCATTTCGGCGCGAGCGATCTGGCGGCAATTGTGCGGCTGGAAGATCAGGCCCTTGCCGGTCTGCATGTGAGGTTGGCGAAGTTGGCACCGGGCGAAAGCATTCTGTTCGGTAGCCGAGAGGCTTGTCACGCGATCCTTACCACCGCTTGCAACAGCCGGGGCAAAGGCCAGGATCAGCGCGGGAACGGCCGCAATCGTGAACGCGGTGCGAAACATGGGGATCATCTCCGGTGGAATTCTATTCCGCGGAGATAGGAGGATGGTTTTTCCATCCCTTCGCTGATCTGTGAGGAAACGTTGCCCGGCGCCGGCGGTATCGCCTTGCCCCGGAGGTGCGTTGACCGAACAGGTAGGTATCCGTACCGGAACCCTCCAACCCCGAACGGTTAGATGTGCTGCTTATGACGACACCGCCCACGATCGTACTCGTCGAGGACGACCCCGCGCTGCGCACGCTGACCACTCGTGCGTTGCAGGAACATGGCTACCTCGTTCGGCCTGCCGCATCGGCGCCGGAGATGTGGCTTGCGATGGAGGCGGGGCCGGTCGATCTCGTCCTGCTCGACATCATGTTGCCGGGAACCGACGGGATCGAATTGTGCCGCAAGCTGCGCCAGCAGAGCAACGTGCCGATCATTTTCGTCAGCGCGCGCGGCAGTGAGACCGACCGCGTCGTAGGCCTTGAGCTCGGTGCGGATGACTATCTGGCCAAGCCGTTCGGCACGCGCGAACTGACAGCGCGCATTCGCGCCGTGCTCCGGCGGGTCGATGCGCCGCGGGACGCGCGTGATCGCGAGCAGGGGTTGCTTCGCTTCGATGGTTGGACCGTCAACCTACCGCGCCGCGAGTTGCGCTCGCCCAGCGGGGCCGTGGTCGACCTGACCGGCGCCGAATTCGATCTCTTGACCAGCTTGCTCGACCACGCAGGCCGGGTGATCGCGCGGGAGCGGCTGATCGAACTGTCACGGACCCGTATGGGCGACAGCACCGATCGCAGCGTCGACGTTCTGGTCAGCCGGCTGCGGCGCAAGCTCTCGGTCGGTGATCAGCCCCCGCCGATCGTAACGGTGCGCGGCGTCGGATACATGTTCAACGCGACCGTCGAGCGTTCCTGATGCCCACCGTGCGGCCTTCGTTCGGCTTGATCGGACGGGTCGTGGCCATCCTGCTGTTCGCGACGCTCGTCGAGTTCGGGATGAGCACGGTGTTGTACGAACGCGCCAGCCAGTTTTCGGTCCGCGACGATGAAGGCCGACGGCTGGCCGAGCATCTGGTGATTGCCCGGCGCCTCATGGCGGAGCATCCGGTTGCGGAACGATCGGCGATGGCGCGATCTGTATCGACGGCACATTACGCGATGGCATGGCGGACCGAGACTCCGCCACCCAGCGATCCGGCGCTTTCCGAAATGCGCGCGAAAGTGCTGGCGTGGGAGCCCGTACTGCAATCCGCCCCGTTGCGGATGCGGCTCGAACCCGCGCTGGCTGGCTCCTTCGTAGCGGGCGCGGCGGCCTTGCCGGATGGTAGCTGGCTGTATTTCCGGACCGCCGAAGCGATCGACAGCCTCGACCAGTCGCGAAATCGCATCCTCATCGCCCTTGGCATTGCGGGCGTGGTGATGGCACTGGGCGGCGGACTGATCGGACGGACGCTTCGTCCGATGCGGCTGCTGGCGAGTGCAGCGGACCGCTTCGGTACTGCGCAGGCGGCGCCACTCGCGGAGGAAGGGCCGGCCGAAGTACGCCGCGTGATCGTAGCCTTCAATCGCATGCAGGCCCGGATTCAGCAGCTTATCGCCGACCGCACCCAGGCACTGGCAGCGGTCGGCCACGATATCCGGACGCCGCTCGCGCGGTTGCGGTTGCGGGCCGAGAGCGTGCGGGCGGATGCCGTGCGCGACGAGATCCTCGACGATGTCGCGGAGATGGACGCGATGGTGGGGTCGTTGCTGGCCTTTCTCGGCGGCGAGGACGATCCGGAGAAGCCCGTACTCGCCGATCTGGCCGTGCTGTGTGCAACGCTGGCCGACGATGCCGCGGATCACGGGCGTGCGGTGACCTATATCGGGCCGGATCATCTCGATCATGTCTTTCGACAGCTCGGTCTGAAGCGGGCTCTTTGCAATCTGGTGGAGAATGGCCTTCATCACGGCGATCACGTTACGATTTCGCTGGCCACGGACAGCGGGACGGTGACGGCCTGCGTGGAGGACGACGGCCCCGGTATCCCGGATTCGCAGTTGCAGAGCGTGCTCGAGCCGTTCGTGCGGCTCGATACGGCCCGGCGGCGAGACACGCAGGGACTTGGCCTGGGGCTGGCGATCGTATTGCGCGCGGTCGAGCTCGAGAAGGGGGGCCTGCTGCTGAGCAACCGGCCGCAGGGAGGATTACGCGCGGAGATCCGGTTGCCGCGCGCCCTATAACGCGATCCCGGGCAGCATCGCGGTAAGGGTGCCGAGCCCGCCAGGCCAGTTGCGCAGCGCCGTCACTGATCGTGATTCCGGCGGAAACGCTTTTTTACAAACCTGCCGCGTTGCAGCAAAGGGCGCTGGCTATCTCATCCTGTGAAATCCGCGCAGTCCCCAAGCGCGGTAAAGAGCAGGAGCAAAGTCCATGAACGAGCTCATCGGTCGCATCTTCGATTTCCAGAAGAACGTCTTTCCCCACCAGAGCAAATTGTACGCCAACCTCGCCGCGAACGGCCAGCGCCCCAAGGCGTTGATCGTGTCGTGCGCGGACTCACGGGTCGTGCCGGAAGAAATACTCCAGGCCGCCCCCGGCGATCTTTTCGTGTGCCGGAACGCCGGCAACATCGTGCCCCCGTTCAGCACTGCCAATGGCGGTGTGACGTCGACGGTCGAATTCGCCGTGATGGCCTTGGGCGTCCGCGACATCATCGTCTGCGGCCACTCGGACTGCGGCGCGATGAAGGCCCTGATGAACCCGGCATCGCTGAGTACCATGCCCAATGTGGCAGCGTGGCTGCGGCACAGTCACGCTGCACACAGCGTGGTGAGCGATGGCTATCCGGAACTCGCGGGTACCGAGCAGGTCCGTGCGGCCGCCCTCGAGAACGTCGTCGTGCAGCTGGCGCACCTGCGGACGCATCCGTCGGTCGCGTCCGGCATTGCCCGCGGTGAATTGGCGCTACACGGCTGGTTCTTCGACATTCACAATGGCGTGGTGCTGGCGCTGGACGGCATTACCGGCCGCTTCGAGGAAATTCGCGACGATCGCCCAATGCCGGTCGCGCTCGCGGCGCAACAGCGGCTTGCGGCCGGCGAGCCTCTCCTGGAGGCGGCGGAATGACCGCACTCGGTGTGAAGCTTCCGACATTGGCCATTGCTTCGCGGGACTTGACGGCGTCGATCGTCGTGTTTCTCGTCGCGATGCCGCTGTGCATGGGCATCGCGGTCGCTTCGGGCGTTCCCCCCGAGAAGGGGCTGATCACCGGCATCATCGGCGGCATCATCGTCGGTGGATTCTCCGGCTCCCCGCTGCAGGTCTCCGGGCCGGCGGCGGGGCTTGCCGTGGTGGTATTCGAACTGGTTCGGGACAAGGGCCTGTCCGCGCTCGGGCCGATCCTCATTCTCGCCGGCCTGATCCAGCTGGTCGCCGGCATCCTGAAAGTGGGCGGATGGTTTCGCGCCATCTCGCCCGCGGTCGTACACGGGATGCTCGCTGGGATCGGTGTCCTGATCGTCGTCGGACAGTTTCACGTCCTCTTCGACGCGAAGCCGCTGCCGAGCGGATTGCAGAACCTCGTCGCCATTCCGGAACGGCTGCTTGGCCTGTCGCCGGTCAACCTGTCGAACGTCGAGCATGCGTTCATGATCGGCGTTCTCACGATCCTCGCGATGCTTGGGTGGGAACGTTTCCGTCCGGCCGCGCTCAAGCAGGTTCCCGCTGCGCTCGTCGGGGTGCTGATCGGCACACTGACCGCCTATACCCTGGGTCTGCAGATCAACCGGGTCGATGTGCCGCAGTCGATCGTCGCCGCGATTACGCTTCCCGGACCGACGTTCCTTGCCAAGTGGATGGATCCGTCGATCATCGTCGCAGCGCTCGCCATCGCCTTCATCGCCAGCGCCGAGACCCTCCTGTCGGCGGCCGCCGTCGACCGGATGCACAACGGTGTTCGGACAAACTACAACAAGGAGCTTCGCGCGCAGGGGATCGGCAACCTGTTGTGCGGCGTGGCGGGTGCGTTGCCGATGACCGGTGTGATCGTGCGCAGTTCTGCCAATGTGCAAGCGGGCGCGACGACCCGGTTGTCGACCATGTTGCACGGGGTCTGGATCCTTGGTTTCGTCGCGCTCCTTCCATGGCTGCTGCGGGAGGTCCCAATGGCGGCGCTGGGTGCCGTGCTCGTCATCACCGGCATGCGTCTGGTCAGCCTCGCGCACGTCAAACATCTGTTTCACAGCTATGGGGTCTTGCCGGCGCTGATCTGGGCGGTGACCCTGGTCGTTGTCGTGACGGAAGATCTGCTGACCGGCGTATTGGTCGGGATCGCGTTGTCTTTGCTCGAACTCGTGCCGCATGCACGACGCCTCCGGCTCAACGTCGTGCGGCCGGGCGCGGCCGCCAATGGCGACATGGCCCTGTCGGGTAGCGCGACGTTCGTCACCCTTCCCAAACTGTCCGATACGCTCGACTCGCTCCCGCTGCGGGGCCCGGACCATGGGTTCGTGCGGATGGACGTCTCGGGACTGACCAAGGTCGACCACACCTGCGCCGAGTTGATGAAGGAGTTCATGACGCGGCGTCGGGCAGGGGGGAACCCGGTCGAGCTGACGGGCGCTTCGCCCAGCCTGGCAGCGATGATCGCCTGACCCGATCCCCGGCGCGGCAATGCTTTGTTACAAGCCAGCAAGGCTGCCGTGCCGGATGGATGGTAGTGGATCCGGGTTCGAGCGGACCGTTCCCCATTGTCCACCATGACGATGAGAGGGTCGGCAGCTTGGCCCCAGGCGGGAACCTTTCCTTGGATCAGAAGGGTATCCCATGTTTCGTCATTGTATCGCTGTCTCCCTGTGTCTGCTGGCCGTACCGGCTGTTGCGCAGGATACCGCCCCGCCACCGCCGGTCACGGTTACCGGCACTGTGGCGCTTGTGTCGGATTACCGCTTTCGTGGCGTCTCTCAGTCCGACGAGGCGTTTGCGCTGCAGGGCGGCGCCACGCTGACGCATGAAAGCGGGTTTTACGGTGGCTTCTGGGGCTCGAACCTGGCGGGCTGGGGTACGTTCGGCGGTGCCAATCTCGAACTCGATCTGATCGGTGGCTACAAACGCGCGATCGGAAGCGGCACGATCGATGTCGGCGTGACCTGGTACATGTACCCCGGCGGCGCGGACACTACCGACTTCGCCGAGCCCTATGCCAAAATCAGTGGCACGCTTGGCCCGGCGACGTTGCTGGGCGGGGTGGCCTACGCGCCCAAGCAGCGGGCACTCGGCAACTTTTCGAATACGCCGCAAAGTCGGGGGCAAAGCGAGGACAACCTCTATCTGTGGGGGGACGCAAGCGTCGGCGTTCCGACGACCAAGCTCACGGCCAAGGCGCACATCGGCTATTCGGACGGCAATCCCGGGCTAGGGCCTAACGGGACCAGCGTCGCGCCGACGGGAAAGTATTGGGACTGGCTGCTCGGGCTCGACTATGTGATCGGACCGGTGACGCTCGGGGCAGCGTATGTCGACACCGATATCAGTCGGTCGGAGGCGGCCTATCTCCAGCCCAATTTCTCGCGCACCAAGAACGGCGAGTCCATCGCCAACGGCAAGGTGCTATTCTCCGTAACCGCCGCATTCTGACAGAAGCGCCAAAGGACACCGCACGGTGTCCACGGTAATGTTCCCATCCACGGGAACGGTGGCCAGCCGCCAAGCGCTATGGGCGCTGGACGGGTGGTCAAGAAGCGCGGGGGGTGCCGGTGTGTCCCCTGCGCTTCCGCCGCGGCCCCGGCAGTATATCGAGAGAATGACGCATGAGTGACCGGATCCTGATCTTCTACGGCTCTTATCGATCGGATCGGCAGGGGATCCGCCTGGCGGACTATCTCGTCCAATCGTTCGCGGAGCGTGGTGCGGACGTCGAACTGATCGACGCCAAGGCGATCGATCTTCCGATGCTGGACCGGATGTACAAGGAGTATGAGGCCGGGACGGCGCCAGCTGCGCTTGAGGCGCTCGCAGGGAAGATCCGCGCCGCCGACGCATTCGTGTTCGTGGCAGGCGAATATAATTGGGGGGTGCAGCCCGGGCTCAAAAACCTGACGGATCATTTCCTGGAGGAATGGTATTGGCGCCCGGCGGCGGTGGCGAGCTATTCGGCGGGGCGTCTGGCCGGCGTGCGCGGGGCGATGGCCTGGCACGGGATTCTCTCGGAAATGGGCATGATCGTCACATCGACGCCCCTTGCGGTCGGAGGCATCGGCAAGGCGTTCGACGACGACGGCCAGCCATCGGGCGAGGGCGGGGCCGCGGCGGCGAAGGCATTTCCTCGCTTTGCCGACGATCTCGCGTGGTGGACCGAAGCGGCCCGCACGCAGCGGGCGCGCCGTAGCGCGCCGTATTGACGGTCAGGCGGACCACGCCGCCAGATCGTCCTGTTCGCCGATCAGCGCCAGCCCATGCGCGATCGATGTAAGCTCGCCGCCTGTGGCGATGCGATCGTCGCCGAACCGCTCCGTGAACATGCGACGGACCCGTGGCGTCAACGACGAACCGCCGGTCAGGAACACCCGGTCGATCTGCCTCGAGCCGATCGCCGCGACAGTCAGCACGCGGTCGACGGCTTCCTCGATCCGCGCGATGTCGGGCGCGATCCAGCTTTCGAACTGCGCGCGCGTGACGTCCGCCTCGATCGACAGGCCGCCACCGGTGAAACGAAAGCTGGCATGCTCCGCCGCCGACAGGTCCCGTTTGACCTGTCCGACGGCCTCGTGCAGCTGAAACCCGAGTTCCTCCTCGATCACGGCGATCATCCGCCCGATCGCCGCCGGATCGAGGGCGGATTTGCGAAGCTTCTCGAGCTCGGCGATCGTGCGCCGATTGCGCATCAGCGCCAGCCTCGACCAGTCGGCGAAATCGGCAAAATAGCCGCGCGGGATCTCGAGGACCTTGTCGAAGGATCGATAGGGCGTGCCCTTTCCGAGCAGCGGCATGACCAGCTGGTCGACGATCCGCGCGTCGAACCGGTCGCCCGCGATCCCGACACCGGCGTGACCCAGCGGCACGCAGCGCCGCGCCGCGCCGGGCGCCTCGATGCGCACCGCCGAAAAATCGCTCGTGCCTCCACCGAAATCCGCGACAAGGATCGTTGCCGGCTCGCTGATCCGAGAGGCGTAGCTGAACGCGGCGCCCAGTGGCTCGTAAACGTAATGGACGTCTGTCCCGAGTTTGGCGAACATCAGGTCGTAGCGCTGCCGTGCGAGAGCGGCGTCGGGGCGGTATCCGGCATATTCTACAGGGCGTCCCACGACGACGCGCGACGCGCGCTCTAGCAGGCCGCCGGATCGTGCGGCCATCTTGGCAAGGAACGTCTGCCCGAGATCCTCGAAGCGATACCGTCGCTCGAAGATGGTCGCATGTTCGAAACTCGGGTTCGCGGCAACGGACTTGAACGATTGGAGGAAGCGGCTGCCTTGCGGGTATTCGAGATATTCCGCGATCGCCCACGGCCCTGCTTCGGCGGCGATGCCGCCGGCGACCGAGTCCTCTTCCCAGAAGCACAGCGCCGACCGGAACGCCGCGTCGGGGCCATGTGGCGACTGGAGCGGCAGCAGTTCGGAAATGCCCTCGCGCGCCATCGCGGCAACAGAGTTGGTGGTTCCGAAATCAAGGCCGAGCGTGAAGGGGGCGGATGCGGAATGCGGATCAGACATGGGAGATGCCGCTACACACCATCGTGCCCGAGCGCAAAGCCGTACCCGCGGCGATCCGTTCCGGCCTAGCCGTCAGCGCCCGGCAGGCCAGACGATCGGAGTGTCGCCGGGTTTCCAGGGTTTGTGCCGCTCCATGACGGCAGCGAACAAGGGGGATTCGCCATGTCCCAGCAACCAGGCCCGTACCCGTGGCAGGGGCTGTCGATCGAACCACGGAGGGTCGACTCTTGCGAACTGACGGACGAACGGCATGATCGCAGCATCGGTGATCGAGCGGACGGGACGGCACAGGTTGCCGTTTCGCGCCAACCGATCCTCCAGCATCGCGAGCCAGGCACAAGCCGTCGATCGATGCGCGAGCGCGTCGGTATCGAAGCGTTCCGGATATTTATAGCGATCAAGGTGATGTTTGAAGCGATCGTCACAGTCCGCGATCAGCGTCGCATCATCGCCCTCCATCCACCGTTCGGGATCGTGACGGTCGAGCGCCCATCGCATGATGTCGAGGCTCTGGTCGATGACCGCACCCGTGGCCAGCGCCAGCACGGGAACGGTCGCCTTGGGCGATATCGCAAGCATCGCATCCGGCTTGTCGCGCAACGCTACCTCGCGCAGTTCCACCGCCTGGCCGCTAATGGCCACAGCGAGGCGCGCGCGCATCGCATAGGGACATCGCCGAAAGCTGTAGAGCGTGTCGGGCATGGTCAGCGAGCGTTTCGCCGCGCCAGCGCAATCCCGGCAAGGTTCTGTGTCCGCTTGATGTAGCGGATCGGCGGCAGGGCTCCGTCCGTCAGTGCCATGAGGGTCGATAGATGCTGATCGCCCGATCCTCGACAGCGCTGCGTCCCCCGTACCTGGGCAATGACCGCCGCTGCGTCGCCGAGCAGGACATACCCGCCGTGATCCAGCCCGAGATCGCGCGCCATCCGCTCTGCCGCGATCAGCGCGTGCCATTCGGCATCCATGCTCGATCCATCACCGAGATCGTCCTGGATCATGACCTTTCCCTTGGCGACAACCGCGATTTCCATGCGGCCGGGATTTGGAAGGCAGCCGCCGTCGAAGAACAGTTTTACGCGACCAGACATCGGGCGGGGGTATCAATCCAATTCAGCAACGCCCGGAACGAACGCAGCGGCACGCAGATACAAACTCCTGGAACACAGGACCAGTCAGCCTGCCTTGTCCATCGCATCCGTAAGCGTCGGGAAGGTGGCTGCAACCGACTTCTGCTCCGGCAGGATATAGACGGTTCCATCCGCTGGCCTGAACAGCGGCGCCACGACCGTTTCGTAGAAGATCCGCGGGACGTTGATACAGCCGAAGGATACGCGATTATCGTCGGTGGTCGGGGTCGCCAGACGGGTCAGGCGGTGTTCGCTTCGGCTGGTCGTGACGACGCGGTGGAGCGACAGACCGCTGTCATAGTCGATCCACAACACATCCTCGTGGAGGTCGCGGCCCATGTGCGCCTCGAACCGACCGGCTTGCGTGATACGGTCGGCGGGCCCGATCTGTGCAAGCGTCCGGGTGCCGATACCCGCCGGAGGGACGTCGCCCCGCGCTGCGCCCAGCAGCGCGGGGCTCGTGTCCCGAAGTTTGCCCGACGCGTCGAACGCGAAAACCCGGGCCGCGACTTTGTCGACAATCAGGAATGGTCGGGCATGATTATCGCCCGACGTCATGATCCTCGATACGAGCGCACGGACGGGGGGCGTGCCGTCATCGGATGCCATCGCTTGGCCAGCACCGACGACGGAGGCTTGTCCGGCCGCCGGAAGGCATAGACAGAGTGCCATCCCTGCCGAGACCAGGAGCCGCTGGCCGATCACGTCAGTTGCGAGCCTGCTTGGCGGGAAGAACACGCGCCGGGTGCGGCTGGGGAGCCTGGTATGCAGGTACCATCGGTTGGACCGGCGGAACTGGCTGAACCGGCGGTGGGGGCAGCAACGTCTGCAGGCCCGGCGGCGGCGGGGTGACGATGATGACCGGCGGCGGCGACGGACGATACGGACGTTCCGGCACGGGGACCGGCTGGAGAACCACCGGCGGGGCGGTGGGCGGCCCTGCCGTCGACCCGACCGGAACGATCGTGACCGGCGGGGTTCCGCTGGTATCGCCGGGGGTTATCACGACGACGACCGGGGTGGTGACCACCGGCGTAGATCCAACGGGCGTCGTGACGACCGGCGTCGTGACGACCGGTGGGGTGTCGACCGGTGTCGTCACCGGGGGCGTGACCACCGGCGGGGTTACAACCGGTGGCGTCACGACGGCAGCAGGGGTGATGGTCCCGCTGGTCCGGAAGGTGGACACGCAGCAAGACCCCGCCAAAGCGTATTGCCCGGCATTTGCGCCCGCAAGCGAATAGCCCGAGAACGTGATGCCGATGTTCGTCCCGGCACTGGCGGTGTCGTAGGTCGCGCTGGCATCGGCACCGGCAACCAGGGTCACGCCAGCGGGCAGTCCGGTGACCGTGGTTCCGTTGAAACCGGCCAGCGAAGCGGTGGTCGTTCCGTCCGCCACCTTCGTGCTGCCCGGAAAGACCAGCATGCGCTGCGCCACGGTCGCCCCGAGGCTGAGCGTGAAGAACCCGGAATAATCCGTCGGGGCGGAATAAGAGACGGGGTTATAGTTGATTATCACCGCCGCATTCGGACCGGTGACGGTGACCGGGGCTGTTCCCGGGGCGAACGTAAGGGTCCCTCCGCCGACGCCCGGCCCAGTCCCCGAAGCCCCTGCAATGATCAGGAGACCCGGTTGTAGACCAAGGCTTTGCGCGGGGATCGTCGAACCGCGGGTGAGGGTGACCGACGCAGCGATAAAGGCATCGACGCCGGCACACAGCGCGATGTTGCCGTCCGTCGTTGTGATCGCCGCCAGCACGTTTACGTTGCGCCCGGCGTTCAGCAGGATGCTGCCGTTGGTCGTTGTTAGCGCGGCGTTGACGACGACGTCGCGGCCGCAGCATGCGACGATGTTGCCATTGGTCGCGCTGACCGAATTGTTGAAGACGACATCGCGGTCCGCATTCAGCCGAAGCGTGGTCGTACTGGGGGTTGCCGTCCAGGCGACCGCGTCGTTGACGATGATGTCGCCATTCCCGGGCGCGGTCGTGCCGATTGCCGTCGTGGGCGGAGTGCCCGGCGTCGTAACCGTACCCGTTGGCAAGGTGCTGATGGTCACACTGTTGGTAACCAGCATCGCCGACAGCGTCGCGCCGGAGATGTTGCCGCCAGCCCCGATGATGAAGTCTTGCGGATCGATCAGCCACAGTCCGGTAGCGCCCGCGGGCGACAGGGTCGACACGTGCGCGGCGTCGCTGATCGTCACGCTTGCGGCGGACGTCTCGACGAACCCGCCATTGCCGCCATCGGACGCGCTTGCGTCGAGCGTCCCGGTGAGGTTCACGGTCCCGTTTTGCATGTCGCCGAGGAGCTTGATCGTCCCGCCACGGGTATCGATCGTGCGAGCTTCAACGACACCGCTATTGTTGACCACGGTGCCGAGCAGCGTTCCCGCTCCCTGGGTGGTCATCAGCACGGTGCCGCCGTTCGCGCGGATCAAGCCGCCGTTGCGCACGAGTGCGCCAACCGTACCGGCATCGACCACGACGTTCAGCAAACCGTCGCCAGCGACATCCAGCGTGATCGCTTCGCCGCCTGCGAGCGCAACCGTCCCCAGCCGTGCGGAAATCGTGCCGTCATTCGCGACGCGCCCGCCAAGCAACGCGACGTAGCCGCCATCTGCCGCCGTGATCGTTCCCTGGTTCAGCACCGATCCCGTGCCGGAGCCGCTGAACTTGTACTTACCCGCCATGAAGTCGGCGTCCGCGATGTTCAGCGTCGAGGCGACGAGGCCGCCAACGTTGACCTGCGATCCTGCACCGAACACAACGCCATTCGGGTTGACCAGGAAGACCTTCCCGTTCGCGTTGAGATTACCGAGGATCTGCGACGGGTCAGGGCCGACGACCCGGTTGAGGGCGACGGAGTTGCTGTCTGGCTGCACAAAATTGACGCTGTTGCCCGCAGCGATGTCGAAGCTCTGCCAGTTGAGGGCGGCGGCATGGCTCGACTGAGTAACCGTGACGCTGTTGGCGCCCGTTGCGATATTGGCACTGCCCGCCGTAACGGATCCACCGGTCGGGAGTGGCTGTGCCTGGGCATAGGCCTGACCACCCATGCCGACCGAGGCAAGGATGCCAATCAGCGCGATCCGCATCAAGCCGGGGAGACCGGTCGTTTCTAGGAGGGCTTTGCGGTGCGGGCGGGGCGTGAAAACATGTCCGATGGTGGTCATGAACGAGATCCCTTGAATAGCGAGTACAGACGGCAGCGCAGACGCGTGCGTCAGAAGGTCTTGGCGACCTGGAACCAGAATTGCCCCGCGCGATCGGGCGCGGACGTCGCGGCGACGTCGCCGATCTTGCGGGCGTAAGTTCCGCGGAGCGTGAAGTTCTCCGGTGCCATCCAGGCGATGCCGCCGCCATAGCCGCTGCGTTGGGTGTGGTTGCGGCCGACGAACCACTTGTCCTTCGAATATTGCACATGGCCGGTGTCGACGAAGCCGATCAACTGAAGTTGCCCGGGGAAGCCCCGCGTCCAGTCGCTGACCATCAGACGCGCTTCGGCGGTGGCGATATAGCCCTGGTCGCCATAGGCTTCGCCTTCGGGGTAGGCGCGGACGTTATACGCGCCGCCCAGTTCCATTTTTTCGGACGTGTCGAGATTGTCGAGCGCCACCTGTCCGCGCACCGCACCATAGAGCGACAGGGGACCCGCGACCGACTGAAGCCGCGCCGCGCTGAAATTGAACTTGTTGAACGTGCCGTTGCTGCGCGCCGTGAGCGCGTCGGCGGCCCGGTCCAGCGGCGTTCGCAGGTCCAGGTCGCCGATGGTCCAGCCGACGGAAAAGACGTTCAGGCCCCCACCGCCAAGTCCGTCACGCGTATTGCCGTTCAGTCCGAGCGTTCCGGTCTTGCTCATCCGCCGTGAACGGCTTCCGGTAAGATCGATCCGGTCGTCGTACCATTTCGCGTCGAGCTCGCCGACCGCGTATAGATTGGCGTTGCGGGAACGCACCAGCGGGTAGCTGGCATAGACTGCGGCGATATCCGCGGTTCCATGCGCATTCAGGCTCTCGAACTCATGGCTGAGATCGTAGCGGAAATGCGCGTATGCCGCGCCAACGGTCAGGTTGCCGACTGGAACCTGCCAGGACGCGCGGCCATACGCCATGCCTTCCGTCGAGGCGAGCACCCGGAAACCGAGCGTATCGCCGAGCCCGGTCGCATTGTTGAGATTGATCGAGCCGCCGCCGCGATAGGCCCCGGTATAGCGGTTACCCGCGTTGTCGACCGAGACATCGCCCGTCACACGGCGACCGGGCGCCATCGCCACGTTGAGATTGGACGCGCCAAAGTCCGTACCCGGCGAGAGCGTCGACTGTACCGCAACGCCGGGGATATCGGACAACAACAGCAAACGGCGCTCCAGCGGCGCGCTCGCGACGATGTCGCCGGTGTCGATTCCGCGCAGGATGCCGCGCGCGACGCCTGGTTTGAAGTTGGTCGCATTGTCGATCGTCACGGCGCCGTACCGGCCTTCGATGACTGCGATCGTCACCGATCCGCCCTGAACGTCCTGGGCGGGCAAATATGCCTGCGCCAGGAAATAACCGCGAGCCTTGTAAAAGGCGGCGATCCGCGCTGCGGCGGCGCGCAATTCGTAGAGGTTGAGGTTACTGCCGGCAGTCACGCCACTGGCGGCGAGGAGCGTTCCCTCGTCATACAGCGTCTCACCGCTGATCCGCAGGGTGGAAACGCGGATGCGCGGTCCGGCCGGATCCACATCCGGGGCCGCTGCTGGCGGAGCGACGACCAATCCGGGATCGGCGCGAAGCGTCGTCGGGGCAGGGGGAATCTGCTGAAGCTGACCCCCGGCCGAAGGCACGCGCTGGGCATGCAATGCCGGAGCAGTAGCGAGCAAGATTAGCGAAAAATACCGGATTTTCATACGCACGCCCCTGACAACATGGACAAATGCCGGACGCACGGCCCACACCGGGCATGCGCCGCCAACCTTCGGATTGTTTGCTGGTTGTCCGAATTACGCTTCGGGACAGGGCGGATCGCCCGTGGCAGTGCTTGCCATCGCGAACACAATGCGTAATGCGATGAATGGTTCCGGTGAAGCGATGAAATGTCAATTATAGTGTTAGTAACAAATGATACCTAATATGCACTATTTCATTTTGATGTGCATATCTGGGGCTGACGCACGGGCCGGAGCATGGCGAAGCTAGCGATCCTGCCTTGCCGGGCGGCAGCTTTATACTATCCGGCGTTTTTCCAATTTCCGCGCCAAAGTTCGGCGGTGCATTCCCAACCGTCGTGCGGTCTCGGATACGTTGAACCCGGTCGCCGCTAGGGTCTCGTTGATCCGTTCCCATTCGATCATCTTGATCGATGTCTGACGATCCCCGATCGGCACATCGGCATCGCCCAGCGTCATGCCGAACGCGCGCTCGATATCATCGGTGTTGGCCGGCTTGGCGAGGTAGGAGGTGGCGCCGAGCTTGATGGCCTGAACGGCGGTCGTGATACTCGCATAGCCGGTCAGGACCACGATCACCGTGTCGGGATCGTGCGCACGCAACGTCTCGACACACGCCAGCCCCGAACTGTTTGCCAATTTGAGGTCCACGACGGCATAATCCGGGGTGCGTGCTGCGAGCAGGGCCGGCAGGTCGTTTGGGCCCTCGGCCAGAATGACCTCATACTCGCGCCGTTGGAACGATCGTTGCAGGGTTCGGGCGAAGGCAGCATCATCCTCGATGATCAGCAACAGGGGGTTAGTCGACATCGTCATCTCCACCCAAAGCGATGGCCGCGAGCGGCAGGCGGAAGGTCACCTCGGCGCCGCTGCGGGGCTGGTTGCGTGCGCTGAGCGCGCCATCGAGCTTACGGGCGACGTTGCTCGCTAGAAACAGCCCCATGCCACGGCCGAGTTCATGCTTGGTACTGTTGTAAGGCTTTCCGATATTGCCGAGCTGTTCGGCGGCGAAGCCCGGCCCGGCGTCGCGGACGGTCAGCACCATGTCGCCGTCGTCGCGGGCCAGCGTAATGTCGATCCGCTGCGGCGAATATTCGGCCGCATTGTCCAGCAAGTTGAACACTGCTTGCTGCAGAACCACGTCGGATACGATCGGGACGTCGCGTCCGAACTGATCGTCATACGTGGCGTTGGCGAAGCTGCGCGCAGCGATCCAGTCGGCGATGACGCGGTCGACGAAGGCGCGGACCGTGGTGGCGGCGGACTGCTCGCCGCGCGCGTCGCCCGACGACAGCAGGATGCTGGTCACGATCGCCTTGCAGCGCTGCACCTCCGCCTGCATTTCCTCGATATCGGACAGCAAGTCCGGATTGCGCGCGATCGCACCGTTCCGGCGCCAGTCCCCCAAGATTACGGAGAGCGAAGAGAGCGGCGTCCCCAGTTCGTGCGCCGCCCCGGAAGCGAGCATCCCGATCCGGACGATATGCTCCTCCTCGACCGCTTGGCGCTCGATCTCGGCAAGGCGGTTGTCCTGCGCGCGCAGATTTCCGTTGATCCGCCCGACGAATGCGACCAGCAGGACCGCAACGAGGGCGAAACAGACCCACATCCCCTGAACGTGCAAGGCAAACAGCGAGCGGTCGAATCCTGGCGGCAGGGTGATCGGACGGTAGAATGCGGTCAGCACGGCAAAGGACAGGCTGGTCGCGGCCACGATCGTCCACGCCGACCACCGCGCGAGCAGGACCGAGCCAAGAACGACCTGCAGGAGGAACAGCGACACGAAGGGATTGGTCGCGCCCCCACTGAGGTACAACTGACCACTCAGCGCGAGGACGTCGAGCAACAGGCCACCGAAGAGGGCGCCGTTGGTAATCGGGGACGCGAGACGCAGGCGCAACAGGCTGGCGGCGTTGAGAATAACGAGCGCCGTCAGCACGCTTAGCATCGCAAGCATCGGCAGGCGAATGCCAAACACTACGTTGGTCAGCAGGATCGTCGCCAACTGGCCGGCGACCGCCATCCAGCGCAACTCGACCAGCTGGAGCATGTTGGCATGGCCGGCCGTCTGCGACACGGGAACGCCGCGCCGGCCGGCCACCGCCTGGGTCACGCGCCGCGATCGGGTCGGCGGGGCCCCTGACGTATCCAGTACACGAATCCGGCGGTGCTCATGAGCGCGAGAATGTACCATGTGACCGCATAAGCAAGATGACTGTTGGGAAAACGTATCACCGTAAGACCGCCAACCGGCGCGCCGGGGCGGGTGTCCGCTGCATCGGCATCGATGAAGTAGGGAAGCGCCGGGGTAACGCCGCGACGCGCCGCGATTGCGCCGACATCGCGGGAATACCAGCGCTCGGCACCCGGGTCATTTTTGCGCAGGAACCCACCGCGCGGCTCGGTTAGGCGGAGCAGGCCCGTCACCGTCGCCAAGCCCGTCGGCGGTGGCAAGGCGCGACGCACAGGGACATAGCCGCGGTTGATCAGCACGGTCGCCCCGCTCGTCAACCGCAGCGGGGTCATTGCCCAGAAACCGGGGCCGCGAACGGTCAAGGCCTGAACGAATGTGTCCTTGCCCGCGACGTACGCACCACGCGCCTGAACCCGCAGATAAGCGCTGTTCTGGTCGACGGTAGCAGGCGCGGGGACGGCGGCGGCGTGAACACGCGCATTCACGCGCGCGATCAGATCGAGCTTCCAGGCGCGTCGTTGCACCTGCCACGTGCCGAGCCCGAGCAGCGCGGCGATGACGAGGAGCCACGCCACCCCGACCGCGCCGCGCCGCGCGCGCTGTCCCGCCGTGGTCACCCCATCTGGCTCATGTCTTGGGTCGGCATCATGTTGGCGTTCATATGGTACATCACCCAGAGCGATCCGCTTAGTGCGATCCCGACGATGACGATCGTGAAGATCAGCGCCATCATTGACCAGCCGCCCTCTGCCCGACGATTCATGTGCAGGAAGAAGATCATGTGGACCACCATCTGCACCGCGGCGAACGCCATGATGATCAGCGCGGTCGCCTGGTTGGTCAGCGTTCGCGTCATCACCAGCCAGAACGGAACCGCGGTCAGCACGACCGACAGGCCGAAACCGATCCCGTAGCTCTTGTACGAGCCGTGCGACTCTTCGTGTGCGAGGTCGTCGTGATGGCCGTTGCCGTGGTGGGCGTCGTGCGCGGCGTGGTGGAGGTCAGCGCTCATCGCAGCATTCCCATGAGATAGACGAAGGTGAAGACGCCGATCCAGATGACGTCAAGGAAGTGCCAGAACAGGCTGAGGCACATCAGGCGGCGCTGGTTGGCGGGGATCAGGCCCTTGACCTGAATTTGCACCATCAGCGTGAACAGCCAGATCAGCCCAAAGGTGACGTGGAGCCCGTGCGTCGCGACCAGCGTGAAGAACGACGATAGGAACGCGCTGCGTTGCGGCGTCGCGCCCTCATGGATCAGGTTGGCGAACTCGTACAGCTCGATGCTGATGAACGCGATGCCGAACGCCGCGGTCACCGCGAGCCACGCCTGGGTCGCGCCGACCTTCTTGTTGGTCATCGCGAGCATCGCGAAGCCATAGGTGATCGACGAGAACAGCAGCATCGACGTGTTGACCGCGACCAGCGGCAGCTCGAACAGCTGCTTGGGCCCCGGACCCCCGGCGTAGCTGGTCCCCAGCACGCCGTAGGTCGCGAACAGCATGGCGAAGATCAGGCAGTCGCTCATCAGGTAGAGCCAGAAGCCGAGCATCGTGCTCGACCCCTCGGCATGATGCGGCTCTTCGGCGAGGTGGAACGTGTCCAGATCGTAGTCGGTGGTGGTCGTGCTCATGCCTTTACCTCCGCGAGGATCGCGGTGCGGGCTTCTTCCTTTTCGGCGACGGTCGCTTTCGGGATGTAGAAGTCACGCTTGTAGATGAACGTGTGGCCGATCGCGACCGCCAGGATCCCGACGAAGCTGATCGCCGCAAGCCACCACACGTACCAGATCATGCCGACCGAGAAGCCGACGCTGAGCCCGGCAAGGATCACGCCGGTACCGGTGTTCGATGGCATGTGGATGTCCTTGAAGCCAGTCGTCGGACGCTCGTAGCCGCGTGCCTTCATGTCGGCCCACGCATCGCCCTGGTGGATCACCGGAGTGAACGCGAAGTTATAGTCTGGCGGCGGCGACGAGGTTGCCCATTCGAGCGTGCGACCGTTCCACGGGTCACCGGTGGTGTCGCGAAGCTTCTCGCGATCGCGCACGCTGACCGCGAACTGCAGCAGCATGGCACCGATGCCGGCTGCGATGAGCAACGCACCGATCCCTGCGATGATGAACCAGATCTGCAGGCTCGGGTCATCGAAGGTGCGCAGGCGACGCGTCACGCCCATCAGGCCGAGCACGTAGAGCGGCATGAACGCGAGGTAGAAGCCCACGACCCAGCACCAGAACGACACCTTGCCCCAGAACTGGTTGAGCTTGAACCCGAACGCCTTGGGGAACCAGTAGTTGATCCCGGCGAAGGCCCCGAACACCACGCCACCGATGATGACGTTGTGGAAATGCGCCACGAGGAACAGCGAGTTGTGGAGCACGAAGTCGGCTGGCGGCACCGCGAGCAGGACGCCGGTCATGCCGCCGATCGTGAAGGTGATCATGAACGCGATCGTCCACATCATCGGCAGTTCGAAGCGCACCCGGCCACGGTACATGGTGAACAGCCAGTTGAAGATCTTCGCACCCGTCGGGATCGAGATGATCATCGTGGTGATGCCGAAGAACGAGTTGACGCTCGCGCCCGACCCCATGGTGAAGAAGTGGTGCAGCCAGACGAGGTAGGCGAGCAGGGTGATGACCATGGTCGCATACACCATCGAGGTGTAGCCGAAGATCCGCTTGCCCGAGAAGGTCGAGGTGACCTCGCTGAACACGCCGAACATCGGGAGAATCAGGATGTAAACTTCCGGGTGGCCCCAGATCCAGATCAGGTTGACGTACATCATCGGGTTACCGCCGAGCGTGTTCGTAAAGAACGCGGTATCGGCGTAGCGGTCGAGGCTGAGCAGTGCGAGCACTGCGGTCAGGACCGGGAAGGCGGCGACGATCAGGATGTTGGTGCAGAGCGCGGTCCAGCAGAAGATCGGCATCTTCATCATGGTCATGCCCGGCGCGCGCATCTTGACGATGGTGGCGATCAGGTTGACGCCCGACAGCAGCGTGCCGACACCCGCAATCTGGAGCGACCAGATGTAATAATCGACGCCGACGCCCGGGCTGTAGTTGATCCCCGAGAGCGGCGGCATGGCGAGCCAGCCGGTCTGCGCGAATTCGCCGACGAACAGGCTCATCATGATGATCACCGCGCCTGCGGTCGTCATCCAGAAGCTGAAGTTGTTGAGGAAGGGGAAGGACACGTCGCGCGCACCGATCTGGAGCGGGACGACGTAGTTCATCAGCCCGGTCACGAACGGCATCGCGACGAAGAAGATCATGATGACACCGTGGGCGGTGAACACCTGGTCGTAATGGTGCGCGTTGAGATAGCCTTCGTTGCCGAACGCCATCGCCTGCTGCGCGCGCATCATGATCGCGTCGGAGAAGCCACGCAGCAGCATGACGATCCCGAGGATCATGTACATGATGCCGATCTTCTTGTGATCGACGCTGGTGAACCACTCCTTCCAGAGATAGCCCCAGAGCTTGAAATAAGTGATCGCCGACAGCAGCGCGATCCCGCCGAGCGCGACGCCACAGAAGGTGGCGACGACGATCGGTTCGTGAAGCGGGAGCGACTCAAGCGTGAAGCGGCCGAGGATCGGACTGACGTTGAGGGGTGAAGCTTGCATGGTACTGGCCATTTAGAGGGGGCGCTGCTTGGGCGTATTGGACTCTTCCGGTTTCGAAGGTCCGCGTTGCGGGATGTCGGACGGGCTTTTGGGCGGCGCGTGGCCGGCGTCCCGTGTCGTCAGCGGCTCGGAAACACGATGCCCTTCCGCCGTACCGCTGTTGGGCATGCCTTCCATCGCCGCGCTGTCTTGCATGTCTTTCTTCATCATGTCGCTCATGCAGGTCGTGCCGGGACGAATGCACTGGTTGACGACGGCACTGAAGATGCCGGGATCGACGTTCGCGAACCGCATGACCGGAACCTTCTCCGAAGGCTTCTCGAGCTTCAGATAATCGGCGCGGGTCAGCGTCGCGCCGGCCGCCTTGTTGCGGGCGATCCAGGCGGCGAAATCGGCGTCGTTCAGACCGTGGAACCGGAACCGCATCCCCGAAAAGCCTGCGCCCGAATAGTTGGACGAGAAGCCTTCGTAATTGCCCGGCTTGTTGATGACCGCGTTCAGCTGCGTCTCCATCGACGGCATCGCGTAGATCATCCCGGCAAGCGTCGGCACGTAGAAGGCGTTCATCACCGAGGACGAGGTAATCCGAAAGTGGATAGGCCGGTCGATCGGCGCTGCCAGCTCGTTCACGGTCGCAATGCCATATTGCGGATAGACGAACATCCACTTCCAATCGAGTGCGATCACTTCGACCTCGAGCGGCTTGACGTTTGCCACCAGCGGTTTGCCCGCGGCAAGTCGGCTGATCGGACGATAGGGGTCGAGCAGGTGAGTCGCGGTCCAGGTCACCGCGCCAAGACAGATCACGATCAGCAGCGGAGCCGCCCAGATCAGCAATTCGAGCTGCGACGAGTGATCCCAATCGGGTTCATAGGTCGCGTCTTCGTTGGTGGCGCGATAGCGCCACGCGAACAGGCCGACCAATCCGATCACCGGCACGACGATCAACAGCATCAGCGCGGTCGAAAAAACCACGAGATCGCGCTGCTGCAACGCAACATCGCCGGCAGGGTGCATTACGACCATGTTGCAACCGCTCAGGAGCAGCGCAAGCGTCCCGCCGGCAGCAAGCTTGCGACTCGGACGGCGGAGATTCGGGGAAAGACGAAGGAATGCCATGGCGGCGCGCTATACACAGATGCTGCGCTGCGACATTGGACATTTTGTCCAATGCCGCATTGTCGTGATATAAGGCATAGGCTCCGAAGCCGACCGATCGTCCACCGGTCCAGGAAGACGCGAACGATGACAGTACAAACCGCCTCCCACAATGCCGAGCGTGACGCGCGCGCGATCAACGCGCGCCACGCCCATGGTCATGGACACGTCGACCCGAACGAGATCGCCATCGGCGTTGTCATCGGGCGCACGTCCGAATTTTTCGACTTTTTCGTCTATGCGATCGCGTCGGTGCTGGTTTTTCCGGCGTTGATCTTTCCGTTCGCGGATCGGCTGACCGGTACGCTGTACTCGTTCGGAATTTTTGCCCTGGCGTTCATCGCGCGCCCGGTCGGGTCGATGATCTTTCTCGCGGTCGATGCGGTGCTTGGCCGCGGGACCAAGCTGACGATCGCGCTTTTCATGCTCGGCGGGTCGACCGCCGCGGTCGCGTTCCTGCCGGGCTATGAGACGATCGGCGGATGGGCGATCGTGTTGCTGGCGATCTTCCGGATCGGCCAGGGCATCGCCCTTGGCGGTGCCTGGGACGGCCTGGCCTCGCTGCTCGCGCTGAATGCGCCCGAGAACAAGCGCGGCTGGTATGCCATGATCCCGCAGCTCGGCGCGCCGCTTGGCCTGATCGTCGCGAGTGCCTTGTTCGCCTTCTTCCTCAGCACGTTGTCGCTTGCCGATTTCCTCGACTGGGGATGGCGGTATCCGTTCTTCGTGGCGTTCGCGATCAACGTCGTCGCGCTGTTCGCACGGCTGCGGATGGTATCGACTCCGCATTATGAGGCGATGTTCGAAAGCCGCGAGCTCGAGCCGTCGAACGTGCTCGAAACCATTCGCAGCGACTGGCGCAACATTGTGATCGGGGCGTTTGCGCCGCTGGCGAGTTTTGCGCTGTTCCACATGGTCACCGTTTTTCCGCTGTCCTGGGTGAATCTGTTTACGAAGCAGAGCCCCGAACGGTTCCTTTCGATCGAAATCCTTGGTGGGGTCGTGGGCGTCGTGGGCGTGATCGCATCGGGCGTGATCGCCGATCGGGTCGGCCGGCGGTATCTGCTTGGCGTGACCGCGGCGGGGATCGCGGCGTTCAGCGGGTTCGCCCCGCAGCTGTTGAGCGCGGGCTACACGGGCGAGCTCACGTTCGTGCTGGTCGGTTTTGCCTTGCTAGGCGTGGCGTTCGGCCAGTCTTCGGGCGCGGTCGCCGCCAATTTCGGCAGCGCGCGGCGTTATACCGGCGCGGCACTGACGTCCGATCTGGCATGGCTCGTCGGTGCGGGCTTCGCGCCGCTCGTGGCCCTGGTGCTCGCGAGCAATTTCGGACTGCTCGCGGCGGGTGCCTATCTCCTCTCGGGCGCGCTGGCGACGCTGATCGCGCTTGGCGTCAACAAGGAGCTGGGACGTCGAATTGCCTGAGTTCTCCATGACCCCGGCGGTTGCCGGGGTCATCAGGCGACGAGCTCTTCCAGCAAGGCCGTGACCCGGTCGGTCCGGATTGCGTCCTCGGTCGGTTCCGTAAGCAGGAACCGGCCGTTTTTTTCGACCAGCCCGGCGTCCGCGGTATCGGCGGTAAAATCACGCCGCGGCGTCAGCGCGATCGCTGCGGACCCGGCGTCGATCCGTTCGACCCGCGCATCGCGCGCTAGCAACCGCACCCGGGCTCGCGCCAGCAGCGAAATCGCATCGTCTGGCAGCGCGCCGAAGCGGTCGACCAATTCGTCTTCGAACGCATCGAGGTTCGAACCGTCCGCTATCCGGCTCAGCCGGATGTAGAGTGACAGGCGGATGTCGTCCTCAGGGATCCACGTCGCCGAAAACCCTCCGGCTGCGCCAAGGTTCAATTCCGGGGTCCAGCGTTCGGCATCCTCGCCGCGCGCCTGACGCAACGCACCGCCAAGCAGATGCTGGTACAGGTCGATCCCGATCAGCTTGGTATGGCCCGCCTGGGTCTCTCCGAGCAGATCGCCGGCGCCCCGCATGTCGAGGTCTTGCGCGCTGATATCGAAGCCGGCGCCTAGCCGGTCGAACGTCGCTAAGGTCCGCAGTCGCTTGAGCGTGCGTTCGGCAATCGCATCCCCCGAGGCGGTCAGCAGGATGACCTGTCCGCGACGGTTCCCGCGTCCGACCCGTCCGCGAAGCTGGTGCAACTGCGCCAGTCCGAACCGGTCCGCCCGCCATACGATCATGGCGTTGGCCCGCGGAACGTCGAGCCCGGCTTCGATGATGTTCGTCGCCAGCAGCACGTCGCCGTGTCCGTCGGAAAAGCGCACCATGACATCGTCGATCTCGGCGGCGGGCATCTTGCCGTGCGCCTCGACGATGCTGAGGCCGGGCACTGCCGCACGCAGCTTGGCGCCGAAGCTGGCCATGTCCTCGATCCGCGGAACGACGACGAAGCTTTGTCCGCCGCGGGCCTTTTCGCGAAGCAATGCGGTCCGGATCCGCACGTCGTCGAACTGGTCGAGGCTGGTGCGAATGGGTTGGCGGCGGGCCGGGGGCGTCGCGATGATCGAAATCTGCTGCAGTCCGACGAGCGCCATCTGAAGCGTCCGGGGGATCGGCGTTGCGCTCAGCGTCAGGAGATGGATTTCGCCCGATCCCCGGAGCCGGGCCTTGTCAGCCGCGCCAAACCGCTGCTCCTCGTCGATGATCACCAGGCCGAGGTTGGCATAGCTCACTCCCTTCGCCATGACGGCACCCGTTCCGATGACGACGTTGATCGATCCATCGGCAAGCCCTGCCTTGACCGCTCGCTTCTCGGCCGCGCTCGACAGGCGGGACAGCCCGGCGACGACGATGCCCGCCGCGTCGAATCGTTTCCGGAAACTCTCGAGATGCTGCCTTACGAGCACCGTCGTCGGGGCGGCGACGACGACCTGATGCCCCGACAGGGCCGCGATGGCGGCGGCCCGCAACGCGACCTCGGTCTTGCCGTAACCGACGTCGCCGACGACCAGCCGATCCATCGGACGCCCCCGCGCGAGATCCTCCCGCACGGCATTGATTGCGCGGGTCTGGTCCGCAGTCTCGTTGAATGCGAACCCGTTCGCGAACCGCTCATACGCGGACGGGTCGGGCGTCAGGGCGGGAGCCTCGAGCATCTCGCGGGTGCGGGCGAGCTCGGTCAGCCCCCTGGCGCTTTCGGCGATAGCGGCATCAATGTCGCCGCGGCGTTTCTGCCAGGACGACCCATCGAGCTTGTCGAGCGTCACCGCTTCGGCATCCGCGCCGTAGCGCCAGATCCGGTCCGCATCGTCGATCGCGACCAGTCGCCGTGCCCCGCCGGCATATTCGAGCGCGATCATTTCGCCCGATGTCGCCTCGGCCCGGGGGGCAGGTTCGAGACCCAGCACGAGGCCGACCCCGTGATCTTCGTGGACGACGACGTCCCCGATGCGGATTTCCGCGCTGCCGAGCAGAGGATTCGTTGCACCGGGGAGGGCGTCGTCCAGCAAGGCACGGCTCCCGAGCAGATCCGCTGCGGCGATCACGATGCGTTGATCGTCGACGAAGCCGCAGTCCACCGGCATGGTGATCGTCGTGGCCGTCCCGGGTGCCAGCGCACGGATCGCGGCCCAGTCTGCGGCCTCGGCAAAAGTGATTCCGAGTCGTTTGGCAATGCGGCCGCGCAGGAAGCGCACGTCGCGCGTGCTTCCTGCCAGGATCAGGACGTGATCCTCCAACAGAGGCTTGGCAAAGCGCGCCAGTTTGGCGAGCGGTGCCTTGACTTCGGCAAAGCGCGGTACGTCCGCCACCTGTCCGTCGAAGGTCAATGGCGTCCAATCCTCGAGCGCCGCCGCCCAGCAGTCGTCCTCGATCGCATCGATCTTGCCGGTACCGCGGGCCGCGACGTCGGCGGCGAGCTGAAGAAAGCGCTTGCGGCGCGCATCGGCCTTCGGCGCCATGGCAATCCGCGCCGGCGTCATGTGATCCAGGATCGCCACGGGGCTCTGCATCGGTGGTTCGGCCGCGCGTCCGATTTCAAGCAGGCCAAGATCGTCGAGCGTGCGTTGCGTGGCCGGATCGAAGGATCGGATCGCCGAAATCTCGCCATCAACGACATCGATCCGCGCGGGGCGGACAGCATCGGCGGGGAAGATGTCGATCACTTCGCCACGCACGGCAACTTCGCCGGGTTCGTCGACGCGGTCGTCCGCGACGTAGCCGAGCTCCTCGACCATCCCTGCAAAGGCATCGGTATCGATCGCGTCCCCGATCCGCATGGTGGGCGGCGCGCGATCGAAGGCGGCAGGCGTGGGATACCTGCGTGCCGCGGCCTCGCCGCTCAGGATCAGCGCCAGCGGGGAACGCCGTGGGTCCATTTGCGCAAGGCGCAAGGCATGCAGGGTCGCGACACGGCGCCCGGCATTTGCGGGGGACGCTGGAGCGATATCCCCGGGCAGCGTATCACTGGAGGGGAGGAGGAACACGCACGACGGGGACACGATCGCCCTCACGGCGCACGACAGCGCCTCGGCCTGCTGGTCATCATCCGCCAGAAAGACCATGTCATGCGATCGCAAGGTTTCGGCGATACGCGTTGCGATATAAGCGATATTCATGCTGCACATACCTGTAGCAAGGCCGGACGTGCCGGCCGATTGACGCCGCCCTGCGGCGGGCACGCGCAGAAGATGGCTTTGGGAGGATCGATCCGGGATAGGCACGTCGTCGATCGTCATGCTCGCAATGCCGGTGTCGGCGAGCCGATCGGCGCGGCGTCAAAATGCGCGAACGAACCCGTAGCAGAACGACCCGTGCGTGCGCATCGCGCGTCCCCCGTCATCGGGGCCGCGATCACCGTCGCGGGGGATTCGACCCATGCGGCAAAGCTTTCCAGCGGCGTGTCCTTTCCATTCGAAGCAGGAACGGGAGAACGCGCGACGCCAATTTAGCGCCACTGGCAGCGGCGGTATTTTGCGCTGATCCAAAGCAAGCCGCGCATGACGCATCGGCGTTCCCGCGGAGCCGGTCAGGCCGGGGTGACCCCCACCGCCGTTCAGCCGCACGTGCACGAAACGTCGGTGTGGGATGTGCGGTCTAGAGCAGCAGTTCGGCGACGGCATCCACGATCGCTTCAGCATCCAGCCGGTACAGCCGGTACAAGTCTGGCAGGTCGCCCGTCTGGCCGAACCGGTCGGTCCCGAGCGGGCTCACGCGCATCCCGCGAACCCCGCCGAGCCACGATAGCGTGGACGGAGCACCGTCGATCACCGTGACCAGCCCGGCACCGGGCGCGAGGGCGTCGAGCAGCGTTTCGGCATGGCACGGAGTCCGCGCGCCGCCTGTCCAGCGTTGCGCGTGGCGTGCGGACCAGCCGCGATGCAGCAGGTCAGGCGAAGTCGCCATCAGCAGGCCCAGCCCCGGTACGTCGTCCGCCAGCGTGGCATGCGCCTCGAGTACCTCGGGCGTCACCGCACCAGTGAAGACGATCGCGACATCGCGCGCGCCATCGGGTTCGACCAGCCAATAGCCGCCCTCGAGCGCATCCGCCTTCCATCGGTCATCCGTGCGCTCGACCTGCGGGATCGTGCGGGTGGACAGGCGCAGATAGGTCGATCCGCCGTCGTCCGCCTGGATCTGCTCGAACGCCCAGTGCATCATCAGCGCGAGTTCGTCGGCAAAGGCAGGCTCGAAATAGGTGAGCCCGGGCTGGCCGATCCCGATCAGCGGCGAGTTGATCGACTGGTGCGCGCCGCCCTCCGGCCCGAGGGTCAGCCCCGAGGGCGTCGCCACCAGCAAGAAGCGCGCATCCTGGTAACAGGCGTAGTTGAGCGCATCGAGCCCGCGCGCGATGAACGGGTCGTAGACCGTCCCGATCGGCATCAGCCGGGTGCCGAACAGCGGTGCCGCAAGACCGAGCGCCGCCAGCATCAGGAACAGATTGTTCTCGGCGATGCCAAGTTCGATATGCTGCCCCGCGCCGTGACCCGCCCATTTCTGCGCGGTCGGAATGCGCGCGGCGGAGAAGACGTCGGCGAGTTCCTGCCGCCGGAACAACCCGCGCTGATTGACGAACGCGCCGAGGTTGGTCGAGACGGTCACGTCGGGCGAGGTCGTCACGATCCGGTCCGCGACCGGATGCCCGCTCTTGGCGAGATCGAGCAGGATGCGCCCGAACGCCGCTTGGGTCGACCATTCCGCGCCTTCCGGGGCGGGGAGCGCGTTGGGCAGCGGGATCGCGGGGGCGGCGGGAACGGGACGCGCGGTCGCCAGCGCGCTGCGTTCGACCACCGAACGCACCTGCGCCGCGACATTGTCGCCGAGGCCACCGTAAGGCGCCCATTCGTCGCCCTCGGCGATGCCGAGACGGTCGCGCAGCGCGTGGATCTGGCCAGGGTTCATCAACCCCGAATGATTGTCCTTGTGACCCGCGAAGGGGAGGCCGTAGCCCTTGATCGTATAGGCGATGAACAGCGTCGGCACGTCGTCGTCACACCGCGCGAAGGCGTCGAGCAGTGTTTCGATGCAGTGCCCGCCGAGGTTGGTCATCAACGCCGCCAGCGCATCGTCGTCAAACGTGTCGATCAGCGCAAGGCTTTCGCCCGCCCCCGCCAGGTCCGCGTGCAGGCGAGTGCGCCAGGCGGCCCCGCCCTGATAGGTCAGCGCCGCGAATTCGGCATTGGGGCAGGCGTCGATCCAGTCGGCGATCGCCTGTCCGCCGTCGCGCGCGAAGGCGGCGCGCTGGAGCTTGCCGTGTTTCAGCGTCTCGACGCGCCAGCCGCAGGTTTCGAAAATGTCGTCGAAGCGCCGGAACATCCGGTCCGCCGTCGTGCTGTCGAGCGACTGGCGGTTGTAATCGACGATCCACCAGCAATTGCGGATGTCGTGCTTGTACGCCTCGATCAGGCATTCGTAGATATTGCCCTCGTCGAGCTCAGCATCGCCCATCAGCGCGATCATCCGCCCGGCGTCCGCTTCGGCGAGGTCGCCGTGCGCGATCAGATAATCCTGGATCAGACTCGCGAAGGCGGTGATCGCGACCCCGAGTCCGACCGACCCGGTCGAGAAGTCGACGGGAATCGAATCCTTGGTCCGGCTCGGGTAGCTCTGCGCGCCGCCGAGGCCACGGTAGCGCCGGAGCGCGTCGAGCGATTGCTGGCCCATCAGGTAATGGATCGCGTGGAGCACCGGCCCGGCGTGCGGCTTGACCGCGACCTTGTCGTTCGGGCGGAGCGCGCCGAAGTAGAGCGCGGTCATGATCGCGGTGATCGACGCGCAGCTCGCCTGGTGCCCGCCGACCTTCAGCCCGTCGCGGCTTTCGCGGAGGTGGTTGGCGTTGTGGATCGTCCAGGACGACAGCCAGCGCAGCCGGGTCTCGATCGTCTCGAGAATCGCGATGGTTTCGGCGTCGGGGCTGGGGTTGATCGTTTCCATTGCAACCAAATAGCGCGTCTCGCGGCGGATGCGACCGGAAAGTTCAGCCCGCCTGCCGCGCCGCGAATTGCGCGATCAGCCAGCTGCGGAACAGGCTGATCGTCGGATCGTCGAGATCGTCCGCGCGCAATTTGAGATAATAGCCGAACCCGTCGTCGACCATCGCGTCATACGGCACGACGAGCTTGCCCGCAGCGATCTCGGGCGCGAACATCGCGATATCAGCGAGCGCGATCCCGCCGGACTGCATCGCATAGGTCGCAGCGAGCGACAGCGTGTCGAACGCGAGCCCGCGATTGGTGTTGAGCTCGATCCCGCTGCTGCGTGCAAAGCTGCTCCACAGCAGCCCGCGCACTTCGCCGTCGAGGGTCACGTGCAGCAGGTCGTTGTCCGACAGGAACTGCTCGAGCGACTTGCCCGTGTTGGCCGCCGCCACCGCGGGGGAACAGACCGGCGCGACCCGGACCAGCCACAACAGGTCGGTAATGCGGTCGTCGATGTTCGGCCGGTCGAACACGATCGCCATGTCGGTCTCGGTGGTCGGCATCCCCGTCACGGGTGAACTCGAAATGTCGATCCGCACGTCGGGATAGTCGCGGTGGAACGCGCGGATCATCGGCATCACCACCTGCTGCAGCAGCGACGGGGGAATGTGAATCCGGATCGGACGGCCGCTCAGTGGATCGTGGCTCACCGCATTCATTGTCTGCTCGAGCAGGTCGAACGAGCGGCGCACCTCGGGGAGCAGCGCCGCGCCCGCCGCGGTCAGCACGAGCCGTTGGCCGGAGCGGTCGAACAGTTTCTGCCCGAGCAATTCCTCGAGGCTGATGATGTGCCGGCTGACCGCGCTTTGCGAGACGTTGAGCGCCTGCGCCCCCGCCGTGAAGCTCAGCCGCTGCCCGACCGCGTCGAAGGCGCGCAACGCGTTGAGCGGGAGCCAGCGGCGGTTGATGATCTTCGACTTGGCGATGGCCCGTTCCCCGGATGGCTGCGACGCGCTGTATGGCGGGTATCAATCCAATTCCACCACCGAATGCAAGACCCGGACTGCTCGTCCGATGCCCTCCGCGCCCGTCGCGGTTTTCGCATGGGCGCATGCGCAAATGGAATTTTCCGGGGAAGGTGCTGCCGTGTCACACCGCTTCGTACGGGGCAGGAGCACAGCTTGGTGGACCTTTCAGGTGTTGCACAATGGGTGGGATCGCGGCGCGCCGGCCATTCGCTGCCACAGCACCTGTACCTGAGCCCAGACGCCTTCGATTTCGACCTTGCCGCGATCTTCGGCACGTCGTGGCTGCTCGCCGGTTTTACTGCCGAAGTGAAGCAGCCGGGCGACTATCTGTCCTTCATGGTCGGGCGCTGGCCGGTGATCGTGGTACGCGGGCGCGACGGGGTGTTGCGCGCCTTTCACAACAGCTGCCGCCACCGCGGCTCGATCCTGTGCAAGCCGGGAGCGGGACATGCGCCGAGGCTGACCTGTCCGTATCATCGCTGGAGCTACGGACTCGACGGGCGGCTGCTCGCGGCGGGGCGGATGCCGGATGATTTCGACAAGACCGATTACGGGTTGAAGCCTGTCCATCTCGAGACGATCGCGGGCGCGATCTTCGTGTCGCTGGCGCAGGTCCCACCTGATATCAGTATCTTGCGGCGCGATCTGACGCCTTTGCTCGAACCGCATAACTTGGAGCGCGCCAAGGTCGCGCACAAATCGGTGCTGGTCGAATATGCCAATTGGAAGCTGGTCGTCGAAAATGGCCGCGAATGCTACCATTGCGCGAGCGGTCACCCCGAGCTGGCGCGCACCTTCCCGGTTGGCGCTACGCAATATTTCGATCTGGAGGCCGCCGCTGCGCGCCTGTTCACGGAGCGGATGGAAGCGATCGGCCTTCCGGCGGGTCCGGTCGGCGAGGACTGGTGGCAGGCAGTCCGCTTCGCGCTCAACGACGGCAATGTCGCGATGACGACCTCGGGGCAGTTCGCGGTCAAGAAGCTGATGGTCGAGGCGGGTGGCGGCGATGCGGGGTCATTGCGCTGGGCGGTCGAGCCCAACAACTTCTGCCATTCGACCAGCGATTACACGTTCGCGTTCAATGCGATGCCGGTGTCGCCCGGGGAAACCCATGTCGTCTCGACCTGGCTGGTGCATGAGGACGCGGTCGAGGGCGTCGATTACGACATCGACGAACTGACGCATCTGTGGACGCAGACCAATCTGCAGGACAAGGTGTTCGCCGAGGACAATCAGGTCGGTGTGTGGTCGCCGGGCTATACGCCGGGGCCGTACAGCCCGACCGCGGAATCGCTGACGCTGCGCTTCGTCGACTGGTATTGCGCGCGGGCGAGCGAATATCTCGCGCGGGTCCCGGTATGACTGGGCCGCGCTGGCGCTCCGAAACGCTCGCGGTCCGTGCGGGATATGATCCGGCGGGCGGCGCCAATGCAGCGAAACCCCCGATCTACATGACGTCGACCTTCGCTTATGCCTCCGCGCGGCAGGCGAAGGACATTCACGAGGCCTATTTCGACGGCACCGGGCCGGAAGTCGGCGGCGCGGGGCATATCTATGCGCGCCTCAGCCACCCCAATCTCGACATGGTCGAGGAACGGCTCGCCGCGCTCGATGGCGCGGAAGGCGCGGCGGTGTTCAACAGCGGGATGGCGACGCACAGCGCGATCGCGCTCGCGCATCTGCGGCCGGGCGACAGCGTGGTGTTCGGGCGTCCGATCTATGGCGGGACCAACGGGCTCTACACCGGGCTGCTGCCCGGGTTCGGGGTGCATCACGCGAGCTTCACCGACGGCTGTGATCGCGCAGACGTGATGACTGCAGTCGAGGCGGCACTGGCGGCGGGGCCGCTCAAGCTGATCCTCGGCGAAACGCCCGCAAACCCGACCGCGGCGATGGTCGACATCGCCCTGCTGGTCGAGATCGCCGATACGGTCGGCGCGCGGACGGGTACGCGGCCGGTCGTCGTAATCGACAACACGCTGCTCGGACCAATGATGCAGCGACCGATCGATCTCGGCGCCGATCTCTGCCTGACGAGTCTCACCAAATATTGCGGCGGACACAGCGACTTGCTGGCAGGTGGTGTCACCGGGCGCGAAGCGCTGGTCGCGCCGCTGCGGCTGTTGCGCACCACGCTTGGAAGCCATCTCGACCCCTATACGTGCTGGCTGATGCTGCGCTCGATGGAAACGGTGCACCTGCGGGTCGAGCGGTCGATGGACAATGCGCGTCGGCTTGCCGAGGTCCTGCGCGACCATCCCAAGGTGGCGAGCCTCACCTATCTCGGTTTCCTTGCCGAGGGCACGCCCGCCCGCGCGGTGTACGACCGGCAGTGCAAGGCGGCGGGGTCGACCTTTTCCTTCGCGGTCGTTGGCGGCGAGGCGGAGGCATTCCGCTTTCTCGACCGGCTCGAATTGCTGCGCTTTGCGGTCAGCCTCGGCGGGTCCGAGACGCTTATCACGCATCCCGCGACGACGACGCATTATGCGCTGTCCGCCGACGAACGCGCGGCGGGCGGCATCACCCCCGCCACGCTGCGGCTGTCGGTCGGGATCGAACATGTCGACGACCTGATCGCCGACCTATCCCAGGCGCTGGACGCGATATGAAAATCCTCGACCCCCACGCGATCGACGGCAAGTTTCCCGCGCCCGACGAACAGTTCGACCTGATCGTGGTCGGCGCGGGCCGGGCGGGAACGACGACCGCGATCCGCGCCGCGCTGAGTGGCGCGAGCGTGCTGCTGATCGACGAGAACCCGGTGGCGGGGGCGGTGATCGGGAACGATGTGCCACTGTTCTTCGGCGGTCGCGCCACGGCGGCGGTGCACCATCCCGACCGGCTGGTCGAACAGCTGTTCCGCGCCAATCCCGAACTGGAGGCGGCGTTCGATGCCGGGGTCGACGTCCGGCTCGGGACGGTCGCCTGGGGACTGTACGTGCCGAACGCCGCCTTGCGCGCCCTGCCGGGGCCGCTGCTCGGGATCGCGGATGCCGAGGCGTCGCGGATGGTCGGCTTCCGGCGGCTCGTGCTTGCGACCGGCGCGCGCGATATCGCGATGGCGTTTCCGGGGTGGGATCAGCCCGGCGTGATGGGGGCGCAGGGGTTTGCCGCGCTGCTGACCTGCTACGATGCGCTGGCGAGTCGGCGGATCGTGATCGTCGGGTCGGGCGATCTGGCGCTTCAGACCGCGCGGCTGGCGCTGGAGCGCGGGATCGCGGTTGCCGGCATCGTCGAGATTGCCGACCGGATCGAGGGCGATCCGGGGATCGCAGAGTCGCTCGGGGTGCCGGTGTTCCTCTCGCACACGATCGCGGCGACCGATGGCGGAATCGACGGGGTCGAGCACGTGACGCTCGCGCCGCTGACGGATGACGCGACCCGCACGACGCTCGAATGCGATACGATCGTCCTTGCCATCGGCGTGACGCCCGCGACCGAGTTGATCGAGGCGGCAGGAACGGTCGCCAACGGGCTGGTGCAACTGGTGGGAGACAGCGCGACCGTACAAGCGCCTGCCGACGAGCGTCTGCTCGCTTGGGCGTCCGCACTTGGTCGCCACGCCCCACCAAAAACGATCGTCTGCCAGTGCGAGGCGGTCACCCGCGCCGACCTCCTCGGCGTCCAGCCGCCGCGCTACCTCGACCGACCCGCACGGCTGGCGACGCGATCGCTGGGGACGCTGCTGGCGGACGGTCCCGCGCATCCCGACCAGATCAAGCGGCTTACGCGGGCTGGCATGGGGCCATGCCAGGGGCGGCGCTGTCGCGAGCAGGTGCGCTGCCTGCTTGCGGTCGAGCAGGGCGTCCTGCCGTCTGAAGTCCCGGTCGCGAGTTTTCGCGCGCCGGTCCGCCCGGTGCCGTTGAGCGTGCTTGCCGACTGGAACGAAGACGCCGGGATGACGGCGGGATGGGACGTCTGGTTCGGGATCCCGACGCAATGGACGCCATACGCCGCAATCGGCACGCCCGAGGAGGCGGAGCACGTCACCGGTCTCGGCGGGACGCTGCATGTCTGAGCGCGACATGCCCCGTCATGCTTCCGTCGTCGTGATCGGCGCTGGCGTGACGGGGCTGAGCGCGGCGTGGTGGCTGGCGCGCGCGGGGGTCGATGTCGTCGTGCTCGACAAGGGCGTGGTCGGCTGGGAAGCATCGGGCCGGAACGGCGGCGGCGCGTCGCATTACCAGAGCCCGTTGTTCGCCGAGGAACAGCGGCTGTGGCCGCAGATGGACGAGCTGCTCGGCTATCCGACCGAATATCGGCGCGAGCGGATCATCATCCAGCGCGATCCCGTCCTGCTCGACCATTATCGCGCGGTCGGGCGGATGTGCAGCGCGATGGGCTACCAGGTCGACGATCTGGATTCGACGCAGGCGCAGGCGATGGTGCCGCTGACCGATCACAGCTGCCTCGGCGGGATCCATTTGCGCTTCGGCGGCCATGCCAATCCGCAGCGGACGGTGCAGGCCTATGCCTGGGCGTTGCAGGATCTTGGAGGACAGATCCTGCAACATTGCCCGGCGCTGACGATCGACACGCGCGGCGGACGCGCCAGTGCGGTGGTGACGCCGCGCGGAACGATCGCCTGCGATGCTTTGGTCGTGGCGGCGGGGCCACAGGCCGAGGCGTTGCTCGCGCCGATCGGGATCCGCTTTCCGCTGGCCGCGGCGCGCGCGGAAATGATCGTGACCGAGCCCGCGCCGCTGATGGCGATCGGCGGGGTCGATGGGAACGGGCTGTACGGTCGCCAGACGCTGCGCGGCAATCTCGCGTTCGGGGGCGGGCCGCATGAATGGCTGGCGACCGATCCTGCCGGGCCACTCGCGCGCCCGACCTCGCCGCTGGTGCGCAACCTCGCGCGGCGCGTGGCAGAGCTGTTTCCGCGCGCTGCCGGGCTTGGCGTGATCCGGTCGTGGGCGGGGATCGTCGAGAATACCCCCGACGGGCGACCGATCCTCGATCGCCCCGCCGATCCGGGCAATGTCACGGTCGCGACGATGTCCGGGGTCGGCTTCGGTTTGTCGCCCGCCAGCGGCCATGCGATCCGCGATCTGGTGCTCGACGGGGTGTGCTCGTTCGCCGACATCGGCAAGCTCGGCCTTGCACGGTTCGCGACGCTCGAACCCGACTGGCGCGAACGGCGCGGCTGGGCGCTGGAGCAGGCGGCGTGAAGCGCTATTCGGCGCTCGCCTTGCTCAAGGCGGGGTTGACCGGGCAGCGGGGCTGGGAGCGGGCGTGGCGCGATCCGGAACCGAAACGCCATTATGACGTCATCGTGATCGGCGGGGGCGGGCACGGCCTGTCGACGGCCTATTATCTCGCCAAGGTCCACGGCATCCGCAATGTCGCGGTGCTCGAGCGCGGGTGGATCGGCGGCGGCAACACCGGGCGCAACACGACGATCGTTCGTTCCAACTATCGCCAGAAGCCGCTCCACGATCTGTTCGATTTTGCGATCGGGCTATGGGAGGGGATGAGCGACGAGCTCAACTACAACGTCATGTTCAGCCCGCGCGGCGCGCTGTTCCTCGGCCATTCCGACGGCGACATGACGCAACTCGCGCAACGCGGCGATGCGTTGCGCTGTTCGGGGATCGACGCGGATCTTCTCACGCGTGATGACGTGCGCAAGCTCGTGCCGTTGCTCGACATGTCCGAGAGCGCGCGCTTCCCGATCCACGGCGGGCTGATCCAGCGTCGCGGCGGGACCGCCCGGCACGATGCGGTCGCCTGGGGCTATGCGCGCGCGGCGGACGCACTTGGGGTCGATGTGATCCAGGAGTGCGAAGTGACCGGCTTCACCATGGCGGGCGGTCGCGTGACGGGCGTGGAAACCACGCGCGGGCAGATCGGGGCGGGGCGGGTCGGCATCTGCGTCGCGGGAAGCAGCGGGCGAGTCGCAGCGCTCGCCGGCCTCACGCTGCCGATCGAGGCGCACACGTTGCAGGCGTTCGTGACCGAGCCGGTCAAGCCGATGATCGATACCGTCGTCATGTCGCAGTCGCTCCATTGCTACATCAGCCAGTCGGACAAGGGCGGGATCGTGCTCGGCGGCGATCCCGACCAGTTCCCGAGCTATGCCCAGCGCGGGCTGCCGGTCCGGCTCGAGAAAGCGGCGGCGGAGGCGATCGCGCTGGTGCCGGCGCTGTCGCGGCTGCGGATGGTGCGGTGCTGGTCGGGGACGACCGACATGAGCTTCGACGGATCGCCGATCATATCGGCGCTGCCGGTCGACGGGCTCTATTTGAATGGCGGCTGGTGTTACGGCGGGTTCAAGGCGACGCCGGGATCGGGCTGGTGCTACGCGCATCTGCTCGCGACGGGAACGAGCCATCCGCTCGCCGCACCGTTCGCGCTGGATCGCTTCGCGCGCGGGGCGACGATCGACGAGGCGGGGGTCGGCTTCATGCCGCAGTTGCGCTGATGCTGCTGATCGACTGTCCCCATTGCGGCGAACGCGCGCAGGTCGAGTTCGTCTATGAACGTACGCTCGATTCGATCGTGACGCCTGATATGCCGTCGGATCTGGCAGTTGCCCGGCTATATGCACGTGCCAATCCGGTCGGGCTGGAGGACGAGCTTTGGCGGCACGCTTATGGCTGTCGGCAGTGGATCGTGCTGCGGCGGCACCGGCGGAGCCATGCGATTGCGTCGGTCGTCGCGTACGATCCCGCGATGCTGGCGTGAGCGGTCGGCGGATCGGCGGCGCGGCGGGGACGCTGCGCTTCACCTTCGACGGCCGCGCGATGCTCGCGCGCGAGGGGGATACGCTGGCGGCGGCGTTGCTCGCGAATGGCGTGATGCTGGTCGGGCGGAGCTTCAAATATCATCGCCCACGCGGGATCATGGCGGCGGGGGTCGAGGAACCGAACGCGCTGGTCACGGTCGGCGAGGGCGGGCGGACGGAGCCCAACACGCGCGCAACCGACGTCTATGTCTATGAAGGGCTGGTCGCGCGGAGCCAGAATGCATGGCCTTCGCTGAGGTTCGATCTCGGGGCGGTCAACGGCCTGTTCGCCAAGTTTTTGAGCGCGGGGTTCTACTACAAGACCTTCTTCGGGCCGCCGTCGCGGTGGATGGTGTATGAGCGGTTCATTCGGCGGGCCGCCGGGCTGGGCAAGGCCCCGACGCTGGCAGACCCCGATCGCTACGAGCATCGCTCGGCATTTTGCGACGTGCTGGTTGTCGGGGGCGGTGCCGCCGGTGTCGCGGCGGCGCGCGCCGCGCTGGAGGCGGGCGAGCGGGTGATGCTGGTGGAGCAAGATCCTGCGCCGCATCTGCTTTCCCGCGAAAGCGGGAATCCAGAGTTGCAAAGGCAGCGCTCGATACCCTGGGCTCCGGCCTTCGCCGGAGCACGGACGGAGGATTTCAGCGTCCTCACGCGCACCACTGCGTCCGGCTTGTGGGACCACGGCTTTGCCACCCTTACCGAACGCCTCGTCGAACCCGGCCAGCCGCCTGCGCCCGGCCAGCCCGTGCAGCGCTTGTGGCATGTCAGAGCGCGCCAAATCGTGCTCGCGACCGGCGCGATCGAGCGGCCGCTGACCTTCGCCGGGAACGACCGCCCGGGGGTGATGCTGTCGCAGGCCGTGCGGAGCTATATCGAACGGTTCGACGTGCTGCCGGGGCAGCGCGTGGTGATCGCGACCAACAATGACGACGCCTATGCAACTGCTAAAGCGGTTCGTACCGCTGGCGGCGAGGTAGTGGCGATCCTTGACAGTCGGAAATCGCGTCCGGCGGATGGGGATGCAGCCACCTTCACCGACGCGCACGTCGTCGAAACGCATGGCGGCGCGCGCGGGCTTACGGCTGTCGTCGCCAGCATCGGTGGCAGGAAGCGGCGCTTCGAGGCGGACCTGCTGGCCATGTCGGGCGGTTTCACCCCCGCCGTCCATCTTCACAGCCAGGCAGGCGGCACGCTGGACTGGCGCGAGGACCTTCAGGCGTTTGTTCCCGGCGCGTCCCCGCAAGCGGTGACCAGCGTCGGTGCGGCAGCGGGCGATATCCCGCCGATCGCCGCCACCACTGCATCTCTGACCGACCCAAAGCACAGCTTCGTCGATTTCCAGAACGACGTGACCGCCGCCGACGTCGATCTCGCCTGGACCGAGGGGTATCGCTCGGTCGAACATCTCAAGCGCTACACCACGCTCGGCATGGCGACCGACCAGGGCAAGACGAGCAACATGGCGGCGCTCGCGCGGCTGGCGCAGACCGGCGGCGTCACGATCCCGCAGGCCGGGCTGACGACGTTCCGCCCGCCCTATACGCCGCTGACGCTGGGTACGCTGGCGGGGGCGGATGGCGGCGGCCATGCCGCGCCCGCACGACGGCTCGCGCTGTGGTACTGCCACCAGCGGCTCGCCCCGATCTGGCAATCGCTCGGCCTTTGGCATCGGCCGCGCGCCTATCCGGTGGCGGGCGAGACGCTCCACGACGCCGCAATGCGCGAGGCACGCGCGGTGCGGACGACGGCGGGGATCGTCGATGTCTCGACGCTGGCCAAGTTCGCGGTGAAGGGACCGGACGCGGCGGCATTGCTCGAGCTGGTGTGCGCGACCGGAATTACGAAACTGGCGATTGGGCGCGGGCGCTATACGTTCATGATGCGCGAGGACGGCATGGTGATGGACGACGGCACCGTCTGGCGGCTCGGCGAGACCGACTATCTCCTGACGAGCTCGACCGGCGGCGCGGATCGGATGGAAGCGCATCTCAGCTATGTCCACCGCATCCTCGCGCCTCAGCTGCGTGTTTCGGTAGTTTCGCAGCAGGAGCACTTCGCGGGAATTGCGCTGGCCGGGCCACAGGCGGCGGTGTTGTTAGCGCAGGTCACCGGGATCGCCCCGCCCGCCCATATGGGCACCGCGACCGCGATGGTCGCTGGCGTGGCGGTCCTTGTGCTGGCGGCAAGCTACAGCGGAGAACGCGCGTTCGAGCTGTACGCGGTGCCGCAGGACGCGGTGCTGGTGTGGGACGCGCTGGCGGTGGCAGTGCGGGGCGTCGGCGGCTGCGCCTATGGGCTCGACGCGATGGAACATCTCCGGATCGAAAAAGGCCATGTCGTGATCGGCGCCGAGGCCGACGGTCGTACGACGCCGCACGATCTCGGGCTCGCGGGGATGCTCCGCAAGGCGGGCGGCTTCGTGGGAGCACAGGGGCTCAGCCGCCCCGCGCTCCACGCGGCGGACCGGTTGCAGCTCGTCGGGCTGAGCTCGACCAGGCCGATTCCCGAAGGCGCGATGCTGGTGGCGGCGCATGGGGCAGCGGCGGAGGGTCATGTCACGTCGGCAGGAACGCGTGTGCTGGAACACGGGTCGGTTGCACTTGCCTTGCTGGCCGGGGGGAGGGCGCGCAATGGCGAAACGCTCATCGCGACCTCACCGACGCGCGGCCTGCACGCGGCGGTGACGGTCGGTGTCCCGCTGTTCCATGATCCAGGCGGGACACGCTACCGTGATTGAGGCGACCGTGTCCTGGGCGAACATCCACGACCTGGTCGTGATCGACCTGTGGGACGGCGCACTGCCCGTGTTTCCCGGGGTGCGCTGCGTGCAGGTCGAGCCGCGCCGCTGGTGGGCCATCGATGCGGGCGAAGGCGCGACGGGCATCGCGGTGGCGATCGGGGCGCAAGGCGCGTGCACCCCGATCGGTGGCGGCCTGATGCGCGCGACGCTGAGCGGTCCGGGCTGGCGCGATCTGCTGTCGGTCAGCGGTTTCCTCGATACCACCGCGCGTGCGCTGGCCCCGGGCGCAATCGCGCGGACCGTGATCCATCACGTTGCCGTCACCCTGCTTGTCACGAGCGAAGCGGAATGCGAGGTCTATTGCGCATCGAGTTATGCGCGAACATTGGAAGCGCTCTGGCATGGAGCCACCGGGGGGATTTGATTTGACGACCGAGACGCGACCAACCCTGTCCCCGGCGCGCTGGTATGTCGTCACGATTCTCGCCCTCGTCTATGCGCTCAACATCGCCGACCGCTACGTCGTCTCGACCGTGCTCGAGCCGATCCGCAAGGAGTTCGGGCTGAGCGATACCGGGGTCGGCTGGCTAACCGGCGTGTCGCTCGCGATCTTCTACATTTTCGCAGGGCTGCCGATCGCGCGCTATGCCGATCGCGCGAACCGGCGCAACATCGTCGCGGTCGCGCTGATCACCTGGTCGGGAATGACCGCGCTGCTCGGGATGACGCAGAACTTCTGGCAGTTCCTGCTCGCGCGGATCGGGGTCGGGATCGGCGAGGCGGGGTGCACGCCGCCCTCGACCTCGATCATCGCGGACAATTTCCCGCGCGGGCGGCGCGCCTATGCGCTGACGTTGTGGGCCCTCGGGTTGCCGCTCGGCGCGTGGCTCGGGTCGAGCGTCGCGGGCCAGATCGTCGATCACTTCCATAGCTGGCGCGCGGCGTTCGTCGCGCTCGGCGTGCCGGGTGTGGTGTTTGGGCTGGTCATCCTGCTGACTGTGCGCGAGCCGATTCGCGGGCGGTTCGAACTCGTCACCGAGACCAGCGAACCCGCCGCGACCTTCAGCGAGACCTGCCGCTTCCTGTGGAGCCAGCGCTCGGCGTGGCACATCAATGCGGCGGGCGCGGTGATCTGCTTGTGGGGCTGGGGGATGCTGTTCTGGATGCAGACCTATTTCGAACGCGTCTACGGCCTGTCCACGTCGGACGCGGGCGCGCGGCTCGGGACGATCTATTTCTGGGCGGGAACGCTCGCGACGATTGCGACCGGGGCGCTGCTCGCACTGCCGCAGATGCAGGATGCCAAGCGCATTGCCTGGTTCCTGGCAGGGATCGTGATCCTGTCGACGATCCCGTCCTTCATCATCTTCTGGACGCACTCGTTGACGGTAGCGACCGCTATGCTGTGGCTCGTGATCCCGTGCGTATACCTCTACATGGGGCCGACGATGGCGTTGCTGCTCAACTTCCTCCCGCCGACGATGCGCGCGCAAGGGATGGCGATCAGCCTGCTCGCGGCGAACGTCTGCAACCTGATCATCGCGCCGACCGCGGTCGGCTGGATCAGCGATACGCTCGCGGCGCGGCTGGGCAGCAACGCGGAATCGCTGCGCTACGCGCTGCTGGCCTTTTCGCTCACAGGCTTCTGGGCCGGCTATCATTATCTGACCAGCGTGCGGACCTATGACAGCGACGATGTCCGGCTGGGGCATCCGGCGAAGATCGCCGAACCGTCGACGCTCAAACAGGCCTGACCGGCATGGCGTTCCTTGCCATGGCGCTAGCGACGCTCCTGTCCGGATCGACGGTGGTGCCGGCGGTCGATTACGCGCAGGCGGGAAACTGGCTTTGCCGCCCCGGACGCAAGGACGTCTGTGCCGCTCTTGCGCTGACGGTGGTTGATTCACGGAACGCATCGCGGGTGGAGCGTGGGCCAAACCGCGGGCCGGACGCGGTGGATTGCTTCTACGTCTACCCGACGGTCTCGCTCGACCTGGGCGGCAATAGCGACCTGATGCCCGATCGTACCGAGCGTGACATGACCGAGGCGCAGTTCGCGCCGTTCCGCAGTGTCTGCCGGACGTTCGCGCCGCTCTATCGGCAGGTGACGCTCACGGCGCTGCGAAAGGGCCTCGGCGGTGGCGAGATTCCAGGCGATTTCAATCTCGCATATGCCGATGTTCGGGCCGCGTGGCAGCGCTATCTCGCGCACGACAACCACGGGCGGCCGTTCGTCCTGATCGGGCACAGCCAGGGGTCGTCGTTGCTCAAACGGCTCGTCACGGAAGAGATCGACGGCAAGCCGGTCCAGCGCCAGCTGTTGTCCGCGATCCTGCCGGGGACGGCGGTGCTGGTTCCCCCCGGGCGCGACGTCGGGGGAGATTTCCGGACGATCCCGCTTTGCCGCCGGGATGCGCAGATCGGGTGCGTCATGAGCTGGGCGAGTTACCGCGATACTGTGCCGCCGCCGTCCAATGCGGTGTTCGGCGTGTCCCGGCGACCGGGGCTGGTCGCCGGTTGCACCAACCCGGCGCGGCTCGACGGCGGCGAGGCCCCGCTCGATGCGCGGCTCGGCGCGCCGTGGTGGCGCGGTGGGGTGGCGCAATATCAGCGTCCGGCAACCGGATGGAGCGTCGCGGGCAAGCCGATCGTGACGCGCTACGTGGCGGTGCCGGGAATGCTTTCGGGACACTGCGTCACGTCCGCTGTGGCGAGCTATCTCGCCGTCCGTGTCGCTCGCACAGCTCTTTCCGAAACGGTCGCAGGAACCGCGACGATCGGGGATGCCGCTTACCCCGACTGGGGATTCCACGTCGTCGACGTCGCGATCGTCCAGGGCGATCTGCTGCACCGCGTGGCGGACCAGTACGGCGCCTATCGTCGCCGCGCGCGATAACGGACCGGCCGGGTCGAAACCCGGCCGATGCGCGATCAGAAGCTGACCTTCGCGCGGAAGCCGATCGTCCGCGGCCGGGCGAGCGTCACGCGGCTGCCCGCCTGATAGACCTGATAATAGGTCGCCCGCGCGATGTCGGTCACGCGCACGCCATTGGCGAGGTTGGTCCCGTAGATGCCGAATTCGAACTGCCCGACGTTATAGGTGACCGCCGCGCTGACGTTATGCGTCGCCGGGATGACGGCGAAGCTCTGGTTGAGACCGTTGCGGGTCAGCGTGCCATTGGTGATGACGGTGCTGAACGGATTGAAGTTGGTGTTCTGCGACGATTGGTACTGATACCCCGTCTGGACATGCAGGGCGCCGTTGCCGACCGGACGATCGTAGAACAGCTGGAGGTTGCCGGTCCAGCGCGGGTAATACGGCGTGCGGTCGCCGTCGAACGCGCCCACCGTCGGGATGTCGCCGTTGGCCTTGGAATCATTGTACGATCCGCTTGCCGATACGGTGATTTCGGGCGTCGCCTTGATCATCGTCTCGAGCTCGACGCCCTTGCTGGTGACGCGCCCCTTGTTGTCGGTGAAGAAATACGAGCAATCGAGCCGCAACCGGGTCTGCACGTCGCGCCAGTCGATATAATAGGCGCTGGCGTTGAGCGTCACACGGCCGCCCGCGAGCTTCGCCTTCTCGCCGATCGTGTAGTTCCACAATTTGTCCGGCCCGAACGTCAGCGGCGCGGCGTTGTAGCCGTATCCGGCCAGCTGGCTCGTGCATTGCTGGGCAATCGACGGGTTCTTGCCTGGCGTCGTCGTGTCGAACGGCACCGGCTGGTTGCCGCCGCCATAGCGGAAGCCCTTCGCGGCCTCGGCATAGACCATGAAGTCCCGGTCGAAATGGTAGGAGACGTTTGCGCGGGGATTGACGCCGTTCGATTTCAACGTCGCGTTGGTCGTCAGCGGCCGATTGTTGATGACGCCGTATACGCCGCTTTCGAACAGGTAATAGCGCTCCTTGAAGTTGAAGTAGCGTAGCCCGGCGGTGAGATCGAGTTTCTCGGTCGCGTGCCACGTGCCGTCGGCATAGAGCGCGATCTGATGTTCGTTGGTGTCCTGCAGCCCCGAGAAGATGTCGTTCGACTGGAACGCGGCATCGACCAGCCTTGAGTCATACAGGCCGTTCGGCGTGTTGTAAGGCCCGGAGCCATTCTGGTAGGACAGGGTGTCGAAGCCGGCGACCGGAATGTCCTGCCGCAAGTGGCGCTTCTGTTTTTCGTAGAAGGCGCCGACCGTCCACGTTAGCGGACCGCCCGGCTGCGACACCAGCCGCCCTTCGAGCATATAGTCCTTAATCTTCTGGTCGATCTGGTACAGTTCCGCCGGGATCTGACGTGCCAGCGTATCGCTGTAGGCGGTGGGCGCCTCGTACAGCGGATAGGTGTTGGTCTGCGGCGTCAGCGGCGAGCCATAATCCTGGAAGAAATAGCCAATCTGCGGCTCCAGGCTGGCGTCGAAGCCGATCGCGCGGTCGGTATAGGCACCCGTCACGATCAGATGTGCAAAACCGGCGTCATAGTCCGCCCCTAGCGTATAGAGGCGGAACCGATCGTCGGTGCCTTCCGGCCCGTTGGTCAGCACCGTGTAGGGCTTGAGGCCATCGAACGCCGAGTTGAGCCCGTTGGCGATGCTGCGTTCGTAGGTGACCGACGCATCGACCGTCAGCGCTGCGTCCGGCGTCCAGCGTAGTGCCACGCGGCCCTGGTATGTGCTGTTCCGGTTGGCGTCCTGCTTGTTGCGCAGCCCGATATTGTCGATGAAGCCACCGTCGCGCCCGACGTAGAAGTTCGCGCGCATCGCCAGCGTGTCCGAAACGATCGGCAGGTTGAGCATCCCGCGGAAATTGAAGCCGGGCTCACCGTGTTCGGTCGTCAGCACGCCGGCCTCGGCAGTACCGAAGGCGCGGGTAAGGTTGGGCTTTGCTGTGACAAAGCGGATCGTCCCCGCCATCGAGCCCGCCCCGAACAGCGTTCCCTGCGGACCGCGGAGAATCTCGACCCGCTCGAGGTCATAGACCTTGAGGTCGGGTGTCTGGCCCTGAACCGAGATCGGCGTGTCATCGAGGTAGACGGCAACGAGCGAGCGGTCCGACGTGTCCGAGGTACGATAGGGACCGGTCGCGAGACCGCGCATGTTGAACTTGTTGAAGCCCGGTGCCCCTTCCGTGATCGACAGCGAGGGCGTGAACTTGGCGAGATCGGACAGATTGCCCTGGCCGGACTTGGTCACCTGATCGACGTTCACCACGGAAACCGCGAGCGGCACGTTTTGCAGCGATTGCGCACCAGAGCGGTTCGCGGTGACGACGATGTCGGTGAGTTCCGGGTTGGCCGACGACGTCTGGTCCGCGGGCGGCGCGGACTGTGCCTGAGCGACGATCGGCAGCAACAGCGACAAGCTCGCCGCGGACGCCGTCCATCGCGCGGCCGACGCCGCATATCCAGAGAACCGCCGAATGTGACGCAGTGACTTCATCTTACCCCCCAAAGGTTGATCGATCGTCGCCAACATGCCGGGGGGCTTTGAGGATGGCGCGCGTTTTCGCGGTCGCGCATCGGGGCGGGCTCCCTGTCAACATGAAGGCTGTATGAATTAGCGAATGCCGTGAAACAGAATAATGGGATGCCCTTATGCTATTTTGTGATCATGGCGATATGCTTTTTTGGCCACACTATGGCGCGGAGCCACGTCGGCCGGGATCGAGCCCACGGACATCTGACGATATCCGGCGTGACGCGCGCGGCAGTAACGGCTACGCTCGCGCAGGCCTATGAGGCCAACCGCCGCGAGGACGGTTGGAGCGGCTTTGAGTAACGATCCGACGATGGTAACGAACTTGGACGGTCCGACGAAAAGCGGATCGAATGCGCGTCCGGCGGCGGCTTCACCGTCGGCATCGTTCGACGCATTCGATTGGGCGACAACACCGCTTGGCCCGCGGGACGCGTGGCCTCAGTCGTTGCGAACAACCTGCGCGTTGATGCTCGAATCCCGCCAGGCAATGTGCCTGTGCTGGGGCCCGGAGCTTACCCTGCTTTACAACCAGGCGTATGCGCCGTTTCTCGGGTTGCGCCATCCGGCGGCGCTGGGGCAGCCGATCGCCCGGGTCTGGGCAGACGTTTGGCCCGATATTGCGCCATTCGTTGACCGTGCTCTGGCCGGCGCCGCGGTATGGTTCGAAGACTTTCCCTTGGTCCTGCACCGCAATGGCTATCCCGAGGAAACATGGTGGAATTTCTGCTACAGTCCAGCGCGCGACGATCAGGGGGACATCGTCGGCTTTCTCAACGTCGCGAGCGATGCCACGGCCGGCGTGCTCGCCCGGCGGGAGGCTGCGGCTGAGCGCGAGCGTCAACAGCGCATGCTGCAACAGATGCCCAGGTTCGCGGCGCTGTTGTCGGGGCCCGAGCATCGTTTCACCTACGTCAACGACGCCTATGTCGAAATGTCGGGCGCGCGGGACTATGAAGGGCGGACCATCCGCGAATGTTTCCCCGAACTGGCCGCGCAGCAGTTCTTCGGCTTGCTGGACACGGTGTATCGTACGGGTGTCCCGTTCGCGGCGCGAGCGATGCCGATCGAACTCCATCAGGATCGTGGAACCCGGTTCATCGATCTGCTGTATCAACCGATCCGCGACGACGCCGGCCACGTGACGGGCATCTTCGTCGGCGGGTATGACATTACCGATCGGGTCCGGGCCGAGGCAGACCAGCACGAGAGCGAGACGCGTTACCGCACACTGTTCGAGGCGATCGATTCGGGCTTTTGCATCATCGAACTGCGGTTCGACGCCGACCGACGCCCGGTCGACTATCGCATCGTCGAGGCGAATTCGGCGTTCGAGCGCCAGACCGGGCTGGTCGGCGCGACCGGGCGTTGGATCCGCGAGATCGTTCCAGATCTCGAGCAACATTGGTTCGATTTCTACGGGCGCGTCGCGCTTACCGGAGAACCCGCGCAATTCGAGAACGAGGCGACCGCATTCGGCCGCTGGTACGATGTCCACGCGTATCGCACCGGCGCGCTGGAGCAGAACCGCGTCGCGGTACTGTTCAACGACATCACCGACCGACGCCGTGCCGACCGGGCGTTGCGCGAACTCAATGAAAACCTGGAAATGCGGGTCGAGGAAAGGACCGCGGAGCGCAACCTCCTTGCCAAGATCATCGAAAGCACCGACGTGATGGTGCTGGTCAGCGACCTCGACTACACGATCCTGGCGATCAATCGCGCCAATGCCGACGAATTCGAGCGGATCTACGGCGTCCGGCCCGCCGTTGGCGACAACATGCTGGACCTGCTCGCCCACCTGCCCGAAGAGCGGGCGGCGGTACGCCAAACCTGGGGACGCGGACTGGCGGGCGAAGAGATTACCCTTCTGACGCAGCATGGCGCTGCCGATCGCGACCGGCCCTGGTATGAGGTCAAGTTCCGGACGTTGCGCGATGCTCAAGGTACGCCGGTCGGCTGTTACCAGTTCGTGACGGACGTGACTCAGCGGATCCGGGATCAGGAACGGCTCGACGAAGCGGAGGAGGCCCTGCGGCAAAGCCAGAAGATGGAAGCCATGGGGCAACTCACCGGCGGTGTTGCGCACGATTTCAACAATCTCCTGACCCCGATCGTCGGGTCGCTCGACATGCTGATGCGGCGTGGCGTCGGTGGAGACCGCGAGCAGCGGTTGTTCGATGGCGCATTACAGTCCGCCGAGCGTGCCAAGACGCTGGTGCAACGCCTGCTCGCCTTTGCCCGGCGTCAGCCCTTGCAGCCCGTTCCCGTAGACGTCGCGGCCCTGGTCGCGAGCATGGCTGGGTTGATCGAAACCACGCTTGGCCCGACGATCGATGTCAGGCTCGTTCTGGCGCCCGATCTTCCGCCGGCGCGCGCCGATGCCAACCAGCTCGAGATGGCGTTGCTCAATCTGGCCGTCAACGCCCGCGACGCGATGCCCGACGGGGGAACGTTGCAACTTTCCGCCCGGCATGAGCACATTGCGGTGCATCACCAGACCGGACTGGTCGCCGGGGACTATGTCCGGCTTGCGGTCGTCGATTCCGGCGAGGGCATGGATTCGGCAACCCGTGCGCGCGCGATCGAGCCATTCTTTTCCACCAAGGGCATTGGCCAGGGCACGGGGCTCGGCCTGTCGATGGTGCATGGGCTGGCGGCGCAGCTTGGCGGGGGGCTGGCGATCGACAGTTCTCCCGGGTTGGGGACCACGATCGCATTGTGGTTGCCGGTCAGCGCAACCGCGCCCGTTAGGCAAGGTGAGGACCAGGGGAGGCAGCGCCGACCGGCGCACCGCGCGCATGGACGCGCCTTGCTGGTCGACGACGAGCGGTTCGTGCGGTTGAGTACGGGGAACATGCTCAACGACCTGGGCTATGACGTGACGGAGGCGGCATCGGCAGAGGACGCGCTGGCGCTGTTGGCTGAGGACGATGGTTTCACGCTGCTGGTGACCGATCATCTGATGCCCGGAATGAATGGCACAGAGCTGGCGCGCACGGTGCGCGCCACATGGCCGCGCCTTCCGGTCCTGATCGTGTCGGGTTATGCCGAACTCGACGGCGTCGCGTCCGATCTGCCCCGGTTGACCAAGCCGTTTCGCAGCGCCGAGCTGGCCGCTGCGCTTGCCGAGATGACACAAGCGTAACACGGGCCACGACAAAAAGGCCGCCTGATCCGTCGACATGCCGCGCCGGATGGCGCAAGAGCACGCATGTTCCCGGGCAGGGTGCCCGGCGACGAGGGAATACGCGTAGATGATCCGCCGCCACCATGTCCGCGTGCCCGTGGCGGCACGCCTGGCACCGATGGTGCTGTTGTTGGCCTTGTGTGGCTGCAGCGCGCTCGATCACGGTTTCCTCAATGCCGCTGGGCCGGTTGCGACGGACGAACGGCACCTCTTCTTCATCGTGTCCGCCGTGCTGGTGTTCGTCGCGGGCCCGGTGCTGCTGCTGGTTCCGTTGTTTGCCTGGCATTACCGGCTCGGCAATGCCGACGACGCGTATCGGCCGAACTGGAACTTCTCCTGGTGGGTCGAGGGCCTGATCTGGATCCCGCCAATCGGCATCGTGATCGGCCTTGCGGTGTTGTTGTGGAACTGGACTCACCTCGACGATCCGTATCGCAAGCTTGCGGGTGGTCCGCCGATCGAGGTCGAAGCGGTCGCGCTCGACTGGAAATGGCTGTTCATCTATCCCGACGAGGGCTTCGCGACCGTCAATCAGCTGGCACTCCCGGTCGGGCGCCCGATGCACATCCGGCTGACCAGCGGAACGGTGATGCAGTCGCTGCTGATCCCGCAACTTTCCGGGCAGATCTACGCCATGGCTGGGATGACCACCGAGCTCAACATCGCTGCGTCGCGGCCAGGCCGATATCTCGGGCAGAACACGCAATATAACGGCGCGGGTTTTGCGCGGCAGAAGTTTACCGTGCTGGCGCTGTCGGGAGCGGACTATCAGGCGTGGCTTGGCCGGGTGCATCGTGCGCCCGCAATCCTCGACCAGGCGGCATGGCGCACGATCTCGCAACGGACGGTTGCACCGCACCCACGCTTCTTCGGCGCGGTCGTGCCGGGGCTGTTCCAGCGCGTGCTGACCGAAACCTCTGGTGGGGCGCATGCCGCAATGACCGCGCATGCGGCGGAATTGGCGAAGGACGCACGATGAATACCCCTGTCTGGCCGCTTCTGCTCGGGCGGTTCGAATGGCGCGACCTGCCGTTCGTGCGGGCGTTCGAAAACCCCAGTGTCAGCGAACTGATCGGCGCGTTTGCCGGCGGGCTGGTCGTCGTAGGGGCCGTCGTCGTTGCCCTGTTGCTGACCCGCTACGGCAAATGGCGCTATCTTTGGTCGGAGTGGCTGACCAGCCTCGACCACAAGAAGATCGGCATCATGTACATCGTGCTCGCCTTCGTGATGCTGTCGCGGGCGCTGGTTGAGGCAATGCTGATGCGCGGACAGCAGGCCGTCGCGATCAACAATCCCGGCTTCCTCACGCCCGACCATTTTGGCGAGCTGTTCAGCACGCACGGATCGATCATGATTTTCTTCATGGCGATGCCGTTCCTGACCGGGTTGATCAACTACGTGATGCCGCTCCAGATCGGGGCGCGCGACATGGCGTTTCCCTGGGCCAATTCGGTCGCCTTGTGGCTGACCGGCGGGGGCGCGGGGCTGATGATGGCATCGCTGGTGGTCGGGCAGTTCTCGACCGGCGGATGGACCGGCTATCCGCCCTTTACCGAGCTTGCATTCAGCCCCGATGTCGGACCCGATTACTGGATCTGGGCGGTGTCGCTCGGCTCGATCGGATCGACCATGGCGGGCATCAACATCGCCTGCACGCTCTACAAGCAACGCGCGCCGGGCATGGCGTTCATGGCGATGCCGCTGTTCTGCTGGACCAGCCTGTGCACCGCGATCCTGATGATCTTCGCCATGCCGCCGCTGACCGTCGCGACCGCGCTGCTCGCGCTCGACCGCTATCTGGGGTTCCACATGTTCACCAACGATCTCGGCGGGAACATGATGAACTATGCCAATTTGTTCTGGCTGTTCGGCCATCCCGAGGTCTACATCCTGATTCTGCCCGCATTCGGTGTCTATTCCGAGGTGGTGTCGACCTTCTCGAACAAGGACCTCTACGGCTACACCTCGCTCGTGCTCGCGACGATGGCGATCGCGGTGCTGAGCTTCACCGTCTGGGTCCACCACTTCTTCACCATGGGGCAGAGCGCCAATCTCAACGCCGTGTTCGGCATCGCGACGATGACGATCGGCGTGCCGACCGGGGTCAAGATCTACGACTGGATCTGGACGATGTTCCGCGGCGAGGTGCGGTTCACGGTGCCGATGCTGTATGCCCTCGCGTTCATGATGACGTTCGTCCTGGGCGGGTTCACCGGGATCCTGCTGGCGATGCCGCCGCTGGACTATCTCGTGCACAACACGTTGTTTCTGGTGGCGCACTTCCATAACATGCTGATCCCAGGGCTGCTTTACGGGATGCTGGCAGGATATCACTACTGGTTCCCCAAGGCGTTCGGGTTTCGCCTGGACGAGCGTTGGGGGCGGATTGCCTTTACCTGCTGGGTGGTCGGTTTCTATCTCGCGTTCATGCCGCTGTACGTGCTGGGCGCGAGCGGCATGGCGCGACGGACGCACGAGATCTTCGATCCGTCGTTCCGGCCATGGCTATACGTTGCGCTAGGCGGGGCAGGGGTCCTGTTCTGCGCCTTGGCGTCCCTGTTCGTCCAACTGATCGTCAGCATCCGCAACCGCGCGCATACGCGCGTCTTCGCGGGGGATCCGTGGGACGGCCGGACGCTCGAATGGTCGATCGCCTCGCCGCCGCCCGAGTATAATTTCGCGCGCGTCCCGCAAGTCGAGGGCCGCGACATCTTCTATCGGCGCAAGCATGCCGATGGGCAGGCACCGCCCTATGCCGCCCCCGCATATTACGAGGATATCGTGATGCCGCGGAACAGCGCGACGGGGGTGGCGATCGGTCTGTGCGGCGCGGCGGCGGCATTCGGGGTCATCTGGCACATCTGGTGGTTGGCTGTCGTCGGTCTGGCGGCGATGGTGGGCGCGCTGGTCGTACGCAGTTTCGGTCGCAACCAGCATCGCACCCTGCCGGCAGCTGCCGTCGAGGCGGAGGATCGGCGCTGGCGGGCAGCGCTGGCTGCGGCCCGGGCGGTGCCACGGCAACACGAGATGACCGATGCGAACGAAGGGTTGGCGCAGTCATGAGCGAGCGCGCGATGCCGAACCACGCCGCAGCGGCCGATGCCGAACAGCTGGACGACGACGAGGAAGACACCGCGCTGTTCGGCTTCTGGATCTTCCTGATGAGCGATGCCGTTATCTTCGCTCTGCTGTTCGCGACCTACGGCACGATGACGCTGGCGACCGCTGGCGGCCCGACGGCGGCCTCCGAGTTCAAGCTGCTGCCGACGTTCATCGAGACGCTGTTGCTGCTGACCAGCAGCGTCACCTTCGGCCGCGCCTCGATCGCCATGAAATATGACGAGCCACGCCGCAGCCTGTTTTTGTGGCTGTTCGTGACGCTGGGACTGGGACTGGCCTTTCTCGCGTTCGAACTCAAGGACTTCGCGGACATGTTCGCGGATGGCGCCTATCCGATGCGCAGCGGCTTCCTGTCGGCCTTTTTCGCTCTGGTGCCGCTGCACGGGTTGCACGTGCTGGCGGGATGCTTCTGGCTGGTCGTGATGATCGTCCAGGTCGGCGTGCTCGGGCTCGACCGGCGGGTGAAGCTCAACCTGCTGCGGCTGGGGCTGTTCTGGCATTTTCTCGACGTGGTGTGGATCGCCATTTTCTCGATCGTCTATCTGGGCGGGCACGGCGCATGAAGAACGCGGACGAACGGCGCGGCGAATTGCTGACCTACGGCATCGGCTATCTGCTTGCACTTGCGCTGACCGGGGCGGCGTTCGCGGCGGTGGTGTGGCCCGCTTTCCCGGCGGGGACGACGTTCGCGATCGTGCTGGGGCTCGCGCTGGTGCAGGCGATCGTGCACTTCCGGTGTTTCCTGCACATCACGATGCAGCGCGCCTCTCGGCATGACCTGCAACTGATCCTCTTCTCGACGCTCATCATCGTGATGATGGTCGGAGGGACGCTCGTGCTGCTGATGAACCTGCGCGGGCGCATGATGTAGCTGCGGGGCGTTCTCGTTACCGCTTCATGCCCGGCGAAAGACCGGCACCCGCGAGCGCAACGGGGAAGCTCGAACGTAGCGCGCGGCGTGCTGCCACTTTCGCGGGGAAGCGCGCGATGTGACGCACGCCCTGTTGGTAGGCTCGGCCAACAGGGAAGGACAGGGACCGGATAGGCCAAGGGAGCGCACCGGCCGGCCCCTGTCGCATCGTCGCCACCCGAGGGGGTTAGGTAGCGACGAGCTCTGGTCCCGGCACCGGACCCGCAGGTCCGGCGTCGGGTTCGGTAGTCTTAGCGGAACAGCGAGGTGATGCTCTGCGGCGCCTGGTTGGCGATCGACAGAGCCTGCACGCCAAGCTGCTGCTTGACCTGCAACGCCTGCAGGTTTGCCGATTCCTTCGACAGATCGGCGTCGACCAGGTTGCCGATGCCGCTGGTGATCACGTCCGACAGGCTGCTCACGAAGCTCGACTGACCGTCGATCTTGCGCGATGCCGACCCCAGCGTGCTGAGGCTGGTGTTGATCGTGCCCGATACCGTCTTCAGCGTGTCGACCATCGTCTTTGCCGTTGCGGCATCGGTGAAGGTCGTGCCGATCGCGGTGACCACGCCGGTGTCGAAGTCCTGGTTGGCGACGTCGAGGGTCGCGGCAGTCGTGTCCGTCGACTGCAGCGCGCTGACGCTGCCGCCGCTGCCCTTGAGCAGGTTGGTGCCATTGAAGCTCGACGAGTCGATGATGGACTGGATCTGCTGCTTGAGCGCGTCGAAATCCTTGCCCATCGCGGTACGGCTATTGGTGTCGAGCCCGGCATCCGACGCCGACGTGGCCTTGGCGGCCATCTGGTTGACGAGGTCGGAAATCTGTTGCGTCCCTGCAACCGCCACGTCGACCGTGCTCTTGGCGCGGCTCAGCGAGGACCCGACCGATGCAAGCTTGCCGACGTCGCCGCGCAGCGTCTGCGCGATGGTGTAGGAAGCCGAATCATCCTTGGTCGAGGAGACCTTGAGACCCGTGCTGATCCGCTTCTGGGTCGCGGCGAGCTCGGTGCTCGTCATGCTCAGATTCTGCAGCGCGGTGAGGGCGGCGGTGTTCGTATTGACCGACATAACCATGGAGATAGTCCTTCTCAAAAGGCGACTGCTTCTGCAGCCGGGGTCAGTGCGCTGACCCGGGCGTTGCTCCGCGACAGGCGGGGCATGCATCCTTTGTAGAAAGCGACCGGAGCCCCGGTTTCACGGCACGGAATATTTCGCGGTTAACGATTGCCTCGCGCTTGGAAGGGACACGCTAGGCAAATTTTTCCGGGTCCCGACCGGCGCGGTTGGACCCCCGCTATGATGGCGATGGATGCAGGAGGGATGTCGTGGCGCTGAAAATCTGGTTGCGGGAAGGCGAGAAGGTCATCGTCAACGGCGCGGTACTGGTCGCGTTGGGGCGTACGCGGCTCGCGATCGAAAACCATGCGGCGGTCTTGCGGGAGCGCGAGATCATGGCGCCGGAGCATGCCAATACTCCGGCGCGCAGGCTCTACTTCGCCGCGATGATGGCGTACATCGACGAGCCGGGGCGCGATCGCTACCAGGATCAGGTCCTGCTACTGCTGCATGACCTGCTTAATGCGATCCAGTCCGAGACGGCCAGAGCAATGGCCGTCAGCTTCGCGCGGCATATCGCATCCGCCGATTTCTACCGGGCGCTGGGCGATTGTCGTGACCTGATCGCCTACGAAACGGCGGCGCTGGAGCGCTGCGCGGACTCCTGCCGGGATACCGAGCCGGCGCTTTAGGGATCGCATAAAAGCGATCGACGCGACCGGGGGCCGGATCACCGTCTAAAAGGAAATGTGACCCAGAAGGGCTTCCACCCGGAGTGACCATCCATGGCCGCGGACGTCTCCAACAGCCTTGCGGGCCTCAGCATCCTGACGCGAACCAATGAATTCGCTACTTACGGCGCAACCGCGACATCGACTACCGCAGCCGTCGAAACCGCGGCGCAGCGCAAGGCGCATGCCCAGTTCAAGACCCCAGCGACGACAGCGCCATGGACCCAGGCCCGAACGCAATCACCTTCGGTGGCGGCCGTCCAGGGGTTGAAGACGATCGTCGACGCCAGCGTCGGGGCCGGGACCCTGCCGCACGACGTACAGACCGACTTCACCACCTACAAGGCGCTCGACCGGTTGCGCGTGCTCGCACAGGCCGCCGCGAGCAGCGGCACGAACGATGCGCAGCGCAGAAGTTTGCAGCAGAGCTTCGGGCAGGGGCTGAAAGACCTGCAGGCCTATCTCGGATCGACGCTCGGCGACCAGCTGCAACTTGCGTTCGACCAACCGCACACCCGCGCGGAGAGTATCGCGATCGGAGGCCCCCCCGTTCTTCCCGCGATCGTCGGCAAGGGTGTCGTGGCCGACCGGACCGCGCCACTGTCTGGCGTTACCGGGACCGAACGGCTGCGCGTCACCCTGTCGCAAGGTGATGCAAAAGATGTTGTCGACGTGGATCTGTCGCAGGCAGCGCAGCCGCCGACGCTGGACGGCATCGCCACGGCCATTACCAGCGCAATCGCCGCTGTCCCGGCCCGCGCGACGGACGGGACGATCCAATATGGCGCGGACGGTGCGGTCGTGCCGCGCTGGAACGTGCAGGTCCGTGTCACCAAGACCGGGAACGCCCGGGGCCTGACGATCGACCGGACCGGAAACGAACGGATCGCGATCGATCAGCCCGGCGCCCCCTCGACGCTGGTGGTCGCTTCGGATGTCACGTCCGCCACCGCTCCGCCAAGCATTCAGGTGCTGCGCGTTGATGATCCGGCGGAGCATCTGGCACCGCGACTATCCGGGACGATCTCGGCAACCGATCGACTGGCGAGCGCGACCGCCGCGTTGCGGCCACCGCCCGCAGGCGCCGCTTCCGCCGGCAGGAAGCCACCTCCGCCGGCACCGCCTGCTCCTGTCGCCGCGACGACGACCGGAGGCGCCGTGATCGTCGATCCGGACGGCTTCAGTTACGTCGTCGGTACCACGCAGGGCGATCTCGGCAGTGCGCTGTCCAACGGCAACCCGACCATGTTCCTTTCGAAACGGGACAGCGCGGGCAATGCCGTTTGGCAGCGCGAACTGGGAAGAGCGGGCGCGTCCCAGGGGGCAGCGCTCGCGCTTGCGCCCGGGGGCGGGGTCGTGATCGCCGGGACCGTGTCGGACGGGGCGAGCCCGACGGGCAACGGCAGCGCGATGATGGTCGCGCGCTACGCCACAAACGGGGACGAACTGTTCTCCCAGACGGTGCGGGCATCCACGTCCGATACCGCGAGCGCGGTCGCGGTGGCCGGCGACGGGACGATCTTTCTGGGAGGCCGAACCGCTAGCGGTGGCGGCAACGCCTATTTCGCCCGCCTCGATCCTACCGGCAGGATGGCCGCGTCCCGCACGGTCGACAGCGGCGGCGACGATCGGGTGACCGCATTGGCGCTCGACAAGGATGGTCAAGTGCTGGCGTTGACGCAGCAGGGATCCGCGACGGTGCTGCAGCGCCTCGATGCCGTGACGCTCGATCCACAATCGGCCGATGTGGCGCTTGGAGCGGCGCAGGGCCGCGCGCTTGCGGTGGCGGCGGATGGGATGATCGCGGTCGGGGGAACCACGCTGAATCCCGTTGCCGGTGATCAGGTCAACGCGCCCGGGGGAGGGCGCGACGGGTTCGTTACGCGGATCAGCGCAGATTTCGGACAGGTCGCAACCACCTACCTCGCCACGGCGGGCGACGATCAGGTCGATAGCATCGGGTTTCTCGGTGATGCCTTGTACGTCGGAGGCCGAACGACCGGGACGCTCGGTACGGCACAGCAGGGCAAGGTCGATGGGTTTGTCGGACGGATCGACCTGGCGACCGGGGCGGTGGCGAGCGTCGCGCAATTTGGCACCGCCGGATCGCAGGTTGGCCCGGTACGGCTGGCCACGGATCCCGGTGGTGCCACGATCCTCGACGCGCTCGGGCTCCATCGGGGTGTCGTGACGCCGGACGTCTCGGCCAACCTCGTTGCCCAGACGAGCGTCCGCGTCGGCGACAGCGTCTCGATCAGCATCAACCACGGCCCTGCGATCCAGTTGACGATCGGGGCAAGCGATACCGTGGCGTCGCTCGCCAGCCGCGTCGGCTCGCTGACGGGCGGAAAGGCAACCGTCACCAGTACGATCAAGGGCGACGGGCGCGCGTTCCAGATCACCGCGCGGGGCGGTGCGACGATCGCGTTGATCGCAGGGCCTCCGGGACAGGATGCGCTGGCCAAGCTGGGGATCGACGCACAGGTCCTGTCGCAGCCGCCGGTACGATCCGCCAGCGCGCCCAAGGTTGCGCCGGGCGGGCAGTTTGGGCTCGGGCTTTCGACCGCATTGTCGCTTGCGTCGGCGCAGGATGCGGGCATTGCGCTGAACGCGGTAAAGCAGGCGATGTCGATCACGCAGACCGGCTATCGCTCGCTATATTGGGACTCGACGAAGGCGGCGCTTGCGGATGGCGGGTCGGGGACCACGAGCAAGGCTGCGGTGGCCCGCGCCAATGCCCAGGCGGCAAGCTATCAGGCTGCGCTCGACCGGATCGCGAGCAGTGCCGCGACCACCTCGACGACCCCGGATCTAACGCTGACCGTCTTTGGCCTGAACCGGTGACTGCGTCCTTTTGCTGATCCGGGTGGACGGCGCCCTGTCGGGTCGGACAACGCTTCTCGCGATCGTCGGCCAAGTCTATGCGTGGGCACCATTTTCGAAACGGCAACGGACGAAAGCCGGCGCGTATTCGCGTATCTTGATCGGTGCTTCGACAAAAGGTCAAATAGGCGATGCAGAGCGTGCCGATGCCGTGTTAGAGGCGTCGTCATGACTATGCAGCGCTTCAGAGAATCTTCCTTCACCCGCATGGGTTTGGCGTTGTCGGGATATGCCGCCATCGCCGCCTGCCTGATGCCGCTTCCGCTTCACGCGCAGACGCCGCCGCCGGTCTCGCTGCTGCCGACGCCCGTGCCGACCACGCAACCGTTGATCGCGCCGGAGACGGTACTGCCAAGCCTCAGCCCAGCGCAGGTAAAGCAGCTCGGCGAATTGATCCGCAAGGACACCGTCGCGCAAGGCCTCAGCGACCAGTCTGCCGCGGTTCCGCACGATAACGACGGTCTGATCCGCGCAGCGCTCGATCACGCACGGGCCGTGCATTCCGGGCGCCTTGCCGAAGGGGATTTCCAGAAGGATTGGGCGATGCGCCCGGTGGCGTACGATCCTCTGCCGGGGCTGCGCGATGCGATCGTCCGGGACAAGCTGAGCGCGTGGATTGCATCGCTGCCGCCGCCCTACGCCGGATATGACACGCTGGTCGCAGGATTGGCACGTTACCGTGCGATCGCTGACAATGGTGGCTGGTCGCAGCTGGCGGCCGGATCCGATATCGTGTTCGGATCGAGCGGCCCGCGCGTCACGGCTTTGCGCAAGCGGCTTGCGCTGGAAGATCCGCTCGTCAAGGGAACGGGTGACCGGTTCGATGCCGATCTGGTCGAGGCGTTGCGCCGGGCGCAACGCCGCTATGGGTTGAATCCCACCGGGACATTGGGTGCGCAGACGGTTGCCGCGCTGAATGTGCCGGTTGCCGCGCGGATCGGCCAGATCAAGGCGAACATGGAGCGTTGGCGCTGGCTCCCGCCGGTGCTCGAGCAGAACCGCGTTCAGGTCAATATCGCCGCTGCCGTCCTCACGTTGTTCGATGGCGACTCGCCGATCATGTCGATGAAGGCAGTGACCGGGCGGCCGGGGGACGAGACTCCGATGCTGGTGTCGCAGATCCACAGCATCGTGCTCAACCCGCCATGGAACGTGCCGTCGACGATTGCGACCAAGGAACTCTTCCCCAAGGAAAGGGCGCATCCGGGCTACCTCGCGCGCAACGGCTTTCGCGTGATCGACAATGGCGACGGCAGCAAGCGGCTCCAGCAAGCGTCGGAGCATAGCGCGCTCGGGCGGTTCAAGTTCGATTTCGCCAATCCTTTCGCCGTATATCTCCACGATACGCCGGCGCAGGCCGGTTTTTCGCGGTTCGACCGGCTGGCGAGTCACGGGTGCGTGCGGCTGGAAAAGCCCGCCGCGCTGGCCAAGCAACTGATGAGCACGACCCCTGAATGGTCGGCGCAGACGATCGACGACACTGTCGCCGCCGGAAAGACGGTCCGCGCGCGGCTTGCCGCGCCCGTCGCGGTGTACCTGCTGTACTGGACGGCGTTTGCAAACCAGGCCGGCCAGGTCAGTTTCCGGGACGATCCATACAAATGGGACGGAACGCTCGCGAGCAAGATCGAGGCACGGTCCGCGCGCCAGACACAGACGCTGGCCGCACGCTGAGGAGACGATCGGATGACACGCAAATACGTTTTCGCCGTCGCAGCTGCGCTGTTGACCCTTAATCTGGCCGCTTGTTCGGGTGCGCCGGATGATCCCATGCCCGCCGACAATAGCGCCGAAATGGAAACGCCGTCCGCGGAGGACAGCGCAACCCCGACACCGGAACCCTCGACACCGCAGCCTGAGCCGACCGAAGCAGCCAACGCCAGCGTTGCGGACGATACGCCAGCCCCGCCACCGCCGGCACCTGACGCGCAGATGTTGGATGATGCGTCCGCAACCGGGATGACGTCGCGCACCTCGCGCAACGATCCCTCTGCGGAGGATACTCCCGCGGCCGAGCCCACCGAGAAGAAATGATGAGGCCGTCCCCGCGGCGGTTATGCCGCCGTGGGGACGTGCTGTTCCACTCGTGCGCTACCATCCGCGACACGGCGGAATGCCGTATCAGGATTGCGGGGACGAAGCAGGGACCATCACGCTTGCAACCGAACGGTGCGCATCCGTCCGGTTATCCGATTCGGCGGGTTCTAACGGCGCGACCGCGACCGATCTGCGCAAAATAACCGCCCAACGTATTGCGTTCGATCGTAACGGATGCGCCGGGCCTGGGCTCGTCGAACCCGCTGTTCGTCTCCAGCGTCTCCCAGATGCTACCTTCGCTAACGGTAAATCGCCACCGACCATAACCTGCTGATTTGCCGGATGTTATCTTTGTATCGAGGCGAATGAAATCCGACTTGTCCTGTAAGTCGTTGGCAGACTTCCCTGTACTTCGCGCAGGCGAACGGTCGAAGCCGAAGCTCTTACGGTGCGCGGAGCGGACGTCGGCACGATCGACCAACACCACGTCTTGGGTTGTTACAGCAGTCAACAAAGCGACAACTTCACGGTCGTAGCAGGTGAGCCGCGCCTGGCCTTCAGGCAGCGAGGCGCACTGCTTCAAGCTGACTGTAAATCGGGAAGGCGGCTGATCGCCCTCGGGTGGCTGTGGGAAAGCAAGCAGGATGGCAAGGGGCAGCATCGTCATGTCCGCGCCATACCGCGACAGCCCGAAAAGTGAAATGCTGAACCTGAACACAACCTGTATCAAAATTGTCACAATCTGCGCCGCAACGCACCAGTCTCAGCAATGTTCCTTTACAACGGATTGAGCGGGCATCACAAAAATGTCACTCGCCGTGGTGCGGTCGGCAGTGTTCCGCCGATCAAAGCATCACGGGAGAGTATGTAAAGTGTAGCGTAAGGGGGACTCCGTCCGTGTCGAATTGGAAATTTCGTAACATACTGCTGGTATCCACAGTTCTTACCAGCGCGGCCCTGGCGGCCCCGGCGACAGCGCAGACCGTTCCACCACCCGCCGCAACCGATCAAGCGGCAGACACTGCAGAAACAGCGGACAAGAATACCGACATCGTCGTCACGGGATCGCTGATCCGCAATCCGAACCTGTCGCAAACCACGCCGGTTCTGACGACGACGGCGGAAGAAATCGGTCTGCGTCAAACCAACACCGCAGAAGAGACGCTCCGCGAAATTCCGGGCGTTGTTCCGAGCATCGGTTCGGCCGTCAACAACGGCAACGGTGGCGCATCGTTCGTTGATCTTCGTGGGCTCGGATCGAACCGCAATATCGTCCTGCTGGACGGCGATCGGATCGCCCCATCGGGTCTCGTCGGTCGGGTCGATCTCAACAACATCCCGCAGGCCATGATCGAGCGCGTCGACGTCCTGACCGGTGGTGCATCGACGACCTATGGCGCAGATGCCGTGGCCGGTGTCGTCAACTTCGTCACCAAGAAGAATTTCGCCGGTGTCGAACTGTCGCTCGGATCGCAGATCACGCAGCGCGGCGACGGCCCCTACAAGCGCGCCGACCTGACGGTCGGTGGCAACTTTGCCGACGACCGCGGGAATGCCACGATCTCGGTGGGCTACCAGACCGCTGATCCCGTGTACCAGGGCGATCGCCCCTATTCCGTTTCGAACATCGACTCCTTCTCCGGCGCTGCATCCGGCTCGGGCACCACGGCGCCAGCGCGCTTTACGCGTCCGGGTTCGCCGACGCAGCAGATCGATGGCAACGGTGCGCTCGTGCCGACCTACAAGCTGTTCAACTTCAACCCGTACAATATCTACCAGACGCCCTTCAAACGGTACAACGTCTTTGCGCAGGCGCATTACGACATCTCGGACGCGTTCCAGGTCTATACCCGTGCGCTGTATTCGAAGAACACGGTGCAGACGATCATTGCACCTTCCGGTGACTTCGGATCGTCGCTGGTCATCCCGTATAGCAACCCGTACCTGCCGGCTGCTGCACGCAACCAGTTCTGCGCGTCGAACGGGCTGACTGCGGCGCAATGTACCGCAGCCGCCGCAGCGACGAGCCCGACCGACCCCAATTTCCGGACGTTCACGACCAACGTATCGCGTCGCATGCCCGAGGTCGGTTCGCGCGTCAGCGACTACATCACGGAAATCTTCGATTATCGCGCCGGTGTTCGCGGCGATCTCAGCAGCAGCCTCCATTACGACGTGTCGGGTGGCTATGGCGAGTCGTCCAACTCGCAGTCGCTCCAGGGCTATGTCCTGACGTCGCGGGTTCGCTCGGCTGCCTATGCGACCAACACGACGACCTGCCTTGGCGGTGCCCCGGGCGGCGCGAGCATCACGGCTGGAAGCGGATGCGTCCCGGTCAATCTGTTCGGTGACGTCGGGTCGATCACCGCGGGACAGATCCCGTATTTGACGGGTGCTTCGTCGACGGTGACGAAGACGTCGCTGCTGCAGGCGAAGGCGGTGGTCTCGGGAGACGTTCACGTGCATTCGCCGATCGCGAATGACGGCATCAGCTTCGCGGTTGGCGGCGAATATCGCAAGTACACCGGCTCGACCGTTGCCGACTCGCTCGCGCAGACGCCGGGAGAACTGGGCGGCGCAGGCGGTGCCGTTCCGACCACTGTCGGCAGCTTCCACGTCTACGAAGGGTTCGGCGAAATCGTCGTTCCGCTGGTGCAGGACCGCGCGTTCTTCAAGGACCTGACCGCCCGCGGTGGCGCGCGCTATTCGGCCTATACGGTGAATGCACCGGGCGCGCCGAAGTTCAACACGACCACCTACAAGGGGGAACTGGCCTGGTCGCCGGTGCGCGATCTGAAGTTCCGGGGGACCTACGCACGGGCGGTTCGTGCGCCGAACTTGGGGGAATTGTTCACCCCGGTCTCGACCGGATTGACCAGCCTGGCGCTTGATCCGTGCGCGTCGCTCTCGACGAACGGTACCCGCACCCGTGCGGCACCGGCCGTTGGCAGCAACCTGTATAACGTCTGCCTTGCGCAGGGCGCGACTGCCGGCAACATCGCCAACATCCAGAACCCGACGGCGGCACAGGCGAACATCACGACGGGTGGCAATCCGAACGTGAAGCCCGAAACCTCGGACAGCATCACCGCCGGTGTCGTCATCCAGCCGAGCTTCTTCTCCGGCTTCAATGCAACGGTCGATTATTACCACATCAAGATCAAGAACGCGATTACGACGCCGACGCCGGGTGATCTGCTCGCGGCCTGCTTCGGCGGCGACATCTACAATCCCGCGGCCGGGGCTGCAGGCTCGGCCTCCTGCACCGCGATCCGGCGTAACCCGGTGACCGGCGGTCTCGACGGTGATCCGGCGACGACCCTGGGGCTCTCGGGTGTTCTGACCAACCAGGGCAAGCTGCTCACCGACGGTATCGACTTGAGTGTCAACTACCATCGGGATCTGGGCTTTGCGCGCCTGTCGCTGGGCTTCAACGGCAACTATACGTTCCGGTCGCAGTTCCAGTCGAACCAGAACGATACCTCAGTGGCTGGGCGCGCGCGCGAATGCGTCGGCTATTACAGCCTGAACTGTGGTTCGATCCTGCCGAAGTTCCAATGGTCGCAGCGTACCACGCTCGGCTTCGACGCCTTCGATCTGTCGCTCCTGTGGCGCCATATCGATGCGGTGAACCAGGAGCCGCGCAGCATCGCCGAAGGATCGGAAGCGGCAGGGTTCACCGGAACCTTGGCAGCCGCGACGGGACTTGGTGGGAAAACGGTCAACTTCGGACACATCCGTCCGTTTGACTATTTCGATCTGACCGGCCGGGTCAACATCAAGCGGAACTTCGAAATGACCGTGTCGGTGCAGAACCTGTTCGACGTTGGCCCGCCCATCGTCGGTACCGGGATCGGTGCGACCTCGTTCAATAGCGGCAACACCTATCCCTCGACCTACGACGCGCTCGGCCGTCGTTTCGCAGTCGGCGTAAAGGTTCGCTACTGAGATACGCTTTGGGCCGGTGTTACACCGGCTCATTTCGCGCCCCCGCCTGCGCATGCGGGCGGGGGCGTCGTTCCTGGAGTTCTGTTTCCTGTCCCGTTGCCTCGGGTTGTCGCCGGCTGCGCCGGGAAAAGTCAGCCAGACCGGCAGGCAAGATGGCCGGCGTTCAGCAAAGGCGGTTCGGAAGCGCCATCGGCACGCCAGCCGTCTCGGCCACCACGCGAGCCCATGCCGCGACCTTGGTCAACTCATCCCGGTGAACCGATTCCGCCGCTGCATAATCGAGGCTGCGTGCCGAGAAGCCAAAGGCGGTGCCATCCTTGGAATGCTGGGTAAAGGCAGGGCCGGCCAGCACCTGCGCACGTTCCTCGTCGGATAAGGCGATTCCGTAAAAAGCGAACATCGCCTGCACGACCGATGCAGGAGACGCCGTAATCGTCGCGCTGTCCAGCGTCCGTACGCGCTCCGGAAACGCGCGGCACAAGCGGTGAAACAAGGCGTGTTGCGATAGCCAGCCGACCGCGGCCACTTGCAGATCCGTCAGGCGCAACAGATCCTCATCACTGAATACCGGAAGCGTCAGCCCCTCGCGCAATTGCTTGACCATCAGGTCGCGGACCCAAAGTCGGCCATCGATCTGCTTTTTGGCGATCGAGATCAGATAGTCCTCTAGCGGGGCATGGAGCAGCAGCGCCCGTGCCTGCGGCAGGAGGCGCAACATCCCATCGGCGAGACCGTTGGCAATGTTCGAAGGCTTGACGACGACCGCCCGACGACCGGGCCCAGGACGCGCGCAAAGTTGCAACGCATCCAAGAGGACCGCCGTAAGCCGGGTGCCGTCGGCGCCGCGATGCCGCCATCCGACGATATCGTTCAGGATCACGGGTTCCTTGAGCGACATCGAGCGCCCCGGAAGATCCAGCGCGTTCGCTAGCAGGGTGGACAGGCAAAACGCCGAATGAAAAACGAAATGCAGGGGCGCGTTCGGCAGGGCGGACTGGGAGATCCGTTCGCGGCCGATCGGTACCGGGGCAGGTTCCACGCCAAGATATTCGTCGGTCAAAAACGTCGCGCGCGCCCGCGCGGACAACGGAACGTGGCGGAAGTGGACCGCGTCTTGTTCAGGATCGTACCGATGCGCCAACCATTCCGCATCGAAGACGGGATCGCGCTGATTTGGGCCGACTTTCATGGTTTGCATGCCCTAGCGTGCCGCGTTCGAAACACAATGCGGCAACCACTGTGGAAGCATGATCGAGCGATAGTCTTCAGGATTGTGCGACGGGAACCCGCTTTCGGATGCGCTGGCATCCGCGTCCTCTAAATGTTCCGCACGGCGCGCTATCAGGCCTTCTTGCGCACGCAGTGATTGGCGCTCCCGCCGCCGGCGTTGGCCCAAGCGCACCGCAAGCTAGACCGGTGGGTCATTGATGGTTTCGCCAAAGACTAACATCCGGTCGTCGCAGGCTGACCGGCGGGCAGACCGCGGCTGGCTGCGCGTCGCGGGACGGGCATCGGCGACGCAGCAGGTGACACCTGACGGATGCGGCACTTGTTTTGCTGTTTTGCAATAACTTGACCGGGCAGGGTCGACAAGCGGCGGCCGCTATCGTTAGCTGATGCGGCTCCCGAAAGGATCGTAGATGCTCCGTAGTCTCCTGCTCGCCACCGTTACCACCGTGATCGGCATCGCTCCTGCCCATGCCGCCAATCCGTTCGCGCAGCGGAGTACGCTTCCCTATCAGGCGCCGCCGTTCGATCAGATCCACGATGCCGACTATCAGCCGGCGATCGAGCAGGGGATCGCGGAAAGCCTCGCTGAAGTGCGCGCCATCGCCGACAATCCCGCTGCGCCAACCTTCGACAACACGATTGTCGCGATGGAGCGCCAAGGGCAGATGCTGGCTCGGGCACAGTCCGCCTTCGGGCAAGTGACGCAGGCCAATACGAACCCCGCGCTGCAGGCGACGCAAGCGGCGCTGGCACCCAAGCTCGCTGCGTATAACGATACGATCTATCTCGATCCCAAACTCTTTGCGCGCGTGAAAACGCTGAGCGACCGGAAGGCGTCGCTGAAACTCGATGCCGAGCAGACCATGTTGCTCGACGAATATTACAAGAGTTTCGTCCGCGCCGGCGCGCAGCTTTCGCCAGCGGACCAGACGACGCTACGCGATCTCAACAAGCAGATCTCGACCGCCGGGATCACCTTCCGCCAGCGGTTGCTCGCCGCGACCAAGGCGGGCGCGCTCGTGCTCGACGATCCGGCCAGGCTCGCGGGAATGGCGCCAGGGGAAGTCCAGTCCGCGGCGCGCGACGCCACCGATCGCAAGATGCCAGGCAAATATCTTTTGCCGCTCCAGAACACGACGGGCCAGCCCGCGCTCGAGTCCCTGACCGACCGAGGCACGCGGAAGGCGCTGTTCGATCAGAGCTGGACGCGGACCGAAAAGGGCGATGCCAACGATACCCGCGCCGCGATCCTGCAATTGATCGCGCTGCGCACGCGCAAGGCCAATCTGCTCGGCTACAAGACCTGGGCGGACTATTCGCTCGCGGAACAGATGGCCAAGACCGCGGACACGGCGCGCGGCTTCCTGGACGCGCTCGATGCGCCCACCGCCGCGGCGCAGGCCGCGCAGGTCGGCGAGCTCCAGCAGACCATCGACGCCGAGCATGGCGGTTTCAAGCTCCAGCCATGGGATTGGGACCTGTATGCGGAAAAGGTCCGCAAGGCGAAGTTCGATCTCGATCTCAACCAGACCAAGCCATATCTTGAGATCTGGAACGTGCTCGAGAACGGCGTCTTCTATGCCGCCAACCAGCTCTATGGCCTGAGCTTCAAGCGCCGCACCGACATCCCGACCTACCACCCAGACATTCGCGTGTACGAGGTGTTCGAGGAGGGCGGGAAGCCGCTCGGGCTTGCCTATTTCGATTACTGGAAGCGCGACAACAAGTCGGGCGGTGCTTGGATGAACAGCTTCGTCCGCCAAGCGAAGATCTTCGGGACCAAGCCGGTCATCTCCAACACCGCCAACTTCACCAAGCCGGCGGACGGACAGCCCGGGCTGGTGACGTTCGAAGACGTGCGGACGATGTTCCACGAATTCGGCCACGGCTTGCACGGGCTGTTCGCGAACCAGACCTATCCGACACTGTCGGGCACCGCGGTGGCGCGCGACTTTGTCGAGTTCCCGTCGCAGTTCAACGAGCATTGGGCGCTTGAGCCGCGCGTGCTCGCGCATTACGCGCATCATTACCAGACCGGGGCGCCGATGCCGCAAGCCCTGGTCGACAAGATCAAGCGGGCCGAAACGTTCAACCAGGGCTACAGCTTCGGCGAGACGCTGGCGGCGGCGCAGCTCGACATGGCATGGCATTCGGTCCCGTCCAGCGCGGTGCCGACCGATGTCGATGCGTTCGAGGCGAAGGCGCTCGGCGCGACCGGGCTGGACGTGGCGCATGTGCCGCCGCGCTATCGTACCAGCTATTTCGCACACATCTGGGGGTCGGGGTATGCGGCTGGCTATTACGCCTATCTATGGACCGACATGATCCAGCAGAACGTCTATGACTGGTTCGTCCAGCATGGCGGGATGACGCGAGCCAATGGCCAGCGGTTCCGCGACCTGATCCTGTCGCGCGGACACACGCAGGATTACAACGTCATGTTCCGCACGATGACCGGCCACGATCCGCAGGTCGCGCCGCTATTGCACAAGCACGGCCTGGACACCGCTCCTCACGCCGGCGGCCCGAAAAACGAGGGTCTGTGAACGCCTGATGAGACGATGATCGTCTGAAGCACGAGCGTCGGATCGATCATCGCCACCTTCAGCACATGCCGGCCTGCCCGGTCGGCGTTGACCGGGAAGTGCATGGTCCGCGCGTTGTTGGCGGAATTGGCGGCGTGGGCCGAACCCAGGAAGTCCTGTGCTTCGCTGTCTTCGGGCGTGAAGACGGCCTTCACCACGGGCACGCCATCGCCGAGCCCGACTGCGACGGACAATTTTCTGCCGGGAATGACCTCCAGCGTTGGTCCCGTGACGAGCGCCACGTCATACTTTCCCGCCCCGGGCAGGAAGATGTCGTATTCGAGACAGGGTGACGCCGTCGGATCGGTAAACGACGCCGCGTCGACCGGGAACGGTGACATGGCCCCCGCAACCCGGCCGTAATCCGGGATCTGTTCCCACCGCGTGCCCCTGACCGTCGATGCTCGCGCGTACGCGGTCGCGGGAATGGAAAAGGCTCCGTCCAGCCCACCGAAAGCGCCCCGCGCCGCTTTCGTCTGCAGCGGCGTCGCGCGGATCGCGGTCAGCTTGACGTCGATCTTTTCATCGCCCTGCACCGTGACCGTTGCGTCTGCGCGACCAATGGGCGCACGCGACCAGTCGATGTCGATCCAGTAGCGGCGGTCGCGCGACGAGGCGCTGAAGGCGTTTCCTTCGCGGATCACGACCCATGGGCGGTTGGCAGTGACTGTGACCGCGACCGGCTGCGCGCCGCGCGGAAAAACCTCGAGATAGGTCGGCCGCGCGGAAATGCTGTCCAATACCGGCAGCGCCGGCGGGAGGTAGTAATTGGGCCATGACCTCGCGTCCCCGTCCACGGCCACACCGAATCCTGTGGCTGTTTCCAGATCGAGATCCGCGACCGCGGGCATGACGTCCGCCTGGGGTGGGTACCAGTCGAAGTAGCCGATGTGCGTCTGGTCCATCATGTGGTTCCATTTGCCGCCAGCCATCGTGTGATTGTACTGGTCGCGCAATTCATGGTCGCGGCGGAAGCGCCGCCGTACTTCGTCCGCTTCCGCACGGGTACTGGCGCGGGCTTGGATGGCGAACCGGGCATTGCGCGCCGCCGCGACGTACATCTGGGTCAGGTTCGAACAGGCGCGCACCGGATAGAGCACGAGCTGGTAAAAGGCGTCCTGCTGGTCCGGTCGTAGCGCGGCATTGACCGCATCGGCGCGGCGTTCGAGCGCGCTCCAGGCGTCGCAGACGCGCTCGGCCTCCCGGTAGTTTTCAAGGCTATAGGTTTCGGGTTTGAGCTGTTCGGGCTTCCGCCAGGCATTGTACTTGGCATAGCGCGCAGCCAGAAAAGCGATCTCCGCTGCATGCTCCGAACCGAACTGCCGCTCGGCCCAGTCGCGGGTCCAGCCAGCGATCTTGTCCTTCCCGACGTCGGACGGCCGCCACGCCATTGCGAGAAAGAACTCGATCGGAAGCTCAAGCGGCTTCAGATCGCCGACGTTGGCGATCCAGATCTCGTTTGCGCCATATTGATTGGCAAGGTTCATCTGCTCCCAGATCTTGGGCAGCGGGTTCGCGTTGATCCACTGGTACGAAAACGGCCCGCCGTGCATGTCCATATGGAAATAGATGCCGAACCCGCCCGGCCGGCCACGTTCCGACGGCAACGGGAGCCGGCGCAGGTTGCCGACATTGTCGTCGGCGAACATCAGGGTAACGTCGTCCGGCAGCTTCAGGCCGGCGTCATAATATTTGTAGACTTCGGTGAACAGGACCCAAACCTGCGGAACCCGCTCCGCCGGCCTGCCCATGCCTTCGGTGATGATCCGGCGCTGGTCGGTAATGATCTCTTCGAGCAGCTTCACATCCGACTGCAGGCTGCCGGTGCTCTCCAGCGCGACGTCGCCGTCCCCGCGCATGCCGATCGTGACAATGACCTCGTTGTGCGCGTTGCGCTCGATTCCCTCGGCGAAGAACTTCTGAACCGCCGGTCGGTTCGTGGCGTAATTCCATTCGCCGTTGCCATAGTGTTGCCGGTTGTCGGTCCATTCCTTGTGCGCACGCATCATCGGTTCGTGATGCGACGTGCCCATCACGATCCCATAGTCCTCCGCCAACCGGGCATTGGCCGGGTCGTCCACCGCGAAGGCATTGTTCCACATCGCCGGCCACAGGTAATTGGCACGAAGGCGGAGCAGCAGTTCGAACAGCCGACCATAGAATTTGCTATTCATGCCGCCGAACTTTTCGGTCGTCCAACCCGAGAGGCAAGGTGCCTCGTCGTTCAGGAAGATTCCCCGATATTTGACCGCGGGCGGTTCCTGGACATAGCGGCCGCTCGTGATGCGCAATCGGCTCTGACGGGCAACGGGTACGTCGGCCCACCAATACCACGGCGACACCCCGATCATCCGAGACACTTCGTACACGCCATAGATCGTGCCCCGCTTGTCGCTGCCGACGATGACCAGCGCCTCGCCAACACCGGGCATCGGATCGGCGATCGTCTGGACCACGAACGTTTCCCATTTGCCTGCGATGTCGTGGACGGAAAGCTTTCCGGCGGTGACGAGGCGGTCGATCGCCGGGCTGTTGCCGAGCGACCCGATCAGGATCACGCGATCGGCGAGCGACTGGGGATCGGTCAGGAGGCGCGCGTCGGTGCCGGTCACCCTCCCGATGTCGGCTGCCAGATCGGCGGCCGCCCGGCGAACCCCGGGCAGGTCCGAGGGGTCGACGAAGATCGGCGCCACGCCGCCGGCCGGCAGCGTGATGTCAAAGCCGGGTGCGTGCCGGTCCGTCCGGAGCGCGGCTGCCAGCGGTGAGCGCATCAGCCCCCCCGCCAGAGCCCCGCCAACTACGCCGCGTCGGGTAAACATAACGCCACTCCTCGAGAAGACGGACAGCGAAGCCATCGGGCTGGACGGAAACAACTGCCGGTCCGGTTCGCCCGGCAAATCTTGCGGCGGACGTGCCCTGCGTCCGCCGGATCGCGCTCACCAATTGTACATCGTGCCATCTTCGAGCCGGTTTACGGGCAGATAAGCGCGCGCATAGGGGTACTCGGCGGCAAGCACTTCGTCGATCTCGACGCCAAGGCCAGGCTTGTCGCCCGGGTGCATCATCCCACGCTCGAAGCTGTAGGCGTGTGGGAAGACCGCATCGGTTTCCGGGGTGTGGCGCATATATTCCTGCACCCCGAAATTGGGCACCGACAGATCGAAGTGCAGCGCGGCCGCCATGCACACCGGCGACAGGTCGGTCGCGCCGTGGCAACCGGTGCGGATCTGGTAGAGGTCGGCCAGCGCCGCAATCCGACGCAAGTGCGTGATGCCGCCGGCATGGACGACGGTCGCGCGGATATAGTCGATCAGCTGGTTCTCGATCAGGTGCTTGGCATCCCAGATCGAGTTGAAGATCTCGCCGACCGCGAGCGGGGTGGTGGTGTGCTGCCGGATCAGGCGGAACGCGTCCTGGTTCTCGGCGGGCGTCGCATCCTCTAGCCAGAACGGACGATAGGGCTCGAGATCCTTGCCGAGCCGCCCCGCTTCGATCGGCGTCAGCCGGTGATGAATGTCGTGCAGCAGGTGCACGTCCCAGCCCAGCGTCTCGCGCGCCGCCTTGAACAGCTCCGGCACGATGCGCAGATATTTCTCGGTCGACCACAAGTTCTCGGTCGGCAAATCGGCATCGGCGGGTTCGTAGAACATCTTGTCCTTCGACACGCCGTAGGTGGAGGGCAGTCCCGGCACGCCACATTGCAGGCGGATCGCCTTATACCCTTGTTGCTGGTAATCGCGCGCGACCGCTACGGTATCTTCGATCGAGACACCGTTGGCATGGCCGTAGACCATGACGCCATCGCGGCTCGCGCCGCCCAGCAATTGATAGAGTGGGAGATTGGCGATCTTGCCCTTGATGTCCCACAAGGCAGTGTCGACCGCGGCGATTGCGCTCATCGTCACGGGGCCCCGCCGCCAATAGGCGCCCTTGTAGAGATACTGCCAGATATCCTCGATCCGATGCGCGTCCCGTCCGATCAGGAGCGGGACGACATGGTCGCGCAGATAGCTGGCGACGGACAGTTCCCGGCCGTTGAGCGTCGCATCGCCCAGGCCATAGACGCCGTCCTCGGTTTCGATCTTCAGCGTGACGAAATTGCGACCGGGGCAGGTGACGATCACCTTGGCATCGATAATCTTCGGCATGGGGTCTTTCCGTAAAGGCGGAGGGTGGAAGGGTGCGCGCGGTCGCGCTCAGACGCGCGCGCGGATCGAGCGTGCGGCAGCGGTCTGGTCGCGGCATGGGTGCCCGCTGGCGATGGGGGTTCCGAGCATGGTATCCTTCCTGCACGGCTCAGTTAGAGCCATCGGTCGCTCTGCGGCGCCCTTTTCAACGATAGCGCTACCATGCTAGGTGCCGGACCTGCTTGTCAACGACTTGTGTCAGATAGGTGGAGACGGCGCCGTAACGAGCGCCGCGGTAGGAGAGAGTCCCGATGAAAGCCGCCCGTCGAATCCTGTCGTTGCTTCTGCTGTGTTCGAGCCCGGTCGCGACTCCGGCTCATGCCGAGGACGGGTACGATCTGTGGCTGCGCTACCGACCGTTGGCAGGTCCGGCGAAGGCGAACACCGTCGCGCATGCCATGGTGATCGTTGCGCCAGGGCGTTCGCCGACGATTGCCGCGGCCGTCGCCGAGCTGCAGCGTGGCTTTGGCGGCATGACGGGCCATCGCGTTGACCGGGCCGCCGTCACTGCGAGCGGCGCGATCATCCTGGCAAACCCCGTCCAGGCGCGCGCGCTGGGCCTCGACGCTGCGGCGCTCGGCGACCTCGGCAGCGAAGGCTACTGGCTCCATACGACAACCTTGCAAGGAAAGCGCGTCGTAGCGATCCTCGCCAATACCGACGTCGGCCTGCTTTATGGCAGCTTTCGCCTGCTCGAGCTGGCCGAACAGGGCGCGTCGCTGTCCGGGATCGACCTGCGCACTGCGCCCAAGCTGCAATTGCGCATCCTCGATCATTGGGACAATCTGGATCGTAACGTAGAGCGAGGCTATGCGGGGCAATCGATCTGGGACTGGTGGACGCTGCCCGATTATACGGGGCCGCGCTACACCGACTATGCCCGTGCCAACGCCTCGATCGGCATCAACGGCGTGGTGCTCAACAACGTCAACGCGGTGAAGGAAAGCCTTACCGCGCGCTACATCGCCAAGGCGGCGGCGCTCGCCGACGTGTTCCGGCCGTACGGTATCAAAGTGTATCTCTCCGCGCGTTTCTCGGCGCCGATCGAACTGGGCGGGCTCAAGACGGCCGATCCGCTCGATCCTGCCGTCAAGGCATGGTGGGCGGCCAAGGCCGACGAAATCTATCGCGCGATCCCCGATTTCGGCGGATTTCTGGTCAAGGCGAATTCGGAAGGCCAGCCCGGGCCGCAGGATTATCATCGCAGCCACGCTGACGGGGCAAACGTGCTCGCGGATGCTGTCCGCCCCCACGGCGGCATCGTGATGTACCGCGCGTTCGTCTATAGCGAGAAGAACGTGACGGACCGGGCCCGCCAGGCCTATGACGACTTCAAGCCGCTCGACGGACGCTTTGCCGACAACGTGATCGTCCAAGTCAAGAACGGCGCGATCGACTTCCAGCCACGCGAACCCTTCCACCCGCTGTTCGGGGCGATGCCCAAGACGCCGCTGATGATGGAGTTCCAGATTACCAAGGAATATCTGGGGCAAGCGACGCACCTCGCTTATCTCGGGCCGCTGTTCCAGGAAACGCTGGAAAGCGATACTCTGGCGCACGGTCCTGGGTCGACCGTGGCGCGGGTGCTTGAGGGCAAGGTCGATCGCTATCGGCTCACCGGCATGGCCGGGGTCGCCAATATCGGTGTCGATCGGGATTGGTCCGGGTCGACCTTCAACCAGGCGAACTGGTTCGCTTTCGGTCGCTTCGCCTGGGATCCGGACGGCGACGCCAGAGCGATCGCCGATGAATGGGCGCGGATGACCTTTACCCCCGATCCGCGCTTCGTCACGCCGACCGTCGCGATGATGATGACTTCGCGCGAAGCGGTGGTGGATTACATGACGCCGCTGGGCCTCGCCCACCAGATGGCGACCGGACATCACTATGGGCCAGGCCCATGGGTCAGCGACTTGGCGCGGCCGGAATGGAACCCGGTCTATTACGCGCGGGCCGACGCCAACGGCATCGGCTTTGATCGCACGGCCAGCGGCAGCGATGCGGTCGCGCAATACGCGCCGCGGCTTTCAAGGCAGCTCGACGATCCGAACACCACGCCCGAGCGCGATATCCTGTGGTTCCATCATCTGGGGTGGGACCGACGGATGGCGTCAGGCCGCTCGCTGTGGGACGAACTGGTCATGCATTATGATCGCGGGGTTGCCAGCGTCGGCGCGATGCAGCGGTCGTGGGACGCGCTGGCGCCGTATGTCGATACCGAGCGCTTCGCCAAGTCACGCGCGTTCCTGGCGACTCAGCGGCGCGAGGCGATATGGTGGCGCGATGCGAACATCGCGTGGTTCCAGTCGCTCAACCACCGCCCGCTGCCCGCGGGATCGCCGGCGCCCGCGCATCCGCTGGCATATTATCGCGCGATCGAGACGCCGTTCGCGCCAGGACACTGACCCAGGGACGAGATGGCGGGGCATCGGCCGCGGAGGGGCGGCGCGGAGGGCAGGGGGTTACAGCAAGCCGAACTTCTGGCGGCGGGCGGTAACCCGCGCGTCGAATTCGGCACTTTCCTGAACCTCGGTCGCCTCGACCAACGCGCTCAGAACCTTGTCCAGGTGCGATCGCATCGCCACCCGTGCGCGATCCGGGTCTCGGGCCGCGATCGCTTCCAAGATCGCGAGATGTTCGTCGATGCGCGGCCCGACCCCGGCACGATGTGCCTTCTCGGACATGGCCTTTTCCTGCGGCGAACACAGTCGCGCCTGCCAGAGCGCCTCGACTGCGCCGGAAATGGCGCTGTTGCGCGTCGCCTTGGCGATGGCGACGTGAAACCGGTGATCGCACGATTCCGCCTTGGCGACATCGTCACCGGCGGCCACCAGACTGTCGAACAGCGCCCGAAGTTCGGCGACATCGTCGTCGTCCAGCCGTGCCGCCGCGATCGCGCACGCTTCCCCTTCGATCGCGCGACGCGCCTCGAGCAGCTCGAACGGGCCCACGCCGATCGCGGAGAACTTGCCGCCCCGTGGTGTCTGCGCGGAGACATACACGCCGGACCCCATTCTGATTTCGACCAACCCATCGACTTCCAGCGCGATCAACGCCTCCCGGATCGTCGGACGCGACACGTCGAACGCCTCCGAAAGCTCGCGCTCGGACGGCAGGCGCGTGCCGAGCGGATAATGACTGGCCAGGATCTGCGCGGCAATCTGCCGCGCGATCTGTGCGTAGAGGCGTACGGCTTTCAATGTCCCCCGATCTCTTTCTGGAGCCGATCCGTGGCGAACCCCCGCGCCGGACCCGCGACACGTCCGGTCCCGATATGCCGTATAGATACCGCGTGATGCAACCGTTTGACGGACCGGCCTGACACAATTGCAAATCTCTGTTTGACAGATTTGGAAGTCTGGCGCATTTTGGTAGCGCAAACATAGCGCTCGGGAAGCAAGGCGCGTGTTCATTTGGGAAGGGGATATCTGAAATGATACTGCTCGACGGTGCCGTGCGCTTGACGCGAGGTGCGCTTCTCGGCGCGACAATTCTCTCCGGGATTTGTGCTCACGCCGCATCCGCGCAAACGACTCCGCTACCGCCGCTGGCGGCGACCCCGTCACCCGCCCCGGGCATCGGTCAGCCATCCGCTCCGTCCGCCAGCGCGGCAACCGGCGATGCCGCTACCGCACCGGAGACCGCGCCGCTCGCAACCTCGGACGGGACGCCCGCCGGCGACATTGTCGTGACAGGCTATCGCAACAGCCTGGCGCTCTCGACCAACGCCAAGCGCGCGTCGACCGGCTTCACGGATTCAATATTCGCCGAGGACATCGGCAAGTTCCCCGACACCAACATTGCCGAATCGTTCAACCGCATTTCGGGCGTTACCATCACGCGGGACATCACCGGTGAAGGGACCAACGTCGCAATCCGCGGCCTCGGGTCCAACTTCACCAACGTCACGCTCAACGGTGCGCCGATCGCCGTCGCCTCGTCGGGCGCGACCGACGCGCAGGGCACCGATCGCTCGGTCGACCTAAGTTTCTTCCCGACCGACCTGTTCACCAAGCTGACGGTGAACAAGAGCTATACCGCCGACCTGCTCGAAGGCGGCGCGGCGGGCAACGTCGACCTGCGCTCGGCCCGGCCATTCGATCGCGCCAAGAATTATCTCAGCTACAACGTGCAAGGGTCGCAACAGGGGGAAGCCAACCGCATCGGTGTGCGCGGTTCGCTGATCGGCAGCTGGCACAATGACACGATCGGCATTTTGGCTGGCGTTTCGGGGCAACGCTCGTTTACCGATACGCGCGGGTTCGAGACGATCGGCTATACCAATCCGGCGCTGTCTGCGACGCAGTGTGGCGCAACGACCGGCTGCAACGCCACCGGCGGGGGCAATTGGACCATTCCGGGCGTCGTGCCAGTCGGCGCGGGTGCAGGCCTCGTAGCCGGGACCGTCGTCGATCAGGCGTTTCTTCTCGCGCACAATCCCGGCGCGACGATCCAGCAGATCGACAATGCGCTGCTGCCGCGTCTTGGCCGCAAGTCCGACGAGCGCGGCTCGCGCGACCGTGTCAATGCGATCGTCAGCGCAGAATGGCGCCCGTCCGACACGTTGCATTTCTACGTCGATGGCCTTTACGGCTACAAGCACAACGACCTGATCCGCGAGGACATGGCGTGGATCGTGCGCAACAGCGCGGTCATTCCGCTCAACCTGACGTTCGACAAGAGCGATTGCAGCACGGGCTGCTCGGTGACCGGCGGGACCTTCGCCAACGCCCAGTTCTTCGACGAATTCCGGCCCTATATCGAGACTACCAAGCTGTTCAGCGTCAATCCGGGCGGTGAATGGGAAATCAGCGACAATCTGAAGTTCGAGGCACAGGGCAATTATTCCCGCTCGACCTTCCACCGCGAAAGCCCAACGGTGGGTGGCACGACCCCGCTCAGCGTTGGAACGACGGTGGCGTACACCAATACCGGCAACGGCCCGGTGATCACCCCGAACATCGACCTCAACAATCCGGCGAACTTCGGCTGGAACGCCGGCTCGCGCGTCAACATTCAGGACGAGCGGCGCGTCAACAAGACCAAGGGCGCGCGCGCCGATCTGACGTGGGGGGGCAGGGCGCTCAACCTGCGCGTCGGCGGCGCCTATGACGATGTGTCCCGGCTGATCCAGGGTTTCGACAACAGCCAAGCGTGGCAGAATGCGGTTTGCGGCAACAACCCCAGCGTGTTTGTCGCCTCGCCCAATACCCAGCCCCCATGCGTCGGTCTCAACGCGCCGGGAGCCGCACCTGCCGGCTATCCGACGTATCCTGGCTACGGGACGGGTTCGACCGCCGGTATGACGGGCGCGGTGACCTACGGCGGCTCGCTCGTACCCAATAGCGCGTTTCCCAGCTATCTGATGCCAGGACCGGCCGGTTTCGTCACGGTCGACTTCCCGAAATTTGCCAATGCGACCAACTATCAATCGTTCCACGACAACGCGCCGGTCGTCGGCGCCGCGAACACCGGGGCAAGCGGCGGTTACATCCGCGAAGTGGTAAAGTCGGGCTTTGCGACGGTCAACGGCGCGCAGGAATTGGGCGGCAACACGTTGCGCTTCAACGCGGGTCTGCGTTTCGTCGACACGATCCAGACCATTTCGGGAACGGTATCGCTGCCCGATCCGCGGAACGCCCCCGCCGGTGGCGGGTCGCTGCCCGATGGCAGCCGCTATCCGAACATTTCGACCAACGTCACGACCCGCAACGAATATACCAACTGGCTGCCGGCCGCGACCTTCGCCTATGACCTTGGCGAGCATGCCGTCGTCCGCGTCGCGGGATCGCGTACGATGACCCGGCCAGATCCCTCGGCGCAGTTGCCCGGCGTCAACTTCGGTGCACCCTCGGCCGATCAGGCAACGATCGGCAACCCCGCGCTGAAGCCATACCTATCGACCAACCTCGACCTCGGGTTCGAATATTATACCGGCCGTGAAGGCGTCATCAGCTTCAATGCCTTCCGCAAGTCGATCACCGGTTTCACCACCACGAACATCACGACGGTGCCTTTCACCTTCCTGGCGCAATATGGCATCACCTACGATACGCTGAACCCGACGCAACAGATCGCACTGAACTCGCGCGGCGGCCCGACCGCCGCGCAGGTCCAGCTTACCTCGCAGACCAATGTGCCCGACAAGCTGACGATCAATGGCCTGGAATTCCAGTGGGTCCAGCCGCTCGACTTCCTGACCCGGCATATCGGCGTCACCGGCTTCGGCTTCAACGCCAACGCGACCGTCGTCGATCAGACCAGCAAGGGCGCCGCCATCGCCTACGGGGTGGCACCCTTCACCTACAACATCACCGCTTATTACGAGAAACATGGCGTGATGCTGCGCGTTTCGACGACGTCGCGCCGGGGCTCGCAGAACAGCGGTGCCGCGCAGAATGGTATCCCGGCCGCTGCGCTGTACGGTAACGACTACACCTCGTACGACTTCTCGTCGGCGTTCGATCTCGACAAGATCTTCGGGGTCGAGCACCTGCCGCAGCTGACGGTCAACGTGTCGAACTTCACCGATGCGACGTTGCGGTCGTACTTCCAGTTCAGCAACGATACCTTCACCCAGTACAAGCCGGGCCGGCAGGTTCTGGTGGGGCTTCGCGGCAGCTTCTGATCCCTCCTCGGGCACCTCGGGCGGGAGCGGTTTGGCCGCTCCCGCCCTTTTTTTGCCTACGCTATGTGCGCCCGGTAGCCTGCCAGCCCGACCCCGGCCTTACCCCACTTTCCAATAGGTGGCGTAGCGTTCATGAGCGATCCGATAATAAGGCACCAGTCGCACCGATTGCTGCTCCGCCGAGGGGATCGTGAACTCCAGTGGCTTACCGCTAGCGACGATCGTTTCCGGCAGGGTATCCGGATTGCCCGTGAGCGTTGGCGCGGCGAATGCCGTGTCGTTGTACGTGCCGTACTTGCGTTCGTTGACGATGCTGTCCGAACCGGGCTGAAGGCCGTCGTGGCCCAGCGCGCCCGCCAGGACCAGCGGCCCATAGGTGAAGGCGACGATATCCGGCGCGGCCGGTGCCCGATCGATCCCGACATGCATGACGAGGCGCAATTCTACCCGGTCGCCGTCGTGCCACGTCCTGGCAAGTTCGATGTAGCGTCCGGGGTTGCCGGAGCGAACGACCTCGGTTCCGTTGACGAGGACGGTCGCAGTCGGGCTCCAGCGCGGATGGCGTACTTTCAGCGTCAGCGCGGCCGGCCGCTTCAACGTCCAGTCCAGCATGGTCGTGGGCGTTTCCGGAAACGCGGTCGTCTGGGTCAGTATGGCGCCCTGCTCGGACCAATTCACGCGCGATGGGATGAACAGGTTCACATAGAGGGTGCGGTCGTCGTGAAAGTAGATCGAGTCCCGGTATTTGACGTGGTTTTCCATGCCCGTGCCGGTGCAGCACCAAAAGGAATGCTCCGGCGTGTGGTACAGCTTCATATAGCCTGGCCGCGCGCCCTGAAAGTAGGTGGCCATGCCGCTGTCGGGATCTTGCGAGGCGAGGATCCCGTTATATAGCGTCCGTTCGTAATAATCGGCATAGTCCACGCGTGGGTCCTGCAGGAAGAGCGCGCGCGTCAGCTTGAGCATATTGTGCTGCCCGCACGTCTCCGCGCCCTTGGCGGAGAAAACATGCTTGCCGAATTCGGCCATCGGGAAGAAATGCTCGTTGTCGCCATGGCCGCCGGTCGCAAAGGACCGGGTCAGCGCAACCGCCTTCCAGAAGAACAGCGCGGCATCGCGGTAGCTGGCATCGCCGGTCGCCTCGTACACGCGCTCGAAGCCGACGATCTTGGGGATTTGGGTGTTGGCGTGCAGGCCATCGAGCTGATCGCGGCCAGCCGCGAGCGGCGTCAGGACCGCTTTGTGCGAGAAGCGCTGCGCCAGCGTGCGATAGTCCGCGTTTCCCGTCATGAGGTACAGGTCGGCAAGGACTTCGTTCATGCCGCCGTGCTCGGTATCGAGCATCGTCTCGAACTGCGCGTCGGATAACGGTCGCGTTGCGATCACCGCCCAATCGGCGAAGCGCAGGAGGACCGCGCGCGCTGTACTGCTGTCGGTCAACAGGGTACCGTCACGCAGGCCTGCAAACACCTTGTGGAGCGTGTACCAGGGGACGCCCGTGATGGCCTCTCCGCGCAGATGCGCGGCCACCAAAGCAGGACCTCCCGGGAAGGCACAGGCCAGGCCGGTGCCCGACGCTTCCTGGCATTCGGCCAGGTCATGGGCGATGTAATCCACGCGCTCTTTGAACCGGAGGTCGCGCGTCGATCGCCACGCCAGCGAGCAGGCCGACAGATAATGGCCGAGCGTATGGCCATGACAATTGATGTCCGCCCAGACCGGGTCGGATTCCCAGCCGCCATAAACCGGTGCCTTCGGCGGCAGTCCGGCGTTGACGCGAAAATTGTGCAACAGGCGGTCGGGATCGAGCCGCAGGAGATAGGCCTCCGTCATCCTCTGTGCGTGCAGGAAGGGCCCCGCGCCAAGGTCGACCCGCGCCATGTCGAAAGGCTGCAGGGCGCGCGACGGTCCGGGTACGGGCGGTGTCGCGCCGACCGCGGCGGCCGGCACGAGGCTGATCGGCACGGTCCCGGCGACGATCGCAGCCGTTGCCGCCGACGCGAGAACATCGCGTCGCGAAGGGAGGGTACGGCAAGGTTTCATCGGTACCTTCTCCTCAGCCTGCGGTTCGCGTCACAAAGCTTTGCCCTGCAAGCCGGACCGGACTGTCCCACCCGTCGTCGCCACGGACGGAACGGCCGGGGCGAACGCTTCCCGGCGGATGGTGTACGATCGACGGGGCGCACGCAACAGCGACCGAGTTCCAGCGGTCGTCCATCGGGCGCTTGGCGCCGAACATTGCCCGCCGCCGGCTGCCAAGTTATGCGCCCCGCCATGCGTACCAATCCCAAAGAGCAGAAACACTTGCTGCACGTCGACGGTCTTAGGGCGTTGGCGATCATTCCCGTATTGGCGTTCCATGCGGGGGTGCGCGGTTTTTCGGGCGGATATGTCGGGGTAGACGTATTTTTCGTTATTTCAGGATTTCTGATCACCGGGATCATCCTGTCGGAAAAGGACAGGGGCGATTTCTCGCTTTCCCGCTTCTACATCAGAAGATCGAAGCGGATACTTCCGGCCTTATTTGCGGTGCGCATCGCGAGCTATGTCGCTGCCTGGGTATTGCTGCTCCCCGACGAGATGCGCGAGTTCGGCAAGAGCCTCGCCTCGGTCGCAGCTTTTGGCTCAAATATCCTGTTCTGGAAAACGGTCCGCTATTTTGGCCCGGGTCCCGAGACGCTTCCACTGCTTCATACCTGGTCACTTTCGGTAGAAGAGCAATTCTACATTGCGTTCCCGATTTTACTGCTAGTGGCCGGCGCAGCTGGCCGTCGCTTCCGTACGCCAATCCTGATCGCGGCCTTTGCGCTATCGCTGGCCCTATCGGTCTGGGCCACCCCCATCTCGCCTGCGGCAAGCTTTTACCTCTTGCCGACCCGCGCGTGGGAGCTGCTTGCCGGAACGATGGCGCTGTTCGTTGCATCGAAAGGGGGGACGCCGCCGCGCTGGGTACGGGAAGCGATCACGCTCTGTGCCTTTCTTCTCATCGTCGGGCCGGTCGTTTTCTACACGCCGCAAACGTTATTTCCGGGCGCCGCGGCGATCTTGCCATGCCTTGGCGCTGCGGGGTTGATCGTGTTCGGTGCGGGTAGCAGCATGGTCGGGTCCGTTTTACGGCATCGCCTTCCCGTCGCGATCGGGCTGATCTCTTATTCGCTGTACCTCTGGCACTGGCCGATCCTCGCCTTTGCCAGAGTATACTCCACCGCGGGATTGAGCGTGCCGGTACGCCTCATGTGTCTGGCCGCCACTCTTGTTCTGGCGATCGGTTCATATTTTCTCATCGAAAGACCGACGCGACGCGCCACTGCCTCGGCACGCGTTGTGCTGACGTTGGCCATAGTGTCGTCGATTGCAGTCTGCGCTATCGGGGTCATCACGATGCGGGCCAACGGCTTTCCTGGCCGTTTTCCCAAATTCGAGGTGCGAAACCGCCATTTAGAAACGCTGTTCGCCAGTGGCCGGTGTACGCTGGTGAACGGGCAATCGTTCGCCAACTGGGACGCGAAATTTTGCACTACCAACCCCGCGGCGCCGCATCGTGTCGTGCTCTGGGGCGATTCGTTCGCTGGCCATCTTGCGCCCGGCCTACGCCGCATTGCTCAGGCGAGGGGCTGGCAACTCGTTCACTACGCCAAGGACTATTGCCCGCCACTGCTAGGCGAGAAGCCGGTCCAGGATAAAACGTGCCGATCCTTCAACGACGGCATCTTGAAGCTGACGGATGCGCGAACCCTGGTGATCATGAGCGGGCGATGGTCGTCCTATGACGGCGAGGCGGTTCTCGACGTCGGACGGATCGAGCAGACGGTCGAGCAATTGCGTGGTCGCGGCGTGCGCGTGATCCTCGTCGGCGCCAGCCCGTCGTTCGGGTTCAACGCGCTCGATGACTATCGCTACCGGATTGGCAAGCGAGACGCGCCGGTCACGTTCGACGGGATGCTCAATCGCCGCTTGCAGCAGGGCGTCCCATCGGCGCTGTTCTTCAATCCCATGCCGGCGATCTGTCCGACCTATCGCTGCGATCTGATCGACAAGGCCGGCGAAAGGTACGTCGATAACGGGCATCTGTCGGCGCACGGGAGCGATATCGTTGCGACGGCTCTATCCAGATCGCTTCCGTTCTGACTTTACGGGTGCGAAGGGCAACCTTGCCGGCGCACGCCCAGCTTCGTTGGTCCTGTCCCGGTCTGCCTCGCGTTGCGCGGGTTCTGCCATATTGCTGCGAAGCTCGACCGGTGGACTTTGTACGGGAACCGTCGGGACAGACGCGCGGTCGGCCGGTGGCAGAACAGCAGGGCTGGGCTCGATGGACGTCGGTCAATCTTGAGCCGTCAGCTTTTGCCGGGGCTGACCAGGCGGCCAGCCCCGAAGGGCTCAAGCGGCGCGGATCAAGCCCCCGCCAACACGGATGCGCGCCCCGCGCTGGCACATCGCAAACCCAATTGCACCGAAGCCGGCAAGCATAAGCGCCCAAGTGGCGGGCTCGGGCACGGCGCCCGGGGTATAATCGTACGTCACCGTATAGGTGTCACTTGATAGGGATGGGAACGATGTCGAGACGGCAGAGACAGCGGCGCCGTTGATTGCGAACTTTGCATTGACGAGGCCAACAAGCGTGACCAATCGGTTTCCGATATACTCATCCAAATTCGATGAAGTCGTTCCCGATGCTTCACCACCAAAATGTACCCCAATCAATTGTGGGTTCTCTGTGAACGACTGATACGACCCGGTTAAGTCGTAGGCCGTGAAGGAATTTGTCGATATGGAGCCGGAAGCAGTGACGATCGGCGCTCCGAGTTGATATGGATAATCGAAGTAGACAGTCTTGAAATATCGTGCGCTGAAAGACACGCTGTTCAACGTACCGAATGTCGGATCGAACTGATTGACATAAGCCTGCCCGCCGCTTGCCATCTGCACGATCGTTGCAGCATTGGCGGGCGTGCAACACACGACCATGCAGGCGCACGCCGCCATGGAAATCTTACGCATATGATGGTTTCCCCTGATTCACCCAGTCTGACTGAGTGAACGTCGGTTAACTATATGACTTTTCGTGCCAATCCCGACGTAATGAGAGCGGGTGAAACAATATGCAGGCGCAGCGGATGCCTTGCTGACCGTCTGTTCGAGGCCCCCGGTCCGGGTAATGAAAGCGCAGATCGGCGCGAGGCATCAGGTGCCGTGCGCCCTGTCGGATCCACGTCATTCCATTGCTCTGCCTGCCCGTCGGTGCCCATGCGCCGATACCCGCATCAGACCGCAGAACCGCTTCCAGCGCCGGCAGTAAGGGCCCAGCAGCGGCTTCACCGGTTGATCCCGCAACGCCCGGAGAAATGCGACCGATCACCACGCCAAACTCGACCTCGATGAGTTGACGAAGTGGCGCGCACTTCGATCGCACAAGCCAGCCAAGCTACGGTATGACGCCGATCAGAACCAGCGATCGGGCAACAAGGGGGGAACTGCATGAAAATCCAGGCGCAACCGACACCTGCGTCACCAAGACAGCACATGAGCGCTGATGGTGACCCCTACGGGAATCGAACCCGTGCTTCAGCCGTGAAAGGGCCGCGTCCTAACCGCTAGACGAAGGGGCCGTCCCCGATTGCTCGGGAGCGAAGGGCCGGTTAGGCAAAGTCTCGGCGGTGGTCAAGCACTTTGCGCATCAATTTGCCCAAGCGGCGTCATCCAGATGCAATTCGGCCGTAGGACGTGATCCCCAGTCATCCAGTTTGGCCCGGCCGGCGAGCCACAGCCGGCGGTGGGGCGGGGCGCCCAGCAACGCTTGCCCGAGCACGGTCTCGGCCGCGCGGAAGGCGACGGTCTTGAGCGTTCCGCCGCCATCGCCGCTGACGATTGCACGGACGTGCCCGTTGCCGACGATATCGGCTTTGACCACGCGCACCGGTCCCGCGACGATTCGCGGTTGCGGCCACCCCATGCCATAGGGGCCGCCGGCCTCCATAGCCTGAACCAGCGCGGGGTTGACGCCGGCCGTCGTCAGCACTGCGTCCAGCAGTAGCGCTCGGTCGCCCATGGCGCGCGTGACCGCGGCATCGAGCCGGTCGCTCAGAAAATCGTCGAGCGCCGCGATGCGATTCTCGGCGATGGTCAGGCCCGCGGCCATCGCATGGCCGCCGCCCGCCACCAGCAGCTCGGACTCCTTTGCAGCGAGCACGGCGGCACCGAGGTCGACGCCCGGGATCGATCGCCCCGACCCCTTGCCGACCCCGGCATCGTCGACCGCGATAACGAGCGCGGGGCGGCCGTATTTCTCCTTCAGACGCCCGGCCACGATCCCGATCACGCCAGGATGCCACCCATGGCCGGCAACCACCAGAACGGCCCGGTTGCTCTTGGACTGGGCGATCATTTCGGCCGCCTCCTGTACGATCGCCTCGATCGCGCGGCGTTCCTCGTTCAGCCGATCCAGTTCCTGTGCGATCGCGTCGGCCTCGGCCGGGTCCCGCGTGATCAGCAGCCGCACGCCGAGGTCGGACTTGCCCACGCGCCCGCCTGCGTTGATCCGTGGCCCGAGCGCAAAGCCCAGGTCGCTGCAGGTCGGCGCGCGGGTCAGGCGGGAGGCGGTGATCAGCGCGTTGAGGCCGATATTGCGGCGCTGCGCCATCACTTTCAGGCCCTGGGCCACGAACGCGCGGTTCAGGCCGCGGAGCTGCGCTACGTCGGCGACCGTGCCCAGCGCCACCAGGTCGAGCAGGTCGAGCAATCGCGGCTCCGCGCGCGTGGCGAAGAAGCCCCGATCCCGCAGGGTACGGATCAGCGCCGCGCCTAGCAGGAACGCCACCCCGACCGCGGCCAGGTGACCGTGCGCCGCGCCATCGGTCTCGTCGAGACGGTTCGGGTTCACCAGCGCGTGCGCCAGCGGAAGCGCAGCCGCACATTTGTGATGATCGACCACGACCACATCCACCCCGGCGTCATGCGCCGTGGCAAGCGCTTCGAACGCCTGCGCGCCGCAGTCGACGGTCACGATGAGACGTGCGCCTTCGTCCTTCAGGCGGAGCAGCGCCGCGCCGGTCGGGCCATAGCCTTCGGTCAGTCGGTCCGGGATATACGGTCGCGCCTCGATCCCCAGATCGCGCAGCAACAAAATGACCAGCGCGGCGGACGTCGCGCCATCGACGTCATAGTCGCCGAACACGGCGACGTGCTCCTGTGCGGCGATGGCATCGGCAAGCCGTTCGGCCGCCTTGTTCATGTCGTGGAAAATCGACGGGTCAGGCATGAAGCCGCGGATGCTCGGTGCCTTGTGCAGGTCGATCGCGTCACGCGGACACCCCCGCGCGAGCAGCAACTGCGTTACCAGGTCGTCAGGGGCGAAGCCGGGGTCGCGGGCGTCGGTTTCGAGCAAGCGCCAGCGCCAGGGCTGGCCCAGGATCGAGCGGTCGATATTGAGGACGGTGTTCACCTGCGCGGCTGTACCGGATTGGCGGGGCGGCGCAAATGCCGCGCGATGCCGGCGCCCGTTACGCCTTGATCCAGTTCCCTTCACGAAACCATTTGGTGATGATGTATTTCGTGCCGGCGGTCACCGGCATGCCTTCATGCAGGGTCTGCGGGTTCGGGCTCCCGTCCGGACGCATGTTGTTCCACGCGAGCAGCCAGCCGGCCTTGGGCGCAACCCGAACGCCAATCGACGGAAACCAGGTCGCGCCGCCTTCCTCGACGTCGTTGAGGTAGATCATGGCGGTCCAAGTCCGCTGGCCACCGCTTTCGATCATCTTCGGCCAATACGGCTGGGCTTCGTTGAAATAGTCGTTGTGCGCGCGGAAATGCTGGCCAACCGCGTAGCGCTGCCCCTGCATCGTCTCGCCGTGCACGGGATCGATCCCCAGCAGGGCAGCGATCGCCTCGTCCGTGGGGCGAACGTCGGGCGACCAGCGATCCATGTCGCAACTCTCGCTGGTGCGAAACTCCTGAACGGCATCCTCGGCGAGCACGGTCGATCGGCGCCGATTGGCATCGATGATCTGGACAAACTTGCGGCACGTCGCCGCGTCGAGGAAATCGGGGTGGCGATAGATCTGCGCCTCGTCCACCTTCGACCGCGTGATCGCGGGATTGGCCTCGAGCCGCCGGGACACCGTTTCGCCAAACGCCCGGCGCACTGGCGACGTCGCGCCACCTTTCTTGGAGAAAAAACCCATGGGCGAGGACTTTGCCGCGGGCGCGCGAAAAGACAAGAGGTTCGCGCGACGTCCTGCGCGAACCCCGGAGCGATTACCAGAAGATGTCGTAGACCGTGTCGACGACGAAGCCCGTGCGGACATCGACCAACAGCGCGTCGTTATAATAACGAACCCAGCGATAGGGCCCGTACGCGGGGGGCAGGCGGTAGTCATCCGCATCGTCGATCCAGTAATCCTGCGCGAACAGGATCGAACTCAACCGGAAACCGATGCCGAACCGGCGATAGCCATAGCCCCAACCACTGGGCGCATAATATCGGGGTAGGCGATAGGCGCTGTAATTCTGGCGGCGATAGTCGTTGTAATTATACCGATTGTCCCGCCGCCAATCGCGGCTCCACGCGCCGCCATTGTTGCCGTTCCAGCCCCGATTATCGTCGCGAAGGTCGCCGTTCCGGCCGTTTCGGCCACGCCAGTCATCGCCCCGGCCGCCCGAATTCCGGCGGTCGTCGCCACGCCAGTCGCCACCGCGGCGATCCTCCCCGCGCCAACCATCGCCGCGGCGCTGCGCATCGCGCGCGTCGTTGTCACGTCGGCCGGCGTCGATCGCGCCGCGCTGGTCGCCTGCGGGCCCCGGCCGTTGTCCGCCGAAGGCGTTGCGGCCGCCCTGCAGATTGGGATCCTGCGTTTGCCCCGCCGCAGCGCGCCCGGCGGGTCCGCCGCGATCCCATCCGCCCGGCCGCGGGAAGCCGTCGCGACCGCCGGCACCCTCCGGCCGGCCGCCACGGTCGGGGCGTTCGAACCGCGCTTGCGGTTGATTTTGGAGCTGCAACTGCGTCTGCGGTTGTGCCGGGACCTGGGCCGGCCCGCGCTGTTGCCAGCCGCGACCACCATCCTGGCCGCGATCGCCACGCGGGGGCTGGGCCTGACCCTGCGGCTGCCCCTGCGGCCGGGGAGCCTGTTGCTGTGCGCGACCTTCCCCGCGACCGCGACGTTCTCCGCCGTCCTGCGCGATTACCGCAGCCGGGATCAAGGCAGATGCCGCGATGATGGCGGCAAGCAATGTCTTGCGCATCGAATATGTCCTTTACCGCGGCAGGGCAGAAGACCGCACCGTTTGATCTCTTCTACCGGCCACACGATGGATCATGGCTGAATTGTCATGTCAGCATTGCGAAAGCTTTGCTCAGCGTCGTACGACCAGCGCCGGCACGGTTCGCGCCGCCTCTGCGGGGAGGATGCCCGGGGCGGGTGGCGCGTCGACCGTCTCGTCCCCCCGCTGGATGCTCGCGGCGAGCAGGACAGCTTCGACCAGCCGGGGATATAGACCGCAACGGCAGAGATTGGTGATCTCGCGGCGAATGTCGTCCTCGGTGGGGTTGCGGTTTCGCGTCAGCAGAACCGACGCTGCCATGATCATTCCGGGAACACAGAAACCGCACTGTACCAGGTTCTTGGCGATAAAGGCGATTTGCACGGGATGGCTGCGGTCGCGGGACAGACCCTCGATCGTGGTGACGTAACTTCCCTCGATCGCCCCGATCGTGCGCTGGCAGGATCGCACGGCGACCCCGTCGACGTTGACGGTGCACGCGCCGCATTGCCCGACGCCGCAGCCATATTTCGTTCCCGTCAAATTCGATGCGTCGCGCAACGCCCACAACAGCGGTGTTGCCGGATCCATCGCATATTGGACGGGTTGGTTGTTTACGGTGAAGCGGGTCATGGTCCGCAAAGTCTTAGGGGAACTTCGGCAGTCATCAAGCGCTTCGAGCACTTGGCGGTGGGTAACCCGACGACGGGGCCAGTCGCACGATCATAGGGGGCTCTTGATTGTGTCAGCGATCCGATCCGGGCTGAAGCGCGGCACGCGCTTCGGCAGTTATCTTGCAGCGGTTGCCGGCGTGCCGGCGCTGGCTGGCGCTCAGTCCTTGCCGGCGTCGCCGGCGTCCTCGACCGAGAAGCCGGGAAAGGAAGAAACCGCCCCCAAGAAAGATGATAGCGGGCTCATCATCACCGCAGCGATCCGTGCCCGGTACGAGACCGTGGATGGCCGGCCCAGACCGGGCTTTGCGACGTCCGAAGACGCGTTCTTGCTCCGGACCGGGGTGGCGGTGGAATACGGCCCGGGTCCCCTCGCGATCGGGGCGGAGGTGGTCGATAGCCGGGCCTATGGCCTCGGGGGCGGAACACAGATCAACAATGGCGATGTGAACGCGGTCGAAGTGCCGCAGGCCTATGTAAAGCTTCGGCTCGACCATGGCATCGGCCCGGTCGGCAAGGTGTCGGTGGAAGGCGGTCGGTTCCTGATGAACCTTGGATCCGGACGGTTGGTGGCGACCGATGAATATCGCAACACGGTCAATGGGTTCACGGGGTTGCGCGTCGATCTTGCACCCACGTCTGCACTCGAGGTGACCGCATTCTACGTGCTGCCGCAGGAGCGCTTGCCCGATCAGCCGTCAGATATTCGGCGGAACCTGGTGCGGTTCGATCGCGAGACGTTCCATACGGTATTTTTCGGGGCGTATCTGCGTCAGAAGTCGGTGCTGGGTATCGGGCAGTTGGAACTGGCCTATTATCGCCTCGCAGAACACGATTCTCCGGGCCGGACGACGGCGGACCGGCGCCTTCACACCTTTGACGCGCGGTTCGCACGCGATGCGAAGTCCGGCACCTATGATTATGATGTAGAGGGCATATACCAGACCGGTCACGCCAGTGACGGAACGACCGCCACGGCCACCGCGGCCGATGTGTCGGCGGGCTTCTTCCATGCCGCGGCGGGTTATAGCTTTGCCGGTCCGCTCAAGCCGAGGGTCGGCCTGTTCTACGACTTCGCAAGCGGCAATGGACAAGGCACCACCTCGCATCGGTTCGATACGCTGTACGGAAGCCGACGCGATGATTTAGGGCCCTCGGGTACTTACGCGGCGCTCGCGCGCGAAAACATCAGCGCGCCGGGGATCCGGTTCGAGGCAAAGCCGGGGACGCGGTTCGAGGCATTGGCCGATTACCGTGGCATATGGCTCGCCTCGCGGTACGACCGTTTCTACACCGTCATCGACAAGACCGGCGCATCGGGACGCTTCGGTGGGCAGCAGGTCGAGGGGCGACTGCGCTACTGGCTGGTGCCGCAACATCTGCGACTGGAGAGTAACTTTGCCGTGCTGTTCAAGGGGCGGTTCCTCCGCGACGCCCCGCAGGCGATCGCGCGGGACCAAAGCACCGTAAAGTTCATTGAAACGAACCTGCAGGTCACGTTCTGAACCGTTTTGCCGGGCACGGGCGCGGCTCTTTGATTTGTCGGACCAGACCACGGCTCTATAGCGTTAGCATGAGAGCCGTTTTCGCGACGATTCGTGTCTAACCGGATCGCGCCTTCAGGAGAGCCATACATGACGTTTCGGGTTGCGGCCGTGCCGCTGTTGCTGATCGCTTCCGCCGCCGCCGGGCAGGTCGCTGCCCCCCCTCCGCCCGCCACCGTGGCCCCCGAGGCAGGCATGCCGACGCTACCCGCCTGGAACAAGGCGCCCTTGCGCGGGGCATGGAACACGGCCAGCCTGAGCCCGGACGCACGGGCAACCGCGCTCGTGGCGGCGATGACACGCGATGAAAAGCAAACGCTCGTCTTCGGATATTTCGGAACCGACTTTCCGGTCTCGCGCTACATCGCGCCCACGGCTGCGCTCGAGGGGTCGGCCGGCTATGTGCCCGCGATCCCGCGACTTGGCATTCCGGCGCAGTTCCAGACCGACGCCGGCGTCGGGGTCGCCACGCAGGGCGGTGCGAAGAACAAGCGCGGTCGGACCGCCTTGCCATCGGGCCTGGCGATTGCGGCCAGCTGGGATCTGACCGTCGCCCGGGCCGGGGGCGCGATGATCGGCGACGAAGCGCGCCGGTCGGGGTTCAACGTGATGCTTGCCGGTGGCGTCAATCTGCTCCGCGAACCGCGCAACGGTCGCAATTTCGAATATGGCGGCGAGGATCCGCTGCTCGCCGGTACGATCGTCGGCGAGGAGGTCATCGGGATCCAGTCCAACCATGTCGTGTCGACGATCAAGCATTATGCGTTCAACGACCAGGAAACCGACCGCAACACCGGTAATTCGATCATCGAGCATAGTGCGGCCCGCGTTTCCGATCTGCTTGCCTTCCAGCTGGCGATCGAGCGTGCGACGCCCGGTTCGATCATGTGTTCGTACAATCGCGTCGACGGCACCCATGCCTGCGAGAACAGCTGGTTGTTGACCGACGTCCTGCGCGGCGACTGGGGCTTCAAGGGCTATGTGATGAGCGACTGGGGGGCAACCCACAGCACGATCGAGGCCGCCAATGCCGGGCTCGACCAGGACTCGGGCTTCCCGTTCGACAAGGCGCCGTATTTCGGTCGAGCGCTGCAGGCAGCGCTCGACCAGGGCACCGTCGCTCCGGCACGGCTGGATCTGATGACGCACCGCATCCTTCGGGCCATGTTCGCGCAGGGCCTGTTCGAGCATCCGTTGCAGCAGCAGTCCATTGATCTGCCGGGTCACGCGGCCATTACCCGCGCAGCCGCCGAGGCGGGAACCGTATTGTTGAAGAACGACCGCAACCTTCTTCCCCTGACCGGCCGCGCCAGGCGGATCGCGATCATCGGGGGGCATGCCGACAAGGGTGTTCTCGCCGGCGGCGGATCGTCTCTGGTATATCCGGCGGAGGGCAATGCCGTACCCGGCATCGGACCGACGTCCTGGCCTGGCCCGGTCATGTATTATCCCTCTTCACCACTGGAGGAGATCAAGCGCCAGGTGCCGGGTGCCGCCGTTCGCTATATCGATGGCAGCGATCCCGTTGCGGCCGCCGCCTTGGCGCGGGACAGCGATGTCGTGATCGTCTTCGCCACGCAATGGGCCGGCGAATCGTTCGACGTACCGATGGGGCTGGACGGGCAGCAGGACGCGCTGATCGCTGCGGTCGGGTCTGCCAACCGCGATACTGTGGTCGTCCTGGAAACCGGTGGTCCCGTTGCGATGCCGTGGATCGACCGCGTCGGTGCCGTGGTCGAAGCATGGTACCCCGGCACCGCTGGTGGTGCCGCCATCGCCAACGTCCTGACGGGGAAGGTCAATCCTTCGGGACGTCTGCCCGTGACCTTCCCCCGGAGCGTTGACCAGCTCCCGGATCCGGCGCTGCCGCATAGCGGCGATGTGCGGTATCGCGAGGGCGCGGCGGTTGGCTACAAATGGTTCGATGCCAAGGCGATCAAGCCTCTGTTCGCGTTCGGTCACGGGCTGTCCTATACGCGCTTCGCCAGCGGCGGCCTGAAGGCTAGCGTCGCGAACGGGGCGATCGCGGCGAGCTTCACGGTCCGCAATACCGGTCCACGCGCCGGCGCCAGCGTCGCGCAAATCTATGTCGCGCCGGTCGCCGGCGGCTGGGAGGCGCCCAAACGGCTCGGTGGCTTTGCCAAGGTCGACCTGGCGGCGGGCGCGAGCCGGACGGTATCGGTCAACGTGGATCCGCGACTGCTCGCGACCTGGGACGAGGCCGGCCATCAGTGGCGTATCGCAGGTGGCGCTTACCGTGTGACGCTCGCGGATTCGGCGATGGACGTGAAGCAGACGGTGACGGTCACGGTGCCCGCAAGCGTCCTGCCCGCGACGTGGCGGGCACGGTAGGACGCCAATCCGGCCGGGCGGCGGTCATCCGTCGCCCGGCTGGTCCTCAGTTCCGCCAACCCGTGTCAATCTTGTCGACCAGCCGGACCATGGCCGCGAAGTCGGCCGTGCCGGGGCCGCCGGGAACCTGTGCCATGTGCAGGTCGCGTTGATGCACGGCGACAACCTCGGGGGAGACCTCCAGCGGTTTACCCATGCTTGCGGTCGCGATCTGGATCTCGCAGGCGCGTTGCAGCGACCAATGCTTGATAAAAGCCTCGGGCAGGGTCCGGCCCATCACCAGGATACCGTGATTCTTCAGCAGCATCACGCGCTTGTTGCCAAGATGCTCGAGCAGCCGCGCGCCTTCCTCGTCGCGCACGGTGACGCCTTCGAAATCATGGTACGCGATCTGCCCGGCAAAATTGCAGGCGTAGAAATTGGTAGGACGCAGACCGCCTTCGACCGAGCTGACCGCCATTCCGGCGGTCGTGTGCGTGTGCATGATGCAATGCGCGTCGGGCAAGTGGCGATGGAACAGCGCATGCTGGACAAAGCCGGCGCGATTGACCGGGTAAGGGCTCTCGTCGAGCTTGTTGCCGTCGATATCGATCTTGACGAGGCTTGAGGCCGTGACTTCGCTGAAGTGCAGGCCGAACGGGTTGATCAGGAAAGCGCCGTCCTCGTCGGGGATTTTCAGCGTGATATGGTTGTAGATCATCTCCGACCAACCCAACATCGCGAAAACGCGGTAGCAGGCGGCGAGCTCCTGCCGGGTTTCCCATTCGGCTTCGGACATCTGTGCGTTACGCAGTGCGGCAGTGGCCATGGATCGTCTCCTCGATCGTCTTTGGACGGTTTATCGCATGATCGGTATGGCGGCGCAAATCACAGGAGCGCCGCAATTGCGTCCGCGTCGAACCCTGCTTCCGCGAGAATCGCAGCGCCCTCGGTTCTGCCAGCCATACGGGGCGCAACGGTCGTGCTGGCCGAATAACGCGGAGCGGGGGCCGGCTGGACCACGCTGCCTGCGGTAACGAAGGTTCCACGCGCGACGTTGTGTGGATGCGCGACAGCCTCGTCGAAGCCGAGCACCGGCGCGATGCATGCCTCGTGCCCGGCAAAGGCCGCGACCCAAGCGTCGCGCGGTCGCGCCTTGAACCGTGTTGCCAGTTCCTGTTTCAGGGCGGGCCAGGCCGACGGAACGAACTGAGTATCCCATTCGGAACCATCCAGCGCCATCACGCCGCGTAGGGCGGCATAGAATTGCGGCTCGATTGCGCCGACCGCGATCCATTTGCCGTCGGCGGTTTCATACGTGTCGTAAAAGGGCGCACCGCCGTCGAGCAGGTTGGTCCCGCGTTCGTCGCGCCACTGGCCCATTGCGCGGAAGCCCCAGATCATGCTCGAAAGCACCGCCGATCCGTCAGTCATCGCCGCATCGACGACCTGACCCTCGCCCGTCGCCTTCACGTGGAGGATCGCCGCGAGCATCCCGAACGCGAGCATCATACCCCCGCCGCCGAAATCCGCCGCCAGGTTGATCGGTGCGTTGGGCTTGCGTCCGGCTTCGCCCAGCGCGTGGAGTGTTCCCGAGATCGCGAGGTAATCGATGTCGTGCCCGGGTTCGTCGGCGAGCGGCCCGGTCTGCCCCCAGCCGGTCATGCGCCCATAGACGAGCCGCGGATTGTCCGCGAGCAACAGGTCCGGACCGAGACCCAGCCGCTCCATCACGCCCGGGCGATAGCCTTCGATCAGCCCGTCGCAGGTTGCTGCCAGGTGGCGCACCGCGGCGACCGCCTCGGGCCGCTTGAGATCGAGCACGATCGTCCGTCGCGAGCGGAGCAGCGGGTCACGCGCCGGATCGGTCATCCCGCCACGCGACGGTCGCTCGACCCGGATCACCTCCGCGCCATGGTCCGCCAGCATCATCCCGCAGAACGGCCCCGGCCCGATCCCCGCCATCTCGAGGATGCGTAATCCAGCGAGCGGCGGGGCGGTGTGCATCAGAAGGCCGCGATGCCGGTGATCGCGCGGCCGAGGATCAGCGCGTGGACGTCGTGCGCGCCCTCATAGGTGTTGACCGTCTCGAGGTTCATCATGTGGCGCATAACCTGATATTCGCCCGAGATGCCGTTGCCGCCGTGCATGTCACGCGCCATCCGCGCGATATCGAGCGCCTTGCCGACGTTGTTGCGCTTGACGATCGAGATCATCTCGGGCGCGAACCGGCCCTGGTCCATCAACCGGCCGACGCGGAGCGATGCCTGCAGGCCGAGTGCGATCTCGGTCTCCATGTCTGCGAGCTTCTTCTGAAACAGCTGCCGCCCGGCGAGCGGCGTGCCGAACTGCTGGCGGTCGAGCCCATATTGCCGCGCGGCATGGAAGCAGAACTCCGCAGCGCCGAGCGACCCCCAGCTGATCCCGTAGCGCGCGCGGTTGAGGCAGCCGAACGGGCCCTTGAGCCCCTGCACGTTGGGAAGCAGCGCGTCCTCGGAAAGCTCGATTTCGTCCATCAGGATCATGCCGGTGATCGAGGCGCGCAGGCTGAGCTTGCCTTCGATCTTGGGTGCGGTGAGCCCCTTGGCGCCCTTTTCGACGATGAAGCCGCGAATGCCGTCACCATGCGCGTCCGACTTTGCCCAGATGACGAAGACGTCGGCGATCGGGGAATTGGAGATCCACGTCTTCGCGCCCGACAGCAGATACCCGCCGTCGACCTTCTTCGCGCGCGTCGTCATCCCGCCGGGGTCCGATCCCGCATCGGGTTCGGTCAGCCCGAAGCAGCCGATCCATTCGCCGGTCGCCAGCTTCGGCAGATACTTCCGTTTCTGCTCCTCGGATCCATAGGCGAGGATCGGGTACATCACGAGGCTCGACTGGACCGACATCATCGAGCGATACCCCGAGTCGATCCGCTCCACTTCGCGCGCGACGAGGCCGTAAGCGACGTAGGATGCGCCGACGCCGCCATATTCCTCAGGCACCGTCGGGCCGAGCAGCCCGAGCGCACCCATCTCGCGGAAGATCTCGGGATCGGTCGTCTCATGCTGGAACGCATCGACGATCCGGGGCGCGAGCTTGTCCTGCGCATATGCGCGCGCGGTGTCGCGGATCATCCGCTCGTCATCCTCGAGCTGGTCGTCGAGGAAGAAGGGGTCAGCCCAATCGAAACGTGCCATCTCGGCCATGTGAAACTCCGATAGTGAATTCAGTACCACCCCGGCGTCGGCCGGGGACCAGTAGCGCGGCAGATGTCTTCGGAAACGGTGCCATCGCCGTTGGGCCCCGGCCTTCGCCGGGGATGTGGCAGATAAAATTACGTGCGCAAGACCCGATCATCGAACAACCCGAACACGATGGTGGATGCATAATAAGCGATCGCACGATCGCGCGGCATCGTTCCCGCCCATTTACGCATGTCGAACGCGGCGTTCTGCAGCGCCATCAGCGCCTGCGCCGCAATCAGCGGGTCGACCGCACGGATCGACCCCTCCGCCACACCATCGCTGATCGTGCCGGCGTAGCGCCGCGCGATCCGGTTCGAGCGGTCCACCATCGCGCGGCGCGCGTCGGCGGGAAGGCCCGACAGGGCCGTGGTCCGCAACAACGGTCCGCGTTCGGAGAACTGCACGTCGAGCAAGGTCGCGATCGTTCCGGACAGCCGCTCCCACTGCGGGCCGCCGCGTTCGTCGGCGAGCTGCTGCGCGTCGGCGATCATGTCGAGGCTGCGCTTGTAGCACGCCAGCACCAGATCGTCCTTGGCATCGAGATGGTGGTAGAAGCTGCCCTTGGTGACGTTGAGCTGCGACGCGATCCGCTGGACCGAAGCGCCGCGATAGCCGAGCTCGTTGATCAGCCGCGTCGCCGCAAGCAGGAACGCCTCGCGCCCGGGCTCGGGTTCTTCATGCGCAAGGTCGATCAACTCGGGCGACCAGCCAGCACCGCGCGCGGCGATGCCGTGCGCGAACACATCCATCAGCCGTTCTTCGATCCGGGCGTATTGGTCCGGTTCGTAGCGGACCAACCACACCGGCAACCAGAAGGTATTCTCGAGCAAGACGTGTGCCCGCGCGCCGAACAGGTCGGTTTCGGCGCGATTGGCCGGGTTTCCCCACAGGCTGCGGGTCTTGCGGAACACTTCGCGCCAGCCCGCCATCAGCCGGCCGAGGACCGGCTCTTCCATCGCACGCAGATCCGAGAGAACGGCGAACGCAGTTTCCTCACCGCGCTGGATCGCGGCGAGCCGATCGAAGTTGAGCGCGAGGTAGCGTGCGACACGCTCGCGCGGCGTCGGCAATGCGAGCGAATCGTCGAGCATCGCTTGCAGCCGATCGAGGGTCTGCTCGAAACAGGCGGCGGCAAGGTCTTCCTTGCGCTTGAAATAATAGGTGACGCTGGTCGTGTTCAACCCGACCCGGCGCGCGACGTCGGCGAACGTCATGCCCTTGGCACTCTGCTCGTTGATCGCTTCGGCAGCGGCGGCCAGGATGGCGTCACGCTTGGCCCGGAAACGTTTGGTGCTGGTGCCCGACTCTGCGGGTTCGCCGGGCTGTACGGTTGCTGCTTCCTCCATGCCGGAAACTGTAACAGCATCTTTTAGAAGAAACAGTCATTTTTCGAATGACGCCGTACAGCGGCATTTTCGCGCGCGAACCGGCTTTACCGAAAACCCGGTACGGTATACCCAGCCGTGGTGAAGGCCGTGCACGGCCACCCTTGGAGAGATGCGATGGACTTCAGCTTCACCGAACGCGAGACCTATTTCCGGGACCGTGTGAAGGCTTTCATCGACGAACAGATCCGCCCCCGCCAGGCCGATTACGACGCGCAGGCGCACGAGGGCGAGCGCTGGAAGGTGATTCCGGTCATCGAGGAGATGAAGGAGAAAACCAAGGCGGCGGGTCTGTGGAATTTCTTCATGCCACCGCATTCGGGGCAGAACCATGTCGACGACAGCTTCGCGTTCGAAGGCACGCAGCTGAGCAATCTCGAATATGCGTTATGTGCCGAGGAGATGGGCAAGGTCGGCTGGGCGAGCGAATGTTTCAACTGTTCGGCGCCCGACACCGGCAACATGGAGGTATTTCACCGCTACGGCACGCTCGAGCAGAAGGAGCAGTGGCTCCGTCCGCTGATGCATGGCGAGATCCGCTCCGCCTTCCTGATGACCGAGCCGGCGGTGGCATCGTCGGATGCGACCAACATCGAGACGTCGATCGTCCGTGACGGCGACGATTATGTGATCAACGGGACCAAATGGTGGTCTTCGGGCGTCGGCGATCCGCGCTGCAAGGTCGCGATCACGATGGGCAAGACCAACCCCGACGCCTCGCGCCACAGCCAGCAGAGCATGATCCTCGTGCCGATGGATGCCCCCGGCGTAACGATCAAGCGGATGCTGTCGGTCTATGGCTACGACCATGCGCCGCACGGGCATGGCGAAGTCGTGCTCGAGAATGTGCGGGTTCCGGCGGAGAATATCCTGCTGGGCGAGGGCCGTGGCTTCGAGATCGCGCAGGGGCGGCTCGGGCCGGGGCGGATCCATCACTGCATGCGCACGATCGGCGTCGCCGAGACCGGGATCGAGGCGATGGCCAAACGCCTCCTCAGTCGCGTCGCGTTCGGCAAGCGGATCGCGGACCAGTCGGTATGGGAGCAACGGATCGCCAAGGCGCGGATCGATATCGAAATGACGCGGCTCCTGTGCCTGAAAGCCGCGGACATGATGGACAAGGCGGGCAACAAGTCCGCGCAGCTCGAGATCGCGATGATCAAGGTGCAGGCGCCCAACATGGCGCTCCAGATCCTCGACGACGCGGTTCAGGCGCACGGAGGCGGCGGCGTGTCGGGCGACTTCCATCTCGCGCATGACTGGGCGGCGATGCGGACGCTGCGCTTCGCGGATGGCCCCGACGAAGTCCACAACCGCGCGATCGCGCGCAACGAGTTCGGCAAATATGCCGAGCTGCCCGCGGCGGTCGCGGCGAAGGACGCTATGCGGCGGTAACACACCCGTCACCCCGGCGGAGGCCGGGGCCGCGAGGTTGTGATGCGCAGGTCGGGTCAATTACCCAACGGCCCTGGCTTTCGCCGGGGTGACGCAAGGAAGGACGGCCCCGGTCTGCGCCGGGGAGCCGTAAGGAAAGGAAGTTTCGTGAAAGCAGCCGTCCTCCACGCGCCCAACACCGATCTGGTGATCGAGGATATCCGCGTCGCCGATCCCGCCCCGCGCGAGGTGCTGATCCGCACCGTCGCGTGCGGCGTGTGCCGCTCCGACCTGCATTTCGTCGATGGCGCATTCCCGCATCCGATGCCGACGGTGCCGGGCCACGAAGCCGCCGGGATCGTCGAGGCGGTCGGCTCGGACGTGGCGCATCTCAAGGTCGGTGATCACGTCATCACCTTCTTCACGGTGTTCTGCGGCGCGTGCGAAATGTGCGTTACCGGGCGGCCATCGCTCTGCGTCGATCCCTCGACGCGTCGGCCGAAGGGCGCGCCGCCCCGGCTGAGCCTTGCCGACGGGACTCCGCTCGCGCCGTTCCTCAACCTCTCCGCTTTCGCCGAGATGATGCTCGTCCACGAAAACGCCTGCGTCGCGATCGACAAGGCGATGCCGCTCGACCGTGCCGCCTTGCTTGGCTGCGCGGTCATCACGGGGGCGGGATCGATCTTCAACGACAGCCGGTTGCGCCCGGGCGAAACCGTCGCGGTGATCGGCTGCGGCGGGATCGGGCTTGCCGCGATCAACGCTGCCAAGATCGCGGGCGCGGGGATGATCCTTGCGATCGATCCGGTCGCGGACAAGCGTGCGCTCGCCGAGAAGCTGGGCGCGACGCATGTGTTTGACGCCAATGCGCCCGACCTCGCCAAGCAGGTGGCGGCGCTGACCGGAGGCGGGGTGCATTATGCGATCGAAGCAGTCGGACGATCCAATACCGCCGAGCTTGCCTGGACGATTCTCCGCCGCGGCGGCACCGCGACGATCCTCGGGATGATCGCTCCCGGCAACGACGTGAAGATCGCGGGACCGACCTTCCTGACGGGCAAGAAGCTGCAAGGCTCGCTGCTCGGATCGACCCGCTTCCCGATCGACATGCCGCGGCTGGTGCGGCTGTATCTCGACGGCAAGCTCGACCTCGACACGATGGTCGCCGAGCGGATCCAGCTCGAGGACATCAACGATGCGTTTGCCAAGCTGCGCACCGGCGATACGGTCCGTTCGGTGATCGAGTTCGCGTGATGGATTTCGCCCCCCAGACGATGGACGTTCCCGAAAAGGACCGGCTCGACGAAGCGCGGCTGACCGCGTGGATGTCGGAGCATGTCGACGGGTTCGCAGGCCCGCTGCGCTACTCGAAATTCTCGGGCGGGCAGTCCAACCCGACCTTCAAGATCAGCGCACCCTCGGGCGACTATGTGCTCCGCCGCAAGCCATTCGGGAATTTGCTTCCGTCGGCGCATGCAGTCGACCGAGAATATCGCGTGATCGCGGGCCTGTATCCGACAGGGTTCCCGGTTGCGCGGCCTTATGGCCTGTGCACCGACCCTGCGGTGATCGGGACCGACTTCTACGTCATGGGCTTCGCCGACGGGCGCAACCTTTGGGATGGAACGCTGCCCGGGTTCGCGCCTGCCGATCGGACCGGCATCTACAACGCGATGTGCGATACGCTCGCGGCGCTCCATACCACCGACCACGAAGCGGCGGGGCTCGGCGAGTATGGGCGTCCGGGTAATTATTTCGAACGCCAGGTCGCGCGCTGGACCAAACAGTATCGCGCGTCCGAGACCGAGCGGATGGAGACGGTCGAGCGGCTGATCGATTATCTCGGGCGGACCGTTCCCGCGCAGACCCGGACGTCGATCGTTCACGGCGATTACCGGATCGACAACATGATCTTCCACAAGACCGAGCCACGCGTGATCGCGCTGCTCGACTGGGAGTTGTCGACGCTCGGCGATCCGCTGGCGGACTTCAGCTATTTCCTGATGAGCTGGGTAACCGCGCCCGAGGGGCGTTCCGGCGTGCTCGGGCATACCGGGCCTGAAACGGGGATCCCGACGATCGAGGATATGGTCGAGCGCTACTGCGCCGCGACCGGACGCGACGGGGTGCCCGACCTCAACTGGTATTTCGCGTATAATCTGTTTCGGCTGACCGGCATCGTTCAGGGCATCAAGAAACGGATCGTCGAGGGAACCGCATCCAGCGCGCAGGCGGAAAAGTCCGCGGCGGGGGTGTATCGGCTGGCGGACGCGGCGTGGAGTTTCGCGCAGAAAGCGGGAGCGTAGGGTGGAAGTCGGTGGCTTGGTGGAGCAAACGTCTTCTCCCGTCCCCCCGGCGGAGGCCGGGGCCGCCACGTTGATGGGTATGACGTCTGACCTTGGCGTATGACATGGCGGCCCCGGCCTCCGCCGGGGTGACGGGGAGGGGTACAAAATGTCGCAATTCGATCTGACCGGCAACGTGGCGATCGTCACCGGGTCCTCCCGCGGGATCGGCAAGGCGAGCGCGTTCGAGCTTGCCGAGCATGGCGCGAAGGTCGTCATCTCCAGCCGCAAGCAGGACGCCTGCGACGGGGTCGCGGCAGAGATCAACGCCCGGTACGGGGACCGCACTGCGATCGCGGTCGCCGCCAACATCTCGGACAAGGCGGGTTTGCAGCATCTGGTCGACGCGACCCGCGCTGCGTTCGGCCAGATCGACGTGCTGGTCTGCAACGCGGCATCCAATCCCTATTACGGCCCGCAGGCGGGCATTGCCGACGACCAGTTTCGCAAGATCCTCGACAACAACATCGTCTCGAACCACTGGCTGATCACGATGGTCGCCCCCGAAATGCGCGAGCGCCGGGCGGGGTCGATCATCATCGTCTCGTCGATCGGGGGCCTGCGTGGCTCGACGATCATCGGGGCTTATTGCATCTCCAAGGCCGCCGACATGCAACTCGCGCGCAACCTCGCGCATGAATTCGGCCCCGACAATGTCCGCGTCAACTGCATCGCGCCGGGGCTGATCAAGACCGACTTCGCACGCGCGCTGTGGGAGGACCCCGAACGGATCGCGGCGGCAAACGCGACCGTGCCGCTTCGCCGGATCGGCGAGCCCGAGGAGATCGCAGGCGCGGTCGTGTTCCTCGCGAGCCAGGCGAGCAGCTTCATGACCGGCCAGACGATCGTGCTGGATGGCGGCGTGACGATTTGAAACAGGGGAGAAGGCCATGACGCAGCGGTTCACGGGCAAGTCGATCATCGTCACCGGTGCGGGATCGGGCATCGGCCGCGCGAGCGCCCTGTTGTTCGCGCGCGAGGGGGGATCGGTGATCGTTGCCGACCTGGCCGACGCCGTGCATGAAACCGCTGCGCTGATCGAACAGGGCGGCGGCACCGCGCATGCGATCCAGATCGACGCTGGAAACGAACAGGACGTCATTCGCGCCGTCCACGTCGCGACCGAATATTATGGCGGGCTCGACGTGATGTTCGCCAATGCCGGCATCTCGGGCGGAATGGCGAACATCTTCGACACGGACGTCGCGCTGATCACCGAGGTGCTGCGCGTCAACCTGATCGGCCCGTATCTCGCGATCAAGCATGCCGCGCCCAGGATCGCCGAACGCGGCGGTGGCGCGATCGTGCTGACCGCGAGCGTCGCGGGGATTCGCTCGGGGGCGGGGTCGCCGGCGTATTCGGCCTCCAAGGCTGGCGTCATCAACCTCGCGATGGTGTCGGCGCAGCAACTGTCGGGGTCGAACGTGCGGGTGAACGCGATCTGCCCCGGGTTGACCGAGACCGGCATGACCAAGCCGACCTTCGACTATGCCCGCGAGGCGGGGAAGATCGACCGGGTCGGGCGGCTCAACCCGTTGCGGCGCGGCGCGCAGCCCGAGGAGCTGGCCGAGGTCGCGGCCTTTCTTGCGTCCGACGCGGCAAGCTACGTCAACGGGCAGGCGATCGCTGTCGACGGGGGGCTATCGAGCAGCCACCCCGTCACCAAGCAGGAGTATGGCAAGACGGCCGTCTGACGATCGGCGTCAACCACGAACGGATCAGCGGTGGCGAAGCGGCTGTTCGTCGCGCGCCGCCCGCAATTCTCGCGCCGGTACCGTGGGCGCGGCCGACATGGCCACCGCGGTGCCGGTTGCGGGGCGCAAGACGAACCATTCCGGCCGATCGATCGCAACCAGGAAGGCCAGCATCGTCATTCCGAACCCGAGAAACAGCAGCGATCCGCGCAGCGTTTCACCCGGAGCTTGACGGTCGTTATCGGTCGGTCGGGACATGGGCACTCTCCTTGAAGGGGAATGCCAACGTAACGCGGTCGGAAAGCCAGTGTTTAACCAACGCGTTAGTTTTTATTGCTGCGACGCAGCAGCAACGACAATGCCTCCGCCATGAAGGGTACGGCGGCCGAAATCATCGGCCCCGACCGTGGTCTGGTCAGGCGCGCAGGCTGTTGGCGGCCCGGGCGATGGTCTCGACCTCGGCCATCGACGCGCCCTTCGGGGTCACCCAACTGCCACCGACGCATAGGACAGGCTTGAACGCGAGCCATTCGCCTGCCGACGCCTCGGTAATGCCACCCGTCGGGCAGAAGCTGCACTGATAGAACGGTGCGGCAAGCGCCTTCAGGGCTTTCAGGCCGCCGTTCGCCTCGGCCGGGAAAAACTTGAAATGCGTCAAGCCGAGATCGAGCCCGGTCATGATATCGGCGGCATTCGCAATGCCGGGCAGGAACGGTACGCCACTGTCGATGATCGGGCGCGCAAGCCGTTCGGTCAGGCCCGGGGAGACGATGAACTCCGCCCCTGCATCCATCACCTGGCGAAACTGGTCGGTGTTGACGACTGTCCCGGCGCCCACGATCGCGCCCGGCACCTGCTTCATCTCGCGAATCGCGTCGAGCGCGGCGGGGGTCCGCATCGTGACTTCGAGCACGCGCAGGCCACCCGCGACGAGCGCCTCGGCGAGCGGACGCGCGGTCGCGGCGTCGTCGATCACCAGCACCGGAATGACCGCGCTGGTCTGCATGATATCGGCGATGGTGACGGTCATTGGGTATACTCCTGCGCATAGGCGGCCGCCGCGCCGAACAGGCCGGGCTGCGGATAAGTGATGAGCTTGACGGGGATCGTCGACATGCGGTTCTGGAACCGCCCCTTGGCGGCGAACCGCTCGGCAAAGCCCGACTTGCGGAAATGATCCTTGAGCCGAAGCCCGAGCCCGCCCGCGATCACGACGCCGTTCGACCCATGCGCGAGCGCCAGATCCCCCGCGACCGCGCCAAGGCTCATGCAGAACCGGTCGAGCGCGGTGACGGCGAGGCTGTCGCCGTCCTCGAGCGCGGCGGTCCAGATCGCCTTGTCGTCGAGCCGCGTGATCGAGCGATGCTCGATGTCGGCGAGCGTCTCGTAGATCGCGACGATGCCGGGGCCCGACACCACGCGCTCGGCGGAGACGCGCGTGTACGCCTTGCGCAACCGCTTCACCATCGCATCCTCGAGCGCGTCGAGCGGCGCGAAGTCGATGTGACCGCCTTCGGTCTCGATCACGTGATAGCGGTCATGCGCGCGCAAGACCTGCGCGACGCCGAGCCCGGTGCCCGGACCACAGACGGTGATGACGCCGTTGGTAGGGAAGGGGATGTCCGGCCCGCCGATATGGAGGAACTCGGTTTCGGGGACCTGCGCCACCGCCTGGCCGACCGCGCCGAAATCGTTGATCAGGACGAAATTGTCGACCTTGAGCCGCTCCTTGATCAGCGGCGGGCGGATCACCCAGGGGTTGTTGGTCAGCTTGATCACGTCGCCACTGATCGGCGAGGCGACCGCGATTGCCGCCGCGCGCGGCAGCGGCTGGCCGATGCGGGCTCCGAACGCCTCCCAAGCGGTCTGGAACCCGCCATATTCGGCGGTCTTGAGCGTTACCGGCTCGCCGAGTGAGACGACACGGCCATTCTCGACCTCCGCCAATGCGAAGCGGGCGTGCGTACCGCCGATATCCACTGCAACGACCTGCATTCCATTCCCCTCAGGCTTGCGCGCTGTTCTCCTGCGAAGGCAGGAGCCCAGAGCAACAAGCGTCCCATACGTAACCCTGGGCTCCTGCCTGCGCAGGAGCACGTTGCGGTGTTACCAGCCCATCCCCGTCAGCAACGGCGAAGCACCGCGCTCCGCCTCGTTCGCGTTGGCGCGGAACAGGCCGAACAATTCGCGGCCCATCCCGTCGATCTCGGTCGGCATCGTGACCGGCGTGCGCGCCGCCCATTCCGCCGGATCGACCCGCGCGAACAATTCGCCGGTCTCCGCATCGACCCGGATCACGTCGCCATCGCGCACCCGCGACAACGGACCGTCACCCAGCGCCTCGGGCGAGATATGGATCGCGCACGGCACCTTGCCGCTCGCCCCCGACATCCGCCCGTCGGTCACGAGCGCGACGCGGAACCCGCGGTTCTGGAGCACGCCGAGCGGCGGGGTGAGCTTGTGCAGCTCGGGCATGCCGTTCGCGCGCGGCCCCTGGAAGCGCACGACGACGACGACGTCGCGGTCGAGTTCGCCTGCCTGGAACGCCGCCTGCACCGATGCCTGGTCATGGAACACCCGCGCGGGCGCCTCGATCGTCCAGCGATCGCGCTCGACCGCCGAAACCTTGATGCACGCGCGACCGAGGTTGCCCGTCAGGATGCGGAACCCGCCCTCGGGCGCGAACGGCGCGGCGGGGGGGCGCAGGATCGTCTCGTCGCCGCTCGGGCCGGGATCGATCCAATTGAGATGGTCGCCCTCGAGCACCGGCTTGCGGCCATAAGCCTCGAGGCTGTCGCCCGCGACCGTCATGAGGTCGCCGTGAAGCATCCCCGCCGCGATCAGTTCGCGGATCACGAACGGCATTCCGCCCGCCGCCTCGAACCCGTTCACGTCGGCAGAACCGTTCGGATAGACTCGCGCGATCAGCGGGATCGCCTTGGACAAGCGGTCGAAGTCCTCCCAGTCGATGACGATCCCCGCACACGCCGCGATCGCGGGCAGATGCAGCAGATGGTTGGTCGAGCCTCCGGTGGCGAGCAACCCGATCGCCGCGTTGACGATCGCCTTCTCATCGACGCACAGCCCAAGCGGACGATAGGAGTCGCCATGCCAGCCGTTCGCCGCGAGACGGTGGACCGCACCGCGCGTCAGTTCCTGCCGCAGCTTGGTGCCTGGATTGATGAAGGCCGCCCCCGGCATGTGGAGCCCCATCATCTCCATCATCATCTGGTTGGAGTTGGCGGTGCCATAGAAGGTGCAGGTGCCCTTGGAATGATACGCGCCGATCTCGGCCTCGAGCAGCGCGTCGCGCCCGACCTTGCCTTCGGCGAATGCCTCGCGGACCGCTGCCTTCTCCTTGTTGGGCAGCCCCGAGGGCATCGGCCCCGCGGGGATCAGCACCATCGGCAGATGCCCGAAGCGGAGCGCCCCCATCAGCAGCCCGGGGACGATCTTGTCGCAGATCCCGAGCAGCGCCGCGCCCTCGAACATCCCGTGGCTGAGCGCGATCGCGGTCGACAGCGCAATCGTGTCGCGGCTGAACAGCGACAGCTCCATGCCGGGATAGCCCTGCGTCACGCCATCGCACATCGCGGGGACACCGCCCGCGACCTGCGCGGTCGCACCCGCTTCGCGCGCCCAGATCTTCATCTGCTCGGGGTAGCGATAGTAAGGCGCGTGTGCCGAGAGCATGTCGTTATACGACGTGACGATCCCGATGTTCATCGCCTTGCCACCGGTCAGCGCGGGGCGATCCTCCTCGGTCCCGGCATAGGCGTGCGCGGCGTTCGCGCAGCCCATCGCGGGCCGCTCGATATGCGAATCGCGCGCACGCCCGATCAGCTTGAGGTACGCGTCGCGCGTCGGCCTTGACCGCGTGATGACGCGGTCGGTTACGGCGGCAATTTCAGGATGAAGGGTCACGACAATCTTCCCGGGGAGGGGTTGGAGATCATTCGGCGGCCCAATGAATATCTACCGGTAATTCCGCATCCGCAAGCACCCGTCCGATCGGGTAGGATGACGACGGGCCCTGCTTGATCGCCTGTTCGATCACCTTCTTCTTGGCATCGCCCGTCACCGCGATGATTAGCGCGCGCGCCGAGACGATCGCGGCGCGGCTGAGCGTGACGCGCGCGACCGGTGCTTCCTTGGGGAGCGGATCGGGCATCACGCCGAGCGCGCGGCGCTCGACCGGGCCGGACAATGCCTCGTCGAAGTCGGGACCGGGGAAGATCGACGCAGTGTGGCCATCAGCCCCCACACCGAGCAGGCACAGGTCGAGCGGCCAGTGCAGGTCCTGCATCAGCGCATCCGCCGAACGGCCGGCAGCCTTGTAGTCCGCGGTCGCGTTGGGAACGATCGGCATCACGCGCGCGCCCTTGGGCAGGAACGTCTTGGCGATCATCGTGACGTTCGACAGCGCGTCGCCCAGCGGCACCACGCGCTCGTCGGTCGGCACGATCGTCACGCGCTTCCAGTCGATCTTCGCCTTGGCGAGCCGTTCGTAGATCGGCACCGGGGTCTTGCCCCCCGCCAGCGCGATCACCGCCGCGCCGCGCGCGTCGATCGCCGCGTCGATGATGAAGCCGATGTCGCCCGCGACGGCATCCGCCATCTCGTCGGCGCCCTCATAATCCCACCATTCGATTTCGTGTTCGTCGCTCATGTCTCTTCTCTCTTGTTCTCCCTCTCCCCGCTTGCGGGGAGAGGGTCGGGGAGAGGGGCAGTCAGAAACGCAGGTCCGCGTAACTGCCCTCTCCCGTCCTCGCTTCGCTTGGCCACCCTCTCCCGCAAGCGGGAGCGGGAGATTTCTAATCGTCCTGCCAGGTCACGCCATCGCGCTCGGTCAGCGCGACCGCAGCACTCGGCCCCCAGCTCCCCGAAGGATAGCTCTTGGGCTTCATGTCGTTCGCGACCCAGCCCTCGCGGATCGCATCGATCCACGTCCACTGCGCCTCGACCTCGTCGCGCCGGACGAACAGCGTCTGGTCGCCCTCGATCAGATCGAGCAGCAACCGCTCATAGGCGATGCGCCGGCGCGTGCCCGCGAATTCCGAATCGAGGCTGAGGTTTAGCGGCACCTCGCGCAAACGGATCCCGTCGCGGTCGAGCCCCGGCTCCTTCGCCATCACCAGCAACTGGATATATTCCTCGGGCTGCAGGCGGATGATCAGCACGTTGGGCTGGAGCAAGCCGCCACGGTTCGAGAACATCGAGTGCGGCACCGGCTTGAACTGGATCGCGATCTCGCTCCGCCGCGTCGGCATGCGCTTGCCGGTGCGCAAATAGAAGGGCACGCCCTGCCAGCGCCAGTTGTCGACATGCGCCTTGATCGCGACGAACGTCTCGGTGGTGGAGGCCTTGCCGAGCTCGTCGGCATAGCCCTTGACGATCTCGCCCCCGCTAGCGCCCGCGGCATATTGGCCGGTGACGGTGTCGCGCGGCGCTTCCTCGGGCTTGATCGTGCGGAGCGAGCGGAAGACCTTGGCCTTCTCGTCGCGGATCGCATTGCCGTCGAAGCGGGCAGGGGGCTCCATCGCGACGAGTGCGAGCAACTGGAGCATATGGTTGGCGACCATGTCGCGCAGCGCGCCCGCGCCGTCATAGTAAGCGGCGCGTTCTTCCAGCCCGACCGTTTCGGAGATCGTGATCTGGATATTGTCGATCCCGCGCGCATTCCACACCGGCTCGAAGAACGAGTTGCCGAAGCGCAGCGCGAGGATGTTCTGGACGGTTTCCTTGCCGAGATAATGGTCGATCCGGAAGGTCCGCTCCTCGGAGAAGGCAGTCGCGACGGTGTCGTTGATCTCACGGCTCGACGCTAGGTCGTAGCCGAGCGGCTTCTCGAGCCCGATCCGGACGGTTTCGCCCGCCAGACCCGCGGATTCGAGCCCGCGGATCACCGCCTCGAACAGCGACGGCGCAGTCGAGAGGAAGATCGCGAGCCCGCCCGAGACGTCGCCGACCTTGTTGCCGAGCTGTTTGTAATGATCGAGGTCGGTCGCATCGAGCGGCTGGTAGCCGACCCGCTCGAGGAAGCTCGCCATCGCCTTCTCGTCCATCCGGTCCTTCGGGACGAATTTCTCGAGCGCGGTCTTGGCGAACGCCTGGTAGCTCGCATCGTCATGTTCCGACCGGGCGGTGCCGGTGATCGTCAGCCCCTCGGGCAACAGTCCATCGGCATGAAGCCCATAGAGCGATGGCAGCAGCATGCGCTGCGCCAGATCGCCAGTGGCGCCGAACAACAGGAGTTTACCGACAGGCGTGCGAGCTGGCATGCGACTTTAACCTCCTGGGGGGGAAGGGTCACCTAAGCGGCCAGACCCGCGCCGCCAAGATGAAACCGGAAAACATTTGGGGGCTGGACGTATTAGCGGATCAGTCCGGCGAGCGGATCGAACCCGGCCATGACGTTCAAATTCTGTACCGCGGCGCCGGCAGCGCCCTTGCCGAGATTGTCGAGCGTTGCGATCAAGCGGACCTGACCCGCTTCAGCATTTCCGCATACCCGCAAGGTGAGCCGATCGGTACCGGCATCATCCTCGATCTGTACGGTCGCAGCATCGTCGTCGGCGACGCGGATCAGGCTGTCGTTGCCATAGGCCTCGCGCAGTGCGGCTTCGCACGCCTGCAGGGACGGGCGACGTTTGAACATTGCCAGCGGCAGCGGGACTTCGACGATCATGCCGCGATAGGTATTGGCAACCGACGGCATGAAGATCGGCGGGTGTTCCAACCGCGCATGTTTCTGCATCTCGGGCACATGTTTGTGCGCAAGTCCCAAGGCATAGGCTCGGGCCGCCGGGGGCGGGTTGGGGCCCTCATATTCCGCGATCATCGCCTTGCCGCCGCCCGAATAGCCCGACACCGCATTGACGGTGATCGGCCAGTCGAAGGGCACCAGTCCCGCCCGTACCAATGGCCGTACCAGCGCCAGAAAGCCGGTCGGGTAACAACCGGGATTGGTCACGCGCTTCGACTCGGCGATCAGCGCGGCCTGGCTACGCTCGAGCTCGGGGAAACCGTAGCTCCAGCCATCGGCGGTACGATGCGCCGTCGACGCGTCGATAATGCGGGTATGGTCGTTGTCGATCAGCGCAACCGCCTCGCGCGCAGCGTCGTCCGGCAGACACAGAATGACGAAATCGCTGTCGTTGAGCGCGGCACGCCGAGCAGCAGGATCCTTTCGGACGGCGTCATCGAGCGCGACGAGCGCAACGTCCGCACGGTCGGCGAGCCGATCGCGAATTTCGAGCCCGGTCGTCCCGGCGGCCCCGTCGATGAAGACGCTGACGGTCATGACGTCGGCCACGAAAGCGCGCGGGTATCGACATAGCCAACCAGGTTGACCGAAGGTGCGCTCCCCCATGCGCGCCCCGCGACGAACTCGAGGACCTCGAACGGGGCACCTTCCGGCAGATCCGCGATCACCGCCGAATCGGTTTCCGGCTTTTCGCGCAGCTCTGTGGCCGTGACGACCACGCGCAACACCGCGGCTGCATAGTGTGGCGCAAACACTCGGTCGGCAAGCCGGATGTCGGCAAGATCGCGACGCACAGCATATTGCCGCGGATCCAGCGCAACCGACTGGCCGAGCAACGAAAAACTCTTACGCGGTAGCGCGGCGGGCAACGGGTTGCGGCGTGCCCCCGCCGATGAACTGGCCGAAATCTTCAAGAAACCCTGCCCCTTCGGAGGTACGTGCGACGAAGATATTACGCTTGTCGTTATCGTCGCGTTGACGGCGCAGATAGCCCAGGGTGCCAAGCCTGTTCAAGGCGCGTGTCACGACGGGTTTCGATACGTTGAGCATGGCCGCCAGCCCGCGCACCGTATGCGGCCCGGGTTTGAGATAGACGACCAGCAGCAGCGCCATTTGCCGGTTCGTCAGATCGGGCTCGCCCGACCGAACATAGTCGACAAGCGCCTGCATCCATTCGCTCAGAGAGGTATCGGTTTGAACTGCCACGGCAAAATACCCGCAAATTACTCGGCAACCCCCGACGATCGGGGATATTCCTGAACAACTTAACGCCTTTGCCCCCCGCTAGGTTTCAGTTCGATGGCGAAATGTAGCGCAATCCCGCCCCGCCATCGCGGCCCGTTCGGCCCCAAAGCGCGCAACTCTATGGTCGCCACACCGGGCTTCGGTACCGGCGCGGTTGATCAGACCGAAGACCTCGCCTATGTGCCCCGCAACGCAGCCGCCGACCGCCGCTCAAGGATCAACCCGCAACATGTTTCTGTTCCAGTTCCTCCTCGTCGTCCACTTCTGCGTCGCTGCGGCGCTGGTCTCGGTGATTCTCGTGCAGAAGTCCGAAGGTGGCGGTCTTGGCATGGGCGGATCGCCGTCGGGGCTGATGTCGGCCCGCGGCGCGGCGGATTTCCTGACGCGCGCCACCTCGACGCTGGGGGCGGTGTTCATCGCGCTCAGCATCCTGCTCGCGGTGCTGGCCGCACAGAACCGCGTCGCCAAGGTCGATCCGACGCTGGCGCGCGGCGCAGCAACGGCGCCGGCGCCGGTTGCACCGCCGGTCCAGACCGATCCGAACAATCCGTTCGCCAGCGGCGCGCGCAGCGCGATCGAGCCGACCGGCAACACGGCGGCTCCCGCCAACGGCGCGGCCCCGACCGCACCGTAAGCCGCGGACCGGCCAAGCGGCCGGCTTCGTACTTTCCTGAAACTTTCCCGGAGTCGCGCGCTTGTCGCGCCACCCCGGATGACGCTAGGCCTTTGCTCCCATGGCGCGGTTCATCTTTATCACCGGCGGCGTGGTCTCCTCGCTCGGCAAGGGTCTCATGGCAGCGAGCCTCGCGGCCCTGCTCCAGGCCCGTGGCTATCGCGTGCGGATCCGCAAGTTCGATCCCTATCTCAACGTCGATCCCGGCACGATGTCGCCCTACCAGCACGGCGAAGTCTATGTGACCGACGACGGCGCCGAGACCGATCTCGACCTCGGCCATTACGAACGCTTCACCGGCGTGCCCTCACGGCAGAGCGACAACGTCACGTCGGGCCGGATCTACCAGCAGATCATCGCGCGCGAACGCCGCGGCGATTATCTCGGCGCAACCGTGCAGGTCATCCCGCACGTCACCGATGCGATCAAGGACTTCGCGCAGGCAGAGATCGACGATCTCGACTTCGTGCTGTGCGAGATCGGCGGGACGGTCGGCGACATCGAATCGCTCCCGTTCATCGAGGCGATCCGCCAGCTCCGCAACGATCTTGGCCGCGGCAATTCGGTCAGCATCCACGTCACGCTGGTGCCGTACATCGCTGCCGCAGGCGAGCTGAAGACCAAGCCGACGCAGCATTCGGTCCGCGAACTCGCCGCACTCGGCGTCCAGCCCGACGTGCTGGTGTGCCGCTGCGAGCAACCTCTGCCGGAAAGCGACCGCGCCAAGATCGCGCTGTTCTGCAACGTCCCCAAGTCCGCGGTCATCCCCGCGCTCGACGCCAAGAGCATCTACGCGGTCCCGGTCCAGTACCATAACGAGGGCCTCGACGACGCGGTCCTCAACGCGTTCGGGATCCTGCCCGGCAGCGCACCCGACCTGTCGCGCTGGACCAATATCATGGACCGGCTGACCAACCCCGAGGGCGAGGTCACGATCGGCGTGGTCGGCAAATATGTCGGCTTGCAGGATGCGTACAAGTCGCTCAACGAGGCGCTCGTCCACGGCGGGATCGCCAACAAGGTCAAGGTCAACGTCGAGTGGATCGACGCCGAGCTGTTCGAGGCGGACGATGCCGACATCGCCGCGCGGCTCGAGCCGATGCACGCGATCCTCGTTCCCGGCGCGTTCGGCGAGCGGGGCGCGGAAGGCAAGATCGCCAGCGTCCGCTTCGCGCGTGAACGCGACATTCCGTATTTCGGCATCTGCTTCGGGATGCAGATGGCATGCGTCGAAGGCGCGCGCGATCTAGCGGGGATCACGGCCGCGAGCTCGACCGAGTTCGGCCCGACCGAGGAACCCGTGGTCGGCATGATCACCGAATGGATGAGCACCGGCGGGCTCGAAAAGCGCGAAGCCGGTGGCGATCTTGGCGGGACGATGCGTCTCGGTGCGTATCCGGCGAAGCTCGACGGCAATTCGGTCGTCTCGACGATCTACGGCGACAGCGACATTTCGGAGCGGCATCGGCATCGCTACGAGGTGAACACAGCGTACCGCGAGCGGCTGGAACAAGGTGGCCTCGTGTTCAGCGGGATGTCGCCCGACGGGATGCTGCCCGAGATCGTCGAGCGGCCGGACCATCCATGGTTCGTCGGTGTCCAGTTCCATCCCGAGCTCAAGAGCAAGCCGTTCGATCCGCATCCGCTGTTCGCGAGCTTCATCGCGGCGGCGGTACGGCAGTCGCGGCTGGTGTGACGGTCGTCGTCCGGCGGTGGCAGCGCTACTGCGGGACACGGACTTTGCTGGGAAGCGAACCGCTCTCTACTACCCTCCCCGGCGAAGGCCGGGGCCCAGTAGCGCAGGTTGCGAAAACGAAGCGCAGTCGCTCGCTTTCTTCCGTATCACTACTGGGCCCCGGCCTTCGCCGGGGAGGTGTTACGGCATGATGTAAGGAACGAGAAAGGGCGCCCGGACCGAAGTCCGGACGCCCCAACCTTAGTCCAAGCGACAGCCGTTACGCAGCCTGCGCCGAGTCCTTCTTGTCCTCGACCGCGACCAGCGGTGCGCCGGTCTTGATCGCGATCGTCTTGGGCTTCATCGCCTCAGGCACTTCGCGGACGAGATCCACGACGAGCAGCCCGTCGTTCAGCCGGGCATCCTCGACCCGCACGAAATCGGCGAGTTCGAAACGCCGCTCGAAGCTGCGGTTGGCGATGCCGAGATGGAGGAAGGATGCGGCAGCGGCGTCCTTGTCATCCTTGCGCCCTTTCACCTGCAACAGGTTCTGCTGCGCGGTGATCTCGATGTCGTCGCGGCCGAAGCCGGCGACAGCAATCGTGATGCGATAGCGATCGGTATCGAGCCGCTCAAGGTTGAAGGGGGGATAATTGTCCGCGCTCGCCTGGCGCGCATTGGCCTCGAGCATGTCGAACAGCCGGTCGAAGCCGACGGTCGAGCGGCGGAAGGGGGTAAGATCGAATTGACGCATGATGAGCTCCTAAAAAAGCGAGATACATCGTTGGTGTGCAAGCCCGGTCCACGCAGGTGCGACCCGGCCCGATGCGGCCCGTGAGTGGCACCGCACAGCAGAAATCTGGGGCGTTCCATCGCCGGTTCAAGAGGTGCCTTGCGCAATTTCGGCATGGCTAAAGCCGGACTATCGGACCGCAAAGAACAATCCGGCGTGATAATCCCCCCAGTTGATAGGCATTGTACCGGCGACTCGGCATCACCGGGCGTAAAGGGGACGTACATGCTTGCTCACCTGCCGCTTATCCTGCTCGCTCAGACAGCGGTCGAACCGCAGGTTCCGCCCGCCGTCTCACCCGCGCCGACCGACCAGAGCGAAGGTCGCCTCGGAACCGCGCAACAGGGCGGGGGCGACATCGTCGTCACCGCGCGCCGACGGGTCGAGACGATCCAGTCGGTCCCGATCGCGATCTCGGTGATCGGCGGCACCGCGCTCGCGGAAACCGGGACCTACAACGTCAACCGGCTGACCCAGCTGCAACCCAGCCTGCAATTCTACTCGACCAACCCGCGCAATTCCGCCGCGAACATCCGCGGGCTCGGCGCGCCGTTCGGGCTGACCAACGACGGGATCGAGCAGGGCGTCGGCATCTACGTCGATCAGGTCTATTACAGCCGGATCGCATCGGCGACGTTCGACTTCACGGATACCGAGCGGATCGAGGTGTTACGCGGTCCACAGGGCACGCTCTACGGCAAGAACACGACCGCCGGCGCAATCAACATCTCGACCCGCAAGCCCAGCTTCACGCCCGAAGCGCGGGTCGAGGTGACCGGCGGCAATTACGATTTCTTCCAGGGCAAGGCGTCGGTTTCGGGTCCGCTGATCGACGACAAGCTCGCGATCCGGCTGTCGACCTCGATCACGACGCGGCGGGGCACGATCTATAACACGCGCCTCAACGACTATCAGAACAGCCAGGACAACAAGAGCTTTCGCGGCCAGTTGCTGTGGAAACCGACCGATACCCTCGACCTGACATTGTACGGGGATTACAATGCGCAAGACCCCAAATGTTGCGTGCAATATTACGTCCGGACCGGCGCGACACAGCGGCCGGTCGCGCGGCAATATGCCGCGTTGGCGGCGGCGTTCGGCTATGCCGCGCCCTCGACCAACGCGTTCGACCGCGTGACCGATCTGGATGCGGTGCCGCGCGCGAAGCAGAAGATCGGCGGGACGTCGCTCGTCGGCAATCTCGATCTGGGCGGCGCGACGCTGACGTCGGTTAGCGCCTATCGCTTCTGGGACTGGGTCCCGAACAGCGACCGCGATTTCACCGGACTGCCGATCACCACCGTATCGGCGAATACGTCGCAGCAATATCAGTTGAGCCAGGAACTGCGGGTCGCTTCGAACGGCACCCATAAGATCGATTACCTCGCCGGGCTGTTCTATTTCTACCAGGCCGTCGACGTGGAGGGGCTGCAGGTGCAGGGATCGGCCGCGAGCCGCTATCTGCTCAGCGGCGCCAACGCAAGCAACCCGGCGGTCCTCAACGGGCTCACCTCGACGTTGCGCAGCCATCTCGGCAACACCAGCGCGGCGTTGTTCGGTAAGCTCACCTGGCATGTCAGCGACCGCTTCTCGATCGCGCCGGGCGCGCGGCTCAATTATGACAAGAAGGACGCGCAATATGATGCGGTGGTGACGACCGGGGCAGGGACCGTGATCCGCTGCACCCCGGCGCCGACCGCCGCGGTGCTCCGCGACCAGTGTACGACGCTGCCGCCGCAAAGCTATCCCGCACATCTTAGCAAGTGGAACCTGTCGGGTGACGTTACCGCCGCCTGGACGATCTCACGCGATCTGCATGCGTATGCGACCTATGCGCGCAGCTACAAATCGGGGGGCGTCAACCTGTCGGGCCTGCCGCTCGATGCGGCGAACCAGCCGCTCTATTCGGCGTCGACGGTCAAGCCCGAGGCGGTCAATCATTACGAGCTCGGGCTCAAGACGCAGTTCCTCGACCGTCGCGCGACCGTGAACCTGGCGGCCTTCTGGACCGATATCTTCGATTACCAGGCGAGCGTGAACAACGGGCAATTGGGCGTGCTGCGCGGTTATCTCGCCAATGCGGGGCATGTGCGGACTCGCGGGATAGAGATCGACTCCGCCTTCCGCCCGACCGCGCGGTTCAACGTCTATGCCAATGGCGCGTACACCGACGCCAAATATGCGCGCTTCGTCGACGCGCCGTGCCCGCCCGAACTGTCGGGCGGCACGACCGCGACGGCGGGCCAGGTGCCAAGCGCGCCGGGCACCCCGGGGGGGATCAGCCCGGCGAGCTGCAACATCTCGGGGCAGGTATTGCCGGGCGTTTCGAAATGGGCGTTCAGCTATGGCGCCGAATATGACGTGCCAACGCAGATCGGTCGCGTATCGGGGCAATTCTATCTCGGCTACGACGGCAGCTACCGGTCGCGCTTCTCGTCCAATCCCTCGGCCTCGGCCTATACCAACATCGATGGCTATGCGCTCAGCAACTTCCGCCTCGGGTTCAAGGCGAAGGATGACTTCAACGTCTTCGGCTGGGTCCGCAACGCGTTCGACCAGAATTACTATGAGGTGCTGACGACGCAGTCGGGCAACACCGGGTTGGTCATCGGGCAACCGGGCGACCCGCGGACTTACGGGGTGACCGTGAGCAAGTCGTTCTGAGGTTTGGGGGGGGCTCAGGCGGGAGCTGGTCTCTGCAAGGCTCGGCCCCACCCCACCCCACCCCCTGAAAGGGAGGGGCTTTCTCGGGCGAACGCTTCTCTCTAGCCCCTCCCCTTCAGGGGAGGGGTTGGGGTGGGGAAGTCCAGCGGAGCATCCCCCGCCGAAGCGCGAAACCGAAGAAGCGAGAAGCGCCGGTCGGCAAAGCCGCCGTCGGCCGGGTCGCTCCGCGCCCGCCGTCCGGTTCGGGCGATCCGCCTTGCGGATCAGCCCGGCGCGTGCGCCTTCCCCCAAAAGCAAACGCCCGGGCCGTTTCCGACCCGGGCGCCTGCGTGACGATCGCTCGTCAGCCCCCAAATAGCCTTCGCAGCCAGCCCTTTTGGGCGGCGCTGAAAGCATCCCCGAACCACGGCCGTTGCCTGTGTGTCAGTGACAAAAGCGTTAGGTTTGTTACCGGGGCTTGTCACCGGGAATGTGGCCGCGCCGTACCGATTGCGGCGGCGCTGTGGCGATTGCGCAACACGTCGCAACAGTTGCCAGTGACGCACCCGCCGCCTAGAGCGACCGGATCAGCACCCCTATGGGCGGGCAGACCGAACCCTATGATCCTATCCCGATACGAACGCATGATCGCCCGGCGCTATTTGCTGCCGGGCAAGGGCGAGGCGTTCATCTTCCTCGTCGCCGGGATCAGCCTGGTCGCGGTAATGCTTGGCGTCGCCGCGCTCGTCATCGTGATGAGCGTGATGAACGGCTTCCGCGCCGAGCTGTTCGACAAGATCGTCGGCTTGAACGGTCATGCGGTGGTGCAGGGCTATGGCGGCCAGATCCCCGACTGGCGCCGGATCGTCGGGCAGGCGGAAACCACCCCCGGCGTGACGAGCGCGATCCCGCTGATCGAGCAGCCGCTGATGACGACCTATAATGGCCGGGTCGAAGGCGTGCTGCTGCGCGGGATGCGCGTGTCCGACATCCGGTCGAACAAGACGATCGGCAGCAAGGTCGTGATGGGGTCGCTGAGCAGCCTGACCCCGGGCAGCGGGACGGTCGCGATCGGCTCGGGGCTGGCGGATGCGCTCGGCGCGGTGGTCGGCAGCCAGATCCAGTTGATCAGCCCGCAGGGGCAATCGACCCCGTTCGGCACGGTGCCGCGGATCGTCAACTATACCGTCGGCGCGGTGTTCACGATCGGCGTGTACGATTTCGACAAGGCCTATGTCATCATGCCGATGCAGGATGCGCAGACGCTGCTGATGATGGGGGATTCGGTCGGCATGGTCGAGTTACAGACGACCGACCCCGACCGCGTCGGGCAGATCCTCGCGCCGCTGGTCGACAAGATCGGGCGGACCGGGACGATCCAGGACTGGCGCCAGATGAACGCGCAATTGTTCGAGGCCTTGGGCGTCGAGCGGGTCGCGATGTTCACGGTGCTGTCGATCATCATCCTCGTCGCCGTCTTCAACATCCTGTCCTCGCTGATCATGCTGGTCCGCGCCAAGACCCGCGACATCGCGATCCTGCGGACGATGGGGGCGAGCAGGGGGGCGATGATCCGCATCTTCATGGTCGTCGGCACGACGATCGGCGCGCTCGGCGTGGTCGCGGGGCTGCTGCTCGGCTTCGTCTTCCTGTGGTTCCGGCAGGATGTCGTCAACGCGGTGCAATGGGCGACGGGTCAGAACCTGTGGGATCCCTCGGTCCGGTTCCTGAGCGAACTCCCGTCCAAGACCGATCCGGTCGAAGTCACCGTCATCGCCCTCATGGCACTCGTCTTCAGCTTCCTCGCCACGCTCTACCCCGCGCTCAAGGCGGCGAGCACCGATCCAGTCCAGGTGCTCCGCTATGAATGAACCCGTTCTGGTCGTCACCGGCCTGTCGCGCAGCTTCGCGCAAGGCGGCGCGACGATCGAAGTGCTCCGCAGCGTCGACCTCACCGTCGGCGCGGGCGAGATCGTCGCGTTGCTCGGCCCTTCGGGCTCGGGCAAGTCAACGATGCTCCAGGCGGTCGGGCTGCTCGAGGGCGGGTTCGGCGGGTCGATCCGGATCGCGGGCGAGGAAGCCGCACGGCTCAACGCCGACGGGCGGACGCGGGTGCGGCGCGACCAATTGGGCTTCGTCTATCAGTTCCACCATCTCCTCCCCGATTTCAACGCGACCGAGAATGTCGTCCTCCCCCAGATGATCCAGGACCGCCCGCGCGCCGAGGCGGACGAACGCGCCGCCGCATTGCTCACCGCGCTCGGGCTCGGGCATCGCTTGACGCATCGCCCCAACCAGCTTTCGGGCGGCGAGCAGCAGCGTGTCGCGGTCGCGCGTGCGCTCGCCAACCGGCCTGCCTTGGTGCTCGCGGACGAACCGACCGGCAACCTCGACGAGGGCACCGCGGACATCGTGCTCGCCGAGTTCCTCCGGCTGGTGCGCGGCGAAGGATCGGCGGCGCTGGTCGCCACCCACAACGAACGGATCGCGGCCAAGATGGACCGCGTCGTCCGGCTCCACGAAGGACGGCTTGCATGACAGCCTGGACCGACCCGCCGACGCTGGTCGGCCAGCATGTCATCCTTCGCCCGACGGTCCACGAGGACCGCGACGGCCTCGTCGCGGCGGCGGCGGACGGGAAGATCAGCGAGATGTTCTTTACCAACGTCTCGACGCTGACCGACCCGGCGGCGTTCATGGCGGCGCTGTTCCAGGAGCGCGACTACGGGCGGTCGATGCCGTTCACGGTGTGCCTGCCCGCCGTGGAGCCCACACCCCCGCCGTTCGCCCTGAGCGAAGTCGAAGGGCCAGGCACAACGCAGGGGCTTCGACTACGCTCAGCCCGAACGGAAGTTGGGGCCGGGTCGGAGACCGGGATCGCGACGCCCACCGAACTCGCACCCACACCCCCTCCGTTCGCCCTGAGCGAAGTCGAAGGGCCAGGCACCACGCAAGGGCTTCGACTACGCTCAGCCCGAACGGAAGGTGGGGCCGGGTCGGAGATCGGGATCGCAACGGACGCAGAACCCGCACCCACCCCCCCTCCGTTCGCCCTGAGCGAAGTCGAAGGGCCAGGCACAGCGCAGCGGCTTCGACTGCGCTCAGCCCGAACGGAAGTTGGGGCAGGTTCCGAGACCGGGATCGCGACGCCCACCGAACCCGCACCCACACCCCCTCCGTTCACCCTGAGCGAAGTCGAAGGGCCGGGCACAGCGCAGGGGCTTCGACTGCGCTCAGCCCGAACGGAGGGTGGGCAAGCCCCCCGCATCGTCGGCCTCACCCGCTACATGCGGATGAACCCCGCGCACCGCCGGCTCGAGATCGGCGGCACCTTCTACGCAAAGTCGGTCCAGCGCAGCGGGGTCAATACCGAGGCGAAGCTGCTCCTGCTCAAACACGCGTTCGAGGTGCTGGACTGCAACGCGGTCCAGATCCGCACCGACTGGTTCAACAAGGCCTCGCAAAAGGCGATCGAGCGGCTCGGCGCGAAGCGCGACGGCGTGCTGCGCAATCATCAACTGATGGATGGCCGGATCCGCGATCTCGTGGTCTATTCGATCATCGCGAGTGAATGGGCGGGGGTCGAGCGCAACCTCCGCTTCCTGCTCGCGCGGGGCGAAGGGAAGACGGCATGAACGCGATCACGGACCACATCGTGACGGGCGCGGACGGCAAGCCGGTCGATCTGTCGGCCTATGCCGGCAAGGTGCTGCTGATCGTCAACACCGCGTCCAAATGCGGCTTCACCCCGCAATATGCCGGGCTGGAGGCATTGCAACGCCGCTTCGCCGACAAGGGCTTCGCGGTGCTCGGCTTCCCGTGCAACCAGTTCGGCGCGCAGGAACCCGGCGACGCCGAGGAGATCCGCAATTTCTGCTCGCTGACCTATGACGTCACCTTCCCGATGTTCGCCAAGGTCGACGTCAACAGCGCGGACGCCGCCCCTTTGTTCACCGCGCTCAAGAAGCAGGCACCGGGGTTTCTCGGCACCGGGGGGATCAAGTGGAACTTCACCAAGTTCCTGGTGGATCGCGGCGGTAAAGTGGTGGAGCGCTATGCGCCGACGACCAAGCCTGAGGCGATCGAGGCGGATATTGCTAGGCTGCTGTAAGCTTATGTCTTTTTAATAAATAGTTATTCATGTCACGGTCTGAATAGATCAAGTTATAGTAAGTCTACTTGTTCACAACTGGTTCAGCGCGAACGATCACGTATCGCTTAGGTCGTTTATCCATCGCAAGTATGCGGGTGAAGGTGGCGTTAATTCTTCCTCCCGTTCTGTTTGCATACTGATCAAGGCCCCAAGAAAATACTTGGCGTACTTGTCCCAATGTTTCACGTCTCATGCTAAACGGTATCACATGCCCTTCGTCATGGTCAAAAACGCTTCCATATCCCGAGTTTGCATTGAATGCCGAGACAGTTAGTAATTTGCTGGTAAGTGTGTTGTCCTCAATATTCTGTTTGACGTACTCCTTTGTCTCGTGAGTAAACTTGCTGATCGGATTGATATTAATCCCGCCGGAAATGAGAATTTCGTCGGCACCCGCACCGATAACGCCATGCGCCTGACGGATTGGAGCTTCGGCGATGGCAACTAACGCTTCTACATCACCAGTTGTCGAACGATTTTCGAGAAGTTGAGCGATAGCGTCGTCACTCGTGTTTTGGCCTAGGTTCCGATTGATTACGCGGCGAACTAGTGCATCCAAAAAACGTCCACTAGGGATAGCGGCAGCTGCGACGCCGAATATGTCAGCTGGATCGTTTCGTAGATTTACAAAAAAGTCAGCAATGACGCTGCCTTCTTCGAGCGCGTTTGCTCTGACGGCATGCCTGCCATCAAAATCTCCGCGCTGCCTTATTTTTCCGGTATCTGCGTAGTTTGCAATCAGTGAAAGCGTCCAAGCGAACCCTGCTAACGCCATATATCCATCATAGCCTTGAAACTGATGGTCATCAGCGGTGTCACCAGTTAGCGTCAGGCGAAATGGTACGATTACAGGCATAGCCCCCCACATACTGTCATATTTACAATTTCAAGGTCCGTCCTAGACCAGTGGCAGTCAAGGAATATCACATGGGAACGAATGGTTTGTATGCTTGAGGGTCTGGACATTGGAGCCGTCAGCGTTGCCCTCATCGGGGGGGCAGTTTCCCTTGTCGGCCTCATTATAAGCAAAGAGCAGAAAACTTCTGAGTTCCGTCAGGCTTGGGTCGACGCATTGCGTTCAGAAATAACTGCTTATCTAACTTCGTTTAATGCCATCGCAGACGGCTTGCAAGTCAACTACTCCAGTCATGCTGATAAAGTAAAAGCCGTTGGCCCCCTTTACTCGAACTTCAATGCGGCCGACTTTGCTATAACTCTTGGACTTAATCCAAACGAAGACCGTTCCAAGGACGTAATATCTTGCATGGGGCGCTTGAAGTCCTTAGCGTTAGACGACAGTCAAATGATCGGTGTGAACATTAGACCAATTGAGATAGAGTTTTTGAGATCGTCAAAGGAATTGCTTAAGTACGAATGGAATAGAGTAAAAAAAGGAGAGCCAATATTTTCGTTTGCAAAATATGTAGCAGCGATTGTCGTTCTGGCTTCGATAGTTGCAATATTGTTTGGCTCATATTTCAAGAAGCCCGCTAGCGATAAGCCTAAGTTACAACCGTTCAGTATTCAAAATAAAGTCACCTACAACTACGGCGTGGGTGCCATACCGTCTCCTCCTGAGACAAATGCGCAAAAAGATCGTCGTTCGTTAGGGAGCAAAGTTAGCAAATCCCGACGCTCCGGTACAAAAAGACAGCGCTGCGAATGCGCGCCTTATGATCGGCCCTACAATGTGATCCAGCGTTAGGCACTCCCCTCAAAAAACCCCCGTGCCCGGTTCCCAGAATCGCTCCCCCGGCGCATAAGCCCCCCATGTCTCATACTGGCTTCGTGCCCCTCCGAATCTTCTCGTCCTACACCATGCTCGACGGCGCGATCGAGCCCAAGGCGATTGCCAAGCACGCGCAGCAGCTCGGTTTTCCCGCTGCCGCGCTGACCGATCGCAACGGGCTCTACGCCGCGATGGCCTTCTCCGACGCGGCGATGGCGGCGGGGGTCCAGCCGGTGATCGGGACGATGCTCGGGCTCTGCCGCCCCGACATGCCCGAGACCGCGACCCCGGTGATCGACTGGATCGCGCTCTATGCGCAGGACAAGACGGGCTATGACAATCTGTGCAAGCTCGTCTCGCGCGCGCATCTCGATCGCCCGCTCGAACTCGCCGCGCATGTCGATTTCGAGGCGCTGGCGGCGTGTTCGGACGGGCTGATCGCGCTCACCGCGGGGCGCGAGGGCGGGCTCGCGCGGCTGTTCGCGGAGGATCAGCCCGACCGCGCGTTCGCCTATGCCGACCGGTTGCAGGCGCTGTTTCCCGACCGGCTGTATATCGAGCTCACGCGCCGCCAGTGCGAGATCGAGGGCAAGGCCGAGCCGCTGCTGCTCGACCTCGCCTATGACCGGAACCTCCCGCTGGTCGCGACCAACCCGTGCTGTTTCGCGGAAGAGGATTTCAGCGAGGCGCATGACGCTTTGCTGTGCATCGCCAACTCGACCTATATCGCGAGCGACGACCGCCCGCGCAGCTCGCCCGATGCGTGGATGAAGCCCGCCAGGGAGATGAAGGCGCTGTTCGCCGATCTCCCCGAGGCGATCGACAACACCATGATCGTCGCGCAGCGTTGCGGCGTGGCGGCGCCCAAGCGCAAACCGATCTTGCCGAGCCTGGCGGGCGACCGCGAGGCTGAGGCGGAAAAGCTGCGGGTCGATGCGCGCGCGGGGCTGGAGCGGCGGCTCGACCGGATTGCGGCGTTGGGGGTGTTGTCGGGGAGTGGGGCGCGCGTTTCCGCGGCTTCCCCTTCCTCCTCTTCTGTTCCCCTCCCCGGCGAAGGCCGGGGCCCAGGAGAGGAACAGAAGATCGGTGAGGACGGCGCTCCGACTACTTCTGCGCCACAACTGGGCCCCGGCCTACGCCGGGGAAGCGAAGAAGGCGGAAGCGAAGAAGGTGAGGGCGCCTCCACCCCGACCGACTGGCGCACCCCCTACCGCGAGCGCCTCGAATTCGAGCTCGATGTCATCATCCAGATGGGCTTCCCCGGCTACTTCCTGATCGTCGCGGACTTCATCAAATGGGCGAAGGATCACGATATCCCCGTCGGCCCGGGCCGTGGTTCGGGTGCGGGCTCGGTCGTCGCCTGGGCGTTGACCATCACCGATCTCGATCCGATGAAATTGGGGCTGCTGTTCGAACGCTTCCTCAACCCGGAACGCGTGTCGATGCCCGACTTCGACATCGATTTCTGCGAAACCCGCCGCAGCGAGGTGATCCGCTACGTCCAGCAGAAATACGGCCGCGATCAGGTCGCGCAGATCATCACCTTCGGGAAGCTGAAGGCGCGCGCGGTGTTGAAGGACACCGGGCGCGTGCTCCAGATGGGCTATGGCCAGATCGACCGGCTGGCGAAGCTCGTCCCCAATCTCCCCGCCGACCCGTGGACGCTGAAGCGCGCGATCGACGGCGTGTCCGAGCTTCACAGCGAGTATAAGCAGGACGGCAACGTCCGCCATCTGCTCGATCTCGCGATGAAGCTCGAGGGGCTGCCGCGCCACAGCTCGACCCATGCCGCGGGCGTGGTGATCGGCGACCGTCCGCTCGCCGAGCTGGTGCCTTTGTACCGCGATCCGCGTTCGGACATGCCGGTCACGCAGTTCGACATGAAATATGTCGAGGGCGCGGGGCTGGTTAAGTTCGATTTCCTCGGGCTGAAGACGCTTTCGGTTCTGAAGAAGGCGATCGACCTGCTCGCGCAGCGCGGGGTCGTGCTCGATCTCGACGCGCTCGAATGGGACGATGAGGGTGTCTACAAGTTGCTGCAAAAAGGCGACACGGTCGGCGTCTTCCAGCTCGAATCGGAGGGGATGCGACGCACGCTGTCCGCCGTTCGGCCGTCGAATTTCGGCGACATCATCGCGCTCGTCTCGCTGTATCGCCCGGGCCCGATGGACAACATCCCGATGTTCGGCAAGCGCAAGAACGGGTTGGAGCCGATCGTCTATCCGCACGCGTTGCTCGAGGGGATCCTGTCGGAGACCTACGGGATTTTCGTGTACCAGGAACAGGTCATGCAGGCCGCGCAGATCCTCGCGGGCTATTCGCTGGGGCAAGCGGATCTGTTGCGCCGCGCGATGGGCAAGAAGGTCAAGGCCGAGATGGACGCGCAGCGCGCCGGGTTCGTCGAGGGCTGCAAGACGATCAACGGGATCGAGAAGGCCAAGGCGAACGAACTGTTCGACTTGATCGACAAGTTCGCCGGCTACGGCTTTAACAAGTCGCACGCTGCGGCCTATGCCTTGCTGTCGTACCAGACCGCGTGGCTGAAGGCGCACCACCCGCACGAATTCTACGCCGCCTCAATGTGTTTCGACATGACGCTCACGGACAAACTGAGCATCTTCGTGGACGATATGCGACGGTTGGACGTCGCGTTGCTCCCCCCCGACATCAACCGCAGCGAGGCCGAGTTCACGGTCGAGGATACAGGCGACGGCCTCGGCGTACGCTATGCTTTGGCCGCGCTGAAATCGGTCGGCGAGGGCGCGATGGAGAAGCTCGTGCTGGAGCGCGAGGCGAACGGCAAGTTCGAGTCGATCGACGATCTCGCCCGCCGCGTCGACCCGCGCCTGATGAACAAGCGCCAAGTCGAGACGCTTGCGTCCGCGGGGGCATTCGACTGCCTCGATGAGAACCGCGCCGGTCTATATGCTTGTTCCGAAACGATTTTGGCGACCGCCGCCCGCATCCACGACCAGAAGACCAGCGGGCAGGGCGGCCTCTTCGGCACCGCCGACGCCGCCGAACCCCCGATCAAGCTCCCCCGCTCGGCGCACTGGTCGGTCGCGCAGCGGATGGACCAGGAGAAGGACGCGTTCGGCTTCTACCTCTCCGCCCACCCGGTCGACCGCCACGGCCACCTCGCCAAGATGCACGGCGCCCGCAGCTTCGCCGCCTTGGGCGAGCTGTCGATCCCCGACGACGGGACGCGCGCAGGTGCAACGATGGCCGCTTTAGTGGAGGACGCGCGCTGGCGCACCTCGGCGCGCGGCAAGCGCTACCTGATGGCGACCTGTTCCGATCCCTCGGGCCAGTTCATCGCGACCTGCTTCGACGACGGCGTCGCCGCCGACCTCGAGGAAGCCGCGCGCAACAACGGCTGCGGGCTGCTGACGGTCGAGCTCGACCGCCGCCCGGGCGAGGAAACGCCGCGCGTCTCGATCAAGCGAATCCAGCCGTTCGAGCAACTCGCCAACAGCGCCCGCTTCGCGCTCGAGCTGAGCGTGGCAAGCCCCGCCGGCATGGCCGCACTCGCGGCCCTCCTCCAGGACGTCCGCGGCGCCCGCGGCGAGGTGTGGGCAAAGGTCCCGGTCGCGGGCGGCGGACACGCCCGCGTCCTGCTAGGCCGCGACTTTTTGCTCGACGGGGAGCTTGCCGAGCGGATCGAAGGCTTGCAGGATGTCAGCGACGTGGAGCTCAAGACCGCCGAAGCGCGGCTGGCTCTGGTGGGGTGAGTGCTGCCCCATCTCGATGATGGGAGAGACGATGCTCGGCGGAATGCAGGATTTCGAATTGCGCGTCCCGCGCCTGATCGACCACGCCGCGCGCGAGCACGGCGGGCGCGAGGTCGTCACCTATTGGGCGGACGGCAGCGAGACGCGAACCGACTGGTCAGGCATCGCAATCGACGCACGCAAACTTGCGCAGGCGCTTGAGAAAATGGGTATCAAGCCTGGTGATCGCGTCGCGACGCTGGCGATGAACCATGCGCACCATCTGGTCGCGTGGTACGGCGTGATCGGGATGGGCGGCGTGGTGCACACGATCAACCCGCGGCTGTTCGACGAGCAACTCGTCTTCATCGCCAACCATGCCGAGGATCGCGTGCTGTTCTACGATCGGCAGTTCCAGCCGATCGTTGACCGGCTCAAGTCCCAATGGCCATCGATCGAGCAGTATGTCTGCATGGACGACGGCGCGTTCGAAGCGCTGATCGCGGCGGAGGACGGCGCTTACCAATGGGTCGAGGGCCCCGAACGCGACCCTTGCATGCTCTGCTATACCAGCGGGACGACCGGCAACCCGAAGGGCGTGCTGTACGAGCATCGCTCGACCGTGATCCACGCAATGGCCGAGGTCGCGCCCTGGGTGTTCGACCTGTCCTCCGCGTCGGTCGTCCTGCCGGTCGTGCCGATGTTCCATGCCGCGTCTTGGGGCCTGCCGTTCGCGGCGGCGCTGGCGGGGGCGAAGGTGGTCTATTCGGCGGTCAACGAGCCGAAGGTGCTCTGCCGACTGATGAACGACGAGAAGGTGACGCATTCCGCCGGGGTGCCGACGGTATGGCTCGCGATGTTCCAATATATGGACGTGAGCGGCGAGGCGCCGCGACACCTGCGCCAGGTCACGATCGGTGGCTCGGCCGCGCCGCGCGCGATGATCGACCGGATCATGGGGATGGGCGCGACGGTCAAGCATCTGTGGGGCATGACCGAGACCTCGCCGATCGGGACCGCAGGCTGTTACCCGCCGCATTGGGACACGATGAGCCGCGACGCGCAGCTCGACCACGCCTGCAAGCAGGGCCAGATCCCGTTCGGGATCGAGCTGCGGATCGGCGACGACGCCGATGCGGTGCTGCCACGCGATGGCGTCAGTTCGGGGCGGCTGCAGGTGCGCGGGCCGTGGGTGGTCAAGCGCTACTTCAAGGCGGACGCCGATGCGGTCGATGCCGACCAGTGGTTCGATACCGGGGACGTCGCCGTGCTCCATCCCGACGGGACGATGCAGATCACCGATCGCGCGAAGGACGTCATCAAGTCGGGCGGCGAATGGATCTCGTCGGTCGACCTGGAGAATGCCGCGGTCGGTTGCCCGGGCGTGGCCGAAGCGGCGGCGATCGGCATCTATCACCCCAAATGGGACGAGCGCCCGTTGCTGCTGGTGGTCCGCAAGGCGGGCAGTACGGTCACCGCGGAGGCGATCGCCGCGCATCTGGCCGCGCATGTCGCCAAATGGTGGCTGCCGGATGAGATCCTGTTCGTCGAATCGCTGCCCCATACCGCCACGGGGAAGCTGCTCAAGACCGCGTTGCGCGCGGCGTATCGGGATCATGTGCTGGCGGCATGAGGACCACCACGTCCGGCATCGGTCCCTCCGAACGCACTCAGCCCTTCGGTCGCTCGATCGCCCAGGCCGCTTCGAGGGCGGCTTTGGTCGCGGCAGGCGTCCTCAACCGCAGCGCCTCGGTCTTCAGCTCGCGACCGAACAGCAGGCGGCCCTTGGTGGCCCATACGATGTCGTAGATGCCGCTGACCGTGCGCGGCGCATCGTCGTTCCAATAGTGCACCGTCAACAGCACGGGCAGCTTGCCCGCCTTGCGATCGTCCCCGCCGTCGGTCGCCGCAAGCAGGGCGCGTTCGTACCAGCTGCGACTGATCGTCTGGGTCGGCGACGTCTGCGCAGGGATCCCGAGCGCGGCCGGGAAGACCACGGCGACATCGCCCAGGGGATGCCGGTCGTCGCGCTCGATCAGGATGTCGCCATTGCGCGCGACGCTGGCTTTGACGACATAGCGGGCGTGTTCACGGCTTTCCGTGACTGACTGCGTCTGTTTTTCCGCCTGTTCGCTGCGATGGTCTGACCAGGTCAGCCACAGTCCGAGCCCCGCAATCGCGACGCCCGCCACGCTGACGATCTCCGCCAGCGAAACCCAGCGGCGTCGGATGGCGGCGGCTTCGGCCTTTTCGGCTGGTGTGGCGACGGGGTCCGATGGCGGCGGCAGGTCGGTCACCGGCCACCCGCCTCCAGCAGCCGCTGTGGCGCCGCCAGTTCCCAGCTGATCGCGATCCGGTCGCCGACGCGGTCCCAATCGACGGTGTCTCCGTCGAGCCGCAGCGCGATCCAGCCCGACGGCCCAAGATAGGCCGGTTTGAAATAACAGGCGGGGTCGAGATCGATCAGCTGCGCCTGCTCGTCGTCGCCCGTGGTCTTCACGATCACCACGGTCTCGCCGTCGTCGTGATGATTATGCCAGAAATAGGCGAAGAACTTTCCATCGGCGACAAGAAAGCCGGGGGCACCGTGCGATGCGCGTTCGGCCGTTTCCGGCAACGCCAGGCATAGGGACCGGATGCGGTCGAGCAGGGGAGCGGGATCTGGACTCATCGTGCGACGAACTCTGCCAAAATGCGGGGGTAAAGGCGATGCTCGGCCTCGAGCACGCGCGCGGCAAGCGTTTCCGCCGTATCGCCCGGGACGATCGCGACCTCGGACTGGCCGAGCACTTCGCCGCCATCCAGTTCCTCCGTCACGATATGGACCGAGCAACCGCCGACCGGATCGCCCGCGGCGATCGCGCGAGCATGGGTGTCGAGACCCTTGTATTTGGGGAGCAGCGAGGGGTGGATGTTGAGGATGCCGCCCCGCCATGCCGCCACGAACGTGTCCGAAATCAGCCGCATGTACCCGGCCAGCGCGATCGTCTCGACCTGCGCATCGCGCAGCGCCGTCTGGAGCGCGGCTTCGTATGCGGGCTTGCCGATGCCCTTCGGCGAAAGGCTCCAGGTGGCGATGCCCTGGTCCATCGCCCAGGCAAGGCCCGGTGCCGCGGGTTTGTCGGATGCGACGAGGACGACCTCATAGGGGCAGGCGGGGTCGCGGGATGCCTCGACCAGCGCGGTCATGTTCGACCCACGACCCGATAGCAGGATGCCGACCCTGACCTTTCGCGGCGCCATCTAGGCGGCTCCCGCTCGGGCGCGGACGTTTGCGTGGCTGGTCGAGGCCGTCATCCGCTCACTCATGATTGTGCGTGGCGGTCCAGTCGGCCTTGCCGCCCCAGGTCTCGGTCGAGCCCGACACGGTGCACCCGCGCTGCCCGGCTTCGAGCGTCCCGATCGACAGGACCGTCTCGCCAGCCGCCTGCAGGGCGGCCGTCACTGGTCCGACCTGGTCGGCCGCGACGATCACCGCCATGCCGACGCCGCAGTTGAAGGTCCGTGCCATTTCCTCCGGCTCGATGTTGCCCTGCGCCTGGAGGAACGCCATCAGCCGTGGCTGCTGCCACGCATCGGCGTCGACGTGCGCATGTACGCCCTCCGGCAGGACGCGCGGGATGTTTTCGAGCAACCCGCCACCGGTGATGTGCGCGAGCCCCTTGATTCGCTGCTCGCGGAGCAGGGGGAGCAGCGACTTCACATAGATGCGGGTCGGCGCCATCAGCGCGTCGATCAGCCGCACCTCATTGTCGAACAAGGCCGGGCGGTCGAGCTTCCAGCCCTTGTCGGCGGCAAGCCTGCGCACGAGCGAGAAACCGTTGGAATGGACGCCCGACGACGCCAGGCCGAGCAGGACGTCCCCGGCCGCGATCTCGCGTCCGGTCAGCACCCGGTCCCGCTCGACTGCGCCGACGCAGAAGCCCGCGAGATCGTAATCGTCCGGCGCATACATGCCCGGCATCTCGGCGGTTTCGCCACCGATCAGCGCGCAGCCGGCCTGGAGGCACCCCTCGGCGATCGACGCGATCACCCGCTCGGCGACCGCCGGGTCGATTTTCGCCGTCGCATAATAATCGAGGAAGAAGAGCGGCTCGGCACCCTGGACGATCAGATCGTTGGCGCACATCGCAACCAGATCGATCCCGACCCCGTCATGCGCGTCCTGTTCGATCGCGAGCTTCAGCTTGGTGCCGACCCCGTCATTGGCCGCGACGAGCAGCGGATCGACAAAACCCGCCGCCTTCAGGTCGAAGAAGCCGCCGAAACCGCCCAGATCCGCGTCGGCGCCCGCGCGGCGCGTGGCCTTGGCCATCGGACCAATCGCACGGACCAGCGCATTACCGGCCGCAATCGAGACGCCCGCCTGGGCATATGTGTAGGACGCCGTGTCCGCTTCGTTTTCGCTCATCCTGCCCGCCTAGCCATATCGCGCTTGGATTTCCACGCCTCCTTCGCCAAAAGGGCGCCGACATGTCGATCCATCGCATTTTTCGCCCGCTGGGGCTTGCCGCCGTTCTGGGGCTGGCGGCGACGGGCGGGTTCGTGCTCGCGCAGGGCGACAATCCGACTCAGGGGCTGGCCCCGGCAGATGGGTCCGGCAGCTACGAAGTGAGCGGCGTCGAAGTTGACGTCACCGGGAAGTCGGCCGACCAGGCGCGCTATGCCGGCTGGCGGGTCGCCCAGCGCAAGGGTTGGCAGATCCTGTCGCGGCGGCTCGGCGGCGGCGGCGCGCTGCTGTCGGATGGAACGCTCGACGGGATGGTATCGGGCATCGTCGTCGAAAACGAACAGATCGGTCCGAACCGCTACGTCGCACGGCTGGGCGTCCTGTTCAGCCGCGCGCGCGCCGGATCGATCCTGGGCGTTGCGGCCGAAGCGACGCGGTCCCCCCCGATGCTGACGATTCCGATCGAAATCAGCGGCGGTGCGGCGGTCGGATTCGAACAGAAGACGGCGTGGCAGGACGCGTGGCTCCGCTATCGCACCGGTAACAGCCTGATCGACTATATCCGTCCGACGGGGACGGGCACCGATCCCTTGCTGTTGAACTTTGGCCAGACCGAGCGGCGGGGACGCGGGTGGTGGCGAGTCGTCCTCGACCAATATGGCGCGACCGACGTGCTGATCCCGACCGTAACGCTGCGGCGCGAGTGGCCAGGCGGTCCGATCATCGGGACCTTCCAGGCGCGCCACGGCCCGGACAATCGCTTGATCGCGCAATTCACGCTGCGCGTCGATAATGGCGACGCCTTGCCGGTGCTGCTCGATGCCGGCGTCAAGCGGCTGGACGATGCCTATCAGGCCGCGTTGCGTAATGGCGCGCTGATGGGGGATGCCGGTCTTGCCTATGTCGCACCCGTCGCGACGCCGACTCCGCTGGAGCAGCCAACCGATCTGGCGAGCCCCGGGCTGGACGGGATCGCCGGAGGAACGGGGGCGACCGCCGGTTCGGTCGTCACGGTTCAGGTGGACACGCCGAACGCCGCGTCCGTCACCAGCACTGAATCCGCCTTGCAGGCGATCCCCGGCGTCCAGTCGGCCGTCACCACCAGTCTCGCACTAGGGGGCGTGTCGGTCGTGCGCGTACAGCTGGAGGGGGAGCCCGCCGGGCTCAGAACCGCACTGGAGTCGCGCGGATGGACCGTCGTGGGCAGCGGCACGACCTTGCGGATCCGTCGCGCGGCGCCGGCCGGCGCGAACAGCCAGGTCGGGTCCGCCGACAACACGACCGGGTGATTCACCGATGTCAGACGCGGCACCCATGAGCCCCTCCGCGCAAATGGCGCTGCCGTTCGATTGGCCGGCCGACCCGCGCGATGACGAATTCCTGATCGGGACCTCCAATGCCCGCGCGGTGCAGCAGCTGGAACACTGGAGCACCTGGCCCGTAATGGCGGTCGTGGTGACCGGTCCGCGCAAGTCGGGCCGAAGCCTGATCGCGCGGATCTTTGCCGCGAAGACCGGTGGCGGGCTGATCGACGACGCCGAACGTCAGAACGAGGTGGCGATTTTCCACGCTTGGAACCGCGCGCAGGAAGAGCGTCGTCCGGTCGTCGTCGTCGCCGATGCGCCGCCGCCCGAATGGGACATCAAGCTGCCGGACCTGCGGTCCCGCCTGATGGCCAGCCCCACCGTGCGGATCGGCGATCCGGACGAAGCGCTGATGGCGGCGCTGTTCGAACGCCAGTTCCTGCGGCGCGGCATGGACGCGCGGCCCGACCTCATCCAGTGGCTGGTGATGCGAGTCGAGCGGACGCACGTCGCGCTGCTGCGCGCGGTCGACCTGCTCGACCAGGTCGTGCTAGAGCGCCGCAAACGCTTGTCGATCCCGCTCGCGCGGGCAACATTGCAAGAGGCGGGGCTGATCGGCGGCCGCGCTCCAGACCCGGCAGAGCCATCATGACGAGACCCGCCCATATCGCGATCCTCGGTCGCGACGACGATCCGTTCGCCGGCAGCGAGGGCAGCGATCGCTACTTCAATCGCGAGCTGTCCTGGCTCGCGTTCAACCGGCGCGTGCTGGAGGAAGCAACCAACGCCGCGCACCCGTTGCTGGAACGGCTCCGCTTCCTGTCGATCTCGGGATCCAACCTCGACGAATTCTTCATGGTCCGCGTGGCCGGCCTGAAGGGGCAGCAACTGCAGGACGTCGATCGGCGGTCGACCGATGGCCTTACGTCGGGCCAGCAATTGACCGCGATCGTCGCGGAGGCCGATGCGCTGATCGACAGCCAGCGCACCGTCTGGCGCGAATTGCGGCGTCTCCTTGCCGAGACCGGGATCGGCGTGCTCAGCTCGCGCACGATCGACGAGGCGTTGAGTGGGGAGGAGCTTTTCTGGCTCGAAACGCAGTTCCGCGAACAGATCTTCCCGATCCTGACCCCCCAGGCCCTCGACCCCGCGCATCCGTTTCCGTTCATTTCGAACAAGGGCCTCGCGGTGATGTTCGACCTCGTCCGGATCTCGGACGACCAGCCGATCCGCGAGCTCGTCCTATTGCCGGCGCCGATGCCACGGTTCGTACGCTTGCCGGGGACTCAGGCGCGCTACGTCGCGGTCGAATCGCTGGTGAAGCGGTTCGCGCCGCTGATCTTTCCCGGCTACCGTGTTCTGGGCGCCGCCGAATTCCGGGTACTGCGCGACAGCGACATCGAGATCGAGGAGGAGGCCGAGGATCTGGTCCGCTACTTCGCGAATGCGATCAAGCGGCGCCGGCGCGGGCGCGTGATCCGGCTCGAACTGGAGAGCGGCATGCCGGAGCGGCTCGGCGCGGTGTTGCGCGACGAGCTGGGCGGGCCGGACTGTTTCGTCACGGAGAGCGGCGCGTTCCTCGGTGTCGGGGACCTCGAGGCGATCGTCGACGAGGACCGGCCCGACCTGAAGTTTCCGCCGTTCTCGCCGCGGTTTCCGGAACGGATCCGGGAATATGGCGGGGACTGCTTTGCGGCGATCAGCGCGAAGGACATCGTCGTCCACCACCCCTACGAGACCTTCGACGTGGTGCTGGCGTTCCTCAAGCAGGCCGCCGCCGACCCCGACGTCGTCGCGATCAAGCAGACGCTGTATCGCGCGGGCAAGCAATCCGCCGTCATCAACGCGCTGATCGCCGCGGCCGAGGCGGGCAAGTCGGTCACCGCCGTGGTCGAGCTCAAGGCGCGGTTCGACGAGGAGCAGAATCTGCTCTGGGCATCGGCCCTGGAGCGCGCGGGCGTGCAGGTGGTCTATGGTTTCATCGACTGGAAGACGCACGCGAAGGTATCGATGGTGGTCCGCCGCGAGACCGGGCAATATCGCACCTATTGCCACTTCGGCACGGGCAATTACCACCCGATCACCGCCAAGATCTATACCGACCTCAGCTTCTTCACCGCCGATCCGCGGCTGGGCCGCGATGCGGCGCAAATGTTCAATTACGTAACGGGCTATGTCGAGCCCGAAAACATGGCGTTGGTGAGCCTGTCACCACGGGACATGCGGCCCCGGCTGATGGCGTTGATCGACGCCGAGATCGCGAATGCCCGCGACGGCAAGCCTGCCGCGATCTGGGCCAAGATGAACTCGGTCGTCGACCCCGAGACGATCGACAAATTGTACGAAGCCAGTGATGCCGGCGTGCAGATCGACCTGATCATCCGCGGCATCTGCTGCCTCAAGCCTGGGGTTGCGGGCCTGTCCGAAAATATCCGCGTCAAGTCGGTGGTCGGCCGGTTCCTCGAGCATAGCCGGATCTGGGCGTTCGGCAACGGCAAGGATCTTCCCAATCCCGATGCCAAGGTGTTCATCACGTCGGCGGACTGGATGCAGCGCAATTTCGATCGCCGGATCGAATATATGCTGCCGATCGAGAACCGGACCGTGCATGACCAAATCCTTGGCCAGGTCATGGTCGCCAATCTGATCGACGACGAGCAAAGCTGGGAATTGCAGGCGGATGGAAGCTACGTCCGGGTGGTGCCGGGTGACCGTCCGTTCAACCTGCACCGGTATTTCATGACCAACCCCTCGCTTTCCGGCCGCGGAGCCGCGCTCGCGGCAAGCGGGTCGGTCCCGAAACTCTCGCTGCGTCGGCGGCGTTGATCGCATCATGGCCACCATCATCTTTCGCAAGCCGAAGCCCGTCGGCGGCCCTGTTCCGCCCCCCGCCGCCAATGGCGCGGAGCGGACCGGCATCATCGATATCGGGTCCAACTCGATCCGGCTGGTCGTGTACCAGGGGCCCGACCGGCTTCCCGCGACGCTGTTCAATGAAAAGGTGATGGCCGGCTTGGGGCGCGGCCTGGCCGAGACCGGCGCGATCGCGCGCGAGGCGCTCGCGACGGGATCGGTGGCGCTTGCCCGCTTCGCCGCCGTCGCACGCGAGATGGAAGTGACTCGGTTGCGGACTGTCGCCACTGCCGCGGTCCGCGACGCCAGCAACGGGGCCGAACTGCTCGGCACCGCGGCGGCGCTGGGGCTGGAGGTGGAACTGCTGTCGGGCGAGCAGGAAGCGTCCGGCGCCGGATACGGCGTCCTGTCCGCCATTCCCGACGCCGACGGCATCGTCGGCGACCTCGGCGGCGGCAGCCTCGAACTGATCCGCGTCGCGCGGGGCGAGGTCCTCGACCGCATATCCTTTCCCCTCGGCGTCCTGCGGATCGCGGCAATCCGCGCAAAGGGGCCGGGCGCGCTGCAACGGGTGGTGGAGCAGGCCTTGCGGACGTCGGGCTGGTCGGGGAAGGGGGCCGGCTTGCCGCTCTATCTCGTTGGCGGATCTTGGCGGGCGCTGGCCCGGCTCGACATGCACATCAACAGCTACCCACTGCCGGTCATCCATCAATACGCCATGTCGCGCAGTGCGATCGAGCGGCTGGGCCGCACGATTAGCCACGTCAACAAGGCATGGCTACGCGCCGTTCCCGGTCTGTCGGCCGGGCGTGCCGCGACGCTCGGCGATGCCGGGGCGTTGCTGGGGGTGTTGCTCAAGCATCTGGGCACCGAGACGACGATCGTATCGGCGTTCGGGCTGCGCGAGGGGCTGCTCTATGGCGCGCTGGATCCCGTCATCCGCGCGCAGGACCCGCTCATCGTCGCGACGCGCGACGAGGGGCAGCGACACGGGCGTTTCCCCGAACACGGGGACTTGCTCGATAGCTGGATCCGGCCGCTCTTCGCACGCGATACGGCCGACCTGGCCCGACTGCGGCTGGCGGCTTGTCTGCTCGCCGACGTCGGATGGCGCGCCAATCCGGAATTCCGCGCGGAACGCGGGGTCGAAATCGCACTGCACGGCAACTGGATCGCCGTCGACGCACGCGGGCGCGCGCTGATGGCGCAAGCGCTGTTCACGAGCCTTGGCGGTGGCACTGATACGCCCGCACCGCTCGCCATGCTTGCGCCGGCCGCCGACCTCAAGCGGGCGGTGTTGTGGGGCCTCGCGATGCGATTGGGGCAGCGGATGAGCGGCGGACTGGAAGGACCGTTGCAGCGAACCCGGCTGCTCGACGACGGAGCCGTGCTGACCTTGTGCGTGGCGGACGCCGACCGCGCCCTGTACAGCGAGACGGTCGAGCGGCGTCACGCCGCGCTGGCGACCGCCTTGGCGCGCAAGGCGGGGGTAAGCCGGATCGCGTCGTCCTGACGTCACCGGCACACGGATTCCATTTGCCCGTTTTCCTCCTATCGCCGAGATTGTTTTGATCGGAAAGTCGGCTAACGCTGTCTCTGGTGGCCGCTTGTATCGCCACCCAGGAGGTTATCGATGATCCCATCGATCCCGGAACGTGCGGCACCCGTCCTGGTCGCCGACATCGTTCGCGGAGACAGTTGGCAGCTACCGGCAGAACTGACGATCATCGTTCCCACGTTCAACGAGGCCCGCAACGTCCCCTTGCTGGTCGAGGCGTTGCGCAGCGCGCTCGGCGAGACGCGATGGGAGGTCATCTTCGTCGATGACAATTCGCGGGACGGCACGGCCGACCGCGTGCGGTCGCTCGCCCTGCAGGATCCCCGCGTCCGCGTGGTCCACCGCTACGATCGGCGCGGGCTTGCGTCGGCGTGCGTCGAGGGGATCCTTGCGTCCTCATCTCCCTATGTCGCGGTCATGGACGGGGACATGCAGCATGATGAAACCATTCTGCTCGACATGCTGGGACGGCTACGACGCGGGGACGTCGATCTCGTGGTCGGCAGCCGCTATGTCGCGGGTGGCGGCATGGGGGACTGGACCAAGCGACGCATCGCGATGAGCCGGTTCGCGACGCTGCTGGCCAACACGTTGACCAAGACCGCGATCGGCGATCCGATGAGCGGGTTCTTCATGCTTACCCGAGACGCGTTCATGGCCTCCTTGCCTGGGCTGTCGTCGGTCGGGTTCAAGATCCTGCTCGATATTGCCGCGTCATCGCCGATCCCGCTGCGTGTGGCCGAGGTGCCCTTTACCTTCCGCACCCGCCAGCACGGCGAAAGCAAGCTCGATGGGCTGGTGTTGTGGGAGTACGTGCAGCTCCTGCTCGACAAGACGCTGGGGCATCTGGTCCCGATCCGGCTCGTCAGCTTTGCGCTGGTCGGCGGGTCGGGGGTGGTCGTGCACTTCGTCGTGCTGACCGCCGTGCTGGAAGGTCTGCTCGCGGCGTTCGGCGCGCGGGGGGAGTCCCGCTGGTTCGCGATCGCGCAGGCCGTCGCCACGCTGGTCGCGACGTCCAGCAATTTTTTCCTGAACAATATCCTGACCTACAGCGATCAACGTCTCAAGGGGCGCCGGTTGGCGTGGGGCTGGGTGACGTTCAACCTCGTCTGCGGAGTCGGGCTGTTCGCCAATGTCGGCATCGCGCGGTGGCTGTACCAGCGCCACAATTACCTGATCCTGTCGGCGCTGGCGGGGATCGCCGTCACGACGGTATGGAATTACTCCATGTCGTCGATCTTCACGTGGCGGAAGCGTCGGTAACGACGGCCGCGCGGGCGGCGGGCCGGTTCGCCGGCGACCCGGCGAGGGAGCACCGGGCAGGTGCCTCCCGATCGGGCCGCCGGCCTTGCTCCGACCTCGCAATGACGGTCGGGAACTTCAGGTAACGTCTTCGGTGCGCGTCATTTTCAGCTTTCCGCCGACGACGGCGAAGGCAAGCCGCCCCTCGACCAGGTCGAGCGCGTCCCGGCCGAACTGGTCGAACCGCCAGCCCTGGAGGATCGACAGGTTTTCCCGTTGCCCCGCTGCCAGGGCATCGAGATCATCGGTCCGCGCAAGCAAGCGGGCCGCGACGTCGATTTCCTTCGAGCGGATCTTGAGCAGCAGTTTGAGCAGGTCGGCGACGAGCGCGCCATCCTTGCCAAGACCCGGCTTGCGATCGTCGCGCGCGGGCATGTCATCGGCCGACATCGGCGTGGCCGCCTCGATCGCCGACATCAGGCGGGCACCGATGTCGTTCTGCGCCCAGGTCGTCGACAGGCCCCGAACCTTTGCGAGATCCGCCTGCTTGCGCGGGGCGTGTCCGGCCAGGTCGGCGATCGTCTCGTCCTTGACGATGCGGCCGCGCGGCAGATCCTTCGCGCGCGCTTCGATCTCGCGCCACCGGGCGAGCGCCTTCAGGCGACCGAGCACCTCCGGCTTGCGGCTGGGGATGCGGATGCGACGCCATGCCTCTTCGGGATCGTTGGCGTAATTCGCCGGATCGCCGATGCGTTCCATTTCCTGGTCCAGCCACGCGCCGCGACCGGTCTTGCGCAGCCGCGCCAGCATCTTCGGAAAGATTTCGGCAAGATGCGTCACGTCGCCAATCGCATATTCGATCTGCCGCGAATCGAGCGGCCGACGGCTCCAGTCGGTGAACCGCGCGCCCTTGTCGATCGTCAGGCCGAGCCAGGCGTCGACGAGATTGGAATAGCCGATCTGCTCGCCCTGCCCGAGCGCCATCGCGGCGACCTGCGTGTCGAACAATGGGTAGGGGGTCTTGCCGGTCAGGTTGTAGATGATCTCCAGATCCTGCCCGCCCGCGTGGAAGACCTTCAGCACGTCGTCATTGTTGACCATCAGCTGGAGGAGGGGGGCCAGGTCGAGCCCCGGCGCCATCGGGTCGATCGCGGCGGCCTCGTTGGTGTCGGCGATCTGGATCAGGCAGAGTTCCGGCCAGAACGTGTTCTCGCGCATGAACTCGGTATCGATGCAGACGAAGTCGGCCTCGGCCAGTCGGGTACACAGATTCGCGAGCGTAGCGGTGTCGGTGATGAGCGGATGGATATGCATCATCCCCCCATAGCCATGTGACGGCGGCTTGACAAAGGCGGGCTGGAAAGGGAAGCGCGGACCATCAATTCACCGTCGTCCCGGCGCAGGCCGGGACCGCTGAACGACGGGCGTCCGCTCGACGGACAGCGGCTCCGGCCTCCGCCGGGATGACGAAGCAAGAAGAAAAGCCATGCACGCTTATCGCACGCACACCTGCGCCCAGCTGCGCGCCGCCGACGTCGGCACCTCGGTCAAGCTGTCGGGCTGGGTTCACCGCAAGCGCGACCACGGCAATCTGCTGTTCGTCGACCTGCGCGACCATTACGGCATCACTCAGATCGTTACCGACAGCGACAGCCCGACGCATGCGATGCTAGACAAGGCGCGGCCCGAGTCGGTCGTCACCGTCGTGGGCGACGTCGTCGCGCGCTCGCCCGAGACGGTGAACGCGGGTCTCCCCTCGGGCGAGATCGAGCTGCGCGCGCGCGAAGTGACGGTGCAGTCCTCGGCGCACGAACTGCCGATGCCGGTGTTCGGCGAGAACGAATATCCCGAGGATATCCGCCTGCGCTATCGCTTCCTCGATCTCCGGCGCGAGCGGTTGCACGCGAATATCCTGCTGCGCTCGAACGTCATCGCATCGCTGCGCAAGCGGATGATCGACCAGGGGTTCACCGAATTCCAGACCCCGATCCTGACCGCCTCGTCGCCCGAGGGCGCGCGCGATTATCTGGTGCCGAGCCGGGTGCATCCGGGCAAGTTCTACGCGCTGCCGCAGGCGCCGCAGATGTTCAAGCAGCTGCTGATGGTGGCGGGGTTCGACCGCTATTTCCAGATCGCGCCGTGCTTCCGCGACGAGGATGCGCGCGCCGATCGTTCGCCGGGCGAATTCTACCAGCTCGATTTCGAGATGAGCTTCGTGACGCAGGACGACGTGTTCGCGGCGATCGAGCCGGTGCTGCACGGCGTGTTCGAGCAGTTCGCCGACTGGCAGGGCAAGGGCCGCACCGTCTCGCCGCTGCCGTTCAAGCGGATCCCGTACCGCGAATCGATGCTCAAATACGGCAACGACAAGCCCGATCTGCGCAACCCGATCGTCATCACCGACGTGTCCAAGCATTTCCGCGGCTCGGGCTTCGGGCGCTTCGCGTCGATGGTCGAGGGCGGCGACGTCGTCCGCGCGCTGGCGGCACCCAACACGCACGAGAAGTCGCGGAAATTTTTCGACGAGATGAACAGCTGGGCACAGAGCGAAGGCTTCCCGGGTCTCGGCTATGCGACGCAGAAGGACGGCGTGTTCGGCGGGCCGATCGCCAACAACCACGGGCAGGACGGGATGAAGGCGATCGCCGAGGCGCTCGGTCTGGGCCCGAACGACGGCATCTTCTTCTCGGCGGGCAAGGAAGCCTCAGCGGCCAAGCTGGCGGGGCTCGCGCGGACGCGGGTTGCCGACCAGCTCGGGCTGATCGACGACAAGAAGTTCGAATTCTGCTGGATCGTCGATTTCCCGATGTTTGAATATGACGAGGACGCGAAGAAGGTCGACTTCAGCCACAACCCCTTCTCGATGCCGCAGGGCGAGATGGAAGCGCTCGAGACGATGGACCCGCTCGATATCCTCGCGTTCCAGTATGACATCGTCTGCAACGGGATCGAGCTGTCGTCGGGCGCGATCCGGAACCACAAGCCCGAGATCATGTACAAGGCGTTCGAGATCGCCGGCTATACGCAGGACGACGTCGACACGAACTTCGCCGGCATGATCAACGCGTTCAAGTGCGGTGCCCCGCCGCACGGCGGCTCCGCACCGGGCGTCGACCGGATCGTGATGCTGCTCGCCGACGAGCCCAACATCCGCGAGGTCATCACCTTCCCGATGACGCAGAAGGCCGAGGATCTGATGATGGGCGCGCCCAACTTCGCGACGCCCAAGCAGCTCAAGGAACTCAACCTCAAGGTCGTCGGCGACGGCGCGAAGGCGGCGGAAGCCGCGAACTGAGGCCGCTCGGAGGATCGAACGGGGGGATGGCGCGTATGATTTGGCGGCATCCCCCGCCGCGTTCCAACCCCGAGGGCCAGATCCGATGACGCTACACCTTGCTGATTACGAAGCCGGCAAGAAATATCACGGCGATTACGGCGACGATCTGGACGCGCTGCAGGAGCGGCTCGCGCATATCCAGGTAGCGCACATCGTCCACAAGCAGCGCGCGATCGTGCTGTTCGAAGGCTGGGATGCCGCCGGCAAGGGCGGGATCATAAAGCGGCTGTGCGCCGAATGGGACCCCCGCAATTTCCAGGTCTGGCCGATCAAGAGCCCGACCCCCGACGAACTCGACCATCACTTCCTGTGGCGCTTCTGGAAGAAGCTGCCCGCCTGCGGGAACATCGCGGTGTTCGACCGCAGCTGGTACGGTCGCGTGCTGGTCGAGCGAGTCGAGGGCTATGCCGAAAAGCCCGAGTGGAAGAAGGGCTTCGACGAGATCAACGCATTCGAGGCGCAACAGGTCGATGCGGGCACGACGATCGTCAAGCTGTTCGTCCATGTCTCCCAGAAGGAACAGGACAAGCGGCTCGAAGACCGGCTGGACCATCCGTGGAAACGCTGGAAGACCGGGATCGAGGATTATCGCAACCGCGACAAGCGCGACGCCTATCTCGACGCGATGCACGACATGTTCAAGCGGACCGATACCAAGGCGGCGCCGTGGACGATCATCGACGGCAACGACAAGAAGGCAGGACGGATCGCCGCGCTGACCGCGATCATCAAGGCGCTCGAGGCGAATGTCGACATGACCCCGCCCGCGCTCGACCCGGAGATCGAAAAGGTCGCGCGCGAGGCGCTGGGGAAGTAGCCGGGATCCCGCCCCCCCACTTTCCCTTCCCCGGCGAAGGCCGGGGCCCAAGCGAGGAACAGAAGTTTCTCGGGCGGTGCGCGTCGTTACATCCGTCCGCGCTTCTGGGCCCCGGCCTTCGCCGGGGAAGCAAAAGGAAGAAGAAGGGCAGCTTCGTTCGGCGTCGCTGCCGCCCGTCGCCCCCTCAAATCCACAACAGCACGATCGGCACCACCGCCCCGAGCGCCAGCAGGGCGAGCGACACCCGCCCCGCGCTCCTGTTCGACAAGGCGATCACCACGCCGAGCACGGTCGATCCCGCAAGAGCGATCGAAAGCAGCGCGACGAAGATCTTGAGCGGCAGCGGCGAGGGCCGTTTCGCCTCGCCCATCGGCCGCCGTTCAGGCCTTTCCCCAGCGACCGCCGGTGCGGCGGCCTTCGGTCGCTCCGCACGCGGCGCGCGGGGTGGCGCCTGATCCTTGTGGACGCTGGCAAGCCAGACGATCCAGGTGGGCGGCGGACCGCCATACCCGTTGGTTTCCTGCAACCGAAAAGTCTGCAACGCGCCACTGACCGCGAACACTATGATCATCGGCGCGAAGAACAGCCCGATATAGCTATGGTATCGCCGCAGGGCGCGCAGGGTGTTCGGTCTCATCATCCGAGCGTACGACCGGAACGGTGTGCAAGCAACGCCGGGCGCTTACGCGGCCGCGAACGCGCCGTCGTCGCCCATGACGTGCAGCACGCCGTCGGCAATCGCGAAATAGGCACCGCGCAGCTTGAGCGTGCCGTCCGCCTCTGCCGCCTGGACGAACGGAAAGGTCCGCAGATTCGCGAGGCTGACCCGGACGGTTTCGTGCTCCATCACGCGCACGGCGGCAGGCCCGGTGCCATGTTCGGCGACGATCCGGTCACGCGCCGCATCAAGCATGTCGACCCAGTGCGCGATGAACCCGCCTTCACCGGGAGCCTTGCCCTCGAACGCGTTGGTCAGCGCAGCACTGACGCCGCCGCACGAGCCATGCCCCATGACGACGATTTCGGACACCTTCAGCTGCGTCACCGCGAATTCGAGCGCCGCCGAAACGCCGTGGCGCGCGCTGTCATTCTCGAACGGGGGGACAAGATTGGCGACGTTGCGAACCACGAAGATCTCGCCGGGCGACGTATCGAACACCTGTGCCGGATCGACCCGGCTGTCGGAGCAGGCGATCACCATCACTTGCGGGCTCTGGCCTCTGGACAGTTCCGACCAGCGATCGCGCTGGCGAGTCCAGTCGGTGGTGCGGAAGCGGTGATAGCCGCTGACGAGCTCGGAAAAATCAGCCATGGCGCTTCTGTAAAGCGATCATGCAGGGGGTGGCAAGCGCGCGGTGCAGTCGCTATCTGCCACCCATGAACGAGAAGTCCCCGCTCGCATTGCCGCTAACGATAGCGCCCTCGGTCCAGGCGCCGGTCCGTCCCGCACGTGAACGCAAGCCCGACTGGATCCGCGTCAAGGCGCCCGGCGGTACCGCCTTCGCCGAGACCAAGGCGCTGATGCGCCGCCTCAACCTCGCCACCGTCTGCGAAGAGGCGGCCTGCCCCAACATCGGCGAGTGCTGGACAAAGAAACACGCGACCGTGATGATCCTCGGTGACACCTGCACGCGGGCGTGCGCCTTCTGCAACGTCAAGACCGGAATGCCGCGCGCGGTCGACGCGCTGGAACCGCAGCATACCGCAGATGCCGCCGCCGAGCTGGGCCTCGAGCATATCGTCATCACCTCGGTCGATCGTGACGACCTTCCGGACGGTGGTGCCTCGCAATTCGTCAAGGTGATCGAGGCGTTGCGCCGCACCACGCCCAACACGACGATCGAGATTCTTACCCCCGACTTCCGCAACAAGACGCAGGCGGCGGTCGAGTCGATCGTCGCGGCGCGGCCGGACGTCTACAACCACAATCTCGAGACGGTCCCGCGGCTGTATCCGACGATCCGTCCGGGCGCGCGCTATTATGCATCGTTGCGGCTGCTCGAATCGGTCAAGCGGCACGATCCGTCGATCTTCACCAAGTCGGGCGTGATGCTTGGGCTTGGTGAGGAGCGGCTCGAAGTGCATCAGGTGATGGACGACATGCGCTCGGCCGACATCGATTTCCTGACGATGGGGCAATATCTTCAGCCGACCCCGCGCCATGCCAAGGTGATGGACTTCGTCAAGCCGCAGGCGTTCGACGCATTCGCCGCGATCGCGCGCGCGAAGGGGTTCCTGCTCGTTGCGAGTTCGCCGCTGACCCGGTCGAGTTACCATGCCGGGGACGACTTTGCCCGCCTGCGCGCTGCGCGGGAGCTGAAGCTGGCGCGCGCCTGACATGCCCCGTCATTCCGAAACACGGCATTTGCCTTACACGCCCGAGCAGATGTTCGACATGGTTGCGGACGTCGGCCGCTATGCCGAGTTCCTGCCGTGGGTCTCGCAGATCCGCGTGCGTTCGCGTAGCGAGACGCAGCTGGTCGCGGACATGATCGTCGGGTTCAAGGGCCTGCGCGAGACGTTCACCTCGAAGGTCGAGATGGAACGTCCCGGACATATCCATGTCGATTATCTGGACGGGCCGCTGAAGTATCTCCGCAACGACTGGGTTTTCCGGCCGGAGCCGCAGGGCTGTGCGGTCGATTTCACGGTCGACTTCGCGTTCAAGAACCGGGTGTTCGAGATGCTCGCGGGGCAGGTGTTCGGTACCGCGTTGCGCAAGATGATCGGCGCGTTCGAGGATCGCGCCAAGGTGCTTTACGGCGCGTCGTCGCCGTCGCTGGGCGGCAGCAGCAGTTCGAGCGCGCACAGCGCCGCCTGAAGGCGGACGCCACCGCGACCGAGATCACCGAAGTCCTTGCGGTCGGCGACGACATGGCCGGGATCGGCCCCGCGCTCCGCGCGGGCGAACACGACCGTGCCGACCGGTTTCTTCTCGGATCCGCCGCCCGGACCGGCAACGCCGGTGATCGCCACCGCGATATCCGCGCCGCTCGCTTCGAGCGCGCCTTGCGCCATGCTCCACGCGGTCGCGACCGAGACCGCGCCGAACGTCTCGATCACATCGGCGCTGACTCGCAGCATTGAGAGCTTGGCGTCGTTGGAATAGGTCACGAACCCGCATTCGAACATCTCGGACGATCCCGGGATCTCGGTCAGCGCCGCCGCGACGAGGCCGCCGGTGCAGCTTTCGGCCAGCGCCACGCGGCGCCCTGCGGCAAGATTGGCTTCGACCACTTTGCGCGCTGCCTCGACCAGTTCGGTAGGAAGGATCGTGTCCATCGTCATTGTGCCGTTTCAAAACAGACGGGCAGGTCGATCTTTTCGCCCTTGCGCGTCTTGGCCTGGATCGTGAGCATTAAAATCTGCGCGGCCACGTCCGCGGTGTTGCGGGGCGGCAGCGGGGCGAGCGCGGTGACGATCCGTTCGATCGATGCGCAATCCCGAATGTGGATAGTCTTGGTCACTTCGGCAACCAGCATCGTGGTCAGCAACGGGCGAACAAGTTCCGAATCGAGCATCGCGGTGCCCTCGACCCCGCCGATCTTGCCGATCGCGCGTTTCGCCTGCGGCCAGGCGCGGTCCGCCTCGCTGCGGTAGCGGGTGAGCATCACGCCATTGGTCTGGCGGATCGCTGCGCTTGCCGGGAGGACCGAGGCGCAGGCGACACCCGCCGCCCCGATCGCCTCGGGCAGAACCACCTGCGCCAGATCCGACACCTCCGACGAGGTCAGGCACGCGCCCTGTTGCGGTTGCGCCGCTTGGGACGCCGTAGCGGCCAGCGCCAGCCACGTTGCCGCGATCACCCGCTTCATCATCGCGCCTGATCCTCCGGAACCCGTACCGTCGCGGCCGCCTGCGCCGCAATCCCTTCGCCGCGCCCGGTGAAGCCAAGTCGCTCGGTCGTGGTCGCCTTGATACTGACCTGTCCCGGGCGGAGCTGCAACAGATCAGCGATCCGGTCGCGCATCGCCACGCGGTGCGGGCCGACCTTGGGTTCCTCGCAGATCAGCGTGAGGTCGATGAAGTCGATGATCCCGCCGCGCTCGGTGATGAGGCCGGCGGCATGCTGCAGGAACTGCGCCGATTCGGCGCCGCGCCACTGCGGGTCGCTCGGCGGGAAATGCGTGCCGATGTCGCCCGCGGCGATCGTGCCGAGCAGCGCGTCGGTGATGGCATGAAGCGCGACATCGGCGTCGCTATGCCCCGACAGGCCCTTGTCGTGCGGGATCAGGACGCCGCCGAGCCACAATTCCTCGCCGACCTCGAGCCGGTGGACGTCGAACCCGGTCGCCATGCGCGTGCGCAGCGTGGTCTCGAGGCGCGCCTCGGCGGCGGCGAAATCGGCGGGATGGGTAATCTTCTCGAGCATGGGATCTCCTGGGACAAGCGCCACTGTGCCACCGGCCAAGCGGACCATCTGGGCATCGTCGGTGGGTTCGTCGCCGCGCCAGCCGCGATGCGCGGCGAGCACGACGGGAAAGCGAAAAGCCTGTGGTGTCTGGATCCGGTGCAGTCCGTCACGCGCAACCGTTCCGCCGAGCAGCGTGCCGCTGAGCGCGGTATCGCGCGCGAGCGTGTCAGCAACGGGAAGGGCAGGGACCGCGCCGTCCCGCGTATCCAGCGCAGCGATCAGCGCGTCGATGACGGTCGCGCCGAGGAACGGGCGGGCGGCATCATGGATCAGCACGCGTTCGACCTCGGCCGTCGCACGGCCCTCGACCAGATCGGAATTCGACAACGCATCGGGCTGCGGGACGGTTACGGCCGGGCCGGGAAGACGGATGAGCGCCTCAAGACCGGCCAGCACCGAACGCCGACGGGTGGCCCCGCCAATCACGAACTCGACATCGCCCAGAGCGTCGGCGAGCGCCGCTTCCTGTCCGGCACCGATCACCACGATGACGCGACCGATTGCCGGATGGCGCTGCAATGCTTCGTAACTGTGCGCGAGGATCGCGCGCCCGCCAAGCGGCGCATATTGTTTGGGGACGGCGCTTCCCGAGCGTACGCCGGTTCCGGCGGCGACGATGATGGCGGCGGTCTTGGTCGATGGCATGCGGCGCGCCTAGACCATGCCGCGCCGTCCCGCCAGCCTTGCCGCAAGCGCCTGTCCCGGCTATAGACTGCCTGTTTTTGAGGCAGACGCCGCTCCCCCCTCGCAGATTAGGCTCCCGTGACCCCGCGCACGCTTACCCCCTTGCAGATCGGCCCCGTGACGATCGCCTCCCCGGTCATCCTGGCGCCCATGACCGGCGTCACCGACATGCCGTTCCGCACGCTGGTCCGTCGCTACGGCTCGGGCCTGAACGTCACCGAGATGGTCGCGAGCCAGGCCGCGATCCGCGAGACGCGCCAGTCGATCCAGAAGGCGGCTTGGCATCCGATCGAGGATCCGGTGTCGATGCAGCTGGTCGGTTGCACGCCTTATGAGATGGGGGAGGCCGCCAAGCTGAGCGAGGACCGCGGTGCCGCGATCGTCGACATCAACATGGGCTGCCCGGTGCGCAAGGTGACCAATGGCGACGCGGGTTCTGCGCTGATGCGCGACCTCGATAATGCCGCCGCGATCATCCGGGGCGTGGTCGACGCGGTCACCGTGCCCGTCACGCTCAAGATGCGGATGGGGTGGGACCACGATACGCTCAACGCGCCGCAACTCGCGCGAATCGCGCAGGACCTCGGCTGCAAGCTGGTGACGGTCCACGGTCGGACGCGCAACCAGATGTACAAGGGCAGCGCCGATTGGGCGTTCATTCGCTCGGTCAAGGACGCCGTGTCGATTCCGGTCATCGCCAATGGCGACATCTGCTCGATCGAGGATGCCGAGGCCGCGCTGGAGCAATCGTGCGCGGACGGGATCATGATCGGACGCGGGGCCTATGGCCGGCCGTGGTTGCTCGGGCAGGTGATGGAATGGTTCGCGCACGGACGGCGTCGCGACGATCCGTCGCTGGACGAACAATATACCGTTATTGCAGAGCATTACGATGCGATGCTGACGCACTATGGGACCGAGACGGGCGTCAACATGGCGCGCAAGCATATCGGCTGGTACACCCGCGGCCTCCACGGCTCGGCCGAGTTTCGAAACAAGGTCAACCAGATCCCGGACCCCAAGGTCGTACAGGCGATGCTTGCCGAGTTCTACGCCCCGTGGCGCAGCCGCGCCGCCGCGTGACCCGCGCGGGGCAGGAGCCAGGGCCGGGCTTCGCCGAGCTTTTCGCGGCGCTGCCGGTCGCGGTGCTGGTCGTCGACCCGGGGTCGCGGATCATGCATGCCAATGCCGAATCCGAGACGTTGCTCAATCTGTCCGAGCGCACGATGGAGGGGCAGCCCTTGGCGTCGGTGCTGCAGCGGCCCGACGTCGACAACCCGCGCGAAGATCATGGCCTGTCGGCGTTCGACACCGAGATCCTGTTGGCACGCGGGGGCAGCGTGCGCGTCGATTATGTCGAGACGCTGATCGCGGATCATCCAGGCTGGCGGACGATCACGCTTCATCACGCCGCCGCGACGCGACGCATGGGGCACAGTGCGGACCGCGCCGCCGCCGCGCGCGCGGCGATCGGCGCGGCGGCAATGCTCGCGCACGAGATCAAGAACCCGTTGTCGGGGATCCGGGGGGCGGCGCAACTCTTGTCCAAGGCCAAGGGCGCCGCCGAGCTGACGACGCTGATCACCACCGAAGTCGATCGGGTCGCCGCGTTGATCGACCGGATGCAGGACTTCACCGATACGCGTCCGCTCAACCTGATATCCGAGAACGTCTACCCGTTGCTCGACCATGCGCGTCGCGTCGCGCTCGCCGGCTTTGCGCAGCATGTGAAGATCGAGGAACGGTTCGACCCATCGCTGCCGCCCGCGCAGCTGGACCGCGATTCGATCCTGCAGGTGGTGCTCAACCTGCTCAAGAATGCGAGCGAGGCGATGCGGGAACAGGCCGATGCCCGCATCACGCTGGCGACCGCATACCGCCACGGCATGGCGATCGCGCCCGCGCCGGGTCGCCCGCGGCGGCCGCTGCCGATCGAGATCTGCGTGATCGACAATGGCCCCGGCGCGCCACCGGACATCGCCGACCATCTGTTCGACCCGTTCATCTCGGGGAAGCCGGAGGGGCAGGGACTTGGCCTCGCGCTCGTCGACAAGCTGGTGCGCGACATGGGCGGGATCGTCCAATATGCGCGGGAAGGAACACCACCGATGACCGTGTTTCGTATCATGCTCCCGCGCGGTCGGGCATGAACCGGACGGGCCGGATCCTGGTCGTCGACGATGATGCGGCGATCCGCACGGTCGTCGGTCAGGCCTTGCAACGCGATGGACATCGCGTCGTCCTGGCGGCGACGATCGCGGAGGCCGACGCGCGTCTGTCCGCCGGCCTGCCCGACGTGCTGGTGACCGATGTCGTCCTGCCCGACGGCAATGGGCTGGATATGGTCGCACGGCTCGTTGCGCAGCACCCCGGCCTGCCAGCCATCGTCCTGTCGGCCCAGAATACGCTGACCACCGCGGTACGGTCGACCGAGGTCGGCGCGTTCGATTACCTGCCCAAGCCATTCGACCTCGATGCGCTGTCGCAGAGCGTGCAGAGCGCGCTCGCGCGTGGGTCGAGCGGAGCGCTCGAGCCGATCGCCAGCGAAGATGCGCTGCCCCTGATCGGACGATCACCGGCGATGCAGGACGTCTATCGCATCATCGCGCGGGTAGTCTCCAACGACCTGACCGTCCTGGTGTCCGGCGAGTCGGGAACGGGCAAGGAGCTCGTCGCCCGCGCCATTCATGACCTGGGTCCACGCCGTCGTGCCCCGTTTCTCGCGTTGAACATGGCGGCGATCCCGCGCGAACTGATCGAGGCCGAGCTCTTCGGTCACGAGCGCGGCGCCTTTACGGGCGCCCAAGCGCGATCCGCCGGACGGTTCGAGCAGGCCGCGGGCGGAACGCTGTTCCTGGACGAGATCGGCGACATGCCGATGGAGGCGCAGACCCGCTTGCTGCGCGTCCTGCAGTCCGGCGAGTTCACGACCGTCGGTGGCGCGCGCACGATCCGCGCCGACGTGCGTATCGTCGCAGCCACCAATCGCGATCTCGCGCAACTGGTTGCGACGGGGCAGTTTCGCGAAGACCTGTTCTATCGGCTCAACGTCGTGCCGGTCACCTTGCCGGCGCTGCGCGCCCGACGACAGGACATTGCCCTGCTGGCCCGGCATTTTCTCGACCGTGCGGTCGAAGACGGCCTGCCTCGCAAGCAGTTGGCGGCGGATGCTCTAGCCGTGCTGGAAGCGTACGACTGGCCAGGTAACGTTCGCGAGCTGGAAAACATGATGCGCCGCATGTCGGTGCTCGCGCGGGACGAGCGGATCGACGGCGCCGAGGTACGCGCGATGCTGGGCGGCGGCGCGCCGCAGCAGCGGCCGGCAGGCGACGCCGGGATCGAAGCCGCGATCCATGCGCGGATCGCACGGCTCGCCATCGAGGAGCCATCCGCGCTCGACGATGGAACGCTGTACGACCGCATCATCGCGGAGGTCGAGCGGCCGATGATCCAGGCGCTGCTGGCGCGCCATGGCAACAATCAGCTGCGCGCGGCGCGAGCGCTGGGAATCAACCGCAACACCTTGCGAAAGCGCCTTGATGTCCTTGGCATCGACGCCTGACGTCCGACCGGTGGGCTCGACAATGCGATCGATCGAGTATTAAGTGTGTTTTCTCGGCCACAATAGCGTTGTACCAATGTCACGATGGAAGGCAGTGCGCCCGCTTTGACTGTATCCGCGTCCCCCCGGTCCTCGCCGTTTCGGATCGTTCCGGCGATCGAGGTGCTGGTGCTCAGCGCGGCGATTGCGATCGCGTTCGCGACCTATTTCGTCATCACGAATGGAGCAGCGTCACACGCTTTGCTCAGCCCGCCGGTGATCGCACTGCTGCTCGTGGCCAATCTGTTGCCGGCTGGTGCCCTGCTGGTGTTGCTGGGCCGCCGGATCGCGATGCGGCGCGCGGCGCGGATGCCGATTGGTGGACGCGCGCGGTTGCACGTGCAACTCGTGGCGCTGTTCTCCGTCATTGCCGCGGTTCCGACCTTGTTCGTCGTCGTGTTTGCGTCGCTGCTGTTCCAATATGGCGTTCAGTTCTGGTATTCGGACCAGGCGCGCAGCATGATCGAAAACGCGACCGGCGTGGCGCGAACGTCCTACGATCAGATGTTGCGCCGCTGGCAGGACCAGGCGGTGTTCGCGGCTGCGGATATTTCGGACAACCTGCAGGTGAAACTGCGCTCGCCCGAATTTCCCAAATACTTCTTCCAGCAGATCTATCTTCGCAGCCTGTCGGACGGCTTCCTGTTCATCGCCGAGCCGAAGGGCGCCTCCCGCGAGATCGTCCAGGTCAATCCCGACAACCTCGATTATCGCAAGGAAGTGTCGCAGGCAGAGCTCGATCGGCTGCGGGCCGGAACGGCAAGCATCACCACCGTCAAGGGCGACCGGATCGAGACGGTGACGCTGGTACCCGGCACGACCAACGTCTTTTTGCTGACCGTCGCGATTTCCGACGTCCGGGTGATGGAAGTGCAGTCGAAACGCAGCATCGCGGTGCTGTCGAGCTACCGCGATCTCATCGCCAAATCCCGGTCGCTCCAGCTGAAGTTCAACGCGGCGTTGCTCGCCATGTCGTTGTTCATCATTGCCATCGCGGTGTGGATCGCGCTCGAGGTGGCGGACCGGCTGGTCAGGCCGGTCGGGGAGCTGGTCGCGGCCGCGCACAAGGTCGCGACGGGTGACCTGACCGCGCGGGTGCCCGAGACCAAGGTACAGGATGAACTCGGCACGCTCGGCACGGCGTTCAACCAGATGACGGAGCGGCTCCAGGCGCAGACTGGCGCGTTGGAGAGCCGTCGCGCGTTGATCGAGGCGGTGATGTCGGGCGTGACCGCTGGCGTCATTTCCGTTTCGCCCGAGGGGGTGATTCGCCTGATCAATCGCTCGGCCATCCTGCTGCTCGAAAGCGCCGACGACACGCCGGTTGGAAAACCGCTGAGCGTCGTTTCGCCGGAGTTGGCCGCGCTGATCGAGCGCGACGACCGCGATGCGATCGTCGAACTGGGCCAGGGCAATGAGATGCGGACGCTCGCGGTCAAGATCACGCGCGCGGCGGAGGGGCCGATCCTGACCTTCGACGACATCACCGGCCAATTGCTCGACCAGCGCCGTGCGGCATGGTCGGATGTCGCCCGCCGGATCGCGCATGAAATCAAGAACCCGCTGACGCCGATCCAGCTCGCCGCCGAACGGCTCCAGCGTCGCTATGGCAAGCAGATCGATCCCGAGGACACGACGTTCGCGCGACTGACCGATACGATCGTCCGCCAGGTGGGCGACTTGCGCCGCATGGTCGACGAGTTCTCGTCCTTTGCGCGGATGCCCAAGCCCGTCTTCCGGGAAGAGTCGCTGGTCGAAATCGCCCGACAGACGCTGTTCCTGCACGAGGTCGCGCACCCGGGCATCACGTTCAGTCTCGAATGCCCGGAAACTACGCCCCCATTGGTGTGCGATCGCCGCCAAATCGGCCAGGCGTTGACCAACATCGTCAAGAATGCGGTCGAGGCGGTCGAAGCCAACCCAGGCGCGCACGAGGCGGCGATCGCCATGGCGATCGAGCCCGGCGACGGCCGGACCGTACTGACCGTTTCCGATACGGGCATCGGCCTGCCGGCGGCACGGGACCGCATCGTCGAACCCTATGTCACCACGCGCGCGCGGGGAACCGGGCTCGGCCTCGCGATCGTCAAGAAGATCGTGGAGGAACATTGCGGAACGATCAGCTTCGCCGACCGCCCGGGCGGAGGAACGATCGTCACCTTGTGCTTCGATACCGAACAACTCGCCAAACTCGAGGGCGGAGACGACCTCGCGTCGTCCTCGTCCAACAGCGCATCCTCCGCGCCAGTCCTCGTACAGAACCGGACCTGAACCATGCCCCTCGATATCCTTGTCGTCGACGACGAACGTGACATCCGCGATCTGGTCGCCGGTGTCCTCGAAGACGAAGGTTATGACGCACGGGTCGCCGGCGACAGCGACTCCGCGTTGGAAGCGATTTCGGTGCGGCGCCCCTCGCTGGTGCTGCTGGACGTCTGGTTGCATGGCTCGCGGCTCGACGGGCTGGAACTGCTCGACGAGATCAAGCGGCGTGATCCGTCGATTCCGGTGTTGATGATCTCGGGCCATGGCAATCTGGATACGGCGGTGGCCGCGATCCGGCGCGGTGCTGCCGATTTCATCGAGAAACCGTTCGAGGCGGAACGCCTGCTGCTGATGGTTGCACGGGCGACCGAGACCGAACGGCTACGCGCGGAGGTTGCGAGCCTGCGTGCAAGCGTCGGTCGCGACAACGATTTGACCGGTAGCTCGACCGCCATCAACGGCGTGCGCGCGACCCTCAAGCGAGTCGCCTCGACCGGGAGTCGCGTATTGATCATGGGCGGGGCAGGGGTCGGCAAGGAAGTCGCCGCGCGGCTGCTGCACGGCTGGAGCCAGCGCGCCACCGCCCCCTTCGTGGTCGTCAGCGCAGCCCGCATGACGCCGGAGCGGGTCGAGGAAGAACTGTTCGGCGTTGAAGAAGGGGGGCAGCTGGTCCGGTCCGGCCTGCTCGAACAGGCCCATGGCGGGACGCTGTTCCTCGACGAAATCGCGGATATGCCCCTGGCGACGCAGGGGCGGATCCTCCGGGTGTTGACCGAACAGGCGTTCAACCGGGTCGGCGGGCAGCGAGTCGTCAAGGTCGACGTGCGCGTGGTGTCCGCCACCGCGCGCGACCTGACGCACGAAATCGAACAGGGCCGCTTCCGCGAGGATCTGTATTACCGGCTCAACGTCGTTCCGGTCGCGATCCCCGGCCTGTCCGAACGGCGGGAGGATATCCCGGTCCTGATCGATCATTTCATGGCGCATTACGCTTCGGAACGCAGGGTTGCGACGCCACAGGTCGCCCCCGACGCGATGGTCGCGCTGCAATCCTACGAATGGCCGGGCAACGTGCGGCAGCTGCGCAACATCGTCGAGCGGACGATCATCATGGCGCCCGGCGACCGGCTGGCGCGGATCGACGTCGACATGTTGCCGCCCGATATCCTGGGTGATCCGGGCGAGATGGGCGGCGGGGCCACGGCCATCATGGGCGCGCCGCTTCGCGAGGCGCGCGAGAGCTTCGAGCGTGAATATCTCCGGGTCCAGATCCGGCGGTTTTCGGGAAACATCTCGCGAACGGCGAATTTCATCGGAATGGAACGCTCGGCCTTGCATCGCAAGCTCAAGCTTCTCGGCATCACCGAAGTTCGTGAGGACTAGTGGACGTGGGACCCGGGCGTCCCTAGATTAGCATCTCGTCACTATCCGACGCCGGGCACCGGCGCGCCGCGGGAAAACCCGCCAAGAACAAAGGATCGACCGATGGCCGACAAACAGACTTCGCTGCAAGATCTCTTCCTGAACGCGCTCCGCCGTACCAAGACGCCGATCACGATGTTCCTGGTAAAGGGCGTGAAGCTGCAGGGAATCGTAACATGGTTCGACAACTTCTCGGTATTGCTCCGCCGCGATGGCCAGTCGCAGCTGATCTACAAGCATGCCATTTCCACGATCATGCCGGCAAATACGATCGACGTCGACGCGATCGTCAACGCGATCGGTGAAGCACAGCGCAAGCAGCCGTTGCTGCAGGAGATCTTTCTCAACGCGGTGCGCAAGTCCGAGGACAGCGTGACCATGTTCCTGGTCAACGGTGTAATGCTGCAGGGCCAGATCGCCGCGTTCGACCTGTTCTGCATGATGCTCCAGCGCGACGGCATGGCGCAGCTTGTCTACAAACATGCGGTATCGACCATCCAGCCCGCGCATCCGCTTAATCTCGCTGATGAGACAGCGGGCTCCGACGAAGATTGAGGACCATTTTTGACCACAGGATTTGAACGCGACCGCGACGATGTCGCCCGCGGTGCCAAGGCCGTCGTTGTTTATCCGGATACCGGCGCATCCTCGCGTGATGCCGAGGCGCGCCTCGCCGAAACCGCCGGGCTGGCCATGGCGATCCATGTCGAAGTGGTCGACCGGGTCGCGGTCAAGGTGCGCGCGCTTCAGCCGTCGACCCTGATAGGCAAGGGGCAGCTGGAGGCGCTTGCGGCAACGGTGCAGATGGCGGAGGCCGAGCTGGTCGTGTTCGACGCCAGTCTGACACCGGTGCAGCAACGCAATCTCGAGAAGGCGCTGTCCGCGAAGGTGATCGACCGGACCGGGCTGATCCTCGAGATTTTCGGCGAACGCGCCGCGACGGCGGAGGGGCGGCTGCAAGTCGAACTCGCGCATCTGGATTACCAGGCAGGACGTCTGGTGCGGAGCTGGACCCACCTTGAGCGCCAGCGCGGCGGCTTCGGCTTTCTCGGCGGTCCGGGCGAAACCCAGATCGAAGCGGATCGCCGGCTCATTCGCGACCGGATGGCGCGGCTCAAGAAGGAACTCGAGCAAGTCTCGCGCACGCGCGGGCTGCATCGCGACAGGCGGCAGCGCGCGCCGTGGCCCGTAATCGCGCTGGTCGGCTACACGAACGCCGGAAAATCCACGCTGTTCAACCGGATGACCGGTGCCGACGTGATGGCGGAAGACCTGCTGTTCGCAACCCTGGACCCGACGTTGCGGCAGATCGCACTGCCGGGGATCGACAAGGCGATCCTGTCGGATACCGTCGGCTTCGTGTCCGAACTGCCGACCCAGCTCGTCGCTGCGTTCAAGGCAACGCTTGAGGAGGTCGTCTCGGCCGACTTGCTAATCCACGTCCGCGACATCGCGCATCCGGACAGCATTGCGCAAAAGGACGATGTCGAGGCGGTGCTGCGCGATATCGGTGTCGAAGCGTCGGTACCGCGGATCGAGGCCTGGAATAAGCTGGACCTGCTCGACCCGGACGAGCGCACCGAGATGCTCGGCGAGGCGCAGCGTCGTGACGATATCGTGGCGTTGTCGGCGCTGACCGGGGAAGGGGTGTCCGATCTGCTGGAGACGGTCGCCGCTTTACTGACGTCAAGTCACCGTCGGTACGCGATCACGCTGGACGCGGCGGATGGCGCCGGGGCGGCGTGGCTGCATGCGCACGGAGAGGTCAGCGGGCAGACGATCGACGGCGATACGGCCGTCTATGAGGTGCGCATGGCGGAACGGGATTACGAACGGTTCTGCCAGCGCAACGACTGAGCGGTGGAATGGCGGCGGGTTGCTGGGCGCTTGCTGCTGCGAACGCGCGATACGTCTGCGGACGGAGGCAGGCCGGTGCGTGCGGGCCGCTAGTCCTCGGTCCGTTTGACGCGTTGCCAGGACGCTTCCATTTCGGCGAGGGTCAGACCTTTGAACGCGGGCCCAGCTTCCCGTTCCATAGCGCTGAAACGGCGCTCGAATTTGCCATTCGCCCGCCGGAGCGCCGCTTCGGGATCGACGCCCAGTTTGCGCGCCCAGTTGACGACGGAGAACAGCAAGTCCCCGATCTCGTCCTCGATCGCATCCGCCGATGCGGCGGATTCCACCTCCGCAATCTCTTCGTCGATCTTGGCCCGGGGGCCGTTGGCATCAGGCCAGTCGAACCCTGTCCGTGCCGCACGGCGCTGGAGCTTGTCGGCGCGGAGGAGCGCGGGGAGGCCGATGGCAACCCCGTCCAGCGCTCCTACGCTTCCCTTGTCCGCGCGTTCGGAGGCCTTGATCTGCTCCCATGCTGCGGAACCGCCAGTGCCTCCGTCGCCGAAGATGTGCGGGTGGCGACGTTCCATCTTGTCGCTGACCGCGGCGACGACATCGGGCAGCGCAAAATATCCCGCTTCCTCGGCGATGCGGGAATGGAACACGACTTGTAACAGAAGGTCCCCGAGCTCGTCCTTGAGTTCGGGCATATCGCGCCGGGCGATCGCGTCCGCCACTTCATAGGCTTCCTCGATCGTGTAGGGCGCTATGCTTTCAAATCCCTGGGCGATGTCCCATGCGCAGCCGGTATCCGGATCGCGCAACCGCGCCATGATGGCAACCAGACGGTCGATCATTGCGCTTCGCCCGCGAACGCAGCCGGCGCGTCGCTCAGGGGCATCGAGCGGTAGACATCGTGGACCATTTCGAAAAAACACCTAACGGGCAAAGAAGCCTTTTCATGCCATGACCAGGCCGTCGACAAAAGCGGGCTTGAGGAGACGGCAGCCACGGGGGCGGAAGCGATCCGGCGACGGACTGTTTGGCAAATGCCAATTTCCACCACCAATTATCCGTCAGACCGATAATACACATTATGTTAAATAGTAATGTTGTCCGCGTGCTGCCAGAGCCAAACGATCCCCAATAAGCCACCGAAGATTGCCGTCCATACCAGCGCCAGCTTGATCACCGTCCGTGCTGGCAGGCGCCGCGACGCAAGAGCCGCGATCGGCAGGATCAGTACCAGCGCCGTGACGAAGGCGTTCACGCGTCCAGCACCAGGCCATCATAGCCCGGCTCTACATTCTCCGGCAGCTCACCCAGCAAGGTCGCATAATCCATGGTCTGATCCATATGGGTCAACGCCGCCCGTCTTGGCTGCAGTGTCGCGATCCAATGCAATGCCGTTGCAAGGTCCGGGTGCGATGGATGCGGCCGTTTGCGGAGCGCATCCACCACCCATATGTCGAGACCGCTGTACAAGACGACCATATCCTCCGTCATGCCGCTGAGATCGGTCGCATAACCGATCACGCCGCCTTCGCCCTCGAATCGCAGGCCGGCCGACTGGATGCTGCCGTGCGGCTGGTCGGCGACGCGCACGTCGATGTCCCCGATCCGGATCTCGTCGGGCAGTGATTCGAGCGACGCGACCTTGGGATAGCCGTTCAGTCCTTGGAAAATATACCCGAACCGATCCTTCAGCCGTGTTTCCAGCGCAGGCCGTGCGATGCCGCGAACGGGGCTGCCGAGCGCATGATAGACCTGCCGCAAATCGTCGATGCCGTGGGTATGGTCGGCATGATCATGCGTCCAGATGACGGCGTCGACCGTCGCGACGCCCGCCGAAAGCAACTGTTCGCGCATGTCGGGGCCGGTATCGACCAGAATGCGGGTCGTTGCGGTCTCGATCAGCACCGAAGCCCGCGTCCGGCGGTTTTTCGGGTTCGCAGGGTCGCATTCGCCCCAGTCATTGCCAATCCGCGGAACGCCGGACGACGTTCCGGACCCAAGGATCCGCACTCTCATCCGCGCGTCTTCGCGAACAGCGTATGGAAGTTGGCGCGCGTGGCATGCGCCAGCGTTTCCAGCGGCTCGCCGCGCAGATCCGCCAGGAATGCAGCCGTGTCGGCGACAAACGCCGGTTCGCCCGTCTTCCCGCGATGCGGGACTGGCGCCAGGAACGGTGCGTCGGTTTCGATCAGTAATCGGTCGAGCGGCAATCGGGCGGCGGTTTCCTGCAGGTCCTTGGCGTTTTTGAACGTCACGATGCCGGAAATCGAGATGTAGAATCCGAGATCGAGCGCGATGTCGGCAAACGCACCGCTCGCCGTGAAACAGTGAATGACCCCGGGAAAGGCCCCCTGCTCCAGCTCTTCGCGCAGGATGCGCGCCGTATCCGCCTCGGCATCGCGCGTGTGGACGACGATCGGCAGTTGCGTTGCGCGGCACGCCGCGAGGTGCGCGCGGAAGCTCGCCTGCTGGCGATCGCGATCGCTATGGTCGTAGAAATAGTCGAGACCGCTCTCGCCGATCCCGACGACGCGCGGATGCTGCGCCCGCTCGATCAGCCGGGCGGTCCCGACATCGGGATGCTGGTCGGCTTCATGCGGATGGATTCCGACCGTCGCCCAGACGTCGGGCTCGCGCTCTGCCGTCGCGAGCACGGCGTCCCATTCGCTTTCGCGCGTCGCGATGTTGAGCATCGCCTCGACCCCCCGCCCGCGTGCGCGCGCGAGGATCTCGGGCTGCTGCTCCGCCAGGCCCTTGTAGTTCAGGTGGCAATGGCTGTCGGCGAACATCGTCAAGCCTCCACGGGCGCTTCGAGCCGGGGAAACACCCCGCTGGGCGCTGGCAGCGCCAGCCCCGCCGCAAGCGGATGCCCGAGCGCCGCGAAACCGCGAGCGTCCGCCGACTGGCCCAGCAGGTCGAGCAATTTGTCCGCGCCGCCCGGGATCGCCCAGCGCGCAAGAATCGCGATCCGCCGGATCGCGTCGGCGGCATGATAGAGGATCGTATCGGCGCGGGCCGGATCGGTCTTGCGCACGCTCCACGGCGCCTGGTCCGCAAAATACTGATTGGCATCGCGCGCTGCCGACCACACCGCGTCGAGCGCGTTATGCAGCGCCAGATCGTGCATCGCATCGTGCAACCCCTGCTCCGCTGCCGCCACGCTCGTTGCGAGCGTGGTCTCTGCTTCGGTTGCCGCGCCCGCCGCCGGGACGACACCGTTACAGGCCTTGGCGATGATCGACAGGCAGCGCTGCGCGAGATTGCCGAGATTGTTGGCGAGGTCCGCGTTGCACCGCGTGACGATCGCTTCGGCGGAATAGCTGCCATCCTGCCCGAAGCTGACTTCGCGCAACAGGAAATAGCGTAGCGCATCCACCCCGAAATGATCGACCAGCGCCATTGGATCGGTGACGTTGCCAAGCGACTTCGACATCTTTTCCCCGCGGTTGAGCAGGAAGCCGTGTCCGAACACCGCGCGCGGCAGTGGTATGTTCGCACTCATCAGGAAAGCCGGCCAGTAAACGGCATGAAAACGCACGATATCCTTGCCGATAATATGCAACTGCGCCGGCCAGAACGTCTCGTACAGTTCGACGTCATCGGGATAGCCGACGCCGGTCAGATAATTGGTCAGCGCATCGACCCAGACGTACATGACGTGCCCCGGACTGCCCGGCACCGGCACGCCCCAGTCGAAGCTGGTACGCGAGACAGAAAGGTCGGACAGGCCGCCCTCGACGAAGCGCAGGATTTCGTTGCGGCGCGCCTCGGGGCGGATGAAGTCGGGGTTGGCGGCGAAGAAATCGAGCAGCGGCTGCTGGTATTTGGACAGGCGGAAGAACCAGGTTTCCTCCGCGGTCCATTCGACGGGAGTACCCTGCGGCGAGAGCTTGGCGCCCCCTTCCCCGTCGACCAGCTCCTTCTCGTCGTAAAATGCCTCGTCGCGGACCGAATACCAGCCCTCGTAGCGGTCGAGATACAGGTCGCCTGCCGCCTCCATCGCCTGCCAGATCGCCTGGCTTGCACGATAATGATCGGCATCGCTGGTGCGGATGAAACGATCGTAGGAGATTTCAAGCGCGTCTGCCATCTGCTTGAAATAGCTGCTCATTTCGTCGGCCAACGCGCGCGGCGTCAGGTCGCGCTTGCGCGCTTCCTGGACCATCTTGAGCCCATGCTCGTCGGTCCCGGTCTGGAACCGGACCTCGCGCCCAAGCTGGCGCTGGTAACGCGCGATCGCATCGGTCGCGATCGCTTCATAGGCGTGCCCGATATGCGGGCGGCCATTGGGGTAGCTGATTGCGGTGGTGATATAAAAAGGGTCGGCCATGGCCGCCTCCTAGAGCAACCAACCGGCGAATTGAAGGCCTCAGGCAGCGAGCCGTGCGACGATCCCGGCCATTTCGTACACGGTTGCTTGCGCATCGAGCGTCAGCGCGCGCGCGCTCGCCGCCAGGGCGCGCGCGGCGTCGTAACTTTCGAGCGCGGTCCGCAAGCGCTGCCCCGTCCGCAACGGTGCCTCCGCCGCGATGAAGGCGGGCGCCCGGTCGAGAAACGCCTCGTAGCGCGCCTGTGCCGCCTTGAGCGCCAGCGCCTTGGCGAGCTTGCCACGGCGCGCGTTGGTGCGGTCCCCGTCCCGCGCGATCGCAGTGAGCGCCTGGTCGAGCGCAGCGAGATCGAGCCCCGCAAACCCCAAGGCGCGGCCGGGCGAGCCTTGCGCCACGCGCCGCAACGCCGCGATTTCCGCGTCGTCCGCCTTCGGCAAGGCTTCCCCCAACACCGTCGTCAACGCCGCGTCGTCGAGCGGGTCGAAGCGCAGCAACCGACAGCGCGACCGGATCGTCGGGAGCAGCCGCCCCGGGGCATGGCTGACAAGCAGGAAGATCGTGCCTTGCGGCGGTTCCTCGAGGCTCTTGAGCAGCGCGTTGGATGCGCCCGGGCGTTCCAGATCGTCGACCGCGTCGATGATGACGACCCGGCGATCCGACATCGACGGCCTGGTCGCGAACATCGGCCCCAGCGCGCGAACCTGCGCGATCGGAATGCTCCGCGCGAGATCGAGCCCGGTCTTGTCGCCTTCCTTGGGCTGGCGCGTCAGCTCGCGATAGTCGGGGTGCGAACCCGCAGCGATCAGCGTCCGCGTGCGATCCGTCTCGGGCACGTCGAACCCCGGCGCAAGATCGGCCCCCGCACCCTCGGCAAGCATCCGGATCGCCGCGGCACGCGCGAAGCTGGCCTTGCCGATCCCCTCCGGGCCGGCGAACAGCCAGGCGTGGTGCAAGGCGCCGCTGCGCATCGCCGCCGCAAACGCCGCATGCGCCGCGTGATTGCCGATCGGCAGAGTCACGGCAGCAGGTCGGCGAGGTCGGCGAGGAGCGCGGCCGACACGACGCCGATTTCTGCTGCGGCATCGATGACGCGAAACCGGTCGGGTTCGGCCGCGGCGAAGCGCCGGAACGCGGTCGCGACGTCGGCGTGGAACGCGTCGCCGCGCGCCGCGAACCGGTCGGCGGCGGCGCCGTCCCGTACCGCAGCGCGGGCGCGGCCTTCCTCAGGGCTCAGTTCGAGCACGAAGGTCCGGTCGGGCAACAATCCGCGCGCACCGAACCCGTGCAGCGCGAGGATAGCGGCATCATCGATTCCCCCGGCCAGCCCCTGATACGCGCGGCTGCTGTCGAGATAGCGGTCACAGATCACCCATCGACCAGCACCGATCGCCGGGCGGATCGTCTTTTCGACATGGTCGGCCCGCGCCGCGGCGAACAGCAGCGCTTCGCTATGCGCGCTCCACCGACCGACGCTGCCTTCCATCAACAGCCGCCGGATCGCTTCCGCGCCCTCGCTCCCGCCGGGCTCGCGCGTGATCAGCGCATCGATCCCGCGGTCGGCGAGCGCGGCGACGAGCAGGCGCGCCTGCGTCGACTTGCCTGCCCCCTCCCCGCCCTCGAGCGAGAGGAACCGTCCGGTCACCGACACGCGATCAGCCGCCGAACAGGCTCATCAACCCCGCCCAGGCGCGTCCGAAGAAGCCGGCTTCGGCCACGTCGGTCGCCGCTACGAGCGGGAGCCGCTGCTGCGGCATGTCGGGGGTCGAAACGACGAGATCGGCAATATGCTGCCCCGCCTTGATCGGCGCCTTGATCGGGCCGTCATAAACGACCTTGAGCGTCATGTCGGCAGCCACGCCTGCGGGAAGCGTAGCGGTCAGGTCGTTCGGCGCGACCAGGCCCACGGTCCGCGCACTGCCGAGCTGGACTTCGGCGGTCTCGATCTGCTTCCCCTTGGGCGCGATCTGCTTGGCCTGCCAGGCGCGGAAGCCCCAGTTGATGAACTTGACCGATTCATCGGCACGCTGCCCGGAACTCCCGAGACCCGCCATCACCATCACCAGGCGACGCCCGTTTTGCTGCGCGGATCCGGTGAAGCCGAAGCCGGCTTCCTCGGTATGGCCCGTCTTGAGCCCGTCGGCGCCCTGCACCCGGCCCAGCAACGGGTCGCGATTGGCCTGGTCGATCGGCTTCTGTCCGCCCAGGGTCTTGCCCCAGGTAAAGCTCGGAAGCGAGTAGAAGCGCTTGTAGAGATCCGGGTGATCCTGGATCGTCGCGCCTGCCAGCTTGGCCAGATCGCGCGCCGTGACGTAAGTCACGCCGGCATCGGGCCAACCGTTCGACGTGCCGAAGTGGCTGTTGGTCAGCCCGAGCTTCGTGGCTGCCCGGTTCATCCGCTCGGTGAAGGTCTGCTCGGTGCCCGAAATGCCTTCGGCCAGCACGACGCAGGCATCGTTCCCCGACAGCGTGACGATACCCTTGAGCAGGTTCTCGACGCTAACGTCCTCGCCCGACGACAGGAACATCGTCGACCCCTGGCTATGCCACTTGCGCCATGTCTCGGGCTGGACGTGGAAGGTCTGGTTGAGCTTGAGTTCGCCCGACTTGACCATCTCGAACGCGACATAGACCGTCATCATCTTCGCCATCGATGCAGGCGGCATGCGGCGGTCGGCATCCTTGGAATACAGGACCGCGCCGGAGGACAAGTCCTGGAGATAGGCGACCGGGGCCGGCGTCTGGAAATCGGGCTTGGCGATCGCAGGCGTCGTCGCAGCAATGGCGACGATGGCGGTGGCGGCGATCCAGTTCCGGCGGGATGACATGATGTTGGCTCTCGTTCTTCTAGTTTGAATGGAGAATGCGGGCGTCGCCATAGCCAGCCCGGGCGATGCCGTCACGCGCGCGCTTGGCGGATTGTGGATCGGCATAGGGCCCAAGCTGGACGCGGTACAGCCCACCGCTTGCTAAAACCTTCCCACCCAGCGTGCGTGCCAACGTAGCCGCACGCGCGCCGGAGGAAAGCGCCACGACCTGTACCGTCCAGCTGCCCCGGATGGACGCGGCCTTTGGAGCCGTGCCGGTGCTGGCAACCCTCGGACGCACGGCCGGCGACGGAGCGCCCCGTGCAGCGGCCGTTGCCGATGAATTGCCAGGCGCCGAAGCGGCAGGACCTTCGGGGAGCTTGCGCCGCAGGGCCGCAAGCAACGCCGGCGGGGCGTCGAGGCGCGGCGCGACGCTCTTGCCAGTCAACAGGGCTTCGCGATCCGCGACCGACAGGGTGACCGGGCGGACCCGCACGGGCCCATGATCGCCAACCCCCAATTGCCGCGCCGCGCCCGGCGACAGACCAACCACGGCTCCATCCGCCGGGCCGCCAAGCACCTGTGCGACAATCGTGCGTCCGCTATCGAGCGCGGTCAGTTCGACGAAGCTTCCGGCCGGCAGCGGAGGGAATGTCACCGCAATCATGACCGGCCCGAGCGGCCCCTCCGGTAACGGCGTCATGATCGTCGCATAGCAAACCGCATCCGGCGCACGTGCGCCTGAGGTCGCGCGAGGTCCCGCCCCGGCTGGCGGGGCATCCACCTGCCCCGCCAGCGGCGTCGCCGCCAGCGAGAGGAGCAATAGCGAGCCCCCCAGGCTCATCTCACCGCTCGACCGCGTCGGCGAGCAGACCCACCGACAGCGCGTAGAAATTGGAGCAATTATAATCGAGGATGACGCGATAATTGCCGGTCAGCAGATAGGCGGTTTGCCCCTGCCCGTCCGGCTCGATCAGCGTCGCCAGGACTCGGTCCCCCGGCCAGGACCGGGTCTGCGGCACGACCCCGAGCGCACGCCATTCGGCCATCGTCTTCCAGGCGCTCTGCCGCTGGAACACGCGCGGGCAACGCGGCGACACCAGGCGGGTGGCGATCTGGTTCCGGTCGAACGTCATCGGCACGGATACGGCAAACCCCCAGGGTTCGCCGGGGCGCCAGCCTGCATTGGAAAAGTAATTGCCGATCGACGCCAGCGTATCCGCGCTGCTCGTCCAGATATCCGCGCGCCCGTCCCCGTCGCCATCGCGGGCGAGGCGAAGATACACGGAAGGCAGGAACTGCGGCCCGCCGGTCGCGCCGGCCCAGCTTCCGACCAGCTGCGATCGCGGCACGCCGCGGTCCATCATCTGCAGCGTCGCGATGAATTCGTCCGCGAACAGGTCGCGCCGACGCCCCTCATAGGCAAGCGTCGCCAGCGCGCGGGGAAGGTCGAACCCGCCCATCACCCGGCCATAGCTGGTCTCGTGCCCCCAGATCGCGACCATGATCGATTCGGGCACGCCGGTCTGTTGCTCGATCCGCTGCAAGCGTCCGCGTTCGGACAGATAGGCCGCCTGCCCGCGCGCGATGATCGCGCTCCCGACATGCTGTGCCTTGTACGGTGCGAAATTCGGGATCGCCGCGATCGCGGGACCGCCGGGCTGCTGCCGGTCGAGCTCGATCACGCGCGGGTTGAGCGTCAGCGACGGGATCACTGCATCCAGCGTCGCCCGGCTGACTCCGCGTGTCTCGGCCAGCGTCCGCAGGGTTGCCAGATAGGTCTGGAAGCCGGCGTCGTCCTGCGCATGTGCAGCCCCGCCCATCGATACGCAGACGAGGACCGCGGCGATGCCGCGCGTGATCCGACGCCAAGTTTTGCTGTTACCCCGCATGACCGGAACCTTGGCACAGCGGGCCAAGCGCATGAAGCCCCAAAGCCGGTAGGACTTGCACAAATCGCCAGACGCTGGCTAAGCGGGGGCGAACGGAAGAGTGGCCGAGTGGTTTAAGGCAGCGGTCTTGAAAACCGCCGTGGGTGCAAGCTCACCGTGGGTTCGAATCCCACCTCTTCCGCCAGTGTCGCGACCGTCCGGTTCACGATCTCACGTCCGGCGACTGCGGAAAAACGCGATCAGGGGCGCTTCGACAAGTTGGAAGGACAAGGCCGCGACGACCAGGCAAAGGGCGATCGATACCGACGAGAACAGCCACAATGCCGGGATCGACGTACTCCATTCGAGCTTGCGCCATAACTGGCTCATCGCGGACAAGACGAACGGGTGCATGAGATAGAGCGAATAGGACGCGTTTCCGGCCAGCAGCGGTAGCCAGTGTCGGCGAACGCCCCCTGCCGTATCGCAGGCCAGCGCACCGGTCACGAGCAGAAACGCGGGGATACCTCTGCTGACTACACGCGGAAATTCCGGAAACGTGTCGGCGCCGACCACCAGCAGGATCAGCCCGACCACCGCGATACCCAATCCGTAACGCGGCCCGATCGATTGCAGCATGCGCGTTCGAGCATAAAACTCTCCGAGCAGCATGCCCGAGAAAAATTCCAACATGATCGACGACGTGTAAAACTCGATTTGCCTGTCAAACAGCGTCCCGCGAAGCGGTCCAACGCCCGCAATCAGCCCGATGATTGGAAGAGCACTGAAGACGAGGGCAGCGACAACAAGGCGATACGATCGACCGATCAACAATAACCCGCTGAACACAAGATAGAAGAAAATCTCGTAATTGAGTGTCCAGCCAGGGATCACGACAGGTTCCATCAACCCGGTCGAAGGATGCGGCCATGCGATGAAGGCGTAGGATGCCACAACATGGTTCAAGTCGAACCGTCCAGTCTGCAGGACAGCCGGGGCAATGGCCATTACCGCAACCATGATCGTGGTCGCGATCCAGTACAAAGGAACGATCCGGACCAGGCGATGATTCAGGAACTTGGTTGGAGAATTGGGGCGATCACAGGTCGTGATCCACATGATCAATCCGCTGATCACGAAAAAGGCATCGACGCCACCGGCCAGACCCGTGCCGAACCCGGCCGTATAGCCGAGGTGCTGCAATTGCGGTTGCAGATGATACAAGACAACAAGGAAGGCCGCGAGGCCACGCACATATTGGACGCCGATCAGTTCGCGGATCGGCGACGGCTTAGCCTGTGAGGGCCTGCCGGGATGTCCCATTTGCCGCATGGCCGTCCATATGCTCACAAGTTTGCTACCGCGCTTATCCTAGTCGAACGACCAGGCGCTTTTATAAAAAACCCACAAAACCCGGTCTCAAGCGATAAGGACGACCAATCGATCGGTTCACAATCTTCCGCAACAGCGGAGCAACATATGTGGGCTGCTTAGGGTAGGACGATCGGTGCAGCTAGCGTTTTCAGGGGTGGTGTACCCACGAACCAAGCCGGACCGTCATGGTCGAACGGATGGATACGCGACGACAAACGACACCGCATACCGTCGTGACCGCACGTCGGCTGCGGGAAATAGTCAAAGACTTGGGCGGCGCCGATCCGACGCCGCCCCAAACCGTCTTACTTCTTGCCGATGGAAGACATCGCGCCGAACCGCTTGTTGAAGCGGGCAACCTGGCCGCCTGCGTCGAGCATCGTGCCACGCCCGCCGGTCCAGGCCGGATGCGCGAGCGGATCGATGTCGAGCGTCATCAGGTCGCCTTCCTTGCCCCAGGTGGTACGGGTCTGGAACTGCGTGCCGTCGGTCATCTGCACCGTGATGGTGTGATAATCGGGATGGATGTTCTTCTTCACGACTGAATTCTCCGAAAAGCCGCTGGTTTCCGACCAGCAAGCGAAGGCGCGGCCCCTATCAGAGCCGGGCCCCAAGTGCAACTCTACCACGCGGACAGACGAAGGCTTTCGATCATCGCTGCCGACGGCAGAGGCAATTCGATGGCGCTCGCGAACGCTCAGCGTATCGTCCACCACCGCCGCAGCGCGACCACGGACCAGATCGCCTCCACCAGACCGAACGGCCACGCGCCCTGCAGGAAGCCGTAGGTCGATCCAAGCAGGCACGCGCCGGAAAAACCCAGCACCCACCAGGGCGAGCGGTCTTCCAGCGCGTAGCACAGCAACATTGCCGAAACCGCGAACAGGCCGAACCAGGTCAACCCGTCCATCAGAGGATCACTTGGGCGGGTCGGCGATCATCGCGGTGAAGTTCGCCTCCGCAGCGAGTTGGCCGTCGATCGTCGCGCGTCCCGCGAACTTGCAGACGCTCGAACGCTTCTGGACGAACGCAACCTCGAGCTTGAGCAGCACGCCGGGCTCGACCGGCTTGCGGAACTTCGCCCCGTCGATCGCCATGAAATACACCAGCTTGCCCGATCCGGCGAGACCGAGCGATTCGACCGCAAGGATCCCCGCCGCCTGCGCCATCGCCTCTACGATCAGCACGCCCGGCATGATCGGCCGTCCAGGGAAATGCCCCTGGAAGAATTGCTCGTTGATCGTCACCGCCTTGATGGCGCTGATCGACCGGTCGAGGATGCACTCCTCGACCCGGTCCACCAACAGCATCGGGTATCGATGCGGCAACGCCGCCATGACCCGCCCGATATCGAGCGGGCCCATTGCGCCGCGGCCTTCGCCTTCACCGTCCGCCATCAGACGCTCAGCGACCCTGCGGTGCCTTGGCGCCCGCAGCCGGCGCAGCGGCAGCACCACCAGCGGCGCGCTGACGCTGCATTGCCGAGATATAGGCAAGCTGCTGATACTGCTGGAGCAGCTGCTGGGTCTGCTGGCTCGGCTGCCAACCAGCCGGTGGCGTGAACGCAACCGTCGGGTTCGTGCGATCGAGCTCGGCCTTGATGTCGTCGGTGACATCGACGGCAGGCGTGCTGAACTGGACGCTACCGGCCGAGAGCAACAGGCTCAGCTTCTTGGAGGCGACAACTGCCTGCATGGCAGCGGCATATTTCTGCGAAATCTGTTCGATCGCATATGCTTGGGCCAGCGTTGCCGGACCACGAAGCCGCGCGACGTCGGCCTGACCGGTGCGCTGCGCGGTTTCGATCTGGGCGAGCGCCGGGTTTTTGGCTGCCTGCGCCTTCTGGATCTCGTCGTCGGACAACTGCTTGTCCTTGTTGAGATCGAGCGGGGCATACAGCGTGTTGAGCTGGGCCTGGAGCGCCTGTGCACGCGCGGTCGCCTGGTCGAGCTGCGCCTTGTAGGTCGTTGCGATCGACGTGTTCGCTGCGTCGAGCGCCTTTGCCGTCAGGATGACGGTCTCGGGATCGGCGATCGCGATACCGCCGACCTGCGCCTGAGCAGCACCCGCGAGCGACAGCCCGACACAACCGAGCAGCATGGAATAGGTGGTCTTCATCAGAATTGTGTCCCCACATTGAATGTTACAAGTTTACTATCGTCGCCCTTGTCCTTGAGCAGGGCGTAAGCGAGATCGATGCGCAACGGCCCGAACGGCGAGTTCCAGTTTACGCCAGTACCGACGGAAATGCGCGGACGTGGCGAGTCACCGACGAAGCGTTCGAGGAACGGAGAGATTGGCTGCCCCGACAGCGGGGTGTTGACCGACGTCCCGCTGCACGGTCCGCCGACCGTCGCCGAATAGCCGACCGTGCAGGTGGTGCTTGCCGATGGGTTGTTCCCGTCCGTCGCCGGCACGACGTAATAAGGCTGACCATTGGTCGCCAGGACCGGACGGTTGAGCGACTGAACCACCGTTCGGCCGGTGACCGGGTCGACCGCGGTCGGGAAGGTCGCCGTCGGCAACGGCCGCGTGATGCCGAACAACGCGCCTGCCTGCACGTAGATCGATGGCCGCAAGCCGAGTTCGCGCGCACCTGCGCCGAGCGGGATTTCCAGCTCGAGCTTGCCCAGGTAATAGGCGCGCCCACCGAGCGCGTCGTCCACGATCTGCGTCCGGTCGGTGACCAGCGTCTGGTTGCCCGCGGCGTCGGTCACATAGGGAATGCGCTGAATACGCGGCCCCACGCCGCGAATGTCGAACCCGCGGAAGTCCGGCTCGCCGAGATAAAAGCGGTCGGTGATGCGGACCGAATCGATCCCTGCCCCCCGGCTCTTCTCCAGCGACTTGATATAGCCGCCCTCGACGTTCAGCGAGGCGATGAACCCGCTGCCGACGTTGACGAATTTCGACCCTTCGATCTTGGTGCGGATGTACTTCACGTCCCCGCCGAGGCCGGCGAAGTCCTGGCTGAAGATGAAGCGCTGCCCGGCCGTCGGGCGCAGCCGGCTGTTGAGGCTGTCGTACAACAAGGAATAACCGACCGACGATGTCCAGCGGTTGCCGATGGCTTCGCAAAGGTACCGGCCGGCGAGCAGGTTGTCGCACTGGCCGTTGGTGAAATACGTCGCCTGATCGAGCCCGACCTGATCGTAGGACAGACCATAGCGGCCGGCGAGCTGCCAATATTCCGTCAGCGGGATACCCGCGCGCAGCTGGAAGCCGGTCGACACCTGCGTGTAGGTCGTCTGTCGCGTGTTGCCCAGATAGTTGAACGCATTGTAGTCGCGGCGGAAGATATCGCCGCCGACCGCGATGTTCTTGTCGAACAGATAGGGTTCGGTGAACCCCAGCTCGACCGACTTGGAATAGGTCGAATAATTGACGCTTGCGCGCAGTTCCTGGCCCTTGCCGCGGAAGTTGCGCTGGCGGATCGAGGCCTGAATGATGAACTTTTCGAGACTCGAGAAACCTGCCGAAAGCGACAGCTCGCCGGTCGACTTTTCCTCGACGTTCGCGGTCAGCACGACGCGATCGGGGGACGAGCCCTGCGTCTGCTTGATCTCGAACTTGTCCTGGAAGAAGCCGAGCGAATTGATGCGATCCTGCGAGCGCTTGACCTGGAAGCTGCTGAACGCATCGCCTTCCGCCAGACGGATCTCGCGGCGGATGATCTTGTCCTGCGTCTGCGTATTGCCGTTGATGTCGATGCGCTCGACATAGGATCGTTTCGCTTCGGCGATGTGGAAGTTGATACCCATCGTCAGCGTGTCCTTGTCACGCTGGAAGTCCGGGTTCACCTCGGTAAAGGCATAGCCGAAGGCGCCGGCCGCCTCGCTCAGCGAATCGACCGCGGTCTCGACCTTCTTGGCGTTGTACCAGTCGCCCTTGTTGATCCCGAGGCTGGCGGCGAGCTTCTTGTTGTCGAAGTCGCGGATGTCGCTGTCGACGGTGACGTCGCCGAACTTGTAGCGCTTCCCCTCCTCCACCACGTAGGTGATGATGAAGTCCTTCTTGTCGGGCGTCAGTTCGGCGACGGCGGACGTCACCTTGAAGTCGGCATAGCCTTCGGTCAGGTAGAACTGGCGCAGCTTCTGCTGGTCATACGCCAAGCGATCCTGGTCGTAGCTCGTGTTCGAACTCAGCAACGTCGTCAGGCGCGCCTGCTTGGTCGCCATCTGCTCGCGCAGCTTGTTGTCCGAGAATTCCTCGTTGCCCAGAATGTTGATCTGGCGAACCTTGGATTTCGGCCCTTCGCTCACTTCGAAGATCACGTCGACCCGGTTCTGGTCGAGGTTGACCATCTTGGGCTCGACCACCGCGGCGAAGCGGCCTTGGCGGCGATACAATTCGATGATGCGGGCGACGTCCTGACGAACCGCGGTGCGCGTGAAGATCTGGCGGGGGGCGAGTTTCACCTCCTTCTTGATCTTGTCTTCCTTGAGCCGCTTGTTGCCCTCGAAGATGACACGATTGATCACCGGGTTTTCACGAATCCGCAACACGATGTCGCCAGTCTCGGCCCCTGCGATCGAGACGTCGGCGAACAGGTCGCTCGCGTAGAGATCCTTGATCGCCTGATCGAGCGACTCGTTGGTGAACGCCTGACCGGTGCGCAACTTGGTGTAGGACAGCACGGTCTCGGGCTCGAGACGCTGCGATCCCTCGACGCGGATCGTCTTGATCGTGCGGGTGACGGCCGGCGCAGCCGCAACGGGCGACGCGACCGGCGCAGACGCCGTGGCCCGCGCGCTGGCCTTGGCGGGCGACCGTCCGGCTGCCGGCGTGGTCTGGGCCTCGGCGGGCAGACAGGACAGCATCGTGCCTGCCAGCAGCACGGCGGTGGCCCGTGCTCCGAAAGTTGAAACCTTGATCGCTGTCACATCCCACCCCAAATCGGAGAAAATACTCGCGTGCCCAAAAACGCTGGCTCGCCCTGCCTCACCTGCGTCAACCGATCAACCCGGCGAGGGTCTTCCAGAGTCCGAATGCGCCAAGATCGTTGAACGTCACCATCACCATCAACGCCAGTATTGCGGCCAATCCCCCGCGGAAAGCCCATTCCTGGACCGACGGTGCAACCGGTTTCCGCTGGACGGCCTCGATCGCGTAGAAAAACAAATGGCCGCCATCCAGCAACGGGATTGGCAACAGGTTGATGAATCCCAGATTAATCGAAACGCCAGCGATGAAGAAGATCAGCACCGGCCAGCCCAGCGTCAGTTGCTCGCCGGACGCCTTGGCAATGCGCAGTGGCCCGCCGAGTTCGTCGACCGAGCGACGGCCAGACAGGATCTGCCCCAGCCCCTCGACGGTGGTTCGCAGGATCGTCCCGGTCATCTCGATCCCGACGACGGGCGCTTCGAGCATGCCCACGCGCGCGGCGACCGGTGCGGTCGGGCCGATACCGAGCAGGCCCTTCTTGAACTCGTTCCCGAAGCGATCCCGCTCCGTCGCGACGCCAAGGACCGCCTGGCAGCTTTCGGGACGACCAGCGTGGATGAAATCGATCCGCACCGCTTCGGCGGGACGCAGCACGGTGTACTGGAAAACATCCTTGAAGGTCGTGATCGCACGACCGTTCAGCGCCGTGATCCGGTCGCCCGGCTGCAACCCGGCCTTCGCCGCGGCGCTCCCGGGGCTGACGAGCCCGACCACCGACGGGGTTCGGTCGACGCCGTAGCTCATGGCGAACCCGGCGAGAATGAGAATGGCAATGAGGAAGTTCGTGACCGGCCCCGCCGCCACGACGATCGCGCGCTGCCACACGGGCCGCGCCTGCAAGGTCCGCGCGCGCTCGGCTGCGGGAAGTTCCAGCCAGGCTGGATCGGGAACGCTCGCGGCATTCATGTCGCCGGCGAATTTGACATAACCGCCCAGTGGCAAGGCGCTGAACTTCCACCGCGTTCCGCGGCGATCGGTCCAGCCGAAGAGCTCCTTGCCAAAGCCGATCGAAAACGCGTCGATCTTCACGCCGAACATGCGCCCGGCGAGATAATGGCCCAACTCATGCAGGAATACGAGCGGACCGATCACCAGCGCGAAGGCCAGGATGGTCAGCAGAAATCCGGGCGATTGGCTCAAACGACGCTATCCTTCATCAACGCCCCGTTGCGGTACCCCACCTGCCGGCGCGCTATGCTGCGCGCTTCAGCATCGACCGCAAGAACGTCGCCCAACGTTCCCGGTGCGGCCGGATGATAGACGGACAGCGTATCGTCCACGATTGCGGCAATTTCGAGGAAGCCGATCTCGCGGTTGAGGAAGGCGGCAACCGCGACTTCGTTGGCGGCATTGAGGATCGCCGGCCGTGCGCCGCCCACGTCGAGCGCTTCCCGCGTGAGCCGCAACGCGGGGAAGCGGTCGGGATCGGGGGCGTGGAAGTCGAGGTTGCCGATCGCGACCAGGTCGAGCGGCGCCATCGGCGTCGCCATCCGGTCCGGCCAGGCAAGGCAGTGCGCGATTGGCGTACGCATGTCGGGCGGCCCCATCTGCGCCAGGACCGATCCATCGACATAGTCGACAAGCGAGTGGATCACCGATTGCGGATGGATGACGATCTCGATCGCATCGTGCGGCACAGGAAAGAGGCGCGCCGCTTCGATCAGCTCGAGGCCCTTGTTGAACAGGGTCGCCGAATCGACCGAGATCTTCGCCCCCATCGACCAGTTCGGGTGCGCGACGGCCTGTTCGGGCGTCACGCTGCGCATCTGTTCGGTCGTCCAGGTGCGGAACGGACCCCCGCTGCACGTAAGAATGATCCGGCGGACCCGTTCGGGCCGGGCGGCGTCGAAACACTGGAAAATCGCATTATGTTCGGAATCGGCCGGAAGCAGCGTGGCGCCGTATTTCGCGGCGGCCGCCAGCACCACGTCTCCCGCGGACACAAGCGGTTCCTTGTTCGCGAGGATGATCGTCTTCCCCCCCGCGATTGCCGCCATGACCGGCTCGAGCCCGATACAGCCGACGATCGCCCCCATGGTAATGTCGGCGCCGAGCGTCGCCGCCTCGATGACTGCGGCCCTGCCGCCTGCGCAGACCGTATCGGTCCCAGCAAGCGCCAGTCGCAGGTCCGGCAGGCAAGCCTCGTCGGCAACGACGGCCAACCGTGCGCGTGTCCGGATGGCAGCAGCGGCCAGACGCGCGACGTCGCAATTGGCCGTCAGGGCGAGGACCTGGAACCGTTCGGGCTCGCGCTCGACCAGGTCGAGGGTCGACGTCCCGATGGACCCCGTCGCCCCCAGAATTGTAATCGTCTTCACCACCAATAAACCTTCGGCAAAATCACGAGAAAAGCGGCGATGGGCGCAACCGGAACGAGCCCGTCCAGCCGGTCGAGGACACCGCCATGTCCCGGCAGGATCGTCCCGCTGTCCTTTACGCCGGCGCGACGCTTCAGCCAGCTTTCGTACAAATCACCGATCTGCGCCAGCACCGCCAGAAAAGGCGTCGCCAGCGTCAAGCGGAGCGGCAAGCCGTATGCGACGTGGAGCAACGCCGCCAATGCGCCAGCGGCCAGGACGCCCCCGGCAAGCCCGGCCCATGTCTTGTTGGGGCTGATCCTGGGCGCGAGCTTTGGTCCGCCGAAGAACCGGCCAGCGAAATAGGCCCCGATATCGCACGCCCACACCAGCGCCAGCGCCCATAGCGTGAACACGATCCCGCCTGGCTGGCTGCGGATGAGCAACAAGGCCAGGACGGGCAACCCGACATAGGCCGCGCCGAGCGCAAGGCCCTGCCGTCGGGTGACGATCACGATGAAGAACCCTGCACCTGCGATCAGTCCGAGCGCGAAAAAGCCGGGCCCGGCACCGAGCGTGGGTGCCATGATCGCCAGCGGAACCGACAACGCATATTGGGCCAGGCGTTTCGTCTGCGGCGGGGTCGCGTGCAGATCCGCCCATTCCGCCATCATAACCAAGCCCAGCGCCACACACAGCAGCCAGAATGCCAGACCGCCAACGAGTACGGATAGCATCGCGACCGCAATCAGGGCCACGCCGACGATGGCCCGCAGGGCGAGGTTCGACGCTTTTTTCGGCGGACGTTCGGGCTTCACAGGCCCCCGAACCGCCGTTGCCGCTGCCCGAACGCCGCGATCGCGCGTGCGAACGTGTCGCCGTCGAACTCCGGCCATAGCGTATCGACAAACAGCAATTCGGCGTAAGCCGCCTGCCATAGCAGAAAATTGGACAACCGCACTTCGCCCGACGTGCGGATCAGCAAGTCGAGCGGCGGGAGATCCCGGGTTTCGAGCTGCTGCTCGAACAGGTCCGCGTCGATCGTTGCGGGGTCGAGCGTCCCGTCCCGCGCCTGCTCCGCCAGCCGACGCGCAACCGAAGCGATCTCGGCCTGCGCGCCATAATTGAGCGCGATCACCAGGATCGGGCCGGTATTGGCGGACGTCCGCGCCACGGCATCATCGATCAGCTGCACGAGGTCGCCGCTGAACCGGCGATAGTCGCCAATCACCCGCAGCCGGACATTGTCCCGGACGAGCTCGTCGAGGTCACTGCGGATGAACAGGCGGAGCAAACCCATCAGGTCGCTCACCTCTTCCTCGGGCCGACGCCAATTCTCGCTCGAGAACGCATAGAGCGTCAGCACCTCTACGCCGAGCGTCCGCGCCGCCCGCGCTACGCGCCGTACGGCTTCGACGCCCTGGCGGTGCCCGGCGACGCGCGGCAAGTGCCGCTTCTTCGCCCAGCGGCCATTGCCGTCCATGATGATCGCGACGTGACGCGGGAGGACGGCAACGCCGGAATCCGGCGTCCCCGATTCCAATGTCCTCGCCCGATCGGCAGCCGGGGCGGCGAACGGCCTCACTTCCCCAGGATTTCCTTTTCCTTGGCGGTTGCGGCGGCATCGATCTCGCCGATCGTCTTGTCGGTCAGCTTCTGCACTTCGGTCTCGAGCTTCTTGCGCTCGTCCTCACTGTAGACGCCCTTCTTCTCGTCGGTCTTGAGGCTGTCCATCCCGTCACGCCGCACGTTCCGCGCCGCAATGCGCGCATCTTCCGCGTACTTACCGGCGAGCTTGGCAAGTTCCTTGCGGCGCTCCTCGGTCAGATCCGGGATTGGCAAACGCAGGGTGGTGCCGTCGACGATCGGGTTGAGCCCGAGCCCAGCCGAACGGATCGCCTTGTCGCACGGACCGACGTTCATCTTGTCCCACACCTGGACCGAGATCATCCGCGGCTCGGGGACCGAGACGGTCGCAACCTGGTTGAGCGGCATCTGCGCGCCATACACTTCGACCGTCACCGGATCGAGCAGCGACGTCGACGCGCGCCCCGTACGCAGACCGCTGAGGTCGCCCTTCAACGATTCGATGCTGCCCGCCATGCGGCGCTCGAGATCGGCCTTGTCATAGGCTGCCATGATTATGCTCCTGTCTCTGCCTGGACGATCGTGGATACGCCTTCACCCCGCAGCACCGCGGCAAGATTGCCGGGCTCGCGGATGTTGAAGACGACGATCGGGATATTGTTGTCACGACACAGGGCGATCGCGCTCGCGTCCATGACCTTGAGGTCCTTCGCGAGCACGGTGCCATAGCCGATCGTGTCGTAGCGCTTGGCGGTCGGGACGAGCTTCGGGTCGGCGTCATAGACACCGTCGACCGAAGTGCCCTTGAACAGCGCGTCGCACTTCATCTCGGCGGCACGCAAGGCGGCACCGCTGTCGGTGGTGAAATAAGGACTGCCGACGCCCGCCGCGAAGATCACGACGCGCCCCTTTTCGAGGTGGCGCTCCGCGCGGCGGCGGATGAACGGCTCGCAGACGCTCGCCATCGGGATCGCGGACTGGACGCGCGTGTCGACGCCGATCTGCTCGAGCGCATTCTGCACCGCGAGCGCATTCATCACGGTCGCGAGCATCCCCATGTAATCGGCGGTCGCGCGCTCGAAGCCCTTGGCTGCGGCGGCGAGGCCGCGGAAGATGTTGCCGCCCCCGACGACGACGCACACCTCGAACCCCTTGGATCGCGCATCCGCGATCTCGCCCGCGACACGCGCGGTCACCGCAGGATCAATCGACAATCCGCCGGGGCCCATCAGGACCTCGCCCGACAGTTTCAGGAGGATACGTTTGAAATTTGGGTTTGGCACGACAATCCGAACGGCAAGAAGACGGGGCGCGCGGACCTTATCGGGGGCGCGGAGCGATTGGAAGCGCGGAAACTGTACTCACGCGTCGATCGGCCGGCGCGGAGCGGAAACCATCGCGGGATTGCGCCGGGTCGTCGTCGGCACCGGCCGACGGGCGGGTGCGTCCCATCAACGACCCCTCCCGTTCGTTTCGAGCGAAGTCGAGAAACCTGGCACAGCGCGGGGATTCTCGACGTCGCTCGAAACGAACGGATCGGCACGGGTGCATCACACCCATGCCAACGTCCAACACCCGGCAGCCGTCTCGGGCCACCGGGTGTCGAGCGCGATACGCTTAGGCGGTCGGCTGGGGAACGCCCGATGCCGCAGCGACTTCCGCTGCGAAATCCGTGGCTTCCTTCTCGATGCCCTCACCCAGCTGGAAGCGGACATAGTCCTTGAGCTCGATCGACTTGCCCGCTGCCTTTGCGGCATTGGCAACGACGTCCGAGATCTTGGTCTTGCCGTCCATCACCAGCAGCTGGCTGACGAGCGCGTTTTCCTTGCGGTACTTGGCGATCGCACCATCGACCATCTTGGCGACGATGTCGGCAGGCTTGCCGCTCTCAGCTGCCTTTTCGGTCGCGATAGCCCGCTCGCGCGCGACGATCTCGGGGTCAAGACCGTCCTCGTTGAGCGCGAGCGGGAAAGCGGCTGCGATGTGCATCGCGATCTGCTTACCGAGCGGCTCGAGCACGTCGTAGCCGGCATCGCTCTCGAGCGCGACGAGCACGCCGATCTTGCCGAGGCCCTGCGCTGCCTGGTTGTGGATGTACGGGATCACCGCGCCCTGCGTGACTTCGAGGCGCTTGGCGCGACGCAGGTTCTGGTTCTCGCCGATCGTCGCGATGTTGTTGGTGAGCGTCTCCTCGACGGTATTCTCGCCGAGCGATGCCGCCTTGATGACGGCAATGTCGTCACCGAGCCGCAGCGCGACCGACGTCACGTCGCGGACGAACGTCTGGAACTGCTCGTTCTTGGCAACGAAATCGGTCTCGGAATTGACTTCGACCGCTGCACCGATCGTGCCGTCGACTTCGACGCCGATCAGGCCCTCGGCCGCGGTGCGGCTGGACTTCTTGGCGGCAGCAGCGAGGCCCTTGGCGCGCAGCCAGTCCATCGCAGCGGTCATGTCGCCGCCGGCTTCGGTCAACGCCTTCTTGCAATCCATCATGCCCGCGCCGCTCTTCTCGCGCAGGTCCTTCACCGCAGCGGCAGTAATGTCGGCCATGTCACTTATCCTCTTGTGTGTCAGATGCGGTTTTGGACGGGGCAGAGCGATGCCCTACCCCGTCCCTATGTCAGTTATGCGACGCTTATGCGTCGATCTGGCGCTCGGCCTCGGCGACCATTTCGGCCTGCAGGGCTGCATCGCTGGCTGCGGTCGGCTCGGCACCGGCTTCGGCAGGTGCGGTCTCGAGCAGCGCTTCCTCGGCGGGCGGCGCTTCCATCGAACCGATGTCCTGGCGACGCGCGAGCTGCTCGTTGCCGCCGCGAGTCGCGGCGATCGCGATCGCTTCGCAATACAGGCGGATCGCCCGGCTTGCGTCGTCATTCGCGGGAACCGGGAACGCGATGCCGTCCGGCGAGACGTTCGAATCGAGGATCGCGACGACCGGGATACCCAGCGTGTTCGCTTCCTTGATCGCCAGCTCTTCCTTGTTCGCGTCGATCACGAACATCACGTCCGGGATGCCGCCCATGTCGCGGATGCCGCCGAGCGACAGCTCGAGCTTGTCCTTCTCGCGGGTCAGCTGGAGCACTTCCTTCTTGGTCAGGCCGACCGTGTCGCCCGAGAGCTGCTCTTCGAGCGTCTTCATGCGCTTGATCGAGTTGGAAATGGTCTTCCAGTTGGTGAGCATCCCGCCCAGCCAGCGATGGTTGACGAAGTGCTGGCCCGAGCGACGCGCTGCGTCTGCGACGGGCTCCTGCGCCTGGCGCTTGGTGCCGACGAACAGAACCTTGCCGCCGGCCGCGGTCGACGCCGAAACGAACTCGAGCGCGCGGGCGAAGAGCGGAACGGTCTGCGAAAGATCGAGGATGTGGACGCCGTTACGGTCGCCGAAAATGTAAGGCTTCATCTTTGGGTTCCAGCGATGCGTCTGGTGGCCGAAGTGTGCGCCCGTCTCGAGCAGCTGCTGCATGGAAACGACAGGTGCCGCCATAGATAATTCCTTTCCGGTTGGTCCTCTGGGAAGCGAGTAATCGGTTCGGGGTCAAACCCCTGCACGACACCGGTGATGTGTGCTTCCCATGCGGTGTGAAGGCGCGCCCATTACCCGACCTCCTCCACAAACGCAAGGGCACGAAACCGCTTGACGAGTGGAACGGATATGGAACATATCATGGTCACGGCAGGAACAGGGAACGACAATCCCTTGTGGTGGTTAGGGCATTAACCTTCCTGCGAAGAGACAGAGGAATTGGGCGATGATGATGGTGACGGGCTTCCTGGTCTTCGCGAGCGCATTCGCTGCCAGCGGCGCAGTATTTTGGCTGACGCTGGCACCTGCGTTCCCGCGGATCATTTCGTTGCTGCGTTATGGTGTAGACCCGGTCCGCGAGGCGCGCCCCGTGCTGGCGCTCAGCGAGCCTCGGGTTCGTGTTCGGGTACGGATGGTGCCGGTAACGGCGATCCCACGGCAGGCGTTGCGCGCAGTCGCTTGATCCGACCATAAGCCGCAACGCTGAACGGCAGCGTCGCGATGTACAGGACGCACAACAGCGTCAGCGTATGCCAGGGCGCGGATATCAGGGCCGCGCCCAATAGCACGACGACGGCGATCGCTTCGAACCGGATGTGCGTGCGCAGCCGCAGCGAGGACCAGCTGAAGGTCGCGACACTGGAGACCATCAACACCGCCATCGCCGCGACCCATGGGGCAACGAGCAATGGCGACCGCCAGAAATCCATCCCGGTCCAGAACCACAGATACAGCGGCAGCATCGCCAGCCCCGCCCCGACCGGAGACGGCGCACCCGTCAGAAAGCCGGCGGACTTGTGAGGCTGATCGATCACGTCGATTGCGGCGTTGAAGCGCGCGAGGCGCAACGCGCAAAATACCGCGAAGATGAGCGCGCACAGCCAGCCGAGCCGTGGCAACTCCTTCAGCGACCAAAGATACAGGATCAGCGCCGGCGACACCCCGAATGAGATCGCGTCGGACAGCGAATCGAGCTCGGCCCCAAACCGGCTTTCGCCGCGCACCATCCGTGCGATCCGGCCGTCGATGCCATCCAGCACGCTGGCGATCATCACCATCAGCACGGCGGTTTCCCACTGGCTGGCAATGGCGAAGCGGATGCCGGTCAGACCGGCGCACAACGCCAGTGCCGTCACCGCGTTGGGCGCGACCGCACGCAGCGGCAGTCCACGCGTCGCCGCGCGACGCATCGGGCGCCTCATACCCGTCCCTCTACCACGGTCATTGCGCGATTCCGCTCGCGACGGTTCCACCGACCCGGCCGAGGATCGTCTCGCCCGCCACGCTGCGCTGTCCGAGCACGACCTGGCACGCGCAATCCTCGGGCAGGAAGACGTCGACCCGACTACCGAAGCGGATCAGTCCGATCCGCTGGCCCGCCGCGACCATGTCGCCGGGCTTGACGAACGGAACGATCCTTCGTGCGAGCAAGCCCGCGATCTGCGTGAAGCCGACCCGGCGTCCGTCGCGTCCTTCGACGACGAGATGCTGGCGCTCATTGTCCTCGCTTGCCTTGTCGAGCTCGGCGTTGACGAACTTGCCGGAGATATAGACGACCTGCTTGACCGTCCCGGCGATCGGCGTGCGGTTGATGTGCACGTCGAACACCGACATGAACACCGAAACGCGGATCAACGGCGCTTCGCCGAGCCCGTTGGGGCCTGCCAGTTCGCGCGGCACGGCAACGCGTTCGATCATCGAAACGAGGCCATCGGCGGGCGAGACGATCAGTCCGTCCCCCGATGGCGTCACGCGCACAGGATCGCGAAAGAACAAAGCGACCCACAGCGTCAACCCGATCAACGGCCACGCAAGGAACCAGCCGAGCCAGATCAACGCGATCAGCGCGACGACACCCGCGATGACGACATATTTCCGCCCTTCGGGATGGAGATCGGGAACGCGCCACTTCACGGCTTCGGTCTTGGACGGGGTATAAGGCGGTGGTATCATGTCGTAACCCTAACCGACCGGCCGGTTTGCCACAATCGGCAATGGCCCGGCGCACGGGATACCCCGGCCAGCCGCATCGCAGCGCCGGGTTGATCGATCCGGTCCATGCTCCTAGACGCTACCGCAAAACCCCCACAGGAAAGTGCGTGATGGCGAAGATCAAGGTAAAGACGCCCGTTGTCGAGATCGACGGTGATGAGATGACCCGGATCATCTGGCAGTGGATCCGCGAGCGGCTGATCCTCCCCTATCTCGATATCGATCTGGAATATTACGATCTCGGCATGATGAGCCGCGACGGTACCGACGACAAGATCACGGTCGACAGCGCCAAGGCGATCCAGAAGTACGGCGTCGGCGTGAAGTGCGCGACGATCACCCCGGACGAGCAGCGCGTCGAGGAATTCGGCCTCAAGAAGATGTGGAAGTCGCCCAACGGCACGATCCGCAACATCCTCGGGGGCACGATCTTCCGCGAGCCGATTGTGATCAAGAACGTCCCCCGCCTGATCCCGGGCTGGACCCACCCGATCGTCGTCGGCCGTCACGCGTTCGGCGACCAGTATAAGGCGACCGATTTCCTCGTCCCCGGCCCCGGCAAGCTGCGCCTCGTGTTCGACGGCGAGGACGGCACGGTCATCGACCAGGAAGTGTTCCAGTTCCCGACCTCTGGCGTCGCGCTCGCGATGTACAACCTCGACGATTCGATCCGCGATTTCGCACGCGCTTCGATGCATTATGGCCTCAACCTCAAGTGGCCGGTGTATCTGTCGACCAAGAACACCATCCTGAAGGCCTATGACGGCCGCTTCAAGGACCTCTTCGCAGAGGTTTTCGAGAGCGAATTCAAGGACAAGTTCAAGGAAGCGGGCATCGTCTACGAGCATCGCCTGATCGACGACATGGTCGCATCGGCGCTCAAGTGGCACGGCGAATTCGTCTGGGCGTGCAAGAACTATGACGGCGATGTCCAGTCGGATCAGGTCGCACAGGGCTTCGGGTCGCTCGGCCTGATGACCTCGGTGCTGCTGACGCCGGACGGCAAGACCGTCGAGGCGGAAGCCGCGCACGGCACCGTCACGCGCCACTTCCGCCAGCACGAGCAGGGCAAGGCGACGTCGACCAACCCGATCGCGTCGATCTTCGCTTGGACCGGCGGCCTCAAGTATCGCGGCAAGTTCGACGGTACGCCCGAGGTGACGCAGTTCGCCGAGACGCTCGAGCGCGTTTGCGTGCAAACGGTCGAGGACGGTCACATGACCAAGGATCTCGCGCTGCTGATCGGTCCGGATCAGCCGTGGATGACGACCGAGCAGTTCTTCGAGCAGGTCCGTCTCAACCTCGAACAGGCGATGGGCGCGTCCGCCTGAGCCAATGTGCGTGCCGCCCCGGCAATCCGGGGCGGCACCGCGATCTTCAAGGGTCCGGTTCGACACGAACCGGACCTTTTTCGTGTCCTTGCCGCGCATAAGCTGACAAGCACGCCGAATGTTGCTTAGATGCTACGATGCCCTCAGCTCTCAGCAACGCCGGTTTCAGCGACGCCCTCGTCATTCTCGGGGCGGCCGGCCTTGTCATTCCCGCCTTTGCGCGGGCCAAGATCAGCCCCGTCATCGGTTTCATCCTGGTCGGCCTGCTCGTGGGTCCGTTCGGGCTGGGGGCGCTCGTCCGGGATTATCCCTGGCTGTATTACGTCACGATTTCCGACCCGCATTCGATCGAGCCGTTCGCCGAATTCGGCATCGTGCTGCTGCTGTTCTCGATCGGCCTCGAACTCTCCCTGAAACGCCTCTGGTCGATGCGCCAGCTCGTGTTCGGCACGGGCGCCGCGCAATTGCTGGCGGCAGGCGCGATCCTCGGTGTCGGCCTGCATCTGCTGACCGCCTTGCCGTGGACCGGATCGATGGCGCTCGGGATCGCGTTGTCGCTGTCGTCGACCGCGCTGGTGTTGCCGATCGCGGGGACGACGAGCCCGGTCGGACGCACGGCGTTCGCGATGTTGCTGTTCGAAGATCTTGCGCTCGTCCCGATCATCTTTGTGCTCGGCGCGCTCGGCCCGATGGCGGCGGATAGCGGATGGGCCGGGCTCGCCCGCGTCGGAACCGCCGCGTTCCTCACGGTCGGCGCGCTGTTCATCGGCGGACGCTTCATTCTTCCAAAGCTGTTTGCGCAGGCCGCCCGGACGAAGAGTCCCGAGCTGTTCCTAGCCGCCTCGCTGCTGGTCGTCATCGTCGCAAGCCTTGCGACGACCGCTGCCGGGCTGTCGCCGATCGTCGGCGCGTTGCTCGCGGGCGTGCTGATCGCCGAGACCGATTATCATAGCGAAGTCGAGGTGATGACCGCGCCGTTCAAGGGCTTGGCGCTGGGCGTGTTCCTGATCACGATCGGGATGAGCGTCGATCTGCGCGCGATCGCGGTGAACTGGGCGGGCTATGCCTTGGCGATCGCAGCGGTCGTCACGGTCAAGGCGGTGGTCACTTTCGCTTTGCTGCGCTGGGCCGGGATTCGCGGCGGCGTGGCGGTCGAGACGGGGGTGTTGATGGGCAGTCCGTCGGAGACGACGCTGATCGTGCTGGGCGCGGCGGGACAGGCGCAGTTGATTGCCGCCCCTACCGCCAATTTCTGGCAGACCGTCACCGCGATCGGGCTGACGATCACGCCGTTGCTCGCGATGCTCGGGCGGCGTTGGGCCAAGCGCATCGAGCAGCATAGCGGGCGGGCGGCCGACCTCGAGATTCCCGCTGAAGGGCCCGGCACCGTCGTGATCGGCTTCGGCCGCGTCGGGCGGATGGTGTGCGACATGTTGACCGTCCACAACCAGCGCTATGTCGCGGTCGAGGCGGACATCGACGTGGTGACCGCCGCGCATGCCGAGGGCTATGCGGTGCTGTTCGGCGACGTCGTGCGACCGGAACTGGTCGACCGGCTCAACCTCGGGCGCGCGAAGGCGTTGATCCTTACGATGGACGACCCGGTGCTCAGCGTCGCGCTCACGCGGCGGGTGCGCAACTGGGTGCCCGACCTCGCAATCGTCGCGCGTGCGCGCGACACGGTGCATGCCGCCGAACTGTACCGCGCGGGCGCGACGGATGCGGTGCCGGAAACGCTGGAGAGTTCGCTCCAGCTGGCGGAAGCGGTATTGACCGATCTCGGCGTCGCGGTCGGGCCGGTGATAGCTTCGATCCATGAAAAGCGCGATGAACTGCGGCAGGAGATCAAGGCGGCCGCGGACATGGCGGTCGCGCCGCGGCTGAAGCGGGTGCGTGGGCGGCGGGGCGTGGATGCTACGCCTGCCGCTTAGGGGCTTGGCCTTTGCTTCCCAGCGAAGGCCGGGGCCCGGGAGTGGCAGTCGACGTAACCGTGCGGCTCCGCCAGCAATCTTGCGTTTCGCTACTGGGCCCCGGCCTTCGCCGGGGAAGCGCAGAAGTAGGGTAAGCTAACCTTCGCGCGAACCGGCCTGACCTTACCCAGCCTTCAGTGCGCGCGAACTGTTATCGGAACGCCACCGGCACCCGTCCGGCTCTCCCACCTTTGCCGCTCCCCGGCGAAGGCCGGGGCCCAGGAGTAGCGGTCGGGGTAACCGCGCGCTGTCGCCAGCAATCTTCCGTCCCGCTCCTGGGCCCCGGCCTTCGGCGGGGAAGCGGCTGCGCGAAAGACCAGCGGTCTCCCCCTTGCCTTATCAGCCGTCAGCACCCGCCAGCGCCGCCTTCACCGCATCGACCGCCGCCGCACCGGCACTGCCATCAGGCCCGCCGCCTTGCGCCATGTCCGGGCGACCACCGCCGCCCTGCCCGCCAAGCACCGCCACCGCGACGCGCAGCAGATCGACCGCGCTGTGGCTCGCGACGAGATCCGCCGTCACGCCGACCGCCACCGAAGCGCGGCCTTCGTTCACCGCGACGATCATCGCGATCCCCGACCCGAGCCGCTGCTTCATCTCGTCGACCGTCCCGCGCAGTCCCTTGGGATCGAGCCCTTCGACGACCTGCCCAAGGAACGCGACACCACCGACCTGCTCCGGACCAGTCGCTGCCGCCCCGGCCCCGCCGCCAAGCGCAAGCGCCTTCTTGGCGTCAGCCAGCTCACGCTCGAGCCGTCGCCGGTCCTCGACCAGCGCGGCGACGCGCGCGGGTACCTCGTCGGGCGACGACTTGAGCGAAGCCGCCGCCTCGCGCAGCTTGAGATCGCGGGCGGTCAGATAGTCGCGGGCTGCCTCGCCGGTCAGCGCCTCGACACGGCGTACACCGGACGACACCGCGCCTTCACCGATCACGGTGAACAGGCCGATGTCCCCCAGCGCGCGGACATGCGTGCCGCCGCACAGTTCGAGCGAATAGGTCCTCCCGTGCTCGGTCCCCATCGAGACGACGCGGACCTCGTCGCCATATTTCTCGCCGAACAGCGCCATCGCGCCCTCGGCGATCGCCTCGTCCGGGGTCATCAACCGTGTCTCGACCGCGCCATTCCCGCGGATCTGCGCATTGACGTCCGCCTCGACCTCCATGATCCGCGCGGGATCGATCGCGCTCGGCTGCGAGAAATCGAAGCGCAGGCGCTCGGGCGCGACGAGGCTTCCTTTCTGCGCGACATGCGCGCCGAGCCGCTGGCGCAGCGCCTCGTGCAGCAGATGCGTCGCGCTATGGTTGGCGCGGATCTGGTCGCGCCGTGCCGCATCGACCGTCAGATGGAGCGCGTCGCCGATCGCGATACCGCCCTCCGCCACGCGCGTGACGTGCGCGAAGACGCGGCCGAGATATTTGCGCGTATCCTCGACCACGCCGTTGACGCCGGGCGCGGTCAGTGCGCCGGTGTCGCCGATCTGGCCACCGCTTTCGGCATAGAAGGGCGTCTGGTTGACGACGATCTCGACCGTCTCGCCCGGTTCGGCGCGCGCGACCTGCGCGCCGTCCTTGACGATCGCGACGACGACGCCCTCACCCTCGACCGCGCTATAGCCGATGAACTCCGTCCCGCCGCTGGCTTCGGCGATGTCGAACCACACGTCGTCCGAGGCGCGCTGCCCCGACCCCTTCCACGCCGCGCGGGCGGCGCGCTTCTGTTCGGCCATCGCACTGTCGAAGCCCGCGCGGTCGATCCCGAACCCCTGCGCGCGCAAGGCATCCTCAGTCAGGTCATAAGGGAAGCCGTAGGTATCGTAGAGCTTGAACGCGGTTTCGCCGGGCAGGGTCGCGCCCGGTGACATTGCACCCGTCGCCTCGTCGAGCAGGCGCAGGCCGTTGACGAGCGTGCGCCGGAACTGCGTTTCCTCCTGCAACAGGGTCGATTCGATTGCCGCCTGTGCGCGGACCAGCTCCGGGTAGGCCGCGCCCATCTCCGCGACGAGCGCGGGGACGAGGCGATGCATCAACGGCTCCTTCGCGCCGAGCAGGTGCGCGTGCCGCATCGCGCGGCGCATGATCCGTCGCAGCACATAGCCGCGCCCTTCGTTCGCCGGCAGTACGCCGTCCGCGACGAGGAAGCCGGCGGACCGCAGGTGATCCGCGATGATCCGGTGGCTCGCCTGGGTGTCGCCGGTGGCAGGGGTTCCGGTCAGCGCCGACGACGCCGCGATCAGCGCCTTGAACGTGTCGGTATCGTAATTGTCGTGGACGCCCTGCAACACGGCGGCGATCCGCTCGAGCCCCATGCCGGTATCGATCGACGGACGCGGCAGCGGCGTGCGCGCGCCGTCCGCAGTCTGGTCGAACTGCATGAACACGAGGTTCCAGATCTCGACGAACCGGTCACCATCCTCGTCGGGCGATCCCGGCGGGCCGCCGAAGATGTGGTCGCCGTGGTCGTAGAAGATTTCCGAGCACGGCCCGCATGGCCCGGTGTCGCCCATCGACCAGAAATTGTCGTTGGTCGCGATGCGGATGATCCGCTCCTCGGGCAGTCCCGCGATCTTGCGCCACAGGTCGAACGCCTCGTCGTCGGTGTGATAGACGGTCACGGTCAGGCGGTCGGGGTCGATCCCCCATTCCTGCGTCAGCAGGTTCCACGCGAGCGTGATCGCGCGTTCCTTGAAATAATCGCCGAACGAGAAATTGCCGAGCATCTCGAAGAAGGTGTGATGCCGCGCGGTATAGCCGACATTGTCGAGGTCGTTGTGCTTGCCGCCAGCGCGGACGCACTTCTGCGAGGAGGTCGCGGTCGAATAGGCGCGCGATTCGAGCCCGGTGAAGACGTTCTTGAACGGCACCATCCCGGCATTGACGAACATCAGCGTCGGATCGTTCTGCGGCACGAGCGGCGCGGACGCGATCTTCGCATGCCCATGGGCCGCGAAATAGTCGAGGAAGCTGCGACGAATGTCGTTGGTCGAGATCGGGAGCTGGTTCATGCGCGGTGGCTTAGGCGAGCCGCACGGCGTTCTCAAGTATGCGGCGCATCTCAAGTGACGGTGCGGCCTCAGCGATAGGATCGGCGTGCATTTTCCGATAGGGTCGACGCCTGCTGAGGGGTCTTGCATGCGTCTTCCAACGATCGTGTCGTTTGCCGTGCTGATGCTCGCGCCCGCATCGGGCATAGGCGAAGCGGCGCCACAGGACATCGCAGCGCCGCAGTCCCGATTAACGTCATCGCCGCACCCCATGTGCGGCGATGACGTCATAGCGTCCGGCACGGCGCGGATCATGCCGGGGTTCGGTAGCGGCGCCCTAGTCATCGCAACCGCCAAGCCCCGGGCCCAGGCCTTCTTCGACAACGGGCTGCAACTCAGTCATGCGTTCGCCCATGCAGCGGGTACCGCGGCGTTCAGCGAAGCGGCCAGGATTGATCCGCAATGCGCCATGTGCCGCTGGGGTGTCGCATGGTCGCAGGGGCCGACCATCAATTACCCCATCGATGCCGCCACCCAGGTCAAGCTCGGCAAGCTGGTCGACAGCGCGATCCCGCTGGCCGCGACGGGACCCCTGCTCGACCGTCAGATGCTGGCAGCGCTGGCGCTGCGCTATCGGATTGGCGGCCCGGGCGCGGCGGACATCGCGTTTGCGCGAGCGATGGATGGGATCGCGCGCGATCATCCCGACAGCGACGAGATTCTGACGCTTGCCGCCGATGCCTGGATGATCCCAGCGGCGCTGGCCGACGACAAGCAGGGCCTGCCGCGCGCGGTGGCGCTCCTCGAAACGGTGCTGAAGCGTACACCGGATTTCACACCGGCTATCCACTTCTACATCCATGCGACGGAAATGAGCGGTTTTCCGGGTCGTGCCGAACGGTATGCCGATCGCCTGGGCGCGTTAGCGCCGGCGGCAAGCCACCTGATCCATATGCCGAGCCACACCTATTACTGGGTCGGCCGCTACCAGGACGCCGCGGTCGCGAATGTTCGTGCGGTCGCCGTCGGCCAAGCGGACGCGCGGGCGGCCAAGGTTCCGGAGCCAGACGGCGCCTTTACCCAACCCTATCACGCGCACAACGTCCATTTCGGGGTCGGTGGTGCGTTGCTGGCGGGCGATGCCCAAAGCGCCCTGGCGTTGAGCGGCCCCGTCCTGCGACGACTGGCCAGACGATCCGACGCAGAGCCGTTCGGCCAGATGGTGGGGGGCATGGCCTATGCCGCCGAGGGTCGATTTGCCGAGCCGGCAGCGGTCCTGGCGCTGCCCGAACCGCTCGAACCCATGGGCTATCTGCGCGCCTATCGTCACTACGCCCGGGGCGAGGCCTATGCTCGAATGGGGGATGCCCGCGCCGTTCGAACGGAGGCGGCCGCGATTTCCAAGGCCGCCGGCCCGATCGGTGGAGCGGACGCAAGCCGCCAGGCCAGGAATTTGATGCGGATCGCCAAGGCGGTGCTGAACGGGCGCGCGGCGATGATCGAGCAACGGTACGACCTGGCGATCCGCGCTTACACCGATGCCGCCCGGTTCGACGAGGATCCGTCGATGGCCGCTTTCAACGACCCACCGATCTGGTGGTATTCGCCGCGGCGCAGCCTGGCGGCCGCGTTGCTGGCGGCTGGCAAGGCGCAGGACGCCTTGCGCGAGGTCGAGACCGCGCTGCGGCAGCGGCCGCGCGATCCGGTGACGCTGTCCATTCGCGCCGACGTTTTGCGAGCGCTCGGCCAGACGGCGGCATCCGAACGGGATCGCGTCGCGGCAGACGCGACGTGGCACGGCGACCGGTCAGCGTTCGGCCCGCGCCTGAGCTGACCCCGGGATCACCCCAGCGGGGCATCCAGCGATGTCGGCGGCACGCTGAACCATTTCGGGCCCGTCGGCGTCATGTGGAAGCAGTCCTCCAGCCGGACGCCGAACTTGCCCGGCAGGTACAGTCCGGGCTCGTCGGAAAAGCACATCCCCTCCGCCAGCGCCATCGTTTCGCCATGCACGAGATTGACCGGCTCGTGCCCGTCCATCCCGATCCCGTGGCCAGTGCGATGCGACAGTCCGGGCAAGCGGTAGCGCGGGCCATAGCCGAGCGATTCGTAATAGCCGCGCACGGCATCATCGACCTGGCCGGCCGGGGTCCCCAGTTGCGCGGCGGCGAACGCCTTTGCCTGGCCCGTGCGGACCTGGTCCCATACCGTCCGCTGCTCTTTGCTGGCGCTGCCGAAGACGAAGGTGCGCGACACGTCCGACTGATAGCCTTGCACGGTACAGCCGCAGTCCATCAACACGATCTGCCCGTCGGCGACGACCTGCGGGTCCTTGCTGCCGTGCGGGAAGGCAGCGGCAGGGCCGATCAACACCAGCGAGAATTCGGGATCGCCGCCGAGCCGCCTGGTCGCGGCGTTCATCAGCGCGGCGATCTCGGCGGGCTTCATCCCTTTCTCGACACGCGGCCACGTCCAGCGATACGCCACGATCGTCACGTCGGTCGCGGTCTGCATCAGCGCGATCTCGGCCGCGGTCTTGCGCATCCGTACCGCGCGAACGACCGGATTGGCCGACACGATCCGCGCGCCCGGCAAGGCATGCGCGAGCCCGTCGACCGCGAAAAAGCGCACCGTCTCCTCGATCCCAACGGGTTGTCCGGCGAGCTTGCGGTCCTTGAGGAAGGACGCGATCAGTGCGTGCGGGCTTTCGTCCTCCTGCCAAACGCGGACTTCGGCGGGAATGCCGAGCGTCTGACGCACCGAGGGTTCCTCGAAGAACGGCGTGACGATGCAAGGCTCGCCCTCGACCGGCAGGATCGCGGCGGTCAGTCGCTCACTGCGCCCCCAGCGGATACCGGTGAAATAGGTCAGGCTCGACCCCGATTCGACCAGCACCGCGCCGATTCCGTTCGCGCGCATCAACGCCTGTGCGCGCACGAGCCTGCCGCGACGTTCCTCGGCGCCGATCGGTGCGGTGCCGCCGGTCAGGTCGCGCAGCCCGGTCAGATCGGGCTCGGCTGAGCGCAGCACGCCGCTGGCGAAGAGCAAGGGTGCCATGATGGCGGCGGTGGCGAAGGCGCGTCGGCTGAGGATCATCATGCCAGTCTGGCAGCGCAAGCCGCCCCCCGCAACGCGCGTCTCGCTTGACCGGACGCGCTTTCTCCCGTTGATGAAAGCCGAACAACGGGGACCAAGCGTGGCGAAGCGGCTGACACTGTACATTTTGATCGGCCTTGTGCTCGGCCTGATCTTCGGCTGGGCGATCAATCAGCAGATCGTCGACGGCAGTGCCGCAGGGGCCGCGCGCGCCAAGGAGATCGCCAGCTACTTCTCGATCATCACGACGATCTTCCTGCGCCTGATCAAGATGATCATCGCCCCGCTCGTCTTCTCGACGCTCGTCGTCGGGATCGCGCACATGGGGGACATCAAGGCGCTCGGGCGGATCGGCGGGCGGACGATGGCGTGGTTTATCTCAGCCTCGCTGGTGTCGCTGACGCTGGGCCTGGTGCTGTTCCACGGGATCGAATTCGTGATCGATCTCGTCTCGCCGGGCAGCGGGTTCGGGCTCAAGCTCCCGCCCCCCCATGCGACCGTCGGGCTCGACGAAAAAGCGTTCAACCTCACCAATTTCGTCACGCACATCGTCCCGTCGTCGGTGGTCGAGGCGATGGCGACCAACGAGATCATCCAGATCGTGGTGTTCTCGATCTTCGCCGGCGTCGCGCTCACCGCGATCGGCGAGAAGGGCGCGCCGATCGTCCGCGGGGCCGAGGCGCTTGCGGCGATGATGCTCCAGATCACCGATTACGTGATGCGCGTCGCCCCCTTCGCGGTGTTCGCCGCGATCACCGCGACGATCGCGGTCAACGGATTGGGCATCCTGTGGACGCTCGGGCTGTTCGTCGGGAGCTTCTATATCGGGCTGGCGGTGCTGTGGATGCTGCTGTTCGGCGCGGCGTTCGCGATCATCGGTCCGCGCGCGCTGACGCTGGCGCGCTATATCGGCGAGCCGATCCTGCTCGCCTTCTCGACCGCATCGTCGGAGGCCGCCTATCCGCGCACGCTCGAGGCGCTCGACCGCTTCGGCGTGCCGCGCAAGATCGGGAGCTTCGTGCTTCCGCTGGGCTATTCGTTCAATCTCGACGGGTCGATGATGTACATGACCTTCGCGACGCTGTTCCTCGCGCGGGTGTACGGTGTCGATCTGTCAATCGGGCAGCAGATCGTGATGCTGCTGGTGCTGATGATCACCTCCAAGGGCATCGCGGGCGTGCCACGCGCGTCGCTCGTCGTGATCGCGGCGGTGATGGGGCAGTTCGGCATTCCCGAGGCGGGGTTGTTGCTGATCCTCCCGGTCGACCAGTTTCTCGACATGGGGCGATCGGGCACCAACGTCGTCGGCAATGCGGTTGCGACCGCCGTCGTGGCGAAGTGGGAGGGGCCGCTCGAGGTGGCGGGGGCACCCGAGATCGAGCCGCCTCATGCGCCCAGTCGGGGGTAAGGAGAGCCCCCCCCAACTGCCCTTCCCCGGCGAAGGCCGGGGCCCAGTAGAGCCGCCCAAGTAATAGCCGGTGGCGCTCTCTACAGCGACCTGTCCTCCTGGGCCCCGGCCTTCGCCGGGGAAGAGGAATGGGTCGTCGACGGTCTTGGCCGGTCTGTCACAGCGTCCAGATCGCGACGTTCCCGACCAGCACCGCCGCCGTCACCAGCAGCAGCACCCCCTTGCGCCCGTCGCTGCGCCGCCAGATCATCCGCACGCCCCCGATCAGGCAGGCGAATGCCGCGAGCATCGCGATCGCGGGTGCGAGCGACTCGATCCCGCTCACGCGTCACCCGCCAGCACCGCGGCATAGGCCGCGCGATCGACATTTCCGCCGGACAGCAGCACCAGCATTCCCGGTTCAACCGCCACCTTGCTTGAAAGGAGCGCCGCCAGCGCAACCGCACCGCCCGGCTCCACCACCAGCCGGAGCCGGTCCGCCGCCCAGCGTTGCGCGTGCCGGATCTCGGCCTCGGTCACCGCGAGACCGGTCGCCCTGTGCCGCGACAGCACGTCGAACGTCAGCGGCGATACGCGCATCGTCTGGAGCGAGTCGCACGCGGTGGGCGGCGGCGAATCGCCAACCGGCTCGATCCGCCCGGCCGCAAGCGACCGCGTCATGTCATCCCAACCCTCGGGTTCGACCACGATGATCCGCGCATCCGGCAGCGCAAGCGCAATCCCCGCCGCCAGCCCGCCGCCGCCACAGGGCACGATCACATGCCGTGGCGAGACGAGACCAAGCGCCGCCATCTGCGCGGCAGCCTCGACACCGGCACTGCCCTGCCCCTCGATCACCCACGGATCGTCGAAGCTCGGCACCAGCACCGCGCCGCGCGCTTCCGCCAGTCGTGCGGCGATGTGCTCGCGGCTTTCGGTGGCGCGATCGTAACTCACGATCTCGGCCCCCAGCGCGAGCGTCCCGTCCCGCTTCGATTTCGGCGCGTCGGCGGGCATCACGATCGTCGCCGGCATGGCGAGTCTCCGCGCTGCCCAGGCGATGCCCTGCGCATGGTTGCCGGACGAGAAGGCGACGACTCCGCGGGCGCGCGCATCGGGTTCGATCGCGGTCAGCCGATGCCATGCCCCCCGCAGTTTGAACGCCCCCATCGGCTGCAGGTTTTCCGCTTTGAAAGATACCGTAACCCCCTGTATTGTGGCGGTTAACAACGGTGTCATCGGCACTGCCGCCGCCACCTTGGCGGCCGCATCGCGGACCCCCGCCCGGGTCGGCTGTCTTAAAATTGTCACTAATCGTCTCCGAGGGGCCAAAACCGCTTTACATTGCAAAACTGCGACCCTATTTCGCCCATCCGCTGCCCCATGGGACTTCCAACCGCAAGGCAGCTTTTTTCACCGTTCGGCGCAAGCCACTTGGAGGTCCCTTGAGTTGCACAAGCATCATCGCGCGCTGGGGTTAGCGAAGACCCCTTCGAACTCGGTTTCGGGTATCGACATCGCTCAGCAGCGGCCGGTTCAGCCGGTTACGCTGGTTCGTCCTCACGCGGCAGCGCGTGCGGCCAGGTTCTTCGTCGAGAAGTTCCCGGGTCGCTCGATGTATGCGGTCAAGGCGAATCCGGCTCCTGAGTTGCTCAAAATCCTTTGGGATTCGGGGATCACGCATTACGACGTGGCCTCGATCGCCGAAGTCCGGCTCGTCGCGACGACGATCCCGGGCGCGACCCTGTGCTTCATGCACCCGGTCAAGGCTCCCGAAGCGATCCGCTCTGCCTATTTCGACTATGGCGTCCGCACCTTCTCGCTCGATTCGATCGAGGAGCTGGACAAGATCATGGACGCCACCGACCAGGCGACCGACCTGACGCTCTGCGTCCGGCTGCGCGTTTCGTCGGAGCATTCGAAGCTCAGCCTCGCGTCGAAGTTCGGCGCCGCTCCCGGCGAGACCAAGGAACTGCTGTTCCGCGCTCGTCAGGCGGCGGATGCGCTCGGTATCTGCTTCCATGTCGGCAGCCAGGCGATGACGCCCGAAGCCTATGCGAACGCAATCGAGCGAGTCCGTGCGGCGATCGTCGATGCGGCGGTCACGGTCGACGTAATCGACGTCGGCGGCGGCTTCCCTTCGTCCTACCCGGGCATGGAGCCGCCCCCGCTCGAGCATTTCTTCGAGACGATCCATCGTGCGTTTGAATCGCTGCCGGTCAGCTATTCGGCCGAACTGTGGGCTGAACCGGGCCGTGCCTTGTGTGCCGAATACAGCTCGATCGTGGTGCGCGTGGAAAAGCGTCGCGGCGACGAACTGTACATCAACGACGGTGCTTATGGCGCGTTGTTCGATGCGGCCCACATCGGCTGGCGCTTCCCGGTCGAGCTTCTGCGCGAGCCGGAAAGCCGGTCGAAGGACATGGCGTTCAGCTTCTACGGGCCGACCTGCGACGACATGGATTACATGGCGGGGCCGTTCTACCTTCCGGCCGACGTCCAGGCGGGCGACTATCTCGAGATCGGGATGCTCGGTGCCTATGGCTCGGCGATGCGGACCGCGTTCAACGGGTTCGGATCGGACGAGACGGTGATCGTCGCGGACGAGCCGATGGTGTCGCTCTACAGCGACGCCATGCCGCACGTCGCGTCCAACGTCGTCAAGCTGTAACAGGCATTTCTTAATCATTACGAATCGGGGAGGCGGTGCAGCGATGCACCGTCTCCCTCCGGGTTTCCGCGTCCCCGCAACGACGGCGGCTGTTGAAAAGGGTATCACCCCATGACCGAAGTCCTCAACACCAACCGCAAGGCCGAGCTGCTCTCGACCACCGTCGAGCATATCGACATCACCAAGTTCGACGCGCGCCCGATCGTCGACGCAATGAAGAAGATGAGCTTCACCAGCCGCGACCTCGGCCGCGCGACCGACATCTACAACCAGATGCTGGCGGACAAGGATTGCTCGATCTTCCTCGTCATCGCGGGATCGACCTCGGCGGGTGGCTGCATGGATCTCTATGCCGAGCTGCTGCGCAACAACATGATCGACGGCGTCGTCGCGACCGGCGCGTCGATCGTCGACATGGATTTCTTCGAGGGTCTCGGCCACAAGCATTATCAGGCGCTCGAAGTGCCCGACGACGACACGCTGCGCTCGCTGCTGATCGACCGGATCTACGACACGTATATCGACGAAGAGCAGCTCCAGGATTGCGACCACACGATCCTCGAGATCGCCAACTCGCTCGAGCCGCGCCCCTATTCGAGCCGCGAGTTCATCCGCGAGATGGGCAAGTACCTCGTCGAGAACGGCAAGAAGGAAAACAGCCTGGTCAAGCTCGCGTACGAGCATGACGTGCCGATCTTCTGCCCGGCGTTCGTCGATTCCTCGGCTGGCTTCGGTCTGGTCAAGCATCAGGTCGACCGCGCCAAGGAGGGCAAGCCCTATATGGTGCTCGACGCGATCGCCGATTTCCGCGAACTCACCGACATCAAGATCAAGGCGGGCGTCACCGGCCTGCTGATGATCGGCGGCGGCGTGCCAAAGAACTTCATCCAGGACACGGTCGTCTGCGCCGAGATCCTCGGGCATGACGACGTGCAGGTCCACAAGTACGCGGTGCAAATCACGGTTGCCGACGTCCGCGACGGTGCCTGTTCGTCGTCGACGCTGCAGGAAGCGGCGTCGTGGGGCAAGGTCAACACCGGGATCGAGCAGATGGTGTTCGCCGAAGCCGGGTCGGTCATGCCGCTGCTCGCCTCGGACGCCTATCATCGTGGCCTGTGGAAGGACCGCGTCAAGCGTCGCTGGGGTGCAAGCTTCGACTGAACCCGCTAAGGGCCTGGGTATCATGCACAATCGTCGCAATATCCTGGCCCTTTCGATCGGTGCTGCCGCCACCCCTGCGGCGGCGGCCGCTGCCCACGCTCCCCGCATCGCCGGCCCGTTCGGCCTTCCGGTCTGGCCACCGCGCGAGACGGTTGCGCTGTGGTCCGGCCACCCCCCGGGCGCCAGGACGCCGGAGCCGCTCCAGCGTCCGACGATCACGGGCCGGCCCGGTGACTATCGCGACCTGTTGATGCGCGGCGTCGTGCGTCCTGCGATCGGGGTATATCGTGCCCCGCGTCCCGATGGCCGCGCCGTCGTGATCTGCCCTGGCGGCGGCTACAGCTTCACTTCGATCCGCAACGAAGGCAGCGATGTCGCCTCCGCGCTGAACGCGCGCGGGATCACCGCCTTCGTGCTCAGCTATCGTCTCCCCGGCGAAGGCTGGGTCGACCGTTCGAACACGCCGCTGATGGACGTGCAACGCGCCATGCGGATCGTTCGCGCCAACGCGGCGCGCTATCGCATCGACCCCAACCGGCTTGGCGTGCTCGGTTTCTCGGCGGGCGGGCATCTCGCGGCATCGCTGCTCACGCTGTTCGACACGCCGGTCTATCGCCGGGGCGACGCGATCGATGCCGTCTCCGCGCGTCCGGATTTCGGCGGGTTGATGTATGCCGTGTCGAACATGGATCCCGGACGCAGCCACGGCGGATCACGCGCCAATCTGCTCGGCCCCAATCCCGATCCCGTGATGGAGCGCCGCTACGCCTGCGACCGGAACATCACGCGCGAAACCCCGCCGCTGTTCATCGTCCATGCGCAGGACGACCCGACGGTCCCCTTCACCAATGCGATGGACCTGTTCGCCGGGGCACGCGCGGCGCGGATCGCGGTGGAGGCGCATTTCCTGCTGCGCGGCGGCCACGGGTTCGGAACACGCTTGCCCGCGACCGAAAGCGGGTCGCTGTGGCCCGATCTGTACGACCGCTGGATCGGTGAGGTGATGGGGCGGCGCTGACCGAACGGGAAGCGTTGCTTTTCGAAACCCGATGCGGCAGCCTGTTGGCCAGGGGGGACGGCATGATGCACAGCGAAATTCTCAAACCGATGGTCGCGCTGGTGGCGTGGACGCTGGTGATGCTGCTGTGGATGCTCGTGACCCGCCTGCCCGCGATGCGGGCTTCGGGGGTCGATCTCAATACGCTGGTCGGAACCAAGGCGGCGGATGCCGATGGAAGGCTGCCGTCCAAGGTCCAGTGGAAGGCGCACAACCACAACCATTTGATGGAACAGCCAACGCTGTTCTATGCCGTTTGCACCGTCATTGCCTTGAGCGGTACCGGAAATGGCGTGAACGCCTGGATCGCCTGGGCATATGTTGCGCTCCGGGTCGCCCACAGCGTGTGGCAGGCAACGATCAACAAGGTGTCGGTGCGCTTCGCCCTGTTCCTTGGCGCGTCGCTCGCCCTGGTCGCGCTGACCTTGCATGCTGCGATGGCGGTGTTCTCGTAGCGCGCGACCGCCGGCCGCGCCGCAGCCGCGCTCGATCCGTCAGCCGAACAAGCGCGTCATCGCGCGGTCAAGCATGACCAGTTGCCACAAGGTACGCCCATATTCTGCGCGACCGGAGCGATGGTCCTCCGCCACCTTGGCGATCGCCGCAGGATCGAACCAGCCACTGCCCGTCAGCACGCGGGATCTCGCCAAGGCGGCGGCTTCCTCGGCAAGGGGGCCGCGGAACCAGGCACTGATCGGCGTGACGAAGCCCATTTTGGGCCGGTAGAGAATGTCGTTCGGAAGATACCGTTCCAACGACTTTTTCAGCAGCCATTTCCCTTGCCCGCCCCGAAGCCGCATGCGCGCGGGCAGCCTGGCCGCGAATTCGACCAGCCGGTAATCAAGCAACGGTTCGCGCGCCTCCAGGCCCACCGCCATGCTGGTGCGATCAGCCTTGGTCAGGATGTCGCCCGGCAGCCAATGCTGGAGATCGGCATATTGCGCCCGGTCCAGCGCATCGCGCGCCGGCGCATCCCGCATCGAGCGGACATAGCGGTCCTCGGCACGGTGCCCGGCAAGCGCGCGTTTGGCCGCGTCGGTGAACAGGGCAGCGCGCAACGCCGGCGTCGTGACGCCAACCGAACCGGCATAGGCTTCGGCGCTATCCTGCGCGAGGGCGAGCAACGTCGTCTTCGCGCGGAGCGGGCGTGGCGCCCAGTCCGCCTTGGGATAATGCCGGCCGATCCCGCCGAACACCCGTTGCCGGAGCACTGGCGGGAGCAGGTTTCGAACGCGTTCCTCCGCCGCCTGGAACTTGTAGCGACGATAGCCGGCGAACGCCTCGTCCGCGCCATCGCCCGACAGGGCCACCGTCACATCCTCGCGGGCAAGCTCGCACACCCGGTAGGTCGCCAGCGCCGACGCATCGGCAAACGGTTCGTCGAACGCGTCCACCAGCCGGTCGATCAGGGCGAAGTCGTCGGGCGCGACGACGCGTTCGCGATGCGATGTCGCAAAGCGCGTGGCTATGTCCGATGCGTAGCGGCGCTCGTCATGCCCGGCCTCGTCGAAACCGATGGTGCAGGTCCGGACCGCGCCGCGCGACGCCTCCGACATCAGCGCTACGACCGCCGAACTGTCGACCCCGCCCGACAGGAACGCACCCAGCGGCACGTCGGAAACCATCCGGGAAACCACCGCGTCGCGCAGCATCGATTGCAATTCCGCTGCCAGATCGCGCGCCGATCCCGTCGCCCGCTGCGTGAAATCCACGTCCCACCAGCGTTGCGGAAGCGGTATCGGCCGGCCGCGTTCGATTAGCATCGCGTGACCCGCCGGCAGCTTGCACACGCCGGCCACCAAACAGGCATCGTCGGGGACATAGCCGAACGCCAGATAATCCTCGACGGCGCGAATATCGGGCTCACGCCGAAGCAGAGGATGCGCCAACAGCCCCTTGAGTTCTGACGAAAACGCCAGGGCGCCGTCAGCTAGCACGACGTAGTGCAGCGGCTTCACCCCAAGCCGGTCGCGGGCCAGGAACAGGCATTGGCGCCGCGCATCATGAATGGCGAAGGCAAACATGCCGTTCAGACGCGGCAGCATCGCCGGTCCCCAGGCTTCCCATGCCTGCAGCAGAACCTCGGTATCGCCAGCCGTCTGAAACACCGCGCCACCGGCTTCGAGCTCTGCGCGAACCGCAGCGAAATTGTAGACTTCTCCGTTGTAGGTGATCGTCAGCGCACCGTCGGCGCTGGCCATGGGTTGGGGAGAGCCTGCGACATCGATGATCGCCAACCGACGATGCCCCAGCCCGACGCCGGGCGCGGTCCACACGCCGGCGCCATCCGGACCGCGATGCGCCTGCGCATCCGCCATGGCCCTGATCCGGGCCGGATCGACGGGTTTTGGCATGGCAGGATAATAGAGCCCGGCAATACCGCACATCAGCGGGACATGCCCGCGCTGCGATCCGCCAGCACGGCAATCGGCCCCAACGCCGTGGCAAACCGGGTCATTGCGACCCGCGGATCCTGGTCTGCCCTGCGTTCGGCCGAGACGTGCACCGCGACGCCGCGTTGCAGCCCTCCTAGAAGTCGTGCCTTAAGCGTTTCCAATTTCACCATACTTCCCGCATGCGTCACCGTGTCACCAACCCGGTACCATGTCACGACCTCGCGTTCGATCCGCCCTGGTCCGACCATCCGAAGAGACGATCCCCCCGCGAGATCGGGACCGTTGCCGATCCGGACCCAGACGTCATCCTCCCGCAAGGGACCTATGCCGAAACCGACCAGTTCCTTCCCTTCGCGCTGGCTGCCGTAAACTGCGATTGCAAGATCGACCAGATGCCCCCGCCCATCGGCATAGCGGCCGAACAGGAAATGATCCGCCCCGGGATAATACGGCATCCACGGCGCGCGCGTGCTGGCTGCGACCCGGTGCCAACCCGCCACCACCGGTAGCGCGATATGGTCGGGCAACCGCTGAGCGCGGTGCGCAATTGCGCCGGCCCAGGTGACGAACGCGGATGCCGTCACCAGTACGAGGATGGCCGCCTGTAGCGGATCGCACCGCCAGCGTGGAACGGCCTGGAGGGTTGCCGGATCGAACGCGGGCGCATCCGGGGCGCGATCGAACCAGCGCCAGCCGATCGCCAGCACACCCGCCATCACCACGCCAAAGAACAGCCAGCCATAGACGATATGATCCAACCCGGTCGCGCGTTCCACCGACGTGCAATAGGCGGCATAGATGGTCGCAAACGCGCGAACGCCGTTGGCCAGCACCGGCACGACGAGCGCGACAGCCATGAAGGCCAGCCGGCGGCGCCAGGAAACGAAGCAGACATTCGCGACCAGCGTTCCATAGGCCACCATGGCGATGACGAACTTCGCGCCCGAACACGCCTCGGCCACTTCGAAATAGCCGTTGGGGATCGTGATCAGCACGCCGTCGACCGTCGCCGGAACCCCGAACAGATGCAGCAAGGCCATCGTCATCGCGACGGTCGCGGTCTGGAGGGGTCCCTCCATCCCCTGGCCGAACGGTACGAGGAACACGGCGTAGGCCAGCGGAAAGAGCAAAGCGCGGCCGACGTTCGGGCCGAGGGTCGTCACCACCGCTCCCTGCAGCATCAGGACGATCCCCAGATGCCGTGCGAGCGCCACGCCTGCGGCATCCCCCACCAGCCAACCGAACCCGCCCAGCGCAACGACCAGCAATCCGGGCGTCCATGCGGCGGGTCGCATGCGCGCGAGCCCGGCGCGCCGTTGCCACACCAACCATCCCACGACCGGCGCGATGAACAGGCAGTGCCCGAATGTCGTGCTCGTCCACCAGATATGCGCGAGGCTCTCGATATCGGGCCAGAACAGCGCCAGAAGCGCAACCGCGACGGCCGAGAGGGCCGTCAGATGAAGGCGCCATTGGGGAACGGAGATCGCCGCGGGGCGTCCAGTCGCTCCCTGGGCGAACCGGGCAGGATCAACCAGGCTCGCCACGTCAGTGCGTGACGGGATACGCGGCGGCGTGTCCGAGGAAGCCATCGAGCGGTGCCAGCCGGGCCGCCCAGCTGTAGCGGGTCATAACCTGCGTACGGGCGGCCTGCCCCAGGTGCGCGGCGGCGGCGGGATCCCGCAAAATCGCCGTGATCGCATCGCCGAGCGCATCGGCGGTCTCGCCGACACGGATCGTTTCGCCGTGATCGATCCCCTCCGCCGCCGCCCGCGAGGCGACGACCGGCCGTGCCATCGCCATCGCCTCCAACACCTTGTTCTGCACGCCCCGGGCAAGCTTCAGGGGAGCGACCACCACCGATGCTGCCGCGATCCACGCTCGAACGTCAGCCACTTCGCCGGTAACGGTCACGCCCGGGTGCAGCGCGAGCTTCCAGACCGCTTCCGTCGGCGCGCGTCCGACGATGGCGAACCGTGCATCGGGGTGGATGCGGCGGATCTTCGGCAAAATTGCGTCGACGAACCAGGTCACCGCCTCGACATTCGGCCGGTAATCCATCTGACCGGTGAAGACGATCGAAGGGCTTGGCAAATCGACGGCGGCATAGGGCCTGTCGGGATTGAAAAAGGCGGTATCGATCCCGTTTTCGACCGCATGGACGTTGGCCGCGCCGCTGCGTTCCCGGAACAGCGTCGCCTCGGCGGCGCTGACGAACAGATTGGCCTGTGATCGCCGCGCGATCACCGTGTCATGGCGCAGGAGGAGTGCCGCTTCGCGCGCCATCAGCCACCGCATCGGCCCGCGGGAGTCGCGGGCATAGGCCTCGAATTTGGCGGCATCCATGTCGACGAAGTCCATGATCACGCGCTGCCCGGCATTCAGCGGGAGATATTGTGCCATCTGGCTCGAAAAGACGTAGATCGTGTCGATCGCCTGCTCGGCGAGGAGCGTTTCGACCGCGCTCCGGACGGCACGATCGGCAAATGCCGTCAACGAGATCGGCGCGCCGCTGACGATCGCCTCGGCCGCGGCGCGCAGGCGCGACTTCGACCGCCAGACGATTGTGCGACTGGCCGTGATCTGATCGATCGCATCCCACGGTTCCAGATCGCGCGGATCATCCGCGAAAGCGATCAGATGGACACGCTGGGTCGCCGCGAGGTGTCGCAAGACGTGATACCCGCGGATCTTGTCCCCGCGATTGGGCGGATAGGGCAGCCGATGACCGAGAAAGAGGATGTCGCCCATCAGCCAAGACCGCGCGCGACGTGCGGCCCGACCGTGTTGGCGACCCACAAGGGCAGCTTTTTCCAAAGCGCCACCTTGCGCGCAAAGCGCGGGTCGAGCGGGTTGATCTCCCGCACCGTCGCCCCCGGCGCGGCGTGCCTGGCATAGACCAGCGGCGTGCCCTCGAACCCCCAGTTCTTCTTGAACGCCGCCGGCCCGGTGCCCGCCTTGGACCGGCCGAAGTCGAAGCGCGTACAGTTGCGCGCGCCTGCATGCGCCATCAACGCAAAATACATCCGGTCATTGGCCCGCAAGGCGCGCGCCGCCTGCGTACCCCCACCCCAATAGGGATAGACCGTGCCGTTGAAATACAGGCTCAGCACGCTCGCGACGGGCTTTCCCGCCGCTCTCACCGTGAGGATGTCGGCGTCTCCACCGAAGTGTTGCAGCACCGACCGGAACAGCCGCGCCGGAAAAACCGGAGTCCCCAGATTGCGGACCGATTCGGAATAGACCGCATAATGCGCGCGGCGATCGTCACCGCCCGTTCCGGTCGTGACCGTCAGGTCGCGGTCCAACGCCTTGCGGACTTCCGCGCGTTGCTTGCGGGGAATGCCCACCAGTCGTGCGGTCTCGTCCCGCAGAAGCGGTCCCGTGAACCCCAGATACGTGGCATCGTCGATCTGCCAGTCCGCGGACGGGATCGGCCCGCCGCGCAGTTCCAGCGTGGGGCACTCGAGTCGCGCGGCCAGCCCGATCGCGGCATCGGCAAGCGGGCCCACCGCCGCATCGTCGCCTGCAAGGATCCCGCCGCCGACCGCAAAGCCGCTCGAGACAAGGGCCTTGCCGAACAGCGGTGAACGGATTTCGGTCAGTGGCAGAAGCCCCGCGAGCGACCCGTCCGCCCGCTCCGCGATCAGGACGTAGCTGGTCTGTGCACAGCCCTCCGCGACCGCAAGGCTCCATGCGGGAAGATGGAACGGGGTCCCGTCAGGATGCGCCCGCACGAAGTCCGTGATCCGCACGCGCTCCAACGGATCGCGCAGGTCGGCGATTCGTACCGCCACCGGAACTGCTAGCAACGGTAACGTCACGCCGCGACCATCCCGACGGGTACGCGTTCCAGCCCGCCCACGATGTGATCCATGCGGCCCCATTCGTGCCGTTCGAGCAGACCCCGCAGCTTGCCCGCCATCGCACCGAGCCGGCTATAATGCCGCAACCGCGACCGGAGCGGGGCGTGGTCGACCCGGGGCTGGCCGGGATCGATCTCCCACGGGTGGAAATAGAAGACGGCGGGCTGGCGCGCTGCGTCGACCTGGCGGACCGCATAGTCCGTGACCGCCGCCGGGAACAATCGGAAGAAGCCGCCGCCCGTCGCCATCCGGCGCCCGCCCCATTCGGCGACCGTCACGGGAACCTCGACCAGCATGGAATCGACCAGCGGACGGAAGGCGTAACGCGGCGCTTCGGGCCAGCCATAATGGTCATGCCGCAGGGGTGCGATGCTGGAAGAGTAGCGGTACCCCTCATCCGCCAGCACCGCGTGTGCCCATGGCGTCCGGGCATCGATCGAAAAGCTCGGCGCGCGATATCCCGTAATCGCGACGCCGCCCGCATCCTCCAGCGCGGACCGCGCGCGCGCGATATCCGCGCGGAAGTGTTCGGGGGTCATCGTGAATACCCGGTCATGGTCCCAGCCATGGCTCGCCAGTTCATGCCCCTGCTCCACGATCCGGCGGATGACCGCCGGATACCGCGCGGCGACCCAGCCGAGCGTGAAGAAGGTCGCCTTGACCCCGCTCTCGGCGAACAGGGCCAGCACCCCATCGGTATTCCGCTCGACGCGGGAGGCGAGCGTTGGCCATGCGGCCTTGTCGATCACCTTTTCGAACGCACCGACCTGGAACCAGTCCTCGACGTCCACCGACATGGCATGGCGCATCGCGATCAGTTCCCGTTGCTATGCTGGAAGCCCGTCGGGCCATGACCGGCTTCCGCCCAGTCGACGAGCAGGGTCAGCACGCGCCGCAGTGCGATGTCCTGCTCTTCGATCCGCGCCTCGAGCAGCGCGATCCGTGCGGCAAGCGCTTCCGTCTCATCCGCGTCGGCCAGCGGCACCGCGACCGGGGCCGACGGGCGTACGTCCGCGGGCTGCGGCGATACGCCAAAGCGCGATGCCTCACTCCGTTCGACGGCGTACAGGCCAACCGGCTCGGCATCGTTGACAGCGACAGGCGAGAGCCCAACCGGGGAGGCGCCCGACCTGGCACCGGGCATGTCGCCGGCGATGTCGGCAACGACCAGGGTGACCGCATCGGCATCGATGACGTCAAGCTGCTCCAACGCGCCGAACAGCAACACTCGCCCGGCGAGCTGGTTCAGCCGGCGCGGTACGCCGTCCGAGGCCGCATACAGCGCGGCGAAGGCGTCGGCGGTGAATCGCGGCCGACCGGTGGCTCCCACGACGGACAGGCGGTGCAGCATATAGGGCTCGACTTCCTCAGGGCCCATCGGATCGAGATGGTGGACCGCGATGACCCGCTGGCGCAGCTGTTCCAGTCGATCCGATCCGTATAGCCGTGCCCGGAACTCGGGTTGGCCCAACAGGAAAATCTGGAGGAGGGAGTGGCCACCGGTCTGGAAGTTGGAAAGCATCCGCAATTCTTCGAGGCTGCCCACCGGCAGCGCTTGCGCCTCATCGACGATCAGCAACGTGCGTCGGCCGGTGCGTGCAGTCGCCTGCAGACCGCGCTCGATCGCGACCAGCAGCTGCGCTTTGGTCAGGCCCTCCCCGTCGAGGTCGAGTCCCGATGCGACCATCCGCAGCAAATCCTCCGCCTCGATCTGGGTCGACACGATCTTGATCACTTGCAGCCGGCTCGGGTCGATCGTCGCCATCAGGTGACCGACCAGCGTCGTCTTCCCCGCACCGACGTCGCCGGTGATGACGATGAAGCCCTCGCCCTGCGACAGGCCATAGCCGAGATAGGCCATCGCCTTGCGATGCGTCGCGGTTTCAAACCAGAAACGCGGATCCGGCGTAAGCTGGAACGGCCGGCCGGTCAGTCCATAATGATCGTCGTACATTACACCATCCTCGCCGGGATCTTACACGCCCAAGCGTTTTAAAAGTGATACCGCATTCCAAGCTGCGCCTGTGCCGAAAGCTGGTCGTCGATGCCCTTCTGATTGAACGAATAGATCCCAGCCGTTGCCTGCGCGGCGATACGCCCGAAATTATGGAAATAGAGGCCGGTCGCCCCGGTACCGAACACCCCCGGCGCTGCGCTGAGACCGCTTTCATAGTAATTGGCAAAGATCGTGCCGTTGATGCCGGAGCTGCGATCGATCGGCGCAGCCAGGAACGCCTGGGCGTAAACGCTCTCGTCCGTCACGCCGTCGATGCTGAATCCCGTGTCGGCGGGCGCGAGGAAGCGCCGAGTGGCAAAGCCTGCGCCGACCCCGAAATTGAGCGCGCCGTGCCTTGCCGACAGTACGCCATCGATCCCGCGGGCGCGATAGGCCGCGGTTGCGATCGACTGGAACACGCCATTCAGACACCCGCCGGCAGCACCGCTGGTTGCGCCGAAAGTACAACCGCTGAACTGCTGCCCGAACACGTCGCGCTGATCGATGAAGCTCGTCGGCAATCCTGCCAGTCCCTGGCGCAACTGGCGCGCGAAGGTATCGACGCTGTCATAAACCGCGATCTGCATTCCGATCGATCGCGACGCGGCATAGCTGAATGACCCGCTGTAGGTCATGCCGCCGTACCGTCGCCCGACACGCGCCTGGAGCGAGGTGCGTGGACTGGGTCGCCAGATCACGCCGCCGTCATAGATCAGCCCGTCGGTTTCATAGGCAATCCTGGGCGCGGCGGCCGCGTCGGTTACGAACCGGCCGCGTCCATCGACGACGGGAGCGCCAGCGGCATCGCGCAACGGGTCCTTTTGGGTAACGATGATCTTCTCATAGCCTGCGCCTGCAGTGATCGCGACGCTGGGCAGAATCGGCAGGACAGCATCGGCGCGCCCCAGCGTCGACTCATAGCGCTGGTCGAGCTGCGATGCGGTATCGATCTCGTAGGCGCCCGAGACGGTCAGGCCGACGGGCAGCACCCTGCCCGGCTTGACGCCCGCCTGGGCGGTGAAGACATGGCTCTGCGCGGTATCGAAGACGTCGAGCGCGGCGCTTCCGGCGGGAACTCCGGTCCGGCCGGGGGCGTCGGCCTTCGTGAAGCCATATCTGTAGCTTGCCCCGACCCCAACCGGTCCGACATGGCTCGCCAGCGTCGGTCCGAGGTAGCCCGAATAGAGCTGTGCGATATTGTCGACATTCCCCGCGAGATTTCCGGGAGCTGCCCCGCGGATATCGGAGCGCACCCGCGTCGCGATCGCTCCGCCGTCGAGACTGATCCCCGGCACGAGCCTGATCGCACCGCGCGCCAACCCACTGTGGATCGTATTGTCGCCGACCCTTTTGTCGTAGGACAACCGGCGCTCGTAGCGATAGCTGACCTGCGCCTGGGTCCGCCGGGTCTGGAGCGACGCCTCGACGCCGGCGGCAAGGGTCGAATAGGTCAGCACGTCGTCGGTCGTCAGGTCGGCGGTTACCACCTGACCGATTTCGATATACGGCGCGATGGATCGGTCGCGCTCGGCCGCATTGGCCGGCGCGGACACGGGGACGATGCCGATCGTGGCGACCGCGATCGCACAAATCCAGCCCCCGCGTCGGGTCATTTCCCCTCGTCCAGTCGCTCGTAATAGCTCCCGTACCGGCGCCCACCAGGCGCATACCCTACGGCATTGAGCAGCAGCTGCAGATGGTCGCAGCCATCGAGCAGCGCGACCGCTTCGCGCAGATCGCCTTCGCTGGTCCGATCCGCGCGCACCACGATCAACACCTGCCCGACCTGACCGGCGAGCACGGCGGCGGGCGACGCGGCCAGTACCGGGGGCGAATCGAAGATGATGATCCGCCGCGGGTCCGCCGCCAGCAAGGCCGCGATCATCTCGCCAGTCCGGGCGCTTGCGACCAATTCGGTGTCGGCCGTCGTTTTCGTTCCGCACGGCAGCAGGCTCAGCTGCGGAATGTCCGTGCGAACGATACACTGTTCGACGCAGACCGAGGGGTCCGCCAAGGCATCGAGCACGCCCTTTCCCTCGCTGAGCCCGACCCGCGCCATGACGTCGGGCTTGGCGAAATCAGCATCAACCAGCAGCACCTCGACGTCGCGCTCGGCGGCCAGCGAAATCGCCAGGTTGAGCGCGCAATAGGTCTTGCCGTCGTTCGGGTTCGCCGACGTCACCAGAAACGTCCGTGCCGCCGTGGGGTCGACCGGCCGCAAGGCGCGGGCGGTTGCCATCAGCTGACGCTTCACCAGGCGGAATTCCTCGGCAAGCGCGCCGACCGCCGCCCCCGGCACCAGCAGATGCTGCTCGGCCAGCAAGGCCCGGTCGATGGTCGCGGCAGGAACATCCGGGTTTGGCGTCGTTGCGCGCACCGGCGGGCTCGGCGGCAGAACGGTTGGCGACACCCCCGTCATCGTGGGAACGTATACCCCTTCCACACCGTCGGGTTGCCGCGCGCCGCGATGCTGACCGATGTCGTAAAGCGCAGCAGCGCGTTCCAGCAGCGAAGCGGTCGACTTCAAGGGGACAGGCCTGCTCATGCCGCGAGACCCCGCTGAAGCATTTCGACTCCGAGGAGCCCGACATAGGCGACGCCCAGCCCCGCGACCGCGCCGCCATAATAGAACAGCATGCGCCGCCGTGCCGCAATCTGGTCGGGGCGGTACATCTGCCCGATCGACCCGATCACCGGCATCCCGCTCACCTTTTCCAACCGGCTGGCCGTGGGAAAGGTCGTCTTGAGCTGACCGAAGACGAACGCGCCGGCGATACCAGCCCCCAACGCCGCAACCAGCACCCCGGTCAGCAGCAACGGCCGGTTGGGGGATGCCGGGACGCGCGGCGCCGAGGGCGGATCGATCACGCTGAACTTGATCGAATCGGTTTGCGACTGCGCCTGCCCGCGCAGCTTGATCGCCTCGCGGTCCGACAGCAGCTTCGCGTACGAGTCCTTGAGCACCTGATAGTCGTTCTCGATCTTGGATTGTTCGGCAGCCACCTGCGGGTTCCCCGATAGTTTGGCGGTGATCGTATCGAGGTCGGATTGCAGCTGCGCCCGGCGCGCGCTCAGCGCCGCGACCTGCGCCTGCTTTTCCGCCTGGATCGACCGCATCGAAAGATAGGCCGGGTTGGACGCCGCCGTACCCCCGCCACCACCAACCAGCGGCTCGCCCTTTGCGGCCGCTTGAGCCGCCGCAAGCTGGCCGTGGAGCGCGACGACATCGGGATGGTTCTCAGTATATCCCCGGGCTCTTGCATCCGCGAGCTGCCCCTGGATCGCATTCAGCCGCGCCCGTGCCGGCCCCATGCTGCCCCCGACCGCGACGCCGGGAACATTCGCAGGGGTTCCCGCCATCTGGCCATTGACCGCCGCCAGCCCGGACTGGGCCGCGGCCAGATCACTATCGACCTGTGCCATGGCCGAGCGCGCCGCACCCATCCGGTCGGTGAGCGTCCCCGTCCCGGGAAGACTGCCGAGATAGCGGTTCTGGAAGTCGGTCCGCTTGGCGTCGGCATCGGAGAGTTGCTGCTGGCGCGCGGCGAGCTGCGCATCCAGGAACGTAAGGCTCTGGCTGGTTTCGTCGCGATCGCCCGACACATTCTGTTCGACGAACAGGTCGATCAGTTTCTGTACCACCTGCCGCGTCACCCTGGGACTCGCCCCGGTGGCCACGATCTCGAACAGATTGTCCTGCTGTGCGGTGATCTTGATCGCCTTTTGCAGGCCGGCGACGCGATCCGTCAGGTCGCGATCGGTCTTTACCGTCTTGGCCAGGTCGGTTCCGCGCACGACCTTGGTCAGGCTCGTCGCCGAGGTGAGCGTCTGGCGAATCGTGTCGACGTCCTTTTGCTGATCCGCGGCCGTGATGCCGACCGCATTGGGCAGCACGGTCTGCATCTGGACGAAGACGCGCGCCCGGGATTCGTACGTATTGGGGATCTGCGCCACGACCAGCCAACCCAGCAGGGCGACGCCCCACGCCAGACCAAGCGCGATCCAGCGCCGTGTCCAGATCGCATACGCCGCCAGGCGCAGTTCATCGAAAAGTCCGTTCATCCCCGCGCCCTCAGAACATGCTTTCGGGAATGATGATCACGTCGCCGGGTTCGAGGCGGACGTTCGCGCGGCTATCGCCCTCTTTCAGCAAGCTCGACAGCTTGATCGCGAATTCGGCCTGTTTCCCGGTGGCACGATCATAGCGCACCAGGCGCGCGCGGTTTCCCGCTGCATATTGGTTGAGCCCGCCAACGGCGATCATCGCATCCAGCAACGTCATGTTCGCGCGATACGGGATCGACGCGGGCTTCTCGGTCGCGCCCACGATGCGGATCTGCTGACTGAACGTTCCCGAGAAATTCTCGACGATCACCGAAACGATCGGATCCTTGATATATTCGCCCAGCGAGATCTTCATGTCGTCGGCCAGCATCCGCGGCGTCTTGCCGACGGCGGGCATGTCGCTGATCAAGGGCGTAGTGATGCGTCCATCCGGCCGGACCTGGACCTTGGTCGACAGCTCGGGATTGCGCCAGACGAAGATGTTGAGCTGGTCGAGCGGGCCGATGATATATTCTTCGCTCGGCTTGTCCTGCGCAGCGACGAACGACGCCTGCGGCAGGACGGGCCGGGTGCTACCGGCACAACCGCCGAGCGTGGCCGTGACGACCCCCCCCAGCAGCACCGCCGCAATAGTCCTCGACACGCACACCATAAACACCTCCCGTCGCGCGCAAACGCCGGGGGGCACCGCCGACAGGTCCCGATAGCGCGCGATAATCGCGCCTCTATGGCGGGCAAGGGGTGAAGATAGCGTTAGGGCTGAACCGGGAGTCCCGCCAGCAGTTCGCGGGGGGGCGCATGCCCCAGGAAGGCCGTGGGACTGGCCGTCAGGCCATAGGCGCCCGCCATGAAGACCGCGACCAGATCGCCGACTTCGGCCACCGGAAGCGTTACCCTGTCGGCCAGGCGATCCAGCGGGGTGCACAGCGGTCCGACCACGCTGACCGTCTCGGTCGCGGAGCCCACGCGCGGCGTCGCGATCGCTACCGGATAGTTGCGACGCACCACGGTGCCCAGGTTGCCCGTTGCCGCCAGCTGATGATGCAGGCCGCCGTCCACCACGAGAAACGTCTCGCCGCGACTCTCCTTTCGGTCGACGACTCGGGTGAGATACACCCCGGCCTCTCCCACGAGCCACCGACCAAGCTCGATCGCATAACGCGTACCGTTCTGGTCGCGCGCGCTCAGACCCTCTCCCAGCGCTGCGCCGATCGCAGCGACGTCGACGGGCCGCTCTCCGGGGAAATACGGAATGCCGAACCCGCCGCCGAGGTTGACCAGCGGCGGCTGCTCCCCGACCCCGTCGCTCAGCCGATCGGCCAGTGCCAGCGTTGCGGCTTGCGTTTCGATGATCGCGCCGGCGTCCAGCGCCTGCGATCCCGCAAATATGTGCCAGCCGCGCCAATCTGCTCCTGCATTGACGATCGTGCGCGCGACGGCAGCGGCCTGATCCGCGTCGATCCCGAAGGGCGATGCGCGGCCACCCATCCGCATCCCCGATCCGCGCAACTCGATGTCGGGGTTGACGCGCACCGCCAGCCGCGGCGCAATGCCATCGCGATCGGCGATCGCCAACGCCCGCGCTGCTTCGCCGGCAGATTCCACGTTGACAGTGATGCCGGCCTTGATCGCCACGGCAAGCTCGTCATCGCGCTTGCCCGGACCGGCAAAACTGATCCTCGCCGCCGGCATGTGCGGCAGCGCAAGCGCGAGTTCGCCTGCCGACGCGATATCCAGCCCGTCGACCAGCGGCGCCATCGCAGCGAGCAGCGGGCGGAAGGGATTGGCCTTGATCGCATAGTGTAGATGGACGGCATCGGGCATGGCCACGCGGAATTGGGCGATCCGCCGCGCGACCACCTCTATGTCGTAGACGAACAGAGGCGTGTCCCCCGTAGCCGCAATCCATGCCGCCGCCTCCTGTCCGCCGATTCGCAACGGCAAGGCGGCAAAGTCGGCAGGGATCGATCCCATTGGCTTCATGACGTCATTTCCGCTTTGAGAGCCGCGCGGTCCAGCTTCCCGTTGGCGTTGCGCGGCAAATCGTCCCGCCACACATAGCGCTGCGGCTGCTGGAAGCTCGGCAGATCGCGACGCAGCCGGGCCCGCAATTCGGGTTCACGCGTCCCATCGCCCCGCAGGACGACGACGATCGACTGCCCCAGCCGCGGGTCGGCAACACCGATCGCCACCGCCTCGACGGTCTCGCCACCCGCAACGACCGCGTCTTCGATTTCAGTCGGACTGATCCGGTTGCCGGCGCTTTTGATCATCTCGTCATCGCGACCGATGAAGCGCAACAGGCCGTCATCCGCGGCGACGACCGTATCCCCCGACCAGACGGCGAGTCCGTCAGACGATGCCCAGGCCGGTGCCGGTCGGAAGCGTTGCGTGGTGCGGGCCGCATCTTGCCAATACCCCCCCGCTACCAACGGGCCGGCATGAACCAGCTCGCCTGGTTCACCCGTCTCCGCGCGTGACCCATCCGGACGAACGACGAGTATCTCGGCAAACGGAATGGCGCGTCCGATCGACTCCGGATGGTCGTCGACCAGAGCCGGTGGAAGATAGGTCGAACGGAATGCCTCGGTCAGTCCGTACATGGGATAGAGATCCGCCTGGGGGAAACGCGCGCGCAGCCCCGCAATCAGCGACGTGGTCAGAGCACCGCCGGAATTGGTCAATCGTCTCAAATGGTTTGCGACTGCATCCGGCCATTCCGTCTCAAGCAGCTGCACCCACAAGGGTGGTACGCCCGCCAGCGTCGTAGCACCAACCCGGTCCACCGCCTTCACGACATCCCGGGCGGTCAGATAGTTGAGTGGCGCATAGCGCGCCCCCGCCGCCCACGTCGAAAACATCTGGTTCTGCCCGTAATCGAAGCTCAGCGGCAGGACGCCCAGCACGCGGTCCGATCGCTCGAGCGCGAGGTAGTGCGCTACGCTGATCGCACCGAGCCATAGATTGGCATGGCTCAGCATCACGCCCTTGGGCCGCCCCGTCGAGCCCGACGTATACAGGATCGCCGCCAGCGTATCGCCCGACGCGCTAGATGCGGGCCGAGGATCGCCCGACCAGCTCACATCATGATCAAGCATGATGGTACAAGTTTCCGGAATATCTAGGCTTTCAAGCGTATCCGCACGGCCCGCTTGCGTGATCAATTGCGCAGCGCCGCTATCGGCCAGGATATGGGCCACCTGCGCGCGTTTGAGCATGGGGTTGATCGGCACATGGACAAATCCGGCACGCGGCACCGCCATCGGCAGGACACATGCCAGACGCGTCTTGGGCAGCCAGCTTGCTACCCGCGCCCCGGGGTCCAGGCCTTGCGCTCCAAGCCAGGCGGCGACCTCTCCTGTCAGTCGCTCCAGGCCCGCAAAATCAAGCGTTCCGGCGCGGTCGACCAGCGCCACTTCGGACGGGATGCCGCGGGCTGGAAGCGTATCGATCGGGTACGGCGTGGGGTCGAGTGGAACCATGACTCTTGATAGCCCTCCGCGACCGACTGTGAAGGCCCATCGCGATGCTCTTGGCAGCACGTCGTGCATTCTCTATCGCAGCGCACCATCAAGAGACGGAACCGGGGCTCGCAGTGCTTCCAGATAATTACGGCCAGATCGATTCCACCATTCGCGGTTGCCTTCGCGACGTGCTCGGACTGAGCGAGGAACGCGTCGCCGCGTTCCAGGACGATACGCCCCTGTTTGGCGCCCTGCCCGAGCTGGACTCGATGGCTGTGGCGGGTTTGCTGACCGAGATCGAAGAGCGGCTCGGTATCCTGATCGAGGACGATGAGGTCGACGGCGAGATGCTCGAAAGCTTCGGTGCGCTCGTCCGCTTCGCGGCAGCGCACGCGCCGCAATGACGGCGGCTTGATAGACGAGTACGCCTGGCGCGGCGGCCGGGAGGCAATGCTGCGCTTCGGGCCGGGCTCCGGGCCGGTCGTTGTCGTCGTGCTGCCGTTGTTCGAAGAGGCCAATCGTCTGCGCGCGTCGATTGTCGCCATGTGCCGCAGGCTGGCCGATGCCGGCATCGCCAGCCTGCTGCCCGACGTTCCGGGCCAGGGCGAAAGCCTGACGCTCCTGCAGGACTGCACATTGGCGGATATGCGGGCAGGGCTCGCCGCTGCCGCCCGGGTCGCCGCCATGACCCATGGACCGATCCACGCCGTCTCGATACGCAGCGGTGTCTTGCTCGATACGTTTGCCCTGCCGGAGCGGCGTTGGTCCTTCGCGCCGCAGCCGGGAAGCGATCTTCTGCGCCAGCTACGCCGAATCGATCGTGCCGCCACCCTGAATGCCGGCGCGCCGGTTCGCGAACTGCCCGCGCGCACCACCCAGACCGTCACCATTGCCGGCAATGTGATCGGTCGAACGTTGCTCGACGCGCTGGAAGCCGCAGACGGCTTGGACGCGCCTTCGCACGGCGGACGGGTGGTTCGGCTAACCGGAGACGCTCGGGCGGCGGACCGCCACGTCGAGGGGACGGCCCTATGGCGGAGGTCTGAGCCCGACATCGATCTTCCGCTGGTTGCGCTGTTGGCCGACGATATCAAGGCATGGGTCGTCTCATGCGCCGGATAATGGCCTTTGCATGCGCGGGGGAAACGCTGCTCGGAACGCTCGATGAGGCTGCGGGCAGGACCGGACTGCTGATCGTTTCGGGCGGAAACGAAATTCGGATCGGGGCGCATCGGGGGATGGCGCTGCTGGCGCGCCGGGTGGCCGAGCAAGGCATCCCCGTCTTCCGTTTCGACCGACGAGGGGTCGGGGATTCGACGGGTACCAACGCGGGCTTCCTCTCCTCCGCGCCCGACATCGCCGCTGCCGTCGCCTATTTTCGCCAGGAAGCCGCACTGGAGCGCCTCGTCGCGTTCGGCAATTGCGACGCGGCAACCGCCCTTGCGCTGTTCGGCGCAGATGCCGGCGTCTATCAGTTGATCCTCGCAAACCCTTGGGTAATCCCTGCAACCGACGACTTGCCCGCCCCCGCCGCGATCCGCGCCCGCTATGCCGCAAAACTGCGTGACCCCCGGGAATGGCTCCGTCTGGCCCGGGGCGGCGTCCATCTCGGCAAGCTTTATCGGGGGCTCATGAAGGCCCTCCGACCCAACGTGGACAGGGACCAAACCTTGATCCGGCGCGTCTCGGCGACCTTGGACCATGCGCAAACGCCCAGCCGTATCCTGCTGGCGGAACGGGACAATACGGCGATAGCCTTTCGCGACGCCTGGAAAACGCTGGCTGCCCTGCACGCGCACCGCATCCCGATCGCGGTCTACGACACCGCAAGCCACAGCTTCGCCGGGATCGACGAATCGCATTGGCTGGCCGACCAGATCGTCATGGCGGTCCGCGAACCCTGAAGCAGGTCCGCGGATCGCCAAACAATCATTCCGCGGCCTCGGCCATTTCGAATTCCATCTCCGCCAGGAAGCGCTCGGCGTCCAGCGCCGCCATGCATCCCGTACCGGCAGCGGTCACCGCTTGGCGATACACCTTGTCCATCACGTCGCCGCACGCAAACACGCCCGGTACGCTGGTTCGGGTCGAGCCGGTCTCCGTCCAGATGTAGTGATCGTCATCGAGCGCAAGATGCCCACGGAACAATTCGGTCGCCGGATGATGCCCGATCGCGACGAAACCGCCCTCGGTATCGAGCCGCGACCTTTCGCCGGTCACGGTATCGATCAGGTCGATCGCGACCAGTCCGGCCGTACCACCGCCGTCGACGAACTGGTCGACTTCCTTGTTCCACAGAACGGTCACACCCTTATGCGCGAACAGCCGTTCCTGCAGGATTCGCTCCGCCCGCAGCGAGTCCCGCCGATGAATCAGCGTGACGTCAGGCGAGTGGTTGGTCAGGTAAAGCGCCTCTTCGACCGCCGTATTGCCGCCGCCGATCACCGCGACCTTCTTGCCACGATAGAAGAACCCGTCGCAGGTGGCGCAGGCGCTGACGCCCTTGCCCTTGAGCGCGTCCTCGCTGTCGAGCCCGAGCCATTTGGCCTGTGCGCCCGTCGCGATGACGAGCACGTCGCCTTCATAGACGTCCCCACCATCGCCGATCAGCCGGAACGGTCGCCGCGTGAGGTCCACCTCGACCACCGTGTCGTACATCAGCTGCGTCCCGACGTGCCCGGCCTGCTTCTGCATCTGTTCCATCAGCCAGGGTCCCTGGATGACGTCGGCAAAGCCCGGATAATTCTCGACGTCGGTCGTGGTCATCAGCTGGCCGCCCGGCTGGATGCCCTGAACGAGGATGGGCTTCATCCCGGCGCGGGCGCCATAGATGGCAGCGGAAAGGCCGGCCGGCCCCGAACCGAGGATCAACATGCGGGTGGTGTAGGTGGTCATGATCACTTTCGTCCTGTCGGCCCGCCGCGTCTCGGGTCGCGACGGGCCGGCTGACAACATGGTGCGCGCGCGGCGTCAAGCAAGAGCTTGCGCCGCGTCGATGCTTTGGATCAGGCCGGCACCCGGTACATGGCACACAGCTTGTTGCCTGCCGGATCCCGGAGATAGGCCAGGTACAGCTTGCCGAAGGCGCCTTCGCGGACGCCCGGCGGGTCTTCGCACTCGGTACCGCCGTTGGCCAGGCCCGCCGCATGCCAAGCATCCGCCGCTGCCTGCGATGCGGCCCTGAAACCGATCGTCCCGCCATTGGCATGGCAGGCGGGAGCGCCGTCGATCGGCATGGTCACCATGAACAGCCCCCCGTCGTTTATGTAGAAGATCCGTCCCATGGGGTCACTGCGACCGGCGCCAGCGCCAAGCGCGCCAAGCGTCGCATCGTAGAACGCCTGTGAGGCATGGATGTCATTCGATCCGACCATGACATGACTGAACATGAGGTACGCTCCATGAACTGCTAGGTTGGGACGACGAGACTAACACCCAAGTCGTCCTCCGGCCATGCCCGGCCGGACGGTCGGGATCGGTCGATCCCTCCCCGCCCATGTGACCGGAACACCGTATCGCGCCGAATCAGGAGGTGGATCGGCCCCAGGCGGCGACATCTTCCCGGATCCGCGCATCCACCATCCGCCGTGCCGCCATCGCCGACACGATGCGCGTTGCCGCGCCCTGTGCCTCGGCCGGGAGATTTGCCTTGGCGAATGCGGTGATCTTGCCAGGCATCGCGGGGTCGTCGGATCCCGCTCCCAATCCGGCGACGAAGCCGGCACGGGTGCTCGTTTCCACCAGCGTATTGATCAGGGCGATATGCGCCACCGCATAGTCGAACGCCATGTCCGGATGCTCGTTCGCCACCGCGCGCAGCAAGCTCGCCTTTTGCGGCGCGGTGAAACGATCGGTGGTCAGCAGCGCCAGCGCGCGCTGCGCAAGGCCGTCGTCCTTTGGCGCGCCGAGCAGCCGGACGTAGGTGTTCTTGGTCACCGGGTTCTTTTCGGCCATCGTCAGCGCCAGAAGCGCATCCCAGTCGGCCACCGTGGCATTGTGCGCGAAGACGCCAAGGATCGGCGCGCGGATCGGTGCCGGGATCGCGTCGGGGTTCTTCTGCAGAGCCGCAAACAAGTCGCGCGATTTGGCGATGACCGCAGCGTCACCGTGCTCGCCCAGCACCGCGATCAGCGTTTCGCGGAGGGTTGCGGTCAACGCGCCCTCGTCGCGGCCAGCGGAAAAGCCGACGCGCGTCATGACAGGCTGAAGCGTGCGCACGATCTTGGCACCGACCGCGTCCCGGGCGGCCCCCTTGGCGACGCGCCCGTCCAGGTCGGACATCTGCCCCGCCACGGTCTGCCACAGCAGCGGGTTCGCCTCGACCCCGATCGCGCCGACGTCGGCGAAATAGCGATCGAGCCGCTGGTTCCCACCCTTTGCCAAAGCAAAGTCGTCCCCGAGCGTCCCGAGCTGATCGGTCAGCGCGATCTTGCCGAAATCGCGTACGATCGCGGCATGCGCCGGTGCGGTGTACTGAACGCGGGCGTAGCTGCCCTTTTCTCGGTTGAGCACGACGGTCCCGCAGCCGGGAAGTGTGACCGGCTGCACGGCCGCGCCGCGCACCGTCGCGCGGACATCAGCCTGACCCACGACACCGAGCGTCATCGGCACCCGCCACGTCTCCGCCTGCTTGGCGGAACCGTCATACGCGAAGCGCCCCTGCGTCAGGCTGACCTGCGTCTGGCCGCCAAGGCAGCGCGCGTCGGTCATCGTCACGAGCGGAACGCCCGGCTGGAGCGTGAAATCATGCGCGATCGGGGCCACCGGTGTCTTCGCCGCCGTCGACAGCTCGTCCCACAACTGGTCGGTCGCGGTGTTCCCGTACTTGTACCTGGCCATATATCCCCGGATGCCGGCACGGAACGTGTCCGCGCCGAGCGTGGATTCGAGCATGCCGATCACCGCCTGCCCCTTCATGTACGTGATACCGTCGAACGCCTGGCCGATCTGATCGACCGTCTCGACGTGGCGAATGATCGGGTGCGTGCCGACAGTCGAATCGACCTGAAGCGCGCCCTCGCGGTCCTGCGCCACGGCGGTGGCGGCGGCGTACCATTCTGGATTCAGGTCGATGCTCGACTTGTTTTCCATCCACGAGGCGAAGCCTTCGTTGAGCCAGAGATCGTCCCACCAGTTCATCGTCACCAGATCGCCGAACCACTGATGCGCCATTTCATGCGCGACGACGGTGAAGATGCGCTGCTTGCCGCTTTGCGTCGCCCGCTTGGCATCGTACAGGAGTTCGGGCTCGAAATAGAAGATCGCGCCCCAATTCTCCATCGCCCCGAAGAACTGGCTCGAGCCCGGGCCTGCGATCATGTCGAGCTTGGGCAGCGGATAGGGCTGTCCGAAATACGCATTGTAATAGGTCAGCAGTCGCTTCGCCTGTGCCAGCGCATAATCGCCCTGGTCGACCACGCCGCGCCGTGTGATGATGCCGATCTCGGTCTTCCCCGCCATCACCGTCTTGCGCTCGACGTCGCCCATGCCGAGGAACATCAGGTAACTCGACATCTTGGGGGTTTCGGCGAAGCGATACAGCTTGGTACCGTCGGCCTGCTTGGTAACGCTGGTCGCCGGCATATTGGAAAAGGCGGTCTGGTCGCCCGGAGCGATCGTGCTGATCGTGAAGCGGGCCTTGTAGGCCGGCTCGTCCCACAGCGGCGCAAAGCGGCGCGCGTCGGGCGCCTCGAACTGGGTCACCAGCATGCGGGCGGCAGAGCCGTCCTTGTTGGTATAGTCGATCGCGAACAGCCCGGCGGCCGAGGTGTTGATGGTCCCGGTCCAGGCGAACGCCAGCGCGTGCTTGCCTGCCGATACGACCGTCCCCGGCGTCAGAACCAGCTGCTGCTTCGCGACGTCGAGCCGGAAGGTGACGGCCTTTCCGTCCAGCGTCGCCCGCGAAATCTTCAGATCGGCAGCATTCAGGACGATCGTTCGCGTCGGCTTGGCCACGTCGATCGCAACCGTCTCCTCGCCGGAAAAGGTCATCGCCTTGGCATCGGGACGAACGGAAATGTCGTAGGTGAGCGGCGTGACACCGCCCGGCAACTGGCCCACGGCGAAGGCCGGGGTCGCAACGGCGGACAGCAAGACCGCGGCAAGGGAAAGCTTCACGCACGACACTCCGGTTATCATCTCAAGACCCCGTTCCTTAAGGCATTCAGTTACCTCTGCAACTATAGGCTTGCTGGACAGGCGTTTCGGTTGCGCTATGAAACGCATATGAGCATTCCTCCGCTGTTCGACCGCCTCCGGCTTCCCGTCATCGGCTCGCCGCTGTTCATCATCTCGGGACCGGAACTGGTCATCGCCCAGTGCAAGGCGGGGATCGTCGGCTCCTTCCCGGCGCTGAACGCACGGCCGCAGGCGTTGCTCGACGAATGGCTCCACCGCCTCACCGAGGAATTGGCGGCCCATAACCGCGATCATCCGGATCGCCCTGCCGCCCCCTTCGCGGTGAACCAGATCGTCCACCGGTCAAACGAACGGCTCGAAGCGGATCTTGCCACTTGTGCCAAGTGGCAGGTGCCGATCGTGATCACCTCGCTCGGCGCGCGGGAAGACCTCAACACGGCGGTCCACGCCTGGGGCGGGATCACGCTGCACGACGTGATCGACGACCGTTTTGCGCGCAAGGCGATCGAGAAGGGCGCAGATGGCCTCATCGCGGTTGCGGCGGGTGCGGGCGGCCATGCCGGAAGGCTCTCGCCCTTCGCGATCATCCAGGAAATCCGCCAGTGGTTCGATGGCCCCCTCGCCTTGTCGGGATCGATCGCGACCGGCGATGCTGTGCTGGCGGCGCAGGCGATGGGCGCGGATTTCGGCTATATCGGTTCGCCCTTCATCGCGAGCGTAGAAGCCAATGCCGATGCGGACTACAAACAGGGCATCGTTGACGGCAAGGCGTCGGACATCATCTACTCCAATCTGTTCACCGGGGTGCATGGCAATTATTTGCGCGGATCGATCGAGCGGGCTGGGATGGACCCAGATCATCTGCCCGAAGGCGACCTGAAAACGATGGATTTCGGAACCGGAAACGGATCGAAACCCAAGGCATGGAAGGACATCTGGGGATCGGGCCAGGGTATCGGCGTGATCGACCGGGTCGAGCCCGTGGCTGCGATGGTCGATCGTCTCGAACGACAGTATCACGCGGCGCGCGCGCGGCTGAACCTGTAACCGAGTTGGGCAACAAGCCCGAACGTCCTGCGTTTCGCGTTAGAAGGCGTGGGCCAGACGGCCCTGAAGCGCATGCACCGGGCTGTGGGTCACTACCGCCGTGCCGGCCTGTGCGGCATCGAGACGCGCGACCCGACCGTGCAATTCCCGACTCGCAGCGATCAATCGCTGCGCGCCGGTCGGCAAGGCCACCAGCGACCGCGGTTCGCTGACGGGCGCATCTCCCAACCGGCGCGAGGGGTCCAGCGCTTCCCGCAATTCCATTTCGCCAGCATCAACCGCGCGCTGGGTCAGAAGCCACGCGATGACGTGCATCAGTCGGGTGGTTACCTTGAGCGACTCGCAGCTGAAGGCCACCCGCGCCATCGGATCGAGTGCGTTGCGATCCGTCCGTCCGCCATCGTCGAAATAGCTGCGCGCTTCGTCCGCCAGAATCATCGCGTCGGTATAGAGCGCGTCGATCACGCGGCGGCGCATCCGCGAGTCGTGCAGGGATCCCGTCATGTCGTCCATGTCGCACAAATGCGCGGGCTGCGGTACGGTTTCAGCCTGCGGCTGCGACGAACCGAAAGTGGCACAACGTAGCGCGGTCGGCCGGTCGATCAGGCGATGATGTCCGGAACCAGTTGGTCCTCCAGCAGCGAGATTTCGTCGCGCAGCCGAAGCTTGCGCTTCTTGAACCGGGCAAGTTGCAGCTGGTCCGCCGACGCTCCATCGAGCAGCGCGGCGATCGCGGAGTCGAGATCACGATGCTCGACGCGCAACACTTCCAGGCGCTTTGCGATCAGGCTGTCGTCCATCGGTTCCCCATTCGATCCGCTGCCCTTAGCAAATGATCAATCCGCGGTCCGGATAAATTTCGGCCGGTCGCGCAATTCGGTGCACGCATCTCGCTGCATCGTATCTTTGGGGAGACAAGCAGCGCGGCAAGTGGTTTACTCCGCTCCCCCAAGCAGCACATGAAGGAGGTACGCAGACAATGCAGACCGCACATCATTCGGCCCTGGCAGCCAAGCATGCAGTCCTCGACCAGCGACTCGCTGCGGAGACGCAACGCCCGTTGCCCGACACGGCCACGATCGCCGCGTTGAAAAAGCAGAAATTGCTGATCAAGGAAGAATTAGAGCAGCTTCAATAAGCCTGCCGGGTCCGGGCGCGAAAGCGCCCGGACCGCTTTGGTGCCGGATCAGCGCAGGTTGCCGCGCGGAAGGATCGGCTTCACGAAAACGGGCGTATGCGCGCCCTGCCCCACTGGCTTCCGCGCCAGAAGCGGATCGATCTGGCGGTCGAAGGCAATCCCGATTCGCCCGGACGTCGACCAGGCTACATGACCGGGCACCCATCCGATGCCGCGGATATCGGCTTCGACACGCGCGTCACGGTCCAGACCTTCCGGATAGTCCGCCATCATCCCCCCGGCCGAAAGGTTGCGCACCCGAACCTGCCGCCCCGCGCTCACTCCGGCAAGACGCAATTCCGCCATCAGAAACAGGCTGTCGCGAACGTCCTGCCGGTTCGAAGTCGCATCGTCAGCCGAAACTGGTGCTTGATCTGGCGAATACTGGTCCATCGCGAAAGGTCGTGCCGTTCCCCGTTCAAAGCCCGTCGATAGCCAAAAATGGTTTAAAACGGCTTAAGATTTCGTGTCGGCCCGGCCAGCGCCCGGTCTATTCCTCGCGCGAGACCTTCTCGTGCCGCTCGTGCCGTTCCTGAGCCTCGACCGTCATCGTCGCGATCGGACGCGCTTCGAGCCGGGCCAGCGAAATCGGCTCGCCGGTGACTTCGCAATAGCCATATTCGCCCTCGTCGATCCGGCGCAACGCCGCCTCGATCTTGGAGATCAGCTTTCGCTGGCGATCGCGGGTGCGCAATTCGATCGACCAGTCGGTTTCGCTGGATGCGCGATCGGTAAGATCGGCCTCCCGCAGCGTATCCAGCTGCAACTGCGACAGCGTTCCCGCCGCCTCGCGCAGGATCGCTTCCTTCCAGGCTTGCAACTTCGCGCGGAAATAATCCTGCTGCCGCGGATTCATGAACACCTCATCGGCGCTCGGGCGGTATCCGTCATCGGCGCCTTTGGGCACCGCGACCTGTTCGGGTTCGTCCAATCGATTCAAGACCGTCGCCATCCCACTCTCTCCGCTCGGTCACTGGGTGCGTTTTGCACCTCCGGACCCCCCCGGGCCAACTCCATGTCGAGCGCGCCTATAGCATGCCGTTACAAGTCCACAAGCAGCACTGTTGCTGCAGCTTCGTTGTTTCTTTTCGGAAGCTTGCAGAAAAACACGCGCCGAGTGACCGATCATACCGCATTCGGCGCGAAAATACGGCGCGCGTGGAGGGCACCCCTGCGGCACTGTGTCATCGCGGTACACGGCCTTCGGCACGACAGCACCAGGCCGATAAATGACGCTTCGTCTGCGCCGATGTCGCGAATGAATGCGCGCTTAACGGGATGTTGAGCTCTGCCGGCGTTAAATGAATGCAATGTCGGTCCGGCGCAGGTTTGTCCCGGAGAGTAGCGAGTAGCGTCATGTCAGTTCGTATGGCCGCAGCCAAACTCTGCGCGTGTGTTTGCGGTGGCGCCGTGGTCGGCGGCGGCGCGGTTCATCTTGCCGACCGCGCCCAGCCGCGGCCGCATGGCGTGCACAAGCGGGTTGCACGCCCGTCGCCTGTGGTTGCTGCGCGTAACCCCGCATTGGGCGGCACGCATATCCGGCGCGCCGCTGCCACCTCGTGCGCAACCACCCAGCCGCTGGTTGCGCCGGCGTCCGAACAAGGTGTGCCACTCCCGATCGCCACGCCTTATACGGGACCGGCCAGCTTTTCGACCGCTGGCGCGGGCGCTCCGGCGGTGATCGGTGGCAACGGCGGTTTCGGCGGGGGCGGCTTCCTGTCAGGTGGTTTCCTCGGCGGTGGAGGCGGGTCCAGTGGAAGCGGCATGATCCTCGTCGCGACGTCGACCGGAACGTCCGGCGCCGGGTCATCGTCATCGGGTGGAACCGGACAAGACAGCGCGCCCGGTTCCTCGTCGACCGGCGGCAACGTGCTGACGTCCAATGGGGGGAGCGGCGACACCCGTACCGCCACGTCGAGCGGAGCAACGGGTGAAACATCCGGCGGCACGGTTTCCGGATCGGGATCGCCGACGTCGACCGGCGGATCGAGTTCCGGCAGCACCAACGGGAGCGGTAGTGCCGCGCGCGGCGCCGGCAACCCGCGTGACCCCAATGCCCCGCCCGCGCCGGTTCCCGCGCCGCCGATGGTCTGGCTGTTCGGAGCCGCGGCCGCCGCCCTCATGGTCCGTGGTCGGTTGAGCCGGCGCGGCCGCTTCTCAGCCGACGCAAGGCTGGTCGATTGACGAGGGCACGGTGTCTTGCCTAGCCGCGCGGGCAGCGCCATAGCCCCGTCATGCACGATATCCGTCTCATCCGCGACGATCCCGCCGCGTTCGATGCCGCGCTCGCCCGTCGTGGCGTAGCCCCGGTTGCCGCCGAGCTGGTTGCCCTCGATGAGCGGCACCGCGCCCTGACGACCGAATCGCAGGTTGCACTGGCGCGCCGCAACGAAGCGTCGAAGGCGATCGGCGCCGCCAAGGCTGCCAGGGACGATGCGACGTCTGCCGCGTTGATGGAAGAAGTCGCGGCGTTGAAGCAACGCCTGCCCGCGATCGAAGCAGAAGCCAAGACCCTGGGCGACGCGCTCGCCGAGCGGCTGGCAGTCTTGCCGAACGTGCCGCTCGCCGACGTTCCGGAGGGTGCGGACGAAGACGACAACGTCGTCGTTGCCGAGCACGGCACCCACCCGACCTTTACGTTCAAGCCAGCCGAACACGATTCGATCGGCCCGGCGCTGGGGCTAGATTTCGAGACCGGCGCGGCCATGTCCGGCGCGCGCTTCACGCTGCTGCGCGGCGCCGCCGCGCGGTTGCACCGCGCGTTGGGCCAGTTCATGCTCGACACGCTGGCGCGCGACCACGGCTACGAGCAGGTCGTGCCGCCGTTGCTGGTTCGCGACGAGGCGCTGTTCGGCACCGGGCAGTTGCCGAAGTTCGCCGAGGATTTGTTTCGCACGACCGATGGCCGGTGGCTGATCCCGACCGCGGAAGTCAGCCTGACCAACATCGTCGCCGACAGTATTCTTGCCGAATCCGAACTGCCGTTGCGTTTTGCTGCACTGACGGTCTGTTTCCGCTCCGAGGCGGGCGCGGCCGGCCGGGATACGCGCGGGTTCATCCGCCAGCATCAGTTCGAAAAGGTGGAGATGGTATCGATCGTCTCGCCCGACGCGTCGGAAGCGGAACATGAGCGGATGACGGCCTGTGCGGAAGCGATCTTGACCGCGCTGGAGCTGCCGTTTCGCCGGATGAAACTGTGCACCGGCGACATGGGATTCACCGCAGCACGCACGTACGACCTGGAAGTCTGGCTGCCGGGGCAGGATCGGTATCGCGAGATTTCGAGTTGCTCGACCTGCACGGATTTCCAGGCACGCCGGATGAACGCACGCTATCGTCCCGATGGGGAAAAGGGAACGCGCTTCGTCCATACGCTGAACGGGTCCGGCCTGGCGGTCGGTCGTACGCTGGTTGCGGTTCTGGAAAACTACCAGCGCGAGGACGGGTCCGTCGTCGTCCCGCCGGTTCTGCAATCCTATCTCGGGGGGCTGAACCGGCTCGAGCCGACCCGATAATGCGGATCCTGCTGACCAACGATGACGGTTATCATGCGCCTGGGCTCAAGATCCTGGAGGAGATTGCCGCGCGCCTGTCAGACGACATCTGGATCGTGGCGCCGAGCGAGGAACAATCCGGCGCGGGCCATTCGCTGACGTTGACCCGGCCGCTTCGGGTGCGGCGGCACGGCGACAAGCGATTCGCGGTCGCCGGCACGCCGACCGATGCCGTGATGATGGCGCTGGGCCGAATCATGCAGGACCATAAACCCGACCTGATCCTGTCGGGCGTCAATCGTGGGGCCAATCTCGCGGAAGACGTCACCTATTCGGGGACGGTATCGGCAGCGATGGAAGGGGCACTTGCCGGTGTCCGCTCGATCGCGCTCAGTCAGGCCTATACCCGCGAAGGCGCGGGCGATGCCGTTCCCTTCGGGGCGGCGGCCCTGTGGGGAGAGCGTGTGCTGCGCCCGCTGCTCGACGCGCCGCTGGAACCCCGGACGCTCGTCAACGTCAATTTTCCGCCCATCGCCGCGGACGCGGTCAAGGGCATCAAGATCGTGCAGCAAGGGTTTCGCGATTATGGACGATTGCAGATCGTGACCAACCGTGACCCGCGCGGGTATGACTATCACTGGTTCGCGCTGGGACAGACGGTCGAGACCCCGACGCATGCCAGCGACCTGGAAGCGATTGCGGACGGATATGTCGCGGTAACGCCGCTGCATCTCGACCTGACACATCGCGCATCGCTCGCTATGCTGACGGAGCAGTACCGCTAACGTCATGCGAATGGGGCCTTTCGGGATGACGGTTGTTCCTCTTGCGATGGTCGCCATCCTGCTCACGGCGTGTATCCCGCAGGACGAACCGCCCCCGCGCGGCTATCCACCCCCCTCCTATCAAACCCGCGCCGACACCTGGCGCGCTGGTGCACCCGACGAGGAAGCGCCGCCACCCCGGCGGATCCGCCAGCGGACGCCCCCGCGCTACGCGCCCCGGGACGACCAACGTCCGTATGAGCCCCAAGGCGGATATCGTCCCGACCAACCCCCGCTGCCGCGCGCCGATCGGCGTGTCACCACCCTTCCCGCCCCGCTCGCCGCTTGGCAGGCGAGTCCGGTCCAGCCATCGGCGCAAACCGTCGAACCCTCGACCTACGTCGTCCGCCCAGGCGACACACTGAGCGCGATCGGCGATCGAACCGGCGCCGGATCGGATGCGATCGCGCGCGCCAACCGCCTTCCCGTGCCGTTCGTAGTCCGCGCGGGTCAACGGCTGACCATCCCAGGCGGGCGGTATCACCGTGTCGCGGCCGGCCAGACCGGGATCGCCATTTCCCGCGCCTATGGCGTGGACTGGTCACGCATCGTCGCGGCCAACGACTTGCGGGAACCCTATACGCTCCGCGCCGGAATGCGGGTGCTGATCCCCGGCTCGACGTCGAGGAGCACCGCCGCGGAACGCGCCGCCGCCTTCACGCTGGACATCGACGATATCGTGACCGGCAGCGAGCCCGCACTCGCCGCCAACCAGCACCCGGTACGTCCTACGCTTTCCCCGGGTCGCATGCTTGCCCCGAGCCAGGCGGTTGCCGCGCCGCCGCGCCTGACCAGTGGGTTCGACTGGCCGGTCCATGGCCGGATCGTCGTGCGGTTCGGGCCGGGCGCACGCGGGGAACGCTACAATGGCGTCAAGATTGCCGTTCCGCTCGGCACGCCGGTCCTTGCGGCAGCCGATGGGGTCGTGGCCTATGCCGGAAGCGGCATTCCGCAACTCGGCGGCGTGATCATCGTGCGGCATGGCGACGGGTGGGCGACGGTCTACGGTCATGCCAGCAAGTTGCTGGTGCAACGCGGCCAGGCCGTACGCCGCGGTCAAACGATTGCCGTGTCGGGCGACACCGGCGGTGCAGCCAGGCCAGAAGTCCATTTCGAGATGCGCAAGGGGCGCACGCCGATCGACCCGCAGCGGCAGCTTCCGGCAATCTGACGCGCCGCTTCGCAGGGTGACGCGGCGGTCGGACTTTTGTAAAGCCACGCCATGACCAGCTATTCCTCCGACCTGCTCCGCTTGCTCTCGACGCGCGGCTACATCCATCAGGCGACCGACGGCGCCGCGCTCGATGCGCTGGCAAGCAAGCAGATCGTGCCCGGCTACATCGGCTTCGACCCGACCGCGCCGTCGCTCCACGTCGGTAGCCTCGTCCAGATCATGCTGCTGCGCCGCCTCCAGCAGAGCGGGCACAAGCCGATCGTGCTGATGGGCGGCGGGACCGGCAAGATCGGCGACCCGAGCTTCAAGGACGAAGCGCGCAAGATGCTGACCGAGGATACGCTCGCCACCAACGTCGCGTCGATCCGGCGGATCTTCGAGCGTTTCCTGACCTTCGGCGACGGGCCGACCGACGCGGTGATGCTCGACAATGCCGAGTGGCTCGACGCGCTCGAATACATTCCGTTCCTGCGCGACGTCGGCCAGCATTTCTCGATCAACCGGATGCTCAGCTTCGATTCGGTCAAGCTCCGTCTCGACCGCGAACAGTCACTGAGCTTCCTCGAGTTCAACTACATGATCCTCCAGGCCTATGACTTCCTGGAACTGTCGCGTCGCGCCGGGTGCCGGTTGCAGCTGGGCGGGTCGGACCAGTGGGGCAATATCGTCAACGGGATCGAGCTCGCCCGCCGGATGGATGGGACCGAGGTGTTCGGCGTCACCACCCCGCTGATCACGACCGCCGATGGCGGCAAGATGGGCAAGACGATGGCGGGCGCGGTGTGGCTCCACGAGGACCAGCTGCCGCATTTCGATTACTGGCAATTCTGGCGCAACACCGACGACCGCGACGTAGGGCGTTTCCTCCGGCTGTTCACCGACCTGCCGCTCGACGAGATCGCGCGGCTCGAGGCGCTCGAGGGCGCCGAGATCAACGAGGCGAAGAAGATCCTTGCCGACGCCGCTACTGCGCTGTGCCGCGGCCCGGACGCGGCCGCCGAGGCCGCCGAGACCGCGCGCAAGACGTTCGAGGAAGGGAGCGCCGGGGGCTCGCTGCCGACCTTTGTCGTCGATGGCAGCATCGGGATCGTCGACGCGCTGGTCGGGCTCGGGCTGGCTGCGTCCAAGGGCGAGGCGCGCCGTCTGATCAAGGGGGGCGGCGCGCGGGTCGGCGCGGACAAGGTGACCGACGAAGCGCTGGTCGTCACGGTCGGCGACGAACCGGTCCGGATCGCGGCGGGCAAGAAACATCACGGACTGCTGGTACGCGGCTGACGTTCCTTACGTATTGCGGGCAACCACAAGTAAATCGGACGGAATCTAGAAGAGCTTAAGGCGCGTTCACTGTGTTCGTTACGGTCCGCTTCATCCGAAAGGACTAGCGCTGCCAGAGCCGAACAAAGGAACTGGCGATGGCGAAGGCACTGGCACAAAAGGCTTCGAACCAACGCGCCCTGCAACGGGACGAAGTTCATTATCGCGCGCGAGCAACCGATACCAAGGGTGCCCCGGCGGCCTTGTTGATCGTCAACATTACCGTGATGGGGATGATGGCGCGCGGAGAGATGGCGGGCGATGTCGGTGATCGCGTGTGGATCACATTGCCCGTCGTCGGTTCAGTGGCGGCCGAAATCCGCTGGGCGCTTGGCGGGCGGATCGGCTTCGAGCTGACCCCGTCAATCGCGCTGTCCGACTATGACGCGGTGCTGAAGGCGATGGTGTAACGCGGGACACACCTCTCGCTAGCGTTCCACCTCACCCGGACCGTAGCAACGCGACCCCGGCATCGCGCTCGAACAGATACAGCGCCGTCCGCGCCGCTTGCCCGCGCGTGCCGTCCAAGCCACCATCGCGATCGATCAGCAACCGCGCGTCGTCGGTCGCGACCGGCAGCAGGGCGCCGAGCATCTCGGGCGTCGCCAGCCGGAACCCCGCCTCGCCCGACTGCCGCGTCCCGAGCAGTTCGCCCGCCCCGCGCAACCGCAGATCTTCCTCCGCGATGCGAAAACCGTCGGTCGTCTCGCGCATCAACGCGAGCCGCGCGCGGGAGGTTTCGCTGAGGCTTCCGCCGCGGATCAGCAGGCAATTCGATTTGCCGCCACCGCGCCCAACCCGCCCGCGCAACTGGTGCAACTGGGCGAGCCCGAAGCGGTCGGCATGTTCGATCACGATCAGCGTCGCATTGGGCACGTCGACCCCGACCTCGATTACCGTCGTTGCGACCAGCACGCCGTGGCGCGCCTCGGAGAACGCCTGCATCGTCGCGTCCTTGTCGGCGGGCTTCATCCGCCCATGGACGAGCCCGACCGCATCGCCGAACCGCCCGCGCAGCATCTCGGCGCGCGCTTCCGCCGCCGCCATGTCGCTCTTTTCGCTCTCCTCGACCAGCGGGCACACCCAATAGGCCTGCCCGCCCTCCGCGAGATGCCGCGCCAGTGCCTCGACCACCTCGGGGAGCCGATCTTCCGAGATTACGCGCGTTTCGATCGGTTGTCGGCCCGGCGGCATCTCGTCGAGCTGGCTGACGTCCATCTCGCCGTAGTTCGCCAGCGTCAGCGTCCGCGGGATCGGTGTCGCGGTCATCGCGAGCAGGTGCGGGCTGCGCCCCTTGGCCTGCAGCAACATCCGCTGCGCGACGCCGAAGCGATGCTGCTCGTCGACCACGACCAGCCCGAGGTCCTTGTAGGCGACCGTCTCCTGGAAGATCGCATGGGTGCCGATCAGGATGTGGATCTGTCCCGCGGCGAGCCCCATCAGCACGCCCTCGCGCACGCGGCCCTTGTCCCGCCCGGTCAGCACCGCGATCTCGATCGGCAGACCACCGAGCAACCGCCGCAGCGATTCGTAATGCTGTCGTGCGAGAATTTCGGTCGGCGCGAGCAACGCCGCCTGCGCGCCACCTTCTACCGCGACGAGCATCGCGAGCGCCGCGACCAGGGTCTTGCCCGATCCGACGTCGCCCTGCAGCAGCCGCAGCATCGGTTGTGCCTGCGCCAGATCACCCTCGATCTCGCGGATCGTCCGCGCCTGCGCGCCCGTCAGGTCGTAGGGCAATTTCAACGCATCGCGCAGCCGCCCATCGCCCGCCAGCGCGCGTCCCTTGCGTGCGCGCGACGATTGCCGGACCAGCATCAGCGCGAGCTGGTTGGCGAACAGCTCGTCATAGGCGAGCCGCTCGTGCGCCTTGGCGTCGGCGGGGTCGGCATGGATCCGCGCGAGAGCCTCCCGCCACGCGGGCCATTCGTTCTTCGCGAGCAGCCCGGGCTCGATCCATTCGGCCAGATCCGGCGCGCGCTCGACCGACTGCGCGGCGAGCTGGCTCATCCGCCGCGACGAGATCCCCTCGGACAGCGGGTAGATCGCCTCGCGCTCGGCCATGTCGCCGGCTTCGTCGAGCGGCAAGACATAGTCGGGGTGGACCATTTGAAGGTCTTGCCCGTAATGCTCGAGCTTGCCCGACACGCGGCGCAGCTCGCCCAGCGGCGCGAGCTTCTTCGCCCAGCCCGGATGCCCGCCGAAATAGACGAGGCTGACGTAATTCCCCTTGGCGTCGGTCGCCTGCACGCGCGTCGGCCCGCGCCCGTTGCTCGACCGGTAGGAGACCGCAGTCAGCGTGATGACGATGATCCGCCCCGAATCCGCCATGTCGAGCTCGTCGCGCGGCAAGCGATCGACCCAGCCGGTCGGTAAATGGAACGCCACGTCGACCACGCGCGCGAGTCCCAGGCGGTCGAGCGGCTTCGCCAGCGCAGGGCCGATGCCCTTCAATGCCGTAACTTCGGCGAACAATGGATTGAGGATGTCGGGTCGCATGTCTATCTGAAGCGCTCTTACCCCTCCCCGATCCCCGCCGCCAGCACCTGCGCGCGGGTGTCGGGCAATTGTCGTTGGGATCCGCATGGACCGAGATATCCGCCTCAAGCGCCTGCATTTCCGCAGCCATCATCGCGGCACCAAGGAAGCCGACCTGCTGATCGGCGGCTTCTTCGATTCCGCGCACGCACGCTGGGACGACACCGAGATCGCCTTGTTCGAGGAGCTGATCGAGGAACAGGACGTCGACATCATGGCCTGGGCGATCGGTATGGAACCCGCGCCGGAACGCTATGCCGGGTCGATCGTCGAGGCGCTGAAGCAACTCAATTACGTGCCGATCGCGAAGTAAATCTCCCTCTCCCCGCTTTGCGGGGAGAGGGCTTGGGAGAGGGGCAGTCCAGCAGCGCTGCACCCGATACTGCCCCTCTCCCCGCCAACGGGGAGCGGGAGAAAGAAGAGAATGCCTAACCTTCAGACGATCCTCACCGCCAAGACCCCGCTGACGCTCGCCGGCGTGCCGACCGGATTCGAGCCATGGCTGCTCGCGGACCTGTCGCGTGCCGCCAAGGCGCGCGCGGTGTTCGTCGCGCCGGACGAGGCCGCAATGCGCGCGATCGCCTCGACCGCACAGACGTTCGCACCCGAACTCGAGGTGCTGACCTTCCCGGCATGGGATTGCCTGCCCTACGACCGCGCCTCCCCCACGCTGCGCGTGATGGCGGAGCGAATGGCGACGCTCCACCGGCTCCAGCAGAAGCCGGATGGCCCGCAGTTGCTGGTGACGACCGTCAACGCGGTGGCGCAGCGCACGCTCACCCCGTTCCGCATTCGCCAGCTCGTCGCACGGCTAGCTCCGAAGGAACGGATCGGGCGCGACCGGCTGGCGACACTGTTGCAAGCCAATGGCTATGTCCGCGTGGAAACCGTTGCCGATGCAGGCGAATTCGCAGTTCGCGGCGGCTTGGTCGATTTGTATCCGTCGGGCGAGACGCAGGCGCTTCGGCTCGATTTCTTCGGCGACGAGATCGAAAGCGTCCGCACCTTCGACCCAGCCGATCAACGCACCACCGGGCGGATTGACGGCTTCGTCCTGCTCCCCGCCTCCGAAACGCTGCTCGACGAAGACAGCATCAAGCGGTTCCGCGCGCGCTATCGCGAACGGTTCGGCGCGACCGCGACCGGCGATCCGCTGTATCAGGCGATCAGCGACGGGCGGCGTCTTGCGGGGATGGAGCATTGGCTCCCGCTGTTCGAGGAGAAGATGGCGACGCTGTTCGATCATCTCGGCGACGACGCCGTCATGGTCCGCGATGCGGGCGCGGTCGCGGCGGCCGAGGCGCGGTTCGAGGCGATCACCGATTATCACGGCAACCGCGTCAAGGCGCAGTCGAGCGACCCGGGCAGCTACCGGCCGCTTCCGCCAGACGCCTTGTACCTGACCGCCAAGGACTTTGCGCAGCAGCTCGATGTTGCCCCGGCGCACCGCATCACCGCGTTCCACGAACCCGAAAGCGCAAGCGTGCTCGACTTCGGCGTCGACGGCCCGCGCGACTTCGGCGCGGAGCGTGCGAGCGGCGTCAACATCTACGAAGCGGTCGTAGAGCATCTCGGCAAGTTACGGAAAGACGGCAAGAAAGCGATCCTCGCCAGCTACTCCACGGGTTCGCGCGACCGCCTCGCCGGGCTGCTCGCCGACCACGAACTGACCAATACGGTCAAGGTCGATAGCTGGCAGCAGGCGCTCGGCGTCGGCGCCAAGTCCGTGGCGCTGCTGGTCCTGCCGCTCGACCACGGCTTCTCGGGGCCCGAAGTCGCGCTGCTGACCGAGCAGGACATGCTCGGCGACCGGCTCGTGCGTCGGAACAAGCGCAAGAAGTCCGCCGACGCATTCCTCGCCGAACTGGCGATGCTGACACCGGGCGATCTGGTCGTCCACGCCGACCACGGCATTGGCCGCTACGAAGGCCTGACCTCGATCCCGGTCGGCCAGGCACCGCATGATTGCGTCGCGCTGACCTACGCGGGCGGCGACAAACTGTTCGTGCCGGTCGAGAACCTCGAAGTTCTGACCCGCTATGGCTCCGACGCCGACGGCGCGAGCCTCGACAAGCTCGGTGGCGAAGCCTGGCAGCGCCGCAAGAGCCGGATGAAGGAGCGAATCCGCGAAATCGCTGGCGAGCTGATCGCGACCGCTGCCGAGCGAGCGCTGCGTCCGGCGGATACGATCGAGCGCGACAGTGGCTATGCCGCCTTCGTCGACCGCTTTCCGTATGAGGAAACCGAGGATCAGGATCGCGCGATCGAGGACGTCATGGGCGATCTCGAGAAGGGCACGCCGATGGATCGCCTCGTCGTCGGCGACGTCGGTTTCGGCAAGACCGAGGTCGCGCTGCGTGCCGCCTTTGCTGCTGCGATGGCGGGGTTGCAGGTCGCGGTGGTCTGCCCGACGACGCTGCTCGCGCGTCAGCATTTCAACAACTTCAAGGCACGGCTCGAAGGCTTTCCGCTCAACGTCGGGCGTTTGTCGCGGCTGGTGCCCGCGGGCGAGGCGAAGACGACAAAGGAGGGCCTTGCAGACGGCACGATCGACGTCGTCGTCGGAACCCATGCGATCCTGGCGAAGGGGATCGATTTCAAACGCTTGGGCCTCGTCATTGTCGATGAGGAACAGCGCTTCGGGGTGACCCACAAGGAACGCCTCAAGTCGCTCAAGGCCAACGTCCACGTCCTGACGCTGACCGCCACGCCGATCCCGCGCACGCTCCAGATGGCGATGTCGGGCCTGCGCGAACTGTCGGTGATCCAGACCCCGCCGGTCGATCGCCTCGCGGTGCGCACCTATGTGATGCCGTGGGATCCGATCGTGCTGCGCGAGGCGTTGCTCCGCGAACATTATCGCGGCGGGCAAAGCTTCTTCGTCACACCCCGGATCAAGGATCTTCCGGATATCGAGGAGTTCCTTCGCGAATCCGTCCCCGAGGTGCGCTTCGTCGTGGCGCACGGCCAGATGTCGCCGACCGAGGTCGAGGAGCGCATGTCCGCCTTCTACGACAAGAAGTTCGAGGTGCTCGTCTCCACCACGATCGTCGAAAGCGGGCTCGATATTCCGAGCGCGAACACGATGATCATCCACCGCGCCGACCGCTTTGGCCTCGCGCAGCTGTACCAGCTTCGTGGTCGCGTCGGGCGCGCCAAGACGCGCGCCTATGCCTATCTCACGACCCCAGCCGACCGGATCCTGACCGAGACCGCCGAGAAGCGGCTCAAGATCCTGTCCGACCTCGACAGCCTCGGCGGCGGGTTCCAGCTTGCCAGCCATGATCTCGACCAGCGCGGCGCGGGCAATCTGCTCGGTGACGAACAATCGGGGCATATCAAGGAGGTTGGCTACGAACTCTACCAGTCGATGCTGGAAGAGGCGATCATGGATGCCAAGGCCGGCGGCCAGCGTCTGCGCCCGAAGGACTTCTCGCCGCAGATCACGGTCGACGCGCCGATCCTCATCCCCGAGACCTATGTCCCCGATCTCGACCTGCGGATGGGGCTGTATCGCCGCCTCAACGATGTCGAGGACCAGAATGCGCTGGAAGGCTTCGCCGCCGAACTGATCGATCGTTTCGGCGCGCTGCCGGCGCCGACCGAGAACCTCGTCCGCCTCATCGAGATCAAGCTCAACGCCAAGAAGGCGTGCGTGTCGAAGATCGACGTCGGGCCGAAGGGCGCGCTGGTGTCGTTCTTCAACGACGCGCCGCCCAACATCACAGGGCTGCTCGCGTGGGTCGGGAAGCTCGACGGAGTCGCGCGGTTGCGGCCCGATTCGAAGCTTGTCGTCACGCGCAGCTGGGGCGATCCCAAGGCGCGGCTGCACGGTGCGTTGCAATTGTCCAAGGGCCTCGCGCGCGCGGCGGGATGATGTCGCCCGCTAGTGGGCAGCGACGAGCGTCGAGAGGGCCGGGACCGACAGCGGCTCGGCACACAGGAACCCCTGGTAGATCTGGCATCCCTCGGTCGCCAGGCCTTCCAACTGTTCTTGCGTCTCGACGCCTTCGGCGATGACGGTCAGCCCCAGCGAGCGCGCCATGTCGATCACGCCGCGCACGACGATCCGGTCGCGCGGCGACCCGGTGATGTCCTGCGCGAGCTTCTTGTCGATCTTGAGGTAATCCAGCGGGAGCGCCTTGAGATAGGCAAGGCTGGAATAACCCGTGCCGAAATCGTCGATGGCGGTGCGACAACCGGCACCGCGCAGCACCGACAGCAATGCCGCGGCAACGCCGAGATCTTCGATCAACCCACTTTCGGTGATCTCCAGCGTCAATCGCGTGCGCGGGAAACCGCTCGCGTCGACCCGATCGAGAAAAAGATCGGCGAAGCCGGGCCGCGCGATATCCGCCGCGGTCAGATTGAGCGAGAGCCGCACGTCGGCAAGTTCCGGCGGCCAGTTTGCGGCCTGCGCCAAGGCTAAACGCTGGATATGATCGGAAAGTCCGATTTCGAGATCGGCTCGCTGTGCCGCTGCGAACAGGGTCTCCGCGCCGATCGTCCCGAGCGTACTGTGTTGCCAGCGCGCCAGGGCTTCGACCCCGACGATCTCCCCCGTGGCGATCGCGACCTGCGGCTGAAACAGGATGCCGATGTCGTTGCGCTCGATGGCGTAGTGCAGTTCGACCGCCAGGCGGTCGATCGCGGCACTGCCCCCGTCGGCATCCGCAACCCGCAAGGTCGCACTATCGGATTCTCGCGCCTCGGCCAGGGCTTCGCTGGCGCGGCGCAACAGGCTAGCCGCATCGTCCTGCGGCGATGCCTCCGCCAGGCCGATCCGACACCCCAGAACCGCAATCGCATCGCCACTGACGAACGGGCGGGCCAAGGCCGACGCGATCCGCTCGGCAACAAGGTCGATCCGCAGGCGTGGTGCCTGCATTGCCACCAGGAATGTCGAACCGCCCATGCGCGCGACCAGGGCATCCCGCCCGAGCATCTCGTGAACGGCATCCTTCACGCGCGCCTGCGCCGAGCGCAGCAGGGCATCCCCTGCCGCGCGACCGTAGGCGGTATTGACCATTTCGAACCGGTTCAACGCGATCAGCAGAATATGCAACGGCGCCACCCCGGCCCCGTCGAGATGCTTTGTCAGCCAGCGGCGCGCGCTGCCGGCGTCGCGCGCGCCCGCCAGTGCTTCCCGCACTTCGGCGGCAGGTTCGGGCGTGCTGCCCAGCGGTTCGACCACGGCGTCGACTCGCCCCGCGCCAGGGTCGAATTGCAAGTGCTGGACGATGCGGCCGACGCCCTCGAGATCGTGCGCGAACGCCGTCGCGGGGCGGAGTCCGGTCATGCGTCGCAACGCGGCCGTCGCGGCCAGTCGATCGCCCTGGTCCAACCGCCGCAGGACCGTTCGAACGGTCGGTTGCTCGTCGCAGCCCAACAGGCTGGCGAGCCCGGGCGTCAAAATCAGCGTGCGATCCGCCCGGGCATAGCGCCATCCCAAGGGCGCGAATACCGCCCCGGCTTGCCATTCCCGCGCCATGCGCTCGGCATGGCGAGCGGAAAACCGCAAGGCTTGCAGGAACTCTGCGTCGCTGAAGGGGCTTGCTAGAAAATGTGTGGCGCCGGCGTCGTAGAGCGCGGTGATCGCGCCATTCTCGCCCCGCGACACCAGCGCGAGCAACGCCCCCCCGTTGGCTTCGATCGCGCTGCCGAGCGCCGCGGTCGCCGCAAGCCCCTCCGCCGCGGCGCCCCGCGCGTCGACGACCGCTACGGCCGCACCGCTCGACAGGAAACGGCGCTCGGCCCCTCCGGCGCGACGGGCGGCAACGACCTGCCACCCGGCCGCCGCAGCGATTGAGGCAAGTTCGTCGCGCTGACGGAAAGACAAGACGAACAATGGTGCGGTCAGCGGGGTTATGACGAACGTCTTTCTACGATCAGCGGGAGCAGATGTGCCCGTTCGGGGTTTAGAAGATATCAACACGATGTCCTAGGGTGCGCGGTAGGCTTGTTCCGCGCCAATTGAAGGCTTAGCTCAGGGACAATGACAACAGTTTCCCCCTCCATCGATCGCCCGTTGCAGGACCGGCACGGGCGAACCATCAGCTATCTGCGCATCTCGGTGACCGACCGATGCGACCTGCGATGCCGCTATTGCATGTCGGAACAGATGACGTTTCTGCCGCGTAGCGCACTGTTAAGTTTGGAAGAAATCGCGATCATTGCCGAACGCTTCATTGCGCGCGGGATCAACAAGATCCGCTTGAGCGGCGGTGAGCCGCTGGTGCGTCGTGATGTCGGCGAACTGATCCGCCGGCTCGGTCGCCATGTCGGCACCGGGCTCGACGAATTGACCATGACGACCAACGGAAATGCGCTGGCGCAGCATGCGGCGGCGATGGTCGATGCCGGGATGCGGCGAATCAACGTCAGCCTCGACAGCCTCGATGCCAACACCTTCCGCTACGTCACGCGGCACGGCGACGTTGCACGCGTGACCGCCGGCATCCTGGCCGCCCGGGATGCCGGCCTCGCGGTCAAGATCAACATGGTCGCACTGAAGGGGCTCAACGAGGATCATATTGCTCCGATGCTCAACTGGTGCATCGACGAGGGCCTTGATCTGACCCTCATCGAGACGATGCCGCTTGGCCAAATTGACGAGGACCGCGCTGACCGCTTCGTGCCGCTGACCGCGGTGTTCGACACGTTGCGCACGCAATTCGCGCTCGTCCGCGATTCGCATCGAAGCGGCGGGCCGGCGCGCTATTGGCGGGTTGACGGGACCGAGGCGAAGCTTGGCCTCATATCGCCGCTCACCGGCAACTTCTGCGACACGTGCAATCGGGTGCGGCTGACCACCGAGGGTGTGCTCTACACGTGCCTCGGCCATGACGATAAGGTCGACCTCAAACAGGTCCTGCGCGAACACGGGGTCGGAGGTCTCGACGCAGCGCTCGATGCGGCCATGCTCACCAAACCGGCACGGCACGATTTCGATATCGCCGCTTCGGCCCCGGCCGTCGCGCGTCACATGAGCGTAACGGGCGGATGACCGACACACCGCGACGGGCGCTGGTCGCGTCGCCGACACCACCGGCGCAGGCGGCGTTTCAGGCCCTGACCGAGAGCCACGAATGGGTTTCCCCGGAAGATGCCGAGCTTATCGTCGCACTCGGGGGGGACGGGTTCATGTTGCAGACGCTGCATGCGATGCTGGAGCGCCGCAAACCCGTCGTGCCGGTATTCGGCATGAACCTCGGCACCGTGGGTTTTCTGATGAACGAATGGCGCGCCCACGGCCTGGAGGGGCGGCTGGATCGTACGAAGGCCTTCAAGGTCGTCCCGCTGTCGATGATCGCCACCACGATCAGCGGGGAGACGCATGCGTTGCCCGCGATCAACGAAGTCTCGCTGCTGCGCGAAACGCGGCAGACCGCCAAGCTGGAGGTGACGGTCAACGACCGGGTCGTCCTGCCCGAACTGGCATGCGACGGGATCCTGGTTGCGACACCAGCCGGATCGACCGCGTATAATTTGTCTGCGCAGGGACCGATACTTCCGCTCGGATCGAACATGCTGGCGCTGACGCCGATCAGTCCCTTCCGCCCCCGACGCTGGCGCGGCGCAATCCTGCCCGACAAGACCCGGATCAGCCTTCGCGTTCTCGAGCCGGGCAAGCGCCCGGTCAGCGCGGTCGCCGATCAGCGCGAAATCCGCGATGTCGCCCTCGTCGAGATCGCGATCGACCGGACACGGGAACTGACATTGCTCTTTGATCCCGAACACGCGCTCGACGATCGCATCACGATGGAGCAATTCGCGGCCTGAAACGCGGGACGTTGCCCGGCGGGCGACACGAGCCGCTACGGCAATAACGACCGGCCATAGACGAGGTCGTCATGGACCACGGCGCCTACGCGAAACTGCCGGGTGCCGACCACCGCGAAACCCTGACGTTCGTAAAAGCGATGCGCGCGGTAATTCTCGCCCCATACGCCGAGCAGGATGCGGCGGCGACCGAGACGTAACGCCGCGTCGACAGCGGCCTGCATCAGCGCAGGACCGAGTCCCGAACCATGCATCCGCGAGAGGCTGTAGATCCGGCGCAGCTCGATATCGCCCGGTTCGAGCGCAACTGGCAGGTCGATCGTGCTGGTCATCACCGCATAACCGACCGGTGCATGCCCGGGCACGATTTCCCCGAGCAGCACCGCATCGCCCGGATCGCTTGCCCAGCCCGCAAAGGTTTCGGGCCGGTTCTTGGCCGCACAATGCGCCACCAAGTCCGAACCGTCGAGCGATCCAGCATAGGTATCCAGAAACGTCGCGGACGCGACGAGCGATAGGGCGTCGGCATCCGCCGGCCCTGCCGCTCGCACGCGCCAGTTGGGATCAGCCAACGATTTCTTCGGGCTTGAAGAAATAAGCGATCTCGATCTCGGCATTCTCGTCGCTGTCCGAACCGTGCACGGTGTTCGCTTCGATCGACTCGGCGAGTTCCTTGCGGATCGTGCCGGCTTCGGCGTTTGCCGGGTTGGTTGCACCCATGATGTCGCGGTTGCGCTGCATCGCGTTCTCGCCTTCGAGAACCTGGACGACGACCGGGCCCGAGATCATGAACGAGACGAGCTCGCCGAAGAACGGGCGTTCCTTGTGAACGGCATAGAAACCCTCCGCCTGCTCGCGGGTCATCTGGATGCGCTTGGACGCGACGACGCGCAGGCCGGCTTCCTCGAGCATCTTGGTGACGGCACCCGTCAGGTTGCGACGCGTTGCGTCGGGCTTGATGATCGAAAACGTGCGGTTCGCGGCCATGACCGTGAAGCTCCTGTATGGTGAGGAAGGGAATGCGCGTCCCCTAGTCGCGGCATCCGGGCGATGCAACCCGCCCGCTTGGCTTCAGGCCGCCTGCTCCCAGCGGCCGTCGTCATTCTGCTTCCAGTAGCGCCGGTCGACCCCGTCCCGCTCGCCGAGCGCACGCCACGCCGCGCGTGCTTCGACGATTCGCCCGTCGTCGAAGAAGTGGAAGGCGCGGTCGAAGCCGAGCGCATCCTCGCGCCACACCCCGTCGGCCAGCGCGACGTTGCGCGCCGCGTTGGCGGCGTTCGGTTCGGCCGAGATCAGGATCGGTTGCAGCGCATCGCTGTCATCGCCCGCGACCTGCGCATGCGGGAGGAAGCTTTCCGGCGCATAGGTCCACAGCAACCGGTCGAGCGCAGCGCGCTGCTCGCCGCTCTCGGCCACGACGAGTAACCGCCCGCCGCCCCCGACCACCCGCTCCGCGATGCGAGGGAGCACGCGGTCGAGCGGCTGAAGCGTCAGGTGGTAGAAATCGACCTGCATTGCTGTCCTTCGCCGTGTTCCTGCGAAGGCAGGAACCCAGGGTCATGTGAAATAACGCCTTTGGCTTACGTGACTCCTGGACTCCTGCTTTCGAAGGAGAACAAAAGCCGTTGGCGGATCAACCTTCGAAGTTATCCGCCACGAAGCGATCGAGCAGGCGCACGCCATAGCCGGTCGCGCCCTTTTCGTAATTCGGACCGGCCTTGTCCGACCACACCATTCCGGCGATATCCAGATGCGCCCACTTCACGCCATTCTCGATATAGCGAAGCAGGAACTGCGCAGCCGTGATCGATCCTGCGCCGCGCGGGCCGACGTTCTTCATGTCGGCGATCGGCGAATCGATCAGCTTGTTGTACGCATCGCTCATCGGGAAGCGCCACAGCAGGTCGCCCGACGCCTTGCCAGCCGCAAGGAGCTGATCGGCCAGCGAATCGTCGTTCGCGAAACAGCCGCCATGCTCGTGGCCGAGGCTGACGATCATCGCACCGGTCAGCGTCGCGAGGTCGACGATCGTCTTGGGATGATGCGTCCGCTGGACCCAGGTGAGCGCGTCGCACAGCACCAGACGGCCCTCGGCGTCAGTATTGAGCACCTCGATCGTCTGCCCCGACATCGAGGTCAGCACGTCGCCCGGGCGGATCGCGTTGCCGTCGGGCATGTTCTCGACAAGGCCGCACACGCCGATGACGTTCGCCTTGGCCTTGCGCCCGGCGATCGCCTTCATCGCGCCGACCACCGCGCCTGCGCCGCCCATGTCCCACTTCATGTCTTCCATGCCCGCGCCGGGCTTGAGCGAAATGCCGCCGGTGTCGAACGTAACGCCCTTGCCGACCAGCGCGAGGTCGGCATCGCCCGCACCCTTCCCGCTCCACTTGAGCGCGAGCAGTTGCGCGTTCTTGACCGAGCCCTGGCTGACGCCTAGCAGCGCGCCCATGCCGAGTGCGTGCATCTCGTCCTCGCCGAGGACCGTGACCTCAAGGCCGAGACCTTCGACCTCGGCCAGCACCTTGGCGACGAAGCTCTCGGGGTAGATCACGTTCGGCGGCTCGGCGACGAGCGTACGGGTCAGCTCAAGGCCTTCGGTCAGGGCCTTCTGCGGGACCCAGGCGGCGTCGCTGCCCTCGGGCGTGTTGTGGAGCACGATGCTGGTCAACGTCGGCTTCGACTTTTCGGGAAGCTTGGTGCGATAGATATCGTGACGCCAGCCGCGTTGCGCCGCGGCACCCGCGAAGCGGGCAACGGCCTTCGCCGTCGCGGCGCTGCCCGCGAAATCGACGCTGACCTGGCTGACGCCCGAGGTCAGCAAACGCCCCGTCAGCGCGCCGCCGGCCTTCTCATAGTCCATTTCGCTACCGGAACCCGTACCGATCAGGAGCACGCGCCGGGCGGCACCATTCTGGTCGATGAACGTCTCGACGACCGCGCCGGACTCCCCGTCGAACCGGCTGGCCTGGGCAGCGGCCTTGAGCAAGTCGACGGCGCGCGCATCGACCAGCCCGGTCGCCAGCCGCGACAGCGCTTCCTTTTCGACGGTGAAGGCAAGGGCCGCGCCGGACGCCGGAGCCGCGCTGGAAAACTCGATATGCATGGAAAACAAGCCTCGATCGATCATTCACAATGAGTCGTCAGTCTCTAGGCCAGTGCACGGTCGCTGGCAAAGCGCGCTTTGCGCGATTGCAGCGCGCCGATGTCGATGCGATAGGGCATGATCGACCAACGGCCGCCGGCCTCATCGCATTTAGGTGTTTGTTCCGACGTGAAGCGTGCCGTCCTCCTTGCCAGTTGCGCTGCGCCGCTCGCGCTGATCGCCCTTCCCGCCGTCGCGCAGGACCTGCAGACGCGCACCGTCGCGCCGCCGCCACCCGCCACGGCTCCCAGCGCCAACGACGACCAGGTCCAGTTCAACGCCGGTCAGCTGCAATATGACAGCAAGGAGGACATCGTCACCGCGACGAGCGACGTGCGGATGTACCGTGCCGGCGATCGCCTGCGCGCCGACAAGGTCGTGTGGAACCGCAAGACCGGAAAGGTCCTGGCGACCGGCAATATCGCGATCGTCAATCCCGGCGGCGACACCGCTTACGGTGATTCGATCGAACTGACCGATGCGTTGAAGGACGGCATGGTCGACAACATGCTGCTCGTCCTGGAAAAGGGTGGACGTCTGGCGGCGCGCAAGGGCACCCGTTCGCTCAACGAGACGGTGACGCTGGAAGATGCGGCCTACACGCCGTGCGCCGTCACCACCGGATCGAACTGCCCGAAAGAACCGTCCTGGAAGATCACTGCCGTTCGCGTGATCTACCGTCCCGAACGTGGTCGGATCTATTACAAGGGCGCGCGGATCGACCTGTTCGGCTTGCCGTCGCTGCCGCTCCCCGCTTTTTCGAACCCGATCGGTGGCGGCAACGACAGCGGCCTGCTGAGCCCGGACTTTCGCTACGGTCGCGTCAATGGGTTCGAATTCGCGCAACCCTATCATTTCGCGCTTGCTCCGAATCGCGGCCTGACGATCACCCCGCGCGTGTTCAGCAGCGTCCTCCCGATGCTGCAGGCCGATTACGAAGCGCTCAACACGCTCGGCGCCTATCGGATCACCGGATATGCAACCGCCAGCCCGCGCAGCAACAACCTGCTGCTGCCGACGCCGCCGGGCACACCCGATTCGTTCCGCGGCTATCTCGATGCGTCCGGGCGCTTCCAGCTGAACCCGAACTGGAGCATCTCCGGGTCGCTGCGCCTGGCCAGCGATCGTACGTTCCTGCGGCGTTACGACATCTCGCGCGACGATCGGCTGCGCACGACGATCAACCTGGAGCGGATCGACCAGGACAGCTACTTCTCGATCGCGGGATGGTATGTGCAAACCTTGCGGGTCGCCGATCAGCAGGGAACGCAGCCGATCGCCTTGCCCGAAATCGACTATCGCCGCCGCATCGCGAACAGCTTCCTCGGCGGCACGTTCACGTTCCAGGCGAACAGCCTGGCGATCACCCGCACCGCCGGCCAGGACACGCAGCGGGCCTTCGCCAGCGCCCGCTGGGACCTGCGCAAGATCACCCCATGGGGGCAGGAGATCACCTTTACCGCCTTCGGCCGTGGCGACCTGTACAACACCAACGACTCGCTTGCGACGACGGTTGCCAATTACCGCGGCGAGGACGGGTTTCACGGTCGGCTGATCGGTGCCTTCGCGATCGATATCAAATACCCGTTGATCGGTACGTTCCTGACCGGGACGCAGCGCCTCATTCCGCGCTTCCAGATCGTCACGTCGCCACAGACCGGCACGCTGGCGATCCCCAACGAGGATGCGCGCTCGGTCGATCTCGAGGATTCGAACCTGTTCGCGCTCAATCGATTCCCTGGGTACGACCGGTTCGAGGATTCGACCCGGTTCACCTACGGACTCGACTGGCAGGTCGATCTGCCCGGGCTGTCGTTCAGCACCAACGTCGGGCAAAGCTACCGGCTCAACAGCCGCCCCACTCTGTTCCCCGACGGCACCGGACTGTCGCGCCGCGTTTCGGACATCGTCGGTCGCAGCGAACTGCGCTTCCGCGACTTCGTCTCGATCATCCACCGCTACCGGCTGGACAAGGACGGGCTGGCGATCCGCCGCAACGAACTCGATGCGACGATCGGCTCGCGCAGCACCTATTTCCTCGTTGGCTATCTCCGCCTCAACCGCAACATCGACCCGACGCTCGAGGATCTGCGCGATCGCGAGGAAGTGCGGCTGGGCGCGCGGGTCCAGTTCGCGCGCTTCTGGTCCGCCTTCGGCTCGACCGTCATCGACCTCACAGACCGGAACGAGGACCCCCTGTCGCTCGCCGATGGATTCGATCCGGTCCGGCATCGCCTCGGTGTCCAATATGAGGACGATTGCCTGCGTCTGGGTGTCACGTGGAAGCGCGATTACCAGAACACGGGCGACGCGCGCAGCGGCAACAGCTACCTGTTGACGCTGGCGTTCAAGAATTTGGGGCGCTAACGCTAGGCCGGACAAGACTGTGGCCGCTAAGCCACGGTTCAGCCACATGGCTGCACTAGGGGCATGGCCGAAGACTGGCCGTGCGGGATGGGATTGGGATTTGGTGACGATTACGACAGGCAAGACGGTGCGGACGGTGCGCCGTTTGGGTTTCGGAGCGATGCTCGCGGCGTCAGTCGCCATGGCAGGTGCGTCGATCGCGCAGACCGCGCCGGACCCGGCGGGGCCGGACGCCGCTGAACAGCAGGCGTCCGCCAATCGCAGCGGCAATCTCGACCTCCCGACCAACCCGCAGATCTTCGGCAAGATCGACCCCAACGTCCGCAAGCCGACCGCCATCGTCAACGGCACCGTCATCACCGGCACCGACGTCGACCAGCGCCTCGCCTTCCTGCTCGCCGCGCGCGACATGAAGCTGTCGGAACAGGAAATGGCGCAGTATCGCCTGCTCGTGATCCGCCAGTTGATCGACGAAACGCTGCAGATCCAGGAGGCGAAGACCGCCGACGTCAAGATCTCGCTCGAAGAGGTCAACAAGAGCTACGATTCCATCGTCCGCAGCAATTTCGGCAAGTCCACGCCCGAAATGCGCGCCTATCTGCGCAGCATCGGATCGTCCGAGCGCTCCTTCAAGCGCCAGGTCGAGGCCGAGCTTTCGTGGAACCGCTATCTCCGCCGCAAGGTCGACATCAACGTCGGCGATGAGGAAGTGCAGGCGATCATCGACAAGCTGAAGAAGCAGCAGGGCACGACCGAATATCACGTCCGCGAGATCTACCTGTCGGCAGGCGGCGACCGGTCGCAGGAAGTGTTTGCGCAAGAGCAGCAGATCATGGCGTCGATCCAGAAGCGCGAAAAGGGCGACGACAGCTTCGGCTATTATGCCGGTGCCATGTCCGAAGCCTCTACGCGGTCGACCGGCGGGGATCTTGGCTGGCTCAACGAAAACCAGTTGGCACAGCTGCCGCCGACGCTGGTCGAGGCGATCAAGACGATGCAGCCCGAGCACCTCGCCGGTCCGATCGAAGTCCCCGGCGGCTTCTCGATCATTTACCTCGTCGATACCCGGAAGGTCGGCGTGGCCGATCCGCTCGATGCGAAGCTGACGCTGAAGCAGTTGAGCGTTCGCTTCCCGGACGGCATCACGCAGGCGCAGGCTGACGTTCGCGTTACCGAATTCGCCAAGCTGTCCAAGACGATCCGTGGCTGCGGCGAAGTGGCCAAGGTGGCGTCGGCACTGGGGGCCGAGGTGGTCGACAACGATTCGGTCCGGATCCGCGATCTTCCGCCGGCGCTGCGCGACATCATGGCCAAGCTGAGCGTCGGCGAGTCCACGCCGCCGTTCGGCTCCGCCAAGGACGGCATCCGCTCGCTGGTCCTGTGCGGCCGCGACGAATCGTCCGGCAGCACCGTACCGGGCGTCGAGCAGGTGCGCGGCCAGATGGAGAATGCCCGCGTCAACCTGCGCGCGAACCAGCTCCTGCGCGATCTTCGCCGTGACGCGATCATCGAATATCGCTGATCCCTCCGCCTTTACGCCGCTGGCGCCGATCGTCATCTCGATGGGCGATCCGGCCGGTATCGGGCCCGAGATCCTGGCCAAGGCCTGGGCGAAACGGCGCGAAGCCGGCTTGCAGCCGTTCTTCGCGACCGGCGACGTGCGGGCGATTTCGGCGGTGTGGGACGGGCCGGTCCGGCCGATCTCGCACCCCGATGCGGCACGCGGCGTGTTCGACGACGCGCTTCCGGTCCTGACGGTCGAGGATGGCGGCGAGATCGTGACGGGCCGGCCGGACGTCGAGGGCGCGCGATGCGCGCTGCGGGCGCTGGAACTGGCCGCCGGCCTCGTCCGATCGGGGGCAGCACGTGCGCTGGTCACCGCGCCGGTCTCGAAGGCGCAACTGTATCACATCGGCTTCACCTATCCCGGCCAGACCGAATTCGTGGCGGAGCGGTGCGGCATCGCCGGCGAGAATGCGGTGATGATGCTCGCCGGTCCCGACCTCCGAGTCGTGCCGATCACGACGCACGTTCCGCTGGCCGAGGTCAGCGCACTGCTGTCGATCGAACTGCTCGTCGCGAAGGGCCGTGCGACGGCACGCGGGCTGACCCGCAATTTCGGGATCACCAACCCCCGGATCGCCTTTGCGGGGTTCAATCCGCATGCCGGCGAAAGCGGCGCGATCGGACGCGAGGAGATCGACATCATCGCCCCCGCCGTCGCCCAGCTCTGTGCCGAGGGGATCGTGGCGACCGGACCGTTCGCTGCCGACACGCTGTTCCATCCCCGCGCGCGCCTGAACTATGATGCGGTCATGTGCTGCTATCACGATCAGGCGCTGATCCCGATCAAGACGCTGTATTTCGACGAAGGCGTCAACATCACGCTCGGCCTGCCGATCGTGCGGACCTCCCCCGACCACGGCACCGCCTTCGACATAGCGGGCAAGAACATCGCCGAGCCGGGCGCGATGATCGCGGCGATCCGCCTCGCCGGGGACGCCGCCGACCGCCGCGCCGCCGCCGACGCGTGAGCCTGCCCGACGCGCCGTTGCCACGGCCAGACCTTCCGCCGCTGCGTGACGTCATCGCGCGCCACGGCCTGGCGGCCAGCAAGGCACTCGGGCAGAATTTCCTGCTCGACGCACAATTGCTCGCGCGGATCGCCCGGATTCCCGGGGACCTGACCGATGCCGAGGTACTGGAGATCGGCCCGGGGCCGGGCGGGCTGACCCGCGCGCTGCTCGCCGCCGGGGCTCGTGTGACCGCGATCGAACGCGACCGCCGCTGCATACCGGCGCTGGCCGAACTGGGCGAAGCCTATCCCGGGCGGCTGACCGTCATCGAGGGCGACGCGCTCGAGATCGACGCCGTTCCGCTGTTCGCGGGCAAGCCGCATATCGCCTCCAATCTCCCTTATAATATCGGCACCGCGCTGCTGGTCCGGTGGCTGTCCGCCGACTGGGACCCGTGGTGGCAGAGCCTGACGCTGATGTTCCAGCGCGAAGTCGCCGACCGGATCGTCGCGCGGACCGACGACGATGCCTATGGACGGCTCGCCGTGCTGGCGCAGTGGCGCAGCAAGGCGACGCTGGCGATGCCGGTCCATCGGTCGGCCTTTACCCCGCCGCCCAAGGTGATGTCGGCCGTGGTGCATCTGCTGCCCGAGCCCGCGCCGCAGGCGGTCCGCTTCGCCACGCTGGAACGACTGACCGGGGCCGCCTTCGGCCAACGGCGCAAGATGCTGCGCCAAAGCCTGAAGGGCGTCCCCGGCGCGCTCGACGCCCTGGCGGCGGTCGGAATCGATGCGACCCGGCGCGCGGAGACGGTCAGCGTTGCCGAATTCGTCGCCGTCGCGCGCGCCCTGGGATAATCCGCCGCGCGGAAGGTTAGGGGAAAGTTAGGCGGAATCGTATGCGCGGTCGCCCCGTCCCTCGGTGCAATCCGAAACCAATCCGGTGATGGGAAAGAGCATCGTCCGATCCTAGCGCGCCAGACGCGTGTAGGACAGCGCGATGCGCCTGGGCGCGCCCGGGCGGGGCAAGTCCGGGCGCCACGACAACCAGCGGCGCAAGCTGTGGCGACGCCGGGCCTTCTGCCGTCACACGGAAACGGGGTGGCGTCGACGCGCCTTCCCGGCAGGATCAACGGGAACGTCGCCTAACTCGAACGGCGGGACTCAGTCTTTGGCCGCTCCGCCCACGGCCCCCGGCGGCGGCACGACGGTGGATGCGGCGGCGGTCACCACCGGCGGACCCTTGGCGATCGATGCGGACAAGGCCGCGATTTCGGGACAGGCGCGCTTGGCGCAGACCGTGCGGATCTTGGCGAGATTGTCCTTGGCGCGTTGCACCGCGCCGCGCGCGACCAGCGCCTCGCCCTGCCCCCGCAAGGCGACGACGTCGTTCGGATCGAGCGACAGCGCTTCGCGGTACAGCCGGATCGCCTTGCCCGGCAACGCGCGGGACTGCGCGACTTGTCCCAGCACGACGAATGCATCGCGATTGCGCGGATCGACCGCCACCGCGCTCTCGAGCATGTCCGTCGCCGCATCGAGATTGCCGGCCGCCTGCAGCATCCGCCCCTTTGCCAGCAAGGCGAGCGACCGCGCGTCGATCGCATCCTCGGCACGCTGCCCCTGAACGGCGGTGCCGATCGTCAGCAGCGTCAGCGCGGCTGCGACGGCGACAGAAGTATAACGCATGAGAGACTCCAGCTTCGGCACGGCGACAGCGGTATCACCCACGCGTCAGTCGTGCGACAAAAAACCCGTCGGTCGCATCGTGCGCCGGCGTGAGCCGCATCCCCGCGCCATGGGCCCGTCCGGCCGGCAACCGCAGCGGTTCGCCATGCCATCCGGCATGGTCGGCTAGGAACGCGGCGACCTGCCCCGCGCCCTCCTCGTCGAGCAGCGAACAGACGATATAGACCATCGCCCCACCCGGCCGCACCAGTTCCGCGCCCACCGCGAGCACATGCTGTTGCGTCGCGACCAAACGGTCGAGGCGTTCGGGGCTCAAACGCCAGCGCGCTTCCGGGTTGCGCCGCCAGGTGCCCGTCCCCGAGCAGGGCGCATCGATCAGCACGCAATCCGCGCTCGCCGCCCAATCCGCCAGCATCTCCGATTCCCGCCCCGGGTTCAGCAGGCGCGTCTCGACCCCGTCCACCCCCGCCCGCTCGGCGCGCGGCGCCAGCCGCGCCAGCCGGTTGCGATCGGTATCGGTGGCGAGGATGGTTCCCTCCCCGTGCATCGCGGCCGCCAGCGCCAGCGTCTTGCCCCCCGCACCGGCGCACAGGTCGACGATCCGCTGGCCGGGTCGCGCGTCGGCCGCGAGCGTCACGATCTGGCTGCCGGCGTCCTGCACCTCGAGCGCGCCGTCGGGAATGCCCTCGAGCCGGTCGACATCGGTGCCGGTCGGCAGCCGCAAGCCATCCGGCAAGCCAGCGATCGCGACCGCCCCGTCGATCGCGACGTCCTCCGCCCTCGCGCGATTGACCCGCACGTCGAGCGGTGCGCGGTCGATGAGGGCGGGAAACTCGCCTTCGTCGAGGCCCGACGCCCGCAACCGTTCGAGCAGCCAGTTGGGCGCAACCCCGGGCCAAGCCTTGCTCTCGCCATCGCCGATCCTGGCGGGGCCATGGCCGACGCCGTCGAACGTCTCGGCCAGCGCGGGATCCTCGGCGGCGAGCGCCAGCATCGCGGCGCGGCCCGAGCGCGGGCGTTCCCCGAGCGTGCGGATCGCGGCATAGACCAGCTCCCGGACCGCGCGGCGGTCCTTGCTGCCGGCGTAGCGACGGTTGGCGAAATACCGCGCGACGATCGTATCCGCCGCCGCCCCGGAATCGCGCGCCGCCACGATGATCTCGTCGAGCAGCTCGATCGCGGCCTGGGTTCTTGCAGCGGGGGTCATTGGCGGTCTTTCGGGGGCAATCGTGTGTCGTGGCGTGCCCATAGCCTGTCTAGGGCGCAATCACCTAAAAGCTGCATCCAGCTCAAGCCGCTTCCTCCTAAAGCGCCTTCCACCTTAAGCCTCTTCCCCGGCGAAGGCCGGGGCCCAGTCGAGGAACAGTGGGTTTTGAACGCTGCGCGTGATTACGTCGGCTAGCGTGACTGGGCCCCGGCCTTCGCCGGGGAAGAAAAGGAAGAGAGCGCTAGCCGCTCAGCGCGTCGGGTAATTCGGCGCCTCGCGCGTGATGTCCACGTCGTGGACGTGGCTTTCCTTGAGGCCAGCGCCCGTGATCTGCACGAAGCGCGCGCGCTCCTGCAGCGCGGTGATGCTCGACGATCCGGTATAGCCCATCGCCGCGCGGATGCCGCCGACGAGTTGGTGGATCACGTCGCGCGCCGGGCCTTTGAACGCGACCTGCCCTTCGATCCCTTCGGGAACGAGCTTCATCTGGTCCTTGATATCGCCCTGGAAATAGCGATCCGCCGACCCACGGCCCATCGCGCCGACCGAGCCCATGCCGCGATACGACTTGTACGCGCGGCCCTGGAACAGGAACGTATCGCCTGGCGCTTCCTCGGTCCCTGCGAGCAGCGAACCGATCATGCAGGCCGAAGCGCCCGCCGCGAGTGCCTTGGCGAGATCGCCCGAGGTGCGCAGGCCGCCGTCGGCGATGACCGGCACGCCCATCTTCTGGCCGACTTCGGCGCAATCCATGACGGCGGTCAGCTGCGGCACGCCGACCCCCGCGACGACGCGCGTGGTGCAGATCGACCCCGGGCCGATCCCGACCTTGATCCCGTCCGCGCCCGCATCGATCAGCGCGCGCGTCGCTTCGGCGGTCGCGACGTTGCCCGCGATGACCTGGACCGAATTGCTCAGCTTCTTGACCCGCTCGACCGCGCGCGCGACGTCGCGGTTATGGCCGTGCGCGGTGTCGATGACGACGAGATCGAGCTCGGCATCGACCAGCGCGGCGGTGCGGTCGAACCCCTTGTCGCCGACCGTCGTTGCTGCGGCGACGCGGAGCCGCCCGGCGGCGTCCTTGGTCGCGTTCGGGTAGGTGACCGCCTTCTCGATGTCCTTGACGGTGATGAGGCCGATGCAGCGATACGCCTCGTCCACCACGAGCAGCTTCTCGATCCGGCGGTGATGGAGCAGGCGACGCGCCTCTTCCTGCGTGACGCCCGGCGAAACCGTCGCGAGGTTCTCGTGCGTCATCAGCTCGGAGACCGGCTGGCGCGGGTTCTCGGCGAAGCGGACGTCGCGGTTGGTGAGGATGCCGACGAGCACGCCGTCCGCGCGGACGACCGGGATGCCGCTGATCCGGTGATGCTTCATCAACGCCTGCGCGTCCGCCAGCGTCGCGTGCGGCTCGATCGTGATCGGGTTGACGACCATGCCGCTTTCGAAGCGCTTGACCGCGCGGACGGCTGCGACCTGTTCGTCGACTTCCATGTTGCGATGGAGCACGCCGATGCCGCCCAGCTGCGCCATGACGATCGCCATGTCGGCCTCGGTCACGGTGTCCATCGCGGACGAGAGGATCGGAATGTCGAGCGAGATGCCGCGCGTCACGCGCGTCGCGGTGTTGGTCTGGCTCGGGACGATGTCCGATTCAGCGGGCACCAGGAGGACATCGTCGAAAGTGAGTCCGAGGCGAATGTCCATGGGTGCCGGTCCTGCGCGGGGGGAGAAAAGCGAGTCGTGGCGGTCCATGTAACCGCCGACCCCGCAAAGCGCCAGAGCATGGCGGCGCCCGGACCCGATTTGCGCCGATTGACGGTGCGCACGACGCTGCAGTCGCCGCGCGCACCTGGCCTTCGATCAATCCGGGTACCGCCGGGAACCGCTCACCTGCCATCGCCTTTTCGGGGTCATCCCGCGTCGACTCGAAACACCTCGCCATCCTGGTCCAGGATATAGAGCGTGCCGCCCGGCCCGGCCGTGACGGCGACCGGATGGTCGATCGTCCCCTGGTCCGGCGCGAAATCTGCATCGCGGCGTTCGATCATACTGGCGGAGGCGGTTGTTCCCGCCGCCAGGGACGCGGCGTTGATCGCGAAGATCGCGCCGCCGCCATCCGCGAAGACATATTGGCTGCGGAGCGATGGAATCGCGGATGGCCCCATCGCGCCGCCGACGATCGCCTGCCCGGTGCGCAATCCGCTCGCGCGGAGATATTCGAGCACCGGGGCGGTCAGGCCAGCCGGGGCCGTGCCTTGCACCGCGCGCGTGCCTTCCAGAAAAGGCCATCCGAAATTGCCGGCGGTTGCCCCGGTAGCAATGCTGTTGATTTCCTCGGCCGCGTCCTGCCCGTGATCCGCCAGGAGAATGCCGGTGCCGGAAAGGCTGCCACCGTTCGGCTGGTGGAAGCCCTTGGCAATGGTCGAGATGAGGAAGAAGACGGGTGACGCGCCAGCATAGGGGTCGGGGTTGGCCGCGATCCGCAACAGCTTGCCGAGCCGCGATGCATCGTCCTGCGCGCTGCCGGTCGGATCGCCCTTTCCGCCCGCATCGCCGGTCGCCGCCAGCAACGTGCCCGTGGCATCATAGCCCAGCCACCCGCCTCCCGCATATTGCGCAGCGTTGATCGCAAGGGTCGGGCCGAAAGTGTCCGGCACCGTCGGACCAGCGTTATTGCGAAGGTAGCGGTTCACGATCAAGGAGCCCGCCTGTGACATGTACATGACGAAAAACGTGCCATCAGTCGTGAAGCTCGGCGCGGCGGCCATCGCGACGACCCCGACCGGGCCGGGGGACGCCACCTGCACCAGCAGGGTGCGTGCTCCGGTCTGCGGGTTGAGCTGATAGATCGCGCCCCCCTTTTCCGCGACCAGCACGACGGTATCGCTGACCGGTGCCATTGCGACCGGACTGGTAAAGCCGGTCGCCACGCGACGGACCGCGATCCCCTCCTTCGAGTTGGTTACGGTCACCGCCAGCGCAAGCACGGTCGTCGCCTTGCCGTCACTGACGCTGATCTGCACCTCATAGACGTTGTTGCCGTCGGCGTCGGCCGGCAAATCGAAATTGGGCGGGGCGACGAACGAAACCTGCCCGGATGCCGTGATCGCGAAACGCGCGGCGTCGCTGCCCCCGGTCACCGCGTAGGTCAGCGTGTCGTTGTTCGCATCGGTCGCGGTCGCCTGATATACCGAACCCGTGACGTTCTCGACAACGTTGACGGCTGCGGACGACGTGAAGACCGGTGCCTGGTTTGCAATCGGTGGCGAAACGGTCCGGGGATCAGTCCCCCCGGCCCCGCCGCTGCACGCGGAAAGCATCGTCAGAGTCAGCGCCGACAAGAAGCCAGCACTCCGTATGCGCGCGTGCGCGCGCGGTTTCGTTCCAGACATGTACATTCCCCCCGACGTAGCGAATCATCGATCTGCTCGACACCTCGCAAGGTCTTGAGCGTAGCCGACAAGTCGCCCGGCGCAACGATCTCTTTCTGGTCCCGACCATCACGATGATAGCGGGCAGAGGGGCAACCGGTTTGAGCCGCGGACCAACAGTACCCGCGCGGCGGACCAGTCGGCACTTGCACACGGCCCCGTCACTCGCACCCGATCACCAGGAGCGAGCAGCAGACTGTATTGGAGGTTGAACTGAAACGACTTCGAACGTCCGCCGTTACTTCTTGCCGAAGAACCCTGATGCGAGCGAGCCGAGCTGGCCGAGAACGCCGCCCTGTTCACCCATCAGCGCCGCGAACTTCGCTAGCGCGCCCTCGCCGCCAATCTGCTGGATGATCTGCTGAAGCGTCTCGGAGGAGAATCCCGTGCTGGCGGCCGCGGTACCGACGGTATCGCCCGGCGCGGCATGCGCCTGGCCGAGCGCCTGGATCGCCTGTTCGACCTGTTCAGGGGTGAGCCCGACCTTGGCCGCCAGATTCTTGACGTCGACGTTTTGCGATACTTGACCCAGCAGGTCGTCGAGCATTCCCATCGATCCATCCTCTACACTGATCGGTACGACGGCCTCGCCTATCATGCCCGCGCGGTCACCGCGACAAGCAGTTTTGACTTTCGGTGTTTCGCCGTTGTGCGGCCACGGCGTTGTTCTACGGCATACCAGCGGAAGCGGCCCACGGTGGGGGCCCGCCAACGACTCGCCGCGCAACAACGGCGAACAGAAGGTATCGCGCGTAAACGCACCGCCGCCAGCGGGGCACCGTATGATGCGCCTCGAGCATGTCGTCAGGACGAGGCAGGCCGCAGGCCCGCGCCCCGCCCCGCCCCGCCGCCCCGTGCGGCGGCGTCGGGAAAATAGGCCTGGACCTGGCATGGCAACCGGCATCGGAACCGCAACGATGGCCCCGATGCCGGTTCCCGGGCGGATCAAGCCGGCGCGTGGACCTTCGGCGCGGACTGCCGCACGCCTTCGTCGACATGCTCCGCGAACTGCGCGAAGTTGTCGACGAACAGGTCGACGAGCCGGGCCGCCGTGGCGTCATACGCGTCCTTGTCCGCCCAGGTCGCGCGCGGGTCGAGGATCGCGCTGTCGACCCCCGGCACCGCGACCGGCACCTTGAACCCGAAGTTCGGGTCGGTGCGGAACTCGGCGTCGTTGAGGCTGCCGTCGAGGGCCGCGTTGAGCAGCGCCCGCGTCGCCTTGATCGGCATGCGGCTGCCGACGCCGTACTTGCCGCCAGTCCAGCCGGTGTTGACCAGCCAGCAATCGACCCCGCCCCTAGCGATCCGCTCCTTGAGCAGATTGCCGTAGACCGACGGATGCCGCGCCATGAACGGCGCGCCAAAGCAGGTCGAGAAGGTCGCGTCGGGCTCGGTCACGCCGATCTCGGTGCCGGCGACACGCGCGGTATAGCCCGAGAGGAAGTGGTACATCGCCTGTTCCGGCGTCAGCTTGGCGATCGGCGGGAGGATGCCGTAAGCGTCGGCGGTCAGCATCACGATGTTGCGCGGGACCGGCCCCATGTTGTCCGCGGACGCATTGGGGATGAAGTCGATCGGATACGCCCCGCGGCTGTTCTCGGCGAGGCTCGCGTCGTCGAGGTCGAGCTGGCGCGTCACCGGGTCCATCACGACGTTCTCGAGGATCGTCCCGAACCGCTTGGTCGTCGCGAATATCTCGGGTTCCGCGTCGGCCGAAAGCCGGATCATCTTGGCGTAGCAGCCGCCCTCGAAATTGAAGACGGCGGTGTCCGACCAGCCATGCTCGTCATCGCCGATCAGCGTGCGGCTCGCGTCCGCGCTCAAGGTCGTCTTGCCGGTGCCCGACAGGCCGAAGAACACCGCGGTGTCGCCGTCGGGCCCCATGTTGGCCGAGCAATGCATCGGCATCACCCCGGTCGGCGGGAGGAGATAGTTGAGCAGGCTGAACACCGACTTCTTCATCTCGCCGGCGTACCGCGTACCGCCGATCAGGATCAGCTTGTCGGTGAAGTTGACCGCGATCACCGTCTCGCTGCGGCAGCCGTGCCGCTCGGGCGAGGCACGGAAGCTCGGCAGGTCGATGATCGTGTAATCCGGCACGAAGTCGCGCAGCTCGGATTCCGCGGGCCGCACCAGCATCGTGCGGATGAAGCTGTTGTGCCACGCCAGTTCGTTGACGACGCGGACCTTCACGCGGTGCTCGGGCTGCGACCCGCCGAACAGGTCCTGGATGAACAGATCCTCCTTGTGGCGAAGTGCTGCGAGGAAATCCGCCTTGAGCGCGGCGAAATGCTCCGGGCTCATCGCCTTGTTGCTCTTGCCCCACCAGACGGTCGACTCGGTCTCGGCGTCGCGGACGATGAACTTGTCTTGCGCGGAACGGCCGGTATGCGCGCCGGTTTCGACCACCAGCGGGCCATCGGCGGACAATTTGCCCTCGCCGCGCGAGATCGCGGCCTGGATCAGGCGGGCGGTGACGAGGTTCCAGTGAAGGCTCGCGCGGGTCTCGATGCCCTGCGCGTCCAGCCCCGACATGGGGATGCGTTCGCTCACAATATCTTCTCCTACTGTGCCGACCATCGTGGGCCTGCATACGTATGCTTTGGTTTCCGGCGCATATCGTTGCCATGTCCCGCGGTCAAACGTAGCGACGGCGCGCGCGACCGAGGATAGGACAGCGTCCGTTCAGCTTCCATTGAGGCTGGGGTCGTAATGGATTAGGGCCGATCTTCAACGACACGAGGCCCCTTCGCCGATGACGGCAACGATTGCCCTGGTCGATGACGACCGCAACATCCTGACGTCGGTTTCGATCGCGCTGCAGGCCGAGGGTTTCGTCACCCGGCTCTATTCGGATGGCGAGACCGCGCTGAAGGCGCTGGTCGACAATCCGCCCGATATTGCGATCCTCGACATCAAGATGCCGCGGATGGACGGCCTCGAGCTGCTGCGCCGCCTGCGCGAGAAGAGCATGGTCCCGGTGATCTTCCTGACCTCGAAGGACGACGAGCTGGACGAGGCGCTCGGGCTCGCGATGGGCGCGGACGATTACATCGCCAAGCCGTTTTCGCAGCGCCTTCTGATCGCCCGGATCCGCGCGATCCTGCGCCGCGCGGAGGTATCGCAGGGCGGCCCCGGCGCGGAGGAGCCCGCGGCGGAAACCAATCTCGTGCGCGGGCGGCTCGCGATGGACACCGCGCGGCACCGCGTCACCTGGGACGGTGCCGCCGTCACGCTGACCGTCACCGAATTCCTGATCCTGGAGACGCTGGCGCAGCGCCCCGGTATCGTGAAGACCCGCAACCAGTTGATGGACGCGGCCTATCACGACGACATCTACGTCGATGATCGTACCATCGACAGCCACATCAAGCGCGTACGCCGCAAGTTCCGGCAGGTCGATTCGACCTTCGATGCAATCGAGACACTCTATGGAGCGGGCTATCGATTCTCCGAGGAATGACGAGCCCGCGCGCGAGGAGGATGCCCGCGCGCTGTCGCTCCGCTGGTCCGCGCGCGTCTCGCTCACGCCGCGGATCCTGTTCGTCAACGTCTTCGCGCTGGCGATGCTGGCAGGCGGATTCTTCTATCTCGATTCCTACCGCAGCCGGATCGTGGACGGCCGCGTCACCCAGTCGATCCGCGAAGCCCGGCTGATCGCGGAGGCGATCGTCGCCGTGCCGGACGCGCAGCGCGACGGGCTGGCGCTGAAGCTCGCGCGCGACATGGGCGCGCGGGTGCGGATCTATGATGCCAGCGCGCGCCCCGTGATCGACACGCGTGCGCTGGGGCTGCGCAACTTCGTGCTGCAGGACCCGGACAAGCAGGACTGGAGCCAGGCGTCCGCGCGCTTCCTCGACGCGGTGATCGACACGGTGGTCGGGACGCCGCGCGCGCCCTTGTACCGCGAGCACGTCTCGGGGCTCAACTGGCCCGACGTGCGCACCGCGCGCGATACCCCGACGGTCGCCGCCACCGTCTGGCGTGCGCCGGATCGCACGCCCGTCATCACCGCCGCCGCGCCCCTGCCTCGAGGCGGCGTCGTGATGACGACCAACAATGCGCGCGAGATCACGCAGACCGTCCGAGTCGAGCGCTTCCGCCTCGGCATCGTGCTGATGATCGTCTCGATCGTCTCGATCCTGCTGTCGCTGTTCCTGGCGCGGACGATCGTCCGTCCGCTGCGGCGGCTGGCGCGCGCGGCGGTACGGGTCCGGGTCGGGCGCGCGCGCGAGGTCGTCGTTCCGCGATTGCCCGAACGCCGCGACGAAATCGGCATGCTCGCCCGCGCCTTGTCCGACATGAGCCTCGCGTTGCGCGCGCGCATCGACGCGATCGAGGCGTTTGCCGCGGACGTGACGCACGAGATGAAGAATCCGCTCGCATCGCTGCGCTCGGCGGTCGAGGGCATGGCGCTGGTCAAGGACCCTGCCCTGCAAGAACGCCTCCTCGCGATCGTGCGCGACGACGTCCACCGGCTCGACCGGCTGATCACCGACATCGCGGAAGCCTCGCGACTCGATGCGCAGCTCAGCCGCGCGAAGTTCGAGGCGGTCGATCTCGGCGCGATGCTCGCCGCGCTGATCGCCGGGCGCGACGCGCGTGGCGTCGAGCGCGGCATTCGGCTCCGCCTCGTGCTGCGCGACGCCAGCGACGCCGGATTCGTCGTGCTCGGCGAAGGCGCGCGGCTGGAACGGGTGTTCGACAATCTAATCGACAATGCGGTGTCCTTCTCGCCCGAACACGGACTGATCAGCATCACCGTCGCCCGCGATCTCGAGGACGTCGTGCTGGAAGTGGAGGACGAGGGGCCAGGGGTTCCCCCCACCGCGCGCGAGCAGGTGTTCCAGCGCTTCCAGTCGCTGCGCCCGCCCGACGAAGCGTTCGGCAAGCATTCCGGGCTTGGCCTCGCGATCGCGCGGACCATCGTCGAGGCGCATCAGGGGCAGATCACGGCGGAAGCTCGCGGCGGGGGCATCGGCGGCGCGCGCTTCGTCATTCGCCTGCCGGTCAGCGAACCGCGATGACCGCGATGCTGGTGCATGCGACCACGGTTGCGATCGATGGCGCGGCGATCCTGCTGCTCGGGCCGTCCGGATCGGGCAAGTCGGACCTTGCGCTGCGGCTGATCGACCGCGGCGCCGTGCTGGTGAGCGACGATTATACCGTACTGGCCCGCGGCGACGATCGCCTGCTGGCGACCGCCCCCGCGACGATCTCGGGAAAGATCGAGGTGCGCGGCCTCGGCATCATCGCGGTGGAACGGACGAGTGACGTGCCGGTTGTCCTGGCGGTGCGGCTCGATCGGCCGGTCGAACGCATGCCGGTACCAACCACCGCCGACTATGATGGGATAGCGATCCCCGAGATCGCGATCGACCCATTCGAGCTTTCCGCGCCGATCAAGGTGGAATTGGCGCTGCGGCACGCTAGAGAGGCGTCATGACGCTTGACCCCAAGGAAATCCTGCTCGTCACCGGCATGTCCGGCGCGGGCAAGTCGACCGTGCTGCGGACGCTCGAGGACTTGGGCTGGGAGGTCGTCGACAACTTGCCGTTGCTGCTGCTCGATCGCCTGCTCAGCGCGCCCTTGCCCGAAGGCGCCGAACGCTCGCGCCAGCCGCTTGCGCTCGGGATCGGGGCACGGACGCGCGACTTCGATTCGGACCGCATCGTCGAACGGATCAAGCATCTGCGCGAGAAGTTCGGCCACGACATCGGCACGCTGTTCCTCGACTGTGCGGGCGGCGAACTCGAGCGGCGCTATTCCGAAACCCGCCGACGGCATCCGCTGGCGCTCGACCGCCCGGCCGCGGACGGGATTGCGCGCGAACGCGAATTGCTGGCGCCGCTGCGTCGCTGGGCGAACCGGCTGATCGATACCACCGACCTGACCAGCAACCAGCTGGCGCAACAGGTGCGCGACACGTTCTCGCGCGAGCATCAGGACGGGCCGACCCTGTCGGTCATGTCGTTCGGCTTCGCGCGCGGGGTGCCCCGCAACGCCGACCTCGTGTTCGACATGCGGTTTCTGCGCAACCCGCACTGGGTGCCGGATTTGCGGCCGGGCACGGGGCTCGACGCGGATGTCGCGGCCTATGTCGCGCAGGATCCTGCCTACGGCGCGGCGGTTGGCCGGATCGAGGAGCTGCTGCTCCTGCTGCTTCCGCGCTATCGCGCTGAAGGAAAGTCTTATTTGACGGTAGCGTTCGGATGTACCGGGGGGAGACACCGGTCCGTGCATGTCACCGAACGCGTTGCCGCGCGGTTGCGCGATGCCGGATTTTCGCCCACGGTCGCACATCGGGATCTCGCCGCCGCCCCGCAAGACTCGCTGGAGGGGGCGCCGGACGAACGCCAGCAAGACGGAACGGCAGTAGCGTGAAATGGGCGGTTGCATGATTGGGGCGGTACGATGATCGGGCTGGTTCTCGTGACGCATGGCCGGTTGGCCGACGAATTCGTGACGGCGATGGAGCATGTCGTCGGCAAGCAGGAACGGGTCGCGACGGTTTGCATCGGGCCGGAAGATGACATGGAAGAACGCCGCAACGACATTGCCGCCGCGATCGCGCGCGTCGATGCCGGCCGCGGCGTGATCCTGCTGACCGACCTGTTCGGCGGCACCCCCTCCAACCTCGCCATTTCGCTGCTGGAACGCGGCCGCATCGAAGTGATCGCCGGGATCAACCTGCCGATGCTGATCCGGCTCGAATCGGCCCGCAAGGCCATGAAGGTGGTCGACGCGGTCGCCGCCGCGCGCGAAGCGGGGCGCAAGTATATTTCCGTCGCGTCCGAGGTTCTGGGCGAGGCAGCGGCTTGATGTCGGTCAGCCGCAGCGTCGTCATCACCAACCGGCGCGGGCTGCACGCCCGGGCCAGCGCGAAGTTCGTGACGCTCGCCGCGACCCAGCCGTGCGAGCTCCATGTCGAAAAGGACGGGGCCGGATCGGTCACCGGTACCTCGATCATGGGGCTGATGATGCTGGGCGCCGCGATGGGCGATACGATCACCATCTCCGCGCAGGGCGACCAGGCCGAGGCCGCCGTCGGTGCGCTGTGCGCACTGGTCGAGGCAAAGTTCGGCGAGGATTGAACGCCGCATGCCCCGGGAAATCACGGCCTATTCCAACCCGCTGATCAAGCGGGTGCGGTCGCTGCGCGAGAAGCGCAACCGCCGGGAGGAAGGATTGTTCCTCGCCGAGGGCCTGCGGATCCTGACCGAGGCCCGCGAGGCCGGGCGGATCCCGCAATACCTCTTCTACGCCCGCGACAGCGCGGCGCATCCGCTGGTTCGCACGCTGGTCGCGGCGGTCGAGGGCGCGGGCGGCGAGGCGATCGAGACGGTCCCGGACATTCTGTCCAAACTGTCGGGCAAGGATAATCCACAAGCGGTGGTCGGCGTCTTTGCCGAGTTCACGCGGACGCTCGATAGCCTGGATCGCGCGGCATCGCCGATCTGGCTGGTCGCCGAGCGGCTGCGCGATCCGGGCAACCTGGGTACGATCCTGCGTACGGGTGATGCGGTCGGCGCGGGCGGGCTGATCCTGATCGGCGAGTGTGTCGACCCCTTTTCGGTCGAAGCGGTGCGCGCAAGCATGGGCGCATTGTTCACCGTGCCGGTCGTGCAGTGCGACTGGGATCCGTTCCTGGCGTGGTTGCGCAGCGGGCCGGGCCAGCTGGTCGGGTTGAGCCTCGATACTTCCACCGATTACCGCGCCGCGAGCTATGGCGCGCCGACCTTCCTGCTGACGGGCAACGAAGCGCAAGGGATGCCCGACGATTATGCCGCGGCGTGCGATACGCTCGTCAAGATCCCGATGCTCGGCAAGGCGGACAGCCTCAATGCCGCGGTCGCCACCGCCGTGATGGCCTATCAGGTGCTGGATCAGGTTCGGCGCTAGCGGGCGACGGCCGCTCCCGCCGTGCGGGCGACCAGATGGTCGAACACCGCCGGATGCAGCGGCTGGTCGAACCGGATCCCGCACTGCCAGGCACGCGACCAGCTGACTTTCGCCTCGATCGGCTCGAGCCCGGGGAGCTTGACCCATACCGTGGAGCCGGGCGTGATGGTGAGATTGTCGACGCGGCATCCCGTCCGCGATACCTCCAGCAGCCCCGCCGGTTGCGCCTTCCAGTTCCGCTCGCGCAACGTGATCCCGACGGTGATCGCGACCCGGTCGCCGATCCGGCGTTCGGGCTCCTCGTCCGCTACCGGGACGGGACCGAGCGTGGCCTGGTCCATGACGCCCATCCCGATCAGGACGGTTGCTGATCGCACTCGACCGCGCACCGATCGCGCTTGCGACGTTCCTTGCCGTCATAGGCCGGCTGGTCCGCAATCCGCCGATCGGCGCCGCGCCGGTTGATCGCCGATAAGTCCTCTACGCAGGGCATACCACATCCTTCTCCGCCCCAGCCTTACGCGACAGAGGTTAAGAAGGACTCAGACCCCCCGCCTCAACCTCCTGTTTGAGCTCGGTCTTCGACGTGTCGTCCGCGGGTTCGGACGCCGTCTAGGCCGGGGGCAGCGCGACCGCCTCGCCATAGCGTGCCAATGCCTCGACCGGCGGCACGTCGTCGATCTCCCGCGCCGTCGTCTCGATGTTGAGATCCCGGAACTTGCGACCGGTCACCAGTACGCGGCTTTCGAAGCTCGAGACGAACGTGTTGTAATTGTTGACCGCGCTGGTCAGCCCGCTGCCAACCTTGCGCAAGTCGCCCGCCGCCTTGGCCAGGCGCTCGTACAATTCCTTGCCAAGTTCGCCGATCTGCCGTGCTTCCTTGGCCAGCCGCTCCTGCCGCCACACCGCCGCGACGGTTCGCGCGATCGCGATCAGATTGGTCGGGGTCGCCAGCAAGACCCGCTTGTCGAACGCGAAGTCCCACAGGGTCGGGTCCTGCTCGAGTGCCGCGGTCAGGAAATGTTCGCCGGGGACGAACATGATGACATAATCGGGCGCATCGGCGAACTGACTCCAATACGCCTTGTTGCCCAGTCCGTTGACGTGGGCGCGCATGGCGGCGGCGTGCATCGCGAGCCCCTTCGACCGCTCCGCCTCGTCGACCGCGCCAAAGGCATCCTGATAGGCGTTGAGCGACACCTTGGCGTCGATCACTAGGCTGCGGCCGCCGGGTACGGTCACGATTGCATCGGGCCGTAGCCGTCCGCCTTCGTCGCCGCCTGCCACCGATACTTCGGTCTGAAAGTCCGTATGTTCGGATAACCCACAGGTTTCGAGGACATTCTTGAGCTGCTGCTCGCCCCAGCGGCCGCGCGACTTGGGTGCGTTGCGCAACGAATTGACCAGCTTGGCGGCCTCGCTCGACACCTTCTCCTGCCCGACGCGCAACCCCTCGAGCTGCCCCTTCAACTGGTCGAACGCGCTCAGCCGCTCGGCCTCGACCTTGGTCACGGTCTCTTCATACCGCAGCAAACGGTCGCTGACGGGCTGGAGCATCGATTTGAGATTCTGCCCCGCCGTCTCTTCCGACTGGCGGAAGCGTTCATCGGCGCGCTTCAGGAACACGTCTTGCGCATCGTTGAGCAGTTTGTTCGACACTTCGGAAAATTGCGTGGCGAGCAGGTCCTTCGCGTGGAGCAATTCGGCGATCCGCGTCTCGTGCGTTTCGCGCACCAGCTTGAGGCGCGCGTCATCCGCATCACGCATTTCCGCCAGCCGGTTCTCGAACGCCGAGGCATGCGTCTTGAGCGCGGTATTTTCGAGCCGCGCGACGTCGCGTTCATCGCGCAGTTCCGCCAGATCGACGCGCAGCTGCTCGGCGTCGCGGGCGCGTTGTTCGGCACTGGCGAGATCGACGATCGCGCGCCGGAAATCGGCGTCGCGCGCCGCCGCATCGGCGCGGGCGGCGGCCAGCGGGCGATTGCCCAGCAGCCATCCGAACGCCAGGCCGACGAGGAGCGCACCGATCGCAAGCAGGGAAATCGTAAGGCCGGTCATGCTGGGTCTTTCTGGAACATTCTGGGAACCGTAGCGGCGGGGCCGGATGCGGACAAGCGCCGGGCGGGGTCAAATAGCCCGGACGCGCCGGAATGCATCAGCGATGCGCCACTTCCCCCCTCCCCCTATCCGATCCGAGCGGTTATGGGCGCTCCATGCTGTCCGACATCGCGATCTCGCGCGCCGCCACCCTGCACCCCATCAGCGCGATCGGCGCGGCAGCGGGAATCCCCCCGGAGGCGGTCGAGCCTTATGGACGTTTCAAGGCGAAGATCGACCTCACCCGCCTGCCCGCGGCGACCTCGACCGGGAAGCTGATCCTCGTCACCGCGATCAACCCGACCCCCGCCGGCGAGGGCAAGTCGACGACGTCGGTCGGCCTCGCGGACGCGCTCAACCGGACCGGCCGCAAGACGATGCTCGCGCTGCGCGAACCGTCGCTTGGCCCGTGCTTCGGGACCAAGGGCGGCGCGACCGGGGGCGGCTACGCACAGGTCGTGCCGATGGAAGACATCAACCTCCATTTCACGGGCGATTTCCACGCCATCACGTCGGCGCACAATCTGCTGGCCGCGATGATCGACAACCATGTCCACTGGGGCAATTCGCTCGACATCGACGTGCGCCGGATCGTGTGGCGGCGGGTGCTCGACATGAACGACCGGGCATTGCGGGACATCGCGCAGTCGCTCGGCGGACCCGCGAACGGGTTTCCGCGGGAAAGCGGATTCGACATTACCGTCGCTTCGGAAGTCATGGCGATCCTCTGTCTGGCGGACGACTTGCACGACCTCGAAGCGCGGCTCGGGCGGATCGTCGTCGCTTATACGCGCGATCGGCAGCCGGTGACCGCCAGGGACCTGAAGGCCGATGGCGCCATGGCGGTGTTGCTCGCCCAGGCGATCAAACCCAACCTCGTCCAGACGCTGGAGGGGACGCCCGCGCTGATCCACGGCGGGCCTTTCGCCAACATCGCGCATGGCTGCAACTCGGTCATCGCCACGCGCACCGCGCTGGGTCTGGCGGACTATGTCGTCACCGAAGCGGGCTTTGGCGCCGACCTCGGGGCGGAGAAGTTCTTCGACATCAAATGTCGCCAGGCCGGGCTCAAGCCGGCGGCGACCGTGATCGTTGCGACGGTTCGCGCGCTCAAGATGAACGGCGGGGTGGCCAAGGCGGATTTGTCCGCGCCGGACGTGGACGCGGTGCGTCGCGGCGGCGTCAACCTCGCCCGTCATATCGAGAACGTCCGCGCGTTCGGGGTTCCGGTGGTGGTGGCGGTCAACCGATTCGACAGCGATACGCCGGAAGAGTTCGAGGCGATCCGCGCCATCGCGGCCGCGCAGGGGTGCGAGGCGGTCCTCTGCACGCACTGGGCCGAAGGCGGCGCCGGGGCCGAGGCGCTGGCGGAGGCGGTCGTCGCACTCTGCGACCATATGCCGGGCCAGTTTGCCCCGCTTTACGCCGACGACCTGTCGCTGTTTGACAAGATCAATACGGTCGCCACGCGGATCTATCGCGCGGAGGAAGCCGTCGCCGACCCGTCGGTGCTCGCGCAGCTGGCGCGCTGGGAGGCGGCGGGGTTTGGCCACCTTCCGGTATGCATGGCCAAGACACAGTATAGTTTCTCGACCGATCCCGCCAAGCTCGGTGCGCCGACCGGGCACGTCGTGCCGGTCCGCGAGGTCCGGCTGAGCGCCGGTGCCGGGTTCGTCGTGGCGATCTGCGGGGAGATCATGACGATGCCGGGCCTGCCGCGCGTGCCAGCGGCAGAGGGCATTCGGTTCGGGGCGCTGGGTGAGATCGAGGGGTTGTTCTGAAGCGGCAGGGATGAGCCACCGTTCTTCTGCGAAAGCAGGCGCCCTGGGTAACGAGGAACTGCTCTCGTAACCCTGGGCTTCTGCCTGCGCAGGAGCACGCAGGAGGCTGGTTTCAGCCCGCCTTGCGCATCTTGGTCAGCTTTTTCATCAGCATGTCGCGCTTGAGCTTCGAGATGTGGTCGATGAACAAAACGCCGTTGAGATGGTCGATTTCATGCTGAAGCGCGGTCGCCAGAAGGCCGTCCATGTCGCCTTCCTGCCGCACGCCCTGCTCGTCGAGCCACGCCGCGCGGCATCGTGCGGGGCGCTCGACGTCGGCATATTGCTCGGGAATCGACAGGCAGCCCTCGGCGTAGACCGACAGCTCGTCGCTCACCGACAGCAATTCCGGGTTGATGAAGACCAGCGGCTTGCGCACCGGCTTGGCGTCCTCGCCCTCGCCTTCGGTTTCCTGCAGGTCGATCACGACGATCCGCTGCTCGATCGCGACCTGGGTCGCGGCGAGGCCGATGCCTCGCGCGTCGTACATCGTGTCGAACATGTCGGAGACGATCGTGCGCACCGAGTCGTCGACGGTTGCGACGGGCTTCGCGACGGCGCGGAGGCCGGGATGCGGGACTTCAAGAATTTCGAGGACTGCCATTCCCGCGAGCTAGGAAAGCGCGCACGGCGCGTCAAGGTTGCTGCCTTGCTTCTTCGTGGCTTTGTGGCTTCGTGCGAGAAAGTCTTTTTCGCACAAAGCCACAAAGACACAAAGATCAGAACAGGTTGAAAGAGGTTTCGCCTCCTAGGCAACAGGTCGCCGCGCCCGCAACGCCTGCGCCAGCGTTCCTTCGTCGAGATAGTCCAGCTCGCCGCCGACCGGCAAACCATGTGCCAGCTGCGTGATGCGCACCGGGAAGCGTTCGATCCGCTCGGCGATGTAATGCGCGGTGGTCTGCCCTTCGAGCGTCGCGTTCATCGCAAGCACCACCTCGTCGATCCCGCCATCCGCGATCCGCCGCACCAGCGAATCGATCGCGAGGTCTTCGGGGCGAACTCCTTCGAGCGCGGACAGCCGCCCGCCAAGGACATGAAAACGCCCCGGGAACAGGCGCGAGCGATCTAGCGCCCACAAGTCCGCAACCTCCTCGACCACACACAAGGCGCGCGCATCGCGCCGCTGGTCGGCACAGACGCCGCAGGGGTTGGTGGTGTCAACATTCCCGCAAACTGAACAGGTTGCGAGGTTTTCATCGACAGCCATCAGAGCATTGAGCAACGGCCCCAGCGCTGCCTCGCGCCTTTTGAGAAGATGCAGCACCGCCCGTCGCGCCGATCGCGGTCCGAGCCCGGGGAGCTTGCTGAGCGCCTGCGTAAGGGCTTCGATTTCGGGAGACGCCATCCAGAACAGATAGGGGGCCATTGTGCGTTCGTCACCCCGGCGCAGATCGTCGACTGCAAGGCGCGGGAGGGATGCCGGCGCTTGTGTTTGGCGTCCCGCAATCGCAAGAGCCGCATCATGCGGATCATCTTCATGGGCACGCCCGACTTCTCTGTCCCCGTCCTGCAGGCGCTGGTCGATGCGGGGCATGACGTCGTCGCGTCGTACAGCCAGCCACCGCGCCGCGCCGGGCGCGGCAAGGCGTTGACGCCAACGCCGGTCCACGCACGCGCCGAGGTGCTCGGGATCCCGGTCCGTACCCCGGTCACGCTGCGCGATCCAGAAGCGCAGGCTGAATTCGCTGCGTTCGCCGCGGACATTGCTGTGGTCGCGGCCTATGGGCTGATCCTTCCGCGCGCGATCCTCGATGCGCCAGCGCGGGGCTGCCTGAATGTCCACGCCTCGCTCCTGCCCCGCTGGCGCGGCGCAGCGCCGATCCAGCGCGCGATCCTCGCCGGGGATGCGGTCACCGGTGTCTGCATCATGCAGATGGAGGCCGGGCTAGATACCGGCCCCGTGCTCTTACGCGACGAAACACCGATCGACGCAAAGACCGCAGGCACGCTGACCGACGAACTGAGCGCGATGGGCGCACGGCTGATGATCGCCACGCTGGCGGATCTCGCTGGTTGTGCGCCGGTCGTGCAGCCCGAGGATGGCGTCACGTATGCCGCCAAGATCGACAAGGCCGAAACCCGGCTCGATTTCGCGCAGGATGCCGTGGCGGTCGAGCGGCAGATCCGCGCGTTCAATCCGCCGGGGGCGTGGTTCGAGGTCGCGGGGGAACGCGTGCGCGTCCTTGCTGCCGACGTCCTCCGTCATCCCGGCGAAGGCCGGGACCGCCAAGTTGATCGCGCGCCCGGAGAACCGGACGGCCCCGGCCTGCGCCGGGGTGACGAAGGCGGGGCCGATGCGCTGGACGGGCTTGTGCTGGACGCCGACCTTACCATCGCCTGCGCGCAAGGGGCGATCCGGCCGACGCTGCTCCAGCGCGCGGGACGTGGCGTCATGACCGCGCCCGAACTGCTCCGCGGCTTCGCGATCCCCGCCGGAACCCGGCTTTGACGCGGTTCGCGCTGACGGTCGAATATGACGGGCGCCCATTCATGGGTTGGCAGCGGCAACACCATGGCCCGACCGTCCAGGCTGCGATCGAGCGCGCGGCGCACGCGATCACCGGCGAGACGGTCGCGGTCCACGCCGCCGGGCGGACCGACGCGGGAGTCCACGGGATCGCGATGCGCGCGCATATCGACATCGTACGCGACATCGCCCCGTTCCGGTTGCAGGAGGCGCTCAACGCCAAGCTACGGCCCGATCCGGTCGCGATCACCGGGTGCGAAATCGTGCCGGACGACTGGCATGCACGCTTTTCGTGCATCGGGCGGCATTACGAGTTCCGCATCGTCACCCGTCGCGCGCCGCTGACGTTCGAACGGGGCCTCGCGTGGCGAATCCCTGCGGCGCTCGATGTCGCGGCGATGGCGGACGGCGCGGCGCGACTGGTCGGGCGGCACGACTTCACCACCTTCCGCTCGGCGCACTGCCAGGCGGACAGCCCCTTGCGCACGCTCGACCGGCTCGACGTCGTCGCCGACGGCGAGCGGATCAGCGTGTTCGCCTCGGCGCGGTCGTTCCTGCATCACCAGGTGCGCTCGATGGTCGGGTGCCTCGCGCTGGTCGGCGAGGGGAAATGGACGGCGGCCGACATCACGACCGCGCTAGAGGCACGCGACCGGACCGCATTGGGGTTCAATGCGCCGCCTGATGGGCTGTATTTCTTGCGGGCGGACTATCCGTAGCCGCGGCATGGTTCGCACACTGTGCCGCAACATCCGCATAAGTTGCTGGGGCTAATCACTTTGCAACGGCGTCATCCTGAACTTGTTTCAGGGTCCACCGCGCCGCAATGACGGGCTGAGCCGGTTGCGCGGTGGATGCTGAAACAGGTTCAGCATGACGCCGTGTGTGGGGGGGCGGCGGCCCCGCCCCTCAGATCAGATCAACCCCGCCAGCGGGCTCGACGGATCGGCGTAGCGCCGCATCCCCATCCGCCCCGCGAGGTACGACAGCCGCCCCGCCTCGACCCCAGCCTTCATCGCCGCCGCCATCATCACCGGATCCTTGGCTTCGGCAATCGCGGTGTTCATCAACACCCCGTCGCAGCCGAGCTCCATCGCAACCGCTGCGTCGGACGCCGAGCCCACGCCCGCGTCGACCAGCACCGGCACGCTCGCCCCCTCGACGATCAGGCGGATCGTCACGCGGTTCTGGATCCCGAGCCCCGACCCGATCGGTGCGCCAAGCGGCATGATCGCGACCGCGCCTGCATTCTCCAGCCGCTTCGCTGCGATCGGATCGTCGACGCAGTAGACCATCGGGAGGAACCCCTCGTTCGCGAGAACCTCGGTCGCGCGGAGCGTCTCGACCATGTCGGGATACAGCGTCCGCGCCTCGCCGAGCACCTCGAGCTTCACGAGGTCCCAGCCGCCCGCCTCGCGCGCGAGGCGCAGCGTGCGGATCGCCGAGTCGGCGTCGAAACAGCCCGCGGTATTGGGCAGATAGGTGACCTTCTTCGGATCGATGAAGTCGGTCAGCATCGGCGCGTTCGGATCGCTGACGTTCACCCGCCGCACCGCGACGGTGACAATCTCCGCACCCGATGCCTCGAGCGCGGCGGCGTTCTGCGCGAAGTCCTTGTACTTGCCGGTGCCGACGATCAGCCGCGAGCGGAACGTGCGCCCCGCAACGGTCCAGGTATCGGCCGTGAGGGCGGGCGCATGATCCCCCCCGCCGACGAAATGGACGATCTCGAGCTCGTCGCCGTCCTCGACCATGACGTCACCCAGCGTCGAGCGCGGCACGACAGCGAGGTTGCGTTCGACCGCGACCTTTTCGGGCATGAGGCCCAGGTCGGCGGCGAGATCGGCCAGGCTCAGCCCCGCGCGGACCCGGCGATGCTCACCATTGACCTGGATGCTGACGGTTCCATCGCTGTGCACAATCATTGACCTTCCGTGTTCGCACCCGCGCTTCCCATGGTCGTGGCTCGACTTCCCGCGCCGCGACCGGGTAAGAGGGAGTGATAGCGCGATATAAGCGTGGCGCCACGCCCGCAACCGAAAGCCTCCACCCGATGCCCGAAACGATTTTCGTCCTCAACGGCCCCAATCTCAACCTGCTGGGCACCCGCGAGCCCGAAATCTACGGCGCGGACACGCTCGATGACATCGCCGGGCAGCTCGAGGATCGCGCGCGCGAACTGGGGTTCGCCATCGACTTGCGGCAATCCAATCACGAAGGCCATCTGGTCGACTGGATCCACGAGGCGCAGGCGCTGCCCGCCAAGGCGGTGATCCTCAACGCCGCTGCCTTCACGCATACGTCGGTCGCGGTGCTGGATGCGATCAAGGCGGTGCGCACGCCGGTGATCGAGGTGCACCTTTCCAACCCGCACGCGCGCGAAGCCTTTCGCCACGTCAGCCGTATCTCGCCTGCCGTAAAGGGCACGATCAGCGGGTTCGGCGCGTTATCGTATCTGCTGGCGCTTGAAGCGGCGGCACGACTCTGACAGGACGCACCCTCGAAAAACAGGGAGCATAGGGGACATATGCCCGAAGATACCACTGCAGACGCCATGCGGATCGATGTCGATCTGGTGCGTCAGCTCGCACAATTGCTCGACGACACGTCGCTGACCGAAATCGAGGTCGAGGACGGCGGGCGCAAGATTCGCATCGCGCGCAAGGCCGCGGCTGCTGCCGCGCCGGCGCCGATGCAGTATGCGCCAGCGCCGTCGCTGGCCGTGCCGAACAGCGCGCCATCGGCGGAAATCGTCGCGCCGCCGCCGTCGGCGCTCAACGCGGTCAAGTCACCGATGGTCGGTACCGCCTATCTGTCACCCAACCCCGAGGCAAAGCCGTTCGTCAGCGTCGGCGACACGGTTGCGGCGGGGGATACGCTGCTGATCGTCGAGGCGATGAAGGTGATGAACCCGATCCTCGCGCCGAGCGCAGGCCGTGTCTCGGCGGTGCTGGTAACGAGCGGGCAGCCGGTTGAGTTCGACCAGCCGCTGGTGGTCGTCGAATAATCATGGCCGACATCAAGAAGCTGTTGATCGCCAACCGCGGCGAGATCGCGCTCCGCATCCACCGCGCCTGCCACGAAATGGGCATCCAGACGGTCGCGGTCCATTCGACCGCGGATGCGGACGCGATGCACGTGCGGCTCGCCGACCAGGCGATCTGCATCGGCCCGCCGTCGGCGACCGAAAGCTATCTCAACATCCCGAACATCATCTCGGCGGCCGAGATCTCGGGCGCGGATGCGATCCACCCGGGCTATGGCTTCCTGAGCGAAAACGCCAAGTTCGCCGAGATCGTCGAAGCGCACGACATCATCTTCGTCGGGCCAAAGCCCGAGCATATCCGCACGATGGGCGACAAGATCGAGGCCAAGCGCACCGCAGGCGCGCTCGGCCTTCCGCTGGTGCCCGGTTCAGCCGGGCCGATCAGCGATCTGGCGGAAGCCAAGGAGATCGCGGCGGCAGCTGGCTATCCCGTCATCATCAAGGCGGCATCGGGCGGCGGTGGTCGCGGGATGAAGGTCTGCACCTCCGAGGATCAGCTCGAGACGCTGATGCAGCAGGCCGGCAGCGAGGCGAAGGCCGCGTTCGGCGATGCGACGGTCTATCTCGAAAAGTACCTCGGCAACCCGCGCCACATCGAATTCCAGGTGTTCGGCGACGGCGAGGGCAATGCGATTCACCTGGGCGAGCGCGACTGCTCGCTCCAGCGCCGCCACCAGAAAGTGCTCGAAGAGGCCCCCTCGCCCGTGCTCGGCGAAGAGGATCGCGCACGGATGGGCGGGATCTGCGCCAAGGCGATGGCCGACATGGGCTATCGCGGTGCGGGGACGATCGAATTCCTGTGGGAAAACGGGGAGTTCTATTTCATCGAAATGAACACCCGGCTCCAGGTCGAGCATCCCGTGACCGAGGCGATCACCGGGCTTGATCTGGTGCGCGAACAGATCCGCATCGCCGAGGGCCACGGCCTGACGCTGCGGCAGGAAGACGTCCAGTTCCGCGGTCATGCGATCGAATGCCGGATCAACGCCGAGGACCCGCGCACCTTCGCGCCGTCGCCTGGGCTGATCAAGCAGTTCCACGCACCGGGGGGCATGAACGTCCGCGTCGATAGCGGGCTGTATGCGGGATACCGCGTGCCGCCTTATTACGATTCGATGATCGCCAAGCTGATCGTCTACGGCACGACGCGTGCGGGCGCGATCCGCCGGTTGCGGCGGGCGCTTGAGGAGTTCGTGATCGACGGGCCGACGACGACGATCCCTCTCCATCAGGCGCTGATCGAGGATCCCGAGTTCCAGGCGGGTGACTATACGATCAAGTGGCTCGAGGAATGGCTCGCGCGCGAGCCAACCTGACCTGTTCTCCGGCGAAGGCCGGAGTCCAGGGTTACGGTCGCTGCGTTCTGTAATTCTGGATTCCCGCCTTCGCGGGAAAACATTGGCGATAGCGTCACCCGGCCTCGCGCCGAGGCCCACCGTCGAGCGTCATCACCCTTTTGCGGAAGCGAACCGCGGTAGATCCGTGGCCAAGCCCGGGATCACGGCGCGAGGGTGCGACGGCGCATCCCCACACACCCACGCACCAACGCTTGCCAGCGCAGAAGAAACCGGCAACCTTCCCCCGAAACCGCCCGCCCACAGGGCGGACAGGAAGGGGGGGAACGCATGGGCTGGCGCATTCTCGGCTATATCCTGCTCGCCCTGCTCGCGCTGCTGGTCATCGCGTTCCTTTATTTCCGCACCCCCGATACCGACCCCGTCGCCATGCGCGCCAAATACGGTGCGGCGCCGTCGCAGTTCGTCGACCTCGGTAACGGCCTGACAGTCCATCTGCGCGACACCGGCCCGCGCGACGCCCCCGCGATGATCCTCGTTCACGGGTCGAACGCGTCGCTGCATACGTGGGAGCCATGGGCGCAGCGGCTGGGTACGCGCTTTCGCATCATCCGGATGGACCTGCCGGGCCACGGCCTGACCGGCGCCAGCCCGACGCGCGATTACTCCACCGCCGCCTATGTCGACGTGGTCGACCGCATTCGTGCAAGGCTCGGCGTCGACCATGTCGTGCTGGCGGGCAATTCGATGGGCGGCGGGGTCGCGTGGGCCTATGCGCTCGCCCACCCCGATCATGTCCGCGCGCTGGTGCTGATCGACTCGGTTGGCCAGCCCGAACCGGGCAATGGCAAGCCGCCGCTCGCCTTTCGCATCGCGCGCCTGCCTGTGCTGCGCGAGATTGCCGCCGTCGTCACCCCGCGCAGCCTGATCGCCGGCAGCCTGCCCGGCGTGTTCCACGACCCGCGGCTGGCGGACGCCGCGATGATCGACCGCTATTGGGAATTGCTGCGCTATCCCGGCAATCGCCTGGCGACGATCGATCGCTTTGCGGGTCCGCCGGTGGTTGCGACGGCCGCGCAGCTCCATCGCCTGACGATGCCGGTCCTCCTTCTGTGGGGCGCCGACGACACGCTGATCCCGGTCTCGTCCGCAACGTGGCTGCACGCGCACATCCCGGGAAGCCGCCTGATTGTCTATCCCCACACCGGCCATCTGGTTATGGAGGAAGCGGCCGACCGAAGTGCGAACGATGTCCTGCATTTCCTCTCGGCGCCAAGGGGATAGCGACATGGCAGTGCTGGACGACCTGAAGACCCTCACGCCCTCCCAGCGCAGTGCGATCTGGGCGAGCTATCTCGGCTGGACGCTCGATGCGTTCGATTTCTTCCTGATGGTCTTCATGGTCAGCGCGATCGCGCATGAGTTCGGCACCGACGTGAAGACCGTGACCGAGGCGATCTTCTTTACCCTCGTTGCGCGGCCGTTCGGCGCGTTTTTCTTCGGGCTGCTCGCGGACCGGTTCGGGCGGCGACCGGTGCTGATGATCGTCATCCTGCTGTTTTCCGTCTTCTCGATCGCGTCCGGCTTCGCACCGTCGCTGTTCGCGCTGTTCGTCATCCGCGCGGCATTCGGCTTCGCGATGGGCGGCGAATGGGGCATCGGCGCAAGCCTCGTGATGGAATCGATCCCGCCCAAGCTGCGAGGCCCCGTCTCGGGGCTGCTCCAGTCGGGCTATCCGTCGGGCTATTTCATCGCCAGCCTCGTCTATTTCCTGCTGTTCGACCTGATCGGGTGGCGCGGCATGTTCATGGTCGGCGTCGCGCCGGCGATCCTCGTCTTCCTCATCCGGATGCACGTCGAGGAAAGCCCGGTGTTCGCGGAACGCGCCAAGAAGGCGCGCAGCAACCCCTTCGCCGAGCTCGCCCGGCATTGGAAAATGGCGCTCTATCTCGTTGTGTTGATGACCGCTTTCAACTTTCTCAGCCATGGCACGCAGGATCTCTACCCGACCTTCCTGCGCGAGCAGCACAAGTTCGACACGCATACGATCGGACTGCTCGCCGCGGTGATGAACATCGGCGCGATCATCGGCGGGATCGGGTTCGGGATCTGGTCGGAACGGATCGGGCGCAAGCGCGCGATCATCGTCGCCGCGGTACTGGCGCTACCGGTCATCCCCTTGTGGGCGTTCACGGCGACGCCACTGTTGCTCGGGCTCGGCGCGTTCCTTATGCAGATCGCGGTGCAGGGCGCTTGGGGCGTCGTGCCGGTCCACCTCAACGAACTGTCGCCCGCCGCGGTGCGCTGCATGTTCCCGGGGTTCGCCTATCAACTCGGCAACCTCATCGCCTCGCGCAACGGCCCGCTCCAGGCGGGGATCGCACAGGCGAACCACGGCAATTACGGGCTGGCGATGGCGCTGGTCGCAGGGGTCACGGTCGTCGTGCTGATCGGCTGGACCGCCTTCGGTCCGGAGCGCCGCGATGTCGATTTCGTCGCGGAGGCGAAGTCCGAGGCGCTCGCGTGACACATCCGGGGTGACGCGACCGGATCGGGCCGCTAAAGCCCCGGAGCATGAGCCAGATCACGCCGGAAGTCGTCGCCCAGCACGGGCTGTCCCCTGAAGAATATGAGCGCGTGCTGCACGCGCTGGGTCGCGAGCCCAATCTGACCGAGCTCGGCATCTTTTCGGTGATGTGGTCCGAGCATTGCTCGTACAAATCCTCGCGTATCCATCTCAAGAAGCTCCCGACCACCGGCCCGCAGGTGATCTGCGGCCCCGGCGAGAATGCCGGCGTCGTCGATATCGGCGACGGCCAGGCGGCGATCTTCAAGATGGAGAGCCACAACCACCCCTCCTACATCGAACCCTATCAGGGGGCCGCGACCGGCGTCGGCGGGATCCTGCGCGACGTCTTCACGATGGGTGCGCGCCCGGTCGCCAACCTCAACGCGCTGCGTTTCGGGCGGCCCGATCATCCCAAGATGCGTCACCTGATCTCGGGCGTGGTCCACGGGATCGGCGGCTACGGCAATTGCGTCGGGGTGCCCACGGTCGGCGGCGAGGTTAACTTCCACCCCGCCTATGACGGCAACATCCTCGTCAACGCGATGACGGTCGGCGTCGCCGAGACCGACAAGATCTTCTATTCGGCCGCCTCCGGGATCGGCAATTCGATCGTCTATGTCGGCTCCAAGACCGGCCGCGACGGGATCCACGGCGCGACGATGGCGTCCGCCGATTTCGGCGAGGATTCGGAATCGAAGCGCCCTACCGTCCAGGTCGGCGATCCCTTCACCGAGAAGCTGCTGATCGAGGCGTGCCTCGAGCTGATGGCGTCCGACGCGATCGTCGCGATCCAGGACATGGGCGCGGCTGGCCTCACCTCCTCCGCGGTCGAGATGGCGTCGAAGGGCGGGGTCGGGATCGAGCTCAACATGAATGCGGTGCCGCAGCGCGAAACCGGCATGACGCCCTATGAGATGATGCTGAGCGAAAGCCAGGAGCGGATGCTCATGGTGCTCAAGCCCGGCCGCGAGGATTTCGCCGAAGCGATTTTCCGCAAGTGGGAGCTCGATTTCGCGGTCATCGGCCAGGTGACCGACACCGGCCACATGGTGCTGAAATTCAACGGCGAAACGGTGTGCGACATCCCGCTCGCCCCGCTCGCCGACGAGGCACCTTTGTACGACCGTCCGGCTGCGACGAAGGAAGAGTATCAGGCCTGGGCCAAGGTCGCGCCGCTCGGCGAGATCCCGCAGACGCCGAACGTCGCCGCCGACTTGCTGACGCTGATGGCCTCCCCCGACGTCGCCTCGCGCCGCTGGATCTGGGAGCAATATGACACGCAGGTCGGCGCGGACACGATCCAACGCCCGGGTGGCGACGCCGCGGTCGTCCGCGTCCACGGCACGCAGAAGGGGCTCGCGATGAGCACCGATTGCACCCCGCGCTATTGCTATGCCGACCCCTATGAAGGCGGCAAGCAGGCGATTGCAGAGTGTTATCGCAACCTCTCCGCGGTAGGTGCGACCCCGCTTGCTGTCACCAACTGCCTCAACTTCGCCAACCCGCAGCGCCCCGAAATCATGGCGCAGTTCGTCGGCTGTCTCGACGGCATGGGCGACGCCTGCCGCGCGCTCGACTTCCCGATCGTGTCGGGCAACGTCTCGCTCTATAACGAAAGCAAGGCGACCGGTGGCGGATCGGCGATCCTGCCGACACCGGCGATCGGCGCGATCGGGTTGCTTGCCGATTGGTCCAAGTCCGCGACGATCGCGTTCAAGGGCACTGGCGACGTGATCGTGCTGATCGGCGAACGCTCGGGGCATCTCGGCCAGTCGCTGTGGTTGCGCGAAGTCCATGGCCGTGAGGAAGGCGCCCCGCCCCCGGTCGATCTTGAAGCCGAGCGCCGCAACAGCGAGTTCGTCCGCGCGCATATCGCGACCGGCGCGCTGACCGCGGTGCATGACGTGTCCGACGGCGGGATCGCGGTGACGATCGCCGAGATGGCGCTCGCGGGGAATGTCGGCGCGATGATGCACGCGCCGCTGCCGTGCGGCGTGGCGTGCGCGTTGTTCGGCGAAGATCAGGGGCTGTACGTCGCAACCGTCGCGGATCACTTGCTGCTCGAGACGCTGATGGCGGCGGATGCGGCGGGTGTCGAGATCGAGCGGATCGGGCGGACGATCGCCAACCGGCTGATCTTCGAGCTTCCCGACGACGATCATGTCGTCACGCTGGACGCGTTGCGGGCAGCGCACGAGGGGTTCTTCCCCAAGCTGATGGGGGACGTCGCGCCGGTCGAGAACTAAGGGGGGGGCGCATCCCGGCCCTCCACCCCGCCTACTTCCCCGGCGAAGGCCGGGGCCCAGAAGGGATGGTCGAGGTAACGAAGCGCATCCGGCAGCAACGCCTGCGTCACTCTTGGGCCCCGGCCTTCGCCGGGGAAGTCGACGGTGGTGGAGGTGGCGCGCTATTTCCGGCCCATGCACCCTGCCTACTTCCCCGGCGAAGGCCGGGGCCCAGTAGCGAAGGTCAAGGTAACGGAGTGCAGGCGGCAGCAACGCCTGTGTGGCTACTGGCCCCCGGCCTTCGCCGGGGAAGTGAAAGGTGGTGGAAGCGCCTGAAAGAGGGTCCAGCCCCCCTTACTCGACGTCCTTCCACGCCCCCCAGAAATCCAGCATCTTCGGCGTCAGCCAGCCGTACGTGAAGTTCAGCATATAAAGCCCCCACAACACGGTCGCCACGATCGTGACGCGCAAGGCAATCCGCCCCGCGCGAAACTCATGCGGCGCGCTGTCGGCCTGGCCCGGCACGCGCTCTACGCCTGCCTCGTCCGCCGTCTTGACCCCGAACGGCAGGACGAAGAACACCGAAAACGCCCAGAACAGGAAGTAGATCGCCAGCGCCGAAGTCCACCGCATGTCGTTCTCCTTCCCATCCCAGCGCCTGAAGTCAGGCCTCGATCAACAACACATCGACGATCGGCTTCTTGCCGGTCCAGCGCGTCGCGACCTTGCGGGTCGCCAGACGGATCTGCTCGCGCATCTTGTCGCGGTCACGCCCGCCCTGCTTGACCGCCGCGATCACCGCGCCAATCGTCTCGTCGAGGAACGGCTCGCGGTCTTCCTCGACCGGAATGCCCTGGATACGGACCTGCGGCTGGCCGATCATCCCGCGCTGCCCGACCGCAACCGCGACCGAAATCTGCCCGAACAGGCCGAGCTTGCGGCGCTCGTTGATCGTCGAGCCATCGCCCGGCAGGATCACGTCGCCATCGAGCACGAGACGACCCACAGCGGCATTGCCGATCTTGGTCGGGTTGCCCGGCGCGAGGCGGATGATGTCGCCGTTGGTCTGCACCACCGCGCGCGGGACACCCTCGGACAAGGCAAAGCGCGCCTGCTCCATCAGATGGCGCATTTCGCCATGCACCGGCATCAGCACCTCGGGCTTCATCCACTTGTACATCTGGAGCAGCTCGGGGCGACCCGGATGGCCCGACACGTGCACATGCGCCTGACGGTCGGTGATCATGATCACGCCCTTGGCCGCGAGCTGGTTCTGAATCCGCCCGATCGCGACTTCATTGCCCGGGATCTGCTTCGACGAGAAGACCACCGTATCGCCCTGATCGAGCGAGATCGGATGCTGGCCGTTCGCCACACGCGCGAGCGCCGCGCGGTCCTCGCCCTGCCCGCCGGTCGCGATGACCAGCACCTTGTCGCGCGGCAGACGCATCGCGGCTTCGGCATCGATCGTGTCCGGGAAGTCCTTCAGATACCCCGTCGCACGCGCGACCTTGAGGATGCGGTCGAGCGACCGCCCCTGGACCGACAATTTCCGCCCGGTCTCGATCGCGACCTTGCCCAGCGTATGCAGACGCGCCGCGTTGGATGCGAACGACGTCACCAGCACACGACCCTTGGCCTTGCCGATCACGTCCATCAGGCCCGCCAGCACGTCGCTCTCGGAGCCCGACGCGTCGTTGTTGAACACGTTGGTCGAATCGCACACCAGCGCGAGCACGCCGTCCTTGCCGATCGCCGCGAGCTGGTCGGGGGTGGCGGGGCTGCCGATGACCGGCCGCGCATCGAGCTTCCAGTCACCGGTGTGGAAGATACGGCCGTACGGCGTATCGATCAGCAGTGCGCTCGCTTCTGGGATCGAATGCGACATCGGCACGAAGGTGATGCCGAACGGCCCGAGGTCGAACGGCGCGTCGGGCTGGATCACGCGGAGCTTGACGCGGCTGGCGTTGCCTTCTTCCTCGAGCTTGCCGCGGATCAGGCCGGCGGTAAACGGCGTCGCATACAGCGGCACGCCGAGGTCCTCGGCGAGATAGGGCAGCGCGCCGATATGATCTTCATGACCATGCGTCAGCACGATCCCGATCAGATCGTCGAGGCGTTCCTCGATGAATTGCAGGTCGGGCAGGATCACGTCGATGCCCGGATATTGCGGATCGGCGAAGGTGATGCCGCAATCGACCATCAGCCACTTGCCGTTGCAGCCGTACAGATTGACGTTCATGCCAATCTCGCCCGACCCACCGAGGGCCAGGAACAAGAGTTCTTTCTTTGGGGTAGTCACTAAGTCTTTGTTCTTTCAAATAAACGCCGCCAGCTTTGCCAGCGGCGCAGGGAGGGTGCGCTGGTGAGGCGCGATGAATATCGTAGAGATCGGGGAAGCGGGGCACCGGGGTCGGCGCACGCACGCATGGACTCTAGGCCTGCATATGGGCGCGTTCCCACAAAATCGCCAGCCCCTGAATGGTGAGATCGGGTTCGATCGCGTCGAAAGCGTCGGTATGCTGCTCGAACAGCACCGCCAGCCCGCCGGTCGCGACGACCGTGCACGGGCGACCGACTTCCGCCTTCATCCGCGCGACCAGCCCCTCGATCATCGCGACATAGCCCCAGTAGATGCCGATGTGCATTTGCGTGACCGTATCGCGCCCGATGACACTGGTGTCGCTGGGCGCCTCGATCGCGATCCGCGGCAGCTTGGCGGCGGCGGTGACGAGCGCGTCGAGCGACAGGTTGATGCCGGGCGCGATGATCCCGCCCTTATACGCCCCGGTATAATCCACGACGTCGAACGTCGCGGCGGTGCCGAAGTCGATCACGATCAGGTCGCCCGAATGCCGCGCATGTGCCGCGATCATCGTGACGGCGCGGTCCGCACCGACGCTCTTGGGCTCGAGCACGTCGAGGTGCATGCCCCATTCGACCGGGGCCTGGCCGGCGATCAAAGGCTCGCTGTCGAAATATTTGCGCGCGAGCGTCTGGAGGTTGTGGAGTGCGCGCGGGACGACGGTCGCGATGATGACACCCGTCACCTGCTTGCGGTCATAGCCTTCGAGATTGAGCAACTGGCTGAGCCACACCGCATATTCGTCCGCCGTACGGCGCGGATCGGTGGCGATGCGCCAGCGTGCCTTGATCGTGGTGCCTTCGAGCAAGGCGAAGACGATGTTGGTGTTCCCGGCGTCGATGGCGAGCAGCATGGCTGGAAAGAAGCCCTTCAGAGGAGGAACACGTCGCCCGCGTGAATGACACGCGCGGTGCCATCCGCCAAGCGCAGGATGAGCGCGCCGTCACTGTCGAGCCCGTTGAACAGGCCATCGGTCGCACTGCCATCAGGCAGCCGCGCGGTCAGCGCGGTGCCGATCGGGTGCGCGCGCTCCAGCCAGCGGGTGCGGACGGGAGCGAGGCCCTGCCCGCGCCAGATGCTCAGCCAGCGGGCGAAGGTGTCGGCGAGCGTTTCGGCGAAGTCCGCCGGATCGGGGGTTGCGCCGTGGGCAGCGAGGCTGGTGGCGCGGCGGTCGGTGTCGGTGGGGTAGTGTGCGAGGTTGACGCCGATCCCGACGACGATCGCATCACCGGTGCGTTCGAGCAGGATGCCGGAAATTTTAGCGCCATCGATGAGGAGGTCGTTGGGCCATTTCAGGACCACGCCTTCCCTATTGCCGCTTCCGCTTCCCCTCTCGCTTCCGCTTCCCCGGCGAAGGCCGGGGCCCAAGAGCGGAACGTTGGAAGATCGATCGCTTCGGTCCGTTACCTCGGCCTGCGCGACTGGGCCCCGGCCTTCGCCGGGGAAGGGTACAGGTGATGGAAGATAGGCCCGGACCACCTCTTCCAGCGCAACCGCAGCCACCAGCGCAAGCGTAGCAGCAGCAGGATCCCCGCCCCGCACCCGCACAACGCTAGACCCGTAGAAATTCCCGACTGGCGAAACCCAGAGCCGCCCCTGCCGCCCGCGCCCGCCAGTTTGCCGCTCGGCGCGCAGCCAGATCCCCTCGGGGATCTCGCTGCGCGCCAGCGCGAGCATGTCGGCATTGGTAGACCCCGTCTCCGCGACGGTACGAACCCGCTCGCTCAGAACAGCGCCTTCGCCGCAACCATCGTCGCACCACCGAGGCTCGCAAGCCCCAGCCAGCCAAGCGGCGAAATCGCCGCGGCCATTACCGCGATCAGCCCGCCCTCGACCGGATCGGTGCGAACCGCAAGCGGCGCGCCATCGACCGTGTCAGCAGGCGCATCGATGTACATCACCTTGACGACACGCAGGTAATAGAAGGCACCGATCACCGAAGCGACGAAGCCGACCACCGCCAGCGGGTACAGCCCGGCAACGATCGCCGCCTGGAACACCGCGACCTTGGCGTTGAAGCCGAGCATCGGCGGAATACCTGCGAGCGAGAACATGAAGATCGCCATCGCCAGCGCCAGGCCAGGCCGCGTCCGCGACAGGCCAGCGAGAGCGGTGATGCTCTCGACCGGCTGCCCGGCGGCGTCCTTCATCTGAAGGACGATCAGGAAGCTGCCCAGCGTCATCACGACATAGACGGTCAGGTAGAACAGCACCGCCGCGACACCCGCCTGCGTACCGGCCGCGAGACCGATCAGCACGAAGCCGACGTTGTTGATCGACGAATAGGCCAGCAGCCGCTTGATGTTGCTCTGCCCGATCGCCGCGACCGCACCGAAGATGATCGACGCGAGTGCTGCGAAGATCACGATCTGACGCCACTGGTCGGTCGCCGGGCCCATCGCCTCGACCGCGACGCGGACCGACAGCGCGACCGCCGCCACCTTGGGAGCGGAGGCGAAGAAGGTCGTCACCGGGGTCGGCGCGCCTTCGTACACGTCCGGGGTCCACATGTGGAACGGAACGACACTCATCTTGAACGCAAGGCCAGCGAAGACGAACACGAGGCCGAAGGTCAGCCCGAGCGAACGGCCAGCACCATAAGCGGTCGCGATCGATGAGAACATCGTCGTGCCGCTGAAGCCGTACACCAGCGAGATGCCGTACAGCAGGATCCCGCTCGCCAGCGCGCCGAGCACGAAATACTTGAGGCCGGCTTCCGCCGAGCGACGGTCACGGCGCATGAAGCTCGCGAGCACATAGGCCGCAAGGCTCTGGAGCTCGAGACCGACATAGAGCGTCAGCAAGTCACCCGCCGACACCATCATGCTCATGCCCGCCGCGGACAGCAGGATCAGCACCGGATATTCCGGGCGGAGATCGTCGCCACGGCCAGCTGCGAAGAAACGCGGGGCGATCAGGATCGCGACGGCGGACGCACCGAAGATCAGGACCTTGGCGAACGCGCCGAACGCATCCGCCCGAACCAGCCCGCCAAACGCCGCGCCACCATAAGACGCAGGCCCGGTCAGTGCGATCGTCGCGCCAACCAGCACGGCAACCGCGACGATCGACACCAGCCGAGTCGATGCCTGGCCACCCCAGGCCGACACCAGCATCAGCGCGATTGCCCCAAGCGCGAGGATTTCCTCGGGGAGCACCATCAACAGCGACATGTTCATGGCCGTGCCTCCGCATGCGTCGCGGGCAGTGCCATGGCCTTGCCCGCGGTCGGGAGCGAGTCACCCGCCGGGGTCGCGCGCGAAATGCGTGCTTCCAGCGTTGCGACATCCTTGCGCATCGGCGCGAGGAAGCTCTCGGGATACACGCCCATCCACAGCGCTACCGCTGCAATTGGGGCCAACAGCGCAATTTCACGCAGCGAAAGGTCGGGCATTGCGCGCACATCGTCCTTGGTCAGATCGCCGAATACGACACGGCGGTACAAGTAGAGCATATAGGCAGCCCCGAGGATGATCCCGGTGGTGCAGAGCAGCGTGATGACGGTCGAGACGCGGTACGTCCCTGCCAGGCTGAGGAATTCGCCGACGAACCCGCTCGTGCCCGGAAGCCCGATCGATGCCATCGTGAAGAACAGGAACAGCAAGGCGTAGCGCGGCATGTTGATCGCCAGACCACCGTAACGCGAGATTTCGCGGGTATGGAGTCGATCGTAGATCACGCCGACGCACAGGAACAACGCTGCCGAGACGAGGCCATGCGACAGCATGACGATCATCGCGCCCTCGATCCCCTGCCGGTTGAACGCGAACAGGCCAATCGTCACGATCGCCATATGCGCGACCGAGGAATAAGCGATCAGCTTCTTCATGTCCGACTGCACGAGCGCCACGAGCGAGGTGTAGATCACTGCGATCGCCGACAGACCGAGCACCAGCCACGTCAGCTGCGCCGACGCTTCAGGAAACATCGGCAGCGAGAAACGCAGGAAACCGTATCCGCCAAGCTTGAGCAGAACACCCGCAAGGATCACCGAGCCAGCGGTCGGGGCCTGGACGTGCGCGTCGGGAAGCCAGGTGTGGAACGGCCACATCGGCATCTTGACTGCGAACGACGCGAAGAACGCCAGCCACAGGAGGGTCTGCGCCTTCACCGGAAAGTCGGTCCGCAGCAGCGTCGGAATGTCGCTCGTCCCTGCGAAATTCGCCATCCACAGCATCGCCACCAGCATCAGCACCGAGCCGAGCAGCGTGTAGAGGAAGAATTTGTACGAGGCATAGATGCGGTTCACGCCACCCCAGATGCCAATGATCAGATACATCGGGATCAGGCCGGCTTCGAAGAAGATGTAGAACAGGAACAGGTCCTGTGCCGCGAAGGTGCCGATCATCAGCACTTCGGTGAACAGGAACGCCGCCATATATTCCTGGACGCGGTTGGTCACCGCGACCCAGCTCGCCCCGATGCACACCGGCATCAGGAACACGCTGAGCATCACCAGCAGCAATGCGAAGCCATCGAGGCCGAGCTTCCAGCTGAAGATGCCGAGGTTGCCGGCGTCCTCGACGAACTGCCACTGCGCCCCGCCGATATCGTAGCTGGTCCACAGACCGATCCCGAGGACGAGATCGATTAGCGTCGCGATCAGCGCGATCCAGCGTGCGCCTTGCGCGGAGGAGAAGAGACAGGCCACGGCCGCGATCGCAGGGATCGCGAGCATGATCGAAAGGATGGGAATGCCGCTCACTTGCTCGTCGCCCAGATGTTGATCGCCCAGGTCACGGCTCCGGTGAGACCGAGCAGCATGACGAACGCGTAAGTGTAGACATATCCCGACTGGATCCGGCCAGCGACGCGCGAGCTACGCTCGACGATCCAGGCCGAGCCGTTCGGCCCGAAGCGATCGATCGTCTTCTCATCGCCGCGGTGCCAGAAGAAGCGGCCGATGGCGAACGCCGGCTTGACGAACAGCAAATCGTACAATTCATCGAAATACCATTTGTGGAGCAGGAAGTCGTAGATCGGCGCGTAGGTCTCGGCGAGCTTCTGCGACACACCCGGCGCGCGGATGTAGAAGACGTACGCCCCGACCAGACCGGTCAGCATCGCGATCGTCGCCGAGAGCTTCACCAGCAACGGGATCTCCTCCATCGACTCCATCAGCTTCTCGCGGAAGGCGATGCTGCCGTGCCAATAGGCTTCGCCAGCGCTCGGATCGATGAAGAAGCGGTGGAACACGAACCCCGCCGCAATCGCCCCGATCGACAGGATGATCAACGGGACCAGGATCGGGAACGGGCTTTCGTGCGGATGATAGCCACCCGTGCCGTCGCCCTTGGTCGTGAACACCGGATGCAGCGGGATCGCGTGACCCCCCGCACCATGATGATGCGCACCGTGCGTATCGGGCTCACTGCCCTGCCCTTCCTCTGCGGCTTCCCCGTGATGCGCATGCGCAGCGGTGGTGCCGTGATCGTCATGGCCAGCGTGGACCGCGTCATGGCCGTGGCCATGTGCATCATGCAGCGCATGCTGGATATGCTCGGACTGCTCCCAGCGCGGCTTGCCCCAGAAGGTGAGGAACATCAGCCGCCACGAGTAGAAGCTCGTCAGCAGCGCGACGATGATCCCGACGATCGATGCGCCGTGGTTGCCCGAAGCCCAGGCCGCCTCGATGATCGCGTCCTTCGAGTGGAAACCTGCGAACCCGATCGCAAGCGGGTTGCCGAACACCGCGGGGATCCCGACGCCGGTGATCGCCAGCGTACCCATCATCATCCCCCAGAAGGTGATCGGAATGCTTTTCCGCAGCCCGCCATAATAGCGCATGTCCTGCTCGTGATGCATCGAATGGATCACCGAACCCGCACCCAAGAACAGCAGCGCCTTGAAGAAGGCGTGCGTGAACAGGTGGAACATCGCGGCGCCATACGCCCCACACCCGGCGGCAAAGAACATGTACCCGAGCTGCGAGCAGGTCGAATACGCAATGACGCGCTTGATGTCGGTCTGCACCAGCCCGACCGTCGCGGCGAACAGGCAGGTCGCTGCACCCACCGTCATCACGACCGTCAGCGCGAACGGCGACGTCTCGAACATCGGCGACAGGCGGCACACCATGAACACGCCCGCGGTGACCATCGTCGCCGCGTGGATCAGCGCCGACACCGGGGTCGGGCCTTCCATCGCGTCCGGCAACCAGGTGTGAAGCCCGAGCTGCGCCGACTTGCCCATCGCACCGACGAACAGCAACAGGCACAGCAGCGTCATCGTATCGACGCGGTAGCCCCAGAAGCCGATCGTCGAGCCCATCATCCCCGGCGCGAGCCGAAGGATCTCGGGGATCGAGACGGTGTGGAAGACGAGATAGGTGCCGAAGATGCCGAGCATGAAGCCGAGATCGCCGACGCGGTTGACGACGAACGCCTTGATCGCGGCGGCGTTGGCGCTGGGCTTGCGGAACCAGAAACCGATCAGGAGGTAGGATGCGAGACCCACGCCTTCCCAGCCGAAGAACATCTGGACGAGGTTGTCCGCAGTCACCAGCATCAGCATCGCGAAGGTGAACAGCGACAGATACGCGAAGAAGCGCGGCTGGTCGGGGTCCTCCTCCATATAGCCCCAGCTATACAGATGGACGAGCGCCGAGACGCTGGTGATGACGACGAGCATGACCGCGGTCAGCGCGTCGACGCGCAGCGACCAGTCGATCACCATGTCGCCGGAATGAATCCAGTCGAGCACCGGCACGACCGTCGCTTCGCCACCACCGAGGTAATGGAGGAAGATCGGCCAGCTAAGCGCGCACGACGCGAACAGCGCGCCGGTCGTCACGATCTTGGGAAGCGCGGAGCCGAAGCCCTTGTTCGCGAACCCTGCGATCAGCGACGCGAGCAGCGGCAGGAAGACGATGAGAAGAATCGAATGCACGTAACTTACCCCTGCATCCGGTTGGCGTCGTCGACCGAGATCGTCCCGCGGCTACGGAAATAGATGACGAGGATGGCAAGCCCGATGGCCGCCTCACCCGCCGCGACCGTCAGCACGAACATCGCGAACACTTGGCCGACGAGATCGTGGAGATAGCCCGAGAAGGCGACGAAATTGAGGTTCACCGCGAGCAGGATCAGCTCGACCGCCATCAGCATGACGATGAGGTTCTTGCGGTTGGCGATGATGCCGAGCACGCCAAGCGCGAACAGGATCGCGCCCACGACGAGATAATGGCCCAAACCGATCGTCATAGCTCCACCCCTGCGCCGACCGTCGGCTGCGTATTGCGCGTCGCGTCCTGCGGACGGCGCGCGTTCTGCCGCGAAATGTTCTGCTTGCGCGACCCCGTGCGATCCCGATGCGTCAGCACGATCGCGCCGATCATCGCGACGAGCAGGACCAGCCCGGCGCCTTCGAACACGAAGAGATAGCGCGTGTAGAGTACCATGCCGAGCGCCTGGATGTTCGACGTCGTCTCGGGCATCGGCGCACCTCGGCGGGCGAGTTCGATCGTCCCCGCGCTCCACGCCCCGAAGGCGAGCATGATCTCGGCCGCCAGCCCGACCGCGAACACCGCGCCGATCGCGGCGTAGCGCGCGAAGCCGGCGCGCAATTCGGCGAAATCGATGTTGAGCATCATCACGACGAACAGGAACAGCACGGCGACGGCGCCCACGTACACGATGACGAGCAGCATCGCGATGAACTCGGCACCGACGAGGACCATCAGGCCCGCTGCGTTGAAGAAGGCCAGAATCAGCCACAACACGGCATGCACCGGGTTGCGCGAGGTGATGGTCAGCGCGGCTGACACGATCACGATCGCTGCGAAAAGATAAAAGGCGAGTGCCTGGATCACGGTTTTCTGGGGCCCCTCAGAGTCGGTGCGGCGCTTAACGGTAAGGCGCGTCGGCGGCAAGGTTCGCGGCGATCGCGCTTTCCCAACGATCGCCATTCGCCAGCAGCTTGGCCTTGTCGTAGATCAGCTCTTCGCGCGTTTCCGTCGCATATTCGAAGTTCGGACCCTCGACGACCGCGTCGACCGGGCATGCTTCCTGGCACAGGCCACAGAAGATGCACTTGGTCATGTCGATGTCGTAGCGCGTCGTGCGGCGCGAGCCGTCGTCACGCGGTTCCGCCTCGATCGTGATCGCCTGCGCGGGGCACACCGCTTCGCACAGCTTGCACGCGATGCAGCGTTCCTCGCCGTTGGGATAGCGCCGCAGCACATGCTCGCCACGGAAGCGCGGGCTGATCGGGTTCTTCTCGAACGGATAGTTGATCGTCGCCTTGGCCTTGAAGAAATACTTCAGGGTCAGCGCGTGCGCCTTGAGGAATTCCCAAAGCGTATAGGACTTGATGATCTGGGCGACGCTCACGAGCGCTTCTCCAACTGGTTCACGGGAGCAGCCTGGCACACGCCATCGGTGGGATAGCGCGGACGACCGTCGTCGTAGAGATATTGCTTGGTATAGACCCGGTTCTCGGGCGCGCACTCGGTGCCGACGCGGGTGACCATCAGGACACCGGACACGAGGAACACCCAGAACAGCGACAGCGGCAGGAAGATCTTCCAGCCCAGCCGCATCAGCTGGTCATAACGGTAGCGCGGCACCGTCGCCTTGACCCAGCTGAACACGAAGAAGAACAGCAGGATCTTGATGAACAGCCAGATGATACCCGGCACGACATAAAGCGGTGCCCAATCGAACGGCGGCAGATACCCGCCCCAGAACAGCGTCGCGTTGAGCGCGCACATCAGGATTACGTTGGCATATTCGCCGAGCCAGTAGAGCGCGAACGACATCGACGAATATTCGGTCTGGTATCCGGCGACGAGCTCGCTCTCCGCCTCGGCCAGATCGAACGGCGCGCGCTGCGTTTCCGCAAGCGACGAGATGAAGAACACCACCGCCATCGGGAACAGCAACGGGTTGAGGAAGAAACCGTTGACCGGCGTCCCCATCACGCTCTTCTGCGCCTCGACGATGTTGGTCAGATTGAAGCTGCCGCTCCACAGCACGATCGAGATGAGCACGAAGCCGATTGCGACTTCATAGCTGACCATCTGCGCCGCGGCGCGGATCGCGGAGAAGAACGGATATTTCGAGTTGGACGACCAGCCCGCGAGGATCACGCCGTAGACGCCGATCGACGAAGCGGCGAGAACGTAGAGCAACCCGACGTTGATGTCGGAAAGCGCGGCGCGCGCATCGAACGGAACCACCGCCCAGACGATCAATGCGACCGTGAAAGTGATGATCGGCGCGATGATGAACAGCGTCTTGTTCGCCGCTGACGGGATAATCGTTTCCTGCAGGAACACCTTCAGGCCGTCCGCGAACGACTGGAGCAGGCCGAAGGGACCGACCACGTTGGGACCACGCCGCAGCGCCATCGACGCCCAGATCTTGCGATCGGCGTAGATCAGCATCGCGACCGCGAGCATGACTGGCAGCGCGATCAGCAGGATGTCCATCAACGTGGCGAGGAACCACGCCCAGCCAAAGGGCATCCCGAAACGGTAAGTGAAGAAGGAGGTCATGCTGCCAGTTCCCCTTCCCCGGCGCAGGCCGGGGCCCAGTCGGGAAGGTTGTCGTTACCGCGCGCCGCGTTCAGCCAAACGGCCGCTCGCGACTGGGCCCCGGCCTGCGCCGGGGAAGAAAGAAGCGAAGAAGCGAAGGTCATTCCGCCGCCTCCGCGAATTCCTGCCCGTGGACCAGTTCCGCCGAGCAGCGCTGCATCGTCGGGCTTGCCCGGCAGATCGCGTTGGTCAGGTAGAAGTCCTTGATCGGATAGCCGGTCAGCGTGCCCGAGGCCGCTGCGTTAAGCGCAGGCGGTGCCCAGTCGAACGTCGCAAGTCCGAGCGTCGCGAGCGCAGGCGTATCGGTCGCCATGTTCGCGCGCAATTCCTCGATCGTGTCGAACGGCAGCGTCTTGCCCATCATGCCCGACAGTGCGCGCAGGATCGTCCAGTCCTCGCGCGCATCGCCCGGCGGGAACACCGCACGCTCGCCCCGCTGAACGCGACCCTCGAGGTTGACATACGTGCCCGACTTTTCGGCATAGCTCGCCCCCGGGAGAACGACGTCGGCAGCAGCCGCGCCCTTGTCGCCATGATGCCCGATATAAACCTTGAGCGTGCCTTCGAACGCGCCGTAATCGACCTCGTCCGCACCCAGAAAGAAGGCGAGCTTCGGCTTGGCCGCGACGACATCCGCGATGCCGCCCTTCTGTGCATAACCGAGCATCAACCCGCCCATGCGGCTCGCCGCCATGTGGAGCACGTTAAAGCCGTTCCAGCCGTCCTTGACCAGACCCAGCGGCGACACCAGCGCGAGCGCCGCGCCCAGCGACTTGAGCGCCGCCCCGCCGACGATCATCATCGGACGCTCGGCCTTGGCGAACGCCTCGGTCACAGCCTCGGGCAGGTTGCCGAGCACGCCGAGATCCTCGCCGAGCCATTCGACCTTATAGGTCAGCTCGGTTTCCGGACCGATCGCGAACACCTTCGCGCCGCGTTTGATCGCCTTGCGAATCCGCGTGTTCACCAGCGGCGCTTCCCAGCGCACGTTGCTGCCCACGATCAGGATCACGTCGGCCTGTTCGGTGCCCGCGATCGTCGTGTTAAAATTGACCGCGGCGAGATTGGTCGTGTCATAATCCATGCCGGTCTGGCGACCCTCGAGCAGGGTCGACCCCATGCTGCCGAGCAACGCCTTGGCGGCATACATCGTTTCGCAATCGACCAGATCGCCAGCGACTGCGGCGATGCTCGACCCGGCATCGACCTGCGAGATCGCGAGGAACGCAGCATCCCACGACGCTTCGGTCAGGCGGCCGCCCTTCCGGATATACGGCTTGTCGAGGCGACGACGGACCAGGCCGTCAACCGCGTGGCGCGTCTTGTCGCTCGCCCATTCCTCGTTCACGTCCTCGTTGATCCGCGGCACTGCGCGGAGCACCTGCCGACCACGGCTGTCGAGCCGGATGTTGGTGCCGACCGCGTCCATCACGTCGATCGTCAGCGTCTTGCGAAGCTCCCACGGACGCGCTTCGAAAGCGTACGGCTTGGAGGTCAGCGCACCGACCGGGCAGAGATCGACGACGTTGCCCGACAATTCGCTCGTCACGGCATGTTCGAGATAGGACACGATCTGCATGTCCTCGCCGCGACCGATCGCGCCGATTTCCTCGACCCCGGCGACTTCCTCGGCAAAACGGATGCAGCGCGTGCACTGGATGCACCGCGTCATCACCGTCTTGACGATCGGCCCCATGTACTTCTCGGTAACCGCGCGCTTGTTCTCGTCATAGCGCGACTGGCCGCGCCCATAAGCGAGGCTCTGGTCCTGCAGGTCGCATTCGCCACCCTGGTCGCAGATCGGGCAATCGAGCGGATGGTTGATCAGGAGAAACTCCATCACCCCTTCACGTGCGTTCTTGACCATCGGCGAGTTGGTGAAAATCTCCTGCTTGTCCGCGGCCGGCAGCGCGCACGATGCCTGCGGCTTCGGCGGTCCGGGCTTCACTTCGACCAGGCACATGCGGCAATTGCCCGCGATGCTCAGACGCTCGTGATAGCAGAAGCGCGGGATTTCCTTGCCGGCGATCTCGCACGCCTGGAGCACGGTGGCACCAGCGGGGACCTCGACTTCGACACCATCGACTTTGACTAAGGGCATTATTCGGTCTCTTCAGTGAGATCGAGACGGCGCTCGATACGGTCAAGCCGGTGATTGATCGCGCTGATATCAGCCTGCATTCCGAAAACGGACGTGGTCAATCCGCGCGTGTAATCTTCCAACGCAGACAAGCGAACCGCAAACGACGCCATATCCCGCTTCACAGAGGTCATATCACTCTGCAAGCGCTTCAGGATTTCGAGGATGAGGTCGCCCTGCTCCAACGTCACTCCGCCGCCTCCATCATCGGGCTCAACCCGCCACCACGCTTCTCGGTGATCCGCCGCTCCATCTCGGGGCGGAAGTGCTTGATCAGGCCCTGGATCGGCCAGGCCGCCGCATCGCCGAGCGCACAGATCGTGTGACCTTCGACCTGCTTGGTCACCTGATACAGCGTATCGATCTCGGAAATATCCGCATCGCCGGTGCGCATCCGCTCCATCACGCGCCACATCCAGCCGGTGCCTTCGCGGCACGGCGTGCACTGGCCGCAGCTCTCATGCTTGTAGAAGTAGGAGAGACGGCTGATCGCGCGAACGATGTCGGTCGACTTGTCCATGACGATGATCGCCGCGGTGCCCAGACCCGAACCGACCTTCTTGAGGCCGTCAAAGTCCATCGGGCAGTCCATGATCTCGGCAGCCGGTACCAGCGGCACCGAAGACCCGCCCGGGATGACCGCGAGCAGATTGTCCCACCCGCCGCGGATCCCGCCGCAATGCGTTTCGATCAGTTCGCGGAAGGTGATGCTCATCGCCTCCTCGACCACGCACGGCTTGTTCACATGCCCGCTGATCTGGAACAGCTTGGTGCCGCGATTGCCCTCGGCGCCGAAGCTCGCGAACCACTCGGGCGAGCGCCGCAGGATCGTCGGCACGACCGCGATCGACTCGACGTTGTTGACCGTCGTCGGGCAGCCATAGAGCCCTGCCCCCGCCGGGAACGGCGGCTTGAGCCGTGGCTGGCCCTTCTTGCCCTCGAGGCTCTCGAGCATCGCGGTCTCTTCGCCGCAAATGTACGCGCCCGCGCCACGATGGACGAAGACGTCAAAGTCATAGCCCGAGCCGCTGGCGTTCTTGCCGATCAGGCCCTTGTCATACGCCTCTGCGACCGCGGCGAAGAGGACTTCGGCCTCGCGGATATATTCACCACGGATGTAGATGTAGGCGGCGCGCGCGCGCATCGCATAACCCGCGATCAGCGCGCCTTCGATCAGCTTGTGCGGATCGTGGCGGATGATCTCGCGGTCCTTGCACGACCCCGGCTCAGATTCATCGGCGTTGATGACGAGGAAGTTCGGGCGGTCCGGCTTTGGTTCCTTGGGCATGAACGACCATTTGGTGCCGGTCGGGAAACCAGCGCCGCCACGGCCGCGCAAGCCCGATGCCTTGACCGCGTCGATCAAAGCATCCTGCCCGCGTGCCATCAGGCCCTTGGTGTCGTCCCAATCGCCACGCTTGATCGCGGCCTCGAGGTTCCACGGCTGGAAGCCGTAGACGTTGGTAAAGATGCGATCCTTGTCGGCAAGCATCAGGCCCACTCCGTCCGGTAATCGTGGTTTTCGTCGACCATTTCCTTGAGCGACGTCGGACCGCCCGCGGGGCAGCTATCGCGCCGCCCGGTCTGCGATCCCGGCGTGACCGGCGTGCCATTGGCAAGCGCCTCGAGCAATGCGCTGGTCTTGTCGTAATCGAGATCTTCGAAATTGTCGTCGTTGATCTGGACCATCGGCGCGTTGGCGCACGCGCCAAGGCACTCGACTTCGGTCAAAGTGAACATGCCGTCCGGGGTCGTGCGGCCCTTGATCAGCCCCTTGTTCTTGCATGCCGCCAGAACGTCGTCGCTGCCGCCGAGCAGGCACGGCGTCGTGCCGCAGACCTGGACGTGAAAGCGGCCGACCGGTGCCATGTTGAACATCGTGTAAAAGGTCGCGACCTCGTACACGCGCATGTACGGCACGCCGATCTGGCGCGCGACGAACTCGATCACCGGAACCGGCAACCAGCCCTGCGTCTGGGTCTGTTCGCCGACCTGACGCTGCGCCAGATCGAGGAACGGGATCGACGCGGATTGCTCGCGACCCTTGGGATAGCGACCGAGGATCTCGTTCGCCTTCTTCTGGTTATCGTCGTTCCACGCGAACACACCCCAGCGGGCGCGGGTCTCGGCTTCGTCAGGGATCTTTGGGGCTTCAGCCATTATCGGTCACATTCACCAAAAACGATATCCATCGCGCCCAGGATCGCGGTCGTATCCGCGAGCATGTGGCCCTTCGACATGAAGTCCATCGCCTGCAGATGCGAGAAGGCCGTGGGCCGGATCTTGCAGCGGTACGGCTTGTTCGTGCCATCGGCGACCAGATACACGCCGAACTCGCCCTTGGGGCTTTCGGTCGCGACATAGACGTCGCCCGCGGGCACATGGAAGCCCTCGGTGTACAGCTTGAAGTGATGAATCAACGCTTCCATCGACCGCTTCATCTCGGCGCGCTTGGGCGGCACGACTTTGCGGTCGAGCGACGCGATCGGCCCTTCGGGCATGTCGCGCAGGCACTGCTTCATGATCTTCGCGGACTGGCGGACTTCCTCGACGCGCACCATGAACCGGTCATAGCAATCGCCACGCGTACCGACCGGTACGTCGAACTCCATCCGGTCGTACACGTCATACGGTTGCGACTTGCGCAGATCCCAGGCGATGCCCGAACCCCGGATCATCGGGCCGGAGAAGCCCCACTTGATCGCATCCTCACGGCTGACCGTCGCGATATCGACGTTACGCTGCTTGAAGATGCGGTTGTCCGCGACGAGCGAGATCGCATCCTCGAACAGCCGCGGCAGCCGCGTGTCGAGCCAGTCGGCGATGTCGGTCAGCAGCTTGAGCGGCGCATCCTGATGGACGCCGCCCGGACGGAAGTAGGCGCTGTGCATCCGCGCGCCCGAGACGCGCTCGAAGAAGTTCATGCAATCTTCGCGGATTTCGAACAGCCACAGGTTCGGCGTCATCGCGCCGACGTCCATGACATGCGACCCGAGGTTGAGCATGTGGTTCGAAATGCGCGTCAGCTCGGCGAACAGCACGCGGAGGTACTGCGCGCGGATCGGCACTTCGAGATCGAGCAGCTTCTCGACCGCGAGCACATAACTATGCTCCATGCACAGCGGCGAGCAGTAGTCGAGCCGGTCGAAATACGGCAGCGCCTGCATGTAGGTCTTATACTCGATCAGCTTCTCGGTGCCGCGGTGAAGCAGCCCGACGTGCGGATCGACACGCTCGACGATCTCGCCGTCGAGCTCCATCACCAGGCGCAACACGCCGTGTGCGGCCGGATGCTGCGGACCGAAGTTGATCGTGTAGTTCTGGATTTCGACATCGCCCACTTCCGGCTTTTCACCGTCGGTACGATGTTCGAGCTGGTCGAGATACTCGCTCACTGGTTCTGTCCTCCGCCAGTCCCGCCGCCGCTGCCCTTGCTGGGCATGACCGACGGATTGGCTGGCTTTTCGCCCGCACCGGCACCGGGCTTGCCCGCGCCGGACTGGCCGGTGTTCTCGGTGACCTTTGGATCGCTCGGCACCTGGGTCGGCGACTTCGCCGCATCGGCCTTGACGATCTCGTCCGCCTTGAGCGGCGTCGGCGCACCCTTGGCTTCCGGCACCTTCGCCTTCTCGTCGCCCGGGAGGACGTATTCGGCGCCTTCCCACGGGCTCATGAAGTCGAACGTCCGGAAGTCCTGCGCCAGCGCGACGGGCTCATAGACCACGCGCTTGGCTTCTTCGGAATAGCGCAGCTCGACATAGCCGGTCAGCGGGAAGTCCTTGCGCTGCGGATGACCACGGAAGCCGTAGTCGGTCAGGATACGCCGAAGGTCCGAATTGCCCGAGAACAGCACGCCGTACATGTCGTACACTTCGCGCTCGAGCCAGCCCGCGACCGGCCAGATCCCCGTTACCGACGGGACCGGCTTTTCGTCGTCGGTCTGGACGTGGACGCGGATGCGGTGGTTGCGGGTCAGCGAGAGCAGGCAATAGACGACCTCGAACCGGTCGATCCCGCGATCGGGATAATCGACGCCCGCGATTTCCATCAGCTGCTGATATTCGAGGCCCGGCGTATCGCGCAACGCGACCATCGTCTCGACCAGCGAGGAACGATCGACATGCAGCGCGACTTCGCCGACCGCGTCGAGGGAGTGCAGCAGACGACCACCGAGCGCAGCCGTCGCCGCGTCGATCACGCCGTCATTGGCGCGATAGGCTGGAGCCGGCGCCCTCATCGTTCAATCGTCCCGACGCGACGGATCTTCCGCTGGAGCTGCATGATCCCGTACAGCAATGCTTCCGCAGTCGGCGGGCAGCCGGGGACGTAGATGTCCACGGGCACGATCCGGTCACAGCCACGCACGACCGAATAGCTGTAATGATAATAGCCGCCACCATTGGCGCACGAGCCCATCGATATGACGTACTTCGGCTCGGACATCTGGTCGTAGACCTTGCGGAGCGCCGGAGCCATCTTGTTGCACAGCGTGCCCGCGACGATCATCACGTCCGACTGGCGCGGTGACGCGCGCGGCGCGGCGCCAAAACGCTCGAGATCATAGCGCGGCATGTTGACGTGGATCATCTCGACCGCGCAGCACGCGAGCCCGAAGGTCATCCACCACAGCGAACCGGTGCGCGCCCAATGAAACAGGTCCTCGGTCGAAGTGACGAGGAAACCCTTGTCGCCAAGCTCGCCGTTCAGGTCGTTGAAGAACGCGGCATCGGGTTGAACCAGATCCTGGCCCGGCAGGCCAGTGGTCGGGTGCGTCAGTTCTACTCCCATTCGAGAGCTCCCTTCTTCCACGCATAAACAAGGCCGAGCGCGAGTTCGGCGATAAACAACATCATCGATCCCCACGCGACCCAGCCGAGCTGGAACACGCTGACCGCCCATGGGTATAGGAACGCTGCCTCGAGATCGAAGATGATGAACAGGATCGCGACGAGGTAGAAGCGCACGTCGAACTGACTGCGCGGATCCTCGAACGCGGGGAAGCCGCACTCATATTCGGAGAGCTTTTCCGCGGTCGGCTTGTGCGCACCGGTCAGGCGCGCGACGAGCATCGGCAGGAACACGAACACGCTGGACAGCACGAGCGCGACGCCGAGGAACAGCAGGATCGGGAGATATTGTGACAGGTCAACCAAGGGTGTTCTCGCATGTGCGAAGGGATGCCGAGGGCTTTAGGACCATGGGCTTTTAGGGGCAAGGGTTGCGGGCGTGAGAATGAATCGCAACAGGCGTTCGAAGGAGGTTGTTCCCAGCAGAACCCCTGTACCCCACACCCATCCGTCATTCCCGCGAAGGCGGGAATCCATTGACGCAACGGCAGCAAGCGCGACCGGGGCCAGCCAGTATGGATCCCCGCCTTCGCGAGGATGACGGAGTCGGGGTATTGCCCCCGCCCCTCAGCGCAGCGCGCCCGCCAGCAATTTATGGAGTCGCGTCTGCAACCCGTCGTTGGCGGCGAGGAACTCGCTGCGTTCCATCATCTTCTCACCGCCGCGGAAGTCGGTGACGAACCCGCCTGCTTCCTTGACCAGCAACAGACCCGCCGAGACGTCCCACGGCTTGAGACCCGACTCCCAATAGCCATCGTACCGCCCCGCCGCGACCCAGGCGAGATCGAGCGCCGCAGACCCCATCCGCCGGATCCCGGCGACCTCGGGCGCGATCGCCCCGAAGATGCGCGACCATTCGGCGAAATTGCCATGGCCGAGGAACGGAATCCCCGTCGCGATCAGCGAGTCGGCAAGGTCGCGCCGTGCCGAAACGCGCAGCCGCTGCTCCTGCACCCACGCGCCCCGGCCCTTCTCGGCCCAGAACGCTTCGTCGGTGATCGGCTGATAGACCATCGCAGAGGTGATCTCGCGCTTGCCGTTGGGCATCGGTTCCTCGACCGCGATCGAGATCGCGAAGTGCGGGATGCCGTGGAGGAAGTTGGTCGTGCCATCGAGCGGATCGACGATGAAGCGCGGCTTGTTGGGATCACCCGCGACTTCGCCGCGCTCTTCCATCAGGAAGCCCCAGTCGGGGCGTGCGCGCGACAGTTCCTCGTACAGCGTCTGCTCGGCGCGCTGGTCGGCGATCGTCACGAAGTCGGCCGGGCCCTTGCGGCTGACCTGCAGCTGCTGAACTTCGTTGAAATCGCGGCGCAGGCGCGGACCGGCCTTGCGGGCGGCGCGATCGATGACGGTCATCAGACCGGAATGGGAGGGCATAATCTTACTTTCTTTCTCCCTCTCCCCTTCAGGGGAGAGGGCAAGCGAGCGAAGCGAAGCGCGGGAGAGGGGCAGTGCAGAAACGAACGTCCGCGTTATTGCCCCTCTCCCCGGCCCTCTCCCCGCAAGCGGGGAGAGGGAGAAGCGTCACTCCGCGCGCTTCACATAGGTCTGTTCGTAGACGTCGACGACGATCCGCGTCCCCGCGCCGATGTGCGGCGGGACCATCACGCGGACGCCATTCTCGAGGATCGCGGGCTTGTAGCTCGACGAGGCGGTCTGCCCCTTCACCACCGCATCCGCCTCGACGATCAGCGCCTCGATCGTGTCGGGGAGCTGCACCGAGATCGGGCGCTCCTCCCACAATTCCATCACGACATCCATGCCGTCCTGCAGGAACGCCGCCGCATCGCCGAGGATGTCCGCGTCGAGCGTGATCTGTTCGTAATTGATCTTGTCCATGAAGGTCAGCGTGTCGCCCTCACGGAACAGGAACTGGAAGTCGACGGTGTCGAGCCGCACCTTCTCGAGGCTCTCGGCCGAGCGGAAGCGGACGTTGTTCTTGCGGCCGTCGATCAGGTTCTTGAGCTCGACCTGCATGTAGGCACCGCCCTTGCCGGGCTGAGTGTGCTGGATCTTCACCGCACGCCAGATGCCGCCTTCATATTCGAGAATGTTGCCGGGACGGATTTCGACCGCGTTGATCTTCATGGGGTGAGCCTGCGTTGGAAAGAGCCAAGCGACGCCCCGTTTGCGAGGCACCGTGGCGCGAGGCCTTAGCCGGGCAGCGGCTTGCCCGCAAGATAGGGGAACGGATCGACGTCGGTCCCCTCATACCAATGCTGGGCTGGATCGGTGCGGGTGAGCCCGAAATGCAGGTGGTAATTCCCTGCCCCCGCGTTACCCGTGTCTCCGACATAGCCGAGCAACTGCCCGGTCGTGACCGGCTGGCCCTCGTGCAGGCCGGACGCATAGCCCGCCAGATGCGCATAATAATGCGTCCAGGTCCGGGATGGCGAACGGACGTAGACCGTCGTGCCACCCGCCGCGCTGTTCCATAGCTTCTCCACGATGCCCGGTGCCGCAGCGATCACCGGCGTGCTTGCCGCCGCCATCACGTCGGTGCCGTGATGCTCGCGCTCGCCATTCTGTCGTGGATCGCCCCACGATTCGCAAATTTCGCCCCGGCGTACGCCAGCAACCGGAACGGCCAGCACGACCGAGCCGCCCCGCCCCGCGCCGATGTCGACCGGCTGAGGCTGCCCGCGTACGGCGAGACGGAGCCGCGCGATCGGTCCATCCCGCGTGCCGCCCGGCGCGTCGGGAAGGAACACCAGCGCTGCTACCCAGAGCCCCACGACCCCGAGCAGCAGCACGACGAGGATCACACCAAGCTTCTTCATCCCCCGCCCCCGGATCAGCTCTGGAACACCGCCGGCGTACCGGCCTTGATCATCATGGCTAGGCGGGCGGCATCCCAGTTGGTCAGGCGGATACAGCCATGGCTCTCCGCGCGACCGATCGTCTCGGGGGACGGCGTTCCGTGGATCCCGTAATGCGGCTTGGACAGGTCGAGCCAGACCACGCCGACCGGCCCATTGGGGCCCGGCGGAAGCAGCGCCTGCTTCGATCCCTTCTTGGCATCCCAGAACAGCGACGGGTTGTAATGGAATTCAGGATTGTAGCTCGGCCCGAGCACCTTCCACGTTCCGATCGGCAGCGGATCGTGCGTGCTGCCCATCGTCGCCATGAACTGCGCGACGAGCTTGCCGTCCTTGTCGAGCACACGCAGGACCTCCTTCGACTTGGACACGACGATCTTCGCGCCCTGCGGCTGGGTCGAGTCGATGTTGAGGTCGCTCAGCGTCTTGCGCCAATTCTCCGGGAGCTTCGGATCATAGGCCCGCTCGGTCGTAATCGCGTTCGGGACGACGATCTGCGTCCCGGCGGTCAGCTTGGTATCCGGGCTGTTGAGCTCGATCAGCACCGCAGGCGTGGTGTGGAACATCTCGCCCATCTTCTCCATCACCGACTTGTAGCCGAGCGCGGGCAACTTCGACTGGAGCGCCGGGTCCTTGGGGAACGGGTTGGTGAACGGGCCGGCGAGGATCTCGTTGGTCAGCGTGATCTTCTGGGTCGGTCGCCAGGTGCGATGCGGATACAGCGCACGGAGCGTTGCCGGATCGAGCTTGCCGGTCTTGGGCAAGTCCTGAACCTCCTGGAACCCGGTGATCGCCGCGACCAGCGATTTGCCCTCGCGCCCGTCCAGCACGCCGGGCGAGAAACCGAGATGGTCGAGGATCACCTGCGCATGCAGGACCGACAGATCCAGCTTGGTTTGTGCCGCGGGCGTTGGCAGCGGCGCGTTGGTTCCCGCCGCGCCCGCCGCCATGAGACCAACCGGGGCCAAGGCCAGACAAGCGACGCTGGCAAAGGTTTTGAGCACGGTTTCAGTCTCCTACATGCAATTGCATGCAGATAACGACAGACCGGGACGTTGGGTCCGTTACGACTTCGAAATGCAGCGCGCCGCTCTCACGCCGCGCACTGATCGGCGGCGCGATCGCGGGCGGCGCGGCGCTGGCGCTCCCCCTGCCCGCAATGGCGGTGGGCGTGGAATGGCGCCTTGCGATCCGCAACGTCCATACCAACGAAAGCGTCGATGCGGTGTTCGCGCGGTCTGGACGGTTCGTTCCGGCCGGGCTGGCCGAGCTCAACCATGGCCTGCGCGACTGGCGCACGGGCGATACAATCGGCATGGACCGCCGCCTGCTGGCGCTGCTCGTGTCGCTCCGACAGAAGCTGGAGCTTGGCGGCAACCGCAAGATCGACCTGATCTGCGGCTATCGCTCGCCACAGACTAATGCGAAGCTCCGCGCCCGCGGCGGCTCGCATAGCGGCGTCGCGAGCCAGAGCCAGCACATGCTCGGCAAGGCGACCGATATCGTGGTGCCCGGCGTGTCGCTCGACCGGTTGCGCGGCGCGGCGCTTGCCTTGGGCGGAGGTGGCGTCGGCTATTATCCGCGCGACGGGTTCGTGCATGTCGATACTGGGCGCGTGCGGCACTGGTAGCTATGGAGTGAGCGGGTCAACCCCTTCACTGCGAATTACGCCTGTCACGGGTATCGCTGTCGGGCGTGCAGAACTGCGAGTATCGTCACCGTGTCGTCGTCCGCCTTATACACGATAACATAGTTGGGGTGTGCCACTGCTTCACGGGTGCCGCGCACGCGGCCGGGCCGGTACATGAACGGATTACGTAAAACCATTTCCACCGTACCGAAAATGGCGTCCTCCATCCGGGCGGCTGCGCTAACGTTCCGGTCGCCGATATAGTCGAGGATTGCGCGGAGTTCGTTGCGCGCCTTAGTCTCCCAGAGAAGCCGCACGTGTCTTCGCTTCGATCAACGCGCGCATTTCTGCCCGCACCTGATCGTGAGGGAGCTTCGGGTGAGGGGAATCCAGTGCCGCCTGCACCCGCGCTCGGAACCAAGTATCGTACGCTGCGGCGTCCTCCGTAGTGTCGAATACGGACTCGATGGGAGAGAGTTTCGCCATGCTCCGCTCATAGCATGAACTGCGCTCCGCCTCTACCGCTTGAGCACCTCGGCAAACGCCTTTACCGCTGCTGCTTCGTCCCCGCCCCAGACGCCGTGCGAGACGGCAAGGAAATCCGCCCCCGCCTGTACCAGCGGTGGCGCATTGGCCGGCGTGATCCCGCCGATCGCGACGCAGGGCAGTTCGAACACGGTCGACCACCAGCTCAGCAACACGGGGTCGGCGACATGCTCCGCGACCTTGGTGGTCGTGGGATAAAACGCGCCGAACGCGACGTAATCCGCGCCCCCTTCCCCCGCTTCCATCGCCAGATGGCGGCTGGCGTGGCAGCTGATCCCGATCTGCGCCGCCGCGCCCAGCTCGCTGCGCGCCTCCTGCGGATCGCCATCGTCCTGCCCGAGATGGACGCCATCCGCGCCGAGCCGCTTGGCGAGCGCGATGCTGTCGTTGACGATGAAGGCGACGTCCGCATCGGCGCAGATCCGCTGCAACGGCTCGGCGAGCGCGGCCGCGGCATGCTGGTCGATGTCCTTGACGCGGAACTGGAACGCCGCGACGGGGCCGGCGTCGAGTGCGCGTTTCAGCCGGTCGGCAAAGCCGCCGGTGACGTCGAGCGGCGAGACGAGATACAGCTGGCACGGCGGCCGGCGATAATCACGCTGGAACTGCGCACCGAAATCGGGGTCGAGCGGGCCGAGGGGGTCTTCAATGTCCATGCGCAGCCGATAGCGCCGTGATCGCGGCATGGAAAGCCGCGGGATCGTCAAGCTTGTGCGCGATCGCACGGATCGGCTTGCCGCGGCGGCTCAGAACGGGCTCGGAAAGGTCGACCACGACGCTCGGCCAGCTTGCCAGCGCGAGGTTGACCATGTCCTTCTGCTGGAGGGCGGCCGCGTTCCAGGTCGCACGGAGACCGGCGATGGCCGCGATCGGGACGGCGATCGACTTGAGGCTGCCCGCCCGCATCGTCAGAACGCCGTCCGCGATCGTCACCGGATACCGCCGGAACGACTTCAGCAGCATCGCCAGGCTGATCACCACCGACAGATCAAGCAGCCCGACGACGATCGCCGCAACCCAGCCGAGCAGCGCGACCACCACGAGATGCACCACCAGCATCTCGACGATGGCGATCCCCAGCAGCACGCCTATCATCGGGCCAAGGCTCCGGTGATAGGCGAACGCCTGCGTGTCCTTACGCTTCGCCCTTGTAGATTGCGATGATCTTGCCGAGCATCTCGAGCGCTTCGTCACGCGGGCGCTGGAAGGTGTTGCGGCCGATGATCGAGCCATTGCCGCCGCCCGCGAGAATGTCGCGCGCGTCCTGATAGATCGCGTCCGACCCCTTGGACGCGCCGCCCGAGAAGACGACGATCCGGCGCCCGGCAAAGCTCGCTTGGACGACGTGTTTCACGCGGTCCGCTTGGTTCGACCAGTCGGTGCCCTCGTACATCGGCTTGGCTTCCTTCTGCTCGATATGGTCGCTCGGCAGCTTCACCTTGATGATGTGCGCGCCCAGCAGCGCCGCCATGTGCGCGGCATAAGCCCCGACATCGAGCGCGAGCTCGCCCGACTTGGGGAGCATCCCGCCGCGCGGATAGGACCAGATCACGGTCGCGATCCCGACCGACTTGGCCTCCGCCGACATTTCGCGGATCTGCCCGATCATGTCGAACAGGTCGTCCGACCCCGGATAGATGGTGAAGCCGATCGCCGCGCAGCCGAGCCGCACCGCATCCTCGACCGACCCCGTCACCGCCTGGTTCGCGCCCTGCGCCCAACTGTTCGAGCTGTTGACCTTGAGGATCGTCGGGATCTGCCCGGCGAAGGTCATCGCGCCCGCTTCCAGCATGCCGAGCGGAGCGGCATAGGCCGAGAGCCCCGCGTCGATCGCAAGCTGATAGTGGTAATGCGGGTCGTACGCCGGCGGGTTGATCGCGAAACTGCGTGCCGGGCCATGTTCGAACCCCTGGTCGACCGGCAGGATGACGAGCTTGCCGGTGCCACCGAGATGGCCGTGCATCAGGATCCGGCCGAGGTTGGCCTTGGTCGCGGGGCTGTCGGATTCGTACTTGTCGAGAATGGCTTTGACGGCAGGCGTCATGGTCTGGATCCTCTTCTTCTGGGCTTTGCGGGCGTGATAGTCAGCCACACCCGCGACTGCAACGCGCCATTCCCCCCGCAGGACCGATTGCACGGCGCGCACTTGCTTTTTCCGCGACGGCGAGGCTTTCGGGTCGGATGAGCCATCCCGACCATCATGATCTTTCCCCCGCGGCCACGCTGCTGATGGCGGTCGCGTGCGGCGCGATGGTCGCCAACCTCTATTATGCCCAGACGCTGATCGAGACGATCGGGCCCGACATCGGCCTGTCCGCGGGGCTGGCGGGGGCGATCGTGACATTGACCCAGCTCGGCTATGGGCTCGGCCTGGCGTTCATCGTGCCGCTGTCGGACCTGGTAGAGAACAAGCGGCTGATCCTCGTCGCCACGGTCGGCGCGGTGCTCGGATGCCTCGGCATCGCGCTGGCGGAAGGGCCGATCACATTTCTGGCCGCCGCCCTGGTGACCGGCGTCTGTTCGGTCGGCGCGCAAGTGCTGGTGCCGCTTGCCGCCAAGCTCAGCAGCCAGGAACGTCAGGGCCGCACGATCGGGCTGGTGATGAGCGGGTTGCTCACCGGGATCATGCTCGCGCGGCCGGTTGCGAGTTTCGTCGCCGGGCTCGCGGGGTGGCGCGCGATGTTCTTCGTCTCCGCCGGCGTGACCGCGCTGGTCGGGGTGGCGCTGCTGCTGATGCTGCCCGCGCGCCGGCCGGACAGCACGCTGCGCTACGGCGCGTTGCTGGCATCATCGCTCGACCTGCTGCGGCGCTATCCGGTCCTGCGGCTGCGCGCGGCGTATCAGGCGCTGCTGTTCATCGCCTTCAACATGTTCTGGACCGCCGCGCCGATCGTGCTGACGCAGCGCTTCGGGCTGGGCGCGAACGGCGTGGCATTGTTCGCGCTCGCTGGCGCGGGCGGCGCGCTGGCGGCACCGATCGCCGGGCATTTCGCCGACAAGGGGCGCGCGCGGGCGACGACGCTGTTCGCCCTGCTGCTGCTCACGGTGGCGTTTGTCGCGTCGGACATGGTCGTCGCGGCGGGGAGCGTGATCGCCTTCGCGGTCGGCGCGGTGCTGATCGACGCGGCGGTCCAGCTCAACCAGATCTCGGGACAGCGCGTGATCTTCGGCCTGGACCCGGCGGCGGGCGGGCGAATCAACGCTGCGTACATGACTATCGTCTTCCTGTTCGGCGCGATGGGCTCGGTCATCGGCAGTGCCAGCATCGCGGCAGGGGGATGGGCGCTCACCAGCATGTTCGGGGCCGGGATCGGCGGGATGGCGTTGCTGCTGTTCGCGCTATTCGACCGTACGGCGGGACAACGGCCGTCCGATTGACGAAAGCGCAAAACTCCAGCACCTTGCCGCCCGGATCGATGGGGGCATTGATATGCAGGGTTTGAGAAAAAGCGTACGGGGCATTGCCCTGATGGGGGCTGCAGTGCTGCTGCTCGGGGCAAAGCAGCCGAAAGTGGGCGACCTGGCGCCGCCTTTCGTCGTTACCCTGATCGACGGAAGCAAGGTATCCTCGGAACAGCTGCGCGGACAGGTCGTCGTGCTCAACTTCTGGGCGACGTGGTGTGGCCCGTGCAAGGCCGAACTCCCGCTGCTCGACGCCTATTACGAATTGCAGAAGGTGCACGGCCTGAAGGTCTATGCCATCGCCACGGAAGACTCCGTGCCGGCGTTCCAGCTGAGGAAACTGTTCGCCCAGCTACACATCACGCCGGCGCGCGGGATCAAGGGGCCGTATGATACGCTGGGCGCGGTGCCGACCAACTTCATCATCGATCGATCGGGGCATGTCCGCTATGCCAAGGCAAGTGCCTTCGGGCTGGATGCGCTCAACGCCGAACTGGTTCCGCTGTTGAAGGAAGCTGCGCCGCCGCTCGGATGATCCCGCGCGACGGCGCACCGGGTATCACCCCCGCGAGAGCGCCGCCACGCCGGGGAGATCCTTGCCTTCCATCCATTCCAGGAACGCGCCGCCCGCGGTCGAGACGAAGGTGAAATCGTCCGCCACGCCCGCCTGGTTGAGCGCGGCGACGGTATCTCCGCCGCCTGCGACCGAGACGAGCGATCCGCTCTTGGTCAGTGCCGCAGCGGTCTTGGCAAGCGCGACCGTCGCGGTATCGAACGGCGGCGTCTCGAACGCGCCGAGCGGGCCGTTCCACACCAGCGTCCGGCAATTCTTGAGTACGTCCGCCAGCGCCTCGGTCGCTGCCGGCCCGATGTCGAGGATCATCTCGTCCGCCGCGACCTCATGCACGTTGACCGTGCGGATCGGCGGGTTGGCGCGGAATTCCTTCGCGACGACCACGTCATAGGGCAGATGGATCGTGCAGTTCGCACTGTCGGCCGCGGCGAAGATCTCGTCCGCGGTGCCGGTCAGCTCATGCTCGCACAGCGACTTGCCGACGTTCACGCCGCGCGCCGCGAGGAAGGTGTTCGCCATCCCGCCGCCAATGATGAGGTGATCGACCTTGGTCACGAGATGCTTGAGCACGTCGAGCTTGGTCGAAACCTTCGCCCCGCCGACGACCGCAGCAACCGGATGCTCGGGGTTGCCGAGCGCCTTGTCGAGCGCATCGAGTTCGGCCTCCATCGCGCGGCCAGCGAAAGCGGGCAGCTTGTGCGCCAGACCCTCGGTCGAGGCATGCGCGCGGTGCGCGGCGGAGAAGGCGTCGTTGACGTACAGGTCGCCGAGCGCTGCGAACCGATCGACCACCGCTGGATCGTTCTTCTGCTCGCCGCCGAAGAAGCGCGTATTTTCAAGGATCGCGACATCGCCGGGTGCAAGCGCGGCAACCGCCGCCGCATCGCCTTCCCAGTCGACATATTGGACCGGCCGCCCGAGCACGTTGGCATAAGGCTCGACCAGTTGCTTGAGCGACAGCTCGGCGGAAGGCGTGCCCTTGGGCCGCCCGAAATGCGCTAGGATGAGGACGATCGCGCCCTTGTCGGCCAGCTCGGTGACGGTCGGCAGCGTCGCGCGCAGCCGCGTGTCGTCGCTGACCGCGCCGTGCTGCATCGGCACGTTGAGATCCTCGCGGACCAGCACGCGCTTGCCGCGCACGTCGCCGATCTCTGCGCCGATATCGTCCAGCGTCTTGAAGGCCCGTGTCATGTCGTCCGTCACTCCTCGAGAACCAAAATCGTGTCGCCGACGCGGATCGTCCCGCCGACCAGAACGCGCGAACATGCGCCGCCGCGCCAGTCTGGCGTCATTGCTGCACGCAGGCCCGCCGCGAGCGCTTCCATCCGCTCGCACGGATCGGTTTCGCGCGTGATCATCACTTCGACCGTATCGCCGATCCGCAACCGCGTTCCCGGCACCTGCGGCAGATCGAGTCCCTCGACCAGTAAATTGGCGCGCCGTTCATACCAGGGCAGGCTATGCCCCACCTCCGCCATCGCGGCGTCCCAGTCACTGCGCTCGAGCAGCGTCACCTGGCGCCGCCCCTTTCCACCGGGCTTGATCGTCCCGCGGAAATCGCCGTGGATCCCGCCTTCCAGCGTCACGTCGACGTGGTCGACGGTCTCCATCGGGCCTTTGGGCCGGCCGTGGCGGGCGATCCCCGCCAGAACGCCACCCGTCACCCCGGCGAAGGCCGGGGCCGTCTCGTTGTCGGGCACCGTGCCCAAAGACGCAGCGGCCCCGGCCTGCGCCGGGGTGACGGCAGTCGCCATCAGAGGAACTTGCCCATCGCCCCCGCGGTATCGACCATGCGGTTCGAGAAGCCCCACTCATTATCGTACCAGCTGACGACGCGGACCAGCTTGCCGTCCATCACCGCCGTCTCGAGGCTGTCGATCGTCGATGAGGCGGGGGTATGCACGATATCGATCGACACCAGCGGCTCGTCCGAGAAGACCAGCACGCCCTTGAGCGGACCGCTTTCCGCAGCTGCCTTCAGAATAGCATTGACCTCCTCCTTGGTTGTCTCGCGCGACGGCATGAAGGTCAGGTCGATCAGGCTGCCGTCCGGAACGGGAACGCGCACCGCCGAGCCGTCCAGCTTGCCCTTGAGCTCGGGCAGCACTTCGCCGACCGCACGCGCGGCACCCGTCGTGGTCGGGATCATCGACATTGCGGCAGCGCGGGCGCGGCGCAGATCGGGGTGGATCTGGTCGAGGATCTTCTGGTCGTTGGTATAGGCGTGGATCGTGGTCATCAGTCCGCGCTCGATCCCGATCGCGTCGTTGAGAACCTTGGCGACGGGCGCGAGACAGTTGGTGGTGCACGACGCGTTCGACACGATCGTGTGGTCGGCGGTCAGCTTGTCATGGTTGACGCCGTACACGACGGTCAGGTCGACGCCCTTGCCGGGTGCCGAAATCAGCACCTTCTTGGCACCCGCGTCGAGATGCTTCTGGCAGCTCTCGCGGTCGGTGAAGAAGCCGGTGCACTCGAGCACGATGTCGATGCCCTGCTCGGCGTGCGGCAGATTGGCGGGGTCACGCTCGGCGGTGACGCGGATGCGCTTGCCGTCAACGACCAGGTCGTTGCCCTCGGCCGAGACGTCGCCCGGATATTTGCCGTGGACCGAGTCGCGGCTGAACAGCCACGCGTTCGACTTGGCATCGGCGAGGTCGTTGATCGTGACGAGTTCGAGCCCGCAGTCGGCGCGTTCGAGAATGGCGCGCGCGACAAGGCGACCGATCCGCCCGAAACCGTTGATCGCTACCTTGACCGTCATCGTGCTGCGCTCCTCAAGCTCATGCTCGGCGCGGCATGGGCCAGCGCCGACTCCTATGGGACGAGCGCGTCTTTGCGGGGCGCAAGCCAGCGCGTCAACCGCCCGGCATGACGCAAAGACGTCACAAATGCGCCTTGTCGCAAGCCAGTCCCATGCTATCTCGCGACGATGGCAGACCCCATCGCCAACCCGGCACCCCCAGCAGTATCGCCTGATCGTCCCCTCCAACCCCCCGCGCCTTCGGCCGCAGGGGCGACGACGCCGGCGGCACCGGACGTGCTCTCGCCCGAAGACGCGCACAAGCGCATGATCGACCGGATCGAGGATGCGCTCACGCGAATCGATGTCGCAACGCGCCGTCGCGCCGACGCCCTGACCACGCTGGAACAGCGCCACGACGTGTTGCGCGACCGGATGACCCAGGCGATCGCGACGCTCGACACGGTCCTCGCCGCCGCCGACGCCGCCGATACGGCCGAGGCTCCGAGCGATGCCGCCGAGCGGGGGGACGCCTGATGGCCGAAGTCACGCTCACGTTCGGCACGCGCCGCCACACCGTCGCTTGCCCCGACGGGCAGGAGGACCATCTGCGCCGTCTCGGCGCGATGCTCGCCGCCAACTATCCGACGGCCGAGAAAGCCTCGGGCGGACTTAGCGGCGAGCGGACGATGCTGTTCGTCGCGCTGATGCTCGCGGACAGCCTCGACGAGGCCAAGCGCCGCCCCGCCGCCGCCCCCGCCGTCTCCCACGACGAGGTGTTGCTCGGGCTCATCGCGGAACAGCTCGAAATGCTCGCCGAGCGCCTTGAGCAATAAGCCGCAAGCGCCTATATCGGACGGCGGCGGGCACTGCCCGGTACGAGCCTTTATTATCCCTGAGGCTATTCTTCATCCAAGGGGGTTGTCCCTGCCCGGGCCCTGGCCCGACGCACATGATCCCCACCTGACGTACCGTGCGTCAGAGGATAACCCGGCACACGGCCACGGCGGTCCCGCCACCCGCTTATTGGAGTTGCGTTTGTTCGCGTCGTGATAGAGGCGCGAGCCACTAAACGCTCGCCGCGACGACGCCCTTGCTGAGTTAGCGCCACATCCCCCCACAGCCGTCATCCTGAACTCGTTTCAGGATCCACCGTGCCGCCATTCCTGCGGCTGGAGAGCGCGCACCATGGTGGCCCCTGAAACACGTTCAGGGTGACGGGGCGCAGAGGAGTGCGCGCGTGGCTATCGACGCCCGCCGCGGCTTCGGCCTATCACCGAGCAGATGACGCCCCCCGCAATCGACAAACCCGCGCTCCGCGCGCGCATCCGCGCCACCCGCGACGCGTTCCACGCCGCCGCCGCCCCCGAACTCACCCCGCCTGCCCCCTTTCTGGCGCTCCTGAAGCCCGGCCTCACCGTCACCGCTTACATCCCCATGGGCAGCGAGGCAGACCCCGCCCCGCTCGCCCGCGCGGCGCTGGCGGCAGGCTGTCGAATCGCGCTCCCGCACGTCACGACGCGCGCCGAGCCGATGCGCTTCCTCGCCTGGGATCCGGTGGACGACCTCCACCCCGGCCCGTTCGGCCTCAGCCAGCCGCACGCCGGCTCCCCGGTCCTGACCCCCGACATCATCCTCACCCCGCTGCTCGCGTTCGATGCGAAGCTCGACCGGCTCGGCCAGGGCGCCGGCTATTACGACCGCGCATTCGACGCTTATCCCGACGCCCGGCGGATCGGGGTTGCCTGGAGCGTGCAACAGGTCGACACCGTCCCGACCGACGCGTGGGACATGCCGCTCCACGCGATCATTACCGAACGTGGATGGATCGCCCGACCGATGGACCGAGCAGAATGACCCCGAGCTGGCGCAAACCCGTGGGCATGCTCGCGATCCTGGCGCTCGTCACGATCTGGTGCGTGCTCGCTGCAAGCCTGTCGGGCGTGGTCGGGAAATGGCACCCGCTCTTGCAGGCGCTCTATTATCTGGTCGCGGGAATCGCGTGGATTTGGGTGCTGCCGCTGCGCAGGATGCTGGCGTGGATGGAAACCGGCCGCTGGGGCTGAACGGGCCTCGGCCCATGGCGCCATTCCCGGTAGGGAATGGCGCGAGTGACGGGGCTCGAACCCGCGACCTCCGGCGTGACAGGCCGGCGCTCTAACCAACTGAGCTACACCCGCGTAGATCGGACCCGACGCGCCCGAGAAACCGGATCATGACATTTCCCGAGCCATTCCGCACCGAAAATCGGGAGAATGGCGCGAGTGACGGGGCTCGAACCCGCGACCTCCGGCGTGACAGGCCGGCGCTCTAACCAACTGAGCTACACCCGCTTGAGAAGCGTGAGGCGCGGCTCCTAAGCGACACCCCCTACCCTGTCAACAACCGTTTCTGCATCCGAAGACGATGCCGTGAAATTTGGCTGGCCGTGCTTCGTCAACGTGCCGTGTTCGAACAGGAAACCGGCGATATCGGGCTTGCCCGCGGCACGCACGACCGTCTGCAGGATGATCAGCAACGGCACCGCGAGCAACGTGCCCGCCGTTCCCCACACCCACGACCAGAAACTGATCGAGACGAGAATGAGGATCGGGTTGATGGTCAGCCGGTGCCCGACGATCAGCGGGGTGATCGCATTCGCCTCGACCAGATGGCAGCCGATCATGATGAAGGCGGGCAGCAGCGCGACCCAGACGTCGTGGAACGTCATCAGCCCGCCCAGCGCGAGCAGCCCCGCCGCCGCGATCGGGCCGAAATAGGGGACGTAGTTGAGCAACGCGACGATCCCGCCCCACATCAGCGGATAGGGCATCCCCATCACGTACAGCACGCCCGCGATCGCCACGCCGAGGGTCAGGTTGATGATCGTGATCGTCCCCAGATAGGCCGACGTGTCGTCGACCACGTTCTGGATCACCCGCGCCGTCGCCATCGCCCCACCGAAGCTCGAGCGGCTGGTGATGGTGCGCTGCCGCAGCCGGGTCCAGCCCGACAGGAAGAAGAACACGACCAGCACGCCGAAGAACACCTGGATGATCACCGACGGGGCCGAGGACGCGGCAAGCTCGAGGATCGAGCTCGGCGGGGCCACGGCGGCGGTCTGCGGGGTCTTGACCGGGCCGGCGGCGGCGAGGTGCTGGACCGTGCGGTTGAGATATTTCTCGAAGCTCGAATACAGGTCGATCAGTGGCGCGATGTTCATCTGGATCCGGTCGATCCGCTCGGGCAGCCGGCGGAAGAATTCGGTCGCCGGCACGATGATCGCGGCCAGCGCGACGTTTGCCGCGACCAAAAACAGCAACACGCACGTCAGCGCCGCGAGCGCAGAGGGCACCCGCCGTCGCTCGAGCCATTCGAGCACCGGCACCAGTGAAATCGCGATCACCAGCGCGGCGGTGGTCGGCAGGAAGAACTCCGCCCCCGCCTTGAGCGCGAACGGTGTCGCCAATGCCAGCCCCACGCCCGCCGTGAGGGTCAGGGCCGCCAGCAGCCGGTCGCGCCGCAGCGCGATCCGCGCCTCGTCCTCCGGCTCGCCGCCCGGAGGGGCCAGCCCGAAGGCACCTGCTGGCCCGAAGGCGCCTGATGGGATATCGTCTCGTTCTGCCATGATCGCGACCCTAGCGTCATTCGCCCGTTCCGCAATCGCGCTGCACGCGCCGGTCCGGACGACCGCATTGCTCTGCGCCGGGGCGCGAGACCGCCGGGCGGCTTTGACCGGCTACGGCCCCTCCTCTACGGGGCGGTGACGACTCGGTGGCCGGTAGCGTTTCGCCGCCGGACCGTTCGCGGTGCCCGTAGAAAAGCAGGAAGTGCGTCATGATCCTCCCGAGCTTGCGGCTGCTGTGTCGTGTCGCACCGATGGCGCTCGGCATTGTCGCGACACCCCTGCTCGCGCAGGCCGGATCCTCCGCGCCCGCCGGATCGACGCCGGTCGCGCCCAAGCCCGCGACGCCCGACGACAGCGCGGCCCCCGAACGTTTTGCCCTGCACGCGCAATTCACCTTCGTCGGGCAGGCGCAGCCCGCCTTTCGTGCCGCCGCCGACGGCTCCAACAGCTTGCGCTCCGGCGGGGACGCGCGCGAAACGACGGATTTTACCGTCTACGCCGGCGCCCGTCCGTGGAAAGGCGCCGAACTGTGGATCAATCCCGAGATCGACCAGGGGTTCGGCCTCGCCAATACGCTCGGCGCGGCCGGCTTCCCGAGCGGCGAGGCCTATAAGGTCGGGAAGCAGGCTCCCTATTTCCGTTTGCAGCGGCTGTTCCTGCGGCAGACGATCGGCCTCGGCGGCGCGTCCGAGCATGTCGCCGCCGATCTCAACCAGCTCGGCGGGGATCGGCGCACCGACCGGCTCGTCCTGACGTTCGGCAAGATCAGCGTCGGCGATGTCTTCGACACCAACAGCTACGCGCACGACCCGCGCGGCGACTTTCTCAACTGGACGGTGATCGAGGCGGGCGCGTTCGATTACGCCGCCGATGCATGGGGCTACACCACGGGCGGCACGGCCGAACTGTATCGCGGGCGGTTCGCGGTTCGCGCCGGGCTGCTCAATCTGTCGACCGTGCCCAACAGCGAAAGGATCGGCACCGGCTTTCGCCAATACGAACTGGTCGGCGAGATCGAGGAACGCCATCAGCTCGGCGGCCAGCCGGGCAAGATCAAACTGACCGCCTTCGCCAATCACGGCCTGACGGCACGGCTCGACGATGCGGTCGCCCTGTCCATGGCGACCGGCCTCCCCGCCGATCCCGCGCTGGTCCGGCGCTTCGCGACGCGCGCCGGGTTGAGCCTCAACCTGGAACAGGCGATAACGCCCATGCTCGGCGTGTTCGCGCGCGCGGGGTTCGCCGATGGCCGCTACGAAGCATTCGAATTCACCGACGTCGATCGCAGTGTCTCGGGCGGCGTTTCGCTGGCCGGGGGACGCTGGGGGCGGGTCAACGACCGTGTCGGCGTGGCGCTGGTCGTCAACGCCGCGTCGCAGGCCCGCCAGCGGTATCTCGCGGCCGGCGGCCTCGGCATTCTGGTCGGCGACGGCGGTCTTGCCCGTTACGGCAGCGAAGACATCGTCGAACTCTATTACGATCTCGCGGTCCGCAAGGCGATCCATCTGAGCGCGGACGTCCAGGCGATCGATCATCCCGCCTACAACCGGGATCGCGGCCCCGTCGCCGTGCTCGGCCTGCGGCTCCATGGACAGATCTGAGGTGCGGCACGGGGGCCCGCGGCGTGCCCTGGCGGATCGGGCGACCATCCTGGCCCGATCCAGCAAATCTACGGGAACCTATTGAACGACGAACGCTTTTTTCAGCACTTTCCCGATGACCGATTTGAAGACCCATGCCCCAGAAAATCGACCGTTCCACGTCCCGAGCAACCCGCTTGCACCGCGAGGCGATGAATTGTGTCACCTTCGCCGTCCGGGAACGCGATACCGAGCATGCAGCCGAGCTGATCGACGAGGCGATCCGGTTGAAGCGCCGTTCCAGTGAACTGGAGGAAGCGATCGCGCCCGACGGCGCCGACCACCGCTGACCGTCACGACGTGGCGTACGCGCCATACCCGATATGGCGCGGCGCGCGCACCATGCCGAATAGTTGCCGCATCGGCCGCAAAACTGCGTCTCAGCGGTGGCATCGGCGCGTCGCACGAGCTATCGGCCGAGTCGGAAATCCCTGACGCGGGGACGTCCAGGCCGAGTTTAGGGAGTTCGTGATGACCGCGCCGTCGATTGCCGTATTGTTGCCATGCTATAACGAAGAAGCTGCGATCGCGCAGACCGTCGCCGGATTTCGCGCCGCGCTGCCGGGTGCGATCATCTATGTCTACGACAACAACAGCAGCGACCGCACGGTCGAGGTTGCCCGCGCCGCCGGAGCCGTCGTCCGTCGCGAGCGGATCCAGGGCAAGGGTGCGGTGGTCCGCCGGATGTTCGCCGACATCGATGCCGACATTTATGTCATGGCGGACGGCGATGCGACCTATGACGCAGCGTCCGCGCCCGCGCTGGTCGCGCGGCTGGTGGACGAACAGCTCGACATGATCGTCGGATCGCGCATCAGCGAGGTGCAGGAATCATATCGCCGTGGGCATCGCTTCGGCAACGCGTTGCTTACTGGCATGCTGGCGAAGCTGTTCGGCCGGTCGTTCACCGATATCCTGTCCGGTTATCGCGTGTTCTCGCGCCGCTTTACCAAGAGCTTCCCGTCCCTGTCCGCCGGGTTCGAGATCGAGACCGAGATCAGCGTCCATGCGCTCGAACTCAAGATGCCGGTGGCCGAGATCGAAACGCCGTATTACGCCCGCCCGGAGGGGTCCACCTCCAAGCTGTCGACGTATCGCGACGGCTGGCGCATCCTCCGCACGATCCTGGCGCTGTACCGGATCGAGCGGCCGGTGTTGTTCTTCGGCGCGATCGGCGCGGTCTTCCTGCTGCTCGCCGCGATCCTCGCGGTGCCCCTGGCGGTCACCTATTTCGAGACCGGGCTGGTCCCGCGCTTCCCGACCTTCATCCTGATCTCGGGCCTGGTGATCCTCGCGGCGCTCAACGGCTTTACCGGGCTGATCCTGGATACGGTCGTGCGGGGCCGCCTCGAAGTACGGCGGCTGGCCTATCTCGCCTATCCGGCACCTGGCGCGCGCGGTTAACCCGCGCGCTGCCGTCCCGGCATCACGGCTGCGACGCAGCGTCGAATGAGTTCGATGCCGAGGAACAGCGTGATGCCGTGGATCAGGTAGTGATACCGCAAGACCGGCTGCACCATCGCATAGGGCAGTGCCGTGACGAGCACGAGCATCGCCGGGTACAGATACCGGCCGCGCCAGAGGACGAGGCTGGCCAGCGCGGCGATGAGGCCCAGCGCCGCCAGCGTCCAGACCAGCGCCAGCTTCACCACGATGGCGCGGTTGAGCCCGCCATAAATGTCCCACTGCCATGCCGGCGGAAAGTAGAACTGCACGACGTGGCGTAGCGACAATGTTGCGAACTGGGCCGGATGGGCCCGGATCCACTGCTTCGCTTCATCGCCGAGACGATCGGCATAGACCCGCTCCCCGCCCATCGCCTGCATTCGGTCGAATGCAGCCTGGCTTTCCTGCGGATGGATTTCCCGCAGCCGATTGCGGAACACGTCGACCTGATTGTCGCCGCTGACCGCAGCGGGGTGGTTTGCGAGGGCGAGTTCGAGCCCCATGTTGCTCCGCAGCGGGATGAATCGTCCGAACGCCTCGTAGTTGCGGACCGTCCAAGGCGTCAGCACGGCCACCAGGATCACGACCGCGCTGACGACGAACGGAAGCCACGCGCGCAGCGGGCATTGGCGGATCAGCCAGATCCCGAGCATGGCGAACCCAGCGACGCCGAGCGCAGGATTGAGGAAGAACAGGATCGATGCAATCGCGCAGGTAATGCCCCAGGTGCGAAGCGTGCGATCCTCCGCGAGCTCGGCGTTCAGGACACGCAGCAGCACCCACGCGCCCAGCAACGCGGCCAGCGCGCCTTCCCAGATCCGGAAACTGGTCGTCTCCAGATCGGGAAAGAGGGGAATGAGGCAGAAGATCGCGAGCGCCGCCAACCGCCAGGGCTTCGGGGTACCGAGCCTTTCGAGGCACAGGAACAGCAGATATCCGGAGCCCAACACCATGCTGATCGACATGGTCGCCAGCAGGAACTCGGCGGTCGGCGAATGGAGCCCGAAGACCCGATAGATATAGCCGGCCACGAACGGCAGGATCGGGGTGAAGTGCGCGGTCAGTCCGCTCCCGCGCGCGAAGACGTCGCCGATCGTCCCGTCCCGCGCGACCGATGCCGCGACGTTCAGCGCCTCGCCCGACGCCCATCGCGCTTCGGGACGCAAAATGAGCCATGCCGCGCGCTCGAGCGCGCCGACAATCAACAGCGCCAGCACGATCACATTGCTGTGAATTTTCCGTAAGCCTGCAAACAAGGACATGATACGCTTCCTGTGCTCTCGCCCGGGAGCCGCGCCGAACACCGCGCGACTTTCAAAATTCCCGCCGGCAGCCGCCGTGGAAATCAAACCCCGTAACCCGTATTCGCTCAGCCGGTTTCCCGAGGATCGCTCAGTCTGGCCCCGACGGTCGTGTGCTTACAAAACGTGTTGCGCCGCAACAATCCGAATAAAGCCGTCGACAGGATTGAACGCAATAGAAAAACGCTGAGAAATCGGCGCTCGGGCCATCGTCAAAAGGGCGCATTCCTTCGCTCGCGGCACACGGGGTCCGCCATCCGCGTACCGCCAGGCTTGCCCGGCCAAGCCCCGCTCACCGCTCCCCGAACAAATCGTTCTGCGCCTTTTCGAGCTCTTCGGCATAGCGGCGCCGCACGTAGGACTCCGACAGGATCCCGACCACGTGCCGATCCGAATCGAGCACCGCGAGTTCGTCCGCGCCGCTCGCGTCGAAGCGCTTCATCACGGTGACGATATCCATATCGACCGCGAGCGCGGCATCCGCATTGATCGCGATAGACCCCACGCCGACGGCTGGATCGAGCCCGTCGGCATAGGCCGCCGGTGTCTGGACGATCCCGGCATAATGGTGCGCGGCATTTACCAAGACGACACGGCTGGCCGACCCGAGCGGAAAACGCTGGCGGAATTCCCCGATGCTGATCTCGCAGTCGGTCGCGCGGGTCTCGCGCCGCATCATCTTGTCGACCGTGAGCGCGCGGATCCAGCCGATGTCGCGCGCGCTCTTGATCGTCTCGCCGCGCAGGTGGAGCCGCCAGGTCGAGAACGAGTAGCCGAACGTCTCGCGTACGATCGTCGACGACACCAGGGCCGCCGCGAGCACCGCGCCGGTCAGCGCGAAATCCTGTGTCGCTTCCAGCACGAGCATCGCCATCGTCATTGGCCCGCCAACCACCGCCACGGCGAGCGCGGCCATGCCCACCATCGCGGCATTGTGCGGATCGACCACCGGATAGCCCGCGATTATCTCCAGGACGCCGGCGAACAGATGCCCGACCAGCGTTCCCAGGAACAACGAGGCGAAAAACAGGCCGCCGCGATAGCCGAACCCGAGCGAGACGATCGACGCCGACGCCTTGGCCAGGAACACCAGCGCGACGAAGCCGAGCGACGCCCCCACCGCAATATCCATGTGGAGCGCGCCATGTCCCGCCGACAGCACTTGCGGCGACCAGAAGGCGATCGGCATCAGCAACGCCCCGCCGAGCATCGGGCGTGCCCAGTCCGGCACCGGGGCCATCCGCGATCCCTGCTCGACCAGTGCGACCAGGCGCATCAACGCGATGCCGAACAGTGCGCAGACCCCGCCAAGCCCGGCGTACAACAGGTAATGGTGCGATTCCGCGGGCAATCCCGAAAGCGAGTCGATGATGTAGGGCTGGGCGCCGAACAGCTGCGACACGAACACCGCCGCAATCGCCGCCGCCGCGATCGGGGCGATCGCCGAGGGGGTGTAGGCGCCGATCACGATCTCGAACGCGTAGAAGGCGCCGGTGAGCGGCGCGCCGAATGCGGCCGCGATCGACGCCCCCGCCCCCGCCCCGACCAGATTGCGCAGGTCGCTGCGCCGCAGTTGCAATGCCGCGCCGGTGACCGATGCGATCACGCCACCCATTTGTGCATAGGCCGCCTCGAGCCCGACCGACGCGCCGAAGCCGTTCGAGATGACGGTCTGTCCCGACACGACGAGGCTGTCCGGCACCGACATGCGTCCGCCGTGCAGCGCGTTCGCCTCGACCGCGTCGACCATCCGCCGTCGCTTGCTGCGCACGCCCCAGGAAAAGATCGACAGCACCGCGCCGCCGACCGGCAGCATCGCCAACGGCGCCCAACCGAGCGACGCGACCGCGCTGAGCCGCTGGCCGCGCGGCAGGGCGAACATCCAGTGCTGCAGGGTCCGCGCCAACGCGCCGAGGACGACCGTACACAAGCCGGACGCTGCGCCGATCACCACGGCGAGCACGATCAGCGCGAACTCGCTCGCGCGGATCTGGCGGCGCAGCCACGCCAGGGGGAAGAACAGACGTCGACGCAAGGACATGCCGCCCGATACTGCGCCGACCGCCGCGCGCCTACCCCTTCCGCAGGGTCAGGCCGCGGCTTCGCACCGATCCGCGAACAGCGCCTTCAGGTCCTTCTTGAGGATCTTGCCATTGGCGTTGCGCGGCAGCGTCTCGGGCACGAAGCGGATCGCCACCGGCGTCTTGAAGATCGCCAGCCGGTCCTTGACCCATTGCTTGAGCTCCGCCTCGGTCGCGGTCTTGCCCGCCGCGAGGTGGACGACCGCGACGGGTTCTTCGCCGAGCGTCCGGTGCGGCACGCCGATCAGCGCGCAATCGGTGACCGCGGGGTGCGCGTAGAGGACGTTCTCGACCTCGGACGAATAGATGTTCTCGCCGCCGCGGATGATCATGTCCTTGGCGCGGTCGACGATATAGACGAACCCCTCCTCGTCCACCCGCGCGAGATCGCCGGTGCGGACCCAGCCGTTCACGAACGTTTCCGCGGTCGCATCGGGCTTGTTCCAATAGCCCTTCACGATCATCGCCCCGCGCGCCCACAATTCGCCGACTTCGCCGATGGGGAGTTCCTGCTCGCCCGCTTCGTCCATGATACGCAGGTCCGCGACCGCGACCGGCGGCCCCGCGCTGGTCGGGCGGTTGAGGTAATCCTCCCCCGCATGGCTGGTGACGGTCGCCATCGTCTCGGTCATTCCCCAGCCGTTGCCGGGCAGCGCTCCGAATTCGGTGTAGATCCGCCGCACCAGCTCGGGCGCGGACGGCGCGCCGCCATAGGCGATCGCCTCGAGCGAAGACAGATCGTAGCGCGCGCGATCGGGATGTTCGAGGATCTGCCACGCGATCGTCGGCACGCCCCCGGTCATGTGGACGCGCTCGGTCTCGATCAGCTCCATCGCGCGGACGGTGTCCCATTTGCGCATGAAGACGAGCGTGTTCCCCGCCGCGATCGACCCCATCATCGTCGCCGAGCAGGCGGTGACGTGGAACAACGGGATCACCATCAGCAGCGTCTTTGGCGTCGGCTCGGGCGGGGTCTCGCCACGCCGCAAGCTCGCGCGCGCGGAGGAATAGGCCGCCGACAGGATGTTGGTCGTCAGGTTTCGATGCGACCCGAGCGCCCCCTTGGGCGCGCCGGTGGTGCCGCTGGTGTAGAAGATCGTTGCGGGATCATCCGGGGCGACTGGCACCTCCGGCCACATTGGCTCGGGAAGCGTGGCGTAATCGTGCGGCGTGCCGATCAGATCCTCCAGCCGCTCGGCATTCCCAGCCAGCGGCGCGGAGGCACGTGCGACGACCGTCGTCTCCACCGCGGGGAACGCCACCCCATGCTCCACCAGCCGCCGATAGCGCTCGTCGTCGACGAACAGCATCCGGCACCCCGAGTCGGTGATGCCATACGCCAGCTCCCCGGCGGTCCACCACGCGTTGAGCGGCACGACGATCGCCCCCACGCTGGCGGCGGCGAAGAAGATCACCGGCCACTCCGGCAGATTGCGCATCGCCAGCCCGATCCGGTCGCCCTTCGCCACCCCGCGCGTGAGCAACGCCTGCGCCAGCGCCGCCACCGCGCGCGCATTGGCATCATAGGTTACGCGCTCGTCCTCATAGACCGTGAACACCCGCGCCCCATGCGCGCGCGACGCCGCGGCGAGCCAGCCGAGCGACGGCGGCGCATGTTTCCACACGCGAGTCGGGACACCCTCGACCTCGACCGTCTCCATCTCGAACTTCGTACCCGCCGCGGTCAGCGCGGCGGTGGCATCGGCGAGCGTCATCCGGGGCCAGGCCGGGTCGAGCGCGACAAGCGGTTGCATATCCAAGACGACTCTCTCCTGACGGCGCGCAGACCCGAAGTTGAAGGTCGGGTTTGCCGCGTGATCCTGTTTCGCACAGGTTAGTGTTGATTTGCGCGCCGCTCAAGGCAATAGGGTGGCAAGCGTTTCGAATGGGGGGTATGGAAGCCGAGATGAAGTTCGCTACGTCCGCCGCCGGTCGATTCGACACACGCCGCCTCGCAGCGGTCGATGCGTTTCTGCAGGAGCGTTACCTCGACACCGGCAGGCTCCCGCACGCGCAGATCCTGATCGCGCAAGGCGGCGAAATCGCGCATTTTTCCTCGCTCGGCCCGGCGCGCGAGGGCGAAGCCGCGCCGATCGATGCGCGCTCGCTGTTCCGGATCGCGAGCATGACCAAGCCGGTCACGTCGGTTGCGTTCATGATGCTGGTCGAGGAAGGCCGCGTCGCGCTCGACACGCCGGTTCATCACGTCCTCCCCGAGTTTAAGGGCGTCGGCGTCTATGCCGGCGGCGGTGGCGGCGTGCCGTTCCAGACCCGGCCGACCGACGAGCCGATGCGGATGATCGACCTGCTCCGCCACACCGCGGGCCTCACCTACGGCTTCCAGAACCGCACCAACGTCGACGCCGCGCACCGCGAACTCCGGCTGGAGAGCTGGCACGGCAACCATGACCTCGACGGCTTCGTCGCCGCGCTCGCCAAGCTGCCGCTCGAATTCTCGCCGGGCGACGCGTGGAACTACTCGGTCGCGACCGACGTGCTCGGCGCGGTCGTGCAGCGCGTTTCGGGGATGCCGCTCGAACAATTCTTCCGCGACCGCATCTTCGCGCCGCTCGGGATGGACGACACTTTCTTCCACGTCCCCGAAGACAAGATCGATCGCCTCACCGACTGCTACACCTTCGTCCCCGGCAAGGGCCGCATTCTTTACGACCGCGGTGCCGCAAGCGCGTGGAGCCGGGCGCCCAAGCTGGTCTCGGGCGGCGGCGGGCTGGTCTCGACCGCGCTCGATTATCATCGCTTCTGCTGCATGCTGCTGGGCGGCGGCGAGCTCGACGGCGAACGCATCCTCGCGCGCAAGACGATCGACCTGATGACGCTCAACCATTTGCCCGGCGGGTCCGACCTGTCGAGAATGTCCAGGTCCCTGTTCAGCGAGGCGGCGAATGCGGGGACGGGGTTCGGGCTCGGCTTCGCGGTCAATATCGACGTTGCGCGCTCGATGATCCCGGGCTCGGTCGGCGAATATTATTGGGGTGGGATGTTCTCCACCGCCTTTTTCATCGATCCGGTCGAACAATTGCACATGGTGTTCATGACGCAGGTGTCGCCGTCCAGCCTCTACCCGATCCGTCGTGAGTTGAAGACGTTGATTTACAGTGCGCTGACCTGACCCCTTCGCTTCCCCGGCGAAGGCCGGGGTCCAGTAGCGCCACCTGAGTTGGCGGGCGCTGCGTCAAATTACAAAAACCTCCGCGACTGGGCCCCGGCCTTCGCCGGGGAAGCAAACAGGAGAAGACGATGACCGGCCCGTTCACCCAGCTCCACGACGACGTCCTCGTCATCATCTCCAACAATTCGCCGGTCGACGCACGCGCATTGACCTGAACCTTTCGCTTCCCCGGCGAAGGCCGGGGCCCAGGAGCGCCACCTGAGTTGGCGGGCGCTCAGCACAGTTACAAAAACCTGCGCGACTGGGCCCCGGCCTTCGCCGGGGAAGCAAACAGGAGAAAACGATGACCGGCCCGATCACCACCCAGCTCCACGACGACGTCCTCGTCATCATCTCCAACAACCCGCCGGTCAACGCGCTCGGCGCTGCCGTCCGCCAGGGCCTCGAAGCCGGGATCAAGGAAGGCCTCGCCAACCCGCAGGTCAAGGCGATGGTGATCCGCTGCGACGGCCGGACCTTCTTCGCGGGCGCGGACATCACCGAGTTCGGCAAACCGATGCAGGAGCCTGGCCTCCCGACGGTGGTCGACATGATCGAAGCATCGGACAAGCCCGTCGTCGCCTCGATCCACGGCACCGCGCTCGGCGGCGGGTGCGAGGTGACGCTTGGCTGCCATTACCGGATAGCCGTCCCCAGCGCGAAGATCGGCACCCCCGAGGTCAAGCTCGGACTGCTCCCCGGCGCGGGCGGAACGCAGCGGCTGCCACGCATCGCTGGCGTCAAGCTCGCGCTCGAACTCACCGCCAAGGGCGACCCGATCCCCGCCAAGCTCGCGCTTTCCGCCGGGCTGATCGACAGACTTGCCAATGAAAACAGTCTCGAAGCCGACGCGATTGCGTTCGCGCGCGAAGTCGCCGATGCCAGGCCCCTGCTCCGCGCGCGCGACAAGGTTGCGCAGGCCGATCCCGAAGCCGTCGCCCAGTTCAGGAAAGACAACGCCAAACGCTTCCGCGGCTTCGAGGCCCCCGCCGCCAACATCGCCTGTGTCGAGAAAGCGACCGACGGATCGAGCTTCGACGAGGGTATCGCGTTCGAGCGGCAGGAATTCATGAAGCTGATGATGGGCGTGCAATCCGCTGCCCAGCGCCACATCTTCTTCGCCGAACGGCAGGCCGCCAAGATCGACGGGATCGACCCGAAGATCCCGCTCCGCGAGATCAAGCGCGTCGGCGTCATCGGCGCGGGCACGATGGGCGGCGGCATCGCGATGAACTTCCTGTCGGCGGGGATCCCGGTGACGATCGTCGAAATGGCGCAGGAAGCGCTCGATCGCGGCGCGGGGACGATCCGCAAGAATTACGAAGCCTCCGCCGCCAAGGGCCGTCTCAAGCCCGAGCAGGTCGAACAGGCGATGGGAGCGCTCAATCCGACGCTCGACTTCGACGCGCTCGCCGACTGCGATCTGATCATCGAGGCGGTCTATGAGAACATGGACGTCAAGAAGGAGATCTTCACCCGGCTCGACGCGATCGCCAAGCCTGGTGCGATCCTCGCGTCGAACACGTCGTATCTCGACATCGACGAGATCGCCTCGGTCACCAAGCGGCCCGGCGACGTCGTCGGGATGCACTTCTTCTCCCCCGCCAACGTGATGAAACTGCTCGAGGTCGTCCGCGGCGCGCAGACCGACGACGATGTGCTCGCAACCGTGATGGCGCTGTCCAAGACGATCAAGAAGGTCGCGGTGGTCGCTGGCGTGTGCGACGGGTTCATCGGCAACCGGATGCTCAAGCCGCGTCAGGTCGAGGCGATGAAGCTGCTGATGGAAGGCGCGACGCCCGAGCAGATCGACAAGGTCCATGTCGCGTTCGGCATGCCGATGGGGCCGTTCCAGATGAGCGACCTCGCCGGCGTCGACATCGGCTGGCACCGCGACCCCAATCGCATCGAGAACATTCGCGACGCCCTCGCCGCCGAGGGCCGCTGGGGGCAGAAGACCGGTAAGGGCTTCTACGATTATGACGAGAAGCGGAACCCGACGCCTTCAGCCCGGGTCGCCGAAATCATCGAGGACTTCCGCTCCAAGTCGAACATGCAGAAGCGCGAGATCAGCGACCAGGAGATCGTCGAGAAGACGCTCTACACAATGGTCAACGAAGGCGCGCTGATCCTCGAGGAGAAGATGGCGCAGCGCGCGAGCGATATCGATGTGGTGTGGATCTACGGCTACGGCTGGCCGGTCTATCATGGCGGGCCGATGTTCTGGGCGGATACCGAGGGGCTGAAGACGATCGTCGCGGGGCTGGAGAAGCACGGGTTCGCGGTGGCGGAGCTGCTGAAGTCGAAAGCCGAGAGCGGTGGCCGGTTCAATGGGTAAGGGTGCGACCGTGGCGCCCGGTCGCATTGTTCCCCCGCGCAGGCGGGGGCCCAGGATTACGCGCGCAGCGTTTGATACCCTGGGCTCCCGCCTGCGCGGGAGAACAGTAAGTGAAGCAGCTTCTTCTCCCTCTCCCCGCTTGCGGGGAGAGGGCAAGCGAGGCGCAGCCGAAGCGCGGGAGAGGGGCAGTACAGAGAGGTCGCTCTGCTGTACTGCCCCTCTCCCCGGCCCTCTCCCCGCAAGCGGGGAGAGGGAGAAGTGAAAACCGCCCTGCAAACCGCCGCCGCGATCCGCGCGGGTGAAACCACCGCGCTCGCGGAATGCGAAGCCGCGATCGCCCGCATTGAATCCGGCGACACCGCAATCAACGCCGTCGTCGTCCGAGACTTCGACCGCGCCCGCGAAGCCGCGCGCGCGATCGACGCCAGCCCCAAGGACGATGCCCGCCCCCTCCTCGGCGTCCCCATGACGGTCAAGGAAAGCTTCGACGTAGCCGGCCTCGTCACCTGCTGGGGCTTCCCCGAACACGCAGACTTCACGGCAAGCGAAGACGCAGTCCAGGTCACCCGCCTCAAAAACGCTGGCGCGGTCATCCTCGGCAAAACCAACGTCCCCGTCGCGCTAGCCGACCTCCAGACCAACAACCCCGTCTACGGCCGCACCCGCAACCCGCTCGACCTCACCCGCGTCCCCGGCGGCTCCTCCGGCGGTGCTGCAGCTGCCCTCGCAGCAGGCTTCGTCCCCATCGAGATCGGCTCCGACATCGGCGGATCGATCCGCCTCCCCGCCGCTTTCTGCGACGTGTGGGGTCACAAGCCAACCTACAACGCGCTGTCATCCTTCGGCCATAACTTCCCGAGAACACACAGTTGTGGCGTAGCTCTCAACGTCGTCGGCCCGCTCGCCCGCGACCCCGACGATCTGGAAGCCCTGTTCGGCGTGATGGGCGGCGACGCGCTCGCCAGACCAGCCCCGCGCGGCCCCGGCGACTGGCGGATCCTGCTGCTCCCGGAACACCCGCTCGCCAAATCGCAAGCCACGATCCAGACCGCTATCGCCGCGGTGGGCGAAGCCTTCCGGGCGGCGGGCGCGCAGGTCGACGACGCCAGCACGCTCCTGCCCGATCTTGTCGCGCAACACGGCGCCTATATCCACATGCTCGTCGTCGCGATGGCGCGCGGCGCGCCGATGGAAGGCGGTCAGCCGCTCGTGCTTCCCGACTGGTTCACGCTGATCGACGCGCAGGCCAAGTCCCGCCGCAACTGGGCGCGCCTGTTCACGCACTATGACGCGGTGATCGCACCGATCTGGGGCACCACCGCTTACGCCCACGACGACACCCCGCTGATGACTCGCATCGCGACGATCGACGGGCAGGACACACCGGCGGGGGTCCAGATGGCCTATCCCGGTCTCGCCACGTTCCCGATGCTTCCCGCGACCAGCGTACGGGTCGGGACCGATCCCGACGGCCTGCCGATCGGGGTGCAGGTGATCGCCGATTACAACCGGGATTACACCGCGATCGCGATCGCCCGCGCCGCGCATGAATTGATGAGGAGTTGATCCGATGACCCAAGACCTCGAAACCTTCCGCACCGAAACGCGCGCGTGGCTGGAAGCGAACTGCCCGCCCGAAATGCGCCAACCCGTCCGCTCGGAGAAGGATGCCTGCTGGGGCGGTCGCAATCCGGATTTCCAGCCCGGCCAGAAGGAATGGATGGACGCGATGGCCTCGCGCGGCTGGACCGTGCCCGACTGGCCCGCGGCCTATGGCGGTGGTGGCCTGTCGCCCGCCGAGACGAAGGTGCTGCGCGAAGAGATGGCCGCAATCAAGGCACGCAACCCGCTCAATTCTTTCGGTATTTCCATGCTCGGGCCAGCACTGCTCAAATACGGCACCGAGGAGCAGAAGCGCGACTATCTCCCCAAGATCGCCCGCGGCGAAATCCGCTGGTGCCAGGGGTATAGCGAGCCGAATGCGGGCTCCGACCTCGCCTCGCTCGCCACCTCGGCGGAGGATGCGGGCGACCATTATGTGATCAACGGACAGAAGGTCTGGACCTCCTACGCCGACAAGGCCGACTGGATCTTCTGCCTGGTCCGCACCTCCAAGGAGTCGAAGCAGGGCGGGATCAGCTTCGTGCTGTTCGACATGGCGAGCGAAGGCGTCTCGACCAAGCCGATCCTGCTGATCTCGGGCTATTCGCCGTTCTGCGAGACCTTCTTCGACAATGTGAAGGTGCCGAAGTCGCAGCGCATCCATGAAGAGAACAAGGGCTGGGACGTCGCCAAATATCTGCTCGGCCACGAACGCGAGATGATCTCCGGCATGGGTCTGGCAAGTTCTGGCGGCAACCCTCTGATAGAAGGCGCTATTGCGACCGTCGGCCTCGACCATGAAGGCCGCCTCGCGGACCCTCTGCTACGTGCAACGATCGCGATGTTCGAAGTCCGCGCTAAGGCGTTCGGGGCAATGTCCGAACGCTTCATCGACGAGCTCAAGGCAGGCCGCGCCCATCCCGCGCAGCCCTCGATGATGAAATATTACGGTACCGAGCTCAACAAGAGCCGCCACGAACTCCAGATGGCAGCCGGCGGCTCCGACGCGCTCGAATGGGAGAGCGAAGCCTCGGGCGGCGGCCGCGAGGCGCGCGCGTGGCTGCGCACCAAGGCGAACTCGATCGAGGGCGGGACGAGCGAGGTCCAGCTCAACATCATCGCCAAGCGCATCCTGGAATTGCCGGCGTAACTTCTCCCTCTCCCGCTTTGCGGGAGAGGGTGGCCAAGCGAAGCGAAGGTCGGGAGAGGGCACTAACGCGGACGGTATCGTCCGGAACAGCCCCTCTCCCCGACCCTTTCCCCTCCGGGGAGAGGGAGAAGAAGGAAGAACAATGCCGCTCTATCTCAATGACGACCAAACCACCCTCCAGGACACGATCCGCGATTTCGTCGCGGAGCAGGCCCCCGTCAGCCACATGCGCGGTTTGCGCGACGCAAATGACGCGACCGGCTTCAGCCGCGATCTCTGGCGCAGCTTCGCCGAAATGGGCTTCACGGGCATCCTGATCGACGAGGCGGATGGCGGCCTTGGCCTCGGCCATGTCGAGGCGGGCGTCGTGCTCGAGGAGATCGGCCGCAACCTGTCACCCTCGCCCTTCCTCACGACCGCAGTCGCCGCAGTCGAAGCGCTCAAAGGCAGCGCGCACGCCGCGCGCTGGTTCCCCGGCATCCTCAGCGGCGAAACCGTCGCCGCGCTCGCGATCGACGAAGGAGCGAAGCATCGCGACACCGTCACGCTGACCGCCGAGCGATCCGGCAACGGCTTCAAGCTGTCGGGCAAGAAGCAGTTCGTCACGCACGGCCACGTCGCCGACCTGCTGATCGTCTCCGCACGCACCGCCGGCAGTGCTGCCGATGCGGAAGGCGTAACGCTGTTCGCGATCCCGAAGGACGCGGCGAACCTGACCGCCACCCCCGAACGCCTTACGGATGCCAGCATCGCGGCGCGGCTCGAGTTCGACGGCGTGGAAGTCGATGCCGACGCGGTGATCGGCGACGTCGACGGCGGGCGCACCCCGCTCGACCGCCTGCTCCGCGCAGGCCGGACGGGCGCGTCGGCCGAGCTGCTCGGCGTCGGCGGTGGCGCGATGGACATGACCGTCGGCTACCTCAAGGAGCGCAAGCAGTTCGGCACGCTGATCGGCAGCTTCCAGGCGCTCCAGCACCGCGCCGCGCATCTCTATTCGGAAATGGAAGTCGCGCGGGCGGCGGTGCTCAAGGCGCAGCAACTGCTTGATGCCGGCAGCGTCCACGCCGACGAAGCGGTGTCGGTCGCCAAGGCAATGACCGCGCTCGCCACCACGCTGTCGGTGCAGGAGGGTGTCCAGATGCACGGCGGGATCGGGATGACCGACGAATATGACATCGGCTTCTACATGAAGCGCGCGCGCGTGCTGGCCGAGATGTTCGGCGACGCCAACTTCCACGCGGACCGGCTCGCGCGCGCGGCGGGATACTGAGCGGCCCCTTGCCAAAATGTTCTTCCCCGGCGAAGGCCGGGCCCAGTAGAGAGCGGGTGATGGCGCGCGATGCGCTTCGATGACCCTGGCCATCGCAACTGGGCCCCGGCCTTCGCCGGGGAAGTGCTAGAGAGTGACACGTTAAATGACCGACCCCATCCCCGCCCGGCTTGCGCAGGACCTAATCGACCTGCTCGATGTCGAGGAGATCGACACCGACCTCTATCGTGGTTCCAGGGGCAACGACGGGTTCGGGCGCGTGTTCGGCGGACAGGTGATCGCACAGGCCCTTCAAGCGGCGCAGCGGTCGACCGATGCGCCGAAGGCGGCGCATTCGCTCCACGCCTATTTCATGCGGCCCGGCGCGGAGGATCACCCGATCCTCTACCGTGTCGTCCGCGACTTCGACGGCAAGAGCTTCTCGACCCGCCGCGTGATAGCGACCCAGCGCGGCGTGCCGATCCTCAACCTCGCCTGCTCCCTGCAGATCCCGGAGGATGGCCTGGCGCATCAGGACGCGATGCCCGAGGTCCCCCCGCCCGAGGACCTGACCAACGACCGCGACCTGCGGCTCGCGATGATCGACCGGATCCCCGAACGCTACCGCGCGATGTTCCTGCGTCCGCGGATGGTCGAGATCCGCCCGGTCTCCCCGCGCAGCTGGCTCGATCCGGTGCCGCACGCGCCGTTCCAGAACAGCTGGTTCCGCGTCGTCGCACCGATCGGCGACGATCCCGCGATGCACCGCGCGATTCTCGCTTATGCATCCGACATGTCGCTGCTTGGCACCGCGACGCTGCCGCATGGCGTCAACTGGATGATGAACAAGCTCCAGACCGCGAGCCTCGACCATTCGCTATGGCTCCACGAGGACTTCCGGGCGGACGAATGGCTGCTCTACGCCTGCGACAGCCCGTGGGCGGGGCACGCCCGCGGGTTCAACCGCGGGAAGATCTTCGCGCGCGATGGGCGACTGGTCGCCAGCGTCGCCCAGGAAGGACTGATCCGCCTGCGCGAATAGCGATCGGGGCGTGCCGCGGAATACCCGGGGGGGAAAGCAACCCTCTGGGGAATTGCCCACACCCTGCGTGGTCCTGCCGTCTTGCAGGCAGCCGCGCTCAGATACCGTGCGCCAATCGATACGCCCGCCATTTGACGACATTCGCATTATGCTGCTCCAGCGTGTCGGCAAACACATGCCCGCCAGAACCGTCAGCCACGAAGTACAGCGCTTTCGATTGAGCCGGATCCAGCACTGCATCGATGCTGGCGCGTCCCGGATTGCAGATCGGACCCGCCGGTAAGCCCGTCATGGCGTAGGTATTGTAGGCGTTGACCGCACGGACCTCGGACAACAGGATCTTCCGACCCAGCGGCTTGCCCTTGGTAATCGGGTAGATGATTGTCGGGTCCGCCTGCAGCATCATCCCCTGCCGCAGCCGATTGCCGTAGACCGCGGCGACGAGCCGGCGCTCACTGGGCTTGCCGGTTTCCTTCTCGACGATCGATGCAAGGATAAGCGCCTCGCGCGGCGTCTTCACCACGAGCCCGGCCTTACGCTTCGCCCATGCCTGCGCGAGATACCGCGTCATCGGGACCTGCATCCGCTCGACCATCTGTGCGCGGGGCTCGCCGCGTTGATAGGCATAGCTGTCGGGCAGGATGCTGCCCTCCTCCGGCGCAGGGATGGTGCCGGTCAGTTCCGCCGTCCGGTCAAGCGCCTGCTTCACCATGATGGACGGATACCCTTCGGGAACCACGAGAAAGCGCTGGACCGTCTTGGTCCCCTGCAACACCTTCAGGATGTCACCCTGGCTCATGCGCGGCGGGATCCGATACTCGCCCGCCTTGACGGGCGCGTTCGATCCGAACACGCGCGCAAGCAAACGGAACCGCTCGGCCGAGGCGATCGCACCGGCTTTTTCAAGCTGGAGCGACACCGAGGCGAGGCTCGATCCGGGGGCGATCTGCACCGAGATCGAACGATCGAGCGGACCCTTTCCGCCCCACATGGTCGCTACCCCGAACACGGCCACCGCCGCAATCAGCAGCAGCGCCAGCCCAAGGCAGCCAGACCGGCGCATCCGAACCTCAGACCGCCGTCATGATGAGCGAGGCATTCGTCCCGCCGAAGCCGAACGAGTTGTTGAGCACTGCCTTGACCGACCGCTGCTTGGCAACGTGCGGCACCAGGTCCACGCCTTCGCAACTGTCGCTGGGGTTATCGAGATTGAGCGTCGGTGGAACGATCTGATCGCGCAGCGCCAGAATGCAGAAGATGCTCTCGACTGCACCGGCGCCACCGAGCAGATGCCCGATCGCCGACTTGGTCGAGCTCATCGACAAGGTATCGATATTGGTGCCGAACAGGCGGCGGACCGCGCCGAGTTCCAGCTCGTCGCCGAGCGGGGTCGAGGTCCCGTGCGCGTTGATATAATCGATGTCCGACAGCTGCAGTCCCGACCGCTTCATCGCCATTTCCATCGAGCGGAACGCGCCCGACCCTTCGGGATGCGGCGCAGTGACATGATAGGCGTCGCCCGACATGCCGTAGCCGATCACCTCGGCATAGATCTTCGCGCCACGCGCCTTGGCGTGCTCATATTCCTCGAGGCAGACGACGCCCGCGCCCTCGCCCATCACGAAGCCGTCGCGTGCCACGTCATACGGCCGGCTCGCCTTTTCGGGCTGGTCGTTGAACGCGGTCGACAGCGCGCGCGCCTGTGCGAAACCGGCGATCCCGAGCGGGCAGATCGCGCCCTCGGCGCCGCCTGCGAGCATCACGTCGGCATCGTCCATCGCGATCATCCGCGCAGCGTCGCCGATCGAATGCGCGCCGGTCGAGCAAGCGGTGACGACCGCGTGGTTCGGGCCCATCAGGCCGTATTTGATCTGGACCTGCCCGGTGATCAGGTTGATCAGCCGACCGTGGACGAAGTGCGGCGAGACGCGGCTCGGCCCCTTGTTCTCGCACACGAGTGATTCGCTCGCGATCCCGGGCAATCCGCCGATCCCCGACCCGATCGAGCAGCCGGCACGATAGCGTTCCGCCTCGGTCATGTTGGTCAGGCCGGCATCCTCGAGCGCCTGTCCAGCCGCATCGATGCCGTAGATGATGAACGGGTCGACCTGGCGCTGGACCTTGTGGTCGACACGCAGGTTGGGATCGAAGCCATACGCATGGTCGGCGGGCTTCACCTCGCATGCGATCCGGCATTTCTGGTCCGACGCATCGAACCGCGTGATCGGACCCGCGCCCGATTTCGACGCGAGCAGATTCGCCCACACGGTTTCGACCTCAGCACCGAGCGGCGTCACGAGCCCCAATCCGGTTACGACAACACGGCGCATGGCCATCTCCCGTTGTATTTCTTGTCATCCAAATAAGAAACGGCCCCCCGCCCCCGGTCAATAGCCCTGGGACGGGGAGCCGCTTCTGACTTCAGCGTTGCTGCCGCGCCCGTGGCGTGGCGCTCAGCCCTTGTGCTCGTCGATGAACGTGATCGCGTCCTTGACGGTCGTGATCTTCTCGGCGGCATCATCCGGAATTTCGACTTCGAATTCTTCTTCGAAGGCCATCACCAGCTCGACGATGTCGAGGCTGTCCGCGCCCAGATCATCGATGAAGCTCGCATCTTCGGTCACCTTGTCGGCTTCAACGCCGAGATGCTCGACGACGATCTTCTTAACGCGGTCTGCGGTCTCGCTCATATTCCGTCCCTCTGTAGCTGGGGGTTCTTGATTCCTGAACGCACCTAGAACGGGGTTGGGGCCCTTGCAAGGGGAACCGGCACCCGAACCGGTACGGTAACGCCGCGAACCGTGCGGCGTCTGCGCTTAGATCATCGCCATGCCACCGTTGACGTGAATCGTCTGCCCCGTGACATAGCCTGCTTCGCGGCTCGCCAGATAGACGACCGCCGCGCCGATATCCATGCCCTGGCCCATCTTTCCCATCGGAATCCGCGCATTAAGCGCGTCTTTCTGCGCATCCGGCAAGCCATCGGTCATCGGCGAGGCGATAAAGCCGGGGGCGACGCAGTTCACGGTGATCCCGCGGCTGGCCAGTTCCTGGGCGAGCGCCTTCGACATGGCGGTCAGAGCGCCCTTCGATGCGGCGTAATTCGCCTGGCCTGGGTTACCGGTGGTGCCAACCACCGAGGTGATCGAGACGATCCGCCCGAAGCGCGCCTTCATCATCGGCCGCGCCGCGGCGCGCGCGAGACGGAACGCCGCCTCGAGGTTGACACGGATCACCGCGTCCCATTCCTCGTCCTTCATCCGCATCACCAGATTGTCGCGCGTGATGCCGCCATTGTTGACGAGGATGTCGAGCTTGCCACCGAGCGCCTCGACGGCCTGCGGGACAAGCGCATCCACGGCCGCGCCGTCCGACAGGTCGCAAGGCAGCGCCACGTGATTGCCCGCCAGGCCGTCGCGAAAGGCTTCCAGCTTGGTGACATTGGACCCCGACACCGCCAGTCGCGCCCCCTGTTCCGCAAGCCCACGCGCAATGGCGGAGCCGATGCCCCCCGAAGCGCCCGTGACGAGCGCCGTCATTCCAGTCAGATCGAACATGCTATTTCTCCGTCAGAGCGCTTTTGCGAGCGCCTCGATATCGTCCATCGTCACGACGCTGGCCGTCTCGACGTCGGGCGCGATGCGCTTGATCATGGGGGTCAGCACCTTACCGCCGAACTCGACGAAACGCTCCACCCCGGTTTCCGCCATCGCGAGCACCGATTCGCGCCAGCGCACCATCCCGGTTACCTGCTCGACCAACAGCCGGCGGATCGTGCCGGCGTCCGCAACGGCGGCTGCGGTGACGTTGGCGAACAACGGGACGAGCGGCGCCTCGATCCGCGCATCGGCGAGCGCACGGTCCATCGCGTCGGCCGCCGGTTGCATCAAGGCGCAATGGAACGGGGCGGAGACAGGCAACAAGACCGCGCGCTTGGCACCCATATCCTTCGCCAACGCGACCGCGCGTTCGATTGCGCTCCGATGCCCGGAGATCACCACCTGCGACGGATCATTGTCGTTCGCGACCGTGCACACTTCGCCCTCCGCAGCCGCTTCGGCAATCGCGCGGGCCTTTTCGACGTCGGCCCCTAGCAAAGCCGCCATCGCGCCGATACCGACCGGGACCGCCGCTTGCATGGCTTGCCCGCGTAGCTTCAGCAATCGCGCCGTCGTCGCCAGGTCGATCGATCCTGCCGCACACAGGGCACTATATTCCCCGAGCGAATGGCCGGCGACATAGTCCGCCTTGTCGGCAAGCCTGATCCCGCCTTCCTCCTCCAGCACCCGCAACGTCGCGATCGCATTCGCCATGATCGCCGGCTGTGCGTTCTCAGTCAGTTGCAGCTGATCCTCCGGTCCGTCGCGCATGAGGCGGAACAGATGCTGTCCCAGCGCCTCGTCGACTTCCTGAAACACCGCCCGGGCGACCGGGCTCGCCGCGGCGAGCGCACTGCCCATGCCGACGACCTGACTGCCCTGCCCCGGGAATACAAAAGCTCGCATCACACCACTCCTTTGCACGGGCGGTTAGGCGCTCCACCGAAGCGGCGTCAACCTGAACGGAGCTGGGACGACGGGGACATGTTGCGACCATTTGTCGGTCCGTCCGGCACGGATGCGCGACAAACGCCCCCCAGATAGGGTCCGACGCCGGGAGCAAGGCGCCGTCCATAGACAGGAGTTTGTCATGAAAAAGATGATCATCGCGTTGCTGGCAACAGCCGCCGCGGCGAGCCCGATAGCCGCCACCAGCGCCGACGCCCAGCAGCGCCAAACCACGACCGTGGTCCGCGAACGCCCCAACGGCACGGTCGTGACGAAGCGGACCACGGTCGACCGCCCGGCCGATCGCCGCTGGGCACGCGGTCAGCGGTTCGACCGTCGCTATGCGCAGAACTACCGCGAGCTCGGCGACTGGCATGCCTATCGCGCGCGACGCCTCTACGCGCCGCCGCGTGGCTATCACTGGGTGCGCTCGGGCAATGATGCCGTCCTCGTTGCATCGCGCGGCGGGATCGTTGGCGCCGTGCTGTCGGGCGCCTTCAACTGATACCGCCGCGACGATAGCGCGCCGTAAGGATCGGCCTCGGCGACCCGCGCCGAGGCCGATCTTGCCTGTTTTCCGAAGCCCCCGTTTTTCCGGATCAGTGACTTACGCGAACCCCCGCCCGGCGGATCAAACCTCGTTCGGACGCCGCCTCGGGCAGGAAAGCGTGCTGTCCGGTGTCGGTTGCCCAGGGATCGTGCAACGCCGCGGTGGCGAGCAGGGTCGCCACGAGTTCGACCTGACGGCTCGTTCCGGTCTTGGCGAAGATGGCGGACAATTGCTTCCGCACCGTCGCAACCACCGAACCGCGCAGTTGCGCATGGGTCGTCAGCGACCGCCCCATCACCAAACTCTGCGCGAGGGCCGTTTCGCTCGCCGTGAGCAGATACACGCGGGACGGGACCAGGATCTCCGATTCTGCCCATGCCAGCAGATCGCGCACCACCATCTTGGTCCGGCTGGAGGATCGATAGGTTCCAATCGCCGTGTCGCGCGCGATCAGTATCGCATGGCGTGCCCCCGTCGTGTCCATGACGGACACCAACAGCACATCCCCGCCCCGCTGGTTCAGCGCCGCGTTCATCCGTTCGGCGAGATCGAGCGACGCCCAGGCGACCCGCTCGCGCAGCGACCCGCGCAGGATGTTGCCGCGATCGAGCATGTGCTGCCCAACCGCGTTGGACCCGAGCAAAACGCCGTCCGCGTCCAGTTCGAACGTGGCGAGATACCGGTCCGATACCGGAGTATGAATGTTATAGGCTTCGTAAAGCTGTAGATGATCTGATCGAATTGCGACTCTTGCCGTCATCGAACCGATGTCCTTTCCCCACCAACGAATGAAAGTGCTGGCTCACCTGGCCGCCTGATGATTGGCTCGGCAGTCGTGACGCTTCCATCCGTCCCGTTTTGACGTTCCATTCTGACCTTCAGGAAGTTTGTGCTCCAAAAGCATCCGACAACGAAACCCATCGAGAAGAGCACTGCACCGCAAAACATCTCTATTAATAGGATCATGACGGAACACCTCCTGCCGCCCTACCTACATCCATGCGACCTATATCAGAATACGGCAGATCGTGTATGGTTAATACTTAGGATGATGTAGGATTTGTTCGCCGGATACATATACGGTCTGGAAGAGAAGATTTAGCGTGAAAAAACAATCCTAACGTCGGCGTTGCGATATGCCGGCCATGAACGCTTGCGTCGCGCGACGAGATCGGGCAATGGGCTCGCCCGTGCTGCGGCCAGAAATGGTCGTCGTATGGGATTCCCGAGACGACAGCCGGAGGGGCGTCCGCATGGTGCGGCGTCAGCGATCGGCCAAAAGAGAGAGACGAGACACATGGCTCTATACGAGCACGTGTTCCTTGCGCGCCAGGATCTGGCACAAGCGCAGGTGGACGCCCTGGCGGAAACCGCCACCAAGATCGTGAACGATAACGAAGGCCGGGTCGTCAAGACCGAGAGCTGGGGTCTGCGTAGCCTGGCGTACAAGATCGCCAAGAACCGCAAGGCGCATTACGTGATGCTCGAAATCGACGCCCCTGCCGGTGTCGTCGCCGAGCTCGAGCGCCAGACGCAGATCAACGAAGACATCATCCGCTACATGACCGTCAAGGTCGACGCGCTCGAAGAGGGCCCGACCGTGATGATGCGCAAGTCCGAGCGCGACCGTGAGCGTCGTGGCGACCGCGAAGGTGGCCGTGAAGGCCGCGGTGATCGTCCTGACCGCGGCGACCGCCCGCGTCGTGACTTCGACGGCGAATAAGGAGCTATAGACCATGGCACGCCCATTTTTCCGCCGCCGCAAGAGCTGCCCGTTCTCCGCAAAAGACGCTCCCCGGATCGATTACAAGGACGTCCGGTTGCTCCAGGGCTTCGTGTCCGAGCGTGGCAAGATCGTCCCGTCGCGTATCACTTCGGTGAGCGCAAAGAAGCAGCGCGAGCTCGCCCAGGCGATCAAGCGTTCGCGTCATCTGGGCCTTCTGCCCTACATCGTTAAGTAAGGAGCGGCTGAGATGGATGTCATCCTGCTGGAACGCGTCGACAAGCTCGGCAACATCGGCGACGTCGTCAAGGTGAAGGACGGGTTCGCCCGCAACTTCCTCCTGCCGAACAAGAAGGCGCTTCGCTCCAACGAAGCCAACCGCAAGGTCTTCGAAAAGAATCGCGAGAACATCGTTGCCGAGAACGCAGCGCGTCGTTCGGAAGCGGAAGTCGAGGCCAAGGACATCGACGGCACGACCGTGACGTTGATCCGTCAGGCGTCGAACACCGGCCAGCTGTACGGCTCGGTCGCGGTGCGCGATCTGATCGAGATCCTCGAGGCCGAAGGCCACAAGGTGTCGAAGTCGGCAATCGTGCTCAACAAGCCGATCAAGGCCATCGGCCTTTACGAGGTCAAGGTTTCGCTGCACCCGGAAGTGTCGGTGACGATCAAGGTCAACATTGCACGCTCGCCCGAAGAGGCGAAGATGCAGGCCGAGGGCGTCAACGTCATGGAAGCGATGTTCGAAAAGGACGAGGCTGGCTTCGTTGAGGATTACGATCCCAACGCAGAACCCGGCGCGACCGCCGAGGTTGCCTCGAACCAGGACGACGTCGAGGCTCCTGCCGCAGCGTAAGTCATTCGGTTACTGTGCGAAAAGCGCCGTCCGGAGTGATCCGGGCGGCCCTTTTCGGTTGGATGGGAGCGCGGAAGGTTAGGCAAAGGTTAGGCGGTATCGGATGCCGTCGACCCATCGCCCTAACGGATCAGGAATGCGGTGCCGGTGCCGTCAAAGAGCGCGCGTGCATGATGCCATGCCGATCGCATGTAGGACAGGCGGAAATGGTCAGCCTGTTACCGCGCACGCACCGACCAGGGCCGCGAGCGGAATGAGCGCGAAAAAGACGGGCAGAACTTTGGTCATGGGGCGGTCCGATACGACGATGGGGGCTGTCGTCGTGTAAATGCGCCGTACGAGATTTGTTTCCGTTCGATGAACGAAACCCAGCATTTCGTCTTTCTCCTTCCCGTTCATTTCGAGTCCCGCGGAATTGGCCCTGCTACTTCCGACCGAACAGCCGCTCGATGTCGCCATGCGCCAGCTTCACCCACGTCGGGCGGCCGTGGTTGCACTGCCCCGAATGCGGAGTGACTTCCATTTCGCGCAGCAGGGCATTCATCTCGGCGACCGACAGGATCCGCCCTGCCCGCACCGATCCGTGGCACGCCATCGTCGCAGCGACGTGATCGAGTCGCTCGCGTAGCGACAGCGCCTCGTCGAAGGCGGCGAGTTCGTCGGCGAGGTCGGTAACGAGGCCGGTGACGTCGCTTTGCCCGAGCATCGCCGGCACGCCGCGCACCAGCATCGCGCGCGGGCCGAAGCGGTCGAGGTCTAGGCCGAACTCGCTGAGCTCGGATGCCCGCGCCTCGAGGCGGTCGCAGGCGGATTCGTCGAGCTCGATCACTTCGGGGAGGAGCAGCGCCTGGCTGGCGACTCCGCCGGACGCCATCGCCGTGCGCATCCGCTCGAGCACGAGGCGTTCGTGCGCGGCGTGCTGGTCGACGAGGATCAGCCCGTCCTGCGCTTCGGCGACGATGTAGGTCTTGCCGACCTGCCCGCGCGCGACGCCGAGCGGGTAGGCGACGGTTTCGGGGGGTGGGGTGTAGGCGGGTTCGGCGCGGGCTAGCGGGGGTGGGGTGACGAAGGAGCGGCGGTCGTTTAACGCGTAGGACCTCTGATCCACGGGAAGCCCCTCCCCTGCAGGGGAGGGGTTGGGGGTGGGGGGTGTCTCACCGAGCCGGAGTTCTGCTGGACTTCCCCACCCCAACCCCTCCCCTGAAGGGGAGGGGCTAGTTTCTGTCGTCCATGCCGCGAGCGCACTTTCCGTCGGCCGCTGGCTGCGATGCCCCGCCTCGTCCAGCGCCCTGCGCAAGCCGCTGACGATCAGCCCCCTGACCAGCGCGGGATCGCGAAACCGCACCTCGGTCTTGGCCGGATGGACGTTGACGTCGACCACATCGGGCGGGACGTCGAGGAACAGCGCCACCACCGCATGCCGGTCGCGCGGCATCATCTCGGCATAGGCCCCGCGAATCGCACCGATCAGCAACCGGTCCTTCACCGGACGCCCGTTGACGAACAGATATTGATGGTCCGCAATCCCGCGGTTGAACGTCGGCAGCCCGGCGATCCCGCCAAGCCCGATCCCCTCGCGGACGAAATCGACCCCGACGCCATTCTCGACCAGCCCGCGATCGGTCAGCCCAGCGACTCGATCGGGCAAGGTCTCCCCTGCGCTGACCGACAGCGAGCGCCGCCCGTCATGCTCGACCGAGAACCCGATATCCGGCCACGCCATCGCAAGCCGCCGCACCACGTCCATGCACGCCGCGAACTCCGCACGCGGCGAACGCAGAAACTTGCGCCGCGCAGGCACTCGGGCGAACAAGGCCTCGACCCGCACGCGAGTCCCGGGCGGGATCGCGGCGGGGCCTTCCGACTCCAGCACGCCATTGTCGATCACGCGCGACCAGCCTTCCGCGCCCGGCACCCGGCTCTCCAATGTCATCCGCGCGACGCTCGCGATCGAGGGCAACGCCTCGCCGCGGAAACCGAGCGTGCTGACCGCCTCGATCGCTTCATCAGGCAGCTTCGACGTCGCATGTCGCTCCAGCGCGAGCGCCATGTCGGACGGTTGCATCCCGCACCCGTCGTCGGTGACTTCGACCAGGTCGGTCCCCCCGCCCGCCAGCCGCACCGCGATCCGCGTCGCGCCCGCGTCGATCGCATTCTCGACCAGCTCCTTCAACGCGCTGGCTGGCCGTTCCACCACTTCACCGGCAGCGATACGATTGACGAGATGTTCGGGGAGGCGGCGTATTGACATGCCTTAAGCTCTAGCCCAAGCGACGCCATCCCGCGAGCCGTAACCGTGACTTAACCAGAGCGTGGGCTTCGCTCTGAAAGCCACGGTCTTAAGCATGTCGCGGGGGCGAAATGCGACCTGCCGGAAGCCACCGCACCCGGCGTGAAACGGAACGATCCATGGGCTTTTTCTCGAATCTCTTTCGCTTCTCCTCGCACGACATGGCGATCGATTTGGGGACCGCCAACACCGTCGTCTATCTGCGCGGTCGCGGCATCGTGCTCAATGAACCCTCGGTCGTCGCGGTCGAAACGCTCAACGGCGTCAAGCGCGTCAAGGCGGTCGGCGACGACGCCAAGCTGATGATGGGCAAGACCCCCGACAGCATCCAGGCGATCCGCCCCTTACGCGACGGCGTGATCGCCGATATCGACGTGGCCGAGCAGATGATCGCGCACTTCATTCGCAAGGTCCACGGCGGGCAGCGACGCTTCATGCGCTGGCCGCAGATCGTGATCTGCGTCCCCTCGGGTTCGACCTCGGTCGAGCGCCGCGCGATCCGCGATGCCGCGTCGAACGCCGGCGCGTCGCAGGTCTGGCTGATCGAGGAGCCGATGGCCGCCGCGATCGGCGCCGACATGCCCGTCACCGAGCCGATCGGCAGCATGGTCGTCGACATCGGCGGCGGCACGACCGAAGTCGCGGTGCTGTCGCTGCGCGGTCTCGCCTATACCACGTCGGTGCGCGTCGGCGGCGACAAGATGGACGAGGCGATCGTCTCCTACGTCCGTCGCAACCACAACCTCCTGATCGGCGACGCGACCGCGGAGCGGATCAAGCAGGAAGTCGGCGTCGCCAAGCCGCCGCTCGACGGGATCGGCCTGACGATCCACGTCAAGGGCCGCGATCTCGTCAACGGCGTGCCCAAGGAAATCCAGATCAACCAGGGCCAGATCGCCGAGGCGCTCAGCGAGCCGGTCGGCCAGATCGTCGAGGGTGTCCGCATCGCACTCGAGAATACCGCGCCCGAGCTGGCGGCCGATATCGTCGATCAGGGGATCGTGCTCACCGGCGGCGGTGCGCTGCTCAAGGGCATCGACGAGGTTCTGCGCGACGAGACCGGCCTGCCGGTCACGATCGCGGACGACCCCCTCACCTGCGTTGCGCTCGGCACCGGGCGGGCGCTCGAGGATCCGATCTACCGCGGTGTGCTGCACAGCGCCTGAGCGGGGCGCACGCAGCAAGAATGAAGGGCCGTCAAGCGGGATGGGTACGCGAACCCCTACTCAGCGCAGGCGGCCGTCGCTACAGATGGTAGCATCAGGCGGCCTTTGGGCCTTTGGACGGGGGTAACATGGCGCCGCCTCGCAATCGGCGCCCGGGTTTTTCGCGGCGGGCGCAATATGGTTTGTTTCTTGGCTATGTGATCGCGGTTGCAGGGTCGTTGGTCGCCGCGGTGCTTCTTGCCCTGTCGGCGATCGATCCGCCGGCCTTCGCGGTCCTGCGCGCCAGCGTCGCCGAAGTGACGACGCCGATCTCGTCGGGGCTATCCACGGTGGGCCAGTGGTTCGGCGCGATCCCGGGCGGCGTGTCCGAATATTTCGGCGTCCGCGACGAGAACCGCCGGCTGCGCAAGCAGCTTGCCGACCAGCACGCGCTGTTCATGCGCGCGCGGTCGCTGGGCTATGACAACCGGCGGCTCGCCGCGTTGCTGCGGTTGCGCGAACGCGTTGCCGATCCGGTCGTCACCGCACGCCTGGTCAGTTCCTCCGGCGCCAGCACGCGCCGCTTTGCGGTGCTCAACGCCGGATCCTGGCAGGGCGTTGCGTCGGGGCAACCGGTTACCGGGCCCGACGGCCTGGTCGGCCGGGTCCTGGAAACGGGACCCAATAGTGCGCGCGTGCTGTTGCTGACCGATCCAGAAAGCGTCGTTCCCGTGCGCCGGACCCGCGACGGCATGCCGGCGCTGGCGGCGGGGCGCGGCGACGGGCTCATCGACATCCGTTCGGTCGCGATGGCCAATCCCGGTTTTGCCGCGGGCGACGTTTTCGTCACGTCCGGGATCGGCGGGATCTATCCGCCCGACGTTCCGGTTGGTCACATCGTCCGGCGCGGCCGGGATGCCGCAATCGCGCGGAGCTATGCGCAGCCCGACACGCTGGACTATGCGATGGTGCAACAGGCGTTCCTGCCACCCCCGCCCCCGGTCGCGGTTCCGCAGCCCGCCCCGAAGCCGACACCCAAGCCCAAGGCCAAGCCAACGTCCCGACCTGCGCGGCCCGCCGCGCGATGAGCCAGATTCGCGGCCCCTTCGACGAGCCACCCGATCACAGCCTGGCGCGCTTCGTACCGGCGTTGTCGGTCGTGCTTGCATCGACGCTCGCGGTCTGGCCGGTCATCGCCAACATCCCGGTCCTGCCGCCGTTCGGACTGCTGATGCTGCTCGGCTGGCGCCTGTCCCGTCCGCTGAGCCTGCCGGTATGGGCGCCGCTGCCGCTTGGGCTGTACGACGATTTGCTAAGCGGCCAGCCGCTCGGCAATTCGATGCTGTTCTGGACCCTGTGCTTCTTCATGATCGACCTGATCGACCAGCGCGTCGTGTTTCGCGATTTCTGGCAGGACTGGCTGATCGCCGGTGGATCGATCTGCTTCTGCCTCATCCTCGGGCGGCTCGTCGCTTCACCGCTCGGCGCGCACGTCGACACGCTTTTGATGCTGCAAATCGCGGTAACCACCTTGCTGTTTCCCCTCGCGACGCGCATCTGCTCGATGCTGACGCGCGAGGAGGAAACGGCGTGACCGGGCCGACCTTCGGCAATTCCAACAAGGTGATGACCGAGGCGGCGCAAAGCTTCAGCTTTTCGCGACGCGCGGTGCTGCTAGGCGCGGGTCAGGGGCTGGTCGGCGTGGCGCTGGCGGGCCGGATGGCGTGGCTCGCCGTCGCCGAGAACGAACATTATACCACCCTGTCGGAAAGCAACCGCGTCAACATGACGCTGGTCCCGCCGCGCCGCGGCTGGATTGTCGATCGGCACGGCGCGCCGATTGCCAACAACCGGACCGATTTCCGGGTCGACATCATTCCCGACCGGCTCGAGGACAAGGATCGCGTGCTCGCCCTGCTCCGCGACGTCCTGAAACTGCCGCCGGAGGAGATGGACCGGCTGGTCTCCGACCTAGAGCATGCGGCGGGTTTCCAACCCGTCCAGGTCGCGGAGAATCTGGACTGGGAACGCTTCGCCGCGGTCAGCGTGCGCTTGCCGGAACTGCCCGGCGTGGCCCCCACGCGCGGCTTCTCGCGCAGCTATCCCGCCGGGGCGGCCGTCGCCCACCTGACCGGTTATGTCGGCGCCGCGTCGGCCGAGCAGTATAAGCAGACGCACGACCAGCTGATGGTCACACCCGGCTTCAAGCTCGGCAAGGACGGGCTGGAAAAGACGCTGGAAAAGACGCTGCGCGGCGTTGCCGGCCAGAAACGCGTCGAGGTGACCGCGCGCGGCAAGCTCGTCGCCGAACTCGCGACCAGACCCGACCAGCCCGGCCAGAACGTCCGGTTGACGATCGACGCGGGGCTGCAGGACTATGCCGCGCGTCGCCTGGGCACGCAGTCCGGCTCGGTCGTCGTGATCGACTGCACCAACGGCGAAATGCTGGCGATGGTGTCGATGCCGGCGTACGACCCCAACAACTTTTCCGACGGGATCAGCCATCTCGAATGGAAGATGCTGTCGGACAACGACCATGTGCCGTTGATGAACAAGGTCCTGCAGGGCCTGTATCCGCCGGGATCGACGGTCAAGCCGATGAATGGCCTGGCGCTGCTCGGCGCTGGCGTCCCCGCGTCAGAGCGCGTCTTCTGCAGCGGAGCGTTGCGCGTCGGGACGGGCGTGTTCCACTGCCATCTCAAACGGGGCCACGGCGCGCTCGATCTCAAGAACGCGATCATGCAGAGCTGCGACATCTATTTCTACGAAATGGTCCGGCGCCTCGGGTATGACAACGTCGCGCCGGTCGCGCGGTCGCTCGGGCTCGGCCAGAAGTTCGACCTGCCCTTCCGGAGCCAGCGCTATGGCACCGTCCCGGACGCGGCATGGAAGCTGCGTCGCTACAAACAGGCCTGGACCGTGGCCGACTCGCTGAACGCCTCGATCGGCCAGGGATATGTGCTGACCAACCCGCTGCAACTGGCGGTGATGGCGGCGCGGCTCGCCTCGGGTCGTGCGCTCCAGCCCAGCTTGCTCACCGGCCATGTCCACACCGATGCCCCTGCCCTGTTGGTGCAGCCCGACCACCTCCGGACGGTCCATGAGGCGATGTGGGGCGTGGTCAACGGCGGGGGGACTGGCGGCGCTGCGCGAATGCTGACGCCGGGGGTCGCGCTTGCGGGCAAGACCGGCACCGCGCAGGTCCGCCGCATCACGATGGCCGAGCGCGCGGGCGGCGTGCTGAAGAACGGATCGCTTCCCTTCAAGATGCGCGACCACGCGCTGTTCCAGGGGTTTGCGCCGCATGACAACCCGCGCTACGCGATCGCCGTGGTGCTGGAACATGGTGGCCATACCGTCCGCAACCTCGACACGCCCGCGATCGCGCGCGACATCATGACATGGCTGTTCGACCGCGACCGCGCGATGGCGTCGCTGGCCGAAGCGGAACCGACCTGGGGTGGCGACATCCGGACCCGCATGGCGGCCGAGACCGCCGCCTACCGCGCCGCCGCCAATGCGCCGCCGCTCGCGGTCGGCGCCCAGACCGAGCGCGATGCGACCGCACCGACCGACGCGCCCGCCGTCCGCGCGGCCGCCGCCGCCGACGTCGCTGCCGCCGAAGCGCTCGCCAACAGTGCCGCGCCCGGCAATACGGTCGCCGAGGACGGCAGCACGGAGCACGATCCGCGATGAGCACGCGCAGCATCGTCCCCGCCCCGTTCGCCCAGCTGCCGTGGAAGATCATCCTGCTGGTGCTGGCGATCGGCTGTTTCGACCTGCTCGTGCTCTATTCGGCGGCGGGCGGCAGTGTCCGGCCGTGGGCGCTGTCGCAGGGCATCCGCTTCTTCATGCTGCTGGGCGTGGCGCTGGCGCTGTCGCGCGTGCCCGAGCGCTGGTGGAACACCGGCGCGATCCCAGCTTATGGTGCGCTGTGCCTGATGCTGGTGCTGGTCGAGCTGGTCGGCGCGGTGCGCGGCGGCGGCCAGCGCTGGCTCGACGTCGGTTTCATTCGCCTGCAGCCGTCGGAGCTGATGAAGCCCTGCATCGTCCTCGCCTGCGCCAAATTCTACGACATGCTGCCCCCGAACGAGACACGGCGGTTCGGGGCGATCTGGCCCGCGGCAATTCTGATCCTGATCCCCGCGGCGCTGGTCATGAAACAGCCGGACCTCGGAACCGCGCTGATGATTACGATCGGTGGCGTCACGGTGATGTTCCTGGCCGGCGTTCCGCTGCGGCTTTTCATCATCGGCGCCCTGTCGCTGTGTGCGGCCGTGCCGCTCGCGGTCAACTTCGTGCTGCACGGCTATCAGCGCAACCGCATCCTCGTCTTCCTGGATCCCGAAAGCGATCCGCTGGGTATCGGTTACCATATCAGCCAGTCGAAGATCGCGATCGGGTCGGGAGGGATCTTCGGGAAGGGTTTCCTCAACGGGACGCAGAGCCATCTCGATTACCTGCCCGAGGGGCACACCGATTTCGCGCTGGCGACGATGATGGAGGAATGGGGCCTGCTGGGCGGCGTCCTGCTGATCGTGGCGTTCGTCCTGATCGTGCAATGGGGCCTGTCCACCGCCCTGAAAGCCCAGTCACGCTTTGCGAAGCTGACCGCCGCCGGGCTCGCCGCGACGATCTTCTACTATGTCGCGATCAACATGGCGATGGTGATGGGGATGGCGCCGGTCGTCGGCGTCCCCCTGCCGCTGATCAGCAATGGCGGATCGAGCCAGATGACGTTCATGCTGTGCCTCGGCATCCTGATGTCGATCAACCGGTCGAACCATAAAACCGAGGGTCGCTGGTGAGTTTTTTGCCGCAATCGCAAAAAAGGGTTTGCAAGCTGCGCAGACGCTGCTAACCGACCGCCTCCCGGCAACGGCGGCGCTGACGCGCTGCCCCTACCAAGCGGGAATGGACGCATAGCTCAGTTGGTAGAGCAGCTGACTCTTAATCAGCGGGTCCTTGGTTCGAGCCCAAGTGCGTCCACCATTATGCCTAAGTTTCCATTACCTGCGGCGCCCGCAGGGGCCCTTTTGGGCCGGTCCCATCACCTTGTGTGTGGGGCATCAGAGACGGGACCTTCCAGCCATTCCTGGCGCTTACTGACTAAGCTAGACGTGCCGCATCCGCCACTGGATCCGGTGCTCGTGCGGGTTGTTCGGGTTCACATGCGCGTGCCGTTGAGGCGTCTCCAGACGTTCGTCGGCAGGCCATACCTTGTTGGCCAGCATCTCCGCCCAGGATCGCCGCGCCGGAGAGCGGCCCACACGATGCGTTCCAAAACCCCGCGTTCCCCGCCCCCCAAATTCCGGATGGACATACGCTGGAGAAGGGGAGCGACAGCCCTCCCCTGCAACGCTGAATATGGGCTTCAGTCTCGCTGATGCGCCTCGAACCCGCCCCCGGGAATGCGTCATGAGTTGACCGGCGTGGGACCACGGCTACGGTCGTGCCGATGAGCAGCGTCGTCGTCGAGCATCTTTCCAAGACCTTCGGTGCGGCGGCCGCGCTGCATCCGACCGATCTCTCGATCGCATCGGGCGAGTTCATCGTGATCATCGGTCCATCGGGGTGCGGCAAGTCGACGCTGTTGCGGTTGATCGCGGGGCTGGAAACGCCGAGTGCCGGCCGTATCGAAATCGGCGGCCGCGACGTCACCGCGGTCGAGCCGGCGGATCGCGGCATTGCCATGGTGTTCCAATCCTATGCGCTCTACCCGCATCTTTCCGTCGCGCAGAACATCGCCTTCCCCTTA
>NZ_JAKNQQ010000030.1 GCF_022662475.1 Sphingomonas sp. TREG-RG-20F-R18-01
GATTCGACCTCAATTGCCCGTTCAGAAAAAGATACATATCCCGCTACCCTGACCTGTTAAGGTTGGAGAGCGCTACTGTCGGATAACCTACATTAGACCTGCGCATCTTGACTTCGGCCGTCCCGGAGAGGTCAGCCTGGGCATGGCAGGCCGGAAAGCAGTCTCTTCCAACAGCAGCAACCGCAATTTGGCAAAAGGCACATTGCGATGTCAATTTTTGGTTCCATGCGATTTGTCGCGATGGCTTTGAACTGTCCGATATCAGATAGTTCCAACACGGCGTCACGACATAGAACAGGCACAGATATACGCTAAGCGGGCACGGGTCATCATCCTCGATCGCGAAAAACTGGTCGATCTTGCTGGCGATGCTTACGGAGCACCCGAGGCTGAATATCGGCGCCTGATCGGCCCGTTCGATCGCGGGGAAGGGCGTAGAGACTGACGCCTAGCTCGTCGCTCTCTTGCTTTTCGCCCATCCGATCGCCTTGCGCAGCACGCGCGATAGCTGCTCGACCGAATATGGTTTGTGCAGCAGCTCGAACCCGTGCTTGCCGTTCTGCGCGAGCACGTGGCTGTAGCCGCTGGTAAGAACGACGGGCACGTCGGGATAGCGCCGACGGATTTCCTGGCCCAGCTCCAGCCCGCTCATTCCGGGCATCACCACGTCAGAGAACACGACGTGGAAACGACTATAATCCTTGGCTAGTTCCTCAAGCGCGCGGTCAGCATTGACCGCATGGATGCTGTCGTAACCCAGCTCTTTTAAAGCTTGAGTGGCGAACTCGCCGACCTGCTCATTATCTTCGACCAGCAGTACGCACATGCCCTCGCCATCGACCGGCCCGTCATCGTCATCCTGAGCCTGCTCGGAATCGTTCTCGGGGTAAGCGCGGGGAAGATAAAGCGTGAAGGTCGTGCCTTCGCCGCTGGTGGTGTCCACCCGAATATCCCCGCCGGACTGTTTGGCAAAGCCGATCACCTGGGAGAGACCAAGCCCGGTACCTTTTCCGATCTCCTTCGTGGTGAAAAATGGCTCGAAGATTCGACCGAGAACCTCCTCACTGATGCCGCTGCCGCTGTCGGTGATCGTCACCGCGATAAAGTCGCCGGCAACGGGTGGATGCGATCGGATCTCCGGGATGCCGGACACCGGGCCGGTTGCCATCGTCAACTTGCCCTCGCCGTTCATGGCGTCGCGCGCGTTGATGCCGAGATTAATCAGCGTCGTGTCAAACTGGCTGCGATCGGCCATGATGAAGCACGACTCTTCCGGCATCTCGATATCAAGCGCGATACGTGATCCCGCCAGCGTGCGAATCATATCCGCCACCTCGCGCAAGCTATCCCCGGCGTCAAACAGCTCGGGTTTCAATGCCTGTCGGCGTGCAAACGCAAGCAGCTGACCGGTGAGCGCCGCGGCACGATCGGCCGTGTCCCCGATCGCGGCAATGTAACGGTTCCGCTTTTCCTCGGTGAGGCCGTCACGACGCAGGATATCGACCGAACCACGGATGACGGTCAGCAGATTATTGAAGTCGTGCGCCACGCCCCCGGTGAGCTGGCCGATCGCCTCCAGCTTTTGGCTTTGACGAAGCTGCTCTTCTGCTTTCAGAAGCGACGACGAGCGCTCGTGAATGCGGGTTTCAAGCGTGGCGTTCAAATCGTGCAAATCAGCAGTCGACACGACGCGCTCAGTCGTTTCCGAAGTGACGCAGAACATTCCCTGAACGATGTTTTGGGCATCATAAAGCGGCGAATATGAAAACGACCACCAGGTTTCTTCTGGCTTGCCGTGGCGAGTCATGCTGAGCGGGAAGTCCTCATATCGCGTTGCTTCCCCGGCAAGCGCCTTGTCCACGATCGGTTCAATATCATCCCAGACATCGGACCAAATCTCGCGCATCGGCGCACCCATCGCCCGGGAAAGCTTGTTACCGAGGATCGTGGCGTAACCATCGTTGAAAAAAAATGTTAGTTCCGGCCCCCATGCCAGAAACATCTTTTCGGGCGAGTTAAGGATCAGGTTGAGCGCCATCCGTAGCGCATCGGGCCAATCGCGTTGCGGACCGACCTGCGTCGTTCCCCAATCCCGTGCCTCGATGAGTTCGCGCGCCGTTCCAGCGGGTGCGGCGAGCACCAGCTCCACACTGCCTGTCTTTTTTGGATTCATCGAGCTATGGCACCGGCTTTCTAGAGAGACCGCAACGAGTTAGCCGATTGCCAATTTTAAGGCCAGCAGAGTGGCGGGTTTTCTCCCGACCGGTCAAATCTGCCTATTTATTAAGCAGACGCGTCACCAGCACGCGGAACGTTGTCGGCGCGACGTCGAGGCGCTCGGACGCGGCTATCAGAATGCGTTGATGGTGAACGGGATACGAAGCGACGTCCTCACGTTTGCGGCATCATTGGTCGCACCGACTTCGACGTTCCAGTTCACCGTCGTTTTCGGACTGGTGCGATAACTCACGCCAAACAGGAAGCGGCCAAGCTGTAGATCACGACTGGTCGTGTCGATCGCCGGTCCCGGCGTATTGTCCGTCGTGCTGAGCATTCGCAGCCGCGTGCTGGTGCCAAACGCCCAGGTATGGGCGTACCCAAAGCTGATCGATGTCCGCGGATTTAGCGATATCGCAATTCCCGCGCTTGCTGAGGGCGCGTCACCGGGGCGAACGCGGTCTACGAGCGTGCCCCCAATCTGACGACCGATATTGCGGCCGAAATTCCGAGTATAGCCAATTGTAGCGAATAGCACCGCAGGGTCGGACGGAAGGATGGCGGTCAGATTGGGCGTGACGCCCCAAAAGCCCGCTCCCGTGGCACCGCGCAAGGCATTACCGAGCGCATCGCGTGGCACAGCAAATGGGTCCGTTCCGGTCGGCGCTACGGCTTGAAGGCCAGCGATCAGATAGGGAGCGCCGCTTTGGCCATCGGTAATCTGATAGCGCACGCCAAAATCAATGTCTCCAAGGTTACGTGCGGTGACGGGGCTATCGATTTGGCCGGCGTTCGGACTCATTGGGTTAGCAACCGGCGCAATAACCGACTTGTCGGATCGATAGACAAACGGGAACCGACCGTTGATTTCAAAACGGCTGGTCAAGCCAAGTCGTGCAACGACGGCAGCCGTAAGAACGTCCTGGCGGCTTTGATTGATATCAAATACACCGATCAGCACCGCTTCGGGTATCTGAACGCCTCGGAAAACTACATCGCTGCGATCAGAGCGCGCATATTCCAGATCACCTTCGAGCGTCAGCTGACCCGCCTTAGTGATAATGCCCCCTTGCTCTGACAAGACCGCGACTTGGACCTGCCGTTGGTCGACAGGCGCAGATCCAACCGATTGAACTCCGTTGCTAAGACCCGGCGCTGACTGTGCGACAGCCGTCGGCGGAGCAGGCGGCGGCGAGGCTGGCAAGGGAACCCCACCGGGCGAGAGAGTGGAAGCGGTACCGGTTACGGCCGATGCGCCGGCTGGGCCAAGCCGGGCCTCAAGGGACATGATCCGCAACCGCTGTGCCTCCAGCACCTTTTGCTGCCTGTCGAGCTCTGCTCTCTCTGCCGCCAAAGCCTGGCGCATCTCCGCGATGCTGGGCTCGCCAGCAGTGGCCACACCAATCTGCGCAGACGCCGTACTCGATGTGATCAAGCTGACCGCTACAAAACCTAGCGCGCACGCGCCGCTGCCCCGCCCCATTTCCTTCATATCCATCCCCTTTTCTCGTCTATTGCGAGCTTAATTAGCGTCGGCTCGCAGCGTCGGCTGCAAGCCGATTGACCATTAATATACCACCTGACAATCCAGCAGGAATTCCAACCAGATCAACGTTGACCGAGCTGACGGTGTCGATAACCCGGTTACTGGCGGTATTGGAAACAACTGCTCCGGTCGCTTGGCCAACGAGATGATCGACCTGAACCGAGGGTGCAACCAGCGTTACACGTGCGCCGCGGTCATCATTTGCAAGCGAAATCACGCCCGAATTTGCAGCTACTGCGGGACCGTTCGCCACGACGGGCACCATCGTCTGGCCTGCGGCGTCGAGCCAACCCGACGTAGGACCGGAGACCACGTTCACCGTCATCGGCGCGCTTGAGCTCGAGGCAACAATGGTAGTGCCAGTAGGGGAACGGCCCACGGAAACAGTGGGGATCATTCCGCTGCCACCTGTAATCACTGTCGTGGTTGTTGGTGCGGTAGCGGGGCTATTGGTACCATCGGTATAGACCCGAATGCCAGGGTTCGGCTGTTCGCTGGTGTAGATGGTGTGCAATGCCAGGACACCGTCGATCCGCGTCTGAATGTCAATGCCGACGGCAACATTCAGTCCGTTCGGCAAAAGTACACCGCCGCGCATCGTGGCAAGTTCTCGGTCGGGGACTGGCAGCGTGCTAGTTTGCGAAATTAAAGGAGATGCCGCGACAAGTAGCGCAGTGACGAACGACATATCAGAACTCCCCTGATTGCGGTCGGGTGAGAGCAAGCGCCGCTAGATCGAGGGGATCCCCTCCCGGAAAAACATAACCGCGGGGCGCTCGTACCTGATCTCGCGCCATATTAAAATGCGCTTGCGCGACCGTTGACCGACCACTGACAATAAAGAACACACCATTCCATTGGCTCTGAAAACGACGAGTGCTTTCGCGCCGAAGTCCAAGCGATGGATCGCCAAGCAGGAGGGTATCCTTATCGATGCCCTTTACGACTACAAAATGGCGATAACCATTAAAATTGATAAGAGCGATGCCGGGGATTTTCGCATCAGCAATCTGCGCAAGGCTGACTCTATAACCATCAGCAGCAAGACCTCGCGCGGCAAGGTACCGCTTCATGTCCAGAAGCGAAAAACCGAGGCGCTGGATCTGCGCCCTGTCGCCGTCATGCCACATTCCCAGAAAGACGCTTTGCTCATTCTGCGGATCGTCATAATGATAACGAAGCAAGGTCGCCAGCGCTGCCGATCCGCAGCTGAAATCATATTGTTGGCGAACCACAGTTTCGAACCTGCGACCGATCAAACTAGTCACCGGCACCGTAAAGTTCAGAGAAGTAGAATAATTAAGGGGAGCACCGCCTTCAGGCAATGGTATACTTGTACAGGCCGACAACGTCGCTGCCGCCCCGAATGATACCTGACGCCAAAAGGAGGCTCTTTTCATCTACCGATTAATCGCGACGTTAACGTTTAGTGACGAGTTTATCGAAACATTGTTACCGGTATTCGCGCTCAGTAGCGAAAGTCCGTTCAGGTTTTGGAACGAGCTACTATCGAAGTGGATAGTCCCTGTCTGTGAATTTCCGGTAACAGTATTACCGCTCACAACGCCGTTATTCTGAGCGTTGACGACCTGAGCAAGATCGGCCTGTCCAGTGACCACCTTCAGATCTGCGTTTTCTACCGGATTTACCGCACCAAACGGGGCAACCGAAGCTTCGCCGATAACCGGAGATACGGGTGCTCCGGGTTGTATTTGCGCGTTAGAAACTTGTGGCGAAAGCGCCACAATTGCGACGAGTATTGCAATAGCTCGAGCGTGCGAATTTTTTACCATTTCAGCCTCCGAACAAAGGAAGAAATGGGGCAGCACACTGCTGCCCCGTTCCCTTCTCTTATCGTGCTCCGAGGTTGATCGTGCCAGCGGAGACGCTGACATTGACCGCCGAATTCTGCGATGCCGCAGCGCCGGTGTTCATGTTCAGTGCTTGCGTGCCGGCAAAGTTCTGGAACGCGCCCGCGCCCGTGCTTAGGCTGTTGTTGATCGAGCCATCGCGGCTACCCGAGGGAGCGGCATAGTTTACCCGCACGCCGGTTACATAGCTGGCAAGTGTCGCGGAGGACACAACAGCGCTGTTGCCGAATGCGTTTGACGTTGCTGCCGTCCCCGTCCCTGCGCTCGCCACGGGTTCAAAGCGCATCGATGTGTCCGAATAACTCGCGTTACCGCCGTTGGCTACCGATCCAGTTCCGCCGTTCGATGCGCTGGTCTTCACCGATCGATCCGAATTATCGGTGGTCGACAGATTGCGATTGTCGTTGGCGGTCGAGCCGTTGTTGGCAGCGACCTGGGCGCCGTTTGCCGAACTGGTCGTGGTCGACCGGTTCGAATTATCGGTGCTCGACATATTCCGGCTGTCGCTGGCGCTTCCGCCATTGTTGGCAGCGACCTGCGCACCGTTCGCGGAGCTCGTCGTCGTCGACCGATTGGAATTATCGGTGCTCGTCGAAGACATATTGCGATTGTCGCTCGCCGTTCCGCCGTTGTTGGCAGCGACCTGGGCGCCGCTGGCAGCGCTGTTGGTCGTGGTCATCCGCGAATTGTCCGTGGTCGAACGGTTCGAATTGTCGGTCGATGACCGGTTCGAGTTGTCGGTCGACGACATGTTGCGGCTGTCGGTCGCGGACGATCCACCGTTTGCGGCAACCTGAGCGCCACTGGCGGCGCTGCTCGTCGTTGAACGGTTCGAATTGTCCGCAGTGTTGTTCGTCGTTGAGCGGTTCGAGTTGTCGGTCATTGTGGACGAACGATTCGAGTTGTCCGTGGACGTCGTAGACCGGTTGGAGTTGTCGGCCATCTGCGTGTTGTTAGAGGTCGACATATTGCGGCTGTCGCTTGCCGAACCACCATTATTGGCGGCTACCTGGGCACCCGACGCACTGCTGGTCGTCGGGGTGTTGGTGGTCGATCGATTGGAATTGTCGGTGGACTGGGTCGTCGTCGACATGTTCCGATTGTCTTGTGCGGTTGCACCGTTGTTAGCTGCAACCTGGGCGCCGGCAGCACCGGACGAACGGTCCGAGCTATCCGAAACGTTTGTCGATCGGTTCGAATTATCAGTCGATGTCCGTGCCGAGTTATCGGCGTAGTTGGTCGAGTTATTCGCATTGTCGGTCGTCGTGCGCGCCGAGCTGTCCGACACATTGGTCGAGTTATTTGCGTTGTCAGTCGAGGTGGACGTTGGGTTGTACGATGCAGTCGTCGAGCTGGTTGGGTTGTATGAACCGGCCGCGACACTCCCACCTGCGATCGTGCCGTTATTCGTATTGGTGTTGGACGGTGTCATCGTCTGCGCGAGTGCGGGCGTCGCGATTGCGAGCGCGCTGGCCGAAGCCGCCAAAAGAGCCTTTTTCATATCGCCTCCTAAGACCGGCTTATGGAGCTGGCCTTTTGGCCGCCGATCTGAGCGAGATACGCGCCAGATTGAGAAATGGTTCATATAATGTTAACCTTATTTTAAGGCCTTCCTTTCGTCCCGATTTGAAACGAAACCTGATTAACGATCGTTTGAGAATCGAGAGAATTGCGACACGTTCTAAGAAAAAAATCGTTTTTAATTCTACCTATTCCAGAGTCACAAAAGTCCTTCGCCCTTGTGCTCGGCAGATTCGAAGATGCTTCTTCGCCTTTGTAGAGCCCTCGGTAAAGCCATGTTTGTGTCGCAGCCGCTCGAAGATCCGCTTTGCCGTATGCCGCTGATTCATGCCCCAAATAGGGATGACCATTTTTGTAAATAACTTGGAAACCATCAGGGACCGTGGTCGTATCTTACCCAGCCACAACGCCCGCACGATGCGGCCACGTGCGGCAGGGAGTAGATATGAAAAAGTTAGCACTTGGTATGGCTACCGCGATGGTTGCGTTTGCCTCACCCGCATATGCAGCGCCGCTGCTGTTTGATTTCTCGGGTCCTTCAGGCACGGCCTTGTTCCAGCTCGACTCAAATCCAACGCCGGATACATTCAGTAGCTTTCTTGGCTCAGATCAGTTGGCGTTCAAGAACGTTGCGGGTATTTTCGGCGGAATCGCAGGAGTAGCGTCAAACATTGGGTTCGGAAATGGACTGTTCGCATCCCTCAACATTAATGCTCCAAATGTAGGCTTTTCGCAGTTCTCAAGCCCAACTTTGTTTTCCGGCCCGGCAAACGCCCCTGTCTTTTCAACAGGCACCTTCACCTTGGTTAATCCATTTTTTGGTAATGCCAATTTGAAGATTTCCGCAGTTGCGGGCGCAGTTCCCGAGCCTGCTACGTGGACGATGATGCTCCTTGGCTTCGGTGGTATCGGTTTTGCAATGCGTCGGCGCAGCAGGGTACGTACGACCGTCAGCTACGCATGAAAGAACGAGAGTCCTACAATTGGGATTGACGTGATCTGGCTCGGGTCGACCGCTGTAATTTTCGCAGCCGTAAGGTTATCGCGTTTGCTAAAGCGCGTCGGTGCATGGGTTGT
>NZ_JAKNQQ010000031.1 GCF_022662475.1 Sphingomonas sp. TREG-RG-20F-R18-01
TCCGCAGCGCTCGTGCTTTCGGTGCCGCGGCCGAAAGGCGCAATAAGCCGTCGATATTCGGCTTCAGGCTGGCCATAAGCATCGCCGGCAAGATCGACGAGTTTCTCGCGATCGAGTATCTCCACGCGGCCCCGCTTCGAGCGGATCATGCCTGCACCTTCGAGAATATGTAGTGTCACGGTGACGCCGGTGCGTTGGGCCGCGATCATCATTGACATGAACTCATGCGTGAGGCGGATCTCGTTGCCCTGAACGCGGTCGTGGCACATCAGTAGCCAACGCGCGAGACGCGCTTCGACGCGGTGATGGGCGTTGGATGTCGTCGTGTAGGCAGACTGAATAAGAAATGCCTGAATGTAACGCAACAGCAGCGTTTGCAATGAAACGCTTTGTCGGATGGCGTTACGCAGGTCGACAACGGCAATACGCATGGCAGTCGTGCCGTCGACCTGGACGAAAACTTCTTGCGGCGAGGAGTCGGTGCCGAGCAGGATCGGTATACCGGACATACCCTCGATTCCGAAGATACCGACTTCGGTTCGCCCGTCGCCGGGCGTTATCGACACGATCGACACAACGCCCCCTTCTGGGAAATAGACAAACTCGATCAGCTCGTGGGCGAGACTGAGTACCTGACTCTGTGCGAGGTCTACCCGCTCCAGATGGGGTGTAAGCAGAGCGAGATCCTTAGGCGTCATCGCCTGAAGAAGCAAATTAGGACTATATACGGATTCGGCCTGAGACATGATCGCCCCTGAAATTGGGGCGAAAGCACGACGGCTCTTCCAGCCACTCGCGCCCTGAAAACGGCGAGTAATATGTGCGGCATAGCATCGTCGGCGGCATAAGTCTCGGTAGCCAAGTGTATGCTATCCGACAGTTCCGTGGGCCAATTTCAAAAAGCGCGGAATTGTCTTGCAAGTTCCCCACCGGAGGATGCATCTTTTCGTCGTTTGGAACGTGCGTCGGTTCTCGATCGAGCCGCTGTCAACAGCTGGAGCCCAATGTAGGTTAGCAGACAGTATCGCCGGTTAGGCTTACCGCGCCGCGATGCCGCGATATGTATCGTTTCTGAATGGAAACGGGGAGCCGCTATGACCGACGATATCAGCTACTATCAGCAGCGAGCCGACGCCGAACTCGAGCAGGCGCAGCGAGCGACCAAGCCGGAGGTTATCAGGGTCCATCTGAATCTTGCCAACGCGTATCGCGAGCGCATCACCGACCCGGTGCGCCGGGCCAAACATGCTTGAAATTAGCCGCGCAGATGGACATTCCTCCGCCAGACCTTCGTTGTTTGGGGGCACGCGGCTTGCCGCGTCCCCTTTCCTGTCACCGGAAGAGCGGCGCGCGCTGGAGGATGCGGGAGGAATGACACGATCGATCGGCGCATCGAAAGACTTCGTGCGTGAAAGCGATAGCGCCGATCATGTGCATATAGTGCTTGAAGGCTGGGCATACCGATACAAGTTGACCCGAGACGGCCGTCGCCAGATCGTGGCGCTGCTGATCCCGGGGGATACGGCTAATCCTGACACCATCTTGCTGAAAAGCCGCGGCTACGGGCTGCGAACACTGACCCCGGTGAAAGTTCTAAGCATGCCACGGGAACGGCTGCTCGTGTTGGCAGAGAAGCATCCCGGCATCGCGAAGACGATCGCCTGGCTCGCGATGATCGACAGCGCAACCCTAAGCCAATTGGCGGTCTGCCTTGGTCGCCGGTCTGCCAAGCAGCGTATCGCCCACTTATTATGCGAGTTGAGTGAGCGCCTGAGAAGCGGCGATGACACCTTCGAGATGCCGCTCACCCAGGAAGTGATCGCCGATACGCTCGGACTGACGTCCGTTCACGTCAATCGGACTTTGCAGCTGCTGCGCAGCGAAGGCCTGATCGAACCCGGCAAGCGGGTGATGACGATCACCGATGCGGATGCATTATGTCGCCTTGGCGATTTCGATCCTGACTATCTCCACGATCCGCGCGCAGGGTCCACAGGGTCGGATGCAGCGATGGGCTTTGAGCAATCCAATTCCGGTTTAAGAGCGTCATGACGGCTGGTGAAAGTGCGGCAGGGCATCATGGTCCTCTCCCAGCCTATCGGGACTTTCCCGAGGGCGACCTGCTACTGCGCGAAACCAATCACCGCTGCGCGAACGATCTCCAGCTCGTCGTCAGTCTCTTGGCGCTCCAAAGCCGACGCGCGCAAAGCGCGGAAACGCGGCAAGCACTGGCTGATACGATGGACCGTGTCGCAGTTCTTGCCCGCGCCCGCGCCGCCTTGATTCATCAGCATCATCACACGCTCGAAGCGTCGCTCAGACAGATTTGCGAAGCGCTGCACGCTCAAGCCGAACCACGCCAGATCCTTGTATCGCTTCAAGTCGAAAGCCGATCCGACGGTGTCTCGGATGTGCAGATCACGACCTTAGCGCTGATCGTCAACGAACTGGCGACGAATGCGATCAAGCACGCATTCGAGGAGGAGAAAGGCGGCCATATCCGCATTATCGTTCGGCACCGAGATGACCAAAACCTAGTCGTCATCGTCGATGATGACGGCCTGCCCTTCCCGGAGTTAGGCGCTCGACGGGATGGCGGACTTGGCCTCGGGCTCGTCCAACGGTTGATGCAATCGATCGGCGGTCTGATCATCCTGCCGTCCAACGGATCTAAGTGCTTCGAAATCAGGGTGCCCGTCACGCAATAAGGATGGGCAAACGGTGGTAAAGGGCTTTGAAGGCAGCATGTCTGACGAAAATCTGGAATATTATGAGCACCGCGCGTGCAAGGAGCCGCAAGCCGCCGACGCATCTTCCAATTCGAAGCGGCTTCCTGGCACCGCGGGCTAGCAACCGAATATGAGGCGAAAGCCCAGCAGTTGCGGTCTGCTTTACGACAGCGCCCAAAGCTCGGGACGCGATAGACCTGATTGATGCAACGCCGGCGTCGTCTCGCCCGCTTTGGCTGGCGTGCCGATTTCCCGTCCTTGACAGGTAATAGGCGCGAACGTCCCAGTCTCACAGCTATTTAACCACCTTGCGATACCCGACGTGCCATATCGAAAGGCCGGCATGCATCAGCTAAGCTTTATCAGCACGGCGCGACCCGGCGCAGCGCCGATCGATGTCGAGGCGATCCTCGCGTCATCGCGGCGCAATAACGCACGCGACAGTATCACCGGCCTTCTGATCTATGACGGCAAGCGATTTCTTCAGGAGCTTGAGGGTTCTGGCCCGCTGGTCGAGGCTGCTTTCAGCCGGATCAAGAATGACACGCGTCATCGGGCGACGGTGATGCTGTCGTTTCGCGAAGTCGATGATCGCGAGTTCGGTGCCTGGGATATGGCGTGTCAGAAGGTCGAGGCCGTATCTGGCGACGGATCGTTTGGTGACATGGTCGATAATCTTGTCGATCAGGTGCCGGATGCCAACACGAAAGCGTTATTGAGCAGCTTTGTTAGGATCAAGCGGTAAACCTCGATCTCCGGCGCTGCTGCCCAATGTGACTTTCGCGGCGCCGTTCAGCCGACCGCTTGCGCCAGCGTCGCCGCGTTCCAATCCTCGATCCACGCAACGAAGGCGGCGGGTTCCAGCGGGCGCGTAAATAAATAGCCTTGTGCCTCGTCGCACCCCATCGTCTCCAACAGCTCGGCGAGCTCGGTCGTCTCGACACCTTCGGCAACGGTGTGAAAACCGAGGTCGTGCGACAAGATGATCATCGAGCGCACCAGCTGCATCTCGCGTTCGCCATCCAGCACGCCGCGGATGAAGCCCTGGTCGATCTTGAGGACCTGTGCCGGCAGGCGTTGCAGATAGGCAAGGCTGCTATATCCGGTTCCAAAATCGTCAATGGCAAGCTTGATGCCGGCACCGTATAGCGTGTTGAGTTGGTCGAGCGCGGGACCGATGTTTTCCATCACCGCGCTCTCGGTCAATTCAAGCTCGAGGAGTTCGGGCCGGATCCCGTGCTTGAGCAACAGCAGCTGGACGCTGGGCGCAAAATCGCTTTCCTCGAGATTAGCGGCCGAGATGTTGACCGAGAGTGGCATCCTCAAGCCCACTCGTGACCAGTTTTTGAGCTGCCCAAGGGCGTGGTCCAGCACCCACTGAGTCAAGGGTCGCGCAAGGGAGGATCGCTCAACGATCGGGATGAATTCACTGGGTGAAACATCGCCGAGCGTCGGATGCTGCCATCGCAGCAGGGCCTCAGCGCCGACGCACGCGCGCGACGCAAGGTCGACACGCGGTTGATACACCAGCCGCAATTGATCGTGAGCGGCAAGCGCGTTCTCAAAATCTCTCAGCAGGCCGAACCGGCGTCGATGCGCCCCGTCGCTCTTGATCGAGTACAGACTCACCGATGTCTCGGATCCCCTTGCATCCTGAGCGGCACTATGCGTTAAACGCAGCACGTCTCGCGGATCTGTCTCGCCCACCATGAAGGGCGCTATACCCACTGCCATCGTTGAAACCAGCTGCACCGTTAGTTCCGCGCGGGACCGTTTCAGCATCCCTTCCAGCATCGCGGCATAGGCGTCATCGGACATGTCCGGATCGGCGAGATAGGCGAACTGGGTGGCGGCGACATGATAGGCGGTGCGCCCAGCTGGCAGTATCTCGCGCAATTGCTGCGCCGCCTTACGCACCATGTCGTCGACGTGGGACGGCCCCATAACCCGCACCATGTTGTTGATCTGCTCAGGCCGCGCAAGGTCGAGCATAATGGCAAGCCGGCGTTCGCCGGGCTTGTCGCGGCCGAGGTCGGCGATATCGTCAAGGAACTGGGTAGGATTTGGCAGCCCGCTCAGCGGATCGATGCGCCCGAATGCGTGCTGCAATTCAATTTGTGACATGACCATCGCCGCCAGATCGTTCAGCGCGGCTATTTCCTTGGGATCGATATTGCGAGGCTCGGTCCCAAGGACGCATAAGGCGCCCAGGCCGTGCCCGTCGCGCGTGACGAGCGGCGCGCCGGCATAGAAACGGATGCCATCCTGGGCGATCGGACAATCCCGGTAGAAGGCATTGTCGAGAAGATCCGGAATCACCAGCGTATCGGTCGTTTCTGCAACCTGCGAGCACGGCGCCTTGGTCCGCGTAACAGCGTCGTGGGCGATGCCGACCCGAGACTTGAACCATTGGCGGTCATGGTCGGTGAGCGATACCGCGGCGATTGGCAGCTTGAAAAGCTGGCTCGCCATCCGCGTGATGCGATCGAAGCTCTCGCTGGCGGGCGTGTCGAGAAGGTTCAACTGGTAGAGAGCATCGAGTCGGGCGCGTTCGTTCGAGACGGTCATCGCGAAGTCGTGGCAGAAGAGTCGTTAAGAGCCTGTTGATCGCCGCGATCGGTCGAGCCGAGCAAATGCGTCGCATCGCAAGGAGACAGCGGTCGGGCAAAATGAAAGCCTTGCACTGCCCCGCAGCCGATGGCGGTAAGCGCATCGGCCTGCGATTTCGTCTCCACCCCTTCCGCGACGACTGCGAGATCGAGCGTTCGCCCCAATTGGACGATAAGGTCGATGATCGCCCGGGTGCGGGAATCCGTGCACACGCCGTCGATAAACGACTTATCGATTTTGATCGTGTCAATGGGATAGCGGTTGATGTAGCTCAGCGAGGAATAGCCAGTGCCAAAATCATCGAGTGCGACCCGCACGCCGAGCTGACGGATCGCCGCGATCGTCGCTGCGATACCGGGCGATGGATGCAGGAAGATACCTTCGGTGATCTCCAGTTCGATGCATTGCGGCTGCAGGCTGAATTCGACCAGTGTGGCTGCCAGATCGGCGAGAAAGTCGGGATCGACGAACTCGACTGCGGAGGTGTTCAGGTTCATACGGAGCGCCGGGTTCGCGTAGTATCGTTGCCATTCGCGGAGCTGCGCGCACGCTTCGTGCATAACCCAGCGATCGATCTGGCGGATCACCCCAATTTCTTCTGCGACCAAGATGAAATCGTCGGGTGCAATCGGCCCCCGGTCGGGGTGATCCCAGCGTAGCAGAGCCTCGAAACCGAAAATGAAGCCCGTCGTGGGATCGACGATGGGTTGATAGGCCAGGTGAAACTCGCCGCGATCGATCGCCCGCCGAAGATCGGTCTGCAGCGTTAGCCGGGCAACGGCATTGTCATGCATCGATGCGTCGAAGATGGCATAGTCGCCGTAGCCGGCGCGTTTGGCGACATACATCGCGATATCGGCATCACGGATCAGGTCCTCGGGCTGAGCAAGGCGATTGGCCGACTGGACGATGCCGATGCTGCATGAGGGAAAGACGCTTTGCCGACCGAGCTGGACAGGCGCACGCAGCGCGTCAATGATCCGTTCAGCGACCCCCACCGGGGTAGCGAGCCCTGCCGCATCCTCGATCAGAATCGCGAATTCGTCGCCGCCAATGCGTGCGAGCGTATCCTGTGGTCGGATACAGCCCTTGAGGCGTTGCGCGATCTCCTTCAGCACCGCGTCGCCAGCGATATGGCCGAGGCTGTCATTGACGATCTTGAACTGATCGAGGTCAAGAAACAGCACCGAGCATGCCGCAAGCTTCTCGTCGCGCGCGCGTTCGAGGGCTGTGGTCAGCCGTTCCATGAAGAATGCACGGTTTCGCAGACGCGTCAGGTTGTCGTGGAACGCGGTGTAGAGCAACTCAGCCTCGACCCGCTTGCGCTCCTGAATTTCCGCCTCGAGCGCCTTGTTCTCGAATTCGGCAACGCGCACGCGACGAGCGAGCTGTTCGGCTGCCTTGCGCTCGGTGATGTCGCGTTGCACTGACACCCAGTGGGTGAACCAGCCCCGATCATCCGCCACTGGCACGATGCTGAGCTCGACCCAGAATTCCATGCCGTCCTTGCGGTAATTGATCATCTCGATCTCAACCGGCTCCCAGGCCAATAGGGCCTGACGCAGGCGCGCGCGTGCCGCGGGATCTGTCTTGGGGCCTTGCAGTATCCGCGGGGTTTGCCCGAGCATCTCTATGGCCGAATATCCCGTCGCCCGGGTGAAGGCCGCGTTGCAGTAAAGGATCCGCGGCCCTGGCAGATCGAGCGGCTCGGCTTCGGTGATGATGATGGAATCGCGAGCATGGACCGCGACTGACTCGAGCAAGCGCAGCCGCTCGACCCTGGCGTGGGCAACGCCATCGACCAACTCGACCCGCTCGCGCAACCTCGCCAACTCAAACATCGTCGCCAAATGGGCCGCGTGCGCACGCAGGACATAGGTTTGCGCGGCGCTGAGCGGGGCATGATCCCGATCGTGCAGGACGATGAGGAAGGCATCCTCATCACATGCGATTCGCGCCGCTGCGGCAAACCGCACGTCCGGACCATGCCCCGCATGAAAACCGATCGGAGACGCTGGTGCCTCATCGGCGAACTGCGTCGCGAGAGCCCGTGTCTGTTTGGTTATATCGGAAGCCAAAACGACAGGTGCGATGTTAGGGAGGGAGCCAGCACCGTCGCTTGCAATGATCGCAAGTTCGCCATCGCATTCCCGGCATACGATCGCAGCGCTACATCCAGTGGCGTGGATAGCGTCGGCGACGATTCGTGCCAATGAAGGCTGCATTTCGGTGGTTGCTCGTGAGCCAGGGAGCCCGATCGCCTCTCCTGTCAAGTTGACCGGCACGTCCATCTGCATGGCTCGTTAATCCTAGGAGTCGCCGATTATAAACACCCGAACGGCGATTATTCAAACCACTTTAGCCCAGTAATAGTCGCTGATTTATAACAAATTAATAACTACATAGATCAATGCGAAACGTTAACCCTAGTTTT
>NZ_JAKNQQ010000032.1 GCF_022662475.1 Sphingomonas sp. TREG-RG-20F-R18-01
TAGGTGTTCACCAATCCGACCGACTTGAGCATCAGGAACAGCGGCAGCATCGCGACCTGCGCCGGCACGACGGCGAGCGCGAGCAAGGCCTGGAGCATGCGCGCGCGGCCCCAGAAGCGCAGCTTGGCGAAGGCATAGCCCGCCGGCACGCACAGCAACAGGCTCAGCATCGTGGTGAGCGACGCGAGGACGACGCTGTTCCCCAGCGCGGGCAGGATATGATAGCTGGTCAGGCCGCCGGGGTGCGGCAGCAACAGCTCGCGGTAATTGGCGAGCGTCGGATGCGCCGGCCAGAACGGCGGCGGAAAGGTCGCGGCGGTGCCCGGCGCCATCAGCGAGACGTTGACCATCCACAGCAGCGGCAGCACGGCGACCAGCGCCAGCAGGGCGACGAGCGCAGTGCGCAACAGGCTTCCGGCCTTCACCACCATTCGTTCCGCTTTCCCAGCCGCGCCTGCACCGCGGTCACCAGCAGGATGACGACGAACACGATCATCGCGACTGCCGAGGCCATGCCCAGGTTCCACCAGGTGAAGCCTTGGTCGAACATGAAATACAGCACGGTCACCGTGCTTTGTGCCGGGCCGCCGTGCGTCATGACATAGGGTTCGGTGAAGATCTGGATGAAATTGGCGACGCTCAGCACCGCTGCGAGCAGCAACGCCGGCCCGATCGCGGGGAGCGTGACATGCCGGAAGCGCGCCCACGCCCCCGCGCCGTCGAGCCGCGCCGCCTCGGCGAGTTCCTGCGGCACGGTCGACAGGGCGGCGATGAAGACGAGCATGTTATAGCCGAACGCCTTCCACACGATGAAGATCAGCGTCGCGGGAATGCTCGTCCGCGGATCCCCCAGCCAGTCGACCGGCGCGATGGCAATCAGCGACAGCGCATAATTCAGCAGTCCGTTATGCCGGTCGAACAGGTAGCGCCAGACCACCGCGGTTGCGACCAGCGTCGTGACATAGGGCGCGAACAGCAGCACGCGCCAGACCGGTTTCCACCGCACCGTCGCCGAACTGATCAGCAACGCCACGCCGAGCGACGTGGCGATCGCGGCGGGAACGCCGATCGCGGTGAACATGGCGGTGTTGCCGACGGCGCGCCAGAACAACGGCATCCGGAGCAATTCGGCATAGTTGCCGGCCCCGACGAACCGCAGGTTGGCGACATCGGCAAGCGCATAGATATCGAAATCGGTGACGCTCAGCAGTGCCGCCCCGATCGTCGGGATCACCAGCACGATCACCGTGCAGATCAGCACCGGGAGAACGAAGCCGAGCCCGGCGCGCGCCTGGCGGGTCATAACGCGCGGCCCCGCTCCGCCAGCCAGCGGCGCTTTTCGAGAATGCGATCGACCCGTTTGTCCATCTCGACCGTGGCAGCATCGACGCCATAGTCGCCACGCACCATGTGCTCGGCAACGAGCTGCACCTCGCCGACGATCCGCTCCCATTCGGGAACGGCTGGCGGTGCGACGCTGTGCGCGATCTGGGTCGCGAAGGTTGCCGACACGGGATCAGTGCGCAGGGCGGGCAACTGCCAGGCGCTCCGTCGCGTCGGGAGATCACCGGTGATGTCGTAGATGCGACGCTGGCTCGCCGGATCGCACAGGTAGCGGACCAGCGCCCATGCGGCGGCAGGGTCGCGCGCCGCGTGGCTGACGGCGAGGCTGGTGCCCCGCGCCATCGCGGCACCGGCCCCGCGCGGCCCCGGGGTCAGCGCGACGTCCCACAGAGCGCGCGGCAGCAGGGCCGTACGCCGCCGCAGATCGCCGATCGACGTCGCGTTCGACGGCAGGATCGCGAACCGGCCGTGGCGCCAGGCGACGTAGGTATCGCCCGCCTCGGCCCCGGTCGTCACCGGGGCGAGGCGTTCGTCGAAGATTCCCTTGTAGAAGCCGAGCGCGGTGCGGAAGCCGTCGGACGAGAAATTGCCGCGCGTTTCGTGATCGCGCAGGAACGGAACCCCCTGCTGCGCGGCGAAGGCGAACAACGGTTCGGGCCAGTCGAGCAGGTGCAGCGTCACGAAGCGGTCGGGCTGACGGCGCTTGATCGCGCGCGCCATCTGCATCCATTCGCTCCAGGCGAGCGGCGGGGCCGCATAGCCCGCCGCCGCGAGCAGATCGCGGCGATAGAATTGCACCCAGCTGTCCGCCGTCCACGGCACCGCCATCGCCCGTCCCGCGACCTCGACCGACGCGACCGCGCCCGCGACCTGATCGGCCAGCAGCGGCGAACGCGCCGCGGGCGGCGCGACCGCGCCGATCAGTGTCAACTCCGGCAGCCACGCGCTGTTGAGCATCATCACGTCGGGCAGCGAATTGCCGGCGAACCCGGTGAGCAACTTTTCATGCGCGCCGGTCCATGGCAGCGCCTGAACCTCGACCGGGATGCCGGTCGCCGTGCGAAACGCCGGGAGCAGCTCGGGCGCATTCTCGCCGAGCGTACCGATCGCCCACCATCGCAGCCCTGGTGCGGACGCGCCGCATCCGCCGAGCGCAAGGCCCGCACCCAGGGCGAGCAGCGTGCGGCGTTCAACGAGCGTGTCGAAAGTCGGTATATCGTGTTCCCGGTATGGCGCTTCGATCACGGTATGCCGGGTTTGATGGCCCGCCAACAGCAAACAGTATGGAATTTTCGATTCGGACCATTCCCCCGATACGGTTTAATCCGCAAGAGACGGTGCGGCGGCAAAACCATCAAGGAGAGCCGACGCCATCCCGGGTGTATTTCCGGGTGGCAGGAGCCGCGTGTACAAGGGGTGTCTTATGTTGCTGGCTGTGTATCGCCGCTGTTTGTTGACCGGCACCGCCTTGTGCCTCGGGACCGCAGGCGCTGAAGCGCAAACCCTCCCCGCCCCGCCGCCGCCCAGTGCCGCATCGAGCGGTTCCGCAAGCGACCAGCAACCGCCGGCTTCCACACCCGTCACGCCAAACGCGGCGGAGGGCGCCGACATCGTGGTGACCGGCTCACGCATCGCGCGTGCCGAATTTGCCGCGCCCAACCCGATCACCGCGTTCACGGCCGCCGCGATCCAGCAGTCGGGCAACACCAACATCACCAATTTCCTCCAGCGCGTCCCCGCGCTGACGGGATCGCGCGATTCCACGCAGACCTCGGGCGGCAATGCGGTCTCCTCCAACCCGTTCGGCGCGGCGGGGCTGAACGAACTCAACCTGCGCAACCTCGGCACCAACCGGACGCTGGTCCTCGTCAACGGCCGTCGCCACGTCGCGGGCGAGGCCAACAGCGCCGCGGTCGACATCAACAGCATCCCGACCGATCTGATCGAGCGGGTCGACGTGCTGACCGGCGGAGCGTCGGCGGTCTATGGCGCGGACGGCGTGTCGGGCGTCGTCAATTTCATCCTTAAGCGCGATTTCGACGGGATCGCGGCGCGCGGACAGCTCGGCATCTCGTCGCGCGGCGACGCCGGCAACCGCTTTGCCTCGATTGCGGCGGGGCACAGTTTCGCGGGCGGCCGCGGCAATCTGACGCTCGCCTATGAATATAACGCCGACGACCGGCTAGAGAACGACGATCGGTCCTATCTGCGGGCGGACCAGCGAAAGTATCTCATCCCCAACGACGCCGCGGCGACCAACCCGTCGGCGCCGCATAACATCCTGGTCGGCAACCTGCGCTATCCCAACGAGTCGCCGATCGGCGCGGTCGATGCGACGGGCAGCGGCACGCCCAATTTCAATGGGCTCGGCCAGCCCTATCAGCCCGGCACGCCTGCGGCCTATTATTCGACCGGGGGCGACGATACGCCTGTCGCGGGCTTCTATTCGGGCGACCTGGCGCCGCGGATCGAGCGACACGACGTCAACCTGCTCGGGCATTACGACGTTTCGGACGCCCTCAAGGTCTCGGTCGAGGCCAAGTACGCGCAGACCAAGGCGACCACCTTCGATTATTACATCGGAACCTATGGCGCGCCGATCTTGCTCGACAATCCGTTCCTGCCCCAGTCGATCCGCGCCGCGGCGCTGGCCGCGGGACAGACGCAGGTCGCGGTGACGCGCGACAATATCGATTACGGCCGTCATGGCGAGACCGACCTGCGCCGCACCTATCGCGGCGTGTTCGACGTCACCGGGCGGATCAGTGGCCATGCGACCTATGACGCCTATTTCGAATATGGCCGAACCGACGTCGACATCACCAAGCTGAACAACCTGCTCGACGTCAATTACCGGGCTGCGCTCGATGCCGTGACCAGCCCGACCACGGGCCAGCCGGTCTGCCGCATCAACCTCACCGGCGGCAACCCGGGCTGCGTTCCGGTCAGCCTGTTTGGTGCCGGGCCGGTCAGCCCGGCCGCGCTGCGCTATTTCCAGGTCGACGACACCAGCTTCGCGCGAATCACGCAACAGGTCGCCAACGCATCGATCAGCGGCGACTTCGGCGCGTTCTTCGCCCTGCCCGGCGGGCCGGTGCAATTCTCGGTCGGCGGAGAATATCGCCGCGAGACCAGCGCGTTCGAACCGAGCGACAATCTCGTCAACAACCGCTTCGTCGCCTTCACCGAACCGACGCTGGTCGTCCCGTCGGGCGGCAGCTTCGACGTGAAGGAAGCGTTCGGCGAGCTGAACGCGCCGATCTTCAAGGGCCAGCGTCTTGCCGAGACGCTTTCGGTCGGCGCGGCCTACCGCTTCTCGAACTATTCGACGATTGGCGACGCGACCACCTGGCAGGTCAACGGCGTCTATGCGCCAGTCCGCGACATCAGCTTTCGGGGTTCCTATGGCGAGTCGGTGCGGGCGCCCAACATCGCGGAATTGTTCCAGCCACTCAGCGGAGACTCGAACTTCTTCATCGACCCCTGCGCGCCCAATGAGCTGGGCCACGGGACGCAATATCGCGCCGCCAATTGCGCAACCGTCCTGTCGGCGGTCGGCGCGGCGATCTCGCCCGCGCTGCAGACCGCGAGCAACGTCGTGGGCACGCGCTCGGGCAACCCGGCGCTCAAGGCCGAGACGGCGCGAACCTGGACCGCGGGCGTCGTGCTGCGGCCGCGGTTCCTGCGCGGGCTGACCGCGTCGCTCGACTGGTACGATATCGATTTGCGCGGCGCGATCAGCACGCCCGCGCCGTCGACGCTCGCGTCGCTGTGCGTCGATCAGCCGTCGGTCGCCAATCCGTTCTGCGCGGCCATCACGCGCACGCAAGGGACCGGCATCATCAGCGGCTATTCGGTCCAGCCGCAGAACGTGTCGCGCTTCCGCACCGCGGGGGCCGACCTGAACATCGATTACGTCATTCGTGCGGGCAAGCTCGGGACGTTCGATTTCCGGTTGGTCGGCGGCTATCTCGACCGGCTCGCGTTCGTCGGGACGCCGGGCGCCGTGGCTACCGACAATGTCGACCAGCCCGGCGCGCCGAAGTTCAACTTCAACCTGTCGCCGAGCTGGACGCGCGGCGGCCTCACGGTCGGCTACAATCTGCGCTGGGCGGACGCGACGCGGACGGTCGACAAGCTGACCACCGACAACGACCCCAATTACGCGCCCGCGGCGCAGCTCCGCTACAGCGAATTGTGGCAGCACGATCTCCAGATCGCGCTGGACGTCGGCCG
>NZ_JAKNQQ010000033.1 GCF_022662475.1 Sphingomonas sp. TREG-RG-20F-R18-01
TCCATTCAGGATTGCAGCAAAGAAGGTGCTGAGCCTCAGCCCTGCCCGCTGCCTCGCCAGCTTTCAAAGGGATGATGAGGCGGCAAAGCTTTTGCCGGCCCATTAACTGGCTGTCGGCTGCATAAGCTCTATCGTGATATGATCGGGGCCTGAAACGTAGGCCACCAACGTTCCCTTCCGTGGACCACCCGGGATCGGCAGCGGTTTGCCTTTCGCCTTCCATCCTGCTGCCTCGACACGGGCAATGGCGACGTGAATATCCCTTACGGTCAGAGCCAGGTGGGCCGCTCCGATTGATCCCGCGCCGCTGGGCACCGTCCTGTTCTGGAGCCCGTTTGAATATTCCAACAGTTCGACCACGTAGCCGTCCTGTGCCTTGACGATCGCCGTTTTCACACTCGGATCGTCGACACCTGTCACCTGATGCAGGAAGTCGCCCCCCATCTCCGATTGCCGCTCAAGTGTGAAACCGAGCGCTCCCGTCCAGAACCGAACGGCTTCGTCCAAAGACGACACAGCGAAGCCTGTGTGGTCCACGGCAATTACGTTTGCGGCGTTCGTCATTACTGCCCTCTCACTGGTATGTCGGCCGTGCTTACCACGCGACCGTTCACAATCGTAAACCGCTTTCCCAAAACCCTTCCCCGCATACACATTCCCAATATGGGTTGGTGGACACGGAGAAACGGAAAGGCTTTGAGCCTCTTAAACAGCGGGTTCCAGGATGCGAAAGACCTTGGGAGCAGACGAGCTTGGTCATGCGGCGATCAGGCGACCAGCGGCCGCGGAGACCCATCGTCGGTCATCGATAGCGGCGGGTCAACGTCGCGGAAGGGTAGACATGGCACGGGTCTTTATTACCGGCAGTACCGACGGCCTTGGCCTCGCGGCCGCGAAGTCACTTCTCTCTGACGGGCACCATGTCGTTCTGCATGCACGTTCTGCGCAGCGCGCTGCGGATCTGGGCAAGTTACGCGAACAGGTTGATGGTGTCGTTATCGGCGACCTGGCAAGCGCGCAGGACGTGCACGGAATTGCGGATCAGGTGAACGCGATCGGCCATATGAATGCGGTGATTCACAACGCCGGGCTCTACGCCGTGCCCGAGCGAGGCGCGACGCCGGACGGCCATCCCACCCTGCTCGCGGTGAACACGCTGGCACCCTATATGCTGACCGCGCTAATTGAGCGGCCCGCCCGGATCATTTATCTCAGCAGCAGTTTGCATCGCGGAGGCGAGGGATCGTTGGAGGACATCGACTGGACGGCACGCGCGTGGGACAGCTCTCGCGCTTATGCCGAGAGCAAGCTACATATGGTCGCACTGGCTTTCGCTATCGCTCAGCGCTGCCCAAACGTACTGAGCAACGCGGTCGATCCGGGGTGGGTGCGCACGCGAATGGGTGGCGCCGGCGCGCCAGTTGATCAAAAGACCGGGCAACGCACGCAGAGTTGGCTCGCCGTCAGCGATGATTCAACGGCACTGTTCAGCGGTGGCTATTGGCACAACCTACAGCGTCAACAGCCCGCGGCTGAAGCTACGGATACGCGCTTCCAGGAAAGGCTGGTCGCCAAATTAGCTGACCTTACGGGTGTAGAGATGAGCTGATCTGCTTCGGCTAAGACCCAATCCCGGCCATTCAGGCGCACCTCCTCGCTTCCCGAAACCTGCCGCTTGTTCATATGTGCGGACTGAACGCCTGGGCGAGCCCGGCAAGCCGGTCGGAACGTCTTATTTCGCAGACTTTCCGGCCAGTCAGCTTTTAGGATTGGAACGCTCGAAAGCCGCCGTTGCGGGGTGTCATAACCGTTCGGTTGTGACACCGGCTATCTGATGCGTCAGCTCGTACCGAGGGTGACGCCAGGTGGGGGAGCGCTGGCCGCGGGCACGAAGAAATCCGGCATGAGCGGCTGGCCGGGTTTCACGCTGTAGGTGGAGAAGTCGGTCACACCTTCCTCGAACAGGAAGGTATCATCTATAAGGAACTGCCCGGTGAAGTCGGGCGCCGATTTGGTGAACACGCGGTGGGCGGCATCGGCCATGATCTCCGGCCGACGACAGAAGCGCAGCGTGTGTACACCTGATAACGCAAACTCGATTGCCGAAGTAGCGATGGCGGTGCGAGGCCAAAGCGCATTGAACGCGATGCCTTCGTTCCGGAACTCTTCGGCCATGCCGAGCACGCACAGGCTCATATTGTATTTGGCGATCGAGTAGGCGACGTGCCCCTGGAACCAGTGGGGCGACAAATCAAGCGGAGGCGACAGCATCAGGACGTGCGGATTCGCCGACCGGCGCAGATGCGGGATGCAGGCTTGCGAGGTCGGGAACGTGCCACGCCCGTTGACCTGGTGCATGAGGTCATAGCGTTTCGGATCGGTCGCCAAAGTGCCGGTCATCGAGATCGCCGAGGCATTGTTGACGACGATGTCGATGTCCCCGAACGTCTCCACCGTCGTCTCGACGCCTTTACGGATCGAGTCCACGTCGCGCACATCAACGATCAGCGGCAATGCTCGCCCGCCTGCTGCCTCGATCGCTGAAGACCGAACGGATCGCAGGCAAAACCTACCGCACGCCCAATCAGGCAAGGCAGGACGTGTTCGATTACATCGAACGCTTCTACAATCCCACACGCAGGCACTCGACCTTGTGCTATCTCAGCCCCATGGACTTCGAGAAGCAGGCTCGTGTAGCCTAACTTGGTGTCCATGGGACCGGCAGAAGCTCAATCCGTTGAACCCACACCAAAGCCAGACGTTCAAGTCGTCTTAGGCGCTTCCCAACTTCTTCCATTCGTTAACGTCGATGCGACGACCCCTACGGGCGCTAGCAGATTGCTGCTGCGCGGCAATAGGTGGGGAAAGCAGTCAGTCCACTTCCAAGCAGCGATCGCGGAATACGCGGCCGTTCGTTCAAGATCGCGCTCAGCGTGCCGCCGACGGAAAAGCTGGTCGACCCATTGGCGATTACGCCCGAGGGGGAGCGGAACTGCGCCTTCTGGTCCGTGACCAAACTGAGGTGCACGTTGTACTGAACGCTTGCGACCATGAAGTGATGCATCGCGACTAGGCTTTGGCGGCATCGACAGTCATGGCGAACGTATCACTTAGTGACCGAATGTCAGCGGCGCCTTGCCGCCGATTGCCTTCTCGCAGAATATAGGGCTAGACGGGTGCATAAGTCTGCCAGACGTGGAATAGTGTCGACAGTAAGGCTCACGTCAAACGACGCCTTGTGCAACTATTAGCTATAGGAAATTAATATGGAGTATGTCACCCTTCAACGTCTGGTGACAAAGTTACGGCGTCGTAGCACCATAGACTTAGCTAGTGAGAATTCCCTTCTGAACTTGCCTTTTACATTGAAGAAACTGAGTCGATCTGATTATTTGTTTAGAAGCGGGGAAACTATCAGCGTCACATACGTGCTACTTAGTGGCTTCACATTTCGCCAGAAAGTGGCTGGTGATGGTGGTAGACAGATCGTCGCAATACAGGTGCCCGGAGATATCGTCAATATACAGAGCCTACAGCTAAATATGTATGATCATAGCGTACAGGCGTTATCAGATGCTACGATAGCAGTAATACCAACAAGCGCGTTGCTTGTACTTGCTCAGTCGCATGATGAAATCATGTTTGCTCTTTGGCTTGATACATTTGTCGATGCATCGATAGCTTGGGAATGGATAACCAATATAGGTCGCCGCAACGCGCGGATACGGCTCGCACATCTGTTATGTGAGATCACATTGCGCGTCGAAATGGCTGGTTTTCACACCGGGGCGACCCACAAGCTTGCCATGACGTCCGAGGATATTGGAGACGCTTTAGGCCTGACACCAGTTCACGTCACCCGTGTAATAAAAGAACTCATGCGTGTCGGTCTGATATTGCGAGAGAGGCGAAGCATTTCCATATTGGATATAAATGGCCTCCGGACGCTCGCTGACTTTAATCAAGCATATTTACACTTGCAGAATATTAATCATAGAATCTAAACTCATGCTATTCAATTATTACAATTGTAGCTATAAATGTCTAATAGAAATGTGAAAAATATTGTCTGTATCCCTCTCAAATAAGATATACTAACTATAGCTTGTAAGGATTAGGTGCGCCTTTTAACAGCGAACTGTTTCCACAAGCACAGTGTGAGCGGTAGATGTTATGCAAGTGAGAGACGATCTGGGCGGTATGAAAATGCTGCAGGTGAGCAAAATGAGGACGCGAACGCCCGGATAAATCAACCTATAATGAATACAATACTGAACAATTCAGTGATAAAAGAGTTCCTTTAAAGATAATGGCCCGACTTGATTTTATTCGCAAGGTTCTGTATGATGTTCGGCAGCGCTTCGGAATTATCAACCATTGGGTGTGTACCGTATTTGGTTTCAATCAGCAGTCAATCGCTTGCGCATTAGTGTTATGATTTATGGCGCTCTTCGGTCGCGTCGTCACAATATGACGCTTGGCCGTTGCAGTCTTGGTTATCAGCTGCTGGGATCATGCTGACTCGCGAGGGCATCGTTATAAATTACGAGAAGCTGCCGCGGCTGTATTGCGTCAAGAACCTGCAGACCCATCGCCGGCGCAGCCGCAAACGGCGATGGGCCAGCGGGCAGCGATGACGCTGCCGCGAGGTCCGAACCAGCGTTAGAACCCGGACGTCCTCAGCAACACGCTTATCTGCAGCCGACGCATCCGCATCTTTTCTGTCGTCGATAACTTTGCGCGCAAGAACCTCCCGCTGGTGTTCAACACGTCGTGTTCTGAAGCTCTGGTGGAACGCAAACTTGATGCGAACATGCCCATTCACGCAAACCGCTAATGGTCGTGAGCGAAAATGGGACCGAGCTGCCCAGCCTAGCGATTGTCCGCTGGGCGCGGAACCGGCAGATGGAGTGCCCCGATATTACGTCGGGCAAGCCGCAACAGGACGGCCCCATCGAGAGCCTTGACGGTCGCTTTGAACCGCGCCGGGTTTGCCGGAGGCTCCAACTCCTGAAAAGGTGGAGCCTGTATGAGCAAGACGACGAACAAGTTTGCGCCGGAAGTTCGCGAACGCGCGGTACGGATGGTTTTCGACCACGAGCGGGATCAT
>NZ_JAKNQQ010000034.1 GCF_022662475.1 Sphingomonas sp. TREG-RG-20F-R18-01
GATATGGTGCGGTTTCGAACTCGCATTCGGCGTCAACATAGCTCGCCCACAATCTCTGACTGATCTCTGGTTTTTCGTTTGGAAGCACCGTGTGGAGCAACTTGACGTAATGAGCGATGTATACCTGCCAAGCCTGCGCAGCCGCGTTGCCGCATTGAGATGCGTCGGTCTTGCACGCTTGGGTAGCCGATCCTGCATCCAAGCATGACTGGATGGCGTTTTCCGGGTCGCGCAGGCAGGTCCGGATGATTGTAAGAGTACTATCGAAGGGTAGACGCAAAGTATCATTGTTTCGGAGGTAGGCGGACAGTTCATCAACGGGAATTTCGCTTAACGATAATTTGTCATACCCGGATCGTGTTGGTTCGACTGCCGATTGCGCAGGCGTCAAATTCTGCCTCTCTCTGACACACTCTGGATCATCTTTGAAAAGAGAATCACTACAATTTGGAGGCATTCCGGGAGACGGCGGAGGACCATTGCGTGGGTCATATGTAGTGCAGCCAGCAGTGGTAGCGACGATACCAAAAAGTACCGATCGTTTGATCAGCAATGGCCAACCGATTTTTTTCATCGCTGACTTTGATCCTCCTTCGGTTTCCGGATCGACATTGTGGCGACTTGGGGATTGGCGGTAGGCGCTACGTCGACAATCCGCTGCCACCAGTCAGCCGCACTCTTCACTATCCCGCGCCGCTCGGCCAGTTCGAGGAAGGCACGCGTGGTCAGTACATCCGTTGCCATGTCCAGCCCTGTTTCGCGGACGAAGCGCGGAATCTTGCCGTTCTCATAGACGATGAGGATGCTGGCATCGCTATGGTAGTCCACGTAGTTCCCGAGCCACTGCATGATTGCCAGCTCGCCCGCATCCTTGGCGCGGGCGGTAGGGTCGACGGTCCGGGCCATCACGAACAGTCTGCCGATCTCGGTCGGCGCGACCAACACCGGCGCGTTGCTACCGGGCTTCTGCCCCGCATCGAGCCAATCCTGTATCTCTTGCGCTCCGGGTTTGCTCATGTCCTGCGTGGCCTCGAAGGCGACCATATCAGCCACTACGACACGGCCCCCGATCTGGTGGAGCAGGTGGAGGGCATCGGTCTGCGCCAGATGAATCAGCGGGCCGGTGTCCGGCACGATCACGTCGGGCCGCTCGATCGGGGTTTCTACGTCGTCCATATGATCCTCACTGCTCGCTAGGGCTGTCGCCCTGGCGACCAAATAGGCGGGACCAGAACCCGCCCGTGGAAGGGGGTAGCGTCGGCCCGACGCTCTCCGTCATTTCCGAAGCTGCGTCCGGTGTCCGCGCCGGGGGAGTGCGTTGGTCGGTAAGCAAGCCGCGTTCGGCTATCTGTCGCCAGTGGTTGCGATCGGCCCGAATGTCCTCGCGATCGGCGCGGACGTCATCCAGTTGGGAGCGGAGAAGGTCGATTTGCTCCTTCAGCAGGGTGACGACCTCACTGTTTTCAGGGGGTATACCAGCGTCAACCTGAGGGGTAACCTTACCTCTATCTTGGTTTACGGCAGGCCATACCCGAAAAAGTTCGACGGGTTCGATAAGCCATCCTCCGCTCGCGTCCTTGATGGCGGAAAGCCGACCAGAACGAATAGCTTTTATGACCGACTGCTTGGTCAAGCCGACATGCTTTGCAGCCTCTGCAGGGGATAAACTCATAGGGCCAACCAGTGTAAACCAGTATAGGGGTAGGGGGGTAAACCCGGTTTACGCATCGCCAAGTTTGCCTAGCAAGGTTCCTGTGATCGAGCCGATGCTTTGCGCTTCGTCCATCGGCCCTCGATCGGCAGGTTCCAACATTGCGGGAAGGTCTGGTTCCATGCCGGGAAGAGACGGCTCGCTCGGAGGCGGCTCGCCCTCACCGCCCGCCAACTGGCGTTCTCCCGGGAACAGCCGAGGCAGCTTCCGCAATGGCTCTAGCTGGCCCAATTCGCCCCCGTCCGGCTGCTCGCTTTCAGCGAGGATCACGGTCGCGCTGAACAGCGAGTAGCGCAGCCCCTCTCGCGGTCCATGCCACGCGACCCGGTCATTGACGACATAGGCGTTCACGGTGCCACGGTCCCCGATCTGACGGACTTCGATCCAGCGGCCTTCTACGAGGTCCTGTATCGCTCGCACGATGGTGCGCCGGTTGCAGCCCATGAGCTTCGCCAAGACGGACTGGGATGCCACTACCGCGTTGTGCTGACCGATCCGCGCAACGAATACGTGCAGCAGTGCGGAAGCGCGGGGGCTTCTGACCGACATACGCGCCCATGCCTCGTGAGTGGCCCGATCTGTTTGAACCCATGTTCCGGGCGAGGAAGCGGCAGGCAAAGTGCGCATATCTGTCACAGGGGTGTGACTCCAGTGTCGGAAAATAGGACAAATACTGGTCGCGAAATGCGACTACTGTGTCAAGTTACAAGACAGACCTGTGACTCCTGGGAGTCACACCCCTGTGACTCCCAGGAGTCACACCCCCCCCTAGCAAGTACCTGAGATAAAAGGATGTTTTTTAGGCTCTCTCTAATGATCTAATGAGCGGCCACGCCCGACCGACGAGGCTGGTGGACGATCATTAGATTAGAGTGGAACAGAAGAAGAACAAAGAACGCGGCTAGTCGCCGCGTGCGCCGAAATGTGAATCCGCGCCATCGCGGTCGGAGCGCCTGTGGCAAATGTGGAGATGCTTGGCGGGGAGGAAGGAGGGTCAGGAGGGGTCAGTCCCTGAATCGCGCCGGATGGGCTTCCTACGGCCTTTGCTGAGGCTGTAACGGCACCCATCCAGCCTTGCAGATACCGGTCTTGTGGTCCCAACGACCGGCGCAGCCATACATCCGCTGCTCGATCTTGGGTTCCTTGGCCCAGTGGTAGGCAAAGGCTGCGAAGAAGATCACTGGCAGCGCGATCAGGGCGGCAGTGATCCATTCCTTGACCCGATCGAGCCAGATGCCCGTGCTGGCCCGCTGGAGTGTCCCCGCGGCCCGGTGGAGGTCCTGCACGGTCGATCCTACCTGCTGGCTCCACTCGGCGCGCTGACGGGCGTCCTGCTCGATCTGGCGGGCGAGCGTGGCGGACTGCTCCGCAACCCCTTCGGCCCCGGCATGGCGCATGGCATCGAGCAGGGTTCGGTAGTCGGCGTGGGGATCACCGGAGGGCGGGGGCGCGGCGAAGTCGGAAGGGTCGAACGGTTCAGCCATCGCCGGTGCCGCCCTTGAAGGTCCAGCCCGCGAACGCCTTACGATCCTGATCCCGGCTGATGCGCTCTATCAACTCGTTCAGTCGGGCTTCCCACTCCGCGTCTTTCATTGCGGCGTCGAGGAGCAGACCGCCGAGGATGATCTTGCGGCGGGCATCGGCTTTGCGGTTGAGCGTGGATGCGCGGGCTTCGAGAGCCTGTAACCGGACCTTGGCCTGTGCTACTTTCAGGCGGGCTTTTTCGATAGCTTCGAGTGTCGAGTCCGCCATGACTGGTCCTTTCGCTATACCATACAGATAGCACCGTACCAGAGCGACTGAAAGGAGTGAATGGCGCACTTATGCAAACTTGCGTTTGCGTGCGTCGGGGCGTAGCCCCAAACCCCAGCGGGCTGTCGCCCGCGCCATGTTGGCACATGGCAAGGAGTGCGCGGCGATGGCGAGTTTCCATCTAGCGGTGAAGACGGTAGGCCGGTCCGCTGGTCGCAGCGCGACGGCGGCAGCGGCTTACCGTGCGGGCGTGGAGATCGAAGACGAGCGCTCCGGCATCGTCCACGACTACACCCGCAAGCAGGGTATCGAGCATCGCGAGATCGTCGCGCCTACCGATGCGCCCGCATGGGTGCAGGACCGGTCGGCGCTGTGGAACGCCGCCGAGAAGGCGGAGACGCGCAAGAACTCGACGGTCGCGCGGGAATACGAGATTGCGCTCCCGGCCGAGTTGTCGGCCGACGAGCGGCGCGACCTTGCGGTGGGCCTCGCCCGCGAGATCAGCGAGCGGCACGGGGTGGCGGTGGACGTAGCGATCCACGCGCCTGGTCGCCAGGGCGACCAGCGTAACCACCATGCGCACCTGCTGACGACGACGCGGCGGATCGGCGCGGAGGGGCTGGGGGAGAAGACCCGCGAACTGGACCAGAAGACCAGCGGGGAGGTCGAACGCTGGCGGGAGCGCTACGCGGAGATGCAGAACGCGGCGCTTGAACGGGCGCACAGTCCCGAGCGGGTCGACCACCGCAGCAACCAGCGGCGCGGGATCGAGCAGGAGGCGACGGTGCACATGGGGCCGGGGGTGGCGGCGATGGAGCGTCGGGCCGAGCGGACAGCGCAGCGCGAGGGGCGCGAGCATACGCCGGCGACGAGAGTCGGGCAGCACAACGCCGGCGTCCTCGAGAAGCGCGGTCTGCGCCAGTATATCGAGCAGGGTACGGAGTTCGTGCGCGAGATGACCCAGCGGGCGACGGGACACCTGCGTTCGTTCGCGGCGACGTTGAGCGGTGCGGTCGATCGCGATCGGCGGGAGGCGACCGAGGCGCAGCAGCGCGAGCAGCTAGCCGCCGAGCGCGCCCGTCTGGTGGCGCAGGAGCGTCAACAGGCTCACCAGCGGGAGCAGGTGGCCGAGCGGTTCAGGACGATCGCGGCGCGGCGCGAGGCGGGCGCCCATGGCTATACTGACCAGAGCAGCGACTGGCGGGCGACTCCGGAGGCGCTGCGCCGTGCGGTGGACGCCTATAACAGGGCGAACCAGCACACCAAGGATCTGTATATCGAGCGGATCCAGCGCGAGCCCCAAATGGCGCAAGCCATGGCCCAGCTCGTCAACCAGCGCGAACGTACCCTGCAACGTGATCAGGGGTTGAGTCGATGATATCGACCTCCCTAATCAAAAATCGCGAAGATAGAGACGCAACAGGTACGCCACCGCTCAATAGCAGAAGATATCAGACCTATTCTGGGTTAGAACTCGCATTTATAAGCGTACCTCGCAGTTCTAGTGCTCGCTTTTCAGCGTTTGTCGTCCGACATGCTGCGTCAACGTTGTGACGCATTGCAGGGTCATCCG
>NZ_JAKNQQ010000035.1 GCF_022662475.1 Sphingomonas sp. TREG-RG-20F-R18-01
CACCTGTCCCAGATCTCTGCCCGCTGAGCGGCCGAGTAATATATCCGACGACGCTGCTTCATCGCACCACTCCTTCTCATCATGAGAAGGATGCGTTGCGACCACCCGTTGAACCCACCCCCAATTCTCACCATCCCCGCGGCGCTGCAGGTTGGTCGCGGACCGATGAATCAATGTCGGGAGTTGGGAACGCCGAGCGGCTCCGGGAAGGGCGACTTCTGTGAAGGATATCGGATGCCGGCAGGCGTACGATATCCTCCAAAGCAGGAAGCCGCGGGCCACGCGTGCTGACCTATGGGGATTTCGGTTTTCGCCCCGTCGTGCGGCGGACGCATAGGCTGGTGTAACGCTGCTCGACAGGTCGCAACGCGGCCTTCGCGGGCGGGGCGCAGCGTAGCTGGGGCGCAGGATCGGAACGTGAGACGGTTGCCGGAGCGATCGGCTGGGGTGCTAGCGCGAGCGGCATCGCCGCCGGAAGCACACGACTTTCGGAGCGCGGCGAGGGCGGGCCATGCCGGGTCATGACGTGGTGGTCCCGGTCGATGCGATGCCGTGCGGCGGTGCGCGCGGCTGTCGCCATCGTTCGAAGGTCTCGATGATGACCATGTGCCCGCCGCAGCAGGGGCATGGTGGGCGGACGTCAGTCGGTTCGTCGACCGGGTCGGGGTCGGGCGGCGGCGCCACGTTCAGCAAGTGGCGGGCTCGCGCGAGGCTGGTCTTGCGCGCCGAGCTGGCGAGCAGCCCGTAATGGCGGATGCGGTGGAACCCGCGCGGCAGGACGTGGAGCAGGAAGCGGCGGATGAACTCGTCGGCGGCCAGCGTCATCGTCTGCTGTCGGTCGGCGCCGTCGCGGCGATAATCCTTGTAGCGGAACGTCACCCCGGTCTCGTCGAAGCGCACGAGCCGACTGTTCGAGATGGCGACCCGGTGGGTGTAGCGCGACAGATAGGTGAGCACCGCCTCGGGGCCGGCGAACGGTGGCTTGGCATAGACCACCCAGTTCTTTTTGCGGACCGGGGACAGGTGCCGCAGGAACGCGCGGCGATCGGCGAGATGCGCGAGGCTGCCGTAAAAGCCGAGCCGCCCCGCCGCATGGAGATCTATCAGCCGGGTCGAGAACAGACGGCGGAACAGCTTGCCCAGCACCTTGACCGGCGGCAGGAACGCAGGCCGCGAGGATATCCAGCGCGTGCCGTCACGGGCGATGCCGCCACCTGGCACGATCATGTGGACATGGGGATGATGGGTCATCGCTGAGCCCCATGTGTGCAACACCGCGGTGATGCCGATGCGCGCGCCGAGATGCCTGGGGTCGGCGGCTATCGTCAGCATCGTCTCGGACGCCGCCTTGAACAGCAGATCGTAGACCAGCGGCTTGTTGTGGAATGCGATAGCAGCGACCTCGGCGGGCAACGTGAACACTACGTGGACGTATCCGACCGGTAGCAGGTCGGCCTCGCGCTCGGCGAGCCAGGCGCGCGGCGGCACCCTGGCACCGCGGACAATGCCGGTTGCGACAGCTGTTATAGGCAACCCGCCAATGCCCGCAGTCAGTACAGGCCTCGACGTGGCCACTCATGACGGCGGTGCGGCAATGCTCGATCGCCGAAATGACCTTCAACTGATGCAGGCTCAGATGCCCGGCATGGCTCGCTCGGTACGCTGGCCCTGCGCTGCGGAAGATGTCGGCGACCTCGATGGAGGCGCGCATGCGGCGTCACCCGGCGGGCGGCCCTGTTCGCTCTTGGCCTTCCATCAGCGCCATCAGCCGGTCGAGCGGACCGGTCACGGCATGGATCGTGCGCGTCGCGACCTTGGTGTAGAGCGCGGCCGTCTCGAGCTTGCTGTGCCCGAGCAGCACTTGGATCACACGGCTATTGACATCCTGTTCCAAGAGGTGCGTGGCGAAGCTGTGCCGCAGCGTGTGCGGGCTGACCCGCTTGCGGATCCCCGCTGCCTCGGCCGCCTCGCAGACGGCGCGGTGGAGTTGCCGTGTCGAGATCGGGTCGGTGTAGCTGCGCCCTGGGAACAGCCAGCCATGCGGCAGCAGGACGCTGCGCCGCTTGCCCTCGCGCCACCGCAGCCGCAGCAGTTCGAGCAGTTGCGGCGACAGCATCGCATTGCGGTCCTTACGCCCCTTGCCCTCTTCGATGCGGATCAGCATCCGCTTGCTGTCGATATCGTCGGCTTTCAGATGGGCGACCTCCGACACGTGCAGCCCGGCACCATAGGCCACGCCGAGCGCCGCGCGGTACTTGATGCCAGGGGCCGCCTCAAGCAGCCGCGCGACCTCATCGACACTCAGCACATCGGGCAGCTTCCTGGGACGATGCGCCAGCACCAGTTTGCGCGACAGGTCCGGCCGCTCGAGCGTCACGTCGAACAGGAAGTGCAGCGCTGACACCGAGCCGTTGATGACGGACTCGCTGACGCCGTGCTCGCGCTGGTGAAGCTGGAAGCGCCGCACGTCTTCGGCGGTCGCGGTGTCCGGCGAGCGTCCCGGGAAGCTCGCGAAGGCGCGGACGTGGCGGACATAGTCGTGCTTGGTCCGCGCGTGCATCGCACGCATCGCCATGTCGTCGAGCGTCCGTTGACGCAGCGGGGTGAAGGGTCGTTCGGTCGGTTGGGTTCCCATGATGAGTTCCTCTCGTTGAAGGGAACTCCATCGTCCGCCACCGTCATCGCAGCGCCAAACCTCAGCGCAGGCGCGCTACCTCACCGCTAACACCACTGCCGCGCAGCGGCTTCGTGCTCTGGGTCCAAGCTAACTTCTGCCGGGTTCGGCCGATCAATAAGCAATGGCTGGTTACTCGCTGGGCCGCGTTTTGTAAACCAGGCCGGGGTCTGCCTCCCGATCGCCTAAGGCCGGATGCGAATGGAAAATACATCAGCACAGCTCGGACGTTGCCAGTATTCAAGCCTGTCAAACTGGGCGTTCCTGATCGTCGCATTTGAGCTTCGCACGCCTAACCAATGGGAAGGGGCCTCCAAGGCGAACCAACGCCTGCCCGAGGTTCATTAACTAGCAAGCAGGGGGCTCGAAGTAAGATTTGACGAGGTCATTCCAACTGGCCCTTCCCTTATCGGAAGGGAGGGCCAGCGATCGCAGCTTAGCAGCCGTTCACGTGTCGTGAATGGGTCTTATCGAAATGACGGCCAAGCAGGCCTCCTCCAACGCCACCAGCGACTGTACCGAGCGTGCCGCCGCCGAGAGCGTTACCTAGAAGAGCTCCACCCACTCCGCCTGCCACGGTGCCAACAGCGCCATTCCCACCGCCGCAGGGATGTCGATGATGGCTGCTACGTCCGTAATAATTCCTATGGTAATGGCGGTGGCTCCGAGCGTCAGCGGCCGTAGGCAGCAATGCTGGCACCGAGCTTAGAGCGATCATAACGGCCAGGGTGAACTTGCTTCTCATATCGTTTCCTAAGTTCATGAAAATGCCAACGGGAAAGGGCATCCCAATTTTCTATATCTCAAACTATGAACGACAGCCTAATTCCGCATACAGCTTGCTGTAAGGGTCCGGAGGTCAAATACAGTTCCCGAGCAGTCGACAAACATAAGTTCCAGAGTCATTTGCAGACCTAGGTGCGGTGAAGTGTATTTCACTGGAGAGGTAAGTTGGATAAGCAACATAAATTTCGGCCGTTGTGGGCGGTAGTTATCTTTCTACCTTTATGGGTATTATATTTTGCGGCGAAATCTTTCGTAAATTGGATTGATGACACCCTCTGATATTCTAAAAGAGCAGGTTGCACGCGCTAGAGTTTTCACCCGGATGCGCAATCAAATTCGCACTGTTCGGTACCGAGCGTTGCCCGATTGCAGCTCACTGCAGCCAGCTCGGTGGCGCGACGGTTGTTCGGTGCGAAGGTCTGAGATGCATAAACTGGACGGCGCCACGGTTCCGATCGTTCGGCAAAAACTGAGCTTCGGGCCTTGATTGCCGATTATTGCGGCTTTCCAAAGTTGGATATTTGCTCAGGCTGTGCCAACAGTTTCGTGCAAACAGAGGGCGTTACATGATTCGATCTGAACTTGTGAATGCAATCGCCGCAGACAATCCGAACTTGCCGCTCCAGCAAGTAGAGCTTCTGGTATCCGCGTTTTTCGAAGAAATTACCAAGCGATTGGCTGATGGAGGTCGCGTTGAGATCCGTGGTTTTGGATCGTTCGTTGTTCGCGACCGCGAGCCCTACGCGGGCCGGAATCCGGGTACCGGCAACGCTGTACGTGTCGATGCAAAGCGCGTTCCGCGTTTCATGCCTTTCAGAAAGTTGCGGGATAGCGTCGCAAACTTGAAGGACTGATCGCTATTTCCAACTACTCCGGCCGCAAACAGAACTGGTAGGCCGTGATTATCACTTTCAGGCCTTGGTGCCTGCCGGCTTTATAGCGCTGACGTGACCCCCGCCTTTCATCCAGCCGCAACCAGAGACCGACCGTTGG
>NZ_JAKNQQ010000036.1 GCF_022662475.1 Sphingomonas sp. TREG-RG-20F-R18-01
CCGCTCACCGGAACGCCGACAGCCCCGGAGCTTTCGCTGCGGGGCTTTGGGTGGTGTCGGATTTGGTTGCGGGGACAGGATTTGAACCTGTGACCTTCAGGTTATGAGCCTGACGAGCTACCGGGCTGCTCCACCCCGCGACGGTTCCGCAAGTGCGGAACGAGGGTAGATGACATGTGAATGGGTTCTTATCGATACGAACGAACTTGCTGCTCACCGGCTTCAATGCCTGGCGACGACCTACTCTTCCATCGCTTAAGCGATAGTACCATGGGCGCAGTCAGGTTTCACGGCCGAGTTCGGGATGGGATCGGGTGGGGCACTGACGCTATAGCCACCAAGCAATGGAGCCGGTGAACAGCGAAGTTGGGTTCGTATCTTAAAATCGGTGCACGCTTTACGTCGTTCTGAAGATGGTAGTTGTTAATCAGGCGTTGCATTTGATCATCCGCCATCTGCGACATTCTGGTCACCCAGGATTGTCATTGATGGTGGGACTCTCAAGCGCGAATAGAGCAATTAGTATCGGTTAGCTCCATGGATTACTCCACTTCTACATCCGATCTATCAACGTCATGGTCTCTGACGGCTCTATGAAATCTTATCTCGAGGGAGGCTTCCCGCTTAGATGCTTTCAGCGGTTATCCCGTCCATACATAGCTACCCTGCTGCGCTCTTGGCAGAACGACAGGTACACCAGAGGTATGTTCAACCCGGTCCTCTCGTACTAGGGTCAACTCCTCTCAAATTTCGACGCCCACGGCAGATAGGGACCAAACTGTCTCGCGACGTTCTGAACCCAGCTCACGTACCACTTTAATTGGCGAACAGCCAAACCCTTGGGACCTGCTCCAGCCCCAGGATGTGATGAGCCGACATCGAGGTGCCAAACAACCCCGTCGATATGAGCTCTTGGGGGTTATCAGCCTGTTATCCCCGGCGTACCTTTTATCCGTTGAGCGATGGCCCTTCCACGAGGGACCACCGGATCACTATGACCGACTTTCGTCTCTGCTCGACTTGTCAGTCTCGCAGTCAGGCGGGCTTATGCCATTGCACTCTAACAGACGGTTTCCAACCGTCCTGAGCCCACCATTGCGCGCCTCCGTTACTCTTTAGGAGGCGACCGCCCCAGTCAAACTACCCGCCACAGAGGGTCCCTGATCCAGTTTCATGGATCGAGGTTAGACATCAGAAACAAACAGGGTGGTATTTCACCTATGGCTCCACGTCAGCTGGCGCCAACGCTTCAAAGCCTCCCACCTATGCTACACAGTTTCTTCCTAATGCCACTCTGAAGCTGCAGTAAAGGTGCACGGGGTCTTTCCGTCTAACCGCGGGAACCCCGCATCTTCACGGGGAATTCAATTTCGCTGAGCATGTCCTGGAGACAGTGGGGAAGTCGTTACGCCATTCGTGCAGGTCGGAACTTACCCGACAAGGAATTTCGCTACCTTAGGACCGTTATAGTTACGGCCGCCGTTTACCTGGGCTTCATTTCAGAGCTTGCACCCCTCCACTTAACCTTCAGGCACCGGGCAGGCGTCAGGCCCTATACGTCGTCTTGAAGCCGACTTAGCAGAGCCCTGTGTTTTTGCTAAACAGTCGCTACCCCCTGGCCTGTGCCCCCAACAAGAGCTTGCGCCTATGTTGGGCCTCCTTCTTCCGAAGGTACGGAGGCAATTTGCCGAGTTCCTTCAGGACACTTCTCTCAAGCGCCTTGGTATACTCTACCTGACCACCTGTGTCGGTTTCGGGTACGGTCTATACGGTGGGGCTATTTCCCGGGACCTCTTCGAGGCCGTCCCAATCCGATAAGGGACGACAACACACGAGATCCGTCACACACCACCAGGCCCACGAATATTAACGTGGTTCCCATCGACTACCCCCTTCGGGCTCGTCTTAGGGGCCGGCTCACCCTGCGCGGATTAGCCTTGCGCAGGAACCCTTGGTCTTTCGGCGAAAGGGCATCTCACCCTTTTTATCGCTACTCATGTCTGCATTCGCACTTCCGATACCTCCACGACCCATTACCAGATCGCTTCTCAGGCTTACGGAACGCTCCGCTACCGCGTACCCTATAAAGGGCACACCCTAAGCTTCGGTGCGTGTCTTGAGCCCCGTTACATCTTCGCCGCAGAACCTCTTGATTAGACCAGTGAGCTGTTACGCTTTCTTTAAAGGATGGCTGCTTCTAAGCCAACCTCCTGGTTGTTTTGGAAGTTCCACATGCTTTCCCACTTAGACACGACTTGGGGACCTTAGCTGTAGGTCAGGGCTGTTTCCCTTTTGACGACGGACCTTAGCACCCGCCGTCTGTCTCCCGGATATCACTCCTAGGTATTCGGAGTTTGGTTAGTGTTGGTAGGTCTCGCGACCCCCGCAACCATCCAGTGCTCTACCCCCTAGGGTGTCCATCCGAGGCACTACCTCAATAGTTTTCGCGGAGAACCAGCTATTTCCCGGCTTGATTGGCCTTTCACCCCTAAGCACAACTCATCCGGTAACTTTTCAACGTTAATCGGTTCGGACCTCCAGTGCATGTTACTGCACCTTCATCCTGGTCATGCATAGATCGCCGGGTTTCGGGTCTAATACATCAAACTCTGGCGCCCTATTCAGACTCGCTTTCGCTGCGCCTACACCTAACGGCTTAAGCTTGCTTGATACATTAAGTCACAGACCCATTATGCAAGAGGTACGCTGTCAGGCCTCAAGGACCCTCCAACTGCTTGTAGGCAATCCGTTTCAGGTACTGTTTCACTCCCCTCATCGGGGTGCTTTTCACCTTTCCCTCACGGTACTAGTTCACTATCGGTCGCATACGAGTATTTAGGCTTAGAGGGTGGTCCCCCTATGTTCAGACAGAATTACACGTGTTCCGCCCTACTCATGTCCTGAAGTCTCACTTTCGCATACGGGGCTGTCACCCGCTATGGCGCCTCTTTCCAAAGGCTTCTGCTAGTTGAACTCCAGGCACTGGCCTGGTCCGCGTTCGCTCGCCACTACTAACGGAATCTCGGTTGATGTCTTTTCCTCCAGCTACTGAGATGTTTCAGTTCGCCGGGTTCGCTTCACGAAAGCTATGTATTCACTTAAGTGATACCTAACCCCATTTAGCGTCGCACTCAGTTACCTGAATGCGAAGTTAAACGGGATAGGTGGGTTTCCCCATTCGGAAATCTGCGGGTCAAAGGTTGCTCACACCTCACCGCAGCTTATCGCAGCGTGCCACGTCCTTCATCGCCTGTATGCGCCAAGGCATCCACGAATTGCCCTTACCTCACGCTTGAGAGTCCGCACCACCAACAACAACACTGGGCATGATCATGACGATCACGCCGACTCGGCAAGAGCAGAGTTGTCGCAGTATCTTGGTGCGGATGATT
>NZ_JAKNQQ010000037.1 GCF_022662475.1 Sphingomonas sp. TREG-RG-20F-R18-01
GTAAGCGTCCGGTCTGTCCCGCCTTGCGGGTGATGTGAGCTGCAGGCCACAGGTGCGGCACTGTGGCAAGCACTGGTGCGGCACTATGGCTACGTTGATTATCGATGGTTCGGGCGCGGGCGGGGCGGAGCCGCGTCGGCGGTTTAGCGATGACGACAAGGCGCGGATTGTCTCGGAGGCGATGATGCCCGGGGCGAGCGTTTCGGATGTCGCGCGGCGTTACCGGGTCTGTTCTTCGCTGGTGTATCGGTGGCGGCGCGTGCTGCTTCGCGACGGTGTTGCGGTCGAGTCTCCGCGGCTGCCGGCGCCAGCGTTCGTACCGGTGGAGGTGGCGAGCGCGAGTACCCATACCGAGCCGGAGCCCCTTGGGCCAGGCGTGGTCGAGGTAATCTGCTCTGGTGGGCAACGCGTCCGTCTTGCACCACCGATCGACGCGCGGGTGCTGAAGGCCGTGCTGGCCGGGTTCGGGTGATCGGCCCGCCGGCCGGCGTCCGGGTGTATCTGGCAGCTGGCGTCACGGATATGCGCAAGGGCTTCGACGGGCTGGCGGCGCTCGTTCAGCAGCGGCTTCGCCAAGATCCGTTCGGCGGAGCGGTGTACGCGTTCCGAGGCAAGCGCGGCGATCTGGTCAAGCTGCTGTGGTGGGACGGTCAGGGTCTGGTGCTCCACGCCAAGCGGTTGGAGCGGGGCCGGTTCACCTGGCCGGCGACCGCCGACGGCGTCGCCGTGCTCACCCCGGCACAGCTGTCGATGTTGCTCGAAGGGGTCGACTGGCGGCATCCGATCCGGTCGTCGCAGCCAACGCTGGCCTGGTAAAAAGCACGGTTTTGCGCCGTTCCTGCGTGCATGGGCGGCACTGTTCTGGTATAAACGATCGTGTTGCTCGACGCCGCCTCGCTGCCCGACGATGTGGGCCTTCTCAAGGCCATGCTCGTCGCTGCCGACGTGGAGCTGGAGCAGCTCCGCATGCAGGTGGCGCGGCTTCGGCGCATGGCGTTCGGTCGATCGTCCGAGCGCATGACCCGCGAGGCCGACCAGCTGGAGCTCGGGCTCGAAGAGGCCGAGGCGGAAGTCGCCGCCACGGTCGCACCGGCCGTCGCCCGTGCGCGCGATGCCGCCAAGCCCTATCGCCAGCCGCTCCCCGACCACCTGCCGCGCGCAGACGTAGTGCACGAGCCGCCGTGCACATGTCCCGACTGCGGCGGTGCCATGCGACGTATCGGCGAGGACGTGACCGAGCAGCTCGACTACGTCCCGGCCTCGTTCCGGGTCGTGCGCCACGTCCGCCCGCGGCTCAGCTGCCGGTCGTGCGAGCGCATCGTGCAGGCACCGCTGCCCTCCATGCCGATCGAGCGCGGCAGACCCGGTGCCGGACTGCTCGCCCACGTGCTCGTCTCCAAGTACGCCGATCATCTCCCGCTCTACCGCCAGTCGGGGATCTATGCCCGGCACGGCGTGGAGCTCGCGCGCTCGACGCTGGCCGACTGGGTCGGGCGTTCGGCCAGCCTGCTCGATCCGCTGGTCGACGCACTCGAGCGCCACGTCATGGGCGGGTCCACGCTCCACGCCGACGACACGCCAGTGCCCGTGCTTGCACCCGGCGCGGGGCGCACCAGGACCGGCAGGCTATGGACGTATGTGCGCGACGAGCGCGGGCATGGCAGCGGAGCACCGCCAGCCGTGCTGTTCCGTTATGCACCCGACCGCAAGGGCGAGCGTCCGGCCGCGCACCTCGCCCGGTTTCGGGGCGATCTTCACGCGGACGGCTATGCCGGCTTCGATCGGCTCTACGGCGAGCGCGTCGCCGAGGTCGCCTGCTGGGCGCACGTCCGGCGCAAGTTCTTCGATGTCCACGCCGCAACCAGCTCGGCGACCGCCCGCGAGGCGCTGGACCACATTGCCGCCCTCTATGCGGTCGAGCAGGACGTGCGGGGTCGACCGCCCGACGAGCGACGATGCGAGCGCCAAGCCAGAGCCGGACCGCTGCTGGCCGCGTTCCGCCAATGGCTCGACGCGACCGGCCCCAAGCTGGCGCGGCGTTCCGACCTCGCGGTCGCGATCCGCTATGCGCTCACCCGCTGGTCAGCACTGTCCCGCTACGTCGAGGATGGTCGGCTCGAGATCGACAACAACGCGGCTGAACGCTCGCTGCGCGGCATCGCCGTCGGTCGTAAGAACTGGTTGTTCGCGGGCTCGGACCAGGGCGGCCATCGCGCCGCCACCATCTACAGCTTGATTGAGACCGCCAAGCTCAACGGCGTCGATCCCGAGGCGTGGCTGACCCACACCATCGCCTGCATCGCAGACCATCCCGCCCGGCAGATCGACGATCTGCTCCCGTGGAACCACTGTCCAGCCTAGGCCGACACCCTCATCGGACGCTTAC
>NZ_JAKNQQ010000038.1 GCF_022662475.1 Sphingomonas sp. TREG-RG-20F-R18-01
TCGTCGTCGTCGATCAGGCGGTGGTGATCTCGCCGGTTTCGAGGTCGATGATCTCGGTGGCCTGGTTTTGCTCCGCCCTGGCGGCAGAGCGCCGACGCCCGGCCGACTGCTTCAGCCGATAGCTGTCGCCGTTCATGGTCAGGATGCTGACGTGATGGGTGAGCCGGTCGAGCAGCGCACCGGTGAGCCGCTCGCTGCCCAGCACCTGGGTCCAGTCCTCGAACGGCAGGTTGGAGGTGACGATCGTGGAGCCACGCTCGTACCTTTGGGAGAACACTTCGAACAGCAGCTCGGCACCCGTGGGCGACAGCGGTACATAGCCAAGCTCGTCGATGATCAGTAGCTTCACCGCCGCAAGGTCGCGCTGCATCTTCAGCAGGCGGCGTTCGTCGCGCGCTTCCAGCAGCTGGCTGACCAGCGCGGCCGCGGTCGTGAACGTCACGGTAAAGCCCTTCTGGCAGGCGGCCAAGCCGAGGGCGAGCGCGACATGCGTCTTGCCAGTGCCGCTGTTGCCAAGCGCAATGATGTTCTCGCGCCGCAGGACATACTCACAACGGGCAAGCTCCAGAACGAGCATCTTGTTGAGGCTCGGGATGGCGGCAAACTCGAACGTGTCGAAGCTCTTCACCGCCGGGAACCGTGCCGCCCGGATACGCCGCTCGATCGTGCGCCGTTCGCGATCGATCAGCTCGAGTTCGATGAGCCGCAGCAGGTAGCGCGGATGGTCCGTGCCGTCGCGCGCGCACTCGCGGGCGACCTTATCATACTCGCGCAGCACGGTGGGCAGCTTCAGCTGCTTGAGGTGATGCGCCAGCAGCACCTGCGGTGTGCCGCTCATCGTGCCGACCGGCATCGTATCGGGTGCGCCGCTCATGCCGCCAGCACCGCATAATCGGCGGCCGAGGTCGTCTTCACCGCCGTTCGCGGCAGGTGCGGATACGCCGCCAGATCGAGCCGGGCTGGTCGCCGCTCGATGCGCGCCAGCGCGATCAGCTTGATCGCATCGAACCCGACAGCGCCGATCTGGATCGCATGGGTCACCGCGCCCGTGACGATGTCGAGCGGCAGCGCCTCCAGCAGGCGCAGCACCTGGATAAACTCGCGCTTGCCCCGGTTGCCCATCCGCGCTTCGAGCAGGTGTCGCAGGTGCTGGAACACGTCCGGCAACGCCCAGTCTTGCAACGCTGCGGCCTGATCGAGCGCACCCGGCTTGGTCTCGATCAGCGCCAGATAGTGGAGCGGGTCGGCGACGAACACGCCCTCGCCATAGCACCGCTGGTGGCGAGCGATCTCCTTGCCGCCGCACAGGATCACGACCTCGTCCACGAAGCCCTTCACCACCACGTCCTGGAAGCCGTAAGCAGTCGGCACCGAGTAGTCGTTGGTCCGATAGCGCACGAGCGCCATCGACGAGACCCGTGCCGCGCGCTTCTCGCAGGGCTCCAACGGCACCGCCGGCAGCGGTCGCAGCGCTGCGTGATCGGCCACCAGCCGCTCGCCGATCGTCTCGGCATGGCGGCCGGCATGATCGCGATGCCGGGCGCGGCAGCGCTCTTCCAGCACGGCGTTCAGATCGTCGAAGCTGGCGGCGTGCGGGACCGGCACCATGAAGTTGGCGCGTGAGAACTTGACCAGCCCTTCGACCTTGCCCTTGTCGTTGCCCTTGGCCGGCCGGGCGAAGCGATCGCGGAACAGGTAATGGCTGCACAGTTCGGTGAAGGCGCGCGTGCGTTCGCGCTTCCCGTCGCCCAAGATCTTCGCCACCGCGATCGTCGTGTTGTCGTACAGGATCGATAGCGGCACGCCGCCGAAGAACGCGAACGCCGACACATGCCCGTCGAGGAACGCTTCGGTGGTCTCGCGTGGATAGGCCTTAACAAAGCAGGCATCCGACTGCGGCAGGTCCATGCACAGGAAGTGGATCTTCTGGCGCACCCCGCCGATCACGCCGACCGCCTCGCCAAAATCCACCTGCGCATGACCCGGCGGGTGTGCCAGCGGAACGAACGTCTCGCGCCCGCGCGCCCGGCAAAGCCGGACATGATCCTTCACCACGGTATATCCGCCGGCAAAGCCATGCTCGTCGCGCAGCCGTTCGAAGATCCGCTTGGCCGTATGCCGCTGCTTCACAGGCGCTGCGTGGTCCGCTGCCAGGATCGCATCGATCACCGGCAGCAGCGGCCCCAGCTTCGGCTTCGCCGCCGGCTCCTTGCGCGTATATCCCGGTGGCAGCGA
>NZ_JAKNQQ010000039.1 GCF_022662475.1 Sphingomonas sp. TREG-RG-20F-R18-01
GTCGAATCATGACCGAAGATGATATCTCCTATTATCGGCAGCGCGCTGAAACCGAGCTGGAGCGCGCACAGCACGCGAACCGACCTGAAGTGGTAAGGCCTCACTTTATGCTCGCCGAGGCCTATCTGCAGCGCATTGCTGAATTAGAATCTCCTGAAAAACTTGAACGTGCTTGAAGACCTGCAGCCACAAGCATCGCACGCGGGCCAGCGGTCGTCTCGTCATTCGCCTGCCGGTTCGCGATTGATCAGCTTGCCTTACCTTTCAAACGAAGAGCGACACGCGCTGGAGAACGTGCAGTCATGGCGATCGGGCAGACCGGCCAAGAGCTGATGCGCGAAGGCGAGCCAACCGATCACTTCCATATTGTGAGCGGTGGCTGGGCCTGCCGCTACAAGACCACGCGCGATGGCGCGCGGCAGATCATGGCCCTGCTTGTTCACGGCGACATCGCCAATCTAGACTCGTTCCTGTTCGACCGCCTGACGTATGGGGTTCGCCTGGTCTCAGCCGCGGAGGTGCTGACCAACCCGCGCGACCGGCTCCTGGCGCTTGCCGACCAGCACGCCGGTATGATCAAAACGCTCACGTGGCTGGCGTTTGCCGAGAATGCGATACTGAGCCAATGGGCGCTATGCCTTGGCCGCCAGTCCGCAAAGCAGCGACTCGCGCATCTGTTCTGTGAACTGAGCGTGTGGCTCGACTCGGCTGATAGCCACGGCCGCTTCGACTTGCCGCTCACCCAGGAGCATATTGCCGGTGTGCTCGGGCTAACTTCGGTCCATGTCAATCGCACCAGTCAGCAGCTCCGCGCCGAGGGTTTGATCGAGACCGGAAACTGCGCAGTGACGATCGTCAAAATGGACGCGCTTTGCCGTATCGGCGACTTCAAGCCGTCTTATCTCCATGACGATGGCGATCCGGCTTATCCTCGCGCGACTCGCAGGGACGATCGCTATCAGCCGGTGCCACATACCGGGCTGTCGCTGTGACTGATACCGACATGGCTTCCACACTCAACACCGCTTCGCCTTCCTACCGGGCCTTGGCCCTGGAAGACGATCTGCGGTTGGGCGAAACCCACCACCGTTGCAGCAACGACCTTCAGCTTGTCGTCAGCCTGCTTGCGTTCCAGAGCCGCCGCGCGGAGAGCACGGAAACGCGCCAGGCGCTGACTGATGCGATGGAGCGGGTCGCGGTGCTTGCGTGCGCGCGCGTGTCGCTTCAGCACGAGCGACAGCCGACGCTGGAGGCAGCGCTACGCCATGTCTGCGAGGCGCTGCATAGTCAGGCCGAGCCCCGCTCAATCCTTGTTTTGCTCGACGTTGCGCCAAGCACCAGCGGCTTATCGCCAGTGCAGATCACCACCCTGGCGCTGATCGTCAACGAGCTAGCGACGAACGCGATCAAACATGCTTTCGCATGTGATCGTCCGGGTTGCATCTCCATTCGGTTCGGCAACATGACAGTCGCCATCTTGCGATCGTTGTCGATGACGATGGGCTTCCCTTTCCCGAGCTTGGCGTTCGGCGCAGCGGCGGGCTCGGGCTAGGCCTGGTGCGGCGATTGATGGAGTCGATCGGTGGACTCGTGATCCTTCCGGCGAACGGGTCAAAATGCTTCGAGATCAGGGTTCCGGTCAACAGTTAGTGGTAGCGCCCGGGTGACAGCTAGCAACACATCCTACAGTCTAAAGGCA
>NZ_JAKNQQ010000004.1 GCF_022662475.1 Sphingomonas sp. TREG-RG-20F-R18-01
TACCTGTCCCAGATCTCTGCCCGCTGAGCGGCCGAGTAATATATCCGACGACGCTGCTTCATCGCACCACTCCTTCTCATCATGAGAATGATGCGTTGCGACCACCCGTTGAACCCACCGGCGTTTCCAGACATCGCGACAGCCACCCCCACCGCTGCGCGCACCCTGGTCACTAGCCTGTCCTACAAGCGGAAGATTTGCCATAGCTCGTCCCCGCTCTTTGAAACCGTCGGCACGCACCTGCACGCAGGGCGCAACGCTGCGCCTCCGCCGCGCGCGCGACACGCTCGGCACCGATCCGCAAATGAAAACGCTGGGGCGACCTTCCGCCAGCCGGGGCGCGGAACGCGGAACGCATTCCGCCTAACTTTCCCCTAACCTTCCGCGTGCCCAACCGTTGCGTGGATCGCCTCAGACCGTAACTTGTTCGCCCAGTTCCAGCACCTTGCCAGGCGGGATCTTGAGGAAGTCGGTCGGGTCGCTCGCGTTGCGCTGCAGGAACATGAAGATCCGGTCCTGCCACAAGGGCATCCCCTGGTCGGCGGCGGGCTTGATCGTGTTGCGGCCAATGAAATAGCTCGTCTTGGCGGGGTTGAGCACCTTCTTGTGCGACGTCGCCTCGAGCCCGAGGTCGCGTGGCACGTCAGGCGATTCCATGAAGCCGTAATGCAGCACGACGATCGTGAAATTGGGGTCGACCTGCCGGATCTCGGCGCGTTCCTCGGGCGCGACCGAGGGGCGGTCGGCGGTGCGAATGCTGACGATCAGGTTCTTCTCGTGGAGCACCTTGTTGTGCTTGAGGTTGTGCAGCAACGCACCCGGCGCGCTGTCGGGGTTGGCGGTCAGGAACACCGCGGTTCCCTCGACCCGCTCGGGCGGGCGCTTGGCCAGCGCAGCGGCGAGGTCGGCGAGCGGGACGCTCTGCCGCGCCTCGAACGCGCGGACGATCCCGCGGCCGCGGTTCCAGGTATAGATGACCAGCCCGATCGCGCCCGCGACCACCAGCGGCACCCAGCCGCCCTCGATCACGCGCAGGATGTTCGCACCGAAGAAGATCAGGTCGAGCGTCAGGAACGGCAGGATCACCGCGAGCGCGAGCGGGCGGCCCCAGTTCCAGCGATGCCGCACCACGATATAAGCGAGCAGCGTGGTGACGACCATCGTCCCCGTCACCGCGATCCCGTACGCCGCCGCCATCGCGGACGAGGTGCGGAACTGGACGACCAGCACCAGCACGCCGAACAGCAGCAGCCAGTTGATCGAGGGAAGGTAGATCTGCCCCGCCTGCGTCGCCGAGGTCTGGCGGATGCGGAGGCGGGGGAGCAGCCCGAGCTGGATCGCCTGCTGCGTCAGCGAATAGGCGCCGGTGATGACCGCCTGGCTCGCGATCACCGTCGCCGCCATTGCGAGCACGATCAGATACGGGCGGAGGCCGACGGGCGCCATCAGGAAGAACCAGTCCTGGTTGTGGAACGGCTGCCCCGCCGCTTTCGCCGCCTCGAGTGCATTGAGCGCAAAGGCTCCCTGGCCGAGGTAGTTGCAGATCAGGCACGGGAAGACGAGCGCGAACCAGCCGATCCGGATCGGCAGGCGACCGAAATGCCCCATGTCCGCCGTCAGCGCTTCCGCGCCGGTCACCGTCAGGAAGACAGCGCCCAGCACGAACAGCCCGGTCACGCCGTGGTGCAGCAGGAACAGCGCGCCATAATGCGGCGAGATGACGCGCAGGATCGAGGGCTCGTCCGCGATATGCCACAGGCCGAGCGCGCCCAGCACCAGGAACCAGACGAGGCAGACCGGGCCGAACAGGCGCGAGACGCTCGCCGTGCCGCGACTCTGGATCGCGAACAGCGCGATCAGGATGACGATCGTCATCAGCAGGATCAGTTGTTCGTCGAAGACGTTTTCCATGCCCGGAATGGTCTTCAACCCTTCCACCGCGGACAGCACCGACAGGGCGGGGGTAATGATCGCGTCGCCATAGAAGAGCGACGCGCCCGCCGCGCCCAGCACCAGCGCGATCAGCGATCGGCGGCCCAGCGCCCGCCGCGCGAGCGCGGTCAGCGCGAGCACGCCGCCTTCGCCCTGATTGTCCATCCGCATCAGGAAGACGACATATTTGATCGTCACGACGAGGATCAGCGACCAGATCGCGAGGCTCAACACGCCGAGGATCTCGCCCGGGTCGAGCCCGTCCTTGGCGGTCAGCTCGAGCGCCTCGCGAAACGCGTAGAGCGGGCTCGTGCCGATATCGCCGAAGACGACGCCGATCGCGCCGATCGTCAGCGCAAACAACGCGGGATGCGGCGTCGCGCCATGCGACGGGGAAGCGGTGGACGTGGCGGTGGCAGCAGACATAAGGGGTTGGGCGACCTGCCGGGAAGGACGGCGCGCTTTACGCTTGTGGACACGGAGCGCAAGCGCTTTCGTGAACGTTGCATGAAGCCACCCTTTGATGCATGGGCGGCGACATGGTTCCCTTTTCGTTCGCCGGACATGATTTGCTAGCGCTCCGTAGCGGCGCCGTGTTCTGGGCGAAACGCGCGGCGCTGCTCGTCGCCGACCTGCATTTCGAAAAGGCGAGCTGGTTCGCTCAGCGGGGCCAGATGCTGCCGCCGTATGACTCGCTTGTCACGTTGGGCGGGCTGTCGGAGGACGTCGCGGCGACCGGCGCGCGGGAAGTCTGGTGCCTTGGTGACAGCTTTCACGATGACGGCGGGTGCGATCGGCTCCCGGCGATCGCGCAGGAGCGGTTGCGGGCGCTGACCGGCGCGACGCGCTGGACCTGGATCACGGGCAACCACGACAGCGGGCTGGTCGATCGCTGCGGCGGCGCGGTGGTCGACGAGGCGGTGGTCGATGCCCTGGTGCTGCGGCACGAGGCCGACCCGACCGAGACGCGGCCCGAACTTTCCGGGCATTTCCACCCCAAGCTGCGGCTGCGGGTGCGCGGCCAGAATGTCTCGCGGCGGTGTTTCGTCGCGACGCCGACCAAGCTGATCCTGCCGGCGTTCGGCGCGCTTACCGGCGGGCTGGACGCGCAGCATCCCGAGATCGTCCGCGCGGTGGGGAAGGGCGCGGAGGCGCTGATCCCGGTCGAGGACCGGTTGCTGCGGTTTCGGCTGGCGGCTTAGGGTTTTAGAACTTTTAGATACCTTCCCCGGCGGAGGCCGGGGCCCAGTCAAGGTGTCCGAGGTAACGAAGCGCAACCGCCTGCATTCTTCGGTCTCGCTACTGGGCCCCGGCCTTCGCCGGTGAAGTAGAATAAAATAGTAGTATGGCCCCGCTCAGCTCGCGAGCTGCGGGAACCCGGCGCGGAACGCGGCGACCTTGGGCTTGTCGAACGTCACGATGTACGGGTGGTTCGGGTTCCGGTCGTAGAAATTCTGGTGATACGCCTCGGCCGGGAAGAACCCGCCGCTTTCGATCTTGGTGACAATCGGCTTGGGGAACACCCGCGCCTTGCCGAGCTGCGCAATATACGCCGCCGCGACGCCGCGCTGCGCAGGCGTCTGTGGGAAGATCGCCGAGCGATAGCTGATCCCGCTGTCCGGACCCTGCCGGTTGAGCTCGGTCGGATTGTGCGCGATCGAGAAATAGACCCGCAGCAGCGTCGCATAGCTGACCTTGGCCGGGTCATAGACGACGCGGATCGCTTCGGCATGGCGAGTCGTCTCGGTCGAGACCTGGTCGTAGGTGGCGGTGTCGCGCGTGCCGCCGGCATAGCCCGCAGTGACCTGGCGCACGCCTTTCACATGTTCGAACACCGCTTCCATGCCCCAGAAGCAGCCACCCGCGAAGACGGCGGTCTGCGGCCCCGAAACGCCGGTCACGTCGGCCGCGGCGGCTGGGATCGGAACGGCGCGTTCGGCTTGCGCCGCGCCGCCGGCGAAAACGAACGCGGCGGCGCCGGCCAGGGCGGCGGTGATGAGAACGGGCTTGAGCATCGCGAAAACCTTTTCTGGAGCAGCATGCTATTCGTCGGCCGCACCGGCGAAGTTACGCGTCTGCCATGAAAAGGATGTCGGGATGCGTCAGCGCCGCTTCAAGCCGCGTACACGGTGCCAGATGTAGAAACCGACCGCCGCGATCAGCACGATCCCGATCACGAGATCGGCGCTGTGGAATGCCGCCTTGATCCGCGGGTCGCTGTTCCACTTGTCGCCGAGCGTCATGCCGACCCAGGCGAGCCCGAAGCACCACGGCCACGAACCGAGGAACGTGTAGAGGTGGAACGGGATCAGCGGCATCCGCGCGACTCCGGCGGGAAAGGCGATGAACGAGCGGACCACCGGCAGCAGCCGGCCGATCAGCACCGCCAGCCCGCCGAACCGCGCGAAGAACCGATCCGCCGTATCGAGCTCGCCCGGCCCGACCAGCACGTACCGGCCCCAGCGCTCGGCGAGCGGGCGTCCACCGCGTTTCCCGATCTCATACGCGACGATCGACCCGAGATTGCACCCGATCGCGCCGGCGGTCGCGGCGAGGTACAGGTTGAACCGCCCGACCGAGACGAGATAGCCGGCGAACGGCATGATGATCTCGGACGGCAGCGGGATGCACGCCGACTCGATCGCCATCAGCAGCGCGATGCCGACATAGCCGCCGCTGGAAATGACCCAGATGGTGAAGGTGGCGAGCGTGGCCAGGATTTTCTCGAACATGGACCGGGGCTTTGCCCTGCCGACGCGCAGGGAGCCAGTGGAATTTGCGGAGGACGCGGCCGCCCTGAAGCCATCTTGCCCCTCGCCCCGCTGTCGAGGGGTAGCGGAATGCCGTGTCCGCGCCTTTCCCGGGTTCCCGTGCCCCGCCGTGGTGCTAAGGCACGCTCATGAACGAGTCCGACAAGCGCGCGGCCGCCCTCGCCGCGATCGAGGAAGTCCGCGCCGGGATGATCGTCGGGCTCGGCACCGGGTCGACTGCGGCGTTCGCGATCACTGCCCTTGGCGAACGGCGGCTCGATATCCGCGCGGTCCCGACCAGCCTGGCCAGCGCCGCGGCCGCGCGCGCTGCGGGGATCGCGCTGATCGATCTCCCGGCGCGAATCGACCTGACGATCGACGGCGCGGACGAGATCGATTCGCGGCTCCGCGCGATCAAGGGCGCGGGCGGTGCGATGCTGCGCGAGAAGGTCGTTGCCGCCGCCAGCGCCCGGATGATCGTGATCGCAGACGCATCGAAACGCGTCGCCGCGATCGGAGCCGCGCCGATCCCAATCGAGGTGCTGCCGTTCGCCACGGCGTTCGTCGCCGACCGACTCGCCGCGGTTGGCGCCGTGGTGACGCAGCGGGCCGGGTTCGCCACGGATCAGGGCAATGTCGTGCTCGACTGCGCTTTTCCGCCCGACGCGGACCATGCCCGCCTTGCCGCCGAAATCAGCACGATTCCCGGCGCTTTGGGGCACGGCCTGTTTTTAACCGAGGTGTCCGCTACCTATATTGCGGACCACGGCGTCGTGACGCGACTGGAACGCGACGCAACTGCAGATTAAAGCCCGCTCACCACCGCAACCCGACCGACGCGCGAGCGTTCAGGGCGAAACGATAAGGCGAACCCCCTTCATGGCCGATACCCAGACCCAGCCCGCCGCAGCCGCCGGCGTCCACGAAGACGGCAGCCCGGATCGGCTCGCGATCGACACGATCCGCACGCTTTCGATGGATGCGGTACAGGCCGCCAATTCCGGGCACCCAGGCACGCCGATGGCGCTCGCTCCGGTCGGCCAGACGCTGTGGACCAAGTTCCTGCGCTACGACCCGACCACGCCCGACTGGCCCAACCGCGACCGCTTCGTCCTGTCGGTCGGCCATGCGTCGATGCTGCTCTATTCGCTGATCCACCTTGCCGGGATCGAGGAGATCGATGCCGAGGGCAACAAGACCGGCAAGCCCGCGCTCAGCCTCCACGACCTCGAGCAGTTCCGTCAGCTCGATTCGAAGACCCCGGGCCATCCCGAATATCGTCACACGACGGGCGTCGAGACTACCACCGGTCCGCTCGGCCAGGGTTGCGGCAATTCGGTCGGCATGGCGATCGCCGAGCGCTGGCTGGCGGCGAAGTTCAACCAGCCGAATTTCACGCTGTTCGACCATGACGTCTACGCGCTGTGCGGCGATGGCGACATGATGGAGGGCGTTTCGGCCGAGGCGGCTTCGGTCGCCGGGCATCTCAAGCTGTCCAACCTGTGCTGGATCTACGACAGCAACCACATCTCGATCGAGGGCAACACCGCGCTCGCGTTCGACGAAGACGTCGGCGCGCGCTTCGTCGCTTACGGCTGGAACGTGATCCACGTCGACGATGCGAACGACACGGCGGCGCTGAGCGCGGCGCTCGAGACGTTCAAGGCGACCACCGACAAGCCGACCTTCATCGTCGTCCATTCGGTGATCGGCTATGGCAGCCCCAAGGCGGGCAGCGAAAAGGCCCATGGTGAGCCGCTCGGCGTTGAGAACGTGCGCCTGACCAAGCAGGCCTACGGCTGGCCCGAAGACAAGCAGTTCTACGTCCCCGAAGGCGTCGCCGAGCGCTTCAAGGCGTCGATGCTGGACCGCGCCGGCCCGCTGCGGCAGGAATGGGAAGCCAAGGTCGTCGAATATCGCGCGGCGCATCCCGAGCTCGCCAACATGCTCGATTCTATGCTGTCGGACAGCTTGCCGGACGGCTGGGACGCCGACATTCCCGTCTTCGAAGCCGATGCCAAGGGCGTCGCCTCGCGCGATTCGTCGGGCAAGGTGCTCAACGCGATCGCGCCCAAGTTGCCGTGGCTGCTCGGCGGTTCCGCCGATCTTGCGCCGTCGACCAAGACCGACATCAAGGGTGCGCCCTCGTTTGAGGCGGACAATTACGGCGGGACCAACTTCCACTTCGGCGTGCGCGAGCATGGCATGGGCGCGATCGTCAACGGCATGACGCTGTCGCACCTGCGTGGCTATGGCTCTACCTTCCTGGTGTTCTGCGATTACATGCGCGCACCGATCCGCCTGTCGGCGATCATGGAAGTCGGCTCGGTCTGGGTGTTCACGCATGACTCGATCGGCGTCGGCGAAGACGGCCCGACGCACCAGCCGATCGAGCATCTCGCGACGCTCCGCGCGATCCCGGGGCTCGATACGATCCGTCCGGGCGACGCGAACGAAGTCGCCGCCGCGTGGCGCGCGATCGTCGAGGATGCGAGCCACCCGACGGCGCTGGTGCTCTCGCGCCAAGCGCTGCCGACGCTCGACCGGACCAAATATGCGAGCGCCGATGGCCTGAAGCAGGGCGCCTATGTCCTCGACGGCGACGAGAACCCCGAGGTCATTCTGATCGCGACGGGCTCGGAAGTCTCGCTCGCGGTCGCCGCGCACGAGAAGCTCAAGGAAAGCGGTGTCGCCTCGCGCGTCGTGTCGATGCCGAGCTGGCATCGCTACGAGCTGCAGGATGCGGCGTACAAGGAATCGGTCCTGCCCAGGAGCGTCAAGGCGCGTATCGCGATCGAGATGGCGGGCGAGATCGGCTGGGATCGCTACGTCGGGCTCGACGGCAAGACCGTGACCATGTCGACCTTCGGTGCGTCCGCGCCGATCGCCAAGCTTGAGGACAAATATGGCTTCACGGTCGACAATATCGTGAAGATCGCCAACGAACTGCGGGAGACCAAGTGATGGGCAAGCTCAACGAACTGGCAGCACTCGGCCAGGCGGTCTGGCTCGACTTCGTCGAGAAGAAGTTTCTCGCCGAGGGCAGCCTCCAGAAGATGGTCGACGAGGACGCGCTGACCGGCGTGACCTCCAACCCGTCGATCTTCGAAAAGGCGATGGGGCATGGCGACGCCTATGACGCCGAGCTCGCCGCATACGACAAGACCAACCCGGAAGCGCCGACGATCGACCGGTACGAGCATCTCGCGATTCTCGACATTCAGGCGGCGGCGGACACGCTCCGTCCGGTCTATGACCGGCTCGAGGCGAAGGACGGCTATGTCAGCCTCGAGGTCTCGCCCTATCTGGCGAACGACACCGATGCGACGATCGCCGAGGCACAGAAGCTGTGGAAGGCGGTCAACCGGCCCAACGTGATGATCAAGATCCCGGGCACGCCGGCTGGCGTCCCCGCGATCGCGGCGACGATCGACGCCGGGATCAACGTCAACGTCACGCTGTTGTTCTCGCAGAGCGCGTATCAGGCGGTGGCGGAAGCCTATGTCGAGGGTCTCGAAAAGCGCGCCGCACGCGGCGAGCCGATCGACCGGATCGCCAGCGTCGCGAGCTTCTTCGTCAGCCGGATCGATTCGAAGATCGACGACAAGATCGACGCCGGAGTCGGTGGCGATGCCGCCAAGCCGCTCAAGGGCAAGGTCGCGATCGCCAACGCCAAGCTGGCCTATGCGTGGTATGAGGAGTTCATCAAGTCGTCGCGCTGGCAGGCGCTCGCCGCCAAGGGTGCGCAGGTCCAGCGGCTGTTGTGGGCATCGACCGGGACGAAGAACCCGGACTATCCCGACACGCTGTATCTCGACTCGCTGATCGGCAAGGACACGGTCAACACGATCCCGCCGAAGACGCTCGACGCCTACCGCCTGCGCGGCACCGCGACCGAGACGCTCACGCAGGATATCGCGGGTGCCCGCCATGTCCTGTCGGAAGCCGAGCGGCTCGGGCTCGATCTCGACGGCGTCACCGACGAACTGGTCGACGAGGGCGTCGCTTCCTTCTCCAAGGCGTTCGACGATCTGCTCGGCGCGATCGCTGCCAAGCATCCGGTTGCAGCCTAAAGCGACCTTGCACGTTTAGCCGTCCGTCCCGGAACTCTCCGGGGCGGACGTTTTTTTCTCGGATCCCCTCAGGAGTGCGCGCGACATGAAAATCGGTATCATCGGCCTTGGCCGAATGGGCGGCAACATCGCGCGCCGGATCATGCGCGCGGGGCACGAGACGGTCGTGTTCGACCGCGACACCGCGGCAGTCGAAAAGCTCGTCGGCGACGGGGCGGTCGGTGCCACGTCACTGGAAGACATGGCCGGCAAGCTCGACAGTCCCGCGATCTACTGGGTAATGCTCCCGGCGGGCGACCCGACCGAGCAGACCGTCGCGACGATCGGCGGCTTCGCCAAGGCGGGCGATATCGTGATCGACGGCGGCAACAGCTTCTACAAGGACGATATCCGCCGTGCGAAGATGCTCGCGGAAAAGGGCATCCGCTATGTCGACGTCGGCACGTCGGGCGGTGTGTGGGGCCTGGAACGCGGCTTCTGCATGATGATCGGCGGCGAGAAGGAGGCGGTCGACCATATCGACCCGATCCTCGCGGCGCTGGCACCGGGCATGGGCACGATCGCGCGCACCCCCGACCGCAACGTCGACAAGGAAGACCCGCGCGCCGAGCAGGGCTATATCCATGCGGGCGCCCCGGGCGCGGGCCACTTCGTCAAGATGGTCCACAACGGCATCGAATACGGGTTGATGGCGGCCTATGCCGAGGGCTTCGACGTGCTCAAGGGCAAGGCGTCCGACAAGCTCCCCGAGGACGAGCGCTTCGATCTCAACTTGACCGACATCGCCGAAGTGTGGCGGCGCGGATCGGTGATTTCGTCATGGCTGCTCGATCTTTCGGCATCGGCACTGGCGAAGGACCAGTCGCTCGAGCAGTTCTCCGGCAAGGTTGCGGATTCGGGCGAGGGGCATTGGACGGTCGAGGCGGCGATGGAAGAGGCGGTCCCCGTCTACGTCCTGTCGGCAGCACTGTTCGCGCGCTACCGCAGCCGCGTCGATCATACGTTCGGCGACAAGTTGCTGTCGGCGATGCGCTTCGGCTTCGGCGGGCATGTCGAGATGCCGCAGTGAGCGATCGGCAGCACGAGACCGGGACGATCAGGCTGGTCGTCTCCGACGTCGACGGGACGCTGGTCGACGGCAAGAAGCAGGTCACGCCTGGCGTCCAGGCGGCGGTCGCGAAGCTGCGCGCCGCCGGCATCGGGTTCAGCATCATCAGCGCGCGGCCGCGTTCGGGGATGATGCCGATTGCCGAGACGCTCGGGATCGACGCGCCGATGGGCGCCTTCAACGGCGGTACGCTGTTCAAACGCGACGGCACGGTGCTCAACGCGGACCGGATCGACCGGGCGGTGGTCGACGGCACGCTGGCCGCGGCTAAGGGCGCCGCGGTCGACACCTGGGTGTTCGCCGACGACCAATGGTATGCGACCACGGACGTCGGCGGCCATGTCGACAGCGAACGCCGCGCGTCCAATCAGCAGCCGGTCGTCACGACGGACTTCACCGACCTGCTCGACCGGGCGGACAAGATCACCTTCGTCAGCGACGATCCCGACCTGCTGATCGACCTGCGCGGGCGGATGGACCGGTTCGCGGATGCCGCGACGATCGTCCAGTCGCAGACTTACTATCTCGACGTCACCCCGCTGTCGGGGAACAAGGGCGATGGCTTGACGGCATTGTCGGAGGCGATGGGCGTTCCACTCGACCAGATCGCGGTGTTCGGCGATCAGGCGAACGACCTGCCAATGTTCGCCCGCGCCGCGATTTCCTACGCCATGGGGCAGGGGCCGGAACCGGTCCGCGCCAAGGCGACCCATGTCGTCGCGAGCAACAATGACGATGGGGTGGCCGAGGCGATCGCGGCGATCCTGGCTGGACGCTGACCGCGGCATCCGCCATCCTCGGTCGCATCGAAAAGCGAATGGGGACAAGCGGATGCGGTATCTGGCGGCGGTTATGGGGCTGATTGTGGCGGCGCCGCTTGCGGCGAGAACGGTCGATTTGCCCGCGACCCCGACGACCGTCGCCTGGGGGCATTACGATGCGACCTCCAAGCCCGTCCTGACGATCGATTCAGGCGATACGGTGATCGTCCACACACTGCTCACCAACAGCCCGACCGGGCTCGAGAAGGCGGGCGTAGCGCCCGCCGACGTCGAACCAGCGCTACGCGCCGTATTCGCCGGCGTCCCGGCGTCCGAGCGCGGCCCGGGTGGCCATATCCTGACCGGACCGATTGCGATCGCGGGGGCGGAGCCCGGCGACACGCTCGAGGTCCGGATCCTCAAGGTCGATCTCGCGGTCCCTTATGCCTATAACGGCTTCCGTTATGGGGCCGGGTTCCTGACCGACGACTTCCCCTACGCCCGCACCAAGATCGTCCCGCTCGACGCCAAGGCGATGGTCGCGCGGTTCGGGCCCGGCATCACGGTGCCGCTCCATCCCTTCTTCGGCAGCATGGGGGTCGCGCCGCCGCCGTCGTTCGGGCGTTATGACAGCGCGCCGCCGACGATCAACGGCGGCAACATGGACGACAAGGCGCTGGTGGCGGGGACGACGTTGTTCCTCCCGGTCCATGCCGCGGGCGCGCTGTTCCAGGTCGGCGACGGCCATGCCGCGCAGGGCAATGGCGAGGTCGATATCACCGCGCTCGAGACCTCGCTCACCGGGCGGCTACAGTTCATCCTGCACAAGCGCCAGCTGACGTCCTATCCACGCGCCGAGACGCCGACCCACTATATCGCGATGGGGTTCGACGACGATCTCAGCAACGCGACGCGCAAGGCGCTGCGCAACATGATCGACTTCCTCGTCGCGGAGAAGGGCATGACCCGCGACGACGCCTATATGCTGCTGAGCGTCGCGGGCGATGTCGAGGTGACCGAGCTGGTCGACCGCAACAAGGGCGTCCACGTCGCGCTGTCCAAGGCGGTGTTCGAGCAGCGCCGCGGCAAATAGTCCGACGCTACCGCCGCCCGGGCCACATCCGCTGCAATTCCTGCGTGCGGTCGAGCCACTGATGCTTCAACGCCCCGACGAGGTGGATGAAGAACAGGGCATAGACGAGATAGGAAATAAGCTCGTGGGCCGCGCCGAACGTGTCGTGGACGCTCTTCTTGGTCACCGGGTCGAGGTTCATGATGACGCCGAGCCGCGGCCACTGGAACAGGCCGAACCAGTACATCGGCGTTGCGGCCGCATGTTCATAGGCCGAATCCATGATCCAGCCGGTCAACGGCATCGCGAACAGGATCGCGTAGAGCAGGAAATGCGTGGCATGCGCCGCGTTCACTTCCCACCGTGCATAGCCGCGCGGGAAGGGCGGGGGGCGGTGCCCGAAGCGCCATAGCAACCGCAGGAGCGCGAGCCCGAGGATCGTGACCCCGACCGACTTGTGCAGGTCGATCGCCGGGCGGACCTGCGCATCGGGAAGAAAGTTCGGCCAACTCCACGCCAGGGCAATGTTGAGCAGCACGAGCAACGCGATAGCCCAGTGCAGGACGATCGCCGTTCGGGTGTAGCGCTGGATCAACTCTCTGCTCCGCAATCGTTAATTGGATGCAAGCCTAGTCGCGTCGCGCGCGACAGGCTAGCGCCGTCAGCCATGGTTCATCCACCATTGGTATCGCCCGCGCAATGACCACGCTTTCGCAGACGCTCGTCGTCGAGTCGCCGCGCCTTACGCCCCGCGCCATCCCGCTGGTCAGCCGGTTGATCGGTGCGGTCGGCCCGATTCTGTTCATCGTCCTGACCATCCAGGCCTTCTCGCGCCAAGGGCTGGCGATATGGTCGGTCGGGATCGCCTATATTCTCTACGACACGCTGCTGTTGCTGTTCACCGCGTGGAACATTCGCGGGCTACGGCATGCGCCGCCGCGCGCGGCGGGTACGGTGACGCGCTTCGGCGTGATCGTCGCTGCGCACAACGAAGCGGGGGTGATTGCCGCCGCGATCGATCGGCTCGCGGGGCAAGCGCAACCCCCGGACGTGATCCTGATCGCCGATGACGGATCGAGCGACACGACCGCGGACGTGCTGGCCGAGCGCTACGCGCTTGCCATGCCGGCGATCGGATCGATGACCGGTCAGGTCGTCGGCGCGTCGACGGTGGAATGGCTCCGCCTGCCGCATGGGGGGAAGGCGCGCGCGCTGAACGCCGCCATGCTGCGGATCGATACGGAGGTGGTGCTGACGGTCGATGCCGATACGTTGCTCGAACCGGGCGCGATCGTCGCGATGCGCGCTGCGTTTGCAGCGGAACCCGAACTCGTCGCGGCCACCGGGGTCCTGGCGCCGATATGCGGGCCGGACCTTCAGGGGCGATTGTTCCAGTGGTTCCAGAGCTACGAATATGTTCGCAATTTCCTGTCCCGACATGCCTGGGAGCAACTCGGCAGCCTGTTGCTGATCTCTGGGGCGTTTGCCGCGTTCCGACGGGATGCGGTCGTCGAGGTCGGTGGTTTCGATCCGGATTGCATGGTGGAGGATTACGAATTGATCCACCGGCTGCACCGGCACGCGGTCGATCATGGGCGCGACTGGCGTGTGCGGGTCGTGGGCGGCGCGCTGGCACGGACCGATGCGCCGGCCAGCCCGCTTGCGTTCCTGCGCCAGCGCCGGCGCTGGTTCGGGGGCTTTCTGCAGACGCAATATTGGAACCGGGACATGGTGGGCGCACGGCGTTTCGGGTGGCTCGGCACCGCGATGCTGCCGGTCAAGGCGCTCGATACGCTACAGCCAATCTATGGCCTCGCAGCCTTCGCGATTCTCGTCGGACTGGTGGCCAGCGGGCGTTTCACCGTTGCCCTTCCGATCCTGATCGTGATGGTCGCGAAGATCACCGTCGATCTCAGCTTCCACCTCTGGTCGCTTGGCATCTACAAGCGCTGGACCGGACAGCGGGAAGGGCTGTCGCTTGTCCCCGCCCTGATCGCTGCGCTGGCCGAACCGTTCAGTTTCCAGCTGTTGCGCCACGCCGGTGCGGTATGGGGCTGGCATGCCTTTCTCACCGGGCGGGAAAGCTGGGGCCGCCAACGCCGCACCGCGATCGCAACCAGCGCGCCGCGCTAAGTTTCCCGGGCGGTTGCAGGAGGCGGTCGCTCCATTGCCGCGTGCTGCCAAACGGATTGGCCATCGGAACGATTGTTCATCGCGGGTTTCATCCAAAGCTGCCACCAGGGATCCATGCCGGGCCTATCCTGCCGGGCACACTGGGAGAAGACGATGCGTTCGACGATCATGCTGCTGGCGCCCGCGGTTCTGGCGGCGGCCACCCCCGCTCTCGCGCAGACGGCGCCGACGATGGTGCCCGATGGCACGTTGCTCGATGTTTCCGCCGAGGGGCGGACCTCGCGCGTGCCGGACGTTGCCACCATTCGTGCCGGGGTCGTGACGCAGGGCCAGACCGCGGCGGCGGCATTGTCGGAAAATGCCACGCGCATGACCCGCGTGCTGGCCGCGCTCCGACAGGCCGGGGTGGCGACGCACGACGTACGTACCGCCAGCGTCTCGCTCAGCCCGCAGTATCGCTACACCGACGGCCAGCCACCTGCCGTCAGCGGGTATCAGGCAAGCAACAGCGTTTCGATCCGGCTCCGCGACGTCGCCAAATCGGGCAGCATCCTCGACGCGCTGGTGGCGCAAGGCGCGAACCAGATCGATGGTCCGACGCTGTCGCTCGACAAGCCCGAAGCCGCGCTTGACGAGGCACGGACCGACGCGGTGCGGATCGCGCGGTCGCGCGCGGAGCTTTACGCCAAGGCAGCAGGTCTGAGCGTGGCGCGGATCGTGACGATCAGCGAAAATGGCGCGAATGACGGGACGGCGCCGCAACCGCCGATGTACGCCATGGCACGGGTCATGAAGAGTAGCGAATCGACCCCGATTGCGGCGGGCGAAACGCAAGTGAGCGTCACCGTCTCGGTCCGCTTCCTGCTCAAATAATCACGGACATGAAAAAGGCCGCTGGGTTTCCCCAGCGGCCCGATCGTCCGGTTGGACAAAGGATCTTAACGGACGGTGCCGCGACGAACCAGGTTGACGATCGCGAGCAGGATGACCGCGCCGATCAGCGAATAGATGAAGGTGTTGATCGTGATCGCTTCATTGATTCCTGCGCCAAACAGGAACGATGCGATCACCGAACCGATGATGCCGACGACGACGTTGAGAACGATCCCCTGCTGGCCATCGGTACGCATGATCATGCTGGCAAGCCAACCGCACACGCCACCGACGACGAGCCAAACAATAAGTCCAACCATTTTACCCTCCGTTGCCCGGTTATGTCCGGGATGACGGAGACAAGACTCTCGACTGGCGATTTTTGTTCCGGCTCCGGATCGAGCAAAGCCGACAGAAACCGCGATCAGTATTTTTGCTGACGCTCGTACAAGGACTTATAGTGCTGGATCCGCGTAACGCGCAGGCCGGGCATGCCCGAACGATCGATCGCCCGTTGCCAACTGGCGAATTCCTCGACCGTCAGTCCATAGCGTTCGCACACCTCGTCGACCGACAGCAGCCCGCCATTGACCGCGGCGACGACCTCGGCCTTGCGCCGCACGACCCATCGCGTCGTTTCGGGTGGCGGAAGCGATTCGAGAGTCAGCGGCTCTCCAAGCGGGCCGATCACTCTTGCGGGGCGGATCTTCTGGTTCTCGATCATTCTTGAAGGACCTTGTCTCGGGGCGGGGCCCCTTTGCATCTCAATCGTTACGGTCATAACCACCGGACTTGAACGCTCGCTAAAGCGTCGGGGTAAACGACGGGTTCATGCCTTTCTCCGGTCAGCACGCATTTCGATCAATTCCCAGACGAGCAGGTTGAACGCCCCGTGGGCGGGGGTGAACGGATCGTTTCGATCTGGTCGCGGCAGACGCGCCTGGACCATTGCCGTGGGGCTTGCCGCCTGACGCGCCGCCACACCGACCATCAGCACGGCCAGGTCGGGTGGCAGTGCCACCGCCGGTCCATCGGCTTCAAATCGGGAAAAACTCAGGTCCACGCACACACTTCCACTAGCGATTCGTGGATGTTTAAAGGAAAGGTCCTAAAGGCGACGTAAAGCACGTCGTCTTTTTCGCGGGATTTTGCATGTGAGGGCGGGAACGCCTATCTCCCGCCCATCATGATAGACGCAGATTTTCAACTGGGGCCCGACGTGGCGGGCAAGCGGATCGTCGTCGCGATGTCCGGCGGCGTCGACAGTTCCGTGGTGGCAGCGCTTGCGGCGCGCAGCGGGGCGGAGGTGATCGGCATTACCTTGCAGCTGTACGACCATGGCGAAGCGGTCGGCCGGGCCGGCTCATGCTGCGCGGGACGCGACATTCGTGACGCCCGGGCGGTGTGCGACCGGCTGGGGATCGCGCATTATGTGTTCGACCATGAATCCCGTTTTCGCGACCAGGTGATCGATCGGTTTGCCGATGATTACCTTGCAGGGCGGACGCCGATCCCTTGCATCCAATGCAACATGGGCCCGAAATTCACCGACCTGCTCACGGCGGCGCGGGACCTCGGGGCGGATTGCCTCGCGACCGGTCATTACGTTCGGCGGATCGAGGGGGCGGAGGGTGCCGAACTGCACCGTGCCTTCGATCCGGCGCGCGACCAGAGTTACTTCCTGTTCGCAACGACGCAGGCGCAGCTCGACTATCTCCGCTTTCCTCTGGGTGGCCTGCCCAAGCCGCGGGTCCGTGAGATCGCCGCCGAACTGGGGCTCGGAGTCGCGGGCAAGCCGGACAGCCAGGACATCTGCTTTGTCCCGGACGGCAATTATGCCGGTCTCGTCAAGAAGCTGCGGCCCGAGGCCGATACCGCAGGCGAAATCGTCGATGCGCAGGGGCGTGTGCTGGGGCTACACCCGGGCCTGATCCATTTCACCGTGGGGCAGCGGCGCGGTCTCGAGATCGGGGGTACGCCCGAGCCGCTCTATGTCCTGCGGCTCGAAGCGGAATCCCGCCGCGTCGTCGTTGGCCCGCGCGCGGCATTGGCGGTCCGGTCGGCGCGGCTCAGCGGAATCAACTGGCTTGGTGGCGGCTATGACGGCCCGATGACGGCCAAGGTCCGTTCGATGGCGAAGCCCGTGCCGGCATGGCGCGAGGGGGACCGGGTTGTCTTCGAGTCCCCCGAATATGGGGTCGCGCCTGGGCAGGCGACGGTGCTGTACGGTGGGGACCGGGTCATCGGCGGCGGCTGGATCGAGGAAACCGAAAGTGCCGCGCTGACCGCGACCGCCTGACGTCAGCCCGCCAACCGCATCGGCTCGATCCGCGCGGGCACGCGCGGCTGGTCCGGCCAGATCCCGCGCGTATCGTAGACGAGCTTGTCGGCGCGTTCGTCGACCGGGACCGACTTGAAAACGTCATGGTCGACCAGCACGATCATGATCCCGCAGGTCTCGATCGCGGTATCGATGTCGGCAAGCCGTGCGCCCGTCCCGTCGAACGCGGCAGGGAGCCGGTCGGTATAAGGCTCGACCACGCACAGCCGGTCGCCGAAGCGCTGCGCGAGCGCGGTCGCGACCTTGAGCGCGGGGCTTTCGCGGAAATCGTCGATGTTCGCCTTGAACGCGAGCCCGAGGCACGCGACCGTCACCCCCGGATTGGCGGCGACCATCGCCTCGGCACGCTCCACCACATAGTCGATTTTCGCGTCGTTCACTTCGCGCGCGGTGCGGATCAGCGGGGTGTTGGCGGGGTCGGCGTGGACGAGAAACCACGGGTCGACCGCGATGCAATGCCCGCCGACGCCGGGGCCGGGCGACAGGATGTTGACACGCGGATGGCGGTTGGCGAGGCGGATCACCTCCCACACGTCGACCTCCATCGTATCCGCGACGCGGCTGAGTTCGTTCGCGAAGGCGATGTTGACGTCGCGGAAGGCGTTTTCGGTGAGCTTGGTCATTTCCGCCGCGCGGCTGGTGGTGGTGACGCACGCGCCGCGCACGAACCGGCGGTAGAATTGCAATGCTTTCCGCGCACAGCGCGGGGTGATGCCGCCGATCACGCGATCATTGTCGATCAGTTCGACGAGGATGCGGCCGGGGAGCACCCGCTCGGGGCAGTAAGCGATCGCGACGTCGGCGCTTTCGCCGGTCCTGCCGGGGACCCTCAAGTCGGGGCGCAGCTGCACGAGCAGGTCGCGGACCTTTTCGGTCGTGCCGACCGGCGAGGTCGATTCGAGGATCACCACGTCGCCCGCCTTCAGCACGGTCGCGATCGTCGTCGCTGCGCGCAGAACATAGCCGATGTTGGGAGCGTGATCGTCCGCGAACGGCGTCGGGACCGCGATGACGAAGACGTCGGCGGGTTCGATCTGGGTCGCGGCGCGCAGATAGCCGCGCGCGACGACGCCCGAGACGAGTCCGTCGAGATCGACTTCCTCGATATGGACCTTCCCCGAATTGACAGTCTCGACGACATGCTCGGACACGTCGATGCCGAGCACCTTCGCGCCGGTCCGCGCAATCACCGCGGCGGTGGGGAGGCCGATATAGCCGAGGCCGACGACGACGACGTTAAGCTCAGAATCCGAAACCATCGGCGACACCCTTTGCGATCCGTGCGGACGCATGGCCGTCGCCGAACGGATTGTGGGCGCGGGCCATGGCCTGGTACGCCGCCTTGTCGTCGATGAGCGTTGATATTTCGGAAACGATGCGGTCGGTGTCGGTGCCGACGAGGCGCGCCGTGCCCGCCGCCACCCCTTCGGGGCGTTCGGTCGTCTCTCGCATCACCAGCACGGGCTTGGCGAGCGCGGGGGCTTCCTCCTGCACGCCGCCCGAATCGGTCAGCACGATATGCGCGAGATCGAGCGCACGGATGAAATGGGGATAATCGAGCGGATCGATCCGCGCGATGTTCGGCCGGTTCCCGAGCATCGCATCCATGACAGCCACGACATTGGGGTTGGGGTGCACCGGGAAGAGAATTGCCACGTCGTCGCGCGCCGCGATCCGGGCGAGGGCGTGCGCGATATTTTCCATCCCGCCGCCGAAATTCTCGCGCCGATGCGTGGTGACCAGAATGATGCGCTTCCCCGCGAACCGTTCGGCGATGGCGTCAAGCCCGGCGCCGAGGGCCGGGTCGGCGGCGAGCTTGGCACGTGTGGCATGGAGGGCGTCGATCACCGTATTGCCGGTCACGTGGATCGTCGTCGGATCGATCGCCTCGCGGAGGAGCGCTTCGGCTGCGGTTTCCGTCGGCGCATAATGCTGGTCCGCGATCGGCGCCACGATCCGGCGGTTCACCTCCTCGGGCCAGGGATGGTAGATGTCGCCCGACCGCAGCCCGGCCTCGACATGCGACACGGGCACCTTGCGATAATAGGCCGCCAGCGCCCCGACCATCGCGGTCGCGGTATCGCCCTGGACGATCACGCGATCGGGCCGCTCCGCATCCATCACGTCGCCCAGGCTGGTCAGCAGGCGCGCGGTCAGCCGGTCGAGCGACTGGCCGGGCTCCATCAGGTCGAGGTCGATATCCGGGACCAGGCCGGCAATCGCGAGCACCTGATCGAGCAGTCCGCGGTGCTGCGCGGTGACGCAGGTACGGACGATCAGCCCTGGGGTCGCGGCAAGCGCCGCAACGACCGGAAACAGCTTGATCGCTTCGGGACGAGTCCCGAAAATGACGAGGACTTTGCGGAGCGCGGACGGGGCGGGTCGGTCGATCATCCGGCGGGCTTAGCGCGGATCGCTTAAAGCCGCGCTAACCGCAGCACGGACATCCCGGATCCTTGGGCAGCGTAAGGGTGCGGAAGCGGAAGGCGAGGGCATCGACCAGCAGCAGCTTGCCCGCACTGTCCTCGCCAAAGCCGACGATGCTCCGCATCACCTCGAGCGCGGCGAGGCTGCCCATCACCCCGGTCATCGCCCCGATCACGCCCTGTTCCGCGCAACTGTCGCCCGCGGCATCATGCGCGTTGCCGACGAAGCAGCGGTAGCACGGCTTGTCCGGCTCCCACCCGCGAAACACGCCCAGCTGGCCCTCGAACTGGCCGACGGCGGACGACACCAACGGTATCCGCAGCGCATGCGCCGCATCGGCCACGGCGAGGCGCGTCGCGAAGCTGTCCGTGCCGTCGAGGACGACGTCGACCCCCTCCAGTAAGGCTGTGGCATTGCCCGCATCGAGCCGGACCGCGCACGTTTCGACCGTGACATGCGGCGTGATCCGCAACGCAGCGGCGCGGGCGGCCGCAACCTTCGCCGTGCCGACGTCGGCGTCGCCGAACAACGTCTGACGCTGGAGATTGGAAAGATCGACGTGATCGTCGTCAATGAGGACGAGCCGCCCGACTCCCGCTGCCGCCAGATACTGGATCGCCGGGCTGCCGATGCCACCGGCGCCAACCACCGCGACGCTTGACGCCTTGAGCCGCAACTGGCCTGCACCGCCCACTTCGCGGAGGACGATGTGGCGGGCGTAGCGATCGAGTTCGGCGTCGCCGAGCATGCTCATCCGCGCCAGTCGAACACGATGGTCGTGCGGTACCAGCTATCGGTCATTCCCGGATGCAGCGCGATATTCCCGCGCGCGAACCCGGTGACCAAGCCAGCGGCATATTGCTCGATCGTGGGGCAGGCGATCGCATGGGGGACCACCCGGTGGATCGTCCCGTCGGCCCCAACGAGCGTTGCGACATCGACGCGGAGAACGTAATGCCCGTCGGCGGGGCGCTGCGCCACGCACCGTCCCGCAGCGATTTCCCCAGCGACGAAGGCGGAAACCTGCGGAGTCGCCTGGCGCGGTGCCACATACGGCAATGCCGGCAGCGCCGACCAATCCGACGGCAGCGATGGCGCGGCGGGGGGCGCGTCGGCCATCTGCAAGAAAAATGCGGCGATCATCGTCCCGTCGACCCGAAACCCCCAACCCCTCGCGCGGTATCGTCCAGCATTTCGACGCGTTCCAGCGTCGCGCGTTGAACCGGGGCCGGAACGAGTTGTGCGATGCGGTCGCCCCGCGCGATCACAAAGGGCTCCTGCCCGAGGTTGACGAGAATGATCTTGACCTCACCGCGATAGTCGGAGTCGATCGTACCGGGGGTGTTGAGGCACGTCACGCCATGCTTCAGTGCAAGGCCCGAACGCGGCCGTACCTGTACCTCGAACCCGGGCGGGATGGCGATGGCGAAGCCGGTCGCGATCGCCGCGCGGGTGCCGGGTGCGAGCGTCATGGCTTCGGCGGCGACCACATCCATGCCGGCGGCACCGTCGGTCGCATAAGCGGGTGGGGGCAGACCCTGACCATGCGCGAGGGTCTTGAGCTGAATCTTGATCGGGGAAGTCGTCATCCACTGCCAATAGCGTGCCTTGGCCCCGGCGCGAAGACGGGTCTGTCTTTCGTGCCCTAAAGGCACGCCGACAGTGGTCTGCGCTGGAACCGTAGAGCCGCTTACGGGTTAGGAACATACAAGAAACATCGAGAGACGTATCATGGATGAACCGCTGCACAACCCGAAGCTCGATGAGCATCCCGATTCGAATACCGAGAAGGATCCCGACAATTGGGTGTCGGGCGGCGACCCAATGACGGGCGCGCAGGCATCCTATCTCACCACCTTGTGCGAGGAAGCCAAGGTTGAGGCACCGAGCGCTGACCTGAGCAAGGCAGAAGCCTCCAAGATGATCGACGAACTGAAGCAGAAGCTCGGCCACTGAAGGCAGAGCGGAGTTTGCCCACCCCGGCCCGGCGCCGGAGTGGGCCTTGGTCGGGACTGGTGCGGGCCACGCGGAAGATTCCGGATCGGCGCGCGCTTTAGCCCCGCTTATGCTCCATCACGGTCTTCGCGATTCGCTCGGCCAGGCGTCCCGCTACGACGTCCTTAGCCATCCGTTCCCAGCTTTCCACGCCGGTCGCCGTCACGATATGAACGGTATTGGCATCGCCTCCCATGACATCTCCGCACACGTCGTTCGCGACGATCCAGTCGACGGCCTTGCGCAGGCGTTTGGCGGTGGCATGCTCGACCACGCGCTCGGTTTCCGCCGCGAAGCCGATCAGCAGTGGCGGACGCAGCGCGCTTCGCGCGAGCGTTGCCAGGATATCCGGGTTTTCGACCAGACGAAGTACCGGCGTCTCCAAGCCCTTCTTGATCTTCTGCGCCGCGCCCTCGACGCGCCAGTCGGCAACCGCCGCTACCATTACGGCTGCGTCGACCGGCAACGCCGCCTCGACCGCCGCTGCCATCTCCAGCGCGGTTTCCACATCGACGCGCAGGACGCAAGGCGGCGTTTCAAGCATTACCGGCCCCGCCACGAGCGTCACCCGGGCACCGAGTCGCGCCAGCGCCGCTGCAATCGCGAAGCCCTGCTTTCCCGACGAGCGGTTGGCGAGGTAGCGCACGGGATCGATCGGCTCATGCGTCGGGCCGGCGGTCACCAGGATATGCGTGCCGCTCAGCATCGCGTCGTCGGCCATTCAGCGTCCGAGCATCTGCTGGATCGCCGTCAGGATCGCAGGCGGTTCGGGGAGCCGGCCCGGGCCAAATTCGCCGCACGCCATCGCGCCCTCGTCAGGGTCCAGCACGGTGACGCCGTCGGCGCGCAGCGCCGCGACGTTGCGGACGGTGGCGGGGTGTTGCCACATCCGCACGTTCATCGCGGGGGCCGCAAGCACGCGCTTGTCGGTCGCGAGCAGCAGCGTCGTCGCAAGGTCGTCCGCGATGCCAGCCGCCATCTTCGCCATCAGGTCGGCCGTGGCAGGCGCGACGACGACCAGATCGGCTTCGCGGCTGAGCTGGATATGCCCCATCTCGACCTCGTCCTTCAGGTCCCACAGGCTGGTATGGACCTGGTTTTCGGAAAGCGCCGCCAAAGTCATCGGCGTGACGAAATGCGCGCCCCCTGCGGTCAGCACGCATTTGACCGAAATTCCAGCCTTGCGGCATAGGCGGATCAGTTCGCTCGCCTTGTACGCCGCGATCCCACCGCCGATGATCAGAAGGATTTTCATCGCACGAGCCGCGTGACGGTGATCTTGCGGCGATCCCGTGCGCGCGCGATCAGGTCGCGGATCCCGTCGGGCGCGAATGCGAGGCCGACGAGGAGGGCCGGGGCAATCATCAATCCCCAATAGAAGGTGTCGCTCCGCCCGAACAGCCCGAGCAGCGCCGCATACCCGCAGAAAATCGTCAGGGCGCGGAGCGCGAGCGGTTCCGGCCAGCTCGCCCAGCCGAACAAGGCGAGACCCACCAGCGGCGCGGCGAGCAGCAGCGGCGCGATCGCAAGCGCCGTCGACAGGGTCATCGTCCGGACGAAATAACCGAAGCCGAGCAAGCCCGCCCAGCCCGGGGAAGCCGGATCGGTCGGGCGCACGACGGCGGCAACGGCATGAGCGTGGAACGCGACGACCACCGCGAGAATCATGAGCGTGATGCCCCATCCCAGTGCCTCGCGCCGATTGCCCTCGGCGAAGGCGAGCACCGCCATGATGCCGACGTACAGCGCCGCTGTTTCGCGAAGCAACATTGCGACCAGCCCGATCGCGACCGCCGTGAGCCATCGGTCGTCGCGGCGCAGCGCCAGCGACAAGGCGATCAGCAAACCGGCCCAGATTTCGTGAAAACCGATCAGCCCGCGCTGCACAAACGCAACCATCCCGCCGGCGAGGAGGAGCATCGCGAACACCAGGGGCGGCGTGCGCCGGAAGGCCGGGCGCAACCGCACGAACCACGCCGCTGCTACGCCGGCCGCGAGCAGATAGAGGATACCCAGCATGCCCGTCGGCGGAACGTGCGCCTGGATCATCGTCAACGCTGGCAGGCGGAACGTTACAAACGGACGGAGCGGATAGTCGCCCCGGCGCAGGGCGTTGGCGGCAACGCTGTAATAGTCACCGCCGCCCCGGACACCGGAGACGATCGAATCGTACAAGAGGAGATCGGTCTGCGCCTCCATGCGCGCCGGATCATCCGGATTGCCGGCGGGCGGGGGCGGGCTGGCCAGCGCCAGCAGCGTGGCCGCCAGCAGCAGCGCGACCAACCCCAGACCCCAGCGTGCCTGCAGCCGAGTGAGAGCGGCAAAGCGGGACGGCAGGACGAGCCATAGCGGCGCGCGCGGCGCGGCGGGGGGTGGCGTGGCTACCCCCACAGCATCCATCCGACGCCGAGGCTCGCGGTTGCGCTGACCAGCGCGACGACCGCATAGCGCCAGCCCCCGAAGGGGACGATCTCGATATGTCGCAGCGGCGGCTCGGGCGGTGCGCCGGGCGGGTTGGGGAAGCGCCGCTCGATGTTGCGGATAAGGTCGGGCAAACGCGCAAAGGTGCGCAGGTCGGTGATGATCCGGTCCGCGACGGCCGCTTCCGGGCCGAGTTCGGTACGGATCCACTCGCGCACGAACGGGGCTGCCGCATCCCACAGGTTAATCTCGGGATCGAGGCTGGTGGCCACGCCCTCCACCATCACCATCGTCTTCTGCAGCAGCAGCAGATGCGGCTGCGTCTGCATGTCGAAGTCGCGCGTGATGTTGAACAGCCCGTCGAGCATCATCCCGATCGACATGTCCTTGACCGCCATCCCGCGCATCGGCTCGCCGACCGCGCGCAGTGCCGTCGCGAACTCGGCGACGTTGTGATGCGCGGGCACATAGCCCGCCTCGAAATGGATCTCGGCGACGCGTTTGTAATTGCCGGTGATCAGCCCGTAGAGGATCTCCGCCAGCCACACCCGCGCGCGCCGGTCGATCCGGCCCATGATCCCGAAGTCGATCGCCGCGATCTTGTTTCCGGGCAGCGCGAACAGGTTGCCCTGGTGCATGTCGGCATGGAAGAATCCTTCCGCGATCGCCTGGCGCAGGAAGGCGTGAACCAGCGTGTTCGCCAGTTGCGGCAGGTCATAGCCCGCCGCGATCAGCGCGGTGCGGTTCGACAGCTTGATCCCGTCAATCCATTCGAGCGTCAGCACCTTGCCGGTGGTGCGCTGCCAGTCGATCTTGGGAACGGTGAAGTCGGGCTCGGCAAGCATCGAATCGGCGAGTTCGGAGGCGGATGCGGCCTCGCGCCGCAGATCCAGTTCGCGCGCGGTCCAGCGCTTGAACGTCTCGATCGTCAGGCGTGGGCGCAGGCGGGAAAGTTCGCCGCCCATCGCCTCGACCTGCGCCGCGGCCCATTCGTAGGTGTCGATCGCGCGGGTGAAGTCTTCCTCCACGCCGGGGCGCAGCACCTTGATCGCGACGGTGCGGCCATCGGCCGTCACCGCGCGGTGGACCTGCGCGATCGACGCGGCGCCCACGGGGACGGGCTCGATCGACTGGAACAGCTCGGCCGGATCCCGCTGGAACGCGCGGGTGAGCGCGGCGTGGATCGTCTCGTACGGGACGGGCGGCAGCGCATCCTGCAACCGCATGAGGTCGAGCGCGGCGGCGTCGCCGACCATGTCGGGGCGAGTCGCGAGCGTTTGCCCGAGCTTGATCGCCGCGGGACCGATCGCCTGGAGCGCATCGGCATAGCGCGGCACCTTTGGCACGCGCGCGCCGAACCGTGCGATCCGGGCGAGGCGGCGCACGGGGGCGGGGGTGTTGGGATCGCGTTCGATCCCCTGCAGCGCACCGTGCCGCGCAAGGATGCGGCCCCATTTGAGCAGGCGCCAGAGATGGACAGCCGGCGCGGTCATGCGATGCTCCCCTCCCCTTCAGGGGAGGGGCTGGGGGTGGGGAAGGACTGGGTAGTGGACGAGGCGTAGGCGCGATGACCCAGGACGGCCCCACCCCAACCCCTCCCCTGAAGGGGAGGGGCATTAAGCGTCGGCCGCATCAAATCTTCCAGCCGTGGTGAATCGCGACCAGCCCGCCGAGCATCGGCTCCACCCCCGTCTGGATGAACCCTGCGTCGCGGATCATCCCCTCGAAGGTCGGCATGTCGGGGAAGCGCCGGATCGATTCGATCAGATAGCGATAACTGTCCGCATCCTGCGCGAGCAGCTTGCCGAGCTGCGGCACGACCTTGTGCGAATAGGCATCGTACGCGTCGGCGAAGCCCGGCCAGACGGTCGTCGAGAATTCGAGGCAGAAGAACCGCCCGCCCCGCCGCAAGACGCGGTGCGCTTCGCGCAAAGCCTTGGGGATGTCGGTGACGTTCCGGATCCCGAACGCGATTGTGTACGCATCGAAGAAGCGGTCGGGGAAAGCCAGCGTCTCGGCATTCGCTTCGGTCCACACGAGGCCGTCGATACCACGCTTTGCCGCGCGCTCCATCCCGACTTCGAGCATTTGCGGGTTGATGTCGGCGACCGTCACGCTCGCACCCGATTCGGCGATGCGGAAGGCGATGTCGCCGGTGCCGCCCGCCATATCGAGGATCTGCTCACCCTCGCGCGGTTTCAGACGGCGGACGAAGCGGTCCTTCCAGACGCGGTGCATCCCGCCCGACATCGCGTCGTTCATGATGTCGTAGCGCGCGGCGACGCTCGAGAAGACGCCGCCGACACGGGCGGTCTTTTCGGAGGCGGGGATGTCTTCGTAGCCGAAGGAGACGGTATCGGGTGCGGGGGCGTTCATGGCGACCGCTCTAGCCAGTGCTTGTGGCGCGGGCAAACGCAACCTAGCTGATTGCGATGCCAGAATTGCCCGAAGTCGAAACCACCGTGCGGGGCCTGCGCCCCGTGCTCGAAGGGCAGCGCATCACCGCGGTGCAGATCCGCCGCCCCGACCTGCGGCGGCCGTTCCCCGAGGATCTCGGGCAGCGCCTGACCGGCGCGACCGTGACCGCGCTCGGGCGCCGCGCGAAATACGGGCTGATCGATACGGATCGCGGCGACACGATGATCTTCCACCTCGGCATGTCGGGGCGCTGGCGAGTAGATCCGGCGGAGCTGTTGCTGCACGATCATCTGATCCTCGAGACCGCGCGGCACCGGCTTGCGCTCAACGATGCGCGGCGGTTCGGCTCGGTCGATCTGGTTGCGACCGAATCGCTCGCGGCGTTTCCGGCGTTCCTGGCGCTCGGACCCGAACCGCTCGGGCCCGATCTGACCGCCGGGTATCTCCACCGGATGCTCAAGGACCGGATCGCGTCGATCAAGCTCATGCTGCTCGACCAGCGGATCGTCGCGGGGCTGGGTAACATCTACGTGTGCGAGGCGTTGTTCGCCGCGGGCATCTCGCCGAAGCGCGCCGCCGGCAAGGTGTCCCGCGCGCGGCTCGAGCGACTCGTCCCAGCGATTCGCACGGTGCTGCTCGCCGCGATCGAGGCGGGCGGATCGACCTTGCGCGATTATGCCAAGCCGGACGGCGAGCTCGGATATTTTTCCAAACAGTTCGCGGTCTATGGCCGCGAAGGGAAGCCGTGCGCCTGTGGCGGGCTGGTCGAGCGCTATGCGGAAGGGGGGCGGTCGACCTTCTGGTGCCCCACGTGCCAGCGCTAATCGTGGCGAGTGTTCTTGACCACCCGGATGCTTCTCGCTAAGGGACGCGGCTTCCGGGGCCGGGAGACATCTCCCGCCCTTTCTTATTTCTAAAGTCAGAGGGCTTCATGGCGAACACGCCACAGGCGAAAAAGCGTATCCGTCGCAACGCTGCACGGGCACTGGTGAACGGCAACCGCGTCGGCCGAATCCGCACCTTCGTCAAGAAGGCCGAAGCGGCGCTCGAGTCCGGCGACAAGGCGGCAGCCGCCGCTGCGATGCTGCAGGTTCAGCCGGAGCTCATGCGGGGCGTCGCCAAGGGCGTGCTTCACAAGAACACCGCATCGCGGAAGTTTGCACGGTTGACGAAGCGCCTCACCGCGCTCGCATAACCGTTTCTCCCGAGTAACAAATTCGCCCGTCGGACGTCGTCCGGCGGGCTTTTTGTCGTGTTTTGTGCGTCGCAAAACACCCACTTCCAGTCCGACTAGAACATCACAAGAACTTCAACAGTCCTGTTTTGGGAAAGCTCGGTTTTACTGCGATTCGCATAACCTTCACGGAAGTGTAACGACTTTAAATTGAGTAATTACTGATACTTATGCGATTTTTGACGCGAATCCTTGGCTGAATCCGAGTCAATGCTGATTATTTCAAAAATCTGACAGGGGCAGGCCTTGATAGACTCGGCCCGTTCTTCATAACTGGCCCTCCACCGCGCAGACGATCGTCTCGCGACTCAATTCGAATGGCACGTTCAGGCGGACTCGATTCCGGCTGTGGGGGTTTTTGTCCGTTGTAAATTAAGGCTCCGCCGGTGTGACCGGGGGGCGAAGGAAGGGTTTTGTCGTGGCATCTTTGGGGCAGGGGGTAGCGATCGCGAACAACCATAGTTCCAGCGAGACGCAGGACGACATGGTTGCGCAGGCCTGGGCCACGGTCCGTACGAATCTCCGCGAAATGTCGGGCGTACGGCTGTTCGATCAGTGGCTTAAGCCGATCGTTTTGATTCCCGGAAGCGACCTGGATGCGGTGCGTCTGGGTTTGCCGTCGGCATTCATGACAAATTGGGTACGGAATCATTACGCCGACCGGCTGTTGCAGGAATTTCGCGTGCTGATCCCGGCAGTGCGCAGCGTTTCGATCGAAACGGTTGCGCGTTCGGCACAGGTCGTGACGGTCGAGACACTGGCCGCGCCGACCGCGATCGTCAGGGAAGCTGTTCCGACGATCGAGCAGCCGTCGCTCGACCCGCGCTTCACCTTCGACCGCTTCGTGGTCGATCCGTCGAACATGGTCGCGTATAACGCGGCCGTCGCGCTGGCGCAGCCGGGCGTGCCGCGGTTCAGCCCGCTGTTCCTTCACAGCGGCACCGGGCAGGGCAAGACCCACCTGATGCACGCGATCGGCGCGGCCTATCTGGCGGCGGTGCCGAACGCACGCGTGTTGCTGATGTCGGCCGAGCGGTTCATGTACGAATTCGTCCAGGCGCTCCGCACCCGCGAGACGCATGCCTTCAAGACCCGGCTGCGCGCGGCCGACCTGCTGCTGATCGACGATCTCCAGTTCATCGCCGGCAAGGACGCGACGCAGGAGGAATTCTTCCACACGATGAACGAGGTGATGGGCGCGGGGAAGCGTCTGGTCATCTCGGCCGATCGCTGCCCGCAAGGCCTCGACGGCGTCGAACAGCGCATCACCTCGCGTCTCTCGTGTGGCCTCGTCGCGGACATCAAGGCACCCGATCTGGCGCTGCGCCGCCGCGTGCTCGACCGCAAGCTGGCCGACATGCCGGGCGCGCGCGTCCCGGTCGCAGTGCTCGACCTGCTCGCGTCGCGGATCAGCGCGAACATTCGCGACCTCGAAGGCGCGCTCAACCGCGTCGTCGCCTATGCGCAGCTCAGCAATGTCGAGATCGACCTCGACTTCGCGGTCGCGACGCTTGGCGACGTGCTGCGCGGTGCCGAGCGCCGGGTCACGATCGACGAGATCCAGAAGGCGGTCTCGGCGCATTTCGAGATCAAGGCGATCGATCTGGTGTCGGCCCGCCGCGCGGTCGTCGTCGCGCGGCCCCGGCAGATCGCGATGTATCTCGCCAAGCGCCTCACCACGCGGTCATTGCCAGAGATCGGGCGAAAGTTCGGTGGGCGGGATCACTCGACCGTGATCCACGCGGTACGCCGGATCGAGGACCTGCGCGACAAGGATCACGAGATTGACAGCTCGGTGCGCACGCTGATGCGGCAGCTCGAGGGGTAAAGGGACGCGGAAGCATGCGCCTCACGTGTGCTTCCCCCCTTTACACTTCCCCGGCGAAGGCCGGGGCCCAATAGTGATGGCGGCGGTAACGGCGCGCAGTCGCCAGCAGTCTTCCGTTCCTCGACTGGGCCCCGGCCTTCGCCGGGGAGGTGCCCGCGAGGGTGGGCAGTATCAGACCTGCAGGCCGACCGCGCGCTGCGCCGCCGCCAATGTCGGGGCCGCGAGCGTCGCCGCCCGCGCCGCCCCATCCGCCAGCACCGCGCCCACCGCCGCACGATCATCGAGCAACGCCGTCAGCCGCTCGCGAATCGGCGCAAGCGTCGCCACCGCCAGATCGGCCAGCGCCGGCTTGAACGCCCCGAACCCCTGGCCCGCATATTGCGCAAGCACCGCATCGGGCGTCGATCCCTCGAGCGCCGCATAGATCGTCACCAGATTGCGCGCCTCCGCGCGGTCGGCGAGCCCGGCGACTTCGCTCGGCAATGCATCCGCATCGCTCTTGGCCTTGCGGAATTTCGCGAGGATCAGCTCGTCGCTGTCGACCAGGTTGATCCGCGACGCATCCGACGGATCGGACTTGGACATCTTCCCGCTCGCATCGCGCAAGCTCATGATTCGTGGGGCGGCCTTGGAGATGAGCGGCTCGGGCAGGACGAAGGTCTCGCCATAATCGCCGTTGAACTTGACCGCGATGTCGCGCGCGAGCTCGAGATGCTGTTTCTGGTCCTCGCCGACGGGCACGTGAGTCGCCTGATACAGCAGCACGTCGGCGGCCTGGAGCACGGGATAGGTGAACAGCCCGACGCTTTGCGTCTCGCCCTTCTTGCCCGCCTTGTCCTTCCACTGCGTCATCCGGCTGAGCCAGCCCATCCGCGCGGTCCCGCCCAAAATCCAGTGGAGCGCGCTGTGCGCGGGGACGCGCGCCTGGTTGAACAGGATCGCGCGCGCCGGGTCGATCCCGCAGGCGAGCAGCGTCGCCGCCATCTCGGTCGTGTTCGAATCGAGCTCGGCGGGGACGACCGGCTGCGACAGCGCATGAAGGTCGGCGAGAAAGAACAGGCAGTCGTCGCCCGCGGGCATCGCATCCTGCATCGCGACCCATTGGCGGATCGCGCCGAGATAGTTGCCGAGGTGGAGGTTGCCGGTGGGCTGGATGCCGGAGACGACGCGCATGGTTTATTCCTGGACGGTTTTGGGGGTGTCGGCGCGGCGGCGGAGCAGCGCGCGGATGTCGCCGATGCGATAGGCGCCGGTAAGGAAGCAGGCCACGACATAGACCGCGCTGCCCGCGCCGACGAGTACGCCGAGCGCCGCATAGCGGACGATCATCGCACCGCCGAGATAGGGGTCTAGCCACCGTTCGAACGCATAGACGGTCGCGCCCATCAGCAATGCCGCGAGCAGCAGCCGCGGAACCTTGCGGCGAAGCGCGGCGTCCGCGACGAAATGCCCCCGCTGCGCGAGCGTGTGGTACAGCATCGCGACGTTGACGGTCGACGCCAGCGCGGTCGCGAGCGGCGGGCCGACATGGCCGATCAGCGGAATGAGGATCAGATTGCCGACGATGTTGACCGCGATCGAGATCATCGCGAAGCGCACCGGGGTCCTGGTGTCGCCGCGGGCATAATAGCCGGGGGTCAGCACCTTCACGAGCACATAGGAGGGCAGGCCGATCGAGAAGGCGCTGAGCGCCCAGCCGCAGCGGCGCGCGTCGATCGCGCCGAACTTGCCATATTCGAACAGCCCGCGGACGATCGGTTCCGCCGCGATCAGGAATGCCATCGTCGCGGGGAGGGTGAGAAACAGCGCGAGCTCGATCCCGCGGTTCTGCGTGTCCATCGCCGCCTGCTCCTGTCCCGACGACAGCAGCCGGGAAATCGTCGGCAGGAGGATCGTACCGAGGCCGATCCCGATCAGCCCGAGCGGCAACTGGTTCAGGCGGTCGGCATAATAGATATAGGTGATCGACCCGGAGGCGAGCAGGCTGCCCGCGAGCGAGGTCGAGATCAGCAGGTTGATCTGCGATGCGCCCGCGCCTGCGGCGGCGGGAACGATCAGGCGCAGCATCCCGCGGACGTCGGCGTCCAGCCGCGGCATCCGCAGTCGCATGTCGACCCCGGCGCGATGGCACGCCAGCATCAGCCACAGCAGTTGCAGCACCCCGCCGACCGTCACCGAAATCGCCTGAACGCGCGCGGTCTCATAGACGTCATGGCCGTGGAAGAACCATAGCCCGCTGATCATCGCGAGGTTGAGCAGGATAGGCGCGGCGGCATTGACCCAGAATTTGTCGAGCGAATTGAGGATGCCCCCCAGCAGCGACGCAAGCGAGATCAGCGCTAGATAGGGCAGCGTGATGCGCGACAGCATGACCGCGAAGGCGAATTGCTCGTGCGTCGGATGCTGCCGCGCGAACCCGCCGGACAGCAGCCAGGTGATCGGCCAGGCGGCGATCAGCAAACCGGCGGTGAACAGGATGAGCACCGGCAACAGCACCGCGAGCGCGCGTTCGGCAAAGGCATAGCCTGCGGGCAAGCCACCGGGTCCGGCCGCCTTCTTGTTGAAGAGCGGGATGAACGCCGCCGAAAACGCGCCTTCCGCGAACAGCGCGCGGAACATGTTGGGCAGGCGGAAGGCGACGCCGTTGAAGGCGTCGGAGGCGAATCCGGCCCCGACATAGCGCGCCGCGAGCGAATCGCGCACCAGGGCGAGAATGCGGCTGGCGAGGGTCAGGCCACCGATCGAACCCAGCGCACGGACAAGCTTCATGTCAAATCGGACCGCTTCTCACATTCATCGCCAATCGCAGCCCGAAAGCCCCCGGCGAATCGCCGGGGGCATCGCGGGTGCTCAGGCCGAGCCCAACGGGTTGGCCGTCGCGGCGCCCGCTTCCTGCTGGGCCAGGAAGATGCCGCTGAAGTCGATCGGCTCGAGCAGCAGGGGCGGGAAGCCGCCATCGCGAATCGCGTCGGCGAGAACCCGGCGCGCGAACGGGAACATCAGCCGCGGCGCTTCGGCCAGCAGGAACGGCTGGAGATGCTCGGCGGGGAAATTGCGCAGCCCGAACAGGCCGGCGTAGGAAAGGTCGACGAGGAACGCGACCTGGCCGTCGGCCTCCGCCTTCACTTCAATCCGCAGCACGATCTCGTACACGTCGTCGCCGACCTGCGCCGATGCGATGTTGAACTGAACGTCGATCGCGGGAGCCGTCTGATTCTGGAAGATCGCCGGGGCGTTCGGATTTTCGAAGGAGAAATCCTTGATATATTGGGAAATCATTCCCGCGGCCGGAGCCGTGTCAGCGCCGTTGGCGAAGGAGTCGCCGGTTACGCCGGTCGAAGTGATGAAGCCGTCATCCTGCTCGCTCATGCAACGCGTCCTTAATGTCCGTACTATAGGTATCGCCACGGGTGGCGCAGTCGAAGCCGCGCGCGTAGCAGGGGGGCGAGCGGAGTTCAACGGGCGCCGAACTCCACGGTCGTGCGCATCATTTGAAACCTTCGTGCGTTGCGCCTATGTATCCCTGTCTGCCAATCCGCCGGAGGCCGCGTGTTCCTATTAGTTATCCTCGCGATGATCGCCGGTTTCATGGCGCTCCAATTGTACCGTGTTCTCGGTAAGCGCACCGGACATGAGCAGCCTTTGCCCAAACCGGCGGAGGAGCGCACGCCGCTGACGCTCGTGCCGCGACCGATCGAGGCGATCGCCGATGCGCGCGAACCCGCGAGCCGAATGGTCGAGGCCAAGGCGGAAGCCGGCGTCCGAGCGATCATCGCAGCGGATTCGTCGTTTGATGCCACGCGCTTCCTGCAAGGGGCGCAAGCCGCCTATCGCATGATCCTTGAGGCGTTCTGGCAGGGGGACGAGGAGCAGCTTGGCTGGCTCGCCGAACCCGGCGTGCGCGATGCCTTCGTCGCCGCCATCGCGGAGCGCAACGCCGCCGGTCATAGCCTGGAGAACCGGCTTGTTTCGATCGAGCGCGCGGTAATCGCCGACGCGACACTCGAGGGCAAGGTTGCGCGAATTACCGTGCGGTTCGATGCGGATATCGCCGCGGTCACGCGCGATGCCGAATCGGTCGTTATTGCGGGATCGATGACCGACGCGGTCGAGACGCACGACGTCTGGACTTTCACCCGGACGCTCAAGAGCAGCGATCCGAACTGGAAGCTCGCCGACACCGACGAGGTGTGAGGATCTTGTCGGGGGGGAGTGGTTCGCGCGCGCTGGTGATCGGCGCGGCCGTGTTGGTGTCTGCTTGCGGCGGGCAAGTCGCGCATCCGGGCGCCGTCTCGCGCCCCGCCCCGGTGGCAACGCCAGTGGCGGCCACGCCGATTCCGGCCGTTCCTAACGTCGCTCTGGCGGGCGCGGCCAATGCCGCGAGCACCGGCTTCGTCGCTGGTCCGCCGATCGACCAGCTCGGTCTTGCGGAAGATGACGCCGGGCGTGCGCTTGCGGCCTTTCGCCTCTCCTGCGCTTCCGTCCAGCGGCGCACCGACACCTCCGGACTGACGCGCGGTACGGATTGGCAGCCGGCGTGCGCCGCGGCGCCGACCGTCGCCGCAGGCGGCGCGGTGGCGTTTTTTACGCATTTTTTCGAAGCGGTGCAGATTGGCGACGGCAAGGCCTTCGCGACGGGCTATTACGAGCCGGAGATCGCGGCCTCGCGCGACCGTCGTCCCGGGTATGACGTTCCCATCTACGGTCGGCCGAGCGATCTGATCGACGTCGATCTTGGTCAGTTCAGCGACACGTTGAAGGGCCGGAAGGTTCGCGGCCGCGTTTCCGGCTCCGGCCTGGTGCCATATGATGATCGCACCGCAATCGAACAGGGCGCGCTGGACGGCCGCGCCCCGATCCTCGGCTATGCGGCGGACCCGGTCGCCTTGTTTTTCCTTCAGGTCCAGGGGTCGGGTCGGCTGCGTCTGCCGGACGGATCGATATTACGGATCGGCTATACGTCGCAGAACGGCCGCGACTATACGGGGATCGGGGCGCTGATGAAGCGGCGCGGGCTGCTCGCGCCGGGGCAGACCTCGATGCAGGGAATCGTCGCCTGGCTGCACGCGCATCCCGAGGAAGCGACCGCGATCATGCGCGAAAATAAAAGCTACGTATTCTTCCGCGAACAGGCGAGCGCACCACAGGGCGCGCTTGGTGTCGCAGTGACGGGGGGTGTCAGCGCCGCCGCCGATCCCAAGTTCGTGCCGCTCGGCGCGCCGGTCCTGTTGTCGATGGATCGCACGGACGCGAGCCGGCTGTGGGTCGCTCAGGATACCGGTGGTGCGATCAAGGGACCGAACCGGATCGACACGTTCTGGGGTGCCGGCCCCAATGCCGAGGCTACAGCGGGTGGCATGGCGGCGCGCGGTACGGCCTTCCTGCTGCTGCCGAGCGGTACGCTCGCGCGCCTGACCGGGGAGAGGGCCAATGGGGCACCGATCCCTCAGCCCTGACGAAGCCGCCTTGTGGGTCCGGGTGATGGCGGGCGTCAGGCCGATCGCGCGTCGCCCGGCCGAACCTCAGCCCGTGCCTGGCACGTCGTCGAAGCCGGAGAAGCAGACCGCACCGTCGACCAGGATGGTCAAGGCCGTTGCCCCAACCGCGATCGTCCCGAAGGCTCCCGCGCCGAGTGTTTTGGGCAAGGCCGCCAGGGGGACTGTTCGGGCTGCCCCGGCCGCGCCATCCAACACGCTCGACGGTTCGTGGGACCGCCGCCTGTCGCGCGGTCTGGTCTCGCCCGACCGCACGGTCGATCTCCACGGCCATACCCTGGCCAGCGCCTATGACCTGCTGGACGCGGCGCTGGCCATGGCGATCCGCTCGGGCGACCGGATGATCTTGCTCGTGACCGGAAAGCCCCCGCGCCCGGCAAGCGAGCGCCCTCATGCCCGGGGAGCGATCCGCGCAGCGACGGGGGATTGGCTTGCCGGATCGCGCCACGCCTCATCGATCGCTGCGGTGCGGGCGGCGCATCCGCGTCACGGTGGGGCTGGAGCGCTCTATATCGTTCTGAAGCGGGCGCGCACAACCGAACGGCTGTAACGCAGCTGGCTAACGAGCAGCGCTCGGCGTCTTTGCCATACCATACAAATGCGGTATGGAAGCGGCGTAATCAGGTCGAAGCTGTTCGGGAGGGCAACAACGGCATGATCCGCGTAACGTTTTCGAATAACGTGGTAGGTTTTTTCAGGCGGGAAACTTTTAGTGCTTAGCGAAGACATTGCGGTGGTCGGAACCGTATTGTCAAATACGTCAAAAGCCGGGGTATTGTACTAGGAAATATACGGTTTCATTTGGCGATGGCAGACCTTTTTCCTGCTCTCGCCGCAACACCGGGATCGAGTCAGCCATACGGCTCTGCGCGTGCGGCAACCATTCCGACACGAATGGTCGATAGCGCCTAGGAACCGACGCGGTTCTTGGATAGGCGACAGAGTGCACGCCAGTGGCGTGGGGGATGCGTTCCGGGGCAACAGGTGAGAGATACAGCATGACGGTGGAACGGTGCGGGATCATTTTGGCAGGCGGTTCGGGAACGCGGTTGCATCCGCTGACGCAGGCTGTGTCGAAGCAGTTGATGCCGATCTACGACAAGCCGATGATCTATTATCCGCTGTCGACGCTGATGCTTGCGGGGATCAGGCGGGTATTGATCATCACCACCCCGCACGAACAGTCGGCGTTCCAGCGGTTGCTGGGCGATGGTAGCCGGCTGGGCATCTCGATCACCTATGCGGTTCAGCCGGAACCGAACGGGCTCGCCCAGGCCTATCTGATCGGTGCCGACTTCGTTGGCGGGAAACCGTCCGCGCTGGTGCTTGGCGACAACATCTTCTTCGGGCACGGACTGCCCGCCCTGGTCGATGCGGCCCACGCGCGGTCGACCGGCGCCACGGTTTTTGCATATTATGTGCGCGATGCCTCCGCCTATGGCGTGGTCGCGTTCGATCCCAAGACCCGTGCGGCGATCGATCTCGAGGAGAAGCCCAAGAATCCCAAATCGAACTATGCGGTGACCGGGCTGTACTTCTACGACGAGCGCGCCGTTGACTTCGCGCACCAGTTGAAGCCGTCGCCGCGCGGCGAGCTGGAGATCACCGATCTCAATCGGATGTATCTCGATGCTGGCGACCTCAACGTCGAGATCATGGGTCGGGGGTATGCCTGGCTCGACACGGGCACACACAATTCGCTGATCGATGCCAGCAATTACGTTCGCATCATCGAGGAGCGGCAGGGGCTCAAGATCTGCTGCCCCGAGGAAATTGCCTGGCGCAAGGGGTTCATCGATACCGCGCAGCTAGAACGGCTCGGCGGAGAATTGCGCAAGAGCGGCTATGGCGACTATCTGTTGGGTCTGATCGAAGAGGGGCAGGCACCATGGTAACGATCGTCGAGACCGCCCTGTCCGACGTCCTGATTCTCGAGCCGAAGGTCTATGGCGACGATCGCGGGTTCTTCCTCGAAAGCTGGAACGACGCGACCTTCAAGGCGCAGGGGCTCGACTGGAATTTCGTCCAGGACAATCATAGTCGTTCCGCAAAGGGTGTGCTGCGGGGGCTGCATTACCAGCAGCCCAATCCGCAGGGCAAACTCGTACGCGTCGTTTCGGGGTCGGTGTTCGACGTCGCGGTCGACATTCGGAAAGGGTCGCCGACCTTTGGAAAGTGGGTGGGAGTCCATCTGAGTGCCGCCAACAAGCGCATGGTCTGGATCGGACCGGGACTGGCACACGGGTTTCTCAGCCTCGAGGACGACACCGACTTCCTCTACAAGTGCACCCAGGCCTATTCGCCAGCGGATGAGCATGCGGTGTTGTGGAACGATCCCGAGATCGGGATCGAATGGCCGCTCGACGGGATCGAACCGATGCTGTCGGCGAAAGATCGCGTTGCGCAGACCTTAGCGCAGGTCGCGGCAGCATGAAGGCGCTGATCGTCGGCGCGGGCGGACAGCTGGGCCATGCGCTCCTGGCGACGGCGCCTGAGGGCGTGGAGATCGTCACCTGCGATCAGGATACCGTCGATATCACCGACGCGCAGCGCGTGGCGGCGTTCGTCGCCGAGAGCGATCCGGACGTCATCTTCAATGCGGCGGCCTATACCGCGGTCGACAAGGCTGAAAGCGATGCGGAGCGCGCGCAAGCGGTGAACGCGGACGCCGTTGGCTTTCTCGCCGCCGCGGCTCGGGCTGCGCAGGCGAAGCTGGTGCATGTTTCGACCGACTTCGTGTTCGACGGCGCTGCCCGGCATCCCTACGCACCGGACGCTGCCCCCGCGCCGCTCGGGGTCTATGGCCGTACCAAGCTGGCGGGTGAACGCGCCGCCGGGCCGGACGCACTTGTGGTTCGGACGGCATGGCTCTACGGGCCGGTCGGCGGGAATTTCGTCAGGACCATGCTGCGTCTGATGCAGGCACATCCGCAGGTCCGAGTGGTTGCCGACCAGATCGGTTGCCCGACCTACGCGCCGGCGCTTGCCGCCGCGCTGTGGGCGATGGCCGGGCAGGACGCGACCGGCGTGTATCACTTCAGCGACGGCGGTGAGGCCAGCTGGTTCGACTTTGCGGTGGCGATCCAGGAGGAAGCGATGGCGCGGGGGCTGTTCGACACCGCCGTGCCGATCATCCCGATCACGACCGCCGAGTATCCGACACCCGCGCAACGGCCCGCCTATTCGGTACTCGACTGCAGGGCCACGTATGCGCTGCTCGGCCATCCGGCCACGCCGTGGCGCGAAAACCTCCACATCATGATCGAAGAGATTCACACGCATGGCTAATCTGCTCGTCACCGGCGGCGCCGGCTTCATCGGCGCGAACTTCGTGCATTATTGGCGCGCCAATCATGCCGACGACGCCATCGTCGTGCTCGACGCGCTGACCTATGCCGGGAATCGCGAAAATCTCGATGGGGTCGCTGCCGTCGATTTCGTCCACGGCAATATCCTCGATACCGACCTGGTGACGACGCTGCTGCGCGACCACAAGATCGATACGGTCGTCCATTTCGCCGCCGAAAGCCATGTCGATCGCTCGATCCTCGACCCTGACGCCTTCGTCACGACCAATGTGCTTGGCACGCACAGCCTGCTCCGGGCGGCGCGGACGGTCTGGCTGGATACCGGCAGCGGAACGCCGCACCGGTTCCACAACGTCTCGACGGACGAAGTCTATGGCTCGCTTGGCCCGCACGACCCGGCCTTCAGCGAAACCACGCCCTATGCGCCCAATTCGCCATATTCGGCGTCCAAGGCCGGGGCGGATCATTTGGTCCGCGCGTATCATCACACCTTCGGGCTGGACGTGACGACGACCAATTGCTCGAACAATTATGGTCCGTTCCAATTCCCCGAAAAGCTGATCCCATTGTTCCTGATCAACGCGCTGAACGGGCGTCATCTCCCGATCTACGGCGACGGGATGAACGTGCGCGATTGGCTTCACACCTCGGATCATTGCCGGGGAATCGAGGCAGCGCTGCAGCGCGGCACCGCCGGCGAGGTCTACAATATCGGCGGCGGGGAAGAAGTCCCGAATCTGACCGTGATCGACGAGATCTGCCGGAGCGTCGATGCCGCTTTCGCGGCGGACCCGTCGCTGGCCGAACGTTACCCCGACGCCCCTGCCGCGCGCGGTGAGGCGACCGAAACGCTCAAGACCTTCGTGGAAGACCGCAAGGGGCATGACCGGCGCTATGCGATCGACGAGCGCAAGGCACGGGCGGAGATCGGCTATACACCGGCGCGCGACTTCGCGGGTGGCCTGGCCGACACGCTTGCCTGGTATCTGTCGAACGAAGCCTGGTGGCAGCCCATGCTCGAGCGCGCGAAGCTCGGTACCCGATAGGGTCGCGTCAACTCCTGCGGAAGCAGCCGTTCAGGCGTGCGCCCGGCGCGCTCGTAATCCTGGACTGCTGCTTGCGCAGGAGCATCGCATGCCCTCGACGCGCGCGACGCGTTGTCAGCTTTTCGCCATGCCATAGGTGTTGAGCAGATCGTACAGCATCGGCCGCGAGATATTGAGATCGCGCGCCGCCGCCGAGAGATTGCCGTCGTTCAGCGCGATTGCCGACGCAATGGCCGAACGGTCCGCACGCTCCCGTGCAACGCGCAATTCGGTGCGCTCCATTGCCAAACCGGTCTGTTCGAAATCGAGATCCTGCGCGGTGATCATCGAGCCTTCGGCCATGATCGTCGCGCGACGGATCCGATTCTCCAGCTCCCGAACGTTTCCGGTCCAGGGCCAATTGTTGATGGCGGTGAGGGCGTCCGGTGCAAATCCCTTGATCTTCGCCTGTTTCCCGGTGTTCATCTTGCGCAGGAAATAGCGGGCCAGCAGCACCGCGTCGCCCGGCCGCTCCGCGAGGGACGGGATACGGATCACCATTTCGGCCAGCCGGAAGTACAGATCCTCGCGGAAACGTCCGTCTTGCATCAGCGTCTTGAGGTCCTGATGCGTGGCCGTCACGACCCGCGCGTCGATCGGGATCGGCTTGCGACCGCCGACCCGCTCGATCACGCGCTCCTGCAGAAAGCGTAGCAGCTTGACCTGCATCGCGAAGGGCACGTCGCCGATTTCGTCGAGGAACAGCGTACCGCCGTTCGCCAGCTCGATCTTGCCGATCGTCGCCTTCACGGCGCCGGTGAACGCCCCTTTTTCGTGTCCGAACAGCTCGGATTCGAGCAACGACTCCGGGATCGCCGCACAATTGATCGCGACGAAATTGCCGCGCGCGCGCGCGCTCTTGGTATGGATCGCCTTGGCGAGCAGTTCCTTGCCCGTGCCCGATGCGCCGAGCAGCATGACCGAGGCATCGACATCGGCGACCTTTTCGATCGTGCGCAGGACGGTCAACATCTGCGGTGCGCCGGTGATGATTCCGTCCGCACTCGCAAGCTGATCGGCCTGTTCCGCGAGGCGGCGATTCTCCGCCTCGATTTCCGCCAGGTGGAACGCTCGCGCGACGATCAGGCTCAGGTCGGTGATATTGATCGGCTTCGAATAGAAATCATACGCACCCAGCGCGATCGCCTTCTGGGCACTTTCGCGCGCTTCGTGCCCGGACGCGACGATGACCTTGACCGCGGGATTGTGCGCGATCAGTTCGCGCAGCGTTGCGAACCCTTCGGACGTGCCGTCCTGATCAGGCGGCAGCCCAAGATCCAGCGTGATCACGGCCGGGTTTTCGGTCCGCTGGGCGGTCAGTGCGGCGGCGCGATCACCGGCAACAACGACGTCGTAGTCGGTGAAGGCCCATTCGAGCTGCGCCTGGAGATCGAGATCGTCTTCGACGATCAGAAGTTTCGGTTTTCCGTTTGTATCGACCATGTCCGCCATACCCTAATCACGCGCGTCGCTGAGCGGAAGTTCGATCGTGAAGATGCTGCCATGGCCCTCGGTACTGGCCACACGCAGGGATCCCCCCATTCCGGAAACCAGGGCCTTGGCCTCTGCCGCGCCGATCCCGAACCCGCCCCCTTTTGTAGAAACGAAAGGCTTAAACAAGCCCTTCCGGATGAAGTCCGCGGACATGCCGACGCCCGTGTCGGCGACTGTGATATGGCAATGCGACCCGGCTGCGGTCGCGGACAGGATCACGGGCTGATCCGCTGGACTGGCCTCGATCGCATTCTGGACGAGATGCTCGATCGCGAGCTTGAGCTTTTCGAGATCCCCACGGGCCTGAGCGCCCGAGCGCGCGCCGGCCGACAGCGAGCGCCGGTCCACCCGGCTCGACACGATCGCGTCGATCAGACGATCCACGTCGATGCTGGCCGGCACCGCCGATTGCAACACGCGGTCGGGCGATAGGCGGGATAGCAGGACGTTCATCTTCTGGACCGCACTGGTCAGGCTGCGGCTCATCTCGGCCTGGAATTTGGGGTTCGACCCATGCTGCTGTGCGTTGCTGGCAAGCAGCGACAATTGGCTGACGACATTCTTGATGTCGTGGATGATGTAGGCGAAACGGCGGTTGAACTCCTCGAACCGGCGCGCTTCCTCGAGCTCGAGCTGATTGTGGGCATCCGAGATATGCACGGCCGCCTGTTGCCCGATCACCTTCAGCAGGTCGAAATCCTCCCAGTCGAGCGCGCGCTGGAGCCGGGGCTTGGCGAGAATGACGACGCCGATCATCGCGGACAGCCAGATCAACGGTACCGCGACCCAGGCATCCCCGATCATGGCGAGGTCCGACTGGTCTTCCCGGGTTGGACCGCCGCGCCCGCCTTCCGGGTCGAGCGTTACGATCAAGCCCTGTTGCAGCAGATGCAATTCGGCCTCGGGGAAGTGGATCGGGCCGCTCGGGGGCGGTGTACGATGGCCCCAGCACCATCCAGCCGCCACATCGAAGCTCTGTCGGTCGCTCGTCAGCAGCAGCAACCCGGCGGGCGATTCGGTGATATCGGCAACGGCCTTCACGACGCGCTCTTCCAGCGACAAGGCAGAGCCGCTCGAATCCGAGATCGTCGCGCTGAAGCGGAGCCACTCCGCGCGATAGTCGTAGCGGTGGCTGAACAGGTTCTTGACGATCACGACCTTGAGCCAGGCGCGCGCACGGGTCGAGAAGAGCAGGAAGGCGCCGACGACGGAAAGACCCATTACCGAACCGACCGCCAGCATTGGGCCGGCCGAACCCGCGAAGAACGATTCGGAACGGGCAACCACCGACATGCTCACGAAGTACAGGCCGATCGCGACCAGCGAGAGCGACTGGAACGTCGCCTTGCGGGAAAGCGCGATCTTCCAATGCTCCTGCCGCCGGGCCGCAACGAGAAAGAGGGGCACCAGAAGCAAGGCGAGAATCGGGCGTCCCGTGGCGAGCGGATTTGCTACGGAATAGCCGAGCAGACTGACCGTATAGAGGTTGAGATCATACGCCCACAGCATGCCCAACCCGAACAGGATCAGCCGGAATCCGGTGCCACTGCTGCTGGTCAAGCCGTTGTAGAGATTGTGGAGATAGATGATCCCGCCGATCGCGAAGAGCAGCCGGCATCCGATCGTCACCAGCAGCCACGGCACCGTGCCCGACGAGTCCGGCGTTTGCATCGCCCCGATCAGGGCAGCGCAGGCCCCCGCGCCGGCGAGGATCGCCAGCAGCACGGCGCTGTGCGTGCGACGGCCAGCGGGATCGGCCAAGGGCTGGGTGGCGGTCGACAGATAGGCCAGCCACGTCACGTTGCGCAGAAAATACGCGGTAATCACGAGCAGGGGGCTTTGCGTCAGTCCCGACAGGGCCAAAGCCGACATCCCGACGAAGGCGAGCACCAGCAGCGGCGCCCGGCCGGGTCCGGTGCCAAGGGATATGCGCCAGGCCGCCAGCAAGGCGTAGGCGGCGCCAGCGGCGACGAGGATCCAGAACAACAACACGGCCGGTGTCTACACCGTAGTCATGACTGAAGCGTATAGAATTGTTGCAGCCTTGGGGCAATTTGGTCGACGCGATTGCCCGTGAAGGTCAACGGGGAAAACGAACAAAAAAAACGTGCCCCGGAGCGATCGGGGCACGGAAGGTCTCGTGCGCGCGGGCGATGGTGGCGCCCGAATTGGCCGAATACGCCGTTCTGCGGATGATCAGCGACTCCGAAGCCGGAGCGGTACGGGGCGCCGCAAGGCAACGCCGAGCATCGCGAAACCGGCGACCATCATGATCCAGCTTGCGGGTTCGGGGACCAGGCCGATGATCTTCGGGGCCGGGTCAGCAGAAAATTGTCCGCCGCCGGTAGCGCTGAAGGTGGCAAGCGAGTTGTTCGCCCCCAAGCCCAGTTTGGTTGTCAATGCCGTGAAGCTTGCGGACAGATCGCCACTGCTCACGTCCGAAAAATCGAGGAAATCGGAGGTGAAACTCACGGTATTGTCGGCCTCCGTCGAGCCCCCGAGAGTCGTCTGGCTACCGTTTTTGCCCCCGGACATGAATCCGTCGAACGTCACCGTCAGAAGGTTCGATCCCGCCAGATAGGTGTGCGTCGCGAAGTTGGGGCCGGTGACCGTAATGTCGTTGGCACTGATGAACGTCATGCTGCCTGACACGATCGGTTGAACGATAACGCTCCCGATGGTCGTGGCCGGTGCGCCCTTGTCAACTTTTGCATCGAGCGTGAAGTTCGCAACGACGCCGTTCACGAAAGGGCTGAGGTCGCTCTGAAGGAAGCTGAATTTGACCTGCGTGCTCCCCACCGTCGTAGAACTTGGACTATTGGAGGTGAAGAGCCGGGCATCTTCCGTACGCGTGGCGGCGGTACCTGAGTTGATCAACCTGACATCTTTCTGCGAATTCAGCGAACTGAAAGTCGCGAACGTCGTCACTTGTGCGCTCGCGACCGAGACAGGCGCAAGCGATGCGGTCACGGCGATCAAAGCAATATTAAGTCGCAATAATATCCCCTGAGACATTTCAACAATCCTTACACGCTCATGGCTGAAAACGCGTAACTCGGATGGTGTAACGGCTATACACTGTCGATCCAACAATACGTCCTGCAATAATCGTGCAAAACACGTCATTGCAACTGAATCAAAGCTGTAAGGTGCGCCGTCTTTTTCTATCTGTAAGCACAGCTGACACTTGGTGCAGGTGGTTCCGGTCGAAGGATGTCTTCACCTGGCCCGTGTGGCCGTCCCGTGGCGCGGGTTTCGAGAAACAGGCGTTGTGTCGGACCCGTCGCGGTCTCGATCTTGGCTTGGCTATGCCGAGCGGCCGCCCAGCAGCGTAGGACCAAGGAGTCGAAACCGGTCCGAGGTCCGGTCAGCGACCCCATCCGCACCTGGAGGCGAAGACCGCGTGGCGGGGCGGATATAAGGCCAGCACGGCAGCTATCGGTCCAGCAAGGCATCACGCCGTCGGGGGAGGCGCGGTCGTCTGTACGCCAACCTCAGTCCGGGACGTCCCAAAACCGGCGTGCCATGACATCGTCATGGCACGCCGGCCAGGTACCTCACGCTCGTTCAGGCGTTGCCCGACCGGGGATCTGAACGATCACGTCCGTGGCGATCAGGCTGCCGCGACGGTCGTGCTGCGACGCTGCCGCAAGGCTACGCCGAGCATCATGAAGCCAGTGACCATCAGGGCCCAGCTTGCTGGCTCGGGAACGGTGCTGACGATCAGCGGCGCCGGGTCGGAGGAAAACTGTCCGCCGATGGTAGCGCGGAAGCTGTCCAGGCTGCCGTTGGCTGCCTTGGTGAGCGCAGGCGTCAGCGCGGTGAAGGACGTGGAGAAATCCTTGTTGATCACGCTGGAGAAATCAAGAAAGTCAGACGTGTACGTGATGTTGTAGTTGTGCGCTGCGGTCGAGGCGCCAAAAGTGGCGGTGCTGCCGAACTCATCGCCCGAGATCTTGGCGTTGAAGTTCAGCGTGAGCAGGTTCGATCCGGCAGCCAGCGTCTGTGTGATTGAGTCCGCGCCGACGAAGGTGATGGCGGTCGTGCTCAGGAAGGTCATCGTGCCCGAGAAGACCGGCTGCGTGAAGGTCCCGTCGACCTCGGTCAGCGGCTTCGTGATGTTCGCATTGAGAGTGAAGTCAGCAACCACATTGTTGATATACGTGCTGATGCCGGGCTGAATGAAGCTGAACTGGACTTTGGATACGCCGGCGCTCGTCGCGGTGTCGGTGCTGGTCGAGTAGACGGTCGCTCCGATGCCGCTCGGTCCTGCGTTGACGAGGCTGATGTTCTTGCTCGAGTTCAGCGAGGTGAACGTTGCAAAGGTGCTCACGACGGCGTGCGCCGACGTCGTCGAGAGAAGTAAGGCGGACGCGCCGAGCGCGCTCTTGAGAATTGCGGACGAAAACAGATTGCGAATCATGGATAAACCCCTTGCGCGAGAACAGCTGCAAACGCTTCACTCGAGCCCGGGGTCGATAACGGACACCAAAGACATCGCGTCTGCTAAAGCAAGACCGATGCCACATCCATTAAATCAGCATTTTCAGAATACTAGGATTGAGCACTATTGGTATGTGTAAGCGGAGGCGACGACATCGGTCTATTAGGTTAATTCTGCGCGTTATAGCCGATGTCAAGCGATGAAGGCCCGCAAGCTGAAGATGATCGTGCTCCACAACAGGATGTTCACGCTGCACAAAACGGCGATGCGGCCGAGCGGGGGAACGCGCGTCGTATCTGCGCTCCCGGAAGACTTCTCGTCTTCAGAGCCGAAACGCCCATTGACCACCGCCCCGGCATCGAGCGCAGTCGCCAAATCGTTGGCGTCGAGCGGCCGAGCGAACTCGCAACCGTAACTCAGGCCAAGCCGTCGCACGACCTGCGCCTCCCGTGGACCGATCCCGGCCAGTCGAAGGCTCACGCGAGCGCCATGGGGTAGATCGGCCAATGTCGACATGCCAAACCCGACGGCGGACAGGTTTTCGATGAAAATATCGATCGGCTGCTGAGACGCGTCCCGCAGCGTGGCTGGCCGGGCGGCTGGAATGCGTCGGGCGGCGCGTCCGGAACGCGAAAGCGTGGCAGCCAACATCATCGTCTAACTCACTCTCCTAGGAGTAATTTATCCCGGTGCATCGTTTACCGTGCGCCGTTGACAGACCGTGGCATATGGTAACGTAAACGAAAAGGGGGCGCCGTCCTTCTGTGGAAACTTTTTTTCCACAGTCATGGAACTTTCGCAAAATTGTGCGTGCCGGCCGACAGCCGGTGTGGCTTCGCAGCGTCGTCGCCGAAGGCCTTGGTGCTGTGACGAGACGCGGTGTCGGGGCGCGCCACGGCCCGGCATCGTTACCATAATCTTTACCAATGTCAGGCACATCGGCTGCATCCCAAGGCAGCCAGGTCCGCATTCATGAAACTGCACGAGAGCGTCGAACAACGATTGTCCGAAGCCTTTGGCCCGGAACAGGCAAGGCCAACAGATCCCGAATCCGGCCTCCGCGCGCTAGCCCTGTTGTTCGCGATCCAGAACGTTTCGGTCGATCCCGCGCAAATGCGGCACGAACTGGGGCATGCCGAAGCGCTGACCGCGCGCGACATCATCCGGCTTGCACGTCGCCAGGAAGGCGCCAAGGCGAAGGCGGTCACGGTCGAACCCGGTCGCCTGTCCCGCCAGCCGCTCCCCGCGCTCGCCAACGGGCCGGCAGGCTGGTTCGTGATCGGTCGGCTGGTCGAGGACGGAGTGCTGATCCAGCGGCCCGGCAACCAGGTTGAAAAGGTCGACCGCGCCGCCCTCGATGCATTGTGGGACGGGGAGCTCATCCTCCTCACCACGCGCGAGGCGCGCGGCGCGGGGAAGGGGCGTTTCGATCTCAGCTGGTTCGTGCCCCAGATCGTGCGGTATCGCCGGTTGATCGGCGAAGTGCTGCTGATCACCTTTGCGCTCAACCTGCTTGGCCTGGCAGCGCCGCTGCTGTTCCAGAACGTGATCGACAAGGTGCTGGCGCACAATGCCCAGACCACGCTCAACGTGCTCGCGGTCGGCTTCGTCGCCGTTTCCGTGTGGGAAACCATGTTCGGCTGGATCCGCAGCCGGGTCTATTCCGAAACCAGCCAGAAAATCGACGTCGAGCTCGGCGCCCGCCTGTTCCGCCACCTGCTCGCGCTGCCGCTCAGCTATTTCGAGAAGCGCCGCGTGGGCGACACCGTGACGCGGGTCCGTCAGCTGGAGACGATCCGCGAATTCCTGACGACCGCGTCGCTCAGCGTGCTGGTCGATCCGCTGTTCATCGGTGTGTTCATGGTCGCGATGCTGATCTATTCGCCCGCGCTGTTCGGAATCGTCGCGGTCAGCCTGGTCGGCTATATCGTGGTGTCGGTCGCCGTTACGGGGACGCTCCGCCAGCGCATCGAAGAGAAGTTCGAGCGCGGCGCCGCCAGCAACGCGCTGCTGGTGGAAAGCGTCAGCGGCATCCAGACGGTCAAGGCCGCCGCGGTCGAACCGCAGTGGCAGGATCGCTGGGAACGCCAGCTCGCCGCCACCAGCGCCGCGTCGCTCCGGGTCACCAACCTCGGCAGCACCGGCAGCCAGGCGGTCGAGCTGATTTCCAAGCTGACCTTCGCCGCGATCCTGTTCTTCGGGGCCAAGGCGGTGATGGGCGGCGTCCTCACGCTCGGCGGGCTCGTCGCCTTCAACATGTTCGCGCAGCGTGTGTCCGGCCCGGTCATCAGGCTCGCGCAATTGTGGCAGGATTTCCAGCAGGTGCGCATCTCGGTCGAACGGCTGGGCGACATCCTCAACCATCCGGTCGAGCCGCAGGCGTCGTCGCGGGTCACGCTCCCGGCGATGAAGGGGGCAATCAGCTTCGATGCGGTGCGGTTCCGCTATGCGGTCGACAGTCCGCCGGCGCTCGACAGTGTCTCGCTCGACATCGCGCCGGGTGAATCGATCGGGATCGTCGGATCCTCGGGGTCGGGCAAGTCGACCCTGACCAAATTGCTCCAGCGGCTGTATCTCGCCGAAAGCGGCCGCGTGCTGATCGACGGGATGGACATCGCGCAGGTCGATCCGACGTGGCTGCGTCGCCAGATCGGCGTGGTCCTGCAGGAAAACATCCTGTTCAACCGCTCGATCCGCGAGAATATCGCTTTGGTCAATCCGGCGATGCCGCTCGACCGGGTGATGCGCGCGGCAAATCTGGCCGGCGCGCACGGCTTCATCCTGCAACAACCGCAGGGCTATGACACGCCGATCGTCGAACGCGGCGTCAACCTGTCAGGCGGGCAGCGCCAGCGGATCGCTATCGCGCGGGCGCTCGTCACCGACCCGCGGATTCTAATCCTGGACGAGGCGACCTCCGCGCTGGACGCCGAGAGCGAGGAGATCATCCGCAACAATCTCAGCGCGATCACCAAGGGGCGCACGGTCGTCGTGATCGCGCATCGCCTGTCCGCGGTGCGCGACTGCAACCGCATCGTCGCGCTCGAGAAGGGCAAGATCGTCGAAATCGGAACGCATGAAGAGCTTATCAGACTGGGTGGCCGTTATGCCGAGCTGCACCGTCGCCAATCGGGCCTGAAGGATATCGCCGCATGAACGCGCTGACGACCAACTGGCGGATGATCACCGCCACGATCGCCGAGGAAAAGGCCCGCAACGTCGGACGCTTGCGGATCGAGGACGCAGCGTTCCTGCCGGCCGCGCTCGAAGTGATCGAGCGGCCGGTATCGCCCACCGCCCGGGTCACCGCCAAGGTGCTGCTGGCCGGGGTTGCTGCGCTGGGCCTGTGGCTGGCGCTGGGCCGGACCGACATTATCGCGTCGGCACAGGGTCGCATCGTGCCGACCGGCGCGGTTCAGCTGGTCCAGCCTGCCGAGGCGGGGGTGGTGCGGCGCATCCTGGTCCATGACGGCGACCATGTCCGCAAGGGGCAGGTGCTGGTGCTGCTCGATCCGACGGTATCGACGGCCGAAGCGGCGCAGGCGCGCAAGTCGCTGGACACCGTATCGTTCGAAGTCGCCCGCACTCGGGCGGTGATCGACGCGCTTGATGGCAAGGGCTTCCGCTTCGCCGCGCCTGCGGGAACGGACGCGGCGACAGCCACGCTCCAGGTTTCGCTGGCGCGCGCCAAGCTCGCCGAGGTCAATGCCTCGATCCAGGCGCAGGCCGCGGGGAACGCCGTTGCCAGCGCGGAGATCGGCGCGGCCCGGGCGGAAGCTGCAAAGTTGACCGAGACGCTTCCGCTGCTCGACGAACAGATCTCCGCCAACGAGCAATTGCTGGCCAAGGGGTTCGTCTCGAAACTGAAGGTGCTGGAGATGCGCCGCCAGCGGATCTCGCAGGTTCGCGACCGCGACTCGGCGCTGCAATCGATCCGCCGCGCAACAGCGCAGGCGGGCGGTGCGGCGAGCAATTCGGCCAAGGCGCGGGCCGATGCGCGATCGGCCCTGCTGGACGAACTGGTCAAGGCGACCGCCGAAATGCGGTTGCGCCAGGATGAGTTGGTGAAGACGACGCAACGGGCAACGCTGCAGGCGCTGCGTGCGCCGGTTTCCGGTACGATCGGGCAGCTTTCGGTGCATACCGAAGGGGGCGTGGTCGAGGCGGCCAAGCCCATCATGACGGTCGTGCCGGGTGACGGAAAGCTCGTCGCCGAAGTGAAACTGCTCAATCGCGATGCCGGCTTCGTCAATGTCGGGCAGAAGGTGGGCGTCAAGCTCGATGCGTTCCCATTCGCGCGCTACGGTCTGATTCCAGGGCATGTGCTGGGGATCAGCCCCGACGCGGTCGATGACGACAAGCTCGGTCCGGTCTATGTCCTGCGCGTCGCGCTCGACCGCACGCGCATGTCGCGGGGGGATCGCGACGTTCCGCTCACGCCGGGCATGATGGTGACCGCAGACATCGTGACCGGTGACCGCAGTTTCTTCAGTTATCTGACCAGCCCGATCGACGAGGCGCGCGGGACGGCGCTGCACGAGCGCTAAGGGCGAACCGAGGAGGGGACGGGCAGGGCTGGGGGGAACAGGGACCCCTTCTTGCCCGCCCGCTCCTTGCGCCGACGTCCCGGAGCGTACGGGGAAAGCGCCATTGGGGCTGCCGGCCCCGACCGGCCTGACGCTGCGCCGTTGCAGGTTTAAGCGCGGACCGTGTTGGCCGCGAGCAACGCCCTGTATTTGGGGGCGGTGGCACTCGGCTGGTCATAGCTGCTCACGACACCCCAGCTTCCGTAACGCGACCCCTGACCCCCGATGCTGTTGAAGGCACAGAAGAGATCGCAGCCAAGATGCACCTCTAGGCGTAATGTATCCAAATACAGGTCATACATCCCCGGTTGGCTCTGCGCGGCACCCAAGGCGGGGTTATAGGGTAAGTCGGCTTGCCCCTTGGGTTGCAGATGCTGCCCCCCCTCGTAGACGACGTACCGCAACCCGAGCTTCTTGGCATGTTGCGCAGCCGTCAGCGCCGCTCCCGGCTCCGCCTGCTTGCGGATGACGATCCGCATGTCGTTGATGACTTCCTCTGCCGTCAGCGCGGCGCCGCGGGCTTCCCAGCGCGCATATTGCTCGTCGCCCGCACCGAAATAACCGGACTGTGCGACGGCATCGCACCCGCCATGGGCCATGCACGAGTCGATGGTCCGCAAGGCGACATCGAGCCATGCGGTCTGCGTCGCGCACACCCGAACGTAGCGGGCCCGGTCCGTTGCAGGCCATGCACGCTGCCATAGCTGGAACACGTGACCGAACAGCGCGCCGATCCGGGCCGGATGGTTCGTGCCCTTGGTCTTGGCATCGTCGTCCCACGCCTTTTCGCCCGTTGCCTCGACCATATCCCCGAGGCGCCGCGAATGGAGCATCCAGCCCGTCTGGTAGAATTGAAAGTTCCAGATCTCGTTGGAAACCTCCACATAGATCTTCCGCTTGGGGTCGAGCTTGGTGTGGATGAGCTTCGCCAATTGCGCGACATAGTCGTCGGTCGCGCGATGAGGGATGCAGATCCAGGGATCGATCCCGAGGGTATTGGCAAGCTGGATCATGATCTCGTAGGCGACGCCGCCGGCAAAATGGCGCGCAAAGCCGTTCGGGGCATGGCCTTGCGTATCGTCCGGATCCCCGCTCGTCCCGGTCATCGTATAGAAGGTTGGTCGGCGCCGGTTGCTCCATTCCTCTTCGATCGATCCGTTCGTGATGCCCCAATCCATGAAGCGCAGGACATGGAATGGGCGGCAGAATTCGAGGAACTCGGGCAGGAAAGGGTCGGCGGCAAGGTCGATATGTTCATCTGCCAAAGCGACCACGCGGATGTTGCGTACCGGGTCCGCCGGATTGGAGCGGTTGATGAAAAAGCCTTCGACCAACTTTCCGTCATGCGACATGTGGAGCACCACTCGGCCACGGCTCTGGCTTATGACACGGGTGCTTGCCACGCCGGCGAACGTTCCGTCACCATCATACAGCAGGACGTATTTGCCGCTCTTGAGGGTATTGGGCAGCAGCGTGAAGACGGCCTGGTCCGGCAGGGACCCGCCTTGCTTGACCGGCACCGCGCGTGGGTAGCCGTCCGCATCGAAGCTAAACAGATCTTGTTTCTGGGTGTCCCAAGGGCCGCTGCCGTCCGCATTGTGCGTCATCCACATGCGAGCGCCCCACATCAGATTGCGGAACGGAAAGCCGGCGCCGTAGTCGGAGACGCCGGCCAGGTTCATCCCGATGGGCAGTTTTGGAACCTGTCCTGCAGGAACGTCTGGCCCCGGCCACGCGGCATCCCCCAAGCCGGCGCGCGCGCAAGCCCCGAACACCAGTGCACTCGCGCTGACGCCGGACCAGCGGAGAAGATTTCGTCTATCGATCAGCATGGGCGACCTATATACGCGGCCAACCTTGCTGGCCATCCTTGTGTCCCTGTTTACGACCGTAATACCAACGTATCGTCGCAGGCGGCCGAGAATTGGCGCTATTCTGTCTGATCCCCAATGTCCCTTTCCCAGCGGTAGAATGTCTGATGGTTGTTGCTCGCTTGACGAACTGGGCTTCCAACGCACAAAGTTTGCGCCAGCGGGCAACGCTGGCGAGCGTCTGGGCGGTTGGGGGCTTCGGGCTGCAGCGGGTCCTGCAGCTTGCGTCCAATCTCGTTTTGACACGATTGCTGTTCCCGGAAGCATTTGGGCTCATGACGCTGGCAAACGTGATCCTGATCGGGATCGCGATGTTCAGCGATATCGGTATCAAGCCGGCGATCGTGCAGAGTGAAGAAGGCGGAAGTGAGAGCTATCTCAACACCGCCTGGACGGTGCAGGTCATTCGCGGCTTCATTCTGTGGGGCGTATGCTGCCTGATCGCCTGGCCCGCCGCGCTCCTATACCGTCAGCCGATCCTGTTTCCGCTGCTGTGCGTCCTAGGAGCGACCGCCGCGATCAACGGATTTGGATCGACCACCCTGGCGCTGCGCGAAAAGCGGTTGCATCTCGGCGCGTTGACGACGGTCCAGGTCGTCGGTCAGTTCATGACGTTGACGATCACTGCCCTGTTCGCGTGGTTGCTGGGTTCCGTATGGGCCTTGGCCTACGGTGCGGTGGTGGGTGCACTGGCCTATACCGCACTCGGGTTCGTCGCCCTGCCGGGGCACCGTCATCGTCTTTATCTCGACCCCGTGGCTGCAAAGAAGCTGTTGAGTTTCGGCCGCTGGATCTTCGTGTCGACGATGGTGACGTTCCTGGGCGGCCAAGGCATCCGCGCGATCCAGGGCGGACTCATTCCCATCGAGACGCTGGGTATCCTGGGCATTGCGCAGACCTTTGCGACGATGCCAGCCGAACTGGCCGCGCAGGTGCAGAATCTCGTCGGGTTTCCGGCGCTGTCGGAAGCGCGCGTCCACGGGAAAGAGCGGTTTCTCGGGACGTTCGACAAGATCCGGACGCGAATCCTGATCAGCTCGTTGCCGCTATTTTTCGTTCTGGCGCTTGCGGCCGGGCCGATCATTTGGTCGCTCTACGACGGGCGCTATCACGCGGCGGCAGGGTTCATGGCGTTGCTTTGCGTTACCGGTCCGATTGGTATCGTGGCCGCCGGTTATCAGAGCGCGTTCATGGCATTGGGCAAGGTGCGATTGTACGCCAATCTCATGGCGGTCTTCATGGTGACGCGCGTGGTCGGTACGGTTGCCGGATTCTACATCGGTGGCACGATCGGAATGCTGATCGGCGGCGGTGCCGGCACCTTCCTCGGGTACACCTATGTCGCCTATATGGCGGCGAAGGAGGGGCTGTTTTCGGCGAAGGTCGACGCCGTGTGCCTCTTGCTGATCGTCGTCATGTCCGTGGCGGTAAAGTTCTTCTATTTCTGACCGCTGTTCGCAAGGCTGATCCCGGCTGCCGCTAGACGGCTTCCGGTGCGCCACGGGGTTCGGGTCGACGGGGTTTTACGGCGGTCGTTGGTCGCGCCATGGGAGCACGCAACGCCAGTGCCGCTCCGGCGATCGCGAGCACTATGATCATGGGACGCGTGGGAATCGACGTGAACACCAGCATCACGCTGGCGGCCATCAGCGCTCCGAAGGCGAACGCGCCGAAGGCGATCGTCGACGGATCGCGGACCCATTTCCGGCGACGGAGGAAAAGGGTGGCCGGCGGATAGAACATGACAAAGCAAAATGCCAAAAGGCCGACGAACCCCGTTGCCAGTGCAAAATACAGATAGCTGTTGACGAAATCGATGATGCCCTCGCCCTGTTTCAGGTCGATCAATCGATTGCTCACGTTGCTCATGGTGTCGCCCGCAATGGGGTGCTTCCAGAACTCCTGGACCCCCCTTGCAAACAGTTGCTGTCGATAATCGACAGTTACCTGAGTGTCGGTCAACTGCCCCGCTTTATAGCTGTTGCGGACGAGATAGGCGGTGGCGAACGGCACTAGGACGGCTACTGCTTTCAGCAACCCAGCGGTGCCATATCGGTAGAAGGCATAGCAGAGAATCACGGTCGCCATCCCCAGGACGCCCCCCCGTGATTGCGGTGCCAACACCCCCAGCATCATCAGGGCGGGGATCGCGTATCGCGCAGGCCCGCGTCGGAAGTCCTGGCCGCATGCCAGAGCGGCCGCAAACGCGATGACGAGGGCAAAGCCGGCCGCGGTGGATTCGTCGAGCGGACCATAAGCGCGCATCGCGCCCCCGCGGAACTTCGCCACCAACCCTGGCAGGCTGATATCGAATTTGTTGTAAAGGCTTACGAATAGCGGCCAGTGCGCGCGTGCTTCATAGGTCAGCACGACCGCTAGCATGCTTCCCATGCCGGTAAGGGTTGAAAGCAGCGTCCTTCGGTCGGCGGGCGATCGCAGGCAATTGCCGATGACGAACACCGGAATGCCGTACGTGAGAAGGACTGCGGCCGTCTGCCGCAGCCAGTTCGTCGAGCTTGTTCCTCGCAGGGCGATAAAGATCATGAGGACGAGGAAAATAATGACCGACACATTGCGGTGGGTCGACTCCGATCGAGGATCCCGACGGGTAGTTGCCAACGCCATCAGGCCACCAAGACCCAACGTTGCGTGCGTCGGCCAGTCGAACAAGTAAATCCCGCCGGTGGTCAAGGAAAAGGAAAGCGTGGGGATCCCCAGGCAGCCAACGATCATTACGGTCAGTAATTGGCCCCGCGTGCGGGCCAGCAGCAATGGCAGCAACAACAGGGCAATGTGAATCAGCAAAAACAACGGTAAAAAGAAGAGGCACAGGTAGAAGGACGAGAGCACTATAAGCGGAAAGTGGCCAACCTCCTTTTTGGACTGCGTGCTCAAGCATAGGAAATAGGCCGCCCAGCCCATTAGGAGCATGATCTCTAGGTAGGCGAAATTCTTGGCGAGTGCTAGCATGAGGTGCTCGGAGTCAGGGTGGCCATGGACGATCGGAGGCGGCTAAGCCTCGCTCCTACGGACGTTTGCCGGCTGAGGAAAGTCTGCCGACGCACGGCGGCGGGTGCAGCCGAGCATGCCGATACCCGGAAGGGCAGACCGGCAACTCGTTTTCGCTACGTTAACCTTACTGGATATCGATTCTGACACCCCGCCCTTGTTAGAAAAGCCGCCAGAGCGCTGACTTTGGGGAAGAAAAGATGACCGACTCAACTGCTATTGGCATGAACCTGGCGGGCATAAGCTATTATGGCAGTCAGTTTCCCTTTTTGGACCGCTACAAGACGTCGGGATCGTGGACCGCTCGCGACAAAAACTACACACCTTTGGGCAGCCCGCCCCTGGATGCAAACGGGTACCCGACCGCCATGCCGTCGTCGGCGACGAACATGTACGCAATGATCGAACTCGATCCAGCGTCCTTGTCGATGCCGGATGTGTATGTCCTGCGGTATACCGGAGAAGCAACCTTCGATATCTCGTCGAGCCAGGTCATCAGCAAAAAGCCGGGCGAGATCGTCTTCAAGTATAGCGGCGGAAATCAGGCGCAGTTCAGCATCAATTCGATCAATGCCGCAAATCCGCCGTCCAATATACATATCGTTCGGCAGGACCAACTTGCCATGTTCGATGCCGGCGAGATCTTCAATCCGGCCTTCCTCGACAAGATCAGTCCGTTCGCCGATTTGCGGTTCATGGATTGGGGCGCGACGAACGGGTCGGGCCAGACCACTTGGGATAGCCGCGCGACGCTCAATTCGGCGTCCTGGTCGACGGTGCCGATCGAGGTCATGGTCGCGTTGGCCAACAAGACCCATACGGACATGTGGTACAACGTTCCGGCGCAGGCTGACGACGCTTATGTCACCAAAGCCATGCAGTATATTCACGACAACCTGGACCCTGCGTTGAAGGTGAAGGTCGAATATTCAAACGAGGTCTGGAACTTCGGATTTGGGCAGTCGCATTACGCCCTTGAAATGGGCGACAAGTTGTTCGGCAAGGATGTCAACGGCGACGGGAAGATCGACTCGTCCAATCCGGCCGAGCATGTCGGCGACGGCTACATGCAATATTACGGCTATCGGTCCGCCCAGATCGCCACGATCGCGAAATCGATCTTTTCGGACGCGCCGAGCCGGGAGCAGGGCGTGCTCGCTACCCAGACCGCTTATACGGGGCTCGAAAATTCGATTCTCAAAGGCGTCGCGCGGGTCGGGAATGTATCCAAGCTGTTCGACGACTACGCGATCACGACCTATTTCGATATGAACAGCGCCACCGAAGACCAATTGCTGTCGTGGGCGCGATCGGGAAGTTCGGGTCTTGATGCTGCGTTCGCCGCGCTCAAGGGTAACCTGGCTTATTACAAGACGGTCGAGCAGTATCAGGGCGCCGTTGCGTCGAAGCTCGGATTGAATCTCGTCGCCTACGAAGGCGGGATCTCCATGACGTCGTACCAATATTCGGCTGCTGCGCAGCCGGAGATCCAGGCGTTCATGGAAAAGATCAACACGGACCCGCGCATGGCGGACCTGTATAAGATCATGGCGGCCGACTTCACCGCCGCCGGCGGCACATTGCTGAACGCGTTCAACAACGTCGGGGCTTCTTCCAAATGGGGCGAATGGGGCGCGCTGGACAGCACCTACGATACCGGTAGCGTCAAATACGATGCGCTGGTCGCGTTGGCGAAGGCCGGCAACGTCGCCGCCGCGCCGGTCGCGACGGTATTTTCCGCAGACAGGATGGATGCGGCGACCACGCTGAACCAATATACGCTGGATGCCACGACACGGAACCTGGCCTTCGCCGGTACGGGCGCGTTCGTCGGTACGGGCAATGCGCTCGACAACGTCATCGTCGGCGGGAACGGCAATAACACGCTCAGCGGCGGCGCGGGGCAGGACCGGTTGATCGGTGGCAGCGACGCCGATTATCTCGATGGCGGCACTGGCGCCGACACCATGATCGGTGGCGCCGGCAACGACGTCTACATCGTCGACGATGCGGGTGACGTCGTTACCGAGCTCGCGAATGGCGGGACCGACGAGGTCCGCACGACGCTCGCCAGCTATACGCTGGGGGACAATGTCGAGAACCTGACCTACACCGGCACCGCGGCCTTCACGGGGACGGGCAACGCGCTCGACAACGTCATCACCGGCGGTGCGAACGGCAACACGATGTCGGGCGGGGCGGGCAATGACACGCTGGTCGGTGGTGCCGGCAATGACGTGCTCGACGGTGGCGCCGGCGCGGACACGATGCGCGGCGGGGCCGGCAACGACATCTACATCGTCGACAATGTCGGCGACGTGGTCACCGAGCTCGCCGGCGGCGGGACCGACGAAGTGCGCACGACGCTTGCCAGCTATACGCTGGGGGACAATGTCGAGAACCTGACCTACACCGGCACCGCGGCCTTCACGGGGACGGGCAACGCGCTCGACAACGTCATCACCGGCGGTGCGAGCGGCAACACGCTGTCTGGCGGCGCGGGCAATGACATGCTGATCGGTGGTGCCGGCGATGACGTGCTCGACGGCGGCACTGGCGCGGACACGATGCGCGGCGGGGCCGGCAACGACACCTACATCGTCGACAATGTCGGCGACGTGGTCACCGAGCTCGCCGGCGGCGGGACCGACGAAGTGCGCACGACGCTTGCCAGCTATACGCTGGGAGATAACGTCGAGAATCTGACCTACGCCGGCACCGCGGCCTTCACGGGGACGGGCAATGCGCTCGACAACGTCATCACCGGGGGCGCAGGCAACGATATCCTGTCGGGTGGCGCGGGCAATGACACGCTGATCGGTGGCGCCGGGAACGACACGCTCCTCGGCGGCGACGGCAATGACTATCTGAACGGCGGGACCGGTGCCGACAAGATGACCGGCGGCGCGGGCGACGATACCTATGTCGTCGACAATTACGCGGATCAGGTGATCGAACTCGCCAACGGCGGCACCGACACGGTCGAAACCACGCTGTCGACGTACATGTTGTCGGCCAACATCGAGAACCTGCGCTATCTCGGCACCTCCAATTTCATCGGCATGGGCACGGCCAGCGCCAATGTCATCACGGGCGGTTCCGGGAACGATTACCTGTGGGGCGGCGCGGGTGACGACACGCTGTACGGCAATGCCGGCGACGACGTCCTTGACGGGGGCACTGGCGCCGACACGATGTACGGCGGCGACGGGAACGACACCTACATGGTGGACAACGTCAACGACAAGGTGATCGAACTGCCGGGCGGGGGCACCAATGACGTGGTCCACGCGTCGGTCAGCTATACCTTGTCGGACAATGTCGAGACGCTGTGGCTGGACGGCATCGCGCCGATCAACGGCACCGGGAACAGCGGCAACAACACGCTGTGGGGGAACTACGCCGACAACATCCTGCGCGGCGGCGGCGGCAACGACGTGATCCATGGCGGCGCCGGCAATGATACACTCTACGGCGGGACCGGCGACGATCAGCTGTTCGGCGATGCCGGCAACGACGTCCTGTATGGCGGTGGCGGTCACGACTATCTCGACGGCGGAACCGGGGCGGATACCTACCGCTTCCTGCCGGGCGATCTCGGCGCGACGGCGGCAACATCCGCGACGGTCGTGCTCGGGGCGGGGCAGGGTGACAAGATCGACCTTAGTGCGATCGACGCCAATGGCGCGACCGCGACCCGCGATGCGTTCAGCTTCGTCGGATCGGCAGACTTCACCAAGCGGGCGGGCGAGCTGCGCGTGCAGGCGAGCGGAAACGACTGGCTGGTGTCCGCGGATACCAACGGCGACGGGATCGCGGACATCGTGCTGACCGTGAAGTCGACGAGCGGCGTCCTCGCCAGCGACTTCGTGTTCTGATCGGCCGGCCCTGCCGGAAGCGGACCGCTTCTCGGCAGGGCTCCGTTTCAGGGTCTGGGCTGGCGTCGCTGCGCGGCGCGCCAGCGCAGTGCAATACGGAAAATCTTCGGACCTTCCACCAGATACCGCCGTCCCAACCGGCGGGGGTTTCCGGCAAGCCGCCAGAACCATTCCATCCCGGCCCGCTGGACGATCCGCGGCGCGCGGACCTGCGCACCGACGATGAAGTCGACCGCCGCACCGATGCAGAAGGCCGTTCCCGTGACAGTTCCCGCCGCTGCCATCTCGGCCGCCAGGATTTCCTGCTGCGGTGCACCGACCGCAAGCAGCGTGAAACGCGCCTGCGCCGCTGCCGCGGCGGCAACCGCGGCCTGGCGCGCGACGGGGTCGCGACGCAGCCCCATCGGTGGCGCGTGATGGATCAGCGTGATCCCCGGATAGCGCGACCGCAATTGACCCGCCAGCGTATCGCTGCCGCCGACGAGGCACAGGCGGTCCCCGTCCTGCAACACAGATCCGAACAGCGCGACGATCAGGTCGCTGCCCGGCACTACGCTCAAGCTAATACCGTAAAGCTTGGCGAGTCGAGCGAGAATGCGACTGTCGTTGAGGCACAGCATCGCACCTTGATAGAGCGGGCGAAGCTCGGGATGAGCCTCGATCTGGACCATATGGTCGACGTTCGGCGTGACGATGTAGCCGAACGGATCGCTCGCGCGCCGTGTCTCGAGAAACGCGACAACCTGCGCAGCGGTCGGCGTGTCGAAATCGAGCCCCAGGAAGCTCGTCCGGGGGAAGGGGCTGGCCACGGAGTCGGGCTGTCGTCGCGTTGGCGTCACGGCAATCTTTCCCCCGTCATGATCGTCCGTCCCGGTGACAGGTCGAGCGGGGGGGCGTCAAGCGGTTGACAAGCGGGTGTCCACTGAGGCTAGCCGAACGCATGGATCGAATCGTGTCGCCTTTGCCGGACTCGCGCGACGCCACGATCGGCGTGGTGATGATCGGCCGCAACGAGGGCGAGCGCCTGCGACGTTGCATCGCCTCGACCAGCGCCGTCGCCGCGCGCGTCTATGTCGATTCGGGATCGACCGACGACAGCGTCGCGTGGGCCCGGGCACAGGGCGTGACGGTGGTGGAACTCGCGGTCCCGCCCAAGTTCACCGCGGCGCGCGCACGCAATGCCGGGTTCGAGCGATTGCTGCAGGACTTTCCGGGCCTTGCCTATGTCCAGATGGTCGATGGCGACTGCGAGCTTGCCCCGGGTTGGCTCGACGCCGCGCGCGACGCGCTGCAGGCGGACCCGACCCTGGCGCTCGTCTTCGGCCGACGTCGGGAGCGGTTTCCCGAACGTTCGCTCTACAATGCGTTTTGCGATGAGGAATGGAATGTCCCCATCGGCGAGGCGATGTCGGGTGGGGGCGACGTGATGGTCCGGGTCGATGCGCTGTCCGCAATCGGTGGCTACGATACAGCGATGATCGCGGGCGAGGATCCGGACATGTCGATCCGACTGCGCAAGGCCGGTTGGCGTCTGTACCGGATCGACCATGCGATGACCGTGCACGACGCCGCGATCCTGCGGTTCGCGCAATGGTGGCGCCGGGCAGAGCGCGGTGGCCATGCTTTCGGGGAACTCGCCGATCGCCATCCCGGGTTGGACGACCCTTACTGGCGCAGACAATGCCGCAGCATCCTCGTTTGGGGCGGAATATACCCCGCGGTGGTGGTGGCGATGCTGCTGCTGGCAATCGTGCTCGGGCCGATCTGGCTGCTGGCTGCGTTTGCGCTGGCGCTGATCTGGCCGGCCCAGGTCTTGCGCATCGGCAGCCGGCTGCGCCGTACCCTGCCGCTGCGGCAGGCCATGCTGACCGGGCTGTTCCTGATGATCGGCAAGGTCTCCGAGATGATCGGTCTTGCGCGCTTTCACGTCGGGCGCCTGACCGGGCGACGGTCGGACCTGATCGAATATCATCGGGGCCCGGCACACGAATGAGCAGTCTTGCATCGTTACGGGCGCAGATCCGCGAGGACTGGGTTGCCCATGGTCGTGACTGGACGCGCCCGGGGTTCCGCGCGGTCGCGGTGCACCGCTTCGGCGTGTGGCGCATGGGGATCGGCCCCAAGGCGCTGCGCGGTCCGTTCAGCCTGATGTACCGGATGCTGTTCCGGCACTGTCGCAATGGCTATGGTATCGAACTGCCCTATTCGGTCGCGCTCGGGCGACGGGTCGTGATCGAGCATCAGGGCGGGATCGTGATCCACGGTAACAGCGTGATCGGAGACGATTGCGTCATCCGGCAGAATTGCACCCTCGGGATTCGTCGGATGGATGCGCCCGACGATGCGCCCATCCTCGGCACCCGTGTCGACGTCGGTGCGGGGGCGGTGATTCTTGGTCGCGTGCGCATCGGCAACGGCGCGGCGATCGGCGCGAATGCGGTGGTTCTGGGCGATGTCCCGGCTGGCGCCGTTGCAATCGGCATCCCGGCCAAGAGCATCATGAAGGAAGCTCGATGACCGAAGCTGCCGTTTCGACGAAGATTGCGGTGATCATCGTCAATTATCGGACACCGGCGCTCGCCTTGTCGGCAGCGCGCGCGCTGATCCCGGAACGGGCCGGCAATCCCACGCTCCGGGTCGTCATCGTCGATGGTGGATCGGGCGACAATTCGGCGGACGTCCTGCAGGCCGGTGTCGTCGATCCGGCCCTGGCCGGGTGGGTCGACGTGCTGGCGCTCCCGATCAACGGCGGCTTTGGCTGGGCCAACAACCAGGCGATCCAGCGACTGCTGCAATCCGACGATGCGCCGGACTATTTCCACGTCCTCAACCCCGATACCGAAGTGGAGCCCGGCGCGGTGAGCGCGTTGCGCGACGTGCTCGACCGCCATCCGCGGTGCGGCGCAGTCGGCAGCCTGTTGCTCAACGAGGACGGCAGCCTTTCGGGATCCGCGTTCGGTGCGATGTCGCCGTTGCGCGAACTGGTCCGCGGCGCGCGGCTTGACGCGATGCGTCGCGTGCTGGGGATCAAGCCGATGCTGGTGACCGAACCCGGCGAGGCGGATTGGGTCACCGGGGCCAGCACCATGTTCCGCGGGGCGGCGCTGAAGCAGGCAGGGTTGTTCGATACCGGCTTCTTCCTCTATTTCGAGGAGGTCGAGCTGATGTGGCGGCTGGCCAAGGCGGGATGGAGCATCCGGCACGAACCCGTCAGCCGCGTCCGGCATATCGGCGGCGCATCGACCGGAATCAATTACGATCGCAAGGTCGCGCGCACGCTGCCGCCGCTGCCCCGCTATTGGTATGAGGCGCGGCGCCGGATGTATGCGCGGACCCGGGGGCGGACCGGCGCGATCCTGGCAGGCAGCTACTGGGTCGTCGGGCACGCACTGTTTCTGGCGCGCCGGACGGTCGGGCTGGGGGGCAAGCATGTCCCGGTAGCCAACGAAGCACGCGACCTTTTGCGGCACGGAATCTTGCCCAGCGCTGCCGACCTCCGCCCGCACGTTGCGCGCTGGGACGACGCGATCGACCAGCCGCCCGCGTGGATGGCCGTGGACTGACGGCTACCGGGGAAGGAGCGGGGCAAACTGCTGAAGAAGACGTGGGTTCACCGGGGAAGCGCACCGGCGGGATCGAGATCAGGGGTCGATCCGCTCGGTGCGCGTCCAGGCTACGCGCTGTCGTCCCGTCAGCAGCCGGGCGTACATGGCGAGCTTCCAAATCAGATAGCGCGGTAGCCGGACCGCCGCATCGCGGTGCAGATGCATCCGCCCTTCGCCCGCCCATGCGAGCAGCACGACCGTTCCCAGCATCCCGAGCAGCACGACCACAAGGATCAACGGCAGTGCCGAAACGCCGAGCAGGGCGGCGACCGCCAGCAGCAGGGTCATGACGACATTCGCGGCGAGCAGCATCGACAGCGGCGGCACGCACAAATGCACCCCCATCCAGAATCGCGACCAGTTCCCGCGGACGATCCCCGACCCGAGCAAGCCAAGCCCGTGCCGTCGCGCCATCGCAAGAAACCCGCCTTCCCAGCGCGCGCGCTGGGTGCTCGATCCGTCGTCGCTGCTGCAATCCGATCGCACGGTCGCACCGTCCTGATACTGCGCCGGATGCCCGAGCTCGATCAGTCCGATCCCGATTGCGAGATCCTCGACGACGTTGCCGGTCGCCAGGTCGAGCGCGGCATAGTCCTTCCACGGAAACGCCATCCCCGACCCCGTCAGGATCGCCGCACCGCCCAGTCGCGCGATACCGCGCTGCCGGATCCGGTTCTTGACGAAAAACGCGAAGTTGGAAATCTGGACGACCGGCGGCGCGGTCGGGGCGGGGCGGAACAGATAAGCGGCTTGCGCAGCGCGCCCGGTCGCGAGCACGGCATCGGTCAGCCGGGCGAGCCCGTCCGGATCGATCTCGCAATCGGCATCCAGCACGACGATCACGTCCGGCGGGGTGGCGCCAACGTGGTCGCGGCCATGCGCCAACGCATACCCCTTGCCGCGCCGCACAGGATCATGCCGCTCGACCACCTCCAGCCCGAGCGTGCGTGCCGTGTCGGCGGTGGCGTCGGTGCAATTGTCCGCAACCAGCACCACGCGGGTCGACGCCCCCTGCAACCGCACGAGCCCCGCGCCGGAGGTCGCCAGCGTCCGTTCCTCATTATGGGCCGGTACCAGCACGACGACTCGCTTGGTACGCTTCGGCGGCGGAACGGTGCGGTCGGGCAACAGGCCAAGGCCGGTCTCGAGCAGGAAGGCCGCGTCGATCGCCGCGATCGGGGCAAGGGCCAGGCCAGCGACAAGGTCGAACGGTCCCATTACGCGGCTCCTGCGAACTGAGCCGCCAATTGCGCGCCGTTGCGCGCCGAATCATGCTGCTCCAGGACACGACCCCGGCCGATCGCCCCCATTGCATGCAACGTGCCGGGCGTCGCGTCGAGCGCCTGCTCCATCGCCGTGACCAATGCGTCGATCGATCCGGCCGGGATCAACCAGCCGCAAGTCGAGTCGACCAGTTCGGGAGTCCCGGCAATCGCGCTGGCGATCACCGGCGTGCGCAACGCGAGCGCTTCCATGATCACGACAGGCAGACCCTCCGCGAAACTCGGCAGGACCATCGCGCGGGACGTCAGCAGGATCTCGCGGACGCGGCCGGCATCGACGAAGCCGGTGATCGTCACCGTCTCGGACAAGCCGCGGCGCTGGATCAGCGCTTCGATTTCGTCCCGCATCTCGCCATCGCCGACCAGCACCAGCCGGAACGTCCGGCCTTGCGCCTTTAACCGCGCGGCCGCTTCGAGCAACAGCGGCAGACCCTTTTGCGCGCTCAGCCGTGCGACCGCGCACAAAATAGGCGGGCTGCGATCCGCCTGTGGCGGTTCTTCCGTGAAAAGCTGGTCCACGCCGCAGCGCACGACCGAAATCTTGTGCCAGTCAGCCGGGCTGCTCCAGCGCATCAACTGGCTGCGGCCATAGGAACTGATCGCCATTACCTGTTGAGCGTCGGCGATCTTGCCGGACAGGTCGAGCCCGCGGGGAGAGTCGAATTCATCGGGGCCGTGGACGGTGAAGCTGTAGGGCAGGCCGGTCAGATGATGGACCAGTCGCGCGACGGCCGCGGGATTGGTCCCGAAATGGGCGTGCACATGTTGTGCGCCGTCCAGCCGGCGTGCCAGCCAGCATGCTTCGGCCAGATAGGCGAAGTGTTTCCACCCGCGTTTCGGATCGTCGGCAATTGCCCGTCCGACCAACCGCACCGCGCGCAGGAACCGTGACGGATTGGCCGCGGCGACCCGCACCGTATCCAGCGCGAGGGGGGCGAACCCGTTGGCCAGCACGACCCGCGTCAGGTCGAGCTCGGCGCGATCCTTCGCATCCGGCAGGGCACCGGGCGCGGCGCGGATCGAAAAGCGCAGCACGAAACTGCCCGCTTCCTCGACCGCGGCGATTTCGCGCCGGATAAAGCTGTGGCTGACCGCCGGATATTTGTTGACCAGATAGGCTATGCGCACGGCGTTCCCCCGTTACCGAGTCCGTGATCAGCCGGTGCGATCAGGAATAATAGGCGTCGTAATAGCGCTGCGTGCCGTATCCGAAACCATAATCGTCACCACCGATGCCGCCCTTGTAGCGGTTCAGGACGGTTCCCATGCACGGCGCCGGACGCAGGATTTCAAGGGTATCCTTGACCTGGCGCGCGGTAGTCTTGCCCTCTTCGACGATCATCAGATACGCATCGATCTCGCGCAGGACGATTGCCGCATCGTCGTTGGCGAAGGCGGGCGGAAGGTCGCAGATGCAGATCACGTCGTCGGGCAGCTTGCGCATGGCCTGGACCAGCGTGCGCAGACGCTCGCCTGCCAGCAATTCGGCTGAACTGTGATCGGTCGGGAAGGACGGGAATACCGTCAGTCCGGTGCCGGTAATCTCGCGGGACGCAGCGTCGAGCGAATCGACTTCGCCGGCAAGGAAGGTGTTGATGCCAACGCCTTCGGGAATTTCGAAGATCTCCGCGATCGAGCCACGGCGCAGATCGAGATCGAACAACAGGGTATGCGTGCCGGGAATGCGCGACAGCGATGCCGCGAGGTTCGCTGCCATGAACGACTTGCCGACGCGCGGCGTGGCCGATGTAATGCCGATCACCTTCCACTGGTTCGCCTGCATGATCTTGACGATCTGTGAGCGCAACAGGTTGAACGGGCGCGAGCGACGATCGCGGCTGTTGAAGCCGAACACGCCACGGCGTGGCGAATCGAACCGATCGAGCGGTTCGGCGATGCTGTCGGGCGACAGCACCAGGTCCGGCGCTGGCGCGTCGTTGATCGAGGTGTTCCAGGAACTTGGCATTGGGATACCTTAGGTCGAAAGAGGTAAGGCGCTGGTTAAGCTGCGGCCTTGGGGGAACCCGAGCGGCGACGAGCCTTCTTCTTCGAAATCACCGGAATCACGGCAAGCGGTGGCACGCCGGTCAGGCGGGTCAGCGTGGCCACGCTGCGGATCGGCCGCGCGATCAGTTCGATCAGCAACGCGAGCGCAACCCCGACGGCAAGGCCGCCGAAGATCCCGCCGAGGATCAGCATCGGGCGGTTCGGCTGGGTCGGCGTGTCGGGCGTGACCGGCGGATCGATCAGCGTCAGCCGCTCACCGCGCTGCTCGTCCGAAATCTTGACCACCGAGCGCGCGTTGAGCAGGCTGGTCTGGACCCGGCCGAGATTGGCACGAAGCACGTCGGCGCGGGACTGCAACTGCGCGACCTGCTGCGCGATCACCGGGCCGCGGGCCTGCGCCGCCGCCATGGTGGCGGCGCGACCGCGCTCCGCCGACTTGGCGTTGCGCAACTGGCCGATGGCGGCGTTGTTGGCAGCGATCTGGCGCTGGACGACCGACGAGACGCTGTTGGTCTGGAAGGCGGCCGCGGTCGTCTTGGCCGCGGCGAGGCGGCTCTCGGCGAGCTTCACGTCGGGATGATCGTCGGAATATTGCGCACGTGCAGCGGCAAGCTGTGCCTCGGCGGCAATGACGTTGGGATCCCGGCCGACCGCAGGCTTGCCGGTCTGCGCCTGCAGATCGGCATTCTGGCGCTCGAGCGTGGCGATCTGGCCGTCATAGTCGCCACCGCCAGTCATCACCGTCATGCCCATGTTCGACGCGGCGAGCGCCGCACCGTTCTGGCCCGTGATGCGGTTGATCTGCGTCTCGATCGCGTTGACCTGCGCCTGCAGATTGGCTTCCTGGTCCTCCAGGAAGCGCGCGTTGGTCTGCGCCTGTGCCTGGGTTTCCGAGGCGTCGAGCTTGAGCAGCCGGTCGACGAAGGTCTGTGCCACCAGCTGCGCCTGCGGGGCGCTCGGATAGTCGAAGGTCAGCGCGAATGCGATCGACCCGGCATTGCCGCCGCCGCGCGCGATATCGGCATCGACCGCGGCGATGTTGGTCGCGTTGCGCATCCTGTCGACCAGCTTCGACAACGGCTCGCGCCGTGCCGATGCGTCGTACAGATTGTTCGCCTGGATCAGCCCGACCAGATCGGGGCGACTGAGGATCTGCTGGCGGATCTTCGCCATGCGACGGTCGATGACCGTGTCGCCGGGGCCCGACGCGGTCGTGTCGGTCGGCAGGTTCTGCGACTCGACCAGCAGCGTTGCGCTGGACCGGTAGGACCGTGGCAACAGGAACGCAGCCGCGATTCCGGCGATGCTCAGGATCACGAACGGAATGATGATCAGCCAGCGCCGCTCCCACAGGATGACGGGGAGGGTTCCGATGAAGTTCGAAGAGGCATCCGATTCCTGGTTCTGGACCAGGTCGAGTTCGTCATTCATCGAATATCCCCGAGGCGATACGCCACGCCGATTTGTCCGCCGAAGTCACTCGGGCGGTTGAGATTGGCGCCGAAGATCTGGCGATAGTTGGCCGAGGCGATCAACCGCAGCCGCTGCCGGATCTGGCGGTCATAGCCGACCGTCGTACGCAGATATTCGTTGCCGATGCCGAAGCCGACCGGGTTGACCGTTCCGTTCAGCCCGCCGGGGGTGCTGTTCCGGCTATAGTCCGCCGAGGCATTGATATTGCTGTGTTCGGTCAGGCGATAGGAGTAGCTGCCCCCCGCCGAGGTCGAGACCTGCGTACCGGCGATCCCGGTCGGCAGGACCGCGCGATTGGCGCTCAGGCAATAGACGACGCGGATGCCGCGACGGCAAAGCGACAGGTTGCCCGACAGCGACGTCTGGTTCCCACCGACCTGACGGTTGACGAACGAGATGCCGAGCGCGCCGTTGACCGTCCAATATTCGTTGATGCGCCCGGTCGTGGTCGCCTGGATCGAATAGACGTTGGTGTTGGCGCCCGGGGTCACATAATCGTACCGTGAAACCGATCCCTGCAGGCCGGCCTGGATATTGGCGGTGACCTGCCGGCTATAGCCGATCGTGCCGCCATAGCCGGTGTAATCGCCGGTCGGATTCAAGGGGCTGTTGGTCGCCCCCGTTTGCGAATAGCGCGAATTAACGATGAAGGCGCTGGCCGTCACGACGTCACGGGCGGACAAGGTCGCCGAAACGTCACCGCCGCCGTTGATGGTCCGACGACGCGCGCCGATGCCGAACAGGGCGATATCGGTTCCCGTCGTGATCGGCGTGGAACTGATCGGGCTCACCCCGACGGTACCGGTACCGGTGCCGGTGCCCGTTGCCGCTCCGGACCCGATCGGATTGACCGTCACGAACCGGTTCGCCAGGTCGTTGGTCGATCCCACCAGCGAGCTGTCGATCCCGGCGTTCAAGTGCGCCTGGACGTGTTCGGCCGGAATGAAGCTGTAGTCGACGCCGCCCGAATAGTTGTCGGATCGGGTATACCGGCTGAAATACTGCTGGACGTTCGCATCGGCGTTGATCGTCAGCGTGCTGTTCTGGCGGAGAATGCGCAACTGTGGCCGGATGTCGACCTGCACGAACCCGGCGCCCGTATTGGACCCCGTGGTCGCGAACGGATTGTTGGAATAGCCGAGCGTGCTCGACACATCCGCGCTCAGTCGTTTTTCGCTCGTCTGCGCAAAGGCGGGAACCGCCATCGTGACCGCGCACAGCGCGACATAACGGGCCGCCTTCACGGTACGATCACCGTGTCGCCGCTTTCCAGCTGCGGCAGGCCAGCAAGATCACGCCCGCTTGGGTTGCCCTTGAGAATGTCGGTCAGGCGAACCTTGATGACATTCAGGCCGGTTCCCGATTTGCGCAGGATCGCGACATTGCCGACGTCGGCGAAATCTGCCGGGCCACCCGCCATGACGAGGGCCTCGAGCACGTTGACGTACCGACCGGCGGTGAACGCCCCGGCCGTCTTGACCTTCCCCGCAACGCTGAACTGCAGGCCGACCGGCGCCTTGACCGAGACCGTAACTTGCGGAACGGCGTCCCGATATTGCGAGCGAAGGCCCTTCGACACGAGCGCTTCGATATCGCTCGGCAGCTTGTTCAGCGCATCGACCTGACCAACCAGCGGGAAGGAGAAGGTGCCGTCCGGAAGGACCTTGACCTCGCGCTGGAGGCGCTCCTCGCCCCACACGTAGATTTCCAGCTCATCGCCGGGGTTGATGCGATACGCGCGCAACTGTGCCGGGGCGTTCGACGCGGATTGCGCCACGACCGGTGTCGCAAGCGCCAGAAGACCCATCGCCGCACAGCACCGCGCAGCCCGTACCGACAATACCATAGTCATTTCCCTGTTACTCGGTTTTGCGGTTCCTAGCGCATCTGCCGTATCGGATGCTAGGTTAAAGCATCCTTCACGGCGCCCTATATATGAGGGTCGGCGACGCTATAGGCGTTCCAGCGATCCCAGATGAAGACATTGACAAGGCATGTCGCCGCCCGGCACGGTCCGTCCGTCTCATCCTATCGCGTCATCGGATTGCGTGACCCAATGAAATCTTCGTTCGTCCGGTTGGCAGCGGCATTGGCCGCGTCGGTTCTCGTGGTGGGCGGGGCAGGGGGCTGCGCATCGAAAGACGAGCGCGCCGCCGCCGCCGCCGCCAAGGCGGATGCGTTCCTGCAGCAGGGTGATCTTCAGCGCGCGCGGCAGAATATCCAGACCGCCATCGGCTTCCGCGACGACGTCAGCGACTATTGGCTCACGCTTGCGCGCGTTGCGATGGCGATGAAGGACCCGACGAAGGCGTTCGAAGCCTATGAAAACGTCTACCAGCTCGATCGTGGCAATCTCGAAGCGCTGCGCCAATTGTGCCAGCTCGGGCTGAATGTCCGCCAACCGGACAAGGTCGACCGCTATGCGGACCAGTTGCTGGTGATCAATCCGAACGATTCGCTGCCGCTGACGATGAAGGGTGGCGCCGCGCTGCAACGCGGGGATTCGAAGAACGCCCTGGTGTTCGCAGAGCGGGTGCTTGCGGCCAATGCCACGGACATCGGTGCGTTGATCCTGAAAGGCCAGGCCCTGGCCTATCGCGGCGACAATGCCGCTGCCGCCAAGTTGATCGAGGAATCGCTGGTGCCTGGAAGCGATCCGACCTCGCGCCTCGTTTTCCTGCGCGACCTGTATCAGCGAAGCGCCAACAGCGATGGATATCAGCGGACGCTCGCTCGCCTTGCGGAGCGTAATCCGACGGATTCGCGCATGCAGCTCGATTTCGCCGACTGGCTGTACCAGACCGGGCAACCGGACCGCGCGTTCACGATCGTCCGCGCGGTGTTCCGGCAACACCCCAAGGACATCGCGATTGCATCGACGATTCTCGAAATGTGGCTGGACGAAGGGCGGGACGCGCTGACCGCGCAGCAGATCCTGCTTGGCGGCTCGGATGCCGCGCTGGAGACGAAGGCGACATTCGCGCAATTTGCCAACGAAACGGGCCAGCCCGATCTGGCGCTGCAGGTCTTGGGAACGGATCTGCCCGGAACGGCGCCGGATCCCGGCAATTCGAATGCCAAGGCGACCTACGCCTTTGCGGTCGGGCTGAAGGGGCGCGCGCAGGATGCGCTGTCGCGGACGCAACAGATCCTCGACACGGACCCTTCGCAGCCCCGCGCGCTGCTGACCCGCGCCCGGCTCCGCGCCGCAACCCGCAATTTCGAGGGCGCGCTTTCCGACGGGCGCCAGCTGGTCAGCGACGACGTCGCCAATATCACCGCGCGACTGGCGCTGACCGACATTCTGCTGGCGCAGAATCAGCCGGCGCTGGCGGAAAGCAATATGCGCGAGGCGTTACGCGTCTCACCGGATTCGAGCCGCGCCGCAGCGCGACTGGCCACGATGCTGATTGCAAGTGGACGCCGGGACGAGGCTGGAACGGTGTTGCGCGACATGGTTCGCGCATCGCAGATCAGCCCGCGCGCGAAGGCGGTCCTCGCAAGCTTTCATCTTTCAAACGATCCGTTGACGCGCTGACCCGTGGGTCAGCGCGTCCCCCCGAGGATCAGGGCGCGGTTGCCGGAGCGACCGGCGTAGGCGTCTTGGGTGGCGAGAAGCCCGGCTGATACGTGATCTTGGCGCTCGCGCGCGCCGCCTCGAGCTGCTTCTGCATTGCATTGCCGAGTGCCTGGCGACGCAGCAACTCGAGCGCTGCCGGGCGTGCCTGGGCTTCGGGCGTCGGCGCGGGCGTGGTCGAGGTGATCACGCTGGCGATGATGCGACCCTTGTCGGGCGCGACGAACGGCTCGCCCGCGGGGAGCGCGGCGATCTTTGCGGCGATCGGAGGGGGCAGCATCGCGGTGTCGAGCGTGCTCGTCCCGCGCGTGAACTGGATCCCGGCTGCGGACAGCGTGGCCGCGACCGCCTCGAGCGAATGGGCCGGCTCGAGCTGACGGAGCACGGTCTGATCGCTCGGCTGCGCGAAGGAGATCTGGTCGAGCGCGTAGCGCTTGCGTCCGCTGAACAGCGTCGGGTTGTCCGCGATGAACTTGTCAACCGCAGCAGCATCGGGGAGCGAAACGCTCTTGGCGGCCTTGGTCGTCAACAGATTGATGATCAGCGCGTCTTCGCCACGGCGCAGCTGGTCCAGATAGCTGGGCGACTTGTCGAGCCCGTCCGCCTTGGCCTTTTGCACCAGCAGCTTGCGGTCGACGATCTGCTGCACGACCTGCGCCATGATCGCCTTCTTGTCGGCTGTCGGCGGAATGTTGGCCCCTTGCAGCTCGGCGTTGACCTCCTGCTGCGTGACTTCCTCGCCGTTGACGACCGCGACGACCTGACCGCCGACCTTCTTCTCGCAGCCCGCAACGAGCAGGAGCAACGCACTCGCGCCCGTCATCAGCATGGTTTTCTTGCTCGTCATTTTCTTACCCCTTTGGTGAATCATCGCGTCGGTAGTGGAAGGTCCGGCGTCAGGCCGGACCGATAAGGACGGACTTCATTTGCGGCCCTACCGCGCCGAACAGTGCCTTGGCGAACGCATCGAGGCTGGGCCGCGCGTCGGCTTGGCCAAGCGTGGAGATGCGGACCAAAACCCCGTCCGGGATCAGGCCGCGCAGGTTTTCCTCGACGACCGCAAGCTTCTGTTCGGACCATTTGCGCGGGAACAGGTGTCCCAGGCGGGTCCAGTAGATCATTTGTTCGGTGCGCAACTCGGTTTCCGCGACGATGTAGCGCGATGGCACGTCGACCTTCGGCGCCAGCTGGACGCTGCGATCCTCGACGGTGGACAGGTGGAACCCGCTCGCCGGATAGCAGACTTCGGGGCGATGAACCTGGATCGTCCCGTCCTGTGACCCCGAATAGGCGATCAGCAGCATCATCGAGCTGCCGTCGCTGTGACTGTAGACCCGCGTCAGGAGTTGGCTGTAGATCCGGTCGCGCAGCTGGTCCGCCGGGGGCAGCACCAGGCCGCTGCTCGCTTGGAAGCGCCAGCCACCGAACGCATGCGGCACCAGCGCGTCCAGCTTGCTCGTTCCCAGCGTGCGGATCACCGTGCGCGGCGTGAAGGCATAGGCTGCGCCCGCCGCGGCGAGAAGCGTCGCGCCGACCAACAGCTGGCGACGCGACGCGCCCGGGCCACTCAGGGGGCTCGACGCGCGGGGGGTAACGATGGCGTCAGTCATAGAGTCTGTCCTGTCGGGGCCCAGCGTTGACGCAGTGGCGTGAAGACCCAGTCGATCACGAAAATGCCGAGGAGCGCGGTCACGAACATCGTCATGCCCGCGAGTTCGTGGAAGAATCCCTGACCGGCCGCTTCGCCGAAGTGATAGGTGATCAGCAGCAGCATCAGAACGCGGACAAGGTTGGCGAGCACGGCGATCGGGATGATGCACGCCACCAGCAACAGCATGTACCGCCAGTTCGAGCTATGCCGCAAATAGGTGTAGAACAGACCCAGCGCGGTCAGGCTGATCAGGGAGTTCAGGCCAGCGCAGGCTGCGGCGACCAGCATTTCGTACTGGCCGATCTGGATCGTGACGCCCGATCCCGCGACCGGGTACCCCAGCACGTGCAGGATATCGACCGACCACTGCGAAATCGCGATCTTGAGCGGTTGCGTGATCGCCGCGAACAGCGTGTCGGGCGGCGGAAACACGAACAGCAGATAGACGAGCGGGAACCATACCGCGCGTACCGCCGCGCCGCCGCACAGCGCGTAGAACACGACGACAAGGCTCAGGTACATCACGATCGACTCGATTTCGATGATCGACGTGATACGCGCGAGGGCGAACAGGATGACCAGCGGGATCATCAGCCCGAAGCTCAGCACTGCCGACCCCGGGCGCGCGACCGCCGCGATTCGGTGCCGCTCGCGCGCAATCAACCACAGCCCGGTCGCGAGGACCAATGGTCCGTGCGCGCCCTGTTCCGTCCCCCAGCTCTCGCGGGCGACGTCCAGCATCGTTGGGATCAGAAACGCCAGCGTCGCGACGATCAGGAACACCAGCGCCGGCGTCCACTGACGCGGACGGGTCACGGCCATTCCAGGGGGAGACATCGTGGTCAACATTGCACGGTACCTTGACGCGAACGGGATAAAAGAAACCGAATTCAGTCGGTTAGGTCATGGCGTTGGGAATCATCGGCGGGGTCGGGGCGACCGTGCCGTCATGTGTGCTGCAACGGCTTGAGGACGAACCAGATATACGCGACGATCGCGACGATCGCGACGATCGCCACCGCGTGCTGATCGTGATTCCCGAGATAGTTGGCGACTGCGCATCCAATCGCGGGGGGCGCGTACTGGATCATGCGGTCGCTTGGGGTCTCGGCAGTTGAGCGCTGCAAAAACAGGATGATCAATCCTGCGAAGATTGCGAGCGTGAGCCAATCATAAAGCGTTTCCAAGTTTTTCCCTCCCGATCTTCGCGCTTGCCCGCGCGAAGAGGACGTATGCCGAATTCGCCTAGCTACGCTGCTTGCGGTAAATAGCCTCATAACCGCGATGAATACATCGGCAATTTTTTGAGCCGGTGATTGCGCAAACGAGCCGGCGATGCGCCCCGTCAATAGGCCTTGTCATGGACGATGACCCGGAACGTCGCCAGCAGGATCGCGATGTCGCGCCCCAGCGACCAGTCGTTGAGATATTCGAGATCGGCCTGCAGTCGCTTGACGAGATCATCGCGCTCCCGCGTTTCGCCGCGCAACCCGCGGACCTGGGCGAGCCCGGTGATGCCCGGCTTTAGCGCGTGGCGATGCCAATAGCGCTGGTCGACTTCCCAGAAGCGTTCCTTGCCGGCAAGCGATCCGAGCGCGTGCGGACGGGGACCCACCAGGCTCATTTCGCCCAGCAGGACATTGAACAGCTGAGGCAGCTCGTCGATACTGACCGCGCGGATCAGCGCCCCCACCCGGGTGACGCGCCGATCGTTGCGGGTGGTCGAGCGGTTGCCCTCCGCGTCGCAATGTTCGACGTGCATCGAGCGAAACTTGAAGACGGAGAACAGCCGGTTCGAGCGACCCAGCCGCTGCTGGCGGAACAGCACCGGTCCCTTGCTGTCCAGCTTGATCGCCATCGCAACCGTCAGCAACAGCGGCGACAGGGCGATGATCGCGGGCACGGTGACGGCCAGATCCATCGCGCGCTTGATCGCGCGACTCCGCACGTCGAGCGGTCCCGAGGCGACCTGCATGACGCTCTGGCCTTCGTAGCGCATAATCCGGTTGGCGCCCGCCTCGTCGAACTCGGGAGCCAGGACGAAACCCTGGACATCGGTCCCCTTGAGCAACAGCGACCACGCCGCGCGATCCTCGACGGCACAGCACACCAGCACGAAATCCGCGCCGCTTACGGCCGTGCCCAGCCGATCGAGCATGTTGGGGTCACGCAGATTGGGGCGCAGCCCGTAAGCCGCCGCATCGATCACCCAGGCGTCGCCAAGCGGTGGCAATTCGCAATTGTCGAGGATGATCAACTCCGTACGGAGGACCGAGCCGAGCGTCCGCTTGACGAGAGCGTTGAAGCCATAGCGTCCCACCGCCACCAACGCGATCGCCGCAGCCGCGCCGGTGCCGAACACCAGCCGCGAAAACTCGAGCGATGCGCGCGAGAAGAAGGCGACGAACAGCACCGCGGCCATCGCAAAGGTGAGCGCCCCGATCGCCTTGGCCAGCCCGCGCTTCCAATTGACCAGCACCTGATAGCCAAAGGCGTTGCCGTTGATCGCGACGAGCAGATAGATCGGCGTGATCAGCAAAGCCAGCCGCAGGCCGTTGGCACCGAACGTCATTTCGGGACGCAGCAGCCCGGCGGCGAGGAACGCCAGCAGGATCGCGACCGCGTCGAACAGCGCCAGCAGCGCATACAGCTGGAACCGGCGCCCCTGCTTCGACATTGGCTTCGCCCCGGCATGCAGGCGTTGAAATTCTGTTTCGCCGTCTGCTTTTTGCAGCATGTCTAAGGCAGACTCCGGTGCAAGCATGGCGTGGTCGGTACGAGAGTCTGCGCGAACTGCTTGTTTTCGCGCAGATTCTTCAGCGCCACGCACAGCTTTTGAGGCATGCGGGCTCTTCGAATAATCGGTCAATCTGGTAACTTCAACAGCGATCTTGCGGCCCTACGGGTTGTTCATTCCAGCAAATTCCTGGGGACTAACGATCGTTTACGCGCACGCTTTGCAGGGGCGAAATGTCCCGCGACAAGGCGTAGTGTAGCCGAACGAAGGCCATATTGCATGTGCGAATTCCCCAATCTGGCATCATAAGGTCGTACGATTGGAGTGAAGTCGCGTATTAGGCTCTAATCATGACAAAAACCCGTTAATGGGGGGTGAACCGTCCGAAGCCGGCGCAGCGGGTGTTGTGCGCCATGCTCGCCGGAGCGATGAACCGGGGCTATAGCGCGGCGATGCCGCCCCGCGATCCTCCCGCCGTCATGTCCGCACCAGCGCTGCTGCCTACGCTGGCGGAGGCGATCCGCCGCATCGCCCATGAGGCCATTCCGCTCGGTGCCGAACATGTTCCGCTGGCGGCGGCGGGCGGGCGCATGCTCGTGGCGCCGGTTCGCGCGCGGACGGACTTTCCGCGCCGCGACGCCGCGGCGATGGACGGATTCGCGCTCGCGCGTGCCGATGCGGAGAATGGCCTGCGCTGGCGGATCGTCGCCGGCCCGATCGCGGCCGACCGTCGGCTGGCATCGGGCGAGGCCGTGCGAATCGCCACCGGAGCCACGCTGCCCGAGGGAGCGGAACGAATCGTGCCGATCGAGCGGGCGACGGTGGCCGGCACATGGGTGTCTTGTGCGGAACCAGACGGACGGCCGCACATCCGGTTGCGGGGATCGGATTTCCGGGTTGGCGATATCACGCTTGCCGCCGGCCGCCGGATCGATCCGCGCGCGTTGGTGGCCGCCGCTGCCGCAGATGTCGAAACGGTGGCGGTCCGTCGCGTGGCACGGGTCGGCGTGATGGTCCGGGGCGACTTGCTGGTCGCGCCTGGACTGGCAGCGGAGCGCGATGGCGCGATCCCCGACAGCCTCGGCGGGGCGCTGGCGCTGTTGACGGCCGGATGTGGCGCCCAAGCCGGCGGTGCGGTGCGCATCGGGGAGGATCCCGCGGCGCTCGTCACGGCGGTGGACGCTATGCGGGGTGGCGTCGACGTGATCGTGCTCGCCGGCGGCGCAGCGCATGGTGCCCGCGATGCCGCGCAGCAGGCACTGCGCCCGCTCGGCCTCGACCTGATCTTCGACGGGCTGGCGATCCGGCCCGGCCGGCCGAGCTGGTATGGACGGATCGGATCGGCACACGTTCTGGGATTACCCGGCAATCCGACGGCCGCAATGACGCTTGCGCGCCTGCTGTTGGCGCCGCTGATCGGGCATCTCGGCGGGGACCCTGCTGCCGCGATGCTTGCCTGGGAGATGCTCCCATTGATCGCGCCGGTCCCGGCGAACGGCGCCCGGGAATCGTTCCTGTGCGCGGCGGCCGAGGCCGGGGGCGTACGTCTGCTCGACCGTCGCGACGGATCCGGCGAGATGATGCTGGCGGCAGCGGACCGTCTGGTCGTGCGCCCGGCGCATGGCGATGCCCTGTCTGCCGGGACGATGGTGCCGACGCTGCGGTTCTGAGCATCCCGGATCGAAGCTCCGGGCGATCCGCGCGGATCGTCAGGGTTTGCCGTCGCCCAGCGCGGCGAGATCCGCGGGGAAGTTCACGTTCGCGATGGGGGCGGGCAGCGTCAGCACCTGCGCATCGATGGTGCGCGCCCACCCCCGCATCGAGCGATCGTCGTCGTGCGCCAGCCGCGCCGCCAATGCCGCCGCGGCGCTGGCTGGCCATAAGCCGATGACCGGGCAACCCCGGACGAAGACGGGGGCCCCGAGCGCGAGCAGGCGCGGGAACAGATCTTCGGGCAGGTCAGGCGTATCGCCCGGGATCGACAGCACCATGTCGTGACCCTGCGTCCCGGCATAGTGCAGCGCCGCCGCGAGCCCGCCGAGCGGACCAAGGCCGGCAGCCGGGCGATCGGCGAGCGACGCGATCCCCGCAAGGGTACGTCCGCATACGGCCACGGCATCGGTGCGCGGGCGAAGCCAGTCGATCGCATGATCGAGCAGGGTGCGTTCGCCGAGCCGTGCCGCCAACTTGTCGCTGCCGAAACGGCGCGACTCGCCGCCTGCCAGAACGACGCCGAGGATCGTCATGCGATCAACCCGGGTGCCGACGCCGGGCAAAGCTGCAAGGTCAGGCTGTCCTGCCGCACCAGCGTCGCCAGCGTCAGCCCGGCTCCGGCCGCGCGTTGGAGCGCGAGCGACGTCGGCGCCGAAATCGTCGCGAGCAACGGGCAGTCGGCGCGCGCCGCCTTGTCGACGAGCTCGAACGAGCATCGCGAACTGAGCAGTGCAAAGCCGCCGTCCCAGCCGAGCCCCTGCCGCGCCATCGCGCCGATCAGCTTGTCGAAGGCGTTGTGGCGGCCGACATCTTCGCGCACCAGCAGGATCGTCCCGTCATGCGCCGCCAGTGCAGCGGCATGCACCGCACCGGTTGCCCGGTTCAGCGGCTGATGGTCGCGCAGGGTGGCCGCCGCCGTGAACAGCGCGGCCGCATCCGCGCGCGAGTGCGTGGTAACATGCGGCAGCGGGGCGAGCGCGCGGTCGAGGCTGTCGCGGCCACAGAGACCGCAGGCCGAATCGGTGGTGCGGGGGCGCATCCGCTCGAGGACCGCGACCGGATCGGGTCGCCGTCGATCGGCCCGGACGATCACGCCCACATCAACCGGCGCTACGTCGATACTTGCCAGGTCGCCCGCCGTGCCGATCTCGCTTTCGGCCAGCAGCAGGCCTGTCACGAAGTCTTCCAGGTCGTGCGGAGTCGCCATCATCACGGCAAACCCGACACCGTCGAGTTCGATCGCGACCGCGACTTCCTGCGCGATCCCCCGCGCGGCGGGTGCGCGGTGGCCATCGATGGAGATCGTCTCCAACCGGGGAGGAGGTTCAATATCGGGCATTGCCTCGCCTAACGCACGGCGCGGACCGGTGGAAGCAGCGTTAAATTGCGGATGCCATCCGCAAGCGGGAACCTAGCCGTTCCCCGCACGCTTCGACACTGGGCCCCGGACCATGGGGCGAGAGGGAATAGGATTGATCATGTCGGACAAGGACCTGTCGCAAGCGCCGTCGGATCTTTCGAACTTGCCGAAGGACTTGCCACATTCGCCGGGTCCGGCGGGAGGATGGGGGTCGCTCAAGGGCATTGCGCAGATTTTCGGCGAAACCTGGGCCAGCCCGGCCGCGCTTTCGAGCCTGGGCAAGCTGAACAAGCCAAAGGGCGTGATGTGCGCGTCCTGCGCCTGGCCCAAGCCGGTCAATTATTCGGCCTTCGAATTCTGCGAGAATGGCGCGAAGGCGACGCTGTGGGAATCGACCAGCGCGCGCTGTACGCCGGCGTTCTGGGACAAAGACGGTCACAGCGTCACCGAGTTGCGCAGCTGGCGCGACCATGATCTCGAAAAGACCGGGCGGCTGACGCATCCGATGCGCTACGACGCGGCGACCGACCGCTATGTCGAAACCACCTGGGACGAAGCCTTCGCCGGCATCGCCCGGGTGCTCAAGCCGCTCGATCCCGACAGCGCGGTCTTTTACGCGTCGGGCCATGCCGGGCTCGAGGCATCGTATCTCTACGCGTTGCTCGCCCGGGTTTATGGCACGAACAACCTGCCCCAAAGCTCGAACATGTGCCACGAGACGACCTCGGTCGGACTGACCAAGGTGATCGGGTCGCCCGTCGGCACGATCGTGTGGGACGATCTGGCGGAGGCGGACGCCTTCTTCTTCTTCGGGCAGAACCCGGGGACGAACAGCCCGCGCTTTCTTCATCCGCTGAAGGACGCGAAGGATCGTGGCGCGAAGATCGTCACCTTCAACCCGATCGTGGAACAGGGCCTCGTGTCCTTCGTCGACCCGCAAAGCCCGGCGGCGATGCTGACCGGGAAGGAGACCAAGATCTCCGACCAGTATCACCAGTTGAAGGCAGGCGGCGACATCGCGGCGATGCTCGGCATGTGCAAGGTCGTGGTCGAGGCCGACGACGCCGCCAAGGCCGCCGGCAAGGCGCAGGTGATCGATCATGCGTTCATCGCGCAGCACACCACCGGGTTCGATTCCTTCCTGGAGAAGTGCCGTGCCGTCACCTGGGCGGAGATCGAGCAGGAAAGCGGGCTGACGGAAGCCGCGCTGCGCGATGCGGGCAACGTCTACATTGCGGCCAAGAACGTCATTGGCGTGTACGGGATGGGCCTGACCCAGCACACGCACGGGGCGCTGAACATCGCGATGCTCGTCAACCTTTTGCTCTTGCGCGGTAATATAGGGCGTCCCGGAGCAGGGTGCTGCCCGGTGCGCGGGCACAGCAACGTCCAGGGGCAGCGGACCGTCGGCATCGCCGAGAAGATCCACCTCATCCCCGTCGACAGGCTGAAGGCACTGTATCACTTCGACCCGCCGACCGAGGACGGCATGAACATCGTCGAGGCGACCGAGGCGCTATTCGCGGGCAAGGTGCGCGCGTTCATCTCGCTCGGCGGGAATCTCGTGCGGGCGGTGCCCGACCAGAAGCGCATGGAGCAGGCCTGGGCCGGGCAGGACCTGACCGTGATGGTCTCGACCAAGCTCAACCGCAGCCATCTCTTCCCGGGCAAGCTCGCCTATATCCTGCCGTGCCTCGGCCGGTTCGAGGAAGACGAGCAGGCGGGCGGCGCGCAGACGATCACCAGCGAAGACAGCTTCTCGATGATCAGCGCATCGATCGGGCACCGCACGCCGGTGTCCGACAAGGTCATGAGCGAACTCGCGATCGTCACCGCGATCGCCAAGGCCACGCTGCCACCGAGCGAGCATCTCCATTGGGATGCCTGGACCGCCGATTACGGACTCGTCCGGGACCTGATCGAGAAGACCTATCCCGACGATTTCCGCGACTATAATGCGCGGATGTACCAGGCCGGTGGCTTCTACCGCGGCAACGGCGCGCACCAGCGGATCTGGAAGACCGAATCGGGGAAGGCCGTGTTCACCACGCCCGGAGAACTCAATTCGATCGGCTTCCAGGATGCGCCCGGCCGTTTCCGGCTGATCACGCTCCGGTCGAACGATCAGTTCAACACGACGATCTACGGCTATTCGGACCGCTTCCGCGGGATCGAGGGGACTCGCGACGTCTTGCTGATGAACCCCGACGATATCGCCGAGGCCGGCCTGTCGGATGGCCAGAAGATCCGGTTGATCACCGATGTCGACGACGGGCAGGACCGCCAGCTCGGCAACCTCACGCTGACCGCGTACAAGATTCCGCGCGGGACGCTGGCGGGTTATTATCCCGAGTGCAACGTGCTGGTCCCGGTCAGCCATCATGACGAACTTTCCAAGACACCGGCCAGCAAGTCCGTCCCCGTGCGGATCGTCGCGGACACGCCCGCCCCGGCGACCGCGGCATAAGGGCTGAGGATGCGCTACGGATACGGGATCATCGCGCTCCTGAGCGGTTCCGCTCTCGTTCCGGCGTTGGCGGACGCCGCGACGCCGGAATTTTCCCCCACCGCCTTTTTCGCGGGGCGGACCGAGGGGGAGGGCGTGTTCCACCGGATCGCGTCCCGGCACAAGGCGACGCATGTGCAGGGGACGGGTACGCTCACCGCGCCCGACACGATCGTTCTTGCGCAGCATGTCGTGGTCGAAGGCAAGCCACCGCGGGATCGCCAATGGACATTGCACGCCGTCGGGGGCGGGAAGTTCGATGGCCGGTTGACCGATGCGATCGGTCCGGTGCGCGGCGATGTGGCGGGCAACCGTTTCCATGTCCGGTTCCGGCTGAAGGGCGGCTTCGACGTGCAGCAGTGGATGTACCTCCAGCCCGGCGGCAAAGTGGTTCAGAACCACCTCGTCGTGCGCAAGTTCGGGATACGGGTTGCCGCACTCGACGAGACGATCCGCAAGCTCTCGTAGACCCGGAGGCGTCAGGCAGGCCGGTCGGGCTCCGGGACGTCGTAAATCGACGACGACGTGAAGCGTTCGGGTCCGAATCGTCTCATACATTCGGATGACGGACAGTTTTACGGTGGTGGTTGCGAGTATTTGTTAAGACGAGCCGCGCTACACCGGGGATCACGCCGCTGTTTTGGCTAGGAAATACATGTCGACTTTCTAACCTTTTGGAAAATATTCGATAAAACGCTAAGCCCTGTTCCGAAATCGGGCTGATGGGGCGGTCGCACTATGGACCAATTCTCGTTGCAGGCGCTTTGCAGGGGTTGCGATCGTGCGGCAACGCCGCGGCGACCGGAGGGTCCCGATCGACCATTCCTGAACTCGGACATGCCAGGCGCGCTGGGCGCGCGATCGTGTTTTGACACCGGCGTGATCCTCTTTATGAACCTGATATTAAGCAGTTGTAGTTGTGTGAGTAGGAAGTAGCATGCGCGTACGGTTCCATTCGGTGCGTCGGCATCCGTCGCGGGTGCTGTTGCCGCTCTGGATCATCCTGGTGGTGGCATTCTTCACCTGGCAGGCCGGTACCTATCGTGGCGTGGTGGCGCTGCTCGCCGAGTGGCAGTTCAACGAATTCGGCGTCTATCATCCGCTGCTGACGTTTCTGCTGTTCGTTCTGATCCTCGCCCCGCTGCCCTTCCTGTTCACGCGACGGCGCCGCAAGTCCGCGGCGGCCTCCAGTGCGGCAGTCCCCGCGACGGATGTGCTGCCGGTGCGCAACAACCTCAGCCGTGCGATCCTCGAGGCGACACGGTTTCTGAATGTCCTGCTGTTCATTGCCGGCGGCTGTTTCGTGGCGGCGCTGATCGCCGTGATCATGGTGCTGATGCTGCCGAGCGTGCAACGCCCGCTGCAACGGATCACCGCGAGCACGACCGTTCCCGCCGTTCCGGCAGAGGGCTTCACCGAATTGCGCGGCAACGTCCTGTACACGCGGACGTCCGCGTTCGATGAGGATCTGTGGCTGGCGCGGCGCAACGTGCGGTTCGCGCCGATGGTCGATGTCGGTGCCGACCCGTCCGATATCCGGTACTTCATCGAACTGTCGGCAACCGACGGAACCGCGCAGAACGCGACCGAAAGCGCGCGACAGGGGATATTGGTGCGCAATGCCCTGCCGGGCGAACTGTTCCGGCTGTACCGTTATGCCGGCTTCCGCGTTGCGCCGGACCATTATGTCCTGTTCCGGTCGCTGAAGACGATGCGCTGGCCCTATTGGGTGTGGGCGTCGGAATTCGGGGTGGCAGGCCTGCTGATCGGCATCGGGGCGCTGGTCCAGTGGTTCCGGCGGCGTCGTCTGATCGTGCGGGAACGCGACCTGCTGGAGACGGGTGCCGCGGACGCTTAAGGCCGCGCTAACCAGACCCGCGCACCCGCTGTTTATGCCCGGTGGGGCATTGCAGCGGCATGTTCGCGGTCAAAGCTCTCTTGGCGACTCCCGGCCTGGTCGGATTACTGGCCTTCGCCGGGCTTTCGCTCAGCGCGCATGCGCCATCGGGTGAGTCGGTCACGGCGTCGGCACAGACCGCCCGGATCGTCGCCATGCGGACGGTGCCGGAAGATTCGGACGCGCCGCCGACGATGCGGCGGCGCTTCACGCGCGCCACCGACGGGCTGTTTTACGTCACCGCGCGCGTGAACGGCGTCAAGGTGCGGTTCCTGGTCGATACCGGCGCGACCATGGTCGTCCTGACGCCAGGGGATGCCATGCGCGTCGGCGCCACCGACACGGTGGCATCACGGCATGCGGTGATGGAGACGGCGGCCGGGCCGTCCGCCATCGATCGCGTCACGCTGGATCAGGTTGCCCTTGCCGGGCATACGGTTGCCGGTGTCGACGCGGCGGTCGTGCGGCGGGGATTGCGCGTGTCGTTGCTGGGACAGGACCTGCTCTCGCGCCTTGGCCCGGTCACGATTTCCGGAAACGCGCTCGAACTCAACTGACCCGGTAGCGCTCAGGCTTCGCCGACGCTCTCGCCAAAGCCGCGGACGCCCCGTCGGCGCAACCGCAATGCGCAACCGACCATCAGGAAGCCACCGAGCAGCATCGCCCAGGTGGAAGGCTCCGGCACGGCGGACACCGGCGTCGGCGTTCCGGGCGTGGTCGTGCCCGGTGTCGTCGTTCCAGGGGTGGTCGTCCCCGGCGTCGTCGTTCCGGGCGTTCCGGTTCCCGGATTTGCCCCACTGAAGCCAGACGCTCCCGCGACGGGCTGGGAAATGGCGGGCGTGAACGGTTGGGCGGTGCCCGACGCGGGCGTTCCCAGACCGGCGTCGACGAGCGCATCGCGCCCGGGCGGGGAGACGGTGTTGGCGGCGACTTCGACAGGGCCGGTCCCGACCGGCGCCGTCGGCGGAACCCCGCGTGTAAAGGCTACCGCCGGCGTATCGGCGCGACGCGCGGGACCGTAGGCGGCCGGGGTCGTAGCGGAGCGCCGGTCCAGCGGACCGCGCGGTGCGGCGATGCCGGACAGATAGCTGCTGCGTTGTCCCGGACCCGTCGTGCCGAGCGTTGCGGTGAAGGCCTTGGCCCCGGGCAGTCCGCCGTCGGTGATGAACACCGCGCGCGTGTTCTGCGGGAACAGGGCGGCAAGCAACAACGTGGCGGAAAGCGCCCCCACGATCAGCGAGCGAGCCTTGTTTTCGCCGCGGTTAAATTCGGATACCTGCACAGCCATTCTTACCCTATAGGCAATCTGCAAGACGATTGCGACAGTTTTGATGGCATCGAATCCTGCTGCGGGACGGCTTCGCCCGTCTGGAGAATGCTTTTAAGTCTTTACGTTGGAGGCAATAAACGGCGTGTTTCAGCCGAAGGGAGTATCAAGAATGCGGCGATCGATCTGTGACTGAGCGGGTTCAACGACGGGGGAGCCGGATGCAGCGGGCGATGTTGGCAATGGCCGCGGTGCTGGCGATCGGTGGATGCGCGCGAACGCCGCAGCCGCCTTTCGACGATTCGCAAAAACTCGTTCGCGCGACGCTGAAAATCCTGACCGATGATGGCAACACGATCTGTGTCGACAATCGTACCAACGGCAAGCCGCTGGCGATCTTCGCGACCATGTCGGTGGCACCACCGCCGTCGCGCCGTCCGCTCGCCTGGCACGTCGTAACGCCGCTGCGATCGAACGCGGCACTGACCGCGCGGCAGATCTACCAGGATACGATCGTCGACAAGCCAGCGCACATCCCCGACCCGGTCAACGCAACGCCGGCGCTCGGCTTTCTCGACCAGCAGCGGCTGAACAGCGCGGCGATGGTCCTGTCGCGGACGGGGCAGAGCAAGACGGTCGATCTGGGTGGTGGGTTCGGCGTGCCGAGGGTCGATGCCCGTTGGTGGCCGCTCGTGCGCCTTTCGCAAAAATGCTATCTCAAATACGTCATCTCGGATCCGGTGTGGTCGGACACGATGGGCTATGTGACGATCAACATCGAGCATTGGGGAACGACCTACGCGTTCCAGCGCCGCAACAACGACTGGGTTGCGGTCGCCCAATGGAGCAACTGGCTGTTCTGAGCGCGCTCAGGGACCGTCGGCGTCGAACAGCGGCAGCGCGACGGTCCCTTCCGCCAATGGGTCGAACGTCGAGACCGTGACACCGACCAGCCGGATCCCCTTGATCGGGGGCAGCACGGTCCGGATCAACTCGCGACTCGCGGCGCGCAGCTTTGCCTCGGTGTCGATCGCCGTCGGATAGGTTCGGCTGCGGGTGATCTGCTGGAAGTCGGCGTATTTGACCTTGACCGTCGCCGTCCGGCCGTACGCCTGCGCCTTCGCGCACCAGCCCCAGACGTCGTCCGCCATCTGCTGCACGCCCGCCTCGATCTCGACCGGATCGAACAGGTCGCGATTGAACGTCGTCTCCGAGCCCGACGACTTGCGGATGCGGTCGGGGTCGACCGGGCGATGGTCCTCGCCGCGCGCGATCGCGTGATACCAATCGGCGGCATTGCCGAAATGCGCGCGCAGGAATTTCAGCGATTTGGCGCGCAGGTCCGCGCCGGTGGTGATGCCCAGGCTGTGCATCTTCTTGGCGGTCACCGGGCCGACGCCGTGGAAGCGCGCGACCGGCAGCGTCTCGACCCACGACGCTCCCATGTCGGGCGTCACCGCGAACTGGCCGTTCGGCTTGCGCTGGTCGGACGCCAGTTTCGCGAGGAACTTGTTGTACGAAATGCCGGCCGAGGCGGTCAGCCCGGTTTCCGCAAGGATGCGCGCGCGGATCGCCTTGGCGGTCGCCCAGGCGGTCGGCAGCCCCTGCAGGTTGGCGGTCACGTCGAGATACGCCTCGTCGAGCGACAGCGGCTGGACGAGCGGGGTATAGTCCTGGAAGATCGCCTGGATCTGCCGCGACACCTGTTTGTACACGTCGAATCGCGGCGGGACGAAGATCAGGTCGGGGCAGCGCCGCGCTGCGGTCACCGAGGGCAGGGCGGAGCGAACGCCGAACACACGCGCCTCGTAACTCGCCGCCGCCACCACCCCGCGCGCGGCGGACGACCCCACCGCTATCGGCTTTCCGCGCAACGACGGATCGTCGCGTTGTTCGACCGACGCGAAGAACGCGTCCATGTCGACGTGGATGATTTTCCGGGGCGGCGGCTCCATTGGCGCCTGATAGGGGAAAACGAACGGAAGGGGAACGGGTTAGCGGGCGATCCTGCGCTACTGGCCGCAGTGCCGCCGTCCGACCATTACCCGGTCACCCCAGGGCGTCCGCTGCTTCGCCGATCGCGGCGTAGACGCGGTCGAGATCGTCCGCTTCGATTGCATAGGGCGGCATGACGTACACCGTATTGCCGAGTGGCCGCAGCAGCAGGTTCGCGTCCCGGAACCGCTTGAGCAGCGCAGGCCCAAGGGTCGACAGATATCCGCCGCCTGCCGGATCGACCAGGTCGAGCGCGGCGATCGTCCCCAGCGTCCGCGCCGCGCGAACGTTGCGATGCCCGGCCAGTCCCCCGAGCCGCGCCGTCTGGCGCGCGGCCAGCTCGGCGATCCGTGCTGCGACCGGCTCGTCGCGCCAGATCGCGAGATTGGCGTTGGCGGCGGCGCAGGCGATCGGGTTGGCGGTGTAGCTCGACGAATGGAAGAACATCTTCGACCGGTCGGTCGAGAAATGCGCAGCGTAGATCGCCTCGGTCGCGAGCGTTACCGCGAGCGGCACCGCGCCCCCGGTCAACCCCTTCGACAGGCACAGGATATCGGGCACCACCGCGGCCTGTTCGCAGGCGAGCAACGTGCCGGTGCGGCCCCAGCCGGTCATCACTTCATCCGCGATGAACAGCACGTCGTACCGTGCGCAGATCGCGCGCATCTCGGCCAGCACCCATGCCGGGTAGAACAGCATCCCCCCTGCGCCGAGCACGAGCGGCTCGACGATGAACGCGGCGGGGGCCTCGCGGCACGCCGCCTCGAGCGCGTCGAGCGTCGCTTGCTCGTGCCCGGCGGCGGGGAAGGGGATGGTTCCCACGTCGAACAGCAATGCGCCGTACGCCTGGTTGAACACGCCGCGCGCACCGACCGACATCGCGCCGATCGTATCGCCGTGATAGCTGTGCTCCAGCACCAGGATCCGGTCGCGCGGGGCGCCGCGGTTGGCCCAATAGCCGAGCGCCATCTTCAGCGCGACCTCGACGCTGGTCGACCCGGAATCCGAGAAGAACACGCGCGTCAGCACGGGCGGCAGCAACGCGATGAGCGCGCGCGCAAGCGTCTCGGCGGGTTCGTGGGTCCAGCCGGCGAAGATGATCTGGTCGAGCCGCTGCGCCTGCTCGGCGATCGCCGCCATGATGCGCGGGTGGCAATGGCCGTGCGTCGTCACCCACCAGGACGAGATCGCATCGACGATCCGCCGCCCGTCCGCCGTATGCAGGATCGCGCCCGACGCATGGCTGACCCGCGGGATCGGCTCGCCGAGCCCGTGCTGGGTGAAGGGATGCCAGATCGGCCCGTGGCTCATCGGAACGCCGCCGTGTCGAAATGCTCGGCGAAAGCGGCGGCCAGCGTCGTCGCGTCGAGCGTGCCCAGCTGCGGCAAGCGGCCGAGGCGCGTGACCCCGCCGATCCGTGCGATCGTCGCCTCGCTGTCGGGCTCGGCATCGCCGATGAAGGCGACGCCGTGGAGCGGCACGCCGCGGTGACGCAGCGCCTCGATCGACAACAGGCTGTGGTTGATCGTCCCCAGCCCGGTCCGCGCGACCAGCACGACCGGCTTGGCCCAGCGTGCGAACAGGTCGGCGAACAGCAGGTCCGGGGTGATCGGCACCAGCACACCGCCCGCGCCCTCCACGACCAGCGGCCCGCTGACCGTCGGCAGCGCGAGCCGGTCGAGGTCGATCGTCACCCCGTCGATCGCCGCCGCGCGGTGCGGCGAGCAGGGTGTCGCGAGCCGGTATGCCTCGGGCAGGATCCGTTCGGGCGGCAGGCCGGACAGGGCGGCGACGCTGTCGGCATCGCTGCGCGGGTCGAGCCCGGCCTGCACCGGTTTCCAGTACTGCGCGTGCAGCGCGCCGGCGAGCGCGGCGGCGAAGACGGTCTTGCCGACGTCGGTGTCGGTGCCGGTGACGATGAAAGTCGGGGCGGTCATGGCAGGATCTCGTGCAAGGCATGGGCGAGGCGGTCGATGTCCGCCTCGGTGACGTTGAGGGTCAGCGAGATGCGCAGCCGCGCGGTCCCGGCGGGGACGGTCGGCGGCCGGATGCCGCGGATGTCGAACCCCGCCGCCTGCAACGCGGACGCCGCGCGCATCGTCGCGGCGTCGTCACCGATCAGCAGCGGCAGGATCTGCGATCCGGTCGGCGTCACCCCGCACGGGGCGAGCGCGCGTTCGGCATAGGCCACCAGCGCGGCGAGCCGGACGCGGCGCTCGGGTTCGTCCGCGAGGATGCGCAGGCTTTCGCGCACCGCGCTCGCCATCAGCGGCGACGGCGCGGTCGAGAAGATGAAGCCGCGCGCGCGGTTGACCAGGAAGTCGCGCGCGACGGCCGGTCCGCATAGCAAAGCGCCCTCACACCCCAGCGCCTTGCCGCAGGTCCGTAGCGTGATGACGTTCTCGCGTCCTTCCAGACCCGCAGCCAGTCCGCGACCGTCCGGCCCGAATACCCCGGAGGCATGCGCTTCGTCGATCAGCAGGATCGCATCGTGGCGCGCCGCGACCTCTGCCAAAGCGGCGAGCGGGGCGCGGTCGCCGTCCATGCTGTAGAGGGTCTCCACCGCGATCCACACGCAGCCGGTCCCGCCGCGTGCGCGCCAGCCGGTGATGGCGGCGTCGATGGCATCCGGGTCGTTGTGGGCGGCGCCGATCGTCTCGGCTCGGCCGAGCCGCATGCCCTCATGCGCGCTCGCATGGATCAGTGCGTCGTGGACGACCAGGTCGCCCCGCTGCGGCAGCGTCGCGAACAACGCCGCATTGGCGGCAAAACCGCTCGCGAAGAACAAGGCGGTCTCGCTGCCGAAGAACGCCGCAGCCTCCGCCTCGAGCGCTTCATGCTCTGGATCGTTGCCGCGCAGCAGTCGCGACCCGCCCGATCCGATCGACACCCCGCGATCAAGCGCCGCGCCAACCGCATCGCGCAGCCGCTGGGAGGTTGCGAGCGCAAGATAGTCGTTCGATGCGAAGTCGACTCCCCTGCGCGGCTGCAGCCGCCGCAGGCGGGCCCGTTCGGCAATCGCGCCGAGATCACGGCGGTGGACATCCCAAAGCACGGTGTCGCCCTCACCGCGCCGTTGCGGCTTCGCGTCTTCGTCAAATATTACCGAATTCCAAGTACCTATCATCAATCGTCAAAGTCCTGATGCGGCCCGTTCGCGGAGGCTCGTCCGGTCCTTAGGCGCGGCGCGCGTCATGTTCCACTGGACGTTCGACGAGGGGAGGTAGATGGGAGGCAAATACTCTGTCACCGGCCAAGGGGTTATCGATGAAGTCGCGGGTGTCATGCTGAAACGGATCCTGTTGATCGTGATCGGCGTCGTGGTGCTCGGGACGGTCGGCTTCGGCGTGTTCGCGTGGCGTCCGTCGATCGCGAAGATCCCGCAACCCGCGGCGACGAGCTTCGCGCCCGCCCTGGTCGCCAAGGGCGAAGTCCTTGCCAGCGCGGGCTATTGCGCCGCCTGCCATACGGTACGCGGCGGTCAGCCCTTTGCCGGCGGCTATGCGATGGCGACGCAGTTCGGGACGATCTATTCGACCAACATCACCCCCGACCGCAAGACCGGGATCGGCGGCTGGTCCGAGGCCGCGTTCGAACGCGCGATGCGGCACGGCGTCCGGCGGGACGGCGCGCATCTGTTCCCGGCGTTCCCTTACGATCACTTCAGCAAGTTGAGCGACGGCGACGTCGCGGCGCTCTACGCCTACTTCATGACGCGCCCGCCGGTCGAGGCGAAGGAAATCTCGTCCACCATCCCGTTCCCGCTCAACATCCGCGCGTTGCAGGCGGGGTGGAAGCTGCTGTTCTTCCATCCCGACCGGTTCGTTGCCGATCCCAAGCAAAGCGCCGAATGGAATCGCGGCGCGTATCTCGCGGAAGGGCTGAGCCATTGCGGCGCGTGCCACACGCCGCGCGGGTCGCTGGGCGCGGAGAAGCACGACCAGGCCTATGCCGGCGCGCCGATCGACGGCTGGATCGCGCCATCGCTGACCAGGACCAACCAGGCTCCGGTGCCGTGGTCGAAGGACGAACTCGTCGCCTATCTCGCGACCGGGGTGAGCCAGTATCACGGCACCGCCGCCGGTCCGATGGGCGCGGTGGCGCGCGGGCTGTCCAAGCTGCCGCCCGCCGACGTCGCCGCGATCGCGACCTATTTCGCGAGCCGGAACGGCTCGGCGGCGCAGGGCACGCAGGGCACGCAGGGCGATACGGCGATCCGCCAGGCGATGACGCGCGAAGGCATCGGGCTTGGGCTGCAATATGATCCCGCGGCGCGGCTTTATGCCGGGGCGTGCGCATCGTGCCATTACAACGGCAAGGCGCTCAACCCGTTGCGGCCCGATCTCGCGCTCAACAGCGCGGTCAGCATGGACGATCCGACCAATCTAGTCCGCGTGATCCTCCACGGCGTCAGCGCCGAGGACGGCGCGCCGGGCGTGGTGATGCCGGGGTTCAGCGGGTTCAGCGACGCCGATATCGCGCGCCTCGCCAACTGGCTGCGCGTGACCCGGACCGGCAAGCCCGGCTGGGCCGATCTCCAGAACAAGGTCGCCGCGATCCGCGCGCAGGACAGGGGCCAATGACAAGCTTCACGATCAACGGACGCCGCGTCACCACCGCGGTCGAGGACGATACCCCGCTGCTGTGGGTGATCCGCGACGACATCGGCCTCACCGGCACCAAGTTCGGTTGCGGGATCGGCATGTGCGGGGCGTGTACGGTCCATGTCGGCGGGCGCGCGACGCGGTCGTGCATCACGCCGGTCGCCGCGGTCGAGGGCGCGGAGGTGACGACGATCGAGGGGCTCGACCCGGCGTCCAATCATCCGCTGCAACAGGCGTGGCGCGAGTTGCAGGTGCCGCAATGCGGCTACTGCCAGTCGGGGCAGATCATGCAGGCCGCCGCGATGCTCAAGGATTTTCCCGCGCCCAGCGATGCCGAGATCGACGCGGTGATGACCGGCAATTTATGCCGGTGCATGACCTATGTCCGCATCCGCGCCGCGATCAAGCAGGCGGTCGGCAAGTCGGCGGTCAGCGAGACCAACGCGGCTGTGGAGCCAAAGGCATGAGCCGGCTGCGCACCGCCGCCGACCAGGCGCTCAGCCGTCGCGGCTTTCTCGTCGCCAGTGCGGCGGGCGGGGTCGCCTTCGGCTTCTCGCGCGTACTCGCCGCGATCGACCCGGCGGTTCCGGGGAGCGTCCCCGTGGCAACGACCGGGCCGTCGTTCGAGCCGAGCATGTGGTTCGGAATCGATTCCGCCGGGATCGTCACCGTCAACATCATCCGCGCGGAGATGGGCCAGCATGTCGGCACGGCGCTCGCGCGGATCCTCGCCGACGAACTCGAGGCGGAGTGGGACAAGGTCCGCATCGTCCATGTCGATACCGACCCCAAATGGGGGCTAATGGTCACCGGCGGCAGCTGGTCGGTGTGGCAGACCTATCCGGTGTTCAGCCAGGCGGGTGCGGCGGGGCGGATCGCGCTGATCGAAGCGGGCGCGAAGCTGATGGGCGTCAGCCCGGCCGGCTGCACCGCGCGCGCGGGCGCTGTCCATGCGGGCGGGCACGCAATGTCCTATGGCGATATCGCCAGGAGCGGGACGGTCGCGCGGCAGTTCACGCCCGACGACCTCAAGGCGCTCCCGACCAAGCCGGTCAAGGACCGCCGCCTGATCGGCAAGCCGGTCCATGCACTCGACATGGATGCGAAGATCAACGGCACCGGGATCTACGGCATCGACGCGAAGGTTCCCGGGATGGTCTATGCCCGGCCCAAGATGCCGCCGACGCGCAACGGCTCGAAGGTCGTCTCGGTCGACGACAGCGCGGCCAAGGGCGTGAAAGGCTATCTGCGCTATCTCGTGCTCGACGATCCGTCGGATACGGTGCCCGGCTGGGTGATGGTGATCGCGACGAGCTATTGGGCGGCGGTCAAGGCGACCGACCTGCTCGCGGTGACCTGGACCCCTGGCCCCGGCGCGGACATGACCGAGCAGGCGCTGCTCGATCACGGCGCCGCGCTCGTCGCCAAGGCGGAGGGCGGGATCAAGCTCGATATCGCCGACGATGATTCGACGCCCGCCTTCGGCAACACCGCGGGCCAGACGATCGAGCAACGCTACACGACCGCGACCGTGCTGCACTTCCAGCTCGAGCCGCTCAACGCGCTCGCGTTCGAGAAGGATGGCGTGTTCGAGATCCACGCCGGCAACCAGTGGCAGAGCCTGATCCTGCCGACGCTCGCCAAGGCGCTCGGCGTGCCCGAGACCAAGGTGGTGATGCGCAGTTATTTGCTCGGCGGCGGGTTCGGGCGACGGTTGAACGGCGATTATACCGTGCCCGCGGCGCTCGCGGCCAAGGCGCTCAAGCGTCCGGTCAAGATGATCATGACCCGCTCCGACGACGTCCGGTTCGATTCGGTCCGCTCGCCTTCGGTCCAACGGCTGCGGATGGCGTTCGGCAACGACGGGCAGATCCAGGCGATGGAGCATCACGCGTGTGCGGGCTGGCCGACGCAGGTGCTCGCCGGTCCGGCGTTGCTCGCCAAGACCAAGAAGGGCGGACAATACGACCCGTTCGCGATTTCGGGCGCGGACCACTGGTATGACGTCGGGCATCAGACGGTGCGCGCGGTCGCGAACGATCTCGCCAACACCACCTTCCGCCCGGGCTGGTTGCGCTCGGTCGGGCCGGGCTGGACCAACTGGGCGCTCGAGAGCTTCATCGACGAGGCGGCGCATCACACCAAGACCGATCCGGTCGCGTTCCGGCTCAAGCTGCTCACCGGCAAGGGCCGCAACGCGGGCACCGCGCCGAACGCGGTCGGCGGCGCCTTGCGGCAGGCCGAGGTCGTGCGGCGCGCGGCGGCGCAGGCGGGTTGGGGAACGACGCTTCCCGCCGACACTGCGCTCGGAATCGCGACGAGCTTCGGGCAGGAACGCGACATGCCGACCTGGTCGGCGTGCGTCGCGCAGGTCCATGTCGATCGCGCGACCGGCTTCGTCCGCGTGCAGAAGCTGACGCTGGTCGTCGACGCGGGGACGATCGTAGACCCCGACGGCGCACTCGCGCAGGTGCAGGGCGCGGCGTTGTGGGGGCTGAGCATGGCGCTGCACGAGGGCACCGGCTTCGAAGCCGGGCAGGTCAAGGACACCAACCTCGACACCTATCTGCCGCTGCGCATCGCCGACGTGCCGGAGATGGACATCAGCTTCGTCGAAAGCACCGAAGTCCCCGTCGGGCTAGGCGAGCCGGCGACCACGGTGGTGGGGCCGGCGATCGGCAACGCGATCTTCGCGGCGACGGGCGTGCGGCTGCGTCATATCCCGATCACGCCCGCGGCGGTGAAGGCGGGGCTCAAGGGGTAGAGCGCGCGCTCCTGCGAAGGCAGGAGCCGGGCGGATGGAGCAGGACGCCCGTAAGCCGGGACTCCTGCCGTCGCAGGAGAACAGAGAGTCAGTTCTGCCCCGCAAGCCGCTCCACCAGATAATCGACGAACACCCGCACCCGCCGCGGCGTGCTCGCACCGCCGACGAAGATCGCGTGGATGTCTTCGGTATCCCCCGGATTATACGCTTCGAGCAGCGCAACCAGTCGCCCCGACGCGATATCGCCCGCAACGTGGAAACTCCCGACCCGCGTGATTCCGACCGCTTGTTGCGCCAGTTGCACCAGCGTCTCGCCATTGTTCGCTTCGATCGTCCCGCCGACGTCCAGCGCAAACGCCGCACCGTCGCGGACGAACGGCCAGCCGGGATCGACCCGGCGGAAGTTGAAGTTGAGGCAATTGTGCGCGTACAGATCCTCGGGCACGCGCGGCGTCCCGGCGCGCGCCAGATAGGCGTGCGCGGCGACGATCGTGCGCCCGTTCGATCCGATCCGCCGCGCGGTCAGCGGGCTGTCGGCGAGCGGGCCGAAGCGGATCGCGACGTCGGCCTGGCCGCCGAGCACGTCGGTCAGCTCGTCGCTGAGGCTGAGGTCGACGAGGATTTCGGGATAGCGCGCGACGAAATCGGCGAGCAACGGCACGATCGTGATCCGCCCATACGCGAGCGACGCGCTTACCCGCAGCCGTCCGCGCGGTGCCGCCTGATAGGCGATCGCCGCTTCGGACTCGCGCAGGTCCGCGAGAATGCGCCGCGCCGCCAGTAAGTAGGCTTCGCCCTCAGGCGTCACGGTCAGCGTGCGTGTCGTCCGCACGAGCAACCGCACGCCGAGCCGTGCTTCGATCCGCGAGATGATCCGGCTGAGCGCGGACGGCGTCTGACCCAGCGCTCGCGCACCGGCCGACAGGCTACCTGCGCGCACTACCGCGTCAAAGGCTTCCATCTAGCCCGCGCGGTCGATCCTGCGCACCATCTGTGATTCTCCGGCAAAGCTGCTGGTCCCTTGCGCCCACTACCGCAAGGCGTCGCATTCCACCATTTGCTACGGATCACAGATCGGAAGAAGTGCATGAAGTTCAACCCCGCCATTCTCGCCCTTGCCGTCGGTGCGTTCGGCATCGGCGTCACCGAATTCGCGCCCATGGGGATGCTCCCGGTGATCGCGACCGATCTCGGCGTATCGATCCCGACCGCGGGGTTGCTGATCAGCGCCTATGCGGTCGGCGTGCTGATCGGCGCGCCGCTGATGACGCTGACGACCGCGCGGATCCCGCGCCGGACGCTGCTGATCGGGTTGATGGCGATCTTCACGGTCGGCAATCTGCTTGCGGCCCTGTCCGGCAGCTATGCGACGCTGCTGATCGCGCGGGTGGTCACCTCGTTCAACCACGGGGCGTTCTTCGGCGTCGGCTCGGTCGTCGCCGCGCGGCTGGTGCCGCCCGAGCGGCGCGCGGGTGCGGTGGCGACGATGTTCATGGGGCTGACGATCGCCAACGTCGGCGGCGTCCCGCTGGCGGCCTGGGCGGCGGAGGCGTTCGGATGGCGCACGATCTTCTGGGCGATCACGGGTCTCGGCGTGCTGGCGATGGCGGCATTGCGCTTTGCCGTCCCGGTTATTCCGGCGGACACCGACAGCGACATGCGCGCCGAACTGCGCGTGCTCGCGCGCGGGGACGTGCTGGTCGCCCTGCTGCTGACGGTGATCGGGTCGAGCGCGATGTTCACGGTATTCACCTATATCGTCCCGATCCTGCAGACCCAGACGCACGCCTCCACCGCGTTCGTGACCGCGATGCTGGTGCTGTACGGCGTCGGGCTGACGGTCGGCAACTGGCTCGGCGGGCGCTATGCGGATCGTTCGGTCGACGCGACGCTGATCGTGACCCTGGGTGGGCTGGTCGCGCTGCTGGTGGCGTTCGCGTTTGCCATGGCCTGGTCCGTGCCCGCGGCGGTGCTAATCTTCCTGTGGGGCGTGGCGAGCTTCGCACTGGTCCCGCCGCTCCAGCTGCGCGTGATGACCGCCGCGGGGGACGCGCCCAACCTTGCGTCGGCGATGAACATCGGCGCGTTCAATCTCGGCAACGCGATCGGTGCCGCGCTGGGCGGCGTGGTGATCGGCGCGGGGCTGGGCTATCCCGCGGTGTCGCTCGCGGGTGCGGTGATGGCGGGCGGGGGGCTCGTGCTGGTGCTGGCGCTGCGCATGCGCAGCGCCGCCGCGGCGCGCTAGGGACGACCCTCGTGCGACGCCTGGTGCCCGGCGTCCGAGGGCGGCAGGCTTGCCCGCAAGGCGGCACATGAGGCTGGTCCAGACACCGCACTACTCCCCGCCACGACGCCGCGGTTCTGCGGTCATTCGTCTTCGGCAATCACTGTTCAGGCGTCGTGACGGGGGTGGAGCCGGCGCGACGCTGCGAGTAAGCGGGTCGTTCCGCGCCGCACCGTTACCCCGCTGCGCGCGATCGTTCGGGCGTCGACGCCGCGATGCGTTCCAGCGCCTGTGCTTCGATCTTCTCGAGTTCGTCCAGCGTTTCGGCAATGGCGTCGCGTTGCGCGTCGAGCCGGTCGATGCGTTGCCGGACGCGGTCCGCCAGCGCGCGCATCTGTTCGACATGCTGCGGGTCGGCATCGTACAGATCGAGAAACTCGGTGATGTCGCTCAGCGTGAAGCCCAGCCGCTTGCCGCGAAGAATCAGCTGCATCCGGGCGATCTCCCGCCGGGTGTAGACTCGAATGGCGCCGACCCGCCCGGGCGTGATCAACCCACGATCCTCATAGAACCGCAGCGTTCGCGGCGTGATGGCAAGCATCCGCGCGACCTCGTTGATGCCGGTAAGTTCCGGTTGCCGATCGTCCAATCCGCCCCTCCCGCGACGCCTCTTATCGCGTTGTGACTCGGCCCGGTATGGATCGTCGCCCGCGTTTGCGCCTTTCATCGGAGTGTTGCGGATTTGCGACCGCGGGGGAAGCGGCATCTTGCGCCGACCGGCGAGGCGTGGACCGCGCTCGTGCAGGCGTTGCCAAAAGGCCACGCAACGCAGTGAAAAAGGGGGGCATTGTCGCTACGCTGAACGACAAACCTTGACGTGGCGGCTCATCCTTATAGGCGAGATGACACATGCCGTATACGGCATCTGTCTCGCGCATAAGACGCGAGGCGTGCAGTGGCGACCGTACAGATGCGGCGCCGGACGAAAAGTCTGCAGCCGTCCTCCTGACAGGGGGCGGCGAGGATGGAGAGGAAAGACGATGTCCCTGCTGATCATCAGCGCGCTGCTCGCCGGAGCGCCGCTTGCCACCGATACCGTCATCGGTCGGTGGAAGACCGAAACCCACAACGCCATCGTCGAAATCACCCGCTGCGGTCCGTCGATCTGCGGCAAGATCCTGACGTCCGATGCCCTGCGCGCGAATCCGGGGATGAAGGACGCCAAGAACGCGGATGCCAAGCTACGGTCCCGCCCGATCGAGGGCATGATGATGCTGAGCGGCTTCAAGCCGGACGCAGACGGCGTCTGGAGCAACGGCCAGGTCTATAATGCCGAAGACGGCAGGACCTATAGCGGCAAGATCACCCCCCTCGGCGCCAACCAATTGAAACTGCGCGGCTGCGTGTTCTTCCCGCTCTGCAAGACGCAGACCTGGACGCGCGTCCGCTAACCGCATTTCCCCCCAGACCAATACAGGAATTCTTCATGTTCAATCGTATCAAGGCCCCGCTGCTGGGCGCGACCGCGCTCGTCTCGGCATTTGGCTTCGCCGGTATCGCGCATGCCGATGCCTTTTATCTCGAGGCGCAGTCGGCGCGCGGCGCGGGGCGTGCCTTCTCGGGCGAGGCGGCCGATACCGGACCGTCGTCCTTGTGGTGGAACCCGGCCGCGATCGCCGGCATCACCGACCCGGAAGCAGCGGTCAGCGCGACCGCGATCCTGCCCAAGGGCGATGTCGTCGACAACGGCACGCTGATCCGTCGGCCGGGACAGGCGTTTGCGCCGGTTGGCGGCAATGCGGTATCGCGCGATCCGATCAACAACGGCGTGCTGCCGAGCGGCGCGATCGCCTATCCGGTCAACGACCGGATCGCGGTCGGCCTGGCGATCACGTCGCCGTTCAGCTTCACCACTGATTATGATGCGAACAGCTGGGCGCGCTACAGCGCGGACAAGACCCGCCTGCGTACGATCGACATCCAGCCGTCGATCGGCGTCGTGCTGACCGACTGGCTTCGCGTCGGCGGCGCCCTCAACGTCGAATATACCGACGCCTACCTGAGCAACGCGCTGCCCAACGTCCTGGCGTCGCTGCCCGACGGCAGCCAGACGCTCAGAGGCCATGGGTGGGACTTCGGCTGGACGGCGGGCGTGCAACTGCACAACAAGATCGCCACCGTCGGCATCAGCTACAAGTCGAGCATCGAGCATACGCTGACCGGCAACCTCGACATCGCGGGCCTGGTCGGTCCGCTTGCCGCATCGAATGTCTCGCTGTCTGGGGTCCAGGCCAAGTTCCGCACCCCGGGCCAAGTGATCGTCGCCGGTCGTTTGCGCGCGACCAACGCGCTGACGCTCAATGCTCAGGTCGTCGCCTACAACTGGAGCAAGTTCGACGCGATCCGCCTCGGCGCACCGCTGAACGTCGCGATCCCCGAGACTTACCGTGACAGCTGGAGCCTCGCCGGGGGCGTCGATTATGCGGTCGGGCCGAAGGTGACGCTGCGTGCCGGTGGGCAGCGCACGATCACGCCGACTCAGGACGGCCTGCGCGATGCGCGCGTGCCGGATTCCAACCGTTGGACCTATGCGGCCGGCGGCAGCTACCAGCTGAACAGGCACATCGCGCTCGACGCCGCTGCAAGCTACGTCGACTTCGACAATACGACGATCGATCGGGTCACCGCGGCTTATGCCGGTACGGCAGCGCAGACCCCGGTGGTGACAAACGGCCTGCTGCGCAACGCGCATGCGGTGGTCCTGTCGATGGGCGCCCGCGTTACGTTCTGACCGGGTTTCCGGGGGCGGCTGCCGTCGCCCCCGGTTCTTTGCCGCGTAAATGTCGCGATGCGCGTGGACCGTACCAGGCCGCTGCTCCTGCTATCGGCAAGACGATCATATGAAGCGACGAGTCCGTCCGCTTGCGCGCGAGTCGCGCCATCCCGCGGCCAGTGGCGCGACGCCGCCTTGCGGGACCCGCGTCGGCTTCAGGCGGACGTTACCTGCGCCGCCGCGACGACCCTGAGCAGCGTCTATGTGATCGAGCAGACGATACGCGGCCTAGCATATCGCGATTGCGAGCACGCGGCCGCTGCTTTTCCTTGAACCGATATTTCGCGGGCATCACCCGAGTGTCGCGCGTGACCGCGGAGACAATTTCAGCTTTGGTACGGGTCGCGCGCGTTTGCTACGACATGCCACCGCAGCGAAGGCTAATGGCCGTAGGTTATACGGTTACAGCGGACGCTTCTAGATATCAGGTAGCCTGACGACGCTGGTGACCCCTACGAGAATCGAACTCGTGCTTACGCCGTGAGAGGGCGTCGTCCTAACCGCTAGACGAAGGGGCCGTTAGCGAAGCGGCGTCCTTACGCATGCCGCGCAAGGACGTCAACTGCCGATCGCAATCCTTCTGCTCCGGAACTCGAACCGCATTGCCACGTTTGTGTCGGGGGCGGGCGAACTGTCGTCCGTTCCGGCGAGGGGCCGGTTTTTAGAAGGGACGTTACATGCTCTGGACGATCGTAGTCATCTTGCTGGTGCTCTGGGCACTCGGTTTTGCCGTTCATATCGGCGGCGGCCTGATCCATCTTCTGCTCGTCATCGCAGCGATCGTCGTGGTCGTGCGCCTGCTTCAGGGCCGCTCCGCGGTATAGCCCGGCCGGGGGGGCGTGCTGTGGCTCAAGCCGCCGCGCGCCGCCTTTCCGCCATTTCCACGTTGAGCATTTCCGCCAGCAGGAACGCCAGTTCCAGACTCTGACCAGCGTTGAGCCGCGGGTCGCAATGCGTGTGATAGCGATCCGCCAGCGACTGCTCGGTCACGTCGACCGCACCACCGGTGCACTCCGTGACATTCTGCCCGGTCATCTCGGCATGAATTCCCCCCGCGATCGACCCCTCCGCGCGATGCACCGCGAAGAACCCGCGCACTTCCGCCAGGATGCGGTCAAACGGCCGGGTCTTGTACCCCGTCGCCGCCTTGACGGTATTGCCGTGCATCGGATCGCAGCTCCATACCACCGGATGCCCCTCGCGCATGACGGCGCGGACCAGCTTGGGCAGCCCCGCCTCGATCTTGTCGTGACCGTAGCGGGTGATCAGTGTCATCCGACCCGGGATACGCGACGGGTTGAGCGTGTCGAGCAGCCGCAGCAGCGCGTCGGGCTCGAGGCTTGGGCCGCACTTCATGCCGATCGGATTGCCGATCCCGCGCAGATATTCGACATGCGCGCTGCCTTCGAAACGCGTGCGGTCGCCGATCCACAGGAAATGCGCGCTGGTGTCATACCAGTCGCCGGTCAGCGAATCCTGCCGCGTCAGCGCCTGTTCGTAGCGCAGCAGCAGCGCCTCGTGGCTGGTGTAGAAGCTCGTCTGCGCGAGCTGCGGCACCGTTTCGGGGCTGATACCGCACGCCTCCATGAAGTCGAGCGCCTCGCCGATGCGGTCGGCGACGTCGGCGAACTTCTTCGCCCACGGGCTGCGGCCCATGTAATCGTGCGTCCAGCGATGGACCTGGTGGAGGTTCGCATAGCCGCCGCCCGCGAACGCGCGGAGCAGGTTGAGCGTCGCGGCGGACTGGCTGTACGCGCGGATCATCCGCTGCGGATCGTTTGCGCGGCCCTCGGGGGTGAAGGCGATGTCGTTGACGATGTCGCCGCGGTAAGCGGGCAGGGTGACGTCGCCGATCGTCTCGGTATCGGCCGAGCGCGGCTTGGCGAACTGCCCCGCCATCCGGCCGAGCTTCACCGTCGGCAGCTTGGAGGCGAAGGTCAGCACCACCGCCATCTGCAGGATCACGCGGAATGTATCGCGGATGTTGTTCGCGCTGTGCTCGGCGAAGCTCTCGGCGCAATCGCCGCCTTGCAGCAGGAACGCCTTGCCCTCGGCAACGCGCGCGAGATCCGTGGTGAGGTTGCGCGCCTCCCCTGCGAAGACGAGCGGGGGGAAGGAGCTGAGTTGCGCGGTCGCGGCGTCGAGCGCGGCGGGATCCTCATAGGTTGGCATTTGCCGCGCTTCGGCGCGGGTCCAGCTATCGGGGGCCCAGCTGCTCATGTCATTCTCCGTGCGAATCTGTACATACCAGTCGGCGTGTGCCGCGATGGCGTTGGCGGCGATCTGGTTGACCGCCGGGCCGCTGGCGCGCTTGCCATCCTCTTCCCAGCCCTGGACGGTCGAGCCCGGCGCACCATACCACGCCCCGAAGGCGGCGCGGGTAAGGCCCCGTTCTTCGCGGAAGCGTTTGATCTTGAGGCCGGCCATCGTTGTCATGTGGAGGGCATTACCCAAGCGGGGTAAAGTGCGCAACGCTGTTTTTCCCTTGTGGGGTAATTCGAGCGCAATTTCTTTCGCGGGGACGGGCTGGACCGAGTTTGCGGTCGCCGGCAATGACATTCGGGTAAACATGCGTTTTGCGTGGGTCGGGTCCGCCGGCACGCGTACGACCCCGGCCGTACCGTTCTGATACATGCTGTCCGCTGCCGAATGTCGCTTTGCGGGAACCTGCGACGGAATGCGTCGTTTCGATGCCCGACTGGTTAACATGCTCTTCAGGAAGCACAAAAAATGGTGCGTAAAACTTTAGGCTCGGGTTCTTTTCGGCGTACTTTCCAAGCTCCGAGACGCCTGAACGACGATCCGCGGGCGGGCCTTACCCCGATCGAACTCATGATGTTGGACAAGTCGCTCAAGGGCGCAAACTAAAGCAGGATCGCTGGGAGGCCACGGCTGCTGCGCCTGGCCTTCACGGTTGTTCGTCTTTCGACGGAGACGTCGCTAGTGCCGGGTAGTACCCGGCCGTGCGAGCTCGACAATTACCCTTGCTCGCCAGCCCACCTCGACCGTTATCCCGCGCGGATTCGTGTGCCGTGCTTCAATAGCCCGCGTCGAGATCGACGACATTCTCCATCGTCTCCCCCGCCTGGAATCTGGAGAGGTTGCGCAGGAACAGCTCGGCAGCACGAACGAACATCCTGGTCTGGCTGCGTCCGGCGAGGTGCATCGAATGGATCACGTTCGGGGTGGTCCACAAGGGATGCTCCGGCGGGAGCGGTTCCGGGTCGACCGTATCGAGGAACGCGCCCGCGATCGTCTTGCCGCCGAGCGCCGCGATCAGCGCGGCCTGATCGACCATGTCGCCGCGCGCGATGTTGACGAGCCATGCGCTCGCTTTCATCGCCAAGAGTTCGGGTGCGCCGATTGCCGCCTTTGTGTCTCCGGTCGAGGGCGCGGCGAGGATCACCCAATCATAGTCGCCGAGTCGCGGTTTCCACTCATCCGGCGTCAGCGTTCCGTCGCGGCCCGAGCGGGTGACGCCGGTCACCGCAACCCCGAATGCCGCGAGCCGTTCGCCGATCAGGCGCCCGATCGCGCCATAGCCAACCACCAGCGCGCGGGTTTCGAACAGTTCCTGCCGTCCCGGGGCCGAATCGGGCCATGCGCGCCGGTCGGCGATCCGCACCACCTCGTCGTACCGCTTGGCGGCGACCAGGACGCCCATCACCGCATATTCGGCGACGGCGATGGCGTTGATCCCGGCGCCGTTGGTGACGATCGTCCCCGCATCGCGCAGCGCCACGAGATCGAGCGATTCGATTCCGGCGATCGCGGTGAACAGCCAGCGCAGCCGTTTCGCGGCGGCAACCGCTTCCTGCGTCAGCCCGTGCGGGTACAGGTCGACCCAGCCGATGTCCGCGTCGACCATCGCCGCGGTCGCCTCCGCCCGCGTCGCGACCCAGCTGATGTCGAGCCCGGCGGGAAGCCGCGGTTCGAGTAACTGGCGGGCAAGCGCAGGCAGGACGACTTTCATCAACGACCTTTCGGGCGGGGTTAGAACCAGGCGGTATCGCCCTCGACATATTTGCGCTCGAACGCTTCGTCGGGGGTTGCGAGATAGATGATGCATTCGATCAGCGCGATCACGCCGATGATCGCGGTCGGCACGCCAAACAGGATCGATCCGAACACCGCGACGCACAGCATCACGATCCCGGCCTTGATCTTGCCGAGGTAGAATTTGTGGAGCCCGAGCGTGCCGAGGAAGAAAGCAAGCAGCGCGGCGACGAAGCGGTTCTTGTCGGCGGCCATGGCGGTGCCGCCGGTGACGTAGATGCTGGTCGCGCGGCCGTCCTGCGCCTCGAAATCGACGCGCTGCCCGCTCTGCGGCGGCGCGCGGTGGCGCCAGTCGGCGGGGGTGAAGGCGTAGCGGCGCCCGTCCTCGGCGCTGATCATGCCCTCGCCGCTGTTGGTATCGAACCCCAAGACCTTGCCCTGCATCGTCACGTCCCCCCGGTTGTGTCGGGGGCAGCTTAGCGCGGGCGGGCGCGAAGGGAAGGGGGTGTTCTCCGTTCGTTTCGAACGGGACGGAGCAGGTGTCTACCGCTCCCCCGTCGCGAGCCGATACCCGACCCCGGGCTCGTTGATCAGCAACCGCGGCACCGCCGCATCTTGCTCGAGCTTCTGCCGCAACCCGCGGATCACGATGCGCAGGTAATCGACATGGCTTTCATGCGCCGGCCCCCAGACGGTGCGCAGCAAGTGCGCGTGGCCGATCACCCGGTCGGGCCGCTTCGCAAGTTCGGCGAGCACGTCATATTCCTTGGGCGGCAGATGGATGACCTCGCCCCCGCGCCGCACGCGGCGATGCTCGAGATCGATCTCGACGTCTCCCGCGGTCACGTTGACTCGCTCGGCCTGCGTCGCGAGCCGGTGGCGGAAGGCGGTGCGCAGCCGCGCGAGCAGTTCCTCGGTATCGAACGGCTTGATCAGATAATCGTCCGCGCCGAGATCGAGCGCGGCGACCTTCTCGCTGGTCTCATCGCGCGCCGAGACGACCAGCACCGTCGCCTGCGAGCGCGCCTTGATCAGCTGGATCATCTCGAGCCCGTCGCGGTCGGGCAGGCCGAGGTCGAGCAGCACCGCGTCGGGCTTGGCGATGTCGACCAGCGACAGGCCCTCGCGTGCGGAGCTGGCCTCGGACACGGCGTGCCCGGCGCGTTCCAAGGCGACGCGCAGCAACCGGCGGATGTGCGCGTCGTCTTCGACGATCAGGACTTTGTGGGCGGGCATGGCGTGCGTGTTACGGCCGCTTGCTCATCCGGTCGAGCGCAAGGTTGAGCGCGAGCACGTTGACGCGCGGTTCGCCGAGGAACCCGAGCAGCGGAGTCTCCGCGGTCTGCTCGACCAACTGGCGAACCCGTGCCTGGTCGATCCCGCGCACCCTGGCGACGCGCGCCGTTTGATAAAAAGCCGCCTCGGGGCTGATATGGGGGTCGAGCCCCGAGGCAGAGGCCGTCACCAGATCGGCGGGAACAGTAGAACCTGGTGCCGTAACTTTTACCGCGGCCATGTCGGTCTTGACCCGGTCGACCAGCGCCTTGCTGGTGGGTCCAAGGTTCGAGCCCGACGAAGCGGTCGCGTCATACCCCTTGCCGGCCGCAGACGGGCGGCCGTGGAAATAGCTGGGCCCGGCAAAGCCCTGGCCGATCAGCGCGGAGCCGATCACGGTCCCCTTCGCATCGCGGAGGAGGCTGCCGTTGGCCGCCCCCGGCGCGATCACCTGGCCGAGGCCGGTGAGCGCGAGCGGATAAACGAGGCCGAGCAGGAGCGCGAACAGGAGCGTCAGGACGATCGCTGGACGCAGCGCGGATTTGAAATCGGTAAGCATGTTTCAGATCCTCAGGCGAGGTGAAGGCCGGCGACGACGAGGTCGATCAGCTTGATCCCGATGAACGGCGCGATCAGGCCGCCGAGGCCGTAGACCGCGAGGTTGCGTGCGAGCAGCGGCCCGGCACCCATCGGTGTGTATTTGACGCCCTTGAGCGCGAGCGGGACGAGCAGCGGGATGATGAGGGCGTTGAAAATGATCGCCGACAGGATCGCGCTGTTCGGGCTCGACAGCCCCATCACGTTGAGCACGCCAAGCCCCGGATAGAGCACGACGAACATCGCCGGGATGATCGCGAAATATTTGGCGACGTCATTGGCGACCGAGAAGGTCGTCAGCGCCCCGCGCGTCATCAGCAGCTGTTTGCCGAGCCCCACGATCTCGATCAGCTTGGTCGGATCGCTGTCGAGGTCGACCATGTTGCCCGCCTCGCGCGCGGCCTGCGTGCCGGTGTTCATCGCGACGCCGACATCGGCCTGCGCGAGCGCGGGGGCGTCGTTGGTGCCGTCACCGCACATCGCGACGAGCTTGCCGCTCTGCTGTTCCTTGCGGATCAGCGCGAGCTTGTCCTCGGGGGTGGCTTCGGCGAGGAAATCGTCGACGCCTGCTTCGGCGGCGATCGCGGCGGCGGTGAGGGGGTTGTCGCCGGTGATCATCACCGTGCGGATCCCCATCCGGCGCAGCTCGACGAAGCGTTCGCGCACCCCCGCCTTGACGACGTCCTTGAGAGCGACCGCGCCGAGCAACCGCCCGTCGCGGAGCACCGCGAGCGGGGTCATCCCGCCGCGCGCGATCTCGTCGGTGATGCGCTTGAGTTCGACCGCGCCGGCCGCGTCCGAAGGCAGCGTCTTGAGGATCGAATCGACCGCGCCCTTGAGCACCGTGACCGCGCCGAGCTTGACGCCCGACGCGCGGGTCTGCGCGGTGAACGGGATGATCTCGGCATCGGCCGGGAGGACGGCATTCTGCTGGAACTGCTCGCGCGCCAGCACGACGATCGAGCGGCCCTCGGGCGTCTCGTCGGCGAGGCTCGCGGTCATCGCGGCTTCGGCAAGCGTCGCGACGTCGATCCCGGCGAGCGCGCGGAATTCGCTTGCCTGGCGGTCGCCAATCGTGATCGTCCCGGTCTTGTCGAGCAGCAGGACGTCGATATCGCCCGCCGCCTCGACCGCGCGGCCGGACTTGGCGAGGACGTTGAAGCGGACCAGCCGGTCCATTCCCGCAATGCCGATTGCCGACAGCAGCGCCGCGATCGTCGTCGGGATCAGCGTGATCAGCAGCGCGGCGAGCACCGCGACCGAAATCCCGCCGCCGGCGTAGTTGGCGAAGCCCGGAATGGTGGCGACCGCGATCAGGAAGATGATCGTTAGACCAACGAGCAGGATCGTCAGCGCGATCTCGTTCGGGGTTTTCTGGCGTTCGGCGCCTTCGACCAGCGCGATCATCCGGTCGAGGAAGCCCTGGCCGGGTTCCGCGGTGATCTGCACCGTGATCTGGTCCGAGATAACGCGCGTGCCCGCGGTGACGGCGGAGCGATCGCCGCCCGCCTCGCGGATGACCGGCGCGCTCTCGCCGGTGATCGCGGCTTCGTTGACCGAGGCGACGCCGACGATGACCTCGCCGTCCGCGGGGATCAGGTCGCCGGTCTCGACCAGGACCTTGTCACCCTTGGCGAGTTGTGTGGCGGGGACCAGTTCCCATGCGCCCGCGACGTCGATCAGCTTCTTCGCCTTCAGTTCGGACTTGGTCGCGCGGAGGCTCGCCGCCTGCGCCCGGCCGCGCCCTTCGGCGAGCGCCTCGGCGAAGGTGCCGAACAGCACCGTCAGCCACAGCCAGACGATCAGCTGGATCTGGAACGAGGCGGCGAGCGGCTCGCCCCCCATCGCCAGCAGGACGGTGAGGAGCAATGCGACCACGGCGGTGGTGAAGAGCACGGGGTTCTTCACCAGCTGGCGCGGGTCGAGCTTCTTGAACGAGTCGCCGATCGCCGGGACGACCAGCTTCGCCGAGAACATGGAGGATGCGGTTGCCATTGTCAGGACCTTCAGAAGAGCTGGCCGTTGATCATCGCGAGATGATCAGCGATCGGGCCGAGGGCGAGGCTGGGCAGGAAGGTGAGGCCGCCGAGGATCAGGATGATCCCGACGAGCAACCCGATCCACAGCCCGCCCGTGGTCGGGAACGAACCCGCACCGGCGGGAATGTGCTTCTTGGCGGCGAGGCTGCCCGCGATCGCGAGCACCGGCACGATGATGAAGAACCGCCCGAGCCACATCGCGATGGAGAGCATCCCGTTGTACCAGGGCGTCCCCGCGGAGAGGCCTGCGAAGGCCGACCCGTTGTTCGCGGTCGCCGACGTGAAGGCGTAGAGGATCTCCGCGAAGCCGTGCGGCCCCTTGTTGAGCGGCTCAGCGAGCCCGTCGGGCATCACCGCGCTGAGCGAGGTCAGCCCGAGGATGCAGAGCGGCAGGATCGCGATCGCGAGGACGGCGAGCTTGACCTCGCGGCTCTCGATCTTCTTGCCGACATATTCGGGGGTGCGCCCGACCATCAGCCCGGCGACAAACACCGCGAGGATCGCGAACAGCAGGAAGCCGTAGACGCCCGCGCCGACGCCGCCGATGACGATCTCGCCGAGCTGCATGTTGAACAGCGGGATCATCCCGCCGAGCGGCGTGAAGCTGTCGTGCATCGCGTTGACCGCACCGCATGAAGCGGCGGTGGTGACGACCGCGAACAGCGCGGACGCGGCGGTGCCGAAGCGGACTTCCTTGCCCTCCATATTGCCACCGGCGACGCCGATGTGCTGGAGGATCGGATTGCCCTGCGCTTCCTGCCAATAGCAGACGGTGACGCCCGCCACGAACAGCACGGTCATCGCACCGAGGATCGCCCAGCCCTGGCGCGTATCGCCGACCGCCTTGCCGAAGGTCCAGGTCAGCCCGACGCCGATCGCGAAGATCGACAGCATCTGGACGAGGTTGGTCAGCGCGGTCGGGTTTTCGAACGGATGCGCGCTATTGGCGTTGAAGAAGCCGCCACCGTTGGTGCCGAGCATCTTGATCGCTTCCTGGCTCGCGACCGGGCCGAGCGCGATCGTCTGCTTGACGCCTTCCAGCGTCGTCGCGTCGACCGACATGGCGAGCGTCTGCGGTACGCCGCTGACGATCAGGAACAGCGCATAGACGATGCAGGTGGGGAGCAGCAGGTACAATGTGACGCGCGTCAGATCCGCCCAGAAATTGCCGATCGTCTTCATCTCGCGCCGCGCGAACCCGCGGAACAGCGCGAAGGCGATCGCGATGCCGGTGGCGGCACTGAGGAAGTTGTGGATGGTGAGCCCGAGCATCTGGCTCAGGTTCGACATCACCGCCTCGCCCGAATACCACTGCCAGTTGGTGTTGCTGACGAACGAGATCGCCGTGTTCATCGCGCCGTCCGGCGCGACGCCGGCGAACCCGCGCTGGTCGAGCGGCAGGAACGCCTGGAACCGCAGGACCGCATAGGTCAGCAGCACGGTGACGAGCTGGAACAGCAGCATGTGGACAGCGTACCGACGCCAGCCCTGCTCGACGGTCGGGTCGATCCCGGCGAGCTTATAGAAGCCGGTTTCGACGGGCCCAAGCACGACGTGGAGCGGCGTGCGCCGCCCTTCGTAGAGCGCGAACAGCCACATCCCCATCGGCTTGGCGATCGCCGCCAGGATGGCGACAAAGAGCGCGATCAGCGCCCATCCCTGAATGGTCATCGATGCAGGTCCTTCAGAACCGCTCGGGCCGGACGAGCACGGCGACGAGATACAGGAGGAGGGCGACCGCGGTCAGCCCGGCGAGCGCGAGGTGCAGCGTCATCTCAGGCTTCATCACACAGGCGGACGAAGGCGAGGGTCAGCAGAAACAGCCCGCCAAGAATGGCGAGCCAGAGAAGATCGGGCATGTTGGGGCCTTTCCCGGCGACTCCGCCCCGAATGGCGGCTTCCGGGATGCGAGATAGGCGCGCGGGGCATTAAGGTGCGCCGGGTAAGGCGGGGGCGGGGCATTAAGAACGCATAAGGTTTGCGCGTGCGCGGTGGCGTTGTCGGGGCGGGGTGCCTAGGCTTCGTTGGTGATTAGCCGCTGCCCCCCTTCCGTCCTTCCCGCGCAGGCGAGGCCTTTGCAAAAGGCGCGCCGTTACCCCCTTCCGTCACCCCGGCGAAGGCCGGGGCCGCCATGTCGGCTGGCGAGACCGGCGATACGGCATGCCGTTGCCCCGCCGCACCAAGGTAACCACACGGCCCCGGCCTTCGCGAGACATCTGCGAAAGTCGCCCGATCCCGCATCCGTCACCCCGGCGAAGGCCGGGGACGTGTGGTTATCCGGGCGCGGCGAGACGGCTGGGTGCGGCATCACCGGTTTTGCCCCCTTACATGGCGGCCCCGGCCTGCGCCGGTGTGACGGGCAGGGGGATCAGTGCGATTTTCGCAGAGGTCTCGCCTACGCCGGGGTAACGGGCGACCTTCGCAGAGGTCTTGCGCAGGTGGCCGGAAGGCGGGGGCGACGTGCTGTCCCAAGGATCCGCAAGTGCCGGTAACCGACGACCGCCCGTCCCCCGACGCCCTCCTCCGCGCCGCGAAGCGCGAGGCGCGGGGCAAGCTCAAGATCTTCCTCGGCGCTGCCCCCGGTGTCGGCAAGACCTTCGAAATGCTCCGGGAGGGCGCGGAGCGGCTCAAGTCCGGTACCGACGTCGTCATCGCGATCGTCGAAACGCACGGGCGCGCCGAAACCGAGGCGCTGGTCGCGCCGCTCGAAATCCTGCCGCGTCGCCAGATCGCCTATCAGGGCCACAGCCTCGACGAGATGGACATCGACGGCCTGCTGGCTCGCGCCCCGCAGCTCGCGCTGGTCGACGAATTCGCGCACACCAACGTCGCCGGCAGTCGCCATCCGAAACGCTGGCAGGACGTGATGGAACTGCTCGACGCGGGGATCGACGTCTACACCACGCTCAACGTCCAGCACGTCGAAAGCCTCAACGACGTCGTCGCGAGCTTCACCCGCGTCCGCGTCCGCGAGACCGTCCCAGACAGCGTGTTCGACGATGCCGAGGTCGAGGTGGTCGACCTGCCGCCCGACGAGCTGATCGAGCGGCTGAAGGCGGGGAAGGTCTACATCCCCGCCGAGGCGACTCGCGCACTCGACCGCTTCTTTTCCAAGGCGAACCTGTCCGCGCTGCGCGAAATGGCGCTGCGCCGTGCGGCGCAAAGCGTCGACCAGGCGATGCTCGAGCATCTCGACACGCATGCGGTCGGCGGCACCTATGCCGGGGGTGAGCGCGTGCTCGTCGCGGTCAGCGAGTTGCCCGGCTCGGAAACGCTCGTCCGCGCGGCCAAGCGGCTTGCCGATGCACTCAAGGCCCCGTGGCAGGCGGTGTCGATCGAGACCCCGCGCACCGAAAGCTTCGGCGATGCGCAACGCCGCCAGATCGCCGACACGCTGAGTCTCGCCGCCAGCCTCGGCGCGACAATCGCGACGATCCCGGCCGAGAATGTCGCGGCAGGGCTCCATGCGCAGATCACCGAAATGCGCGCGACTCAGCTCGTCATCGGCAAGTCGGTGCGAAGCTGGTGGTTCACGGTGCGCCACGGATCGGTGGTCGAGGCGATGCTCGCGGGCACCGAGGGCCTTGCGATCCACGTCATCCCCGCCGGATCCACGCCGCCGCGCCAGCGCGCGCCGGCAATCCGCGCCGACTGGGGGCTCGCTATCAAATCCGCGGCAATCGTCGCGCTGGTGGCGCTGACCGCCGCGTTTGGCAAGCTGGTCGAGCCGGTGATCGGCGTCGGCGGGATCGACCTGATCTTCCTGTTGCCGGTCATCATCGCATCGGGCCGGTTCGGGTTGTGGCCGGGGGTGACGACCGGGCTGCTCGCCGGGCTGACCTACAACTTCCTGTTCCTGCCGCCGCTCTACACCTTCACGATCGCGGACCCACAAAGCCTGCTGACGATGTTCGTGCTGATCGGCATCGCGACCTTTACCGCCAACCTGACCGGCCGCCTCAAGATCCGCGCGACGCTGGGGGTACGCGGCGCGCAGGAAAATGCCGCGGTCGCCGCGTTCGGACAGGCGCTCGCGCGCGTGTCGGATTGGGAAGCGACCAGCCGTACCGTCAGCAGCGAGATGGCGCGGCTGCTCGGCCTGTCGGTGATCGTGCTCGACGACCGCGACGGACAGCTCGAATGTATCGCCTGGTCGACCGAGGAGGTGCCGAGCTTCGGCCCGGTCGATCGCGCCGCCGCCGACTGGTGCTGGAGCAAGGGCGAGGCGACCGGCGCGGGGACGGGGACGCTGGTATCGTCCGACTGGCAGTTCCAGCCGCTCAAGACCTCGCTCGGCGTGCTCGCGGTGGTTGGCCTGTCGGCACATGATGGCGGCGATCCGGTCGGCGCCGGGCGCGCGGTGTTGCTGGCGACGCTGCTCGGGCAGGCGGCACTCGCGCACGAGCGGCTGAAGCTCGAGGACCAGGTCCGCGAAGTCTCGGTTCTGCGCGAACGCGACCGGCTGCGCGCGGCGCTGCTGTCGTCGATCGGGCATGACCTGCGCACGCCGCTGACCTCGGTCGCGGCGGCGATCGACGCGATCGCGCGGGATCATCCCGATGCACCGTCCGTGCCGGTCGCGCGCAGCGAGGTCGCGCGGTTGCGGCGCTTCCTCGACAATCTGGTCGACATGGTGCGGATCGACTCGGGCGCGCTCAAGCTCGCGCCCGAGGCGACCGACTTGACCGATGCGGTGGCGAGCGCGGTGCACGACCTGAAAACGTTGCTCCACGGCAGCCGGATCGACCTGCGTGTCCCGCCCGACCTGCCGCTGGTGCAGGCGGACCCGACGCTGCTCCACCACATCCTGATCAACCTGCTCGCCAATGCCGCGGTCCACGGCGGTGCGGGCGCGATCGAGATCGGCGGCCGGCGGGTGCGGGACGAAGTGACGCTGTCGGTGCGCGATCACGGGCCGGGGTTGCACCCCGGGTCGGAGGCGCAGGTGTTCGAGACGTTCGCGCAGGGGCGCGGCGGTGACCGGCACGGCGGGAGCGGGCTCGGTCTTGCGATCGCCAAGGGGTTTGCCGAGGCTATGGGCGTGGGGATCGCCGCGCATAACGATCCCGACGGAGGGGCGGTCTTCACGTTGCGGTTCATGCTCCGCTAGCGCGCCGCGTGATCGTCGGGCATGACGCTGCCACCCACCGGGTCAGCGTCGCCTCTATACCCGGGGGCTCTCCATCGAGGCGCCACAGCAGCAGCAGCAGGGCGGCATAACTCGCGACGGCGATCACGGCGCAGGCGATCAGGCCGACCGCCAAGGAGAAGCCGGTCAGCCCGTGCAGATAAGGACGCAGCGCCAGCAGCACGAGCGTCAACCCGCCCGCGGCGCACGCCGTGCGCCAGGAACCCGACACTTGCCGGTGGACGGGAATGTGCGTGAGGCGCCTGACAAGCATGGTCGACGTGAACGCCATCGCCGTCCCGATCACCAGATGGGCGGCGACCACGCCGTAGGTGCCGTAGAAATACGCGCCCGTGAGGAACAGGGGCGCAGAAACCGCCAATTCGATCAGGTTTCGTCGGAGAAAGATCTCGGTGCGGCCGAGCACCATGGCGAGCGAGCCCAGCGGCGCGGTGAGCAAGGGCGGGATTACGGCAAGCGCCAGCCATTGCAGGATCGGCCAGCTTGGCTGCCATTTCGCCCCCAGCGCCAGCCGGACCGCGGGCTCGGCCAGCAAGCTCAGGCCTAGCATGACCGGCAGGCCAATGGTCAGGATCGAGTTGGTCGTCCGGGCATACGCCGCCACGAGCCGCTGATGATCGTGCTGGAGCGCTGCAAAGGCGGACAGGAGCGGCCGTCCGATGGGGCGCACGATCGACTGTTCGGGCAACCCGGCGATATCGAGCGCGAGCGAATAGGCCCCCAGGTCTGCCTTGGATACGAACCGGCCGAGCAGCAATCGTCCGATCTGCCAGTTCAAGGCATTGACCAGTTGCGCGGCAGTCGACCACCCGACGAAATGCGCAAACGCGCGCCACTGGGCGAGCGATAGCCGAGGCCGGTACGGTGCGAAGGCATAGGACAGCAGCAGCATCGCCATCGGCCCCGCGACCGTGCCGAACGCGATCGCCCAATAGCTGCGTGTAGCCACGGCGAGCGATACCGAACATCCCAGCGTGGCCACCTTGCCGCTGAGTTCGATCAACAGGTCGCGGCGAAAATCGATCGCCTTGGCAAAGTGGGTCATCGCCGGGCTGGTCAGGCCGCGCGCCGCAGGGGCGACGCCGAGGAAGCATATCAGCGGCGCGAGTCGCACATCGTGATAGAGGATCGCGAATGGCTCCGCGCAGATCGCTATCACCACGGCCAGCACGATACCGCGCAGCAAGCCGATCGTGAAAGCAGCGTCGAGCAGATCGCGCGTGATCGTGTGCGACCGGACGAGGACCTGCCCAACCGGGATCTCGAGGATGGCCTCGATGATCTGAACGAGCGTAAGCGCCACCGCGACCATCCCGAAATCGCCCGGAAGCAAAACGTTGGCGAGCAACAACAAGGTAACGAAATCGATCGCGCGGGTTCCGAGGCGCGCGGCGACCAACCAGGCGGCCCCGGAGACGGTGCGGGCAGTGATCCCCTTGACTGCCGCTTCGCTGAAGGGGTCGACGCGATCGAACGCGGCGCCGCCCTGCGAAGCGGTTTCGGCAGGCGCGCGGGGCGCACCGATCGGTTCGGTTGTCGTCACAATGCCTCGTTGCAGCAGTCGATGCGATACATCCCCTTCGCTCGTCGCAAGGACATGTGATTGTATCAAGCATAAGACAAGAAAAACGCTACGGTGTCGACCGCGTAAGTATCCAATAGTGATCTTCGGACGGGGCAGGGTAATCAAATGATGTATGGTCACGATCACAGTGCGTTGCCATCGGCGCGTTCATGGGGAAAGTCCGGCCTGTTCGTAAACGGCCGTTTCCTCTCTGCGAAAAGGACTGGTGTGCAGCGATCTGCCATGGGACTGGTTCTTCAGGTGCATCGCCATGCCGAAGAGATCGCGGCGCTGTTCGGGAAAGCAGCGGTCCTGTCCTTGCCGCGGAACGCAGACGATCGTTCGCTGCCGCCTGCCATGGCGCGGGATCGTCGCGGTGTGCTGTCGGGTCAGCTGTGGGAGCAGACGGAGTTGCCGGCGCGTACTTCGGGAAAGCTGTTGCTCAACTTTTGCAATCTCGCGCCGATCCTGTCGTCGACGTCGCTCACGATGATCCACGATACCCAGGTCTTCACCAGCCCCCAGTCATATACCCCGGCATTCGCGCAATTTTATCGTTTCGTGCAACCGATCCTCGGCGCGCGGGCGTTGCGAGTCCTTACGGTGTCGCAGCACTCTGCCGATCAACTCGTCCAGTGGAACGTCGCGCGCGCCGAGCGTATTCGGGTGATCCCCAACGGGATCGACCACGCGCCGACGGCGCCCAGCGATCCTTCGATCCTGGCGCGGCTCGGCCTGAACGGCACGCGCTATGTCCTCGCGCTATCCAGCGCGCAGGCGCACAAGAATCTCGGGACGCTCCTCGCCGCGTTCGGCGCCGAGGATCTTGCGGATCTCGTGCTCGTGCTGTTCGGTGCGGCAGGGCCGGAGGATTTGCGCGAGGCCAGGTATGTGTTGCCCCCCAACGTCCGCTTTGCCGGGCGACTTTCCGACGGAGCCCTGCGAGCGCTGACCGAGGCAGCGCTGTGTTACGCGATGCCGTCCCGCACCGAAGGCTTTGGCCTGCCCCCGTTGGAGGCGATGCTGCTGGGCTGCCCTGCCGTCGTCAGCACGGGGGGCGCTTTGCCGGAGGTATGCGGTGACGCGGCACTTTACGCCGATCCGGATCGACCAGCGGACTGGATCGCCGCGATCCGCGCGGTGGCAGACGATGCCGCCGTACGGACGCGCTACGCGGCGATCGGGCGTGAACGCGCCGGGCTCTTTACCTGGGATCGTGCCGGGGAGGCGTTGATGGGCGTGTTGCGCGAGGTGGCCGGCGATCGTTCGGGAAAGACGATCGCCGGCCCGTTAGAACGCGATGCGCCGTGACCGATCGCGGCGCGCGCTCCGCGACGCTGCCTGGGGAGGATCGTTCGGATCCGCCTCTGTTCGAAGTGGTGGCTGAAGCCTGCAATTTCACCGCTCATCGGCGTTTCCCGGGAGCCGAAGTCCGAGGCGATAGCAAGGGCGGCGGTTGCGCGCGTTCACGGGGCGGCGTGGTGGTCGCGGTCGGCCCAGGCCGCCGCCACGACCGCGGCGAACTCGCGGCGGAAACGGTCGGGGCTGAAGCACGTGGCGCGCCTTACCGCTGTTGCGGGATCGAACTGCGGCAGCCAGCGCTCGAAGCGGTCGAGGCCGTCCAGCAGCGATTCGACGGATTTCTCGTCGAAGAACAGGCCGGTTTCGTTGGCGACGACCGTTTCCAGCGTGCCGCCACGCCGGAACGCGAGGATCGGTCGTCCCGACGCCATGACTTCAACGGGAATGAGGCCGAAATCCTCTTCCGCCGTAAAAACCAGACCTCGGGTGCTGGCATAAGCGGCGCGGAGGCTGGCGAAGTCCATATGCCGCGTAAAACGGATCGTCGGTCCGGCGCGCGCCATCAACGATTCCAGTAATGCCCCATCGCCGACCACGTGCAGTCTGCGCCCCGATTGATTGAACGCATCGATCGCAAGGTCGGGCCGCTTGTACGGAACGAGTTGACCAACCCACAGATATTCATCGCTGATATCCGTACCCGGGGCATAGAGCTGCGTGTCGACGGGCGGATAGACGATCGTCGCGTCGCGTCGCCAGCTCTTGGCGATACGCGCCTTGATATAGCCGCTGTTCGCCATGATCCGGTCCGGCCGCGCCGCGCTCGCCATGTCCCACAACCGCAGCGAGGGTGCGAAGAGCGGCATCGCCAGCCGTGCGCCCAACCCGCTTGCGGCATGATATTGCGCATATTGATCCCACAGATAACGCATCGGCGAGTGGCAGTAGGTAACATGAACCGCATCGGGTCGGGTGATGACGCCCTTGGCAGGTCCCGCCTCGCAACTGATCACCATGTCATACGCGTTGAGATCGAGCAGTTCGAGCGCTCGCGGCATGAGCGGTAGATATTTCTGATAATGCCGCCGGGACAAGGGAAGGCGGTCGATAAACGTCGTGTGAATGGCATGTTCGAGAATTACGGAGGAAATGGCACTGCGGTCGACCACGTGTGTGAAGATGTCCGCATCGGGATACATCTTGCAAAGGTGTTCGAGAACACGTTCGCCACCGCGCATTTGGACGAGCCAGTAATGAATGATTGCAATGCGCAACTCGGCCCCCACCTCGTTGGGGACTAGGTAGATAGGATAAGCAAACCAAGTCCATAGTGCGTTTGTATTAGACGGTCATTAAACATGGTATTGTTCGGGTACGTCAGGATATGGCGCGCCATCGGGTCGGATCACCCGGATATTCTGCAATAAGCCACTGGTAACGCGTCTTCGACCACGGCTCGATAAAGGCGGACAGGCTGTCGAGGACCATGTCCCCTTCGTCCAGCCGTGCGACGAGTACGGTATGCAACCCGACCCTCGACTGAAAGACGATGGCGAAGAACAGGCGTTCCGTGGGAAATCCCGCCGCGACCAGTTCGAGCCGTTTCTCGATTGCAATGTCTTCGCAGTCCCCCACCGCGCTGCGGCCGGATCCGCTGGGGCGCCACAGTTCGCCGATGCCATAGGTGGCCCAGTCACTTTGTTGCCGGACATGGGCGTTTACCCGCGCGCCGATGCGCTGCAGCAGGCTCATCCGGGCTTGGTCCTGGTCCAGCTGGCCCGCGCCGATGGTGTCGAGACTAGGGCGACTTCCGCCGACCAGGCGAAGCGAGGGCCGTCCTGCCAGTGTATCGCAAACCTGTTGGAGCGACCGACAGAGTTCGACGAAGCCGCGCGGCACGTCCGCCGGTGCGCCTAGCGTGAGGAAGGGTTGCTGCGGCGGTTTTGCCTCGACCGGGTTTGCGCAAAGTACAGCTAAACCAACGACCCATCCGAATATGCGCACCACGACCTGCTCCGCCCAATTGGTCGCGGAGCCATGCTCGTGAAGTTCTTAGCAAACGGTTATAAATGACGCTCGAACAATACTAAATAATGTCCGACAGAACTTAAGATGGATAGCGTGAACCAGCCAATGGATAAAAACGCCGGCCAGGTAACGAGGCTCAGCGTAATGGCGATCCCGACGCGGACTGCAGGTGGCCAGCGATAGGGTGCTGCCCGATCGGTACCGTACGGCTTTGCGGTTGGGGTACGGTGCAGACGCGCGGCAGTGCCGGTTCGACCGAGATTGCCCCCCTGTTGTATGTCGTCGGTAACCATCGTTCCAAGCTGCTCCACATCGCGCAAGCGTAGTGGCTCGATCGCCGAGCGGCTAGGTGTTCCACGTACATACTTTGGGTAATCAGATCGGAAATGTGACCCGTTTCTGCGCAGTACGCTTCGCCAGCTGGCCCGGTCAAAATAGCGCAATAAATTAGCGCCAAAGCGGGGCATGCCAATCGTGCCAAAAGATAATAGCTTCAAGAGTTATACATCAGACGTAGAAGAAGACTGATGGTACGTTTGATGTAAGGACCTACTTGTCGTCAAACTATTCAGGAAACAGGAGGGTTTTAACTTGGTATTCTTGATGCTATCACGGATCCAAGATCACAAAGATCGTGTCGATCGAGAGGGCGGCTCATGTGTATTGTCGAGTCACAGTTGGAGTGCCGTATAAAATATCAAGCTGGAGTGCTTGGGTTCCATGTTGAAGCGCCGATCACCTTTTCTGGTCCTATTGCGGTTGGCGGCTTGGGCAGTGATTCTGGCCGGCGTGCCCGCGCAAGGGACGGCTGCCGTTCTGCAGGAGGCAGTGGATACTGACTATCCACTGGGCGTTGCCGATAAGGTTCGCGTGATCGTCTTCGACGAACCGTCTTTATCCGGAGAGTTCATCGTCAATGCCAATGGCGCGTTATCGATGCCGTTGATCGGGGACGTTCGCGCGGTCGGGCAAACTGCGACGGAAATTGCGGCAGTCATCCAGCGGAAACTCATGGACGGTTACGTCCTGCAGCCTCGCGTCAGTATCGATATCCTGACGTTCAGACCGTTTTACATCCTTGGCGAAGTCAACAAGCCCGGAGAGTATCCTTATTCTTCGGGACTGACCGTGGATGGCGCAGTCGCAACGGCGCAGGGTTACACCTATCGGGCGGACAAGCGGAGCATCTACATCAAGCGCGCGGGGGAAGCGCGTTCGGTGAAGTCCCGGATTGCACCCGATCTCAAAATACGACCAGGCGACACGATCAGGGTTGGGGAACGCTATCTCTAGCGCGGCTCGAACGACCGCGCGGATAGCGCAACAAAGGAGTGCACCATGATCAATTCTGGCGCAGTGCGCATTTTGGCGATGATGTTGTCCGGGGCGGGCGTGTCGGGGGATGTTTCCGGCATCGACGCGGCCAGCACTGCGCAGGATCAGCAGCCGACGCAACCTGCGCCGGCAGATGCCGGGCCAAGTTCGCCGGACCGCGACAAGCAGATTTCGGCTTTGGCGGCGTTGCTCGTTGCAGCGTTGAAGGGCGATGGCCGGCCCTCGGCGCAGATCGAAGGCCAGCTGTCCCTAGTCATCAGCCAGGCACAGTCGGGTTGCGGGGATTCCCGGACGGCGTTGACGCAGGCGATGGCGCAGGCCGGAACCCTCAGCGCGGCGGCGTCCGTTGCCGTGCGCAACGTCTCCGGCGCACTCCAGCGCTGCGAGATCGACGGCACTGCGGCCGTCGCGAATGCGCAGACCACCCTCAATCGCGGAACGACCCTGGGCCTGTCCGGGGGAAGCTCGAACTACATTCCGCAATAGCGCAACGCGCCGGAGACATCGAAATGACGCAACGCGCCATCGTCTTGGGAGCATGGATCGGCCTGGCCGGGATAGGGGCGGGTCTTGCCACGCCGGCTGTGGCGCAGAGTGTCGGCGACAGCTTTGTCGTGCCCAATCTTCCGATCGAATACGACCGCGGCCGCAATACCGGCGTGCTCGACCGCCCCCGGCCGCAATATGATGCCCTGGGGGTCAAGATCGGGGGATTCACGCTGTTCCCCCGGCTCGAAACGTCGATCGGCTATTCCGACAACGTCTATCAATCGGCGTCCAACCGAAAGTCCGATGGCGTGGCGGACCTGTCGCCGAGCGCGCGCCTTACCAGCGACTGGTCGCGACATTCCTTCACGCTCGACGGGGCGGCGGATGTGAAACGGTTCTTCACCGAGACCCGCCGCAACCAGGACAGCTGGCACGTCGGCGCATCGGGGCGATACGATCTTGGTGGGCAGGCGACCCTGTCCGCGTCGGCGCGGACCGAGCGCGCGACGGAGCCGCCAACCTCGGCCGCCTATCCCACTGCAGCCGCGGCGGCGTCGCAATATCAGAGCACGCAGATGCAACTGAACGCGGGCTATGCCCCCGGCCGGCTGAAGCTGCAGGGCGGCTTCACGTTCATTGCGCTCGGGTTCGACGATGTGCTCACCTTCGCCAATGGAGTGGTCAGCCAGGCCAACCGCAATTCCCACACGGAAAGCGGCTCGGGCCGCGCCGAATATGCGCTCAGTCCGGACACGTCGGTGTTCGTCCAGACGACGTACGACCGGGTCGCCTACGCCCGGCCACTGGCCACGGGTATCCCGAACCGGAGTTCTGACACCTATCGCGGGCTGGCCGGCGCGACTTTCGACCTCAGTACGTTGCTGCGGGGGTCGCTCGGCGTGGGGTATATGCGCCGGCGCTACGATTCAGCGATCTACCGGCCCATCGGCGGTCTGACCGCCGAGGCCCGGATGGAATATTTTCCGACGCCGTTGACCACGGTGACGGTGTCCGGGCGGCGCCTGATCGAGGATGCGTCGTTCCTGAATTCCGGCGGGTTCGTGAACAATACGGTCGCATTGCGGCTCGATCACGAACTGCTGCGCTACGTCCTGCTCGATACCCAGATCGGCTATGAGCATGACAGCTACAAAGGGACCAATGCCAGTCTCGATATCGTCCGCGCGAGCGGGGGCGCGCGGTATATCCTGACGCGTGAATTCGGCCTGGGCGTGTCCGTCGCGCATGACCTGCGCGCGGCGCATGGCGCCAGCGCGGGGCCTTCCTATCACGAAACCCGGTTTCTCCTATCCATTGTCGCGCAGCGATAGCGACCCTGTCGAAAAGCACCGCAGCATGGACATGACTCTCGAACCGCAGCATTTGCCCCAGGGCAGTCGTCTCGACCAGAGCCGCCATATCGGACGAAAGCCCGTCACGCTGGCCGCGCTAGGCGCCACGCTGCGTCGCCGATGGAAGGTGATCGGTGCGACGATCCTGGTATGTACGCTCGTCGCCATCGTCGGCGGCCTGTTGATCACGCCGCAATATGACGCGGTCGCCCGGATCCGGATAACCCCGGCAAAGCAGGCTCCGCTCGATTTCGACACCGCGAAGGACGGACCGCTCGACCAGGCGCTGGTCAACACCGAGATGGCCACGATCCGTTCCCGCGATATCGCACGCCGTGTCGTCACGCGATACGGATTGCAGGGCGATCCGGAATTTGCGGGCCCAGCCGTAAGCGCGCGGCGCGGACCGATCGCAACCGCCCATGCGATCGAAACCGCAACGTCGGCCGTCCTCCGGCAACTCACGGTCTTGCAGCAGGAAAAGAGCTACGTCCTGACGATTGGCCTGCGTTCGCGCGATCCCGTCAAAGCGGCGCGGCTCGCCAATGCCATGGCCATGGCGTATATCGACAGCACGGCGGACCTGCAGACGAGCACGGCGACGCGACAGGAGCAAAGCGGGCAGACGGCGCTCCAGCGGCTTGGCGGCGAAGCCGAAGCGGCGGAGGCCAGCGTTGCGCGCTACCGTGCCGACAGCGGCATCGTGCAGGGGGGCGGGGTCGGCACGATCAACGAGCAGCAGGTGGTGCCCGTGTCGCAACAGCTCGCGACCGCCAAGGCCGAGGCCGCGGCGTTGCGTTCGAATGTCGCGGCTGCGGAGCGGCAGATCGCGGCCGGCGGCTCGGACACGGTCTCGGCGGTGTTGTCCGCACCGGCAATCAACGACCTGCGCCGTCAGCGCACCGAAGCCGAGCGCCAGCGGGCCCAGCTCGCCGCGCGGTACGGGGACAAGTTCCCCGCGCTGGTCCAGAGCAACCAGCAGATCGTGGCGCTCGACCAGCAGATCGGGCTCGAACAGACCCGGATCATCGAAGGCTTGCGCAGCGCGGCACGATCCGCGGCAGCCAAGGCCGCGGACCTGCAGCAACAGCTCGATGCGCTCAAGCAGCAGATCGCGCTGAACCGTCAGGCCGCGGTCCGTGCCGACAGCTTGCAACGCAAGGCCGATGCCGCGACCGCGGCCTATAACCGGATGGCCGGCACGGTCCAGCAGGCCGCCCAGGCGCAGCGCAGCACCGAACCGCAGGCGCGCTTGTTGGAAGCCGCCGTCGTGCTGGCACGGCCAACCTATCCCAATCGCGCGGCGATCGCGGTGGCGGGCATGCTTGCCGGCTTCGTCCTCGGCATCGGGGCGGCGGCGACCACGGAAGCATTGCAGACCACGATCCGTAGTCCGGAAGAGATCGAGACGATGCTCGGGCTGCGCTTTGTCGGAGCCGTCCCGCAATTGGGGCGTCGTCGCCTGGTCGACGAGAACGGGCGCAGCTGCACGCCGGCGGAGACCCTGCACCACCGACCGGTTTCGGCGTATGCCGAAGCCTTTCGGACCGTCCGCACGGTGATCCGCCCTGGCGGTGCGAAAGTCATCGCAATCGGATCGACCTTGCCGTCCGAGGGCAAGACCACGAGCGCGCTGTCGCTGGCGCGCGTCATGGCGCTGTCCGGCGACCGCGTCCTGTTGATCGACTGCGATGTCCGCCGTGCCGGGCTGGCGCGTGATCTCGCTTGCTTGCCGATGCTCGGAACGCTCGAGGTCCTGCGTGGCGAGGCGACGCTCGCGCAGGCGGTGTGCCCAGACGCGATCGCGGGGCTCGACCTGCTGTACGTGTGCGCTCCGACATTCACGCCCGTGGACCTGTTCGACACCGGCGCGATGGCAACACTGTTGGGTCAGGCGCGCGAACACTATGACCACGTCGTGCTCGATACGCCGCCCTTGCTGGGGATCGCCGACGCGCGGACGCTGGCCAAGCTCGCCGATGGGGTTCTGCTGCTGGTCAAATGGAACGCCACGCCGGTGTCCGCGATCGATACCGCGCTGGCGGGGCTCGAACAGGATAGTGCGGTTGTGCTGGGCGGGGTGCTCACCATGGTCGATACGCATTCCGAGGCGATGGGCGGGCTCTATTATTCATCTCGCTACAACCGGTATTACGAACAGTGAGAGGGCGGCGCCGGCTTCGCCGCGGCCTATGGTCCGGTTTGTCGCCGTCCCCCGTCCTGGCTAGCGTTGCCTGTTTGCTAGGGTGCCTCGGTGCGACCAAGCTGGCGCAGGACGAAGGGCTTGCGGCGGGCATCGCGGCGGCGGCGGGGGAGCGGTCCGCCTCTGCGCGCGACACGGCGCTCGAAGCCTATGGGGATCGTTCCCCGGCGCACCTGCCGCAGCGAGCGATTGCGCCACTGGCGCAGCTCGCGATCAACGGCGCGCATCTGGGAGCAAGCCCAGCCTTGCGGGCGCTGAACGCAGTGCGCGCCAAGGCGTTGATCGACCATCTGGAACGGACACGCCCCGGTCGGGACACGACGGTGTTGCTGGTCACGCAACGCGAATTGCTGGTGAATCATGGCGCCACGGCCGCCGCACTCGGCGCCTTTGCGGGCAGCTACAGGGTTCGGCCGTTCTATGCCGCCTTCGCCGCCTGGCGGATCGCCTTTGCGCGGATCTACTGGTCGGCGCTGGACCCGGCGACGCAACGGGCGGTGATCGAGGAAGCCGTCTGGCAGACACGCTACGACAATGGGCGTCGTGGCGGGATCGAGCGGCTGCTGGGGGATTCCCCCGCTGCCGCAGCTTATCAGTTGCGCATGGTCGCGATCGGCCATGGTGCGGGATAAACGGACGTTTCCGTCGACCCGGTGCGTGGCGGGGCCCGGCGACCGAGCAATCGCCCCCAGGCAAGACCCAGCAATACTGCGCATAGCGCGGCGATGGCCGGAACATTGAGGGCGATATCGGCGATCGATCCTGCAACCGCGACCGCTACCGCAAGCAACAGGGACAGGCCGATCGCGGATGTCCGTGCCGATGGTGCGCGACACAGGCGCCACAGCAGGTTGACCAGCGCGATCGCGACCAGGGCAACGGCGGGCCAACCCGCCTCGATCGCAAACTGCAGAACCACATCGTGCGCGGCGCCGAAATCCCCGACCTGCAGAACCGTTTCGGGAGTGAGGCTGCGTTGGTTTGCGACGGCAAAACCGCCCAGGCCATAGCCGGACAGCGGCGCGTGCATGGCCATCGCGGCGTAATGGCGCAGGATCGCGATCCGGCTCGCGCCATCGTCGCCGACCGCACCATAGCGTTCGAATACGGTGGCCGTCGACAGCCACAGCGCAGCGGCGGCCATTCCCAGCGCGCCTGCCCAGAGGGGACGCCGGAGGCGCTGGCGGCCACCCCGGACGGTTGGAAGGAGCGCGACGACGAAAATGATTTGCGCGACGCAGGTCGCCGCGAAAGCGGTGCGCGACTGGGACAGGGCGACCAGCACGGTCGCCATCATTGCGCCGGTTGTCGCGACCGCCGCGGCGATCGACGGCCAGGCGCGCGCGCGATCCCGCCATTCCCGCCAATAGTCGTGCGCAACGCCGGTCATCAGCAGGCTGATCATACCGTAGCTGATGCCTGCCGCATTGGCGTTGCCGATCAAGCCGCTGAAGCGGTGGTAGCGATGGTCCTCGATCAACGGTCCCAGCAATTCCGGGCTGCCGAACGCGCGCAGGGCCAGTGTCGCCGTCATCAGGATCGCGGCGAACAGGCATAGCCATCGAGCGGTCATGCGCGCAAATCCCCGCAATCGGCCGGCGTGGGCAGCGGCCAACAGAAGGGCGACCAGCGAAAAGGCATGGCACCAGGCAACGCCCAGGAGGTCCGGGTCCAGCGGCGGGGAGACCAGCCCCGCTGCCAGGCGGGGGCGCAGCGGGAGCGCAACCCATGCCAGCAGCAGCAGCAGTGGTGCGGCGACTGGTGCCATCCGCAGAGCGAGGCCGGTATCGCTCGGCAAACGCGCAAAGGCGACGGCGGCCCAACCCAGATACAGGATCGAAGCGACGGCGGACAGTAGCGCCGCATTCGCGCCCTCCATCGCGAGCGGCAGGATCAAGATCAGCGCCAGACCCCGTGAAAGCCAGCGTGCCCCGCGCGCCGGGCGCAGACCGATCCCCACCGCGCGCGACCGGCGCGGTAGAGCAGGCGGTGGTGACGACCCGTACGCAAAGGGGACGTCCGACCGCCCGGTTGCCCGATGGTCGCGAAATTCGGGGCTAGTACGAGCCACGTTGCAACAGCACGGCGGGTAGCGTCAGCACCATGATCCGTCCGTACAGGCCAAGGCTTCTGCGACGCGCATAGACGACGTCCAGCGCCACGCGGCGGCGATAGGTCGTGTTGTTGCGGCCGCTGATCTGCCACAGTCCGGTCAAGCCGGGGCGCAGAGCGGTATAATGGACAAACCGGCGACCATAACGGGGGATCTCTGCGGCGACGATTGGACGCGGGCCGACCAGGCTCATCGATCCTTGCAGCACGTTCAGCAATTGCGGCAATTCGTCGAGGCTGGAGCGACGGAGGAATCGTCCCAGGGGCGTGACGCGCGGATCGTGTCGCAGCTTGTGATCGAACAACCATTCGGCACGGGCACGAAGATCACACTCCAACAGGGCCGCAAGCCTGGCGTCGGCATCTTCGGTCATGGTGCGAAATTTCAAGCACTGAAACTCGTGTCCTTGATAGCCGATCCGACGCTGCGAATAGAAAGCGGGGCCGGTGCTGGTGGATTTGACCAAGGCGGCGACGAAGATCAGTAATGGTCCAAAAAAGATCAGGAGAACTATGCTGATCGCTATATCCAGCAAACGCATGGCGTCGTGAGGAATGCCGGGAATATCCAGATCGATTCGCGTGACGGTGTCGACCTGATCCATACTGCCCCCACGGTTGGATTTATCGAATCACGATCGATATGCTCTCGTGTAAAATATTAAGGGAATATGGAATTATAGGTAATTCTATAAATGTAGTATGCCGGTAAGTATAAATCCGCCACGGGATTTGGATTCCGCCACTTTACTGGCAAGCGCGGGCGCGGACTTTGCGCGGCTGACCGCCTAGAGGGGTTCCGCTGGCATTCCGTCGACGGCGGGTGCCGCCGTTTCGGCGGGGCGTGCGGGTCGCAATCGCATCGCAGCCCTGCGACCCACTGCAATTGCCGGCGCTTCGACGAACAGGAACGCTGCGAAGGATACGAGCGTGACGAGGATCACGGCAACGGGGTAGAGCCAGACGATCCACGCGAACGGCCGCCCGGCGAGCATTGGCTGCGCGGCGCTGAAGGCGACATGCAGGACAATTCCGTGCAGCATGTAAATGCCGAACGAACATTCTCCGAGCACATATGCCCCGCGGTTTGCGACGACCCCGCCGATCCGGTTGCCCGCCGCGACGATAAAAAGGAAGAAACCGAGCGGGAACAGCACAGGGAGCGCCAGGGGATTGTGGATCGTCGTCAGGATCCCGCCGACGACCAGGACCGTGACGATCGCTACGCCCGGATGGCGTGCCCAGGCGCACGGATGGCGAGAAAGGATCAGACGCGCGATCATGCCGCGTATTTATCGCTTACGCCCGCTCCGAGATGCTCCACCCAAGCCAACAGGCAGACGGTTCGCGGCATACCGAAACGGACCAAGACGCCAACTCCATGCCGGGTGGCGACTTCAGGTTCCCGGGATGGCGAGAGCAGGGCGGTCCCGTCGTACCTTCGGATAGAAGTCCCGCGGAGACTTGGCCGAAGCGGTCGGCACGGCGGCGGGGTTGGTCGATGCTACGGGTTCGGTCGGCGCGGTCGCTGACCGGGACGGCGCGGCCAGTGGCCCGTCGCGCAGGTCCGTTGCGGACACCGGTGGCGCGCCATCTGGACCGGGCGGCATCGTGGTCGCAAATTCCGTAGGTATCTCCGCATGTTCCAGCGTCGGCGCGACCGAGGCCATCGCATATCCGCCGTAAGGACGGGGCGGCCTGTAGAAGACGTGATGGCCGATGATGGCGACCTTCGACAGATCGCCGGCCCAGCGGGGAACGATCCAGATCGCGTGATAGTGCGTTGCCTGCCCGGCGGGCAGCGAAATTGCCCCGCGCAACGCCGCCTCGGCGACGCCGCGGGCGCGCGCCAAGGCGGCGGGATCGGGACGGCGGGCGAGCGATCCGTCGCAGGAGAAGGTGAACTGGCAACCGTCGCGCCGATCGGCGCCCTCATAGACCACGCCGCAGATCGTCTTGGGATAATGCGGATTGCGCAACCGGTTCAGAACGACCTGAGCGACCGCCTGTTGGCCGGCGATCGGCTCGCCGGCGGCTTCGTAATAGATTGCGGTGGCGAGACAGGTCGTGGATGCGCCGAAATCGGTCTCGGACAGCCAGGATGGATCGAACGGTGGGGGCGATGGATTGGTCGTCGCCAGCGCGCTTGCCAAATTCCGAGCCACTGCCTGTGTGGCGCTCAGATCGAGCGTCTGTTGCGGCAGGAAATGCTCGAGCGGGAGGTCTGCCGGGCGCGGCTGGATCGATCGCACGGTAGGGGGCGGCACGTCGCCCAACTGTACGATGTCCTGCGACGAAAACGCAACGCTATAGACCAGATATAATAGGCCGCTTCCGATCGATACTACAAACAGCGTACTATAAAGTATCGAGAGGCGGATCGGCGAGATCATGGCGCAATGGTGCTATCGCATCATTGATGGAGTCAATCGCCGTATTTGGAAACTATGCCGGAATACCGTCCGGGGCACCCTCAGGTGCCCCGGTTCGACCGCCTACCAGGCCAGGCTTACGCGGCCGTAAACATAGCGCCCGTTGAACCCGAACGGAGAGTAATACGGGAAGGCCGTCCCGCCATTGTTATAGTTGAGCACATTGGTGCCGGGAACCCGATTGGGGTAGACGTCGAACAGATTGTTGGCGCCGACCGAAAGCGTTGCCGCCCGTGCCACTTTTGCCCGCAGTTCGGCATCGACCAGGAAGTGCCGACCCGTATCGACATAATCGACGAGCGAGGACGCGGGCTGCGTCACGCTGCCGTAATAGGTCCCGCGCAACGTGGCGCCGAACCGGTCGAGCGACCAGTCGGCCTGGCCGACCACCTTGACCCTTGGCGTGCCATGTTCGAACGCGGCGACCCGCTGCGGGCCAAACAATGCCGGGACCGCGACCGTGCCCGTGCCGGTCGGCACGCTGGTGATCTTGACCTCATTGAGATTGGCGGAAGTGGTCAGGTCGAACAGGCCATAGCTGGTCCGCTGCGTCCGGTAGTGCGCGATGATGTCGATGCCCTTGGTGGTCGACCGCAAACCGTTGACGAAGAAGCGCGCCGCCGTCACGTTGAACGGTGCCAGCAAGGCCGCAATCGCGGCAGTGTTGTTGACGCCGCTGCCGAGGTTGTCTGACAGCGCGATCTGGTCGCGGATCTTGATCTGATACGCATCGACCGAAAGGTCGAATCCGCCGAACCGGAGCACGCCGCCCCCCGACAGGTTGAACGACTTTTCCGGCTGCAGCGGCTTGCCGCCAAGTGCGGTTGCGACCGGGTAGGTCGACGGATACAGGCCGGTGTCCACGATCGTCGCGACCCCATTGACGTTGGTCGTCAGCGGCTGGGTCAGGGTGTAGAAGGATTGTTGCAGCGACGGGGCCCGGAACCCGTTCGACACCGTCCCGCGCAGCGCGAAATGCGGCCCGAAATCATAGCGTGCGGAGAATTTGCCGGTGCCGGTCGTGCCGAAGTCCGAATAGCCCTCGCCACGACCGGCGAGACCGAGCGTCAGGTCGGCGATCTTCGCTTCCAGGTCCAGGTAGATGCCGATGTTGCCGCGGTGCCGGTCCAGCGCATTGGCTGGCGTAAAGCCCTGGAAACCCTGTGCTCCGCTACCGAGCGCGGTGTTGCCCCCAAGCGGTCCGCGCGCATAGGATTCGACCTGGCCCGGGGTAATTTTGAAACTCTCGTAGCGTGAATCGATGCCCCAGGCGACGTTAAGCGTACCGCTGCCGAGGCCGAACTGCTTGTCGACGTCTAGCCCCGCGGTGACCTGCGAATAGCGGACCCGGCCGTCGTAAAATTCGGTCGGCGACGCCGCGCCGTAGGTCGAATTGATCGAGTTGCGCGTGTCGAAGCGCAGCGCGTTGGCACCGAACGACGTGTTGAAATCGACGTTCCAGCCAGACACGACGCCCTTGACGCCGAGTGCTCCGTTGAAGTCGTCCGACCGTACGCCGATGCGAGGCAGGAAGCCGTTCGGATAGATCGAGGGAACGGTATTTACGTTGCCGGCTAGGCGATAGAAGGCTGCGCTGATGCTGTCACGATGCTGGTAGCCGCCATGCCCGTAGACCGACCACACCGCGCCGACCGGCACCGAAAAATTGACGAAGCCGCTATATTGCTCGACCTTCGGGTCGCCGAAATGGGAAATGATCGCATTCGGCGTCACGCGCCGGTCGAGATCGCCGCGGCTGGTGCGGTCGCGATTCTGGTAATCGCCCGAGACGGTCAGGAACCCGCCGTCGCCGAGCTTGAACCCCTGCCACGCCGAGACATCGACGGTCCGGCCGTCGTTGCGGTGATAGTTGGTGCGCGCGGTCGAGACGTCGGTGACATATTCACCGAAGCTGACGTTCGCGCCGCCACCGTGATCGGCCTTGCGCAGCCGCAGGTTGATGACGCCGGCGATCGCGTCCGAGCCATATTGCGCGGAGGCGCCGTCGCGCAGCACCTCGACGCTGCCCAGCGCAACCGTTGGAATCGTGTCGAGATCGAACGCGGCAGAGCCCCGCCCGACCGAGCCGTTGGTGTTGAGCAGCGCGGAGCTGTGGCCGCGGACACCGTCGATCAGGACCAGCGTCTGGTCCGGGCTGAGACCGCGCAGCGTGATCGGCCGGATCGAGTCGGTCGTGTCCACTGCGGCCGACCGGGGAAAGTCGATCGACGGAGCGACGGCGGCCAGCGCACTGGCGAGCTGGGGCGTGCCCTGATGCTGCAGCGTCTCGGCACTGAGCACGTCCACCGGCGAACTGCTGGCAAGTCGCGATCGCCCGGTGGTGCGCGATCCGGTGACGACGATGTCGTTCGATGCCGGAGGCGTATCCGAGGCGATGGCGACGGGGGCATCTGCTTGTTGCGCCTGCGCATGCGCCGTTCCGGCAACCATCATGGCAAGGGTCGAGGCTGCAACCGCGAGCAGCGGCCGGGGGGTGGTCATGTTCGGGTCCCTTTGGAATTTCTATGTAGTGGCACAGCGCCCTCGGGCGCTTTTGTGACATGCCCTTTGGCAGATTTGTCGATGCCGTGAAGCAAGGAAATCTATCGTTCGCAATTGCGAAAAATGGGCCCGGCAACGATGCCGGGCCGAGGCGCGCGCGGGAGCTTACCATGCGTGTTGGTCGTCGGTTCCCGGGCCGGAAACTAGGGGGTGTTGCCGATAGGCTCCCCTGCGTTCAGCGTTGCCGGGTCGGTTCGGGAAGCGTCATTCTCGTTACCGATGTCGTCGGTTGTCGCGGCATTGCCAGCCGTCGTCGAAGGATCGTCCCCCACGGCCGCGTCGACGACGGCCGTATTGGACGCGGCCTCCGGCTTCGCACAGGCACTTACGGTCAAAAGCAGCGCGGTGGCCGGCGCGACCATCAGTAGAATCTTGTGCATCATTTCCCCTTTCAACGATGGTGGATCCGATCAGCCGGCCGCCGCCGCGCGCAGCGACGTGCCGATGACAGTGAAGAAGGCGCGGCTTTCGGGGGAGCGCTCGGCGTCCCATTCGGGATGCCACTGCACGCCCAGCACGTCCGCTCCGCATGGTCGGGCGCGGACCGCTTCGACCAATCCGTCGTCGGCGGCGACGGCCTCGATCGTAAGCCCGGCACCGAGGCGATCGATCCCCTGTTCGTGGACCGAATTGACCGACATGCGCCGCTGCCCGGTCGATCGCGCGAGCAGTCCGCCGGCCCTCAGCTCGACATCGTGACAATGGCCGAACAACTCCTGGTAACACCCATCCCAGGATCCGCGATGGTGCCGGGCATGGCATGCGGTCGAAAGCGTACCGCCGAACAGCACGTTGATTTCCTGCAGGCCGCGGCAGATGCCGAATACCGGCTTCCCCGCTTCGATCATGCCTCCGGCGAGCGCGAGCGCGACCGTATCGCGGTCCGGATCACGGCGCTGCCCGGCGGGAAGCGGACCGCCGCCATACTGTTCCGGCGCAACGTTGGAGCGCGAGCCGGTCAGCAACAAGCCATCCAGCAGCACGATCAGCGACGCGATGTTGGCATCGTCGCGGACCGCCGGCACCAGCACGACCGCGGCATCCGCTAAGCGGGACAGCGGCGACAGGAACCGCGTGGCGACCGACTGCACCGGTCGCCCGTTGTCTTCGTTGCAGCACAGGACGCCGATCACGGGCCGGGCGCTCGTGCAGGGCGAGGGGTTTGCACTGCTCAATGCGCTGCTGCCCGTTGCAACACGTCTCGCAGGTCCCGCCCTGCCGCTGGAGCCAGCTGCACCGCTTCCGGTTGCACCAGGACGCTGTCTTCGGGGACGTCGGACAACAGCCAGACGTTGCCGCCGATCGTCGATCGCGCACCGATCGTTACGCGGCCCAGGATCGTCGTGCCGGCATAGACCACGACATCGTCGCCCAGGATCGGATGGCGGGAGTGGCGTTCCCGCACATCGTCGCGCGTGAGCCCGGCCGGGCTGCGCGCGCCCAGCGTGACATGCTGGTACAGCCGGACCCGCGCACCCACGATAGCGGTTTCGCCGATGACGACGCCGGTGCCATGATCGATGAAGAAGCTCTCGCCGATCGTAGCACCCGGATGGATGTCGATCCCGGTGCGCTCGTTGGCCATCTCGGACAGCACGCGCGCAACGATCGGCGCGCCCAGGTTGTGAAGTTCGTGGGCGATGCGGTGGTACAGGCTCGCGATGGCGCCCGGATAGCAAACGAGGATTTCATCGACGCTGCGCGCTGCAGGATCGCCGAGGAACGCTGCCTCGACATCGCTATCCACCCGCCGCCGGATGTCGCCCAACGTCGCCGTGAACAGGCGCGCGATCGTCGCGGCCTGATCGGGCTCGAACGGCCCGGCTTCGTGCTGCCAATAGCCGATCTCGGCCGCGATCTCGCGTTCGAGCGCCGTCAGCGCAGCGCGCAGCTTCCCCGCGACGAACGCGTCCTCCTCGACCGCCGAGCCGCGGAAATGGCCGAGCCGTCGCGGATACAGCGCAGATGACAGCAAGGCGACCACCTGTTCCAGACCTGTACGGGACGGGAAGCTTGCAACGTCGCGCGCCTCTTCCTGGCGGGCGCGCCACCCCGCTCGCGCAGTCCGATGGTCCGCCACCGCGTCGTCGATCGAAGGCGGCGCCGTCGGTACGGCGCGAGGCTGAGCGGATATGTGCGTCCGGTTGATCATGATCGCCTCCTGAAGCCAACATATCCTATCAAGCCGATAGGATATGAAAGAATTGCTTCGACCGGCGCAAGGATGGCTTTGCGGACGCGCGCGACGGGTTGGTTCAAGAGGCTCGCGCCCTGCGCGTCAGCGTGGCGGAGCCTTGCCAGACGTTATCGGAGCCTGCCCATGTCCTCTTCCGAACCAGCCGAGCGCTCTGTGCCGCGCCTGCCATTCGGTGCGCAGGTCCTGCTGGGCATGGCGATCGGACTTGCCCTGGGGTTTGCCGGGCGCGCGCTGGACGGAGCGTCCGGCGCGCTGTTGGGGGAGACGCTCCACACGGTCGGCCAGATTTTCGTGCAGCTGCTGAAAGCGCTGGTGCCGCCACTCGTGTTCACCGCGATCGTCGCGTCGATCGCGGCACTGCGCGATCTGGAGAATGCCGCCAAGCTGGTCGTCCAGACGCTGCTGTGGTTCGCGCTGACCGCGCTGATCGCGGTAACCATCGGCATCGTTCTTGGGCTGGTGATCGAGCCCGGTCTGCATGCCGGCATCGACCGCGCCGCCGCCAAGCTGCCGTCGAGCAGCGGAAGCTGGCTCGATTTCCTGAAGGGCCTGGTTCCGGCCAACGTTTTCGGCATCGGCGCGTCGACCACGATCGACGAGAGTGGAGCAAAGACGGCAATATCCTTCAATGTGTTGCAGATCATCGTCGCCGCCATCGCGATCGGCGCGGCGGCGGTCCGTACGGGGGAGGGCGGCGCCGGGTTCCTGGCGTTCAACGCCTCCGCGTTGATTGTCTTTCGCCGGCTGTTGCGCTGGGTAATCGCGCTCACGCCGATCGGGACGGCGGCCCTGATTGGCGACGCGGTGATCCGGTACGGCTGGAGTTCATTATCGGCGCTCGGCGCGTTCGCGGGGGCGGTCTATCTCGGGCTCGCCTTGGTGTTGTTCGTCGTCTACCCGCTCCTGCTGCTGGCGAACGGCCTGAGCCCGCTACGCTTTTTCGGCCATGCCTGGCCGGCGATCCAGTTGGGCTTCGTCTCACGCTCCTCGGTCGGGACGTTGCCGATGACCGAGCAGGTCACCGAACACGGTCTCGGTGTGCCCCGCGCTTATGCGGCCTTCGCCGTACCCCTGGGCGCGACGACCAAGATGGACGGCTGCGCGGCGATCTACCCCGCGCTGTCCGCGATTTTCGTCGCGCAGTTCTTCGGCCTGTCGTTGCACGCTTCGGACTATGGGTTGATCGCGTTCGTCTCGGTGATCGGATCGGCCGCGACCGCGGGATTGACGGGCGCCACCGTGATGCTGACGTTGACCTTGTCGACGCTGGGACTGCCGCTCGAGGGTGCGGGGCTGTTGCTGGCAATCGATCCGATCCTCGACATGGGGCGGACTGCGGTCAACGTCGCAGGCCAGGCGCTGGTACCCACGATCGTGGCAAAGCGCGCAGGCATCCTCGATCTGGCGCTCTTCGGGCAGGACCAGGCGCGCATGCCCGTCGGCGGGGAACACCGCGGGCAGCCGGCATGATGTCATGTGCGATCGGAAGCCAAGCGACGACGGGGGTGATCACAGCCATGGCTTGGTCCTCGCACCATTACCGGCGGCTCCCGCCGTCTTGACGGCTAGAGCAGCGGGCGAGAACCCCGATCGGAATCGGCGGCCAGTGCTCCGTGACCGACATGCCTGCCGGACACCGCCCTCAACCATTCCGGGTGAGTCACATCGACGCCGGAGACGTTGACGACTGCTTGCCAAGCAGCTTCCTGACTGGCGCCGTCGAGGAGGTGGGGTTGGCGTTGCACTTCCATCGGGCCCGAGAACTTCCCCATGGCCGAGGCGAAGAATTGCCCTGAAACGTCGGTGCCGAACGCCGATGCCTGGATGTAACGACCGGCCGCGATCTCCGGCGCCTGATTCATGCCGGGAATGCGGTTCACGATCGGGATCATCAGATACTTCAGCAACGGGCCAGCGTTTCGCGCGACGTTGGTGGCGTTCGACGCACCGGGCGACACAGCGTAGACGGCCATGCCGGCGGGTAGCCGGCGCGCCAACGCCTCGGCCCACCACGCGATCATCAGCTTCGCGTCGGCATACGCCGTGTTGGGCGCGTATTTTACCTTCGGTCCGCTGCGGATCAGGGCTTCGGCCGCCGCGGTATAGTCGCCGCCATAGTCTTTTGCGGCGAACGCCGGCAGGTCGGTATAGCTGAACATGGGGACACCCCCGCGGGCAGGCTCCGCGCTGGTGATCACAATCCGCGCGTCAGGGCTCAGCAAATTGGCATTGAGCAGCCCGACGGCCAGTGCATGGTGGCCGATCAGCGGGGCCTGCGATGCCTCGATACCCTCGGCTGTGATCACCCGCCGCCTGGTCGGGACCAATCCGGCGTTGAGCAGCAGAAAATCGATCGGCCGGCCGCCTTTGGCGAGATCGGCAAGCGCGGACGTGACGCTGGCGGCCGTGTTCAGATCGAGCGCTAGCGGGCTGAACACTCGTTTGCTGGTCCCCGCCACAAGCTGCGCGGCGGTATCCTTGGCCGCGGCCAGGCTGCGCCCCGTTACGATGACGTCCTGCCATCCCCGCTCAGCGAGCAAGCGGGCTGCGGCATAACCGAGCCCCGACGTGGCGCCGGTGACGAGAGCGATCGAATGTCTCATATTCGGTTCCACGATAAGAGGTAAAGCCAGACGGCTTTCGGGCCCGCTTGCTATTTATGGACTAGTTCCGTACATATTTGGGTCAAAGGACGTGGTCAAGGATTATTGGACTGAATGCTAACAAATCCGGGCAGGTCGCGCGGGCGTCCGCGAAACTTCGACGAAAGCGAAGCGCTGAGCAAAGCCACGCAGATCTTCTGGTCGAAAAGCTACGAGGGTGTCGCGATCGACGATCTCATCACGGGCATGGGCGTTGGACGGCAGAGCCTGTATACGGTCTTCGGGGACAAGCGGACGCTGTTCCTGCGTGTCCTTCGTTCGTACGCTGAGCGGAAGGGCGCTGGTGCCGCGAAGGCGCTCTTCTCGCCGCTGGCGCTTCGCGACGCGATCGCCGGTTTCCTGCGGCATGCCGTGGAAGCTGCGACGGAGGAAGGGTCCGTGCCGGGATGCCTGATGGTGTGCGTCGCGCCGCTCGTGGACGACGCCGAGGTCAGGCAGTTCCTGAAGGACGCCGCCGCTGGTGGACAGGCGCTGGTGGAACGCCGTCTGAGCGATGGGATCGGTGCGGGCGAAATCCCGCCTGACTTTCCCGTCGCCACGCGCGCGCGGCAGATTCTCGACCTCGCCCGCGGTCTGACGATGCATGCGCAGATCGGCGCACCGCGCGACGCACTCCGGCAAGATGCCGAGGAAGCTGCCCGCCTGGTGCTCCTGCCACCGCAGATGGTGCGGCCGGAGGGTTGACGCGGATTGGCGTGGACGTCGGAGCGGACGCTGGCAGGGTAGGGGGCAGCGTAAGATACCTGCTGGTCGGTCCGTAACTTCGCCAGCCGGTGAGAACAGCCGTAACGGGCTTCGGCGGCACCGGCGCGCTCGGCAGCCAGTACGGCGTGCCGTCGTCGGTCAGACGGTCGGGGCGAGCACGGCTTCGGCGCGGGTCCAGTCCGTCTTGCCGTAGCGGTCGTTATCAAGTGGCGAGAGCTTGCCGCGCCCGCTCGCCATGTCGCGGACATATTGCATGCCCTGCCACGCCGGGAACGGCGCATCGGTTTGCGGCGATAGCGCGCGCGCGATCCGGATCAGCGTCGAGAGACGCCGGAGCCCGCCCGCCCGGAACGGCTTCCACGCGCGCCCCTCGAGCCGCGTCATCAACGCCGCCAGATCGCGCGAAGACATGACGTCACCCGCGATCCGCAGGAAGCGGGGCGCAGCGGGATCGAGCGCCACGTCGGCGGTATAATCCGCGACATCGTCCTTCGTCGTGAAGTCGAACGGCTGGTCGACGTCACCCCAGTAGAGGATGCGTCGGAAGCGCGGCAGCACGATCGGCGCTTGGCCGGTCAACAAGTCCGCAAACGCGCCGTTGAGGATCGAGGTCGCATGGATCGGCGCGGCATCGACCCGCGCCATGAAGCGGCGCCGAAGGTCCATGTTGCGGTTGTCGCCGGGGCGGGTCTTAGCAAAATCGAGCGAGAAGTCGGACGGGACGAAGCGCGGTACGCCCGCCGCGACCGCCGCATCGAGCAGCCTGCCCTGAAGATCGAGAATGACCGGCTCCAGCCCGTTCAGGACCGAGACGACGCATTCCACGCCGGCGAGCGCATCCGTGAGCGCAGCGTGGTCGGCAAAATCGACCGCGACCGGCGTACCGCCGCACGCGCGCACCGCATCCTGCGCCGCGGCGGGCGTACCGTTGCGGACCAGCGCCCGCACCGCCACACCACGCCGGGCCAGCGCCGACACCACGCGGCCCCCCACGTCGCCCGTGGCACCTGCCAGCGCGATCGTCCGCGGCGCGCTATCGGTCACAGCGCGACCTCGCCTTCGTCGCTGCCGTTCCAATAATGGATGCGGCCGGCCTGCACGCAGATCATCACCACGCCGGGCGTATCGACGCCCTGTTCGAACCACCGGTCGAGATCCTTGGTCCAATGGCGCACGAACTGCGCCTTGTCGCGGATCAGCTCGGCGGTACCTTCAACCGCGATGAACAGCGGCGGGCCGCCAAGCAGGCCGGCCGCGCCGGTGAAGGTCAGCCCGACCTGCGCGTCGTGCGCGATATCGGACACTGTTCGCGCGCTTTCGAACGTGAAGAAGAAGCTGTCCCCGCGATACGCCACTTCGCCATTGTTGCTCATCGGCCGGCTTGCGACCGCGCCGCCCTCGGTACGGGTGGAAAGCATGCCGAAGTCGATCTTCCCCATCTTTTCGGACAGGTCCTCAAGGGTCATCGCAGCCATCACCAACCTCCATGTCAGAAACTGAACTGTACCGTTCAGTTCCATTCAACGGTCGAATGGACTATATGGTTGCGGGATGCAAATGCTCAGCAGTACGAAGCGTGATTCAGCCAAGCGCCGACGGGGGGGGCGACCCTCCGCCGACCAGGCCGGCGACGTCGATCGCCGGATTCTCGACGCCGCCACCGACCTGTTCCTGCGGCTGGGATATGACGCAACGAGCTGCGATCAGGTCGTGGTCCAGGCCGGGGCGGGGAAGGCAAGTCTCTACGCCCGCTATGCCAACAAGGAGGAACTGTTCGCGGCGGTGGTGCGGCGGATGGTCGATCATACGCTGGTCCCGTCAGGCGCGGTGCCGTGGGATCTGTCCGTCCAGGATCGGCTGCGCGCCGTGGGCCATAGCCTGCTCGAACATGCGTTGACCCCCGAGGCGGTCGCGCTGATGCGCGTCGTCGTCACCACCGCACATCGGATGCCCGATCTTGCCCGGTTGGTGGACCGGATCGGCCGCGATGGCGGTATCGCGTGCGTCGCACAGGCGATTGCCGGGGCAGACGCTGCGCCGGACCGGGTCGCGGAGGCTTCGGACGTTGCGGGTCGGTTCATCGACATGGTGTTCGTCCCGCACCAGATGCGCGCGCTGATCGGGGACGATCGCGCGCAACTGGATGCGACTGCCGTCCGGCGCATCGACGATGCGATCGAGCTGCTCACGCGCGCGGGGTGGCTGGATACAGCCGACGCGTCCTAGGCGGCTCGATCCGTCGCCTCCGATTACGACGCTTACGAGGAGGCTGCCATGTCGTCGGGCCGGAGGCCGCCGGCCACATCACCTTCCCTGTCCGTGCATGAACGGAAGCGGTGCAGGTGCCGAACGCGATCGAGCGATGTTCGAGGCTGGGTCAACTCCATTCCATATCGGGGACCGCCCCAACATGCGCAGCCATTCCCGCAACCAGCGCGTCGAACACGATCCGCATGCGGTGGGTCGACTTCAGGTCTTCGTGCATCGCGATCCACACCGGCAGGTGCGCGGTGAACGCTTCGCGGAGCACCGGCACGAGTTCCGGGTCGCGGCGGGCGATGGGATCCTGCAGCACGCCGATCCCGAACCCGGCCCGCACCGCAGCGATATGGGCAAGCTGGTTGTCGGTGCGCAGTGCGAACGCCGGAAGATCGGGCCAGACGGCATTGATGGTCCGCAAGGAAGCGGCATCACGGTCGAAACCGATCACGGCGTGGTGCGCGAGGTCTGCCGTGCGCGTGATTGGTCCGGATCGCGCGAGATAGTCACGTCGGGCATAGAGCCCCAGGCGGATGCGCCCGACCGATTTGGCAAGCAGCGCCTGCTGCTTGGGCTGCGTCATCCGGATCGCCAGATCGGCGTCGCGGCGCAGCAGGTCGGAAGAAGCATTGGTCAGCAACAGCTCCAGCGTCAGTCCGGGATGGGCGGTATGCAAGGCGGTCAGGATAGGCGGAAGCACCTCGGCGCCGATGACCTCGCTCGCACTGATGCGGACGACGCCGGCCGCCACGTCGGTCGGCGCGGAGGCGATGCGGACCAACGCTGCCGCCGCTGCCGCCATCGCCTCGGCATGGGGCGCCAGCGCTCGCGCGGCTTCGGTCGGTTGTAGTCCGCGCGCGGAGCGCGTGAACAGCCCGCCCGTGCTGAGCGTCGCCTCGAGTTCGGCGATATGCCGACCGGCGGTCGGCTGGGTAAGGCCAAGCGCGCGTGCCGCGCTCGACAGGCTGCCTTCGCGCATCACGGCGTCGAAGGTTCGCCACAGTTCCCATCCCGGACCGCTCATATCCATGCAATCCTGTATGGCCGCCCTGCGCTTTTCGCCAATTCTCGTTTACCCGATGTCGGTCCATCTTCCTAGCAGCAGCGAAGAGGTGCGACATGACGAAGATATCGAATACGGCGCTGGTGATCGGCGCGACGGGTGGCATTGGCGGCGAGGTCGCGCGTGTCTTGTCCGCCCGCGGCTGGGACGTGCGGGCGCTGCACCGCGATCCCGCGCATGCCGCGTCGAGCAATCCGGATCTGCACTGGGTTCAGGGCGATGCGATGGACCGGGCGTCGGTCGACCGGGCCGCCGCTGGCATGGCGGTGATCGTTCACGCGGTGAACCCACCGGGGTATCGCAACTGGTCCGGCCTGGTCCTGCCAATGCTCGACAACAGCCTTGCCGCCGCGACCAGACACGGCGCGCATGTGGTTCTTCCGGGGACGGTCTACAACTTCGATCCGGATGCCGGCGAGGCGGTCGACGAGTCGGCTGCGCAGCACCCGAAGACGCGCAAGGGGCGCATCCGCGTCGAAATGGAACGTCGGCTGGAGCGGGCGGCAGAGCAGGGGGCCAAAGCCCTCATCGTCCGCGCGGGCGATTTCTACGGGCCGCGCAGTGGGAACAGCTGGCTGGCGCAGGGCATGGTGCCGACGCCCGGGCCGGTGCAACGGGTCTTCAATCCCGCGCGCGCCGGCGTAGGGCATGCATGGGCCTATCTGCCCGACCTTGCCGAGACCATGGTGCGTCTGCTCGAACGGCGCGACGAACTTGCCGCTTTCGACCGTTTCCATTTCGGCGGCACCTGGGTGGACGACAATCGCAGTTTCGCCGAGGCGATCCGTCAGGCGGCGGGTCGGCCAGATGCGCCAATCTACCCTTTTCCCTGGCCAGTGATCCATGCGCTTGCGCCCTTCAACGAAACGGTGCGCGAGATGCGGGAGATGATCTATCTGTGGCGCCGGCCGCTGCGGCTGATCGATGCAAAGCTGCGGCAATTTCTGGGTGACGTACCAGGCACACCGCTGGACGAAGCGTTGCGCACCACGCTGGCTGGGCTCGGCCGCGCTTGACGATGGGCTGCGGCTAGGGGCCTCCGCCTGACGGCCGCGTATCTTCGCTGCAGGCGCACGGCGGAACAGGGCGACCGGCGGGCATGACCGCACCGCGATCAGCGAGACGGGCGACGACATGGAATGCGCCGTTGTGGACGCGGTGGACGCCGATATCGGCTTTTCCTCCACGTCAGTCGGCGCGCGTGGAGGGGATCCGTCTGGACGAGCAAGCGGCTTCCGCCACGACCCGGGGGGCATGGCGGAAGCCGGCGCTCGCTAAGAACCCTGCAACGTCGCGATGCTCTACCCGCTCGACTAGCCGATCAACGCCTCGACCTGGTCGAGCGTGTCCTTGAACGTCGCGACCACCGCGCGGTACGGCACGGGGCTCGCCATGTCGAGACCGGCGCGCTTGAGGATCTCGGTCGGATAATCCGACCCACCGGACTTGAGCATCGTCAGGTAAGTGTCGCGCTCCTTCGCCCCGCCGTTCAGGATCGAATGCGCGAAATACGAGGCCGCCGAGACGCAGGTCGCATATTGGTAAACGTAGAAGCTGGTGTAGAAGTGCGGAATATACGCCCATTCGGCGGCATAGGCGGGATCGATCGCGACCTTGGGGCCGTGATATCGCTTGAGCAGGTCGAGATAGAGCGCGGTGAAGCGCTCGCCCGATAGCCCCTCGCCCGCCTCGGCCTTGTCGTGCACCGCGAGCTCGAACTCGGCGAACATCGTCTGGCGGTAGAAGGTCCCGCGAATGCTCTCGAGCTGCTGGCCGAGATAGAAGAGTTTCTCCTGCTTGGTCTTGGCCTTGGCGACCATATAGGCCGCGAGCAGCAATTCGTTGCAGGTCGATGCGATCTCGGCGAGGAAGATCGGGTAATCGGCCTTCTCGTAGACCTGCGTCTTGTTGGCGAGCAGCGTGTGCATCGCATGCCCCCATTCGTGCGCGAAGGTGGTCATCCCCTCGTAATTCTCACCGAGGTTGAGCAGCAGATAGGGGTGCACGTCGTATGCGCCGGGGTTCATGTACGCGCCCGCTTTCTTGCCCGGTCGCGGCAGCGGGTCCATCCACTTCTTGGCGGTCGAGGCGCCGAGCAAGGCGACATACTCCGGCCCCAGCGGCTTGACCGCCTCGAGCACCGTCGTGCGCATTTCGGGGATGGTGACCTTCCGGTCGAGCGACACGATCGGCGGATATATGTCGTAATAGGCCATGTCGGGCAGGCCGAGCATCTTGCGGCGCACTTCGAAATAGTGGTGCAACTGCGGCAGGCCGGCATTCGCCTCGGTCACCAGCGTGCGATAGACGCGCTCGGGCACGTTGCGCTCAGATAGCGCGGCAGCGAGCGACGTCGGATATTTGCGCGCCTTCGCCTGATATATATCGGCCTTCACATGCGCGAGATAGGCAGCGCCGAGCGAGCTTTTGAACTTGCCATATTCCGCCCAGAACGCATCGAACACCGCCTTGCGATCGGCGCGCACCGGCGCGTCGCGGTTGAGCGTATAGGCTTGGTCGTCGAGCCGAACCGCCTTGCCGGTCGACAGCGTGATCGTTGGCCAGGGGATGTCCGACCCGACCAGCAGTTCGCGCACGTCGCCCGGCCCGGCAAACGGCGCGCCGGTACCGGCGAGCAGCACTTCGCCTTCGGGCGAGAGCGTATGCGGCGCCTGGCGCAGCGTATCAGCGAGATAGACATCGAAACGTGTCGCGAGCGTCGTGTTGGCGGCGAGATAGCCCTCGATCTTCGCCTTGCCGAGAGTCAGAATCTCGGGCGACGTCCACGACACCGCCTCGCTCAATGCGGTAAACATGTCGGCGACCTGCGCGAGCTTTTCCTGGTTCGCCGAGACGCGCAGATCGGCGTCGCTCTTGAGCGCGGCATAGGTCGAGACGCGCGCACTGTCGCGGGCGAGGTCGGACTGCGCGACCAAGGCGGCGGCCAGCGCGTCGGCTCCGGTGCCAAGCGTGCCCTTGTATTTGGCGAGCGAGGGAATCTTCGTCAGAACGGCCTTGCGCGCGGCATCCCAGCTCGCGTCGTCGGGATAGATTTCCCGAAGATCCCACGCCGCCACGTCCGCGACGGCGGTCCGGTCCTGTGCCCAGGCGGGGAGCGCGGTAGCGACGGCGGCGAAAGCAGCCGCGGCAAGAGCGTCGCGGCGTGTCAGGTCGGTCATCACGGTCCCCCCGGTAGGTGTGTTGGCGGCATCATGTCGTATCATGCCGCCCGAGGGAAGGCGCTTAGGATCGCGAGTTGCACACCGTTGCAGAGGGTGTGGCGATGCCGCTCATTCTCGAACGGTCGGGGCATGGTGCCGGTCCACGACCGAGCCTTGTTCGACGACCGCGAACTGGAGATGAGCCCGGCAGTCCCACCGACGAGTTGATTACAACCGCGCTCGAGCGGTCGTCGATCGGCAGACGCGCTACAAGACCGATCGTTTCTAACGCATCGCTTCCGTCAGAAGGCCAGCGGGCTCGGCCAGAAAAAGGCGTTCGGTTCCTGCTATCGAGCTCGCTCAACGAAGGTCCGAGATTGGCGCGGTATAAATCGCCGAGGCTGGCGAGTTCCGAGGTAAGCGTCCGGCGGCGTTCGGCCTCACGCACACTCGTCATCGGGAAGCGGTTGTGGAAACCGAAGACTTATTCGGAATTCTTCGTTTCAACTCGGAGGGTAGTGGCGGAGCGGGAGGGATTCGAACCCTCGATACGCTTTTGACGTATACTCACTTTCCAGGCGAGCGCCTTCGACCACTCGGCCACCGCTCCGCATGTCCTGGACAGGAGGCTGGCCCTAGAGCGTCGCGCGCGCCTGTGCAAGCGCGCAACATGCCGACCGGGGGGATTGCATGTTTTAGGCTCGGCATGGCACCATCCCGCCATGACCTTTATGCCCTTCATCCTTGCGCTCGTCGCCGCTCAGGTGGTTTCCGCGACGCCGCCTCCTGCGAAGGCAACCGCTGCGCAGATTGCCGCCGCGGCGCCTGCCGCCGCCTGGAACGCGATCGCGCCCGAAGACCTGCTGGTGATCGACTTTGCCGACGGGCAGCGCAGCGTGATCTGGCTCGCGCCCGATTTCGCACCGGTGCATGTCGCGAACATCCGGACGATCGCGCGCAGCGGCTGGTGGGGGGATGCAACCGTTTATCGCGTCCAGGACGATTACGTCACGCAATGGGGCGACGCGTCCGAAAAGAAGCCTCCCGCCGCCGGAATCACACGACGCCCCCCGGCCGAATATGAGTGGGCGTGGGGCGCGCATGGCCAGGCCGTCGCGAACCCGTATCGCGACGCCTATGCCGCGCGGACGGGATTTACGCCGACCGGCTGGGCCGTCGCGGGGGACGGGCGGCGACAATGGTTGCCGCATTGCTATGGCATGGTCGGCGTCGCGCGCGATCTCGCACCAGATACGGGGACGGGCGGAGACCTGTATGCGGTGATCGGCCACGCGCCGCGCCACCTCGACCGCAACATCGCGCTGGTCGGGCGGGTGATCGACGGCATGGCGGCGCTCTCCGCCTTGCCGCGCGGGACCGGGGGCGGGCTTGGCCTGTATGAGGATCCAAAAATGCGCGTGCGGATCAAACGGATCGCGATCATGGCAGATATGCCGGCTGGTGAACGGCCGGTCTATCAATACCTGCGACCCGACGCTCCGGCCTTTGCCCTCACGCTGGAGGCGCGCGCGAATCGTGGGCTGCCGTTTTTCACGGTGCCGGCGGGCACCGCGGATCTGTGCAATCTGATGGTACCGGTGCGCAAGGCACCCACTGGCTAAGTCGCGCCATGCGCCCCGGCGACGGTCGAGGCCATCGCCGGAAGGTAGAGCGGCTAGCGGCCGACCCAGTCCGCTACTTCGACCGCGACCTGGTTCGCGGCGGTGTTCAGCGCGGCGCCAACCGGCGCTGCGGCAATGGCGCTGACGGGTACGCGCGCTTCGAAGCGACGCTTTTCCACGACCTTGCCGGTGCTGCGGATCAAGGATCCGTCGAACGCCACGACTGCCATGTTGGTGCCGGCATCGACCCCGAACGCGCGCAGCTCGCCGGACAGGACCGCCCCGGGATCGGAAAAGGATTGCGCGCTACTCAGCACGATCCGCCCGGTGCGCGGTGGAATCGTGTCCGACAGCAGCCGGGCGAACATCCGCGATGGCGGTTCGACCCATTGCGCCTTGGCGACATAGGCGATCGTGGTGGTGCTGGCCTGGACCGGGACCCGGACCCCGGCCAGCGCCTGTGCGACCGCGGGTACCTGGATCGTGATCGTCGGCGAGGTGCTCGACGACTGCGTCTGGTTGACCGGCAACGTATTGGCCGAGGTCAGCGTGAGCAGCGAGGGCGGCGGCTTCGCGGCAAAGCTGATACAGCCGGACAGCGACGCCAGTGCGGTCAGCGCGAGCAGCGATTTGGTCGAACGGATCATGGTCACTGTCCCTTTCCGGGCTTGTAATCAGGCAGCTTGGATTGGCCGACCAGCGCCCCCGCGCCCCCACGATCGACCTTTTCGGCGACCGAGGTGAGCGCCATCGACATTTGGCGCAAGTCGTGGACGAGCTGGCCGACCTCGGGAATGGTCTGCTTGGAGAAGGCCTGCAGGCCCGGCCGGGCATCGCCGATCGCGGCATCGAGCGTCTCGGCGCTATGCTGGGCTGAGGCGATCGTCTTGTTCAGATTGGCCATGACCGGGCGGACGTCGTCCTTCAGCACGCCATTGGTCGTATCCGCGAGGCTGCCGATCTGCTGCGCAGCGACACCCGCCTTCTGGATCGCGACCCGCGTCTCCGCGAGCGTCGCGGCAATCTCGGGCCCACGATCCGCCAGTGCCGCGCTCAGGCGATTGGTATTGGCGAGAATACCCTGAATCGACTGCTGGTTCTTGTCCGAAAGCATGTCCGACAGACGTTCGGTCAGCGTCGAGATGCGTTCGAGCAACTGCGGCGCCGAGCTCAGCAACGCACCGAGACCGCCGGGCTTGGTCGGAATGGTCGGAACGCCGTTGGGGCATTCCGCGAGCGGATTGTCCGTCGGGCAAGCGATCGGCGCGGCGCCCTTGACGGCGCCGTCGAGCTGCACCGTGCTGGTGCCGGTGAAGCTGCCCTGCAGCGATGCGGTCGTCCCGATCAGGATCGGCGTATCGGGATTGACGCTGATGCGGACACGCACGAGCGAGGGATCGGGCTTCCACAGCGCGATCTCCTTGACCTGTCCCGATACGACACCGGAGAAGGCGACCGCCGATCCCTTCGCCAGGCCGTCGACCGACTGCTTGAAGAAGATGTCATATTCCTTGTCCGTGGCCGTGCCCCAGCGCAGGATCCAGACGAGGAACAGCAGCATCACCGTCAGCAGGATGAGCACGACCGATCCGACCAGCACGTGGTTTGAGCGGGTTTCCATCAGCTATTGCCCTTCCGCTGCAGCGTCAGCATGTTCGTTACGCTCGATCGTCGCCACCGCGGCGCGGCCGCGCGGCCCCTTGAAATATTCCTGGATCCACGGATGATCCAGCGCCAGCAACTCGTCGATCGTGCCGACCGCGATCACTTTCTTGTCCGCCAGCACCGCGATCCGGTCGCAGATCGCATACAGCGTATCGAGATCATGGGTGATCAGGAACACGGTGAGCCCGAGCGTCTTCTGCAACGACTGGGTAAGTTCGTCGAACGCGGCCGCGCCGATCGGGTCCAGTCCGGCGGTGGGTTCGTCGAGAAAAAGCAGTTCCGGGTCGAGCGCGAGGGCGCGGGACAGGCCCGCGCGCTTCTTCATGCCACCGGACAGCTCGGACGGGAATTTTGGTCCGGCGTCGGCGGGCAAACCGCTCATGACCACCTTATAGGCGGCGATCTCATCGAGCAGCGCCGGATCCAGTTCGGGGTAAAATTCGCGCAGCGGAACCTGGACGTTCTCGGCCACGGTTAGCGTGGAGAACAGCGCGCCACCCTGGAACAGGACGCCCCACCGCTTGGTGAGATCCGTGATCTCGATCTCTTCGCGATCCACGGTGGTCTCGCCGAACACTTCGATCGTTCCCGACATCGGTGTCTGCAGGCCGATGATGGAGCGCATCAGCACGGACTTGCCGGTGCCCGATCCGCCGACCACGCCGAAGATCTCGCCGCGGCGGACCGTTAGGTTCACCCCGTCATGGACGAGCTGCTCCCCGAACCCGTTGACCAGATCGCGGACGACGATGACGTCGTCATTCTCTTTACCCTTGGCGTTGCCGGTTTCCATCACACCCATCCGATCGAGGTGAAGAACACCGCAAAGAACGCATCGAGCACGATCACCAGGAAAATCGCCTGCACCACTGCGGCGGTCGTGCGGGTGCCGACCTGTTCGGCATCGCCCTCGACCAGCATGCCCTGGAAGCAACCGGCCATGGCGATGATCAGCCCGAAGAAGGGGGCCTTGATCAAGCCGACGTACAAATCGGTGACCGGCACGACTTCGCGGATGCGCTGGACGAACGTTACCGGCGGAATGCCGAGCGAAACCCAGCACAACAGGCCACCGCCGACGATGGCGATGATCGAGGCGTACATGCCGAGCAGCGGCATCATCACGACCGATGCGATCACGCGTGGCAAGACCAGCGCTTCCATTGGCGAAACGCCGATCGTCCGCATCGCGTCGATCTCCTCGGTCAGTTTCATCGTGCCCAATTGCGCGGCGAACGCCGATCCCGAACGGCCGGCGACCATGATGGCGGTCATCAGAACCCCGAGTTCGCGCAGCGTGATCCGGCCGACCAGATTGATCGTGAACACCTCGAACCCGAATTGTTGCAACTGTACCGAGCCCTGCTGCGCGATCACGATCCCGATCAGGAAGCTCATCAGCCCGATGATCCCCAACGCGGTGACGCCGACGACTTCGAACCGCTGTACCACCGCATTGAAGCGGAACCGCTTTGGATGCGTTGCGACATTCCAGAACGCGATCAGCGTCGCGCCGAAGAATCCGAGCAGACCGTACAGGGTTTGCCCCGCCGAAACGACGGCATCGCCGAGTTCTCCGACGACGCGTGTAAAGCTGCCGACTGGGGCAGGGCGCATCGCGACGGGCTGGTCGGCATTGGAGACCTGTTGCAGCAGATGCTCACCATCTGCATCTAGGCCGAGGATGTCGGCATCATGCTGGGCAGCAAAGCGGTGCACGATCCACGCGCCGACGGTATCGATGCGATCGATCCCGGCCAGATCGACATGCGCGACCTTTCCATCAAAGGCGCGGAGACGCTCGGGCAGGTCCCCGATCTGGGCGAGCGACAGGCTGCCGGTAAAGCGTATCGTGTCGCTGTCTTGGGAGAAGGCGGCCGGTTCGGTCATTCGCGCCTTCCTTGCTGCAATTGGACTGGATCGGCAAGCGTTGCTGTGGTCTGAACTCAGCCATGCACCAACTTGCCGTCTACGATATGGACAAGACGATCACATACGCGCCGACCTGGACGAAGTTCCTCGTCGCTACGGCGCGTGCGGAATCGCCGTGGCGGCTGCTGTTCCTGCCGGTCGCGGCGATCGCCGGGGTCGGCTATGGGCTGCGCGTGGTCAGTCGGCCGCGACTGAAGGAAATTGCGCAGCGGCTGCTCCTGGGCGGGCGCATGCCGGAAGCGACGGCGACGCGCGCGGCGGCACGATTCGCCGAACAGCTCGACCGATCCGGTATCTATCGCGGCGCGCGGGATCAGATCGCGGCGGATCGCGCGGCCGGTTATCGGATCGTCATGGCGACCGCATCCTACGGCTTCTATGCCGAGGCGATTGCCGCACGCCTTGGTTTCGATGACGTGATCGCAACCGGTGTCGTCCGGGAAGGCGGTACGATTCGGGCGAAGATCGCGGGCGAGAATTGCTACGGGCCGGCCAAGCTGACGATGATCCAGGCGTGGCTGGCGGACCATGGCATGGCCCGGACCGATTCGGTGGTGCGCTTCTATTCGGATCATGCTTCGGACGCCCCGTCGCTCGAATGGGCGGATGTCGGGATTGCGGTCAATCCGCACCCGCCGCTTCGTACCATGGCGGCGTTGCGCGGCTGGGCGGTCGAGGATTGGGCACGATAAGTACGGGGCTGACGCCGACCTTCCGTAGGGCGTGGCGTAGTGCCGATTACAGCGCCACGTCCACCGCATGGATCGCCAGTCCGACCAACCCGCCGACCAGGGTCCCATTGACGCGAATATATTGCAGGTCGCGCCCCACCGCATTTTCCAGTCGCCGCGTAATGGTGTCGGCATCCCAGCCCTGCACCGTTTCGGACACCAGCCGCACGATACCGTCGCCATAGTCGGCCGCCAGGCCGACCACCGCGCGACGAACGAACCGGTTGATCGTGCGCCGCAGCTTGGGATCGGTCTGCAGCGTTCCGCCGAGCTGCCGCAACGCATCCCCCACGGGACCAGCCAGCAACCGGTCCGGATCGCGGGCAATTTTCAGCATGCCGGTTCGTGCCTGTTCCCACAGCCCATCGAGCCATCGCTGCATTGCAGGATTGTCGATGATCTCGGCTTTCACCGCCGCGACCCGCTCCCGCATGCGCGGGTCATGGACCAGATCGTGGGCGAGGGTTGCCAGTCCTTCCTCGGCCTTTTCCCGCAAGGGATGGTCGGGGTCGTCGGCAATGCCGGTCAGCATCCCGTTCAAGCCATCGATGATCTTGTTGGCGAGCGTTTCGTCGAGCCCCGTCCAGCGCATGACCGATCCCGAACGTTCGCTGACCATCGCCCGGACGACATGCTCGTTCGCTTCCAGGACGCGCGCTGCCCAGCGCACGATCCCGTCGAGCAGCGGCAGATGCCGGTCCTCTGCAATGGCGGCCGTCAATGCCTGCCCTAGCAGCGGGGCCACGTCCAGCGCGCGCAGCCGCTGGCCGATCCCGGCCTTGACCATCCCGCCGAGCCGCTGCTGATCGAAGGCCTCCAGCATGTTCGCGGCGAGCCGCGATGCGCCGCGTCGCAGCCGGCCGTCGCCCCCGGGGGGATTGGCAAGCCAGCGCCCCACTGCGCCCGCGACGTCGAGACCGTTCATCCGTCGTGCCACGACGCGCGGCGTCAGGAAATTGTCACGCAGGAAGGCCGCCAGGGTGGTGCCGATGCGATCCTTGTTGCGCGGGATGATCGCAGTATGGGGAACGGGCAGCCCGAAGGGGTGGCGAAACAACGCCGTCACCGCGAACCAGTCGGCCAGCCCGCCGACCATTGCCGCCTCCGCAAAGGCGCGAACAAAGCCCATCGCATAGCCGAAGGGATGCCGCGGGTCGGCATAGGCGCGCGCGACGAAAAAGATGATCGCCATCGCAATGAGCAGCCCACCGGCAATCCAGCGCATACGCACCAGCCCTGCCGGAGGCGCTTCGAAGGCACGGGTCGAGCTTGAACGTCGCATTGCGGGACCAATCCCCGAACCCCGCGATTGTTCAAGGGGCATGTCCCGGCGGGGCCCCTTTTTTCCGCCGGGAACGGGATCGGGCCGATTATTCCGCAGGTTGCGGCTTGTCGTCACCCGGCTTGTAATGGATGCGCGGTGGTTCCCCCGGGCCGAGCTGGGGTTGCGTCGGTGGCTTGTGTTCGATCAGCGGGCCGCCTTCGTCACCCGGCCGGTACGTCAGCAACCGCCGTCGCAGGACCGGCGCGACGCGGCTCTCGATGCCGACCGCCAGGCTGAAGCTCGCGGGTACGATGAGCAGCGTCAGCACGGTGGACATGGTGAGTCCACCGATCACGGTAATGCCCATGGGCACGCGCGATGATCCATCGCCGGTCAACGCAAGCGCGGTCGGCATCATCCCCATCACCATCGCAACCGTCGTCATCACGATCGGTTGCGCACGCTTGTGCCCCGCATCGATGATCGCGGTCACGACGTCGACGCCCTTGTTCATCTCCTCCAACGCGAAGTCGATCAACAGGATCGAGTTCTTCGCCACGATCCCGAGCAGCATGATCAACCCGATATAGACGGGCATGGAGATCGGCGTTCCGGTGACGGCCAGACCGATCAGGCCGCCCAGCGGCGCGACCAGCAGCGACATGATGTTGATGAAGGGTGGCAGTAGACGACGATACAGCAGCACCAGCACCGCAAAGAGGAGGAAGATGCCCGCCACCAGCGCGATGATGAAGTTCTGGATCAGCTCTTGCTGCCATTTGGATTCGCCGAGAACGAGCTCCTTAACGCCGATCGGCAGCGTCTTCATGATCGGCAGGTCGTGGATTTCCTTCTGCGCCGTACCGCTCACGACACCCGGCGAAAGATCGGCGCCGACGGTCAGCTGGCGTTGCTGCGCGACGCGTTCGATCTTGGTCGGCCCGGCGCCGAAGCCGATGTCGGCGACGACGCTCAGCGGGACCGATCCACCGGCCGCGGTCTGCACCGGCAGGTTCTGGATCGTCGACAACCGTTGGCGCGAATCCTGGTCGAGCGCGACGCGGATCGGGATCTGGCGATCCGACAACGAGAATTTCGCGCTGTTCTGATCGATGTCGCCGAGGGTGGCGATGCGGATCGCATTGGACATCGCCGCCGTCGTCACACCCATGCTCGCGGCAAGATCCATATGCGGCGTGATGACGATCTCGGGGCGCTTCAGATCGCCGCTGATTCGCGGAGCGACCAGATCGGGCAAGCGGCTCATCTGCTCGACCAGCTTGGCGCCGGTTTCGGCCAGCAGTTTGGGATCATCGCTGCCGAGCGTGATCGTCAGCGCACGCCCCCCGCTGCCCCAGCCACTGGACGAGCGGAACGAAACGCGCGCGTCGGGGATCGTCTGGAGCGTGGGGGCCAACGCGCGCTCGAACTCATAGCTCTTCATCGCGCGGTCGCGTTTGGGCTTGAAGATCGCGGTGACGCGACCGTTTCCGACGAATGCGCGGGAATAGACCGATTCGACGCTCGGCTGCTTCTGCAGAATGTCCGCAACCTGCGCCACGACGGCCTTGGTCTCCGCCAGCGTGGTGCCCGGCACCATCTCGACGTTGGCGGTACTCGAGTCGCTGTCGCGCAACGGCTGGAACGTCGCCGGGATCGACATGAACAGGTAGATGGTCGCACCGAAGGCGACGGCGCCGCCCAGGATCGCGGACCAGCGATGCAGCAGGGTCCACCGCAGGACTGCCATATAGCGGTCCATGATCCAGCCTTCGCCATGCGAAGCCGAACCATGCGCCTTCAGGAAGTAGGCGGCGAGCATCGGGGTGATCAGGCGCGCAACGGCAAGGCTCATCAGCACCGAGGCAACGACCGTCAGGCCGAAGTTCTTGAAGAACTGGCCTGAAATTCCCGGCATGAGGCCGACGGGGAGGAACACCGCGACGATTGCCATGGTGGTTGCCAGCACGGCGAGCCCGATTTCGTCGGCGGCGTCGATCGCCGCCTGATAGGCCGATTTACCCATGCGCATGTGACGGACGATGTTTTCGATTTCGACGATCGCATCGTCGACGAGCACGCCTGCCACGAGACTCAACGCCATCAAGGTCATGTTGTTGAGCGTGAAGCCGAGCAGATCCATGATCCAGAAGGTCGGGATTGCGGAGAGCGGGATGGCGAGCGCAGAGATGATCGTCGAGCGCCAGTCGCGCAGGAAGATGAACACGATGACGACCGCCAGCGCGGCGCCTTCGACCATCGCCTCCATTGCCGAGTCATATTGCTGCTTGGTGTATTTCACGCTGTCCGAGATGCGCTTGAAATGCACCTTCGGATTACGGGCTTCGAGCGCCGCGAGCTTCTTCTCGGCCTCCTCGAAGACGGTGACGTCGGATGCACCCTTGGCGCGCTGGAAGTCGAACGACAGCACCTGCTGGCCATTGAGCGCGGAGGAGGACCGCTGTTCCGCATACAGATCCTCGACCCGCCCGAGATCGGCGAGCTTCAGCGTCTGGCCGAGACCGGTCGCGATCTGCGTCTGGCCGAGCTGATAAGCGCTTTGCGCATTGCCAAGGACGCGGACCGACTGTTCCGACCCGGCAAGCTGCGCCCGTCCGCCGGCGGCGTTGAGGTTGACCTGCCGCAGCTGCTGGTTGACCTGCGACGCGGTCAGCCCGTGCGCGGACAATTTGGCGGGGTTGAGGATCACGCGGATCTCGCGGTCCACGCCGCCATTGCGGGTGACCCCGGCAAGTCCTGGGACCGACAGCAGTTCCTTGGCGACGTTGTTGTCGATGTACCAGCTGAGCTGTTCGACCGTCATGTCGGTGCTGATCGCGGCATAGCTCGCGAGATCGTTCCCGGTCGTGTTGGCGCGCATGATCTGCGGTTCGAGAATGCCCTCGGGCAGGTTGCTGCGGATCTGGGCAACTGCCGAGCGGACGTCCTCGACCGCGCGATCGATCGGCGTGCCGATCGCAAGCTGGACGACGGTTTGGGAATCACCTTCGGTCACGGTCGAATCGATCTCATCGATTCCCTGCAGGCTGCGCAATGCCGCCTCGACGCGCTGCGTCACCTGGGTTTCGAGTTCGGTCGGTGCAGCGCCGGGCTGACTGATATCGACGATGACGACCGGAAAATCGATGTCGGGCTGGTTGTTCACGTCCAGCCGCGTGAAGCTGACGATGCCCGCCAGCGTCAGCATGAAGAACAGGACCAGCGACGGGACCGGGTTGCGGATCGACCAGGCCGAGATGTTCCGGAAGTTCATCGCCTTACCTCTGGTTTGTCGTCGGTGCAGTGACCCGCGTCGGTTTGACCTTCTGGTCCGGCGTCAGGAACGCGCCGGCCGAAAGCACGACCTGTTCGGTCCCGTTCAGTCCGTCGACGATCGCCACACCACGATCGGACACTTCGCCGACCTTGATCGCGCGTCGAACAATCTTGTCGCCATTGCCCATCACGTACACGAAATTGCCCTTGTCGTCGCTTTGGATCGCCGAGTTGGGCAACTGCGGAACGTTGGTCTCGCCGGCGACCACGGCGGCGGAGGCGAAGCCGCCGGGCCGGAGCGCGGGATCGTACGTCAGTGCAATGCGCGCAATGCCCTGGCGGCTTTGCGGGTCGATCACGGGCGAAACCTGCCAGACCTGGCCGGCAAAGCTCTGACTGCCGCCAACGGGGGTGACGTCGGCGTGGGCGCCGATCCTGACGCCGCGCAATTCGGATTCGCTGACCTGCGCGCGCATTTCCATCTGGCCGCCCTCGGCCAGACGGAACAGCGTACCGGTCCCTGGGCCGACGATCTGGCCAGGCTCGACGGCGCGGGTCAGGACCAGGCCGGCGGCCGGCGCACGGATATCGAGGCGGTTGGTCCGCGCATTCGCTTCACCCAGCGTCGCCTGAGCGACCCGCACGCGTGCCAGCGCCGCATCGCGCGTCGCAGCCTTGCGCTCGAGATCCGCCTTGGACAGGAACCCCCGTGTCACCAGCGCCTGTGCGCGGTCCAGTTCGGATTGTGCGATTGCGGCATCCGATCGGGCGACCGCAATCTGCGCACTCAACGAGGCGGCCGTCTGGGTTTGTACCGAGCGGTCGACGAGTGCCAGAACCTGGCCCTTGGCGACCCATTGGCCGGGTTCCACCAGTACGCGCGTCACCATGCCGCCATCACCGGCGACGCCCACCGGCATCTCGCGGCGCGCGGCCAGCGATCCCGTGGCGGATACCACGCGCGAGACGCTCGATCGTCCGGGTACCACGACTGAAACGAGCGGCAGCTGTTCGACCGACTTGGTGACCGGCTTTGCCCGGCCAAACGCGAAATACGCCACGGCGGCAACGATCGCCACGACGACTATGGCGATACCGATCAGACCTGCCCGGCTGCGGCGTGGCGCGTCCGGGGAAGGGAGCCCGCGTATCTCCTCATTGCCGATCGTGCGCGTCTCGTAATTCATCTGAGCCATTCCAGATCATGTGGGTCTCGCGACCCAATCCCCCGCCCGTGCCGTCCGGAAACGACCACCGTGCACGCAGCACTGTGTTATCGGAATAAACCACCAACCTCAAGAGGGGTAATTATCATGCGCAACATGCCGCGTATTGAGGTGCGCTGCAAGGTAAGCATGCAGTCGAACTAGTGGAATTGTAGGTCGAGGTCATTGCGTCGCCTGACATCGCCCGGACCGAAGCCGCAGTTCAGTGCTTCTTGTTCGTGGCGCCTGGCCGATATCGCCGGCTGGCATGCGCGGAGATGTCGGCCGGGTAGAACCATACGGGGCGCAGCTTCCCGCCGGCATAGCGGTCGGCCTGATCCCTGAAATGCGGCGACGCAGGATCCCCGCTTTCGCCCCCGGCCGTCACTGCCCAGGCACGAACCTTGGGCCCGAATTCGACCACTGCCACGAAACTGTTGCCGCTCGATCCATAGAGTTTGCGGGTATTGGAATAGGGCCGCGCGCCGAACGAGGCGAGGCTGCCCCATTGTGCAGAGGTGAAGGGCACCGGGATGCTCGGAAGGCTGTCATCGAAATGCGGCTGGATCGAGTCGTCGAGCCGCTGGAAGCGGTTGATCTGGCCCCAGCCAACCTGCCAGGTCCCGAAATCGCGGGTCAACTGATCGGCGGCTTCCCCCAGGGCGTCCAGCTTGCGGACGTCGGAGATGCGCGTGGCGATATAGTCGGGGACATTGATCTGCTCGGCCTGAACGAAGGTCCCCGCCTCGCGCCACATCTTGCCGCCCCACAGAACGCCGAGCGACGTCGCCACGGAATCGGCGCCCCAACGATAGTCCCATGCCTTCAGCACGCCGATCGGTCCCGCGAGCCGGGCCCGGCGCGGGTCCTTGTCGGGAAGGGCGTCGTAAGCCTTGACCAGCGGGGGGATGAGCCGGGCGAACGCGGGCAGATAGCTGTCATAAGCCGCCGCGATCAGCCGCTCCGGCGTGAAGTCGTGCCGTCCCGTGAGCAACAGATCGGCATGGACGCCGCGCGGATTTTCCCCGAACTGGTCCATATACCGCGGGTAGTCCTTGGCCTTGGGACTATCCGAACCGGCTGCGCTCCACGGCCAGTCATTCGTATTGCGGGCCCAGCCGACACCCGGGTTGATCGCGTTTGGGAGCGACGCGACGGAATGCAGGTCTTTCCAGTCGGTCGCGGGGTCGGCGCCGTCCACGGGCTTGGTATAGTCGAACGCATCATTGCGGATCGGCACAAACTGCGGATGAAGATAGGCGATCTCGCCGCTGGCATCGGCGAACAGCGTATCGTTCGAAGAATTCGCCTTGCGTTCGGCGATCTGCATGTAGCTGGCCAGATCCTGCGTTTTCGTCCGCAACCAGCTTTGCTCGAGCGCCGGCACGGGCTTCCACATCATGGCCTCGGCGATCCATTTGCCGCCTTGGCTGGCGACGATCGGGCCATGGTGCGATGCGTACGTCGTGAAACTGCGCGTCGCCAGACTGCCATCTGCCTTGCGGTACGACAGCGTGATCGGCCGGGTCGTGATCGGCCGTTGTCCGGTGCCGTAGCGATACGTGATCGTGCCCCCGGACCTGGTGATCGTTTCGGCAAAGGAATCGACATTGTCGACGCCCGAAGAGGTGTGCATCCACCCGGTCTTCTCGTTGAAACCCTGATAGATGAAGAACTGGCCCCAGGTCGACGCGCCATAGGCGTTGAGCCCCTGGCGACTCGTCATCTGCAACTCCGACCGGAAATAGAAGCTGGTGTGCGGATTGATCAGCAACAGTGCATGCCCGTTGACGGTATTGCGCGGCGCGATGGCGATGCCGTTCGATCCACGCGGTTCGCGAGGAACCGGCCCTGACTCTTCTGCCGCGACCGCGATGCGCTCGCCCCCGTAGAAGGCGGCGAGGTCAGTAAGCGAGATCCGCTCGATATCGCCGCCGATGCTGCCTTCGGTGAAAGAGAGCGCCATCCACGGTTCGAAGTGCGTGAGCACTCTGGGATGCGTCCTCGGATGCGTCGCGAGATAGTAATTGAGCCCATCCGCCCAGGCGCGCATCAGCGCCTGCAGGTACGCTGGGCTTTCGGCAAAGCGGGCTTGCAGATCCAGCGGGTCGACATAGAGCCGCTGACGCAAGTCCGCCCATAGTGCGGTCTGGCCTTCCGCCTCGGCGGTGCGGCCGAGCGCGGTCAGATAGTTCGCTTCGATCCGCGCGAAATCATCCTCGGCCTGGGCATAGATCGCGCCGAATACCGCGTCGGCATCGGTGTTGCCGCTGACATGCGCGATGCCCCACGTGTCGCGCGTGATCGTCACCCGCGCGGCGGCGGCGGTCAGCCGGCTGCGCTCCGTGCCGGCTAGGGCAGGTGCCGTAGCGGTGGAGAGCAGGGTGATCAGCAGGAGCGCGGCGGCGCACTTGCGCAGGGCGGGGGCGGGGGTATCCATGTCGGTAAGGCTATCGGGCATCTCCGCCCGCGACAACCATTGGGGAGCACGGAATGAAATGGCTGGTCGGGATCGCATTGCTGGCGATCGGCGCGGCACCCGCGCCGACGGGCACCGTCCTCCTGCGGCCTGCCGCGGTTTTCGACGGGATCGATCGCGTCGCGCATCCGGGCTGGCAGGTGCTGGTCACGGGCGAACGGATCGTGGCGGTCGGGCCGATGCTGACGGTCCCGGCAAATGCCGAGACGATCGATCTCCCGGGCGAGACCTTGATGCCAGGGATGATCGAGGGGCACGGCCACCTGTTCCTTCATCCGTATAATGAGGCGTCGTGGGACGATCAGGTGTTGCACGAACCGCTCGCCTTGCGCACCGCGCGCGCCACGGTCAGCGCGCGTGCCACATTGCTTGCCGGATTCACGACGGAACGGGACCTCGGAACCGAAGGGGCGGGCTATGCCGATGTCGGGCTGAAGCTCGCGATCGCGCAGGATATCGTGCCCGGTCCCCGCATGCTGGTCGCAACGCGCGCCATCGTCGCCAAGGGTGCCTATGGCCCGAAAGGCTTCGAACCCGGCACGCCCGTCCCGCAAGGAGCCGAGGAAGCGAGTGGGGTCGACGATGTGGTACGGGTCGTTCGCAGCCAGATCGCCGCCGGGGCGGACGTGGTGAAACTTTACGGCGACTATCGTTGGGGGCCGGGCGAGCCGAGCCGGGCGACCTTCTCGCAAGCAGAAATGACCGCCGCCGTATCCGCCGCGCACGATGCCGGACGGATCGTAGCGGTGCATACCTCGACCCCGGAAGGCATGCGCCGTGCGATCGCTGCTGGCGCAGATACGATCGAGCATGGCTATGGCGGAACGGTTGAGATCTTTCGTGCCATGGCGGCGCGGGGAATCGCGCTTTGCCCGACGTTGGCGGCATCGGACGCGGTGTCGCGCTATCGCGGATGGACCGGCGGAAATCCCGTGCCGGCGGCGGTTGTCGAGAATCGGGCGGCCTTCGCCCTCGCGCGGTCGGCGGGCGTGCCGATCTGCATGGGCGGGGACGTGGGGGTGTTCGCGCACGGTGACAACGCGCGGGAAATGACGCTGATGGTCGAAGCCGGGATGCCGGTCGCGCAGGTTCTTTTGGCTGCCACGTCCGGCAATGCGCGCGCCTTTCACCTTTCCGACCGTGGGAGCGTCAAAGCCGGCATGCTCGCGGATATGATCGCGATGCATGGGAATCCGCTGAAGGATATCGCTGCCGTGGGTCGGGTCGACTGGGTCATGAAGGGGGGCAGGGTCGTCCGGCCCTGACCAAGGACGGGCGACGACGCTGCGCGACGACGGCGGATAGCTGGACTCACAATACTGATAAGGAGTTTGGAAAATGCGTGCTGCGTGTATGCCAACGCCTCTTGCAATGCAGCATCCGTACCCGCACGTTCATCTCGAAAAGTCGCGGGTCGCCGCCGGGAACGCCGGCAATGGCGCGGGTGGCTGAGCGTTTGCGCAAAACGGGGATCAGACGTTGACCAGTTCGTTCTTGCGCCGCTTGCGCCCGGTGGTTGGCGGCACCGTAGCGGGTTCCATCGCATTACCGCGGATTAGAGCCGTCATACCGTTGCAACTCGAAGCAATCCAGGATGTCGACCTGCTTCCAGGCGAGACGCCCGCTACCGACACAACCCGGAGCATCATCGCCGCCCTCTATCCCAAGATCCAGTCGGTCGCTGCGATCGGACCCCACGCACCGTGCAGCGGCCAGCGGTTCAAGCGCAGCGCTGTCACCTATTCGCCGGGACCTACGCTCTCGGGTCGTCTCGCCGACCAGACCATCAAGCGTGGGTCGCTCCGCCGCGCGCGAGTCAGTCAACCATGATGCGGATCCGCAGCGCGCTCTTCATGCCGGCGTCGAATATCCGTGCCATCGACAAGGCGCGCGGATTGGCGTGCGACGCAGTGATCCTCGATTTGGAAGATGCGGTTGCGCCCGATGGCAAGGTCGCGGCGCGGGCACAGGCCCTGGCGGCCGCGCGCGCGGGGGGCTTCGGCGACCGGCTGCTGGTCCTGCGCGTCAATGCGCTGGATACCGAATGGGGCGAGGCGGATTTGGCCGCCGCGCACGGAGTGGGGTTCGATGCCGTGCTGTTGCCCAAGGTCTCGCATCCGGACGACCTTGCGCTGGCGCGCGCCACGCTCGGGGCGGTGCCGTTGTGGGCCATGATCGAGACTTGCGCGGCGATGCTCGCCTTGCCTGTGATCGCTGCGGCGACAGGATTGGCCTGTCTCGTCGCGGGGACGAACGATCTCGCCAAGGAGATGCGGTGCACGCCGGGTGTCGATCGCCTGCCGCTGCTGCCGCACCTCGTCGCGATCGTGACGGCGGCGCGCGCGCACGGACTGATCGCTCTGGACGGGGTGTCAAATGTGCTGGCGGATACGCCGGAACTGGCGGCGGAATGCGCGCAGGGGGCGGGGTTCGGGTTCGACGGCAAGACCCTTATCCATCCGGTGCAGATCGCCCTGGCGAACCGCGCATTCGCCCCTACCGCCGAGCAGTTGCGCTGGGCCGAGGCGGTGATCGCCGCGTTTGCACTGCCGGAGAATGCGCGGCTCGGGGCGATCCGGGTCGATGGCGCGATGGTCGAACGGTTGCATCTGGCGCAGGCGGAGCAGATCGTCGCGGGTGCGGGTTCCGCAGGGCTTCCCGCGTAGCCGTTGTGGCTTTGTGCGAGACGTGAATCGCTCACGTAAAGGCACGCAGCCGCCAAGAAATGAGGGCAGGAGGCCGCCGTTTCTCTTCTCGTCCTTTGGAGGCTTTGCGCCTTTTCGGCAGCAAAAGCGTCTCGCACAAAGCATGCAGAACGCCCGTGGCGCGCCCTCTAGCGCAGCACCCGCCCGGCTACCGCATCCAGCTTCGCGAGCACCCCGGGATCACGCGCCGCGGGTGCCGTGATCAGCGCATGGTCGAGCACCGTATCGAGGGGCGAGGGCGTGCGCTCGGCAGGCAGCGCCGCGACCAGTGCCGCAACCGTCCGACGCGCAATGGCGCCGTTCGCGCCCATCTGGCGGATCACCTCGCTCACCTCGACGAACGCGGCTTCTTCGCGCCAGCAATCATAGTCGGTGACCATGCCGATCAGCGCATAGGGAAGCTCCGCCTCGCGCGCGAGCTTCGCCTCGGGCATCGCGGTCATGCCGATCACGTCGGCGCCCCACTGGCGGTACATCAGGCTTTCCGCGCGGGTCGAGAATTGCGGTCCCTCCATCGCGAGATAGGTCGCCCCCTTGGTCACCTTGCCCCCCGCGCTCGTCACTGCTTCGGCAGCGAAGGCGGACAGGCGGGGACAGACCGGTTCGGCCATCGACACGTGCGCCACCATGCCGGTCCCGAAGAAGCTCGGCGCACGTTGCGTCGTCCGGTCGATGAACTGGTCGACGACCACGAAGCGCCCCGGCTCGAGTTCCTCCCGGAGCGATCCGATCGAGGAGATCGCTACGATATCCGTGCAGCCGGCCCGTTTGAGCGCATCGATATTGGCGCGCGCGTTGAGCTCGGATGGGCTGATCCGATGGCCGCGCCCGTGGCGCGGCAGGAAGACCAGCTCGACCGAACCGATATTGCCGCACAACAGATCGTCCGACGGCGCGCCCCATGGCGTGTCGACGCCGCGCCACTGCGCATTCTCGAGTTCGTCGATCGCGTACAGCCCGGAGCCGCCGATGATCCCGATCTTCCAGCCTGTGCTCACAAGGTTTCCGTCTTTTGCTGATTCAACCGGTCGAGCCAGGCCTGCGCCTGTTTCGGCTCCCCTACCGCGTCCGAACGGACCGGGCCGCGCGCCGCGACGAACGCGGCATGCAAGGAGAACGGCTCCAACCCCAGCGTAGCGCGCAGGTCGTCGATCGTTTCTCCCAGAGAGATCAATGCAGCGACGGTGGCAACCGACGCGGATGTTTCGCCCTTCTTGCCCTGATGGCCGAACAGGCCCCAGCGTCCCTTGGCAGTTGTTTCCAGCGCGGCAATCAACGCGGCACGATACTCGGTTTCATAGGCGATGCGATCCGCATCGATTCGAGCGAGGCGGTCGGCGCGTGCCATCAAACGACCTTCATGTCGCTCTGATAGTGATACCAGGCGAAGATCGCCGCCGCGCCGCGATGCGGCCGCCAGGCTTCGGCGAGTTCGCGTACCAGCTTCTCGCTCGGCCGCGTCTCATGGCCGAGCAGCCGCCCGATCTCGATCTGCACCGCCAAGTCGCCTGCCGGCCAGATGTCGGTCCGCCCCTCCGCAAAGAGGAGGTAGATTTCGGCGGACCAGCGGCCGATGCCTTTCACGGCGATCAGCTTGGCGATCGCTTCCTCGTCATCCTCGGGCAGATTGGCGAGATCGAGCTCGCCGCTGCTCACCAGCGCCGACAGGCTGCGGGCATAGCTTGCTTTCTGGCGGGACAGGCCGGCCGCGCGGAGCTGTTCGTCGGTGGCGCGGGTGATGGCGTGCGGATCGTTCAGGTCGCCGACGATCGCTTCCAGCTTGTTCCAGGTGGATTGCGCGGAGGTCGTGCTGACTTGCTGCCCGATGATCGTGCGCAGCAACGTTGCGAAGCCGCGCGCACTGATCCGCGGCGGGGGGTAGCCGACCCGGCCGAGCGCCGTCGCGAATGCGGGCTCGCGTGCGGCGAGGACGTCCATGGCGGTCGTCAATTGTTCGGTCGTCAGGCCCATGCGGCATCCCATGCTTGCCGCTTGCGTCGCGGCGTGGGGCTGGGCATGGCAAGATCGACCCATTGATACAAGGATGCACGCATGCCCAAGCTTATCGTCGTGACTCGTGAGGGAGAAGAACGCGAGATCATGGGTGAGGCCGGCCTATCCGTAATGGAGGTCATTCGCGACGCCGGCATCGACGAGTTGCTCGCCTTGTGCGGTGGCTGCTGCTCGTGCGCGACCTGCCATGTCCATGTCGACCCGGCTTTTGCCGCCAAACTTCCCAAGATGAGCGCGGACGAGGACGATCTGCTCGACTCGTCGGCGGATCGCAATGCGACGTCACGGCTGTCGTGCCAGGTCGAATTTACCGATGCGCTTGACGGCCTGAAGGTAACGATCGCCGCCGAGGATTGAGCGGCATTCCCTCAGGCGGCTAAATTCTTAACGCCTTCCCCGGCGAAGGCCGGGGCCTAGGAGCGAGCCGATCGTAATCCGCGCGCTGCGCTTTATTACATCGGCCATCACTACTGGGCCCCGGCCTTCGCCGGGGAGGCGGTCAAGGGGAGCTCCTACCGGCTCGCCGCCGCATACAGCGCGATCGCGGCGGCGTTGGAGACGTTGAGGCTCTCCATCTTGGGCGAAATCGGCAGGCGCGCCAGTTCGTCGCAATGCGATGCGGTATTCTGCCGCATGCCTTCACCCTCGGCCCCCAGCACAAGCGCGACGCGCTGGGTGCCCATTGCCTGATTGAGCGTCTGCGTCGCCTCGCCGGTCAGCCCGACGCGCCAGAACCCCGCTTCCGCGATCTCGTCGAGCGCGCGCGCGAGATTGACCACGCGAACCCACGGCACGATCTCGAGCGCGCCAGACGCCGCACGTGCAATCGTTCCCGATTCGGGGGGCGCGTGACGATCCGGCGTGACGATGCCGAGCACATCGAACGCCGCCGCCGAGCGCATGATCGCGCCGACATTATGCGGATCGGTAACCTGGTCGAGCACGATCAGCGGACGCTTGTCGTCCTGTCCCTGCTGCAACAGGTCGGCGAGCCACATGTCCTCGAGCGGATCGACCTCGATCACGATCCCCTGATGCGGTGCGTCGCCCGGCACCAGCCGCGCAAGGTCGGTCACTTCGGCATAGACGATCGGCACGTCCGCGGGGATGTCGAGCGCGGCGCTTGCCTCGCGTGTCGCCCAGATCTTGCGGACGACGCGCTCGGGGTTCTCGAACGCGGCGGCGACGGCGTGCCGTCCCCAGAACCGCGGGCGGCCCGCGGGGGCCTGGGACGGACGATGTCCACGACGTGCTGCCATCAACGCTGCTCCAACTTCATCATACGCACTAGGGTCACGGTGTCATTCTTCCTCGTCGGAATAAGCGAACGGGTCGGTCGCGACCGGCTTGGTCGGTAGTGGCGGGCGAGGCAAGGCCTTGTCCGCATTTGCCGCATTGACCAGGAACGATGCGAGGATCGTCGCGCCCTGCCGCATGTCGTCGCCCTTCAGGTGATCGAACGTGTCGATGTTCGAATGATGCACCCGGCTGTCATAGTCGAGCGGATCCTGGATGAACTGGAACCCCGGCACGCCGACCGACTGCATGAACACGTGATCGGTCCCGCCGGTCTTGCGGATCACGACATCGGTCGCCCCCATTGAGGCGAACGGCGCGAGCCAGTCGCGGAAGATCGGCACCACTGCCGGATTGTTCTCGGCATAGATGCCGCGGATCTTGCCCGAGCCGTTGTCGAGGTTGAAATAGGCAGCGAGATCGCCCCAGCCGGGCCTGGGCGTGATCGGCCAGCGGTTGGACCAGCCGGTATACAGCTTCAGTCCAGTGAGTTTCGGTTCGCTCGGGCTGCCGCGCGTGGCGAGGTGATTCTCGACATAGGATAGCGAACCGAGCAGCCCCTGTTCCTCGCCCGCCCAAAGCGCGAAGCGGATCGTCCGTTTCGGCCGAACGCCCGTCTTGGCTATGATCCGCGCGGCCTCCATCACCATCGCCGAACCCGCGCCATTGTCCGCGGCGCCATCGCCCGCCACCCATGAATCGAGATGCGCCCCGGCCATGACATAGCCAGCCTTCGGGTCGGTGCCGGGAATCTCGGCGATCACGTCATACGCTTGTGGATCACTATCATCGAAGCGTACGTCGCTGCTGATCTCGAGCGTGGGGGCGGGGCCGAGTTTTGCCAGGCGCGCGAGTCGCCGATAGTCTTCCGCCGAAATCTGGACCGCCGGCAGGGCAGGGGTGTCGCCGACGCCGAACGTATAGCCTTCGCCACTGACGAGCTTGCCGTCGCGATATGCCATGGTCGCCATCGCAACCGCGCCTTCGGCCTTCAGGAACGCATCGAGCTTCTTTGCGTAATCGAGCCGCTTCACCCGGCGATCGGCGGCGGCGGGATCGTAGCTCGGCTGCTGATACTGATCGAGCTTCCGGAGCTCCTCCGCGCTGTACCGCTGGAATGCCGCTTCCTTGGGCTCCGAGCCGGTATCGGGGAGGGTGACGAGCACGATCTTGCCGGCCAGTTGCCCATGCCATTTGGCAAAATCCCGTTCGCGTTTCATCGGGGCGATGACGATCGGTGCGCTGATCGGGCCGTTGGTCGCGGGCGTCCAGGCAATCGGGATTGCGGTCAGCGCGACCGGGCGCGGTGTAAGCATACGGACGCTGGAGTTGACGATGTACCAGCCGCGTCCGAAGTCGAACCCTTCCTTGTGGACGTTGCGCAGGCCCCATTCGGTGAACTTCGCCTGAGTCCAGGCTTCGGCCTGACGCATCGCCGGGGAGTTGGTCATCCGCGGGCCGATAACGTCGGCAAGATGCGCGGCGATCGGCATCACGTCGCTATGGGTCGATCCCTCGTCGATGAGGCGGGCAACCTGCGCGCGATCGACGGTCTGCGCCAGCGCGGGCGCCGTGGCAAATACGATGGCGGTAGAAAGCAGCAGAACGCGACGCATGATAACCCCCCGGTTGTTGAGCATCGTCCGATGCGACGACCATTTACCGGTATGCGGCACGGGCAACAGGTGCAACCCCGACCCGAATGCAGAATTTCGCGCTTCGGGGGCGTTGACAGCACGGCAAGTGGTCGGCATTGGACGCCCTCGCTTTTCGGAGCGACCATCCTTCGAGGATGCGAACCTGGGGACAGGTGGCCGAGTGGTTAAAGGCAGCAGACTGTAAATCTGCCCGTGCAAGCGTACGCTGGTTCGAATCCAGCCCTGTCCACCATCGCTATACGTGAGCGCGACAATCGCAAAAATCGGCAGAAGCTACCCCCGTCCGTCAAGCGCGTGCCGCGCCGGTCGTCCCTGTCGCCACGGTCATCCGAACTGCACCGCTTGCGCACGACGTTGGGTGGTCGGACCTGCCCCATGCCCTCAATGAGTATGATTGCTTTTCCCCTCCTGTCTCGCTGAACCTCGCGCGGACCGTCCGTCGGCGGCTGGCAGCGAGGAAGGGCGTTGGCAATGCTCGGATCATTCGGGAAAGGGACATGGCGGGCCGCGTCACATTCTCCGGAACGGATACCGCGGCCTTCCAACGGCCCCTCGACCCAACGGGATGGAGGCATCGAACTCTTTCGATACGTCATGGCGCTGCTGGTCATCGGTATCCACGTACTGCCGCCCGTCGCCGTCAATTCTGCGCAACCCTTGGGGCTGCCAGACTGGGCAGTTGCGATGGACGTGCTCTGCCGGTGCGCCGTGCCATTCTTCTTCATTGCCAGCGGCTATTATTTCAAACCGGAACGCGGTGTGGTTGCCAACCTGACGCGCGCGATCGCGCGGATCGCACCCATATACGGTGCTTGGTATTGTTTGTATCTGGCGGTGGCCGCGGCATTGCCGGAAAAGCTGCCAAGCCACTGGAGAATCCTGGCGCTCATCGATGGCGGTCCAGCGTTCCATCTATGGTTCCTGCCGGCACTCCTGCTGGGGCTGATCATACTTACGATCAGTCTCGCGGCAGGGGGGAGGGTTCTGGCGATCCTCGTTGCGATGGTGCTTGCCGCAGCTGGACCAGCACTGGCGGATTATCATGCGCTGATCGGGATGGACACCTATCCTGCCCATTTGAACGACTTCAAGCGTCAACTGGGCGCGCCGGCGTTCGTGGTGATCGGGTATCTGCTCAAGGGCACGAAGGTACAGCGTCCGTCCTTTGCGTTCGTCCTATGCGGGCTGTCGCTGGTCGCGATGTTTGCCGAGCGCTATAGCGTTACCCTTGTTCTCGGAAACCGGGATGTCGGCAACGCGGAGAGCCTGCTGGCGGTATTCCCCTTTGGCGCTTCCGTCTTCAATCTCGCCCGGTCTTTGAATGGCGATGGGCCACTGGATCGTCTGAGCGGGCTGGGGCGGATCAGTTTGGCGGTATATCTCATCCACCCCCTGTTCATCTGGATGATCCGAACGCATCTCGACGCCGGGTTTGGATATTATTTGTATATTGCGGGCATAGTCGCGGCGGGTTCGACGGCTACGGCGTTCGTGGTTGTTCGGGTTCCCTGGTTGCGACGGCTCATCACGTAGCGGGCGCGTGCAAGCCCCGGGACGCCGCAGGTTCATTCCTGCGGCATGGCAGCCGACTTGCTGGTCCAACTGTGGTTTCCCGCATATGACTTGCGAGGGAGCACCGCCGTACGGTGCCGGCGTTGGGATGAAATGACGGTTCGCCACCCTTGCGGTCGGCGCGAGCATCTGCGTATTCTTACGGATAGCGTGCGGGCGTAAGTCCGCGAGCCATCTTCAATGAACCGATTCTCGAAAGGCGCCAGCGTTGCTTGGCGCCTTTTCGTGCCCTTGTCCCCGGTCGAGCGACCAAAACCTAAGGATTTTGCATGCGCCGCCTCGCGATCGTTCACGGGCATCAAGGGCGGGTAGGACAGGCGTTCGCATCGCGGCTGGTGGAGGATGGCTTCGAGGTCGTGACCGGCGAAGCCATTGCGCGGCTCGAATGGCCGATGATGGACGCGCGTGCGTATCTCTTCGATTGTGCGTATCAGCACGAAGATCCCGCCGGGCACGTCGAACGCGCGGTCCGGCATCTGGCGGAGTGGCGCCGATTGGCCGGGATTTTCATTCCCTCCTCGCTACATATCGGCACCGATACCGCTTACGGCCGGGCCAAGCTCGTGATCGAGCAGCTCGTTGCGTTCTATCGGGGCGAGGGGGCGAATGTCGTTACCGACCGGATCGGGTATTTCCCCGGGGACGGGGTTGCCGGCGATGCAAACAATCCGTTCTATCACAAGCTGGTAACCGGGGATGCGTTATACACGAGGGTAATGGCGCGCCTGCTGGACGAGCCGCTGCCCCGTGGCCGGAATCAGCCCCTGACGGCTGGTGCGGCATATGCCAATCGCGAAGACCCTGCCGCCAACGCGGTCACGCACGGTTGAGCAACGGTAATCGTGCGTTTGCGGCGCAAAACGAAGCCGATCGCGCAAAACCCTAGCAGCAGCATGGTCCAGGTCGCTGGCTCGGGAATGGCCGTGACCGTCGTCGCGCTGTTGTCGACGAAGCCCTGGCCCCCGATCGTCGCACCCTCGGAATAGAAGCTGTTGGCAACCACCGATCCGGCGACCGATCCGCCCTGGATCTGCACGCGGGCGTCCGGCGCGAGCAGCGAACCGGCGATCGTCATTCCGCCCATCGACACCGTCGTTGCTTCGTAGAAATTGAACAGGACCTGGCTCGGCAACAGCGACCCGTAGGAAATGTTGAGAAAGTTCGTCAGCGATCCGCCGCTCACATTGACGACTGCGCCGCTGCCGATGCCGGAAAATGTCAGCGCGTAAAGCCGGCTGTAAGTCGATCCGTCGATGTAGAAGATATTCGTCCCGCTCGACGTTCCCTGCAGTGTAGCATCGCCGGGCGTATATTGCCCCGTCGTCAGGGTACCGGTCGCGGTGCGGGCCGCGTAGGTTTGCGAAAGCGTACGGGCGACGCTGTCGGCGGCGCTGGTTGAACGCGAAAGACTCGTAAAGTTGCGCGCGTTCGCCCCGTCGGAATCGCTGAACGCGCCCGCTACGATCGCGCCGTACGATCCACCCGCGATGTGGGCACCGTTCGTTGCGTAGACACTGGCCGCGAACACCGACTGCGCCGAGAAGGCGGGCGTTGCGCATGCCAGTGCAAGGCCGAACGCCACTGCTGATCGGCCAAATCCGAATATTGTCACTGCTGGTCCTAACGCGTGGCCGGAACTCTGGCCTGCGCTGCGTGTGCGACCCAATGCGATGAACGTGCTGTGAACGGCGTATGCGGAGGATCGCAATGGGAACCGGTGGCTGGAGCGGGTAACGGGAATCGAACCCGTGTATTCAGCTTGGAAGGCTGCTGTACTACCATTGTACTATACCCGCGCACCAGGCGGTGCCGACGCGTCGCTGCACGTCCGATAGCGTGCGTCTTTCTTCGGTGCAACCCGCCTGCTGAGCAGGCCGTTCCGTCGGAAAAGTTTCTTGCGCAACCACTTTGATAGCCATTCGCGCTTGGCGCGCGTTCCAGAATGGGCGAAAGACGCGCCAAACAAGCGAAGAGGATGCCATGCGGATCATCGACCATCATATCGCCGGCCTGTCGGCGAACGGCACCCAGGGCGGCGCGGCGCGCAGCGGCGACGTGTTCGACCCCAACACCGGGCAGGTCCAGGCGACGGTGACGCTCGGCACGCAAGCCGACCTCGATACCGCGATCGCCGCCGCGCAAAAAGCGCAGCCGGGCTGGGCCGCGACCAACCCGCAGCGCCGTGCGCGCGTGATGTTCGAGTTCAAGCGGCTGGTCGAACTGCACATGGACGAGCTCGCCGAGCTGCTGTCGTCTGAGCACGGCAAGGTGATCGCGGATTCGAAGGGCGATATCCAGCGCGGGCTCGAGGTGATCGAATTCTGTTGCGGTATCCCGCATGTGCTCAAGGGCGAGTATACCCAGGGCGCGGGGCCGGGGATCGACGTCTATTCCATGCGCCAGCCGCTCGGCATCGGGGCGGGCATCACCCCGTTCAATTTCCCGGCGATGATCCCGCTGTGGATGTCGGGCGTGGCGATCGCGACCGGCAATGCGTTCATTCTCAAGCCGTCCGAGCGTGATCCGTCGGTGCCGGTCCGGCTCGCCGAGCTGTTCCGCGAGGCGGGGCTGCCCGAGGGCATCCTCCAGGTCGTCCACGGCGACAAGGAAATGGTCGACGCGATCCTCGATCATCCCGCGATCAGCGCGGTCAGCTTCGTCGGCTCGTCCGACATCGCGCACTACGTCTACAAGCGCGGCGTCGCGGCGGGGAAACGCGTCCAGGCGATGGGTGGCGCGAAGAACCACGGGATCGTCATGCCCGACGCCGATCTGGACCAGGTCGTCGCGGATCTGTCGGGCGCGGCATTCGGGTCGGCGGGCGAGCGCTGCATGGCGTTGCCGGTGGTGGTGCCGGTCGGCGAGAAGACCGCGATCGCGTTGCGCGAGAAGCTGATCCCGGCGATTGCCGCGCTGCGGGTCGGGGTTTCGACCGACAAGGACGCGCATTACGGTCCGGTCGTGAATGCCGCGCACCGCGCGCGCATCGAGCAGTGGATCCAGACGGGCGTCGACGAGGGCGCGGAGCTCGTCGTCGACGGGCGCGGGTTCGAATTGCAGGGGCATGAGAAGGGGTTCTTCATCGGCCCGTCGCTGTTCGACCACGTCACCCCGTCGATGGAATCGTACAAGGAGGAGATCTTCGGCCCGGTCCTCCAGATCGTTCGCGCGGACGATTTCGATCATGCCGTCCGGCTCCCGAGCGAGCATCAGTACGGCAACGGCGTCGCGATCTTCACGCGCAACGGCCACGCGGCGCGCGAATTCGCGGCGCGGGTCAATGTCGGGATGGTCGGGATCAACGTGCCGATCCCGGTGCCGGTCGCCTATCACACGTTCGGCGGGTGGAAGCGCAGCGCGTTCGGCGATACCAACCAGCACGGCATGGAAGGCGTCAAGTTCTGGACCAAGGTCAAGACCGTGACGCAGCGCTGGCCCGACGGCTCGGCTTTGCCGGGCGGCAGCGAGGACGGTGGACCCAGCCGGATCCAGGATGCGTTCGTGATTCCGACGATGGGGTGAGGCGCTCTGCCTGCCCCTGATACGACAAGAGAGCTTTGCATGACCGACCAGTTCGACCTAACCGACGATCAGCGCGAGATCCAGGAGCTCGCGCGCCGCTTCACCGCCGACCAAATCACGCCGTTCGCGGCGGAGTGGGACGAGAAACACATCTTCCCGCGCGACACGATCAAGGCGGCGGCGGAACTGGGGTTCGCGGCGATCTACGTTTCGGAGGAATCGGGCGGGATCAATCTCGGGCGGCTCGAAGCGGCGCTGATCATGGAGGCGATGGCCTATGGCTGCCCGTCGATCTCGGCGTTCATCTCGATCCACAATATGGCGAGCTGGATGATCGACCGGTTCGGCGGGCAAGGGGTGAAGGACAAGTATCTGCCGTCGCTCGTCACGATGGACCGGATTGCGAGCTATTGCCTGACCGAGCCGGGCTCGGGCTCGGACGCCGCCGCGCTCAAGACCCGCGCAGTCCGGGACGGCGACCATTATGTCGTCAACGGCACCAAGCAGTTCATCTCGGGCGGCGGCGAGAACGAGGTCTATGTGACGATGGTCCGCACTGGTGAGGACGGCCCCAAGGGCATTTCGTGCCTGGTGATCGAGAAGGACATGCCCGGCGTCAGCTTCGGCGCGAACGAGCGCAAGCTCGGCTGGCACTCGCAGCCGACCGCGCAGGTGGTGTTCGAGGATGTGCATGTCCCTGTGGATAACCTTGTGGGCGGCGAGGGCGAGGGGTTCCGCATCGCGATGATGGGGCTCGATGGCGGGCGGCTCAACATCGGTGCGTGTTCGCTTGGCGGGGCGCAGCGGTGCCTCGATGAATCCGTGACCTACACCAAGGATCGCAAGCAGTTCGGCACCGCGATTGCGGATTTCCAGAACACGCAGTTCATGCTCGCGGACATGGCGACCGACCTCGAGGCGGCGCGCGCGCTGCTCTACATGGCAGCGGCGAAGGTCACCGCGAACGCGCCCGACAAGACCAAGTTTGCGGCGATGGCGAAGCGGCTGTCGACCGATACCGGCTCGCTGGTCGCCGACCGTGCGCTCCAACTGCATGGTGGCTACGGTTATCTGATGGATTACCCGATCGAACGCTTCTGGCGCGACCTGCGCGTGCATTCGATCCTTGAGGGGACCAATCAGGTGATGCGGATGATCATCGGGCGCGAACTGACGCGACAATAACCCGGCGGAGCCAAGCCCCCCTTCTTCTTCGTGGCTTTGTGGCTTTGTGCGCAAAAGAACTTTTCTCGCACGAAGCCACAAAGACACGAAGACAGTGATGAGAGACCGTGCATGACCAGCGACGTCCTGACCATTATCGAAGGGCCTGTCGGCCGGATCAGGCTCAACCGGCCGAAGGCGCTTCATGCGCTGACGACCGACATGTGTGTCGCGATGCTGGATGCGCTCGACGCATGGCGTGCCGACCCCGCGATCGAGGCGGTGCTGCTCGACCACGCCGAGGGCAGGGGCTTCTGCGCGGGTGGCGACATCCGGATGCTCGCGGAAAGCGGCGCGGCGGATGGGGTCGCGGCGCGCGCGTTCTTCCACACCGAATATCGGCTCAACCATCGGCTGTTCACCTACGCCAAGCCCACCGTCGCGTTCATGGACGGGATTACGATGGGCGGCGGCGTCGGCATCGCCTGCCCGTGCGATTTCCGCGTGGCGACCGAGAACACCAAGTTCGCGATGCCCGAGACCGGAATCGGGCTGTTCCCCGATGTCGGCGGCGGCTGGTATCTGTCGCGGCTGCCGGGGCGGATCGGGCAGTATCTCGCGCTGACCGGGCACCGGCTCGACGGGGCGGAGTGCCTCGCGCTGGGTCTGGCGACGCATTATTTGCAGAGCGCGTCGCTGGACGATGCCAAGGCGCAGATTGCCGCCAATCCACAGGCGATAGCGGCGACGCTCGACGCTCTCGGCGAGACGCCGCCCGAAGCGAAGATCCTTGCGCAGCGCGAGGCGATCGACCGGCTGTTCGCCTCCGACGCACTTGAGGACATCTACGCGGCGCTCGAAGCAGATGGCGGGGACTGGGCGACGCAACAGCTCGCCACGCTCCGCACCAAGTCGCCACAGACGATGAAAGTGTCGCTCCGCCTGCTCCACGAAGGCAAGATGATGGCGACGTTCGAGGACGAGATGCGGCAGGAATATGCGATCGGCTCGCGTGTCGTGCAGCGGCATGATTTTCTCGAAGGCGTCCGCGCGGTGATCGTCGACAAGGACAACGCCCCACGCTGGGACCCGGCGACGCCCGAGGACGTGACCGATCACGTGATCGACCAGATCTTTGCGCCTCTCTCTCCAGCCGATGAATGGACCCCGGCATGACGTACGAAACGATCCTCGTCGAACAGCGTGACCGCGTCACGCTGATCACGCTCAACCGGCCCAAGGCGCTCAACGCGCTCAACAGCCAGATCCTCGCTGGCCTGCTCGCGGCGATGGCGGCGTTCGATGCGGATCCGTCGCAGGGCTGCGCGGTCATCACCGGCAGCGAGAAGGCGTTCGCGGCGGGCGCGGACATCAAGGAGATGCAGGCGCAGGGCTTCGCCGACATGTATGCGCATGACTTTTTCGCCGGCTGGGACCGATTCACGCGCACGCGCAAGCCGATCATCGCGGCGGTCGCGGGCTATGCGCTCGGCGGCGGGTGCGAGCTGGCGATGATGTGCGACTTCATCCTCGCCGCCGATAGCGCCAAGTTCGGCCAGCCCGAGATCAAGCTCGCGGTCTCGCCCGGCATGGGCGGGTCGCAGCGGCTGACGCGCGCGGTCGGCAAGGCCAAGGCGATGGAGATGTGCCTGACCGGGCGGATGATGGACGCCGCCGAGGCCGAACGCGCCGGGCTCGCCTCGCGCGTGATCCCCGCCGCCGAGCTGGTCGAGGAAGCGGTCAAGGTCGCCGCGACGATCGCGGGCATGGCCCCGCTCGCGGTGCTGGCGAACAAGGAAATGGTCAATGCCGCGTTCGAGACGTCGCTCGGCATGGGCGTCCAGTTCGAACGCCGCCTGTTCCACGCATTGTTCGGGACCGAGGACCAGAGCGAAGGCATGACCGCCTTCGTCGAGAAGCGCCAAGGGGTGTGGACGGGGAAGTGACGCAAAATCCCCTCCCGCGTGCGGGAGGGGCTAGGGGAGGGGCGTGCTTCAAGCCGCGCGCGCTGCGGCACTGCCCTCCCCCGACCCCTCCCGCTAGCGGGAGTGGGGAATAAGAATAAGGAGAGAAACAATGGCACGCATCGCATTCATCGGGCTGGGCAACATGGGCGGCGGAATGGCCGCGAATCTTGCGAAGGCGGGGCATGACGTCCGCGCGTTCGATCTGTCGTCCGAAGCCCTTGAACGCGCCAGAACGGCTGGCTGCCTGCCCGTGGAGTCTGCTGCGGAGGCGGCCGAGGATGCCGAAGCGATCGTCACCATGCTCCCAGCCGGTCGTCACGTCGAAGCGGTCTATGCAGACCTGTTCGCGGCCAACATCCTGCCGACAACGCTTCTGATCGATTGCTCGACGATCGACGTCGCCACCGCCAAGCGGGTCGCCGAGACCGCGCTCGCCAACGGTATCACTGCGGTCGACGCGCCTGTTTCTGGCGGAATCGGTGCAGCCAATGCGGGCACGCTGACCTTCATGGTCGGCGGTACCGACGCGGGCTTCGCCAAGGCCAAGCCGATCCTCGCGGCGATGGGGCAGGCCGTGATTCACGCGGGCGGCAACGGCACCGGCCAGGCCGCGAAGATCGCCAACAACATGCTGCTCGGCGCGACGATGGTGGCGACGTGCGAGGCGTTCCTGCTGGCGGAAAAGCTCGGGCTGGACGCCCAGACCTTCTACGATATCTCGAGCGTCTCCTCGGGGCAAAGCTGGTCGATGACGCGCTATTGCCCGGTGCCGGGGGTTGGGCCCGACACCCCCGCCGACCACGAGTATCAAGGGGGATTTGCGACCGCGCTGATGCTGAAGGACCTCAAGCTCGCCGCCGAAGCGGCCAGCGGCGCAGGGGCGGACACGCCGATGGGGACGAAGGCGGCCGAACTGTATCAGAGGTTCGCTGACGACGGACAGGGCGGACTGGACTTTTCCGCGATCATCAAGATGCTGCGAGGGTAGCGTCCGCACACGCCACCGCATGCCTTACGCTGCGCCAACCCGTTTCGGATACGCCCGGGGGCGATGTTTCACGACGCCGCCCTTGCTCCTTCGGCCAGTGCAGCCGACGCCCCGCCTTTATCGGCGGTAAGTGCCGAATGCGGGCTGGCGTGGTGTCTGGCCTCGACGCATGCCGATGGTTGCGCGGGCCGTCCGCGTCTGGATCGAGCGGCAAGGCTGATGCCCCAATTGCGGCGCGTATCAGACCTTGCCGGGCGGCGGGCCGCCATATTGCGACAGGTAGCGGGCGAGCTCGGCTTGCAGCGCGGTCGAGGTTCGAACGGATGAATCCTCCAGACCGCATCCGGCATTTTCGATTTCGAGGTCGCCCCGCGCGACCATGTCCAGCACGTCGAGCGCCCCGGACGTCGGATCGAGCCCGATTTCCCGACAGATGTCGCCGATCGACAGCCGCGGGCCAACACATTCCAGCTTGAAGCACGCCAGCGCGATGTCCCATTTCGCGCCGGCAAAGCGCTCGGCGCCGAACGCATCGCTACGGCCCCGGCGAGCGCGCAACATCCGCGTTACGGTGATGAAGTTGCTTTCGAGCGTACCGATCGGCATTGCGTCGGCGAGCGGGCGGACGGTCGCGACCAAGCGCTGCGGTCCGATCCCGTCCGACACGACCGAAGCCCGATTCTGGACCCGCATGAGCTTGCCGTCCGAACGGACGTAGCTTTTGCTGATCGTGAGCGGGGCGCCGGAATCGCGCAATTGCGCGATTGCACGGATGTGGCGGGCCTGTTCGACCGGGTTGGTAAACTGAACGGCGACCCGGCCGATCAACTCGGTTCGCTCGCGACCGAGGATCTCGCAATAGGCGTCGTCGACCGACAGATACGTGCCGGCCAAGTCGGTGAGAACGTGGGCCACCGGCACATCGGGATCGAAAAAGCTTTGCAGAATCCGCACTTCCATAAATCCCCGGTGCAGAATCAATGCCATAATAGAGCATATTGCGCTATGGTGCGCTGTCGACCCGGCGGGTATCCGGCAGTGAACCCTGTGTTGGGAGCGTCGTGCCATGACCACTGCCGTGTCCGGGACATCCGACAAGATCGAAGCCATGGCGAACGTCATGGTCGAGACGTTCGGCGCACGGGCGCTCGGTGTAGCCCAGGCGCAGGTCGAGGCCGCTACGCCCGACCAACCGTCCGTTGCCGAAACCTGGCAGCAGATCGTCGGGCTGATCGGGGCGCGCCTGGCGGCACCCCCCGAGACATCGCGGTAAACCTAGAAGCGTAGCGCGTCATAGACCTTGGAAACGTCGCCACCCCAGACGCCGTGATATTTTTCCAGAAGCACTTCGGCAGGTACCTTGCCGCTGCGCACGACTTCGCGGAGCGGATCCAGGAACCCGGTCTCGTTATTGCCGCTCGTATCGAGCCGCGCGCGCGTGGCGAGGCCTGCGTGCGCGATGTCGAGCACCTCGCCCGCGATGTCGCGCAGTTTGCGGCCGCCCGCGATCGGCGCGTCGAGGCCAAGCTTGGGGACCGAATCGCGCAACGCCTGGCGTTCCTCGATCGTCCAGTGCTTGACGAGATCCCACGCGGCATCGAGCGCCTGAGCATCGTAGAGCAGCCCGACCCACAAGGCCGGCAGCGCACAGATCCGCCCCCACGGACCCCCGTCCGCCCCGCGCATCTCGAGGAAGGTCTTGAGTCGTACTTCGGGGAAGGCGGTCGACAGATGGTCGTTCCAGTCGTCGAGCGTCGGCGTCTCGCCGGGCAGCACCGATAGCTTGCCCTCGAGGAAATCGCGGAACGACAGCCCCGCTGCGTCGATATAGCGGCCCTCGCGGTAGACGAAGTACATCGGCACATCGAGCGCGTACTCCGTGTAGCGATCGTAACCGAAGCCATCCTCGAACACGAACGGCAGCATCCCCGTGCGTGCCGGATCCGTGTCCGACCAGATATGACTGCGGTACGAGAGCATCCCGTTGGGCTTGCCCTCGGTGAAGGGCGAATTGGCGAACAGCGCGGTGGCGAGCGGCTGGAGCGCGAGTCCGACGCGGAACTTCTGCACCATGTCGGCTTCGGACTGGTAATCGAGGTTCACCTGGATCGTGCAGGTGCGCAGCATCATGTCGAGACCCATCGTGCCCACGCGCGGCATGTGCCGCAGCATGATCGCATAGCGCCCCTTGGGCATGATCGGCAGTTCGGCGCGGGTCTTGTCCGGCCACATGCCCAGGCCGAGGAAGCCGATCCCGAACTTCTCGCCGATCGCCTTGACCTGTTCCAGATGCCGGCCGGTCTCGGCGCAGGTCTGGTGAAGGGTCTCGAGCGGTGCGCCCGACAGTTCGAACTGGCCGGCGGGCTCCAGGCTGATCGAGCCGTCGCTCCCCGTCATGGCGATGACGTTGCCATTCTCCTCGACCGGCGTCCATCCATAGGCCTGGAGCGCATCGAGCAGGTCGCGGATGCCGCCCTTCTCGGTGTAGCTCGGCGCATGGTGGTCGCTGTCGGCGTAGACGAACTTCTCATGCTCGGTACCGATCCGCCAGCGTTCCGGGGGCTTTTCCCCGCTCGCGAAACTGGCGACGAGCTGGTCGCGCGACTCGATCAGGGGGGAGGTCTTGATGGTGTCGGAGCGGGTCGTCATCGTCGCGCCTTAGCGCCGCGTTGCGTCGCCCGCCAGCGGGTTTCGATCCGCTACCTACCAATCACCACGCGCGGCCATCCACAGCGCCGTTGCCGCCGCCGCGGCGGTGTCCGCGCGGAGGATGCGAGGGCCGAGCGTGATCGCAGTCGCGCCCGGCACGGCGCGGATCGCTTCGCGTTCGGCATCGTCGAATCCTCCTTCGGGACCGACGAGGATCGCGGCGCTCGCCGGGCCGTCGCGCATTGCGGCGGCGGCGGGCGTGCCGCCCGTTTCATCCGCGAAATACAGCGCGCGCCCGGCAGGCCAGTCGCGCAGCAGCGCGGTCAGCTTCACGGGTTCGGCAAGCTCGGGAACCGCGGTCCGGCCGCATTGCTCGGCCGCCTCGACCATGTGCGCGCGGAGCCGTTCGCCGTTCAGCCGGTCGACGATCGTCCGTCGGGTGAGGACGGGCACGAGCCGCGCGACGCCGAGCTCGCACGCCTTTTCCGCGACCCAGTCGATCCGCCCCTTCTTGATCGGCGCGGCGCACAGCCACAGGTCGGGGACATGCTCGCGTTCGCGCAAGCGCTCGGTGACGTCGAGCATCAGGTCGCGCTTGCCGACGCTCGCGGCGACGCCGAGCCATTCGCCCGACTGGCCATCGAACAGCTTGACCGGGTCCCCCGCCTTCATCCGCATGACGGTCGCGAGATAATGCGCCTGCGCGCCCTCGACGCGCAGCGGGCCGGGCGCGAGCGGGTGCTCGACGAACAGGCGCGGGGTGGATTGCGGGGGCCATGCGGGGGTTGCGGGCATGGGGCTTCCTAGGGCGGATTGCCGCCGCTGCACAATCGTGCGCATGCGAACCCTGCTTCGCCGGGGAAGACGCTGAGGATTCGACCATGACACGATACAGCACGCGCGTCTGGCTGCTCGCGGCGGGAACGTCGAGTATGGCGGGCTATGTCGACGCGGTCGGCTTCCTCAAGCTCGGCGGGCTGTTCGTTTCGTTCATGAGCGGCAATTCGACCCGGCTTGCGGTCGGCCTGGTCGTCGACCCCTATGTCGCGCGGGTCGCGATCGGGCTGCTCGGCGCGTTCGTCGGCGGCGTCGTGCTCGGCACGCTGATCGCGGCGGCGGCGGGGGTGTGGCGCAAGCCCGTGATCCTGCTGGTGGTCGGCGCGCTGCTTGCGGTGGCGGGCTGGCTCGACTTGGCGGGCGCGGGCGGCTGGGCGACGCCGCTGATGGCGGCGGCGATGGGGTGCGTGAACACCACCTTCCAGCGCGCGGGCGAAGTGAGCATCGGGGTCACGTACATGACCGGTACGCTCGTCAAGTTCGGGCAGCGCCTGGCCGATGCAATGCTGGGCGGGGCGCGCTGGGCATGGGTGCCGTATCTCGCGCTGTGGCTCGGATTGGTCGGCGGCGCGGTGGTGGGAAGCCTGATGTACCGGAGCTTCGGCACCGCCAGCATCTGGGGCGCCGCGGGCGTGGCGGTCGTGCTTGCGGTCTATGCTGGGTTGCTCGGGCCGGCGGAGCCATCCCGCGCCCGCGCGGTGATCGGGGTCGGGTCGGGGGCGGAAAGTTAGGGGAAAGTTAGGCGGAATCGCCGTGCGGATCGCCAGTGTTCCGCGCAGCGAATGGGAGTTCGGATCCTGTCAAAGAGCACCGTGCGGTATAGCAGGACAGGGGGCCTGTAGGACAGGGGCCTGTAGGACAGGGGCGCTGGCGCAGTACCCGGCGGTCCCCACCGGAGATTGCTTGATCGAACGCTGGCGATCATTCACCGTCGGCGCCTCACGCCATTTCGATACGAACGGGGAGATACCAATGCGCCGAACGATGATCTTCGCGCTGGCGGGCTTGGCACTGGCTGGACCCTTGCCGGTGGCGGCCGCCCCGGCCGTGCAGAAAGAAGCGACGGCCGCCGATGGCCAGGTCCAGCTGTTTCTTGCGACGCTCAAGGCTGGCAAAGGGGGCCAGGCGGTGGAAGAGCTGATGGCAGCGTCGCCCCTGTGGGCAAAGCATGCGGGCTTCAGCGAACAAATGACCGGCCAGATCGATGCGGCGGTCAAGGCGTATGGGCCGGTCATATCGTACGAACGCGTGTCCACGGCCAACGTCGGTACGATGGCGACGCGGGAATATTATCTCGTGCAACATCGGGACATGGTGACACGGTGGGAATTCGACCTGGTGCGAACCCCGAGCGGATGGAACGTCGGCTTCTTCGGCTTTACCGATCAGCCGAACACCTGGTTTTCTTGAGCGTCGTGACGGCCGGGGAGACGATCCCCATGCAACGTCTCGCGTCCGATCCCGGGACTTTGGCAGCGGGGGGCATCGGCACGCCCATCTGAACCTAACGCCGCCGGAACCCCGCGCGCACCAGCACGGCGAGCAGCCCGACCGCGATCGCACCCAGCACGACCCAGGCGGTGACCATCCCGACGCTGCGCGCGACCGCCCAGAGCAAGGCTTCGAAAAAGCGCCCGATCGCGACGGAAAGATGGACCAAAGGCAGGGTTCTCCGGGCGTCGGGCGACAGGTCCGAACGGAATGGCGGCCGCGACGGGCGGGTGTCCCGCCCTCTGTGCCGACCCCGCATGGCAAAAGCGAGGCGCAATGTTTCCCCGGCATGTCCTCTTGCGCTACGGCGGGGGCATGTCCCGCTCTCCCTCCTCCGCGCCGCTTCTCACCCCCGATACCGAGCATCGCGGGATGGTCGCGCTGTTGCCCGCGCCCGCGCGGCCGTTCGCGCTGCTCGCCCGGTTCGATCGGCCGATCGGCTGGTGGCTGCTGTTCTGGCCCGGCGCGTGGAGCGTGGCGCTGGCCGGCGGGACGATCGATCGCTGGGACCTGACCCTGTGGCTGCTGCTCGGCAGCATCGCGATGCGCGGCGCGGGGTGCGTGTTCAACGACATCATCGACCGCGATCTCGACCGGCAGGTCGCGCGCACCCGCAGCCGTCCGCTCGCGAGCGGCGCGGTTTCGGTCAGGGCGGCGGCGGTGTGGCTGGTATTGCTGTGCCTGGTCGGGCTGGCGGTGCTGTTGCAACTGCACGGGTTCGCGGCGGTGGTCGCGCTGTGCAGCCTGGCGCCGGTCGCGGCTTACCCCTTCATGAAGCGGATCACCTGGTGGCCGCAGATCTGGCTCGGGCTGGTGTTCTCCTGGGCCGCGCTGGTGGGATGGGCGGAGATCACGCGGACGCTCTCGTGGCCTGGGCTGCTGCTGTACGCGGGGTCGATCTGCTGGGTGGTGGGCTATGACACGATCTACGCGCTGCAGGACCGGGAGGACGATGCGCTGATCGGCGTGCGGTCGTCCGCGCTGAGGATGGGAAACAGGGTGCGCGCGGGCGTCGCCGCCTTCTATGCCGCGGCGCTGGCCTTGTGGGCGGGCGCGATCTGGGTGCTGCGGCCGGATTGGCTGGCGGTCGGGGCGTTGCTGCCGGTCGCCCTGCACTTCGTCTGGCAGGTCGCGACGCTGCGCCCCGATGACGGCGTGGGCGCGCTGGCGCGGTTTCGGTCGAACCGGTTCGCGGGGTTGCTGATGTTTCTCGCCTGCGTGGTGGTGGGCACGACGCTCTGAGCGGGGAACACGGACGAAACCGCTCTAGCATCGCGCGGTGCGACACCTTAAGTCCAAACCCATGTTGACCCCCGATCAGGCGCAGGACCGCGCCGCCGCCATCGTCGCCCGAGCCACCGCCGCCGGAGCCGACGCCGCCGATGCCGTCTATGCCGCCGACATGTCGCTCGACATCTCCGTCCGGCTCGGGGCGCTCGAGGACGTCGGGCGCTCGGAGAGTGCCGACCTTGGCTTGCGCGTGTTCGTCGGCAAGCGCTCGGCGAGCGTGTCCACCTCCGACCTGTCGGACGATTCGATCGCCGCCCTGGTCGAGCGCGCGGTCGCGATGGCGCGCGAGGCGCCTGAGGACGCCTGGGCCGGGCTCGCGCCACAGGAACGCCTGATGCGCGGCGCGCCGCCGCTGCTCGACCTCGACGATGGCGGCGGGGCTTCGCCCGAAAGCCTGCGTGCGGTCGCACTCGCCGCCGAGGACGCTGCGCGCGCGGTGCCCGGCGTGACCAACAGCGAGGGCGGCTCGGCGAGCGCGTCGCGCTCGATCTGGGCGCTCGCGACGAGCCGCGGCTTTGCGGCCGCCTACGCCGCAACCGGCTACGGCCTCTCCGCAAGCGTGCTTGCCGGCGCGACCGAGGGCGGTGGCGAGATGGTGCGCGACTATGCCTATAGTTCGGCACGCCACCGCCATGCGCTCGAGGCACCCGAGGCGATCGGTACCAAGGCGGGCGAGCGCGCCGTCGCGCGCGTCAACCCCGGGCGGCTGGCGAGCGGACCGATGTCGGTGGTGTATGATCCGCGCGTCGGATCGAGCCTGCTCGGCCATCTGATGGGCGCGATTTCGGGCTCGGCGATCACGCGCAAGACGAGCTTCCTGCTCGATGCGCTGGGGACGCAGGTGTTCTCGGCCGGCGTGACCGTGCTGGACGATCCGCATCGCCCGCACGGCCTGCGCTCGCGCCCGTTCGACGGGGAGGGGCTGCCGGTCAGCCCGTCCGCGATCATCGAGCACGGCATGCTCGAGGCGTGGTTGCTCGACAGCGCTTCGGCGCGGCAATTGGGGCTGGAGCCGACCGGCCACGCCTCGCGCGGCGTCGGCGGATCGCCCGGTGTGTCGCCGAGCAACGTCCATATGGTCGCGGGCAAGGTGCCGGTGTCCACGCTGATCGCCGACATTGCGAACGGCGTGTTCGTGACCGAGCTGATCGGCATGGGCGTCAACGGCGTGACCGGGGACTATTCGCGTGGCGCTGCGGGGTTCCGGATCGTCGACGGGCAGATTGCCGGGCCGGTCGCCGAATTCACCATCGCGGGCAACCTGCGCGACATGTACCGTAACCTGACGCCCGCGAACGATCTCGAATTCCGTTATGGCACCAACGTGCCGACGCTGCGGGTCGAGGGGATGACCGTCGCCAGTGGTTGAACCCGGTCTGACGGATGCGGTCGCCGCCATCGTGGCGGAAGCGGGCGCGCTGGCGCTGCGCCAGTGGCGGACCGACTTCGCGCGCTGGGAAAAGGCGCCGGGCGACCCGGTGTGCGCGGTCGACCTCGAGGTGAACGCGCTGTTGCGGGAGCGGCTGTCGGCATTGCTGCCCGATGCGGGATGGCTGTCCGAGGAGACGGCGGACAATGCGGATCGTCTGGCCCGTTCGCGGCTGTGGGTGGTCGATCCGATCGACGGGACGCGCGATTACATTCGCGGGCGCGATGGCTGGGCCGTTTCGGTTGCGCTGGTGGAGCGCGGCCAGCCGGTGATCGGTGTGCTCGACGCGGCGGCGCGGGGACAGGTGTTTCGCGCGGAGCTGGGCCAGGGGGCGTGGGCCAATGGCGTCCGCCTCGCGGTCGGCGACCGGCGCGTGTTCGGCGGGGCGCGCGTGCCGACCGACGCCTTGCCCAAGGTCGATCGCGACTTGGTGGCGGTGGCCAAGCCCAATTCGATTGCGCTCAGGATCGCGATGGTGGCGGCGGACGAGGCGGATCTGGTCGCGACCCTGCGCTGGGGCTGGGAATGGGACGTGGCGGCGGCGGTGCTGATCGCGGCCGAGGCGGGCGCGCGCGTGACCGATGCTCTGGGACAGGCGCTGACCTTCAATACGCCGCGTGCGCAGGCGTTCGGCGTGGTGACGTCGGTGCCGGGGATCCACGCGGCCGCGATCGAGCGGTTGCGCGAACGGGCGTCGGCTTTGTCGAGGGGGTGAGTCGGGGCGGGTGATTGCGGTCGGGCTTGCGGCACGGCGCCACCCCAACCCCTCCCCTGAAGGGGAGGGGCTAAGAAGAAGACGCCCCTCACCTGACGGGGAGAGGCTAAGAAGAAGACGCCCCTCACCTGACGGGGAAGGGCGACGGAAAAGAGGTTCTCCCCTCCCCTTCAGGGGAGGGGCTGGGGGTGGGGCAGTGTCTCACCGACCCCGAGGCCCGCTACACCAGCACTTCGCGCATCGCCCCCGGTGCCAGTCCCTCGATCGTCCATTCCCCGATCCGCCAGCGCACCAGCCGCAGCGTCGGAAACCCGATCGCCGCGGTCATTCGCCGCACCTGCCGGTTGCGGCCCTCGCGGATCGTGAGCGTGATCCAGCCGTCGGGCACGCTCTTGCGAAACCGCACCGGCGGATCGCGCGGCCAGAGCGCCGGGTCGTCGATCCGCTCTACCTCGGCGGGCAGCGTCATCCCGTCCTTGAGGCGCACCCCCTGGCGCAACGGCGCGAGCGCGGCGTCGTCGGGATCGCCCTCGACCTGGATCAGATAGGTCTTGGGCAGCTTGAACTTCGGGTCCGCGATCCGTGCCTGCAGCCGGCCATCGTCGGTCAGCAGCATCAACCCCTCGCTGTCGCGGTCGAGCCGCCCCGCCGGATAGACGCCGGGTACCGCGACGTAATCGGACAGCGTCGCACGCGGGGTAGGGGACTTCGCGTCGGTGAATTGCGACAGGACGTCATAGGGTTTGTTGAGCAGGATCAGGCGCGCCATCGCCGCGCCTTACGCGCATCGCGCCGATAACGGAACCGCCGCCCGGACAGCGTCCGGACGGCGGTCGCGGGTGGCAGTCGCAGACGGCGCCAGGCGCGGCGTCACATGCGGAACGACACCGATCCGACGAAGGTGCGGCCGTTCTTGTAGAAGGCCGTCGGACGATCCGGCGTGCCGTTATACTGCAGGTACGTCTCGTCGAGCAGGTTCTGGGCGTTGACCGAGAAGGTGATCGCGTCGTTGAGCTTGAGGCTCGCCGAGAGATCGACCTGATTGTACGGCGCGACCATCTCGCGCGACCCCAGGCGGCCGATCGTGCGGAAATAGGACGAGCGATAATTGTAGCTCAGGCGCGCCTGGAACGGACCCTTTTCGAAATAGGGGATCACGTTGACGGTATGCCGCGACAGGTACGGCAGGTTGAGCGCGGTCCCCGTCACGTCGACCGACGAGGTGCTGCTGTCCTGATACGAATAGTTCGCCTGGAGGCCGAACCCGCCCCAGATCTCGGCCTGGCCCGACACCAGCACGCCGTTGACCTTCGCCTTGCCGCCGTTGACCGGACGCGAGACGTTGTAGCGATTGTCCAGCTGACCCGTCAGCGAGTTGAACAGCGTCACGCCCTGTTGGCGGAAGTTGATGATGTAGTTCGAGATTTCGCGACGGAACAGCTCGACGGCCAACAGCGACCCGGCGCGGGGGTAGAATTCCGCGGTCAGTTCGTAATTGACCGATTCATACGGCTTCAGGTCGGGATTGCCGCCGCTCGCGTCGAAGGTGGTGTCGTTCTGCGAGATCGACGCCGCGAGATCCTGGTAGCGGGGCCGCGAGATAACCTTGGCGACCGCGCCGCGGAAGATCAGCTGCTTGCTGGCTTCGTACGCGATGTTGAAGCTGGGCAGGAACTTCAGATAATCGGTCGTCGAACTGGTCGGCGTGGGGGCGGGCGTCGGGTTGGCCGCCGTGGCGAGCGTCAGCGCATAATCCGATACGTCCCGCGTATAGACCAACCGCCCACCGATGTTGCCGCGGAACCCGGCCTGGTTGAAGTTCGCCTGCAGATAGGAACCGACGACCGTTTCCTTGACCTTGGTGGTCGCGCCGATCTTGTCGATCAGCGGGCTGTTGATCGCATTCGCCAGGATGTCGATCACCGACTGTTCCGGCAGGTTCAGATATTGCGTGGCATTGCCGTTGCCGCCGCTGCCGCTGAACGTACCGCCCGGCGTGGACAGCGTCGGGACATTGAGCTGCGACGCCAGCAGGGAGGTCGTCAGATAGGTGTTGATGCCGCGACCGTCGATCCGGTTGATGTGGTCCGTGACGCGCGAGCCGAGCAGCACTTCGGTGAACGGCCCGAACGAAACCGGGATGGTCGCATCATAGCCGCCGAAGATGTCGCGATCGGTCGTGACGCTGAAATCCTGCCCGCCGATCTGCGCGCCGATCAGCTGCCGCCCGTTGACGACGACCGGATTGCCCTCGATCTGCGCGGGGTTGTTGTTCGGGTTGGTGAAATAGTTTGCCGCGTTGGTCGGATCACCGACGAAGTTCACGGTCGCCGAATTCGGCGTGAAGGCATAGCTGTACGGCAGCTTGGTCTGGACGTTGAAGAGATATTCCGGGTTGCGACCCCCGGTCGCCTTGCTCCAGCCGCCGGCGAACGAGACCTTCGCGCCGCCCGAACCTTCCCAATCGGCGAACAGGTTGATGTTGTCGGTCTTGAGCTTCGTGCGGCGTACCAGCGTATCGAGCTGTGCGCTCTGGTTCTTGGCGCCCGCGAACGAGGCGGCCGTCACCACGCCGTTGCTGACCGTCGCCGAGGTCAGCACGTCACCGGTCCACGCGCCGGGGATCGTATACATCGACTGGCTGTAATTGTTGTAATTGCCGTCGATGTGCAGGCCGTTGAGCGTCAGCGTCAGGTTCTGCACCGGACGATACTGGACGGTGCCCGACACGCTCTTGCGCTCGCGCGTCTGCTGGAAATAGGCGTAGTTGATCCCGAACGGCGAGGCGGCCTTGTAGAGATCCGAAATCGTCCCGCCGTTGATCGTCGCGCCGGGGCTCTTCAGGCTCAGCGTGCCATCGGCGGCACGGTTGACGAACGGGCTGCTGTACGTGCCGTCGGCGTTGGCCGCGACGTTGTCATAGCCGAAGAACTCGACACCCGCGCGCGTGAGGCTCTGCTTGTCGTAGGTCGCCGCGACCAGGACGCCGAACGTGTCGGACTTGTTCTTCCAGCTGTAGAGCCCGGAGCCACGGACGTTCCCCTTGTCGGAACGATCATTGTACGTGTAGCCGCCCGACGCGAAGATCGAATTGGCCGGGGTATCGAGCGGACGGCGCGTGCGGACGATGACCGTACCGCCGAGGCTGCCTTCCTCGATCCGCGGTTCCGGCGACTTGTAGACTTCCAGCCGCTCGACGAGCTCGGGGGCGAGCAGCGAATAGTTGAAGGTACGGCTGGACGGATCGTTGTCGTTGCCGCCCCAATCGGCCGAGGCGAGCGCATGGCCATCGAGCAGCATGCGGTTGAGCGCGGGGTCGGTGCCGAGGATCGCGACCTTCTCACCCTCGCCGAAGCGGCGGTCGATGCTGACGCCTGGGATATGCGACAGCGATTCGGCGACATTACGGTCCGGGAACTTGCCGATCGCCTCGGACGTGATGACGTCGACCACGGCGTTGGCCTTGCGCTTGACCGAAATCGCGCTGCGCAGGCTCTCGCGAATGCCGGTGACGACGATGTCGCCATCCGGGGTGGCGGCGGCGGATGGGGCTTCGGTGTCCGCGACCGGAGCCTGGGTCTGTCCGTCGGCGGGAGCGGTCTGTGCCGATGCGGGCAGGATGCTCAACCCGGCGAGAACGCTGGAGGTCAACAACACGGTATGAAGTCGCATATAATCCACCCCTTACAGAGGCCCCGGCAGATCGTTTCCGCTCGCGGCCTGAAACCCCGCGGCGACGCGAGGACGACTGATCTCGCCGGGCATGGTCACATATTGGTCTTAGTTTTGGACCGTACCGGCATTATTTTTGTAACTAAGCAGAAATAATAAATCCATCGGAAAAATGGCAGCGTCCCCACTTTGCGCCTTGCCCGTCGAACGGGAAAGATTCTAACAAAATGAGCGATCTAGCTGCATATTACCGTGCCGGAGCGGCGCGTTCGAGGCGGCTGTGCATCTTAAGGATGATGCCCGACATTTCAAATTGGTAAGGTAACGACCGGTCCGATCGGCCCGACAGGTTGCAAGTGGTGCGTATCCAGCACGCCCTTCGGGGGCGGCGCTGCACGCGCCCCGGCGGATCGGCCACAAAAAAGCCGCCGCCCGGAAACCCGGACGGCGGCCTTTTGATCAGTCTCGGCAAAGTAGCCGAACGCGGAGATCACTCCTTGTTCAGATACTCGCCTGCATCGGCGTCGGTGCCGGTGCCGCTGGTGGTGACGACCGCGAGCGGATCGCTACCCATCCCGCCCGAGTCGCGCGCCGACCGCGCGAGCTCGGCGTCATGCTCTTCCTTCGCCGAGTTCGGCGCGACGATCGCAACCTCGGCGAGACGCCGCTGCTGGACCCGCAGCGCCGCATCGCGCGACGAAGCGGTGACGCGTAGGCGGTTCATCCCCGCACCCGTACCCGCCGGGATCAGGCGACCCACGATGACGTTCTCCTTGAGCCCCGTCAGCGTGTCCTTCTTGCCCTGCACCGATGCTTCGGTGAGGACTCGGGTGGTCTCCTGGAACGACGCCGCCGAGATGAAGCTGCGGGTCTGCAGCGACGCCTTGGTGATGCCGAGCAGGACGGGCTTGCCCTGAGCCGGACGCTCCTTCTTGTCGATCTTCGAGTTGATCTCGTCCATCTCGTCGCGATCGACCTGCTCGCCCGCCAGCAGCGTGGTGTCGCCGCCGTCGGTGATCTCGACCTTCTGCAGCATCTGGCGAACGATCGTCTCGATGTGCTTGTCGTTGATCTTCACGCCCTGGAGACGATAGACCTCCTGGATTTCCGACACGAGATATTCCGCCAGGGGCTCGATGCCGAGCACCTCGAGAATGTCATGCGGATCAGGCGAGCCGCCGATGAGGTTGTCGCCGCGCTTGACGTAATCGCCTTCCTGCACGTCGATGACCTTCGACTTGGGCACCAGATACTCGACGACCTCGCCGCCATCCTCGGGCTGGATGCCGATCTTGCGCTTCGCCTTGTAATCCTTGCCGAACACGACGCGGCCGGAGACCTTTGCGATGATCGCATTCTCCTTCGGCTTGCGCGCCTCGAACAGCTCGGCAACACGCGGCAGACCGCCGGTGATGTCGCGCGTCTTGGCGCTCTCGCGGCTGACACGGGCCAGGACGTCACCGCCCGAAACCGTCGCCCCATCCTCGACCGAGAGCGTCGCGCCCGGCACCAGCATGTAGCGGCCGGCTTCCTCTGCGCTCGCACCCGTCAGGGTGAGGCGCGGACGAAGATCTTCCTTGGCCTTGGTCGTGGCACGGTACTCGATCACGACACGCTGCGAGATACCGGTCGCTTCATCGGCCTGCTCGGTGAGCGTCTTGCCCTCGATCAGATCCTGATACTTCACGACACCGGGATTCTCGGTGATCACCGGCATGGTGAAGGGATCCCACTCCGCCAGACGATCGCCCTTTTCGACGATGTGGCCATCGTCGAACAGCACGTACGCGCCGTACGGAATGCGGTGCACCGCCCGCTCGCGGCCGTCCATGTCGACGATCGCGATTTCACCCGAGCGGCTGAGCACGACGCGGCGGCCACGCTGGTCGGTGATGGTGCGAAGATCACGATATTCCATCGTGCCGTCGGCCACTGCCTCCAGGTTGGACTGCTCGTTGAGCTGTGCCGCACCACCGATGTGGAAGGTACGCATGGTCAGCTGCGTGCCCGGCTCACCGATCGACTGCGCCGCGATGACGCCGACCGCTTCACCGATGTTCACCGGCGTACCGCGGGCGAGATCGCGCCCGTAGCACTTGCCGCAGACACCGATCTTGGTCTCGCAGACCAGCGGCGAACGGATCTTGCACGACTGCGTCCCGATCGCCTCGATCTTCGCGACCATCGGCTCGTCGAGCAGCGTGCCCGACGGGATCACGATCTCGCCGGTCTTGCTGTCGACGATGTCTTCCGCGGTCGTACGACCGAGGATGCGCTCACCGAGCGACGCGATGGTCGAACCGCCCTGAACGATCGCGCGCATTTCGAGCGCACGGGTCGTCCCGCAATCCTCCTCGATGATGACGCAATCCTGCGACACGTCGACGAGACGGCGGGTGAGGTAGCCCGAGTTGGCGGTCTTCAATGCCGTATCCGCGAGACCCTTACGGGCACCGTGGGTGGAGTTGAAGTACTCAAGGACGGTCAGGCCTTCCTTGAAGTTCGAGATGATCGGCGTTTCAATGATCTCGCCCGACGGCTTGGCCATCAGGCCGCGCATACCGGCAAGCTGCTTGATCTGCGCCTGCGAACCACGCGCACCCGAGTGGGCCATCATGTAGATCGAGTTGATCGGCTTCTCGCGACCCTTGTTCGGGCCGTCTTCGTAATGCTTGACCGCCTTGATCTCGTTCATCATCGCGTTCGCGACCTGATCGCCGCAACGGCTCCAGGCGTCGATCACCTTGTTGTACTTCTCCTGCTGCGTGATCAGACCGTCCTGATATTGCTGCTCGAAGTCCTTCACCAGACCCTTGGTCTCGTCGACCAATGCGATCTTGGCGTCCGGAATGATCATGTCGTCCTTGCCGAACGAGATGCCCGCCTTGAACGCGTGCTTGAAGCCCAGCGACATGATCGCATCGGCGAACAGCACCGTGTCCTTCTGGCCGGCGTGACGATAGACCTCGTCGATCACGTCGCCGACATCCTTCTTGGTCAGAAGGCGGTTGACGATGTCGAACGGCACCTTGTGGTTCTGCGGCAGGCACTCGCCGAGCAACATGCGACCCGGGGTGGTCTCATAGCGCTTGAGATACTGCTTGCCGTCCTCATCGGTCTGCGGGACGCGGCTGATGATCTTGGTGTGGAGCGTGACCGCGCCAGCCTCGATCGCGTGATGAACCTCCTGCATGTCGGAGATCATCATGCCCTCGCCGGGCTCGCCTTCCTTGAGCATCGACAGATAGTACAGGCCCAGCACCATGTCCTGCGACGGCACGATGATCGGCTTGCCGTTCGCAGGGCTGAGGATGTTGTTGGTCGACATCATCAGGACGCGTGCTTCGAGCTGTGCTTCCAGCGACAGCGGCACGTGGACCGCCATCTGATCGCCATCGAAATCGGCGTTGAAGGCGGAGCAGACCAGCGGGTGCAGCTGGATCGCCTTGCCCTCGATCAGCACCGGCTCGAACGCCTGGATGCCGAGACGGTGAAGCGTCGGCGCACGGTTGAGCATGACCGGATGCTCGCGGATCACCTCGTCCAGGATGTCCCAGACTTCCTTGCGCTCCTTCTCGACCCACTTCTTCGCCTGCTTAAGGGTCATCGACAGACCCTTGGCGTCGAGACGTGCGTAAATGAACGGCTTGAACAGCTCGAGCGCCATTTTCTTCGGCAGGCCGCACTGGTGCAGCTTGAGTTCCGGACCGGTCACGATGACCGAACGACCCGAATAGTCGACGCGCTTGCCCAGAAGGTTCTGGCGGAAGCGGCCCTGCTTGCCCTTGAGCATGTCGGACAGCGACTTGAGCGGACGCTTGTTGGCACCCGTGATCGTGCGACCGCGGCGACCGTTATCGAACAGTGCGTCGACGGCCTCCTGCAGCATGCGCTTCTCGTTGCGGACGATGATGTCCGGCGCGCGGAGCTCCATCAAACGCTTCAGACGATTGTTGCGGTTGATCACGCGGCGATACAGATCGTTCAGATCCGACGTCGCGAAACGACCACCGTCCAGCGGCACCAGCGGGCGCAGCTCGGGCGGGATGACCGGAACGACCTCGAGGATCATCCACTCGGGGCGGTTGCCCGAATCGATGAAGCTCTCGACGACCTTGAGCCGCTTGATGATCTTCTTGGGCTTGAGCTCGGACTTGGTGACCGCGAGCTCCTCGAGGAGCTCCTTGCGCTCGCCCTCGAGATCGAGGTCCTGCAGCATGATGCGGACGGCTTCCGCGCCGATGCCGGCCGAGAAAGCGTCTTCGCCATACTCGTCCTGTGCGTCGAGGAGCTCGTCCTCGGTCATCAGCTGGTACTTTTCGAGCGGGGTCAGGCCCGGCTCGATCACGATATACGCCTCGAAGTACAGCACGCGCTCGAGCTGCTTGAGCTGCATGTCGAGCAGCAGGCCGATGCGCGACGGCAGCGACTTGAGGAACCAGATGTGCGCGACCGGGGCGGCCAGCTCGATATGGCCCATGCGCTCACGCCGGACCTTCGAGACGGTCACTTCGACGCCGCACTTCTCGCAGACGATACCCTTGTACTTCATGCGCTTGTACTTGCCGCACAGGCACTCGTAATCCTTGATCGGACCGAAGATGCGCGCGCAGAACAGGCCGTCACGCTCGGGCTTGAACGTGCGATAGTTGATGGTCTCGGGCTTCTTGATCTCACCGAACGACCAGCTGCGGATCTTGTCCGGGCTGGCGATGCCGATCTGGATCTGGTCGAAGGTCTCGGCCTTGACGACCGGGTTCGCGAAATTGGTCAGTTCGTTCATGGAGATGAACCTTTCCTCGAAATCTTACCCCCCGCCCGCTTGCGGGAGGGGGAGGGGCCCAGCCTCTTCAGGCTGGGAGGGGGTGGGCACCCGGTAGCGGCCGTGCGGTCCGCCGCGGGCCGGGAGCCCACCCCTCAATCCCCTCCCGCAAGCGGGAGGGGAGGCTCTTGTTACTCGGCCGCGATCGCGACGCCGTCGCTGTCGAAATGCTCGGTCGTGGTCAGTTCGATGTTCAGACCCAGCGAGCGCATTTCCTTGACGAGCACGTTGAAGCTCTCCGGAATACCGGCCTCGAACGTGTCGTCACCCTTGACGATCGCCTCATAGACCTTGGTGCGCCCGACGACGTCGTCCGACTTGACCGTGAGCATTTCCTGCAAGGTGTACGCAGCACCATATGCCTGAAGCGCCCAGACCTCCATCTCGCCGAAGCGCTGGCCACCGAACTGCGCCTTACCACCCAGCGGCTGCTGCGTGACGAGCGAGTACGGCCCGATCGACCGGGCGTGGATCTTGTCGTCGACCAGATGGTGGAGCTTGAGCATGTAGATGATGCCCACGGTCACCTTGCGGTCGAACTGATCCCCGGTGCGTCCGTCGAACAGATCCGACTGACCCGACGTATCGAGACCCGCCAGTTCCAGCATCGCCGAGACGTCGGCTTCGCGGGCACCGTCGAACACGGGCGTTCCCATCGGGATACCGGTCCGCAGGTTGTCGGTCAGCTCGATGATCTGCTCGGCAGTCCGCGCCTCGATGTCCGCGGCATAGTGATCGCCGTACACTTCGAGCAGCCGTGCCTTGACCGCGTCGGGCATGTCGCCCGGCTTGGGTTCGGGGTTGGCTTCGCGCCAATCCTCGAGCGCACGATGGACCTGCTGACCGAGGTTACGGGCAGCCCAGCCGAGATGCGTCTCGAAGATCTGACCGACGTTCATGCGCGACGGCACGCCCAGCGGGTTGAGCACGAGATCGACCGGCGTGCCGTCGGCGAGGAACGGCATGTCCTCCGCCGGCAGGATCCGCGAGATGACGCCCTTGTTGCCGTGACGGCCGGCCATCTTGTCGCCCGGCTGCAGCTTCCGCTTCACCGCGACGAAGACCTTGACCATCTTGAGCACGCCTGGCGGCAGCTCGTCCCCACGCTCGAGCTTGTCGCGACGATCGTGGAACTTGTCGAGGATCAGCTTGGCGGCATCGTCATACTGCGTCTTGACCGCTTCCAGATCGCTCTGGGTCTTGTCGTCGGCAACCGCGAACTTCCACCATTCGTGACGATCGACGCTGTCGAGGACGTCCTGGTCGATGACCACGCCCTTCTTCGGCCCGTTCTTGGGGACGGCGGTTGCCGTCTGGCCGATCAGCATCTCGCGCAGACGCGACCAGGTCGCTCGGTTGAGGATGCTGCGCTCGTCGTCCGAGTCCTTCTTGAGGCGCTCGATCTCCTCGCGCTCGATCGCCATCGCGCGCTCGTCCTTGTCGATGCCGTGGCGGTTGAACACCCGGACCTCGACGACCGTCCCGGCAACACCCGGCGGCAGGCGAAGCGACGTGTCGCGCACGTCCGACGCCTTTTCACCGAAGATCGCGCGGAGCAGCTTTTCTTCCGGCGTCATCGGGCTTTCGCCCTTCGGCGTGATCTTGCCCGCGAGAATATCGCCCGGCTCGACCTCTGCGCCGATGTACACGATGCCCGCCTCGTCGAGGTTGCGGAGCGCTTCCTCACCGACGTTGGGGATATCGCGCGTGATGTCTTCCGGCCCGAGCTTGGTGTCGCGCGCCATGACTTCGAATTCCTCGATGTGGATCGAGGTGAAGACGTCGTCCTTGACGATGCGCTCGGAGATGAGGATCGAATCCTCGTAGTTATACCCGTTCCACGGCATGAACGCGACGAGCGCGTTGCGCCCCAACGCGAGCTCACCGAACTCGGTCGACGGACCGTCGGCGATGACGTCGCCGGCATGGATCACGTCGCCCACCTTCACCAGCGGACGCTGGTTGATGCAGGTATTCTGGTTCGAGCGCTGGAACTTCATCAGCGTGTAGATGTCGACGCCCGACTGGCCGGCGTCGATTTCGCCGGTTGCGCGGATGACGATACGCGCCGCGTCAACCTGGTCGACGATGCCAGCGCGCTTGGCCGAGATCGCCGCACCCGAATCGCGTGCCACGGTCTCTTCCATGCCGGTGCCGACGAACGGCGCTTCGGCCTGGACGAGCGGAACCGCCTGACGCTGCATGTTCGAGCCCATCAGTGCGCGGTTGGCGTCATCGTTTTCCAGGAACGGAATGAGCGATGCGGCGACCGAGACGAGCTGCTTGGGGCTGACGTCCATCAGCGTAATGTTGTTCGGGATCGCCATCAGGAATTCGCCCGCCTGACGCGACGAGACAAGTTCCTCGACGAAGCCGTTCGACGAATCGAGCTCGGCGTTGGCCTGCGCGATTGTGTGCTTGGCCTCTTCCATCGCCGACAGATAGACGACGTCGTCGGTGACCTTGTGGTCGACGACCTTGCGGTACGGCGTCTCGATGAAGCCATACTTGTTGACGCGGCTGAACGACGCGAGCGAGTTGATCAGACCGATGTTCGGGCCTTCCGGCGTCTCGATCGGGCAGATGCGGCCATAATGCGTCGGGTGAACGTCGCGGACTTCGAAGCCAGCGCGCTCCCGCGTCAGACCACCCGGTCCAAGTGCCGACACGCGACGTTTGTGGGTGACTTCCGACAGCGGGTTGGTCTGATCCATGAACTGCGACAGCTGCGACGAGCCGAAGAATTCGCGGACCGCGGCAACCGCAGGCTTCGCGTTGATCAGGTCGTTCGGCATCACGGTCGACACGTCGACCGACGACATACGCTCCTTCACTGCGCGCTCCATGCGGAGCAGGCCGACGCGATACTGGTTCTCGAGCAGCTCGCCGACCGAACGCACACGACGGTTACCGAGGTTGTCGATATCGTCGATGTCGCCCTTGCCGTCCTTGAGGTTCACGAGCGTCTTGACGACCTCGAGAATGTCCTCGGTGCGGAGCGTCGTGACGGTGTCCTCGACGTCGAGGTCGAGACGCATGTTGAGCTTCACGCGGCCAACCGCCGACAGATCGTAGCGGTCCGGATCGAAGAACAGGCCGCTGAACAGCGACTCTGCGGTCTCGAGCGTGGGCGGCTCGCCCGGGCGCATGACGCGGTAGATGTCGGACAGTGCCTGCTCGCGCTCCTCGGCCTTGTCGACCTTGAGCGTGTTGCGGATCCACGGACCGGTCGCGACGTGATCGATGTCGAGCAGTTCGATCCGGTCGATCCCGGCCTGGTCAAGCAGCTCGAGGTTCTCGGCGGACACTTCGTCGCCCGCCTCGATGTAGATCTGGCCGGTGTTGTCGTTGATCAGGTCATAGGCGCTGTAGCGACCGAAGATTTCCTCGGTCGGGATCAGCAGGTCGGTCAGGCCGTCCTTGGCTGCCTTGTTGGCGGCGCGCGGGCTGATCTTCTGGCCGTTGGCGAACACGATCTCGCCGGTCTTGGCGTCGATGATGTCGTACATCGGCTTCTGGCCACGCCAGTTCTCGGGCTGGAACGGAATGATCCAGCCACCCTGACCACGGACGAAGGTCACGCGGTTGTAGAAGTGGTTGAGGATCTCCTCACCGGTCATGCCGAGCGCATAGAGCAGCGCCGTCACCGGCAGCTTGCGCTTACGATCGATGCGAACGTTGACAATGTCCTTGGCGTCGAACTCGAAGTCGAGCCACGACCCGCGATACGGAATGACGCGCGCGGCGAACAGATATTTGCCCGATGCGTGGGTCTTGCCGCGGTCATGGTCGAACAGGACGCCCGGCGAACGGTGCATCTGCGAGACGATGACACGCTCGGTGCCGTTGATGATGAAGGTGCCGTTGCCCGTCATCAGGGGCATGTCGCCCATGTAGACGTCCTGCTCCTTGATATCGAGGACCGAACGCGAATCGGTGTCGGCGTCCACCTCGAACACGATCAGGCGCAGCGTGACGCGCATCGGCGCCGCATAGGTGATGCCGCGCTGGCGGCATTCATCGGTGTCGAACTTGGGGGGCTCGAGCTCGTAATTGACGAAGTCGAGTTCCGCGGTGCCGGCGAAATCGCGGATCGGGAACACGCTGCGCAGCGTCTTCTCGAGACCCGAGACATAACCGATCGCTGGGTCGGAGCGCAGGAACTGCTCGTAGCTTTCGCGCTGGACCTCGATCAGGTTCGGCATCTGCACGACTTCGTGAATGTTGCCGAAAACCTTGCGGATGCGGCGCTTGGCGGTGCCGCTTTCTGCTGCGCGCGGCTTGGCCGTGCCCTCGTTGGTTGCCTTGGTCGCCATGGAGTTTTTGCCCTCAAGCTCTAATTTCGTGCCCGGAAACGCCCGGGCGGGCACGCCGAAAACGCAAAAAGCCGCATGTCCTCCACCGGGGTGGAACGACAGCAGCTTTCATGCGTCTCGTGAAACCACAATCCCAATACGATCGACATGCTGCGCGACGGCACGTCATTTCCCGAAGACTGTGGTGGAGTGCGCCATATAGGGACGGTGCGCCGGGGTGTCAAATCGCGGATCGCGAAGGCCCTGATCCGGCGAACGGAACGGTCGGCGCGACGAGGGGATCCTGTTCGACGTCGGATTGCTTTGGTGGTTGCACGATTGCGGCTATGGCCGGGCCGTGAAAATCCTCCCTTCATCGCTCTGGCTCGCAGGGACGTTGCTGCTGGCGACGCCGGTCGCGGCACAGACCTCCGCGCCGGCAACGCCGCTGCCGGATCTCGACGGCTACAGTCTGCCATCGTCCCGGCCGACGCCGCGCGTCGCGCCTGACGCCGAGCCGACTACTGGCGTGAGCGTGCAGCGGCCGGCTCCGGCCCCGACGCCGTCCACTCCGGTCGTAGCGGTGCCATCGGTACCGCCGCGCGTCGTTCCGACCGTCCGGACTACGCCCGTACCGCGCCCGACGCCCGTCCCACGCGCCGGTCCGCCCGAGCGCCCGGTTCCGGTCGTGGCGCCGACCCCGGCGGCGCCGCCGACGATCGCCGTGCCGGCGCCAGTGCGGAAGCCCGATCCGGTCGCCGTACCGACTGCCCCGCCCGTCGCGGTGCGCCAGACGCCAACGCCCACGGCGCCAGCGGACTCCGTATCGCCGCCACGATCCTCCATCTGGGCGCTGGTAGCCGGCGGCGTGATCATCGCGCTTGCGGTGGCGGGGTGGATCCTCTGGCGGCGGCGCGCTGGCAACCCGTCCGCGGTGATCCCGGACGAGGCGTCGTTCGAGCAAGCTCCTCCCGCCGAACCAGAGCCGGCAAGCACCCCGCCAGCAGCCGCGCGCGCAGTCGCTCCGCGAATCACGATACCTGTCGCGCGTCCGCGCATCGAGATCGAATGCATCGCCACGCGCGCCGGGACCAACCTGTTGAGCGCAGCCGTCGAGTATCGGATCATTGTCCGCAACGTCGGCGATGCGATCGCGCACGCGATCCGGCTGGACGTGCGACTGCTGGGCATGGGCGTCCAGCACGATGCGCTGCTGGCCGCGCTCTTCGCGATGCCGCTCGACACGTCGATCGCAGCGCCGTTCGATTTGCCGCCGGGCACTGCGGTCGACCTCGGTGGAATGGCGATGCATCCGAAAGAGACGATCGAGACGGTCGATCTGGGCGGGCGGGCGATGGTCGTGCCGTTGCTTGCGATCAACCTTCGCTATGGCTTGGGGAACGCGGGTGAGGGCCAGACCGCCGGGGCGTTCGTCATCGGACAGGACCGCGGCGCGGGTGGCAAATTGCAGCCGTTTCGTCTCGATAGCGCGCGGATGGCGGACACGGTGGCGGTGATCGCCTATCCGGGCGGCGTTACGAGCTGATATCGCGAGGCTTGCCGCCAGGGCCGGCGGTCTGATTGACGGTCGGTATCCGTCGCTCCGCATTCAAGCCGGACACGAAAAGGGCGACCCCTTCGCAGGGGCCGCCCTTTTCGTTTCGAACCGAGGTCCGGAAGGGAAGGGCGCCGGTTGCCCGCCGCCCTTCGCCTGCCTTACTTGACTTCGACGGTCGCGCCAGCTGCTTCGAGCTGGGCCTTGATCTTGGCTGCTTCGTCCTTCGAAACGCCTTCCTTGACGGCCTTGGGAGCCGACTCGACCAGCGTCTTCGCTTCGGTCAGGCCGAGCGAGGTGATCGCGCGGACTTCCTTGATGACGTTGATCTTCTTGCCACCGTCGCCGGTGAGGATGACGTCGAATTCGGTCTGCTCTTCAGCAGCCGGAGCTGCTGCGCCGCCGGCTGCTGCCGGTGCTGCTGCAACTGCTGCAGCGGCCGAAACGCCCCACTTCTCTTCGAGCATCTTCGACAGGTCTGCTGCTTCGATGACGGTGAGGGCCGAAAGCTGGTCAACCAGCGCGTTGAGGTCTGCCATGTGTAGTCTCCAGTAACAGGGGCATCGCCCCATGGTTTCAGTTCAAAAGATCTCGAATACCCGACAGATGTCAGGCGTCCGCCGTTTCCTGTTCGGCGTCCTTCTCGGCATAGGCTGAAAGCACACGAGCGAGCTGAGCCGCAGGCGCCTGGGCAATCGTCGCGAGCTTGGTTGCGGGTGCAACCAGGAGGCCCACGATCTTCGCGCGCAGTTCGTCCAGCGACGGCATCGTCGCGAGTGCCTTCACGCCGTCCACGTCGAGGACGGTCGCACCCATCGCACCACCGACGATTTCGAACTTGTCGTTCGTCTTCGCGAATTCCACGGCCACCTTGGCGGCCGCGACGGGGTCGATGGAACTGGCGAGACCGACCGGACCGGTGAGCATGTCGCCCAACGGGGTGTAGTCGGTGCCGTCCAGAGCGATCTTGGCAAGCTTGTTCTTCGAGACCTTGTAGCTCGCGCCAGCATCCCGCATCGCGTTACGCAGCTTGGTCGACTGCGAAACGGTCATGCCGAGGTTGCGGGTGACGATCACCACGCCGACTTCGGCAAACGAGCGGTTCAGCTCTGCAACGAGCTCGGTCTTTTGAGCACGATCCATGCCATTCTCCACTTTTTTGGCCATGCCGCGGACGGCACGACCGGTTACGAACCAGGGCGCAGATGCACCCCGGAAGTGTCCAGCGATGGGGAATGGGAGCGACGCCCGTCATCGCCGCAGGGGCGATAAGGGAGGCGGCAAGCCGAAACCCGGGCGAACCCGGTGTCGGCGGAAATCCTGTCCCCGTCTCGGCAGGGCATTAAGACCGACGGAATTCGGCCACCTGCTGTCTCGGACGGTCCTTCCCCGAGCGAACCCGGGTCGGGAGAGCGGCGCTGATAGCTGGATGCGGGGAAAAGTCAACGGGGGGCGTTGCGCCGTCCCCACCACCGTCATTCCCGCGGAGGCGGAGATCCATGAGCGTTACGTATTATGGTAGAGATCAGCCAGTATGGATCCCCGCCTCCGCGGAGATAACGGAATTGGTGTGAGCGGCGACCGGAGCAACAATGTTGCGTTTTCGAGACCGCCGCGATTTGCCACCTTCCCTTTTCATCCGTTTTACGGAACACTCTATCGCCAAGGGCCGGCGAGCCCGTGCAGGAGTGGACGGACTTCCTCCAACAGGGGCCGACCGATGACACATCAAACGCATTTGAATCCAGAAGCCGACGACGACCTGCTGACCCGTGGGTTCGCACGCCGCGACGTCGCGCGAATCGCGGCGGTGTTCGGCGCAGGCGCGGTTGCCGCCACCGTCGGGCGGCCCGCCTGGGCGTCGGGCGGCGTCCCCGATCCTGCGCCGAGCGCGAAGGTACGGATCGGCGCGAACGAATGCTGGACCGGCCCGCTCGCCCCCGGCGCGACAGCCGCAGCGAAGATGATCGGGCAGGGCAACCGGTATTCGCCGCAAGACCAGCGCGGCGATTTTATCAAGGCGGTGATGACGGTCGAGCAGGTCCCGTTCGATCATGTCGCGCCCTGGCCGGGATCGAGCGATCCGCTGTGTCGGGCGGTGGTGACCTATTGTTCGCCGACCAGGGGCCTCGTGACGGCCGACCCGACGTTCGAGCTCGCCGGCCGCACGGCGGCGTGGCTCGGCGCACCGGTCAAGGCGGTGCCGCTCACCGCCGACTATACGCATGACGTCAAGGCGATGCTCGCGGCCAATCCGGATGCCGGGCTCTATTATATTTGTACGCCCAACAATCCGACCGGCACGATCACGCCGCTCGCCGACATCGAATGGCTGATCGCGAACAAGCCCGCCGGGTCGATGGTGCTGATCGACGAGGCCTATACCCACTTCGCAGGGGTGCCGGTGGCATCCTACCTGGCGGTGAAGCATCCCGACGTGATCGTGATGCGGACCTTCTCCAAATTGTTCGGCATGGCGGGGCTCCGGGTCGGCTATATCATCACCAACCCGGCGAATATCACCAAGATGATGCGGTATGACGGTGGGATGCAATCGGGGGCCTTGCCCGTCACGAGCATCGCCTGCGCAACCGCGAGCCTGACCGCCGCGCCGATGATCGCGGCACGACGCGCGCAGATGGAAACCGCGCGCGGCCTCACGCTCGATCATCTCCGGAGCAAGGGCATCACCGTCAAGCCGACCCACGCCAACATGTTCATGATCGACTGGAAGACCAGGCAGGCCAAGGACATGCAGGCCGCGTTCCGCAAGGAAAGCGTCGAGATCGGGCGGTCCTGGCCGATCTGGCCGACCGTCAGCCGCGTGACGGTCGGGTCGGCGGAGGAGATGAAAAGTTTCTGCACCGCGCTCGACAAGGTCATCGCCTGACCCAAAGCCAGTCCGTGTCGGCGGCCGCCAGCGCCGTCGACACATAATGATACGCGAGTGAAACCATCGGTCGGGTGTTGGGTTGATGGCGCGTGACCCAAGCATCCGATCCGGCCCTGTCCGACCAGCCCTCGACTCCCATTGAATTTCGGCCACGATCGCGCTGGCGATCGCGGTTGTTGGCGACCTCGGTCGTCGGCGCGGCCGTGGTGGTCGTCGGCTTCGTTGCGTTGGGCGCGTTTCCGGTCGGGGTGATGCGCAGCACGGTCGAAAGCCGCTTGTCCGCCGCGCTCGACACGAAGGTGCACGTCGGCGCGGTCACGCGCGACACGCTGTTTTCGTACAACCCGGTTGTATCGGTCCGCGACGTACGGATCGCGCAGCCGGCCTGGGTCGGCCCCGGCGATTTCGTCCGGGTGGAGACCGCGCAGGTCCGCGTACCGATGTTCTCGCTGCTGTTCGGGCATTTCCGCCCCGATCGCATCAGCATCGACGGCGCCCGCATCGCGCTGGTCCGGGATGCTTCGGGGAAGGAAAACTGGAAGCCCGATAACCCGAAATCGAAAAGCGGCGGGGACGACCGGCCGAGCCTGTCCGACCTGACGATCACCCATAGCCAGGTCGTGATCCGCGACGCCAGGCGCGGGCTCGTGATCGATGGGCCGCTGAGCGTCGATGCCGCGCACGGGTTGCGCTATGCCGCCACCGGGACCTTCCGGGACACGCCCGCGCGGCTCGAGCTGACGGGCGGCAAGATCACCGGCATCGACCCGACCGCGCCCTATCCCTTCGCCGCGACGCTGGAGTCACCGGCGCTGCGGATGGCGGTGAAGGGGACCATGCGCGGGGTGCTCGACACGCGCCACTTCAGCGCGGACGTCACCGCGCAGGCACCGACGCTCAAGAACCTCGACCGGATCATCGAGGCGGGGCTGTTCGGATCTCAACCGATCAACCTCGCGGGCAAGATCCGGCACGATGGACGCGACTGGTATGTCGACAAGATCGGCGGGAGCATGGGCCGGTCCTTGTTCAGCGGCGTTGCGACGATCCATAAGGATGGCGGGCGGACCAACATCGACGCGAAAGTCGATGCGCGGCAGTTCGATTTCGACGATTTGGCAGATGCGGAAGGCCGCGCTGAATCGGCGGCGCGCAACGCCGCGGTCGGTCCACGCGTGATTCCCCCGACGCGGATCAACCTGTCGAAGCTGGGCAAGACGGACGGGCGGCTGGTGTTCGTGGCGCATCGCCTGCTGTCGAGCAGCGGGACCGTGTTCAAGAGCCTGTCGGGCTCGCTCACGCTGGATCACCGCGTCGTGACGGTGCGCGATATCGTCGCGACGCTGGCGAACGGACGGATGACCGGCGTGGTCAAGGTCGATCATCGCAGCGGCGCGCCCAAGCTGGCGATCGACCTGCGGCTGGCCGGGTTGACGCTGGATGCGCTGGTCGGCCAGCCGAAGATGATCTCGGGCCCGGTGCGCGGGCATATCGTGATGACCGGGCAGGGCGATACGGTGCGCGAGGCGATGGCGCATGCCAGCGGCAAGGCCGCGATCGTCGCGACCGACGGGCAGGTCCAGCGGATGATCGCGGACGTGCTCGGGCAGAACCTCAGCGGCGCGGTGTCGCACGCGATCAGCGGCCCGAGCCAGGAGGTGCCGCTGCGCTGCCTGGTTGCCAATTTCCGTGCGACGCGCGGTGTCCTGTCGCCCAACCCGCTCGCGATCGATACGGGCGCGTCGGTGGGGCGCGGGTCGGGGCGGATCCTGCTCGACGGCGAGCGGCTCGACCTGACGCTGGCAGGGGCGAGCAAGAGCAATGCGCTGCTGCGGATCGCGGACCCGATCCACGTCCGGGGCACTTTAGGGTCGCCGACGGTGACCGTCGCGGGGCTCGGCGCGTCGGAGAAGCCGACCGCTGGCGGCGTGCTGCGGGTGCTGGGGCGGTCGATCGGGCAGGCGCTGGGGATTACCAAGACTCCGGCCTCGGCGGCGGGGCGTCCGCCGACGACGGTCAATTGCTCGGCGGCGGTGGCGCTGGCGTTGCGCTAGGGGCGTGGGCGGGGCGGGACGGTTTTACCCGCTGTCGATGTCAGTTCCCTAGCAGACCAGTCATACGGTCCGCGGCTTCTGGATCACTCTCGAGACCAGGCGTCGTGCAGGATTGCCGGCAACCGTCGTTGCCACGGGGACGTCTCGTGTCACGACGCTGCCCGCACCGATGACCGCATCGTTGCCGATGGTGACGCCCGGCAGGATGATGGCGCCGCCGCCAATCCAGACGTTACGCCCTATGACAATCGGCCGTCCAAATTCGAGCATCTGGGCGCGGACCGATGCTTCGCGCGGATGGTCGGCCGTGAGCATCTGCACGCCGGGACCGACCTGGGTGCCAGCGCCGATCCGCACCGGCATGACATCGAGAACGACGCACCCGTAATTGAGGAACACCCCGTCTTCTAGATGGACGTTATACCCATAATCGCAGTGGAACGGGGAGCGGACGGTAACCCCCGCACCGACGTGGCCTAGTCCTTCGACCAGCAGCGCATAGGTCTCGTCCGCAGAGGCCGCCGGTGCCGCATTGAACCGCGCCATCCAGTCGCGTGCCTGCGCCGCATCGGCGGCCAACTCCGGATCGTCCGCGGTGTAGAGCTCCCCGGCGAGCATCTTTTGCTTCTCGGTCATCGTCATCAGCTCAGGTCGTGCAGGTCCTTGCCGAGCGGCGGGGTGATCCGCAGGTCCGAGAAGCGGACCGCCAGGCCATCCCGTTCAGGCGTGCAGGCCATCGGTCCGACCTGGTAAGATGCGGCAACCGGGAACGGTGCGAGCCGTACCAGCGGCCATGTCTTGCCATCGGCGGAAACCTGAAGGCGCAGCACGCCCTTTGCGACGGTTGCGCGCATCCAGAAATCCTGTGCGTCATGCTCATAGGGGCCGGTCGCCCAGTCGGATTTGCCGTCCGTAAGGACGCTGCTCAGCATCGCACGGCCATCCGACAATTCGATTCCCGCCTTGACCCAACGCCGTTCGTCGACCCGGACCATGATCCCGGCCTGATCATATAACTTTTGATACTGGCCACGGATACGCAGTTGCGCGGTGAACGCAGCGGGGGCGGTGAACCCGAGAAAATGACCGCTGTCGCGGGTGAAGCCGTAATGCGTCTCTCGCCAGAAATCGGTACCTTTGTCGGTGATCATCGACAGGTCGCCTGCGGGATCGACCGACCAGACCCGGGGCTCGTTGAGCCAGCGACCGTCACGACGCCCCAGCGCCGACTTGCCCGCACGCTGTGCCTGCGCCGTGCCTGCCGTACTCGCAGCGACCAGTGCAGCCGCACCCCCCAGGATTGTTCTACGGTTCACCAAATCCTCGCTCATGTGCAACAGGCCTATCTATGTTCGGACCTATATGTACATACGTACACATTGGCGCAAGCGGGTGAATTGATGACAACCGGGAAGGGCAGGCAAAACGACCCGACGCGGCGGCAGCGCATCGTCGACGCAACGTTGGAGGTGATCGCCGCTTATGGTGTGGCAGCAACGACCCATCGCCGCATCGCTGGCGAGGCGGGCGTGCCGTTGGGCTCGGTGACCTATTATTTCGAGTCTCTGGAAGCACTGATAGGCGCTGCCTTCCTGCAACTGGCGGCGCAGTCGTCCGCGCTGTTCAGCGCCCGTCTGGAAGCGGCTGAAGACCGTTCCGGAGCGATCGATGCGGTGGTCGATATCATCGCAGGCACGATCTGGGCGAAGCCGCGCACATTGCTCTTGAGCTACGAACTCTATGCCTTTGCAGCGCGGCACCCTGCGGTAAGCGCCGTGATGCAACAGTGGATGGACACCAGCCGCAGCGCGCTGGAACGCTTTTTCGACCCGCTCACGGCGCGGGCGCTGGACGCCCTGGTCGAAGGGATCGGCATTCATAATTCGATCGACCGCGCGCCGCTCGACCGGGAAGCCATTCGGATTATCGTCGAACGCATCGCTGTGCCTGAGGAAGAGGGTGCCTCCTCTCCGAATTTCGACGGGGGCGGAACGATACCTCCGTAAGCCAGCGACCTACCCCAATACCTGCCGCCCGGCGTGACGATGAAACACAAAAAAGGCCCGGTGCTAAGCGCACCGGGCCTTTTCCATTACCCTATCGCCTCAGCAATCAGGCGAGATCGCGCACGTTAGGCTCACGCGCGAAGAAGCGCTTTGCCGCTGCCTTGACGAAGCCCGCGCCCAGATCGGTCACGCCTTCGTCCTTCTCGACGCCGGCCTTGTCGAGCAACGGCTGTGCCGCTGCGCTGGCACCGACCGCCTTGAGATGCCCGAACGCGTCCATCGCGAACTGGACCGCCGCGCCCTGCTTGAGCAGCATCGCGCAACCCTCTGCCGACAGCGCGATCGCGACCGCGTCGAAGATCTGCGACGGCGTGCCGGCGAGCTGGCCATCGGCCTTGCGCTTGCTGCCGTCCGACAGCGTTGCGCCGCCGACCTTGGGCGCGACCAGCACGGCCTTGCCCTTGGCGTCCTTGATCGACGCGACCAGCGCGTCGAGCTCGGCGGCGTCGGTGCCGTCCGCGATCAGGATGCCGACGACGCGGCCTTCCAGCGTCTCCTTCATGTTCTTCTGGATCGACAGTGCGTCCGAAGGCTTCATGTCGACCGGCTCGCGTGCGGCCTTCGCCTTCTCTGGCAAATCGATGTTGAGGCCGTCCGCGACACGCTGCGCGAGACCCTCATCGACGTTGCGCAGATTGGCGACCATCCGCGGCGGGACCTGATCGAGCAGGCCGACCTTCGACAGCTCGAACACGAACGACGACGCGATATGCGCCTGCTCGTTTTCGGTCGCCGAATTGAAGAACAGCCGTGCCTGGCTATAGTGATCCGCGAACAGTTCCGAACGGACACGCAGCTTGTCGCCCGTCTCGTTGTCGCCGGTCGCGGCGTTGGTCGTCACATAGCCCTTGGTCGCGCTCTCACGCGGACCGCCATCCTCGCCGTGCGCGGCAAGGCTGTTGGGTTCGTAGTTCGCGCGGCCCTTGGGGACCTTGGTCTGCATCATCCCGTCACGCTGGAAGTTGCCAGCCGGCGAGCGCGGGCTGTTGATCGGGATCTGGTGGAAGTTGGTCGTCCCCAGACGCGACTTCTGCGTGTCGAGATAGCTGAACAGGCGACCCTGGAGCAGCGGATCGTTCGAGAAATCGATCCCCGGCACGACGTTGGTCGGCAGGAACGCGACCTGCTCGGTCTCGGCGAAGAAGTTGTCGACGTTGCGGTCGAGCACCATCCGTCCGATGATCCGGACCGGCACGTCTTCTTCCGGGATCAGCTTGGTCGAATCGAGCACGTCATACGGCTGCGCTTCGGCGAATGCCTGGTCGAACACCTGGATGCCCAGCTCCCACTCGGGGAAATCGCCGCTGTCGATCGCTTCGAACAGATCGCGACGGTGATAGTCGTTGTCGGCGGCCTGGAGCTTGAGCGTCTCGTCCCAGATCGTCGACTGCAGGCCGAGCTTCGGCTTCCAGTGGAACTTGACGAAGCTGCTGTTGCCCTCGGCGTTGACGAGGCGGAAGGTGTGGACGCCGAAGCCTTCCATCATCCGCAGCGAGCGGGGGAGGGTACGGTCCGACATCGCCCACATCAGCATGTGGGTCGCTTCCGGCATCAGCGATGCCCAGTCCCAGAAGGTATCGTGCGCGCTGCCGGCCTGCGGATAGGCGCGGTCGGCTTCCATCTTCACCGAATGGATCAGGTCGGGGAACTTGATCGCGTCCTGGATGAAGAACACCGGGATGTTGTTGCCGACGAGATCCCAATTGCCCTCGGTCGTGTAGAACTTGACCGCAAAGCCGCGCACGTCTCGCGGGGTGTCGACCGAGCCTGCGCCGCCGGCGACGGTCGAGAAGCGGACGAAGACCTCGGTCTTCTCGCCCTTCTTGAACACGGCCGCGCGCGACAGATCCGAAATGTCGTCGGTCGCTTCGAAATAGCCGTGCGCGCCCGAACCGCGTGCGTGGACGATCCGCTCGGGGATCCGCTCGTGATCGAAGTGGAAGATCTTCTCGCGCAGCACGAAGTCCTCGAGCAGCGTGGGGCCGCGCGCACCGCTCTTGAGGCTGTTCTGGTTGTCGGAAACGGGCACGCCGTGGTTGGTCGTCAGGACGGGCGCATCGCCCTGTGCCTGCTGGTGCGTCTCGCCACCGTTGCCGGTGACCGTGTCGAAATCTGCCATGGGGGGAGCCTTCTTGGGGGTTCGGGCAGACGACGAACGCGGGGCAGGTAGGTTCCGTACATTATGGTTGATCGAGATCGATGTTGGTCGCGGCGGGGTGGGTGGAGCGGCGGCGGTTGCATCGGGTGTCAGGCCCGCCGCGCAAAGAAAAAGGGCCGGGGTTTCCCCCGGCCCTTTCGCATTCCGTTCGTCGAACGAAGGCTTACGCCGCCGAAACCTCGGCGGTGTCGACCTTGATGCCGGCGCCCATGGTCGAGCTGACGGCGACCTTGCGGACATACTTGCCCTTGGCGCCCGACGGCTTGGCCTTGACCACCGCGTCGACCAGTGCGTCGAAGTTCGCGCGCAGGTCCTCGTTGGTGAACGAGGCCTTGCCGATGCCCGAGTGGATGATCCCGGCCTTCTCGACGCGATATTCGATCTGGCCGCCCTTGGCTGCCTTGACCGCTTCCGCGACGTTCATCGTGACCGTGCCGAGCTTCGGGTTCGGCATCAGGCCCTTGGGACCGAGCACCTTACCAAGGCGACCGACGACGCCCATCATGTCCGGGGTCGCGATGCAGCGATCGAAATCGATCGTGCCGCCCTGGACGATTTCCATCAGGTCTTCCGCACCGACGACGTCTGCACCAGCGGCGCGGGCTTCGTCAGCCTTGGCACCCTTGGCGAACACGCCGACGCGCACCGTCTTGCCGGTGCCCTTGGGCAGCGTGACGACGCCGCGCACCATCTGGTCGGCGTGACGCGGATCGACGCCGAGGTTGAGCGCGACTTCGATCGTCTCGTCGAACTTCGACGTTGCGTGGGTCTTGGCCAGCGCGATCGCTTCATCGACGCCGTACAGCTTCTCGCTGTTGATTGCGGAACCGAGCGTCTTTGCCTTCTTGGTCAGCTTTGCCATGATCTCAGCCCTCCACCACTTCGAGGCCCATTGCGCGGGCGGAGCCTTCGATGATGCGGGTTGCCGCGTCGATATCGTTGGCGTTGAGATCCTTCATCTTCGCGGTCGCGATTTCCGAAAGCTGCGAGCGCTTGATCTTGCCGGCAACCGTCTTGCCCGGCTCCTTCGAGCCCGACTTGAGGCCCGCTGCCTTCTTGATCAGGAACGTCGCGGGCGGCGTCTTGGTCTCGAACGAGAAGCTGCGGTCGGCATAGACGGTGATGACGGTGGGGAGCGGCGTGCCGACTTCCTGGTCACCGGTCGACGCGTTGAACGCCTTGCAGAATTCCATGATGTTGACGCCGCGCTGACCCAGCGCAGGACCGATCGGGGGCGACGGGTTGGCCTTGCCGGCCGGCACCTGAAGCTTGATGTAGCCTGTAATCTTCTTTGCCATAAGGCGGTCTCACTCTGTCATGGGGCGCGGGCGCCGCGAGGGTGCCGTGCCCGGTTCAAGTTTAGCGGTTCTAGCGACGCCGTCTTGCGAAGGCGCCTCCCGCGATTCCATCGATGTCTCGTTGGAAGCGGCGCGCATAGCCGAAACGCGCGAATGATGCAACGTGGGTGGTCGGCCGGGGACGCCAGGGGTTGGCCCGGCGGCGCCGGCGGGCTGGTCTTTGCCGGCGTCCCAAAAGCATGCGCACAACCATTCGGCGCGCGGGTCGGCTTCCCAAAGCATGGCGTGTCCGTACCAAGTCCGAACACCAACCATCAGAAACCGTACGCCTTTATAGTGGTGAGAGACTGTATCGAGACAGTGCCTGTCGCTGGCGCTTACATAGAAACCATTGGAATACCCGGTGATTAACTTGCCGGCGGACGCTGCGTTGGTTGGAGCGGCAGCTCCGCCGACGGACTCCCGCCGATTTGGACGCGACGCTGACATTCTGCTGCGGTGCAGCAGTGACATTGGCGGTTTTCCGCGGTTGGCACGCTTCTTGTTAGCAGGCTTCCATGTCCGCCTGGGCAATCACGAGGAAAAGGGTACAGCGTATGAAGAAGATTTTGGCAGCAGCAGCGGTTGCGCTGCTCGCAACGGCAGCTCCGGCGTTCGCGGCAGAGACCGTCAACGTTGCGTTTGCTCCCGCAACCGGCGGCCAGTCGGTCGGCAATTACTACGGTCTGGTCAACGTTGTCGTCACCGGCACCGGCCAGTCGGACGGCACGATTTTCAACGACGCGTTCTACTCGCTGGACCCTGCCGGTAAGTACAACTCGTCCTACTACCAGCTGACCTTCGGCACGGCACCGCTTGCAAACGCAACGCCGTCGCAGAACGCAGCGAACTACATCGTTGGCGGCCTGCCCGCTTATCGTGACGATCACACGTACTCGTTCACGCTGAACACCGGCCTGGCACAGACCGCTGCTGGTAAGCTGTTCTTCGGCGTCAGCGACGGCGTGTTCTCGGACAACAGCGGCGCTTTCCAGGTCCAGCTGTCGCAGGCAGTTCCTGAGCCGGCAACCTGGGCGATGATGCTCATGGGCTTCGGCATGATCGGTTTCGGCCTGCGCTCGTACCAGCGCAAGTCGACCAAGGTCACCTACGCCTAAGCGTACCACCCTCGGGTAAGGATACCGCCGTCCCTCGGGACGGCGGTATTTTTTTGTCCCGAGCAGATCTGCTCAATCGCGGTATTTGATTTCGAGAAAGCGCCCGCGGGTCTCGAGCAGATCGAGATCGCCCTGGGCGATCTGCGTCGACATCTCCGAAATCTCCTGGTCGATCAGCTTCAGGGCATCCGCCAGCTGCGCATCGGGCGTACGCCCGTTGCGTTCGACCGAGCGAAGCCCGACCGGGACCTTGGCATAATCGCGGATGAGTTCGGGGAGCTGTTCACCGACGAGCTTGCGGACTTCGGCGGCGGCGGGTTGCTGCTCGTCCAGCGTTGCGAGTTGTGGCGCAAGCGCCTCGAGCCGGACGCCGATACCATCGACCAGCGTCTGGGCGGGGGCCGGCAGCAGCGCGCGTTGCGTGTCGAGCCACTGTTCGGTCATCAATGGAAGCGCCTTGAGCGGCACGGCGCTGAGCTGCTCGGCACGCACCTGCGGCGTCAGGCTGGCGAGCAGCAGGGTCGCCGTCACGATCGCCATGATCGCGAAGACGATCAACGCGCCACCCATCCCCAGCGGCATGAACCAGCCGATCGTGATCGCCGCTACCAGAATGGCGAGATCGGCCGCAGCGGCATAGCCGATCCGGCGCGCGATGCTGGTTGCGGCACGCCGACGTCCACGCTGCAACGCGCGTGCGGCCCGCGTCCGGTCGAGCACTTCGCCGGCGCGCGCGACCTGGCGATCGACATCGGTCATGGGATCACTCCGCTTCCAGCTTGAACGTGTCGCCCGGACCCGACAGCCGGTTCTGCGCGGCGCCCTCGGCGCGGGCGATATAGCCCTTCGACTTCTCGACCTCGTTCGACAGCGTGCCCACCGTCGTCTTCATCGAATCGAGCGCCTTGAGCTTGAACGAGTCGATCGCGTCCATCGTATCATAGATGTTCTGGAACGCGCGCTGCAGGGTTTCGACCGGGATGGTGGAGGCGGCGGCCTGCTCGTGGATCGTCGCGGTTTGCGATTTCAGCAATTTACCGGTCGCGTCGATGATATTCGCGGTCGTCGTGTTGAGCGCGGTGATCTGGTCGAGCACGAGCTTCTGATTGGCGAGCGCCTGGGCGACGGTCACTGCCGTGCGCAGCGCGGACACGGTCGTGGTGGACGCGCGATCGACCCCCTTGATCAGTTCGACGTTGTTCTTCTTGACCAGGTCGAGCGCGAGATATCCCTGTACCGTCACCGCCATCTGCGTCAGCAGATCCTGGGTCCGCTGGCGCACGTAGAACAGCGCGCTCTCGCGAAGCGCCTTGGCCTTGGCGGGGTCGCTATGGTCGAGGTCGTTCGCCTTGTCCTCGAGCCGTGCGTCCATTTCCTTCGACAGCACGATCATCTGTTCGAGCCGACCCATGGCGGTCCACAGGTTGCCGCGCTCGGTATCGATCGCGGCATTGTCCATCAGCAATTCGTCCTTGCCGCGCGCGAGCGTCTTGAGGATCGCCGAGATATGCGACTGCGAGGAGCGATACTTGTCGAAATAGGTGTTGATGCTGCCGCCGAACAGCTTGGACATGATCCCGCGGCTCGAGATCAGCTTGCTGTTGGTCGACGGATCGAGCTTCTCGATCGTACGGCGAAGCTCGGTCAGGTCGGCGCCGACGCCGGTCTCGCCATCCATCGCCTTGACGGGGCGATCGAGGAAACGGTTGGATTGTTCGGCCGCGGCGCGGATCTCCTTCTGACCCATTGCCGCGATCGCATCGACGCGCTTCCCGAATTCGGGCGAATTGACGTCCTGTGCGACCAGGTCGTCCACGAAGCCGGCCACTTTTTCCTGGAGTTTTGACCGCACGCCGTCGTCAACGGGAACCAGCCCGGTCGCCTTTTCCGGGGGCAGAACCGGGACAGGATCGGGTGGAGTCAGCACCAGCGCGGCCGCTGCAGCGTCCGTGTCGGTGGGGGCAGTGGTCGCCATCATATCTCTCCCGGGTAATCGCTTGCGATAAATGCCGCTGATCCTTGATCGCTTCAAGTGTATTAAGCCAACATTACACCCAAATAGCGCGTATCGTAACGGATATGTAACGGAATAGACGCGGATACGACCCATGTCGCGCATATCGCAGCGCAGCACATTTCGGGGGTAATATAGTCATGCGTCAGTATCTTGGGTTGGTTGCGACGGTGGCATTGATGGGCTGCTGTTCCTCGGCGGCGATCGCCCAGACCCTGGTGGCACCCGATGTCCCGTCCGACACCCAGGCGGGGGAGGGGGGCGATATCGTCGTTACCGCGCAGAAGCGCGAGCAACGCATCCAGGACGTTCCGATAACGGTCACCGCGGTGACCGGCGCGCATATGGCAGACCTCGGCGTCAATTCGCTCGCCGAGGTCGCCTTGTACATTCCCGGCCTGCGGATCCAGGAGCAAAGCGCCAACAATCCGGGCTTCGTCATTCGCGGGATCACGTCGGATAGCGGATCCGCGCAGCAGGGTGCGCGCGTTTCGCTCTATTATAATGGGGTCGATATTTCGCGGACCCGGGGGGCCTATCAGGATCTGTACGATCTGGAACGGATCGAGGTCGTCAAGGGGCCGCAGGCGACGCTATTCGGCACGGCCTCCGCGGTCGGCGCGGTCAACCTGATCTCGGCGCCAGCGCACGCGGGGACTTCGGCGGAGCTCAACGGCTCGTATGGCAACTACCGTCGCGGCCAGGTTTCGGGCTTCGTCAACGTCGGCAACGACACGCTCGCGGCGCGACTGGCGTTCGCATACAAATATCACGACGGGTTCGTGCGCAACATCGCGGGAGACCCCAAGGTCGCCAACCAGAACCAGGGCAAAATCGACCAGGACGACCTCAATGGTCAGGACCAGCGCGGCATTCGCGGATCGCTGCGCTGGGCACCGACCGACCGGCTGACCGCCAGCCTGGTGCTGACCTATGACGGGCAGCGCAATCCCGGTACCGCCTTCCGTTCGCGCGCCTTGGCGCCGACCGGAGGAAATGGCGGTGACTACAGCTATGCCGAACTGTCGGGATCGCCGTACAGCGCCGCGGTGCTGGGCGCGGCCAAGCTGGGGCTCAAGCGCGACGTCTACGATGCCAATCTGACCGCGACCTATGAGCTCTCCCCGGGCGTCACCTTCACCACGGTCAACGGCTATCGCAAGTTCAACAGCAACGAGGTGTTCGATGCCGATGGCGGTCCCGCCTGGTATCTCGAATTCGCCGAGGACGCGCGCGGTGACCAGTGGAGCCACGAAGGGCGCTTCAACTTCACCGGGGATCGCTACCACGCCTCGTTCGGGTGGAACGCGCTGCTGGAAAACAATCTGCAGCGTGTCCCCTTCTCGACCGAGGAAGGGACCTATCTCGGGTGCTCGGTCGCGGCGGCCTATGCCGGGGTTCGCGCGGCGCTGGCGGCGAACGGGGTTTCGGGCTGTGTCGCACCGAATGGCACCGTCACCGCAGCCCGGGCCACCGCGGTGCTGACGCGCGGCGCGGCGACCCAGATCCCCTATCAGTCGGTGTTCACCAACTACGGCACCAACGACACTTATTCGGTGTTCGCCGACGGGACCTGGATCGCGACTCCCAAGCTCGAGATCACGGCGGGCGCGCGGGTGCTGATCGAACGGCGCAAGTCGGGCTATAGTTCGGTTCAGCCCAATTCGGTGATCCTGGCGGCGCTCGGCGTGCGGACCAGCCTGCTGGGGACGGCCAATACCAACGGCACGATCTTTACCGCGGAACGAAGCTTCGCCGCGATCCTCCCGCGCGCGAACCTGCTGTACCGGATGACGGATGCGATCAACCTGTACGCGACCATCAGCAAGGGACGCCGTTCGCCGGTGGTTCAGCTGGCGGCGGCGAGTGCAGCGGGGGTGGTGGTGCCGAACCTGCAGGTCGTTCCAGACGAAGTGGTGTGGAACTATGAAGCCGGGATCAAGGGTAAGGTCGGCCCGTTCACCGGCTCGCTCGGGGTGTTCTACCAGGACTATAACGGCTTCCAGGTATCGGTCGTCAACAACGGCGTCACCACCACGCAGAGCGCCGGCAAGGCGCGCAGCCCGGGCGTCGAGGCGGAGGGCAACCTCAAGCTCGGCCGCTTCGTCCAGCTGTTCGGCACCTTCGCCTATGTCGATGGCAAGATTGCCACCAACGCCAGCTACGGCGTCTATTCGGGCGCGCGCTTCCGGTTGCAGCCGCAATATACCGCGTCGGGCGGGGCGACGATCCGGGTGCCGGTGAAGACCATCACCCTCTACGCCACGCCGTCGGCCACCTACCAGAGCAGCCAGTTCTTCGAACTGCCCAATTCCGCCGCGATCAGCGAAGGGGCCTATGCCCTGGTCAACCTGCGGGCGGGCGTCGAGCTGGCCGATGGGAAATATCACATCGGCGGCTTCGCGCGAAACCTGCTGAACCGGCAATATCTGATCGATGCCGGCAACACTGGCGCGGGCTTCGGCATCCCGACCTACATCCGCGGAGAGCCGCGCGTGTACGGGATCGAAGTTGGCGGACGGTTCTAAGCCCATGGCGGGGCTTCCGGTTGTGTGCGACCTCGAGCCCCGCCCCCGATCATGCGGCGGCGGATCAGGCGGATCTGCCGCCGGCGCCCGCCTCGATCCCGCTCCCGTGCGGTCGGCGCCGCGCCGCCCGGACGCGTGTCGCGCGCGCTCGTTTCGCCCCCGCCCTTGTTGCAGTGCACGGTTTCCGCTAGGGGCACGCGATCCTTTTCCCGATTTTGTAACGAGACACCCATGAGCCTCCGCAATGTGGCCATCATCGCACACGTCGATCATGGCAAAACGACCCTGGTCGACCAGCTCTTCCGCCAGTCCGGCACCTTCCGCGACAACCAGCGGATTGAAGAAAGAGCCATGGATTCCAATGACTTGGAAAAAGAGCGTGGCATCACCATTCTCGCCAAGCCGACCTCGGTCGACTGGACGCCGCCGGGGGAATCCGAGAGCATCCGCATCAACATCGTCGACACGCCCGGCCACGCCGATTTCGGCGGCGAAGTCGAGCGCATCCTCAGCATGGTCGACGGCGTCGTCCTGCTGGTCGATTCGTCGGAAGGCGCGATGCCGCAGACCAAGTTCGTCACCGGCAAGGCGCTCGCGCTCGGCCTGAAGCCGATCGTCGTCGTCAACAAGGTCGACCGCAACGACGCGCGCATCCAGGAAGTGCTCGACGAAGTGTTCGACCTGTTCGTGTCGCTCGACGCGAACGACGAACAGCTCGATTTCCCCGTGCTCTACGCATCGGGCCGCAACGGCTATGCCTCGACCGACATGGACGCCCGCGAAGGCACGCTGATCCCGATGTTCGAGACGATCGTCCAGCACGTGCCCCCGCCCAAGGTCGAAGTCGCGGGCGTGCCGTTCACCTTCCTCGTCACGCTGCTCGATCGCGATCCGTTCCTCGGCCGCATCCTGACCGGTCGCGTCAACTCGGGCGTGATCAAGCTCAACCAGGCGATCCACGCGCTCGACAACGACGGCAAGATCATCGAGACCGGCCGCGCCTCCAAGATCCTGTCGTTCCGCGGGCTCGACCGCGTCCCGGTCGACGAAGCGAAGGCGGGTGACATCATCAGCCTCGCGGGGCTTTCGGTGGCAACGGTTGCCGACACGATCGCCGACATCACCGTGACCGAGCCGCTCCACGCGCAGCCGATCGATCCGCCGACGCTGTCGATGCGCTTTGCCGTCAACGATTCGCCGATGGCGGGCCGCGAGGGCAGCAAGGTGACCAGCCGCATGATCCGCGAGCGCCTGTTCCGCGAAGCCGAGAGCAACGTCGCGGTCAAGGTGACCGAAGCCTCCGACAAGGACAGCTTCGAAGTCGCCGGGCGCGGCGAGCTCCAGCTCGGCGTGCTGATCGAGACGATGCGCCGCGAGGGCTTCGAGCTCGGCATCAGCCGTCCGCGCGTGCTGTTCGGCGAGGACGAGGACGGCAAGAAGACCGAGCCGTACGAGACCGTCATCATCGACGTCGACGAGGAATATTCGGGCACGGTCGTCGAGAAGATGAACCTGCGCAAAGCCGAGATGACCGACATGCGGCCCTCCACCGGCGGCAAGACGCGCATCACCTTTTCCGCACCGTCGCGCGGGATGATCGGGTACCACGGGGAATTTTTGTCGGACACGCGCGGCACCGGCATCATGAACCGCCTGTTCGAGCGCTATGGCCCGTTCAAGGGCAACATCGAGGGCCGCAAGAACGGCGTGCTCATCTCGAACGGCTCGGGCGAAGCCAATAACTACGCGCTGGGTCCGCTCGAAGAGCGCGGTATCCTGTTCGTCGGCCACGGCGAGGCGCTGTACGAGGGCATGATCGTTGGCGAGAACGCCAAGCCGGACGACCTCGAGGTCAACCCGATGAAGACCAAGGCGCTGACCAACTTCCGCGCGAGCGGCGGGAAGGACGACCAGGTCCGCCTGACCCCGCCGAAGCGCGCGACGCTGGAGCAGGCGATCGCTTATATCGACGACGACGAGATGGTCGAAGTGACGCCCAAGTCGATCCGGCTGCGCAAGCGGTTCCTGGATGCGAACGAGCGCAAGCGTGCTTCGCGGGCGAAGCTGAGCAGCTGAGGTTGCGGGTCTTTAGGGGCTAGAAGGGAGGCCGGGTGCGAAAGCACCCGGCCTTTTTTTGCCATTGCCGTCACTTAAGCTTTGGGACGTCCGAATTTTCAGGGGAAGGCTGTTTCTGCTGGCCGCTGTTGCTGAGCGGTAGCCATGGTGCCTTCGAGACGTTCGCGAGAAACCATCTAGACCAACGGCATGCTCTTTCGCTAACCAAGATTTCAAAGCTATTCGTTGCTTTCGAACGAAAACTTGGGGGGGAATTTAATGAGCGCCGCGCCGAACTTGACAGATATATTGACATCGATCGACGAACTCGCAGCACGTGGCCAGGTGAGCCGTGAGAAAGCTTTTTCGGCTTGGTACGCCATTAATTTTTATTCGATCGACGAGGATGATGCGCTCGATGCGGCTGCTGCGGATGGAGGTAATGATCAAGGGATAGATTTAGTATTTGTCGACGAAGCTTCCGAAAGTTTGATGGTAATACAGGCTCATTGTCCTGGCAATACTACAAAGCCCACGCCAAAGGCCAAATAGGACGCCGTTCTTGCTAGCCTGCCCTATATTAAGAATCCCAAGGCACTTCGCGATGCCGGTCGGGGTGACCTTGCTGATTTAATCGAAAGCGCAAACAAAGATCATCGTGAGCTTTCTCTTACTCTTGGGCTCATATCATTGGGTCAAAAGTCTGACGCAATAGTTAGTGCTGTATCTGTATCAAAGGACGGAGACTCTGACGCCTCATACTTTTATGCAGGGCAGGACGAGATAATAGCGCAGTATAAGGCTATCGTACTAGACGGGGGCGGTGTATCGGAAGACTACATAGACTTCTCGGCGAACTTCTTTGAAGACAAGGGTGAGTATGGTCGGGCCATCGTGGGATCTGTTAGCGCAAGCGAATTGCAGAGACTTCATAAATCATACCCGCAAGAGCTATTCGCAGGTAACATTAGACTATTTTTAGGTGCCCGTAAGGGAGGAATAAACGAACAGATTATCAAAACGGCTCGAGAACACCCTGGATTATTTTGGGCTTTAAACAACGGTGTCACTATTGTCGCTGACACAATTGAGCCGGAAAAAGAACACGCCTCTAACCGAGTTAACCTCAAACGGTTTAGCATTGTCAACGGATGCCAAACAACATCTAGTTTAGTCCATGCGGAGGCATCGCCGTCTGCTAAAGTTCTGGTCCGTATTATTGCTGCGAAGCAAAACATAAGAACCGACATAGTTCGATATAACAATTCGCAGAACGCTGTTCGAATCTGGAGTGTTAGATCAGCAGACAATATACAGAAGTCGCTTAGGAAAGAGTTTGAAGCCATTGGTGTCGATTATGCGCCAAAGCTTGAGGGTGCTAGACGCAAAAAAGATTTACAGATAATAGAACTTGATAAAGTAGCGCAGTTTTTAGCCTCTGGGCATCCGGATTACCTAATTCCTGCTATATCAAACAAGGGGCAGCTATTTGACGAGCCCTATCAAACAATATTTTTTAAGGGAATTACCGCGAAGGATGTATATCTCGCGTGGTTAGTAGGAAACATCTCAGAGTCAAAAAGACAAGAACTCCAAAGTGAGTTAAGAGACGACGATAATTCTGGGCTGTTAGGTGTTACAAGTACCTACTGGATCAGTTACACGACCAGGAAACTAATAGATAAGCAGAACTACTTTAGTTCTTCTGTAGTAACGCTAGGTTGTATGAACCGTCCTGAGTTTGCATCGGCAATTGCGCGTTACGTTGATGCCTCTGCAGAGGCCTTCTGGGATGCTGCAGTTGATGCGTACGATGATGACTTTGGTTCGTTCAAAAGTGCGCTGAGATCTACAGCCTTCTTCAAAAAGGTTGATAGCAAGCTGGCCTTGAGGATTAATAAGATAATTTTAAAGAAGGGTGTCCCTGACCTAAAGCATGTCTGTAAGACTGCATCAGTAAAAAAGTAAAACCCGGATAAACCAGGTTACGAAGAGACATCTGTTAAACTGTTAACGGGCATTGGCATCTATATGGTGCCAATGCCCGGAATCTCCAAAACGACTTTCTCGCGTAGAAGAGCGGAAGTCGTTAAATCGGTGGCGACCAACGCCCTAATAGGTAATCCGCCAGGCTAGTTGCAAAGGAACAAACCCAGCACAAACGCCTGTCCTACACACCCCAATCCTGCCACCCTGCACGCCACCACCCCAACAGGAGGCAGCGCCATGCAGAACCGCACCCCCGTCGCGCGCAGCGATCGGCCGGATCTTCCCGATTTCGCGCCCGTGCCGCGCAAATACCGGCATGATGGCTGGACGCCCGAGCGGCAGAAGGCGTTCATCGAGGCGCTCGCCGATACCGGCTGCGTCAGCCGCGCCGCCGCGATGGTCAACATGGCGCAGGCCAATTGCTACACGCTGCGCCGCGCGCCCGGTGCGGAGGAGTTCCGCCGCGCGTGGGATGCAGCGCTCGACTTCGGGTTGCAGCGGCTGAAGGACATTGCGTTCGAACGCGCGATCGAGGGGTATCAGGTGCCGGTGTTCGTCGGCGGGCGGCTGATGGGCTATCGCCGCAAGACCAATGACGCGCTGCTGATGTTCTGCCTGCGCCATTATGGCCATGACGCCGAGGGGCGGCGCAGCACCATCGCTTATTACAGCGCCGCCGCGATGGCGGGCGCGACGACCGGCGGCGCGGCCGCCGCGACGGCGATCGCGGGGGAGTCGGCGACGGTGGCGGCTACGGCTGGCGCGGGGACAGGCGCGGTGGCGGTTGCGGGGGCGGTTGCGGAAACGGTTGCGGGGGCGGGGCGCGCGGTGGCGCACGCCTCCGCCACGGTGCGGACGGTCACGCGCGGGCGCGGTGGCCGCTGGGCGCGTCCGGGACCGGCGGGCGGCGGCGACGCGGACGGCGACACCGACCGCGGCGACGTCGACGATCGGCACGGGGCCGCGCGGCAGGACGCGCTGGCGCAGGCGCTCCACGCTTTCGGCGGGGTGACGCTCGACGCGACCGCCGCCGCCGCGATCGAGGCGGCGCTCGAGGCGTGCGCCCGGCGGCGGCGCGCGGGGGATGCGCGGATCGAACGGGGCGGCGACGATGGCATCGCGCAGCAGCTCGACGACGGGCAGCCGGGGCTGGTCAGGGTCGGCTGGCGCGACGAGCAGCATTGGGGGCAGCTCGAGCCGCTCCACGCGGGCGACCCGGCCGATGCGTTCGGCGATGCCGTGCTGTTCGACGGCGTTGCCGGCTCGGACGGGACGGGGATGGACCCGCGCTTCATCCACGAACTGCCCTGGTCGCTGTCGGGCACGGACATGCTCGACCCGCCCGGCGCCGCGCCGGGCGCGCCGGTAGCGGAGGGGGCGGCGGAGGGAGAGGCGGGGGACGGGCGCTGAGGCACCGCTCCCCCGCGCGATGCGGAACCGCGCGACAGGGACGTGCGGGCGGGGGTGCGCGGGTCTATCCCGCCAGGTGATAGCGTCTCGCGCGCTCCACGACGCGCGGGTCGAGCGCGAGCGCGGCGGTGCGGTCGGCGGCGGCCTTGTCGGCCTGGCCCGCGTGCGCATAGACCAGCCCGCGCATGTAGCGCGGCCAGGCGTTGCGCGGCTGCGCCGCCACCGCACGGTCATAGTCGGCGAGCGCCTTGGCGGTTTCGCCGCGGCGGAAATAGACCAGGGCGCGGCTGTCGAGATAGTTCGGGTCGCCGCTGCGCAACCGCAGCGCCGAGTCGCAATCCGACAGCGCCTTGTCGAGCGCCTGGTTGCTGAGGCCGCGCGCCCAGCACCGCCCGTTGAGCGCGCGCGCGCGGCCGCTGTCCTCGGTGTGGAACTTGAGCCAGGCGTCGAAGCTCGGCACCGCGCGGTCGGCCGCGCCCGCCTCGGTCAGCAACGCGCCGAGCATCAGCCGCGCGTCGGACGCGGGGGCGAGCGTGGTGTCGGCGACCAGCAGATCCTCGAGCGCGCCCTTGGGGTCGCGCGTCTCCATCCGCAGCCGCGCGCGGGCGAGCCGCGCCTCGGGGTTCTGCGGGGCAAGCTGGATCGCGCCGTCGATATCGCTCGCGCCGAGCAGCAGCTGCCGGTTGTCGAGATGCGCGATCCCGCGCTGGAGCAGATAGGGCGCCTCCTTGGGCGCGAGCGCGACCGCCTTGTCGAAATCCGCCAGCGCGGCGTCGAAGTTGCGATGCGAGGCGAACACCGCGCCGCGCCGGCTGAACCCCGCCGCGTCGGTCGGCGCGGTGGTCGCGTCGGTCAGGTCGAGCGCCTTGCCGGTGTCGTCCACCACGCCCTTCGGGTCGAGCCCGAACAGCGGGCCGCCCTCATAGGTGACGTACAGGCGGTGGTGCGCGTTATCGACATAGAGGTGGTGCGTCGTGAAGAAGTCGATCCCGATCAGCATGTCGGCATCGACCAGATTGTCGTCGGCGATGTCGATCCACGGGTTGCGGATCGCCTCGCCGCCGATGTCGATGCTGGTGAAGCGCGCGCGCCACGCCCGGCTGCGGCCGGTGCCGAGGCCGTAGGCGAAGCCCGCGCCGACCACCCCCGGACTGTCCGGAGTCACGCCGATCCGCCGCGCGGCGGACAGCGTCAGCATCGACCCCTGCGCGCCGCTGTCGAACATCGCGCGGACCTTGACGCCGTTGATCGTGACGGTGCCGATGGTGTGGCGCTGCCCTGGGCCCATCGGCGTCAGCTCGACGACGGTGACGGGTCTGGTGCCCGCCCAATAGGCCATGTTGGCGGTGCGGCAGCCGGTCGCCTGCACCAGGTGGACGACCCCGTGCGGCAGGTCATATTCGACATCGCCGAGGCCCAGGATGTTCTGCCCCAGCAACCCGGCGCGCCCGGTATCGGTGCCGCCGACCGCGAAGTTCATGCGCGGCAGCGTCTGCCCGCCGATCGTGAAGTCGCGCGCGGTGCTCTGGCGCAGCGCCGTGCTCCCGCCGATCCCGCGCAGCTGCGCGCCGGGCATGACGTCGAGCACGGTCAGCCCGAACTCGGCGGCATTGGCGGGCGCGATCGTGCTGAAGAACGCGCCGCTGTCGAGGATGAACCGCGCCTCGCGTCCGCCGATCTGCGCGGTCACCATCGGGCGGCGACCCTCCATCGTCACCGGAATGTCGAGGAACTTGGCCAGCTTGCACTGGGTCGGCGCGGCCTGCGCCAGCGTCGGCGCGAGCATCGCCCCGAGCAGGACCGCAGCACCCGTGGCGCGCCTGCCGTTCAACCACCGAACCATTGCCTGCCCCCTGTCGCCGACCGCCCCCGGGCCGCGCCACCCGAGAGATCACCACGAATTGCCGGGCCGGGAAAGGCCTGTCCCGAAAGAATTTTACGCGCCGGTGCCCGCCGCGTGACCGGCGCCGTCCGCGGGGCTGTTGAAGCGGTGAAACCACGACGCGAACGCCGCCGATTCGAGCGGCGGTGCATAATGATAGCCCTGCGCCTCGTCGCATCCGAGCGTCGCCAGCACGGCGTCGACCTCGGCGCTCTCCACCCCTTCGGCGACGACCTGCAGCTCGAGCTGATGCGCGAGCGAGATCATCGTGCGCACCAGGATCCGGTCGCGCGCATTCCCCGCCGCCATCCCGCGGATGAACGACTGGTCGATCTTGACGACCTGCGCGGGGAGGCGCTGGAGATAGGCGAGGCTGCTCTGCCCGGTGCCGAAATCGTCGATCGCGATCCGCACCCCGATCGCGCGCAGCGCCTCCAGCCGCCGGATCGCGCGCCCGCTATCCTCCATCAGCGCGCTTTCGGTCAGCTCGAGCTCGATCATTCCGGCGGGAACCTGATGCTTGAGCAGCAGCAGCGCGAGGCTGGCGGCGAAGTCCTCTTCTTCCAGGTTGGACGCCGAAATGTTGATCGCCAGGGGAACATGCACCCCCGCAAGCTGCCAGGCACGGACCTGCGCCAGTCCGGCGTCGAGCACCCATTGAGTCGTGCTGCGCGCCAGCCCGGTGTTCTCGATCACCGGGATGAATTCCCCCGGCGACACCACGCCGAGCTCGGGATGCAGCCAGCGCAGCAACGCCTCCGCGCCGATGCATTTGCCGGTCGCCAGGCTGATGCGCGGCTGGAACGCGAGGCGCAGCTGATCGCCCTGTTCGATTGCCTCGCCGAAGGCGCGCAGCAGATCGTAGTTGCGCAGATGCGGGTCGTCCCCGGCGGGTGAGAACACCCCGACCGCACCCTCGCTGTTGCGCGCATCCTGCGCCGCGCTATGCGCCGCGCGCAGCACGTCGCGCGACCGCATACGGCCGAGCTTGAAGGGAACCAGCCCGGCGGTGAGCGTGGTCACGAAGCGCATCGTCGATGCCTTGGTGGTCGCCTTCATCCCCGCGTCGAGGATCGCGCGATAGGCGTCCTGCGAATGTCCCGCCTCGGACAGGAAGGCGAGCTGCGTCACCCCGACGTGATAGACCCGCCGGTTTGGGCCGAGCAGGCCGGTGATGGTGCGGCCGGCCATCGCGACGAATTCGTCGATGAAATTCGCGCCCAGGACGCGGATCAGGCTGCCGACCTGGTCGGGCCTTGCAAGATCGACCAGCACCGCAAAGCGGGCCTGACCCGGGTGTTCGCGCGCGAGGTCGTCGAGATCCTCCTGAAACTGCGTCCGGTTGGGCAGGCCGCTGACCGGGTCGATCCGGCCGAACGCATGCTGCAGTTCGACCTGCGCCATGACCATCGCCGCCAGATCGCGGAGCGCATCCATTTCCTGTGGGGTCACGCTACGCGGTTCGGTGCCCAGAACGCACAAGGCGCCGAGTCCGTGGCCGTCGTCGGTAACGAGCGGGGCGCCGGCATAGAACAGGATGCCCTGCCGCCCGAGCGTGCTGTCGGCATAGCGCGCGTCCTTGGAGAAATCGGGAATGACCAGGGCGCTGGTCGTTTCGGCGACCTGCGCGCAGGGCGCATCGGCGCGACCGAGCTCCTGATGATCGACTCCGATCCGGGACTTGAACCATTGCCGGTCGCTGTCGGTCAGCGAGATCGCGGCGATCGGCAGATCGAAGATCTGCGCCGCCATGCGAGTAATCCGATCGAAGCTTTCGCTGGTCGGCGTGTCGAGCAGGTTCAGCTGCTGCAAAGCATCGAGCCGAGCGATTTCGTCGTCAGTCCCCACAAAGGTCTCCGTGCGCACCATCCTCCCGGTTAAGATCTTGATATTGAGCACTAGTTAACATGATCCGCCGCCCGCCGCGATCCTTTTCGAATGCGGCCCTCGGGGCCGGGGGGAACGTAGGGGGTCCGCCTGACTTCGAGGATGCGCGGACGTGCGGGCGCCGGGTCACGCCGCTATGGCCGGGATACGCCGGGCCGGACGCCGCGCGCACGGTTCAGCGGTGGAAGAACACCATCACCGCGTCGAACACGGTCGCACCCGCAAGCGGGCCGATCAGCAACATCAGCAAGTTGAAGCCGATGATCCAGGCGGTCAGCGTTTCGCCGCGTTTGCTCAGGCGTGGACGCGGGGGTTCCGGTTCCCATGGCTCGGGCGGGGGCCAGCCGTTCTGGAAATCGACGAACATCGCGAAACTCCACTTCCACGGACCATAGTATAGGAAGAGACGCGATCCGCCCAGCCGCGTTCCCGTTTTTCTCCCGGGGTTGGCCGTGGGTTCCCATCGTCCTTTAGGGGGCTGTCTGCCGTGGTGCGCGGCCGCCGGGCCGTGGGTCCGCCACCTAGCTGAACCCCTGCTAAACGCAGCATTCCGCCGCTATTCAGAACGAATCGGGCATATCCTGCAACACGCTAGCCCCCCAAGCGTTTGATCGACCGACAGAGGGCCTGCTGGATTGAGGAGATTGGACATGAACAGCTTTTTGAAGAAGGCCGGTCTCGGGCTGGCGCTTGCGGCAAGCGCGTTGACGGCGGCGGCGCCGGCCGAGGCGCAGCGCTGGGGCGGATACGGCCGCGGTGGCTGGGGCGGCGGCTACCATGGCGGCTATCGGCATTACGACAATGGCGCAGGGACGGCGGTCGTCGCCGGAATCGCGGGGCTGGCGATCGGTGCCGCGCTGACGTCCAACCGCAACGACCGGTATCGCGACGACTATTACCGCCAGCGCGGGTACCAGCCGTATTATGACGACGGCTATTACCGCAGCCACGGCTATTATCCGAACGACGGCTATTACGCCTATCGCTCGCAGCGGGATTGGGGCCGGTGCTGGGTCGAGCGGCGCTACGATCGCTATTACGACGATTACGTCCGGGTCCGCGTCTGCGATTGATCGCAGCGTCCGTTCGGGCGGCATGATGACGGCGCGGGCTTCGGTCCGCGCCGTTTTCGTGTCTGGCCTATTGCTGCGTTTTGCGTCATGAGCGCCACCATCATGACCGACACCGATCTCCCCCCCGACCGCCTCTCCTCCAACCCGCGCAGCCCGTTCTTCGACGAGGACAAGCTGGCCCGCGGCATCGGCATCCGCTTCAAGGGTGCCGAGCGCACCGACGTCGAGGAATATTGCCGCTCCGAGGGGTGGATCCGTGTCGCGCTGGGCAAGAAGGTCGACCGGCACGGGCAACCGCTGACGCTCAAGCTGTCGGGCGAGGTCGAGGCGTGGTTCGAGCGGCCTGCCGACGGCGCCGAGGGCTGAGTTTTCTTGGCCCCTTTCCCGAAGGGGAGGGGAGTTATGGGTCAGCGGACGAAAAGCGGCACGACATCACGATAGCGCCGCGTTTCGAGCGGCCGGCCGAGGGTGCTGGCGCCGCAGGGGGCCGGTTTTCCTAGCCCCTCCCCTTCAGGGGAGGGGTTGGGGTGGGGCCGTGCCGGTTGCCGACCGCCTCGCTGCTGGACTGCCCCACCCCCAGCCCCTCCCCTGAAGGGGAGGGGAGTTATAGGTCAGGGGATGAAACGCGGCACGACATCGCGATAGCGCCGCGTTTCGAGCAGTCGGCCGAGGTTGCTGGCGCCGCAGGGGCCGGTTTTCTTAGCCCCTCCCCTTCAGGGGAGGGGTTGGGGTGGGGCCGTGCCTGTTGCCGACCGCCTGTCTGCTGGACTGCCCCACCCCCAGCCCCTCCCCTGAAGGGGAGGGGAGTTATGGGTCATTTGACGAAACGCGGCACGACATCGCGATAGCTCCGCGTTTCGAGCGGCCGGCCTGAGGGTGCTGGCGCCGCAGGGGGGCGGTTTGCCTAGCCCCTCCCCTTTAGGGGAGGGGTTGGAGTGGGGCCGTGCCGGTTGCCGACCGCCTCGCTGCTGGACTGCCCCACCCCCAGCCCCTCCCCTGAAGGGGAGGGGAGTTATGCGTCAGGGGACGAAACGTGCCACGATATCGCGATAGCTCCGCGTTTCGAGCGGCCGGCCTGAGGGTGCTGACACCGCAGAGGGCGGTTTTCTTAGCCCCTCCCCTTCAGGGGAGGGGTTGGGGGTGGGGAAGTCCAGCAAAGCGCGCTCTCTGTGAGACACGTCCCCACCCCAACCCCTCCCCTGAAGGGGAGGGGCTAAGTGGTGGTCAGTGCACGAAACGCGCCACGACGTCGCGGTACGAGCGCGACACCTTCACCTGTGCGTTCGACTGGAGCACCAGGAAGCATTCGCCATTGGTGTGCGGCTTCACTTCCTTGACCAGATCGAGGTTGACGATGGTCGAGCGATGCACCCGCTGGAACCGGCGCGGATCGAGGCGCTTCTCGAGATCCTTCATCGTTTCGCGCAGGATCAGCGTGTTGTCGCCGGTATAGATGCACATGTAGTCGCCCGCGGCGTCGATCCGCTCGATCGTGTCGACGTCGACCCGGAAGATCTGTCCGCGATCCTTGATATTGATGAGCTTCTCGAAGCGGTTGGCGGAAACTTGCTCGCCGCCGTCGGTGAGGTTCTCGACCGAATCAGGGGCGATTTCGGCGATCACTTCCTTGAGGCGGTCGACCTCCTCCGCGCCGCGCTTTTCGGACAGGCGCTGGCGCACGCGGTCGAGCGTATCGGCGAGGCGGCTCTCCTCGACCGGCTTCATCAGATAATCCACGGCGTCGGTCTCGAACGCCTTGAGCGCGTGGTCGCTATAGGCGGTGACGAAGACGAACAAGGGCGGCTCGACCTCCATCAGCCCCTGGACGACCGAAAAGCCGTCGAACCCCGGCATCTGGATGTCGAGGAAAACGAGGTCGGGCTTGTGCGTCTTGATGCTGCGGATCGCCTCGCGGCCGTTCTGGCAGGTGTCGATGATCTCGATGTCTTCATGCGCCGCCAGCCGGAGCTGAAGCCCCTGGGTGGCGAGTTTCTCGTCGTCGACGAGGATGGTTCGGATCGTCATGCGGCCTCTTTCTTCGGTTCCTCGAGCTGGAACGGGATTTCAATCTCGACCCCGAATCCGCCCCCCGGGATCGATCGTGTCTCGAACTTGTGGTCCGGCCCAAACGCCTGGGCCAGTCTCTCCCTGATATTGGCAAGCCCGACCCCGGTGGAAAGGGGTTGGCTCGCGGAAACGCTTGTCCGAGCCTTGGCTTCGTTCAACCCGGGACCGGTGTCGGATACGACGATCTGCACCCGATCCCCGTTGAGCCGCGCGCTGACGCTGATATCCGCGCCATCTTCCTGGGGGGTCACCGCGTACTTGATCGCGTTTTCAACGAGCGGCTGGAGCAGCAAGGAGGGCAGGCGCGCGCGCGCCGCGCGCGGGTCGACCTCGAAATGCGGGCGCAGCCGTTCCTCGAAGCGCATCTTCTCGATCTCGAGATACAGTTTCAGCGTTTCGAATTCCTGCTGGACGGTGACGTGCGCGGTCGGCTCGTTGGCGAGCGTGTAGCGCAGGAAGGCGGACAGCCGCCCGAGCATCGCATTGGCGCGCTCGGTTTCCTTTAGCAGGACCAGCGTCGAAATGGAATTGAGCGTGTTGAACAGGAAATGCGGGTTGAGTTGATACCGCAGCATCGCAAGTTGCGCGGAGGAGGCGGTGCTCTCGAGCGTGGCGAGCTGGTCGATCTGTTCCTCGACGATCAGGTAGAAATTGATGCCGAAATACAGCGCGGTCCACCCGGCGAGCACGGTGAAGTTGAGGAAGATCGTGCCAAGCACGAGGCTCACCGTCAGCCCCGGGGTCGAGGACTTGATGAACGAGAAGGAGAAGGCGTCGAGCACCGCGTACAGCAACGTCGCGACCGCCAGGGTCGCGATCGTCAGCAACGCCATCGCGAGCCGCGGCTGGCGGCGGTACATCTGGTACAGCGTCGAGAGCAGCAGCGTGATGCTGTAGCCGACGATCGATTCGATCACGACCGGGATGATGACCGAGAGTTCGCTCGCGTTCGATATGCTCGAGACGCCGCGCAGGATCAGATAGCCGGTCCAGCCGGCGGCCTGGAGCGTCCAGAAGGCGCGGCTTTTGTCCTCGAAGAACGGCCGCGAGAAAACGGTGGGCTGTGTGGGGAGCGGCATGGCGCGCGTTCTAGCCCGGCTGGCGGGAAGCGCAAAGCGCGCTATGATCCCCGTCATGAGCTGCGCGTCACGATGCGGCCCCGACCATTGGAGAGGATCGTCATGAACGACATGCCCGACCGCGCGCAGTTCACCGCGATGGAACATGGCACCCAGGCCGACTGGCGGATCATCGGCGGGCATTTCGGCGCCTTCGCCAAGACCCTGCCGGATCGTGTGCTGACACATCTGAAGCTGCTCGACGGTGACTATGGCGGGTTCCCGGTCGACCGGCTGGAGCATTCGCTCCAGACCGCGACGCGCGCGTACCAGGACGGGCGGGACGAGGCGTATGTCGTGATGGCGTTGCTCCACGACATCGGCGATACGCTGGGGACGTATAACCACCCCGAGATCGCCGCCGCCATGCTGCGGCCGTTCGTGTCGGAGGAACTGCACTGGATCGCCAACACGCACGGCGTGTTCCAGGGCTATTATTTCTTCCATTACATCGGCGCGGATCGCGATCTGCGCGAGGCGTATCGCGGGCACCCGCATTTCGCGGCGTGCGCGGACTTCTGCGAGAAATACGACCAGGCGGCGTTCGACCCCGCGTTCGAGAGCGCGCCGCTGTCGTTCTTCGAGCCGATGGTCGGGCGGGTGTTCTCGCGGCCGATCAATTCGATCTATGCGAAGGCGGCGGCTGAAGCGGGGGCGGGGGCGGGGGTGGGGGTGGGGGCGTAACCCGCCCGGCGTTCCCAACGCCGTTCGGGCCGAGCGCAGTCGAAGCCCCGCTCGAAGCGCGAGCGCTTCCCCTTCGCTCGGGGCGAACGGGACGTGGCATGCGCGCTTCCCGGACAAAAAAAGACCGCCGCTCCCCGAAGGGAACGGCGGCCAGGCATCCAGGAAGCTTCGGAGCGCGGATCAGAACTTGAAACGTGCGCCGATGCGGATCGTGTAGAGCGACTGCGTGACGTTCAGCACCTCGTTCGGCTGGACATAGGCCGAGTAGCGATACTGGACGCATGGCTGCGACGAGGTGGTCGCAGCGCGACCGGTCGTTGCCGTGCCCGTCGGAGTTGCGACGGTCAGGCACTGCACCGTCACGACGCCGGCGACCGCGTCGTTGAAGGTCGGGCTGACCTGGCGCAGGCCACCCCAGTTCTTGTTGAGCAGGTTCGTGAAGTTGTTGATGTCAGCAAACACCGACACACGCGACCGGCCCACGAAGGTCGGCAGTTCCTGCTCGAGGTGAAGATCGATCACGGTGTTCGCGCGGCTGCGGGCAATGTTCTTGGCCGCGATCTGACCGCGATAGTTCTTGAGCTTCGTCGCGTTGATCAGTGCCTCGAGCGAGGTCTGGGTCGCGGCGGAGTCGTAGCTCACGATCGGGTCGCTCGCACCGGTCGGCACGTAGAGCAGATTGGTCGACTGGTTCGCGGTCTGCACGGTGCCGAACACTGCCGAGCGGTTGGCCGTGTTGTCGAGCATGGTGAAGCTGTACGGCTTGCCCGCGCGGGTCTCGCCGAACAGCTGGAACGTCGTCTTATAGTCGCGGAAGAACGCGTGGTCGTAACCGAGCGCATACTTATACTGCCACGTCGTCTGCTGATCGGACGTGCCGAGGGCGGCGTGGTTCGGATCGGCCAAGACCTGGAAGCGGTAGTTGGAGTTGATCGTCGAGGACGACGCGTTGCTGACGTCGCGGACGTCCTGCAACGTGAAGCTGCCCGAAAGCGACAAGCCGAACTTGAACGTCTTGTCGACGCGGATCACGCCGATGTGGCTACGGCCCCCCGACGCGTTGGTCGTCAGGATGTCGTAATTGTTGTCGCTGAATCCGCCGGCCCCGGCAATGTTGCCGTACCGCGGACGGCCATCCGGCAACGTACCGATCACGACCGACCGGATATCGGTGAAGACAACCTGGTCGATGTTCTTCGAGTAATAATAGTCGGCACCGAAGTTGAAGCCGAACAGCGTGATGTCACCCGACAGCGTTGCCTTGAGCGACCGCGGCAAGTGGAAGTTCGGATCGATCGCGCCCGTGTTGGTGCGCGGCAGCGTCGTGCTCGACGACACGTTCGTGGCCTGCGACAGCAGTGCTGCCGGGACGACACCCGTGACGTTGTTCAGCGCGACGTTGCACAGGCTGCCCGCCACGTTGCAGCTCGGATCGAGCGTGCCGTTCGGCAGGTAGCGATTGACCGTGATCGAGTTGGTGGTGATCGTGTTCGAGAAGCTGTTCGACAGGTAGATGTCGGGCGACCCGCCACCGAAGATCCCCGCGCCGCCGCGGACCTTCAGCCCGCGGACCAGGCTGCCGGCATTGTAGGCAAAGCTGATACGCGGCTCGAACTGGTCGAGACCCTTGTAGGTCTTGGTGTTCGAAAAACCGTAGCGCGAGGTGAAATACGGGTTGAGGATCGGCCGTTCGCCCATCGCGTACATGCTGTAGCGCGCACCGTAGGTGAGGGTCAGATCCGGCGTGACCTGCCAATCGTCCTGCAGGCCGCCCGTATATTGCGTGTAGTGGAAGTTCGCGGCAGCGGTGCCCGGGCCGTTGATTTCAGCGGCGTAGACGAGCTGGTTGGCCTGGCCGGCGTTGTAGTCGGCGAGCGAGTCGAAGTACCACGACCCAAGGCTGTTCTGGACGAAGTTGTTGAAGGTGCGGTTCTCGGTCACGTCGAACAGCAGCTTCACTTCGTGATTGCCGGCGCGGTAGCGACCGAGGAACGATCCTTCCCACGTGTCGAAGAACAGCTGGTTGGTCTGGCGCGAGGTATCCGGCCCGAAGAAGATGCGCGGCGCACCCGTGGCGCAGCTGGTCGGGGTGTTGCCCGACGGGTTGGCAATCGACGTCGGGTCGACGCAGACGCCGAACTGTCCCGTGCCGCGGCCCAGCAGAGGCTCCTGGCCACGCGTGTTGTACTTGTACAAACCACGGATTTCGGTCGAGAACTTGTCGGTCCAGTCCGAGTTCAGCTGAACGATACCGGCGCGCAACAGCTCGGTGAGCGCATAGGCGTTCGAGCTCAGGCCGTAGCTCGGCGTCGACGCGCTGTTGGACGTGTTGTTCTGGCTGACCAGCGAATCGTACGCGTTGATGTACGACAGCGAGAGCTTCTGGCCGTCGGTGACGTTCCAGTCGATCTGGCCGACGAACTTTTCATCCTTGCGCGGATTGATCACCAGCGCGTCGCCCGGCTTCACGGCGGAATAGCGGCTCGTCGACGTGATCCCGTTGACGCGGTCGATCAGGCCCTGGTTGAGACCGGGAATCTGCCCGACGAGCGTGCTGAACGGCCGCGGGTCGGTGTTGCGCTCGCCCGAAACCATGAAGAACAGCTTGTCGCGGATGATCGGCCCGCTGAGGGTCGCGCCGTAGGTCTCGCTCTTGTACTTCGGCAGCACGATCTTGGTCGAACCGATCCGGTCGCCCGAAAGGCCGTCGGTGTTCTGCGAGTAGAAGCCCGTGACGTGATAGTCGTTGGTGCCCTTGAGCAGGATCGTGTCGATCGCGCCCCCTTGGAAACCGCTCTGGCGGAAGTCGTACGGCGCAACCGAGGTCGAGACCTGGCCGAGCGCGTCGAACGGGACGGGGCCGCGGTTGGTCGGGCTGGCGTCCTGGTTGAGGCCGAACGTATCGCCGACCTGCACACCGTTGATGGTGAAGCGGTTGTAGCGCGAGTTCACGCCGGCGAAGGCGACAGCACCGCCGCGGTCACCGCTGCTGGCGCGATCGATGTTGGCGAACGGGTCGCGACGCTCGACGTCGCGGACGTCGCGGTTGACCGACGCGACCTTGGCGATGTCGGCCTGGGTCAGGATCGTCTGCGGACCGTCGGTCCGCGTGCCAGCGCCGCGGATGCGCGAAGCGGTCACGACGATATCGGCGCCTTCGGTGCCGCCCTCGGCCGTCGTCGCGGTCGCGTCCAGATCGACAGGCAGGTTGAAGACCTGCTGCACGACGGTGTAAATGTCGGTGATGGTCTTGTTGCCCGCCGTGCTGGTCACGGTAACGGTGTATGGACCGCCCGAACGCAGGCCGGAGAAGCTGAACGTACCGTCCGCACCCGTCGTCGACTGCGACTTCGAACCCGAGTTCACGTCGACCACGGCGATGGTGGCACCGGTCACTGGCTTGCCGCTGCTGGTTACCACGCCACGGATCTGGCTGGTGGTTTCCTGCGCGCTGGCGGCAGCCGGTATGATCAGCGCCGCTACGGCCGCGCCAAGAAGCAGATTATGTCGCATAAATTCCCCCTACAGGATCCGATACAAGCGATCCCGGCGGGCCTGTGACCCTGTCCGCGTCGTCTTGCCCGAGCCCCTGCACGGGAAATATTTCGGTTGGATGACATTTCGGGGGAACTTAATGGAAGATTACAATCCGTTCATGGTGCGTTGCAAAAAAGCATCACCTGGATTGGGCAAAGATCTGTGCCCAGGCGGTTTCGTCGATGACGGAAATGCCAAGGTCGGCAGCCTTTTTGAGCTTGGACCCGGCGCCGGGGCCGGCCACGACCAAATCGGTCTTGGCTGACACCGACCCGGCGACTCGGGCGCCGAGCGACTCGGCCTGCGCCTTGGCCTCGTCCCGGCTCATCGTTTCCAGGCTGCCGGTGAACACCACGGTCTTGCCGGTGACCGGCGAATCGCGCGTCTCGTGGACCACGTCGAGCGGGCGGACTTCGCGCAGCAGCGCCGCGACCACCGCGCGATTGTGCGCCTCGGCGAAGAACTCGATCAGCGCGTCGGCGACCTCCGGGCCGATCCCGGCGGTCTCGATCGCGGCGGCAAGCGCCTTGCCGCGGCGGACGATGAACTTGGCCTCGCTCTCGCCGAGCGCCGGCGTGATCGCGCGCCGGACGCGCAGCACGCTGCGCACCATCGCGGCGAAGGCGCGCGCGGAGACATAGCGCCGCGCGAGGTCGCGCGCGGTGATCTCGCCGACATGGCGGATGCCGAGCGCGAACAGGAAGCGGTCGAGCCCGATCTCGCGGCGCAGGTCGATCGCGGCGAGCAATTTGTCGACCACCAGTTCGGACATGCGTTCGCGCGTCACCAGCGCCGCGCGGTGCGTGTGAAGGCGAAAGATGTCGGCGGGGGAGGCGATCAGCCCGTCGCGGAAGAACTCCTCGATCCGCACGAGGCCGAGCCCGCTGATGTCATAGGCATGACGCGACACGAAGTGGATCAGGCGCTCGACCCGCTGCGCCGGGCAGATCAGCCCGCCGGTGCAGCGCACCACGACCTCGCCTTCGCCGCGCTCGGCAAGCGAACCGCATTCGGGGCAGGTGGTCGGGAAGGCGAAGGCGGGACGGTCCGCGTCGCGGGTGAGCACCGCGACGATCTGCGGGATGACGTCGCCCGCGCGCTGCAGCACGACGCGGTCGCCGACGCGCGCGCCGAGTCGCTCGATCTCGTCGGCATTGTGCAGCGTCGCGTTGGTGACGACGACGCCGCCGACGGTGACGGGCTCGAGCCGCGCCACCGGGGTGAGCGCGCCGGTGCGGCCGACCTGGATGTCGATCGCGGTGAGGGTGGTCTCGGCGCGTTCGGCGGGGAATTTGTGCGCGATCGCCCAGCGTGGGGTGCGCCCGACCGTGCCGAGCCGCGCCTGCCAGTCGAGCCGGTCGAGCTTGTACACGACGCCGTCGATGTCGAACGGCAGGTCGGCGCGGGCGCGCTCGATCGCGCGGTACACCGCGAGCGCGGCGTCGGTGGTGGCGGCGTGTCCGAAACCCTCGGCGACGGGAAAGCCCCAGCCGCGGATCGCTTCGACGATCGCCGCCTGCGTCTCGCCGGGGAGCGCGCTGGTCTCGCCCCAGCCCCAGGCGAAGAAGCGCAAGGGCCGTGTCGCGGTGATCGCGGCGTCCTTCTGGCGCAGCGAGCCCGCGGCGGCGTTGCGCGGGTTGGCGAACTGGCGCGCCTCCTTGCCCGCCGCGGTCGCCTCGGTGAGCAGCCGCGCGTTGAGTGCCGCGAAATCCGCCTTCGCCATATAGACTTCGCCGCGCACCTCGAAGACGTCGGGCGACCCCGCCGGCAGCGTATCGGGAATGTCGGGGATGTGGCGGACGTTGGCGGTGACGTCCTCGCCGACCTGGCCGTCGCCGCGCGTCAGCGCCTGGACCAGCTTGCCCTTCTCGTAGCGCAGCGAGCAGGAGAGGCCGTCGATCTTGGGTTCGGCGGTCAGTTCTACCGGCGCATCGTCGGGGAGCGCGAGGAAGCGGCGGACGCGGCCGACGAAATCGGCAACGTCCTCGTCGGTGAAGGCATTGTCGAGGCTGGTCATCGGTCGCGCATGCGCGACCTTGGCGAGATGCGCGGCGGGCGCGGCACCGACCTGCGTATTCGGCGAATCGCTGCGGATCAGCTGCGGGAAGGCGGCTTCGAGCGCGGCGTTGCGGCGGACCAGCGCGTCATAGGCGGCATCCGAAATTTCGGGCGCGTCTTCGGTATGATACAGGCGGTTGTGCCGCGCGATCTCGTCGGCGAGCTGCGCGAGTTCGGTGGCGGCGTCGGAGTCGGATTGGGGAAGGGGGGCGACCATGGCCCCTGCGCTAGCGGAGGGCCACGGCGCACTTCAAGTCAATCGTCTTCGCTCGAGTCCATTTCGGCGAGGTGTTTGGCCTCTTCGTTGGTCGAGCGGCGTTCGGCGGTCTTTTCCGCGCGGGACGCCATTTCGTCCCAGGCCTTGGCGGCGCGCAACCAGCGGCTGCGGACGTTGTCGAGCGTGGCGGCGGATGCATCGGTTTCGGCCTGGCGGGCACGATCGCGATAGAACAGGGCTGTAGTGTTCGTCGGAGGTCTCCACGCATGAAAGGAACGAGCCCACCGTGAAGCGAGCAAGGGTGCCGCCGAGACGGCGGCACCCCCGGATCGTAAACCGATCAGGCCTGGGCGAGCTTTACAGCCGAGACCTTGCCGCGACGATCTTCTTCCAGCTCGTACGAAACGCGCTGGTCGCGATCGAGCGTTGCCATACCGGCAGCTTCCACTGCGCTGATGTGGACGAACGCATCACCACCGCCGCCCTCAGGCGCGATGAAACCATAACCCTTGTCGGCGTTGAAGAACTTAACTGTGCCGATAGCCATAACGTATTCCTTAAGCCCGGACGGTACCCCGATTGGGCAGCATCCGGATGGGGCCGAGATCGAAGACGAGTGCGTCGTCCGGCCCCGGCCGGCGCACCCGATGGCGTTCGATCAGCCGCGCGCGGAAAAACCGCAGCGAACAGGCTGACCTGAAAGGGAAAATGCGAGAAACACGAAGCGCGTCCGGAGTAACAAGCGGGAGCGCGGGACGTCTCTCAGCCGCGCGATGCTTGTGAGCGGACTCACGCGATTTGGTCGGTGTAGCAGGTTATTACGGGGTTGTCGCGACTTTTGCTTCACGCGCGATTGCGGACCGCGGCGTTCTGCCATAGCCTTTGCACCACTGGCCGCACGGAGAACGGTTCATGATCCTGCCGATCCTTGCCGTCCTGCAACTGGCGACACCGTCCGGGCCACCCGCGGACGCACGCAAGACGGTCGACCTGCCACCGCCGTGGCGGCCCTCCTCCTGTCCCGCGAGCGAAGCCGGCAGCGACATCGTGGTCTGCGGGAAGCGCGACGCCGCCGACAAGGACCGGCTGAGACCCTTGCCCGAACGCTATGCCGGGGTGGGCGGCCCGGGGATCGGCGTCGATCTGGGGAAGGGGGTGCGGGGGAATCTGTACACCACCCCCGGGCGCCTGAACGCCAAGCGCGTGATGATGACGGTGACGATCCCGTTCTGACGTGGTCGGCGGGGTCAGGGGCGGGGGCGGGGGCTTTTCCCGTCACCCCGGCGGAGGCCGGGGCCGCTGGGTTGGACGCATATCCGCCGTCCCGCGAACACCATGATGGCCACGGTCTTCGCCGGGGTAACGGTTAGACCGTCTCCAGCAACCGGTCCGCCTGCGCGCGCGCTTCGGGGGTGATTTCCGCGCCCGACAGCATCCGCGCGATCTCCTCGCGGCGGTCGGCGTCGTCCAGCGCGGTCACGCCGGTGCGCGTCACGATCCCGTCGTGGCGCTTGGCGATCAGCAGATGTTGCGCCCCGCGCGCGGCAACCTGCGGGCTGTGCGTGACGACAAGCACCTGCGTGCCGGTCGCGAGTCGCGCCAGGCGATCGCCGATCGCGCTTGCCACCGCGCCGCCGACCCCGCGGTCGATCTCGTCGAAGATCATCGTCGCCGCACTGCCGCGTTCGGCCAGCGCGACCTTGAGCGCCAGGATGAAGCGCGACAATTCGCCGCCGCTGGCGATCTTGACCAAAGGCGCGAACGGCGCACCGGGGTTGGTCGAAATCTCGAACTCGACCCGGTCCTTGCCCGCCGACGACCAGGCATCGGGTGCAGCCGGCGCGACGACCGTGCGGAACCGCGCGGCATCGAGTTTCAGCGGCGCCAGCTCCCCGCGCACCGCGGCATCGAGCTTCTCGGCGGCGGCGGTCCGCGCCTTGGTCAGCGCGGTGGCGGCACGGTCGAAGTCGGTGCGCGCGGTCGCTACCTTGCGTTCGAGTGCGGCAAGGCCCTCCTCACCCGCATCGAGTGCCGCAAGCCTGGCTTCGAGGTCGGCGGCCAAGGCGGCAAGGTCGTCGGGCTGGACGCGGTGCTTGCGCGCCATCCCGCGCAGCTCGAACAGCCGCGTCTCGTCGTCCTCGAGCGCGGACGGATCGAACCACAGGTCGGTCTTGGCGATCCGCAGCTGCTCCTCGGCGACCGCCCCCTCGATCACGGCACGATCGATCGCGGCGAGCGCCTCGGCGAGCGCCTCGTGATCCTCGGCAACCCGTTCCAGCACGCGCGCGGCCTGGCGCAACTGCGCGAGCCCGCCGTCCGATCCTTCGAGCCATTGCTCGATCGCGGCGAGATCGGCGGCGATCTTTTCGGAACGCTGCATCGATCGGCGGCGCTCGGCGAGCGCCTCTTCTTCGCCCGGCTCGGGGGACAAGGCGCGGAGTTCGGCGACGCTGTGCTCGAGCCATTCGCGGTCGCGCACGGCGCTCTCGATCGTCGCATGCGCGGTCGCGAGCGCGGTTTCGGCGGTGCGCCATGCCCGATAGGCGGTCGCGACCGGCGCGGCGTCGACCCGGCCGAACGAATCGAGCAAGGCGCGGTGGCCGCGGGCGTTGAGCAGGCCACGGTCGTCATGCTGGCCGTGGATCTCGACCAGATGCGTCGCCATTTCGCGGAGCAGTCCGGCCGACGCGGGCTGGTCGTTGACGAACGCGCGGCTGCCGCCATCGGCCTTGACGATGCGGCGAATCATCAGCGGTTCGCCGGGTTCGGTGTCGAAGCCGTTCTCGGCGAGCAACGCCGCGATCGCGCCGTCGGGGGCGGGGGTATCGAAGGTCGCGGTGACGACGGCTTGCGCCGCGCCCTGCCGCACCAGCCCCGCCTCGCCGCGTCCGCCGAGCGCGAGCCCGAGCGCGTCGAGCAGGATCGACTTGCCCGCGCCGGTTTCCCCGGTGAGCACGCCCAGCCCATCGACGAAGTGCAAATCGAGCGCTTCGATCAGGACGACGTCGCGAATGGCCAGCGAGATCAGCATCGTGCCGTCGCCTCTAGCCTATCGCGCGCCGTTCCGGAATTGTTCTTTGCGACCAGCGACGACGGGATCGACCGCACGCGCGCTTACTGGCCCGGGTTGGGGTTGCCCGGGTTGGTCGACGATCCGCCCGTCACCGGTGCGGCGCGCGTATCGCGGTTGATTTCCTTGGTCTTGATCGGGATGTTCGGCGCGCTGTTGAGCGGGACGATCGGCTGCCCTGCGGGAATCGCCGCGACCGTCACCGGCGGATGCGCCTGCGACAGCTTGTAGGCGCGCTCGTACCAGGTGGTGCCCGGGTAGTTGGAGCCGAGCACCGCCGCCGACTTGCGCGCCTCGTCCGGCACGCCGAGCGCGAGCGACGTCTCGGTCAGGCGCATCAGCGCCTCGGGGACGTGCGTCGTCGTCTGGTAATCGGCGACCACGCGGCGGAACCGCCCGTCGGCGGCGAGCCACAGGCCGCGCCGTTCGTAGAAGCGGCCGATCTCCATTTCCTTGCCGGCCAGGTGATCGCGCACGAGATCGATCTTGAGCCGCGCATCGGCGGCATATTTGGTGTTGGGATAGCGGCGCGTCAGTTCGCCCAGCGAATCGAGCGCCTGCTGCGTGATCTTCTGGTCGCGCGTCACGTCGCTGATCTGCTCGTAATAGCCGAGCGACACGAGGTAATAGGCATAAGGCGCGTCGCGGTTGCCCGGGTGGACCGACAGGAAGCGCTGCGCCGACTGGATCGAGGCGGTATAGTCGTGCCCGAGATAATAGCTGAACGCGCTCATCAACTGCGCGCGGCGGGCCCACACCGAATAGGGATGCTGGCGCTCGACCTCGTCGAACAGCGCGGCGGCGATCTTGTAGTCGCCCTGGTCGAGCCGCTGGCGCGCCGCCGTGTAGAGCGTGCCGACATCGCGCGCGACATAGGGAATGTCGGATTTGCCACGCTTCGCGCAGCCTGCGGTGGTGAAGGCGGTAGCGGCGATCAGCGCGAGCGCTGTGGCACGAAACAGGGGCGAGCGGGCATGGGGGGTACGCATCGGGGGTGGTCTTAGCCGAAGCGTGGAGGCGCGAACAATCCTTTTCACTGCGCTTTCCCGCCCGCACGGTTCCGGCTGGCGCTTTTCACTTGATCGTTTCATTGCGCGCGCGGATCACATCGCGCGAATGCTGCGTTTGCGACCTTATCCCCTTCAGGAGAAACAATCCCGTGACCGCCACCTTGCTCGCCACCAAACGCGTCGAAAAGCCCTGGGGTCGCCACACCTTGTGGCCCGGCTTTGCCAATCCCCCCGCGGATGGCGAGAAGATCGGCGAGGTATGGTTCCAGACGCCGCATGCGGGCGAACCCGACCTGCTCGTGAAGTATCTTTTCACCAGCGAAAAATTGTCGGTGCAGGTCCATCCCGACGATGCGGCGGCCCAGGCGGCCGGCTATCCGCGTGGCAAGGACGAGGCGTGGATCATCCTGGCCGCAGAACCCGATTCGACGATCGCGCTCGGCACGCTCGAGCCGATGACCAAGGACGCGTTGCGCGCGGCCTCGCTCGATGGGTCGATCGAGCATCTGCTCGACTGGAAGCCGGTCAAGGCGGGCGATTTCTTCTACTCCGAAGCGGGCACGATCCATGCGATCGGCGCCGGGCTGACGCTGGTCGAGATCCAGCAGAACGTCGACCTTACCTATCGCCTGTACGATTATGGCAGCGACCGCGAGCTGCACCTCGATGCCGGGGTCAAGGTTTCCGATCCCGTCCCCTTCGTGCCGCTGCCGACCCCGCCGCAGGACGACAAGGATCGCACCGTGCTCGCGGAAGGCCCGAAGTTCGTGATCGAGCGCTTTGCCGGCGGTACGCGCGTGGTGGAGCTGCCCGAGGGGCTGACCGGGTGGCTGGTGCCGCTCACGGGCGCTGGCGTGGCGGACGGCGTTGCGTTCAAGGCGGGTGAATGCCTGACGCTGACCGGGCGGAGCGAGATCCATGCCGATGAAGGCAGCGATCTGGCGCTGGCGTATCCGGCGACGAAGCGGATCTGAGCCTTGCGGTGGCGTTAGGGCTGGGCGATGGCGGTGGTCGCGAAGACCGCCTGGCGGCCCTCGCCTTCGCGAGACCGCTGCGAACGTCAATTTACGGACGTTTCGTTTGGTGTTTTCCCGCGAAGGCGGGAATCCAAAGTTAAGCAAGACAACGGCTTGCAGTTCTCGCGACTCCTGGACTCCCGCCTTCGCGGGAGAACACATATGGTTTCGCGGAGGTCTCGCCTTCGCTGGGATGACGGGGTTTTGGGCATCCTCCGCCACCCCGGCGCAGGCCGGGGCCGCCACCTTGCGGCGCGAACCCTACGTCTCGGCGCAACCGCCCACCAGCCTCCACCGAACCGCGCCGGCATGATCGACCCGCTTTTCGCGATGGCACAAACCCGGTAGCGGGGGATCGATGCTGCGTGTCCTCACCCTGTCCAGCCTGTTTCCGGACGCGACGCGCCCCAATTTCGGCGTGTTCGTCGAACGCCAGACGCTCGAACTGGCCGCCCGCCCGGACGTCGACCTGCGCGTGGTGGCGCCGGTCGGCCTGCCACCCTGGCCGCTCTCTTCCACCACGCACTACGCACCGCTCGCCGCCGTGCCGCGAGGGGAAACGTGGAAGGGCCTCGACGTCCGTCGCCCGCGGTTCCTGACCGTGCCGGGGACCGGCGGCCGTTTCCATGTCCCCGCGCTCACCCGCGCGCTGCTGCCGCTCCTCAGCCAAGTGCGGCGCGACTTTGCGTTCGACGTGATCGATGCGGAGTTCTTCTTCCCCGATGGCCCCGCCGCGGTGGCCCTCGGGCGGCATTTCGGCGTCCCGGTGTCGATCAAGGCGCGCGGGGCCGACATTCATCATTGGGGCACCACGCCCGCGACGCGCGCGCGCGTGCTCGCGGCGGGGCAGCACGCCGACGGGCTGCTCGCGGTCTCGGGTGCGATGCGCGACGACATGATCGCGCTCGGCATGCCGGCGGAGCGGATCCGGGTGCACCACACCGGGGTGGACCTCGACCGCTTCACCCCGCGCGACCGCGACGCCGCGAAACAGGCGCTGGGCGTCGACGGGCCGCTGGTGGTCTCGCTGGGCGCGCTGATCCGGCGCAAGCGGCACGACGTGGTGATCGAGGCGCTCCCCGCGCTGCCCGATGCGACGCTGATCATCGCGGGCGAGGGACCGGAGCGCGCGGCGCTGACCGCGCTTGCCGCCGCGCGCGGCGTGGCGGCGCGCGTGCGGCTGCTCGGGTCGGTGCCGCATGCCGATCTGACCGCGCTGCTCGGTGCCGCCGATGCGATGGCGCTGGCGTCCGAATCGGAAGGGCTCGCCAATGCCTGGGTCGAGGCGCTGGCGTGCGGGACGCCGGTCGTGATCGCGGACGCGGGCGGCGCGCGCGAAGTGCTGACCGACCCGAGCTATGGCCGCATCGTCGAACGCACGCCGCAGGACTTTGCCGACGGGATCGCGGCGGTGCTGGCCGCGCCGCATGATTCGGTCGCGACGCGGCGGGGTGCGACCCGCTTCACCTGGGCCGCCAACACCGCGGCGCTGCACGCGCATCTCGCGGGCGTGGTTTCAGCCCGCGGGTAACGGTGGATTCTTGGCGAGCCACGCCTTCGCCTGATCGTTGCTGAGCTCGACCAGATCGCCCATCACCACCGGCAGGTCGACCAGATGCAGCCCCCAGTCGTCGAGGATCTTGCCCCCGACCACGACGTCGCCGACGATATGGTCGGTGCGCTTGTCGGCGGGATTGGCATTGGTCGTCACCGCCAGATAGCGGAACCGCCCGCTGCTCGCGCAGCGCGTGCTGAGGAGCCCCGGCACCTTGACGAACGTGGTCGTCACCGCCGCCCCGTCGTTGCTCCACGGACCTTGGGGTGCGCTTGCGAGGCCGGCACCGCGCGCGCCGAGATAGGCGTCGGTCGGCTTCGGCTTGCCGTCGAGCGCGGCGGGGTCGACGCAGGCGGCGACCATGTCGGGTTGCGGCACGATCCCGAAGCGGCTGTTGGACGGCGGCGGGGCCTCGGCGCGGAAGCTGGTGTAGCTCACGACGCAACCGGTATCCTTGTTGCTGTGGCACAGCGGCGTAGACTTGAGGTCGCCACCGACGTCGCGGTCGGCGGGCACCGCGACGTTGGTGCCGGGGATGATGACCGAGATGATCTGCCGCTGGACCGGCGTTCCCTCGATTGCCCTGGCGACCAGCTCCTTGAGGATCCCAGACCCCTGGCTGTGCCCGACCAGCACAACTCCACGGCCATGGTTGTCATAGGCGAGATATTCGTCCCACGCCGCCTTCACATCGGCGTAGGCGAGGGCGCGGTCGCCGCGCATCGGCTTGCCGAGCATGGCTTCGCGCAGCGCGCCCAGCGTGACCTGACGATATAGCGGCGCGAACACCCGGCAATGCTTGGCGAAGCGCCCGGCCTGGAATGCGGCGACGACCTGCTCCTCGCGCCCCGCGACCAGGTCGCTGCTGGGCGTGGGGTCGAGCGAGACGGTGGGATAGACGTAGAAGCAATCGAACTTCGGCGACTCGTCGCGAGCGAAATGCTCGATCGAGCGCGATCCGTCGGCGCGGATGATCGTCGCGTCCTGGTTCGCCGCGCAGGCGTCGACCCGGCCGGGGCGGCAGAGCCAGGCGTCGGCGCTTTCGTATTTCGGGGTGGTGTCGGCGGATGCGGTGGCCGGCGCTTGCGCGGCGCCGACGGTCGGCGCGGCGGTGGCCAGCAGAATGGCGGCAAGCGATTTCATCGATTTTGTCCCCGACCCGTTTGCGCTGCCGTCGCAAGCGTAGCCGCTCCGCGCGGCGCACGCAGGCGCGTATCCTGCAAACCAATAGCGCGGCGCGTCAGCCGATCAAAGCGGATAGAGTGCCCCGACCACCCAGCGGCCCTCGCCCCGCAGCACGGCCCAGGCACGGGCCGCCGCGCGGCTGTCCATCGCCTCGACGCCGATGCCGCGCGCCTCGAGCGCGCGGACGAAGGCGGGGGCGGGGCGGCGCATCGTCGCGCCGGTGCCGAGCAGCAGGAACTCGGGCCGCGGATCGCCCGCGAGCAGGTCGGCGAGCGACTCGGGCGACAGCGCGTCGAACGCCGGCGCATCCCATTCCTCGACGCTATCGGGCGTGATGGTCAGCGCGCGATAGACGCCGCGGAACGTCCCCGCCTCGACCTTGTAGCCGTTGGGCGAGAAGCCGGTGATCGCCGGCCCGCTGCCGCTCGCGCGGTCGATCTGCATCAGCGCGGCTTGACCGGCTTTGCAGGCGCGACCGGCTCGGCGATGCTCGGATCGGGGCGCAGGCCGAGCGAGATGAGCAGCGACGACGACACGTAGATCGACGAATAGGTCCCGACGAAGATGCCGAGGATCATCGCCGCGGTGAAGCCGCGCAGCACCGGGCCACCGAAGATCAGCAGCGCGAACAAGGCAAGCAGGATCGTGACCGAGGTCATCACGGTGCGCGGCAGTGTCTCGTTGACCGACAGGTCGACGATTCCCGACATGTCCATCTTGCGATAGCGGCGCATGTTCTCGCGGATGCGGTCGTCGATGACGATCTTGTCGTTGATCGAATAGCCGATGATCGTCAGCACCGCGGCGACGATGTTGAGGTCGAACTCGAACCCGCTGAGCGCGAAGAAGCCGAGCGTCATCAGCACGTCGTGGACGATCGCGACGACGGTCGAGACGCCGAACTGCCATTCGAACCGGAATATCGCGAACAGGCCGATCCCGACGACCGCGAGCACGACCGCGAGGATACCCTTCCAGATCAGCTCGCCCGAGACCTTGCCGCTGACCGAATCCTGCCGCGAGAAGCGTGCGTCAGGGAAGGCGCGGGTCACGGCGACCTGGACCTGCTGGACGATGCGGTTGGCGGCGCCTTCGTCGGTGCTCCTGGGTGGGGGCAGCTTGATCGAGATGGTGTTGTCATTGCCGACGGTCTGGAGCCGGGCCTCGCCCAGCTCGAGCCGGTCGATCGTCGCGCGCAGCTTGTCGAGCGATGGCGGCGTTGCGAACTTCTCCTCGATCATCAGGCCGCCGACAAAGTCGACGCCGAGGTTGAGCCCGCGCGTGAACACCAGCGCGAGCGCGGCGATCGACAGCAGCAGGGTCAGCCCGAACGCCCATTTGCGCAGGGAGACGAAGGGGAGGTTGGTGTTGTCGGGAACGATTTTCAGCAGGCGCATGGTGTCTGGCCGATCAAATGTTGATTTCGGTCGGGCGGTTGCGGCGGATCCACAACACCACGAGCATCCGCGTGAACGTCACCGAGGTGAACACCGAGGTGGCGATACCGATCAGCAGCACGACCGCGAAGCCCTTCACCGGGCCCGAGCCGAGCAGCAGCATGATGACGCCCGAAATCGCGTGCGTCGCGTTCGCCTCGAAGATCGTGCGGCTGGCTTCCTTGTAGCCGAGCTCGACCGACTGGATCACGCTGCGGCCCCGCCGACGTTCCTCGCGGATGCGTTCGTTGATCAGCACGTTCGCGTCGACCGCGGTGCCGATCGTCAGCACGAAGCCGGCGATGCCCGGCAGCGTCAGGGTCCCGTTGATGACCGCCAGCACGCCCATGATGACCACCACGTTGATGATCACCGCATAGTCGGCATAGAAACCGAAGCGGCCGTAGGTGACCACCATGAACACGATCACTAGGATCACCGCGATGACCGAGGCGCGGATGCCCGCGTTGATCGATTCCTGCCCGAGGTCGGGACCGACGGTGCGCTCCTCGACGATCTTGAGCGAGATCGGGAGCTTGCCCGAGCTGAGTGCGATCGCGAGGTTGTTCGCCGATTCGACCGTGAACGACCCCTCGATATAGCCGGCGCCGCCGAGGATCGCGGTGTTGATCCGGGGGGCCGAGATGACCGCGTCATCGACGATCACCGCGAAGCGCTTGCCGGTGTTCGCCTGCGTGATCTCCGCGAACTTGCGACCGCCGTCGGCATTGAAGCTGAAATCGACGATCGGGCTGTTGTCCTCGGGCTTGAACGCCTGCTTGGCGTTGAGCAGCTGGTCGCCCGTTATGATCGCCTGGCGCTTGACCAGGATCTTCGCGCCGGGGCCACCCTCGGGATAGGGCAGCGCCTGGGTGCCCGCGGGGATGATCCCGCCCGGGACATAGGGCTGGTCCGCGACCATCTTGAATTCGAGCTTGGCGGTCTTGCCGATCAGCTCGCGCAGCGCCTGCGGGTCCTTCAGACCCGGGACCTGGACGACGATGCGGCTGGTGCCCTGGCCGACGATCGTCGGTTCCTTGGTGCCGAGCTTGTCGATGCGGGTGCGGACGACGTCGGTCGCGGTCCCCATCGCTTCCTTGATCGCGGCGTTGATGCCCGCCTCGGTCGGGGTCATCACGATCCGCGACGAATCGACCACCTGCAGGTCCCAGTCGCGCTGGCCGGTGAAGCCGACGCCGCCGGTCAGCTTGTTGAGCCGCTCGCGCGCCGCATCGAGCTGGGTCACGTTGCGGAGCATGAAGCTCAGCTTGCCACCGTCGGTCGCGATGTCGCCGATCGGGATCGCGGGGCCGACCGCCATCTGCGATACGATCTGCTCGCGCATCGCCTCGAGCCGGTTCTTGACCAGTTCGTTGGTGTTCGCCTCGAGCAGCAGATAGCTGCCCCCCGCCAGATCGAGCCCCTTGTTGACCCGGGGATGCGGGAACGCGCCCCAGCGGTCGGTGACCGACTCGGGCAGGAAGCTCGGGATCGCCAGCGCCATCAGCGCGGCGAGGAAAGCGAAGATCGAGATGACCTTCCAGCGGGGGAAATCGAGCATCGGATCAGTCGTTCGCGGGCTTGGAGCCGAGCGGCGTCACTTCGGCGAGGGTCGCCTTGACGACGCGGACGCGCGTGGTCGGCGCGATCTCGACCTCGACGAAGCGATCCTCGACCTTCGTCACCTTGCCGACGATGCCGCCTGCGGTGACGACCGAATCGCCCTTCTTGACCGCGTTGATCGCCGACGCCTGGTTGCGCGCGCGCAATTGCTGCGGGCGCAGGATCATGAAGTAGAAGGCAACGAAGACCAGCAACAGCGGGCCAAAGTTGACGAGCAGCGAAAGAAAGCCGTCAGGGCCGGTCGCGGCGCCTGTGGTCTGGGCAAATGCTGGGGTGGCGAACATGGGCTACCTTGGTAAAGCGGACCCGCCTGCACACAAGGGACATGCGGGATGGCGAGACGAAGACGTCCCGCTACAAGCGGCGCGCGCTATCATCTCAGGCGCGCCGGTGCAACGGATCATGACTTTTGGAGACACGAACATGACGATCCTCGTCCTCGGTCACGTCAAGACCGCCCCCGGCGATGCCGCCCGCATCACCGACCTGCTCGCCGCGCACGTCGCGCGGGTCAACGAAGAGGACGGCTGCGAATTCTACAGCTTCGCCTTCGACGTGGCGGACCCCGACATCATCCGCATTGCGGAACGCTGGGCCTCGCCCGAAGCGCTCGCGGCGCACGGCGCGGCAGAGCACAGCAAGGTGTTCGGCCGCGCGATCCGCGATCTCGGCGTGCGCGAGATGAGCGTCAAGGCGTGGGACGGAAGCTTCTGGCGGACCCTCAGCGGGGAGTAGATCGTTGGACCATCATCGGCTAGCGATAGTCGCCGAAGGATGATGGTCAAGCCTATGAAAAGACAGTCTGTTACCCGTCTGAAAGTTGCGCGTCTGGCGGCGGCGTCGACGATCGCCGCCTGCGTCGCGGCGGCGCCGCTTCCCGCGGCGCTGTCCCCCGCCGAGACGAGCCGCGAGACGCTGACACAGACGGCCTTCGTGGCGCAGGACAAGCCGACCGCGCTGCGGCAGATCGCCAATGTCGAGGCGGCAGCCGTCGCCACCCTGTCGCATTCGCCCGGTGACACCGAGGCACAACTGACCCGCGCGATGGCAACCAGCTACCGCGCCAAGCTGACCAACAGCCGGATCGACGCATTGTCGGCAAAGGGGCAGTTCGAGGCGATCACCCTCCACAACCCCCGCGATGCGGAAGCACAGGCGGCGCTGGGTGCTTGGCATATCAGCGCGGTCAAGTCGCTCGGCGGGATCGTGGCGCGCGGGGCGCTGGGCGCGCGCAAGACCTCCGGGCTGGAAGCGCTCGATCGCGCGGTGGCGCTCGGCGGCCAGCGCGCGCTGTTCCCCGGGCTGGCCGCGCTGCTGCGCCTCGCGCTCGACCCGAAGGACCCGGTCGGCGCCAACCTGGCCGAAACCGCGGCGCACGGATCGACCCCGACCGCGCTCGACCGGATCCTCCAGCGCCGCGCCGCACAGCTGCTGGCGCCGCTCAAGACCGGCGATGCACGCATGGTCCAGGCGCTTGCCAACCGACTATTACCGCTCGGGCAGTTCAAGTGACTTGCATCCGCCGCAATCTCGGCCTAGACGCGCCTCCCTCGGTCGGGGCGTAGCGCAGCCTGGTAGCGCATCACACTGGGGGTGTGGGGGTCGCAGGTTCGAATCCTGTCGCCCCGACCAGAGATTTCCCCTCCCAGCGCAGTCTCCACTGCATCGGATCCGTCCGGCGCAACGCCAGGACGTGTGCCGCACGGGTCAGCATCCATTGCCGCCCGGCCGCAAACCGCGCTACAGCCCGGCGCGCATGGCGTTTGCTCCATGTGTTTGTTCGGAGAATACCCTTGCGTCGCCAAACTGCCCTTGTTTCGTTGGCCCTTGGCCTATCGTTCCTGCCCGCCGTCGCGCGCGCGCAGGCGACCGCCGATGCCGACGTGCGTTGCCTACTGGTCAGCAACGTCTTCGCCGAGAAGGAAACCGAGCCCAAGAAGAAGCAGGTCGCGATCATCTCGGTGGCCTATTATCTCGGCCGGATCGACGCCAGGCTGTCGGCAACGCAGTTCCGTACCGCGATCCTGGCGGTCGGCAAGGAGCCGCTCGGCAAGGAAATCGCGCAGACGATGACCAATTGCGCACGCGGGCTGCAGTCCAAGCAGATCTCCACCGCGGAGATGATGCAGGGAATCGCCAAGAGCCAGCAGGCCGCGGGCAGCGCCGCACCCGCCAAGAAGTAACGCTCGCCGTCCTAGACCATGCGCGCCGCGATGCTGCACAGCAGGATCGCGGCGACCGGCCCGACCGCCAGGGCGCGCCGCCAGCGCGGCACGGCCCAGGTCTCGCGCTGACCGAGCAACAGTGCTGCCGCGATCCCGGTCGCTGCCATCGTCCAGAAATGATAGCGCACTTCCGACGCTACGCTGAGCGGCAGATAGCTGAGCGCATATAGCAGGGCGGACCAGGCGAGGGCAGGGGCCAGCATCGGCGCCCCCGTCGTACGGTCGCCACCGGTGCCGAGCGACGGCCGCAGCACGACCAGCCCGAACGCGAGCGCGATCCAGCACGCCGGCCAGCCCAGCGGCGTCGCCAGGCTGGCCGTGGCAAGCGTCGCGATCGTTGCCTGCACGCCATTGGGTTCGACCGTATAGCCCCACCGATTCGGATCGGACGCCAGCGAAAGGCCGGGCAGGTCCGAATCGCGGACCCAGAACCGGACGTTGCGATCGAAGTGCGTCAGCCGGTGCAGGCCATAAGCGACAGGATGCTGCGCCAGGGCGGCGGCCCACCAGCCATAGGGCCCATGCCCCTGCATCAGCGGCGCGCGCAACGTCGCGAATCCGATGGCGCAGGGCGCTTCGCCCCACCACGCATAGCGATCCCACGAGATCGGCGAATAACAGTCGCGATTGATCGCCACCGGATTCGGGGCACCCGTCGGCGGGAACACGTCGGCATGGCTGAACCGGCCGATGCCCCCCAGGTCGTAGATCACCAGCGAGAGTTCGACGCCGCTGCGCTCCGCCCGTAGCGCGGCATTGGCGAGCGGCAGCGCGAGCACCAGCGGAACCGCTGCGAGCACGGAGGTTGCGGCAAGCCGCGGCAGTGTCCGCCGCCACGCCGCCGGGGCGAGCGCGACCAGCAGCGGCAGGCACGCCGGCACCGCATTGAACCGCAAGGTCGCCGCCGCCACCAGCAGCATCGCCGCAACCACCCGCAGCCATCGCGCGGCCAATTCCGCACGTGGCGCCGATCCGCGTTCCGAACCGACCCCCGAGCCGACCCCCGAATTGACCGACGACACCGCCAGCAACCCGGCGGCCATCAGCAGGGCACCCGCGAACAGACTGTCCTTGAGGATCGTCGCCACCAGCACGATCGCAATCGGGGACAGCGTCAGCAGGAGGATCGTGGCGGCCGCGCCGCGCCGTCCGCGCCGCATCGTGGCGAGGACCAGCAACAGGCTGCCGCCCCAATAGAGCAGGCTCTGCAGGATCAGCATCGGCGCGGGGCCGGCGGCGAAAAACCGCAGTTGCCGCCACAGCCAGTTCATCGCCGGCGGATGCCAGTCGTCATACCGGCCGGTCACCGCCTGGCCATATTGGCGGATCGCGTCCCAGGTCATGATTCCGGGCCAGAATGCCGCGATTTCAACGGTCAGGCCGAGGATCATCAGCAGGGCCGCGACCTGCATCGGAAGTGTAGCTCTTCGCATCATTTGGCGGTAGCATGACCGCCCCGTCGGTCGTCACGCAAGAATTGAGATGGATTGCATTTCTCTGCGCGAAGTTCGACTATGATTGGGATAGACCCGGGGGAGTATCGTTTTGACTCAGGCTATATTGATCGCAGACGACCATCCGATGTGTGCCGCGGCGCTCGGCATGGCGACCGAACAGGTCGCGCCCGGGGCAGAAGTGGTTCAAGTCGGCACGATTGCGGAAGCTGTCGCGGCTGCCGAGCAGCGCCGGTTTGATCTTGTCCTGCTCGACCTGATGCTTCCCGATGTGCAGGGGTTTGCTGGCCTGTTGATGTTGCGGCGGCTGCAGCCGCGCGCGACCATCGCCATCGTCAGCAGCACCGACGAGCCGGCGGTGATGCGCCGGGCCGCGCGCGAGGGGGCAAGCGGCTATATTCCCAAGAGCGCGCCGATGAGCGGCATGGTCGCATCGATCCGCACGCTGCTGGCCGGCGGGAACGCGTTTCCGCCGGAAATGGCTACGCCCGAACCGGATGCCGTCATGACCCCGTCGCGGATCGGCGAATTGTCCCCCGCCCAGTTCCGGGTGCTGCGCGCCGCGGCGGATGGGAGCCAGAACAAGCAGATCGCCTATGAACTCGGCATCGCGGAAACGACCGTGAAAACCCATTTCGCGCAGATCTTCCGCAAGCTCGGGGTCACCAACCGGACCCAGGCGATCCTCGCGTTGCAGGCGCTCGACGTAGCCGCCTGACACCGCCCGGGGCGGCGCTGGTCCGGTCGACCACCGGGCTGCCGAGCGTTTGAGCCGGACCGGGGAGCATTCCCCCGGGGGTGCAAGACGTCCGCGCGTGTCCGCTTGCGTTCCTGCGTCGGCAGCACGAGCGCCGGTTGGCGGGGTTTGGCCGTCGCGGCAAGAAGGCCGGTGTCCGACGGACATCCGCGGACGCCGCTCTGGCCTAGGCGACACCCGGCGTCCGGGTCACCGAACGGCGAGCGAGCGCGCTTCCTCGATCGCCGCCATCGTGCGGATGGCCAGCCCCTCCAGCGCGCCGCTCGTCCGGCACTCGCCGCGCTCGATCGCCAGGCAGGCCAGCGCCAGGTCGAGCGCGCCGACACCGTTGCAGGCGCCACGCAGCGCATGCGCCTCGCGCTCGGCGCGGACGAAATTGCCTTCGCCCAGCGCGCCCGCGATCGCCTCGGTCCGTGCGCCGATGTCGCGCAGCATCATTTCGAGCAGGCGGTTCGCATCCGCGTCCCCGACCGCGCCGCGCAGGTCGGCAAGCCGGGCACAGTCGAGCAACGTATCGGGCGCGACGGTGGCCTCGGCGGTGGCGTGTGGGCGCGAGAGCAGCGCCGTGACCTTCTCGATCAGCTCCTCGGGCGCGAAGGGTTTGCGGACATAGGCATTCGCCCCGGCTTCCAGCGCCATCTTCACGTGCCATTCGCTCCGCCGCGCGGTCAGGATCAGGACGGGCAGGTCGCGGAACATCGCCGACGTGCGCATCTCGCCGAGGATGGCGAGTCCGGTCTTGCCGGGCAGGGCGCAGTCGAGAATGACGAGGTCGGGCCCGGTATCCCACAGGCTGTCCAGCGCCTCCTCGCCGTCCCGGACCGGCAGCACGACATGGCCAAGCGGCGTCAGCGTGCGTGCGACGATTGCGCAAACCAGTTCGTCGTCATCGACGATTACGATGCGCGCCATGTTTCTATCCTGCCAACTTTATGCGGTGCAACTGTGCGTGACCCGACTGCAGCGCCGCATCGCGCGCCGACCCGGCGGGCATGTCGAGCATGTCGTCGATCTTGCCGGCTACCGTCCCGAGTTCGCCCTGGCCGAAAAAGGCGGCAGTGCCCGCGACCTGATGCAGCGCATGGCGCAGCGCATCGATCGCGCCGGCATCGCAGGTTTCGAGCGCGATCGTCTGGTCGTACAGCGTGAACAGATTCTGCACGCGCGTGTCGAATTGCGCCTGCAGGTCCGCGTCCGCACTGGTCGCGGGGGCCGTGGCAATGGCGGGGGCACGGGTGCCGACCGCAAACCGCCGCACGATCTCGTCGAGCGCCGCCATCTGCACGGGCTTGGCGAGATGGCCCTGCATCCCCGCCGCCAGGCACGCTTCGACGTCGCTGGCATAGGCATTGGCGGTCAGCGCGACGATCGGCAGCGCTTCGGCGGACAGTCCATCGGCGCGGATTCGTCTGGTTGCTTCGATCCCGTCGAGTTCCGGCATTTGCATGTCCATCAATATCAGCGCGAAGGGTGTGCCCGCGGCGCGCGCGCGATCGACCATCGCGATCGCTTCCACGCCGGATCGGGCAATCGCCGGACGATAGCCGAGGCGGGTTAGCATAGCCTTAATCAGCGTCTGGTTGACGTCGTGGTCCTCGGCGACCAGCACGCGCGCGCCGGGCACCGCTGGGAGGACCGACGCCGGGCCGGGTTGCAGCACCGGCGGCATGGCCGCCGGGGCGTCGATCAGCGGCAGGCGCAGCGTCACCGTCGTCCCGATGCCGACCTGGCTGGTCAGCGAGATCGATCCGTCCATCAATTGCGCAAGCTGGTTCGAGATGGCGAGGCCGAGCCCGGTGCCGCCATGCCGCCGCGACGTGCTGGCATCCTCCTGGACGAATTCGTGGAAGATCGCGCCCTGTCGGTCCGCCGCGATGCCCACCCCGGTATCCGCGATCGCGACGACGATCATGTCATCGTCGCGTGCGACGCTCAGCCGGATCGATCCGTGCTCGGTGAACTTGGCGGCGTTGCCCAGCAGGTTGAGGACGATCTGCCGGAGCCGGAGCCCGTCTCCCAGCACCGCATCGGGCACGTCGTCGGCGACGTCGACGTCCAGCGCGAGCCCCGCGGTGGTCGTCAGCGGCATGACCAGCCGCGCGCAGCTGCGCGCCAGATGGCGCCAGTCGACGCGGTCATGCGCGAGCGTCACATGGCCAGCCTCGATCTTCGACAGATCCAGAATGTCGTTGAGCAGCCGCATCATCGCCTTGCCGGAATCGGCGATCATCTGCAGCTTCTGCCGCTGGTCCGCGCGCGGCTTGTCCGCCAGCAGCAATTCGGTGAAGCCGAGCACGCCGTTCATCGGGGTGCGGATCTCGTGGCTCATGTTGGCGAGGAAACTGGACTTGGCCTGCGCCGCGACCTCGGCGTGGCGGCGGGCGGAATCGAGCTCGACCTCGAGCCGCTTGCGCTCGGTAATGTCGCGGACCGACGAGATGATCTCGCTGGGTTCCCCGGTGACGGGATCGCGCACCAGTCCGCTGTTGGATTCGAGCCAGGTCCATGTCCCCGGCCGGTCGATCCGTTCGATGCGATAGGCGACGACCCGCTGCTCGGTGATCCCGGCGCCCAGGTCGCGGTGCGTCCCAAACACCTTTTCGACGTCGTCGGGATGAAAACCGCGCATCAGGTTGCGCCCGACGAGCTGTTCGGGCTTGAGACCGATCACGTCCACGACCGACGGCGACACATACCGGCACACGCCATCGATGGTCATGCGGAACACCGCATCGGTGGCATTTTCCGCGAGCAGCTTCAGCTGCTCGGTGCGTTCGCGCAGGACCGATTCGGTGGCCTTTCGCTCGGTAATGTCGAGGTTGACGCCGATCAGGCCGACCTGTCGCCCCTCGTCGTCGAATTCGTTGGTCGTGATCGATTCGACCCAGCGGATCGATCCATCGGGGCGGCAGAAGCGGAATTCGGTGCGCAGCTCACGCGCGTGCACCACGGTCTGACGCCATTCCTCCCGGATCCGCGCGAGATCGTCGGGATGGATCGCCGGAACCCATCCAAAGCCGAACGCCTCGTCGGCGGTAAGCCCCGCGACGTCCAGCCAGGCGCGATTGGCGTAGGTGATCTCGCCTTGCGCATTGGTGCGGAAAATCCCCGCCGGCGACAGCGCGGCCAGCGTTTCGAACAGCCGCTTGCTCTCCGCCAGCGCGATCCGCGCGCGGCGTTGTTCGGTGATGTCGATGATCGCCCCGATGAAACCGGTGAGCTTGCCCTCGCTGTCGAACTCGCCGCTGTTGACGCTCTGCACCCACAGTTCGCCGCCGTCGCGATCGTAGAAGGCGAAGTCGCGGACCCGCACCATGCCAGGATGGAACGCATCGACGTTGGTCTCCCGCACATAGCCTTCGGGGTCGACCAGCGCCGCCTTCCAGCCATCACCGAGCGATTCCTCGACCGTCATGCCGACCTTGTCGGTCCAGGCGCTGTTGACGTAGGTCAGTGCGCCGGTGGGGGCGGCGCGGAAAATGCCGACCGGCGACGCTTCGGCAAGGCGCCGGAAACGCGCCTCGCTGTCCTCGAGCGCGCGCTGGGTCGCGACCGCAGCGGTGATGTCCCGGATCGTGCCGATCGTTCCCCCGAAGCTGCCGTCGGGTTCGGCGAGCCGGCGGAGCGTCACCTCGATGTGGCGGCATTCGCCGGTCGCGGTGAAGAAGCGTTGCTTCAGCGTCGCTTCCTCGATCTCGCCGGTCACGATGCGGGGATATTGGGTCACGGCATGGACCCGATCCTCCGGATGGAGCAGACGCGCGGTGCTCCAGCCGAGGCTTTCCTCGACCGAATAGCCGGTCAGCTTTTCCCAGGCGCGGTTGAGGAAGATCCAGCGCCCGTCGGCATCGGTGCGGAACACCGCTTCCTGCATTGCCGCGAGCAGCGTGTCCGAAAAGTCGCGGGCGTGCTTCAGCTCGGCCCGGGTGCGGTCCCGCGCGCTGAGCACCGAGGCGAATGGGAGGCCGCAGCCGAACGCCGCAGCGAGCAGAAACTGCAGGACATGGATCCGCGCGCTGAACGGCGCCTCGATCATCCACATCGGTCCGGAACCGCGGAGCGTCTCCGCCGTCGCGATGATCGAAACCAGCAGGATCGCCGCTGCCGTCCCCACGATGCCGAGGCGAAGGGCCACCACCACCATCATCGGCACGCTCAGAAACGCCAGGGGATAGCGCGTCTGACCGAACACGACGAACGCCAGCGCGGCATAGCCCAGCAGGATGGCGACGATCTCCGGGATCCGCGCGCGATCGACCTCGTGCCGGCGCGGCCAAGCATCGATCGCGATCATCGCGACCGGGGCGGTGATCAACATGCCGAGACCATCGGCGAAGAACCAGCTGAGCCATGCCCAGCCGTCGATCCACGGTCCGGTGGGAGCGAACCGCACGGCCGCCGCCAGCCCGGACGTCGCCGGGGCGAGGACCGCGCAGTAGATCACGAACCAGACGACATCGCCGAGATTGTGCATGTCCGGCCGGCCGCGTCGGGACATCAGCAGCCAGCAGCCGAGCATGGCCTCCCCGACGTTGACCAGCGGCAGGACAAACGTCGACCGTGACGGATCGAACGATGCCAGATTGGCAGCGGTGAACCCGATCAGAGCCGCCACGATCCATCCGGCCGAGCGGTGCCATCCGCTGCGCAGGATCGCCGCGGCGAGCAAGGCATTCGGCAGCCAGAGCGCGGCGACGGTCCCGCCGGCGCGCGACAGGTTCAGGCCGACCCAGGCGAGCAGGAACACCGCGACGGCCATCGCGCAGCGCGCCGCTACCCAGCCAAGCCTGTCCGGCCACGGCATCGGCTGTTCCAGCGCATTTGGCGAAAGCGGAGCTGTCATCGTCCCTTGATGAAGGGTATGGTTTAAAGCGGCGTTGATAGCAAATCCCCCGCGCGCTGTCGTGGCCCAGTTGGCGTATGACCCGGGCTGTCCTACACGAACCATATAGGTTACATCGAGTCGCGACGGGAGGGTGCGCTGATGATCGAGAAACTGATCGAGGACGTGATCGAACGCGAAGGCGGCTATTCGGACGATCCCGCGGATGCAGGCGGCGAGACGCGCTTCGGCATCACCGCGGCCGTGGCACGGGCGCAAGGGTATCGGGGCGCGATGCGCGACCTGCCACTGGCCACCGCGCAGGCGATCTACCGCACGGTCTATTGGTCCGCCCCCCGTCTCGACGCGGTCGCGGAGCGCGCGCCGGACGTGGCTGCGATCCTGTTCGATACCGGCGTGAACATGGGGTTGGCGGTCGCGATCGGCTTCCTCCAGCGCGCGCTCAACGCGCTCAATCGCGGCGCGCGGGACTATCCCGACAACGCGGTCGACGGACGGATCGGCCCGGCGACGCTCGCCGCGCTCACCGGGTATCTCGCCCATCGCGGACCGGCGGGCGAAACGGTCCTGGCAAAGGCGATCGAGGCACTGCGCGGCGAACGCTACGTCACGCTGGCGGAGCGGCGTCCGGCCGACGAGGCGTTTCTATACGGATGGTTGGCAAACCGCATCGGTTAACGACACGGAGAAGGAGATGGCTATGCTGGACGGTATCATCGGCCCGATCGCGGCGATCATCGACAAGATCATTCCCGATCCGAAAGCGCGCGACGACGCCAAGCTCAAGCTGCTCGCGTTGCAGGGCAGCCAGGACCTCGATCAGGTCAAGACGCAGATGGCGGCAATCCTCGCCGAAGCGCAATCGAGCGATCCCTGGACCAGCCGCGCGCGGCCGAGCTTCCTGTACGTCATGTACGCCTTGTTGCTGTGGGCGATCCCGATGGGGCTGATCGCGGCGGTGCAGCCGCAGATGGCCAAGGATATCGCGGCCGGGATGAACGCCTATCTCGCCGGCATTCCCGAGCCGCTCTACGCGCTCTTCGGGACGGGGTATCTCGGCTATACGGCGGCGCGATCCTGGGGGAAGGCGCGCGGCACGGACAAGTAACCCGCCGCGTCACCCCGGCCCGCGCCGGGGTGACGGATTGCGTCGCGACTTCAGTGTGCTATCCAACTCCATCACGCCTGGAGTTGCCCGATGCGCCCGATCTTCGCCTTGTTGCTTGCCGCCACCGCCATGCCCGCACTCGCCGCACCGCCGACGATCCATGGCTATGGCAGCCTGGCGATTTCGGCGCAGGGTGACCGGGTCGCGACGGTCGACAGCACCGGGCCGGCGGCAAAGCCGATGATCACGATCCGCAGCGTGCGCGGCGGCAAGGTGCTGCGCAGCTTCGATCCGTGTCGCGGCGCCTGCGCGCTGTCGGGGCTGACCTTTGCGCCCGATGGCACGCTCGCATGGCTCGCGCGCGACCGGAGCGCGGGGACGGTGACGCTCGCGGTCGACGACGCCGGCAAGCCGCGCACCGTCGCGACGATCAAGGGCATCGCGCAGACTCCGCGCTTCGCTCCCGACGGCAAGCGGATCGCGCTGCTGGTGACGATCGGGGCCGCCAAGGAGGCTGGCGCGGCGCAGGCGGGCGTCCGCCAGATCGGCGAAATCGGCGAGAAGAGCGACGAGCAGCGGCTCGCGGTGTTCGACCTCGCGGGCGCGCCGGTGGCGGCGGACGCGGTCAAGCCGGTGTCGCCGGCGGATCGCTATATCTACGAATATGACTGGACGCCGGACGGGGCGGGGTTCGTGGTGACCTCGGCGCCCGGCAATGGCGACAACAATTGGTGGGTCGCGACGCTGGATGCGGTCGATGCGACGACGGGTGCGGTGCGCACGATCGCCAAGCCGACGACGCAGCTCAATTTCCCGCGCGTGTCGCCGGACGGCAAGACGGTCGCCTATATCGGCGGCTTGATGAGCGATTTCGGCTCGGTCGGCGGGGATGTCTGGACCGTGCCGTTCGCGGGCGGCACGCCGCAGAACATCACCCCGCGTGCGCACCTGACGGTCACGTCGCTGGTTTGGACCGACCGGGTGATCCGAGGGACGGCGCTCCGCGGTGACCAGGCCGGGTTGTTCACCGCATCGAGCGGCCAGGGCGACGGCTTCGGCTGGTCGCGCCCCGCAAGCCTCAGCGCGGGGGACGCCAAGGCCGCGTGGAGCACGAATGGGTTGACCGTCGCGACGGTCGCGCAGGATTTTACGCATGCACCCGCGATCTTTGCCGGGCCGGTGGCGGCGCCTGTGCAGATCACGCACGATAACGATGCGGTCCCCGCGACGATGACCGCGCGCTCGATCAGCTGGAAGAACGAGGGCTTCACCGCGCAGGGCTGGCTGCTCGCGCCGCTCGGGGCGGACCCGGCGAAGAAGGCACCGATGATCACGATCGTCCACGGCGGCCCGTCCGCCGCGAACACGCCCGGCTTCGGCGGCGGGTATGGCGACCTGCTATCCGCGGGCTATTACGTGTTCCTGCCCAATCCGCGCGGCAGCTACGGCCAGGGCGAGGCGTTCACCGCCGCCAACAAGCGCGATTTCGGCGGGGGTGATCTGCGCGATATCCTCACCGGGATCGACGCGGTGGAAAAGGTCGCGCCGGTCGACGACGCGCGGCTCGGCCTGACCGGGGGGAGCTATGGCGGATTCATGGCGATGTGGGCGAACACCCAGACCAACCGCTTCAAGGCGATCGTCGCGGGGGCGGGGCTGTCCAACTGGGTCAGCTATTATGGCACCAACGGGATCGACCAGTGGATGCTGCCGTTCTTCGGCAAGACGCTGTACCAGGACCGCAAGGCGTATGAGGACGTCTCTGCGGTCAATTTCATCGGCCGCGCGAAGACGCCGACGTTCATCTACGTCGGCGAGCGCGACATCGAGGTGCCGCCGACCCAGTCGATCGAATATTGGCACGGATTGAAGGACCAGGGCGTGCCGACGTCGCTGGTGATCTATCCCGAGGAAGGCCATGGCATCCGCGCGCCGGCCAATGCCGCCGATGTGCGCAAGCGGTCCCTGGCATGGTTCGACCGGTATCTGAAGGCGGGGCAGTAAGCGCCTGCCCGCCTCTCCCGGCGTAGACCGGGACCGCCGGGTCGGTCCGGCGGGCGCCTGTTGCCGTACGACCCCGGCCGGTGCCGGGGGTGACGGCTATTGCAGGGGTTTGCCCGAATCCTTCCATCTATCCAGGACTGCGGATGCGTCGGGCAGGGCGGGCGTCGGCTCCGGCGTCGTCACGGCGGTCGCGCGATGGACCACGACCGTCGGGGCGACGGCCGGTTGCGGCGGAGCAACTGGAACGACCGGCAGCGACGCGCGCACCGGTCCGGGCACGGGTTCGCCACCCAGATACGGCTGGTGGAACGCGGCGGGCGTTCCCCAATAGCCCTGCCAGCGATGGAAGAAGTGCCGCCCGATCACGGCCGTCATCACCAGGCTGCGGTTCCAGTCGGGCGTGACCGCGAACGTATGATAATGCGTCGCCAGACCGACATCGCGGGAAACGAACCCGTCGAGCGCCGCCGCCGCCACGCCCAGCGCGCGCGCCCAGGCCGCCTGATCGGGCATCCCGCGCGCCATCGCGCCGTTGCACGCGAAACTGAACTGGCAATGCGCCTCGGCCGAACCCTGATAGACGACGCCGCAGACGGTCGCGGGAAAGGCGGGATGGCGGACACGGTTGAGGATCACCTGCGCGACCGCACGCTGCCCCGCGACCGGCTCACCACCCGCTTCGTAATAGACCGCGGCGGTGAGGCATTGCACCGCACGGCCGCGATCGCTCGCGCTGGCGTGCGCGGTGGAGAACGGGGCGGCGGGGTGGACCGATGCGTCCCGACCGAGCAGACGGGCGAGCAGGGGGAGCGCAGTCGCGCCCGTGTTCGCGGGTGTCGCGCCGTCCTCGGCGTAAAAATAGGCGGCGCCGGGGAAATGATCCTCGCGGTCGAAGCCGCTCGGCGCCGGGTCGGAGAACGCCGCCTTGCGCGCCTGGTCGACGATCGCGCGGACGGCGGGATACCCGCACAGAAGGAGCGCGAGGAGCAAGGCGGTGGCCGCGAGCGTGCGCGGCCGGGCGTGGCGCAGGGGGGAGGCGAAATGCATCGAAACCCGGGTAGCGCAACTGGGTTACCAGGTTGCTGACGTTCGGGTGTTCTGCCCGGGGCGCGCGGCGGGTGGATTGCTTCGCAGCGGGAGCCACATGCCCCGCCGCGTTCCTGCGCAGGCAGGAACCCAGGGTTCCGTAGAGCACCGGCCGATGCGTTCGCGACTCCTGGGCTCCTGCCTGCGCAGGAGCACGGGTGGCCGGAGCTCCGATCGCCATACCACCGCCGGATCCGCCCCCCGGTGCCCCCCGGGCCCAGCCCGGGGTGGCAGCGCGAGTGCCGGACCTCAGCGCAGTGCCGCGGTCTCCAGCTTGAGCGACCCCGCCGGGATCACCTCGACCTGCGGATAGGCCTTGCGCAGCGGAGCGAGGAAGTCCTTCGCGTCGCCCACCACGACGATGCTCGCCGCCGCCGGATCGAGCAGCGCGCCCGCCGCCGCCTGCACCGCCGCCGGGTCGACCGCCGCGACCTTCGACACATAGGCACCGAGCTCGCTCAGCGGCACGCCCTGCACGACATAGCCGCCGACCGTGCCCGCGATCCCGCCGGTCGTCTCGGTCGCGCGACCGAAGTTGCCGACCAGCACCGCCTTGCGCGTCTCGAGCTCGGCGGGCGTCACCGCTTCCGCGCCGAGCCGCTTCATCTCGGCGAGGATGATCGACACCGTCTCGGGTGCCGACGGGTTCTTGGTCGAGGTCCGCCCCGCGATCAGGCCGGGCTGCCGGCCGGCCTGCAACGAACTGCCCGCACCATAGGCGAGCCCGCGCTTGATGCGGATTTCCTGGTTCAGCCGCGACGAAAATCCGCCGCCGAGGATCGTGTTGGCGACCGCAGTCGGATAGAAACGCGGATCGTTGCGCGCCAGCCCCGGCCGCCCGACGACGACCCCGGCTTGCCCGGCGCCCGGCAGGTCTACCACCACCACGCGCGGCTTGGGATAGGCCGGCGCAGGCGCCGCCGCCGGGGCGGTCGCGGTTGCGCGCCAGTTGGCGAAGGCGGTCTCGGCGAGTTGCCGCGCCTTCGCGACGGTGACGTCGCCGACCATCACCAGCGTCGTCTGCGCGGGCGCCCAGGTCGCGGTATAGGCGCTACGGAGATCGCCTGCCGAAATCGCCTTGAGCGACGCGGGCGTCCCCTCCAGCGGATGCCCGTACGCGGTGTCGCCGAGCACGGTGCGCGACGCGACGAGCCCGGCGAGCTGGCTCGGGTTCTTGATCGCGACCTGCACGCCGTCGATCGCCTGCGTGCGCGCGCGTTCGATCTCGTCGGGCTTGAACGCCGGGTTGCGCGCGACGTCGGCGAGGATATCGAGCGCGGGCGCGGCCTGGTCCGCCTTGACCGTGATGTCGATGGTCGAGCCGTCCCAGCTCGCATCGCTCGAAATCGCGCCGCCGAGCGTCTCGATCTGCTGCGCGATGTCGGTCGCGCTGCGCGTCGCGGTGCCCTTGGTCAGCAGGTCGGCGGCGAGGCTGTTGACGCCAGGCAACCGCGCGGGATCGTTCGCGCCGCCCCCGCGCCCGACGAGCAGTGCGGTCAGCAGCGGCAGGTCGTGCTTCTCGACGACGACGATGCGCATCCCGTTCGACAGCGCGAATTCGACCGGCCTGGGGGTGGCAGCGGCGATGGTCGGACCGGCGGCGGGCGGCGCGATCCGCTCGGCGGCGCTGGCCGGCGTGACGATCTCGACGTCGGGCGGGGTGACGAGCTGTTGCGCGACCACGCTCGACGCGACCGCGATCGTGTCGCCCTTGCTGCCGTTGGCACTTTCGGCGGGGAGATAGCGGATCGTCGCGGAACGATCGTCCTGCAGATACTTGCGCGCGACCCGCTGCACGTCGGCGGCGGTGACGCGGCCGATCTCGGCGAGCTGCCGGTCGGCGGCGTGCGGGTCGCCGTCGATGATCGTCGCCTGCGCGATCGTGCGGCCCTTGCCCTCGGCAGTCTCGCGGCCGAGCAGTTCGGCGGTGACGATCTGGTTCTTCGCCTTGGCGAGCTCGGCCGGGCTGGCCACGGTGTCGCGCATCCGTGCGATCTCGCGGTGGAGTGCCGCCTCGCCGGTCGCGACGTCCTTGCCGCTCGCCATGATCGCGATGACGGCCAGGTTGCCCGGGCCCTGCTTGACGTCGAGGTAGGTCTGCGCCGACTGGGCGAGCTGGTCGCGATAGACCAGGCTTTGGTACAGCCGCGAGCTCTCGCCCTGCGACAGGATCGTGTTGAGCACCGCGAGCGGGGCGCTGTCGGGGTCGCGATCGGCGGGGATCGGGTAGCTGATCAGGACCGCGGGAAGCGGGGTGTTGGCTTCATAGACGGTGCGGCTGATGGCTTGGGTGCGCGGTGGCTCGGTCGTGGTGACACGCGGGATCGGGCGGGCTGGGCGTTTGATCTTCGCGAAATACTGGTCGACCCACTGGTTGAGTTGCGCTGGGTCGAAATTGCCCGAGACGACCAGCACCGCATTGTCGGGCCGGTAGAAGGTCGCATGGAACGCGCGCACGTCGTCGATCTGCGCGCTGTCGAGATTGTCGATGCTGCCGATCGTCCCGCGCGCATAGGGGTGGCGGGTGTAGCTGATCGCCGGGAAATACAGCGAGAACAGCTTGCCGTACGGGCGCGCGTTGGTGTTCTGGCGGAGTTCCTCCTTCACCACGTCGCGTTCGGAGGCGAAGCTCTTGGGCTCAACGACCAGGCTCGCCATGCGGTCGGCTTCGGCGAAAAGCAGGCGGCGGAGATGGTTGGCGGGGATCGTCTCGTGATATTCGGTGTAGTCGTCGTTGGTGGACGCATTGTTGTTGCCGCCGACGTCCTCGGTCAGCCGGTCCATCTGTTCGGACACGAGGTTGCGCGTCGCCTTGAACATGAGATGTTCGAACATGTGCGCAAAGCCCGAGCGGCCGGCGGGATCGTCCTTCGAGCCGACATCATACCACATCTGGACCGACACGTTGGGCGTGCTGGTGTCGCGGATCGCATAGACGCGCAGGCCGTTGGCGAGCGTGCGTTCGGTAAAGGCGATCGGCTTGACCGCGGGGGCGGGGGCGGGGGCGGTTGGTTGCGCCTGCGCGAGCGTCGCGGGCAGCAGGGCGGCGCCCAGCAGGAGGGCGGCACGGGACAGACGCATACGGGGAAACTCCGGCGAGCAGATCGATGCGCCACTGTGTTGCCGGGGGGTGCCGTGTGTCAATCGCGCGGGCGCGCGTCGCGTCTCCGTCTCCCGCTTCCCCGGCGAAGGCCGGGGCCCAGTAGCGGAGGTTTTTGTAACGGGCACAGCGCCTGACACCTCATTTCTCACTCCTGGGCCCCGGCCTTCGCCGGGGAAGCAAGATAAGGAAGCGGCAATGGGCGTTGTTGCCTGGAGATGGCGTGCAGCGATCGTAGGGAGGGTATCCAGCGATACGGCTGCGCCTTTAGCGCCTTCTCCGTACGACCCCTTCCCCGGCGAAGGCCGGGGCCCAGTAGCGGAGGTTTTTGTAACGGGCACAGCGCCTGACACCTCATGTCTCGCTACTGGGCCCCGGCCTTCGCCGGGGAAGCAAGATAAGGAAGGGGCAATGCGCGTTGTTGTCTGGGGATGGCGCGCATCAGTCGTACGGAGGGTATCCAGCGATACGGCCGCGCCTTAAGCGCCTTCTCCGTACTACCCCTTCCCCGGCGAAGGCCGGGGCCCAGTAGCGGAGGTTTTTGTAACGGGCACAGCGCCTGACACCTCGTGTCTCCCTACTGGGCCCCGGCCTTCGCCGGGGAAGCGGTGTACTGAAAAGCGATCGTTACGCCACCGCTCGTATCAGGGCTTGCTGCGATCCCGGTTGGTGTACATCAGCACCGCCGCCAGCGCGGCCGAGCCGACTCCCACGCCGATCGCGATCGGCACGAGCGGCCAATTGTCCCGGGCCGCGCCCTTGGCTGCCTCGGCGGCGTCGCGGACTCGCTTGTGGTCGCGGGCTGCCGCTTCGATTTCGTTGATTTCAGCCATGATTCCCTCTCGACTTTACATCTGCGCGTTCCCCGCCTTGTACGCCTGTCGGAACGCATCGGCGAAATGTTTAAGACGCTGCTCCGCTATCGCCGCGCGAAGGTCCGCCATCAACCCCTGATAGAACCACAGATTATGTTCGGTCATCAGCATCGCGCCGAGGATCTCCTGCGAGCGCACGAGATGATGGATGTACGCGCGCGACCACGTCCCGCACACCGGGCAACCGCACGCCGGGTCGAGCGGACCCTGATCCTCGGCAAACTTCGCGTTGCGCAGGTTGATCGGTCCGTTACGGGTGAAGGCCTGACCGGTGCGCCCCGAGCGCGTCGGCATCACGCAATCGAACATGTCGATCCCGCGCTCGACCGCGCCGACGATGTCGTCGGGCTTGCCGACCCCCATCAGATAGCGCGGCTTGTCGACCGGCAACTGATCGGGCGCGAAATCGAGGCAGCCGAACATCGCTTCCTGCCCCTCGCCGACCGCGAGCCCGCCGACCGCATAGCCGTCGAACCCGATGTCGATCAGCGCGCCCGCGCTGTCGCCGCGAAGCGTCTGGTCGAGCGCGCCTTGCTGGATCCCGAAGATCGCGGCACCCTCGGCATGGGTGCCGCCGCCATCGAACGCATCACGCGACCGCCTCGCCCAGCGCATCGAGCGCGCCATCGCGGCGGCCTGGACTTCGGGGGTGGAGGTGGTGGGAACGAGCTCGTCGAACGCCATCACGATGTCCGAGCCGAGCAGCCGCTGGATCTCGATCGAGCGTTCGGGGCTGAGGGTGTGGCGCGTGCCGTCGAGGTGCGACTTGAAGGTCACGCCATTCTCGTCGCGCTTGGTCAGGTCGCTGAGGCTCATCACCTGATAGCCGCCGCTGTCGGTAAGGATCGGGCGGTCCCAGCCCATGAAATCATGCAGGCCCCCGAGCCGCGCGACGCGTTCTGCGCCGGGGCGGAGCATGAGGTGATAAGTGTTGCCGAGGATGATGTCCGCGCCCGCCGCGCGGACGTCGGCGGGCTTGACCGCCTTGACGGTCGCGGCGGTGCCGACCGGCATGAACGCGGGGGTGCGGATCGTGCCGCGGCGCATCGCAATTTCGCCGGTGCGCGCCTTGCCGTCGGTCGCGGCGATGGTGAAGGCGAAACGGGGTCGGTCTGTCATGTCTTGCTCCCCTCCCTGGAAGGGAGGGGCTGGGGGTGGGTCGGTTCGTTGTCGAACGCGGCACCCGCCCCATACCAACCCACCCCCGGCCCCTCCCTTGGGAGGGAGGGGAGGGCGTCAGTCCTGGTTCAGCGCTTGAACAGTGTCTCGGCGGTCGGCTCGGCGCGGGTCGGGACTTCGCCATGTTCGGCGGCTTCCGTATCGCGCGCGAGCTGGTCGCGGTTGGCGCGGAGTTCGGAGATGAGCGCTTCGCGATCCCCCTCCAGCCGCGTGTCGACCGGCGCCTCGATCCCGGCGGCCTTGGCGGCCTTGCCGACCGCGGCGTCGAGCTCGCGCTGCGTCGTCAGGCCGAGCGTGACCGGATCCTTCGGGGTGATGTTGGCGATGTTCCAGTGGCTGCGGTCGCGGATCGCCGCGATCGTCGTGCGGGTCGTGCCGATCAGCGCGCTGATCGCACCGTCGGTGATCTCCGGATGGTTGCGGATGATCCACGAAATACCGTCGGGCTTGTCCGACCGCTTCGACACCGGCGTGTAGCGCGGGCCCTTGGTACGGCGGACCTGCTCGGGACCCTTGAGGATCTGCAGCCGGTAATCGGCATTGGCCTGGCCCTTGTCGATCTCGGCCTGGGTCAGTTCGTGCGCGCGGATCGGGTCGCGGCCGGTCAGCTTGGTCGCGGCGGTATCGTCCGCAATTGCCTGGATTTCGAGAATGTGGAGACCGCAGAAATCCGCGATCTGCTCGAAACTGAGCGCGGTATTGTCGACGAGCCACGATGCGGTGGCATGGGGCATGAGCGGCTGGGCCATGCGGCGAACTCCTTCAGAAACGGAAAGGGCCGCCCCTTTCGGAGCGGCCACTTGTGCTGACGTTGCATGTACGCCGGTTGCGCGGGAGTGGCAAGCGCGGTTGCGGGATACGAATCAATGCGGCGGAGGGGTGTTTGTGAAGTAGCTTTCGATATGGCGTTCAGCTTTGAGAACTGTCACGATCTGCAGCGTGTTCGCTTCGTACCGGAAGAAAATGATATAACCGCGGTGTACGACGCTGCGGACATCTTCGTGGAGTTCCGGGCGCGCACTTCCCAAATGTCCCGGCAATGTCGCGAGTTTGCGGCATCGATCCCGGATATTGTCGATGAACCGTCGCGCCAGGGCGCGGTCGCCTGTTTCCTGAGCGATGTAAACGGAGATGTCTCGCATGGCGGTCTGCGCATCCGACAGATAAATAAGCCGTCGCACGTCAAGCGTGCCGCCGCGCTTCCCATGCTTCCAACGCTTCGTCCACCGAGTCACCGATCTCGTCGTCCGAATACGAGCCGCCCCGAGCAATCGAAGCCTGGATCGTCTCGCGCAAGGCCTTCACGTTCTGCTCCCGCTCCTCGACCAACCGAAGCCCCTCGCGCATGACCGCGTCGGGCGAGGCGTAGCGCCCTTCCGCGACGATCGATTCGATGAACGATTCCCAACGCGGGCCAATCGATACGTTCACGTGTCTTCCTTCCCGCTGGTATCAGCGCCGGGAGAATTTACGCCATCGCGGGTTTCGCCTCAAGCCGCGATCGCCTCGGGGTGGTTGACCGGGACCAGCGCGCCGAGGAACTGCCGCGCGCTCGCCGCCCAGGTGAAGCTCTGGCCGTAGGCAGCGCAATCGGCCCGGCTCAGGGTCAGCGCCCTGGCGATCGCGACGTCGAGATCGTCGTCCATCGCACCGACCGTGGGCTTGAGCACGTCGATCGGCCCGGTCACCGGATAGGCGGCGATCGGCACGCCGCACGCCATCGCCTCGATCATCACCAGCCCGAAGGTGTCGGTCTTGCTCGGGAAGACGAACACGTCGGCGGCGGCATAAGCGGCGGCAAGGTCGTGCCCGAAGCGCGGGCCCAGGAAATGCGCGTCCGGATATTTCGCGGCCAGGCTCCCGCGCGCCGGCCCGTCGCCGACGATCACCTTCACGCCCGGATGCGCGGCGGTGAGGAACGCCTCGATGTTCTTCTCGACCGCGACGCGCCCGACATACAGCTGGACCGGACCCCGGCCGCCTTCGGCCAGCGCGCGGATCGCGGGATCGGGCACGATGTCGCTGCCGAAGGTCGAAAGATCGACCCCGCGGCCCCAGTGCCGCACGCGCGTCAGGTCATGCGCCTTGAGCGTCGCGGCGATCGACGGGGTGGACGCGAGGATCGATTGCGCGGGCCAGTGGAACCAGCGGATGTAGCGCCACACCCATTCGGGATTCACCCCCGTGCGCGCCGAGACGTAATCGGGAAACTGCGTGTGATAGGCGGTGGTGAACGGAAACCCGCGCGACAGGCACCAACGCCGCGCGGCGAGGCAGACGGGCCCCTCGGTCGCGAGATGGATCGCATTGGGCGCGAACTCGGCAAGCATCCTGCCGACCGCGGCGGTGCGCGCGAAGGCAAGGCGGATCTCGGGATAGGTCGGGCAAGGCATCGAATAGAACAGGTCGGGCGAGACGATCAGGACTTCGTGCCCCTGCTTGACGAGCTCGGCGCGGACCGCCTGCAGTGTGCGGACCACGCCGTTCACCTGCGGGCTCCAGGCGTCGGTGACGATGGCGATCCGCACGGGCGTCAGGCCGCCAGCTGCGCGATCTTCGCAGTGGGGCGGGCCTTCTCCCGTGCAGCAATCTCGTCCGCCCAATGCAGCAATTCCATGCGGCCGTCGAAATGTTCGACCAAGGCGGTGCAGCCTTCCACCCAGTCGCCATCGTTATAATAAGCGATTCCGTTGATATCGCGAAATTCGGCGGTGTGGATGTGACCGCAGACGACCCCATCGACCCCGCGCGACCCCGCCGCCTGCGCGATCACTTCCTCATAATTCGAAATGAACTCGACCGCGTTTTTCACTTTCGCCTTCGCATGCTTGGAGAGCGACCAATAGGGCATGTTGAAGTAGCGTCGATACGCATTGACCCAGCGGTTGAGCGCCATCAGCACGTTGTAGGCGACGTCCCCGACATGCGCCAGCCAGCGGTGTGCGAGCGTGATCGCGTCGAACTCGTCGCCGTGGAGGACCAGCAGACGGCGGCCATCGGCGGTTTCGTGGATCGCCTTGCGCCGGATCGCGACGCCCCCGAAGTCGAGACCGGTGAACTGGCGCATCACCTCGTCGTGGTTGCCGGGGATATAGATCACCTCGGTCCCGCGCTTGGCGCGCTTGAGCAGGCGCCACACCACGTCGTTGTGCGCGGCGGGCCAGTAGAATTTCTTCTTGAGGCGCCACCCGTCGATGATGTCGCCGACCAGATACATCCGCTCGCTGTCGACGTGGTCGAGGAAGTCGATCAGCATCTCGGCGTTGCAGCCCCGCGTGCCGAGATGAATGTCGGAGATCCAGATCGTGCGATACTTGCGGCGCTCATCGATCGGGCGTTCGGGAATCGCGGGGTGCGAATTGGCGAAATCGGCGAAGTCGGCGATCGTTCCGTGGCCGGCCAGACCATCGAGGGCGATCTTCGTAACTGCGTCCATCGTTTGGCGTCCCGGAAAAGCCTCTGGATGACCTCGGTCTATGACAAGCTATTGTTACAATCGCAGGTGTCGGCCTTCATGCAATTGTCACATGGCGATGTGCCGCGGCTGTCCCGCAACGCGTGCGAGCCAGTCCGATACTGCCGGATAGGCGTCGAGCCGTAACCCCCCGTCGGCGGCGACATGGGTATAGGCAAAAAGCGCGATATCGGCGAGCGTGAGGCGTCCCGCCACGAAGAACGGGGTCCGCGCGAGATGCGCGTCCATCAGCGCCAGCGCCGCCGCGCCCGCCGCGCGCTTCCCGGGCAGTTGGGCGCGCTGCAGGTCGTCCAGTCCCGCTTCGCCGATCGTCGTCATCCAGAAGCGGAGCGTCGCGATATTGGGCTCGTGGCTATATTGCTCCCAGAACATCCAGTGGAGCATGTCGGCGCGATCGAACCGGTCGTGCGGGATCAGTGGTGTCCCGTCCGCAAGGTAGAGGCAGGCGGCCGCGCTTTCGGGCAGGAAGTCGTCGCCGACCTGGAGCACCGGGATCCGTCCGTTGGCATTGATCCGCTCGAGGAAGGCAGGGGTCCGCGTATCGCCCGCGACAATGTCATATTCGCGGCGTTCGAGCGGGATGCCGACATGCGCCGCGGTCAGGCGAATCTTGTAGCAATTCCCGGACGCGGCATATTCATGCAGGATCAGATCGGACATGTTGGCTCCCCCCGGAGAATGGTGAGGAGAGGGTAGCCCAATATTCCCGAAACGTCACTCCAGGACGCACGTTCTGGCGAGGGCGTGACCTTGGCGAAAGCCTGTCTGTTCTCCCGCGAAAGCGGGAGTCCAGGCGTTGCGCGAAGCATAAGTGTTGTTTTGCTCGGTCCTGGGCGCCTGCCTCTGCAGGGGCACGAGCAGGTCTTCGCCAGAAGCGTCCGTCTTATCCCTGTTCCGCCATCACCTCGGCGATCAGATCCTTGCGGCTGAGCTTGCCGATCATCGTCTTGGGCATGGTCAGCCGCACCACCACGTCGTCGACGCGCTCGTGTCGCCCGACCTGCGGGTTGAGCCAGTCGCGCAAAGCCTCGCCCGTGACGTCCGCATCCTCGTTGAGCGTGACATAGGCGCGGGGATGCTCGCCCCGATACGGATCGGGCAGACCGACGACGAGCGCCTCCTTGATCGCGGGGTGATGGTACAGCACCGCCTCGATCTGGCTCGGGAACACCTTGAACCCGGAGACGGAAATCATGTCCTTGAGCCGGTCGACGATCTTGACGAAGCCGTCCGCGTCGATCGTCCCCACGTCGCCCGTGCGCAACCATTTGCCCTCGGCGGTGGTGAGGAAAACCTCCTCATCGGCATCGGGCCGGTTCCAATAGCCCTTCATGATCTGGGGCCCGCGCGCGACGATCTCGCCCGGTTCGCCTTCCGGCGCCTCCAGCGCCGGGTCGCCCTTGTCGACGAGGCGGAGGGACGTCGCGGGGATCGGCTGTCCGATCGTCCCGGTCTTGCCGGCGGCTTCATACGGGTTGGCGGACAGCACGCCCGAGCTTTCAGACAGGCCATAGCCCTCGACCACCGTCGCGCCCGTGGTGGCCTCGAACTTGGCCTTCAGTTCGGGCGCGAGTGGTGCGCCGCCCGAGATGCAGATCCGCAGCGACGCGAAATCGGTCGTGCCGATCTTGGGATGGTCGAGCAGCGCCTGGTACATGGTCGGCACGCCGGGGAGGGCGGTCGCCTTGGTCCGCGTGATCGCGGCGAGCACCGCGCCCGCCTCGAACCGCGGGAGCATCACGATGCAGCCGCCGTTGAGCACGGTGCGGTTAAGCACGCAGGTGTTGGCGAAGACGTGGAACATCGGCAGCACGCCAAGGATCCGGTCGGGCGCCTCCGGGTGCGGATCGATCGCCATCACCTGCCGCGCATTGGCGGAGAGGTTCTGGTGCGTCAGCATCGCGCCCTTGGGGGTGCCGGTGGTGCCGCCGGTATATTGGATCAGCGCGACGTCGCTTTCGGGATCGATCGTCGCCCGCGGATACTTCCCGTCATTGGCGATCAATTGCGAGAAGGCGATGATGCGCGCGTCGGCGGGACGCCTGGTCACCTCGCTGCCCTTGAACATGCGGTACAGGAGCGATTTGGCGGGCGGCAATGCGCCGGCGATCGAACCGACCACGAGCCGCTCCAGCCCGCTCTGTTCGAGCACGGCCAGGGCCGTCGGCAGCAACTGGCTGGCGGACAGGGTGAACAACAGGCGCGTACCCGAATCCTCGACCTGATGCGCCAGCTCGGCCGCGGTATAGAGCGGCGAGAAATTGACCACCGTCGCGCCGAGCTTGAGGATGCCGTAATAGGCAGCGACGTAATGCGGCACGTTGGGCAAGAACAACCCGATCCGGTCGCCGGGCCCGTACCCCAGCGCCTTCAGCCCGGCAGCGACGCGATTCGCGCCGTCGAGCGTTTCGGAGAAACTGTAATGGCGGCCGAGGAAATCGATCAGCGGCGCATTCCCCGCGCGGGCGACGGCCGCGTCGAGGAAATCCGCCATCGACATCGACGGAAAGGCGCTCTCCCAAGCCGTGGGATGACGATACGATTCGCGCCAGAGCGCTTCGGGTCTGTTCATTGACACAGGTGTAAGCAAGCCGCTTCCGACCCGCAAGGCCATGCGCACGCTGCCGTCTTGCGCACCGCGCGCGACACGTCGCTCAGCTGACCGGGTGGGCGGTCCAGGTGTAGAGGATGGAGATGCCCAGCACCCCCAGGTCGAGAGCAGCCTTGACCTGATGGGGCATCGGGTCGGCAGCCTGATGCGTGAGGACGCGGATGTCGGCGGTCGGGTGACGCGCCAAGGCCGCTATCGCGAGCAACGCGCAAAACCCCAGCATCACTCGACGATCGCGCACCGCTGGTCTCCTTGTCCCGCCGATATACCGTTAATTCCGGATAGCGACAAGCGGAGTCGTTGCGGGGGCGGCACAGTTGGGATCGAGCGCACGCGACCGGGCCCGGTCGCGACCGGCCGACTTTGCGTCGAACAGGGCGCGATCCGAGCAGGCGTAGAGCGCCTTCCAGTCGGTCTCGCGTTGCAGCGATCCGACACACATGCCGATGCTGGCCGTCACCGTGACGTCATAGGGCATGCGTCCGGCGCGGAGGCGCGCGAGGATGTCGTCGGGATCGACGGCCGTCTCCGCGCCGATGACGATCGCGAATTCCTCGCCGCCGATCCGCGCGACCAGCGCCTCGGCCGGCACCGATTGCCGCAGCGTCCGCGCGAAGACACGCAGCACTTCGTCGCCGCCGTCATGGCCGATGGTCTCGTTCACTTGCTTGAAATGGTCCAGGTCCGCGATCATCAGGATCTGCGCGCCCTCGCGGCCGATCGCCTGGTGGAGGAAGGCGCGGCGGTTGAGCAGCCCCGTCAGCGGATCGATATCCGCCAGCAGCCGTGCCGCAATCTCGCGTTCGCGCGCTTCGTCGCGTTCGATGCTCAGCAGGCGCATGCGATAGGCGATCGCGATGCTCGACAGCAGTGCCTCGATCGTCATCGTCAGGATCGTCGAATTGTCGAGCCAGAAGTTCCAGCCGATCATCCCGAGCGAACTGGCGATTCGAAACGCCGCCATGATGATCGGCGAGCCCCAGGCGATCGTGAACACCCAGAGGTAATTGCTGCGCCGCACCCAGGCGCGCCACAGCAAGGGGATGACCATGGCCATCTGCGCCGCGAAGGCGAGCGAATAGATCCGATCGAACAGCCAGATGTCGAGCGGGGCGAACAGGCAGAAGGCCAGCGATGCCGCGGCGGTGATGGCACAGGTCAGCATGACCAGGCGTCCGATTCCCCCGGCGAACACCCGCGCTTCGAAGAAGGTGCGCGCGAACGCGAAGGCGGCGATCGTCGACAGGCCCAGCAGCAGATAGTTGATCCGGATCCGGTCGTTATTGGCGATATCCGGGACGAGCCAGGCAAGCCACCCCGAGGATGAGACGGCATAGGCGAGCAGGCCGAGAACCATCGCGCAATAGGCGAGCTGGAACGGATGCCGCAGCGCGACCCACAAGGCGAAGTTATAGCACAGGAGCGCGATGCACAGGCCGGCGAACGCGGCGTACATTCCGCCCATCAACAGGTTGGAGGCAATGCTTTCGCGGGGACGGGCAAGTGTCGCGTCGCGGACGATCCCGCGCAGATTGGCCGCCTGGTCGACATGCCAGAGCAGCCGCACCAGTGGCGCGTCGTGCGGGGGCAACGGCACTTCCAGGATTGCGCCAAGCTGCATGCGCCGCGACGCGCCGCGTTGGTCGATGTTGACCGAGACCACGTGTCCGTCGGCATAGAGCGCGTGGAGCGTGACCAGGCCCTGCCAGAGACTGGCACTGCGGACCGCGACCGGACCCGACCAGCGCAGCGGGGGCGACAGCACCCAATATGTGCCGCGGCCCAGCACCCGCTGATCCTCGGGACAATCGAAATGGACCCGGCCAGCGAGCATCGCGGCTGGCGTGATGCCCGGCTGGTCGCGCAGGACGCAGGTCTGGATCGGCTGGCCCGTCACCCCGGCCTGCGCCGCCGCCGGGTCCGCCGCCAGCAGGATCGAGCCGATCACCGCCAGAATCAGGGCACAGCAGGACAGAAGCGCGACACGCATGGCCGCTCCCTAGGCCAGTGATGGGAAAGGGGAAGTAAAGATCGAATTTTGTGCCCGATTTCAAGGGGCAGAGTCATCAGGAACGATTCTGGTGCGAAACGACACATGTCTGTCACCGTTTGCTGCTAGTCGACCTCCCGTCGGCAATAACAATGGGCCGTGACGAAAATAGGCCTTCAATCAAAAGCGCCGACATACAAGCTATAAAAACAAACATTCATTACGATATTTCCAATAGTCTGCAGGAGACTACTCATGTCACGCACCTATGTGGCGACGTGCTCGCCGATCATTGCCGCTATTGTCTGCTTGCCTTCGGTTTCCGGTCATGCGCAGGATCGGGACGTTCGGACGGCGCGTGTTGCCGTGGCCGATCTCGACCTCTCGTCCGCCGCGGGCCAGCGTACGCTTGCGCGCAGGGTTTCGACTGCGATCAGCAATGTCTGCGACAGCGGTGGTTTTGCCGATCTGAAGATGGTGCAACACCAGCGCGAATGTCGGGTAAAGGCGCGGCAGGATGCCGAGCCGCAAATTCTCGCGGCGGCGGAAGCCGCGCGCGGGCGGCGATCGACGGTTCTGGCGTCCGCCGGCCCGGTTCCGACGCGCTGATCGTCCACGCGAAAGCGCGGGCCCGGCATGACCGGACCCGTGCTTTCGTTCTTTCGACGGTGTCGCCTATTTGGCGGTCGTGTCGACCTTGCCCGCGGCCTTGCGGCGTGGCTTCTTCGGCGGGGCCGAGGTGATTTCGAACGACAACGCATTGTCCTTCATCTTCACCGTCACCTCGCCGCCGTGGACCAGCTTGCCGAACAGCAGTTCCTCGGCGAGCGGCTGCTTGATCTTTTCCTGGATCAAACGGCCCATCGGGCGGGCACCGTACAGCTTGTCATAGCCCTTGGTGGTGAGCCACGTCTTCGCCTCGTCGTCGAGGTTGATGTGGACGTTGCGGTCCGCCAGCTGCAACTCGAGCTGGAGGATGAACTTGTCCACCACACGCGCCACGACCTCGGTCGGCAGATAGCCGAACGGCACGATCGCATCGAGACGGTTGCGGAACTCGGGCGTGAACATCTTCTGCACCGCCTGCTCGTCCTCGCCCTCGCGGGTGAGGTTGCCGAAGCCGAGCGTCTCGCGCGCCATGTCGCTCGCGCCCGCATTGGTCGTCATGATCAGGATGACGTTGCGGAAGTCGACCGTCTTGCCGTGCTGGTCAGTCAGTCGCCCGTTATCCATCACCTGCAACAGGATGTTGAACAGGTCGGGATGCGCCTTCTCGATCTCGTCGAGCAACAGCACCGAGTGCGGCTGCTGGTCGATCGCGTCGGTGAGCAGGCCGCCCTGGTCGAACCCGACATAGCCCGGAGGGGCACCGATCAGCCGCGAGACCGAGTGGCGTTCCATATATTCGGACATGTCGAACCGCTGGAGCGGAATTCCCATGATCGTCGCGAGCTGCTTGGCGACCTCAGTCTTGCCGACGCCGGTGGGGCCGGTGAACAGGTAGTTGCCGATCGGCTTCTCGGGATCGCGCAGGCCGGCACGGCTGAGCTTGATCGCCGAGGCGAGCTTCTCGATCGCGGCATTCTGACCGAACACCACGCGCTTGAGATCGGTCTCGAGCGATTCCAAAGCCTTGGTGTCGTCGGTCGAAACCGACTTCGGCGGGATGCGCGCCATCGTCGCGATGACCTGCTCGATCTCGCGGCTGGTGATCGTCTTCTTGCGCTTGGCGAGCGGCACCAGCATCTGCATCGCCCCGACTTCGTCGATCACGTCGATCGCCTTGTCCGGCAGCTTGCGGTCGTTGATGTAGCGCGCACTGAGCTCCACCGCCGACTTGATCGCGTCGGGGGTATATTTGACGTTATGGTGCTCCTCGAACGCCGAACGCAGTCCTGCGAGGATCTTGACGGTATCCTCGATCGTCGGCTCGTTGACGTCGATCTTCTGGAAGCGCCGCAGCAATGCGCGGTCCTTCTCGAAGTGGTTGCGGAACTCCTTGTAGGTGGTCGAGCCGATGCAGCGGATCGTCCCGCCCGACAGCGCCGGCTTGAGCAGGTTGGACGCATCCATCGCGCCGCCGCTGGTCGCGCCGGCACCGATCACGGTGTGGATCTCGTCGATGAACAGGATCGCGTCGGGCATCTTCTCGAGCTCGGTCACGACTGCCTTCAGCCGCTCCTCGAAATCGCCGCGATATCGCGTTCCCGCGAGCAACGCGCCCATGTCGAGCGAGTAGATCACCGCCGGGAGCAGCACTTCCGGAACGTCGCCCTCGACGATCTTGCGCGCGAGACCCTCGGCAATCGCGGTCTTGCCGACGCCGGGATCCCCCACATAGAGCGGGTTGTTCTTCGAGCGGCGGCACAGGATCTGGACGGTACGATCGACCTCGGGGCCACGACCGATCAATGGATCGACCTTGCCCTTCTTGGCCTTCTCGTTGAGATCGACGCAGAACTGCTTGAGCGCGCTTTCCTTGCCCTTCTCGCCGGGCTTCTGCGGCTTCTCTTCCTCGGCACCCTTGGGGGTGGAGGCTTCGGGCGCGGAACCGCCCTTGCCGACGCCGTGGCTGATAAAGCTCACCGCATCGAGCCGGCTCATGTCCTGCTGTTGCAGGAAATAGACGGCATAGCTCTCGCGCTCACTGAACAAGGCGACGAGCACGTTCGCGCCGGTCACTTCGTCGCGGCCCGAGGACTGGACGTGGAGGATCGCGCGCTGGACGACGCGCTGGAAGCCCGAGGTGGGCGAGGGGTCGGTCGCGGCGTCGACCTTCAACGCCTCGAGCTCGGTATCCAGATAATGTTTGACCGTCGCGGTCAGCTCGGCGGTGTCGACACCGCACGACTGCATCACCTTGGACGCATGATCGTCATCAATCAGCGCGAGCAGCAGGTGCTCGAGCGTAGCATATTCGTGCCGGCGCGAAGACGCAGCCTCGAGGGCCTTGTGCAACGTGGTTTCCAGCGCGGAGGCGAAGGATGGCATCTGTACTTTACTCCATGCGGGCCACGAAAGACGCACTGCCCGTGAGCGCTATGTTGGTAGGCAGGACGCTTGCAACAACCTCTTGAAAACGACTCAGGCTGTACCTGTGTTCCGGGATACGTATCTTTACGACTTAAAGAGCATATCTGCCGTTGCGCGATGGTTGACCGCGGCCTCCCGTTTTCCCCTGGTCCGCGCGATCTCGCGTTCTAGCGCGGCAATACGATCGTCGAGCTCCTTGACCGAGAGCGGATCGAGGTCCTGTGCGATGACCGCAGCGAGCGGATCGCCCGCCTTGCCCGGGAGAATCTCGTCGATGTCCATGCCGAGGATCGTTGACCCGCGCGCAGGGGATGTCAATAAGGCGCGCCGACGAAACGGGACTGGCCGAGACCGTTGGCAGGGACAGGGCCTGAGATTGATGCAAAACTTGCCAGCGACGATGCGTGCGATCGATCCCGATACTGCCGGAGGGCCGGAGGTCCTGACGGTCGTCGAACGGCCCGTGCCGACTCTGCAACCCCATGAGCTACTGATCCGGGTCGTCGCCGCGGGCGTCAACCGGCCCGACGTGTTGCAGCGCATGGGCGGCTATCCGCCGCCGCCGGGCGCACCGTCGATCCTCGGGCTCGAGATCGCGGGTACCGTGGTCGCGCAGGGTGACGACGTGTCGGGCACTTTCATCGGACAACCGGTCTGCGCGCTGGTCGCCGGCGGTGGCTATGCCGAATATGTCGCGGTGGCGGCGGGGCAGGTGCTGCCCGTGCCGAACGCGCTGTCGATGGTCGAGGCAGCGGCCTTGCCCGAGACGCTGTTCACCGTGTGGACCAATCTGTTCGAGCGCGGCTATGCCACCGAGGGCGATACCGTGCTGGTGCATGGCGGCACGAGCGGGATCGGGACGATGGCGATCGCGCTGGGCGCGATCTTCGGGCTGACCGTGATCGTGACGGCCGGGTCGGATGACAAATGCGCCTCCGCCAAGGCGCTCGGCGCGGCTCATGCCATCAACTACAAGACCGAGGACTTCGTCGAGCGGGTCAAGGCCATCACCGAGGGTGCCGGCTGCGCGGTGGTGCTCGACATGGTCGGCGGCGATTACGTCGCGCGCAACCTGAAGTGCCTGGCCGAGGACGGCAGGCACGTATCGATCGCGGTGCAGGGCGGCGCGATGGCGACGATCCCGATCTTCGAGATCATGCGCCGCCGGCTCACGCTGACCGGGTCGACTTTGCGCGCACGCGACGAGGCGTTCAAGGCACTGGTCGCGGACGAACTCCACCGCACCGTGTGGCCGCATGTCGAGGCTGGCCGGCTGAAGCCCGTGCTCGATCGCACCTTCCCGCTGGCCGAGGCACCCGCGGCGCATCGCCGGATGGAGGCGGGCGACCATGTCGGCAAGATCGTGCTGACGCTGGACTGAACGGCGACCCGCTCGGCCCGGTGCGCCGCCGCGCCGAAGGGAACAAATCCGCCTGCGGGGAATTGGGACCCTTCGGCCTCGAGCCGATCGCTATAGGGTGAAGCATAATGAAGAAGATGATTGTTTTTGCAGCCGCAGCCGGCCTCGTTTCGCTGGCCGCGTGCAACTCCACCCCGCGCGAGCAGGCTGCTGACAATATCGAAGCCAACACCGAGGCGGTCGCCGACAACCTTGAGGACGCAGCGGACAACGCCTCGACCGTCGCGGGCAAGGACATGCTCGATAACAAGGCGGACTCGGTTCGCGCCGTCGGCCAGAACCAGGCGACCGACATGCGCACCAACGATCCCGACACCAACCTCGCGAACGGCATGTAAGCGACAGATCGGGCCGTTCCCAAGCACGGTTCGAACTGGAAGGGCGCCCGGGGCAACCCGCGCGCCCTTTTCTTTTGGCGGGGGACCAGGCACATCGCCAGCCGTTCGTTGCGAGCGGACGGCAGGGACCGGGAAGAGGGTCTCACACCCAGGTCGACGACCACGTCCAGTACCGAAACGCGCCCGGCCCGGGCAGCGCCGCCGCCGACAGCACCGGATAGAATATCGCGAACAGCGCGATCACCCCTGCGAGAAACGCCGTATCCCTCCGCCGTGCCGCCGGAAAATGGTCGAACGCCAGCGACAGCGCGACGCACAGTGCGATGCTGGGGAGATAATAGTAATAAAAGAACCCGATCTTCTTGGGGATCACCACCCAGATCGCGTAGCTGCCCAGCCACAGACCGGCAGCCGCCAGCAGCCGCGGCGACCGCGCGCGGACACCCTCCACGAGGCACGCCGCGACCGCGATCAGCCCGCCCCACAGAATGGCGACATTGCCGATCAGCAGCACCCCGCGCTGCGCGCCGTCGACCCGTTCGTAGAGGTACCAGATGGGGCGCACCATGATCGGCCAGGACCACCAGCCCGATTGATACGGATGCTTCGGCAGCGGCATCGTCTGGCGGTCGTACATGTGCTTCTGGAACGGCAGCAGCGTCCCCAGCGTCATCGGATCGTGCAGGTAGAAGAAGGCCGGGGCAAAGGTCGCCAGATACGTCGCGATGCTGACCGCACCGAGGACCAGCACCGCCGGAATGGCCGCCATCCCGGGCCAATGGCGGTTCGTGCCGGCGTTGAGCGCCGCGAACACCGATCGTCCGCGCAGGCGGGCGTCGTGCAGACGGAGCAGGATGAAACCCAGCGCGGCGAACGCGATCAGCGGGGCCGCGATCCACTTCGCCGCAACCGCGAGCCCGAGCAGCACGGCACCGCCGATCCAGCGCGCCCATGCGTGCCGACCATCCGGCGCGCGCATCGCCCACAGCAACGCGGCAAGCCCGGTGACGACGAACGCCGCCATGAACCCGTCGAGCATCCCGATCCGTGCCTGGACGAAAACGGTGAAGTTGAAGAGCGTGAACAGCGCGCCGAACACCGCCGGGCGCACCCGTCCAACCATCAACAGGACGATCGCGAACACGCCCAGCACCGTCGCCGTTCCCGCCAGCGTCGAGAAGAACCGCCAGCCCAGGCTGTTATCCCCGAACAGCAGGATCCCGCCGGCGATGATCTCCTTGGCGAGCAGGGGATGCTCGATATTGGTCGGCCCGCTGAGCGCGATCAGCGTGCGCGCGGCGGGGACGTAATGCGTCTCGTCGAACATCAGCTTGGTCGGGATCGTCAGGCGATAGCTGAACAGCAGTTGCGCGAGCACGCCAAGCGCGGCGGCGGCGCGATACGGATGGGGTCGGGCCTCGCTCACGCTCGCCTCTATCCAGCCGATCCGCGCGGCTTTCAAGCGGCCTTGCGGGCATGAGGCATTGACGCGCCCCGCCGCCACCCGGCAAAGCGTACGCCATGAAACGCCGGACCGGACAAGACCAGAGCATCACCCGCCAGTGGCGCCCCGCGACCCAGGCCGTGCGCGGCGGCACCGCGCGCAGCGAATGGGGGGAGACGTCGGAAGCACTCTTCCTCACCTCGGGCTATGCCTATGATTGCGCGGCCGACGCCGCCGCGCGCTTTGCCGGCGAACAGACCGGCATGACCTATTCGCGGCTGCAGAACCCGACGGTCGAGATGCTCGAGCATCGCATCGCGTTGCTCGAGGGGGCGGAAGCGTGCCGCACGATGGCGACCGGCATGGCAGCGATGACCGCGGTGCTGCTGTGCCAGCTCCAGGCCGGCGACCATGTCGTCGCAGGCCGCGCGGCGTTCGGATCGTGCCGCTGGCTGGTCGATACGCTGCTGCCGAAGTTCGGGATCGAGACGACGACGATCGACGCGCGTGACCCGCAGCAGTTCGAGGATGCGTGCCGTCCCAACACCAAGGTGTTCTTCTTCGAGACGCCCGCCAACCCGACGATGGACGTGGTCGACCTGAAGGCGGTGTGCGACATCGCGCGCGCGCGCGGGATCGTGTCGGTGGTCGACAATGCGTTCGCCACGCCCGCGCTCCAGCGCCCGATGGAGTTCGGCGCGGACGTCACCGCCTATAGCGCGACCAAGATGATGGACGGGCAGGGGCGCGTGCTCGCGGGCGCGGTGTGCGGGACCGAGGCGTTCATCAACGACACGCTGCTGCCCTTCACCCGCAACACGGGGCCGACGCTCAGCGCGTTCAACGCCTGGGTCGTGCTCAAGGGACTGGAGACGCTCGACCTGCGGATCCGCCGCCAGTCGGAGAATGCGCTCAAGGTCGGGCGCCTGATCGAGGGGCGGGTGCCGCGGATCCTCCATCCCGGGCTGCCGAGCCATCCGCAACACGATCTCGCGATGCGCCAGATGGAAGCGTGCGGACCGATTTTCGCGTTCGAGGTCGCGGATCGCACGCAGGCGCACGGGTTGCTCGATGCGCTCCAGCTGGTCGACATCTCGAACAACATCGGCGACTCGCGCTCGCTGATGACGCATCCGGCGTCGACCACGCATGCAAGCGTCGCCGAGGACAAACGGCTCGAAATGGGCGTGACCGAGGGGTTGCTGCGGCTCAACGTCGGGCTCGAGGATGCCGACGACGTGATCGAGGACATCGACCGCGCGTTGACGGCGGTGGGGTTGTGAGCGGGCCGCGGTCTTGGACGCCTGCTCTCGCCGGCGCACGGGATCAACAAGGGGTCGCCGCGTGAAAGCCCTCTTCCCCCATGTCGCCGAAACGCGCGGCGTCATCGTGCGCGTGTCGGTCAGCTTCCTGCCCGAACAGTCCGAACCGGACCGCGGCCGGTGGTTCTGGGCCTATCACATCCGGATCGAAAACGACTCGGACGGGGCGGTACAGCTGCTCACCCGCCACTGGATCATCACCGATGGCCGCGGCGCGCGGCATTCGGTCGAGGGCGAGGGCGTGATCGGCGAACAGCCGATGATCGAGCCGGGCGAAAGCTTCGATTATGTCTCGGGTTGCCCGCTGTCGACGCCCAGTGGCGCGATGGTCGGCAGCTATCACATGCTGGGGGAGGATGGCGCCGGGTTCGACGTCGACATCCCGCGCTTCTCGCTGATCGCTCCGGCGGTCGGGGTATGAACGCCATGTCCGCCACCCCGGCGCGGGGCGGGGCCGCCACGTTGGCCGCGCAAGGTCGGCTGGTCCGTCCTGACAGGGCGGCCGCGGCCTTGGCCGGGTGACGGGGGCGACATGAAGCGCACTCACCTGCCCTTGAACGGCCTGCGCGTGCTCGATGCCGCCGCGCGCCACCTGAGCTTCACTCGCGCCGCCGACGAACTCGCCGTCACGCCGGCAGCGGTCGGGCAGCAGATCCGCGCACTCGAGGATACGCTCGGGGTCGTGCTGTTCCGCCGCACCACCAAGGGTCTCGAACTGACCCCGGAGGGCGAGGGGGGCCTCGCTGCGCTCCGGCATGGCTTCCTCCAGTTCGAGGAAGCCGTCCGCGCGATGCAGGCGGGGCAGACGAGCAAGTCGCTGACCATTGCTGCGCCCCGCGATCTGACCGAAAAATGGCTGATGCCCCGCCTCGCGGATATCGCGCGCGCCGATCCCGAACTGCGGTTCGTGCTCATCTCGGCCGACGTCGCGGGGGCCGGTGCGGCCATCGACTTTACCGAGGCCAATCTCGATCTCGCGATCCGCTGGGGCGATGGCCCGGGCGAGCATGAGGGCGAGGCGATCGAATCCGCCGGAATGGTGACGGTCGAGCGCCCGGGCGGGGGGGCGGACACGCGCATTTCCTGGCCCGGCTGCGGGGATGACGAGGGCGTCTCGCTGGTGCGCGTGAGCGACGCCGGTCTTGCGCTCGACGCCGCCGCACAGGGACTTGGCCGCGCGACCGTACCCGAGCTGCTCGCGACGGCGGATCTCGCCTCGGGGCGGATCGTCGCGGTCGGGGAGGCGAAGGCGTATCGGCTGGGCTATTGGCTGGTCGCGCCGCTCCCCCAGTGGCGGCAGAAGAAGGTCAAGGCGCTGGTCGCGGCGTTGACGGGGTGACATCGAGTCCGGCTCGCGAAACCGCATGGCTGCGACCATAACCTGCTGTTCGCATGGCCTGTTTGCACCGGTCGAGGGGTCGTGCGGGCCCGTTTCGCCGAACCGTTCCGGCCATGGCGCGCCCGGGCGATGACCCGCCACGGCGATGACACCACCATCGTTATCCTGCGTAACGGCCGCTTGCGGGCGGAATGGGAGACGCATATCGGCGTGCGCGACACCTTCCGCTGGGAGATGCTCACGACCGATTGGAAAGACCGATGACGCCTCGCCCCGATTTGAACGACCCGGCAGAGCGGGCCGCATACCAGCGCGAATTGCGCATGGTCGCCCGGCCGGTCCGCTGGCTGGGGGTCGCGCTTGCGATCATCGCGGCGATGCTTGCGCTGGTCCGTGCGCGATATGCACCGCAGATCCCGATGATCCTGCCGCTGTTCCTGCTCGGGATCGCGGCGCTGCACATGATCGCGGCAATCGTCATCCGCATGAAATACCATCAGGCGCGGATGAAGCCCCAAGAGTGACGAAGACGCGGGCCAGGGCGCGTCTTGTCCACCCTTGATCGGCGCGGGAAATTCGACGAACGCGTGCCCATGACTGACCCCGCTTCGTCCGCTGCCGGACCCTATGCCGATCAATCGTTCCAGGCTTGCCTGTTCGACATGGACGGAACCCTGCTCACGTCGATCGAATCCGCCGAGCGGGTCTGGTCGCGCTGGTTGCGTCATCACGGGTTCGATCCGGTCGAGATCCTGCCGCGTATCCATGGCGTGCAGACGCTCGAAACCATTCGCCGGCTCGACATTCCCGGGATCGATCCGCAGCAGGAGGCGGACTGGATCGCGCGCGAGGAACTCGCCGACCTGGCGGGAGTGCGCGCGATCGACGGCGCGGCCGACTTCGTCGCGAGCTTGCCGGACCATGGCTGGGCGATCGTGACGTCCGCCACCCGCCCGCTCGCCGAGGCGCGCCTCGAGGCGGCGGGTCTCGTCCCGCCGCCCTTGTTCATCACCGCCGAGGACATTGCGGTCGGCAAGCCCGCACCGGATTGCTACGTCGAGGCCGCGCGGCGGCTGGAGCTGAACGTCACCCGCTGCCTCGTCTTCGAAGATGCACCCGCCGGGATCGAAGCCGGTCGGGCCGCCGGAGCCGCGGTCGTCGTCATCACCGCGACCCATTCCCATCCGGTTGTGACTGAATATCCAGCCATCCGGGATTATCGTGGGCTTACCACGGTGCATCGGGCGGGGGAGATGCGGATCGCGCCGAGCGGCGGCGCGGCCTGAACCTGGGCGGACGTGCGCCTTTGCCGCGGGGTCGCATCGACCCGAGCAGCACCGTCGATGGCTATGGCATATTAACCTTCGTACGCTAACCCGTTCGAAGATTAGCCGAAAGTTACCGATGCCGCGTCGTATCCGCTCCCTGTTGAACACCTTGAGCGAACAGGTCACGGCGCATGTCCACCAATCGGAGGCGATTGCCGGCAGGACCAACCTGCTTGCCCTGAACGCGACGATCGAGGCCGCGCGGGCGGGTGACGCAGGGCGCGGCTTCACCGTGGTGGCGCAGGAAGTGAAAAGTCTGGCGGGCCTGGCGCGCGCGTCGTCGGCGAGTTTCCGGGACCAGGTCCTGACCTACCTCCATCAGGGCGCGATGATCGCGGACGAGCTGGCCAAGGATATGGAGGGCGGCCGGCTGACCGACCTGGCGCAGTCGATCGCGGACACGCTGGCGCGGACCTTGTTCGACCGTTCGATCGACGTGCGGATGCTGGCGACGGACCATTCCATCGCCGAGGCGCTGCTGGTCGAACACGCAACCCCGCGGATCGATGCGCGCGCGCTCGACCGGTTGCGCGCCTTGCTCGGCTGCTCCCCCTATTTCCTCAACGCCTTCATCGTGAACGGCGACGGCGAAGTCGCCGCCTGCGCGCATGAAAACGCCGCGGTGCGGGGCGTCAACTTCAAGGAATACGGGCAGTTTCAACGGGCGCTTGGCGCGCCGCCGGAGGTGCTCTGGATGACCGACGAAGTCTGGGAGAATCCCTGGTCGAACGGGCGGAAGGTGCTGGTCTATGTCGCACCGGTGCGTCTGGAAGGCGCGACGATTGGCGTATGTTACCTGGAATTCGACTTCGAGGGGCAGACCGAGGCGATCATGCGCGTCGTCAACAAGGCCGGGGCGTTGTGCGTCGCATCGATCGTCGATCACAAGAACCGGGTGGTCGCCACGACGGGCAGCTATGCCTATCATCTGCAGCACCCCCATGCGGCCGCCGGATCGTCGTTGCGCTATGCGTCGTCCGACGGGCTCAACGTCGCGCAGGCGAGCGTCGTCTCGGCGCATGGCATCAGCGGTCTCGACCTGCGGTGCATCATCGAGGAGCATGTTGCCACGGACCAGGAGATCGTCGCGGCAGTCACCCGAACCACGGCGCTGTAACGACGTCCTGGCGGTTGGCGTCGTGGGACGTTACGCCCGCACCCGCCATCCCGATATGGGGCACGTCGTCGTCGACCGGTCGCTTATGTTACGTCAATGTAACATTGCGGATCGAAGCGGATGGCTTACGCTGCCCATATCCGAGCGAGGGCCATGCGTATCGTGGTGGGCAGGGCTTTGGTCCCGACGCCATGGCTGCCGTTATCGGGCATGGCCGGTCGCCTGACGCCGAACATCGGCGGAGGCGATCGCGCAAGCGGCGAGTGTTGGGGGAGTAGAGCGTTGCAGATCGTGAAACGCGTGGCGAATGTTTTCGAACTGGTCGGGATCGTCTTCCTGGCGCTGATCCTGTTCGCGGTGGCCTTCGCCGGCTTCTGAACGGGCGGCGGCGGTTTCGGGCGGTGGCCTGGATAGGCCTTGGCGCGACCTACGGCGGGGGCACGCCAGGCGCCACGACATCCGGCCGAGCCTGCAAGGCATAGCAGCGTGCAGACCGCTGACGCGATCCGGGCGAGGCTCGTCAGGCGTTGCCGTCGATCCGCCTGATCACGATCCGACGGTAGCGCCCAGAAGGCCGGGCGCCGCAGCTACCCCTGCGGGGGACGAGCGGGCGGGCTCACGGCATGTCCCTCGGACGGGACCGGTAACTGCAGATGGCGGACCCGTTTCGTATCGTAAAGCGCGGCATCTGCCCGCCGCCAGGCCGTGCCGAAACCTTCCGCCGCGCCGCCGGCCTGCGCGTTCGCCATCGTCACGGCGCCGATGCTTGCATGGATCGGCACGACCGCATCGACCCATGTCATCGGGTGATTGAGCGCGCGCTCGATCCGCGCCACCACGATCGCGACCCGCTCGGGCGAGGAGTCCGGCAGGAGAACCGCGAATTCGTCGCCGCCCAGACGCGCGAGATGATCGGTTGGGCGGACGGCGTTGCGCAGGCGCTCCGCTACTTCGACCAGCACTGCGTCACCCACGAAGTGGCCGAAGCCGTCGTTGACCGCCTTGAACCGGTCGAGATCGATCGCGAGAACGCCGATCGGGAGCCCAGACCGGATCTGTGCGAGACGCTCGTCGAGGCCGCGTCGGTTGAGCAGCCCGGTCAGCGGATCAGTCTCCGCTGCGAGCTCGGCTTTCCGCTGGCGTTCGTGGTCTTCGGAGATGTCGATCGAGACCCCGACGATCCGGCGCGGCGTTCCGTCCGGCGCGCGTAGCAAGCGGCGGTCGCAACGCATCCATCGCGGTCCATCGACGGTCTGCAGCTCATATTCCACCGATGTCTCGTCGATGGTTCCGTCGAGCAGCGCCTGCACCGACGCCCCCTCGCGAGTCGTCGGCAGGATGCGGCTGGCATAATCGTCGAGATCGAGCGAACCACCGACATCGCTGCCGACGACGAAGCGCAGGAAGGACGGCGACATCTCGAAGCGGCGGCTCGTCACGTCGATATGCCAGAAGCCGCCCCGCACCGCCTCCATCGCCAGCGTCAGTCGCGCGTTGATTTCCTGCTGTTCGCGTTCGGCGCGACGCCGGTCGGTGACGTCCTCGATCTGCGCGATGAACCGGACCGGCTTGCCCTCACCGTCCCGGACCGCGGACACGGCGAGGGTCGTATGGACGATCTCGCCTCCCGGACGCAGAAAGCGCTTGTCCATGCGATAGCCGTCGCGACGGCCATCGGCCACCTGCCCGAACCGGCGATCTTCCGCCTCGATATCGTCGGGATGGGTAATCGTGCGAAAGTCGGTTCCCACGAGATGTTCGATCGGCCGGCCGAGCATGGTCGCAAAGGCCTGGTTCACCCGTTCCAGGCGACCGCTGGGGTCGGATACCGCCATTCCCACCGGGGCATGGCGAAAGGCGTCGTCGAACATGCCTTCGGTTTCCGCGATCCGTGCCTCGAGGTCGCGGCGAACGCTGATGTCGGTGACCAGCACGACGATACCGCGAACGACGCCGCGATCGTCCAGATCGGGGACGTAGCTGCCCTGCACCCGACGCGCTTCGGGCCCGTCGAACAGCGTGTATTCGTAGGTGACCCGTTGCCCTTGCAGCGCTTCTTCGAGCCGGGGCAGGACCTGGGGGTAGTTCATCTCGCCGACGACTTCACGGCAGGATCGCCCGACGATCCAGGCGGGATCATGTCCGCTCCAGGCGGCATATGTCGCATTGGCGTAGCGATAGTGAAGGGTGCGGTCGAAATAGGCGACGAGTCCCGGCAACATGTCGAGCAACCACGCCGCGCGCGGCATCGCCTCGGGGCGGGCTTCATCAAACTCGGTCATAACGCCCCTTAAAGCGTTCTTACTTAACCGAATGTGCATGCGAATGCAGCCTCGCAAACGTGCCGTGCGAGGCGCCGTGTCGGAAGGATTCCTAGTCGCGACCGACTTCCGAATATTAAAATTGACAAAATGTTTTATTAATCCAGATTCACCGCACGAAGATCGCCGGCGAAGGCGACGTCGCGCGCCGAATTGGCGGTGATCGTGGTGGAGAGGAAACTGGGATGGCCTCGAATGCGTCCGGGCGGCAACGCCGCTCCAAAGGGTCGATGATCCTGCGCTGGATACCGATGGCCGCCCTGCTCGGTGCGGGGGGCGCGCTGGCACAGTCCAGCGTCGCGCCGGTCGACCAGGCCAACCCGCTGGTCGGTACCGCGCCACTCGACCGCCCCGACCTGATCGGCAACGCGCCGCCGGCCGGCGAACCGCTCTATTCCGGCATAACCTCGCCGGGCGCGCGGCTGCCGCACAGCGCGGTCGAGGCGGCGCCGGTCAATCTCAACGTCGCGCTCAGCTATCCGTCGGGGGTCGCGACGCCCTATTATTACACCAACCCGACGATGATCGGCTTCACCGGGGGTGGCGGCCCGACCTATGGCGCACGGGCGCAGCCGATGGTGATGCCGGTCGTCGGCGACTGGACGGTCCCCCCCGCATATAGCGAAGCCTATTACGACAAGGCGCGCGAGACGGCCGCGCCAGGCTATTACTCGGTATTCCTCGACAGCTTCAGGACGAAGGTCGAACTCACCGCGACGCAGGCGACCGCGCTGATGCGCTTCACCTTTCCCGCGACCGAACGCGCCCACGTCATTCTCAACCTGCCGGGCCAGGGGGGATCGGTCGAGATCGTGGGAGATCATGTCGTGCGCGGCATCGCCGAACCGAACGGCGACATCGATGCGCGCGATGGGCGCTATTTCGTCGCGGAATTTTCCAAACCGTTCAAGAGTTTCGGGACGTTTCGCAAGGCGCCCGGCGACCGTCGCGGTTACGGGATCGGCGACAAGGACGTGCTTCCGGTGGTCCGCGCGCTGTCGGGCAGCTTCGCCGGAACCTATCTCGATTTCACCACTCGCGCGGGCGAGACGGTGCTGGTCAAGATCGCGCATGGCCCCAGCTATGCCGCTGCCGAGCAACGTCTTGGGGTGGAAAGTCCGGGATGGGATTTCGAGGGCATGCGGGCACGCGCCCGAGCCGAATGGGCAGCGCTGCTCGACCGGGTACAGGTCAGCGGCGGATCGGCGAAACAGCGGATGCTCTTCTATTCGACGCTGTTCCAGTCCTTCGCCAGCCCGCGGCTGGTCGCGCGCAAGGGGGAGAGCTTCACCGATACCAGGGGCCAGACGCGCACCGCCTCCCACGACCGCTACGGGCCGGTGCCGTTCTGGGATACCGGCCGAAACCAGATCGTGTTGCTCGAACTGCTCGAACCCGCAGTGACCGCGAACGTGCTGCAGTCGGAACTCGACATGGCGCAGGAGCAGGGGTTCATGAACACCTCTTTCCACGGTGACAATGCCGTGTTCCTCTACGCCGGGGCGATGAAGCGCGGGATCCCGTTCGATTATCGGGCGGCCTATGCCTTCCTGCGCAAGAATGCGACCGACCCGACCGGGCCGCGCGGGTATCTTGCCGAATATGCGCGCAATGGCTGGATTTCGGACGAGATCCCGCGCGGCAACCCGAGCCCGCCTTATGCCGGCGGCAAGGCGGGCACCGCGACGACGCTCGAATATGCGTGGGATGACGCCGCGCTGGCGGATTTCGCCGCACGGCTCGGGCATGGGGACGATGCCCGGCTGTTTGCGATGCGGGCAGCCAACTATCGCAATGTGTTCGACCGCTCGACCGGGTTCATGCGCGGCCGTACCGCGGACGGCCGATGGATTGCCCCGTTCGATCCGCGCGAACCCTATTATAACTTCATGATGAAGGAGGCGTCGGGTTGGTCGACGCTGTGGCTGGTGCCGCAGGACGTGGCCGGGCTGATCGATCTGCTCGGCGGCCGTGCCGCGTTCAATGCCAAGCTCGATGCGTTCTTTGCCACGCCCTATCATCCGACCGGTATCTGTCGGGACTGTACCGGCGTGATCGGCCAATACGTCCAGGGCAACCAGCCCGACCAGCAGGCCCCGTATCTGTATGCGTGGAGCGGTCAGCCGTGGAAGACGCAGGCCCTCGTCCGTCGCATCCTGCGCGACCTCTATGGCAGCGACGCCAGCGGCTACGGCTATCCCGGGATGGACGACCAGGGCGCGACATCGTCCTGGTACGCGTTGAGCGCGCTCGGCTTCTATCCGGTCGATCCGTCGAGCGACGTCTACATTCTGGGCAGTCCGCTGTTCGATCGCGCGGTGTTGAAGATGGGCAACGGCAAGACGCTCGACATCGTCGCGCGCAACAATTCGGCGCAGAACGGTTATATCCAGTCGGCGACGCTCAACGGCAAAACCTGGAGCAAGCCGTGGTTCCGGCACGGCGACGTTGCGAACGGCGCGACGTTCGTGCTGACGATGGGGCCGAACCCCAACCCCGCCTGGGGCAGCGCGGTCGGGGACGCCCCGCCGTCGATGGGGCGGCCATGATGCGCTTCCGCCATCGCGGCGCGATCGTCGCCGCAACGTGCCTGTGGAATGCCGCCGGCGCCGTTGCGCAGACGCTGCCGCCGCAGCGGCCCGATTCGGTCTACACCGGCGCGATGGTGACGCGCTGGGGCAAAGGCGTCACGCCGGAGAACGCCTGGCGCAGCTACCCGCGTCCGCAATGGACGCGGAGCCGCTGGCAAACCCTCAACGGCACGTGGGACTATGCGATCACCAAGGCCGCCGCGCCGATGCCCGTCGCGATGGACGGCAAGATTCTGGTGCCGTTCGCGGTGGAATCACGTCTGTCGGGCGTCGCGCGCAAGCTGCGGCCCGAGGATCGCCTGTGGTATCACCGGACCTTCACCATCCCGACCGACTGGGCGGGGCAGCATGTCATGCTCAATTTCGGCGCGGTCGACCACGCGGCGCACGTCTGGGTGAACGGCGCGTTGGTCGGGAGCCATGAAGGGGGATCGGATCCGTTCGGCCTCGACATCACCGCCTTCCTCAAGCCTGGCGACAATGCGCTGGTGGTGCAGGTGTCCGACCCGACCAGCGCGGGCAGCCAGCCGCGCGGCAAGCAGACGCTCGATCCCGACGGCATCTGGTACACTGCGGTCAGCGGGATCTGGCAGACCGTGTGGCTCGAACCGGTCCCGGCGCTCCATATCGCCGACGTTCGGGCGATCGCGGATATCGATCGGGGCAAGGTCGAGGTCGACGTCGCGGTGAACGGATCGGCGCACGACACCGACGCGGTCCGGCTCAGCGTGCGGTCGGGCGGACGCACGATCGCCACGACGATCGTCCGGGCCAACCGGCATGCGAGCCTGGACGTGTCCGGGGCGCATCTCTGGTCGCCGGAGGATCCGTTTCTCTATGACCTGGTCGCCGAACTGGTGACGGTGGACGATCCTTATCGCGGCAGGCCGGACCGCGACCGTACCGCCTATGACGCGCGCTTCACGCAGCGCGAGGGTGCGACTTATGCGGCCGCGACGGTGGCGGGTGCCCCGCGCGATCGGATCGACGGGTATTTTGCGATGCGCAAGATTTCGGTGGGGCCGGGCAGGGTGACCGGTCAGCCGGCGCTGTTGCTCAACAATCGGCCCTATTTCCAGAACGGGACGCTCGACCAGGGTTGGTGGCCCGACGGTCTGCTGACCCCGCCGTCCGAGCGCGCGATGCGATCCGACCTGGAGTTCCTCAAGAAAGCGGGCTTCAACATGGTCCGCAAGCATATCAAGGTCGAGCCGGCGCGGTATTATTACGATGCCGATCATCTTGGCATGCTGATCTGGCAGGACATGCCTGCGGGCGGCGGCGAGGACCAGTTCGTTACCGGTACCAGCCAGAGCCAGGCCGTGCTGTCGTCCGACGTGATGGCTGCGCAGCAGAACGAGCTGGCGCACATGATCGGCGCGTTGCGCGGGTTTCCGTCGATCGTGCTGTGGGTCGTCAACAATGAAGGGTGGGGGCAATATGATTCCGCGACGCTCGCCCGCTATGTGAAGGGGATCGACCCGAGCCGGCTGGTCGACGCCGACAGCGGCTGGCTCGACGTCGCGCCCGACGTCTCGGACGTGGCCGATATCCACACCTACGAAGACGTGCCGCATACGCCGCCGCACGACAGCAAGCGCGCGATCGTGCTCGGCGAATATGGCGGTGTCGGACGCCCGATCGACGGGCATCTCTGGCGCGCCGACAAGCGGTGGAGTTACCAGGTCACCAGCGACGCGCAGGACTATCTCGCGCGCTACAAGCGCAAGGTCGACGAGGTCGCGCGTCAAGCCAGGGAAAATGGACTGAGCGCATCGGTCTATACGCAGACGACCGATGTCGAAGGGGAAATCAACGGCTTGCTGACCTATGACCGGGAAGTCGCCAAGGCGTCCCTGGCGGACTTTGCCCGGATTGCGGCGCCTCTGCGCGTTCCCGCCAAGTAACGGCCCGGACAGTCGGCACTATTTATGATTGCGCTACCATGGCGTCGTTCGTGCAGATCTCGCGGCGTCCTTTACCCGTCGGCGGGGACCGCAAATGTTTTAATTGACAAATTGCTTTTATATTTCGATCTTGAGCGCCGCCGGGGATCGCCGCGGCCAACGAAAAAATAATCTGACGGGGCGCCGGTTCGGCAAGGGAGAGGATTTGGGGATGACCTATATTTCGACGGAGTCGGGCACGCAGGGACGTTTGCTGCGGCGGTTGCTGACGTCGGTGAGTGCGGTGGTCGTGTTCGGCGGGGTAGCGCAGGCGCAGACGGCAACGCCGCCGCCGGTGACGAACGCGCAACAGCCGACCGCCCCCGCCGACCAGGGCCCGGCCCCGGCAGACCAGGGGCAGACGAACACCGGCCCGGTCCGGATCACGGCCGATGACATCGTGGTGACCGGCTATCGTCGCTCGATCGAAACCAGCCTGGCGCGCAAGCGTGCGGCAAACGCCTTCATCGACGTGATCACGGCGGAAGACGTCGGCAAGTTTCCCGACAAGAACGTCGCGGACTCGCTCCAGCGCGTCCCGGGTGTGATCATCGATCGCGATGGCGGCGAGGGAAGCAGGGTCAGCATCCGCGGCCTGCAATCGGACCTGACCCTGACCGAACTCAACGGCAACTTCATCGCCGGCGCGGATACCGGCGACCCGTCGCGGTCGTTCAACTATCTGCTGCTGCCCTCGAACATGATCGGTAGCATCGACGTCTACAAGTCGCCCGAGGCGCGGCTCGACGAAGGTGGTGTCGGCGGCACGATCATCCTGCACACGCGACGGCCGCTGGATCTCAAGCCCTGGTCCGGGTTCGTCTCGGCCGAAGGCACGATTTCGGACGTGACCAACAAGGTCGAGCCGCAGATTTCGGGGCAGCTGTCGTGGCACAACGCCTCCGGCACGCTTGGCCTGCTGGTCGGCGGGACCTATCAGAAGCGGACCAATCGCGAGATGGATGGCTCGACCGAGAGCTGGCAGTGGTGGACCGATGGCGGTCGCGACGGCATCAAGGCGACCGACGTGCGGGGGCGTCCGATCGCCAACGATGCGGCGGTGAGCTATTGGTCGCAAGGGCGGGGCGAAACGACCCAGTCCGGCACGCATTACAACGGCTATTGGGCACCGCAGTCGGTCGACGAATCGATCGTCGTCTCCGAACGCGAGCGGATCGGCGCGCAAGCGACGCTGGAGTGGAAACCGACCGACAATCTGCGGCTCACCGCCAACTATTTCCGGTTCCAGCTGAACAGCAAGACCCAGTCCAACGTGTTGAAGATCCCCGAATGGGGCTATGACAATTTCTTCACCGCGGCGAAATTCGACAAGAGCGGGACGATCCTGCAGTCGGCGACGTTCCAGGTGCCCAACGCGGGTACGGGATGCCTGCGGCAGACGCCGATCTGCACCATGGAGACGCCGCAGCTGTCCGGCGTCTACGCCCGGGAAAAGGACATCTCGAACACGTTCGACCTGCATGGCGACTGGTCGCACGACCGGCTGTCGGTGTCGTTCATCGTCGGCAAGACCCGTTCCACCGGCGGCCCGTCTGAGCAGTTTTCCGTCGCGGCCAAGCCGCGCTTGACCGGCACGGTCACGCAGAACGGCAATTTCCTCAGCATGTACGACTATAGCGGCGGCGGGCTGAACATGACCTTCTCGCCCGAATTGCAGCAGAACCTGACGAACGGGGTCGCGCAGATCGACACCGGGTCGACCGGGTCGGGCTTCACCAACAGCTCGGTCGAGCAGCGCTACGCGCAGGTCGACGTCACGCGCAAGTTCGACGGGCTGCTCCAGTCGATCCAGGTCGGAGGCAAATGGCGCGACGGCAAGATCACGCGCGAGACCGGCGAGCTCGACTGGTATGCCGATCCGGCGACGCAGCTGCGCTTCCAGGACACGCCGGCGGGCGCAGTCGCGCAGCCGTCGTTCTTCTACAGTTCGCCGATCAGCAATATTCCGGGGGGCTTCACCGCAAGCTCCTATCCCGGGATCAACCTGACCAATTACCTCAGCTATCTGAACAAGACCTACGGTCAGGCGGTCAACGTGCCGCAGCCGCAGAACCTCTACAAGATCGACGAGAAGATCTGGGCGGGCTATATCGAGGCGAACTTCAAGGCGGGGCCGGTTCGCGGCAACATCGGGCTGCGCGTCGCCAATACCAAGCAGTCGGGCACCTCGACCGACACCATCTATCGCGAGATCGATTATTGCCAGGACGGCCCCGGCGGTCCGTTCAGCCCGCCGCCGCTGGGCGCGGACGGCAATTGCCAGGTCCTGCCGCAGAGCCAGCGCGAGGTTCGCGAGTTCAGCCCGAACAACGAATCGAAGAGCTACACCGACATTCTGCCGAGCCTCAACGTCTCGTGGGACGTGACGAGCAACGTCCTGCTGCGCGGCGCGGTATCGAAGGTGGTGGCGCGGCCGGCCTATAACGATCTGGCGGCGGCGCGATCGCTGACGTTCCATTCGGCCGCCTATACCTATGACCGCAACCAGTTCGGCGAGACTGCCGGCTGGTTCGGTAATGGCGGCAATTTCAATCTCAAACCCTTCTCCGCCTGGGCGTATGACCTCGGTGCGGAGTGGTATTTCCACCGGGGTTCGGTCGTCGGCGCGGCGCTGTTCCGCAAGGACGTGAAGAACTTCGTCGTCCCGCTGGTGCTCGACCTGGCGCAGACGGTGCAGGGCCAGCAGGTTCTGGTGCAGCAATATTCGACCCAGGCGAATGGCGCGAGCGCGGTGTCGGAGGGCGTCGAGCTCTACGCGCAGCACACGCTTGATTTCGGGCTCGGCGCGCAGGTGAACTTCACCTACAACCATACGTCGACCGCGGACGTCTCGCTCAACGGCACCAAGATCGGCACGTCGCCGCTCGTCGGCAGTGCCAAGACGCAGTGGAATGCATCGCTGTTCTATGAAAAGCACGGCGTGCTGCTGCGCGCCTCGTACAACCGCAAGGGCGAGCAGGTCGGCGGAATCGTCTCCGGCCTTAACGTCTATTCGGATCCCTACGAGCAGGTCGATCTCAACGCCCAATACAATATCACCGATCATATCTCGCTGACCGCTTCGGTGATCAACCTGACCAAGTCCGAACAGCGCGCGCATCTCGGGAACGATACGACTGCGCGCTACTACTCCAGCCAGTACACCGGACGTCGCTTCTACAGCGGCGTGCAGTGGACTTTCTGAGACGGCGTACCCCTCCCCGAGTACGTCGCGCGGCACCGTCTTCCCCAGGCGGGGCCGCGCCCTTTTCCGATCCGGGCAAGGATGATGGCCGATGAGCAGGTTTGGTCTGGTTGCGCTGGCCGCGCTGCTGCTGGCGGCTCCGGTCGCGGCGCACAATCCGATCGTTCCGGGCTGGTATGCCGACCCCGAGATCCGGGTGTTCGGCGACACCTACTGGATCTACCCGACCTATTCCGACGACGCGGCAAAACCGGACGTCTCGCCGCATTTCACGCTTGACCAGGCCAAGCTGCGACGGCGGCATACGGTGCGGCCGTCTTATCTCCAGCAGACCTTTTTCAACGCCTTTTCCTCGCGCGATCTGGTCCATTGGACCCGGCACAGCCATGTGCTCGACGTCGCCAACGTGGCCTGGGCCGGCTATGCCGTGTGGGCGCCCTCGGCGATCGAGCACAAGGGCCGCTATTATCTGTTCTTCGGCGCGAACGACATTCAGAGCGACGCCGAACACGGCGGGATCGGCGTAGCGGTCGCGGACAAACCCGGCGGCCCGTTCAAGGACGCGATCGGCAAGCCGCTGATCGGGGCGTTCCACAATCAGGCGCAGCCGATCGACCCGTTCGTCTACCGCGACGACGATGGTCAGATGTATCTCTATTACGGCGGCTGGCGACATTGCAACGTCGTCCGCCTGAGCGACGACCTGCGCAGCGTCCGGCCGTTCCCGGACGGCACGACCTATAAGGAGATCACCCCGCCGGGCTATGTCGAGGGATCGTTCGTCATCAAGCGCCGCGGGGTCTATTATCTGATGTGGTCCGAGGGGGAATGGACCGGATCGGACTATAGCGTCGCCTATGCCATGGGGCCGAGCCCGACCGGACCGTTCAGGCCGATGGGCAAGATTCTCGCCGAGGACGCGCGGATCGCGCGCGGGGCGGGGCATCATTCGGTCGTCAACGTACCGGGCACCGACGAATGGTACATCGTCTATCACCGCCGTCCGCTCAGCGACGCCAAAGGCGAACATCGCCAGATCGCGATCGATCGGATGAGCTTTGCTACCGACGGCACGATCGAGCCGGTCGTGCTGACCCACACAGGCGCGCCACCGCGTCCGATCGGCCGGCGGCAATGACCGGCCCGTCCGCACCGGCCACCTTGGCCGTTCAGCCCTATACGCATTCTCCGGGAGACCTGACGTGAAGATCCGTTTCGCCGCATCCGCCGGCCGCAGCCTCGCGTTGCTCGCCGTCACCAGTCTCGGCCTGCCCGCGCCGCTGCTCGTCGCGCCGGCGATGGCGCAGCAGCGCGGCGAAGCGGCGGAATCACTGGCCGATCTGGTCAACCCGCTGATGGGAACCGATTCCACCTACGAATTGTCCTACGGCAACACCTATCCGGCGGTCGCGGTGCCGTGGGGGATGAACTTCTGGACCCCGGTGACCGGCAAGCCCGGCAGCGGCTGGGGCTATATGTACCATGATCTCAAGATCAACGGGCTCAAGCAGACGCATCAGCCGAGCCCGTGGATGAACGACTATGCCGCCTTCTCGCTGTTCGCGGAAACCGGCCCGCTCAAGATCAAGGAAGACGAGCGCGCGAGCTGGTACAGCCACAAGGCGGAGACGAGCCACCCGTACAATTACAAGGTCTATCTCGCCGATTATAACGTCACCGCCGAGGTGACGCCGACCAACCGCGCCGCGCAATTCCGCTTCACCTTCCCCAAGAGCGACGACGCGCACATCCTGCTCGACGGGCTGGCGGGCGGGTCGATGGTCAAGATCGATGCGGCCAACCGGCGGATCACTGGCTATGTCCGCAACAACCACGGCGGCGTGCCCGACAATTTCCACAATTACTTCGTCGCGCAGTTCGACCACGACTTCAGCGTCAGCCGGACCTGGGACGACAATTGGCAGATCGGCGCGGATGCGACGCGTGAAGGCGGCCATGTCGGCGCGGTCGTCAGCTTCAGGACGCACGACGGGGAACAGGTCGGCGTAAAGGTCGCCTCGTCCTTCATCAGCGCGGAGCAGGCACAGCGCAATGTCGACAGCGAGATCGGCCGTGACAGCTACGCCGCGACCGAGGCCAAGGCGAAAGCCGCGTGGGAGAAGGAGCTCGGGATCATCCGGGTGAGCGATCCCGATCTCAACAACAAGCGCACCTTCTATTCGGCAATGTACCGGATGCTGCTGTTCCCGCGGCAGTTCCACGAGATCGATGCGCGCGGGACGATGGTCCATTACAGCCCGTATGACGGCAAGGTCCACGACGGGCCGATGTATACCGACAACGGCTTCTGGGACACGTGGCGCGCGGTCTTCCCCTATTTCGCGCTCGTCCGGCCCGAGCTCGACGGCCAGATCATGCAGGGGCTGGCCAACGCCTATAAGGAAGGCGGCTGGCTCCCCGAATGGATGAGCCCGGGCCAGCGCGACGTGATGATCGGGTCGAACTCGGCGAACATCATCGCGGACGCCTATCTGGAAGGCGTGCGCGGGTTCGACATCGAGACGCTGTACGAGGCGATGGTCAAGAATGCGACGACCTCGGAAGGGCGACCGAAGGACAAGAAGGGCAATGTCGTCACCGCAGTCGGGCGCGAGGGCGTCGAATGGTACAACAAGCTCGGCTATGTGCCCTATGACGTCGGCATCAACGAAAGCGCCGCGCGCACGCTTGAATACGCCACCGCCGACTTCTCGCTCTCGCGCCTCGCCGCCGCGCTCGGCAAGACCGAGGATGCCAGGAAATACGCCGCGCAGGCGCAGAATTACCGCAAGCTCTACGACGCGCAATCCGGCTGGATGCGCGGCCGCAACAAGGACGGTAGCTGGATGCAGCCGTTCAATCCCTACGCCTGGGGGGATGCCTTCACCGAGGGCAATGCGCTGCATTACAGCTTCTCGGCGATGCAGGACGTGCAGGGGCTGATCGACCTGCAGGGCGGCGATCGTGCGTTCACCGACAAGCTCGATTCGATCTTCACGCTGCCGCCGGTGTTCGACGACAGCTATTACGGATCGGTGATCCATGAGACGCGCGAGATGCAGATCGTCAATATGGGGCAATATGCGCACGGCAATCAGCCGATCCAGCACATGACCTATCTCTACGACTGGGCGGGCCAGCCGTGGAAGACGCAAGGCCATGTCCGCGACGTGATGGCCAAGCTCTATTCGGCGACGCCTGACGGCTATCCGGGGGATGAGGACAATGGCCAGACTTCGGCCTGGTACGTCTTTTCCGCGATGGGCTTTTATCCGGTGACCCCGACGGTCGGCCAATATGCGATCGGCAGTCCACTGTTTCGATCGGTCCGCCTGACCATGCCGGGCGGCAAGGTGCTGACGATCGAGGCGCCCAACAACGGGCCGCAGAACGTCTACATCCAGTCGGTGACGCTGAACGGCAAGCCGCATGACAAGCCGTGGCTGTCGCGCGCTGCCTTGCAGGCGGGCGGGACGCTGCGTTTCGTGATGGGGCCGACCCCCAACACGCACTGGGGCACCGCCAAGGCGAACGCGCCTTTCTCGATGAGCGCACCGGTGGCGCGCTGAGCTGAAAACGGAACGGGAGAGTGGCATGAATCGTCGAGACATCATTGCGGGCGCAGGCGCGCTCGCGGTCGCGGCGGCGGTCCCCGCCCGCGCGGCGACGGCTGCCTACGGATCGAAGAGGCCGCCGATCAGCGCGCGCCGCTTCACCAGCAAGGCGGTCGAGGCGGAGATCCGTGCGGTCAAGGCGCGGATCGCCGACCCCGAACTCGCCTGGATGTTCGAGAACTGCTACCCCAACACGCTCGACACGACGGTCAAGCTGTCGAGCATCGACGGCAAACCCGACGCGTTCGTCATCACCGGCGATATCGACGCTTTGTGGCTGCGCGACAGTTCGGCGCAGATGCAGACCTACGTCCATCTCGCGCCGCGCGACGCCGATTTGCGCCGCGTGTTCCACGGGCTGATCCAGCGACAGGCGCGCTGCATCCTGATCGATTCCTACGCCAATGCCTTCATGGAGGATCCGACCGCCAGATCGTCGCTCGGCGCGGTGTCCGACAAGACCGAGATGAAGCCAGGCGTCGCGGAGCGGAAATGGGAGATCGACTCGCTCTGCTATCCGATGCGGCTGGCGCATTCCTATTGGACCGCCACGCGCGACACGGCACCGTTCGATGCGTTGTGGGCGCAGGGCATGGCGCGCGCGGTCGCAACCTTCCGCGAACAACAACGCAAGGAAGGGCCGGGGCCTTACCACTTCCAGCGCGTCGACCCGTCACCGACCGAGACGTTGATGCTCGGCGGCTATGGCGCGCCTACCCGCAAGGTCGGGCTGATCCATTCGATGTTCCGGCCGTCCGACGATGCGACGGTGCTGCCGTTCTTGATCCCGTCCAACCTGTTCGCGGTCTCCGCGCTGCGGATGCTGGCGCAGGTGCAGCAGGAAGCGCGCGGCGACACCGCGGCGGCGCGGGACTGTCTCGCGCTTGCCGCCGAGGTCGAGGCGGCGCTCGTCGCGCATGGCCGGATGCCCGACGGGCAGGGCGGCACGGTCTGGGCCTATGAGGCGGACGGCTTCGGCAACGCGCTGTTCATGGACGACGCGAACGTGCCGAGCCTGTGCGGGCTGGCGTTGCTCGGTGCCGCGGATCGCGCGGACCCGCTGTTCCGCCGGACGGCGGCGTTGGCGTGGAGCCCGCGCAACCCGTTCTTCTTCGAGGGCAGCGCCGCGCAGGGGATCGGCGGGCCGCATGTCGGGCTCGACATGATCTGGCCGATGTCGATCATGGTCCACGCGCGCAACAGCGACGACGATGCGGTGGTTCGCCAATGCCTGCGCTGGCTGAAGACGACGCATGCGGGCACCGGCTTCATGCACGAGAGCTTCCACAAGGACGATCCCGCCAAGTTCACGCGGCCGTGGTTCGCCTAGGCCAACGGCCTGTTTGGCGAGCTGATCCTCGACACGCTGCGGCGCAAGCCCGCATTGCTCGCCGAACGCCTCTAGGACGCGATGATAGCCGCTTACAGCACCTGCACGACGTCCGGCTGGCCCTGCGCCTTCCACAGGGCGCCAGGCTTTGGCAGCAGGAAATGGCTGAACGGCAGGATCGCCGCGCCGACTGCGGGCGCATCCGCGGACAGAGCTGCGCGCCGCACCGGTGCGACCGAGGGGAGCAATGGCGCGCGCGCGCGCATCAGCGCATCGGTGCGCTCCGCCAGGGCGTCGAGCTGCGCGGTCGGCAGTCTGCCGCCCAGCAGAATCACGCCCGGATTGATCAGGCAGTTGATCGCCTCGATCGGCACCGTCAGCTGATGTGCGGCGCGTTCGATCCATTCGGAAACACAGGCCTGCACCTCGGGATCGGTCGTGCCATCCATCACTTCGGCCAGGTGGAACCCCTGTTCTTCAAGGCTGCGCGCGAGGCCGGAGAGCGAAACGTAGCGCTGGATCTGCTCGTCCGGGGTTGTGTCATGCTGGGGCGACCGCATGAAGCCGAGCTCACCGCTACGCCCGTCCGCACCGCGGATGTAGGTTCCGTCGATCACCAGGCCGCCACCCAGTCCGGACGACAGCAGGATGTAGAAGAAGGTGTTGTTGCGCTGCCCCTGGCCGAGCTGCATCTCGCCCATGGCCGCCGCGGCGGCGTCGTTTTCGAGAAAGACCGGAAGCGCGAAAGGTTCGTCGAACAGGGACGCGACGTCGACATCAGCCCAGGCGGCGTAGCTCGGCGGGCGGCCCGGCAGGTCGACCAGCCCAAGGTCGTCGGGCACGGCAACACCCAGGCCGACGACCTTGGCGACATCGACATTCGCCTTGCGGAGCATGGTGCGGATCGAACGACGATACAGCGCGCGGACTTGGTCCGGCAGCGCGAAGTCGAGATCCTCGGTCACGCGGGCGAGCGTTTCTCCCGAGAAGTCGACCAGCACGATCGTGACATGGTCGCGATCGATGTTGACGCCGATCGAATAGCAGGCGTCGCGCCGGACCACGAGCTTGGTCGGCGGCTGCCCGCGCGCGCCGCGCCGCTGCCCCGCTTCCTCGATCAGCCCGTCCTGCAGCAGGCGCTTGGTGATGTTCGCGATCGCGGGACCGGTCAGCCCAGTGATCCGGGCCAATTCGACGCGCGTCAACGGACTCATCACGCGGATCGCATGAAGCGTCACACGCTGGTTATGGTCTGCGGCGCGTTCCAGATTGGTGCCCGACAGGCGCGGCTGATCCCGCGGGGTCTGGCGTGTCATACCCATCCGCTGCGCGGTACGGCGCGAACCATCGCGGTCATGATCGATCCCATCTCTACCCTGCCTGTTGCGCGCACCCGCGATCCCCGTTCCGGCAATGCGAACCGCGGCGCCTCGGCAAACTGCACTAGCACGACCGTAACGACCAGCCCAAACGGCGCGGCGGACCGATGGCAGACGGCATGGCCCGACGCGCCACGTCTCGGCCGGTCCTCAGCTTTCTGGATGATTGAATTATTTAAGTTGGTTTATTAATGATGGGCGGCGTCGCGGTCGACCGTCAGGTGTGTGGTGCGCGCGGACAGCGTTTGGGAGAGAATATGCAGCTTGTGCTTAGCGTCCGGGTCCTGGCACGGACGACCAAGGCATGACGGCTGACGGAAACGTCGCGCCCCTGCGCGCCGGTGTGGAACTTGGTGGGACCAAATGCGTGTGCACGCTCGCGCGGAGCACTGGCGAGATCATTGACCAGGCTACCGTACCGACCCGCGATCCCGGCGAGACGCTGCCGGCGATCATCGCGATTCTGCGGGCGTGGCAGAATACGCACGGGTTCACCGCGCTCGGAATCGCGTCGTTCGGCCCGCTGGAGCTGAATGTCGCGTCGCTCCATCATGGCGAGATCGGCGCGACCACCAAGCCGGGCTGGACCGGTACCAACGTCCTTCGCATCCTGTCGGCCCCGTTCGATGTCCCGGTCGGGTTCGATACGGACGTCAACGGTGCGGCGCTCGCCGAGATGGCGTGGGGGTGTGCGCAGGGCATGACCGACTTTGCCTATGTCACCGTCGGCACCGGCGTCGGGGTCGGGCTGGTGGTGCACGGTCTTCCCACGCGCGGCATCGGGCATAGCGAACTGGGGCACATTCGCGTGCCACGGCTGGCCGGCGACACGTTTCCCAGCTTCTGCCCTTTCCACGACGATTGCGTGGAAGGGCTGGCTTCGGGATCCGCCCTCGCGCTGCGGCTCGGCGAGCGATCCGCGCGCGATGTCGCGGCGGGGGACCCCGTCTGGGCGCAGGTGGTCCATGTGCTCGCCGTCCTGTGTCATACCCTCGTCTGCGCGACCGGTCCGCACCGCATCGCGATCGGCGGGGGCGTGGTGACCGGCCAGGCGCATTTGCTCGAGCGGATCGAAGCAAGTCTCGTCGCCAGTCTCAACGGCTATATGCGGCTGCCCGCGGACGCGCCCTATATCGTCGCGCCGGCGCTGGGAGACCGGGCGGGGCCGCTCGGTTCGATCGCGGTCGCCAATTTCGCCGATACGGGCGCGCGCCGGTCCTGAGCCGGCGGTGCGGCCGCACCGCCGGCCATGGTCATAGCCGCTCGTCGCTCTGGATGAGCTGGTCGGCGATCTGCCGGGCGGCAGCCTGCGCCATTGCGGCGACCTGCTGCGCGGTATGGAGTGGCTGGCGACGCTCGAGGTAGGGAACCGTCAGCGCCGCGGCGGCCGCATTGCTCCGCAGGATCGGGACCGAAGTGTCGATCACGCCTGCGATCAGCGGGCTCGGCATCTGTTCGAGACCGGCTGCGCGGATCGCATCGGCGTGGGCGCGAAAGGCATGGAGATCCTTTGTCGACAGCGGCGGGTCGAACAACCCTTCCCACCGCGTGCGGACGGCATCGCTCTGGAAAGCGTAGAGGACGGTGCCGGATGCGGTCCACGGCAGGGGCCGGCGATACCCGACGCGGACCGAGAAGCCGAGATGCTCGCCGGATTCGACCCTGGCGACGACCACGATTTCGCCCCGGCTGTGCAGCGCGAGATGGCAGGACTCGCTGCTTTCCTGCACCAGTTGCCGCATCACGGGCAGGGCGAGCTCGACCAGATTGCGGGTGCGGGGCTGGCGCATGCCGAGCGAGAAGAGCCGGTCGGTCAGGCGGAACCCTTCCGATGCCGAATCCTGCTCGATATATCCGCGGAACTGCAGCACCTGAACCATCCGGTGCAATTCGCCGCGCGACCGATCGAGCTGGTCGGCGATCGTCGTGAACGACATCGGATCGCGCGCATTGGCAAGCAATTCGAGGATGTCGAGCCCCTTCTCGAGCGCAGGTGCCTTGTACCGGCGGCCGTCCTGCTCTTCGTGCTCTTCCTGCTCCATGATCGCCCCCGCTTCGGTCTTATGTACCGTCGACCTTAGCCGGGGCGCGTGGCAGCGGACAAGGTCCGCCCCCACGCGCGCCGGCGGGGGCAGACCCGTCAGCGGCCCATGATCTTGACCAGGCCTGCCGGATCCTGCCCGGTCGGCAATTTGCCCGATGCGCTCAGCCGCTTTGTCGTATCGTCCCAGCGCAGCGTCGCACTGCTGCCGGTCTTGCGATTGCTCACGCCATCGTCGTCGTACAGCGTGAAGCTGGTCGATCGCCCCGGATAGACGCGGATACTGTCCAGTTGCTGCCGCGTGGCCGTGCTGGGGACCTGAACACCCATCGGGATGATCGATCCGGCGCGGACGAACAGCGGAATGCGGTCGATCGGCGCTGGCGCAGTGATCGTCTGGCCGCCGCTGTGGCGCTCGTTGGTCCAGTAGTCATACCAGTCCGCGCCGGCCGGCAGATAGACCGGGCGGCTGGTCGCGCCCTGTTCGGTGACGGGGGCGACGAGGAACGCCGGTCCGAACATATATTCGTCCCCCATGTCGGCGACCTTGGGATCGTTCGGAAAGTCCATGAACAACCCGCGCATGAACGGCGCGCCACTCTGCTGGGTCTGATGACCGAGCGCGTAGAGGTAGGGCATCAAGGCGTAACGAAGCCTCAGATACTGCGCGAGCACCGGTTCGGCGGCCTTGCCATATTGCCAGATTGCGGTGCCCGGACGCTGCCCGTGGATCCGCAGAGTCGGGGTGAAGCTGTTATACTCGAACCAGCGGACGAACAGTTCGGGATAGTCCGGATAGTTTGCCCCCATGGCGGTCGCGCCGGCGGGGTCGAGCAGGACCGGGTGTTCCGCGGTCGGGCCGGCCGGATATTGCCAGCCCCCGGTGTCGCTGCTCCAATATGCCATGCCGGACGCGGTGAAGTTCAGCCCGGTCGGGACTTGTCGGCGCAAGGCCTCCCACGTCGACTGGACGTCCGACGACCAGAACAGGCAGCCGTTGCGCTGGGCACCGAGATAGGCCGCCCGACACAGGATGAGGTTGCGTAGGTCGGGCCGGTCCTTGGCCGACCCATCCGCAACGCTCGCCGTATGCACCAGCGGGAAGACGTTGTGATAGCGATCGCCGGACCCGATCGAGAACTGATGGCCGTCCGGCACCAGATCCGGCTCGGTCTCGTCGAGCCAGAACCAGTCGAAGCCCTGCGAGGCGATATTGTCGCGGATCTTGCCCCAGAACCATTTGCCCGCATCCGGATTGGTGCTGTCGAGCAATGCTCCGGCCCGGTCATACCGCACCGGCAGGCCGTCGACCACGCTGCCGTCGGCATCGTGCAGCAACCATCCCTTGGCGGAGAGCATGTCGTAATAGCGCGACTCCTTCTCGAAGCGCGGCCACACGCTGATGATGCTGCGCATGCCCATTGCCTTGAGCCGGGCATTCATGCCCGCAGGATCCGGGAAATAGGTGCGGTCGATGTCGAGCTGGCCCATCCGGCTCCAGTAGAACCAGTCGAGCACCATCGCGTCGAGCGGATAGCCGCGGCTGCGATAGCCGTCGGCAATGCCGAGCAGTTCGGCCTGCGTCTCATAGCGCGCCTTGCTCTGAATCAGCCCGAATGCGGCCTTGGGGGGCAGCGGGGTCGGCCCGGTCAGCCTGGCGTAGCCCGCGTAGAGCGCGTCGGTCGTGTCCCCTGTGATGACGAAGAAGGAGACGCGCTCGCCGACCTGCGACTGCCAGTGAGTGCTGTTGTGGAGTCCCGGGGAAACCGTCGTCGTCGAAGGGTTGTCCCAGACGATGCCATACCCCTTGTTGGTGACCATGAACGGTACGCACACCGTCTCCCCCGCGGGCGCGTCATAATTGTGGCGGCAGTCGATCGTCCGGCCGCGCAGGTCGAGCTTGCCTTCCTGATTCTGTCCGAGCCCGTAATAATGCTCGTCGAGCGGTGCGGCGAAGCTGGCGCCGACCTTGAAGGTCTTTTCCCCGGCAACCGTGTGCGGGGCCATTTCCCAGCCGCTCATCTGCGTGATGACATGGCCGTCCGTTCCCCGGACGGTGATCGCGACGGGGGGCAGGGACGGCGCGAAATAGCGTTCCATCTGCGAGGGGGCCTTGGGCCATGGCTGTGCGGCGACGGTCAGCGTCATCCCGGACGACGCGAAGACGTCGCCTGCGGGATCGGTGCGATGCGTCCAGCCGGTTGCGTCCGCCCTGGCGTTCGGGCCGGGGCCGGGGGGCGCATCGGCCAGCCCGCGGTCGACCGCGATCGTCACGCGCACGATATTGGGCGCATACGGTTCGATCGCGACGAGGCTGCCATTGCGGTCGAGCGTGGCGATCGGGTCGGCCTGCGCGGTGACAGGCAACAGCGCAATCGCGGCGGCGCCGGTCCAGCGCGCGAGCATCCGTTTGGGAACCGATACGGTGATCATAGGGAATCCTGTCGTTGGAAGGCGGTGGAAACGAGCATCGATCGATCGATATCGGCAATTCGGGTGCGGCCGCACAGCGCCATGGCGACGCGCATCTCGGCTTCGATCAGCCGCAGGACGTGCGCGACCCCGGCCTCGCCATTGGCGGCAAGCGCATAGGCCCAGGCGCGCCCGAGCAACACGCCCTTCGCGCCGAGGGCCATCAGCTTGACGACGTCGAGACCCGAGCGGACCCCGCCGTCAGCGAGCACCGTCAGCGCATCGCCCACCGCATCGACGATCGCGGGCAGCGCGTCGGCGGTGGCGGGGACGCCGTCGAGTTGCCGCCCCCCGTGGTTGGAGACGACGATCCCGTCCGCGCCGGTCCGCGCTGCTTCGCGCGCGTCGGCGGGGTCGAGGATACCCTTGATGATCAACGGCCCCTGCCAATGCGACCGGATGAAGTCGAGGTCGCGCCAGGTGACACTGGAATCAAAATTGGTGCGCATCCATCCGAGGAAATCCTCGAGCCCGGTCTTGTCCCCCAGCGCCGGGGCGACGTTGCCCAGATGGTGCGGCCGCCCGCGCACGCCGACGTCGAGCGCCCACTCGGGATGGGTCATGGCCTGGCCGAACCGGCGCAGCGTCCCGCCCAAGCCAGACGCGCCGGCCAGACCCGAACGGTAATCGCGGTAGCGTGCGCCTGGGACCGGCATGTCGACCGTGAAGACCAGCGCCGAACATCCGAGCTGCCGCGCTTCGTCGAGCAAGGCGCGGACGAGCCCGCGATCGCGGATCATGTAGAGCTGGAACCAAAATGGCGCGGTTGCCGCGGCGGCGACTTCGGCCAGCGGGCACACGCTGACGGTCGACAGACAGAAGGGGATGCCCGCCGCATTGGCCGCGCGGATCGCCTGCACTTCGCCCCGCCGCGCGTTCATGCCCGCAAGCCCGATCGGCGCCAGCATCACCGGCAGCGATTGCGCCGCGCCGAACAGCGTCGTCGTCAGGTCGATCGCGGACACATCGGTCAGGACGCGCTGCCGCAGGGCGAGCTGTTCGAGCACGGCCACGTTCCGGCGCAGCGTGACCTCGGCATAGGAGCCGCCGTCGAGATATTCGAACAGGAACGGGGGCAGGCGGCGGCGCGCCTGCGCTCGATAATCCAGCACTGCGGCCGCCTTCGTCATTTCACTCCCCCCGGTCCGGCGCGCGTTGCATCACCGTCCGCGTCGCCATCCGTTTTCACGTATGGTCAATTATTTTACTGGCGCAAGCCACTCGACTGTTGCGCTGAGCGTCGCGGGGTCCGAGCGCCGGTCAGGCGCCGTCCTGTTCATGGAGCGCAAAGATCTGGCCGGCTTCGGTCCATTTCGTTCCCGGCACGGCCGCGGGAATGGTCTGCTGGAAACGATCCATCAGCGTTTCCCACGCCTGAACGTCCGGATCCGCCGCGTCACCGGCCGCCTTGGCGGCGGGATCGTACGCCGCGCCCGTCTCCATCAGCATCACCAGCCGGTTGCCTGCACGGAAGATCCGCATGTCCTCGATCCCGGCGCGTCGGATGCTGGCGGTGACCGCCGCGGGGACTGCCCCCGCTGCGTGCCACCGCTCATATTCCGCGATCCCGGCTGGATCGTCCTTCAGGTCGAGCAGCAGGACATGAAGCATCAGTCGGCCTCCACGGCCTGCCGCTGCTCGCCGAGCTTGTCGATGCCGAGCCGCATCACGTCGCCTGCCTTGAGATAGACCGGCGGCTTTTGCCCCATGCCGACACCGGGGGGCGTGCCGGTGGTGATCACGTCGCCGGGATGCAGCGTCATGAACTGGCTGAGGTAGCTGACGAGGAACGCGGGCTTGTAGACCATCGTCGCGGTGGTGCCGTCCTGATAGCGGTGGCCGTTGACCTCAAGCCACATGCCGAGGTCGGTCGGGTCGCCGACCTCGTCGGGCGTGACGAGCCACGGGCCGATCGGGCCGAACGTGTCGCAGCCCTTGCCCTTGTCCCAGGTCCCGTGGCGATCGAGCTGATACTCGCGCTCGGACACGTCGTTGATGAGGCAATAGCCGGCGATGTGGGCAGGCGCGTCGGCCTCGGACACATATTTGGCAGCCGTGCCGATGACGATGCCCAGTTCGACTTCCCAATCGGTCCTGGTCGATCCGCGCGGGATGCGCACGGTGTCGTTCGGCCCGACGATCGCGCTGGTCGCCTTGGTGAACAGCACGGGTTCCGGCGGGACGGTCATCCCGCTCTCGGCGGCGTGATCCGAATAATTGAGCCCGATGCACAGGAACTTGCCGACCTGCCCGACGCACGCGCCGATACGCGGCGTGCCCTCGACCGGGGGGAGGGTTTCGGGGTCGAGGCTGGCCAGTTCGGCGAGGACGTCCGGGGATAGCGTTGCGCCGATCACGTCGGGAATTTCACCCGACAGGTCGCGCAGCGTGCCGTTCGCATCGATCAGGCCGGGGCGTTCTTCGTGGAGCGGGCCGTAGCGGACTAACTTCATGGGGAAACTCCTGGGGGGTGATTCACATTCCGTCATTTTCGCGGAGGCGGGAATCCATAGTGGCTGGCCTGCGTACGTCTTTCCCTCGGTAGCCAGTATGGATCCCCGGTTTCGCGGGGATGACGATAGGGGGGAGAGGGCGCCGAAACGAAAGCCTTAGTTGATCCAGCCGCCGTCGACGATGTGCGCCTGGCCCGTGGTGAACGCGGATTCGTCGCTGGCGAGGTACAGCGCGAGCGCGGCGATCTCCTCCGGGCGGCCGAGCCGACCCATTGGCTGTCGCGCGGTGAAATCCTTGCGCGCCTGGTCATAATCCCCGGTATCGCGCAGCCGTTGCTGGAGCGAGGGGGAATCGACCGTGCCGGGGCAGATCGCATTGCAGCGCACCCCGCGCGCGACGAAATCCGCCGCGACCGACTTGGTCAACCCGATCACCGCAGCCTTGGTCGCGCCATAAGCGAAGCGGTTGGGGATGCCCTTGATCGAACTCGCGATCGACGCGACGTTGACGATGCTCCCCGCGCCGCGATCCAGCATCAGCGGCAGGTAGGCGCGGATCGTGCGGTACATGGCGGTCACGTTGAGGTCGTTGGCGAACGCCCAGCTGTCCTCGCCGCAGTCGAGGATCGTCCCGTTGTGAACGACGCCAGCGCTGTTCATCAGCACGTCGACCGGCCCGGTGCGCCCGGGCAGCGCGGCGACCGTGGCGGCATCGCGCACGTCGAGCGCGAAGGTCTCGCATGCAAGACCCTCCAGCTTCGACGCGTCGATATCGGTCGCAATGACCCTCGCGCCCTCGGCGACGAACAGTTCGGCGCTGGCGCGACCGATGCCTTGCCCGGCGGCGGTGATGAAGACGGTCTTGCCGCTTAGCCGCGCGCTCATGCCGCCTGCCTCCGCGGCAGGCAGGCGGGGCCGACGGGATCGAAACTCTTGTAGGTCAAGATGAACTCCTGATGCCCGAGCGCCTCGGACACGCTGCGTTCGCCCGCCGCGATGGCAAGCGTTCGTTCGTAGATTTCGGTGCCGACCTGCTCGATCGTCGCGGCGCCTTCGAGGATCCGGCCGGCGTTGACGTCCATGTCGTCCGCCAGGCGTCGCGCGGTCTCGGGGTTGGCGCAGATCTTGATGACCGGGGAGATCGCCGATCCGACCACCGACCCGCGCCCCGTCGTGAACAGGTTGATGTGCGCGCCGCACGCAATCAGCTCGACGATTTCGGCATTGTCCGAAATGTTGGGAAAGCCGAAGCGCGGCTCGCCGTCCGGCACGACGTCCAGCATGTAGAGACCGGGCGAAGGCGGGATGTCGCCGGGCTTGACGATCCCCGAGATCGGCGAACTGCCCGACTTGGAATAGGCGCCCATCGACTTTTCCTCCTGCGTCGTCAGCCCGCCCTCGGCGTTACCGGGAGCGAAGCTGCCGAAGCCGAGGATGGTATAATAGCGTTCCGCCTTCTCGACGCTCGCCATCAGCGCCGCGCCGAGCTCGGGGGTGATCGCGCGGTCGGCCATGATCGCCTCGCACCCGACCAGCTCGCCGGTCTCCTCGAAGATGCAGGTCGCGCCCTCCGCAACGAAGCGATCGAACGCGCGGCCGACTGCTGGGTTGGCGGTGATCCCGCTGGTCCCGTCGGAGCCGCCGCAGATCGTCCCGATGACGAGCTCGCTGGGAGCCATCGGGATGCGCGGGCCCGCGTCCGCGATCGCCTGGACGCGCGCGACGGCGGCGAGCCCCGCGGCGATCGTCGAGGCGGTGCCGCCGTTCTGCTGGATCACCAGCGTCTCGACCGGACGCCCGCTCGCCGCGACGGTCGCTGCCAGTCCCTCGCGATTGAAGCTCTCGCAGCCGAGCGAGACGATCACGAGGCCGCCGACATTGGGATGCGTCGCGATCGCCTTCATCACCTTGTCCGCATAGCTGTTGGGATAGCAACCGGGGAAGCCGATCAGATGCACGTCGGCATGATCGATCTTGTCGACGATGCGGCGGGCGACGTGATGCGCGCACTCGACCAGATATGCGACCGCGACGACGTTGCGGATGCCCTTGCGGCCGTCGCTGCGGGACCAGGCGGAAATCATGATTCGGTGCTCCGTTCGAGCGTGTCGCGCAGGTGCGACGCGATGTAATCGCTCTTCATATTGTGCAGGTGGACGTGATCGCCGCGTGCGGCGGGGGCGGTCATCGATCCGATCGGCGCGCCATATTTGATCACCGTTTCGCCGAGGCTGAGCGTCAGGCGCGCGATCTTGTGGCCGACCTGGACCGGAACCGGGATCACGACGGCATCGCCATCGATCGAAACGGTGTCGCCGGCGGCAATTGCGGCGGTAACCACCAGGATGTTGTCGCTCGGGTGCAGAAGAATAGCGGTCATGCGGCAAAGGCGTCCGAAGAGGGGGCGTCGGCGGTCAGTCTGTCCCACAATGCGTCGGGGATCGGCCACCGGGCATAGCGGAGGGTTGCCTCGACCTGATCACGCCCGACGAGGCCGGGGATGACGCTGCCGACGACGGCATGGCGCAACGGGAATTGCAGGGCCGCCGCCGCGAGCGGGACGTCGAACGCACGACACGCCTGTTCCAGCGCCGCGACCCGCGCCACGACCAGCGCCGGCGGGGGGGCGTAGTTGAAATGGCGCGCCTGCGCGCTGCCTTCCACGAGGATCCCGCTGTTGTACGGTCCGCCGATCACCAGCCGCGTTCCGGCGCGTTCGCACCGTTCGATCAGCGCGACGGCGCCGTCCTGTTCGAGCAACGTGTAGCGGCCGGCCAGCAGGATCAGGTCGAGGTCGGCGGAGTCGAGCAACTGGTGACAGACCGCCACTTCGTTGACGCCGATCCCGATCGCACCGATGTCGCCAGCGTCGCGCAACTCGCGCAATGCCGGGTAGCCGCCGTCCAGGAACGCAGCCAGATGGCGCGCGGCATCGTCCCCGTGCGTTTCCTCGCCCAGGTCGTGCGCGAACAGCACGTCGATCCGGTCACGCCGGAGGCGCGTGCGACTTGCGCTGTAACTGCGCAGCACCGCATCGCGCGTATAGTCGAAAACCGGCTCGAGCGGGGGGGCGTCGACGAAGCCGTGCCGCTCGTGATCGGTGCTGCCGGTCGGTTCCAGCAAGCGCCCGACCTTGGTCGATACCAGCGCGCGCGCGTCCGGGTCGTGCGCCGCCAGCGCCGCGCCGAGACGGCTTTCGGCGAGACCGAACCCATAATGAGGCGCAACGTCGAAATAGCCGATCCCGGCGTCGAGCGCCGCCGCGACGGTGTCGGTTGCCACCGCATCGTCGACGCGCCGATACAGGTTGCCGATCCCGGCGCAGCCCATGCCGATCGGGGGTAGGTCGATCATGCGGGCCTCCGCAGATGAAACAGGCCGAACGCCAGCACGACGACGAAGCATCCCGCAGGAACGATCATGGCGCGCACGATCGATCCGCTTGCATCGGACACAAGGCCCATCACGGCGGGGAACACCGCGCCGCCGACGATCGCCATGACCAGCAACGCCGACCCAGCCTTGGTCCGCGCGCCCAGGCCATCGACCGCCTCGGCGAAGATCGTGGGGTACAGGATCGACATGAAGAAGCTGCTCGCGACCAGCGCGAGGACGCCGGGCATGCCACCGACGATACTTGCGATCAGGCATAGCAGCGCGGCTATCGTCGCGAACATCGACAGCAGCGGCAGTGGCCGGATCCGACCCATCAGCGCGGCGCCGGCGAAGCGACCGATCATGAAGACGATCAGCGAGGCGGTCAGATACCCCGCCGCCTGCGTCGCCGGCGTTCCCGGCAGCGCCGTTTCGACATAGCGGATCAGGAAACTCCACACGCCCACCTGCGCACCGACGTAGAAGAACTGCGCCAGCACGCCGATCAGGAAGCGCGGCGATCGTAACAGCCAGGCGAAATCGGACGCTGCGCCGACCCCGTCCTCGACGTCGGGCCGGGTCGCGATGTCGGGGAAGGGCGCCAGACGGATGAACAGCGCCCATACCAGGACACCGATCCCGATGCAGAGATACGGGATCTGGACCGCCGCCGCTGCGCTGGCGCGATCGAGTGTCGCATTGTCCGACAGGATGAAGGCGCGACCGATCAGGACTCCGGTGATCGACCCGAGCGGGTTGAACGCCTGCGCGAAGTTCAGCCGACGGGATGCGGTCTCGGCACTGCCGAGCCGCGCGATCAGCGGATTGGCGGATGTTTCCAGAAAGGCGAGACCACTCGCGATGATGAACAGCGCGGCAAGGAACGCGGGGTAGCTCAACGCGCTCGCGGCGGGCCAGAACAGCAGCGCGCCGAGGCCATAAAGGCCAAGCCCGAGCAACACCGCCGCCCGATAGCCGAACGACCGCATGAACAGCGCGGCAGGGATCGCAAGGCAGAAATAGCCGAGGTAGAAGGCGGACTGGACCAGTCCCGCGCCGAAATCCCCCAGGCTGAACAGGCCCTTGAAATGCGAGATCAGCACGTCGTTGAGATTGTTCGCGACGCCCCAGAGAAAGAACAGCGCGACGATCAGCACGATCGGGAGCTTGAGCGACGCACGCGCGGGAATGGGGCGACTCACGCGCGCTCTTGCCCGCACGCAGTCCCGGGAGCGGGTGCCGATCGCGTCGCCGATGCCGCTGGAAACGGGAAATAGCTCGATCGCATGGGCATTTCGGAATCCCCTCCAGGCTCCAACCGATCCGGATGCGGACCACGAGGGTGTCCCGCGACCCGACCGGCCTCTTTCGTCCAACCATAAAGCGACAATTTATATATGAACAGCCATTTTCGGCTTGCCGACGGAGCGGCGGGTCATCCGTGGAACACGCCCCGGCTGGCTCCGAACGCAAGGAACAGGTCCGGCCAGGCCGACGCCGGTCTGCTTTTCGGGAGGCGCACGCCGAAACCGTGGCCGCCGCTATCGAAGACGTGCAATTCCGTCGGTCGTGCCTGTGCCTTCAACGCGGTGAATAGGACGACGCTATTGGCGACGGGTACGAGATCGTCGTCCGCGGCATGCGCCAGGAAGACCGGTGGCGTGTCCGCGGTGACGCGGGCCTCGACGGAGGCGGCATGGCGCAGTGCGGCCGACGCCACATCCCCCAGCAGTGCATCGCGCGATCCGCCGTGTGAAAAGGCGGCTTCCATGCTCACCACCGGGTAGATCAGTCCGGCATAATCGGGCCGGGCCGACTGGGTGTCGATCGCGTCGACCGGGGCGTAGCTCTGCTCGGCATGTCGTGTCGCGAGCGATCCCGCCAGATGTCCGCCGGCCGAAAATCCCAGAACCGCAATCCGTGCGATATCCACGCCGTAGCGGCGCGCGCCTGCCCGGATCAGCCGCATCGCGCGCTGGGCATCCTGCAACGGTACGAGCTGGCGGTTGTCCCAGCCTTCGCCGGGCAGCCGGTATTGCAGGACGAAGGCGGTAATGCCGCGCGCATTGAGCCATGCCGCCTGTTCGAGGCCTTCATTGTCGTAGGAGAGGAAACCGTATCCGCCCCCGGGCATCACCAGCACCGCCGCGCCATTGGACCTCACGGGACGTTTCACGACGAGGACGGGATGCGCGACGCCACGGACCCAACGATCGGGATGGTGCGCATCCCGGCTTCGCTCCTCGATGCTGGCCGTGATCGCTTCATGGCGATCGCCCGGTATCGCGTTCGGCCAAAGCGGGACGATCTCGTCGCCAGATCGCACCTGCGCGCCGAGCCCGGAGGACGCGAGCAACGTCGGCGCAAGCGAGCACAACGCGGCGGCGCTTGTCAGTACGGTACGGCGGGTCGGTTCGTGAGGGGGCATCATGGAGCCTTTCAATACAGCCGGGGGCGGCGGTCCGGTGATCGATGCGTCATCATGCCGTTTTCCGCGGGGGTTACAATTGCGCCAAAGAAAAGCCCGCCGTCTCGAAGGAGACGACGGGCGTTTGATCGTTGCGACGGTATCGCCGGGATCAGTTCTTCTTGCGTGCCCGCTTCGGTGCGGCGGCGGCGGCGGTGTCTTCTTCCTCTTCGGGCGAGTCCTCACCCGCTTCGGTCAGCGCCTCGCCCAGCGCCTTCAGCTTTTCCTGCGAGGAATCGGCCTTGTCGGCGATCTTGGTCGTTGCAGCACCGAGACGATGGAGCAGGGCGTGGACGCGATCCGCATCCGGTTCGTCCCGCTCCAGCTGCTTGCGCAAGGATGCCAGATCGCGCAGGATGCCCTTGGCCCCGGACGTGTCGATATCCACCAGCGCGGCTTCCCAATCCTCGACCATGTCGGCGCCCTTGGTGGGCTTGGTCGTCTCAAGACCGCGATTGATCGCGTTCATCGTACCGGCGAATTTAACGGCCATGTTCCATCTCCGAATTGCCTGTGTGGTGGCGATCGGGGAAACGTCGGGAGGCTTGCTAAATGTCCGCGCAGCGAGCGGGCTAATGCACTGATACGGATCAACCCGATCCGATCGGTGCACGAGTACCCGCTCGGCACGCTTATCCGGTCAGGCGTCGCGCAGCCCCACGCCGATGCTCGCGCGGGCCTGCTCGGCCTCGTTCGACACGACCGGATAGGCGCAATAGTCCGCCGCATAATAGGCGCTCGGCCGATGATTGCCCGACCAGCCGATTCCCCCGAACGGCGCGCCCGACGACGCCCCGTTGGTCGGCTTGTTCCAGTTGACGATCCCGGCCCGCGCATTTGCCCAGAACTGGTCGTACAGCTTGGGGTTCTGGCTGAGCAGGGAGGCGGACAGGCCGTAGCGCGTGTTGTTCGCCTCCACGATCGCATCCTCGAAACTCGACTTTCGGATCACCTGCAGGATCGGCCCGAACAGTTCGACGTCGGGCCGGTCGTTCATCTCGGTCGTGTCGATCAGCGCGGGGCGAAGGAACGGTCGATCGAGCACGGGCCGTTCGAGATGGCGGATCGCGCGTCCGCCGCGCATCATTAGCTCGAGAAAGCTCTCGGTCAGCATGTCGGCTGCCTGATTGTCTATCACCGGGCCCATGAACGGGGCGGGGCTCGCATGCGGTTCATCGACGATGATCCGGCTGACGAGCTTGGTAACTTCGTCCAGCAACGGGTCGTAGAGCTTCTCGTCGACGATCAGCCGCCGCGCGGCGGTGCAGCGCTGGCCGGCGCTGGTGAAGGCCGACTGGACGATCAGGACCGCGGCGGCATGCAGATCCGGCGAGTCCCACACGATGATCGGGTTGTTGCCGCCCATCTCGAGCGCGAGGATTTTCTCGGGCCGGGTGGCGAAGGCGCGGTTGAGCGCGATCCCCGTCGGCGCGGAGCCGGTGAACAGCAGTCCGTCGATCCCGTCATGCGCGGCAAGCGCCTTGCCCTCGTCCGCGCCACCGATCAGCAGGCGGATACAACCGGCGGGCACGCCGCCGGCACGAAAGCAGTCGACCAGGAACGCGCCGGTCGCGGGCGTCTTTTCGGACGGCTTGAACACCACGGCGTTCCCCGCGAGCAGCGCCGGGACGATGTGCCCGTTGGGCAGATGTGCAGGGAAATTGTAGGGGCCCAGCACCGCGAGCACGCCGTGTGGCTTGTGCCGGAGCGCCATCCGCCCGGTCATCTGCGTATCGAGCCGACGTTGCGGCGTGCGGTCGGCATACGCCGTCACCGAGATGTCGACTTTGGCGATGACCGATTCGACTTCGGTCCGCGCCTCCCACAAGGGCTTGCCGGTCTCGCGCGCGATCAGGTCGGCAAAGGCGTCCGCCCGGGCACGCACGACATTGGCGACCCGGCGCAACGTCTCGATGCGGTTGGTGAGCGGTTGCGCCGCCCAGATCGGCCAGCCCGCGCGCGCGGCGGCAACTTCGGCATCGGCATCGCCGGTCGCGCCTTGCCACAACAGGGCACCGGTCGCGGGTTCGTAGGAAAGCAGGTCACTCGACATGGTACGGTCTTGCCTCAGAATGCTGCGATAATCCACTTCACAGACGCGGATCAGTCGGCGAGCGCTTCGCCCATATGACGGATTGCCGCGATCTTGGCATGGAATGGTGCCCAGTCGTCGCGCTGGTCGATCGCCGACCAGATCGCCTCGACCTCGTCGATCAGCATCGAACACGGTGCGCCGGACCAATAGGCATGATCGCGGGGCTTGCGCGCTGTATAGCCGACCAGAGCGGCTCGAGCCGCCGCGAAGGCGTCGTCCGCGGGTACGGTCCCGCCAAAGGCGTCGAAGAAGAAGCGGTCGATGCCGATCCCGCTCTGTGTCATCCCCTGTTCGATCGCCTGGATCAGCGCGCGGTCGCGCGTCGAATCCCGCGGGACCACGCCCACCCGCCACAAAATCGCCTCGGACACCGCGCGCTGATAGCGTTCCGGGAAGGTTTCGAGAATGTCGATCAGCGGCTGCGCCTCGCTGACGGTGCGCAGCGCGACCGCAAGCTGCATCGCGTTCCAGTGGATCGCCTCGGGCTGGCGACCGAACGCGTAGAGCCCGGCATGGTCGAAATAGGCGGCGGTGAAGGCCGGGTCCCAGGTGGGGGCCCAGCGCCACGGTCCGTAATCGAAACTCTCGCCGGTCACGTTGATGTTGTCGGTGTTGAGCACGCCGTGGACGAACCCCGCGGCCATATAGCTTGCCGCCAGCGTGGCCGTCCGCCCGACGACGCGATCGAGCAGCCGGGCGGCCGCATCGTCGCCTGGTTCCTCGCCATACAGGTTGCGCAGGACATAGCCGACCAGGCGCGTCATGTTGTCGGCATCGCGGTCGTAGGCAAGCCGCTGGAACGTGCCGATGCGGATATGGCTATGGCTCAGGCGGACGAGCACCGCCGCGCGCGTCGGCGACGGCTCGTCGTTGCGCTCGAGCTGTTCGCCGGTTTCGATCAGCGAGAAACTGCGCGATGTCGGCACGCCCAGCGCTTCCAGCATTTCGGTCGCGAGAACCTCGCGCATGCCGCCCTTGAGCGTCAGCCTCCCATCGCCGAAGCGGCTCCACGGCGTCGTGCCCGACCCTTTGGTCGCGAGGTCCATCAATCGGTCGCCGGTGTCGCGCAGCTGTGCGAACAGGAAGCCGCGGCCGTCGCCGATCTCGGGATTGTAGTTGCGGAACTGGTGCCCGTGGTAGCGCAGCGCCAGCGGCTCGACGAGGCTGCCCGGCATAGGCTCGAATCGTCCGAAATGCTCGATCCACTCGCCCCCGCCGAGTGTTTCCAGCCCGACCTCGGCAGCGGCGCGATCGTTCCGAAAACGCAAGTGCGTTTCGGGGAAATTCGCTGGCGTGACCGGATCATAGAAAGCGTCGCCGAGATCGAGGATCGCGGTTTCGGGGCGGTAGGCTTGCGGGGTCGTGTCCATGCGTGGATATGGAGGGCGCCAACCGCAGGACGCAACCATGCCACCCTATGAAAACCGATATTGGTGGTCCAACGATGGATTGCGGCTGCATTATCGTGACTATCCAGGCCCGTCCGAGCGCCCGCCGATCCTGTGCCTCCCCGGGCTGACCCGCAACGCGCGCGACTATGACGATCTCGCGCAACGGCTGTCGCCGCGATGGCGCGTGATCACGGTCGATCTGCGCGGGCGCGGCGACAGCGGCTATGCCAAGGATCCCATGACCTATGTCCCGCTGACCTACGTGCAGGACATCGAGGGGTTGCTCGGGGAGCTGGGCGTGTCACGCTACATCGCGTTCGGGACGTCGCTCGGCGGGATCGTCGCGATGCTGCTGGCCGGCACCGCGCGCGAGACGCTGATGGGCGTGCTGCTCAACGACGTCGGTCCCGAGATCATGCCCGAGGGGCTGTCGCGGATCCGCAGCTATGTCGGCAAGTCGAATACCTGGCCGACCTGGCTCCACGCTGCCCGTGCCGTGGCGGAGGCGAATGGCGACGTCTATCCGCAGTTCCAGCTGGAGGACTGGCTGGCGATGGCGAAGCGGCTGTACCGGCTCAACAGCGCCGGGCGGATCGTGCTCGATTACGACATGAAGATCGCCGAACCGTTCCGCGTTCCCGGCAACGAGGCCGGACCGGACATGTGGCGCGCGCTCGACGGGTTGAAGACCGTGCCGACGTTGCTGGTGCGCGGGGCGACGTCCGACGTGCTCGCGGCGCCGGTTGCCGAGCGGATGGCCGGGATGCTGGAGCAGGGCGAGCTCCTCACCATTCCCGACACCGGCCACGCGCCGACGCTGGATGAACCGGCGGCGATCGCGGCGATCGAGCGGTTGCTCGCGCGGATCCCGGCGGAACCCGCTTCGGGCTGACTGGTGCGAAAAGATCCGCGACGAAACCGGGCGGCGTGCGGAAGACTTTGCGCCCGGCATACCCTACATGCCCGACCTTCACGCCGCGGAACCAGGAGTCTGAATGACCTTCCCTCATGATGCGCTGATCTTCACTCCCGCCGACGTCGATTTGACCAAGTCCCCGCTCGCCGGGCAGATCGATGCCGAAACCTATGTGCTCGGCGCGTTCAACCCGGGAATGACGCGGCTGCCGAACGGCAACCTGCTGCTGATGGTGCGGATCGCCGAGGCGTTGCGGACGCCGATCAAGGACCAGCAGATCCACGCGATCCGCTGGCACGATGGCGGCTATTGCCTCGATGCCTGGCCGCTCGACTTCGTCGACACCGCCGACCCGCGCAAGTTCATGATGCGCGGCGGCGGCTGGAAGGTGATGGCGCTGACGTCGCTGTCGTGGCTGCTCCCGGTCGAACTCACCGCCGACGGGACGCAGGTCGTGACGGTACATTACGACAAGGCGATCGCGCCGCGAGCATCCTACCAATGCTACGGCGTCGAGGATGCGCGGATCAGCAAGGTCGGCGATCGCTATCTGATGACGACCTGTTCGGTCAGCCCGGAGCGGCATTCGACCACGCTGTACAGCTCGGACAATGCGCTCGACTGGACGCTCGAGGGGATCGTGCTCGATCACCAGAACAAGGACATGCTGATCTTCGAAGGGCTGGTCGACGGCAGATACTGGGCACAGACGCGGCCCTTGGGCGACCTGTATTTCGCGTACCCCCCGGGGAGCGAATGGCGCGCGGGGCCATCGATCAACCTCGCGACCTCGCCCGATGCTTTGCACTGGAAGCCGCATGATCGGCCCGGCATCCGCCCGCATGCCGCGACCATGGCGACCGCGCGCATGGGCGGCGGCACCCCGCCAATCCTGATCGACGCGCCCGATGGCGGCGGCTGGCTGAGCCTGTGGCACGGGGTCGAGCCGATGGGCGTGGTGGGGGTTTACCGCACCTATTGGTCGCTGCTCGACCGCGAAGACCCGAGCCGCGTGCTCCGCACCAGCCACGATCCGCTGATCGAGGCGAACCCGACGCTGACCGATCCGTTGCGCGAACAGATGTATATCGACAATGTCGTGTTCACGACCGGGATCGCGGATGCGGGCGACCATTATGTGGTTGCCAGCGGGGAGGCGGATCTGGCGTGCCGGATCTCGCATGTGCCCAAGACGCTGTTCGACTGACCTGCCGTCAACGCGGCGGTCTCATGGCCGCTGCGAAACCATAGCTGTTCTCCCGCGAAGGCGGGAGCCCAGGAGTCGCAAGAACTTCAAGCCGTTGTTTTGCGTGGCCCTGGATTCCTGCTTTCGCAGGAAAACAGCTCCAAATCAGTAACGCATGAATTTGTAGAGGTCTCACCTTCGCCGGGGCAACGGTGGCGTGGCGAGGCGAGGATGGGGCTGGTTTTGCGCGACGGAGTCGGTAAGCACTCCGGGAAATGCGCCCCGTCAACATCCTCCACCTCCACTCGACCTTCTCGCTCGGCGGGAAAGAGGCGCGCGCGGTCCGTCTGATGAACGCGTTCGGCGCGAACGCGCGGCATACGATCGTGTCGAGCATGGACGGCCACTATGGCGCGCAAACGGCGATCGCGCCCGGCATCGATTACGAGATCGCGCAGAACCCGCCGCCGCTGACCGGCGGCCCCTCGGTCCAGCGCTATGAGGCGATCGCGGCGTACATGAGCCGGTTCGATCTCGTGCTCACCTACAATTGGGGCGCGATCGATGGGGTGATGGCGAAGCGCGTGGCGTCCAAGGGAATGCCTCCGGTCGTGCATCACGAGGACGGCTTTAACGCCGACGAGGCCGACGGGCTCAAGCCGCAACGCAACCTTTATCGCCGTTTCGCGCTGACCAAGGCCGAGGCGCTGGTGGTTCCGTCCGAGACGCTCGAGCAGATCGCGCTGAAGGTCTGGAAGCAGCCGCGCGGTCGCGTCCATCGCATCGCCAACGGGATCGACACCGCGCTTTACGCGCGCAAGCCCGACCCCAAGGCGATCCCCGGCTTCAAGCGCAAGCCGGGGGAGGTCGTGATCGGCACGCTTGCTGGCCTGCGCGAGGTCAAGAACCTGCCGATGCTGGTCCGCGCGGTCGGGGGCCTGTCAGGCCGTGTGCGGCTGGTGATCGTCGGCGAAGGGCCCGAGCGTCAGGCAATCCTCGACACCGCCGAGCGGATGGGGATGGAGAGCCAGCTTGTGCTGCCGGGCTTCCTGCCCGAGCCGCACCGTTACATCGGGCTGTTCGACATCCTGGCGCTGTCCTCCAGGAGCGAGCAGTTCCCGATCTCGGTGATCGAGGGGATGGCGGCGGGGCTGCCGATCGTCGCGACGCCGGTCGGCGACATCCTGAAGATGGTCTCGCCCGACAACCACAGTTTCATCGAACGGCGCGATCATGAGGTCGCGCTGCGCGACTCCCTGCAGACGCTGGTGACCGCAACACCCGAGCAACGCGGTTGGCTGGGCGAGAAGAACCGCGCGAAGGCGGCCGCGGAATATGATGAAGCGAGCATGATTGCGCGCTATGGCGCGCTCTATTCCAGCGTGCTGGGCCGTCCCGGCGCGTTGGCTTAATTCGCGATTTGCCGCGCAGGGCATCCAGAGCGTATATCGAAACGTATGTTAGTCCGGGAGCCGTTCACTTGTTCAAAGGTTTGAAGCCCATCGTTTATGGAGGCCGCGAGGTCTGGCCGCTCGTCGAGGGCGGCAAGGGCGTCGCCGCGACCAATCACGCGAGCGCTGGCGCCTGGGCGGCGGCCGGCGGGATCGGCACCGTCTCGGCCGTGAATGCCGACAGTTATGATCCCGACGGCAAGATCATCCCGCAGATCTACAAGGCGCTGACCCGGCGCGAGCGGCACGAGGAACTGATCGACTACGCCATCGAGGGCGCGGTCCAGCAAGTTCGCAAGGCGTTCGACATCGCCGGCGGCAAGGGTGCCATCAACATCAACGTGCTGTGGGAGATGGGCGGCGCCCAGCGGATCCTGCACGGCGTGCTCGAGCGGACCCGCGGGCTTGTCTCGGGCGTCACCTGCGGCGCTGGCATGCCGTACAAGCTGAGCGAGATCGCCTCGTCCTATGAGGTCAGCTATCTCCCGATCGTGAGCTCGGGCCGCGCCTTTCGCGCCTTGTGGAAGCGTGCCTACTCCAAGGCAGCCGAATATCTGTCGGCGGTGGTCTATGAGGATCCGTGGCTCGCGGGCGGGCACAATGGCTTGTCGAACGCCGAGGATCCGTTGCAGCCGCAGGACCCTTACCCCCGCGTGAAGGCGCTGCGCGACACGATGCGCGAGGGCGGGATCTCGGATGACGTCCCGATCGTGATGGCGGGGGGTGTCTGGTATCTGCGCGACTGGTCCGACTGGATCGACAATCCCGAACTCGGTTCGATCGCATTCCAGTTCGGTACGCGTCCGCTGCTGACGCAGGAAAGCCCGATTCCGGAGGACTGGAAGGCACGGCTGACCAACATTCAGGAAGGCGAGGTGCTGCTGCATCGCTTCTCGCCGACCGGCTTCTATTCGAGCGCGGTGCTCAACCCGTTCCTCCGCCATCTGCAGTCGCGCTCGGAACGGCAGATCGCCTTTTCGACGCAAAGTGCGGGCGACCATACGTTCCAGCTCGACGTCGGCGTGAAGGGCAAGAACTTCTGGGTCACGCGCAACGACCTGCTGCGCGCGCGCGAGTGGTTCGGGGCGGGCTTCACCGATGCCCTCAAGACGCCGGACAATACGCTCGTGTTCGTCACGCCCGAGGACAAGGGCGTGATCCGCAAGGACCAGGCGGATTGCATGGGCTGCCTCAGCCAGTGCTCCTTCTCGTCCTGGTCGGATACCGAAACCAATTCGACCGGTCGTCTCGCCGATCCGCGCAGCTTCTGCATCCAGAAGACGCTGCAGAACATCGCGCACGGCGGCGACGTCGAGCAGAACCTGATGTTCGCCGGGCATGGCGCCTATCAGTTCAAGCGCGATCCGTTCTATTCCAACGGGTTCGTGCCGACGGTCAAGCAGCTGGTCGATCGCATTCTGACCGGCGACTGATCACTGGCTGCGATCTTTCGTAACAGGCTGATTCGGTAAATCTTTACCCCCTGCGCGCTACGGCCCGGGGGGTGAGCGTACCCGTGTTTCTGACCGTCGATACCGAGCTGATGTGGCGCCACCACGCCGCACGCCTGCCGGTCGACGCCCTTTTCGCGCGGTCGTTCGAGCCAGCGGGCGTCGGGGTTTCGCACATGCTCGAAACCCTGTCGCGCTACGGGCTGAAGGCGTGCTTCTTCGTCGATCCGATGCCGGCGCTGGTGTTCGGGCTCGGGCATGTCCGCCGCGTCGTCGAGACGATCCTCGCGGGGGGCCAGGAGGTCCAGCTCCATCTCCATCCCAATTGGTCGGGCGCGGCGGTCGGCGATGGCGGTGCGACCTATAGCCGCTTCCAGATGGTCGAATATACGCGGGACGACCAGACCGCGCTGATTGGGGGCGCGCTCGACCTGTTGATGGCGGCGGGTGCCCCACGGCCGGTGGCGTTTCGGGCAGGCTCCTATGCCGCAAACGACGATACGCTGCGCGCGTTGGCACGGCACGGGATTGCGTATGACAGCAGCCACAACGGCAGCGAACACCCCTGGCCAAGCCAGATCGACCTGTCGATCCGGCAGATCGCGCCAGTGGAGCGGTTGGGCGTCATCGAGGTGCCGGTCACGCTGATCGAGGAACGCCCGGGGCAAATGCGGAATTTCCAAATTTGCGCGCTGTCGCTCGGCGAGATGCGCGCGGCGCTCGATCACGCGCTTGCGCGCGACCATGCGGCGGTGACGATCGTGACGCATGGGTTCGAACTCGCCAATCGGTCGGGCACACGGCTTAATGCCGTACATGTGCGGCGATTCGAAGGGGTGTGCGCGGCGCTCGCGGAGCGGGCGGACGCGATGCCGACGGTGCATTTCGCGGACTTACCGGCATTGCGCACGGGCCACGCGGATACGCCGCTGTCGCCCGACCCGCTGCGCACGCGGTGGCGGCAGGCGGAGCAACTGTGGTCGAACCTGGTGGCGGAGCGCGTGGGGTGAGGGGCGCCGGGTAGCTTCCTTTTCTTTTTCGCGCTTCCCCGGCGAAGGCCGGGGCCCAGTAGCGGAGGTCATGCCAACTTAGCGCAGCGGTCGCATTCCACTGTATCGCTACTGGGCCCCGGCCTTCGCCGGGGAAGTGGTGGGAGGGGGGACCGGGCGCAGCGTATCCCCGCCCCACGCAATCCCCCTCGTTCCCTCGACCCGGACCACGCGCTACACACCCGCGATGCACCTGCGCACCCAAGCCCTGATCCTCGGCGTCCGTCACCACGGCGAGCATGGCGCGATCGTCCGCGCGCTTACCCCTGACGACGGGCTGCAGGCGGGCTATGTCCGCGGCGGGCGGTCGAGCCGGATCCGGCCGATTCTGCAACCCGCCAACCGCGTTATGGGCGAATGGCGCGCGCGGACTGACGACCAGCTCGCGAGCCTGACGGTCGAACTCGTCATCAGCCGCGCGCCGCTTTACGCCGAGCCGCTGCCAGCGCTCGCGCTCGAATGGGTCACCGCGCTGACGGCGGCGGCGTTGCCCGAGGCTTTGCCCTATCCGCGGATCTATCTCGCGCTCGACGCGGTGATCGAGGCGATCGCGCTCGCCCCCGCCGCGCGCGGATGGGCGCTGACGCTCGCGCGCTACGAGCAGTTGCTGCTCGCCGAGCTCGGCTATGGTCTCGACGACGACGTGCTGCCCCCCGCGTTGACCGATCCCGATGCCAACGAATGGCCCGAAATCCTCGCCGCGTTGCGCATCCTGGGGGAGGCGCTGGGCGCGCAAATCCTGGCGGACCGGCGCGCCGTGACGCTGGAAGCCCGCGCGCGGCTGGTCGATCGGCTCAAAAGGGCGGTTGCGTGATCCGCCAAGGGTCGGCATGGCCGCGCCTTCGAAACACGGATCGGGACGGAAAATGGCACTGATCGCAATCCTCGCCGGAGACGGCATCGGCCCCGAAGTCACGCACGAAGCGCGCCGCGTGCTCGAGGCGCTCGGGCTCGACCTCACGTTCGAGGACGGCCTCGTCGGCGGTGCGGCGTATCGCAAGACCAGCCACCCGCTCCCGCCCGAGACGCTCGAGCTCGCGCACCGCGCGGACGCGATCCTGTTCGGCGCGGTCGGCGATCCCGACATGGACGGGCTCGAGCGGTCGGTGCGGCCCGAGCAGGCGATCCTCGGGCTGCGCAAGGAACTCGGCCTGTTCGCCAACATCCGGCCCGCGACGATGCTGCCGGGGCTCGAGGAGTCGTCCGCGCTGCGCCCAGAAATCGCGCGCGCGATCGACATGGTGATCGTCCGCGAGCTGACCGGCGACGTCTATTTTGGTGAAAAGAGTCGTGGCTTCACGCACACTGGCCTTCGCGAAGCGCAGGACATGATGCGCTACGACGAGGTCGAGATCGCGCGGATCGTACGCGTCGGGTTCGAGATGGCGGCGCGGCGGGGCCGGATGCTGACCTCGGTCGACAAGGCCAACGTCCTCGAGACGTCGCAGCTGTGGCGCGAGATCGTCAACGAGATCGCGCGCGACTATGCCGAGGTCAAGCTGACCCACATGTATGTCGACAATGCCGCGATGCAGCTGGTCCGCAACCCGGGGGCGTTCGACGTGATCGTGACGAGCAACCTGTTCGGCGACATCCTGTCCGACCAGGCGAGCATGTGCGTCGGGTCGATCGGGATGCTCCCGTCGGCGTCGCTCAACGACTGGCAGGGAACGTGCGGGCTGTACGAGCCGATCCACGGGTCGGCGCCGGACATCGCGGGGCAGGGCAAGGCGAACCCGTGCGCGGCAATCCTGTCGGCGGCGCTGTTGCTGCGGCATTCACTGTCGGATGACGCTTCTGCGGAGCGGATCGAGCATGCGGTGCGCGCGGCGATCGCGGATGGCGCGCGGACGGTGGATCTGGGCGGGGCGCTGACGACCGCACAGATGGGCGATGCGGTACTGGCGGCGCTGAAGTGACCGCTTTCTGAAGCCCCTCCCCTTCAGGGGAGGGGTTGGGGGTGGGGCAGTTCAGCAGAACAGGTCTCTCTGCGAGGCACTTCCCCACCCCAACCCCTCCCCTGAAGGGGAGGGGCTAAGAAGAAGTGCCTCACTCCTCCCCTGAGGGGGAGGGGCTTTAGAAATCACCCGATCACGGTCTTGAGGTTCATGAACTCATGCAACCCGTACGGCCCAAGCTCCCGCCCGTGGCCCGACCGCTTCACCCCGCCGAACGGCGCTTCCGGCGACGACGCGAGCATCGCATTCACCGCGATCATGCCAACCTCGAGATCGCGCTCGAACCGCGCGCGTTCGTCCGCGTCGTTGGTCCACACCGACGAGCCGAGCCCGAACGGCACCGCATTGGCCAGCGCGATCGCCGAATCGATATCCTCGGCCTTGAACAGCATCGCAATCGGCCCGAACAGTTCCTCATGCGCGACCGCATGATCGAGCGGCACGTCGACCAGAATCCCCGCCGACATATACGCCCCCTTCCCGGGAAGCGCCTCGCCGCCGAACAACAGCTTCGCGCCCGCCTGTTCGAACAGCTTGAGCTGGCCAAGCACGGTCTGGCGCTGCTCCTCGCTCGACAGCGGCCCCATCGTGCTGTCGGCATCGAGCGGGTCGCCCGCGACCACCGCCTGCATCCCCGCCGAGAACTTCTCGAGGAACGTGTCGTAGATATCGGCATGGACGATCATCCGCTTGGCGCAGATGCACGACTGGCCGGTGTTCTGCACCCGCGCGGTCACCGCTTGCTTGACCGCCTCGTCCAGGTCGGCGGACGGCATCACGATGAACGGATCGGATCCGCCGAGTTCGAGCACGACCTTCTTGAGCGCGCGCCCCGCCGCCTCAGCAACCTTCATGCCAGCGCCTTCGCTCCCGGTGAGCGTCACCGCGACGATCCGGTCGTCCGCGATCAGCGCGGCGACCTTGTCCGACTTGATCGCGAGGTTCTGGAACAACCCCGCCGGGCCGCCCGCCGCGATCACCATCTCCTCGAGCGCAGCGCCGCAGCCCTGGACGTTCGACGCATGCTTGAGCAACCCGACATTCCCCGCAAGGATCGTCGGCGCCATGAAGCGGACGACCTGCCAGTAGGGGAAGTTCCACGGCATCACCGCGAGCACCGGCCCCGTCGGATGCCACGTCGCGGTCGCATTCGGGAACGCGCGGGGTTCGAGCATCGCGGGGCCCTCCTGCGCATAGTGGCGGAACGCAGCGGCGCATTTCTCGACCTCGGACAGCGCGGAGGCGAGCGTCTTGCCCATTTCGCGCGTCGCGATCTCGGCGAGCCGGTGCGCATTGGCATCGAACTGCTCGGCGATCTTCTCGAGCAGCGCGGCGCGCGTCGCGACATCGGTCAGCCGCCACTCGCGGAACGTCGCTTCGGCGCGCGCGACCCTGGTCTCGATCTCGTCCCCGGTCAGCTCGGGATAGCTCTCACCGGGGGCTCCGGTGGCGGGGTTGATACTGGTAAACATGGAAATCGCTCCTGCGGGGAAGCCCAGAGATGGGATTGCGACCATCAAACGCAAAGTCTTGGCGACGTATCCTTGACCCCCGTCGCATGCCTGCCGCATAGGTTGCTCATGGATATACCGATCGAAGAGCTGACGTTCGAAGCGGCGTTGAAGGAACTGGAGGGGATCGTGTCGAGGCTCGAAAGCGGCGATGCGCCGCTGGACCAGGCGATCGCGCTCTACGAACGTGGCGACAAGCTGCGCCGGCGTTGCGATGACCGTCTCAACGCGGCACAGGCGCGGATCGAAGCGATCCGTACCGATAGCGAGGGGCGGGCCATCGGCACGCAGCCCTTTGCGGCAGGTTGACCCCGTGACCATAGCGCCCCTGTTGCTCGCCGAGGCCCTGTCCGAGGTTGGCACCGACATCGACCAGCGGCTCGATTCGCTGATCGCCATTCCCGACGACGCCCGCGCGCCGCTATACCGCGCGATGCGCCATGCCGCGATCGGCGGAGGCAAGCGCCTGCGCCCGTTGCTGGTAATGGCGACCGGGCGGTTGTTCGCGGTCGATCGGGATTGCGTCGGACGTGCCGGCGCGGCGATCGAATGCGTCCACGTCTATTCGCTGATCCACGACGATCTGCCCGCGATGGACAATGACGACATGCGGCGCGGCAAGCCAACCGTCCACAAGGCGTTCGACGAAGCCACCGCGATCCTCGCGGGCGATTGCCTGCATGCGCTGGCGTTCGAGATCCTTGCCGATCCCGCAACCCATGCCGATCCGTTCGTGCGCAGCGAACTCGTGCTCGATCTGGCGCGGGCGGCGGGGCCGGCGGGCATGGCTGGCGGGCAGGCGATGGACCTCGAAGCGGAGAAGACCACCTTCGATCTGCCGACCGTCACGCGGTTGCAGGCGATGAAGACCGGAGCGTTGATCGCCTGTTCGGTGGAGGCCGGCGCGATCCTCGGCAAGCTGCCGCCCGAGGGGCGCACGGGCCTGCGCGGGTATGCGCGCGACCTGGGGCTCGCGTTCCAGATCGCCGACGACATCCTCGACGTCGAGGGCGACGAGGCCGCGGTCGGGAAGAAGCTCCACAAGGACGCCGGGGCCGGCAAGGAAACCTTCCTCTCACTGCTCGGCCTGCCGCGCGCGCGCGAACAGGCGCGGATGCTGGTAGACCAGGCGATCGCGCATCTCCACGCGTTCGGCCCCGAGGCCGATCTGCTCCGCGAAATCGCCCGCTTCACGCTCGAGCGCGATCGGTGACGATCCGCACCGGGGTCTACCCCGGCACCTTCGATCCGGTGACGCTCGGGCACATGGACATCATCCGCCGCGGCGCGAAGCTGGTCGACCGGCTGGTGATCGGCGTGACCACCAACCCGTCCAAGTCGCCGATGTTCACGATCGACGAGCGGATGGCGATGGTCCAGCGCGAGGTCGAGGGGGTCGAGGGCGAGATCCACGTCGTCAGCTTCGATTCGCTGCTGATGGACTTCGCCGAGCGCGAGGGGGCGAGGGTCATCGTTCGCGGACTGCGCGCGGTCGCCGATTTCGAATATGAGTATCAGATGGCCGGCATGAACCAGCAGATCAATCCGCGGGTCGAGACGGTGTTCCTGATGGCGGACGTGTCGCTCCAGCCGATCGCCAGCCGGCTGGTCAAGGAGATCGCGCTGTACGGCGGACCGATCGACCGGTTCGTCACGCCGGCGGTCGCGGCCGAGGTCGCGGATCGCGTCGATCGCATCGGGCGGAAGGGCGAGGCGCACCGCCTTCGCCCCTGAAAATACCCGTGGCCCTATTATGGTCGCTTTCGCGCGGCATCTGCCGTCATACGGCTGCGGTGACGTTCACGTTGGCGCAAGCGACGACTTGGTCTAAGCGACCTTTCACCGAGATTTTTCGCGGGGACATGATGCGTTTCGTTGCCACCCTTCTTGCCTTCATCCTCGCGCTGGTTTCCGGCCCCGCTTTCGCCGCCAAGAAGGAGAAGGTGCAGGTCAAGGACGCCAAGGTGGTGACCACCGGTCGCCCGCCCGTCCCGTCCGTGACCGACCCCGCGAACCTGTGGTATCTGGACCTGTCGACCGGCGGTCGTGTCGTCATCTGGCTGCGGCCGGATGCAGCGCCCAAGATGGTCGAGCGGGTGAAGTTGCTGACCAGTCAGCATTTCTACGATGGCCTGCTGTTCCACCGCGTGATCGAAGGGTTCATGGCGCAGACCGGCGACCCGAAGGGCGACGGCACCGGCGGTTCGACCCTCCCGAACGTCCCCGCCGAGTTCAACTGGCTGCCGCACGTCCGCGGCGCGGTGTCGGCGGCCCGGGAGGGAGCGCCGGAGGGCGCCTCGGTCGAGGACGTCGCCAAGGCCGAGAACAGCGCCAACAGCCAGTTTTTCATCGTGTTCAACCCGACGATGAAGCTCGACAAGAAATATACGGTGTTCGGTCGCGTGATCTCGGGCATGGAATATGTCGATGCGGTTGCGCGCGGTGAGCCGCCGACGGCGCCGTCGCGGATCCTTCACGCCTATCTCGGCACGGATAATCCCCCGGCTTACGTCCCTGCACCGCCCATGCCCGCGGCACCCGCGGCATTGCCGACCGCCGCTCCCGCGTTCAAGCTTGCGCCCCGGGCCAAGCCAGTCGCCACGCCGCGCAAGAAGGCGGCGTAATCCGCCAGCCGGTGCGGCGCGCTAAAGGAGCGTCATGAAAGTCGACCTGTTCGATTTCGCGCTGCCGCCCGAGCGGATCGCGTTGCGCCCCGCCGTGCCCAGGGATTCGGCGCGGATGCTTGTGCTGGACGGCGCGGCGACACGGGATCGTTCGGTTGCCGACCTTCCCGCTGAACTGCGGGCGGGCGATCTGCTCGTGTTCAACGATACGCGGGTGATCCCGGCCCAACTGGAGGGGCGGCGCGGCGATTCGAAGATCGGCGCGACGCTTCACAAGCGCGAGGGGCCACGGCGCTGGCGCGCCTTCATCCGCAATGCCCGCCGGTTGAAGCAGGACGATGCGATCGATTTCGGGGCGGGCGTCATTGCGCGTGCGCGCGACCGCGGGGACGATGGCAGTTTCGCGCTCGACTTCGAGGGGGACGAGCCAGTCGAGGTGCTGCTCGAGCGCGCGGGCCGGATGCCGTTGCCGCCCTATATCGCCGCGCGCCGTCCCGCCGACGCGCAGGACGCGGACGATTACCAGACGATGTTTGCAGCCGAGAAGGGCGCGGTGGCCGCGCCGACCGCGGCGTTGCACTTCACGCCCGGTCTGCTTGCCAACCTCGCGGCCGCCGGGGTCGAGCATGCGACGCTGACGCTGCATGTCGGGGCAGGAACGTTCCTGCCGGTCAAGGCAGATGACACCACGAAGCATCGCATGCATGCCGAATGGGGGCGGATCGACGCGGCGACGGCCGACCGGCTCAACACCGTGCGCGCACGCAGTGGGCGGGTGATTGCGGTCGGCACGACCAGCCTGCGACTGATCGAAAGTGCGGCGGATGCGGCGGGTGTGATCAAGCCGTTCGAGGGCGATACCGCGATCTTCATCACGCCGGGATATCGCCTTCGCGGGATCGACGGGCTGATGACCAATTTTCACCTGCCGCGGTCCACCTTGTTCATGCTCGTCAGCGCGCTGATGGGGATCGAGCGGATGCAGAACGCCTACGACCACGCGATACGCGACGGATACCGATTCTACAGCTATGGCGATGCCAGTCTGCTGTTGCCGTCGAAGGGCTGAGGATGCGTCTGGTCGTTGTCGCGATACTAGGGTTGAGCGTCATGGCCGCGGGGAGCGCAACCGCGCAGACCATGCCGCCGGTCGCCGCAGCGCCGGTTGCGCCCGCCCAGCCGACCGCGACGATCGTCGCCGAGCCAGCCGCCGTGTTCATCGCCGCCTGCGACCAGAATGGCGATGCGCGTACCAGCCGCGCGGAACTCGATGCTTGCGTTGCGCGCAGCTTCGCACGGATCGATACGGCGAACAGCGGGACGATCGGGTATATCGGCTATGCCGATTGGGCGCTGCTGTGGCTGGGGGACCGCAACGCCTTGCCGAGCCCGTTCGGCGTCGACGCCAACCAGGACAATCGCATCACGGTGGCTGAACTGCAGGGCGAATTCGGGCGCCTGTTCGAGCGGTTCGACCTCGACCGCGATGGCATGGTGACGCGCGCGGAATTGCTGACGATCCGTAGCGGGTTGCGGCCCGTGGACACGGGCAAGCGCAAGCGCAAGCCGTAGCGATTGCGGATGGCCCACCTCCGCGCGATCCGTGCAAAGCCGAAGCGGCCGGATCCGCGCCGGTTTTCCGACCGTGCCGGAAACCAGCGGGCGGGGATCGTTCGCCAACCTCGCACGCTATCATAGGAGCGCGGACTCATGGGGGATCCGCGCTATCGGTTGGTCATCTTCGATTTCGACGGCACCCTGGCCGACAGCGGCGACTGGTTCCTGTCGACCGTCGACCACCTCGCCGATCGCTTCAAGTTTCGCCGCGTTTCCCGCGATGAGGTCGAGGCACTGCGCGGCAAGAGCACCCGGGACGTGATCCGCCATCTCGGCATTCCGCGCTGGAAGCTCCCCGCGATGGGGCGCTATCTGCACGGCTTGCTGGCGCAGCAGACTGACCGGATCGCCTTGTTCGAGGGCATTCCGCGCGTCTTGCACGCGCTTCGCGAGGGCGGCGTGCGGCTGGCGTTGGTGACCTCCAACGCGGAGCAGAATGCGCGTGCGATCCTCGGCCCGCATGCGGCGCTGTTCGAGCGGCTCGAATGTGGCGCGTCGTTGTTCGGCAAGGCGCGATGCTATCGGCGCGTGATCCGACAGAGCCGCGTGATGGTCTCCGACGTGCTATCGATCGGCGACGAGACGCGCGACATCCAGGCCGCGCACAAGGTGGGGATTGCGTCGGGCGCGGTGTTGTGGGGCTATGCGCACCCGGACGCGCTGGTGGAGATGCGCCCCGACCTGGTGTTCGCGACGCCAGAGCAGATCGTGCAGCGGGTGCTTGCCGACCCGTCGATCCCATATATCGCGTGACTTGCCGTCTACCGCGTTGCTAATTGCAACCGATGTCCGATGCTCCCGATGCCGCAGCCCTGCTGGTGCAGGATCTCCAACCGACGACGCACAAGGGGTTGGTCTATCCCTTTGGCGGGCGGGAGCCGGAATCGGGGGCAGCGCTGCCGGTCGCGCCGGGCATTCGCTGGGTGCGGCTGCACATTCCCGGACCGTTGCGGCATGTCAATTGCTGGCTGCTCGACGACGTTGACGATCGCGGCGAGGGCGTCGCGTTGGTCGACACCGGGATGAATACCACCGAGGCGCGGGATGCATGGAAGACGCTGTGGCGGGACCCGCTGTCCGGCGTCCGCGTGACGCAGATGATCGGGACGCATTTCCACCCCGACCATATCGGGCTGGCGGGATGGATGTGTGATCGCCACGACGCGCCGCTGGTGATGACCCGCGGCGAATGGCTGACCGCGCGGATGCTGATTGCGGATGCGCGCGATGCCGTGCCTGAGGAAATGCTCGCCTTCTGGCGTGGTGCGGGGTGGGACATGGCGCAGATTGCGCATGCCGAAGCGCGCGGCTGGGCCGGTTTCCGAAAGATCGTCACGCCATTGCCGCTCGGTTACCGGCGCATCGCGCAGGGCGACACGCTGACGATCGGCGATGTCGCGTGGCACGTCGTCGTCGGGTCCGGTCACAGCCCGGAACACGCGTGCCTGTACGATCCGGTCGGCAGGGTTCTGATCGCGGGAGACCAGGTATTGCCGCGAATCAGCCCGAACGTATCGCTCGGCGTGACCGAACCGGAGGCGGATCCGCTAGGGGAATGGTTCGCGTCGATTGCGCGCCTTCGGCAGCTTCCCGACGATCTGCTCGTGCTGCCCGGGCATGGCGATCCGTTTACCGGATTGCACCGCCGGCTGGAGGCGATGGACCGCGAACATCGCGAACGGCTGGACGAACTCCATGCGTTTCTCGACGAGCCGCGCCGCGCGATCGACTGTTTCGGGCGCCTGTTTCGCCGGGCGATCGGTCCCGACATGCTCGGCATGGCGACCGGCGAGGCACTGGCGCATCTCCGGCGGCTCGAGGTCGAGCGACGGGCGAAACGGGAGATGGTCGAAGGCGTGTGGTGGTTTCACGCCGCATGACACCAAAGCGCGCGGTGTCCCGGTAGCGCGACCGGGGGGGCGGCGTGCCGAAGCCATTCCGTTCACCCCCTTTTCGGCCTAGCCTGATCCAAAGCCGGCAGGCGAATCAGCAGGAGAGGCCTATGTGCGACGAGCATACCACAGCCGATAACGACGCATTCCTGGGCGGCAGCGCGATCTCGCGCCGCCAGTTCGGTACGATGACGGGCGCAGCGGGGCTTGCGATGCTGTTGCCGGGGCCCGCCAACGCCGCGCCGATCAATGGCCGCGACGTCGCGGTCACGACACCCGACGGCACCGCCGATGCATATTTCGTCGCGCCTGCCGCGGGAAAGCATCCCGCCGTGCTGATCTGGCCCGATATCATGGGCTTGCGTCCCGCCTTCCGGCAGATGGCGGATCGGCTCGCGCAATCGGGTTACGCGGTGCTCGTCGTCAATCAATTCTACCGCTCGACCAAGGCGCCGTTCCTCGCGCCGGGTGAGTCCTATGACCAGCCCGAAGTCCGCGCCAAGATCATGCCTTTCACCAAGGCGCTGAGTTCGGCGGGTACGGTCCGCGATGCGATCGCCTTTACCAGCTTCCTCGATGCGCAACCGCAGGTCGACCGCAAGCGCGGGATGGCCTCGACCGGCTATTGCATGGGCGGTCCGATGGTGATGCGCACCGCGGCGGCCGTACCCCAGCGGATCAGGGCCGCCGCGACCTTCCACGGTGGCGGCCTGGTCGGGACCGAGGCGGACGCGCCTGACAAGCTGATCCCGCAGATGAAGGCGGCCTATCTGATCGCGATCGCGGAGAATGACGATCAGCGCGCGCCGACCGACAAGGATACGTTGCGCGCGGCCTTTGCGACGGCGAAACTACCTGCCGAGATCGAGGTCTATACCGGCACCAAGCACGGTTGGTGTCCGCCTGACAGCCGGGTCTACAACGCCGCGCAGGCCGACCGGGCATGGGGTCGGATGCTGGGGTTGTTCGGGCGAACGCTGTAAACGCGATTGACCCGACCTAGAGCTCGTGTTCTACTCCTGTTCCTGGGCGATTCGGGAGAGAAACAATGGCGCTGACGCTCTATACCAACCCGGCATCACGTGGCCGGATCGTGCGATGGATGCTCGAAGAAGTCGGCGTTCCGTACGAAACGGTCGTGCTCGATTATGCGTCGAGCATGAAGGACGCGCCGTATCGCGCGATCAACCCGATGGGATAGGTGCCCGCGATCGTCCATGACGGTCATGTGGTGACCGAGTGTGCAGCAATCTGCGCGTATCTCGCGGATGCGTTTCCCGAGGCCAGCCTAGCGCCGGCTCTGACGGAACGGGCGGATTACTACCGCTGGATGTTCTTTGCGGCCGGCCCGATCGAGCATGCGGTCACCAACAAGTCGCTCGGGACCATTCCCAACGAACAGCAACAGCGGATGGCCGGCTATGGTACGTTCGACCTGGCGATGGATACGCTGGCCAAGGCGATCACGATCAACCCGTATTTCGCGGGCGACCGTTTCAGCGCGGCCGACGTCTATGCCGGATCTCAACTGATCTGGGGGCTGCAATTCGGTCTGATTTCAGCCAATCCCGTGTTCACGGCATACGTCGAGCGTGTAACCGACCGCCCCGGGTACAGGCGCGCGGCGCAGATCGACGATGCGCTGATCGCTGCCGCGGCCGCGCCCGCTGCGCCTGCGGCGGTTGGGTAGCGGAAGGGGAAGCACGGTCGGTGCGGTGCGGGGCACGTCGCCGTGCGACGGATCCTTCGGCCAGGTCCGCGGGGCCGGCGACGGCACCGACTTCAGCGACCAGCGCGCGGTTTCAGGTCGGCAAGGCGGCCGGCAAGCGCAGTCATTACCTCGGCGCGCCAGTGCGACGTACCGGTCGACCAGCAGGCGATTTCTTCGAGGGTACGACCACATCCGGTACATATCGCGGCTGCCGGATCGATCCGGCAGGTCGAAACACAAGGACTCTCGACCGGCGTGGCGACTGCCGGTTCGCCGAGCGGTGCGATGGGCGACCCGCTCAGTAGGTCAGCCGGGCCAACAGGAAGTTGGGAACCGGACCGTTCCAGTCACTGTCGGCGAACGATCGCTCATCCGCCGCCGGCACGCGGTCCTGTGGCGGCGCGACGGGCTCGGCGCGCTCTGGCCGGTCGCGACGCGGCGTACGGTCGCGGGTGGGCTGTTCACGGCGCGATCGTACGGGGGACGGGGCTGCAACGGCTTCCACCACGGGATCTTCCGGGAGCGACGGCTCGGTGACTAGAGCCGCTACGTCGGCTTCGCTACCGAGGTTCGCGACCGCAGGATCGCTCTTCGCCTTGCTGCGGCTGCGACGCTTCTTCGGAGCGGCTGGCGCTTCTTCCAGCGCAGCCGGCTCTTCCACGACCGGCGCGGCCTCGGAGGTCGCATAGCGCTCGATCTTAAGGCCGGTCAGCTTTTCGATGTTCTGGATGTTCTCGGCGTCGTCCGGCGTTGCGAACGTGAACGCAATGCCCGTCGCACCCGCACGCCCGGTGCGCCCGATGCGATGGACGTAATCGTCCGGATGCCATGGCGCATCGAAATTGAAGACGTGGCTGACGCCCTTGATGTCGATCCCGCGTGCGGCGACGTCGGACGCGACGAGGATATTGACCTCGCCCTTCTTGAACCGGTCCAGTTCCGCGATGCGTTGCGATTGTTCCATGTCGCCGTGAATCTCGCTCGATGCAAACCCGGCGCGCTGGAGCGCCTTGTTGAGTTCGCGGACGGTCGTCTTGCGGTTCGAGAAGATGATCCCGGTCTTGACATCTTCCGAGCGCAGCAGCTTCATCAGCGTGTCGCGCTTCTTCGCGGCGGTAACGTTGACCAGCCACTGCTTGATGTTGACGTTGGCGGTCGCGGGGCGGGCAACTTCGATCGTCTTGGGATTGGCGAGAAACTTGTCCGCGAGCTTCTTGATCGGCGGCGGCATCGTGGCCGAGAACAACAAGGTCTGGCGCGTCTTGGGCAGTTTGGTGCAGATTTCCTCGATGTCGGGGATGAACCCCATGTCGAGCATCCGGTCGGCCTCGTCGATGACCAGCATCGAACACCCCGTCAGCAGGATCTTGCCGCGCCCGAACAGGTCCATCAAACGACCCGGCGTCGCGATCAGCACGTCGACGCCCTTTTCGAGCGCGGCGGTCTGGTCCCCCATCGACACGCCGCCGATCAGCAGTGCCATCGAGAGCTTGTGATATTTGCCGTATTTCTCGAAATTCTCGGCAACCTGTGCGGCGAGCTCCCGGGTCGGCTCGAGGATCAGCGTGCGTGGCATGCGGGCGCGGCTGCGCCCCTCGCCAAGAATGTCGATCATCGGCAGGACGAAGGCGGCAGTCTTGCCGGTGCCCGTCTGTGCAACGGCAACGAGGTCCTTGCCCATCAGGATCGACGGGATCGCGCTCGCCTGGATCGGAGTCGGCTCGGTATAGCCGGACTCGTTGACGGCGCGCTGGAGTTCGTCGGAAAGGCCGAGATCGGCAAAGGTCATGCGGTGTCCGGAATGATCGTCCGGGCGAAAGCGCCCGTAAACGACGTAGAGCGCTTGCGGATTGGGCGCCAATTGTCAAGGTAAAGGGCGATATTCAGCGTTATCGCTTTGCTTCGAGACGCTTGAACCCGTCGATCTTGCAAACGCTGCCCGATCTCGACCGGATGGAGTCGCGATCGGCACAGATCAGCCCATCGCTGGTTTGCTTGAGATACAGGCCGGAATAGAAATCGAGCGCAGGACAGCGGTCCTCCAGCTCGGCGCGCAGTCGGGTGCCATCGGCGATGATGAGGTCCACGCTGTCGGCCCCGGTGATGACCGCGCCCTCGAGCAATTCGGCGGCGATGCACTTCGGGCCCCGCTTTTCGGCCCAGCGGATCGCTCGGGTGGGCATCGATTGCTGCACCGGGTGGCCGCCAAGAACGCGCGGGATCCGGATGATGATCCGCTGGTGGATCGTCACCTGTGCAAGTTCGACGCGTTCGATCGGACCCTCCACCACGGACGCGGTCGGCGCAAGCGCAAGCATCAAGGCGAGAGGAAGGACGACGTTGGTCATGGGTAACGGCGGCGTTACCCTACCGGATTGAACCGTTGCTGAACTGAAAGATTTGCAATGGCGGCAGAACCTCTGAAACGGCGCGAAGCGCGGCGATCAAAGGACGATCGCTACGCCCACGATTACTGCCCACATCAGCAGCGAAATCAAGCTCGCGATCAACATCCCGGTTCCGGCGGAAAGTGTCCGGCCGTGCGTCAAGGGCGTCAGGCGCCGTGCGTGTGTCCAATCAGTGCGCATCCTCAATGCTCCCGTACGAGCCCTTCTTTCGTGGAGTCTCTGCTCCATGATTTTCGTGGAGTCTCTGCTCCATGATTACAGTGGTTAACGAGCAGTGGAAGTCTTTGTTCACGGTATCGCTCCCACGACGATCGCAAGCATACGCTGCATCGCACCATTTACGGTGGGCCCCAAGCGAGGCGATGGAGCCGGGAAGGTTTGCAGGAAAGGATGAACACATCGTGCGGATCGGTCCGAGAAGCCTGTTCTCGAAGTCGCCCGAGCGAAAGGCACTTGCAGCGGACGAGGCCCAAAGGTGACATGCAGGTGTTGTCTTGCAACCGACAATCACGTTCGCAGATGCGGCGCGAAAGCTGAATATTTTTTCATATTGGTTGGTCTCGACGGAGCCCGTCCCCCTGCTACGGGGCGGACCATCGTCCGATTCCGGGACACTTTGAGCCGCAGCGATCGAATCATGGTCAGGAGCGACCCGACGCGCGGGTCGCGACGACCGCAAGAAAGGTCCCGCCCCGCTGTCGATCGACAACGCGCCGTCGCGTCGACAAGCGTCCGGTTGCGCCGTACCAGATCTTGGCCAATCACGGCATCGATGGCGGGCGGCTCAGACTCCATGCGGATAAGGCACGATTGATGCGGTGGCCGCTCCTGCTTCTGGCGCTCGTGTCCGGCTGCGCGGAACCGCAGCGCGGGCCGATTCGACGCGGCGGGATCGTTTCGACCAACCCGTGCGCGGATGCGATGCTCGTCGATCTCGCGCCGGAACGGATAAGGGCGATCAGTCGCTATTCGCAGGATCCGACGGCGAGTTCGCTGCCGCTGGACGTTGCGCGCCGGTTCTCCACGACTGCCGGAACCGCCGAGGAGGTGATCGCGCTGCACCCGGCGCTGGTCGTCACGTCCAGCTTTACCCCGATTGCGACACAGGCCGCATACCGTCGTGCAGGACTGCCCGTCTTGACCCTCGACTCCCCCCGAAGCGTGGCAGCCAGCGAGGCGCAGATCAGGACCCTGGCGGAAGCGGTCGGTGAGCCGCAGCGGGGCAGGGCAATGGTTGCGCGGATCGATGCAGTGCTCGCAGCGGTGCCGCGGCGGACGCCTGCGATCGATGCGCTGTTGTTTCTGGGCGGGTCGCTGGCCAATGGTCCGGGCAATCTCCTTGATGAGTTGATGCGACGGGCGGGCTTTGCCAATGCCGCGCAGCACTACGGGCTCACCTACAGCGCGTCCGTCACCATGGAGACGATCGTCGCCGCGCCGCCTGCGCTGCTACTCGAACCCGGGCCGACGCGCGGCGCGATGGTGCGCGGAAAAGTGCTCGCGCGTATGGGCGCGGCGACCCGGTTGGCAACGATCCCGCGAGCCCTTCTCAATTGCGGGGGACCGTCGATCGTTCCCGTGATCACCCGGCTTGTGGCGATCCGGAGGACCTTTGGATGATCCGCCAACATTTGGTTCTCGTTTTGCTGGTCGTTGCCGGCTTCGCCCTGTCTCTTATGGCGGGCAAGTTGTGGATCGCACCGAACGTCTGGATGGGGGCTGGGCGCGACGGAGCGATCCTGCTGGAGCTGCGCTTACCACGCGCGCTGCTCGGCCTCGGGATCGGTGCGATGCTCGGTCTGTCCGGGGCGGTGCTGCAGGGGTATCTGCGCAACCCGCTCGCCGATCCCGCGGTGATCGGCGTGTCGTCCAGTGCGGCGCTGGGGGCGGTCGCGGCGATCGTCCTGGGCACCGCAGCCAGCCCCGTCGCGCTGTTTGCCTGCGCGATGGCGGCGGCGGCGGGGGCGATGGCGTTGCTCGCGGCGCTGACGTGGCGGCGGGCAAGCAGCGTGCAGTTCATCCTTGCCGGCACCGTGCTGGCCAGTCTGTCGGGTGCGCTGACCGCGTTTCTCATTTCGATCGCACCGAACCCCTATGCCGTCGCCGAGGTGCTCGACTGGCTGATGGGGGCGCTGACGGACCGTGGGATGGACGATGTCCGGAACGCGTCTCCCTTTCTGATCGTCGGCGGTGTGTTGCTGGCGATGACCGGTCGATCGCTCGATGCGCTCGGTCTGGGGGAGGAAACCGCGCGGTCGCTCGGCATACGCCTCGGTCGGGTGCAGACGCTGGTCGTCCTGGGAACCGGGCTGGGCGTGGGTGCCTGTGTCGCGGTGTCGGGCGTGGTGGGGTTCGTCGGGCTGATCGTGCCGCATGTGCTGCGGCCGTGGTTCGGCGCACGGCCGTCGCGGCTGCTGCTGCCGAGCGCTTTGGGCGGCGCGGCCCTGGTCCTGGTCGCGGACAGCCTGTGTCGGCTCGCGCCCGGCGTGGGCGAAGTTCGGATGGGGGTTGCGATGGCGATGATCGGCGCGCCGTTCTTCCTCTGGCTGTTGCTCCGGGGGCGCGTCCCATGGAGTTGATCGTTGCTGGCCTCGATGTCCGGCTAGGTGGACGGACGGTGTTGCGCGGGGTCGACGCGATGTTCCGACCGGGCCGGATCACCGCGATCCTCGGCCCGAACGGCGCCGGGAAAAGCAGCCTCGTAAAGACGATGGCCGCCCTGATCACGCCAGTCAGCGGCAGCGTGCAGCTTGGCGGACGCGATGTCGCCACGCTTGCACCGCGCGAGCGCGCGCGATCGATCGGGTACCTGCCGCAGGATGGCAGGGCGTATTGGGACGTGCCGGTACGCGACGTCGTCGCGCTCGGGCGCTTGTCGTATCGCAGCCCGTTCGCCGCGGAAGCGGCCGCCGATCGTGCCGCCATCGCGGAAGCGATGCGCGCGACCGGGACGACGGCGCTGGCCGAGCGCGGGATTGCCACGCTCTCGGGCGGGGAGCGTGCGCGGGTGCTGCTGGCGCGAACCCTGGCGGGAACCCCGGACTGGTTGCTCGCCGACGAGCCGTTGGCTGCGCTCGATCCGTCGCATCAGTTCGACATGCTCGATCGGTTGCGTGCCGTGGCGACGGCTGGTCGGGGCGTGGTGATCGTCCTGCACGATCTGCTTCACGCCGGGCGTGTCGCTGACGACGTGCTGTTGCTGCGCGATGGGCGTGTCGTTGCGCATGGACCGGTGCTGGAAACGATGACGGCCGCCCGCTTGAGCGCCGTGTTCGACATCGCGGTCTCCGTTGCGCTGGATGCGCACGGGCGCCCCGTCTGCATCGCGACCGGCCGCGGCTGAACCCCGGGCAGCGCTTGCCGCGGCGTGGAAACCGCTTATCGTCGCAGACACGGCCAATATGGCGTTGGATGAGGGGTGAACGATGGCAACGATCCTGGCGGGCGACGTAGGACCGAGCTTGCCCGACGCCGTGCCGGAGCCCAGCCGCCGCGACATCCAGCTGATCATCACCGCTTCGTCGCTGGGTACGATTTTCGAATGGTATGACTTTTTCATCTACGGGACGCTCGCCGCCTCGGGGATCATCGGCCGGACCTTCTTCCCCGCGCAGAGCGAGTTGCTCCAGACGCTCTATGCCTGGGCAGGGTTTGCGGTCGGCTTCGGTTTCCGGCCACTGGGTGCGATCCTGTTCGGGTTTCTCGGCGATCGTCTGGGCCGTAAATACACGTTTCTGGTCACGATCGCGATGATGGGCCTGGCAACGGCGGCGGTCGGCATGGTGCCTTCCGCCGCCGCGATCGGTCTGGCCGCGCCGTTTATCGTCATCGGCCTGCGAATCCTCCAGGGGCTTGCGCTCGGCGGCGAATATGGCGGCGCGGCGATTTATGTCGCGGAGCATTCGCCACCCGGCAAGAGTGGCTATTACACCAGTTTCATCCAGGCGAGCGTCGCCGGCGGGTTCATCCTCAGTCTGGTGGTGGTGCTGCTGACCAAGGGTGTCCTTGGCACCGCGGCCTGGACCGCCTGGGGTTGGCGGGTGCCGTTCGTCTTCTCGCTGCTGCTGCTGGCGGTATCGGTGTTCATGCGGCTCAAGCTGTCGGAAAGCCCGGTGTTCCGGCAGATGAAGGCCGCCGGAACGACGGCCCGCAACCCGTTCCTCGAAAGCTTCACCTATCCGGGCAATCTCAAGCGGCTGCTCGTCGCCTTGTTCGGGATCGCGGCCGGGCTGACGGTGATCTGGTACACGGCGATGTTCACCGTGCTGTCGTTCCTCGAGGGGCCGATGCGGGTCGACGAGACGACCGCGCAACTGATCGTCGGCGTCGGTGCGCTCGCTGGGCTCGGGTTCTTCGTCTTGTTCGGCCGATTGTCGGATCGCTATGGCCGCAAGACCCCGATCATTGTGGGCTATGCGCTGACCTTGATGCTGCTCTTCCCGATCTTCTGGGTCATGGGCAGTGCGGCCAACCCCGAGCTCGCCAATGCCGCCAAGCGCGCGCCGGTCGTCGTCTCGGGGCCTGCCTGTGCGTACAACCCGTTCGCCGCCAAGCAGGCGGACGCCTGCGGGCAGTTGCTAGACACCCTTTCAAAGAAGGGCGTGCCGTACAAGAAGGCGCATACGCCGGTCACGCTTGTCATCATCGGGGGATCCCCGGTCGACGACATGAGTACCTCCGGGCTCGACGCCGCTTTGACCAAGGCCGGCTATAATCTCGACCGCGTCGTACCGCGGCCGGGCAGCATCGCGCTGATCCTGGTCGCGATCCTGGCGCTCAGCGCGCTTTCCGGGATCACCTATGGTCCGGTCGCGGCGTTGCTGGCGGAGATGTTCCCACCGCGGATCCGGTATAGCTCGATGTGGATTCCCTATCATGTCGGTACCGGCTATTTTGGCGGTTTCCTGCCCTTCATCAGCCAGTTCATCGTCGCACGCACGGGCAACCCCTATGCCGGGCTGTGGTATACCTTCGCCGTCGTGGCGATGGCACTGGTGGTGACGACGCTCTGGCTGGAAGACATCCGCCCCGCCCGATCGAAGGCGGGCTAGCCGAATGCGGCTGGGCGCGTTACCCGCGCTTGCATGATTGCCCCGCTCCGCCTTTCGCTCGATACCGCTGCCCTTGTCGCCAATTGGCGCGCGCTGGATCGATTGAGCGGGACCGCGGCGTGCGGCGCGGCGGTCAAGGCCGACGGGTATGGGCTTGGCGCCCGGGGCGTGGTCGAGCGCCTGGCGACGGCGGGGTGCCGGGACTTTTTCGTGGCGAACTGGGGGGAGGCAGCTGCCCTGGCCGATGTGGCGACCGACCGCTCGATCGCCATCTCCGTTCTGCACGGGGTTCGTCAGGACGATATGGCATTTGCGCTGCACGCGAACGCGCGGCCCGTGCTGAGTACCGTGGAGCAGGTCCGGCGCTGGCGCAATGCGGGGGGCGGGCGATGCGACGTGATGGTCGATACCGGCATGAACCGGCTGGGAATCTCCCCAGACGACGTCGCACAAGGCCTTCTGGACGGCCTGGGCATCGACACGCTGCTGAGCCATCTCGCCTGTGCGGACGAGGACGTTCCGGCGAATGCGCGGCAGCGCGACCGGCTGAACGGGCTGCGTGGCGCGACAACGGCGAAGCGGCTCAGCCTCGCCAATTCCGCCGCGATCGCGCTGGGGCCAGACTATGCGTTCGATCTGACCCGGCCCGGCCTCGCGCTCTATGGCGGCGTCCCGCGCGCCGCGCTGGCGGATGTCGTTCGGCAGGTCGCCACCCCGCAGGCGCAGATCCTGCAGCGTCGGACGCTTCGGGCAGGGGACTCGATCGGCTACAATGCGCTCTACACCGCCAGCGTGCCGGTCGAGGTGGCGATCCTCAACATCGGCTATGCGGACGGCTATTGGCGCGGCTTTACCAACACGGGGCAGGCACGGGCGGGCGATGCGGTACTGCCGGTGCTGGGGCGCGTATCGATGGATCTGACCGCGATATCGGTCGATGCCTTCCCGACCCTTGACGAAGGCGACTGGGTCACGCTCGATTTCGCCTTGCCGCGCGCGGCAGCGGCGTCGGGCATGTCGCAATATGAATTGCTGACCGGGCTCGGCCAGCGGTTCGATCGCATCTGGCAGTAAAAGGGCGCCCCCCGCAGGAGCGCCCAATCCGTCGTTGCACGCGCCGGCGTAGTCCTCGCGGGGCAGCAGACACCCAAGACGCAGCGTGACAATCCGGCCCGATCGAAGCCGCTACCGCTCGATGCAGAGCGCGATCCCCATGCCGCCACCGATGCACAAGGTGGCGAGACCCTTGCGCGAATCGCGCTTGGCCATCTCGTAGAGCAGGGTCGTCAGCACGCGTGCCCCCGATGCGCCGATCGGATGGCCGATGGCGATGGCGCCGCCGTTGACGTTGACTCGTTCCGCATCCCAGCCAAGTTCCTTGCCGACCGAAAGCGCCTGCGCCGCAAAGGCTTCGTTCGCCTCGATCAGGTCGAGATCGGCCATCGTCCACCCCGCCTTCTCCAGCGCGCGACGGGTCGCGGGGACCGGCCCGATCCCCATGATCGACGGATCGACCCCGGCCGATGCCCAGCTCGCGATCCGCCCCAGGATCGGCGACCCGCGGCGCTCGGCTTCCGTCCGCGTCATCAGAACGAGCGCGGCGGCGCCATCGTTGAGACCGGATGCGTTCGCGGCGGTGACCGTTCCATCCTTCTTGAACGCAGGACGTACCCCGGCCACGCTCTCGAGCGTCACGCCGGACCGGATATACTCGTCGTCCGCCACGATCGTGTCGCCCTTGCGCGCCTTGATCGTCACCGGTGCGATTTCGTCGCGAAACCGGCCGGCGGCGCGGGCGACTTCCGCCAGGTTTTGCGATCGGACCGAAAACGCGTCCTGGTCTCCGCGCGTGATCTGATATTGCTCGGCCAGGTTTTCAGCCGTGATCCCCATGTGATAGCCGTTGAAGACATCGGTCAGCCCGTCCTTCACCATCGTGTCGATCAGGCTCAGGTCACCCATCTTCTGCCCCCCGCGCAGGGACTGGGCATGGGCGCTCATCGACATGGATTCCTGCCCGCCCGCGACCATGATCGTCGCGTCGCCGCAGGCGATCGACTGCGCCGCCAGTGCGACCGCGCGCAGACCCGAACCGCAGACCTGATTGACGCCCCAAGCCGGAACTTCCTTCGGGATACCGGCCGCCATCGCCGCTTGCCGCGCGGGGTTCTGCCCCTGTGCCGCGGTGAGGACCTGCCCGAGGATCACCTCGGACACGTCTTCGCCCGCGACACCTGCCTGCGCCAGCGCGGCCTCGATCGCGATGCGTCCGAGCTCGTGCGCGGGCGTTGCCGCGAAGGCGCCGAGGAAGCTGCCCACGGGTGTGCGCTTTGCGGCGGTGATGACGATGTCCTGCATGGCGGGCTCCTGGATAAAACTGGGATCGCGGTGAAACGCTGCTCGAAGCGACAGACCCGCTATTTAGGGCTCGGGACCGCGTTTAGCCAGTCCGACAGCGGCTGCCACAGCTGCGCGCGCGCGCCGCTACCGACGATCATGCCGACGTGTCCTGCCCCGATGTCGCGCCGATCGGGGAGATCCGCCGCGGTCGCTGCCGGGACGATCCGATCGTTGCGGGAGACGAAGTCGATCGCCGGGAAGGGCAGTGCCTGCGGCGCGATCGCGGTGCCGGCGACGTGCCAGCGCCCGGAACCCGGAAGGTCGCGTGCGACGAACTCCTCGAACAGCTGGCGGCCCGCGGCGAACGACAGAGCGGCACCGGCATTAGCCCAGTCCTCCATCGCGACAAACTGGCGGAATGCCGGTGTATCGGCCGCGGTGCGCGAGAAGCTTTCGTATTTGGCAATGGTTCGCGCCGGATCGAGTTTCCAGAAGCCACTCTGCAACACTTCCATAGGGACCAGTCCCATGCGCGCGCACGACGGTTCGGCGGCGGTCCAGAGCCGGGCGACATCCGCGCGCGCCGCTTCGCCCAGTCCGGCGAAATGCCAGGGCGCGGCGATCAGCGCGAGCCCGGCGACGCGCGCGCATTGCGCCGCAGCGAGTGCCATCGTCCCGCCCAGACAATAGCCGACCAGAATCGGCGGCTCGGGAAACTTTGCGATCAGTGGGAGCAGGATACGCTCGACATGCTGGCTGATATCAAGCGCCTGGCCCGGATCGGGCGTGCCCCAATCGAGCAGGAACGGCCGGTGCCCCTCCGCCGCCAGCCAGCGCAGCAGCGACCGTTCGGGCAACAGGTCGAGGATATGCGCCGGGTTGATCAGGGAGGGCACGAACAACACCGCGCGGCCGGTCGAGCCCACCGGCGCATACTCCCGGACGCGGGCGTTACCCTTGCGATAGCGCACAGGCGCAGGCTTTGGCGGTAGACCGCGCGGGGCATCCTGATAGGCGCGCAAACCGGCAAGCGCCGCAGACCGTCGGTCCGGCGCGGTTGCGGTCTCGGCGTGCAGCATGTCCAGAAACAGCGGGAGCGGCCGCGGACCGCGTGGCATCGCCGCAAAGCGCCCGTGTTGCAGCGCGGTAACGAATGGTGGTAGGGTCGCGAAGACCATCAGGCGGGAGCCCTTCTCCATGAAGAAGACCATTCCGGGCGACGGCCCGGTGACGATCAAGAAATATGCGAATCGCCGCCTCTATAATACCGAGACTTCGTCTTACATCACGCTGGAACACCTTGCGGCGATGACTCGGGAAGGCCGCGATTTCAAGGTCATCGATGCGAAGTCCGAAGAGGATATCACGCACAACATCCTGACCCAGATCATCATGGAAGAGGAGCAGCGCGGCCAGACCATGTTGCCGGTGCCGTTTTTGCGGCAGCTGATCGCGATGTACGGGGATTCCATGCAGGCGATGGTGCCGGGGTATCTGGAAGCGTCGATGGACAGCTTCCGCCGCAACCAGCAGCAGTTCAAGACCGCGGTGGAGGGGGCTTTCGCCAACTCGCCGTTCGCCGAACTGGCCAAGCAGAATATGGCCATGTTCGAAGTGGCCACCGCCGCGTTCAAGCCCGGCGGGACGCCCGTAATGCCGGGCATGCCGGGAGCCTCGGCTGCAACCGTTTCAAAAGACGAAGAAATTGCTGCGTTGAAAGCCGAGCTCGGCCGGCTGAACGAAAAGGTCGAAAAACTCGGTAGCTGATCGTCTGTTTCATGTGGTGGGCAGGGATGGCGGGTGCGCTGGCGGTGGCGGTCCTTGCAGGCGTCGCCGACTGGCGGCGCTCCCGCCGCGACGATCTCGATCGGGTCGGATGGTTCGACTGGCGAACGGTCCAGATGACGGCACTGCTCGGCGCCGCATTGTGCGTCATTGCTGCGCAGCATTGAGGTCGTGGTCACGCCCCGTCTAGCGGCGCAGCACTACCCGTCCTGCCCAGCGCCGAGCGGTTTTGCTGCGCGGCGGTAAAGCTGGAAACAGGCGGACGCGCCGGCAATCGCACCGTCGATCCACGCGGGACCGCGAACCGCGCCGCGCGCATCGATCGCGGCGAGCAGCGTGCGCCATTCGCCCTTGGCATGGCGCGCCGATAGGAAGGCGACCGGTGCATCCCGGTCGGCACGACTGACGAGCACAGCGCCACCCAGCCGCGATCCCTCCAGCACATAGAGCACGCCCCAGCGCCAGCCCTCGTCGGCCGAATCCTCGAACGCGAGCGGCGCGGGCATGGCGCATCCCAGCTTGTCGAGATCATCGGCCAGCAACGGCGCGCGCGGCCGCCATGTCGGAAGGGTCTCATCGTCGTGGAGAACCGCCTCGGCAGCCCGCGTCGCCCGCGCATGCGCCAGCAGGAAAGCCGTGTAATCGCGCCGGTCGCTCAGATCGAAGCTGCTGTACTCGGTGTCGGTCAGATCATGGAATGGGCGCGTCGCGGCGCGCAGGCGAACTACCGCGCTGGTCATTAAGTGGGACTGCATCGGGGTTCGCTTCTCATGGGTTCCATCGCTGCGACGAATACCATACAAAGCACAAATGCATCGAATCGCAAGAAACAATCGGTTGAGATAGTGCAGGTTCCAGCGGATCTCAGTCTGGCTTTCGCGACGGGTGCGGTCGTGCCGCGATCGTTGCATCAATGGCGCGGCTTTTCCGCAGAGCATGTCGTGACGGGTACGCAACCATATTCGTTTCAGCGTAGCGGCGAAACACAGTATCTGGCGTTGCACGACATGATTTTGGATGATGGTGAAATCGCCATCGACGGCATGGCGACCAATTACACGCGCGACTGGCGCCGATCGGTCAGCTTCATCCCCAAGGGGCGTTCGGCGCAGGGATGGGTGACCCCGGCCTCGCGGAAGAATGCCTTTACCGCCCTGTACTTCGAACCCGCCCTGATCAGCGAAGAGCTTGAGCGCCGCTATACGGTGACGAACCCTGCACCGTTTCTGTTCGTCAGGCCTCCGCCGTTGCAGGCGGCGCTCACGCGACTGGAGACCTTGCTGCTGGCGCCAAACGTCGATGAGATGCTGGCGGAAAGCGTGTGTCTGGTAGCGGCGCTCGAGGTGTTCGGCATCCAGTCCGACCCGGTCGGCGTGGGGTTGTCCGAACGGCATCTCAAGCTGGTCGACGCCTTCGTGGCGGATCATCTGGCGGACGGGATCAGCGTATCCGACCTGGCGGTGCTGTGCGGGCTGAGCCGGTTCCATTTCACCCGGGCGTTCAAGACGGCGACCGGGACGACACCTTATGCCTATGTCACGACCAAACGGATCGATCGGGCGCGCGAGTTGCTGGCCGAATCCGGGCTTGGCATCGAGCACATATCCGGGGGGGTCGGTTTTCCGACGAGCGCACAGTTCCGGCGCGCGTTCCGCGCCCGGGTTGGTTGTTCCGCCCTGGAATATCGCCGCCTGAGACGGAGAATCTGCTAAACCATGTCCGACACCGATCCATCCCTCCCGGATCTCACGATCTGCGACCGCGAACCGATCACTCGGCTGGATCGCATCCAGTCCTTCGGCTTCCTTCTGGCTCTCTCCAACGACTGGACGATTGCCCGCGCCTCGGCGAATACCGCGGAGATGTTCGGCGTTGCGCCCGACATGCTGATCGGCCGGCCGCTCGACAGCGTCATCAGCCGGCAGGCGTTGCACGACATTCGCAACCGGATGACGATCCTGCAGGCGACGTCGAGCGAACGGCTGTACGATATCGGCCTGGTCAACCCGAAGCAGCGCTTCGACCTCAGCCTGCACTATAGCGGCGAGTTGCTGGTGCTGGAGGGCGAACCATCGTTGCCGCAGGACCGGATGGAAGCAGCGTCGATGGTCCGCGCGATGATAGAGCGGTTGAAGCGCATGAAGGCGCTTGGCGAATTCCACCGCGACGCGGCGCGGCAGATCCGCGCGATCACCGGGTTCGAGCGGGTGATGATCTATCGCTTCGAGGACAATGGCGATGGCGACGTCATTGTGGAATCGACCCGGTCGAACATCGAGAGCTTCCTCGGGCTGCGCTATCCGGCGTCGGACATACCGGTGCAGGCAAGAGCCCTGTATCTTGCCAATCCATTCCGGATCATCGCCGACGTTCACGCCCCGACGGTGCCGGTGCTGCCGTTGCGTGGCGGCCCCGAGCAGGCGCTCGACATGACCCATGCCGTTACGCGCGCCGTTTCCCCGGTGCATATCGAATATTTGACCAACATGGGGGTGGGGGCCTCGCTGTCGATCTCGATCATCGTCGAGGGCAAGCTGTGGGGGTTGATCGCCTGTCATCACGGTGCCGCGCGCTGCCCGAGCTTCGTGATGCGCACCGCTGCCGAACTGTTCGGGCACATGTATTCGATGACGCTCGAAAGCCGGCTGCGCGGCGATGCTGCCGCCGCCGAGCGCAGTGCGCGCGAGCTCAGCGACCGGATGATGACCGCGATCGCCGCGGACGAGTCGCTGCTAACCAACGCCGAATGGATCCGCGACATCGTTGGCGGCATGATCCCTTGCGATGGCGTTGCGATCTTTCAGGGTGGGCGGGTATCGCTCAACGGATCGACACCGCCGGAAGAAGACGTCTACGGGATCGCCCGCTACCTCGACACCGCTTCGCCGAGCAGGGTCTTCGATACGAGCGAACTGGCATCGATCGAGCCGCGCTGCGCGCAGTCCGCCGATCGCGCGACTGGGATGCTGTCGATCCCCGTGTCCCGAACGCCGCGCGACTACATCATGCTGTTCCGTCGCGAGATGCTGCAGGAAGTGCGATGGAGTGGGGACCCCACCAAGGCCGTGGTCCAAACCGACGACGGGCTCCGCCTGTCACCACGCAAGAGCTTTGCCGCTTTCGCCAGCATGGTGCGCGGAAAATCCCAGCCTTTTTCAGAAGCCGATCTGCGCCTCGGCGAAGCGGTGCGGGTTGCGATCATCGAGGTGATCCTACGATATTCGGAGGCAGCGAGTGAGGAGCGCCGCCGTTCGACCGAACGCAGCGAATTGCTGATCGCCGAGCTCAACCACCGGGTCCGCAACATCCTGACGCTCGTGCGCGGTCTGATCACGCGGACCGGCCAGAGCGTCAATGGCGTGGCCGAGTACATGTCCGCGCTCAACGGTCGCGTGCAGGCCCTTGCGCGAGCGCACGACTATGTCACCCGCAACGCCTGGGGACCGGCGTCACTGGCATCTCTGTTAGAGGATGAGGTCAACACGCATCGGCGCAACGGGCATGATGTCCTCACCGTCGACGGGCCACCCGTCCAGCTTCACCCGACCGCCATGACGACGATGGCGCTGGTCGTGCACGAACTGGCGACCAACAGTGCCAAATATGGTGCGCTGTCGACCGACGGTTGCATCCACGTGACGCTCGCCATGCGCACGGACGGCGGGCTGGACGTGCGTTGGCGCGAGCGCGGCGGTCCGGCGGTTCAGGCGCCGACCCGACGCGGCTTTGGATCGGTCGTGATCGAGCGGACGGTACCGTTCGACCTGCAGGGGACGGCCGAAGTTCGCTATCTGCTCGGTGGGCTGGAGGCGGACTTCTACCTTCCGGCGAAACACCTCGTTCCGCCGCAGGAGGTTCCAAGCGTCGCCGCGGCGGATGTCGTGTCGCCCCATCGCACGGTGGAACAGAAGGCCAAGGCGAACAGCCCGCTCGCGGGCGCCGCCGTCTTGTTGCTGGAAGACAGCATGATCATCGCGCTCGAGACGGAAGACATGCTGTACGCGCTGGGGGCGGATCATGTGACCACGGCGTCCACCATCGCTGAAGCGGTCGCCTCGGTGGCGTCCAGCCGCTTCGATCTTGCCGTGCTGGATATCAACGTTGCCGGGCAGGTGAGCTTCGATTTCGCCAGGCGCCTGCGAGGAACCGGGGTGCCGTTCATTTTTGCGTCAGGATATGGCGATCAGGTTGCGCTCGACGGCGACGAGGCGGGGGCTGTCGTGCTTCAGAAGCCGTTCGTGCTGGACCATCTTCGGGAGGCCTTGCTTAAGGGCATCGACGGTCGGGTCGACGCATCGTCCGGTCCGGCTGGACTGCCGAAACTGCCAGGGTGATCCGGGCGCCGGCAGCGTAGTTCCGGAAGCGTAGCGACCGTAAGCGTCGCGCCGGTGCGCTTACAGACACGCCTCGAGATACGCCTGGTCGAACCCGAACGTCCGCGCCTTCTCGAGCGTATAGGGGCGCAGGCCCATCGAGCGATATTCGCCGATGATCTTGCCGTCGGCGCTCTCGTCGAGATATTCGAACTTGAACAGCTCCTGCGTGACGATCACCGGGCCTTCCATGCCGATCACCTCGGTGACGTTGGTGACACGGCGCGAGCCGTCGCGCAGGCGCTTCACCTGGATGATCATCTCGACCGAATCGGCGATCTGACGCGAGATCGCCTCCTTGGGCACCTTGATGTCGGACATCATCACCATGTTCTCCATACGCGCCAGCGCCTCGCGCGGGGAGTTGGCGTGGAGCGTGCACATCGATCCGTCGTGACCGGTGTTCATGGCCGCCAACATGTCGAAACATTCGCTGCCACGGATTTCGCCCAGGATGATGCGATCCGGGCGCATACGCAGCGCGTTCTTGACGAGATCGCGGATGCTGATCTCGCCCTGGCCCTCGAGGTTGGCAGGGCGGGTTTCGAGCGGCAGCCAGTGCGGCTGTTGCAGGCGGAGTTCGGCGGCGTCCTCGATCGTCAGCACGCGCTCGCCCGGGTCGATCATCTTGGACAGCGCGTTGAGCATCGTCGTCTTGCCCGAACCCGTACCGCCCGAGATGACGACGTTGAAGCGGCATGCGCCCGCGATCTTGAGCGCGGTCGCCATCTTGGGTGACATCGAGCCGAACCCCGCCATCATGTCGAGCGTAATCGGCTTGGCGGAGAACTTACGAATCGAGATCGCGGTGCCGCGGAGCGACAGCGGCGGTACGATCACGTTGACGCGGCTGCCGTCCTTGAGGCGGGCGTCGGCGAGCGGCGTGGTCTGGTCGACGCGGCGGCCGACCGAGTTGCAGATGCGCTGCGCGATCTGGAAGAGATGTTCCTCGTCGCGGAACTGGATCTGCGCGAGTTCGAGCTTGCCCTTGCGCTCGACATAGGTCTGGTCGGGGCCGTTGACCATGATATCGGTGATGTTCGGGTCGGCGAGCAATTCCTCGAGCGGCCCGAGCCCGAGCAGTTCGTCGACCAGCACCTTCTCGAGCGCGAACTGCTCGCGGCGGTTGAGGGTGAGCTTCAGTTCGGCGAGCACCTCGCCGATGATCGGGCGGAATTCCTCGGCGAGCTCGTCCTTGTCGAGCGTCGCGGCGGCCTCGGGATCGACGCGTTCGAGCAGGCGCGGGAGCACCTGCTCCTTAATCTTGTGGATCGAGCTTTCGAAACCCTCGACCTTGGAATTGCCCGCGTCGCCCGACGATGCCTGGCGATCGGCGAGCCGCTGCATCGCATCCTGCTGGAGCGGGGGAAGGACACCGAACGGATCGAGCTCCGCGGCCGAGATCGGCAGGGGGGGGAATTGCTCACCGCCGGTTTCGGCTTCCGCCGGTCGCGCGCCGCCGCCGCCCTGCATCGGGCGCGCCACGCCGAACGCCGGGCGCGAACCCTGTCCTGCAATTCCAGGACGACGCCCAAATGCACTCATGCCGTCTGATTCCTCATAGCAACGACCGAGCTAGCCGGCAAAACTTGATATTTACCTAATGTGTTAGGGGTCGGAGGTAAGCAGAACGGGGACCGGTGGCCGATCCCGCTCGCTGCCCATTAATCGTGTTTTTACCGCAGTGGCGCAGAGTCAGCCGATGCGGTCACATCCCGAACTTCCTTACGATCGGACTGCGTCACCGATCAATCTTGCCGGTACGCCGCCGCGTCCGCCGTTTCTCGAACGGCATTGGCAAGCGATCTTGCTCGGGCTGGCGTTCGTGATCGGCGTGCCGACGCGACTGATGTCTGGCTATGGTCTGCCGTTGTGGTTCGACGAGACGTTCTCGGCGGTCATCGCGACTCAGCCAAATCTCGGAAGCTTGCTGCGATGGTGTCTCAACGAGCTGACTGGCCCGGCATATTACGTTCCCCTGTGGATATGGGTGAAGGCGTTCGGTGCGAGCGATGTCGCCCTGCGTGCGGCGAGCATGGCCTGCTCGCTTGCGGCACCGCTGGTCATTCTGCGATACGGAAGTGCCGACAGGCTTCTACGGGTGTTTTGGTGCGCGATCGTTCTGCTGTGGTTGCCGGCTCTGATATTCGCGAACGACGCGCGTTCGTACGCGCAGCTCTTCTTGCTGGGTAGTGTACAGGCGATTGCCTTTCTCCACCTGATCCGTGGCCCGTGCACACGACGCGCGCTGTCGTGGACATGCGTCTCGGTGCTGATGGTCCTCACCCATTATTATGCGATCCCGATCGTCGGATCGCAGGGGGTATTGTATCTGCTGCTCGGTCGCCAGCGGGCCATCAAGACATGGCCGGCGTTTCTGCCGGTTTTGCTCCTGTTAGGCTGGATGGCCGTGCACCTGCCCTTCGTGTTCGGCCTGTCGGCTGCGTGCGCGGCGTCGTGTTACGCTCCAACGCCAAACCTGCTGCCCCTGATCCCGCTCCTCATGTTCGGTACCGGTCTGCAAGGCAGTCTGCTCTTGGCGATCATCGGATTGTCCACTGTCGTGCTCCTGGCGAAGGTGCCGCCGAAACGCGGTTCGATCCGCACGATGGGGCTGGCTCCGGAATGGGCGCTGGTCCTGAGTGGCGCGCTGGCCTTCGGCTTGGTTTTGGTCTTTGCAACAGTGCGGCCCGGCTTCGCGCCGCGCTATCTTGCGCCCTGTCATCCTGCGCTGTTGTTCGCAGTAGCGTGGTGGATGCGGTGGTCCATCGACCGAAGCGCGATACCCGTGCTCGCGTTGTTTGCCGCGATGGCAGGCGGCATGCTCCAGGAGACGCGTGCGGCCTTGACCGATACCGCGTTGGATCATCGGCACTTGTTTAACCTCGAACAACCTTCGGCATGGCTGCTGCAGCGGCATCCGGATCGGCTCGTGTTCGCCTTTGCCGATCCGGTCGGCGTGGCTTCATCCGCCACGCCCCTGGGGCGCGCCAATGTCGGCGAGGTTGGCGGGTTCTTCCTGCGCAGGGCGGGGCAGGCCGTCGATGTCGTGGTGGCGGGAAGGGCACATGCGCCGCCATCGAGCAGCGAGGTCCTGTCTCTCGCGGGAACAGATCCGCGTAGCGCAATACTCTGGATCGGAAACGATTTCAGCTCGCCCAGTCATATCGTCCCGACGCTTGCCGAGGGATCCTGGGAGTGCAGGGACTTCGGTAAGCCGATGGCGACGGTCGTGGCGTGCCGTCGTAAGCGTTAGGCGACGCGCTCGGCGAGGACGGTCAAGCCGCGCGCGCTGACTTCGGCGAAGCCGCCTTCGATCGTGATCGTCTCGGGCGTGCCGTCGGGCGTGCGATAGACCGACAGTGCGCCGTCGCGGATCGTCGACATGACGGGCGCATGGCCTTCAAGCACGCCGAAGTCACCCTCGGTGCCGGGGACGACGACCATGTGGACCGATTCCGAGCGGACCAGCTTTTCAGGCGTGACGAGTTCGAAGTGCAGCATCGTATCTCTCTCTTCGCACCTCCCCTTTAGGGGAGGGGTTGGGGGTGGGGGGTGTCTCACCGAGCGTCAGCACTGCTGGACTGCCCCACCCCAACCCCTCCCCCGAGGGGGAGGGGCTTTAGTAGCTTAAGCTTCCTTGGCCATCTTCTCGGCCTTGGCGACGACTTCGTCGATCCCGCCGACCATGTAGAAGGCGCTCTCGGGCAGGTGATCGTAATCGCCGTCGACGACGGCCTTGAACGACTTCACGGTATCTTCGACCTGGACGAACTTGCCGCTGATGCCGGTGAAGACTTCTGCGACGTGGAACGGCTGCGAGAGGAAGCGCTGGATCTTGCGCGCGCGGCTGACGGTCGATTTATCTTCTTCCGAAAGCTCGTCCATGCCCAGAATCGCGATGATGTCCTGGAGCGACTTGTAGCGCTGCAGCGTCTCCTGGACGCGGCGGGCGGTGTCGTAATGCTCCTGGCCGACGATCGCCGGGGTCAGCACGCGCGAGGTCGAATCGAGCGGATCGACGGCCGGGTAGATGCCCAGCTCCGAAATCGCGCGGTTGAGGTTGGTCGTCGCGTCCAAATGGGCGAACGAGGTTGCCGGCGCCGGATCGGTGAGATCGTCTGCGGGAACGTAGATCGCCTGCACCGAGGTGATCGAGCCCTTGTTCGTGGACGTGATGCGCTCCTGCAGCGCGCCCATGTCGGTCGACAGCGTCGGCTGATAGCCCACGGCCGACGGAATACGACCGAGCAGTGCCGACACTTCCGAACCCGCCTGGGTAAAGCGGAAGATGTTGTCGACGAAGAACAAGACGTCCTGGCCTTCGACGTCGCGGAAATATTCGGCGATCGTCAGGCCCGACAGCGCGACGCGGGCGCGTGCGCCTGGCGGCTCGTTCATCTGGCCGAACACGAGCGCGACCTTCGAGCCCTCGGGCGTCGGGTTGCCGTCGGCGTCCTTGGCGATCACGCCTGCGTCGAGGAACTCGTGGTACAGATCGTTACCCTCACGGGTACGCTCGCCGACGCCTGCGAACACCGAGGTGCCGCCGTGGCCCTTGGCGATGTTGTTGATCAGTTCCTGGATGAGCACGGTCTTGCCGACGCCGGCGCCGCCGAACAGGCCGATCTTGCCGCCCTTTGCGTAAGGCGCGAGCAGATCGATGACCTTGATGCCGGTGACGAGAATCGCGCTCTCGGTCGACTGGTCGACGAAGAGGGGTGCCGGTGCGTGGATCGGCATCGTGTCGGTGTGGCCGACCGGACCGCGCTCGTCGATCGGCTCGCCGATCACGTTGAGAATGCGCCCGAGCGTCTGCGGGCCGACGGGGACGCGGATCTGCGAGCCGGTGTCGGTGACTTCCTGGCTGCGGGTGAGACCCTCGGTCGAATCCATCGCGATCGTGCGGACGGTGTTCTCGCCGAGATGCTGCGCGACTTCGAGCACGAGGCGGTTGCCGTTGTTCGACGTCTCGAGCGCGTTCAAGATCGCGGGGAGGCGGTCCTGCTCGAACGTCACGTCGACGACGGCGCCGATGACCTGGCTGATGCGGCCGACGCTGTTGGTGGTAGCCTTGGGGGGCGTGGTCATTTCGGGGGCGGTTGCCATGATTCTTTCCTCGTATCGACTGCTTAGAGCGCTTCGGCGCCCGAGATGATTTCGACCAGCTCGGTCGTGATCGCGGCCTGACGTGCGCGGTTGTACTGGATGCTGAGACGCTTGATCATATCGCCCGCGTTGCGGGTCGCATTGTCCATCGCGGTCATGCGCGAACCCTGCTCCGACGCTGCGTTCTCGAGCAGCGCGCGGAAGATCTGGATCGCGACGTTGCGCGGGAGCAGATCGGCGAGGATCGTTTCCTCGTCGGGCTCATATTCGACCGCCGCGCCACCGTCCGAAACCGGAGCGGCGTTGGTGTCGATCGCGACCGGGATGATCTGGTTGCCGACCGGGGTCTGGACCAGCGCCGACTGGAACTTGGCGTAGAACAGATGCGCGATGTCGAACTCGCCCGCTTCGAAGCGCGCGATGACGTCATCGGCGATCGCGCGGGCGTCCGTGAACGACACCGTCTTGATGTGGCTCATTTCATGATCGGCGGCGATCTGCGTCGGGAAGAAGCGGCGGATGACCCGGCCCTTCTTGCCCGCGACGTAGAACTTGACGGTCTTGCCCGCGGCTTCGAGTTCCTCGGCCTTGCGGCGTGCGGCGCGGACGATGTTCGAGTTGAACGCGCCCGCGAGGCCACGCTCGCTGGTCGCGATGATCAGCAGATGGACCTGGTCCTTGCTGGTGCCCGCGAGCAGCTTGGGGCTCGATTCGCTGACCGAGACCTTCGACGCGAGGCTCGCCATCACCTGCTCGAGCCGCTCGGCATAGGGGCGACCGGCGACGGCCGCTTCCTGCGCGCGACGCAGCTTGGCAGCGGCGACCATCTTCATCGCCTTGGTGATCTTCTGCGTCGACTTCACCGAGCCGATGCGGATCTTGAGGGCCTTTAGGCTTGCCATTCTCGTCCTTCTTCTCCCTCTCCCCCCCGGGGAGAGGGTCGGGGAGAGAGGCAGTCACAAACTTACGTCCGCGTTACTGCCCTCTCCCGACTTCGCTTCGCTCGTCTGCCCTCTCCCCGTGGGGGAGAGGGAGAAGTTTACGCAAACGTCTTCGAAAACGCACCCAGCGCGGTCTTCAACGCCTCGGTCGTGTCCTTGGACAGGTCGCGCTTGTCGCGAATGTCCTTGAGGAGATCGGCGTGATCGCTGCGCATCGTCGACAGCATCGCCTGCTCGTAGCGGACGACCGCGTTGACCGGGACCGTATCGAGGAAGCCGTTGGTGCCCGCGAAGATCGACACGGTCTGCTCCTCGAACGGCATCGGCTGGAACTGCGCCTGCTTGAGCAGCTCGGTCAGACGTGCACCGCGGTTGAGCAGGCGCTGCGTCGACGCATCGAGATCCGAACCGAACTGCGCGAACGCCGCCATTTCGCGATACTGCGCGAGCTCGAGCTTGATCGAGCCCGAGACCTTCTTCATCGCCTTGGTCTGCGCGGCGGAGCCGACGCGCGACACCGACAGGCCGACGTTGATCGCCGGGCGGATGCCCGCGAAGAACAGGTCGGTCTCGAGGAAGATCTGGCCGTCAGTGATCGAGATCACGTTGGTCGGGATGTAGGCCGACACGTCGCCTGCCTGCGTCTCGATGATCGGGAGCGCGGTCAGCGAGCCGCCGCCTTCCTTGTCGTTCATCTTCGCCGCACGCTCGAGCAGACGCGAGTGGAGATAGAAGACGTCGCCCGGATAGGCTTCGCGGCCCGGCGGGCGGCGCAGCAGCAGCGACATCTGACGATACGCGACGGCCTGTTTGGAGAGATCGTCATAGACGATGACCGCGTGCATGCCGTTGTCGCGGAAATACTCGCCCATCGCGCAACCGGTGTAGGGCGCGAGGAACTGGAGCGGGGCAGGGTCGGAGGCGGTCGCCGCGATGACGATCGAGTAATCCATCGCGCCCTGCTCGGTCAGCGTGCGGACGAGCTGTGCGACGGTCGAACGCTTCTGGCCGACCGCGACGTAGATGCAATAGAGCTTCTTCGACTCGTCGTCGCCCTGATGCGCTGCCTTCTGGTTGATGAAGGTGTCGATCGCGACCGCCGACTTGCCGGTCTGGCGATCGCCGATGATCAACTCGCGCTGGCCGCGGCCGACGGGAACGAGCGCGTCGATCGCCTTGAGCCCGGTCTGGACCGGCTCGCTGACCGACTGGCGCGGGATGATGCCCGGTGCCTTGACTTCGACACGGCTGCGCTGGTCCGAGACGATCGGGCCCTTGCCGTCGATCGGGTTGCCGAGGCCGTCGACGACGCGCCCGAGCAGACCCTTGCCGACGGGGACGTCGACGATCGTGCCGGTCCGCTTGACGACGTCGCCTTCCTTGATCTGGCTGTCCGAGCCGAAGATCACGACGCCGACATTGTCGGCCTCGAGGTTGAGCGCCATGCCCTGCACGCCGTTCGAGAATTCGACCATTTCGCCCGCCTGGACGTTGTCGAGCCCGTGGATGCGCGCGATGCCGTCACCGACGCTGAGCACCTGACCGGTTTCCGAGACCTGCGCCTCGGTGCCGAACGATGCGATCTGGTCCTTGATGACCTTCGAGATTTCTGCGGCGCGGATATCCATTACGACTTCAGCCTTTCATCGCGTGCGCGAGGGTGTTGAGACGGGTGCGGATCGACGAATCGATCATCTGCGAGCCGATCTTGACGACCAGCCCTCCCAAAAGTGCGGGGTCGACCGACAGGTCGACCGAAACGTCGGTCCCGATCCGGGTGCGCAGCTGCTGCTTGAGCGCGTCGACCTGATCGTCCGAAAGCGGATGCGCCGACGTGACCTCTGCGGTCGTCTCGCCGCGGTGGCGTGCAGCCAGATCGCGGAACGCACGAATGATCGCGGGCAATTGCGGCAGGCGGCGGTTGTCGGCGAGCACGCCGAGGAACTTGCCCGTCGTGTCGTCCACGTCGATCATCTCGGCGGCTGCGGCGACTGCCTTGGCAGCGGCGGCGCGCGAGATCACCGGGCTGGCAACCAGCGCGGCGAATTCGTCCGATTGCGCAAGCGCTTCACGCACACGTCCGAGGCTCGCCTCGACTGCGTCGATGCTACGGGTGTCTCGGGCAAGCTCGAACAATGCGGTGGCATAACGTCCGCTTAAGCTTGCTTGAATACCGCCGGATGTCTCCACGCGATTGGGATCCTCTTGGACGTCATAAGGTGGCCCCATGGGGAATGAAGGCGGCAAAACGCGCCTCCAGATGGGTTGCCGGTTCGCTAGCATCGGGTCGCGGGCGATGCAAGCCGTGCGCTGAAATGCGTCCGGAGCGGGACGACTTTCCTGTGGAATTTCTTTTAACTGTAATATTCAGTTAACTACCTGTCAGGCCCTTGCTGCGCATTAGCCGCGGCATGAAGACCCCTTCGCTTCGGCCGCACGTCCGCTCGCTCAAGGCATTGTTGCGCCGCTTTCTCGTCAAATGGGCGGAGGGTGGCCGGAACATGCGGGTGCAGCTGCGCCGCATCGTCGGCGCGCTGCTGGCGATCCAGGCTTTGTTTGCGGTCACGTTGCTGGGGACCACCCTCGCCACAAGCCACCGGGTCAACGCGCTGGTGGTGGACCGGCTGTATCCGATCGGCGAATTGCAGCGGATCAACGCCAGCTATGGCACCGCGCTGCTTACCGCCAACAAGGTCCGCAGCGGTAATCTGTCGGCGGTAGGCGCGATCGAGACGATCGCGGCGTCGCGCCGCCTGATCGCTACGGATTGGGACGCCTTTACCCGTCACAGGTTCGATGTCGGCCGCTCGGACGAGGTGGCACAGGTTGCGACGGCGCGGCACGATGCCGATGCTGCGCTGGACAAGCTGCTGGCATTGCTGCGCGGGGGACATGTCGACCAGCTCGATTTTTTCCTGAGTGGCGCGATGTACAGCGCGATCGACCCGCTGACCGTATCCAGCGCCACCTTGATCGAGGATCTGCGTGCCGATGCGATGCGCGAGCGGCAAGCGCTCGACCGGGGTTTCGGCCAGATCTATCTGCTCGTGACGCTGATCACGGTGGGGGCGGTCCTCGTTTCGATCTGGGGGATGCGAATGCTGTCGCTGCGGGTCGAGCGTCCGCTGGCGCAGATTGCCGCCGCGACGCGCGACATCACGTTGGAACGCGCCGAGGCAATCATCCCTGCGCTCGATCGCACCGACGAGATTGGCGAGATCGCACGCGCGCTCGCCTTCGCGCGCGACCGGTCGGCGGAGGCGCGACGCATGAGCGAGCAGGCTCGGAGGACCGCCGATGCGCTCAACGCCAATGAACGTCGCGAGGATGCCGCACGGTCCCGTCGGGCGGCGCATCTGGAAGCCCTGTTCCAGAAGTTCGAACAAGAGGCGGGGTCCTCGGTCCGGCGGCTTGCCTCGGCGGGTCCAGCGCTGCGCCAGACGGCCGGGGCGATGGCAGACGAGGCCGGAACCACCCAGGAGCAGGCGATGGCAACCGCCGCGCTGACCGAACAGAGCGCCACCAACGCGCGGACGATCGCGCATTCGGCGGCTGCGCTTGCCGGGGCGATCGACCAGATCAGCCGGGAGGCGAACGAATCGCGCGCCAGCGTGGCAACCGTGCGGTCGCGGACGCTGGAGGGACGCGATCGCGCCGAATCGCTGGGGGCGTTGGTGGCCGAAATCTCCGGGGTGCTCGATATGATCGCAGCGGTCGCGGGCCAGACCAATCTTCTGGCGCTCAACGCGACGATCGAAGCGGCGCGGGCGGGCGAGGCCGGGCGTGGCTTCGCGGTCGTCGCGGACGAAGTGAAGGGACTGGCGCGCCAGACGCAGCTCGCGGCGGGTCGGATCGAGGGGCGGTTGGATGCGGTGCGAATCGCGACGGGCACCGTTCTGGCGACGATCGAATCGGTCAACGGCCTGGTCGCCGAGCTCGATCGTTCGTCTGCGAACGTCGCGCAGGCGGTCGACCAGCAGCGCGGCATGACCCAGGCGATCGCGCACGCCATCGCCGAGGTCGAGGACGGCACGGCCGACGCCGCCGCCAATATGCAGACGCTGCGCGAACGCGCCGAGCGCTCGCGCCATAGCGCCGACCAGGTTACGCGCACTGCTGGCGACGTTGCCGGCGGCGTGGAGGCGCTGCGCAGCCAGATCAACGGCCTGATCGCGGACGTACGCGCGGCGTGACGTTCGTCGCCGGCCGTGCTGGCGTCAGGCACCGTCACCCCCGCGAAGGCCAGGGCGTTGGCTTCGGGGCAACCGGTGTGCGTCATGATCAAGCGGCCGCGCCTGCGCGAGACCTCTGCGAAAGTCGCTCGATCTCACATCCGTCACCCCGGCGAAGGCCGGGGCCGTGTTGTTACCCGGGCGCGGCGAGACGGCTGAGTGCGGTATCACCGGTTTCGCCCCCTTACATGGCGGCCCCGGCCTGCGCCGGGGTGACGGAAAGAGGCAATGGCGCGACTTTCGAAGAGGTCTCGCTTCCGCCGGGGTGACGGGCGGGGGCCGCGGAGCACGTTCGCAAGTGTCTGGCGCTGCGCCGGGACGAGGACCCTTTGCGGTGGAAACCCAGCGCGACAGGACACACCCCCTAGACCACCGCTGGCGGCGCGGTATGGGCAGGCACCCCCAGCAGGAGCGACTCACATGTCCGCCACCACCACCAAGATGACCATGTCCGACGGCGCCGAAATCGCAGTCTACCACGCGCAACCCGAGGGGACGCGCCGCGGCGGCCTCGTGCTCGTGCAGGAAATCTTTGGCGTGACCGATCACATCCGCAGTCTGTGCGACGGCTATGCCGCCGACGGCTTCGAGGTGCTCGCACCCGCCGTGTTCGACCGCGAGCACCCCGGGTTCGAGGCCGAATATTCCGGCGAAGGCTTCGCGCGCGGCGTCGAGCTCGCGAGCAAGCTCCACCCGTTCGAACTCACGCTCGCCGACGTCCAGACCTGCATCGATTCGCTTGCCGACAAGGGCCCGGTGTTCGTCGTGGGCTATTGCTACGGCGGCTCGGTCGCGTGGAAGGCGGCAACCAGCCTGCGCGGCGTCGCGGCTGTGTCGGGCTATTACGGGAGCATGATCCCCGATGCCGCTGACGAGGAGCCCAAGGTTCCGACGATCCTCCACTTCGGCAAGAAGGACGATCACATTCCGCTCGCCGGCGTCGAGAAGGTCATCGCGAAGGACTGGGCCAACGCGACCGTCTACCTCTACGACGCGGGCCACGGCTTCAACTCCGATCGGCGCGACGATTATGACGCGGAGAGCGCCAAGCTCGCCAAACAGCGCACGCTCGACCTGTTCGCCGCGAACGGCGGCTGACGCTTTGAGCGCAACCGGCGGGATGTGATCGCATCCCGCCGAAGCGTATAGCGTCGGCATGACGCAGACCTTCCTCCTCGATCCCGCGATGGCGTGGGCCGCGTTCGAAGCGCGGGATCGCCATAGCGACGGCCGCTTCGTCGGCGCGGTGAAGACCACCGGCATCTACTGCAAGCCGAGCTGCCCCGCGCGTCACCCGAAGCGTGAGCACGTCACCTTCTATCGCGATCCCGCCGAGGCGCGGGCCGCCGGCTATCGCGCGTGCCTGCGCTGCAAGCCCGACGAGGTCGGGCGCGACCGGATCGCGGTCGCGCGCGCGGTCGCGTTGCTCGAGGCGGCGGAGGACATGCTCGCGCTCGACGATCTCGCGGCGCAGGTCGGTTATGCGCCGCACCATTTCCATCGCCTGTTCAAGCGCGCGACCGGGGTGACCCCGGCGGCTTATGCGCGCGGTCTGCGGGCGCGGCGGGCGGCCTTGGCATTGACGGGAGACACGAGCGTGACCGAGGCGATCTACGAAGCGGGCTATTCGGCGCCGAGCCGCTTCTATGAGGATGGCGCGAAACGGCTGGGGATGAGCCCGAGCGCATGGAAACGCGGCGGGGCCGGGGTTACGATCCGCTGGACGATCGCGGACACCAGCCTCGGCGCGATGCTCGTCGCGGCGACCGACAAGGGCCTCTGTCGCGTGTCGTTCGACGAGGACGAGACTGCGCTCCGCGCACGCTTTCCCGAGGCCGAGATCCTGCCTGGGGGCGCTGCGCTCGCGACGCTTGCCGCGCAAGTGGTCGCCAGCGTCGAATCCCCGGATCGCGACCAGGATCTGCCGCTCGACGTGCAGGGGACCGCATTTCAGGAAGCGATCTGGCAAGCGCTCCGCGCGATCCCGCTTGGCGAGACGCGCAGCTATGCCGAATTGGCGGCGATGGTCGGCAATCCGGCAGCCGTGCGCGCGGCGGGGACCGCGTGCGGTGCGAATCCGGTCTCGATCGTGGTCCCATGCCACCGTGTCCAGCGTGGCGATGGGACATTGGGCGGCTACGCCTACGGGATCGATCGGAAGGTGGTGCTGCGTAAGCGCGAGGGGGTACCTTAAGGGCCGCCTGGATTTTGGAAAGCGAAGAGGGGGCACCACACTCCGGCGCTGACAAGGCAGGCGCCCCCCGCCATTGTCTCCCGCGCAAACCACGCTAGCCTCCCCTTTCACAGGGGGAACCGCCAATGCTGCCGACCGAACCGAATACACCGCCCCACAGCCGTGTCTGGCGTTTCCTGCATTTTCCGCTGGTCCTGTTGTTCGTCGGCTTCGTCTTCGTGTTCGGCGGGCAGGTCGTCGCCAGCATGTTCGCCAAGCAGTGGCCGCCGCTCAAGGGCTCGCCGATCAGCGTGCTTCAGGCGGTAGCCTTTGCCGCCCTGATCGCAGGCAGCTACGTCGCCTTCGTCCGGCTGATCGAGCGGCGGCCCGTCTATGAGTTCGCCGCAGCCGGCTGGGTGCGCGAACTGGTGGCGGGGCTTGCGGGCGGAACACTGCTGTTCAGCCTGGTAATCGGGATCATCGCGGCGCTGGGCGGGTATCGCGTGGTCGGGACCGGGGCGGTCTCGTCGCTCTATGCCGCCGCCGCGCTGGCGATCCTGTCGGGCGTTGTCGAGGAAATCGTTCTGCGCGGGCTGTTCTTTCGGTTGCTCGAGCGTCTGCTCGGCAGCTGGATCGCGCTCGCCCTGTCGGCAGCGCTGTTCGGCGCGCTGCATCTCGGCAATCCCAATGCGACGATGTCCGCCGCGGTGGCGATCGCGCTGGAGGCGGGAGTGATGCTTGCGGCGCTGTACATGCTGACCCGGCGTTTGTGGGCGGCGATCGGGATGCATGCGGCGTGGAATTTCGCGCAGGGCGGAATCTATGGGATCGCCGTATCGGGCTTCAGGCAGACCGGGTTGCTACGCCCCGCCATCCAGGGACCGAACTGGCTCACCGGCGGCAGCTTCGGTGCGGAAGCGTCGGTCCCCGCCGTGATGGTCAACCTGGTCTTCGGGGTTATGCTGCTGGTTCTGGCGCACCGGCGCGGACTGTTCGTCGATCCGGTGTGGGTGCGTCGTCGTTCAGCCGCCTGACGGGTCGGCGGGGGAGCAGGTGTACACGATCTTCTCATTGGGTTGTGGCGGCAGCGCGGTGCGGATCGCCGCCTGCTGCGTGGCAAGGTTCGCACGCCCCGCCTCGTCGGGCGTGCACGCCTTCAGCGTTACCTGCGACCGGATCTTGCGTACCGAATCCATTTGGCTTGCCGACAGGAAATACCGACGAGTCACATATTGGCGGGTCGCGGGGTCGAACTGCATGACGGAAACCGTCTGTTCTTTTCCGGGAACGAGGATGCGATCCCACTTACTGCCGTTCTCGGCATATTGCGTCCGGCCGTTCATGCAGCCGGATTGGCCCCAGTCGATCGCGACGTCGCTGGTTTGCGAGGATATCACGCGGCTCCGCTCGGGAACGAACCGGCATACCATCTTGCCCAGCGCCGCCGTCGAGGAGACAGCGGTCGAGGACGGCACGGGCGCGGGCGTGGCGACACCCTTGGGCAGCATCGTCTCGCCGCTGGGGCGCAACACGAACAGCACGACCGCGCCGACCATCAGCATTCCGCCGCCCGCCCAGCCCCAGATCGCGCCACGACGTCGACGCTGCAGCTCGAGCAGCGTCCCGCCACCGATCCCCATGGCGCCCAGCACCAGCATCAGCGTGGCAATCGCCATGACGTTTTCGCGGTGGCGGTCTGCGGCAATACGCGCGCTGGACAGCGCGCTTTGCTGGTCGCTCGCTGCCCGGGCGGCGGCCTCGCGGCGGTTCGCCTCGGCAAGGCTCAGGGCCTGCGCATCGGCATCGCGATCGGCCTTGTCGACATCGGCGATGCTCGTGCACGGCGTCCCTACGGCGGCATAGGGCTGTTTCGCGCGCGCGAGGAAGGCCGCGAGTTCGCTGTCGGCAATGGCGAAGCCGAAGCTCGTGTCGCCGTCCTCGGCCTTCGTGATCGCCGAATTGACCCCGATCACGCGCCCGCACGGGTCGAGCAGCGGACCGCCCGAATTGCCGCGCGCGATCCCTGCGGTGTGGAGCATCACGTCGGTTCCCGACATCTGCCGCCGCCCCGAGAACACGCCTTCCGATCGGATCGGGGAAAGCGGATGGATATAGTCCGCCGCGGATCGCGCGGTGGCCAGATCGACGTTGCCCGGATAGCCGAGCGCCGTGACGTTACTCCCCTCGTCGACCGGGCCGCTGTAAAGCGCGACCGTCGGCAGGCGCGCGCCGGTAAATTCGATCAGCGCAAGATCGTGCACGGTGTCGATCGCGATGACCTTGCCTTCATAGCCCTTGGTACCTTCCGACGGCACCACGCCAATGACGACATTCCCCGGGTACCGCGACGCCAGCTCGACGACATGCGCGTTGGTGACGATCCGGTTGGACGCCACGGCAAAGCCGCTCCCATGCCCGAAGCCGACGACTTCATCATCGACGATCGCGATCGTCACGACGCGCACCACGCTGCGCGCCGTGGCCGAGATGTCGTCGGCGCGGGCGGGTTGCGGGAAGAAACCAAGACCGGCCAGGATCAGGAGAGCAGCCAGAACAAGCGTCCGCATGGTCCGCGGGGTCCCCGTCGTCGCGACGCGCGAAGACGTCAGGGCGGCGGTCGGGCTGAGGATCGGTAAAAAAGCCATACTGTCGATTCTGACAGGAAGCGTCGCTGCGGGACAGCGGGAATGTGCGGCGCGGCGGTCGCATCGAAGGCCTGGTGCCAGAACGGTGTGTCACCACGACGGATCGAACGGTCGCCGCCTGCTACTTCAGCGCGCCCGGATCCACGACGACATGCTTTATCCGAGTCCGGTTGTAAGTGTAGGTGATGTGGACCAGCCCGTCGCGCGACTGGATGACCGCGGGATAGGCGTACCCGTCCGGCATCGGTCGCGTCTCCAGCGACAGCGCCGGATGCCACTGTACGCCATCGTCTGAAAGCGCGATGTTGAGTGGCCAGCGCGGGCCATCTCCCGGCCGGTCCGGCCAGTGCGCGCTATGATTGTAGACGAGCAGCTGACGACCGTCGCGCAGCGTCACGGCATCCGTCCCCGCGTTGGGATTGGGCAGGTCGATGGCCGCGAGCGGTGTCCAGCTCCGGCCATCGTCGCGTGACCAGCTCATCGCGAGCGCGCCCTGCCGCGTCCGGGCAATGAGCTCCAGCCGCTTGTCCTGGAACGTCAGCACGCTTGGCTGGATCGCCTCGATCCCCATGGGCGAGGGAATGGGCGGTTCGATCTGCCAGGTCCGGCCGTGATCGGTCGATCGCTCCATTCGGATGAACCAGCGATTCTGTTCCGCCGTGCCCGCCTCACGGCTCGACGGCGCCAGCCACGCGCGCCCCGGCGTGACGACCGGCTTGTTCTTAATCGGACCCAGCACGCCATCCGGCAGGGCGCGCGGCGCACTCCAGTGCCGGCCGTTGTCGCGCGACACGATCACCATGCCATGCCACGTGCGGGGACTGGCGCCGACCTTGTAGAACAGCCGCAATGGTTCTCCCGCGGGTTGAAACAGCACCGGGTTCCAGGTCGGATAGCGGACGCCGTCGCGCGTGCGCCCGTCGGCCACGGCAACCGGCTTGTCCCATCCGGCCGGCCCCCGGCGCGCAAACCAGATAGTGACGTCCGGACGACTTTCCCCGCTGCCCCCGAACCACGCCGCCGCCAGCGTTCCGTCGGTCAGCTGGATGATCGTCGAAGCATGCGCCTGGGGGTAGGGCGGCGCCGCATCGACGAACTCCGACACTAGGATCGGGGAAGCAACCGAGGGCGTCGCCCCGACCGCCAGCACGATGCTCCAACCGGCAAACCATCTCAGGAGCGGGCGCGTGGGACTGGTCATGTGCCGGCAATGGCAGGGACGCCGTCGTCGGACAACCGTAGCAAGACGCAGGCTAAGCTTGGCTGATGACGGGTCGGCATTTTGCGACTTGCTCGCAACAAGCGTCTCGGCTAGTTGCTGCGAATGCGTCGCAATAAAAATAACGGACTGCCGCGATGACGCGCGGTATGGTCCGCTTCTGGGTTCAGCTGCACAAATGGAGCAGCCTGGCCTGCACGCTGTTTTTGCTGATGCTGTGCCTCACCGGGCTGCCGTTGATTTTCCATGACGAGATCGATGCCCTGGGTGGGGATCCTGCGATGTCGGTCACCGGCATTGCCGCGTCCCGCGACTCGCCGGAGCTGCGACCGCTCGACGCGATGCTTGCAAAAGCGCTGGCGAAGCGACCGGGGGAAATCCCGCTCTACATGGCCTTCGATAGCGACCGGCCATTGATGACCGTGACCACGGGCGCGCGACCCGATGTTCCCGCCAGCGGGATGAAGATCCAGAACCTCAATCGGTTGACCGGTGACGTTCTGGAAGACGGCAATGGCGGTCCGGGGCATGCGATGACCGAATTTCTGCTGCAACTCCACACCGACATGTTCCTTGGCCTGCCGGGCGAGCTGTTCCTCGGCGTGATGGGCCTGGTCTTCGTGATCGCCGTCGTTTCGGGGATCGTGCTTTATGCGCCGTTCATGCGCAAACTCGACTTCGGGACGTTGCGTACTACGCGGAGTCGCCGCCTCAAGTGGCTGGATTACCATAATCTCGTTGGTATCGTTGCGCTGGCATGGATGGTCGTCGTCGGACTGACCGGAGTGATCAACGCCTTCGTCACGCCGATCACCAAGCTTTGGCAGGCCAACGAGCTGGCGGAAATGACGCGAGCCTATGCGGGACGTCCGCCGCTGCCACCATCGCGCTATGGCTCGCTCGACGTCGCAATGGCTGCGGCGCGTCGCGCCATTCCGGGTATGAACCCGCAATTCATCGCCTTCCCGGGCGGGGCGTTCAGCAGCGGGCATCATTATGCCGTGTTTTTCCAGGGCGCGACGCCGCTGACGGAAAACTTGCTGACCACCGCGCTGGTCGATGCGGAAACCGGGCAGCTTACCGACGCGCGACCGATGCCGTGGTATTTCAAGGCTCTGTCATTGTCGCGTCCGCTGCACTTCGGGGATTATGGCGGGCTGCCGCTCAAGCTGCTTTGGGCGATGCTCGATCTGTTCACCATCGTTGTTCTCGGATCCGGCCTCTATCTCTGGCTCGGTCGTGGCCCTGAGACAGGGCCTCGCTCCGCCGGTCGGCGTGCCGGCGGCAGGGCGCGCATCCGCCTTCCCGAGAACGTCGCATGATTCTTCGGTCGACCTTCGCGCTGCCGACCCTGATCGCGCTGGGCACGGTGGCCGGCCTGATCGCCGCGCTGACCGGCAGCGGCTGGCGGGACGCTGCCGCATGGATCGGGCTCGGCATTCCCGTCGCCTCGGTCGGCTGGGCAATGGCCGCGCGTCGCCGCTGATCAACGCTGCATCTTCCAGAGGCGGGCAAAGACCCGCTGGTTCCAAAAGGGATTGATACCGTGACCTTGCTGTTCCCCCGCACCGCCTCGGCGGTCGCGCTTGCCGCTGCCGTGCTTGCCGCCCCCGCCGTTGCCCAGGATCGCACAGACGCAACGCCCGACGACTCCTCGGCCGACATCGTCGTCACGGCGCAGCGCCAGAACCGCACCGAAGTGTCGCGCGAAGGGGCGGTCGGCGTGCTGGGGAACAAGGTGGCGGCGGACGTGCCGTTCAGCATCAAGAGCTACAATGCCGCGCTGATCCTCAACCAGCAGCCGCAGACGCTCGGGCAGGTGCTCGAGAACGATCCGTCGGTGCGGACGACGTACGGCTTCGGCAATGCCGCCGAGCAGTTCGTGATCCGCGGTTTCACGCTGTTCGGCGACGATATCGGGTTCAACGGGCTGTACGGCCTGACCCCGCGCCAGCTCGTCGCGCCCGAACTGTACGAACAGGTTCAGGTCCTCAACGGCGCGAGTGCGTTCCTCAATGGTGCGGCCCCCGGCGGATCGGGGATCGGCGGGAGCGTCAACCTCGTCTCCAAGCGCGCGGGCAACACACCACTCACGCGACTGAGCGCGACCTATAGCGGCGACCGGCATTTCGGCGGCAGCTTCGACGTCGGCCGGCGCTTCGGCAGCGGCGGCGAGATCGGGGTGCGGATCAACGGCGCATATCGCGCGGGCGACGTCGCGATCGACGACGAGTTCCGCCGTAGTGCGGTGATCGGCGCTGGCCTCGACTATCGCGGCGAGCGGCTGCGGCTGTCGCTCGATCTCGCGTATCAGCGGGTGCAGGTCCGCGACCTGCGCCCCAAGGTGACGATCGCCAGCGCGACGATCCCGCGCTTGCCCGAGTCCACCGCCAATTACGGGCAGAAGTTCGCCTACACCACGCTGCGCGACATCTTCGGATCGGGGCGGATCGAATATGACGTCACCGATAACGCGATGCTCTACGCCGCCGCGGGCGCGCGCGACGGGAGCGAGCAGGGGATCTACAGCGGGATCACCGTCACCAACGCGGTGACGGGCGCGGCGAGCGGGACCGCTTTGTATGTCCCGCGCACCGACAATAACGAGACTGCGCAGGCCGGGATCCGCGTCAAGCTTGCCGCTGGCGGCGTGACGCAGGAGATCAATCTCGGCGGGTCGATGATCTGGCAGGTCAATCGCAACGCCTATGACTTCCGCTACGGGGCGAGCTTCGACGGGTTCGCGACCAACCTCTACGATACGCGGCAGGTCGCGCTGCCCGCGTCGTTACTGGTCGGCGGCAATCTGGCGGACCCGTTTCCGGTCTCGCGGACTCGGCTGGGGAGCGCGTTCGCGTCGGACACGATCGGGGTGCTCGCCGACCGCGTGTTGCTGACCGCCGGGCTTAGGCTTCAGACGATCAACCAGCGCAGCTATTCTTACACCGACGGATCGCTGAGCGGCACCTATGACGAGAGCGCGGTGACGCCGGTCGTCGGGCTGGTGATCAAGCCGGTTGCTGGGCTGTCGCTGTTCGCGAACCGGATCGAAGGGCTCGCGGCAGGGCCGGTCGCGCCGGCGGGGACGCTCAATGCTGGCGAGATCTTTGCGCCGTACACATCAACCCAATATGAGGTCGGCGGGAAGCTCGGGCTCGGACGGGTCAATGCGAGCATTGCGGTGTTCCAGACCGAGCGGCCGAGTGCGTACAGCATCGCCGTCACGCCAACGACGTTCCGCTACGGGGTGTTCGGCAAGCAGCGCAATCGCGGGATCGAACTGAGCGTCGATGGCGAACTCACGCGTGGCCTGCGGGTGATCGCGGGCGGGTCGGTCAACGACGCCAAGCTCCGCAACACCGCTGGCGGCGCGAACGACGGCAATACCGCGGTCGGCGTGCCGGACTATCTGATCAACGGGAATGTCGAGTGGGATACGCCGTTCCTGCGCGGGGTGACGCTGACCGGGCGGGTGGTCAATACCGGCAAGCAGCAGGTGAATGCGGCGAACAGCCTGTCGATCCCGTCGTGGACCCGGGTCGATCTGGGCGCGCGCTATGTCGCGGTCTTGGCGGACCGGCCAGTGACGTTCCGCCTGGGCGTCGATAACGTCGCGGACCGACGCTATTGGGCGTCGTCGTTCGACTCGTTCGGGGCGGCGTTGTTGCAGGGGGCACCGCGGACGGTGAAAGTGTCGGCTTCGGTGGATCTGTAGCGATACCATTGCTCGGCTGGATCGGGCTAAAACCGATGGCGCTTCCCCGGCGAAGGCCGGGGCCCAGTAGTGATGACCGATGAAACATCGCGCAGTCGCCCGCCTTCCGGCGTCTCGCTACTGGGCCCCGGCCTTCGCCGGGGAAGCGCTTGGCGGGTAGCCGCTAAACGAAGCTGTACGGATCGACGTCCACCACCACGCGCACCTTGGACGGCCAGTCGACCCCGCCGAGCCATTCGCGCAGCATGTCCTGCACGTCGAACGCGCGCCGGGCGTGGACCAGCAACCGATAGCGATGCCGCCCGCGCAGCATCGCGAGCGGCGCAGGTGCGGGGCCATAGACCTCCATCGCCTCATGCGTCGGCGCCGCCCGCCCGATCGCGCGCGCCGTCTCCAAAGCCGCGCCCTGATCTTCGCTCGAGATGACGATCCCCGCGAACCGCCCGAACGGCGGCGCGCCCGCCTCGCGGCGGTGCTCGGTCTCGGCGTTGTAGAACGCTTCCGCATCCCCCGACACCAACGCGCGCATCACGCTCGCATCGGGGCTGTGCGTCTGGATGAAGACGTGCCCCGGCTTCGCCCCACGGCCCGCGCGGCCCGCGACCTGCATGATCTGCTGGAAGGTCCGCTCGCTCGCGCGCAGATCGCCGCCGTCGAGCCCGAGGTCGGCATCGATCACCCCGACCAGCGTCAGATTGGGGAAGTGATAGCCCTTGGTCACCAATTGCGTGCCGACCACGATGTCGATGTCATGCGCCTCCATCCGCGCGACGAACTCGGCGGCCTTGGCGGGGGACCACATCGTGTCGGACGTCACCACCGCGGTCTTCGCATCGGGGAACAGCGCGGCCACCTCGTCCGCGATCCGCTCGACCCCGGGGCCGACCGCCGCGAGCGTGTCCTCATTCTGGCATTCGGGGCAGACCCGCGGGACCGGCTCGGTATGCCCGCAATGGTGGCAGGCTAGGCGGCGGACGAGCCGGTGCTCGACCATCCACGCGGTGCAATTGGGGCATTGGAAGCGATGCCCGCAGGTGCGGCACAGTGTCAGCGGCGCATAACCGCGCCGGTTGAGGAACAGCAGCACCTGTTCGCGCCGTGCGAGCGTCTCACCGATCGCGGTGACGAGCTTGGGCGCGATCCAGCGGCCGCGTTCGGCCGGATCTGCAATCAGGTCGAGCGCCTGGATCGACGGCATTTCGGCAGCCCCCCAGCGGCCGGGGAGCTTGACCTCGGCATAGCGACCGTTGGCGACTTGCTGGCGCGTCTCGATCGCGGGGGTGGCGGAGGCAAGCACGACCGGGATCTGCTCGAACTTGCCGCGCATCACCGCGACGTCGCGCGCGTGATAATGGACGCCTTCCTCCTGCTTGAAGCTCGTCTCATGCGCCTCGTCGACGACGATCAGCCCGAGATTTGCATAAGGGAGAAACAGCGCCGAGCGCGCGCCGACCGTGACCAGCGCTTGGCCGCTCGCGATCGCGCGCCACGCGCGGCGGCGTTGCGACGAGCGCAGGCCCGAATGCCACGCGACCGGCTGCACCCCGAAGCGCGCGGCGAAGCGCTTGAGGAACGGCTCGGTCAGCGCGATCTCGGGGAGCAGGACGAGCGACTGGCGGTTCCCGCGGATCGCTTCGGCGACGGCTTCGAAATAGACTTCGGTTTTGCCCGAGCCGGTGACGCCGTCGAGCAGCGTCGGCTTGAACGCCTTTGCGGCAACATCTGCGACGAGCACGCCCGAGGCGGCGCGCTGGTCGGCGGAGAGCGCGGGGGCGGCAAAGGCGGGGTCGGGGAGCGGGAAGGGGCTGTCGATGTCGACTTCGACCGCCTCGAGTGCCCCCACCTTGACCAGCCCGCGGATCACCGCGTCGGAGACTTCGGCGATCGCGGCGAGTTCGCGGATCAGGCCTTGCGTGGTGCCGATCCGCTCGATCGCTTGCTCGCGCTGTGGGGTGAGGCGATCGGGGAGGGTGCCGGTCGCGCGATATTCGACGATCGTCTTTGCGCCTTCCAGCGCGGAGGTGGAGGCGAGCGCCATCCGCACCACCGACGCGGGCGAGGCGAGGTAATAATCCGCGGTCCATTCGACCAGCCGCCGCAGCGGTGCTGCGAGCGGGGGGACGGGGAGGACGCTGACGAGGTTGCGCAGGCGATTGTCGCCGACCTCGGCATCGGACGGCATGTGCTCGCTTTCCCACACCACGCCGAGCAACTGGCGCGGGCCGAGCGGCGCGACGACGATCGAGCCGGGTTCGACGGTCATGCCGTGCGGGACGCGGTAATCCAGCGGGCCGAGAGCGGCGTTGAGGAGGATGACGCGGGCGCGGGACATGAGGGGCATATGGCGGGTTGCGGGGGCGGGTGCAAAGGGGGGCGTGTTTTGCTCGAGCCCTCGCCTTCTGGGAGTGCCCTTCTTCTCCTTACGCCCCTCCCCTTCAGGGGAGGGGTTGGGGGTGGGGCTGTGTCTCATAGAGAGCTAGTTCTGCTGGACTTCCCCACCCCAACCCCTCCCCTAAAGGGAGGGGCTTTCGGTTTCACCTTGCGGCGGACATCCGCTACACCGCCCCCATGAGCGATCTCCCCCGCGCCTATGCCGAGCATCTCGCGCGCGACCGCAGGCACTCCCCGCATACCGTGCGCGCCTACGAAGCCACCGCAGTGCGGCTGTGCGGCTTCCTCCAAGCCCATTGGGGCGAAGCGATCGACCAGGCCGCGCTCGCCCGCGTCACCACCGCAGACCTGCGTGCATTCCTCGCCGCGCGACGCGGCGAAGGCATCGGCAACGCTTCGGCCGCGCGCGAATTGTCGGCGGTGCGGGGGTTCCTCGACCACGTCACCGGCGCTGGCACCACGCCGCGCCTCAAGGGCCCGCGTGTCGCCAAGGGCGTACCGCGCCCGATCTCGCCCGCCGAGGCGATCGCGCTGGCGGAGGACGTATCCGAAGATCCGGATGAACCGTGGATCGGCGCGCGCGATTTCGCGGTTTTGCTTTTGCTATACGGCGCGGGGCTACGGGTGGCGGAGGCGCTCGGGCTGACCGGTGCGGCGCTGCCGCTCGGCGCAACGCTGGTCGTCACGGGGAAGCGCGACAAGACGCGGATCGTGCCTCTGCTGCCGCAAGTGCAAGCCGCGATCGATGCCTATGTCGCATTGTGCCCCTATGGCACCGCGCGCGATGCCGCAGTGTTTCGCGGCGCGAAGGGCGGGCCGCTTTCGCCACGGATGGTGCGCCGCGCGGTGCAGCGGGCGCGGGTGCGGCTGCAATTGCCGGACCGGACGACGCCGCATGCGTTGCGGCATTCGTTCGCGACGCATCTGCTCGGGCGCGGGGCGGATTTGCGCGCTTTGCAAGAACTGTTGGGGCATGCGAGCCTGAGCTCGACGCAGATTTATACACAGGTCGACGCAGCGCATCTGCTCGACGTCTATCGCAACGCACACCCCCGCGCCTGACGGCGTAGAGGAAGAATCACAGCCGTCACCCCGGCGAAGGCCGGGGCCGCCATGTTGTGATCCGGAACGTCGGCTTCGCGACCAACATGGCGGCCCCGGCCTTCGCCGGGGTGACGGAAGCCGCGCGTATGCTGAAGGTTTAGCGGAGCGCTGCGACCAGCGCTTCCGCCGCCGCAGCGGACGACGCCGGGTTCTGCCCGGTGATCAGCAACCCGTCGCGCACGACGTGGACGCCCCAATCATCGGTCTTGGAATAGATACCGCCGTTCTGCGTCAGCATGTCCTCGACCAGGAACGGCACGACGTCGGTGAGCCCGACCGCAGCTTCCTCGGTGTTGGTGAAGCCCGTGACCTTCTTGCCAGCGACCAGCGGCGTACCGTCGGCAGCCCGCACATGGCGCAGCACGCCCGGGGCATGGCACACCAGAGCGACCGGCTTATCGGCGGCGATTGCGCCTTCGATCAGGGCGCGCGAGGTCGAATCCTCGGCGAGATCCCAGAGCGGACCGTGCCCGCCAGGATAGAAGACCGCGTCGAAATCCTCAATCTTGACCGAGTCGAGCCGCACCGTGCTGGCGAGCTGTGCCTTGGCGTCGGCATCCGCCTCGAACCGGCGCGTGTCGTCGGTCTTTGCGCTCTCGTCGGCGCTCTTGGGGTCGAGCGGTGGCTGGCCACCCTTGGGCGAGGCGAGCGTCAGCGTGGCACCAGCCTGCTTGAGCACATAATAAGGGGCGGCAAGTTCCTCGAGCCAGAAGCCGGTTTTGGCACCAGTGTCGCCGAGCTGGTCATGCGAGGTAAGGACAATCAGGATATTCATACAATTCACTCCAGCGGGCGATGAGCCCGCGTTGAGCGGCAGATGGGTGGCGCACCCGACAATTACTACCGCAGTGCAGCGAAGCCGCGTTCAGCCGCGCGGTTTCCACGTCAGCAGCCGCCAGACATATCCCACCACGATCGCGATCGTCAGCGCCACCGCGGCGGGGCCGATGAACGCATCGAGCTCGCGGAAATTGGCGCCGAGATAGTAACCGGCATAGGCCAGCCCGGTGTTCCAGATCGCCGACCCCGCCGCGGTCCACAGGATGAAGCGCAGGTGCGGCATCCGCGCCATGCCGGCGGGCAGCGACACCATGGTGCGGAACGCGGGCATGAAGCGGAACACGAACACGACCCATTGCCCGCGCGCCCGGAAGAACGCCTCGAGCTTCTCGACATGCTGCCAGTCGAGCGTCAGCCAGCGGCCGTACCGGTCGACGACCGGGCGCAACCGGTGATAGCCGAGCCGGTAGCCGATCGCGTACCAAAAGTAATTCCCTGCGACCGTCCCCGCGGTCCCCGCGACGATCAGCGGGACGAGGCTCATCTGCCCACGCGCGACCGCGATCCCGCCAAGCCCCATGATGACTTCGGACGGGATCGGCGGGAACACATTTTCCAGCACCATCAGCAGGAAAATGCCGAAATAGCCGCCCCAGGCGGTCAGTTCGATGATCAGTTCGGTCATCGCGAAGCGGGCGTCAGCCCGCGACCTTGCGTTCGATCGCGTCCCAGATCATCCCCGCGACATCCGTGCCATCGAAGCGTTCGATCGCGACGATGCCGGTGGGGGAGGTGACGTTGATTTCGGTCAGCCACTCGCCGCCGATCACGTCGATCCCGACAAACAGCAGCCCGCGCTTTTTGAGCTCCGGCCCGAGTACCGCGCAGATCTCGCGTTCCTTGTCCGTCAGCTCGGTCTTCACCGCCGACCCGCCGACCGCGAGGTTGGAGCGGATCTCGCCTTCACCGGGCAAGCGGTTGATCGCACCAGCGACCTCGCCGTCGACCAGCACGATGCGCTTGTCGCCCTTCGCGACATCGGGGAGAAACGCCTGCACCATATGCGGCTCGCGCCACATGGTGTTGAAGACCTCGATCAGCGCGGACAGGTTCGCGCCGTCGCTGCCGACCTTGAAGATCGCCTTGCCGCCATTGCCGTGGAGCGGCTTGATCACGATTTCCTTATGCTCCGCCAGGAACGCGCGCGCCTCGTCGAGCGAGCGGGTGATCAGCGTCGGCGGCATGAACTGCGCGTAATCGAGCACGAACACCTTTTCGGGCGCGTTGCGGACCTGCGCGGGGTCGTTGACGACCAAGGTCTTGTGCGCGATCCGCTCGAGCAGATGCGTCGCGGTGATATAGCCGAGGTCGAACGGCGGATCCTGCCGCATCAGCACGATATCGGCCTCGTCACCGAGGTCGAGGCTCACCGGCTCGCCGAGCGTGAAATGGTTGCCCTCGACGCGCTGGACGGTGACCGGCTCGGCCTTCGCCCAGACCCGGCCGTTCGAATAGTTGAGCGCCTCGGCATTGTAATGGAACAGCTTGTGCCCGCGCTGTTGCGCCGACAGCATCAGCGCGAAGGTCGAATCGCCCGTGATGTTGATGGAAGCGATGGGGTCCATCTGGACGGCGACTGTCAGGCTCATCGATCTGTAACTCCGTCCGGGACACTTCGTTCACCCGTTGGCGGGGTGATCCGAGCGCAGATAGGGGGTCGATCGCGGTGTGTCACCCCGAGCGGGCTCAGCCGTTCCGACGATCCGTGCCACCAACCCTAACCCAACGGGATGGTGGTATTCGAGACACGAGGCTCACCCGATCCACGCATTCTCGATATGCCGCGGTCGCACCCCCGGCGCGAGCAGCAGCACGTCGACGCGGATGTCGTCGCCTGGCCCCGCGAAGCGCGGCATCAGCACTTCCGCCGCCGCCGCGACGCGGGCGAGCCGGCGTTCGTCGATCGCGAAGTCGAGCGCGGCGGCGGTCTTGCGTTGCTTGACCTCGACGAACGCAACGAGGTTCGCCTTGCGCGCGACGATGTCGACTTCGCCCGCTGGGGTGCGCACGCGGCGCGCGAGGATTTCCCAGTCGTGGAGCCGCAGCCACCAACTGGCGAGCCGTTCGCCGCGTCGGCCCGCGGCTTCGGCAACGCGGCGGTCCCTTACCATTTTCGCTGCATCCGGAGCGGATAGACTCTTCTCCCCTCCCTGGAAGGGAGGGGCCGGGGGTGGGTTGGTGTGGGGGATATCAGTCGCGCGACCAACGAGCCGACCCACCCCCAACCCCTCCCTTCCAGGGAGGGGAGTAAGTAAGGGCGGGCGTCGCTCACGCCTTCAATTCCAGCGCCCTTGCGTACAATGTCTTGCGATCCAGGCCGAGCTTCTTGGCAACCTCGCTCGCCGCCTGCCCGGTCGATAGCCTGGTCAGCGCCTCGCTCAGCGCAGTGTCGGCGTCCTCCGCACTCGCGGCTTCGGGCGCACCCGGCGGGGCCACCACCACGACGATCTCGCCCTTGGGCGGTGCCTCTGCATAGCGCGCGGCGAGCAGCAACAGCGTGCCCGTCACCGCTTCCTCGAAATGCTTGGTGATCTCGCGCGTCACCGCCGCCTCGCGGTCACCGAGCCCCTCGGCGAGTGCGGCGAGCGTGACGCCGAGCCGCGGGCCGCTTTCGTACAGCACCAGCGTCGCGCGGATCGTCGCGATCTCGGCGATCGCGGTCGCGCGCGCCTGCGCCTTGGCGGGGAGGAAGCCGACGAACAGAAACCGGTCGGTCGGCAAGCCCGCGAGCGTCAACGCCGCCACGGCCGCGCACGGGCCCGGGATCGTCCACACCGTATGCCCCGCGGCGCGCGCATCGCGGACGAGCTTGTAGCCCGGATCCGAGATCAGCGGCGTCCCCGCATCCGACACCAGAGCGACCGGCTCCATTCCCATTCGCGCGATCAGCCCGGGGCGGACCTCCTCGGCATTGTGGTCGTGATACGGCACCATCGGGCGTTTGACCCCGATATGGTGCAGCAGCTTCGCCGTCACGCGGCTGTCTTCCACCGCAATCACAGCAGCATGGCTCAGGATGTGCGCGGCACGCAGCGACAGATCGCCGAGATTGCCGATGGGGGTCGCAACGATGTAGAGGCCCGGGGAAAGATCATTGGTCATCAGGAGCGGTCATGGCAGAGCAGGATACAGGGGCGCAACGGCGCAACGGAATAAGGCGGCTTTCGCAGGCGACGCTGGTAGCCGGCGCGGTAGTGCTCAGCGGGTGCCAGACGGTCGTGCCGCGGGGCGCCGTGCCCCGTCCGCGTCCCGCAGCAGGACCCAGCCAGTCACAGCAGCCGGTGTTCGAGCAAGGCATTCCGAAAGATACCGCGCGCCACCGGGTTGCGCTGCTTGTTCCGCTCAGTGGCACCAATGCGGGCGTCGGGCAGAGTCTGGCAAATGCGACCCAGCTCGCGCTGCTGGATTCGCGCAACGAATCGGTTCGCATCACGACGTACGACACTGCGTCCGGTGCGGCACAGGCCGCGCAACGCGCGCTAGCCGATGGCAATCAGCTGATCCTGGGGCCGTTGCTCGCCGATGACGTGCGCGCCGTCGCGCCGATCGCCAAACAGGCGCATGTGCCCGTGGTCAGCTATTCGAACGACACCACGGCCGCGGGCAACGGCGTATATCTGCTGGGCTATGCACCGGCTCAGTCGATCGGCCGTGTAGTCGATTATGCGGCGGCGCACGGCGTTACCAGCTTCGGCGGGCTCGTACCCAACGGCGTCTATGGCGAGCGCGCATCGACCGCCTTCCTGCGTGCGGTGGAATCGGCCGGCGGACGGGTCGGGTCGCTCCAGACCTACGACCGGGTCGGCGGCGCGATGACCGCCGCGATCGCGCGGATGGCCAAGAGCGCCCCATATCAGGCGGTCCTGATTGCAGATGGCGGCTCGGCCGCAGCCGCCGGGGTTCCCGTGTTGCGTCGCAATGGCATGGGAGGCGCGCGCATTCTCGGGACGGAATTGTGGAATTCGGAAGCGGCGATTGCCAGCAAGACGGCGTTGAACGGCGCCTGGTTCGCCAGCGTCTCGGACGGATTGTATCGCCAATATGCCGCCAAATACCGCGCGCGTTTCGGGGCGGCTCCGTTCCGGCTGTCGAGCCTTGGCTATGATTCCGTCTTGCTGACGATCCGGATCATGCGCGATTGGTCGATGGGGACCGCGTTCCCGGAGGACCGGTTGCACGATCGTGGCGGATTTTCCGGCATCGACGGCGCGTTTCGTTTCGGTCGCGACAATGTCGCCGAACGCGCGCTGGAGGTACAGGAGATCCGCGGCGGGACGACCGTGACCGTGTCGCCCGCGCCGACGGGGTTCTAGGATAAGCGCCTGCTCTGGTCGACGGGCCCCCGGGTGAAGCCGGGGCCCAGTTGCTGTCCGGTGCGAGGCGGGGGAGGGCGTTGCAGGCAGTGCCTGCGGCAATGACCTTCCCCGGATCACGGTCTCGGGTTCAGTCCGTCCGCACGACCAGCGGCAGGATCGCGTCCAGCAGCAGCATGCCTGCTTCGGTCACGCCTAACCAATCCATGTTCCGGGCAAGTAGTCCCTGCGCGATGAGCCGGTCCGCTGCTGGGGTGTCGATCAGCCGGTCGATGGTCGTTGCGCCGACCCTGGCGATCCGCGCCAGATCGACTCCCTCGCGCAGGCGCAGCCCCATCAGCAACGCCTCGGTTGCACGGTCGGCGGGGGGGAGTAGCTCCTCGATCTGGGCCCCGTGCATGTTCCGGTCGACGGCCGTCATCCAGTTTTCGGGCTTCTTGTGGCGTGCCGTCGCGAGTCCGCCGCGCCGGCCGTGGGCTCCCGGGCCGATGCCGGCATAGTCGCGGTACCGCCAGTAGACGAGGTTGTGGCGGCTTTCCGCCCCGGGCCGGGCATGGTTGGAGATCTCATATGCCGGCAATCCCGCCGCCGCGGTCATCGCGCGCGTCGCCTCGAACAGATCGGCCGCCGAATCGCCGTCGGGAATGACGATCCGCCCCGCCGCCGCCTCGGTCGCGAACCGCGTGCCCGGTTCGATCGTCAGCTGGTACAACGACAGATGTTCGGTCCCGAAGGAAAGCGCGCGCTCCAGTTCGGTTTGCCAGTCCGACAGACGTTGGCCAGGGCGCGCGTAGATCAGGTCGAAGCTAACCCGCGCGAAGGCCGCCTGTGCGGTGGCCAGCGCGCCCAGACCCTCGGTCACGTCGTGTGCACGCCCCAGGAACCGCAAGGCGGCGTCGTCGAGCGCCTGCAATCCGAGCGAAACCCGGTTGACCCCCGCGCGCACGAGATCGGCGAAGCGTGCAGCCTCGACCGAAGACGGATTGGCCTCAAGGGTGATTTCGATGTCGGGCTCGGGCGCCCAATAGGTCGTGGCGGCGTCGATCACCGCCGCAACGGTTTCGGGGGGCATCAGCGAGGGGGTGCCGCCACCGAAGAAGATCGAGCCCAAGCGCCGTCCCGGCAGTGCAGCCGCTTCGTAGCGCAGGTCGGCGAGCAATGCCTTGCGCCAGGCCGCCTGGTCGACCACGTCGCGCACGTGGCTGTTGAAGTCGCAATATGGACATTTCGAGACGCAGAACGGCCAATGCACATACAGCGCGAGCGGAGATACGGTCAGATCGGCAGCAGGGATTGGGGCAGTGGGCATCGATCGTGCTATGCAGGCAGACGATGACGGTGGAAAGGTTGGGGGGCCTTAAAAATCGGATGATGGCCGTGCTGTCAGCGATCGTGCTCGGCGGATGCCAGGTCGCGGCGCCCGAACGCGTGGTGGAGCCGCGGGTGATCGCCGGCAGCTATCCGCGCGGCGAGGCCCTGCTCAAGGCCGCGATGCTGGCCGGTCACGCCGCGGCGCGGGCCGAGGTCGGCGCGCCGCCGTTGCAGTGGGACGATGCGCTCGCGGCCGATGCGGCGGTCTATGCCGATACGCTGGTCGTGACGGGGCGGTTCCGCCACGCCGACCAGCCGATGGGTCCTGGACGCGAAGGGGAGACGCTGTTCCGCGGGACGCGGGGCGCCTATTCCTATCGGGAAATGGTGGACCTCTGGGTCGCCGAGAAAAAGGATTTCGTCGACGCGGTCACCCCCGATTTCAGCCGGACCGGACGGGGCGAGGACGTCGCGCACTACACCCAGATCATCTGGCGCGCGACGACCCGAGTCGGGTGCGCGCTGCGGAGCAGCCGGGAGGACGACTATCTCGTGTGCCGCTACTCGCCGCCAGGAAATGTCATTGGAGAACGTGTGGGCTGAGGCGAAGATGGCGCGCGATCGCGGCGAGATCTTCATCATGTGCCACATTGAAACATAGCGATCGTTGCACAGAGAAGACCTATCCTCTTCTGGAACAATCCTTGGTTAACAGGCAGATATTGGCCGTTGCTGCTATTTTGTCTGGCGCTACAGCCGGTTGCATCAACCGGCCAGATCGTGGCCCAGCAATACAGGGCGTATCCCATGAAGATGATCCAGAGCCTTTCGGCCGCCGCGGCACTTGCCTGCGCCATTGCCGCGGTGCCGGCCACGGCCGCGACGCCGATCGTCAGCAGCGGCAAGCTGATGGGCGCAACCGGCGTGACCGTCGGTGGCGCGAGCTATGACGTCGCCTTCCTCGATGGCACCTGCTCGGGCGTGTTCGGCGGCTGCACCACCGGCAACTTTTCCTTCACCACGCTGTCGAGCGCGCTGGCTGCGGGCAATGCGCTGCTGTCGCAGGTCTTTATCAACGGCAAGGCCGGCGCGTTCGATACGCATCCGGCGCTGACGGCCGGCTGCACGAGCGCAGTCGCCTGCAATGTCCTGATCCCGTTCGCGGCGAGCAATGGCGTCGCGCTGGTGACCGACACCGTCAACATGCCGACCGCGTCGCTCGATTTCACCTTCGCGTCGCTGATCGGATCGAAGACGTCGACCGCTTCGCTGGCGAGCTTCGTCTATGCCAAGTTCACGCCATCGGTGACGACCGCGGTGCCCGAGCCTGCCACCTGGGCGATGATGCTGGCCGGCTTCGGCCTGATGGGCGCCGCGCTGCGCTATCGCAAGCGCTCGACCAAGCTGACCCTGGCCTGATCCCCGGCGTAGCGGGTGCCCAAAAACCCGGCGGTCGCGCGACCGCCGGGTTTTTTCGGTAGCGGGCGGCGCGGACCTACAGCACTGCCGCGGTCATCTGCGCGAAGGCGGCGGCGCGGTGGCTGATCGCATGCTTCTGCGCGGGGTCCATCTCGGCATAGGTCTGGTCGCTGCCGGTAGGCACGAACACCGGGTCGTAGCCGAACCCGACCGCGCCGCGCGGCGGCCACGTCAGCGTGCCCTCGGCGCGGCCCTCGAACCACTGGACGTGCCCGTCGGGCCACGCCAGTGCCAAGACGCAGACGAAATGCGCGCTGCGGCTGGCATCGGGCCCCTTGGCGACGAGCGCGTCCTCGACCTTGGTCATCGCGAGCGTCCAGTCGCGCCCGTTGGGCGTTTCCGCCCAATTGGCGGTGTAGACCCCCGGATCGCCGCCGAGCGCCTCGACGCACAGCCCGCTATCGTCGGCGAGCGCGGGCAGGCCCGACAGGTCGGCGGCCTGCAGCGCCTTCAGCTCGGCATTGGCGACGAAGGTCGTGCCGGTTTCCTCCGGCTCGGGCAGGTCGAGATCGGCGGCGGAGATCGCCTCGATCCCGTGCTCGGCGAGCAACGCGCCGATCTCGCGGACCTTGCCCGCATTGTGGCTGGCGATGACGAGCTTGCCGGGGGCAAGCTTGCGGATCGCCTGGGGCGCCACGCCCTCATCCCCGGTCGGCGTCACTTGGCGACCGCCCGCGCCTGGGCGGCGAAGATGTCGGTGCAGCCGATCCGCGCCAGACGAAGCAGGCGGAGCAGCGCTTCCTCGTCATAGGTCGCGCCCTCGGCGGTCGCCTGGACTTCGGCGATGTTGCCGTTTTCGAGCAGGACGAAGTTCGCGTCCGCGTCGGCGTTCGAATCCTCGTCATAGTCGAGGTCGAGCACGGGCGTGCCCTTGTAGATCCCGCAGCTGATCGCCGCGACCTTCTGCGTCAGCGGGTCGGCGGTGAGCTTGCCGCTCGCCATCAGCCCGTCGATCGCGAGCCGGAGCGCGACCCATGCGCCCGAGATCGACGCGGTGCGCGTGCCGCCATCCGCCTGGATGACGTCGCAATCCAGCACGATCTGGCGCTCGCCGAGCAGCTTGAGGTCGGTGACGGCGCGCAAGCTGCGCCCGATCAGGCGCTGGATTTCCTGCGTGCGGCCCGACTGCTTGCCCTTGGCGGCTTCGCGGCTGCCACGGGTGTGCGTCGCGCGCGGGAGCATGCCGTATTCCGCCGTCACCCAGCCCTCGCCCTTGCCGCGCAGGAACGGCGGTACCTTTTCCTCGATGCTGGCGGTGACGAGCACCTTGGTGTCGCCGAAACCGATCAGCACCGATCCTTCGGCGTGACGGGTGAAACGCGGCTCGATCGTGATCGCGCGCATCTGGTCGGGGGTACGGCCGCTGGGGCGCATCGGGAATCTCCTGAGAATGGTCGCGACGACCTACCCGTGCGTTGGGACAGTGTCACCCCTATCTGAAGGGGCCGCGACCCCGGAGCCCGACCCCCTGATGACGACCTACCAACCTTCCTCGACTGGCGACCGGATCAAGGGGGCGGGCGGGGCCGCGTTGCTGGTGGTGGCGATCGGATACGGGCTGGTGACGGGGCTGTCGGTCGATTTTCGCACCCGCGTGGTCGAGGAGATGAAGGCGTTTTCGGTGCTTCCGCCCGCTCCGCCGCCGCCCAAGAAGGAGGTCGTGCCCGCACCGCGCAAGGCGGAGAAGCGCAAGGAGGCCGAAGCCGCACCGCCGAACCTCACCGCCAAGCCGACCGAAGTCGTTGTGCCGCCACCGGTGATCCGTCTGCCCAAGCCGCCGCCGATCGTGGTGGCACCCGTGGCCGGGCCGGGGACGGACCCCAAGGCGGGGGCGGCACCCGTGGTCGGGCCGGGGACGGGGAGCGGCGGGCAGGGCAATGGGCGCGGCAGCGGTCGCGGCGGTGATGGCGATGGCGGCGGGGGCGGGGAGATCCCGCTCCGATTGATCAGCGGGCCGCTTCGCTATCGTGATCTGCCGCGAGACCTGTACGCCGCAAATGTCACAGGCACCGTCGAGATGGAATTTGTCGTCGGCGTCAAGGGCCGCGTCACTGCGTGCCGGATCACCCGCTCCAGCGGCAACGCCCGGCTGGACGCGGCGACGTGCGGGCTGACCGTTGCAAAACTTCGTTACCGTCCGACCAGGACGGCGGCCGGAATGGCCGTCCCGGATACGGTTGCAGGCGAGCAGGTTTGGACGTCGGACCGTGTGGAAGGCGGGGACGAAGAGGAGTAGCGGGTTTCCCCCACCTTGTTACTTCCCCGGCGAAGGCCGGGGCCCAGTAGAGAGGTCGGAGGAAATTTGGCACAGCGCCCGCTTCTACCCGTCTCACTACTGGGCCCCGGCCTTCGCCGGGGGGGGACTGTGCGATGGGTAGTTACTTACCCCGGCGGGTGCCGGATATGATTTCAGGTGAGGCAGGTTTGACGGATCGAGCGGGGGAAGGCGGGGACGAGGAAGATCGATCACGCTGCCACCACTCTTGAACGCCTCCCCGGCGAAGGCCGGGGCCCAATAGAGCGGTCAGAGGACACCGGGCGCAGCGTCCGCTTCTACCCGTCTCACTACTGGGCCCCGGCCTTCGCCGGGGAGGTTGGGGACTGTGCGGTGGGCAGTTACCGACCCCGGCGGGTGCCGGATATGATTTCAGGTGAGGCAGGTTTGACGGATCGAGCGGGGGAAGGCGGGGGCGAGGAAGATCGATCACGCTGCCACCACTCTTGAACGCCTCCCCGGCGAAGGCCGAGGCCCAATAGAGCGGTCAGAGGACACCGGGCACAGCGTCCGCTTCTACCCGTCTCACTATTGGGCCCCGGCCTTCGCCGGGGGGGGGTGAGGGCTGCGCAGTGGGTCGTTATTCGCTCCTGCGGGTGCCGGATATGATTTCAGGTGAAGCGGATTTGACGGATCGAGCGTGGGGAAGGCGGCGACGAGGAAGGTCGATCATGCCGCCATCACCCTTGCACGCCTCCCCGGCGACGGCCGGGGCCCAGTAGAGAGATCGGAGGAGATTGGGCACAGCGTCCGCTTCTATCCGTCTCACTACTGGGCCCCGGCCTTCGCCGGGGAAGCGCTAACAACAGAAGGGTGGTTAGCGGCTATCCCCGGCGCTTATGGCCGGGGATAGCACCAACCCGAAGCTTACTCCGTGCCGCTGCCGGGCTCCGCCATCTTGCGATGCTGCTCGGCAACGAACGAAGGGGGCAAGACGCCCGTGGCCGCGACCTGCAGCTTGTTCGACAGTCCCGAGACGATGCTCCCCTTGCCCGCGAACAACGCCTCCCAGCCGTCCTTCGCGACCTTGGCCGGATCACTCTTGCTGTCGCTCTGGCCGACGCTGGTGTCGTTCATGCCGGCGCGGTCGAAGAATTCGGTCTCGACCGGGCCGGGCATCAACGTCGTGATCGTGACGCCCTTCGACTCCTTGATCTCGTTGCGCAAAGCCTCGGTCCAGTTGTCCACGAACGCCTTGGTGCCGTTGTACACCGCGTTGAACGCGCCCGGAATGTAGCCTGCGACCGACCCGGTGACGAGGATCTTGCCATCGTCCCGCGCGACCATGTCCTTGAGGACGCGCTGGATGAGATAGACCGTGCCCGTGATGTTGGTGTCCACCGAGCGCCGCCACTTGGCGACGTCCTGGTCGAGGAACGCGCCACCGGTGCCGATCCCGGCATTCTCGCACAGCAGATCGACCTGACGGCCCCCGGTGGCATCGAGCAACTGGTCGACGCCTTCGATCGACGACAGGTCGGCGTTGACCGACTGGACGTCAGTGCCGAACTGCTTGAAGTCGGCGGCGGCGGAATCGATCAGCGCTTCGTTCGCGACGACGATCAGGTCGTAGCCGTCCTTCGCCGCGATGGTGGCGAGTTCGAAGCCGATCCCGGTCGATGCGCCGGTGACGATTGCGAGTTTGTTGGCCATGTTGGTCTCTCCTGAAATATGGGTCAGAGCGTGGGCGCGAGGCCGGGCTTGAGGACGACCTTGGTCACCTCATTCTGGTTGTCGTGGAACATCTTGTAGCCCTGCGGGGCTTCCTCGAGCGACAGCCGGTGCGAGATGAGGAAGGTCGTGTCGATCTTCTCCTCGAGGATGGCGGCGAGCAGTCCGGGCAGGTAATGCTGGACGTGGGTCTGCCCGGTCTTGAGCGTCAGGCCCTTTTCCATGAACGCGCCGAGCGGGAATTTGTCGACGAACCCGCCGTACACCGCAGGCATCGAGACACGGCCACCCTTGCGGCAGGCGTAGATCGCCTGACGGATCGCGTGCGTGCGATCGGTGCCGAGGAAGGTCGACTTCTTGATCTGATCGATGACGTTGTCGACGAAGAAGCCGTGCGCTTCCAATCCGACGCTGTCGATCACGGCGTCGGGACCGATTCCGCCGGTCATCTCCATCAGCGCGTCATAGACCGCGGAATCCTCGAAGTTGATCGTCTCCGCGCCGAACTTCTTCGCGAGTTCGAGACGGCGCGGGAAGTGATCGATCGCGATCACGCGTTCGGCCCCCATCAGGAACGCCGACTGCACCGCGAACAGCCCGACCGGGCCGCACCCCCAGACCGCGACGGTATCGCCGGGTTCGATGTCGGCATTCTCCGCCGCCATCCAGCCGGTCGGCAGAATGTCCGACAAGAACAGCACCTTCTCGTCGTCGATCCCCTCGGGAATGACGATCGGGCCGACGTCGCTGAACGGCACGCGGACATATTCCGCCTGGCCGCCCGCATAACCGCCGGTCATGTGGCTGTAGCCGAACAGCCCCGACATCGGCTGGCCATACAGCGTCTGCGCGATGTCCTGATTGTCTGCGGGCAAACCGTTGTCGCACGCCGAATATTGGTGCTTGCCGCAATGATAGCAGCTGCCGCACGCGATGGTGAACGGGACGACGACCTTCTGGCCCTTCTTGAGCGTCGATTTGGGGCCGATCTCGACGACTTCGCCCATGAATTCATGGCCGAGGATGTCGCCCGACTGCATGGTCGGGATATAGCCGTCGTATAGATGCAGGTCGGAGCCGCAGATCGCGGTCGCGGTGATCTTGATGATCGCGTCGCGGGGGTTGATGATTTCGGGATCGTCGACGGTGTCGACGCGGACGTCGTGACGGCCGTGCCAAGTCAGCGCGCGCATCAGGCCTTCTCCTCTTCATATTGTTTGCGCGTCTGCGCGGCGGTGGCGACTTCGCCGGTTTCCATCAATTGCTTGAAGCGGCGCAGGTCGCGTCGCGCCTGGATCGCAGGTTCGCGCTGGAACAGCTTGGCGATCAGCTTGCCGACGACACCCGCGGGCGGATCGTACAGCAGCGTCGCGGTGACGATGGTGCCGCGCGCGCCCGCATCGCGGAAATCGACGCGACCGCTATTGTCGATGTCGGCACCGGGCTCGGACGCCCAGGCGACATACTCGCCATCGACTTCGTCGGTGACGACCGAATCCCATTCGACCATCTTGCCGCCGGGGGCTTTCACCACCCAATGCGACCGCTTCGCGTCGAGCACGTCGATCCGCTCGACATTGTCCATGAACGTCGGGAGATTGGTGAAGTCGCGGAAATAGGCAAAGAGTTCGGCACGCGGCCGGTTGATCGTGACCGCGCGGCCGACGACCGAATCGCCACGCTTTTCGAGCAGCGAGTCCGTCATCGCCTCGACCGCGGCAGATGTATGTTTGGATGCGGATAACGGGGCATCGTCGGTGGTGACGTCTGGCATCGGGCCCTCCTGGGTTGCGGTGTCGTTAACGCGCCGGGGGGGCGGGGCGGTTCCTGCGAAAAGAGGATAACCTCGATCAGGTGCGACGATCCGGTCGTTGTCCGCGCCGGTTGAGCGAAGCGCCAAGGGGGGCCATATGACAGGCATGACCGCAGCCCCGATCACCGAACTCAACGACCGTGCGCGGGACATCTTCCGGGTGGTGGTGGAGAGCTATCTCGACACCGGCGCACCGATCGGGTCGCGCGCGATCGCGCATCTGTCGGGGCTCAACCTGTCGCCCGCGTCGATCCGTAACGTGATGCAGGATCTCGAGGAACTCGGGCTGCTCGCGGCACCGCATACCAGCGCTGGGCGGATGCCGACCGAGATCGGGCTACGGCTGTTCGTCGACGGAATGATGCAGGCGCTCGAACCCTCTGCCGAGGAACAGGCGGCAATCGCGGCGCGGCTGACGCACGCCGGCCCGGTCGAGGAAGCGATCGCGGCGACGACTGCCGCGCTTTCGGGTCTGTCGGCATGTGCGGGGATGGTGATGGTCGCCAAGCGCGAACTTGTGTTGCGGCAAATGAGCTTCGTGCCGCTGTCTGCGGAACGCGCGCTCGCGGTGCTGGTCGGTGCGGACGGGTCGGTCGAGAATCGCGTGATCGCGTTGCCGCCGGGTCTCCCGGTGTCCGCGCTGGTCGAGGCGGGCAATTACATGAGCGCGATGCTCGGCGGGCTGACCATCGACGAGGCGCGTGCGCGGATCGAGATCGAGATGGCCGACGAGCGCGCCGAACTCGACGGTGCCGCGCGCACGTTGATCGAGCGCGGGCTCGCGGTGTGGAGCGAGGATGGCGACCGCCGCCCGGTGCTGATCGTGCGCGGGCAGGCGCGGCTGATCGACGATGCCGCCGCCGCCGACCTCGAGCGCGTTCGCGATCTGCTTGATGATCTCGAGGGGAAACAGGACATTGCGCGGCTGCTCGACAATGCTGCGGCAGGGGATGCGACCCGCATCTTCATCGGGGCGGAGACCAAGTTGTTCGCGCTGACGGGGTCCTCGGTGATCGCCAAACCGTTCCGCGGGCTGGACGGTCGCGTGGTCGGAGTGGTCGGGGTGATCGGCCCCACGAGGTTGAACTATGCGCGCGTCGTGCCCATGGTGGATTATACCGCCGCGACACTCGCGCGCTTGATGGGTTGAACACGGGATTTTTGGACGACATGAGCGATAACGACACCAACCAGGCCCAGGATCTGCGCGAGGAAACCGCCGCAGCCGCTCCCGAGGTCGCCGAGCATGACGCCGCCGACGCGCGGTTCGAGAAGCTCGAGGCGGAACTCGCCGAATCGAAGCAGGCAGTGCTCTATGCGCACGCCGAGGCGCAGAACATCCGCCGCCGCGCGGAGAAGGAAACCGCTGATGCGCGCGCCTATGCGTCGACCGCGTTTGCGCGCGATCTGCTGTCGGTCGCGGACAATCTCGCGCGCGGGCTCGATGCGATCCCCGCCGAATTGCGCGACGACGAGAAGATGAAAGGGCTCGTTGCCGGACTGGAAGCGACCGGTCGGGAGCTCGAGGCGGTGTTCCAGCGCCACGGCATCACCAAGATGACGACGATCGGCGAGAAGCTCGATCCGAATTTCCACCAGGCGATGTTCGAACTGCCGAGCGACCAGCCGGCGGGGACGGTCGTCCAGGAAATGCAGTCGGGCTACATGATCAAGGACCGGCTGTTGCGGCCGGCGCTCGTCGGGGTCGCGAAAGCACAATAGACCCTTGCGGGATCGCGCGGTCTGGGAGCCTCGAACGGGGACTCAGACCTGCGCGATCGTCCGTAAATGATCGATCCGCTGCTGGACGACGTTTTCGAAACTATGGTCCTGGCTGACTTGCCCGGCCGCGCGGATCATGTCCGCGAGCGCAGGACGATCCGCACTCAACCGCGCGACGGCGCGCGCCAGCGCGCTCACATCGTCCATCGGCACGGTAACGCCGACGTTGCCCAGCGCCGCGATGCCCCGGAAGGCGGCATTGTCGTACCCCACGATGGGCACGCCGCAGCTGAGCGTTTCCATATAGGTACAGGACGGATCGGCCTGACGATGCGTGCAGACGAACAGATCGGCGGTCTGTTTGAGCGTCGGCACCAGCGTTTCGTCGAACGGCACCGCGCCGTGCAACCGCACCTTGTCCCCCAGGCCGCTCTGCGTCGCCGCGTCCTGCATGGCGGCGCGCAACGGGCCGTCGCCGAAGATGTCGAGCACAAAGGGCGTCCCGGTCCGCTGGAGCGCTTCGGCGAACGGCACCAGATGGTCGACGCCCTTGATCCGCGCCAGTCGACCCGAAAAGGCGAGCCGGATCGGCGCGCCCGCTAGGACCTGCGCGACCTTCCGGTCGATCTCCGCCGGCGACGCTTGCTGGCTGCGGGTCATGCGCGTGTCGAAATAGCGCATCGGCGCCTCGGACAGGTGCTGGTAGCTGTCGAACGCCGGACTGCCGTTGGCCTGAAGCCCGGCGGCCTGCTCGAACGCACGGCGACGGTCGCGTTCGCGCAGCACCATCCAGGCCATCGACTTGGCGGTGCGCAGCGTCAGCCCCTGGCTCAGTCGAAGGATGCGCAGCCGCGTGACGAGCGTATTCTCGATGATGAACACGGTCGGCGTGGCGGTCACGTCGGGGATCGCCAGATCGCCGTAGCTGTCGCCAGCGGCCAGCACGATCGCGGCGTCGTCGAAATCGGCGCGATTGCTGTCCGGGGCGTCGCCACGGGCAACCACGTCGAACGGGAGGTCCGCCGCGTCATACGCCTTGCCGAAGACGATCTGCGACCGATCCCCCCTGCGCATCAGGCAGCGCACGCGTCCGGGCCACAAGGCCGCGTAGCGCTTCAGTCCGTCGACCGCCTTGATGTCGAGATAGAATCGCGATCCGTCCATCGCGAAGGGAACGCTGGGCGTAACTACCAGGGTCTGCGAACTCAACCTCGTGCTCCAATACGCGATCACGAGCGCGCTCGACGCCATTTGTGGCGCGAAGTCAACAGGCGCAGCGTCGAATCCTGCACAAATTGCCGCGAATTGCGCAGCGCGCACCCGTGGTCTCGCACGATCCGCGAAGTACACTGCGGGTCATTTCCGCGACGACGGTCATTCGAACTGCGAAACGACGCGCGGTGCGAACCAGCAACCGGATCACTTTATGACAATACTGTCACATCACGATCGGTATTTGACTGATCGATATTTCGGATGACGCTGGTCACGCCCCGTTAACCTTGATGCGCAACACCCTATTCCTTGGCGGGGGCAAGACGCAGTAGCGGGAGGGGACCCCACCGCGAGCGCTTCGCGCCGACGATCCTATGGGCGCTCCAGCGCCACGTGCGCGATGATGTCGGCATAGATTCGAGTCAGCCCCGCCAGATCCTCCAGCGCAACCGCCTCGTCGAGCTTGTGCATCGTGGCGTTGAGCAATCCGAATTCGACGGTCGGACACAGGGCGGACAGGAACCGCGCGTCCGACGTTCCGCCGGTCGTCGACAATTCGGGGACGATCCCGGTCTGCCGCTCGATCGCCGCCGCGACCAGCGTCGAGAGCGGCCCTGGCTCGGTCAGGAATGCCTCGCCCGAGATGCGCGCGGTAACGGTCGCGGCGGGATCGTGCCGCGCGACCAGCGCTTCGATCCGCGCGACCAGCGCCGCGCCATTCTGTTCGTCGTTGAACCGGATGCTCAGCCGCGCCTCGGCCCGCGCGGGAATGACGTTGGTGGCCGGGTTGCCGACCGTGATGTCGGTCACTTCGATGTTCGACGGCTGGAACCAGCGATTGCCCGTGTCCAGGACGATCGTCTCGATCTCGCGCAGGATCGCGATCAGGCGCGGGATCGGATTGTCGGCAAGGTGCGGATAGGCGACATGCCCTTGCCGACCGGCGATGGCGATCCAGAGATTGACCGATCCGCGCCTGCCGATCTTGATCGTATCGCCCAGCCGATGCGCGGACGTCGGCTCTCCGACGAGGCACAGGTCGGGTGCGATGCCACGGGCGCGCATGCGATCGATCAGCGCGCGCGTTCCGAAGATCGCGGGGCCTTCCTCGTCGCCGGTAAGGATGAGGCTGAGCGGGGCGCCGGGCGCTTCCGGGATCGCCGCGATGAACGCCGCAATCGCGCCCTTCATGTCCACCGCGCCGCGCCCCTGCAACAGGCCCCCGCGCGTCGTCGGGGTAAAGGGGTCGTCGGTCCAGCCCTGACCCGGGGGAACGACATCCAGGTGCCCGGCGAAGGCAAGATGCCGCCCCGTACCCGCACGCGTCGCCAGCAGGTTTTCGACGGGACCGTCCGGCGCTTCGCCGGCCACGAACCGGTCGATCGTGAACCCCAAGGGTACCAGCGTATCGGCCAGCACGTCGAATACCGCGCCGGTGGCGGGGGTGACGCTGGGGCAGGCGATCAGCGCTGAGGCGAGCGCGACGACATCGGCGGAATAAGGAGACTGCATGCCGTCCGGCATCGCCCAAGCGCGCATCGCATTCAATCCCCCGGGACGGTCGCGGGAAAAAAGCACCGCTGACCAGACCCGTCGGCCCTGCTTACAGGTGCGAAAGGCGTTAACGATAAAGGCGCGCGGAATTGCTGAACTGGCACAGCTTTTGCGAAGCCTGTGCTCGAGAAGTACGGTAATTTCTGGAGTAAAGTGAATGACTAAGGCCATCCTGTTCGCTGCCGCCGCCACTGCCATGGCGCTCGTTTCGACCGGCGCGAACGCCGCTGCCAACCTCGTCAGTGCAGCGGTGACCGGCTCGAACGGCTCGACTGTCTGGAACACCACGAGCGCGACCGGTTTCTATACGGTCTTCCTGCAGCAGCCGTACGGCAAGATCATGAACCCCGAAGGTCAGGCGATCAACGATCCGACCGAGGCGGGCCTCAACAGCTTCACGATCAACGGTGACGGCTGGCCGATCGGCGGCACCACCGATTCGGACCCGAGCTACACGATGACCCTGAAGTTCGCCGACGGCGCGACGATCTCGGGCATCTACCAGAAGGGCATCAGCGGCGTCCTCGACGCGACGTCGTCGACGGTCGGCGACACGACCTATACCTTCACGGGCTTCGCCTGGGATCGCTCGCACGCGGACAACGTCAGCGGGAACAAGGCCGTCGCGGGGGGCGACACCAGCGATTACGCCGGCCAGTTCTCCTTCTCCGCAGTCCAGAGCGCAGTTCCCGAGCCCACCACCTGGGCGATGATGCTGGCCGGCTTCGGCATGATCGGCCTGGGCCTGCGGTCGCGCCGCAAGGAGCAGGCGAAGGTCGCCTACGCCTGATCCACGCGCGCTGCGCACGCTGAAAGGCCGTCGGTCCATGCGGACCGGCGGCCTTTTCGTTGGCCTGTCCAAACGACCGAAATGCGTCAGGCTGGCAGGCGCAACCTCGAAACGATGGTGCCGAAGCGCGATCTCGCGCAAATCCCGCAAACCAACGCGACCGGCTATCCGCCGCCGTTCGATAGCGCGGTGGCGGGCCGTCCGTACCGCCGCCTGACGCCCGTACGCGTCACGGCCGGCGACCATGGTGACGTGGGCGGGCGGTGCTTGCGGTACCCTGGCGGCCCCGGCCTTCGCCGGGCTGACGGCTGGTGGCGGTTCGGGGCTGGCGAACGCGCTCGTCACCCCGGCGCAGGCCGGGGCCGTTGTGATGGGGGCAGCCGGTGTGTGCGGCGCCTTCGTGCGCCCAATGCGAAGGCTGTGCACGGACCCCTAGTCTGCTGTTTTCCCGCGAATGCGGGAATCCAGGGCCGGGCAAAACAACAGCTTACGGCTCTCGCAACGCCTGGGCTCCCGCCTCCGCGGGGGAACACCTATGGTCTTGCAGAGGTCTCGCCTTTGCCGGAGTGGCGGCCAAGGGGCCGTTGCGATGGAGGCAGCCGGTGTGGGCGGCGTAGCGGCGGCCCCGGCTCCGGTAGAGCTAGGCCGTCGTAGCGGGTTGCTCGAACTGTTCGATCACCCATTCTTCTTCCTGCGCCTGTGCGATCCAGTCCTGCACGAACGGGTGATGCAGCACGGCGTCCATATACCCGTTCGCGAAGCGCGCGATGGGCAGGCCGTAGGTAACGATCCGCGTGACGACCGGCGCATACATAATGTCCGCCGCGCCGAACGCGCCGAACAGGAAGTCGCCGTCACCGCCGAAGCGGGCACGCGCCTGCGCCCACAGTTCCATGATCCGCTGCAGGTCGGCGAGGACATCGGCATCCGGGGCGACCGGCGGGAAAATCTGGCGGACGTTCATGCTGTGCTTGCGGCGCAGCGCGGTGAAGCTCGAGTGCATTTCCGCCGCCATCGACCGCGCCATCGCGCGCGCCGCATCGTCCGCCGGCCAGAACAGGTCGCGGCTGGTCTTCTCGGCGAGATATTCGACGATCGCGAGGCTGTCCCACACCACCGCATCGCCGTCCCACAGGATCGGCACCTTGCCCGAGGACGGCGCGAACTCGTCGCCCTCGCGGCGCTTGTCCCATTCCTCGTCGTAGAGCGGGACGACCGCTTCCTCGAACAGCAGGCCCGACTGCTTGCACGCGAGCCAGCCGCGCATGGACCAGGACGAATAGGCCTTGTTGCCGATGATCAGTTTCATGCGCCCTGCCTAAGCGAGCGCCGGACGGCGCGCAACGGCGCAATCCCGGGTGGTATCCCCGGGACCGATCCCGCATGACGCACCGCATGAGTCGCAACATCCCCCATCTCGTCCGGCTGGTCTCCATCGTGTGGCGGCGGCGCGGGTCGCGGCGGGCGGGGGAACAGCTCGGGCGGCTGCGGCGGCGGATGGCGACGGGCGTGGGCGCGGTGTTGCTCGGGCTCGCGGCGCTGGCGTTTGCCGGCGTGAGCGATCGGGCGCAGGCCGCCTTCGCGGCGTTCGTCGTCCGCTGGCCCTATGCGCCGCTTGCGCTGACGCCGGCGGTGTTCGTGCTGGTGGTGTGGATCACGCGGCGGTTCGCGCCCTATGCGCGCGGCTCGGGCATTCCCCAGGTGATCGCGGCAAGCCGTGCGCCCGAATCGCGCGCGGCGGCGGCGCTGGTCTCGCTGCGGACCGCGGCGGCCAAGCTGGTGCTGACGGTGGTGATGCTGCTCGGTGGTGCCTCGGTCGGGCGCGAGGGGCCGACCGTGCAGGTCAGCGCGGCGATCATGGTCAAGGTCCACCGCTACTTCCGCGTGCCGATCACCGCGGGCGTGCTGATCGCGGGCGGCGCGGCGGGCGTGGCGGCGGCGTTCAACACGCCGCTCGCGGGCGTCGCCTTCGCGATCGAGGAACTCGCCGCCGCCTATGAACAGCGCGTCGCGGTGCTGGTGATGGGCGCGGTGATGATCGCGGGGCTGACCAGCCTCGGGATCGCGGGGGATTACGTCTATTTCGGTGCGATGCACGCGACGCTCGGGGTGAGCGCGGTGCTGACGCTGACCCCGGTCGCCGGCGTTCTCGGGGGTGCCGCCGGGGGGGCCTTCTCGCGATTGGTGCTGGGCTTCGCGACGACACGGTGGCGACCGGTCGCCGCCGCGCGGTCCCGGCCGATGCTGTTGGCGCTCGGATGCGGACTGGTCGTGGCGGTGCTCGGCATTGCGACCGGGGGCGGCACCTGGGGGACGGGCTATGGCGCGACCCGCGCGCTGGTCGAGGGGACCGGGCAGTCGCAATGGTTCGGCCCGGCCAAGTTCCTGGCAGCACTGGCGACGACGCTGAGCGGCGCGCCGGGCGGGATCTTCGCGCCGTCGCTGGCGGTGGGGGCGGGGCTGGGCAACCTGCTGACCGGGCTGTTCAGTGCCGAACCGGCGGGCGCGGTCGTGCTGCTCGGGATGACGGCATATTTCGTCGGGGTGGTGCGCGCGCCGCTCACCGCGGTGATCATCGTGATGGAGGCGACCGCCGCGCGGGGGATGATTCTCCCGTTGTTCGCGACCGCGCTGATCGCGGATGCGGCGAGCACGCTGGTATGCCGCGAGCGGCTGTATCATGGGCTCGCCAAACCGTTCCTCGCGCTGGTCGAGGACAAGCGCGACTGAGCGGCGGGTGACGGAGCTGGTCGGTGCAGAACCGTCGTGCACCGTTCTCCCGCGAAGGCGGGAGTCCAGGGGTCGCTAGCCCTGACAGCGGTTGGTCTGCGCTGCTCTGGGTTCCTGCTTTCGCAGGAACACGGTAACGCGCATCCGGCTTCCCTCGGTTTCCCTGTTCGCGCGGCTCCGCGTGGCTTATGCTCGCCATACACGGGGAGGCCTTTTGATGACCAAGCGTACGTTCGATCCCAGATTCCTGCCGATCACCAGCGCCGTCGCGACCGCGTTGCTGGCGAGCGGCTGCGGTCCCTCGACCGACGTCGCGCGGTCCGACGTCGCGGTGTGCCGTGATGCGAACGGGGTGCGCACGGCGGACGCCAATTGCGCGCGCAGCGGTGGCGGGCACGGTATGAACGGTGCGATCATGGGCGCGGCGGCGTGGTACTACCTTTCGCGCGGCAGCGTCGTTCCCGCGATGGGACGGCCGCTCGCGGGCGGGTACATGTCGCCGCGCGCCGGGACGAGCTACGCCCGCGCATCCGCCGCCACCGTCTCGCGCGGTGGCTTCGGCATGAGCGCGCGCGGCGGTGGCGGGGGCGGCGAGTGATGCGCCGGATCGACACCACCCCGCGCGCTGACTGGCAGGCGCGCGTCGAAGCGCTCGGGCTCGTCTGGCACACCGCCGACGGCAAGCCCTATTGGGACGAGAGCGCGTGCTACATCTTCACCCCCGCCCAGATCGCGACGATCGAGGCGGCGAGCGCCGACCTGTACGAGATGTTCATCGCAGCGGGGCAGCATGTGCTCGACCGCGAACTGTTGAGCGACTTCGGCGTTCCCGCCTTCTGCCACGATGCGATTCACGACTCCTGGAACGCCGAGCCGCCCGCGCTCAATTTCGGGCGGTTCGATCGCCGCTATGACGGGATCAATCCGCCCAAGCTGTTCGAATTCAACTGCGATACCCCGACCTCGCTGGTCGAGGCGGCGGTGATCCAGTGGGACTGGAAGGAAGCGGTCTTCCCGAATGCCGACCAGTATAACAGCCTGCACGACACGCTCGTCGCCAAATGGCGCGACATCGCGCCACCGCCGGGGAGCAGCGCGCTGTATCTCGCGCACGTCGCCGATGCGGCGGGGGAGGATAGCGTCACCACCGCCTATCTCGCCGATACCGCGCGGGACGCCGGGATCGAGACCCGGCTGATCGAGTTGAAGGACCTCGGCTGGGACAGCGCGGGGCGGCGGTTCGTCGATCTCGACAACATGCCGATCGACGCGATCTTCCACCTCTATCCGTGGGAGTGGCTGGTGAACGAGCCGTTCGGCAAGGATCTGGTCGAGAGCCTCGGGACGACGCTGTGGATCGAGCCGATCTGGAAGATGCTGTGGAGCAACAAGGCGATCCTCGCGGTGTTGTGGGAGCTGTTCCCGGATCATTCCAATCTGCTCGAGGCACGGCGCACGCCGCTCACTGGAGATCACGTCCGCAAGCCGCTGCTCGCGCGCGAAGGCGCGAACGTGACGCTGGTGCGGGGCGGGGCGACGCTCGCTGAGACCGCGGGGGACTATGGCGCGGAAGGCTTCGTCTATCAGGCGCTGTACGACCTGCCCGGCAGCGGGACGCAGCGCCCGGTGATCGGTGCGTGGATGGTCGATGGCGCGCCCGCCGGCATGGGGATCCGCGAGGACGGGCCGATTACCGGCAACACCGCGCGCTTCGTGCCGCACATCATCGAGGCATAGCCATGGCGGAGCACGCCTTCACCGCGCGGATCGGCTGGACCGGGAATCGCGGCGACGGGACGCGGCGCTACCACGGCTATGACCGGAAGTGGGAGCTGGTGACGCCCGCCGGCGTCGCCCTGCAATGTTCGAACGATCCGCGGCTGGGCGGCGACCCGGCGCTGCCCAACCCGGAGGACATGCTGCTCGCAAGCCTCGCTGCCTGCCATATGCTCTGGTATCTGCATCTGGCGAGCGCCGCGGGGATCGTGGTGACCGATTATGCGGACGATCCGCTCGGCGTGGCGGAAAGCGCGCCCGACGGGACCGGGCGGTTCGTCAGGGCAGTGCTCCGCCCGCGCATCACGCTCGCGGCCGGGAGCGATGCTGCGGCGGCGGATGCGATTCATGCGCAAATCCATGCGCATTGCTTCATCGCGCGCTCGGTGGCGTTTCCGGTGGACCACGCGGCGACGTATAGCGTGGCGTGAGCGACGGGTGCGCATCTGCAGCGCGTCCCGTGGGCTGGGAAGTGCTTTCCCCTTCTCCTTCCTCTGCCGCTTCCTTTGCTGCTTCCCCGGCGTAGGCCGGGGCCCAGTAGCGAGCGGTGAGTCGCGGAGGACTGCCCGCGGCAACCACCACCTTTGCTACTGGGCCCCGGCCTCCGCCGGGGAGGAGGTAAAAAGGAACGGCCAGGTCGGCAGGCGCGGTCGCGGCGATGGGATTGCGGCGTGACGCGTCCGGCCCTCAGCGGCGGCGGCGATACCCGTCGAACTGGGTGCTCTCGAACGACACCACCGCCCCGGCATTGTCGCCCAGCGGAATCGCCGCGACGCCATAGGCGCTGCGGTAGCCGTTCGTCCCGATCGCGGCACCCACCTCGCCGTGAATACCGAGCGCGCCCTTGCCGGATTGGTCGCGTTCGCCGCGCGCGATGGCGGCGCTTTCGACCGTATTGCTGTCGAGGATCGCGTCGCGCTCGGCGTCGCTCAGGCGGATCGTGTCGCCTGGCGGGGCGGGGGTGGTTTGCGCGGAAGGCGCCGGGTCGTTGCTTTGTGCCAGCGCGGCGGCGGGTACGGCGACGATGCTCGCGATCGCCAGCAGGACGGGGCGGAGGGGCGGTGGCATCTTGCGGGTCATCCAGCGGGTATAGGGCAGGATGCGGAGGACGTCTAATCTCGGCGAGCGATCCCGCTATTGCTGCACTTCCCCGGCGGAGGCCGGGGCCCAGTAGCGAAGGTTGCTGTAACAGGGTGCTGCGCTCACTTACGCAACGCCCGTTCCTGGGCCCCGGCCTTCGCCGGGGAGGTTGTAGGAAGGGGAGGTGGTAGCGGCGCACGGGCCGTCTGGGACGAACGCATCCTTAGCGCCTCAGCGGATTGCCTTGATCACCCGCCGTGCGGAGTTTGGGGGTGCCAACGTCCGCGAACGGTCCGTCCTCCCTTCACTTCCCCGGCGGAGGCCGGGGCCCAGTAGCGAAGGTCGTGGTAACAGAGTGTTGCGCTCACTTACGCAACGCCCGCTCCTGGGCCCCGGCCTGCGCCGGGGAGGTTGTAGGAAGGGGAGGTGGTAGCGGCGCACGGGCCGTCTGGGACGAACGCATCCTTAGCGCCTCAGCGGATTGCCTTGATCATGCCCGTGCGGAGTTTGGGGGTGCCAACGTCCGCGAACGGTCCGTCCTCCCTTCACTTCCCCGGCGGAGGCCGGGGCCCAGTAGCGAAGGTCGTGGTAACAGGGTGCTGCGCTCACTGATGCAACGGCCGCTCCTGGGCCCCGGCCTTCGCCGGGGAGGTTGTAGGAAGGGGAGGTGGTAGTGGCGCACGGGCCGTCTGGGACGAACGCATCCTTAGCGCCTCAGCGGATTGCCTTGATCACCCGCCGTGCGGAGTTTGGGGGTGCCAACGTCCGCGAACGGTCCGTCCCCCCTTCACTTCCCCGACGGAGGCCGAGGCCCAGTAGCGAAGGTCGTGGTAACAGGGTGTTGCGCTCACTTATGCAACGGCCGCTGTTGGGCCCCGGCCTTTGCCGGGGAGGTTGTAGGAAGGGGAGGTGGTAGCGGCGCACGGGCCGTCTCGGACGAACGCATCCTTAGCGCCTCAGAGGATTGCCTTGATCACCCGCCGTGCGGAGTTTGGGGGTGCCAACGTCCGCGAACGGTCCGTCCTCCCTTCACTTCCCCGGCGGAGGCCGGGGCCCAGTAGCGAGGGTCGTGGTAACAGGGTGCTGCGCTGACTTACGCAACGCCCGCTCCTGGGCCCCGGCCTTCGCCGGGGAAGTAATATTGGAGGGAACCGCCAGGGCGGCGGGCCCCCGCCGCTCAGCTGATCGCTTCGATCACCGCCGCGCGCAGTTCGGGGATGCCCAGCCCGGTATCGCTCGACGTCACCAGAATGTCCGGATGCGCCGCCGGCCGCTTGCGGGCTTCCACCGCGGTCGCCTCGGTCACTTCGGCGAGGTCGCTCGCCTTGATCTTGTCCGCCTTGGTCAGCACCATGCGGTAGCTGACCGCCGCCTTGTCGAGCATCTCGAGGATCTCGCGGTCGACGTCCTTGATGCCGTGGCGCGAGTCGATCAGCACCAGCGCGCGCTTCAAGACGTCGCGCCCGCGCAGGAAGTCGTTCACCAGGAAGCGCCACTTGCGGACCATGTCCTTGGGCGCCTTGGCAAAGCCATAGCCAGGCATGTCGACGAGGCGGAACGTCAGCGGCGTGCCGACGTCGAAGAAGTTGAGCTCCTGCGTCCGCCCCGGCGTGTTCGACGTGCGCGCGAGCGAGTTGCGATGCGTCAGCGCATTGAGCAGCGACGACTTGCCGACGTTCGAGCGACCGGCGAACGCAACTTCGGGCACGTCCGCATTGGGCAGGAACTCGAGCGCGGGCGCGGACTTCAGGAAGGCCACCGGCCCCGCAAAGATCTTGCGCGCCGCCTCGATCGCTTCGGGTTCGAAACTCATGCCTTGACGACCTTCGTGGCAGCGGGCTCGCGCATGCCCGGGTGACGCGCATACAGCAACCGCTGCTGCGCGACGGTCCACAGGTTCGACGTGATCCAGTAAACCTGCAGCCCGACCGCGAACGGCGCCATCACGAACATCAGCACCCACGGCATCAGCGCGAACACCTGCTTCTGGGCCTCGTCCATCGGCGCGGGGTTGAGCTTGAACTGGAAGAACATCGACACGCCGAGCAGGACCGGCACGATCCCGATCGCAAGGAACGGCGGCAGATGGTACGGCAGATAGCCGAACAGGTTGAGGATCGTCGCAGGGTCGGGCGCGGACAGATCGTGGATCCAGCCGACGAACGGCTGGTGCCGCATTTCGATCGTCAGCAGCAGCACCTTGTACAACGAGTACATGATCGGGATCTGGATCAGCGTCGGCAGGCAGCCCGCGAGCGGGTTGACCTTCTCGGTCTTGTAAAGCGCCATCACTTCCTGCTGCTGGCGCGCCTTGTCGTCCTTATACTTTTCCTGGATCGCCTTCATTTTCGGCTGGATCGCCTTCATCGCCGCCATCGACGCGAACTGGCGCTGCGCGATCGGGAAGATCAGCGTGCGGATCGTGACGGTAAGCAGGATGATCGCGACCCCGAAGTTGCCGATCATGCGGAACAACCAGTCGAGATATTTGAAGATCGGCTTCTCGACGACCTCGAACCAGCCCCAGTCGATCGCCTTGCCGAAGTGGCGGACGCCGAGGCGATCCTCATAGCGGTCGAGCGTGTTGGTTTCCTTGGCGCCCGCGAACAGCTTGGCGGTGGTGACCAGCGCCTTGCCCGGCGCGACGACGCGCGGGGCGAGCGTGAAGCCGGCCTGGAAGGTGTTGCCCGTGGCGGCGGTGAAGCCGGCATGGACGGGGGCGTTGGCATCGGGGATCGCGGCGGCGAGCCAGTATTTGTCGCCGAAGCCGACCCACCCGCCATTGCCGTCGAACATGTTCTCGCCGGGCTTGGCGCCGCTGCCCCAGATCTTGCCGAAGAACGAGGCGTCCTTGCCCTTCAGATTGTCATAGGTGATGTCGTAGGTCGCGCCCTTGTCGAACACGCCGATCGGGCCGACGTGGTTGGTCCAGGTATCCGCCTCGGTGCCGACGCCGGTGCGCGAAATCAGCGAATAGGCACGCAGCGCGATCGGCGTCGCGCCCCCGTTGGCGGCGACCTGACGGACCGTGAACATGTACTTGTCGTCGATCGCGACGGTCAGCGCAAACCGCTGGCCCTGCGGGTTGGCGTAGCTGAGCGTGACCGGCTGGCCCGGGCGCAGCACGTTGGACGAAGCCGTATAGACGGTATCGCCATTGGGGACGGTGACGCCGTCGCCCGACCAGCCGAAGCCGGCGTAATAGGCGTCCTTGGTCCCGCGCGGGGAGAACAGCCGGATCGGGGGCGAGCCCTTCGCGACCGTTTCCTTATATTGCGACAGCGTCAGATCGTCGATCCACGCGCCCTTCAAATTGATCGACCCGTTGAGCTTTGGCGTCTCGATCCGGACGCGCTGGCCCGCGCTTTCGCGCAGCACGACGTTGCGGTCGCGGACTGCCAGCGCGCCGTCCGCGGCGGGGCCGGTCGAGGTCTCGAGCGCCTTCGACTTGCCCTTGACGACCTTGGTCGCGGGCGGGTTCGCCGCGGGGAAGAACTTCTGGGTGAGGAAGTTGCTGCCGAGCAGAATGATCGCGGCAAAGAGCGCGAAGAGGATGAAATTCTTGCTGTCGTGCTTCACGCGAGTCGTATCCGTTCGTCGATCAGGGTTTCGGCGATCATGGGACCGGGTCGGGTCCGTACCCGCCCCAGGGATGACACCGCGCGATTCGTTTCGCGGCCAGCCATCCGCCCTTCAGAGCGCCATAGCGGCGAACTGCGGTAATTGCATAGCTGGAACAGCTTGGCTGGAAGCGGCAGCTTGGCGGGAGCACCGCCGACGGGCCGATCTGCCAGCCGCGCGCGACGAGGATCAGCGCGCGGGCGAGGAGGGTGGGGCGCGGTTCGCACATCAACGACCGCCGTCGGGTCGGGGAATGCTCACCGCACCACCTTGGCCAGCGCCTTGGTCAGTTCGCTGCGCATCGCCGCGTAATCGCGTTCGATCCCGCCGCTGCGGCCGATCAGCACGTGATCCGCGCCTTCGACTCCGGCGACCGGCAACAGCTCACGCGCCAAGGCACGCAGCCGACGCTTGAGCCGGTTGCGGATGACGGAATTGCCGACTTTCTTGGTGACGGTAAAGCCCACGCGCATCGCCGGGGAACCATCGTCGCGCCGCCGCATCAACAGGACGAATCCCGGCATCGGCGCGCGTTTCCCCGCGTTCGCGGCGAGGAAATCGGCGCGGCGCGCCATCGTCTCGATGGTCGCGCCGCGGAGATCCCGGTTTACGCCGACAGCTTCTTGCGGCCGCGGTTGCGGCGGGCGCGAATCACGTTGCGGCCACCCGGGGTCGCCATGCGCGAGCGGAACCCGTGGCGGCGTGCACGCACCAGATTGCTCGGCTGAAAGGTCCGCTTCATCGTTCATTCCCTAGGACTGCAAACAGAAAAGGGCCGCCACGCGGACGGCCTCGTAAGCGGTCCCCCTAGGCAAAAAGGGCGCGCTAGTCAATCACGCGCCACGGTGATTGCGCGATCGCGTGCGCGGCGCCGCGCCGCACTCTGCCGCCTCAGCCCCATGTCGGCATAATGGCCGACCTTCGGCCATCGTCGCTTGGCCTGGACGAACCGCTTCTTCGCCCACAGCGAATTCTGCAACAGCAGCGCAAGACCGGCCGCGAACACGAAGATCCCGCCGGGCCCGGGAATCGCGCCGACGATCGGCGCGGCGAGGACGAGCACCACGCCGACCGAGAACAGGGTGAGCCGGAGCATCGGATGGCGCGTGGACTGCATCGCCACAGCATGTGGGAAGCCTGACGCGCTTGGCAAGGCAGTGGACTTCGTGTCGGCGTCCGTTAGGCCCGGGAACAGGCCCGGGGGGGAACGAATGGTCGCGAGCGTGTCGACGGTGGCATATCTGGGTCTGGAGGCGCGCGCCGTCGAGGTGCAGGTCCAGCTGATTCCCGGGTTGCCCGCCTTCAACGTGGTGGGGCTCGGCGACAAGGCGGTCGGCGAGAGCCGGGAGCGGGTGCGCGGCGCGATCGCCGCGATGGGGCTGGCGCTGCCGCCCAAGCGGATCGTGGTCAATCTCTCCCCCGCGGACCTGCCCAAGGAAGGCTCGCATTTCGACCTGCCGATCGCGCTGGCGTTGCTCGCGGCGATGGGGATCGTCGATGCCGAGGATTTGGCGGATCATGTCGTGGTCGGCGAGCTCGGGCTTGACGCGCGGATCGCGCCGTCGCCCGGGGTGTTGCTCGCGGCGTTGCATGCCTCCGAGCTCGGCAAGGGGCTGATCTGCCCGGTCGCGCAGGGGGCGGAAGCGGCATGGGCGGGACAGGGCGTGCTCGCCGCGCCCGACATCCTGTCGCTGATCAACCACTTCAAGGGACACGGCCTGCTGGCCGCGCCGCCGCCGGGGCAGGCCGAGCCGATCGTACCCGGCCCCGACCTGCGGCAGGTGAAGGGGCAGGAGACCGCCAAGCGCGCGCTCGAGATCGCGGCGGCGGGCGGGCACAACCTCATCATGGTGGGGCCGCCGGGCTCGGGAAAGTCGCTGATGGCGTCGTGCCTGCCCGGCATCCTCCCGCCGCTCGATGCGGCGGAGGCGCTCGAAGTCTCGATGGTCGCGAGCGTCGCGGGGACGCTGACCGGTGGAAGGCTGACGCGCGCGCGACCGTTCCGTGCGCCGCACCACTCGGCGTCGATGGCGGCGCTGGTCGGCGGCGGTGTGGCAAAGGACTGATCTATTGCATCGGGGAGAGACTAATTGCAGTGGCACGGGCGGAATCTGTCGTTCGTGTCGTACTTTGAAGCAAACGCTGTAAAAAACAGCGAGCCTTCGCAGAAATGCTCGTCAGGATGATAATCTCGCAGCGTTTCCACTGCGTATCGTTCCAGCCGGATCTGAAAGGGCGGGTCAGCATCCCCTGTTAGCCAATTTATTGCGTCCGGGAATTCGGCCTGCGCGACGTCTTGTAGATCCTGAAATTTCTGGCAAGCCATTGTTTCCGTTTATGCGGTGCAAGCATCTATATATCGGGGCGTAAGAAACACCATATTGCAAACACAGTTCGCTGACAGTCGATTTGCCACTGCAATACGCTTCAAATATTGAAAGCTGCTCCTCATCGGATAAGGCTGAACCGCGGATGAGCAGCCGTGCCGAGGATCTGCGCATTTTAGCATAATGTGAATGAGTTGCGCTCCGCATAATTTCCTTGCGGAGATCGTCAACTTGTTCCCGCATCGAGATCGTGGTGCTGCTCTCTGCAAAATGAACAATGATTCTTTTGGAAACAGCTTTTTTCAAGCGATTGATGAGTTCTTCTGAATCAAGTGACAATGACTCATACCGTGCAAAAGCCAGGGAGCTGCCTGCTGGCGTTCTCATCAATTCTCTAAATGCTAGTTCCCTATGAAATTGATCATAACAACTATCACTGGGCCTTTTGATTACGAGCGATCCGCAGCCAAACCTATTTAGAAGGACGGCCTGTCGGGTAACATCCCTTGGTGACGCACCCCAAATATAACCAGTTATGTCAGCAGAGAACGACTTATCCGACGGATAGGGCAGTCGTTCTGTAGATGTAAATGTGTGTTTGTGCATTTGGGCTAAATCGGCTTCAGTGACGTCTACTATTTTCCGCAAAAGAGTCTCTGGACAAGCGAAGTCGATCTCAGAGTCTTTGCATACTGGCCAACCAAGGGCTTCAAGAAGGCACTTAGTGCTTCCGAAACCAAGGTCTATCGAGACCCGTTTGAGCCAACTCGAAATCATTTCGTCTGCTGCTGGTCGCGAAAAACCGTTCTTGTCATTCATGTTTCGGTTCCGAGTCGAATGCAAAGCTGAGGTCGTTACATCAGGGTATACCGTGGGTAAACACACTGCGCTGAACAATTCCGCTGTTCAATCAGGGTTGTTCACATATAGATTGAACACCCCGCACAAACGGTCTAGAACCTGATTGAACAGATGAGGTTCAGATGACGTTTTTCGGTTATGCACGCGTTTCGACCTCCGAGCAGGATCTGGGTATCCAGCAAAGCGCTCTGCGCGCCGCTGGCTGCCAGACTATCCGATCGGAGAAGAAGTCGGGGAGCGGACGCGGCGCGCGAACCGAGCTGCAAGTCCTGCTCGATTTTCTTCGTGAAGGAGACACGCTGGTGGTGACCCGTATCGACCGGCTCGCCCGGTCAATGAAGGATCTGCAAGATATTGTGCATGAGCTGAAAGGCAGGGGGATTGGGCTTAAGGCGACGGAACAGCCGATCGATACCAGCACTGCTGCCGGAAAGGCATTTCTCGATATGCTCGGCGTATTTGCAGAGTTTGAGACAAACCTTCGGCGAGAGCGGCAACTTGAAGGTATCGAGGCCGCAAAGGCGAGGGGCGTCTACAAGGGCGGCAAGGCGCGCATCGATCCCGATGCGGTTAAAAAGCTGATCGCCGACGGTATGAAGCCCGCCCATATCGCACGCCAACTCGGAATTTCTCGAGGTACCGTGTACAAGTTCGTTTCCAAGCCCACCTCGGAAATGGCCACATAGGAATAGGTCTGCTTTTCGTAATCTTTGGTGGATTACGGTCTGTCCGCTTTCAGGCGCTCAGAAGGCGTAAGCGGACGCTCATTCAAGGATCTCGCTTCGGCAGCAATGCGCTAATGCCGGTCGTTCACCATCCCTCTGGATCTGCCCGAAAGCTGCCATTTTATGCAGAATGAGACGCGGGCATATATCAGTCTGGATGCTAGGGTGGTCAGCTCGCTCGGCGGCGCGTTTGCAATGAGAAGGGCTCATTAGCACGCGGCTAGGCGCGTCTGCGCCGGCGAAGGAAGGAAGAACGTTGGTTAAAATGAAAGCCGATCGTGAGTGATCAGCTCGACCAGACGATCGTCGCTCGCGACGGCCGCATACTTCTGTTCAGCTGCCAGCGCTTCATCGATGACATCGTCATGGGTAATGGCTGTTTGATCTGCGGGGCCTTCCCGCACGACAAGCAATTCAACGACGAGCACATCGTCCCGCGTTGGCTACTGAAGCGCTACAACCTTTTCGACAAGACGGTCATACTGCCCACTGGCGAGCATCGTCATTATCGCAGCTATACGGTTCCGTGCTGCGTCGAATGCAACAGCCTTCTAGGGGTGCAGGTGGAAACGCCAGTCTCCCAATTGTTGGACGGGAAATTTGAGGATTTGGTGCAGCGCCTCGACGAGGCGAACCTGAGGCTCCTATTCACCTGGTTGTCGCTGCTCTTCTTCAAGGTCCACCTCAAGGACCGCACCGTAAGGGTGCACAAGGATCGCCGGCTTGGCCACGAGGTGATCGGAGACATCTACGACTGGGGCGACATGCACCACCTGCATGCCGTCGCGAGATCGCCATTCACTAAGGCAAGCCTGATGCCGGAAACGATCGGCTCGCTACAGATCTTCGAGATCGACGGCGCGCTTTCGAGCGATGGCTATGATTATCTCGACTTCACCTTCGACCAGACGCTGATCTGTCGGCTCGGCCGGATCGGCATCGTCGCTACCTTGAACGATTCCACCGCAGCGGAAAGCGCGTGGTCCGAGCGTCTGGACCTTATCGAGGGACCGATTTCGGAGCTGCAACTGCGCGAGGTCGGGGCGATGTTCGCGGTCGCCAACCGCAATCTGATCAGCCGACCGACGTTCATGTCATTGGTCCACGACAAGACCACCGTCATGATCGCTGGCACCCGGCCTCCGCTCAAGCTCAAGGAATTCGATCCGGAAGGTTTCGGTCATGCGCTGCTGTTCGCAGTCCGAAACTTCGTGGACGCTCGTGCCATAAGCGTGAACGGCACGCGCGACCCTAAGACGGTCGCTGCCGCTATCGAGACTGGATATGTCAGATTCCTCACGATGGATGGCAAATTCATTCCGCCTGCGGCCAATCAGGACGCCGGCGGCTGATGCCTACGGAGTATCCTCGGGCGCACCACGAAGACCGGCTAGAACCGCAAACCGCATGAGAGCGCCTGCCCCACCCGCCTCGGCTTGACTTCCACAGGGTGCCACGTTGTTCTGCGCGCGTGACATCTCTCCGTCCGAACCTTGTGAAGCGCATCGACCGACTACCGAAGCCGACGTCAGTCGCGGCGGCGATGCAGCCGCTGTTCGAGGCGATCAGCAACGCCATCCATTCGACGCAGAACAAGTTCGGCGAGTCGGTGACGACGAACGGTCGTGTCGTCGTGACGGTGAACACAAATCGCAAGAAGGAGGGTGTCTGGACTACGGTTGAGGATAACGGGCTTGGCCTCGACGAACGAAATTGGGAGGCCTTCACGACGACAGACACTGACAACAAGCTCGCCATCGGCGGCAAGGGCGTCGGCCGCCTGTTGTGGCTGGACTGTTTTCAAAAAATCGACGTGAAGACAGTCTTCCAGGATGACGATCGTTTGGTGAGCCGGAGCTTCGGGTTCCGTCTGGCGAACGACGATCAGATCGAGGGCTATGTCGAAACACCCGCGGCCTCCGATGCGGGGACTTCTTTCCACGTCCGCTTCGAGGGCCTGCGCGACAACGGCTACCAAGCTTGTTTTCCCGGGCGTGACAGCTTCGTCTTTCAGCATCTAACGTCCCATTTCCTGCCGACGTTCATCGGCGGAAGGTGCCCGGCGGTCACGGTCTACGTCGGCGACGAGACGCGCCACTATCCCGGCGACATCGACAAGATCGTGCATCGCAAGGAGGCCGGGATTGAACTGGTCACAGAGGAGTACGGCAAACTGCTCCTCACCCTCATGGAATGCGATAAGGTGGCGAGCGCCGACCTGAAGGGATCGCATTTTGTCCACTTCATCGCGCACGATCGGACCGTCTATTCGCAGAGCATCGACGGCAAGCTGGGACTAAAATACTTCGGACCCGGTGGGGACCGCGTGTTCCACGCGATCCTGACAGGCGAGTTTCTCGACCGGAACGTGAACCAGGAACGGACCGCCTTCATGTTCGAGGATGTTATCCTCGATCGCATCATCAACGATGTCTGCACCGTCGAAATCGAGCGCTTTCTGGAGGAGCCGCTGGCCGAGTTGAGCGGAGAGCAACGAGGCATCATCCAGGAGATCACGCAGTCATATCCATCGGTGGCCTTCGGGAGCACCGAGGAACTGCAGGCGAAGCTGCCTTCTGGTGAACTCAATGACGACGCGATCTACGGGCATCTGTCGCGGGAGCGCTTCAGGCGTGACCAGCGCCAGGCCGAGAAGATCAGGTCCGTCCTCAATCGGCTAAAGGATGGCGCCGTCACCGTGGATTCTTTCGCAGCGGCGGTGAGCGAGGCTGGCCAGGCGATTGAGGACGCCGAGCAGCGCAGCCTCGCCGAGTACATCATCCGCCGGAAGGTCGTTCTCGATTTCATCGAGATACTGATGCAGAAGGTCCGCGACGACACGCGCGACAGCTCCTACCAGCGCGAGGACGTGCTGCACTCCTTCATCTGCCCGTTACGTGTGAACACGCTCGAAGATGGGACCAAGAAGGTGGCACCCGCGAGCTCGCACGACCTGTGGATCGTCGATGAGCGCCTCACCTTCGCGCAATATTTCAGCTCCGATGTCGAATTCAGCGCCCTGTCAGCCGCGACCGACAGCGACGAGCGGCCTGATGTGCTCATCTTCGACTACGTCCATGGTCTTCGCCAAGTCGAGGAACCGTCGAAGGTGCTGCTGATCGAGTTCAAGCGCCCCGGACGGACCAGCTATGCGGACGACGAGAACCCGCAGCTGCAGGTAGAGCGCTATGTCCGCCGGCTGCAATCGGGCACCATGACAGATGTAAAGGGCCGTCCGATCAAGCTCGATGACCGCACCGTGTTCCACTGCTTCGTCGTCGCCGACATTGTCGGCAAGCTAGACGACTGGACGTACACATGGCAGCGGACTGCGGACGGGCGTGGACGGGTCTATCAACCGCGCGACGGGTTTCTTGGTTCGATCGAACTTGTCGGCTGGGATACGCTTCTGGGCGACGCACGGGGGCGCAACCAGGCTTTCTTCGATCGCGCCGGGATTTCCGGGAAAAGCTACTTCAGCACCGACTAGCGCCCTTTCACAGGCTCTCCCGCCAGGGCCCTAGAACTCTTGCAGTCTAACTGATCTGTCGCAACGAATGGCGGCATTCTCAGCTGCGTGACCCGAAACCTGCGATTCAACTACCGGCCTAGGAATTGATGGGCGGCTCCGACGCGACGCGTCGGGCGTCAAGCTAGCCGGCCTTGGGCTTCTTATTTATGAGCCAGGCGAACCCTCCAAGCCGCCGCCATTTGACGCAGTGCGAGACGAGCTGGCCGAAGAGTCCGAGCACGAGCAGGCCGACGACCGCGACGTTGACGACCGCAAGGGCCTTCGCATCGTCGAATGTACAAGCCTTCCTCATGCATCGACCCACCTCCTGCAGGATCGGGGCAATCTGGTGGAGCAGGATCAAGAAAGTGGTGATCGCAGTTGCGAGCAGCGGCAGCGACCGCGTGAACAGCACCCATCGCACAGTGGCCCGCGATTCACCGTCGTTCGCATTCCCGCCGATGTTGGGTTTAAGCGCAAGCGCTGCTGCGACATCCGCTTGCCAAACGACGAATAGCACCGCGAGGCTCGCTGCAACGAGCGTCGCGGCGACAAGTACCTGATCAAGATTGCCCGCCTCAGCCGCCATTCCCGCGCTCGGCAAGAGGGGTAAGTACCTTGATCAGATATTCTTTGGAGGCGGGGTCCATCCCGTAGAGACTGGCGCTATCCTCTGTCAGTCGAACAAGTGTCATCGGTTCATCGGCTCCGCGGAGCAGATCGTTGAGTTTACGGACCATGGCCACGTTATCAATCGAGACGAAATGTTTGCCTGCTTTCGCGCCTTCGTCCGGTTTCGCTGCGGTGACGTAGGCCAAGAGTGCTGCGTTGTAAATTGGCCCGACGCTGACATCGTGTTTCGCTGAGACATTCTGAACAAGGGTCGCGGCGCCGGTCGTGGTCATCTTGAACAGACGGCCGAGCTCTGCCGGCTTGGGGATTGCGCCGAGGCCGTGGCGAATGATCGCAACCAAACGGGGTTCGCGTACGTCAGTCGCACTGGTGATCGGCGCGGCGCCGGTGAACATCTCGATATATTCGTGGGCCGCGGCCTTTACGTAAGGCCCGAGCTTCGCGCCGAGTTCCCCTTCCGTGCACCCGAACAAGTCGCGCAAGACGCGCACTGTCGCATCGTCGAGCTGTAGGTCGGTCGTGATCTTCACATCTGCCATGACGATAATCTATCCGTTTTGCCGAAATGCGCAGCCTGACAAGCGTCCTAGC
>NZ_JAKNQQ010000040.1 GCF_022662475.1 Sphingomonas sp. TREG-RG-20F-R18-01
ACAAATCGGACGGCGTACAGGACAAAGCTGGGCAATGCGGTAGCCCCGCGCCGTCGATCGCCGCAATCGCAAGTTGACTTGTAGGAAAATGTTGCTCAAATGTTCTCGCCGCATGAGACAGCGAGGGCGGCAGGATTCCCATAACCGATAACGAACGGCGACGCGCTTTTTCAATCTGGCTGCGGACCGGCAGATTGCCGAGCGTGGCTATCGCGGACGACGTAGAACTTAAGTTCAATCCTTGGCATGATCCCGCGGACGGTCAGTTCACCTTTGCTGGGTCGGGGCGTAACTATGGCCAAAGCGGGGGTGGCGGGTTTCGCAGCAGCGGGGGATCAGGCGGCGGTGCGTCGTCTCGCGAAGATTGGCCCCGCGAAGCTCGTTCGGCCACGAACCGACAGCGACCACGCCCGGGCCCGACTCCCACAGCAAAGGCGTCCGGCTCGTCCCCTCGCCCGTCCCCGAACACAAACGCGCAGCGACCGATTTCCAATAATAGCTGGGGCGGTGGGGGCTTTACGCGAGGCGGTGGTGGCAGCTTCGGCGGTGCGGGGGCGTCGGGCGATTGGGGCGTCGATCCGCCAAAGCAGCGGACGGGTGCGAAAGCCCCATCGACCCCCTCGAAGCAGCAAGCATCAGTACCGCCGACAACGACAGCCCAGCGTTCCAGCGCCGCGAGACCACTTCGTCGCGAGGTCCGCAGCGGCTACGAATATCAGATCGACGAGACGGGACGACCCGCAGAGTGTCAGGGACCCTGGAACTTGCCTACACGCAAGTGCGATCGAAAACGGCACAAGCGCAGGCCGGTGGCGCCGATCGGCGACCGACCGACGACGGCGGTCACTATATCGCGGCACGGTTCAATGGGCCGACCGACGCATTCAACCACTTTGCGCAAGATGCTAACTTCAATCGCGGCGAATATCGGTTCCTTGAGGATCAATGGGCGAGGGCAAGGCGGGCGGGAAGGGATGTTACCGTGAAGATCGTGCCGAGCTATGATGGCGCGTCGAAACGTCCTTCGGTGATTAACATCTGGTTTACGATAAACGGCCATGAGGAAAGAGTGCGAATTCCGAACGAGCCAAAGGAGAAACGCCGTGGCAAATGACGAGACGGATCGCCTTCTCGGCGAAATTGGCCAGCTTCTAGCGGAGGACACGGCGTATTCGCTCGATGGCACGTTGCTTTATGCGCGCGTGAGATCGACGATGGTCGCTCCCTCGATATTCAAGAACCAGGGAAACAATATAGTATACCGCCGCCCCGACTTGGACCGACTTGGCGACGCGCTTCTCGATCTCTGGAATGCCGAGACGCCACAAAACCGCTGGGCGGAAATTGAGTATCTCATCAAGGGCGACACGTTCGAGGTGACATACACCTATGCCGACGACATCGATCCGGATGAGGATACGTTCGAACGGCGTGACCGGATTGTGAAGCGGCACTTCGGGGATAAGCCAATCGTCTACCCCGATTTCCCGCCCGAGGATGACGGGGCCCCGAGCTATGACCTTTAGGCATCCGGTAGACATCCAGGACCGCGGCTAGAAACCCGTCGGACC
>NZ_JAKNQQ010000041.1 GCF_022662475.1 Sphingomonas sp. TREG-RG-20F-R18-01
TGTTCCCCGTCAGCACCAATGGCACAGATTTGAGGTTGTGATTTAAGGAGGGTTGGGGCTTCGTCGTAGTGACGAAGGAACGAAGATGAAGCCCCAACCCTCCTTAAAAAAATCGCCCGCCAAGGCCCCTGCCGAGCGGGTAGTGAAGGACATTCGGCGGCAGACCCGTCGGCATTTCTCGGCCGAAGACAAGATCCGCATCGTGCTGGACGGCCTGCGCGGCGAGGACAGCATTGCCGAGCTGTGCCGCAAGGAAGGCATTGCCCAGAGCCTGTACTACACGTGGTCGAAGGAGTTCATGGAAGCCGGCAAGCGCCGGTTGGCCGGCGACACTGCCCGTGCTGCGACCAGCGGCGAGGTCCATGACCTGCGCCGCGAGACCCGCGCCCTGAAGGAGTGCGTTGCCGACCTGACGCTCCAGAACCGTCTGCTCAAAAAAAGCATGATCGCGGATGGGGGCGACGACGAATGAGGTATCCCGCATCGGAAAAGCTCGAGATCATCAGGATCGTCGAGCAGTCGCATCTGCCCGCCAAGCGCACGCTGGACAAGCTCGGCATCGCCCGCCGGACGTTCTACCGCTGGTACGATCGCTACGTTGCGGGCGGCCCGGAGGCGCTGGAGGACCGCCCGTCGGCCCCGAGCCGGGTGTGGAACCGGATCGCGCCCGAAGTGCAGGACCAGATCGTCGAGATGGCGCTGGATTACAGCGAGCTGTCACCCCGCGAGCTGGCCGTGCGCTTCACCGACGAGAAGCGCTACTTCGTGTCCGAAGCCACGGTTTACCGCCTGTTGAAGGCCCATGATCTGATCACCAGCCCGGCCTATGTCGTGATCAAGGCTGCCGACCAGTTCCACACCAAGACCACCCGGGTGAACGAGATGTGGCAGACCGACTTCACCTACTTCAAGATTATCGGCTGGGGCTGGATGTACCTCTCGACGGTGCTCGACGACTTCTCGCGCTACATCATCGCCTGGAAGCTATGCACCAACATGCGCGCAGAGGATGTGACCGACACGTTGGACCTCGCGCTCGCGGCTTCCGGCTGCGACAGCGCCACGGTGCTGCACAAGCCCAGGCTGCTCAGCGATAATGGCCCCAGCTACATCGCGGGCGAACTGGCCGAATATATTGAGGCCCAGAAGATGAGCCACGTGCGCGGTGCCCCGATGCATCCGCAAACACAGGGCAAGATCGAGCGCTGGCACCAGACCCTGAAGAACCGCATCCTGCTCGAAAACTACTTCCTGCCCGGTGACCTCGAGGCCCAGATCGAGGCCTTCGTCGAACACTACAACCATCACCGTTACCACGAGAGCCTGAACAACGTGACGCCCGCCGACGCCTACTTCGGCAGGGCACCAGCCATCATCAAACAGCGTGAAAGGATCAAGCGACAGACCATCGAACATCGGCGCTTGCAACACCGCAAGCTCGCCGCTTAACATCAACCCCCAGACGAGGCCCGCACTCCGCTAACCTACACCGCGAGTTGCGCCAAATGTTCTGACGACGGACA
>NZ_JAKNQQ010000043.1 GCF_022662475.1 Sphingomonas sp. TREG-RG-20F-R18-01
CTGACGTGCTCCCCCTTTTCAGGCCGCTGATAACTTAGCTTCGGTGTTCATATGCCCCTGGCGGGGGCGGTTCGTAAACTCGGCGGGTGCCAACCCGCCAAGGCTGCTGTGCGGACGCACGGTGTTGTAGTCCGTCCGCCATGCCTCGATGATCCGTCTCGCCGCAGCCAGCGAGGGGAACAGGTGCTCGTTCAGACACTCGTCGCGCAAGCGACCATTGAACGATTCCACAAAGCCATTCTGCTGCGGCTTCCCCGGGGTGATGTAGTGCCACTCGACCCCGGTGTCCTGACACCAGGCGAGGACGGCATGACTGGTCAGCTCGGTGCCGTTGTCGCTGACCACCATGCACGGCAGTCCGCGACGCTCGGCGATGACGCTCAGTTCGCGAACAACCCGTCGACCCGACAGCGAGGTGTCAACGACGCATCCCAGACATTCCCGGCTGTAGTCGTCGATAACGTTGAGTATACGGAACCGCCGGCCGCAGGCCAACGAGTCCGACACAAAGTCGAGAGACCAGCGCAGATTGGGTTCCTGCGGGATCGCCATCGGCGCCCGCGTGCCCAGTGCGCGCTTGCGGCCACCACGCTTGCGCACCGTCAGTCGCTCCTCGCAATACAGCCGGTACACCTTCTTCAGGTTCATGCCCTTGCCCTCACGCCGCAGCAGGATCGCCAGCCGTCGGTAGCCGAACCGACGGCGCTCGTTCGCGATCTCGCGCATCCGCTCGCGGACAGCATCGTCCTTCCCGCGAAGCGGTTCATATTGCCACGCCGACCGATTGACCCCGATCAGCCTGCAGGCGCGACGCTCGGAGAAGCCGTGATCGGCCATCAGCTTCTCCACCGTAGCGTAGCGATCTGCAGACCGGGTCAGTTTTTTCCCAGCAAATCCTTCAACGCCGACACGTCAAGCATCGACTCCGCCAGCAGCTTCTTCAGCCGTCGGTTCTCGTCCTCCAACGTGCGCAGCCGGGCAGCCTCCGACACAGTCATGCCGCCATACTTCGCCTTCCAGTTGTAGAACGTCGCGTCGCTGATCCCGTGCTTCCGGCACAACTCGGCGGTCTTCACGCCAGCTTCATGCTCGCGCAGCACCCCAATGATCTGATCCTCGGTAAATCGGCCTCGCCGCATCACTCGTCTCCATCTGACGAGCTAACTTACCAATGGCATGATTTCTGGGGAGCACGTCAT
>NZ_JAKNQQ010000044.1 GCF_022662475.1 Sphingomonas sp. TREG-RG-20F-R18-01
TGTCGCGCAGGAGCGCGGGTGAAGCAACGGTCGGGTTTAAACCCGACCGTTGCTTTTCGAGTTCGGCGGCGAAGGCCGCCGGTGTGGCGTAGCCGAGCGAGGAGTGTGGCCGCTCGGTGTTGTAGTCGTCGACCCAGCGCGCGAGGATCGAGCGCGCCTGGCGGACCGTGAAGAACAGCGTCTCGTTGAGCAGTTCGTCGCGCATGCGACCGTTGAAGCTCTCGACGAACCCGTTCTGCGTCGGCTTGCCGGGCGCGATGTAATGCCACTCGACGCCGGCGTCGCCGGACCAGGCAAGCACCGCGTTCGAGGTGAGCTCGGTCCCGTTGTCGCTGACGATCATTTTCGGCGCGCCGCGTTCGACGATCAGGTCGGCCAGCTCGCGCACGACCCGCCGGCCTGAGATCGATGTGTCGAGTACCGCCCGCAAGCACTCGCGCGTTACATCGTCGACGATGTTGAGGATGCGGAACCGCCGGCCCGTGGCCATCTGATCATGCACGAAGTCCAGGCTCCAGCGCTGGTTGGGCAGCGCCAGCACCGGGGCCGGCGCCCGTGCGCCGACGGCGCGCTTTCGTCCCTTCCGGCGACGCACCGTCAGACCTTCCTCGCGGTAGAGCCGCTGGGTCTTCTTGCGGTTGATCGTGATGCCCTCCCGGCGCAGCAGGATATGCAGTCGCCGATAGCCGAACCGCCGGCGCTGCTGCGCCAACTCTCGCAAACGCGACCGTAGGTCGCCATCATCTTCCCGGCACGAACGATACCGCATGCTCTTGCGATCCGCTCCGACGACAGCACACGCCCGCCGCTCGCTCATCCCCAGCGCCGTCTGGAGATGCGCGACCGCTTCCCGCTTCGCGGCAGGCGTCACCATTTTTTTGAAAGCAGGTCCTTCAGACCTGCGTTGTCGAGCATCGTATCCGCCAGCAGTCGCTTGAGCCGGGCGTTCTCCTCCTCGAGCGCCCGCAGCCGCTTCGCATCGGACACCTCCAGACCGCCGAACTTGGCCTTCCAGGCGTAATAGGTCGCGCTAGACATCCCGTGCCGACGACACAGATCCGTCACCACCGCACCTGCCTCGGCTTCCTTCAGGATGCCGATGATCTGCTCTTCCGAAAACTGCTTCCGCTTCATCTGTCCGTCCCTTTCCGGGGTCGGACTCTAGCTCCAATTGGAGGAAAAAACGGGGGGCACGTCA
>NZ_JAKNQQ010000045.1 GCF_022662475.1 Sphingomonas sp. TREG-RG-20F-R18-01
GGTGGGTTCAACCGATCGACGCAACGCTCTGTGCGAACTTCTCAGCTGGCGTTTGGTACATCAAGGTTTTTCTCGGCCGCTCGTTGAGCTGTCGGGCGATCGCGCTGAGTTGGGCCTAGCTGAAGGTCGACAGATCGACGCCGTGGTGCAGATATTGGCGCAGCAGACGGTTGGTGTTCTCGTTGGTGCCCCGCTGCCATGGGCTCTGTGGATCGCAGAAGTAGACAGCGACGTCGGTCGCGAGAGTGAAGCGCCGATGGTCAGCAAGCTCCTTGCCACGATCCCACGTCAGCGACTGATAGAGTTCGTGCGGCAGTTTGCGCGCCTGCTTGATCAGGGCGGAGACGACGCTGGCTGTCTCCTTGTTCGGGACCTTGGCCAGGATCACATAGCGCGACTGGCGCTCGACCAGCGTCACGACGTGGCTGCCGCGTGCGCCCGAGATGAGATCGCCCTCCCAGTGCCCGGGCACGGCGCGGTCCTCCACCGATGCGGGTCGTTCGCTGATCGAGACCGCGTCCTTGATCTGGCCGAGCCCGTCGCGCTTCAAGCTGGCATGGCGCGAGCGCCGGATCGTGCGCTTCGCCCGCAGATGCTCGAGCAGCTCTTTCTTGAGGACGCCACGCGTCTGAATATAAAGGCTCTTGTAGATCGTCTCGTGTGACACGCGATGCTGGTCTTCGTCCGGAAAGCTATGCTTGAGCCAGCCCGCAATCTGCTCTGGCGACCATTTGCGGCGCAGCTTGCGCGATACTGTTCGTCGCAAGCCCGGGTGGCAAGCGAGCTTGCAGCGCTTCGGACGCAGCGCGCGATCCCATGCCGCCTGATCCGACAGCGTGGCACGATACCGATCAGCGCCACCGTTGCGCCCGACCTCCCGGCTGATCGTTGACGGTGCCCGGTCGAGCTGGACTGCAATGGCGCGCAGGGAACGGCCCGCGACCAGACCTCGCGATATCTCTTCGCGGTCGGCCAAGCTGAGCGCCCGACCGGATCGCTTCCGATCGGGTGGGCGGATCCCGCCCGACGGTGAGAGCACCGAGAAGATCGACGAGCTCTCCCGCTCGAAGCCGCGCCCAATCGAACTCATCGACTCGCCGCGCTGC
>NZ_JAKNQQ010000046.1 GCF_022662475.1 Sphingomonas sp. TREG-RG-20F-R18-01
CTAGGTGTTTGATCCCACGGTTTGATGGTGCGATCCTTTCGTTGGAATGGAAGGAAGCCATATGGGACAGGTACGTCACGGGAGCGCCACGACCACGCACGCCGTCAGAGCAGCAATACAGCGATCGCAAGCTTCGCTCTCGGAGTTGAGCCGGGAGCTTGGGATCAACCCCAAGACGGTGGCGAAGTGGCGGAAGCGGGCGACGGTCGAGGATATGAAGACCGGGCCGAAGGCCCCTCATTCCACGACCCTGACTGAAGCCGAGGAGGCGGCGGTCGTGGCGTTCCGGCGTCATACGTTGCTGCCACTGGATGACTGCCTTTATGCGTTGCAGCCGTCGATCCCGCATTTGACGCGGTCAGCGCTGCACCGATGCCTGCAGCGTCACGGCATCTCCCGCCTGCCGGACATTGAGGGCGACAAGCCGAAGCGACAGCGCTTCAAGCGCTACCCGATTGGCTTCTTTCACATCGATATCGCCGAGGTGCAGACCGCCGAAGGCAAGCTCTATCTGTTTGTCGGCATCGACCGCACGAGTAAATTTGCGGTCACCCAGCTCGTCGAGAAGGCTGACAGGCGAACCGCGTGGGAGTTCCTCGAACACGTTCTGAAAGCTGTGCCCTACAGGATCCATACAATCCTGACCGACAACGGCATCCAGTTCGCCGAGCAACCGCGCAACCGCAACACCGCCTGGTCGCGGCAGATGCGCTTCGACATGATCTGTGAGGCGAACGATATCGAGCACCGGCTCACCAAGCCGAACCACCCTTGGACCAATGGGCAGGTCGAGCGGATGAACCGCACCATCAAGGAGGCGACCGTCAAACGCTTCCACTACGAGAAACATGACCAGCTACGGACGCACCTCGCCGACTTCATGGCTGCCTATAACTTCGCCCGCAGGCTCAAGACGCTCGGGGGCCTCACGCCTTACGAATACATCGCCAAAATCTGGACGTCAGAGCCGGATATGTTCATCGTGGATCCGATCCACCAGATGCCGGGACTAAACACCTAG
>NZ_JAKNQQ010000047.1 GCF_022662475.1 Sphingomonas sp. TREG-RG-20F-R18-01
CTAGGTGTTTGATCCCACGTTTTGATGGTGCGATCCTTTCGTTGGAATGGAAGGAAGCCATATGGGACAGGTACGTCACGGGAGCGCCACGACCACGCACGCCGTCAGAGCAGCAATACAGCGATCGCAAGCTTCGCTCGCGACGTTGAGCCAGGAACTGGGGATCAACCCCAAGACGGTGGCGAAGTGGCGTAAGCGGGCGACGGTCGAGGATCTGAAGACCGGGCCGAAGGCCCCTCACTCCACGACCCTAACCGAAGCCGAGGAGGCAGCGGTCGTCGCATCCCGGCGTCACACGTTGCTGCCGCTGGACGACTGCCTCTACGCATTGCAGCCGTCGATCCCGCACCTGAGCCGGTCAGCGCTGCACCGCTGCCTGCAACGCCATGGCATCTCCCGTCTGCCGGACATCGAAGGCGACAAGCCAAAGCGGCAGCGCTTCAAACGCTACCCTATCGGCTTCTTCCACGTGGATATCGCCGAGGTGCAGACCGCCGAAGGCAAGCTTTATCTGTTCGTAGGCGTCGACCGCACGAGTAAGTTCGCGGTGACGCAGTTGGTCGACAAGGCTGACAGGCGGACGGCTTGGGAATTCCTGGAACACCTGCTGAAAGCGGTGCCGTACCGGATCCACACGATCCTGACCGACAACGGCATCCAGTTCGCCGAGCAGCCGCGCAACCGCAACACCGCCTGGTCGCGGCAGATGCGCTTCGACATGATATGCGAAGCCAATGACATCGAGCACCGGCTTACCAAGCCGAACCACCCTTGGACCAATGGTCAGGTTGAGCGGATGAACCGCACCATCAAGGAAGCGACCGTCAAACGCTTCCACTACGAGAGCCACGAGCAGCTACGGACGCACCTTGCCGACTTCATGGCTGCGTATAATTTTGCCCGCCGACTGAAGACGCTCAGCGGCCTCACACCCTACGAATACATCGCCAAGATCTGGACGTCAGAGCTGGACAGGTTCATCGTCGATCCGATCCACCATATGCCGGGACTAAACACCTAG
>NZ_JAKNQQ010000048.1 GCF_022662475.1 Sphingomonas sp. TREG-RG-20F-R18-01
CGCATGGCGAAGCTCCCGAAACAGGTGATCGCCGACAAGGTCGCCGCCGTCGCCGCGACGCTCGAACTCGAGGCGTTGCTCGACCGCCGTCCCAGCGCGCTTTCCGGGGGGCAGCGGCAACGCGTGTCGATCGCCCGGGCGATCGTTCGCGATCCCGCGGTCCTGCTGCTCGACGAGCCGCTGTCCAACCTCGATACCGCGTTGCGGGTCCGGATGCGCCACGAGATCGCGCGGCTGCACCAGCGCCTCGGGGCGACGATGATCTACGTCACGCACGATCAGGTCGAGGCGATGACGCTCGCCAACCGGATCGTCGTGATGGCGCAAGGCCGCATCGAGCAGGTCGGTGCACCGCTCGACCTGTATCGCGCGCCGGCCACGATCCGCGTCGCCGCGGCGATCGGTTCGCCGGCGATCAATCTGCTGCCCGTGCGGATCGTGCAAGCCGAGCCGACCGTCGTGACCGTCGCGCTGCCGGATGGCGGGATTTGCCGGATCGACGCGGTGGTCCCGCAACGCGCCGTCGGTGGCTCCGCCACGCTCGGCGTCCGGCCCGAGCATCTCCATCCCGCACCGGACGGCGTGTTCGAGGGGCAGGTCGAACTGTTCGAGCGGCTGGGGCCATTGTCGTTCGCGCATCTCGGACACGGCGGCGATGCCGCCCATCTGGTCGCGCAATTGCCGCACGATCGCCACGTGGTGCTCGGCGAGACGCTGCGCTTCGCGATCGCCGCGTCGGACGCGCTCCTGTTCGATGGCGACGGTGCGGCCTATGCCCGACCGCGCGCGATCACCCCTTGATGCTGCCGCCGAGGATCCCGGTGAAATAATAGCGCTGCAAGGCGAGGAACAGCAGCAGGACCGGAAGCGTGGT
>NZ_JAKNQQ010000049.1 GCF_022662475.1 Sphingomonas sp. TREG-RG-20F-R18-01
CTAGGCCGTAGACTCATAAGCGCGGAGCCACAGCCGGATTGAGGCGAGTTGTACCATCGCCAGGAAGTGCTCGGCGAGTTTGTCGTAGCGGGTGGCGACGCGCCGGAAGTGTTTGAGCTTGCTGAAGAAGCGCTCGACGAGATTGCGCTCTTGGTAGAGCACCTTGCTGAAGCAGGGTTTCCATTTGCGATTGGCTTTGGCGGGGATGTTCGGCACCGCGCCTTGCGCCTCGATCAGATCGCGGATCCCGTCGGCGTCATAAGCCTTGTCGGCTAGGACGATGGTGCGGGGATCGAGGCGATCCAGCAGCCGGTATGCGGCAGGCCCGTCGTGCGCCTGACCTGCGGTCAGACTGAGCCGGATCGGGAGCCCTTGCGCATCGACGACTGCGTGGATCTTGGTCGTGAGACCACCTCGGGAGCGACCGAGGCAGTGATCCAGATCCCCCTTTTTGCCGTCGCAGCCTGCTGGTGCGCCCGGATGGAGGTGCTGTCGATCATCTGGATGTCGCCGTCGTACGCCGCCGTGATGGCGTCCATCAGCCGGTCCCAAACGCCAGCTTTGCGCCACCGCGAAAAGCGGTTGTAGCAGGTGGTGCGCGGGCCATACCGCTCGGGAAGATCGCGCCACGGCGCGCCCGACCGCAACACCCAGAAGATCCCGTTCAACACACGGCGATCATCGACGCGCGCGACGCCTCTCGGCTTGTTGGGCAACAGCGGCTCGATCACACGCCACTCAAAGTCGGTCAGATCATATCGGCTCATGCCGAGCCTGAATCATAAAAGCTCTAGCCTGGGAATCCCGTTTATGGGTTCACGGC
>NZ_JAKNQQ010000005.1 GCF_022662475.1 Sphingomonas sp. TREG-RG-20F-R18-01
TGAAAATGGTGCGCTTACAGGACTCGACACTTCCTTCTAATGAATTGATTTATAACGATGTTCTTTTAGGGTCCCGCGCCGTGGTCCATGCAAGGTCCACCCTCAAAAACTCGGACTCGAACCCTCGCCGAACCGCTCGAAAGTCGAGTGATTCGTCGGTCAACACCGACCTTCTATTGTTCAATTTTCGGCCTGTTCGCAAACGCCCGTTCGCGCTTGGCTTGCCGCTCGCCGAACGTGGAGACTGCCGGTCTGCATCGCACCCTATAGTTGACCGTTCAGCTGGGCTAGGTACGGCCCCGGAAGCTGCCGTTTATTCATCTCGCCGCGGAGGTCTGATGGTGGGGGCATATGTCGATCATGCGACCGTTGCTTCAGAGCCTCTTGGCATCAACGCCAAGGTGCCTGTTCCAGCTTGGGCACCTTATCGAATGCAAGGCGGTCTTTCGAAGGCTTGTCTATCTCGTTCAGCCGCCTGTTGAGCTGCGGAACGTTGAGCGACCAATGGTCCTGTGCGCGCTCGCTCATAGTTGTGCGCGCAGCATCTATCATGGATGTCGCCCACCGTGGACACGCGCGGCCCGCGGTCAGCCGGAACAGCTCGAACGCCGCAAAGGCCTCGATCGTGTCGCCGGACGAACAGAAGCGCGATAGCCAGACTTTGGCATGCCCATTTGCGCGGTAGCGGCCGAGCGCCGCGTCGCGCACCTCGGCGAGCCAGCGCGGGAGGGGCTGCGGGAGGATCACCGTCGTCCAAAGCGCTTCCGCCTCAGGCGTGTTATCGAGTTCACCCGCCAGCACCAGCGCCTTGGCATGCTCAAACACCGTCTTCCCGAACAGCCCGGAAATGCCGGCAATGAGCCAGTCCGCCTCGCCCCGTCGCTGAAGAACGGCTGCGATATCGAAGAGGGTGTTGTCCACATTGGCGATCGCCAGCGCTTCCTGGCGAAGCGCGTCGCTGACCGGGTTGCCCTCGACGTCGAACGGCAAAACGATGACATCGTCCGATTTCAGGTTCGAGTTGGTCATGCTCTTCACCAGGCTGCGCCAGACCGTCGCTCCGGTAGCGCTACCCGCGTTGATCAGCGCCCGCATCAGCTCGATCGTCGCCCGTTCCGGGCTCAGGATCATATCGCCGTGAGAGATCGAGGCGCCGTCCAGCGCCGGCTGAAGCCACGATTCCGCTTCCTCCCGCCGTTCGGCAACGAGCCGCACGTACGAAGGACGATCGTGCATGGCGTATCCGAAACCGTGGGTCTCGCCAGCGGGAACCAACTCGCGCGTCACCCGCCTTTTCACGTTGCGCGCAAAAGCGTCGGCATAATCGGCCTGGTCCGGCCACTCACGCGACAGATAGCCCCATGTGACCGTGAGGATGCGGCCCGGCCGATCCTCACCCGCGACCGGCTCGGCCTTGGCCAGCGCGACACTCCCCCGAAAGGCATCTTCACCTTCACGCCCGGTCGCCGACCAGCCGGTGTCCCGGAGCATATTGGCGAGGGTGGCGTCGGGAGCCTGAGCAGCGACACGGCTGGCGCCGGCCCGGACATCGGCACTGTCGTGCGTGAAGAGCGCCGCCACCGGCGCGAAGCCCGGCGGCATGTCTGTGAGGTCCGAATACTCCAGCAGCCCGAGCCAGCCCGTGATGACCTTCGGATCCTGATTTGGTTCAAGGAGGGCGGGATACAGCGCGAACTCGTCCGCTCCCGGCTTTTTGAGGAAGTCCGTCGCGTCCTGCGGCCAGAGCGGCCCACCAGACATTGTCTGAAACGCCGCATATTGTTCACCGACCGAAGCCTCGCCGAGCGCCAGCACGACGAGGTCGACGTTCATGCGGGTGCCGGCGGTGTTCGCGGCCAGCAGGCTCGCTTCATACGCGGACCGGATGCCGTGCCTAGTAGCCGCGTCATGCACGAGCCACGTGGCTTCCAGACCGTGCAGGATCGCGCTCAGGCCACGCCCGGCGCTCGAGATCGTGTCGGTTCGGCGGAGATACTGCGCGAGCAAGTCCGGCACCCAGCGGGCGAGAATCGTACGCACGGAGTCGCGCAAATCGAAGTCTCGGTCCTGATCGTTCGCCACCACATGGTCGAAAGCAGCGCGGATCACCGCGATGCTGTCCGGGTGAAGCTCCGCGCTCGGATCCTCGGCAAGCGCCACAAGCTCGCGAGAGTTCCGGAAGATCTGCTCGCCCCAGTGCGGCCCCTCCTGCGACACCCCCGGCGTCCACCGAGTGATGCCGCCTGCACCTGTATCCAGTGTGCCGGAATGACCAATCCGGAATGTATCGCCCGGCGGACCGGGTTGCGCAGCGGGATCAAATGAAGACAGGCTCTCGAGCAAGAGGTCCGCTGCCGCTCCCGCCTCGGGATGCGGTATTGCCGCTATGCCGCGCGCCACCGAGATCAGCGCTGGCTCCGCCTCGTGAGGGTCGACCGTGTTCGCGCGCAGGAGCCACTCGAACTGCTCGACATGATAATGCACCCGGCGCGTGAGGGTCATCGCGACCGCATAAGCGCCGAGTGCCGCGGCGAAAGGTGCGCGCGGCAGATACGAGATGGCGCTCAGCGTAGAACTGGCAACGCTTACCCAATCATTGTCGGCACCCGGCTCGATCAGCACGAGCTCCGGCGTATCGGCGTGGACCGCATTCCAGGCTTCGACGCGCGTGCGGACAGCCGCGGCGCCGATCTCATCCGGGGGATCGCCGCCATTCATCGCGTCGCGCCATCCGAAGGTTTCCGAGAGCCAAGCCGTCGCGCGCGCGACGAACGCCGCCAGCACGGTCGGATAGGCTTCAGCGGCGTTCACGAGGCCGGCGAGGTGGACATTGCGATCGTCGTGCACGCGCTGGCGGTCGCGCCACACCCGTTCCGTGCGATCGAGAAAGAAACTCGGCTCTTCCTGGATGACGCGGGCGTACCGTTTCAACTCGTCATCGTTGAAATTGTCACTGACAAGCCAGGTGTCGAGGAGCGTGTCGCGCGCGACGACAGTCGATAACGGCCAGACCGTCGCAAAACTCGCGGCGATGCCGACAATCGTGATGCCCAGTTCGAGTCCACGCAGATCATCGAGAAAGGCTTCGATCCGTGCAGCGATCTCGGGTGCGGTCGTATCGCCCTGCACCGCACGCGCAAGGGCGAGCCCGATGGCGACCGGCGCCAGGTCGGGATTGACCTTGAGCTTGTTAGGTTCGCCCGGGATCGGCGCAAACCAGATGCCGCTGACGATCTCGCTGATTGCGGCATCGGACGTTACCCCGCCACTCTCCGCGGTCAGCGCTTCGCGAACATTGCGGCGCAGAACCGTGATGTCCGGGCTCGCGGACCCACGAATATCATTGCCGATCGACGCGATCAGATTGCGCATCTCGTCGTCGCCCAGGTCGGGGTATATCCGGTCGCGAAAGTCCTCATAGATCAGCCGCTCCGGCGTGATGTCGCCGCTGCGCCCAAGCTTCTCCCAGTGACGCAGCGCCAACGTGCAGAGGCGCGGCACCTTCAGGAGACGGACGAGGCGATCATCCAAGGCTGCCCGCGAAAGTCCGGCGCGGCCGAGGATTTCGTCGAGTTCAGCGTCGCTGAAGTGTCCGATCGCCTGTTCGGCGCAGGGAACGCCCGCCGACCCGATCCCGGAGCCTATGCGCCGCCAATGATCCTGGCGGTCGGTCAACACCACGCTGACCGCATCCTTCCAAGGCGGCTCCGAAAGCTCCGCCAGCAGGATTGACCAATCCTGCGCTTCGAACCGCTCGTTCAAGCCATCGAGGATCAGGATGAGGCGCGTCTCCGAAGCGCCGGCACACCAGCGCGCGGCGCGCTTCGCCCACCAGGTCGGATCGCGCGTGCGAAATATGGCGAACAGCGCTTTGCCGATCACGGCGTCCGGGGTCGCCTCGCTCACGCTTCTGGCCGGAACGATGAGGGTGAGGGGCAGGGGATTGTCAGCACGTTCCCGGTCGAGCCACCAGCCAAGCGCTGCCCAGGTCTTGCCCATGCCCTCGGTGCCAAGGAGCGCCAAAGTCGGACGGGGGGCCGCGCCATTCCACCAGTCGGTGATGGCTTTGCGCACCACAGGACGGTCGATCCGAACGATGTTGGGGTCGGCAAGATTTGTATAGCGGCCAATCCGCGCCGAGGCCGCCGTCATGCTCGCCATGTTCGCACGGATCCTGTCCGCCATGACCTGCCGCGCGTTGGCATAGCCGAGCTCTGGCTCCCGAAGGTTGGACTCGAGCTCGGCGCGCTGGACGGGATAGCTGCTGTGGTCCCGGACCGCCTGCAGAACACCGAGGACGGTTGGCGTCGCCAGCGCGTAGCTTTCGACGATATCCGGATGGGCCGCGCACATCACCAACAGACCCGGCAGCACCTCCGGCGACTCCGGCCAATCGAGAATAAGCACTTCGACACCAAGGTCCTGCCCGGTAGCCTGAAGTGACCCCCGATCCGGCTCCTTGATCTCGCGGCTTGCGACGAGGATCCAGAGATCCAGATCGGCATGGGTCGCTGCAGCGTCGCGCAGCTTGCTCTTGATCTCGTCGAGCGGAAGCTTGGTTTCCATTCCGTAGCGCTTGGTCTCGACGCCAATGACCGTGGCGTGCCGGTCGTCGCCAGTCCTCCCGTCGATGCCGCCTTGTGGACCGGACTTCGCGACGGTTACGCGCCGGCCGGTGGTGCGCGACAGCAGATCGCGCACGAAATTCTCGAAACTGCCGACGCCGCTCGCGGGAATGTTGCGCAGCAAGTCAAGCAGTTCGTCAGCATCGACACCGCCCAATGTCAGTATCGTCGCCAAACTCTGCCCCCTCAAACCATCCTGTGTCGCTGGACCCGCCGTGGCTCAAGCCCAACCCCGCCCCCGAAACTCTTCGAGACCATTTCGACTCTTGGCAAGACCGTCTTTTGCGCCAGTCGGGCCGCCGCGGATCGCAGCGCGCGATCTACCGCCAAATCGGTTAAATCGGGCCTTGTCGATCGCCCCCGTATCACCCAGCATGTGACTGCCGGTTGGCTTCGGCCAGGTTCTTGAGACGGCGCTTGGGGAGCCGGCACCATTAAAAGGCGCGACGTTGGCCTTAGATGGTTTAAACCGACCTGATCGTTGCTTCCGGAAGCTCCTCTGGAGACGGTCCCGGCGCAAGCCGATCGCAGAGCCGACTCGTTGTGGTGCAGTATGATTATCGGTCAGGGCGATACAATTCCGGCGTGTGGCGCGAGGAGCTGGAGGGTGTGATCGTTACCAACCTCGCGCTATCGCCCAGCCGTTAGCTTTACGCCCTTGCGCGACGTCCGGGCGAGCTGATCAATCGGCTCCAGATTTAAGTTTTTAGTCGCGCCGCGTTCCATCGTTGCGAAACCGCGCAAGCGCACCGTCGTCATCGCCGATCGCGGCAAGGATGAGCTCTCGCGTTGGCGGCGCAGCGCGCACGCCCATCGCATCGAGATCGATGAGGTCGCCAAGCAGCGTTTCCTTTTGCGCAACTGCAGCGACCAGGCGATCGGTTATGACGCCGCGCATGTTTCCCGCAGTTACCCGGACCTCGACGCTTGCAGCACCGCTGGTTCGATCCAGGATTTCGAGAACTGGCGTGAGGGTCTGGCTGCGCCCGTGCCGGAAATCCTCGCAACGATACTCGACCTGGACGGACGAATCCTCCGAGAGCTCGACTCCAAAACTCGTGCGATCGCGCCGCGCGAGCTGCTGCGCAAGTGTCGGTATATTGGCTAGCAAATCCCGCTCAGTGGAAGGAGGCGGCGGCCCGAAGAGATCGACGAAGAAAGGCTTCGCATGCAGCGCCGCATTCCCTGACTGCACCTCGACGGTCACATGTTGCGCCGCTAGCGCGCCGATATTCTCGATCACGATCTCAAGCGGGTAGGATGAGAATTGCCGGCTTGCCCCGAGGTTCAAGGCGGGAATGTCGCGCTGCCGCATCTCGCGTTCGTACACGTCATACTCTTCGTCGTAACGCGAATTCACGTTCAGCCCGGGAAGCCCGTACACACCGCCGGCCCTCTGACGCCTATGCTTCGCGAGCACGGACCTCGCCACCGTTTCGATGAGCTCGGCGGGAACAGCGGCGATTTTGTGAAACGTAAGCGGCTCAGCATCCAAGGCCCGGATCGTCACGCGCAACTTCGGCTCGGTGGTCTCCAACAGCTGTAGGCGCTGCTGGAGTTCGGCGAGACGGCGATCGGCAGTCGACGGCTCGGTTTCGAGCAGCCATGACTCTGCCGGTTTGACCGTGCGCAGCCCGTGCCGTTTTGCAGCAGCGCGCGGTCTACTGTCGAAGCTCATCACCTCGAGCCGCGTCGGATCGTCGACCAGCGCGTGCAGCGCCTGCGCCACGATACGATCGTCGCCACTGTCGGGCTCAAGATCGTCTAGCCCGGACCAGTCGATCTGGCGAGAGGGCACATAGGCGATATCGACTCGGACGGGGAGCTTCAGGATGGGCGATGGCGCGCCCGTTTCGATCGACGGATCGAGCTGGCGATTCAAGATGCGGGCGCGCTCCCCGAGGCGGCCATCGCGCTTTCGCGCATCAACCTCCACGCTGACCTGAGGAAGGATCAACAACAGGATCGGGCCAGCCGAAAGCGACGACCAGTCGAGTTGGTCGAGCGGACGCGCTTCGAGGATCATCTGCGTGTCGAGCGCAAAGACGCGGTCATAGCCATCTGTCGGCAGACGATCAGTCATCACGCGCCTTCCGCTCTGGAGGTCGAGGACCGCCGTTCACGCTACCGCCGATACGCCCGCGCCTGAAGCATGCCAAGCCGACGGTGAAACGCCTTCGCCGGCCCAGCACGCTGAGACCAGGTTTGTGACTGAAGGGTTTTGATGCTTTCGACACGCGTTCGGCTATGCACCGCTGTTTGCTCCCGTGCAGTCTTGGCCTGATGGCCGTGCCGACCGAAAACCGTTCCCCTTACAGTGCCGCACGCATCGCGCCGCGCAGTTGATCCTCCTTCGCACGATCTCTAGGCCACGCCATGGCCGAGGCGACCAACATCGCGGATGCGCGCATCCTGTTCAACGCGGTAGCCCGCGAGCGCGCAGACTTTCTGCGCGGTATCCGCCGCGGCATGGATGGCTGGTTCAAGACGATCAACGGACCGCCCGACATGGGCATGTTCCACACCGGCGACGATGGGTGGGAAGCGCTTGGGCGGCTCACCCAGGCAGCCATGTTCGAAGGCAAGATCGCAGCGCGCGCCGACCGCGGCGCCGTCCAGAACATCCTCGGCACGATTTTCGTCCGCAAGTTTCTGTCCGAAGCCCTGCCGATCGACCAGCGCAACGTAGCACGGGCGCTCAGCGAGACAGTGAAGACCGCCAAACAGCTATTCCGGTCGCTGACGCACTTCATCCCCTGCCAGCTGACCAGCGATCCCGAACCGGTCGGACTCAGCCTCGGCCGCATCCGCTTTCTCAGCCGGCGCGAGGCAAAAGCCGTGGTGCGGGAGTTGTTGCGCGCCGAGCGCGCCGCGAACCCCGACCTGCCTGCCGCCGACCGGGCGCATCTGCTGCGCGCTATACAGTATCACAAGGGATATCGCTGGTTCGTGCAGGTGCCCGTCGCGGACTGCGCGCCGAAGCGCTCGGAAGCAATCGCCGAACTCGCGGCGACCTCCGCGCTGGATTTCCTGCAGGTCATCATCGGCGCACGCAATTCGGAGCGCATGACGATCGACGCCCGACCGCATCTCTACGAGCAAACCGCATCGATCCAGCGGGATGACGGTTCGGGTCGGTTCAGCATCTCGACCGGATGGGCCCTCAAGGGGCAAGGTCTGTCGAAGGGCTGGACTACCGAGTTTCTCGAAGGCGAGGAAGCGTTTGCGTTCGACCAGGCCGGGGCGATCCTGGAATCCCGGCTCGATCCCGACCTCGACCGCCCCCTGTCGCAGCGCCTGCTCGACGCCGCGCAGTGGTTCGGCGAAGCGGTGCGAGACCGCTCCCCGAGTACGCGGCTCGTCAAATATGTGACCGCGCTCGAGCGCCTAACCTTGACCCGCAAGGAACGTACAGACGGTGCCCCTGATCGGATCGCTGACCTGGTGTCGAGCCGGATCGCGGCGATGACGACCGGCCTGATTCCGGACCGGACGTTCGCGCAGAACAAGGCCGCCTTCAAACGCCTGTACACGACCCGCTCCGAGCTCGTGCATGGCGGAATCTCGCCGCTCGATCCCAAAGTCCCCGACGCCGTGCGCGACGCCAATGATTACTGCGAATACGCGATCGGCCGGGCGCTGCACATGTGGGACCGCAGCGCGTTTCTGGATCCCGCGCTACCGCTCGCAAGCCTTGAGGACTGGTTCAACAGGCTTGTCGCCTGGCAAAGCGGTGAAACCGGCGATGCCGGTTCGTAGCCGTCGGAATCGACATCGGCTGCGGGATCAGCATCGGACCCGGGATCATAACCGCGCGGTGAATGCCAGCAAATCGGCGCGCTGGTCTTTCCCGAGTTGTGCGTTTGTGCCGCGTCGGTCGTCTTGGGCAACGCCCGCCGCGATAGCGGCCGCAAGGCTCTCCGCACCCACACGCCGTCCGATGCCGAGCGCGGTCTCACCACGCATCGCGCTTCTCGCCGCAAGCCAGAGCGCCGCATGATCCGGGGTAGGCGCCAGTTGGTCCCTCATGAAATGCGCAAGCGCGTCAGCGTCGAGCAGGTCTCGGTCCGCCATCGCCGCGCCGATCTGCACCAGCGCCTGGCAAATCGGGGCCAGCGGCCCCAGCAGCGTTGTGCCCCGCGGGTCGGTGAGTTGCGTCTCGAACACCGCCTCGGCGAGGCGCGTCCAGAACGGCGCGAGGAGACCCGGGCGCTCTCCGCACGCATTGAGACCACGCAGGGCCCAGATCAGCGAAGGATAAGCCGGGTTGGTCTCGTCGCGATACGGGTCGAACCGCAGCCGTTCCCGCGCAGGATAGGTTGCCAGCCACAGGCTCTCGAACCAGGCTTCGGGCGAAGGCACGGCGGACAGAACACGCCCTATCAGATCCGCTTCCGCTCCTGTATTCGCCAGAGCGGCCATGCGGCCAGTGTCGGTAACGAGGCCGTCCTTAATGGCTTGCGCCAGATGCCCGGCAGCGGCTTCCGCGCCCGCATGCAGCTCGACAATGACGGCCTCGGCCAGCACGCGATCGACCTGCCAGAGAGGCTCTTCGGCCATTGCCCATGCCTGCAAAGCCCCTCCAAGGGGTTCAATCCGACCGGCCAGTCGCGCAGTAGTTCCAGTTGTATAGCGTTGCTGCGCAGCGGTATCCGAGTTCGCGCGGCTGGCGCGGCGCGACGGCCGTCGCCAGAACAGCTGCTGCAACCACGACCGCGCAATCCAGGCCCCGTCGCCGCGGGCAAGCACGGCGGCGAGATAGCGATCCTGAATAGTCTCCGCGGCAACCGCATCGCCCGCTTCAAGTGCGCTTTCCAGTGCTCCGATTAGGCCGAACAGCAGCACCGGACCGAGCGGGGTGCCTTCCTTCGAGAAGACGCGCGGGGATGTCGCAAAAAGACGTTCGATCTGGTCAGACGCAAGGTGGCCGAGGTGCGCCGCCGCGGCATGCTGAAAGCTCGGCGGAAACGCCGACATCATCTCGAGATAGTCCTGCGGCCGGAGGATGGCGGCTGCATGATGCGCCCAGCCGTCCCCGATCATGACATCATACGGGCCCGGCCATAGGTCGCGCGTGCCGATCGGCGCATCGGCGCGCGCCTCAGAGAGTTGCCGGAGACGGGCATAGGGCCCGGCCTGCAGGAGCATCGCCATCCGCGCCTGCAAGGCAAGCAGTAGCATGTCCCCGTTCGAATTGCCTTGGCCACCGACAAGTGCGGCGGTGAAAGCGGCGTTGGTGTCGCCACTGAGTGTGAGCAGATCCTCGACAAGTCCGAAATAGCTATGCACGAGGTCAGCGGTCACCGAGGCAAGTGCGAGGTGAGCCGCCAACCAGCGGATCGGGGCTTTGACGGCAATCGTGTGGACGACGTCGTCGCGCGCGGCCGCAATCGTCTTTCCCCAGTTCGCCAGCCCATGCTCCGTCAGGCGCGCCGCGAGCAATGCATTTGTGTCCTCGGCGGCGAGGAGGCGTGAAAGCTCGGAAGGCTGGCCGGCCCGCAGGCGTTCCCGCAGCCAAACTCCGACGCAGTTGAGCGCGCCCGGACCGTCGGCCGGCGCTTCAAGCAAAAGCCCACCCGGGCGTTTCTCCAGAGCGTCTTCGTCGTTGGTCATGGCTGTTCGCCCGGAGTCCCAACGCCCGCGTCGGCGGGCCGGGCCTCTGTCGCGCGTTGACGCTGTGCCCACCAATGCTCGAACGGCGTCGCCTCGGCGAAGACATCCGCCAGGATCGCGCGGATTTCCGCGGGCTTCGCGACCTGCGTCATCAAGCTGAGCTCGCCTTGGCCGATCTGGTTGAAGGAATGGCCGCAGTGCCAGACGTCGTCGTCGATCTGCAGAAACCGGTCGTGCGACCGCCGCCCGGTGGAAACGCGAATATCGATGATCCCGAACCCCTGCGCAGGATCGCGCATTGCCGCGATTTGCCGTAGGAGCGCGTCCCCGATCGACTCGCTGCCGTTGAGCTCGTCCTTCTCGTTCGACTCCTTCTTCGCGTTGCGAGGGCGCGGATTGATCAGCGCCAGGATCGCGACCCCTTCGAACTGCGCCGCCATCGCGAATTCTTGCAAATCCTCAGCATCGAAATAGGGATCGACGAACAGAATCCGATCGCGAGCATGACCGATCAACCGGCGAATATGGTCCACCGCGCTGGCGCGGTCGTTTTCGAGGATGTGCGATGTCCGTGGGTCATCGGCGCGTCCCGCCGGCAGCAAGCCACCAGTGCGCTCGCCCTGACGGTCCTGCAGATGCTCGACCTGACGCAGGGGCGTCAACGGCGGCGCTGGCGGACCGGCGTTCTTGTCGTGGAGGCTGATGACGAGCGGTGCACTGGCGGCCGCACGCTTCGGGGGTTGTACAATGCGCCGCTTGACCGCCGTCGCAGACTGCGACCAAACCCCGCGCATGAACCAGCCTGGATCATCCTGATCGAGTAATCCGCGGCGCGCGCATACAATTTCGTGGCGTGCGGACGGCACTTGCGACGGTGCGGTGCCACACAGGCGTCCAAGCGCATCCGGTGAACCATCGAGCCGCCACCCGGCGACGCCGGCGCGGAATTCCTCGATGGTGAAGCGAAGCGTCGACAGGTCGACACCGCGCCTCGGCGTGCCCCGTAGCTCCACCGTCTCGCCGACGCTATCGCGGTCGCCAAGGACCAGGCTGCAGTTCCGAAGCAAGGGGTTCGGCGCGATCAGCACGGCCGCGCCGAGCCACGCGTCATAGCCGAGGAGGTCGAAGTGCAGCTGATCCTGGAGCCAAGCGCGAGCACGGATTGATGCGGCGACCGTCGCGGACGTATCTCGGAGCATCGCCACGGGATCAGCCAATGCCGCCATCGGCACGAGCCGGTGAAGCCTCGGCCGCCCGTGCCAGTGCGGCGCAAAGGGAAGGGGCGTTGACGGGAGCGTGAACCGGCCAAGCGGCGGCTCGGCCCCGAGGGAACCGGGTGCGATGGCGAATGCCTGTCCCGGTATACGGCCAGCAACTTCCGACAGGGATGCGTACCAGGCAAGCGCGTCGGCGAGGGGCAAGACGCTTCGCCCGACGATCAGGCGCGCAGAGCCGAAATTCTGGAAGGTCCCATCCTCAGGGGGCGGGGACATCTCGGCGGGGAGAAGCTCCACCGAGGCGAACAAAAGATGGTTCGTCCCGGCATTCACGAGCGTCGCCAACCGCACCACGCCGAAATCGTAGTCCCCCGCGACGATTGTCGGCCAGGTCTCGACAGGCGCGGGCGCTGGAGCGAGGCTTTCGATCATCTCGTCTGCCTAAAGCGTGTCGATGGGCGTCGCCAGCCCCGGGAGCGGCGGCGTGGGATTGCCCCGCGCACGCTGATATCGCGTACAGCGCAGGTGCCGGGCATCGCTATGGGACGTTCCGGAGTGCTGCAGGGAATCGACGACGCCGCAAGTTTCGGTATCACAGCGTCGATGCCTTTGCTCTCGATCCTCTCGGCGCCGCCGCCGCCTTTACCCTCGGGATGGAACATCGCGCTGTGGCGGCGCTGATCGGTGCCGCAAGCGCACTCCTCGTCTCGCTCATAAAGGACTGGTTCCTGGAGATCCGCAAGGAGCGGCGCGCCGTCCGCCGAACCGAGACCGAGATCTACGACCAGTATCTCGCACCGCTCTGCGAGGCCTGCGCCAAGATCGTTTGGCGGAGCCACGAGATTTTCATCGACGAACGGCACGCGTTTCTCAAGACATCGACGCTACCGCTCGGCTTCAACAGCTACAAGCGGACCAGCACACTTTACCGCGTCGCCACGCTGGTCGGCTGGATCCGCGGCATGGACCGCGAGCTCAGCGCGCTCTCGCGCCGCAATCCTGCACGGTCCCCCGCCATTGCCGCCGCCGTCACGGCCTTCGGCACGGCGCTCGCTGAAGGCGCGTCCGTTGAACAGGAACGGCTCGTGCGGCTCTGCGACATCTGGTCGCTCGACGTCTCGCTCCTCACGGATCCGGCGCGCGCGAAACTCGCCATGCGCGTCGAGATCAAGGCGCACGAACTGGCAGGCATTGCCGCTGCGGCGGATCTCGCCGCGGTCGCCGATCTCGGGCCAGACCGGCAGGTGACTTTATGCCTGGGCTTGTCCACGTTCGTAGCCGCCGCGCTCAATTGTCCGCCACCGCCGGTCGAGCTGGTGGCATCGTCGGTGCGCGATGTGCTCGACAGCCTCGTCTTCCGGGAAGCCCTGATCTACCGCGACTGGCAGGATGCGCTTGGTGATGCGATGATCGAGCGCGATGAAGCCTCCGCACGGCGCTTCCGCATTATCGGCTACGCAGCGTTCGAGACCCTGCTCCAGAAGCTCGAAACACCGTGGATGACGGTCCTCGCGGCGAGCATCGAAGATATCGATCTCGATCAGCCTGATCCGAAAGACTTTCGGACCCACCAGCTGAAACGGCTCTCGCGCGCTGCTGCCGCCATCCTCGTGGCCGCATCAAGGCACCCGGACGCGCCCGTCGCGCCAGCAGCGCTGAAAGCTGCCAAGGACCTTTTGAGCGCCCTGCCGGACACCTGAAGTAGCAACATTCAATAGACGGTTTTCGCACGTCAGCCGACGGTGGCTCTCAGCATCCACCAGCCGACGGTGAAAATGAGCTCAATCAATCGGGCGTTGTTCTTAGACTAGCCGGCCGATGCTGAATTCTCGTGATCGTCGATATGATAGAAAATCGGGTTGCGCAGCCACTCGTTGATGGCCGACTCTCGCCACCCGGCGCAGCGTTCGCTGATCTTAATGCTGCTGGGAAACGTACCATTCTGCATTTTACGGTACATCGTTGAGCGACTGAGCCCGGTGCGGGCAAGAACGCTCTTGATGCGAATCATTCGATCTGGGGTATCAGTCATATCGAGCAGCTCCTGAATATCATGCGCTCTAATCGCTCCCTCCAAACCGATCTGAGACTGCTGTGAGTGGTGCACAAGAGTGCCGAAAACAGTGCCAAGTGTTGAAAAACGCCGAATAAAGCCGCAGCACGCCAAACAGCGCTGGGAGTGCAAAAAATAAATTTTACGAAAAGAGCAGTGCGTCTCCCCGTCTGCGTCGGGGCCGCGCTCTATTCCGCTGACGCTCCACCGAGCCGCCATGCGACTCGGCCCATTCGGGTGACGATCGCATGACGCGGATGCCGGCTCTTTTGAATTCGGCATATGGTCGGCGCGGGTTCCCCGCGCCGGCGTTGCGCGCCGCGGCGCGGCTTGGCGGGGTCGGCGTCGCTTCCCTCTAGTCCCGCCGCAGCGGGCCGCAACCGGCTGCGCCGGTCCTACTCTTCGTTCCGGCCCTGCGGGTGCTGCCCGGCGCTCAAGCGGGACTGCCGGTCCGCTCCTGCCGCCGACCCCGCCATTCCGGCCGGGCTGCGGTGTGAAGGAGTAAGGACGATGGAACTCAAGCATATCGAACTCGCTAACCTTGCCGTCTCGGGCCTCAACATGCGCGGCAAGGGCAAGGCGGACATTGCCAACATCCTGCCATCGGTACGCGCACGCGGGGTGCTGGTGCCACTGATCGTGAGGGCGAACGGAACGCCAGACACCTATGAGATCGTGGCGGGCAAACGGCGCTATCAGGCGGCGCTGACGGTCGCGGAAGAAACCGGCGAACAGGAGGCACTACCCTGCGCGGTGATCGCAGCGGGCGACGATGCGTCGGCGCTGGAAGCATCGCTGATCGAAAACGTCGCGCGGCTGGACCCTGACGAGGTCACGCGCTGGGAGAGCTTCACCCGACTGGTCCGCGAGGGCCGCAAGCCCGAGCAGATCGCGGCCACGTTCGGCCTGACCGAGTTGCAGGTCAAACGCACGCTAGCGCTCGGCAACCTGCTCCCGCGTATCCGCAACCTTTATCGGCGCGGCGAGATCGACGCGGCGACGGTGCGGCATCTGACCCTGATATCGAAGGCGCAGCAGCAGGCATGGTTTGCGCTGTTCGACACGCCCGGCGGCAATTGCCCGACCGGATCGCAGTTGAAGGCATGGGCATTCGGCGGCGCGTCGATCCCGGTCAGCGCAGCGCTGTTCGACGTAAACGGCTATTCCGGCGGCATCGTGTCCGATCTTTTCGGCGAGGATCGTTACTTCACCGATGCGGCCGCGTTCTGGGTCGCGCAGAACGAGGCAGTCGAGGCGCGGGCCGAAGCGTACCGTGAGGTGGGATGGTCCGAGGTCGTCGTGCTCGGTCAAAGCGAGTATTTCCAAAGTTGGGAGCATGAGCGTTGCCCGAAGCGCAAGGGCGGGCGCGTCTATATCGCGGTCAGTCCACGCGGCGATGTCGCGTTTCACGAAGGCTATGTCACCCTCAAGGAAGCGCGCAAGCTCGCCAAGGGCGAGGGCATCGACACGCCGAAACGGCCCGAGATCACCAGCGGCCAGCAGGACTATGTCGATCTGCACCGCCATGCCGCCGTGCGGGCGAAGATGGTCGATCAGCCCGGCATCGCGTTGCGGGTCGCAGTCGCGCACATGATCGCCGGTTCGCCGCTCTGGACCGTTCGAGTGGAACAGCAGCGCGCAGCCGATGCGGTTGTCGAGAGCGTCGAAAGCAGCCTGTCCGAAGCGATGTTCGATGCCCGCCGCCGCAAGCTACTCACGGTGCTGGGGCTCGATCCTGAAATGCCGGTGATCGCCGGTAATGACAGTGAGGGTCTGTCCGCTCTGTTCCTCCGGCTGGTGGCGCTCGACGAGGGTACTGTGCTCGACATCCTCTCGGTCGTGATGGGCGAGACCCTCCACGCTCACAGCGATATCGTCGATACGCTGGGCGGGCACCTCGGCATCAACATGGCCGAGGTCTCGCAGTGCGACGACGCCCTGCTGCGTGGGGTCCGAGACCGTGAGGTGCTGCACGAAATGCTGCGCGAGGTGGCGGGCGACATGGTGGCCGACGCGAACGTCAAAGTGACCGGCATGGTCAAGCGCCAGATCATCCGCGACTATCTCGCGGGCGCAGGCGGACGCTCGAAGGTCGAAAGCTGGGTGCCGCGCTGGCTGCGGTTTCCGGCATCCGCCTACACCGATCGCGGTGGTGTCGGCAGCGTCGAGCGTAGCGCAAGCATCCCGACGATGGCCGATCAGTCCGAGCCCGCCTGCGACCCGATCCGCATCGCGGCGTGACCGCTGGCCGGTGGCGGCAGCGTCGTCACAGGCCTCCCATCCATTTGCCACGACCTTCATGTTGGGAGACCGAGCATGAATGATCCCAAAGACCCCGATCTGGCCGCGCGCTCCAAGATCGCCTTCGACTGCACGATTGCCAGTCAGTCCGGATCGATAGAACCGCCCGCTCCGGAGCGAATTGCCTGTATCGAGCGCGCCCTGCTCGCACTGCCGAGGATCACCCGCGAAATCTTCCTCGCGCACCGCCTCGATCACTACAGCTACGAGAAAATGGCGAAGATCACCGGCCTCAGCGTGCGACAGGTCGAGCGCCAGATCGCCAAGGCAGTCAGCCAGATCGATCGCTACGTATGTGGTGACGAACGCACCGCGTGGCAGCGCTGGCGGGACGCGCACCTGCCGCGCTGGTTGCGCTGATCGACCACGGCCTCGCCCGGCAATCGCCGGGCGAGGTTGGCGCGCCGCCGTCCTCTCGATAGAAAGATACCGTGAAGTCCGATCTCGATCATCTGCCACCGGCGAAGCAGCGCGAACTGGAACGCGTGGTGCAAATTCTCTTCGAGGAATTTGCCGACGCAACCGCGATAGCGACTTCGGCATGGAAGAAGCAGGCGCGGATACAGAAAGTCATTCTGTACGGCAGCTATGCGCGGGGCGGCTGGGTCGACGAGCCGCACACTGCCAAGGGCTATCAGTCGGACTTCGATCTGCTCGTGATCGTCAATCATGAAAAGCTCACCGACCGCGTCGAGTTCTGGTCGAGTGCCGAAGATCGGCTCAATCGGGAACTGGCGATCACGAAGACGCTGCGAACGCCCGTCAATTTCATCGTACACACGCTGAGCGAAGTGACCACCGGCCTCAACCAAGGCCGCTATTTCTTCATGGACGTCGTCCGCGACGGCATCGCGCTCTATCAGACCGACGATACCGATTTTGTCGAACCCAAACCCAAGACGCCTGATCAGGCGCTGGCGATGGCACGAGAATATTATGAGGAGTGGTTTCCCAGTGCGAACAAGCGCTTCGACGGCGCCAAATTCCATATCGGTCAAGGCAACCTAAAAGACGCGGCCTTCGATCTTCACCAGACGGCCGAGCGTTACTACCATTGCGTACTTCTGGTCTGCACTTTCTACACGCCGCACGTCCATAATCTCGGCTTCCTGCGAACACAGGCCGAACGGCTGGACCTTCGTCTCGTTCATGTTTGGCCGCGTGTGCTCAAGTACGAACGCGCCCGGTTCGAGAAACTCAAGGAAGCCTACGTCAAGGCACGCTATTCCCGGCACTTCCGGATCACGGAGGAGGAACTCGCGTGGCTGGCAGACCGAGTTGAAGAACTCGGACAGGCGGTCGAAACGATCTGTGCCGAGCGGATCGCGGTTTTGGAACGCGCTACCGCCGCCTGAAACAATTCCGTGCAAACACGGGGCTCGCAGAAATAACGGAGAGCCGAACGGTCGTCTGCGTGACGGCCCGAGAACAATGGCGGCTTCCCGTCCCAACCGATATAGTTCATCGACAGGGATAGGGGGAGTCGATGACATCACGCTTCCGAGGCGAGCTTACCGTGGTACCGCCGGTTCGCATCGCCGTCAGACGAACGGGTCTTGAAACGACAATCGACTGGAACTCCCGAGGCGCTGATCGAGGCCTCTCCAATGTTGGATTCGGCGTGATAGGTGATCCTCGTCGCGCGGGACCTTTACCAACCGAGCGATATCTCATTCCCGGCACTCGGATCGATTTCGGCGGCGGCAACGTCGCCACGATGACGTCGAGCGGCCTTAGCCAGTTTAAAGAACTGCTGCTTGCGACGCAGGCCCGCGAACGAGAGATACGCGCCGACGTCAAGAAAGCGCGCATGCAGCACGCGATCTCGTGGACGGCGCGAGCCTTGGCATGGACGAGCCTCGTTTCGGTCGTATCGAAATCCGTCCGGACCAAAGCTACGCAGGCCGTCGCGCTGCGTAAAAACGAGATATCCACGCTGCGCGATAATCTCGCCGCCTCGCGAATATCCATCAGCTTCGATATGGAAACGGCTGTAGCTGGGCCTCATCTTCGCATGCTCAGCGCATTCGACGGCCTCGCGACATCGCAAGGATCATGGGTCCTGAAAATGTCCCAGCAGATCGATCGAGTCCGGGCGAGGAGCATGTCGAACGGAGTCGTCGACCGTCAGTCGACGCGCCTCGCGCGAAATTCCGATCCGCTCGTGGACACAGCAGACTGTCCCTTGGCACTGCCGGTGCAAAACGGTCGATCAACAGCATATTTCTATCCAGGATTCGTGCTCGTAATTGACGCGGGCCGGTCTGACTTTGCGCTGATCGACCTCAGGGAACTCGACGTCAGTTACTCGGGCGTACAGTTTACCGAGACGGAGCGGACGCCGGGTGACGCCAGACTAGTCGGCAAAGTGTGGGCAAAATCGAATAAGAACGGTACGCGCGATCGTCGTTTCAAAGATAATCGTGAATTGCCGGTCATGCTCTATGGCGAGATGAGTCTCAGAGCATCGGGCGGCTTCAACGAAGCCTTCATGTTCAGTCGAAATGAGGATTGCCAAGCTTTCGTTCGCGCGATTCAAGAGTTAAAGCGCACGCTTGCCAGCACGCCGACAACACGCGTTCCCGACAATCCGAAGGCACTGACTTAACGGCTGTCGGCCTCGCCGGAGCCAGACAGACCCTCCGCATCTTGCGCAAACGCCCGCTTGCCCCGTCGTCGCCATAGCGTCAGCGAATCCTCGCGCTCGTCGCTGCGCAATCGTGCGGCCGCTTCCGTCAGCAGTGCGAAGATCACAGCGCGATCGTCATCAGTGAGATCGATCAACCCCGCCTTGGCGATCAGACCGCCAAGCTCGATCAACTGCCGGGTTCGCTCCCGCCGCTTCACCTGCCAGTCTCGCCCATCATGACGGGCGCGGGTCAGCAGCAGGCGGTTGCGCGTCGCTGTTGTCCGCCGCGCCGCCGCTCGCGTCGCGATCAGCGCTGTTAGAAGTGCCGCGCGCCGTCCGCTGAAAGAACGCAGCGCCGCTTTTGCGCCACGCCTCCTTCGTCGCGGCGTCCTTCGATTGCGCGGCAGCGAGCAAGGCGCCAGCCAGCATCTCGACCGGCAACGCATCGGCTCCGGTAGCGACCGCAAGCTCGCCCAATTGGACGAGTTTGCGGTCGCGGAGAACTTTGGCCTTGTCGCCAAGCGCCTTCAGTTCGGCATCGAAATCGCGGGGTTTTCGCATCGGTTTATTCTCGTGTTGATCGTCAAGGGCCAACCAGTTATCGGTGTTGTCGATCAGCGACAACGCACTGAAATGTCATGGGACTTCGTCGTCCCGAGACAGATGAAATCTTTCGAGGGCGCGCTTATACGTCGTGCCGACGTGCTGCTTCAGGTGTAAGTGGATTGCCGTCATGGCGATCTACCATTTCTCGGCCAAGGTTATTTCCCGCGCGTCCGGGTCGAGCGCCGTGGCCGCTGCCGCCTACCGCTCGGCGTCACGGTTGCACGATGACCGGATCGAGCGGGATCACGACTTCTCGAACAAGGCTGGCGTCGTCCACTCCGAGGTGATGCTCTCGGATGGCGCGCCCGAGGAGTTCGGTGACCGCCAGAAACTCTGGAACGCCGTCGAGGCGGCGGAGAAGCGCGTCGACGCCCAGCTCGCCCGCGAGATCGAGTTCGCGATCCCGCGCGAGATGAGCCGAGAACAGGGCATTACGCTCGCGCGCGACTTCGTGCGCGACGAGTTTGTATCGCGCGGCATGATCGCCGATCTCAACGTGCATTGGGATATCGGTGCCGATGGGCTGGCGAAGCCGCACGCGCATGTGATGCTCACCATGCGCGAGGTCGGCGAGGACGGGTTCGGTCCGAAGAACCGCGACTGGAACCGTACCGACCTGTTGGAGACATGGCGCCAGCGCTGGGGCGAGCACGTCAACCAGCGCCTTGCCGAACTCGGTATCGACGCGCGGGTCGATCACCGATCGCTGGAAGCACAGGGCATCGATCTCGAGCCGCAGCACAAGATCGGACCCGCAGCGTCGCGGATGGAGCGCCAAGGCCTGGAGTCCGAGCGGCTCGTCGAGCATCACGCCATCGCGCGCGCCAATGGCGAAAAGCTGCTCGCCAATCCTGCGCTGGCGCTTGACGCGATCACGCACGGGCAGGCGACGTTCACGACCCGCGACCTCGCGATGTTCGTGCACCGCCACAGCGACGGCAAGGATCAGTTCGACCGCGTGATGGCGGCGGTGAAGGCCGCACCCGAGCTGGTCGCGCTCGGCAAGGATGGGCGCGGCGAACAGCGGTTCACCAGCCGCGCGATGATCGACACCGAGCAGCGGCTCGAACGCGCCACTGGCATCATGGCGAACCGGAGCCATCACATCGTAGCCGATCGTCACCGCGACCTCGCGCTCGGTCGTGCATCGCTGCGCGGGATGCGCCTATCGCCCGAGCAACGTTCGGCGTTCGAGCAGGTCACTGAGGCCAAGGGCTTGGGCATCGTCGTCGGCTATGCCGGCACCGGCAAGTCGGCGATGCTCGGCGTGGCATGCGAGGCGTGGGAGAGCGCGGGCTATTCCGTTCAAGGCATTGCGCTGTCCGGCATCGCCGCCGAAAATCTCGAAAGCGGTTCGGGCATCGCGTCACGCACGATCGCGAGCCTGGAGCATCAATGGTCGCAGGGTCGCGACCTGCTGAGCAGCCGCGATGTGCTGGTGATCGACGAGGCCGGGATGATCGGGACGCGCCAGATTGAACGCGTCGTATCCGAAGCCGCGAAGCGCGGCGCCAAGGTCGTGCTGGTCGGCGATCCCGAGCAGCTGCAGGCGATCGAGGCCGGTGCCGCATTCCGTGCGACTGCCGAGCGGCACGGCAGCGTTGAGATCACCCAGATCCGCCGTCAGCGCGAAGACTGGCAGCGTAGTGCTACGCGGCAGCTTGCGACCGGCCGCACCGCTGAGGCGATTGCTGCGTATCAGGATGGCGGCCACATCCATATCGCCGACACGCACGAACAGGCGCGCGGCAACTTGGTCGATCGCTGGGATCGCGACCGGCAGGCCGCACCGTCCGCCAGCCGGATCATCCTCACCCACACCAATGACGAGGTGCGCGCGATCAACATCGCCGCGCGCGAGCGGCTGCACGCGAGTGGAGACCTCGGCGACGATGTCGCCGTGCAGGCGGAACGCGGGCCGCGTCAGTTTGCGACCGGCGACCGGGTGATATTCCTCAAGAATGAGCGCAGTCTTGGCGTGAAGAACGGCACGCTCGGCACCGCGCGGTTCGTCAGCCAAGCGCGCATGGCGGTGATGCTGGACGATGGCCGATCGGTGGCGTTCGACATCAAGGACTATAACCAGATCGATCACGGCTATGCCGCGACCGTGCATAAGTCGCAGGGCGTGACCGTTGACCGCGTCCATGTGCTGGCGACACCGGGGCTCGATCGTCACGCTGCTTATGTTGCGCTGTCACGCCATCGCGATCGTGTCGATCTGCATTACGGCCGCGACGACTTTGCCGATCAGGGCAGACTGGTGCGTGCGCTCTCGCGTGAGCGCGGCAAGGATATGGCGTTCGATTATCAGCGGGCACCGGAGCTCATTCGGGGAGCGCCTGCGCCTGCGCGAAATCCTTTTGCCGGAGTTCGCATCGCACCCGCGGTCGCGCCTGTGCCCCAAACACGCACGAATCCGCTGGACAAGGCGGTCGAGCGCTATGCGCGCGCCGCCGCCGACATTCTGCGAATGCGACGCGCCGGTCTTGATGAGCTGCCGCACCAGAAGGTGGCCTTCACCGAGGCCGGAAAAGCGCTCGACGTGCTGCGTCCCGATGCCGCGCGCGATCTGCGGCACGCGCTCAACGCCGATCCGACGCTGATCGGCCAGGCCGCGACCGGCAAGACCGCCGCTGCTATTCGCGCGATGGCATTGGAGGCGGAAATGCGGGTCGGCGCGGTGCAACGCGCCGACCAGTTCGTCGCCGACTGGCAGCGGAATGCTCGCCTCCTGCAGCGGCTCAGCCGCGATGGCGAATACGACAAGGCCGACCACGTCCAGCGGGGCATGGTCGATATGGCAAAGAGCCTCCATCGCGACCCGCAACTCGAGTCGTTGCTCCGAAATCGCGTCCGCGAGCTTGGAATCCGCACTTCGGGCGGGGCATCTTTGTCCCACGATCTCCAGCAGAGTCCCGCCCTCTCGCGTGGTCGCGGACTGGGGCGTTAGACTGTTTGCATGACAGATGATCAGCCAGAATTCGCCGCAGTCGAAGACATCATCCGCGCCCTGGAAGCGCTGCGCAGCGAGGGCAGCCTCACCCGCTTAGCGGTCGAGGGTCTAACCGCCGCGCGCGAACGTATACCCGATTACAGCCCAACGCTGGGGCAGATCTCTCAGGATTTAAAGGTTGCGACCGGCGGCATCGGGCAGATTCTCGAAAGTCCGGCTTTGCGGCTGTCGCCCGCGATCTTGGCGGTCGAAATGGTCAAAGCGAGCACCGAGGTCCGGGCCGAGGACCGTAAGCTGCTGGCCGATGCGCGTGACGCGCTGTCGCGGTCGATCGGCCGGATCGATGCGATTGTCGAGCGCGGTCAGGCAGTCAATGCTCAGTGGAGGCAGCTTGGCTGGGCCGCCACGGCGGGCGCGATTGTCGGCATCCTTATGATGGCGGTTTTGCCGGGCGCCGTTGCTCGGTCGCTACCGGCTAGCTGGCATGTTCCGGAATGGATGGCGGCTCGGACTATCGGGCTCGATCAGCGGCGAGCGGGTGAGCGGATGATTATGACCGCACCGAGTAGTCGTCCCGCGCAGCAGTACTGAAGTCACCAAATGGCCGATTATCAGAACTGCGTCTTGAACGAGTTCGAGACGCTGAATGGTGGAAAATTGGGCCTTCTTAACGAAGATTGCAGCAAGTCAAAGTACTGCGCCCAAGCGAAATCATTCGTGATCTCATCGGGCCGCTCGAACGTATAGAGGTCGTCATCATCGACCCTGCCCGTAACCCGATAGCGCGCCTTCGCAACGGGTGTCACGTAAAGCCGGATCGCGTAGCGGATGTTGTTCAGAAACTCTGCGATGTTGCTTGCGTGGAAGGCGAGCAAATGGGTGTGGAACCAATCCCAGCAATCCGGGAGTGCCAGGTAGGCCTGGCTCTCATCGATTGTGACACCATTCTCCGCAAGTATGGCCCGCAAACGGTTGGCCTGGCCGCCGAGCCGAAGAAAATTGTGCTTGCCGATGTCGCCGCTCATCCGGATAAAATCGATCCGCTTAATCCGGAGATCGAGTTCAACTGAAATGTTGGAGAGCCAAACGCGTTCGACCTCGGCATAGTCCTCTAGCCAGTCGCTGAACGCTCTGACGATCCGCGACAGATGGGCGGCGTCACCGCCAATCAGCGGCGCGTCGCATACGCGCCCAAGATAGAACAAGCTGGTATGATCAACGGCCCTGCCGCTCGCCGGTGGTTTGGGCAATCCGAATGGAAGCGGGCCTTTGCCACGCGCAGTTACGGGCGATAAAAAATCACGCAGCAGGGTGCCGAACAGCCTGAGCGATTCTGAGGTTTGCGGGAGCAGATTAGTATCGTGCCGTTTCTCGCCCAGTGCACAGAAGATCGCGTGATTGACCATGTCATCGACCATGCCGACAACGGCACTCAAGATGATCGCCTCTTGTTCGATCGATGAGAAGTGCATCGAGTCTCCATTTGGTCTCAAGCCGCCTACCACCGGCGTGGCCGGAAGCGTCAGGTGGTCGACCGAAGTGCGCACCGCCCCGAAACGAACGCTCCGAGCCGTGATCACGAATGGTCAGGCCTGCCGCTACCTGTCACTCAATCGAGCTTCGTCTCTTGCTCAGAATTCGGATCGATCGGTGAAACGACCGAATCGTCCTTCGACAAGCGAGGCTTGGGATTAAGGAAGATCGCGTCGGTCGCTTCCGCCATGTCGGAGAACGATACGGCAAAACCTCTAATCTCGAACTCGGCCTCGGCTTTTTCGTATATGTGCCACGGCTCCAGTTCGCGATCCGTCAGAATGATAGCGCGCCGGCGGTGATCGTGATTGATGAGACGAATGTGATCAAGCTCCTCACCGGAGAAGGCTGTCAACTTCGAAAAGACAATGAAGACCTCGTATCGGTCTTGGGGGAAAGCTGACGCTACCCGCATAAGATTCTTGACGTCTTGCTCTGAAATCGGCTGGCGCGTTTTGCATTCGCCAATTGCAATCTGAATTCGACGATCATCGCTCCGCGACGCGAGCAGCACGAAGTCCGTCTCGCAATGCTCGATGTCGGCGCCATTAGGCGTCAGGGTCATCGCGGTCGCACTGATGGTTTGTGCCATGTCATGAACATGGGACAGTTGCTGGAGTGTCAGTATGACCGGAAGTGCTCCCTCCTGATTGTCGTTGCGTCCGAAAAGCCCCGATCGACGAAACGCCCAGTCGCGGTCTTTCAGTTGGGGTCCCAAATTGAAAACGTGCCCGCAATATTCACACTCGTTACGCGTTTTCACTTCATCGATCGACCGCCAGAAATCGAGCTGGCAGTTGGAGCAAGCGAGCTTAAGCCCCGGTCGAAAAATCTCTTTACGTAAGAGATGAGCAAAAACCGCGTCGTTCGTGAGATTGGAGGATGGGCCGCGCGGCTCAATATAGAGATCTTGATAGGCGCTCAGTGGGTGGTCAGTGGCTTCGCCGCGAATGGTCTGCTTGGCTTGACTGCGGGTGAAACTCTGGTCGGGCTTGTACCCTTCGATCAGATCGCGAACGCCGCCGATCCGAAATACCCTGCAATCGTCTAATCCGCCCATCTGTCGGATCAAGCGATCACAGATCAATCCTGCGCTACTGGGCTTTGCGTCGATTCCGATTGATTTGAAAATCGCGGTCATGAGTCGGGTCATCGATATCGAACGCAGCGACAGATGATGCTGCCCGGCAGTTGCGATGACGCCTATACACCCTGGTTCCGCGCGCACCCGGTTTGATCGGTAATCCGCATTTCGCCCGTAGAACTCGTTGAGCTCCGGAATGAAAGGGAAGTTGAGGGTATTTTGGTTGTCGCCAAACAATCCGATGCCCGGATCGACCGAAACGACGTACGCATTGTCATTGAACGCGTCTTCTTGGCGGACCGGACTTGCCGTTAGGGCAAACGAAATTGCAGGCGTGTCGCGGCTCGTGTCAACCGACGCCAAGGCGTCGGCCTTGCCAAACACCATCACCGGCGCCTTGATATTTAGCCCGTTCCACATCGGTGACGAGAGGTGGCAGGCGATAACGCGCCCGCCAAACCATGCAGGGTCGAATCCGACCCCTCGGTGCCACACTGTTGGTTCGCGCGCCCATTCTGCCCGAGGCAGTTCCGGAAAATGCTGCACCCAAAAGTCGCGAGACACGTCCAATCTTGGGGCGAAAGCAGGGTCGTAGAATTGTAGGATCTCTCCGGTCGCGCGCAAATTCCAGAAGGCAACCAAATCGTCGAAGTTGGCAGAATCGCCGACGAAAAAGCCGGGGCCAGACCGGCTGCGAACGGTGTAGTGTTGCTCGACATGCGCGCGGTTGAAACCGGAGAGAGACATCATCTTAACGTCGGGCGGTGGAACCGGCTGGTCAATTGCCAGTACGGTTCTCGTCGCGCGTAGATGCGTTTTAAGGATGCCCGCATAATCCTCGGCGCATTCCTCCACCGGAGGAAGCTCGCCGAACGACATCATGAAAACATCGCGTAGCGCATCGTCGCTTTGCCACTCGTGCAGCGTCAGAACCGGGTCAGCCTGAGGATTGTGTTTGTAAACCTCCTCATACAGTCGATTGATGGGGTGCAGGAGGTCGGCGATAGCCGACGATTTGCTACTGCCATGATCTGTGATGAGGGCGCGGCCGTACTCGAACCAAGGTCGATGAGACTGGGAATCGACAAATGCGGTAACGTCCGATGCTTCACTCAGCGGATAGAGGCAATCGACCCGAAAAACGTCAGCAATCCGGCGGGCTTCCTCTGGATCCCAAATCGGGATGATCGGATTGAAGCGGCCGCCCCACAGCGTGAAATTGCGGAGCACAGCCGTGCGAAGGCCGGACATGTCGCCGGGCGCTATGCACCATCCGATCCGCATCGGACGATAAAGAAGCCGGACGGACAGGCTGTTCACTGAATCACTCCCTAATTCGGAAACTAGCCTCTCCGAAGGGCGATCATATGTCAGGTCCGACTAGACGCAATCGCCACATGCGCTTTCGGGTCTTACGACAATCATTAAGTGCCATGACAGTCCACAGCAGCGCAGCAACTGTGGGACCAGATTGTGGTACCGAGGAGCGGCAAGACGGCGAAATCCACGCAAATCCGCCCCTTTTCGGGGTTGACTGGTGGAGCTGAGGTCCACCAGATCGTCGCGCCCTTCATGCGCTTCGATCAGGGGTTTGCGCAGACGATCCAGGCGTTCCCCATCAACAACGATATGTCGCTGGCCGAGCGGCGCTTGGCCGAGTTGATCGCGGATGCGCCCACGCAGGAGGAGGTGTCCTACTGGATAGGCGATCTCGACACCTGCGATGTCTGTGAGCATCCGTTCGCGCTGCTCCGCTTCATGGTCGATGGCGATATCGGTCCTTGCTGGGCCAATCTCTGCGCTCGCTGCTTCAACCAGCACGGCGTCGGCCTCGGCACTGGATATGGCCAAGTGTATAAAAACACACCCAAAGGCTGGCTCTGTGTCGCGGGATGATGCGGCGCGCGGGTGCGGCGGGACGACGCAATTCGCTCAGCGAATTTTTAGGCTAGCGCACGGTTCTGCGGGTCCGGCGGGCTACCCGTCGCATAGCTGCGCGCGATGAAGCATGACGCGGCATGTGGTTAACGCTAAGGTCGCGGTCCCTGAAATGTGAGTACAGTCTCACTACGTGCCCAACGTTACTTTCAATTTTTCCGAACGCGTCACGCGAGTAGATGTCACAGCTTCGCTGTTGGCAGCGAGCCGCCTCGGAATTTGTCTGCTGCAATTGCCGTCATCGGCAGCCTCCGTCGACGGCGATCATCCGCGGCCTTTGGCGATCGGCGCGGTGCGCGATCTGCTGGTTGGGGGCCCGGACCATGCGGTGCCGGCCTTGCAGCGTATGATCCCGGGCGCGGATCCGGTGTTGGTCGTCGCTCCAGAATATACATTTGGGTCGGGCGATTGGGCCAAGATCGACGCGCTGGTTCGGGCGGCGACGCGCCCGATCATCCTACTGGCCGGTTTCGGCGCGACGATCGGCCAATCGGTGCTCGACTGGCAGGCCGCGGGCGCTGGTGAAGCCACGCAACGCCACCTCGGCTGGCGCGAAGCTGATGGCGCAATCAGCGATATCCAGCGGGTCAATGGCGGATGGTGCTGGCTGCATGCGCCAGGCGAGACCACGCACTGCATCGCCTATCTCAAGAATGTGTTGGAGCAGTCGATCGAAGCGGTAAACCTGCCCGATCTTCAGGAAGGCCGCGCCATCCTCCATCTCGCTTTTGGCGACGTCGATATCTTTCCGCTGATCTGCGCGGACCTGTTGCAGCCAGCTGCACAGGATGCAGGCTCGCCGCAAGCGCGGATCCTGCACGCGCTTGAAGCGACTGCCGCTGATCGACCTGCGCTGGTGGTCGGATCACTGCTGCAGAGCGGATACAACGTCAACTGGGTCGCCGCAGTGAACTCGCTGCTCAACACGGTGCTCGCCGGACGGCCGGGAGCAGTCGCATTGTGCAACATAGCTGCGGATGCGCCGAAGGCCGATGAAGCCCATGACAAATGGCGCAGTTTGAGCGGTCTTTACGTTCCGTTCGATGCACTACCCAAGGGCCAAGACGATCTGCCGGCAGTACGTGCGCTCAATGATATGGGCATCGCGGGCGGTGTGGTCCGGATTACAGAAGCCTGCGCGACTACTGGGCATGTTACATGGGGACCGTTCACACCGGTGAAGGGCAAGTTCGCCTGGCGCGGCAATATGAGTTGCCCGATCGGCAATGCCGGGCTTGCCATACTTACGGGCCCGACGCCGCCGCCCGCGGCGGGCGAGATTGCGCGTTTCTTGCGCCGTTATCCGCCGGTCGCCACGGCAGCGCCGCGCCTGCAGGTTGGCCTCAACCTGGTCGTCGAGCAGCTGCGTACAGCAGCAGCGCCGACGCCGGCGGCGCTGCTCGACGCGACGTTGAGCGGGGTTGCTCCCGCACGGCCGCAGGATCCTGACAGGCTCCACGTCGCGGAGACGAGCGTGGCATTCAAGGCGGGCATCCACGCCGTTGCCACACTCAAGTCGATCGACGGAATATCCTGGCAGGCCAACCCCAAGCTGACCGGCCAACTGAGGCTGGCGAACGCGAAGCATCTGCTGGTATGGCGTTCGCCCGACAAGTCGCGGTTGGCGATGCGGCGCGATCTTGCCGCGTGGCGCATGCTGCCCGGCGGCGAACATCCTGATCTGATCGTGCTGGGCGCAGGACCGAACGGCGATCTGGTCGAGGGCCAGATCCCGCAGGACCGCCGTGACGATATCAGCACCGCGCCTTCGTCGGCTGCAGAACTGGCCGCAGGTGGATCGCTCGCCGCGCGCGAGGACGACTTCACCGCGGCGCGCAGCTTGCGGCGGGTTGCGGGTCTCGGCCTCGCCAATGTCGCGGATGTCTACGCCGATTTCGAGGAAGGCGCCGATGCCGGGCGCGTCGCGACGTTGCTCGGGCAGATCGATGCATGTTTTGCCGAGGATGGTGCGGAATGACGGATATGCAGCCTGGCGCCGGCAATCTCGACCTCGCGGTGGCGCAGGTCGATGAGCTCTGCGCGAAGGTTGGGCTGCAGCAAGCCGGTTTGCCCGTCGCAGCGGGCGAGCACGTTGTCCCGGCGGGAACGACATTGTGGACGTCAAGCTATGCCCGACTGGTTCTGTGGCCGTGCAGTGCGAGCGACGCTGCGGGCGTTATCGCCGCGGCCCGCGAGGGACAAGGCTGGTTCGACGAGATGCTCGTACGCGGCGAGGCGCAGTCGCGGGGACCGATCGACGGGTATCTTGTGCTTGCGTTGCCGGCCGCACCGGCAGCGGATGCCAGTGAGGATGTTCGGCGCCTCGAACTGTCGTCGCAGGTTTGCCGCAAGCATCTCATCTGGCCAGCGGGCGAAGCTGATCCTGAGGAGGCTGCGGGTACGTGGCTGCGCGTGGCCGACGTGACCGTCGTCGGTTTACCTGACACGATGCCGTCGAGTGGTGGCGAACTGGTGTGGCCCAAGATCGACAGTGAAGCCCAAGCGGTTTGGGAAGACCTTACCGCGCTGGGCCTGTCGGCAACGCTGATCCAGGACGAAACGGCATGACGCGCGGCGTCCGCCTTTCTTCGCTTACGGTCGGTGCGTTTCGCGGAATCGGCGAGGTGCTCGAGTTCGATCTGCGCGCACCGCTGACGCTGGTGTTCGCGCCCAACGGGACCGGCAAGACAACGATGTGCGAAGCGGCGGAGTGGCTGCTGACGGGCCAGGTCGACCGATTGAAGGACAAGAAGGATTTCGACGCCAAGGTGTTGCGCTCGAAGTTCACCGGGCCCGAGCACAAGCCGCACGTCGCGGCCAATGTCCGGGTCGGCGGAAAGGCCTATCAACTTTCGCGCATCGCCGAGGGCAGCCAATCCCCGGCCGCGTTCGAGATCGACGGGCTCGCGGTGCCGCAGCGGCCGAACGACCTCCTTGCGCTGCTGGCGCCGGCGGCCGCTGCCAATGAGGCCCATCATCTGACCGCGATCAGTCTACGTCAGCGCTGGCTCAAGGGGACCCGGTTCTTGAGCGCGGAGGCGCTGGCCGCCTTGGTCGATACGGACGATGAGACGATCGAGCGGCGTACACAGGTCTTTGCCGACCTGTTGGGAATCCGGCATTTGCTTGATGCCGAACGGCAATTCGAGAAATATGCGGCCGAGCTTTCGTCGCGGCTGCGCGCCCAGGTTCAGCTTACCCAGCAACGCTCGGCCGAGGCCGATGCGATCGAAAAGGAACTCGACCGCAATATGTCGCTGGCTACGACGGTGGCGTCGGCGATCGGCGAGGCCGCGCAGGCCGAGGTCCTGCTCAAACCGACGCCTGCGGATATGCCGCCTTCCAATTCGCCGTTCCCCGATCGGCTGGAGGCGCTGACAGCACTGCAGCGGCGCGGCCGGCATGAGAACGAGCGCCGGCGTAAAGCCCTAAGCGCGGTCGAGGTTCGTCGAAGCAGTCGTGCTGCGCTGGAGCAGGCCGTTGCTGCGGCGAAGGCAACAGAGCTTGAGCTTGATGCCGAACTTGCCGAGATGGGCAAGAACGGTCAGGCCGCTGCTGCCAAGGTCGCCGCGAGCGAAACCGAACGCCAGAGCGTCACCGCGGCGAGCCAAGCGCTCGCGGCGGCCGGTGATCGGCTGGCGCGGCGGGGCGCCGCGATGCTCTCGATCATTCACCGGGCACCGGTGTTCGATCCTGTCCCCGTCACGCTTGGCGCTCTGCGCGCCGGTTTGCCCGAGACAGGGTGGACCATAGAAGCGCGCGCCGACCGCCGCGCACTGTTGACTGCCCTTTCTGCCGGATTGGAACAGGCCGATCGAGAGGCCGAACGGTTGCGTCTTCTCGACGTCGAGCGCGAGGCTGCCAGCACGGCCACGATCTCCGAAGCGGCGTTCGCTGCCCTGCGGGCCGAGGCTGCCGATGCGGAACGCCGGGCGATAACTGCGAACCAGCAACGCGACGCCGCTGCTGCACCCTTGTCCAGACTTCAATCGGCGGCACGCGACCTGCTCGCGCATGACCATGGCCATGCGGCAAGCAGCTGTCCGGTTTGCGCGCATGACTGGGAGACAGCGGATGCGCTGCGCGCTGCGATCGCAGCGGCGCTTGCGACTATCCCTGAGCTTGCAAGCCAGGCCGAAGCGTTAGCGCAGGCCGCTACGGAAGCGGCTCGGATAGCGACCGAGAAGCTAAAAACCGCGCAGGCGGCGAATGCCAGGCTCGCAACGCTGGACCGCGAGCGTGCAGCGCTTGCGGATGCCGCAGAGCGCCGCGCGCTTTCGCTGCAAAATGCCGGACTGCCGGCGTCGGTTTCTGCTGGCGAACTTGGCCTGCAGCGCGCGCGCCTCGACATCGCCGACGCCTTCGCCGCGCTCAACGAAGAGATTGCGATGGCGCGTCCCATGGTTCCCGCCGACGCGGCCCAGTTGCTCCCGGACCAGGCGCCGCTGTCCGACCTGGTCGAACGCGTCTTGGCTCAGATCGGCGCACGCGATCATGTGTTGCAGCTTCAACTGGCGGGACTGGCCCGCGACAGCGAGGACGCGACAACGCTGCGCGATCGCCTGCGTGCGGAATATGCCGGAATCCAGCAGCGGTTGCGGGACTGTCGCGAGCAGTTGGCGGCGAAGGGAAGCGAGCTGGCCGAACTCCAGGCCTTGTGGGACGTCGCCGCACCGGAGCAGTCGTGGAGCGAGGCAGCTTTTGCACAGCTCAAAACCGAGCTGAAGAACGAGCAGGAAAAACTCGCCCACGCGGAGGCGCATATCGAAGCCGCGCGAGCCGCCTGGACCGCCGAAACGCGCCGCGCGCAATTGACCGCGCTCCGGGCCGCCATGGAACCCGCGCTAGAGCAGCAGGCGCGGATGACCGCGCGGATTGCCGCTGCGACGCGAGCGCAGGCGATGTTCCAGGATACGTACACCACGATCAGCAAGCGGCAGGTCCAGGATCTCGCCAAGGTCGTGAATCCGCTGTTCGCGCGCATGCACGCCAACCGGGTCTATGATCGCATCAATCTTGGTGAGGGCAGCGAATTCCTGCACTGGCTGGCGCATGCCGGCGACGCGCAGCTCGATCCCGGTAAAGACTTCAGCCAGGGGCAGCGACAGGATCTTGCCCTTGCACTCTTCCTGGCACGTGCGCGCAGCCTCGGCGGCACATTCTTCCTCGATGAGCCGGTGGCGCATCTCGATGACCTAAATCGCGTTGGCTTGCTCGACATTTTGCGCGCCACGGTGCTCGAGGAAAGCCGTTCGGTTAATCTGGTCATCACCACATCAAGCCGGTCTCTGGCGCGTCATCTAATCGAAAAATTTGCCGGCATAGACACCGTTGAGACGGCGGGAGGCCTGGTGCGGCCCCTCAGCGTCATTGAGCTGGACGGAAACAGCCGGAGCGGGGTTGAGCTGAAAAATATCTATCCGCTCAATTGAACTATTTCGATATCGTAACCTGCCGCGTGGTCTTCGCGGACCGTCGGCTTTGATTGGAGCGATCAGCAGATATTGTCGGGATCAGACATTCGTCTGCGAAAATGCGATCGGCCGGCCTTGGTCAACAGCGGTCGGAAGCAATCTTTTCATTGAACGGCGGCGATCCTACGCTGGCTCCCCGAAACCGATCAGTCAGGAAACCGGGCTCAATTTCCGACACAAGAGTCACGCCCGCTTGCGAAATTTCCCGTTGATCACTTTTCCGCCCGCTCGAAGTTGGTCGAGATAATCCGACCACCATTGCGCCATTTTCACGCGCTCTGCCCAATGCGCTCCGCGATGATATGCGGCGCGCACCTTGTCGCTCTCGCCGTGAGCGAGGGCGCGTTCAATAGCGTCAGGATGCCAAAGGCCGCATTCGTTGAGCAAGGTGCTGGCCGTGGCGCGAAAGCCGTGACTAGTCATCTGGTCGTGCTCGTAACCCAGCCGGCGCAGCGCGATGTTGAGCGTGTTCTCACAGATCGAACGCTTCGTTGTGTGCAACGCCGGAAACAGGAATTCGCTCGGTCGGCTTAACGACCGCAGTTCTTGTAGAAGATAGAGGGACTGGCGCGAAAGCGGCACCGTATGAGCCTGCTTCATCTTCATGCGCTCGGCAGGGATACGCCAAACCTTGTCGGCGAAGTCGATCTCATTCCACTTGCCCTGGCGCAATTCTCCGGGCCGCAAAAAGACGTGCGGCGCAAGACGCAACGCAAACCGCGTTTCGGGGCGGCCGCTATAGTCCTCGATCGCCCGCAGGAGCTCGCCGACCTTCAGCGGCTCGACGATCGCCGCATGATGCTTGACGCGCGGCACGGTGAGAGCACCCCTTAGAATGTCGGCGGGATTGCGATCAACGCGCAGCGTCGCGAAGCCGTAGCGGAACACGCGGCCGGCGAACGAACGCAAGCGCAGCGCCGTTTCGTGATGGCCCCGGCGCTCGACGCGTTTTAGCACGTCCAGCAACTCGTGGGGTGTGATCGCAGCGATGGGCCGTTTGGCGATCCCGTCGAGCAGTTCGAGGAACCAGCGGGCTTTCTTGACGGTGGCAGGGGATTTCCCCTCGCGCTCCATCTTCTGGATGAATTCCTCGGCGACCACCGCAAACGTCGTTGCGGCGGCAAGTTCGTCCTTGATGCGGCGCTGCCGCTTTTCCTCGACGGGATCGATCCCGTCGACGATTTCGCCGCGAAGCTCGTCCCGCTTTTTTCGGGCGTCCTTGAGCGATACGTCCGGAAACGTCCCGAGCGACATTTTGCGCTCGACGCCGAGCACCTTGTAGCGAAATCGCCAGAGGAGCGCGCCGGTTGGCTGGACCAAAAGAAACAGCCCATCGGAGTCGGGAACCTTGAATGGGCGCGTTGCGGGTTTGAGCGCACGGATCTGAACGGTCGTCAGCACGGTGGACCACGCCTCCTCAAAATACCGTGGTCCACCAATTCGTGGTCCACTTTGAGTGATCCTTAGCGGAACAAAGTGAGATTTCGCGGGATCAACAGGAGGCAATATACCGCAGATTTCTGCGGTTTTCTACAATGTTCTCAATGTGTTCTGGTGCCGCTTACAGGACTCGAACCTGTGACCCCCGCATTACGAATGCGATGCTCTACCAACTGAGCTAAAGCGGCATGCACGATGTCGGATCGACGATCGTGGAGGCGGGCGCTTATCAAATCGAATTCGGGATGGCAAGCCGAGAGCGCAATCTCGGGAAGATTTCTGGCTTCTGCCCATCCCTTTACCGGACGTTTACCACGCAGGGCGCATAAGGTCGGGCAGTAACGGCCCCGTCGGGCCAGATAGGGCGTTTGCGCAATGGATAGTGTTCACGACTTCGAGGATGATCGGATCGGCGCCGAGGATCCCGGTCGCGGCGCGCAGGACGCGGGCAGCGACGATCTGGCGGAAGCGCAGATCGACGTCGGCACCGACGAACGCCGCATGCACGTCCGCGCGTATAATTACTGGGTTTCGCTGCTGGGCGGGCGGGGATATCCCTCGATCAACGATCTCGATCCCGGGACCATCGCGGACTTTGGCCCACATAGCGTGCTTCTGGATTTCACACAGGGCATCGAAAACCCCGCAATCGCCTATCTCGGGCGCGCGCTGCGCGACGAATGTTCGCTCGACGCTGGCACGACCCATATCGCGCAGGTGCCGAGCCGCTCGCTCCTGTCGCGCCTGACCGACCATTATCTGCAGATCATCGCCAATCGCTCGCCGATCGGGTTCGAGGCGGAGTTCGTCAGCACGCGCGGGCACAACACGCTGTACCGCGGCATCCTGATGCCGTTCTCCTCCGACGAGGATACGATCGACTTCATCTACGGAGTGATCAACTGGAAGGAACTGGTCGACGCGGAGATGCAGGCCCGCCTCCACGCGGAGATCGAGGCGGCTCGGGGCGCACCCAAGCCCGTCGCGACCGCCCCCATCTGGGCCGATGGCCCCAGCGGCGGGTTCGACGACCTGGTCGAGGACGACGACCGCGCCGACGATGCACGCGCTGGCCAGCCATCCGATCCGGAAGACGCCGCCGACGTCGCGTCTCAGCGCGAGGACAGCCTTGCCGACCGGTTGCTGCTGGCACAGCAGACCGCGGCCACGCTGCGTGCGGCAGATACCCGCAGCCGCGCCGCCCTGTACCGCGCCCTCGCCCGCGCGCATGATTTCGCGGCGGCGGCGGATGCCGATCCCCAGGGGTATGACGCCTTGCTGAAGCACGCGCGCATCCCGGTGCAGCTGCGCGCGCCGATGACCCCGGTGGTCAAGCTCGTCTTCGGCACCGACTATGACAAGACGCGCCTGACCGAATATGCCGCCGTCCTCGCATATGCGCGCCGTACCGGCGTACCGGCCGGCGGGCTGCAGGCATTTCTCGAGTCGCAGGACGGCGGGATCAAGGCCGTGGTAAAGGCCGAGCGGCTGGCGCGCGCGCCGGTCGCGAGCCCGCGGTCCAGCCCTTCCGTCCAGCTCGCCAAGCGTCCCACGCTCGCCAGTGTCACCATGCAGACCACGTCGCCCGAAGGGGATTACGTCTTGCTCCTCGCGCGGTCGGGCCATCCGGGAACCCTCGACATCATCGCGACGATCACAGACGATTCCGCGCTGACCGAGCGCGCAATGCGCCGCGCGATCAGCTGAATTTGCTGCACCGCCACAAGTCTTGAGGTCGCGCGGCGACCGGCGCATAGGGGCCCGCATGCCTAAGACCACGCTGAAATCGCTGTCGGATGCGCTTGCCGTCCGTCTCACCAAAGGTGCACTTCCCGGGGAGTTGCAGGGCTTCGGGGAGGCCGAGCGCGCTACCGCCGCCAGCTTCGTCGCCGCCACCGCCGAGCGGCGCGCGCCCGCCACCGCGACGATCGCGCTCGAGCCGCTCCCGGCAACCGACCCGCGCCGCCTGATGCGGCTCGCGATCGTCAACGACGACATGCCCTTTCTGGTGGATTCGATCGCGGCGACGATCGGAGCGCACGACATTTCGATCGACCGGATCATCCATCCGGTGCTGCGCGTGACGCGCGATACGGACGGCGCGCTGACCGAGGTCGACGAGGGTGCCGCCGAATCGATGATCTATATCGAGCTCGAACGCGTCGATGCGCGCGAGCGGCGCGAGCTCGTCACCGATCTCGCCAAGAACCTTGCGGACGTCCGTGCGGCGGTCGGCGACTGGCATGCGCTGCAGGACGCGCTGTCGGCGGATATCGCGACGCTCCCCGAGGGCGAGGGAAGCGCGCTGCTCGCCTGGCTGCTCGACCGCAACATGACCTTGCTCGGGCACCAGACGTGGTCGGGAACAGGGTCGAACGATGCGGCGACCGAAGCGCAGGCGCTCGGCATCGCGCGCAATCCGCAGCCCGTGCCGATCCTCGCCGAAGCGTCGCGCAGTCTTGCGATGCGCTGGTTCGAGGATGGCGGCGAGGCGCCGCTGCTGCTCAAGTCCAACCTCATCTCGGGCGTCCACCGGCAGGTGCCGCTCGATCTCGCTCTCGTCCCGCTGCGCGATGGCGCGCGCGTGGCCGGCCTGTCGATCCACGCCGGATTGTGGACCAGCGCCGCGCTGGGCGCGGCGCCCGAGGACGTGCCGGTCCTGCGCGCGCGGCTCGCTGCGCTGGAGGCCAAGTTCGGGTTCGACCCCAAGGGCCATACCGGCAAGGCGCTGACGCATGCGCTCGCCGCACTGCCGCACGACCTGATCACCGGCTTCACGCCCGAGGCGCTCGAGGATGTCGCACTCACCGCCATGTCGCTGGCGGATCGTCCACGGCCCAAGCTGGTGCTGGTGCGCAGCACGCTCGGGCGGCATCTGTTCGCGTTCGTGTGGCTGCCGCGCGACGACCTCACCACCGCGCGGCGGATCGCGATCGGCGACATGCTCGCCCAGGCGGCGAACGCAAGCGTGCTCAACTGGTCGATCGCGGTCGACGATACGATCGCGCTGATCCGCTTCACGCTCGATCTGCGCGAAGGCGGCGTGCTGCCCCAGACCGAGGCGCTCGACACGCGGATCGCGCGGATGGTGCGCGGCTGGGTTCCCGCGGTCGAGGCGGCGCTGGTGGAGCAGACCGACGCCGCGCGCGCGGCACGCCTTGCGCTCAGACATGCCGCGAGCTTCCCGCAGGGGTATCGCAGCGCCAACACCGCTGAGGAAGCCGCGCGGGACATCGTGCGGCTGGCGCGGCTGGAAAACCCCGGCGATCGCTCGGTCCGGCTGTACCGCGACGAGCGCGGTGCGACCCGGCTCAAGATCTACCGCGAGGGCGGCGCGCTCGCGCTGTCGGACGCAGTGCCGGTGCTCGAGAATTTCGGCTTCCGCGTCATCGAGGAACTCCCCACCGCGCTGCTCGGTGACGAACAGGGGTTCGTCCACGAATTCCTCGTCGAGATGGGCGGGACCGTTCCCGATGCGACGCTGCTGGAGGACGCGATCCGCGCGGTGCTCGAGAATCGCGCCGAGAATGATGCGTTCAACCGGCTGATCGTCGATGCCGGGCTGTCCTCGGAATCGGTGCTGCTGTTCCGTGCGTGGTTCCGCTATCTGCGGCAGGCCGGGCTGACCTATGGTCTCGTCACCGTGGTCGATGCGCTCCGGCGCGCGCCGAAGGTCGCCGCCGCGCTGATCGAGCGGTTTACCGCCGCGCACGATCCGAAGCGTGATCGTTCGGGGATCGAAGCCGCCGATGCCGCGATCGATGCTGGGCTCGATGCCGTGTCCGCGATCGACGACGACCGTATCCTGCGCTCGCTGCGCAGCGTGATCGCCGCGACGCTCCGGACCAATGCGTTCGCGCCCGCAGGGCAGGTCGCGCTGGCGTTCAAGCTCGACAGCCATCTCATTCCCGGCCTCCCCGCGCCCGTTCCGTGGCGCGAGATGTGGGTCTATTCCGCACGGATCGAGGGCATCCATCTGCGCGCCGGCCCGGTCGCGCGTGGTGGCCTGCGATGGTCCGACCGGCGCGACGACTTCCGCACCGAGATCCTCGGGCTGATGAAGGCGCAGCGCGTCAAGAACGCGGTGATCGTGCCGACCGGCGCGAAGGGCGGCTTCTATCCCAAGCAGCTTCCGCCCGCGTCGAACCGCGATGCGTGGCTCGCCGAGGGGACCGAAAGCTACCGCGTGTTCATCCGCACCCTGCTGTCGATCACCGACAACATCGTCGAGGGTGCTGTCGTGCACCCGCAGGACGTCGTCGTGCATGACGGCGAGGATCCCTATTTCGTCGTCGCCGCCGACAAGGGCACCGCGACCTTCTCCGACGTCGCCAATGCGATCGCGCTCGAGCACGGCTTCTGGCTGGGCGACGCGTTCGCGAGCGGCGGGTCGGTCGGCTATGACCATAAGGCGATGGGAATCACCGCCAAGGGCGCGTGGGTCAGCGTCCAGCGCCACTTCGCCGAGCGCGGGACCGACGTCCAGACGCAGCCGATCCGCGTCGTCGGGTGCGGCGACATGTCGGGCGACGTGTTCGGCAACGGCATGTTGCTGAGCGCGGAGCTCAAGATCGTCGCGGCGTTCGACCACCGCCATATCTTCCTCGACCCCAACCCCGACCCCGCCGCGTCGTTCGCGGAGCGCACGCGGATGTTCGCGCTGCCGCGCTCGAGCTGGGCGGATTATGACGGGTCGCTGATCTCCACGGGCGGCGGGGTGTTCCCGCGCACCGCCAAGGTGATCGCGCTGACCGACGAAGTCCGCGTAGCCCTCGGCATCGCCGAGCGCGAGATGGAGCCGGGCGCGCTGATCTCGGCGATCCTCAAGAGCCCGGTCGACCTGATCTGGTTCGGCGGGATCGGCACCTATGTGAAGGCGCGCGCCGAGAATAACATCGCGGTCGGCGACCCCGCCAACGACCGTCTCCGCGTCGATGCCGAGGACCTGCGCGCGACCGCAATCGGCGAGGGCGCGAACCTGGGCGTGACGCAGGCGGCGCGCATCGCCTTCTCGGCGCATGGTGGCCGGATCAACACCGACTTCATCGACAATTCGGCGGGCGTCGATTGCTCGGACAATGAGGTCAACATCAAGATCGCGCTCAACCGCGAGATGATCGAGGGTCGCCTCGCGTTCGAGGATCGCAACGCCTTCCTCGCCGGGATGACCGACGACGTCGCGCATCTGGTGCTCGAGGACAACCGGCTCCAGACGCTCGCTTTGTCGATCGCCGAGGCGGGCGGGGCACAGACCGTGCCGAGCTATGTCCGGCTGATCGAGATCTTCGAGGCGGCAGGCTCGCTCGACCGCGCGGTCGAGGGGCTGGCGGGGAATGACGACCTGCTCCGCCGCTCGGCCGAGGGCCGCGGGCTGACCCGGCCCGAGCTGGCGGTGCTGCTCGCGACCGCCAAGCTTGCGTTGCAGGCGGCGATCGAGCGGTCGGGTCTTGGCCTCGCCGACGAATTGCTTCCCGATCTCCACGCCGCTTTCCCGCGCGCGATGCAGGAACGCTTCGGCAAGGCGATCGACGAGCATCGGCTGCGCGGCGAGATCGTCGCGACCAAGCTCGCCAACCGGATCGTCAACCGGATGGGCGTGCTCTACCCGTTCGAACTGGCCGAGGAAGAAGGCGCCGCGATGAGCGACATCGCGGGGATGTTCGTCGTCGCCGAACGGCTGTTCGACCTCCCCGCCCTGTGGCGCGAGATCGAGACGACCGACATGCCCGAGGCCGCGCGGATCGCCTTGTTCGACGAGACGGCGGTGGCGACGCGGTCGCAGATCGCCGACCTGCTCCGCGCGACGCGGACCGGGTCCGGGCCGGGCGATACGCTCAAGCGGCTTACCAAGGGCATCGTCGAGCTCGACCGCCAGACCAAGGCGTTGCTGCTGGAAGAGGCGAGCGCGCACAGCGCCCGGATCGCCGGCGCGCTCGAGGCGGCAGGTGCGCCCACCGCGCTGGTGCAGAAGGTGGTTCGGCTGTTCGAGATGGACGGCGCGGTCGGGCTTGCCGATCTCGGCGACCGGCTCGGGATCGACGAGACCGTGCTGACGCGCGCGTTCACGCGGCTCGGGCAGGCGCTCGGGCTCGACTGGGCGCAGGCGAATGCGGCGCGGATCGATTCGAGCGATCCGTGGGAGCGGCTGCTGATCGCGGGCCTCGCGCGTGATTTCCAGCAGTTGCGGCTCGAGTTCCTCGCGCGTTCGGCGGGGGGCAAGCTCGATCCGCAGGCTTTGGTCGAGACGTGGCTCGGCGACAATGCCGCGCGCGTCGCGCAGTTCAAGGCGGTGGTCGACCGCGCGCGGCTGGCCCCTGCCCCGAATGCGGCGATGCTGGCGCAGATCGCGGGTCAGGCGCGGGTGTTGCTGGGGCGGTAGAGCGGTTCCGGTTATTGGGTACGCGTCCCTGCCCGGTGCAGGGACGCGGCCTTTCTTTCTTTTAGGAGCCGGCGTTCTGGCGGTTCTGCCCCCCCCACACTTCGTCATTCCCGCGAAGGCGAAACCTTTGCACAAAGGCAATTGGAGGTTTGGTCGCCCCCCGTTCCCGAAAAGCTGCCGTCATGCTGAACTTGTTTCAGCATCCACCGCGCAACAGGCATGGTCCGGACTCGCGGAAGGCTGGATCCTGAAACAAGTTCAGGATGACGGATGTTGGAGACCGATCGAAACGACGGCCGGCGGTGGCGAAAGCTTCAAAGAGAAGGAGTCCCCTACGCCGCGACCCGCGCGCGCTGCTTTGCCTTCAGCGCGGCTTTCCACCCGCGGGCGCGCCACCACATGATGATGCCGGTGACCGCAAGCACCGCGGGCAGGATCCCGCCCAGAAACACCAGCAGCTGCCAGACGAACCCCATCCGCGTCCCGTCGTGCAACCGCCGCATCGTCCGCGCGAGCGTTTCGCGTTCGGGGCGTGCGGGCTTGGCGCGACCGGTCGCGTCGTCGACGGTGACGGTGACAGCAGCGGGGGTCGATCCGGCGAACTGGACCTTCCATTCGGGCTTGCGATCGGTCGGCCATTCGACCCGCGCGATGTTTCCTGGCGTCACCGATCCGGCCCGGCTGAGGACCGCGTCGAGCGCAAGCGACGGGCGTTCCAGCACCAGCGGTCGCGCGCCGGGGCCGCCCGCCCCCCGCGCGCCGGGGCCAGTGCCGCCACCGCCGATCCCGGCAAACACCTGCGGAAACGCGATCCACACCCCCGTCAGCGACAGCATGAACAACGGCAGCGCGATCCAGAAGCCGAACAGGTGGTGCAGGTTTGTGTCGGTGTTGCGATGCCGCCGCCAGCGCAGCCCGCGCGCCCAGCGCCCGACCGTCGGCCACCATAGCCACAGGCCCGAAACGCTCGACAGCAGCATCGCGACGCCGATCCACCCGACGATCTGCCGCCCGACCCCGGGAACCAGCAGATTGCCGTGGAGATTGTGGAGCACGCGCAGCACGCCACGCGCGCTGGTGCCGACCGCGAGGATTTTCGCAGTCGGCGGATCGAGATAGACCGTCGTGCGAAGCGGCGGGCCGCGGCGTGCGGGATCGGGCGGGGTGATCGCCATCACCTGGACCGGCCCTTCCCCCTCAGGCAGCGCAAGGCTGGCGATCCGTTCGCCGGGCTTCAGAGTCGCCCGCGCCGCCGCGACATAGCGTTGCGGGTCGAGCGTGGTCGTGCCGGTCGTCGCATAGCGCGCCGGGTTGAGGACGTGATCGACCGCCTCGTCCCACACCAGCACCGCGCCACTGAGCGAGAGCGGGATGATCAGGATCGCGAGCAGCAGCCCGATCCATTTGTGGAGCTGGAACCAGACGTTGCGGAGTGCAATCTTGGACATCAGACCTCCGCCCAGCGGCGCAAAAGATTGTGATAGACGCCCGTCAGCCGGACGATCTCGGGATCGTCGCTGCCGAGCCGGGCCGCGATCGACTGGATCGCGGTATCCTGTTCGAACAGCAGCGCGCGCGCGCCATCGTCGCGGACCATCGACTGGAGCCAGAAGAACGACGCGACCCGCGTGCCGCGCGTTACGGGCGTGACGTGATGGACGCTGGACGCGGGATACAGCACGAGCTGCCCCGCCGGCAGCTTGACGCGCTGTTCGCCGAACTGCGTCGCGATGACGAGCTCGCCCCCGTCGTAGCTGTCGGGATCGGACAGGAACAGCGTCGCCGACAGGTCGCTGCGGATGCGGAAGTCGCTCCCGCGCCGGATGCGGATCGCGGTGTCGACATGCGCGCCGAACGCATCGCCCTCGGCGTAGCGGTTGAACAGCGGTGGGAAGACCTTGAGCGGTAGCGCACTCGCCACGAACAGCGGCGACGCGGCGAGCGCATCGAGCACCAGGCTGCCGCCCGCGCGCGCCACCGCGCTGTCCTCGGGCAATTGCGTGTTGCGTTTGGCAAGCGCGGATTGCGCGCCCGAGGTCGCATTGCCGTCTATCCAGTCGGCGGCATCGAGATCGGCGCGCAAGGCGGCGACCTGCTCCGCCGACAGCAGGTCGGGAATGACCGTCAGCATGTGGCACTCCGGATCGCCTGGACCCCGCGCGCGCGGAACGCCGCGACGTCGCAGGCGGCGAGCCAGGCTGCGGCCTTCTCGACGAAGGCCGGGGTCGCACTTGCGCCCGCCCGTCGGAGCCAGCCAAGCCCCTCCTCGACCTGGCCGGTCCGGCCGAGCATCCGCGCATGGTTGAACGCGCCGCGGAAGTCCCCGCCCTGCGCCGCGCGCGCATAGCATTGCGCCGCCGCCTTGAGATCGCGCGGGACGACCCAGCCATCCTCATGAAAGCTGCCGATGAAGTTGATCGCCTTCGCGTTGCCGAGCGCGGCGGCCTTGCGGAACCAGCCGAGCGCCGCCACCCGGTCCTCGTCCACGCCATGCCCGAGTGCGAGCAACGTCGCGTAATTGTACATGCCCCAATCGAGTCCGGCCTCGGCGGCGATCCGGTAGCACGCCGCGGCGCGCGCCTTGTCGGGCCTGGTGCCCCAGCCGAGGTCATAGCAGCGCCCGACCATGTTGATCGCCATCACATGATGCTGCGCCGCCGCGCGCACGAACCAGCCGAGGGCGGCGGTCGCGTCGCGCGGCACGCCCGTGCCGTCGAGCAGCATCTGACCATAGACGGCCTGCGCATCCGCCATTCCCGCGTCCGCCGCCGCGCGGACGAAGGCGGCGCGGTGCTCGGGTGGACCCGAGAGGTGCGCGGCGATCTGCTCCGGCGACAGCGCCGCCAGTTGCTCCGGTGTCAGCATCAGAACTTGGCCGTCACCGTGCCGAACACCGTCCGCCCGGGGGCGATCGCCGCGTAATGCGCGGTGAAGGTCTGGGTGAAATAGACCGTGTTGGTGAGGTTCTGCGCGTTGACGCTGATCTCCACATTGGGGGTGATCGCATAGCTCGCGCGCGCATCGAAGCGCCAGTAATCCGGGATCCCGCGCGACAGGATGGTGGTCGCGGGCGTGATCGTCACGACCCCCGCGCTCGTCTGGGTCGCGGCGCGATTGTCGGCATAGCCGCCATATTGCCGGCCCATGTAGATCGCGCTGCCGCCGATCTGCAGCCCCTTCAAAAGCTCGTAATTGGTCGTCGCGGTGAAGCTCTGCTTGGCGGTCTGCGGGACCTGTCGGCCGGTGTTGACCGAGGGGACGTAGACCGTCTGCGCCGGCGCCGGGCCATTGGCCGCGACGGTCAGCGCACTGTTGCCGCCGTCGACCATCTTTGGGTCGAGATAGGTATAGCCGCCGAACACCGTCCAGCCGGGCAGGATCGTCCCGCTCGCGGTCAGTTCCACCCCGCGAATGCGGGTGCGGCCGAGGAAGCCGACCGTGTTCGCGTCGATCTGGACGCGCGCGTTGGTGATGTCGGTCTGGAACACCGCCAGCCCGAGCTGGAGCTTCTCGTGGAACAGGCTCCCCTTGGCGCCGACCTCGTAGGATTTGGTCTTCTGGACCTTGAGACTGTCGAGGATCGCGAGATTGGCCGCGCTGTTGGTGGTCGGCAGCGCATTGTCCTCGCGCCCTTCACCGAGCAGCGCGTTGGGCGGCGTCGCGGCGGTGGCGTAGCTTGCGTAGAGGCTAGTCTCGCTGGTCGGCTTGAACACCAGCCCGGCCTGCCAGTTGAACAGCGTGTCGGTGCGCGACAGCCGCGTGGCGGTCGATCCAGCGGCGAAGGGCAGAGTGACGGTCGACTTGAACCGGTCGTAGCGCGCGCCAAGGTTAAGGATCAGCTGCGGCAGCAGCGTGACCGAATCGAACCCGTAGACCGAGACCGTGGTGGCATCGTTCTGCGTTTCGGTATTGGCGGCACCCCGCACGATCGCGGTGGCCACGCTCGACGTGTCGCTGGCGTAATTCACCCAGGGGTCTGACGGGTTGGGAGCGAACAGGCTGGCGCAATAATAGCGCGCGATCGTCGCGCTGTTGCAGCGCGGGCTGATCGTCGATCCGTTGGCGGAGACGAAGATGCCGCGACGCGTCTTTTCCCAGGCGAGCTCGGTGCCGACCGCGAAACTGTGCTTGATCCCGCCGGTGGAGACGGTGCCGCTGAGGTCGGTCTGGTCGATCAGGCTTTCGGTATAGCTGTAACGCGTGTTGCCGCGCCGCCAGACATAGCCGCCGGTCAGCACGTCGCCGCGCGCACCCGCCGCGCCCGTCGGGTTGGTCGTCGCGGTGCCGAAGACGTTGCCCTGGCTGTCGTCGGGCAGCGTGAAGATGTACGCCTGGTCGCTGTGCGCATAGCGCGCAGTGTTGCGCAGCGTGATACCGCCGAAATCATGCTCGACCCGCAGCATCGCCTGGTTGGTCGTCGCGTCGCGGAAGTCGCGATCCTCCAGGCCGTAGAAGGCCGAGCGCTTGACCGTCCCCGTCTGACCGCCGCGCGTGGTGATCGTGCCGATCGCGGGGGTGGTGAAGACGTTCCCCGCCGGCAGCGCGCAGGTGGTCGCCGAGCAGACATATTGGTACGGGATGCCGCTGTCCGGCAACTCGTGGCTTTCGAGGTAATAATAGCTTGCGGTCAGCCGCGTGGGCGTACCGAGGCCGAGCGTGACACTGGGCGCGAACCCCCAGCGCTTCGCATAGATCGAATCGCGGTCGGCGAACTTCTGGTCGTGCCACACCCCCTGGAGCCGGAAGGCGGCGGTGTCGCCCAGCTGGACGTTGACGTCGCCGGTGACGCGTTTGAAGTCGCCATTGCCATAGCTCGCGCTCGCCGTGCCGAAGGTGCGAAGTTGCGGCAGGCGCGACAGGATGTTGAGCGATCCGCCCGCATTGCCGCGCCCGCCGAGCGTCGAATCCGACCCGCGCACGATCTGGATCGAGTCCACCGCGAACACTTCCCGCGTCTGCGACGACAGGTCGCGCACGCCGTCGACATAGACGCTGCCCTGGCTATCGAAGCCGCGGATGAACGGGCGGTCGCCGATCGGATTGCCGCCTTCCGCCGCGCCGAAGGTGATGCCGGGAACGGTGCGGAGCGCATCCTGGAGTGAGGTCGATCCGGTTTGCTGGATCACCGATTTGTCGAGCACGACGATCGACTTGGGCGTGTCGACCAGCGGCGCGACGAGCTTCGGATCGCGGCGCGGCTCGCGCTGGCCGTGGACGACGATGTCGAGTTTATGGTCGGGGTCCTCGTCGTTCGCCGGGGGCGGTGGCGGGGGCGCATCGTTGGCGAAGGCGGGCAGGCTCGCAAAGGCACCGACACAGGACAAGGCGAGGTAGGCAGGCTTTGCGGCGACGAGACGTGACATGAAATTTCCCCATTCGTTGGGGTCTCGCTATTGCGAGTCACTCGCATTGTCAACGCTATTGAGAATTACTCTCATTTGCGTGCCTGCAGGAGTCGGCTTTGCGCCACGGTCAGCCGAAGACTACAAACGCTCACAAACTTCCAGGATCGCGATGCGCTCCGAAACCACCCAACTCCGCAGCGCACTCGCCAGATTCGGTGGATCGTCCGCCATGATCCGCAGCGCATCCACTTGCGCGATCACGGCATTGAGCGGCAGCCCGCGCACCCGCGCGGCATCGTCCAGCGCGCGCCAGAAGATCGGTTCGAGACTGATCGAAGTCGCATGTCCCGCAATTGTCACCGACCGTTTGACGGGGCCGACAAAGCCGCCTGGAGGGGGCATGATTTGCATGTTTTCAGCCATATGTCTCGGACCCGCCAGCGACCCCAATGGCCTTCCTGTACCAACGGACTACCGCGTTTCGACCGGCCTGCCAGTCAACGGCACCAGTGACAGCCGCGCAATTGCGGTCGTTATGCCACGTCTAACCGGCCCCTCGCCATAGACGGTAACGAGCCACGCAAACACAGTCGCGGCAAGAAAGGTGCCGCCAACGACGACTATCGGCGACAAGGGGCTGCTCGCCGCATTTCCGTAGGTAATTATCGAAACCCCAATCTCGTTGTGCAGCAGATAAAGGGGATAACTGATATAGCCGAAGAAAGCGGGTATCGGACTGTCCAGCATCACCTGCAGCGCTGGCGAAACCTGCGCTGCCGTGAAGGCGAGAGCGACAAGTATCAAAGCCGCCCGATCCGACCATTGGAGCGGTATCGTGTTCACCTGGATCAGCGCCGTGCCGATCGCGAGCAAGACAGCCTTGGCAAAGAGGCGCAGATCATCATTCTCGCGCGCCTTCCAGAACATGGCTCCGCTCGCTAACCAGCTGTAGAGTTGCATGTTCAACCATTCGAGCGGCTCAATGCCACGGGTCAGAAGGGGCGGGACGCCGAGCATAGTCAGAACGGGCCGTCCAAAGGTCGTGACAAGGGCAAGTACCACCAGAACCGCAGTCGCCACCCTCCAATCAAACTTGAAGTAGCATATTCCAAATACGACGTAAAAACCGGCCTCCGTGTAGAGGGTCCAGAACACCGCATCCATCGACTTAAAATCGACATGACTCACTGCATGCAGAATTGATGGCGTGATGAAGGTCAAACCAGGTATGATATTAAACCATTGGTGCGTCACATGTGGCCCCGGCAGGTCTGTCGTTGCGTTGAACAGAAAAACCACAGCGGTTGCGATCAGCATCACGGGGAAAAGCCTGAGCCACCTTCGATAGAGAAATGTTCCGAACGCGCTACATTTCTCGAGGGTCATCAGAATGACGAACCCCGAGATCATGAAGAACAATTGGACACCAACCCATCCATGCGCGACGATGGGCGACAAAACCCCGGCATTATATCGCACGAGGCCGGAATAAACCGGTCCGCAGTAGTGATAAAAGACCACGAGTAGGATCGCCAGACCGCGAAACCCGTCGAGATACCGGAGCCGGCCGCTATTTTTGTGCATGGCCTACCGCCCCCGGGTTACTCTAGAATCATAAAAAGTTGTGCTATCTCATCAATATATCGCAGCTTTGAAGAAACGCTAGCCTTACTGCGTATCGAACAACGCGGCGAGCTGCTCGATCAGCGTGCCCCCCAGTTGCTCGGCATCCATGATCGTCACCGCGCGCGCGTAATAGCGCGTCACGTCATGCCCGATCCCGATCGCGGCGAGCTCGACCGGCGACTTGGCCTCGATCCAGCCGATCACCTGCCGCAGATGCCGTTCGAGATACGACCCCGAATTGACCGACAGCGTCGAATCATCGACCGGCGCGCCGTCCGAGATGACCATCAGGATCTTGCGCTCCTCAGGCCGCGCGATCAGCCGCGAATGCGCCCACAGCAGTGCCTCGCCGTCGATATTCTCCTTGAGCAGCCCCTCGCGCATCATCAGCCCGAGCGAGTTGCGCGCGCGCCGCCACGGCTCGTCCGCCTTCTTGTAGACGATGTGCCGCACGTCGTTGAGCCGCCCCGGCTGCGGCGGACGCCCCGCCGCCAGCCACGTCTCGCGCGATTGCCCACCCTTCCACGCGCGCGTGGTGAAGCCGAGGATCTCGGTCTTGACCCCGCAGCGTTCGAGCGTGCGCGCGAGGATGTCCGCGCTGATCGCCGCGATAGAGATCGGACGGCCGCGCATCGATCCGCTATTGTCGATCAGCAGCGTGACGACGGTATCGCGGAAGTCGGTCTCGCGCTCGATCTTGTAGCTCAAGGACAGCGTCGGGTTGACCACGATCCGCGCGAGCCGCGCCGCATCGAGAATGCCCTCCTCCTGGTCGAAATCCCAGCTGCGGTTCTGCTGCGCCATCAGCCGGCGCTGGAGCCGGTTGGCGAGCTTGGTCACCGCGCCCTGCAGATGGACGAGCTGCTGGTCGAGGTACGACCGCAACCGCACGAGTTCGTCCGCGTCGCACAGGTCGGTCGCGGCGATCACTTCGTCATAGGCGGTGGTCCACGCCTTATATTCGAACTGCGGCGCGAAATCCTGCGCGGGGCGGTTCGGGCGGACCGGAAGCATCCCCTCCTCGCCATCGTCGCCAGGCTCGCCGTCCATGTCGTCGAACGTATCGTCGCCCTGCTCCTGGCCTTCGCCGTCCTCGGCCTCGGAATCCTGCTCGGACCCGCGCGCCTCGATCTCGCCCTGGCCTTCCTCGCCCTGGTCGTCGCCGTCCTGGCTCTCGTCTTCCTGCTGTTGTTCCTCGGTGCCTTCGTCCTCGTTGCCGCCCTCGTCGGATTCATCGGGCAGCATGTCTCCCTCGACCAGCTCGAGGTCTTCGAGCACGCGAGTCACGAGCCCCGCGAACGCGCGCTGGTCGTCGATCGCGAGCGCAAGCCCGTCGAGGTCCGTGCCCGCCTTCTGCTCGATCCAGTCGCGCACGAGTTCCAGCCCGGGCTCTGCCGCGGCGGGCGGGGGCGCCCCGGTCAGCCGCTCGCGCACGAGCAGCGACAACGCAGTCGACAACGGCACCTCGTCGCGGTTGCGCGCGCGCGTGATCGGGTCGGCGCGCAGGCGGGTCTCGAGCGCCCGGCCGAGATTCGCGGTGATCCCGGCATAGCCACGGCTGCCGAGCGCCTCGACCCGCGCATTCTCGACCGAATCGAACACCGCGCGCGCGACCGCATCGCCCGGGGCATGGCGGGTATGGATCGCGGCATTGTGGTGCCGCAGCCGGAGCGCGAACCCGTCGGCGAACCCGCGCGCCTCGGCGACCTGCTCAGGGGGCAGGCTCCGCGCGGGCATCGGCACCTTGATGTGCTTGCCCGACTGGGTCGGCGCGTCGGCAGTGTAAGCGAGCTCGATCTCGGGTTCGTCCGCGAGCGCACGCGCGGTCCCGCCAAGCACGGCCTTGAAACGATCGAGAGGGGTATCAGTAGCCACGGGTCAACTCCGGCACGACGCTGTGCCCAGGTGCGAAATCGTGATCCACGGGGATCGCCGCAACCGGGGGTGGTGGGATTGTCGGCTGCCACGTGCAGGGCGGCGCCACCGAAACCTAGCTATCAGATTGCGCCCGCGCCGAAAGGCAAAACAGCGGTTGGCGCAACGGTATCAGCGTCAGCCTTCGATCCGTGGCTGCGCGCTGCTCCGCGCACCCATCTCGATCATCGTCTCGATCCGGACGACGCGCTTGTCGATCATCGCGGCATAATCGCTCAGGCCCTTCACGTCTGACGCGAGCCGATCGACTTTTCGGTCCATCACTTCCAGACGTTCCTGCATCAGCACGACGTTGCGGATCGCCTCCAGCGCGTCCCCCAGCGAACTCACGTGCGGATGCCAGCGGCGCGCAAGGTCCGATCGACCTCGTCATGGGTCGCGTCGAGCGTCTCGATCATGCGATCGATCGCGGCGGCCATCCGCGGCATCGCCACATTGACTTCGCTGACCAGCGCCGCGAGGTCGGCATCTTCGCGGTCCGCACCCTCGGCAATGTATCGGCTCGATGCCTCGCGCAGTACATGCCCGACCGAATGCCCGGTCCGCGCCGCATAGGCGTCGAGCGCTGCCTTATCGTCTGGCGTCGTCAAGAACGTCACGCGTGCGGTCTGCATGGGGCGACTCCTTATAACCTCATTATAAGGTGCGCCCGGGCGGTTGCAAGGTGAGGTGCCGGAAGGGACTCACAACGGAATGTTGTCGTGCTTCTTCCACGGATTCTCGAGCTGCTTACCGCGCAGCTTGCGCAGGCCGAGCGCGATCCGGCGGCGAGTCGAGTGCGGCTGGATCACCTCGTCGATGAACCCCTTGCTCGCGGCGACGAAGGGATTGGCAAAGCGTGCCTCATACTGTGCGGTCTGCTCCGCGATTTCCTCAGGCGTGCGACCGCGGAAGATGATCTCGACCGCGCCCTTCGCGCCCATCACCGCGATCTCGGCGGTCGGCCAGGCATAGTTGAGGTCGCCGCGCAAATGCTTGGACGCCATCACGTCATACGCGCCGCCATAAGCTTTCCGCGTGATCACGGTGATCTTCGGCACGGTCGCCTCGGCATAAGCGAACAGCAGTTTCGCGCCATGCTTGATGATCCCGTTCAATTCCTGCGCGGTCCCCGGCAGGAAGCCCGGCACGTCGACGAAGGTGACGATCGGGATTTCGAACGCATCGCAGAATCGCACGAAGCGCGCGGCCTTCTTGGACGAATTGATGTCGAGGCACCCGGCGAGCACCATCGGCTGGTTCGCGACGAAGCCGACGGTGCGCCCCTCGATCCGCCCGAAGCCGGTGATGATGTTGGCGGCATGGGTCGGCTGGATCTCGAAGAAGTCGCCTTCATCGACGGTCTTCCGGATCAGCTCGTGCATGTCGTACGGCTGGTTGGCGGAGGCGGGCACCAGCGTGTCGAGCGACTCCTCGAGCCGGTCCCACGGGTCGGACGACGGTCGCTCGGGCGACCCCTCGCGGTTCGACGCGGGAAGGAAGTCGACGAAGTCGCGCGCGGCGAGCAGCGCCTCGATATCGTTCTCGAACGCGACGTCGGCGACGCCCGACTTGGTCGTGTGCGTGACCGCGCCGCCGAGTTCTTCCTGCGTGACGATCTCGTTGGTGACGGTCTTCACCACATCGGGGCCGGTCACGAACATGTAGGACGAATCCTTCACCATGAAGATGAAGTCGGTCATCGCAGGCGAATAGACCGCGCCGCCAGCGCATGGCCCCATGATCAGCGAGATCTGCGGCACGACGCCGCTCGCGAGCACGTTGCGCTGGAACACCTCGGCATAGCCGCCGAGCGACGCGACGCCCTCCTGGATGCGCGCGCCCCCTGAATCGTTGAGCCCGATCACCGGCGCGCCGACCTTGAGGGCCATGTCCATGATCTTGCAGATCTTCTGCGCATGGCGCTCGGACAGCGACCCGCCGAACACGGTGAAATCCTGCGAGAAGACGAACACCAGCCGACCATTGATCGTCCCTGATCCGGTGACGACGCCGTCGCCCGGAACGATCTGGTCCTGCATCCCGAAATCGACGCAATTATGCTCGACGTACATGTCGAGTTCCTCGAACGAGCCTTCGTCGAGCAGCACCTCGAGCCGTTCGCGCGCGGTCAGCTTGCCCTTGGCGTGCTGCGCGGCGATGCGTTTTTCGCCTCCGCCCAGCCGCGCCGCGGCGCGCTTGCGTTCCAGTTCGGCGAGGGTCGAGGACATGGCAACTCCTAAGGATCGGCTTGAACACGCGTTTGCGGGTTCTTTTCGCGTTTTCAGGCAGGAACGCAACAGCCCGCCTTGCCAAGCCCCCGCCTCCCCCGGCAGATAGCGCCCCGCAGGAGAGCGTGCATGTCCGATCCAGACCTCTATCCCGTCCCCGCCGCATGGGCCGCGCACGCGCGCGTGGATGCCGCCGGCTATGCCGCGCTTTATGGCAGCAGCCTCGCCAACCCCGACCGTTTCTGGCTGGAACAGGCGAACCGGCTGGACTGGATCAAGCGCCCCGCCATGGCGGGCGACTGGTCGTTCGATGAACAGGATTTTCACATCAACTGGTTCGCCGACGGCACGCTCAACGTCGCGGCGAATTGCCTCGACCGCCATCTCGCGAAGCGCGCGAACGACGTCGCGCTGATCTGGGAACCCGACCTGCCGAACGAGGACGCCCGACACTTCACCTTCGGTCAGCTTCATGCCGAAGTCTGCCGCTTCGCCAACGTGCTGAAGGCGCAAGGCGTCGCCAAGGGCGACCGCGTCACGATCTACATGCCGATGATCCCGGAAGCGGCGTTCGCGGTGCTGGCGTGCGCGCGGATCGGCGCGGTCCATTCCGTCGTGTTCGGCGGCTTCTCGCCCGAGGCGCTCGCGGGGCGGATCGCCGATTGCGGCTCGACGATCGTCGTCACGGCCGACGAAGGGCGGCGCGGCGGCAAGACGATCCCGCTGAAAGCCAATGTCGATGCCGCCGCGGCGCAGGCGCCGGGACTCGCCACAGTCCTCGTCGTCCGCGCGACCGGCGGCGCGGTTGCATGGCAGGACGGGCGCGACGTCTGGTATCACGAGGCCGCCGCGGACGTTCCCGCGACCTGTGATCCCGAACCGATGGGCGCGGAAGACCCGCTGTTCCTGCTCTACACTTCGGGCAGCACCGGCAAGCCCAAGGGCGTGCTCCATACCACCGGCGGTTACCTGGTGTGGGCGAGCCTGACGCACGCGCTTGCGTTCGATTACCGTCCCGGCGACGTCTGGTGGTGCGCCGCCGATATCGGCTGGGTGACCGGCCACACCTACATCCTCTACGGCCCGCTCGCGAACGGCGCGACGACGCTCATGTACGAGGGCCTGCCCAACTGGCCCGACGCGAGCCGGATCTGGCAGGTGGTCGACCGCCACAAGGTCAACACGCTGTACCTCGCGCCGACCGCGCTGCGCGCGCTGATGAAGGATGGCGACGGCTTCGTCACCGCGACCGACCGCTCATCGCTCAAGCTGTTCGGCACCGTCGGCGAGCCGATCAACCCCGAAGCGTGGCGCTGGCTGCACCACATCGTCGGCGAGGGGCGCTGCCCGATCATCGACACCTGGTGGCAGACCGAGACCGGCGGCGCGATGATCGCGCCGCTGCCCGGAGCGACCGACCTGAAGCCAGGCTCGGCGACCACGCCCCTGCCCGGGATCGAACCCCAGCTGGTCGACCCCGAAGGCAAGGTGCTGGCCGGCGCGACCGAAGGCAACCTCGTCATCGCGCGCAGCTGGCCCGGCCAGATGCGCGGGCTGTGGGGGGATGCGGACCGGTTCTTCCAGGCCTATTTCTCGACCTATCCGGGCAAATATTTCACCGGCGACGGCGCGCGGCGCGACGGCGATGGCTATTGGTGGATCACCGGCCGGGTCGACGACGTCATCAACGTCAGCGGCCACCGCATGGGGACCGCCGAGGTCGAGTCCGCGCTGGTGCTTCACCCGCACGTGGCGGAGGCGGCGGTCGTCGGCATGCCGCATGACATCAAGGGCCAGGGCATCTACGCCTATGTCACGCTCAACTCGGACATCGATCCGTCGGGCGACCTCCACCGCGAACTGATCGGCTGGGTCCGCAAGGAGATCGGGCCGATCGCGACGCCCGACAAGCTGCAGTTCGCGCCGGGCCTGCCCAAGACGCGCAGCGGCAAGATCATGCGCCGCATCCTCCGCAAGATCGCCGAGGGGGACGTGTCGAGCCTCGGCGACACGAGCACGCTGGCGGATCCTGCGGTGGTGGACGATCTGGTGGCGAACCGGGTGGTGTGATTCCAGCCCCGTGCCCGCCGGACAGGACGAGCGGGTCAAACGCACGCCCCGCCGCAGCATGGACGCCGTTTGACCCCAAGCACCCCCGCTCTTACTGGAACAACCGCGCAAACCAGCCTCTTCGGCGGTGTTGCTCCTGGGCTTGCGCGGCGGCCTGCATCAGGCCCTCCTGCCGGTAGGTCGACCCTGCCGCCTCGTGCACGCGATCGATCAGGAAACTCAGGTCGTGATGCATGACGCCGAGCCGATGCTCGATCCCCTCGAGATTGACCGAGCCGGTCGAATGCCCGACGCCACTGCTCTTCTTGGCGGGTGGGGTCAGCGCGGGATCCCCGGTCTTTTCCAGGACCACGAGAAACTCGACAGTGTCGTCGACCACGTCGATGACCTTCGCGCCGATCAACCCCGCGCTTTCGACTTCGCGGAACACGGACCGGAAGGATTCGGGCGTCCATACCGTGCAGTGTGCATCGATGTAGGGGCTGTCATTGTACAAGGCGACCCCCGTACTGATGATATCGCTCCTGGAATAATGCGGCTTCAGCCGAACCACATCTTCGGGCTTAGTCCAGTCGACAATGTCTTCAGCCGTTATGGACAGCGAGTTTGACATGAAGTCGAGAACCTGACCGACCGTTGGCACGATTGGCTGCTCGATCCACCACTGCAACAGTTGCGCGAAATCGGTATCCTTACGGTGGAAGTCGTTGTTGAACTTCCTGTTCGGCAGGAACAGCGCGACCCGTCCACCGACCTTCAGCGTCTCAAGGATCTCATTCAGCCATCCCAGGGTATTGGGAACATGCTCCATGACATGCGACGCGATCACGAAGTCGAAACTTTCATGATCGTTCATGCACTGCTTCAGGGTCTTGCCCGGCTGCCATACGAAGTCGATCTTGGGCACGACCGCCCCGTTCAAACCCGGATTTTGCGACGCCTTCTGAACGATCGTTTCATTGTCGATACAGTCAGTATATCGGACGTTGTACGCGTCCTTGCCAAGAACAGGCTGAAAGTAGGGAGAGACCTCCAGGCCATAGCCTTGCATGTTAACGAGCTGCGCTAAAGACTCTAGAATACCCGCTCTGTGCGCTACCATTCGTTGATCCCCCGTTGGTTTGGGGCGTGCTAACGCATCCGTTGGGCGATTGCACTAGCCTGTTGCGGCGACGACAATTCCGACACGAAATCCACAAGGAACGCGCCTGAAGATCGTGGACGATCAACATGCCGACACAGATGCGACACAGCATGAAACCCGGTGGTCGCCGCGCCCGTACAGCCGGCACCTGCCCTTCTCCGACCCCGCTCGAGATGCCGGCCGCTCCGCTCGCGGACGTCGGGCGTGCCAGCCCATCCCGGCTTCCCCGCGACCGCCAATAGCCGCACGATCCCCGCCCGATCCGCACATAGCTATCCGTTGCAAGCCCCGCGGTTCTGACGCATAGGCTCCGCCGCAACCTTGGTGACCAAAGGGATTGAACATTGAAGGATCCCTCGCCGGATCATACGCACGAGGGTCATTTCGATACGGTGCGGGATCTATCTCGTCCGACGCGGCCGTCGTACCATGTCAGAAACTTGTCACGCCATACTACGCCGTTCAGACTGTGGTTGGCGATCGTCCTGATCCCGACCCTGTTGTTTACTGCCTACATGCTGTTCGTGCAGACGCCGTCTTATCTCTGTGAGTTCCGCGTGATCGTGCGGAACGCGCAGGAAGGCGGCAACTCCGCCTTCCCGCAGATTACCGGAATCGGCCTGCCCTCGGTCAACGCAGCCGACAGCTACGCCATCATCCAGTATCTGGAGAGTGGATCCGGCGTGAAGGATCTCGACCGCCGGCTGAACCTGCGCCAGCTGTATTCCGCGCCCAATATCGACCCCACCTCGCGCCTGTCGTCCAATGCGTCGCCGGAGGCGTTGGCCCGCTATTGGCAGAACCGGATCGACGCCTATTACGAGAACACCACCAATACGGTGGTGGTGAGGGTCCGCGCCTATGATCCAGCCACCACGCTGCGGCTGTCGCAGGCGGTGCTGGCGGCATCGGAACAGCTGATCAACACGATGACGGCGCGGTCGCGCCGCGATCTGGTGGCTTACTCGCGCAAGTCGGCGGCCGACGCCGGTATCGCGCTGCGGCGGATCAACGCCCAGTTCCAGGGCCTGCGCAACCAGCGCGGCATGCTCGATCCACAGCTCGCCGCACGGGCGAACATGGAACAGCAGACGACGCTGCAGGGGGAGATCGTCAAGGCGCAGACCGAACTGGCGCTGCGCGAAAGCTACTCGCCCGGCTCGCCCGCCCTGCCGACATTCCGGAAACGGATCGCATCGCTGCGCGCCGCGCTCGCCGCGTTGCAGGCGCACTCGACGGGCGACCAGGGCAGCGGCGGCAACCTTTCGGGTGCGCTCAACGCGTTCCAGCAGTTGCAGGTCGAACAGGACTTTGCCCAGAAACGCTACGAACTGGCGATGGCATCGCTGGAAAAGCAGGAAGCCCTGGCGGCGCAACAGCAGTTGTACCTGGACACCATTTTCGGTCCCACCCTGCCCCAGGAACCGGACTCGCCGCGCATCGCGATCGCGATCGCCACGTTCCTGGCCTTCGCGATGTGCGCATGGATCATCGCGACCCTCGTTCTGAAATCCTACCGAGAGAGGGTTTAAGTGGCCGACATCCTGGTAACGGGGGGTAGTGGCGTGGCCGGCGCTGCGCTCGAGGCGCTGCTGGTCGCCCGGGGCGCGGATGTGCGCGTCCTGCGCGGGCGGGCCGACGGCGACCTCGAGGACTGGCACGTCTGCCGCGCGGCGTTCGAGCGCGAGCGGCCCCGCTTCGTCTATCATCTGGCGGGCGCCGTGTTCGGCATCGGCGGCAACACGGCGTTCCCCGGCGATGCCTTCCGGCGCAACACGTTGCTCAATCTCCACGTGGTCGAGGCGTCGCGCCAGATCGGCGTCGAGAAGATCGTCGCAATGGGGACCGCCGCCGTCTACGCCGATGGCTTGCAGCAGCCGATGCGCGAAAGCGACGCGCTCACCGGCGAGCCGCATGCCTCGGAATATGCCTATGCCTTCGCCAAGCGCGGCCTGCTCGTCCAGCTCGAAAGCTATCGGCGACAGTTCGGAACACGCTTCGCTTATGCGATCTCGACCAATCTCTACGGCCCGCATGACCGCTTCAACGTCGAGTACGGGCATGTCATCCCGTCGCTGCTGATGAAGTTCGAATGCGCCCGTCGCGACGGCGGGGTCGTCGAGATCTGGGGCGACGGATCGCCCCAGCGCGACTTCCTATATGCCGCAGACGCGGCTGCCGGGCTTGCGCTGATGATGGAGCAGGGTGACGGCAGCTACAACCTCGCGTCCGGAACGCCGTGCACCATCAGCGAACTCGTGACGGCGATTGCGGCTTTCTATCCCGACGTCGCGTATCGCTGGAATCCGGACAAGCCGCTCGGTCAATTACGACGGTCCTATGACGTCGGCCGGATAAAGGGTATCGACTTCCAGGCGGCCCATTCGATCGAGAGCGGCCTGGCGGCGACGATTGACTGGGTAAGATCAAACTTCGATGAATTGCGTGTCTGAAGAGGTCCCACTGCGGCGTCCGGCGCAAGCTACTGACGCCGACCGGCAGACATGCATCGCCGACGATAGAAATCGGAGACTTTACACATGGCACGCTTAGCCATTGTCAGTACTTATAACGAAAATTGCGGCAACGCGTCCTATACCCACGTTCTGAAAACGGGCTTTAGCGAGTTCGTCGACGTTGACGTTCTGCCGCTCGATCTCTTCCTTCTCCAACGCAAGGGCAGCGCGTTCACGCGCGCCGGTGACGCCCATATCCGGGCGATGGCCGCGACGTTGCGGACCTATGATTACGTCAACATCCAGTTCGAAGCCGGGCTGTTCGGCCGGACCGTCGCGGACGTCCGCCGCCGGATCGGCTGGCTGATCGAAGCGGCGCCAAACCTGATCCTGACGATGCATCGCGTCGACGTGGATTCGACGTCGCGGTGGCATGCCGCGTGGCTCGCCATCCGGGCGCGTTCGTTCAAGCCGTGGAAGCGCCGGGCCGGCTCCAAGCGGTACGTGGATCTCTATCGCGGGATCATCGAACAGGTCGGCCGGGAAGCGAAGCACAAGAACGCGTGGATCAAGGTCCATACCAAGCGTGAGCGTCGGATCATCACCGACATCTATCAGATGCCCCATTGCTTCGACTATCCGCTCGCCTTCCTGACCCCCGAGGAGCGTGACGCCGCCTGGGCGCAATCGGACATGGCGAGCTTTCACGAACGGAACGGCTTCGGTCCGCACGACAAGATCGTCGGCCTGTTCGGCTACATCTCCGAATATAAGGGGATCGAGACGGCCGTGCAGGCGCTGCTCGAATTGCCGCCGGAATATAAGCTGGTGTTCTTCGGCAGTCACCATCCGCAGTCGATACAGGCCCATTCGGCGGTGCATCCGTTCATCGACAAGCTCATCAAGCTGGTCGACGAGGTCGTCTCGTCCGTGGACGCGCGCGAGCGCGGCGACAGCCGGGTCAGGGCGGTCGGCAAACCGATCGAATCCCTGGACGAGGCCGGCCGCGTGATGCCCGTGCCCGCCACCGTTTCGCCGCCCCCACGCCTTTCGGCGAGGGTCCGCTTCGTCGGCAACCTGCCCGATGCCGAATTCATCGAGGCGTTGCGCCTGTCGGACGCCGTCGTCCTGCCGTATATCGAGGTCGGACAGAGCATGTCCGGCGTCATCGTGCTGGGCATGGAAGCCGGTGCCAAGCTGGTATGCGCCAACAACCATTCGTTTGCCGAAACACGCCGCTATTTCGGCGATACGTTTCTGGGCTTCGACATCGGCAACTATGTCGAACTCGCGCAGAAGGTCCAGCACGCAGCGGCGCAGCCCGAACGCTCGACGATGCGCGAGGCCCGCGACCAGGCCTATGCCCGCTACAACATCGCCGGTAGCATCAAGGCACAGCTCGACCATTTCCAGCACGTTGCAGAGAAGAATCCGCATGTCTAAGGTTGCTCTCATCACCGGTGTCACGGGGCAGGACGGCGCGTATCTCGCGCGGCTGCTGATCGACCAAGGATATGCCGTCCATGGCATCATCCGGCGGTCCTCCGCCCCGAACGTTCATCGTCTGTCCAAGCTCCTCGGCGGGAACATGGCGAACGGGCGGCTGAAGCTTCATTATGGCGACATCACGGACTTTTCGTCGATGGTCAGGATCATCGCCCAGGTTCGCCCGACCGAAATCTACAATCTCGCCGCGCAGAGCCATGTCGCGGTCAGTTTCGAAACGCCGGAATATACCGCCAATGCCGACGGCATCGGCGTCCTGCGCCTGCTGGAAGCGATCCGCACCGCCGGACTGAACGATCATGCGCGCTTCTATCAGGCATCGACGTCCGAACTGTACGGCAAGGTGCAGGAAACGCCGCAGACCGAAACCACGCCCTTCCACCCGCGCAGCCCCTATGGCGTCGCCAAGTTGTACGGGTATTGGATCACCGTGAACTACCGCGAAGCTTACGGCATGCACGCGTCCAACGGCATTCTGTTCAACCACGAAGGCCAGTTGCGCGGCGAATTGTTCGTCACGCGCAAGATCAGCAAGACCGTCGCGCAGATCAAAGCCGGTCACAAGCAAACGCTGCGGCTCGGCAATCTGGAGGCGCGACGCGACTGGGGGGACGCGCGCGATTACGTCCGGGGAATGCACCTGATCCTGCAGCAGGAGGAACCCGACGACTATGTGCTCGCGACGGGCGAGATGCACAGCGTGCGCGAATTCGTCGAGGTCGCGTTCGGGCATATCGACCGGACGATCCGTTGGGAGGGCGAAGGCGTCGACGAAGTCGGGCTGTGCGCCACCACGGGCGAGATGCTGGTGATGGTCGATCCGGAATATTTCCGGCCGGCCGAAGTCGATCTGCTGCTGGGCGACCCCACCAAGGCGCAAACCAAATTGGGCTGGAAGCACGAGCGCAATTTCGAGCAGCTCGTCACCGACATGGTGAGCGCCGACGTCGACCGGCAGCAGCGGATTTCCGACAGCCGAATGGTGCTCGAGGACTTCCTGTGAAGCACTCCGGCGGGGAGCAACGCGACACATGCCGAGCCAGGAGCTGATCGAAGCCACCCGCCGCGCCGCGGCCGAGGAGGCGCTGGCCGCGGCACTGCGTCACATGGCGGCAGGCGAGCACCAGCAGGCGCGCGCCACCCTCGAGGCCGCGCTTGCGCAAATCGGCGAGCAGAAGGACTTGCTGGCGCAACTCGCGCTGCTGCAGGCAGCCGCTGGCGACCAGCGGGCGGCGATTGCGACCCTGCACCGCCAGTCCGCGATCGCGCCGCTGGAAGCGGAACAGCACGCGTTCCTCGGCTTCGAGTATCTCGGCGCGCACGAACCCGAGCTCGGCGAGGTGCACCTGCAGGCGGCGGTAAGCGGCGCCCCGGACAATGCCGTCTACAGGACGGCGCTGGTCCAGGCGCTGATGCAATTGGGCCAGGCACGCGCGGCGGTTGGCGCCGCGATGCCCGCGCTCCGCCACGGCGCGGTGAGCGGGCCGCTGTTGCACGCGGTGTTCGCCGCGACGATGCAGCTCGAACGCCCCCGCCTCGTCGGTCTGGTCCAGCGGCGCGTCCTGCGCCTTCATCCGGACGACCCTGCGATCCGCTTCGGCATGGCGCACGCGTTCCTCGCCAATGGGCAGGATGCGGCCGCGTTCGACCTGCTGTCCGATCTCCCCGACCACGACGATGCCGAACTGTGGTTCCTGCGCAGCGTTGCGCTGGCGCAAGGGAAACGCTTCGAAGAGTCGTTCGTGGCGATCGAACGCGCGATCGCGCTTGCGCCAGCCGAGCGGGGCTATCTGCGTCATGCCGTCGCCGTGCTCGGACAGCTTGCCCGGCACAGCGATGCGGCAGCCTTTCTCGACACGTTGACGGATTCCGACCCCGACGGCGCCCCCGATGACGAAGCCTGGCTGCGCGGCGTCTTTGCGACCTATACCGCCGCCGGTCGCTATGATCGCGCGATCACGGTCGGTGCCCGGCTCGTCCAGATGGCGCCCGACGATATCGACTTCCTGTCGGTCTACGAAACGGTGATCAGCAAGCATCTCTACGCGCGCCTGATCAACAGCAAGCCGACCTGGGCACCGGCGCCGGACCGGCCGGCCCGCGCCCCGACCCAGGGTCGCATCCGTCCGGCGAGTTTCCTGCGAAGCTGCTCGGCGCTTTTCCGCCGCGAACTGAAGACGCGTTTCGGACGGTCGCGCGCCGGCTACCTCTGGGTGCTGTTCGAACCGCTGGCGCATATCGGCATCATGATCTTCCTGATCGGCATGCTCAACCATGGCGGCCTGCCCCCGATGGGGCAGAGCTTCGCGGTGTTCTATTTCACCGGCATCATTCCGTATCACATCTTCACGCACACCGCGGGTCATCTGATCGGCTCGGTCCCCGAAAACCGGCCACTGCTGCAGATTCCCCGAGTCCGCATTCTCGACATCTTCGCCGCACGCGCGATCCTCGAGGCGTTGACCGAACTGATCGTCGCGACGATCTTCCTGAGCGCTTTCCTCATCGTCGGCATGGACGCGATGCCGCTCGAGCCGCTCGCGGTCGTGGGCGCGCTGCTGTTGCTGTGGGTCGCAGCGCTGGGGGTCGGCATGATCAGCGCCGCGATCGTTTCGGTCTTTCCAGGGTGGGAACGGATCTGGGGGGCGCTGGCATCGATCATCTACTTCTCGTCCGGCACCTTCTACGTCCCGCGCATGATGCCGATCTGGATCCGCGACATCCTGGTTTGGAACCCGGTCCTGCAGGGCATCGAACTCGTGCGCTTCCACTATTTCCATGAACCCGCGCCCGAATGGCTCAGCGTCGGCTATCTGGCCGGCTTTGCGATTGGCGCCGTCACGCTCGCGCTGATCCTGGAACGGGTGATGCGTCGGCGCATGCTGGACGTCGAATGATCGAACTCGACCGCGTCACCAAGATCTACCATCCACGCGGCGGGGGCCGCAACGTCGTGCTCGACAAGGCGAACGTCGTCTTCCCGACCGGACGCAACGTCGGCGTGCTGGGCCTGAACGGGGCTGGCAAGTCGACCCTGATCCGGCTGATCTCGGGAACGGAAATGCCCGACAGCGGCGAAGTGCGGCGCGATCGGCAGGTATCCTTTCCGCTCGGCCTGGCCACGATCTTCCATCCCGACCTGTCGGGGCGCGACAATGTCGCGTTCCTTGCGGACATCTACGGCGTCGACCGCCGGTTCCTGGCCGATGCGGTCCAGGACTTTTCCGAACTGGGCCGGCAGTTCGACAACCAGACCAAGACCTATTCCTCGGGCATGTTGGCCAAGATCGCCTTCGGTGCCTGCCTAGGCATCGATTTCGATATCTACCTGATCGACGAAATCACCGAGGTCGGCGATGGAAATTTCCGGGAAAAGGCGCTCGCCGCATTCGCCGAACGGACCGCTTACGCCGACATCATCCTGGTGTCGCACAACGTCGACACGATCCGCCAGTTCACCGACATGGGCGCGGTGCTGCATGGTGGGCGCATCGAGATGTTCGAGGATGTCGAGGCTGCGATCGTGCGGTATCGTTCGCTGACGTGAACAGGGCGGCGTAGCGCGCGATGTGGAACCGGCGATCCCTGCTTGCGGCGGCGGGTGCTGGGCCCATCCTGTCCGCCACGCTGGCCACGGCGCCGGCGCGGGCGTCCGCAACGGTAGCGGACGGCAGCGCGGCGATCATTCGTTCGGGCCGCTCGATCGAAGCCTTCGGCGCCCGGCCGGATGCCTCCGGCCCGGTCAACCTGCGCGCGTTGCGCGCGTGCGTGGCCGCCTGCCGCGACGATGGATCCCCCGTGTTGGTACCTGCCGGCGTGTTCCCGCTGTCGGACGATGGCCGACCGATCACCCTGGACCTGACCCGACCGGTGCGCGGCGCGCCGCATGCCGTCGCATTCGTCGGGCTGGCAGGGCCTGGCCAGTCGATCCTGCAGGTCGAGGGCCGATCGGGCGGATTGCGCTTCGTCGCGGCCACCGACTGGTTCGATCCCGTCCTGGAGGGGCTTGGCTTCGTCGGCGCGCTTGCCGGCCCGCTGGTCTCGATCGGTCGTGATGATTTTGCGGATCCGGTCAACATGCTGCGAATCCGCGACGTCGCCGTCGACAACAGCTTCAACCAGGGCGCGGTCACGGCCCTGCGGCTCAACTATCTGGCACCGGGCAGCGTGGCGATCGGGCTGAAGGCCAATGCCTATGCCGACGGGCGGGGACACAATCACGGGACCGCGATCGAGTGCCGGCAGGTCGAGTGCATGACGTTTGCCGGCGGGGCCGCGTCGAATGCGGCGACCGGCTTCGCGATCCGCGACGGCGTCAATTTCGGGATTACCGTTCAGGGGTTCACGTTCGAGAACACCGACGTTGCTTTTGGCAATGACGTGGCGACGTCCGGCGCCCATGCGGTGATCGGCTGCCAGTTTTCCGAAATCCGGACCGCGGCGATCCGGAGCATCGGTTGCAACCGCGCGCAGTGGATTGAATTTACCGCCAACAACTTTGCCATGCCGACCGCCGCGATCGTCGATCCGGACGCATGCGAAGGCATTCGCATCCACAATCGGCACGGCATCGCGACGCCAGCACTGCCCCCTTCCGGGGCGATAGTGCGCAATCGCTCGGGGCAGCCGGTGCAGGTGCTGATGTGGGGCGGGCTGGTCCACTCCGTTCTGATCGATGGGATCCGGATGGGTTCAGCGGAGCCTGCCGCGTTGTCCCCAGGCACGGGCGTCATCCTGCAGCCCGGGGACACGATCGGGCTGGACTATGTCCGCGCACCACAGTGGCACTGGCGCAGCGCGGGCTGACCCGCGGCTGCGCCGATGCCGCCGGAGCGTCGCGTCAGTTCCCGCTGATCGTGCGGGCGGCCACGAACGGCGAGAACAACTGGTTGATGATCGCGACGAACTTCGCCGTCCGGTTAACCGCCGCCGTGCTGACGTACAGGACGTCCTTGTCATGCATCGGGAAACGCTGGGCGATGAAATAGCTCGCCGGATTGATCATATCGAGGCGATAGATCACGGGCTGGGCGGGTTGGCCGGCCGTCGGCGCCGCTTCGTACCGGAACAGGAAAACCGCACGCGGATTCGCGATCGCGTCATTCGGCCCGCCCGCGCGCGCAACCGCTTCGGCGAGGGTCAGGTCGCTCTGATCGAACGGGATCTGCGCGACGCGGCTCGTGGCACCCAGCACGATGAACGTCTGCGGCCGGCGAATGAGCTCCACGCGATCCCCGGGGGTCAGGACGAGATCGTCGGGCGCCCCGACGCGGACCCGATCGAGCCGCTCCTCCACCTGTTCGCCGCCGCGCGTCACGCGCACCACCATATCCTGCGTCTGCGCAACGGTCCCGCCGGCATTGGCGATGATATCCAGCAGCCGTTCGCGTTGCCCGGTGACCTCGATCCGGCCCGATCGGCGCACGTCGCCGGACACGAACACCGTCTCGCTGACATTTCCGTGGATCGTCACCAGAACCTGCGGGTTCTGTGATTTCGCCTTATAGGCCCGCTCGATCGCAACCGCGATTTCGCTGGGCGTATGCCCCGCAACGCCGATCGTCCCGGCATAAGGGAGGCGGATCTTGCCCGCCTCGTCCACCGTCACCGTCGGAAAACGCTGAACCTGCGAGGAGGGATCGAAATCGCTGCCGACAGGGCGCGCGCCCCCGAACAGCGTAATTCCGATTTCGAACACCGCGATGTCCAGCTGATCCCCGACGCCTACGATCCCGGTGGACTGGTTCGGGCTCAAGGGTGCCAGCGTCGCGAGCCGGGCCGTCGTCATATCGCTCGACTGCACCGCCTTTGCGGCGATCGTCGAATCGATGTCGACGATCCGCATGCCGATCGCGTTGCGATTGTCCTGCGTGCCGCGCAGGACTTCATGCGCGGTTGGTCCGCTGGTCGGCAGCGAGGCACAGCCGGATACCGCCAACGCCGCAACCAACGTCCCGAGACAATAAAGAGTAGCTAAAGGACCTTTTGCCGAAGGCAAGTCGCTGGCTGACATGAAACCTCTAACCGTAATTGACCGGAAATGGACCGTGCGACTATTCTCGACAGCTCGGCTATGCCCGGGCTCGTTAGCGCTTAGCGTCCAGCCACTCAAGCGACTAGGTGGCCGACGGCACGGCGACCAGCGTCGCCATGCCCCGAGATCGGCCGCCGTTGCTACCGCAGCAGCACCAGTTCCTCTGCCATCGACGGATGCAGCGCGACCGTCTGGTCGAACGCGTCCTTGGTCAGCCCCGCCTTCACCGCGACCGCCGCCGCCTGCAGGATCTCGGGCGAATCCGGCCCGATCATGTGCAGTCCGAGCACCTGGCCGGTCTCGGCGTTGCACACCATCTTGTACAGCGCGCGCTCGTTGCGGCCGGCGAGCACGTTCTTCATCGGGCGGAAGTCGGACATGTAGACCTTGACCGAACCGAACTTGTTCTTCGCCTGCGCCTCGGTCAGCCCGACGCCCGCCATCGGGGGATGGCTAAACACCGCCGAGGGGATGTTCTCGTAATCCACCCGGTGCGGCTTGTTGCCGTACATCGTGTCGGCGAATGCCTGCCCTTCCCGGATCGCGACGGGGGTGAGCTGGACGCGGTTGGTGACGTCGCCGACCGCATAGATGCTGTCGCAGGTGGACTTGTTGTCTTCGTCGACCACGATGGCGCCCTTGTCGTCCAGTTCGACGCCGGCGCTGTCCAGCCCGAGCCCTTCGGTATTGGGCGAACGGCCGGTCGCGAACATCACGCAATCCACGTCGATCGGCTCGTGCCCGCTCATCGACACGCGCAGGCACCCGTCCGGCTGCTTCTCGATCCCGCGGAACTCGGCGTTGAAGCGGAAATCGAGCCCCTTCATCATCGAGATCTGGAGCAGGCGATCGCGGATCGATTCATCATAGCCGCGCAGGATTACGTCGGTGCGGTTGATGAGCGTCACCTTCGCGCCGAATTCGTTGAAGATGCCGGCGAATTCGTTGGCAATATAACCTGCGCCCGCGATCAGGATGCGCTTGGGCACCGCGTCGAGATGGAACGCCTCGTTCGAGGTGATGCCGAGTTCGTGCCCGGGGCACTCCGGCACGATCGGCGTCGCCCCGACCGCGATCAGGATCTTGCCCGCGGTGACTTCGCGCCCGTCGCCGAGCTTGACCGAATGCGGGCCGGTGACGGTCGCGCGGTCGAGGATGATCTCGACGCCGTTGTTGGTCAGCGTGTCGGTATAGGCCGAATTGATCCGGTCGACTTCCTCCAGCACATTGTCCCGCAGCCGGACCCAGTCGAACCCCAGGTTCTCGGGCACGTCCCAGCCGAAGCGGCGCGCGTCCTTCAGATCCTCGGCGAAATGCGCGCCATAGACGAGCAGCTTCTTGGGCACGCAGCCACGGATGACGCAGGTGCCTCCAACGCGATATTCCTCGGCCACCGCAACCTTCGCGCCATGCGCTGCCGCGACACGCGACGCGCGGGTGCCGCCGGAGCCTGCACCGATGACGAAAAGGTCGTAGTCATACTCAGCCATGTCTTGTCCTTCCGGGGCCGGCAAACACGCGGCCTGTAAATCTCTGTCAGTCACCGCCCCCACCGTTCGTTTCCAGCGGATTGGGCAGTATCGCGTATCGCTAGCGTTGCCCCGCGCGCCGCATCGGCATCGCGTCGATCGTCGCGACCAGCGTCGCGGCGTCGATCGGCTCCGAACGGCGCAGCGCGGCGTGGCCGTCCTTGCCGACCAGCACCACGCCGAACGCGGCCCGGGGCAACCGCCACCGCGCGCGCAGCGACGTGGCGGAGTCCGCCGCGCCTTTGACCGTATCCCCGGCAAGCTCGACGACCGTGACGTCGCGGTCGTCGAGTTCCCTGGACCTCCCCCCGAGCGCGGCCTGCTGCGCGACCCTGCGCGCATCCGCCGCACCGGGCGCGGCGATGATCAGCACCCGTCGTTTTTGGCGCATGTCCGCCACCGTCATCGAAGCCATCATCGCCGCGAGCACGATCATCCGAACGCGCGCTTGATCAGGTCGGTGGTCGACACGTCGAATTCCTGCCCGCCCGCATCCGCCGCCTTGGCCATTTCCTTGCCGAGCTCGACGCCGAACTGGTCGAACGGGTTGATCCCGATCAGCGTCGCATTCACGAACACGCGCTGTTCGTAGAAGGCGATCAGCGCACCGAGCGTGCGCGCGTCGAGATCGTCGAGCAGGATCGTCGACGACGGACGGTCGCCCGAATAGCTGCGCGCGGCATCGTCGTTCGGGCGGCCCTTCATCAGCGCGGCGCCTTGCGCGAACGCATTGAGCAGCAGCTGGCGATGGTGATCCTCGGCGAGCGTGTCGCCCGGCTCGATCACCGCGACGAACTCGACCGGGACCAGATGCGTGCCCTGGTGGAGCAGCTGGAACACCGCATGTTGCGCATCGGTGCCGACCCCGCCCCAGGTGATCGGCGCGGACGGGCCGTTGAGCTTCTCGCCGTCGATCGTCACGCCCTTGCCGTTCGATTCCATCTCGAGCTGCTGGAGATAGGACGGGAGCAGCCGCAACCGCTCGTCATAAGCGAAGGTCGCGCGCGTCTCGGCGTGGCGGTTGTGGGTGTAATAAAGGTCGGCGAACGCCGCGAGCACCGGCGCATTGTGCGCGAGCGAGGTCTGGCGGAAATGCCGGTCCATCTCGCCGGCACCGTCGAGCATCTCGGCAAAACAGTCCCAGCCGAGCGCGAGCGCGGCGGGGAAGCCGATCGACGACCACAGGGAATAGCGCCCGCCGACACTCTCCGCGAACGGCAGCACGCGGGTTTCGTCGACGCCCCATTCGACCGCCTTGTCGGGGTCCGCGGTCAGCGCGATGACCTTGCCATAGACGTCGTCGACGCCGCCCTCGCCCATCCACTGCAACACCGACTCGGCGTTGAGCATGGTTTCCTTGGTGGTGAAAGTCTTCGACGCGACGACCAGCAGCGTCGCGGTCGGATCGAACTTCGCAAACGCTTCCTCGAGCGCGCAGCCATCGACGTTGGAGACGATCGCGACGTCGTAGCGCCCCGATTCGCGTCCCAGGGCATCGACCAGCAGGTTCGGCCCGAGCGCCGAGCCCCCGATGCCGACGTGGAGCACATGGCGGATGTCGCCGAGCGCGCCGCCCTCGATCGCATCGATCAGTGCACGCATCCGGGCGTGGAGCACACGGGCTGCGGCGACATCGTCTTCCGCGCCTTCGCCACGCTCGGCGACATGCGTCGCGGCACGGCCCTCGGTGGTGTTGACGATCTCGCCCGCGAACAGCGCCTCGCGCTTGCCGCTGAGATCCTGCGCCTTGGCGAGTGCCTCGAACGCGGCAACCGCCTGTTCGGTGAGGTGTGTCTTGGAGAAATCGAAGTGCAGCCCGGCGACGTCGACGCTGAACCGCGCCAGCCGGTCGGCGTCCTCCGCGAACAGGGTTTCAAGCCGGGGGCTGGGAAGCCCCTCGATCGCGGTCCAGTCGGCTGCCATGAGTACCTCGTTGCGTTTGGGTGGTCGAATCCCGGTGTAGATCGCCCTAGCGTCACCCAGTTACAACCGCCAGCTTGACGACACGCTCCGTCCCCCGCAAACCGCGCCGCATGGCCGACACCGAACCCTCCCCCGCCCCGATCGGCAAAGCGCGCGTCCGCGCAGCCAGACCGGCGAAGTCCGAGACGCGCGAGACGCTGAGCTTCTTCCTGAAGCTGGCGATCGTCGTGTTCGTGTTCCGCAGCTTCATCTTCGCGCCGTTCAGCATCCCGTCGCAGTCGATGCTGCCCCGGCTTTACGTCGGCGATTACCTGTTCGTGTCGAAGTGGAATTACGGCTATTCGCGCTGGTCGCTGCCGTGGGGCGTGCCGCTGATCCCCGGCCGGATCCTCGGGCGTGATCCAGCGCGCGGGGACGTCGTCGTGTTCCGTGGGCCTCCGGGCGAGGACCATGACGTGATCAAGCGCGTCATCGGCCTGCCCGGCGACACCGTCCAGATGCGCGGCGGCCAGGTGTTCCTCAACGACAAGGCCATCCCCAAGGTGCGGATGCCCGATTTCACCATACCGCTGTCGCCCAATTATCCCGGCGGGACCGAATGCCCTGCCGAGTTCGAGGATGCGGACGCATCGGGCACGCCGATCTGCCGCTATCACCAGTTCCAGGAGACGCTTCCCAACGGCAAGACCTATGCCGTGCTCGATCGCGGCGAGATGCCGAGCGCGGACGATACCGCCGTGTACAAGGTGCCCGCAGGCAACGTCTTCGTGATGGGCGACAATCGCGACGACAGCGGCGACAGCCGATTCGACCCGCCACAGGGCATGGGGTTCGTGCCGATGGAACGGATTGAGGGCAAGGCGGTCGTGTCGTTCTTCTCGACCGATGGCTCGGCGAGCTGGCTGCTGCCATGGACCTGGTTCAGCGCGGCGCGCTGGTCACGGATCGGGGCAGGTTTTTGAGCGTAGCACTACAGGACTGGGTCGCCGCCGCGTTCGGGCATCGTCCGCTCGACCTCGCACCGTTCGAACGCGCGCTGACGCACGGCAGCCAGGCGGCGGCGAATTACGAGCGGCTCGAGTTCCTGGGCGACCGCGTGCTCGGGCTGGTGATGGCCGAATGGCTGTTCGAGCTGTTCCCGAAAGAGCCCGAAGGTGCTTTGTCGAAGCGGTTGAACGCGCTGGTGACGGGCGCGATCTGCGCCGACGTCGCGCGCTCGATCGGCGTGGTGCCGTATCTCAAGCTCGGCAAGCAGGCGCGCGACGACGGCGCGTCGGACAGCGACAATGTCCTTGGCGACGTAATGGAGGCGCTGATCGGCGCGGTCTATCTCGAGGCCGGGCTCGAGGGCGCACGCCACGCGGTCCGCACCTGCTGGGACGACCGCGCGAGCCGGCAGCTGGCCGCACCGCAGCATCCGAAATCGGGGCTCCAGGAATGGGCCGCGGCGAACAACCGCAAGGCGCCGATCTATGAAGTGATGGAGCGGTCGGGCCCGCATCACGCGCCACGCTTCCGCGTGAAGGTCGCGCTCGGCGGGTTTGCCGAGGCGGAGGCGGAGGGCAGTTCGAAGCAGGAAGCGGAGACCGCGGCAGCGACCGCGCTGCTGGAGAAGCTGCGCTAATTCCATACTCTATCCCCCCCGGCGAAGGCCGGGGCCCAATCGAGGTCCAGAAGATTGCTGGCGACTGCGCGCAGTTACCTCGACCGTCCCTCCTGGGCCCCGGCCTTCGCCGGGGAGGCGCATTGAGGTCAGTGGAGCACGCTACGACGTAAGCACAGATGCTATTGGCGAAGCTGCGCTAATTCCATCAATCGACACAGTTGCCCTTCCCCGGCGAAGGCCGGGGCCCAGTCGAGGAACAGAGGATTGCTGGCGACTGCGCGCAGTGACGTCGACCATCCCTCCTGGGCCCCAGCCTTCGCCGGGAGGCGCGTTTAGAGCAGCGGAGCACGCTACGACGTAATCACAGATGCTATTGGCGAAGCTGCGCTAATTCCATCAGTCGACACAGTCGCGCTTCTCCGGCGAAGGCCGGGGCCCAGTCGAGGAACAGAGGATTGCTGGCGACCGCGCGCCGTTACCTCGGCCATCACTCCTGGGCCCCGGCCTCCGCCGGGGAAGCGGATGCGAGGAAGGAAGCGCCCCCACCCCTCCTCCCTTCGGTTGACGCCCCCGCGACCGCGCGCGTAGGCACACCTCATGCGCTTCTTCTCCGATAACGCCGCTCCGGTGCACCCCGCCCTGTTTGCCGCCATGGCCGACGCGAACACCCTCGACACCGCTTATGACGGCGACCGCTGGAGCAAGCAGCTCGACGCGCGCTTCTCCGAAGTGTTCGAGACGCAGGTCCGCGCGTTGTGGGTGCCCTCGGGCACCGCCGCCAATTGCCTCGCGCTCGCCGCGATGTGCCCGCCGCACGGGAGCATCATCTGCCACCGCGACGCGCATATCCAGAACGACGAATGCGGCGCGCCCGAATTCTACACCCATGGCGCGAAGCTGTTCCTCGCCGAGGGTGACGGCGCGAAGCTCACCTCCGAGACGATCTCCGCCGTCCTCGACGCGACGCGCTACGACGTCCACCAGACCCAGCCGCACGCGATCTCGATCACCAACGCGACCGAATATGGCCGCGTCTATTCGCCTGCCGACGTCGCCGCGATCGGCGACCTCGCCAAGTCGCGCAAGCTCGGGCTCCACATGGACGGCGCGCGCTTCGCCAATGCGATCGCTTCGTCGAACTGCTCGCTCGCCGACATGACCTGGCGCGCGGGCGTTACCGCGTTGAGCTTCGGGTTCATCAAGAACGGCGGGATGAACGCCGAGGCCTTAGTGTTCTTCGACACCGATCTCGCCGACGCGACGCTGTACCGCCGCAAGCGCGCGGGCATGTTGCTGTGCAAGGGCCGCTATCTCGCCGCGCAGTTGCTCGCGATGCTCGAGGGCAATCTGTGGCTCGACCTCGCGCGCAACGCCAATGCGGGCGCGGCGCTGCTCGCCCAAGCTGCGGGCAACCGACTGATCCACCCGACCGAGGCGAACGAGGTGTTCATCCGCGTGACCATGGAGGAAGCCGCGAAGCTGCGCGGCCTCGGCTTCGATTTCTACGACTGGGGCCCGGGCGAAGCGCGGCTCGTGATCTCCTGGGATCAGGACCCCAAGGACATCCAGCCGCTCGCCGACGCGATCGCCGCGCTTTGAGTTCCGCGCCCCCCGGCGCCTGGCCACCGCGATCGAGCCAGCTCGCGATCCTGATCCCGTTCGGGATCGTGACGCTGATCTGGGGATCGACCTGGCTCGTCATCCGCGGCCAGCTCGGTGTCGTTCCCGCGAGCTGGTCGGTGACCTACCGCTTCCTGATCGCCGGCGTCGTGATGGCGGGCTATGCGCTTGCACGGCGGGAGCGACTGCGGCTCGATGCGCGGGGGTGGCGGTTTGCGATCCTGCTCGGCCTCGCACAATTCTGCCTCAACTTCAACTTCGTCTACCGCGCGGAGATGCACATCACGTCAGGCCTGGTGGCAGTGGTGTTCGCGCTGATGCTGCTCCCCAATGCGGTGTTCGGGCGAATCTTCCTCGGGCAGAAACTGGGGCGGCAACTGGTCGTCGGGATGGGCGTCGCGATGGCGGGCGTGGCCCTTCTGTTCCTGCGCGAGATGCGGGTCGATCCGCACGGGCCTACGCAAGTGCTGATCGGGATCGGCTTTACCGTCCTCGCGATCTTCTCCGCCTCCACCGCCAACGTGATGCAAGGCACGCAGACCGCGCGGGGGTATCCGATGATCCCGATGCTCGCTGTGGCGATGTTCCTGGGCGCGCTATTCGACGGGGCGTTCGCCTGGATCACGACCGGGCCGCCGGTGTTCGAGCCGACGCTCGCCTATGTCGCGGCGACGCTCTACCTCGGCGTATTTGCCTCCGCGATCGCCTTTCCGCTCTATTTCGGCGTGCTCCGCGTGATCGGCCCGGCGAAGGCGGCCTATTCGGGCGTTATGGTGCCGGTGATCGCGATGTGCCTGTCGACGCTGTTCGAGGGTTATCGCTGGTCGGCGCTGGCAGCGGCGGGCGCGGCGCTGGTCGTCGGCGGGCTGGTCATCGCGCTCAAGGCGCGCAGACCCGCGCGATAGTCCGGGTAGCGCGGGGTCCAGTACAGCACGCGCCTGGCCTTGCCGTTCGCGACCCGGCGGTTCTCGGCGTAGAAGCCCTGCGCCATCGCCGATAGCGTCTCGAGCGCGACGAACGGCGGCGGGGCCATCCCGAGCAGCCGCGCGGCGAAGTCGACCACGTCGTTCTGGCTCGCGGGCAGGTCGTCGGCGAGGTTGTACGCGCCCGGCGGGCCGTTCATCCCCGCGATTACGCCCGAGACGATGTCGTCGACATGGCAGCGGCTGAACACCTGCCCCGGAGCCTCGATCCGGTGCGCCGCACCGCTCGCGACCCGGTCGAGCGGGGAACGGCCGGGGCCGTAGATGCCCGGCAGCCGAAAGACATGCGCGCCCGCCGCGAGCCACGCTGAATCCGCCTCCGCGCGAGCACTACGACGGCCGGTACCGGTCGGAGTGGTTTCATCGACCCACGCGCCGTTCGCGTCGCCATAGACGCCGGTCGAGGATAGATAGCCGCGCCATCCGCCGAGCCGGGCAAGGTCGGCGCCATAGGCCGCGAGGACGGGGTCGGTTTCGTTCGCCGGGGGGACCGAGGACAGGACGTGCGTGGCCACTGCGATCTCGCGCCGCACCGCGTCCATGTCGTCGAAGCTGATCGTCCCCGCGCGCCCGTCACGGCTGGTGCCGACGACGCGCCAGCCGTCCTGGCGCAACCGGTCCGCGAGATGCTGGGCGGTGTAGCCGAGGCCGAAGATCAACAGGCGCATTATATCCTTGCCCTTATTCTAACCTCACCCTTCCCCGGCGCAGGCCGGGGCCCAGGAGCGAAACGTTTCGTCATCGCGCGAAGTTTCCAGTTACAGAAACCAGCGCTACTGGGCCCCGGCCTTCGCCGGGGAAGTGAAGAAGATGTGTCCCCTCATTTCGCGCCATATCCCCCATAGAGCAGCCCGAAGAAATCGCCCTTGTTCCATCGCGGCCGCGCGTCGCCATCGGCGATCTCGCGCGCGATCGCGTAGTTGGCGTTGACGAAGCGGATCCCCTGCGCCCAGTCGATCGGCTGCGTGAGATCGTCCGAGACCTGGTGATAGCGGTGCGCGAAGAAGTCGGCGGTCGCGGCCTTGCCCGGGCCCTTCTGCCCCGGCCACAGGAACACCGACGGCACCCCCTGCTGGACGAACCGATAATGGTCGGACCGCACGAAGATGCCCTGCGCGGGATCGGGATCGGGCGACATCGTCACCCCCAGCGTCCCGACCGCCTTCGCCACGATCGGCCCGAGTGTCGAACGATCCGCGCCGAACACGGTCATGTCCTCGAACGGATAGGACAGGATCGGCATGTCGAGATTGACGTCCGCGACTATGCTGCGGATCGGCACGGTCGGGTGGCGCGCGAAATAATCCGAGCCGACCAGCCCTTTTTCCTCCGCGGTGACCGCCAGGAACAGGATCGAACGGCGCGGCGGCTTGCCCGACGCCTTGAAGCGTTTCGCTTCCTCGATCAGCGCGGCGATCCCGACGGCGTTATCCTCCGCGCCATTGTAGATCAGGTCGCCCGTCCCCTCCGCCTTGACGCCCAGATGGTCGAGATGCGCCGACAGCACCACGACCTCCTGGCCGAGCGCCGGATCGCGCCCACGGATCATCCCCGCGACGTTGGCACTGCTCGCCGGTTCGAATGCGGTACGAATCGCCACCGCGAGGTTGGCGGCGAGCGGTTCGGCGGTGAAGCGCGCCTCGGCGTTCGCGGACCGGTCAAGGATCGTCTTCCACGCCGTCCGCGCGCCCGTGAACAGCTTGGCCGCGCCGCTCGCGCTCAGCGTGGCGAGTTGCGGCGCGCCCGGCATGTCGCCGGTTCCGTCGCGAAGCGCCCAGGTCGTGCGCGCGCGGTCCCAGCCGCCGCCGCCGGGGGGCAGGACGCCGCGCGTCAGCAGGATCGTGCCGACTGCCCCGTGCGCCGCGGCGATCACCGCCTTGGTCGCGGGGCTCTGGAAATGCGCGCGTTCCTCGCTCTGGAAGCTTTCGGGCGCGCCGCCAAAGAAAGCGACGATCTTGCCGCGCACGTCGACGCCCGCATAATCGTCGCGCTTGTAGCGCGGTGCGACGATTCCCTGCCCGACGAACACGACCCGCGCATCCAGCGTGGTGCGCGCCGCCCCGGCGATCGCGCCCGGGGTAAAGTCGTCCCCGAACATCAGCGGTTGCGGCCCCGCCCCCGGGCGCGTCAGCACGACATCGCCGTGGTCGGCGGGACGATAACTGACGAGCGGCACGGTCTGCAGATAGCCACCGTCGTCACCCGCAGGCGCGAGCCCCGCCGCGAAGAACTGCGCCGCGACATATTGCGCGGCAATCGCATATTCGGGACTCGCCGCGTCCCGCCCGCGCAGCGCGTCCGAGGCGAGGAACAGGACATGCGCCTTCATCTGCGCCTGATCGTCGGGCAGGGCGGCGGCCAGCGGTACGCGCGGCGTCTCGGCGCGAACGGCAGGCGCCAGTGTCGCGAGCACGATAAGGAGGAAGCTACGCATCATCCCGCCGGGGGTAGCAGTCGCGCGAGGCGAGGCAAGCCGGTTGCGCACGCCACGCGATTTCGGTGGCACGTCCGCCACGTGCCCCTTACATCTCGGACAATGCTCGACATCCAGACCAGCCTCGCCCAGCCCCATGTCACCCGTCGCGCGGATTATGCCGCGCCTGACTGGCAGGTCCCGGAAATCGCGCTGGATTTCGATCTCGATCCGGCGCGGACCCGCGTCCGCGCGACGCTGCACGTGCTGCGCAGCGACGCGCATCACCGCCCGCTCCGTCTCGATGGCGACGGGCTGACCCTCCTTTCGGTCAAGGTCGACGACGTCCCGGTCAACGACTGGGTGATCGAGGACGGCACCCTGGTGCTGACGCTGCCCGGCTCCGCGCATACCGTCGAGACCGAAGTCGAGATCGCGCCCGATCGCAACACCCAGCTGATGGGACTCTACGCCTCGGGCGGTAATCTCTGCACCCAGTGCGAGGCCGAGGGCTTCCGCCGCATCACCTTCTTCCCCGATCGCCCCGACGTGCTGAGCCGCTACAGCGTGCGGATGACGGCGGACAAGGCGCGCTATCCGGTGCTGCTGGCGAATGGCGACCCGGTCGCGCAGGGCGATGCGGGCGACGGGCGGCATTGGGCGGCGTGGAACGACCCCTTCCCCAAGCCTTGCTACCTGTTCGCGCTCGTGGCGGGCGACCTGGCGGTCAATCGCGGCAGCTTCGTCACCAGCTCGGGCCGGACGGTCGAGCTCGGCATCTGGGTCCGCGCGGGCGATCTGGAGCGCACGCACCACGCGCTCGACGCGCTCAAGACCTCGATGGCGTGGGACGAGCGGGTCTATGGCCGCGAATATGACCTCGACGTGTTCAACATCGTCGCGGTCGACGATTTCAACTTCGGCGCAATGGAGAACAAGGGGCTCAACATCTTCAACAGCCGCTACATCCTGGCGGACCCCGACACTGCGACCGATTACGATTACGACGCGATCGCCGCCGTCGTCGCGCACGAATATTTCCACAACTGGTCGGGCAACCGCGTCACCTGCCGCGACTGGTTCCAGCTGTCGCTGAAGGAAGGGTTCACGGTCTACCGCGACCAGACCTTCTCCGCCGACCAGGGTTCCGCCGCGGTCAAGCGGATCGAGGACGTGCGGGGCCTGCGCGCCGCGCAATTCCCCGAGGATGCCGGGCCACTCGCCCATCCGATCCGGCCCGACGCCTATCAGGAAATCTCGAACTTCTACACGGCCACCATCTACAACAAGGGTGCCGAGATCATCCGGATGCTGGCCACGATCCTCGGCCCGGACCGCTTCCGCGCCGGCACCGACCTGTATTTCGACCGGTTCGATGGGACCGCGGCGACGTGCGAGGATTTCGTCGCAAGCCTCGAGGAAGCGAGCGGCGTCGACCTCAAGCAATTTCGGCGCTGGTACGGCCAGGCGGGCACGCCACGCGTCACCGCGTCGCTGACGCACCATCTGGGGTCGGCGCGCGCGGAACTGGTGCTGACGCAGCGCACTCCGCCGACGCCGGGGCAGCCGGACAAGCTCCCGGTCGTCCTGCCGCTCAAGATCAAGCTGTTCGGGGCGGAGACCGGCCATGCGCTGACCGACGAGCAGACAATCCTGCTGACCAACGCCGAGCAGACGATCGTGTTCGAGACCGTCACCGAACGCCCGGTACTGTCGATCAACCGCGGCTTCTCTGCGCCTGCGATCATCGCGACCGACCGGACCGCGGAGGATCTCGCCTTCCTCGGCGCGCGGGACGACGATCCGTTCGCGCGCTACGAGGCGTTGCAGCAGCTGATGCTCGACACGCTCGTCCAAGGTGCGTCGCAGGGCCGCGCCGATCATGCGGCGGTGGTGGCCGCGATCAGGGGTACGCTTGCCGATGCCACGCTCGACTCGGCGTTCATCGCAGAAGCCGTGCTGCTCCCTTCGGAGAGTTTCATCGGCGACCAGCTCGCGATCGTCGACCCCGAGGCGATCTTCCGCGCGCGTGAGTCGCTCCGGCGCGACATCGGGCGGGCGCTCGAGAGCGAATGGCGGTCGGCCTATGACCGCGCCCGGGCGAACACGACCGGCGGCTATGTCTACTCACCCGACGCCAAGGGCCAGCGCCGGCTCAAGGCGGTCGCGCTGGGTTATATCGCGGTATCGGGCGCGTCGGACGCGGGCGACCTCGCGTTCGCGCAGTTCGAGGCGGCGGACAACATGACCGACCGGCAGAGCGCGCTGACCACATTGGTCGGGGGCGAGGCCCCGCAGCGCGAGCCAGCGCTCGACATCTTCTACAATCGCTACAGCGACAATGCGCTGGTGCTCGACAAGTGGTTTTCGGTGCAGGCGATGGCGCCGCGCGACGATACTGGCGCAGCGGTCGAGGCGCTGTCGCGGCATCGCGACTTCACTTTGTCCAACCCGAACCGCGCGCGCGCGCTGATCGGGGCGTTCGGGGTGAACCAGCGTGCGTTCAATGCGGCGTCGGGGGCGGGGTATCGCTTCCTGGCGGACCAGTTGATCGCGCTCGACAAGCTCAACCCACAGACCGCGGCCAAGCTGATCCCGCCGCTCGGGCGCTGGCGGCGGTTCGATCCGGCGCGGGCGGGGTTGATGCGCGCCGAGCTCGAGCGGATCGTCGCGACGCCGGGGCTGTCGAAGGACATGTTCGAGCAGGCGTCGAAGAGTCTGGCGGGGTAAGGGAGATCACTGGCCGGTAATTGCTTCCCCGGCGAAGGCCGGGGCCCAGTAGCGCGCCGGATCGTGGAAGCCGCTGCGCGCTGTTACTGCTGCCATCACGACTGGGCCCCGGCCTTCGCCGGGGAAGCAGTTCGTCGTTAACGCGTCGCCGCAACCTCGGTCCGCGTAGCGGCGTGCGCGCCCTCGACCGGGTGCAACGTGACGAGCGCGACCGCGCCCAGCGCGAAGCCGCCAACGAACTGCCAGATGAAATCGGACTTCAGGATGCTGCGCATCGTCTTACCTCTTCGTCGCCGGCAGAAACGCCAGAAAACGTAGCGGTCAGATCGTCCTCATGCTGCACCGCGACAAGAGCCAAATTGCAAACGCAGCGTTGCCAAAAGCTGAACGATCGTTTCGGGTGCGGTTCACCTCAACGCGGCGCACGCCGCCTGGATCCGCTCGCAGGCGGATTTCAGCAGCGCATCCGACGTCGCATAGGAGATCCGCATCGCCGGCGACAGACCGAACGCCGCGCCCTGCACCGCCGCGACCTTCGCATCGTCGAGCAGATAGGCGACCATCGCCTCGTCGCTGTCGATCAGCTTGCCCGACGGCGTCGACTTTCCGATCAGGACCGAGAATTCGGGATAGACGTAGAACGCCCCGTCCGGCTTCGGGCAAGTGATCCCCTCGGCATCGTTGAGCATGCCGACGACGAGGTCGCGCCGCACCTGGAACGCCGCCGCCCGCTCCTTCAGGAACGACTGGTCGCCGTTGAGCGCCGCCACCGCCGCCGCCTGGGCGATCGAGCAGGGGTTGCTGGTCGACTGCGACTGGAGCTTGGCCATCGCCTTGATCAGCCACGATGCGCCGCCCGCAAAGCCGATCCGCCAGCCGGTCATCGCATAGGCCTTGGAACAGCCGTTGACGGTTAGCGTGCGCTCGTAGAGCGACGGGCAGACCTGCGCGATCGTCGCGAATTCGAAGCCGTCGTACAGGATGTGCTCGTACATATCGTCCGAGAAAATCCACACGTGCGGGTGCCGTTCGAGCACGTCGCCCAATGCCTTGAGCTCGGCTGCGGTATAGGCGGCTCCCGTCGGGTTGGACGGCGAGTTGAGGATCACCCACTTGGTCTTCGGCGTGATCGCCGCCTCGAGCTGCTCGGGGAGCAGCTTGTAACCCTGCTCGGGGCCGGCGGCGACGAACACCGGCGTGCCGCCTGCGAACAGCACGACGTCGGGGTAGCTGACCCAATAAGGCGCGGGGACGATCACTTCATCACCCGCCTCGACCGTCGCGACGATCGCGTTGAACAGCGTGTGCTTGCCGCCGACGTTCACGCTGATCTGGTCGGGCGTGTAGCGCAGGCCGTTGTCGCGCGCGAACTTGGCGGCGATCGCGGCCTTCAACTCGGGCGTGCCGTCGACGTTGGTATATTTGGTCTGGCCGTCGCGGATCGCCTTGATCGCGGCTTCCTTGACGAAATCGGGCGTGTCGAAATCGGGCTCGCCGGCGCCGAGGCCGATCACGTCGACCCCTGCGCGCTTCAATTCCTGCACGCGCGACGTGATTGCCAGCGTCGGCGATGGCTTGATCCGGTTGAGCGCGGCGGAGGGGTGCATAGCAAAGGCCTAAATCACGAAGGGTCGGGCGTGCGCTTATCGCGCCGCTGGCGCCGTCGCAACCGTTCGTCGCGCACGAATCAGACCGCGCACTGCATTGCCGATGAAAAATTCGTGCGCCAGTTCGGCCGCGGTGACCATCCCCTCGACCGCGCGCCCGCTCGCCAGCAGGTCCGCGCGCAGCACCCCGGGCAGCAGGCCGTCGGCCAGCGGCGGTGTCACCAGCACATCGCCGCGGGGGACGAACAGCGACGTGAAGCTGCCTTCGGTCAGCCGCCCATCCGGACGCTCGAACACGACTTCGAATGCCCCGGATGCCGCCCGCGCCTGATCGTAGAAGCGACGGTCGCTCGTCTTGTGGCGCAGCCTGATATCGGCGACCGCAACCGGTAAGGGCATGACGGCAACGGCGACCGGCTGATCGGAGGCAACCGGCATCGCGCTGACCTCGATCGCAACCATGCCACTCGGCGCCAGCAGCAAGCGGACTCGCGACGCCACGCGCAGGCGGAAGGTCGCGGCCTGAAGTTCGTTACGGGCGGTGTGGCGATCGAACACGAAGTCGAACGCACGCGCGCTCGCGGCGAGCCGTTCGAGATGCCGGTCGAGCAACAGCAAGCCCTGTTCCGGGTCGAACCCCATGGTTTCGATCAGATCGAACCGCCCCGCGCGATGCGTGAGGAAGGCGAGCTTTGCCCGCGCTTCGTCCCACTCGGCAGCGGGATCCGAATCGGCGACGATGCCCCCGCCCGCCCCGAGCGTCGCCGTGTCCTCGCCCTTCGGCCAGGTCAGCGTGCGAATCGCGACGTTCGCCATCGCGTCGCCGGTCGCGTCGAAGCGGGCGATCGTGCCGGTGTAGAGGCCGCGCGGCGACGGCTCGATCCGCCCGATCGCCTGCATCGCCGCAATCTTCGGTGCGCCGGTGATCGACCCGCACGGGAACAGCGCCGCCAGCACGTCCACCGCATCGTTCCCCGGCGCGATGTCCGCGGTGATGGTCGATACCATCTGGTGCACCGTCGGATAGGTCTCGACCGCGAACAGCGTCGGCACCGCGACCGATCCCGCGCGCGCGACGCGGGCGAGATCGTTGCGCATCAGGTCCACGATCATCAGATTTTCGGCGCGCTGCTTGGTATCCTGCGCGAGCGCCGTCGCGGCCGACCTGTCCGCGTCGTGCGCAGCCTGGCGCCGCGCCGTGCCTTTCATCGGACGGCAGGTCAGCCGCTCCCTCTCCAGCGCAAAGAACAGCTCGGGCGACAGCGAGAGGATCGTCGCCGCGCCCGTGTCGATGAGCGCGCCGAACCCGGCGGCCGCGCTGCGCCGCAGCCGCGCGTACAGCGACAGCGGGTCGCCGCGGACCTGCATCGTGGCGCGATAGGTCAGGTTCGCCTGGTACAATCCCCCCGCGACGATCTCCGCCTGGACTGCCGCAAACTGCGCATCGTAGGCCAGGGGATCGATCGCCGGCACAGGCTCGGAATTCCATGCCCCGGCCGGATCGGGCAGCAACGCGGCGACCGCATCGGGGGCGATCTCAGCATAATCGGCAAAGATCCCGAACCAGGCCAAAGGCTGGTCCGTCGCGATCGGTCGCGGCACCGCGGGCTCGAAGGCGCCTGCCGCCTCATAGGCCAGGAAGCCGACCGCGTGCAGCCCGGCATGCCGTGCCGCCCGTATCGCCGCCAGCACCCCGTCCACCTCCGCGACCGTATGCGCCTCGACGATCCGGAGCGGATCGACATACAGCCGCGCCGGAGCGCCGTCCGGGCGGGCATCGTCGAGCAGGACGAAGGGCTTGGTCTGGTGGCTCAGCATGTCTGCGGATCAGATGCCCCGTCAGGCGCCCCGGGGGCAAGCCCCGGCGTCACCAACGCCACCCGCGTCTTGCTCCCTATCCCGCGCCACCGTATTCACGGGCCATGAGCACCCCACCCCTTCGCGCCGCGATCCTTCCGGTTACCCCGCTCCAGCAGAATTGCACCTTGCTGTGGTGCACCGCGACGATGCGCGGCGCGTTTGTCGATCCCGGCGGCGACCTCCCGCGGCTGCACGCAGCCGCGGCGCAGCACGGCGTGACGATCGAGAAGATCATCCTGACCCATGGCCATATCGACCATTGCGGAGAGGCCAAGCCGCTCGCGGACGCGCTCGGCGTACAGATCGAGGGACCGCATGAGGAGGATCGCTTCCTGACCTCGACCCTGTCGGAAAGCGGGGCACAATATGGCATCCCCGGCGTCAACTTCGAATCCGACCGATGGCTGGTCGAGGGGGACACGGTGACCGTCGGCGATCTCGTGCTCGACGTCTATGAAACGCCCGGGCACACGCCCGGCCACGTGATCTTCCATCACGCCCCGTCGAAGCTCGCGATCGTCGGCGACGTGCTGTTCGCCGGTTCGGTCGGTCGTACCGATTTCCCCCGCGGCAATCACCAGCACCTGATCGACTCGATCGTGACCAAACTCTGGCCGCTCGGCGACGACACGACGTTCCTGCCGGGCCACGGCCCTGCCAGCACCTTCGCGCACGAGCGCCAGACCAACATGTTCGTCAGCGACGCAGCGCTCGCTGCCTGACCGTCGGCGGCATCCTCGGGGATGCCGCTCAGCCCGCCGGAACGGCGCTCGGGGCGAGCGTCGTTCTGGCGTGGTGCCCCAGGAGCGGCACCGCAATCGCGTAACCACCGAGGCCCAGCAGCAGCAGGAAGGTCAGAATCGTCCCGACCATGCGGCCCACTGGCAGGCCGTCCATCCCCAGCGCATGCGCCACCCGTGCCACCAGGAACGCTGCGCTTGCGCCCCACAGCCACCACGAACTGCCGGACGTCAGTTCGATCAAGCCGATCAGGATCACGATGAACGGCGCATATTCGACGAAATTGGCGTGCGCGCGCATGCGGCGAATCAGCACTTCATTGCCGCCGTCGCCCAACAGGATCTTCGCCTTGGTCCGGACCGAACCGACCCGAATCGCCAGCCACAGGTTGATGATCGCCGCGGCCCCCGCGGTCACCAGCGTAATGGTCATGTCCGAGCCGCTCATCATCGCAAATATCCCCTCACAACGGGAGAAACCCGTCGCACGGGCGCGCAAAGCTTGCAACGCCGTATAGAATCGCTATAGGCCGCGATCTTCGCGAGATGTCAGGCCGCCGGTGCCGCTTGCGCGGTCGACCATGACGTCGATTGCGTCGTACCTGGTTCGGGCTTATCGCACCGGTTCAGACAAGTATAAGGTTTCGCCGAAATGGCCGTCCCCAAAAGAAAAACCACGCCTTCCAAGCGCGGCATGCGCCGTGCCCATGATTCGCTGACCGTCGCGTCGTTCCAGGAATGCCCCAATTGTGGCGAACTGAAGCGTCCGCACAATCTCTGTGCGTCGTGCGGCCACTATAACGGCCGCGAGATCCTGTCGGTCGAAGGCTGATCCCGACGGGATCGGCGCGGCTCGTGCTATCGGGCGTGTACCCATTGCGCGTTTTCAGGGAGCGGCCAGCGTGACGAACAGCTCCCGGATCGCGGTCGACGCGATGGGTGGCGACGAAGGGCTGGCAGTGATGCTGGCTGGAGTCGCGCGGGCACGCCGCCGCTACGACGACATGCAGTTCATTCTCGTGGGTGACGAGAATGCGATTGTTGCTGGGCTGAAGCAGCATCCCAACCTTTCGGCGCATGCCGAGATCGTCCACGCGCCCGAGGTCGTCGGATCGAGCGAAAAGCCTACCCAGGCGATTCGCCGGTCGAAGAAGACGTCGATGGGCATTGCGATCGACATGGTGAAGCAAGGCCGCGCGGCCGCCTGTGTCTCGTCCGGCAACACCGGCGCGATGATGGCGATGGCGAAGCTGTCGCTGCGGATGATCCCCGGGATCGACCGCCCTGCGCTCGCCGGACTGATGCCGACGCTTGGCGACAATGATACGGTGGTGCTCGACCTGGGCGCCAATACCGAATGCGATGCGCGCAACCTCATCCAGTTCGCCGTGATGGGCGCGGCCTATGCGCGCACCACGCTCGACCTCGCGCGTCCCCGCGTCGCGCTGCTCAACATCGGCAGCGAGGACCAGAAGGGCACCGACGTGATTCGCGACGCCGCCCGGGCGCTGCGCCACGCATCGCACCTCCCGCTCGAGTTCACCGGCTTCATCGAAGGCGACAAACTGTCGCGCGGCGACGTCGACGTCATCGTCTGCGACGGGTTTTCGGGCAACATCGCGCTCAAGACCGCCGAGGGCACCGCGCGGTTCGTGGCGGATCTGCTCAAGCGCGCGTTCCGGTCCTCGGTGCGCTCGAAGATCGGATTCCTGATCTCCAAGCCCGCGACCGACCTGCTGCGCCATCATCTCGACCCGAACAATCATAATGGTGCCGTCTTTCTCGGGCTGAATGGGCTCGTTGTGAAGAGCCATGGCGGCGCGAACGAGATCGGCGTGGCAACCGCAATTGCAGCGGCGGCAAAGATGGTACGGGACGACCTGACTCGGCGAATCGCCGAGGACCTGCGTGAATTCGAGGCGAAGGCAGCATGATTCGATCGGTTATCGTCGGAACCGGATCCGCGCTCCCGGCGCGACGCGTATCGAATGCCGAACTCGCCGAGACCGTCGATACTTCGGATGAATGGATCGTCGAGCGGACCGGCATCCGCTTCCGCCATATCGCCGCGCCGGACGAGACGACTGCCACGCTGGCGGCCGATGCATGCCGCGCGGCGCTCGGTTCGGCCGGCTTGTCGGCGCAGGACATCGATCTGATCGTGCTGGCGACCGCCACCCCCGACCAGACCTTCCCGTCCAGCGCGACCAAGGTGCAGGCGAGCCTTGGCATCAACGACTGCGTCGCCTTCGACGTGGCAGCGGTGTGCTCCGGGTTCCTGTACGCGCTGCAGGTCGCGGACAGCATGATCCGCGCGGGATCGGCGCGCCGCGCCCTCGTGATCGGATCGGAGACGTTCAGCCGCATCCTCGATTGGGAAGATCGCACTACCTGCGTCCTTTTCGGTGATGGCGCCGGGGCTATCGTGCTCGAAGGTCAGGACAATAATGATACGGGCGCGGAGGGTCGCGGGATTCTGGCGACCCGCCTCCATGCCGATGGACGGCATAACGAGCTGTTGTACGTCGATGGCGGTCCGTCCACGACCGGAACCGTCGGCAAGGTCCGCATGAAGGGACGCGAAGTGTTCCGGCACGCCGTCGTCAACCTCGCCAGCGTGATGACCGAGACGCTCGCGGTCAGCGGCTTGTCGGCCGCCGATGTCGACTGGGTCGTGCCGCATCAGGCCAACGCGCGCATACTGGATGCGACCGCGCGCAAGCTTGGACTGGCCCCAGACAAGGTGATCGTCACCGTCGATCAGCACGCGAACACGTCGGCCGCATCGGTCCCGCTCGCGCTGGATACGGCAGTCAAGGACGGCCGGATCAAGCAGGGCGACCTGATCGTCCTCGAAGCAATGGGCGGCGGCTTTACTTGGGGCGCCGCGGTCGTGCGCTTTTAGTCTTAACCTTGTTACGGTTCTGTAACTAGCTCTTTCCGTTCCTGCCTTCCTTGTGTTAGACCAACGTCTTGCCGCTAGGGAGGGATACCGGGATGGCGCCTGCAGGAACGTTGACGAGGGCCGATCTGGCCGAAGCGCTACATCATCAGGTGGGTCTGTCGCGCGCAGACTCGTCGCGTCTGGTCGAACAGATTCTCGGACACATGTGCGGGGCCTTGGCGAAGGGGGACAACGTCAAGATCTCGGGCTTCGGAACGTTCGTCCTGCGCGACAAGGGAGAGCGGATCGGCCGCAATCCCAAGACGGGAATCGAAGTGCCGATTGCCCCTCGCCGCGTTCTGACGTTCCGGGCGAGCCAGATGATGCGCGACCGCATCGTCGAAGCTGACTGAGACCCGACATGGTGATGCAACCCTTGCTGCCCGCGAAGGCGGATGGCGCCTATCGCACGATCGGGGAACTGTCGCGCGAGACTGGCCTGCCCCAGCATATCCTACGCTATTGGGAAACGCGGTTTCCCCAGCTGAAGCCGCTGCAACGCGCGGGAAACCGGCGATATTATCGGCCCGAGGATGTCGCGCTGGTGCAGCGCATCGCGACCATGCTCAACGAGGACGGCTATACGATCCGTGGCGTCCAGCAGGCGCTGATGGCCGAACGCAAACGCCCCTCCGGGCCGCTGCCGGCGTCGAGCATCGATGCGATCCTCAGCGTGCGCGATTCGCTCGCGCGGGCGCTGGAGCAAGATCTGGGCTGAGGAAGATACGAGACTACGGCACAGTGGCTCAGGTGCAGCCGCAGAGTCGGGCACGCTTTGCCGTTCTGTCCCTATGTAATTCCGTTCGCTGCAAAATATCTTGGCGCAACATGGTGCCACCCAAGGAGGCGGCTGCTCGCGTGAACGCTGCCTCCGCCAGCGCGACCGGCACTATGTATCGGAGGCGTCGCCAAAGGTCGTGACGAACGCGCCCGGATCAGCCTTGAGCCTTCGTCAGCGCTCGCGCGTCGCCGCGAAGGTGACCTTGGGGTAGCGATCCGCGACATAGCCCACGTCCCACGCGGTCTTCGCCATATAGACCGGGTTGTTGTCGCGATCCTTCGCCATCGACGTGCGGTTCAGGTCCATGAACGCCTTGAGATCCGCCGGATCCGCCGCCGACACCCAGCGCGCGGTGTCGTACGGTGCCATCTCGAGCCCCGCATCGACCTTATACTCCGCCTCGAGCCGCGACAGCAGCACCTCGAGCTGAAGCTGCCCGACCACGCCGATGATCCAGTTCGACCCGATCTCGGGGTAGAACACCTGCGTCACGCCCTCCTCGGCCATGTCGTCGAGGGCTTTCCGCAACTGCTTGGTCTTGGTCGGATCCTTGAGCGCGACGCGGCGCAGGATTTCGGGCGCGAAATTGGGCAGCCCGGTGAAGCGCACGTCCGCGCGCTCGGACAAGGTATCCCCCACCCGCAGCGTCCCGTGGTTGGGGATGCCGATGATGTCGCCCGGAAACGCCTCGTCCGCCAGCTCGCGTTCGCGCGCGAAGAACAGGATCGGCGAGTGGATCGCGATCGGCTTGCCGTGCCCGGTCGGGGTCAACTTCATGCCCCGCTTGAAGGTCCCCGAACACAGCCGCATGAACGCGATGCGATCGCGGTGGTTGGGATCCATGTTCGCCTGGACCTTGAACACGAAGCCGGTGACGTCGGCACGCTCGGGGAGCACCTGCTCGGGCTCGGCGGGCTGCGGGCGCGGACCCGGAGCATGGCGGCCGAGCGCGTCGATCAGCTCGGCGACCCCGAACTCCTTCAACGCCGATCCGAAATAGACCGGGGTCTGGTCACCCCCGCGATACGCCTCGACGTCGAACGCGCCATAGCCGCCAAGCGCGAGCTCGGACTCGTCCTGGAGCAACTGCAGCCCCGCCGGGCTCAGCGTGGCGGCAAGCGCGGGGTCGTCGAGCCCGGTGAAGCTCAGCGCCTTGCCTAGGAACTCGCGGCTCGGCCCCTCCGGCTGGCTGAGGCTGTTGGCGTGGAGATCGTACACCCCCTCGAAATCGCTCCCCATCCCGACGGGCCAGCTCATCGGCGTGACGTCGAGCTGGAGCATCTCGGCAATCTCGTCGAGCAGCTCGAACGGCGGGCGGCCCTCGCGGTCGACCTTGTTGACGAAGGTGATGATCGGCACCGAGCGCAACCGGCAGACCTCGAACAGCTTGCGGGTCTGCGCCTCGATCCCGCGCGCAGCGTCGATCACCATGACGGCCGAATCGACCGCGGTCAGCGTGCGATAGGTGTCTTCGGAAAAGTCCTCGTGGCCCGGCGTGTCGAGCAGGTTGAAGGTCAGCCCGTTGCGCTCGAACGTCATCACCGACGACGTCACCGAGATGCCGCGTTGCTGCTCGATCTTCATCCAGTCCGAGCGTGCGCGACGGTTCTGCCCGCGTGCTTTCACTTCGCCGGCAAGATGGATCGCACCGCCGAACAGCAACAGCTTTTCGGTCAGCGTGGTCTTGCCGGCGTCTGGGTGGGAGATGATCGCGAAGGTGCGGCGGTCGGACGTGTGATTCATCTGCGCGCTGTAGCGCCTCAGCCCTCCAACGTCACCTGCAACCCACAGGCGAGCGTCGCGCCGGGCGCGATCGCGATGATGCCCGGTTTGTCGCGAATATCGCCGGTAAACCCCTGCGGATCGGCGATGCCGTGCCACGGCTCGATGCAGACGAACGCGGCACCCGGCTTGGTCCAGATCCCGAGCATCGGCATCAGCGGGAAATCGACGCGCAATTGTGGGCCGGTCGGCGCGCCATAGCGGACGCTGCGCGATTTGGGCTGGTCCCAGATCAGCGCGTCGCAGTCGAACAAGGCGTCGTCGAGCACGAGCGTACTGCCTTCGAGCGGCGACGGGCGACGCTGCTCGGCGATCCCGCCGCCGATCAGTTCGCGCAGTGGCTCCGGTTCGTCTGCGGCGAAGACGATGCGGTGGTCGGCGCGCGGCAGGCCGTATGGCAACGGCCACGCAAAGGCGGGGTGAAAGCCGAAGCTCGCCGGGAGCACGTCGCCGCCGCAATTCTCGATGACCACCGCGACGTCGAGCGTCGCGTCGGTGATCGTGTAGGTCACGCGCAGCGCGAACGCGAAGGGATAGATCACGCGGCTCTCGGCGCTATCCTCGAGCAGGAAGACCGCTTGCGCGTCGCGGTGCTCGACCAGCGTGAAGCGGCTGCGGCGCGCGAAGCCGTGCTGCTGCATCGGATAGTCTTTGCCGTCGATGTGGAGCACGTCGCCGTTGAGCCGCCCGACGATCGGGAATAACAGCGGCGCATGGCCGGCCCAGAATGCCGGATCGGCGTTGGTCATCAGCTCGCGGCCCTCCGCATCGTGGAGGTGCGTCAGCTCCGCGCCGAGCGGGTTGATCGCGGCGGAAAGCTGCGGCGTGGCGATAGTGATGAGCGCGTCGGGCATGTCGGTCCGTCCTTCGATTGATGTCAGTGCGGTGCCCTTCCCTGGCCCTTCCCTGGCGAAGGCCGGGGCCCAGGAGCGCGCGGGGAGTGGCGCACACTGCGCTTCGTTACCAAAGCCTGTCCTCTTGGGCCCCGGCCTGCGCCGGGGTGGCACCCGCCCCCTGGCACCCTGCTGCTGGCACACTCCCACTGGCACCCTCTCACTAGCATACCACCCCGGCGAAGGCCGGGGCCCAAGCGGGAGCGGGAAGCGGGGGACGCTGCGCATCGTCACCAAAACCCGTCCTGCTGGGCCCCGGCCTCCGCCGGGGAAGTCGGAAAAGGAGGGGCAGCTGTCACCCTCGCAGGCTCGCCCCCAGCTTCGCCGCCGCAGCAACCACCTTGTCCGCGACCGCCTTCAGCTCCGCCTCGGTGAAGCTCTTGTCCCCCGGCTGGAGCGTCACCTCGACCGCGATGCTCTTGTGCCCCGGCTCGACCCCTGTCCCGGTGAACACGTCGAACACGCGCGCGCCGACGATCGCCGCCTTGTCCGCGCCGCGTGCCGCGCGCACCAGCGCCTCGCCCGAGACGCCGTCGGGCACGAGAAACGCGAAGTCGCGCCGCACCGCCTGCAACGCAGGCGGCGCATAGGCCGCGCGCGCGAAGCTCGACGCGCGCTTGGCGGGGATCGCATCGAGATACAGCTCGACCGCCGCGACCGGGCCATCCACGTCGAACGCGCGCGTCGTCAGCGGGTGGACCATGCCGAACGCCGCGAGCACCGTCTTTGGACCCAATCGCAGCGTCCCCGACTGGCCGGGATGCCAGGCGTCGCCCGCCTCCCCCATCACCTGCAGATTGTCGACCGGAGCCCCCGCCGCCGCGAGCAGCGCGAGTGCCTCGGCCTTGGCGTCATAGGCGGTGAACTGCGTCGCCTTGCCGTCCTGCCAACCGCGCGCACGCGCCTCGCCCGCGAGCACCACGCCCAACGTCGGACGCTCGCCATCGGCAAGATAGCGCCGCCCGAGCTCGAACAGCCGGACGCCGCCCGCGCCGCGCTTCATGTTGCGCTCCGCCGCCGCGAGCAGCCCGGGGAGAAGCGACGGGCGCATCACCTTCAGCTCCTCGCTGATCGGGTTGGCGAGCGTCCAGGACGCGCCGCCGATCGCGGTCGCCTGCGCGTCCGACAGGAAGCTCCAGGTGATCGTCTCGTTGAGCCCGCGCGCCGCCGCCGCCCGGCGAACCCGGCTTTCGATCTTCTGCGCCGGCGTCGCGGTCGGCTTCGCCACGCCCGCTGCGCGCGGCAGCGGGGTCGCGGGGACCGAGTCGATCCCGACGATGCGGATCACTTCCTCGACCAGATCGGCCGGGCCATCCACGTCGCGCCGTGCAGGCGGCGGCAGGACGGTCCAGTCGTCCTCGACCGTGAAGCCAAGCGCGGTCAGGATTTCGCGCTGGCATTCCGGCGCCACGGCGAGACCACCGAGCGTTTCCGCGCGCGCGGGATCATAAGCGATCCGCTTGCGCGTCGTCGGCGGGGTGCCGGAATGGGTCGGCTCGCTCGCGCTGCCACCGCACAGGTCGAGCACCAGCCGGGTGGCAATCGCCAGCCCTTCCTCGAGGAACGCCGGGTCGACGCCCCGCTCGAACCGCGACCGCGCGTCCGAGGTCAGCATCAGCGCCTGGCCGGTGCGCGCGATCGAATCCGGGTCGAAATAGGCACATTCGATCACGACGTCGGTCGTCTCGGGCGTGACGCCCGAATCTTCGCCGCCCATGATCCCGCCGATGTCGTGGACATGCGCGTCGTCGGCGATCACCGTCATCGTCTGGCCAAGCGTATAGGTCTTGCCGTTGAGCGCGAGGACCTGCTCGCCTGCGGTCGCCTTACGCGCGACGAGCCCGCCCGACAGTTTGGCGCGATCATAGACGTGCAAGGGTCGCCCGAGATCGAACATCACGTAATTGGTGATGTCGACCAGCGTCGAGATCGACCGCTGGCCGATCGCGGTCAGGCGGCGGCGCATCCATTCGGGCGCGGTGCCGTTGACGAGGCCGGTGACGCCCTGCGCGTAGAAGGCTGGGCAACCATCGGCATCGTCGGTCCGGACGTTGGGGCCTGCGCCCGCGCCCGCGACCGGCGCATAGGCGAGCGGCTTCGCGGTACCGAGCCCGGCGGCGACGAGATCGAGCGCGATCCCGCGCACGCCCATGCAATCCGGGCGGTTGGGAAGGACGTTGACCTCGATCACCGGGTCGTTGAGTCCGGCATAATCCGGATAGGCCATGCCGATCGGCGCATCGGCGGGCAGCTCGATGATTCCGTCATGCTCTTCGCCAAGCTCAAGCTCGCGCGTCGAGCACATCATGCCGTTCGATTCGACCCCGCGGATCGCCGCGACCTTGAGCACCATCCCGTTCGACGGCACCGTCGCGCCGGGCGCACCGAACACGCCGACCAGCCCCGCGCGCGCATTGGGCGCACCGCAGACGACCTGCAGCGGGCCATCGCCAGCATCGACCGAGAGCACTTGCAGCTTGTCCGCCTGCGGATGCGGCGCGGCGCTCAGCACCTTGGCAACGCGGAACGCGGCGAGCGTCGCGCCGGGGTTCTCGACGCCCTCGACCTCGAGGCCGATCCGCGTCAGCGTCTCGACGATCGTGTCGAGCGAGGCGTCGGTGTCGATATGCTGCTTCAGCCAGTCGAGCGTAACCTTCATGCGCCGACTCCCTGGCTCAGCGTGGGCACGTCGAGTGCCGAGAAACCGTAATGCTTGATCCAGCGGGCATCGCCTTCGAAGAACGGGCGCAAATCATCCATGCCGTATTTGAGCATCGCGAGCCGATCGACCCCGACCCCGAAAGCGAAGCCCTGCCACTCGTTCGGATCGAGCCCGCACGCGGCGATCACCTTGGGATGCACCATCCCGCTGCCGAGCAACTCCATCCAGCCCTCGGACCCGCCGAGCACGCGACGGCCCTTTTCCATCGTCCAGCCGACATCTACCTCGGCCGACGGCTCGGTGAACGGGAAATAGCTCGGGCGCAGGCGGAGCACGATGTCGTCGCGCTCGAAGAACGCCTTGAGGAAGGTCTCGAGCGTCCATTTGAGATGGCCGAGCGTGATCCCCTTGTCGATCACCAGCCCCTCGATCTGGTGGAACATCGGCGTGTGCGTCGCGTCCCAGTCCGAACGATAGACCCGGCCCGGCGCGATGATGCGGATCGGCGGTTCCTGCCCCATCATCGTGCGGATCTGCACGGGGGAAGTGTGGGTGCGCAGGACCTTGGCCTCCTCGCCCTCGCCCGCCTTCAGGTAGAAGGTGTCGTGCATCGCGCGCGCGGGATGGCTCTCGGGCATGTTGAGCGCGGTGAAGTTATGCCACTGGTCCTCGATCTCGGGCCCGGTCGCGACTGCGAACCCCAGATCGGCGAAGATCTCCGCCATCTCGTCGAGCACCTGGCTGACCGGATGGACCGACCCCTGTGGTGCTGCGTCGGCGGGGAGCGTCATGTCGATCGTCTCGCGCGCCAGCCGCGCGTCGAGTTCGGCGCGGTCGAGTGCTACCTTGCGCGCGGCGATCGCAGTGGTCACCGCCTCGCGCACGCCCTGAATCCGCGGGCCCTCGACTAGCCGTTCGTCGGGGGACATTTTGCCGAGCGTCTTGAGCAGCGCGGTGACGCTCCCCTGCTTGCCGAGCAGCGCGACACGCAGCGTCTCGAGCTCCGCCGCCTCGGCCTGGCCGATCGACGGCAACTGCGATTCAATCTCGGCAAGGTCAGCCACGTTCATCTCCGTCATTCCCACGCAGGCGGGAAGCCATCATGGGTGCCGCCGTAGCGGGAGGTGAAGCCCTTGATCAACCCTGCGGTGCTGATGCAGCCGGCCGAGAGGACTCAAGGTAACGCCGATCTACAGCTGTTCTCCAAAACCGCCCGTCATCCTGAACTTGTTTCAGGATCCACCCCTCCGTGAGTCCGGACTATGCCCGTTGCGCGGTGGATGCTGAAACAAGTTCAGCATGACGGCAGCTTTTGGGCCGCGAGGATGGCCGCCGGAGGGACACCCCAAAACAGAAAAAGGGCGCCGGTGTTGCCACCGACGCCCCCAATCCTGTCGTCTCGCAAACAGGTCGCCCTCAGGCGGCCTGGGGCAGAGCCGCCTTCGCCTGCGCGATGATGGCGCTGAATGCGGCACCCTCGTGCATCGCGAGATCCGCAAGGACCTTGCGGTCAAGTTCGACGCCAGCGAGCTTCAGGCCATGCATGAAGACGCCGTAGGTCAGACCCTCGACGCGGACCGCTGCGTTGATACGCTGGATCCACAGAGCCCGGAAGTTGCGCTTCTTAACCTTGCGGTCGCGATACGCATACTGGCCGGCCTTCTCGACGGCCTGACGGGCGATACGAATCGTGTTCTTGCGACGGCCATAATAGCCCTTCGCCAGATTGAGGATCCGCTTGTGCTTTGCGTGGGTGGTTACACCCCGTTTTACGCGTGCCATTCTCTAATTCCTTCCGCTCAGCCGAGACCGTAGGGCGCCCACGCCTTGACGGCGGCGGTATCTGCCTTGGACAGCACCTTGGTGCGGCGGTTCTGGCGGATGTACTTGGCGTTGTGGCTCATCAGACGGTGACGCTTGCCAGCGACGCCATGCTTCAACAGGCCGGATGCGGTGAGCTTGAAGCGCTTCTTGACGCCGCTCTTCGTCTTGAGTTTGGGCATTTTCGTCCTTTCAGTTTTGCGACGATCTATGAACGGCCACGGCAGCCCATACCGGCCGGGCAGTTCCTCTTACTCGCAGGAAAGCGGGCGCATACCCGCACCCTTGTGAAAACGCAACCTCGGATGCGCGGAGGAACGATTACGCTAGGCGAACGGTTTGGCAGCGATGGACGCCGCCCCTTATCCGCCCGCTCAAGCGACCCCGGCACCAGCAGCGTCCCCGCCGCGCCGACGGCGATGGTGGCGGATCGTCCGCAACACGCTGATCGGCCTCGTCGTCGCGCTGTTTCTGGCGTGGCTGGTGCTCTACATTACCAAGGGTCGGTTCCTGAAGGGTCCGTTCGAGCGAATCGTCTCTTCGGCGACGTCGCGGCAGGTGAAGGTGGCGGGCGACTTCCAGCTCTATTTCGACCCGATCACGATCCATTTCCGCGCCGACGGGATGACGATCTCCAACCCTGCCTACACCTCCAGGCCGAACCTGTTCGAGGCCAAGCGGCTCGATTCGCGAATCGCACCGCTGTCGCTGCTGTTCGGGAAACGCCATTTCTACACGCTCGACCTGACGGACAGCGCGGTCGACCTCGAATGGAATGCCGCGCATACGCACAACAGCTGGACGTTCAGCGAAAAGAAGGGCGGCAAGCCGCTCGCCTTCCCCCGGATCGACGTTGCGACCGTGGCTGGCACGACGCTTCGCTATATCGATCCGCGGATGCGGCTGCGCACCGATCTCGCGTTCCAGACGATCACCTCGACCAATGCGCAGATCGGCAAGTCGGTCCGCTTCACCGGGTCCGGCCAAGTCCGCAACACGCCGTTCACGCTGGCGGGCGCGCTGCTGTCGCCAGACGCCACGGTCGCGCGCGGCCAGAACAAGCTAACGATGACCGCCGACGCCGCGCACAACCACATTACGGTTGCGGGGACGCTGCCGAGCCTCGCCGATATCGAGAATGTCCCGCTGACCGTCTCATCACGCGGGCGCAACCTCGCCGAGCTGCTCGACATCATCGGCGTGGCCGTCCCGCGCAGCCGCACCTACCACGTCAACGCGATCCTGACGCAGAGCGGTACGACCTATGCCTTCACCAAGCTGACCGGCCGGTTCGGCGACAGCGATCTGGCGGGCGCGTTCACGGTGGAGAATATCGAGCCGCGCCTCCACATCGGCGCGACGCTGACGACGCGCAAGCTCGACATCATCGATGCGGCGCCGTTCATCGGCTACAATCCGGACATCGTCGCGACCCAGGGCGCCGTCGCCGCCGCCGCCAGCACCGGGGCGGCACCCGAGCGCATCCTCCCCAACGCTGCCATCCCGGTCGAGACGTTCAAGAATTTCAACGCCGATCTCCATTACAAGATCGGGGTCGTGCGCTCGAAGAATGTCCCCGTCTCCAACATCGACCTGACGCTCTCGCTGAAGGACAGCCTGCTCAAGCTGTCGCCGCTGACGTTCGTGATGGCGCGCGGCAATGTCGCCGCTGACATCACCTTCGATGCCCGTCGTCGTCCGGCGCACGATACATATGACATTCGTTTGTCGCCGACCCCGATGGGCCGGCTGCTGGCAGGCTATGGCGTGATCGAATCGGGGACGACGGGCGTGGTGAAAGGCCGCATCGCACTCACTGGCGACGGCGACACGCTCCACGATTCACTGGCGAGTTCGCACGGGCGGATTGCCTTCGTGATGCCCGGCGGCACCTTCTCGGCCCGCAACGTCCAGCTGTCCGAGCTCGATATCGGCACCTTCGCGCAAAAGCTGTTCCAGGGGAAGCTCAAGGAGCCGGTCAAGATCAATTGCGGGCTGATCGGGTTCAGCGTGCGCGGCGGGGTGGCGGCGGCGGATCCGATCCTGATCGACACCGAAAAGAACGTGATCGCCGGCCGTGGCGGCTTCAGCTTCCGTGACGAGCATCTCGACCTGGTGTTCCGGGCGGATGGCAAGCGGATCAGCCTGTTCTCGGCCCAATCACCCGTGGGTCTGGTGGGGTCGTTCGCCAAGCCCGGGATCAACGTCGTAACGCCGCAGTTGCTGGAACGTGCGGGCGCTGCGGCGGGGCTCAGCCTGGTGGCGACGCCGGTGGCGGGGCTGCTGGCATTCGTCGATGTGGGCGATGCGAAGGCCGCGCAATGCGGCCCGATCCTTGCCGCTGCTCCCGCCAGCGCGCAGCGCACGACCAAGGGCCAGCCGCGCGACGACGTCGGGCATGGCACCACGGCGACGGCGGAGAAGGACAAGTCGGGCAAGGCGCCGCGGAAGAAGTTTCTGGGGATTTTCTGACGCGCGCGTGACGCCGACCGATCGTCACCCCGGCGAAGGCCGCGGCCGCCACGTAAAGGGGGCAAAACCGGCGATACCGCACCCAGCCGTCTCGCCGCGCCCGGATAACCACACGGCCCCGGCCTTCGCCGGGGTGACGGGAACCGTCTCTCAATGCCCGCCGCGGCAGGCCAGCGCCTCGAGGATATCCTCGATCCGCGCCGGATCCCCCGCCGCCACGACTTCGCCGACGCTGTCCGCGGTTAGCGGGTCGCCCGCCCAGTCGCACATGCGCCCGCCCGCACCCTCGACGATCGGCACCAGCGCGGCGAAGTCGTGCAGCTTCAGTTCGGCTTCGACCACCACGTCGAGCCATCCGCTCGCGACACAACCGTAATTGTAGCAGTCCCCGCCCAGCACCGTGCTGCGCACCCCCGCGTCGAGATGTTCGAACGCGTGCAACTGATCGTCTTGGAACAGCGCGGGCGAGGTCGTGGCGAGCAACGCCTCGCTGAGCGCGGAACAGCGCCGCGTGACGGCGGGCTTCCCATTGAACAGCGTCGGCTTGCCGGTCGTCCCGACCCAGCGTTCGCCGATGATCGGCTGGTCGAGTACGCCGAGCATCGGCCACCCCTCGACCACCAGCGCGATCAGCGTCCCGAAGATCGGCCGACCGGAGATGAACGCGCGCGTCCCGTCGATCGGGTCGAGCACCCAGGCGCGGCCCGATGTCCCCTCGCGCACGCCATATTCCTCGCCGATGATCGCGTCGTCGGGGAACGTCCACTCGATCAGCGCGCGCATCGCCGCCTCGGCGGCGCGGTCGGCGAGCGTCACGGGCGAGGCGTCGCCTTTCATTTCGAGCCCCTGCTCGTTTCGCCAATATGGGCGGATCGCGGCGCCCGCGGCATCGGCGAGCGCGGCGGCAAGGGCGAGATCGGATTCGGTAATACGCATGCGGCCTGCGTAATCCCGCTGGCGGGAATCCGCCAGTCTTGCCAAAGTATCCGTGGATTGGGACCGCAAGGGGGACGACGATGCGGACACGGGATCTTGCGCTCGCCGGGAGCCTGCTGGGGGGGAGCCTGCTCGGGGGGCTCGCTGCTGCGCCGGCCACGGCGCAGTTGCGCCCGCTGCTCGATCCTCCCGCCTCGGCCGAAGCGGCACGCGCCGGGGTCGAAGTCTATGTCCTCAACGAAAGCCAGACCGCGCAGCCCGCGCAGGGTCCCGCCGAGATCGAGACGATCGCGCAGGACGGTACGCGGTTGCGCCTGGTCGCTGCGCCGGACGCCGCCGCCACCGTCGCGCCTGGCGGGTTCGCGCGGCTGCAATATCGTCTGGCGACATCCTATCCGGTCGCCACGGCGCCACGGGACCCGGACCATGCGCCGACGGCGCTTGCGGCCGCCACGCCGTCCCGCACCGTCCCCGCGACCGGCGAAAGCGTCATTGCCACGTCGCGCGGCGGGTCGGGGGCGTTTGTCGACCGACTGCGCCCCTATGCGCCGACCTATGCGGTCATGGGCGCGGGCAATTCGGGAACGAAGATATCGGCCAGCTTCGATTTTCGCCTGCTCGGCCGCGACGACGGACCCCATCTGGACTTCGCCTACACACACACCTTCTTCCTGGCCACGGACCGGCCGTCCGCCCCGCTCACTGCGCAGGGGTTCGCCCCCGAAGTGTTCCTCGACCTCCCCATCGATCCCAGCCTGACCATCGGCGGCGGGTATCGTCATGATTCGAACGGTGGCGGCGTCACCAATTCGGTCGACGTGAATCGATTCTACCTGCGGGCAAACAAGGTCATTCCGCTCGGTCACCGCTGGACCGTCGGCATTGCCCCGATGGTTTGGGGCTATTTCGGCGACCAGGGACTGGCCCCCGATCTCGATCGGTACTGGGGCTATGGCGCCCTCGCAGTCTCGATCGGCCAGCGCGACGGGATCAAGATCGCCGTGACCGGCCGCAGGAATCCGGTGACCGGCAAGGGCAGCACCGAAAGCTTCGTGTCTTATCCGCTCGCGCGGATCAGCCAGAAGCTGCCGCATATCTATCTGTTCGGCGATTTTTTCGCGGGATATGGCGAAACGCTGATCGCCTATGACCGGATCGTCAACCACGCGCGCTTCGGGATTGCGGTAACGCGGTAAATGCCTCGAATACCGGCATCGTTACGCCGTCGGTCACTCTATTTTAGCAGTTTGGGGCCTAGGCCTTCGACGACAGGCAGCGCCGCGATCCGTCGGCGCAAAGGGCAAGGGGCAGTTCGAGCGATGGCTACGGCAAGGGAGGCACGACTGGCAACGGTCGAGTACCGCGCCGACCAGGTGTTCGACCGCATCGGTCGGTTCCTGGCGCAGCACCGGTTGAGTCCGGACCCGCTCCATTACGCTTTTGCGTATCGGGTGATCAGCCAGCCCGCTGGCGTGTTGGCGCAATCGGTGGCCGCGTTGACCGAAGGCGGCATCCGGCTGACCGCGCGCGATATCGAGAAGCTCGGCGGTCAAGTCGCGACCGGTGCGACCCCGGACATTCCGGATGCCACGGATGCGGTCGAAGGGCTCGTCGCGCAGACGCAGATGCACGTCGAGGGCTTTACCGACATGATGCACGCGATCCGGACCGAAACGCAGGATTTTGGCCGGGATCTCGCGGCCAGTGCCAATGCGATGCGCGCGAGCGACAGTGCCGGCGACATCGTTCGCCTGACCGGCGTCATGCTGGACCGGGTGCAATCCGCCGAAACCCGCCTCGCCGCGGCTACGCACGAGGCGGAGGAGCTGCGGTTGAAGCTGGAAGAGGCGCGCAGCAACGCCCGCTGCGATCCCCTGACCGACCTGCCCAACCGACGCGCCTTCGAGGAAAGCTTCGCCAAGCACATGCAGGCGGGCGACGCCGTGTGCCTGGCGGTGTGCGACGTCGACCGGTTCAAGCGCGTCAACGATCGCTTCGGCCACTCCGTCGGCGACCGCGTCCTGAAGGCGATTGCCGAGGCGCTGACGACCGCTTGCCCGGGCCACATGGTGGCGCGCTACGGTGGCGAGGAATTCACCGTCCTGTTCGTCGGCACGACGCTCGACGACGCCTATGCCACGCTGGAACGCGCGCGCGACGTGGTGGCGGACAAACGGTATCGTCTGCGCGAATCGGACGAGCCGCTGGGTGCGGTGACGTTCTCGGCGGGCATTACCGAGGCCAAGCCAGGCGAGTTCCTCGGCTCCGTCTTCGGCCGCGCCGACAAGCTGTTGTACACCGCAAAAGACAATGGCCGGAACCAGATCCGTCGCCTTTAGGATTCTACGCCGATCGTTGGTGCTTTGAACCACACCACCCAGGGCACTGTAGGCTGAAAAGTGCCTAAACACCTCTAAAACAACGAATTATGAAAGTGGCACGCTCCCTGCAAACGAAGGGATATCGGCGATCGGATGGTCCGCATTGCCAATCCAAAGGGAGATTTGTCATGTCGATCCGTTTCGAAGCCCTCCAGCGCGTTGCTTTCTCGCTCGTCGCCGCGCTCGTGCTCACCACCGTGCTCGCGTCGACGGCCGTGTCGGTCGCGCCACTCGCCTGATCCGGCGGGCATTGCCAACATGCTTGGATTACCGCGACTTTTGCACTGACAAGCGTTTCGCCGCACGCTAGCCTCGGGCGAGAGGTTGCACATGGCCCGAAACCGCACGCCCGTCACGACACTGACCCTTGCCGCGCTGCTGTCCGCCTGCAGCGGCGGCGGCGGGGGGTCGACGACAAGCGCGACGGTCACGCCGACGCCCACCCCGGCAGCGACAACGGCGGGGTGTTCGCTGCGCGACCGGCAGGACTGGGCCGCGGCGCAATTGCGCGAATGGTATCTGTTCCCGGACACCCTGCCCGCGGCATTGGATCCGACACCCTATTCAACCGTCGGCGACTATGTCGACGCGCTCACTGCGACCGCGCGGTCTCAGCGCAAGGACCGCTATTTCACCTATCTGACGTCGATCGCGTCGGAAGATGCCTTTTACGCGTCCGGTGCGAGCGCCGGTTTCGGCTTCCGCCTCTCCTACGACAGCACCGCGCGGCGGGTTTTCATTGCCGAAACCTTCGAGGGCACGGCGGCGTCCGCAGCGGGTATCGATCGCGGGGCGGAGATCGTCGCGATCGGCACGTCCGCTGGTGACCTGCGGACGGTCGATGCGATCATCGCCGCGCAAGGCACCGCGGGCGTCACTACCGCGCTCGGCCCGAATACGACCGGCATCGCGCGCCTGTTGCGAATCACCGATTCGAGCGGCACGCGGGACGTGACGCTCGCCAAGACCGATTATGCGCTCACACCGGTGTCCAGCCGCTACGGCGCGCAGATCATTACCGATGGCGGCCAACAGATCGGCTACATCAACCTGCGGAGCTTCATTTCGACCGCCGACCCCGCCCTGCGTGCCGCCTTTGCACGGTTCAAGACGGCCGGGATCAGCAATGTCATCGTGGACGTGCGCTACAATGGCGGGGGCCTGGTTTCGATCGCGGAGCTGATGGCGAACCTGCTCGGCGGCGCTCGCTCCGGTAGCGACGTGATCGACTATACGACCTTCCGGCCGGAAAAGTCCGCCAGCAATGTCACCGCCTTCTTTGCCCCCCAGCCACAATCGATCGCCCCCACCCGGATCGCGTTCATCGGGACCGGCGGGACCGCATCGGCCAGCGAACTCGTGATCGCGCAGGCCATTCCGTACTTTCATGCCAACGCTGCACTGATCGGCACCAATACCTACGGAAAGCCGGTCGGACAGATCGCGCTGGATCGCGCGCAATGCGACGATCGGCTCCGCGTCATCGCCTTCGCTCTTCAGAACGCAGCCCGGCAAGGCGCATATTATGACGGGCTGGCGAACATCGTCGAGGCGAGTTGCCAGGCCAGCGACGATCTCACTCATCCGCTCGGGGACTCACAAGAGGCATCGACCCGCGCGGCGCTCAACTATCTTGCCGGAAAGAGTTGCCCGGCCATTGCCGCTGGCACGCAAGGCACCCTGGCGTTGCGGGCAAGCGCGACCACGCGAGAATTGCTAACGCCCGAACGCCCCGACACGACGCAACGCGAGGTGCCGGGGGCGTTCTAGTCAAACCGTTGGGTCAGGCGGTCGCCGCCTCGGCCTTCGGGTTGGTCTTGCTGGTCGCCATCTTCGTCAGCTTGTCGTCGGTCGCATATTCCTCGTCGAGCGTTTCCTGGAGGATCGCCGCGATCTGGTCGCGACCGAGCTGCTTCGACCAGGCGATCAGCGTACCGTAGCGCGTAATCTCATAATGCTCGACCGCCTGCGCAGAGGCGATCAGGGCCGCGTCGAGCACGGCCTTGTCGGCGATTTCGCCAGCGACCTCGTTGGCTTCCTTGATGATCCCCTCGATCGCGGGGCAGGTCGCGCCCTTCGGCTGTTCGCCGAGCAGGTCGAAAACCTGTTCGAGGCGGCGAATCTGACCTTCGGTCTCGAGCAGATGCGTTTGGAAACCGCTCTTGAGACCGGCGTCCGTCGCCTTGTCGATCATCTTCGGCAGCGCCTTGGTGATCTGGTTCTCGGCATAATAGACGTCCTGCAGCTGATGCAGGAAAAGATCCTCGAAGGTAACGATATCCTTGGTGAACAAGCCCATGTCGTGTCTCCTCGAAAACAGTGCCGGACCTGGCGCCGATTGATGGGGGGGTAGCCGGACGCGAGGGGTGGCACGTCCGGCTTGTTCGTCAAACGGGCGGACCACGGGGTGGTTGCGTGGCGGGTCCTGAAATGATGCTAACATCGGTCAACCTGCGGGATCGGCGCGACGAACCGAATTGATGCCGCCATATGGGCGTCTTCGCGCTAGAAGGCTGCGGGCCTTCCGCCCCTGAGGTATGTCCGATGGCGAAAAGCCAGAAGAAGTCGAACAAGGAAACACGCAAGCCCAAGGCCGAAAAGGCGCCGAAGGCGAATGCGTCCAACCCGACCACCAAGGGTCAGCCCGTCGCGATGGTCAACATCAAGGGATGAGCATGGTGGACGACGACCGCGGCGAGGGCGACGCCTTCGTCTATGACGAAGCCTCGGGCGAATGGATCAGTGCGGTCGATGCCGCCGCCAAGGGCGACCCCGCTGGCGACGCCGTGGTCGTTCGCGACGCGGTCGGCAACGTCCTTGCCGACGGCGACCAGGTTACGCTGATCAAGGACCTGACCGTCAAGGGTGCTGGCCAGACGCTCAAGCGCGGCACGCTGATCAAGGCGATCCGCCTGACGGGCGACGCCCAGGAGATCGACTGCCGGTTCGACGGGATCAAGGGCCTCGTGCTCCGCGCCGAATTCGTCAAGAAGCGCTGACCCCCTGGTCGCGACGCCCCTCGTCGCGACCATTGCCCCAGTCGTTCACACCAGCGTGTTGCGCCGGACCAGTTCGCGATACCAGGCAGCGCTCAGCTTGGGCGTGCGCACCTGCGTAGCGAAGTCGACGTGGTGGATCCCGAACCGCTTGGTATAGCCATCCGCCCATTCGAAATTGTCCATCAGGCTCCACAGGAAATAGCCCTTGAGCGGATAGCCCTCTGCCGTCGCCCGGTGGAACTCGGCGAGATAGTTGCGCAAATACATGATCCGGTCGCTATCGTCGATCCGGCCGTCGACCACCGGATCATCCGCCGAGGTCCCGTTTTCGGAGATGTAGATCGCCTTTGGCTTCCACAATTCGCTGACCGTCCGCACCCCCCAATAGGCGACCTCGGGGCCGACGTAGAGCCAGGGCGAGGCCATGCGCGGCGATGACGGGAGATGCGGCAGGATCTTGTAGCCGCTCGGCCCCGCATCCGCCCGGACGTAATTGGGGGCGTAGATGTTGAGCGCGACGAAATCGAGCGGGCTGCCGATCGCCGCCATGTCCCCGGCCGCGACGCGCGGTGCATTCGCCCCTTCGCGGGCGAGATAGCCATCGGTGTAGCGCCCCTCCATGATCGCGGTCAGGAACATCGCATTTTCCTCGCGCACCGCGGTCTTTGCGGCCGCGATATGCTCGGGCGTCTCGATCACGGGCACGTAGAAATTGGAATTGTCCGCCAGGCCGACCTGCGTTCCCGGGCGCGCATGCGCGCGGATCGCCTGGACGCCAAGCCCGTGGGCGAGCACGCCGTGGTGACGCACCTGATTGCCGGCCGCCGGCGGCAGGCGCAGGCCGGGCGCGTGCCGCCCCTCGATATGCCCGATATCGGTGAAGCACCGCAGCTCGTTGACGGTCATGAAATGGTGAACGCGATCGGACAGTTTGCCTGCCATGTAGCCGGCATAGTCGGCAAAGGCGGACGCCGTATCCCGCGATTGCCAGCCGCCCGGCAACGCTTCCGGCAGATCCCAATGGAACAGCGTGACGTAGGGCGTAATTCCGGCGGCGAGCAGCGCATCGATCAGCTTGTTATAGTAATCGACGCCCTTCTGGTTCGGCGTCCCGCGCCCCTCCGGGAAAATCCGCGACCAGGCCAGCGAAAGGCGATACGCCTTCACGCCAAGGCCTTTCAGCAGCGCGATATCCTCGGGGTAGCGGTGGTAGCTGTCGCACGCCACGTCGCCGGTATCGCCATTGGCGACCCGACCCTGGGTATGCGCGAAGACATCCCAATTGGTCCGGCCGCGCCCGTCCTCGGCCACCGCGCCTTCGATCTGATAGGATGCGGTGGCACAGCCCCACAGGAAATCATCGGGAAAGGACAGCGACCCGGCCGGCGCCTTCGGAGTCATAGTGGCAAGCGCACGGCCCGAGCTTCCGGCGACGGCGGCCCCCAGCATGCTGGCTTTGATGAAATCCCGCCGATCCATAATTCATTTCCCGTACAACCCGTTGGCACGTTCGCAACCATTGACAACGTTGTCAAGAAACGTCGTCGATCGATGGCGTGCGCGGGCATGGCTGTAGCTTCACCGACTGATCGACGAGACGAAGCGGGAAGGTGAGCTCAACCGCCGCCCTTCCCGCTTCGATCGCCGATGCGCTCCGTCAGAACTTGAACCGCGCCCCTGCCAGGTAGCGCGCCGAGCCTTCCTGCATGAAGAAGATCTCGTTCGGCGAACGCCCGTAGATCTTCAGACCATCTTCGAAGATGTTGATCCCTTCGATCGACACGGCGATGTGCGGGGTGACATCGTAGCTGACGTTGAAATCGACCTGGCTATGCGCCGCCGTGAAGCGGGGGCTGTGATAGCTGTCGGCATTGACCCCGGACAGGAACTTGTCACGCCAGTTGTACGACAAGCGGGCAGAGATGCCGTATTTGTCGTAGATCAGCGTGGCGTTCGCGGTGTCGGACAGGCCGAGGAGCGCGAACTGATCCTGGTTGATCGGCGCGGCAACATTGATGCCGACGTCCCCCTTCACATGGGTGTATTGCGCCGCGACCCCGATTCCCGTCTGCCCGAAGAAGTACTGGCCCGCCAACTCGATGCCGTAGATTTCGGCATCCTTGTTGTTGATTGGCGTACTGACGTTGAACGTGAACAGTGGGTCGTTGGCATCGGCAATGATGTCGACCGCATTCAGCGTCGAGTCGACGAAGGATTGCGTCAGCGAGCGATTGACCGTGTTGTAGTTCGCAAGGAAGGTATTGGTCGCGGCAGCGGTGTTGCCGTTGTTCTGGACTAGCAACGCGGTGTAGGTGAACAGGTTGACGTCGGTGACGTCCGCCCCGATCGTCTGCAGCTGCGCCTTTGCGGTGCCCGATCGGCCCGACACGCCCGAGGACGGATCACGCAGACCATAAAGAGATTGCGGGACGACCGAGGTGCCGATGAAGTTGTGGACGCGCTTGTCGAAGAAACCGACCGACAGATAGCTGCCGGGCTTGAAATACCACTCCAGCGCCACGTCGAAGTTGTCGGAGACCAGCGGCTTCAGGTTTGGATTGCCGGAGTTCCCGCCCGTCTGACCACCAACGGCGGTCGCGTCGTTCGGATTCCCCACGCTCGCCGACGTGAACAGGTTGTTGTAGGTCGGCCGTGCGATCGTACGGCTTGCCGAGAAGCGACCGATCAGATTTTGCTTGATGTTGAACTGAAAATCCATCGACGGCAGAAGATTGTTGTACTTCCCCCGACCCGACGTGTTCTGCAGGTATTTGCTGTCGAAGATCAGGTCCTGCGTGAAGTCGTTGTCGGACTGCCACCGGATATCGGCGGGTGCATAGAGCACGCCGCTCGCCTTGACCTTCGTCTGCTCGTAGCGCGCACCGGCGACCAGCGCCGCGTCATGCCCAGCGAGCTGCCCCTTCCAGGTCACCTGGCCGTACACCGCCCAAATGTCTTCCTGGACCCGGTCGTTGCCATAGCCGTTCACGCCGTTCGCATGGCCAGGCGTATTGGCGTATGCCCCGCTGAGCGCGTTGTAGAGCGCGGTCGCGTCTTCGGTACGGAAGGCGACCAGGCCGTCGCCGCTCGCTTTTGGATCGAAATGGGTGAACTTGCAGACGAGGCAGAATTGCGAGACTTGCCCCGGTGCGATCTTCTGGACGTCGCCCGGGAAGTTGTTACCCCAGTCGCCCAGCGTCTGGTAATAGGTCGTCTGGGTCGAGAGCGTGTCGGTCTTGCGATAGTCGCCGCCAAAGTCGAAACGGCTCCCCCCGCCCAGATCCCAGCCGGCGTCGATCCGGCCTTCCTTGATCGTCTGCCGCAGGCTGGTCGAGATCTGCCGACCGACCTGGCTGCCGAGATCGCCGACGTCGAGCTTGCCGTTCCCGTTGCCCTTGATGATCGCGTTACCGGGAGCCGGCGTCGCCGGATCGCTGAACTGGACGGTCTGGACCGGGAAGCCGTTGTTCGAATAATCCCACGAATGCTGCGCCAGCAGCGGGATCGACAGCGAAATCAGCGTCGAGCTCATCCCGTTGGGGTTATCCGGCGTGCTCTTCGACAAGCCGACATGGCCATCGGCGGTGACGGTGAAATTGTCGGTCAGCTCCCACCGGGCGTTCAGCCCGAAGTCCTGCAGCTGGTTCTTCTGCGCGCGATATTGCTGTTCTGCGCCCGAATCCTTCTGCGCGCCGTTGTTCGTCTCGTGCAGGTAGGTTGCGGTGCTGACTTCATGACCCTTGTCGAAGGTGATCTCGTCGAACAAGCCGGCGAACCAGTTCGCCTCGTCCGAACGCCGTTCGGAAGCCCGGTTCTGGGCAAACAGTCCATCGGCTGTCAGCAACAGCCGATCGGTCGGCTTGAATTGCAACGAACCCTGGAAGTTCATCCGCTCATTGGTGTCTTCGGCAAAGTGGTAGCGCGCGTCGTCGGGGCGGGCGACCAGGGTGTTGGGGTCGGACGGCGCGTTGTTGATCTTGGTGGCGGCGTTGACGTGGCTGCCACTGGGATCGAGCAGGGCCGCCAGCGTGCTGATGTTCCAGCCGTTGACCGACGCGCTCACGGCGGAGAAATTGCGCTTCTGATAGCTGCCGAACAACGACGCACCGAACGTGTGGTCCGAATTCGACCAGCTCAGCAAGCCCGAGGCCTGCGGCGTGACGTGGCTGCCGCAGCTAATGCAGGCATCCGCGCTCGTGTCGTAATCCGCCTTCACCCCAAACGACCCGTTGAAACCGCTCTCGCGGGCATCGAGCGGGCGGCGGGTCACGACGTTGATCGAAGCGCCGATGCCGCCCGAGGGGATCGCGGCGCGGCCGGTCTTGTAGACCTCGAGCGTCTTCACGCCTTCGGATGCAAGGTTGGAGAAGTCGAACGATCGACCGGTGCTGCGCGTGAAGTCGTTCTCGCCGCCGACCGAGGTCTGGTCGGACGCTGCCAGCTGGCGACCGTTCAGCGTCACCATGTTATAGTCGGGACCAAAGCCGCGAACGGTGACCTGCGCGCCTTCGCCATTGCGGCGATTGATCGACACGCCCGGGATACGCTGAAGCGATTCGGCGAGGTTGGTGTCAGGGAACTTGCCGATATCCTGCGACGAGATCGCGTCGACGATCCCGGAGGAATTGCGCTTGATGTCGATCGACCGTTCAAGCGAGGCGCGAATGCCGGTAACGACGATGTCGTCAGAAATCGGCGGCGGCGTGTTCACGGGATCCTGTGACACCGGCTGTGCATTGGTGACTTCCGCGCCGGCCGCGGGTGCGGGTGCGATCACGGGCGCGGTTTGCGCAAAACCATAGCCCGGCACAGCAAGGCCGACTGCAAGTGCGATGGTTGATGTGGTGCGCGCGAGCATGCTCGCCGGGCAGAAACCCTTCATGACGTCCCCTCCTGTTCCGCGACCCCCCTGAGCCACGGCTGGTTGCCGACCGTCTTGGTCAGCTTACCCTGTTGGTAGCGATAGCATCTTGTCTTACGTTGTCAATTACGATTTGTGTCGCATCAATGCAGGATCGCAAACCGTCGGCCGGGCCGCGCGTTGATGGTGACGCGCTGCGAAGCAAGGCGATACGGAATGCTACCGTTGTCAGCCCCGACCGCGTCTGTGATATCGAGCAAGCCGCCTTGGAGGACCGTTTCCTGTCTCGTGAAATCAAACGCACCACGATCGTCGATGTCGGCCGCCAGGCGGGCGTCTCGACGAAAACCGTGTCGCGCGTCTTCAACGATGAACCCCATGTCAGCGAGGCGATCAAAGACCGCGTCCGCGCCGCCGCCGCCGCGCTCAACTATCATCCCAACGTCTTCGCCCAGTCGCTGGTGCGACGTCGGTCGCACCTGATCGGGCTGGTCTATGAAAAGCCTAGCGCGAGCTATGTCGTGGAACTGCAGATGGGCGTGCTCGACCGCCTGCAAGGCGAACGCTATCGCCTGATCGTCATCCCGATCCAGTCGGCGCAGGACAATGCATCCGAGATCGTCGGGTTGCTGCGCGCCGCCGCGCTCGACGGAGTCGTGTTGGCGCCACCGGCATCGGATCATCCGCTGATCCTCGCGCAGCTCGAGGCGGCGGGGATCCGGTACGCGCGAATCGCGCCGTCGCGCCAGCTCGAGCTCGGGTCGTCGACCCTGCTGGATGACGTCGCCGGCGCGCAGGCCGTCGCGGCGCACGTGCTGTCGCTCGGCCACCGCGACATCGGCATCGTCAAAGGCGATCCAACCCATGCCGCGACCGATGCACGGCTGATCGGGTACGGCCAAGCCTTCCGCGATGCCGGCTGCCAGTTGCAGCTCGACCGGATCGAGACGGGACTGTTCACCTTCGATGGCGGCTATGCGGCCGCCCGTCGCTTGCTCGAGCGGAGCGATCGACCGACGGCGATCCTCGCACAAAATGATGAGATGGCGGTGGGCATCATGCTCGCCGCCCGGGAACTCGGACTATCGATCCCGGAGGATCTGTCGATCGCGGGGTTCGACGATGCCGAGGTTTCCCGCATTGCGTGGCCGCGCCTCACGACGGTGCGACAGCCCGTTTTCGAAATGGCGGTCGCCGCGACGGACATGCTGATCGCGGATCTGGAAAGTCGCGCGGGCGAACGGCACACGCATCACAGCAACAGCCTGCTGGTCCGCGATTCCACCGCGGCCTTGCGGCCTGACCCATCCTGACCACTTCGCCGTGCGAAGCGGTATCCGGGCTGCCCGACCCTAGCGTAGCGGACTGTGACACTTGGGCAACGCGCGCGTATCTTCGTACATGAACGCGGATTCATACGACGCTGCTTTCTGTGCAGGCGGGCAGTACGTCTGCTCTTGACGCCACCCTTGCCAACCTAAGATTAGTCGCCAACGAATGAACAGTAGGCAGATCTGGAGACTAGGTAACAATACACTGCTCATCATGTGGGGCCATAACCCCTTCTATGCCTTGCCCTACTTAACCTTACACGCGTCGATACCTGGATTGGCGTTCCAACATCAACCCGACATTATAAAATGACGCCAATATGACGCAGCTGTATTTTTTCAGTGACATTGGCTGTAACATTGCTGACCAAATTGGGTTGTAGCGGCCGCTGGACCGGAATGAGAAAATTCTCGAGGTTCAGGGGAAATCACAATGACTGTTCGATCGGGCCTCCGCCTGCAGCTGCTCATGGGCGGCGCATTGCTGGCTATCACTGCCGCGCCCGCCGTGGCACAGACCGCGCCGACCGGCGACTCCGCGCAGACGACGGCCGCCGGCGACGTCGCGCCGACTGCAGACGCGGCGACCGCGCCGTCTGACCAGCAAGGTCTGGGCGATATCGTCGTTACCGCGACTCGCCGCGAAACCAACCTGCAGAAGACGCCGATCTCGATCAGCGTGCTGAGCAGCCAGGGCATCACGGATCGTCACGTCCAGAGCCTGTTCAACCTCGCCGACGGCTCGATCCCGTCGCTCCGCGTCGCGACCTTCGAGGCGCGCCAGTCGGCGCTGACGATCGGTATCCGCGGCATCGTCCCCTACGATCAGAACCAGACTGCGCGTGATGGCGGCGTCGGCGTCTACATCGACGGCGTCGCGCTCGGGAAGACCCAGGGCCTCAACGCCGCGTTGTTCGACATCGAGCGCATCGAAGTCCTCAAGGGCCCGCAGGGCACGCTGTTCGGTCGCAACACCGAAGGCGGCGCGCTGTCGCTCGTCTCGAAGGCGCCGACCGGCATCCTCGGCGGTCGCGTTACCGCGGGCGTCGGCAACTATGGCAGCCACAACGCCGACCTGCATCTCGACCTGCCGAGCTTCTACAACATCTCACTCAAGTTCGACGGCGTCTACCAGCACCAGGATCCGACCGTGAAGGACCCGCTCACGGGGTCGACCGGCTGGAACTATTACGACCGCAAGGGCGGCCGCGCCGCCGCGCGCTGGCAGCCGATCGACGGCTTCACGGCAGACTTCGCCTATGACTATGCGAAGGACGAGAACACCCCGCAGTACAGCCAGCTGGTCAACTACAACCCGGGCAACCTGCCGGTCGGTACGTTCAATTCGGCGGGTGCGCTCCAGCTCAACGGCGTCGCCTGTGGCGGCACCATCACCCCGGTGCAGGCTGCAGCAGGACGTCCGATCTGCATCGCTCCGAAAGCACCGCTCGTCGGCGTTCATCCCGACCGCCAGACCGTCGCCGACGTCGGCGTCCCGCAGCAGCCCAGCGTCGACATCACGCACGGTTTCTCGGCCAACCTGAAGTACAAGCTCGCCCCCTGGATCGAGCTGCGCTCGATCACCGCATGGCGCAGCGTCAGCACCGATCAGTGGGACAACTCCGGCGGACCGGAGCGCAGCACCTTCGCGCCGTTCGTGCCCAACACCGCCAACCCGACCGCGATCAACACGACCGGTACGTTCAGCCGCTACAGCCTGTCGTTCCTGCGCCAGCATCAGTTCAGCCAGGAAGTCCAGGCGGTCGGCAGCATCCCGCAGTTCGATTATGTCGTCGGCGGCTATTACTACACCGAGCAGGCGTCCGAATATGCCGCGACGCCGCTGAGCAACCAGTGGAACGGCGATGGCACCGCCTACACCGTGCGTTCGCCGATCCCGGGCAATTCGACCGCGATCAGCGGCGCGAACTCGGGCTATCAGCAGTATGATCCGTCGTGCAACAACGGGCTGGCGGCGACCGCTCCGCAATTCCGGAACAGCTGCCAGTTCATCACCCGCGCCAGCGCGGCGACGGACCACAACTATTCGGTATTCGGCAACCTGACCTTCACCCCGGAAGCGCTTGGCAACGTGGTGCACATCACGGCCGGCGGTCGCTGGACGAAGGATGATCGTCACGGCCTGCTCTATGTCGTCAACAACCGGACCGATCTGAACCCGGTCACCACGGTCGCCAACAGCACCGCGACGCCGTTCACGTTCAAGAACAACATCAGCCGGTTCGATCCGATGATCAACATCGCGTTCGATGCGACCCCGGACGTCCACCTCTACGCAAAGTATGCAACGGGCTTCCGTGCCGGTGGTGCGAACGATCGTTCGCTCCAGTTCAACGCCTTCGGTCCTGAAGCGGTCAAGTCCTACGAAATCGGCGCGAAGATGGACTTCCTCCAGCACCGCGCGCGCCTGAACCTCGCCGGCTACATCATGGACCGCAAGAACACGCAGTTCGACTTCGACTATTTCGATACGAATGGTTCGAGCGTCACCAACGGCAGCCACATCGAGCAGACCGTCAATGCCGGCAACAGCAAGATCCGCGGTATCGAAGCCGATCTGACGGTGAAGCCGTTCCCGGAACTGACGCTGACCGGTTCCTATGCCTACACCTACTGGAAGGCGCCGTCGGCGATCAGCCCGCTGGGTGGTGGCCTGCAGCAGCTGTACATCGTCTACACGCCTAACAATGCGGCATCGGGCGCGATCGACTATGTCACCCCGATCCACATCGCCGATGCAAGCGTCCGCCTGCATCTCGACGGCAACTATGCGAGCAGCCAGTACAGCTTCCAGCTCGAGCCGACCAAGACCGATGCGAGCTTCGTAATGAACGGCCGCCTCGCGCTCGCCGACATCTCGGTGAATGACCATAACAAGGTCACCGTCTCGGTCTGGGCTCGCAACCTGCTCGACACGACGTACATCTACCGTCGCTCGGCAGCGAACTCGACGCCGGTCCAGAACATCGGTGCCAACGGCCAGCTGGTCTCGACCAACTACGGCGGCATCCTTGGCGACTATGCCAACTTCAACCCGCCGCGCACGTGGGGCCTGGAGCTTTCGGCAAAGTTCTGATCTTCCAGATCAGACGGTGATCCTGACGGACCCGGCCCGAGCATCCCGCTCGGGCCGGGTTTTTCACGTGCCCCCTCGAAGCATCGCCATTGCGCGCAGTCAGCGCACGGCATCCCCGCACCGCAATCTGCCGCCGCGCAGCCGCGCGATCGCATCGACCAGCGTGCGGCCATCGCGGGCCGTCAATCGATCGCGCGCGCGGCGCTCATCCCTGATCGACGAGCATGTAGCCGACCCCGCGAATCGTGACGATCGGATCGCGCTCGCCCGCCGCGCACACCTGCGCGCGGACCCGTCGGATATAGGATTCGACGATGTTGGTGGCGGGCTCGACATCATAGTTCCACACCGTCCTGTAGAACATCTGCCGGGTAACGACGCCGTTCTTGTTGCGGATCAATTCGCACAGCATCTGGAATTCGAGCTTGGGCAGGCTGAGCACGCGGGTGCCGCGGACCGCACGATGCTTGACCTCGTTCACCTCGATATCGCCGGCCCGCATCAGCCCGCTTTCGCTCGCGCGCGTGGTCCGTCGCAGGATCGCCTTGATCCGTGCCTCGATCTCCACCGGTGCGGCGGGCTTGACCAGATAATCGTCCGCGCCCGCGTCGAGCCCGGCCACGCGCTGATCCAGATCGCCAAGCGCGGTCAGCATGACGATCGGCACGCTCACCCCGCGCTCGCGCAGGACCTTTGCCACCGTGAACCCGTCGACATGCGGCAACATCACGTCGAGCAGGATCGCGTCGAATCTGTCGTCCGTCGCGCGCAGCAATGCGACCCGCCCATCTTCCGCGACGACGCAGTCGTGCCCGAGATCGGCCAGATCGCTGACCAGCGACCGTGCTGCGCGGGCATCATCCTCGACGATCAGAAGACGCATAGTCGGTGGTTCCCTGACGCTGAATCGCGTCAGAGCCATCGCCTGTTCGATCGCCAGTTACAATGCATTGTCGCCCGCACGCCGGGTCGGCGCCGATGCCCGCATTCAGCCGTCGAAACCGCGCGCGGCCAGTCCCACCGCTGCCGGTACGGGGGCGCCGGGCAACCCCGGGATGGCGTCGACCCAGAAATCGTCGGCCTGGCATCCGGGGACCGGGTTGGCGCGCAACACCTCGGCCGGATCGCAGAGAACGGCGAGACAGTCCGCGAGCGATGGAGCATTGGGGGGACCAATCGTCTCGTGGACCATCTCGTCGGTCGTTTCGGCATCGGCAAGCAGGCGTGCCCGCGCCGCCGACCACAGGGCCATGCCGTCTTCCAGTACGAACGTTAGCGTGACGCGGAACTGGGGCTGGGGACCGACGCCGAAGTCAGTACCGTTCCGCATGCCGGTGAACGTTTTGGCGTCAAAGGAATACATCGGACATCCCACCGTAACTGGCCGTTGAACGACAGTGGCAACATAATCTTATCTGTTATACTTGCGAATATAGCATAAACACCATGGTTCGTTTGACTATTGCAACGCGTAATCCCGCAGCGCCCCCGGATCCGCGCGCCCATGCGCCAGGATCAGGCACAGTTCGGCGAACAGGCGGTCCCACAGGGTGCACGGAATCGACAGCGGTTGCCGCGACTGGCTGGTATCGATCTCGATCCGGCTGACCGGATCGACCGCGAGGCGCAGGGTTGCACTCCACATGCCGAAGATCTGCTCGTCGGGCAGCACGTCCGGCACGGCGAGCCGCGCCGAAAGGAGAAACCCCCACAACACTTCGGCGCCGTACAGGTCCAGCGTGGCGTGCGGTTGGCCCGGGGCGTCCGGGCGCTGCATGACGACGCGCGTACCGGCGGGATGCCGCTCCGCTCGCAGGCGCAAGCGCAGGCCCAGCGCATCGATGATCTCGCGGACCCTGGGAAGACCATCGTGTTGCATAGGACTATCTTAAGCCACCACCGCCGTAATCGGACGCGCCACACCGGTAAAATGGCAATGCCCCGGGAATCCTGATCGCGCGCCCACGCGCCCGACGCGGTTCGGCGGGTCAGAACGGGAAAAGCGCGTCGTAGATCTGTTGCCCCCAGCGCGCCTGTTGCGCATCCGACAATTGCCCGCGCCCGCCATAGCTGATGCGCGCCTCCGCAATCTGCGAGTGGAGGACCGAATTGTCGCGCGCGATGTCCTGCGGCCGGACGATGCCGGTCACGATCAGTTCGCGCAGTTCGTTGTTGACGCGCACTTCCTGTCGCCCGCGCACGGTGAGATTACCGTTGGGCAGAACGTCGGTGACGATCGCGGACATCGTCATGTTGACCGTTTCCGACCGGCTGATCTTGCCGCCCCCCGCCGATTGCGACTTGGAACTGGTGCTGGCGAGGTTGGTCGGATCGATGCTCTTGGGGAGCAGCTTCTGCAGCCCAAGCAGACTGCCGACACTGGCGTTTTCGGAGCCGGTACGGTCCCGCGTGGTGTTGTTCCCGACCTCGGCCTTGTCGGCGATATTGATGCGAATCGTCAGGATGTCGCCGATCCGGGTGGCGCGCTGATCCGCGAGAAAAGCTGCGGCACCGGCGCGGAACAGCGATGCGGTGACGGGCCCCGGTGCGGTGCCGGGGCCGGATCCGAACATCCCCGGAGTGCGGGCCTCGCGGCGTAGCGTGGCACCAGCCTGGCCAAGCGAAGGCTCGACCGCGACGTTGGCGGTGGTCTCCGCCGGCGACATCTTCGGGGCCTTGCCGATCGTCTGTAATCGACCGACCGCGCCGCACCCCGACAGCAGCAGCGCGCCGCTCGCCAGTACAAAAATGGTCTTCATTGCATATGTCCCCTGTCAGAATGCCCGAAACGCGGCGTTAATCCCGCCACCCCGGCGAAGGCCGGGGCTCCATCGCGCTGGTTGTGGTAGCGAAGCGCGGGTCTCAGCCTTCAACCGTACTTCTCTTGGGCCCCGGCCTTCGCCGGGGTGGTGGTCTGTATGGAACGCCCCTGCTCGCACGCGCTTTACGGCCCGACCAGCACCAGTCCGCTCGCCGCCGCGACGCCGTCCAGCGTGCGGGCGGTCGAGGCGGCTACGACGCGGACCGGCTCGCCCGAGCCTGCGCTCGCGAGCGCGCGGCCGCTGGTGGTGATCAGCAGCCCGCGACTGCGATAGGCGATCAGCACGGGCTCGCCGCGCCGGACCAGCCGGGGCGTCACCACGTCGGTGATCCGCACGACGCTTCCCGGTGCGAGCCCGCGGCTCGCTTCCTTGCCGTTCGCGTCGACGGGCTGAAGCGCGCCTCGGGCTTGGCCAAGCGCACGGTCTTCGTAGGTAAAGTCCCCGGCGGACAGGATAGCCCCCTGCGCGACCGGATGCGCGAGCACCGCGACCGACACCATCGCCGGCCGCACCGCCGGAACCACGCCCTGCGCCGCCAGCGGGCTTGCGACCGCGCCGAGCAGGAGAACCGCGATCCGCGCACTCATCGCAGCTGGCTCGTCGTCGCGAGCATTTCATCGGCGGTCTTCACCACGCGGCTGTTCATCTCATAGGCGCGCTGCGCGGTGATCAGCGCGGTGATCTCGGACACTGGATTCACGTTGGACGCCTCGATGAACCCTTGCGACAGCGTACCGAACCCCGGCTCGCCGGGATTGGCCAAGGTGGGCTGGCCCGAGGCGCCGGTCGCGAGGAACAGGTTGCCGCCCTGTGCCTCCAGCCCGCCTTCGTTGACAAAGGTGGCCAACTGCAATTGTCCGACCGTCTGCAGATCCGCCTGTCCGGCGAGCTTGACCTGTACCAGCCCGGTCTTGGAAATGCTGACGTCGACCGCTTCGGGCGGGATCGTGATTCCCGGTTCGACCGCCAGGCCGTCGGCCGTGACGAGCTGGCCCTGATCCGAAAGCTGCAAGGATCCGTCGCGCGTGTAGCCGGTCTCGCCCGACGGCAGTGTCACCGCAAAATAGCCGCGCCCCTGGATCGCAACGTCATAGCGATTGTCGGTCTGTGTCAGCGCGCCCTGCGTCGCGATGCGATAGACCCCGCCGGTCTTGACGCCCGCGCCGATCTGGATCCCGGTCGGCACGCGATTGTCGCCGCCCGCCGCGGCCCCGGGACGCGAGACCTGCTCGTACAGCAGGTCCTGAAACTCGGCGCGCTGCCGCTTGAACGCGGTCGTGTTCATGTTGGCGATATTGTTCGAAATGACGTCGACGTTGGTCTGCTGCGCCAGCATGCCGGTGCCCGCAATCGATAAGGAACGCATCTTGGGTCTCCTGGAAAAAGGGATCAGCCAAAGTGGCCGAGCTTGTCGATCGCGGTCTTGCGCATGTCGCCCAGCGCCTCGGTCATCTTCATGCTGGTCTGATAGGCGCGCAGGATCTCGACCATGTTGGTCGTCTCGACGATCGGCTGGACGTTGGAGCCCTCGACCCCACCGCTGCGCAGTTTCGTTTCTGCCGCGCTCGAGCCGCGCCCGCCGGTCGCGGTGAACAGCCCGTCGCCGCGCGGATCGACCCCTGCTTCGTCGCCGAAGACAGTGACCTCGATCCGGCCGAGCGCGCCGGTCGTTCCCGTGACGGTGCCATCCGCACGGATGCTGAGCTTGCCGATGTCCTCGGGTGGCACCGCGATCGGCTGGCCACCCTCCCCGTGTACCGCCAGGCCGCCGGCCGTCACCAGGGTCCCGTCGTCCGCGACCTTCAAATAGCCGGCGCGCGTATAGGCGACGCTGCCATCCGGCGCGTCGACCGCCAGATATCCCGGGCCGTCGATCATCACGTCGATCGGATTGCCGGTCGGCTGGAACCCGCCCGCCGCGGAATCGTGCGTCGCGCCCTGGTCGAGCACCAGCGACGTGGTCGGCACCGGACTTTGCGGGTCACCCGTCTTCTCGACATATTCGCGAAACACGGGGTCTTCGCGCTTGAACCCGGCGGTCGAAACGTTCGCGAGATTGTTCGCGGCAACGTCGAGCCTGCGCCGCAGCGCCTGCTCGTGGCTCAGCAATACATAGGAGGATATGTCCACCCGGTCGGTCCTCACGAAAATCGCTTTTTGTGGCCGCTAGGCAAAATCTGCCCGGCTGCTCTCCTATAATAGGCGGGAATTGCCGGTGCGGTCGCACGCACGGCGCCGCAGGGGACGCAAGGATGAGCGAACAGCAGACGGACACCGACGCCAGCGGAGGCACCACCCCTTCCGATGGCGACGCGGCCCCCGTCCCTGCCAAGAAGAGCAAGAAACTGATCCTGCTCGGCGGGATCGGGGCGGTGCTGCTGCTTGGCACCGGTGGCGGCGCCTGGATGCTGCTGGGCGGAAGTGGCAAGGCCCCGGCGCCGCAAGAGGCGGCCGCCGATGCGCCCAAGGATGACAAGGGCGGCGGAGAAGCCGGCAAGGAAGGCGAGCATTTCGTCGACGTGCCCGCGATGGTCGTCAACCTGCGCAGCGCGGACGGCGCCGCGCGCTTCCTCAAGGTGCATCTGATGCTGGTGCCCGGCACGAAGATGACGCCCGAGCAGATCACCGCCAAACTGCCGCTGTTGCTCGATGCCTATCAGCCGTTCCTGCGGGAGCTCCGGCCCGACGACCTTGCCGGCTCCGCGGCCGTCTATCGCGTCAAGGAAGAGATGCTGGTGCGGGCGCACCAGACGCTCGGCGACGGCGCGGTGAAGGACGTGCTCATCCAGGACCTGATTCAGCAATGAGTATCGAACTCGAGGATTTCGACCTGCCCGAACCGCCGGTCGCGCTGTTCAACGGCGATGCGACGCTTGGCCAGGCCGATATCGATGCGCTGTTCGGTGACATCGGCGCGCCGGTCGACCCCAAGCAGGGCCTGCGCGCAGTCATCGAGTCCGACGTCATCAGCCATGAGCGGCTGCCGATGCTGGAGGTGGTGTTCGATCGAATGGTGCGGATCTTCGCGACGTCGATGCGCAACCTGACCTCGGACGCGATCGACGTCAGTCTCGAGGAGGTCAATTCGGTCCGCTTCGGCGACTTCCTGAGCCGCGTGGCCCTTCCCGCGATGATCGGCGTGTTCCGGATCGAGGAATGGGAGAATTACGGCCTGGTGACGGTGGATTCCGGGCTGATCTATTCGGTGGTCGACGCGTTGCTCGGCGGGCGGCGGGGCGGGGCGACCGTGCTGATCGACGGACGCGGGTTCACCACGATCGAAAGCGACCTGGTCGGACGCATGCTCCGCACGGTCCTGGCCGACATGAGCAGCGCGCTTGCGCCGATCACGCCCAATACGATGGCACTGGAGCGGATCGAGACGAGCACGCGCTTCGCGACAATCGCCGGGTCGACCAATATCTGCGCGGTCGCGACGTTCCGGGTCGATATGGACGACCGCGGTGGACGGTTCAGCATCCTTCTCCCCTATGCCACGATCGAACCGGTCAAGCATTTGCTGGGCCAACGGTTCATGGGCGAAAAGCTGGGGCGGGACGGCATCTGGGAACCGCACATGACCGCGGAGGTGCGCAAGACCACCGTCAGCCTGGACGTCGTGCTGGGCGAGCGCCTGCTTGCGCTCGAGACCGTGCGCGACTTCGCGGTCGGGCAGACCATTCCGCTCCACCGCGGACCGGACGATCCGCTCGACCTGCAATGCGGCGGCGTCACGCTTGGCCGCGCGCAGATCGGGCAGCGCTCCAACAACATCGCCGTCCGCATGATGACCGACATAGCCAGGGGACCCAAGCCATGACTTTCGCCACCATCGCCAACCTCCTGACGACGATCCTGTGCGTCGCGGTGCTGGTGCAGAGCCAGCGGGTCAAGCGCGCGCTGGATACGATCCGGCACGGCGAGCTCGGCCAGGTCGTCGCCGCGCTCGACCAGTCGACGCTTCAGGCGCGGATCGTGCTGTCGGAACTGAAGGGCACCCTGTCCTACGGCAGCGGGCAGGCGGCCGCCGCGGTCGAGGGCAAGGCCGTGCTCGACGAATTGCGGATGATGATCGACATCGCCGATGCCACGGCGGAACGCCTCGTTACCGCAGCCGCCGCGGGGCGCCAGGGCGACCTGGCCGATCTGGTCGAGGAGGCAGCGCTGTGAAGATGCGGATTTCGTTGCTGACGCTGACCACCGGCATGGCGGGCATCGCCGCGGTCGGCAATGCGGTCGCGGTCGCCTCACCGGCCGAACCGACCCCTGACAGTCGACTGGGGCTGTCGGTTCAGCAGGACATGGCGGTCCGGGACCGGCAGTCCGCCAGCCGCCAGCAGGCGATGGACCTGCGGGAACAGGCGGTTCGCGCCAGCGCTGCACGGATCAAGGCGGAGCTGGAGGCGAGCCGCGCCGCGCCGCCGGCGGGGCCGCAGGGCGGATCCGCGGACACGACGCACGATACCTTTTCCGATCTCGCCAGCATCTATCAGGCGATGAAGCCGGCCAAGGCGGCGGTGGTGTTCGAACAGCTCGACCTCGACGTACAGGTCAAGGTTGCGCGCAAGATGCGCGAGCGGTCGACCGGCATGATCCTCGCGGGTATGTCGCCAAAGGGCGCGGCCCGCCTCACGATGGCGCTGGCGCGCGAACCCCGCGCTACGATTGCTGCGCGCTGACGTCGAGGATCAGCACCTGGCGGACCTTGGGGTCGGCCGTCCGCGCCGCGTCGGTCAACATGCGGGACAGCAATGCCGCATCGACCGGCGCGCGCGCGGAGGCGTGAAGCCGGGCAAACTCCAGCCCGGCCGACAAAGCGGCGGCGCGCAACACCGGCACCCGCCCCGCTGCCCCCGCCCCCTGGGCCGGATCGGCATAGTCGAGCGCGGCCTGGACCCGCAGGGTTCCAGCGAACCGCCCGCCATCGAGGATCGGGACGCGCAAGGGCGCGACCGGAACGGCGAGCCCCGCAGCGGCTTCCCCGCCCGCCGTGACGCCGGCAGCCCCCCCGGCGGCCCAGGCGGGAATCGATGCGGTCACGAGCAGGGTCAGCGCCACCATGACCGGGCGCCAGGGATGCACCATCGCAGATCTCCATCGGTCCGCCCCAACCGCGGCGCGACACCGCCTCTATAATAGAGGCGACGGACAGCAGGCGGATTGCGCGATGAGCCACGATCAGAAACCGGCGCGGGTCCGCGTCGTCACCGCGGCGTCCCGGCCGACCACCAAGGGAGGAAACGGGGCAGCCGCCACAGCGGCGACCGAGGCTCGGCAGGACGCTGCTGGAACCGGATCCGCAAGCGTGGCCAGGCCGCGCGGCGCGGCGGGAATATCGCTGATGCTGTGCATCCTGTTCGTCGCTGCGGCGGGCCTCGGCGGCGCACTTGCCGCGGTGATGCTGCCGTGATCCGGTCGCGCCACGGCTTGCTCGCCCTCTCGGTCGCGCTGATCGGTACGGCACCGGCGCCAGGGACCGGGCCAACCGACCCGTCCCCGCCCGTTGTGCCGCGCACCGCCCCCCTTGCCGCCGTCCTCGCCGAGCAAGCGCTGCCTGCGCGCGATGGCCGCTGGCCGCGGATCCCGGACGCCATCGCATGGACCGCGATCGCCCGATCGACCCCCGACACCCGCCAGGCTGCGCGCTGGACCCTGGCGCAAAGCCTGATCGCGCAGGAGCGGATGGCCGATGCGTCGGGCGTGCTCGACACGATGGTGGGCGATGATCCCGCCCTCGCTCTGACGGCGGCCTGGCAGCTTGCCTACGGGGTCGTGCTGGCAGCGCTGAACCATCCGCATGAGGCCCTGCAGGCGCTCGGCATGCCGGCCCTGGCCGATCATCCGGAAGCCTGTGCCTGGCGGGAACGCGCAGCCGCCGCGATCGGGGATACCGTCGCTGCCGCGCGTTCCATGCGCTGCGCCCTGCCCGCCATTTCCGGGCGCAGCGGGAGCAGTCGGCGCGCCTTCCTGTTGAGCTTCGCCGATGTCGCGCTTGCAACCGGGCATCCCGTCGACGTGCGGACGATGCTTGCCCCGCTCGGCGAGCACGATCCCGCCGCCAATATGCGCCGGGCTCGCATGCTGTTGACGCAGGGCGACCATGCTGGCGCCCGGCTGCTGCTGCAACGCGTCGGGATCAGCGGGACGCCGGAACTGCGCGCGGAGGCGGCGGTCGCCTTGCTGGACGACCGTTTCGCGGCGGGCGAAATGACGCCGGACGCAGCCGTGCATGCGCTGGACGGCCTGTCGTTCTGGCGCGGCGGCATGGTCGAACGCCGCGCCCTTGCGCTGCGGTGGCGGATCGCCGAGGCGAAGCATGATCCACGCGCCGCGCTGGCCGCGGGCGCGACGTTGTTCCGCTACTTCAACCTGGGGGACCAGACCGCATCGACCTTGCTTCGCCTGCAGGGGCATTTGCGCACGCTGGTCGACGCCAATGGAGCCCCGATCGGCGCGGCGGCCGGGCTGTTCTGGGACTATCGCGATCTGCTGCCTGGCGGCGGCGAGGGCGAAACGATTGCAGCCCGGCTGGCCGATCGCCTGGCGGCGGCCGGCCTCTATGGCCGGGCGGCGGACCTGCTGCGGTTTCTCCTGGAACGCCGCCCGGCCGACGCCGCGACCGGTCCATTGTCGGTCCGCGTCGCCGAACTGGATCTCCTGGCCGATGCGCCGGATCGCGCGATTCAGACGCTGCGCGCCGGCAGTGCGATCCCCTTTCCCGCCGACATTCAGATCCGGCGTCGCACGATCGAAGCCGCGGCGCTGTATCGTCTCGGCAAGACGGACGAAGCGCTGGCACTGCTCGATGGCAGCCCCGGCGACAGGGATCTGCGCAGCGAAATCCTGTGGCAAAGACACGACTGGACCGGTTTTGCGACAGGCAATGCGGCCGACCTGCCCGGCCCGGGCGCGCTGACCGACGCAAACCAGGCGCGTGTCCTGCGCCAGGCCGTCGCGCTCTCGCGGACCGGCAATCGCACCGCGCTGGCCGGGTTGCGCAGGCGCTATGCGCGCAGCTTCGCGGTACTGACCACGCGCGACGCGTTCGACTTCCTGACTGCGCCCGCAGCCACGCTCGATCCCGCCAAGGCCGACAAGGCCTTCGCCAAGCTTGCACTGCTGGATGCGCCGATGCCGCTTGCCGGGCTTGCAACCGGCCCGGCACGCGCCGCGCGCAACTAGCGTACCGCCTCAGCGGCGCGCGCGCGCCAGCCGCAGGACATAGCCGATCACCTCCGCCACGGCGGCATAATGTTCGACCGGGATCGGGCGATCGATCTCGGCACTCGCGTAAAGCGCGCGCGCCAGCGGCCGGTTCTCGACCAGCGGGACTCCCGCGGCGGTCGCGACTTCCCGGATCTTGAGCGCAATGGCATCGGTGCCCTTCGCCACCACGATCGGGGCGGATCCCCGGTTGTGATCATATTTCAGCGCAACCGCAAAATGCGTGGGATTGGTAATGACGACGCTGGCATCGGGCACCGCCGCCATCATCCGGCGGCGGGCGCGCTGCATCCCGATCTGGCGGATCTTCGCCTTGATCTTGGGGTCGCCCTCCTGCTGCTTGTGCTCGTCCTTTATCTCCTGCAACGACATGCGCATCTTGGCGAGCCAGGTACGGCGCTGATAGACGAAGTCGAACAGCGCGATCGCGCCGACCAGGATCGCGACCGATCGCACCAACTGCGCGACCACACCGCCGGCAACCGTGCCGATCGCGATCGGGGCGAGGCCGACCAGCGTCTCGAAGCCCCCGACGAACGGTCGCAGCGCCAGCCCGGCAATCGTACCCACGCCGATCAGCTTCGCCAGCGTCTTGGCGAACTCGACCAGCGCCCGCATGCCGAACAGCCGCTTGGCCCCGGCGATCGGGGACAGTTTCGACCATCTCGGTGCGATCCTTGACCAGATCACCATCGGACGGGCCTGCAAGACGCCGCCAAGCAGCGCGCATCCGATCAAACTGGCAAACAGCGGCAGCAGCGTCGCCCCGATCACGCCGCACAGGCTGCGGATCAGCGCATGCGTGCCGACCGGCCCGAGCGGAACCGCCTCGGCATTCCCCCACAGCCGCGCCAGCGCGGTGCCGAGCCGGGCGAAGGCGATCGTCCCGACGCTGCCGGTGGCGATCAACATGCCGACGAAGCCGAAGGCGTGCCGCACCTCGGGCGATTGCGCGACGTCCCCTTTGGCGCGCGCATCGTCGAGGCGTTTGTCGGTCGGGCCGTGAGTCTTCTGGTCCTTGTCCCCCGCCACGGATCAGCTCCAGCCGCTTTGCATCCACTGCGCCATCGCAGCGGCAAAAGCGGTCAGCATCGCCCCGCTGGTGCTGGCGGCAATCCCGAGACCGAGCAGCAGGTTGAGCGGTTGGGCAATGAAGAACAGCTGGATCGTCGGCGCGACCCGCGCGGCGAGCCCCAGCGCCATGTTGAAGACGATCCCGTAGACGATCAGCGGCGCCGCCAGCGACACCCCAAGCGTCATCGTCTCCCCTGCGACCCGTACTGCCAGCGTCGCGAAATCGGCGGCGGGCAGGACCGACCCGACCGGAAACGCGGCATAGGACCGCACCAGTCCGTCGATCCACAGGTGGTGCACGCCCGAAGCCATGCAGACGACCGCGGCGGCGATGGCGAAGAAGCGCGACAGCTCGGGTGCCGTGCTGCTTTGCGCAGGATCGAACAACACCGCGGAGGACAGGCCCACCTGCAGGCTGATGATCGACCCGGCGATCGAGATCGCAAGAAACATCATCCGGATCACCAGCCCGAGCGCGAGCCCCGTTCCAAGTTCGGCGGCGATCACGCCGGCAAGCGTGGCATCGCTGCGCGTGGCAAGCGGAAGGACCGTCGGCGACAACAGCCCCCACAGTCCCAGCGTCATCCCCCCCGCCGCCAGCAGCCGGATCCGCGGCGGTATCGCATCTTCCGAAAAAACCGGGAGCAGCATCAACACCGCCCCGACCCGGGCAAAGAGGATCAGGAATGCGGTCGCATCCAGCGGCAGCCGGTCGAACATCCGCGTTCAGCCGTGCGCGACGTGGTCGGCGATGACGCGCATGAAATCGTTGAGCGCGGTCCCGATCATCGGCAGGGACAATAGCAGCATCGCCCCCATGGCGATCAGCTTGGGCACGAAGGTAAGCGTCTGTTCCTGGATCTGGGTCAACGCCTGCAGCAACCCGATCGCGAGCCCGGTGACGAGCGCGGCGCCCAGCAGCGGCCCGGCTACGGTGAGGATCAGGACCAGCGCGGCGCGCGTGATCTCCATGGCGGCGGCGGCGTCCATCAGATCTGCATGCGCATGATGTCGGAATAGGCACCGACGACCCGGTCCCGCACCGCCACCATCGTATCGAGCGCGGATTCGGCGGCACCGATCGCGGTCACCACATCGATCAGGTCGCCCTTGCCCGCGATTTGCTTGGCCGATGCCGTCTCGGCCGCGCGCAAGCCATTGCCCGCGTCGCCGACCAGCTGCGACACCATCGCCCCGAACCCGCCGGTGGCATCCGGCTGCTCGGTTCCCGCCAGCGGGCCGGCGGAAGCGCCGCCGAACGATGTAACGCCGGCAGCGCGGCCATAGGCGTTGGCCGCGTCAAGGGCCCCGATGGACATCAGCATGTTCCTTATTTGAGCAGGTCGATCGTGCGCAGCGTCATGGTGCGGCTCGCCTCGATCGCGTTGAGATTGGCTTCGTAGGACCGCTGCGCCGCCTTCATGTCGGCCATTTCGACCAGACCGTTGACGTTGGGCGTCAGCACATATCCGCGTGCGTCGGCGGCGGGGTTGCCCGGCTGGTAGACGCGCTGGAAATCCGATCGGTCGGTGGCGACGCCACCCACCTTTACGGTCGTGGCGCCGCTCGCACGGTCGACCTCCGCCTTGAACGTCGGGATGCGGCGTCGGTAGGGGGCACCCCCCGGGGTCGTCGCGACCGAGCTCTGGTTCGCAAGGTTTTCGGCGATGATCCGCATCCGCAGCGATTGCGCGCGCAGACCGGATGCCGATACCGATACCGTACTGTCCTGGCCCATGCCGACCGTATCCCGACGCGAGGCAGGCAAGGATTGCCGCCCCCGACCCTCTTATAGGCAAGATTTTCCGGGTCGGGTCCGGGTCGGCTGAAATTCGCTCCTATAAGTCTGGACGAAAGGGGCTGCTGCATGTCCGTTCTGGAAACCGTACCCGTCGAGGTGTCGATCGTGCTCGGCGCGGTGCGCCTGCCGATCCGCCAGGTGTTGAAAATGAGCCGCGGCGCGACGATCGCGTTCGATTGCGGGCATGAAGATCCCTCGTGCATCTATGCCAATGGCACACTCGTCGCGAAGGGCCGGATCCAGGTCACCGGGGAGCGCATGGCGATCGAAGTCACCGAAGTCGTACCGCGCGGGGTTGCGGCATGACGATCCTCGCGCTGATGCGCATGCTCGGCGCGCTGGCGCTGGTACTCGGCGGGCTCGCGGGCGCCTTGTGGGCGGTGCGGCGTTTCGATCTCACCTTGCCCGGACGGATCGGCACGGCGTCCCGGCCGGAACGTCGCCTCGCCCTGGTCGAGCGACTGACCGTCGATCCCCGTCGTAGCCTGGTGCTGGTGCGTCGCGATGGACGCGAGCATCTGCTGCTGATCGCGCCCGAGGGGCATGTCGTGATCGACGCGTTCGACGCAGCGACCTTTTCCGGCATGGTCGACCGGCATGTCGCCGCGGCCCCGGCGGAGACGGCCGATGCATAAGCGTCTCTTGCTGGCCGCTGCGACCGGGCTGATCCTGGTTCCCACGCACGCCTTCGCGCAGGCAACGCTGACGCTGGGCGGCGGCGGCGCGACGAGCGGCAAGACGATCGGCCTGGTCGCGATGCTGACCGTGCTGAGCCTTGCGCCCGGCATCCTGATGACGATCACCTCCTTCACCCGGATCGTCGTCGCGCTGTCGCTGCTGCGCAGCGGGCTTGGCGCGCAGGGCGTCCCGCCCAATCCGGTGATCATCAGCCTCGCGCTGTTCCTGTCGCTGTTCGTGATGACGCCGACCTTCGAAGCCGCGTGGCAAGCGGGGGTAAAACCCTATACCGAGGGTAAGATGAGCGAGACGGTCGCGTTCGAGCGAACCGCCCAGCCGTTCCGGGTCTTCATGCTGGCGCAGGTCCGCGACGACGACGTCGCCTTGTTCAATGGCCTGTCCCGCGCGCCCGCGGCACGCCGCGCCGACGTGCCGCTGACGACGCTCGTCCCCGCCTTCATGATTTCCGAACTGCGTCGCGCGTTCGAGATCGGGTTCCTGTTGCTGTTGCCCTTCCTCGTCATCGACCTGGCGGTTTCGGCCGTGCTGATGGCGATGGGGATGATGATGCTGCCGCCGGCAACCGTCGCGCTGCCGTGCAAGATCATCTTCTTCGTGCTGGTCGACGGCTGGGCACTCGTGGCGGGCTCGCTGGTTCGCAGCTTCGCGACGCGGTGACTGCCGGTCCCGACAGACGTCCCGTCCTCCTTACGCGCACACAGCATTCCCCGCCCGGGCATCGCCCGGCCGCAAGTCACCCGCGGGCGGAGAACCGTGTCGCGCCGTCCTGCGACCAGGCGGACAACGTCACGAACGGGATCGGCTCGGGGAAGAACAACCCGACCGCATCGGGTCTGGACCATCGCACCACTGCCGCGACATGACCCAGCCCGGCCGCTTCGAGCCGAACGCTGGTGTCGCGCGCCAGATCTCCCGCGCCGCCGACACACGCACCGCGTTGGCCGATATCGAGCAGGCGTGCCGCATGCGGATGCCCCGCGACGCGCAGGATCGCCTGGCAATCCGCTTCGAGGCGGGGGCTGCGCTGCTTGAAGCGACCCTGTCCCGAATGGCCGAGCAGCGTGTCGCGCTCGACCGGTTCGGAAAAGGCGACACCAGCGGTATTGCCCGACACCCAGGCGACCGTACCCGGTACCAGCGTCGTCCCCCGCAATTCCACCGATACCGGATCCCCGACCGCCAACGGCGCGCGGATTTCGATCTTCGCGCCCCCCTGCGACAGATTGCGGATGCGGCACACCGTGTCCCCCAGCGGTGCGACGATACGACCCAGCAGCAACGTGGTGACCAGCCGGTCATCCCGCGCCTTGCGACGATCGCCCGGCAGCGTTTGTGGGTCGCTCATCCAAATATCCTCGTGGCTATCATGCAGGAACGGCCTGCGTCACCGCTACTCGCCGTACAACGCCACGGCCGAATGCTTCGGTCGCGGCATCCAGCGTCACGCGACGAAACATATCTATGTTCGGTAGCGCGCCATCGCGGCCGGCGGCAAGCGGAATACGATAGGTCCGCATGTTGATGGCGTGTTGCAGATAGGGCAGCCGCGTCGTCACCCGCGCGGCCTCTGAAGTCGGTACCTCGAGCTGCTCCTCGAACGCCGCATAACCCGACAGGCGCCCGTCGGGCAGGACGAGCGGCGCGGTCATCCGCGGCAGCGGGACGAGCGTCGTCTCGACCTCCTTGGCGACGGTCGCCCTGGCCGATGCCGCGGGCGGACCGAACGCGTAGCGCGCGCCCAGGCCACTGGCCGCACCGACGATTGCGCCCAGCAGCAGGACGACGACCGGAAGAAGACGCTTGGCCATCGTCAGAACTTGAAGCTGGCATCGGTCGGCAGGGTCGGCTTCTCCCCCTTGACGATGATCGTGATGCGACGATTCTCGGCGCGGTCGGGCTGGTCGGGATAGACCGGCTCGCTCGCCGCCTTCGCGATGACGCCCGCGATCCGATCCGGAGTCAGCCCGCCTGCTAGCAGCACGGCGCGTGCCGCCAGCGCGCGTTCGCCCGACAGGCGCCAGTTCGCCTCGTCCTCGCCGCCCGCGCCGTCGGTATGCCCCTCGATCGTCAGCCGCGCATCGGACTTCGCAAGCCTGGCCGCGATGGTTGCCATCCGGTCGCGCGCAAAGGCGTTGAGCCGCGCCGTACCGGCCTGGAACATCGGCCGGTTGGCGGTATCCATCAGGGTAATGCGCAGGGTTTCCCCCTCCGCGTCGACCTTGCTCGCGACCGTGGCTGCGCTCGGTGGTCCGCTATCCAGCGCGACGCGCAGCTCCTGCGCGAGCACCCGCAGCGAGGCGTCGGGCACGTTGGCGGTGCCACCGCGCGACACGCCCCTGGTTTGCGCGTCCATCGCCGGCACCCCGTGCGCCTTGGTGGCGTCCGCATCCATCTTGCGCGAATAGCCGCCGTTGCCGGGCCGCTCGCCCGGGCTTTCGCCAAAGCCCGAGGCCGACGTGCTGGGTGGCGAGGGCGAGAAATATTCGGCAAGCCCCTTCAGGCGTTGCTTGTCCGGATTGCTGATCAGCCACAGCAGCATGAAGAACGCCATCATCGCTGTCACGAAGTCGGCATAGGCGACCTTCCACGCACCGCCATGATGCCCGGCTGCCGACTTCTTGATCTTGCGGATGACGATCGGGCGGGCATTCGGGGCATGGCTCGCCATCAGGCTGCTCCTCCACCGGCTGCGGCAACGACCGGAGCGGGACTGACGCCGGCGACCGCGACCCACAGCCGTTCCTGAACGCAGCCGAGCCGGACCGGCGCAATCGCCGCGTGCAGGTCGGCGCCCTGCGCCAACCGCTCGAGGACCGCGGCATTCTCCTCGGTCGACTGGACGATCATGTCGAACGCCTGCAGATGTTCGACATAGCGTTCGACGAAATAGGCATCCTCCACGAGCGTCTCGGCAAGCGCCTCGACCCGCTCGCGCACGCGGCGCAATTCGTTGGCGATCGCGGCATGCAGCGGTGCATGCGGGACCAGCGGGGATGCGGCAGCGGTGCGGACGTCAACGGCAGCGGGAAATGTCATCGGCCTAACCATCAGAAGAGTTCGATCTCGCCACCACCCATCGGGATGCGGGGGGCAACGGGCGGCGGCAACGGCCGATCGGTGACGGTCGTGCAACGGACCTTGCCGTCAAAGGGCCGGAATTCGAGCTTGCGCGCGAGCGTCCCCCCCGTGTCGACCTGCCCGATCACGATCGCCTCGGTCGTCAGGAACCGCTTGGCGAAGGCCGCATTGGCGGATCCGATCCCGCCGAGCCCGGCGATGATGTTCGCGCCCCCGTACAGATTCGCGCGCAAGCGGTTGCGCGCCGCGCCGGCCTTCATCATCGCGTTGATCAGCAGTTCCATCGCGTGCACCCCGTAGCGTTGCAAGTCGCCGTCGCGCAGGTGCTGGTCATGCTGCGGCTCGCCGAGCAGAAAGTGGTTCATGCCGCCGACATGGACTTCCGCATCGTGCAGGCACACCGCGATGCACGAACCCAACACGGTCGAGATGACGCTGCCTGGTTCCCCCACCACGACATGCTCGCCCTGGATGATCGGGATACGGCGGACCGATGCGGTCATGTCAGTGCGCCGAAAACGCGTTCGATCTTTTCCTTGAGCGCGGCCGGGGCGAACGGCTTGACCAGATAGTTGTTGACGCCGAGCGCCGCAGCCTGCTGCACGATCTCGCGGTCCGAGGATCCCGTGAGCATGATGAACACGGTTTTGCCGAGCACGGCATCGGTGCGGATCGCGCGCAACAGGTCGATCCCATCCATCTCGGGCATGTTGTAATCCGAGATGACGAGATGGACGCGGTCCGAGCGGATGGCGGCAAGCGCCTCGCTCGCCGCGCCCTTGTCGCGAATGTCCTTGAAGCCGATGTCCTGGAGCGCGCGCCGAATCATCGCGCGCATACTCGCCTGATCGTCGACCACCATGACTTTGATTGCTGACGCAGCAGGCATTTATGGCTCCCTTTCTTGTCCGTCGCGACAGGCGGCGAGGATCGCGCCGGCCATGTTCGACAGACTGACTTCCTTTTCGATCGCCCCCATCTCGAGCGCGACCCGTGGCATTCCCCAGACCACGCAACAGCCGCGGGTCTGTCCGAACGTACGCGCCCCGGCTTGCCGCATCGCGAGCAGGCCGCGCGCGCCGTCTTCCCCCATCCCGGTCAGGATCGCACCGACCGCCTTCTTGCCGAGCGGTGCAACGGAGTGGAACAGCTGGTCGACCGACGGGCGATGGCCGTTGACGGGGCCGTCGGCGATCAACCGGACTTTCCCGGTCAGGCCACCGTCGAGCGCCATGTGGTGCGTACCCCCTGGTGCAATATAGACGGTTCCGGACCGAAGCGGGGCGCCATCCTGTGCTTCCCGCACATTCACCGTACAGTCGCGGTCGAGCCGGTCGGCGAAGCTCGCCGTGAACGCGGCAGGCATGTGCTGGACGACCAGCACCGGCGGGCAATCACCCGGAAATTGCGGCAGAATGCGAAACAGCGCCTCGACGCCGCCGGTCGACGCGCCGATCACGATCAGGCGCGGACGAAACGCGGTCGCCCCCACGGTGGGCGCGCTGCGCCGCTGCACATGCGTCCGGCGCGCGCGGGATTCCGCGGCGTCGCGCACCGTCTGGCACAACAGGGCGGCATCCTGTTGCCATCCGGCCGGGCCGCCCGTGGGTTTGGCGATGCAATCCACAGCGCCCAGTCGCAGCGCCTCGACGGTCGTCGACGCGCCGGCCGCGGTCAACGAGGACACCATCACGACCGGCATCGGGCGCAACCGCATGATCCGTTCGAGAAAGGAAAGGCCATCCATCCCGGGCATTTCCACATCGAGCGTGATGACATCGGGGTTCAGCGCGCGGATCATCTCGCGCGCCGCATGGGGCTCCGGCGCGGCACCCACCACTTCGATCTGCGGATCCGACGACAGGATCCGCGTCAGCGCCGCGCGCATAGCGCCGCTGTCATCGACGATCAGGACGCGCGTGCGCCGCATTATGCCTGCTCCCGCCGGGCATAGATCGTCTGGCCGCAGCCGCGCATGCGTTCGGCCGCCTCGCCGATCAGCCGCTCTGAATGACCAATGTAGAGAAATCCGTCTGGTGCGAGCTGGTCGATCAGCCGCGCCTCCAGCTCGGCCTTCGCGACATCGTCGAAATAGATCATCACGTTCCGGCAGAAGATCGCGTCATAGCGCTGCTTCATCGGCCAGGGCTCGAACAGGTTGAGCACGCGCGCGGTGACGAGCCGCCGCACCGCCTCGCCGACACGATAGCCGCCGTCATGCGGCGCGAGCCAGGCCTTGCGATAGGCAGCCGGAATCGGCTCCACCGTTTCGGCGGGATAACAGGCGCGCCGGGTCGCCTCGACCACCGGCTGGGACAGGTCGGTGGCGAGCAACTTGACGTCGCGCCCCTGTATCCACCGCGCTTCCGCCGGCGTTTCGCCCAGAAGCGACATGGCAATCGAATAGACCTCCTCGCCGCTCGAGCATCCGGCGGACCAGATGCGGATCGGCCGGTCTGCCGGCCGTGCCTGCAACCGCGGCAGCAGTGCCGACCGGAAATGCTCGAAATGATGACTTTCGCGGAAGAAGTGCGTGTGATTGGTGGTCAGCGCAGTCACCATCAACCGCCGTTCCTCGGCGTCACGATCGACCAGTGCGAGATACGCCTGGAACGTATCGAGCCGATGCTCGCGCAACCGCCGCACCAGGCGTGACTGGACCAGCGTCCGCTTGGTCGACGACAGATGGATCCGGGCCGCGCTCTGCATGATCCGCGCGACCCCGGCGAACTCGGCATCGCCCAGTACCGGCAGCGCGTCGACACTCATCGAATCGACCGGCGCGGAGGCAAGGCCGAAAGCGCTCATGCCGCGATATCCAGCGCGCCCGAGGCAGCCGCGGGGATAGCGGCCGGCGCGGATGCCGCCGCGCCAGCGACGGCTGCGGTCGGCAACAAAGCGGTCGCGGTGCTCGTCACCGTCAGCGAGTCGAGATCGAGCAGCAACACCATCATCGACGTGGCGTTGCTTCCGTCCGTGCCACGCGTGTTGATCTGGACGAGGCCGGCGATCACGTTGGTATCCTGGATCTCGACATCGGGGGCCGGCTGGATCTGGGATTCCTGGATGCCGACGATGTCATTGACCTCGTCCACCAGAAAGCCCGCCTGCTTGCCCGCGATGCTGACCACCAGGACGCACGAACGGCTGTGGATCTCGCTCGGCGTCCAGCCGAGCCGTTCCGCCAGGCCGACGATCGGCACCACGGTGCCGCGCAGGTTGGTCACGCCAAGGATATAGCTGGGCACGCTCGGCAGCGGCGTGGGGGCCGCCCATTCGCGAATTTCGATCAGCGATCGCATATCGATACCGAAGGTTTGTTGACCAAGCGCGAACGTCACCATTTTCAGTTCGCCGGCATTTTCCGTCATGCTCATGCGGCAAGTCCTTTTGTCAGGGTTCGGGAGAGGGCAGCGACGGGCGCGACGAGCGCCTCGACATCGAGGATCAGCGCGATCGAACCGTCGCCAAGGATGGTCGCACCGCCAAGTCCTCGGATCGGATGGAGATTTTGCTCGAGGCTCTTGATGACCACCTCGCGGCGATCATCGATCGTATCGACCATCAGACCGACATTGCCCGCAGTCTCGCTTTCCACGATGATGACCAGCGAGTCCTCGGGCGCCAGCGGGCTGGCGTCGTGCAGGCCGAAGGTGTGCGCGAGCCGCCGAACCGGCAGATAGGTCCCGCGGACTTCGATCACCTCGCTCCCGGGTGTGGTGGCGCGGACCTGGCCCGGTTCGGGCCGGATCGCCTCGACCACATGCGCGAGCGGCAGCACGAAGCGCTGGCCGGCCAGTCGGATGACCATCCCGTCGAGAATCGCCAGGGTGAGCGGCAGGACCAGCGTGAACGTCGTACCCCGCCCGGGAACCGAGCTGATGTCGACTCGCCCGCCCAGCGCCTCGACATTGGAGCGCACGACATCCATGCCGACGCCGCGCCCGGAAATGTTCGAAACCGTGTTCGCGGTGGAGAAGCCCGGCGCACAGATCAACTGATCGATCTCTTCGTCCGACAGCACCGCGTCGGCGCCGATCATGCCCTTTTCGATCGCCTTGGCGCGCACGCGCGCGCGGTCGATCCCGCGGCCGTCGTCGGCGACCGTCACGACGATACGTGCGCCCTTTTGCGCCGCCGACAGGCGAATGACGCCTTCTGCCGGCTTGCCGGCGCGCAGCCGTTCCTCGGGCAATTCGATCCCATGGTCGACGGCATTGCGGATCAGATGGGTGAGCGGATCACCGATCTTCTCGATCACCCCCTTGTCGACTTCGGTCGTCTCGCCGTGCGTTTCCAGGGTGACCTGCTTGCCCGTCTCGGCGGTGAGGTCGCGCAGCATCCGCGGGACGCGGTTGAACGCCTGGCGGATCGGCTGCGCACGCAGCGACATCACCGTGTCCTGGATCTCGCGGGTCAGTCGTGCCTGTTCGGGAAGTTCGACGCGCTGCTGGTCGGCAGGCGACAGGCGATCCGACAGGATCGACCCGCGGATGACCAATTCGCCGACCAGGTTCAACAACATGTCGAGCTTGTGCAGGTCGACGCGGATCGTCTGCGAACCGGCGTCGCCGGTGCGCGTATCCTGCATCGGCGTGCTCGCCGGCGGTGCCGCCGCCGCGATGATCGCCGGCGCGGCGATTTCGACGCGGTGCAACAGATCATGGATGGCGCCGGGCTCGCTCAGCGGGGCGACCGAAGGCTGCTCCACGAGCTTGCTGTCGCGCTCGCGCGTGATGTCGATGGCCGAATCCGGCGCGACGAAGTCGAAACAGTCGCCGATCTGGTCTTCGCTGACGTAGCCGGGCACCTTGAGCGTCCAGCGCAGATACGCCTGTTCCGGGTCCAGGTCGCGGAGCGGTGGCAGCGCGCTGGTGTCCATATCGCTGACCCGCCCGCCCAGGTCTTCCAGCTCGCGGATCACGAGGATCGGCTCGGCACCATTCGCCATGGCACTCCGCGAGGGCGCAAAGACGATCGTCCATTCCGGATCGCACGGCGGGGCAGCCTCGGTTTCCTCCGGAAATTCCTCGATCCCCACCGCCACCGGCTCGAAACCGAACGGGTCGACGTCGCTCTCCGCGCCCGGCGCGACGACGGGTTGCACGCTCGGCTCCGGCACAGGCGCGGGAGCGGGAGCGGCGACGGCCTCCGCACCCTGGCCGGCCAGGATCGCCTCCAGCGCCGCCAGCGACGCGGCGTCGTCGGGGCGCCTCATCGTTCCCTGCGCGGCGGCGACATGATCGGACAGCTTGTCGAACGCGCCCAGCATCACCGCGACCACGCCCGGCGCCGGCGCGATCCGCCCGGCGCGTATTTCCTCGAGGACGTTTTCGAAACGATGTGCAAACGCGGTGAGGGCCGCATGGCCGAAGGCGCCCGCGCCGCCCTTGATCGAATGCACCGCGCGAAACACGCTGGCGATCGTCTTGGGTGCCGTATCCCCGGCCTGCATCGCGGCAAGCCCCTGTTCGGCCGCTAGCAATCCCTCGGCGCACTCCTCGAAGAAGATGCCCTGGATCTCGTCGAGTTCGTTGCTCATGGGCACACCCGGCGGATCGCCGCTCCCAGTTTGGCCGCCTCGAACGGCTTGGTGATCCAGCCCGTCGCGCCCGCGACCCGCGCCCGCCCCTTTTTCTCGTCCGAGAATTCGGTCGACAGGACGAGGATCGGCGTACCGCGAAATTGCGGCAGCGCCCGGACCGCCTCGATCAGTTCGAAGCCGTCCATCTCGGGCATGTTGATGTCGGTGATGAGCAGGTCGGGCTGCACCTCGTGCATCCGCGCAAGCCCGTGCACGCCATCATTGGCGGATTCGATGGTGAAACCCTGCGCGGTCAGCGAAGCTTTCAGCAACATCCGCATGCTGGCGGAGTCATCGACGGTCAGAATCAGTTTGCTCACGGTTCAACGTCCTCCTCGGCACCAATCGCCAGGGTATGATTGAGGCCGAGCGCCGAAATGCGCGCGGCGAAGGCTGGGCTGGGATTGACGATCGCAAAGGCGCGGCCCGCGGCCTGCGAGTCGATCCTCGCGGCGATCAACAGTTGGAGGACCGCCTGCCCGACGCTTTCGACGCTGCTGGCGTCGATCGTCACGCGCTCGCCGAAATTGGCGGCGAGAACGAGCCGGACCTTGAGGTCCTCGGCGGTCACGGTGGTGCCATGGGCGGGCAGGCAGATCTGGTCCACCATGATCCCCGGATCAGGCTGGTTGGGAATTAAGGTCATTTTTGGCCTCGTCGAGTGCGGTCTCGAGTTGCTGGAATGTCGGCGCGTGGTCCGACGGCGTGGCACGGCGCGCGATCTCGATCGCGACCTGCGTGGGCATGCCCTGCGCGTGCGCGACGATCGCGGTCTTGGCGATGACGAACGGCTTTCCGTCCGCCTCGACGATCTGGAGCAGTTTCGCGGCGAGCGGTCCGACCAGACAATAGGCCAGCAGCACGCCGAGGAAGGTCCCGACCAGCGCGCCGCCAATCATCGCGCCCAGGACTTCGACGGGTTTGTCGATCGATCCCATCGTCTTGATGACCCCCAGCACGGCCGCGACGATCCCGATCGCAGGGAGGCCGTCGGCCATCGCCTGCAGCGCATGTTGCGGGGCGAGTTCGTGATGATGATGAGCCTCGATGTCGTTTTCCATCGCCTCGGCCAGCTGATGCGGATCCTCGAAATTGACCGTCATCATCCGCAGGTAATCGCAGATGAACTCGATCAGATGATGGTCGCCGAGCAAGCGCGGGAAGCGGTTGAACAGGCGGCTTTCCTTGGGATTGTCGAGATGCGGCTCGATCGCCGTCGCGCCACCTTTCTTGAACGTGACCAGCAGCCCGAACAGCATCGTCAGCAGGTCGCGGTAATCCTGGTCCTTCCACCGACTGCCCTTGAAGGCACGCAGCAGCCCGGCCCCGGCCTTCTTCACCACGCCCATCGGGTTCGACACGATGAACGCACCGATCGCGGCGCCGGCGATCGCCATCAACTCGTGCGGGAGCGCCTCGAGAATGATCTCCAGCTTGCCGCCGCTCATCAGGAAACTCCCGAAGACGCAGGCCAGGATGATCACGAGACCAACGCCGTTGAGCATATGCGATGCCTACCCCTCCGATCCGCCACCATGCGGTCTGGCAGATTATAGAGTGCTGGCGGGATGGGCGGTTGCCGGTCGATCGTTTTCACGGGACGAGCGCGCTCGGTCCACGTCGGGGACGGCGCCCGCGACCGGGACCGTCGCCGAACGCCTAGAATAGACGCAAACCCCCTTTGCAGGAGCACTCATGTCGGTTGAGGCCTATTGTCGCGCGCGGACGATCGTCGAAAGCCCCCGGGCGACCGAGCGTCGGCTGATCGGACAGATGATCGGGACCATGATCGCGGCGCGCGACGAGGGGCTGCAGGGCATCGAGCTGATGCCGGTGCTGCACCGCAATCGCGAGATGTGGACTACCTTCGCCGCCGCCTGTGGCGCACCCGGCAATGCGCTGCCCGACAGCTTGCGGGCCGGCATCATCTCGATCGGGCTGTGGGTCGATCGCTTTACCAGTGACGTGATCGCCGGGCGCGCATCGATCGACCCGCTGATCGGGGTGAACCGGTCGATCCTCGACGGCCTCGCGACCGAGCCGCTCGCGGCCTGAGCGCCGCTCAGTCCGTCAACAGGCCCGCGGCGAAAGCGAGCCGCAACGCTTCGGACAGGCTGCTGACGTCGAGCTTCTGCATCATGTTGGCGCGATAGATCTCGACCGTGCGGGGCGAGAGGTCGAGATCATGCGCGATCACCTTGTTCGCGCGCCCCTCGATCAATCCGAGCAGGACCTCACGCTCGCGCGGCGACAAGCTGGCAAGACGGGCGCGGGCGTCGTCCGTCCGGGCGTTGCGCGCGGTCATGTCCTCGAACCGGTCAAAGGCGGCGTCGATCACATCCAGCAATCGATCGGGATCATACGGCTTTTCGAGAAAATCGAAGGCGCCTGCCTTCATCGCCTGGACGGCAATGCCGACTTCGCCGCGTCCCGTCAGCATCACCGCCGCGAAATGATCGCGCCGGGGTTGCAGCGCGCGCAGCACATCCAACCCGGTCGCGCCGGGCATGTGGAAATCGAGGAGCAGCACGCCACGGTCCATCGCATCGATCGCGTCGAGGAACGCATCCCCGGACGGGAAGCCGCGGACGATCAGCCCGGACACCTGCTGGAGCAGGGTCTGCAACGAAAGCCGGACCGGATCGTCGTCGTCGACCACATAGACGCTGCGCATCATCGCTGTGTGCCCCCTGATTCCTTGACGACGCGCGGTACGGTGAACCGGAATTCGGCACCGCCCGAGGCGAGGTTTTCCGCCTGCAGGCTGCCCCCGTGCGCTTCCACGATACGACGGCAGATCGACAGGCCGATGCCCATTCCCGCTTTCCCCTTGGTCGAGGTAAACGGCATGTACAGTTGCGCCAGGATCGCCGCCGCGATGCCCGGTCCGGTGTCGGATACGGCGATCTCGATCCATTCCGCGTCGACCACGCGCGATGCGATCCGGATCCGCCGCCGTTCCTTGGCAACGGTGTACAGAGCATCCAGGCTGTTGCGCAGGAGATTGACGAGCACCTGCTGCACCTGGATGCGATCCGCGAACATGAAGTCGGCGTCGGGTGCCAGCTCGTAGCAGATGGTCACGTCGAGCCGTTCGTAGCCGACGAGGACCAGCGCACTCGCGGCGCGGATCGCCGCCTCGACCGGCTCGATGCGCGTCTCGGTCTCATGCCGCGAGGCGAAGTCGCGCATCCGCCGGATGATTTCGCCCGCGCGCAGGGATTGGTCGCCCGCGGCGATGATCTGGTCGCGCAGGGCGTCCTCGTTGCGATCCGCCTGCGCGAGCCCGCGCCGGGCCGCCGCAAGATAATTGGAAATGGCGGTCAGCGGCTGGTTGATCTCATGCGCCAGGCCAGCGGCCAGTTCACCCATCGCGTTCAACCTTCCGACATGGGTCAACTCGCTGCGCAGCGAACCGAGCCGTTCCTCGGTCTCGATCCGTTCGGAAATATCGCGAACGAACCCGGTGAAGACCCGGACACCGGCATAGCGCGCTTCACCCACCCGCAGTTCGATCGGCACTTCGCGCCCGTCGATCCGACGCGCGGTCAGGAAGCGCGTTCGATCGATCACGCGTTTCGTACCCGTTCGGAGATAATGCAGCAGGTAGCCATCGTGCCGGACGCGATGGTCGTCGGGCATCAGCATCGACACGTTCGCCCCCACCACTTGTCGCGCGGCATAGCCGAACAACCGTTCGGCGGCCGGGCTGAAGGTGAGGATGATGCCCGTTTCGTCGATGACAATCATCGCATCCGGCACGGTCTCGAGCACGGAGCGCAGCTGTGCCTCGCGCGCGGCGAGCTGTATTTCGTTCGCTACCCGGTCGGTTACGTCGATGTTGACCCCGATCGCGCGCGTGAGCTGGCCCGTGCCGTCGTAGAAACACCGCGAGGAACCTTCGATCGTGCGGACCTCGCCGTCGGCGCGCCGCATGCGATAGCGAAAGGAGAAGCGGTCCGCCTTCGCCCAGACGGCGGCGGCCATCCGCTTTTCGATGATCACCCGGTCCTCGGGAAAGACATCCGCTGCCCAGCTCGCATAATCGCGGACGGAGCCCGCCGGAATGCCCAGCAACGTCTCTGTATTCGCAACCCAATGGATCGCATTGCTCTCCACGTTCCACTCGAACACACCGATCGAATGGGCCTGCGCCGCGAGCAGCAAGCGCGCCTCGCTATCGCCCAGCGCGCGTTCGGCGGCGGCGCGCGCGGTGATGTCGCTCATCGACAATATGGAAAGTCGGCTGGCGCTGCCGGCGCTGCGCGCGACCTCGAGCAGGCGGAGCGCGTGGCCGTCGCGATGCCGTTCGATCAATTCGATCCCCTCGCGCTGGTCGTTCGATCGCGAGAGCGGCGGCGGCCCCCCCTCCAGCGTTCGAGACTGCAGCAACGCATATTTGTTTTTGCCGACCGCATGCGCCGCCGGCCAGCCGTAGAGATCCTCGCAACCGCGCGACCAGTGTGCGATCGTTCCCGAGGAATCGATCATCACGATCGGTGCGCAGTCGAGCGCGTTCGCGAAATTGCGTGTCGCCATGCGTTCGGCGACCAACCCCGTGATCAGCCACCAGATGACCGCGCCCAGGACAATCGTCTCCAGCGGCACGACCGCCATGAACTGGGTCGGATCGGGCGGCGCGGGAAGGATCAGTCCCTGCAGCACCTCGATCAGCGCCGGGGTGACGAGAATGGCCGGAAGGACCAGATGCAGGTTGCGCCAGCCCCTGATCTCCTGCTGCGCGAGCGCCACCAGGGCGGCATCGCACGCTTCGATCAGCACGGCGATCGCGAGCACCATCGCCGGGATCGCGACAGGCACCGCGACGGCCGTATTCTGCAACGAGGCGGGCGAAGGGCTCGCGCGCAAGGTCACGTCGAGCGCGATCATGACCAGGCTGGTTGCCAGCGCGGCCGTCAACGCCGCGATCCGCGTAAAGTCGACGCGGCGAACCCGCAGCAACGCCACGCTGACCAAGAGCAGGCCCAGGATCACCGGCATCCCCCCGGCGCTATCGAGAATACCGGGATGCGCGGGACCGCGCACGAGAGTCACGGTGACAATCAGCGCGGGACCCGTCAGCAGACTGGCGATGATCCAGACCGGCGCGGGCCGATGGGTTGCGGTCAATGCGGCGCAGACGAGCAAAAGACCAACGGCGTCGGCCGGCCGGGCCACCATCCCGCCATGGCCAAAATCGAGCAAGTCAGGGATGCGAAGCGCCCAACCCAGAAGAACGGTAACAGTACTGGCGATGCAGACCACCAAGCAGGCGATACGGCTCGTTCGGCGGACCGGGTCTGTTGCAGGGCGCACTTCCGCTGACTTCGGCACTTTCCTCCTGCAACAACAGAGTTACCATTTGCGACAATAAGCGACGACGGACCGCGAAACGCAAGAGCCGCCACACCCACCGTATCCGCCGATGGTTAAGACTGTGCTACATGAAGGTCGCGGCGACGATGGCGCCGAGGTGATCCGACGGTCGCTGGTCGAACGCGATCTCGACCGGCGGGGACGTACTGTAGCCGAACATGCGTCCGTCGCGATCGACCGTCACCGCAACGATCCGGAGCGCCGTCACTTGCGTTTCCTCCGCAGCATCGTCCTGCCCGAGCGTGGCGGTTTCGTCCACGACCGCGAGCCCTCCCGCGACCGGGTACCGATCGGGGTCGACGATAACGATCGCATTGCCGGGCAATCCGCCGCCCAGCGTCGGGCGACAGGCGCGCAACCCGAACGCCCGCGATCCCGCGTCGCCGATTTCCAGGATCATGATCCCGGTAGGGGTTCGCGCGATCAGCCCGTTGCCGAGCGGCGTGCCGAAGACCGGGAGACGCCGTCCGCCCTGCCCGTCCGGCGCCACCGCACTGACCGTTCCGCTACGCAGGTTGGCGATCTCGGCGCGCAGCGCCACCATCCGCTCGCGCATGCGCTGGCCCCGCAACGCCGGGTTCTGCATCGCCACCACCATCGCGTGCAGCGTGCCGTCCGCGGCCTGTATCGAAAGCTTTTGGCGCAGTGCAGCTTCGTCCGGCACCTCGAGCATCTGGCAGATTGCGGCCTGAGTCGTTGCGTTCCAGCGGGCGAACGGTCGCTGCGCATTCTCGATGCGTGACAGCGTAACCGGGGCGATGCCGTAAGTCCGCTCGATCGCGGCGATCGTCAGCGTGCGATCGGCCTGGCGCCGCAACCGGATCGCCGCCGCCAGCGACAGCGCGAAGACTTCTTCGGGAACATCCACCGCCCGCCGATCGGCAAAGGGAGCGGCCCAGCGATCGATCGAGAACTGCGGCGCATCGAGGTCCAGCAGCAGGTCTTCCGCCTGAATTCCAAGCGTGTCGGCAATTCTGCCCAGCTCATGCGCGCGCGGGACGACCTCGCCGCGCTCGATCTTCGATAGCCGGATGTAAGGGATGTCCGGGATACGGCTCGAGAAGGGCAGCAGCCGGGAAAAACCGGCGCGCTGTCGCGCTTCGCGTACTCGGTTCGGGAATACCACGGCGCGGAACGGGTCGACGGTCAGAGCATTAGGCAAAGGCGGAATATCGTCGGCGTCGACCAAGCTCATCTACCTTGTTCCCGGGCCTGTCGACCGGACATACCCCATCCAGAGCATAGGCTGGCACCGGGGGAGGGTAAATCCTCCATTCCGGGGGTCAATGGCATCGTTGGGGCGCTCGGCGTGGCGCTCGCAGCAGGGCGAGCCCACCGTCCGGCGAGAACCGTTTCAGCGCAATCAGGCCCCGCGGGTCGGCCAGGCGTCGGTCGATCCAGCCCGGCTCCATCGGCCACAGGTCCTCCGGCGTGATCGCAATCCCCGTACCATCGCTCAGGATCCCGATCCGCGCTGGCCGGGCGCGTTCCGGCCAGCGCGCGCGCAGCAGATCGAACAAGAGCTTCGACGTCCGTACGATCTGGCGATCCCGGCGACGGTTGGTATCGAGCACGACGTCCGTCGCGCATAACTTCCGGTCCCAACACCGCAGGTGGATCCCGGCGCTGCCGAATTCCGCGGCCGAAGCGATCAACACCGTGCCGTGCGCCGGATCGTCGCGCTCCAGCAGCGACCCGATCGCGCAGCAGAAGTTGGTGGCGACGGTATCCAACAGCGTATCGCTGAACGGGACGAGCGTGGCGGCCAAGGGATCGAGCGGCTCGTCGGCACGCGCGGTAGGGCTGGAGAGCGACGCAGCGCGCATCACTGCAGCCGATCGCTGCTGATCGCGCCAAAACCGTACCGCAGGGGTTCGCCACGCAGGCCATCCAGGGTCCGGTCGATCGCATCGGTTCCGTCGATCGCCTCGACCGCTGCCGGGTCGAGCACGATCACGCGTGCCAATGCATTATGGGGCGCATGCGTATCGGGCAGGATCGTGGTGTCGGCCGCACCGTGGTCGGTCTTGCGCCGGCGCGGGTGCGGTTTGCGACGGTCGGCAAAGCCCGCGAAGCGCGGGTCCGACGTCGCGATCTCGGCAACCACGCGAGCGGCGCGCTTGGCCACCTGGCGGGCGCGTTCGCGCTCGATCGGGCATGTGTCGACATCCTCGGCCGGCATCGGATCGTCGCGCAGGCGGCGCTCGACCAACGCGCGCTGGGTTGCGATCCGCGACTCCAGTTCGGCAAGGTCGCTCGCATCCGGCGTTACCGGCTTCGCGCGGAACCGCGGCAGTGACGTCGTCTCGGACTGGACCGAACGGACGCTGCGCGCCTTGCGCTTCAGCTGGTCGACGCCAACCTGGCGCAATTGCGCGACATAAGCGTCGAGCAGCGCGGTCCGCAGGTCGTCCGCCATCATGCCATCGACCCCCGCTTCGGTACGGTCGAGCGCGGCTTCGTCCTCGATCATCGCCTCGAGCGAAGTGGGTTCGCCATCGGGCCCGATCGTGGCGGCGTGCAGCGACACCGTGGTCGCCTCGACCCGGCGCGCGGACTGACGCTGGTCCGTCATCAGCCGGAAGCGCAAGCTCTGCAGTTCGCCGCGCAGCTGCCAGTTGACGAAAGTGGTGAATTGCGCGCGGGTCGGGTCATACGCCTCGATGGCGCGGTGCACGCCGATCGCACAGCATTGTTCGGCATCGTCCCAATGGGCGGTCAGGCCATATTGGCGAATGAAATGCCGGATCCGCGGCGCGATGATCTTGAGGACCGCGGCGAAGGCGCGATCGGCGAGGATCCGCTGCCGCGTCGTCGGCGTCGCGCCAGGCGCCGGGCGGTTGGCGATGACGTCGGCGACGGCGGCTTCCAGGGCAATGGTGGTCTTCGACATGAGCTCCCCCAGGGGCTGTCGGGAGCAGCACCGTTGCTGTTCCCGTTGCGCCAACCATGCCCGCCGGGGTTAAATGGGATTATAACTATCCTATACGTAAAACCCCGAGGTCGAACTGTCCGTCGACCGCTAAACTCATGTAGTTAAGCGGTTTACAATGGGTACCGGGTCGTTAACCATTCTATAGGATGAATGCAGCTTCGCCCCTCAGGCGAAGCGCTGCGGCTGCACGTTGCGGGTCACATACGCGGTCAGCCAGGCGCGGTGCGCCGCGCTGGCGTCCCCGCTCGCCGCGATCGCGCGGTTGGCACTGCTGCTGCCGATCTGTGCCGTTAGCAGCGCATGTGCGTGGGACTCGGCCAGGCCGCCCTTCAGGAAACGCACGAGATCCCCCGGTCCCAGGTGATGCCCGAGATAGGCCGATCGCGCGATGGCTGCGGAATCATTCCCGACGGGCACACCGGCGCGATGCAGCGTGTCGAGGTTGCTGCGCGCGTAATCCGCGATCGTCTGGATCGCCGCCGGAGCGTCGTATCGCAGCGCGAGCAATGGCGCGCGCGACTCCTGGCGAACCCGCCCCCGTTCATCGAGCCAGCCACGCGCGCGCGCGACGCCGTTGAGCCATGACCCGGGCTTTTCGGCGATCGATTGCCAGGTACGACCGAGAAATTGCCCCAGTCCGGCCGCGCTCGACCGCGGATTGCGCGAGAAGCAATTCCACCGCCCACTCGAATCCTTCGCCGCCTCGGCCTGAACGATCGCCGCGAGCGCCGTGTCAGGGATACCGGAACGCGCCGCCGCGGCGCGCAGCGTTGTCGCATGAACGACATTGGGGCCGAGATTATGCATCGCGCCATCCACCGATCCCGGCGGGCAGACCGCGCCATCACCGACGGCCAGATCGTCGAGCGATGCCTGTGGCGTGTTGCCGTGCCGCGCATCGAACAGCGCGATCAGATGCGTCAGGTCGATCCGGTCCGCATAGCCGGACATCGGATCGACCGCAGTCGGCGCCGCCGGACCCGACAGCGTATCGGCGGTGGAGGGGGACGGGGAACCGCCGGTACCGAGCGCCGCGCGCCACAATTGGTCGGACACCTGCGCATGGGCTGCCGCTTCGATCAAGTTGGCACGCTGGGTCGGCGTCAGGCGCGCCGCATCGCTGACGGGCGTCATCGCTCTTGCGGGCGCTTCGCGCTGTGCAATCGGACAAAACGCGCGGCCGATATGTCGTCGACCAGCGCCTGCTGCTCCCGGTCCTCGGCCAGCCGCACTTCGCTGCGAAACACATCGGCCGCCGACTCCACCGCCCGGATCGTGGCATATTGGCGCGCAGCCCGGTGGCGGAGCAGGTCGAGCTCGACTTCGGCTGCGTCAGCCTCCGCCGCGCGCCGTTCCCGCTCGTCGCGCGCGCGCGCCAGATAGGAATCGGACAGCAGCAGGCAGTCGCCAGCCGCAAGCCGCGCTTCCACGGCGATCTTCTTGCTCAGCGCGAGATGGAGCAGGCGCGCCTCCGCCAACCGCGACGAAGACGCCGCAATCACTTGCGTCAGCGCGTCCATTTCCCGGTCGAGCGCGCGCAGCGCGGCATCATACGGCGTTTGCATCTCATCCCTCCAACAACTGCGCGATGGCCGCGAACGCCTCCGCCGCGTCCCCGCGATCCTGCTTCGTCTGGGTCAGCAGGGCCTCGATCTGCGGCGCGATGCGGATCGCGCGATCCACCTCGGGATTGGCGCCCGTGGCATAGGCGCCCAGCCGCACGATCTCTTCCATGTCGCCGTGCGTCGCCAACAGTTGGCGCGCGGCGATCCGGATCCGATTATGGTCGTCCGAAAGGCACTGCGGCAGCATGCGCGATACCGACTTGAGCAGGTCGATCGCCGGATAGCGGCCCCGTTCGGCGATCTTTCGCGTGATCACCACGTGTCCGTCGAGGATTCCCCGGACGGCATCGGCAACCGGCTCGTTGTGATCGTCGCCATCGACCAGCACGGTGAACACCCCGGTAATGGTCCCCTGCCCCGGCAGCCCCGGCCCGGCGCGCTCCAGCAACCTTGGCAATTCGGCGAAGACGGTCGGGGTATAGCCGCGCGTGGCGGGCGGCTCGCCATTGGCCAGGCCGATCTCGCGCTGCGCCATGGCAAAGCGCGTCACCGAATCCATCAGGCACAGGACGTTCAGCCCGCGGTCCCGGAAATGCTCGGCGATCGCGAGCGTCGTCCACGCCGCCTGCCGCCGGATCAGCGCCGGTTCGTCGGACGTCGCGACGACCACCACGCTGCGCGCCAGGCCCTCGGCACCGAGATCGTCTGTCACGAATTCCTGGACCTCGCGGCCGCGTTCGCCGATCAGCCCGATGACCGCGACATCGCACGCGGTCCAGCGCGCGAGCATCGACAGCAGCACCGACTTGCCGACCCCCGATCCCGCGAACAGCCCGAGCCGCTGCCCGCTGCAGAGCGGTACGAACAGATCGAGCGCGCGGACCCCGGTATCGATCCGTGCGCCGACCCGCGCCCGTGCCGCCGCGGGCGGCGGCGGCGTCTTGATCGCCTGCGGGTCGGGACCGTTGGGCAAGGTGCCGAGCGCATCGATCGGCCGGCCGAGCCCGTCCACCATTCGCCCGAGCCAGCGCAGCGACGGACGGACCGCGAACGCCCCGTCCTCGAGCCACGCCGGCGTCCCGGACATCAACCCGTGCGGATCGCTGAACGGCAGACATTGCGCCCGTCCCGCATTGATCCCGGTGACTTCCGCAGCGACCGGACCGCTCGTCGTCTCGATCGCGATCCGCGATCCGATCTGCGCTGCTCCCGAAAGGCCGTCGATCTCGATCAATGCGCCCTGCACCGACACGACGCGGCCGTAGCGCCGATAGGGCGACACCGCAGCCAGCGTGCGGGCGGAAGAGGCAAGCGAATGCATGTCCCGTCAGGCCGCGAGCATCGCGGCATCCGCGCGGACGGGCACGCCTTCCTGCCGGATCAGCCCGCGGCATTCGGCAAGGGCACCGACATAGTCGCACACCGCGACGGCGTTGGCGAAGCGGACGCCGGCGGCACGCGCGGCATCGTGCGGCCGGCTGGCGAGCAACGCGCCGAGATCCACAAGGATCTGCGCCCGATTGCCCTCGACGTCCTGGCCGACATAGGCCTGCAGGCACGCGTAATACAGGCGCCGGGCGGGGGTGACTGCCAGCTCGGCAGGCATGATCGCCGCACCCCGCAGGATCGTGGCCTCGTTGTCGACGATGACCTGGGCGGCCACCGGCACGCGCAGGATCGCGCCATTGACGATCATCGTCTCGCCGTCGTGCAAGGCAAAGCAGCGCATCGCGCGATCCTTCCTGAGAGGTCCCGATCTTATAGGCGTGCGCGCGGGCTGCCGGGCGCATGCGGCAAGATTTGCCGGTGCCATCCCCCTTTTGGTGCAGCGGCGTCCGCGCGCGCGGCGATCCTCTATGATGCTTGCGATATGCCCGGACACGGTCCGGCGCGTTAGACGTGGGAGACCCCGGTTGAGCCTTTATTCTGCCCTGTACGCTGGTGTTTCGGGCCTCAGCGCCGAGTCCGCCGCCATGGCCGCCGTTGCCGACAACATCACCAACATCAACACGGTGGGGTATAAGGGCACGGATACGCAGTTCAGCACGCTAGTCACCGACGGAAGGGCGACCACGACCTACTCCGCCGGCGGCGTATCGGCGATGCCACAGGCGCTGATTTCGAAGCAGGGGCTGTTGCAGGCCTCGAGCAGCGCGACCGACCTCGGGATCGAGGGCGGCGGCTTCTTCGTGACGCGCACCGGACTTGGCAGCGGTGGTGCGGTCGCCTTCACCCGCGCCGGGTCCTTCACGCCCGATGCCGCCGCTTTCCTGCGCAACACGGCGGGCTTCTATCTCCAGGGCTGGCGGCTCGACAGCAGCGGCAAATTCAACAACACCGGCAACGTCGCGGCGCTCGAACCCGTGCGCGTGAGTGACCTGACCGGCACCGCGATGGCCACCAACAGCATCGACCTGCGCGCCAATCTGCAATCCAGTGCGGCGGCCGTGACCGGCCCGGTCAATCGCGGCGACCTCGCCAATGGAACCGTCACGCCGCAATTCACGCGCGCGCTGACCGTCTATGACGCGCAGGGTGGATCGCACCAGGTCACGATGGGCTTCGTCAAGACCGCCGCCAATACGTGGCACGGCGAGATCTACGCGAATCCGTCCGAAGTCACCGCGCCGAACGGCGTGCTGGCGAGCGGCGAGATCCGCTTCAACGCGGACGGCAGCATCGTCAACGACCCGTCGGTGTACACGTCCGAAATGTTCAGCCCGCTGAAGATCAGCTGGACCAACGGCGCCGGATCGGACCCGATCACGCTCGGGATCGGCACCAACGGCAGCCTCAGCGGACTGACCCAGTTCGGCTCCGATTCCGCGCTGATCACCTCGAGCGTCAATGGCGGGATGCTCGGCAATATCGCATCGGTGCAGGTCTCCGATACCGGCACGGTCAGCGCGGTTTTCGAAAATGGTATCGCCCGCAAGGTGTTCCAGCTGCCGGTGGCGACCTTTCCCAACCCCGACGGCCTGACCCGCATGTCCGGCAACGGTTTCCTGATGTCCAACTCCTCGGGAAATTACGCGATCAACACGCCCGGCACGCTGGGCGCGGGGTCGATCCGCTCGAGCATGCTGGAGGCCTCCACGGTCGATTTGGCACAGGAGTTCAGCAACATGATCCGCTTCCAGCGGGCCTATAGCGCGTCGTCCAAGATCATCACCACGGTCGACGACATGCTGCAGGAAGTCAGCAACCTGAAGCGCTGATCCCGGGCGGGGCACGCGGCGGCGGAAAGGACAGGGCATGGCGCTGAGCGATATTCTTGGATCGGCGATGTCGGGGCTCAACGCCGCGCAGGCGGGGTTGCGCGTGGTCTCGACCAACATCGCCAACGTCGGCACCACCGGCTATGCGCGCGAACAGCTCAACATCTCGACCAATGTCGTGGGGGGCAGGGTCGCCGGCGTGCTGGTCGGGGAGTCGACGCGCGTCGCCGATCGTTTTCTCGAAGCTGCGAGCTACAGCCGCGCCGGGGATGTCGGCTCCGCGACGACGACATCGACGTATCTCGACCGGCTGCAGGCGTTGCTTGGCGCGCCCGGTGCAGAATCGAGCCTGACCACGCAGCTCGACGCCATTTCCTCTGCGGGCGTGACGTTGACCGGGTCGCTCGCCACGCCGCAAAATGCCGATGCGTTCATCGCCAAGACCGCGGATGCGATCGGTTCGCTCCAGCAGGTCGACCGCGACGCCGCCGCACTTTCGGCGGACGCGGACGCCGCGATCGGCGACACCGTCTCGCGCGCGAATGCCCTGCTGTCGCAGATCAGCGTCCTCAACGACGCCGTATCGCGGCTCGACGGACTCGGGCGAAGCTCGGCGGGGGTCGCCGACCAGCGCATGCTGGCCATCCAGGACCTCAGCGGGCTGATCGGCGTCACGGTGCGGGACCAGCCCGACGGCCGGGTCACGATCGAGACGGCGGGTGGTGCGCCGCTGCTCGATCAACGGCTGCGGCTGCTGTCCTATCCCAATGGCGGCGGGGCCGCCGGCGCGGCGCAACCCAGCTATCCCGGGATCGATATCCGCTTCGCCGATTCCGCCGGGCTGCCCGGCGTGGCGACCGGCGACCGGATCGACAATGCTGGCGTCGGCGGCAAGCTCGGCGCACTGCTCGACCTGCGCGATCGCACGATCCCCGGCTTCCGGGACCAGCTCGGCAGTCTGTTCGGAGGCCTGAGCCAATCGCTCAATGCAGCGTCCAACGCCGCGACCGCGGTGCCGCCACCGGCACAACTGGTCGGCGCGAACACGCCACTCGCCGCGAGCGATCGGCTCGGCTTTACCGGCAAGGCAACCATCGCCGTGACGAGCGCCGCTGGCAAACTGGTTGCGAGCACCACGCTCGACTTCACCGCGATGGGTCCGCAGGCGACGGTCGGCGACATGGTTGCGGCGATCAACACGGGGCTGGCGGGCGCGGCGACCGCAAGCTTTTCCGATGGGCGGCTGACGCTGTCGGCCACGGCCGCGGGCAATGGCGTTGCGATCGGCCAGGACCCGACCACCCCGGCGCTCCGCGCCGGAAGCGGCCTGTCGCAGGTGTTCGGGATGAACGACCTGATCCGGTCCAACGGCGCCACCATCCCCAGCGGCTTTTGCGCGAGCGACCCGCACGGTTTCGCACCGGGCGGGACCGCGCAGCTGGCGCTGCGCGATGGCTCGGGGCGGCTGCTTGGCCAATATACGCTGACGCCCAGGGCGGGGGGCACGTTCGGGGAAATCATCAGCGACCTCAACGCCAGTCCGCTCGGCCATTTCGGCAGCTTCGCGATCGACCCCAGCGGGCGGGTCCGGTTCACGGCGGGCGCGACGGTAGGGGGAGCGACCCTGTCGATCCCGGGGGACTCGACCGACCGTGCCGGCACCGGCTGTTCGTTCACGATGATCGCCGGGTTGACGGGCGGCGCGAGCGGCCTCGCCACGGCAGAGATCCGTCCCGACATCCAGGGCAATGGCGGGCGGCTGCCGCTGGCGCGGCTCGATACGCTTGCCATCCCCGGTGGCATCGCGCTGAACAGCACCGACACCAGCGGCGCGGCGGGCTATGCCGATGCGCAGACCAAGACGCTCGATCTCGGCGTCGCCGGCACGCTGTCGACGCGGACCCTTGCCGCCCGGGTGCTGGGTGGCGCGGGCAGCAGCAGCGCGCTGGCCAAGACCCGCCTCGCCGATGCGACCGCGCGCCGCGACGATGCCGTCAACCGTCGCGACAGCTTTTCCGGCGTCAATATCGACGAGGAACTGTCGCAGATGGTGGTGTTGCAGAACAGCTATTCGGCCGCCGCGCGGGTGATCACCACGGTGAACACGATGTACGACACGCTGCTGACCATGGTCCGCTGAAAGGACACCGCATGACCCGGATCGCCACCATTCCCCAGCAACGGATCACCGCCGACGCGATCCAGCGCAATCAGGAGCGGCTCGTCGCGACGCAGGCACAACTGGCGTCGGGGAAGAAAGCAAACGACCTCTCCGCGCTCGGCAGCGACGCGGTGCAGACGTTGACCACGCATTCGCTGCTGGCACGCGCGCGGGCGCAATCGACCGTCGCCAAACAGCTCGGCACCACCCTGTCGCTCTACGACACGGCGATCAGCGGGGTCGATACGCTCGGCACGACCCTGCAACAGACGCTGCTGACCGCCACCGGTACCGGCGAGACCGCCGGACTTCAGAATTCGATCGAAAGCGCCTTCTCGCAATTCTCCGCCTTGATGAACACCGACGAAGGGGGCGTGCCGCTGTTCGGCGGCGGCCAGAGCGGCGCGCCGTTCGCACCGGCGACGCTCAAAGACCTGGCGGCGGATCCCGGCACGGACTTCAGCAATGGCACCGTCCACGCCAGCGCACGGGTCGGCGACAATCTCGACATGGTCTATGGCGTCACCGCGAGCGACCTCGGCGGGAAACTGGCGAAGGTGTTCCGTGCCCTTGCCGACGCAGGCCCGTTCACGGGACCGTTGACGAGCGCGCAGCACGATGCGCTGCAGGCGGCGGGGACCGCGCTCGACGGCGCGCTGACCGGCGTGCGCGCCATCAACGCGCAGAACGGCCAGCGCCAGGCCCAGGCCGCGACGCTGGCAACCCGCGCCGACGACCGCGCAACCCTGTTCGAGGGCATGATCAGCACCAACGAGGATGCCGATCTCGGACAGATTGCGATGGACCTGTCGCAACAGAAGACGATGCTCCAGGCGAGTTACTCGGTCTTCAGTCAGTTGAGCAGCCTCAGCCTGGTCAGCTATCTGCGCTGACATCATTGCTGCCCGCTGCGAACGAAGCTGTGGTTGCCCTTCTATAATATCCGGGATCGTTCCATCCGTGCGCATCTTGCGAGGTGGACCATTTACGCAAAGGAGCGTCGATGACTTTCTTCACCAACCTCAAAATAGCGATCAAGATTGCCGCGCTGATGATTGCGCTTGGCCTTGTCACGCTGTTCGTCGTTTTCAACGGTTCCAGCCAGCTCGCGGCGGTCAGCCAAGGCTATGGCGCGTTGGCAAACATAACCTTGCCCAACAACAATCGCCTGACTGCCGCCGGCGACCGGGTCGGGGCGATGGTGTACGACGGCTATAAGACAATGGGCTATGACGGTTCCAGTGCCGAGGCTCGCGCCGCCGCTGTGCACGAGCAGCGCGCCTCGGGCGACGCGCATGCCCTGCTGCGGAAGGCCGCTCGGGTCGAGCCCGCAGCCGCCGCAGCGATCCAGATGCTCGATCGCCAGCTTGTGGAGATCGATGGCGTCATCGCACGAGCGGTCGCGATGGGCCTGCGCAACGACAACGACGCTGCGCGGCGTGCGTTGGCTGACGCCGATCAGCGGATTATGCGCTTCCAGACGCAGTTGAGCGGGTTGATCACTGCGCGACAGACGGCCTCCGACACGCAATCGAACGGTCTTGCAGCTAAGGCCGCGGCAACGCAGCGCAACCTCCTCATGATCGGGCTGATTGGCGTCGTTGGCGCGATCGGCGCGAGCGTCCTAGTGACGCAGCGTGCGATCACCGGGCCGCTCGGCACGCTCGAAAAGGGCATGCGCGCCCTTGCCGACGGCACTAACACCATCGACGTTCCCGGCACTGAGCGGCGGGACGAGGTCGGTGCGATGGCGCGCGCGCTACTGGTATTCCGCGATAACGCGGTAGAACAGGCGCGCGCCGCAGAGCTGAAGCGCCAAGCGGACGCAGACCAGAGCATGGTGATCGAGACCGTTTCGGGGCAGCTGGAACTGCTCGCCAGGGGCGATCTCGGACGCCCGATCACGCAGGATTTTCCAGCGAGCTACATTGCGCTCAAAACTCATTACAATGCGGCGCTCACCAGCCTGCGCGACCTGATCGGAGCGGTGTCGGAAAGCTCGCGGACGATCCGCAACGGCTCGAGCGAGATCGAGCAGGCGTCGGACGACCTCGCCCGTCGGACCGAAGCGAACGCAGCCTCGCTCGAGGAAACGTCGGCGGCGGTGACCCAGATCAACGATCGGCTACGCACCGGCGCGGAGAACGCGCATCGCACGGTCGAACGCGCCGACCAGGCAATCGCCACGGTCGGCACCGGTCGCGGCACCGCGGGCGAAGCCGTCCAGGCGATGCACCGGGTGTCGGACAGCGCAAAGGGCATCGACAGCGTCATCGAGGGGCTCGACAAGATCGCCTTCCAGACCCGCGTCCTGGCAATGAACGCCGCGGTCGAAGCGGGTCGGGCCGGGGAATCCGGACGCGGCTTCGCCGTCGTCGCCGATCTCGTCGGTCAGCTTGCGATGCGGTCCGAGGAAGAGGCCAAGCGCGCCCGCGAACAGCTGACGACGACCCAGAACGACGTCGTGCTCGCGGTCGATGCAGTCCATAAGGTCGACCATGCGCTGGTCGCGATTTCGGACGACGTCGGCGTGGTCCACGAACTGCTCGCGGCCATGTCGATCGACAATGCCGCCCAGGCATCCGCCATCCAGCAGATCGCCAGCGCGATCCAGAGCCTGGATGAAGGCACGCAGCAGAATGCGGCGATGGTCGAGGAAGCCTCGGCCGCGGCGCGCAACCTCAACGGCGAGGTCGCCGTGCTCAGCGAGAAGGCGGTGGTCTTCACGCTTGGCGGCAATAGTGGCGCGCCATCGCCGAAGCGGATCGCCGCGGCGCCCCCCCGCGCGCCCACAAAACCGCGCAAGGCCGCATCGGCACCGCCGGCCTATCTGGCAACGCCCAAGCCCCTCCCTGTTGCCGCGATCCCGGCCTTGGTCCGCGACCACGACGATTGGGACGAGTTCTAAAGTCGCGCACAGCGCAAATCAGCAACACCCCGCCGGCCACGGCGGGGTGTTGTGTCGCATGGAGGGTAGCGATCCGCACCCCATCCGCCGCAGGACGGATGCGCCGGCCAAGTTCACATGAATCGGACAGCGTTGCAGCAAGTCCCGAGCTTGCGCGCGCGCCTCAAAGGGTAAGACGGGGTTCCCGGCCCTGCCTGGCCGATAGCCAGGCGATCCGCAGCGCGTATGCGCCGGGACCGCGCCGGGTGCGCGACGGGTTGGCAACGATCTCGGGGATTGCGCCAGGCCGATCGTTCGTCACGCCGGCATGGCGGCCATACGGTTGGCGGCGTCTCAAGCGATCCGTTCGTGCCGGGCGAGTTCGACCCGAACGCGCACCTCGACATCGCGGGCGATCGCTGCCGCCTGGGGATCGTCCGGGGGAACGAAGTGGTCGGCCCATTCGGCCAGATCGGCCAAGAGCGCGGACGGAACCGGACCCGCCAGCGTCGCTGCATGCAGCCGTTCGAGCAGGCTAACCCCGCGGTCGACCGCGACGACCGCTCGACCGCGGCGCTCGCGCGGGGGTTCGGTCGCGGCGAGCGCGACCAGCATCTGGACCGAGGTGGCGGCCTGCAAGGGGCGCGGCGGCGGGGGAAGATCGATCGCGGGCGCCACGGCATCGGTCGCGCGGAATGCACCGCTGACGCGCGAGAGCGCCCCGAGCAATGCCTGTACCGGCAACGAAACCCCTTCGACCCGCAAAACCTCTTCTCCACGACGAACCGACATCGCCTTGTCTTTCTATAAGAGAAGCGAACGGCGTTCGGTGGCCGGAGGGAAGCGAAATATGCGCAGCGCCGCGAGAAACCCCATTAGGCTTCTTTTGCCATTGATCGGAGCGCTCGCGCTGCTGCTGCCCGGCCCGGCAATCGCCAATGGCCGGATCAAGGACGTCGTCGATGTCGAGAACGTCCGGCCCAACCAACTGGTCGGCTATGGCATCGTCGTCGGGCTGGCAGGCACGGGCGACCGTACCCGCAACGCGCCCTTTACCGAGGAATCGCTCCAGGCGATGCTCGAACGGATGGGCGTCAACGTCCGCGGTTCCCCGCTCAAGACGCAGAACGTCGCGGCGGTATCGATCACTGCGACCATGCCCCCGTTCGCGCGCGCCGGGTCACGGATCGACGTCACCGTCTCGGCGATCGGCGATGCGACCAGTCTGCAGGGTGGCACGCTGATCGTCTCCTCGCTCCGCGCGCTCGATGGCGAAATCTATGCAGTCGCCCAGGGACCGCTCGCGGTTTCGGGGTTCAAGGCGCAAGGGGCTGGTGCCAGCGTCAGCCGCGGCGTCGCCACGTCCGCGCGGATCGCCGATGGGGCGATCATCGAACGCGAAGTGCCATACGCATTGCGGTCGGCCACGACGCTCAAGCTTGCGCTTAAGAACCCCGATTTCACCACCGCCAATACCATCGCCGCGGCGGTCAACGGGCGGTTCGCGGGAACGGCGACGGTGCTCGATCCGGCGACGGTCGAGCTTCGGTCCAGCAGCGGGTTCCCCGGCTCGGTGGTCGACCTGGTCGGCGCGATCGAGAACCTTCCGGTCAAGGTCGACCAGCCCGCGCGCGTCGTCATCAACGAGGCGTCGGGGACCGTCGTCATGGGTGCCGACGTGCGGATCAGCCCGGTGGCGATCGCGCAAGGAGGGCTGACGATCAGCGTTACCGAGAGCCCGGTCGTGTCCCAGCCAGCGCCGCTGTCGAACGGGCAGACCACGACCGTCCCGCGCACCGCGATTTCCGTGGACGATGGCAGCAAGGCGTCGCTCGGTCTGGTGGGTGGCGAACCCACGCTGGCTGCGCTGGTGTCCGGGCTCAACACGCTCGGGGTCAGCCCGCGCGACCTGATCACCATTCTGCAGGCCGTGAAAAGCGCAGGCGCGCTCCAGGCCGACATCCAGGTCCAGTGATGACCCCGATCCGTCCCTCCATCGCCGCCGCCGTCGCACCTGCCGTGCCCACGCCGAAGGATCGCGCCACCGCGCAATCGTTCGAGGCGGTGTTCCTTGGCCAGATGACGCAATTGATGATGGACAGCGTCGACACCGGCAGTTTTTCGGGCGGGCATGGCGAGGAGGTGTTTCGCGGCGTGCTGGCGGAAAAGCTCGGCACGGCGATGGCCGCGCGCGGTGGCTTGGGGCTCGCGCCGGCGGTGCTCGACCAGATCATGCGCCTCAAGCAAGGAACTCCCGATGCCAGCTGACCTGCTCGATCTCGTACAGTCGCTTACCCAATTGATCGGGGAAGAAACCGCGTTGCTTGGGCAACCCGGCGGCTACCGCCGCATCGGCGCCCTGGCGACCGCCAAGGCACGGGTCGTCGCCCTGATCGAGACGCGCCTGGCGCAGCTCGCGCGCGAGACACCGGATTGGGTGGAAACGCTCGAGCCCGCTGTCCGCGCCGGGCTGGCCGACGCGTCCGAGACGCTGATGCATGCCGCGCGGGCCAATGGCGCCGTGCTCGCGCGGCAGATCGCCCTGTCCGACGAGCTGCTCGCCGCGATCGCGCAGGAAGCGCAGCGGCGGACGGGCGCCACCGCGACCGCTTATGGCGCGGGCGGGCTGTTGTGGAGCACCGAACAGGCCGCGCCGATCGCGATCAATACCAGCCTGTAGCGGCCGGGTTCGGAACGCCGCTGGCGGCGTCGCAGCAGCGACCGCCGACGTTCACCCCATGGGGACGGGTTGGGAAATTCGACGGTCGAGCGCAGATCGGCGTTCCGGCGCGTTCTAACCCCCGCGCTTCCCGAGCGCCGTCTGCAGCAACGCCTGCTGCTTGCGATAGATGTTCGTGACCGCGGCGAAGTCCGCCTGGATCTGGCCCATCTTGAGCAACTGGTCCTCGAGCGTCACGTTGTTGCCATCGGCCTTGGTCTCGAACGTGTCGGGATCGGCCACGATACCGGCCCCCGCCCCGGGCCGCGCGCCCAGGGCGATCATCGCTGCGGTCGGCGCGACCCGGGGGGACGCGATACGCGCCCCCCCGGCAGCGCTGACCAGATCGGTGAAATCCGGCGCGGCAACGTCCTGCGCCTTGAACCCCGGTGTCTCGCTATTAGCGATGTTCTGCGCGACGACGCGCTGGCGGTCGGCCAGATAATGCATCTGGCGGGCGGCACCGGCGATCAGGTCCGTCATGATCATGGCATTCCATCAAAAGTGTATTGCTGACCACGGAGCCCGGACGGCTGCGGCGTCGCTCTATAATAGACATGCCGCGCGCCGTCCGGCCGCGTTAACGATGTTGCTGGAGCAGTCCCGCCATGCTGATGGCCCCCGTCGCCGAACCCCCCGAGCTCAAACGGTTCTCGCAGCGCGAACGCGCCGCCGCCCTGATGCTTGCCCTGGGGCAGGATTATGGCGCGCCGATCTGGGAGCAATTGTCGGTCGAGGAAATGAAGGAACTGTCGGCGGCGATGGCGCAGCTCGGCCGCGTTCCGGCGCAGGTCGTCGAACATCTCCTCCTGCAGTTTACGACGGAGATCTCCACCCTCGCCTCCTGCCACGGGTCGTTCGAGTCCACCGAGCGACTGCTCAACGGCATCATGACGCCCGAGCGGGTAAAGGACATCATGGAAGACATCCGCGGTCCTTCGGGCCGGACGATGTGGGACAAGTTGTCGAACGTCAGCGAGGGCGTGCTCGCGGGGTATCTGAAGAACGAATACCCGCAGACGATTGCGGTGATCCTGTCGAAGCTCAAGTCGGACCATGCGGCGCGCGTGCTCGCCACCCTGCCGCGCGATCTTGCGGTAGACGTCGTCCAGCGGATGCTGCGGATGGATACCGTGCAGAAGGAGGTGCTCGCGCAGGTCGAGGCGACGCTCAAGAACGAATTCATGGCCAACTTCGCCCGCTCGCAAAGGCGCGATCCGCATGAGGCGATGGCGGAGCTGTTCAACGCGATGGACCGCGCGACCGAGGAAGCGATGCTCGAGGCGCTCGACGCCAAGGCACCGGACTCGGCCGAGCGGATCCGCGCGCTGATGTTCACGTTCGAGGATCTGGCCAATCTCCTGCCCGCCGCGATCGCGGTCATCGTCCGGCAGGCCGACAAGCGTCAGATGGCGCTGGCGCTGAAGGGTGCGCCGGAGGTCATTCGCCAGCTGTTCTTCTCGACCATGACCGAACGCTCGGCCAAGCTGCTGCGCGAGGACATGGCGGGCATGGGGCCGATCCGCGCCCGCGATTGCGAGGAAGCGCAGAATACGCTGGTGCGGCTCGCCAAGTCACTCGTCGAACGCGGGGAGATCGTGCTGGTCGACCCGAAGAGCGACGATACGATGATCCTGTAATCGGAGACGCACTTCATGGACCTGTCGTTTCAAGCGCGCCCGTTCGCCTTCGACCGGGTGTTCAAGACCGTGCCGACGCACGATACCAATCCCGATCGCGACGCGACCTCGCTGGCGATCGAGTTGGAGCTGTTGCAAGCCGACATGGCGCGCCGCGACGACGCGCATCGCGCCGAATTGGCGCGTGCGCGCTGCGACGGGTTCGAAGCGGGGCTCGTCCACGCTCGCGCGGATCGCGAAACCGCCTTGCTCGCGGCGATCGATGCGCTGAATGCCGGGGTCGAAGCGATGACCGACGATCTCGGCGAGACGCGCGCGCATCTGGCGCGCGACGCCGCGGAGCTCGCGCGGGTCGCGGCGACGCAGCTTGCGGCGCACACCCTCGCGCTGGCGCCGACCGCGCCGATCGATGCAGCCATCGGCCGCGCGCTGGCCCAGGTGTCGCGCGGCACCGAGCTCGTGGTCCGCGTCCATCCCGACCTGTTGTCGGATGTCACCGACCGCATCACGCTGCGCCAGGCGCAGGACCGGCGGCGGCTGAATCTGCATGTCGAGGCCGACGCCTCCTTGGCCCCGGGCGACGCACGGATCGACTGGGACGAGGGCGGCCTGTACCTCGACCGCGCCGCGCGCGAGGCAGTGGTCGGCAACGAATTCGAAACCTTATTGGCGCACCATCACGCTGTTCCAGGAGAGTGCTCGGTCCAATGAAAGGTGTTATCTTCAACCTCCTGGAAGAGGCCGTCTCGATCGAGCACGGACCCGACACATGGACCGACCTGATCGACGCCGCGAATATCGATGGCGCGTTCACCTCGCTCGGAAGCTATCCCGACGAAACCATGCTGGCGCTGGTCGACACCGCCGCCGCCGCGACCGGCGAGACACCCGCGAACGTGCTGCGGTGGTTCGGCGAAGCGGCGATGCCGTTGCTGGCCGAGCGCTATGGCGTGTTCTTCGAGGGCCATCGCGGCGCACGGAGCTTTATCCTCAGCGTCAACGAGATCATCCATCCCGAAGTCCGAAAACTCTATTCAGGGGCCGGCTGCCCGCATTTCCAGTTCAGCACCGCCACCGATGGCGACCTGATCATAGGCTATCAGTCACCCCGTCGCCTGTGCGCGCTGGCGGAGGGTTTCATCCGCGGCGCAGCGTCGTTTTACGGCGAACGGGTGACGATCTCGCATCTCGCCTGCATGCTGGAGGATAGCCCGCTGTGTCGCATCCGCGTGCGGTGGGACGGATGAAACATGCCCTAGTGGCGGCACCTCCCACGGCAGAGCAACGCCTTGCCCGCGCCGAGCGTATGGCGCAACGCGAGCGCAAGGCACGGCTCGAGGCGGAACGTATCGCCGAGCATGGCTTGCGCACGCTGTACGAAAGTCAGCAGCGACTGCAATTGCTGCAGCACATCACCGATCTCGCCAATCGGGCGCGCAGCATTCCCGAGGCGCTGGGGGCGGCGCTCGAGGCCATTTGCCAGCGCATGAACTGGACCATCGGCAATGTCCTCATGGTGTCGGACGACCGTACGCACGTCGAGGGCTGCGATATCTGGCGAGCGACCGATGCGACCGGTGCGATGGCGTTTGTCGAAGCCTCCCGCCGAACGCGCTTCCAGCGTGACGAGGGCCTTCCCGGTCGGGTGTTCGACAGCGCGCGATCGGAATGGATCGCCGATCTCGGACATTCCTCGCTCTTCGTGCGCGCGGCGATCGCCGAACGCTGTGGTCTCGGAACAGGTTGTGCCTTTCCGGTGCTGGCGGGGGACGAGGTCGTTGCCGTGCTCGAATTCTACATGCGCCAGGCGATCCCGTCGGATCCCGAGATGATCGGGATCCTCGAACAGGCCGGAGTCCAGCTGGGCCGTGTCTTCGAACGCGACCGTGCCCAGCGCGCGCTGATCCACGATGCGCTGCACGACCCGCTGACGGGGCTGCCCAACCGCGCGTTGTTCAACGACCGGCTACAGGCCAGCTTCGATCGGCTGGCGCCGATCCGGCGGCATGCGCTTGCCGTGATGGTTCTCGATCTCGACGGGTTCAAGCTCGTCAACGACACGCTTGGCCATCACGCCGGCGACCGCGTCCTGATCCGCGTTGCGGACGTATTGCGCGACACGCTTGCGGAACTGGAGGCGCAGCGCGACGCCGAAGGCTGCGCCTACCGCACCTCGGCCGCGCGCATGGGGGGTGACGAGTTCACGGTTCTGATCGAGCATCTCGCGGGGGAGGATCTGGCGGGAGACGCCACGATCGAACGGATCGCGACGAGGCTGCACGAGAACCTGGCGCTATCGAACGAGTCCGGTCACGTCGGCGCCTCGATCGGCTACGCCACCGGACATGTCGCTCACGCCACGGTCGATCAGCTGCTGCGCGATGCCGATCTGGCGATGTACGAAGCCAAGGCGGGCGGGCGCGGCCGGACCGTCGGGTTCAGCGAGGCGCTCAGCGAAGCGCTGCATGATCGTGCCCGGCTGACCAACGAGCTGCGCGACGCGATCGAGCGAGAGGAATTCGAACTCGACTACCAACCGATCGTGACGCTCGATTCGGCCAAGGCGGTGTGCGGGTTCGAGGCGCTGGTCCGCTGGAACCACCCGATCCGTGGTCGCCTGCTGCCCGCCGAGTTCATCGACGTCGCGGAAAACAGCGGCCTGATCCTCTTCCTGGGCGATTGGGTCTTGCGGCAGGCGTGCGCCACCGCGGCAACCTGGCCCAGTGTCGGGAACCGCCCTCCGTTCATCAGCATCAACATCTCGGCGCGCCAGTTCGCCCAGCCCGGTTTCGCCGCTCGCGTCCGCCAGATCGTGCTGGAAACAGGCGTGGATCCGACACGGATTCGCCTGGAACTGACCGAAAGCACCGCGATCGTCGACATCGATCATACGTGTCAGGTGATCCAGGAAATCCGCAAATGGGGCGTGCAGACTAGTCTCGACGACTTCGGGACCGGCTTCTCGTCTTTGTCATCGCTGCATCGGCTGCCGTTCGACGTGCTCAAGATCGATCGCAGCTTCATCACGGCGATGGACGGGCATGGCAAGGGCGACGGCATTGTCCGGGCGATCGTCGCGCTGGCGCACACCATCGGCATGACGATCGTCGCGGAAGGGATCGAGACTCCTGCCCAGGCGCAGCTGCTGATCGACTTGGGCTGCGAACTCGGACAGGGGTATCACTTCGGCCGTCCGGCGCTCGCCAGCCAGGCGGCGGCGCTGCTCGCGTCCTGACCCCGCCCGCCGACCCGGCAACTTTTTCCGCCCGGCAACACCTGCCGCCCCGCCCCCTCCCTATAATTCGGCAAAGGGGCCACGCCGCCCCGCAACGCCACGGGGTCGCGCTTGGAGCAGTTCCGCAATCTGATCGCCCAATTGGGGCCCAAGCGCCTGATCATCATGGGGCTCGTCGCCGCGGCGTTGCTCGCCGTGCTCGGCCTGGTCGCGCTGCGCGGCGAGGATCGCACCATGGCGTTCCTCTTTACCGATCTCGACCCGACCGCGGCCGCGGCGATCGGCGAGAAGCTGCGCGCGCAGAACATTCCGTTCCAGCTTTCGGCCGATGGCAGCGCGGTCATGGCGCCGCAGGACAAGGTCGCCGCCCTGCGCATGACGCTGGCGGGCGACCGGCTCGGCGGCAAGATCGGCTATGACGTGCTCGACGCCGAACAGCCGTTCGGCGTGTCGGCCGCGCGCGCAAAGCTCGACGAGACGCGCGCCATCGAAGGCGAACTCGCCCGTTCGATCCAGAGCATCGAGGCAGTGACGCATGCCCGCGTCCATCTGGTGATGCCCGAGCGCCAGATGTTCGCCGCCGAAGCGCGCCGGGCCTCCGCCGCCGTCACGGTCAAGACGCGCGGACGGTTACCCGCCGAGACGATCCAGGCGATCCGCTACCTCGTGGCCTCTGCCGTGCCCGACCTGTCGCCCGAGGCGGTGTCGATCGTCGATCAGACCGGAGCCCTGTTGGCGCGGGCGGGCCAGGCGGATGCCGCCGGTGCCGCGGACGCCGACGCGCGCCAGACCCAGGTCGAAGCCAAGCTGCGCGACCAGATCGAGGCATTGCTCGAGCCGATCGTCGGCCAGGGCAAGGTGCGCGCCGAAGTGTCCGCGCAGATCGACCGCGACCAGACGCGCGAGGATTCGACCGTCTTCGATCCCGACAAGCAGGTCATCGCGCACCAGACGACCGTCGACAATGACGACCAGAACCGCGAGCTCCAGGGTACCGGTGCAGCGAGCGTCGCGACGCAATTGCCCGAAGCGCAAGGTCAGCCAGCGGCGAACGGCGGCAACGATACGCGCCAGACCGCGCGCAAGGAGGCGTCCGAGGACACCACCTATGCCAATAGCGCGACGCACAGCGTCGTCGTCCGCGCCCCCGGCAAGGTCAACCGACTGACCGTCGCCGTGATGGTGGACGGCGGCACGAAGGGACTGCCGGCGGCACAAATCCAGCGCTTGACCCGCCTGGTCGAAAACACGGTCGGTCTGGACGCGCAACGCGGCGACAGCGTCGTGGTCGAAAGCATGGCCTTTGCCGCCGACCAGGCGGCCGCGGACGCCAAATCGGCATGGTGGGCGGTCCTGACCTCCGATCAGCTGGTCGGGCTGGTCAAGCTGCTGGTGATTGCCGGGGTCGGATTGATCGCGCTGCGCATGATCCGGGCCCGACGGGAGCCGCTGCCAGCGCCGGAGGTCGAGGATTCCCAGGCCGCGCTCGCCGATCAGCAGGCCGAGATGCTCGCGATCGCGGAACAGGCAGCGGGCGGCGACCCCGACGCGCTGCGCCGGCTCGAGGCGTTGCAGGCGGCGCAGAGCGACCAGCCGTTGCTCGACCATGAAATCACCGTCGCGCAGGTCGACGGCCGGGTGAAGGCCTCGGTCCTCAAGAAGATCGGGGACAGCGTGGCGTCGAGCCCGCCCGAGGCAGCGGCGGTGTTGCGCCAGTGGATGAACGCGTGATGGAGCAGACCATGACTGACACCCCTTTCCCCGCAGCAGGCGTGGACGCGCACGATCTGCCGATGCTGGCGGATACCCCCGAAGACGCGGCGAGCCCCGTCTATCAGCCGTTCGACGACCTTCCCCCCGCGCGGGCACAGGCCACCCCAACCGGGCTGGAAGCGGTCCATGAGGTGCCGGTCAAGGTGCAGGCCGTCCTCGGCCGGGCGCAGATGCCGGTCGGTGACCTGCTCGGCCTGTGCACCGGGATGGTGTTCGAGCTCGACCGGCGCGTCGGCGAGCCGGTCGACGTGTTCGTCAACGACCGTCTCGTCGCGCGCGGCGAAGTCGTGCTGGTCGATCATTCGCTCGGCGTGACGCTGACCGAAATCGTCCGGGCGGGGCGCTGAGCCGGTGGCGGGATCGATCGTCCGGATGCTGCTCGTCGGTCCGCCCGACGGCGCGTTTCATGTCGCCGCGGGCATGGCACGCGATGCGGGCGCAGAAGTCGCGACGGCGGGGACCGTCGGCGCGGCGCTCGCCTGTTTGCGCGAACAGGGTGCCGCGCTGGTCATGATCGACGTGGCGGCGGATGTTTGCGGGTTTCTCGCGGACCTCGCCGCGGAGCGCTTCGCCGTCCCGGTGATTGCGTGCGGGATCGATGCGTCGGCAGCCCGCGCCGTTGCCGCGATCCGGGCTGGCGCGCGCGATTACGTCCCGCTGCCGCCCGATCGCGACCTGATTGCCGCTGCGATCCGCGAGATCGCTGCGTTGCCGGCCGGACCGCTGATCGGCGAGCATCCTGCCTTCACGCGCGCGCCCGAGTTCGCCCGCGCGATGGGCGCGAGTCACGCGCCGATCCTGCTGACCGGGGAGCGCGGCACCGGCAAGGAACGGGTTGCGCAGGCGATCCATCAAGGCGGGCGCGGCGCGGGCAGCTTCGTCACGATCGAATGCGCGGGCGTAGCGCCCGATATCCTCGAATACGAACTGTTCGGCCATGACGGCACTGCCTTCCCCGAAGCGCGCGCGCAGCGGCGCGGCGCGATGACCACCGCCCGCGGCGGAATGGTTTTCCTGCGCGATATCGAGGTGCTGCCCGCTCCGTTGCAGACACGCCTGCTGACCGTGCTCGACGACCCGGGCGCGCCCCGCCTGATCGCCAGCGCGCGCCGTGCCCTCGATCCGCTGGTCGATGCCGGGCGGTTCCGCTCGGATCTGCTCGCGCGTTTCGCGCTGGCGACGATCGTGTTGCCCCCGCTGCGTGCGCGGGGCACCGATATCGTGCATCTTGCGCGCAATTTCGCGACGAGCTTCGCCGCCACCGAAGGTCGTGTTGCGCCACGCCTGACCGACGAAACCTGCCGCCTGCTTGCGGGCTACGATTGGCCGGGCAACGTCGCCGAACTGCAGGAGGTGATGCACCGCGCCGTGCTGCTCAGCGCAGGTCCCGATATCGCGCCGAACATGCTGGTGCTGGCGGACGGAGCGTGCATCGCCGCGACCTGCAGCCTTTCGACCGGGCCAGCCGAGATGGATGCGCTGGTCGGTCGCACGGTCGAGGATGTCGAGCGCGACCTGATCCTCCTGACGCTCGAGCGGTGTCGCGGCAATCGCACCTCGGCGTCGCAGATCCTCGGGATCTCGGTACGGACGATGCGCAACAAGTTGAAGGCGTTCGTCGAGGCGGGGATCGCCGTGACCCCGGCGCTATAGGCGATGCCCTTGCTCAACCGCCTGCTCGGCCAGATCGGGGCCAATCGCGACATGGCACTCGCGATCGGCGTGGTCGCGATCATCGCGATGCTCATCCTGCCGATGCCCGCGTGGATGCTCGACCTGGGCCTGGCCCTGTCGATCACACTGTCGGTGATGATCCTGATGACCGCCTTGTTCATCGAGAAACCGCTCCAGCTGTCCGCCTTCCCGACGATCCTGCTGATCGCGACGATGCTGCGGCTGGGGCTCAATCTCGCCTCGACCCGGCTGATCCTCGCGCACGGGCATGAGGGCGCGCAAGCCGCGGGTGGCGTGATCGGCGCGTTCGGTGAATTCCTGATCGGCGGGGAGACCGTGATCGGGCTGACGATCTTCGCGATCCTCGTCGTCATCAACTTCGTCGTCATCACCAAGGGTGCCGGGCGGATCGCCGAAGTCGCCGCGCGGTTCAGCCTGGATGCGATGCCCGGCAAGCAGATGGCGATCGACGCCGACCTGTCGGCGGGCATGATCACCGAGCAACAGGCGCGCGAACGCCGTGCCGAGGTCGAGGCCGAGAGCGGCTTCTATGGCGCGATGGACGGTGCGTCGAAGTTCGTGAAGGGCGATGCGATGGCCGCGTTGCTGATCACTGCGATCAACGTGCTGGTCGGGCTGGTGATGGGGGTCGCGATCCACGGCGTGCCCTTCAGCGAGGCGTTCCACACTTATACGCTGCTGACGATAGGCGATGGGCTGGTCAGCCAGATCCCGGCGCTGATCGTGTCGATGGCGGCGGGGTTGCTCGTCTCGAAAGGGGGAGTGGCGGGAAAGACCGGCGCCGCCCTGGGCGAGCAGCTCGGGCGTTATCCCAAGGCATTCGGGATGGTTTCGGCGCTGATGGGCGCGCTGGCGCTGCTGCCCGGCCTGCCGTTCCTGCCGTTTGCGCTGTTCGCCGCGGCCTCGGGGTACGCCGCCTGGGCCCTGTCGCGCAGCGCCGCCACCAAGGCCGCCCGCGCCGCTGCCGCGCATGCCGCGGCCGAAGCCGACGCCGCCGCGAGCGCGGAGGAGCCGATCTCGCGCACCCTGGCGATCGACGCGGTTCGGATCGAGATCGGCTATGGCCTGCTCCCGATCATCAACGATGCGACGCGCGAACCACGGCTGGACGACCAGGTCCGGGCGCTGCGGCGGCAGATGGCGACCGAATTCGGCTTCGTCCTCCCGGCGGTCCGGATCATCGACAATCTCGCGCTCAAGCCCGACGAATATCTCGTCACCATCAAGGAAACCGAGGCGGCGCGCGGTGAAATCCGGCTCGACCGCTTGCTGGTCATCAACCCGGGCGGGGGGCAGGTCGGGATTCCCGGCGAAGCGACGCGCGAACCGGTCTTCAATCTCCCCGCCCTGTGGATCGACCGCGACCTGCGCGAGGAGGCGGGGTTCCGCGGGCTGACCGTGGTGGATGCGGGGACGATCATCACCACGCATCTGACCGAACTGGTCAAGGGCAGCATCGCCGACCTGCTGAGCTATACCGAAGTGCAGAAGCTGCTCGGCGAAATCCATCCGGATTCGGCCAAGCTGGTCGCCGAGATCGTCCCCGCGCGAATCTCCGTATCAGGCGTCCAGCGGATCCTGCAGAACCTGCTGTCGGAAGGCGTGTCGATCCGCGACATCCCGACCATCCTCGAAGGCATTGCCGAGGCCGCGCCGATCACCGCCAACCTGACGCAGATGACCGAACACGTCCGCGCCCGGCTCGCCCGGCAAATCTCCGCGCAACAGGCGCTGGACGGTGCGATCCCGATCGTCACCCTGTCGGCCGATTGGGACACCGCCTTTGCCGAAAGCATCGTCGGCCAGGGGGACGACCGCCAGCTGGCGATGGCGCCTTCGGCGCTGCAGGGGTTCATCGCGGCGGTGCGCGAGACGTTCGACCGGCTGGCGGGCGAAGGCGAGATCCCCTGCCTGCTGACCAATCCGTCGATCCGCCCGTTCGTCCGATCGGTGATCGAGCGCGTGCGACCGGCAACCGTCGTCCTCTCCCAGAACGAGATTCACGCACGCGCAAGGGTCAGGGCGCTCGGGAGTATCGGTTAGCGCGGCGTGCTCGTCGAGAACGGTCGGTCCGCCGCGCCGGTGGCCCAGGCCTTGTCGGGCGTGGCCTGCATCCGGAAATGCAGCGTGCCGCCCGCCACGATCTGGTCGTGGCGCAAATACGCCTTGGTCACCGCTACGCCGTTCAGCGTGACGCCACCGACGTACGGATGCGCCGCATCCAGCCCTTCGGTGCTGATCGTCAACCGCTGGCCATTGGGAAGCGCGAGCACCGCGCGATCGACGAACGGGCGGCCGATGACATATTCGAGGCTCCCCGGCGTCACCGGGTAGAAGCCCAGCGCGGTAAAGACGAGCCACGCCGACATCTGCCCGAGGTCGTCATTCCCCGCGAGGCCGTCGGGCGTGGGATGATACTGGCTTTCCACGATCTGCTTCAGCCGCGCCTGCGTCCGCCACGGCGCGCCGGCATAGCTGTAGAGATAGGCGACGTGATGGCTCGGCTCGTTGCCATGGATGTACTGGCCGATCAGCCCGGCGATATCCTCGGCATGGCTATAGTCGAGCTTGGAATTGTCGTAATCGAACATTGCGTCGAGCTTGGCGACGGTCGCCTGGTCGCCCCCCAGCGCGACCGTCAGCGCTGCCTGGTCCTGCGGCACGAACCAGCTGTATTGCCACGCATTGCCCTCGGTATAGTCCGACCCGTAATTGATCGCGGTCGGGTCGAAGGGCACGCGGAACGCGCCGTCGCTCTTGCGCGCGCGGACGAAGCCGGTCCTGGGGTCGAAGCTGTTGCGCCAATTGGTGGCGCGCTTGCCGAACGTTACGGCGACGTCCGACCGCCCCATCGCCGCCGCCATGCGCGCGACGGTCCAGTCGTCATACGCATATTCGACCGTTTTGGAGGCGGCCTCTGGCTCGCGATCGATCGGGACGTAGCCGAGCTTCATGTAATCGCCGAGCCCGCCGTACGGCGCATAGGTCGCGCTCGCGACCATCGCGTCGAGCGCGGCCTTGGGGTCGAACCCGCGGATCCCCTTGAGATAGGCGTCGGCGATCACCGGGGCGGCGTGATAACCGATCATCGTCCAGGTCTCGCGCCCCTGGAACTGCCAGACAGGCAGGATGCCGTACGGGCTGTCCTCGCGGCTCGCGATCAGCGAGCGGACGATCTCGCTCGTCGTCGCGGGCGGCTGGACCAGCGTCAGCAGCGGATGCTCGGCGCGGAACGTATCCCACAGCGAGAAGGTCGAGCGGAAGGTGTAGCCTTTCGCGAGATGCACCTGATTGTCGGGCCCGCGATAGCGCCCGTCGACATCCCCTGCGACCGACGGCGCCAGCAGGCTGTGGTACAGCGCGGTCGCGACGTTGCGGCGCATCGGCGCGGGTGCTTCCAGTGTCAGCACGTCGAGCGCCTTGTGCCACGCCGCGACCGTCTTCGCGCGGATCGCGTCGAAACCACCCGTCTCGCTGGCGAGATTGGCGATCGCGCCCGCTTCATCGACCGAGGAGATGGCCACGCGCACCTCCAGCGGGCGCGCGAGCCGGCCGAAATCCAGCCTGGCGACCAGCGCGCGGCCGAGCCGCTCGGCCACCGCGTCGCTGTCGCGGCCGGGGCCCTGGAAGCCCTTGTACGGCACGTTCTGCTCGGTACTGACGAAGCCGTGGCCGGTCAGCGGCGCCGAGAAGCGCATCGCGAAGAACAGCTGCCGGTCGGGCGCCCAGCCGCGGGTCTGCCGCGCACCGACGAGCGTTCCGTCGGGCAGCAGGCGGAGCGACGACCACAGGATCTTGCCCGGATAATTGTACAGCGACGAACGCAGGTCGATCACCAGATGCGCCGCCCTGCCCGCCGGGAAAGCGTAGCGGTGCACCCCGACGCGAGTCCCCGCGGTCATTTCCGCGCGGACGCCGGGATCGGTCAGCGTTACCGCATAATAGCCGGGGGACGCCACTTCGCTGCGATGGTCGAAGCGCGAACGATAGCCCGACCCCGGTTTCGCCGCATCGCCCGGTTCGAGCGGGACCGTGTCGCCGGCGACCGGCATGACGAGGAAATCGCCAAGGTCGGAATGTCCCGCGCCCGAAAAGTGCGTGTGCGAGAAGCCTTCGATCGTCGGGTCCGAATAGCGATAGCCCGCCGCCCATTTGTACGCATCGCGGATGACGTGACCGGTGTCGGTATCCGGGCTGAGCTGCACCATCCCGAACGGCGCGACCGCGCCGGGGAAGGTATGTCCCTCGCCGCCCGTGCCGATCATCGGGTCGACCGAGTCATAGGTCGATTGCGCGGCGAGCGGCGTGAGCGCGATCGCGGAGGAAACGGTGAGCGCGGCGAGGGTGCGGAGCAGGGTCATTGCGCAAGTAGAGCAGCCACCTGCAGCAATGGAAAGGGCGATCAGGTGTTGCGTTGTGCATACCGCGTCGCCAAGGCTCCGGGCATGGCAGAAGATCTAGACGCCTGGTTGCTCGCCAACAGGCTCGGAATCCCCGACACGATCGCGTATCTGCGCGAAACCTACCCCGCGCCGACGTGGCGGGAGCATCATAATTTCGGGGAGCTTGCCGACTTCTGGCTGCGGGTCCACGCAAGTCTGCGCGAACAGGGCGGGCAGTTGCAGAAGATCACCGAGGCGTTTCGCGAGGGCACCCTCGACGCGACCACGTTCCAGCGGACGTTCGTCCCGCGCTTCAACCATTTCCTGCGGCATCTCGAAGGGCATCACCAGATCGAGGACTCGGCCTATTTCCCCAAGTTCCGGGCGCTCGATCCGCGAATGCAGACCGGTTTCGACTTGCTGGAGAACGACCATCAGCTGATCCACGGGGCGCTGCTCTCCGCGCTCGAGCATGCCCGGCTGGTCGTCGCGGCGCTACCCCGCGGCGCGGATTCGGTGCGGAGCGCGAGCGACGACTATGCCGACTCCACCAACCGGCTGATGGCGTTGCTCGCGCGGCATCTGGCGGATGAAGAGGATCTGGTGATCCCGGCGATGCTCGAACATGGCGAACGCAGCGTCGGCTGACGCACGCCCGTCCCGTTACCCCGCCCGCTTCAACGGACCGAGCGCGATTCCCAGCCGTTTCACGCGGTAATAGAAGGTCTTGCGCGGGATACCGAGCTGTTCGATCGCGGCGCCGACCTCGCCGTTCGCAGCCCCCATGGCCGCAATGATCGCGGCGCGTTCGAACGCATCGAGCCGCGTGGGCAGGCTCTGCGGCCGGTCGTCCGGCGCGGCCACCGCCGCATCGAGCCCAAGCACGAAGCGTTCCGCGAAATGCGCGAGTTCGCGGACATTGCCGGGCCAGTCGTGCGTCGCGAGATGATGTTGCGCCGCGCCGCTCATCGCCGGCACCGGCTGGCCCAGCCGTGCGGCGGATTCGCCGACGAAATGCGCGAACAGCGGCACGATATCCTCGCGCCGTTCGCGCAGCGGCGGGATCCGCAGCCGCACCGCCGCGATCCGGTAGAGCAGCGCGGGGGCGATCGCATCCTCGCGACGGGCGCCTTCCTCCGCCGCGGTCGCGATCACGCGCAGGTCGATCGGGATCGTGTCGCGCGCGCCGGGCGTAACCAGCGCGCGTGCCTCGACCAGCGCGGTCAGCCGCGCCTGCAACGCGCGCGACGCCTGGTCGAGATCGTCGAGCAGCAGCGTCCCCCGGCTCGCCGCGACGACGCTGCCGCTGCCGACCCGCGCGAACAGGTCGCCGTCGAGCAGCGCATCGGGATAGGCCGCGCACGCCACCCCGAGCAGGCGATGCCGCCGCCGCTTGCCCGCCGCGTGGATCCTTCGCGCGAGCAGCGCCTTGCCGGTCCCCGTCTCGCCCTCGATCAGCAGGTCGATGTCGGCGTCCGCGAGCGTCGGGATCATCGCGCGCAGCCGTTCGATCGCGGGCGACTGACCGATCAGCCCATCGTCGGCCTCCGCGAGTGCGGCGGCACGCAGCGTCCGGTTCTCGAGTTCGAGCGCCCGCGCCGTTGCCGCGCGGGTGACGGCGGCGACCAGCACGTCGGGGTCGAACGGCTTGGTCAGGAAATCCCATGCCCCCGCCTTCAGCGAGTCGACCGCCATCGCGACATCGCCGTGCGCGGTGATCAGGATCACCGGCAACGTCGGGTCGCGCGTGCGCAGCAGATGGAACAGCTCGGTCCCCGACAGCAGCGGCAACCGGACGTCGGTGACGACCACGCCCGCAAAATCCGGCGTGATCGCCGCGAGCGCGGGCGCGGCGGCGGGATAGGCATCGACCGCGAACCCGGCGAGCGCCAGCAACTGCGTGGTCGAGACGCGCAGGTCCTCGTCATCCTCGATCAGCGCGACGCGGGGCGGCGTGCTTGTCATGGCGCGCGCCGCAGCAGGATCTCGAAACAGGCGCCCCCGCCCCCCGGCACCAGGCGGAGATGCCCGCCGAGATCCTCCATGATGTCCTTGGCGATCACCAGCCCGAGCCCGAGTCCCGCCGCCCGACTGGTGGCGAACGGCGTGAAGAGCCGATCCGCGATGTCAGGCGCGATGCCAGGCCCGTTGTCGCGGATCTGGAGCACGACCGTGTCCGCGCGTCGGTCGAGCGTCACCACGATCCGCGGCGCGTCCACCGTCGCGACCGCTTCGGTCGCGTTTTGCAGCACGTTGACCAGGACCTGCTCGAGCCGGATCCGTCCTGCGACGACATCGAGGCCCGCCGGAAACGTCGGCCAGTCCACCGCCACGCGCGACAGGCGGTCGCGCAGGATCAGTTGCGCCCCCTCGATGACGTCGGTGAGCGCGACCGGACCGATCTCGCCGCTCGCCTTGCGCGCGAATCCGCGCAATTGGGCGGTCACTGCGCCGATCCGCTCGGTCAGCCGGGCGATCGCCCGGAGGTTGCCGCGGACCTGCTCGGTCGCACCGCGGTCTAGCAGGGTCTCGCCGGTCGCGGCATAGGTGCGGATCGCGGCGACCGGTTGCGCGGTCTCGTGCGCAACGCTGGCGGTGACCTGTCCGAGCGTCGCGAGCCGGTTGGCCTGGCGCAACGCCTCGCGCAGCGCGCCCGCCCGCGTTTCGAGCGCGGCGCGCTCCTCGATCTCGCGGCTGAGCGCGGCGGTCCGGTCGGCGACCGCGCTTTCGAGCAGGCTGGTGCGCTCGGCGCGGCGGCGCGCGCGCGACCAGGCGCCATAGGCCAGACCGATCAGCGCCAGTGCCAGCACGCCCGCCGCGGCCGCCACCGCGCGCGCGACGTCATCGACCGCGAGACGCGTCGATTGCGCCAGCGTCACCCGCCAGCCCGCGAAATCGGGTGCGGTCTGCTCGACCAGCAACGCGCCGGGGATGCCGGCGATGCGGATCAGCCCGGCGCCGTCACGCTGGAACGGCACGCCCCGCAGCGCCGCCGCACCGCTCTCGCGCAGCGCACGCTGTCGCAATGCTGGGGACAGCGGCCGGGTCGTCGCGAACCGCCACGCCGGGCGGCTCGCGATCAGGATCAATCCGGCGGGATCGGTGACATAGGTCACGCCCCCGGCGGCCGCCCATTGTCGCTCGATCGCGGCGAAATCGAGCTTGACCACCACCACCCCGCCCGCCGCGGTGCGCCGCGCGAGGTACAGCCCCGGGCGGTTGCTGACCGTCCCCAGCGCGAACTGTCGGCCTTCCCCCCGGCGTCGAGCATCCTGGAAATACGGGCGGAAGCGATAGTCGCTGGCGACGAAGCTGTGGCTGCTGCGGAAATTGCTGGCGGCGATCGCGTGGCCATCGGGGGCGATGACATACATGGCGGCCGCCCCGGTGAGCGCCGCCAGCCGTTCGAGCTTGCGATTCAGCGCATCGGTCGCCCCCGCCCCCCCGGCCAGCGCGGCGACCACGTCGCGGTCATCGGCCAGTGCCAGCGGAAGGAGCCGGAACCGGGCGATCTCGCTCGCCAGCAGCGCCGCGCGCAAGCGCGCATCGGCCGCGACCGACGTCGCCAGCCGCGCACGTGCGCTTTGTTCGACCGCGGTGCCCGTCCCCCAACCGACCGCGACCGCCAACAGCAGCGCGACGAGCAGGATCGCATATCGCTGGACGGGAAACAGCCGGGCCATGCGCGACTGTACCAGCCTCCCTGTCATGTGCAACTTTCGGCACACGGGCGTGCACTGCGCGCCCAAAGTCGGCACACCGCGCTAACGCGATGATGCGTAAGCCATTGTTTTTGTGTCTATATTCGACTCGTCGCATTTACGCCCCGGCCGCAGCATCTTGGCGGCAATACTGCAACCACAGGTATCGCCGCAGAGCAGAACCTCGCGACCCAGAGGATGAAGGCCCCATGACCATTTCGATTCCCGCCGCTGGCGACCAGCCGCCCGTCGCCCCCAAGCGCTGGTATGCACAGCTCTATTTCCAGGTTCTGACCGCGATCGTCGCGGGCGTGCTGCTCGGTCATTTCGCGCCCCACGCGGGCGAGGCAATGAAGCCGATCGGCGATGCCTTCATCAAGGCGGTCAAGATGGTGATCGCGCCGGTCATCTTCCTGACGATCGTGACCGGCATCGCCGGGATGCGCGATCTCGCCTCGGTCGGGCGCGTCGCAGGCAAGGCCTTCACCTATTTCCTTTTCTTCTCGACGCTCGCGCTGATCATCGGGATGATCGTCGCCAACGTCGTCCGCCCGGGCGCGGGGCTCAACATCGATCCAGCCTCGCTCGATACGTCCAAGATCACCGAATATGCCGAAAAGGCGCATGAAACGACGCTGACCGGCTTCCTCACCAGCATCATCCCGGACACCTTCCTGTCGGCGATGACGCAGGGGAACATCCTGCAGGTGCTGTTCATCTCGATCCTGTTCGGGATCGCGCTCGCGCTGATCGGCGACCGCGGCACCAAGGTGGTCGACCTGCTCAACGACGTGTCGATCGCCTTCTTCCGGCTGGTCGGCATCGTGATGCGCGCGGCACCGATCGGTGCGTTCGGCGCGATGGCATTCACGATCGGCAAATACGGCGTCGGCACGCTCGCCAATCTCGCGACGCTGGTTGCCACCTTCTACGGCACGTCGCTGCTGTTCGTGCTGGTCGTGCTCGGGCTGGTCGCGCGGCTGACCGGCTTCTCGATCATCAAGCTGATCCTCTACCTCAAGGCCGAACTGCTGCTGGTGCTCGGCACCTCGTCGTCGGAAAGCGCACTGCCCTCGCTGATCGAGAAGATGGAACGCGCAGGCTGCCCCAAGTCGATCGTCGGGCTGGTCGTCCCCACCGGCTACAGCTTCAACCTCGACGGCACCAACATCTACATGACGCTGGCAGCGCTGTTCATCGCGCAGGCGTGCAACGTCGACCTGACGCTCGGGCAGCAATTGCTGCTGCTGAGCGTCGCGATGCTGTCGTCCAAGGGCGCGGCGGGCGTGACCGGCGCGGGGTTCATCACGCTCGCGGCGACGCTCTCGATCGTGCCGTCGGTGCCGGTCGCGGGGATGGCGCTGATCCTCGGGGTCGATCGCTTCATGTCCGAGTGCCGCAGCCTCACCAACTTCATCGGCAATGCGGTCGCGACCGTCGTCGTGTCGAAGTGGGAGGGCAAGCTCGACGTCGCGCAGCTCAACGCCGCACTCTCGGGCAAGGTGCTTCCGGCGCCGGCCCTCTCGCCCGCCCCTGCCGCGCTTAGCGTCGCCAACTAAGCGCCAAAGGACTTTCCATGACGAAACTTTCGCGGCTGCGCGCCGCCACGGCCATCCTCGTGCCATTCGCCGGCCTCGTCCTCGCCCCATCGTCGGCGCTCGCGCAGTCGAGTTCGGTCGAAAAGGCCCCCGCCACCCCGATCGCAACGGGCTATCCCGCCGCCGGGTCGGGCGATGGCGCCAACGCCAACGGGTACAATTTGTCGCGCTGGGCCGAGGACTGGCGCGGCATGGCGGACCCGGCGAAGCGCGACGATCCGCTCGACCGGCTCAAGTTCTTGCCGCTCGACCCGAATGGCGACATCTACCTGACGCTGTCGGGTGAAGCGCGGCTGCGGATCAACCACACCACCAACCCCAATCTGCGCGAGAGCAAGGCGCAGCGGCAGGACATTCTGCGGATCGTCGGCGGTGCCGACCTGCACTTGGGCTCGCATTTGCGTGGCTATATCGAGGTCGCGCATGGCGGGATTTCGGGTGTCGAGCTCGGCGCGCCCGCCGCGACGCTGCGCAACGATCTCACCGTCCAGCAGGCGTTCGTCGAGGGCGACGTCGATATCGGCTCGGTCCAGCTCGGCGCGCGCTACGGGCGGCAGGAATTCACCGACGGCCCCAACCTGCTCGTCTCGCAGCGCGACAACAACACGATCCGCTATACGCTAAACGGCATCCGGCTGTGGGCCAAGGGCAAGACCGTCCGCGCCGACCTGTTCGATCTCAAGCCGACCGCATACGGCGATCTCGGCACCGAGGACGACGTGAGCGATCCGGCGCGGCGCTTCTCGGGCGTGTCGCTCGGCTTCGCGGTGCCCAAGACCGCGTTCGGCGGGTCGAGCCTGTTCGTCGATCCGTTCTTCTGGCGGCGCAAGAATTCGGTCGGCGCCTGGGGCGGGCGGATCGGCCCGGCGGAGCGTTTCTATGCGGGCGTCCATGCGTATGGCGATGCGGGGCCGCTGACGATCGACTGGACCGTCAACCATCAATTCGGCACCTATATCGACCAGCGGATCGACGCGTGGCAGTTCTTCGTCGCGCAGACCTACCGCGTCGGCAAGGCCAAGACCGCCCCGCGCGTCGGCGCCCATTTCGATTATTCGAGCGGCGGCGGCGGCTATGGCGGGCGGACGCTGAACAACGCCTATGCGCCGTTCGGCAACAACATCTATTACAGCTATCAATTGTTCCTGACGCCGTCGAACCTCGTCACGCTCGCCCCCAACGTGACCGTATCGCCCGCCAAGTCGCTCCGCGTGACCGCGGAATATGCGCTCAACTGGCGCGCGAATGTCACCGATGCGGTGTACCGCGCAAGCGGCGCGCCATTCGTTGGAACGCAGAACTTCCGCGCTGCGCGGATCGCCAACGTCTCGCGGTTGCAGGCGGTGTGGGCGGTGACGCCGCGCATCTCGGTGACCGGGCGCTACGAGCATCTCGCCGCCGGGCCTGCGCTCAGCGACGCGGGCTTCAAGAGCTCCGATTTCCTCGCCGGCTGGATCAGCCTGCGCTTCTAAGAGAAGGACCCCCGTCATCGCTCCCGCCATCCATGCTGCCGCGCGCGCGCTGCTCGCCGATCCGCTGACCAACAAGGGCACCGCCTTTACCGAGGCGGAGCGCGATGCGTTCGGGCTGCACGGGCTGCTCCCGCCGCACATCGGGACGCTGGAAAGCCAGATCGACCGGCGGACGCGCGCGCTCGACGGGATGGCGGACGATTTCCACCGTTATGCCTTCCTCCGTGAACTCCAGGATTCGAACGAGATCCTGTTCCACGCGCTGGTCCAGCGGGACCTGCCGCGGATGCTCCCGCTGATCTACACGCCGACCGTCGGCGAAGGGTGCGAGCGGTTCAGCGAAATCTGGCACCGCCCGCGCGGGCTGTTCCTGAGCTACCCCAACCAGCACCGGATCGCGGACATCCTCGCGGACCCCGCGTTCGACCGGGTCAAGGTGATCGTGGTGAGTGATGGCGAACGCATCCTCGGGCTCGGCGACCAGGGCGCGGGCGGGATGGGCATCCCGATCGGCAAGCTCGCGCTCTACACCGCGTGCGCCGGGCTGCATCCGGCGGAAGTGCTGCCGATCCTGCTCGACGTCGGGACCGACAATGCCGCGCGGCGCGATGATCCGTTGTATGTCGGCTGGCGGCATGCGCGAGTCCGCGGCGACGAATATGACGCCTTCCTCGAGAGCTTCGTGACCGCGGTCTCCGAACGCTGGCCGAACGTGCTGCTGCAATGGGAGGATTTCGCGGGCCATAACGCGCATCGCCTGCTCGATCGCTATCGCGACCGACTGCTCAGCTTCAACGACGATATCCAGGGGACCGCGGCGACCGCGCTCGGCACGTTGCTGTCGGCGATCCGGCGGACCGGCGGCGCGCTGGCGGACCAGCGGATCGTGCTGTTCGGCGCAGGCGCTGCGGGATGCGGGATCGGCGAACTACTGGTGCGCGCGATGGTCGCAGATGGCCTGAGCGATGGCGAAGCCCGTACGCGGATCTGGGCGGTCGATCGCGACGGGCTGGTCGTCGCGGGCATGCCGGGGCTGACCCCGTCGCAGACGGCACTCGCGCGGCACGAGACCGACATCCCGATCCCGCTCGACCTGCTCGGCACGGTCGAGCGGATCCGGCCGACCGTGCTGGTCGGCACCTCGGGGCAAAGCGGCGCGTTCGGCGAGGCGGTGGTGCGCGCGATGGCGGCGGGGGTCGAGCACCCGATCCTGTTTCCGCTGTCCAACCCGATCTCGCGCGCGGAGGCGCATCCGACCGACCTGTTCGACTGGACCGACGGTCGCGCGATCGTCGGCACCGGCAGCCCGTTCGGGGTCGCGGGCGTGACGCAGGTCAACAACGTCTTCATCTTCCCCGGCGTCGGGCTAGGCGCGCTCGCCGTGGGCGCGCGCTGCGTGACCGAAGGCATGTTCATGGCGGCCGCACGCGAACTGGCGACGATGGACGGCGAAGGCGGCACCCTGCTCCCGCCGATCACCCGGTTGCGCGACATCGCGCTACGCGTCGCGACCGCGGTCGCGCGGCAGGCGGTGGCGGAGGGCGTCGCGCCCGCGAACAGCCCGGCGCCGACCGAGAGCGATATCCTGGCGACGATGTGGGTCGCGCGCTACGACTGAAGGGCGTAGGCCGACGCAGCCAAAGCTGCCCGTGCGGCGTTGCATTGCGCTATGATCGTGGCGACTGCCCTCCGCTGGTTGCGTCATGTGGCAACGCTCGCACTCCTCGTCGCGCTCGCGCTGGTCGTTTTCCTGGTTGTCCGCCCTGCGCCACAGGATCTGCCGTGGACGCCCCTTCGGCTGGACCAGCCGCCCGGGCTGTTCACCGGGCGCAAGCTCGCAGCGTTGGGGCGCGACGCGCCTGCCTGTCGCGCGCTGCTGCGCGATGCAGGCCTGAAATTCGCTGCCGTGCCGCCACATGGCAGCGATCAGTGCCGCATGCAGGACAGCGTGCGCATCGTGCCGCGGCAAGACATGCTGGTGCTCAGCCCAACGGTCGCCACCGCCTGCCCGGTCGCCGCCGGCCTGCTGCTCTGGCAGGCACAGGTGGTCCAGCCCGCCGCGCAGCGCCTGCTCGGGACGACGGTGGCGCGGATCGAACATCTCGGCAGCTACTCGTGTCGTCGGATGTACGGCCGATCGGGTGGCAGCTGGAGCGAGCACGCGACGGGGAACGCCATCGACGTCAGCACATTCGTGCTGGCGGACGGACGACGCGTGTCGGTACTGCGCGACTGGTCCCGCGACGATGCGCGCGGACGGTTCCTGCACGCGGCCCGCGATGGGAGTTGCCGTATCTTCGCGACCGTCCTGTCGCCGGACTATAACGCCGCACACCGTGACCATCTGCATCTCGACGAGGCAGACCGGGGCGACTTGGGCTGGCGCGCCTGTCGCTGACCGGCGAAGCAGCCGCAAGGCGCGCGATGACGCGACGTTGCGCCGGCCCTGAAAAATGTTTCTGCCACCGTCCAATTCATTAGAAAACGTTTTAAATATTCTTTATAAAAGCTTTTGTTAATAACTAGGTAATTTGAGCCGGCCATGGTCTTGGCGCGTAAGGCGGATGTCTGGATAGAAAATTGTTTCACGACGATGACACTGGCGGCGATGAAACGGGTCGTCTTGCCGCGCTCCATCGCTACGATTTGTTTGGCAGTCCGCCGGAGCCTGATTTCGACAAGATGACCGCCCTTGGAGCGGAATTGTTCGAAGCGCCGATCTGCGCGATCGTCCTGGTCGCCGAAGATCATCTGTGGCTGAAATCGCATCATGGGACGGATTTGACCATCCTCGCCAAAGCAAAGTCGTTCTGCAGCGAGGCGATCGGCGATAGCGCGCCGCTGCTGGTCGCGGATGCAACGACCGATCCACGTTTTGCACATAGCGAGCTGGTGCAGCTTGCCGGTATTCGCGCTTACGCCGGCGCACCGTTGACCACCGCCGATGGCCATCGGATCGGGACCTTCTGCGTGCTGGACACGATCACGCGCCAATTCACCCCGCAACATGCCGCAATGCTGACTCGCATGGCGGGCATCGTGGTCGACCTGTTCGAGCGGCGTTACGGGGACCGCGTTTCGGAAATCCTGGCGCCCTTCGCGCAAGGCGCCCACATGGCGCTGATCACGACCGACGCGGCCGGCCGCGTGTCGTTCTGGAACGTGGGCGCCGAGGAGATGTTCGGCTATAGCCGCGCGGAAATGACCGGGCAGGATATGGCGCGGATCGTTCCGCCCCGTTTTCGCGGTTCGCATCCGGACGGTTTTGCCCGGGTCGCGGCAGGCGCGGAATCGAACCTCGCGGGCCGGCCGCTCGAACTCATGGCGCTGCGTAGCGACGGGTCGGAATTCCCGATCGAATTGTTCCTGACCATCTGGCGCGGACCGCTTGGCGTCGGATTTGGTGCGCAGATTCAGGACATTTCGGAGCGTCGCAGTCGCGAAGAGCAGCTCGAATATCGCGCAAATCATGACCCGCTCACCGGCCTGCTCAACCGCACGGCGTTCAAGGCGTGCGTGTCCGCGCATCTGCGCAAGAACGCCAGTGCTGCGGTGATCGTGTTCGATCTGGACGGGTTCAAGACCGTCAACGACGACCTCGGCCACGCCACCGGCGATGCGCTGCTGCAGGCGCTGGCGCTGCGCACCCTGGCGTTTACCCAAGAGGGCGAAGTCGTTGCGCGGCTCGGCGGGGACGAATTCGCGTTGCTGCTCGCCGACGGCAGCGAACTGGGCGCCATTCGGGAGCGTGCCAAGACGTTGCTCGAGCTGATCAATCGTCCGTTCGCGGTCAACGGATACCAGTTGAAGCTGGCCGGCAGCGTGGGGATCGCGATCGCGCCCTTGCAGGCGCGCGATACCGAAGCGTTGTTGATCCGGGCCGATCTTGCGTTGTTCAAGGCCAAGAACGATGGCGGAAGCCGGTACCGCATCTTCGACACGGGGATGGAAAAGCAGCTCGCGGCGACCCGCGTGTTCCAGGACGAACTCCGCCACGCCTTTGCCAAGCAGCAGTTCGAGCTCCATTTCCAGCCGCAAGTGAGCCTGGCAGACGGCCGCCTGGTGGGCGCCGAGGCCTTGTTGCGCTGGCGCCATCCGACCTTGGGCCTGCTCTTCCCGAAGGCATTCTTGTCCATTCTGGAAACCCATGCGCTCGCCTTCCAGACCGGCGGGTGGGTGCTGGACGAAGCCTGTCGCACGCTCGCGCAATGGCGACTCGCCGGGCTTTCGGGGATCCGCATGGGGGTCAACCTGTTCGCCGCGCAGCTCCATGCCGGCATGCTCGTCGAAACGGTCGAAACGACGCTCGCGCGGCACGGCCTGGCGCCGGCGGACCTGGAGCTGGAAATCACCGAGACGATCGCGTTGCGCCAGGATCGGCGGGAGCTCGATCCGCTGCGGACGCTCCATATGCGCGGCGTCGGGATCGCGTTCGATGATTTCGGAACGGGCTTTGCATCGCTCAGCGCGCTGAAGACCTTTCCGCTGTCCCGCCTCAAGATCGACCGCTCGTTCGTCCAGGACGTGGTGAGCGACGCCCATAGCCAGGCGATCATCAAGGGCGTCGCGACGATCGGGCGCAATTTGGGGATCAACGTCATCGCGGAAGGGATCGAGACCCGCGCGCAGGCGGAGGCCCTGCGCGAGGCGGGCTGCGATGCCGGCCAGGGGTTTCTGTACGGACGCGGCGTCCCGGCGGACGCCTTCCTGGCGCGGTATCTCGACAACCCGCGGTCCTATGCCCGCGCATTGGACGAGGCGGAGGCCTGAGCGCTTGCCAACCTTTCGCGCGTCGCAGCTTAGGACCGGAATGCGACGCCCTCTTGCGCCGCGCCGCACAAAAGCTAAGCCCCCGCAACGACACGAGCCTTATTGTGAACACACGTGGGAAGCAGGAGATCTGATGCATTTCAGAGCGATGCCCAAATCCATGCTGCGCCGCGCGCGATGGCTTGCCCTCACCTGCACCGCGCCGCTGGTCGGACTGTGCGCCACCTCGTCGACGCAAGCGGCGTCGTCATCCTTCGATCTGGTCGGCCCCAAGGTCGAGGTCACGGTCAAGCATGGCGCGGTGACGCTGCCGCTCGAGTCGGTCCCCAATCTCGTCGAGGGCGATCTCGTTTCGGTCAAACTCGATTTGCCGGAGGAGCAGACCGAGGGCTTTCGCATCGTGGCGGGCTTCCTGCGCGGCGCGATCGACCGGCCTGCCAAGGACTGGTTTCACGAGGCGCGTAGCTGGAAGGGCAAGGGCGCCGATTTTTCGCTGACCGTCCCCAAGGGCGCGCAACAGATGGCGCTGCTCGTCATTCCCGAAAGTGGCGGTGGCGCCAATGCCGTGATCAGCACGGTGCGCAAACGCCCCGGCGCGTTCGTCCGCGCGGTGCAGGAACTCAACCAGGCGACGCTGGACCGGGCCCGGCTCGACGCCTTCCTGCGCGAAACGCTCAAGGCCGAACGGCAGAACCCCGAAAGCGTCTCCGCCGCCTCGCAGGTGCTGACGCGCAGCCTGTCGATCAAGCTCAAAGCGGAATGCCTCCAGCAACCCGCCGAGCTGCAGGCCGCCTGCCTGACCGGCGACCGCGAGACGTTGTTGCTGGCCGACACGCACAGCTCGGCACTGGCCTCCACCCTCGCTGGCGCGCCGACCGATCTCGCCTTCCAGCTCAGCGCGACGCCCCAGGCAGGCTACGGCTCGTACAGTTCGTACATCGGCGTGGTGCGCGACATGTTCCGCCTGCTCGGTGCGTTCCAGTCGACCCAGCTGCAGTTCATCCCGGCACTGGCCCAGATCGGCAACGGGCGCGCGACCCTGCTGCTCAACACGCCCCTGTCCTTTGCCAAGCCGACGTCGGTCATGGTCGTCGCGATGCCCGCGATCGAGGCTGCAAAGCCGCCCCCCTTGCGTCCCTCCACGCCTGACATCGCGCTGTGCGCATCCCCCGACATGGTGTTGCCGGTCGAGGGCGCACCGTTGATCTACGCAACGCAATTCGCCCGCGAGATGGCGTTGCGGCTGAAACGTCCGGACGGGACGCTGGTCGACGTTCCGGTCCACGCCGAGGCGCGCCGCGGCGGCTATGTGCTGGACGGGCCCATTCCGAACGGACCGTTCGGCGGCGCGATTCCGGCGCAGCTGCATGGCACCTGGGGCTTTACCCCGTTTGACGGGCCGAACTTCGCCTTGTCCAACCCACTCGTCAACAGTTGGAAGACGGCCGAGGGCACGTCGCTCGTCGTCGGCCGCGCCAACGATGTCGAGATCCTCGGCGGCGGCGCGGGATGCGTGTCGCAGGTTTCGGTGCGCCGGGGCGACGGGGCGCCCCGGCCGGTACCGTGGAAGCAGGCGGGCACTCGCGGGATCGTCGCGACGCTGCCCCTCGAAAAAATGGCTCCGGGACCGGTCTCGATCGTGATCGAAGGGGTCGCCGGATCGACCCCGGCCGTGGTGACGCTGTCCGCCCTGCAGGAGGCCAGCAGCGTCGACGAACTGTCCTTCCACGCGGGGGATGGCGAGGCGATCCTGACCGGTGCCCGGCTCGACCAGGTGCGCAGCATGACGATGGGGCCGATGACGTTCCATCCCGGGGGTTTGACGCGGGTCGACAATCAGGACCGGCTGACGCTGCTCGCGAACGACCCGGCGCAGGCGCAGACGATCGGCGCGGGAACCAGCCTGACCGCGGAAGTGACCTTCAGCGCAGGCCGCCGCAAGACCATGCCGGTGACGATTGCCGCACGCCGGACCGGAGCGGTGCTCGTCCGGATCGCGGGCCAGACGCCCGCGCACGACGGCACCATCCCCATCGTCATGCGCGACCCCAACGTGTTCGCGCAGGACGCACGGATCAGCTTCGCGTTTCACAAGGATGCGATGGAGCCGCTCGACGGCCAGGAGTCGATCGAGGTCGCGACCGCGGACGGGCGGGCATCCGGAATCATAAAACCCGGCAAGGGCTATGATCTGCAGGACGCGGCGACCGGGATCATCGCGTTTTCGCCGATCGAGGCACTGGGCGCGCTGGCCTACGGTCCGGTCCGATTCCGGGTCTGGCATGACGACATCGCGTCCAACTGGACGCCGCTGGCAACGATCGTACGCTTGCCCGACATCCGCTCGGTCAGTTGCCCCGGGCGCGAGCGCTGCCAGATCGGCGGGGACCGGCTGTTCCTGGTGAAAGCGATCGGCGCGAGCGAACAGCCCGATTCGATGCAGGCGATCCCCGACGGCTTCGTCGCCGCCAAGATCACCACGCCAGCGAGCCGCGACGGTCGGATCTATCTCCAGTTGCGCGACGCGCCGCAGGCCTTTGCGACGGTGTCCACCACGAACCGGTAGCAGTGCAGCATTGGTGCGGACGATGAGGATCCTTCCCCATCGTCCGCGGCTCAACCGAACCGGATCACGACCAGGCTGGCATTGTCGCTGTCATCCCGCGCCAAGGCGTTGGCGACCGCCGCACCGGCAATGGCAAGGATCGCGGACGACGCCGCCCCGGAAGATACAAAACGCTGCACGGCAAGCGACTACGCAGCAAAGGATACGAGTCAGTTGATCGAAACACGGTCGGATCGACGCCTTGTCGGATGAAGCTGTCGAAATGGCGGGGCGTGCGGACGCTATCCGGGTCTGGACAGGCGGGCGGAAGGACCGGTAACGCCGCGCGGATGAGCATTACCGCAACGATCATGAACACGGCCACCGGCCAGCCCATCCAGAAAATGGTATTCGGCCGGATGCCCAAGCCGTGGGTGTCCTTCAATCTCGAGACCGGCGAGCTCGTCACCGCCGACCGCGTCGAAGTCGGCAAGCCCGCGCCGGGCAAGTTCGCGGTGCCGGTGGCGGTGTGGGTCACGCCCAAGGGCTGATTCGCCACCCCTCAAACGACAACGCCGGTCATGGCATCAGGACGCATCTCGCGGTAAGGGCCGGCGATGTTGCGCATTACCGAACTGGCCCTTCCGCTCCATCATCCCGATGAGGCGCTCCCCGCTGCGATCTGCAAGCGGCTCAAGATCAGCCCACGCGACCTGATCCGCTTCAAGGTCGCGCGCCGTGCGCACGATGCGCGCGACAAGATGGCGATCCTTCTGGTCTATTCGCTCGATGTCGCGGTTAAGAACGAGGCGACCGTGCTCGCCAAGTTCCGCAAGGACCGCAACGTCGGCACCACCCCCGACACGCGCTACAAATTCACCGCGCAGGCTCCCGCCGTGCAGAGCGAGATCCGCCCGGTCGTGATCGGCGCGGGGCCGTGCGGGCTGTTCGCCGGGCTGATCCTCGCGCAGATGGGGTTCCGCCCGATCATCCTCGATCGCGGCAAGGTCGTGCGCGAGCGGACCAAGGACACCTGGGGGCTGTGGCGCAGGAGCGTGCTCAACCCCGAATCGAACGTCCAGTTCGGCGAAGGGGGTGCCGGCACCTTCTCCGACGGCAAGCTCTACAGCCGGATCAAGGACGCGCGACACCTCGACCGCAAGGTGCTGACGGAGTTCGTAAAAGCGGGCGCGCCCGAGGAGATCCTGACCGAGGCGCATCCGCATATCGGCACGTTCCGCCTCGTCACGATGGTCGAGAGCATGCGCGAGAGCGTCGAGGCGCTCGGCGGCGAATATCGCTTCCAGCAGCGTGTCGAGGGGATCGACATCGAGACGCGCGGTGACGGCACACGCCACGTGCGCGGGCTCCACATCCACGACGGCAGCTATCTGCGCGCGGATCATGTCGTGCTCGCGATCGGGCACAGCGCGCGCGATACCTTTGCCATGCTCCACGAGGCTGGCGTCTATGTCGAGGCCAAGCCCTTCTCGCTGGGCGTGCGGATCGAGCATCCGCAATCGTGGATCGACACCGCGCGCTTCGGGCCGAGTGCTGGCAACCCGATCCTGGGGGCGGCGGATTACAGCCTGTCGCACCACTGCAAGAACGGGCGGACGGTCTACAGCTTCTGCATGTGCCCGGGCGGCACCGTCGTCGCGGCGACCTCGGAGGAAGGCCGCGTCGCGACCAACGGCATGAGCCAATATTCGCGCAACGAACGCAACGCCAATTCGGGGCTGGTCGTGGGCATCGACCCCGAGCGCGACTATCCGGGCGATCCGCTCGCGGGGATCGCGTTCCAGCGGCACTGGGAGTCGCTCGCTTATGTCGCGGGCGGGTCGAGCTACAAGGCGCCCGCGCAACGGCTGGGCGATCTGCTCGCGGGCAAGCCGTCGTCCGCGCTGGGGCAAGTCGTGCCGTCCTATCGCCCCGGCGTGACGATGGGCGACCTGTCCGAATGCCTTCCCGAGTTCGCGATCACCGCGATGCGCGAGGCGCTCCCGGTGTTCGGGCGGCAAATCCCGGGATACGACCATCCCGACGTGCTGCTGACCGGGGTCGAGACGCGCACCTCCTCGCCGGTCCGCTTCAAGCGCGGCGACGATCTGCAGAGCCTCAACACGCGCGGGCTGTATCCGGCGGGCGAAGGCGCTGGCTATGCAGGCGGGATTCTGTCGGCGGCGGTCGACGGGATCAAGATCGCCGAGGCGGTCGCCGCAAGCCTCACGCAGACGGCGATGCCGCTGCCGGAGTGAACCGAACGGTCCAACCTTTGTTGTGCACTGCAACACAAAGGGAGATCGATGATGGCCAGCACGGCCAAACCCCTCACTGCCGAGCGCGCGATCCTGCTGCTCGGCTGGGTCGCGACCGCGACGGCGGTGATGATGTACGTTTCGTACATCTCGCAGATCCAGCTCAACCTGGCGGGGCACAAGGGATCGGTGATCCAGCCGCTGGCGACGGCGGTGAATTGTACCTTGTGGGTGGCGTACGGGTTGCTCAAGCCGCAGCGCGACTGGCCGGTGGCGCTGGCGAATGCGCCCGGCGTGGTGCTGGGCGCGATCACGTTCGCGACGGCGTTGTAGGGGGTGGTGAGAGTCTTAGCCCCCCCCTTCAGGGGAGGGGTTGGGGTGGGGAAGTCCAGCAGAGCAACCTCTCTGCGAGACACAGCCCCACCCCCGGCCCCTCCCCTGAAGGGGAGGGGTGAGTTTCCGTTCTACGCCAGCGTCATCAAACTCGCATTCCCACCGGCGGCGGTGGTGTTGATCGAAACCGAAACCTCCTCGCACAACAGATCGAGCGGATACGCATCCGCCCGCGCCACCACCTCCGCGCTCGATGCGCCATGCAGCGAGACGATCGCCCCCTCCCGCGCCGCCAGCGCGCGCGACGCGGCTGCGACGTCCGCCGCATCCCCCTCGACCAGCGCGCCCGCCAGCGCATCGACCTCGGAGAGCCCTTGCGACGGCCAGCTGATCCGCGCCGCCACCGCCGCGGGCATGCCCGCCGGAGGCACCGCGAGCGGACCGCCCGGAATTACTACCGCATGGTTCCCCGTCGCGAGCACCGCGCCGATCTGCCGCCAGAGCCCGTGCGCGGTCCGCGCGATCACCGCGATCCGCCCGCGCGGGTGGAGCGCGTAGCGGTTGGTCTCGCCGACCGGCCCGGCCAGCTCGACGGTATAGCCAAGCCGTGAGCGATCCGCGATCGCGCCGACCGCCGCCGCCATGGCGGGCTCGCCCTGCGTCCCGAGCCAGGTCGCCAGCACCCGCGCGACGGAATCGCCCGTGCCCGCCTCCGACGGCGTGGCGGCCGCAGACGCCTGCACCAGTCGCGTGAGATACATCGGTCCGCCTGCCTTGGGCCCGGTTCCCGAAAGCCCACGCCCGCCGAATGGCTGGACACCGACGACCGCGCCGATCGTGTTGCGGTTGACGTAGAGGTTCCCCGCGCCGATCCGCCGGGTCACATGCTCGATCGTCGCGTCGAGCCGGGTGTGGAGCCCGAAGGTCAGCCCGTAGCCGGTCGCGTTGATCGAATCGATCAGCGCGTCCAGCCCGCCGCTGCGATACCGCAGAACATGGAGCACCGGCCCGAACACCTCGCGCCCGATCTGCGCGATAGCGTCGATCTCGATGATCGTCGGCGCGACGAAGGTGCCGTGCTCGGTCTCGGGCGCAAGCCGTGCCTGCTCGACGCGGTGCCCCGCAGCCTTCATCCGCGCGATATGATCCTCGATCCCGTCGCGCGCCTGCGCGGTGATGACCGGGCCGATGTCGACCGCGAGCCGGTCGGTCTTGCCAATCACCAGCTCCGCCACCGCGCCGCGCAGCATCGCCAGCGTGCGATCCGCGACTTCCTCCTGCAGGCACAGCACACGCAGCGCCGAGCAGCGCTGGCCCGCGCTGTCGAACGCGGACGCAAGCACGTCGCCGACGACCTGCTCCGCCAGCGCGGACGAATCGACGATCATCGCATTCTGCCCGCCGGTCTCGGCGATCAGCGGGACCGGCGTGCCCTGCGCGGTGAGACGCCCGGCAAGCTGGCGCTGGATCGTCCGCGCGACCCCGGTCGACCCGGTGAAGATCACGCCCGCGGTGGCGGGCGCGCCGACCAGCGCGGCGCCGACCGCGCCATCGCCGAGCACGAGCTGGACGACCGCCTCGGGCACCCCCGCCGCATGCAGGATCCGCACCGCCTCGGCAGCGATCAGCGGGGTCGGCTGTGCGGGCTTGGCGACGACCGGGTTGCCCGCGACCAGCGCGGCGGCGATCTGCCCGGTGAAGATCGCGAGCGGGAAGTTCCACGGGCTGATGCACGCGATCGGCCCGAGCGGCGTCGCACCGCCGAGCGTCTCTCGCGCCTGCACCGCGTAATAGCGCAGGAAATCGACCGCTTCGCGCACCTCAGCGATCGCGTTGGCGGCGGATTTGCCCGCCTCGCGCATGACCAGCCCCATCAGTGTCGGCATCGCCTGTTCGAGTTGGTCCGCCGCGCGATCGAGGCAGGCGGCACGGTCGCCGACCGAGGTCGCCGCCCAGGATGCCGCGGCACTGGCCGCACGCTCCATTGCGGCGGTCGCCTCGGCATCGGAATGCTCGAACACACGACCGACGATATCGCGGTGGTCGGCGGGGTTGCGGACGAGCACCGGCGCGCGACCGTCGTCGACGCCTGCGCGCCAGTCCTGCTGCGCGCTTGCGACCAATGCGTCGCCAAGCGCGAGCAGGCTCGCCTCGTCGCTCAGGTCGAGGCCTGCCGAGTTGCGGCGTTCACCGTAGATATCAACGGGCAGCGCGATCTCGTCATGCGGCGCGCCGGGCACCGGCATCGCGCGGACGATCTCGACCGGATCGGCGATCAGATCCTCGATCGGCACCGCAGGGTCGCCGATCCGGTTGACGAACGACGAGTTCGCGCCGTTCTCGAGCAAGCGTCGGACGAGATACGCGAGCAGCGTCTCGTGCGTGCCCACCGGGGCATAGACCCGGCACGGCCGCGCGAGCCCGTTCGCGCCGACGACCTGGTCGTACAAAGGCTCGCCCATGCCGTGGAGGCACTGGAACTCGTAATCGCCGACGACGAAGTCCTCGCCCGCAAGCTGGTAGATCGTCGACAGCGTCTGCGCGTTGTGCGTCGCGAATTGCGGGAACACCGCGTCGCGCGCCGCCAGCAATTTCCGCGCGCACGCGATGTACGCGACGTCGGTGTAGATCTTGCGCGTATAGACCGGATAGCCCGACAGCCCGTCGACCTGCGCGCGCTTGATCTCGGCATCCCAATAGGCGCCCTTGACCAGCCGGATCATGATCCGCCGCCCGGTCCGCCGCGCGAGCGCGATGACGAAATCGATCACCAGCGGGCAGCGCTTGCCGTAGGCCTGGACAACGAAGCCCAACCCCTTCCACCCGTCGAGCGCGGGATCCTCGGCGAGCGCCTCGAGCAGGTCGAGCGACAGTTCGAGCCGGTCCGATTCCTCGGCATCGATGTTGAAGCCGATGTCATAGCCCTTGGCGAGCAAGGCGAGCCCGCGCACGATCGGCAGCAATTCGATCATCACGCGTCCTGCCTGGGCGCGGCTGTAGCGCGGGTGGAGCGCCGACAGCTTGATCGAGATCCCCGGCCCGCCATAGACGCCGCGCCCTTCCGACGCTGCGCCGATCGCGTGGATCGCCTGTTCGTAGTCCCGCAGATAGCGCGCCGCGTCCGAAGCGGTCGTCGCCGCCTCGCCGAGCATGTCGTAGGAGAAGCCGTAGCCGCGCGCCTCACGATCCTTTGCGTGGCGCAGCGCCTCGTCGATCGTCTGGCCGGTGACGAACTGCTCGCCCATCATCCGCATCGCGAGATCGACCCCGCGGCGGATCACCGGCTCGCCGACCCGCGCGACCAGCCGCGTCAGCGCGGTGGCGAGACCACGATCGTCCGCGCTTGCGGTGAGCTTGCCCGTGACGACCAGCCCCCAGGTCGCGGCGTTGACGAACAGCGAGCGCCCGTCCCCGATGTGCGATGCCCAGTCGCCGCCGCCGATCTTGTCGCGGATCAGCGCATCGCGCGTCGCGGTGTCGGGGATGCGGAGCAACGCCTCGGCGAGGCACATCAGCGCGACGCCCTCTTGGCTCGACAGCGCATATTCCTGGACCAGCGCCTGCACCCCGCCACGCGCCTTCGATCCGCGCAACCGCTCGATCAGCGCGCGCGCGGTCCCGGCGGAGGCGCGGCGGACCGCGTCGGGCACGGTGGCCGCCGTGACCAGCGGCGGGACGCAGACCGGCTCGGGCGTCCGCGTGGCGGCGGTGATCGCCGATCGCAGCGGATCGGCGGTGCGGATCATCGGGGCGAAACGGGCGAACGGCGTGCGCTGGTCGGTGGTCATGGCAGTCCTTCGGGCAGGTGCGATCCGCTATAGCAGCACACCCTTGGGGAATCCGTCCGATCATGCTTGACCAGGACGCCATATCGACCCCAATTGGATGCGATGACAGGTACAATTCCTACGCAACGCGCCATTGCTGGTGAACTTGACCGGTTCGATCAGGCGATCATCGCTGCGTTGGCGCAGGACGGCCGGATGACCGTCACCGATCTGGCGGAGCGGATCGGCCTGTCCAAGACGCCTACGCAGGTTCGCCTGAAACGGCTGATCGACCAGGACTATATCCTCGGCTTTCGCGCGGTGACCAATCTCGCCAAACTCGGGCTCGACCATGTCGCCTTCACCGAGGTCAAGCTGTCCGACACGCGCGAGAGTGCGCTGCGCGACTTCAACGCGGCGGTGCGCAAGATCCCCGAGGTCGAGGAATGCCATCTGATCGCGAGCAGCTTCGATTATCTGCTGAAGGTCCGCACCACCGACATCCGCCGCTATCGCTACGTGCTCGGCGAGAAGATCTCGAGCCTGCCGCACGTCGCGAGCACCTCGACCTTCGTCGCGATGGAAACGATCCTCGATCACGATCGCTGAATGCGCAAAAAGGGTGGTGGGCGATGACGGGCTCGAACCGCCGACATTCTCGGTGTAAACGAGACGCTCTACCAACTGAGCTAATCGCCCGCGCGACTCAACGACAAGGTCGGTTCGGCGTGCCGGGGCCAATGCCACCGGTCTGCGGACAGGGCAAGCCCGTTCATTCGTCAGCCGATGGCTACGCCGGCATGCCGGACCGCCGCGACATAGTTGCGCATCCCGAGACTGGCGCGAGCCGATAAGACCATGAACGCGCGGCGACGGTCGAAGGGATCCGGGCGACGTTCGAACAACCCGGCCTCGGTCATGCGCGCGATCCAGCGCAGCGCCGTCGTCGGCGCGACGGCGGCGGCAATGCACAGGCTGGACACCGAAACCTGCACGCGCTCCAGCTCCGCGGCGAACAAATCCAGCAACATGTCCCACGCCGGGTCCTCAAACAGTCCGGCTCCGAAAAACTGGTCCCGCAGGCGACGCGCGCGGATCGTATCCCGCACGTCGCGGACTCGAATGTCGGAGCGGTCCGCCGAGGGGCCGGTGCGATAGCTGAGGCTGGTATCCGTTACCAATCCGACCCGTACCGCCTCGTCTTCGCCGCGAGTCAGGCGGGTCAGCGTTTCGGCGATCCGCGCAATTTCCTCGTTCAGCCGCATCAACCGCGCCGCCTCGCCATTCGGTCCGATTTCATGAACCCGCTCGAGCGTGGGACTGAGCGCGAGGCAAAGGCTGCCGACGCATTCCGCGACCGATGGCGCGCATAACAGGTCCACCGGGGCCGCGCCGATCGCGGAAGCGACGAGATCGATCTGGGACGGTTCCAGGACGATGACGACGCTCGCGTCGCGCATGCCGGCAAGATCGGCGAGCAGCGGCAACACGTGCTCCAGGACAGCATCGGCAACCCCGATGGTCTCGGCGAGGATCACCCGACATAAGGCTTGTCGCTCGAGCCGGGGGCCCGCCTCGGCCCAGGACAGATGCGCCTGCAGCCTTGCCCCGCTGGCCAGGACTGCCATGCCCCCGGTTGTACGGCCGGAGATCGGAGCTTCGTCCGCGATCACCAGCACTGACCGGCGATCCGCTCCCGCGCCATCAGCTCCGGTGCCGGCGAGCCATTCGACGTCTGACTGTCGTGTCATTCCGCGCTCCCCCCAGATGCGGCCGCAAAGGTCTATGTAAAGTACGCATTTTGCCAAAGGCGAAACAGCGTCGATCACGCCATTTCGGTGCATGTCCCTGCAATTGGGCTGGTAACCGTCGCGCCGGTACCACCGGAATGGTGCAGGTTTTCCGACACTATTCGTAGATCGAACCAATGTCGTCGAACTCGGCGTGCAGCAATCCCATCGCCGCGGTTCCCAGCGCTCCGGCACCAAGCGCGATCCAGAATGCACCTGCCGCCGCCGCGAGCAGCCAGCCAAGGATCGTACGGGCATCGATCGTTCCGAACTGTCGTTCGAGCTGATGCTGTTGAGCAAGCTGAAGCGCCTCGCGCGAAAAATGACTGTTCGCCAGATCAGCGAAATAGGGTGCCAGCGTAACGGAGGACACCGCCGTAAACGCCACCATGACGATCAGCGCGATCACGAAATACGCGCCGAACAGGGTCCAGAAATGCCCCTTGCTCAATGCCCAGCCCTCACCGAGCGCGATCCGGCGCCGCAGCATCGTCAGCGGAAAAATGAGGGACATCCGAACCTGCAGATAAACGCTGAGGGCGACGACGGTTATCACGACGGGGATCGCGAGCAGCACGCCCGCGATCGGCGAGGCGACGCTGAGAAGGGCGATCAGAAAGGTCGCGATCATCAGGACCGTCAGCCACGCGACCGTGAACAGGATGGCCAGGACCGCCCCCACCCCCAGCAAGCGCAGTTCGTCGAAACCGAGACGCAGGAACGCAAACCGACTTTCCTGCGGCCGCACGGCAGCGCGCAGTCCTGCTGCGTAAAGGACGATGACCAGCAGGAGCATGCCCAAATTGAGCACGGACAGCTGGCTCATCACCCCTGGGAGGGCAGTCGGGGCGACCGACGACCCGGTGCCGCGCTGCAGCGCCACCATATCGTGAAGCAGCGGCCGCATCGTCAGGGCCAGGATGCCATTCATCCCGAGATACAGCACTGCCCACACCAGCACGGCACCGATCCGCTCGCGCAGCAGCCGAAAGCCGCCGCCGATAATATCCCCTACCGTCATCGTTCACCCGCCCCAATCATCGTGCCCATGCCGATTGGAGCGGAAGGCCAGACGTTAGTCCAGCGACTTGACGATTTCCTCGACCATCTTCTTGGCGTCGCCCAGCAACATCATGGTATTGTCCATGTAGAACACGTCGTTGTCGACGCCGGCATAACCGACCCCGCCCATCGAGCGCTTGATGAAGAGCACGGTCTTGGCCTTTTCGACGTCGAGCACCGGCATGCCGTAGATCGGCGAGGTCTTGTCGGTCTTGGCCGCCGGGTTGGTCACGTCGTTCGCGCCGATGACGAAGGCGATGTCGGTCTGCGCGAATTCGCTGTTGATGTCCTCCAGCTCGAACACGTCGTCATACGGCACGTTCGCTTCCGCGAGCAGCACGTTCATATGCCCCGGCATGCGGCCCGCGACCGGATGGATCGCATATTTTACGCGGACCCCGTGCGCCTTGAGCTTGTCGCCCATTTCGCGCAGCGCGTGCTGCGCCTGGCTGACCGCCATGCCGTAGCCGGGGACGATGATCACTTGCTCCGCCTGTCCGAGCAGGAACGCCGCGTCGTCGGCGCTGCCGCGCTTCCATGGGCGCTGTTCCTTGGCCTCGCCACCCGCCGCCGCCGCATCGCCGCCGAAGCCGCCCGCGATCACACTGATGAAGCTGCGGTTCATCGCCTTGCACATGATGTAGCTGAGGATCGCGCCGGACGATCCGACCAGCGCACCGGTGATGATCATCGCGGTGTTGTGGAGCGTGAACCCCATCGCCGCCGCCGCCCAGCCCGAATAGCTGTTGAGCATCGACACGACGACCGGCATGTCCGCGCCGCCGATCGGCACGATCAGCAGGAAGCCGATGACGAAGCTGAGCAGCGTGATCGTCCAGAACACCCAGGCGCTCTGGTCGAGCGTGAAATAGGCGACCAGCCCGAGGATCCCCGCGAGCACCGCGAGGTTGATCACGTGCCGTCCCGGCAGGAGGATCGGCTTGCCGCCCATATTGCCGTTGAGCTTGAGGAAGGCGATCACCGATCCCGAGAAGGTGATCGCGCCGATCGCGACGCCGAGCCCCATTTCGATCCGGCTCTGGACGAAGATCACGCCCTGCTCGGCGATCCCGAACGCGCCCGGATTGAGGAACGCCGCGCAGGCGACGAGGACGGCCGCCATGCCGACGAGCGAGTGGAAGGCGGCGACGAGCTGCGGCATGTCGGTCATCGCGATCCGGCGCGCGGTCACCAGTCCGATCACGCCACCCAGCGCGATCGCCGCCAGGATCTCGACCACGGTGACCGTATCGACGTGCGAGAAGAACGCGACGAAGTCCTCGCCACCGGTCGTGCCGACCGCGACCAGCTGAATCGTCGGGACATGCGTCACCAGCGTCGTCACCACCGCGATGGTCATGCCGATGATGCCCATCCGGTTGCCGCGTTGCGACGTCGCCGGGCTGGAGAGCCCGCGCAGCGCGAGGATGAAGCACACCCCCGCGACGAGATACGCCAGCGACGCCCAGGGATTGACGGTGATGTGTTCCATGATGCTCAATCCCATTCCGTCACCCCGGCGAAGACCGGGGCCGCCCTGTTATCCGGGACGGGCGGTGCCCCAAACCCAATGACCTCGGCCTGCGCCGGGGAGACGGGTTACTTAACGACCGGCGTCTTCTTCTTGTACATCGCGAGCATCCGCGCGGTGACCGCGAAGCCCCCGAAGATGTTGACGCTCGCCAGCACCACCGCGAGCAGCCCCAGCCCCTTCGACACCGCACCGCCCCCGCCGATCCCGGCCGCCGCCGCCGCGATCAGCGCGCCGACGATGATGACCGAGGAGATCGCGTTGGTCACCGCCATCAGCGGCGTGTGGAGCGCGGGCGTGACCGACCAGACGACGTAATAGCCGACGAAACAGGCCATGACGAAGATCGACAGGATCGAGATGAAGTCCATTAGATACCCTTTGCGTGCAGCAGGAGCGCGACACCCGCGCCGATCGTGGCGCTGATCGCGGTCGATACGCCGGCGATGATGGTGACGGTAGACCACAGCCGACCGGAGATATCGCGTCCGTTGTCAGCGATTTGCCTGGTCAGCATCGCCGTGTTGTCAGCGAGTTGTCTGGTCATCGCGCTGGAGCTCTCTGCGATGGCTTGCTTCATTTCCGCCAGTCGCGCGTCCAAATAATCCTTGGTGACAAGATCCTCGCGCCCCGTCGTTTGCGCTGTTCCAAACGCGTTTGCCAACACCCGCGCCTGATCGTGCCCGAAACCGGCATCCTCGAAACTCTTTGCAAAAGCGAGCGTATCGATCGGCACGTTCATGGTCGCTCCTGTCCGCCGCCCCGGCGCTTGATCCCTTTACGCCAACAACCGCGCGTTCACCACCTTGCCGCCTTGGGTCAGCCGGATCGCGTCGCCGATTTCCTCGTCGAGCACCGGCTTGCCCTGTTCCTTGTCCCAGAACGCGCTCAGGAAATTGAACAGGTTGCGCGAGAACAGCGCCGACGCATCCGCCGCCAGCCGTGAGGCCACGTTGCGATAGCCGACGATCGTCACGCCCGACACGACCACCGCCTCGCCCGCGACCGATCCCTCGACATTGCCGCCGCTCTCGACCGCGAGATCGACGATCACCGATCCGGGCCGCATGCTCGCGACCTGCGCCGCCGAGATCAGCCGTGGCGCGGGGCGCCCCGGGATCAGCGCGGTGGTGATGACGATGTCCTGCTTGGCAATATGACCCGACACCAGCTCGGCCTGCGCCGCCTGATATTCGGGGCTCATCTCGCCGGCATAGCCACCCGAGCCCTCACCCTCGATCCCCGCGACATTCTCGACGAAGATCGGTTTCGCGCCGAGGCTCTGGATCTGCTCGCGCGTCGCCGAGCGGACGTCGGTCGCGGACACCTGCGCACCGAGCCGCCGCGCGGTGGCGATCGCCTGGAGCCCGGCGACGCCGACCCCCATCACGAATACGCGTGCGGCGGAAACCGTGCCCGCCGCGGTCATCATCATCGGAAACGCGCGGCCATAGGCTGCGGCGGCATCGAGCACCGCCTTGTAGCCCGCGAGGTTCGATTGCGACGACAGGATGTCCATCGATTGCGCGCGGGTGATGCGCGGCATGAATTCCATTGCCAATGCCTCGATCCCGGCGGCGGCATAGCCATCGATCCGCGCGCGATCGGCAAACGGGTTCAGCGCGGCGACCAGCCATGCCCCGTTCGCGGCACCGGCGAGCGCATCGGCGTCCGGGCCCTGCACCCCCAACACGATCTCGGCGCCGGCCAGCGTCGCCGCACGATCCGCTACCGTGGCGCCCGCGGCCGCATAATCCGCATCGGCGATCGACGCGGTCGCGCCGGCCCCCGCCTCGAGCGCGACACTTGCGCCCAGCGCGATGAATTTCTTGACCGTTTCGGGGGTCGCGGCAACGCGACGCTCGCCCTCGGCGGTTTCGCGGAGGACGGCGATCTTCATCCTATTTGCCCGAGATCAGCCACACCACCACGAAGGCGATGATGAAACACGCGACTGCGCCATATTTGAGCACGCCAATGACCTTGTCATACGTCGCGCGGTGGACTTGGAGATCACTTTCGGTGGCCATCGGTTCGGTCCTCGCCCTATCGTTGCGTCCGGCTTAGCGCGCGGGAGGCAAGCCCTCAACCCCCAGGAAATACCAAGCCGCCATGTCCCGGCCGTCCCATGCCGGGGCGCTTAAGGGCGCTTTCACACCTTGCCGTTATGGATTCGTCGTGAACGGACAGGACTCGGGGAAGAGCATGACGCGTAACGGGCAGCGCCTGCTGATGCTGATCGACGACGAACCCGCGCAGCGCAGGCTGATCGCGGCGATCGCCGCGCGGCGCGGCTGGCGGGCGATCTTTGCCAATGACGGCGCGATGGCGATCGCGATGCTCGGCACGCAGGAAGGCCTGCAGCTCGATGCGATCCTGCTCGACCAATGGGCCCCCGAGGCCGATCCGACCGCGCTGATCGCCGAGCTGCGCAGCCTGCGCCCCACGCTGCCGCTGTTGCTGCTGACCGCCAACGGTTCGGTCGCGCAGGCAGTCACCGCGATGCGCACCGGCGCGACCGACTTCCTGGTCAAGCCGCTCGCGCCCGAGCGCCTGCTCGCGGCGCTCGACGCAGCGGTGGCCCAGAAGACCGCGGGCGAACTCCGCCCGCTGACCGAGAAGATTCCCGCGCTGCTCGCGTTCGACGAGATCGTCGGCTCGGCGCCCGATTTCCGTGCCGCGCTCGCGATCGCCGCAAAGGCCGCGCGCGCGCGCGTGCCGGTGTTGCTCGAAGGCGAAAGCGGCGTCGGCAAGGAAGTCGTCGCCGAGGCGGTCCATGCCGCCTCGCCGCGCGGCAAGAAGCCGATGGTCGCGGTCAATTGCGGCGCGATCCCCGCGAACCTCGTCGAAAGCGAACTGTTCGGGCACGAGAAGGGCGCGTTCACCGGCGCGTTCGAACGCAAGATCGGGCGCTTCCAGGAGGCCGACGGTGGCACGCTGTTCCTCGACGAAGTCGGCGAGATGCCGCTCGAGGCACAGGTCAAGTTGCTCCGCGTGCTGCAATCGGGCGAGATCCAGCCGCTCGGTGCGCGGCACACGCGGGAGGTCGACGTGCGCGTCATCGCCGCAACCAACAAGCGGCTGATCGACGAAGTCGAGGCCGGCCGCTTCCGCGAGGACCTCTATTACCGGCTCAACGTCGTCCAGGTCACGATCCCGCCGTTGCGCGAAAGGACCGGCGACATTCCCGCACTGGCGCGGCACCTGATGGCGCGGATCGCGCAGCAGCCGGGCCTGCGCCAGCTCGGCATCACCGACGATGCGCTCGCGCTGCTGGGTCGCTACGACTGGCCGGGGAACGTGCGGCAGCTCCAGAATGCGCTCTTTCGCGCGGCCGTGCTGTGCGACGGTGCCGCGCTGACGCAGGCCGACTTCCCGCAGATCGCGGCGCTTGGCGGCAAGCGCCACGCGCCGACCATGCCGGTGCCGATGGCGACGTCCGGCGGCGTCACGCTGTTCCATGCCGACGGCAACCTGCGCGCGCTGGAGGAGATCGAGGCGGACGTCATCCGCCTCGCGATCGGCCATTACCGCGGGCGAATGACCGAAGTCGCACGGCGGCTCGGGATCGGCCGGTCGACGCTGTACCGCAAGCTCGGCGAACTCGGGATCGACAACGCGGTCGCCTGACCGGCTGCTACCAGAGGATTCCCCGCTCGGGCTTGACCGGCTCGGGCGCGGCATCGCCGAGCGACTGGAGCAGGTCGATCTCGACCGTCCGGCACATCGCGGTCAGCGGCAGATCGTGGACGGTGTTGGCGAACGGATCGACCAGATCGTCCCCGATCTTGAGCACCGCGAGGAACATCAACCCCGCGACCGTCGACCCGATCGGCGTGGCGAAGCCCAGCGTCTCGACCAGCCCGATCGGCAGCAGAATGCAGAACAGGCGCGCGAAGAATTCGGGGAAAAAGCGGTATTGGTTGGGCAACGGCGTGTTCTTCAGCCGTTCCATTCCCCCTTGCGCATTGGCGATATCGACCAGCACGCGCTCGATCGAAGCCTGCTGGATCGTGTCGAGCCAGCCCTGCTGGCGTGCCTGATCGACCCGCCGTCCCGTCCCGTCGAGAATACCGTTGGCGACGTTGTTGCGGGCAAGCGACGGGGCCGCTTCGTCGGGCGACAGGAAGCGGAGCGCCTCCTCGCGCGGATCCTGCTTGCGCAACTGGCAGCGCAGCACGTGGACATAGGTGATCTGGCGCAGGATGATCGCGCGCTGCAGATCGCGTCCCTCCTCGTCGGGCAGATAGCTCCGCGCGGCGCGTGACAGACTGCGCGAGGCGTTGATCATCGCGCCCCACAGGACGCGGCCCTCCCACCAGCGCTGATAGGCCGAAGTGCTGCGAAACCCGAGGAAGAGCGCGAGCGCGGACCCGAACAGCGTCAACGGAAGCGACGGCGCCTTGAACGGCAGCACGTAATACGTGACCGTCACGATCACGTCCCACACGAACAGGGCGAGCAGGGGGCGCCAGACCTCGGCGACGATCTGGCGATACCGCGGCACTGCATCGATGATCATGAACTTCCTCCGGGCAGTAGGGTGGGATGCGCGATACGGAGACGAGCGGCTGGGGTCCAGTGCGGCGCCCCCGGCATGGTGCCCACGAGTCCCGCTGGCACGCCCCGTTACGCCGTCTGGCGTGTCGCGCAGATGACAGCTATGTTATTTTTCTCCCTGCGGAACGGACCACGCCGTAAAAGGCTTCATTCCGCATGGATCAGAAAAAAGCGCCCATTGTCGAAGCCTTGGCGCAAGTGGAGCGCCGACCGATCCATGGCTTCGGCGCGCCCGGGCATAATCAGGGGGCGGCGATCCCGGCCGACCTGCGCCGCCTGCTGGGCAAACGCATTTTCGCAGCGGATCTGCTGACCCCCAAGGGCCTCGACGATCGGACCGAAGGTGCGCACGTCGTCCAGCGCGCGCATGAACTCGCCGCGGACGCGTGGCAGGCGGATTTCTGCCGCTTCGTCACCGGCGGATCGACGCAAAGCCTCCACACCGCGCTGGCGGCGGTCGCGGGTCCCGGCGACACCGTGCTGTTCGCCACAAACGTCCACAAGGCCGAACGCTCGCACGCGCTCGCGACCGGGCTCGATGCGGTGCTCGTGCCGGTGCTGATCGACGACGACTGGGATATCGACCACGGGGTCACCCCCGCCCAGCTGTCGGCGGCGCTGGCGGCGCATCCGGACGCCAAGGCGTTCGTCGTGGTCAGCCCCACCTATTACGGCGTGACGAGCGACATCGGCGCGCTATCCACCATCTGTCACGACCACGGCATCCCGCTGATCTGCGACGCGGCGTGGGGCGGGGCGTTCGCCTTTTGCGAGCGTCTGCCGGACGATGCGCTGACCAAGGGCGCGGATATCGCGGTGTACAGCCTCCACAAGACAATGGGGTCGCTCGCGCAAGGATCGGCGCTGCTCGCCAAGGGGACGCTGGTCGACCAGCAACGGCTGTGGATGGCGTTCGAACTGTTCGAGACGACCAGCCCGTCGGTGCCGATCCTCGCGAGCCTTGATGCGACCCGACGCGACCATGCGCTCGATGGCGAGCGGATCTGGGGTAACGTGCTCGACCGCGCGGCGAAGTTGCGGCGTCGTCTGGCGCGGATACCCGGACTCCGCGTCTTCGGCGAGGAACACCTTCCTGCGGCAACGCAGCTCGATCCGACCAAGGTGCTGATCGACCTCTCCGCGCTCGGCGTGACGGGCTATGCGGTCGACGACTGGCTGGTGAAGCATCACCGCGTCAGCGTCGGGCTGTCGGATGCGCGGCATCTGCTCGCGGTGGTGTCGATCGGGACGACCGCCGCGGATGTCCGCGCGCTGGTCGGTGGGCTCAAGGATCTGGCGAAGCAGGTCGCCGCCGGCACTGCCGACCTGCCCCCCGCCGGGGTGTTTCCCGGGCTTTCGACGCTGTCCGTGACGATGGCGGCGGACCCCGAGGAAGCGTTCTTCGGCGATGTCGATCACGTCCCGATCGCGGAAGCGGCCGGCCGGATCGCCGCCGAGGTGATCGCGCCAGCGCCGCCGGGCGTCCCCCGCCTCGTTCCCGGGCAGCGGATCGAGGCGGCGCATGTCGCGTGGCTGGTCGCGAACCGTGATGCGGGGGCGTTCTTCCTCGATCCGATCGATCCGAGCGAGCGCACGATCCGGGTGGTGCGCTAAGGCGTACCGCCCCATCCAAAGGCGCTTCCCCGGCGAAGGCCGGGGCCCAGTCGAGATGGCCAAGGGTCTGAAGCGCAGGCCTCCGCTTTCTTCCGTTCCTCTCCTGGGCCCCGGCCTTCGCCGGGGAAGCAAACAGGGTCTCGTGCAGGGACCGCTTCAGCGCCCCACCAGCGCCTGGTCGCGCAGCCCGCGCCAGACGCGCACCGCCTGCACCGTCTCCGCCACGTCGTGGACGCGCAGCACCTGCACCCCCGCCTCGATCCCCTTGAGCGCGAGCGCCAGCGACCCGCCGAGCCGCGCATCGGCGGGAGCCTCGTTCGACAGCGCGCCGATCATCCGCTTGCGGCTCGCACCCAGCAGGATCGGGCAGCCGAGCCCATGGAAGAGCGTCAGCCCGTTGATCAGCGCGAGATTGTCCGACAGGCTCTTGCCGAAGCCGATGCCGGGATCGACGATGATCCGGTCGCGCGCGACACCGCCCGCGACGACCGCGTCGATCCGCGCGTCGAGCCAGTCGAACACGTCGGTCAGCACGTTGCCATACCCCGAACCGCCATGCCCGCCCGCCGCCGGATCGGGCGAATGCATCAGCACCACCGGACACTGCGCCCGTGCGACCACGTCGAGCGCGCGGTCATCCCACAGCAACGCGGCGACGTCGTTGACGATCGCCGCGCCCGCCGCGAGCGCGGCTTCCATCACGCCGGCCTTTCTCGTGTCGATGGAAACCAGGGTCCCGCTCCGCGCGAGCCGCTCGACGACGGGGACGACGCGCGCGAGCTCGTCGCCTTCCCAGACGACCGGTGCGCCGGGGCGCGTCGATTCGCCGCCGACGTCGATCAGCGCAGCGCCCGCCGCCGCCATCGCAACCCCCGCCGAGGCGGCGGCGGCGGGGTCGTCGGCATGCGTCCCGCCATCCGAGAAGCTGTCGGGCGTCACGTTGAGGATCGCGGCGACCGAGGGCTGGTCGAACCGCAGCGTGCGCGCGCCGAGCGTCAGCGCGGGGCGCGGCGCGGTAATGCGCGCGTGGAGCCGCGCGGCGCGATCGTCCTGCAGCAGCCTGTCGAGCGCGGTGACGGGCACGGTGCGACGCTCCCCCGCCTCGATCACTTCATAGGCCGCGAACCACAGCATCCCCCCCGCCAGCCGCGCGACCTCGCCGTCGCGACCGACGGGCGTGTCGACGAACTGAACCGGCCGGAGGTGGAGCGTCATGATGTTCTCCCGTCACTCATCCGTTCGTTTCTCGACTTCGCTCGAACCGAACGGACAGAGCGGCCCTCAGGGCTGGGTCGCGAGCAGATATTCCTGCCGCAGCGAATCGATCGGCTTGAGCCCCTCGCCCGTCTCGAAATGCCAATAGGTCCAGCCGTTGCACGACGGCGCGTTCTGCAGCGTCGCGCCGAGCTTGTGGATCGATCCGGTCGCGCCGCACAGGCTCTCGAGGCTGCCGTCGGCGCGGACCAGCGCACGGTGCTTGCGCTTGGCGTCGACGACGACGCGGCCCGGCGTCAGGAACCCGTTCTCGACCAGCACCCCGAACGCGACCTTGGGCGCGGCCTTGGGGCTCTGCATCGTCTTGAGCAGGCTCTCGTCGAGCGGCAGCGCGGCGGCGATCCGCTCCTCGGCGGCGGCGATGTAATCGGGCTCGCGCTCGATCCCGATCCACCGCCGGCCGAGCCGCTTGGCGACCGCACCGGTCGTGCCGGTACCGAAGAACGGGTCGAGCACCACGTCACCCGGCTTGGTGCACGCCAGCAGGATGCGGTACAGCAACGCCTCGGGCTTCTGCGTCGGATGGACCTTGATCCCGTCCTTTTTCAACCGCTCGGGTCCGCCGCACACCGGAAATTCCCAGTCGCTGCGCATCTGGAGCTCGTCGTTGAGCGTCTTCATGCTGCGATAATTGAAGGTGTAGCGCGCCTTCTCGCCCATCGACGCCCAGATCAGCGTCTCGTGCGCGTTGGTGAAGCGCGTGCCCTTGAAATTGGGCATCGGGTTCGACTTGCGCCAGACGATGTCGTTGAGGATCCAGTAGCCGAGATCCTGGATCGCGGCGCCGACCTTGAAGATGTTGTGATAGCTGCCGATCACCCAGATCGCGCCATTGTCCTTCAAAATCCGCTTGGCCTCCGCCAGCCACGCGCGCGTGAAGGCATCATAGGCGTCGAGGCTGTCGAACTTGTCCCAGGCGTCGGTCACCGCGTCGACATGGCTGCCGTCGGGCCGCGCGAGATCGCCGCCGAGCTGGAGGTTGTAGGGGGGGTCGGCGAAGATCATGTCGACCGACTTGGCCGGGAGCGCGCGCATCGCCGCGATGCAGTCCGAGCGCAGGATCTGGTCGAGCGGAAGCTCCGCCATCGGCGCGAGCGTGGCCGTGCCTCCGGCTTTGATCTTTTCCAAAACGCCCATCATTGCCGCCCCTGTTCGCTGTCGCGCGCATCCCTGCGAATCTGGGGACTCCCGTCAAGGGGCGATGCGTTAACCAGATTCGCGGGCGATTCGTTAGCCATGCGGAACATTTCCGGAAGCTCTCTAGATGTTGAGTCCGCATCGATCGGCGGACTCAAGCGATGGTGTGTGACGCAAAAGACTCAGAGCAGAAGATACGCATCCGCGACCGGCCGAAAACTTCTCCGGTGGAGCGGGGTCGGCCCATGTTCGCGCAAAGCCGCCAGATGCGCGGCGCAGCCATAGCCCTTGTTCGAGGCCCATCCGTAGTGCGGATGCGATTCGGCATGGGCGAGCATGATCGTGTCGCGGGTGTGCTTGGCGACGATCGACGCAGCCGCAATCGACGTGCTGATCGCGTCCCCCGAGACCAGCGGGGTGGCAGCGTGCGTCCAGCGTGGCAAACGGTTGCCGTCGACCAGCACATGACCCGGCGCGACGCCCAATGCCTCGACCGCGAGCGTCATCGCCTTCATCGTCGCCCAGTAGATGTTGAGCACGTCGATCTCGTCGGCCTCGACGATCCCGATCCCCACGGTCGCGCAGTCTTGCAGCCGGTCATGCAGTCGCAACCGCTCGGCGGCGGAGAGCTTCTTCGAATCGTTGATCCCGCGCGGTATGCCCTTGGCCGGCAGGATTACCGCGGCGGCGACGACCGGGCCGGCAAGCGGACCGCGGCCCGCTTCGTCCACCCCCGCAACGGGCGCGAGACAGAGCTTTTCGTGTTTGAGACTAGGCATCGGGCAACCGCCATGGCGGAAAGCGCCGGTTCTCGCCAGCATGGTAGAGGCAGACGGTATTGCCGGCGGGATCGCGCAGCCGCGCCTCGCGCCACAGCCACGGCCGGTCGGTCGGCGGCTGGTCGAACACCATGCCGTCCGCCTCCAGCCGGGCGACGGTGGCATCGAGATCGTCGCATTCGAGGAACACCGTCGGGCGAGCCCCCTGTTCGATCGACAGCGTCGCGCCACCCGGCGTCTCGAACCGCGCATAATGATCCGCGCGCTCGACGATCTGGCGCAGGCCGAGCGCGCGGTAGAAATCACGCGAGGCGGCAGGGTCGGTGCTGCCGAGCGTGATCTGGTTGAGCCGCCCGTCCGCGCCGAGATCGAGCCGGACCGATTGTTGCCCCATCGGGCCATGCCCCCCGCCCAGGCCCGGCGCGCCCCGCAACGCCAGCCGTACGAACGTCCGGGCCCCCGCCACCGCAGCCGACAGGCCACGCCCCTGCGCCAGCAACGTCGCGATCGCGGAGGCCAGCGTGCAGCCGGTGCCATGCGCGCTGGTGGTATCGATCCGCGGGGCGGACCAGCGTGCGATTTCGCCTTCGGGGCCGACCAGCCGGTCGATCACGTCCGGGCCTTCGCCGTGCCCCCCCTTGGCGAGCAGCGTCGTCCCGAACGTCCGGGCCAACGCTTCCGCCCCGCCCCCGGCCGAACCGCCCCCGGCCGAACCCCCCGGTGCCGCCGCCAGCAACACCGCCAGTTCGGGGAGATTGGGCGTGGTCAGCGTCGCGATCCGCATGAGCCGGGCGAACGCCGCGATCGTCGCCGGGTCGGCGAGCATCGCGCCGCTGGTCGCGACCATGACCGGATCGAACACGATCGGCACGTCGAGCGCCGCGAGCCGGTCGGCGACGGCGTGCGCGGTCTCGGCCGAGCCGATCATCCCGATCTTGACCGCATCGGCGCCGATGTCGGACAGGCACGCCTCGATCTGGGCGACCACCATCGCGGTCGGCACCGGCATCATCGACTGGACGCCGCGCGTATTCTGCGCGGTGATCGCGGTGATCGCGGTCATCGCATGGCCGCCGAGCATCGTGACGGTCTTGATATCCGCCTGGATGCCCGCGCCGCCGCCCGAATCCGACCCCGCGATGACAAGGATGCGCGGCGTCATGCGCGGAAGGTTAGGGGAAAGTCAGGCGAAACCGCCCGCAAAAACCGCGCCGCCGGGGTTCGTCGAAGACAATTCGGCCGGGCGCGGAAAGGTTCGGGGATGCGTTGCATGGTCTGGTCAGTCTGGCACGAAACCGGGGGTGTAGGACAGTCCCGCGCCACCGGCGACGGACCGCCGCCGCATTAGCCCCGCCCGCGTGGGGCGGCCGCGCGATGATAGCGCACCGTGCCCGCCGGATGCCGCGCGAGCGCTTCGTCGACGCGCGCGGGGCGATCCATCAGTTCGCCGCCACAATTGGGGCAACGGTCGTCGAGCGCCTCGGCGCAGGGCGCGCAGAAGGTACATTCGAACGAACAGATGAACGCGCCGGCCTCGTCGGCGGGAAGATCGGTGCCGCAGCGTTCGCAGTCGGGGCGCATTTCAAGCATGGCGCGGTGTACCGTCGTCGATCGGCCGTGTCATCCCCGATGCCGGGGGCGCCGGACCGCGCCCCTCCCCTGTGCGGCGCCGAAGCCACAGCGGGGCGGCGCTACTCGCGTTCGCTCAGCTTGCGCTCCCATGCGAGCGCATCGCGGACGATCAGGTCCAGGTCCGCGCGCTGCGGCGTCCAGTCGAGCGTCGCGAGGATCGCGCGATTGTCCGCGACGAGTTCCCCGGCATCGCCCGCGCGCCGGCCCTCGACCACGCGCTCGAGCTTGCGGTTGGTCACCCGGTCGACCGCGTCGAGCACCTCGAGCACCGAGAACCCCTTGCCATAGCCCGCGTTGAGCGTGTGGCTGCGGGTCGGCTCGGCCACCAGCACGTCGAGGGCCGCGACATGCGCCGCCGCGAGATCGCTGACATGGATGTAGTCGCGCACCCCGGTGCCATCGGGCGTGGCGTAATCGGTGCCATAGACCCCGACCGTCGCGCGCTTGCCGAGCGCCGCCTCGACCGCGATCTTGATGAGATGCGTCGCGCCGACGGTCGACTGCCCGCTCCGCCCGGCCGGATCCGCGCCCGCCACGTTGAAATAGCGCAGCGCCGCATAGTTCATCGGATGCGCGGCCGCGACATCGCGCAGCATCGCCTCGGTCATCAGCTTGGACGTGCCGTACGGGTTGATCGGCACGGTCGGGTCACCCTCGGCGACCGGCACGCGCTCGGGCGTGCCATAGGTCGCGGCGGTCGACGAGAAGATGAAGTGCTTCACGCCGGACACGACCGCACTCTCGATCAGCGCGCGGCTCGCGACCGTGTTGTTGCGGTAATATTTGAGCGGATTGCTGACCGATTCGGGGACGATGATCGAGCCTGCGAAATGCATCACCGCGCGGACGCCATGGTGCCGCATCGTCGCGCGGACCAGTGCATCGTCCTCGATCTCGCCGGTCACCAGCGTCGCGCGCGGGTCGACCAGCCAGTCGAACCCGGTCGTCAGATTGTCGTACACGACGACGCTATGCCCGGCATCGAGCAACGCGAGCACCGCGTGGCTTCCGATATAGCCTGCGCCACCTGTAACGAGCACCGAACCGTCGAGCATAGCCGTCCCCTTTTGTCGTCCTGCGCCGTACCTATCTTAGAGCCCTAAACAAGGAGCGTATCATGGCAAGCGAAGTCGCAACGCTGGCAGGCGGATGTTTCTGGTGCACCGAAGCGGTGTTCAAGGACGTCATCGGAGTCGAAAGCGTCGAGAGCGGGTATATCGGCGGCAGCGTCCCCAACCCGACCTACAAGCAGGTCTGCGGTGGCGACACCGGCCACGCCGAGGCGATCCGCGTCACCTTCGACAGCGACCAGGTGCGCTATGGCGACATCCTCGACATGTTCTTCGCCACGCACGACCCGACGACGCTCAACCGCCAGGGCAACGACGTCGGCACGCAATATCGCTCGGCGATCTTCCCGCATTCGGACGAGCAGGCGGAAGAAGCGCGTGCGGCGATGCAGCGAGCGGCAAAAGACTGGCCCGCGCCGATCGTGACGACGATCGAACCGCTGACGGAGTGGTATGAAGCGGAGGACTATCACCAGGATTATTGGGACAGCGAAGGGCAGCGCAATCCGTATTGCATGGCGGTGATCCCGCCCAAGCTGGCGAAGCTCCGCAAGAGCTTTGCCGAGCGGTCGAAGACGGTCTCGGCGTAACGCTGGGTGCGGGCGGGGGCTGACGGTTCCCGTCCGTCTCCACGTCGCTTCCCCGGCGAAGGCGAGTCCCCTGCGAAACCACAGCTGTTCTCCCGCGAAGGCGGGAGTCCAGGAGTCGCGAAAACTGTAAGCTGTTGTTTTGCTCGCCCTGGATTCCCGCTTTCGCGGGAAAACAGCAAAGGACCGGTCGGCAGACCAACTTTTGCCGAGGTTTCGCGAAGGCCGGGGCCCAAGAGCGAGCCGGCTGGAAGCGAGCCCCGACCCCAGCTTGCAGATCGCCCTCTGCTGGGCCCCGGCCTTCGCCGGGGAGGCGCGGCGGGGTGTCGTCTGGCGCTTTTCGAAACTGGCCTGCGACCGGCGCTGGCTAGTCCCTATGCGCCGCGCGACGCAGGCGATCGTTGATCGCCGTGCCGATCCCGTCCAGCGGGATCGCAGCGATCGCGATCCGCGCACGGGCAGAACCATCGGCAAGGTGCAACGCATCGAACAGATTCGCAGCCGCCTCGGTCAAATCGCCGCGCGCCGATAGCGACGTGTCGCCGCCAATCGCGCCGAACCCGATGAGATATTCGTCAGCCTCCGCCTCGGTCGCGTTCAAGCGGAGCGGCTTGGTGGGCGCGTAATGACTGGCGAGCTGGCCCGGTGCGGTGATGATTGCCGCCTCGCGTTCTTTTCCTTGCTTCCCCGGCGAAGGCCGGGGCCCAGTAGCGAGAAGCGCGGAAGAGAGCGCAGCACTCGCTTGCAGATCGCCCTCTCCTGGGCCCCGGCCTTCGCCGGGGAAGCGCAGAGGGGGTATGGCGGAATCCCCCCTGAACCGCGCGAGATCCTCCGCCGTGATCGGCCCCGGTCGCAACACCTCCAGCCCCGCCACGATCGTCGACTCCACCCCCGCCGCGGTCGCGCCGTCATCCACCACCAGCGCGATCCGCCCGCCGAGCGACGCCACGACATGCGCCGCGCGTGTCGGGCTGATCGCCCCGCTCGCATTGGCCGACGGCGCGGCGAGCGGCACCCCCGCCGCCGCGATCAGCGCGCGCATCGCGCGGTGCGCGGGTACCCGGATCGCGATCGTATCCAGCCCCGCCGTCACCAGCGACGCGATCCCCGCGTCGACGCGCACCGGCAGGACCAGCGTCAACGGCCCCGGCCAGAACGCCTCGGCCAGCGCGCGCGCGGTCGCGTCGAACCGCGCGATCCGCTCCGCCGCCGCCAGATCGAGCACGTGGACGATCAGCGGATTGAAGCTCGGCCGTCCCTTGGCCGCGTAGATTCGCGCGACCGCCGCCGAATCGGTCGCGTCGGCGGCGAGCCCGTAGACCGTCTCGCTCGGGATCGCGACCGGCTGCCCGCTGCGAATCAGCGCGGCGGCCTCGGCGATCGCTGCGGCGCCGTAGGGTAAGGTGCGCGTCGGCATCGGCGGGTTTGGCGCAGTCATCATGCGGCGCTATAGCCCGGCCGACCCCGTGCGATAAGAGGATGTAACCCGTGTTCACTCCAGCCACCGCCGACCAGCGCTTCGTACTCGACCATATCGTCGGGATTGCCGATCTCGCCGCGACCGACCGCTTCGCCGCCGCCAGCGACGACGTCGTCGATGCGGTGCTCGACGGCGTCGGGCAATTGGCGGTCGGCGAATGGGCGCCATTGCTCCGCACCGGCGACACGGTCGGCGCGAAATGGACTCCCGAGGGCGTCGTCATGCCCGCCGGCTTCATCAAGGCGTATCACGATTACGTCGAGGGCGGCTGGGGCACGATCGGCGTGCCTGAGGAATTCGGCGGACAGGGGCTGCCCTTCGCGATCCAGACCGCGGTGCTCGATACGCTGGGGGCGGCGAACATGGGCTTCGCGCTCGCCCCCACGCTGACGGTCGGCGCGATCGAGGCGCTCGCGCATCACGGCAGCCCTGAGCAGCAGGCGTTGTACCTCCCGCATCTCGCGACCGGCGAGTGGACCGGCACGATGAACCTGACCGAACCGCAGGCCGGATCGGACGTCGGCGCTTTGCGCACCACCGCAACCCCGCGCGGCGACGGCACGTTCCTGATCAAGGGCACCAAGATCTACATCTCGTTCGGCGACCACGACATGGCGCCCAACATCGTCCACCTCGTCCTCGCGCGCACCCCCGGCGCGCCCGCCGGAACCAAGGGGATCTCGCTGTTCCTCGTCCCCAAATTCCGCCTCGATGCGGACGGAAAGCCGGACGAATTCAACGACGTCCGCGTCGTGTCGATCGAGCACAAGATGGGCCTCCACGCCTCCCCGACCTGCGTCCTGAGCTTCGGCGACCAGGACGATTGCGTCGGCGAGCTGATCGGCGCGGAATTCGGCGGCATCCGCGCGATGTTCACGATGATGAACAACGCGCGCCTCAACGTCGGCCTCCAGGGCGTCCAGGTTGCCGAGGCGGCGACGCAGGCGGCGGTCGGCTACGCGCTCGACCGCGTCCAGTCGGCGCGTGCCGGTTCGGGCGATGCCACGCCCGTCCGCATCGTCGAGCATCCCGACGTCCGCCGCATGCTGCTCCGCATGAAGGCGCAAACGCAGGCGGCGCGTGCGCTCGTCTATTACGCCGCGTCGCAGGTCGACCGCGCGACGCTCGGCGAAGCGGGCGGGCAGGAGCGGCTCGATATCCTGACACCGCTGGCGAAGGCGCATGGCACCGATCTCGGCAACGAAGTCGCGAGCCTCGGCATCCAGATCCACGGCGGGATGGGCTATGTCGAGGAAACCGGCGCGGCGCAGTTCTTCCGCGACGCGCGCATCACCCCGATCTACGAGGGCACCAACGGGATCCAGGCCGCCGATCTGGTCGGGCGCAAGCTCGCGATGGACAATGGCGGCGTCTTCGCGCGCCTGATCGCGGACATGCGCGCCGAGGCGCAGGACGCCGGGCTTAACACGCTGATCGACGCGTGCGACGACGTCGGGCGACGCCTGGCCACGCTCGACGCGGACGACAAGCTCGCGGCGAGCTACCCGTTCCTGACGATGCTGTCGGTCGCGGTATGCGGCTGGCTGATGGAGCGGCAGGGCCGGATCGCGGCGGACGCCGAGGGCGACCGCGACTTCCTCGCCATGAAGGTCGCCGCCGCGCGCTTCTATGTCGCGCAGATCGTCCCCGAGGCGATGGGGCTCAAGGCCGCGGCGATGGCGGATGCGAGCGTGCTCTATTCGATCGCGCCAGAGGCGTTTGCCGCATGAGCGACGCGGCCTTCGACCTCGACGCCTATTTCGCCCGCGTCCACCTCCCCGCGCGGCCTTCGGTCGATCACCTCGGGCTGGGCGTGCTGCAACGCGCGCACCGGCTGGCGATTCCGTTCGAGAATCTCGACGTGCTGCTCGGTCGCGGGATCGCGATCGACAGCGCGAGCGTGTTCGCCAAGCTCGTCACCGCGGGGCGCGGCGGCTATTGTTTCGAGCATAACCGGCTGTTCCTCGATGCGCTGCTCGCGCTCGGGTTCGACGCGCGCCCCCTGCTGGCGCGGGTCTGGATTGCCGCCACCGACGTGCCGCCGCTGACGCATACGTTCAGCCTGGTGACGATCGGCGAGGAACAGTGGATCGCCGATACGGGGTTCGGGGGCAGCTACACCCCGCCGATGCCGCTGATCGACGGCGCACAGGCGACCGCCCCCGATGGCGCGCTGTTCCGGCTCGACCGGGCGGGCGAGCATGGCTGGATGCTGCTGCGCGACGGCGATCTCGCGACCACCGACGGGCGCGGGTCGGGGACCGGGTTCCAGCCGCAGTACAGCTTCGAAACACGGTCGGTGTTCGCCGCCGATCTCGCGCTCAGCAACCATTGGACCTCGACCGCGCCGGTCAGCCGGTTCCTTCACACGGGAGTCGTCAGCATCGTGCTGCCCAACGGCTTCGCCTCGCTGACCGATACGACATACAAGCGGCGCGCCGGCAGCGACGAGACGCGCGCGGAGATCACCGATCCGCGCGTCTACCGGCTGCGGCTGAGCATGATGTTCGGAATTACGCTGTCGGCGGAAGAGGTCGCCGCGCTCGGGGTGGTTGCGGGATAGCGGATCGGGGAGTTTCGGGCTCCCTCCTTTACTACTTCCCCGGCGAAGGCCGGGGGCCAGTCGAGGTGGCGGCGGTAACTCCGCGCATCCGCCAGCAATCTATCGTTTCTCGACTGGGCCCCGGTCTTCGCCGGGGAAGCGTACATTGCGTGAGACGGCGTTTACGCCTTCTCGCGCTCCAGCAGGTCCGCAACATCCAGCCCGAGCAAGTCGATGTGCGCCGCGATCCGCGGCCAGCTGGTCTCGAGGAAATGCGTGCGTTCGGCCGCGCGCAGTTTCTCCGCCGCGCCCGGCAGCACGAACATGCCGACGCCGCGCCGGACCTCGACATAGCCGTCGTCCTGGAAGCTCTGATAGGCCTTGGCGACGGTCAGCGGATTGGCGCCATGTTCGGCGGCGAGCGCCCGCACGGACGGCAGCTGATCCCCGGCACGGAACTGGCCGCGCAGGATCGCCGCCGAGATCGTCCCGCGCAGCTTGATGTACACGGGCGAGTCTTCGCTGTTCAAGGCTGTCATGCTGATATAATACAGCGCATTGCTATTCTGTCCAGTCTTTTAATGTGTCCAGTTTGTAACAATGTTTGCCAAATCGGGACGCGGACGCTCGTCTAATTGCCTCGACGGCGTTCCCAGGAACATGAACCCGGCGATCCGTTCAGGATCCGATCCGAACGCATCGCGCACCGCGGCCGAGTAGCTCGGCCATCCGGTCAGCCACCCGCCCGCATAGCCCAGCGCATGCGCGGCGTGCAGCAGGTTCATGCAGGCCGCCCCCGCCGAAAGTTCCTGCTCCCACAGCGGAATATGGCTCTCGGTGCGGGGGGCGGACAGCACCACCACCAGCGTGGGAGCCTGTTCGGCGAATTGCACCAGCGCCGCGATCTCGGTCGCCCCCGCCTGCGGGCGTTCCGCGCGATAGGCGGTGGTGATCACGTCGGCGAGCGCGGCACGTTGCCCGGGTGCGACGACGACGAAGCGCCAGGGGGCCAGTTTCCCGTGATCGGGGGTGCGCGCCGCGATCGTCAGGATCGTCTCGAGTTCGGCGGCGTCGGGCCCGGGCGCGACGAGGTCGCGCGGCTTGCCCGAGCGGCGCGTGGCCAGGAGCGAGAGCGGGGTTGTGCGGTCATTGAACATGGATCGCCCTTTAGCGGGACACGGCGGATATTTACACACCCGCGATTGGCGTTAGTCTTGCCCGCAACCCATAGCGCCGCATTCGCCGGCGCCACGACATTTTCAGGAGTTAGTACATGGTGGACACCCCGACCGCGGATACCCCGCGCGAGCCGGATATCACGCATGTCAATCCGGCGGCGGGCGAGACGTGGTTCGGCCACCCGCGCCAGCTCGCGCGGCTGTTCACCACCGAGATGTGGGAGCGCTTCGGCTATTACGGCATGCGCGCGCTGCTCACGCTGTATCTCACCAAGCATTTCGTGTTCGGCGATCGCGCGGCGACGGGCCTCTACGGCGGGTTCACAGCACTCGTGTATCTGACCCCGCTGGTCGGCGGGTATCTGGCGGACCAGTATCTTGGCTCCAAGCGCTCGGTGAAGTTCGGCGCGATCATGATGGCGGTCGGCTATTTCACGCTCTGCTTCGGCGGGCAGACCGCGGTGCCGTTCGCGACGATCGACGGGCAGCGCTACACCGTCACGGTCGAGACCAAGGCCGGAGCCGAACAGCGCTTCATCACCGATCAGGGCAAGCGCCTGCAGGTGAAGGGCAATGACGACGGCACCGTCTCGCTGCTCGCCCCCGATGGCACCACCGCCCGGACGATCGCCAAGGACGGCTTCAAGTCGGATGCCGAGCGCAGCCCGCTGTTCGTCACGATCATGCTGATCGCGCTCAGCCTCGTCTCGGTCGGCAACGGCTTCTTCAAGCCCAACATCTCGACCATGGTCGGCGAACTCTACGCGAAGGACGACCGACGCCGCGATTCCGGCTTCACGATCTTCTACATGGGGATCAACCTCGGGTCGCTCGGGTCGCAGATCCTGTGCCCGATCCTCGCCGAGACGATCGGCTGGTGGGCAGGCTTCGGCCTCGCCGCGATCGGCATGCTGATCTCGTTCACGCTGATCCAATTCGATGGCGGCAAGCTCAACGGCTATGGCGAACCTCCGGTCCGCAGCGGGCCGGACCGGACGATCCCGATCTTCCTCGGTGCGCTGGTCGCGGTGCCGGTGCTGTACTTCCTGTTCGTCAACCTGATGAACTCGGTGCCGCCGGTGCCGGGGTCGGGCTTCGTCGGCTATCTCGCGTCGCTGTCGCTGATGGGCAAGCTGCTGTTCGGCACGTTCCTCGTCGCGATCCCGGGCATCCTGATCTGGTCGTTCGTGATCGGTGACAAGCGCGAGTTCCAGATGATGCTCGCGGCCATGGTGCTGATCGTCTTCAACGTCGTGTTCTGGACGCTGTTCGAACAGGCGGGCTCGTCGCTGACGCTGTTCGCGGATCGCAACACCGACCTGCGGCTGTTCGGCGATTTCGCGATCTCCGCGCCGCAGACGCAGTTCTTCAACGCCTTCTTCATCGTGACGCTCGCGCCGATCATGAGCATTTTGTGGACTGGCCTCGCCAAGCGCGGGCTGGAGCCGTCGATCCCGGTCAAGTTCGGGATCGCGCTGATCGGCGTGGGGGCGGGCTTCCTGTTCCTGGTGCTCGGCGCGGGCTTTGCCGGGCCGGGGTTCCAGGTCGGGATCTGGTGGCTTGCGGGGCTGTACCTGATCCACTCGCTCGCGGAATTGTGCATCTCGCCGGTCGGGCTGTCGATGATCACCAAGCTGTCGATCGCGCGGATCGTCGGGCTGATGATGGGCGTGTGGTTCCTGTCGATCAGCTGCGCGCAATATGTCGCCGGGATAGTCGCGCAGTTCGCCAGCGTCGACACGGTTGGCGGGCAGGTCACCAACCTCAAGGTCAGCCTCGACACCTATACGGGCACCTTCACCACGATCGCCGAGGTCGCGATTGTGCTAGGGGTGATCCTGCTGGTCCTGTCGTGGCCGCTCAAGAAGTGGATGCACGGGGTCAAATAAGCGGGGGATGACGGGATGGACGGCACGTACATGGTTCTCGCGAGCGCGGCGGCGTTCGTCGGCTCGCACTTCCTGCTGTCGCATCCGCTGCGCGCGCCGATCGTGCGCGCGGTCGGCGCGAACGGGTTCCTCGGAATCTATTCGCTCGTTGCCTTCGCGACGCTCGGCTGGCTCGCGCACAGCTATCAGACCGCTCCCGCCACCGCCCCCCTCTGGGCGGTGGGCGAAGGAATCTGGGGCCCGGTCACGCTCGTCATGCTGGTCGCGAGCATCCTGCTGATGGGGTCGCTGCTCGGGAATCCCGCGCTCCCCGGCAACCCCGCCACTGCCGCACCCACGTCCGCGCGCGGCGTGTTCGCGGTCACGCGGCATCCGATGCTGTGGGCGTTCGCCTTGTGGGGGCTTTGCCACATCGCGGTCTATCCGATCGCTGCGAACATCATCGTCGCGGTCGCGATCATCGTGCTGTCGCTGGTCGGGGCGGCGCTGCAGGACCGCAAGAAGGAATCGCTCCAGCCCGCGCTGTGGCGCGACTGGGAACGCAAGACGAGCTACTGGCCGTTCGTCGCGATCGCGCAGCGGCGGGCGCGGTTCGGCGGCTTTCGCCCGCACGACATCGCGGGTGGCGTGGTGATCTGGCTGGTGGCGACCTGGGCGCATCTGCCGCTCGCGGGGATCGCGGCGGGGGTGTGGCACTGGGTGTATCGCTAAAGTCCGTCTGAACGGTCACCTTCGGCCCGTTGGCCCGGACGGGGCGATCGGAAACGCGACTACTCCCCAGCCGTTCACCCTGAGCGCAGTCGAAGGGCCCTTGCAAACCGAGCCGAGGCCCATGGCGCGAGCGAGGCTTCGACTTCGCTCAGCCCGAACGGGGGGAATGGACCTCAGCAAAATGGTCCCTGGCCGCTTAACCCGCCCCCTCGTGCAGCAGCGCATCCGCGCTGTCTGTCGCGACCGGGACGCTGCGCGCGGAGACGGTGAGCGTCACCGCCAGATCCATGACGACATTCCCCATCGTGCGGAAGATGTCCGGGATCGTCTCGACCGCGACCAGCAACCCGAGCGGCGCGACCGGCACCCCCAGGGTCACCGCGATCGGCGAGATCGCCCCGATGAAGCTGATCTGCCCGGGCAGGCTGACCGACCCGAGTGAGGTCAGCACGGCGACCGCGGTTCCCGCGGCCAGCGTCGCGAAGCTCATCGGCACGTTGAACCAGGTGGCGACGTAGATCGCGACCGCCAGGTTCATGGCCGGCCCGGTCGCGCGGAGCATCGCCACCGCGATCGGCAGGACCACGCCCGAGGTCGCGACGGGCACGCCCATCTCCTCCGAACTGCGCAGCATCGCCGGCAGACTGGCAAGCGAGGACTGCGTGCTCATCGCCACCGCCAGCACCGGCGCCGCCCCCCGGGCAAAGCGCACGAGCGCGATTCGTCCGCCTAGCACCGCGAGCGGGAAGGCGAACAGCGAGACGATCACGCCGACGCTCGACACCGTCACGATGTAATGCAGCAGCGCGCCGACCGCGGCGGTCCCGGTCTTGGCCGCCACCGTCACCGCGAGCGCGAACACGCCGATCGGCGCGATCCAGATGATCCAGCCGATCACCACCAGCATCGTGTCGCGGATCGCCGCGAAGAAGCCGGTCAGCAGCGCGCGCTGTTCCGGCGCGATCCGCGCGAGCGCGAAGGCGAACACCAGCGCGAACAGGATCAGCGACAGGAACCCGCCGTTCGCCGCCGCCGCGACGACGTTGCTCGGCACCATGCCGGCGAGGAATTCCCCGATCGGCGGGACCGGCCCGGCGGGGGCCGCCCCGGCCAGCGCGGCGCGCAGCGCGGTCCCGGATGCGGCGGGCATCGGGACGAGATGGAGAAACAGCGGGGTCAGGATCGCCGCCATCACCGCGCTGAACACCATCACCGCGAGGATGATACCGATCGACCGCGCCGCGACCGCGCCGCTGCGCGCCGCCTCGGCCGTGGCGGCGATCCCGGTGACGAGCAGCGAGAATACCAGCGGCAGCACGGTCATCTGCAAGGCGTTCAGCCATGCGGTCCCGATCGGCCCGGCGATCTCGACCGTCACCGGCACCGCCCCCGGGGCCCAGCCCGCCAGCGCAATGCCGACGGCAAGCCCCGCGACAAGCGACAACAGGATACGGCTGGATTGCGACATGCAGGCCCTTTTGCAGATGCGCGGCACGATTTGCCCGCTTATGGATTGAACGCACATAACCGAACGGATGCGCGCGTAATGGCAAGAAAATATTTCGGTACCGACGGAATTCGCGGCCTCACCAATACCGCGCCGATGACGGCGGCGATGGCGATGCAGGTCGGCATGGCCGCCGGCGCGCACTTCCGGCGCGGTGATCATCGCCACCGCGTGGTGATCGGCAAGGACACCCGCCTGTCGGGCTATATGCTGGAATCCGCGATGGTTGCGGGCTTTACCAGCGTCGGCATGGACGTGGTGCTGCTCGGCCCGATGCCGACGCCCGCGGTCGCCATGCTGACCCAGTCGATGCGCGCCGACCTCGGCGTGATGATCTCGGCCAGCCACAATCCGTATTTCGACAATGGCATCAAATTGTTCGGTCCTGACGGCTACAAGCTGTCCGACGACGACGAGACCGCGATCGAGACGCTGATCGACGGCGAGATCGACCTCAGCCCCGCGACCGAGATCGGCCGCGCGCGACGGGTCGACGATGCGCAGGGGCGCTACATCCATTTCGCCAAGTCGACCTTCCCCGAGAACCTGCGGCTCGACGGGATGAAGATCGTCGTCGATTGCGCGAACGGCGCGGCGTACCGGGTCGCGCCGACCGCGCTGTGGGAGCTCGGCGCCGACGTCGTGTCGATCGGCGTGACGCCGAACGGCAAGAACATCAACGACGGCGTCGGCTCGACCGCGCCGCAGACGCTGTGCGAGACGGTCGTGGCGACCGGCGCGCAGCTCGGCATTGCGCTCGATGGCGATGCCGACCGGCTGATCGTGGTGGATGAAAAGGGCCATGTCGTCGACGGCGACCAGCTGATGGCGACGATCGCGAGCGGCTGGGCGCGCGCCGGGCGGCTCAAGAACGGCGGTCTGGTGGCGACGGTGATGTCGAACCTCGGGCTGGAACGTCATCTCGCGACGCAGGGCATCGGGCTGGTCCGTACCAAGGTCGGCGACCGCCACGTGCTCGAGGCGATGCGCGCGCAGGGGTATAACGTCGGCGGCGAACAGTCCGGGCACATCATCCTGTCGGACTATGCGACGACGGGCGACGGGCTGGTCGCCGCGCTGCAGATCCTCGCCGAACTCGCCCGCGCGGGCGTACCGGCAAGCGAACTGCTCCACCGGTTCGAGCCCCTGCCGCAGCTTCTGAAGAACGTCCGGTTCGCCGGCGGCAAGCCGCTCGACGCGGAGTCGGTCAAGGCGGTGATCGCCGAGGCCGAGACCGAGCTGAAGGGCAAGGGGCGGCTGGTGATCCGTCCCTCGGGGACCGAGCCGGTCATCCGCGTGATGGCCGAAGGCGACGACCTGGCGCAGGTCGAGGCGGTCGTCGACCGGATCTGCGACGCGGTGCGCGCCGCCGCGGCATAGTCGCGCCGCCGGATCCTGCGCGGGGGTGCCGGTAGCATCCCCGTTGGTGCTCCCGGGCGCCTGCCTCGGCGGGAGCACGAACGCGCGTTCGCAAGGCTCTGGAGCTGCGGCGGAAGGCGGCCCTAAGGCCGGTTTTCCCGGGCGCGCCCTCGGTCAGACCCGCTCGCGTTCCAGCACGGTGTCCGGCTGCGGCGACATCGTCCGGCACAGCACGTCGAACTTGCCGTCCTGGATCCGCACCTCATTGAACGACGGCGGCGTTGTCCGCGTCCGTTCGGACAGCGTCCCGGCCCCGATCATCCGCACCACCTGCCCGTCGATCGCGTGCGCGATGTCGAACGGATCATGGACATGCCCGGTCAGCACCGCATCCACCCCCGCCGCCGCGAGCGCCGCCAGCGCGGTCGTCCCGCGATGCGTGCTCGCCGAAGCCCGCGTATCGGCCTCGACCAGCGGATGGTGCGCGGCGATGAACACCAGCCGGTCGTCGGGCACCGCAGCCACCAGATCGAGCGTGCGCTGCAGCGCGCCACGGCTGACCACACCCTTCGACCAGTTGAGCCGCCACTGCGCCCGCGCGGTCGTCACCAGCGGGACGATCGCGACTCCCGGCAGGTCGATCGGCCGCTCGACCATCGCCTCGACCTTCCCCATCCGCCGATACGGGCGGAAGACCCGTTCGAACGGGTTCCAATACGGCAGGTCGTGATTGCCCACCTCGACCGTGACCGGAACGGGGAGGCGTTGCAGCCATGCGAGCCCCGCGGCGAATTCGCGCCGCCGCGCGCGCATCGTAAGGTCGCCGGTCATGACGACGGCATCGGGGCGCTCGGCCTGGACCAGCGCATCGAACCACGCGACGGCGGCGGTATCCTCGCGCCCGAAATGGACGTCGCTGACATGAAACAGACGGATCATCGTGGTTTCCCCCTCAACCATCGAGCGTAGCGAGAAAAAGATCGCGGGTCTTGCCCAGCCGCACCTCGCTGCCCGGCTCGAGCATCACCGGCTCGCCATCGAACAGCGCCAGCGCGGGCTTGCTCCCGCGGGTGCGAAAGCTGGTCGTCTGGCACTGCGTCACCTCGGATGCGGCAACCCAGTCGCCGGTCAGCCATTCCCAGCCGAGCCGCGTGATGCCGCGGAAATCGCGCGCATCGATCGCGGCGACGTCCAGCTGCTCACCGTCCGCCCGGACCAGCACGGCCTGCGCGCCCGCCTTCAACCCCGGCACGCCGTCGAGCCGGATCCCCTTGCCGAAGGTCCGGCTCCAGGCATGGCGAAGCGCGCGCGCCAGTCCCCGCAAGCTGCCGCTCCGCACGATCTCGCGCGCGCGCACCCAATTGGCGGCCGGCCCGAGGATCAAGCCGACATAGGCGCGATGGTCGCCGACCTGGACGAACGACAGCCGCGTGCGGCGGGCGCGGGCATGCGCCGCAGCGATGATCCTGGCGGGATCGGCGCTGCCGTGGAGCAGCTTGGCGAGGAGGTTCATCGTGCCACCCGGCAGGATCAGGATCGCGCCTTTCCACTCGAGCAGCGCGGTCACCGCCGCGTTGATCGTACCGTCGCCGGCAAACAGCACTGCCGTGTCGACCCCCGCCGCATCCAGCGCCTGGGGAGTCGGCAGCGCGTCTTCGGGAAAGGCGGTACGCCCGACCAGTGTCAACCCGCGTGCGTCGCAGATCGCCTCCAGCGCCTTCGCCTTGGCCGCGGTCGCCGTGCCCGATTTGGGATTGGTAATGAACCAGAGTGTCTTCATCGCCCCGCCAACGCACCAGTCCCGAAAAAGTCACTGGGCGACGGTCGGGACGCAGGGGATGACCGGCGCGCACGGTGTCCACAAACCGCTGTTCGGACGCAAGCGGTTGGTGCAACGGTGCAACATGACCGATACGCACGCCGCCAAACCGATCGCCGAACTGACGCTCCGCGGAATTCTCCTCGGCGGCGTCATTACGCTGATGTTCACCGCGGCGAACGTCTATCTCGGGCTCAAGGTGGGGCTGACCTTCGCGACCTCGATCCCGGCGGCGGTGATCTCGATGGCGATCCTCAAGCTGTTCAAGGGATCGACGATCCTCGAGAACAACATCGTCCAGACCGTGGCGAGCGCGGCGGGGACGCTCGCGGCGATCATCTTCGTGCTGCCGGGGCTGGTCATGATCGGCTGGTGGCAGGACTTCCCCTATGTCCAGACCGCCGCGATCACCATGACCGGCGGCATCCTCGGCGTGATGTTCTCGGTCCCGTTACGCCGCGCGCTCGTCGTCGATACCGACCTGCCCTACCCCGAGGGCGTCGCGGCGGCTGAGGTTCTGCAGATCGGCGCACAATCGCGAGAGGGCGAGTCCGAGGCACGGCAGGGCCTGCTCATCCTGATCTGGAACAGCATCGCCTCGGGGGCCTTCGCGATCCTCACCCAGACCAAGATCATCACCGACACCGCTGCCACGAGCTTCCGCGTCGGGGCGGGCGCGACGGGAATTTCGGGCAGCCTGTCGTTCGCGCTGATCGGCGTCGGGCATCTCGTCGGCATCTCGGTCGGCGCGGCGATGGCGCTCGGCCTGGTAATCGGCTGGTTCGTCCTGGTGCCGGTGCTGACCGCCGCGCATCCGGCACCCGGCGACATCGCCGCCTGGGTCAACACCGTGTGGACGGGCGACGTCCGGTTCTTCGGCGCGGGCGTGATCGGGATCTCGGCAGTCTGGACGCTGGTCAGGATTGCCGGACCGGTGGTCGGCGGCGTCCGCTCGGCGCTCGCGGCCAGTGCGGCACGCGGCAAGGGCGAGACGCTCGCGCTCGAGGAACGCGATCTGCCGATCGTCTGGGTTGGCCTCGTCGCGCTGCTGACGCTGCTGCCGATCGCGTGGCTGTTGTGGGACGTGATCGCGGGCGGGGCGCTGGTCGGCTCGGCGGTGTTGCTGATCGCGGGGGCGCTGGTGTTCGTGCTGGTCGCAGGGCTGATGATCGCGGCGGTGTGTGGCTATATGGCGGGGCTGATCGGCGCGTCCAATTCGCCCGTCTCGGGGATCGGTATCCTCGCGGTGATCGGCGCCGCCGTGATGCTCGTCGGGCTGTTCGGGCAGCATCCCGGCGCCGACACGACCCGGGCGCTGATCGCCTATGCGCTGATCGTCACGGGCATCGTGTTCGGCGTCGCGACGATCTCGAACGACAATCTGCAGGATCTCAAGACCGGCCAGCTGGTCGGCGCGACGCCGTGGAAGCAGCAGGTCGCGCTCGTGATCGGCGTGGTGTTCGGTTCGCTGATCATTCCCCCGGTGCTGAACGTGCTCAACAGCGGGATGGGGTTCGTCGGTGTGCCCGGTGCCGGGCCCAACGCGCTCGCGGCCCCGCAGGCGGGGCTGATCTCGGCGCTCGCCAAGGGCGTGCTGTCGGGCGATGCGAACTGGCGGATGCTCGGCTACGGCGTCGCGGCGGGCGTGGTGCTGATCGCGCTGGACGAGCTGCTCGGTCGGCTCCGGCTGTTGCGGCTGCCGCCGCTCGGGGTGGCGCTCGGCATCTATCTGCCGATGGCGGTAATCCTGCCGACCGTGCTGGGGTCGGTGTTCGGCTGGATCTACGACCGCTGGGCGCGCCGCAGCGCCAATCCCGACGTCGCCGAGCGGATGGGGACGCTCACCGCGACCGGGATGATCGTCGGCGAGAGCCTGTGGGGCGTGGTGTTCGCGCTGATCGTGTGGCTGAGCGGGCGCGATGCGCCGCTGCGGCTGATGTCGGGCCACGAAACCGCCGCACTGATCGGGGGGACGGTGCTGTTCCTCGCAATCGTGGCGATCCTGTATCGGTCTACGATACGGCGGGTGGGGGCGCATGTTGGCTGACCGCGCCGAACACGACGGACGGCGCTGAAGGGATTCCCGCGGGCGTGGGAATGACGGAGAGGTGTCGGGATATCCCGCCCCCCGGCGGTCTTCGCCGGAGAGCGGTTACGCCATCGCTTCGAGCAACGAGCCGATCGGAATGAACGCAAACGCGACCGAGCTGTCCGCCACGCCGTACGGCACGAACAGCGTATCGCCATGCCGGATCGCGCCGCAGGTATAGACGACGTTGGGCACATAGCCCTCCCGGTCCTGGTTCGCCGCCGCAAGAATCGGCTCGCGCGTCCGCCCGATCACCTTGGACGGATCGGCCTTGTCGAGCAGCACCGCGCCGATCGCGTATTTGCGCATCGCGCCGACGCCGTGCGTCAGCAGCAGCCAGCCCTCGTCGAGCTCGATCGGGGGACCGCAATTGCCGATCTGCACAAGCTCCCACGGGAACGCCGGGGTCAGCAGCTTCTGCCCCTCGTCCCAATGCGTCAGCGTGTCGGACTTGAGCAGGAACAGGTTCTCGCCGTCCTGCCGCCCGATCATCATATATTGCCCGCCGACCTTGCGCGGGAACAGCGCCATGCCCTTGTTGCGTGCGGCCGGGCCGGTCATCGGCACCAGATCGAACGCGCGGAAATCACGCGTGCGCATCAGCTCGGACTGGATCACCGAGCCGTTATAGGCGGTGTAGGTGCCGAGCCACTCGACCGTGCCGTCGTCATGCGTGAAGTGGACGAGACGGAGATCCTCGAGCCCCTTCGACTGCGCCGCGGTGATCGGGAAGATCACCGTGCCCGACAAAGTGGAGTCGCGATGCCGGAACACCGTGATCGGCCCTTCGGGGAGCGTTTCCTCGTCGATCCCGACCGCATCGGTCGCGGTCGCGAACGGCGGCTCGGGCGCGAGTTTCAGCTGGTTGCCGTCGGTGATGATGCCTTCGCGGAACGCGACCGAGGAGATGTGCCCCTCGCCGACGGCGCGCAGCGACATCAGGATCCGCTGCGATCCCGCGGGCATGCCCGACTGGTCGAAATGCGGCACCGCGCTCGGGTTCATCAGCGCGGCAGCGGCATAGCTGTATTCGTGGCAGAAATAGGCGCCGATCAGCTGGCGCTTCTCGTCGCCGATCTCGCTGCCGTCTATCCCGAGCATATCCTCGATCTCGTCGTAGCGCGTCATGAAGACGCGCCGCGTCTGCCAGTGCCGCGCCTCGAAATCCTTCAGGACCAGTTCGAGTTCGGCACGGGTCTGCGCGGCATCGAGCGACATGACGGCGCCCACGATCCGTTCGGTCCGGCTACCCCCATTGCGCGACCACGCAAGGTGGAATGGCCGGACGACCACTCGGGAAGGATCTGCGTGCAGCCGCAGCGGGTGTTGAAACAGCTCTATCACGCGCATTTGCCTCGTTTAACGCCTTGGCGGCGTCACGAGCGAGGCTACGCGACGGCGCTATTCGGTCCTGCCACGCTTTCCGTACGCTTTGCCAGCCCCGAAATCGTGCAATTCGCCATTTGTAGCGCCAGGATCGATTCCGCACCCTGATTCCGGTTCAGTCCGGTGGGCATCAGGCCATCGAAACAGCCGCCATCCTGCGACGTCGCCAGCGGTAGGTCCAGGTCATTGGCACCGAGATACCAGCGATACGCCCGCCCGGCTTCCTCGACCCAGCGCAAGTCCTGCGACGCGAGATAGGCGGCATGGCACGCATCGATCGTCGCCTGCGCCTCGAGCGGCTGCTGGTCGAACTGCAACGGCTCGGCATAGACCCGACCGAAGCTCTCGCTGCCGACCGCCCGGAAGCGGCCCTCGGGCGAGGTCTGCTTGCCGACGATCCAGTCAAGCGTGGTCAGGCCACACTGGATGAACTCGGGCCGTTCGAGCGCCATGCCCGCGCGGATCAACGCCTCGGGCAAGCGCGCGTTGTCATAGGCGAGCACGATCTCGAACCACTCCCACTCGGGCCGCCGGGCGACTTCGAGCAGATCGCACAGTTCGTCGCCGTAGCGCGCCAGGATCATCCTGGACAAGGCATGGCCCGGATGTGCGTCGAGCATCGCCGCCGCACCCAGCATCGCAAAGCCATGCGCGCGGGGCGAGCCCAGTTCCATCGTGATCGACGCCGTCATGTCGAACATCCGGACCGCCCAGTCGCGGTGCTTCGACGACTGCGCATCGCGCGCGGTGACGCCGAGCGCCCACAGGGTCCGCCCGTTCGAATCTTCCGATCCGGTTTCCTCGCACCAGGTGCGATCGAAATTCATGAAATTGCGGAAACGGCGCATGTCCGGGTTCCAGGCATATTGCAGGAACGACGCATAGATCGTCATCCACTTGTCGCGCTGGACCTCATCCATGTCCGGCATCTGGCTGACGAGCATCAGCGCGCGCGCGTTGTCGTCGATGCAATATCCGTGACGTCGGTCCGGCACCGAATAGATCGAATGCTGGAGCATGCCGGTCGAATCGCTCATCCGCTCAACCGCCGCGAAGTCGGGCTTGAGCGGGGTGAAGGACGAATGCGCACCGTGCAGCCGACGCGGCTTGGCGGACACCATCGCCGCAATCTCGCGCATCGCGACCTCCGCGAGGCGCGGCCAGATCATCGTGCGACCCCGCGCATAGGCCCGCTCCTGCAAGCGCGTACGGTTGCGATCGCTGCTCAGCAACGCGTTGATCTCGCGCGCGAACGCCGCCGAATCGCTGAAGTCGACCAGCACGCCGTGGCCATCCGCCAGGATCTCGGTCGCATGGACGTACGGGGTCGATACGACCGCCTTGCCGACGCCGACCGCATAGCTGAGCGTCCCCGACGTGATCTGCGCCGGGTTGAGATACGGCGTCGCGTAAATGTCCGCCGCCTGCAGATAATCGATCAGCTCGTCATGCTCGAGGAAGGCATCGATGAACTGGATGTTGTTCGACACGCCGAGCTTCTCGGCAAGCGCCTTGAGGCCGTCACGATACTTCTCGCCCTCATAGGCGACGAGGTTGGGATGCGTCGCGCCGAGCACCGCGTACAGCGTCTCGGGATGCTCCGCGACGATCTTGGGCAGCGCCTCGATCATCACCTCGATCCCCTTGCCCGGTGCGAGCAGGCCGAAGGTCAGCACGACCTTGCGCCCTTCCCAGCCGAAGCGCGGCTTGAGCGTGTCGGGCTCGACGAAGTCGCGATCCGGAACGCCGTGCGGGATCATCACGATCGACCGACCGCTCGCGCCATAGACGCGCTCGAGGATTTCCCGGCCACGCTCGGCCATCACGACGACGCGCGAGGCGCGCTGCAACAGGCCTTCCATGACGCGACGCTGGTCCGCATCGGGCTTTTCGAGGATCGTGTGGAGCGTGACGATCACGGGCAACGACACCCGGTCGAGCAGCGCGAGGATATGCTCGCCCGCGGGGCCGCCGAAGATGCCATATTCGTGCTGGAGCCAGATCGCCTGCGCACCGCTCGCCTCGATCGCGCGCGCCGCGTCGAGATAGGCGACGCGGTCCTGCTCGGGGATGCTGCGGGTGACTTCGGGCGGGTAGACGTAGCGGCCGGGGTGATCGTCCATCGCATAGACGTCGATCTTCAGGTCGGGGAACCGCCCCTTCAGCGCCGTGAACGTGTCCGTCGTATATGTTGCAAGGCCGCATTTCCGAGGCAGGAAATTGCCGATCAGTGCAAGGTGATCGATCGGGGTCACGACATCTGCCAAGTGCACCATGCTCGTAATCCTAAGAGTAAAAAGGGGGAATTCCCCTCAGCTGTCTCCAAACGAACGGCCAAGTTTCAATATGGTTGCAGAGATGTTGCACCGCAACAGCGGATTCACGCTAATCTCGATCAACCTTGCGCCAGGATGAACGAACCGCCGGATCAGCCGCGGCCGCGATATCCCGGCACGTCCTGCGACGGCAGCCAGAGGTGCTCGGGCGGCGGCCCCGACTGCCAGAACACGTCGATCGGGATGCCACCGCGCGGATACCAATAGCCGCCGATTCGCAGCCAGACCGGCCTCATTTCGTCATACAGTCGCTGACCGATGCCGACCGTGCAATCCTCGTGAAATCCCTGATGGTTGCGGAATGCGCCCAGGAACAGCTTGAGCGATTTCGATTCGACGATGGTCTCGCCCGGCGCATAGTCGATCACGAGATGCGCGAAGTCGGGCTGGCCGGTCACGGGACACAGCGAGGTGAATTCGGGCACCGCGAATCGTACGAGATACAGCGATCCCGCGCGCGGGTTGGGAACGTAATCGAGCACCGCCGCTTCTGGCGAAGCGGGCAGCGCGCTGGTCTGGCCAAGGTGTAAGGGTGTCATGCTCGAAAGATAGGAGAGCCCACGCCGAAATGAAACCGCCCCGCCCTGCACCGTGCAACACGCTCATCCCCATCCTCGGCGACCAGCTGTCGTTCGCGCTGTCATCGCTGCGCGATGCCGACCGCGCGACCAGCCGCATCCTGCTGATGGAGGTCGCCGACGAGACCACCTACGTGCGCCATCACAAGCAGAAGATCGCGTTCATCTTCGCCGCAATGCGGCATCATGCCGAGGCGCTCCGCGCGGACGGCTGGAGCGTGGATTACGTCGCGCTGGACGACCCGGACAACCACGGCAGCTTCACCGGCGAGGTGGCACGGGCGGTCGCGCGGCATGATCCGGCGCGGATCGTGGTGACGGAGGCCGGCGAATGGCGCGTCCAGGCGATGCTCGAGGCGTGGGAAACGGTGTTCGGCATTCCCGTCGACATCCGCAGCGACGACCGGTTCCTCGCGACGCATGCCGAGTTCGAGACCTGGGCGGACGAACGCAAGCAGCTCCGCATGGAATATTTCTACCGCGACATGCGCCGCAAGACGGGGTTGCTGATGGACGGCAAGGATCCCGTCGGCGGCCAGTGGAATTTCGACTACGACAATCGCAAGCCCGCGCAATCCGACCTGTTGATGCCGCGTCCGCTGCGCTTTCCCCCCGATGCGATCACGCAGGACGTGCTCGCGCTGGTGGCGGACCGGTTCGCGGATCACCCCGGCAGCCTCGACAGCTTCGCCTGGGCGGTGACCGCCGCGGATGCGGAACGCCAGCAGCAGCAGTTCCTCGACCATGCGCTCGCGGGCTTCGGCGATTACCAGGACGCGATGCTGACCGGCGAGCCCGCGCTGTGGCATTCGTTGCTGTCACCCTACCTCAACGTCGGGCTGCTCGACCCGCTTGCCCTATGCCGCGCGGTCGAGAAGCGGTTCCGCGCGGGCAAGGTACCGGTCAACGCCGCCGAGGGCTTCATCCGTCAGATCATCGGCTGGCGCGAATATGTCCGGGGGATCTACTGGCGCGAGGGGCCGGACTATGCGCACCGCAACGCGCTCGGCGCGACGCGCGCCCTCCCGGCGTTCTACTGGACCGGCGAGACCGACCTGCACTGCATGGCCGAAGCGCTCGGCCAGACGCTCGCCAACGCGCATGCGCACCATATCCAGCGGCTGATGGTGACGGGCACCTTCGCGCTGCTGATCGGCGCGGACCCGCACGCGGTCCATCTGTGGTATCTCGAAATATATATCGACGCCTATGAATGGGTCGAATTGCCCAACACGCTCGGTATGAGCCAGTTCGCCGACGGTGGCCTGCTCGGCTCCAAACCCTATGCGGCGAGCGGCGCGTACATCAACAAGATGTCCGATTACTGCAAGGGTTGCCGCTACGACGTCCGCCAGCGGACCGGCCTCGACGCCTGCCCGTTCAACGCGCTCTACTGGGATTTCATCGCGCGCCACGAGGACACGCTCGCGCGCAATCCGCGCATGGCGATGCCCTATCGGACATGGAGCAAGATGGCGCCCGCGACCCGCGACGAGATCCGCGGGTCGGCAAAAGCCTTTCTCGACCGTCTCGACGCCGCCGCGGCGCCGCGTTAGGCTCTCCGGAACGACCATAAAAGGAGACGGCAGATGGACTCGCTGGTGACCACCGAATGGCTCGCGAACGAGCTGGGCGCGAACGACCTGCGGATCGTCGACGCGACCTATTTCGCGGGTTTCGGCAACCGGGATGCCGCCGCCGAATATGAGGCGGCGCACATTCCCGGCGCGGTGTTCATGGACCTGGGCGAGATCGCCGACACGTCGAGCGACCTGCCCGCGATGCTCCCCACGCCCGAGAAATTCGCGAGCCGGATGCAGTCGCTCGGGCTCGGCGACGGCAGCCGGATCGTGCTGTACGACAACTCGCCCTATCACACTGCGGCGCGCGCCTGGTTCATGCTCCGCACGTTCGGCGCGCATGACGTCGCGATCCTCGATGGCGGGCTTGCCAAGTGGCAGGCCGAGGGCCGCGACACCGCGAGCGGCAAGGAGCAGCTGCGGCACCGGCACTTCACCGTCTGGGCCGACGACAAGGGCGTCCGCACGCTCGACCAGATGAAGGCGAACGTCGACAGCGGCGCGGAGCAGGTGCTCGACGCGCGCTCCGCGGCACGTTTCACCGGCGAGGAAGCCGACCCGCGCCCCGCGACGCATCCGGGGCATATCCCGGGGTCGAAGAACCTGCCCGTGGGCCAGTTGTTCAACCCAGACGGCACGTGGAAGACCGGCGACGCGCTGCGCAGCGCGTTCGAGGGCGCGGGGATCGATCTCGCCAAGCCGCTGGTGACGACCTGTGGCTCGGGGATCACCGCCTCGGCGCTGGCGTTCGGGGCGCATCTGCTCGGGACGGAAGCGGCGGTCTATGACGGCAGCTGGTCCGAATGGGGCGCTGATCGCACGACGCCAAAGGCGACCGGCGCGGCTTAAAGTTCTTCTTTCTAAGCCCCTCCCCTTCAGGGGAGGGGTTGGGGTGGGGCCGTCCAGCAAAACTGAGTTCTCTGCGAGGCACTTCCCCACCCCCAACCCCTCCCCTGAAGGGGAGGGGCTTGAACGAACGCCCCTGCGTTCGGCGCTCCTCTGCTCGGGACGGAAGCGGCGGTCTATGACGGCAGCTGGTCCGAATGGGGCGCTGATCGCACGACGCCAAAGGCGACCGGCGCAGCTTAACATTCGTCTTTCTAAGCCCCTCCCCCTCGGGGGAGGGGTTGGGGTGGGGCCGTCCAGCAAAACTGAGCTCTCTGCGAGGCACGTCCCCACCCCCAACCCCTCCCCTGAAGGGGAGGGGCTTGAACGAACGCCCCTGCGTTCGGGGCGCATCTGCTGGGGACGGAAGCGGCGGTCTAGGACGGCAGCTGGTCCGAATGGGGCGCCGATCGCACGACGCCAAAGGCGACCGGCGCGGCTTAAGTCTCTTATTCTTTAGCCCCTCCCCCTCGGGGGAGGGGTTGGGGTGGGGCCGTCCAGCAAAACTGAGCTCTCTGCGAGGCACTGCCCCACCCCCGACCCCTCCCCTGAAGGGGAGGGGCTTGAACGAACGCCCCTGCGTTCAGCGCGCCTCTGCTGGGGACGGAAGCGGCAATCTATGACGGCAGCTGGTCCGAATGGGGCGCTGATCGCACGACGCCAAAGGCGACCGGCGCGGCTCAAAATTCTTCTTTCTAAGCCCCTCCCCCTCGGGGGAGGAGTTGGGGTGGGGCCGTCCAGCAAAACTGAGCGCTCTGCGAGGCACTGCCCCACCCCCAACCCCTCCCCTGAAGGGGAGGGGCTTGAACGAACGCCCCTGCGTTCGGCGCGCCTCTGCTCGGGACGGAAGCGGCGGTCTATGACGGCAGCTGGTCCGAATGGGGCGCCGATCGCACGACGCCAAAGGCGACCGGCGCGGCTTAACATTCTTCTTTCTAAGCCCCTCCCCCTCGGGTGAGGGGTTGGGGTGGGGCCGTCCAGCAAAACTGAGCCCTCTGCGAGGCACGTCCCCACCCCCAACCCCTCCCCTGAAGGGGAGGGGCTTGAACGAACCACCCTTGCCTTTCGCCGCGCCCCCCGCTTTGCAGTGTCGAGCATTGCAGGACCCAGCGCCATGAACGAAACCGACACCCCTAAGGGCACCTCCACCCGCGTCGTCACCGCCGGTCGCCGCAAGGAATGGACGCAGGGGATCGTCAACACCCCGGTCTGGCGCGCCTCCACGATCCTCTACGACTCGGTCGCCGACCTGCGCGCGGCCGGCGCGCGCGACACCCACCACCGGCTGTTCTACGGACGCCGCGGCACCCCGACCCAATGGAGCCTCGCCGACGCGCTGACCGAACTCGAGCCCGGCGCGGAAGGCACGTTCCTCTACCCCTCCGGCGTCGCCGCGATCGCCGCCGCATTGCTGTCGGTCCTGTCCCCCGGCGACGAGGTGCTGATCCCCGACACCGCTTATGATCCCACCCGCTCGCTCGCCAACGGGCTGCTCGCCCGCATGGGGATCGCCACGCGCTTCTACGATCCGCTGATCGGCGCAGGGATGGCCGACGTCATCAGTGACACCACTCGCGCCATCCTGCTCGAAAGCCCGGGCAGCCTGACCTTCGAAGTGCAGGACGTGCCCGCGATCGTCGCCGCCGCCAGGGCGCGCGGCGTCACCACGCTGCTCGACAATACCTGGGCGACGCCCCTGTTCTTCCCCGCGATCGCGCACGGCATCGACCTGACGATCCTCGCGTGCACCAAGTACGTCGTCGGGCACAGCGACGTGATGCTCGGCTCGGTTACAGCCGCGCCCGGGCATTTCGCGCGGCTGCGCGACACCAGCTTCCAGCTCGGGCAGGTCGCCAGCCCGGATGATTGCTGGCTCGGGTCGCGCGGGCTGCGCACCATGGCGATCCGGCTGCGCCAGCACGAGCAGAGCGCGCTCCAGATCGCGCACTGGTTGCAGGACCAGCCGGAGGTGGCGACCGTCCTCCACCCCGCCCTCCCCGGCTGCCCGGGACACGAGACGTTCATGCGCGACTTCTCCGGCTCGTCCGGCCTGTTCTCCTTCGTGCTGCAAGGCGGCGACGAGCGCGCGCGCGCCGCGCTGATCGACGGGCTCGCGCATTTCGGCATCGGCTACAGCTGGGGCGGGTATGAGAGCCTCGCGATCCCGGTCGACCCGCAACGCCATCGCAGCGTCACGCGCCGCGCCGATGCCGGGCCGATGGTGCGGTTGCAGATCGGCCTGGAGGATCCCGAGGATCTCATCGCCGACCTCGCTGCCGGCCTGGCGCGGTTTGCCGCGATCGGCTGACGCGGCACCTGTGGCGTAGTAGCAACATTTCCTTACGAACCGGCAACGGTCGGGCAATCCCGCTTGTGCGGCGCAGCAGAACACGGCATTGTCGGCACCTCTTCGGTTATCGGCGCGGGATGGCTTCAAGCTGTCGACAGATGCTGGATCGGGGAAAGCAGGCGGGGACAGTCGCATTTTCGAAAGGGAAATGATGCGCTTCTCCAGAACAACGCTCGGCGGGCTCATGCTCGTCGCATCCGCTACGCCTGCCCTCGCGCAGGAAACCGCACCGCCACCGGCGATCACGATCAACGGCACCGCCGCCGTCGTGACCGACTATCGTTTCCGCGGCATCTCGCAGACCGACCGGAATGCGGCCGTGCAGGGATCGATCACCGTCACGCACCAGTCGGGCTTCTACGTCTCGGTCTGGGGGTCTTCGGTCGACGATTACGTCACCGTCGCGGGCACCGGCCACCAGGAAATCGATCTGATCGGCGGCTACAAGAAGACCGTCGGCGGCACGACCTTCGACGTGGGGGCGCTCTATTACTTCTATCCCAAGACGCATCCGACCGGCGACAGGAGCAGCTCGGACTTCATCGAGCCCTATGCCGACATCTCGCACACCTTCGGTCCGCTGACCTCCAAGGTGACGGTCAATTATGCGCCCAAGCAGAAGGCTCTCGCGCTCGACCAGGGCGCATCCGGCCTGCTGCGCAAGCGCGACAACGTCTATCTGGCGGGCGATTTCTCGGCCGGGATCCCGAAGACCCCGCTCGGCCTTACCGCGCACGTCGGGCATAGTTTCGGACCGAGCTGGCTCGCGACCGATTCGACCGGCAAGAAGGGCTATACCGATTGGGGCCTCGGCGCGACCGCGACCTACAAGGTGCTGACGCTGGGGGTATCCTATGTCGATACCGACGCGCGGTTCCTATCGGGCACCGGCCGCAACGTCAGCAAGGGCGGCGTCGTCGCGTCGCTCGGCGTGGCGTTCTGATCATCCCCGCCTGATCCCGTCGGGGTGACGGACGGATACAAAAAGGGGGGCAGCAATGCCCCCCTTTTTTCGTGCTCGCGTGGCGAACGCTTATTTGGGCGTGGCCGTCCGCGCGGTCTGCCCATCACCCTCGGGGGCGGAAACGATGTCGCGGGTGGTGGTACCCTTGTCGACCACGGTCGTGCCCGGGTCGCCGACCGACGAGCGGATGCCCGGATCGTCATTGTCGATCCCCGCCTGGCTGATCGTCGCCGCTTCGCCCGCGCTGCGCTGTGCCGTGCCGCCGAACAGCGCGTCGAGCGCCTGTGCGTTGGGGCTGACGTCGTTCGCGCGCGCCGCACCCGGCTTGGGCGGGGTCAGCGAGAAATCGGGCGGGATCACCAGCGGCGCCTGGCGCGCGACGGTGAACTCGTCGGGGCCGCTGCGACCGACGCGGTTGTGCGCACAGCCCGAGGCAAGCAGGACGAGCGCGAGCCCAGCGGCGATGGTCGTCGATTTACGCATGCAAAGTCTCCGTTGGGCCCTGATCTGCCCCTGAAATCGTCGCGCCCGGTGGCGTTCCGGCCCCGGTCGCTGGTGCATCCGCTGCCGGAGCCCCCCGCACCGGCTTCTCTCGTACCAGAAGCGCGCGCGCGAACAAGATGACGACGCCGATCGAGATCGCGGCATCGCCGATATTGAACACGAGGAACGGCTGCCAGCTGCCGAAATGCAGATCGGCGAAGTCCACGACATAGCCGAGCCGCATGCGATCGAGGATATTCCCCATCGCGCCGCCGAGCACGAGGCCGAGTGCCGCCTGCTCCACGCGGTTGGTCTCGCGCCACATCCACACCAGCACGCCAAGCGCGATCGCGCCGGTCATCGCGACCAGCAGCCAGCGCATCGTGTCGGTATCGGCATGGAGCAGCCCGAGCGAAACACCGTGGTTGGCGACGAAGCGCAGGTTGAAGAACGCCGTGACATAATGCGCGTCGGTCATCGCGTTGAGCTTGAGCCCCTCGGTCACGCCGAGCTTTGCCGCCTGGTCGCACAGGAACAGCAGGGTGGCGGTCGCGAGGCCGGCAAAGGGGAGCTTCATGCCACCACCTCTTCGCACCGATCGCACAGATCGCCGTCGACCGTGACTTCGGGCAGGTGCCGCCAGCAACGCCCGCATTTGTGGAAGTCGGTCCGGTTGACCGCCACGCCCGCGCCCGTCGTCACCTTGGCGACGATGAACAGCTCGGCCAGCGCTTCGACCGGCATCGGCGCGTCGGGAACGACGACCTCCGCCTCCAAGCTCGAGCGGACGGTCTTCTCGCGCCGCAGCGGTTCAATCGCCTCGGTCACCTGGGTGCGAAGCGCGCGGACCTGCGCCCAATGCGCGGCATCGACCCCGTCGACCGTGGGCAGCTCCGGCCATTCGAGCAGATGCACCGACTCGTCCTCGCTCGGGAAGCGCGCCTGCCACGTCTCTTCGGCGGTGAAGCACAGCACGGGGGCGGCATAGCGCACCAGCGCATGGAACAGCGTGTCGAACACCGTCCGGCACCCGCGCCGCCTGGGATCGTCCACTCCGTCGCAATAGAGCGAATCCTTGCGGATATCGAAGTAGAAGGCGGACAAATCGTCCTGCGCGAACTCGGTCAGCAGCCGGACATAGCTGTTGAAGTCATACACCGCGACCGCCGCGCGCAGCTTGGCATCGAGCTCGGCGAGGAGCTGGAGCACATAGCGTTCGAGCTCGGGCATCTCCGCGACCGGCAGACGCTCCGCTTCCTCGAACCCGTCGAGCGCGCCGAGCAGATAGCGGAAGGTGTTGCGCAGCTTGCGATACTGGTCGGAGACGCCGTTCAGGATCTCCTTGCCGATCCGGTGATCCTCGGTGAAATCGACCGACAGCGCCCACAACCGCAGGATATCCGCGCCGGATTCTTTCATCAGGTCGAGCGGGTTGATCGTGTTGCCGAGGCTCTTGGACATTTTCATGCCCTTGGAATCCATCGTGAACCCGTGCGTCAGCACCGCATTGTACGGCGCCCGCCCGCGCGTCCCGCAGCTCTCCATCAGCGACGACTGGAACCAGCCGCGATGCTGGTCCGAGCCTTCGAGATACAGGTCGGCCGGCCATCGCAGGTCGGGCCAGCGCCCGCTGTCGAGCACGAACGCGTGCGTGCAACCGCTGTCGAACCACACGTCCAGAATGTCGGTGACACGCTCGTAATCCGCGAGGCGGTAGTCCGGGCCGAGCAGGTCCTGCGCCGCTTCCTCGCTCCACGCATCGACGCCCTCGGCGCTGACCGCCGCGACGATCCGCGCGTTGACCGCGGGGTCGACGAGATACTGGCCGGTCTTGCGATCGACGAACAAAGTGATCGGCACGCCCCACGCGCGCTGGCGGCTGATCACCCAGTCGGGGCGACCCGCGACCATCGCGGTGATGCGGTTCTGGCCCTTGGGGGGATACCAGGTGGTCGCTTCGATCGCGGCGAGCGCGGTTTGCCTTAAAGTTCGCCCCTCCCCTTCAGGGGAGGGGTTGGGGGTGGGGGGTGTCTCACCGAGACCGCCCTCTGCCGGTGTCTCACCGAGACCGAGCTCTGCTGGACTGCCCCACCCCAACCCCTCCCCCGAGGGGGAGGGGCTAGGAAGATCCATCGGGATAAACCATTGCGGCGTGGCGCGGAAAATCACCTTCGCCTTCGACCGCCACGAATGCGGATAGCTATGCGGAAAATCGTCGCTCGCCGCGATCAACGCCCCCACGCCGCGCAGATCCGAACAGATCGGCCCCTCCGCGGAGACGAACTTCTTGTTGATCACCGAGCCCTGCCCGCCGAGCCACGCCCAATCGTCGCGATACATCCCCGCGCCATCGACCGCGAAGACCGGCTCGATGCCATATCGCTTGCACAGCAGGAAATCGTCCTCGCCGTGGTCGGGCGACATATGGACGAGCCCGGTGCCAGCGTCGGTCGTGACGAAATCGCCCGGCAGGAACGGCCGCGGCCGCAGGAAAAATTCGGCGAGCGGCGAGTCCTGATCGACACTTAGCCCCTCCCCTTCAGGGGAGGGGTTGGGGTGGGGACGCTCAGCGAGCGCATCGCCCGACGGGACGGCCCCACCCCCAGCCCCTCCCGTGAAGGGGAGGGGAGCAAAAGCGTTCGCCATCGGATGCCGCGCGGTCGCGCCTTCGAGATGCGAGCCCTTGATCGACTGCAATGCGGTCACCGTGCCGGCGCTGTCGCCGATCTTGAGGATTACCGGATGCCCGATCCGCGCGCCGAAGCTTTCGAGCAGATCATGCGCGACCAGCAGCGTCCGCGGCCCCCCGACCATGTCGTCGAAGCGGACCAGCAGATATTCGATCTCCGGCCCATAGCTCAGCGCCTGGTTGACCGGGATCGTCCACGGCGTCGTCGTCCAGATCACCGCATGCGCGCCGACCAGCTCGGGCGCGTTCGGCGCATCGACGATCTCGAACGCCACGTCGATCTGCGTCGACACCACGTCCTCATATTCGACCTCGGCCTCGGCGAGCGCGGTCTTTTCGACCGGGGACCACATCACCGGCTTGGCACCACGATACAGCTGGCCACTCTCCGCGAACTTCATCAGCTCGGTGACGATCGTCGCCTCGGCGGCGAAATCCATCGTCAGATAGGGGTGATCCCAGTCGCCGTTGATCCCGAGCCGCTTCAATTGCTCGCGCTGGACGTTGACCCAATGCTGCGCATAGGCGCGGCACTCGGCGCGGAATTCGCGCGGCGGGACTTCGTCCTTGTTGCGCTTCTTGGCGCGATATTGCTCCTCGACCTTCCATTCGATCGGCAGGCCGTGGCAGTCCCAGCCCGGCACGTACGGCGCGTCCTTGCCGAGCAAGGTCTGCGTGCGGCACACCGTATCCTTGAGGATGTGGTTGAGCGCATGGCCGATATGCATGTCGCCATTCGCGTACGGCGGGCCGTCGTGGAGGATGAACTTCTCACGGCCAGCACGCGCGGCGCGGACCTTCTCGTACAGCCCGATCGCCTGCCACTTCGCGAGAATCCCCGGCTCCTTGGCGGGGAGGCCCGCCTTCATCGGGAAGTCGGTCTTCGGCAGGAAGACGGTATCGCGGTAATCGCGCGCGGGTGCGGGGGTATCAGTCATTTGCTTGAGCGCTTAGCCTGAAGCGGAGCGCGTAGAAAGCCCCTCCCCTCGAAGAGCCCCGCCCACTTATAGCCCCTCCCCTTCAGGGGAGGGGTTGGGGTGGGGCAGTGCGCTGCCAGCGGTCGGGGAGCGTGGACGCAGTGGCCGCGATGATCTCGGCAACGCCTGCGAGGTTCGTCATGACGTCGGGATTGCCGAAGCGGATGATCGTAAAGCCGAGCGTTTTCAAGCGCACGTCGCGTTTGCCGTCGGCAGGACCATCATGCGTATCGCCATCCACCTCCACCCCAAGCCCGATCCCCGGGCAGAAGAAGTCTAGAATCGCCTGAGCCTCGAACACGACATGCTGGCGGCGAAACTTGAGGCCATTCAGCTGGGAGTTAGAAAGCGCCCGCCACAGCCTCACCTCAGGCTCGGTAGGATTGCGCCGCATCTCATGCGCGCGAGCCAGCAGCTCCGCCTCAGTGGCCATCACTTCCCCACCCCAACCCCTCCCCTGAAGGGGAGGGGCTAATCGCGTCCTACTCCTGCACTCGTTACTCCCACAACACGCCTACTCCCTCACACCCTAAGCCTCACCAACTCCACACCATCCCCGTCTCACTAAACGGCTTGGGCTCCAGCGGCGGGATCGTCGCCGCATTCAGTTCGCACTGCCAATACCCCACGTCGATCCAGCGCCCGTCCTTATACCCCGCCTCGCGGAAGAACCCCGCCCGCCGGAACCCGACCGACTCATGCAGCCGGATCGAATGGTCGTTCGGCAGCGCGATCACTCCGATCGCATGGGTAAACCCCTGCGCGCGCACCGTGTCGATCAGCGCGTCGTACAGCTGCCGCCCGTTGCCGCGCCCCTGCGTGCCGATCTCGAGATAGACCGTCGTCTCGATCGTGTAGCGATACGCCGGCCGGTCCCGGAACGCCGACGCATAGGCGTAGCCGCGCACCGGCCCGCCCTCGCCCTCGGTCACGACGAGCCACGGGTAGAGCCCGTTCGACTTGGCCATCCGCGCGCACATCGTCGCGGTGTCGGGCGCGTCGGTCTCGAACGAGACCGTCCCGCGCTCGACATACGGCCGGTAGATCTCCGCGATCGCCGCCGCATCGTCGAGCGTGGCGGGGCGGATCGCGACGCGGATCGGCCCGCCCGACGGAACCTCCCGCGGCGCGATCACAGCGCGAACCGTGCGAGCACCAGATCGAGCAGCTTGGCGTCGCCGGGCCGCGGTGCGGTCCCGCCGATGCCATCGCATTCGAGGCAGCGCGCCTGGATCGCCGCGCCCGTGCCGATCCGCTTCACGTCGCCCAGCGCCCGCGCGAACACCGCACGACGATCCGCCGCCATCCGCGTGAACGCGTCGCCCGCCGAGGCATCGTCATCGTCGCGACCCGACGACAGGATCTGCGCGATCATCATCGCGAACGCGCCCGGCTTCTTCTCGAGATATTCGGCGTGCACGTCACCCGGCTTCAACCCGGCGCGCTTGGCGGCTTCGTCGATCGCATCCTGCAACCCGCCGAAGCGATCGACCAGCCCGAGCTGGTGCGCAGTGCCGCCATCCCAGACGCGGCCCTGCCCGATCTCGTTGACGCGCTCGGGCGTCATGTGCCGCGCGTTCGCGACGCGGGTAATGAACTGGCGATAGCCGTTCTCGATTCCCGCCTGGAAGATCGTGTCGGTCTCCGGCGTGGTGCCGCCGTAGATATCCGGCTGCCCCGACAGCGGCGTGGTGCGCACCCCGTCCGAGGTCAGGCCGATCTTCTTGAGCGTGTTCTCGAAGGTCGGGATGATCCCGAAGATGCCGATCGAGCCGGTGATCGTCGTCGGTTCGGCGAAGATCACGTCGCCGACGGTCGACACCCAATAGCCGCCCGACGCCGCGAGATTGCCCATCGACACGACGATCGGCAGCTTCTGCGCCTTCGCCTCGATGATCGCGCGGCGCATGTCCTCGGACGCGAGCGCCGACCCGCCGGGCGAATCGACGCGGACGACGAGCGCCTTGAGGTCCTTCTTGGCGAGGCCCTCGAGCACCAGCTTGGCGACCGTGTCGCCGCCGACCGAGCCCGCCTTGGACTTGCCGTCGATGATGTCGCCCGCGATCGTCAGCACGCCGATCTTGGCGCCCGCGGTCGGCAGCGGGTTCGCCGCGACGTAATTGGCAAGCTTGATCGTGTTGAAAGTCCCCGGCGCCTTGCCATTGGGGGTACCCGCGAGCTGCGCGACGCGCTTGCCGAAATCGAGCCGGGTGCCGAGCTTGTCGACGATCCCCGCCTTGAGGTTGGCCTCGGCGATATTCCCCTGCGCCGCGGTGATGACCGCGCCGGGGGTCGTCAGGAACGGCTGGAATTTCGCCTTGGGCCGCGCCTTGGCGACGACCTCCTGCCACTGCTGGAACAGCACCTGGTACAGCTTGACGACTTCTTCCTTGGCCTCGGGCGAGGCTTCGGTGCGCGTGTAAGGCTCGACGAACGACTTGTACTTGCCGACGCGGTAGACGTGCGCGTTGACGCCGAGCTTGTCGATCAGGCCCTTGTAATAGAGCTGGCTTCCGCCCGGCCCCATGAACAGCGTGCCGCCCATCGGGCTCATCCAGATCTCGCTGGCGTTCGCAGCAAGGCGGTAGCCGCTGTCGGTATAAGCGGTCGCGTAGGCGAGCACCGGCTTGCCCGTATCGCGCACACGGCGGAGCGCATCGCCAACTTCGGTCAGCGATGCGGGATAGCCGCCCGCGAACGAGTCGAGATCGAGCACCACCGTCTTGACGCGGTCGTCCTTCGCCGCCTTGTCGAGCGCGCGCACGACGTCGCGCAAGCGATATTCGGGGGTCGACCCGCCGCCGCCGAGTGCCGCGAACGGGTCGCCGGGCGAGGGCTGCTCGACGATCGGGCCGTCGAGCTTGAGCACCAGCGCGCCATCCTTGATCGCGCCCGCATTGGGTTTCGCCGCGAGCAGGCCGAACAACAGGCCGAAGAACAGCAGCATGGCGACCAGCACCAGCGCATCCTTGATCCCGACCAAAAGTTTCCAAGCGCCCCGAACGAGTTTCACCTGCGCCGCTCCCTGCAAATCGCGGAAAATTACCGCGTACAGCTAGAGCAGCGCTTGGCGCGAGTAAATGCGTGTTAGCGGCGCAACACAGCTTTTTGGCGCGCGGCTCGGCCCGCCCGCGAATAGGACCGGCTCGCCAGAGAATCGCGGGCAGCCCGTATTGACGATGGCGGGTGGCGTACGCATATGCGCCGTGCTGGCACTCACCGCTGGCGAGTGCCAACAGCTGTTCATAGAAAAGGGACTCCGCGCATGAACTTTCGTCCGTTGCACGACCGCGTCCTCGTCCGCCGCGTAGAGGCAGAAGAGAAGACCGCAGGCGGGATCATCATCCCGGAAACCGCCAAGGAAAAGCCGCAGGAAGGCGAAGTCGTCGCCGCCGGCACCGGCGCGCGTAACGAAGCCGGTGAAATCCACCCGCTCGAAGTCAAGGCCGGCGACAAGGTGCTGTTCGGCAAATGGTCCGGCACCGAAATCAAGATCGACGGCGAAGACCTTCTGATCATGAAGGAATCGGACATTCTCGGCATCGTTGCCTGAGTCTTTCCGTAAACGACCTTCACTATCTTCAACTTCTGAAAGGGTAGCCCACCATGGCATCCAAGGACGTAAAATTCGGGCGTGACGCCCGTGAGCGCATTCTCCGCGGCGTTGATATTCTCGCCGACGCGGTCAAGGTCACGCTGGGGCCAAAGGGCCGCAACGTCGTGATCGACAAGAGTTTCGGTGCCCCGCGCATCACCAAGGACGGCGTCACCGTCGCCAAGGAAATCGAGCTCAAGGACAAGTTCGAGAACATGGGCGCGCAGATGCTGCGCGAAGTCGCGTCGAAGACCAACGATATCGCTGGCGACGGCACGACCACCGCAACGGTTCTGGCGCAGGCGATCGTTCGTGAGGGCATGAAGTCGGTTGCAGCGGGCATGAACCCGATGGACCTCAAGCGCGGTATCGACCTCGCGGTCGTCGAAGTCGTCAAGGACCTCAAGGCCCGCTCGAAGCCGGTTGCCGGCACCAAGGAAGTCGCCCAGGTCGGCATCATCTCGGCAAACGGCGACACCGTCGTTGGCGAGAAGATCGCTGAAGCGATGGAGCGCGTCGGCAAGGAAGGCGTGATCACCGTCGAGGAAGCCAAGGGTCTCGAGTTCGAGCTCGACGTCGTCGAAGGCATGCAGTTCGACCGCGGCTACCTGTCGCCCTACTTCATCACCAACCCCGACAAGATGACCGTCGAGCTTCAGGATCCCTACATCCTGATCCACGAGAAGAAGCTGTCGAACCTGCAGGCGATGCTCCCGATCCTGGAAGCCGTCGTCCAGTCGGGTCGTCCGCTCCTGATCATCGCCGAGGACATCGAGGGTGAGGCACTCGCCACGCTCGTCGTCAACAAGCTGCGCGGCGGCCTGAAGGTCGCAGCGGTCAAGGCACCGGGCTTCGGCGATCGCCGCAAGGCGATGCTCGAGGACATCGCGATCCTGACCAAGGGCGAGATGATCTCGGAAGACCTCGGCATCAAGCTCGAGTCGGTCACGCTCGGCATGCTCGGCACCGCCAAGCGCGTCACGCTCGACAAGGACAGCACGACCATCGTCGATGGCGCGGGCGATCACGAGTCGATCAAGGGCCGCACCGATGCGATCCGTCAGCAGATCGAGAACACGACGTCCGACTATGACCGGGAGAAGCTCCAGGAGCGTCTCGCGAAGCTGGCCGGCGGCGTTGCTGTGATCAAGGTCGGTGGTTCGACCGAAGTCGAGGTCAAGGAGCGCAAGGACCGCGTCGACGACGCACTGCACGCAACCCGCGCAGCCGTCGAAGAAGGCATCGTCCCCGGCGGCGGTACGGCTCTGCTGTACGCAACCAAGGCGCTCGAGGGCATGAAGGGCGCGAACGACGACCAGACCCGCGGCATCGATATCGTCCGCAAGGCGCTCTATGCGCCGGTTCGCCAGATTGCGGCGAATGCGGGCCATGACGGTGCGGTCATCTCGGGCAAGCTGCTGGACGGCAACGACCCGACGATGGGCTTCAACGCACAGACCGACCAGTATGAGAACCTCGTCGAGAGCGGCGTGATCGACCCGACCAAGGTCGTCCGCACCGCGCTGCAGGACGCAGCCTCGGTCTCGGGCCTGCTGATCACGACCGAAGCGGCCGTATCGGAAATGCCGGAAGACAAGCCCGCCATACCGATGGGCGGCGGCGGCATGGGCGGCATGGGCGGCATGGACTTCTGATCCGGCGGGGCCCGCGCCGACCGCTCGGGCGGCGCGGGTCCTCGCTGGTTCGGCAGGAACCGACGCCCGGCCGTTCGGCTGGACCAAAGAAAGGGCCGGGGGAGCGATCCTTCGGCCCTTTTCTCGTGCCCTGCGTGCGCGTTACTCGCGGTCGAGCTCCGGCGTATCGGCGATCGCGGCAGCGGTTGGCGCCGCCGGCGTACCGCAGCGCTTCATCCGGCCGATGCCCTTGAGATAGGCACGCCGGATCGAGCCCGCATAGACCGCCGCCTCGGCGCGGCGCTGTTCCTTGTCTGCGCCCGTGATGACCCGGACGATCCCGAGCCCCGGGATCAGCGAGTTGACCGCAGTCCGCGCCGCAACGGCTGCAACTGCCGACCCCTCCCCCTTCGCGCGCCGCGCCGAATCCGCGTCGGGTCCGAGCGCGGCCTCCAGGCGGCGCACTTCGGCAAGGATGGCCGAACAGCTGCCGGTATTTGCCCCCGAATAGGGTGCCGATGCCGCGAGCTGGAGCACCGCCGGGATTTTCTGGTTCTTCAGTCGCGTATCGCGCAGCGGTTGGGTGATCGCGCGTCCCACGCTGTCCTGGCCACCCGCCGAAGCCATCGTCGGGCTTATCGCCATCACCGTCGCCAGGACGAGGGTTGCCACACCATGCCGCATCGCTGTCATCTCCAAAGGGTGCACGCAGAAAGCGCCGCCTCGGGAATTGTTCCGTATGCGGTATAACCCGCGCGCCCTCGCGGAACGGCCTACCATGAGCCAAGGCCCTGGTGACCGTCACGCCAGCGTCATGAACGGACGCTAGCGGACCAGAGCCACGGAAAGATTGGGAAAAGCCAATCTTCGTGCGGGGGAAATTCAACATGTTCGGACATTTCCGGACGCGTACGGTCGCGTCCACTGCAACGCTTTGCGCAGCCTTGCTCGGCTCCACTGCCTTCCCGGCCCTTGCCGCGGACGTCGCCGGCCGGGTCGTGGATCCGGTCACCGGCAACGCGCTGCCCGGCGCCACCGTTTCGGCCGGCGGTCGCACCGCAATTGCCGACGATGACGGGATGTTCGTGATCCGCGATCTTCCCGCCGGCCCGGTCGAGCTTACCTTCCGCTATGTCGGATATCCCATCGCGACCCGCAGCGCGGTATCCAGCGATGCGCCGTCGGTCGTTGCCTTCCGCCTGGAGGCGCCGAATGCCGATCCCGTCGGCAAGGACATCGTCGTCACCGGCCAGCGCGCCGCGGATCGCCGCGCCTTGCAGGCCAAGCGGACGGCGAACGTCATTCAGGATACGCTCAACGCCAATGACGTCGGCAAGCTGCCCGACCAGAATGTCGCCGAGGCGGTTCGACGTCTGCCCGGCATCTCGGTCGCGAACGATCAGGGCGAAGGGCGCTATGTCATCATCCGCGGCGCCAACCCCAATCTCGCCAACGTCACGATCAACGGCCAGACGGCGCCAGCGCCCGAGCCCGAGGGGCGGCAGGTCAAGCTCGACGACATCCCCTCGTCGCTGATCGGGTCGGTCACGGTGGTCAAATCGCTGACCGCCGACCGCGACGCCAATGCCATCGCAGGCCAGGTCGACATCACGACCCTGACCGCCTTCGACCGGACCCGTGCCTTTGCCAATGCGCGGATCGCCAACGGGTATAACACTCTCAACAGCCGCAACCCCTATGAGGGGGACATCACCGCGGGCACGCGCTTCGGGGCGGGCAAGACCTTCGGGATCGTCCTATCGGGAAATTACTCGCGCCGTCCGATCGAGTCCGAGAATCTGCAGGGGTCATCGGCGTGGAAGACCGTCAACGGCGTCGCCGTTCCGGACGATTATCGCCTGCGCGACTATAATCTCACCCGCACTCGCTACGGTCTGGTCGGCAATTTCGACTGGCGGCCGAACGCGACCACCAGCGTCTATCTCCGCACGCTCTATTCGGCGTTCAAGGATCACGAGACGCGCGACCAGTTCCGCATCGAGATCCCGCAGACGGCGACGGTCGCGGCAGGGGGTACGTTCAGTTCGCGCGGCACACGCTTCCTGCGGTTGCGCAACGAGGACGATTCGACCTTCACCGGCCAGCTTGGCGGGAAGGTCGGGCTGGGCGGGTCGCAGCTCGAGGTCAGCGGCACCTATAGCAAGGCGCTCAAAAAGGACCCGCTGCGCTCGGAATATTCGTTCCGCACCGGCAGCACCGCGCTGACCGGTCTGTCGCTCGACCTCGCCGACACGCTGTTCAAGGTCAATACCGCCAATGCGACGCCGAACACGCCCGCCTTGTTCAGCGGCTACCGGGTCAATTACGACCGCCGCCGCGCCGCGGAAAACCTGTACCAGGCGCGTGCCGACCTGACCGTCCCGATCGCCTTCGGGGACGACAGCGCGATCAAGATCGGCGGCAAGTTCCAGCAAACCGACAAAACCAACAACCGGGATTTTCAGCAATATAATCTGACCGCGGGCAACCTCGCGACCACCGGCGCCTCCAGCAACGACGGCAGCACCATCTATGACGGGCGTTATGCGGTGGGTCCGCGGATCGACTATGACCGGGCGCAGACCTATTACACGGTCACCAACCCGGGCGCGCGGACGCTCGACGTCGCGGGCAGCCTCGCCAACTCGCTGGTCAACGATTACGACCTGAGCGAGAAAGTCTATGCCGGCTATGTCATGGGCACGGTCAAGCTCGACCGGTTCACGATCGTGCCGGGTGTCCGCGTCGAGCACACCGACGGGACGTACAAGGGCAAGGCGTTCACCACGGCCTCCACCGCGACGCAGGGGTTCAACGTCGTCAACAGCCGCAAATATACCGATGTCTTTCCCGACCTGAACGTCCGGTTCGATGCGTCGAACCGACTGGTGCTGCGGGCGGCGGCAACCACCGCGATCGGCCGGCCCAATTATGCCGACCTTGCGCCCTACACGAGCGTATCGGACACGACGCTCAACAAGGGCGTGGTCGCGCTCGGCAATCCCGATCTCAAGCCGTACAAGGCGGTCGCGGGGGATCTGTCGGCGGAATATTATCTGCCCGGCCAGGGGATTCTGTCGATCGCCGCCTTCTACAAGCATCTCGACGACCCGATCTTCACCGCCGGCGTCAACCGCGCCGGCAGCTTCGGAGGCATCACCTTCACCAGCGCGCTGGTGACCCAGCCGCTCAACGCACGGAGTGCCGAACTGTACGGGGTCGAGGCGAACCTGCAGACGCAGCTGCAATTCCTCCCCGCGCCGCTGGACGGCCTCGGTATCTCGGGCAATTTCACCTATACCGACGGGTCGGCGCGCGGCGTGCCCAACCGGGCGGACAAGGTGCCCAATTTCCTCCAGTCGAAATACATCGGCACGGCGCAGATCTTCTACGAGAAATACGGCCTGACCGCGCGGCTGGCCTATACCTATCGGTCGCAATATCTCGACACGCTGGGGGATTCGACCGCCACCGACCAATATACCGCCGAGAACAATTCGCTCGATGCACGCATCGGCTTCTCGCCGGTCAAGGCCTACACGCTGTTCTTCGAGGCGAGCAATCTGCTCGATTCCCCCTGGCGCCGGTTTCAGGCGGTCAAGACCCAGCTGATCGAGAACGAACGCTATCGCCAGAGCTTTCGCGTCGGCGTCCAGTTGGCGTTCTGACCGGCCACCCCCCCGCCGCGACCGGCGGGGGTTTGGCATGCGCGATCAGCGCTTCATCGCCTCGATCAGCGCCTTGACCTCCTGGCTGCGCCCGCGCGGCAGGATCAGGATGTCGCTGCCGCTCGCCACGACGATCAGATCCTCGACCCCGACCAGCGCGATCCGCGCACCGTCGCTGCGCACCAGGCAGTTCTTGGTGTCGATGGCGATCACCTCGCCATCGCCTTGTCCCGCATGCGTGTTGCCGTCCGCGTCGCGATCGCTGATCTCGTGCAGCGCATCCCAGCTTCCCAGGTCGCTCCAGCCCATGCTGACCGGGACTACCGCGACCTTCTCGGCCTTTTCCATGACCGCATAGTCGATCGAGTCCGACGGGGCCGCGGCAAAGGCGTCGGCGTCGGGAAACACGCGCGTGCCGTCGTGACGCGCGCTTTCCATCGCCTTCTGGCAGGCGCCGAGCATCTCGGGCGCATGAGTTGCCAGCGCGTTCAGATAGGCGTCCGCGCGAAACAGGAAGATCCCGCCGTTCCACGCATGATCGCCCGCTGCGAGCATGGCTTCGGCAGCGTCGCGCGGCGGCTTTTCGACAAATTTCGCGACGCGGTGGACGCCGCCTGCAATCTCCTCGCCCATCCGGATCCAGCCATAGCCCGTCTCGGGCGCATGCGGATCGATCCCGAAGGTCACCAGCCACCCATCCTGGACGAGCGGCAACGCCGCCTGGATCGCCGCATGAAAGGCCGGAACGTCGAGGATGACGTGATCCGACGGCATCACCAGCAACGGCGCGTCGCCTGGCGCCGCCAGCGCGGCGAGCGCGATCGCGGGTGCCGTATTGCGGCCGACCGGCTCCAGGATCAGCGCTTGCGGTGCCGCGGTCACCGCCTGCAGCTGCGCCTCCACCAGATCGGCATGGCGCGCGTTCGCGACGACGATCGACGCGGCGAACCCGCCGCCCTGCGCGCGCTGCGCTGTCAGCTGGAGCATGGTATCCTCCGCGGTCAGCGCAAGCATCTGCTTGGGCATCTCGGGCGTCGACATTGGCCACAGTCGGGTTCCCGATCCGCCCGAGAGGATGACGGGAACGATCGGCGTGGTCTGCGGCATGCGAATGACTCCTTGTTACCCCGCTGTAGCGTGCGGAGCTGCGCTTGGTAACTGCCCTGGATCAACCGCGATCCAGGGCCTTCAGCCTTTCTTTGCCAATTTCTGCGACAGCCGCATCCTATCGTCGGCGGTGTTGCAGCCGGCGCTGCCAATTTGGCGGACAGGGTGCGCGCGCGATGATCAGGCTGTTCAAACACTATATCCCGAATGCGGTCCTGCTGCTCGGCCTGTTTGACGTCTGTCTGCTGATCGTGGCGGGCGAGCTGGGGTACACGCTTCGCATGGGGCAGCTTGGCCTGCCGGTACTGCCGATGGCGGGACGGGTCCCCCAGTTGGTGACGTTTGCCGGTAGCGTCGAACTCGCGATGATCGCGGTCGGTGTCTATGGCGCGAGTGCGCTCCAGTCGCTGCGCCACGCCACGGCGCGGCTGCTCGTCGCGGTTTCGCTCGGCACGATCTTCCTTAGCGTCATCTATTTCGCCTTGCCGACGATCACGTTCTGGCGGTCCAACCTGCTCTATTCGATGATGATCGCCGCGGTTCTGCTGATCGCGCTGCGGATCCTGCTGGGCAAGACGCTGGGCGGCCAGGTGTTCAAGCGACGGGTCGTCGTGCTGGGCGCGGGCGCGCGGGCGGCGCGGCTGAAGGCCCTGTCGCAGGTGCCAGGATCGGGGTTCGTCGTCGTCGGCTACGTCTCGATGAGCGAAAGCGCGCGCGTGATTCCGGAGGCGATCGCCCGCGACGCGATCTACAATCTTGCCGACCATGTCGTCCTGCTCAACGCCAGCGAAGTGGTGCTCGCGCTCGAGGAACGCCGCAACGCCCTGCCGCTGAAGGATCTGTTGCGCATCAAGACCACCGGGGTCCACGTCAACGAAATCTCGACATTCCTCGAACGCGAAACCGGACGCGTCGACCTGCAGAGCGTCAATCCCAGCTGGTTGATCTTCTCCGACGGGTTTTCCTCCGGTCGCATGCTGTCGTCGATGTTCAAGCGCCTGTTCGACATCGCGGCGAGCATCATCCTGCTCACGCTGACCCTGCCGCTGATCCTGATCGTCGCGCTGTCGATCAAGCTCGAAAGCAAGGGCCCCGCCTTCTATCGCCAACGGCGCGTCGGGCTGTATCACGTCGGCTTCGACTGTATCAAACTGCGGTCGATGCGCCAGGATGCGGAAGTCGCGGGAACGGCCGTGTGGGCCGAGAAGAACGATCCCCGGATCACGCGGATTGGCCGCATCATCCGCAAGGTCCGGATCGACGAACTGCCGCAGACCTGGTCGGTGCTGAAGGGCGAGATGAGCTTCGTCGGCCCCCGCCCCGAACGCCCGCAGTTCGTCGACGATCTCGAGCAGCAACTGCCATATTATGCCGAGCGCCACATGGTGAAGCCGGGGATCACCGGCTGGGCGCAGATCAACTATCCCTATGGCGCATCGATCGAGGATGCCCGGCAGAAGCTGGAATATGATCTCTATTATGCCAAGAACTACTCTCCGTTCCTCGATCTGCTGATCCTGCTGCAGACGATCCGCGTCGTGCTCTGGCCCGAGGGCGCGCGCTGACGTCGTGGACGGCCTTGCGACCTTGATCCTGTGGAGCCACGCGCTCGCCGCCCTGTTGTTCGCGGGCGTGGCCCTGTCGCAGTTGCGCGAGGGCGGGACCGGATTACCGCGACTGACGTTCATCCTCGCGCTGCTGCTGACCGCACTATGGGCGCTGGCGGTCGCGGGGATCGAGTCGACCGACGGCATTCCCCGCCTCGCCGAGTCGCTGCGAAACCTGGCGTGGCTCGGGTTCATGTACGCGCTCGTCCGGCGCGATCCACGAACCCCGGAGCATCGCGCGGTAGCGATCATTTACGGCATCGTCGCGCTGGTCGTGCTGATCAACGCCGGACTGGCGGTCGTATGGACGATGTCCGCCGCAGGTTTCGTGCCCGAGGTCGCGACCTTGCGACTGGCGCTGCGGATGATGGTCGCCATCAGCGCGCTCGTCCTGGTCCACCATCTGTATACCGCCGCCGCGCCCGCTGCGCGGGGGGGCATCCGGCTGGTCGTGATCGCCCTGCTCGCGATGTGGAGCGTCGACCTGCTGCTGTACCTCGTCGCTTATGCCAGCGGCACCTTCCCCCCCGTCATCGTGGCAGGGCGCGGGATCGTGATGGCGTTCGCGGCGCCGGCGCTGCTCATCGCGGTCCAGCGCAACGGCGACTGGACGTTGCACCTGTCGCGCACGATCGCCTGGCAGACGCTCTCCTTCGCCGCCACCTTGCTGTACGCCGCGGCGATGGTCGGCGCGACGAGCGTGATCGCCATGCTCAGCGGCGAAACCGCCCGCCTGTGGCAGACCGCGTTCGTGGTCGGATCAACCGCAACCGCCGTGGCCATCCTGTCCTCGCCCCGGGTTCGCGCCTGGACCAAGGTCAAGGTCGCCAAGCACCTTTTCCGCCATCGTTACGATTATCGAACCGAGTGGATCCGCTTTACCGACACGCTCGGCAAGCCCGACGATGCCGCGCCGCTCGATGCCCGGATCATCAAGGCCGTGGCGGACCTGACCGAATCGCCGGCCGGACTGCTGCTCGTGCCGGAGGCGACGGGCCTCGGCGTGGGGCTGGGCTGGAACTGGGAAGCGCCAAGCGCCGTGGCGCCGGCCATACTGGCGCGGCATCTGACCGAGACCGCCCGGATCGTCGAACTCGACCCGGTTCGTGCCGGAACCGCCGAGCCGGGTGAGGCCGCGACGATTCCCCCCTGGATGCTGGACGGCGACGGCTGGGTCATCGTTCCGCTTGCGCATCTCGATCGGCTGCAGGGGGCGATCCTGCTCGCCCGTCCACCGATCGACCGTTCGCTCGACTGGGAGGATTTCGACCTTCTGCGCATCGCCGGGCGGCACGTCGCGAGCTACCTCGCCGAAGCCCGCGCGCAGGAAGCGCTGGCCGAGGCGCAACGATTCGACGAGTTCAACCGGCGCTTCGCCTTCATCCTGCACGACGTGAAGAACCTCGTCAGCCAGTTGACGCTGGTCGCGCGCAACGCAGAGCGTCATGCGGAAAATCCGGCGTTTCGCGTCGACATGGTCGCCACGCTCAAGGACTCGGCCGGCCGCATGAACGACCTGCTCGCGCGCCTGTCGCAGCATCACCGCGCGCGCGCCGACGATCTTCGCCCGGTCGCCCTCGTCGAACTGCTCGAGCGCGTCGCCTACGCCAAGCGCACGCAGCACCCGATCGCCGTTTCGGGCGACCCGGCGCTTGCGGCGCAGGCCGATCCGGTTCGTCTGGAACAGCTGCTGGGGCACCTGGTGCAGAATGCGATCGAGGCGAGCACGGCGGCCGACCCGGTCGATCTGTCGCTCGAAACCGATGCCATGCACGTGACCATCGTCGTTGCGGACCGCGGGTGCGGCATGACTCCGGGGTTCGTGCGCGACCAGCTGTTCAAGCCCTTTGCCTCGTCCAAGCCCGCCGGCTTCGGAATCGGCGCGTTCGAGGCGAAGCAACTCGCCGAAGCGATGGGGGGCCATGTGCTGGTCGACAGCCAGCCCGGTGCGGGAACGCGCTTCCGGGTCTGCCTGCCGCACGCGCAAATGCTGGTCGCCGCCGCATGATCGAGAAACCCAAACTGCTGATCGTCGAGGATGATCTCGGCCTGCAACGCCAGTTGCGTTGGGCGTATGAAGACTATCAGGTCATTACCGCGGTGGACCGAATGACGGCGATCGACGCAGTTCGCGCCGAGGAACCGGCGGTCGTCACGCTCGATCTGGGCTTGCCGCCCGACGCCGACGGCACGCGGGAGGGTTTCGCCACCCTGGCGGAGATCCTGAAGCTCAAGCCCGACACCAAGGTGATCGTCGCCTCCGGCCACGGCGCGCATGCCAGCGCGTTGCAGGCGATCGCCGAGGGGGCGTGGGATTTCTATGCCAAGCCGATCGATATCGACGCGCTTGGCATGATCGTGGCGCGGGCCTTCCACGTCCATGCGCTGGAAGCGGAAAACCATCGCCTGTCGATCCGCACGGTTGGCGCCGGCCTGGGGGGCATCCTCACCGCCAGCCCGGAAATGCTCAAGGTGACGCGCACGATCGAGCGCGTCGCCACGGCCGATGTCTCGGTGATGTTGCTCGGTGCGAGCGGGACCGGCAAGGAACTGCTGGCGCGGGGGCTGCACGATACGAGCCACCGCCGCGATGGCGCATTCGTCGCGATCAATTGCGCGGCGATCCCGGACACCTTGCTGGAATCCGAACTGTTCGGGCACGAAAAGGGCGCATTCACCGGGGCGTTCAAGACGACCGAAGGCAAGATCGAGCAGGCGGCCGGGGGCACGCTGTTCCTCGACGAGATCGGCGACGTCCCGCTGCCGCTGCAGGTCAAGCTGCTGCGCTTCCTCCAGGAACGGACGATCGAGCGGATCGGCGGGCGCAAGCCGATTACGGTCGACACGCGGATCGTCTGTGCGACGCATCAGGATGTCGATGCGATGGTCGCGGCGGGCGGATTCCGCGAGGATCTCTATTACCGGCTGGCCGAGATCGTCGTGCGCATCCCGTCGCTCGGCGAGCGCAGCGGCGACGCCGTGCTGCTCGCCCAGCATTTCCTGAAACGCTACGCCCGTACGATGGGCTCGGGCGTGACCGGGCTGGCGCCCGATGCGCGCGACGCGATCACCGCCTGGCGCTGGCCCGGCAACGTCCGCGAACTCGAGAACCGCATGAAGCGCGCGGTGATCATGGCCGAGGGCAAGCTGGTGACGGCCGCCGATCTCGACCTGCCCGACGGTGTGCCCGAGCCTCCGCTGAACCTACGCGCCGTGCGGGAGACGGCGGACCGCACCGCGATCGGCCAGGCGCTGGCGCGCGCGGAGGGCAACATTTCCAATACGGCCAAGCTGCTCGGGGTCAGCCGCCCGACGCTGTACGATCTGCTCAAAAGCTACGATCTTCAGGGGTAGGCGCCGTCGCTGGCCACGGCCGGTCGTCCAGGCTGGTGAGGCGGTGCGTCCGCGTGTAGCACCGTGGCGATGACCGATGCGCTTGCCCGAATTGCCGCCGCGCTCGAGCGCCTGGCGCCGCCCGCCGCCGAATCCGCGGATCCGCTGGCGCATCCGGCCTATGTCTGGCGCGGCGCGGTGCTCGAACCGGTCCGCGCGTTCCGCCCGCTGCCGCTCGATCGGCTGCACGGGATCGACGCCCAGAAGACTGCGTTGCTCGCGACCGTGCGCCATCTTGCGGATGGGGCGGCGGCGCATGACGTCTTGTTGTGGGGCGCGCGGGGATCGGGCAAGTCGGCGCTGGTCAAGAGCGTGATCGGCGCGGTTCAGGCCGACGGCGGCGCGCTCGCCCTAGTCGAGATCGTGACGCCGCAGCTCGATACGCTGCCCGCGCTGTTCCGGCTGATCGCGGACCTACCCCGCGCCTTCGTGCTGTTCCTCGACGATCTCGGGTTCGATGCCGCGGCGGACGGGCGCGCCTTGCGTTCGATGCTGGATGGCGGCGCGGAGGCGCGGCCCGCCAATGCGCGGTTGGTGGTGACGTCCAACCGCCGTCATCTGGTGCCACGCGAGATGATCGACCAGCCGACCGCGGTCAATCCGCGCGATGCTGCGGACGACGGGCTCGCGCTGGCGGACCGGTTCGGGCTGAGCCTCGGGTTCCACGTGGTCGATCAGGACGGCTATCTGGCGATCGTGCGGGCTTATGCCGACGCGCACGCCCTGCCGTTCGATCCGGTCGACGCGGTCGGCTGGGCGACGCGGCGCGGGAGCCGTTCGGGGCGCGTCGCGTGGCATTACGTCGTCGATCTCGCGGGGCGCGAGGGGCGGTCGCTGGAACCTTGATTTCGTCACCCCGGCGAAGGCCGGGGCCGTCTGGTTACCCGGGCGCGACGGGGTCACAGAATGCCGTATCGCCGGTTGTGCCCCCCAACATGGCGGCCCCGGCCTTCGCCGGGGTGACGCGAGTGCTTACCCCTGCCCTTCGACCATTTCCGCCAGTTCCAGCCAGCGCAGCTCGGCGGCGTCCTTGTCCGCCTGCGCCTGGCCGATCGCTTCCATCAGCTTCTCGAACCGGTCGGGATCGCGCGTGTAGAGTTCGGGGTCGGACAGCAATTCCTGGTCGCGCATGATCGCGGCTTCCAGAGTCTCGATCCGCTTGGGCAGGATCTCGTAATCGCGCTGATCCTTGTAGGTCAGCTTGACCTTGCCCGGGGCCGCCCCGCCCGCGACCGGCGCAGCGGAGGTCGCGTTCTTGGCGATCGAGCCGCGCTTGGTCGGCGCGGCGGCCTTGCGGCGACGCTCCCAGTCCTCATAGCCGCCCGCCACGACATCGACCGTGCCTGACCCGTCGAGGCCCAAAGTGATCGTCACGGTGCGGTCCAGAAAGTCGCGATCGTGGCTTACAATGAGCACGGTGCCGTCATAGTCGCCGATCACGTCCTGGAGCAGGTCGAGCGTCTCCAGATCGAGATCGTTGGTCGGCTCGTCCAGGACTAACAAGTTGGAAGGCTTGGCGAATTCCCGCGCGAGCAACAGCCGCGAGCGTTCCCCGCCCGACAGCGTGCCGATCTTCGCGTCGAGCACGCCGGGCTCGAACAGGAATTCCTTGAGATAGCCGACGACATGCTTGCGGATGCCCTGCACCTCGATCCAGTCGCCGCCGTCCGCGAGCACGTCGCGGATCGTCTTGTCGGGCTCCATCTTGCTGCGCTGCTGGTCGATCACGATCCGTTCGATCGTCTTGGCGAAACGGATCTGGCCGGTGTCGGGCTCCAATTCGCCGGTCAGCAGCTTGAGCAGCGTCGACTTGCCCGCGCCGTTCGCGCCGACGATGCCGATCCGGTCCTTGCGCGTCACGCGCAGCGACAGGTCGCCGATGATCGTGCGGTCGCCGAATGCCTTGGAGATGTGCTTGGCGTCGATCACCACCTTCGAGCGCGCGTCGTCGGTGCCGATCGTCAGATTGGCGGAGCCCTGCGGCCCGACCATCGACGCGCGTTCGGCGCGCATCTCGACCAGCTTGGTCAGGCGGCCCTGGTTGCGCTTGCGCCGCCCGGTGACGCCGCGCAGCAGCCAATGCTCCTCGAGCTTCAGCTTCGCGTCGAGCTTCTCGGCATTGCGTTGCTCGTCGGCATAGACCTGCTCGGTCCATGCATCGAACCCGCCGAAGCCGATCTCGGCACGGCGTAGGTTGCCGCGGTCCATCCACAAAGTCTGCTTGGTCAGCTTGGTGAGGAAGGTGCGGTCATGGCTGATCACGACGAACGCACCGCGGAACCGGCCGAGCCATTCCTCGATCCACTCGATCGCGCCGATGTCGAGATGGTTGGTCGGCTCGTCGAGCAGCAACACGTCGGGGTTCTGCGCGAACGCACGGACGATCGCGGCGCGGCGACGCTCGCCACCCGAAGCCTTGGCGGCTTCGCGCGTCAGGTCGATCCCGAGCTGGTCGGCGATCGCCTCGGCTTCATATTGCAGCGGCGCATCGTCGCCGCCGAGGACGTAATCCGCGAGCGTATTGCACCCGATCATTGCGGGCTCCTGCTCGAGCAGGATCACGCGGGTACCGGGCACGATCGTGCGGCGGCCCTCGTCCGAATCGATCTTGTTGCCGAGCAGCTTCATCAGCGTCGTCTTGCCCGCGCCGTTGCGCCCGATCAGCGCGAGCCGGTCGCGCGGGCCGACATGGATGTCGAGGCCACGGAAAAGCCAACCCGAGCCCTGAATGACGCCGAGATTTTCATATGCGAGGATAGGTGCTGCCATGACATGCGCGTTAGGCGGTGGGGCGGCTGGCGGCAAGCTTTGTGCACTGCAATACGCCCCGTCACGCCGGCGGTGGCGAGACATCTGCGAAAGTTGGATACCGGCCCGTCATTTGCTGTTTTCCCGCGAAGGCGGGAATCCAGGGCCAAGCAGGACAAAGCCTTACAGCTTTCGCGACTCCTGGGCTCCCGCCTTCGCGGGAGAACACCCGTCATTTCGCAGAGGTCGTGCGGAGGCCGGGGTGACGGGTTCCACTTCGCCGCACTTCATCCCCATTCACAGGCTGTTCAACGCAAGCCACCTATGCCAAGCCCATGAAGATGCTAGCCGCCATCCTGATGGGACTTGCCATGACCCCCGCCCCCGCCGTTCCGATGGCGGCCGGGTTGATGCAGCGTGGCGACCAGATGGAAGCGTTGCGCGGACGGCGCGAGGGGCGCTGGCTTCCGTCGAAGGATATCGAGGCGCGGGTCGTGCCGACGATGCCCGGCGCACGCTATCTCGGGTTCGACTTCGATCCGGAGGGCGGGATTTACACACTCAAATTCCTGCGCAATGGATCGGTCATCTGGGTCGAGGTCGACGGCCGTTCCGGCCAGATCATCGGCCGTACCGGCAACTGAGCGCCATCGGCGCCGTCCAAGGGGAAATTTGCATGCGCGTTCTGATCGTCGAGGACGAACCCAATCTCGGCCAGCAGCTGAAGAGCACGCTCGAAGGTGCTGGCTATGCGATCGACCTCGCGACCGATGGCGAGGAAGGGCATTTCCTCGGCTCGACCGAGAATTACGACGCGATCATCCTCGACCTCGGCCTGCCCGAAATCGACGGGCTGACGGTGCTCGACCGCTGGCGCAAGGAAGGCCGCACCGCGCCCGTCCTGGTGCTGACCGCGCGCGACAGCTGGTCGGACAAGGTCGCCGGGCTCGACGCGGGCGCGGACGATTATGTCGCCAAGCCGTTCCAGTCGGAGGAACTGATCGCGCGGCTACGCGCGCTGATCCGCCGCGCCTCGGGCAATGCCTCGTCCGAACTGACCGCAGGCGGCGTCCGGCTCGACACGCGCAGCGGCAAGGTCACGCTGAACGGGGAATCGGTCAAGATGACCGCGCAGGAATACAAGCTGCTCAGCTACCTGCTCCATCACAAGGGCAAGGTGGTCAGCCGCACCGAGCTGATCGAGCATATCTACGACCAGGATTTCGACCGGGATTCGAACACGATCGAAGTGTTCGTCACGCGCATCCGCAAGAAGCTCGGGCAGGATGTCATCACCACGATCCGCGGGCTCGGCTACAGCCTCGAGGATCCCGATGCCTGACGTCCGACCGCACGCAGGGCATGATGGCTGAGGCGGACACGCACGCCGCGACCGCGCTTGCGCCGCCGCTCCCGCCGCTCGAGGTCGAGCCGCGCACCCTGCCCCGCGTCCGCACGACCGGATCGCTCAGCCGCCGGATGATCCTGATCGCGGCGGGGTGGATCCTGCTGTTGCTGACCGGTGGCGGCTATGCGCTGGACCGGGTGCTCAGCACCGCGGTGACGCGCAATTTCGACGACCAGCTCGAATATGTGCTGACCGCGCTGATCGTCTCGGCCGAGATCGGCCCCGAAGGCGAGGTGCTCAACAACCGCGAACCCGCCGACCAGCGCTTCCTCGAGCCGAATTCGGGGCTCTATTATCAGGTCAGCGCGCCGGGCCAGGAAAGCTATGCCTCGCGCTCGCTATGGGACCGCAGGCTCGCCTACGGGGCGCCGCACACCGATCTGTCGGTCCACGCCTATGACAGCAACCAGTTCGTCGACCCCAAGGCGGAATCGCCCGAAAAGCTGCGGATCGTCGAGCGCGACGTGACGCTGCCCGGCTCCAAGCTGCGCTGGCGCTTCCAGGTCGCGCAAAGCCGCGACGGGCTCGACGCGCAGATCCGCGTGCTGCGCAAGACGTTGCTGCGCAGCTTCCTGCTGCTGGCGTTCGGGCTGATCGTGATGGCCGCGCTGCAGACCTTCTACGGGCTGTGGCCGCTGCGCCGCGTGCGCGAGGAGATCGCGCGGATGCGCGCGGGCAAGGCGCGGCAGGTCGAACGCCCGATGCCGATCGAGGTCGCGCCGCTGGTCGAGGAACTCAACGCGCTGATCGAACATAACGAACGCCAGGCGGAGGAAGCGCGGCGCCACGCGGGCAATCTGGCGCATGCGCTCAAGACCCCGCTGACCGTGATCATGAACGCCGCCACCGCCAAGGCCGACGATCTCGGCGAGACGGTGGTGCGCGAGGCGCGGACCATGCGGCGGCAGGTCGACCACCACCTCGCCCGCGCCCGCGCGGTCGGGCGGCGCGGATCGGCGCACAGCCGCGCCGACGTCTGGCCGAGCCTGGAATCGGTCGAGCGCGCGGTCGGCGTGCTGTATCGTCACGTCCGCATCGACACGTCCGGCCCGCGCGACCTGCAGGTCCATGTCGAACGCCAGGATCTCGACGAGATGCTCGGCAACCTGATCGAGAATGCCGCGAAATATGGCGGGGGGAGCGTGTTCGTCACCGTCGCCAAGCATTCGGGTTTCGTCGAATTCCTGATCGAGGACGACGGGGTCGGGATTCCGGAGGAGGAGCGGATCCGGATCTTCGATCGCGGCGTGCGGCTCGATTCGGGCAAGCCCGGGACCGGGCTCGGCATGGCGATCGTGCGCGACGTCGCCGAGATCTACGAAGGCACGGTCAGCCTCGAGGAGAGCGAGGACCTCGGCGGGTTGCTCGTCCGGCTGCGGTTGCCAGCGGCGAACTGATCGCGCCGGCCGGAAGACACCAAAGACGGTTCGCGCACCTGCGCGGAACCGCAGCACCATCGACAACCCCGGGCGCGCGCTCAAAGAAAAAGCCGCCGGTCCCGCTGGACCGACGGCTTTCGCTATCGCTGGTGAACGCGGATGCGATCAGGCGTAGGTGACGCTCGTGCGCACCTTGCGCGACCGGAGGCCGGCGCCGACCATGCCGAAGCCGGCGAGCATCATCAGCCACGTAGCTGGCTCGGGAACTGCGCTCTCGACCGCCGTGAAGGAGAACTGGCCTGCGTAATCCGCCTTGCTGCCACCCGAAACCGCCTGCTTGGCGCTGACGTTGTCGGAGAGCGTCCGGTTCCAGGCGAAGCCGGTCAGTTCATAGACCGTCGTGCCGGTGTCGAACGTCGTGCCCTTGAACGTGTCCGACGGAGCAAGCGTGTTGTAGATCCCCGAAACCGTCGCGTCATCGGCGAAGGTCAGCGTGATCAGATAGTTCTGCGCTGCTTCGAGGACCGAGTCCACCGGCAGGCCTTCGCCGTTGATCGTGAAGCTGTTGAGACCAGCCGACGTCGGATCGTTGATCGCCTCGCTGTTCGGGTTGAAGATGTTACCGAGCGGCTGCTGGATGAAGACCGTGTCCATCGAACCCATCGCCGTATTCCAGCTGTAGGGGCTGCCGAGACCCTGGATCGATACGTTGGTCAGGTTTGCCGCGGCATATGCGTTGGTCGACACCATGGCGATGGCGGTAGCGGCGACGGACGTCAGGATCTTCGTACGCATGTCTTACTCCTCGGAATGCTTGTACACCGATACGCAAGACCCGTGCCAAGTCCCTACCCGAGGGCGGCAGCCATTCTTTCGGGCGAGAGTGTAAGGTACGCCGACACTACAGCTTTTACAGCACGTTATCGCTGCTCCTTCACGATAACCCGAGCCTCGGATGCGGCCGGTCGTGGGCTCGAAAGCCGACTTTCCGGCGCTTATTCATCCGGCGTTAAGCATATAAAAACTGTAACATAGAGCGACACCGCATCAGATCGGCCCTAAATTGCGCCGCGCGGGAGGGGTCTTTTCGCGCGGCGCGAAGTGCGATCGGAGGTCAGGCGGCGATGGCACGCTCGCGCAAGATCTCCGCGGTGATGGTCAGGCTGCGCTTGCGCGCGGCATGATCGTAGATCGCGCTGGCGATCATCAGCTCGTCCACGCCGGTACGGGCGACGAACGCAGCAATCTCCCGCGCGACCTTGGCGGGACCACCGACGGCCGAGCAGGACAGCACATGGTCGAGGATCGCGCCGCCCTGCGCGCCGAGGCTGGCGCGATAGCCCTCGACGGGTGGCGGCAGCTGGCGGGGGTTGCCGGTGCGCAGCGCAACGAACGCCTGTTCCTGCGAACTGGCGATCAGCGCGCCTTCCTCGTCGCTATCGGCGGCGAAGACGTTGAACCCCGCCATCACGTGCGGCTTTGCGAGCACCGCCGACGGGCGGAAGGTGCGCCGATAGATCTCGATCGCACTCATCAGCGCGTCGGGCGCGAAATGCGAGGCGAAGGCGTATGGCAGGCCGAGCATCGCGGCGAGCTGCGCCCCATAGGTGCTCGACCCGAGGATCCACAGCGACACGTCCGCACCCGCACCGGGCGTCGCGCGGACGCCGGTCTGGCCGTCGTCGGCGAAATAGCTCTGCAGTTCCAGCACGTCATTCGGAAAGGCATTGGGATCGGTGTTGAGGCTGCGCCGCATCGCGCGCGCGACGATCTGGTCGGACCCCGGCGCCCGGCCGAGCCCGAGGTCGATCCGTCCCGGGAACAGCGCATCGAGCGTCCCGAACTGCTCGGCGATCGCGAGCGGCGCATGGTTGGGCAGCATGATCCCGCCCGCGCCGATCCGGATCGTCGTGGTTGCCTGCCCGATATGCGCGAGCACCACCGATGTCGCCGCGCTGGCGATGCCGGTCATGCCATGGTGTTCGGCGGTCCAATAGCGCGAGAAGCCGAGGCTTTCGGCATGCGCGGCGAGATCTCCCGCATTGCGGAGCGCCTGGGCGACGCTGCCGCCTTCGACGACGGGGACGAGATCGAGGAGTGAATAAGCGGTCATGGATCCGATATGGGAAGCACGTTTCAAAATGCTACCGACCAGCGCGCCGCTGCGCCCAGATCCTGCCCCAGCGCGACGAAATTCCCCGGCTGGCGGCGCAGGAACAGGTTGGTCTGCAGCGTCCCGGCCCACACCGGCAGCGCATAGCGCGCCTCCAGGTCGATCTCGCGCCCGGTCGGGGCGAGGTTCATGCGCTGCGTGGTCCAGCTGCTCACCGCAAGCGTGTCGTAGTCATAGGCCGTCGGCAGCGTCAGGTCGATCCCGCCGCGCGCGACGCGCAGCGGTTGCGCGACGCGCAGTCCGAAACTGTCGCGCGCCCCGAACCATCCGTCCTTGCCGACGTCCGCGGCGAAGGCGCTGGTGCGGAGCGCGCCGCTGCCGGTCAGGCCACCGCGCACGTCGGCGCGGGTCCAGCCGCGGCGGACCGATCCGCCGATGCTCCATCCGCCGCCTGCCTCGAACCGCGCGACGGTATCGAGGAACCAGCTCGTCGCCCGCGTCCCGCCGAGCGCATCGCCGAAGCGCGCGCCGAGCACGGTGGCGCGCTCCGCCAGCCGGGTGCCGGTCAGCGCGAGGCTCAGCCCGCCGAACTGGCGGTCCAGCGTGATCGCGCTGCGGTCATAGCCATACGGCCGATAGCGGTTGCGCGCCGCGACGAGCGCGTCGGGATCGCGCGCCAGGGCATCCCCGCTTTCGACCGCCGCGGTCAGGCCGAACGCGCCGATCTGCTGGCGCACCGCACTGGCGCCGCGCGCCCGGCTGTCGAACCCGGCGCCCTGCACCGGATCGCGCGCGACGAGGAAGGCGGGGTCGCTCCGCCCGACCAGCCGCGCGGTCAGCGTCGCGCCGCCCTCGGCGAAACCGACCGCGAAGCTGGCGTGGGTGTTGAGCCGGCTCGTCACCGTTCCCGCAATCGCGCGCGCCTGGTCGGCGCTGCCGCGCGACAGCATCAGCCGCGACACGCTCGCACCACCGTCGGTGATCGGCGCGACCGTCAGCGCAACCTGCATCGTGCCCCCGACGCTGGTCTGAACGGTGCGCGTGGTCGCCAGCAACTGGCCGGCGAGCGTGGGCGCGGGCCCGTCGCGGTGGATCGTCCGCGCGAGATCGATCGCGAAGGCGCGGCTGAACCCGTCGAGGATCACCGCCCCCAGCGCGCCCTGCGCGGCATCCCCCATCGGCGCGGAGAGCATGGCATTGGATGTCAGCGACGCCGCCGACCGGGTACCCGCGACCGCGGTGCCGCCGAGTGGCTGGAACGCGCGGGTGAGGTCGAGCACGCCCTCGCCATACACCGGGTCGACCCCCGCCGCGCCGGCATCGCGCGCCGAGGCGTAGAGGATCTGGACGATCTGCGCGCCGGTCAGGTTGGGAAAGGCTTGCGCCAGCAACGCCGCCGCGCCTGCGATCTGCGGCGCGGAAAAGGACGTGCCCGTCCACAGGAACGGGGTGCCGGACTGGTTCGGTGCGCGCACGCTTTCCCCGACAGCGGTGATATAATGCGTCGCCGAATTGCCAGCGCGGTTGCTGAAGGTCGAGATCACGTCCCCGCCGGCCGTGCGGCTGTTGTTCGCGCCGACCGACCCGGCGATGATCACCAGCCCGCGCGCGGCGGCGGTGTTGGCGATCTGTGCGAACGCATCGGGATTGACCGCGGTGGTTGGGCTCGTCGCGAAATCGTTGCCCGCCGCGATCACGATCACGATCCCCGCCGCGGTCGCCCGGCTGACCGCGCTGACCACCGCGCTCCCGGCCGCGCCGCCGCCGAGCGAGATGTTGATCACCCGCGCGCCATTGTTGACCGCCAGGTCGATCCCGCGCGCGATCGCGCCGTCAGCGAAGGCACAGCTGTCGGTCGAGCCGGTCGACGTGGCACAGGATCCCGGCGTATCGGCGCGCGCGGCGATGATCGTCGCGTCGAACGCGATGCCCTGCGTGCCGGTATCGTTGCGTCGCCCCGCCAGCGTGAACGCCACCGCGGTGCCATGGCCGTCCTCGTCCGCCGCGCTCGTTCCACCCGCGACATTGGCCGAGGCGGCGGAAATCCGTCCGCCGAACTCGGCGCTGGTCAGGTCGACCCCGCTGTCGACGATCCCGACCGTGATGCTCTTCCCCGTCGCCCCCGCCTGATACAGCGCCAGCGCATTGGCCGACACCGCCCCCACCGTCGCGCGATATTCCGCGGTATCGTAATTGGTCGCGGTCGGCGTCGGGGTCGGGGCGGGAGTCGGCGTTGGAGCGGGCACCGGCGTGGGAGTCGGCGTGGGGGTGCTGATCGGCGGCGGCGCGGGCGTGCTGTTGACGCCCCCGCCCCCGCTGCAGGCTCCCAGCCCGACCAGGGTCGCCAGCGCCGCCGGCCGCGCGAGATAGCTGGTCCATCGGTGTCGCATCGTCATTGCTCCCTGCCCCGTTCGGCATCCACCCCGCGATCTCCTCGTCGTGTCCCGACGGGTATCGCGGTCGCGCCATCCCTGCCTTGCCCGCCACGCGCCCTGCGCTTAGAGCCGCGCGCATGCTCGCGCGCCTCGCCTCTATCCGCAATTGGGTTTTCGATTTGGATAACACGCTGTATCCGGCGTCGGCGCGGCTGTTCGACCAGATGGACGTCAAGATGACCGCCTATGTCGCGCATGCGCTGGGAGTCGATCTGGTCGAGGCGCGGCGGATCCAGAAGGCGTATTTCTTCGATCACGGCACCACGCTCGCTGGGCTGATGGCCGAGCACGGCGTCGATCCGCACCATTTCCTCGCCGACGTCCACGACATCGAAATGGACGTGCTCGACGAAAACGCCCCGCTCGCCGCCGCGATCGCGCGATTGCCGGGGCGCAAGATCATCTTCACCAACGCCGATACGCCTTATGCGACTCGCGTGCTCGACCGGCTCGGGCTCGGCGAGAGTTTCGAGGCGATCCACGACATTCACGCGATGGACCTCAAACCCAAGCCCAACGCTTCGGCCTATGCCGGACTGTGCGCGGCGTTCGACATCGACCCGACCGAGTCGCTGTTCGTCGAGGACATGGCGCGCAACCTCGCGCCTGCCAAGGCGATCGGCATGACGACGGTGTGGATCGACAATGGCTCCGAACAGGCCGCCGCCGAGCAGGACCGCAGCTTTATCGACTTCACCACGCCCGATCTGACGGCGTGGCTTCACGACATCATGGGGGACGCATGACCGACTTGCAGACGACGATCGACGCGGCATGGGATGCGCGCGACACGATAAGCTTCGAGACCAAGGGTGAGGTTCGCGACGCGGTCGAGACCGCGCTCAACCAGCTTGATTCAGGGACGGTGCGCGTTGCCGAGCCCGATGGCGAAGGTGGCTGGCGCGTCAACCAGTGGCTCAAGAAGGCGGTGCTGCTGTCGTTCCGCCTCAACGACATGGCCGAGATCGCGGGCGGTCCCGACGGCGCGCATTGGTGGGACAAGGTGCCCTCCAAGTTCCACGGCTGGGGGTCGGCCGAATTCCGCCAGGCGGGGTTCCGCAGCGTGCCCGGTGCGATCGTCCGGCGTGGCGCGTTTATCGGCAAGGGCGCGGTGCTGATGCCGAGCTTCGTCAACCTGGGGGCCTATGTCGGCGAGAATTCGATGATCGATACCTGGGCGACGGTCGGCAGCTGCGCGCAGATCGGCAAGGGCGTCCATATCTCGGGCGGTGCCGGGATCGGCGGCGTGCTCGAGCCGCTCCAGGCGGATCCGGTGATCATCGGTGACGGCGCGTTCATCGGTGCGCGGAGCGAAGTCGCGGAGGGCGTTCGCGTCGGCGAAGGTGCGGTGCTCTCGATGGGCGTCTATCTCGGCGCGTCGACCAAGATCGTCGACCGTGCGACCGGTGAGGTGTTCCGCGGTGAAGTGCCGCCTTATGCGGTGGTCGTCCCCGGCAGCATGGGCGGCGGCGACGGCAAGCCATCGTTGTATTGCGCAGTGATCGTGAAACGCGTCGATGCGCAGACCCGCTCGAAGACCAGCATCAACGAATTGCTGCGCGACTGACTTCTTAGCCCCTCCCCCTCGGGGGAGGGGTTGGGGTGGGGCAGTCCAGCAGAGCTAAGCTCTCTGCGAGGCACAGCCCCACCCCCAACCCCTCCCCTGAAGGGGAGGGGCTTGAGAAGGCAGCCTCCCTGAGAGGGGCGCCCGCCCCCAACCTCGACATCCTTTGCCTCCCCGCTTAGTCCACCCGACAAACGACAAAGAGGATACCCGATGACCGCAGCTACCCGCTCCAAGACGCTCGACCGCGTGCTCGTGCTCGAAATGGTCCGCGTGACCGAGGCGGCGGCGGTCGCTGCCTCCACCCTCACCGGTCGCGGGGACGAAAAGGCGGCCGATGCCGCCGCGGTCGAAGCGATGCGCGCCGCGCTCAACGAACTCTACATGGACGGCACCGTCGTGATCGGCGAAGGCGAGCGCGACGAAGCACCGATGCTGTTCATCGGGGAAAAGGTCGGCTCGGCGATCGGCAAGGGCCCGAAGATCGACATCGCGCTCGATCCGCTCGAAGGCACGACGATCTGCGCGACCGCCGGCCCCAACAGCCTCGCGGTGCTCGCGATCGCCGAGGAAGGCGGGCTGCTCAACGCCCCCGACGTCTATATGGACAAGATCGCGTGCGGCCCGGGCTATCCCGACGGGATCATCGACCTCGACAAGACCCCGACCGAGAACGTCCGTGCGCTTGCGGCGGCGAAGGGTGTCGACCCCAAGGAGATCATCGCCTGCGTGCTCGATCGCCCGCGCCATCAGAAGCTGATCGCGGAACTGCGCGAGCTCGGCTGCGGGATCATGCTGATCGGCGACGGCGACGTCGCGGGCGTGATCGCGACGACCAATCCCGATACGACGATCGACATCTACATGGGGGCCGGCGGTGCACCCGAGGGCGTCCTCGCCGCGGCGGCGCTGCGTTGCGTCGGCGGGCAGTTCAAGGGGCGGCTCTTGTTCCGCAACGACGACGAGCGCGCGCGGGCGGCCAAGTGGGGCGTGACCGATCTCGACAAGCAGTACGACCTGACCGAACTCGCGCGCGGCGACTGTATCTTCGCGGCGACGGGCGTGACCGACGGGTCGCTGCTCGCGGGCGTGAAGCGCAAGGGCAAGATCATGACGACCGAAAGCGTCGTGATGCGCGCAAGCTCGGGCACGGTGCGCTGGGTCAAGGGCGAACACCGGATTTGAGGTGAATCTTTAGCCCCTCCCCCTCGGGGGAGGGGTTGGGGTGGGGCCGTGCAGCCGAACCAACGCTGGTAACCTGTACTGCCCCACCCCCAGCCCCTCCCCTGAAGGGGAGGGGAGATTCCCGGTTCACCGCGTCGGCACGGGCTCCGCGCCGGAATAATCATAAAACCCGCGCTTCGTCTTCCTCCCGAACCACCCCGCCTCGACGTACTTCACCAACAACGGCGCAGGCCGGAACTTCGGATCCCCCGTCCCCTCGAACAGCACCCGCGTAATCTCCAGACACGTATCCAGCCCGATGAAATCGGCGAGCGTCAGCGGCCCCATCGGATGGTTGAGCCCCAACTGGCACGCGACGTCGATATCGCGCACCGTCGCCACCCCCTCGCCCAGAGCAAAACACGCTTCGTTGAGCATTGGCATCAGCACGCGGTTGACGATGAACCCCGGCGCATCATTGGCGTGGACGATCTCCTTGCCGAGCGTGCGCCCGAACGCCTCGACCGCCGCCACCGTCGCATCGGACGTCGCGAGGCCACGGATCAGCTCGATCAGCCCCATCACGGGCACCGGATTGAAGAAGTGGACGCCCATGAACCGCGCCGGATCGGGCGATGCCTGCGCGAGGCGCGTGATCGGGATCGACGAGGTGTTCGACGCCAGGATCGCGTCCGAGGCGAGCACCTTGCCGACCTCGGCGAAGATCGCGCGCTTGATCTCCTCGCGCTCGGTCGCCGCCTCGATCACGAGGAACGCCGGCGCCATCGCGGACAGGCCCTCGACCGGCTCGATCAGGCCAAGCGCCGCATCGCGCGCCTCCGCAGTCATCTTCTCCTTGGTGACGAGCCGGTCGAGCGCCTTGGCGATCCCCGCCTTGCCCGCATCCGCGCGGTCCTTCGACACGTCGCTGAGCAGGACGTGGAACCCCGCCTGCGCCGCAACCTGTGCGATCCCCGCACCCATCTGGCCCGCGCCGATGACACCTACCGTCTGCATATCCTGTCCTTTGCTTGATTTGACGCCGCTTTAGGGGTCAGCCGATGCGGCGGCAATCATAGCCCTTGGTGACATAGGGAAAGGCGACGGGATCGTGCTGCAGCGCGGGCGTCGCGGCGATCAGGTCGCGGACCTGCGAGACGACCTCGGCACGCGCTTCCCCGGACAGGGTAGCGATGAAACTGGTCGACAGCGTGCGCCCCACCACGACGTCCTCCACCGTACCAAGATGCGCGTACGGCCATTCGCTCTCTTCGAGCGGCGAGAAGCCTTCCGCGGGAAAGACGTCGCGCCAGGCATCGGCCCGTTCGCGCAACGCGGTGCCCTGATGCGCATTGGTCCGCGCCGACAGCTGCTCGACCCAGCCGACCGATTCGTCACGCAGGTTCCACACCAGCCCGAGCGCCCCGCCGATCCTGAGCACGCGCCGGATTTCCGCCATCACCGCGGGAGTCGCGAACCAGTGGAACGCGGTCGCGCAGACCACCGCATCGACGCTCGCATCGGGGAGCGGGATCGCCTCCGCCTGCCCGACCAGCGGTCGCACCCCGGGAAAGCCGGCGACGAGGTGATCGAGCATCGCCGCGATCGGTTCGAGCGCGAGGATATCCGCCCCGGTCCCGACCAGCAACGCTGTGAACTTGCCCGTCCCTGCACCGATCTCGAGCACCGTCCGGCCAGGCGCTATACCCAGCCGATCGCGCATCCAGTCCACGATTGCATCGGGATAGCCCGGGCGGCTCGTCGCATAGACGTCCGCCGCCCGGTCGAACCCGGTCGCCGCGACCGGATGCAGCGGTATCACGGCGCGAGGCGGGCGGGCTGTGCCTCCGCGAGCAGCACTGCGAACCGCCCCTCGGGGTCGGTCCATTCGCCGACCGGCGTCCACCCGCCCGCGCGCAGCAGGATCCGCGCGTCGCGTGCACCGAACTTGTGGCTGTTCTCGGTGTGGATCGTCTCGCCCGCCGCCATGTCGAACGGCCGGCCCTCGACCGTGAAGGTCACGTCGCGGGTCGCCTCGAGATGCATCTCGATCCGCGCGCGATCGTCGTTCCAGATCGCGCGGTGGCGGAACGCGTCGAGCGGGATCGTGCCGTCGAGCTCGCGGTTGATCCGCTCGAGCAGGTTGAGGTTGAACGCCGCGGTCACGCCCTGCGCATCGTCATAAGCGGCTTCGAGCGTCGCCTGGTCCTTGATCCGGTCCATCCCGATCAACAACATCGCACCTTCGCCGAGCGACTCCTTCATTGCGCGGAGCAGGTCGGTGCTCGAATGCGGGATCATGTTGCCGATCGTCGAACCCGGGAAGAAGCCGAGCTTGGGCGTATCCGCAACCTGCGCGGGGAGCGAGATCGGGTGCATGAAATCCGCCTCGACCGGGAGCACGGACAGGCCGGGGAAGGCATTCGCGAGCACCGCCGAGGATTCGCGAAGGAAATCGCCCGAGATGTCGATCGGCACGTAGGCGGCCGGATCGACCGCTTCGAGCAGGATCGGCGTCTTGGTCGACGACCCCGAGCCGAACTCGACCACCGCGCGACCCTTGCCCGCGATCCGCGCGACATCGCCGCAGCACGCGCGCAGGATCGCGGTCTCGGTCCGCGTCGGATAATATTCGGGAAGATCGGTGATCTGCTCGAACAGCTCCGACCCGCGCCGGTCGTAGAACCAGCGCGCCGGGATCGCGCGGGAGCGAAGCGCGAAGCCACGCAGAACGTCGTTGCGGAACGCTGGGTCGGCGAGGCTCGCCTGCCCGTCCTCGATTTCTGGCTTAAGCATTAGAAATCCTTGGCAAGTCGGACGCCGGTGAACTGCCAGCGCTGATGCGGATAGAAGAAATTGCGGTACGAGGCGCGCGCATGGCCGCGCGGGGTCGCGCACGATCCGCCGCGCAGGACGCACTGCCCACTCATGAACTTGCCGTTATATTCGCCGACCGCGCCTTCGACCGCACGGAACCCCGGATAGGGGCGATACGCGCTCCCGGTCCATTCCCACACGTCGCCGAAGAAGGCCGGGCCGCCGGTCGACGGGCGCGGCTCGACCGGGCCGGCGGTGTCGAGCTGGTTGCCGCCGAGCGGGTCATGGCCCGCCGCCGCAGCTTCCCACTCCGCCTCGGTCGGCAGCCGCGCGCCCGCCCAGCTCGCATAGGCATCCGCCTCGAAGAAGCTGACGTGCGTCACCGGCGCTGCCGGATCGATCGCGCGGCGCCCGTCGAGCCCGAACCGAGTCCATGCCCCGTCACGCTGCTCCCAATAGAGCGGTGCGACGATCCGCTCGCGCTTCACCCATGCCCAGCCGTCGGACAGCCAGTGGCGCGGCTCGGTGTACCCGCCATCCGCGATGAACGCCGCCCATTCCCCATTGGTCACGGTACGATCCGCAATCGCATGCGCGCTGAGCAACGTCTGGTGGCGCGGCCCTTCGCAGTCGAACGAGAAGCCGTCGCCATCATGCCCGATCGCGACGATCCCGGCGGCATGCTCGATCCATCCGACCGGGCGCGGCATCTCCACCGGCACCTTGCGCGCGGCGGGCCAGATCGCGGGCTCGACCGGGTTCTGCGCCATCAGGTGCAGGATGTCGGTGACGAGCAGCTCCTGATGTTGCTCCTCGTGATGGCACCCCAGCGCGATCAGTTCCTGCGCCGCCGCGGGGAGGTCGGGCAGTGCCGCGAGCACCTGCGCATCGACATGCGCGCGATATGCCAGCACTTCGTCGAGCGCGGGCCGCGTCACCATCCCGCGCCGGTTGCGCGCATGGCGCTGCCCCTCGGCTTCGTAATAGCTGTTGAACAGGAACGGGAAGCGATCGTCGTACAGCCGGTAGCCGCCGACGAAATCGCGCAGGATGAAGGTCTCGAGGAACCAGCTGGTGTGCGCCAGATGCCATTTGGCGGGCGACGCGTCGTCCATCGACTGCGCGGTCGCGTCCGCATCCGACAAGGGCGCGACCAGCGCGACGGTCAGATTGCGGACGGCCTGGAAACGCTCGGTGAGCGCCGAAGCGTCAGTCCTGGGGGCAGTCCGTGTCGCCATCGCCTCGTCCGTTCCGGGTAGAAGTTCGCCCCGCTGCGGGGTCATCGCACGGGCCCGTGCCCGCCGATCCACATCAGCGGGTAGCACCCGGTCGCCAGAGAACGTCGCCACCGGCATTTTGGTTCACCACACGCGCGGCGACGAACAAATAATCCGACAGCCGGTTGAGATAGGCGAGCGCGAGCGGATTGAGCGCGACATGCCGCGCCGCGCCGACCGCAGTGCGTTCCGCGCGCCGCACGGTCGCGCGGGCGACGTGCAGCGCCGCAGCGCCAGGTGTTCCGCCGGGCAGAATGAAGCTGGTGAGCGGGCTCAACTCGCCGTTCATCCGGTCGATCTCGGACTCGAGCCGGTCGACCTGCGCCGCGACGACCCGCAGCACCATGTCGGACGGGGCAAAGTCCTCGCCCGGCGTGGCAAGGTCCGCGCCCAGGTCGAACAGGTCGTTCTGCACCCGCTCCAGCAGGGCGACGAGCCAGATGCCCGCGACACCGGTATCGCGCACCGCGACCGCCGCCACGCCGATCAGGCTGTTCGCCTCGTCGACATCGCCGATCGCGGCCATGCGTGCGTCGTCCTTGGCGACACGCGAGCCATCGACCAGTCCGGTCGAGCCGTCATCCCCGGTGCGCGTGTAGATGCGGTTGAGCTTTACCAAATCCCGTCCCCCTCACCCGGCCCTGCCCCGGGCCGAATGTCGTGTCGGCTCAGCTCTTTCCCGCGAGCCACATCAGCAGCACGACCAGGAAGATCGCCACCGCCTGAAACATGATGCGATATTGCATCATCTTGTTCGACTTGACCGCCGAGGGGCTGATCCCGTCCGCACTCCCCGTCCCGTCGCGCGCCTGCTGGCTCGCGCCGAGCAGGAACACCACCAGTCCGCGGACCAGAACGACGACCGTGGCGATCATCGCCGCAATCAGCAGGATTGTCAGGAAAGTGCTCATGCCACCAACTTAGGCGCTTGCCGCCAGAAAGCCAGTGGTCAGAATGTCCGAGGGCAGCCGCCCCGCGCGCAACAGCGTCGCGAGCGCGCGCCCGTCGTCGCCGCGCAGACGCAGGCGTTCCAGGCTCGGCGAACCGTTGCGCTTGGCGAGTCGCGCGCCGGTCGCGTCGGTCAGCAGCGCATGATGCCGGTAGAGCGGAGTCGGCAACCCGAGCAGCGCCTGCAGCAGCCGGTGCACGTCGGTCGCGGCGAACAGGTCGACCCCGCGCACCACATGCGTGACACCCTGCGCGGCATCGTCCATCGTCACCGCGAGATGATAGCTGGCGGGCGCGTCCTTGCGCGCGAGGACGACATCGCCGTGCCGCTCGGGATGCGCGACCACGTCGCCCGCGATCTCGTCGGTCCACTCGAGCGGCCCTGCGCGTTCCGCCGCCGCCGCCATGTCGATCCGCCACGCATGCGACATCCCCGCGTCGATCCGCGCCGCGCGATCGGCGGAGTCGCGGTGGCGGCACGTTCCCGGGTAGACCGCCTCCAGGCCGTGCGGCGCGGACAGGCTCGCGGCGATTTCGGCGCGCGTGCAGAAGCACGGATACAGCAGCCCCATCGCGCGCAACCGATCGAGCGCGGCGGCATAGCGGTCGAGCCGAGTCGACTGGAACAGCACCGGCCCGTCCCATTCCAGCCCCAGCCAGCGCAGGTCGGCGAGGATCGCGTCGACATGCTCGGGCCGGCTGCGCGTGCCGTCGATATCCTCGATCCGCAGCAGGAACCGTCCCCCCGCGCGCTGCGCCCGGTCATGCGCCTGGATCGCCGAAAACGCATGGCCGAGATGCAACCGCCCGGTCGGGCTGGGAGCGAAACGACTGGTGGTTTTCGCGCTCATTTCGGCGGCGCAGACCGCAGCCCGGAGGTCGATCCTTGGTTGCAAATCGGCATTGCCCCCCTTGACCGCGAGTCGCGCGCTGTGCTGAACTTGTTAACGAAAGGCGTCGCTGTCATCACAGCGTCATCCTAAACGGCAAGAAGCCGCGCAGGAAGTGCCACTCGACTGAGGAAAAGGGGGGCTCGCATGTACCATCCCGATCTCATCCGCCACCCCGATGGCTGTCCCGCGCTCGTGCTCAACGCGGACTACACCCCGCTGAGCTATTATCCGCTGTCGGTCTGGCCATGGCAGACCGCGATCAAGGCGGTGTTCCTCGACCGGGTCGACATCGTCGCGGAATATGAACGCGAGGTGCGCAGCCCGACGCAGCGGATCAAGCTGCCCTCGGTCATCGCGCTCAAGCAATATGTCCGGCCGAGCGCCTTCCCCGCCTTCACCCGGTTCAATCTGTTCCTGCGCGACAAGTTCACCTGCCAATATTGCGGCGCGGGGCATGAGCTGACCTTCGACCACATCGTCCCGCGTGCCCAAGGCGGGCGGACGACCTGGGAAAACGTCGCGACCGCCTGTTCGCCGTGCAATCTCAAAAAGGGTGGCCGCACCCCGAAACAGGCGGGCATGCCGCTCCACATCGACGCGATCCGGCCGACCAGCTGGCAGTTGCAGGAGCATGGCCGGCGCTACCCGCCGAATTTCCTGCACGATACATGGCACGACTGGCTCTATTGGGACGTTGAGCTGGAGGCTTGACGTGTCTTGCACGCTCGCCGACCCTTTCGGTCCGGGAGACGACGATGCAGCATATGGGTGTTCTGGGGCTTGCCGCCCTTTTGCTGGCGACGGCGGCGTGCCAGCAGCCGACCGCGAGCGATGATGCGCTCGCCGATTTCGAACCGCCCACGCTCGCCAAGCGCGACGAAGTGCGCCAGTTGCTCGAAAAGCGCTTTGCCGAACGCGACGTCGACGGCGACGGCCGGCTGACCAAGATGGAACTGGGCAATGCCCGCGCGGATCGGATTGCCCGCGCGGATACCGACCAGGATGGCGCGATCAGCCGCAGCGAGTTCGTCGCGCGCGGGCTCGCCCGGTTCGATCGGGCGGATGCCAATCATGACGGCATGGTCACCAACAAGGAACAGGATGCCGCGCGCGCCGCTGACGGCGCGACCGCGACGCCGGCGCAAACCCGCGCACAGTGATGGTTGACCCGGGGGGTGTTGCGATGCAGCATCCCTCGCATGGCTGACCTCCCCTCGATCACCAACAATCCCGACATCCGCTTCCTGGGCAAATTGCTCGGCGACGTGATCCGCGCCTATGGCGGCGAAGCGCTGTACGCGCGTACCGAATCGATCCGGGCGGCTTCGGTCGAACGGCACCGCGGAGCGGATGCGGGCGACACCGCCGACCTCGGGCTCGACCAGCTCGACCTGGACGAGACGCTCGATTTCGTCCGCGGCTTCATGCTGTTCTCGATGCTCGCCAACCTCGCCGAGGATCGCCAGGGAATTGCCGCCGAACAGGGGGCCGACCTTGCCTCCGCGCTGGAGCGGCTGGCGGGGGAAGGGATCGACCGGCCCCGGGCGATCGCACTGCTGCAGCACGCGCTGGTCGCCCCGGTGCTGACCGCGCATCCGACCGAGGTGCGGCGCAAGTCCATGATCGACCACCGCAACCGCATCGCCGCGCTGATGCAGCTGCGCGACGGCGGCGCGACCGACACGCCCGATGGCGACGATATCGAGGAAGCGATCCTCCGCCAGATCGCGCTCCTGTGGCAGACCCGCGTGCTGCGGCGCGAACGGCTGTACGTCACCGACGAGGTGGAAACCGCGCTCAGCTATCTGCGCGACGTGTTCCTGCCAGCGCTGCCCGCGCTGTACCAGCGCTGGGACCGGGCGCTGGGCGGGCGGACGCCCGGCTTCCTCAAGCCCGGCAGCTGGATCGGCGGGGATCGCGACGGCAACCCGTTCGTCACCGCCGACAGCCTGCGCGCCGCGCTGGCCAAGGCGAGCGAGGCGGTGCTCGGTTATTACCTGGAGGGCGTCCACGCGCTCGGCGCGGAACTGTCGATCTCGACCAACCTCGCCCCGGCCGACGCCGCGGTCGCGGCGCTGGCCGATGCGAGCGGGGACACGTCCGAAAGCCGCAGCGACGAGCCGTATCGCCGGGCGCTGTCGGGGATCTATGCCCGCCTCGTCGCGACGCACCAGGCGCTGACGGGCAAGCCGGCCCCGCGCCTCGGCCCGCTCAAGGGCGAGCGCTACGCCGATCCGCAGGCGTTCCGCGCCGACCTCGTCGTGATCGCGCGGGCGCTGGCGGCGGGGGGAGACGGCGCGCTGTCGTCGGGTGGTGCGCTCGGACGGCTGATCCGCGCGGTCGAGACGTTCGGCTTCCACCTCGCCACGCTCGACCTGCGGCAGAACAGCGCGGTGCTCGAACGCGTGGTCGCCGAACTGCTCAAGGTCGCCGGCGTCGAGGACGACTATCTGGCGCTGACCGAATCGCAGCGCGTCTCGCTGTTGCGGCACGAACTGTCGAACGCCCGCCCGCTGGGGAGCGCGTTCGCGGCCTATTCGGACGAGACACAATCCGAACTCGCGATCCTGCGCGCCGCCGCGACCGCGCACGCGACCTATGGCACGGCGTGCATCGTCCAGCATATCGTGTCGATGGCACAATCGGTGTCGGATCTGCTCGAGCTCAACGTGCTGCTCAAGGAGGTCGGCCTGTATCGCCCGCACGGCGACACACCCGATGCCGCCATCATGGCGGTGCCGCTGTTCGAGACGATCGGCGACCTGGAGGCCGCGCCCGACATCATGACCGAATGGTTCGCGCTGCCCGAGGTGCGCAGCGTGACCGCCAAGCGCGGCTATCAGGAAGTCATGATCGGCTATTCCGATTCGAACAAGGACGGCGGCTACCTCACCTCGACCTGGAGCCTGTCCAAGGCGTCGACCGCGCTGCGGGGCGTGTTCGCCGAGGCCGGTGTCGGGATGCAGCTGTTCCACGGGCGCGGCGGCGCGGTCGGGCGCGGCGGCGGCTCGGCGTTCGCGGCGATTCGCGCGCAGCCGTTCGGCACGGTGCAGGGACGCATCCGCATCACCGAACAGGGCGAGGTGATCGCGGGCAAATATGGCACGCGCGAAAGCGCGATGACCAACCTGGAGGCGATGGCGTCGGCGACGCTGCTCGCCAGTCTCGAGCCGGAGCCCTTGTCCGCCGCCGACACGCGGCGCTTCGCTGCCGCGATGGACCAGCTGTCGACCAGCGCGTTCGAAGCGTATCGCGGGCTGGTCTACGGGACCGAGGGGTTCCGCACCTTCTTCCGCGAGATGACGCCGATCGCCGAGATTTCCGGGCTCAAGATCGGCTCGCGTCCCGCGAGCCGGACCAAGAGCGACCGGATCGAGGATTTGCGCGCGATTCCCTGGGTGTTCAGCTGGGCACAGGCGCGCGTGATGCTGCCGGGCTGGTACGGCGTCGGGCAGGCGCTCGACTCGTTCGCGGACAAGGGGCTGCTCCGTGAGATGGCGCAGGGCTGGCCGTTCTTCGCCGCGACGCTCGCCAATATGGAGCAGGTCATCGCCAAGTCGGACATGGGCATCGCCGCGCGCTACGCCGCGCTGGTCGAAGACCGGGCGCTGGCGGACGCGATCTTCCCGCGGATCGCGGGCGGGTGGCGGCAGGCGCATGACGGGTTGCTCGCCGTGACCGGGCAGTCCCGCCTGCTCGAGGCGCATCCCGCGCTGGAGACGTCGATCCGGCTGCGCCTGCCCTATATCGAACCGCTCAACCGGTTGCAGATCGAACTCATCAAGCGCCGCCGTGCGGGCGACGCGGACGAGCGGATCGGCGAAGGCATCCTGCTGTCGATCAACGCGATCGCGACCGCGCTGCGCAACAGCGGGTGAGGCGCCTCCCCCGCAACCTACTTCTGCTTCCCCGGCGAAGGCCGGGGCCCAGTCGAGGAACGGAAGATTGCGGGCGGCGACGCGCCGTTGCTTCGGTCATCGCGACTGGGCCCCGGCCTTCGCCGGGGAAGAAAGTAAGGGGAACGCGACCCGCCGTCAGCCCCGACGAAAGGCGTCAGGCGACCACCGGCACGCCATCGTCCGGCACCACGCCAGCAGGCTCGCCCCGCGAATACAGCCCGACCAGCACGCCAGCGCCGATCACATGCCCCGCAATCGCATTGAGCACTGCCCCGCGCCCCGGCCCGTCACCCAGGTCCTCCGCCACGCAATCGAGCGCGAACAGCTGGAAGACATAGCGGTGATCGCCATGCCCGGTGGGCGGATCGGGCGCGAGCCAGCCCTGCGAGAGATAGGAGTTGCGCCCGACCCCGCCACCATCGGGATGCGCATCCGCGACGATCGCGCCTTCCTCGATCCGCCCCGCGTCGGCGGGCAGGCCCCACAGGATCGCATGCACCAGCGGTGCGGGCGTCGGCGAATCGGCATCCTCGACCACCAGCGCGACACTCAGCGTCCCCGACGGCACCGCGCCCCAGGTCAGCGGCGGCGAAACGCCGTCGCCGTCGGCGGTAAAGCGCGGTGGAATGCGCCCTTCGTTCGCGAACGCTGGACTGGTGACCTCGATCGTCGCGAAATCGCGACCGAGCACCGGCTCCGCGATGATCAGCTTGTCCGCGCCAGCGCGGACGTTGCGCAAGGCGGCACCGAGCCAGTGGGGAAGATGTTCGAGCATCGCATCAATCCTTGAAACCTGAAGCTTCAAGCCTCCGCAGCCCCAAGCGGTTCCGTCAGGCGGATAAAAACGGCGCGGCGATCTCCTCGCGCACCCGCAGCAACCGCCCGGTCACGCGGTCGATCAGCGCCCAGGTCGTCACCGCCTGCACCTTGACCTTGCCGTCCGCCCCGAGGAACCGGACATGCCGGTCGAACCGCGCGCCGGTCGGCGGCGCGGGGACCCACGTCTCGCCGGTGACGGTCTCGCCCGCCGCGACATTGCCGCAGTAATCGATCTCGTGCCGGGTCACGACCCAGACATAGGCCGCCTGCTGTTCGGGCGGGGCAATCGCCTGCCAATGCGCGACCGCGATTTGCTGGATCCAGCGGACCCATACCGCATTGTTGACGTGGCCGAGTTCGTCGATGTCGTCGGGCGTCGCGGTGATCAAAAGCGTGAAGCGCGTCATGCCGCCTGTGTGCGCCGCCCGCGCCACCAATGCCAGAGGCCGAGCACCAGCGCGATCGCGACGACCACGCCGCCGACGATCAGGATCGCATGCTTGTCCGGAAGGAAGCGCTCGATCAGTTTTTCGAAACTGTGCCCGAACAGATAGCCGATCCCGGTGAACACGATCCCCCAGACGATCGCCGCGACGAGATTGATCATGACGAACAATTTGGTCGAGACCTTGGTCGTGCCGATCGCGATCGGGCTGATCGTGCGGAAGCCGTAGATGAAGCGGAACGCGAAGATGAACCCGATCGGATAGCGTTCGAGCAGCCCCAGCGCGCGTTCGAAGATCGGCTTCTCGCGCGCGCGGCGGACCCACGGCTTGTCGCGGAAATACCGGCCGAGCGAGAAGAAGGTCTGGTCCGCGACGAACGACCCCGCCGCCGCCGCCACCATCGCGCCGGGGAGCGGGAACAGCCCCTTGTGCGCGAGCAGCCCGCCCGCGACGACGACGGTCTCGCCCTCGATCCCGGCGCCTGCGAACAAGGCGATGAGGCCGTAATGCTGGATGATGGATTCGATCGACATAGGCGGCTCAAATCCGCGCGCGCCCCGATGTTCCCCGGCGACGGCAGGGGCCGGCAAAAGCCGCGCGACCGTCACCCCGGCGAAGGCCGGGGCCGCCATGTTATCTGGCACCGGCGACGATACAGCACTCTACCGCCGCGCCAAGGTAACGAGACGGCCCCGGCCTTCGCCGGGGTGACGGGTCTATTGCTCAGCCCTTACCCCTCGATGCCGAGCTGCCACAGCACGAACGCATGTTCCTCCGCGCCCTCGCGCAGCGATTCGAACCGCCCCGACTTGCCGCCATGCCCCGCGCCCATGTTGGTCTTGAGCAGCAACACGTTGTCGTCGGTCTTGGTCGCCCGCAGCTTGGCCGCCCATTTCGCGGGTTCCCAATAGGTCACGCGCGGGTCGTTAAGCCCGCCCGAGATGAACATCGGCGGATAGGCTTGCGCCTTGACCTGATCATAGGGCGAATAGCCGCGGATCAACTCGAACGACGCCTTGTCCTCGATCGGATTGCCCCATTCGGGCCATTCGCCCGGCGTCAGCGGCAGCTCGGCGTCGAGCATGGTGTTGAGCACGTCGACGAACGGCACATCGGCGATCACCGCGCCCCACAGCTCGGGATCGGAATTGACGACCGCCCCCATCAGCTCGCCGCCCGCCGAACGTCCCGCGATCGCGATCTTGCCCGCGGCAGTCCAGCCGTCCGCGACCAGCCCTTTCGCAACATCGACGAAATCGTTGAACGTATTTGCGCGCTTCTCGAGCTTGCCGTCGAGATACCATTGCTGGCCGAGATCGTCGCCGCCGCGAATATGCGCGATCGCATAGGCAAAGCCTCGATCGAGCAGCGACAATCGCCCGGTCGAGAAGCCCGGCGGAATCGCGTAACCATATGCGCCGTAAGCATAAAGGAACAACGGGCGCGACCCGTCCCTGGGGAAGTCGGCGGGATAGACGATCGACACCGGCACCTCGGTCCCGTCACGTGCGGCGATCTTGAGGCGTTCGGTGCGATATTTGGCGGCCTGATAGCCCGAGGGAATTTCCTGGACCTTGAGCGTGGTCAGCTCGCCGGTGGCGACGTCATAGTCATACTCGGTCCCCGGCGTGACCATCGATTCATAGCCGACACGCAACACGTCCATCGCATATTCGGGATTATTGCCGAGCCCCGCGTCATAGCTCGCCTCGGGGAAGCGGATCCGCTGCGGCGCGATCCCATCGTCGTAGCGGTGGATCTCGATTTGATCGAGCCCGTCCTCGCGCCCGTCGACGATGAAGAAATCGCGGAAACAGTCGATCCCGGTCATGTAGAAATGCCGCGACGGCGCGATCTTCTCGACCCATTCGCCCGGCGCCGAGATATGCGCGGTGCACAGCCGGAAATTGGGATCGGTGTCGTTGGTGTGGATGAACAACGTGTCGCCGTGCATGTCGACGTCATATTCGCGCCCCACTTGCCGCGCCGACACCAGCAACGGCGTCGCGAGCGGATCGGTCGCGGGGAGAAGGTAGATTTCGCTCGTCACATGGTCGCCGCTCGACAGCACGATCCACTTGCGGTCGCTCGTCTCGCTGACGCCGACGCGGAAGCCTTCGTCGGCCTCCTTGAACAATTCCACATCGTCCGCGATCGGCGTGCCGAGCCAGTGCAGCCGCGCGTTGTCTGTGCGCCACTGGTCGTTGGCGAGACCGTAGAGGAAGCCCTTGTCGTCCGCGGTCCAGACGATCTCGGACAGCATGCCCGGGATGACATCGGGCAGATGCTCGCCGGTGGTCAGGTCCTTGACGCGAATCTCGAACCGCTCCGAGCCATTGTCGTCGATCGCATAGGCGAGCAGCCGCCCGTCATTGCTGATCGAGAAGGCGCCCAGCCGGAAATATTCCTTGCCCTCCGCCAGCACGGGCTCGTCGAGGATCAGTTCGTCCTTGCTCGTATCGGTGCCCGCGGCGACCGGGCGACGCCACCACTTGCGATACTGCCCGCCGGTCTCGAACGCGGTCCAGTACAGCCAGTCGCCGTCCTTCTGCGGGACCGACGAATCGTCTTCCTTGATGCGGCCCTTCATCTCTTCGTAAAGCCGGTCGACCAGCGGGCGGTGCGGCGCCATCACGCTTTCGAAATAGGCGTTTTCCGCCGCCAGATAGGCGAGCACGTCGGGATCGGTCACCTCGGGATAGCCCGGATCCTTGATCCACGCATAGGGGTCCTCGATCGTGATGCCGTGCGCGGTGAAGCTGTGCGGACGCTGCTCGGCAACGGGGGGCGTCGGGAGTGTGGAGGGCGATGGGCTCTGGGTCATTCCCGTCTCTTAAGCATGCCGGTGCGGCTTGTCGAAGCCCTGCGAACCGAACGATCCTCAACCCGGTTGCGGTTGACATGGGTTGGCGACGTCTTGGTTACGATCGGGCAACGATGCGGCCCGGCATGGCCTGTGGGGTGACGCAGGATCGTGCTAGTACCCCGATCCGTCCCCCAGTGCCTCGAGGATTTGCTCATCAGCCAGCCCAGCCGATCGCCCGTCTCCTGTGCTGCGGCGGGTCGCGATGCCCGATAGGCGCGCGACGTTCCTCGAAAAACTCCCGCTGCTCGGGACACGGCCGATCGTTCGCTACACGCTGGCGGCGGCGCTGTCGGTCGGCGCGTGCGGGTTGCGCAGCGGGCTCGACCCGTGGTTTCCGCCGGGCTTCCCGTTTCTCACCTTCTTCCCCGCGGTCATCCTTTCCGCCTTCGTGCTCGGGCGCGGTCCGGGGATTCTTTCGGCGATCCTGTGCGGGTTGATGGCGTGGTATTATTTCATCCCGCCCTTCTTCAGCTTCAATATTGGCCAGGGGACGACCACCGCGCTTGGTTTTTATGTGGCGGTGGTGGTGGTGGACATCACGCTGGTCCACTGGATGCAGAACGCCAACCACCGGCTACGCCGCGAACGCGAGCGCAGCCATGCGCTCGCCGACACCAGCGCGCGGCTGGCCGAACGCAACGAGCTGCTGTTCCGCGAACTCCAGCACCGCGTCTCGAACAACATCCAGACGGTCGGCGCGATACTGACGCTGCACCGCCGCGGGGTCGACCATGATCTGGCCAAGAAGGCGCTCGACGATGCCGCCGCGCGGATCGGGCTGATCGGGCGAATCCAGCGGCAGCTGTACGACATCGACGGCAAAAATACCGATCTCGCGGCGTTCATGCAGGCGTTGATCAACGATCTTGCCGAGTCCGACGGCCGCGTCGGCATACGCTACGATGTCGCGGTCGCGCCCGGAATCGTGCTGCACCCCGATGCGCTGATCCCGTTCGCGCTCATTCTCGCCGAAGCGGTCGCCAATGCGAGCGAACACGGCTTCGCCGATCGCGCGACGGGGGTGATCCGGATCGCGCTCGACCATGCGCCGGACGGCATGGTCCTGCGGGTCCGCGATGACGGCGCGGGGCTGCCCCCGGGGTTCGCGGTCGCGGGCAGCACCAGCCTCGGCCTCAAGATCGCGCTCGCGCTCGCACGGCAGCTCGACGGCACCTTCGACGTGCTGCCCGCGAGCGGCGGTGGCACGACGAGCGTGCTGACGATCCCCGACCGGGTCGCGCTGCCGGACGGGTGAGGCCGGGGGCGCACCATCTATCTTCCCGTCACCCCGGCGCAGGCCGGGGCCGCCACGTTGAAGCACGTGACCGAGGATGCAGCGCCTCGTCGCCCACTCGCGCCCGGGCAACCAGACGGCCCCGGCCTTCGCCGGGGTGACGGACGAGACGACGCCTTCACCACCGCCCCCGAGGTTCCCCTCGCAACCTGCCCGCGGCTGGCCTATTCTCGCCTGCCCAATGTTCAGCACAGCCGGAAAGCCCTCGCCGATGTCCACCCACGCCGCCCGCCTAGCTGCCCTGCGCGACCAACTTCGCCGCGACCGGCTCGATGGCTTCGTCGTCCCGCTGACCGACGAGCATATGTCCGAATATGTCGGCGGCTATGCGCAGCGGCTTGCCTGGCTGACCGGGTTCCAGGGCTCGGCCGGGAACGCGGTCGTCCTCCCCGAGGCGGCGGCGATCTTTACCGATGGGCGCTACACGCTGCAGGTGCGCGAGCAGGTCTCGGCGGACGATTGGCAGTTCGTCGCGGTGCCGCAGACGAGCGTCGCGGCATGGCTTGGTGACCATGCCGCGAACGGCGCGCGGATCGGCTACGATCCGTGGCTCCACACCCGCGCCTGGGTCGAGGAAGCGCGCGCGAAACTCGCCGCCCGTGGCGCCGAGCTGGTCGCGGTCGATACCAACCCGGTCGATGCGGTGTGGCCCGATCGCCCGCTCCCCTCGCCCGCCCCGCTGACGGTGCAGGACGACGCGCAGGCCGGCGCGACCTCGGCCGCCAAGCGCGCGCAGGTCGCGGACTGGATCGCCGCCGAGGGGGCCGACGCAGTGGTACTGACCGCGCTCGATTCGATCGCATGGCTGCTCAACGTGCGCGGCCGCGACGTCGCGCACACCCCGGTCGCGCTCGCTTATGCGATCGTCGCGGCGGACGGCACCGCCGACCTGTTCATCGCGCCCGACAAATTGACCGACGCGGTCCGCCAACATCTCGGCAATGCGATCCGGCTCCACCCGCGCGATGCCTTCGCCGAGGCGTTGCGCGGCCATGCCGGCAAGACGATCGCCGCCGACCCGAACGGCGCGGTCGCGGCGATCTTCGACACGCTCGAGGCCGGCGGCGCGACCGTGTTGCCGCGTCGCGAGCCCGTGCTGCTCGCCAAGGCGACCAAGAACCCGGTCGAGATCGCCGGACACCGCGCCGCCTCGGTGCGCGACGGCGCGGCGCTCGCGCGCTTCCTGCGCTGGGTCGAGGCGGAAGCGCCCAAGGGCGGACTGACCGAGCTCGATTGCGTCGCGCGGCTCCAGCAGTTCCGCGAAGCGACCGGCGTGTTGCTCGACACCTCGTTCGACACAATCTCGGCGACCGGCGCGCACGGCGCGAGCCCGCATTACCATTCGACCCCCGAATCGAACGCGCCGCTCGAACTGGGGCAGCTCTATCTGGTCGATTCGGGCGGCCAATATGCCGACGGCACGACCGACGTGACCCGCGTCCTGCCGATCGGCACCCCGACCGCCGAGATGCGCGATCGTTTCACGCGCGTGCTCCAGGGACATATCGCGCTCGCGACCGCGGTCTTCCCGGTGGGGACGACCGGCGGGCAGCTCGACGGCTTCGCGCGGCGCCCCTTGTGGCAGGTCGGGCTCGATTACGCGCACGGCACCGGCCACGGCGTCGGCGCGTATCTGTCGGTGCACGAAGGCCCGGCGCGAATCGCCCAGCCCTTCTATCCGGGCGGCGGCCCGGCCGAGCCGCTCCGCGCGGGCATGATCCTCTCGAACGAGCCGGGCTATTACAAGGCGGGCGAATACGGCATCCGGATCGAGAATCTGGTGCTGGTAGAGGAGCGCAGCTTCTCGGACGGCGCGCCCTTCCTCGGGTTCGAGACGCTCACCTTCTGCCCGATCGAGCGCAGCCTGATCCTGCCCGAATTGCTGTCACAGGCCGAGCGCGCCTGGCTCGATGCCTATCACGCAGAGGTGCTGGCGGTGTTGAGCCCCGAACTCGACGCCGACGAGCGCGCATGGCTGACGGAGAAATGCGCGCCTATTGCTTGATGTCCTCGGCCCGCGGCGCAGGCTCGGCGGCGCGGGCCTGCGCCTTGCGCCGCTTCAGGTTTTCCCGCAGCGCCGCCGCCAGCCGCTCGGCCTTTTCGTCTTTTGTGTCGGCCATCGTGCATGTGCTCCTTGACATTCGCTGCTCAGCCGTCTCTTACGCCGCTTCCGCTGCAAAGTGGAATTGCTGCCGTAGCTCAGTGGTAGAGCGCATCCTTGGTAAGGCTGAGGTCGTGAGTTCAATCCTCACCGGCAGCACCAGTTTTCTTGACGACCGTGGCAGCGAATGCCCGACCGGGCATTCGCCGCCACGATGCCGCTGGCATTGCGAGGCCGCCGCCGGTATCGCAAGCGCGCGGACGGACGATCGTCCGTTTGACAAAGGGTAGCGCGATCGTGCCACGGGTTCAGCCGGGGTCTTCCGACCTTCTTTCCGACACGTTCGCGATGGTGCGGATCATCAACCTGCCGCACCGTACCGACCGGCGTACCGCTGCGGTTGCCATGCTGCGCGACGTCGGCGCGGTCGCGGACGGCCGGACGATCGCCTTCTTCGACGCCATCCGGCCCGACGACGCCGCGGGCTTCCCGACGATCGGGACGCGCGGCTGTTATCTCAGCCATCTCGGCGCGCTGCGCAGCGCGCGCGACGCGGGCGTCGACTCGCTCCTGCTGCTGGAGGACGACGTCGCCTTCTCGCGATCCGAGATCGCGCGCATGCCGGCGGCGCTCGCGGCGTTGCGCGGGGCGCCGTGGGACATGTTCTACGGGGGCTCGCCAGCGCGCGCAATCGCCACGCCCCTGTCCCCGGTCGCATCGGACGAGCCGCTGCTGCTGGCGCATTACATCGCCTTTTCGAAGCGGACACTGGAACGGCTCGTTCCCTATCTGGAGGCGATTCTCGACCGCCCACCGGGCAGCCCGGAGGGCGGTCCGATGCACGTCGACGGCGCCTATTCGTGGTTTCGCGCCGCGCATCCGGACCTGCGCGCCTTTGCCGCCACGCCGCATATCGCACACCAGCAATCGTCGCGCACCGACATCCACGATCTCGGGGCGAGCGACAAAAGTACGATGCTGCGGCCGTTTCTTCAGGTCGCCCGCGCCATTAAGAACGGCCTTCGCAACCGCAGCTAGGGCCCGATCGATGCAACGCCCCGACAGAGTATCGTCCGGGCAGGTCCTGCCGATCGTGAAGGGGGTCGTCAGCCTGCTCGCCGCCGCCGTGCCTGCCGGCGTCTGCGCCCAGACCGCGCTCAGCTTCGACGCGGCGCAGGCGCGGTTCGAGCGGACCTCGCATGCGGTCAGCGCGGCCGACCACGGCGTCGCCGCCGCGAAATCGGCGACGGATGCGCTCAAGACGCTGCACCGCCCGATCGTCACCGCCGCGGCGCAATATCTCGAATATCAAAAGACGCTGTCGGTCGATCTGACCGGCGTGAAATCGGACACGCTGGGCAATACCCAGGATTTCCTCGCCGGCCTGCCCGGATCGGTCCCGCCGGCCTATCAACAGATCGCCAGCGAGATCACCGGGCGGCTGTCGCAGGCCCTGCCCGGCCTGTTCGAGGCGATCCCCGACCAACTGAGCTACCGCTTCCGCCAGGACGTGTTCCGCCCGACCGTGCAGGGGGCGATGCCGCTCTATACCGGGGGCGCGATCCCCGCGATCCAGGGGGCCGCGCAGGGCGGCGTCACGATGGCCGAGGGCCGGCGCGCGCAGGTCGTCGATCTCGCGCGGATCAACCTCATCCGCGCCTATTTCGGACAGCAGGCCGCCGCCGGGCTGTACGACTCGGCCCGACGCAGCCGCGCGGCGCTCGATCAGGTGCTGGCCGATTCGCGCAAGCTCGAGGCGGCGGGGGTCATCCCGCACGCCCGCACGCTGGAGGTACAGGTCGCGCGCGATACCGCGGACCGCGTGTACCAGCGCGCGGACCTGTCCTATGCGACCGCGCGCGACGAGCTGGCGCGGCTGCTCGATCTCGCGGGCGAGGCGTTGCCGACCACCGCGCTGTTCGTCCGCACCCGGCCGCTGGCGCCGGCGCAGACCTTCCTCGGCAACGAAGCCAGGACTCCCGAGACCCGCACCGCCGATGCCGGACGGCAGATCGCGGATGCCGGGGTCGCGCTGGCGCGGTCGCGCCGCCTGCCGCAAGCCTATGCGTTCGGGGAATATACCTTCAATCGCAACAACGCGCTGCCGATCGAACCCGATTGGACGGTCGGGGTCGGGGTCCGCTACACGCTGCTTTCCAACGTCGGGCGCAAGCAGACCGAGACCGCCGCGCGCGAACAGGCCGCCGCCGCCGCCGATACCGCCGCCGAGACCCGCCGCATCGCCACCAGCGCGACGCTGCGCGCGTACAATCTGGTCGAGGGCGCGCGGCGGTCGTTCGTGCTGCTCGACAGCAGCATCGTGGCGGCGCGCGAGAACGTCCGCGTCCAGGCGATTGCCTTTCGCGAGGGCGAAGGCACGGTGACCCCGGTCATCGCCGCGCAGGCCGCGCTGGATGCCGCCGAAGCCCAGCGCATTTCGGTGGCGTACGAATATGACCTGGCGCTGGCCGGGCTGCTCGCCTCGACCGGGCGGCTCGACGAATACAGCGCCTTTCTCGCGCAGGCGGATCAGCGCCTGGTCTATGGAGCCGGACGATGACCGCCCCCGCCGCCAAACCCGCCCCCGAACCAGCCCCGAACCCTGACGCACCCCCGAGCCGCCGCGCGCGCATCCTGCTCTTCGTCGGGCTGGCGATCGTCGTGGTGATCGTCGCGATCGGGCTGTGGCTGGCGAGCCGCCCCGCGCCCGAGCAGATCCAGGGCATGGTCGAGGCGGACAGCGTCAACGTCGCGACCAAGGCGCTCGCGCGGGTCGACCGGTTGCTGGTCGACGAGGGCGCGCGGGTTCGTGCGGGCCAGGTCCTCGCGACGCTGTCGAGCCCCGAACTCGGCAACGCCGAGCGCCAGGCGCAGGGCGTGCTCGACAGCGCGCGCGCCGTATCGGCGGTGGCGCAGGCGGGCGCGCGCAGCGAGGACGTCGGCTCCCTCCGCGCGATCTGGCTGGCGGCGCAGGCGGCGGCAGACCTCGGCGCAACCTCGAGCAGGCGCGCGGACACGCTGTACGCCGAGGGCGTGATCGCCGCGCAGCGCCGCGACGAGGCGCATGCCGCGCGCGACAGCAGCCGCCGCTCGGCCGAAGCGGCACGGCTGCAATATCACAAGGCGCTCGCGGGCACGCGAAGCGAAGAGAAACAGGCGGCCGCCGCGCAGGTGCGGATCGCGCAGGCCGGGCTCGCCACCGCGCAAGCGCTGGTCGGGGAGACGCGGCTGGTGTCGCCGATCGCCGGCGAGGTGTCGCGCAAGCTGCTCCAGCCCGGCGAGATCGTCAGCCCCGTGCTGCCCGCCTATCAGGTGATCGACATCGACCATCCATGGGTCGAGATCACCGTGCGCGAAAGCCAATATGCCGGGCTTCGCCAGGGCAAGACGCTGGTCGGCCACGTCCCCGCGCTGGCGCGCGACGTCGCGTTCCGCGTCAGCCATATTGCCCCCGAAGCCGCGTTCGCGACGGTCCGCGCGACGCGCCAGTCGACCGGCTATGACGTGCGGGCCTTTACCGTGAAGCTGAAGCCGGCCGGCCGGACGACCGATTTGCGCCCCGGCATGAGCGTGCTGTTCGACTGGGCGCGATGACTGCGTTCCGCCGCGCGCTCGTGGGCGAGCTGGCGCATCTCGCGCGCGACCGGTTCGACCTGGCGCTGTTGACGGTGCTGCCGCTGCTGTTCCTCGCGGCGATCGCGGGAATGCTGTCGGGTGGATCGCCGCGCGGGCTCGGGGTGATGATCGTCGACCGCGACCACAGCAGCGTGTCGCGCGCGGTGGTGCGCGCGCTCGGCACGGTCGACGCGCTGTCGGTGGTGGGGGAAACGAGCAGCGCGGCGGACGCCTTCGCCGCGGTCCGGCGCGAGCGTGCGGTGGCGGTGGTGATCCTGCCGCGCGGGCTCGGCCGGACGCGACCGGATGCGGTGCGGCCGACGGTCGAGATCTTCTACCAGACCGCCTTCCTGTCCACCGGTGCGCTGGCATCGGCGCAGCTGCAGGCGACGGTCACCGCCGAACTCGCGCGCCGCGTACCCGACAGCGCGGGGCTGCGCGGGATCGACCTGCTGCGTGCGCCGTTGCCGGGGGCGCAGGTCACCTTGCTGGGCAATCCCGGCGCGAGCCTCGAATGGTATCTCGGGCTGCTGATCGGCCCGGCGATCCTCCATCTGCTGATCGGGGTGACGACCGCCGCCTCGCTCGGGCGCGAACTCGATCACGGCTCGCTCGCGCGCTGGGCGACGACGGCGGGGTCGCCGGTCGCGGCGCTCGCGGGGCGGTTCCTGCCGCATGTCGCGATCGGCACGCTGTGGCTGGCGCTTTGGCTGTTGTGGCTGACGCTGGGCGAGGGCTACCGCTTCTCGGGCGCGATCGGGCTGGTCGTGCTCGGCGGCGCGCTGCTGTTCGTTGCGACGGCCCTGCTCTCCGCGCTGCTCGTCACGCTGACCGGCGAGGTTGCGACGAGCCTGTCGGTCAGCGTCATCTACGCCGGGTCCGCGCTGGCCTATTCGGGCACCTCGCTGCCGCTGACCGGCGGCGCGTGGTTCGCGCGGGCGTGGAGCGCGGCACTCCCGCTGACCCATTATCTGACGCTGCAGATGGACCAGGCGATCGGCGTCACGCTGGGACGATGGGTCGGCCAGGCGGCGATCCTCTGCCTGTATCCGCTGCTCGCCGGCGGTGCGGTCGCGCTGGTACTGCGCCGCCAGCGCGGGCGTACGGCATGAGCTTCCGCCGCGCCTTCGAGGGCACGTTGCTCGAGATCCTGCGCACGCGCGCGCTGCTGTCGGTCGCGGTGCTGTCGGTGCTGTTCTACGCCTTCTACTATCCCGCGCCCTATGCGCATCAGGTGGTCGAGCGGTTGCCGGTCGTGCTGGTCGACGCGGATCACAGCGCCGTGTCGCGCGCGATCCTGCGCAACCTCGAGACCGCGAACGAGATCGTCGTCACTGCCGATGTCCCCGACATGGCGGCCGCCCGTGCGATCGTCCGCGCGCGCCGCGCCGAGGGGATCCTGCTGCTCCCGCGCGGGCTCAGCGCGGCGTTGCTGGCCGGGCGGCCGGGCACGGGAATCGCGGTCTGGCTGAACGGCGCGTATCTGCTGCGCGCCGAGGCGGTCGGCAAGAGCATCGCCACCGCAATCGCGGCGACCGCGCAGCGGGGCCTGGCGCGCCTGCCCGACCGGCTGGCCACCGTGGCGCCGGCCGTCAGCACGCATCCGTTGTACAACACGACCGAGGGATATCGCGATTACATCTTCCCCGCGGTCGCCAACGTGATTTTGCAACAGACGCTGCTGTTCTCGGTCGCGCGGCTCGTCGCGGAACGGCGGCGCAAGGGACGCTGGGCGCGCGGGGGGCGCGCGTTCGTCGGAACATGGGCGGCATGCACGACGATCGGCACGCTGGCGGCGTTGCTGTATTTCGGGCTGGTCTTCTGGTTTCAGGATATTCCGCACGGCGGCAACATCCCCGCGCTGCTGCTGGTCGCCCCGCTGTTCGCCGCGACCGTGGCGGCGCTCGCAATACTGGTCGGCAGCGTCGTGCGCAGCGGCGACGACGCGCTCAAGCTGCTGATCCCGACGTCGATCCCGTTCGTGTTCCTGACCGGATTCGCCTGGCCGCTGTTCGCGATGCCGCCGTGGGTGCAGGCGATCGCCTGGACCATCCCGGTGACGCCGGCGATGCACATCTTCGTGCCGCTCAACCAGATGGACGCGACGCTCGGAGAGGTGCGCGGGGCGGTCCTGATGCTGCTGGCGCAATGCGCGATCTTTGCATTGGTGGGCTATGTCCGGCTCGCGACGACGCCGGTTTTACCGAGTGAGCCGATCACGGTTTGAGAAATTCCCGCCTTTCCTCATTGGCCTGACCGTCCTATCGGCCCGGGGAAGACCGACGCGCCGGCATGGCGCGGACAGACTAGCCGTGCCGCGTGCGGCACGCCGGAGACTTTACAATGCGCACCAAACGCCCAGACGGCATCAAGGACTATACCGGCCCCGCCGGTGGCTGGGGGGCACTCAAGGCGGTCGCCATCTCGCTCAAGGCGCAGCAGATCGTCAGCCGCGGCGCGCAGACGCTGCTCAAGTCCAACCAGCCCGACGGCTTCGATTGCCCGAGCTGCGCATGGCCCGACCCCAAGCACACCAGCTCGTTCGAATTCTGCGAGAATGGCGCCAAGGCCGTCGCGTGGGAATCGACCGCGAAAAAGATCGGCGCGAAGTTCTTTGCCGAACATAGCGTCGAGGATCTGTGGAAGCAGAGCGACCATTGGATCGAGGACCAGGGCCGCGTCACCGAGCCGCTGCGCTACAATGCGGCGACCGGCCATTACGACGTGGTCGGCTGGGAAGAGGCGCTGAGCGAGATCGGCGCGGGGCTCGCCGCGGTGCCGGATCCGGACCAGGCCGAATTCTACACCTCGGGCCGTTGCTCGAACGAAGCCGCGTTCCTGTTCCAGCTGTTCGTGCGGCTGTACGGCACCAACAACTTCCCCGACTGCTCGAACATGTGCCACGAGGCGACCTCGGTCGGCCTCCCCAAGTCGATCGGGATCGGCAAGGGTACGGTCAGCCTGGACGATTTCGACCATGCCGACCTGATCCTGTCGTTCGGCCACAACCCCGGCACCAACCATCCGCGGATGATGGCGACGCTGCGCGACGTCGCGCGGCGCGGGGGAAAGATCATCGTCTTCAACCCGCTCAAGGAACGCTCGCTCGAACGTTTCGAATCGCCGCAGTCGGTGGTCGAGATGGCGACGATGTCGGCAACCCCGATCGCGACGACCTATCTCCAGGTCAAGATCGGCGGCGATGCCGCCGCGATCAAGGGCATCGCCAAGGCGCTGCTCGTGCTCGACGATGCCGCGCAGGCGGCAAAGGCGGCGGGTGCGGCGTCCGAGCCGGTGCTCGACCATGCGTTCATCGCCGACCATACCGCCGGGCTCGACGCGTACAGCGCCGACCTGCGCGACACGCGCTGGGAAACGATTGAGCGCGACAGCGGCCTGACGCGCGCCGAGCTCGAGGGCGTCGCGCAGATCTATGCCGCGTCCAAGGCGACGATCGCCTGCTACGGCATGGGCATCACGCAGCATCGCAACGGCACGAGCAACGTCCAGCAGATCGCCAATCTGCTGCTGCTGCGCGGCAACATGGGCCGTCCGGGCGCGGGGATCTGCCCGCTTCGCGGCCATAGCAACGTGCAGGGCGACCGCACGGTCGGCATCACCGAGCGCCCGAAGCCCGCCTTCCTCGACCGGATGCGCGACGTCTTCGGGTTCGAGCCGCCGCGCGGCGACGGGCATTCGGTGGTCGAGAGCATCGCCGCGATGCGCGACGGCAAGGCGCGCGCGATCGTCTGCCTCGGCGGCAATCTCGCGATCGCCTCGTCCGATCCGCAGGCGTGCGTCGAGGGGTTCCGCAACATGGATCTCGCGGTGCACATCACGACCAAGCTCAACCGCACGCACCTGCTGATGGCCAAGGCCACCTATGTCCTCCCGTGCCTCGGCCGGACCGAGCTCGACACGCAGGAGACCGGGCCGCAGTCGGTCAGCGTCGAGGATTCGATGTCGATGGTCCACGCCTCGCGCGGGTTCCTGAAGGCGCCGGGCGAGCATGTGAAGTCCGAGATCTGGATCGTCGGGCAGATCGCCAAGGCGACGCTCAAGGGCAAGGGCGGGATCGACTGGGATGCCTTCATCGGCAATTACGACCTGATCCGCGACAAGATCGAGGCGGTCTTCCCCGACTTCGCCGACTATAACCGCCGCGTGCGCGAGCCGGGCGGGTTCCATCTGCCCAATTCGGCTGCGCTGCGCGTGTGGAAGACCGACAGCGGCAAGGCCAATTTCATCCCGACGCCGCGCAAGGACGATTCGGCCGCGATCGACCCGTCGGTGCTGCGCCTCACCACGCTGCGCGCGCATGACCAGTATAATACGACGGTCTACAGCCTCGACGATCGCTATCGCGGGGTGTTCGGCCGCCGCGACATCCTGTTCATGAACGACGCCGACATGGCGCGTCTCGGCTTCGCCGAAGGCGACGTCGTCGATGTCGCGACCGCGCTCGAATTCGCCCGCGCCGACCGCGTGGTACAAAAGCTGACGGTGGTGCGTTACGCGCTGCCAGAGGGATGCTGCGCATCCTATTATCCGGAGACCCAACCCTTGATCGCGCTCGAAGACCATGATCCGCAAAGCTTCACCCCGTCGTACAAGTCGGTGCCGGTGACGATCCGCCCCGCCGCCGCCGACATGGGCGCCGAAATCGGCGTCGCCCGTGCGGGCGTCGTCGGTCATGCGAAGCGTATTCCGGCATGAGCGCTGGCTACGCGTCGACGATCGACACCTACGCCAAGCTCGCCGCGACCAAGGCAGCGGCGCTCCGCCGCTCGCCCGCGGGTTTCTTCGTCGGCGCGATGCTGGCGGGGACGTATATCGGGATCGCGATGATCCTGGCGCTCAGCACCGGCGCGGGGCTGCCCGCGGGCGTCCGCCCGCTGGTGATGGGCGGGACGTTCGGGATCGGCCTGATCCTGACGGTGTTCGCGGGTGCCGAGCTGTTCACCGGCTATGTCATGTATCTGGGCTTCGGGCTGGCGCATCGCACGATCACGCTGTGGGAAGCGGTGCAACTGATCGTCGTCGTGTGGATCGGCAACCTCGCCGGCGGGATCATCCTGTCGCTGGTATTCGCCGCCGGCGGCGGTGGCGCGGTGTTCGCCAATGCCGACTCGATGTTCCACGCCTATGTCGCGCACAAGGTCGAGGCGAGCGCGTTCGCGCTGCTGGCGCGCGCGATCCTGTGTAACTGGCTGGTCTGCCTCGCGATCTGGACCGCAGCGCGGATGCAGGGCGATGCCGCCAAGTGTATCGCGATGGCGTGGATCCTGCTCGCCTTCGTTGCGGCCGGGTTCGAGCATTCGGTCGCCAACATGACCGGGCTGACGCTCGGCCTGCTGGTCGATCATCCCTCCGTCACGCTGATCGGCGTGGTGCGCAACCTGGCGATCGTGTCGCTCGGGAACGCGATCGGCGGGCTGGTGTTCGTCTGCGGCGGCTATCTCATGGCGGCTCGCACCGACGCCGTGGTCGTCGCCAAGTAAAGGAACCCGCCATGCCCGGCCCGCGTCTGTTCGAACCGCTGACGATCGACGGGCTGACGCTCGCCAACCGCATCGTCATCGCGCCGATGTGCCAATATTCGGCAGTGGACGGGTGCATGACCGACTGGCACCTGATCCATCTCGGGCAGCTCGCGCTGTCGGGCGCGGGCCTGCTGACGATCGAGGCGGCGGCGGTCGTCCCCGAAGGGCGGATCACCTATGCCGACGTCGGCCTGTATGACGCTGCGACGCAGGCCGCGATGGGCCGGACGCTCGACGGCATCCGGCGGCATTCGGACATGCCGGTCGGGGTCCAGCTCGCACACGCCGGGCGCAAGGCGTCGACCGACCTGCCGTGGCACGGCGGCGCGACCATCGCGCCGTCATCGCCCAATGGCTGGCAGACGGTCGCGCCCTCGCCGCTCGGCTTCGGCGCGGACGACACGCCGCCAGTCGCGCTCGACCGCGACGGGCTGGCGGCGCTGCGCGATGCGTTCGCCGCTGCGGCGAAGCGCGCGGCCGAACTCGAGCTGGATCTCGTCCAGTTGCACGGCGCGCATGGCTATCTGCTCCACCAGTTCCTCTCGCCGCTCTCCAACCGGCGCGACGACGCGTACGGCGGCAGTCTCGAAAACCGGATGCGCTTCCCGCTCGAGGTGTTCGACGCGGTGCGCGCGGCGTTCCCGGCGGGCAAGCCGGTGACGATGCGCGTCTCGGGCACCGACTGGGTCGAGGGTGGCTGGACGATCGACCAGACCGTCGCCTTCGCGCAAGCGCTGGCAGCACGCGGGTGCTCGGCGATCCACGTGTCGAGCGGCGGGCTCGACGCGCGGCAGGCGATCCCGGTCGGGCCGGGCTACCAGGTGCCGCTCGCGCGCGCGGTCAAGCAGGCGGTCGGGATCCCGGTCGTCGCGGTCGGGCTGATTACCGAACCCGACCATGCCGAGGCGATCGTCGGGACGGGCGACGCCGACCTCGTCGCGGTCGCGCGGACGATCCTCTACGATCCGCACTGGCCGTGGCACGCCGCCGCCGCGCTCGGCGGGACGGTGGTGGCGCCCAACCAGTATCTCCGCTCGCAGCCGCGCCAGTACAAGGACCTGCTGCAGCCTCCCCGTCAGCGGTAGCGATTCCCGACGAACCCAAGAATACGCTTCCCCGGCGAAGGCCGGGACCCAGCCGTGAGGCGGGAGAGTGCGGGCGACTGCGCTTCGCTACCAAAACCGGCGCGACTGGGCCCCGGCCTTCGCCGGGGTAGAAGTTTTGGTTCACCCGGGAAAACGGTTTGAAAACCGATCGTTACTTCCGCGGCAGCAGCTGCCACACCTTGATCCGCCCGGTCGGATGCGGCGTCCCGTCGAGCCGCACCGCGCGCACGATCGAGACCGGGCGACGCAGCGTCTCGCCCTTCATCGCGCCCTCGCCGCCCTGGCTGGTCGGCATTGCGAGGATCCGCCGGACGACGTCCATCCCCGCGACGACCTTGCCGAACACCGCATAGCCGGGCGACCCCGGTCGTGCGTCCATATTGGGGAACGGCCCCGACATGAGCGAGAAATTGGCGGTCCCCGAATCGGTCGCATCATAGCGCGCCATCGAGATCACCCCGTCGACATGATGCAGGCCGGTCCGGCTGGTCGGCTCGAGCGGCAAGGTCCCCAGCCGCCGCCGCGCATCGGTGCCGATCCCGCCCTCGATGAACCCCAGCCCGGGCTTGCCCGGCCGCCGCGAGGCCCGGAAGAACGCGGTCCCGTCGAGCCGCTGGTCATCGACATAGGCGAGGAAGTTGGTCGCGGTGCGGGGGGCGTGGCGCGTATCGACCGCGACCGTGATCGGCCCCGCCGACGTCTCCAGCCGGACCCGCACCAGCGGGGGCTCGACCGGTGCCGCGCCGGTCAGCAGCACCAGCGCCAGGATACCCACGATCAACCGCATGCAACACGTCTCCGAACCCATAGTGCCCTTCCTCTAGGGACAGTTGCGCCGAAGCGGAACGGGACACGACCAGCCGGGGATCGCGCGGGACGAACCGCGCGCCGCACGCCGGGGTTGCGATCGGCCCCCCGCGACCGGAACCCGCGCACGCCCTCTATGATGGGACGACGCATGGCCGATGGGAGAAGCGCGTGCCGCCAGTTGCCGCCGTATCGTTCCTATCCGCACCGACGCCGTCCAGTCCCGTTGGCGTCTCCACCGCCACGGATTCATTCCAGCACGTGCTGTCTGCATCCGCGACCGTAGCCGTCGGCGATACGCCCCCCGGCACGCCCGGGTCGGTCGCGGCGAGACCGTCTGCGACAGAGGCTGGCCTGACGGTGGCGGCCACCGTGGCGACCGCAGCGCGCTTCGATGCCGCAGCCGGGGCGCCTCCCGCTGGCATCGCCGCGCCCCGGCCGGGCACCGGGGCCGGTGGGCTCGACGCCGTGCCCGCAGCGCCCGTCGCCGCGCCTGCAGCCGCACATACGCCCTCGCTCGCGCCGGGGGCGGATGTACCCGAGCCGATGCGGGCGGCCGGGACGCCGAAGGAGTCGACCGACCCGGCAGGGCTCCCGCCGACCGGTGGCACGGTTCCGGTGCAGCCACCGTCCGTCCCGGATGCGCCCCCCGCAATCGATGCCAGGGGGCAAGCCGCGCCCCGTGGCCTCGGCAAGACATCGTCCAGAACGGCAACCGACAAGGGCGTCGCGAACGATACCACCGCAGCCGACGATGCCATGGCGGCGCCGCCGGGCACGCCGATGCTCATGCCCGCAGTGCCTACCACCCGCGCGCCGGTGCCGCCGGCTGCGCCGTCCGCGCACGGCGCGGCGACCGGTGCGGGGATCGGCACGGTCGCGCCCGGACCGCAGGACGCGGGCAGCGCGGCACAGGCGGGAGCTGCCGGGGCATCACCGACCACCGCGATGCCAGAAGGCACGGCGCATGACCCGGCGACCCCGGCCGGGTCGCCGCCCGATCGTCCGACGGCCGTCTTGGGCGTCGCCCCGGCCCAAGCGGCACCGACCGGCCCCGCTGCGGCATCGCCGCAACCGCCGTTCGTCCTGCCGACCCAGCACTCGCTCGCCGCGCCCGCCAGCGCGCCGCCGCTCCCCGCCCCGTCGCATGGCCCCGTGGATGCCGGGACGGCGCGCGCCGCGGCGATCGGGCAGGACGTCGGCCTGGCGATCGCGCGGCACGTGGGCGGGGACGGCACCAGCACGCTGACGATCCGGCTGGATCCGGTCGAACTCGGCCGGGTCGAGGTGCGGATGCATATCGACGCCACGGGCAAGATGCTGGCGACGATCTCGGCGGACCAGCCCGCTGCGCTCGACCTGCTGCGGCGGGATACGGACACGCTGGCACAGACCGTGTCGCAGGCCGGGGTCCAGGCGGATGCCGGCAGCTTCCGGTTCGACTCGCGTTCGGGCGCCAATGGCGAACGGGCGTGGGCATCGGCCGCGCAAGCGCGCCGTACCGCGCCCGAAGACGACGCCACCCCGATCATCGCGCCCCCCGCCCCCGCAACCGGCCTGCGCGCCAGCGGGCGGATCAATCTCGTAGCCTGAGGACCCCCGCATGACCACGATCACCGCCGCGACCGCCGCGACCGGCACGACGACCGCCGCCAGCACCAGCTCCGCCCTGGCGAAGCTGACCAGCGATTCGAACATGTTCCTGAAGCTGCTGACGACCCAGATGCAGAATCAGGATCCGCTCAAGCCGATGGACACGTCCCAATATACGCAGCAGCTCGTGCAATTCTCGCAAGTCGAACAGTCGATCCAGCAGAACCAGTCGCTCAAGGACATTCTCGCCAAGCTGTCGTCCAGCGACCTCTCGAACGCCGCGTCGATGATCGGGCACGTCGCCAGCTTCGACAGCAGCATCGCCGCGCTGGGCAGTGCCGGCGGGGCGAGCTGGACCTATACCACCGACCGATCGCCGCAGGCGCTCGTCGCGACCATCAGCGACGCGAATGGCAACACCGTCTCCACCCAGGCGGTCGACCCCGCCGCCAGCAGCTTCACCTGGGACGGCACCGATTCGCAGGCCAACCGCGCGTCACCCGGCGCCTATACGCTCGCGCTGTCCGCGACCGATGCGGCCGGCGCCACCATCCCCGCCGCGATCAGGGCCCAGGGTCAGGTGAGCGAAGTATCGCTCGACGGCGGCCAAGTGAGTCTGCTGGTCAACGGACAGAAATATGCGGCATCTAGCCTGGTGCGACTGACGAACGCACAGTGACCCGCGGGTCGCACGGCGCCCTACCTCGATGTGTGTATGGCGAACCACAGTGTCTGCGCCTATTCCTCTTGAGCAGTCAACGTTGATGCTTTCGCCCTGTAGCAGATCTTCAGCGTCGTTTCGGCAGATTTAGCGTCGATAGGCATACGTCATACGAACCACATATCATCTCGATCGGCGGTCTACTGCCGACGCTCGCGCCGGGCCGGGCCGCGCGGCAAACGGCGACCGGGAGTCGCCGGCTGGCGCCGCCGAACGACAGCACCCGCCCGCGGCACAAAGACGACGGGCGCCGCGATCATCCGAAGGGACGAGTATTTCCTCAGTCAATTCAGGGCATTCGAAACGATACCTTAACGATGGTCCGTCTAGCCAGGAAATGCTCGAGGAATATACGGCGATGCCCCTTTCCAAAAACCATCTGCCGACAAGTGAAACACCGCTGGTTGTTGCAACGCTGTTGCATTTCCGGCGCCAGGTGCCGTGGATGTACGCCCTGCTCGCGATCAACGCGACGGCGCTGGCCTATACCCATGCCGGGCTCGCGCCCCGCTGGATGACCCATGCGCTTCCGGCGCTGCTGGTACCGCTGATCCTGTGGCGGATGTTCCGCTGGCTAATGCCGCCGACGCCGGAGATGCTGACGGAAGCCGGCGCGACCCGCATGATCAACCGCGCGACCGTGCTCGGATCGTTCTTCGCGGTGGCGTTCGTGTCGTGGGCGCTGGGGCTCGCTGCCTATGGCGGCCCGTATGAACACGGGCATGTCGTCGTCTTCATCGGCATTACCGTGCTCGGGTGCCTGTTCTGCCTGACCCATTTGCCTGGCGCCGCGACCGCGGTGGGTATCCTCGTCAGCGTTCCGCTGGTCGTCTATTGCCTGCTCAGCGGCAACCCCGTGTTCGTGTCGGTGGGCGTCAACATCGCGCTGGTCACCGCGGTTTTCCTGATCGTCCTCAAGGACGCGCATCGCGTGTTCCACAATCTGATCGCGTCGCGCAACGCGCTCGTCACCGAACGGCAGCAGGCACAGCGGCTGAGCGACGAGAACCGGCTGCTGGCGCATACCGACGTGCTCACCGGGCTGCCGAACCGGCGCTATTTCTTCGGGGCGCTGGAGGCGATGCTGGAGGCGCGCCATCAGCCGGACCCGGCCGCCCCCGCCACGCCGTTTTGCGTCGGCGTGCTCGACCTCGATCGGTTCAAGGCGATTAACGACACCTATGGCCATGTCTGCGGCGATCGCCTGCTCGGCGAGATCGGGCAGCGCCTGAACGCGGCCGCGCAGGGCCCGCTGACCGTCGCCCGGCTGGGTGGCGACGAGTTCGGCGTGCTGTTCGACGGCCCGCCCGACCTGGCGCAGCCCGCGATTCGGGCCTTGTGCAGCAATATCCATGTCCCGATCGCGATCGACGGATTCGAGGTGACGCTGGGCTGTTCGGCCGGGATCGCCGTCTATCCCGAGGCGGGCACCACCGCGCATGCGCTGTTCGACCGGTCCGATTATGCGCTCTACCACGTCAAGGCGCATCAGCGCGGAGGGTGCGCGGTCTTCTCGCACGAGCAGGAGGCGCTGATCCGGGTCGAGCAACGGGTCGAGGCCGCCTTGCAGGTCGCCTGCCTCGAGCGCGAGCTGGAGCTCCACTACCAGCCGATCTTCGATACCAGGACGATGACGGTCACCAGCGTCGAAGCACTGGCCCGCTGGAAATCGCCGGTTCTGGGCGAAGTCGCCCCCGCGACGCTGATCGCCGCGGCCGAACGGCTCGGCGTGATCAACGCGGTCACCTTGATCCTGTTCGAACGCGCGCTGACCAGCCTCACCGTGCTGCCCGATCCCGTCTCGCTGTCGTTCAACCTGTCGGCGCAGGATCTGATGTCGCCGTCCACGATGCGCGAAATCGTACGGATGATCGTCGCGACCAACATCTCGCCCAAGCGGATCATCTTCGAGGTGACCGAGACGTCGCTCGTCACCGACATGGCCGCTGCGCGCGAGGCGCTGGAGCGGCTGCGCGACTTCGGGGTGCGCACCGCGCTGGACGATTTCGGAACCGGCTATTCCAGCCTGTGCTCGCTGCACGAACTGCCGCTCGACATCCTCAAGGTCGACCGCACCTTCGTCAACGGCATGGCGACGGGATCGGGGCGCAGCATGGTCGCGGCGATCCGCAACCTCGCGCAGTCGCTGTCGCTGGACTGCACGATGGAAGGGATCGAGACCGAGAACCAGCTGATCGAGGTGACCCTGGCGGGCTATCGGTATGCGCAAGGGTATCTGCTGGGTCGCCCGATGCCGATCGACGCGCTGTTGATGACGATGCGCGAGCAGCACGTCCACTTGCCCGAGGCCGCGCGCCACAGCGTCGGCTGAGCCCCCCTGTGCGCACTACGTAGAGACACCGGCGTGGTCCGGCTGCATCCCGACGGGGCAAGACGCAGGCGCGATGTCCCGTCGCGGCCGCGATGCCCAAGACCCGGCAGCTTGCGAGGCCGGGACGGAGATGCCGCATGCCGTTCCGGACCCTGATGGTGCATCTCGACGCGGGAGACGGCAATGCCAGCGTGCTGGCCGTGACGGCCGCCCTGGCGGCGCGATACGAGGCCGGCGTGATCGGCATCGCGGCCTGCGAGCCGATCCAGATCGGCTATGTCGATGGCGATTTCGCCGGCGCGCTGGCGGTGGCCGAGCGCGAGATCGTCGACGATACGCTGAAGACCGCCGGCACGGAATTCCGCGAATGTGCCGCCCTGCGGCGCCACGTCGTGGGATGGCGATCGATCCCGACGCTGGAGCCGATCGCGCACGTCGTCGCGACGGAGGCGCGCTGCGCCGATCTGGTCATCACCGGGGTCTCGACCGGCGGGATCGACACGTCGCGCCACGCCGACACCGCCGACCTGGTGATCCGCGCCGGACGCCCGGTCCTGGTGATCCCGCCCCACGCCGTGTCCGCAGCCTTCGAAACGGTGCTGGTCGCGTGGAACGACACGCGCGAATGCCGCCGCGCGATCAGCGACGCCCTGCCGTTTCTGGCGGGTGCCGAGCGCGTCGTCCTTGCCGGCGTCGGCAGCGCGCTGGGGGAGATCCGCGCGCAGGTCGACGACGTGGCGGCATGGCTGCGGCGGCACGCGATCACCGCCGACATCGTCATCGCTCGCGGCGATGCGGGCAATGCCAGGACCCTCGCCACGATTGCCGACGACCGCGCGGTCGACCTGATCGTCGCCGGGGCCTATGGCCACAACCGCCTCGCGGAATGGGCATTCGGGGGCGTGACGCGAACGCTGCTGCTGAATGGCAATCACTGCGCGCTGTTGTCGCACTGAGCGCGGCCGGGTGACGGCCAGGCGGGGCCCGCGTCAGGCGAGCAATCGCGCCGCGTGCCAGGCGATCTGGCGGTTCTCCCGCGAGGGGAGCACGCGCTGCGGCACGGTCCCCGCCCAGGCGAGATCGGCCCGGATCAGGCCGCGGACCTGCGCGTCGTTCTCGCCGATCCCGCCGGTGAAGACGATCAGGTCCGCACCGCCCAGCGTCACCAGCATCCCGGCAACCTGCTTGGCGACCGATCGGCAGAAGATGCGGATGGCAAGACGCGCGGCGGCCGTGTCGGTGCCGTGCAGCACCCGCAGATCCGCCGAGACGGCGGACAGGCCGAGCAGGCCCGACTCGCGGTCGATCACCGCCTCGATCGCCGCCGCATCCATCCGGCGTTCACGCAGCAGGTACAGCAGCAGCCCCGGGTCGATGTCGCCCGCGCGCGTTCCCATCACCACCCCGCCCGAGGGCGTGAGCCCCATGCTGGTGTCGACCGAGCGTCCGCCGCGCACCGCGGTCACGCTCGCCCCGTTGCCGAGATGCGCGATGACCAGGCGGTCGGGCAGCGCGTCCCCCAGCTGCGCGACGATCGATTCACACGACAGGCCGTGGAAGCCATATCGCCGGATCCCGTCCGCGCGCAGCGCCGCCGGGATCGGCAGCGTCCGGGCGACGTCGGGCATGTCGGCATGGAACCCGGTATCGAAGCAGGCGACCTGCGGCACGCTCGGATAGCGCGCCTGCGCCAGCGCGATCATCGCCAGCGCGGCCGGACCGTGCAGCGGGGCAAACGCCGATGCGCGCCGCAGCCGGTCGATCACTCCCGCATCGATCACAACCGGCGCAAACAGCTCGGTGCCGCCATGCACGATGCGGTGGCCGATCGCATCCGGCGTCACCGCCCCGATCCGGTCGAACAGCGCGGTATCGGCGGTGCCATGCTCGATCTCGCCGGCGGCGATCTCGCGCAGCGGATCGGCGTCGGCATAGACGCCGAACTTGACCGAGGACGACCCGCCGTTGAGCGTCAGGATCGTGCGCGTCACCGCGACCAGCGCCAGTCGCGGATTTCGGGCAGGTCCTCGCCATGCTCGGCGATGTACAGCTTGTGCCGCTCCATCGTCGCCCAATAGCGCTGCGTCTCCGCCCCGACCCGGTCGCGCAGCCGCGGAATGCGCACGATCGCGTCGAGGGCGAGCCGGAACCGGTCGAGATCGTTGAGCACGACCATGTCGAACGGGGTGGTCGTGGTGCCCTCTTCCTTGAACCCGCGCACATGGAAATTGTGGTGGTTGGGCTGGCGATACGCTAGCCGATGGATCAGCGCGGGATAGCCGTGGAACGCGAAGATCACCGGGACGTCGGACGTGAACAGCGCGGTGAAGGCGCTGTCGTCGAGTCCGTGCGGATGCTCCGATTGCGGCTGGAGCACCATCAGGTCGACGACGTTGACGACGCGGATACGAATGTCGGGGATATATTCGCGGAGCAGCTGTACCGCCGCGAGCGTCTCCAGCGTCGGCACGTCGCCCGCGCACGCCATCACCACGTCGGGCGTTCCGTCCGGGTCACTCGCCCAGTCCCAGATGCCCGCACCGGCGGTACAGTGCCGCACCGCCTCGTCGATCCCGAGCCACTGCCATTCGGGCTGCTTCCCCGCGACGATCACGTTCACATAGTGCCGGCTGCGCAGGCAATGATCCGCGACCGACAACAGGCAGTTCGCATCGGGCGGCAGATAGATCCGCGCGACGCTCGCGGTCTTGGTCGCAACATGGTCGAGGAACCCCGGGTCCTGGTGCGACAGCCCATTATGGTCCTGCCGCCAGACATGCGAGGTCAGCAGGTAATTGAGCGACGCGATCGGCCGCCGCCACGCGATGCCGCTCGAAACCTTGAGCCATTTGGCATGCTGGTTGACCATCGAATCGACGATGTGGACGAACGCCTCGTAACAGCTGAACAGCCCGTGCCGCCCGGTCAGCAAATAGCCCTCGAGCCAGCCTTGGCAGAGATGCTCGCTCAGCACCTCCATCACCCGCCCGTCGCGGTCGAGATGCTCGTCGACGGGGTCGATCTCCGCAATCCACGCCTTGCCAGACACCTCATAGACCGCCTGCAACCGGTTCGACGCGGTCTCGTCCGGGCCGAACAGGCGGAAGTTGGTCGTGTCCGCGTTGAGCGCCATCACGTCGCGCAGATAGCCGCCGAGCACCGCGGTCGCCGCCGCGGTCACCGCGCCCGGCGCGGGCACCGCCAGCGCGGACGCGCGGAAATCGGGAAGCGCGAGCGGGACGAGCAGCTCGCCGCCATTGGCGTGCGGGTTCGACCCCATCCGGCGATGCCCGGTCGGCGCGAGCGACGCATAGTCCTCGCGGAACTTGCCGTTTGAGTCGAACAATTCGTGCGCGTCGTAGCTTTGCAGCCACGTGTCGAGCTGGACGAGATGCTCGGGGTTCTTGAAGTCGGCGATCGGCACCTGGTGCGCACGCCAGGTGCCCTCGACCGGCTTGCCGTCGACCTCCTTCGGCCCGGTCCACCCCTTGGGCGTCTTGAGCACGATCATCGGCCAGCGCGGGCGTGCGGCATCGTCCGCGCCGGTGCGCGCGATCCGCTGGATCTCCGCGATCCGCGTGAGCACCGCATCCAGCGTGGCGGCGAGCAATTGGTGGACCATCTCCGGATCGTCGCCCTCGACGAACCACGGTTCGTGGCCATAGCCGTGCAGCAGGTCGGTCAGTTCCTCGCGGCCGATCCGCGCGAGCACGGTCGGGTTGGCGATCTTGAAGCCGTTGAGATGCAGGATCGGCAGCACCGCGCCATCGCGTGCGGGGTTGAGGAACTTGTTGCCGTGCCAGCTCGCCGCCAGCGCGCCCGTCTCCGCCTCGCCGTCGCCGATCACACAGGCGACGACCAGATCGGGATTGTCGAACGCCGCGCCGTACGCATGCGCAAGCGAATAGCCGAGCTCGCCACCTTCGTGGATCGACCCCGGCGTCTCAGGCGCAACATGGCTCGGAATGCCACCCGGCCAGGAGAATTGGCGGAACAGCCGGTCCATCCCGCCGCGGCTCCGCTCGATCGCGGGATAGCGTTCGGTGTACGATCCTTCGAGATAGGTGTTGGCGACGATCCCGGGGCCGCCGTGCCCGGGGCCGACGATCAGGATCATGTCGAGATCGCGCTCCACGATCACGCGGTTGAGATGGACGTACAGCAGGTTGAGCCCCGGCGTCGTCCCCCAATGCCCCAGCAGCCGGGTCTTGACGTCGGAGATCGCGAGCGGCTGATCGAGCAAGGGGTTGGAGCGCAGGTAGATTTGCCCGACTGACAGGTAATTGGCCGCGCGCCAATAGCCGTGCATCCGCCGCAGCAAATCGGGCGAGAGCGGCGCTTCCGGGGGCGGGACCGAGGCGATGGGGTCGGTCATGCGGGTTCCTGTCGATGGCTGGCCCTGTCCTTGCGCGTTCGGCACGGGCGCGTCTCTGGAGGAAACTACGTAGCGCGCGGTGCGCATTCCCTTGGCGGGCAGGCTGCCCTAGGGAACGGAAATGCCCGCGCAATTCCCCTGGCAATTCGGCTCCGTGCTGCCGTGGCTCGACCTGTTCGGGATCGCCGTCTTCGCGATCACCGGCGCGCTCGCCGCGATCCGGCATCGCCAGACGCTCGTCACCGCGACCTTCTTTGCGCTGATCACCGGCACCGGCGGCGGATCGGTGCGCGACCTGCTGATCGGCGCGCCAGTGTTCTGGGTGCACGACCGGCTCGTCGCGGGGACGTGCCTCGCGGTCGCGGTGCTGGTGTGGACGACTCCGCAACGCTGGTGGAAGGGCACCGCGCTCGACTGGCTCGATGCGGTGGGCCTGGCGGCGTACGCGGTGTTCGGCGCGGCGAAGGCGCTCGCGTTCGGCATTCCACCGGTGCCCGCCGCCTTGATGGGCGTGGTGACCGCGTGCGTCGGCGGGATCATCCGCGACGTGCTCGCCGGCGAACCGTCGATCCTGATGCGGCCGGAGCTTTATGTGACCGCGGCGGCACTGGCGGCAGGGCTGTATGTGGTGCTGGTGACGGTGGGGGTATCACCCAACCTCGCCGCGCCGGTGGCGGCGGTTTGCGGCTTTGCGCTGCGGGCTGCGGCGATCCATTTTAGGCTGGCGCTACCCGCCTACGGCAAAGCCCCCGATTAACCCACCCGTGGACGGCTCGGCGCAAGGGAACCCTCGTAACCGGCCGCGCGCTTTCCTATCTCATCCTCTGGCGCTTCCATCAGAACAGAAGTAGAACTCGCTCTTATGCTGACTCATATTTCCGTGCGCGGCGCGCGCGAGCACAATCTCAAGGACGTGTCGGTCGATATCCCGCGCGATACGCTGACGGTCATCACCGGCCTGTCGGGGAGCGGCAAGTCGAGCCTCGCGTTCGACACGATCTACGCAGAGGGCCAGCGCCGCTACGTCGAATCGCTCAGCGCCTACGCGCGCCAGTTCCTCGAACTGATGCAGAAGCCCGACGTCGACCATATCGAGGGCCTGTCGCCGGCGATCAGCATCGAGCAGAAGACCACCAGCCGCAACCCGCGCTCGACCGTCGCGACCGTCACCGAGATCTACGATTACATGCGCCTGCTGTGGGCGCGCGTCGGCATTCCGTACTCGCCCGCGACCGGCGAGCCGATCGCCGCGCAGACCGTCAGCCAGATGGTCGACCGCGTGATGGCGCTCCCCGAGGGCACGCGGCTCTATCTGCTCGCGCCGGTCGTGCGCGGGCGCAAGGGCGAATACAAGAAGGAGCTGCTCGAATGGCAGAAGGCAGGGTTCACCCGCGTCCGCATCGACGGCGAGATCCATGAGATCGACGAAGCCCCCGCGATCGACAAGAAGTTCAAGCATGACCTCGAGGTCGTCGTCGACCGCCTCGTCATCGGTCCCGACATCGCGACGCGCCTTGCCGAAAGCTTCGAGGCCGCGCTGAAACTCGCCGACGGGCTCGCCTATGTCGACCCCGCCGATCCGGTCGAGGTCCATACCCCCAAGCAGGAAGTCCTCGGCGACAACGCGCCCCCCGGCCGCATCGTGTTCAGCGAGAAGTTCGCCTGCCCGATCTCGGGCTTCACGATCGCCGAGATCGAACCGCGGCTGTTCTCGTTCAACGCCCCCCAGGGCGCGTGCCCGGCCTGTGACGGCCTCGGCGAAAAACTGCTGTTCGACGAGGATCTCGTCGTCCCCAACCATGCGCTCAGCATCAAGAAGGGCGCGGTCGTGCCGTGGGCCAAGTCCAACCCGCCGAGCCCTTATTACATGCAGGTCCTCGGCAGCCTCGCGCGCGAATTCGACTTCAGCCTCGAAACCCCCTGGGAAGACCTGCCCGACGAAGCGCAACGCACGATCCTGCACGGCACCAAGGGCAAGCCCGTCACGCTGACCTTCATCGACGGCAAGAAGTCGTACGACGTCAAGAAGCCGTTCGAAGGCGTGATCGGCAACCTCAACCGCCGGATGCTCTCGACCGAGAGCGCGTGGATGCGCGAGGAACTCAACAAATACCAGAGCGCCGCGCCGTGCGAGGTCTGCCACGGCGGCCGCCTCAAGCCCGAGGCGCTCGCGGTCAAGATCGGGATGCGCGACATCTCGAGCGTCACGCGCCTCTCGGTCGTCGACGCGCTCACCTGGTTCGAGCAAGTCCCCGCCGACCTCAGCGACCAGCAACGCGCGATCGCCGAGCGGATCCTCAAGGAAATCCTCGAGCGCCTCGGCTTCCTCAACAACGTCGGGCTCGACTATCTCAACCTCGATCGCACCTCGGGCACGCTGTCGGGCGGCGAATCGCAGCGCATCCGGCTCGCGTCGCAGATCGGCAGCGGGCTGTCGGGCGTGCTCTACGTGCTCGATGAACCCAGCATCGGGCTCCACCAGCGCGACAACGACATGCTGCTCAAGACGCTGCGGCGTCTGCGCGATCTCGGCAACACCGTGCTCGTCGTCGAGCATGACGAGGATGCGATCCGCACCGCCGATTATGTGATCGACATGGGGCCGGGCGCGGGCGTGCGCGGCGGGCATATCGTCGCGCAGGGCACGTTCGAGGAAGTCCTCGCCAATGAGAACAGCATCACCGCGGATTATCTGTCGGGCCGACGCGAGGTCGCGGTGCCCAAGACCCGGCGCAAGGGCAATGGCAAGAAGATCACCGTCCACAACGCCACCGCCAACAACCTGAAAGGCGTGACCGCGAGCCTCCCGCTCGGCACCTTCACCTGCATCACCGGGGTCAGCGGCAGCGGCAAGTCGAGCTTCACGATCGACACGTTGTTCGCCGCCGCGTCGCGCACGCTGAACGGCGCGCGGATCGTCCAGGGCAAGCACGACAAGATCACCGGCCTGCAATATCTCGACAAGGTCATCGACATCGACCAGTCGCCGATCGGCCGCACCCCGCGCTCCAACCCCGCGACCTATACCGGCAGCTTCACCCAGATCCGCGACTGGTTCGCCGGGCTCCCCGAATCGCAGGCGCGCGGTTACAAGCCCGGGCGATTCAGCTTCAACGTCAAGGGCGGGCGCTGCGAGGCGTGCCAGGGCGACGGGTTGCTCAAGATCGAGATGCACTTCCTCCCCGACGTCTATGTGACGTGCGACGTGTGCCACGGCGAACGCTACAACCGCGAGACGCTCGAGGTGAAGTTCAAGGGCAAGAGCATCGCCGACGTGCTCGACATGACGGTCGAGGATGCGGTCGACTTCTTCAAGGCGGTCCCGCCGATCCGCGACAAGATGGCGATGCTCGAGGAAGTGGGCCTCGGCTACGTCAAGGTCGGCCAGCAGGCGACGACACTGTCGGGCGGCGAGGCGCAGCGCGTCAAGCTCGCCAAGGAACTGTCCCGCCGTGCGACGGGACAGACGCTGTATATCCTCGATGAACCGACGACCGGGCTGCATTTCGAGGACGTGCGCAAGCTGCTCGAAGTGCTCCACCAACTGGTCGAGCAGGGGAATACGGTGGTCGTGATCGAGCACAATCTGGATGTGATCAAGACCGCCGACTGGGTGCTGGATCTAGGGCCTGAGGGCGGTGTGAAGGGCGGGGAGATCGTCGCGCAGGGGACGCCGGAGGTTGTGGCAAAGGCGAAGGGCTCGTTTACCGGCAAGTACCTTGCCCCGCTCTTGAGCCGTCCCGCCGCTACGGCGGCATGACGACGACGGAGTGGTCGTGGCCGCAGGTCGAACAGTCCGGGGGACTGTTCGATCGAGTACATGCGCAGCAGGGCGTAATCAAGACCGCGGACTTGATACTGTCTCGAGTGTGAGGTCGGCGTCTAGGGCGCGATCGTCGAACAGAGATGATCGTGGTTTCTCGAAGGGATTCTCCGGGTTTTGCGCTCGGGCGCGCAGTGGCGCGACCTACCCGAGCGGTATGGTCCCGCTGATCACATGCTACAACCGCCTTTCCCAGGGGCGCACGCTGGCGTTTAGGAGCAACTGATGGATGCCATCATCGCGACGATGATATCCAGATGACTTGAAGCCCTTCAATCCCGGGGCACCAGCAGGCTACGACCGCAAAAGAGGGGGCCTTGATTCAGCGCCTCGGTCGCTTCCGAGGCGGGTTCACGACCAAGGTCCACGCGGTCGTTGATGCGCAAGGGCTCTCGATCCAACCAAACCTGACAGTAAATGGGTGATACAACGGAACCGCTGTATCTGGACTGCCGGATCGCATTAATTCGCAAGTTTTTGCGGCAAAAGTGCTCACCGAATGGTGACCGACATCTAGCTTTTATTGGAGAAGAGATCTATCGACCCATTGCAAATATTGTCTCGGGGGGGACATACACGTGCCGATCAACCATATATCGCCACTTGATGGTTTCCGCGCTCTTGCGATTCTGATCGTCTTTGTCGCACATTGCGGACTCGAAAAGCTTGTCCCGGGCGGATTCGGGGTCACTATATTCTTCTTTCTGAGCGGTTATTTGATCACCACGCTACTGCGTGCAGAGTTTGCGCAGACCGGACGTATTGACATAAGAGCCTTTTATGTCAGGCGAAGCGTACGCATCTTGCCCTCACTCTACATTACAGTCCTGCTCCTTCTGGGTTTAACCCAATGGCTTCCCGCCGAGCATCCTGCCGAGTTCTGGGGTGTATTTTTGCAACTGGCCTTTCTGACCAACTACCCCTGGATTACCGGCAATGCACAGGGGGTCACCGGACCGCCGCTGTGGAGCCTCGCGGTCGAAGAGCATTTTTACCTGGTATTTCCTGTTATTTTTTCGGCGACGTTAGCGGCCCTTCCGCCGCGAAAAGCTGCTGGCCTGTGCCTGGGTGCGTGCATCGCGGTTCTCGGGATCCGTCTTGCAACCGTTGCGACCATATCCGACATCGGCAAAATCTATTATTGGACGCACACGCGGATCGACAGCATTCTCTTCGGATGCTGCCTCGCTTTGTGGCAGAATCCGGTTCTCGACAAAGGCGCATGGCGGCCACGTCTTCTCCACGTGCTGTTCGCCTTGGCCATTCTCTTGGGGTGTTTAGCCATCCGGGACGAGCTTTTTCGCCAGACGGTCCGTTACACCTTGCAAGGCGGTGCGTTGTTCGTGATCTTCAGCTACGCTATTCATGATCGCGGCTGGATGTCGATCGCACTCTCCACCCGACCGCTGCGTATAATCGCGCTCTATTCCTATACGCTGTACTTGATTCATGTGCCTATTATCGCCGGGGTACATGCCCTGTTTCCAGCGTTGGGGCTGCTGGGCCTCATCGTCATCAGCGGCGCGCTCTCGATGCTGTACGCCGCAGGAATGTATGCGCTGGTCGAGCAACCCGCGGCAAACTGGCGCCGACGCTTCCGTTCATTCAGCAGGACGATACCCCTCGCGACCTGACGCGACATCACGGTCGCCCCCCAACTCGCCAACACCCCGTGCCAGTGTCCCGTGCGTCGGACAGGTCAGCCCGAATGGCGCCGTAAGGAAGCTTGCCGCTTCCTAGGACGAGCGGCGCTGCGGCGGTCGGCCGCGCACGACGCTGTTCGGGACCGAGATACCCCGTCGCCGGGCCGATCACCGCCCCGCCGACCGACACTTCCGCCACGTCGAGCAACGCGTCGGTCAGCTCGGGCGCTTCGTCCGCGGGATCAAGCCAGCCGCGATCAGAATGTCGAACGCTCTCGGTCATCGGCCTTCCTCATCGAAGGGTTCGACGTCCATGCGGGGGAAGCAACGCCCCGACTTCCGGGAGCATGCCCTCCCACCCCCGCCGTCACCCTGAACGCGTTTCAGGGTCCACCGCTCCACAGGGACGGTCCAAGCGTGTTGCGTCGTGGATGCTGAAACAAGTTCAGCATGACGGAAGAAGGAGGATCAACGCGGCCTCGGCAAAGTACAGCCCGCGCTCTCGCAGCGTGGCGTCGCGCCTGGCCAGGTCGAGTCTGATTTCCCCCCGCCCTTTCTGGTCCTGCGCAAAGGCGCGGGTCAATCGACCGCACATTCTCCGCTTCAGGCGCTCCCTATCCGATCCGCGCCCGGCTTCGCCGCTGTCCTACACGCCCCAAAAAGCGTAAGCTCGCGCCTCGTTCTTTGACAGCACCGCACCCCCGCGTTTCCGCCCGATCCACCGGGCGATCCGCAAAGCGATTCCGCCTAACTTTCCCCTAACCTTCCGCAGCGCACCATCCGCGCGCGCCACCGCCACCGCACATAATTACCGCGCGCGATCAGCCCCTTAACTCCCCGCCCCCGTCGCCAGCACCGACCGCCGCCGCGAATAGCCGAAGTACAGCGCCGCCGCCCCGCCCAGCCACACCGCGAACAGCAGATACGTGTCCTTCGGCAACCCCGCGATCAGGTACAGGCAGAAGGCGGCGCTCGCGATCGGTAGAACAGGGTAGAAGGGCACGCGGTAGCCGCGCGGCAGGTCCGGGCGGCTGCGGCGAAGCAGGATCACCCCGATCGATACCGAGGCGAAGGCGATCAGCGTCCCCATGCTCGTCAAATTGACCAGCACGTCGAGCGGCACCAGCGCTGCGAGCAGCGCGACCCCGCCCGCGACCACCCAGGTGTTCTGCCGCGGCACCTGCCGCACCGGGTCGACCCGGCGGAAGAAGGCGGGGAGCAGCCCGTCGCGGCTCATCGCATACAGGATTCGCGTCTGGCCGTAGAGCACCACCAGCGTCACGCTGAAGATCGACGCGATCGCGCCCAGCGACAGCGCAAGCGCGGGCCACGCCGCCCCGGTCAGAGTGTGGAGGATCACCGCGAGCCCCGCCTCCTGCCCCTTGAACGCGGTCCATGGCTGCGCGCCGACCGCGGCGACCGCGACGAGGATATAGGCGGCGGTGACGATCAGCAGCGACAGGATGATCGCGAGCGGCAGGTTGCGGCGCGGATTGTCGACCTCCTCCCCCGCGGTCGAGACCGCGTCGATCCCGATGTAGGAGAAGAAGATCGACGACGCCGCCGAGCCGATCCCGATCAGCCCCTTGGGCGCGAACGGGTGGAGATTATCGGTGTTGAAATGCGCGAAAGCGACGCTGACGAACAGCAAGAGGACGGCAAGCTTGAGTAGAACCAGCACCGCATTGACGGTCGTTGACTCCTTTGCGCCGCGCAGCAGCAGCGTCAGGCACAGCCCGACCAGCACCACCGCGGGCAGATTGACCACCCCGCCCGCCCCCGGCGGCCGCGCGATCGCATCGGGAATGCGCCAGCCGGTGGTGAGGCTCAGCGCCTCGTTGAGATACTGCCCCCACCCCACCGCGATCGCCGAGGCCGACACGCCGTACTCGAGCAACAGGCACGCGCCGATCAGGAAGGCGGCAAGTTCCCCCATGGTTGCATAGGCATAGGAGTAAGACGACCCCGCCACCGGCACCGCCGACGCCAGCTCGGCATAGCACAGCGCGGTCAGCGCAGCGGTGATCCCGGCGATGACGAACGAAACGCTCACCGCCGGCCCAGCCTCGGGCACTGCCGTGGTGAGCGCAACGAAGATCCCCGTCCCGATCGTCGCGCCGACGCCGAGCATGGTCAGCTGGAACAAGCCAAACTTGCGCCCGAGGCCGTGGCCATGCCCCTCATCCGCCACGACAAAGTCGGCGACGGGCTTGCAGCGGAGCAGCGTGGCAAACACTGTCGATCGAGTCGTCACGCTGGCCCTGTCCTCAACGGTGGATCATTTGTTTCACTATCGTCGCCTAGGTCGCTGCCGGACGCGTGGCAATCGGCCAGATGCCCATCGATCTGTCCCCCTGGGGCGCCGCACCGGAGCTCTCGGGCCGAGCACGGGGCGAACGCCTTGAAACCGCGTATAACTACCTGGTAAAGACTTACTTAACCTTAATCTTCGCGTAATAGCTGGACAGTATCATAACCCCGGAGGGGCGGAAGCGTCAGCATTGGCTCTTTAGAGGCCGCGGCGCTTCATCATCAGACATCGGGGGCAACCCGCGAGTCTCCATCCTGGGATTTTGCATATGACCATCAAGACCTTTCGCGCTTCGTCCACGATCGCTGCAACTTTTGGCCTGGTCGTGCTGTTCGCCCAGCCGGTGACCGCACAGACGGCCACCACGACCTCGACGATGGCAGCCAGCGCCACCGTCACCGCCAACTGCACCGTCAACACGACCGCGCTCGCCTTCGGCGGCGCCGACGTGACTGATGGCCAGCCGCATGACGGCGCGGGCAGCCTGAAAGTACTCTGCACCAATGGCACGGCATGGACCGCAGCGGCCGACAAGGGTCAAGGCACTGCCGCGACTATCGCCCTGCGCCAGATGACGTTCGGCACCGACAAACTGAACTACATCCTGTACACCACCGCCGCCAAGGCAGCGATCTGGGGCGACGGCACCGAAGGCAGCACGATCGCCAATACCGGGACGGGCGCCGAAGTGACCTTTCCGGTAGCCGGGACGATCTCGGCTGGCCAGACCGGGATGCACGCCGGCGTCTATGGTGACATCGTCACCGTCACTGTCACGTATTGATCCCGATGCGCTCGATCCCCTGGATCGACGCTCGTTGGACCGGTCGCCTGCGGGCGGCCGGTCTTTCGGTGGTCGGCACCGTCGCGCTGGTCCCCGGCACGGCGGACGCCTCCAGCTTCCGCGTCAGCCCGGTCACGTTGACGCTGCCCGCCAACCGCCCGGTCGGATCGCTGACCATCACCAACGGCGATACCGCGCCAGTCGCGATTCGCGTCACGACCTACCGCTGGACCCAGGTCGCCGGCGCGGACGTCTATACGCCGAACGACGATCTGATCGCCTCGCCGCCGATCTTCACGACCCCCGCCAAGGCGGTCCAGTTGATCCGCGTCGGGCTGCGCCGGGCAAGCGCCGACGCCGCCTATCGCGTCGTTCTGGAGGAAATCCCGGCTCCCGCCACCAAGGGGATTCGTATCGCGGTCAACCTGAACCTGCCGCTGTACATCGTCGCCGACCCCGCCGCGAAACCCGCCGTGCGCTGGACCATGCGACGCGGATCGGATGGCGCCCTTCTGCTCGAGGGCCGCAACGCCGGGGGAATGCCGCTCCAGGTTACCGCGATCAGCAGTGCCGGACCTGGAATACCCAAGCTGCTCACGTCCGCCATGGGCGTGGTGCTGCCCGCGAGCATGCGACACTGGAACCTCGGTCGACATCCCGACTGGACGACGGGGGTACCGTTGCACCTGATTGTCCAGACCGCGCTGGGCGTAGACGAAGTTACGGTCGATCTACCGGCTGGCTAGTCTGGTCGTCGCCGCCTTGGCCCTGGGTACGGCCGGGATCGGGGCGGCTACGGCCAATCCCGCGCCAGCTGGCGCGCGCCTGGTGATGCTCGCGGTCCGGATCAACGGGGTGGAGCAGGCGGATCCGGCATGGGTGCTGCGCGACGGCAACGTTCTGGCGGTCACGGTGTTGACCGCGCGCGCCTGGCGGATCGATACGCGCGCGATCGCGACCCGCCACTTCGACGGCGACCCGTACATTGCGGTCTCGGCGCTGCCCGGCGTGGTCCTGCAGCTCGACGATGCCACCCAGACGCTCGCGCTGACGATCCCAGCCGCACTGTTCGTCGGGTCCGCCGTCCGGCTGTCCCGCCAGCCATATGGCGCAATGACCCGCAGCGCGCTCGGCGGTTTCCTCGACTATGACGTGTCGGCGCAGGTCGCGGACGGGACAAGGGCGCTGAACGGCTTGTTCGCGCTGGGCGCGTTTCGCGGGGCCGGGACGGCCGGTACCAGTTTCATCGCCGGCAGCGGCGGCCCGGGCAATCGCGCGGTGGTGCGGCTGGACAGTACGTATACGATCGACGATCCGGCCCGCATGCGCTCGCTGCGGATCGGCGACGGCGTCACGCGCGCCAGCACCGGGACGTCCGCGCTGCGCTTCGCGGGCATTCAGCTCGCGAGCAATTTCGCGACGCAGCCGGGGTATCTGACGATGGCGCTGCCGACGCTGAACGGCAGCGCCGCCGTCGCTTCGACCGTCGACATATTGGTGAACAACGTGCTGCAAAACCAGCAAAAGGTCGCGTCGGGGCCGTTCACGCTTCGCGACGTCCCGGTGGTCAACGGCAGTGGCGAAGTGCAGCTCGTCGTCCGGGACGCCCTGGGTCGCCAGACCCTGGTCACACAATCTTATTATGCCGCGCCTCAAATCATCCGCCGCGGTTTGCACGATTATTCGTATGAAGTCGGTTTCCTGAGGCGCGACTACACGCAGGAGAGCAATGCGTATGGTGCCGCGATCCTGTCGGCGACGCACCGGTACGGCGCAACCGACCGCATCACGCTGGAAGGACATGGCGAAGGGTCCCGGTCGGCCCAAACTGTGGGGCTGGCGGTCAATGTAGCGTGGCCCGCCATCGGGATCTTTTCGCTATCGGCGGCGGCCAGCCGGTCCGGGCATGAGCGCGGCGGATTGATCGGAGCCGGCTTCGAACGGCAGGCGCGCGGCATCTCGATCGGCGTTAGTGGGGAGATCGCGACTGGCGGCTACACCACAATCGGCGAAACCGCGCTGTATCGACATCCCCGCAGCACGGTGAGCGGTTTCCTCGGGATGCCGACGCCGTTCGGGTCGGTCGGCACCTCGCTGCTATGGCGGCGCGGGCGCGGTGAAGCGGATGTGCTGTACGCGAGCGCCAGCAGTTCGCTGCGGCTACGCGGGATAGGATCGGTCGGTGTCAGTGCGCGGCGCAGCTTTACGGGCAGTCGGGACAGCGCGGTCCAGGTGTTTCTCAGCGTCCCGGTCGGACATCGCAGCAGCGCTGTGGTTGGCACCGAAATGCGCAACGGCCAGGTCGGTGCCAATGCGACGTTTCAACGGAACCTGCCCTATGGCGACGGGCTGGGCTATCGCCTCGCCGCGGAAACGGGCGAAAGCGAACGCTTCGATGCCGAACTCAACGTCCAGACCAATATCGGACGGCTCGACGCGGAGGCGACCCGGCTCGACGGCAGCGCCGGTGCGCGGCTTGGAATGAGTGGTTCGATCGCAACGGTCGGGGGGCGGGTCTTCGCCGCGCGCAAGCTCGACCAGAGCTTCGCCGCGGTCACGGTCGGCAATTATGACAATGTCCGGGTCTATGTCGACAACCAGCTCGTCGGCCGCACCAATAGCGCGGGCGTGCTGATCGTGCCGCGGCTGCTGCCCTACCAGGACAATCACCTGCGGATCGAAGCCGAGGACCTCCCGCTTGACGCCGCGATCGACGAAACCGCCCGGACGATCCGTCCCTATGATCGTAGCGGCGTCGCGGTCCGTTTCAGGGCGCGGGATGCGCGCGCCGGCCTGGTGACGGTGCTGCTGCCCGACGGCACGACGATGCCCGCTGGCACCGCGCTGTACGTCAACGGCGGCACCGATCCGTACGTCGTCGCCCCCGACGGGACCGCCTATCTGTCCGGGCTGATGGCGCACAACCGCATCGCGGCGACAATCGACGGGACAGGATGCCATTTCCTGCTGGCCTTTGCGGGGGGCCTAGGCCCCCAGCCCCGTCTCGGGACCTTTACATGCACCTGACCCGCCTCACTCGCGCACTGCTCCTCGTCGGGCTCGTGTCCCTGCCGACCGCGCGGGCGCAGGCCGCGAGTTGCGTCGTGAACCCGCAGGACCTTTCGCTTGGCCGTTACGACCCGCTCAGCGACCTGCCACAGGATGCCGTGGGCAGCGTCACTGTTAGGTGCGATGCGGCAGTCGCGTTCGTCGTTGCGCTCGGCCCCGGCAACGGCAGCTATGCCGCGCGCAAGATGAACGGCGGCGGCCAGACCCTACTCTACAATCTGTTCCTGGACCCGAACCATCTGACGGTCTGGGGCGATGGAAGCGGCGGCAGCGGCAGCGTCAGCCGCTCGTCGACCGGCGAAGTGCTTCCGATTTACGGGCGCGCGCCGGGTGGCCAAAGTCAGCTTAAGCCTGGAATGTATTCGGACACGATAACCGTCACCGTCACGTACTGAGCTCGGAACATTCAAGTCATCAAGCACCGCCATCACATGAGACGGATCACATGTAACCCAGACATTAAAATACCTTTTGTTACACAAGATACCGAATCATAAACATATTTCAGGTCACTGCCAAGGAACTTACCCATTACTATTTAGTATAATATTTATATTTTCTGAATTCGACCAGTCCGGAGGGCGCATGTTTGTCTATGTCATTGCGCAGGATACGAAGGCGCGGCAAGACCTCCACAAGCGCCTCGCCCCCGCAGGTCTTACGGTATGGCCGTTTGCCTTTTCGGCGGATTTTCTAGCGCAGCTCGAAAACCTTCGGCCCGCTCCGATCCTGATCGATCTGGAAATGCCGCAGACAGGCGGACTCGCGCTGCTTGCGGCGCTCGCGGCCGATAACATTCATTGGCCGGTGATTGTGATGATCGCCTCGGCCGACACGCCAAGAACGGTCGAGGCGATGCATCGCGGGGCGCTGACAGTGCTGGAACTGCCGCTGCGCAGCGACTTGCTGTCGGCTGCGCTCGACCACGCGATCGCACAACTCGGGTCCGCCGCGGGCAAGACGCGCAAGCGCCAGTTGGCGCGTGCGCACATGGCGTTGCTGACCGCGCGGGAACGCAGCGTCGTCGCTTCCCTGATCGACGGCATGACCAACAAGGCGATCGCCACTGCGTTGGCAATCAGCCCCCGTACGGTCGAAGGTCACCGCGCCCACGCCCTCCAGAAGCTGAACGTCCGCAGCATTGCTGAAATCGTTCATCTCGCGGCCGACTGCGGCCTTGACCCGCACGGCCGACCCTCGGCTGCCAGATAGGCCGGAGCAGGTTTCGCCCGAGACGGGGCGACGCTACCCTCGCTTCGCCGCAATATAGCGCGTCACTTGCTCGTCCAGCACGTCGAGCGGCAGCGCGCCCTGGCTCAGCACCGCCTCGTGGAAATCCCGGATGTCGAACCGCGGCCCGAGCTCCTTCTGCGCCCGCGCCCGCAGCGCCTGGATCTTGAGCTCGCCGACCATGTAGCTGGTCGCCTGCCCGGGCCAGTTGAAATAGCGGTCGACCTCGCGCGCGATGTCCTTGTCCGACACTGAGCTGTTCGCCTTGAAATAGGCGATCGCCTGCTCGCGGGTCCAGCGCTTGGAATGGATGCCCGTATCGAGCACCAGCCGGATCGCGCGCCACACCTGCAGCGACAGCATGCCGAAGCGCGCATACGGATCCTTATAGACCCCCATCTCGTCCGCGAGCCGTTCCGAATACAGCCCCCAGCCTTCCGTATACGCGCCATAACCGCCGAACTTGCGGAATTTGGGGATGTTCGTCAGTTCCTGCTGGCGCGCGATCTGGAAGTGGTGGCCAGGGGCGGCCTCGTGCGCGGCGATGCCGTCGACCTGAACCTTCTGCGTCTGGTTCATGTCGACGAGGTTGACGTAATAGATCCCCGGCCGCGCCCCATCGGCCGATGGCGGGTTGTAGAAGGCGGTCGGCGCGGTCCCCTCCCGCCATTTCTCGACCGCGCGCACTTCGAGCGGCGCCCTGGGCAGCACGCGGAAGTAGCGCGGCGCAACTTCCATGACCGATGCGATTACCCCGCGCGCATCCTGCAGATAGCTGTCCCGACCCGCTTGGGTGTTCGGATATTTGAACTGCGGATCGGTCCGGATATGGTCGAAGAACTGCTCGAGCGTCCCGTTGAACCCGACCGCGCGCTTGATCCCTTCCATCTCTTGCCGGATCGCCGCGACCTGGCGCAGGCCGAGCGCATGGATCTGGTCGGCAGTGAGCGTGGTGGTGGTCGAGCTCTTCAGCTGGTCGGCATAATAAGCCGCGCCATCCGGGAGGCTCCACGCGCCGAAATTGCCCTTCGACAACGGCTCGATCGCATCGAGCGTGGCGAACAGCGTGTCATAGCCTCGCCGGAACGGACCCGTCAGCGCGGCGCGCGCTTCGGCCAGCAACGCGGTCTTGGTCGCGGCCGGGGCGTCGAGCGCACCCACCTTCTTGCGGAAATCGGCGAACAGCGTGGAATCCGGGCCGCCGTCGAACGGGGCGCCGGTAATGACCGCGCGCGCATCGGCCCGCGCGGGGGCGAAATTGACCTTGTTGGGGATGATGCCGGCGGCCGCCTGGGCGCGCATCGTCGCCGACACTTCGCGCATCACGCGCTCCGTCTCCCGCAGCCGCGCGATATAAGCCTGTGCGTCGGCGACCGTGTCGATCTTGTGGGTGTTGATCAGCAACACCGGGATATCGCCCGCCGGGCTGCCGTTCGTCGATACCGGAAACCGCAGCTTGCGGAACTTGAACGACTCCCGCCCCCGCGCGACCTCATATTCGAACAGGCGATAGCTGACGCGGGCGCTGTCACCGAGGCGATCCGGCCGGAACCGTGCGTGCAGGTCCTTGAGCTGCTGCTCGGCCAGCGCGCGGGCCCGCACCGCGGCAGCATCGGTATAATCGTCGAGCCGGTCGTAATGTGTCTTGAGGCCGAGCTGGGTCAGCGACTCCGGGCTGAGGTCCAGCTGCGCATCATACGCCTGGTCGAGAAATTGCAGCAGCGCCGCATCCTGTTGCCCCGTCTCGGGTGCATGGTGCGGCACGGGTGCGCTCGCCTGAATCAGCGGTACGGCCGGCAACAGCATGACAGCAAAGACAATACGCATCGGGCACTCTCCTGGGAAAGGCCCACTGTTGCGCGGCGCTCGGCACTTCGCAATTGCCGAAGTGCGGTCAGGCTTTGCGAATGATCGAGACCGTCGTCCCGGGGTTGCCGGGCGTGACCGAGACGATGGCACCAAGCTGGCGCGACAGCGCCTCGATGATGCTGGTCCCGAGGCCCGCCTGCTTGCTTGCCTTGTCCTGCGGCATGCCGACACCATCGTCGCCGACCGACAACGTCCAGCCGCCGCCCTCTGCCCGGTAGTCGACACGGATGACGCCCTTGCGATGACCGGGATAGGCATGTTTCAGGGCGTTGATGATCAGTTCGGTCACGATCAGCCCGAGACTGACCGAGACATCCGCGCTCGTCACGCTGTCGTCCACGGTCAGCGCGAGCGACAGCTGGTCATGGTCGCGGATCATCGAAGCGCTGATACTGCGGCACAGATCGGTGAAATAGGTCCTCAGCTCGACATCGCCGAGCCGCGACGCCGCGAGCTGCTTCTGTACGGCCGCGACCGACATCACGCGCTGGTGCGCATCGTAGAGGTGAGTCCGCGTTTCATCGGACTGGACGCGCTTCGCGCTCTGCAACAGAACGCTCGCGATGATCTGCAGGCTGTTGGCGACGCGGTGCTGCACTTCCTGCAGCAGGATCCCTTTTTCATGGATCATCGCTTCGCGCAGTTTCTCGGCCTGGCGGGATGCGGTGACATCGGCAACCGCGACGAGCAATCGGATGTTCTGCGGATCGTCATAGGACAGTTTGCGCGCATTGACGACCAGCTGGCGGACGTCTTGCCCGGGCCGGTGCAGCTCCATCTCATAGGAATCGACCTGCGCCGAGCCGGACGCCGTTGCCGCGAGCAATGCGCCGAACTGCGGCAGACGCCATTCCCCGTCCCCCATCGACGCCATCGGCCGTCCCTTGATCGTATCGGGCGCGAGCGAAAAGGCGGCACAGAAGGAGCCGCTGACCGCCAGGACCACCAGCGCCCCATCGAGCAACAACAGCGGCGTGCTGGAAGAGGTTATGACCGCGAGCGTGAGACTTTCGGCAACCGATCCGGCCGTTGCATGTTCCATGAGCGTTCCAGCAGTGACGGAGGCTCGCGCAGCGAAAGCCATTCCCGGCAACGATTTTTCGGCAAATTACGTTACCGTCCGGCCGAGAGCACCGGGTAAGCTGTTGTGCGGTAGCACAGATTTATGTCGTTACCGCATCGTTTCGATTACACGACGCGCGCCACGGGCGGCGTTCCGGGGGCGACACCGTCCTGTATCCGGCCAGCGGCGCGGACGGCATCCACCAGGGCCCGATCAGCCAGTCGGGCCGGCAGACGCACGTCCCGATTCCCCGCAGAAGCACCCACCCCGGTGTCGGCACCCGCGGCGCCCCCCAGCAGAATCGCCGTACCATGCCATCCGCGCGACCGCATCGCATGCACGACCGCCGCGCCCGCGCTGGCCGGCATCGCGTCCTCGACGATCAGGCAAGCGCCGGCGCATAGATCGGCGTCGGCCAGTGCAGAGGCACATGTTGCATAGGCCCGGACGTCGAAATGCTCCGATCGCAGCATCAACTGGCGTTCACGACGGACGGTGGCGTTTCCATCGATCAGGGCGATGGCGACCGAGCTCGGTGGGGCATGAGCGGGCATGGCGCGGTCCTTGTTGCGAACCTCGCTGTGGACACCCGGGATCGGCGCGTCTCTAGGTAATGGACGCAGCGGCACGTCGATCGACATACGGATCGTCGCGTCGCGACCGGTGCCATGGGCCAGCCGCTCGCTAGAGCGGCGTGCCATCCCCAACCGCCAGCTCGAGCGTGAAGTGGAACGCTGCCCCGCCCCCCGGATTGACCGTCGCCCAGATCCTGCCGCCATGCGCCTCGACGATCGTGCGGCAGATCGACAGGCCCAGTCCCATGCCTTCCTGGCGGGTCGTGGCGAACGCCTGGAACAGGCGGTCCACCATGTCGGCGGCAATCCCGTGCCCGGTATCGGCAACCGTCACCTGAACCATCCCCGATGATTCCCACAGGGTCGAAATCGTCAGCACGCGCGACGCACACGCCTGCATCGCCTGCACGGCATTGCGGATGAGGTTGACCAGCACCTGTTCGATCTGGATCCGGTCGACCTGGACCCGAAACGCCGCGGTATCCAGGTTCATCGTGACGCATACCCCCGCCTCATGCGCGCCGATCAGCGCGAGGCCCGCGGCGTCCTCGACCAGCGCAACCAGCGATTCGGGTGCGCGACCGACCTCGCCATGGGCGACGAACGCGCGCAATCGACGCACGATATCCCCCGCGCGCAGCGACTGCGCCGCCGCAAGCGTCAAAGCGTCGCGGATGATCACCAGTTCGGGCGTGCCAGCGTCGCGCAGCATGTCCCGCGTGGTCTCGACATAATTGGCAATGGCGGTCAGCGGCTGGTTGAGTTCGTGCGCCAGCGTCGACGCCATCGTTCCCATCGCGCTGATCCGCGAAAGATGAATCAGATCGGACTGGAGGTCCTGCACCTGCCGTTCGGCGAGATTGCGCTGGGTCAGGTCGCGGATGAAACCGGTGAAGATGCGCTGTCCGCCGCTCGAAGTTTCCCCGACGGCCAGTTCCATCGCGAAGGTCTCGCCGTTGCTGCGCCGGCCGATCGCGGACCGCGTCGTGCCGATGACGTGGCGAACCCCGGTCGCGCGATACGCGGCCAGATGCGCATCATGCGGCGCACGGTCGGCCTCCTGCATCAGGCAGGTCACGTCAGCCCCGATCATCGCGGCCTCGGTGTAGCCAAACAGGCGTTCCGCCGCGGCGCTGAACGACGCGATGCGGCCATGGTCGTCGATGACGACCATGGCGTCCGGCACCGTCGCGAGGATCGATGCGAGCAGGCGCTCGCGCCCCGCAATCGCCCGTTCGGTCGATTTCTGGTCGGTAATGTCGCGCACCACCTTGCCGAACCCGCGTAACGCGCCGTGCTCGTCGTACAGTGCGGTGATCGTGACGTTCGCAAGGAATTCGGATCCGTCCTTGCGGACGCGCCAGCTTTCTTCCTCGATCCGACCTTCGGCATGCGCTCGCCGGAGATCGGCCGCCGGAAGCCCTTCGGCGATGTCTTCGGCAGGATAGGACATGGAGAAATGCCGGCCGACGATTTCCGCCGCGCTCCATCCCTTGATCCGTTCGGCGCCGCGGTTCCAGATCGTGACCAGCCCATCCGGATCGAGCATGTAGATCGCGTAATTCGTCGCCCCGTCGATCAGCAACGCGAGTTCGTCGGCGGAGGTCGCCATGGATCGCGTGCCGATGATCGCCGAGCCCTTCGGAATTGCAGCCTGCGCGGGATGGTCCGGCACCGCCCTTCAGTAAAGCAAATGACGGGTGCAAGCGACCTGCAACTGTGTCCCGCTCAGCAGCGACAGAATGCCGATCGCGATCACGATCCGATGGCTGGTGCGATACGCGACAGGCGGACGAAGCGCATCCGTTGGTAGTGGCATGAGTCGATCCCCGTCTGGTGGCAGGCGTTCCATCGGCTCTGCGGGCGACGCGCGATATGGAGGAATCTACGCGGCCTCCCGACCCGCGTGCCGCAGGGACTGTTGCGGGACCGTGGCCGTCGGCACAGGCTGCGCCGGGACGGTGCCTAAACGGTGCCTTGCATCTCCGCCACGGTCGACCGAAGCGCACGCATCAGCGCGCTGCGCCGGCGATCGCTTTGGCAGACCAGATAACTGCGCAGTTGGTAGGACCGTTCGCCCGTTCCCAGCGCGCGATAGACGATCCGGCCGTCGGGGGGACATTCGGATTCGAAGAATGCGCTGATTCCCAGTCCGAGCGCGATCCCTTCGCGGATCGTCTCGCGGGTCTGGAGTTCGATCGTCGCCCGCGGCTCGATCCCGGCGTCGACCAGCGCGCGTTCGGTAAAGGCGCGCGTCTTGGAGGAGGACTCGCGCAGCAGCAGCGTTTCATCGGCGAACGCCGTGATCGGCACGTTCTCCAACGCGGCAAGCGCATGATCGCGCGGTAAGGCGCAGGCCAAGGTCTCGCTCGCCAACGGCTCGTAGCTGAAGTTCGCATCGCCCGGCGGGTCGCTCGCCAATGCGGCATCGACATGCGCTTCCCCCAGCCAGCGCATCACGTCCCGGGCATTGCCCATGCGCACCTGCACCTTGGTCTGCGGATGGTCACGACGGAGCAGCTGGACCATCTTCGCGACATAATACGGATTATCCGACCCGAGCCGCAGCATACCGCCGGTCATCTCCGCGGTCTCCCCCAGGATCTCGTCGATGTCGGAGGCGGTGGCGAACAGCTTGTGCGTCAGCGCGAGCAGATCGCGCCCGGCCGGCGTCAGGCTCAGCGGCACCTTGCGGCTTTCGAACAGCATAACGCCGTAGCGCGCCTCGAGCGCTTTGAGCTGTTGTGACAAGGTTGGTTGCGAAACGTTCAGGCGCCGCGCGGCGCGCGACACCCCGCCTTCCAGCGCAATTGCGTGAAACGCACGTAAATGTTGGTGATTCACGGCCATCAACATAGTGCACTAGGGCAAGGCCGTTACGCTTACGTGACGTTTTTGCGGCTTTCCGATAGCCCCAGCCTATACGCTCCATCCATCCAAAGACTTGGCAGCAACACTCCGAATGCGACCAAAGCGGCGCCGGGGGGCTGGGGATCGACTCAGCTCGAAGCAGCGACGGCAACGCCAGGTGAAACGCCGGCGAAGCGGCGCTGGCTTTTTTAAGGGGTCCGACGATGAAAGCCCGCTATCTCCTTTCCTGCGCCGTTGCGGCGGTGCTGAGCAGCGCAACGCAAGCCGCCGCCGCGCCGGCCAGCGCCGCACCCGTCGCGAAGGATGCGCCCGCCACCGATCCTGCCGCACCGAACGATGCCACCGCGCCCGCGCCCGGACAGGCCGATGGCGACATCATCGTGACCGCGCAGCGCCGCAACGAGAGCATCCAGAAGGTACCGCTGACCATCCAGGCGTTCTCGGGCGATACGCTCGGCAAGCTGAACGTCACCACCTTCAACGACTTGCTGAAATACACCCCGAACGTCACCTTCAGTTCGAACGGCCCCGGTTCGGGGGCGATCTTCATGCGCGGGCTTTCCTCGGGCTTTGCGGGCAACCAGTCGTCGGCAACGATCGCCTATTTCCCCAACGTCGCCCTGTACCTCGATGACCAGTCGATGCAGTTCCCGGCGCGCAACGCCGATGTCTACATGGCCGACATGGAGCGCGTCGAAGTGCTCGAGGGGCCGCAGGGCACGCTGTTCGGCGGCGGCGCCGAAGCGGGCGCCGTGCGCTACATCACCAACAAGCCCAGGCTCGACCGGTTCGAGGGCCATATCGACGGCAGTGTCGGCGGCACCGTCGGCGGCGCACCCAACGCGGCGTTCAACGCTTCGCTCAACGTGCCGGTGATCCAGGACAAGCTGGCGATCCGCGCGGTGATCTACGACGATCATCGTGGTGGCTATATCGACAACGTCGCCAGCACCTTCACGCGCTCGGATACGGACACCGGCAACTTCTATTTCAACAACGGCGGCCATGCGCTACCCGCGTCGCAACAGTCCAACGCCGGCCAGTACAATAATTTTGCGTTGGCCAAGAAGGACTTCAACCCGGTCGACTATATCGGCGGGCGGGTGTCGGCGAAGTGGGAGGTCGCGCCCGACTGGGACGTGCTGATCGCCGAAAGCTATCAGGACATGAAGGCCGATGGCACCTTCGCGACCTATCCGACCGGCTCCGATTTCCAGAAGCTCGCCGCGCTGCAGACCACGGTCTTCTCGCCGAGCTACAACAAGGACCAATATTGGAACACCGCCTGGACGGTGAACGGCAAGATCGGTGACCTCAAGCTCGTCTACACCGGTGCCTATATGACGCGCCACATCGAGACGCAGCAGGACTACAGCAACTATTCGCGCACCGGCGGCGGCATGTATTATCAGTGCACCGGCGGCGGCACCGGCTGGGGCAAGGGCGCGCCCTATTGCTACAGCCCCGTGTCCTATTGGAACGACACGGTGCGCAACACGCACATGAGCCACGAATTCCGCGTCAGCACCTCCGACGACAAGCGCATCCGCGCGATCGGCGGGGTCTATTACGAAGAGTTCCGCATCAAGGATGTGATGAACTTCGATTACAAGACGATCCCGACCTGCACCACCGCGCTGATCGCCGCGGGCGGCGACTGTTCGGGTGTGGTCCAGCCGGTTCCGGGCTCGACGATCAACCAGCCCGGGCTCAAGCCCGGCAACACCGCGTTCGGCGAGGATACCCAGCGCGGCTACGACCAGATCGCGGCGTTCGGCTCGGTCGACTTCGACATCCTGCCCAACCTGACGCTGACCGGCGGCACGCGCTATTACCATTACAAGGAATTCGAAACCGGGTCGCAATATGAGACCTATGCGGGCAACTGCTACCAGGTCCAGGTCTGCGCCGTCGCCGGATCGGGCAACGTCAATATCGACGCGGCGAACGATCACGTCACCTATCACGGCTTCAAGAGCCGCGGCTCGCTGACGTGGAAGCCATCGGACCATACGCTGATCTACGCGACGTTCAGCCAGGGCTTCCGCCCGGGCGGGTTCAACCGCGCGACCAAGCTGATCCTGCCCGACGTCAACGGCGTCGCGCAGCTGATCCGGCCGAACGGCTACAAGCCCGACAGCCTGACGAATTGGGAAGGCGGCATCAAGACCGACCTGTTCGACCGCAAGCTCACGGTCAACCTTTCGGCCTATTACATGGTCTGGGAAGACGTGCAGATCGGCTTCTTCAACCCGGCCGGCGGTTTTGGCAACACCAGCTTCGTCACCAATGGCGCCAACTTCCACGTCAAGGGCGCGGAACTGCAATTCACCGCCCGCCCGACCCACGGCCTGACGCTCCAGGGCAGCGCGACCTACAACGACAGCAAACAGGTCACGCAGCCCTGCTTCCTCTCGAACAACCCAGGTTCGTCGACGCTCGGCAAGTGCATCACCAGCTATTACAGCGGCGGCAAGCAAATCACCGTGCAGAGCCCGTTCGGCGCGCTCGGCTCCAGCCTGCCCTATGCCCCGCACGTCCAGGCCGACCTGCGGGCCCGCTACGAATGGACCGGGCCGCTCCAGCTGGGCTGGTTCGTCTCGGCCGGCGTGGGCTATACCGGCGTTACCTACAATCAGCCGTCGACCTATCCGTCGGGGGACAATGTGCTTATCCCGGGCACGACGCTGCTGCGCTATCGTCAACCGGGATATGCGCTGGTCGACGCCTCGATCGGTTTCCGTCACGACAATTGGAACCTGTCGGTCTTCGGCCAGAACCTGACCAACAGCCAGGCGAGCACGTTCACCTCGTCGGCGCAGTTCATCAAGTCCGAGGTGATCACCCGCCCGACGACGTATGGGCTGAAAGTCGGCGTCGACTTCTGACCGTCTTCAGCCTGTCTCCCTGAGTCATGCTTTTGTAACGGGCGGCATTCACGGTGCCGCCCGTTGCATCTTTCGGCCGGATCCCTTCCCATGACCCTACAGGCGTCTGCATCCTTGCCGATCGAACAGGAAATCGCGCGCCTGCGCGACGTGCAAAGCGCCGGACAGCACGCCGCGGCGCTCGCGCAGCTGCAAAGCCTGTTGGCGGACTTTCCCGACAATCGCGATCTGCTGTTGCTCGCCGCGAGCAGCCAACGCCATCTTGGACAGATCAAGGCGTCGCTTGCGACGCTCGACCAACTGGCCGAACGCCATCCCGCCTTCAGCCTGCTGCATCAGGAGCGCGGACTGTGCCATGTCGCGCGCAAGGATGCGCCCGCGGCGATCGACGCACTGCTGGCAGCGGTGAACGCCAACCCGGCCTTGCCGATGAGCTGGAAGATGCTTGCCGGCGTCTTTCGTCTCGTCGGCGATACCGAGCAGGCCGCCACCGCCACCGCACACGTCGAGGCTTTGCACGCCCTGCCGCCGCCGATCGTCACCGCCACGGCGCTTTACGCCGACGGCGACCTAGCGCCGGCCGAATCGCTGATCCGCGCGTTTCTGCTCGGCTATGGCGATCATCCGGAGGCGATGCGGTTGCTCGCCAAGATCGGCATGGCACGGAACGTCTACGACGATGCCGAACTGCTGCTCGAGGCCGTGGTCGCCATGCTGCCCGAGCATCGCGCGGCCCGCTTCGAATATGCGCAATGCCTCGCATGGCGCCACAAATACGTGGCGGCACGCGCGGAGATCGCGCGGTTGCGGGCGGTCGATCCGGGTCATTTCGATTATCGCACGCTCGACGCCACCGTCTCAGTGGGGCTGGGGAATCATGCCGCGGCGATCGCGCTGTATCGCGCCATGCTCGCGGACGATCCTGCCCCTTCGGCGGCAGCCGATGTGTACCTCTGGCTCGGCCATGCGCTCAAGACGATCGGCGACCTGCCGGCGGCGATCGACGCCTATCGCGCCGCCGCAGCCCTGCGACCCGGGTTCGGCGATGCCTATTGGAGCCTGGCCAACCTGAAGACGTTCCGGTTCGACGCTGCCACGATGGCACGGATGCGCGACGAGGAGGCACGAGCCACGACCGCGCCGATCGATCGCGTGCAGCTGTGCTTCGCGCTCGGCAAGGCGCTGGAGGATCGCGGCGAGATCGCGGCATCCTGGCAATGCTATGAACGCGGCAATGCGCTGCAACGCGCGACCAGTCGCTACCGCGCCGAAATCCTCGAGACCAATACGCGCGAGCAGATCGCGGTCTGTACCCCGGCATTCTTCGCCGCACGCAAGGGCTGGGGCGCCCCCGGGCGCGACCCGATCTTCATCCTCGGCCTGCCACGCTCAGGCTCGACGTTGATCGAGCAGATCCTCGCTTCGCACAGCCAGGTCGAGGGGACACAGGAACTCGCCGACGTCCAGCGCATCGTTCAGGAACTCCAGGGGCGCGATCCCGACCTCGACCATCCGCTGTATCCCGCCTGTCTCGCCGATCTCACGCGCGCGCAGGCGACTGCTCTGGGCGAGCGCTATCTCGACGAAACGCGCATCTATCGCACCAGCGACCGACCGTTCTTCATCGACAAGATGCCCAACAACTTCCGCCACGTCGGGCTGATCAAGCTGATCCTGCCCAACGCCCGGATCATCGACGCGCGGCGCGACCCGATGGCGTGCTGCTTCAGCAACCTGAAGCAGCTGTTCGCGCAAGGGCAGGAATTCTCGTACAGCAGCGACGATATCGCGCGTTATTATCGCACCTATCTCGATCTGATGGGGCATTGGGACGTGGCGCTGCCCGGCCAGGTGCTGCGCGTCCAGCACGAGGATGTCGTCGACGATCTCGAGCACAGCGTACGGACGATCCTGGACTTTTGCGGGCTCGACTTCGAACCGGCCTGTCTTGCCTTCCACGAGAACCGCCGCAGCGTCCGCACGCCGAGCTCGGAACAGGTGCGCCAGCCGATCTTCCGCGATGGGCTCGACCAGTGGAAGCGGTACGCGCCGTGGCTCCAGGATCTGGAAGCGGCGCTGGGTGATGCCGTGACGCGTTACCGCAGCTGAGCCATAGGTCGCGCCTATAGGCAGCATTCAGTCAAAGCCTTGGCCCCGCCGAACCGGCACGGCCAAGGCGGCACGCAGCAAGGAGACTGCCGTGCCACCCGAATCGTTCGATCTTGCCGTTGTCGGCGCCGGCATCGTTGGCTTGGCACATGCGCTGGCCGCCGGGCGGCTTGGCCAGAAGGTGGTGGTGGTCGACCGCGACGCTCAGGCAAACGGTGCGTCGATCCGCAATTTCGGCTTCGTCACGGTGACCGGCCAGGAGCAGGGCGACGTGTGGCGGCGCGCGCGTCGGTCCCGCGACGTCTGGGCCGAAGTGGCGGGTCCGGCGGGGATCGCGATCGAGCAACGCGGACTGCTGCTCGTCGCGCAGCGCCCGGAAGCGCGCCTGGTGTGCGAAGCGTTTCTCGATACCGACATGGCCGCGGGGTGCCGCTGGCTCGACCATGCCGCCGCGCGCACGCGCCTCGGCGGGATCCGGCCGGTACAGCTCGAAGGCGCGCTCGAAAGCGACGTCGAACTGCGCGTCGAATCCCGCACCGCCATCCCTGCCCTCGCCGCCTGGCTCGAAACCGCCCACGGGGTCTCGTTTCGACGGGGCGTCGCCGTACAGGGTGTCGACACCGGCTGCCTCACCACCGCCGCGGGCGAGATCCGCGCGCGCGCGATCGTGGTGTGCCCGGGCGACGACCTGGCAACGCTGTTCCCCGACGCCCTGGCCGGCGTGACCCGCTCCAAGCTGCAGATGCTGCGGCTTGCCGCGCCCGGCTATCGGCTGCCCGCGACGATCATGTCCGACCTCGGGCTTACGCGCTATCTCGGCTATGCCGCGCTGCCCGCCGCGCGCCCGTTGCGAAAGCGGCTCGAAAGCGAGCAGCCCGCGCAACTGGCCAATGGCGTCCACCTGATCGTTGCGCAAAGTGCCGACGGCAGCCTGGTCGTCGGCGACAGCCATCATTACGGCAAGACGCCCGACCCGTTCTCAAGCGAAGCGGTCGACCGCCTCATCCTCGACGAATTCCGCGCGGTGTTCGGCGCCGTGCCGCCGGTGCTCGAACGCTGGACCGGCACGTATGCCTCCGCCGCCACGCACAGCATCGTCACCACGCCCGCGGCGGGCGTACGCCTGGTGGTCGTGACCAGCGGCACCGGCGCCTCGACCAGCTTCGGTCTGGCGGAAGACGTCATCGCCGATCTTCTCCCGCAGAAAGCGAACGCATGACCTTTCCCGTCAAGGCCGTCGTGCTCGATTGGGCCGGCACGATGATCGACCACGGCTGCCGCGCGCCGGTCGTGGCGCTGCAGCGCGTATTCGACGGGGCCGGGGTGGCGATTTCCGAAGCCGAGGCCCGCGCCGACATGGGACGCGCCAAGCGGGATCACATCCGCGCGATCCTCGCCGCGCCGCGCATCGCCGTGGCGTGGCAAGCGGCGCACGACCGAGCCTCCAGCGAGGACGACGTCGCCCGGCTGCATGATGCGGTCGAGCCGCTGATGCGCAGCGCCGCCAGGGATTGCGCCGCGCTCATTCCGGGGGCCGCCGCGCTCGCCGCGACGTTGCGGGCGCGCGGCGTCCGCATCGGCTCGTGCACCGGTTACACCCGGCCGATGATGGCGGAAATCCTGCCGCTCGCCGCCGAACAAGGCTATGCGCCCGAAGCCGTGATCTGCTCGGGCGAGACGCTCGAAGGGCGACCGTCCCCGCTGATGCTGTGGAAGGCACTGGTCGAGCTCGGCGTGTGGCCGGCCTGGTCGTGCGTCAAGGTCGATGACGCGACGGTCGGGATCGGAGAGGGCAAAGCCGCCGGCGCGTGGACCGTCGGGCTCGCCGCGTCCGGCAATGGCGTCGGGCTCGACTATGCCGCGCTGCAGGCGCTCCCGGCCGGCGAACGCACGCGCCGCGTCAGCGCCGCCGCCGCCGAGCTTCGCGCCGCCGGTGCCGATTATGTGATCGATAGCGTTGCCGATCTCTGGCCGGTGCTCGAAACCATCGCGGCGCGGATCACCGCAGGCGAACGGCCGATGGCATGACCCGCGGCGACAGCATCGTCACGCGCTGGCTCCGCACCGCTCCGCCCGCGCTGTTCGCGCTCTATGGCGGCGGCGCGGCGTTCGCCGCTTATTTCGCGATGTACGCGTTTCGCAAACCGTTCACATCGGCCAGCTACGTGCACGTCCCCGGATGGCCGTTCGCGATCGACTTCAAGGTCGTGATCGTCATCGCGCAGGTCGCAGGCTATGCGTTGTCCAAGATCCTGGGCATCAAAATCGTCTCCGAAATGCCACCGGCGCGGCGCGGCGCGGCGATCCTGCTGTTGATCGGCCTGTCCGAACTTGCCCTGGTCGGCTTCGCCGTCCTGCCGCCGGTGCTGGCGGTTGCCGGGCTGTTCCTCAACGGGCTTGCGTTGGGGATGATCTGGGGGTTGGTGTTCGGCTTCCTGGAGGGCCGTCGACTGACCGAAGTGCTCGGTGCGATGCTGTGCGCGACTTTCATCCTGGCCTCCGGCGTGGTCAAGTCGGTCGGCGAGACCGTTCTGCAGAACGCCTGGGCGACCGAGCGCTGGATGCCGGCGACGACCGGTCTGCTGTTCACGCCCCTCCTGCTGGCGGCGGTTTGGGCCTTGGTGCAATTGCCGCCCCCCGATGCCGCCGACGAAGCCGAACGCCGTCCGCGCACGCCGATGAACGCCACGCAGCGCGCAGCGCTGTTCGCGGCGCATGCACCGGCGCTGATCGCCTTGATCGCCATATATGTGCTGCTGACCGCGTTGCGCGATTTTCGCGACAATTTTGCCGCCGAGATTTGGGGAGAGCTGGGCTTCGGTGGCGAGGCCAGCATCTTCACCTGGTCCGAAGTGCCCGTCGCGGTGATTGTGCTGGGTGCCCTCGGCCTGCTGATGCTGGTGCGCGACAACGCCAATGCGGTGCTGTGGAACCTGCGGCTCATCGCGATCGGCCTGGCGACGCTCGGCATCGCCACGGCGGCGTTCCAACTGGGGTGGATTGGACCGGTGTGGTGGATGGTCGCGATCGGCGCGGGATTGTACCTCGCCTACACGCCGTTCAATGCGCTGCTGTTCGATCGGCTCATGGCGGCGACGGCATTCGCCGGCAATGCCGGCTTCCTGATCTATGTGGCCGACGCAAGCGGCTATTGTGGCAGCGTCGCGCTGTTGCTGCTGCGCAGCTTCGGGCATGTGTCGCTCAACTGGAGCGGCTTCCTGTGCGACATATGTTATGCCACATGCGCAATAGGGCTCGTCGCGACGGCGTGGGCGATCCGACGTTTCCGCGCCGTGCTGCGCACCGACGGCGATCGTCCGTCCTGGTGCGAGGCGACGGCGACGACGTGAGGCGCGACAGGATTTGTGACGCGATCCCGCCGGGGCGCGGGTAGGTCGCCGACGATTCGACCGGTTCGACAGGAGCTCAGCGATGTCCTCTCCCGATTATGACCGGCGCGCCGTTCTCCGCGCGATGCTCGCATCCGGCGGCGCCGCGGCGGCGTTCATGCCCGCGATCGCACGCGCGCTGGAAATTCCAGCCGACCGGCGCAGCGGGACGATCATGGATGTCGACCATGTCGTGATCCTGACCCAGGAGAACCGCGCGTTCGACCACTATTTCGGCGCACTCAACGGCGTGCGCGGGTTTGGCGATCGCTTCGCGATTCCGGTGCCCGATCATGGCGATCGATCCGATGGCACCGTCTTCGTCCAGCCGAACGAACGGGATGGCGTGCCCGGGCTGATCGCTCCGTTCCACTTCGACACCCACGAGGATTTTGCGCTGGTCCGGCACGACGGGACGCCGCACACCTTCCCCGACAGCCAAGCGGCGTGGGACAATGGCCGGATGGGGGCCTGGACCAAGGCCAAGCACAATCATGCGATGGGCTATTTCACCCGGGCCGACCTGCCGTTCCAATATGCGCTCGCCGAAGCCTTCACGCTGTGCGACGCTTATCACGCCGCAACGCACATGGGGACGAACCCCAACCGGCTGTTCCTCTGGACCGGTACCAATGACCCGGCGGGCAAGGGCCATGGGCCGGTGATCGACAACAGTTATGATTCGTTCGCGGATCCGCACGGTCACGGCGGCTATACCTGGACGACCTATCCCGAGCGGCTGCTGGCGGCCGGGGTCGGCTTCCAGATCTACCAGGACATGGCCGACAATTTCACCGACAACCCGCTGGCGGGTTTCCGGCGCTATCGGGCGGCACGGGCGGCCACGTCCGGCCCCGAGGCAGACCTGTTCCGCCGCACGCTGACGACGCGGGATCTCGACCTGCTGAAGGCCGATGTCGTCGCGGGCACGCTGCCGTCGGTGTCATGGATCATCGCTCCCGCCGCGTATTCGGAGCACCCAACGCCATCGTCGCCGCTGCAAGGCGCCGATTATACCGCGCGCGTGCTCGATGCGCTGACAAGCAACCCCAAGGTGTGGGCACGGACCGTCTTCATCCTCAACTTCGACGAAAACGACGGGCTGTTCGACCACGTCCCGCCACCCGCCCCACCGGCGCGCGACCCGGGCGATCCGACGCGGATGATCGGCGGGACGACGATCCCGGTCGACGACGACTATCATATCCACGCCCAAGGCACCGCCGACGCACCGTATCTGCACCGTGCCTACGGTCTCGGCATGCGCGTCCCGCTCTACGCGATTTCGCCGTGGAGCCGCGGCGGCTATGTCGCCTCCGACGTGTTCGATCACACCAGCGTCATCCGCTTTCTGGAAACCCGCTTCGGTGTCCACGAGCCCAATATCAGTGCATGGCGGCGGGCCGTGTGCGGCGATCTCACCAGCTGCTTCGATTTCGAGACGCCCAACGCCCAGCCATTCTTCCCCACGCTGCCCGCCACCGCCGCGTTGGCCAAACGCGCGAGCGGGCTGCCCCTCGCCCGGCCCGATCCGCCCGCGACACTGATCGCGCCACGCCAGGAAAAGGGCGTGCGGCGGCGTCGCGCGACGCAGTATCGACTCGCCGCCATCCTCGAGCGGAACGACACGGGACTGGCGTTGCGGCTCGACAATCCCGGCACCGCCCAGGCCGCCGTATTCCATGTCTACGATGCGCTTGCGCTGGAGGCGGTCCCGCGGCGCTACACCGTCGGCGCCGGACGGTCGCTGATCTGCGACGTGGTGCCAGATGCCACCGGACGCCACGACCTCTTCGTCCTCGCGCCAAACGGCTTCCATCGACGTTTCGCCGCGCACGCGGTCTGCTTCAGTCCGATGCTCGATCGCGCGGGACGGTTGCAGCTGCGCAATCTTGCGGCGCGTTCGACCGAACCGACGATCACGGACCTCGCTTATGGTGCCGCGCCGCGCCACTGTACGCTGGCCCCGGGGGGCACCGCGACGCTGGCGCTGGATCTCGCGCATAGCCATGGTTGGTACGATCTGAGGATACGCGCCGACGGCCAGGTCGTGCGGCTCGCCGGGCATGTCGAGAATGGCCGCGCCAGCTATTCCGATCCTGCCGCGCTCGGCCCGGCACCCGTTGCGTTCGAAACCGCGGAAAGCCTGCTCAAGCGCTGATGCGGGCGGCCATCGATCCGCAGAAGTCCCGCCTGGACGACGCCGCCCCGATCACGTGACCGCCGCGCCGAAACACAGGCGCACGTTCGATCTCGGCGCGGCGGCCTTCGCCGGGTCGAGCGCGCGCACCCGACCCGTCATCGGGACGAAGGTCGCGGGCCCCAACGAACATTCGTCGAGCGCGTTCGGCAGCTTCGTCAGCACCAGCAGTTCTTCTTCGAGCGCGGTGGGGCCGACCGGAATGATCAGCCGACCACCGACCTTGAGCTGGTCGACCAGGGCCTTCGGTACGGTCTTGGTTCCGGCGGCCACGACGATCACATCAAACGGGGCGCTCGGCACCCATCCTTCAAACCCGTCGCCTTGCCGGACGGCGACATTGCCGTAGCCGAGCCGCTGCAGCCGCGTACGGGCTTGCCTGGTCAGTTGCGGCACGATTTCCACCGATGTCACCGTGCGCGCCAGACGGCTCAATAGCGCGGCCTGGTAGCCCGAGCCCGTCCCGATATCGAGCACGTTTGCATCGGGCGTCAGCTTCGCGGCAACGGTCATGATCGCGACGATATAGGCATCGGAGATGGTCTGTCCGAAGCCGATGTCGAGCGAGGCGGGCACATAGGCGGCCTTCCTGTGCGGCTTGTCGACGAAACGCTCGCGCGGAATCGCGTTCATCGTCGCCAGGACCTGGTCGAGCCCCGCCAGATCGATCGTCGAATGGCGCTTTTCGACCTCGGTCCTGATCCGCGCCAACATGGCACGCCGCCGTTCGGCCTCGGTGCCGAGCGTTATGACGTCCAGGGGTATCCACACATTGGCCTGCTCGGCGCCACGTGGCCTGGCATCCGCAATCAGCGCCTTGTTAGCCGGCGCATCGGCCGCGCCCCCGCGTTGCGCGATGGAAGCGCCGGGCACGGCCGTCAGAAGGCAGGCTGCAACCAAGGCGTTGAAATCTGGCATGCCATATTCCTTGATGACGGGACACGGCGCGTCAAGGAGGCTGGTGATACGGCTTCGTCCTGACCGTGCCGATCACCACTCCCGAATCTTGGTGCAATGGCCGTGGCAATCCAGCTTCCGACGGCTCAGCCGCCAATTCCGGCGCGGCGGCACCCCCCGCGATGTACGAGCGTCGTGGCGCGCTCTGGCAGCCGCATCACGCTGAAGATCGATCCGTACGATCGGCATGATGCCCTGCTGGCGCGATCATCGCGGAACCGGGCGTTTCGTTGCCAAGCGGACAACTCGATCACACCCTTGCGCGGCCGGTGGCGGAGACGGAGAGATTCGAACTCTCGGTACGGTTTCCCGTACGACGCTTTAGCAAAGCGTTGGTTTCAGCCACTCACCCACGTCTCCAGGTCACGGCGAGGTGGCTCTATAGCCGCGCTCTTCGCTGTGATCAACAGCGCGTTTAGCGGTCGTCCGACGTGAAATCGACTCGGGCTGGCGCGGTGTTCATTGTCGCGTCATGTGATGCCGCGCTAGGATCGGAGATGCAGTTGGGGAGAATGACGATGCGGGTGGGTTGGTTTGCGGTTCCGACGGTCGGAACCATCCTCGCGCTTGCGCTCGCGGCGGCGCCACTCGGCGCACAGGTTAGGACGATCGATCCGAACCAGGGCATCGATTCGGACCTTGCGCCATCGCAGGCCGCACCGAGGGCACCCAGCCCGTCCCCGCGGGCGTCACAACAAACCGGCGCGCCGCAAAATGCCTATCCGGCAAACGCGGATGCGCCACCGCCCTATCCTCAAAACGCCTATCCGCAGGACACGGCTACGCCCACGCCTTCCCCGCGCTATCCAGACCCCCCTGCCAACGGCGCCCCGGCGCAGCAGCAGAATCCCGTCGACGTTGCGGCACAGGATGGCGCTCGAGCAGGCGCCGATGCCTCGGCGGCGCAGAGCCAGACCTTCCAGCAAGGCGAGTTGCTCGCCGCGGCCGAGGGCACGTTCGGGAAAGGCGCCTCCGGGCTGGCCGGCATCCTCGAGCGCACGTTGAAGGAGCAAGGCGAGCCAAATGCCTATATCTCCGGGCGTGAAGCGTCGGGCGCCGTCGTCGTCGGGCTGCGGTATGGCAAGGGAACGATGTTCCACAAGGTCGAGGGAGAGCAGCCCGTCTATTGGACCGGACCGTCGATCGGCTTCGATCTTGGCGGCGATGCCAACAAGGTGTTCGTGCTCGTCTACAATCTCTATGATTCGGCCGAGCTGTTCCATCGCTTTCCGGCGGCCGAGGGACGGGTCTATTTCGTCGGTGGATTCGCGGCGAGCTATCTGCGGCGCGGCAACACCGTGCTGATCCCGATTCGTCTGGGGGTCGGCTGGCGGCAGGGGGTCAATCTCGGCTATATGAAGTTCAACAAGACCTCGAAGTGGTTCCCGTTCTGATCCCGTGGCGCAGACCGGCGTCGCTCCCGTGATGCGGCCGGTGCTGCGCGCGGTCCTGAGCGTGATCTATCTCGCTGCGGGGATCCTGCACGTCATCGTGCCGGGACCGTTTCTGGGGATTACCCCGAAATGGGTCCCGTTTGCGCCTGAGGTCATCCTGGCGACCGGATGTTGCGAGATCGCGGGCGCGATCGGCTTGTTCGTACCGCGGCTGCGGTGGTGGGCAGGTGCGCTGCTCGCGGCCTATGCCGTCTGCGTCTATCCCGCCAACATCAAGCACGCGGCGGATTATGTCGCCCATGGCACCGGTGGCCTCGGTCTGTGGTACCATATTCCGCGTCTTGCGTTTCAGCCTGTGATCGTCTGGTGGGCGCTGTTCGCCGGACGTGTCATCGACTGGCCCTTCAACGCCGGAAAGACGCGCGCATGACCGAACCCACCGACGAGATCCTGATCGACACGCCCGACGGGCCGATGACGTTTGCGCAATGGAAGAAGAAGCATCCGGTCCAGGTTCCTTCCCGCCGCACCAAGGGCAAGGACCTTCCCGTCAAGGTCAAACGGTTCACCGACAAATAGACATGCCTTTTTCAATGGCACCAGCGCGCGTTTCAACCGTTGCGCTTCCGAACCATGCCCTGACGGTATGGCCGTGTATGAAAGGATCCCAGCGATGAACGAGAACACCCTCAAGGGCGAAGCCCAGAATGTCACCGGTTCGATCAAGGAAGCCGCAGGCAATTTGACCGGCAGCTCGAAGCTTCAGGGCGACGGCATCGCGGACCAGGTGACCGGCGGCGTCAACAAGGCGATCGGCGGCGTCCAGGATGCCATCGCAGCCGGCCCGGGGCCGCTCGTTCAGCAGGCGCGCGATTTCGCGCGGGCCAAGCCGTGGGCGACTGCCGCCCTGGTCGGCACGATCGGCCTCGCGCTGATCAACACGCTGCGCGGCAAGAAGTAACAACGATCGGGTGGACCGGTCAGCCGGTCCACCCGCCCGTCGCGATCACCCGAAATCGATCGCTTCGAACCGGATCGGCTCGCCGATCGCCGTATCGGCGAGCGTTCCGTCCCACATGACCCGGTGGCCCCGCACGATCGTGCCAAGCGGCTTGCCGGTAACCGTCATTCCCGTGAACGGCGACCAGCCACAGCGCGATGCGAGCCAATCCTGCTCGATCGTCCAGCGCGCCTTCAGATCGACCACCGAGAAATCGGCGTCATAGCCGACCGCGATCCGCCCCTTGCCGGACAGACCGAACACGCGTTGCGGCCCGGCACTCGTCAGGTCGATCACGCGCTGCAGGGTGGTGCGCCCTTCGGCGACATGGTTCAGCATCAAGGGCAACAACGTCTGCACCCCCGGCATCCCGCTGGGACTGTCGGGATAAGGCTTGGACTTTTCCTCGAGCGTATGCGGCGCATGGTCCGACCCGAGGATATCCACGACACCCTGCTGCAGCCAATGCCACAAGCCATCGCGATGCTCGCCCGAACGGATCGGCGGGTTCATCTGCGCCAGCGTCCCGAGCCTCGGGTAGGCTTCCTCCCCCGCGAGGGTAAGGTGCTGCGGAGTCACCTCGCAACTGGCGATGTCCTTGTTCTGGCCGAGCAAGGCCAGTTCGGCCGGGGTGGTGACGTGCAGGACATGGATCCGACGCCGCGCGGCGCGCGCCAGTCCGAGAATCCGCCGGGTCGCCAACAACGCGCTTTCGTCATCCCGCCATACCGGATGCGACGAGGCGTCGCCCGCGATACGCTCGCCTGTGCGCGCGTTCATCCGGGCCTCGTCCTCGGCATGGATCGCGACCCGGCGATGGCCGGATGCCAGTACCTCGGCGAGCCGCGCGTCTTCCGAAACGAGCAGGTCGCCCGTCGACGCCCCCATGAAGATCTTGACGCCCGCCGTTCCCGGCAGACGTTCCAGCTCGGCCAGATCAGCGGCATTGTGGTTGGTGGCACCGACGTAGAAGGCGTGGTCGCACCACATGCGATGATGCGCGCGCGCAAGCTTGTCCGCGATCGCATCCGCCGAATCGGTATTGGGCTTGGTGTTGGGCATTTCGAACACCGCCGTGACCCCGCCCAGCACCGCCGCCCGCGCGCCGCTTTCCAGATCCTCCTTGTGAACCAGACCGGGTTCACGGAAATGGACCTGCGTGTCGATGACACCCGGCAAGACGTCCAGACCGGTGCAATCGATCGTTTCGCCGGCATCGTCCGCCCCAAGCGCGCCGAGCGCCGCAATGCGGCCGCCGATCACGCCGACGTCGATTTGCGCCGGGCCACTCGGTAAATGCACCGTGCCATTCTTCAGGATCAGATCGTACGCTGCCATCACCGCCTCTTATGCAAAGCCATGGGGCGTCCTATCTCGTTGGCATGACCGAAACCACCCTTCCCGCACGATCCCCTGCCACGTCGCGCGGCACGATGCTGTCTGATCGCGCGCTGCTGCGCGTCGCCGGAGACGATCCGCGCGGATTTTTGCAGGGGCTGATCACGCAGGACGTCGCGACCCTGGACGCTGCGACGCCGCGCTGGGGCGGGCTGCTGACGCCGCAAGGCAAGGCACTGTTCGATTTCCTCCTGTGGGCGGACGACGACGCCATCCTGATCGATTGCGAAGCCAGCGCGGCGGAAGCGCTCGCCAAGCGGCTTTCCCTGTATCGTCTGCGGCGGGCGATCACGATCGAACCGGTGGCGGGGGCGGTCCACTGGTCACTCGAGCCCGGCGACGGCGTCACGGATCCACGCCTCGCCGACCTCGGCTACCGTTGGCTGGGGGCCGCGAGCGCGCCGGCCGCCGGCTGGCTGGAGCATCGCCTGTCGTTGGGCGTGACCGAAGGCCAGGGCGAACTGGGCAGCGACCAGACGCTGTGGCTCGAAGCCAATGCGCGGGAGCTCAATGGAGTCAGCTTCACCAAGGGCTGCTATACCGGGCAGGAGAACACCGCCCGCATGCATCATCGTGCAAAGGTCAATCGACGGCTCGTGGTCGCCCCGCTCGCCGAGCCGGGGGATCGCACTCGCAGCGTGTATCCCACGCTGGAGCGGATGGTCGAATTGCGCCGCGTCGAGGCGCTCGGCGACGCGCTGGTTCCACCATGGCTGGCAGCGGCGCTCGCCACGGCGGAACCCGACTGACGGTCAGCGCCCAACGGCACTATAGGCAAAGCCCGCCCGCTCAACGTCGGCCGCTGGGTAGACGTTGCGCAAGTCGACCATCACGCTGGCCGCCATGGTTGCGGCGAGGCGTCGCAGGTCGAGCGCGCGATAGATGTCCCATTCGGTCACGATGACGATCGCATCCGCGCCGGACGCCGCTTCATACGCATCGCGGCAATAGGTCACGGCCGGCATCATCGCCTTGGCGAGCTCCATGCCTTCGGGATCATGCGCGCGAACCGTGGCGCCAGCGTCGAGCAGGCTCTGGACGATTGCCAGGCTCGGTGCGTCGCGCATGTCGTCGGTATTCGGCTTGAACGTCAGGCCGAGGATCGCGACCGTCTTGCCCTTGGCCTCGCCGCCCAGCGCCTTGATCACCTTGCGGCCCATCGCGCGCTTGCGGTTGTCGTTGACCTGAACGACCGCCTCGACGATCCGCACCGGGGTTTCATAATCCTCGGCAGTCTTTAGCAGCGCTAGCGTGTCCTTGGGAAAGCACGACCCGCCATAGCCGGGACCGGCGTGAAGGAACTTCGACCCGATCCGCTTGTCGAGCCCGATGCCCCGCGACACATCCTGGACATTGGCGCCGACTGCTTCACACAGGTCGGCGATTTCGTTGATGAAGGTGATCTTGGTCGCCAGGAAGGCGTTCGCGGCATATTTGATCAGTTCGGATGTGCGACGTCCGACGAAGAGGATCGGGCTTTCGTTCAGATAAAGCGGACGATACACTTCCCGCATGACACCCTTGGCGCGCTCGTCCTCGGTTCCGATCACGATCCGGTCGGGACGCTTGAAGTCGCCGATCGCCGCGCCTTCGCGCAGGAATTCGGGGTTGGAGACCACTGCAATCGGGAAGTCGCCCGCTTGCTCGAGCAGGATTTCCTCGACCTTGTCGCCGGTGCCGACCGGAACGGTCGATTTCGTCACGACCACGACCGGCCCGTCGATCGCCTCGGCGATTTCCCTGGTCGCTGCAAAGACGTAGGTCAGGTCGGCATGGCCGTCGCCACGGCGCGACGGCGTCCCCACCGCGATGAATACGGCATCCGCCCCGCGCACGGCGGCGTGCAGGTCGGTAGTGAACGTCAGCCGGCCCGCCGCGACGTTGGTGGCGACCAGCGTGTCCAGGCCCGGTTCGAAGATCGGCATGCGGCCCGCCTCGAGCGCGGCGATCTTCGACGCGTCCTTGTCGACGCAAATCACGTCATGGCCGAAATCCGAGAAGCACGCCCCGGAAACCAGGCCGACATAGCCCGATCCGATCATCGTAATCCGCATCACAAATCCCCTGAAACCACTTTGCTACCGTGATCGCCGGCCATCAGGGGCCGGGCAAGGCACGCCTCGTCGCCTTCCCTGTAGCCGATCAAAGACAAAATGACAGCGCCCCCATGTTGCCGAACAGCGGGATCGGCGCGCCATCTTCGATCGACAAAAAAAGGGGAGACCGGCGATAGCCGATCTCCCCGTTTTTCTTGCCGAAGGCTTCAGGCTTAGTTGCCCGAACCCGGACCGTACGTGACTTCCACGCGACGGTTCTGCACTTCGCGAACACCGTCTGCGGTCTCGACGCGCGGGCGGCTCTCGCCGAACGCTTCCGAGGTGATCACGCCAGCGGGGATCGAATGCGCGGTCAGGTAAGCCTGGACCGAGTCATCGCGACGCTGCGACAGGCCGACGTTGTACGATGCCGAACCCGAACGGTCGGTGTGACCTGCGAGCATGACACGTGCGTTACCGCAGTTCTGGTACTGGGCGATCGCGTTGTCGAGAATGCCGGCTGCCTCAGGCGTAACGTCCGACTTGTCCCACTCGAAGAACACGATGAACGGACCAGGCGAGCAGACCGGTGCCGGCGGGGGCGGCGGTGCTGCGGGCTCCGGAGCGGGCGGCGGAGCAGCGGGCTCCGGCGGCGGCGGGGGAGCAGCAGGCTCGCCGAAGTTGTACGTGAAGCCGCCGAGGAGGCTGTGCGTACGGAACTTGCCGTCGAACTGACGGCCCGACACGTCGACCAGGCGAACCTTGTCGGCGGTGAAGAAGCGATACTTCAGCGTCGCGTCGATGTGGTTGGTGATCGGCGCACGGACGCCGGCCAGACCCTGGTAGGCGAACGTCGTGTCGCTGTCGTTCAGGAACTGCGAGTTCGGAGCGATCTCGTAGCGACCCTTCACGCGTGCAACGCCGACACCGCCGCCGACGAAGCCCTGGATGCCGTCATCGTCACCGAAGTCGAGCAGGCCATTGACCATGAAGCTGAGTGCCGAGGTGCGGCCAGCCGCGCCATTGTACGTGCCTGCAGCGAAGTTGCTGCCTGCGGTGCCCGACGGCGTCGTGACCGACGAGCGATATGCATCGACCGATGCCGACTTGTAGCCGACTTCGGCTTCAAGGCGGAACATGCCGAGGTCGTAACCGATCGTACCATCGACATCGTAGCCGTAGTGGTGATCGACGTTACCGGCGTTGTTGACGCCAGCGATGTTGAACTTGATATCTTCCACGATCATGCCGCCACCCTCGAGGCCGACGTACCACGAATTATCGCGGGCGAGGGCAGGTGTGGCGAGAGCAGTGGTCGCAAGCGCCATGGCAACGGCTAGCTTCCGCATAAAAAAACCCCTTCTTCTGGTTGTCACTCGGACAGCGCAAACTCCCTACCCAACAGAAGGTTTCCGCGCAAGCGAACAAATGCCCGGATCTGTTGCCGAATTGCCACAGCAACACCCCCTTCCGCGTTACGGAAAAACGAGGCCATGCCTTTGTAAAACGGTCAAAATATTAGTGATCGCCTGTCGGGCAACACCATCGATATTATCGCCTCCGATCGGGGCTCCGACGGCCGGCTGGCGCGGACCGACCACCGGCACCCCGCCAATCACCAGCTGGTCCGCGCGAACCAGACCGATCTCCCATCGTCCGCCGACATAGCGCGTAACGGTCATGTCGTTGCGATTCCACGCAGACATTCCCTCCGTCGCGGCTACGAAACGCCATCCGCCATCGGTCCAGCCGGCAAGCGCATCCGCCTTTCCGCCCCACGCGCCCAGGGGGTTGGCGCCGACGATCCAGCATTGCCCCGCGATCGGGTCCGCCGGGGGGGTGGACAGGCCGACGGCCTCGACGATCGGCTGTACCGCGATGTCGAGTAGCGCGAGTGCCTCGTTGTGCGTGAGTTCCTTCTGGGCTTGCCCCGACTGCAGGAATGGCAAGGCAAGCCGCGTGGTCGTCTGGTCGTTCATGACCGTCTCCTTCAGGTGATCCAGGCGGGAACCGCCAGGCGTGCAGGGCGGGATTCGCCATGGGTCCCGACCTGGCGGACGGCAACCACGGTTCCGTTTGCGCGCTCCGCGGCGAGTAGCAGCAGGGTCGGGCTGGTCACCGAGACGCTGCGGAAGACACCGGCTTCGTCGCCGATCGTGACGCGATAGGCTTCCCGCTCTTCGCCCAGCGGGGCATCGACGCCGTCGGTCCATTGCCAGCCAGTTCTGCTGCGTCGCACCCATTGCACTGCAACATCGCCATTCCCGATCTCGCGCAGATCGAGCTGGACGGGGGATGGCGGTACGATCGACGCACCGTCGGGGGTCAGCACGGCGCTTGCCGGGCCGGCCAGATCCCCTGGCCCGGTCGCGAGCAGACGGACGGGGCTGCCCAGCGTTGCCAGCGTCAGGTCCAGGGTAGTCGCGCTTTCCGGGGTCAGCACGGCAAAGGGGTCGCCCGGCGCCTGAGTCCCGATGGCGTCTTCGGTGCCGCGGCGTCCGCGCAGCAGTCCGGAAAGTTTCCAGCGGGTCATGCCGACTTGGTCCGCAACGCCGAACTGGAGCATTTCCTTTCCAGCGAGCGCCACGTTCGCGCCTGCAGCAAGCGCGGCGGGATCCGCGCCGGCCAGCGTCATCTCGGCATGCGCCAGGTCGACCTCGATCCATCGCGCGTGGTCGACCAGCGCCGCACTGCCGCCCGACGACATGGCGACGATGCGGCCGATCACGCCGGGTGCGGCCGTCGCGCCCGCATTGACCCAGCGCGCCCCGTCATCGACGCTGTACAGGATCGCCGCGCGACGCCACCCCGGCGCGGTTCCCGCAGCGATGATCGTCAGGCGCGGGGCCGCCAGCAGGACATCGTCGAACGGCAGCATCTCGGCCACCACGAGCAGCGTCTGCCCCGTTGCCACATCGGGCGCAGGCAGCAGGCGTCCGGGACTGGCGCGCGCCGCCGCGGTTCGCGCCGCGAGGCGGACACACACCAGCGTCACGACGTGCTGCTCGAACGCCCAGTGCGTGACGTGCCACACCCCCGCCACATCCCGGATGGTGACGCAGGTGCCGGGCAGGATATCCAGCGCATCCCAGCCCAGGGTAACGGTGCGCTGCTCGCGGCCCGCCTCGCCCTGCGCGAGGATCTGTTCGGCGATCGTCTTGGCGGATCCCGCATCGACCGCCGCGGCAAGCGCGACGCGATCTTCGCGCGCGCCCGCCCCGGGCCGCCGTGCGCGCTGGACACCCACCTGGAAATCACGCGCCGGATCGTAATACGACACCACCACCTGCCGCGCGACGGTCTCCAGTGCGGCGATGCTGCGACCCGCCGCGCCCGGCGTGGCGCCGTCCGCAATCGTTTCGCCCAGGTCGATGACGCGATCGGCGACTGTCCCGCCGCGCTGGACCAGGCGCGCGTCGGTCAATCCGGGGGCGGGCGCAAACCACGTCCCGCTCGCCTCGGCAAGCGGCTCGATCGCGCTGCGGACGCTGTCGCCATAAGCCGCGAAGCCGGTCACCGTGCCCGCCGCCCCGTCGCCGACGATCCCGTCGTCGGAGGGATCGGCGACGATCGCGCCGATGCTCACCGGACCCGCATCGGCGATCACTTCGAACGTCAGCGACGGAATACGGTTGCCGTAATCCGCGAGCTGGAGCTGTTCGAACACGGCATAGGCGACCCCGCGATGCGCCGGCGAGAGCCCGCCCCCCTCGGCCGCGGCGAGCAACGGGTCGATCGCCTGGTCCTCGTCCCCACGGTGCAACCGGAACCCGGTCGCGCTCTTGAAAGCGCCATCCGCCCCGCGCAGCAACTTGCCATCGGCCCAGATCCGCCCGACGTCCAGGATCGGGCGCCCCGACAACGCCACCGCGAACGACACCGAATAGCTGTAGGCGGTGAGGCTCGGCTGCCCCTTGCCACTACTGCTCCTGGTCGTGCTCTCGATCAGCTCGGTCGACCAGATGACGCAGCCACCGACCCGCATCGTTCCGTAGATCCGCTGGATCGGCGTCCCATAGCTCGACGTCTGACCCTGGAGTGTGGACAGGCGCGGCCCCTCGCGTCCCTTGGGCGCGAACAGCAGGTCATGGTCGATCACGCTACCAAGCGCCGCCCCGATGGCACCTCCGATCGGTCCGCCGATCACGGTGCCGGCAACTGTGAGCACGAGCGTCGCCATCGATCAATCCTCCCGACTATCGCGCACGTGCCAGCACCCGAGCAGCGGCCATGGTGGCATGCCCGGCCGTTCAACCACGCGACGCAGCATGGCATCGGCATGGACGATCCCGCCAGGCACGATCACCGCCAGATGCAATTGCCCGAGACCACTGTCGAAAAGCGCAATCGCACCGGGTCGCACGGTCGCTGCGGGCACGAACCCGGCGGCATCGAACTGCGCACGCACCCGCGCGACGTCGCCCCCGTGCAGCGCGTACCCGGTGGGCACCGCGCCGTCATAGCCCGCTCCGCGGGCCGCCACCGCTACGACCCCGACACAATCGAGCCCAAGAGCGGGATCGCGCCCGTGCAGGCGGAACCGCGCGCTCAGCACGGCCCGGGCGGCGGCCACCACCGCGCCATCGACGCGTGTCATGCGCCCGGATAGCGCGTCAGCAGGTCGATCCCCGGCAGATACGGTTCCCCGCGAAAGTTTGCGGCATTGCCGAAGCGCGTGGCGCACGTCGCGAGGCTCTTGTCGCATCCCTCGATCAGCTCGACGCGGTCGCCGACGGCCACCGGCATGGCGGGCTCGCCGCGCAACGTCACGTCGGCCGCCGACGACGCCGCGATCGCCGCGCGCAGACCGCCGTTCGCGCCACCGATCCAGCGCAGCAGGCCACCGCCATAGGCGTTGGCGCTCGGCTCGAAAGCATCCAGCGTCAGCGTCTGCCCGCTGGCCGTCACCACGCGCTGCAGCCGCCGACGCGCGGCCAGCGCGACACGGCAGCGCTTGTCGCCGAGCTCGGCGCGGCATTCGGCGGAGGTCAGCTCGACCACCGGTCGATCCAGTCCGGCGCTGGCACCGCGCAATTCGGCGGTGAAGGCCCCGCGCCGGGTTTCGACCGCGCCGATCGTTCCCAGGCCAAGCGGGACGCGCGTCGCATCCGCCCCCGTCCAGTCCGCCGCGAACAGCACGACTCGCGCGCCGTCCCAGCGTCCGGCGAGCAGGTCCGCCTCGGTGATCGCCGCACTGGTCAGCGCGCCGGTAATGTCCATCGTATCGGCATCCAGCCCGTCGCCACGCCGGATCGCCGATGGCGTCATGCCGGGGGCGGCCCGGTGAACGAGGCCGTCGATCAGCAGATCGCGATCGTGATCGGTCAGCCCCAAGGCGATCCCGTCGCACCGCTCGATCCGCCAGCACAGCGCGATCGTCGTCAGCGGCCCGTCGAGAACGCTCACGCCCCCGCCTCGCGCACTTCGATCAGCGGGACCCGGGATGCCGTCCCGGCGAGGAACGTCGCGCGCGAGACGCTGAGCGTATCCTCGGCGAAGCGGACGGGAACATCGAACAGAAACCCCACGCACACCGCTGCGCCCGCCGCGGGTGGCGCGTCGAGGTCGACCCACCCGCCCGCGACCACCGAAAAGGCGGTCGTCTCGGTGGCCGCGACCGCCACGCGGACGCTGCCCGCGACGGGGCGCGTGATCCGCCGCGTGGTGTCGTCGTAGCGCTTGGTCAGCGCAAAGCGGGCAGTGATCCCGTCGCCAACGCCAATCTGCTGATCGAACGGAGTCGGGACGTCCCCGCCCGAACACGCGTCGAACGGATCGCGCAACCGAAAGCCCCGCGCCGGCCCCAGCCGCGCCCGAAAGAACGCCAGCAGGGTCGCGATATCCGCTTCCGAGCGCACGCCGGGGCCGACATCATACCGCGTCCGCGCTTCGCCCCAGCTTGCGTTGCGCGTCTCGAAACCGCCACCGCTCGTCACGATCGCGGTGGAAAATCCGGGGGTGACCTCGGCCTCCTGCCCGAGCGCGATCGGGAACAGCACGTCGTCGAACGCGTCCATGGCATCCTCCCCCTGATCGAAATGCACGTACCCGTCGCGCAGCACCTGCGGCAGCGCCCACACGAAGGTGCGCCCCGTTCCGCGCGCCTGCGCCGCCGCCACCGCGGCCTCGATCGCACGCCAGTCGGCCACCTGATCGGGCCGGAGCACGAAACCGGAAAAATAATGCGTATCTGCGGCCGCGTAGCCAAGCCGTGCCTGCATCGCCGCAACCCCGCGCGCGGTGGCCGCGACATTGCCCGCGACGACGAAATCATAATCCTCGAGTTGCAGCACGTCGAACGCAGGCCTGGCCCAGCCGAGCGGGACGTTGGCGCGCCGTGCGTCGGGCATTGCGGTTGCCAGCACGGTCGGTAGATACACCAGCAAATGGGTCTGTACGGCCGGGGCAACGCTGCGCACCGCCGCGACCAGCTTTGCGGTCGAGGCGGCGAGCACCACGCCCGCGGCGTCCAGCAGCGCCTGTTCGCCGGCAGTGGTCATGGTCGCGAGCGTCGCGATCGGCACCGGATCGCCACCGAACGCTGCCCTGGCCGCCGCATCGTACAGGCAGGGGCGGCCATCGGGCATGACCCACCACCAGGGTTCGCCGACCTGGAATTTCGGCGCGAGGCCGGCCGCCAGCGCAAGCCCGAGGAACGCGGCCGCGACCGTCCGCAGATACGCCATCGCGCCGGCGTGCGCGGGGGACAACAGGGTGGAGGGTGGCGACCATCCGGTCAACGCGGGCGCGCCGTCCCAGGCGCGCTGCTTCCAGTCGCCCCAGCAATAGGCGTCGAACAGTTCGTAGCTGAGCGACCAGATCACGTCGAAGCCCAGCGCCTGGGCGGTCCGCGCGAAATCGGCATGCCAGGCCGCCGCCGCGACGTTCAGGACCCCGCCCGCCAGGCTGGCGTAATAGCCGCCCCCATTCGCCTCGAGCCGCATATAGTGGCTCATGCCGACATAATGCGTGATGCTGCCACGATAGCCGAGCAGCAGCACGTTGCGCAGCAACCGCGCGGGCGTGAGGGTGTAGCTGTCGTCATACCCGCTCGCCATCGCGAGGCCATGCTCGGGCACGATGCCATCACCGATCGCAAGCACCGCGCCCGATCCGTCGCACGTCATCCCGCGCAGCTCGACCCATGCCTCGACCGGGAGCGGAAGCGCGGGCGCGGGCGTGCTCGCCCCGGCGACATAGCCCGGCGGGACCAGCGATACGAACATCCGGTCGATGTCGCCCGCCCACACCGGGTCTGCCTCGCCCGGCAGGTCGAACCCGCCATCGAGCGCGGCGAAGTCGAGCGCGACCTGCGCGTACGTTGGCGTCCCTTCCGCATAATTCCACAGCCGTACATACCAGGCGCGCGCCGCCCCGCCGGCGTCGCGTCCCTCGATCGTCAGGACCGGCCCGTTGACCGCGTCCAGTGCCACCACCCCCGCCGATCGCCACTGGAAGCTGAGCCGGCACCCGCGATAATCGCGCGCGGTTTCGTAGCGCAGCAGCGGATGATCGTGCGTGTCCTCGGATTCCCAGATCAGCCCGGCGAGATCGCCTGCCGTATGGAACACCGCATCGACGCGCAGCGCATCCGGCGCGATCGTCGTTACCGCCGCCATCATCGGACGCGGGAAATTGACCGTCCAGAAGCGCGGATCGAACCGCGAGAGCACGCCCTCGCTCTGCACCGTCCGCTCGGTCGCAAGCCAGAATGCCATGACGCTTCCCCTTTCCGCCGCACCAAACCGCCCGCAGCCGGCAGCGCGGAACCGTTGCCTTATGGTCCGCTCAGCGCCGCCTTGACCGCGCGCGCCACCTGACGGCTCGACGCCGCGAGCGCCTGGGGGCCATCGGTCCCGCCCTGGACGGTGATCGACACGCGGACATCCCGCGCTCTCTGCCCCCCGCCGGCGGCAACGATGCTGCCGCTCGCGGTCGGCACGAACAGTTCGGGCCCGCGCTCCCCGACCCAATACGGCCGCGCAGGCGATACCGGGCCGCCGGTCGCCCGCCCGGGCGCCCCCCCGACCAGGCCGGACAAGGCGCCGAGCAGACCGGTCGCGCCACCCCCGCCGGCATCGCCCCCGCCGAACAGCGCGTTCAGGCCATTGCGCAGCGCCGCCCCGGCGATATCGTCGAGCACCGACAGGGCGACCTTGCGCAAGTCCTCGAACCCCACCGATCCGGTCTGCAGCGCCTTGCCCAGCGCGGTTTCGATCGCGCGGCCGGCCCGATCCACGCCGCCCGTAAAAGGACCATCGAGCGACGCACGCATCGTATCGACGTCCCGCGCAAATCCCGCCGTATCAGCGCGCACGCCGACCACCAGGCGCTCGATCTCATCCTCCATCGGGAAAGGCCTCCTGCATGCGTGCGATCGTCGCGGCATCGGGCGGCGCGATGCCGCTCGCCCCGCCCGTCAGCACCGTCACCACCGTCGCCAGTTCCGCAGGGGTCGCGCGCCAGAACGTATCCGGGCTCCACCCCAGCACGGCCCCGGCCAGTCCCGCGAGCCGCGCGCTGACATCGGCAAACCGCTCCATCACCGCCCCGCCAGGATCTGGCCGAGCAGGACGCGCAGCACCGGCGTGGCTGCGGCGAGCCCAGCGCGTACGACGCTGTCCCCCAGCGCCTCGCGCGTCATCGCCTCCGGCGCATCCTGGCGGCAGTGCCAGAACAGCGCGACCATCTCGCCGAGCGCAAGCGACCCCGCCGCCGCGCGCTCGACGAGCGCGAACAACGGCCCGAGTTCTCGCTCGGCCGCGACCAGCGCGGCAAAGCTCGGCCGCAGCACGATGCGTTCGCCGGCAACGCGCAACTCGGCCTCGCCGCGCACGGGATTGGCGCTCATGCCGCCACCACCGGTCCGGAACTCTCCAGACTGATCGTATAGCTGCGCTCGCCATTATAATCCCCGGCGTAGTCGAGCCGCGTCACGAGGAACCGGCCGCTCAGCAGTTCGCCGCTCTCGAAGCTCAGCCGATAATCGTCGAGCACGCCCGACAGAGCGCTCGCCTTGATCCGCGTTTCCGCGCTCGACCCGGTAAAGACCCCGGCCGCCGACACCGTGACGCTGCGCACCCCCGCGCCCGACAGCAGCTCGCGCCAGCCGCCGGAATCCTTCGACGTCACGGCGACCAGCGCGCCATTGATGCTCAACTGCGTCGTGCGCAGCCCCGCAACGGTCTGATAAACGACCGGTGTCGCGCCGTTCCCCACCTTCAACAAGAAGGCGCTGCCTCGTTCCACGCTCATAAAGCCTCCATCATCCGGATCCGATAGTCCACGCTCGCGCTCCACTGGCCGGGGCTGCCGCCCGTGATCCGCAGACGCGCCAGCACCACGCTCGCGAGTCTCCAGCCGGGCAGGTCGCGCGGGATCGCCTCGATCGCGGCGCCGACTCCGGCCGCGAGGGTCTCGATCCGCTCCGGCCCCTCGGCGGCATCGCGGAGCGTCACCAGCAGGCGGATCTCGCGCCCGGCCAGGTCCTTCGTGCCCCAGTCGATCGCGATCAGGTCGCCGAGTTCGGCAAACGGCGCGGTCGCGCGGACCGGCGGCCCGAGGAAGACGCCGTTGAGCCCGGCGACCGCGCGCAACGCGGCAAGCGCCGCGGCCTGCAGCGTGCGTTCGGCGCTCATCGCACGAGGCTCCCGATCCAGCGCAAGCGCGGATCGTCGGGCGCGATCCGCCCGACCAGCACGATCTCCGCCCCGCTGATCTCCACGAGAATGCCGGGCAACGCCGCGCGCAAGGCGGCGGCAACGCGGCGCCGCGCGCGATCCGCGGCCGCGGCCGCGATCGCATCGCCGCGCTGTTCGACCATCGTCAGCATGGATGGTCTCCCGCGATCACGGCGATCCGCCGGAACGGTCGCCACAGCGCGGTCACCGCGAGCGGCGGCGGCGTACTGCCTTCGCGCGCAACGAACAGGTGCGCGGCGAGCAGGACGACGCCTTGCCGGATCGGGCCGGGCAAGCCGGGCCAGTCGGCCGCCAGCCCGCAATCGAACCCCAGCACGACCTCGTCCGCCGCAGGATCGATCACGCGGACCCAACCGTCCCCCCGCGGATCGATGTCGATCGCATAACCGGCCGGGTCGAGCGGCGTCCCGGCGCGCGTCTCCACCACCGATATCGCCCGTACCGGTGCCGCGCTGATCCGTTGCCAGCCGCGGGCCGGCGCGAAACACGCGCGCATCGTCCGTGCGATCGTCACTTGCCCGAGGAACCGCTCGGCCAGCCCCAGCGCCGTTTCGACGAACGCGACGAGCAGGTCGTCCTCCGTATCGCTCGCCACGCGCAGCACCGCCTTGACCGCCACCAGCGCAAGCGCACGATCCCCCGCCCCGAGCGTCACCACGCCCGGCCCATTCCCGTCGATCATCTTGATTCCTTCGCAAAACGATCGCGGCGGCCGGCACGCGATCCCCTCCTCCGAGCCCCGCCCCGGGGGCCGCTCCCCGGCCGCCAGCGCCTGTCAGGAAACGGCGAACTTCATCAGCTTGATCGCCTCGCTGTTCGACACGCAGCCGCCGATCCGCTTGGTCGCGTAGAAATTGACGAACGGCTTGTTGGTATAGGGATCGCGCAGGATCACGGTCTCGCGTCGTTCCGCGATCAGATAGCCGGCCTTGAAGTTGCCGAACGCGATCGAGAGGCTGTTCGCGCCGATGTCGGGCATGTCCTCGCTCTCGATCACCGGATAGCCAAGCAACGTTCCCGGCGTTGCGCCGCTCAGGCTGGGGCTCCACAGGAATTGTCCGTCCGTCGTCTTGACCTTGCGGATCCGCGCGAGCGTCGTCGCATTCATCAGGAAGACCGCGCCCTGGCGATAGGGCGCGCGCAAGGCCTAGACGAGATCGATCAGCCGATCCTGCGGGGTCGTCGGAAAATCGCCCGCAACGCCGCTGGCCAGATATTGCAGCGTGCCGAAGGCGCGGGCCGCGTCGGCGGTCGCGGCGATCGGGGCCTGCAGGAAGCCCTTGGGCCGGCTGACGCCGGATCCGTTGATGAACGCGCTCCCCTCGGCCCGCGCGAATTCAAGCGCGATCTCCTGTGCAAGCCACGCCTCGACATCGAACGCCGCGTCGTCGAGCATGGCCTGGCTCGCGCTGGGATTGGCGTAGAGTTCCCCCATCGGCGGGGCGATTTCGGTAAACACGGGCGTCGCCGTACCCGGCCGCTGGTCGGTTTCGGCGGCCCATCCGGATGGCGTTCCGCCCGTCGTCACCAGCTTGCGATACCCGGCGGAACCGACCTTGACGACGTTCGCGATTGCCCGGATCGGCGAGATCGCGGTCAGCGTCGCGTCGATCACCCCGTCGATTTCGGCCGGGATCGCATAGCCGCCGGCATCACCGGTCAGCCCGGTAAAGGCCTTCAACTCGACCGCCGCGCCGCTGCGCAGAAACGCCGAGAAGCCGGGACCGGCCGTCGCGGCACCACCGGCCAGAACCGGCCGGGTCACGACTCCCCCCATCTCGCGGGTATCGAAACTGGCTTCGAGGGCATCCATCGTTTGATCGGTCATGTCATTCTCCCACGCCAAGACACCCGGACGACACCGCCGCCGGGCAAGAAAACTGCGGACATAGAAAGGCGTCAGCCGGCGATCGCGTGCACCCGTGCGAGCGGCTGCATCGGCTGCGCGACCAGGCTCACCTCGATCAGGTCCAGCGCGGTCAGCTCGCGCACCGTCCGCGTCGCTGCGCCGGCCCGGACGCGGTAGCCGATCGACAGACCCGACACGGCCCCGGCGCGAACCATCCCGGCCAGCGCGGCGTCGTCGATCCGCCCGATCACGCGCAACCCGCGCGTATCGGGAACGACCCGCTCGACCACGCCGACCGGATCGCCGCGGTGGTGCCACAGCAAGGGCACCGACGCGGCGGCCAGATCCGCGAACGCACGCGCGCGGATCACGTCCCCGCCGCGATCGACCCGGTCGAACACCGCGGCATAGCCCGCGAACCGCAGGCTCACTTCACCCAGTCCCAGAAACCCACCTTCGCCGCGATCCCGGTCAGCAGCAGCGCTCCCGCGATCCGCACGATCCAGCCGAGCACCGCCTTCCAGACGCGCTTCTTGGCGTCGCGCCACGCGCCCAGCAGCTCGCGCAGCTCCGCCATGTCCTTGGGCGCCGCGCCATCGTCCAGCCCGAGCCGCGCGAGCGCGCGCGTGGCGGACACTTCGCCCGCCTCCTCCGCGATCGCCCGCAGCGTCGTCAGGTCGGCACCCTCGCTCGACCCTTGCGCGATCAACTGCGCCAGCAATGCACCACTCATTACGCATCTCCCACACCAACCGGCGCGATGCCGAGCATCGCGCGTTTCTCCTCGGGACTGAGGAAGTCCGCTGCCCCGACCTGCGTCCACAACCGCTCGCGGTCTTCCGCCAGCGCGGTGATGCGATCGAGATCGACTGAAAGCGCCGGCGCCTCGAACCACCCGCCCAGCGCCTGCGACAAGGCGGCGAGGATCGCGCCCGCCAGCGGCAGGATCGCCAGCCGCCACAAGGCGCGGTTCGCCTCCTTGTAGTTCGCGTAGGTAGCGTCTCCGGGCAGCCCCAGCAGCATCGGTGGCACGCCGAAGGCCGTCGCGATCTCGCGCGCCGCGGTGGCCTTCATGCTTGTGAAATCCATGTCGGCGGGGGTCAGGCTGAGCGGTTGCCACTTCAGCCCCCCCTCCAGCAGCATCGGCCGTCCGGCGTTGCCCACGCCGGCAAAACCCGCCTCCATTTCGGCGCGCAGCCGGTCGAACTGTTCGCGCGACAGGGTCGATCCGTCCGCCGGATCATACAGCAGGGCACCCGACGGCCGCGCGGCATTGGCGAGCAGCGCGGTGTTCCACGCCGCCGCCGCATTGTGCAACGCGATCGCCCCCGCCGCCCCCGCCAGGCATCCGAGCCCATAATGATCGTCGAGCGGATGGAACCCCTTGATGTGGACGATCTGCGGCCGCCCGGCGGGATCGTCCGCGATCAGCCGGACGATCCGGTCCCCGACGGCGTAGCGATAGGCCACCGGCCATCCCGCCGCATCGGGCTCGACCGTCACGCGCTCCGGCGGCAATGCGAACAGCTCGACCACGTCGCCGCGCGCATCGGTCAGCAATTGCACATAGGCGTTGCCGTGCAGCAGCAGTTGCGCCGCGACCGTCCCGCCCAGCGCCTGCCCGCCCGAGCGCGCCCGGACCAGCGCGACGATCTCGGGCGCGCCCAGCAGCGGCGCATCCCCGATCCCCTCCGCGATCAGCCGCACCGCCCGCTGCGCGATCGCATTGCCCAGATACAGCGACCGCACCTGTGCGGCATAGGAGCGCGGAACCTCGCCCCCCATAGCGCTGGCAAACCGCGAGCGCGCACGATCGAGCGCCGGCCGCGATTCCTCGCGACCGGCCGCTTTCCAGCCGAACCATTTCATGATGTTCTCCTGCGAGCTCGCGGGCGTCCGTGCCCTGTCTGTGCTTCCCGCGTGGCCGGGACGGGCCACACCCCCACGCGTCACTGCCGCAAAGGCGGGATCTCTGCGAACGTCGCGCTACCCCCCCTCGTCACCCCGGCGCAGGCCGGGGCCGCCATGTTGACCAGACGCAACCGGCGATCCGGCACTCGGTCGCACCGGCACGCCCGGGTAACCACCCGGCCCCGGCCTGCGCCGGGGTGACGGTCTGGCGCCGAGCGATGGTCACAGCGGGCTCGCCAAGGCGGGAATGCATCAGTCCAGCGCCAGGGGATCGAGCGTCCCGCCTTATGGATCCCCACCCTCGCGGGAATACCATGCGTTGGGTCGAAAGGAGTTGGTGTCCTCGGGTTGACCGACGCGCCTTGCGGGAACGGGACCGGACACCGCGGGGCGCGGCGCAGCGCCTGCCCGTCCCGCCGCGCCCCTACCCGCGCCCCGCTACCCGCGTGTCGCGAACCAGATCACGTGGCGCGGTCCCTTACCGTTCTGCCGCGCCTTGACCGCGACCTCGTCGACCAGGAACCCGGCCGCCTTCAGCCGCGTGACGAAGCGTGCATCGGGGGCCGCCGACCAGATCGCGAGCACGCCCCCGGGCCGCAACGCCATCCGCGCCGCCGACAGCCCGCGCGGTGCGTACAGCCGGTTGTTCTCCGCCCGGACCAGTCCGTCCGGGCCATTGTCGACATCGAGCAGGATCGCATCATAGCCGCCGCCGGGCGCAAGGATCGCCTCGGCGGCATCGCCCACGAACACGCTGACCCGCGGATCGTCGAGGCATCCGTCCGCCACCGCCGCCATCGGCCCGCGCGCCCAGTCGAGGATCTGCGGCACGAGTTCGGCCACCACCACGTCCGCCCGCGCGCCGACGACACCAAGGACCGCGCGGAGCGTAAACCCCATGCCGTACCCGCCGATCAGCACGCGGGGCGCGGCAACCTGCGCGACTCGTGCGCACGCCAGCGTGCCCAGCGCCTCTTCGGAGCCGTTCATCCGCGTGCTCATCAATTCGTTGCGATCGACCACGATCATGAAGTCGGCACCGCGCCGATACAGCGTCATCGTGTCCCCGCCGGGGATCTGCGCGCTGTCGATCAATTCCCGCGGTACCATCGTCTCATCCCTGCTGCGGCCGTCCCGCCGACGGCCGGGCTTCGTGACGGAAGCCGGCCATCGTACGCGAAGCCATCAGGCAAGGCGCGCCGCGGTCCTAGCCACCGGCGGGCCGGAATGCCACGCCGGAAGCAGGGGGGAGGGGTATTACCGTGCCGCCAGTTGCGGAGCGTTGCCCAGCATGTGCGTCGCCACCTGGTGTGACCAGATCGCATCGCCGCCGCGGGTTTCGAGCATCACATTGTCGAGCGCCATCGCGCGACGGTAATATTTCACCGCCTCGTCCGCACGCCCGGCGCGGACCAGCGCGTTCGCCAGCTCGATCTGCGCGCCGCCGTCGCGCGGGCTCAGCTGGGCCACCGCTTGCGTCGCGCGCACCGGATCCTCGGTGGCCGGATGGGCGATCGCCGCACCCGAAAGAGTCGACAGGGCAACCAAGCCCATGGTCACGATCTTGATCATCATCCATCTCCCAATCTTACTGTTACAGAATGATGACACATTTGCTTCGGTTTTGTGAAATGGTTTTTTGCACGCAATTGGGATGGCGCCGTTCGGTCGCGGGACGGGGGTTGCGCCGGTGGAACGCCGGACGATCGGCGATAGGTTCGCCACCCCACGGCACGGCGCAGAAAGTCGTGCGTCGGGCGCGGCCGCATGATAGTCCCGGGGCAACGGTGGTGGAGATGCGGACGGTGCTGACCCTGACAGTCCTGGCGATACTGGCGATGATGACATTCGCCGCCGAAACCCCGACCGGCCGGTTCCTGCACAGGACGACCGTCGAAATCCCGGCGCGCATGCTCGACCGGATCGGTCGCGGGCATGTCATCGCGGCGGTTTTGATCGTCCTGTTCTGTGGCCTTCTCGCCTGGGCCGGCGGCGCGGACGGCGTTCGCATGATCGCTTTCGGGCTTCCCGATGCCGCCGCCTGGCTCACCACGTTCGAAGTCAGCGCCTATGTCGACATGATCGCCGCCGTGCTCGCCACGGCCGCCACGCTGCGGCTGAAGGGATTCGGCGCACGGATCGGCACGACCCTGACCGGGATCGTGCGGCGCCGCCGCGGGACGGCGCGCCCGCGAGCCTGCCGAAGCCGTACGCACGCGGCGCCCGCCAATGACGATGACAGTATGGCGCCGGACGACATCCGGCCAGACCTCCGCTTTCGCCCGGAAGCGCTCGCGCTGACGGCCTGAGCACGCGGGCGAACCGCGCGCTTCACGGATCCCCCGCGAGGCCGCGGACCCGTGGCCTTGGAGTCGCCGTGATCAGCAGGTCACCCAACGCCCAGACCAGCGCATCCGCCCGGTCCGGCGAGGGCGTCGGCCCCTGATACCCGCCGCCGACGACCAGCCCGCACAATTCGGTCTCGAGCGCGGGGAACACCCCGACGTGCGACACCTTCCCGCGTTCGTACAGGATCGACACCGGTTCCGCCCGCGCGACCTTGCCCTTCGCGGCATGGACGAGCCGCAGCGGGAGCCCGGCATCCGCCGCGAGCAGCACGCTTTCCACCATCTTGCCCCCCTGGTTCCTTTCCGCGATCACCCGGTCCGCCCGGTGCCGCGCCGCGCACGCCGCGACCGCATGCGCCCAGCCTTCCGGCATCAGGCCGGAAACGCTCGCATCTTCCAGCACATAGCCGCGACCATCGCGCCCCAGCCCGACCGCGACGATCCCGCACGCGTCGCCCCGCCCCGACTCAGTCCCGGCCGGCGGATCGACCGCGACGATCGTCCGCACCAGCGCCGGGGCCGCCGCGACCCGGCAGGCATCGAACTGCGCGCGCGTCCACAAGGCCCCCTCGGCTTCCTCGATCAGTTCGCCCGCGAGCTCCTGCCGGGCCAGCCGGGTCCCCCCGTAAGCATCCTCCAGCGCCGCCAGGAACGCGGCCGGAAGATGCGGATTGTCCTGGGTCCGCCCGACCGTCTCGACCAGTCCCTTGAGCGCCATCACGCGCCGCAGCAGCGGGATCGGCCTGGGCGTCGTCGTCACCAGCACGCGCGGACGGTCGCCGATCCGCATCCCGAGCATCAGATTGTCCCACGCGACGTCGCCGTACCGCCACTTGGCAAGCTCGTCGCACCAGGCGGCGTGGTGTTCGGGGCCCCGCAACGCTTCCGGGCTGGCCGCCGAAAAGATCGCCGCGCGCGCGCCGGACGCAAACACGATTTCCCCGGCCCCGCGCCGGTAATCGACCGGTTCGTCGATTCGCGCAACTGAAACCAGCCCGCTTTCCCCTTCGATCATCACGCGCCGCACATCGTCGATCGTCGCGCCGACCAGCGCGATTCGCGCGTGCGGCGTCGATCGTGCGATCTCGCTCACCCATTCGGCACCGGCCCGCGTCTTGCCGAACCCGCGCCCCGCCCGGATCAGCCATATCTGCCAATCCCCGGGCGGCGCCACCTGGCCCGGATGCGCCCACAGCACCCACGCGTCGTTGAGCGTCCGCCGCTGCGGTGCGCTCAGCCCGCGCAGCAGTTCCGCGCGCTCGTCGTCCGACAGCGCCAGAACCCGCTCGACCCATGCGGCGGCGCTCGGACCGGCCAGGCCAGCGATTGCGCCCGACGTCCCCCTGCGCGGGGGTCGCACGCCGCCGCTCATGCCGTTGCCCGCCGTTTCTCGATCGCCTTCAGCTTCTTGAGGATCGCCGCGTCGGTATCCGCCATATCGGCGCGACGGCGCGGCGCCCCGCCTTCGGCCGAAGGCTTCCCCGATGCGTTGCGATGCGCGGTGAGCAGGCGCAGCGCCGTATCCATGTCGAGACGCGCGGAATCGTGCGGCGTCGCGATCCCGTCCTCGCGCGCCGCGCCGGACAGGACGTGCCCGAGCACCAGCGTTTCCAGCAGCTGGTACCCGCTTTCCAGGGCGATCTGCCATTCACGCGCGAACTCGGCATCGCGACGGCGCAGCGCATAGACCGAAATCACGCCCACCCCGATCGCCTCGGCCGACGCCTTGACGTTGCACGTCGCCGCCAGGTGATCGAGAAACTCCGCCTTCATCCGCTGTGTCCACCGGACCCATTTGCGCCCGGTAAAGGCGGTCGGGCGCGTTGCCGTCAGCGACGCAGCCGCCGCTGCGTTCCGTGTTCGATAGGCCATGTCCCGCTCCTCGCCCGGACGCGCACGAAGACGGCCGGTCGGCGTGTCAGCCCCGGCCCGTCAGCACCAGATCGGCGGTGCGCAATTCTGCATCGTTCCTGATATGTACCGGAACAGCGTGACGATGTCAAGTGTTTTGTACCAGATCGGTTCCTCGTCCGATACGGCCGGTAAACTCTTGCGGGGAAGCGGAGCGTTCTCCGGCACCGGGCGTTTGGCTGGCGTCGTTCAAGGAGAGCAGTCATGGCGAAGACATTGGCAGGGTTCACGGTAAGCCGTTCGGGCGAGGATTACGTCATCACGATCGAGGACGAAGGCGGCGCGACCGAGGAATATACCGCGACGTACGATCAGCTCGACCTGATCGCGGATACGGTTGGCGAGACGCTCGATTCGGATGAGGAAGATGCACTCGCGGTCGATGGCGAGACGCACGACAAGGACTGACCGGCGGCCCCGCCGCCCGCGGCGATCCGCCGAAAAAAAGGCCGCGCGGTTCTGCCGCGCGGCCTTTGTCTTAGGACTTGGTGACCGCGGTCAGCGGCACCGGACCTGCGCATTGTTCTGGTCGACCGACTTGCCGACCACGCCACCGGCGATCGCGCCAAGGATCGTCCCGACACCGCGCGAATGGCCGCCGTCGATCAGGTTGCCGAGCACCCCGCCGCCGACCGCGCCGGCGATCAGGCCGGTCGTGCCGTCGTTGCGCTTGCAATAATATTGCCCGTCGGTCCCGCGATAGACCCGATCGTCCGGCCCGAGGACACGCTCCTGATAACGCGAGTCGTTGCGGTAATAGCGCGCCGGATCGTACCCCGCCTCGTCGCGATTGTCGTACGCCGGGTCGGCATAGCGCGGATCGCCATAGCCGGCGTCACGCGGATCGCGGTACGGCCGTGCACGCGCCTGCTGGTACCGGTCATATTCCGCCCGGAAATTGCGCCATTCGTTGTCGAACCGCTGCTGCGCCTGCTGGAAGCGCGCCTCGTCGGCACGCGTCTGGGCGATCACGGGGGTAGCGACCGCAAGGCACGACCCGGCGGCCAGCATGACGATACGAGACAAGGGATTCATCGATTTTCTCTCCAGATCACTAACGGAACACCCATTACGCACCCACGACCATGAACAAGAGATTTCGTGATCCCGATCCGGGGTTATCGCAAGCCGTTTCGCAGCGCGTCCCAGGCCGCGACTTCCGCGTCGAACCGGCGCGTGATGGTGACCGGTCCCGCCCGTGCCGCGGCAAGATCGACTTCGACGGTCCCCGCCCATTCGAACGTGGCGTTGCCCGAAAGCCGGACCATCCCCGCGGCGCTGGCCTCGGCGCGCACCATTCCACCACGGTTCAGCACGGTGATCTCGGTGTCGTAGCGGCACCGCTCGGTCAGGCAGGCGGCATAGGTCGACGCGGCCATCGCGCTGCCGCAACTGTCGGTCAGTCCCACGCCGCGCTCGAACGTGCGGACGAACAGCGTCGCGGGACCGCGCGCCTCGACGAACGAGACATTCGCGCGGTTCGGCAGCCACGCCGGCGCTGCCTCGCACGCCCGACCGAGCGCGACGAGCTCGGCCTCGTCGATCTGCTCGACGAACGCGATCAGATGCGGGTTGGGGATTGCCACCGCGCTGAACCGGCGGGTGCTGCGGAGTTGCGGCACCGGCGCATCGACGATGCGCGGCGATCCGGCCTCGAGCGGCCAGTGCGCGACCTCGAGATCGACCGGCCCCGCCACCTCGCGCACGGTATAGACCCCGGGCGCCAGGTCCGGATCCCGCGCGACGTCCGCCGCCGATTGCTTGAGCCCGACGCGTGCGGTGTCGACCCCGAACGCCTCGAACCCCGCCCGGGCGACGCAGCGCAACCCGTTGAGGCACGTCTCGGCCTCGCTACCATCCGAATTAAACATACGCATTTCAAATAGATAGCCATCCTGACGATTCGTCAGCAGCAGCATTCCATCCCCGCCGACCGACCCGGCCCGGTCCGCCAGCGCGATCGCGACCCGCGCCCAGTCCGGTTCGCTCAATAGAACGTTACGGGCGTCGATCAGCGGGAAATCATTTCCCGAACCATGGCATTTGAGCAGGGTGAACAGCATGGTCATGGCCATAGCCGCTTGCTCCCCGTCAAGCGAGCCACGACGATCGCCGCAGCATCGCCTTTTCGGGATCATCGGCGGCGCTGCCCCCTCTTCATGCCTCGCCGAGCTGGCGGGCAGCGGCTTCGGCGGTATCCTCGGGTCGCGTATTGAAGGCGATCGCGGCATCGGGCGCGGTCTTGTGGACGAGGTTCACGACCATTTCGAACAGCGCGAGGCTCTTGGGCGGGAGCCGCAGGCCACCCCCGATCACCACACAGTCATAGGCGGCATCGCGCAGCGCCTTCGCGAGCATGGCGCCGCCGGACGCATCGGGCGTGATCATGCAGGTGTCGCCATGCCAACCACGCTCCCGGATCTTTTCGAGCCCGATCACGATCCCGGCATTGATCTTGTCGGCGTCGAAGCCGGGCGGCAGCGCTGGATCCGAGAAATCCACGGTTTCGGGCTTTTGCCCGACGAACAGGACGCGTGTCATGAAAGGTCTCCTTGGGAACGGGGCGTTGCGGGGTCAGGCTGCCGCCCAGGCCGCGGCGGCATCCTCGGCGAAGTCGCGGTAGGACCGCGGGGCATGACCGAGCAGCGTGGTGAAGCGGCCGATCTCGGCGTCGGTGGCGACCGCGCCGTCTTGTTGATAGCGCCGCATCATCAGCCGCATGTCATAGGCTAGCCAGGCCGGTCCGAACGCCTTCAGTCGCTGTTCCAGGCCATCCAGATCACTCCCCGCATAGCCGATCGGCCGACCGAGAACGTCGCTCCACAGGGCGGAGATCGTCGCGGCGGTAAGCGCGTCGGGCCCGACCAGCTCAAAGGTCGCGTGCGGCAACGGTGCTTCCGCCCGCTCGCGCCGCAGGATCTCGTTGGCGGCGGCTTCGCCGATGTCGCGGATGTCGACCATTGAGATGCCCTTGTCGCCGATCGGCATGGCGTACACGCTTGCGCCCAGCAGCGCATCCTTCTGTCGCAGGTCGTTCTGGATGAAATAGGCCGGACGCAGGATGGTGACGGGCAGCCCCGCGGCGTGGATCATGCGCTCGACCGTGACCTTGCTCGCGAAGTGCGGCACGTCGGTATAGGCTTCGCCCTTGAACACCGAGAGATAGACGATGCCCTTCACGCCGGCGGCGCGGGCGGCGTCGAGCGTCAGCATGGCCTGCGTCAGTTCATCGGGGGCGTTCGGGGCGAGCAGGAACAGCGTGGTCACGCCGTCCAGCGCGGCGCGGACGCTGTCGATGTCGGAAAGGTCGCCCTTCACGGCGTCCACCCCGGCTGGAAACTGCGCGGTTTCGGGCGATCGCGTCAGCGCACGCACCGCGACACCGCGCCCGTCGAGAAAAGCGAGAACCTGTGTACCGATCGTGCCGGTGCTGCCTGTTACCAAGATCGTCATGTCGTCTCTCCGGGATCGGCGAGCCAAGCGCGTCGTCGATGTAGACAAGATAGATGTTCCGGATATTTGCATAAGCTGGCAAGATCAGGACACGTCGTCTCGCTAGTGGAACAGCACATGGATCTTGCTGCCCTTGCCGATTTCAATCTCGTCGCCGCGCACGGCGGCTTCGGCCGCGCCAGTCGCGCGGCGCAGCGGCCCAAGGCGACGCTGTCGCGCAAGGTGACCGAATTGGAGGCGCAGCTCGGCGTTCGGCTGATCGACCGGGGATCGCGGACCTTGCGGCTCACGCCGGAGGGCCGCGCGCTGCACGAGCGCACCCAGGGTCCGCTGCTGGAGCTCGGGGAGGCCGGACGCGCCGTCACCGCCGGCGCGTCGGTGCCGAGCGGCACGCTGCGGATCAGTGCACCGATCGTGCTCGCGCATGTCCTGCTCCCGCGCGTCGCGGCGGATTTCGTCCGGACTTACCCGCAGGTCACGCTCGAGATCGTCGCCGAGGATCGCAAGGTCGACCCGGTCGAGGACAATTACGATCTGGTCATCCGCATCAACCCCGATCCGGACGAGCGCCTGGTCGGACGGCGCATTTTGGAGGACGAACGCCTTCTGGTGGCGTCGCCCGACCTGCCCGACTCGCTCCGCGCGAGCGAGGAAGGGGCCATCACCGCTGCACCCGCCGTGGCGCATATCGGCACCTCGACGGGAGCGCTGTGGTCGGTCCGGACCGGTGCGGGCATGCGGGTGGTGAGCCCGCAGATCCGGCTGCGCTTTTCCTCTTTCCTGATGGTCCAGGACGCGGTGCTTGCGGGCGCGGGCGTTGCGCTCATGCCGAAATTGCTCGCGGCGCCGGCCATCGCCGCGGGTCGGCTCGTCGTGTGGGGAGACGATGACGGGCCGAAGGTCGAGATCTGGGCGCTCCAGAATTCGCGCCGCCTGTCGAGTTCCAAGATCCGCGCGTTCCTCGAAGTGCTGACGTCGATCGCTTAACGCGTTGGCCCGCGGGTCGCAGCACGCTTCCCACGGCGCTGCTCGACGACACCGAGCGCCATCCGTCGCCGGGTCAGACGCGTCATCGACTTTTCTCCTGCCTCGTCGGCAGGATGTGCGCGGGATGGCGGCCGGGCACCGCAGCCTGATGTCCTTGCACCATGTCCGGAAAATCAGACGGGCGGCAAATCGCGGCTATGCCCGCCTTGGCGCCCGGACTATCGCACATACCGGCGTTGCAGCGGTGCCCGCTCGAAGGACCGCGCTTTCCCGCAGCTGTGCATCCGGATCGATGGGACGTCTTACGGACATGAGCAACGACATGCCCGATCCCGTACCGGCCTCCGAGCCGGTCGATTTGCTGGCACGCCTGCGGGACATGCGCCCGGCGGTCCTGTCGTTCTTCGTTCGCCGGCTGCACGACCAGGCGCAGGCCGAAGACCTTATTCAGGACCTGTTCGTTCGCATCGCCAGCATGACCAGCCACCCCACCGGAAACCCCGAGGGGTACATCTTCCAGACCGCGGCCAATCTTCTGCGCGATCATTATCGGCGGGAGGCGACCCGTTCGCGCTACGTCCAGGCGCGCACGCACGACCGGGATCGCGACGTCGACCCGATCGACGCGGAACGGCTTCTGCTTGCACGCCAAAGCGTCGGCTGTGTCGCGAAGACGCTGGAAGCCCTCCCCGACCGAACCCGCCAGATCTTCATCCTGTACCGGCTGGAGGGCATGCAACGAAAGGCGATCGCCGATGCGTTCGGCGTTTCCGTCAGCGCGGTCGAAAAACACATTTCCAATGCGATGCGCGCGCTGCTGGCCGACCTGGAGAAGGCACGATGACCGGCATTCCGCCAACGAGCGACCGGGATGCGGCGATCGCCTGGTGCCTCCGCCTGCGCGAGGGGGACATGCCCCCCCACGCGGCCGAGGCGCTGGAGCTATGGCTCGCGGGCAATGAAGAGCGCCGGGATCATCTGGATGCCGCGCTTGCGGTGTGGGACGCGGTCGAGCAGGAGGCGGATGCGCCCGAGTTGCTCGCCCTGCGGCGCGAGGCGCTTGGCGCGATCCATCGGGCCGGGAAGCGGCGCTGGGTCCACGCCGGATGGGGCAGGCGTCCCCTGCAGGCGGCGGTGGCGGCGGTGGCGCTCCTGTCGGTATCCCTCGGAACCGTGCTGTGGCGCGGCCAGGACGGCGAACAGTATCGCACCGGGATCGGCGAGCGCCGGGTGATCGTGCTCGCGGACGGATCGCGCCTGTCGCTCGATGCCGACAGCCAGGCTTCGGTCGCGTTCACCAGCCAGCGTCGCACGATCGTCCTCGACCGCGGCCGTGCACGCTTCAAGGTCGCCAAGGATCCGTTGCGTCCGTTCGCGGTGCATAGCGGTGGCAGCGTGGTGGTGGCGACGGGGACAGAATTTTCGGTCGAACGCCTCGCCAGGGAAGTCCGCGTCGCGCTGTTCGAGGGCCGCATCGCGGTCTTGCGCGATACCGATCACGGCCGCAGCAGCGAAATGGTTCGCCGCGACGGTCATATCGTGACCGCCGAACGAGTCCTGACGCCCGGTCTGGAATTGCGGATGCCGACCGTCGGCAACGTCGGCAACGTCGGTGCCGTTCGCCCGGCGGCGGCCAGTGAAGGGATGGAGGACGGGCAAATCAGTTTCGAGCGCGAAACCCTGGCGGTCGCGGCCGAGCGGATGAATCGCTATGCTGCCGGACGACGGCTCGACATTGCGCCGTCGGCCGTCAACATCCGAGTCAGCGGCATTTTCAACGTGGGCGACAATGAAGCGTTCGCGCAAGCCGTCGCCGCGACCTTCCCGGTGCGGGTCGCGTCGGACCGGGACACCATCACGATTACCGGCGTCCATAGCCCAATCTAGTGCCATCTTGCGCCAAAGGTCATAAAAAAGTTCGAACCTTGCTGTGTGTCTGCCCTCCTCGAACGTCATAAAAGCATAACAGTAAAAAAGGGGCGGGACATGAGAGTGATACAGCGGGTGATCGTGAGCGCGAGCGTGATGGCGATGGCCGTGGCGACAGCGACGAACGCAACACCGGCCTATGCGCAGCAACGGCAGTTTCCGTTCGCCATCACGGCGCTGCCGCTCGGGCAGGCGTTACGCACCTTGGGCCGACAGGCCCGGGTCGAGCTGGCGTTCGACGAGGCCGCGCTCGGTGACCGCAAGTCCCCCGCAGTAACCGGCACGATGACCGTCGACACGGCGCTGAACCGCCTGCTGCAAGGCAGCGGCATGGGGATCACGCGCACCGCCCGGGGCGTCTATGTCGTTTCGGGAGCGCCAGCCGCGGCGCCGGTCTCGGCGATCGTTTCCCCCCTTCCGGCGGTTTCCCCCCTTCCGGCGGACTCCGCACAGAACGAGCCGCAGGGCGGTGACCTGATCGTCACGGGTTCCCGGATCCGTTCCAAGAACCTCGTCGAAACCGCGCCGGTCACCAGCGTTGGCCAGGCCGAAATCAAGCTGCAATCCGCGTTCAGCGTCCAGGAGGTGTTGAACCGGGTTCCCGCGATCAAGAACAACGATACCAATCTGTCGAACGGCAACGGCCGGCAGCAGTTCGACTTCCACGGAATCGGGACGAACCGGACGCTGACGTTGATCGACGGCCAGCGGATCGGCGTTACGGAGGGCATCGACGCCTCGGTGGTTCCGGTCGGGCTTATCGAACGCGTGGACCTGCTGACCGGCGGCGCGTCCGCCGTCTATGGCTCGGATGCCATCGGCGGCGTCGTGAATTTCGTGCTGCGCAAGGACTTCGAAGGCGTCAACGCGAACGTCAATTACGGCTTCTACAACACCACGAACCGCGACAATATCGCCGCCCAGGCAGCGCGGAATGCCGGCTTCGCCGTCCCGCAGGGATCGGCGAACGATGGCGGCCGGTTCGACGCCAACATCAGCGTCGGCCATAATTTCGACGGCGGGCGGGGCAACATCTCGGTCTTCGGTGCCTATAGCAAGGTCAACCCCGTGCTGGCATCGGACCGCTCCTTCTCGGTCTGCCCGATCACCCTGTCAGCACAAAGCGTCGTGTGCGCGTCGCCATCCTCGGCGACCCCGTCGGGCTATTTCCAGGCGCTGTCGGGACCGGCCCAGACCGGTACGGTCTACAGCAACGCCTCGGACGGCAGCCGCGCATTCGTCCCCTACAGCGGGGCGAACGGCTATAACTACAATCAGACCTTCTATTTCCAGCGGGAGAACACCCGCTACAACGGCGCGGTCTTCCTCAACTACAAAGTGTCCCCCGGCCTGCAGCTCTACGCAAACGGCCTGTACCTGAAGTCCGAAGCGGTCAGCCAGTCGGACCCGGCGACGATCCAGCCCGGATCGGTCGCTTATGCGATCAATTGCGACAATCCGCTGCTGTCCGGACAACAGGCGCAAGCCCTGTGCGGCAGCGCGGCGGGCACCGCGACCAACGTCACCACCGACGTCCGATACCGGTTCAGCGGCGCGCAGACGACGCGGTCGTCGAACGAGATCTACCGCGGCGTCGCCGGCTTCCGCGGGGATCTGGGTCGCGCGTGGCATTATGACGTCGGGGGCGTCTACTCGACGACCCTCTATCAGCAGCGCCAGAACAACCGCGTCGACCCGACCAAGGTCGCTGCCGCACTACAGGTCGTGAACGTGAATGGCGTGGCCACCTGTGCCTCGGCCGCGACAAACCCCGGCTGCGTTCCGCTCGACATCTTCTCGAGCGCCGGTCCGAGTGCGGCGGCGGTCGACGCGCTGTCCTATGGCGCGGGCGGCGGCCAGTTTCGCGAGCGGTACGAGCAATGGGTCGGCAATGCGAACGTGACCGGCGATCTCGGCGAATACGGGATCCGCAGCCCGTTCTCGACCAAGGGGATCAACGTCGCGTTCGGCGTCGAATATCGCAAGAACAGCTACCGCTCCAACCCCGACGCGGCCTATCAGGCGGCGTTCGGCTCGACCCCGTCGAGCCTGTCGAACAACGCCAAGGACATTTACGGCGAAATCAACGTGCCGCTGGTCAGCGACCGACCGTTCATCCGCGACCTGAGCGTCGGCGCGGCGATCCGCGGGTCGCGCTATTCCGGGGTCGACAAGATGCGCTCGACCTACAAGTTCGATGGCAGCTGGCGGCCGATCCCGGACCTGCTGCTGCGCGCCAGCTACAACAAGGCGACCCGCGCGCCGAGCATCTACGAACTCTCGTCCAATGCCGCGGTGAGCTACGGGACGCTCGACACCAACACGCTCGGCGATCCCTGCGCCGGCGCCAATCCGGTCGCGAGCCTGGCGGCGTGCCAGCGGTCGGGGGTGACCGCAGCGCAATATGGCTCGATCGCGCAATGCCCGGATTATCTGTGCACCGTCCGGAACGGCTCGCAAGGCCTGGTCACCCCGGAGATCGCCCACACCTACACTTACGGCCTCGTGCTGACCCCGCGGATGCTCCACGGTTTCTCGGCGACGGCCGATTATTACAATATCCAGATCGAAAACGGGATTGGCTATTATCGCGCGATCGACTTCGCTCAGACCTGCGCCAACACGGGCTACGACTTCTTCTGTGGCCAGCTGGTCCGCAACGCCAACGGGACGCTGTTCAGCAACGTCGGCGCGACGAGCGGCTATATCAACCAGGGCTACTCCAATCTCGGCAAGACACGGGCGAGCGGGTTCAACTTCTCGGCCAACTACGAAACCCGGCTCGGCAGCTGGGCACAATTCTCGACCAGCTATGTCGCCACGCTACAAACCGACAAGGGCGGCGACCTCGGCTTGCCGGACACGGATTTCAACGTCGTGGGATTGTTCGGTCCCTATGCCGGACAAGGCTATCGCCGGTATCAGCACAATTTCCGCACCACCCTCTCCTCGCCCCGGTCGGCGCGGAATCCGGCGCTCATCTCGCTCAACTGGCGGCACAATTCGGGGCTGAAGAACTCGCGACTGGATGGCAACCCGATCTTCGGCTCCGACGACCCGGCCGTCCCCGACCAGTATAAATATCTGCCGGCCTATGACCTGTTCGACGTCAGCGGCAGTATCACGATCGGGCAGAAGCTGACCTTGCGGCTCGTCGTGAACAATATGTTCGACGCGTCCGCCCCAATACGGCCGAGCCCGCCGCTGGAGGCCGCGGAGCGCGTCAACACGTCCCCGTCAGTCTATGATTCGCTCGGCCGCTCGATCAATTTCGGGGCATCGATCAATTTCTGAGCCGGTGGACATGGCAAGCGACGTCCCCCGCGCGACGGCGGACGTTCCGAACGGATCGCCATGCGACGAAGGCGATCCGGCCGGGTACTCGCGGCGGGACGTCCTGGCGGCGGGCGGGGGCGCCGTTCTGCTGGGGTTGGCGGGGCAAGCCGGGGCCGCCCGCGCGGGGGACGGCCCCCAGGACGCACGCCACCGCATCGGCGCAAGCATGCCGGCGGACGAATGGCTGCTCGGTCATCCGGTCGGGAACGGCACGCTCGGCGCGATGATGGGTGGCGGGATCGCGCAGGACACGATCTCGCTGAACCACGACACGCTCTGGACCGGCCAGCCGAACCCGGCGGCGGATCACGACGGTCGCGCAACCCTCGCAGCGGTCCGCGCGGCGGCGTTCGCCGGGGACGGGATCGAGGCCGATCGCCGCGCGAAGGCGCTGCAGGGGGCGTATAGCCAGAGCTACGCGCCCATGGCCGATCTGGTGCTGGCGATGGACCATCGCGGCACGCCGACCGCCTATCACCGGGAGCTGGATCTCGACCGGGCGGTGGCATCGGTCGCCTATCGCTGCGACGACGTCGGTTTTCGCCGCGATCTCTTTGCCTCGCATCCGGACCGGATGCTCGTCCTGCGCCTCGCCGCGGACCGCGCATCGGCCCTGACCTGCCGGATCGGGCTGAACACCCAGTTGCGCGGAACCGCCGTCGCGAACGGGACCACCGTGACGCTCGTCGGCAAGGTTCCGGCGCGGTGCGAACCCGAATATCGCAAGGTGCCCGATCCGGTCGCCTATTCCGACGTGCCGGGTCTCGGGATGGCCTTCGTCACCATGCTGAGCGTCGAGGCGACGGGCGGAAGGGTCGTCGCCGTCGGGGATGCGGTGCAGATCACCGATGCGACCGAGGTGATCGTGCGTATCACCGCCGCCACGGGATTCCGCCGGTTCGATCTCGCCCCCGACACCGCGGTGGCCGCAATCCTTGCCGATGCGCAGCGGGACCTGTCGGCCGGCCGGCGACGCGCGTATCGCACGGTGTTGGACCGTCACGTGGCCGATCATCGCGCGCTGTACCGTCGTACGACGTTGGCGCTCGCAGGAACGCCGGGAGACCAGGACGTCGCCCGTGCCGAACGGCTGTTCCATCTGGGTCGCTATCTGCTCATCGCGAGTTCGCGCGCCGGGACGATGCCGGCCAACCTGCAGGGCATCTGGAACGCCACGGTCCGCCCGCCCTGGAGTTCGAACTATACCACCAACATCAACCTGCAGATGACCTATTGGCCCGCGGAAAGCTGCGACCTTGCCGAATGCCATGGGCCGTTGATCGATCATATCGAACGGCTGGCGGCGAATGGCGCGCGGACGGCGAGGACGCTGTACGGCCTGCCCGGCTGGTGCGTGCACCACAATTCCGACGTCTGGGCGATGAGCAACCCGGTCGGCGCAGGCCAGGGCGATCCCAACTGGGCCAACTGGCCGATGGCGGGCCCGTGGCTGGCGCAGCACGTGTGGGAGCATTACCGCTTCAGCGGCGATCTCAAGTTTCTCCGGCAGCGCGGCTTCGCGATCCTGCGGGGGGCGGCGGAATTCTGTGCCGCCTGGCTGGTGCGCGACCCGCGCGACGGACGGATGACCACCGCCCCGTCGATCTCGCCGGAAAACCTGTACATCGAGGCGTCCGGAACGGCGGCGGCGATCGGTACGGGGTGTACGATGGATCTGGCCTTGATCCGTGAACTCTTCGCCAACTGCATCGCGGCGGCGCGACTGGTTGGCGACGACAGCGGCCTTGCCGACCGCCTCGCGGGGTTGCGCGATCAGCTCGAACCCTATCGGGTCGGCCGGTTCGGACAGCTGCAGGAATGGTCGCAGGACCGCGTCGAACAGGACCCGGGGCATCGCCACATCTCGCACCTCTATCCCAGTTATCCCGGGACCGACATCGATCCGCACCGCGCGCCCGGCCTGGCGGAAGCCGTCCGTGCGTCGCTTGCGCGACGCGAAGCGCATGGCGGATCCAGCACCGGCTGGAGCCGGGCCTGGGCAACCGCCGTCTGGGCGCGCCTGGGGCAACCTGCGGACGCGGGAAGATCGGTGGCGGCCTTTCTCGCGCACAGCGTTGCCGGTAATCTCCTCGATACGCACCCGGCACAGCCGCGCCCGGTGTTCCAGATCGACGGCAACCTCGGCATCACCGCCGCGATCGCCGAGATGCTGCTGCAAAGCCACGGCGATGCCCTCGCCCTGCTCCCCGCGCTTCCGCCTGCCTGGCCAACCGGACGGGTTTCCGGTCTGCGTGCGCGGGGCGGGCACCGCGTCGCGATCGACTGGACGCCCACAACCGTTACCGCGACGATTACGGCGGGCAGCACGCGGCTTGCGATCCGCCCGCCGCCGGGGTTCGCGCTGCGATCGGTGCGGGAATCCGGCCGTGCGATCGCCCATGGTCGTGACCAAAATCTCGTGCAGGTCGCTGCGACTTATGGTCGGACCTATCGCATCGCCCTGCGCCGTCGACCATCGCAACCCGTGCCGGCCTAAGCCTCGCGCGCGCTCCATTCGACTTTACGAGGAACCTGCATGTCCGAATTGTCCCGCCGCGCCGTTCTCGTCTCCGGGCTTGCCGTGTCCGGGCTCGCCGCGATCGGACCGTCGGCGGCCGCAACCCCGCGCGGTCGGGCGACGGATGCTCCTGCGCCGTGGGGCGCGACACCCTCCGCGCGGCAAATTGCCTGGCACGAGCGGACGCAATATGCCTTCATTCATTTCTCGATCAATACCTTCACCGATCGGGAATGGGGTTATGGCGACGAGCGCCCGAACCTGTTCGATCCCACCGACTTTTCCGCGGACCAGATCGTCGGCGCGGCCAAGGCGGGCGGATTGCGCGGGATCGTCCTGACCGCGAAACACCACGACGGCTTCTGCCTCTGGCCGACCACCCTGACCGAGCATTGCATCCGCAACAGCCCCTTTCGGCAGGGGAAAGGCGACATCGTCCGGGAATTCGAACAGGCGTGCCGGCGGGCTGGCCTTGCCTTCGGGCTCTATCTGTCGCCGTGGGACCGAAACCATGCGGACTATGGGAAGCCCGCCTATATCGATTATTATCGCAAGCAGGTCGTCGAACTCTGCACGCGCTACGGCACGCTGTTCGAATTCTGGTTCGACGGCGCGAACGGCGGCGACGGCTATTATGGCGGCGCGCGCGAGACGCGGAAGATCGATGCCGAAGCCTATTATGACTGGCCATCGATCGTCGCCTTGGTCCACCAGCATCAGCCGATGGCGTGCACGTTCGAACCGCTCGGCACCGATATCCGGTGGGTCGGCAATGAAGACGGCGTCGCGGGCGACCCTTGCTGGCCGACCATGCCCGACCACAAGCCGAGCCAGGCCGAAGGCAATGGCGGTCTGCGCAACGGCCCCTTGTGGTGGCCGGCCGAAACCAACACCTCGATCCGCCCCGGCTGGTTCTATCACGCCGATGAGGATTCCAGGGTGAAGAGCCCGCAGCGGCTGGTGCGACTGTACGATGAGTCGGTCGCGCGCGGAACGAACCTGATCCTCAACCTGCCGCCGGACCGTCGCGGCCGGCTCGCCGATCCCGACGTCGCGGTGCTCCGGTCGTTCGGCCGGGCGCAACGGGCGACCTTCGCGAAGGATCTCGCGAACGGCGCGGTTGCCTCGGCGGATCACGAGCGCGGGCCGCCCTTTGCCGCCGCCAAGGTGCTCGATGGCAATCCCGCCAGCTACTGGTCGACTCCCGACGACGTGCACACGCCGCAGCTCGTGCTCGACCTTCCGCCAGGTCGCCGTTTCGACCTGATCCGGATCCGGGAACGGCTTCTGCTGGGCGCGCGGGTCACACGCTTCGCGATCGACCTCGATACGGGCGCGGGCTGGCAGGAGGCGGCGACGGGGGCGTGCATCGCGGCGCAGCGAGTGCTTCGCCTGCCGGCCCCGGTCACGGCGCGACGTCTGCGCCTCCGGATCACCGAGGCGCCGGCGTGCCCCGCCATTTCGGAAATCGCCCTGTTTCTGCAGGTTGCTCCAGCCGATGTCCCGTTGCCGACGCGGGCCGACGACCTATGGCCGGCGACCGCGTGGTCGATCGAGTCCGCGACGGCGCCGGGCACTGCGGCACTGTCGGACGACGACACGGCGACGGTATGGCGCGTTCCGGTTAGGGGGGGAGCGGCGACGGCTTCGGTCACGCTGCGGCTGGCGTCGACGGCGCGGCTGGGGGGGTTCGTGCTGATCCCCTCGCGCGCGGTGATGACCGATGCGGCACCGCCCAAGGGCTATCGCGCCGAGACGAGCCTCGATGGCCGAAGCTGGACGGCCGTGGGGGCGGACGAGTTTTCGAACATCGCCAACGCGCTGACGCCGCAACGGATCGTCTTCCCGGGACGGCCCAGCGCGAGGTATGTGCGGCTGACGTTCGTCGGCCTGGCCGCGCCCGCGGCGACGATGGCGATCGCCGGGCTTCAGCTGCTGCGGTAATGCGCGGGGTGTAGCCAGACGAGCCCGGCCGGCGCTGTCATCGGCGCGCGGCTAACT
>NZ_JAKNQQ010000050.1 GCF_022662475.1 Sphingomonas sp. TREG-RG-20F-R18-01
AAAAATGCTCAGCCTGATTAATTAGCGTTGTATCCGACCCTCTACGCTCTGACCTCGCGGCGAACCGCGATCCAAGGTCGTTCCGGTCGAACCAACGCCGTATCACGGCATCGATTTTAAGAACCCATTCACAATGTCAAATAAGGCGGGGCGAACCCCGCAATTTCCGCCGAAGCGGAAGCGTTTTCTCTTCATCCCTGGATATTGGTCGAGCGTTTCTCGCGCGCTTGCGCCCGTCAGTCGCAGCAAAGCTGCGCCTTGTGGGCGCGCTTAGCAGCGCTGGCCGGGCTTGTCGGCGTGCGACTTAGCGTTGCTAAATCGTCTCGTCGACTGCGCCGTGGTGGAGCCTATCGGGATCGAACCGATGACCTGATGCTTGCAAAGCAACCGCTCTCCCAGCTGAGCTAAGGCCCCATTACGCGGCGGAAGGTTAGGCTAAAGTTAGGCCTAAACGATCCGCATGCCTCGAGCGATGGTGGGCCTGGGTGGATTCGAACCACCGACCTCACCCTTATCAGGGGTGCGCTCTAACCAACTGAGCTACAGGCCCACGCTGCCCGGCTAGCCCCATAAGGGCCGCAGACGGCGAGCGCCAGCTCAGGCTACCTCACTCTTGCGAGTGAGGATCCAGTGATGAAGGGACATGAGGACGGCGGCAAATGTTCTTTGGAATGGAAGAAGCTCTTCCCCTCACCGAAGTGAAAG
>NZ_JAKNQQ010000051.1 GCF_022662475.1 Sphingomonas sp. TREG-RG-20F-R18-01
GCGGTACGGTCGCCCGGCTGATGCGTGAGATGGGCTTGGCAGGGGTGATCCGGGGCAAGCCGGTGCGCACGACCATCAGCGACAAGGCTGCGCCGTGCCCGCTCGATCACGTCAACCGCCAGTTTTACGCGCCAGCGCCGAACATGCTGTGGGTCTCAGACTTCACGTACGTCGCGACCTGGGCGGGGTTCGTCTACGTCGCTTTCGTCATCGATACCTATGCTCGGCGGATCGTCGGCTGGCGGGCCAGCAGGACGGCTCATGCCAGCTTCGTCCTAGATGCTCTGGAACAGGCGCTTCACGATCGCCGGCCGACCCATCGGGGCGGCCTCATCCATCATAGCGATCGGGGCTCGCAATACGTGTCCATCAAGTACACCGAGCGCCTCGCCGAGGCCGGGATCGAGCCGTCGGTCGGCAGCGTCGGCGACAGCTACGACAACGCTTTGGCCGAGACGATCAATGGCCTCTACAAGGCAGAGGTCATCCACAGGCGTGGACCCTGGCGATCCTTCGAAGCGGTGGAATACGCGACCCTCGAATGGGTCGACTGGTTCAACCATCGCCGGCTGCTGGAGCCCATCGGCAACATCCCGCC
>NZ_JAKNQQ010000052.1 GCF_022662475.1 Sphingomonas sp. TREG-RG-20F-R18-01
GAAAATGCTCAGCCTGATTAATTAGCGTTGTATCCGACCCTCCACGCTCTGACCTCGCGGCGAACCGCGATCCAAAGTCGTTCCGGTCGAACCAACGCCGTATCACGGCATCGATTTTAAGAACCCATTCACAATGTCAAATAAGGACGGGGCGAACCCCGCAATTTCCGCCGAAGCGGAAGCGTTTTCTCTTCATCTCTAGGTTGTGGCGAGTGGTGGAGCCTATCGGGATCGAACCGATGACCTGATGCTTGCAAAGCAACCGCTCTCCCAGCTGAGCTAAGGCCCCATACTCTTCAAAAGCGCAAAAAGTGGTGGGCCTGGGTGGATTCGAACCACCGACCTCACCCTTATCAGGGGTGCGCTCTAACCAACTGAGCTACAGGCCCGCGCCTCGCTCGCGCGCCCGTCAGTCGCAGCAAAGCTGCGCCTTATGGGCGCGCTTAACTGCGCTGGCCGAGCTAGGCGACGTGCGAATTAGCTTACGCTAATTCGTCTCGCGCCTTGCGCTTAACCTAGTGATGAAGGGACATGAGGACGGCGGCAAATGTTCTTTGGAATGGAAGAAGCTCTTCTCAATGGCGAACCGTCGA
>NZ_JAKNQQ010000053.1 GCF_022662475.1 Sphingomonas sp. TREG-RG-20F-R18-01
CGAGCGCACGCCCGTGACGCAGCAACACGATGACCGGTTTGCCGGTCGCAGCGACGGCTTCGGCTAGTGCCATTTGCGCCTCGGGGATCGTCACTTCGACGCGCGCCTGCGCCTCGCCCGACATCCGCGCGCTTTCGCCAATCACCAGCACGACTACGTCCGACGCGCGCGCAGCGGAAACCGCCTGCTCGATCCCACCCGCGAGCGGCGCCTCGTAATCTGCGCCGCGTGCAACGCGATGGGTCGCGCCCGCCGCTAGTGCGGCGCGAAACCCCTCCTCTGGAGTAACGCAGGTCGTAAAATCTGGAAAGCTCGCCCACGGCCCTGGCATATCGCCCTTGTCAGACACGCAAGGGCCGACCAGCGCGATATTGGTCGACCTCGCCAATGGCAGAAGGCCGCCGTCATTCTTGAGCAGCACGATCGACTTGCCCGCCGCCTCGCGCGCGAGCGCGATCGCTCGCGGCAGGCGCACGTCGCGCTGCTCTCGTGCAAGGTCGAGCGAGCGATAGGGATTGTCGAACAGGCCG
>NZ_JAKNQQ010000054.1 GCF_022662475.1 Sphingomonas sp. TREG-RG-20F-R18-01
GTCGACGACGATCACGCGCTGTGGCGCAGGGTCCTGAGACAGGACGCTCTCGACCGCATCGGCGACGACATGCCCGCGATTGTAGCAGGGAATCACGACGTCGTAGGTCGGGCGCGAAGTGTGGGGGAGCGGGGCAGGGTTCATTCCCGTTCCTGTGCCAGCTTTGCGCGGGCGATCAAGCAGCCTGCCGCCTTCGACCGCTCCCGATCCGCGCGTCACCAGCGGCTCGGGACGGCTTACCGAACCTTGCCCGTCCGGATTTTCACCCCGGTGTAAAAGTAGCGTCCAATGGCAGAGATCGGCTGGTTGATCGCATTGCCCGGATCGGGTTTCTGGTCGGTCAGGTTCTGTACGCCGGCATAGATCGAATAGGCG
>NZ_JAKNQQ010000055.1 GCF_022662475.1 Sphingomonas sp. TREG-RG-20F-R18-01
TGCCTATTCGGTCTATGCCGGCGTACAGAACCTGACCGACCAGAAGCCCGATCCGGGCAATGCGATCAACCAGCCGATCTCTGCCATTGGACGCTACTTTTACACCGGTGTGAAAATACGGACGGGCAAGGTTCGATAAGCTGTCCCGAGCCGCTGGTGACGCGCGGTTCGGGAGCGGGCGAAGGCGGCAGGCTGCTTGATCGCCCGCGCAAAGCTGGCACAGGAACGGGAATGGACCCTGCCCCGCTCCCCCACACTTCGCGCCCGACCTACGACGTCGTGATTCCCTGCTACAATCGCGCGCATGTCGTCGCCGATGCGGTCGAGAGCGTCCTGTCGCAGGACCCTGCGCCACAGCGCGTGATCGTCGTCGAT
>NZ_JAKNQQ010000056.1 GCF_022662475.1 Sphingomonas sp. TREG-RG-20F-R18-01
AGGCGACGGACACGCCCTCCCGCATCATCTGCCGCCAGACCTTGCGCACGCCGTAGACCGCGAAGTTCTCGGCGAACACGCGCGCGATCTCAGGCTTTAGGACCGCATCCTGCCGCGCTCGCGCCGACAGGCGTGCCGGATCCTGTCGCTGCGCGACGCGCTCGTAGTAGGTGGATGGGGCGATCGGCAGGACGCGGCAGATCGGCTCGACCCCATAGACATCGCGGTGATCGTCAATGAAGGCGATCATCGCCGGAACGGGCGGTCGAGCTCCGCCTGCGCAAAATATGCGGACGCCTTGCGCAGAATCTCGTTGGCCTGCCGCAGCTCACGGACCTCGCGCTCGAGCGCCTTCACCTTGTCC
>NZ_JAKNQQ010000057.1 GCF_022662475.1 Sphingomonas sp. TREG-RG-20F-R18-01
GGGCGACGGACACGCCCTCCCGCATCATCTGCCGCCAGACCTTGCGCACGCCGTAGACCGCGAAGTTCTCGGCGAACACGCGCGCGATCTCAGGCTTTAGGACCGCATCCTGCCGTGCCCGCGCCGACAGGCGTGTCGGATCCTGTCGCTGCGCGACGCGCTCGTGGTAGGTGGATGGGGCGATCGGCAGGACACGGCAGATCGGCTCGACCCCATAGGCATCGCGGTGATCATCGATAAACGCGATCATCGCCGGAACGGGCGGTCGAGCTCCGCCTGTGCAAAATATGCTGACGCCTTGCGTAGGATCTCGTTGGCCTGCCGCAGCTCACGGACCTCGCGCTCGAGCGCCTTCACCTTGTCG
>NZ_JAKNQQ010000058.1 GCF_022662475.1 Sphingomonas sp. TREG-RG-20F-R18-01
TGCCGGGGTGCTCGCGCCGTGGCTGGCGGGCGTTTACGGCGTGCTATTCATCCGCCAGGCGACGCTCGCGATCCCCGACGAAATGCTCGATGCGGCGCGGATCGACGGCGCGAGCGAAGCGCGGATCTTCCTGAGCGTGGTGCTGCCGCTATTACGCCCGGTGGTCGTGACGCTGGCGCTGTTCGCGTTCCTCGCGAGCTGGAGCGATTTTCTGTGGCCGCTGATCGCGATCACCGATCAGCAGCATTACACGCTTCCCGTCGCGCTCGCCGCGATCAGCCGCGAACATGGCGGGGATACCGAACTGATGATGGCGGGGGCCGTGGTC
>NZ_JAKNQQ010000059.1 GCF_022662475.1 Sphingomonas sp. TREG-RG-20F-R18-01
CGCCGGGGTGCTGGCGCCGTGGCTGGCGGGCGTTTACGGCGTGCTGTTCATCCGCCAGGCGACGCTCGCGATCCCCGACGAGATGCTCGACGCGGCGCGGATCGACGGCGCGAGCGAAGCGCGCATCTTCCTGAGCGTGGTGCTGCCGCTATTACGCCCGGTAGTCGTGACGCTGGCGCTGTTCGCGTTCCTCGCGAGCTGGAGCGATTTCCTGTGGCCGCTGATCGCGATCACCGATCAGCAGCATTACACGCTTCCCGTCGCGCTCGCCGCGATCAGCCGCGAACATGGCGGGGATACCGAACTGATGATGGCGGGGGCCGTGGTG
>NZ_JAKNQQ010000006.1 GCF_022662475.1 Sphingomonas sp. TREG-RG-20F-R18-01
TACCGCGCCGCGCATCACGCGGCGCCGGTTTCAGCACATCGCCACGGCGCCGAGGAAGGCACCGATCTTGGCCGGATCCTTGATGCCCGGTGCGCTCTCCAGGCCCGACGAGACGTCTACCAGGGTCGCCCCGGTGCCACGCACCGCCTCGCCTACGTTGACGGCGTCGAGCCCGCCCGACAGCGCCCACGGGAGCGCGTGGCGGAAGCCGTGCAGAAGGGTCCAGTCGAACCGAACCCCCATGCCTCCCGGCAACGCGGCACCCGGCGGCGTCTTTGCGTCGAACAGGATGCGGTCGGCGATGCCCTGGTAGGGCAGCGCGCCCTCGAGATCGGCCCGGGTCCGCACCGCCACCGCCGCCCACAGCTCCAGTCCGGTCCGCGCCTTGATCGCGGCGGCGCGCTCGGGCGACGTCTGATGGAGTTGCAGCACCGCAAGCTTGCCGGCCTCGATCGCCGAATCGAGCGTTGGATCATCGGGGTTCACGAACACGCCGACGCGCGCGACGCGCTGCGGCACCCGCGCCGCAAGTTGGGCCGCGCGGTCGCGGCCGACGTGACGCGGGGAGGGCGGGAAGAACACCAACCCGACGTGGCTCGCACCGCCAGCGATGGCGGCATCGAGCGTTTCGGGCGTGGAAAGCCCGCAGATCTTGGCAGAAACAGGCATGCAACCGTCCTTGCGGCTCGTCGACATAGGCGCAAGCGATATCACGCAAGGCTTAACCATCGAAAAACGCGCATCGCCGCACCGGGGGGGCGTTCAGAGCGTCGCTTCGATCTCGCGCGCGGCCATGTCAGGGTTCTCGGCCTGGGTGATCGGGCGCCCCACGACGAGGATCGATGCGCCGGCGTCCAGCGCGGCGCGGGGCGTGACGACGCGCTTCTGGTCGCCCACCGGCCCGTCTTGCGGTCGGACTCCGGGGACGACGAAAAAGCCCTTCGGCCACAGCGCATGCGCCGCCCCGACTTCCGCGCCCGAACAGACGACGCCATCGATCCCGGCTTCCCGCGCGAGGTCGGTCAGTCGCAGGACCTGATCATGCGGACTGCTGGGCACGCCGATCGAGGCGAGATCGCTGGTATCGAGGCTGGTCAGCGTCGTCACCGCGACCACCTTTGTCCCGGTCGGCGCCGCGGCTTTGGCATCCTCGAGCATGGCACGGCCACCGGCGGCATGAACCGTCAGGATCGCGGGATCGAGCCCGTGCAGCGCCATGATCGCCTTGGCCACCGTGTTGGGAATGTCGTGCAGCTTGAGGTCGAGGAAGATCGGCAGGCCATGTTCGGCCATGCTGCGCACCCCGGGCTGACCGTTGGCGAGGAAAAATTCGAGGCCGAGCTTGATCCCGCCGACATGATGGCGGACGCGCCTGGCCATCGCATGTGCCTTCGCCAGATCCGGGGTGTCGAGCGCGACATACAGGCGATTGGTCACAGCACTACTCCGCTGTCGGACGCTGAGGGGGTAAGGTCGGACGACGCCCGCGGTGCGCCCGGCGCCATCGTGGCTGGCGGCAGCGGCGGCGCCATGGCGGTCCGCATGTCCGCCAGCGTACGCTCGGCGTTCGCCAGCCGGGCGCGGAGCCGCCAGCGCAGCGTCGAATGCCAGGCGAGGGTCGGCAGCAATCCGGCAAGAAAGGTCACGAGCAGCAGGACCGGCAGATTGACCAGCGCTTCCATGCCGCCCCACAGGCGGATCGCGACACTCGTCCAATTGGCCACGGTAAACACCGCCGCAATGAAGGCGAGCAGGCACCAGAAGAGGATTTTGAGGAATTGCATGGGCGCAAGGCTACTCAAAACCGCGCCGCTTGACCAGACTCAGCCGATTTCGCGGCGCAGCGTCTCAAACAGGCCGGGGATCGTCGTCAGCCGGTCGGCTTCCTCGTCGAGGATGGCCAGAAAAGCGGCGCGTTTGATCGCGGCATTGCGCCCCGGTTTCAGCCGCTGGTCGGGGTCGAGCGTCGACAGCAGGATGTCGATCATCCGCTCGGCGCCGTGCAGCCTGCCCCAGAGATAGTCGTTTTCGCGATAGGCACGGCTGAAGAACGCGCCGAAGCTGTTGAACTGGATGCCCTTCAGCGTCGCCTCCGCCCCGCCGGACCGGATCGACGTCGCGTCGTCGGGGGCGATGCGGTCGACCTTGATCGGGTCGAACTCATCGAGACCCTCGCCCTGCAGCAGCGGCAGCGTCGCGACGTCAAAATACGGGAACCCCAGATACGTCAGCAGGATCGTGCGCTTCACGTCGCGCGACAGGCCGGCGAACGCCGCCGCCAGGCGCGCTTCGGTCGCCGTGTCCAGCGCCTGCAACCCCATTACGCCGCCCAGCTTGTCGAGCAGCGGGCGCGCATCGCTGCGCAACAGCCGCACGTCCCGCCGCAACGTAGCGTAACGGTCGGTCCGCTTGCATTCGAGGTATGCCGACAGGCTGGCGTAGACCGCTTCTCGGATCGCACCGAGTTCGGTCTCGGGGTGCGCGCCCTCGAGCTCGGTGATCCGCCGCGCCAGCAGCCGCAGGCGTCGCAAGCGGAAGCCCAGATCGAAGGTGCGCAGGAACGTGATCGTCCGCTGGCCGGCGCCGCCGGCAAAGCCGGGCCTCAGTTCGTCGAATCCCTGAAGCGCAACGGCTTCGTCGATGAGACGGCGGACTCGGTCCGCGCGTTGCTGACCCGTCTCCCCGCCGGCGCCGTCGAGCAGGGCGGCGATGGTTTCCACCACCCCGGTAATCTTGAGATGCCCGTACGCGGCATAGGCATAGCCCGAAGCCTTTGCCGCCGCGGTCTGCGCGCGTTGGCGCCATGCCGCCAGCCGCACCGGCGTCGGCGAATCGAGGAACAACGTATAGCCGAAGAGCGCCTCGACCTGTTTCTCCACTTCGGGCCGGATACCGGCGATGATCGAACGCATCCGCTCGATCCGACGCGAGCGGTCGGCGATCTCGTCGAGATTGTCCCGGATCGGTTGCTGGCGCGGCAATTCCGACATCGCCCCGATGATCGTCTGAAAGAAGCCGGGGGTTTTGGTGCCGGACGCCGCGAACCCGAAACTGCCGCGGGGGTGCGGATCGATATAGACGAAGCGCCGATCGACCTGGCGCTGGGCAGGGCGTTCGCGCAACGCCTCGATCGCCGGACCGAACGGCGCATTGTTGAGGACGGATCCATCGATCAGCACGGCGGACTCGGCGGCATTCGCGGCATATTGGCGCGGCAGGATGCGCTTCAGGAATGCCTCCCGTCCGGGCCAGTGGACTTCGCGCCGTTCGAGGACCCGGTCGAGCTCGCCCACCATGAAGGGTGGAAAGGCCCCGGGGAAACACGATGTCGCGCGCGCGGCAAATGCGAGTTCGGCGGGATCGGCGAGGGTCTCGCAATCGGTGCCGTGATCCGTGAACGGCACGATGACGCGGTGTTCGGTTTCCAGCACTTCGGGCGGCGAATGCAGCGTCAGCCGTTCGGGATGTCCGCGAAAGTCGGTTACGGTCACGAACAGGTCGAGCGGTTGTCCGGGCGGGAGCAGGCGCGGCGTACGCGGCGCCGCCGTCATGGCGGTGAGTGCATCGAGGATCAGCCCGGTAAAGCGTTCCCCGCCGAAGGGCGGCTCGAACCACCGGGAGCGGATGAAGTGCGACAGCTTCGCGCGGACCTCGTCCCGCGCGCCGCTTTCGACCGTGGCTTCGACACCGTCCGTACTGCGTGCCGCGACCCATGCGAGCGGCAACGCCCAGGCCTTGGAGAAGCGGGTTGCCGGAGCCTGTTTCTCGTCGACCAGCGCTTCTATGTCCGCCGAGTCGAGCCAGAGTTGCGTCAGGGGTTCCAGGCTTTGCCCCGTGCTGATCGCCTGACCGAGAAACACGCCGTTGATGCCGCCCGCGCTCGCGCCGGCAATGATGTCGATCAGCACGCGAAGCCGTGTTCCGGTCACCGCTTCGATCTCGGCCAGCAAGGCGAGGTAGATTTCGGCGCTGCCGGATCGCGGTTCGGCGGCGGCCGGGCTGGCATGGAACGCCTGGCTTGCGCGCGCCAGGCGCCAGATCTCCTTGGTGATCCCATGCATATAGACCGCAAGGCTGATCCCGCCGTAGCACACGAGCGCGAGACGAAGCTCCTTGTCGCGCGTCATAACGGTTCGATCAGCGCCCAGATCGGCAGGTGGTCGGATGCCTTGCGCGCAAGTGCGCTGTTGTGGACACCGCAGTCGCGCACGCGAAAACCCCGGGTCATGATTCGGTCGAGCCGCCCGATCGCGCGGCGTGCGTGAAAGCTCGGGCCGGTCGGTGCGATCGCGAATTCGCGGCGGAAGTCATGCAGGCATCCGCCGTTCGGGGTCCATTCGTTCAGATCGCCCATCATCACGGTCGGCATCGGCGGCGCGCAATCGTCGGCATGCGTCAGGATCGCGCGCGCCTGCCGGCGTCGCCACAAGCCCGAAAGATCGAGGTGCATGCCGAACACGCGAATCGGGGTCGCGTCGATCGACACATCCACCCGGATCGCGCCACGGGGTTCAAGCGCCGGGATATGGAGCGCGGCGCTGCCGAGGACTTCACTCCCCTTGCGCGTGAGCAAGGCATTGCCGTGCCACCCCATGCTCGCCCGATCGTGCAACTGGACGGCACGCCAGGGCGAATGATCCTCCAGCAGGCGGTGCGGGATCACTGCCGCCTTCGTGCCATACCGCAGGTCTGCTTCCTGCAACGCGATGACATCGCCATCGATCTCGCACAGCACGTCGAGAATACGCCGCGGGTCGCGACGGCGATCCAGACCGATTCCCTTGTGCATGTTGTAGCTGACAACCTTGATCACGCGACCGCCTATCGGGCGGATCGGCGGATCATGCAATCATGTGCGTGGTTTGCGGCGGCGATCTTTCTGCCGATGCCCGCAGCCGATCATCCGCGCGAACCGTCCTGCGCTCGGCGGTTACGGTCATCGAAGTCCCGTCATCCTGATGACTATACGGTTATTTTCGTCCATCGTCTGTGCGCAGCGATCCGGCGGGCTTGATCGTCGCCAGGACAGAATCGACCGTGAAGATGGGACGAAACGTCAAGGAACGGTTATCCAGCATATCGACGTGGATACTTTAAATAGTGTAAGATCGTCCCGGGCAGGGGTGAGGGTCACTATGTATTTCGTGCAACGGATCAAATGTCTGTTCGGATATCATTATCGCAACGGCCACAGGGTGCGGTGGAACGACGGCAAGCGGTATACCGTCTGCAAGGGCTGTGGTCGTCGCATGGTACGCGAAGAGGATGGCTGGCATCTGACAGGCGGCGTCGAGACGGCATCCTGATCAAACGCGTTCCGCAGTACCACGAGCTGATGCGGGACGCGGTGCGCGGCGTCATGCAAGGAAATGGTGCCGGTTGCAGGAATCGAACCCGCGACCTTCGGTTTACAAAACCGCTGCTCTACCAGCTGAGCTAAACCGGCGTGGAGGATCACACCCTCGCGCGCATTCCATGCGTCAAGTGACGCCGAAGGTCCAGCCCTCGGTACGCGCGATCTGATCGGTCATGGCCGCCGGATGCCAGAAATCGTCGCGTCGCGCGTGGGTGCGCAGCCAGGCGGCGGTCAGGATCGCGTCGGTGGCGTGGTCGGTATAGCGGTCCAGCGGCGTATGCGGGGCGCTGCCGACCTGCGCCAGCGCCACGTCCAGCGCCGCGCCGTCGCGGAGCTTGCTCAGCCCCTTGCGCAGGCCGGCTGCGCGCGCGGCGATCGTGGTGTAGATTTCGACGACGCAGGCCCCGTCGCGTGGCGGCGCATCGATCGGCCAGACCGGAATGGCGGGATCGAGATGATGCAGCAGGCGCATGCCCGCGAAGCTTGCCTTGGCGACCTGCGCCGCGCCGATCGCGTCATAGACGGTCGATGGCTTGCCCCCACCGTTCGCGTTGAAATGCGCTTCGCAGCGACGGTAGTGCATGAAGCGCACCTTTGCCCCATCGGCCGCGCCAAGATAGAAATGCTGCCCGCGTCGTGCCTCCAGAAACGATGCCGCGCCGAGGTCGGGATCGGCGCTGTTCCGATCGACATAGGCCCAGAGCGCGCGCGGGTCGGTCGCCGCGGTTTCCCCCGGCAGATAGGCGCCGCGTTCGACGAACGGCGCCGCAAAGCTGAAATCGAACCCGACGAGCAACGGCTCGCGCGCCTGTGCGTGCAACCAGTGCAGAATATCGGTTCGCGACCATACGCCGCGCGGCGGGTCGACCAGCACGGGGGCCGCATCGCCCGTCGCACAGACCGCGAGCGCAATGCCGGGATGGCGCGCGCCTTTGGCGCCGGACCAGTCGATCGCGGCAAATCGGGTGAAATGGGTCGGGGTCACGTGGACGCAGAACGCTCGAACGCAGGTCGCTCAGGCATCGCCTGCCTTCAGGCTCGCCCACCAGGCCATGCGCTCGGCGATCCGTTTTTCCATCCCGCGCTCGGTCGGCTTGTAGAACGTTTGCGGCTCCATCCCGGTCGGCCAGTAGTTCGAGCCCGAAAACCCTTCCGCCGTATCGTGATCATACGCATAGCCCTTGCCATAGCCGATGTCCTTCATCAGCTTGGTCGGGGCATTCAGGATGTTCTCCGGCGGCATCAGCGAACCGGTTTCGCGGGCCGACGTCCACGCAGCCTTCTGCGCCTTGTAGGCCGCGTTCGATTTGGGGGCGGTCGCGAGATAGATACAGGCCTGTGCGATCGCGAGCTCGCCCTCGGGCGACCCCAGGAAGTCATACGCGTCCTTCGCGGCCAGGCATTGGGTCAGCGCCCCCGGATCGGCGAGGCCGATGTCCTCGACCGCCATGCGGATCATCCGACGGAGCAGATACAGCGGCTCTTCTCCGGCGGTGAGCATGCGCGCCAGATAATAAAGCGCGGCTTGCGGGTCGGATCCGCGCACGGCTTTGTGCAGGGCGGAAATGAGGTTGTAATGCCCCTCGCGATCCTTGTCGTACACCGCCACGCGCCGCTGCAGAAAGGCGGACAGGCCGGCCGGATCGAGCGCGGCAGGAAGGTTCACGGCGAACAGCGTTTCCGACTGGTTCAGCAGGAAGCGGCCGTCGCCATCCGCGCTCGCGATCATCGCGTCGCGCGCTTCGCGTGTCAGCGGCAGGGGGCGTCCCTCGGCCTGCTCCGCGCGATCGAGCAAGTGCCCGAGCGCGGCATGGTCCAGGCGGTGGAGGATCAGCACCTGCGCCCGGCTGAGGACGGCGGCGTTGAGTTCGAACGACGGGTTTTCCGTCGTTGCCCCGACGAGCGTGACCGTACCGTCCTCGACATACGGCAGGAAGCCATCCTGCTGCGCACGATTGAACCGATGGATCTCGTCGACGAACAGCAATGTCCGCTTGCCGATCCGGGCATGGTCGCGCGCCTCGGCGAACGCCTTCTTCAGGTCCGCCACGCCCGAAAAAACCGCAGAGATTGCCATGAAGCGCAAACCAACGGCATCCGCCAGCAAGCGCGCGATCGTCGTCTTGCCGGTGCCGGGCGGGCCCCACAGGATCATCGAAGACAGCCGGCCCGCCGCGACCATCCGGCCGATCGCGCCCTCGGGACCAGTGATGTGGTCCTGCCCGACGACTTCGGCGAGCGTGGTCGGGCGTAGCCGATCTGCCAGCGGGGCGGAGGCTGCGACGGGCTCCGGGGCAGGGGGATCGAACGCGGCAAAAAGGTCGGCCATCGCCTGAAGATAGGAGTGTTCCCGAAATTTGCACGTGCGGCCTTGCAGTCGCGCCTAAAAGATATATCTTAGTGGCATCTCAGATAGGAAAAACGATATGACTGGATTTGAACAGCACGGTGGCCATGGATGCCACCACCGGCATGGCGGTGGCCGCGGTGCAGCCATGGCGACGATGCGCGGGGGGCCTCGCGGTTTTGGCGGACGCGATCATCCCGAGGGGCGGGGCGGGCCGCGGGGACGTCGCATGTTCGACGGCGGCGAATTGCGCCTGGTCCTGCTCAAGCTGATCGCGGATGAGCCTCGCCATGGCTACGATCTGATCCGTAGCATCGAGGAATTGACCGGCGGAGCCTATGCGCCCAGCCCGGGGGTGGTCTATCCGACGTTGACCCTGCTCGATGACATGGACCTGATCGCCGCACGCCAGGCGGAGGGCGCCAAGAAGCTGTACGCGGTGACCGACACCGGCGCGCAGCATCTTGCCGAAAACGCCGAACTGGTCGCGGCGCTGATGGCGCGGCTGGCCGAAGTCGGGGCCGAGCGGGCGCGCACCGACAGCGCATCGGTGCGCCGCGCGATGGGCAATTTACGTGAAGTGCTGCTGCACAAATTGCGCAGCGAGGACGTGGCGATCGAGACGGTCCATCAGGTCGTCGCGCTGATCGATGACGCTGCGCAAAAGATCGAGCGACTGTGATGGCGTTGTCCGCCATCGCGCAGGTCCCGACCGCGCATGCCGCCAGATATCTGCAACAGACATGCAAGCATTGGGCGCATCATCTGTCGGTCGCCTTTACCGCGGACCATGGCACCGTGGCCGTTCCCAAGGACGCGCGAGGTGCGTCGTTCCCCGGGGATGCAACCGTGACGTTCGACGCGACGGCCGACCTGCTGACGATCCGGATCGACGCAACCGCGCCCGATCAGCTCGACGGTCTGAAGGATGCGGTCGTGCGCCACGTCGACCGGTTCGCCTTCCGCGAGGGTCCGCTCGCGTACGCGTGGCGGTAATTGCCCCGAGCGCAGGACCCGACACCCCGCAGGCGCTCGGGTGGTGGCCGTCGATGCGACCGGACTGAACCAGGGTCAGTCGACCGTGGCGTAGCGCCGGTGCATCGCGACCAGGCGTTTCGCGCGATCCACCACCGGCTTGTCGATCAGCTTGCCATCGACCGCCACCGCGCCGAACGCGCCGTCGATCGCGGCGATCACGCGCTGCGCCCAGGCGACGTCCGCGTCGGACGGGAGGAACGCGGCATTGACCACCGCGACCTGCCGCGGATGGACGCACAGCTTGCCGCCAAAGCCGAACCGGCGGGCGTGGTCGGTATCGCGGGCGAGCGCCGCGTCGTCCGACAGGTCGGTCGAAACGCCATCGACGGGCGCGTCGAGCCCGGCGGCGCGCGAGTGCAGGACCATCTGCGTACGGATCGCGTCGAGTTCGGCGGCATCGCCGTCGATCCCGGCATCGGCCTGGAAATCCACCGTACCGAACGACAGGCGCACCAGGCCCGGCGCGGTCACCAACTGCGCCAGGTTGAGCACGCCCGCGACCGTCTCGACCAGTGCATGCAGCGGCTTGCCCCGCGCGGCCGCCTGCAGCGCGGACAAGTCGCCGGCGCGTTCGGTCTTGGGCAGCATCAGCCCGGCGACACCGGACAAGCCAGCAAGCGCGCGGACATCCTCGGCGTGCCACTCGGTATCCAGGCTGTTGACCCGGACCACGAAGCGTGGATCGCTTAGCCCGGCGAGCGCATCGTGGATCACTTCGCGCGCCGCGGCCTTGCGTTCGGGCAGCACCGCGTCCTCGAGGTCGATCACCACCAGATCGGCACCGCTCGCCCGGGCCTTGTCAAAGCGTTCGGGGCGATCGCCGGGAACGAACAGGATGCTGCGGGCGGGGGCGGTGATCATGGCGTCGGGTCTTTCAAGGACCGGGATTTTGCTCCCGGCGGAAGGTCTGGGAATAACTGTAGCGATCGGCCGGGTGCGTATTGATCGCCATCTCGACGACTTCGCCGCGGCCGTTGAGGTAGCTGCGCGTCAGCCGCAGGCCGGCGGAGGAGGTCTTGGCCTCCAGCAACCGGGCAACCGCGGCGGCGATCGGCACGGCCTCGATCTGCTGGCGGACCTCGGCGATCTGTTCGCCGAACTGTTCCTCGATCCGCTTGAAGATCGGCACGTCGCCCACCTCATTGGCAAGCTTCAGGCTGCGGAAGGCGGGGTGGATGTAGACGTCCGAATAGGAAATCGGCCGACTGCCGTCCGCCCGCCGCAAGGCGCGCAGGTGCAGCCAAGTCTGTCCCGCGGTCGCGCCCAGCTGCACGGCGAGCGCGCCGGCAATGTCGACCGTCCGCCGTTCGAGGATCGTGAGCGTCGTCTCCTGCGTATATTGCTGCAGGTCCGACAGCCCTTCCATGACCTGGCGATAGCCAGTGGGGCGCGGCAGGCCGAGCACGCGCGTGCCGACCCCCGCCTGGCGGCTGACCATGCCCTGCTGGACCAGCCGCTTGATCGCCTCGCGCACGGTAAAGCGGCTCGCGCCGAACTGGTCGCACAGTTCGAATTCGGTCGGCATCAGCGCGCCGACCGGATAATGCCCCTCCTCGATCTCGCTGATCAGCGTCTGCGCGAGTTGCAGATAGCGCGGTTGCTGGCGGATTGGCGGCATGGACGGTCCATTGCGGATAAGAGGCTTTGCCCGATGATACGGACAATGCCCCGCACCGCAAGGGACGGTAGCGCGCGGTAACCATCCCGGTCAGCGGATGACCGCGCGATCCCGCAGGTCCGCGACTTCGGCCGCGGCATAGCCGAGCTTCGCAAGAATGTCGTCGGTATCCTGGCCAAGGGTCGGTGCCGCAACCGTTGGATGCGTGGCGCCGCCCGCGCGGATCGACGAGGCGATGCCGGGGAGGGGGCCATGTTCGGGATGCTGGAAATCGAGAATCCGGTCGGCTTCGGCCAGATACGGGTTGTCGAGCGCCTGCGCGACGTCGAGCACCGGCGCGGCGGGGACACGCCCGGCGAACCGTTCCATCCACGCCGCGGTTGTTCGCGTCGCCAGCACCGCGTCGAGATCGGCATTGAACGCGGGCCGGTTGGCAAGCCGGTCGGCGAAGGTCGCGTAGCGCGGATCCTCCGCCCATTCGGGCCGCTCGATCAGCACGGTCAGCGTCTGCCAGAACTTCTCCTTGTTGCACATGACGAAGATCCAGCCATCCGCCGTCGTGTAGAGCTGGCTCGGGGTCAACGACGGATGGCTCGAGCGAGCGGTGCGCTCCACTTTCACGCCGCCGTTGAGATACCATTCGGCGACATAGTTGAGGTTGCCGAGCGCGACGTCGAACAGGCTGACGTCCAGATCGCGCCCGACCCCGCTCGCGCGCGCCGAGACGACGCCCGCGAGGATGGCGAGCGCGGCGGTGGTGCCGGTCATGAAGTCGACGATCGACAGCCCGAAGCGCGACGGCGGCGTGCCCGGTTCGCCGGTGAGCGACAGATAGCCTGCCTCCGCCTGCATCAGGTAATCATAGCCCGGCCACGCCGCGCGGCTGCCGGTGCGCCCGTACGCCGACAGATGGACGCAGGCGATCGCCGGGTTCGCCTTGGACAAAGCGGCATAATCGAGCCCGAGCTTGACCGGCAGGTCGCCGCGCAGATTGTTGAATACTACGTCGGATTCCGCGACGAGCTTTTCGAGCACCGCGCGTCCCTCGAGGCTCTTGAGGTCGAGCCCGAGGCTGCGCTTGTTGCGGTTGAGCGATTCGTAGAAGTGGCTGTCGCCGGGCCCGAAGAAATAGGGCCCGACGTGGCGACCGATATCGCCGCCATCCTTGTGGTTCTCGATCTTGATGACCTCGGCGCCCAGGTCGGCGAGCTGCTGCGTGCCGAACGGACCCGCCCCATATTGCTCGACCGCGACGATCCGCAGGCCAGCAAGCGGCTGGTTGCCGGACATGGTGGAAGCGGGCTGGGTCATACCGGGTTCCGTGCGATGATCTGCTTGGCGATGATGATCCGCTGCATCTCGTTGGTGCCCTCGCCGATGGTGAGCAGCGGCGCGTCGCGGTACAGCCGTTCGACGTTATATTCGGTCGAATAGCCGTAACCGCCGAAGATCCGCATCGCTTCGATCGCGTTTTCCAGGCCTGCTTCGGTGGCATAATATTTCGCCATCCCCGCTTCCATGTCGCAGCGCTGGCCAAGGTCATAGGCGCGCGCGGCGCTCTCGGTGAGCAGGCGCGCGGCATAGACGCGGGTCGTCATCTCGCCGAGCTTGAGCTGGATCGCCTGATGCTCGCAGATCGGCTTGCCGAAGGTCTTGCGGGTCTGCGAATAGGCGACCGCCTCGTCGAGCGCCGCCTGCGCGATGCCGACCCCGCGCGCGGCGACGTTGATCCGCCCGAGTTCGAGCCCGCCGAGCACCTGCTTGAGCCCGACGCCCTCGACTCCGCCGATCAGGCGGCTGACCGGGACACGATAGTCGTCGAAGGTCAGTGCGTTGCTGTCGAGGCCCTTGTACCCGAGCTTCCCGAGCTTCTTGGACACGATGAAGCCGGGGCCTTTCTCCGCGATCAGCAGGCTCATACCCTTGTGGCGCGGCTCGGCGGTCGGATCGGTCTTGACCAGCAGCAGGATGGTGTTGCCCGATCCCGAATTGGTGATCCACATCTTGGACCCGTTGACGACATAGTCGTCGCCGTCGCGGACCGCGGTGGTCCGGATCGCCTGGAGGTCGGTGCCCGCATCGGGCTCGGTCAGGCCGATCCCACCGCGGAGTTCGCCAGTTGCGAATTTGGGGAGGTAATAGTCCTTCTGCTCGGTCGTGCCGCAGCGCTGGACGGTCATCGCCATGATCATGTGGCTGTTGATGATTCCAGCGACCGACATCCACACGGTCGAGATCCGCTCGATGATCCGCGCGTAGATCAGCGTCGATACGCCGAACCCGCCGTATTCCGGTGCGATCATCAGGCCGAACAGGCCCATTTCCTTCATCGTATCGACGATCTTCTGCGGATATTCGTCGTCATGTTCGAGCTGGTGCACGAACGGCTTCACGTCGGTAACAAGGAATTTCTCGATCGAATCGAGAATCATCGCTTCCTCTTCGGTCATTGCGCCGGGGGCGGCGAGCGGGGTTTCCATGTTCATCGGACAGGCTCCTTGAAGGTCAGGGACGGTGGGCGAGCACGTCGGCCAGCGTGCGTGCAGGATTTTGGTCGATCGCGAGGATCGCGGCGCGGATCGCCTCGGCGCGTGGTGCGTCGATCGTGCGGGTGGCGTTTTCCACGAACTTGCGGCTGATATCGGCGTTGCTCAGCGGCCGGTCGGCAGCGCCACGATTGACCCCCTCGCGCCGCCGCAGCGTCCGGCCGTCGCGGGTTTGCACGATCACCTCGCCGGTAAAGTGCGTGGGGTAATCGGTGTCGGGGTCGATCGCATAGGCGACCCGCCCGGCGAGATCGCGCACGGCGGGATCGCGCAACGCGGCCGGATCGAGCGCGTCTAGCGTGAAGCTGCCGGTGAGCAGCGCGGTCGCCACCGTATAGGGGATGGAGAATTGCGCATCGTACCCGGTCGCAGGCGTGCGCTTGGGGGCGGCGGGTTCGCATACGATCGGGATCACGGCTTCGGGCACGAGGACCGTGACCTCCGCGATGTCCGCGCCGCGCAGTCCGTGTTCCTGGCGTAGCCAGATCGCGGCATCGATCGCGGCGTGGGTCATGTGGCAGGCGGGCAGCGGCTTGACCGCGACATTGTCGATTTCCCACACGTCGCCCAACCCGGCGGTTGCGCGCGCGATGTGCTCCGGGGCGGCATCGCGCAGATACAGCGCGTACAACCCGAAGCGCCCTTCATAGGCCGCGGTCGGCCCGACATAGCCGTGCCTCGCGAGCGTCGCCGCGGTGATCGCCGAACTCGCCGCCCAGCCAGGGTGAAGCCGCTTGGTCCAGGCCCCGTCCTCGAGGAACTCGAGGCTGCCGCCGGCCATCGACAGGACGATGCCTTGCGCCATCGCGCTCTGGGACGGATCAAGCCCGAGCAGCCGCGCCGCCGCGACGGTCGATCCGAACGCGCCGATCAGCCCGGTCGGGTGAAAGCCGAATCCGTGGAACGCGCCGCCCGATACGCTCGCCACGCGGGTCGAGACCTCCATCGCCGCGATATAGGCAAGCAGCAGATCCGCGCCCGAGGCGTCGGCGCGGTCCGCGGCGACCAGCGCGGTGGGGAAGGCGCTGACGGTCGCGTGGATGATCCCGCCGGCGTGGGTGTCGTCGTAATCCAGCCCGTGCATCAGGATGCCGTTGAGCATCGCCGCATCGCGCGGCGCGAGCGCGCGGCCGTGGCCCAGCACCGGGGCAGTGCCTTGCCCCAGTTCCTCGGCAGCGGCGAAGGCGCGGTTCGCCCAGGGCGCGCCGATTGCGGCGATCCCGGTGCCGACCGCGTCGAGGATCAGGTGGCGCGCGCGCTCCAGCACGGTCGATGGCACCCGGTCGATCGTCAGTTCGTTGGCGAAGGCCGCGTAGGTGGCGGAGAGCAAGGTCATGCGGTTGCACCCCCGGCGGCGGCGAGTTCATCCGCCGACACCTCGTCGAGCGACTGCCCGGTCGTCTCGACCCGCAGCAGGCCGACCGCGATGATCATGGCGACCAGCACCACGCCGACCATCCCGAGCACGCCGTGCAACCCGAAGTTGGCGAACAGGAAGACGGTCGCATAGGGCGTGACCATCGAGGCGGCGCGCCCGCACATCCCGGCGAACCCGGTGCCGCGCAACCGGTAGGCGGTCGGGAACAGCTCGGGGATATAGGCGAACAGCGCGAGCGTCACGAGCGTGTAGATGCTCGACACCAGCAGGAAGCCGGTAAGCGGGACCATCACGTCCCCCTGGGCATTGGGGTAGAGGAAGCCGAACAGCATGATCGCGACCGCCGTCAGGATCAGCGAAAGGCGGCGCGAAATGCGGTCGGCGATGCCGATCGCGATAACCGCGCCGAACACGCTGCCGAACGACATCAGCGTGGTATACCAGAGCGACGTGACGATCCCGGTGCCATGGCTGACCAGGAAGGTCGGGAGCCATGCGACGAAGCCGTAAACCGACACGTTGACCGCAATCGCGGCAAGCGTCGCGGCGATGACGCGGTTGCGCAGCTTGGGGCCGAACAGGGCCTTCAACGGGGCGTGAACCATTGCGATCGCACGCGCGGGCGCCGGCGCGGGGAGCGGGCCTTTTTGCGCGGAGACTTCGCGCTCGATCGCGGTCAGTGTCGCCTCGGCCTCCTCGAACCGGCCGACCGATTCGAGCCAGCGCGGCGATTCCGGCATCTTCTTGCGCATGATCCAGACGATCAGCGCGGCAGCGCCCGCGATCGCGAACATATAGCGCCAGCCGAGGGTCGGGATGACGATGTAGCCGATCGACGTCGCGACCAGCAGCCCCGAATTGACCACCATGCCCATGATCGAGACCCAGCGGCCACGAAACGCCGGGGGGATGAACTCGCCGAGCGTTCCCGCCGCGACGACGAGTTCCGCGCCGAGCCCGATCCCCATGACGAAGCGGCAGACGATGAGGAAGGTCATGGTGGGCGAGAAGATCGCCGCGACCGACGCGAGCCCGAACAGCGCGAGGTTGAACTGATAGGACGCGCGCCGGCCGAAGCGATCGCCGATGTAGCCGGCCATGCCGGCGCCGATCATCATGCCGAGGAAGGTCATCGACATGAACACCGCACTCTGCGCGAGCGTCGAGAACCCCTCCGCCTTGAGCGCGGCGATCACGCCGCCCGCCAGATAGACGTCGAACGCATCCAGGAACGCACCCGCGCTGATCAGCGCGAGGATCCGCCAGTGGAACCGCGATATCGGAAGGCGGTCGAGCCGGGATCCGGCGTTGACGGCAAGGTGATCGGCCATTCTCGGCTACCTCTCGTGATGAAACCGGCGGGGCCTTCTTGATCGAAGATCTGTTGCCGTCGTTCAGGGGGCCGAGCGCAGGAGGCGCGTCGGCCATCGGGTCAGATGTCGTCGGGCGCGTGTCCACGCTCGTAGACGAGCGAATTGCGCGTGAATTCCATGATCTGCGCCCCATCCTGGTTGAAGGCGCGGGTCCGCGTGGTGACAATCCCCTGCGTCGGGCGCGACTTGGAATCGCGGATCGCAAGCACCTCGGTCTCCGCGGTCAGCGTATCGCCGCCGAACACCGGGTGCGTCAGCTTGATATCGGTCCAGCCGAGGTTGGCCGGGGATTTGCCGCTGACGTCGTTGACCGTCATGCCGAGCACGATCGCAAGCGTCAGCCCGCTGTTGACCAGCAGCCGCCCGAACTCGCTCTTCGCGGCATATTGCGCGTCGCAGTGCATCGGATGCGCGTTCATCGTCATGAGCGAGAACTGGATATTGTCGGCGTCGGTGATCGTGCGGCCGGGGCGATGCTCGTAGATGTCGCCGACGGCGAAATCCTCGACATAGCGGCCGTAGCTGGCGCGGTAGCGATGGTCGCCGACCTTGATGGCAGAAAGGCTCAACGGGACTCTCCTTTGAACGTTTGTACGGACATTATCGAAGTTGCGGTTTGGTGGCAACCTCCGCTTTGTAACAGAATGTTAGAAGGCCACCTCGGCGCGGGCTGCGAGCGTGTCGCCGGTGTCGCGACCCTGGAAGCTGCCGGTCCGGTTGTCGGTACGGTAATGGATATAGTCCGCCATGAAGCGGAAGTTGTTGGTGAGATACCAGTTGAGGCCGACCGTCCCGGCCCAGCCCGTCCCGCCGAGCGGCAGGCCGGATGCGTCCATGTCCTCATAGCGCGCGACCAGTTCGAACGCGCCGATCCCGCCGTCGAGGATCGAATGCTTCACATGCGGCGAAAGGTACGTCCCGCTGCGCGAGGAGTAGGTCGGCTTCTCGCCCGTGATCCACCAGCCGCCGTTGACCGACAGGGCCTTTACCTTGGCGTGGGCGAAGGTCGCGCCCGGTCCGCCGCGGACGGTGCGCTGACCGTATTCGCTGAACGCATAGATCTTGCCGAGCGTGCCGCCGAATTCCAGCCCGAACGCGGTCGACCCGGTCGCGCCGGTCAGCGGGGCGGATTCGACGCGGATGCTGTTGTTGATCGCCCCCGACATGTTCTGGACGACCGTGGTCGCCGGCGAGGTGCCCGGAATATTCTCGTCATACACCCACCCGCCGACGTGGACGACCGCGTTTTTGGTCAGGATCGGGTTCCAGTGCGCGCGCGTCAGGAACATGCGATTGTCGCCGCGCGTGAAATCGCTGTCGATCGCATCGCCGTGCACCGCGGCGCTGACGTGCCAATTCTCCCCGCCCGCGCGCGCCGCCACGCCGAGCAGGTAGACGCGCCCGCCCTGGGTGGCGAGCGCCGTCGTATTGATGTTCGTCGTGATGAACGGGTTGGCGGTTGCCGCCGTGCCGATGTCCATGCCGCGATCGGTGATCAGGTTGCCGAAGCGGATGTCCGCGTCCGTCTTGCCGAACTTGGTGCGATAGCCGACGAACGTCTGCACGACCTCGACCGCATTGCGTCGGAAGTCCGCTTCGAACTGGTAGAACAGGTTCTTGCCGATCGTCCCCACGCCGCCGAAGCGGAACTGCCGCAACGTCGATACGGTGATGTTGCGCGGGTCGTACGCCGATCCGGTGCTGGACGAGATGTCCGCCAGAATGCGGCCGCGCGGCTTGAACGAGAACATCCCGTCGCGGCTGCTCAGCACCGGGGCGCCGCGGGTCCAGTCGACCGCGAGATCCGCCGGCAATGGCGGGGCGGGCAAGTCCGTGGTCTTCAGCTGACTGACCGCAACGGGCGCGACCTTGGCGCCGGGGTCCGGGGGTGTCGCTGCCAGACTTTGCGGCGGCACGGCGGCGACCGCGGGCGGCGGGGCGGCCGTGGCGATGGCGGTCTGCGCCTTCCTGCGAGCCGTGGCGATCAACGCATCAGCGCGTTCGCGCGAGACCAGCTTGTTGGCGACCATCTCGTCGATCAGCGCGAGCATCGTCTGGTACGACGTGTCCGTGTCGAGGGGAGACGCCGCGGGTTTGGCGGACTGCGCGAAGGCGGTCGATGGAAACAGGGTGAGCGACGCGCACAGCATCGCGGCGTACGAATGACGCATTCTGACATCCTCTTGGCAGCGGAAGGGCCCGTCTGGCGCGGCTTCGCTCTTCCATCCGGACTCATGTCCGGTTGGCTCTCCTTATTGTCCGTACAAATTAGAAGTCAATCAAATTCACAACCTCGATCAAGCGCTTCGCGTTCTCAGGGGAGGTGGGGGACGGTCGTTCGCGGGCCAAGATCGGGGCGCATCCGGATCAATCCCTCCTGGGCGACGTGCGCGATCAGCCGGCCGTCGCGGCTGTGGATCATGCCGCGCGCGATCCCGCGGCCATGGCCGCTCCACGGGCTGTGGCTGCTGTACAGGAGCCAGTCCGCCAGCGGGGGATCGTCATGGAACCACACGGCATGGTCGAGGCTCGCGACCTGCATGCTATGGTCGAACATGTTGATCCCGTGCGGGATCAGCGACGCACTCAACAGCGCATAATCGGACAGATAGGCCAGAATCCCGCGCCCGACGGCGGGGTCTTGCGGACCGGCGCCGCGCAACCGGATCCAGACATGCGAGACGGCGGAGGCCGGGGCGCGCTGCAGGAAGGCGGGCGTGGCACAGGGGCGGATCTCGAACGCGCTCGGTCGGCGCAGGAAGGCGATTGCCGCCGCCGGAAAATGGTCGGCATAGTCGTCCGCGAGAACGTCCAGCGGCAACAGGTTCTCGGGTGGCGGCACGACCGGCATCGCCGTCGTATGCGTCAGCCCGGGCTCGGGCCGCTGGAACGATGCCGCCAGCGTCAGCAACGCGAGCCCATTCTGCAGCGCCGTCACGCGGCGATTGGCGAAGCTCTTTCCGTCGAAATCGCGCTCGACCTGGAAAATGATCGGCAGGGTCTCGTCGCCCGCCCGCAGGAAATACGCGTGCATGCTGTGGACGCGCGTCGTCGGATCGGTCGTGCGTTGCGCCGCCATCAGCGCCTGCGCGACGACCTGCCCGCCAAAGACACGTCCGGTCGTGCCGGGCTTGCGCGGACCGCGATAGAGGTTGGTGTCGAGCCGTTCGAGATCGAGCAACGCGAGGACGGTCGCGGCGAGATCGGCGGGGGGCGGGGTGTCGGTCATCGCCCGGCGCTAGGGCCGGCGCGCGACAGGTCAAGGTGTTTGCGGTCTCACGCGACGTTGGCGGCAAGGACCTTCGAGGGTACGATTTCGTCGGCACGCGCCGCCAGGTCGAGCAGGTCGCGATGAAGCCGCCCGGCGGCAAAGGCGAGGCCGAAGACCCGCCCCGACGCCTCAAAATCGAGCGTGGTCGCAGCGGCGCTGCCCCGGAACGCATCGAGCGCCAGCCCGAACCCGCGATACGATGCGGTAGCCTCGCCGCGGTCGACCGTGGTGCCGGCGGTCAACGCCACCGCACAATTGACGGCAAGGAGCGCGTGCGCTTCGAGCATCGCGCCCGCCGGGGTCGCCAGCGCAGCCATTGCGGCACTAGGCAGCGGTTCGTCGAGCGCGCGCCCGATCAGCACGAGGTCGTTGCGGACGCGCCACAGCGTCCGGGGGACCGCGGCGGGGATGCGGTGGTCGGCAAGCCGCGACGCACGTTCGCGATCGGCGTCCTTCATCGCCAGTTCGACGTTCCCCAGCGCGAGGCGGAGCGCGGCGTGATCCGGGGAGGACGGCAACGCCTCTCCCGCCGTGAGTGCTCGCGCCTGTTCCCGCAGCATGCGCGCGACGTGCCCGAGCACCGCGACCGTCCGCGCGATGACCAGACCGTGCGACCGCGCCGGGAAGACGAGCATCGACGCCAGCACGCCGATGATCCCGCCGATCCCGATCTCGATGACCCGGTCGCGCACGAAATCCTGGACGGATGCCCCGGGCGGCGCGCTGAGCAGCATGATCGCCGCGGTCACCGGCGCGATCCGCAACCGCGGGCGGATGGCCGCGACAAACGCCGCGATGCCGGTCACCGTCACGAGAACCAGCCCGACCTCGATCGTCGCGGTCCGTTGCAACGCCGCCCCCAGCCCGCCCAAGAGCGCGCCGATCAGCGTCCCGAGCAACCGGTCCGTCGCCGCGCCGAGCGTTCCGCCGATCGACCCCTGCATGACGATAAGCACGGTAAAGACCGACCAATAGCCCTCGTGCAGACCGAGCGCCTTGTACGCCGCGAACGCCGCACTCGTCCCGACCATGATCCGCGCAATCTGGCGCAGGTTCGCGGCGTTGGCGGTGAGCGCTTTGCGAATGGGGGCCACGATCGTCAGGCTATGGTCCGCGAAAAAAGGCAGCGGTTCCGCCGCCACGGCCGCGCTGCGTCTGGAGCGCGCCGGCTGCGGTTCACCGTGCAGCGGATCTGATCGGCTGGAGCGGGTGAAGGGAATCGAACCCTCGTCGTAAGCTTGGGAAGCTTCTGCTCTACCATTGAGCTACACCCGCAATGCGGCGTATTTCCGTGGTTTTTCGCCCGTTGTCAATTGTCATTCAGACGTTCCGACAGTCTGAATTCAGACTTCGAAAATAATTTCCGCCGCGGCCGGACGATTTGCGCTGTCCTACAAGCGCGGTTTTGCGCTGATCGGGGGGATGCGAAACGGACGCCCCTTGATCGGACCGGTAGAAACGATCGGCGAGATGCATGATCGCGGATGGCAGCTGACCGACGAATGCGCTGATCACTGGGACATCGTGGACCGAGCAGCAAATTAGAAAGAATAGCTAGCCTGAAAACCAGTATCTGTATCGGCCCGCCTAACGGGCAAGAAAGGAAGGCGGTATTGGTTCTTTGTGCGTGACTCGCTGTTGTCCTTCCGCATAGCCTGCTAGGGCTTTGGAAGGGTCGTCAGGGCATATCGCAATGCCGCCTTGCGCCGGGCTACACTCTCCGCTTCGGAGAGGGTATCGATTTCTCTAGTTCGGCATTAGGCATGAATCTATTAGCTCTTGAGAAAGCCAAAAGGCGCTACCGCGTCGCGAAATCGAGCTCGGAAGCGCTCGAATCGACAACTACCTATGAAAACTTCGCCGATCATTGGTACATCTTTCTTCACGCTGCGAAAGGCATATACACCACATTAGAGCAGGTATCAAAGTCATCAGCCCAAGCTAAGCAGTGGTTTGGAAATAAGAATAAAAATCGTAAACATGACCCGTTGTTGCGATACGTCACAGAAGCAAGAAATGACGATGAGCACGGGATTGAAGAAAGTACGGAGGTCACTCCGAGTTACCTGTATTTAGGTGTAGCTGAACCAGAGGCGAGCTCAATCATGCGGGATCAGTTTGGCAATACCTTCGTCAACAACGTTGGCGCAGCATACTACTTTGAAGGCGGTCATCCAGGTATTGCTAACTTGCCACAACTAACTTCGATGGATGGGAAGACAGTATTAAACGTATTTACACCATCTAAGATTGTTTTGAAGACAGTGCATGATCGTTCCGGGCAAGCATTCCATCCACCTAAAGTTCACCTTGGAAAATATCTGAAAGACGGAGGTCCGGTCGAGGTCGCGACATTGCTGATCAGATATCTCGACCGCTTAATTTCAGAAGCTGCGGACTTTTGTAGGCAATAGCGCGGCAGGCTTCCGGCGATCCTTGGCATCCGCCGAGCGCGCCGAGAATATCGCGACCGCCCTCGCCGCCATCGCCGTGTTGTTAGGCATGTATGTCGCGATGATACTCTGCGTTGTATTCAGCTCGTGGCCGGTCAGCGCGGCGATCATCTGGTCGGCGATCCCGTCCATCACCTGCGGCACGTCAGTCGGCAATCGCCACGCGATAGACAGCATGATGGGTCAGCACGAACAGCGTCTTGCCCCCGCCGCCGATCAACAGTTGCAGTGGACGGGCCGGAATATCGATCCGTCCAAGCGGAGTGCCGTCCTGGCCGTAGACGAAGACCTGGCCGTTCGCGACATAGACGCGGCCGTGCGCATCCGTCGTGACGCTTTCTCCGCCGCGGTCGGCGAAGGGGGTGAGGTCGACGACCGCGCCGTGCGCGCCGAGGCGGCCGCGATAGGTCCGGTTTTCCGATCCGTTGGTGACCCATACCGGCTCGCCCGGCCGAGCAGTGACGAACCCGTAGCTGTCCAGCGAGTCCGAAAAGCGCCAGCCGCGGAAGGTCGCCGGCCCTTGCTGGAACGTGCGGTATGCGGGAAGCGCGAGGCTGCCGTCGGGCGAGACATAGGCCTGCGCCTTGGGGAGCGCCATGTCGCGCCGGTACATGTCGGCAAGCGTCGGATAGGTGTAGCGTTCGAGGTCGAGTTGATCCTTAAATTCACCATTGGTCCAGGTGCTTACCGGCAGGACCGTGGCGGCGGTCTCATGGTCGGCGGCGGGAGTCGGGGCGATGGTGGTGATTGATCCGTTCCGCGCATCCGGCGTCAGGCTGTAGACCGTGCCGTTGCGTCCCGCGGACGACAGGACGAGCAGGTCGCCGGAACGCGCTACCGCCAGGTTGACCGCGTCCAGGGGCGCGTCGCTGACGATCGAGAGACCTTGCTCCGGTGCCCAGTGATAGATGCGTTGCGCCGCATGATCGACGAAATAGAGCGATCCGTCGGGACCGATCGCCCCGCCGGCGGCGGCGTAGAAACCGTCCGCGATCCGCTCTACCCTGGTGTTTGCGTAAGGTCCTGTTTCGGCAGCCGGAACCGCACGACCGGCGACGTCGAGCACGGCGAATTCGCGTTCGCGTACCTGGAGGCCGCTGGCCATGTCCTGGATCGCATTTTCGTAGGGAAATTTGCTGGCCCGCAAATAGGTTGCGCAGCCCTGCTCGTCACAAGTGCCAAGCCCGCTCTCGGCGTTGACGTGGACGTTGCGAAAGCGGACCGTGTTGGTCCCGTACAATCGCACCGCCGCCGGCGCGGGCTTGATTGAGCGGGTGACGCGATAGGCGTGATAATTGGCGATGAGGATGGCGCGCGAATCGTGGATCTCGAACGAGGTCGCGTCCTGGCTTTCGCCTGCTTCCTCCTCGGTCTGCGGCGCGAGGAATTCCCAATTGGCGACATGGTCGAGCACGAACTCGCTGCGGACGTGATGCTCGCTCGACATCTGGTAGACATGGCCGGGGGTGTCGGTGTCCGATACCAGCATGCCGGCCGAGGCATAGGTGTCCGGGGTCCACAGATTGGCGAAGGTCCCGCCACCGCCGCGCGTGACCCACAGGCTCGGATATTGGGCGTCCCAGCGTTTGGCGGGATCCGCGTCGCCCGTGTGGTTGGCATTATACGGATCGAAGCGCGTGCCGTCCGCCAGATCCGTCCCATGCCCACCCTGGAACTTGACGTCCTCGACGAGCGACCCGGCCCCCGCCATCCACAGCAGTGCGGTCGCGCGCGGGTTGATCCCGCCGGTGAACAGGCCGAGCCCGGACACGATCGTATCGCCTCCGCTGGCGCTTTCGATCAGGGCCTTGGGGCTTCCCACACCCTGGAATGCGGGTGTCCCGTCGGGGAGAATGATCTGGGTCAGGCTCGGGTGCAGCGCGACCAGCACCGTGTCGGGCTTGAGCCGCAGCGTATCGGTGACGACGTAGCGCCCGGCCGGAAAATAGACCGTCCGATGCGTATCGATCGCGCGCTGGATGGCTGCGGTATCGTCGGTCTTGTTGTCGCCTGCGGCGCCGAGGGTGCGGACGTTGGACCAGCGGGCGGTCGGCGGCAGCGGGCGGATCGCGGGCGGGGACGGTGCGGGAAGCCGCGCGATCGGCGCTGCGGTCATGACGGTCTGGTAGGTGCCGGTCGTGCCCAAGGCGGGGAGCGTGAGGCCGTAGGTGAACGCCGCGACCCGATAGCTGGCGCCCGAACCAGCGACCTGCCGGCCACTGTCGCGGAAGCGCGCGAAGACCGGAGTCGCACGGGCAACCGCATTTTCGAACCCGATCTGGGTAAAGACGGTGCTTTCGTTGCTGATGGTAACGCCCGCCGTGGCAATGCGATCGAAGCGGACATCCTTGCCCCACAGCCAGTCGCCATAGCCGCGGTCGATGTCGATCGCGACCGGCATGTCGCGAAACGCGACGTTGACGAGCGTCAGGTTGGCCTCGTGCTCGCGGATCCCCGCTTCGCGCTGGCCCTCGAAAGTCGAGTCGAGCAGCGTGAACTGCCAGGCGGGGGAGGGTTTCTCGGTCAGGATGCCATAGCGTCCGCCGTGGAAATGCAGGTCTTCCGCCTGGTTGGCGACCTGGTAGAGGCCGGCAAGACCCGAGCCGATGGCGAAGTCGATATGCGCGAGATAGGCGTGCTGGGCGGCGTGGAAGCGGATCGCCGTCGCGGCGGGGTTGCCTTTGCCGATCACGAAATCGACGTTCGACAGGGCGGGGTAGAAGGTGCCGGGATTGGCATCCGCGATATCGGGATTGAACGGGACGCTTCCGGGCGGGGGGAAGGGGGTGCGATACGCCGCCGCCGTGTCGACCGCGCCGGGTTTCGCTCCGGCGAAGATCACCATGGTGGCGAGGCTCTTCTGAAACCCCGGGGTCGCATCGCCCAGCACGATCACCGGGCGCGTCTTGCCGACCCCGAACACGCGCACGCCTGGCCAGAGGAAGATCGTCCGGCTGATGCGATACCGGCCCGACGGCACGAACACGATTCCGCCCCCGCCTTTTGCGGCGGCCGCGTCGATCGCGCGCTGCAGCGCAACGCTGTCGTCCGCCCGACCGTCGCGCGCGCCTTCGACCGTGACGGCACGCGGGTCTTGCGGTGCGGTCTGGTAGACGGAGGTCGAGGCGCATGCCGGCAGCGCCATCGCGCTCAGCGAGGCGAGCAGCATCGTGCGGAACGGGAGCGACCAGCCGGACATGGCATATCCTCAAACACAACGTCCCGACCGACGGCCGGGACAAAAAAGCGCCGCGACCACCGGCCGCGGCGAGGGGATGGCGGACCTAGAAGTTGTAGCGCGCCCCGACGCGGAACAAGCGACCAAGCGTATCATACAAGCCCTGGTTGATGTCGACGCCGGTGTTGGTCTGCGGAGAAGGGGTCGGGTCGCGGTCGAGCAGGTTGTCGACCTTGAAATAGACGTTCAGCTTCTTGGTGAGATTGAACGACCCGCCGACGTCCAGGTAGAAGGCGCCTGGCATCGTGTTGTTGTCGATCGTCGGGTGCACCGTGTTCTCCAGCGCGGTCCGCCCGGTCGGGCAGGTGCCGGCGCTGCACACGACATATTCGTTGCTGTAGACGCCGTCGCTGATCCAGCGTTGCTGGATGTTGAAGCTGAACCGATCGGTGGTCCAGCTTTCGGTCGCGAGCACTTTCCACGACGGCGTGTTGCCCGCATTCACCCCGGCGCCTTGCGTCGGGATCGTGCCCGGTACGCCCGGATCGGTGATGAAATTCTTCACATTGGTGGCAAGCCCGCGCAGCACCAGCCGCCCGGGAATCCCAGCCTTCTCCAGCGACGTCTGGTAGCTGGCCTCGATGTCGAATCCATCCGTGAAGATCGATGCGAGGTTGAAGGCCTGCAGGTTGACAAAGGGCGTCCCCGATGCCGGCGCGAGATTGAACGCGCTGCACAGCGAGGTAATCCCGGTGAAGCAGAGATTGACCTCCTGTTGCGCGTTGAGCGTCGAGATCACGCCGTTGATCTTGATCCGGTAGTAATCGAACGAGGCGCTGAACCCGGGCAGCAACGACGTGCGCGTCAGCACGATCCCGGCCGTGGTGTTGCGCGCGATTTCAGGCTTGAGCGCGGTATTGCCGATCGCATTCTGCAGCACGGTCAGCGCGGTGCCGTTGAACGGATTGGTAAAGTTGGGAAGCGTGGTGGTGATTGGCGCGGCGAACAACTCCGACAGGTTGGGCGCACGCACGTCGCGCGAGGTAACCGCGCGGAGGCGGATCCCGTCGATCGGCGTGTCCCACGTCCCGCCGATCTTCCAGGTATAGACCGTGCCCGACGTGCTGTAATTGGTCACGCGGCCCGCCGCGTTGAGGTTGGCCTTGCCCAGTTTGTCGGAGTTGATGAAGGGCAGGTTCACTTCGAGGAACCCTTCCGCGACGTGATAGCTGCCGCGGCCGTTGTGGTAATTGCCCGCATACCAGTTGGCGCCGTTGGTCGAAAGCAACGGATCGGCGGGGTAGGCGGCGGTGTACGGGCTCTCGTCCGACACGCCATTCCCGTAGGGATCGCCGACGACGTGGTAGAATTCGTTGCGATATTCCGCGCCGGCCGCGACCGAGACCGGGCCCGCCCACAGCGTCAGCGGCGAACCGTTGAAGCTGAAGTTGAACGCGTCCTGCGTCTGGCGGGTATGCTGGGTCGGGCCGTTGCCGGGCTCGATATAGGCAAGAGCGGCGGCGCTGGGCGCGGAGCCACCAATGATGTTGATCGGAACGCAGCCATTCGCCCGGGCGACCGCGTTGGCGCAGACGATCTGGCCGTTCAGCGAGATTGCCTGGATCGCGGCATTGTAGCGCGGGGTCAGCGTGATGTTCTGGACATGGATGTCGGTGATGTTCTCGCCATGCTCGTAGGAGACGTCATAGCTCCAGTCGGTTCCGAATACCGGCACCTTGCCTGTCGCGCCGCCGACGAAGCGATATTGCTTGCGGGTCGGGTAGACCGAGATGTTCTTGGGCAACTCGCCGTTGCTCGTCCCGAACTGGAACTGCGTGATTCCCGCGGTCGTGCAGGCGGCCTGGATCGAGGCGGGGACATAGGGGTTCGAGCATTGCAGCGTCAGCCCGGACTTGGTCGCACCCGGGTTGGGCTGGTTCATCGTATCGACCTGCGCGACGTTGACGGTCGCGTAGATCTCGTTCGTGTCGTTGATGTCGAAGCCGATCCGGCCGTAGCCGTTGTAGCGATCGAGCCGTGACTGCAGCGTCGTACCGATCCCGACGTTCCCCGACAGGTCGCCGCCGAGGCAGAAGCCGCCGGCCGAGAAACAGCCCGAAACGTTGCCTGCCGCATTCTTGGCGGGGACTCCGCCCGATCCATATTGGAACTGGAACGGGTTGCCGTTGACGTCGAACGCGGTGCCCTGCAGCGGGCCGGCGCTGATCAGGCCGTATTTGGTATATTGATACGCCTGCGCATGGTCGCGCACGAGATATTGCGGCGATCCGTCGTTGGTGACGTTGCGGTTGACGAACGTGCTCGTGCGATACCAGCTCCGGCCATTCGGCGCAGCCTCGCCGAAGCCGCCGGCGGGAACGCCGTCTTCATGGTCATATTCGCCGCTGAGCTGGACATGCAGCCGGTCGTTGAAGAAATTCTTGCCGATCGCGGCCTGGAACAGGCCCTGCTTGTTGTCGCCATAGGTCGTGATGCCGCCCTGGACGTTCGCCTTGAACCCGACGAAGCGCTTATCGGTGATGAAGTTGACGACGCCGCCGACCGCATCCGAGCCGTAGGAGGCGGACCCGCCGCCGGTCACCACGTCGACCCGCTTGATGAGCAATTGCGGGAACAGGCTGATGTCCGGCACGCCGGTCACGTTCGCCCCGACCACGCGCTGTCCGTCGAGCAGCGTCAGCGTGCGGATCGTGCCGAGCCCGCGCAGCGAGAAGGAGCTGAGGCCCTGCTGCCCGCTCGACGTGCTGTTGGTGCCGGTGGTGACGCCGCTCGACCCCTGCAGCGAAGGCAATTGCGCGATCGTGGTGAAGACGTTGGGCTCGGCATTGCGCGCGATGTCCGCCGCGCCGATCACGGTCGTCGGGGTCGGCGCGGTGAACCCGCTGGCGGTGATGCGCGAGCCGGTGACGACGATGTCGTCATTGGCCTTCGCGGCGGGCGCGTCGCTCGGAAGCGGCGCCGGCGCGGCGGTGGACTGGTCGGGCGCTGTCGTCGGCGCGGTCTGTGCGACCGCCGGGACCGCGAGCGCGACCGCCATCAGCGATGCCAGGCTGGCGCCGAGCAGGGCGACGCGGCGTCGCCCAGCGGGAAGAGTGTCCGATGCATTGATGTTCATGATAATCCCCACCCTGTTGTTCTTGTTGTTTGATCGTCGTCGTGAAACGTCATCCCGGCCCCAGCTGCGCGGCGTAGAGCGCGTGATGCGTCAGGATGAACAAGGTCCGGCCATCGGGGCCGCCAAGGATCAGCTGAAGCGGCCGGTCCGGGACATCGATCTGTCCGATCGGGGTGCCGTCGGGCGCGTGGACGAAGACTTGCCCGTTGGCGATGAACACGCGTCCCTGGCGATCGACCGCGACGCTTTCACCGCCGCGTTCGGCAAACAGCTTCAGGTCGGTGAGCGTGCCGCCCGTACCGACAACCCCGCTGAGCGTACGCCCCTCGGATCCATTGCTGACGAAGACGCGCGATCCGATCTTGCCGCGGACGAAACCATGCGCGTCGAGCGTATCCGAAAAGCGCCAGCCAACATGGTCGGGCGCACCCTGTTGCCACACCCGGAACGCCGGCAGGACGAGGCTGCCGTCGGGCGAGACATATTCGAGCGGCTTGGGCGTGCCTGCATCGTGCGCGAACATTTCGCCCAGCGTGGTGAAATGATCCGTCTTCGCATCATATTGATCGCGAAATTCGCCGTTGTTCCACCAGTTGACCGGAAGCAGCGTATCCGCCCCCGGGTGCGCGCCGGCCGGCGTCGGCGGGATGACCCGAATGTCCGTGTGGGGTGCCGCCGGATCGAACGAATAGACGCTTGCCTCGGCGCCGAGCGAGGACAGGACGAGGAGTTTGCCCGACGCATCGATCGCGAGGTTGACCGGGTCGAGCGCCGCATCACGAACCGTCTCCAGCCCGGCGGTTTCGGTCCAGCGATGAATCCGCTGGAACCGATGTTCGACGAAATACAGGGCGCCCTTGGCATCGACCGTCGCGCCCGAAATCGAGAAGAACCCGTCCTCCAGCTTGCGAACCGGGCCGATCCCGGGAATGCCCGGGGTCGCTTCGATAGCCGAAGCGGGTGTTGCGGGCAGGTCGAGCCGGGCGAATTCGCGTTCGCGCAAAACACCGTGACGGGTCTTGTCGACGATCGCATTCTCGAACGGGAATTTGCTGGCGCGAACGTAGGTGCCGCAGCCCGCCGCCTCACAGCTCGCGAACGCGCTTTCGGCGTTGATATGGACGTTGCGGAAGCGGATGTCGCTGCTGTTGGTCAGCTGGACCGCATGTGCCGCGGGATGGAACGTCCGCGTGACGCGGTAGCTGTGATAATTGGCGAACAACAGGTTGCGCGAGTTGCGAATGTCGAGCGACATGCCATCCATGCCCTCGCCGACTTCCTGTTCGGTCTGCGGGGCAAGGAACTCCCAGTTCGCGACGCCGTCCAGCACGATCTCGTTGCGGACATGATGTTCAGCCGACAGCTCGTACACGTGGCCGGGCGTCCTGGTATCGGAGACGTAGAACCCCGCCTGCGCGAACGTATTCGGCGTCCAAACATCGGCGAACGTGCCGCCTCCGCCATCGGTGACCCAGATGCTCGGATATTGCGCGTCCCAGCGATTGTCGGCGACCGGATCGCCGCTCCGCGCGGTCTTCGCGCCGAGCGGGAGACCGTCCGCGGTCGGCGACCCGCCACCGCCCATGATCTTGACGTCGTCGAGCAGCGAGTCCGCGCCGGATCGCCACAGCAGCGCCGACGCACGCGGGTTGATGCGGCCGGTAAACAGCCCGATTCCCGAAACGATGTTCCGCCCCCCGCGCGGAGTTTCGAGCAGCGGCACCACGCCACCGACTCCGGCGTGCGCAGGATTGCCGTCCGGCAGCACCAGCTGCGTCAGTGCCGGGTGAAGGCCGAGCAACACGGTGTCGGGGCGGAGCTTGAGCGTCGCGGTGACCCGGTAGAAGCCGATCGGGAGGTAGACCACCCGGCGCGTACCGATCGCGCGTTGCAGCGCGGCGGTATCGTCGGTCTTGCCGTCGCCGACGACCCCGAGCGTGTGCACGTCGGTCCAGTCCTTTACCGCCGGCAAGGCCCGGATCGCGGGAGCGCCCGGCGCGGGGAGCGTGCGCAGCGGCGTGATCTGCGCGTCGGTCGAGATTGTCCCCATCGTGCCGAGCCCTGGGACCGCGACGCCGTGGCTGAACGCAGTGACACGATAGCTTCGTCCCGGGCCGGCGACGACCTTGCCGCTTTCCCGGAATCGCGCGAACACGGGTGTGTCGGTCGCGACTGCATTGTCGAAGCCGATCTGGGTGAACACGCTGTTTTCGCGGCTGATCACGACGCCCGCATGCGACACGCGCTCGAACCGCACGTTCTTGCCCCAGAGCGAGTCGCTATAGCCAGGATCGATCTCGATCCCGACCGGCGTGTCGCGGATCGCGACGTTGACCAGCGTCAGGTCGACCTCATGCTCGCGGATCGCCGCGTCGCGCTGTCCGTCGAAGCTCGAGTCGATCAGCGTGAACTGCCAGGCGGGCGAGGTCTTTTCGGTGACGATACCGTATCGGCCGCCGTGGAAATGCACGTCTTCCATGACGTTGCCTGCCTGGTAGACGCCAGCGAACCCCGATCCGAGCCGGAAGTCCATGTGGCTGAGAAAGGCATGTTGCGCGACGTGGAAGCGCACTGCGGTCGCCGCCGGATTGCCCGCGCCGATCGCCACGTCGACATTGCTCATCGCCGAATAGAAGGTCGCCGAATTGGCGTCGCGGACGTCGTCGCGCGGGGGAACGACCGTCGGAACCGGAACCGGCACCCGGCCGACATTATACTGGTCGCCGCCGGTGAAGATCACCATCGTTCCCACGCCGCTCTGGAACCCGGGCGTCGCATCCGCCAGGACGAGCACCGGGCGGGTCGGGCCGACCCCCAAGACGCGGACGCCGGGCGGGACGAGAATGCTCCGCGTGAGGCGATAGCGGCCCGAGGGAAGGAACACGATCCCCGCACCCTGGCCATCGGCGCGGCGGGAGGCGTCGATCGCCTGCTGGATCGCGGCGGTCGCGTCGCTGCGGCCATCGGCGCCGCCCTTTACGGTAATCGCCCGGGGATCGCCCGGTTGCGCGGCGAGCGTCGAGCGGGCGAGGGCGGTGTGCGGCGACGCGGCGAATGCGACGCCGGGCAGCAGGATTGCCGCCGTCGTCACCAGCCAGCGCGCGGTTTGTTTCGTCACGTCGACGCTCTCCTCGGCCAGCGCCTGTACGACTGGTCAAGGGCGGGATAGTCTGAGTAATCGGCCATGCCATCCGCGACCATGGTCGTAGTTCCCAAGCGCGACGGAGCTGCGCTAGAGCGTGCTGCGACATGGCCCGGGCCGTCGCACGTGTTCCGTGCGAAGGTACCGTCCGGTACGGGGACACAGTGTGCAGCGGCCATATAGCAACAGCGCAATCGCGCCGATGGCGGTGGTCATCATGGGCGTCAGCGGGAGCGGCAAGTCGACCCTCGGGACGGTCCTGGCGCAGGCGCTGGGTGCACCGTTCGTGGAGGGCGACTCGTTCCACGATGCCGCCGCGGTCGCGAAGATGCGCAGCGGGCATCCGCTCGACGACGCGGATCGCTGGCCGTGGCTGGATCGGCTCGGCGCGGCCGTCGGGGCCGCGGTGCGGGCCGAAGGGGTTGCGGTGGTGGCCTGTTCCGCGCTGCGGCGGATCTATCGCGACAGGCTGATCGCCGCGATCGGGCAGCCGACCCGCTTCGTCCTGCTGGATGACACGCCCGCGCAACTGCACCAGCGGATGGCGGCGCGCGCCGGGCATTACATGCCGCCGAGCCTGCTCGACAGCCAGCTCGCCACGCTGGAGCGGCCGGCCGCGGACGAAGCGGCCATGACGCTCGATGCAAGCGCGTCGCCGGAGGCCCTGTGCGCCGCGGCGACGGCATGGCTGACCGCAGAGGCGGCAGGCCTGCGCACCCAGACGGCCGCGGCGCGGAGCAGCTAGCGGTCGGAGCGCAAACCCGATCGCTTCAGGGCATCAGCCGTTTCCGGCCTTCCGCCAGATGCCAGCGCATCGTCAGCGCGGCGCCGTCCGGATCCTGCACGCGGATCGCATCGACGATCATCTCATGTTCGCGCAGCATCGCGCCGATCACTTCGGGCGGACGCGAGCGCGAGATGTCGACACCCGCCCGCATGATCCGGTCGACGTCGGCAAACAAGGCTTCGAACGCCAGCAGGAAGGCGGGGTTCGCGGTGGCCAGCATGATCCGGCGGTGGAATTCCATATCCTCGTCATGCGCGGGCGCGCTCGACAGCAACGCCGTGCGAAGCCGCTGCAGCCCGTCGTCGATATGCGCCATTTCCTCGGCGGATCGTCGCGCCGCAGCCAGTCGGGCGGCCTCCGCCTCGAGCACAAACCGCACTTCATAAGTACCGAGCGTCGCCGACATATGGTCCATCGGCATGAAGGCGATCAACTGGTCGGAGGGTCGGCTCTTGACGAACGACCCCGCACCCCGTCGCGCTTCGGTGATCCCGTCGGACGCGAGCCGCACCAGCGCTTCGCGGACGATCGTCCGCGACATGCCGAACATCTCGGCCAGGCGCGCTTCGGACGGCAGACGATCGCCCACCGACAGGGCGTCGGCATTGATGATCTCGACGATGCCGGCATAGGCCCGGTCGGCCAGACGCCCCTCGCTCATCGTTCGCTCTCCTCCCGCGGCTGCGGTTACGCAGGTCTAGCCGGTCCACCGCATGATCATCAACGACGATGCGAGGGGACGGGCAGGGCCGTCAAGCTGTTGGACAACATTGCGTGAAATTAGCAACAAAGGCCATAAATGCAGCATTGCGACATAGTCAGGGGTTGAATCTGTCCAACCAATTTGCCTAGGATGCTGCAACGAGGACTCGACCACGGGTCCCGCGCAATCGGCCGGAACGGGCTGAACGCCGCGTGCATCGCACCGCGGATCGACAGGGAGAGGTTCTGTGAAGGCAATGCGACACGCGGTCTCGAAGACCCAGGCCGTACCGGGCCAGGCTGCCGGGGGGGCACCGCCACCGTTCGCGCTGCTGACTCCGACCCAGCGCAAGGTGCTGGACGGGGTCTATTCCGGCCGTCTCAACAAGCAGATCGCCTTCGACCTCGGCATCGCCGAAGCCACCGTCAAGGCGCACATGACCGCGCTGATGCGCAAGCTGCAGGTTCGCAATCGTACGCAACTCGCCATCACTGCCCGGTCGTTGGGTTGGAACGGTCGGACGCTGGCGCATTGACGGTCGGCGACGTTGATCGACGAAACGTCGGGATATGAAAGGAATGGCGATGGACTTCGCACGACGCGATGTGCTGCTGGGTTCGGCGGCGCTCTTGCTGGCACCGGGCGGCACGGCCGGGGCGGCGTCTGCCCGGCCGCTGGGCTATGCGATCGTCGGGCTTGGCGGCTACGGCCTCGGCGTGATCATCCCGCAATTCGCCCATTGCACGCATAGCAAGCTCGTGGCGGTGGTGAGCGGGGATCGCTCCAAGGCGGAGCGGGTCGCGGCTGAGCACGGGCTCGGGTCCGGCGCAATCTATTCCTATGCCGATTTCGACCGGATCCGCGACAACCCCGCGATCGACATCGTCTATGTGTGTCTGCCCAATGCGATGCATGCCGAATTCACCATCCGCGCCGCGCGCGCCGGCAAGCACGTGCTGTGCGAGAAGCCGATGGCGGTGTCGGTCGCCGAGTGCGAGGCGATGATCGCGGCCTGTCGGGCCGCGGATCGCAAGCTGATGATCGGCTACCGCTGTCATTTCGAGGCCTATAACCTGGAGGCCATGCGGCTCGCGCGTAGCGGTGCAGCGGGCAAGGTCCGCTACGTCCGCAGCGAGCATGGCTTCATCCAGCGCGATCCCGCCAAATGGCGGTTGCGGCGGGCGATGTCGGGCGGCGGATCGTTGATGGACATGGGGATCTATAGCCTGCAGGCGGCGCGCTACATGACCGGTGAGGAGCCGGTCGCCGTGACGGCACGGGAATCGACCGACCGCAGCGACCCGCGCTTTCGGGAAGTCGAGGATATCCTCGACTGGACGCTCGAATTCCCGTCGGGGGCAATTGCCAGTTGCCAGTCGATGTACAGCGCAAACCAGAACCATGTGCTGCTGATGGGGGATCGCGGACGGATCGAGCTGGAACCCGCGACGCGCTACGACGGCAACCACATGTGGGTCGGCGCGGACGGTCGCGAGACGGCGGTCACGCCGCCACCCGGGCCGCGCTCCACGCAGTTTGCCGGACAGCTCGACCATATGTCGGAATGCGCGGCGACCGGTCGCCAGCCGATCGTCTCCGGCGAAGAGGGGCTCCGCGACATGCGGATCGTCGCGGCGATCTATCGTTCGGCGCGCGAGGGGCGCACGATCCGCCTGTAAGCGCTCGCGCAAGCGCTTTTTTCGTGGCAGCACGTGGCGATGTCCTGCGTTCCGCCAACCGCCGCTTCATCCGCCCGTGCACTCGAGGGGGTCAAGGTTCTCGACCTTTCGCGGGTTCTCGCAGGGCCTTGGGCGACGCAGATGCTGGGCGATCTGGGAGCGGACGTCCTCAAGATCGAACAGCCCGGGCAGGGCGACGATACGCGCCGCTGGGGCGGCCCTGCGCTCGACGATGGATCAGGCGATTCCGCTTATTTCCTGTGCGCCAACCGCAACAAACGGTCGCTCGCGATCGATCTGGCGCGGCCCGAGGGTGCGGCGCTAATCCGTCGGCTGGCGCAGCAGAGCGACATTCTCGTCGAGAACTTCCGCGTGGGCGGGCTGTCGAAATACGGGCTCGATCATGCCGCGCTGTCCGCGCTCAACCCCCGGTTGATCTATTGTTCGATCACCGGCTTCGGCCAGACGGGGCCCCATGCCGACAAGGGCGGGTATGACTTCCTGATCCAGGCGATGGGCGGGTTGATGAGCATCACCGGACTGCCCGATGGCATTCCCGGCGGCGGGCCGATGAAGGTCGGCGTGCCGATCGTCGATCTCTTCACCGGCACCTATGCGACGGTCGCGATCCTCGCCGCGTTGCGCCACCGGGATGCCACGGGTCAGGGCCAGCATATCGACTGCGCGCTGCTCGACGCCCAGCTCAGTATGCTGTCCAACCAGGCGTCGCGCTATCTCAACGGCGGGGCGGTGCCGGGGCGGCTGGGGAACGACCATCCCGATATCGTTCCGTATCGCGACTATGTCTGTTCCGACGGCGGGATCGTCGTGGCGCTCGGCAACGACCGCCAGTTTGGCGATTTCGTACGGGTTCTGGGGCTGACGCCGCTGGCAGCGGAGCCGCGCTTTGCCACCGTCGTGCAGCGCAGCGCCAACCGCGCCGCGCTGCACGCGCTGATCGCGCCCGTCGTGGCGCAGTGGCGCGTCGACGATCTGGTCGCGGCGATGGAAGCGGCCAAGCTGCCCGCCGGCAAGGTCCAGAGCGTGCCAGAGATTTTCGAGGATGCGCATGTCGCGGAACGGGCGACCGTCCAGACGCTGCGGCGCGATGACGGGACGCCGTTGCGCGTCGTCGGCTTTCCCGCGAAACTCTCGGCGACCCCGGCCCGCTACGACCGCGCGCCGCCGCGGGCGGGGGCGGATACGCGCGCAGCCTTGTCCGAGGCGCTTGGGCTGACCCAGGACGATCTCGACCGGCTCGTCGCGGACGGGATCATCCCGGCCTGACCCTCGCCAAAAGTGTCTTCTGCTTGTCACGGAGTTGACGCCGCAGCGACGCACAACGCGCTTAATCGCTCCCTTGTTGCAGTGCGGCAGGGGGGTTCACATGATGTATCGGTCGGTTTCGCGGGGTGCCTTGGCGGTCGGTTTGTTGCTCGGTGCACCGACGCTGGCGGTCGCCGCTACCCCGGAAACCCCGGTTGTGGCCGTCCCCGCCGATCCGGTCGCGGGGACTGATGCCGATCCCGCCGAAACCGGTCAGATCGTTGTCACCGGCCGCCGCAGCACGCGCTCGGTCACGCAACTCGACGGCGTCGAGATGCAGAAGATCCTGCCCGGCATCAATCCGCTGAAGGCGATCCAGACGCTGCCAGGCGTCACCTTCCTGACCGCCGATCCGTGGGGAAACAACGAGCAGAACATCTCGCTGTTCATCCACGGCTTCAACCAGCAGCAGCTCGGCTACACGCTTGACGGCATTCCGCTGGGTGACCAGAACTACGGCAATTACAACGGCTTGTCGCCACAACGTGCGATCATTTCGGAGAATGTCGGCCGCGTCACGCTGGCCAGCGGGGCGGGTGATCTCGGCACCGCGTCGACCAGCAACCTCGGCGGGACGATCGACACTTTCTCGAGCGACCCCAAGCCCGTGCGCGGCGCGACGATCGCGCAGACGGTCGGCAGCTACGATTCCTACCGGACGTTCGTACGGGTCGACAGCGGCGACCTCGGTGGCGGGAACGCCTTCTATGTCTCGGGCGTGCGGCAGGATGCGCGCGCGTGGGACTTCAACGGCAAGCAGGGCGGCTATCAGGCCAACGGCAAGTTCGTCCATGACGGCGGGTCGGTCAAGCTGACCGGCTATTTCGCATATTCGGACAAGACCGAGCCCAATGAGGACGCCACCGTCGTCAACATCTCGAAGGGCGAGACGCCGGGCAGCGTGCCCTATACGCGCCCGTTCCTGTACCCCAACTTCAAGAGTGCGGTCGCCTATCTGACCTCCCCGCAATATACCGCGGCTAAGGACAATTACCGCAATTACTACAGCGATGCGCAGCGGACCGACTATCTCGGCTATTTGGCGATGACCGCCCGGCTGAGCGACGCGGTGACTTATGACGCCAAGCTCTATTATCATCACAATGACGGCGTCGGCGTGGTGGCGGGGCCGATCACCGTGGCGGGCCTGCCGCAGCTTTTCTCGGTCTATTATCCGGGACGGAACCTGGCGAGCGTGTTCGGCGGATCGGGGTTCGCGACGCGGACGACCGAATATCGCATCGATCGCGGCGGGATCGTCCAGACGATGAAGCTGTCGCTCGGCAACCACGACATCGAGTTCGGCGGCTGGTTCGAGCATCAGAGTTCGTCGGCTTTCCGTCGCTGGTATGCGCTCGACGTCAACAATCCCTCGACGCCGTACCAACGTCCGCGCGACACGCTCACGCCGTTGATCACGCAATATTACAGCGAAGTCCGCGTCGACGAACTGCAAAGCCATATCCAGGATGCGTGGCACGTGCTGCCGACGGTGACGGTGCTCGCCGGGTTCAAGTCGACCTATCAGTTCGCGACGCAGCGCGTGAAGGTGCAGCCGCTGCCAGGGTCGTTCGCGGGCTCGATCGCGCTGCCCAACGGCGCGCTGGAGACGACCAAGGTGTTCCTGCCGCAGGTCGGCGCGGTGTGGGACGTGACTCCGGGCGACCAGCTGTTCGCCAATGCGCAGAAGAACATCCGCCAGTTCCAGACCAGCGCGGCGGCGGGGCTGTCGCCGTTCGCGCTCGGCAGCCAGGGCGCGTTCGACCTGTTTTCGGCAACCGTCCAGCCGGAGACGAGCTGGACTTATGAGGGCGGCTTGCGGTCGCACCACCGGCTCGGCGGCATCTTCTCGATCGAGGGGCAGCTGAGCGTCTATCACGTCGATTTCTCGAACCGCCTGCTCGGCATCTCGCCCAACCCGATCGTCAATGCGATCACAAGTGGCGCGGCGATCCTGCAGAATGTCGGCGGCGTGAAGACCAACGGGGTCGACTTCGCCTTCACGCTTCACGCCGGGCCGCGCGTTTCCTTGTACAATGCGCTGTCGTACAACACGTCGAAGTACAAGGCGGACTATGTCAGCGGCACCGCGACCGTGCCGACCCGCGACAAGAACGTGCCGGGGTCGCCCGACTGGCTCAACAAGACCGTGCTTTCGGTCGGGCGCGGGATCTTCGACGCGCAGCTGATCGGCGATTACATCGGGCGGCGGTATGCGACCTATACCAACGACCTGTCGGTCGCGGGCTATTTCACGCTGGCGGGGCAGGTCGGCGCGACGATCCCGCTCGACCAGCGAATGCTGGCGAAGGCGCTCCACGTCAGCGTCAACGTGACCAACATCACCGATCGCAAGGCGGCGTCGTCGCTGAGCATCGGGTCGGCGACCAATACGTACAGCGTGTTCCCGCTCGCACCGCGACAGGTGTTCGGAACGGTGAGCGTGAGCTTCTAAGGGGAGGGTCCGCTAGCCCGCCGTCACCCCGGCGCAGGCCGGGGCCGCCCTGTTGAGAGCGCGACCTGCGGTACGGTACTTCATCGCACGCTATGCCCGGGTACCCGTACGACCCCGGCCTGCGCCGGGGTGACGGAAGGGGGGGGCGGTCCCGCCCTCGCAGCAATGATGAGCCGTAAGGGTAGCCTCAGCGCCCCTTGAACAACCCGCCGAGCACTCCGCGGACCAGCCCCCCGACGATCCCGCCCGCCGCGCTGCGCGACGATCCGAACACCGCCTTCGACACTTCGTTGGCGACCTGCCGCCCGATCGCCGACGATGCCGACCGCGCGGCGGAGGTGGCGACCCGGTTCCACGGCGAATTCGCCGCCGCGCGCGCCGCCGCCGCTTCCTGTTGTGCCCGCAGCTTCGCTTGACGGTCGGCTTCGCGCTGCTCGGCGACGCGCTGCTTCTCGGCGACGCGCGCGGCGACTGCATCGGCCTTGGCCTGCGCGGCGGCGGCCTTGTCCGCGGTCGATCTCGCGGCCGCTTCGGCGGCGGCGGCGGCGGCTTCCTGCGCCTTGCCCGACAGGATCTCCTCGGCGGAGACGCGGTCGACCAGCGTGTCGTATTTCGTCCCGATCGGATCGGTCTGGATCAGCACCCCGCGCTCGACCTGCGTGACCGGGCCAACCCGCGACCCCGGCGGCGCGATCAGCGTGCGCTCGACCGGGGAGGGGGAACCATCGGGGAGCAACAGCGACACCAGCGCCTCGCCGACCTTGAGCTCGGTGATCGCGGTCTCGACATCGACCCCGGGGTTGGCACGGAACGTCGTCGCCGCCGCGCGCACCGCCGCCTGGTCGCGCGGGGTGAAGGCGCGCAGCGCATGTTGCACGCGGTTGCCGAGCTGCCCGGCGACCGTATCGGGAATGTCGATCGGGTTCTGCGTGATGAAATAGATGCCGACGCCCTTCGAGCGGATCAGCCGCACGACCTGCTCGATCTTCTCGAGCAACGCCTTGGGGGCGGCGTCGAACAACAGATGCGCCTCGTCGAAGAAGAAGCACAGCACCGGCTTGTCGGGGTCGCCCACCTCGGGGAGATGTTCGAACAGCTCGCTCATCAGCCACAATAGGAAGGTGGCGTACAGCTTGGGGCTTGCCATCAGCTTGTCCGCCGCGAGGACGTTGACGATCCCGCGGCCCTTGTCGTCGAGCCCGATGAAATCGTCCATGTCGAGCGCGGGCTCGCCGAAGAAATGCTCACCCCCCTGCGAACGCAGCTGGAGCAATGCGCGCTGGATCGTCCCGACCGACTGTTTGGAAATGTTGCCATAGGTGGTCGACAGTTCGTCCGCGCGCCCCGCGCAATCGACCAGCATCGCCTGCAGGTCGTCGAGGTCGAGCAGCAGGAGTCCTTCCTTGTCGGCGACGTGGAAGGCGATCGTCAGCACGCCCTCCTGCACTTCGTTGAGGTCCATCAGCCGTGACAGCAGCAACGGCCCCATCTCGCTGACGGTGGTGCGGATAGGATGGCCCTCTTCACCGAGCAGGTCCCAGAATTGCACCGGCGTGTCGACATAGATCCAGGCGCCGTCGCCGATCTCTGCGGCGCGCGCGGCGAAGGCGGCGTGGGTCTTGGCGGTGGGAGAGCCCGCCATCGCGAGGCCGGACAAGTCGCCCTTCACGTCCGCGACGAAGCAGGGAACGCCCGCCTTCGACAAGCCCTCGATCAGACCCTGGACCGTCACGGTCTTGCCGGTACCGGTCGCGCCTGCGATCAGGCCGTGGCGGTTGGCGCGCTTGAGGTCGAGGCGTTGCGGGCTCGCGCCATTCAGGCCGGCACCGATGAAGATGCCGCCGGGGGCAGGGGTGGCGGCGCTGTTGGTTTCGGTCATGGAACTTCCCGCATAGGCTGCGGCGCAATCAGCCCGAAATGACTGACCCGTCCCGTTCGCGCTGAGCGAAGTCGAAGCGCCTGCGTAACGCGAGGGCTTCGACTTCGCTCAGCCTGAACGGACGGGCGGGACAACGCGGGACGTCTTGCGCCAGGCCCGCGATCCTATCGCCGGAAGCCATGATTGCGGAAGCAAAAAACAGACCCCCGCTCCGATATCGGAGCGGGGGCTGGCAGGACTTACTTTTTCAGCTTGATGCCGATGAAGAAGGCAGGCTGACGCCCGCGCACGACATACAGCGCGACCAGCGACCGGCCGGACGCCTTTGCCTGGCCGACGACGGCGGCGAGGGCGGCCGGGGTCGTGGTCGGCGTGCCGTTGGCGGAGATGATCACGTCGCCGCGCTTGAGACCCTTGGAGGCCGCATCGCTCGCCGGATCGACCACGCCGATGACGACACCCTGCACCGACGAATCGATGCTGAAGGTCCGCGCGATCGGCGGGGTCAGCGTCTGGACCGTCACGCCGAGCGCGTTCGGGACCGTCTTGCCGACCGACGGCGTATCGTCGTCGTCGCTCATGTCGTCGTTGTTGGCACCGCTCGCCTGTGCCTGGAGCGCTTCCTCCGACGGCCGCGTGCCGATCACCGTTGCGATCGTCATCGGGCGACCCTGGCGCACGATGTCGATCGGCACGCGCGTGCCCGGCGTGATGTTGGCAACGAGATAGCTGAGCGACTGGTCGGGGTTCACCTGCTGGCCGTTGACGCGGAGCACCACGTCGCCGACCTTCAACCCGGCCTTCTCGGCAGGCTGGCCCGGCTCGATCTGGCGGAGCAGCTCACCCTGGTTCTTCTGCAGGCCGAACGAATTAGCGAGATCGTCGTCGATCGGCTGCGGGCCGACGCCGAGATAGCCGCGCGCGATCGTCGTGCCCTTCATCAGCTTTTCGATGACCGGCTTGGCGTCGTCTGCGGGGATGGCGAAGCCGATCCCGATGTTGCCACCCGACTGCCCCGCGAAGATCTGCGAGTTGATGCCGATGACGTTGCCCGAAAGGTCGAACATCGGGCCGCCCGAATTGCCCTGGTTGATCGCCGCGTCGGTCTGGATGAAGCGGTCATACGCGCCGCCACCAGTCACGCGGTGCAGCGACGAGACGATCCCCGCGGTGACGGTGCCGCCGAGGCCGAACGGGTTGCCGATCGCGACGACCCAGTCGCCGACGCGCGCCGCGTTCGAATTACCGAACTTGACGAACGGCAGCGCCTTCGCGTCGATCTTGAGCAAGGCGAGATCCGAGGTCGGATCGCGGCCGATCAGCTTGGCGACATATTCCTTGCGGTCGGTGAGCGTCACCGTGATCGAATCGACGGTCGCACCCTTGGCGCCCGCCGCGACGACGTGGTTGTTGGTCACGACATAGCCGTCGGGCGAAATGATGAAGCCCGAGCCGAGCGACGTCGCCTGACGCGTGACGGGGGCTGCGCCACCGCCCTGGCTCTGGTTGAACAGGCCTTCGAACGGCGTCCCGGCAAACGGGTTGGGCTGCTGGGCCTGGGTGATGTGCTGGCTGGTCGAAATGTTGACGACGGCGGGCTGGAGCTTGGCGACCAGGTCGGCGAAGCTCATCGGCGCACCGGCCTTGGGGGCCGTCGCGGCCATTGCGGCGGGTTCGTTCTGCGCGGTCTGCGCGCCGCTCATCGTGGGGAGTGCGATGGCGGTAGCGGTGCCGCTCAGCAACAGGGCGGCGGTGATGGCGTAGGCGTAGCGCACTAGTGATCTTCCTCTCGTCTACCGTGAACGGCAACGCGTGTAGTCATACGAGGCGTTGCTGAACGGCGTTTGAATATGAACCGTTCATCAGGCGTATTGGATGCAATCCATCACTTCTTGCCTTCGAATTGTCGCAGATAGGCATTGTCGCCCGAAAGAACCATCGAGGTCTCGCCCTTTGCCTCGGGTCCGAACGTCGTCCGGTACGACTGCATCGCGCGATAGAAATCGTAGAACTCGGGATCCTTGTTGAACGCCTCGGCGTAAATCTGCGCGGCCTTGGCGTCGGCCTGCGCGCTGATGATCTGCGCGTCCTGCTGCCCCTTCGCCTGGATCGTCAGGCGCTCCTGCTGGCGCGCGGTCTTCATGCGATCGAACGCGCTCTGCAGCGGCGTGCCCGCCGGCAGGTCGGTGCGCTTGATCCGCACGTCGATGATCTGGACGCCATATTGGCTGGCGAGCTTTTGCAAGCCCGCCCGGATGTTGTCCATCACCTGGCCGCGTTCGGGGCTGAGCAGCGAAGCCGACGGCCGCTTGCCCAGCTCGTTGCGCAGCGCCGAGCTCAACAGCGGCTGGAGCTGATCGATCACGCGCTGTTCGGTCACCGAGGTGCTGCCGGTCGACGTCACCGCCTGGAGCGGATCGACGATGCGAAAACGCGCATAGGCATCGACTTCGAGCCGAAGCTGGTCGGTCGAAAGCACCGGCTGCTTGTCGAGCTCGACGTCGAGGACGCGCTTGTCGACCCAGATCAGCCGGTCGACGAACGGGATCCGCGCGGCGAGGCCCGCGCCGGTGCTGCCGAACACTTCGTTCGGCTTCCACCGGTTGATCGTGCGGTACGGCTGTTCGAACCGCAGGATCACGGCCTGGCTCGTCTCGGGCACGATGGTCAGCGAACTGGCCAGCAGGATCAGGCCCACCATGGCGGCCGCGCCGAGCGTTACGGGGTTACGGGCGAGATTCACTGGGCTGCTCCCGGAGCGGGCGTTGTTTGCGGGGCGAGGGCGGCAGGCGCGATCGCTTCGGGAAGTTTCTTGCCGTGCGACAGGGGCAGATACGGCACGACCCCCGGCGCTTCGACGACGGTCTTGTCGCTGCGCGCCAGCACCTGCTCCATGGTCTCGTAATAAAGACGACGGCGGGTCACTTCGGGGGCGAGGCGATACTGCGCGTAAAGCACGTCGAACGAGGTCGCATCCGCCTGCGCGCGAGCGAGCGTCTGCTGCGCATAGCCACGGGCCCTGTTGATGTTGCCCTGTGCTTCCTGCTGGGCAGCCGACACCGCCTTGAAATCATCGATCACCTGGGCCGGCGGCGAGGCATTCTTGATCGCGACGCCCTGGATGCGAATGCCCGAATTGTAGCGGTCGAGAATGGACTGCATCAGCTGCTCGGCCCGGACTTCCATCGCGTCGCGGCCTCCCCCGAGCGCTTGCTCGAGCGTCACGGTCGCGACGACCGCGCGCATCGCGCTTTCGGCGGTCGCCCGCAGCGTCGACTTCTGGTCCTTGATCTGGAACGCGAAGTCCTGCGGGTTGCTGATGATCCAGCGCACCGAATAATCGAGATCGACGACGTTCTGGTCGCGCGTCAGCATCAGGTTCGCGCCCGACCCTTCCTCGGGGAAGGTGTCGGTGCTGATCTGGCTGACGTCCACCTTGGCAACGGATGACAACGGCGCCGGGAGCGTCAGGCGGATGCCCGGCTCGAGCGTACCGGCGTACCGGCCGAGGAACGTGACGACGCCGCGCTGCTGCGGCCCGATCGAATGGATCGCGGTGAACGCCAGCCACAGCGCCACGATGATGCCGACGCCGATGACCCACAATTGCGCGGGCGAGGGAGTGCCGGGAATGCGCGGACGCCCCCCGAAGCCGCCGCCACCGCCGCCGCCACCCGAAGTACGCGCGCGCTTCAGGAATTCGTCAAGTGCACTCGGCCCGGGCTGTTTGCCGCGCGGCGTGCCGCTGGGCGGTTGCGCCCAGGGATTGCGCGGGCCACCCCCGCCGGGCGTGGCGCCCTTGCCGTCGTCGTCGGAACCGCCTGAACCGCCCCAAGGGCCCTTGTTGTCGGCGGTAAGGATGGAGAGGCGGCGGAACCAGCCCGAAAGGATCGTCATGAAGCCTTTATAGGGCGCACTCCTTACGAAAAACAGTGGCAAGCGCACCACAGGCGCCTATCTGCACCCGGATGACCGATCCAGTTTCCCTAGACGCCATGCTAGCCCCCGTCGCGGGTACGCGTGCCACCGGCCGTATCGAGGGGGATCGCGCCAGTATCGTGGTCGACGTCACCGGCCTCGACGAGGCCGAGCGCGATTCGCTTGATGCCGCGGTCCGCGCCTTTGCGGGCGGGTTGCCGGGCGTCGCCACCGTGCGGGTCGCGCTGACCAGTCAGCGCAACCAGCGTCTTTCGATCGCCGTGGCAAGCGGCAAGGGCGGAGTCGGCAAGTCGACGGTGTCGGCGAACCTCGCCATCGGGCTCGCGACGCGCGGGCGGCGGGTCGGGCTGGTCGATGCCGATATCTACGGCCCGTCGCAACCCAAGCTCATGGGGGTCGAGGATGCCAAGCCGACCGCGCGTAACAAAGTGTTGCAGCCGGTCGAGACGCCGTTCGGCGTGCCGCTGTTGTCGATGGGAATGCTCGTCGCGGCCGATCAGGCGATCGCGTGGCGCGGGCCGATGGCGGCGGGCGCGTTGCAGCAGATGCTCGATGCGAACTGGGGCGACGCCGACACGCTGGTGCTCGACCTTCCGCCGGGGACGGGCGACGTCCAGCTGACGATGATCCAGAAATATCGGCCGCAGGGTGCGGTGATCGTCTCCACCCCGCAGGACCTGGCGTTGATCGACGCCAAGCGCGCGATCGACCTGTTCGTCAAGGCGGGGGTGCCGATCATCGGACTGGTCGAAAACATGGCGGGATATGTCTGTCCGTCGTGCGGGGAAGTGTCCGATCCGTTCGGCAGCGGCGGCGCCGAAGCCGCGGCGGCGACCCTGGGCATCCCGTTCCTCGGTCGCATTCCGCTCGACATGGCGGTGCGGATCTCGTCCGATGCCGGGCGGCCGTCGCTCGCTGGCGACGGACCCGAAGCGGGCGCGTTCGGCGCGGTGGCGGACAAGGTTGCCGCCTGGATCGGAGCGCAAGGCTGATGCTGACGCAGGATGCCGAAATCGCGACGCTGCTGCGCGAGACGCGGACGATCGCGTTGGTCGGTGCGTCGGACCGGGCGGACCGGCCGTCGCACCGGGTGATGCGGAGCCTGCAAGCGCATGGCTACCGCGTCATCCCGGTCAATCCGCAGCTGGCGGGGACAGAAATCAACGGCATGCCCGTCGTGGCCGCGCTGGCCGATATCGCGGGAGCGATCGATCTGGTCGATGTGTTCCGCAATTCGGCGGCGGCGGGACCGGTGGTCGATGCGGCGATCGCGGTCGGCGCGAAGGCCGTGTGGCTGCAACTCGGGGTGATCAATCCCGAAGCGGCGGCGCGCGCGGAAGCGGCGGGCCTGCAGGTGGTGATGGACCGCTGCCCGGCGATCGACATTCCGCGGTTGCGGATCGCACCGGTCGCCTGAAATTCGCCATGATCGCATAGCAGCTTGCGTTCCATGCTGTTGCTGATCCTCGCCGCGCAGGTCGCGACATCCGCCCCGGTCGCGCCCTTGTCGGCGCCGTCGTCCGCGCCGTCGAAGCCCGCGTGGTCGATCCTCGAGCCGGTCGGGACCGAACCGTGCAAGCCGCATGACGGCGCCACGGCCAAGCCCGACGATATCATCGTCTGCGGCAACCCGCTGCCGTCGCAGGCGCTGCCCTATCCGAACGAGGTGGTGCTCGATCGCCCGAAACCGTCCAACCCGTACATGACCGGGGCGGGGGCGCTGGCGGTGGAGGACAGCGCGCCCTGCGCAACGATGCAGCACGGCTGTGGCGGCGGTGTCCAGTTCTTCACCGGCGGGACACAGGTCGTACGGCTGGTACAGAAGCTCGTGTCGCCGGGCAGCTGTTGCGAGGACCCGGGCGAGGCGACCGATCCGATGCGGCTCGGCAAGGATATTGCGCACGGGATCGGTGGTGTGTTTCGCAAGAAGCCGGACAAGTCGGGCCGCGTGCCGATTGCGCTCGAGGATGAGCCGCGGCCGTCGGTGATATTGCCTTGAGCCCCTCCCCTTCAGGGGAGGGGTTTGGGGTGGGGCAGTGCCTCGCAGAGAGCGAAGGTCTGCTGGACTCCCCCACCCCAACCCCTCCCCTGAAGGGGAGGGGCTTTAGAAGAACTCACCCCAGGATATGCATCCACAGCGGCTGTCCGACGAGGCTTTGCGACCCGCGCAACCGCTCGAGTGCCTGAGCGACCGCGCGCTCCGGGCCTTCGTGCGTCACGATTGCCACCAGCACCGAGCCGTCCGCCATTGCGCCCCGCTGCATCAGGCTTTCGATCGAAACGCCGGCGTCGCGCATCGCCGCCGCGATCTCCGCCAGCACGCCGACGCGGTCGGCGACGGTGAAGCGGACATAGGCACGGCCACGGCGATCGCCGGTGTCCGATGATGCCTGCGGCGTGAGCGCGTCGGCCGGCATGGCAAAGGCCGGGCCGAATTCACCGCGGGCGATATCGATCAGGTCCGCCACGACCGCACTCGCGGTCGGCCCGTCACCGGCACCCGCCCCCTGGAACAGCAGTCGTCCGACGAAATTGCCCTCGGCGACCACGGCATTGGTCGCGCCGGTCACATGCGCCAGCGGATGGCTGATGGGCACGAGATGCGGGTGAACGCGCTGGAACAGCCCCGCTTCCCCCGATTCGGCGACGCCGAGCAGGCGGACGCGATAGCCCAGCGCCGCGGCCTCGGCGATGTCGGCGGCGAGCACGTGGCGGATGCCGCTGGCCGCGACATCGGCAAAGGCCGGGCGGGTGCCGAAGGCGAGGCTGGCGAGCAGCGACAGTTTATGCGCGGCATCGACCCCGTCGATGTCGAAGCTCGGGTCCGCCTCCGCGAAACCGAGCGCCTGCGCTTCGGCAAGGACTTCGGCGAAGTCGCGGCCTTCGGCTTCCATCTTGGACAGGATGAAATTGCACGTGCCATTCAGGATGCCATAGACCCGCTCGATCTCATTGGCGGCCGCTCCCTCGCGCAGTCCCTTGATGACCGGAACCCCACCGGCGACGGCCGCCTCGAACTTGAGCGCCACGCCAGCCTGTTCCGCCGCGCGGGCGAGTTCCAGACCGTGATGCGCCAGCATCGCCTTGTTCGCGGTGACGAAGCTCTTGCCCGCGCCGAGCGTCGCACGGGCTAGCGTCAGGGCAGGCCCGTCGGCGCCGCCGACCAGCTCGACGACCACGTCCGCGCCAGAATGCGCGAGCGCGGTGGTGTCATCGACCCACTGGAACCGTGCGATATCGACCCCGCGGTCCTTCGACCGGTCGCGTGCGGACACAGCGACGATCTCGATCGGCCGTCCGGCGCGGCGCGCGATCAACGCACCGTTGGTGTCGAGCAGTCGGATCACACCTGCGCCAACCGTGCCGAGCCCGGCGAGCGCAATGCGAAGTGGTTCGGTCATCGTCCAGGTCCCCCGTCACCCCGGCGTCGTGCCGGGGTCCACCGCGCAGCGCGTCCGCTGATGACGAAGCGCGCTGTCCGCGGCATCGCGCTAGCGGAGGAGGGGACCCCGGAACAAGTGCGTGAGCGCGGTCACGGGCGCTATTTCTTGATGAGACCGATTTCGACGAGCCGCTCGTGCAGATAATCGTGCGCGGTGATCGGCGTCGGGTATCGATCGGGGTTTTCCGCCGTGATCGTCGCCGGCAGCGTCTCGATCAGGAAATCGGGGGCGGGATGCAGGAAGAACGGCATCGAGTAGCGCGAATGCCCGCGCCGCTCCGCCGGCGGATTGACGACGCGGTGCGTGGTCGACGGCAGCAGGTGGTTGGTGAGCCGCTGGAGCATGTCGCCGACGTTGACGACCATCGCACCCTCGGGCGGCTTGATCGCAAGCCAGTTGCCGTCCTTGTCGAGCAGCTCGAGCCCGGCTTCCTCTGCCCCCAGCAGCAAGGTGATCAGGTTGATGTCTTCATGCGCCCCGGCCCGGACCCCCGGTGCGTCGGCGGGGATCGGCGGATAGTGCAGCAGGCGCAGCACCGAATTGCCGTCCCGCACGGCCGTGTCGAACCAGTCGGGCGCCAGCCCGAGATGGCGCGCGATCGCCGACAGCAGCCGGTCGCCGGCGGTGTCGAACGCGGCGAAGAGGTCGATGAAGGTCTCGCGGAATCCGGCGGGCTGATCCGGCCAGACGTTCGGGCTCATCTGGGCCTCGAAACGGTGCCCCTTCGCCAGTTCGCGACCGACATGCCAGAATTCCTTGAGGTCGACGTGGCTCGCGCCCTTGGCGATCTCGGTCTTGAACGGGGTGTAGCCGCGCGCGCCACCGCCGCCGGGGGCGAAATAGGCGCGCTTGGTTTCCTCGGGCAGGGCAAAGAATGCCTCGGTCATCGCCCAGGCACGCGCGATCAGATCGGCGGGAACGCCGTGATCGGCGACGACCGCAAAGCCGAACCGTTCGAACGAACCACCGAGCGCGGCGGCAAAGGCGGCAGGATCCTTGGCTTCATCGGCAAGCGAGAGCGCGGGAACCTGCGCGGCGGGGGAATCAGACATGGGCACCGTCCATCACACGAGAGTTGCCGCGCTCTATCGCGAAATGCCGCTCCGGAACAATCGTGGTCATCCGGCCGGCTTCGCGCCGGTCTGGCGCCGCCATGCCCGTTCGGGAATGGCGGCGCGCACGATCGCTGCGCTCAGTGCGTCAGCTCGGCCGGAACCGTGCCACCCGACTGGGCGAGCTTTGCCATCACCTGCTTCTGCAGCCAGACGTTCATCGTCGCGCTGTCATTGGTGTCGCCAGTGAAGCCCAGCTCCTTGGCGAGTTCCAGCCGGTTGGCATGGCTCGAGTCGAGATCGAGCACCTTCATCAGGTCGACGATCGACGTGCGCCAGTTGAGGTCCTGGCCCTTTGCTGCGGCCTTTTGCGTCAGGATGGCTTCGACGTCGACCGGTGCGGCCGGGGCTGCCGGTGCCTGGGGCGGTGCTGCCGGCGTGGGATTGCCCGGATCGGACGGCGTGTTCATTTGCGGCATCGACGGCGACGACGGTGCCGCCTCGACCGGAGCGGCCTTGTGACCCCAGATGGCGTCCTTGATCTTGCTGAAGATACTCATCGTCCTGCTCCTCCATTGGTGCTGCAGGCGGAATGCCTTGGATGGGTGTCCGTTCCGCGAAAATCGGTTGCCGCTACGGCGGAACGGCGTTTTGCAGGGGTGACCTGCGCGTGCGGCTGGGGCATGGCTTGGGCGATGTCCGATCGTGTACTTCCTGTCGAACGGGTCGAGGGCCCGCCGATCCGTCTGGTCGAGTTCGTACCGCTGGTCGCCGCGCTCATGGCACTGGGCGCGCTGGGGATCGATTCGATGCTCCCAGCCCTGCCGGACATTGCCCGCCGCCTCGGGGTCGATGCGATCCTCGATGGGCCATTGATCCTGACCGTGTTCGTCGTCGGCCTTGGCGTGGGGCAGCTCATCCACGGGCCGCTCACCGATCGTTTCGGGCGACGTCCGGTGCTGATCGCGGGCCTCGTATGCTATGCGCTCGGAAACTTGCTGGCGGGCGTCGCGAGCAGCTTCGTGTTGCTGCTGATCGTCCGATTCATCACCGGCCTCGCGATCGCGTCGAGCCGCGTCGTCACGATCGCCCTGATCCGCGACTGTTTTTCCGGCCGCGCCATGGCGCAGGTAACCAGCCTGGCGTTCATGGTGTTCATGGCGGTGCCGATCGTCGCCCCGAGTTTCGGACAGGCGGTCCTGTTGATCGGATCGTGGCGACTGATTTTCGAGGTGATCGCGGGCGCGGCGCTGGCGTGCCTGATCTGGTTCGCCGCGCGCATGCCGGAAACCCTGCCGGTCGACCGGCATGTGCCGCTGTCCATCCTGACGCTGGCCCGGGGCTGGCGCCAGACCCTGTCGGATCGCTTCTCGCTCGGCTATACCGCCGCCGCGATGATCGCGCAGGGGGCGATCTTCGGCTATCTCAGTTCGATCCAGCCGATCATGGAGCATGTCTTCCACCGGCCCGCGCTGCTGGGCGGAGTGTTCGCGGCATCGGCCGGGACGATGGCGGTGGCGAACCTGCTCAACTCGCGGATCGTGATGCGGATCGGGATGCGGCGCATCTCGCAGACCGCACTGGTGGTGATGATCCTGTCGTCCGGCGCCGGCCTGCTGGTCGGGCGGGCGGGCGATGAATCGCTGCTGCTGTTCGTGGTGTTGCAGGCGATCACCATGGCGTGCTTCGGCCTCGCCACCTCCAACATGTCGGCGATGGCGATGGAGAACATGGGGGCGATCGCGGGCACGGCGTCGAGCGTCCAGGGCTTCTTCGGCATCACGTTCGGCGGCCTGATCGGTTGGGCGATCGGACGGAGCTTCGACGGGACGACGGTCCCGCTGCACGCCGGCTTCTTCATCGCAGGGGTGATCGGGCTGATGCTCGCGGCAATCGTGGAACGCGGACGGCTGTTTCGGCCGACCTGACCGATTTGCTCGTCCGATGCGGAACCGATCCAATTCTGCTAGGTTCGCTTCCGTAACCGCCACCTGCATCGGGCCGGGGCGAACGGGAGACGCGACATGAGCATTGGTGGCCATCAGGTGCCCGGCGAAGGCCCGGGCGACGACGGTTTCGACGAAGAGGGCTATGACGAAAGCCAGCGCGCCGAAATCCTCGAAGTCACGCGCGACGGCCCGACCGACGGCACGATCCTGACGGATCTCAACCCCGACATCGTTTCCGAAAACGACGACGACGACGAGAACGAGGACGACCTCTCGATGGAGGACGACGATCTCGCCGGGGAAGACGATGACGCGGACGAGGATGAAGACGACCTCGACGAGGACGACGTTCAGGACGAGCTGGACGACGGCAGTGTCGACGACGACGACGCGCTCAAGGATCGCGACGACGCCGCATTGCGTCCGTGATGGTCCGCGGTGGATCGGCCGTGCCGGTCCGCCGCAGGCATGGTCCGCCAGGATCCCGCACAGGTCGCGCGCGGAACGGGTTTACCGGTTCGTCGTTATGCCAACCCGCCGATCTCCAACCCCTAGCGTGCGAGCCATGCCATGTCGTCCAGACTGCTGATCTCCGTCTCTATCCTCGTCCTGTCGGGATGTGCACGCAGCGAACCGGTCGATAACAGCACCGTCAACATCAACGCCGCCGCGATCGCCGCGCAGGGGACGGTGGACGCCTATGGCGACAATATGTTCGAGGCGGAAGACAAGGGTTCGGCAGCGAATGCCACAGTGTCCGACACGGATCCTTCAGCAGCGGAGCCGGGGAACACCATGCTCGAACCGCTCGATCCGCCCGCGCCCGGGACGGCCGGCGGCCTGCCGAACGACCGCACGCCCCAGTCGGAAGCCCGTTTCACGCCCGATAGCGCGCAAGGCGCCGCAAACGTGCTGCAAACCTATTATGCGCTCCTGAGCGCGCGCCGGTTTGCCGATGCCCGCGCGCTGTGGCAGCCGAGCGCGCCGGGTGCCGGTCGCGATGTCGCGGAATTTACCAAGACGTTCGACCGGTTCAGTGAATATCACGCAAACATCGGGGCGCCGGGTCGGATCGATGCCGGCGCGGGCCAGCGCGACGTGACGGTTCCGGTGCAGGTCTATGGGCGGCTGAGCGCCGACTGCTCACCGTCCTACGCGATCGGAAGCGCGGTGTTGCACCGTGTCGCTGCGGTGGACGGAGCCAGCAAGGACCAGCGTGCGTGGCGAATCGCCAGCATCACGCTTCAGCCGGTGACGCGCCCAGTGACGAATGCCGTGCCGCATTGACGCGCGGGTCCGAGCCGTCGTTCATTCATTCTGCAGCGCGTTGGCAAGCGTCGCCAAATCCTGCGGCGAGACGGCGCTGCCGGTGGCGTCGGTGATGCTGGCGACGGGCTTGGCTTGGCCGGCGTGATGAGCGGGGGCGAAGCCAACCGTGTCCACCGCGGTCCACAGGATGCCCGCCGCCCAGAACAGCGCGGACCAGCGGCTGACGAAGATTTTGCGGAACGGCACGGACCGACGATGTCACCGCCGGGTTAAGCATCTGCGCCGCTACACGGTTAACGGCGCGTTATCCGCAGGATTTACCGGTCTGCTCGGCTTGTTTCGCCGCCTGTTCGATATGTTTCGCCGAACGCTTGGCGGCGTTGGGCGTAAAGGACTCGGCCATGCCGTCTGGACCGTCCAGCAGGACTTCGCCCTCTTCGGCTACGGCCTCGATCGGTTTGTCGTGCGGATTCTTGGCCAAGGTCGCGTCTCCCTCTGGACAAAACGCGGTGCCCACGGCCATGTTCCGCGCGAGGGGTTCCATAACCGGCATGTATATTGATCTGTTTCTGAAGACGCATCGCACGCCCGTGCTGGATGCGGACGAGGTCGCGGCGCTCGATGCGAGCGTCGCTCGCTGCACGACGTTCTCGGCACGACAGATCTTCATCCGCCAGCACATGCCGCTGACTCAGTGCACGCTTCTCCTCGAAGGCTTTGTCGAACGGTTCAAGGACACGCCCGAAGGCCGCCGGCAAATCCTCGCGATTCATGTCCCGGGCGATTTCGTCGACCTGCACAGTTACCCGCTCAAGCGGCTCGAGCATTCGGTGGCCGCGCTGACCGATATCCGCGTCGCGCTGTTCCCGCATCCCGCGATCCACGCCTTGACCGAAAAGTCGGCGACCATCACCGAGCTGTTGTGGAAATCGACGATGATCGATGCGGCGATCAACCGGGAATGGATCGTCTCGGTGGGCGCGCGTGGCGCCGCGATCCGCTTGGCGCATTTGTTCTGCGAGATGTTCGTGCGGCTGGAACGGGCGGGCATGGCCTCGGGCGACAGTTTCGCGCTGCCGCTGACCCAGGTGGATCTCGCCGACGCGACCGGACTGACCGCCGTCCACGCCAATCGCATGCTGCGGCAATTGCGCGAGGACGGGCTGGTCACCTTCCGCCAGGGAGTCGCCACGATCCTCGACTGGCCAAAGCTGCGGGCCTTTGCCGAGTTCGATCCGACCTACCTGTTCCTCGACTGACCCGGCACGGCGCGCGCCGCCTCAGCGCGGCAGGTAATGGGCCTGCGCCGCGTCGGTCGCATTCACCGCCAGGATCGAGCGCGCCTCGCTTTGCGGCAGCGGGCGTCCCTGGCGGTCGGCGGCGGCGCCGATCACGCGATCGAGCAATTCCTGCCCTTCCTGCCACCAGCCGATCCCGCTTGCGGCATTGAGATGCCCCTGCGCGCCGGCATCGACGAAATGGCTTCCCCATCCGACTGCGAGGCTGTGGGCGCGGTCGATCGTGATCCACGGGTCGTCGCGGCTCGCAACGACGATCGAGGGGAAGGGCAGCGGTGCCGCCGGCGTCGGCCCGAACGTCGCAAGTTCCGCGCGCACATCGGCGCGGTCGACATCGGCCGGCGCCACCAGCAGGGCGCCCGCGACCGGCCAGCCATAGGGCTGGCGGGTCATTTCCGCCCACCAAGCGACCGCAAGGCAGCCGAGACTATGGGCCGCAAGGACCACCGGAGCCTTGGCGTCGCGGATCGCCTGGTCGAGCTTCGTCACCCAGGCGTTGCGATGCGGCGTGTGCCACATGCCAAGCTCCACCCTGACGGTGTCGGGACGTGCCGACTCCCATAGCGTCTGCCAGTGCGACGGACCCGAGCCGCCGAGGCCAGGGACGGTAAGGATGGTCGGTTGCACGGGTTCGTAACTCGAGAAGCTACCCATCGATGCTCTCCCACTTGGAATGGAGACGTGACCGCCCGTGCTCTAGGGGGACGCCGTGCGGCCACGCCTCCCGGTTCCCAAAGCTATTCCTATTAAACTAGTAGGCAATAGTGCTGCGGCGAAAGGAAGGACGGATGCGCCGGTCCGAAAAGCCGCTCTCGGCGCCCCGCGCATTTGCGTCGACTGGCCGTCGGAGCGCCCGCGCGGGGGCGCGCGACTCGCCGCGCTTGGGCTGGCGCGCGAAGCTTGTTAGGGGGGAGCTATGCGCAGTCCTGTCTTCCAGCCGTATTCCCATGCCCAAAACCAGGGCTGACCAATTGCTGGTCGATCGCGGGCTGGTCGAGAGCCGGACGCGCGCGCAGGCGCTGATCATGGCGGGGCTGGTCTTCGCCGGCGATCGCAAGGTCGAAAAGCCGGGGCAGGCGGTGGCCGACGACGTCCTGCTCGACGTGCGCGGGCGCGACCACCCCTGGGTTTCGCGCGGCGGGATCAAGCTGGCGCACGGGCTCGATGCGACCGGTTGGGATGTCACGGGCACGGTGGCGATCGACGTGGGCTCGTCGACCGGCGGGTTTACCGACGTCTTGCTCCAGCGCGGCGCCACGCGGGTCTATGCAGTGGACAGCGGCACCAACCAGCTCGCCTGGAAGATCCGCCAGGACCCCCGCGTGGTGGTCCATGAACAGACCAGTGCGCGCATCCTGACGCCGGCGCATATCCCGGAGCCGATCGACCTGATCGTCTGCGACGCCAGCTTCATCGGCCTGGCCAAAGTGCTCGAAGTGCCGCTGCGGTTCGGCCGGGCGGGCGCACGGCTGCTGGCCTTGATCAAGCCGCAGTTCGAGGCGGGGCGGGGCGAGGTCGGGAAGGGCGGCGTCGTCCGCGATGCCGCCGTGCATGCCAGGGTCTGCGACGAGGTTGCGGCCTGGCTGGTCGGGCAGGGGTGGCGCATCGTGACGCTGGTCGAAAGTCCGATCACCGGTCCCGAAGGCAATGTCGAGTTCCTGATCGGGGCAGTTCAGGATGCAACCCCGGCTGACGCGCAAAATTAGCGCGCCACCCTTTGCGCGGCATCTTCTATAGCGGCGCGGGGATCCGATAACGCGAGGCAAGGGAATGCGCGACATGGCGACCAACGGAACGGGCAGTATCGCCTCGCGCGGGCAATTGCGGGCCGGCTTCCTGCGCTGGCTCGGCGTGACCGTGCCCCTGATGCTGTTGCTCGGCTTCGGGGTCGCGCAGTTCGTCCCCGCCGGAAAGGACAATGTCTGGTACAGCGCGCTGACCAAGCCAGCGCTGAACCCGCCGGATTGGGCTTTTCCGGTTGCCTGGTCACTGCTGTACGTGCTGCTCGGGGTCGTCCTGGCGATGGTCCTCAACGCCCGCGGCGCGCGGTTGCGCACCCCCGCGCTGATCGTGTTCTTCCTGCAGCTTGCCGTGAACCTGTCCTGGTCCCCGTTGTTTTTCGGGCTGCATCAGGTCGTCGTCGCGCTGGTCGTGATCGGACTGATGGTCGGGTTGACGATGCTCATGTCGATCCTGTTCTCGCAGGTGCGCGGGCTGGCAGCCGTGCTATTGCTGCCCTATCTTGCCTGGCTGCTGTTCGCCGCGTATCTCAACTACGAGATTCTGGCGCTCAACCCGGGGGTGGAAAGCCTTGCGCCCGGTGCGAAGACCACCCAAATCAGCCCCAGATAAGTTCGATTGGATTCCCGCGCATGCAAGCCGACAACAAGATCTTCGATGATTTCGCCAAGCTCATCAACGGCGCTGCCGGGACCCTTGCGGGGGTCGGACGCGAAGCCGAGGCCGGCGCGCGTGCGCGGGCCCGCGAGTGGATCGGCGGCCTCGATTTCGTCTCGCGCGACGAGTTCGAAGTGGTGAAGGCAATGGCCGTCGCCGCACGCGAGGAAGCCGATGCGCTGCGTGCGCGGATCGATGCGATGGAAGGCAAGGCATCCGCGTCGTCCGCCAGCAGCAGCAGCAGCAGCTTTACCTCGCCCCCCGAAACCGGAGTCTGACCTCATTTTATCCACAGCTAATTCGACGCGTCTTGTCACCTGCCGCTTGTGTCGTCGCGCCGAAGCGGCCACGCTTTGTTGCGTAACGCGGACGGGAGGCTCCGAATGATGTTGGATGAAGCCGATTTCGACCGCGAGGACGCCGCGCCGATCGACATGCTCGAGAGCTATTTCGCGGCGCATGGCTGGGATTACGAGCGGCAGGACGACGAGGTCATCGCCAAGGTCAAGGGCAGCTGGGCGCAATATGAATTGCGCGCGCTGTGGCGGGACGAGGATGGCGTCATTCAGTTTCTCGCCTTCCCGGACATCAAGGTCGCCGACGACAAGCGCGCCGCGATGTACGAGGCGATCGGGCTGATCAACGAGCAGCTCTGGGTCGGGCATTTCGAATTATGGTCGTCCAGCGGGATCCTGCTGTATCGGCACGCCGCGATGATCGACGGCGACGGTGGGACGTTGTCGCTCGGGTCGGCCGAACTGATGGTCGAAAGCGCGATCGACGAGTGCGAGCGTTTCTATCCGGTGTTCCAGTTCATCCTGTGGGGCGGCAAGACTCCCAAGGAAGCGCTGGCCGCCGCCATGACCGAAACCCAGGGCGAAGCCTGAGACCGTGTTTGCAGCATGGCCAGGCCGTGTCTGGATGGTCGGATGCGGTAATATGGGTGGCGCGATGCTGCGCCGCTGGATCGCCAGTGGCGTGCTTGACGCCGCGGCGGTCGACGTCGTCAATCGCACCGACCGCGACCTGCCGGACGGCGTCCGGCAAGCACGCGATCTTCCGTTGGGGCCGTTGCCCGATCTGATCGTGCTGGCGATGAAGCCGCAGCAGATCGACGAGATCGCCGCACGCTTTGCCGGGCGGCTGGCCGGGGTGCCGGTGCTCGTGTCGATCCTTGCCGGGGTCGAGGAAGATGCACTGGCAGCACGCTTTGGCGCGGCTGCGATCGTTCGGGCGATGCCCAATCTTCCGGTCGGGATCGGCAAGGGCGTGGTCGCGCTCGACAGCGCCAGCGCGGATGCCGCCGCGCGCGCCACGATCGAAGGTCTGATGGCACCGCTCGGTCTGGTCGAGTGGGTCGCGCCGGCGCAGTTCGACGCGGTGACGGCGCTGGCCGGGAGCGGGCCGGCCTTCCTCTACCGCTTCATCGATTCGCTTGCGGGCGCAGGGGTGGCGCAGGGGTTGGCGCCCGATCAGGCGCAGCGCCTCGCGCTGGCGACGGTCGAAGGGGCGGGGTTGCTCGCGGCGGCGGCGGACGTCGCGCCCGGTGTCCTGGCGGATCAGGTAGCAAGTCCGGGCGGATCGACGCGCAAGGGCCTCGACGTGCTCGATGCGGGCGGCGCGCTGGATGCGTTGCTGCGGGAGACTATTGCGGCGGCGACGGGACGAAATGCCGAGATGGCGGCCGCTGCGCGCGGGTAAGGCGCGGGATCGCGTGCCTTGAGGGAGACTGTCGATCCGGAGCGTAGCAATCCTGCCATCCCCCGATCGCGCGTTACTCTTGCGGCCCGGAAAGCCGCGCCAGATCCGCCTCGCCGATCATTCCCTCGAGCACCGACCAGAAACCGCTGACCGCATTCTGCCCGGCCCGCGCATAAGCGCGCGACCAATGCTGGCGGACCATTTCGAACAGCTCCTGTTCGAGTGCGATCCCCGCCGTCGAGAGTCGCAGCAGGCGCTGGCGCCGGTCCCGCTCGCCGACCCGCGTCTCCACCAGATCGCGGTCGACCAGCTCGTTCAGCACCCGCCCGAGCGACTGCTTGGTGATGCCAAGCAGGCTCAGCAGCGCGCTGACCGTCAGATCCGGATGACGGGCGATGAAGTACATGGCGCGATGGTGCGCGCGACCAAGCCCCATCTCGCTCAGTCGACTTTCGGTCGAGCGCGCGAGTGTGCTCTGGGCGAAGTACAGCAATTCCATGCCGCGACGAATTTCGGGTTCGCGGAGAAAGAGCGGTGAAGCAGAGGCGATTGCGGTTGCCATTGTTGACCGCGTTTGACGCGTCCCGTACACCCCTTCAACCCCCAAATTGTCGCAATATGTCGCAAGGATATCATGCCGAACACCGTTACGCTCGCCAGCGGTCATCCTGCCGATCCCGCATCGACCGCCGCGCCCGGCTCCGTGCCGGTCTTCGCCTTCGAGCCCAACGCCGCGCCGCTCGCCGCGAACGAGCGTGCCGCGCAACTGGTCAACCCCGGGTTCGGCAAGGTCTTTACCGATCACATGGTCACGATCCGCTATAGCGAGCAGCAGGGCTGGCACGATGCCAAGATCGTCGCGCGCGCACCCTTCACGATGGATAGCGCGTCGGCGGTGCTCCATTATGCGCAGGAAATCTTCGAGGGGATAAAGGCCTATCGCCTCCCCGACGGCGGCGCCGCGCTGTTCCGCCCCACTGCCAACGCCGCGCGCTTCCGCAAGTCGGCCGAGCGGATGGCGATGGTCCCGCTCCCCGAGGATCTGTTCGTCGAGTCGGTCCGCGCGATCGTCCGGCAGGAGGCCGACTGGATTCCGGACATCGACGGCGGTGCGCTGTATCTGCGCCCGTTCATGATCGCGAGCGAAGTGTTCCTCGGGGTGAAGCCCTCGACCGAATATCTCTACGCGGTCATCGCCTCGTCGGTCGGTGCGTATTTCAAGGGCGGTGCGCCCGCGGTCACGCTGTGGGTGTCGCAGGACTATACCCGCGCCGCGCCCGGCGGGACAGGCGCGGCCAAGTGCGGCGGCAATTATGCCGCCAGCCTGATCGCGCAGGCCGAGGCGACGCGGCAGGGGTGCGACCAGGTGCTGTTCCTCGACGCGGTCGAGCGCCGCTGGATCGAGGAGCTGGGCGGCATGAACATCTTCTTCGTGTTCGACGACGGCACGATCCAGACCCCGCCGCTGACCGGCACGATCCTGCCCGGCATCACGCGGGAATCCCTGATCACGCTGGGACGGGACATGGGCCTGACGGTGCGCGAGGAACCCTATGCGATCGACCAGTGCCGCGCCGATGCGGCGAGTGGCCGGCTGCGCGAGGCGTTCGCCTGCGGGACCGCTGCGGTGGTCACGCCGATCGGCACGATGAAGCTCGTCGACGGCGCGTTCGACATCGGCGACGGCGGCGCGGGCGAGACGACGCTGCGGCTTCGCCAGGCGTTGATCGACCTGCAACGCGGTGTCGCGCCCGATCCGCACGGTTGGCTCGAGCGGGTAATCTAGCCTTTCCCGCATTTTTTCGGTTTGCATCGGGGCACGCGCAGCTTAAAGGCCTGCGCTCCCGGATTGGGGCGTCGCCAAGTGGTAAGGCAGCGGCTTTTGATGCCGCCATTCGCAGGTTCGAACCCTGCCGCCCCAGCCATCCCGGATTAAACCGCGATGGCGCCCCACCCGGCACGCATCGAACCCATCCAAATCTCAGACTTTCGCGTACCGTTCGAGAAACGCCGCGTGCGGCGGTAGCCGGTCGACCGTTGCCGTGATCCCGCGCCGGAGGTCCGACAGGGCCCCCTGCAGCTGCGGTGTCGGCATGGTCGCTGGAAGGCGGTGGTGGCTGCGCGGGGTCACGCCCTGGCCGAGCATGACCTCGATCCAGCTATCGGTGCGGAACAGCTCGTCCTTGTCCTGATAGGCCATGGCGGACTCGCGGAACAGGGCGATACGGCTGGCCAGGCTATCGGGGATCGGCATCGTCTGGCGGGATTGCCAGAAGGGCGTGTCGTCGCGCTGAGTCAGGACGTAGTGCAGGATGATGAAGTCGCGGACCTGCTCCCACTCGCGGCGGGTGCGCTGGTTGAAGCGGTCCGCCAGCGCGGCGCTGTCATCGCCGAACGGAAAAGTCTGGATCAGCCAGGTGATCGCCACCATCACAAGATGGATGCTGGTCGATTCGAGCGGCTCGACGAAGCCGCTGGCGAGCCCGAGCGACAGGCAATTGCCGTTCCACACCTGGCGCCGCATCCCGCTGGTGAAGCGGATCTGACGCGGCTCGAACAGTGGCTTGCCGTCGATGCCCGCAAGCAACCGATCGCGCGCGGCGTCGTCCGACAGATGCGCCGAGGAATAGACCAGCCCGTTGCCCGTCCGATGCTGCAACGGGATCTTCCAGCGCCAGCCCTCGCCATGCGCGATCGCCCGCGTATAGGGGACGGGGCCATCCAGCGTTTCGCTCTGCACGGCAAAGGCGCGGTCCGTCGGCAGCCAGTGTGACCAGTCCTCGAACCCGGTCTTGAGCGTGTCCTCGATCAGCAGCGCCCTGAATCCGGTGCAATCGATGAAGAAATCCCCGTCGATCCGTGCGCCCGAGGCGAGCACGAGCGTGGTGATCGTCCCCCGCTCGCCGTCCCGCTCGACCTGCGCGATACGGCCCTCGATGCGCCGGACGCCGGACGGTTCGGCGATGCCGCGCAGGAAGCGCGCATAAGCGGTCGCGTCGAGGTGGTAGGCATAGGCCAGCGTCTGGTCGCGATCGAGCGCGAACCGCTTCGCCGCGGCGGCCTGCAGTTCGAGCGAATAGTCGCCATAGTCACCGCCGAACCCGCGCGCGCGCGCCTCCAGCCAGAAATGCTGGAAGTCCGCGACGAACGTCGATCGCCCCACCGACCCGAAGGCGTGGAAATAGCGGGCGTCGATCCGGTCCCAGTTTTCAAAGGAAATACCGAGCTTGAAGGTCGCGTTCGTCGCGCGGATGAATGCGTCTTCGTCGACGCCGATGAATTGGTGGAAGGTACGGATCGTCGGGATGGTGGATTCCCCCACGCCAACCGTCCCGATTTCATCGGATTCGACCAGGGTGACGTCGACCAGTCCGGCGAGTTGCCGGATCAGCGCCGTCGCGGCGAGCCAGCCGGCCGTCCCGCCGCCGGCGATGACGACGCGCTTGCGCGGACGAGGCGAGGAGGCGTCGGTCATCGATTGAGCTTCTGTGCGACCATCGCGCGCAAGCGCCGCGCGGTCATTGCGTCGAGCGGGGCGAGCGGGCCCTGCGCGATCGCCGGAAGATGCGCGGTCGCCGTTTCGGTCGGACCGAACAGATAATGATCAAACATCGCGCGCCATGCCTGTTTTTCGGAATCGGGCCGTGCGCGCAGGCTGAGGAGCCCGTGCAGCAACGTCGTCATCGGGGAATCGAGAAACGCGGGAACACTGTTCCACCAATAGTTCACCAGGATGTTGAACCCGTCCAGTGCCTCGACGTGGTGCCACCACAGGGCGGGGTAGACGAGCACGTCGCCTGGCTCGAGTTCTGCCACCTCGGCGGCGGCGAACGCATCGGCGAAACGGGGGTAGCGCGTCAGGTCGGGCGCGCGCAGATCGACCATGCTGACGACCTGTCCGGCGGGGGTCGGGTCGATCGGGCCGGGATAGAGGTTGCTGGTCTGGTCGGGCGGAAACAAGGTGAAGCGCCGTCGTCCAGCAACGCACACTGCCAGATTGTTCGACATGTCCCAGTGCGTCGCCGCGATCGTACGGTTGCCGATCCAGATGCTCGCCAGCGGCGGATGCTCGGCGAAGGTCCCGTCAGCCGGGACGATGTCATTCGCGGCCCGCAGGCCGGGCAGGAACATGTCCAGATCGGTCGAGCCGACGTAGAGCGAGGGCGCTTCCTCGGAGTCCGGCAGGGCAAGCAGACGGTCGAGCACGGCGCCCAGCGCGGCTCGTTCGCTGGTGAAGTTCATCGCCGTGCCGTCGGCGGTATAATGGAACCGACCGCGGATCGCGGGATCGCCGACATAGACCACCACCGGCCGCCCGCCGTCGACAGCGCGCAGCATCGTTGCCGCCGCCGTCGGCGATGCCAGGCCGGCGCGGACGAGCGGCCAGTCGCGGGCGGCCCCCTTCAGGATGACCGGTCGCCCCTCCGCGATCAGCGCGCTGACGGCGATCGCGTCGGCGGCAATCCCGGCGCGCGCTTCGGTGCGCCGGAGCGGGGCCGGGCCGGCCGACGGTTCAGCGCGCGCCATCGCGCGTCCGCTTGCGCTCGATCAGCGCGGAGATGTTGCCGAGCGACGTGATCGCCCAGACCGCGCAGCGCAGGAAATCGCCCGCATGAAGGGCGGCCAGCGCGGCGCCGTCCAGTCTGGCGAAGCGCTCGGCAGATACCACGAAGACCTCCGGGATGGAGTAGCGACGCCCGTCGCCCACGTCGACGTCGAGCGTCGCTTCGTCCAGCAGGTCCGCTGCGACAAAGGCGGCGATCATGTCCGGCAGGATCTGGTTGCCGGCAAAGACCGTCCGCAACACTCCGCCGACGTGGTCGAGATACGGTGCGTTGCCGCCATGGTCGAGGAACACCGGCTCGCCCCCGGTGCGGCTGACTCGCGGGTCGGCGAGATCGATGTGGATCATCGGGCCGCCGGGCTCACCGGGCGCCGGGAGGCCGATCGAGAACGGGCCGCGTTGCATCAGGGCGGGGATGAAACGCGCCTTCCATTCCGTGCCCTCGACAAACAGGTTTTCGCCCCGGTCGAGCCCGAGCAGCACCGTCGCGCGAAACGCGCCGGAGTCGCTGCGGCGGAACAGGATGGTATATTCGCGGGAAAGCGCATCGAATTCGGTCGGGAAGACGGTGATCTCGTTGACCTCGTCGCCCCAGGCCGTGCCGCGGTCGGTCAAGATGCGGACATCGTGATGATCGACGTTGTTGAGCAGGACGGGGGTACTGGAAGGGACGGTGCCGGCCATGTCGCTTGTGCGCTTTCGTGAAGGTCTGCTGCTTCTGACACGAAGCAAAGCCGCTTCATAGCGGGGTTGCTGCGCGTAACGACCGGGTCGCACCGGCTGACGCGACCTGCCGCTGCGGTTTTTCCGGATCGCGCTACCAACGCGGTCATTGCACCAGTGCACCGACCGGGTAGACAGGTTTCACCGATGCGCGATCCCGTTCCACGCCCTTGTGCAACCGCTGCCACAGCAGAACACGATCAGGCGCGCGCGCGCCGCATGTTCCGGCTGTCGATCGGGACCTATTTCATGGGTGGCTTCGTGGTGTCGCTGGTCAGCTTGCTGGTGCTGCGGCTCAAGTTGTTGATGGGACTGGACTACGCGCAATCGTCTTTGGTGCAATTTTCGTTTCATTCCAGCTATTTACTGTTCGCTTTGCCGATAACGGCGGTACTCGTCGGGATTGGCTACATGCGCGGCCTTGCCACGGGGCTGCTCGTCATGGCGTTGGGATGCATCGGTTTCACCGCTGCGGCGGCACTGCACAGCTATCCGGCGGTGCTGCTGGCGCTGCTCACCTTGGCGGGCGGAGTGACGTTCCTGCAGATCGCAGCGAGTGTCGTGGTTGCGGTGGTCGAGCCACAGCAGCGTGCGATCCCCCGGATGACGCTGTTGCAGGGCTTCAACTCGATCGGCACCGTTCTGGCGCCGCTGGTCGGGGCCTGGTTCTTCTTCGGCGATGCCGCGGTCGAATCCCGGGCGCATGCCTGGGGTATGCTCGAACTGCCGTTTCTCGCCGGCGCGGTGGTCCTGCTCGCGCTTGCGGTGGCTTTCTGGGCGCATCGCAACCTGCTGGCAGGCATGCCCCCGCCGCGACGGGTGAAGCTTGCGGAACTGCGCCTCGTGCTCGCGGATCCGAAACTGGTGGCGGGATCGTTGGCGATGTTCGCCTATGTCGGGGCCGAGGTGACGATCGGCGGGCTGCTCGCGAGTTACCTGGTATCCCCGCAGATCCTGTCCGTCGCGCCGGTCGTGGCGGGGCGGTTGGTCAGCCTGTACTGGGCGGGCGCGATGCTCGGGCGATTTGCCGGGGCGGCGGTCCTTACGCGCGTTGCGCCGCCGCGCCTGCTCGCGGTCGCCGCGGTCGCGGCGATGGTCCTCGTGCTCGTCGCGACCCGCGCGGAAGGGGTCGCGGGCGCCGCCGCGCTGATCGCGGTCGGGCTGTGCAATTCGATCATGTACCCTACGCTCTTCGCGCTGTCCTTGCCGGAGGATCAGAGCGTTGCGCCATATGCGTCGATGGCGTTGTGCATGACGGTGGTCGGAGGCGCGGTGGTCCCGCTGCTGACCGGGTGGCTGGCGGACCGGGTCGGGCTGGCACCCTCGCTCCTGCTGCCTGGCCTCTGCTACCTCGGGATCGCGATCTTCGCGCTTGCCTGCACCAGGCGCTGGGCCGACCCCGGGGCGGTGCCGACCTGACTGCGCCGGGCTGGGGAACGGGCCGAGGTCCGTCCGTGTTCAGCCCGATGCCGTGCGCGATGCTTGCTCTTCGCCGTCCGACGGACCGCGCCGGGCAGCGGCCCGCGCGGAACCCCGATTGCGGCGGCCGAGCCGCTTTTCGCGGCGCGCATCGGCATGGGCCATCAACGGCGTGGCGGTCATGCCATGCACCACGATCGAGAGCAGGATGGTCGCGCCGGCGATCGCCCATATCTGCGACCGTTCACTGAATTGCGCACGGTTGAAGGCATATTGCAGGTAGAATAACGTCCCGATGCCGCGGATCCCGAAAAACCCCATCAGCCGTTTCGACAGCCCGGGCGTATCGGTCCCCGCGAACGCCAGCAGGCTGGCGAGCGGGCGGATGACGAACACGATCGCCACGACGAGCAGGGCGCCCCACAGGTCGAGCGGTGCAAGCAACCCCCGTCCGACCGCCCAGCCGAACAGGACCATCACGACCGTCATCAGGACGCGCTCGATCTGACCCGAGAATTCCGACATGGCGGCGTGGAATTCATTGTCGGGACAGGTCGAGCGGATCGTCAGCGCGGCGATGAACACCGCCACGAAACCGTTGCCGTGCAGCACGACGGTCAAGGCATAAGCGCAGAACGTCACGCCGATCGCAACCAGCCCGTCGCCCGTGTCCGACAGCTTGGCGGCAGGCAGGCGGAACATGAGATAACCCGCGCCCGCGCCGAGTGCCCAGCCGATCGCGACGCCGAGCACCAGATCGAGCGCGACCTGTACCAGCGACCAGTGCAGCCAGTCGACGGTGCCACTCTGGAGGCTGATCGCCAGCAGGATGAAGGGGAAGGCAAGACCGTCGTTGAGACCCGCCTCCGACGTCAGGCCGAACCGGGTTTCGCCGTCCTCGCCCTGGGTTGGCGGGCCGGTCTGGACGTCGGCGGCAAGCACCGGGTCGGTCGGGGCGAGCGCCGCTGCCAGCAGCAGTGCCGCCCCGACACCGAGACCGCCGCTCCAATGCGCCGCGGCGAAGACGACGATCATGGTCACGGGCATCACGATCAGCAGCAGGCGCCACGTCGATCGCCAGCGCCGCCACCCGAACTTGCGGTCGAGCCGCAATCCCGCGCCCATCAGCGCGATCAGCACGATCCCCTCGTTGAGATGCTCCAGCGTCGAATCGTGCGTCAGCGCCGACTGGCTCGCGCGGAACCACGGTGTCAGCGACAGCAACAGGCCAAGGGCGATGCAGATGATCGGCAGCGACAGCGGCAGCCGCCGGAGCAACAGCGGCAGCCACGCCGCGAGCAGGATCAGCACACCGATCCCGAGCAGGATCATTTCATGAGGGAGTTGGAGCATCCCCCCTAACGACCGACGTCCCGCTTAGGCTCCTTGCCATCCCGTCCCGTCAGGCCGCGGCGGACGTCGCGGGCATTTCGGTTGCCATCAGCGCCGACAGGAACGTCTCCCGCCACCAGTTGATGTCCTGCTGCTCGATCGAATCCATGCACGCCCGCCACCGCCGGATCCGTTCGTCCTTGTCCATCCGCAGCGCCTTCAGGATCGCGTCGGACATCTCCTCGGCGCTGTACGGATTGACGAGCAGCGCCTCGCCCAGCTGTGCCGCTGCACCTGCGAAGCGCGAAAGGATCAGCACGCCGGGATCTTCCGGATCCTGCGCCGCGATATATTCCTTCGCGACCAGGTTCATCCCGTCGCGCAGCGGCGTGACGAGACCGATCTTCGATGCGCGATAGATCCCCGCCAGCGTATCGCGGCCATAGCCCTGGTTGACGTAGCGGATCGGCACCCAGTCGACGTCGGCATAGGCCCCGTTGATCCGGCCCGACAGGCTTTCCAGCGTGTTGCGGATCCGCTGGTAACTTCCGACCGCGCCACGCGAGGGCGGCGCGATCTGCAGCAGGAAGACTTCCTTGCGCTCTTCCGGATGCTCGACGAGGAAGCGTTCGTAGCCGAGGAAGCGCTCCTCCAGCCCCTTGGAATAATCGAGCCGGTCGACCCCGACGATCATGTCGCGCCCGTCCGCGCTGTCCCGCATCCGGCGATAGGTCAGCCGCGCCACGACGCTGCGCGCAAGATCGGCGAACTCGGGCGCGTCGATGCCGATCGGGCAGGCGAGCACGCGGACGCTGCGGTCCCCGAGCGTGACGACACCATCCTCGACCGTCGCGCCCATTTCGAGTCGCGCGAAGTCCATGAAACTCTCGAGCCATTCCTCGGTGTGGAAGCCGATCACGTCATAGGCGAACATCCGCCGGACGAGTTCCTGCGCCTCGGGCAGGATCGACAACAGCCGACGCGGCGGCCACGGAATGTGCAGGAAGAATCCGATCCGGTTCTTGCACCCGCGCTTGCGCAGCTCGTCGCCGAGCGGGAACATGTGGTAATCCTGGATCCACACGACGTCCTCGGCCTCGATCAGCGGCTGGACGGTCTCGGCGAAGCGCTCGTTGACGCGCTGGTATCCGCCCGCGAAGTCGCGCTCATATTCGGCCAGGTCGACCCGGTAGTGGAACAGCGGCCACAGCGTGCGATTGGCATAGCCGTTGTAATATTCGTCGATGTCCTGCTCTTCCAGGTCGATCGTCGCGGTGGTGACGCCGTCGTTGCGATGGAAGTTGATGTCGCCGGTGAAATGGTCGGTCTGTTCGCCCGACCAGCCGAACCACACGCCGCGATACTGGCGCAGCGCCGACTGCAGCGCGACCGCGAGGCCGCCCTGTGCACCGGACTCCGACCCCTTGGGGGCGGAGACGCGGTTCGAGATGATCACCAGACGAGTCATCGGATCGAGCTCCACGGTTTGCTCAGCAGGGCGGCGCAGTTGATCATGCCGACCAGCGAATAGGTTTGGGGGTAATTGCCCCACAGTTCGCCCGTCTCGGGCTCGATATCCTCGGACAGCAGGCCGGCGGCGGTGCGCCGCGCGAGCATCTCCTCGAACAAGGCGCGTGCATCCTCGCTCCGGCCGGTGAAGTGCAGCGCCTCGATCAGCCAGAAGGTGCAGACGTTGAAGGCCGTCTCGGGCAACCCGAAGTCATCCTCGATCGCATAGCGCAGCATGAACGAGCCGCGCCGCAATCCCTCTTCGGCGGCCTTCAGCGTATCGATGAAGCGCGGATCCGAGGGTTCGAGGAAACGCAGGTCCAGCAACTGCAACAGGCTCGCGTCGAGGTCGTCGCCGGAGAAGGTCGCGGACATTCGCCGTGTCTCCGGGCGCCACGCCGCGGTCTCGATCCGCTGCCGGATCGTGTCGGCGCGCTCCTGCCACAGCGCGTTGCGATCGGTCAGACCGAGCACGTGCGCGGCATTGGCAAGGCGGTCGCACGCCGCCCAGCACATCGCCGACGAATAGGTATGGACGCTCTGGCGCGTGCGCAGCTCCCACAGGCCCGCATCGGGCTGGTCGTAATTCGCCCAGGCGCGTTCGCCGACATGCTCGAGCGATTCGAAATCCTCGAGCCCGGCGAGCCGGAACAGCCGGGTGTCGAAAAACGCATGGACGCTGCACAACACGATCTGGCCGTAGGCGTCGTGCTGAATCTGCTCATACGCCTGGTTGCCGACGCGGACCGGACCCATCCCGCGATAGCCGGGGAGGTCGGGCGCTTCGCGCTCCTCGAGCTTCGCCTCGCCGAGCACGCCGTACAGCGGCTGGATGTGGCCGCCCGCCGCGGCATCGACGATGTTGCGGAGATAACCGAGATACCCCTCGAGCACGTCGAGTGCGCCGAGCCGGTTGAGCGCCTGCACGGTGTAATAGGCATCGCGCACCCAGCAGTAGCGATAATCCCAGTTGCGCTGCGATCCGGCATGTTCGGGGATCGAGGTCGTCATCGCGGCGACGATCGCGCCGGTTTCCTCATGCTGGCACAGCTTGAGCGTGATCGCCGAGCGGATCACGACGTCCTGCCATTCCAGCGGGATCGCAAGGCCGCGGACCCATTCCTGCCAGTGCGCGGTCGTCTTCGCCAGCATCGCGTCGAGCGTCTCGGCAAGGTCGCCCGCAAAGCTCTCGTCCGGTCCGAGGAAGAAGTGCAGCGGGCGTTCGACGCGGAACGGCAGTTCGTTCTGGATCATCCCGACCGGTGCGGTCGTGCTGAGCCGCATCGCCATCGTCTCGAGCAGGAAGCGGATATGGTTCGACCCGCCGATCTTCTCGTTGCAGGTGCCACCCCAGCCGCAGGTCGGGCGCAGCGCGACCCGCACGCGAGGGCTGCCCGCGACGGGGCGCACGATCCGCGCGAACGACACCGGGCGATAGCTTCGGCCGCTGCTGACGAAGCGCGGGCAGAAATCGATCACCTCGATCGCGTTGCCGGTCGCATCGGTATGCCGCGTGACGAGGATCGGGGTGTTGCGGATGTACTGCTGTTCGACCGAGACACTGTCCTCGATCTCGATGGCCCAATAGCCGCGTTCGGGCGCCTCGCCGCCGAGCAGCGACGAGAAGAGCGGATCGCCGTCGATCCGCGGGACGCAACCCCAGACGAACTTGCCGGCGCGATCGACGAGGGCGCTGACCTGGCAATTGCCGATCGGCCAGAGATCGAGCGAGCTCATGCCGCCACCCCGCACGCGGCTTCGAGCCAGTCGAGCGTCGCCGCGACATCGGGGAGGCGGTACGTCGCGCTGCTCGGGCGGGGGGCGCCAATCAGGATGCCAGCGCCGCCGAGGTCCTTGGCCGCTGCCATTGCAGGCTCGTCGGTATCGTCGTCGCCGAGGAACACCGGCGTGAACCCAGCCATTTGCGGCGTGGCCATCAGCCGCCGCAGCGCCGAGCCCTTGTCACCGCCGCCGACGCGGAGCTCGACCATCATCTTGCCGGTCTGGAGATGGAGTGCGCTTTCGTCCGCGAGGGTGCGGGCGAGCGCGTGCGCTTGCGGTTCCATCGCGGGGCAGGCGCGATAATGCAGCGCCGCGCCAAAGGGTTTCTCCTCGACCAGCAGGCCGGGTGTCGCTTGAGCAAAGTCTTTCATGATGGTCAGGATACGATCGAGGGCGGGTGGTCGTTCCGGCAGCGTTCGCATTCCGTCGTGCGCCTGCACCTCCAGACCGTGACTTCCCGCGATCGTCAGCGGCAGCGGGCCGAACAGACCGAGAATGCTGTCGACCGAGCGCCCGCTGATGATCGCGACGCGGTTGTCGAGGGTCGTGCGGAGCCGGTCGAGCAGGCTGGCGAGCCGCGCGTCGACGCTGACCAGTTCGGGGCGTGCGGCGAGCTCGACGAGCGTGCCGTCAAAATCGAGGAACAGCGCCGCGCCACGCAACAGCGTGACGGGCGGGAGCGAATCCGGGGAGGGGGTCGTCATGCGCGCCCGATAGCAAGGCGGGGGGGCTGGCGTCACCCGAAACTGGCGGGGTCGGTTCGGTGGGGGGGCTTCTGCGAACCCTACACTAGCGTCACCCTGAACTCGTTTCAGGGTCCACCGCGGACCAAGTCCGGTCTGTGCCTGCTGCATTGTGGATGCTGAAACAAGTTCAGCATGACGGCGGTTGCGATAGGCTTGGGCTAGGTGGTGAGCCCATGAACGCGGGCGACCGCTCTCGCCCAAACTCGAATGGACCTCAGGGGCGTATTCGCAGCCGCTTATACCGAACCATTAATGACAGCTCGAGCGCTTTCGGGTTGGTAATTCCTCAGCTACAGTGTGGGGATGACGGATATCCCTCGACCCCGTGCCTATTACAGCGCACGGAAAAACGGTCCCCAGGAAGCCAGGTTTGACCTGGATGACATGCGAGAAATCTTGTTCAGCGCTTATGCCTATCTTGAAGGTGCCGGCTATTTTGTGGATGCCTTCGGTTACGACTGCGTGGACGAGGGCTATGTACCTGGCTTTGTAGGCGGCAATATCGACGTATTTGTCCGTATGACGCTGTTAAAAAAGGATCTTTGGCCGCTCCGCGAAAAATACCAGTCCTACTCGGAGGACGATTGTTTCACGATGATCGAGTTTCTCTACGATCACGTTAGCAAGCCTGGATCCAAGAACTTCCACGATTGGAATAATTGCGGTTATCACTACAGCGAATTTGACCGCGATCTTGGGCGTAAGGAGTTCAGAAGCAGGTTTCTCGTGCCACTCGAACGGTATGGTGAAGGGTGGGAGTTGACGGAAGCCGGGGAGGTAATGAGCCTGCCCCCAAGTGGCATGACGACCCTACTGACGGCGCGTCCGCCTACGAACGATAAGACAGTTTTGGACCGGATGATGGATGCAACGAGCCGGTTTCGCCGACACGGTAGCACGATCAAGGAGCGCGAAGTGGCGGTGCGAGACTTGGCAGATGTTCTTGAGTGGATCAAGCCGCACATCAATATGGCATTGATGAACAAGGACAGTAGTGACCTGTATAACATCGCTAACCAGTTTGGCATCCGCCATCTCAATCAGAACCAAAAGCTAGAGTATGATAAGGCAGTGTGGCTCAGTTGGATTTTCTACCACTATTTGAACACCATCAACGCTTGTCTGCATATAATGAAGCGCCAAGGAGGTAACGCTTCGCCCGGGATCGCTGCAACGAAATCTCGGGAGTAAGCGCTGGCGCATTTCACCCGGCTCAGGTTCAAATCAAACCTCGCAGATCATGCCACACACGAAAAGACCTCATTTGAACGTCGGCTCTCCACCCGAAGCAAAGCATTTGCATTCACAACCCTACGGCCCACAACCCTCAGCGGGATGACGGCACCGCCGCCACCCCGGCCTCGCCTCACCCGTGCGGGCGCATCACCACCTTGATGACGCCGTCTTCCTTGTCGCGGAACTTCTGGTACATTTCCGGCGCATCCTCGAGCGAGGCGGGGTGCGTCACGACGAAGCTCGGGTCGATGTCCCCCGCTTCGATCCGCGCGAGCAGCGGCTTGGTGTACGCCTGGACGTGGGTCTGGCCGGCCTTGATCGTCAGCCCCTTGTTCATCAGCGCGCCGAGCGGAACCTTGTCGCCCATGCCGACATAGACGCCCGGGATCGACACCGTGCCGCCCATCCGGCAGCTCATGATCGCCTCGCGCAGAACGTGGATGCGATCGGTCGCGAGGCCGACCGTGGCCTTGGCCTTGTCGAGCACCGCATCCACCGAACCGTGGCCCGAAGCTTCGGCGCCGACCGCGTCGATGCAGCTGTCGGGGCCGCGGCCCTTGGTGCGATATTGCAGCTCGTCATAGACGTTCTCGACTTCGCTGAAATCGATCGTCTCCGCGCCGCCGGCTTCCGCCATCCGCAGCCGCTCGGGGACTTCGTCGATCGCGATGACGCGGCCTGCGCCGAGCATCAGCGCCGAACGGATCGCGAACTGGCCGACCGGGCCGCAACCCCAGATCGCGACGGTGTCGCCGGGTTCGATCTGCGCGTTTTCGGCGGCCATATAGCCGGTCGGGAAGATGTCCGAGAGGAACAGCGCCTGTTCGTCGGTGACGCTGTCGGGCACCTTGATCGGGCCGAAATCGGCCATCGGCACGCGGAGATATTCCGCCTGGCCGCCGCAATAGCCGCCGAGCATGTGGCTGAAGCCGAACAGGCCGGCGGGCGAATGGCCCATCGCCTTGATCGCCATCTCGGCATTGGGGTTGGTGGTGCAGCAGGCCGAGAACAGCCCCTTGCGGCAGAACCAGCAATCGCCGCAGCTGATCGTGAACGGCACGACGACGCGGTCGCCGATCTTGAGGTTGGTGACTTCCGAGCCGAGCGCGACGACTTCGCCCATATTCTCGTGGCCGAGGATGTCGCCCGATTCCATCGTCGGCTGATAGCCGTCGAGCAGGTGAAGGTCGGATCCGCAGATCGCGCAGGCGGTGACCTTGATGATCGCATCGCGTGGATGCTTGATTTCGGGGTCGGCCACGGTGTCGACGCGGACGTCGCCTTTCCCATGCCAGCATAATGCGCGCATCGTATGTCTCCGTCAGGCTTCGGATCTGCCCCGGGGGTAGGGCAGTGGATCCTGTCGCGGTAACGAGCGATGCTGGAAAAGGTCCCGGTCCTCAGCCAAAAGACAATAAGTAAATGTACCGGGATACCCGGTGTTGTCTGCCGGACTAAACCTTGGTTAAGATTGTCCGGCCAACGCGGTTAGTCATTCTGCATTCTTGGCTGGAACAGTGCGCCGCCCTCGACCACCCAGATGATTCCCAGCACCGCGACCCCGATCGCGAGGTAGCCGATCGCCAGCGGGAAAGTCGTACCGTTGTACGATTGCCCGATCGCCGTGCCGACCAGGACCGCGCCGACGCTGGTGATGAAGCCCTGCACCGATGACGCCGTCCCCGCGATATGCCCGACCGGCTCCATCGCCATCGCGCCGAAGTTGGAGCCGCACAGCCCGATGCAGGTCATGCTCAGCGCCTGGAAGACCATGTAGGTGATGAGCGATTCACGCCCGACGCCGATCACCGCGAGGTGGATGAGCGACAGCCCGATCAGCCCGAACACGGCGACCTGCGAGATCAGCCGCGTCCCCAGCCGCTCGACCAGCCGGCTGTTGGCGAAGGAGGCGCACCCCATCGAAAACGCGCAGACCGCGAACAGGATCGTGAAGCGTTCGCCCGCATGGAATTCATCGACGAAGATCTGCTGTGCCGACGCCACGAACGCGATGATCCCGCCGAACGTCAGCGACGCGGCGAGCGCATAGCCCGCCGAATAGCGATTGGTCAGCGTCAATCGGTAGGAGCTCGACAGCGTCGCGATCGAGATCGGCACCCGCCGCGCGACCGGCAGCGATTCGCGCAGCCGTGCGAGCGTCCATGCCAGCACGAACGCCGCGAAGCCGGCGAGCGCGTAGAAGATGAAGCGCCACGGCCCCATCGTTAGCAGCACCTGCCCGAGGCTCGGCGCAAGGATCGGCACGAGGAAGAAGATCATCTGCGCGACCGACAGCGTCCGCGCCATCGTCCGCCCCGAGAAATTGTCGCGCACGATCGCGACCGCGAGCACCCGTGTCGCCGCCGACATCAGCCCTTGCAGGATGCGCGCACCGAGCAGCGCACCGAACGTGCCCGAGCTCGCCGCGAAGATGCTGGCGGCGACGAAGCCGATCAGCGTGATGATGAGGATGGGCTTGCGGCCATAGCGATCGGTCAGCGGCCCGTAGGCGAGCTGGCCGGTGCCGAACCCGAGCATATACGCGGTGATGATCCACTGCCGGTGGTTGGCGGTGGCGATCGACAGGTCCCGCCCGATATCGGCAAGCGCGGGGAGCATCAGGTCGACGCCGAGCGCGTTGACCGCCATCAGCGCGGCAACGAACGCCACGAATTCATGACGATGCATCGCGGGGAGGGGGGAGGTGGATCGCGTGGACATGGCGTCCGCTTAATGCGGCGGGAAGGGATAGGCCATCGTTGATGCTGGCGAAGCAAGGGCGGGGTGCGCGAGCGCGGTTCTTTCGCGTCGGACGCGTCCTGTTCGCTCGCGCCGGTTCGGGTCAGGCTGCTCAACCGTCCCTCCATGCCCTCCTCCCTTACGCTTCCCCGGCGCAGGCCGGGGCCCAGTCGCGCAGGTCGACGTCATCGAGCGCTGCCCTCACCATGCGCGGCCCACGACTGGGCCCCGGCCTCCGCCGGGGAAGGGCAGAGGGGGATGTCGTGCGGGAGGGCTGCGCGTGGGAGGTTCTTTTGCTTCGGGCGCGTCCTGTTCGATCGGGCCGGATTGGGTCACGCTGCTCGCCCCCCCCGATGCCCTCCTCCCTTACGCTTCCCCGGCGCAGGCCGGGGCCCAGTCGCGCAGGTCGACGTCGTCGAGCGCTGCCCCCGCCATGCGCGGCCCACGATTGGGTCCCGGCTTTCGCAAGACCTCTGCGAACATCGCTCGATCCCGCATTTGTCACCCCGGCGAAGGCCGGGGCCGTGTGGTTATCCGGGCGCGGCGGGACGGCTGGGTGCGGTATCACCGGTTTTGCCCCCTTGTATGGCGGCCCCGGCCTGCGCCGGGGTGACGGGCAGAGGCAACGGTACGACGTTCGCAGAGGGCTCGCCTTCGCCGGGGAAGTGGGGGAGGAAAAGCGCGTCGAGCAAGGACGGATGTACTCGTCCCACCGGCAGGGCTTTCCTCCCGCCACACTCCCACGGTAAGGCGCTCCATCAACGATAGAACACTCCCGGGGGAAGCATGGCCAGTCTGTTGCGCCGCAAGATCATCAAGACCGGCGCCGACCAGCCCGCCGACCAGCAACTCGCGCGCACCTTGTCCTGGCCGCACCTGATCGCGCTCGGCGTCGGGGCGATCGTGGGAACGGGCATCCTGACGCTGATCGGCGTCGCCTCGGATCGCGCAGGCCCGGCGGTGTTGCTGAGCTTCGCGGTCGCGGGCGCGATCTGCGCGTGTGCGGCGCTCTGCTATGCCGAAATGGCGACGATGATCCCCGCCTCGGGCAGCGCCTATACCTACAGCTATGCGGTGCTCGGCGAGATCATCGCCTGGGTGGTCGGGTGGAGCCTGATCCTCGAATATTCGCTGGTCGTCTCGGCTGTCGCGGTCGGCTGGTCGAGCTATGCCGTGCGCTTCCTCGCGGGCGTCGGGATCGTTCTCCCTCAAGTCCTGACGCATGGCCCGAGCGTCGGTGGGGCGTTCGGGATCAATGTCCCCGCGGTCTTCATCATCGCGGTCGTCGCGGGGCTGTTGACGCTCGGCACGCGCGAGAGCGCGCGGATCAACAGCGCGCTCGTCATCCTCAAGATCGTCACGCTGACGCTGTTCGTGATCGTCGCGTTGCCACACTTCGATTCCGCCAATCTCCATCCGTTCGCGCCCTATGGTTATGGCAGCGTCGCGGGGGCGGACGGCGTGAAATACGGGATGATGGGTGCCGCCGCGATCATCTTCTTCGCCTTCTATGGCTTCGACGCGATCTCGACCGCGGCCGAGGAGACCAAGAACCCCGAGCGCGACCTCGCGATCGGGATCGTCGGGTCGATGGTGGTGTGCACGATCATCTACATCGTCGTTGCGCTCGCGGCGGTCGGCGCGGTCCATTACAGCGTCTTCGGCAAGAGCGCCGAGCCGCTCGCGCTGATCCTCGTCCAGCTCAAGCAACCCGGCATCGCGACGATTATCGCCGCGGCCGCGGCGATTGCGCTGCCGACGGTGATTCTCGGCTTTCTCTACGGGCAGAGCCGGATCTTCCTGGTCATGGCGCGCGACGGTTTCCTGCCCCCCGCGCTTGCCCGGGTCTCCACGCGCGGAACCCCCGCGCGCGTGACGCTGATGACCGCGCTGTTCGTCAGTGTCATCGCGGCGCTGATGCCGATCGACGTGATCGCCAGCCTCGCCAACGCCGGCACGCTCTGCGCGTTCGTCGCGGTGGCGGCGTGCGTGCTCGTGCTGCGGCGGCGCGATCCCGCCGCGCGTCGCCCGTTCCGCATGCCGCTCGCCTTCGTCATCGCCCCGCTCGCGATCCTTGGCTGCGCATATCTTTTTACCAGCCTGCAGGTCGTAACCCAGCTTTCGTTCGTTGCGTGGAACGCGGTCGGCCTGCTGGTGTACTTCGCCTATGGCCGCGCCCGCGCGACGATCGCCGCCTGAACCGCGCGCGGAAGAGGGAATTCGACGATGTCCGCAGCCAAAGAAGGTGAATCCAATCTGGTGATCTTCGCCGCCCTGGCGGCAAATCTCGGTATCGCGGTCGCGAAGTTCGTCGCGGCGGCGATCACCGGTTCGTCTTCGATGCTGACCGAGGGGTTCCACTCGGTCGTCGACAGCTTCAACCAGTTGCTGTTGCTCTACGGCCAGCATCGCGGGAAGCGGCCGCCGGACGTCGCCTATCCGTTCGGCTATGGCCGCGAACTGTATTTCTGGAGCTTCGTCGTCGCGATCCTGATCTTCGGGGTGGGCGCTGGCGTGTCGGTCTACGAGGGGTGGGTCCATCTCGAGGAACCCGAGCCGCTGCGTGACCCGCTGGTCAACTACATCGTCCTCGGCGTCGCCTTCGCGCTGGAGGGAACGTCGTGGGTGCTCGCGGTGCGCGGTTTCGCCGCGGACAATCGCGGGCGGGGCTGGTGGCAGGCGGTGCGGCGGTCGAAGGACCCGGCGGGCTTTATCGTGTTGTTCGAGGATTCGGCGGCGCTGGCTGGCCTGATCGTCGCGGGCGCGGGTGTCTGGCTGAGCCACGCGCTGAACGATCCCCGGATCGACGGCATCGCCTCGATCGTGATCGGGCTGATCCTGGGCGTGGTCGCCGCGTTGCTCGCTCGGGAGGCTAAGGGGTTGCTGATCGGCGAGGGCGCCGACCCGGCGATCGTGGCGCGGGTCCGCGCGATCGTCGACGGCCGACCGGAAATCACCGCCGTCAACCACGTCCGCACGATCCATACCGCGCCGCAGAGCATCTTCGTCGCGATCAGTGCGGACTTCGTCGATACGCTGTCGATGGGCGAGGCCGAGACGCTGATCGAGCGGATCGAGACCGAGCTGAAACAGGCCGAGCCGATGTTGTCGTCGATCTACATCCGGCCGGAAAAGCGCGAGGATGCGGCGGTGCTGCCGGGGGCGCCGACGGCCTGAGGCGAATGCGTACGTCGTCGCCGCGGCAAACCGGTGGACCGCAGGCTCGCGGCGTCAGCCCGCCGGCACGATCTCCACGACGTCCAGCAGCGATTCAAAGCGTGGCGACGGCAGCACCAGCCGCCAGCGCCGCGGGCCGATCCGCTCGACGTACCCGGCAAGATCGCGATTCCCGTCCTTGCCGTAGGGCAACGCGCGATGTTCGTCACCGATCACCATCGTGCCCAGGAACACGGTACGCGCGGAGGAATCCTCATACAGCGTGCCGACCGGACGTTGGCCACCCCCGATCTTGTACATTCGGACGACGCCGCCCGTCGCATCTACCCCGCAATCGACCACCGGATAGGCCGTTAACGCGCGCATGGCGGTGCCGTTGGCGCCCAGCTTGGTCACGCGGCAGCGATAGGCGCCCGACGGCGGAACGGGGTCGGGCAGCGCGCGATCCGGATCGAACAGCGCGGGATCCGCGTCGAGCTGCGCCATCAGCCCCGCCCCGCGCACCTGCGCCAGCGCATCGATCCAGGCGCCCCGCCACGATCGCAATCGCGCCCGGTCGGCCGGCGTCGCCACCTGTCGCCAGTCGCCTTGACGATCGGCCGCTGCGGAAAGGCCGGGGGCGGCCACCGCCTTCGCACCGCGGCCGCCGCAGGCGGTCAGGATCGCGCACAGGACAAACCCCGACAGGCGGGCAGGGCCGTTCACGGGCATGGGCTCATAGCAGGGCATTCCTTCGGCGGGGTGTTTCGCAACCAACCACGCAATTCCAGCAAAGCCAAGGACTTCCGTGCCCCATCCTGGGGTGTTGCCGGATCAGGCGGCGGTCCATCCGCCATCGACCGACAGGTTCGCGCCGGTGATCGCCTTGGCCTCGTCGCGGCACAGGAACAGCGCGAGCGCGGCGACCTGCTCGACGGTGACGAATGCCTTGGTGGGTTGGGCGGCGAGCAGCACGTCGTTCAGCACCTGGTCGCGCGTCATCCCGCGCGCCTTCATGGTGTCGGGGATCTGCGCCTCGACCAGCGGGGTCCAGACATAGCCCGGCGAGATGCAATTGACGGTGATGCCGTCGTTCGCGGTTTCCAGTGCGATCGTCTTGGTCAGTCCGGCGAGCCCGTGCTTGGCCATCACGTACGCGGACTTGTTGGGGCTGGCGACGAGCGAGTGCGCCGATGCGGTCGAGATGATCCGGCCCCATCGGGCCGCCTTCATGTACGGCACCGCCGCCTGCATCATGTACCAGGCGGAATTGAGGTTGATCTGGATGATCGCCTCGAACTTGTCGGCGGGGAAATCCTCGATCGGGGCGACATGCTGGATGCCCGCGTTGTTGACGATGATGTCCGGGCCGCCGAGCTGGTCGTGGCAGCGCTTGACCATGGCCGCGATCTGCTCGGGCTTGGTCATGTCGGCGGCGTCGTACAGCGCCTTGCCGCCGCTGGCCGCTTCCAGCTTGGCGCGCTCGGTCTCGATTGCAGCCGCATCGCCGAAGCCGTTGATGACGACATTCGCGCCCTCCGCCGCAAACGCCTGCGCATAGGCAAGCCCGATGCCCGAGGTCGATCCGGTGACGATGGCGGTTTTGCCCTTGAGGAACATGCGGAGTCTCCGTTGCGGCGGGGGATGGTCAGATCGTGCGCGGTGGGTTCGGTTGCGTCAGGTCGAAGGTCGCGCTCTTTCCGGTCTCGATATTCTGCGCGATCAGCTGGGCGTTCGCCATGGTCTCTTCCACTGCCGCCAGACCCGCGCTCCAATGCTCGCGCATCGTGCGGGCGGAAAACTCGAAATCGCGGCTGCCGCCCTCCCAGGCATTGGCGCGGTGGATCAGATGGACCAGATTGACCGGATCCTCATGCGACCGCGCCGTCAGGGCGACGACATCGGGGTCGTCCTGCAGGTCTGCGGGCAGCTTCGCCAGCACCCGCCGCGCCAGCTCGCGATCCTTGCGGACGCGCATCATCTGGTCCGACACCTGGCGCGTGCGGCTGGAAAAGCGGATTTCCTTCTCGCGCGCCATGACGCCCATGATGGTGCGCGGATGTTCCGATGCCGCCGGGAACAGATCGATCTGGAACGCCAGCAACGCGCCTTGCTGATGATCGAGCACGTGCGTCAGCGGGGTGTTCGACACCAGGCCGCCGTCCCACCACCACCGGCCGTCGATCTCGATCGGGGGGAGGCCGGGCGGCAGCGCGCCCGAAGCCATGATATGGCGGGCGTCGATGCGTGTTTCGGTGGTGTCGAAATAGGCGAAATTGCCATTCTCCACATCGACCGCGCCGACCGAAAGCCGGACCGGACCGGCATTGAGCAAATCCCAGTCGATCAGTCCGTCCAGCGTCGCCTTCAGCGCATGGCTGTCATAGAAACTCAGTGCCTCCGGCGTCCCCGGGATCGCCAGCGTCGGGGGGATCAGCCGCGGCGTGAAGAAGCCGGGAACACCCCCGGTCAACACCGTGCCGGCGGACCATTCGTGCAGGAATTCACGGACTCGATCGTTGGGAAAGATCGGGAAGCTGGGCAACGCGCTGGTGACCGTATCCCAGAAGGCGGTCAGCTTCTCGACGCGCCGCTCCGGCGGGTTCCCGGCAAAGATCGCGGCGTTGACCGCACCGATCGAAATGCCGGACACCCAATCGATCTCGATCCCGCTCGAGGCCAATCCCTCGATCACGCCGGCCTGGTAACTGCCCAGCGCGCCGCCGCCCTGCAGAACCAGGGCGACACAATCGGGTAGCGGCAGGCTCTTGGCCCGGCGTTTCGGCTTGATCGATTCTGTATCTGCCATGGCCACGACATGCGCGTGTTGCAGTGCAGGATCAACGCCCGTCTTCACGGAATAGGCGCTCCGCCCGAGGACAAAAACGGCGCCGTGGCATGCACCCTTGCAACAAGCCGGCCTGCCGCGCATTCATGCCGCAACGGCAACGAATCTCGGAAAACATCCGCCATGCGTCTCGACGACTTCGATCCCAACATCAATGTCGAGGACCAGCGCGGGCAGGGCGGTGGCAGCGGCTTCGGCGGTTTCGGCGGCGGGGGCGGCGGCGGTCTGCTGTTCGGCCTGCTCCCGCTGGTGTTCAGCCGGTTCGGGTGCGGCGGCGTGGCGGTATTGCTGGCGGTGCTGCTGTTCTTCGGCGGCGGGCTCGGCATGCTCGGCGGGGGCGGCGGCGGTCAGGTGGGGGCACCGACCCAGCAGGCCGGGAGCGCGCGCGCGGGCACCGACGCAAAGTCGAGCTGCACGCTGAATGCCGAGAGCAAGGTCGCGTGCAACGCCTTCAGCTCGGCCGACAAGACGTGGGCCGCCATCTTCCAGCGCGAGGGCAAGACGTTCCAGCAGCCCAAGCTCGTATTCTACGGCGGTGACGGCCGTTCGGGCTGCGGCGCGGCACAGAGTGCGATGGGGCCGTTCTACTGCCCGCGCGATCAGGGCGTGTATCTCGACACGAGCTTCTTCGGGGAACTGGCCAATCGTTTCGGCGCCAAGGGCGACTTCGCGCAGGACTATGTGATCGCCCATGAATTCGGCCATCACATCCAGAACCTGCTCGGCACGTCGGACAAGGTCTCCAGCATCCAGCGCAGCGGCAACGAGGTCGAGGGCAACAAGGCTTCGGTCAAGCTGGAACTGCAGGCGGATTGCTACGCCGGGGTATGGGCTGCCCAGAACCGTGACCGGCTCGATCCGGGCGATCTGGAGGAGGGCATGACGGCGGCGAAGGCGATCGGCGACGACACGCTTCAGCAGCAATCGCAGGGTCGGGTCGTTCCCGACAGTTTCACCCACGGCACGTCGGCGCAGCGCATGAAGTGGCTGCGGACCGGGATGGAAAGCGGTGATCCCAACGCCTGCGACACGTTCTCCGGCGCGATCTGAGCGCTGACCGCAACCCAGCCCGGGGCTCCGGGCTGGGGAGGTAGTGCCCCTTTCGTCAATCAATGGGCGCATACGCGCTTTGGGAGGCCGGGGGGTAAGCCCCGGATTTGGCGGAGGCCCCGGATCTGGTCCGGGGCCTGCCCCCCTTCTTACAGCCGAACCAGCATCTTCCCCGTGTTGCCCCCGGTGAACAGGCCGAGAAACGCATCCGGCGTGGCGTCCAGGCCATCATGGACGGTATCCTGGCTGGTAAGCGCGCCGCTCTTCACCATCGCCGCCATGTCCGCGTAAAAGTCCGCAGCACGCGCGAAATACGGCGTGACCAGGAACCCCTGCATCCGGATCCGCGCACCGATCAACCGCATCAGATAGCGCAATTGCGTCGGAGCCCCGCTGTTGTACGCGTCGATCATGCCGCAGATCGCGAAACGCGCCTGATCGCGGGCATGCGCGAGCGCCGCGTCGAGATGATCGCCGCCGACATTGTCGAAATACACGTCGATCCCGTCCGGGGCGGCGGCGCCCAGCGCCTTCACCAGGGGCACGTCCCCCTTGTAGTCGATCACGTGATCCGCACCCAGGGATTTGACCCAGGCACATTTGTCGGCACCCCCGGCCGATCCGATGACCGTCATCCCCTTGGCCTTGGCGACCTGCACCACGGTCGAACCGACGGCACCCGCGGCGGCGGAGACGAACACCGTCTCGCCCGGCTTGGCCGACGCCACGTCCAGCAATCCCCAATAGGCCGTCATGCCGGGCATGCCGAGCATGCCGAGGAACTGTTGGTCGGGCACGCCGACGTCGGGCAGCTTCTGGACCTGGTTTGCCGGCAGGATCGCTTCATCGCGCCAGCCCAGCATGTGCTGGACCTTGTCGCCGACCTTGATGGCGTCGGAACGGCTCTCAACGACCTCGCCGAGCGCGCCACCCTGCATCGGCTCGCCGAGCGCGAACGGCGCGACATAGGACTTCGTGTCGTTCATCCGTCCGCGCATGTACGGGTCGACCGATAGCCAGCGGTTCGCGACCCGCACTTCGCCGTCGTTCAAGGCGCGCGAGCCGGTCTCGACCAAGGCGAAATCGGCGTGCTGCGGCATGCCGGTCGGGCGGCTTTTCAAGGTCCAGGAACGGGGCATCGGCGCTTTCTCCATCAGGTGTTTCGAAGTCGAGGTATGCGCGGCGGGGAGTGATAGCAACGAAAAAACCCCTCCTCCGCCGAAGCGGAGGAGGGGCTCTCGTCACGATCGAAATTTCCTTTGCGAACGCAACGCGTTCAGTAGGTCGCGCCGAAGCTCCGATTGAGCGTCCGCGGACCGTCGGCCGAGTCGGACCCCTTGGCGTCCGTAGTCTTGGCGTCGGTGGTCTTGGCGTCGTCGTCGCCGAAGAACGCCTGATTCCGTTCCTCGTCGCGCCAGTGCGCCTTGGCGTCCTCGGCCGTCTTGGAGATCGTCACCTTGTCCGCGACGCTCTGCAGCCAGCTCGACGGGATCGAATGATGGCGACCACCGGCGTCGGCGTCATTCTTGGTCAACAGGATCCGGTCGCCGCGAACCTTGTCGACCGTGCCGACGTGCGCGCCGTCCGAGCCGAGCACTTCCATATGCTCGGTGACTTGCGCCAGCGACGCACGCTGCGTCTGGCGGTTGGTGCGCCATGAACCGAACTCGGACTCGAACTTCGTGCGGTTCTCCCGGCGATATTCGTCATAGTCCCGATCGAGCGCCTCGATCTGCGTCCGGCGCCAGCTGCCGTAGTGATCATCGCTGCCCGACCGCTCCGTGCCGGACCGCTCGGTGCCATAGCGCTGATCGTCATACCGCGCGTCCATGTCGCGACGGCGCGTCGCCTCATCATCGCCGAACCAAGACCGGACCTCGTCTCCCGCCCGGTCGAAGAATCCGCGGTCGTCGTAATCATAGCCCTGGGGCTGGCGGCCATAGCCCGGCTGGCCCTGGCCCTGCGAACCGTGGCGCTGCTGGTCCTGCGGTTTCCCATAGGCACGATTGGAGTCACGATTGCCGTACATGTCGGGTCGACCGTAATCTTCCCGCCCCTGGGCGCGCCCCTGGAACCGGTCGCCATGGCCGCCGTCGCCATAGGCGCCGCCACCGTAGGAACGGTTGCCGTAGCCGCCGCGGGACTCATAGCGATCACTGCCGCCCTGATCCTGGTAACCGCCACGGTCGCGGTTCTGGCCGCCGCCATACCCGGAAGAGGTCGACCGCGAGTCGCTGTCCGACCCGTAATTCTGCTGGCGATCCGCGCCGCGCGGGTCCCGCCCGTACCGATCGCGATCGCCATAAGGGCTCTGCCCATAGTCCTGATACTGGTCACGGATGTCATGTCGGTCGTCGTTCGACCGGGGATAGCGTTCATAGGCCATGATAGCGTCCTCCTGAGACAAGGGTGCCAAATGGCGCGTCGTTCGGCGCGTCGCATTGGCAGCTGTCAAAACTCGGGAAAAAGCGGCTCGGTTCCGTGATCTAACGCACATTCGAGGCGCATCGTCGACACCGCTGGCGGATGCGGGCGACGCGGCAGGCGGGTTGGTGAAGGCGGCCCATTGCCAGCGGCGAAAAGCAGCGTTAAGGCGGCAGTCCCGCCGAATGACCGGCCGGGGCGTGGTGCGGGGCTGTAGCTCAGATGGGAGAGCGCTGCAATCGCACTGCAGAGGCCAGCGGTTCGATTCCGCTCAGCTCCACCACGCCAAGCCCGTCGCCACGCGCATCCTTTCACGGCGCGGAGCCTAGTCGCTTCCGTATCGTTGATGCACAATGCCACCGATGTCTCCCGCCGACCGCCTGTCCCGCCCGCTGAAAGGCATGATCGTCGGTCAGGTGCGGGCGTTGTTCAACGATCAGGCGCGGGGCGAACGACCCGTCCAGCGGCGTGATGACGCCCTGTTTCCTCCAGATTCTGTTGCCTGGCGCGTGCATGGGGACGTGACCTCGATGCTGGTCGGGGGTATCGCGGCGCTGCTGTTGCAGATGTTGCACCCATCGGTACTCGCCGGCGTGTGGGATCACTCGGGGTTTCGGGACGACATGCAGGGCCGGCTGCGCCGCACCGCGCGGTTCATTGCGGTGACGACTTATGGCGCACCCGATGATGCCCGCGCGTTGCTCGCCAAGGTGCGCCGCATTCATGACCATATCGGCGGCACCCTGCCGGACGGAACGTCCTACCGTGCCAGCGATCCCGCGCTGCTCGCCTGGGTCCATGTCAGCGAGGTGCTGAGCTTTCTGGATGGCTGGATCCGTTACGGCGAACCGGGCATGAGCCGTGCCGACCAGGATCGCTATGTCGCCGAAATGGCGCGCATCGCCGAGCCGCTCGGGGTAGAAGCGATCCCTCGGACGCGGGGGGAGGCCGAGGCCCTGCAGGCCGCGATGCGGCCGCAACTGAAGGTCGATGCGCGAACGCGCGACGTCGCGACGGTCCTGTTGCAGCAGCCGGCGCCCTCGCTGGCCGCACGCCCGTTCCAGACGATCACGATGCAGGCGGCGATCGACCTGTTGCCGGGCTGGGCGCGGACGATGCACGGACTGGAGCGACCCGGACTTGGCGTGCCGCTGCTGCGTGCGGGGACGTTCGGGGTCGCCAGCACGCTGCGGTGGGCGTTCCGGGGATGACGACGCCGCCCCCGTCGCCGATCCCTGCCGCGACGCTGGTGCTGTTTCGCAGCGGCGGTGGCACCCCCGAACTGTTGTTCGTCGAACGGTCGAGGACGATGGCGTTCGCCGGCGGTGCGCTGGTGTTTCCCGGCGGGCGGGTCGATCCCGGCGACCACGCGCTGGCGGCAAGGTTCGACGGCGACCCCGACGAGTGCGCCGCGCGCATTGCCGCGATCCGCGAGACACTCGAAGAGGTTGGGCTGGCGATCGGCCTCCAGGCGATCGATGCCGATCGTCTGGCAGGGCTGCGAGCGGCCTTGCATGGCGGGGTGGGTTTCGGGGACGCGCTCGTTGCCGCGCAGGCCGTGCTGGCGATCGACGGGCTGGTGCCGTTCGCGCGATGGTGCCCGTCGCATGCTCCCGCCCGCATTTTCGACACGCGGTTCTTTCTCGCCGAAGTTCCCGCCGACGCGCCCGACCCGGTGGTCGACGATACCGAGAATGTCCGCGTCTTCTGGGCGACCGCGCAAACCGTGCTCGACCTTGCCGATTCCGGGGCCGCCAAGATCATCTTCCCGACCCGTCGCAACCTCGAGCGGCTCGCCCAATTCGACAGCTTTCGGGCCGCCGTGGCGGACACGGCCGATCGCCCGATGCGAACGGTCACGCCATGGGTCGAGGATCGCGACGGCATGCCGCATCTCTGTATCCCGACCGATCTCGGCTATCCCGTGACCGCCGAACCGATGGAGGATGCGGTCCGCGGATAGCCGCTCAGTTGGGCAGCGCGGTCGCTTCGACCTTCTCGACCCAATGGGGGAAGAAGCCTGGCTGGCGATTGGACCATCCCGACGCGGTCGCCGCGGCTTCGCTGATCGATTGCAGCAACGTGCGCCGCAGGTCGGGGTGGAGATGCGGCAAGGCGGCGGCCGAGCAGAAGGCGGCGGGCAACCACGGCCTGACTTCCGCGCCGACCAGTCGCTCGTACAGGAAGCGATAGGCCGCGAATGTCGTAAGCCGTCCCTGGCCCAGGTCGAAGGCAGACACGGTCAACAGGGGCGCAAGAAACGGTTCCAGCGACTCCAGCCCGCCGCCATCGGGCATCGTGGCGCGGATATCGGGCAGGCGTGCGTACAGCCGCGCCTGGGCGCGAATGCTTGCCGCTTCGATCACATCGCGGGACCAGCGCAGCATGGCGTCCTCGCGGTCGAGGCCGATGTCGAGCGAGCGGCGGATATAGCGCTGGGTTGCCGCTGCAAACCCCGCGAATTCCTTCATCTCCGCCAGGGTCATCGTGCCGTTGGCCGCTTTCATCCGGGAACCCATGTGCCACTCCGCTGCTAAGGGTGCAGTCGGACGACCATGCGCTTACCGGATTACCCCGTGGTTAACGCCGATCGCTTTCTGCGCCAACAAGCGACCATAGATTGTGTTGCGACGCAACATGCATTGCGATCAAGCGTTCAAAACCTTCGAAAATATCCGTCGGCGTTGCGCCCGCGCAACGGAAGTTGCGCGGGCGGTGGAGGGTTAACGCTTGTCCGTCGCCAGCTTCGCTTCCGCTTCGGGATCGTAGCCGGAGGACTTCGGGGGCTCGCTATTCTCGCCTGGACGCGTCGAGGCGGGCGGATCCGACGCATCCATCGACTCGTCCAACGCATTGTCCAGCGCCGCGTCGGGGCTGGTGGGGTTGCGCTCGAGGCGCTGTGCGATGGACTGGTCCTGACCGGCATCCTGCTTGGGATGCTGAATGTGGCCCGTTGCATCGTCCTCGGGATCGCCAGGAGCGACCGAAAGGCTGTCCAACGCCTTTTCGTCGATCAGCTTGGGGTCATCGTTCATCGTAGCTCTCCTGATCGTTAGGGCCATAGAACGACCCGACCCGCAAGCCTGTTCCGTCAGGGTAGCCGCGTCACCGATACGCGCTGGGCGACGAAGGTCGCGCGACCGAAGACGGTCATGAACGCAATGTCGGTCGCATCGCGGCCTACCGCGACGCGCACGAGGTCCGAACAGCTTGCCATGCGGGTGGCGTCGACCAGATGCCACCGGTCCCCCAGCCACACTTCCGCGACCGCATGGAAGTCGGGCGGATCCACGCCGGGGGCATAGGCCGAAACGCAACGCGCCGGGATGCCGCCCGCGCGGGCGAGTGCTACGAGCAGGTGTGCATAGTCGCGACACACGCCGTGCCGCTCCGCGAAGGTCATCATCGCGGTGGTGGTGCCGTTCGAAGTGCCGCATTCGTAGCGCAGATGCCCCGCCACCCATTCGACCAGCGCGGCGGCGAGCGGGCCGCCCTGCAACCCGCCGAACTGCTGCTCGACAAACCCCTCCAGCCGATCCGATTCACAATAGCGGCTGGGCAGCAGATACGGGATCGTCTCGGGCGGCATGGCGCGCGGCGGGGTGGGCCCGAGCGTCCTGAAATCCACGGCCGGCCGATCGATCCGGACGATCGCGCGATAGTCCGCGCGAAACGCTCCTTCGCCGCGCGCCCAGCAGCGTTGGCCGATGCCGTCCTCACCGGGAACCGCGCGCAACGGTTCGGGCGAGTGGACGCGCAGGTCCTGCAATTCGAGGTGCTGGTCGGGCTGTTTTGCCGCCTCGATCAGCAACAGCACATCTGCGGCCCCGTCGATGGTATAGTCGAGCATGGCCTCGATCGCGATGCGCATGGTGGTCCTCTGCCTGTGACGAAGAAAAAGGGCCCGATGGATCGTGCCATCGAGCCCTCCCGGATGCTGTGGATCCGTACCGCGTTTAGTTGCGGTTGCCGAACAGGCGCAGGATGAACAGGAACATGTTGATGAAGTCGAGGTACAGGCTCAGCGCCGACATGATCGTCACGCGCTGCTCATATTGCGTACCGGCGACCTGCGCATACAACGCCTTGGTGCGCTGCGTGTCGTAGGCCGTCAGGCCGGCGAACAGCAGGACTCCGACGAAGCTGATCACCAGCGCCAGCGGGCCCGAATGGAGGAACACGTTGAGCAGGCTCGCCACGATCAAGCCGATCAGCCCCATCATCAGGAACGTACCGAAGGCCGACAGATCCCGCTTGGTCGTGTACCCGTAGAGGCTGAGACCACCAAAGGCCGCAGCCGTCGCGAAGAACGCCTGGGCGATGGCGACCGGGCTATAGACCAGGAAGATCGTCGAGAGCGAAAGCCCCATCGCGACCGAGAAGCCCCAGAACATCGCCTGCAGCGTGCTGTTCGACATGCTGTTCTGGCCGAAGCTCATCCCGAAGACGAAGCCGAGCGGCGCGAGCGTGATGACCCACTTGAGAATGCCGGGGCCGCCGAACACCGTTGCAGCCGCGCCGCTGGCCACGAAGCCCAGCGCGACGATGCCGGTCAGCAGAACCGCCGACGTCATGTAGTTGTAAACAGACAGCATGTACCGCCGCAGGCCGGCGTCATACGCCTCCGAGCGGGTGGTCCCAGCCGTCTGGAACGCGGAAGCGTTCGGACGGGGATCAGACCAGTTTGCCATTACCAAAAGCTCCTTGCAGCCGGCCGTGTGCCGGTTACGCTGAATATCGGCGCACTGCGTCCGCATTTCAAGCGAATCCGGGGGCAACGGGGCGGTCAGCAACACTGTCTCACAATAGGCCGTACGGCGTGCCGCCTGCGCGTGCGCGCGGACGACATCGCACTCGACCATAATCTTGCGATGAAATCGCTAAGCGAAAGATATGGGACCCACGGTGATCGATCACGGTGCGACGAACATATTCTCTGTCACAACACCGTCATGATCTGCCGGCTCTGATGACAAAATGAAGTCAAGTTGATGACGATGCATAATGTCTAACTAGTGATTAGGAAGTTATACATGATTCATGTTAGGACGCGCCAAACCGGGCGATAGGAATGCTTGAATGCTGTTGGCAGTCTTCGTGATCCTGGTGATCGGTCTGGGCATCGGCCTGTGCAGCTTCCTGCTGAAGCGGAACAAGCGTTCGCGGCGGCGGCGGACGCATTATGTCACTATTGCCGTAAGAGACTCCGACCGGGCGACCGACCACGAGAACGATCTGTAAAGATCTTGCCGATCGCGCGGATCTCCGGCGGGACGCATCCCGCTATGCAACGCCCGGCGACCGTACTGCGCCACCGCGGCGGCAGCACCGCGGCGGACGTTCATTTAAAATCGCTTTCGTAATCTCGGTATGCTCTGCTAGTCCTGGCGCAAGAACAGAAAAGACCGAGAGGATCGAGCATGACGACCACCGGTGCGGCCACGGCCGATGCGTCCGAAACTGTGCGCGTATCGCGGTACGCCTGGCTGGTGTTGGGGATCCTCTTCCTCGTTTACGTCCTGAATTTCGTCGATCGGCAGATCATCTCGATCCTTGCCGAGGACATTAAGCGCGATCTGCATTTGAAAGATGAGGATCTCGGCTTTCTCTACGGTACGGCGTTCGGCGTGTTCTATTCGCTGTTTGGCATTCCGCTCGGGCGGCTTGCCGATACGTGGCATCGAGTCCGGCTGATGACGGTCGGCCTGGCGTTATGGTCTGCGATGACCGCGGCTTCGGGGTTGGCGCAGAGCGGCGGCGGGCTGGCCGGGGCGCGGATCGGCGTAGGCGTAGGCGAAGCCACCGCAAGCCCCTCGGCTTACTCGCTGATCTCGGACTATTTCCCCAAACGTCTGCGCGCCACGGCGCTCGCGATCTATTCGTCGGGGCTGTACGTCGGGGGCGGGCTATCGCTCGGGATTGGCGGACTGATCGTCCAGCGATGGAATCACGCCTATCCGAGCGGCGGACCCTTCGGGCTCCATGGCTGGCAGGCCGCCTTCATGCTGGTCGGCGTGCCGGGCCTGATCCTCGCGCTGGTCGTCGCAACCCTGCGGGAACCGATCCGCGGGGCAGTCGAGGGACTGCCGCAGCCCGAACGGCATCCCGCACCGTTCAACGCGTTCCTTGCCGAACTGTTGACGATCCTGCCGCCGTTCACGCTGATCGGTGCTGCGCGTGGCGGGCTGCAGACGTTTCTGATCAACATCCTGGCACTGGGGATCGTGGTCGCCGGCGTGCTGGGGTTGCACGCGATCGGGGAACCCTGGCCGCAATGGATCGCGATCGGGATCGGCGTCTACGCCGTCTTCTCCTGGGCGGCAGCGTTGAAGCGCCGGGACCCGCCGACCTATCGCTTGATCGTCGGCAATCCGGCATTCCTGTGCATCGTCGTGGCCTATGGGCTCAACGCCTTCATATCCTACGCCATCAGTTTCTGGGCGGCACCGTTCGTGCTCCGGACGCTCGGCGAGACGCCAGCCGTCGCGGGCCTGTTCGTCGGCTCGACCGGGGCGCTCGCCGGGTTTCTCGGCGTGATGCTCGGCGGGCTCGCCGCCGATCGGTTGCGCAGGGGCAATCCCGCGGGCCGGGTGCTCGTCGTGCTGTTCGGCGCGACGGTGCCGATCCCCTTTGTCATCCTGGCTTTCACCGCGACGACCACACTGGTCTTCTATCCGTGTTTCTTCATCGCCAGCATCTGCGCCAGCACCGCGCTCGGCGCGGCGGGGGCGACGATGCAGGACCTCGTGCTGCCCCGGATGCGCGGGACCGCGACGGGGACGTTCTTTATCGGAACGACGTTGCTCGGACTGGCGATGGGGCCCTATCTCGCCGGGCGCATCTCGACGGTGTCGGGCAGTCTGTCGATCGGGGTGCTGTCGCTGCTGTGCGCCGCGCCGATCACGATTGCGGCGGGGATTGCGGCCTATCGCCTGGTCCCCCGCGCCGAGGCCCAGCGCGAGGCCTGGGCGCGCGCCGCCGGCGAAACGATCTGATCCTTAGGGATGACCGGGCGGCCATTTCATCCCAAGAGATGAGGGGGGCGCCGTTCGGGGCGGGTCTGTGCAAACCCTTCGGAAAGCCTTTCGGACATTACTCTCGCGGCGGACCAACTGCGGAGAGTATCCATGTTTTCGGCTGAGATCGTCACGCTTCCCGGGCATGCGGGCACCGTCCGGAGCACGCGCAAGGCCGATCGCTCCGACGTTACCATGCCCGGCAGGGTAGGGGATCTGGGCGCGCGCAGCCTTTGCCGCATTTCCGACCTGTCGACGCCCGGCGCGCGTCTGAAGACCTTTCAGCCGCTCGTGCCGCACAGCGTCATCATGCTCCGGTTGCCCAGCCAGCCGCCCCGGCGGGCACGGATCGTATGGGCGGACGATTTCACCGCCGGCTGCGCGTTCGAGCGACCGATCGACCAGGCGTTGCTCGACGCGCTGGTCGCGATCTATGGCTTTACCCCCGCGCTTCCCGAGATCGGGATGTTCCGGCTCCCCTGACCCGACCGGATCAGCTTGCGCCGAAGACCCCGCAGGCGATGCGACCGCCGCTGTTGCCCGAGGGATCGGTCATCAGGTCGTCCGGGTTTGCATGGACCACCAATGCCGAGCCGTCCGCGTCGAGCAACCCGGCCATCGTCGCGCCGGGCAGAACGATGCCGATCGTGCCACGCCCGTTCGAGCCGACGATCAGGTTGGGCAGGTCCCCTTCATGCGGACCCTGCGGGTTCATCGACCCGTGTTTTGCCGACGTCGGGTTCCAATGGCCGCCGGCCGTCGCGAAATCCGGGGCGTCGCAATGGCCCACGGTGTGGACGTGCGCGCCGTGCGTGCCCGGTGGCATGTTGCGGACGTCGAGCGTGAGGCGAAGTCCGCCGCCGACCTCGGTGGCCGTTGCGCGACCGACATCGGCGCCGTCGGGCGTGCGCAGCATCGCGACCGCATGGGCCCCGTTCGCCATCGGCGTACCGGTCTTCAGCTCGTTCCTGTCGCATGCGGCCAGACTGAGCGTGGCCAAGGTCGCTGCCGCGAGGATCCGTACGCGCATCGGGAATCTCCTGCTTTGTGTCGGTGCCGGGGTGCGCCTTAACGCAGCGCGCGACAAGCATACCCCGGCGTGGTCCTCAAAACACGGCCAAAAAAAAGGGCCGCGCGACTTACGCCGCGCGGCCCCGTACAGATGGCGTCGGTTTAGTTGGCGTTGCTCGTCTTGATGAAGCCGTTGACGCCGTTCGGGAAGAAGCCGCCGCCGACGGTCGCCGACTTGGTGAGGTAGACGATGTTGAGGACGTTCGCTGCGGACCGGCTGTATGCGATGCCACTGGCATCGGTCGGGACGATATTCGAAATCGTCGAATCCGCGCCGGCAATGCCCTGATCGTCGTCGGTCGTGCCATCGAGGCTGTCGCGCGCGTCGCTGATCAGGCGGACCGTGTCGAACAGCGACCCCGTTCCAGTGCCGCCGGCAAGGCCCTTGGCATACAACACCGTGCGCACCAGCCCGGCGTGATAGGCTTCCGCCGCGAGGATACCCGCTGCTGCGTCCAGATATGTCTTGCTGGTCAGCAACGGTGCCGCGCCCTTATAGGCGCTGACGCCGACGTCCTCGAAGATGAACGCGCCGAGCAGGAAGTTGTTGTCATTGGCATAGGGGTCGAACGTCCCCGTTGCCGACACGACGCCGGCCGCGCGCGCCGCGGCCGTAAACGCGCCCGTTGCGCTGCCGTCGATATTGATGGCGGGCATTGCAACGGCCGCCGATCCCAGCGCGGTTCGCAGGAACGCGACGTGTGCGATCTCGTCGGATGCGATTTCCCGCGCATATTGCGCAACCACCGGATCGGTAAAGGTCACCTGCTTGCCGCCGGTGACCGCGCCCTGCGTTCCCACGCCCGACAGCTGCGAGGCCGGAAGACCGGTTCCGTAGACGGCGTAGGAGTAGAATTGCGCCTCGAGATATTCGAGGTTGAGCGCGAAGTTCAGGATGTCCGCGTCGGTCGCCGCAGTGGTGCCCGTCGGGGTCGGGGTGGGAGTCGGGGTAGGGGTGGGCGTCGTATTGTTGTTGCTGCCGCACGCCGCCAGCAGCGACAGGCCGCCTGCCGCAATCGAGGCCTGGCCGGCCGCGCGAAGGAAGCTGCGACGTTCGTCCCGGCGGCGATCGCTCGCCTCCAGAACCTGTGTGAGCATGTCTTGATCGTTCATGTCGAATTCTCCCTGAAGGGATCGAGAGGCATTGACGCGCTTAGGCGGTCACTGTGCTCGTCTTGATGGTGCCATTGACGCCGGCGGGGAAAAATCCGCCCATGCCGACACCGGCGTTCGTCGTGTTCAGGTACACGATGTTGAGGACCTGACCCGTCGTCCGGCTGAAGGCGAGGCCATTGCCGTCGAGCGGTACGATGTTGGACGCGAGCGCGCCGTTGATCGTGGTTGGCGAAATGCCCTGGTCGTCGTCCGACGACCCGTCGAGCGAATCGCGGGCGTTGGATATCGAATCTGCCGACGTGCGCAGCGTTGGGGCCTGCACGCCACGCGCATAAAGCGAGGTCCGCACGAGACCGGCGTGATAGGCCTCGACCGCCAGAATACCGGCAGCTGCCTCGAGGTAGGTCTTGTTGGTGATCAGCGTTGCGGCACCCTTATATGCCGTCACCCCGACGTCCTCGAAGATGAACGCGCCGAGCAGGAAGCTGTTGTCGTCGGCATAGGGGTTGAAATTGGCGGACAGGCCGGCTGCAACGGCGGCCGTGCTGAACGCGCCGCCGGGGCCGCCCGCAATGTTGATGGCGGGTTGTGCCACGGCCGATGTCATCAGCTGGCTGCGGAGGAACGTCACGTGCGCGACTTCGTCCTGCGCGATTTCCTTGGCATAGGCGATGACCAACGGATCGGACAGATTGGCCTTCTGACCGCCGGTGACCGCGCCCTGCGTTCCCGTGCCGGTCAGCAGGTTTGCCGCAAGGCCGGTTCCGTTGACTGCGTAATTGTAGAATTGCGCTTCGAGATATTCGAGGTTGAGCGCGAAGTTGAGGACGTCTGCGTCAGTCGGTGCGGTCTGCGCATCGGCGCGTTGGCCGATGGCAAGCGCGCTCATACCGGCACCCGCGATCGCGGCGGCACCGAATGCATTCTTGAAGAACTCACGGCGTTCGTTGCGGCGTTCTACGCGCCGGTCGAATGCTTCGATGAGTTGCTGATTAACGTCGTCGGTCATCGAACTAGACCTCCCTGTGGATGGTAAAGCGCCAACTCGCCCGCCTAGAGTATGTTCCATGTCATTGATAAACAATAATAAAACGTACTTATGGCAGGCGCACGGCGGGTCGGTTCGCGACCGACGGCCGCGACTTTTACCGCTGTGGCACAGCTACGCGCGGCGTTTCCGCAGGGATGCAGTCCGTCACAATAATTCGTACCGATCACATTCGGTTTCATGAAATGTCGTGAACGGGCCCTCATCAATTACGCTTGTTCGTGCCCGAAGCGCGATTGGCAGACGTGCCCTTTCCCCGGCGATGCCCCCTTGCTAAGGGCTCCCTCGACTCTTGCATTCGCACAGTCGGTCGCGCCCGCGCGGAGCCCCCCGGTTCCGCCTCCCCGCCGCGGCCCGACGCAAAGGGAAGGACCCGCTGCACATGACCGCCATTGGCCAGGACACACTCGGCACGCGCACCACGCTCGACGTTGGTGGCACCTCGTACGACTATTTCAGCCTCGCCACCGCCGCCGAGAAGCTGGGCGACATCAGCCGCCTGCCGTTCTCGATGAAGGTGCTGCTCGAGAACCTTCTCCGTTTCGAGGATGGCGTCACCGTCACCACCGAGGATCTCCAGGCGATCATCGACTGGCAGCAGGAGCGCAAGTCGGACCGCGAAGTCCAGTATCGCCCCGCGCGCGTGCTGATGCAGGATTTCACGGGCGTCCCCTGCGTCGTCGATCTCGCGGCGATGCGTGACGCGATCACCAAGCTCGGCGGCGATGCGGTCAAGATCAACCCGCTCGTGCCCGTCCACCTCGTGATCGATCACTCGGTGATGGTCGACGAATTCGGCACGCCGCAGGCGTTCGAGGATAACGTCGAGCTCGAATACAGCCGCAACAACGAGCGGTACGAGTTCCTCAAGTGGGGCTCGAAGGCGCTCGACAATTTCAAGGTCGTCCCCCCCGGCACCGGCATCTGCCATCAGGTCAACCTCGAGAACATCGCGCAGGCGGTGTGGTCCTCGACCGCGCCCGACGGCAAGACGATCGCATACCCCGACACCTGCGTCGGCACCGACAGCCACACGACGATGGTCAACGGCCTCGGCGTACTCGGCTGGGGCGTCGGCGGGATCGAGGCCGAGGCCGCGATGCTCGGCCAGCCGGTCTCGATGCTGATCCCCGAAGTCGTCGGGTTCAAGCTCACCGGCGAGCTCGCCGAGGGCATCACCGCGACCGATCTCGTGCTCACCGTCACCCAGATGCTGCGCGCGCGCGGCGTCGTCGGCCGGTTCGTCGAGTTCTACGGCCCGGGCCTCGACGCGCTGAGCCTCGCGGATCGCGCGACGATCGCCAACATGGCACCCGAATATGGCGCGACCTGCGGCTTCTTCCCGGTCGACGACGCCACGCTCGATTACATGCGCCTGACCGGCCGCACCGAGGAGCAGATTGCGCTGACCGAGGCCTATGCCAAGGCGCAGGGCATGTGGCGTCTGGCGGATGCGCCCGATCCCGTCTTCACCGATACGCTGTCGCTCGACATGGCGAATGTCGTGCCGTCGCTTGCCGGCCCGAAGCGCCCGCAGGACAAGGTCATCCTCACCGAGGTCGACGACACGTTCAACGCCGATCTCGCCAAGGTCTATCACCACTCGACCGCCAAGCGCGTCCCGGTCGAAGGCCGTGACCATGACATTGGCGACGGCGACGTCGTGATCGCGGCGATCACGAGCTGCACCAACACCTCCAACCCGTCGGTGCTGGTCGCCGCGGGTCTGGTCGCGCGCAAGGCGAACGCGTTGGGCCTCAAGCCCAAGCCGTGGGTCAAGACCTCGCTCGCGCCTGGCTCGCAGGTCGTCACCGACTATCTCGACAAGGCAGGGCTGACGACCGATCTTAACGCGGTCGGCTTCAACCTCGTCGGCTATGGCTGCACCACCTGCATCGGCAACTCGGGCCCGCTCGCGCCCGCGATCTCCGCGGCGATCAACGGCAACGACATCGTCGCCGCCTCGGTCCTGTCGGGCAACCGCAACTTCGAGGGCCGCGTGTCGCCCGACGTGCGCGCGAACTTCCTCGCGTCGCCGCCGCTGGTCGTCGCCTATGCGCTCAAGGGCACGGTGACCGAGGACTTCACCACCACCCCGATCGGCCAGGCGACCGACGGCCATGACGTCTATCTCAAGGACATCTGGCCGACCAACGCCGAAGTCCGCGAAGTGATGGACGCGAACATCGATCGCGGCATGTTCCAGTCGCGCTATGCCAGCGTGTTCAAGGGCGATGCCAAGTGGCAGGCGATCGAGATCGAAGGGTCGGACACCTATGCGTGGCCCGCCAGCTCGACCTACATCGCCAACCCGCCGTATTTCGAGGGCATGTCGATGACGCCTGCGCCGGTGCAGGACATCATCGAGGCGCGTCCGCTCGCGATCCTCGGGGATTCGATCACGACCGACCACATTTCGCCGGCCGGCTCGATCAAGGCGGACAGCCCGGCAGGTGCGTGGCTGATGGAGCGGCAGGTTTCGCGCGCCGACTTCAATTCTTATGGCGCGCGGCGCGGCAACGACAATGTCATGGTCCGCGGCACCTTCGCCAACATCCGCATCAAGAACGAGATGGTCCCCGGGGTCGAAGGCGGCATGTCCTCGTACAAGGGCGAGACGATGCCGATCTACGACGCGGCGATGCGCTTCAAGGCGGATGGCGTTCCGATGATCGTCATCGCGGGCAAGGAATATGGCACCGGCTCGTCGCGTGACTGGGCCGCGAAGGGCACCAACCTGCTCGGCGTCCGCGTCGTCATCACCGAGAGCTTCGAGCGGATCCACCGTTCGAACCTCGTCGGCATGGGCGTGCTGCCGCTGCAGTTCGCGGAAGGCGTCGATCGCAAGACGCTGGGCCTCGACGGGTCGGAGAGCTTCACGATCATGAAGGTCTCCGAAATCCGCCCGCGTCAGGATGTCGAAGTCACGCTGACCCGCGCCGACGGCACGGTCGAGACGTTCATGACGCGCTGCCGGATCGATACCGTTAACGAGCTTGAGTATTTCCTCAACGGCGGCATCCTGCAGTACGTGCTGCGCAAGCTGGCGGCGTAAGCGGGGCGGGCGGGCTTCGGCCCGCCGGTTCTGCGGAATTGAAGAAGGGGCGGGGGAAACCTGCCCCTTTTTTTGCGTGTGCCAGGTAAGACCGTTCTCAACGCGACCGCTACCCCGGCGAAGGCCGGGGCCCAGCAGTGGGCCATCGATCCTCCCGCGCTGCGTTAGCTTCCTCGACCTTCGCTCCTGGGCCCCGGCCTTCGCCGGGGTGGCGTCAAACGAGGTCTGGCGTGGCACCCCCCAGAAACGGGAAATGCCCGCCACGCTTGCGCGTGGCGGGCATCCTTTCCTCCCCAGGAAACTTTCTTGAGCCGTCCCTAGAGCTTAACATCCGAAGGCGCACCGCAGGATCGGCGATCCGCACGGTCATCTTGTAACGTTCGTCGGTCAAGTGTACGTCGGGTTGTAAAGTCTTGACTTACAGGAGCGTGCCATGGCCGATCGCAAGCTGTTTGCAGGGCATGCCGTCCGCAGATTGCGACGCAGCGCCGGCCTGACCCAAGCCGCCATGGCCGAGGTGCTCACGATCTCGCCGAGCTATCTCAACCTGGTCGAGAAGAACCAGCGGCCCTTGTCGGCAACCTTGCTTGTCAAGCTTGCCGAGACGTTCGATTTCGATCCCCGCGCGCTGGCGGCCGGGGAGCCGGGCGGCGGGGAGGCGGCGCTGCGGCGCCGGCTGGCGGATCCGATGTTCGCCGATCTGGAAATCGACCGCAACGAAATCGAGGAATGGCTCGCGGGGGCCCCTGGCGGCGCGGAGGCGTTCGCACGCGCGTTCGACCGGATCGGCGTCGGCGGGGGCGGCGAGGAGTCCGCCGCGCTCGACCCGATGGGGGAAGTGCGGCGCGAAATCGAACGGTGGCGCGGGCATTTCGCCGATCTCGATGCCGCCGCCGAGGCGCTGGCGGACGAACTGCGCATGGGGGCAGGCGACCTGTACGGCGCGATTGCCGAGCGGCTCCGGATCAAGCATCAGCTGACGATCCGCGTCCTGCCGGTCGATGTCATGCCCGACCTGCTCCGCCGTACCGACCTGCACGCCCGGCAAGTGCAGCTGTCGGAAACGCTCGACCCTGCCAGCCGGACCTTCGCGGTCGCGGTCCAGCTTGCGCAGATCGAGGCGCGCGATGAAATCGACGCGCTCGCCAAGGGCGCGGGCTTTGCAGATCGCGCGGCAGAGCGACTGTACCGGCGGCATCTCGCCAATTATTGTGCCGCCGCACTGATGATGCCCTACGCCCGCTTCCTGCGCGCGTGCGAGGCGACCGGCTATGACATCGAGCTGCTTCAGCGGCGGTTCGGCGCGGGGTTCGAACAGGTCGCGCACCGGTTCACCGCGCTGCAACGCGTCGGCGCGCGCGGATTGCCGTTCTTCCTGGTCCGGATCGACCGGGCGGGGCAGGCGTCGAAGCGCTTTTCGGGTGCGAGCGGCTCGCCACTGGCGGAAGCCGAGGCACGGTGTCCCTTGTGGCGGTTGCATGGGGCGTTCGATCGGCCGGGGACGCTGGCGGTCCAGCTGGTGGCCTTGGAGGATGGCTCCCGCTGGCTGACGATCGCGCGGACGGTCACGCCGCAGGGGCGGCGCTACGGCGCGGTACCGGCGGAGTTCGTCGTCGGGATCGGGGTCGCCGCGGCGCATGCAGGTTCGCTGGCGGTCGCGCGCGGGGTCGACCTGACCGGCGAAGCGACCCCGATCGGGTTGGGCTGCCGCGCCTGCGGACGCGGGCAATGCCCGCAGCGATCGCTCCCGCCCGCAGGCCGCGCGCTGATCGTCAACGAACGCGAGCGCGGGGTCAGCGGGTTCGCCTTCGGCGGCGACTGACGCGGCAAGCGGCCGCGCGTTGCATCCCGCTTTGGCCGAAAACGCGGCGAAGCGGTGCCTTTGCATAGTCTTGCGAATGCAGGGGCAAGATACCGGTAGAAAGCGAACCCGCCTGTATCCAACCCCCGCGCATTGGCCGGCGGGCTCCAGCGGCCACGTGTTCGGCGTTACGCGGGAACCTCGATCGGCGCATACACCATCGCCTCGAGATCGGTGATCAACCCGGGACCGGTCGGTTCCCAGCCCAGTTGCGCGCGCGTCCAGTCGCTGGACGCCGGCATGTCGAGCGCCGCGAACATCGCAAACCATCCGAAATGCCCCGGCGCCTCTTCCGGGGAAAGGGACACTGTCGGGAGACCCAGGCCCGCGGCGACGACCTCGGCGATCGCGCGGGCGGAGATACCCTGCTCGGCGACCGCATGATAGCGCGCGCCCATCGTGCCTTGATCCAGAACGAGCGCGTAGAGCTTCGCCACGTCGAGGACATGCGCGGCCGGCCACCGGTTGGCCCCGTCGCCGACATACGCCACCACCCCCTTGTCCCGTGCGATGTCGATGTACGGCGAAATCAATCCCTGCCTGACGGTATCGTGGACCTGCGGCAGCCGCATCACGCGGACATCGACACCCGCTTCGAGCAGCGCATTGCCGGTCTGCTCCGACACGATCCGCGGGTTGGGATGTTCGGGATTGAACAGCGCTTCGATGGCCAGGCGTCCGGGACCGGCGTCCCCGATCCCCGTCCCGGAGGTGATGATCAGCGGCCGCGCCGAACCACGGAGCGCTTCTCCCAACGCGCCGATCGCATGGCGATCCTTCTCGCAATTCTGGACGAAGTTGCTGAACGTGTGATCGAACGCGGTGTGGATCACCGCATCTGCCTGCTCCGCGCCCGCGCGCAGGCTAGCGGGATCCTCCAGCGTGCCATGATGGGGCGTGGCACCGGCTTCGATCAGTCGGTCGGCCCCGGCGTCGGACCGGGTCAGTCCCAGCACCTGATGCCCGGCCGCCAGGAGTTCGGGAACGATCCGCGCCCCGATGAAGCCGGTCGCACCTGTCAGAAATACGCGCATCGATTGTCTCCGTGTTGTCCGGGGACGGACTTCGCGCTACTCGGGATCCTGTAAAAGTAGTGATCGTATCATGGTATAATCTGCAACAGGATCGAGATGTCGATGGAGACGGATAATCCGCTCGGAACGTTCCTGCGCGATCGCCGGTCGCGCATGGACCCGGTGGCGTTCGGGTTCGGCGGTGGACGTCGGCGCACGCCCGGCCTGCGCCGGGAGGAGGTTGCGCAACGCGCCAACATCTCGCCGACCTGGTACACCTGGCTCGAGCAGGGCAGAGGCGGCGCGCCGTCTGCGGACGTCTTGAACCGCCTCGCGGCCGGACTGATGCTGACCGAGCCGGAACGCGAGCACCTTTTCATCCTCGGGCTCGGGCGCCCGCCGGAGGCGACGTACAAGACCTCGGGCGAAGTGACGCCGCGGTTGCAACGGGTGCTGGACGCAATGCCGTTCAGCCCTGCCATCATCAAGACAGCGACCTGGGACGTCGTCGCCTGGAACGCGGCGGCGGCAATGGTGTTGACCGACTATGGCAAGTTGCCGCGCGAGCAGCGCAATATCCTGCGGTTGATGTTCACCAACCCCGGCATGAAGGCGGCGCAGGAGGACTGGCGCAGCGTTGCGCGGTATGTCGTCGGATCGTTCCGCGCGGATGCCGCCCGCGCCGGCGCGGGGGCGGAAATCGCGACGCTGGTCGAAGAACTGTCCCGGCTCAGTCCGGAGTTCGAGTCGCTCTGGCGCGATAACTATGTGGCCGGTCATGCGGACGGACTGAAGCGGCTTCACCATCCCGAGCACGGCTTGCTCGAGCTCGAATTCTCGGCGCTCGCGGTGGATGGGCGGCCCGAGCTGGGGGTCATCATTTATAATCCCGCGACGCCGGAGACGGCCGGCCGCATCCAGTCGCTGATGATGCGTCGGGCTGATCCGTCTCCCGCGGATTGAACGGGAAGCCACGTTTAACGGCGACACTGGGGTGCTGCGGGCCATGTCCTACAGGGCGAGCATCTGGTATCCCGGTCCGATCCGACGGAAACGGGCGCGGCAGGGCGATTTCCAGAGGCAGGGCGGTGCGCGGCCGGAAACGCGTTTCGCCTAACTTTCCCCTAACTTTCCGCCTGCCAGTAGAATGTGAATAACTTCACAATTTTACATGTCGAATGGCTTGAGGTTGACCGAGTAACCTCGGCAATGGCCGAATATGCGCATCAATTCCTGTAAAGATCGGTATTTTGGCGAAATCGCTACACCAGTGGGGCATTCGCATGACGTATCAATCCAGCATCGCGCACGCAGACTCGTTGATCCGTGGGCAGCACGGCACCTGGGACGGAATTTCGGCAGAGTCCGTCGCGCGGATGAAGCTTCAGAATCGCTTCCAGACCGGTCTCGACATAGCCCGGTACACGGCGGGGATCATGCGGCGCGACATGGCGGCCTATGATGCGGATCCAGCCAAGTACACCCAGTCACTCGGCTGCTGGCACGGGTTCATCGGGCAGCAGAAGATGATCAGCGTCAAGAAGCACTTCGGCTCGACCGAGCGGCGCTACCTCTATCTATCGGGCTGGATGGTCGCGGCCTTGCGCAGCGAGTTCGGCCCGCTGCCGGACCAGTCGATGCACGAGAAGACCAGCGTCCCCGCGCTGATCGAGGAACTTTACACCTTCCTCCGACAGGCCGATGCCCGCGAGCTCGGGATGATGTTCCGCGAGATCGACGCCGCGCGTGCGTCGGGCAATGCGATCGAGGAACAGCGCCTGCTCAACGCGGTCGAGAATTACCAGACGCATGTCGTTCCGATCATTGCCGATATCGATGCGGGCTTCGGCAATGCCGAGGCGACCTATCTGCTCGCGAAGAAGATGATCGAGGCCGGCGCCTGCGCGCTTCAGATCGAGAATCAGGTCAGTGACGAGAAGCAGTGCGGCCATCAGGACGGCAAGGTCACCGTCCCGCACGAGGACTTCCTCGCGAAGGTCCGCGCATGCCGCTACGCCTTCCTCGAGCTGGGCGTCGACGACGGAATCATCGTCACGCGCACCGACTCGCTCGGGGCTGGCCTCACCAAGCAGATCGCGGTGTCGAAGGAGCCGGGCGACCTCGGCGACCAGTATAACAGCTTCCTCGACTGCGAGGAGATCGACCCCGCCACCGCCCGCAACGGCGACGTCATCCTCAACCGCGACGGCAAGTTGCTGCGGCCCAAGCGGCTGCCCTCCAACCTGTTCCAGTTCCGCGCCGGGTCGGGCGAGGATCGCTGCGTGCTCGACTGCATCACCTCGCTCCAGCACGGCGCGGACCTGTTGTGGATCGAGACCGAGAAGCCGCACATCGAACAGATCGCGGGCATGGTCGACCGGATCAGGGAGGTCATCCCCAACGCCAAGCTGGTCTACAACAACTCGCCATCGTTCAACTGGACGCTCAACTTCCGCCAGCAGGTGTTCGACGCGTGGAGCAAGGACGGGCGCGACGTCTTGGCGTACGACCGGGCGAAGCTGATGTCGGTCGATTACGACGGCACCGAGCTGGCGAACGAGGCGGACGAGCGGATCCGGACCTTCCAGCGCGATGCCGCGGCGCGGGCGGGGATCTTCCATCATCTCATCACGCTGCCGACCTATCATACGGCGGCGCTGTCGACCGACAATCTCGCCAAGGCGTATTTCGGCGAGGCGGGGATGCTCGGCTATGTTAAGGGCGTCCAGCGTAAGGAGATCCGCGAGGGGATCGCCTGTGTGAAGCACCAGAACATGTCGGGCAGCGACATCGGCGACGACCACAAAGAGTATTTCGCGGGCGAGGCGGCGCTCAAGGCGGGCGGCGCGCACAACACGATGAACCAGTTCGCGGCCTGACCGCGGAAGGCTACGAGCTGCAGCGCCCGGGACGGTTGTCCCGGGCGTTCGCGGGCAGGCTGGTCGCAACACCAGACCATTTCGGCGCATCGCTTCTGGCCCGGGCTTGCCGCGATCCGAAAACACGCGCTGGCGAAACGCTTCTGCCTGCCTGCTGCGTGGTGAACCGATGCGCGTCCTGACCTTGGCCCTGATCCTCGCTGGACTATCGCTCGGCCGGGAGGCCGGGCATGCGCAGGACCGGCCCACCGGAGCGCCGCTGGCTGGAGCTGGCGTCGATGCCGACCGACCCCACGTCGGGCGCCAGATGGGGCGGCTGTTCATCAGTCCGATGGGGGAGCCGTTCCGCGCACCCGCAGGAGGCAGGAACCCGATCGATGTCTGGTTCGACCAGGCCGACACCAACCATGACGGTGCGCTGACGGATGCCGAATTCGATGCCGATGCCGCACGGTTCTTCGCCATCCTGGATCGCGGTCATGACGGGGAGATCGATCCCGACGACATCGAAGTGTATGAGGACAGGATCGTTCCCGAAGTCCGGGTTGGCGGCGGCGGCGGCGGCGGGCGTGCCGCCGGATCGCACGGTCGGGGCGGCGGCGGGGGACGGCGTGGTGGTGGCGGCGGTGGCTTTGGCGGCGGGGGGCGTCGTAGTGGCGGCGACAATCGTGGCAGCGAGGGCGGCGATAGTGCGGCGCCGAGCCAGCCGGCCTATGACTCCGTACGGCAAGGCGCGGCGCGTTACGGCTTCTTCGACTATCCCGAGCCGATTACCGTGGCCGATACAGATTTCAATCGCGGCATCTCGCCCAAGGAATTCGAGGCAGCGGCGGACAGTCGGTTCGCGGTGCTGGACAAGAATGGCGACGGACGGGTCACGCGCGCCGAACTGCCCCGGTTCGATCCCCCCGCCGCCGCGCTCGCTCCGCCAAGCCGGCGACCGATGGTTCGTCCGCATCGCGACGAGGATCGCGACACGGACGGTTGATCCGGGTCAGGAGCCGGCGTCGGTAAGCCGGTCCAGTTGCCCGACGCTGAGGGTCAGGGCCATCGCGCCGAGCAGGTCCTCGACCTGTGCGACACTGGTCGCACTGGCGATCGGCGCGGTGACGGCCGGCTGTTCCTTGAGCCATGCCAGTGCGATCTGTGCGAGGCTCGATCCCGTTTCCTCCGCAACCGTATCCATCGCAGCCAGCACGGCTGGTCCGGTCCCGTCCAGAAAAGCCTGCATCCGACCGCCGCGCACGCTCTTGCCGAAATCGTCCGCGCTGCGATATTTGCCGGTCAGGAACCCGGAAGCGAGGCCGTAATAGGGCACCGCACCGATGTTGTTCTCGACGCAATAGGATTGCAGCTCGCCTTCGAACTTGCTGCGGCTGACGAGGTTATATTCGGGCTGGAGCACGTGAAAATGCGGCAGCCCGTGCGCCCGCGCGGCATCGTTGGCGGACTTGAGGCGCTTGGCATGGAAGTTCGACGCACCGAGCGCGCGGACCTTGCCAGCGTCGACCAGCTTGCCGAACGCAGCAAGCACCTCTTCCTGCGGGACGGACTCGTCGTCCTGATGCGCGAAATACAGATCGATCGTCTCGATCCCGAGCCGTTGCAACGATGCCTCGCAGGCCGCGGCGATCCGCGCTGGCGCCAGCTTCTCGCCACCCTCGCCGGGGAGCATCCCGACCTTGGTCGCGATCTGGACCTTGTCGCGCTTGCCGCTCTGCTTCAGCCATGCGCCGATCACGCTCTCGGATTCGCCGCCTTTATGCCCGGGCACCCAGGCGGAATAGGCGTCGGCCGTGTCGATCATCGTCCCGCCGCCCGCGACGAAGGCGTCGAGCACCGCAAAGCTGGTGTCCCGGTCGGCGGTCCAGCCGAACACGTTGCCGCCCAGCACGAGCGGTGCGATGCGGAGGTCGGTGGCGCCGAGGCGGCGTAGGTCGGTCATTGGCTCTGTGCTCCGGAATCGTTGTCTTCGCCGCCCTCGTCATCGGGGACGATCTCGGCGGCGTTCATGTCTTCGCTGTTCGCATCGCGCGAGACAGCAGCGGCGTTTGAGGCCGCATCTTCGCCGGATGGCGTACCGGGGACGGACGATCCGCCGCCCGAGCACGCCGTCACCAGCAGCGCGGCCAGGACGATGGCCGCGCGCATCAGTTCTCGAGCTCGTTGCCAATGTCCTTTGCTGCCGCCCCGGCGCGATGCTTGGCGCGGTCCGCCTTTTCGCCGACCCGGTCGGCGGCATCGTCCGCCTTTTCCCCGAACCGGTCGGCGGCGCGGTCAGCCTTGTCGCCGAGGTTGGCGGTCTTGTTGCTCAGCGTGTCGCCAAATTTGTCCATCCGATCGGCCGCCGCGCCCAGCGCCGCATCGGTGTCGTCCCGCGCCTTGCGCGCGGTCTGGTTGACGTCGCCCGCGATCGAGTTCGCCGCTTCGGACGTGTCGTTCTGCGCCTTTTCGCTGCAGGCGGACATGCCGAACGCCGCAAGGGCAAGCATTGGGACGAGGGCGAGTTTGTAGGTCATGAAAGGCTCCCGTGGGGTTCGAGGGGAAGGTATCTACGCGCATAAACCCGCGCAACCGCGCAAAGGTCCGTATTGCGGCGGCGGAGCAAGCCGGGGGTTCGGAAGACAAATGTCCCCAGACCCGCGCACGTCGTTGACCCCATATAAAGATATCTTTATATGTCTGCCGGACATGACCATCGCCCTCGACATATTCCGCGCCCTGGCGGACGCGACGCGGCTGCGGATCGTAGCGTTGCTACGGACCATGGAGCTATCGGTCGGCGAGCTTGCGCAGGTGCTCGGGCAAAGCCAACCGCGGGTGTCGCGACACGTCAAGATCCTGTGCGACGCGGGCCTGGCCGAACGGCGCAAGGAAGGCAGCTGGGTGTTCGTCGCGCTGGGGGCTGGAGCGACCGTCGGACCGGTGGTGGCGGCGCTCGACCATTGGGCGACGCTGTCGCCCGACCATTGGGCGGTGGCGGATGCGGCGCGGCTCGCGGCGGTGCGGGCGGATCGCGCGGCATCGGCGGCGAGCTGGTTCGAGGCGAATGCCGGGCAATGGGATGCGATCCGATCGCTGCACATTGCCGAGAGCGAGGTCGAGGCGGCCATCTCAGCGGTCCTCGGCGATACGGCGATTGGCCAGTTGATCGATATCGGTACCGGCACCGGCCGGATGCTCGAACTGTTCGCCGGGCGCGCGCAGCAGGCGCTCGGGATCGATCGTTCGTCCGAAATGCTGCGACTGGCGCGCGCCAAATTGTCCGAGCGCGGGCTGACCAATACCGAGCTGCGTCAGGCCGATCTCTACGCGCTGCCGCTTGCCGATGGCGCGGCGGACGTCGCGATCGTCCACCACGTGCTCCACTTCGCGCAACAGCCAGGCGCGGCGATCGCCGAGGCGGCGCGGGTGCTGACGACGGGTGGCCGCCTGCTGATCGCCGATTTCGCCGCGCATGACCGCGAGGAACTGCGCGCGCAGGACGGGCATACGCGGCTCGGCTTCGCGGACGAGCAGATGGCGACGTGGTTCGCGGCGGCTGGGTTGATCCTCGAGCGGACCGAGACGCTGATGGGGGGCGAACTGACGGTCAAATTGTGGCTCGCGCGCAAACGCGACGCGACGCGTTCCGGAATACGAGAGGCGATGGCGGCATGACGATTTCGGTAAACCAGCTCGAGGAGGCGCGGCGCGCGCTCGAAGCGCCTTTGTTCGCGGATCTCGCGGGCGATGCGGCGGTGTCGTTCGAATTCTTCCCGCCCAAGACCGAGAAGATGGAAGAGGCGCTCTGGGAGACGGTGCGCACGCTCGAACCCTTCGCGCCCGAGTTCGTCTCGGTGACGTACGGCGCTGGCGGGACGACGCGTGACCGGACGCACGCGACCGTGGCGCGGATCCAGCGCGAGACGACGATCCCCGCGGCGGCACATCTGACCTGCGTCGAGGCATCGCGCGGCGAGATCGACGAGATCGCGCAGGCATATTGGGCGGCGGGGGTGCGGCATATCGTGGCACTTCGCGGCGATGCGCCGGGGGCGGACGGGTTCGCGCCACACCCCGACGGCTATACCAATGCGGCGGATCTGGTGGTGGGGCTCAAGCGGCTCCATCCCTTCGAGATTTCGGTTGCGGCCTATCCCGAATGCCATCCGGACTCGAAGGGCCACAGCGACGACCTCGACAATCTCAAGCGCAAGCTCGATGCGGGCGCGACGCGCGGGATCACGCAATTCTTCTTCGAACCCGAGACCTTCTTCCGGTTCCGCGATCGTGCGGCTGCGGCGGGGATCGATGCGCCGATGGTGCCGGGGATCATGCCGGTCACCAATTTCCAGAGCATCGTCAAGATGTCGGCGCTGTGCGGCACCGAGGTTCCCGCGTGGATGGGGCGGTTGTTCGAGGGGCTCGACGATCATGCGGGCGCGCGCGGGCTGATCGCGGCGACGCTGGCGGCGGAGTTGTGCCGCAAGCTGTATGCGGGGGATGTGCGGGACTTTCATTTTTATACGCTCAACCGTGCCGAGCTGAGCTTCGCGATCTGCCATTTGCTGGGGCTGCGGGCGAAGACCGTGGCGAAAGCGGCGGCGGCGTGAATCGTTAAAGCCCTTCCCCTTCAGGGGAGGGGTTGGGGTGGGGCCGAACAGCAGGGGCGCGCTCTCTGCGAGGCACAGCCCGACCCCCAACCCCTCCCCTGAAGGGGAGGGGCTTTAGATAGTGGACCTGTAGTATGACGATCCGTGAAACATTCCTTGCCGAGGCCGCCAAGCGCATCCTCATCACCGACGGCGCGTTCGGGACCGAGATACAGAACTGGAAGCTGTCCGAGGCTGACTATGCCGGTGGCCTTGGCCTCGCCAGGGACCAGAAGGGCAACAACGACATCCTCGCGCTGACCAAGCGCGAAGTGCCCGAGGCGATCCACCGCGCCTATTTCGAGGCTGGCGCGGACATTGCCGAGACCAACACCTTTTCGGCCAATCGCATCAGTCAGGCCGATTACGCCGCCGAGCATCTGGTGCGCGAAATCAACGTCGAGAGCGCCAGGCTCGCGCGGTCGATCGCGGACGAATATCAGGCGAAGGACGGCCGCCCGCGCTTTGTCGCGGGCGCGATCGGGCCGACCAACAAGACGCTGTCGCTCAGCCCCGACGTCAACGATCCGGGCTTCCGCGAGATCGACTTCGATTATCTGAAGGGCGTGTACCGCGAGCAGACCGACGCGCTGATCGAGGGCGGGGCGGATTTCATCCTGGTCGAGACGGTGTTCGACACGCTGAATGCCAAGGCCGCGATCATGGCGGCGCTCGAGGCGGGCGAGGCGCTTGGGCGTGACGTGCCGATCATGCTGTCGATGACGCTGACCGATCTGTCGGGGCGGAATTTGTCGGGGCATACGGTCGAGGCGTTCTGGCACGCGGTGCGCCACGCCAGGCCGGTGACGATCGGGCTCAATTGCTCGTTCGGCGCGGAGCAGTTGCGGCCGCATGTTCGGACGCTTTCCGATATCTGCGACACGCTGATCATGGTCTATCCCAATGCCGGGCTGCCCAACGAGCTTGGCGAATATGACGAAATGCCGCACACCACCGCCGGCCTTGTCGGCGAATGGGCGCAGGCGGGGCAAGTCAACGTGCTCGGCGGCTGCTGCGGATCGACGCCGGCGCACATCAAGGCGATTGCGGACGGGGTGCGCGGGCTGACGCCGCGCGCGCTGCCGGTGCCGCCGGTGGTGACGCGGCTCGCCGGGCTCGAGCCGATGACGATGGCGGCGTGAATTCTCCCTCTCCCCGCTTGCGGGGAGAGGGCAAGCGAGCGAAGCGAAGCGGGGGAGAGGGGCAGTATCGGGCAACAGCGCTTGATACTGCCCCTCTCCCCGACCCTCTCCCCGCAAGCGGGGAGAGGGAGAAGGAAACGTAATGACGACCACCAATTCCTCGACCAATTTCGTCAACATCGGTGAGCGCACCAACGTCACCGGTTCGGCGCGCTTCAAGAAGCTCATCATGGCGGGCGATTATCCCGCCGCGGTCGAGGTCGCGCGGCAGCAGGTCGAGAGCGGTGCGCAAGTGCTCGACGTCAACATGGACGAGGGCCTGCTCGACGCCGAATATGCGATGGTCACCTTCCTCAAGCTGATCGCCGCCGAGCCCGACATCGCGCGCATCCCGTTCATGGTCGACAGCTCGAAATGGTCGGTGATCGAGGCGGGGCTCAAGTGCGTCAGCGGCAAGCCGATCGTCAATTCGATCAGCATGAAGGAAGGCGAGGAGCAGTTCCTGACGCAGGCCAAAAAGGTCATGCAGTATGGCGCAGCGGTCGTCGTGATGGCGTTCGACACCGTCGGGCAGGCCGACACGCGCGCACGCAAGCTCGAGATCTGTGGCCGCGCCTATGATCTGCTGATGGGGATCGGCTTTCCGCCTGAGGACATCATCTTCGATCCCAACATCTTCGCGGTCGCGACGGGGATCGAGGAGCATAACAACTATGCGGTCGACTTCATCGAGGCGTGCCGCGACATCAAGGCGCGCTGCCCGCACGCGCATATCTCGGGCGGCCTGTCGAACCTGTCGTTCAGCTTCCGCGGCAACGAGCCGGTGCGCCGCGCGATGCACTCGGTGTTCCTCTATTATGCGATTCCCGCGGGGCTCGACATGGCGATCGTCAATGCGGGGCAGCTCGACATCTACGACCAGATCGACCCGAAGCTGCGGCAGGCGTGCGAGGACGTCATCCTCAACACCGACGACGGCGCGACCGAGCGGCTGATCGCGCTCGCCGAGAGTTTCAAGGGTACCGATGCGGTCGCCGAGAAGGCGGCGGCGGAATGGCGCGGGCTGCCGGTCAACAAGCGGCTCGAATATGCGCTCGTCAAGGGCATCGACATGCATGTCGTCGAGGACACCGAGGAAGCGCGCCAGGCGATCTTCGACAAGGGCGGGCGCCCGATCGAAGTGATCGAGGGGCCGCTGATGGACGGGATGAACGTCGTCGGCGACCTTTTCGGATCGGGCAAGATGTTCCTGCCGCAGGTGGTGAAATCGGCGCGCGTGATGAAGAAGGCGGTGGCGCATCTGCTCCCCTTCATCGAGGCGGCGAAGGAGCCCGGCGCACGCGGCAAGGGCAAGATCATCATGGCGACCGTCAAGGGCGACGTGCATGACATCGGCAAGAACATCGTCGGCGTGGTGCTCCAGTGCAACGGCTTCGACGTGGTCGACATGGGGGTGATGGTCCCGTGGTCGGATATTCTGAAGGCCGCGAACGAGAATGACGCGGACATGATCGGCCTGTCGGGGCTGATCACGCCGTCGCTCGACGAGATGGTGACGGTTGCGGAGGAAATGCAGCGGGCGGGGATGACGATGCCGTTGCTGATCGGGGGCGCGACGACGTCGAAGGTCCACACCGCGTTGCGCATTGCGCCGGCGTATCAGGGGCCGGTGGTGCATGTGCTCGACGCGAGCCGTGCGGTTGGCGTTGCGTCGACCTTGGTGAGTGACACGATCCGTGACGAGTTCGTGCAGAAGACGTCGGATGAATATGAAGCGGTGCGCGTGGCGCGCGCGAACAAGGGGCAGAGCGAGCTCGTCCCGATCGAGGTCGCGCGGGCGAACGGGTTCGTGGCCGATATGGCGTTGAAGCCCGCCGCGCCTTTGCAGCCGGGCGTGCATGTGTTCGACGACTGGGATCTGGCGGATCTGCGCGAGCTGATCGACTGGACGCCGTTCTTCCGCGCGTGGGAGCTGGCGGGGAATTATCCGGCGATCCTGGATGACGAGATCGTTGGGGAAAGCGCGCGTAATCTGTTCGAGGATGCGCAGAAGATGCTCGATCAGATCATTGCGGAGAAGTGGCTGACGGCGAAGGGTGTGGCTGGGCTGTGGCCGTGCCGTAGGGAAGGGGATGATGTCGTTATTTCTCTTAAGCCCCTCCCCTTCAGGGGAGGGGTTGGGGGTGGGGCCGTGCCTGCTTCCGAAGGCCAGATTGCTGAACTGCCCCACCCCAACCCCTCCCCCGAGGGGGGGGGGCTAGAGGAAGTTAGAATGCCATTCCTGCGCCAGCAGATCGCGAAGCGCGAGGGGCGCGCGAACATGTGCCTGACCGACTTCATCGACCCCGCAGGCGACTGGATCGGCGGGTTCGCAGTCACTACCGGCCACGGCATCGACGCGCATCTCAATCGGTTCAAGGCGGATAACGACGATTATTCGGACATCCTGCTGAAAGCGCTCGCCGACCGTCTCGCAGAGGCGTTCGCCGAGCGGCTCCACCAGCATGTCCGCACGACGCTGTGGGGCTATGCCGAGGGCGAGCAACTCACCAACGATGCGCTGATCCGCGAGCAATATCGCGGCATCCGCCCCGCGCCGGGCTATCCCGCATGCCCGGACCACAGCGAGAAGCCGATGTTGTTCGAGCTGCTCGATGCGACCAACGCCACGGGCATCACGCTGACCGACAGCTTCGCGATGCTGCCGACCGCGGCGGTTTCGGGCTTCTACTTCGGGCACCCGCAGGCGGAGTATTTCGGCGTGGCGCGGGTAGGGCCCGACCAGTTGCATGACTATGCGACGCGGCGCGGGGTGGATCTGGCGACCGCGACGCGCTGGCTGCGGCCGAATCTGGACTAGCGCTGGAGGGCTGCCGCGGCGACGCTTCGCGTGGGGGCGTGGCATCGTGTTCATCCGAAGGAGCAGCGCCTGTCCCAGCGCGAGACGTGGCGCGATCAACCGGCTTGCGGTGGCGTGCCAGTGCGGCAAGCCGGACGCGTCGTTCGTGATGGAGTCCCCTGATGCGCCGTTTCGCCCCGCTGCTGGTCCTGACGCTTGCCGCGCTCGCTGCCATGCCCGCCGTCGCCGCGCCCAGGGCCGCACCGTTTACGATCGTGGAAACCGGGCAGGGTTTCGACACGATCGATGCCGCGGTGCAATCGGTGCGGATGGGCACGGCGACGATCCTGATCGCGCCGGGTGTCTATCATCAATGCACGGTGCAGGCCGGCGGCGTCGTCACCTTCAAGGCGGCGACGCCAGGTAGCGTGATCTTCGAGGGCACGACCTGCGAGGGCAAGGCGGCGTTCGTGCTGCGCGGGCAGGGATCGGTCGTCGACGGGATCGTGTTCCGCAAGATGCGCGTCGCGGATGGCAATGGCGCGGGGATCCGTACCGAGATCGGCGATCTGACGGTGCGCAACGCGACGTTTCTCGACAGCCAGGAGGGGATCCTCGGCGGGCATCCGTCGCGCCAGACGATCGTGATCGACCATTCGAGCTTCGCGGGGCTTGGGCAATGCGACCAGTCGACCGACTGCGCGCACGCGATCTACCTTGCCAACCAGGGCAGCGTCACGATCACCCGGTCGCGCTTCGAACGCGGCACCGGCGGGCATTACGTCAAGTTGCGCGTCCCGCACGTGACGATCACCGACGACAGCTTCGACGACACGCAGGGCACCAGGACCAACTACATGATCGACCTGCCGGAGGGCGCAACCGGGCTGATCGCGGGCAACACCTTCGTCCAAGGTCGCAACAAGGAGAATTGGACCGGCTTCGTCGTGGTGGGCGCCGAGGCCAGGACCTATCCGTCGGCCGGCCTGCGGGTCGAGGCAAACGACGCGCGGCTGGCGCCGGGGGAGACACGCAGCCCTGCTTTCGTGGCGGACTATAGCCGCGCCAGGCTGGTCATGGCGGCCAACCGGCTCGGTCCTGGCGTGCGCGCGTTCGAGACGCGCTGACGGCGCGGGACCACCGCCAGCGCCGCCCTTCCGGCATGCGCCGCTAGCGGCAGGGTGCGCCCGCACGGGCGAGATCGAGGCACTTGCCGTCGACCTTGGGCGCGACTAGCGTCAGCCCGATCTGGCGGGCCAGCGTCGGCGCGATGTCGACCGTCTCGATGCTGCCGGGATGCTCGAACCCGGTCATCCCCTTGCGCCAGAACAGGATCGGTACGCGGCGGTCATAGTCGTACGGGCTGCCGTGCGTCGCGACATAGCCCTTGGTCGGATCGGGAATCGGCGTCACGCGGGGCTTGAGGAAGACGATCAGCTCGCCCGAACGCCCGACCTTGTACGACGCCCGGGCACGCTGGATCATCGACCATTTCTCCGGCGGTCCCTTGGGCGCAGGCGTGGCCACGATCTGCGCGGCGGTGAACACTTCGGCGACCTGCGGGTTCGCCTTGTAATAGGCGACCGCTGCGTCCTGCACCGCGCGCCGCTGCGCGAGCGTGATGTCGCGCGCGAGATAGACGTCGCCATTGGGGATGTCGCCGAACAGCACCGGCTTGGCGATCCCGAGCTTCGCCGCGATCTCCCTGCCCACGATCAACGGCGCGAGCGCGATCTTGGCGCGCTGGGCATCGGGCAGCCCGGCGTCGATTTCGCGTTCGGGAATGTCGTTGCCGCCGTGGTCGGCGGTCAGCACCAGCTCATAATCGACTCCGGTCCGGTCGAGCACGTCGAAGAACGAGCCGAGCGTCGCATCGAGCTGCTGGAGCTGGATGCACATTTCGGCGCCTTCGGTGCCGTAGGTATGGCCGATGTAATCGGTCGCGGAGGCACCGACGTCGATGATGTCGGTCGTATCGCCCTGGCCGAGCTTCATGTCCTGGACCAGCCCGGCAGCCAGCGCGACGACCGCGCCGTCGAAGGCGGGGGAGGCGCGGAAGGCGCTGGCATTGCCAGCATCGCGCGCGAAATGTCCTGCGCCGACGGTCTTGCCCGCGCCGAGCGGGATCGCGCGGTCGTGTGGCTTGCAGATCTCTGGAACGTCGAGCGCCGCCTGCGGGGCGGCGATCCGTGCCGCGATCGCGGCATTGGCGCGGGCGACGACGGGTGGCGTGGCGCGACCGGCGTAGCTGACCATTGCCTTGCCGTTCCACCACCAGAGCTCGTCGACGGTATGGCCGCCCATCATCACCGCGGCGCGATCCTTGCCCGCAACCGACACGACCCGCACCCTGGGGTTGGCGGCCTTCATCCGCTCGCCCAGCGTGGGCACAAGCAGATGCTTGTCGGACACGGTGTAGTTGCCGTCATGCGTGGTGCCGGGGATGGTTTCGTCCTCCGCGCAATACACCGTCTTGTCGGCGCGCGCGACCGAGAGGTCGATCCAGTTGTTCGCGATGATACCGGTGTGCTCGGGCCGAAAGCCGGTCAGGATGGTCGAGTGACCCGGGCAGGTTTCGGTCGCGGCGTGGCTCTGATACCCGCTCGGGAAGACCGCGCCCTTCTGCAGACGCGCGAGGCCGCCGGTAAACGATCCGCGATATTCACCGAACAGGTCTGCCGAGAACTGATCGACCGAGATCACGACGATCAGCTTGGGCGGAGTTGCGGCGGCACCCCGTGCCGGCGCATTCTGCGCGGCGAGCGGTGCGCCCGCCAGGGACAGAGCGATCGCCAGGATGGACGCGGTTCGTTTCACGACGGATTCTCCGAATTGGACGGCGGGCAGACTTCGCCGCTATGGCCCGAGGGTTCGGGCTCGACAAGGACGTGCGATGCGCTGGTTTCACGACGTTGTGGTTACGCTATTCGCGCTGTTGCTCGTGGGAAGCGCGGCGCAGGCTCAGGCGGCGACGCTGGATCCCGCGGGCGCGGGCACGCATCTGAAGATCACGCTGGTCGCCGAGAGCGATCGGCCGATGGCGGGCACGAGCGTGACCCTCGCGCTGGCAAGTGTCCCGGCGCCGGGATGGCACGGCTATTGGCAGAATCCCGGCGATGCGGGCTTCCCGGCAAAGCTCGACTGGACACTGCCCAAGGGAGCGAGCGCGACCGAGCCTGCCTATCCCGTTCCGGGAACCCTGATCGTCGCGGACCTGATGAACTACGTGTTCGAGCGTCCCTATGCGCCGTTGGTCACGCTGAAGATCCCGGCCGGGCTGGCGGTCGGAACGCCGCTGCCGGTGCGGTTGAAGACCAATTACCTCGTCTGCTCGGCTGAAGTCTGCGTTCCCGAATCGGCGGATTTGTCGATCGACCTGGTCGTCGGCGACGGTACGATCACGCCGCAGGCCCGCGCACGGTTCGACGCGTGGCGGCGTGCGGTGCCGAAACCGCTCGACGCACGCGCGACCTATCAGACCGGGAACGGCCGGATCCGCATCGCAGTGCCGTATCCGGCGGGCGCGGCGCTGACGAAGGCCTATTTCTACCCGATCACCACCGGGATGATCGATTATGCCGCGGCGCAGACGGTGACCCAGGACGGCGACCGGATCCTGATCGAAACCAATGCGGCGACAACGCCGGCGGCTGCCGGCACCGCATTACAGGGCGTCCTGCAGATCGGGGCGCGGCAAGGGCTCGTCGTCACCGCCGCGGCGGGTACGGTGGCCGCATCGCACACGGCGCCGGCGTCGGGGCAATCGCTCGGCGGCGCGAGCGTCGCGACCGCGACGCTCCTTGCCTTTGCCGGGGCGGTGCTCGGTGGATTGATTCTGAACATCATGCCCTGCGTCTTCCCGATCCTCAGCCTGAAGGCGCTCAGCCTGGCGCGGGGCCATCTCGACGAACGCGCCGCGCGGCACGAGGCGCTGGCCTATGCCGCGGGCGTGATCGCGGTCTGCGTCGCCCTCGGTGGGGTGATCCTGGCGTTGCGTGCCGGGGGGACGGCGGTCGGCTGGGCGTTCCAGTTGCAGGATCCGCAGGCGATCGTCGTGCTGTTGCTGCTGACCGTCGCGCTCGCGCTCAACCTCAGCGGGCTGTTCGAAATCCCGACACCCGCCTTCGTCAACCGCAGCGGGGGCGCGGGCGGGGCATTCGCGACCGGCGCGCTCGCGGCGTTCATTGCAACGCCCTGCACCGGGCCATTCATGGGGGCGGCACTGGGGGCGGCCCTGGTGCTGCCGTGGGCGGCGGCGCTGGCGGTATTCGCCGGACTGGGGATCGGGCTGGCGCTGCCATTCCTAGCGCTTGGGTTCATACCTGCATTGCGGCGGCGGCTGCCGAAGCCGGGGCTGTGGATGGAGACGTTCCGGCGGATCCTGGCAATCCCGATGTGGCTGACCGCCATCGCGCTGGCCTGGGTGCTCGGGCATGAGGCGGGGGTCAATGGCATGGCGATCGGTCTGGTCGTGGCTTTCGGGATGGCGGTGCTGCTGTGGATCGCGGGCGCGCGGCAGGCGAGGGGCCTTGCGATCGGCGTGGTGCTCAGCGCGCTACTACTGGCGACCGTCGTGGCCGGGGCGTGGCTGATCGCTGGGCAGCACCCGGATGCCATCGGCGCACCCGCACTCGCGCCCGGCGGGGCGGAACCGTTTAGCGAGGCACGGCTGGCCGCGTTGCAAAAGGAAGGACGGCCGGTCTTCGTTTATTTCACCGCCGACTGGTGCCTGACCTGCAAGGTCAACGAGAAGATCGCGATCGAGACCGATGCTACCCGCAAGGCATTTGCCGATCACAAGGTCGCGGTCCTGATCGGAGACTGGACCAACGGCGATCCGATGATGGGGCGTTTCATCGAGGCGCATAATCGCGCAGGCGTTCCGCTGTACCTCTATTATGCCCCGGGCGTCGCCGAGCCACGCGTCTTGCCGCAAGTGCTGACCTCTGCGATGCTGGTCGGATTATGAAACCCTGGATCCTCGCAGCGCTTTGCGCGCCGATGCTGCTGTTGACGACCGCCGCAATCGACGCGCCGCCGTCCTGGTCGCAACCGATCAAGCCGTTCAAGGTGGCGGGGCCGATTTGGTACGTCGGTACGCGCGGGCTGGCGGTCTATGCGATCGTTGCGCGGGAAGGGACGATCCTCGTCAGCGGCCCGATGGCGAAGGAGGCGGGGCAGGTCGAACGCAACCTGGTCGCGATCGGCGTTCAGCCGCGACAGGTAAAATGGATTCTCAACTCGCACGCGCATTTCGACCATGCCGCCGCCTTCGCCGAATTGCGGCGATGGAGCGGGGCAAGGGTGGTGTCGTCCGCCGGGGATACGACCGCGCTCCGGCGCGGACGGCATGAGGCCGACAACGACAACGGCTTTACCCGTTTCCCCTCGGTTGCGGTCGATCGGGTCGTCGGCGACGGCGAACAGGTTCGCGTCGGCCGGATCGCGATCACCGCGGTGTTGACGCCGGGCCATACCCCCGGCTGCACCACCTGGTCGCTCCCCATCGTGGACGGCGGGCGGTCGCTGCAGGTCGTGTTCCCGTGCAGCATCACGGTCGCGGGCAATCATCTCGTCAACAACCGGGCCTATCCGGGGATCGATAGCGACTATCGCCACAGTTTCGATCGATTGGCCGCGTTGCATGCCGACATCGTCCTGCCGATGCATCCCGAGATCGCGGACGTTCTGGAACGTGCAGCCCGGCGGGATGACGGGGATGCGCAGGCGTTCGTAGACCCGACGATCCTCCCCGGTATCGTCGCGGCGGCCCGGACGGACTATGCCGCTGCATTGGATACGCGACGCAAGCGCTGATCCACGCGCGAAATCCGCTTGTGCGCCGCAACAATCCATCGCAGCATGGAACCCGCACGCAGTTGGGGGCTTTATCGTTCGATGGGGATAGGGCAGGCGTTCGACGAAATCATGGGAAATGGCGGGAGCACGATCCCGCGGTCCGAACTCGCCGCGCTTGGCGAGTGGATCGAGACCACGCCCTCCAACGAATTGCGCCGACGTCAGCAATCTGCCGAGGCCACGTTCCGCCAGCTCGGCATCACGTTCGCGGTCTATGGCGACAGCGATGCCAGCGAGCGCATCATCCCGTTCGACATCGTTCCCCGGATTTTCCTTGCCGACGAATGGACTCGGCTCTCCGAGGGGCTGGTACAGCGGGTCGAGGCGATCAATGCGTTCCTGCACGACATCTACGGTGAACGTCGGATCCTGGCAGAAGGCGTGCTGCCGGCGGATCTGATCTTCGGCAATCCGCAATTCCGCCCCGAGATTGCGGGCATCCGGCCGCCGCACGACATCTGGGCGCATATCTGCGGGATCGATCTGGTGCGGACCGGGCCGGACGACTTCTATGTACTCGAGGACAATGCGCGCACGCCGTCAGGGGTCAGCTACATGCTGGAGAACCGGGAGGCGATGCTGCGGCTGTGTCCGGAACTGTTCCGGTCGTTCCGCGTGGCGGCGGTCGATTCCTATCCGGACAAGCTGCTCGAGACGATGAAGTCGGTCGCGCCGAGCGGCGTCGCTGCCCCGGTGTGTGTCGTGCTGACGCCGGGACATTACAACTCGGCTTATTACGAGCACAGCTTCCTCGCCGATTCGATGGGCGTCGAACTGGTCGAGGCGGCCGACCTGGTGGTCGACGACGACGTCGTGTGGATGCGGACGATCGCGGGACTGGTGAAGGTCGATGTGATCTACCGGCGGATCGACGACGACTATCTCGACCCGCTGGTCTTCCGGCCGGATTCGATGCTGGGTGTGCCCGGGCTCATTGCCGCCTATGCCGCGGGCAACGTCGCCTTGCTCAACGCGCCCGGCAACGGGATCGCCGATGACAAGGCGATCTATTCGTACATGCCAGAAATCGTACGCTTCTATTCCGGCGGCGAGCCGAAGCTGCGCAATGTCGAGACGTGGCGCTGCCGGGAGCCGCAGTCGCTGAAATATGTACTCGAAAATCTGGAACACGTCGTCGTGAAGCTGGTCGACGGGTCGGGCGGCTACGGCATGCTGGTCGGTCCGACCGCGACCAAGGCCGAGATCGAGACGTTCCGCGCCGCGCTGATCGCCGAACCGCATCGCTATATCGCGCAGCCGACGCTGGCGCTGTCGACCGTGCCGACCTTGGCGGATGCGGGACTGGCGCCGCGTCACGTCGACTTCCGACCGTTCGTGCTGACTGGCTCGAAGGGCGTGCAGGTCGTTCCCGGTGGCCTGACCCGGGTGGCGCTCAAGGAAGGATCGCTCGTCGTCAATTCGTCGCAGGGCGGCGGGACCAAGGATAGCTTCGTACTGATGGACAATGGCGCGGGGGCGCAGGCGCAGGTGTCGGATGCGCTCGGCCAGGCGCAGGTCCAGACCCTCGGGCAGCCGCTCTGATGCTCAGTCGGACCGCATCCTCCCTGTATTGGCTCGGCCGTTATGTCGAGCGCGCCGATTTCATCGCACGACTGGTGGAGGCGACGGTGCGGCTCGACGTGCTGTCGCCGCGTCCCGCGGGCGAGGCGGCCTGGGCGTCCGCGTTGGCGGTGACGGAGACCGACACCGCGTTCGCTGCCTCTGGGCAGGCGATCACGAAGAGCAACGTCGCGCGGTTCATGACGCTCGATTCGAGCCACCCGGGTTCGATCGTGCGGGCGCTCGATATGGCGCGCAACAATGCCCGGGCGGTGCGCACCGCGCTGACGCGGGAGGCTTGGACCGCGATCAACGGCGCCTGGCTGATCTTCGACCGCCGCGCGAGCGCCGGAAGCGCGATGGCGACGCTCAATCTGGTCGAGGCGGTCAAGGCGGAGACACGCGGGTTCGAGGGGGCGATCCACCGGATGCTGCGCAACCAGACGACCTGGTTCATCCGCCTGGGGCAGGCGATCGAACGCGCCGACAACACCGCGCGGCTGCTCGACGTGAAATATCACATCCTCCTGCCCGAGGGCGAGCGGGTGGGCGGGGTCGTCGACCGCGATCAATGGACGACGATCCTCCAGACCGTGTCCGCCGTGACGGCGTATCGCTGGCTCTATTCGGAGGGGCTGAGGCCCTCCAACGTGATCGACCTGCTGATCGCACGCGCGGAACTTCCGCGCAGCCTTGCGGCCTCGGTCGAAGAAGCGGTCGACATCCTGAACCTGCTGGCCAAGCGGACCGGGCTGCACGGCGAGGCGGACCGCATGGCGCGCGCGCGCCAGGCGCGGATCGCGCGGACCAAGTCCGGCGAAGTGATCGCCGGCGGCCTGCATCAGTATTTGCAGGGCTTCATCGCCGAGAACGACCGTCTGCACCTGGCGGTCGGTCGGCAGTTCAAGTTCAGCTGATGCGGTTATCGGTCGATCATCGCACGACGTATCGCTTTACCGCGCCGCAGGCCCGTCTCACGCAGATGCTCCGGCTGATCCCGGAGGATACGCATGACCAGTCGGTCGCGGGGTGGAACCTGCATGTCGATTGCGATGCGCGGATGCGGCATGGCCGCGATGGGTTCGGCAATCGTATCACCATGCTGTATGTCGCCGGGCCGATCTCGGACATCGAGATCGCGGTCTCGGGTGAAGTGCTGACGCATCGGTCGAACGGCATCGTCCATGGCGCGCACGAAGCGCTGCCGCCCGCCGTATTCCTCCGCACGACGCCGCTGACTCTGGCCGATGCGGAGATCGCCGCCTTCGCCGCCGGTATCACCGAGACTGACCCGGTGGCACGGCTGCATGCGCTCAACATCGCGATCAAGCGTCGGTTCGCGCTGGATCATGGCCGGCCGATCGCAGGTCGCACCGCGACCGAAGCGTTCGCCGAGGGGGCGGTGAGTTCGCGGGATCTCGCCCAGGTGTTCCTCGCGGCCGCGCGCACGCTGGGCGTGGCGGCGCGCTACGTGTCCGGGTATAGCCCGGTATGCCAGGCCAAGGCGGATGGACGTCCCGCGCCGCATGGATGGGTCGAGGCATATGTCGATCGCCTGGGCTGGGTCGCGTTCGATCCCTCGACCGGGTTGAGCGCCGACGAAGCCTATGTCCGCGTGGCGGTGGCGCTCGACTCAGCCGGTGCCGCACCGGTGGCGGGATCGCGGCTGGGCGAGGGCGTGGAAACGCTCGACGTGGATCTGCACGTCGGCGGAAACGGGCAGTAGCGCCGGCTGCCCGGTTCGGGCAGCGATGCGCCGGGCAAGCCCGTTACCGGGTCCCCGCCAACTGGTCCGTCATCACCGCATATTTCTCCGCCGGCGGTGCGAACTCGGCATCTTCGTCGACCAGCAGGCTCCAGCCCTTGGGTCCTAGCGCCTCGATCGGCCGGTAGCGGATCTTATACTGCATCCGCGGCGAGCCTTTGACCCAATAGCCGAGATAGACATACGGCAGCCCGACCGCGCGTGCCCGCAGGATATGATCGAGAATGATGAGATTCCCCAGCCCCGACCGGGCGGCATCGTCGGTCTCGAAAAACGAATAGATCATCGACAGACCATCCGCCTGCTGGTCGGTGAGACAAGCGCCGACCAGCCTGCCGCGCTCGCCGTTCTTGGCAGGTTCGCGATATTCGACGATGAAACTGTTGACCGGCGAATGCTCGACCATGTCGGCATAATCGCCTTCATCCATTTCGGCCATGCCGCCGCCCGGGTGTCGCGAGCCGAGATACCGGCTTAGCAGCTGGAATTGCTCGTCGGTCGCCCAGGGACGGCAGGCGGTGACTTCCAGGTCGCTGTTGCGCCGCAATTGCTTGCGCTGCGTGGCGTTAGCCTCGAAATCCGCGGTGACGACGCGCACCGATACGCACGCCGTGCAGCCGGCACAGCTGGGGCGATAGGCAACCGACTGGCTGCGACGAAACCCGATCCGCCCGAGCGCGTCGTTCAGATCGCTCGCCTGCTCACCACGCAGCTCGGTGAAGACCTTCCGCTCCTGGCGACCCGGCAGATACGGGCAAGGGGCAGGGCTGGTGACGAAGAAGCGCGGAAAGCGAAAAGGCGCAGTCACCGGATAGTGTCCTCTGCAGCGGGAAGGTGCGGTCCGCAATTCCAGCCATGCATGGCGTTATGAAAGGTCCTCGGCCCGATGGAAAGTACGTTTCATGAAAATGCGATTTCACCGGGCCGCTCGAATGCCAATCAGTCTAGCGATCAATTGCTGACGATCTGGTTAACAAACCATGTTCAGGCAAGTTCAACCGGCGTTACCGTATAACCTGCCACCTGCAGCGCATCGGTCAACCGATCGAGATGCGCACGGTCGCGGGTTTCGCACTCGACGTCGAGGAACAGACCCTTGGCCGGCAGCTTGGTGAAAATCCGCTGGTGGGACAGTTCCAGAATGTTGACGCGTTGGGCATCGAAGATCCGGGCGACGTTGAACAGCGCCCCGGGTTGATCCTGCAACCGGATCCGCAGGCGCGCGAGCCGTCCCGAGCGGGCGAGATCGCGCAACAGGACGTTCGCCAGCAATCGCGTATCGATATTGCCGCCGCACAGCACGACGCCGACGGTCCGCCCCGCGAACCGTCCCGGATGTTGCAGCAAGGCGGCTAGCCCGGCCGCTCCGGCACCTTCCACCACGGTCTTCTCGATCTGCAACAACAGGCTGACCGCCTGTTCGAGGCTGCGCTCGCTGACCAGGACGATGTCGTCGACCAGCGCTTCGACCATGTGCGACGTCAGCGCGCCGGGTTCCTTGACCGCGATCCCCTCGGCGAGCGTGTCGCCCGCGCACGGCATGGTGGTGCCGTTGATGCGGTTGTACATCGACGGGAACAGCTCCGCCTCGACCCCGACTACCTCGATCCGGTGGCCGCCCGGCCTGCGTGAAGCGGCTTCCGCCACGACCGCCATGCCCGAGATCAGGCCACCCCCACCGATCGGCGTCAGGAAGGTGTCGATCTGCGGAACGTCCTGCAGCATCTCCAGTGCAGTCGTGCCCTGGCCCGCAATGACACGGGCGTCGTCAAACGGATGGACGAAGGTCAGCCCGCATTCGGCCTCCAGTTCGCGCGCATGGGCATAGGCTGCGTCGAACGTGTCGCCGTGCAGGACGACGGTCGCGCCATGGCCCTCGGTCTGCGTGATCTTCACGATCGGGGTGTTCGTGGGCATGACGATGGTCGCCGGGATGCCGAGGCGGTTGGCGTGATAGGCAAGGCCCTGGGCATGGTTGCCGGCCGAGGCAGCGATCACCCCAGCGGTCTCGGGCGGCAGTTGCAACAGCGTATTGAGCGCGCCGCGCTCCTTATAGGCCGCGGTGAACTGCAGGTTCTCGAACTTGAGGTAGACGGTCGCGCCGGTCAGCTCGGACAGGGTGCGGCTGATGAAGCATGGCGTGCGAACGATCTGGTCCGAAATGCGCATGTGCGCGGCTTCGACGTCGGCGAGGGTGACGGGGAGGGTTTCGGACTTCGCTTGCGTTGCCATCATTCACTTCCGTTCGCCCCCGAGCCTGGGAGGGCAGCCTTGCTTTCCCACGTCGTTGGGCGACGGTGCGTCGACAGGCTCGGCACAGAAGGGAGCGCCCGTCGCCTAGACTATCTGGCGCGATGAAGGAACACGCCTTATCGCAAGCCCATGGTCAGCCCTTTCCCGCTTCGTTCTGCAGCCGCGCTGCTTTCCGCCACGGCGTTCCTCGCGGCACTCGTCCCGTCCCTCGCCAGGGCCGACGCCCTGATCGACAATGTCAACGGGATCAGCATGGACAAGGACGGCAAGGTGATCCGCTTTACGGGCTTGGTCATGTCGCCCGATGGCAAGGTGGTGAAGCTTCTGGCGGAAAACGAGAAGCGTCCGGTAAAGCTCGATTGGCGCGCGGATGAGCACGGCAAGGTGCTGCTGCCGGGGTTCATCGATGCGCATGGCCATGTGATGAAACTCGGGTTCCGCGCGCTCGAACTCGACCTGTCCGCGGCGACGTCGCTCGAGGATGCGAAGGCCCGTATCGCCGCTTATGCCGCCGCCAACCCCGACCGCAAATGGATCGTCGGCGGCGGGTGGAACCAGGAAGCGTGGAAGCTCGGACGATTCCCGACCGCTGCCGATCTCGACGCCGTGGTGAGCGATCGGCCGGTCTGGCTGCAGCGGGCGGACGGGCATGCCGGCTGGGCGAACAGCGCGGCGATGAAGGCGGCCGGTATCACCAGCAGGACGCTTGCCCCGGCGGGCGGCCGGATCGAGAAGACGGGTGCGCAACCCAACGGCGTGTTCGTCGATTCCGCGCGCGATCTGGTGGAGAAGGCCGCCCCGCAGCCGCTGCCCAAGGAGCGCGACTTCGCGTTCCTGAAGGCGCAGGAAATCCTGCTCAGCCATGGCATCACCGGCACCAGCGACATGGGCAGCACGATGGACGACTGGCTCAGCTATCGCCGCGCGGGCGATGTCGGCGCCTTGCGCATCCGCATCATGAGCTATGCCTTCGGGATCGAAACCGCCATCAAGATCGGAGGATCTGGCCCGACGCCGTGGCTGTATGCCGACAAGCTGCGAATGGGCGGGGTGAAGCTGTATGCCGATGGCGCGCTCGGCTCGCGCGGCGCGTGGCTCAAGGCGCCGTATAGCGACGCACCCGGGCAGTCGGGGGCGGGGTTCATGTCCGACGACGTGATCCGCAACCTGATGAGCCGCGCCGCGGTCGATCATTATCAGGTCGCGGTCCATGCGATCGGGGACCGCGCCAATGCCGAGGTACTAGGCGCGATCGACGATATGGTAGGCACCTATACCGGCGACCGGCGCTGGCGGATCGAGCACGCGCAGGTCGTCGATCCCGCCGACCTGCCGCGCTTCGGCAAGAATGGTATCATCGCCTCGATGCAGCCGACCCACGCGACCAGTGACCGCACGATGGCGGAAGCACGGCTTGGGCCGGCCCGGCTGGCAGGCGCCTATGCGTGGAATTCGATGTTGCGCAACGGCGCGACGCTGGCGTTCGGTTCGGACTATCCGGTCGAGGCACCCGATGCTTTTGCGGGATGGGCTACCGCTTTTACCCGGCAGGGTGCGGACGGCCAGCCTTATGGTGGCTGGCGCCCGGAGGAACGCGTGACTCGTGAACAGGCATGGTGGGCGTTCACGGGCGCTGCGGCCTATGCCGGGTTCGCCGAGGAGAAGTTCGGACGGCTCGGTGTGGGTCAGCGTGCGGACTTCATCATCGTCGACCGCGATCCGTTGCTCGCGAGCCCGAGCGACTTGCGCGCGACCAAGGTGGAGCAGACCTGGGTCGGCGGCGAGAAGGTGTTCGTGCGACCGTAGCGAACGGGCTCGTCGCTATCGCACGAGTTTCGTCGTAGTTCGCCCGTTCCCGGAAGAGGCAGGACGGACGCCTGCCAACATCGTCGAAACCCGCAATCGTCGAGCACGCCCAAGTCGCCTGCGCCCGTGCGTCAGTCCGCTTCGATATCGCGGTTGGCGTCGTTCTTGATGAAGCCGCGATCGTCCGCGACGAAGGTCGCCGCCGGTATCGCGCCCTGATCAATCGCGGTGACTCGCCATACCGGTGGGCCGCTTGCCGGTGCGATCAGCAGCGGCAGCTTGGCCCGGTCGTCCCAGCAGATATGCGTCGTGCGATTGCCCTCGGCCAGCGCGTACCAGCGGCAGGGCCGCGCGATCCGCGGCATGCCCGCGGGGCCCGTTGTCTCCAGCGTCAGACGATACGCGCCCTTTGGATGGCGCAGCCCGTGCCCGAGATCGTACCAGTCGGTGAAGGATCCGATCCGGTACAAATTGGTCCGGTCGATCGTGGTGCTGATCCGGCGTTTCAGGTCGAGCACCTTGAGCGTGTAGCCGACCTCGCCCGCCTTGCGGCTGGCGTAGGTCGCGAGCGCCTGATCGGTCACGCGCTTGATCCGGCGATCATGATCGCGCCACACGTCGAGATGGTGAACCGCCCCGTTGGCAGCATAGAGGACGCGATAGTGCAGGAAGCCCGGCTCGCCCGCTGCGCCGAACACGCGATCAAAGACGAGCCCGCGCGGGGCCTGCGCCGCCTGCCCCGGCGTGGTCGCCAGGGCAAGTAGGGGAAGCGCGATGGAAGCCAGCTTCGGTACGGAAATGCGCATTACTGGCGCGTTGCCTTGGCGTAGTCGAAGTAGCGATAGGTCTTGCCGTCGATCGTCAGATCCTTGACCTGCAACGAGATCGTATAGGTGCCCAGCGGCAACGACGTGTCCTTGGTCGTGCCGGTCGGGTCGAGCGGCGTTTCGAACTGGAGCCCGGTCGCCGGTGCGGTCGGGGCGATCGACGACGCCGCGATGGTCGGCGTCGAGGCGCTTGCAGGCGTCACCAGCGCTTCGTTGATGATGCGGCCATCGGCCTGCGGCATGGCGAGCCGCAGCAGATAGGCCACCGTCGGCGCGACGTCGACGTTGCCGGTCGGCGTCGTGACGGTGGCGCCCTTGCGGAACGACGGGCCCGCCGCGATCAGCGTGTTGTGGACGTCGATCGGGCTGAAGCTGCCGTGCATGCCACGCTGGCCACCGGTGCTTTCGAACTCGATGCCGAACTTGCCCTGAATGGTCGCCTGATCGTCCCAATTGAACGAGACCACGACGTCGGGTTGACCGTTGCCGCTGCGGGTCGCGTTCTCGAGGTTGACCTGGCTCATCTGGAGGGTGCCCGGGATCGCCCCGTAGCGGCTGTCGACGAACACTGCGCCATATTCCTCGCGCTGTTGCAGGAAGGTGACGAGGTTGCGGATCGTCGTCAGGTCGTGGCTGGGGACGTAGAAGTAATCCGATCCGCCATTGGCCGCGACGACGATGCCGTTCGTAGGCAGGCTGCCGGGGGCAGGGACGCGGAAGCTGCCGGTTGCGCTGATCGCCTGGTATTTGGTCGAGCTGGTGGCGCCGCACATCGTCGTGCTGGTGTCGACCCGTACGGGTACGGTCGGCGTGCCGGTCGCCGAAATGCCGTACATCGCGCTGACCGAGCAGCCGCTGCCATCATAGGCCTTGAACCCGCGATAGGTCAGCAAGTCGGCCGAGCGGACATCGCCGGAGAAGGAATATCCGGAGGAATTGAGCCCGCCCAAGCTCGCAGCGCTGGTCCCGCTGGTCGCGCCGTTGACGGTCGGGCCATTCGGAGCGGTCCCCGAGGGATTGATCGCGCGCAGGGGATACAGGTTGAGCGGGCCAGAGACGCTGGAATGCGCATGGTCCGATACGACGACGATGTTCGTCGTCGTGTCGAGGCCCTGCGCCTTAAGCGCGGCCATCAGCTCGCCCAGTCGCGCATCCTGCGACCGCAGGCCGGCGCGCGCATTGGCGCTGCCCGGGCCATAACCGTGCTCGACGTTGTCCGGGGTGCGGAACCAAATCAGCGACAGCATCGGCTTCTTCTGGGGCAGGATGTACGACGTGAAGACGTTGAGCATGTATTTGTTCGCCGCGTCCTCGGGCGCGCCCTGGCTCGTGTCGGTCGAATCGCGCGACGGTACCGTGATCGCCCCGTTGGGATCATAAGCGGTCGTATCGAACGTGACGTATCCGGCCCGCGCGGTCGGCGTGCCGTTCGTGCCTGCCAGCGTGACCGCGTCCGTGCCCGAATAATTGTTCACGACGTTGGTCGGCAGCGCGATGTTGGCGGCCTGCAATTCCGTGACGAGGCTCCGTGGCTGCACCGTGTTCTCGTCGAGGAACACGCCGCCCTTGCCGAGATCCTGAATATACGCGGCGCCCGACTTGCCGATCGCGGCGGTGGCCAGGCCGCCGGCCTGTGCCGTCGCGAACAGGCTCTTCACGAGTAGCAGCTGGCCGCCGTAATAATCGTTGAGCGTGGTGAGGACCTGATAATCCTCGGTGAAGACCGGATCGGTATAGCTCTGCGTCGAACCCGACGCGGTCTTGCCCGCCGGAATCGTGTTCCCCGCGCCCTGCGGCGGCGTCCAGAAGGTGTTGCCGTAGAAGCCCGAGGTCTTCGGGAAGGAACCGGTCGCGAACGACGACCCGTTCATCATCGTGAAGGTCGGGTAGGTCGAATGGTTGTCCTGGAAGTTCACGCCGCTCTGTTGCAGCGCGAGCAGGTTGGGCGTGTCGGTCGCATTGACGTCATCCGGGCGTAGGCCATCCCAGACCATTACGATCGTGCGGACCGCGGCGACGGCGGGGGTCGGTGTGGGGGTCGGCGTCGGGGTCGGGGTGGGCGTGGGGGTCGTGGTGGATCCGCCGCCGCTGCAACCCGCCAGGATGAGACTGGTCGCACATAGTGCCGCCAACGCCGAATGCTTTTTCATGATAGAAGCCCCACAAGTGAACCAGCCACACGGCATCGGCGGCAGGCGATAGGTGCAGTTAAGCGGCAAACATGACTACTGCGTGACTTATGGTAAAGAATTTGTCACGCAAATAGTTGGTTCGGTGTCATTTTTTGAAGGGCATGCCGATCACGCGCGCGACCGGCAAGACAAGCCAAGGCGCGCGACACGGGGTGTCACGCTGCTGTACCTTGGCTGTCAGGATCTGGCCCCGCCGCGACTAGGCGACTTCGGCGGATTCCAGCATTTCGTCGGGCTCGCGCAGCACATAGCCACGACCCCAGACGGTCTCGATGTAATTCTCGCCTTCGCAGGCCATGCTCAGCTTCTTGCGCAGCTTGCAGATGAACACGTCGATGATCTTCAGTTCGGGCTCGTCCATCCCGCCATACAGGTGGTTGAGGAACATTTCCTTGGTCAGGGTCGTGCCCTTGCGCAAGCTGAGCAGCTCGAGCATCGCATATTCCTTGCCCGTCAGGTGAACGCGCGAGCCATCGACCTCCACCGTCTTGGCGTCGAGGTTGACCGCGAGCTTGCCGGTGCGGATGACCGACTGGCTGTGCCCCTTGGAGCGACGGACGACCGCGTGAATGCGCGCGGTCAGTTCCTCGCGGTGGAACGGCTTGGTCACGTAATCGTCCGCGCCGAAGCCGAACGAGCGGACCTTCGAGTCCATTTCGTTGATGCCCGAAAGGATCAGCACCGGGGTTTGGACACGCGCGACGCGAAGCCGCTTGAGTACGTCGTAACCGTGCATGTCGGGCAAATTGAGGTCGAGCAGGATGATGTCGTAATCATACAGTTTGCCGAGATCGAGGCCTTCCTCGCCAAGGTCAGTCGTATAGACGTTGAAGCCTTCGGCCGTCAGCATCAGCTCGATCGCTTTTGCGGTCGTCGGCTCGTCTTCGATCAGCAGCACACGCATCTTGCTGTTCCCCGTTTCAAGGCGTCGGTACCTCCCGTGGCCCGACCGACCTTCGCAGTAACTATTAACCTCAACAGTGATGAAGGCAAAAGGTTAATTTGCGATTAAGCCGCGGTAATCCGCGAGTCGTCTAGGAGCTGGCCCCGAGTCGCGCGGATCAGCCCTGAACGCAGATCGATTTCAGGCGGTCGGTCAGGAAGGAAATCAGCCCCTCGACCCGTGCGGGGCGTAGCGTGCCGGGCGGTGTCATCAGGTGCAGCGCACCCGTATGCGGCGCCCAGTCCGCGAGAATGATTTCGATCCGCCCGGCCGCCAGGTCTTCCGCGACGATGAATTCCGGGAGCATTGCGATGCCCAGCCCACGCCGGAGTGCCGGCAGCATCGCCTCGCCGCTGTTGGTGGCGAGCGGGCCGTTCAGGCGTACCGACACTTCGGTCCCGTCGGGTCCGACGAAGCGCCATGGCGAGGTGACGTTGGTATAGGCGAAACAGCGATGCTCGCCGAGCTGTCCGGGATGGAGCGGGCGCCCGTGTGCGGCGAGATAGGCCGGCGCGGCGACGACATGCATCCGCATGTCCGCGAGTTTGCGGGACCGGAGCGAACTGTCGGGAAGCGTCGCGATGCGCAACGCGATGTCGAAGCCTTCGGCAACGATGTCGACGCGCGCGTCCGACAGATGCAGGTCGATCTCGATCCCCGGGTTGAGCACCAGGAAATCCGCGATCACCGGGGCGATCGCGAGCAGTCCAAGCGACATCGGCGCAGCGACCCGGACCAGTCCGGTCGGGGCGCTCGCCGCGTCCAGTGCGGCTTCCTCCGCGGCGGTCGCCTCGGCGAGGATCCGCGCGGCGTGCTCCGCCAGGGCCTTGCCGTTTTCGGTCAGCGTCAGGCGTCGCGAGGTCCGATGGAACAGCGACTGGCCGAGATGCGCCTCGAGCCGGGTCACCGCCTTCGAAACGGTCGCCTTCGAGACACCGATCGCATCGGCGGCGCCGCTGAACGAACGGTATTCGACCACGCTGGCAAAGATTGCCCAGGCTTCGAGGTCGGGAAGACGCATGCAGCAAGCTCCAATCGATACGGCCGCGTAACCCTTACCGACGGAAACGATCGGTTTCCAGTGTTTCCATTTACGATGCGATGAGAGGGCTTATCTTGCTCATAACGGAATGCATCATTCCCTTGGAGACATAGCATGATCGAGAAGAGGTCCTTCGAGAGCCTGGGTCACGCCAATCATGGCTGGCTGAACGCGCGCCATCATTTCTCTTTCGCCAACTATTACGAGCCCGCCCGGATGGGCTGGGGCGCGATTCGCGTGTGGAATGACGACGAGATCGCCGCCAACAGTGGGTTCCCGCCGCATCCCCATCGCGACATGGAAATCATTACCTACGTCCGCAAAGGTGCCATCACCCACAAGGATTCGCTCGGGAACGAGGGGCGCACCGGCGCAGGCGACGTGCAGGTGATGAGTGCCGGCACCGGCGTGCGTCATGCCGAGTATAATCTAGAATCCGAGCAGACCACGATCTTCCAGATCTGGATCGAGCCCAGCCGCACCGGCGGATCCCCGTCCTGGGGCGCCAAGCCCTTCCCGAAGGACGACCGCTCGGGCCAGTTCGTCACCTTGGCCAGCGGCTTCGCCGAGGACACCGGTGCGCTGCCGATCCGCGCCGAGGCGCGGGTGCTTGCCGCCATGGTTCGCGCCGGCGAGACGATCACGCACGAGGTTCTGCCCGGCCGACACGCCTATCTGGTTCCCGCGACGGGATTGATCGAGATCGATGGCCAGACGTTCAAGGCGCGTGACGGCGCGGCCATGGATGGCGGCCAGACCGTGACGATCACCGCGATCGAGGATGCAGAACTGGTCCTCGTCGACTCCGAATAAAGTTCATCGCCGTTCCACCCCAGCATAAGGACGTTCCCATGGCCAAGGTTCTCGTACTCTATTACTCGTCATACGGTCACATCGAGCAGATGGCGGATGCCGTCGCGGAAGGCGCGCGTTCGGCCGGTGCCGAGGTCGATATCCGCCGTGTCGCGGAAACTGCACCGCAAGAGGTCGTCGCCGCTGCGCATTTCAAGACCGATACCGCACATCCCCTGATCGAGGGGCCCGACGCGCTTGCTGATTATGATGCGATCATCGTCGGTGCGCCGACCCGTTATGGCCGGATGCCCGCGCAGATGGCGGCGTTCTGGGATACGACAGGCGCTCTCTGGTTCGGTGGCAAGCTGATCGGCAAGGTCGGCGGCGCGTTCACCTCGACCGCCAGCCAGCACGGCGGGCAGGAGACGACCCTGTTCTCGATCATCACCAATCTGCTGCATCACGGCATGACGATCGTCGGGCTCGACTATGGCTTCAAGGGCCAGATGGGGGTCGAGAAGGTTCTCGGCGGCACGCCTTATGGTGCGACGACGATCGCCGATGGCGACGGCAGCCGTCAACCCGCTGCCGAGGAACTCGACGGCGCGCGCTATCAGGGCAAGCGGATCGCCGAGACGGCAACGAAGCTGTTCGGCTGAGCGAAAGCCCGGCTTAGGGCAGAAGCCGGGGCGGGGGGCAGCATGGCTGTCCCCCATTTCGTCATTCGGGGCGGGCCCAGTCGCCGGACTTGCCGCCGATCTTGGTCAGCAACTGGACGTCGCGAATGGTCATTGCCTTGTCGATCGCCTTCGCCATGTCGTAGATCGTCAGCAGCGCGACGGTGACCGCGGTCAGCGCCTCCATCTCCACGCCGGTCTTGCCGTCGGTCGCGGCCGTCGCCCTGGCCATGACGCCGGCATCGTCGACGGCAAGCTCGATCGCCACGCGGGTCAGCGGCAGGGGATGGCAGAGTGGAATCAGATCGCTGGTCTTCTTTGCGCCCATGATGCCGGCGACGCGGGCAACCGCCAGGACGTCGCCCTTGATCGCGGCCCCGTCGCGGATCGCGCGTACCGCTTCGGGGGCCATGTCGATCCGTCCCTGGGCAACCGCCTCGCGCCGTGTCGGAACCTTGCCGCCGACATCGACCATATGCGCCGCACCGGCGGCATCCAGATGCGTCAGCCCGCTCATCCGATCAGTGCCCGCGTCGCAGCCTCGACGTCGACCTGGCGCATCAGCGCCTCGCCGATCAGGAAACAGCGAATATCGTGCTCGGCCATCGCATCCAGATCGGCGCGCGTCGTCAATCCGCTTTCGGCGACGAACGTGCAGTTCCTGGGGGCCTTGGACACCAGCTCGTAGGTTCGCGCGAAGTCGACCGTAAAGGTCCGCAGATCGCGGTTATTGACGCCGATCAGCCGCGACTTGAGCTTCATCGCGCGCTCCATTTCGTCGGGGGTATGGACCTCGACCAGCACGTCCATCCCGCATTCGAGCGCGCTCGCCTCGATCTCGGCAAGCAGGCCGTCGTCGAGCGCCGCCATGATCAGCAGGATCGCATCGGCGCCAAGCCCGCGTGATTCGGGAACCTGCCAAGGATCGACCATGAAATCCTTGCGCAGAACCGGCAGGTCGCACGCGGCGCGTGCCGCGATCAGATACGCATCCGACCCCTGAAACCAGGCTTCGTCGGTCAGCACCGAGAGACAGGCGGCCCCCCCGGCAGCATAGGCCGCGGCATGTGCGGGAGGATCGAAGTCTTCGCGGATCAGGCCCTTGGACGGGCTGGCCTTCTTGATCTCGGCAATCAGCGCGAGCCCGGTCTTCGCCTTGGTGTCGAGCGCGGCGCGAAACCCGCGCGGCTTGCTCTGCGCGGCCATGCGCGCGTCGAGTTCGGACATCGGGATCGTCGCCTTGCGCGCGGCAACGTCGGCGCGCTTGGTCTCGAGGATGCGGTTGAGGATATCGGTCATGAATAAGCGATCCAGCGATCGAGCAGGGCATTGGCGGCGCGCGTGTCGAGCGCTTCCGCGGCGAGGGCAACGCCTTCGGCGAGGGTCCGGGCCGTCCCGGCGACGATCAGCGCAGCGGCCGCGTTGATCAGCACCGCGTCGCGATACGCGCCGGTCTCGCCGGTCAACAGACGCCGTAGCGCGGCGGCGTTATAGGCAGGGTCGCCGCCGACGATCGCGGTGATCGGATGGCGCGGAAGGCCTGCGTCTTCCGGCGCGATGCGATCGGGCAGCGAAGCCTGGCCGACGCTGACTGCCAGGGTCGGGCCGGCGCAGGAGACTTCGTCCAGTCCTTCCTCCCCCGAGACCACCAGCGCAGCCTCGGTCCCGAGCTGTTCCAGCGCGGCGGCATAGGTCGCGGCATAGTCGGGCCGTGCGATTCCGATCAGCTGCCGCGTGACACCGGCCGGATTGGCCAGCGGGCCCATCAGGTTGAAGATCGTACGCCGACCGATCCGCTGCCGGATCGGCGTGATGCGCTTCATCGCCGGGTGGTGGTTCGCCGCGAACAGGAAGGCGATGCCGATGTCCTGCAGGCTCGCCTCGGCGCTCGCACCGGCGCGCTCCATGTCGAGGCCAAGCGCCTCGAGCGTATCCGCCGCGCCCGCCTTGGACGACGCCGCGCGATTGCCGTGCTTGGCGACGGGAACGCCCGTGCTGGCGACCACGATCGCTACGGCGGTCGAGACATTGAGCGTGTGGTGCCCGTCTCCGCCCGTCCCGCATACGTCGATCGCACCCTCGGGCGCAGCGATTGGGATCAGGCGGTTGCGCAAGGCGCGGGCAGCTTCGGCGATTTCGATGCTCGTCTCGCCGCGCTCGGTCAGGCCGATCAGGAAGGCGGCGATCGCCGCTTCCGGAACATGGCCGTCGAGCAGATCGGCGAAGGCCTGCGCTGCCGTCTCCCGGCTGAGCGGGGTCGACGGATCGGGCAGCAACGCGAGCGTGCTCATGCGACCGCCTTGGCAGCGATGCCGGCGTCGGCGAGGAAGTTGGCGAGCATGGCGTGGCCATGTTCGGTCGCGATGCTTTCGGGATGGAACTGCACCCCGTGAATCGGCAGGCTATGGTGCCGCACGCCCATGACTGACCCATCGTCGGCGTGTGCGTTGGCGACCAGCGTGTCGGGCAAGTCCTTGACGATCAGCGAGTGATAGCGGGTTGCGATGAATGGCGAGGGGAGCCCGGCAAATACCCCGCTGCCGTCGTGCGTGACCGGTGAGGTCTTGCCGTGCATCAGTCCGCCGCGCACGACCGTGCCGCCGAAATGCTGGCCGATCGCCTGATGGCCGAGGCAGACGCCGAGCAGCGGCCGCGCGGTTTCCGCGCAGGCGGCGACCAGATCGAGCGATATGCCCGCCTCATCGGGGGTCTTGGGACCGGGCGAGATCAGGAACCCTTGTGCGTTGCTCGCCATGGCGTCGGCGGCGGTCAATGCGTCGTTGCGGACGACCTTCACCTCGGCCCCCAGCTCCATCAGATAATGGACAAGGTTCCACGTAAAGCTGTCGTAATTGTCGATGACGAGGATCATCTCGCGCCGCTACCGTGTTTGGACATCTATCACAACGGGTACGCGGCTAAGGGGTGGAAAGACGCGGTTCAGGGTGGATCAACCTTGCGCGGCACACGTTGGTACGGCCTCAGGAGAATTAATGATGTTGCGCACTTTCGCCTTGCTCGGCTTGCTGGCCGCCGTGCCCGCCGCCGCGGTTGCCCAGTCGACTCCTGCCGGTGCGCAACAGGCCGAGTCGGGCAAACCGCCGCAGCGGATCCGCTCGATCACGCTGACCGGCAACCAGGCCTGCCCGAAGTCGTCCGATCCGGATGCGGAGATCGTAGTCTGCGCGCGCGTCGGCGAGCCCTACCGCATTCCCAAGGAACTGCGCGACGACAAGCCGATCCCGGCGCAGAACCAGAGCTGGGTGAACCGCACCGCGGTGGCGGACGACGCGGGTCGCCGCGCGGGGGGCTTGCCGGATACGTGCTCGCCGGTAGGCTCGGGCGGACAGACGGGCTGCGCGAAGATGCGGGCCGAGCAATATGCGGCCGAGAAGGCCGAGGCGAAGCGGCAGGAACGCCTCATTCCGTAACACGGGCTCCGGTCCGTCACCCCGGCAATACCGGGATGACGGACCGATTGCCGTGCGCGCTTATTGTCCGAAACCAGCCGCGTTCGCGCGCGCAAGCGCCTCGCGCGCAGCCGCCAGCAACGCCCCGGCCTTGGCCTCGCACTCGCGCTGTTCATAGGTGGCCTCGCTGTCGGCGACGATGCCCGCGCCGGCTTGTACGTGCATCATCCCGTCCTTCACCACCGCGGTTCGCAGCACTATGCACGAGTCCATCGACCCGTCGGGCGAGAAATAACCGACCCCGCCGGCGTAAGGACCGCGCACCGCATCTTCCAGTTCGGCGATGATCTCGCAGGCCCGCACTTTCGGCGCGCCGGAGACCGTGCCCGCCGGAAACCCGGCGAACAGCGCGTCCAGCGCATCCTTGCCAGGGGCAAGACGTCCGATGACGTTCGACACGATGTGCATCACGTGGCTGTAGAACTCGGTCGTGTAACTCGCCGTCACCGTGACGCTGCCCGCCTCCGCCACGCGGCCGACGTCGTTCCGTCCGAGATCGAGCAGCATCAGATGCTCGGCGCGCTCCTTGGGATCGGCGAGCAGGCTGGTACGGTTCGCTTCGTCCTCGGCGGCGGTCTTGCCGCGCGGGCGGGTGCCGGCGATCGGGCGGATCGTGACTTCGCCGTCGCGGACGCGGACCAGGATCTCGGGCGAGGAGCCGGTCAACGCGAAGCCCGGCAGATCGAGGTGATACAGGAAGGGCGAGGGATTGATCCGCCGCAGCGCGCGGTACAGCTCGAACGGCGGCAAGGGAAACGGCGCGGTGAACCGCTGCGCCAGCACGACCTGAAAGATGTCGCCCGCGACGATATAGTCCTTTGCGCGAGCCACCATCTCGGCATAGCGACCCGGCGCGAGCGTCGAGGTGAGGGCGATGGCATCGCTCGCATCGGTGCGGACCGGGGCGGGTAACGGCGCCGTCGCCAGTCGCGCGGCCGTCGCATCGATCCGATCGATCGCGGCGGCGACGATCGCGTCGGGATCCCGCGCGGGATCCGGCCAGACCGGGGACACGAGGAACAATGCGTCGGCGAGCCGATCGAAGATCAGGATCACCGTTGGCCGAACGAAGATCATGTCGGGCAACCCGAGCGCATCCTTAGCCGGGCGCGGCAACCGTTCGACCAGTCCGATCGTCTCATAGCCGAAATAGCCGACCAGGCAGGCGAGCGCGCGGGGCAGATCCGTGGGTACGTCCATCCGGCAGGATTCGACCAGGCCTCGCAGGGCGTCCAGCGTCGCATCGGGGCAAGGCGCGAACGCTGCGCGATCGGTCAGCCATGCGGCGTTGATCTCGGCTTGCGCGCCGTGCGCGCGGAACACCAGATCCGGCGCCAGCCCGATCAGGCTGTGCCGCCCGCGTGTCTCGCCGCCTTCGACCGATTCGAGCAGGAAGTCGCCCCGCCCGGGCTCTATCAGCTTGAGCGCGGCAGCGACGGGCGTTTCGGTGTCGGCGATCTGGCGTTGCCACAGCAACGCCGGACGCCCCGCCGCGAGCGCGGCTCGCGCCGCGGCGGCGCCCGCGCGATCAGGGCTGGCTGGCACTGGTGATGCCCAGCAGCTCGGCCTTGAGCGACGCGATCGCCTTCGCATTGCGCGACGTCCCGATCGCATTCTGCACGGCCTTGCCGAATTGCGTCACATATTCGCGGCCGACGACGTTGCCGATGTCGCTCTGCGTGCCCGTGATGACCTTGGCATTGCCTTGCGCATTGCCCGGCGTGATGCTGTCGAGGTGCACGATCACCCAGCCCGACTTGTCGGGGGCTTCGAGCAGCTTGGTGCTCTTCGCGGCCATGGCGAACATCAGCGCGAGCGGCGGGGGGACGCGCTGCGGGTTGCCGATGAGCGCGGCGCGCGGACCGGTCACGGGCTGGAGCGGCGGCAGCTTGAGCCCGGTCGCCGCGAGCGCTTGGGACAGGGGCGTGCCCGCATTGGCCGCCGCGACCACCTTGGCGGCGACGTCATGCGCGGCGCGCTCGGCCCGACTGAGCTGGAAATCGCGCACAACGGTCTCGCGGATCTGGGCCAGCGGGCGCGGCGCGGCGGGGATGACCTTCTCGAGCGTGACCAGCGCGAAGCTGCCATCCGGGCCAAGCGGCACCGTCTGCGGCTGGTCGCCCGGCGACGCGGCGAAAGCCGCGGCGAGGATCGGGGTGAGCGCCGGATCGGGCTTGACGGTCGGGGTGTCGACATTCTGTCCGGTCGCGGTGAGCGGTTGGGTGCTCTGCGCGGTCAGCTGGTTCTTGGCGACGATCCCGTCGAAACTCGTCTTGCCCAGCGCATCGTCGAACGCGTTGCGCTTCTCGGTAAGCAGCGCGGTGGTCCGCTGCGGCGCCAGCGCCGCCTTCAGTTCGGGGGTCGCTTCGGCGAGCGACTTGGCCGCCTGCGTCCGAACGGTCGTGATCTTGGCGACGACGAAGCCGAGCGGCGCGCGCAGAGGACCGACGACGTCGCCCGCCTTCGCGGCGAAGACGGCATTGGCAATTTCGGGCGAAGACTGCCCGGCGAACGCGGCCTTTTGGGTGTCCTTGATCGTCGCCGGTTCCAGGCCAGCGGCGCGGGCCGCCTGCTCGATCGACGTCCCGCCGCGAACCTTCGCGACCAGCGCGTTCGCCGCGGCCTGGTCGCCGACGACGACCTGGACGATCGTGCGCAGTTCGGCGGCAGCGAACTTCTGCGCCTGGGCGCGATATGCAGCGGCGATGTCCGCATCGCTCGGCGTGGCCTGGCCGGCGACGGACGCCGGGGTTACCGTCGCGTAACGGATGATGCGCCGCTCGGGCAGGCGATACTTGCCCAGGGTACGCGCATAGAAGGTGGTCAGTTCCGCATCGGTCGGCGCGGGGCCGGCGGCCAGCGTCGCCGCGGGAATGAAGCCGATCTGGCCGCTGCGCTTTTCGAGCAGGAGATTGGCATAGGGCACCGCGAGGCCGGCAGGCACCTGCTTCGCCTGGATCGGCGAGAGCAGCAGTTGGCGGGTGAGGATCTGATCGGTCGTCTGCAGGCGCACGTCGGCGTCGGTCATCCCGATCTGGCGCAGCACTTGCTCATACTTTTCCTGGCTGAACTTGCCGTCGAGGCCGGCGAGCCCGGGCTGGCTGGCGATCAACCCGTCGACCGCGCGCTTGCTCACGACCATCCCCTGGGCCTGGGCATATTGCCGGAAGGCGGTCGAATCGATCAGTCGCTCGAGCGTGGCCTCGAACCCGCCGCCCGCGACGAACTGCTGGGTATCGAGCGTCGGCTGCTGCTGCCGGTAACTGTCGACGTCGCGCGCGACCGCTGCGCGCAGTTCGCTGATCGTGATCGTCTTGCTGCCGACCTTGACCGCGACGTCGGCGGCATTGACCGTGCTCCCCGCCGACTGACCCGAATGGTCCGACAGCACGAAGGCGAGTCCGAGCAAGGCAACGAAGCCGAGCGCAACCGCGCCGCCGAGCGGGTGGCGGATCATTCGACGGAAAAAACTGAGCATGGTCGGGGTCGGCCGATCTGTCGTGGTAAGGGACGAAGAGGGGTTGCTTTACGGGCAGGGCGGGGCGGCATCAAGCTTGTGCAGTGCGCATGCGGCGCTATCGCTGTGCCAAAGCGTAAAAAGGAGTGATGCTCAGATGGCGCGACGCAAGCTGGTGGCGGGTAATTGGAAGATGAACGGCAGCCATGCGGCGCTGGCCGAACTGGTCGCGATCGCGGCGGCGGCGGAAGCGGCGCCCGGGATCGACGTTTCGGTCGCCATGCCCGCCACGTTGATCGCCCCCGCGGTCGCGCGGGTTCCGGGGTTCGCGTTCGGCGGGCAGGACGTCCATGCGGCGGAAAGCGGGGCGCATACCGGGTGCCTGTCGGCAGCGATGCTGGTCGAGGCCGGCGCGCGCTTCACGATTGTCGGTCATAGCGAACGGCGCACCGACCAGGGCGAGACGAGCCAGGACGCCTGGGCCAAGGCGAGTGCGGCGCATCGGCATGGGCTCGGTGTAATCCTGTGTGTCGGGGAAACGGATGCCGAGCGCGACGCGGGGCGGGCGGCGCGGGTCGTCCAGGCCCAGATCGAGAAATCGGTACCGGACCTTGCCAACGGCGACTGGCTGACGATTGCCTATGAGCCGCGCTGGGCGATCGGAACCGGACGGACCCCGACGCTCGACGAGATCGGCGAAGTGCATGCGATTACCCGCGCCAAGCTGCGCACGCTGGTCGGCGATGCGGCAGACGGTATCCGGATCCTGTACGGCGGCTCGGTAACGGGAGCGAACGCTGCGTCGATCCTCGAGACCGAGGATGTCGACGGCGCGCTGGTCGGCGGCGCCAGCCTGACCGCGGCGAAGTTCGTACCCATCATCGAAGCGGCCTAGGGACCGGGCCGCGGCATGGGACTGGCGCTCACCCCGCAGATGCTCGAGGATTGGGCAACGGCGCGCTCGATCGCGCGCCAGCTCCCGCTGCCGGTACAGGACCGGGGTGGCCTGCGCGTCGACACGGGAAGCGCCGCCGAACGGTGTCGGTATGTGTTCCTGGAGGCCGACCGGGCGTTCGAGGCGGCGGCGCTGGCGATCACGGCGCCGTACGTGTTCCTCAAGGCCTGCACGGCGCCCGTCGAGGTTCTCGCCATCGTGCCGCCACGCTGGACACTCCAGTCGGTTGCCTGGGTCATGCTCCAGGATCCGCCATGCGACGATCCCGCACCCCGGCTTCCGGCCGGTTACATGCTCGGCGTAACGATGGCGGACGGGGTCGCATCGGCAACCGTCGTTGATTCCGCGGGGACGCTGGCGGCGCGGGGCTATGGCTGCGCGTCGGGCGGCGTCTATTGTTACGACCGGATCAGGACCGAGGCAGCCCATGCCCGGCGGGGGCTGGGGCGCGCCATCATGCATGCGCTGGGCCGGGCGCAGCCGGACCCCGGCGCGTGCCGGATGCTGACCGCGACCGACGATGGGCGGGCCTTGTACGAGACGCTCGGGTGGCGGGTCGTTGCGCCCTATACGACCATCGGGATCCCGGGGGACTGACCGCCTCGCTCAGGCGGGGGGCGGCACCAGCCCGATCGCCTTCATCACGACAGCCTGCGCAATCATCGTGACCAGCCAGAACAGGGCGTCGCGGGTGATCCGCCCGGCGCGCGCTCCGCGATAACTCTGCGTGATTGCGACCACCGGCAGGACGAAGCCTGCCCAGATCACCACCGCGCTTCCCACCGCCATGATCCACGGCGCAGCCTTGGGCGGCGCGAGGATCAGCGCGCCCGCCAGGATCGACGCGAACCAGAACAGCCCGAGCGCCGCGATGACGAGCGTCGGTATCGTCAACGCCACAGCGCCTTTGTCGAACGTCGCACGATAGGCCGCGCCCAGCAGCATCCCGATCGCGGGTGCGACGAGGATCGGCGCAAAGTTGATCAGGATGTAGATCATCCCGGGAACCGCGCCTTGAGCATTGCCCAGGCGGCGCGCAGTCCAAGCGCCTCACCGCCCTTGGGACGACCGGGCTTGCTGGCGGGGCGCCAGGCGAACGTATCGAAATGGGCCCATGGCGTTCCCGCCGGCACGAACCGCCGCAGGAACAGCGCGGCCGTCACCGATCCTGCAAAACCGCCGTCCGGAGCGTTGACCATGTCGGCGATGTCTGAGGCCAGCATCTCGTCATAGCCATCCCACAAGGGGAGCCGCCACAGCGGGTCGCCGGTCGCGATTCCCGCCGCCAGCAAGGCTTCGGCGAGTGTGTCGTCATTGGCGAAGGTGGCGGGCAGATCCGGGCCCAGCGCCACGCGCGCTGCGCCGGTCAGCGTCGCGAAATCGAGGATCAGCGAAGGCGATTCCTCGCTGGCGCGCGTGATCGCGTCGGCGAGGACCAGCCGTCCCTCGGCATCGGTGTTGGTGTTCTCGACCGTCACGCCCTTGCGGGTGGCGAGCACGTCGCCCGGCCGGAAGGCGTTGCCGGCAATGCTGTTCTCGACCGCCGGGATCAGCAGGTGGAGCCGGACCGGCAGGCGCGTCGCCATGATCAGTTCGGCGAGCGCCAGCGCATGCGCCGCGCCGCCCATGTCCTTTTTCATCAGGCGCATGCCCGACGAAGGCTTGATGTCGAGCCCGCCCGAATCGAAGCACACGCCCTTTCCGATGACGGCGATGCGCGGGTGCGCCGGACTGCCCCATTCCAGCTCGATCAGGCGCGGCTCGCGGCCTTTCGCGGCGGCCTGGCCGACCGCATGGATCATCGGAAAGCCCTTTGCCAGCTGGTCGCCCTTGGTGACCGTCAACAACGCCTGGTGCGCCCTGGCGAGGGTCGCGGCCTCCGCCTCCAGGTCTGCCGGTCCCATGTCGGCAGCGGCGGTGTTGACGAGGTCGCGCACCTTGGCGACGGCGCGGGCGATGCGGATCGTTTCGTCGATCCGCGCGGGGTCTCCGGTCAGCAGGACGCGCGGCCCGACGGGCGATGGGTCCTTGCGGTAGCGATCGAAGCTATGCTGGGCGAGGCACCAGCCCAGCATCGCGGCCCCCGGTTCGCCATCGGCGAGACGGTAGCTGCCCGCGGGCAGCTGCGCGCCGAGCGAGGCGATCCGCCACGGCGAAAGATGGCTTTCGTTGCACACGAGCAGCATCGCCCAGTCCTCGACGCCGTCGCCAGGCAACACCGCGCGGTTGCCCGGCTTGCCGGTCAAACCGTGCGCGGCGACCGCGGTGCGGGTTCGCGGTGGCTGTGCGGAAAGCCAGCTATCCCATTGATCGGGATGGACAACATGGATCGTCCGCGCGGTCTGGCCGCGATCGGGTTGGAGGCAGGTGGTGAAATCGATCATGGCTGGGTGGGGGTCACGAGCAATTGCTCGAGCTTTCCGTTGGGGCCGGGTTCGGCGTAGGTGCTGACCGACAAAACCGTGCCGGGATAGGTGACGCGGTACGAGCGATTGACGAAACCGCCGCGCAACCGCGGCTTGCCGGTCTGGACGAAGGCGGTCGGGGTGCCGAGTGGCGCGAGGCTGGTGCGATAGTCGCTCAGCGTCGTTGCGGTGAAGTAGAAATTCGCGTCGTCCGTCAACAGGTTACGGTCGAGTGTTCCAACGCCGCGAAGCTGGGCGAACACGGTCTTCACGCGCGCGAGCGTCGCGGTATCTGCCGGATCGGACGCTGCGGGGCTGAGCACGATTCCGGCGAGCTTCTGCGCGATCGTCTGAAAGGCGTCGCTCGACCAGCTGTTGATGAGCACCACGATTGCGGCCTTTTGATCCGGATAGACGACGTTTTCCGACAGGAATCCGACCGCTTCCCCGCTATGTTCGACGAAACGACGCCCGTTTGCGCTGCCCGTGAAGACGCCCAGGCCGTAGCCGTTGCTGGTCCCGTCGGCGAGCTTGACCGGCGTCTCCTGCGTCGCCCAATCCTCGGGCGCGAGCACCGCTCGATCCAACCGTGCCACGTCCCACGTCGCGAGCGCCCGCGCGCTCATTGCGAGTTCGCCCGCCGCATAGAGCCACCCGCGCGCCGGGGGCTGGACCGGACGGACCGGGCCGAGCGCGGCGCGGCCATAGCCTTGCGGAAAGCCCGGGCCGACTGCGAGATCCTGATCGTAGACGGTGACGCCGAGCGGCTTGAAGATTCGCGCCTTGATGAAATCGAGCAGCTTCTGCCCCGACACCTTCTCGACGATCATCCCTGCGACGACATAGCCGGTGTTGGAATATTGCCACTGCGTGCCGGGCTTGAAATCGAGTGGCTTCTTCGCCCAGCGATCGACGATCTGCTGTGGCGCGACCGGGGTCGCCATCGCCTTGAAGCTGTAGTCCTGCGGCCAGTAATCCTGCAGCCCGGCGGTGTGGCTGAGCAACTGGCGGATGGTGATCGTGTCGCCGTCGGTGATGCCGGGGACGTATTTCGAGACATGATCGTCGAGGCTCAGCTTGCCCTCGCGTTGTAGCAGCAGGATCGCGGCGGCGGTGAACTGTTTCGATACGGACGCGATCTGATAGGGCGCGTCGTCGCGCGTCGCGCCGGTCTCGGCCTGTTTGCCATACGCCTTGGTGTAGACGATCTTCCCCCCGCGCACGATCGCGACCGAGGCCGAAGGCACACCTGACTTGGCGAGCGCGTCGGTGACGGTCTTGTCGACCTGCGCGGTTTCCGCCGACGTCAGCGATTGCGCCAGGGCCGGGGCGGAGACGGACAGCAAGCCTGCCGCCAGACAATATCGGGAGAGCTTCACGAAGGCACGGTCCTCGAGCGATGGAACGACGATATGCCACCGTCCCGCCGCTGAAGGGAAGGGGACGCTGCCCTCAAACGGTCGGGACGCCGTAAAGATCATGCTCGTCGGCATCTTCGATCGAAACCGCGACGATATCGCCCACAGACAGATGCCCTGCGTCACGCAGAAACACCTCACCGTCGATCTCGGGCGCATCCGCCTTGGAGCGTCCGGTCGCGCCGCCGTCTTCATCCACCGCGTCGATGATGACGTCGAGCGTGCGGCCGACCTTGGCCTGGAGCTTGTCCGCCGAAATCCGCGCGGTGAGTTCCATCAGGCGGGCGTAGCGTTCTTCCTTGATTTCCTCGGGCACGTGGTTGGGCAGGTCGTTCGCCGCCGCGCCCTCGACCGGCTCGAACCGGAACGCGCCGACGCGGTCGAGCTGCGCTTCTTCCAGCCAGTCCATCAGATAGGCGAAATCGTCCTCGGTCTCGCCGGGGAAGCCGACGACAAAGGTCGAACGGATCGCGATGTCGGGCGCGATGGTGCGCCAGGTCTTGATCCGCTCGAGCACCTTGGTTTCGTTCGCCGGGCGCTTCATCAGCTTGAGCACGTTGCGGCTGGCATGTTGGAACGGGATGTCGAGATAGGGGAGGATCAGCCCCTCGGCCATCAGCGGGATGACCTGATCGACATGCGGATACGGGTAGACATAATGAAGCCGCACCCAAGCGCCGAGCTTGCCGAGCTCGCGCGACAGGTCGGTCATGTGCGCGCGGACTTCCTGCCCGTGCCACATCCGCGGCTGATGGCGGATGTCGACGCCGTAGGCCGACGTGTCCTGGCTGATCACGAGCAGTTCGCGCGTGCCCGCCTCGATCAATTTCTCGGCTTCGCGCAGGATTGCGTCTGGCCGACGGCTGACGAGGTCGCCGCGCAGGCTGGGGATGATGCAGAAGGCGCAGCGGTGGTTGCAGCCCTCGGAGATCTTGAGATAGCTGTAATGCCGCGGGGTGAGCTTGAGCCCGCTTTCGGGGACGAGATTGAGGAACGCGCTCGGCGGCATCGGTGCGGCGTGGTGGACCGCGCCGACGACTTCCTCATATTGATGCGCGCCGGTGACCGCGAGGATGCCGGGGAATTTGGCGCGGATCATCTCCGCTTCCTTGCCCATGCAGCCGGTAACGATGACGCGACCGTTCTCCGCGATCGCCTCGCCGATGGCCTCGAGCGATTCCTCCTTGGCGGAATCGAGGAAGCCGCAGGTGTTGACCAGCACTACGTCCGCACCCGCATAATCGGGGGACATGGCATAGCCATCGGAGCGCAGCTTGGTCAGGATCCGCTCGCTATCGACCAGATTCTTGGGACAGCCGAGCGAGACCATGCCGATCTTCGGCGGGGAGGGGAGTGTTGTTGCCATGGGAACGGCGGCATGTAGCGATCTTGGTGCGAATTTGCCAGTCTTCCCCTACACCCTTCCCCGGCGAAGGCCGGGGCCCAGTCGAGGAGCGATCGTGATGGACGGGCAAGCCTATGTCTACATCATGGCGAGCCAGCGGAACGGCACGCTTTATATCGGATCGACCAACGCTCTGGCGCGCCGGGCCTGGGAGCATCGTGAGGGCGTCATCCCCGGCTTCACGAAGGAATATGGGTGCAAGCTGCTCGTCTGGTACGAGGTTCATGCCGTGGTGGAATCAGCGCGGTTGCGGGAGTATCAAATGAAGTCGTGGAAACGGGCGTGGAAAATCCGCGAGATCGAAGGGTTCAACCCGGATTGGGAAGATCTGTACGACCGGATCGCGCAGCCATGACGGACACCGCTACTGGGCCCCGGCCTTCGCCGGGGAAGGAATATAGGTTGGTCGCGCATCCTGACAGGCCGCCCAGTGCGGTGCGATCGGTCAGCGTGGAAGTCCTTTGGGACGGCGACGAACTACTTCTGACGTTTAACGTCGAGGGCTTGGAGCACGTCGCGCTTCCCGACTGGGCTGCTCCCTCGCGCGCGGACGGCTTGTGGCAGACCACCTGCTGCGAGCTCTTCCTCGCGCCTCCCGGGTCGGACGCCTATTTCGAGTTCAACTATTCCCCGTCGTCGCAATGGGCGGCGTATCGGTTCGACTCCTACCGGGCGAGCGGTTGCGACCTTCAACTGTCGGTAGCGCCGCAAATCGATCGCGGCGACCCCGCGTCCGCGTATCTAATCGAGGTCGATCAGGACTTGTCCGACCTGCCGCCGGGCCCGCTCCAGATGAGCCTCACCGCGGTGATCGAGGAAACCGACGGCACCAAATCCTATTGGGCGCTCGCCCATGCCCCCGGGCCGCCCGATTTCCACAACCGCGCGACGTTTATCGCAACACTGCCAGCGCCAGCGCACCCTTGACCTGCTTTGCTTCCCCGGCGAAGGCCGGGGCCCAGTCGAGGAACGGTCGCAAGGCGCGCGTTGCGCTGAAGTGCCGCAGCCTCTGTGATTGGGCCCCAGCCTTCGCCGGGGAAGCAAAACCAAGATGGTGCGGGGACCAGAACCCATGAACTTCGGTATCGATCGCCTCCTCGCCGACCCGGCGCTGCGCAAGCCGCTCGAGGGCAAGCGCGTTGCACTGCTCGCGCACCCCGCCTCGGTCACCGCCGACCTGACGCATTCGGTCGATGCGCTGATCGCGGTCGGGCTGAACGTCACCGCGATGTTCGGCCCGCAGCATGGCGTTCGCGGCGACCTGCAGGACAATATGATGGAGTCGCCCGACTTCACCGATCCGACCTACGGAATGCCGGTCTTCAGCCTGTACGGCGAGGTGCGGCGGCCGACCGGCCAGTCGATGAGTACGTTCGACGTACTGCTGGTCGACCTGCAGGACCTCGGCACCCGGATCTACACTTTCATCACGACGCTGCGCTACGTCCTCGAAGCGGCGGCGGAACATGGCAAGACGGTGTGGGTGCTTGACCGGCCCAATCCGGTCGGCCGCCCGGTCGAGGGCCTGACGCTGCTGCCGGGCTGGGAGAGTTTCGTGGGCGCGGGGCCAATGCCGATGCGCCACGGCCTGACGATGGGCGAACTGGGCCACTGGTTCAACGACCTGCTCAAGCTGGACGTCGACTATCATGTCGTGACGATGGACGGGTGGGACCCCGATGCCGCGCCCGGGTTCGGCTGGCCGGTCGAGCGGACGTGGGTCAACCCCAGTCCCAACGCTCCCAACGTGATGATGGCGCGCGCTTATCCGGGTACGGTAATGCTCGAGGGGACCGCGCTGTCGGAAGGACGCGGGACGACACGCCCGCTCGAACTGTTCGGTGCGCCCGACATTACGGCGCGCGGGGTGATCGCGGAAATGCGCCGGCGCGCGCCGGACTGGCTGGAGGGATGTCGCCTGCGCGAGATCTGGTTCGAGCCGACCTTCCACAAGCACGTCCACCAGCTGTGCAGCGGCGTGCAGATCCATGCCGAAGGCCCAAGTTACGGTCACGCCGCGTTCAAGCCGTGGCGGTTGCAGGCACTCGCCTTCAAGGCGATCCGCGCGCTCTATCCGGACTATCCCTTGTGGCGCGATTTTCCGTATGAATATGCCTTCGGCAAACTGCCCATCGACGTGATCAACGGTGGTCCGGGGCTGCGCGAATGGGTCGATGACGCGGACTCGGAGCCTGGTGATCTCGATGCAATCGCCATAAAGGACGAAGCCGCCTGGGCTGAACTGCGTCTACGCTTTTTGTTGTATTGACCCAACACCGAAAGAATCTGTCCAATACTGTTCCGTTGGTCGCAATTGCGTAACGACTCGCGGATAAGCTCTTTGTGAACGGTGGTGCGATCCAGCAGCTTCGGTCATGAACAATTCAGGTGATTCGCGGCGGCTGGGGGGTTGTCGGATCGCATCGGAGGGTGGGACACGTGGAATCGGACCGTCTGTTTTACATGCGCCGGGTTACGGCGGAACGACTGGCAGCAGCCCGCGCGGTGACGGCGGAAGCGCGCGAGCGTCGAATGGTGCTGGTGCAGTCCTATCTCGACAAGTTGCAGGCGCTTTCGCCCGACCTGACCGTCGCCTGACCTGACCGTCGCCTGACCTGACCGTCGCCTGACCTAGCGTTTGCGGGTCAGCTCCCGCATCGCTTCGTCCAGCCCGGCGAGCGTCAGCGGATACATGCGATCACTCATCAGCTCGCGCAGGATTCGCACGCTCTGCGAATAGCCCCATTGCTGTTCCGGGATCGGATTGAGCCATACGGCAGCGGGGTAGGTGGTCGTCAGCCGGTGCATCCAGACCGCGCCTGACTCGTCGTTGAAATGCTCGACCGATCCGCCGGGATGGCTGATTTCATAAGGGCTCATCGACGCGTCGCCGACGAAGACCAGTTTGTAATCGTGCCCGAACTTGTGGAGCACATCCCACATCGGCGTGCGCTCCGAAAAGCGGCGCGTATTGTCCTTCCAAACGCCTTCATACGGGCAATTGTGGAAGTAGAAGAATTCGAGGTTCTTGAACTCGGTCGTCGCCGCCGAGAACAGCTCCTCGCACAGCTTGACCCATGGATCCATCGAGCCCCCGACGTCGAGGAACAGCAGCAGCTTGACCGCATTGCGGCGTTCGGCACGCATGACCACGTCGAGCCAGCCCTGTCGTGCGGTCCCGTGGATGGTCGCATCGATGTCCAACTCATCCGCTGCGCCCTCGCGCGCGAACTTGCGCAGGCGGCGGAGCGCGACCTTGATGTTGCGGGTGCCGAGCTCGCGCGTATTGTCGAGGTTGCGGAACTCGCGCTGGTCCCACACCTTCAGCGCGCGTTGGTGTACGCCTTCGCCACCGATGCGGACGCCTTCGGGATTGTAGCCGCTATTGCCATAAGGCGACGTGCCGCCGGTCCCGATCCACTTGTTGCCGCCCTGATGGCGCTCCTGCTGCTCGTCGAGCCGCTTCTTCAGCGTTTCCATGATCTCGTCCCAGGAACCGAGCGATTTGATCGCTTCCATCTCTTCGGGGCTGAGAAACTTCTCCGCGACGGCGCGCAGCCAGTCTTCGGGGATGTCGGCGCTGGTCTGGCCGAACGTGGTCGCGATTCCCTTGAAGACCTTGGAAAAGACCTGGTCGAACCGGTCCAGCAAGCCTTCGTCCTTCACGTAGACGGCACGCGAGAGATAATAAAAGTCCTCGGGGGTGCGCGCGATGACCTCGGCGTCCAGTGCCTCCAGCAGGAGCAGATGCTCCTTCAGGCTGGCGGGAATGCCTGCGGCGCGGAGCTCGTCGAGGAAGTTGAGGAACATGCCCTATGCTAGGACCGGCGCTGATACAGTGTCCAGTGGGTTCCGGACAGGCCGTGTGCGTAGGCACCGGCAATCGCGTCGAATGTGGCACCACAGCGTTGCGGTCCAACGGGCATTTCCTCCCCCTTGAAGCGATCGACGAACAGGAATTGCGCCGGCCTGCACGCGCCTTGCACGATGTCGACCGGATACCGCAGATGTGCCGCCGCGAATTCGAGCATGGCGAGACCGGTCGCGCGATCCAGCAGCACGGTGGCGCCGGCCGGGCTACGCGTCCGCATCGCGATGACCGCAGGATCGGGGTCGCCGCGCTGGTTATGGATCAGATCGGCATCCTGCCACAGCCCCCCCGCCAGGACCCCGGCGAGCAGCGTTCCCGAAAGCCAGCGGCGCGATCCGCCGCGTGCGATCCCGGTGGCGGTGGTTTCGGCGATGAGCAGCAACAGGGCGATGGCCGCCAGCATATAATAGCGCGGGTGACCGGTGTTCCCGACATGCAGGATTGCGAGCGACATCGGAAAGGCGACGATCGCCAGCGCGTAGAAGGGGATGTTTCGTACCCCGGCATATCGGGAAAGGAGGACGAGGATCAGCACGGGCGGGATCAGCCAGACCGAAACCACCGGCCAGCCGACGGTATAGCCCAGCATTTCGATGGTGCCGTGCAGGAACAGCAAGATCCCGAACGGCATGTAGCTGCCGATCTGGAAACCGGTCGGACTGGCCCAGGCCGCGCCCGCCACCATCCCGATCACGGCCAGTAGCGCGACCATCGGCGCAGCGAAGAGATGGACCGTCCGTCGCGCGGCGGCGAGCGGATCGGTACGGCGCAGAAGCGTCAGATAGACCCAGCCGATCAGCGCGGCGCAGCCAAAGGCCATGGTCAGCTGCGACAGCGTCCCCAGCAGGAAACACAGCACCAATCGCAAGCGGATGCCGTCGTCGAACCCGGACGTCAGCCAGCGATCGACCAGCAAGATCGCGGTGAGCAGGGCGAGCGTCATCCCGGCGTAACCGCGTGCCTCCGATCCCATCGTCACCATCATCGGCGAAACCGCGAAGAGGGTCGCCGCGATCAGCGCCATGTGCCGGTCGCGCTGCCGGAAGATTTCCGCGGTGACGGCAATACCGATGGTGCCGGTCACGATCGACAGCGCGCGCTGCAGGACCGGCGCGGCCGTGGACCCGACGCATTGCAGCCAGAGCGAATTCAGGTGGTGATTGTTGTCATGGTTGATGTTGAGGAAAACGCCGAGCGGGGTATGCGCCTGCCGCGCCAGTTCGGCGGACCAGGCCTCGTCCAGCCACAGGCCGCCCTGCGCCGCCGCAATCCGCAGGCCAAGGCCGAGCAGCACGATCGCACAGACAAGGTAGGAATAGCGCCGATCAACCACGTGAAGTCCCCGTTCGGAACGGGTCTTAGCGACGATGGTTTACCCGATCGTTAAGCATCTCAATGCACGTAGGAATCGATCAACGCGCCGACATAGTCCGGGCTGCGACCGGTCAGTTCCGTCGCGGTTCGCGCCTTGGCGCCGTGCGCCGCGGGCGTGCCGTAGATGAACCCGTAGGTCGGAAAGACCGATCCGCCGAGGCCGGCACTGTCCCGGAACCAGACCTTGACCTCGCTCCAGTCATTGTCGGGCGACACGTCGGTCAGCGTGACGTCCTGCTCGGCATGGCCGCGTTCGCCGTTCATGCGCGACCAATTGGCATGGGTCACCATTGCCACGCGGGAGTCGACGACCCGGCTGATGACGGCAACGTGGCCGAGCGGCAGGCGGCTGGTCCGCGCAAAGACCAGCACCGCACCAGGTTTGGGGAATTCGCCGCGGCGATACCGACCTTCGGCCTGCCCCCACCAGGTCCATGCATCGCCGAACAGCTGGATGCCCGAAGCGGCGCGGGCGAACGGAACGCATTGCCCGACATAGTCGAGCAGCGACGACGCGACCGCCGGTGCCGTCACGAGGAGCGCACTCAACGCCATGATCGTCCATCGCATTTCGCGCATTTCGTATCCCGTCGGACACAGCCCGATGGCCGACCTAGCGTCAAATGGTTAACAAGTCGTTACCAAATCACGCGACGACGGCCTGCGCCACCAGCCGGCGGGCGGACCGACGTCAGCCCTTGTTCTGCTGTCGCTTCGCCATGAAGGCGAGCCGTTCGAACAGCATCACGTCCTGTTCGTTCTTGAGCAAGGCACCGTGGAGCGGCGGGATCGCCTTGGTCGGGTCGCGGTTCTGCAGCACGTCGAGCGGCATGTCCTCGTGCAGCAGCAACTTGAGCCAATCGAGCAATTCACTCGTGCTCGGCTTCTTCTTCAGGCCCGGAACGTCCCGGACATCGTAGAAGATGTCCATTGCGCGGTTGACCAGAATCTTCTGGATGCCGGGGAAGTGGACGTCGACGATCGCCTGCATCGTGTCGCGATCAGGAAACTTGATGTAGTGGAAGAAGCAGCGGCGCAGGAAGGCGTCGGGCAGTTCCTTCTCGTTGTTCGACGTGATGATGACGATCGGGCGCTCGACCGCGCGCACGGTCTCACGGGTTTCATAGACGTGAAATTCCATCCGATCGAGTTCCTGCAACAGATCGTTGGGAAATTCGATGTCGGCCTTGTCGATCTCGTCAATCAGCAGCACCGGTGGCTTGGGTCGGGTAAACGCTTCCCACAATTTGCCGCGGCGGATGTAATTGCCGACGTCGTGGACGCGTTCGTCACCCAGTTGACCGTCGCGCAACCGGGCGACCGCGTCATATTCGTACAGGCCCTGCTGGGCCTTGGTGGTGGACTTGATGTTCCACTCGATCAACTCGGCGTCGAGCGCCTTGGCGATCTCATAGGCGAGCACGGTCTTGCCGGTGCCGGGTTCGCCCTTGACCAACAGCGGACGGCGGAGCGTGACGGCGGCGTTGACCGCGACTTTCAGATCGTTGGTGGCGACATAGCCTTGTGTGCCTTCGAAACGCTTCATCGCGGCAACCTCGTTCTTTTGAATTCCGGGTACGGCGATAGAGGGAAAGCGCAGGGGAGCGCAAGCGCGCTAGTGGTGGTTGCGCGCGATCGCCCGGGCCTCGAGCAGGTCGAGCAGGCCGCGGTGCTGAGCGAACGCCTGTTGCGCGCCGAACCGCATGGCGCGCAGGATTGCCGGCGTGGCACCGGCGGCGGCGGCGATACGGACGATCGCGACTTCGTCCGGAAGCGCCGGGTCGGGCGTGTCCACGCTGAAGCGATCGGCGGCGGCGTCGAGGATGGCGCGGAATGCCTGCCAGTCGATCAGTAGCGCGACAGCCGCGCCCGTTGCGCAACCCGTTCGTTCGGAGCTCGCGAGCATGTCGAAGGCGTGACGCATCGCCGCGAAGGCAGCATCGCTTTCGGCTTGCCCGGCCGTCGAGGGGAGGGGGCCGACCGCGGCGGTGAGGGCGGCGATATAGGCGCGCTCTCGCGCAAAACCGCCGGCGGCCGGCGCCAACCAGCGTTGGTCCAGGTCGGGGACTGCACGGTAGCCGGCCTTTTCGAACAGGTCGGCATGCCGGCCATGGACTGCGCACAGCGCATGGACGGCATCGGCCAGATCGCGCCCGGGTGCTGCCGGATGGGTCAGTTGCGCAACCCACGGGTGGCGCGCACATCCGTCGCTTGCGGCAAGCGTTGCGATCGAGCTTGCACCGTCTCCTGCGCGCTGCATGTCTGTCGCCACGATTGCCATGATTTTTATACTGTCCTCTGATCCGTTGGGCCGACTTTGGGCCTGCACCCGCGAATTGGTCGTTCAAAGACTACACTGATGGGCGTAAAGAGTTGGTTTAGAAAAGCTTCGGCGCGGCAACTAGGACTTTGATCGCTGGTCTGCCAGCGTCGCATCGCGAACCTGCGGCAGGATCAACTTCTTTCGGTCACTGCTACAAATCGTCTTTAAACAACAGCATGCCTAGTATTCCACATAGTTTCCCCCCGTTCGTCGATCGATGAGCCGACGATTTATCGCGCCCGGACGAGCGCCGCGACGTTTTGAACGAGACCGCCCTGCCAGATCGGTGCCAGTCCAACGGAGATCGCCAGCGTCTCTCCCCGTTTCCGGACCAGTTCCGCGTCGAACGTTTCGAGATGACGGCCGGTCAGCGCCCGGGCGATGGCAGTATCCATCACGTTCGCCCGCGGGGTCGCGATCATTCCGGACAGTTGCGTCCCGATCAATTGGTCGCGCGGACGACCAAGCAGCGCGATGGCGGCCTCGGTGGGATCCTGTAGAAGACCATGACGGTCGATGATCAGCAAAGCGACATTGCGGACCGCCACCATCGCATCACTTGCCGCTGCCGCCGTGGCCGCAAGTCGCGCATGCTCCTGCGCCGCGGTCTCGTCGGCGCCGACCAGCGCGACTCCGTCTCCGGCCGGGAGAAGCGTGCACGCCAGCATCCGCGCGGCCCGCGTACCGGAAGCCAGCGAGAAGCGCGATTCGCTACCGGTCGCGATCACGCGCCGGATCGCGTCGTCGAACTGTTTGTCCGGTACGGACGCGGCAATCGCAGTGATCGGCTGCCCGACACCCGCCCTGGCCCCGAAATGGAGCCGCGCCGTTCGGCTGGAGCCGAGAATGCGTCCCGCTCCGTTGGCGAGCAGCACGATGTCGCTGACCGCATCGAACACCGGCGCCCAGTCGACGGCGGGCGCTTCCCGCTCCTTGCCAGGTACGCAGAGCGCCTCCAGCGTTTCGATCGCCAGCAGAACGAGCTTGGGGCGTCCATGTTGGAGGACATAGACTGGATTGCGAGCGGCGCGCGCCTGCCACAGACCAAAATGCCGCACCAAATTGCAGCAAGTTACGACATTGTCGGCAAGCGGGGTTAGTGACGGAATGGACGGGTCACGCGGGATCGTCATGCACGTCTGATCGCGCAAACCTGCGATTCAAGCCATGCGATGCCGCCAAAACGGATGCATTTCCGGCAGGAGCGGGGAGCGGGTCACGACTGTCGTCCGACCACCGGGTAAGGTCGGGAACGACAGTATCTTGCGGCAGCGACGAGGGCGCTGCCGCAGGAATCCGGCGCCGACGGCATGGTCAGCCTGGGGCTGAGCGCAGGTACGGCAACACTCGAAAGCGTCGGGCTACTCTGCGCCGTCGCGATCCCGCACTTGCGCAGGCAGGATCACGCTACCGGGAGCAGCACCGCTGCCGTCCGGTCGGCAAAGCCGCTGTTCGTCAGGCGGGTGGTTGCCGTGCGGCGGCCGGCCTCGCCCATTTGATTGGCAAGCTCAGGCTGATCCGTCAATCGGCGGATCGCGGCCCGCATGGCGGTAGCGTCGCCCAGCGGCACGGCGATCCCCTCGACGCCGTCGGTAAGATAATCGGTGATCACATCCGCATCGGAAAAGATATGGGGCCGCCCCAGCGCCATTCCGGCAACGGCAGTGATATGCCCGGCCCCGCGCGATGAATCGTTCAGCGGGATGACGTTGGCGAGGGATCCGCGAATGATGCCGAGGCACTGATCGAACGGCAGCGACTCGTAGGCAATGATCTCTGCGTCGACGGACGGCAGCGGTTGCGTGCAACCTACGAACACGCCAGCGATGCCGGTACCGTCAAGCGCGCGGGCGACGGTGGCAAAATCACGATTGTTGCGACCGACCACCGCCACATAAGGGCGGTTCGGCAGCGCGCATTCCGGATCGGCTACGTCCGGAAGGTCGAAGCCCCACGGTACGACCGTAAAACGGCCAGCATCGAGCCGATGCAGGTGCAGGAATTGGCTCACTTCGGGCGTTGAGTGCACGATGAACAGATCGACCCGACCAAAGATCCGATTGATCACATGATCGAGCGGCGCAACGCCACTGCGAAAGGGCCGCCGGGAAAGGTTCATCCCGGCGATCGCCAATCTTCCGCGGGCACGACGGACAATGGCCGCAAACGCCATCGCGAAACCGATACTATAGTCACTGGCAGCGGTCAGTTCATATTGGGCAATGTCATGACATGCCCGAAACGCCCGCAATGCCTGAACCGGACTGCTGCCTGCCAACACATGGCGATGCGTAACCGCATATCCGCGTTCGATAAGCTTGTTACTGATGTGCCAAGGTCCGGCCCGCTCCCCCAGCGGGCCAATGGCAAGTAGAAGAGCCCGGGGTGCTGTTGCGACCGGTCTACTGATCAAGAAAGCTGCGCATTTTGCGACTCCGCGATGGATGCTTCAGCTTGCGTAGCGCTTTTGCTTCGATTTGGCGAATACGTTCGCGCGTAACCGAGAATTGCTGGCCGACCTCTTCGAGCGTGTGATCGGTGTTCATCCCGATCCCGAAGCGCATCCGCAGCACGCGCTCCTCGCGCGGGGTGAGCGATGCGAGCACGCGCGTGACGGTCTCCTTGAGGTTCGCCTGGATCGCGGCATCCACCGGGATGATCGCGTTCTTGTCCTCGATGAAATCGCCGAGGTGGCTATCCTCCTCGTCGCCGATCGGGGTTTCGAGGCTGATCGGCTCCTTGGCGATCTTCATCACCTTGCGGACCTTCTCGAGCGGCATCGACAGACGCTCGGCCATTTCCTCGGGCGTGGGCTCGCGGCCCTGCTCGTGGAGGAACTGGCGGCTGGTGCGGACCAGCTTGTTGATCGTCTCGATCATGTGGACCGGGATACGGATCGTCCGCGCCTGATCCGCGATCGAGCGCGTGATTGCCTGACGGATCCACCAGGTCGCATAGGTCGAGAACTTGTAGCCTCGGCGATATTCGAACTTGTCGACCGCCTTCATCAGACCGATGTTGCCTTCCTGGATGAGATCCAGGAACTGCAGACCGCGGTTGGTGTACTTCTTGGCGATCGAAATGACGAGCCGCAGGTTGGCCTCGACCATTTCCTTCTTGGCGATGCGCGCCTCGCGCTCGCCCTTCTGGACCATGTTGACGATGCGGCGGAATTCGCCGAGCGCCATGCCGGTCGCCTGGCTGATCTCGCTGATTTCGACGCGGATGCGATCGACCGCCTCGCCCTCGTTGGTGACGAACGCGGTCCACTTCTTGTCGAGCTTGGCGACGCTCGGCAGGAACTGCTCGTCGAGTTCATGCCCGATATAGCGGTCGAGGAAGTCCTTGCGCGGCACCTTGTGGCGCTCGGCAAGGCGCAGCATCTGGCCACCGAGCGCGGTGAGGCGACGGTTGAAGGCGTAGAGCTGGTCGACCAGATATTCGATCTTGGCGTTGTGGAACTGGACGCTCTCGACTTCGGCGGTCAGCTCCTCGCGGAGCTTGTGATACTTCTTCTCGTCGCCGGTCGACAGCTCGCCGCCGCCCGCCATCGCGTCAAGCCGCGCCTGCTGGATCTTGGAGAACTTCTTGTAGAGCGCGGTGATGTTGGCGAAACGCTCGAGCGCGATCGGCTTGAGCTGCTCTTCCATCTGCGCGAGGCTGAGGGTGTTGTCCTCTTCCTCGTCGTCCGAAGCGCGCGGGGCGCGGCGCTCGCCGTCCTCGTCCTCGTCGACCGACGGCTCCTCGGGCTCGGCTTCTTCCTTGAACGAGGGGCCAGCGTTCTTTTCCGAAATCTCGCCGTCGCCATCCTCGGCTTCGGCCATCGCTTCGGGCGCCGGGTCCTTCGACAGCATCGCGTCGAGATCCATGATCTCGCGCAGCTGCATCGTGCCTTCGTTGAGCGCGGTCGACCAGTCGATGATCGCGTTGAAGGTGATCGGCGATTCGCAAAGACCCAGGATCATCGTGTCGCGACCGGCTTCGATCCGCTTCGCGATGGCGATTTCGCCCTCACGGCTCAGGAGCTCGACCGCGCCCATCTCGCGCAGATACATGCGGACGGGGTCGTCGGTGCGGTCGACGATTTCCTTCTTCTTGACGTCGAGCGCCGGGCCAGCGTCTTCCGACGAGTCTACGGGTTCCGCATCATCGTCGTCCTCGGCCTTGGCCGGCTCGTCGCCGTCCTCGCCCTGCTCGTCATTTTCGACGATGTTGATGCCCATCTCGCTGAGCGCGGCGCTGATGTCCTCGATCTGGTCGGACGACATCTCGCCCTGCGGCAGCGCTTCGTTGAGCTGCTCATAGGTGATGTACCCGCGCTTTTTGGCGCGAGCGATGACCTTTTTGATCGAAGCATCGTTCAAATCGATCAGCGGTGCGTCGCTCGACTCGGTCGTATCCGCAACGTCCGCCATATCCGTCTTCGCCATCAACTGCCCTCGGTCATAAAGCTTCTTGCGTCTTCGTTCGACTGCACCAGATTTGCAAGCCGCGCGTCGAGCGTCTGTTTTTCCTTCACCAACGCCACCTGGCGGGCAAAGGCCTCATCCGAATAGTCCGACTGCATGGCAGCGGTCGCCTCAGCCAGCGCGGCGTCGACTTCGGGTCGCGCCACCAGGATCGCGATCGCCTCGTCGAGGTCCTCGCGCGCCCGGGCCGGCTCGGCATCCTTCTGCGTGAACGAACACGACAATCGGTCGGGTCGCAGCAGATCATGCGCGATACTGTCAAATCCGGATGAAGCCAATATGGTGAGCAACCGGTCACTATCAAGCACATGGTCTTCGACCGCGAGATCGACGACCGCCTCGAACAGCCGCCCGAGTGCGTCGTCGCCCAGTTTGAGGCTCCCGAGCACTTCCATATGGCGCGCAATTTCCGCTGGATGGCGGATCAGCCCGGCGAGCACCGCCTTGGCGAGGATCGGGTCGATCCCGCGCGTGCGTACCGATTTGACACCATCTCCGACGGGAAGATGCGGTGCCTTATACGGTTTGCCGGGCTTGCCGCGCTGGAACGGCTGAAACGGCGCGCGCGGTTCGAACGCCTTGCGCTGCGGGCGGAACGCCTCGTCGAAGCGGGTGCGGAACTCGGCCTGATATTCGTGCGCGACGTTGCTGTCGGCGATCGTCTTGGCGAGATCGGCGAGCCGCGCCTTGAGGCCGGCCTTCTGCTCGGGCGTGTCGAGCGGCTCGGCGGCGAGCTCGCTTTTCCACAGCCGGTCGACCAGCGGTTCGGTCTGCTGGAGCAACGCCTCGAACGCGCCCGGCCCCTTGGCGCGGACGAGATCGTCGGGATCCTGGCCCGCTGGCAGGGTGACGAAGGCGAGGCTCCGACCCGGCTGGAGCAGCGGCAGCGCGCGGTGTGCGGCGCGCAAAGCCGCCTTCTGCCCGGCGCTGTCGCCGTCGAAGCACAGGATCGGGACTTCGCACAGCCGCCACAGCCGCTCGAGCTGCGGCTCGGTCAGCGCGGTGCCGAGCGGCGCGACCGCCTCGCCGAACCCCGCCTGCGCGAGCGCGATCACGTCCATATACCCCTCGACCACCAACACGCGCCCCGTCTTGCGCGAGGCAGGCGCGGCGCGATCGAGATTGTAGAGCGTCCGCCCCTTGTCGAAGAGCGGGGTCTCGGGAGAATTCAGGTACTTGGGCTCGCCGTCGCCGATGATGCGGCCGCCGAACGCGATGGTGCGCCCGCGCGGATCGCGGATCGGGATCATCAGGCGACCACGGAAGCGATCGTACGGGACCTTGTCGTCGACCTTGATCAGCAGCCCGGCCTCGATCAGCAGCGGGTCGCCATAGTCCTTGAGCGCGGTCTTGAGCCCGCCGCGCGAATCGGGCGAGAAGCCCAGCCCGAAGGTGCGCGAGGTCTCGGGCTTGATCCCGCGCTTGGCGAGTACGCCGCGGGCGGTCGCGCCGGCGAGGCCGTCGAGCTGCTCGGTGAACCAGGTCGCGGCGTCGCTACAGGCTTCGTGGAGGCCCTTGGCGGCTTCCGCTTTCTCGGCCGCGCGCGGGTCCATCGCGGGGAGTTCCATGCCAGCGGTTTGCGCGAGTTCCTTGACCGCATCCATGAACGGCAGCCCGCGCTGCTCGGTCATCCAGCGGATCGCGTCGCCATGCGCCGAGCAACCGAAGCAATGGTAGAAGCCCTTGTCGTCGTTGACGTAGAACGAGGGCGTCTTCTCGTTGTGGAACGGGCAGCACGCGCGCCACTCGCGCCCCGCCTTCTGGAGCTTGGTGGTCTTGCCGATCAGGCCGGACAGCAGCGTGCGGCTGCGGAGTTCGTCGAGGAATTGGGGGGATAGGGTCATGCGTCCGCCGTTCCCGTATCGGGATCGATCGGCCCCGAATCCTCCCCTCCCGCCTGCGGGAGGGGGTAGGGGGTGGGCGCGCGCTCTCCGCGAAGCGCAGCGTCAGCAATCATTTCCAATACGCCCGTCATATGCGAAGTTAGATCGTTGTTCCAAAACCGGAGGACGCGATACCCGGCATGTTCGATCGCGCTGGTTCGCGCGGCATCGTACGCCACGGCATCGCCATGCTGGCTGCCGTCAAGTTCGACCGCCAATATATGCTCGCGACACGCAAAATCCACGATGTAGCCGGCGATCGGCATCTGCCGGGTGAATTTGAGACCGAACAGGCGACGGCCTTTCAGCTGTCGCCAGAGCAGTTGCTCGTGCAGCGTGGCTTCGTTGCGGAGCGCCTTCGCCGCCGCAGTCGGTCGGCCAAGTCTGAACCGCGCGCCCACCCCTCGGTCCCCTCCCGCAAGCGGGAGGGGAGGAAGAAGGGGCGCGCCCTCGTCCATTACGCCAGGGCAGCCTTCACCGCAGCGCTCGCCTTGCTCATGTCGATCTCGCTCGCATGGCGCGCCTTCAGCTCCGCCATCACGCGGCCCATGTCCTTCATGCCACTCGCCCCAAGCTCGGACTTGATCGCCTCGATCGCCGCCGCGGTTTGCGCTTCGTCGAGCTGCGTAGGCAGGAACTGCTCGATCACCGCGATCTCCGCGCTCTCCGCATCCGCCAGTTCCTGGCGTCCGCCCTTCACGTACATCTCGATCGACTCGCGGCGCTGCTTGATCATCTTCTGCAGCACTTCGACCACGAGGACATTGTCGTCGTCCGGTGCCTTGCCCTCTCGCGACTGCGGCGCGCGCGCCTCGATGTCGCGATTCTTGAGCGACGACTGCACCAGCCGGAGGGTCGCGGTGCCAGCCTTGTCGCCGCCCTTCATCGCGGTGATGAGTGCAGCCTTGATGTCGTCTCGAATCATGTGTCGTCCTTTTGCTGGGGCAGGAGGGTAGCGGGTTTATCCGATTGACGCACTGCCCATCCCCCTCTAGCTCCCGGCGCTTAGCGACATCGAAACGAAAAACGGAGTGCCCGCCGCAATGGCCGACGCCAATCCCATGACTGCGCCCGACGGAGCCACCGGCGTATTGGTGCTATCCACTGGCGAGATCGTATGGGGCAGGGGGTTCGGCGCGGAAGGTGCCGCCGTCGGCGAAGTCTGCTTCCACACCGCGATGACGGGCTATCAGGAAATCATGACCGACCCGAGCTTTGCGGGCCAGATGATCACCTTCACCTTCCCGCATATCGGCAACGTCGGCGCGAATGCCGACGACGTTGAGGCGAACGATCCGCACGCGCTTGGCATGATCGTGCGCGAGGACGTGACCGAACCGAGCAATTTCCGCAGTACCGAACGACTCGATGCGTGGATGGCGAAGCACGGGCGAATCGGCCTGGCGGGCGTCGATACGCGCGCGCTGACGCGCCGGATCCGTAGCGGCGGCGCGCCCAACGGCGTCATCGCGCATGCGGCCGACGGCGTGTTCGATGTGGCTGCGCTGCTCGAAATGGCGCGCGCGTGGCCGGGGCTTGAGGGCATGGACCTTGCGCTCGGGGTGAGCACCGAGATGCATTATGGCTGGGGTGCCGAAACCGCTGGCGGCACGTGGAAGCTCGGCAAAGGCTACGACACTTCTTCCCCCCTCCCCTTCAGGGGAGGGGCCGGGGGTGGGGCCGTGCAGCAAGCGGACCCCGCGATTGCACAGGACAGCCCCACCCCAAACCCCTCCCCTGAAGGGGAGGGGCTTAAGCGGCCGCATGTCGTCGCGATCGACTACGGCTCGAAGCGCAACATCTTCCGCAACCTCGTCGCCGCCGGCGCGGACGTCTCGGTCGTCCCCGCGCAGGCGAGCTTCGACGACATCATGGCGCTTTCCCCCGATGGCATCTTCCTGTCGAACGGCCCGGGCGACCCCGCCGCGACCGGCGAATACGCCGTGCCTGTGATCCAGCAGCTGCTAGACACCGGCAAGCCGCTGTTCGGCATCTGCCTCGGCCACCAGCTCCTCGCGCTCGCAGTCGGCGCGAGCACGACCAAGATGTTCCAGGGCCACCGCGGCGCCAACCACCCGGTCCAGCGCCTCAGCGACGGCGCGGTCGAGATCACCAGCATGAACCACGGCTTCGCGGTCGAACGCGCGACCCTCCCGCCGACCGCACGCGAGACCCACGTGTCGCTGTTCGACGGCTCCAACGCCGGCATCGAACTCACCGACCGCCCCGCGTTCAGCGTGCAATACCACCCCGAAGCGAGCCCCGGCCCGCAGGACAGCCTGTATCTGTTCGAGAAATTCGTCTCATCCCTGAAAGCACCGGCATGATGAACCTCCCAGAAGTCCCGCCCGCCCGGCTCGAAGAAGAATGGGCCGCCGACAAGGACGTGCTCGCGAGCCTCAAGGAAAGCGGCGACATCGCGCACCTCGTCCGTCCGGTCGACGTCAGCTTCCGCGGCGATGACGCAGCGCTCGACAAGCTCGAGGCGGATGCCGAGGAACTCGGCTTCGAAGTGATCGAGCGCGAAGAGGATGAGGAAGGCGAGATGTGCCTGTTCCTCGGCTGCGAGCAAGCCGCGGACGAAGCCTCGATCCGCGCGCTGACGCGCAAGTGCGTCCAAATCGAACTCGCGTACGGCGTCGAATATGACGGCTGGGGCTGCACGTCGGAAGACGGCACCGACGACGACGCGGACGACACCGAAGAAACCGGACAAGCACACTAATGCCAAAACGTACCGACATCTCCTCGATCCTCGTCGTCGGCGCGGGGCCGATCGTCATCGGGCAGGCGTGCGAGTTCGATTATTCGGGCACGCAGGCGATCAAGGCGCTCAAGGAAGATGGCTATCGCATCATCCTGGTGAACTCGAACCCCGCCACGATCATGACCGATCCCGAGCTGGCGGACGCGACCTATATCGAGCCGATCACGCCCGAGATCGTCGCGAAGATCATCGCAAAGGAGCGCCCCGACGCGATCCTGCCGACGATGGGCGGGCAGACCGCGCTCAACACCGCGCTGGCGCTGTTCAACGACGGTACGCTCGAGAAGTACGGCGTCGAGATGATCGGGGCGGATGCCGAGGCGATCGACAAGGCCGAGGACCGGATGAAGTTCCGTGACGCGATGACCAAGATCGGTCTCGAGAGCGCGCGCTCCGGCATCGCACATAGCCTCACCGAAGCGTTCGAAGTGCTTGAACGGACAGGACTTCCCTCGATCATCCGTCCGAGCTTCACGATGGGCGGCACCGGCGGCGGGATCGCGTACAATCGCGAGGAATTCGAGACGATCGTGCGCTCGGGGCTCGACGCCTCGCCGACGACCGAAGTGCTGATCGAGGAATCGCTGATCGGCTGGAAGGAATATGAGATGGAAGTCGTGCGCGACCGCGCCGACAATGCCATCATCATCTGCTCGATCGAGAATATCGATCCGATGGGCGTCCACACGGGCGACTCGATCACCGTCGCGCCCGCGCTGACGCTGACCGACAAGGAATATCAGATCATGCGCAACGCGAGCATCGCGTGCCTGCGTGAGATCGGCGTCGAGACGGGCGGGTCGAACGTGCAGTTCGCGGTCAACCCCAAGGACGGGCGCCTGATCGTGATCGAGATGAACCCCCGCGTGTCGCGCTCCTCGGCGCTCGCGTCGAAGGCGACCGGCTTCCCGATCGCCAAGTTCGCCGCCAAGCTCGCGGTCGGCTATACGCTCGACGAGATCATGAACGACATCACCGGCGCGACCCCGGCGTCGTTCGAGCCGACGATCGATTACGTCGTCACCAAGATCCCGCGTTTCGCGTTCGAGAAGTTCAAGGGCGCGGAAGCCGTTCTGTCGACCGCGATGAAGTCGGTCGGCGAAGTCATGGCGATCGGCCGCAACATCCATGAGAGCCTGCAGAAGGCACTCCGCGGGCTCGAAACCGGGCTGTCGGGGTTCAACATGATCGACCGCCTCGAAGGCGCCCCGCGCGCCGAGATCGAGGCCGCGCTCGCGATCGCGACGCCCGACCGGTTGCTCGTCGCAGCCCAGGCGCTGCGCGAGGGCTTCACCGTCGCCGAAGTCCATGCGCTGGCGAAATACGACCCGTGGTTCCTCGAACGGATCGCCGAGATCGTCGCGGCCGAGGAGCAGATCTGCGCCAACGGCCTGCCGATCGACGCCCCCGGTATGCGCCGTCTCAAGTCAATGGGATTCAGTGACAAGCGTCTCGCCTATCTCGCTCTGAAATCAGCGAATTTGCGCGGCAACGCCCGCGGGATTGCGCGCGGGTCGGGCCTGGTCCACGATGCGATCGTCGCGATGACCGGCGGCGTGACCGAGTCCGAAGTGCGCGCTTTGCGGCATCGTCTCGGTGTGCGCCCGGTGTTCAAGCGGATCGACACTTGCGCCGCGGAGTTCAACGCCAAGACGCCGTACATGTACTCGACCTACGAAGCGCCGAGCTTCGGCGAGCCTGAATGCGAGAGCCAGCCGACCGACCGGCGCAAGATCGTCATCCTCGGTGGCGGGCCGAACCGGATCGGGCAGGGGATCGAGTTCGATTATTGCTGCTGCCATGCGTGCTTCGCGCTCGCGGATGCGGGCTATGAAACGATCATGGTCAACTGCAACCCGGAGACGGTGTCGACCGACTACGACACATCCGACCGCCTGTATTTCGAGCCGCTGACCGCGGAGGACGTGCTCGAGATCCTCCACGTCGAGCAGCAGAACGGTACGCTCGTCGGCGTGATCGTCCAGTTCGGCGGGCAGACCCCGCTCAACCTCGCGCAGGCGCTCCAGGACGCGGGGATCCCGATCCTCGGCACCTCGCCCGACGCGATCGACCTGGCGGAGGACCGCGAACGGTTCGCCGCGTTGATCAACAAGCTCGGCTTGCTCCAGCCCGCCAACGGCATCGCACGCAGCCGCGACGAGGCGATCGCGGTCGCCGAGCGGATCGGCTACCCCGTGCTGATGCGCCCGAGCTACGTGCTCGGTGGGCGCGCGATGGAGATCGTCGACGGCCCGGCGCAGCTCGACAATTACATCGCGACCGCGGTGCAGGTGTCGGGCGATTCGCCGGTGCTGATCGACCAGTATCTGCGCGATGCGATCGAGGTCGATGTCGACGCCATCTCGGATGGTACCGACGTCGTCGTGGCGGGTGTGCTCCAGCATATCGAGGAAGCCGGGGTCCATTCGGGCGACAGCGCCTGCTCGATCCCACCGTACAGCCTGACGCCCGCGATCATCGAAGAGATCGAGAAGCAGACCGCCGCACTCGCCAAGGCGCTGTCGGTCGTCGGCCTCATGAACATCCAGTTCGCGGTCAAGGGCGGGCAGGTCTATCTCATCGAGGTCAACCCGCGCGCCAGCCGCACCGTGCCGTTCGTCGCCAAGGCGATCGGCGCGCCGATCGCCAAGATCGCCGCGCGCGTGATGGCGGGGGAGAAGCTCGCCAATCTGCCCGTGATCGATCGCAACATCGATTATTTCGCGGTCAAGGAAGCGGTGTTCCCGTTCAATCGCTTCCCCGGCGTCGATCCGGTGCTCTCGCCGGAAATGAAGAGCACGGGCGAAGTGATGGGGATCGACCCCGACTTCACGCTCGCCTTCGCGAAATCGCAGCTTGGCGCGGGGACGATCCTGCCCAAGGCGGGTGCGGTGTTCGTCAGCGTCAAGGATACCGACAAGCCGGTGATCCTGCCGGGCGTGCGCGCGCTGGCCGAGCATGGCTTCACGATCGTCGCGACCGGCGGCACCGCCGATTATCTGGCAGCGCAGGGCGTGGCCGTCGAGCGCGTCAACAAGGTCGCGCAGGGACGGCCGCATATCGTCGACCGGATCAAGAACGGCGAGATCGCGCTCATTTTCAACACGACCGAGGGTTGGCAGAGCCTCAAGGACTCGCAACCGATCCGCGCCTCCGCGCTGCAATTGAAGATCCCGTACTTCACGACCGCGCCCGCGAGCGTCGAGGCAGCACAGGCAATCGTCGCGCTCTCGACGCGCAGTCTTGAAGTGCGACCGTTACAATCCTATTATTCCTCTTCGCACCATTGATCCCGACATATTGAAACAGTGCGGGCGCGCCCTCCTCGGAGGGTTCGCTTGATAAGGGATTGTTCGAAGACAAAGGGTTTAAGGGATGGCTACCGTCGAAAAGATGCCGATGCTGCAGGAAGGCTATGAAACGCTGAATGCAGACCTGAAACGGCTGAAGGCGGAACGCCCGACGATCGTGGATGCGATCGAAGAGGCGCGCGCGCATGGCGACCTTTCGGAAAATGCCGAATATCACGCCGCCAAGGAGCGTCAGGGCCAGATCGAAGCGTCGATCAGCGATATCGAGGACAAACTTGCGCGCGCGCAGGTCATCGATCCGCTCGAGCTGTCGGGCGACAAGGTCGTGTTCGGCGCGACCGTCACGCTGATGGACGAGGACGACAAGCCCGTCACCTACCAGATCGTCGGGCAGACCGAGGCGAACGCCAAGGGCGGCCGCATCTCGTACAACTCGCCGCTCGGGCGTGCGCTGATCGGGCGGAAGCTCGATGACGAGGTCGAAGTGACCGTTCCGTCGGGTGATCGCTACTACGTCGTCTCGAAGATCGAGTTCATCTGAGCGATACGGACGCCTGTTCTCCTGCGGAAGCAGGAGTCCAGGGTAAAGCGCCCTAGCTTTCGACGCTTTGGTGCGCCTGCGTGCGCAGGACCACGCGAGCGTCGATCGGCAATGTCCGATCGTCAGACGGCAGTGCCCGGTGTGGTGAGCGCGGGTTCGAGCAGCCGGTGCAGATGCACCACGACGAACTTCATCTCCGCATCGTCGACCGTGCGCTGCGCAGCGGCGCGCCAGGCCTTCTCGGCGCTGGCATAGTCCGGAAACACGCCGACGATCTCGATCGCGGACGTATCCACGAAGTCCACGCCGCGCGGATCGCGGACGCGGCCACCGAAGACCAGGTGAAGCTTGCTCATGATAATAGGTTCCCGAAGACAGCAGGTTTCGCGCACCTCATAGGCACGCCGGGCCGCTTCGGGAACCTGTCTTGACGGATTATTCCGTATCGCCGCCGGTTTTGGGAGCGGTGGTCGGCGAGCCGGCCGATGCGGCAGGGCGGGTCGGCGCAGCGTTCCCCTGTTCCGCCGGAGCGGGCGAGACGCTGGCCGGCGCATTGCCGCCTGACAGCTTCGCAGTCAGCGCCGCCGTGCCTGCCGCGGTCAAGGCGTTGACCACGCCACCGAGCAGCTTGCCAACCTGATCCTTGGCCGAATTGCGCGAAAGGCCGAGCGACGCGAATTCAGACTGGGCGGTTTCCTTGGCGGCATCGATGGCGCCATGCGCCGTGTCGGTCAGGCGCTTGCCGACCGGCGCCAGCAGGCGTGCCTCGCTTTGCGTACGCGGCAGCAACGACCCCGCGAGCATCCCGGCCGCGATCCCGCCGACCAGCACGCCAAGCGGACTCGCCTCGATCATCGCAGCGGCGCGATGGCCGAAATCCTGTGCTGCATGGGATGTCGTTTCGGCCGCCTTGCCGGCGGTTTCGCGCGCGGTGTCGACGGCCTTGCCGACGTTTTCACGGGCGACGTCGATGGCGTCATGCGCCTTTTCGGAAAACGCAGCGCCTTGCGACTGAAGGGTTTCTTTTACGGTCACACTCTGTCTCCTGGAATTTGTCAGCGCGTCAGCGCTTGGGTTTGTCGCGTCCGCGGAACAGACGGGAGATCGTTCCACGCGCGAGGAACAGGCTGGTCAGTGCCACGCCGGCGACGGTTGCCCATGGCCGCTGTTCCGCCGTATCCATCGCGGTCTGCATGACCGCGGTCCCGCGCGTTTTAAGCGTCGCCACCACGTCCGAGGCGATCGTCTGCGGATTGGCCCGTTTCTGAATGACGCCGATCGTTTCGGACAGGTTGGCCCGCGCCGCTTCTGCGCGCGCCTGCGCCGCGACGACGCGTGCGGCGGCTGGAGTCTTGCTCATGCCCCCACCTCCGGAACGGCCGACATCCGCTTGAAATGGCCGATGCCCATCATGCCGAGCACGCCCGCTACCACCAGCAGCACGCCGACCACGATGACCGTTGCCCAGATCGGGCCGACCAGTGGCGTGAGGATCATCAACACTCCCACCACAAGCCCGATCAGCGCAAGCAGGCCGATGATCGCCGCGGCGACCAATAGTACCACGCCTGCCTTGGCCTCATCGACCTTGGCGAACAGCGTTGCCTTGCGAAGCTCGATTTCGGCGCGCGCCACCTCCTCGACGTCCGACATCGCACGCGACAATAAGGTCGCCACGCTGTCGTCCGCCGAGGCGGGCCCGGCATTCTTCAGGATTTCGCTCATCCGGGCCCCCGTCACGCCGCGATCAGGCCTTGGTGTCGCTGTCGGCGGCGAGACCCGACTGGATCAGGCGTACCAGCACGAACCCGAGCGCAGCGGCGGTGCCGATCGCGACGGCGGGGCTCTTCTGGACGAACCCGCGCGCATCTTCGATGAGATCGTCGAGCTGCTTCGCCTTGAGGCCTTCCGAGAAACCCTGGACCTTGTCGGCGGCGGTGCGCGCATACTGGCCGTATTGCGAGCCCAGCTTGTCGTCGACCGTACCGGCGGCGTCATTGATCATCTGAACGATCTCGTCGAGCGCGGTGCCGGCGCGGGCCTTGCCGTCCTCGGCATAGCTCTTGGCGCGATCGACCACTTCCTTGCCGAGCTTGTCGGTGCCGTCCTTGAACAGCTGAGCCGCGCCGCTCGTCAGCTTCTGCGCTTCGTCGCGGGCAGACGACGCCGCTTCCTTGGCCGCACCGGCGGCTGCATTGATCTTTTCGTTGGCGTCTGCCTGCGCATTTGCGCCCGTCTCGGAACCTGGGGTCGTGGCCATGATAGTGCCCTCCAATTGTTACTTGCCGACAATAAGCGGTCCGGGCCGCGCCTAGTTCCATCGGTCGCGCACGAATTGCGGCGACACCGGTTAGGCGATAGAGGCACCCGCGACGCCATTCCCGAAATTGGTAGAAGGATCGTTCCGTGACCGCAATCATCGACATTCATGCCCGTACGATCCTCGATAGCCGGGGCAACCCCACGGTCGAGGTCGACGTGATGCTGGAAGACGGCAGCTTCGGCCGCGCCGCGGTCCCCTCGGGCGCCTCGACCGGAAAGCACGAAGCGGTCGAAAAACGCGACGGCGACAAGAGCCGCTGGGCCGGCAAGGGCGTCGACCAGGCAGTCGAGGCGGTCAACCGCGAGATCGCCGATGCGGTGCTCGGGCTCGAAGCCGAGGACCAGCGCGATGTCGATCACACGATGATCGAGCTCGACGGGACCGACAACAAGAGCCGCCTGGGCGCGAACGCGATCCTCGGCGTGTCGCTCGCGGTCGCCAAGGCCGCTGCCGATGCGCGCAGCCTGCCGTTGTACCGCTATGTCGGCGGCGTCGCCGCGCATGTCCTGCCGGTGCCGATGATGAACATCATCAACGGCGGCGAACATGCCGACAACCCGATCGATTTCCAGGAATTCATGATCGTGCCGGTCGGCGCGTCGTCGATCCTCGAAGCGGTCCGCTGCGGGTCGGAGATCTTCCACACGCTCAAGAAGGGCCTGCACGACAAGGGCCTGGCGACGTCGGTCGGCGACGAGGGCGGCTTCGCGCCCAACATCGCGTCGAACGACGAGGCGATCGAATTCATCCTGCGCTCGATCGAAACGGCCGGGTACAAGCCGGGCGAGGACGTGATGCTCGCGCTCGATTGCGCGGCGACCGAATTCTATAAGAACGGCAAGTATGAAATCTCGGGCGAGGGCAAGAGCCTGAACAGCCACGAAATGGCCGAATATCTGGCGGATCTCGCGCGGCGCTACCCGATCTTCTCGATCGAAGATGGCATGGCCGAGGACGATTTCGAGGGCTGGAAGGCGCTTACCGATCTTTGCGGCGACACGGTCCAGCTGGTCGGCGACGATCTGTTCGTGACCAACCCGAAGCGGCTGGGGCAGGGGATCAAGGACGGTCTCGCCAACTCGCTGCTGGTCAAGGTCAACCAGATCGGCACGCTGACGGAGACGCTCGAGGCGGTGTCGATGGCGAACCGCGCGAATTATACCGCCGTGATGTCGCATCGCTCGGGCGAGACCGAGGATTCGACGATCGCCGATCTGGCGGTCGCGACCAATTGCGGGCAGATTAAGACGGGCAGCCTTGCGCGCTCCGACCGGCTCGCGAAGTACAACCAGCTGATCCGGATCGAAGAGGAGCTGGAGGGCGCCGCGGTCTATGCCGGACGGTCGATCCTGCGCGCGTAATTTTTCTCAAATAACAGCTTGATCCACGAGTCGCGATGCGCGAGAATCGCGCTCGTGATCAAGCACCGCTCCAACCACCGCATGCTTCTCCGCCGCGCGATCGCGCCGGCGGCGCTGATGATCGTCGGGCTGTTTTTTGGTGGTTATGCCGTGTTCGGGCCGAACGGTGTGCTGGCCTATGGCGACATCGAGCGACAGCTTGCGGTCAAGCAGCGTCAGCTGGCGTTGCTGGACCGCAATCGCGGCGAATTGAAGAACCGGGTCGCGTTGCTCGACCCGCGGCACGCGGATCCGGATCTGGCGGATGAACTCGCGCGCAAGGATCTTGGCGTGGTGCATCAGGATGAAGTGATCGTTCCGCTGAAGTAGCGGCCGCCGTTTGGGCCGGCTGAAATCTGTTCCGCTTGGGAGCGGGGTTGGTATGGGGCCGTGCAGCACGGCCGGCCGACTTCTCTGCGAGGCGTCCCCCACCCCCAACCCCTCCCCTGAAGGGGAGGGGCGAGAAATGGCGAAACTTCAGTGACCTCTACGACGTCGGCGCCTGCACGAGGCTGCGCGCGACTAAGCCCCTCCCCCTCGGGGGAGGGGTTGGGGTGGGGCCGTACAGCACGTCCGGCCTGAGTCTCTGCGAGGCGTCCCCCACCCCCGACCCCTCCCCCGAAGGGTAGGGGCGAGACAAAGCAGCAGCCTCGCGCGAGCCTGCGGAACGCAGCGATTTACCGCCCCAAGAACGTCAGCAGATCGTTCGTGAACCGGTCGCTCTCCGTGATCGTCAACCCATGCGGGGCGCCCTCATATTCCACCAGCTGGGCGGTCGCGATGCCCTCGGCCGCGCGGCGTCCGGTGGCGTCGATCGGCACCGTCTGGTCACTCGTCCCATGGACGATCAGCGTCGGTACGCGAAATGCGGCAAGATCCGGACGGAAGTCGGTATGTCCGAACGACTGTGCGCACGCGAGGATCGGCTTGAGGCCCGCCAGATTGGTCTGCGACCACGCCCACTCGACCGTCTCGTTGCTGACCGGCGACGAAATGAACCCGACGCCGAGGAACTGCTTCATGAAGGTCTGGAAGAAGCCGTAGCGGTCCTTCTGAATGCCTTCGCCGATGGCAGCGAGTTTGTCTTCGGGCACGCCGTGCGGGTTGTCGTCGGTCTGGAGCATGTACGGCACAACGGAGGCGATCAGGCCCGCAGCAACGACGCCCTTGCCGTCATGGCGGCTCATGTAGCGCGCGACTTCGCCGCCACCCATCGAGAAGCCGACCAGCGTGGCGTCGTTCGCGCCGGTCTGCTCCAGCACGTCTGCCAGATCGTCGGTCAGCGTGTCATAGTCATAACCGGTCCACGGCTGGCCCGACCGGCCGAACCCGCGGCGATCGTACGCGATCGCGCGGAACCCTGCGTCGGCGAGCGCCATCGCCTGCGCGTCCCAGCTGTCCGAATTGAGCGGCCAGCCATGGATCAGCACGACCGGGCGGCCGCTTCCCCAATCCTTGACGTACAGATCGGTACCGTCGCGAGTCTTGATATAGGGCATAGGAAAGCTCCTCGGCATTGAATTGCGTGGAAAGAACGATGCGCGCGACAGGCCGTTCCGTCCGGGGTGGCGCTTACCGCCGCAAGCTGCCAGCTTCCCGTCGCAAACGAATCCCGGCGAAACTCCGGGGCTGCGGACATAGGAGCGGGAATGCGGAAAATCTGGCTTACGGGAATTGCAGCACTGGCGATGGCGTCCTGTACGTCCAAGACCTCAACGCCTCAGCCGACCGCGTCAGCTCTGGCGGCCTTGCCGACCACCGACTGGAAAAGCTTCCGCGACACGTTCATCGAGGACTGGTTCAAGGTGTCCCCGGCGGACGCGGTGTATCAGGGGCGGCACGATTTTGACGGCGGGCTGGGTGACTGGTCACCGGCGGGGTTGAAGCGTCAGGGCGACTTCCTGCGGAACGCGATCGCCAAGGCCAAGACCTTCGACGCGGCGAAACTCGGCAAGCAGGACGCGTTCGAGCGCGACTATCTGGTGACGGTCGCCGCGGGCAAATTGTTCTGGCTGGAAGACGCCGACTTCCCGCATCGCAATCCGGCATGGTACGTCAACGCCGGGCTCGACCCGAACGTCTATATCGCCCGCAAATATGCCGACGCGCCGACCCGAATGCGCGCGATGGTGTCGTTCCTGCGCAAGATCCCGACCGCGGCGGCGCAGATCCGCGCCAACCTCAAGACGCCGATGCCGCTCAGCTACGTCAATTTCGGTGTCGCGGCGTTCAACGGGTTCGGCGATTATTATACGGGGGACGCCAAGAAGGCGTTTGCCGACGTGAAGAGCCCGGCGTTGCAGGAGGAGTTCGACAAGGCGGCAGTGGCGGCATCGAAGGCGATGCATGACCTCGGCGCGTGGCTGGAGGGCCAGCGGGGTTCGGCGACACAGGACTTTGCGCTGGGGGCGGACAAGTTCTCCCGCATGATCAAGGAGACGGAACGGGTCGACGTTCCGCTGGCGACGCTCGAGGCGGCGGGGCAAGCGGATATGAAGCGCAATCAGCTGGCGCTCGTCGCGGCATGCGCGCAGTTCGCGCCGGGCGCGAGCGTACCCGCGTGCATGGCGAAGATGAACGCCAACAAGCCCGCCAACAACGATCCCGTCGCCGAAGCGCGCAAGCAGATTCCCGAACTGCGCGCGTTCGTGCTCAAGAGCGACGTCGTCACCATCCCCGATCAGGAACAGGCGCTGGTCGAGGAAAGCCCGCCGTACAATCGGCAGAACTCCGCGTACATCGATCCGCCCGGGCCGTTCGAGAAGGGCATCCCCTCGGTCTATTACATCTCGCCGCCCGACCCGTCGTGGAGCAAGGTGGAGCAGGCGGGGTTCATCCCGGGCAAGAGCGACCTGTTGTTCACCTCGGTGCATGAAGTGATGCCCGGGCATTTCCTCCAGTTCCGTCACGCCAACGCCTCGCCATCGCTGTTCGGGCGGCTGTTCGTCGGCTACGCCTTTGCCGAGGGCTGGGCGCATTATGCCGAGGAAATGATGTGGGAGGCCGGGCTCCATGCCGGCGACCCGGAAACGCATATCGGACAACTGTCCAACGCGTTGCTCCGCGATTGTCGGTATCTGTCGGCGATCGGGCTGCATGCCCATGGCATGACGCAGGAACAGTCGCGCAAGATGTTCGTCGAGCAATGCTATCAGGACGAGGGCAATGCGAAGCAGCAGTCGGCGCGCGGGACCTATGACCCGGCGTATCTCAACTATACGATGGGCAAGCTGATGATCCGCAAGCTGCGCACCGACTGGACCGCCACGCATGGCGGGCGGGCCGGGTGGAAGGCGTTCCACGACCAATTCCTGAGCTTCGGCGGCCCACCGATCCCGCTCGTCCGCAAGGCGATGCTGGGCGGGGACGGCAAGGCGGTGTTCTGACGCGCTGCGCATGACAAAGCCGCCGGCCTTTCGGTCGGCGGCTTCGTCGGGATCCTGACAGGGTTCAGGCGTAAGCGACCTTGGCGTTGGCGCGGTTGCGCAGGGCGAAGCCCATCATGCCGAAGCCCGCGATCATCATCGCCCAGCTGGCGGGCTCTGGCACGGCGGACAGGGAGACGCTGTCGATATAGCCGCCGCGCGAGTCGCTGGTGCCGAGCGCCGCGAAGGTGAGCGTCGTCGGCGCGCTGACGTTGAACGCGAACGTCTGGCGCCGCCAGTCGGTCTGCTCGTCGCCATTGCCGCCGATCGAAGCAAAGGACTGCACTCCGTTGAGCAGCACCGCAATGCCGTTCGAGCTTGCGGGAACACCCGGCCGGTCCGAATACCAATAGCGCAGGATGTAGCTACCCGCATCGATCAGACGGCTCATCGAGCTGTTGGCCGAAGTGTCGAGCTCGACGAGATTGGCGCCGGAAAAGGCCTTACCCGCCACGTTATTATATTGGACCTCGATCCCGTGCGCACCGCCGGTCCAGCCTTCGTAGCTGGACAGGGTGGTAAAGCCGGGGCCGGTGCCGAAGCTCATGCTGTCGAAATTGGTGGTGAAGGTCGTCACGGCGAACGCCGGGGCTGCACATGCGAGGGTCGCCGAAGCGGCCAAGGCAGCGATCATTTTCAAACTACGCATCGTTTTCCTTTCCCTGTTTACTCGGAATGGAAAATCACTCTTTAGTACACTGTACTGACTCTTTACTCCGAGCCTGCAACACTCAGCATGATCCGTGCCAGATCAGACTATCAGTCGCTTAGACAATGCGCCGCCGGTCGAATGTAAGCGAGAGTGACAGGTTAAAAATACCTTGTTGCGCGATCACAGCTGTAGTGAAAATGCGAAGATGTTTATTAACCATAGTGTTTAACCGTGACAGTAACTCTGTACTCGACTTCCAGGCGGCGTTCACTCTTCCCGACGCGCAGCGTCAACGGACCGGACTGGCGGGCTGCAAATCAGCGGACTCTTCGGTTTTGGGCATGCGTATCGACGGACGCAGCCGCGCCAGGCTGCACAGGCCCGCAACGAACGCGAGTCCGGCCGCGACCAGCGGTGGGGTCGCCCCGCCGCCCAGACCGAGCGCGAGGAGCGCCGCCACCAATGTGGCACCGGTCGTCTGTCCGAGCAGACGCGTCGTGGATACCAGGCCACCGGCGGCGGCGGCGCGTTCGCGGGGCGCGCTGCCGATGATGAGGCGCGCGTTCGGCGGAAGGAACGTCCCGAACCCAGCGCCGCACAAGGCCATGCGCCAGACCACATCGAAATGGCTTGGGTGGGGCGGCATGTAGGCGATCAGGACCAGCGCCACGATCGAGATCGCCATTCCGATCCCTCCCAGCACGCCGGCCGGAATACGGCTGGACAGCCATCCCGATAGCGGCGCGACGACGATGTTGGTCAGCGGCCATGGGGCCATCAGCAACCCCATCTCGGTCGGGGTGAAACCAAATTCGCTTTGCAGGCGAAACGGCATCGAGATGATCAGCGTCATCGAGGCGATGAACGCGGTGTACGCGCCAATCACCGAAAGGCGCAGCACCGGGCGCCCCAGCAGGTCGATCGGCAGGATGGGATCGCGCTCGCCACGCTCGCGACGGACGAACAGCACGCCGGTAACCACCCCGGTAAGGACGATCGCCGCGGAAACGACGGGGCTGTCCCCATGGACCGCACTTTCCAGTCCGCCAATGATCAGTCCGAACATTGCGGCACACATGACCGCGCCGACGACGTCGAACGGCGTATCGCGCGGCGGCGTGTCGGGGAGCGCACGCCCGAGCATCAGCGAGCCGATCGCAAACGGCACCGCACTCGCAAACACCCACGGCCATGGTGCCATCCCGAGGATGAGACCGCCCAGCGACGGCGCGAGCGCGGCACCAGCCGAAACGATCGCCGAATTGATGCCAAGACCGCTGCCTAGTTGCTTGGCGGGATAGGTCGATCGGATCAGTGCCGAGGAAACACTCAATGCCGCGGCGGCGCCGATCGCCTGCGCCGCCCGTACGATCAGCAAGAACGGCAGGCTTTTGGCAAAGAAGCACAGCAACGTGGCGATCGTGAAAACCAGCTGCCCGATCTGATACATGCGCTTGAGGCCGATCCGCTCGCCGAGCCCGGCGAACGGCAGCAACAACATCACCAGCATCAGCTGATAGATCGTCACCACGGAAACGACGGACGACCTATCGACCCCGAGATCGTGCGCGATCGTCGGCAAGGCGATATTGGCGACGCCGCCGTCGATGATGATGAGGGCCGTACCCAGGCAAAGCGCGGCAATCGCGGCATAGCGGCGGGGCAGGGGAAGGCCGTCGGTCATGCTTGGGTTCTGGTTTCCCGCCGGTTCGGTTCGTGCGTCGACGACAGGCGTGGCGTTAATCGAGCGAGACCTTGGCGACCTTGTCCTTATAGTCTTCCTTCGGGTCGATCCCCATCAGGATCTTGACGCCCGCAAGCATGCTGGATGCGTCGACCCAGATCTGCGCCCGTTCGGCGTCGAGCCGGATCAGTTGCAGCTTGGGATCGTCCTTGCCGCCCTCGAACCAGGCGGCAACGAAGCGGTTCCATAGCCGGTCGATCACGGCGCGATCGTTGTCGAGCGTCAGCGTCCCATGAACCGCTGCAAAGATGTCGTTTCCCTTCGATGCAAAGGTCGCAACCGCTCGAGCCCCGGCGGTGAGATCGGCCACCAGCTCGGTTTCCTTCGATCCGAAGAAGTAGATCGGGCCATGGTCCCCGTCGCCGTCCAGTTGCGCGGTCATCGGGCGAGTGTGCCCCTCGTCCACGCCGACGAGACCGAGCATCATTATCATGTCGGAACGCAGCGCCTTCCAGAATTTGCGTTCGATGTCTGCTGTGTCCGGCATGATAGTCTCCTTTGGCGGGGGAACGGGCGGGGGGCGTGGCGGTTCCGGGGCGGAGGGCGCGGGAACTCCAGGCAGATGATCTTGCAAACGCGGCACTGTAGCGCGGATCCCGATATGGAATTCGAACGTTACTTGCTGCACCGCACCATTTTTGGTACAACGCTGTCATGAAATATCCCGACGAACAGGGCGAAACGGCCATGCCCACCGGACCCGTGCCGACGGTCTTCGAGGCGATCGTGCGCAAGAAGTGCCTCGGCGCGACCTACAACAAGATGCAGATCGTGCTGGCTCCGCACATCATCTACACGCGCCACGGCGAGCTGTACGTCGATGGCGTCGTGCTGGAGCGCGACGGCAAGCCGCCGCGCGAGTTCAAGGTCGGCACGTTCAAGCTGATCGGCCTTGTCGATCTCGCGCTGGTCGACCGCAATTTCCAGGTCAGCGCATTGTTCGTCGCGGGCGACCCCAAATATGCCGATACCGCGCTGATGGCGGTCGAGCACGCCTAACGCGCGGCAACGGGCCTTGCCGGCGTTCCCAGCAACCGGCGCCGCACGACGGTGACGATCAGGATCGCAACGATGGCCACCGTCGCGCCCGCAATCATGTCCGCGAGATAATGCGTCCCTTCGACTGGCGTTGACAACAGCATTGCCAGATTGACGAGCAGGATCGGCTTGCGGATCCGCGCGAAGGGCCAGGCCGCCGCGATGAACAGGATGGCGCTGGCTGTGTGAAAGCTGGGAGCCTCGACCAGCCCGCGTAGCGCGCCCAGATCCACGTCGTGCAGGGCATGGCTGCGCAACAGCGGAATCAGCTGCGCCTCGTACAGTCCGCTTTCGGTCTGATAGGGCAGGGGGCCGTGCAGCAGCGTGGCGCACGGACCATAGGCCGGCCAGAACCGAAACAACACGAGCGCGATGATGGCAGCGACCCAGAAGCTGGCGATCAATCCCCGTCCAGCGGCGCGTTTGTCGGCCCAGGCGCAATACCCCAGGATGACCGCGGGGCTGATATAGATACTTTGGTAGGCGGCGGTTCCGAGAATCTGCAGCGCGCGATGGTCCGCGACCACCTGATACCAGGCGAGCCAGTCGAAATGCAGGGCCGCATCGATTTGCTGGAGAATCGGATCGATCGTTCCGGTCGTTTCAGCGGCGATCGGGTATGTCGCCACGGCACCCATCAGGGAAATCGCGGTGAACACGCCGAACGTTTCAGCGATGTCGCGGGTAACGCGCTGCGTCGCGCTCCGCGGTGCGCGCAGGACGTAGCGCAGGCTGGCGGCGAGCGTGAAGACGGCGGCAAAGACGAGCGTGCTCGGCGCCATGGGATCGATCGTGATCCCGGTGTCCATCAGCAGCGCGGCCAGGCACGTCACGCTGATCGCGAAGCCGATCACCATCCAGCGGCCCGGAATCAAGCCTGTGCGACACCGTCCCAGAGGAAACACCGGCGCTGGTGGCGCAAAGGGAAAAACGGTCGAGTTGAACAAGAAGCCGTGCCTGGAAAGGACGATGAACCCATCGTCGGAGGATTGGGCGAAAGTACCCGATCGCTACCTTCCATGACGTGAAGAGTTTATGACGTAAAGGTTACATCGCGCCTGCCGCGCCGAGCGGAGGAGAAGGGGCGCCGGAGCGCCCCTTCCGTATTGGCTCAGCGGCAGATCTGGATGCGGCGATGGTTGCGCCACTCGGTCCGGCAGTGCCGGCCGCGATCGTTCCAGCCACGGTTGCGCCCGTGATAGCCGCGGTCACCACCACGACGATCGCCCCGCCAGTCACGATGATCGCCACGACGGTCGTCGTAGCGTTGATGATGACGGTCACCGCGGTCGCCGCGATAGTCTTGCGCTGAGGCAGTCGTCGAAACACCGATGCCGGCGATCAAGCTCGCGGCAGCGAGAATGTGGGCGATCTTCATAATGTGTCCTTTCGGCTTGGACATCGGGCTTGATGTGCTTATGGGGATGAGTGCGGGTATGCTTGCTGAACGCATCCGACAGCGCGCATACACCTTCCCCAACGCAGGTCGGTACGCGATCGTTGCGTTACAGACCTATGCCCAGTCGCGGTGCTGCCGCGACCAGTGCAGTATATAGCAGGATCGTCAGCGCACAGCCGAGCCCGAGCGTCGGCCAGAAGCCAATGCCGTGCCGAAGCAGCACGGGCATCACAAGGAACATCGGCAGCGAGGGGAGGACATACCAGACGGTCGCGCCGATGTGCGCCGCCATATTTCCTTCGTCTGGCTTTTCGCCCCACAACCACATCATTCCCAGAACGGAAACGAGCGGAAGCGACGCGACCAGCGCGCCAAAGCCGGGATAGCGCTTGGCCAGCGTCGACGCGGCAGCGATCAGCATACCCGAGATCAGCGCTTTCAGGGCGAGAAACAGCATGCCGTGGTTTATGCGCCGGGGCGGATCGAGAAACCAGCGGGAAGGCGCTGCTTTCGGTCGGCGGGTCGGCCGGTGTTCGGGCCCCGGCGGTTGCTCACCTCGCGAACCGTCAGCCGCCCACCGTTACGAAGCTATCCATGACCCGCTTGCGCCCGGCGCTCTCGAAATCGATCTCGAGCTTGTTGCCCTCGATCTCCGCGATCAGGCCGTAGCCGAACTTCTGGTGGAACACGCGCATCCCCACCGCGACGTCGCTGCGGCCCTTGTTGCCCAGGCTGATCGCGGACGACCGCGACTCCTGCACGCGCGATGGCTCCCGCGAGAAGGTCCGGCTGGTGAAGTCGCCGCCGGGCTTCGCCCCGCTGCCGACCCCAGCCGCGCGCTGCCAGCCCGGGCCACGCCCGGTCCCGCGCGCGACGTCGGCGAACGGATCGGCGCGTTCGGACCAGTTGGCGCGCCACAGGCTCTCGCCGCCCGCCATGCTGCTCTCGGCCTCGATATGCTCGGGCGGCAGTTCGTTCACGAACCGGCTCGGGATGCTGCTGGTCCACTGGCCGTAGATGCGGCGGTTGGCGGCGTGGAGGATCGTCGCGCGGCGGCGTGCACGCGTGATCGCGACATACGCCAGGCGGCGTTCTTCCTCGAGGCTCGCGGTGCCGCCCTCGTCGAGCGATCGTTGCGACGGGAACAGCCCTTCCTCCCAGCCGACCAGGAAGACGGTATCATATTCGAGACCCTTGGCGGCATGGATCGTCATGATCGTGACCTTGGGGTCCTCGGCCGCCGCTTCATTGTCCATCACGAGGCTGACATGCTCGAGGAACGCGCCGAGCGTCTCATATTCCTCCATCGCGCGGACGAGTTCGGTCAAATTCTCGAGTCGCCCCGCCGCCTCGACCGACTTTTCCGCCTGAAGCATGCCGGTATAGCCGCTCTCGTCGAGGATGATCCGCGCGAGGTCGCCATGCGACAGTTCGGTCACCTGCGCGCGCCACCGTGCCATGTCGATCACGAGATTGCCAAGCGACTTGCGCGCCGCACCCGTCAGTTCGTCGGTATCGAGCAGGCGCGCGGCCGCGGTGACGAGCGGGATGCCCTGCGCGCGGGCGAGCTGGTGGACCTTGGACACCGCCTTGTCGCCAAGCCCGCGCTTGGGGACGTTGACGATCCGGTCGAACGCGAGATCGTCCGCCGGCTGCGCGACGACGCGGAGATAGGCGAGCGCATCGCGGATCTCCGCGCGTTCGTAGAAACGGAAGCCGCCGACGATCCGGTAGTTGATGCCGGTCGCGATGAAGCGGTCCTCGAACTCGCGCGTCTGGTGCTGCGCGCGGACGAGGATCGCGACCTCGTCGAGCGAGGTGCCCGCGCGCTGTGCCGATTCGATTTCCTCGCCGACGCGGCGCGCTTCCTCGGGCCCGTCCCAGACGCCGAGCACCTTGACCTTCTCGCCGACGTCGAGCTCGGTCCACAGCTGCTTGCCCAGCCGCCCGCTGTTGTTGGCGATCACGCCCGAGGCGGCGCCCAGAATATGCGGGGTCGAGCGGTAATTCTGCTCAAGCCGGATGATCTTCGCGCCCGGAAAGTCCTTTTCGAACTTCAGGATATTCTCGACCTGCGCGCCGCGCCACGAATAGATCGACTGGTCGTCGTCGCCGACGCAGGCGATGTTCTTGCGCTCCTGCGCGAGCAGCCGGAGCCAGAGATACTGGACGCTGTTGGTGTCCTGATACTCGTCGACCATGATGTACTTGAAACGGCGTTGATAGTCCGCGAGCACGTCGCGGTCGCGCTGCAGGATGACGAGCATGTGGAGCAGCAGGTCGCCGAAATCGCATGCGTTGAGCGCGATCAGCCTGGTCTGGTAGGCGGCGTACAGTTCCTGCCCGCGCCCGTTGGCGTAGAGCTCGCTTTCGCCCGCATCGATCTGGGCGGGTGTCAGGCCCTTGTTCTTCCACCCGTCGATCAATCCGGCGAGCTGGCGCGCGGGCCAGCGCTTGTCATCGAGATCGGCCGCCTGAATCAACTGCTTGAGCAGTCGCATCTGGTCATCGGTATCGAGGATCGTGAAATTGCTCTGCAATCCGACGAGCTCGGCATGGCGGCGCAGCATCTTGGCGCCGATCGCATGGAACGTGCCGAGCCACGGCATCCCCTCGACCACGTCGCCGACGAGGCGTCCCACTCGCTCGCGCATCTCGCGCGCGGCCTTGTTGGTGAAGGTGACGCTCAGGATCTCGCTTGGCCAGGCCTTCCGCGTGTTGAGCAGATGCGCGAGTCGCGCGGTCAACGCCGCGGTCTTGCCGGTCCCTGCGCCTGCAAGCACGAGCACGGGGCCTTCGGTGGTCAGCACCGCCTCGCGCTGCGGCGCATTCAGGCCGCGGAGATAGGGCGGTTCATGGGGCGCAAGCGCGTCTTGGGAAACAGGAAGACTCATCGGTGAACAGGTAGGGAACGCAAACGATCGGGGCAAGCGTACCTTGTCCGGTCGTGGCAATCACAGCGTAGCGGATGCGACGGCGGGTTGCGGATCGGTGCGGGGTGCAGGCGCGGGCGCAGCACGTAGCCCGGCAACGCGACGCATGAGGGCAAGATACCGGCCACCGGCGTGGTCGATCGTATAGAGCCGCGCGGCCCGGCGGCGTGCCTGTACCACTTCTGCCCCCTCGAGCGCGACGGCGGCACGCATCGCCGCGCCCAGTGCCGTCACGTCGCCGACGGGCACGACTTGTCCGAGCGCGCCGTGTTCCAGAAGATCGTCGATCGACACACAGCAGCGCGTCGAAACGATCGGCAGACCCGCGGCCAACGCCTCGATCAGGACGGCGGGCACACCTTCATAGTCCGACGAAAGAATCAGCGCGTCGGCCTGCGCGAGCCACGCGGCGAGCGGATCGACGTGACCGGGCATGTGGACCCGGCCGCCAAGCCCCAAAGCCGCCACCTGCGCCTCCAACCGCGCGCGCTGCTCGCCATCGCCGAGCAGGGTGAGCCGATCCGCCGGTCGCGCGATTCGCGCGAAGGCGTCCAGCAGCAACGCGAAGTTCTTCTGCGGAGCCAGGCGCCCCACCGCGAGGAAGTGATGCCCGTCGGCAGCCCGGCACGTCGCATCCCGCTGGGTCGCCAGGGAGGCAAGATCCGCCGTGCCCAGCGCAGGATCCTCGATCACGCTGATCCGGTCGTGCGGAACCCCGGTATAAAGCGCTATCTCGTCCTGCATCGCGGGCGCGAGCGCGACGAAGTGCGCGATCCAGCGGCCCTGCAGGCGAAGCCAAATGTGGTATAGCCCGCGGACCGGCGGCGTCATGTCGCGGCGGACGAGGCAATTGCTGATCTTCGCGACGATTGGCGGGCAGTCCCGACCGATCAGCAGCCGGGCCACGACAAGGACGGCGCTGTAGGTGTTGCCGGCGCAGAACAGCACGTCGGGTCGATCGTCCCGGACGTGGCGGCGCACGGCCAGCACGAGCGCGACGAAGCTCGCGATTCCCCGGGAGCGCGACGTCGGACCGGCGCATATCACGTCCGTCAGCGGAATCGGCGGTGCCACCCGATGGTCGGCCACGATGATTCTCGACTGCACCGAACTGCGGATCCAGGCCGCATGCAGCCGGGCTGCAATCCGCTCGACGCCGCCGGGAGCGAAACCGTACAGGACCGTCAGCACGCGCAGCGGTCTGGCATCGATGGTGTCCGCCGCGGGCGCGGATATCCAGGCCTCCGCGGTGTTGATCGCAGGATCGTTCGGCTTGAACATGGCATCCCCCGGCAACCCCATCGATCGCCGCGCGGAGCATAGGCCATGCCCAACGGCCGCGTAAATGGGAGAGCCCGTCGCGAACATTCCCGCAACAGGCCAGGCGGGCCTTGAGAAAGGAATGCAGATGCGGCACGTTCCGACCCGAAACCGGAGTAAGTCCACCGCAGCGATAGTGCTTCGGGGCTGGTCTTTGTCTTGCGACACCGCTATCGGCGCGAGACACCTGTATAACTGAAGCACCCGTAACCAACCGAGTGAAGGCCTTTCCAAGCCATGGCTACTACCTTGTCGGCGTCTCTCGAATCAGAGGCAGCGAGCGGCCCCCGGTTGGATCATCCATTGCATCCGGCCGGTCGCTGGGTGTTTCTCGCGGTGATGCTGGCCGGGCTGGCGTTCGCGGGTTTCAGTATCTTTACCGACACGCGGCAGGTCGGCGAGGGCCTTGCCCTCGGGACTTTCGCGTTCCTGGCGCTCGCACTTCTGATCGCGCTGGGGTTCGAGTTCGTCAACGGTTTCCATGACACGGCCAACGCCGTCGCGACCGTAATCTACACCCATTCGATGCCGGCCCCGCTCGCGGTCGTCTGGTCCGGGTTCTTCAACTTCCTCGGCGTGATGTTCTCGACCGGCGCGGTCGCCTATTCGATCATCACGCTGTTGCCGGTCGACCTGATTCTCCACGTCGGTAGCAGTGCCGGTTTCGCGATGATCTTCGCGTTATTGCTCGCGGCCGTGCTGTGGAACCTCGCCACCTGGTTCGTCGGCCTGCCCAATTCGTCGAGCCATGCGCTGATCGGGTCGATCCTCGGCGTCGGATTTGCCAATCAGCTGATGTCGTCGGGCGTGGGTGGTACCTCGGGCGTCGACTGGAGCCAGGCGACCAAGGTGCTCACCGGGTTGTGGATGGCGCCGCTCATCGGGTTCGGCGCGGCGTTCCTGCTGCTGATCGTGATGAAGTTCGTGCTCAAGAATCCGAAGCTCTACAAGGAGCCGGAGGGCAATGCCCCGCCGCCCAAGGGCATTCGGGCGCTGCTCATCTTCACCTGCACGGCGGTCAGCTTCGCGCACGGCGGGAACGACGGGCAGAAGGGCATGGGGCTGATCATGCTGATCCTGATCGGTTGTGCACCGACCGCTTATGCGCTCAACCGCACGATGCCGGAGAGCCAGACACCGGCGTTCGTTGCGAGCGCGAACGCTGCCGCCAACGCCTTCTCGGTTCATGCCAAGGGCGCGACCGTAGCGACGATGGACGAGTCGCGCGGGGTGCTCACCAAGGCGCTGCAGACCCGCAAGGCATCCAGCCCGCAGGTCTACGCCGCCGCGTCCGCGCTGTCGCGTGACCTGGGCCAGCGGATCGGCGCATTCGGATCGCTCAACAAGGTTTCGGCGGCAGCGACCCCCAATCTGCGCAACGACATGTATCTCGTGCTCGATACCACCCGGCTTGCGACCAAGGACAAGAAGGCGGCGGCTGCGACGTTCAGCGAGCCTGAGCTGAAGGCGATCACCGGCTATCAGACCAACCTGGAAAAGGGCACGCGCTACATCCCGACCTGGGTCAAGATCACGGTCGCGCTGGCGCTGGGTCTCGGCACGATGGTCGGCTGGCGGCGGATCGTGATTACAGTCGGCGAGAAGATCGGCAAGTCGCACCTGACGTACGGCATGGGCGCATCGGCCGAGCTGGTCGCGGCGGGAACGATCATGGCGGCGGAGGTTTACGGCCTGCCGGTGTCGACCACGCATATCCTGTCGTCGGGTGTGGCGGGCGCTTCGGTCGCCAATGGCGCCGGCCTGCAATCGCGCACCGTCATCAACATGGCGTTGGCATGGGTCCTGACGCTGCCGGTCGCGATGGCGCTGTCCGGCGCGCTGTATGTGCTGTTCCTGACGATCACCAAGATGTGATCGAGCGGGGCGGGGGCACTGGGCACCTGCCTCTCGCTTGCGGCGTTTTACGCGAAGTACTTCGGACGACGCGCCCCTGCGGAATGCACCGCACAACGATTATAGCCGTCACCCCGGCGCAGGCCGGGGCCGCCAGGTTAGTGGGCGCGACCCGCGATACACGCACTGCTCCGCCCATCGCGCCCGGGTACCGCACGGTCCCGGCCTCTGGGGGGTGACGGACGAGGGGTAGAGCGCGCTTCGAACACGTCCCGCTCAGCGAGCGATCTGTCCCAGCATCAGCCGCGCCGGAGCAACGTCAGCCGCGCCTTGCCGTGGATGCGGGTGACGTCCTCGACGAACCCGGCGACCTCGACCCGGTCGGGCTTGGCGGTCTCGATGCTGACCCACGTCGCCTCGCCGACCCAGCCGAGCCGGGCGAGCTTGTCGAGCGCGACGGCGCCGGCGTTGCTGTCATAGGGCGGGTCCATCAGGATCAGGTCGAGCGGTGCGACCGCATGGCCGAGCGCCATCACGGATTGCGCGCGCACGTCGGCCTTCGCCGACAGCTTCGCGATATTCGTCCGCAACGCGTCGAGCGCGGGCTTGTCCTGTTCGACGAAGATGCACGAGGCGGCACCGCGCGACAGGGCTTCCAGCCCGAGCGCGCCCGAGCCCGCGAACAGATCGGCGACCGTGAGGTCCTCGAAACTGCCGAGGCGGCTGGCAAGCATCGAGAACAACGCCTCACGCACGCGGTCTGCGGTGGGACGCGTCGCGTCTCCCTTGGGGGCGACGAGCGGGCGGCCGCGCCATTCTCCGGCAATGATGCGCATTATTTACGGGTCCGTGGTGGGCGTGGTTTGGCAGGGCGGGGGGCGGGGCGGTCGCCGGTCGGGCGCGCCGTACCCGGACCACTTGCGGAGGTCCGCGTTGAGGTCGGGCGGGCTGACGACTCACTGGCCGGTGCGGTGGCGCGCGGCGTCTTGGCACGGACGTTGCGTCCGAGCTCGGGGTTGAACACGCGCGCTGGACGACCGTCGGGTCCGCGCGCCGGGCTTGCCACGGCGGGTACGGCGGCCTTGGGCTTGGCGTCGTAGAAACGCTTCACCTTTGGCGCCTTGGCGACGACGATCCCCTGTCGGCGCGGCTCGGCAAAGGCGGCCTTGTCCGAATCGTTGGCAACGGCACGGGTGATCCGCACCGGTTGCGGTCGCGGGGCAGCGCGCGGCGTCCGTTGCGGGCGCGCGGCGGGCGGGGCGGCGGGTTCCGCCACGGTCCGCGCTTCGGGACGCGCCCCCTTGATCCGTTCGGGCTGGAGGATCCGCTTGGGATCCTTGCGGAACGCAGCGACGTCATGCGCGCGGACCTCGCCGATATCGCCCGGGGGAAGATCGTCGAGCAGGAACGGGCCGTAACGCGTGCGGATCAGGCGCGAGACCTTGAGGCCGAGGAATTCGAGCACGCGGCGGACTTCGCGGTTCTTGCCTTCGGTCAGGATCATCTCGATCCACACGTTCGCGCCGGTGCGGCGTTCGAGATTGGCGTTGATCGAGCCGTAGCGCACGCCCTCGATCTCGATCCCGTGGATCAGTTCCTCGAGCTGTTCCTGCGTGACCGGACCGTACGCCCGTGCGCGGTACGCCCGCTCCACGCCGGTCGAGGGCAGTTCGAGCTGGCGCTTGAGCTCGCCGTCGGTGGTGAGCAGCAGCAGCCCCTCGGTATTGAGATCGAGCCGTCCGACCGGAACGAGGCGGGGCAGGCCCGCGGGCAACCGGTCGTAGATCGTGGGGCGACCCGCAGGGTCGCGCTCGGTCACGAGCAGGCCGGATGGCTTGTGATAGAGAAACAGGCGCGCATCGGCGGGGGCCGCAACCGGATTGCCGTCGACCGTCACGCCGTCGAGCGACGCGAGGATCGTCGCGGGCGTATCGATCACCACGCCATGCCGCGCGACGCGGCCCTCGGCGATCATGCGTTCGACTTCGCGGCGCGAGGCGATCCCGGCACGCGCGAGCAGCTTAGCGATCCGCTGTTCGTCGTCGGCGCGCTCGCGCGGGGTTGAGGAGGCGCCGGGTACGGCAGTTTTGGGGGGACGGTATTTTGACACGTCGTACTGATAGCCAAATTCACGCGCGGGTGTTGAACAAAAAGATTTGCGTCCGATCTCGTAGCCGAGCGTTAAGCTACGGGTGCGTAACGAGGGCGGTACGCACATGCCAGTTTCGGCGCGTGACAGAAGGTGGGGCACCGAACATGCTGTTCGGACGGAAAAAGCGGCGAATTTGCAAGCTGCTGCTCGTCGAGGACGAGCCGTTGGTGGCGTTCGATACCGAACATTTTCTGCGCGACGCGGAATATGAGATCGTCGCGACGGTCGACCGGGTGGCCGACGCCATCGCGGTCATTGCGACCGGCGTCGAGATCGAACTGGTGCTGGTCGATATCAGCCTGGCCGATGGCAATGGCGTCGACGTCGCCCGCGCGGCCAAGGAAAAGGATATCGCGGTGTTGTTCGTGACTGGGCAATGTCCCGAGGGCGGGCGCGCGGTCGCCAACGGCTGTCTCGCGAAGCCCTACGCGCAGCGCGACCTGCTCGCCGCGATCGCCGCGATCGAGGCGGTGCTCGACGGCAAGACTCCGAAACGGATTCCCGGGGGATTCAGCCTGTTCGCCGCGGCGGGGTAAGCGCGCGGATCGATCTACCCGCTTCCGCTCCGCGCGTTTGGCGCTAGGGTCGACCCCGACGCGCGATCTTGCGGGAAGGGGACATGTTGGCCGATAGCGAAGCGCAGGCGGCGGTAGCGCCGCCGATCAAGCCCAAGGGCTGGAAACTGCTCAAGGTCGCGTTGCAGACGCGCAAGTCTTCGACGATGCTCGCCTTCGGCTTCTCGTCGGGGCTGCCGTATGCACTGCTGATCGGCACGCTCAACGCGTGGCTTGGCGAGGAAAAGATCAACCTCGCGACGATCGGCGTGCTGTCATGGATCGGGCTTGCCTATTCGTTCAAATTCCTGTGGTCGCCGCTGGTCGACCGGCTACAGCTGCCGCTGCTCGACCGGCTGGGACGCCGCAAGAGCTGGATCGTGCTGTGCCAGGGGGCGATGATCGCGGCGTTCCTGGGTCTCGCCGCGACCAATCCCGTCACCAACATCGGCACGTTCGCGATCTTCGCGCTGATCGCCGCGCTCGCCTCCGCGACACAGGACGTCGCGGTCGACGCGTGGCGGATCGACGTCGCCGACGCCGAGACGCCTGTCGAATTGCTCTCGGCAATCTACCAGTTCGGCTATCGCATCGCGAGCATCGTCGGCGGGGCGCTCGCACTGGTCCTGGCGGCGCGCATGTCGTGGCCGCTGGTGTTCGTGCTGATGGCGGCGCTGATCGGGCTGATGATCTTCGCGGCGCTGCGGGCGCCTGACACGGCACGCGGCGAGCAGGGGCGCCTCTATGCCGCGCTGGCCGAGCCCGGCGCGATCTCGCCGCGCGTGCGGGGGATCGCGCTCGCGATCGTCGCGCTTAGCTGGGTGTGGGCGATCGGGTCGATCGGGCGGTTCATGGTGCGGATGCTCGCGCCGCTCGCGCCCGGCGCCGTCCGGCCATCGACCGCGGACTTCACCCGCGCGACCGGGCCTTGGATCGTCGCGGCGACGGTGCTGGTGCCGCTGATCGTCTCGGCGACGATGAACTGGCTGCAGCGCAGCGACCGGCACGTCCTCCATGCGCCCGATCCGGTCCATAGCCCGCTGCGCACGGCCGCCAATCACCTGTATGTCGCGCTGGTCGCACCGCTCGCGGAATTGTGTGGCCGGTTGGGCTGGGGCGTGCTGGTCGTGATCGGGCTGATCCTCAGCTATGCGCTCTGTTACAACGTCTGGGCGTCGTTCGCCTTCCCCTTCTACCTCGACTTTCTGCATTATTCGAAGGACGAGGTGGCGTTCGCATCGAAGATCTTCGGCATCGTGATGACGATCGTCGGGATCAGTCTGGGCGGCTATCTGTTCGTGCGGATCGGCCGCATGCCGACGGTGCTGATCGGGGCGGTGCTGCCGATCTTCGGCAATTTCCTGTATGCCGATCTCGCCGAGGGTGGCGCGTCGATTGATGCCGTAGCGCACTTGCTCGCCTTCGATCGCTTCGCTGCGCTGCTCGGCTCCGACGCGCGGATGGTGCGGTTGCTGATGACGATTTCGGTCGAGAATATCTCGACCGGTATCGCCGGGGCGGCGTTCGTTGCCTATCTCTCGGGGATCGTGAGCAAGCGCTACACTGCCGTGCAATATGCGCTGCTGTCGTCGCTCACCTTTCTGATCGGCTCGCTCGGGCGCGGCATTGCGGGCGAGGCGATCGACAGGATCGGTTATGCCGCGGTGTTCCGCTACACGGCGGTCGTTGGGTTGGTCGCGGTGCTGTTCGTTGCAATCGAATGGGTCCGAACGGCGCGGATGGGGCGCGCGGAGCGGGCGCTCAACTGACGACGATCGGTCGCCCGGCGTCCGCGAACGCTTGCGCCGCAAGGGTCACGCTCGCAAGCACGCCATCCGGGTTGCGCACCCCGATCAAGTCGCCCAGCAGCAGCCGCGCGCTGCCCGGCGCGGTTTCGGCGCGCGCGACGATCGTGAGCAGAGCGTGCTCGGCATGAGTGGTGCGCCGGCAGCAGCAGGGTGCGATCGCGATCGGGCAGGTCGCCGCGCCCGCAAGATCCGCCATCATCGCGCGCAATAGCGTGAGCGGGCGACGGAACTGCGCACCGAATCCGTCCATCACTGCCTGCGCGGCGTGCGCGTCGTTCAGCCCGTGCGCGCCCATCCGCCGGAAGGCGAACAGCAGCAACCGGGCATTGGCGTCATCCGGCAACAGGTGCGGGAGCGTTGCCGCAAGGGCCGTGGCAGAAGGCTGATTCGAGGACATAAGCGGAGGCTCCGTAGGGTGCGGGCATCCTCGGTCAGTCGCTATTGCAAGTCAATCGCAATAATATCGTTCAATCTGGCAGTTCGCCGTTTGCCCGGAGCACTTCGCCCGCAAGGTAGAGCGAGCCCAGGACGAGCACGATCGGAGGCTCGGCCTGATCCGCGATTTCGGCGATGTCGCGCAGCGCACCCGCGACATCTGGCGCGGTATGGGTAGCAAGTCCAAGGGTATGCGCCGTCGCTGCGAGGGCGGCGGGGGTGTGGTGTTCGTGCGCCGCGATCGGCACCGCGTGGAGTGTCGTCGCGATCGCGGCGAACGGCGCGAGTAGTCCGGCCGGATCCTTGTTGGCGAGCATCCCGAACACGAGGTGGACCTCGCTCCGTCCGACGCCCGGGTTGGCGATGGCGCGCACCGTCGCCGCGATCGCGCCGGCGGCGGCGGGATTGTGCCCGCCGTCGAGCCACAACTGACTACCGGGCGGGAGCAGGTCGACGAGCGGCCCGGGATGCAGGCGCTGCATCCGCGCAGGCCAGCGCGTATCGCGGGCGGCGGCGGCATACGCCTCGGTCGGGATCGCCAGCGCCGTCTGGTGGCGGAGCATCGCGATGGCGAGCGCGAGATTGCCCGGCTGATGCGGGCCTGCCATTGCGGGCAGCGGGGTCTCGACCGTCCCGCCAGCGTCTTCGTACCGGAGCATCGCGGCATCGGTCTCCATGTGCCAGGCCGTGCCGAGCGGAAGGACATGCGCGCCCGCCTGCATCGCCACCGTGGCGACCCGCGCGGCGCTGTCGGGTTCATAGGCCATCGTGACGAGCGCGACGCCGGGCTTGGCGATCCCGGCCTTCTCGCCGGCGATGCCCACCGCCGTATCGCCGAGGAAGCTCTGGTGATCGATCCCGAGCTGCGCGATGCCGGTGATGAGCGGGCGCGCGATGACGTTGGTCGCATCGAGCCGTCCGCCGAGGCCGACCTCGATCACGCACGCATCCGCCGGTGTCCGCGCGAAGGCGAGGAATGCGGCGGCAGTGGTGACCTCGAAAAAGCTCGCACCGATATCGCCGCCCGCATCGAGCACTTCCTCGAGCAGCGCTGCGAGCAGGGCGTCGTCGATCAGCTGCCCGGCGATGCGGATCCGTTCGTTGAAGCGGACGAGATGCGGGCTGGTATAGGCGTGGACGGCGTATCCCGCCGCCTCGAGCGCGGTGCGCAGGAACGCGCAGGTCGATCCCTTGCCGTTGGTCCCCGCGACATGGAATACCGGGGGGAGGCGGTGCTGCGGGTTGCCCAGCCGGTCGAGCAGGAGCGTGATGCGCTCGAGCCCGAGGATGTCGGCACCGGGGGACAATGCCCACAGCCGGTCGAGCTGCGCCTGAACGGCGGTATTATCGGAGACGGCGTGGTCCATCTTTTCTTCTCCCTCTCCCCGCTTGCGGGGAGAGGGCCGGGGAGAGGGGCGGTCCAGCACGCCACCCCAACCGTACTGCCCCTCTCCCTCGCTTCGGCTTCGCCTCGCTTGCCCTCTCCCCGCAAGCGGGGAGAGGGAGATTGGTCACGCCACCGCCCGCTTGCTGCAGAGGTAATCGATCAAACTCGCCAGCGTCGCGCGCAGGTCGCGGCGGTGCTTGACCATATCGATCATCCCATGCTCGAGCAGATATTCCGCGCGCTGGAACCCGTCGGGCAGTTTCTCGCGGATCGTCTGTTCGATCACGCGCTGCCCGGCAAAGCCGATCAGCGCGCCCGGCTCGGCGATCTGCACGTCGCCGAGCATCGCATAGCTTGCGGTGACGCCGCCCGTGGTCGGATCGGTGAGCACGACGATATAGGGCAGCCCCGCATCGTGGAGCATCTGGATCGCCACCGTCGCGCGCGGCATCTGCATCAGCGAGAGAATGCCCTCCTGCATCCGCGCGCCGCCCGCTGCGGTGAAGATGATGTACGGGCAATTGTCCTCGATCGCGGTCTCGACCCCACGAACGAACGCCTCGCCCACGGCGAGACCCATCGACCCGCCCATGAACGCAAAGTCCTGCACCCCGATGACCGCGCGGCGCCCGTCGATCGTCCCGCGCGCGGTGATCAGCGCGTCGCCTTCGGAAGTCGCCGCGCGCGCCGCCTTGATCCGATCGGCATAGCGTTTGGTGTCGCGGAACTTGAGCGGATCGTCGGGGACCTTGGGCAGCGGTACGATCGTGTAAGAGCCTGCGTCGAAGACGTATTGGAAGCGCAGTAGCGGCCCGATCCGTTCATGATGATCGCAATGCGGACAGACGTAGAGATTGTCCTCGAGCTCCTTGACGAACACCATCTGCCCGCAGCCCTTGCACTTGTGCCAGAGCGTGTCGGGCGTCTCCTTCTTGATCGGGACGACGAGCGAGAGTGCGTTGCGGACGCTGGTGAGCCAGGTCATGCGGGGATTCCTTCGCGGGCGGCGTGGACGGCCGTCGACAGGGATTGGATATACGCGCGCACCGCGTCCGGCGCGGCGGCACCGTGTTGCGCGACCAACTCGACGATCGCCGAGCCGACGACGACGCCGTCCGCGACCTTGGCGATCGCTGCCGCCTGATCCGGCGTGCGGACGCCGAAACCGACCGCGATCGGCAAGTCGGTCGACGCCTTCAACCGCGCGACCGCGGATTCGATCGAGGCCTGGGCCGCCTGTTGCAGTCCGGTGATTCCGGCGACCGAAACGTAATAGACGAAGCCGCTCGCGCCATCGAGCACGGCGGGCAGGCGTGCCGCGTCGGTCGTCGGCGTGGCGAGGCGGATCGGGTCGATCCCGGCGGCGCGGAGCGCGGGGCCGAGTTCGGCATCTTCCTCGGGGGGAATGTCGACGCAGATGATGCCGTCGACGCCCGCATTCTGGGCGGCGGCGGCGAACCAGTCACCCCCGCGGATCGTCATCGGATTGGCATAGCCCATCAGCACCAGCGGCGTATCGGGATGCCGCGCACGGAATGCCTTGGCGATGCCGAGGATGTCCGCGGTACGCGTGCCCGCGAGCAAGCTGCGGATGTTCGCGGCCTGAATCGCGGGGCCATCCGCCATCGGGTCGGTGAACGGCATGCCGAGTTCGATCACGTCCGCGCCGCCTTCGACGATCGCATCGAGGATCGCGCCGGTGGCGGCGGGGGTGGGGTCGCCCGCGGTGACGAAAGCGACGAGCGCGGGGTGGCCCTTGGCGAAGGCGGCGGAAAGGCGGCTCATCTTCCCGACCTCCAGTTGCCGAAGAGGTTGCTCGCGGCACCCGCAATCGCGCCGATCTTACCAGAATCGAGCGCGCGCGGGACGTGCAGCGTCCAGCGTTGCAGATCGATCCCGAACGCGCTGACCTCGCGCACGATCAGTGCGACCACCGCGCCGACGACGGCAGCGGTGACGACATCGGAAATCCCGCCCCCGCGCGCGCTCATATCGCCACCCCGAGCGCCTCGGCGACGGTGAAGATGTCCTTGTCGCCACGCCCGCACAGATTGGCGAGGATGATCTGGTCCCGGTCCATTTCACGCGCGCGCTTGGCGACGGCGGCAATCGCATGGGATGGTTCGAGCGCGGGGATGATGCCCTCGGTCCGGCACAGCAACTGGAACGCATCGAGCGCCTCGGTATCGGTGATCGACGTATATTCGACGCGTCCGATCTCGTGGAGCCACGAATGCTCTGGCCCGATCCCCGGATAGTCGAGCCCTGCCGAGATCGAATGAGCCTCGGTGATCTGGCCGTCCTCGTCCTGCAACAGATAGGTCTTGTTGCCGTGAAGGATCCCCGGCGCACCACCCGCGAGCGACGCAGCGTGTTCCTTGTCGAGCCCACGCCCGGCCGCTTCGACGCCGAGCATCTCGACGCTGGCATCGTCGAGGAACGGATGGAACAGACCGATCGCATTCGACCCGCCACCGATCGCCGCGACCAGCAGGTCGGGGAGGCGATCGATCCGCGACAGCATCTGCGCGCGCGCCTCGGTGCCGATCACGCTCTGGAAGTCGCGGACCATCTCGGGATAGGGATGCGGGCCAGCGGCGGTGCCGATGATATAGAAGGTGTCGTGGACGTTCGCGACCCAGTCGCGCATCCCCTCGTTCATCGCATCCTTGAGCGAATGCGACCCGCTCGTCACCGGGCGCACTTCGGCGCCCAGCAGCTTCATGCGGAACACGTTGGGCGCCTGCCGCTCTATGTCCTTCGCACCCATGTAGATCACGCACGGCAGACCGAAGCGCGCGCAGACCGTCGCGGTGGCGACGCCGTGCTGGCCCGCGCCGGTCTCGGCGATGATCCGGGTCTTGCCCATCCGCATCGCGAGCAGGATCTGCCCGATGCAATTGTTGATCTTGTGCGCGCCGGTGTGATTGAGCTCGTCGCGCTTGAACCAGATCTGCGCGCCTTTCCCCTCGGGCGCGGATTCGCGGAGCGTCTCGGTCAGGCGTTCGGCGTAATAGAGCGGGCTCGGGCGGCCGACATAATGTTCGAGCAGATCGTCGAACTGCGCCTGGAACGCCGGGTCGGCCTTGGCCGCGCGATACGCCTGGTCGAGCTCGAGCACGAGCGGCATCAGCGTCTCTGCGACGTAGCGGCCGCCGAACTGGCCGAAATGCCCGTTGTCGTCGGGTTGCTGGCGCAGGCTGTTGGCCTGCCCGGCGGGCGGGGTGGTGAGGGAAACTGTCATCGGCTGTGCGTTTAGCAGGATGCGGGCGGGTTCCAAGGGGGTTTGCCATACCGGGCGTCGTCCCCGCTGATAGCACGAGAGACTCACGCGCAGCCGCGAGGCCGCCTGCGGTGATCCCGTCCCGGGTAGGTCGCTGGACCGCTGCCCTGAGGCGCCTCTTCTCTTCGTGGCTTTGCGTCTTTGGGTGATCAAGTCTTCATACGGACAGAAGATCTGGCACCAAGCCACAGAGGCACGAAGAGCGTTCGGGCCAGGAGCTACGGCGTTCAGGCCTCTTCAGGCCGGAGTCAGACGCGCCTGTATCGACTGGATCCGTGCCGCCTGCGCGTCGAGCGCAGCCTGCGCGGTCTGGCGCAGCGTGGCGATCGCCGGATATTCGGGCTTGCCACTCGCCGCGCGCGTCAGCGCGAGTTCGTCGATATCGGTGATCGTCGACGAGGTCGTTGCGCGCAAACCGTCGAGTTGCCCGAGCGCGGTCTGCGCCGCAATCCAGCGGTCGCTGCCGACCGCATCGCCATGTGCCGCCTTGGCCAGCCGATCCGCCGAGTCCGCCGCGACATCGAACGCCTTGCCAGCGGTATCGATCGCCTTCTGAAGGTCGACCAGGGTCGCATCGGTTGCCGGATCGGGTTCCACGATCGTCACCGGGGCGACGGGCTCGGCATCGCTGCGTGACTCGATCGGGCGCGGCAACAACGACGGGAAGGTGGCGGACCGGGGCGCCACGCAGCCGCCGGTCAAAAGCAGCAACACGGGGACAAGATGGCTGAGCGCTGAACGATGGGTCATTTGCGTTTGCTCTATGCCGATGGCCGGGCGGGCGCAACGTACGAAGGAAGGGACAAAGTTTGTCGAATTGCGGAAAAGCGCTTGCGCCCTCCGAAAGTGCCCGCTAACAGCGCCTCTCCACGCACCCATAGCTCAGCTGGATAGAGCATCAGACTACGAATCTGAGGGTCGGGCGTTCGAATCGCTCTGGGTGCACCATCTCTTTCCGCCGAACGGCGGGCATGGGCCGGGACAGCAATGTCCCGGCCTTTTTCGCGTCTGAGGAAGGGCGGGCAGGTCGCCAGCCGGCGTCGGGCGGCGCGCTCGATGCAGCCGCCGTCAGCTGGCCCGGGCAACTTCCGCAAGCACGCGCGCGGCATATTCCGGGCGGCAGATGAGCACGTCGGGCAGCAGCGGGTCGCGACAATTGTAGACCAATGCGCTTCCGTCGATGCGTGAGGTATGCAGGCCGGCCGCCCGGGCGACCGCTACCGGCGCGCAATTGTCCCATTCATATTGTCCGCCAGCGTGTAGGTAGATTTCGGCTCGGCCGTCGACCACCGCCATCGCCTTGGCGCCGGCGGACCCCATCGGGATCAGGTCCGCGTCCAGCGCGGCCGCAACCGCGTCGACCACCGGATGCGCGCGCGTGCGGCTGACGACCATCCTGGGGCGCGCCGGGACCGTGTCCCATCGCGGCGGCGTGTCATCGGATCCATAGATGCGCCGGGCGGCGGGGAGCGCTACGGCGCCGATCACCGGGACGCTGTCGATCGCCAGCCCGATATGGACCGCCCAGTCATCGCGGCGTTCGCGGAATTCGCGCGTTCCGTCGAGCGGATCGACGACCCACACGCGGCGTGCGGAACAGCGCAGCCCGTCGTCGGCCGATTCCTCCGACAGGACATAATCGTCCGGTCGTGCTCGCCGCAACAGATCGAGGATCAGCGCATTGGCTTCGCTGTCCCCGCGTGGGCCAAGATCTGCGTCGGCGCAAGCGCCGGCAACGCACAGATCGCGCAACAATGCCGCGGCGGCGAGCGCCACGCGACGCGCGACCTGCGCATCGGTTTGGTCGGGGTTCTGATCGGCAGGGTTCAAAGATCGGGACTCCACACGCCCATGATGTGCTGGACGATTCGCTCGGCGGCATCCTCGGGGCTCTCCCGGGTGGTGTCGATGCGAATGTCGGGGCGTTCCGGCGCTTCATACGGGCTGGAGATGCCGGTGAAATTCACGATCGTCCCGCTGCGGGCCTTGGCGTACAGCCCCTTCACGTCGCGCGCCTCGGCCGTGGCGAGCGGCGTGTCCACGAAGATCTCGACGAATTCGGCCGGCAGCATCGCCCGCACCATCTCGCGCTCGGCCCGGAACGGCGAGATGAACGCGGTCAGGACGATCAGCCCGGCGTCGGTCATCAGCTTCGCCACCTCGCCGATCCGTCGGATATTCTCCACCCGGTCGGCGTCGGTAAAGCCGAGATCCTTGTTGAGTCCGTGCCGAACGTTGTCACCGTCGAGCAGGAAGCTGTGCCGCCCGAGCGCGAACAGCTTCTTTTCGACCAGATTGGCGATCGTCGACTTGCCCGACCCCGACAGGCCGGTGAACCACAGCAGCCGTGGCACCTGCCCCTTTTGCTGGGCATGCGCCTGTCGCGTAATGTCGATCGCCTGCCAATGGACGTTCTGCGCCCGCCGCAAGGAGAAGCTCAGCAGCCCGGCAGCGACGGTTGCGTTGGTGGCGCGGTCGATCAGGATGAAGCCGCCGAGATCCGGCCCGTCGGCAAAGGGCTCGAACACCAGCGGGCGATCGGTATAGACCTCGGCTACCCCGATGTCGTTGAGGCCGAGCGTCTTGACCGACAATTCGGCCATGGTGTTCACGTCGATCGCGTGGCGCGGTTCCTGGATCGTCGCGCCCACGGTCTGCGTCCCGAGCTTCAACCAGTAACTGCGGCCCGGCAGGAGCGGGGTCTGCTCCATCCATACGATCGTCGCCTGGAACTGGTCTGCGACCTGCGGCGGCGCGTCGGCACTGGCGATGACGTCGCCGCGCGAGCAGTCGATCTCGTCTGCCAGGGTCAGCGTGACCGACTGGCCAGCGACCGCCTCCATCAGGTCGCCATGCATCGTGACGATTCGCGCGACGCTCGTCGTGCGACCCGACGGGAGGATCCGAACCGTATCGCCCGGGCGCACGCTGCCGCTCGCGATCAGGCCGGAAAAGCCGCGAAAGTCCAGACTTGGACGATTGACCCACTGGACGGGCAACCGAAAGTCGCGCGCCTGCGCCGCGTCCGCCCCGAGGTCGACCGTTTCGAGATGCTCGATCAACGTGGGGCCATCATACCACGGCATGCCGTCCGACGCGGCGACGATATTGTCGCCAGCAAGCCCCGAAATGGGGATCGCCGTGAAGTGCGCGATCCCGATCGAGTCGGCGAACGCGCGATACTCGGCGACGATGGTGTCGAACACGCCCCGGTCGTAGCCGACCAGGTCCATCTTGTTCACCGCGAGGACGACGTGGCGCAGCTTGAGCAGATGGACGAGGAAGCTGTGGCGGCGGGTCTGGGTCAGCACGCCCTTGCGCGCGTCGATCAGGATCACCGCCGCGTCCGCGGTCGAGGCGCCCGTCACCATGTTGCGGGTATATTGTTCGTGCCCCGGAGTGTCCGCGACGATGAACTTGCGCGAGCTGGTGGAAAAGAAGCGGTAGGCGACGTCGATCGTGATGCCCTGCTCGCGTTCCGCTGCCAGACCGTCGACCAGCAAGGCGAAATCGATGTTCTGGCCTTGCGTGCCGACACGCTTGCTGTCCGCCTCGAGTGCGGACAGCTGGTCGGCAAAGATCGCGCGCGTATCGTAGAGCAGGCGCCCGATCAGCGTGGACTTGCCATCATCGACCGAGCCGCAGGTGATGAAGCGCAGCAGGGATTTGTGCTGATGCTGGTCGAGATATGCGTCGATGTCCTCGGTGATCAAAGCGTCCGGACGATAGTCGCGGTCCGTGGCCGCGGGCGAAGAGACGGACGCGAGCGTGCTGGCCATCAGAAATATCCCTCCGCCTTCTTCTTTTCCATGCTGGCGCTCTGGTCATGGTCGATTGCGCGACCCTGGCGTTCGCTGGTGGTCGTCAGCAGCATTTCCTGAATGACTTCGGAAAGGCTGGTCGCCGTGCTCTCGACCGCGCCGGTCAGCGGATAACAGCCAAGCGTCCGGAACCGGATCGAACGCTCGACCGGAACTTCGCCGGGCGCGAGCCGAAAGCGGTCGTCGTCGACCATCAGCAGCATGCCGTCCCGCTCCACCGTCGGGCGTGGGGCCGCGAGATAGAGCGGGACGATCTCAATCTGTTCGGCAAGGATGTACTGCCAGATGTCGAGTTCGGTCCAGTTGGACAGCGGGAACACGCGCATGCTTTCCCCGCGTGCCTTGCGCGCATTGTAGAGCCGCCACACTTCGGGACGCTGCGCCTTGGGATCCCAGCGCTGATGCGCGTTGCGGAAGCTGAAGATCCGCTCCTTCGCGCGGCTCTTTTCCTCGTCGCGCCGCGCGCCCCCGAATGCGGCGTCATAGCCGCCTGCGGCGAGCGCCTGCTTCAGCCCTTCGGTCTTCCACAGGTCGGTGTGGCGGCTGCCATGGTCGAACGGGTTGATCCCCTGCGCGGCTGCGTCAGGATTCTTGTGGACGATCAATTCCATCCCCGCGTCCGCCGCAGCCCGGTCGCGCAGCTCGTACATCGCGCGGAATTTCCAGGTCGTGTCGACATGCAGCAGCGGGAAGGGGGGATTGCCCGGGAAAAACGCCTTCCGGGCAAGATGCAGCATCACCGCCGAATCCTTGCCGACCGAATAGAGCATCACCGGCCGTTCGGCTTCGGCGACGACCTCGCGCAGGATATGGATGCTCTCGGCTTCGAGGCGCTGCAGGTGGGTGAGCGAAACGGTCATGGTTCGTTGCAGATAGTGAAGAACCGCGCCGTGGCGATCAACTTCTATTGTTGCGGACGAAAGCTGCCCGTTCGGCGAATGGTTCGTCGCACGCCACGAACGCGCGGCCGCGATCCGCTTGCCGCGTTTGAGCCGGATCGATAGCGTCCTCGCGTCGAGTAACTAGTAGTGTAGCGTAACGTGTTCATACAAAGTGATAATTCCTTCGCGCCGCCGGTGACGCGGAACCACGCGGTCAGCATTGGCTTCGTTATCCTGTCGCATGGCGACGCTGCGCTGCTTCGCCGGCTCGTGGAACGACTCAACATTCTGTACGAAATGCCGCCGATCGCGTGCCATCACGATTTCTCGCAGGCGCCGCTCGACACGCGGGCGATCCCGGGGAACGTCCGGTTCGTCGAACCCGCGATCGCGACAGGATGGGGGAAGCTGTCGGTTGTTACCGCGGGCCTTGCGGCGCTGCGCCTGCTCGTGGAAACGGCCGACCCCGACTGGTTTGTCCTGCTGAGTGCCACCGATTATCCGGTGCGCGCGGCCGATCTGGTGCGCGCCGAATTGGCCTCGTCACCTTATGATGCCTATATCGACGTGCAATGCGTAAAGGGCCAGCCCGGCGGTGCCGCGACCTTTGCGTGCGAGCCCAACCCGAAACTTTCGCACTTTTCGCTGCCCAGCAACGTCGCGCTCAAATGGCAGTTCTATGTCGGCGCGCAGCTGTGGGTGCCGATGCCAAAGAACCGGCCCCGCTGGCGGATCGGGCGCGTAACCCTTCCGTTGCCCTTTGCCGGACCGAATCCGTTCGGGGCGGGGCTGTCGGCCTATTATGGGGATCACTGGTTCACCGCCAACAGGCGAGCGATGGCGGTATTGCTGGAAGATAGCAAACCGGCGGAGCAACTCCGCCAGCACCTGGTCCGGCGCGCCCAGGCCGACGAATGCTATTACCAGACGATCCTCGGCAATACGGCCGGGCTCAACATCTGCCGCGATAACAAACGCTATGCCGAGTGGAACGGGGGCGGTGCCCATCCGGTGGCCGTCGAGGTGGCGCACGTGCCCGCGATCCTCGCGTCCGGGGCGCATTTCGCCCGCAAGTTCGCGCTCCATTCCCCCGCAATCGAACAGATCGACGCCACGATGACCGTCGGGTCCGAGACCTAGCCGGCGTCGCGCTCGACGGAGTCCAGAATGCGTGCCCCGGCCATGAACACGGCCAGCGGACACACGGCGAACAGCAACCAGCCGCCGAAGCCGGGATATTGCTGCAGATAGTGCGCCCCCCGCTCGACCGCGCCGACCGCCAGCGCGTAGATGACGCCGAACGCCTCGAACTTGTTCTTGATGACGAACAGGCTGCTGAATTTTGTCCACATGGCCGTTGCAGGAGCAAGCTCTGCGCCAATCGCGGATTTGGTGAAGCTCGCGTTACGAGACATGGTTAATCGTAAGCCGTCCTGACACCCGAGCATGCCGAAGGCCCGGTTCAGGCGTCGTGCAATTCCGGTATTCCGAGCAGGTCGATCAGCGCTCGCCGTGCGGCATGGATGCTGTCGACAAGTGCCAGATCGGGTTTCGGACCGATGATCTGACCGGGATGGATCTGCTCCGGCCAGTGATCCGTGATGACCTCGGCGATGCGCTCGAGCTTGGCCGGATCGACGAGAAAGCGCGGGTCGATCGTGCGCGCATCGGCGACGACGCGGAGCCGGAGGCAGGCGGGTCCGCCGCCATTGGCCATCGACTGGCGCACGTCGACCGTTTCGATACGACGGATCGGTCCATTCCCGGCTCGCATCCGGTCGAGCCAGGCGGCGACCCGCCCGTTCTGAGCGGCTTCGACCGGGACGATCAACGTGGTGGCCCCGTCCGGCGGCGTCACCAGCTGCGCGTTGAACAGATAGGAGGCGACCGCGTCCGCCAGCGATACGGCATCAGCCGGCACCTCGACGATGTCTGCCCAAGGTGCAGCCTGGCGGATCGCCGCATGCGCGGCGTCGCGATCGGCGAACGCCTGTTCGTGGACGAAGAGGATGCGCTCGTTCGCGACTGCCACGACGTCATTGTGGAAGGCGCCGGCACCGATTGCCACGCTGGACTGTTCGATGAACAGCGTTCGCGCCGGATCGAGACCATGGGCGCGAGCGATTGCCGCGCTTGCTTCGCGCGACTGTCGCGCCGGAAATGCTCCCCCCGAACGGCCAAACACGAACAGTTCGATGCCAGCCTCGCCATGCGTGGGGGCAAGGCGCATGTGGTTCGCAGCGCCTTCGTCGCCGAACGGGGCAGGAATGGGCGCGTGATGCGCGAAATGCGCGGGATCGGCGAAAGCGATCGCCAACTGGCGTCGGGTTTCCCGGGCCTCGTGGCTGCGATGCGGCATGGTTACCAGATTGGCGGCGGTGATATGGCAGCGTCCATCCGTCGTATCGCTCGCCGGAGAGACGGTCGCGGCATTCGCAGCCCACATCGCCGACGCAGACATCGCCTGCGCGCGCAGCAACGGTGTGGCATGGGCATAATCGGTCGACAATGCGGCGAGCCAGCGCCGGTTCGGGCGGTCGTGCGGCAGCAGGATCCCCTGCGTCAGGCCGAGCGCGAGGTTGGCGCGCATCTTTGCCAGGCCTTCCAGAGCGGCACGGCGAGGGTAGGAAACCGTCCCCGCATTCTGCGTCGCGGCGAGATTGCCATGGCTCAACCCGGCGAAATTATGGCTTGGACCGACGATCCCGTCAAAGTTGATTTCGGTCGTCATCACGTCCTCGCGACATGGCAAATGGTGGCGTCCTCGACGACTTCCAGCGCGCGCGCCACACGGGGAGAGATGACGACTCCGCCAGAGCAGGGCCGCACATCCCCATAGACACAGCGGAAGTCGGCCAGTCGGCCGCTCGCAATCAGCGCCGGATCGCCCCCGTCGAAATCGGTCGCGATGACTCGCGACGTCTGGACATCGCGGATCGTGCGGACCGAGTCCGTCTTCGCGATCATGGTCGGGCCGCCATCGAAGATGTCGACGTAATTCTCATACGCAAATCCTTCGTTTTCCAGCATCCTCATCGCGGCGCGTCCCGACGGGTGCGGCAAGCCGATCACCGCGCGCGCGGTTTCGGGGAGCATGGCGGTGTAGATCGGATGCTTGGGGAACAGATCGGCGATGAACTGGTGGCCCTGCACCGCATTGAACTGGTCGGCGTCCTGGAAATTCATCCCGAAGAAGCGGCCCGCGAGCCCGTCCCAGAATGGCGAGCCGCCCGCTTCATCGATGATCCCGCGAAGTTCCGCCAGAACGCGGTCGGCAAAGCGCGCGCGATGCTTGGCGATGAACAGATAGCGGCTGCGCGCGAGCAACAGCCCCAGCCCACCAGCGCGTTCGCCCGGGTGGAGGAACAGCCCGCCGACTTCGCTGCTGCCTTCGAGGTCAGTCGTCAGGCCGAGCATGTCGGCACGGAAGGTGCGCCCCAATTCCTTGGAATGCTGCGTCAGCGTGCCGAGGCGATAGCTGTAGAAGGGGTAGCTTTGCCCGACATGCGTGAAGATCTGGCATGTGCCGCGGACTTCGCCGGTCTCGGTGTTCTCCAATACCAGCACGAACAGATCGTCTGCCTTGGTGTCGTCCTCGCGCGCGAAGGCGGCGGCGCTGCGCTCGAGCTTGGCGGTGAGCGCGGTCCGGTCCGGCGGCAGGTTGGTGAAGCCGCCGCCGGTGAGCTTGGCCATTTCGTACAGCGGCTTGAGATCGGCGTCGCGCGCGGCGCGGATACGGTAGGTCACAACTGGCCCTTTTCGGCGATACGCAAAATGGTGAGCGCGGACAAAGCCGCCCGCTCGGGGAGGGAGTCGACGATCAGATATTCGTCGGTCGAATGAATCGCGCCGCCGCGCGCGCCCATCGTGTCGACCACGGGCATGCCACAGGCGGCGATGGTATTGCCGTCGCACACCCCGCCGGTCGCGCGCCAGCCGATGTCGAGGCCAAGATCCGCGCCGCACGTCTTCACGAGCTCGAACAGCCGCGCCGCCCCCGCATCGATGGGCTTGGGCGGGCGGTTGAAGCTGCCGTGGAGCTTTATCGTGACGTCATGATGCGCCGCCACGGCAGCGATCGTCGCGTCGAGCAACGCTTGCGCGCGATCGATCGCGGCGTGGTCGGCGGGGCGGAAGTTGATGCGGAGCACGGCATGGTCGGGGACGACGTTGTTCGGCCCGCCGCCTTCGATCCGCGCCGGATTGACCGCGAGCCCGTCCCCGCGCGCGGCGTGGAGGCGGACCGCGAGATCGGCGGCGGCGACGATCGCGTTGCGCCCGTCCTCGGGGTTGCGCCCGGCATGTGCGCTGCGCCCGGTGACGACGATCGAGAAATTGCCCGTCCCCCCGCGTGCCCCCGCAAGCGTGCCGTCGGGGAGCGCGGGTTCGTAGGTGAGCGCGGCGATCTTGCCCTGCGCGATCCGGCGGATCAGCGCGGAGGAGGAGAAGGAGCCGGTTTCCTCGTCGGAATTGATGACGACGTCATAACCGATCCGCGCCGCGAGCGGGCTCGTTTCGACTGCGACCAGTGCGGCGAGCATCACCGCGAGACCGCCCTTCATGTCCGCGACCCCGGGGCCGTTGAGCGTCCCGTCGTCGCGCATCGTCAGCGTCTGGAACGCGTGGTCGACGGGGTAGACCGTGTCCATATGGCCGGTCAGGAGCAGCTGGACGGGCGCTTCCGGGCGAACGCTAACGTGCAAGTGCCGGCCGTGATCGAGGATCGCGACGCTTCCATCGGACCCTACACTCTCGGCTGTATCGCCCTCGATCAGTTCAACTTTTCCTGGAAGTGCACCGAATGCTGCAACCAGCAGATCCGCAACCCCAGCCAGTCCGCCAAGATTGCGCGTTCCCGAATTGACCGCCGACCATTGCTCGACCTGCCGCAGCATCGGCTGCGCGCGCGCGACCGCGATCGCCGCGCTTTCGTGTTCGTTCAAACCCCTCATCGAAACAGCCTAGCTTGGGTTTGCGATCGGCTCCAGTCCGTTGCGACGGAAACGATCTGCCACCTCAGCGGAGATGTTCTGCAAACACGGCAAGAACCTCGCGGTAGAGCGGCGCCTTGAACGGGACGATGATCTCGGGAAGGGTCGCGGGGTCGACCCATGCCCATTCCTTGAACTCCTCATGTTCGGTCGCAATGTCGATATCGCTGTCCAGGCCCTTGAAACGATACAGAAACCACCGCTGCCGCTGCCCGCGCCACTTGCCTTTCCAGACGCGCCCGACAAGGTCTTCGGGCAGATCGTAGAACAGCTCCTGCGGAGATACCGCGATCAGATCGACCTTGTCGGGCGTGATCCCGGTTTCCTCGCGCAACTCGCGCAAGGCAGCGGTTTCGGCGTCCTCGCCATCGTCGATCCCGCCCTGCGGCATCTGCCACGCCTCGACCTCGGTATCGATCCGCTGGCCGACGAAGACCTTCCCTTCGGCGTTCAGGATCATCAGCCCGGCACAGGGACGATACGGCAGCGTCGTCGGATCGGTCACGCCGCTGCCTGTGCCATCACGCGCTGCGCTTCGGCCTCGGCGATCAGCGCCTTGGCCGCAACGAGCGCCCCGGCGACGTCGCCCGCCGACGACGGGATCGCCTTGCGCAGCGTGACGAAGCCGTGGATGTTGCCGACGGCTTCGCGGAACACGACCGCGACGCCGGCTTCGGCCAGCGCGGCGGCATAAGCGCGACCCTGGTCGCGGATCGGATCGAGGCTTGCGGTCACGACCACGGCGGGCGGCATCCCGGCGAGGTCGCCCAGCAGTGGCGAGGCGCGGACATGCTCGGCTTCGGCCTGATAGGCCACGTTGAACCAGTCCATCGTCGCGCGCGTCAGCAGATAACCCTCGGCGAACTGGTCGTAGGACGGATAGGGTTTGGACGTATCGGTCGCAGGATAGAAGGGCAGGTGCGCGATCACCGGCACCGCGGCGGGTGTGTCCCGCAACGCGGCCGCCACGACGATCGCGAGGTTGCCCCCCGCGCTGTCGCCGCACGGCACCAGCGCAGTAACACCGCGCCCCAGTTCGGCCGGGCCGCTTGCCGCCCAGCGCGCCGCAGACTCGCAATCGTCGGGCGCGGCGGGCCAGGGCTGTTCGGGCGCGAGCCGGTAATCCACCGCGAGCACGGGAAGATCGAGCGCGCGCGAAATCTCGGCGCAGAAGCTCGCATGTGTGTCGAGGTCACCGATCACGAACCCGCCCCCGTGATAGAAGAGCACGAGCGGCCCGGGTACGCGATCCGCCTGCACGTCGAACAGCCGCGCCGGGATCGTGCCCGCCGCGCCGGGGATCGCAATGTCCTTGACCAGCCCGAGTTCGCCAACCGGCGGATCCGCAATGTCCTTCATCGCCGCATAGGCTGCCCGCGCGGCGGGGGGCTCCATCTCGTGCGTGCGGGGGCCGGGGAGGTTGTTGAGGAACGCAAGGAAGCCCGCGACGTCCGCGCGAACATAGGGGGTAGGGGTCTCGGGCGGGGTGCTGCTGTCGGCCATGCGGCGCTCTCCATTGGTCTCTGCCAGTCTCGCACCTACCTAGGCAGGATGATCCCGGTCGTCCATCACCCCGCCTATGTCGCTACGGGACAGGCAAACAATCCGAGCCAGCTCAGCAAGAACGCGGCGATCCGCAATCGCCTCGAGGCGGAAGGGGCAGGGGTCGCGTGGCATGTGCCCGACGCGATGCCGCTATATTGGCTCGAGACGGTGCACGACGCCGACTATGTCGCCGAAGTGCTCGGCGCGCGCGTGCCCCGCGAGAAGGAGCGGCGGATCGGCTTTGCGGTGACCGAGTCGGTCGCTGCGCGCGCGGCGGTGGTGCCGGGCGGCACGTGGCTTGCCGGAAAGATCGCGCTGAAGACGGGCTTCGCCGCCAATACCGCGGGGGGCAGTCACCACGCTTTGGCGGCGACGGGGGCCGGCTATTGCGTCTTCAACGATCTCGCGATCGCCGCGGTCCGGCTCGCGGAGGAGGATGGGCTGCGCGTGCTGGTGGTCGATTGCGACGTCCACCAGGGCGACGGCACCGCCGCACTCACCGCAGGCTATCCCCAGATCGCGACCTATTCGATCCACGCCGAGAAGAATTTCCCGGTCCGCAAGGCGCGGTCGACGCTCGACGTCGGTCTGCCCGATGCAACCGGCGACGCGGCCTATCTCGCCACGCTCGAGTCGACGCTGGTGCCAATGCTCGACGAGGTCCGCCCGCAGATCATCCTCTATCAGGCGGGGATCGACCCGCTCGCAAACGACCGGCTCGGTCGTCTTGCGCTAAGTGATGAGGGACTTGTCGCGCGCGAAAATCTCGTCGCGCGGCTTGCGATCGATCGGGGCATTCCACTGGCGAGTACGGTCGGTGGCGGCTATGGCGCGGACGTGGTCGCGCTGGCCGAACGGCATGTCCGCGCGATCCTCACGCTCGGCGCGGCCTTCGCCGCCGCTGGGTGACCGGAAAGCAGCGGTTGCACCGCCCCTTATTGAAACTACCTTGGCCCTGCGCCGTTCGAGGCATAAGGGCATGACAACGATTACCCGTAGGACAAGACGCTGATGGCGACCGCCGCGCACGAAGTTACCCCCCAAGAAGCCTCCGCCCACCCCACCGCAGAGTCCGTCGTCGTCCGGTTCGCCGGCGACTCGGGCGATGGTATGCAGTTGACCGGGGGGCAGTTCACGCTGTCGACCGCGCTGTCGGGCAATGATCTGGCGACCTTCCCCGATTTCCCCGCCGAAATCCGCGCGCCGCAAGGCACGTTGTTCGGTGTGTCCGCGTTCCAGATTAACTTCGGCTCGACCGCGATCGAGACTGCGGGCGACGCGCCCGACGTGCTGATCGCGATGAACCCGGCGGCGCTGAAGGTGAATGCGCCCGCGCTGAAGGCCGGTGGCCTGATCATCGCGGACGAAGGCGAGTTTGGCGAACGCAACCTCGCCAAGGCGAAATACGCCGCCAACCCGCTGACCGACGGCAGCCTCGCCAAGTGGCAGCTGCTGAGCTTCAACATCTCGCAACTGACGCTCGATGCGGTGAAGCCGTTCGGCCTTGGCAACAAGGAAGCGCTGCGTTGCAAGAACATGTGGACGCTGGGGCTCGCGCTCTGGATGTTCGATCGGGATCGCGCGCCGATCGTCGACTGGCTCAAGACCAAGTTCGCCAAGGCCCCCGTGCTCGCCGAGGCGAACATCGCCGCTCTGAACGCCGGCCACGCCTACGGCGAGACCGCCGAGCTGGCGGGCCCGATGAAGCAGCATCACATCGGCGTCGCCCCGACGGCTCCCGGTCTGTACCGCACCGTCACCGGGGCCGAGTCGATCTCGCTCGGGCTGGTCGCGGGCGTCCAGTTGGCGGACGTTCCAATGTTCTTCGGCGGCTATCCGATCACGCCCGCGTCGGCGATCCTCCACTTCCTGTCGCGCCTGAAGGAATATGGCGTCACCACCTTTCAGGCAGAGGACGAAATCGCCGCGATCGCGTCTGCGATCGGCGCGTCCTACGCCGGGCAGCTTGGCGTCACATCGTCGTCAGGCCCGGGCATCGCGCTCAAGGGCGAGGCGATGGGGCTTGCGATCATGACCGAGCTGCCGCTCGTCATCGTCAACTCGCAGCGCGGTGGCCCCTCGACCGGCCTGCCGACCAAGACCGAGCAGTCGGATCTGTATCAGGCGGTTTACGGCCGTAACGGCGATGCGCCGATGCCGGTCCTCGCCGCGCGCTCGCCGTCGGATTGCTTCGACGTCGCGATCGAGGCGGTGCGCATCGCGGTCCAGTACATGACCCCGGTGATGCTGCTGACCGACGGCTATATCGCCAATGCGGCCGAGCCGTGGCTCGTCCCCGACATGTCGACCTATGCGCCGTTCCCGGTCGAGTATCTGGAAGAAGTGCCCGAGGGTGGCTTCCTGCCCTATGCGCGCGACGAGAACCTTAAGCGTCCGTGGGTCAAGCCCGGCACGCCCGGCCTGCTCCACCGCATCGGCGGGATCGAGAAGGCGATCGGCACCGGCAACATCGATTACGGTGCCGAAAATCACCAGAAGATGACCGAGATCCGCCGCGACAAGGTCGCGAACATCGCGGTGCCCGACCAGACGGTCGAGCTCGGCGAGACCTCGGGCAAGCTCGCGATCGTCGGCTGGGGTTCGACCTTCGGGCCGATTCATCAGGCGGTCCGCCGTGCGCGCGCGAAGGGCCGTGACGTGGCACACATCCACATCCGCCACATCTGGCCGATGCCCGCAAATCTTGGTGCGTTGCTGAAGGGTTACGACACCATCCTCGTGCCGGAAATGAACACCGGGCAGCTCAAGACGGTGCTCCGCGACCAGTTCCTGGTCGACGCCAAGCCGCTCAACAAGGTGTCGGGTCAGCCATTCCTCATCTCCGAGATCGAGGACGCGATCGACGGTCATCTCCCCGCCGAGGGCGATTTCGTACCTTCCAGCGAAACCCAACTGCCCAGCCCGGAGGCTGTGAACCCATGAACGACATGACCCCCATCGTGAAGACGACGCCGAAGGACTGGGAAACCGATCAGGAAGTCCGCTGGTGCCCGGGCTGCGGCGACTATGCCGTGCTCAAGGCGGTCCAGCGCACGATGCCCGAAATCGGCGCGCGTCCGGAAAACACCGTGTTCGTCAGCGGCATCGGCTGCTCGTCGCGCTTTCCTTATTATATGGAGACCTACGGCTTCCACACGATCCACGGGCGTGCGCCTGCGGTCGCGACGGGCGTCAAGCTCGCCAACCCCGATCTCGACGTGTGGATCATCACCGGGGACGGCGACGCGCTGTCGATCGGCGGCAACCACACGATGCACCTCATCCGCCGCAATCTCGATTGCCAGGTTCTGCTCTTCAACAACGAGATCTACGGCCTGACCAAGGGGCAGTACTCCCCGACGTCGCGCGTCGGCACGCGCACGCCATCGACTCCGTTCGGTTCGGTCGACACCCCCGCCAACCCGTGCGCGTTTGCATTGGGCGCAGGCGGCCGGTTCATCGCGCGCGCGATCGACATCCACAAGAACCTCGTCGGCGTCCTGAAGGCAGCGCATGCGCACAAGGGCACCGGGTTCGTCGAGATCTTCCAGAACTGCATCGTCTATAACGACGACGTCTTCGCGCCCTTCACCGAGAAGAAGAACGCTGGTGCCAACCAGCTTTGGGTCGAGCACGGCAAGCCGTTGCTGTTCGAAGCCGGCACCAAGGGCCTGGCGATGGACATGGAGCGGCTGGTGCTCAAGGTCGTCGACGTAGTCGACGGCGACTGGGCGGCGGCTGGCGTGATCGTGCATGACCAGACCAACCGTGGCCTGGCGCACATGCTTGTCGAGATGCCTTTCGGGATGTTCCCAATGGCGCTCGGCGTGCTGTTCGACGATCCGCGTCCGACGTTCGAAAGCGCGGTCGTGACGCAGAATACGGAAGCGGCGAAGGGCAAGACGCCCGACCTGCAGAAGCTGCTCTCGCAGGGGCAGACGTGGCAGGTGGAGAAAGAACCACGAGTCGAGTAAGAGGATCTCGCACGAAGCCACAAAGGCACGAAGAAGGGTGATGGATGCGCGTTGCGCTGGAAGACATTGCCCGGATCTCGGTCGATTGTGGCTTCAAGCTGCATCAAGCGCTCGGGCCGGGACTTCTTGAGTCGGTGTATGAAGTCTGCCTCGCATCCAGCCTGATGGATCGGGGGTTGTCGGTGGAACGGCAGCGGCCGATCCCAATCCGGTTCAATGGGTTGCAATTCGAAGAGGGGTTCCGGGCAGACATTCTCGTCGAGGGAATGTTGCTGATCGAACTGAAATCTACGGAACGATATGCCGCCGTCCACGCTAAGCAGGTTCTAACCTATCTCAGGTTGATGGACCTGCCACTGGGACTGCTGATGAATTTCGGAGCACCGACAGTCAAGGACGGCGTGAGGCGGCTCATCAACGATTATGTAAGTCCGTATCCATGATCTCCTGCTTCGTGCCTTTGTGGCTTTGTGCGAGTCACCTTTCTTCCACGGTAGCGCCAAAGTGAGCGACGCCCCCGCACTCCTCTGGCTCCGCCGGGACCTCCGCCTCGCCGATCATCCCGCGCTGATCGCCGCGATCAACGAGGGACCAGTCATCCCCGTCTACATCCTCGACGACGACACCCCCGACAAATACCACATGGGCGGTGCGTCAAGATGGTGGCTCCACCACAGCCTCGACAGCCTCGATGCCGACCTGCGCGAGAAGGGCTCACGCCTGATCCTGCGCCGTGGCAAATGCGTCGATGTGCTGGCCGAACTCGCAAAGGAAACCGGCGCGACGCAGGTCCATTGCATCCGCCATTTCGAACCGTGGTGGCGCAAGGCCGAGGAAGCGGTCGCCGAGACGCTCGACCTCGTCTGCCGCGACGGCAATTACCTCGCGCCGCCAGGATCGATCACGACCGGCAGCGGCGGGCAGTACAAGATCTACACCCCGTTCTGGCGCGCGCTCAAGCAGCACATGCCGCCCCCCGCGCCGATCCACAAACCCACGAAAATCCCGTCGCCGAAGAAATGGCCCAAGAGCGACAAACTCGCCGACTGGACGTTGCTGCCGACCAAGCCCGACTGGTCGACCGGCTTCTCGAACGACTGGACCCCCGGCGAAGACGCCGCGCACGATCGCCTGAACGCGTTCAAGAAGCAGGCGAAGTACTATGACGACACGCGAAACTTCCCCTCGCAGGAGGGTAGCTCGCGCTTGTCCCCGCACCTCCATTTCGGCGAACTTTCGGCAGCGCAGGTGTGGCACGCGGTCGCCAATGTCGGCGGGTCGGTCGATGTCTTCCTGAGCGAGATCGGCTGGCGCGACTATGCGCAAAACGTCATCCTGCAATATCCGGAGTACGGCTCAAAGAACGCGCGCGAGAAGTATGACGCGATGCCGTGGCGCAGCGGCAAGGACGCCGACGCCGACCTCAAGGCATGGCAGAAGGGCCGCACGGGCTATCCGATCGTCGACGCCGGGATGCGCCAGCTCTGGAAAACCGGCTGGATGCACAACCGCGTCCGCATGATCACCGCGAGCTTCCTGATCAAGCACCTCCTGATCGACTGGCGCGAGGGCGAGCGGTGGTTCTGGGATTGCCTGGTCGATGGCGATTACGGATCCAACTCGGTCAACTGGCAGTGGACCGCGGGCACGGGAATCGATTCGAACATGTTCGTCCGGATCATGGCGCCGCTGACCCAGTCGCCCAAGTTCGACGCGGGGGCCTATATTCGTGAATGGGTGCCCGAGCTCGCCGACGTGAAGGGCGACGCAATCCACGACCCCGAGGAGGCCGGGTGCCGCCCGAAGGAGTATCCCGCCAAGATCATCGGCCACCGCGAGGCGCGCGAGCGTGCGTTGCAGGCGGTGAAACAGGTGCGCTGAGCGGCTTGGCAACCACGCCCCGGAATGCGAGGGGGGCGCGATGTTTGGGGTATTTGCAAAACCGTTCAATGCCGTGCTCGACCGGATCGATGCTGGTCTGGTCGAGGGGTCGCTCGCGGCAACCTTGCCGGGGGGGCGCAAGCGGCTGCTCGGCGGGAGGGCGCCCGGGCCGGCGGCGGTGGTCGATCTGGTCAGCTGGCGCGCACTGCTGCGGCTGGTGACGGGCGGCTCGGCGGGCTGGTATGTCGGCTGGGCCAAGGGGGAGTGGACCAGCCCCGATCCGACCGTGCTGTTCGAACTGTTCATGCGCAACCGCCTCAGTCTGGGCGGGACGGCGCGATCGGGCGGAATGATCCGCATGCTGCGCGGCTGGCGCAACGCCCTGCGCCGCAACTCGCGCGCGGGATCCCGGCGCAACATCCATTTCCACTACGATCTGGGTAACGACTTCTATAGCCTGTGGCTCGATCCGAGCATGATGTACTCGGCCGCACTGTTCGATGAAGCGGCGATGACGACCGAGAATCTGACGGCGGCACAGGCGCGAAAGAACGTTGCGATCCTCGACCGGCTGGAGCTGACGCCCGGGCAGACCGTGCTCGAGATCGGCTGCGGCTGGGGTGGCTTCGCCGAGGCGGCGGCGCGGCGCGGGGTGCGGGTCGATGCAATCACGCTGTCGAGCGAACAGGAACGCGCGGTCAATGACCGGATCGCGGATGCCGGGCTGTCGGGCGTCACCGTCTCGCGGACCGATTACCGCGATGTCACCGGCCAGTATGACGGGATCGTCAGCATCGAGATGGTCGAGGCGGTCGGACAGGACTATTGGGGCACGTATCTCGCCGCGATCGCGCGCGCGCTCAAACCCGGCGGGCGCGCGGCGATCCAGTATATCACGATCGATGACGCGATCTTCGAGGCCTATGCCGCGAACGTCGATTTCATCCAGCGGTTCGTGTTTCCGGGCGGGATGCTGCTGTCGGAAAGCCGCTTCCGCGCGCTCGCCAGGTCGCACGGACTCGCGTGGCAGGACAAGCGCAGCTTCGGCCTTCATTATGCCGAGACGCTGCGTCGCTGGCGGATCGCGTTCGATGCAGCGGTGCATGCTGGGCGTCTTCCGGCGAAGTTCGACAGCAAGTTCATAAACTTGTGGCGCTATTATCTGATGTACTGCGAGGGCGGGTTCCGCGGGCAGGGAATCGACGTCGCACAGGTCACGCTGGTCAAGGTCTGACGCCAAACCGGAAGCTGCGCGGAAACGCGAAACCCACGCTGCGCCGGGTTTCTCGGTCACGCTCGAAACGAACGGTCACGATCAACCCGGCCCATCGACCGCCATCAATGCGGCACTACCCCGAGCTCGAACCCGGTCTTGTCGTGCAAGGCATAGCGATCGACTAGATCGGCGCTCGCGCGATTGTAGCCGATGACCTCGACCACCGACCCGTCCCGGCGCAGCCGGGCGACGATCTTGTCGAGCGCGCCGACCCCCGAAATGTCCCAGAAATGCGCTGAGGTCATATCGATCGTGACCGGCGCGCCGTGCTCCGGCAGGAACGCCCTTGAGAAGCGGTCGACCGAGGCAAAGAAGATCTGCCCGCTGACCTGGTAGACCACGCCGCCGGCACCCGTCGTGCGCACCACGGAAACCATCCGCCCCACCTTGCCCGCGAAGAAGATCCCCGACAGCAGCACCCCGGCCAGCACGCCCTGCGCCAGATCATGCGTCGCGACGACGACCGCGACCGTCACCAGCATCACCGCCGAGGACGTCGGCGGGTGCCGGCCGAGGTTGAGGATCGAATTCCAGCTGAAGGTCCCGATCGAGACCATGATCATCACCGCGACCAGCGCGGGCATCGGGATCCGCCCGACCACCGGCCCCAGCACCGCGAGCAGGAACAGCAGGAACGCCCCCGCGACGAAGGTCGACAGCCGCTTGCGCCCGCCCGAGGTCACGTTGATCACCGATTGGCCGATCATCGCGCACCCGCCCATCCCGCCGACCAATGCGGCGACGATGTTAGCCCCGCCTTGGCCCGCGCATTCACGGCGCTTGTTGCTATCCGTGTCGGTCATGTCGTCGACGATCTGCGCGGTGAGCAGCGATTCGAGCAGCCCGACCGCCGCCATCGTCAACGAATAGGGCAGGATGATCCGCAGCGTCTCCCACGTCAGCGGAACCTGCGGCAGCGCGAACGACGGCAGCCCCGAGGGCAGGCGTCCCATGTCGCCGACGGTGCGCACCGGCAGGGCGAGCGCGATGCTGATCACCGCGAGCACGACGATCGCGACCAGCGGGGAGGGCAGCGCCTTGGTCAGGCGCGGCAGGAGATAGATGATCGCCAGACCGCCAGCGACCAGCGCGAAGCTATGCCAGGTCACGCCCGTCAGCTGCGGCAACTGCGCCATGAAAATGAGGATCGCCAAGGCGTTGACGAAACCAGTGATCACCGAGCGGGAAACGAACTGCATCACCAGGTCGAGCCGGAGCACCGCCGCGAGGATTTGGAACACCCCCATCAGGATGGTCGCGGCGAAAAGATAGGGGACGCCGTGATCACGCACCAGCGGCGTCACCACCACCGCGACCGCCGCGGTCGCCGCCGAGATCATCGCGGAACGGCCGCCGATGAAGGAGATGACGATCGCGATCGCGACCGAGGCGTAAAGCCCGACCTGCGGATCGACGCCCGAGATGATCGAGAAGCCGATCGCTTCGGGAATGAGCGCCAGCGCGACGACGATGCCGGCCAGCGTCTCGCGCCGCACGTCGGCGAACGAGGAGAACCATTGGGTTCTGAAAGATGAAAATGTCATGAGATACCAAACGCAGGCACATGGCACCGGACCGCTTGCAGGGTCGGTGACTTCGCTATCCATGTGTTCTGTTATCCAGCGGATCGGCGGCTGGAAGAGCCACCCGGATTTGCACCGGGTCCAGGCGAGTGTGGGTGCTCTAGCGCTGGGGTGGGGGAATGATCAAGTCCCGATCTTGTCCCGCCATGACGGCAAGGCCTGTGCAACGTCGCTCGGCCCCCACCTCCCGTCACCCGACCTGTTCGAAATGCCCCGTCGCGAAATCCTCCGCCAGCAGCGCCACGATCCGTTCCGCGACGACGCGCGGTTCCTTCACCGACTTGGGGTCCTCACCCGGATAGGCGCGGCGACGCATGTCGGTGCGGGTCGCGCCTGGGTCGAGGATCGCGGTGCGGATGTTGCTGATTCGCTCCATTTCGTCACCGTACGCCGAAACGATCGTCTCGAACGCCGCCTTGGACGCGCCGTACAGTCCCCAATAGGCGCGCGGCTTGCGCCCGACGCTCGAGCTAACGCCGATCACGCGCGCGCGGTCGGACTTGCGCAGCATCGGGTCGAACGCCGCAATCAACGCGGCCTGTGCACTGACGTTCAGCGTCAGCACCGCCGCCATTTCCTTGGGATCGATCGCGGGCACGGGTGCGAGCGTGCCGAGCATCGCCGCGTTGAGGACGAGAATGTCCAGCGTCAGCCAACGTTCTCCGATCGCCTGGCCGAGCCGCGCAATCGCATCGGCCTGGGTCAGATCGAGCGGCGCGATCGTCGCCGATCCCCCCGCATCGAAGATGGCGTTCTCGACCGCTTCCAGCGACGCCGCGGTGCGCGCGGTGAGGACGACATGCGCCCCGGCTGCGGCGAGCGCGATCGCCGTCGCGGCACCGATCCCCTTGCTCGCGCCAGTAACGAGCGCGATCCGCCCGGCAAACGGACGGTCGGCAGCGGGCTGTTCGACAGCGGTATCGGTCATCGTCGGCAGTCCTTAGCTGACGCGTTCGGCCAGCAGCGCGAACTGGTCGACCGACGAGACATCATCCTGGTCGGTCAGCGTCGTCGGATAGTCGCCGGTGAAGCAGGCATCGCAATGGCTTGGCCGGATCGCGTTGCGCTGCGGCTCGCCGAGCGCCTTGTACAGGCCGTCGATCGAGACGAACGCGAGGCTGTCGGCCTTGATATACGCCGCCATCTCCTCGAGATTCTTCGTCGCGGCGAGCAGCTTGGCACGCTCGGGCGTGTCGACGCCGTAAAAGCACGAATGCCGCGTCGGCGGGCTCGCGATCCGCATATGGACTTCGGCCGCGCCCGCTTCGCGCATCATCTCGACGATCTTGAGGCTGGTCGTCCCGCGCACGATCGAATCATCGATCAGCACGATCTTCTTGCCCGCGATCAGCGCGCGATTGGCGTTGTGCTTCAACTTCACACCAAGGTGACGAACCTTGTCGCCCGGCTGGATGAAGGTGCGCCCGACATAATGCGAGCGGATAATCCCGAGTTCGAACGGGATGCCCGATTCCTGCGCATAGCCGAGCGCCGCCGGGGTGCCCGAATCGGGGACCGGGATGACGAGGTCCGCATCGACCGGGCTTTCGATCGCGAGCTGCGCGCCGATCGCCTTGCGGACGGTGTAGACGCTGCGGTCCTCCGAGATCGAATCGGGGCGCGAGAAATAGACGAATTCGAAGATGCACGGACGCGCCGACACGGGCGCGAACGGGCGATGCGAGGTGATCTCGCTGCCCTTGACCATCACCAGCTCGCCCGGATCGATCGAGCGGACGAAGGTCGCACCGACGACGTCGAGCGCGACCGTCTCGGAAGCGAAGATCACCGCGTCGCTGCCGTCCGACTGTTCGATCCGGCCCATCACGAGGGGGCGGATGCCGAGTGGATCGCGACACGCGATCATGCCCTCAGGCGTCATCACGATCAGCGAATAGGCGCCTTCGACGCGCTTCAACGCATCGATGAACTTGTCGACGACGGTGCGATAATTGGACGTCGCGACGAGATGGATGATCGTCTCGGTATCGCTGGTCGACTGGAAGATCGACCCGCGCCGGACGAGATCGCGGCGCAACCGCATCGCGTTCGAGATATTGCCGTTATGCGCGATCGCGAACCCGCCCGAGGCGAGGTCGGCGTAGAGCGGCTGGACGTTGCGCAAAGCGGTCTCGCCGGTGGTGGAGTAGCGCACATGGCCGCAGGCGACCGTGCCGCGCAGCGGGACCATGATCTCCTCGCGGTCGAAATTGCCAGCAACGTGGCCCATCGCGCGGTGGGTATGGAATTCGGCACCGTCGAAGCTGGTGATGCCAGCTGCTTCCTGCCCGCGATGCTGGAGCGCGTGGAGCCCCAGCGCGACCAGCCGGGCGGCGTCGGCCGCGCCGGAGATACCAAAGACACCGCATTCCTCATGCAGTTTGTCCCCGTTTTCGGGGGCTTCGAACGGATTGGTTGTGAGCATTGGCGCCCTTCGGGGGAGGGTAGAGCTTCGAGGCCGCATATAGGGACGGTGATCGGCTTTGTCGCGCTTTTGTAACATCCCCCGGAGCGATTGGTCGCATTGTTCGTTCCGGCGGCTTTCGGGGATCGAAAATTGTCGCGCATTGGGAGTTGAGCATGGCGAAGGATCACGGGCCGAGCATCAAGGACGACAAACTGTATGAAGATTTGCGGCGCGATGGGGCGTCGCCGGAGAAGGCAGCGCGAATCGCCAACGCCAAGGCGGCGGGGACGATCGATCATCACGGCGGGGGCAAGCTGGAGGATCGCACCAAGGACGATCTGATGGACGAAGCGCGAAGGATCGGGATCGCGGGACGGTCGACGATGACCAAGGACGAACTGGTCGAGGCGATCCGCAAGGGGTGACCAAATGCCGTCACCCCGGCGGAGGCCGGAGCCGCCACGTAACAGGCACCCGTCTGCCCCGAACGTGGCAGCCCCGGCCTGTGCCGGGGTGACGGGGCGCATCTCTCCCGCTACACCGCGCGCCATGGCAGACCCTCGCGAAACCGGCCTCGTGCTCGACCCGAAATATGATGCCGCCGGCCTCATCACCGCGGTGGCGACCGACCGCGCCACCGGCGAAGTCCTGATGCTCGCGCATATGAATGCCGCTGCGCTCAAGCTGACGGTGGAAACCGGCGATGCGCATTTCTGGTCGCGCAGCCGCGGCGCGCTGTGGCGCAAGGGCGAGACGTCGGGGCATGTCCTGCGCGTCCACGATATCCGGATCGACTGCGACCAGGACGCCGTCTGGCTGATCGTCGATCCCGCCGGACCGGCGTGCCATACCGGCGCGCGCAGTTGCTTCTATCGGCGCGTCGACCGCGATCGGCTGGTCCCGGTCGCATGAACCGCACGCCGCTGGCGGTGCTTCTGCTGCTGGCAGCATGCCAGCAAGGCGCGCCGCCGCCGACCCGGACGACCGCGACGCCGATCGGCCTGGAAGCCGCCGCAATCCAGGCGGGAATCATCCCCGATCCAGCCAGCACCGACATTACCGGCCTGTACGCGCGCGAAGGCGACCGGGTCTGCATCGTCCCCAGCGCGACTGCGTATCGGATCGGGGTGGCGGCCGATTATGACGACCGCGAACATTGCAGTGGCACCGGCACGGTCACGCGCGCTGGCGAGATCCTGCACGTCACGTTCGAGGGTGAGGGTGGCGGCCAAGCATGTGCGTTCGACGCGCGGTTTGAAGGCGATCGCCTCGTTTTCCCCGGGCGCCTGCCATCCGCCTGCCAGCGGATCTGCACCGGTCACGCGTCCGTCAGCGGTCTTATGCTCGACCGGTTGAGCGAATCGCTGTCCGAAGCATCCACGCTGCGCGACCTTCGCGGCAAACTGCTATGCCCGAGCGACGGACGGTCTTGACGTTCACGTAAAGGGCAACTATTTTGGCGGGCATGAGCACCGGTGCCGCCTATGCCGTGATCGATCGCCACCCGACGCGCGATCACTTTTCCATTTCCGACCTGTCGGCGGAATTCGACGTCACAGCGCGGGCGTTGCGCTTCTACGAGGATGAGGGCCTGATTGCGCCAGAGCGGCGTGGAACGACCCGCATCTATTCGCAGCGTGACCGTGCGCGGCTCGCGTGGATCTTGCGCGGCAAGCGCGTCGGCTTCTCGCTCGGCGAAATCCGCGAGATGATCGACCTGTACGACATTGGCGACGGCCGGAAGATCCAGCGCCAGACGACGATCGAGCGCTGCCGCGACCGGATCGCGCTGCTCACCGCGCAGAAACGCGACATCGATGCGGCGATCCACGAACTCGACGATTTTGTCACCCTGCTCGAAACCCACGACGGCCAGACCGCCTGAAGGACTCCCCATGCCCCAGTACACGCCCCCCGTCCGCGACACCCGCTTCATCCTCGATCACGTGATCGGCATGCAGAGCTACGCCAATCTCCCCGGCTTCCAGAACGCGACCCCAGACGTGGTCGATGCTGTGCTCGACGAGGGCGGCAAGTTCGTCGCCGAAGTGCTGTTCCCGCTCAACTATTCGGGCGATCAGGAAGGCTGCGTGCGGCATGACGACGGTTCGGTCACCACGCCCAAGGGCTTCAAGGAGGCCTATCAGGCGTTTGTCGAATCGGGCTGGGGAACGCTCAGCGCGCCCGAGGAATTCGGCGGGCAGGGGATGCCGCACGTCGTCTCGACCGCGTTTCAGGAATATATGATCTCCGCCAACATGGCGTTCGCCATGTACCCCGGCCTGTCGCACGGCGCGATCGCCGCGTTGCTGGTCAAGGGCTCGGACGAGCAGAAGGCCAAGTACGTCCCCAAGATGGTCAGCGGCGAATGGGGCGGGACGATGAACCTGACCGAGCCGCAGTGCGGCACCGACCTCGGCCTGATCCGCACCCGCGCTGAGCCGCAGGCCGACGGATCGTACAAGATCACCGGCACCAAGATCTTCATCTCGTCGGGCGAGCATGACCTGACCAGCAACATCATCCACCTCGTGCTGGCAAAGACGCCGGGCGCGCCGGAAAGCTCGAAGGGCATTTCGCTGTTCGTGGTGCCCAAGTTCATGGTCGGCGACGACGGGTCGATCGGCGAACGCAACGCGGTCACCTGCGGCTCGATCGAGCACAAGATGGGGATCCACGCCAATTCGACCTGCGTGATGAACTATGACGGCGCGACCGGCTGGCTCGTCGGCGAGGAAATGAAGGGCCTCGCGGCGATGTTCATCATGATGAACGCCGCGCGCCTCGGCGTCGGGTTGCAGGGCCTTGGCGTCGCCGAAGTCGCCTATCAGAATGCGGTGCAATATGCGCAGGACCGCCGCCAGGGCCGCTCGCTCACTGGCGCCAAGGAGCCGGGCGAGAAGGCGGACACGCTGTTCGTCCACCCCGACGTCCGCCGCATGCTGATGGAGTCGAAGGCGCTGACCGAAGGCCTTCGCGCCCTCTGCCTGTGGGGCGCGCTCCAGGCCGATCTCGAACATGCCGCGGTCAGCGACGAAGAGAAGCAGCTCGCGGGCGATCTGCTCGGGCTGCTGACGCCGGTGATCAAGGGCTATGGCACCGACAAGGGCTATGACATCGCGACCAACGCGCAGCAGGTGTACGGCGGCCACGGCTACATCGCCGAATGGGGCATGGAGCAATATGTCCGGGATGCGCGGATCGCGATGATCTACGAAGGCACCAACGGCGTGCAGGCGATGGATCTGGTCGGCCGCAAGCTCGCGCAGAACGGCGGACGTGCGGTGCAGGCGCTGTTCAAGGTGGTGGCCGAGGAAGTCGCCGCCGCCAAGGCCGATCCCGCGACCGCCGTGTTCGCGGGCGCGCTGGAAAAGGCGAATGGCGAGCTCCAGCAGGCGACTTTGTGGTTCATGCAGAACGGCATGCAGAACCCCGACAACGTCGGCGCGGGCGCGCACAGCTACATGCACCTGATGGGGATCGTCGCGGTCGGGCTGATGTGGCTGCGGATGGCGGTCGCCGCGACCAGGCTGAAGGCAGCGGGCGAGGGGGACGTGAAGTTCCTCGACGCCAAGTTGATGACGGCACGCTACTTCGCCGAGCGCGTGATGCCCGAGGCTGGCGCACTGCGCCGCAAGATTGAGGGCGGGTCCGAGGCGCTGATGGCGCTGTCGCCGGAGATGTTCGAGGCGGCTTGAGGGGTCGCGCTGACCTTAATCCTGCGTCACCGGGCTTGGCCCGGGGTCCACCGGGGTCCTGTCCGATCATGTGCGGAGTCACATCGCGATGGATCGCGGCCGTCACGGGTACGACGGTGGGGGGGCGGAATTACTTGCAACCCGTCCGTCATTCCCGCGCAGGCGGGAATCCATTAGCACCGTCCGTCCTGTACTGCGCTGTCAGCCAGTATGGATCCCCGCCTCCGCGGGGATGACGGAAGTGGAAGCGTGACCCCTCAAATGTCCGCTGCCGACGCCTCAGGCTGAACGGCGAAAATTGGTGGTTAGCTGCCATTTCGAGCAGGTGCCGGGCGGGGCAGTGTTCCAGTCTCGAACGACCGCTCCCAACCTTCCGCAGCGATCAGCCGCGCTTTTAGGAACGTGAACTCGACCTGTGAGATACGCTGGTCAGTGCTGCTGATGAAGTCCACCTTGACCGATTGCTTGCCGCAAGCATCGGCGGGCCCGTCAATGTAATCCCAACCAAGAAAACGGAACTGGTCAGCGTTCATGGTTTCGGCCATCGACCGAGCACCCGCCACGCCCGTTCCGAGCGGTCGTCCCACATCCCCAGCGCCGAGGGCGAAGCTGGCGGATTGATCGATCAATCCGTCTAGCAAGGCGTCTGCATTCGGGCCTCCTGCCGATGCCGCCGCTATAATCTTTTCAGCTCGACGGCCAAGTGCTTCATGCAAAGAACGGGCGGTGTTAATGTCGGCCAGATCGCAACCCAAAATGGGCGCGTTGATAGCGAGGAGCAGGATGGCAGCGATCATGGTTGAACGCTGCCCGACATTTCGAATGTCCGCTAGTGGGCGGAACCGGAACTGCTGCAATTTCGGGGGCGACCCGCTATCGAACGATCGCTCCAAAGAAAGGCCCCCAATGCCCGCAACCCTCTACGGCATCCCAGCCTGCGACACCGTAAAAAAAGCCCGCACCTGGCTAGACACCAACGGCATCGCCTACACCTTCCACAACTACAAGACCGCAGGCGTAGACCCCGCGCTCCTGCGCCAATGGATCGATCAGCTCGGCTGGGAAAGCGTCCTCAACCGCGCCGGCACGACCTTCCGTAAGCTCCCCGACGCCGACAAGACCGACCTCGACGCCGACAAGGCGCTCGCGATTATGCTCAGCAACCCCTCCGCCATCAAACGCCCGATCCTCGTCAAGGACGACGTGCTGCTGGCAGGCTTCAAGCCCGATACCTATGTTGAGGCCCTCAAGCCCTGACCCGAAGGACCAAGCCCATGCCGACCGCACGCTGGAACGGAACCGTGATCGCCCAGTCGGACGATACCGTGATCGTCGAGGGCAACCATTATTTCCCCGCCGACAGCATCGTCGCCGACCTGTTCGAACCGAGCGCGACGCACTCGCATTGCCCGTGGAAGGGCGACGCGAGCTACAAGACGCTCGTTGTCGACGGCAAGCGCAACGTCGACGCGGCCTGGTATTACCCCGACCCCAAGCCCAAGGCCGCCGAGATCAAGGATCGCTTCGCCTTCTGGAAGGGCGTGACGGTCGACTGACGCGCCCGACTGGCGCGGGGCCGCGCAAGCCGCTATCCCCGCGCCATGTCCACGACCTTCACGATCGACACCGCGACCAGCCGCGCCAATCCGACGCCCGCGCCGATGAAGCGCCTCACCGTCCCCGCGATCCGCGCGCGCAAGGGGAAGGGCGACCCGCTGGTGATGCTCACCGCTTATACCGTGCGCAATGCGCAATTGCTCGACCCGCATTGCGACATGCTGCTGGTCGGCGACAGCCTCGGGCAGGTGATCTACGGCCTTCCCTCGACCGTGCCGGTCACGCTCGAGATGATGGCGGCGCATGGCGCTGCGGTGGTGCGCGGCAGCTATCATGCGGTCGTGGTGATCGACATGCCGTTCGGCAGCTATGAGGCATCGCCCGAAAAGGCGTTCGAAAGCGCGGCATATCTGCTCAAGCAGACCGGCGCGGCGGCGGTGAAGCTGGAGGGCGGCACCGCGATGGCGCCGACCGTCCGTTTCCTCAGCGAACGCGGAATTCCAGTGATGGGACATGTCGGGCTCACCCCGCAGGCGGTCAACACGCTCGGCGGTTATGGCGCGCGCGGCCGGACCGCGGCCGAGGCCGAGAAGATCGTCGCGGATGGCTGCGCGATCGCCAAGGCGGGGGCGTTCGCGCTGGTGATCGAAGGCGTGGTCGAACCGATTGCGATCGAGCTGACCCGGATGGTCGATTGCCCGACGATCGGGATCGGCGCGTCGGCGCAGTGCGACGGTCAGGTACTGGTCGCCGAGGACATGCTTGGCCTGTTCGAGCGCACCGCGCGCTTCGTCAAGAAATACGATGATCTGGGTGGCCGCATTTCCGCCGCAGCCGCAACCTATGCGGCGGAGGTCCGTGCGCGCACCTTTCCGGGTGCCGAGCAGATTTACGCCCCCAAGGATTGAGTCCGCTCCGTTTCCCTATCGTACCATAGCGTAACGATTGCCCGCTTTTGTTTAGGCGGTCGCACGGCTAAGGTCCGCTCCTTCCCGCCCCATCCGATGGAGTTTCCCAGTGGCCGTGCCACCCAACACCGATGCTGCATTCCTCCGGGAAGTCGACGAGGAACTCCGCCGCGACCAGATGGCGACCGCCTGGCGCCGTTACGGCATTGCCGCGATCGTTGTCGTCGTGCTGATCGTGCTCGGCTTCGGTGGGTGGCAGATCTATCGCGCGCACCAGCAATCGGTCGCGGGCGACGAGGGCGAGGCGCTGAGCAAGGCTTATGAGGATATGGGCGCACGCCGGTCGGGCACGGACGCCGAACTGGCGACGCTCGCTGATTCCGGGGTAAAGGGCTATCGCGCGCTGGCGCTGATGAGCCAGGCCGATCTGCTGCTCCAGAAGAACGATCTGCGCGGCGCCGCTGCGAAATTTGCGGCGATCGCGAACGATGCATCGATCGGTCAGCCGTTCCGCGATCTCGCACTGGTCCGGCAGACCAGCGCCGAGTTCGACACGATCAAGCCCGACGTGGTTGTTTCCCGGCTGCGCGGATTGGCCGTGAAGGGCAACCCATGGTTCGGCAGCGCCGGCGAGATGGTTGCCGTTTCGTATTTGAAGATGGGGCGCCGCGATCTCGCGGGGACGTTGTACGGCCAGATCGCACGTGAACCCGACGTCGCAGAGACCGTCCGGCAACGCGCGGTTCAGATGGCCGGCGTATTGGGGGTTGATGCCGTGAACGAGCCGAAGGAACAGAAGTCGCAATGAAGATGACCAATCGAGTCTTGCTGGTTGCGGTCTCCGCCATCGCCTTGAGCAGCTGCGCGACGTTCAAGGGTAAGAAGAAGACCCCGGTGCTCGGCAATCGCATTGCGATCTTGCAGGGCGAGAATGACGTGATCGCCGACAAGACGATCGCCGAGGTCCAGGTCCTCGTGCCGCCGGCCGCGACCAACGACAGTTGGGCGCAGCCAGGTGGCTCCGCCTCCAAGTCGCTCGGCCAGTTGACGCTAGGCACGTCGCTCAATCGCGCCTGGAGCGTGACGATCGACGGCGGCACCAATCGCCAGCGGCTCGGTGCAGCACCGGTCATCGGCGGCGGTCGACTGTATGCGATCGACGTCAACGCGATGGTCCATGCCTATTCGGCCAGCACCGGCGCGCGCGCCTGGGACGCCAGCATCGCGACGACCGACAAGAAGGCTCGTAGCGCGCGCTTCGGCGGCGGCGTCAGTTTCGACGACGGCAAGGTGTTCGCGACCGACGGCCTCGGCGATGTGGTCGCGCTCGATGCGGCAAGCGGCAAGGAATTGTGGCGGGCCAAGCCAGGCGCACCGCTGCGTGGCGCGCCGTCGGTTGCCAATGGCCAGATCTACGTCCTGAGCCAGGATAACCAGCTGTACGTGTTGTCACAGGCCGATGGCACGGTCGTCTGGACCGCCTCGGGCTCGATCGAGACGCAGGGCGTGTTCGGCGTCGCGGCACCAGCGGTCAGCCAGGGCACGGTCGTCGCAGGCTTCTCCTCGGGCGAGCTCAACGCCTATCGCTACGAGAACGGTCGCACCTTGTGGCAGGACGCGCTGTCGCGCTCGTCGATCTCGACCTCGGTGTCGTCGCTCGCCGATATCGACGCGGACCCGGTCATTGACCGCGGGATCGTCTTCGCGGTCGGGCAGGGCGGCCGCATGGTCGCGCTCGAGATCGTCTCGGGCCAGCGCCTGTGGGAGCAGAACTTCGCCGGCATCTCGACCCCTTGGGTTGCCGGCGAATGGGTCTTCATCGTGACCGACGATGCGCGACTGGTCTGTCTTGCGCGGGCGACGGGCAAGGTCCGGTGGATCAGCCAGCTGCGCCATTTCGAGAGCGAGAAGGTCCAGAAGGACGGCACGATCAAGGACAAGAAGAAGGCCAACCCGATCACCTGGTACGGCCCGGTGCTCGCTGGCGGTCGTCTCGTGCTGACCAACTCGCTCGGGCAGATCGTTTCGGCCTCGGTCGAGAACGGCAAACTGGGCACGGTGATCGAATCGAAGGCACCATTCACGCTGCCGCCGGTCGTCGCCAATTCGACGCTGTATGTGCTTGACCAGAAGGGTCGTCTCGCGGCCTATAAGTAACCGCGACACGGCGGGGTGACGAAGACGTGCGCTTGCCCTAAGGGAGGCGCATGTCCAGTCTCCCTGTGGTCGCGATTATCGGCCGGCCGAACGTCGGCAAGTCGACGCTCTTCAATCGTCTCGTCGGAAAGAAACTCGCGCTCGTCGACGATCGCCCCGGCGTGACCCGCGATCGGCGCGAGGGGGCGGCGACGCTCGTCGGGCTCGATTTCCGCGTCATCGACACCGCCGGTTACGAGGACAAGGACGCCGCGTCCTTGCCCGGCCGGATGCGCGCGCAGACCGAGGCCGCGGTCGCACAGGCCGACGTCGCGCTGTTCCTGTTCGATTCGCGCGCGGGCATCGTGCCCCTCGACGAGGAGATCGCGCGCTGGCTGCGCGGATCGACCACCCCGGTCATCCTCGTCGCCAACAAGGCCGAGGGCAAGGCCGGGGCAGACGGCATTCTCGAGTCGCTCTCGCTCGGTTTCGGCGATCCGGTCGAACTGTCGGCGGAGCATGGCGAAGGGCTGGTCGAATTGTTCGACGCGCTGCTCCCCTTCATCGAACCCGAGAAGGACGCGGCTGGCGACGACATTCCCAACGCCGACGTCGACGAGGAATATGCCCCCGACGCGCCGCTCAAGCTGGCGATCATCGGGCGTCCGAACGCGGGCAAATCCACGCTGATCAACCGCATCCTCGGCGAAGACCGTCTGATTACCGGCCCCGAAGCGGGCATCACGCGCGATTCGATCGCGGTCGACTGGATCTGGCACGACCCCGAGCGCGAGCCCGGCGAGGATGCGCGCAAGGTCCGGCTGATCGACACCGCCGGCATGCGCAAGCGCGCCAACGTGCAGGACAAGCTCGAGAAGCTGTCGGTCGCCGATGCGCTCCACGCGATCGATTTTGCCGAAGTCGTCGTGCTGTTGCTGGATGCGACGCGCGGGCTCGAATCGCAGGATCTGCGCATTGCCGATGCCGCGCTTCAAGAAGGCCGCGCGCTGATCGTTGCGATCAACAAGTGGGATGTGGCGGAGAATGCCTCGAGCCTGTTCAACGGCATTCGTACTGCACTCGAGGATGGCCTCAGCCAGATCAAGGGCATGCCGGTGCTGACCGTATCGGCGGCGACCGGCAAGGGGCTCGATACTTTGCTCAAGGTCGCATTCGACACGCGCGACGCCTGGTCGCGCCGCGTCGGTACGGGCGAGCTCAACCGCTGGTTCGGACGCGCGGTCGAGGCCAACCCGCCGCCAGCCCCCGGGGGCAAGCGGATCAAGCTGCGCTATCTGACGCAGGCGAAGACTCGTCCGCCGGGCTTCGTCCTGTTCGGCACGCGGGTCGACCAGTTGCCGACGAGCTATCAGCGCTATCTGATCAACGGGATCCGGCGGGATCTCGGGTTCGGCGCGGTGCCGGTCCGGCTGACGCTCCGCGCGCCAAAGAACCCGTTCGACCGGTAGGGCACGCGCAACGGTTTAAAAAAATAAGGAGCGCTTCCCCGGCGAAGGCCGGGGCCCAGTAGAGGTGGCCGAGAGCATCGGGCGCGATGCTCTCCACCCTACGGCCCGCAACTGGCCCCCGGCCCTCGCCGGGGAAGGGCTTAGATCGTTCAAGTAAATACGCTACGCGCGCAAAGCAGCTGCCACCTCCCGCGCGGCGCGCACGCCACTGTCATGCGCCCCATGCGCGGTACTGAAGTCGACCGGATTGGTGGCTTCGCCCCCAAAGAAAATTCGGTCATCAAACGGCCGTGCCAACGTCTCCCGTGCAGCGGCGTGACCCGGCAGCGCGCAGCTATAGGCGCCTCCGATTCGCGGGTTGGCGCTCCACGCCGAGGCGATGATCGGCCGGAGCGACCGGCGCGCGTCGGTTCCGAACAGCGCGACGAGATCGTCGATCGCATCCGCAAACGCCGCATCTTTGCCCTCGGCTTCGGCCCGGCGCGCGCCTTCACCACCGAAAAAGCACTCGATGACCGGCCATCCGAGCGGCCGGATATAGCAAGACGCGCTTGATGCCTCGCCCGGCTTGCCGAGGACCTGTGTCTCCGCTTCGAACGGCGCGGGACCATCGATCGCGAGGAACAGCTTCTCGTTGCGGCCGAGCGGCAATTGCGCTGCCGCAGCGCGCCATGGCTCCAGCGCGTCGGGGAGGGCGATCGTGTTTCCGGCGAGGACCGCTGTCGATACGGTGAGGATGACGGCGCGGGCGGTAATGTCCCCCGCCGACGTCGTCAGACGAACCCCGTTCGCCTCGAGCAGTACGCTTTCTACCGGGGTCGATACATGGTGAGCGACGTCCGCGGGCATGCTCATGGCGATGAGCGCCCCATAGCCACCGGGCAGGCGCCAGTTGCAGTCGGTCGCGGCATTCTCATACGCCAGGCAATCGGCGACCGAGATCCGATCGGGTGTCACACCACTGATGAAGCCGGTCATCGCCGCAATATGCCCGTTCCAGGCGCACTCGGGCAGCAGCGAGTCGGACGCTCGGTCACTCGACGGCGGCGCGTCTTCCATCCGTTCCAGCCAATGCTCGAACGCCGTTCTCGCGGCACGCTGGTCGTGCGGCGAAAAGCCGAGGTTGCGAAACTGCTGGCCCCAGGCTGGCATCCGGCGATCGATCGCCACGCCTGACGCTTCCGCGACCGTTGTCCAGGCATTGCGGTCGGCAGAATGCAGCCAGCCACATCCAAGATCGAGCGCGACCCCCTGGTGCGGCACGCTCTGCGCCCGCCCGCCGAGGCGCGACCCCGCTTCGAGCAGGATCGTGCTTCGACCGGATCCCGAAAGCGTGCGGGCGGCGGCGATGCCCGCCGCACCGCCGCCGACGATCACCACGTCATATTGGCTGTCCAAGACCTGCGATCCTCCGGCGCGCGCTCAGGCGACCGGGGGCAGGCGGTCGAGCATCTTGTCGAGCGTCACCGGGTAATCGCGAATGCGGATTCCCGTCGCATTGTAGGCGGCATTGGCAATCGCCGCGCCGACGCCGCAGAGGCCGAGTTCGCCGACGCCCTTGGCTTTCATCGGCGAAGATGTCGGGTCGACCTCGTCAAGGAAGATGACCTCCTGGTGCGGAATGTCGGCATGAACCGGCACCTCGTAATTCGCCAGATCATGGTTGACGAAGAAGCCGAAGCGCTTGTCGACGGCGAGTTCCTCCATCAACGCGGCGCCAGCGCCCATCGTCATCGCACCGATCACCTGACTACGCGCAGACTTCGGGTTCAGAATTCGTCCGGCTGCGCAGACCGCCAGCATCCGCCGGATGCGGACCTCACCGGTATAGGCATGGACACCGACCTCCACGAAATGCCCGGCAAAGGTCGACTGCTGATATTGCTTGCCCAAGTCGCCATATTCGATGGCATCTTCCGCCGACAGACCTGCATCGCCCACGGCTTCGCTCAGCGATACGCTGCGATTGCCCGAGCGTACCTTGCCGTCCGCAAATTCCACGTCCGCCGAATTGAAGCCGAGCTTCTGCGCGATCTGCTCGCGCAGCTTGACGCAAGCCGCGTATACGCCCGCCGTCGAGTTGTTCGCACCCCACTGACCGCCCGATCCCGCCGAAACCGGCGAGTCCGAATCGCCCAGATCGACGCGCACGCGGTCCAGATCGACACCCATCATCTCCGCCGCAGTCTGGGCTAGGATGGTGTAGGTGCCGGTGCCGATGTCGGTCATGTCGGTGGTGACGGTAATCATCCCCTTGCGATCGATCCCGACCCGCGCCGCCGACTTCATCGTCATGTTGTTGCGGAAGCCCGCTGCGATGCCCATGCCGACCAGCCAATGCCCATCCCGCACCTGCGCGGGCTTGGCGGTGCGCTTGCTCCATCCGAATTGCTCCGCGCCGACCTGCATGCACTTGATCAACTGGCGCTGCGAGAAGCGGCGCTCGGGCTTTTCGGGATCGACCTGCGTGTCGTTGAGCGCACGAAACGCGATCGGATCCATGCCGAGCTTCTCGGCCATCTCGTCCATCGCGATCTCGAGCGCCATCAGGCCCGGTGCCTCGCCCGGCGCGCGCATCGCATTGCCCTCCGGCAAATCGAGCACCGCCAGACGCATCGACGTCAACCGGTTGGCGCCCGCATAGAGCAACTTGGTCTGCGACACCGCCGTCTCAGGGCCGCCGCCGGGCAGATCGCCCGAACCGCTCTCGTGCGCGATCGCGGTGATCTTGCCGCTGCGGTCGGTGCCGATGCGGATCCGTTGCGTCGTCGCCGGACGGTGAGTCGTGTTGTTGAACATCATTGGCCGCGCCAGCGCGACCTTGACCGGACGTCCCGCCGCGCGTGCACCGAGCGCCGCCATGATCGCGTCGGTCCGCACGAACAGCTTGCCGCCGAACCCGCCGCCGACGTAAGGCGAAATCAGGCGGACATTCTCCTTGGGGATGCCAAGCGTCTTGGCGACATCGCCCTTGCCCCAGTTGATCATCTGGTTCGAGGTCCACACCGTCAGCTTGTCGCCGTCCCAGCGTGCTAGCGAAGCGTGCGGCTCCATCATCGCATGGCTGTGGTCGGGCGTGGTGTAATGCGCGTCGAGCTTGACGCTGGCGCCGGCGAAGACGCTTTCGAACGTGCCGACGCGGTCTTCGCCCGAGCCCTTTTCCTGACCCTTCTCGCCCTTGCCCTTGCCGTGCAGGGGAGCGGTCTTGAGCGCGTCCGTGAGGTCGAACCGACCCTTGTCGCGCGTGTAATCGACGCGGACCAGCCCCGCCGCGGCGCGCGCCTGTTCGAACGTTTCGGCGACGACGATCGCGATCGCCTGGTGGTAGTGCTGGATCTCGGGCCCACCCAGCAGCATCGCCGTGTTGAAGTCGCCCTTTGTCAGCTTGCCCGCCTCGGCGGCCGTGACGATCGTGAGGACCCCAGGCGCTGCCTTGGCTTCGGCAAGATGCATCCCGCTGATCCGCCCTTTGGCGATCGCTGCGTGGACGATGTAGCCATACGCCGGGTTGGCGACGACATCATGCCGTTCATAGGCATAAGGCGCGGTTCCGGTCGTCTTGAACTTGCCGTCGATGCGGTCGTGCGGCTTGCCGACGACTTTCATCTGGTCGATCGGGTTCTGGCCCGCAGGCGTGGTGAACTTCATGCGCGTGTCTCCGCGATCACCGCCGCGAGCGTACGCTCGACCAGCGGAACCTTGAATGCGTTGTCCTTGGTGGGGCGAGCGCCGGCCAGCAGCGGTGTGGCGACGGCCTTGGCCCCGTTCGGCAGCTGGGCGTCCGCCGCTTCGATCCGCCAGGGACGGGGTGCGATGCCGCCGATCGCGACGCGACCGCTGCCGTCCTTCTGGACGACCGCCGCGACCGAAACGAGCGCGAACGCATAGGACGCGCGGTCGCGCACCTTCTGGTAGACGTGCGTGCCGCCGAGCGGCTTGGGTAGCGTGACCGCGGTGATCAGCTCGCCCCGCTCGAGCGTCGTCTCGATGTGCGGCGTGGTGCCCGGGAGCGCGTAGAAGTCGGCAATCGGAATCGTGCGGGCCTGGCCGGTCGGGTTGATCGTCTCGACCCTGGCATCGAGCAGCCGCATCGCGACCGCCATGTCGCCGGGATAGGTCGCGATGCAGGCATCGCTCGTCCCGATAACGCCCAGCTGGCGGCTGTACCCGCCGAGCGCCGCGCAACCCGAACCGGGCTTGCGCTTGTTGCAGGCCTGGTTGGGGTCGTAGAAATACGGGCAACGCGTCCGTTGCAGCAGATTGCCTGCCGTCGTCGCCTTGTTCCGCAACTGGCCCGACGCGCCCGCGACGATCGCCCGGCTGAGCACGCCATAATCGCGGCGCACGCGTGCATCCGCGGCGAGCGTCGTGTTCGACACGAACGCCCCAACCCGCAAGCCGCCGTCCTGGGTCGGCTCGATGCGGTCGAGCTTCAGGTCCTGAATGTCGATCAGATGCGATGGTGCCTCGATCTCGAGCTTCATTAGGTCGAGCAGGTTGGTACCGCCGGCAATGAACTTGGCGCCCGGCGTCCGCGCAACCGCAGCCGCCGCCGCAGCAGGGGAGGCGGCGCGCTCATAGGTAAAGGGCTTCATGCGCGCGTCTCCGCAACATCGGTCATGGCTTCGAGAATGTTCGAATAAGCACCGCAACGGCAGATGTTGCCGCTCATGCGTTCGCGCATTTCCGCGTTCGATATCGGTGCCTTGGTGGTGAGGTCGCCGGTCACGTGGCTGGGGACGCCCGCGCGGATCTCCTCCAGCACCGCTACTGCCGAACAGATCTGGCCAGGCGTGCAATAGCCGCACTGATAGCCGTCATGCTTGATGAAGGCTGCCTGCATCGGATGCAGCTTGTCCGGGGTGCCGAGACCCTCGATCGTGGTGACCTTGTCGCCCTGGTGCATGACCGCCAGGCTGAGGCAGGAATTGATCCGCTTGCCGTCGACCATGACCGTGCAGGCTCCGCACTGGCCGTGGTCGCAGCCCTTCTTGGTGCCGGTAAGGTGCAGATGCTCCCGCAGCGCGTCGAGCAGGGTCGTGCGCGTGTCGACATTTAGGTCACGGCGCTTGCCGTTCACCGTCATGGTGATCTTGGCCATCGCGGGGGCCTTGTCGCCGGGACGCAGTGAGGTCTGCGCCTCGACCGCCGGAACCCGGGTAACTGCCACGGCTGCCGCGCCGCCGGCAAGAATGCCCCGGCGCGAGATCTCTGGGGATCCGCTGTCCTTCATTGCTACGCTCCGTATGTGTGTCGGGGCATGAGGCCGACGTTGTTCTGGTAAACCGATCACCCACCCGCATCAGGCAGTGTGACGAACTGAAAATGTAGGTAGATTTGCTTAGACGCAGAGATACGCGCTTCAGAACGACGCAGGGCCGATCCGTGTTCCGACAACCATGACAAATACGCAATATCCGGGCAATCCGCCTTCTGGCCGACGGCAGGCGGACGTGCGCCGGGCCGGCAGGGTCTTCAGGAGAACCAATGGCCGGGTGGCTCGTTGACGCGCCGTAACCCCGCCAGGAGGCCCGCCATGTCCGACACCGACCAGACCGATCTCACCACCGCCCGTGCGGTCCGTATCGAGCACTTCGGCGGACCCGAGGTCATTGCAGTCGCGAACATCGCTGTTCCCGAGCTTGAGCCGGGCGAGGTACTCGTGCGCATGGCGGTGGCGAGCATCAATCCGGTCGACTGGAAGATTGCCGAGGGAAAATATCCGCCACTCGGTAAAGACAAGTTGCCGATCGTGCTAGGTCGCGATTTGTCGGGGACGGTGGTCGCCGTCGGCGCGAACGGGGGAGATGCCGCGGTCGGGGGTCGTGTCTGCGCGTTCATCGATACCGATCGGGGCGCGCAGAGTACGCTGGCGGTGCTCAAGCCAGGGGAAGCGGTCGCGGTGCCGCAAGCGGTCGGGCTGGACGTGGCCGGGGCAGTGCCGCTCGCGGCGATGACGGCGTGGCAGGGCATGTTCGATCACGGCGGGCTGGCAGCGGGTCAGTCGATCCTGATCCACGGTGCGGCCGGCGGAGTCGGCCATATCGCGGTGCAGCTCGCCAAGTGGAAGGGCGCACGCGTGGTCGCGACCGCGTCGGAAAAGGACCTCGATTTCGTCCGGAGCCTCGGGGCGGATGTCGTCGTCGATTACAAGAACGAGCGGTTCGAGGATGTGGCCAGCGACCTCGACATGGTGTTCGACACGCAAGGGGGCGAGACGCAGGATCGCTCCTTAGCGGTGCTGCGCAAGGGTGGCATTCTCGTCTCGACGCTCGATCCCGATGAGCGCAAGGCCGCCGAGCATGGCGTGCGAACGGTGCCGCGCTGGCATGCGCAGCCGGATGCAACGGCATTGGCGCAGGTCATCGCGCTGATCGCCGCGGGTTCGATCGTCGTGACGATCGCCAAGCGATTTCCCCTCGAAGCGGTCCGCGATGCACAAGCCTATGCGCAGAACGAGCATCCGCGCGGCAAAGTAATCCTGACCAATGGGCAGGCCTGATCGACCGCTCCCCTCGAACGGCATCCAACGATCCCCATATAGGGCGAATGGCGATGCTCACGGTCTGGTACGATGGAGGATGTCCGCTGTGTCGGCGCGAGATCGCGCTCATGCAGCGGCTGGACCGCAATCGCGCGATCCTCTTCGTCGACGTCGCGAATCCTGCCGGCGGCAGTTGCCCGATCGACCGGGCAGACCTGCTCGCGCGGTTCCATGCGCGCGAGAACGGGGTAATGGTGTCGGGGGCGGCGGCTTTCGCTGCGATGTGGCGCGTTATTCCACGGTTACGTCTGCTCGGGCTCGCGGCGCGCGTGCCCTGGGTCCTGGCAATGATGGAAGGCGCTTATGTGACCTTCCTGAAGATACGACCCCATCTGCAACGTGTCGCGCGGAGGCTCGAGCGCGAGCGGGTCGGGTGATGCCGCGGACCACGACAGCCAAGGAAACCCCGTGACCGACAATCGTAGCAAGGGCCGGTCCGTACCGAGCGGACGACTGGCGAGACTTGGCGTCTTCGGCCGGCTCGCAGGTGGCGTCGCCGGCGGTGTCGTGGCGGAAGGGGCGCGGCGGCTGGCAAGCGGAGAGGTTCCCCGCATGGGGGACCTGTTGCTGACCCCGGGCAACGCCGTTCGCGTGGCCGACCAGCTGTCGCACCTGCGTGGAGCGGCGATGAAGCTCGGGCAGATGATCTCGATGGATGCGGGCGACATGCTGCCCCCCGAACTCGCGACGATCCTGGGCCGTCTGCGCGACAGCGCGCACCACATGCCGCCGCAGCAGCTCGACATGGTGCTGACCCGGGAATGGGGAAAGGACTGGCGGCGGCGGTTCGCCCATTTCCAGGCGCATCCCATCGCCGCCGCGTCGATCGGCCAAGTCCACCGCGCGCGCCTGCCCGACGGCCGGGAGCTTGCGATCAAGGTGCAATATCCCGGCGTCAAGAGCAGCATCGATTCGGACGTGGACAACGTCGCGACGCTGCTGCGGGTGTCGGGGGTCCTGCCCAAGACCCTCGATGTTGCGCCGTTGCTGGGCGAGGCGAAACGGCAGTTGCACGAGGAAGCCGACTATCTGCGCGAAGGGGAGATGCTCGCGCGCTACGGTGCGCTGCTTGCCGATGCGCCGCAGTTTGTGGTGCCCGAATTGTTTCCTGAGCTGACCACGCCGCACGTGCTGGCGATGGATTTCGTCGGGGGCGTGCCGATCGAATCGCTCGAGACGTCGCCACAGCCGGTTCGCGACCGGGTGACGGGACATCTCATCGATCTGGTGCTGCGGGAACTGCTGGATTGGAGGCTGATGCAGACCGATCCCAATTTCGGCAATTACCGCTGGCAGCCGGAAACCGAGCGACTGATCCTGCTCGACTTCGGCGCGACGCGGGTGGTGCCCGCGGCGACCGCGCAGGGCTACCGCGCATTGTTGGTGGCGGGACTGGCGGGGGAGCGGGATGCGGTGCGCGAGGCGGCGGTTGCGGCGGGGTTCCTCGGCGCCGCTGCGGTGACGGCGCATCGCGCGCTGGTCGACCGGATGATCGATGTGATTCTGGGCGAACTCAACAAGCCGGGCGTGTTCGATTTCGGCGATCGCGCGTTTGTCGGCGTGCTGCGGGACCAGGGCATCGATATGGCACGGGATCGTGACACCTGGCACATTCCGCCGGTCGACACGCTGTTCGTCCAGCGCAAGATCAGCGGAACCGCATTGCTGGCGGCGCGGCTTAAGGCGCAGGTCGACGTGCGGCGTTTGGCCGGTGCGTACCTCACCGCGTGATCGGCGGGCGGCGGGAACGGATGGCGTCCTGATCCGCTTCAGCTGCATCCCCCGAAGCGGAAGAGGTATCTGATGACGCAGGATGACGAAAAGTGGATGCGCCGCGCAATCGAGATCGCGCGGTTGAAGGGTTCCGACCCGTCGACGTCTCCGTTGGGATCGGTGATCGTGCTGGACGGCAAGATGATCGCCGGGGAACGTAACCAGACGCATGAACTGCCCGATGCCACCGCGCACGCCGAGATGATGGCGATCCGGCGTGCCTGCGAGTCGACCGGGGAACTGGAGCTGCGGAACGCGACGCTCTACTCGACGCTGCAGCCGTGCGGCATGTGCACCATGGCGTCGATCTGGTCGAAGGTCGGGCGCGTCGTCTACGGTGCCGAAGCGGCCGATGTGCATCCGATGTATTTCGAGGCCCGGCATACCGATACGCTGGATTTCGTCCGCAACGCCTATCGGGACGATATCGTGTTCGAGGGCGGATGCCTGCGGGCGGAATGTGCCGAATTATACTACGGCCCCGACGACGAGCTCCCCAAGGAGGAACAGGCCAACCTGTGACCGGATCGGTGGTTGGTGATCGGTGGGCAAGGCGGTAGTACCGCGCCTGTTCGCGGCACTGTGCCGCCCGGTCTGGAGTGATGATGGAACCCGCCGACGCCAAGGATCTGATCGACGAAGCGATCGAACGCGCCGAGGAAAGCTCGAACGCGGCCGAGCGTGCGGAGCGCGAGCGGGAGCGGCGGTTTCGCGATCGTGTATCGCTGATGGTCGGCGGGTTCGCCGTCGCCCTTGCGATCGTCCATATGGGCGCGGCGGGTGCGCAGCGCGAAAGCCTGCTGCAGGGCATCGCTGCGTCCGACAGCTTTGCGTACATGCAGGCCAAGATCGTCCGGGAAACGGTGCTCAAAACCGCGGCCGCGCAGCCAGGCGCGATGCCGGCCGATCGTGCCAAGTGGCATCAGGAAGCGCTTCGGCTGCGCGCGCCCGATGCCGCCGGGCACGGGATCGGCCAGCTTCAAGACTCGGGGGCACGCCAGCGCGAAGCCGGCGAGACCGCCGCACGGCGCGGCGAAGGGTTCGAACTTGGCGAGACCGCGCTCCAGCTTGCCATCGTGCTGCTGTCCATCGCGATGGTGGCACGGTCCAAATGGATCGCGGGCGGGGCAAGCGTGGTCGCGGCGATCGGCATCGTTCTGGCGGCGGCTGCCAGCTTCGGCGTCTTGCTCTGATCAATGCCGTTGACCGCTACGGTCGCCCTTGGTCTACCTGCGCGATGAAGTTGGAGAGTTCGGTTCGGCGGCGTGCCTCGGCGGCAAATTCGCGGTCGATGCCGAGCGCCCAGTGTAGCGAGCGTCGGTCGGGGTCGTGCTGGAGCGCGTCAAGCAGATCGGCTCTGGTCGCGACGGCCGCTTCGTCCGCCGCCAGGCCGGCTTCGATCAACGCCCCCGCCTGACGCCGCAAGGCCGACGCGATCTCCCCCGGCGCGAGTTCCGGGTGATATTGCACGCCCCAGAAGACACCACCGTCGTGGCGGATTTCGGCCGCCTGCACGGCCGTAACCGCGTTGCTCGCCAGCAGCGTGGAATCCGCTGGGAGCCGTTCCACTTCATCGCCATGAATGGCCGGAGCATCCCAACTGGCCGCCCGGTCGGCAAGCAGCGGATGGCCGCGTCCGGCGTCCGTCGCGGTGATGCGGCGCGCAATGCCCGCTTCCATCCGCTCGGGCATCTTGCGCACGGTGCCGCCCGCTGCGGCGACCGCCAGCTGCAGTCCCGCGCACGATCCAAAAGCGCGCGTCGTCGATGCAAAGACGTTGCGCATGAATGCGATCTGGCGAGCAACCTCCGGGCTGTCCTCATAGACGTGCAACGGCGACCCGGTGATGAAGACCGCGTCGAAACGGCGGATCGCGTCCGGCGAGTAGACCACCGCATCCGCATCCGCAGGCGCGACGATCGTGATCGATGCATCCGGCCGAAGCTGCTGCAGCGTCGCGGCATAGCTTTCGCCAGCGCTCTTGCCGACATGTGCGCGACGTTCGGCGCGATCTTCTGCCGTTTCGCTTTCGGCGACGAGGAATTTGAGCAAGATCAGTCCTTGTCTAGTGCGGTGACCGATGCGCGGCGCCGTACCAGCAGAATGGCGGCCAACCCCGCGACGCCGGCAAGGGTCACCGCTCTGACCGTGCCGGGGTGGCGTTCGGCCGTGGTGTACAGGCTCGTCTGGCGACCCGCCTGGACCCCGGACCGTTCCTGTCCCCGCTGGGTCGGCTCGAAGAGCGTGGTCGATTCCGTCTTCGGACGCGTCGTGTCCGACAGCGTCGGCATCAGGAAACCCGACAGTCGATCGAGCGCGGCAGGAAAGTGCGTGCCGATCAACACCTGCAATCGTCCGGCCCCGCCAACGGTAATGTCGCGGCGGACGTGTTGCGCGGCGTCCAGAATGGCGTCGGCGACCAGGGCTGGATCATAGACGGGGGGCGGGATCAGCGCCTCGCCTTCGACGTGATTGGCGGCATGTTGCGCGATCGGCGTATCGATTCCCGATGGCTTGATCAGCGTAACCGCTATCGGCAGACCGTCGGCGATCAGCTCCATGCGAAGCGCATCGACGAACCCCTTCACCGCATGTTTCGACGCCGCATAGGCGCTCAGGATCGGGGAGGGGAGGTCCGAAGCGATCGATCCCACCGTGATGATTGCCCCTCCTCGATCGCGCAGGTGCGAGACAGCCGTGAGCGCGCCATGCACCGCGCCGAAATAGTTTGTCCGAAACAGCCGTTCGTGTTCGTCCAGCGGCGTGTCGATCAGTTTGCCGTAAATGGCGGTACCGGCATTGTTGACCCAGGTGTCGATCCGTCCGTAGCGCGTCCGGGCTGCGGCAGCCGCCGCGCGAACGGCCTTGATGTCGCCCACGTCGGCAACCGCGAAGATGGCATCGCCGCCCGCGGCCGTAATACCCTCGACCGCTTCGCGTAGCGATTCCGCGTTGCGTGCGACCAGCACCACCTTGGCGCCCTGCGCGGCGGCGCGTTTGGCCGTGACAAGCCCGATCCCGGAACTGGCTCCGGTAATGACGATGACTTGCTCGGCGATGGGCTTGAGCGCGATCTTCATGGCGAACGAATTGCTCCGGAAAGGCGACGATGCTGCCCAAACGGGCGACGTGTTCGTTCGCTCCCCCTTGCCGCAGAAACTTCGCCCCCTGGTCAGATACGGGACGGTCGTATCTCCTGTCGCTAGCGGTCGGTCCCTGGCACCGGGGCGGTGGACTTGGTGCGATGCGGCTCCAGCCATCCGCCATCCGCCAGCCAGTCGTTGAGCCGATCGGGCCAGTGGAGGATCGAGATCCGGTTGGATTCGTCCAGATTGAACGCGTGCCCGCTGTCTGCGAACATATGCAACTCGGCCGAAACGCCAGCGGCGCGCAGTTGTTCGTACAGTGCGACCGACGGTGTCGCGCAACAGGGATCGCGGCTTCCGGCCACGATGAAGGCCGGCGGGGCGTCGGCGACGGCCTTCGCAGGGATGCCGCGCGGCCCGGGAAACACGAGGATCTGGAAATCGGGACGCGCCGATTGCCGGTCGATCCGGTCGGTAACGGGTCGCCCGGCAGGCTCGGGATTGTCCGCGATGAGCGACACCAGTTCGCCCCCGGCCGAGAACCCCATGACCCCGATGCGGGCCGGGTCGATTCCATAATCGGCGGCGTGCGCGCGAACCCAGCGCACGGCCCGCCGGGCGTCATCGGCCGCGTCGCCTTCGACCGAATATGGCGCGCCGGGCTCGTTCGCGAGGCGGTATTTCAGGACGAACGCGGACACCCCCATCCGGTTCAGCGCGGTGGCCACCTTGGTGCCTTCGTTGGTCCAGACCAGCAGTTTGTGGCCGCCCCCCGGGAAGATCACGACGGCCGCGCCGGTGTTGTGCTCTTTCTTTGCCGGATAGGCGAGCACCGTCGGTTGTCGAATGTTGCGGACCCAATAGTCGCGCCCGATCTCGGGGGCGGGAGGACGCGCGTCCTTGCCCGGTGCGCCGCTCGGCCAGAGCGGAATGGTGACCGGCGTTGAGGCGTGCTCCGGCGGGGGATCCTGCGCGTCAGCGCCAGTTGCCGTAAGGCCAAGGCACGCAAGGGCCATCCAAGCTGTCACACGCACCGTCACTCTCCCTGGAACTGCGCCGCTTTCGGGCGTTATCGCTATCATTACCATCGCGCCGATGGCGGTGAGCGCGATCATCGGCTCGCCACGGTTCGCTTGCAATGGGCAAAAGGCGCGCTAGCCTTTGAATGATTGCGTTAGCAAAATCGTGCCGGAAGATGCGCGAGACGGAGAAGGATGGCGATGGAGAGCAGGATGGTGCGGCCGCAACGCTCGTTGATGGCTGCGGGGCTGGCAGCGCTTGCGTGTGCCGCCTCGCCGATCGCAGCGCAGACCGGCGCGACACCCGCCGCCTCCACGCCCCCGCCCGGTACGATCGATAGCGGGTATCAGGACAGGCCGCTGGGTCCGATCACGCGGTTCGACGGAGCGGGCGCGGGTGCGGTCAAGACCGGGCAATATCGTAACCTGTTCGCCGAACAGCTCGGTCTGACCGACGCCCAGACTCGGGCGAAGATCGATGCGGTGTTCCACCAGCTGTTCTACGGAGATGGTCAGGAACAACGGATCTATTTCGAAAGCGGCGCGAACGCGAACGGGCCGTTGGCGTATGTGACCGACTGGGCCAATAACGACGCCCGGACCGAGGGCATGAGCTACGGCATGATGATCGCCGTCCAGCTTGGCAAGAAGCGCGAGTTCGATGCGCTGTGGAACTGGTCCAAGACGTACATGCAGATCACCGACCCGCAGAATCCATCGATCGGCTATTTCGCCTGGTCGATGGGGACGGACGGATCCCCGCGGTCGACGGGCGCCGCGCCCGACGGCGAGGAATATTACGCGATGGCGCTGTATTTCGCCGCGCGCCGCTGGGGGAACGGGACTGGAATCTACGACTATCAGGTGGAGGGTGACCGGATCCTGCGCGGGATGCGGCACCACCCGGTAACCAGCGGGATGTCGCCGTTCCGTATCCATCCGCAGGATCCGCCCTTCACCATGCCCGCGGCGCCATGGCCGAGCATCAACAATCGCGCGATGGCGGCGCAGGCGGCACGGGATGGAACGCCCTGGCCGCCTTTCCACCCCGACAATCGCCCACGCCACGCAACGGTCGGCCCGATGGTGGACGAGGCGCACGCAATGGTACGCTTCGTCGCCGAGACCGACGTCGGCGGGACCGATGCCTCCTATCATCTGCCGGCCTTTTACGAACTATGGTCGCGCTGGGGGCCGGTCGAGGATCGGGCCTTCTGGGCGAAGGCTGCCGATGTCAGCCGCGACCTGTTCGTACGGGTGACCGATCCATCGACCGGCCTCGCGCCGGATCGCAGCCATTTCGACGGATCGCCGATGCTGACCCGCGACGAGACCCCGGATCCCTTCGGCTACGATAGCTGGCGAACCGTCAGCAACTGGTCGGTCGATTACGGCTGGTGGGCCAAGGACGTCCGGCAGCGCGTGCTCAGCGACCGGATACAGGCGTTCCTTATCGGGCAGGGGATCGACCGGTTCGCGGACCGTTATACGCTGGACGGCACGCCGCTCTCGACCCGGCATTCACCAGGCATGGTCGCAGCCACCGCCGTCGGCGGGTTCGCGGCGACACCGGGGCCTAATTCCAGGGCGTTTCTGCAAAAGCTATGGGACATGCCGGTGCCGACCGGAGAGCAGCGCTATTTCGACGGCATGCTGCAATTGCTGAGCCTGATGCACTGCGGCGGGCAATTTCGGGTCGTGGATCGGCCGCAAGAGTCGCGGTGAGCTGGGTGTAGGCGCGGCGCCCCGCGCCGTACGACCGCGTTCACCGCGGTGCTCGGGCGCGCAGTATGGTGCGGCGGGCCGGGTCTGCGCAGGCCGCTCGCCCGGCCGACGAACGCTTGCCGGCGACGCCTAGGGAAGCGCCAACTCGAAGGGGCCTGCCGGGAGTCCGGCGTCGTCGACCAGGTTGACGACCGGGAAGTCCGCCCAGGCATAGCGAACGCGCGTCGCAGGCCGACCATCGCCGGTCAGCGTCACGCGGTTCCCCGCGACGGTGGCCACCGCGTACCGGCATGACCCGGCCGCGGCCCCGCAAAGCTCGAACCCCGTCGCCTGCGTCGCGCTGCGCGTATGGAGCGCGCCCGTAACCCCGTCGAACGTCACGCTGACCGCGTCGCTGGTCGCGCGCGCGACGTGCATGGCGCGTGGCCCCGATGCCGACGTCGGCGTGCCATAGGCGAGCGCGCCCATCGCGCGTGCCAGGCGTCGGCCCACTTCGTGCTTCTCGCCGGGATGGATATCGAGCGGATCACCGAGATCGATCACCTGGGCCAGGGCGGCATGCCCGTCACGCTCCGCGACGCGGCGCTGATCTTCGCGGACCTGCGCGGTCCCGCTATCGCCCGGCGCGATCGACGGCGTGCCGAACCCGGGCAGCGACACGATCGCGAAGGGCAAATTGGGCACCGCGACCTGCTTGCGCCATTCCGCCATCATCGCCGTCAGCCGGTCGGCATAGCCCGGATAGGCGGTATCGGATTCCCCCTGATACCACGCCACCCCGGCGAGTCCGGTCTGGCCAAGCGGGCTGATCATCGCATTGTAGATCGTGCCCGCACCGGTAATGTCGTCCCATGGCACGCGCGGGGTGGTGCCACTGACGCGCCGGGCGACGGCATAACGCCAGCCATCGGCAATCGGCACGGCACTGCCATCAGCGAAGGTCAACTTCATCGCTTCCGCAGGGCCAGGCATGCCGCCGGTCGAATAGGCATTTTCGACGTTGATGGTGATGACGTTTACGCCAGCGTGCAGCGTTCCGGCGGGGACCGTATAGGAACGGGCGTCCCACCCGCCACGACCGCCGACAGGCTTGCCGTTGATCCAGGTCCGATCCGCATCGTCGATCGCGCCGATGGCGATCGTCGCCATCTGGCGCGCCTGGGCGGCGCTCAATGTGACGGTCTTCTGATACCAGAGCATGCCGAGATATGTCTCGAGCGCCGGGACACCCCAATTCTCGTAAAAGGTAATCCGCGGCACGGGGTGCCAGTCGAGCGCGGCGTCCGGTTGCCACGGTTCCTGTCCTGGCCTGTCGCCGGTTTTGTCGCGCCACCAGTCTTCCCACGCGCGACCCGCCGCGCGACTCGCTGCCGCGGGATCACGCGCGTACAGAGCGAGCAAATCGGCCTGCGCGCCCCGCCCGGCTGCGCGCTGGGCATCCTCGCCCATCCAGGCGGCGATCTGCGATCCGCCCCAGCTCGCATGGATCGCACCGATCGGTATGTTGGCGGCCTTGCGGAGCGCCTGCGCCATGTAGAAGCACGCGGCGGAAAACCCGCCGGTCGTCTGCGCCCCGGCGGCCGCCCAGACGGGCTGCTGTCCGAAATGGTCGAGCGGTTTTGCCGATGTCGCCTTTGCGATCGTCACGAGCCGAAGCTGATCGTCCGCGGAACCCATCGTCTGGCCAAAGCCGTCCTGCGCGCGCTCGACCGTCATTTCCATGTTGCTTTGGCCCGAGCACAGGAAGACGTCGCCGAGCAGCACGTCATGAAGCTGCGTCGTGCCACTGGGTGCCATGACCAGCATGTCATAGGGACCCCCGGCCGGCAGCGGCGGCAGGGTCGCGCGAAAGCGTCCGTCCTTCTGCGCGCGTGTCTGGGCGGATCGCCCCCCGAGCACGACGGTGACCGCTTCGCCCGGAATCGCTTCGCCCGTCACGACGATCGGCTGATTGCGCTGGACGACCGCATGGTCGCCGAGCACCCCGCCCAGCTTCGGTGCCGCCAGCGCGCTGGTCGCAGCGGAACCGGCGAGCAGCAAACCGATGCCGGTCGCCAAGGCGCGCATCAGCGCGCGCTCACCGAAAAGCGATAGACGATGACGTTGCGATACGTCTGGCCAGGGTCAAGCCGCGCCGATCCGAGCGCCGGCTGATTGGGCGTGTCAGGGAACACCTGCGGTTCGAGCGCGAGTCCGTCGCCCTGTCGATAAGCGTGGCCCGATTTGCCGACCGCCGTCCCGTCCAGGAAATTCCCTGTGTAGAGCTGTACCCCGGGCTGGTTCGAGAGCACTTCCATCGTGCGCCCCGTCGTCGGGTCCTCTACCCTTGCGGTGAGGCGGGGTGTTTTGCTCACATCGCGCGCGATTACGAAATTCTCGTCATAGCCCTGGCCGAAGACGATTTGCGGGTCGCTCGCATCGCGGATGCGGCTGCCGATGACGGTCGGCTGGCGGAAGTCGAACGGCGTGCCGGCCACCGGGCGAAGCTGCCCGGTCGGGATCAGCGTTGCGTCGACGGGTGTCGTCATGTCGGCCGGGATGGTCAGCACCGCGTCATAGATCGAACGCTGTGCGGCTTCCCCGCCAAGGTTGAAGAAGCTGTGGTTGGTGATGTTCACGATCGTCGGCTTGGTCGTGGTCGCGCGATATTCGACCGACAATTCATTGGCGTCGTTCAGCGTATAGGTGGCCGTGACGCGCAATTCACCGGGATAGCCTTCCTCGCCATCGGCACTGGTATAGGCGAGGGTGACATGGGCCTTTGCGCCGCCTGCCGCCTCGACGATCCGCCAAAGCCGCTTGTCGAAACCTTTCACGCCGCCGTGTAAAGCATTGGTCTTGTCGTTGAGCGCCAGCGAATAGCTGCGTCCGTCAATCGAGAAACGACCGCCCTTGATGCGGTTGGCATAGCGACCGACGGTAGCGCCGAAGTAGTTCGGCGCGGCGAGATATCCCCGCATGTCCGCGTAACCGAGCGTGACATCGGCAACCCTGCCGTCGCGATCCGGGACTTCGACCGCCTGCAGGATCGCGCCGTAACTGAGGATACGGGCGCGCATGCCGTGCGCGTTGGTCAAGGTGACGGCCTCGACCGTCTCGCCATCGGCAAGCGTCCCGAACCGCGTGCGATCCGCGCTGGCGGCCTGGGCTGCAGAAGGGGCAACGGCGGCTAGAACGCCGACGGAAAGCGTCATGATTGCGATGGCCTTGAACATGAAAGTCCTTCTCCAGGGCCGGTCCGACGGCACCGTGCTTGCGCCGTTGACGTCACGGCTTGCCACTTATACTCAGACAAGATCGATCAAAGAGCAACCCCTCGAGCAAGGGTGTGGCAACGATTCGGAGAGGGATTATCGCGATGCTGCATCATGTTCGTCTTGCCTTATGCTTGGGCGTCGCAAGTCTTCCGGCAATGGCCGTTGCGCAGCAGGGCGCTGATCCCGCGACGAGCGCAACGGGAGAAATCCACGCCGATCGGCCGGGGCCACGGATGAACCGGCAGGTGTTCGGACAGTTCGCCGAGCATCTCGGGCACGGCATCTACGGCGGGATCTGGGTCGGCGAGAAATCGTCCATCCCCAACGACCACGGCTATCGGCGCGATGTGCTGGATGCGCTCAGGGCGATCAAGGTGCCGATGGTTCGCTGGCCCGGCGGATGTTTCGCCGACGAATATCATTGGCGGGACGGGATCGGTGCGCGCGCCAAGCGCCCGGTCAAGATCAACACCAACTGGGGCGGCGTCGACGAGGATAACGCGTTCGGAACGAACGAATATATGGGTTTCGTCGAGCGTCTGGGCGCCGAATCCTACGTGTCGGCGAACGTTGGCAGCGCAGCCCCAAGCGAAACCGCGCAATGGGTGGAGTATATGACGTCGCCGAGCGGGTCGACGCTGGCGAAGGAACGTGCGGCCAACGGGCATCCGGCGCCGTTCAAGCTCAACTACATCGGCATCGGCAACGAACTCTGGGGCTGTGGCGGTAACATGCGCGCCGAATATGCGGCGGACCTGACCAACCGCTACGCCCTGTTCGCCAAGGCCGGCGGTACCAACAAACTGCTCAAGATCGCGAGCGGCCCGAGCGACGCCAATTACGAATGGACCGAGACGATGATGCGTCTCGCGGGCAAGAACATCGACGGTCTCGCGCTGCATTACTACACGCGGCCGCGCGACAAGGTCTGGGGCGACAAGGGCCCTGCACTCGGCTTTTCCGAAAACGAGTGGGCGTCCACCATGGCGCATACGCTGCAGATGGACGAATTCGTCACCAAGCATTCGGCGATCATGGACAAATACGATCCCGAGAAGAAGACATGGCTGGTCGTCGACGAATGGGGCACGTGGTACGATCCGGCCCCCGGCAGCAACCCGGGCTTTCTGATCCAGCAGAACAGCGTGCGCGATGCGGTCGTCGCGGGCGTCAACCTCAATATCTTCGCGCACCATGCTGACCGCGTGAAGATGGCGGCGGTCGCGCAGATGGTGAACGTGTTGCAAGCGATGTTGCTCACCGATGGCGCGCGCATGGTCAAGACGCCGACCTATTGGGTGTTCGACCTGTACAAGCCCTGGCAGGACGCGACGGTGCTGCCGATCGACGTGACATCGCCCTGGTATCACAAGGACGCCTTTGCCTTGCCCGCGATCAGTGCATCGGCCGTGCGCGACACGGCGGGGCAGGTGCATGTCGCGCTCGTGAACCTGGATCCCACGCGCGCGATCCCGCTGTCGGTCGCGTTGACGGGAGTCGCTGCCTCCAGCGTTTCGGGAAGGATCGTGACGGGCGCGCACATGGATTCGCACAACAGCTTCGAGCAGCCCGACGTGGTCAAGCCGGCATCATTTGGTGCGGCGCAGATTGCCGGCGGAACCCTGACCGCCACGCTTCCGGCGATGTCCGTGGTGGTGCTCGACCTGCACTGAGCGACACGGCGGAACGGGGGAGGTGGGCTGATGCAACGGACGGTATCGAAACGCCTGCGCACGATCGGTCTCGGCGTCGCCGGGATCGGCCTGGCGCTCGTACCGGCGCTGGCGCTGGCGGATAATCTCGCCCCGACCGGCCGTTGGAGCGCGAACGGCGACGGAGCTGCCAGGCTGCCGCCGATGGGGTGGAACAGCTGGAACGCGTTCGGCACCGACGTCAGTGAGGAAAAGGTGATCGCCTCCGCGAAGATCATCGCGGACAGCGGGTTGGCCGCCAAAGGGTATCGGTACATCGACATCGACGATGGCTGGTGGCTCAAGCGGCGTCAGCCGGACGGGCGGATGGTCATCCGCACCGCGACCTTTCCGTCGGCGGCGGGGGCAGGGCCGGGTGGGGACACAAGTTTCAGGCCACTTACCGACCGGCTGCACGCGATGGGCTTCAAGGCCGGGATCTATTCCGATATCGGCCGCAACTCGTGCGGGCAGATCTACGCGTCGACCGCGCCCAACCAGCCCCAAGGAACCGTCGCGGAACGAGAGGTCGGGCTTTACGGACATGTCGATCAGGACATTCGTCTGTATTTCGCCGACTGGGGGTTCGACCTGATCAAGGTCGATGGCTGCGGCATTCGCGGACTGCCCGCCAGCAGCAAGCTCGTCCAGGCCGGCACGTACCGGGCGTTCGCACCGATCATCGATCCGGAGTCGCTCGGACGTACCGATATCCCGACGGTACGCGGACTGTATCAGTCGGTCGGGGCGGCGTTGAAACGCTATAACCCCGACCGCGACTATCTCTTCTCGATCTGCCTGTGGGGATCGGCGGACGTACGCGCGTGGGGCAAGGACCTGGGCAACATCTCGCGGACCAGCGAGGACATTTCGCCCAAATGGTCGCGGATGCTGCACAATTTCGATACCGTGTCGCGCCGCGCGCTCTATGCCCACGCCGGGTCGTGGAATGACCCGGACATGCTGTTCGTCGGCACCGGCGACTTCGACGTGCAGCATCTGGAGGAGGCGCGCAGTCATTTCGCCTTGTGGGCGATGGAAAACGCGCCGCTGTTCATCGGTTACGACCTGCGCAAGGCATCACCCGCGCTGATCGGCCTGCTCGGAAACACGCGGATCATCGCGCTCAATCAGGACCCCGCGGGCAACCAGGCAGTGCTGGCCTATGATACCGACGACGTCCAGATCCTGGTCAAGACGCTGGCAAGCGGCGAAAAGGCTGTCGCGATCTTCAACCGCAACGCCGTCTCGACCGACGTCGTGCTGACCGCGGCGCAGCTCAAATACACCGACACGGCCCAGGTCGTGCTAGACGATGTGTGGACGGGGCAGAAGCGTGACTTTCGCGACGAGACGAAAATGACGCTAGCGCCGCATCAGACGCGGGTGTTCATCGCGCGCGGCGAGCGCCAGTTGCCAGCGGGGCTGTACTTGTCCGAGCAACCCGGCAGCGTAAACCCCGCCGTGGATGGCGTGACGGTTCCCGAGCACGAACCGATCGCGCATCGGGCGATTTCCGCCTGGAGCGGGACACGCGGCGGGGGGGATCGTCCGCGCTATGGCGGCTGGGGCGGGGCGCAAGCCGACACGACGCCTTATGGCGAGACGCTGCAGGTTGCCGGGCACAGCTTCGCTACCGGCATCGGCATCCTGGCCAATTCACGAATAGAGGTCCGCAACACCGGGTTCGACCACTTCACCACGTTGGTCGGCGTTGACGATTCCGCGCGCGACCGCAGCGAGCCGGTGCGGTTCTCGGTCTATGGGGATGGCAAGCTGCTGCGCCAGTCGGCGGCCATGCGGTTCGGAGATGCGGCGGCATCAATGAAGGTCGATGTCCGCGGGGTAAAGATCATCGAGCTGGTGGCGCGGACCGCACGGCCTATGCGCTTCCCGGATCCGGTCACCTGGGCAGAAGCAGCGCTGACGCGGTAACCGGGTGAACCGACGGCCGCGCCGGGAATCAGGTCTCGCCGACCAGCTGCGCGCGTTGAGGCAAGTCCGGCCAGGGCACCAGACCGTCGGCTGCGGCGGTGCCACCCATATAAGCGGTGGAGTCGCAGAATCGACGGACTGATGGACTGTGCGTAATGACCAGCACACCCTGACCGGTCCGATCGAGACGCGCCTCGATCCGCGCCAGCACGGCATGCTCGGTCTGCGGGTCGAGTCCCTCGGTCGGTTCGTCGAGGACCAGCCACGGCGCCGCCGACAGCAATGCGCGGGCGAGCGACAGCCGGCGCTTCTCGCCGCCTGAAAGCCGCGCGCCATTCTCGCCGATCCAGGCATCCAGCCCGTCCGTCAGGCCGGCGACACAGATATCCAGGGCGGCATCATGAAGCGCATGCCACAGCGCTGCGTCGCTGGCATCCGGATCGGCAAGCAGCAGATTGTCTCGCACCGTTCCGGCGATCAGATGGGCATCCTGCGGGGCGAAAGCGAACAGTTCGCGCGCCTGGCTGGCGGGGATGTCGGTGATATCCACGCCGCCGATGCAAACCCGATCGCGCGCCGCCGGACGCAATCCGAGCAGGGTCTCGACCAGGCTGGTCTTGCCGCAGCCGGACGGTCCCACGAGCGCGATCCGCTCGCCCGGGTCGAACGTCGCGTTTCCCAAGTCGGCAAACCACAGTTCCAAGGCAAGCGGGTCCGGCGGACGCGGGCGTGCGCACCTGGTTTCCGACTGCCGCAGCAGTCGGTCGAGCCGCGCGGTCGCCGTGGTGACGCCGGCGCGCTCGCCGAGGTCGCGGATCAACGGGGCGATGCCGTCCACCCCCATTGCAGCCGCCAGCGCCGCCAAGGCGGCGGCCGCCGCCCCGGCGGGAGCCGCCAGGACGAAGGCGGCACTCGCCGCAAGCGCCGTCGCGATCGCGAGTAAGACGTCGAGCCAGCTCGACGCATCGACCCGCGCCAGCTGCGCGGCGGACAGGGTTTCGCTACAGATCGCGACTTCGGCGGTGGCGCGATCTTCCATCCCGTAGCAGCGCAGTTCAGCTGCCGCGGCGCCGTAGCGTGCTATCCTGTCCTTGAGCGCGCCGTTCGCCAGCAGGACGGCGGCCGCCGGCTTTCCCAGCCTTCGGGCCATCAGTGCCGCCGCAGCGATCGTTGCGGCCAGCACGGTCAGGACCGCAAACAGCGTCGCGGTGCCCGCCACGAGCGCCAGCGCTCCGCTCGAAAGGATGGCCCCGAGGAGCGACCAGATCGCCGACCGGCGGACCACCGATGCCTCGATGACGGCGACATCCTGGACGAGGCGAGCGCTGGCTTCCCCGGTGGACAGGGCGCGGGCGCGTCCGGGCGGCGCCGCCGCGATCGCGCCGAACAGGGCCGGGCGGATGCGAGCGAGCATACCGAGCGCCGCATCATGCGCGTTCAGCCGCTCGCCGTAGCGCGCGCCGGTGCGGACAATCGCGAGCAACCTGATGCCAACGGCCGGCAGCATGTAATTGAAGAGATGTGCGGCGCCCGTCATGGCGGCGAGCGCGGCCGCGGTCAGGAACCAGCCAGACAACCCCAGCAGCAGCACCGTCGCGACCGACAGGGCAAGCGCGCACGCCGCAGCACGGTCAAGATCGCGGCGTCGGGCGCGCGCCGCCGCGCGCAGTAAGGTGGCGAGGGGCGAGGCGGATCGCGGGATCATCGGCAATCCAGCGCGATGACCCGGCCGGCGATCGCGGCGAGGGCAGGGCTGTGCGTGGCGATCAGCACCGTCCGGCCACGGCACGCGTGGCGGATGGTTGCGATCATCGCGGTTTCGGCACCACGATCGAGATGCGCGGTCGGTTCGTCGAGCAGCAGCAGCGGGCCTCGCTTGAGCATCGCGCGCGCCAGTCCGATGCGCCGCCGCTCACCGCCGGACAGGCCGCTGCCACGCGCATCCAATTGCGCGTGCAGGCCGCCCCGGCGCCGTCCAAGAACCGGCATCAGGCCTGTCATTGCTGCCACCTGGGCGATGGCGTCCGGGTGGGCACCGGGATCCGATAGCGCGATGTTGTCGGCGATCGTTCCCGGCAGTAGCAACGGAGCCTGGCCCGACCACGCCGCCATCGCCGCGAGCGACGCATCCGGGGGCAGCGTCTGGCCATCGATCTCCACCCGCCCCGCGCTGAGCGGTGCCAAGCCTAGCAGCAGATGCAGCAGGCTCGACTTGCCGCTGCCCGACGGCCCTGTCAGGGCGATGATCTCGCCCGGGGCGATGTCGAGCGTCAGGTTTTCGAGCGCGGCGTGGTCGGTCCCGGGATAGCGGATCGTGACGCGGTCGAACGTCAGCCGGGGCGGGCCATCGCCGGCGCGGATCCATGCGGGGGGGCGGGGGGCTTGCGCCGCCACGACGCCCGCGATCCGTTCCGCGGCGGTCTCGGCAGCCTGGCGGTCATGATAGGCCGCGGCCAGGCGCCGCATCGGCGCATAGACCTCCGGCGCCAGCGCGAGAACGAAGAACGCCCGGCCGAGCGTGAGGTGTTCGGGCACGTTGACGGGCAACAGTCCGAGCAGATTGAACCCGGCATAGACGGCGACCAGCGCAACCGAGAGCGCGGCGAAGAATTCGAGAGCGGCAGACGATACGAACGCGACGCGCAAGACGCGCATCGTCTGCGCGGCGACCGCATCGGATGCCGCCGCGATGCCGTGCGTCTCGCGTTCGACCGCGCCGAACGCGAGGATGACGGGGAGGGCGCGGACCCGATCGGCGAAACGGATCGACAGTCGCGCGAGCGCCTCGAACTGACGGCGCGACTCCGCCGCCGCTGCGCCCCCGGCCAGCGCCATCGCCGCGATGAACGGCAGCAGGGTCAGCAGCAGGATCGCCGCGGAAACCGGACTGGCGATCCCGATCGCTGCCCCGACGATAAGGGGCGCGATGCGCGCGGCCCGCCGCGCCGGAAGGAAGCGGGCGACATAGCCATCGATGGCTTCCACTTCGTCGACCGCCCCGGTCATCGCCGCGCCCGTCGTCCCGTTACCCGCAAGCGGGCGGAACAGTGCGGCAACCACTCGTTCGCGGACGTCTTGCTTGGCACATTGCGCGTCGCGCGCAGCGACGCGTGCCGATGCCCACGTCTCGGCCCCGCGGATCGCACCGCCGAGCAGCATCAGGCCGATCCACCCTGCCACCGGAGCCGATCCCGCCGCGACCGTCGAAACCGCCCCCGCGATGCCGCCGGCGAAGACGACCGCACCGCCGGTATCGATCAACAGCAGCAGCACCGGCAGGCGCGAGGCATGCCGCGCCAAATCCGATAGAACGGGGCGCGGCTGGTGGCCGGGAAGGACAGCACTGGTCATGACCGCTGCCTAGAACAGGGGGGACGGCGGTCGAATACGGGAAACCGCGTATTCCGGCCGACACCCCTGCACGGTTAGCCGGATTGCCAGGGGCGGCTCACTATTGCTTGGGCCCGGAGGGCTTTGTCATGGACTTCAGTGTCGTCGATTTATCGCGACTTCAGTTTGCGCTGACCGCGCTGTACCACTTTCTGTTCGTCCCGCTGACGCTCGGCCTGAGTTTCATGCTGGTCATCATGGAATCGCTGTACGTGATGACCAATCGGCCGATCTGGCGCGTGGTCACGCGGTTTTGGGCGAAGATCTTCGGGATCAACTTCGTCCTGGGCGTTGCCACCGGGCTGACGATGGAATTCCAGTTTGGCACCAACTGGTCGTATTTTTCGCAATATGTTGGCGACGTGTTTGGCGCGCCCCTGGCGATCGAGGGGCTGATGGCCTTTTTCCTCGAGGCGACCTTCGTCGGACTGATGTTCTTCGGGTGGGAAAAGCTCAGCAAGCGGCAACATCTGTTCGTAACGTTCATGGTCGCGGTAGGCTCGAACCTGTCGGCGCTGTGGATCCTGATCGCGAACGGCTGGATGCAGAATCCGGTCGGTGCGCGTTTCAATACCGATACGATGCGGATGGAAGTGACCGATTTCGGCGCCGTCCTGTTCAACCCGGTTGCGCAAGCGAAGTTCGTGCACACAGTCAGCGCGGGGTATGTCATCGCCTCGGTGCTCGTGCTCGGGGTTTCGGCCTTCTACCTCCTGCAGGGGCGCTGGACGCAGGTCGCAAAGCGATCGATGACGGTCGCCGCGGCTTTCGGGCTCGCGTCGTCGCTGTCGGTGGTCGTTCTCGGGGACGAGAGTGGCTATGCGCTCACCGACAACCAGAAGATGAAACTGGCCGCGATCGAGGCGGCATGGCACACCGCGCCGGCCCCGGCCGGCTTGACGCTGTTCGGGCTTCCCGATCTCAAGACGCGGACGACGCGGTATCAGGTCGAAGTCCCGTGGGTGCTCGGTCTCATGGCGACGCGGAGCCTCACGGGCGAAGTCACCGGCATGTCGGAACTGGTGCTCAAGGCACACGAGCGAATCACCTCGGGACAGGTTGCCTATCGCGCGGTCCAGGTGCTGAAGCACGCACCCACCGACAAAGCTGCGCGTGCCGCCTTCGAGATGCACAAGCGCGATCTCGGCTATGCACTGCTGCTGAAGCGCTATGTCGCGGATCCCGCTGCCGCGACGCCGGCCATGATAGATGCCGCCGCCTGGGACACGGTGCCCAGCGTCCCGCTGATGTTCTGGTCGTTTCGTATCATGGCGGGGATCGGGTTCGTGATGATCGCCCTCTTCACTGCCGCCTTCCTCATCTCGACCGCCCGGCGGCACGACCGCTACCGCTGGTTCCTGCGTCTGGCGGTCGCGGCGATGCCGCTGCCGTGGATCGCCGCGGAACTCGGCTGGGTGGTTGCCGAACTGGGGCGGCAGCCATGGGCGATCGACGGCGTGCTGCCGACGTTCCTGGCGATGTCGTCGCTGACCCCGGCGATGCTGATCACGACGATCGTCGGTTTCACCGCGCTCTACGGGGTGCTGGCGGTGATCGAGGTTCGCCTTGTCCTCGCGGCGATCGCCCACGGCCCGATCGAGGGGCTGCCGGATGCCGCGCCAGACCCGCTGCCCGACCCCGCCGGCGCCCGGCCCATCCCTGAACTCGTTGCCTGAAGGAGGATCCGACCATGGCATTTCTCGACTATGAACTCCTCCGGCTGATCTGGTGGACGCTGCTTGGCGTGTTGCTCATCGGCTTTGCCGTCACCGATGGCTTCGATCTCGGCGTTGCCGCGCTGCTGCCGTTCATCGCGCGCGACGACGTCGAGCGGCGGATCGTGATCAATGCGATCGCGCCGACGTGGGAAGGGAACCAGGTGTGGTTCATCCTGGGCGGCGGGGCGATCTTCGCGGCATGGCCGCTCGTCTATGCGATCAGTTTCTCCGGCTTCTACCTCGCGATGTTCCTCGTGCTGGCAGCGCTGATCCTGCGACCGGTGGCGTTCAAATACCGCTCCAAGTCGGACAGCCCCAAATGGCGCGGACGATGGGATTGGGCGTTGTTCGTCAGCGGACCGGTGCCCGCGCTGGTGTTCGGCGTTGCGGTCGGCAATGTCCTGCAGGGTGCCCCGTTCCGGGTCGACGATGACCTGCGCGCGACCTATGTCGGCGGCCTGCTGGGCCTGTTCACCCCGTTCACCTTGGTCTGCGGACTGTTGTCGGTGGCGATGCTGGTGCTGCACGGCAGCGCCTGGCTGGCCGTGAAGGTGGAACGCGGGTCGATCCATTATCGGGCCCGGGCCTTCGGCACGGTCGCCGCAGTGGTGTCGCTGCTGTTGTTCGCGGTCGGCTGGGGCTTCGTGGCGGCTGGCAATGGGTATGCGGTGCAGGGGAGCGTCGATCCGCTCGGCCCGTCGAACCCGACACGCATGACGACGGTGATCCAGCAGGGCGCATGGCTCGCCAATTATGGCCGTCATCCCTGGATGATCCTAGCACCGGTGCTCGGCTTCGGCGGAACGGCGCTCGCACTGGCGGGAATCCTGGTGCGCCGTGAGGCGGCGGCGCTGGTTGGGTCCTCGGTAGCGGCGTGCGGCATCATCGCGACGGTCGGCGTATCGATGTTCCCGTTCATCCTGCCGTCGAGCATCGATGCGCATTCGAGCCTGACGGTGTGGAATGCCTCGTCGAGCCAGGCGACGCTCGGGCTGATGCTGGGGGTGACGGTCGTGCTGTTGCCGATCGTGTTGCTCTATACCGCCTGGGTCTACCGCGTGATGTTCGGTCGGGTCAAGACCGCGCAGGTCGTGGCCAACGTCGACCTGTATTGATCAATCGCCTTGGGAGTGATGCACATGTGGTACTTCAGCTGGGTTCTGGGTCTCGGCCTCGCGGTCGCGTTCGGCATCCTCAACGGCCTGTGGCACGAACTGGAATTGCCCGCGGACGATTGAGGGACAAAAGACTGGAGCAAGACGGCAGAAGGCCGCCTCGGGATACCGGGGCGGCCTTTTGCACGGGACAGCTATCGCCTCGGCGACCGGGTATCGGTCGGAGGCGGACCTCGGTCGGTCAGGCTGGCCCACAACAGGATCGCCATGAACACGATCATCGCCCCGACCGCGAGATAGAGAAACCCATCGGCATCGCTGTGCATCGTCCTGCTCCTTTCGCAGGACCGCGTTCTGCCACGGTACCCCCTGGGCTACATTTGACCGGGGTCAAACCGCACGACCTCGGCCGTGCGGTTCCGGGAAGCTAGAGCCGTATTCCCACACCGATGCCCGCGACGATCGGATCGACGTGAACCCGTGCCCGGTTGACCGCGGCGCCGGTATCGAGACGTGCGGTGGTGTTGATATCGATGTATTTCACATCGAGATTGACGAACATGCGGCGGGAAATGTCCACGTCGATCCCGGTCTGGAGGGCATAGCCGAAACTATCGGTGAGATGGACGTCCGTCGCACCGATCGCGCCGACCAGCGAATCGCTCGCCCTCGCGTGATAGAAGATCGTGTAGTTGACCCCAGCGCCGAGATACGGCCGAACATGGCTCTTTGGCGCGAAGTGATATTGGAGCGTCAGTGTGGGGGGCAGCACCCAGGTGCTGGCAACCTTGTCGAGGGCCGCGATCGTGCCGCGTCCGCTCACGCTATGCTTGGTCGTCGCCAGGATCAACTCGGTGCCGATGTGATCGCTGAGCATATAGGTAAAGTCGACTTCCGGCGCGACGCTGCTGTCGACGCCCAGGTGACTGCCGGGAAAGCCGGGGGTGACGGCGCCGCTGCGTTCATTGGGCGCGACCACGATGGCGCGCGCACGGATCAGGACATCGCCCTTGCTGATTTGCGCCTGCGCCGGGATCGCTATGCCGATCGCGATCGCTACGGCCAGGAGTGAAGTAAACTGCATGATGTCTCTCCGGTGTTCGTGACGGGAACCCGGGTAGCGGCAGGACAGAGCGGTCGGTTTGCGCGGCGACAAGCGCGCAGCTACGTAAGATTACGGCGATCCTCCACCGCTCGTCTTTCGTATTCGCGATGCATGGGGGCGCTATGTATCTTCGATCTGTGGTGAGGGAGAACGCCGTCGCCGGACCATGCGCCGGATGCGCGGTACGTGAGCGCACGATCTGCGCGAGCGTGCCGGACTCCGGCCGCGCCGATCTCGCGGCGCTCCGACGCATCGAGACGCTCCGCGCCGGGGAGACCCTGGCCTGGGAGGGCGCGGACTCGTCGATCGTCGCGAACCTGTGCAAAGGGGTACTGAAACGCAGCCTGATGCTTGCCGACGGCCGGGAACAGGTGGTCGGATTGGCCTACCCCGGCGCCATGGTCGGTCGGCTGTTCGGCCGCACCTGCGATCATAGCCTGACCGCGCTGACCGATGCCGTATTGTGCGTGTTCGCGCGGGCTCCGTTCGAGCGGTTTGCCGCGGCACATCCCGCGATCGAGCATGCGCTGTTGATGCGGGCGCTTGACGATCTGTCCCGTGCCGAGCGCAGCATGGTGATGCTGGCCAGGCTGTCGGCGCCCCAGAAAGTTGCCACCTTCCTGCTGGATCTCGCCGGACGGAGCGCGCCGGACGCGGGCGGGCAGATCGCGATCCCGTTGAGCCGTCAGCAACTCGGCGATCTGCTGGGCCTTTCGATCGAGACGGTCAGCCGTAAACTGCGCGACTTCGCGCGTGCCGGCTATATCGCGCTGCCAGGGTACCGGTCTCTGGTGGTGCGGGACGCCGGCGCGCTAGCGACCGTGGCCGGGCCCGGCGCACCGGCCCGTTAGTGCGCCCGGCGCGCCAGGAACCCGCGGTGCTCGGGAATACTTCGTATGGTGTTCGCCGGCATGACGCCCGAACATCATCGAACCTCTTGTCGGCGATCCCGTAATGCAGCGTACCATCGTCTACGTCAGCACGCACACCTTCGCTACGAAGCAGGCGGCCGCCGTCATTGCCACGATCGTGGCACCCGCCGAGCGACGCAACGCCAGTCTGGGCGTGACAGGCGCGCTGATCGCTACCGAAAACCACTTCGCGCAATTGATCGAAGGGCCAGACGCGGTGATCGCGGCGCTGATGCAAAGCATTGGGCGCGATCCTCGGCACCGGGACGTGTTCGTCGTCCAGGACGGTGGAACGGACCGGCGGCGCTTTTCGGAATGGTCGCTCGCCTACCAAGGCAAATCTGCGTATTTCGAGACGTTCGTCCGCCCGCTCGTCGCGCCCGGGCCGGTGAGGCCTGCCGACGTGGATCGGCTGGTGGATCTGCTGACGCGCCTGGCCGCGCCCGTCGCGCGGCCGCTCCTGCGCGATATCGGGGCCCCGTAGAAGTACGTAGATATCTGGGGGCACCGGGCGCGGTACGGCAGAAGGAACCAACGGGAACAGTGATGCCGGTTCAAGATCCGTTACGCGCCGCAGGAGCGATCGCGGCAGACCCGATCGGGGCCGGTGCGTTGCCGAGCTTGATCGAGGCGCTGCCGGATCACGCCATCGTGCGACTGGACCGGCAGGGCCTTGTCAACGGCTGGGGGAAGGCGGCCGAGCTGTTGTTCGGCTGGACCGAAGCGGAGATTGGCGGACAGGGCGCGGGGCGGCTGCTCGCGCCCGGCACGGCCGCGTCCCTGCTCGACGATCTGGCGTCGGACGGGCTCGCTAGGCGCAAGACAGCGGAAGACCTGTGCCGCCACAAGGACGGCACCTGCTTCCGCGCGATCGTTTCTCTGACGGCGATCGACGGGGTCGGGGGAGCGGTCGAGGGGTATTGGCTGGTCGTCCGCGACGTAACGGCCGAACGCGCCTCGGCCAGTTCGATCGAGTCGAGCGCCATCCTGCTCAATTCGATCCTCGAGACCGTCCCCGATGCGATGATCGTGATCGACGATCACGGGGTGATCCAGTCGTTCAGCACCACCGCACAAACCCTGTTCGGCTATGACGAGGCCGAAGTGGTCGGGCGCAACGTCTCGATGCTGATGCCATCGCCCGATCGCGAGGCGCATGACCGGTATCTGTCGCGTTATCTCGATACCGGGGAGCGCCGCATCATCGGCATGGCCCGGCGCGTGATCGGGCTGCGCAAGGACGGAACGACCTTCGCGCACGAACTGGCGATCGGCGAAGCGCGCGGGCGCGGGCGCCGGGTGTTCACCGGGTTCATTCGGGATCTGACCAACCGGGAAAGCGCCGCAGCGCAACTGGCCGAACTCCAATCCGAATTGCTGCATATCTCACGCGTGACGGCGATGGGAACGATGGCCTCGACGCTGGCGCACGAATTGAACCAGCCGGTGACGGCCGTGGCCAATTACGTCGAGACGTCGCTGGCGTTGTTGCAGGAGGCGGCGCCGGACAACCAGGCGATCGTCCAGGAGGCGCTGGCCGAGGCGGCGGCGGAAGCACACCGCGCGGGCAAGATCGTGCGGCGCCTGCGGGACTTCGTCGCGCGCGGCGAGCTCGACAAGTCGGTCGAGAGACTTGGCGACATCGTCGACGATGCCTGTGCGCTGGGCATGGTGGGTGCCGCGACGCCCGCGATCGAGATCGAGCGCGCGATCGATCCGGCAACGGGCGCGGTGCTGGTCGATCGCGTTCAGATCCAGCAGGTGCTGATCAACCTCATGCGCAATGCGGTGGAGTCGATCCCGGCCGATCGGCCGGGCGTGGTCCGCCTCACCGCGCGGCGGCAAGGCGACTTCGCACAAGTGACCGTGACCGATAGCGGCACCGGGCTGGACGCGGGTATCGCCGCCAACATCTTCGGAGCCTTTGCCAGCACGAAGCGCGACGGCATGGGCCTTGGCCTGTCGATTTGCCGGACGATCATCGAGGCGCATGGCGGTCGCATCTGGGCCGAGTCGCGACCGGTCGGCACCGCTTTCCATTTTACCATTCCCCTGGCGCCCCCGGAGCCCCGCGATGACTGAACGACCTGTGGTCCATATCATCGACGACGAGGAGGCAATCCGAAAGTCGGCCGGCTTCATGCTGCGTACCGCAGGGTATGCGGTTCACGTCTGGTCGAGCGGGGTCGCGTTTCTGAAGGAGGCGCGTAGCGCACCGATGGGGTGCATCCTGCTCGATGTTCGCATGCCCGAAATGGACGGTCTCGAAGTGCAGGCGGCGCTGGCGGAGCGGGGGATTGCCATGCCGGTCATCATCCTGACCGGACATGGCGACGTGGGGACGGCGGTGCGGGCGATGAAGGGCGGAGCGGTCGATTTTCTGGAGAAGCCGTTCGAACGGATCGTCCTGCTGGGGATGGTGGAAGCCGCGATCGCGCGGATCGAGGATGCCGATCGCCATGCCGCCGAAGCGCATTCCGCGAGGCTCCGCATTGCGGCGCTGACCCCGCGCGAGCGTGACGTGCTGCAACAACTCGCGCACGGTCTGCCTAACAAGACGATCGCGTTCGACTTCGGGATCAGCCCGCGCACGGTGGAGGTCCACCGCGCCAATCTGATGGCCAAGCTGGAGGTGCCGAGCTTTCCGGATGCATTGCGGATCGCCTTTGCCGCCGGGCTGGGGCCGCAGCCCGACGAGGCCTGAGCGCCAGACCGATCGCCGCTGGCGGTCGCTTGAGGAGCGCGGCTAGGTATTCGCCCCAATGGCTGCCCGCCGCCCGTCATGGTGTGGAGCATGCGCAGGGAGATGCGCGTGATTCTGAACAAACAGCGGGTTTTTTGGGTATGGCGCGCGGTCTCGGCGATAGGGTTGCTGAGCGTCACGCCCGCCTACGCGCAGAGCGAACCGGGCAGGATCGAGGCGCTGAAGCCGGGCGATTTCCTCTGGGAGCCGGAAATTGCGCCCGCCGGGCCGGTTACGGTGGTGATCAGCACGGCGACGCAGCGCGCCTATGTCTATCGCAACGGTGTTCCCATCGCGGTGAGCACCGTATCGACCGGACGCGCCGGGCATGAAACCCCGACCGGGGTGTTCACCATCCTGCAGAAGGCGGTCACCCATCACTCCAACCGCTACGACAACGCGCCCATGCCATACATGCAGCGGCTGACCTGGGATGGTGTGGCGCTGCATGCCGGGGCGTTGCCGGGCTATGCCGCGAGCCATGGCTGCATCCGCCTTCTGCGGGGGTTCGCCGAACGTCTGTATGCGATCACCAAGACCGGGGCGACCGTCGTCATCACCGATGAAGCAGCTGTTCCCGAAATCGCGCCGTCGGCCGATCCCCTGGTCGATCACGCCGAAGGCGTTGCCAGCACGGGCTCCTTCGTATGGACCCCGGAGCGCGCGCCCAGCGGGCCGCTGTCCCTGCTCGTCAGCGGGCGGGATCGACGGCTGGTCGTATTGCGCAACGGGCGCGAGATCGGATCGGCACCGCTGCAGATCGATACGCCGATCCTGACCACCAACGCCTATGTCCTCCAGGCCATCGATGCGACCGGGCCGCACTGGCTGCGGCTTCCGTTGCCCGGCGCAGCGGTGCTGCCCGGCGACCCGACCGATCCCGACCGGGCCCACACGCACATTCCCGATGCCTTTCGCCGCCTCCTTCTCGCCGCGTTGCGCCCCGGGACGACGATGCTCGTCACGCGTGACACGCTGGAGAGCAGCGGGACCGGCAAGCGATTGCGCGTGTTCGACACGCGGCGCTGAACCGCCTGCAAACACACATCGCCCCGGCCCGAGCTGAAGCCCGAGCCCAGGCGACGGACCGACGTCACCGCGTCAACACCACCTGCGCCGCCTTGAGCGGCGCGGGCATGGTGAAGGTAAGCGTCTGTGCCGCAGTATCCGCCGTTGTTGCCAGCCGCTTGCCGTCGCGCGTCCCGCTCGGCGTGCCAGTCCAGCCATGCACCGTGACGGCCACCTGCGACCACCACGGCTTGAACGCGCCCACGCGCGGTTCGAACGCGATCGACAGGCCGTTCGGCGTCACCGTGCAGCGCACCGTCTGGCGCAGGAAGCCGCCCCGTTGATAGGCGAGTGTCGTCCCGTCATCCTCGTACAGCGTGCCGATGCAATCCGCCCCGGGATAGACGTCCAGCATCAACGGCCCGGTCGGAGTCTGCGCCGTGCTTTGGACGAGGGGCTGGCGCGGCAGGACGGTGCCGGCGCGGACGAACACCGGCAGGCGGTCAAGGCGCGGGGTTTCCAGCACGCGGTCGCCTGCGGCATGTTCGGTCGGCACCGCCTGCGTCGCCGACTGGATCGGACCCTCGGCGCGCTGCTCGGGCGTGCCGGTGCGCAGGCCGGTCCAGTAATCGTACCAACCCCCGGCGGGGAGGCAGACGTCATAGGTCTGCGGCGACTCCGGGCTGGGCGGGGGGGCGATCAGCAACGCCTTGCCGAGCGTGAAAGTCATCGACTGGTTGCAGCCCATGTTCGCGGCGCTCGGATAATCGTAGAACACCGGGCGCATGATCGGATCGCCCAGGCGGTTGTTCTGGTCCGCCAGCGCGTAGAAATACGGCATCAGGCGATACCGCTCCTCGACGAAGCGACGCCGGATCGCGAGGTGGTCGGGACCGTCGACCCACGGCTCGACCCGCGGCGTACCGGTGGCGGAATGATCACGGAAGACGGGCGTGAACGCGCCGATCTCGAACCAGCGAGTCAGCAGGTCCGGGCTCGGCCCGCCCGCGAAGCCGCTGACGTCGGCGGCGCTATAGGCGAAGCCCGACAGGCCGAGGTTGATGATCTGGTGGACCGACAGCTTCAGGTGATCCCAGGTCGCGCTGTTGTCGCCGGTCCACGTCACCGAATAGCGCTGGCCGCCGGCATAGCTTGCGCGCGTCATCACGAACGGACGCTCGTTCGGGCGGAGCGCGAGCAGGCCGTCATAGGTCGCGCGCGTGTTCTGCATGCCATAGACGTTGTGGATCTCGCGATGTTCGCCTGTACGGATCGCGAAATCGTCGCTGGCAATGCGGTGGACGGTATCCAGCGGCATCGTCTTGGTCGCCGTGTTGAAGATCGCCGGCTCGTTCATGTCGTTCCAGAAGCCGGCGATCCCGGCGTCGAGAAAGCCCTTGTAGAGCGTCCCCCACCACCGACGCGACGTGGTCTGGGTGAAGTCGGGAAAGACCGATGGGCCAGGCCAGACCGGCGCGACGTAATCGCTGCCATCGGGGTTCTTGACGAAAGCGTCGGCGCGCTTGCCGCTGGTATATGGGGCATAGCCGGTATCGACCTTGGCGATATGCAGGTCGGTGATGGCGATCAGCTTGATCCCCTCCGCCTTCATGTCCGCCGCGAGCCCGGGCAGGTCCGGGAAGGTCTTGGGGTTGGTCGTGAACGGCCGGTTGCGATCCTGATAATCGATGTCGAGCCAGATGACGTCGGTCGGCACGCGGTCGGCGCGGAGGTGCCGGGCGATCTCGCGGACTTCGTCGGCCGACATGTAGCTGTAGCGTGACTGCTGGTACCCGAGCGCCCACTTCGGCGCGAGCGGGGCATGGCCGGTCAGCCCGGCGTAGCGGCGGGTGACGTCGGCGAGGCTGGGGCCGGCGATGAAATAATAGTCGATCGGGCCATCCGGGCCACCGAACGTCAGCGTTTCGGCGTTGCGGTGACCGAAGTCGAACCAGGTACGATAGGTGTTGTCGAGCAGGATTCCGTAACTCCCGCCCGCGCCGCCGGTCGATGCGAAGAACGGGATCGACTTGTAGATCGGGTCGTCCCCGCTGGTGAAGCCGAACGCATCGGTATTCCAGTCGACGAATTCCTTGCCGCGCCGGTCGAGGCCGCCGGTCTTGTCGCCAAGGCCGTAGAAATGCTCGGTGATCGGGAGCGTCTTGGCGAGCGTGAACGCCTTGCCGTCGACGCTCGCGGGGGCTGCGTCGGCGGAAATGATCTTGCCGTCGCGTGTCTCGAACGTCACCGCGCCGCCTGCGCCGATGCGGACGCGCAGGGTGGCGGTGGTGAAGCCATCGGCGGTGGGGGTGACGGTCGCGCGCGTCTTGCGTTGCGCCGGCAGCACCGCCCAGCTCGCGTCTTCCGGATAGACCCCGTCGCGCGCGATCCGCACCCGGACCAGATCATCGGACAGGGCGACGAGCCGCATCCTGAGGGATCCGGCGGTGACCTCGACACCGTCGCGTTGCGCCGACAGTGTGGCGGCGGGCGCGGCGGCCTGCGCGTGGGCGGCGGCTGCGGTGAGCGGCAGCGCGACGGTCGCGAGCAGCAGCGCGAGGGGGAAGCGTTTCATGACAGGTCTCTCAACTGATTACCGGGGGAGGTGCGTGTGGTGGGGGCGAAAATTGAGCGCACATCGGCGCAGGAAATCATCGATCCGGGCCATGTCGATCCGCTCGATCTCGGCGCCGGGCGGGACGAGCCGTGCATCGTCGGGAAAGGTGCCATAGCCGGCCAGCAGGCAATGCCAGCTGATCGCATTGTAATAGCGGCCGATGTCGAGCGCATCGATCTCCGCCGCCAGATCGGCGCCGGTAAACCAGGCGGACATGATCCGCTTGAGCATGTCGGAGGGCTCGACCGCGCGCGCGGCGGCCCAATAGCCATGCGGATCGGAAAGGCGCTGGTTCAGGCGGTAATGTGCGACGATGTAATCGCGCACGCCATCATAGCGGGCGGCGATCCGGGCGTTGAACGGCGTCCGTGCCTTGGCGGTGAAGCCATCGGCATCGACGGCGTCCAGAAACGCCTCGACCGTCGCGATCACGATGTGCAGCGCGGTCGCCTCGAGCGGCTCGAGAAACCCCTGCGCCAAGCCGACCGCCAACGCATTGTGTGACCAGCTTTCGGCGACGCGCCCGACCCGCATCGACAAATGGCGCGCCGTGCTCTCGTCGCCGATGGCGAGGTGCGCGCGCAGTTCGGCTTCGGCCTGGTCGGGCGTGATATGCCGGCTCGAATAGACATAGCCGTTGCCGGTCCGGCTGGTCAGCGGGATGTCCCATACCCACCCCGCGGACAGAGCGGTCGCGCGGGTCTGGCTGGCGAGCGGGGCGGTGTCGTCGCGTGGGGTCGGCATGACCACGGCGGAGTCGTTGAACAGGGTATCGCCGTACCCGACGAACGGCACGGCCAATGCGCCCTCGAACACCAGGCTGCGGAAGCCGCTGCTGTCGACGAAGACGTCGCCCGGGATCCGCTCGCCATCGGTGCAGCGAAGCGCCGCGATGCCGCCGTCGGCCGAACGCTCGACCCCGGCGACGTGGCGCTGGAGATGGATCACCCCGCGCTTGTCGACCGCATGCCGCGCCAGAAACGCACCGACCTTGTACGCATCGAAATGATAGCCGTAGCTGACCTCGAACGGGAAGGTCTCGTCAGGCTGTGGCGCACATGCCCCTGCCGCGAGCCGCGCGGGCAGGAGGAACCGATCGGGATGGGCCACCACGTCGCGGCCGGTCCGCCGCGCACGCGTGTTATAGAAGAACATTCCCGCGGTATGGCTGTCGAGCGCTGTCGGGAAGGGATGGAAATAGCGGTCGAACCCCGCCCGATGCGACCAGCCGTCGAACCCGATGCCGAGCTTGTAGGTCGCATCGCACGCGGGCATCCATTCGGCTTCGGCAATCCCGAGCTGATCGAAGAAATGCTTGAGCTGCGGGGTCGAGCCCTCGCCGACTCCCACGATGCCGATGTCGGGGCTTTCGACCAGCGTGACACGCGCTTGCGGCCACCGGCTGGCGATCAGGCACGCCGCGATCCAGCCAGCGGTCCCGCCGCCGAGGATCACGATCGTCCGGTTCGCCGCCGGATGGGTCATAGCCGCAGCACCAGTCCGGCAAAGGCGGGCAGCATCCCGGCATCGCGCACATCGGTCGCGAGCAGAACGGTCCCGCCCTGCGGCACACCCGCGGGCCAGTCGCGTGCGCGATCGCCGAAGTTGAACAGGCACACCAGCCGTTCGCCGCCCCCGTCGCGTTCGAGCGCGAGCACCGCGTCGTCGCTGTACAGCACCCGCAGATCGCCCGAGCGTAACGCTGGGTGCGCGTTGCGCGTGCCGGTCACGGCGCGCGTCCAGTTAAGCAGCGAGCGCGGATCGGCGTCCTGCGCATCGACCGCGAGCGCGGCATGGTCGCCGCCGAACGGGAGCCACGGCGTCTGGCTGCCAAAACCGAGGTCAGGCGCGTCGCCGGTCCACGGCATCGGCGTCCGTGCGCCATCGCGCGACAACGTCATCGGCCAGTTGGCGATCGCCTCGGGATCCAGCAGGTCCTCGAACGCGATATCGACCTGCGTCAGCCCCAGCTCCTCGCCCTGATACAGGAAGATGTTGCCGCGCAGACAGGCGAGCAGCAGCAGCTTCATCCGCGCAAACGCGGCTGCATTCTCGGGGCGTGTCCAGCGCGATACGGCGCGCGGCGCGTCATGGTTCTCGAACGCCCAGCTCGGCCAGCCGATCGTCGGATCATTGGGCCAGCGGGCGAGCGAGTCCGCGACGAGCGCCGGCGTCAGCGCATCGGCGTAGAGGAAATCGAAGCTGTACGCGCTGTCGAGCCGTTTGCCATCCGCCGTGAACAGCTTCATCTCGCGGTCGCTGTCCTCGCCGCCGATCTCGGCGACCGTGAAACCCGCGCCATAGGTGTCGAGCAAGGCGCGGATCCGCTCGAGGAACGGCGGAATGTCGGCGTGACCCTGATTATGGAGCTTGAGCTGGAAATCGAAGGGCCGCGTCCGGGCACGATTGGTCGCGGGCGCCGGCGGGTTATCGGTAAGCGCGGGATCGTGCATCGCGAAGTTGATCGCGTCGAGCCGGAACCCGTCCACGCCGCGATCGAGCCAGAAGCGCGCGGTATCGAGCAGTTCCTGCTGCACCGCCGGGTTGTGCCCGTTGAGCTGGGGCTGTTCCTTCAGGAAATTGTGGAGATAATATTGCTGGCGCCGGGCATCCCAGGTCCACGCCGGCCCACCGAACACCGATTGCCAGTTGGACGGCGGGCTACCGTCGGCCTTCGCGTCGGCCCAGACGTACCAGTCGGCCTTGTCGCCCGACCGGCTCGCGCGGCTTTCCTCGAACCAGGGGTGTTCGTTGGAGGTATGCGAATAGACCTGGTCGATGATGACCCGCAGCCCGAGCGCATGCGCGCGCGCGATCAGCGCGTCGAAGTCCGCGAGCGTGCCGAAGATCGGGTCGACATCGCGGTAATTGGCGACGTCATACCCGAAGTCCTTCATCGGCGAGGTGAAGAACGGCGACAGCCATACGGCGTCCATGCCGAGACCGGCCACGTGATCGAGATGCGCGGTGATCCCGTTCAGGTCGCCGATGCCGTCCCCGTTCGAATCCGCGAAGCTGCGCGGATAGATCTGATAGATGGCGGCGCCCTTCCACCAGGGGTCGGGGGCGGCGGGGTCGGGCAGGGCAGCGGGGGCGGTCATGGGACTCATTTGCTGGGGAGGCGATCGGGAGCGGCGGCGCAGATTGCGTAGCCGAGCGGTGGGAGCGTTATCATCATCGAACCGGGTGCGGTCACGCTCGCCGGGCAATTCCCGGCAAGGGCCGTGAAGCGGGCGGAACGTGCGCCCACTTCGACATTGGCGGTCAGCGGCTGGCTGGACGTGTTGAGCGCCACGAAAATTTCCCGGCCATCGTCATCTCCGCGGGTAAAGGCCAGCAGGCCGGGCTTGTCCGACGCGAACCGAACGACGGTGCGGCCGCGACGGAGCTGCACGTGATCGCGCCGGATTCGCGACAGTTTGGCGATCGTCTGGAAGATCGGGTTGTCCGTCCCGAAATGCGCGGTCGCGGTGGTGGTCGTGGTGCCGATCAGCCGGTTGTCGTTGTAGCTCGTGACCTGGCTCGGGAACAGGTCCTCGCGGGAATCCTGGTCGCCACCGTGTCCGGTGAAGCCCTGTTCGTCGCCCGAATAGATCGTCGGTACGCCGCGCGCGGAAAGCAGCAGCACGTGCGCAAGCGTCAGACGCTGGAGCCGCTCCGCATCGGTCGCTTGCGGCCAGGCCTGGTCGAGCATGTGCCCCATCCGGCCCATGTCATGATTGCCGGTGAAGGTCGGCAACCGCAGCGCGGTGGCGTCGCCGCCTTCATACAGGACGTCGCCGTCGATCAGCTTGGCGAAGACGTCCGTTCCGGCCTTGCCGGTGAGCATCGCGCGGGTCGCGGCCTGGAACGAGAAGTCGAGCACTTCGGGATATTTGTCGCGGCGCGTGAACTGCGCGGTGTAGCCGGGATCGACCGCCTCGGAATAGACTTCGCCGAAGATCGGAAAGTTCGGGATCCCGCGTGCCGCCGCGCGCGACTGCATCGCCGGGATGAACGCCTGCCAGAACTCGGGATTCACGTGGCGCGCGGTATCGATGCGGAAGCCATCGACGCCGAAGCGGTCGATCCAGCTGCCATAGATGTTGATGAATCCGGCGACGACGCGCGGATCCTCGGTCATGACATCGTCGAGCCCGCCGAAATCGCCGTAGCGCGCGGACTCGCCGGCAAAGGTCGAGTCGCCGCGGTTATGATAATAGCGCGGATCGTTGAGCCATTCGGGCACCTTCACATGCGCTTCGGCGGCCGGGACGAAGGGCGTGTAGGCATAGGTCGGATCGGTCAGCCGCGCGAAATTCTCGGGCGTCTGCACCGCATCCCCGGCGAAACCGGTATTGATCGACTTGCCGGAGACGCCCCCGCGACGCTGATACGGATAGTCCGCCTTGCTGCGATAGGCGCAACGCTTCGCGATACATTCGCGGTACTGGATCACATCCGCGGTATGGTTGGCGATGATGTCCATGTACACCTTCATCCCGCGCGCATGGGCGGCGTCGACGAAGGCGGCGAACTCGGCATCCGTTCCGAAGTGCGGATCGACCTTGGTGAAATCGGTGATCCAATAGCCATGGTAGCCAGCGCTTTCATGACCCTGCGCCCCCTGGACCGCCTTGTTCTTAAGCACCGGCGCAACCCAGATCGCGGTGACGCCGAGCGACTGGATGTAGTCGAGGCGGCGCGTCAGCCCCTTGAGGTCGCCGCCATGGTAGAAACCCTTGGCGGTCGGATCGAAGCCCGTGGTCAGCCGGTCGCCCGTAAGACCGCCCTTGTCGTTGGACGGGTCGCCATTGTCGAACCGGTCGGGCAGGACGAAATAGATGATCTCGTCTTCCGGCGCGCGGGCGCGAACCTGTTCGATCGGGACGGCTGCCGGACCAGCGGTCTGTCCGGCCAGCGCGAGCAGCAAGGCGGCAGTGATGCTCATGCCGTCACCGGCTGGGCAGCGGCGCAGTGGCGCGCGATGAATTCAGCGTGGCTTGGCATCTGGGCAACCTCACGGGCGTTGAGCTGATCGATCGTATCGAGAAATTCGGCGAGGTCGGCGGACGGGATCGCTTCGGCGAGCGGGTGGTGGCCGGCGGGCATCACGCCTTGGCCGGCGAACACCTGGAGCCAGCCGACCTCGGTGAACAGTTCCTCATGCTCGCGCGTGATGTGCCCGTTGCCGCGCCACAGGTCGATCTTGGCGGCGAGCGTTTCGGGCAACGGCATGTCGCGACACATCTGCCAGAACGGCTCGGGCCGTTCGTTCGCGTGGTAATGGAGGATGATGAAGTCACGGATGCGCTCATATTCGAAATCGCTCTGGCGATTGAACTCGACGCGATCGGCCTCCGCGATGGTACGGCCCGGGAGCAGCTTCATCAGCCGTGCGATCGCCGACTGGATCAAATGGATGCTGGTGGACTCGAGCGGCTCCATGAATCCGCCCGCGAGCCCGATCGCCACGACATTGCGGTTCCACATCTTGCGGCGCTTGCCGGTGCGGAAATGGATCGGCCGCGGATCCGCCAGCGCTTCCCCGTCGAGCCCGGCCAGCAACGTTGCGGCAGCCTCGTCGTCGCTCAGATGCGCCGAGGAATAGACCAGGCCGTTGCCGGTGCGATGCTGCAACGGAATGCGCCACTGCCAGCCTGCCGCCTTGGCGGTCGATCGCGTATAAGGGGTGAATGCGGCGCTGCGCTCGGACGGCACGGCGATCGCACGGTCGGCGGGAAGCCAGTGGGTCCAGTCGTCATAGCCGGTCTTGAGCGTTTGCTCGATCAGCAAGCCGCGAAAACCCGTGCAATCGATGAACAGATCGGCGGCAAGCGTCGTGCCGTCTTCCAGCCGGAGCGCGGCGATGTCGCCGGTATCGTGCTGATCGACCCGGACGACCTTGCCCTCGATCCGGTTGATCCCGCGCGTCTCGCTGTAGCGGCGCAGGTGACGAGCATAGAGCCCGGCGTCGAAGTGAAAGGCCGACGGCATGTCGGGGAGCGTGCGCGCGGTACGCGCGGGGCCGCGCTGCATCCGGTCGGCGAGCGCCGCCTGATTGTTGAGCGAATAGGCGGCAACATCCTTCGCCGTCCCGAGAGCCCTGGCGCGCAGCCAATATTGGTGGAACGGCAACAGCCCGACATCACGTCCGACCGCGCCGAACGCGTGCATGTAGCGATGCCCCGGTCGGAGCCAGTCGACGAATTCGATCCCGAGCTTGTACGTCCCCTGCGTCGCGCGGAGGAACGCATCCTCGTCGAGCCCCAGCGCATCGTTGAACAGGCGGATCTGCGGAATGGTCGCCTCGCCGACGCCGACCGTACCGATCTCGTCGGATTCGACCAGATCGATCTCGAACCCGACTTCGAGGAACCGCGCGAAGGTGGCCGCGGTCATCCAGCCAGCGGTCCCGCCGCCGACGATGACGATCCGGATCGGGCGCGGCCCGTGCGGATCGGAAGGATTGGCCATGTTCCGCGTCCCCGCTTCTACACCAACAGACAGCGGAACGGCGGACAGCGAAGGGTTTCGCTGTCCGCCGCAGGCTGCGATCAGAACTTGTACGTGATGCCCAGGTAATAATCACGACCGTAGCGCTGGTAATCGATCACCTGGCGCGGGTCGTTGTTCTGGTAGGTCACGAACGGACGATCGGTCAGGTTCTTCGCCTGTGCCAGGATCGCGAAGTTCTTGAGGAACCCGCTCTGGAACTCATAGCCGATCTGCGCATCGAGAATGCCCTCGGACTGCGCCGTGCGGTAGGTCGGCGTTGCCGACAAACCCGCGACTTCGGCTAGGAAGGACGAGCGGTACCGATAGTTCACGCGTGCCTGGAAGCCATGCTTCTCGAAATACACCGTGCCGCTGCCGGTCCACTTCGACAGGCCGGGCAGGGTGATCGCCTGCGTCGGGTTGCTGGCGAACTTGATCGCGGAGTCGGTGTAGTTGCCCGAGACGAACACCCCGAAGCCGTCGAGCGCCGTGGTGATCATCTTGAACGGCACGGAGATCGTGCCCTCCAGACCGATCACGCTGCCGCGGCCGGTGTTGGCCGGCGCGCTGACCACGCCGTTGGTCAGCTTGTTGTTGATCACGATCGCCTGCTGCGCGGGCGTCAGCGCAGGAAGGAGCGACGTGAAGTCATAGAAATAGGCGTTGTTCGGGTCCACGAAGTCGGTGAGGTGCTTGTAATAGCCCGACAGCGCGACATAGCCGCCGCCACGGAAATATTGCTCGAACGACAGATCGATGTTGGTCGACTGATAGGGCTTGAGCGCGACGTTGCCGCCGGTCGAGCTGAACACCGGGTTGAGGCCGGGGTTGATGTTGCCGAGCTGGATGTTGGAGGTGTTGATCGCAACGTCCTGCGTCACGCGCTCCTGGTCGAGCCGCGGCCGGACCATCGTCTGCGAGGCGCCGATCTTGACATAGCCCAGCGGGACCAGCTCGACCGCCATCGTCGCCGACGGCAGCACGTTGGTGTAGGTCACCTTCTGCGACGCGGGCGCATTGGTCACGACCCCGCTGACGACGCTGGCGATCTGCCCGTCCGAACGCTGCTCGCTGTGCACGACCTGCGTACCGATCGAGCCCTTCAGCGCCTTGCCGCCGACGTCGCCGTCGATGTTGATCTTGGCGTAGCCGGTATAGACGTTCTCGATCACGACGTTGTCGCGGACCAGCGAACTGGGGCGGCCGTCATACGCGCTGTTGTAGCTGTTGTTGTACAGATACAGCGGGTTGAGCGCGAGGGCTGCGGGCACGCCGAGATAGGCGAGCGGGATCGTGCCGATGATCGCCTCGGCCGGGATGGCGGCCGAGGTCGCGACGCCGTTGCCCACCGCGCAGGTCGTTCCCGTCGCCTTGGGGCACAGGAAGTACGACTGGTAGGCGCTGGTCTTCTCACGTCGGCTGTAATTGCCGCCGACTTCCCAGCTCTTGACGATGCTGTTCTCGAACTCGCCGTTCAGGCTGGCGCGGAGCGACTTGAGGTCGTCCTTGAAGCTCGGGCGGTTGAGGAAGCCGGACTGCACCACCGGCGAAGTGCCGTTATAGCCCCAGCCCTGCGGATCGGTCAGCTTGAAGATGTTGGTGTTGGTGTAATCCAGCGTCGGGACGATGCGATAGGCGCCGTTGCTCTGCCGCGTCAGGTTGACCGTGTCGCCGATCCCCGAGGCCCCATAACCGGTGCCGGTATAGGTCTCGAGCAGGAAGTCGGTGCGCTTGGCGTGGCTCCAGCTCGCGTCGACGTTGAGGTGGATCGTCTCGGTCAGCTTGAGGTCGTTGTTCCAGCCGAGCGAATAATTCTCCGCCTTGCGCTGGTTGTAGTCGTTGCGCTGGATCGCGTGGACGTTGGTGAACTGCAGCGTGTCGGCGAACCCGTCAGACGCGGTAATCGGGCCGCGATGCGCCGACGTTGCGTAATTGGCGGCAGTCGGGTCGCTGCTGACGTTGCTGTCGAGCGGGAATTCGATGCCGCGCAGGTGCTGCGTTTCCTCGAAGTGCGAATACAGCGCGTCGAAGGTCGAGTGGAACCGATCGGACGGGCGCCATTCGATGGTTGCGACGCCGCCATACCGCTTCAGTTCGTTCGACTGGACGTAAGGCTTGGCGCCCTGAACGACGAACGGGCTCGCTGCGGTGCCCGCGCCGTTATAGCCCCAGGCGTTGTACCGCTCGTCCTGCGACGGCGCCGAGGTCGCCGACCCGCCGATCGCGATACCGAGCGTGTCGTTGGCGAACTTGTCGACATAGGTCGCCGATGCGCGATAACCGTAGCGCGTGCCGTCCGGGTTGAGCTTGTCGATCCCGTTCATCTGGCCACGGGCGCTGATCGCGATCACGCGCTTGCCCTGATCGAGCGGGCGGAGCATCCGCAGGTCGACCGTGCCGGCAATGCCCGCCGCGATCAGCGAGGCGTCGGCCGACTTGTAGACGTTGACGGTCTTGAAGAATTCCGACGGATATTGGTCGAACTCGACACCACGGTTGTCGCCGACGGTGACCTGCTCGCGGCCGTTGAGCAGCGTGGTCGAGAAGTCCGGACCCAGACCGCGGATCGACAGGCGCTGGTCGCGGCCTTCGAGACGCTGCGCAGTGACGCCGGGAAGGCGGGCGAGCGAGTCCGCGATCGACACGTCGGGCAGCTTGCCGACGTCTTCGGCCGACACGGAGTCGACGATGAGCACCGACTGGCGCTTGATCTTGGCGGAGGAGTCGAGCCCGGCGCGGATACCGGTGACGACGATGTTCTCGTCGGCAGGCGCGGCAGCGGCAACGGCCTGCGCGGGCGTTTCGGCGGGCGCTGCGGGCTGTGGCGTGGGGTCGGCCTGGCTGGTGGTCGCCTCGACCTGGGCCTTGGCGGTCGGGTTGGCGTTGGCGGTGGAAGCGGCGTCCTGTGCGACCGCGATCCCCGGCATGGCCAGCGCCGCGGCCAGCGCCGTGCTGCTGACGCGCAGGCCAAGCAAGGTGGCGGACAGGCGGCGCGCGGGTGCATTCGCGCAATCTGCGCGGCTCATCGCTGTATCAATCATCTGGTATACCCCTTCAAGCGGGCCCAGCCCGCGCATCCTCACGTTCAGTTTCGTCGACGTCATGATCCAGCGTCGATTGCCCTGCGGTCGCTATATTTCGAGGTGGGGGTTTGCAGAAGGGGCGGGCATACGTATTCTCGAAAGCCGCCTCGCCGCCTCATGTCCCGCCGCGCTAGGCGGGGGTGTATTTCACGGGACCGGTATTGACCATGGCGAGACGACCGACATCTCTCGATATCGCGCAGCTGGCAGGTGTGTCGCAGCCGACCGTGTCGCGCGCGCTGCGCGGGGTAAAGACGGTCAATCCGCAAACCCGCGCGCGGATCGAAGCGATCGCCCGCAAGCTGAACTACGCGGTGGACAAAAACGCGTCGAGCCTGCGGACGCAGTCGGCGAACACGCTGGCACTGTTGTTCTTCGAGGAAGCCGCAGAAGAAGACGGTGCGATCAACCCGTTCTTCCTGTCGATGCTGGGATCAATCACGCGCGCGTCGGCAAAGGCCGGCTACGACCTGCTGATCTCCTTCCAGCAATTGTCGGGGGATTGGCATGTGGACTATCAGGATAGCCACAAGGCCGACGGGATCATCCTGCTTGGCTATGGCGATTACGATACATATCGGGTTCGCCTGGATCATCTTGCGGAGCAGGGATCGCACGTCGTTCGGTGGGGCGCGGTGGGAACGGGACCCGGCGCGATCACCGTGGGGTCGGACAATCGGGGCGGCGGGGCACTGGCGACCGCGCATCTGATCGCGCAGGGACGACGGAGAATTGCATTTCTCGGTACGGCGGACAGCCGCTATCCCGAGATCGAGGAACGCTATCGCGGTTATTGTTCGGCCCTGACGGAGGCCGGTTTGCAAGCCGATCCGGCGCTTCGCATCGATGCCATCACTTTGGAGGAGGCTGGCCAGGAAGCGGTCGAGGCGCTCGCGCGACGGGGGGCGGTTTACGACGCGATCTTCGCGGCGAGCGACAGCATTGCGATCGGTGCAATGCGCGCCCTGTCGTCGGCGGGCCGGAGCATTCCGGGGGACGTGGCGATCGTCGGCTTCGACGACATCCCCTCCGCCTCGCTGACCAGTCCGCCGCTGTCGACGGTCGCGCAGGATGCGCGGCAGGCAGGGGAGACGCTTGTCTCGACCCTGCTCGGCCGGTTGCGGGGAGAAGCGGTGGTGCCGGCACCCCTGCCGACGCGGCTGGTGGTCCGGGCCAGCAGCGGCGGGTAGCGGCGCGCGCGCGTCAGTCGTCGAACAGGAACAGGTTGAGGGTCAGCCGGCCCGCGAGCGGGTCGGTGCTCAGGCGCACGTCGGGTGGCAGGTACGCGCAATGAAGGGTGTTTCCCGCGTAGATCAGCGCGCGATTGAACCCGCCCGGCTGAACCGCAATCTGTTCGTACAGCGGCGTGTCACCCGCGATATAGGACGGGGGCGGCATACCGTGGGTGCGAACGCCCGCTTCCAGCGCCTGTCGGAACGGATCAAGCCGCATGGCGTCGACGCTTTCGAACCCGGTCGTCCGCTGCCGGTAAAAGGCCGTGCCGCCTTGCGGACCGTGTCCTAGGAACAGCAACACCGCGATCCGACGCGACTCCACCCCGTCGAAATGGGGGAGCCGCTGGATCGGCGCGAGTTGCGCCGGATCTGTCGTGACCAGCGAATAATAGGCTTCCGATACGCCCGGCACGGGGTCCAGACCGAAATGCTCGACGAGCAACGGTGCCACCTTGCGGCGCATGGTTTCCGCAAGGCGGGTCGGGACTTCTGCGCGCACGCCGGGATAATGCGGTCCGATTTCGCCCATCCGCAAGGCCGCTGCGTCCTCGCGCAGCAAATCGGGGTCCGGCCAGAAATCGTCGATGACCAGCAGCGGGCGCTGTTCCTGGCCCTGTCGATGGAGGCGTGGCGTTTGCATGGCGGCGTCTTGGAACGGGCGCGCGGCCCTTCGCAAGTCCCTTGTCGATATGCCGGGTGGCACCGCATTCGTATGCATTGGGCCGCGGTCTTGTGCCGGGGTGCGCTTGTCGGCACTCAGGCGCGCGACAAGCCGGGCCGACGCGAAGAGCCGGGTACGGGAGGGACGCGTTGAACGACAAACCGGTGCAGGGCTTTGGTGGCCTGTGGAACATCAGCTTCGGCTTCTTCGGCATTCAGATCGGCTTTGCGCTGCAGAATGCCAACATGAGCCGGATTTTCCAGACGCTGGGCGGGTCGCTGGACGACCTGTCCTATCTGTGGGTCGCGGCGCCACTCACCGGACTGCTCGTCCAGCCGATCATCGGGCATTACAGCGACCGGACGTGGAACCGCTTCGGCCGCCGGCGTCCCTATTTCTTTGCAGGAGCCGTCCTCGCCGCGCTCGCGCTGTTCGTGATGCCCGAGGCAAAGGTGTTGTGGGTCGCCGCACTGACGCTGTGGGTGCTTGATGCGTCGGTAAACGTGTCGATGGAGCCCTTCCGCGCGTTCGTCGGCGACATGCTGCGCAGGGACCAGCACAGCGCCGGTTATGCGTTGCAGACCGTCTTCATCGGCGCGGGCGCGGTGGTCGGCTCGGTCTTTCCTTTCGCGCTGGCGCATCTCGGCGTTTCCGAAGCGGCGCTCGGCGGCGTTCCGGATACGGTGCGCTACAGTTTCTGGGTCGGCGGGGCGGCGCTGTTGCTTGCGGTGCTTTGGACCGTCGGCACCACCCGGGAATACAGCCCCGAGCAGATGGCGTCGTTCGGCGAACACAGCGCAGCCGCGGATATGCACCAGCCGATGCGCGCGCTGGCAGCGCGCGGACTTGCGCGGAGCATGGCCTGGATCGCGGCCGGTGCCGCCGTGCTGGTGGCTGTCCCGGTGCTGGCGCTGCAAAAAGAAGTCTATCTGCTCGGCGGCCTGTTGATCGCTTATGGCCTGGCGAGTGTGATCGCGATCCGGCGGGTGCGCGCTGGGAATACGGACAATGCGCTGAGCATGATCGTCGGGGACTTCTCCGCCATGCCGGCGGTGATGAAGCGGCTGGCGCTCGTCCAGTTCTTCAGCTGGTCCGCGCTGTTCATCATGTGGATCTATTCCACCCCGGTGGTCGCGCAATATGCATTCGGATCGAGCGACCCGGCCAGCGCAGCCTATAACGCGGGGGGTGACTGGGTCGGGGTGCTGTTCGCCGTCTATAACGGCGTCGCGGCGCTGGTCGCGTTGCTGCTCCTGCCCCGCCTCGCGGCGCGGATCGGGAAGGTACGGACACATATCGTCTGCCTGTTGTGCGGCGCCGCCGCCTTTGCCAGTTTCTTCGTGATCCACGATCCCCGCGCGTTAATCCTCAGCGAGGTCGGTATCGGGATCGCCTGGGCATCCATCCTGGCCATGCCGTATGCGATCCTGGCGTCTAGTCTGCCGCAGGCCAAGCTCGGAATTTACATGGGCCTTTTCAACGTGTTCATCGTCATTCCGCAATTGCTGGTCGCAACGGTCATGGGATCGGTGCTGAAGGCGTTCTTCCCGACCGAGCCGATCTGGACGATGGGGTTCGCCGCCATCGTCATGCTCCTGGCGGCGGTGGCGATGCTCCGGGTCCCGGAGACGCCAATCGGCTGACCTTAGTGGGGGGGCGGCGACACCCTGCGCTTTGGCGACGAAAGGGTTCGACTGCACCTCCTGGCGCTTTTCCCGTGCGTACCACGGACCGGAGCGATTATAGCGGCCGAACCCGACCGGAATTTCATGCTGGGATGATCGTCTTTTGCCACCGCCTACCACGATCTTCGAACGCCAGTCGCGGCTCGCCCAGGACTTGGGCGCGATCAACCTGGGGCAGGGATTCCCCGACATGGCGGCCGTCGGGCGCGGGCCCGAGGTTTTGCTGGCCGCCGCCGCCCGCGCGCTGACCGAACAGTCCAACCAGTATCCCCCGATGCGCGGGCTTCCCGTGCTGAAGACTGCGATCGTCGACTATTACGCCCGGGAGCAGGGGCTCGCGCTGCATCCTGACGAAGTCGTCGTTACTTCCGGCGCGACCGAGGCGCTTGCCGCGGCGTTGCTTGCGCTGGTGCGGCCGGGGGATGAGGTGGTCCTCGTTCAGCCATTGTACGACGCGTATCTCCCGCTCGTAGCGCGCGCCGGCGGAGTCGCGCGGCTGGTCGACCTGACGCCGCCGCACTGGAGCCTGCCCCTTGCTGCGCTGGCCGAGGCGATCAGTGACAAGACCCGGGTGCTGTTGCTCAACACGCCGAACAATCCGACCGGCAGTGCGATTGATGCGGACGCGTGGACCGCCATCGCCGCGCTGTGCGAGCGGCACGACGTCACGCTGATCTGTGACGAAGTGTGGGAAGGCATGGTCCTAGAAGGCCGCCATCTCTCCCCCTTGGCGATCCCGGCGTTGCGCGCCCGCACGGTCAAGATCGGATCGGCAGGCAAGATCTTTTCGCTCACTGGATGGAAGGTCGGCTGGGCCTGCGCCGCGCCGCCCTTGGCGGATGCGATTGCGGCGATGCATCAGTTCCTGACCTTCACGACCGCGACCCCACTGCAGTGGGCGGTCGCGGAGGGACTGGCGCTGCCGGCGGACTGGCACGACGAACACCGTCAGCCCTATCGCAACGCGCGCAATTTTCTGGCCGATCGCCTGACGGCGGCGGGCTATGCGGTGATGCCGGGCGGGGCGACGTGGTTCCTGATCATCGATCTTGCGGCATCGGGGATCGCCCTGCGGGACGAGGACTTCGCGCATAGGGCGCTGACCGAGGCCGGGGTGGCGACCATCCCGGTTTCGGCGTTTTATGCGGAGCGCCCGCAGACCGGCTTCGTCCGGCTGTGCTTTGCCAAGGACGAGGCGACACTTGCGCTTGCTGCCGATCGTCTCGCGGCATTCCGCCGGGTAGTGTCGTGACGACGTTCGACGCGGCGACCGACGCGATCATCGCAGTCGGGGCTCGGCTCGATCGTGCCGGGCTGGTTCCGGCAACCGCGGGCAACTATTCGGTGCGCCTGTCCGACGGCACGTTCGCGGTGACGGTGTCGGGCGGACACAAGGGACGGCTTGCGCCGGAACAGGTGATGCAGGTCGACGCCGACGGCGTTTCGCTCGACGGCAAGCGGCCCTCCGCTGAGACATTGCTACACTGCCTGATCTACGCGATCGACGACAGCGCTGGAGGAGTTCTCCACACGCATTCGGTGCCGGGGGTGGTGTTGAGCCGCGCGCTCCGTGACGTGCGGGAGATCGTGTTCGACGGCTATGAACTGCTCAAGATCTTTCCCGGGATCGACACCCATGCCGCCCGCGTCGCGCTCCCGCTGGTCGAGAACAACCAGGATATGATGGCGATGGCGGCGGTGCTGCGCCCGTTGCTGACGGCGCAGCACCCGATCGTCCCCGCTTTCTATATCCGGGGCCACGGACTGTACGCCTGGGGGCCGACGATTGCCGAGGCGGAACACGTCACCGAAGCCGTGGAGTATCTGCTGGCGTGCGAGTGGGAGACGCTCAAACTCGAAAGGAGCCGCGCATGACGACCCTGACGCTGTACGACCTCGCCGAGCCGCACGCGTGCTTGCGCGAGACGCGGGACGCCGCCGAGATCGCGACGCTCCTCGCGCCGCTTGGCATCCGGTTCGAGCGATGGGCCGCAAGCGTGGCGTTACCCGAAGACGCGAGCGACGACGATGTGATCCGCGCTTATCGTCGCGATATCGATCGGCTGATGGCTGAAGGCGGGTATCGGTCGTGCGACGTCATCCGGTTGTTGCCGGACAATCCCGCGCGCGCGACCCTGCGCACCAAGTTTCTCGACGAGCACACCCACGCCGAGGACGAGGTGCGCTTCTTCGTCGAAGGATCGGGCGTCTTCTACATCCGCGGCGCCGATGCCGTCTATGCGCTGGAATGTACGCGCGACGATCTGATCGCGGTGCCGGAGGGGACGCGGCACTGGTTCGACATGGGGCCTGCGCCCCGTTTCACCGCGATCCGTCTCTTCGCGGAACCGGATGGGTGGGTGGCCAGCTTCACCGGGGACGCGATCGCGCGGGGCGTTCCGCTGTACGAAGGGTCGGCATGACCGTTCGCGCCATCGTAACCGATATCGAGGGAACGACATCGAGCATAGCTTTCGTCCATGACGTGCTGTTCCCCTATGCCCGCGCGCGGCTTGCTGCGTTCGTTGCCGCGAATGCGGCGCGGCTCGGCGATGAACTGGAGCAGGTGCGCCAGGAGACGCATGCGCCGGCGCTCGACCTGCACGCGGCGATCGCGCAGTTGCTGGCCTGGCACGATGCCGACCGCAAGGTGGCACCGCTCAAGGCGATCCAGGGGATGATCTGGGCAGAGGGCTATGCCGATGGAAGCCTGACTGGCCATCTCTATCCCGATGCGATCGCGGGACTGCGGCGATGGCATGCGCAGGGCGTTGCATTGTATGTCTATTCCTCCGGATCGATCGCGGCGCAAAAACTGCTGTTTTCGCACACCGCCGCAGGGGACCTGACCCCGCTTTTCACCGGGTATTTCGACACCACGATCGGTGGCAAGCGCGACAGCGGATCCTACGCCGAGATCGCGCGACGGCTTGCGATGCCGGGAACGGACATTCTGTTTCTGTCGGATGTGGCGGCGGAGCTGGCGGCGGCCCGGCAAGCGGGATTGGCCGCGCTGCTCCTGGCGCGCGACGCACTGCCCGAAGAGTCCGCTTATCCGGTCGCGACCAGCTTCGACACGATCTTCCCCGAAAAGGCGCCCGCATGATCCTCGACGGCAAGAAGACACGTTCGATCTGGTTGAATGCGGATGGCTGGAGCGTCGGGATCTTTGACCAGCGGCGGCTGCCATGGGCGGTCGAGCGTCTGGCGCTGACGACGGTCGACGAATGTGCACACGCGATCGCGGATATGGCGACACGCGGCGCGCCCTTGATCGGGGCGGTTGCCGCTTATGGGATGGCGCTCGCGCTGCGCGTGGAGGCGGACGATGCGGCGCTGGAACGCGCCTATCGCCAGTTGCTCGCGACGCGACCGACGGCGGTCAACCTGAAGTGGGCGCTCGATCGGGTTCGCAGCGTAGTGGCCCGCTTGCCCGCCGCCGAACGCGCGGTCGCCGCTTATGCCGACGCCGCCGCGTTGTGTGACGAGGACGTCGCGATCAATGCCGCGATCGGTCGCGCGGGTCTCGAGATCCTCCAAGACCTCGCCACACGCCATCCCGGCCGGCCGATCAATATCCTGACGCACTGCAATGCGGGATGGCTGGCAACGGTCGATTGGGGCACCGCGACCGCGCCGATCTACATGGCGCACGACCTCGGTATTCCGGTGCACGTGTGGGTCGACGAGACGCGCCCGCGGAACCAGGGGGCGCTGACCGCGCTGGAGTTGGCCGGGCACGCGATCCCGCATACCTACGTCGTCGACAACGCCGGCGGGTTGCTGATGCAGCGCGGTCAGGTCGATTTGGTCATCGTCGGGACCGATCGCGTCACGCGCAACGGGGATGTCTGCAACAAGATCGGAACATATCTCAAGGCACTGGCCGCGCGCGACAATGGCATACCGTTCGTGGTGGCGTTGCCGTCGTCGACCTACGACCCGATGACCGCGGATGGCGCCGCCGTTCCGGTCGAGGAACGCGCGCCAGCCGAGGTTCGGTCGCTCGAGGGGCCGGACGACAGCGGCACGCTGCGGCGGATAACCGTCACGACGGCACCGGCGGCGAACCCCGCGTTCGACATCACGCCGGCGCGGTTGATCACCGAATATATCACCGACAGAGGCAGGATCGTCGGCCCGACCGCACTCGCGGACGCCTTTCGCGCCTAGCGACCTCCGAGCCAGCGCCCACCGTCGCCCGCAAGTCGAGGATTCCGTCAGGCGCCGTAGCGCACCTCGATGTCGTCGAGCCGTTTCCAGCGATACACGCCCCAGCTCACGATCCAGCACAAGGCGAACATGCCGATGATGCCGAAGCCGAGCAGGTTGAACCGGCCGCCGAGGTCGCTGGCGACCGACCATATTCCGCCGGTCAAGCCGAGCTTGTCCGCGATCAACGCGAGCGTCTCGATCCCGCCGATCACGATTGCGACGAACGCCGACACCGCGGTGATCGTGATGTTGTAATAGAGCTTTCGGATCGGCTTGACGAACGCCCACTCATACGCGCCGAGCATCAGGATGCCGTCGGTCGTGTCGACCAGCGCCATGCCCGCCGCGAACAAAGCGGGAAGCACCAGCACCGGCCCCAGCGCGAAGGCGTGCGCGGCCTGCGCCGCGGACAGGCCGAGGATCGCGACCTCGGTCGCGGTGTCGAACCCCAGCCCGAACAGGAAGCCGAGCGGCGCCATGTGCCAGCTGCGCGACACCAGCCGGAACAGCGGCCGGAACAGGCGGGACAGGAGCCCGCGCCCGCCGAGCAGGATGTCGAGATCCTCGTCGACATAGGCACCGCCCGCGCGGACGTGCTGAAAGGTGCGCCAGACCGAGCGCAGGATCACCAGGTTCATCGCCGCGATCGTGAACAGGAACGCCGCGGATACGATCGTCGCGACCACCCCACCGGTCGCCTTGAGCGCGGCGAAGTCGGACAGGGCCGAGGCGGTGAATGCGATCGCGACCGAGGCGAGCAGGATGATCGTGCTGTGCCCGATCGCGAACCAGAAGCCGACGGTGATCGGCCGCTGCCCGTCCTGCATCAGCTTGCGCGTGACGTTGTCGATCGCGGCGATGTGATCCGCATCGACCGCATGACGCAGCCCCAGCCCCCAGGCGAGCAGCGCGGTGCCGAGCATCAGCGGCTGCGCGTGGAACAGCGCCAGCGCCCAGATCCACGCCCCGACATTCGCGCCGATCAACAGCACGTAGAGCAGGCTGATCCGCTTGCGCAGCGTGGGCAGGGCGGGGGCGGGCGGGGCGGGAGCGGGCATCGGATCAGCTTTCGACAAGGTAACCCTCCGGCGGTGTACGGGCGATGAAATGGCCCTTGATGCCCTGCGGCCATTGCTTGAAGGGCACGCGGCCCTGCTCGCTGTCGGCATAATGGACCGCATAATCGAGGATCGCGCACGCGGCCTCGGCATCGGGCGTGAAGCGGCCGAGCAGATAGCCGACCTTGCCGGGCGCACGCAGGTGGATCGAGCAATGTTCGGTGCACGAGAAGAGGCACGGCATCTGCTGGATCGCGACGTCGGCGTAGCGCGGATCGGCGGCCTTCGCGGCTTCGAGCGCCGCGACGAGCAGCGCGCCGCCGCGCGTGCCATCGGCATCTTCCCGCTCATCCGCAGACAGGCGGCAGGTGTTGCACGCGATGACGGCGAGGCCGTTCGCGACAGGGGTCAGCATGGTTTCTGGTCCAATTTTCGAGAGGGGCGGGGATTCATCGTTCGAGGATCCGGTCCGCGATCGGCTCGCGGGCCTGCCAGCCGCGGCGCTCGAGCTCGGGGGTGTCGGACGGCTCGGTCGGGTAGCCGAGGCACAGCAGGGCGATCAGCGACCACCCGGGGGGCACGTCGAGCAGTTCGGTCACCACGGCGGGGTCGAGGATCGAGACCCAGCCGACCCCGATGTCGCGAGCGCGCGCGGCGAGCCACAGCGTATGGATCGCCATGACGGTCGAGTAGCGCAGCATCTCGGGCATCGTGGCGCGACCGAGGCCGTGGCCCGCGACCGGCGCCTCGTCGCAGAACACCGCGACCAGTTCGGGCGCCTTGCGAATGCCGTGGAGCTTGAGCGCCTGATAGCGTGCGCGCAGCGTTGCATCAGGGATCGCCCGGGCAGCGTCCCGGGACGTGGCATCGACGTGATCGGCAAGCCGGGTGCGCAGCGCCGCCGAACGGATCCGGACGAAGCGCCACGGCTGCGCATTGCCGACCGACGGCGCGAGCGCGGCGGTGTCGAGCAACACTCGCATGTCGTCCTCGGACACGGTGCGCGTTCTGAAGTGCCGGACGTCGCGCCGCCAGCGGAGCAGCGTCTCGAGCTGTGCCCCGAATGCCGGGTCGAAGTCGGGTGCGGTCATGCCGTCGCCTCCGCCCGCCGGAGGAGGTAGGTGTCCATGATCCAGCCATGCGCCGCGCGGAGGCTTGCCCGCTGCGCGACGATGTCCGCGGAGACCTCGGCCAGCGGACCGGCCACGAGTGCCTGGTGCGGCATCCCGAGATACGCGCCCCACCAGATCGTAACGCCGCGCGGATCGAGCGTCGCGAACGCGCAGCCGCCGTCGAGCATTACCGCGAGTGTATCCGCCGCCGTCGGCCAGCCATCGGTGCGCAGGCGGCGTCCGGTCGTGACGAGCACGGGTGCGGCAAGCGTGTTGAGCGGGATCGTATGGGCGGCGGTCAGCGCCTGGAGGCTCGTGATGCCCGGCACGACATGGACGCGGATCGCCAGGCCGTCGTGTCGCAGCCGGTCGGCGATCCGCAGGCTGCTGTCATAGAGCGACGGATCGCCCCAGACTAGCAACGCCAGCCGACCGCCGTCCGGCAGATGCGCCGCGATCTGCGCTGCCCAACCCTCGGCGATCGCATCGTGCCAGTCACCGACGGCGGCGAGATACGGCGCGTCTTCCGCGCGTTCGGGCAGATCGAATTCGACCACCCGGGTCCCGCCGCGCAGCACGGCGGCGCATAGGGTCCGGCGCAGGTCGATCAGGTCCAACGCGGCGTCGCGTTTGCGCGGGAGCAGGATGAGATCGGCGGCATTCATCGCGGTTTCCGCCGCGCGCGTCAGATGGTCGGGGTTGCCGGTGCCGATGCCGATGAGGTGCAGGTCGATCATGACTCGAGCAGCGGTCCGTAGAGGATCAGTGCCGGGGCATCGTGCCGCGGCTCGAGATCGCGTGCGAGGTCCGCGATGGTCGCGCGTGTCAGCCGCTGGTCGGGATAGCTGACGTTCTCCGCAAGCAACGCGGGGGTATCCGGCGACAGGCCATGCGCGACGAGCATCTCGACCAGTGCGGCGAAGGTCCGCTTGGGCATGAACACCACCGTCGTCGCGGCAGGGTCGGCAAGTGCCGCCAGGTTGAGCCCGTCTGGCAGCCCGCCGGTAACGTCATGCCCCGTCACGAACTGGACCCGCCGGGCGCTTAGCCGTCGTGTCAGCGGGATCGCCGCGGCGGCGGCGGCGGCGCTGGCGGAGGTGACGCCGGGGACGATCTCGAACGCGATGCCGGCGGTGCGGAGCGCTGCGATCTCCTCCTCCAGCCGCCCGAAGATCGCGGGGTCACCCGATTTCAGGCGGACCACGCGGACGCCGGTCAGCGCGTGATCGACCAGCAGTCGCGAGACATGCGCCTGCGACGGCGAAGCGCGGCCCGCGCGTTTGCCGACCGCGACCAGTTCCGCGCCCTTGCGGACATGCTGGAGGATCGGCCCAGAGGACAGATCGTCGAACAGCACGACGTCCGCCGCCTGCAACCGCGCGACCGCCTTGAGCGTCAGCAACTCGGGGTCGCCCGGGCCGGAGCCGACGAAGGAGACGAAGCCGCTCATCGCTCGGGGGCGATCAGGTGGAAGAAGGTTCCCGAGACCTGACCGCGATACGACCCGGTCTCGGCCACCGGGGTCCCCTCGGCGTCGACGACGTGCGCGAGCGGCGCATCGGGCTGTTCGAGGATCGTGGAATAATGGAATTCGTGGCCGCGCTGCGCGGTCCCCGCCGCCGCGCCCGCGACCGGCGCGAGCAACGTGGCGTAGCGATACCCGAGATGCATCCGCCGCTGCGCATAGCTTGTCACGAGCCCGAGCAGCCCGGCCATCCGGTGGCGCGTACCGTCGGCATCGATCAGGCCGTCGCCGAGCGCCATGTAGCCGCCGCACTCGCCGTGCACCGGACGGGTGCGGGCATGCTCGGCAAGCGCGGTGCGGAAGCGCGTGGCGGCGGCGAGGCGTCCGGCATGGAGTTCGGGATAGCCACCGGGCAGCCAGACGAGGTCTGCGGCTGCGTCGGGGGCCTCGTCCGCAAGCGGCGAGAACGGCAGGATCTCCGCGCCCGCGCTGCGCCAGCCTGCGAGCATGTGCGGGTACGCAAAGGAAAAGGCGGCATCCTGCGCCAGCGCGATTCGTTGCGCGGGCGGGGCGAAGCGGTGCGCGGCGGCAGCGGGGGCGGCGGCGCTCGTCGCCGCCTCGCGGATCGCCGTAAGATCGACATGCTCGCGCAGGAAGACCGCGTAATCGGCGATCCGCGCATCGAGATCGGGATGCTCGGAGGCTTGTACCAGACCGAGGTGACGCTCGGGCAGCTTGAGGTCGCCACGCCGGGGCAGCGCGCCGAACACCCGGATCCCCACCGCCGCCATGCCGCTGCGCGCGAGCCGTTCATGCCGCGGGCTTGCGACGCGATTGAGGATCACGCCGGCGACCTGCACCGCGGGGTCGTAGCGCGCGAAGCCGAGCGCGGTGGCGGCGGCGGATTGTGCCTGGCCCGACACGTCGATCACCAGCACCACCGGCCAGCCCATCCGCCGCGCGACGTCCGCGCTCGCGCCGTTGCCGGTCGCGCCCGGCTTGGCGACGCCGTCGAACAGGCCCATCGAACCCTCAGCAAGCACGAGATCGGCATCGCGACCCTCTGCCGCGAGACCGTGGAGCATCGGCTCCGCCATCGCCCAGCTGTCGAGGTTGAACGAAGGCCGTCCACTAGCCGCGCGGTGGAAGGCGGGGTCGATATAGTCGGGGCCGCTCTTGAACGGTTGCACGCACAACCCCGCGTCGCGGAACGCGCGCAGCAGACCGAGCATCACGGTCGTCTTGCCGGTTCCCGAGGCGGGGGCGGCGATCATCACGCCCGGGGTCATGCGTCAGTCCCTGCGAAGGGCGAGGTGGCGCTTTCCGGGCGGAAGCGGCGGTCGTAGCCGAGGGCGTACAGGCTGCTCTCCGCAAAATCCTCGGCCGTTAGGACTCGGCCGACGAGGATCAGCGCGGTCCGTTCCGGGCCGTCCGCCGCAGCCGCGACGATCGTCGCGAGCGTCGCGCGGACGATCCGTTCGTCGGGCCAGCTTGCCCGCCACACGATCGCAACCGGGCAGTCTGCGCCGTACGCCGGGGTCAGCTCGGTGACGACGCGGTCGAGCGCGTGGATCGAAAGATGAATCGCGAGCGTCGCCCCGGTCGCGGCGAAGGCGGGAAGAGTCTCCGCGCTCGGCATCGTGCTGGCGCGCCCCGATGTGCGGGTGAGAACGACCGATTGCGCCACGCCGGGGAGGGTGAGTTCGGCCTCGAGCGTCGCGGCAGCGGCGGCGAAGGCGGGGACGCCCGGCGTGATGCTGAAAGGAATGTCGTGCGCGCGGAGCCGCCGGAGTTGCTCGCCCAGCGCCGACCAGATCGACAGGTCGCCCGAATGGAGTCGTGCGATGTCATGGCCCGCCGCATGCGCCGCCACGATCTCGTCGATGATCTGATCGAGCGACAGGGGCGCGGTGTTGACGATCCGCGCGCCCGGCGGACAATGGTCGAGCAACGCCGCCGGGACGAGCGACCCGGCGTACAGGCACACGGGAGCGGCGGCGATCAGGTCGCGGCCGCGCAGCGTGAGCAGATCAGGCGCGCCGGGGCCGGCGCCGATGAAATGAACGGTCATGTCGAAGGTCCTTGGGCGATCGCGCAGGTCGCGCTGCGATCGGGGGAGATGTGACGGTGCGCGAGCAGCCGCGCGCTTGCGCCGATCGCGGCGAGGGCGGCGGCTTCGGCGACGCTGCCGGTGCCGCGCGCCGCGAGGCTTGGCCTCGAGCGGGTCGGCGTCGGTACGCCGGTCAGCGCCGCCGCCGGAATGGCGAACAGCGCAAGACCAAGCCGTTCGGCGAGTGGCGCGAGCAGAGCGGTCTTGTCGTCGGGCGCGGCCAGCGCGGTGACCGGGGGGTGCCCGACTTGCGCCAGCGCCAGCGCTGCCTCGCACGACTCGAGCGCAGTCCCGCTGCGGAACCCGAAGCCAGCGACGATCATCGCGAGACGCTCCACTGGACGATCGGATAGTGCGCGCGCCAGCCGCGGCGCGTGCCGATCGGCGCGGCGTCGGACAGGTCGATCCGCAGCAAATCGCCGCCTTTCGCGTGGTGCCACTGTGCCAGCAACGCCTCGGATTCGAGCGTCACTGCGTTGGCGACGATCCGCGTGCCGGGCGCGAGGTGCGTCCAGAGCCAGCCGAGCAGCGCCTCGGAAAGCCCGCCGCCGATGAACACCGCGTCCGGCGTGGGGTGATCGGCCAACCCGTCGGGCGCGCGCGCTTCGACGAGCTGGAGACGCTCGACCCCCAGAGCGGCGGCGTTGGCGCGGGCGCGTTCGGTGCGGATGGGGTCCGCCTCGAATGCGATTGCTCGGGTGGTCGGATGCGCAAGCAGCCATTCGATCGCGATCGACCCCGAACCCGTGCCGATGTCCCACAAGGTCTCGAACGGTCTTGGCGCGAGCGCGGATAGCGTGAGCGCGCGGACCGGGCGCTTGGTGATCTGCCCGTCATGCGCGAACCAATTGTCGGGGCGTCCGGATGTGGTGGCCAGAACCGCCCCGTCGCCGTCCACGGCAATGCCGACGGCGACGGGATGCACGATATCGGTGAAGTCGATCGTGGCGGCGGTGGTTTCGCGGATGCGCTCGCGCGGACCGCCGAGCGCTTCGAGCACGCACAACCGGCTGTCCCCGAAACCCTGATCGCGCAGGTAGCGCGCCAGGGCGCCGACCGCCGCGCCATCGCGCACCAGCACGATCACGCGGACGTTCGGGGCAAGGATCGGGCGCAGTCGAGCGAAAGGCGCGGCGTGGAGGCCGAGGCACTCCGTGGTGTCGATCGGCCACCCCAGTCGCGCTGCGGCGATGCCGAAGCTCGAGAGTGCCGGATAGGCGATCCATTCACCCCGCTCGAGGTGTCGCGTGACGACCGATCCTGCGCCGAACCAGAACGGATCGCCCGATACCAGCAGCACGACCCGCCGCCCGCGCTGCGCCAGCAGCGGCGCGATCCCGTCCTCGAACGGCACAGGCCACACGGCGGTTTCGCACGCCAGATCGGGCAGCAGTGCGAGATGGCGCGCGGCACCGGTCACCCGTTCGGCGCGCGCGAGGGCATCATGGCTTGCGGGGGACAGGCCGGCTGGTCCATCCTCGCCGATCCCGACGATCGTCAGCCATGCCTTGCCGAGTTCATCCGCCATGTCGAAAATCCTGATCCTCGGTGGCACCACCGAGGCGAGTGCGCTGGCGGAGGCGCTGGCCACGCGCGGGGACGATGCCGTGCTCAGCTATGCGGGCCGCGTGGCGAACCCGAAGGCGCAGCCGGTGCCTACGCGGATCGGCGGGTTCGGTGGCGTGGCGGGGCTTGCCGATTATCTCCGCAACGAGGGCATTACGCACCTGGTCGACGCGACGCATCCGTTCGCTGCGACGATGAGCAGGAATGCCGTCGAAGCGGCCGCCGACGCTGGCATGGCGCTGATCGCCTTGACGCGACCTGCATGGACCGCGGAGCCCAGTGACGACTGGCAGCATGTCGCGGACATCGATGCGGCGGTCGCCACGCTCACCGGGCCGCGTCGCAGCGTGATGCTCGCGCTCGGGCGGATGCATGTCGCTGCGTTCGCGGCGCAACCGCAGCATCGTTACCTGCTGCGCTTCGTCGATACGCCAGAGGGTCCGCCCGAACTGCCGGACCATCGCCTCATCGTCGATCGGGGGCCGTTCGATGTCGCGGGTGACGTCGCGCTGATGCGCGAACATGCGATCGGCGTGGTCGTCTGCAAGAATGCCGGGGGCACCGGCGCGCGGGCCAAGCTGATCGCGGCGCGCGAGTTGGGCATCCCCGTGGTGATGATCGATCCTCCGGTCCTGCCGAAGCGCGTGCAGGTCGAGGCGGTGGCCGATGTGCTGCGCTGGATCGATCATGCCGCCGACCTCGGGGTGTAGAGGATCGGCGCGCCGCTGCGCACGATCGTCCGCGTCGTGCTCGACCCGACGATGACGACGGTCCGCATGTCCGCCATCTGCGGCCGGGCGTCGGGCAACGGAACTACGTTCAGCGTCTCCTCGGGGGTGGAAACCGCGCGCGCGAACAATACGGGACGATCATCCGCACAGACGTCGCGCAGGATTTCGAGCGCGCGCCCAAACCCGTCGGGTCGGCTTCGCGAGCGCGGGTTGTAGAAGGCGATCGCGAAGTCCGCCTCGGCGGCGAGGCGGACCCGGCGGTCGATCAGCGCTTGCGGCTTGAGATTGTCCGACAGGTTGATCGCGCAGAAATCATGGCCCAGCGGTGCACCCGCGCGCGCCGCCGCCGCGAGCATCGCGGTGATGCCCGGCAGCACGCGGATGTCGAGCTCGCGCCATGCCGGCGGGCCATGCTCGACCGCCTCGAACACGGCGGCCGCCATCGCGAACACGCCGGGATCGCCCGACGATACCACCACGACGCGGTGCCCCGCCATCGCGAGGCCGAGCGCATGCCGCGCGCGATCGAGCTCTACGCGATTGTCGCTGGCGTGGAGCGTCAGCCCGGCGCGCGGGGCGACGCGCGCGACATAGGGGATGTAGCCGATCACGTCGGTCGCCGCGGCGAGCGCGGCGGCGACCTCGGGCGTCACCAGCGCGACGTCGCCCGGACCGAGCCCCGCGATCGCGATCGAGCCGGTCATGGCCGCCGCCCCTGGCCGTGGATTAGCAGGATCGAGAAATAAGGGGCGATCCTGTCCGCATCGCACAGTCGCGTCACGCGCTGGTCGGGCATTGCGGCATATTCGACCAGCCACGCAGCGTCGTCGCGCCCGGCGGCGGCGACCGCGCGGCGCAGCTTGGCGAGGTGGCGGCCGATCTTCATCACCACCAGCGCATCGGTGTCGCGGATCCGGCGGGTGAGCTCGTCCTCGGGCATCGTCGCGGTGAGGACGGTCAGCACATCCTCGCCCCAGGTGATCGGCGTGCCGCTCGCGGTCCACGCGCCCGACATGCCGGTGATGCCGGGGACGACCCGCACCGGCGCGATCCCCGCCAGACGGCTGTGGAGATGCATGAACGAGCCGTAGAAGAACGGGTCGCCCTCGCACAGGACGACGACGTCCTCCCCGGTTGCCGAGAGCGCTGCGAGATGGCCGGTACAGTCGGCGTAGAAACTGCAGAGACGGTCGTTGTAGCGCGGGTCGGCGACCGGGATTTCGGTCGTGACGGGATATTCCATCGCGAACTCGATCGCATCGTCGCGCAACATGCCGTCGACGATCCGCCGCGCCTGCCCAGGCTTGCCCGCCTTGCGGAAGAAGGCGATGTGGCGCGCGCCGCGCACCAGCCGGTCGGCGCGGACGCTCATCAGATCCTGCGCGCCCGGCCCGAGGCCGACGCCGTGGATCGTTCCCAGGGGGGGGGGGGACGTCATTCGGTACGGCTCGCGAGTGCGTTGATCGCGGCGACGGTGATCGCGCTGCCGCCCATCCGCCCCTCGATCACGACGCACGGGACGGGCTGCTCCGCCCACAAGGCCGCCTTGGATTCGACCGCGCCGACGAACCCGACCGGGCAGCCGATGATCGCGGCCGGGCGCGGGCAGGCGGGGTCTTCGAGCATGTTGAGCAGGTGGAACAGCGCGGTCGGGGCATTGCCGATCGCGACCAGCGCACCCGTCAGATGCGGCCGCCACAGTTCGAGCGCGGCGGCGGATCGGGTGTTGCCCATCGTGCGCGCAAGGTCGGGCGTTTCCGCGGCGTGGAGCGTGCAGACGACCGGATTGTCGGCGGGAAGGCGACCGCGCGTGATCCCCTCGGTCACCATCCGTGCATCGCACAGGATCGGCGCGCCTGCCGCAAGCGCATGCCGCGCGACTACGGCGAAACCAGGCGAGAAGCGGATATGCGCCGCAAGATCGACGAGACCCGCGGCGTGGATCATGCGGACCGCGACCGGCTCCTCCTCCGGCGTGAAACGCGCGAGGTCTGCTTCGGCGCGGATCGTCGCGAAGGACTGGCGGTAGATGGCGGCGCCGTCGGTTTGATAGACATGGGGCATCAGGCGGCTCCGAAACGGGCGAGGATCTGGGCGGCGTCGAGCCCGGCTATGACGGGGGGAGCACCGGCGCGCGCGGCGAAGGCGAGATCGAAGCGGCCGTCGCGCCCCGTCAGTACGACATCGGCGGGCAGCGCGCGCGCACAGCCCTTGGCGCAGCCCGATACGTGAAGCTGCCCGCCGACATGCGGCGCGAGACGGATCGCAAGGGCACGGGTCGCGACGCTTGCCTGCGGACACGCGGGCGCGCCGACACAGGCGTCGGTATGCAGGCGCGCGACGTCGGTCTGTTCGGTGGCAACGCCCCCCTCGACGATCAGGCACCGCCAGGGCGTGACGCGGATTCCGTGTCCGTCGACCGACATCCGCGCAAGGTCCGACGCCGCGATCCGCCCGAACGGCAGACCCACGACCGCGCCGAGCGGGTGCGGTCCGGTGGCAAGCGCAATGCCGGGGGGCGACGGGACAATGTCGCGATCTGCCCAGCCGGGCAAAGTGGCCGAGTGACGTGCCATTCGGCCAGCGGCGATCCCGCCGCTCGCGACGAACCAGTGCGCGAGCGCGATCAACGCGTCGACCTCGGTGCCCGTAGCGAGCGCGATGCCGCTGGTCCGTCCCTCCGCGCGTAGAATCAGGCCGCCGGTCGCGTCGCGTTCGATGCGGATGTCGGCGGGGGCGTCGCGGAGCAGGGGGGCGGCCCCGGCGTCGATGGCGAACCCGAATTTGCCGGGCAGTTCGGGAAGCTCGGCGAGGCGCCCCGTCAGGTCCCTGGCGATGCGGTACGTATCGTCGCCCTCCTGCCAGTCGGGTGCCACCAGCACGGCTCGCTTTGCCTCCAGCGCCGGGTCGGTATCGACCAGATCGAGCGCGCACAGGTCAGCGATCAACGCCGCCCAGCAATCGTCGCGGACGCCGCGGATCTGCAGATTGGCGCGGTTGGTGACGTCGATCGCGCCGTTGCCATGTTCCGCCGCTGCCTCGGCCAAGCCGATCGCCTGCGTGCGGGTGAGGTGCGCGAGCCGCGGGCGCACGCGGACCAGCAGACCGTCGCCTGCCGCCATCGGGCGATGCGCCGTCGGGCACCAGCCGCGCACCACGGTCATGCGCCTGCGCCGAGATGCGCGAGGATCGAATTGCGTCGCGTCTGCCACAGCCCGGAGGCGTGGAGCGCGACGAACCGCGACTTAAGCGCCGCCAGTGCCTGCGGATTGGCGTCTGCCATGAACGCGCGGACGTCGTCGCGCGCGAGCGTCGCGTCGTAATAGAGGTCGATCGACTCGGGCGTCACGACGTCCGCCAGATGCGCGAACGCACCGAGATGATCGAGCGTGGCGGCAAGTTCGGCGGCACCGCGGAACCCGTGCCGCATCATTCCCGCGACCCAGCCCGGATGCGCAGCGCGTGCCCGGACGACGCGCGCGATCTCCTCCCCAAGCGGGCGCGCACGCGGACGGGCCGGGTCGGTCGCGTCGAGGTGGTAGAGAGCGGCGCTTCCGCCGGTGATCGCCTGCGCGGCGGCAAAGGCAGCCTCGTGCGCGGCATAGTCGGCGGCAAGCAACAGGTCGGTCTCGGGCAGGTCCTGAACGTGGACGAAGACATCCGCGGCGGCGACGCGCGCCGCGATTCCCCCCGGGTCGGCGCGCGCTTCGCCATCGTCGAGCGCGTGCGCCGATGCGTCGAGCCACGCCGCGCCCGCCGCCCGGCGCGCTTCGGGCGTGTAGGTGTCGGCGCTGTCGCCGAGCCCGATGCCATAGCTGCCCGCACGCGGCCCGAACACACGTGCGCCGGGAGCGGACCCGACGAACGGGTTGCGATCCACCGGCTCGTCGCGCGCCGCAAGCGCGCGCACTGCTTGTCCAAACATCGCGCAAAGCGTCGGGAAGGCATCGCGGAACAACCCCGATACGCGCAGCGTCACGTCGATCCGCGGCCGGTCGAACTGCATCAACGGCAGGATCTCGACCCCGGCGACGCGGTCGGACTGATGGTCCCACACCGGCTCGGCGCCAAGCAGATGCAACGCCATCGCAAATTCCTCGCCCGCGGTGCGCATCGTCGCGGAGCCCCACAGGTCGACCACCAGCGCGCGCGGATAGTCGCCATGATCCTGAAGATGGCGGCGGATCAATTCGTCGGCGAGGCGCACCCCCTGCGCATGCGCCGACCGCGACGGCACCGCGCGCGGATCGGTGGTGTAGAGGTTGCGCCCGGTCGGCAGCACGTCCGTGCGACCGCGCCACGGCGACCCGGACGGCCCGGGGGCGACGCGGCGTCCGGCGAGCGCCGCGAGCAGCCCGTCGCGTTCGGCGGGGCCCTGCTCGCCGCGCCCGAAGACGTGGAGCCCGTCGCCATATTGGCTGTCCTTGACGTCGCAGACGAAGGCATCGATCCGCGTGATCGCCTCCGCGCTCGACCGCGCCTGGTCGAGCGCGAGCACGTCGCCGAGCCCGAGTGCGAGCGCTTCGTCGCTGATATCGCGCTGCAGCCGATCGCGGCGTGCCGGATCGAGCCCGTCGGCATTGGAGAATTCGTCGAGCAGCGCCTCGAGCCGTCCGAGCCCGGTGCCACCGTCTGCGCGGACCAGCGGTGGCGGGACATGGCCGATCGTGACCGCGCCGATCCGTCGCTTGGCCTGCGCCGCCTCGCCGGGGTCGTTGACGATGAACGGATAGACGATGGGCAGCGCGCCGGTCAGCGCCTCGGGCCAGCACGCATCGGACAGCGCAACCGCCTTGCCCGGCAGCCATTCGAGCGTGCCGTGCGCGCCGACATGGACCAGCGCGTCGGTCCCCTGCGTTCGCAGCCAGAGGTAGAAGGCGATATAACCGTGCCGTGGGCAGCGCGAGAGATCGTGATACTCGTCCGCGCGCACCGCAGGGCTGCCGCGTTCGGGCTGGAGCGCGACGAGACTATCCCCGGCGGCGACGGCGGCGAAGTGGAAGGCGCCGTCGAGAACCGCTGGATCGTCTTCGGGCGCGCCCCAGGCTGCGGTTACATCAACCTGTAGCACGGCGGGCAATGTCTCCAGCGCGGCACGATAGGCAGACAGGGGCCAGCCGATGGTCTGCTGTGCCAGTGCAACCGGCAGATCCTCGATGTTCCCCAATGCCGTCACATAGCCCGCATCCGCCAGGTCGCCGAGCATCGCCGTGACCGACGCGAGCGCATCGAGCCCGACCGCGTGCGCCATTTGATAGGTCTTGCCCGGATAGGTCGACAGCACGATCGCGAGTCGCCGCTCCACAACGGGCTTCGCCCCCAGCGCGATCCAGCCGTGGACCCGGTCCGTGATCGCCGCGATCCGCTCGGGCTCGGCGCGGTGTTCGCGGCGGGCGAATTGCAGGTCGGCATCGCGCGCGGCAGCGTCCTTGAAGCTCGCCACGCCGGCGAACAGGCGGCCGTCGACCTCGGGCAGCACGACGTGCATCGCGAGATCGGCGGGCGAAAGACCGCGTGCTGTATTGGCCCAGGCGGCACGGTCAGACGTTGCCAGCGCGACCTGGAAGACCGGGACTCCGGCGGCGTCGAGCGGGGTCGTGCCGGTGGCATTGCGCGCCGAAAAGGCGGTGGCGTTGACGATCGCGACGGGCGCGAGCGCGGACACCCAGCGCGCCATCCAGCCGCCCGCCGCGGGATCCTTGAGCGACGGCGCGAACAGCGCGAGGACGTCATAGCCGCGTGCCGCGAACGCTGCATGCAACGCCACGATCGGGTCGAGATCGGCCGCCATCAGATAGGATCGGTAGAAAACCAGCATGATCCGCGGCCGGACCGACGTCAGCGCGAACGCGGCCGGGCAGGTCACGCCGGGCACCGTCTGCCAACCGCCGACCGAAGCGATCGCGCGCGCTGCCGGAGCGGGTCTGACGTACAGCCCCGCCGCCAGCGCGAACTGCGCGATTGCCGCGTGCGCTGCGGCGGCGCCGCCGATGTCGCATAATTCCGTCAGGCGGCGCAGCGTCGATACCGGCACCGTCGACGCCGTATCGAGCCGCGGATCGATGCGGCCATCCGCGGGGATGATCGCCAGCGCGATCCCGTGTCGTCTGGCGAGCGCCTCGACCTGCTGCACGCCGTAGGGCCAATAGGCGATCCCGCCGATCAGCCGGATCAGGATTCCCTTTGCGGCTCCCAGCGTACGCTCGATATAGGTGTCGACCGAAAGCGGGTGCGTCAACTCGGCGAGATTGGCGAGCCGCAGGCTTGGCATCCCCGGCCCGCCCGCGCGCCATCCCGCCGCGAACGCGCCGAGGTCGCTGTCGGAAAAGGACAGCACGACGAGATCCGCGGCATCCTGCCCCAGATCGCGCGGCGTGGCGCTTTCCTCCAACCCATGCGTTTCGCGAAAGACGACGTGCATGGCGGATCAGCCCGCCAGCGCCGCCCTGATCGTCGGCGGGTCGAGCCGGTCGCGCTCGGCGATCACGACCAGTTGCGTGCCGCGTGTTTCGTCGCCGCGCCACGGCCGGTCGTATTGCATGCGGACCCGCGCCCCCACCGCCTGGACGAGCAACCGCATCGGCTTGCCCGCGACCGCGGCATAGCCCTTCACGCGGAGCACGTCGCCGCCCGCCGCGAGCGTCTCGATCCGGCGCGCGAGATCGTCCGGGTCGGTGATCTCGCCCCAGGCCACGACGATGCTGTCGAAGTCGTCATGCTCATGCTCGTCCTCGCCATCGTGATGCGAGGGGCGGGCGGCAATATCGTCCTCCGCCGCCGCGCCGAGCCCGAGCACGACGCGCGGGTCGACGATGCCGTCGACCAGCTCGACGATCGGGAGCGAGCGCGGGGTCTCGGCGGCGATGACCGCGCGCGCTGCGGCGATCCCGGCGGGGCCGGCGAGGTCGCATTTGGTGAGCAGCACCATGTCGGCACAGGCAAGCTGGTCCTCGAACACTTCGGACAGCGGGGTTTCATGGTCGATGCTCGGATCGGCAGCGCGCTGCGCGTCGACCGCGGCGAGATCGGGCGCGAAGCGTCCCGCGGCGACCGCCTCGGCGTCCGCCAGCGTGATCACCCCGTCGACCGTGATTCGCGAGCGGATCGCGGGCCAGTCGAACGCCTTGAGCAACGGCTTGGGCAGTGCGAGCCCGGACGTCTCGATCAGGATATGGTCGGGCCGCGGATCCATCGCGAGCAGCGTCTCGACGGTTGGGATGAAATCGTCCGCGACGGTGCAGCAGATGCAGCCGTTGGCGAGCTCGACGATGTTCTCGGCCGGGCAATCGGGGATCGCGCAGCCCTTCAGGATGTCACCATCGACGCCCAATGTGCCGAATTCGTTGACCACCACCGCGAGCCGACGCCCACCGGCGTTGCGGATCAGATGGCTGATGAGGGTCGTCTTTCCGGCGCCAAGGAAGCCGGTGACAATGGTGACGGGAACCTTCGATAGATCGGACATGCTCTTCCCCGCGGCGCGACAGCAACGAACGGAAGGGGCCGATTTCGGACGGCGCGCGACGACGGACGAGCGCCGTAAAGCCGCCCAGCCACGCACCGATGCAGCCCCAGCCGCATAGGCTCGTCGCTCAGACGGAGAACCGTGCCGCGGCCATCCCCTGGGCCAAGGCAAGAGCGACCTTATCGCCGGCAGGTCTCCTGGCTCGCGGGTCGTAGCTCGAGCATCGCCTTCCCAGATCGACGGTTCGAAAACCGCCGCAGTCCAGTGGCCGCTCCCGTTGCCAGGAGCATGACGCTTTCGCTCACCGCTTACAGTTGCAGGGACAGCCGCGGATTTGGGGGAGGTCCCCCGCACCGCATTCCCATTCAAGCCCCTCGCGGGGCACCGGCGCGATCAACGAGAACCGTGAGGCTCTCGAGGACAGGCATAGACCGGGCCGACCGGCTTGCCAATCCGTTCGTGGTGATCTGCGGGCGAACGATCCTGAGCTGCTGAGCGGGGAAGGGGGTACCCGATGCGGAACGCGTAAGTACGATCGCCTCTCGATGCGTCGGCGGACGTCAGCAAAATCGTGCTGGACCAAAAAGTTTCGTGCGGTTTGAAAAAAGGCGTTGACCGCTCCGAAACCCTTCCTTAGAGAGACCGAACCGCAGCGACGGACCGGACGGTTCGCTTCTGCAGTCACCAGATCCTCGGCGCTCGGTTCGTCCTTTGAAAGAAGGGTTGAGCAAGGCGTCGGTATTCTGCGCTCTTTGACATTGTTGGTTTTAGATGAAGGGACATGTGGGCGGCGGCTACACGGTCTTTCGGGTCCTCTAGGCTCGTTGGATCGTTCAAAGCT
>NZ_JAKNQQ010000060.1 GCF_022662475.1 Sphingomonas sp. TREG-RG-20F-R18-01
CTAATCAGATCTTTACCATCCCGCGCCAAACCAACTTTGCCACAAACGGTGGAGACTGTTGAAAAACGGTTGTCTGGGAGCCGGTGGGCAGATGGCTGGTGATGTCGGCACTTGGGCTCCTGTACATTATGGGGACAAAGATTCCGGTCGGCTTTCGTAGACCCGTTGCCGTACGGATTTTTCAGGGCAATCCGTTTATAAAAGGCCGAAAGCCGCACGTTCCTGTCACCGTCATGATTACCTACACAAC
>NZ_JAKNQQ010000007.1 GCF_022662475.1 Sphingomonas sp. TREG-RG-20F-R18-01
TGCTGAGCGGAGCGGTTCGCGCGGCGTCGGCCATTCTGGCCACCTGGTTCCTTGGCTCCGAGACGGGCCATGCGCTGGCCGATATCGTGTTCGGCGCCGTCGCGCCGCAGGGACGCCTGCCAGTTAGCTTCCCACAGAAATCAGGACAGGAACCGTTCTATTACGACCATCGCAGCACAGGTGGCCCACAACTCGGCGCGGACCCGGCATGGAAAGCGCGCTACAGGGAAGTGACAAACGAGGCACTTTATCCGTTCGGTTACGGGCCGGGATACTCAACCGCCAGCTACTCGCGCACCTAGGCCGAGCGAGTATTTATTGTCGGCCATTCCGGTCTCAACGGTATGCACCCCGTCCAGTGCGTCCTTGAAATCGCCGAAGGTCGGCAAGCCTTCTGGTCAAAGCCGCGGAAATAGAGACCACTGCGCGTTGCGAGCAGTGTGTCGCAGGGCGGGTAGATGCGCGTACCCGTTTCTAGGGTTCGCGCACGTTTCGCACGGCGCCCAGCTGTTCGCTTAGTATACCGATGCGTCGGAGAAGCCATAATTACGCACCGAAAGCCCCGCCCTGATCGCCGCTTCCCAAAGAAAGCGGCGATTGCGACGGTCATCATCGTCGCCATCCCCATCGGGCGTGTTGAGGAGGGCGGGGCCAGCGAGAAGATCGGGGTCGGATTAGAGGGCGGGGTTGGTTGCGCGGCGCTCGACCGCCGTCTACTGCTCGTAGACGAAGCGGTCTGTCTCCTCCGCCTCGTAGGCAAGGCCGCGTGCTGAGCGTTCTCGGCGCGCAGGTCGCGCGGCAAACCCGGCTGGAGGCCCCTGTGCAATGGCTTTCGCATCTCCGGCCGTGGATCGCCTGAAATTCGTGGCCGTGCTTCGCGGAAGTCAGGGGATGCTGCTTCCGGAACGCGCGCCTCAGTTGAGCGACGTTTAAGCGTGTTGAAGCAAGGCTTCACGGCATCCCCTCGCCCGGTATTAATCTGGGCGGGAGGACTAGATTCGTTCACAGCCGGGCACGCACGCCGAAGAAGAATGCACGACCGGTATATTCGTAAAAAGCCGGCACGTTGCTGTATGTCGAGTAGCGCTGCGTTGCCGAATCCAGGAGGTTCGACCCCTGCACATAGACGGTAAGCTGCGGCAGGATATCGTAGGAGATGCTGCTCGCCAGTTCATGATATGGCCGCTGCTTGATCGATAGCGTGTTGATGTAGCTGTATTGCGATGAAGTGAAGCTGGACTGATATTGATACGATACCGACGCGTTGATGCCGTGCTTTTCATAAAAGATCTTGGCATTGGCAGAAAAGGGCACGGCATCCTGCAGGTCGGTAGTCGGCAGGCCAGCGGTCTTTGCGCGGGAGCGGTTGTAAGTCGCGTTCGCTTGGAAACCCAGGCCGTTGTCAAAGAAATACTGCCCGCCGGCTTCGATGCCGTACACGGTCGCGCTGTCGCCGTTAACATAGGTCAGTTCGGTGAACGGGAAGCTTGTCGGCGCTCCCGCCACCTGGTTGGTCGGGACCAGGTTGAACGCAACAGCCTGTGTGGTGACAAAGTTGGTGAGGTGTTTGTAAAATCCAGCCAAGGTCAGCGCGATGCGCCTATTGGGGTAATATTCGAACGAGATATCGCCCTGGTCCGCCGAAACCGGCTGGAGGTTCGGGTTGCCCGCATCGGTTACGACCGGGGTATTCGACTGCGCCGCCGAGTAATCCTTGGCTGACGACAGCTGCCCGAAGGTCGGCCGCGAGATCGCCTGGGAGGCCGCCAGACGTACTCGGAAGCCTTTGGCGATATCATAGGAGAAGTTCACCGAGGGCAGCAGGCGTTGATAACTGCCGCCGCCAGTGATCGGGGCGATCGGATTGAAGACGACATTGGCCGTGCCGACCCCGATCACCTGATAGCTCTGCACGGTCGCGCCATAGCCGAGCGAGTTCACGCTCGTATTCACGTAGCGAAGGCCAAAATCGCCTTTCCAGCGTGACCCGCCGACGTTCATCTGAACATAGGCGTTATAAGTCCGCTCGGTGATGGCATATGACGCGAGTTGATCCGGCACGACCTGTTGCGTGGCATAGCCTGTGGGGTAAGGCTGACCGGTGCGCGGATTAATGACGTTGGGGTTGTTCTCTGCCTTCGAAAGCGATGCTAGATACGTGTTGATGTCAAAGCTCGGGATCGCGCGCGGAAAGTTACCTGTTAGATTGGGGAGAATATTGGTAAATTCCGGCGACTGCACTACGTTCGCGCCGATCGCTGAAAAGGGGAAGGGATACCCACCGAAATTGTTGGCGGTGGTGTATTGGTTGTCGATAACGTCGACCGTTTTCTTCCGGTCGGTATAAGCGCCGCCAAATGCGATCGAGCGCAGCAGGCCGTTGTTCGCTTCGTATAGCAAATCGAGTTTTCCGCTGGTGCTGCGGTCGGCAATATTCTGGCCCTGGATGCCGATATAGTGGACACGCAGATCCTGGTTAGTGGCTTGATCGATCGAACGACTGGTAAGTGTGCCATCGGCGTTGGGGATTGTCAGGATGAGATCGGGCAGGCCGCCATCGCGTGTGGCTATCTGTGCGCTCGACCCGGGAATTCCCGCCACGACGAAGCGGTTCTGCCCACCGGTATTGTTGGTCGCCTTGCCGTAGGACAGGTCGGCGGCAACCTTCAAGTTAGCCAGCGGTCTCCAGTCGACATGCCCGCCGACTTGATACGTCACCGAGTTGCGCGGCTCGTCGGTCGCCAGTACATCGATCGTTGCGGGATTGACGGTATAGTTGGTGAGAACCTTGTTGCTGTCGATCTTCACGTTGTTGAGATCGTAGCGCACGCTGCCATCGTCGGCAAACGGCGTCAGTCCGACCGAAACGCGGTGGTTGTGCTCAGTATCGGTATAGTTGCTGTAAATGCCATCAAGGCGTAGCTCGAAACTGTCGGAAGGCTTCCATTGATAGGCGGTCGATCCACCCCAACGTTGCCGCTCGCCGAGCACATAGCCTACGCTGTAAAAGTACGGTTCGATTACGCCACCGCCGTTCGGCGCATTAATGACGCTGCGCTGGCCGTTCGGCGACGTTGCGATATCGTAAACGTCGTTGCTGGAATATTCTCCGAGATTGTCGGTACGGAACTTGTATTTGTTGTATGTGCCGGAAATCAGGAAGCCCATCGTATCGTGGGCAAAGGTGGTGCTAACCACGCCCGACGCCTTGATGCCGCCCTTCTCCGCAAACTGATTATACTGTCCTTCGAGCGAGCCGGCGGCGTGGAAGCCGCGATGGTCGAACGGGCGCGACGTGCGTAAGTCGATATTGCCGCCGATGCTGCCCTCGAGCTGGGAGGCTTGTGCGGCTTTCTGAATTTCAGCGCCGGAAATCACTTCCGACGGCAGTACGTCGAACGCGAAGGAGCGGTCCGGACCATCAGTCGGCAAAACACGGCCGTTGAGCGTGGTAAGCGCGAAATTTTCGCCGAGCCCGCGGACCGTGACGCTGCGCCCTTCGCCGCGACCGTCGCGACCGACCGTCACGCCTGGGATGTTGGACAGGGCCTCCGCCACGTTGCGGTTGGGGAACTTGCCAAGTTCTTCCGCCGAGATCGCATCGACGATAGTCGAGGCGTCGCGCTTGGTGTCGATCGAGCGCAGCAAACTCCCGCGTACGCCGCGAACGACGATGTCAGGGCCTCCCGTTCCGATTTCCGCCGTGGTCGCCTCGCCGCCGGTTCCAGGGCCGGACTGGATCGTCGAACCGGAGTTCACTTGATCGGTGGGCGCCCCGGCAACCGGACCGCGTTGAGGAGTCTGACTGGTCGACGCGTTAGTAGGAACATCTTGCGGTTGCGTTTGCGCGAAGGCGTGCGACCCGGCGACTAGCGCGGTCAAGCTGACACCTGCACGCACGAGATGCCGCCAGCGGTTAAGATCGACCATGCTAGTCCCCTCTATAAAATCCACGAGCCATGCCTGACGGTGAACACTTTGTTGCGCTTTGCTACCCCGGGGCAGTTTTAAATGTCAAACGCTTTGAAACGAAACTTACATATGTGATATTTTTGCTGCTCCGCATCCTGATCGAAGAGGCTTGTGGATGCAGGGCGGGGCTATCTCGACGAACTGAAGGAAAGTTCGGCTACAACGGACGCGAAGGTTTCGGTTCGCTTCGCTTGCTTGCAACCACCTCATTTTCTGATAGCTCAGGGCGCGGCGGAACGGCGCTGCTTGTCGGGGAGGAATATTCCATTGCGACATCGCTGACGCGCGCTGGAGCGTGGTACGTACCGTTGCCACGGCCACTCTCGTTGGCAGCACCGCCGCCGCCGGCGGTCGGACGTTTTAAGGCGACCGTAGTTGTCGCGCTAAGGCCCGCCACAAATGCACCGTAACGAAACGTAAGTGTGATTGAAGCAAGCAGGCGGCGCTGATACCGCAACAGCTTCCGGGAAAGGGAATGAAGACATGATCCGGGACACGAGTGAACGGCGGCAACGGATCAGCACGCTGGTGCGTGAACGGGGCAGCGTTCAGGTCGCGCCGCTTGCTGAAAGTTTCGGCGTTTCGATGCAGACGATCCGTAAGGATCTGCGGTTCCTCGCGACGCGCGGCGTTATGGAACGCTCCTATGGCGGCGCGATCAGTGCGGACGCGGTCAACGTCACCGCCGAACCGCCGGTCGAGGTCAAACGGTCTAGCCATGCCGACGAAAAGATACGGATCGGCAAGCTTGCTGCCGCAATGGTCGCGCCGGGCGAGTCGATCGTGCTCGATTCGGGCACCACGACCTTACAGATCGCGCGGTTCCTGCCTGATGACGAGGATATCACCGTCCTCACCAACGATCTCGATATCCTGTCGGTGCTCGCGGCCAAGGAACATCTCAATATCGTAATGCTCGGCGGCATGTTGCGCCGCAAGAACCGCGCTTTTTACGGTGCTCAGACGCTTGCGGCATTGGAGCATCTGCGCGTCGACAAACTGTTCCTGGGTGTTGACGGCTTCGATATCGAATGTGGCATCACGACGCATTACGAGCCCGAAGCGATGCTCAACCGGAAGATGGTCGAGGCGGCGCGCGAGGTCATCGCAGTGACCGACGCCTCGAAATTTGGCCGCGTCTGCCTGCATCGTATCGTTACGGTCGAGAATATCCATCATCTCGTGACTGACGGCCCGGTGCCAGGCGGCATTCGCTTGGCGTCCCAGCGGCTGGGGTTCGACGTTCGGGAGGCGTGACGCCAAATGCGGCCGGGTCGCCCGGGGACCGGCCTCGAGCGACGGCATCGGCGTCAACCCTTCAGATGAAAGAAGCGGCGCGCATTGGTGTAATAGAGCTTGTCTATGACACCGCGCGGTAAGGCGAGGCCACGCGCATCGGCCTTGATCGCCGGTACCGGCTGCGACAGCGCAGTCGCGAGGTAGCGCCAATCGGAGCGCCATGCATCGTCGGCTTCCTTCTTGAAATTGCCAGTCGCGGGCGGGTTCTGCGCCCGTGCGTTGGGATCGATCGGGCTGTCGGTCAGGTCGGTCCCGTACATCAACCGATCCTGGTATTTCAGGAAAAAGCCGCGCACCTTGGCGGGGTTGGCATTGGACTGAACCTGGACCTGCGTCATTCGGGCGGCGAGATCGACCATAGCGTTGGGATTGCGATCGAGGAAGCGTGCGAGCTCGTCGACACTCCATTCCAGGCTCGCCATGTGAGCCCCGTCGAACGCGAGCTTGGGATGCTGCGCCACGAAGCGGTCGCGCGCCGCCATCAGCTCTTCGTAGCTTGGTTCTTCGGGGTGCTTGAACATGTAATATTCGGGGTGCTCGCTGAAGTAGCTGCGATCATTCTCCGTCGTCATTTGATCGAGCGGCAGCCAGCAATTCTTGGGCTCGCCCTGATGCGCGATCAGTGGCAGGCCACGCGCCTGAATATGCGCCATCACAGGGTCGAAGCGCGGATCGTCGAGAAACACCCGTTTGCCTGCGGAGTCCTTGGCAATCATGCCGATGTTCTTCCACACCTTCACTGCCACTGCTCCATGCGCGAAGCCCGCATCGACGGCGCGTTCCGCCTGCGTGGTCCAGCTCTTGGTGCCGAAGCCCTGCATCGAGAAGGTCGTGGCGAAGTGGAAATGCTTCGGATCGGCGGCATGCATCTCATAGGCGATGGCTGCCTGTTTGGCGAGCGGCGGAAAGTCGGGATAATCGACGTTGATCGACAAGAGCTCGAACCCGTCCTTGCGTGCGATCTCGACGAAGTCGGTGCTGTCGCGATTGGCGTGAACGTGTGCGTCGAGCTTCGCGACCCTGGCAAAGTCGGCTTCGGTGTAGAGGGAGGGCGCGGGTGCGGCGCCGATCAGCGCAAGCGTGGCCGTCGCTGCGAACAAAGCCGAAAATCTGCGCATCATACTCTCCAAAGGAAACGTAACGAAATTGATCTTATGTTGCGTTTTGGTTTGCGCAAGCGATAACGATCAGGCACATCTCGTCCGGGACTGCTCGTCGTGCGATGCGGCAGCCACGTTTAGGGGAGGCTGATCTGCCCAGTTTCATCATGTCGCGCCGGCGGCTCCTTGCCCGACTGTCCGGCACCGCCGCCGCTTTGTTCTTCGCGCCGCCCTTCGTTGCGCGGGTCGCGGCCAAGGGCGCGCCCGCCGTGCGGATGAGCGACGGCACGCTCACACTCGAGTTCGACTCCGGACTGCATTCGCGCATTTCGCATGGGAACATGGTGCTGACCGCGATGGAACCGGGCGAGGCGCTTCGATTGGGCGATAGGGTGGTCGATCACTTCCTGCTCCTCGATCAGACAGGCGGGCCGATTTCGGGCGTGCATGGTCCGGGGCGAGCCCATCATCTGCGCGGTACCGCGGGCGGAGCGGTCGAAAAGCGCGTTTCGGTCACGTTCCTCGACCGCTATCCCGGTCTCGCCTTGCTCGACATCAGCTATGGCAATACCGGTGATGCACCGCTTTCCGTCACTGGCTGGCAGGCCGCGACGCACGATCTGCTCTCGCACCCCGACGGTGCGTGGAGTTTCTCGGGCGCCTCCTACCCGGACCGGCGTGACTGGGTACAGCGCGTCGTGCCAGGCTTCGGCCAGCGCAATTTCATGGGCATGAACGCGGCAGATTATGGCGGCGGAACGCCGGTCGCGGTGGTGTGGCGGCGTGATGCAGGGCTTGCAGTGGGGCATATCGACACCGTGCCTCGGCTCGTGTCGCTGCCGGTTGCTGGCCAGCCGACCGGTACGCGCATCGCGATCGCGGGCGACCAACCCGTAATGCTCGCACCGGGTGCGACGCTCGAGCTCCCGCCGGTATTCGTGATGGTACACCAAGGTGATCACTTCCGTCCGCTCGATGCTTATCGCCGGCTCATGGCCGAGCGCGGCCTCAAGGCGCCCGTAATTCCCGAGCCGAGCTACGCGCCGGTGTGGTGCGCCTGGGGGTATGGGCGAGACTTCTCCATCGCTGAAGTGCTCACCGCAATGGGCAAGGCCAAAGAGATTGGCCTCGAATGGGCCGTGCTCGACGACGGCTGGCAGACGTCGGAAGGCGACTGGAAGCTCAACCGCAAGAAATTCCCGCGCGGCGATGCCGACATGAAGGCGTTCGCCGACCAGATCAAGGCGGGAGGAATGCGACCGCGGTTGTGGCTCGCCCCGCTTGCGGCCGATCCGGGCACTGATCTGCTGCGCGATCATCCCGACATGTTGCTGCTCGACAAGAATGGCGCGGCGCAGAATGTCAGCTTCTGGGATGCGTTTACCTTGTGCCCGGCCTATCCGCCGGTGGTCGACTATTTCCGCGGACAGATACGACGCATTCTTGGCGATTGGGGGTTCGAGGGGCTGAAGCTCGATGGCCAGCATCTGAACGGCGTGGCGCCCTGTTACAACCCGGCACACAATCACGCCCGCCCCGAGGAATCCTACGAGAAGCTACAGGAATTCTGGAAGGCACTGTATCATGAGGCGATGACGATCAACCCGAATGCGGTGATCGAGATCTGCCCATGCGGCGACTCCTTCGCATTCCACAACATCGCCGGCATGAACCATACGCCGGCATCGGATCCGACCTCGTCGTGGCAGATCCGGCTCAAGGGGAAGACCTTCAAGGCAATGATGGGGCCATCCGCGCCGTTCGCGGGCGACCATGTCGAACTCAGCGACCGCCACAATGATTTCGCTACCCATTATGGGATCGGCGCGATCGTTTCGACCAAATTTACCTGGCCGCACGACCCGGTCAACACGGTCGATCCGCTGCCGCCCGGCGGCATTGCCCTGACGCCCGACCGCGAGGTGCTGTGGCGCAAGTGGATCGCGCTGTACCGCGCCAACATGCTGCCCAAGGGCGAGTATCTTGGGGGCCTGTACGACATCGGCTTCGACAAGCCCGAGGGCCATGCGATCCGCGCCGGCGGGCAGATGCATTATGCCTTCTACGCGGACAGCTGGGCCGGACCGGTCACGCTGCGTGGTCTGGCGTCCGGGCGGCATCGCTTGACCGACAGTTTCACCGGCCGCTCGCTCGGCACCGTCAGCGGCCCCGTGGCTACCATTCCGGGGCGCTTCGAGCATTTCCTTCTCGTCGCTGCCACACCGATACAGGTAAACACCGCGACATGAGCACGAACACGATGCCCAGCAGCCGCACTTGGCTATTGAACGCTTTGGCAACGGTTGTCCTGTGGGGGATCTGGGGCGCGTTTTCCGGCCTGTCACCGCAGCACGGCTTTCCCGAGACCCTGGTCTATTGCGTGTGGGCGCTGACGATGGTTCCGCCGGCGCTGATCGTGCTGGCTCAGGCCAGGTGGAGGCTCGATACCAACCCGCGCGCCATCGCTTACGGTCTTACCGTCGGCCTACTTGGGGCAGGAGGGCAGATGGTGCTGTTCTACGCCGTCACGCGCGGTCCGGCCTACCTGATCTTCCCGGTCATCTCGCTCTCGCCAGTGGTGACGATCGCACTCTCGTTCCTCTTCATGGGCGAGCGCACCGGGCGCCTTGGTGCGGTCGGCATCGTGCTGGCACTGCTCGCTTTGCCGACATTCGATTTTGCGCCGGGCGGTGACACCTCGGGCGGCACATGGCTGTGGATGGCACTGGTCGTCATGGCCTGTTGGGGGCTTCAGGCCTACTTCATGAAGTCTGCCAACCACGTGATGTCTGGCGAAAGCATCTTCTTTTACATGACCGTGACCGGGCTCGCCCTCGTGCCCGTCGCGCTGACGCTGACTGATTTCAGCCGCGCGATCAACTACGGAGCCGACGGCCCGTGGCTGGCGGCAGGGATCCAGGTGCTCAACGCGATCGGCGCGCTGACCCTCGTTTTCGCGTTTCGCTATGGGAAGGCGATCATCGTTGCGCCGCTGACCAACGCCGGCGCGCCGCTGGCTACTGCAATCATCTCGCTGGTCGCGCTTGGCGTGATGCCGGGTTCGATCAAGCTGGTAGGAATCGGCCTCGCGCTGGCCGCCTCGCTGATGCTCGCGTTTGAACCAGATTCGGTTGACGACGAGGAGATTGCATCCGAAGCCTTCGCATCTCAGTAGATTTCGTTTTGCTTCGCTTCGTTGCGAACCACGCGATATCGCGCTACAAAGTGGCGACAGGAGAATTTGGTGCAATTGATTCGAAACATCGTCGCACGACATAAACAGGGCGAGACCATCGGTGTGACGTCGGTCTGCTCGGCGCACCCTCTGGTTATCGAAGCAACGTTCGCGCACGCGCTTCGGCATGATACGGCCGTGGTGCTGATCGAAGCCACCTCGAACCAGGTAAATCAGGACGGCGGCTATACCGGCATGCGACCGGCCGACTTTCGCGTGTTCGTCGAGGGTATTGCCGACCGGCTCAGTTTCCCGCTGGAACGGCTCGCGCTCGGCGGCGATCATCTCGGGCCCAATGCGTGGGCCAGTCTGCCGGCCGAGAACGCGATGGCCAAGGCTGAAGTCATGGTTGCCGACTATGTTCGCGCGGGATTTACCAAGATCCATCTCGATTGCTCGATGTCGTGTGCCGACGATCCGACGCCGCTGCCCGAGACGCTGATCGCCGAGCGCGCCGCGCGCTTATGCCGTGCGGCTGAGAACGCCTTTGGCGGTGATCCTGCTGATGCGCCGGTTTATGTGATCGGAACCGAAGTCCCCGTGCCCGGCGGCGCGGCGGAGGATCTCGACACCCTTGCGCTGACTACGCCCGAGGCGGCGCTGGCGACGCTCGACATGCACCGTAGCTTGTTCATCGAGAGCGGTCTGGCCAGCGCGTGGGATCGGGTGATCGCCACCGTCGTTCAGCCCGGGGTCGAATTCGACCACATGAAGGTCGTCGATTACCGACCGGAAGCCGCGGTCGGGCTCAGCGCCGCAATCGTGCCGGTCGACCATGTCGTGTTCGAAGCGCATTCGACCGATTATCAGACCGCGGCAGCGTTACAGGCTTTGGTGCGCGACCATTTCGCGATCCTCAAGGTCGGCCCTGGCGTCACCTTCGCGTTGCGCGAAGCCTTGTGGGGCCTTGACGCGATCGAGCGTGAGACCGTCGCGTCAGGCGAACGGGCAACCCTTCGCGACGTCGCCATGACGCGGATGAAGGCCGAACCGGGCAACTGGCGCAAATATTATCACGAGACGGGCACCGCGCTCGATCTGCAGCTTCAATACAGCCTGAGCGACCGCATCCGCTATTATTGGCCCGACCCAGCAATCGTCGCTGCGCAAGCCAAACTGTTCGACAACCTTCGCGCGCACGTACCGCCGCTGCCGTTGCTCAGCCAATATCTTCCCGTCGCTTATGCCGCCGTTCGCGCGGGCACCGCAACGCTCGATCCAGTTGATCTGATCGTCGCGCAGATCGCCGCGACGCTCGACGCCTATCATGGAGCCTGTTTCCCCAATGTCTGACGCTCTGGTTGCCCCCATCCGGCCAATTGCCACCGACGACAGCTGGACCCGGCGCGAAATCCTGCAACAGCCGACGACGCTGCGTGCGACCCAGGCAGTGCTTGAGGCTACGCGCGCCGAGATCCTCGCGTTTCTCGCGCCGCTGCTTGCCCAAGCCGATCTGCGCATCATGCTGTGCGGCGCGGGGACGTCGGCGTTCATCGGCGAGTGCCTCGCGCCGTGGCTGACCGCGACGCTAGGCCGTCCGGTCGAGGCGGTGGCAACGACCAACATCGTCGGTGCGCCCCATCTGTATCTAAACTCGAAAAGACCCACCCTGATGGTGTCGTTCGGTCGGTCGGGCAACAGCCCGGAAAGCATCGCGGCGGTCGAGCTGGCCAATGCGCGAGTGTCGGTACGGCACCTCGTCATCACCTGCAATCCGGATGGCGCCTTGTCGCGCATGGCCGGCGCGAACGGCCATGTCATCCTGTTGCCGGAGGAAACCCACGATCGCGCATTCGCGATGACGTCTAGCTTCAGCGCAATGATGCTCGCCGCGCTCGCGATCTTCACCGGAGTCGAGATGATGCACGACCGGGTCGCCGCGATTGCGGATGCGGTCGCCGCAACGATCGTGCGATCGGATCGCTTGGCGGAAGCCCTTGCTGCCCAGGACTTCGATCGCGTGGTGTATCTCGGCAGCGGCGTCTTCGAAGGGCTCGCGCGCGAGGCGGCGCTGAAACTGCTCGAACTGACCGACGGAGCGATCCCGACCGCGTTCGATACCGCACTCGGCTTCCGGCACGGCCCAAAGACGATCGTCACGACGCGCACGCTGGTTGTCGTGTTCGTTTCGAACGACCCGCTGACCCGACTCTACGACGTCGACATGATCGAGGAATTACGCGCCGACGGGCGTTGCGCCGCGGTGTTGCCAATCGTGGCGCGCGACGGCACCGCCGGTGCGTTGCTGGTGGAGGGCGCCAGCACGCTGGCGGACGCCGATCTGCTGTTTCCCTACATCGTTCCCGCCCAGCTGTTCGGGTTGCATTGCTCGCTCCGGCTGGGCCGGACGCCGGACCAGCCCAATGCCAGCGGCACCGTCAACCGCGTCGTGCAGGGCGTGCGCATCCATACGCCCGCCGCATGACGTTCTTCCTCGGCGTCGATGGCGGCGGCACCAAGACCGAATTCGTATGTATCGATGCCTCAGGCACGGTTGTCGCGCGCGCGCTGACGGGGACGACCTATCATCTCCAGGTCGGCGTTGACGTAGCGGTGGCCCGGATCGGGGAAGGCGTCGCCGCGATCTGTCATCAGCTCGGCACGACATCGGCCGAGTTGGCCTATGCCTTTTTCGGGCTGCCGGCTTACGGCGAGGATGCGGTGATCGATCCGTTGCTTCATGCCGCCTGCAGCGGCGTTCTTGGTCATGACCGCTACGTTTGCGACAACGACATGGTATGCGGCTGGGCGGGCTCGCTGGGCTGTGCCGACGGGATCAACCTGGTCGCGGGCACCGGCTCGATCGGCTATGGGGAGCGGCAGGGCCTCAAGGCCCGTGCAGGCGGTTGGGGAGAGATGTTCAGCGACGAAGGCTCGGCCTATTGGATCGCGATCCAGGGCCTGAACGCTTTTTCGCGGATGAGCGATGGGCGCCTCTCGCGTGGCGCTTTGCATGGAGCGTTCATCGATGCGCTGGGACTTGTCGACGATCTCGACATCTGCGCACGCGTGATGGGTAAGGCGGGCATGACCCGCGACGGTATAGCCGGCCTCGCGCCGCTCGTCTCGCAGGCGGCCGAGCTCGGCGATGCGATCGCGGCGGACATTCTCGATCGCGCAGGGGCGGAGCTCGCCGCCATCGCGCAGGCGCTACGGCGTCAACTCCGCTTCGCCGAAGAGGAGGTGGTACTCCTGTCCTGGTCCGGTGGCGTCCTGACCAACCAAGAAGCTGTGCAGGCGGCACTTGGCCGTCATCTGCGGGACTACGGACTGTACGAGATCGTAGCGCCACGCCACGCGCCCGGGATGGGCGCGGCGCTCTATGCCGCTATGCTCGAGCGATCAGCGCGAGGAACGTAGTGGTTCTAGTGTCGCGCTCCGGGGCGATCGAGGTTGAGATCGCCCTACGCAAGGCGCCGGAACACCAGGCGAAGTGCTTCGCCGATCCTGCCGGGTCGGGCATGCTATGCGCAACGCTCTGCCCACAGCTCGGCCGCCCATGGGCAGTTTCATTTCTAAGCTGCCAAAGTACCTTTTTCTCAATTTCAGGCGTTCTGGGCGTTGAGCCGAGCGTGGACCTGCTTCCCAGAAATCAGGCTATTAGTAAGTAGCTCGTCAGGAGACTGAAGTGACCCCCGTTTTTTCCTCCAGCTGGAGCTAGAGTCCGCCCCGGAAGTAGGGACGGACAGATGAAGCGGAAGCAGTTTTCGGAAGAGCAGATCATCGGCATTCCTGAAGGAATACGTATGCGCGAAGATGGCGGCGGGGGCGCCGCTGTGGGCAGATAAGGGCAGACATCGTCCATGGGGGGCTGTCATCGCGCCGGAGGGGGCAAGCCGTGATGATTACTGCGCCGTCGATTCAGACCGAAGCCGCCGCAAGCGTTGCAACCACACCGCCGCCTGTGCGCTATTACCGCCCCGAGCTCGACGCACTCCGCTTCCTCGCGTTTCTGGGCACGTTCGCCTTCCACTGCATGGACTTTGTGCCAACGGACCGGGTGCACGATGTCTGGTCGTGGCGAATCGGCACGATCGGTGCGTTTGGCGTGCCCGTCTTCTTCCTGCTGAGCGCGTTCCTGATTACCGAACTGCTGCTTCGCGAAGCGTCAAACACCGGGCGCGTGCACGTCTCCGCCTTCTATGTTCGCCGAATTTTGCGCATCTGGCCCTTATATTTTGCCGTCTTTGCCGGGCTGGTAGTGCTCAACAAGGTGCTTCCGGGGGTAAGTACTGATGATCCAAGAGCCTGATTGGCCTTCGCTCTCTTCGCAGGCAATTGGTACATCACGCTCAACGGATGGATCGCAGGACCAGTCGATCCCTTGTGGACCATCTCGGTCGAGGAGCAGTTCTATCTGGTCATTCCGGTAATCGCAGCGCGCGGCGGTACCCGGGCACTGGTCATGGTCAGCATCGGCATGCTGCTAGCCTCTTATACAACGATCGGTTTCTATGCCTGGCACCGCAGCCCGGGCGACCATGGCGAATGGACCAACAGCTTGGTCCATTTCCAGTTTTTCGCAGCCGGGATGCTCATGGCAATCTCGCTCAAGGGCCGGATGCCGCGTTGGTCGGCCTCGCGCCGACTTGCAGGCATTGCCGTGGCACTCGCATGTTGGTTCGCAGCCGTCATGGCGTTCGACGTTCACAGCTGGGATCCGCAGCCGACCGTGCCCGGCGCCTTGGCGGGATGGGCGCTGGTACTGGTTGGTACCGTCCTGCTTCTCGCGTCGACGCTGGGCATCCCGTCGCGCTGGATCCCAACCTGGCTCGCGCACCTCGGACGGATATCCTACGGGCTTTACCTGTTCCATTCGCTCATCTTGTTGCTGGTCTTTCACTATTTGCTTCCAGCCATCGGCTTGGATCACGCAGGATGGGGCGCAGATTGCCTGGGAACAGCCGTGACGCTCGCGGCCAGCATTTTTGCTGCGCAGCTGTCCTATGTCTATTTCGAGGCCTACTTCCTGCGCCTGAAACGGCGCTTCACCTATGTCGCGGCACGCGACATCTAGCAGCGCGGCCGATCATGCCACCCTGGCACGGTGGACCCCCTGCGGTTGCCGGACACTTGCGCACCTACGCTTTGATGGAAGATGTTTTCAGGTGTCTGGCGGATACCACGATCACTTCCGTCTCGTCCCGGTCCCGCAATCCTTGTCAAAAGCCCAAGGCTGACCCGCTGGCGCGTTTCAGCTAACTGCATCGGGGCTGGCGATGGTATTTGTGGCCTAAAGACGGTAGGTTGCGAGGTGGGGACACAGTGATGACGATCAAGATGGTGCGATGGGGGGTGGCAATCTGGGGGGCGGCAGCGTCGATCGCGATGGCGCAACCGCCATCCAAGTCTTTCGCCGTGAGGTTAGATCAGGCGCGGACGTACCTTCTGGTTGACGAAAAGGGGCTGCATGGACCTGGGAGTGTCGTGATAGCCGAAGCGGTCAGGCGATCACGCTACGTCCTGCTGGGGGAAGACCATTTTTCCCGTGAAATTCCGAAGTTCACCACCGGAATTTGTCGGATCATGGCACCGGATGGCTTGCGGGCTTTGGCCGTGGAGACTGGACCGGAAGCGACAACCGTCGTCGAGAGCAATCTGCGCCGACCTGATCGCGCCGCCCGCATCGCTGCGTTCGCGCAAGGACATCCGGATGCGATGGCGTTTCAGAACGGCAGTGATGAGAGCAATATGGCCGCAGACTGCGCGCGCCTTGCAGGCCGCAGCTTTGAAATCTGGGGGCTTGATCAGGAGTTTTTCGGTGCAGCCGGTTTCCTCCTGGAGCGAATGCTCGCTTCCCATCCGGGGCCGATTGCCCGCGTCGCCATTGAACATTTGGCCGATCTTGATCGAACGATGACGGCCGCTGCGGTTACGTCAGCGTCGTCGCAGGACTTGTTCATCTTCAAGGTGAGCGATCAGCAAATGGCCATCGCAAGCGACCGGATCGCGCGGGATGGCGGCCAGCGGGTTCGGGCGTTGTTCGCCACTTTGGCGGAAACCCGGTCGATCTTCCTTGGGCAGTATCGCGATGGATATGCGTCCAACGGGCAGCGTGCCCGGCTGATGAAGCGAAACCTCTTGCAGCGCCTTGCTGCCGTTCCTTCCGCGTCGCGGGTGCTGTTCAAATTCGGCGACGTACATATGGCCAAGGGGATCAACGGCCTTGGTCAGCGCGATCTTGGCAACTTCATAGCGGAGCGGGCCGAGGGCGACGGGGCATCGTCTGTGCATATTGGGGTGTATGGCGCCAAGGGCGTTCACGCGCTGTACGGCGGCGTTGGTCGGCAGGTTCGAAACGAACCTTTTGTGCTGACCGATGACGAGGATTATGCATGGCTCAAGGACGCCTTGGCGTCGCACGCCAGCGGCGACACCGGGCATGGCTGGACTTTGATCGACCTGCGCGGGTTTCGTGCTGCACCACCAGCGGACATACCTGCTGACTGGGAGAAGGCGGCGCAACGGTATGATTTTATCGTTATCGCACCAGAATTGACGCCCTCGTCGCTGTTGGGGCCAAAATAGTTCGAGATTTTCGCCTGGCTACCGTGCGCTTTCGGAGCGTTGCCTTCTGCCGCGTTGCGTTCAGTGTCGATTGGCCTCGGCGGGATCAAGTTCGCGGTAATATCCCGCGGCCTAAGATCGCACGCCAGGCCTCGTCCAAAGCGTCGTCCGCGTAAGCCTCAAGCGGCCGACGATCGCGGTCCCAGCCACGCTTACGAGGACATCGAGGCCGCCGAGATCATGCGCTATCCGATCAATCGCACGATCAAGCGCCGCAACGTCGCTGACATCGGCCTGTATCAGAGAGACCCTTGCGCCATTCACGCGCAACGGAAGAGCGGTAGTAATCAGAACAAACCATCGCAATCGACGAGATCATTTGTTCTCTCAACCGGGAAGCCTTGTTCGGACGAAACCGCAACAATCCCGCTATGGACTTGGCGTTCGCTAGACATCGTATAAGTTCGGCTAATGTCTTGCAAAACTCGAGAGGCTTGCTCGGTCAACAATGTGTCACCCTGTCCACAGGACTTTGCCAAGCCTTCACTACGGGCAACGATTTCGAGCATTGGGTCGGAAAAGACCGTCTCGCATTCAACCGCACCGATCATTTCATCAACGAGGTCACGGATCATTACGGCGTGACGATCAAGCCCTGACATACCCTCACGGGTCAACTGCGCACCGGCGCGGATGACGTCCAACGCCGTTTCAAGCGTGCCGTCCCGAGGCGTTTCGCTTTCCGACTCCGAACTGATCGCGCCTGCGGCGGAGTTCAATCGTTCAAAGGCAGTGGCGACCGATCCCGACACCGATTCCAATGTCTTGACGAGGCCACGGATCTCCGCGGCGATCCGAGCAAGTCCATCCCCGGCGCGCCCCATTCGGTACGAGCGCAAGTCGGTATTCCATGCCATGATCTGGACGTCGTTTGTGACGCGGTAGATCGTGGTCAATCGCTGGCCCAGACGCTCGACCGTGACCGATGCCTCGGCACCGAGCCGGGTCGATCGGGTATCCGCGTCGCGCAAGCGCGCTGTAACGGAGTCCACCTCGGCAACACTCTGTTCGAGGACTTCGAGAAACGCTGCGTGACTGCCGCGTTCGACAGCGCCCTCGTCACTGAGCAACAGCATCGCGGCGAGCTGCGCACCGATGCTCTGGAAGCTCGTGGCCAACAGGCGCGACTGGTGCTGGAAGTCCTGCGTGGCATCGGCGACCTGCGCTGCCAAGAGTGACAGTCCCTGACCCATCAGCGCGGCGGCCGCGGTTGAATCAGGCGTAATATCGGAATCGGCAAGCGCTGCGTCGAGGATGCGGCAGATCTGCGCGGCATGTTCAAGCCGCTGCCGCGTGATGTCGCCGATCTGCATTGCGCCATGCGACGCCGACAGTTTCGTGCGGATGTCTCGCGCGACGGTGGCGATCCTGTCGGCGCGATCGGCCGTATCGACCTGGTTGTTCTGCAACCCGATCGCATCCGCGGCGAGCTTGTCGGGCACATGCGGGCACAGGCGCGCGCATTCGGATGCCAGGACACGATTGACCTCGACTACGCAGGGGACCGTTGCCGCCAATTGCGCAACCTCCTTGCTGATCTGGTGCATTTCCCGCTCGCTCACGTCGAGCTTCGCAATCATTGCATCGGCGAAATCGGAATACCCCGGCGCTCCCGCGGCGGCGACCTTGATGTTACGGCCGCAGATCTGCAGGAAATCGAGCGTCCGGTCGACGCGGAGTACTTCGTCCTGCACCGTGCTAGTCGCCTGCTGGATGATATCCAGCGACCGTTGCCGGTCGGCCTGGACCACCGGCAATCGCGCGAGGCGATCGGCATTGCCCTGCATCGTCGCGATCGCGCGATCGGCGGCTTCCCGGTCGAGTGCGTTGGTCACGCGGTCAAGACTGGCGATCAGCTTTTCGACGATGTCATAGGCGTGCGCCAGCGAGTGCCCGGCATCGACGAAGCGCTTGTCGAGACCGCTTGCGACCAGGTCGAGTTCGGCCTCCAGCGCGTTCAAGGCTGGCCCCAGCGCCGCTACGACATCAGGCACCAGCACCTCCTGTTCGACCCATTCCATCGTTCAACCCCTTATTGTGTCGCGGCGTACAGGACGTCGCGGGCGATATGACCGAGTGGCAGCACTCTTTCCGCCGCGCCTAGCGCGATGGCTTCCTTGGGCATGCCGAAAACGATCGACGTCGCTTCATCCTGCGCAAAGGTGCGAGCGCCGGCCTGTCTCATTTCAAGAAGACCGCGCGCACCGTCATCGCCCATCCCGGTCATGATGACCCCCAGAGCGTTCGACCCCGCCGCCGTCGCCGCCGACCGGAACAGCACATCGACAGACGGGCGGTGCCGCGAGACCAGTGGTCCGTCACGGACCGTCACGAAGTAGCGCGTACCGCGCCGCTCGATCAGCATGTGCTTGCCGCCGGGTGCGATGAGGACATGACCCGGAAGCACGGGATCACCGTTCTCGGCTTCTTTCACGGTAACTTCGCAAAGCGAGTTCAGGCGATTGGCAAAGGCGCGCGTGAAGTTTTCGGGCATGTGCTGTACGACCACGACCCCGGGCGCGGTCGCGGGAAGCGCTTCCAGAACCGTACGCAGCGCCTCGGTCCCGCCGGTTGACGCGCCGAGACACACGAGCCGTTCGGTCTCGCGGGTCATGCCCCGGCCGCTTGGCGGCGGGAGGACGGCGTCTGCGGTCAGCTTCTGCTCTGGCGGCCCGGCCCGCCCGGCTCGCGCCGAACGCATGTTGACGCGCACCCTCGCCGCAGCCTTGATGACGTCGCGGATCTGGAGATTGTGATCGCTGAGATGCTCGGCCAGTCCGACGCGCGGTTTCAGGATCACGTCGACCGCCCCCGCTTCGAGTGCCTGGACCATCGTGTCCGAGCCCTGTTCGGTCAGTGACGAGCACATCACTACCGGGAGCGGACATTGCGCCATCAGTTTGCGCAGGAAGGTGATGCCGTCCATCCGCGGCATTTCGACGTCGAGCGTGATGACGTCGGGCACTTCCTCCTGGATGCGTTTGGCAGCACCAAAGGCGTCGGCGGCGGTCCCGATGACGACGATGTTGGGGTCCTCTTCGAGGATCGTCTTCATCGCATGGCGCGCGACCGCCGAATCGTCGATGATGAGGACACGGATCTGTTCTCGACCAGCCATCAATCAGCTCCGCTTGAAAACGGTGTTGGCGACCGGGACGAGCGGAACGTCGAGCCCGGCGATCGATTCGGAATGCCCTAGAAACAGATAGCCGCCAGGTGCCAGGTTCCTGACCAGCTTCAACACGACATCGTGCTGGGTTTGCTTGTCGAAGTAGATGAGGACGTTGCGGCAGAAGATCAGATGCATCGGCTCGCCCACCGGATATTTTTCGTCCATCAGGTTAAGGCGTGCGAAGGCAATCGCACGGCGCAATTCGGGCACCACGCGGACTTCGCGTCGCGCCGAATCTCGCGATTCCATCAGATATTTTCGGCGCAACGTCGCCGGGATCGGATCCGCCAGGTCGGACGGGTATATGCCGAGCCGGGCAGTCTCGAGCACCTCGGTGTCGAGGTCGGTCGCCAGGATACTGTAGGTGAAGCCGCGCCGCGTGCTGGCGAACCCGTCGAGCAGCATCGCCATTGTATAGGGTTCGGGCCCGGTCGAGCAGGCGACACTCCACGCACGGATCGTGCGCAGATAGTCCGCCTCGAACGTGGGGAGGGCAACGTCGCGCAGGAAATCGAAATGGACTGGCTCGCGGAAGAAGTCGGTCTTGTTGGTCGTCACTGCGTTGATCAGGTGACGCCCTTCCTCGTCGAGCGTGTTGCCCGTCAGAACATGGCGGCAGTAAGCGTCGAGCGTATCGAACCCCAGCGCGCGCTGGCGACGGCGTAGCCGGCCCTCCAGCATCGTCTTCTTGCTGAGTGGCATCCGAATGCCCGCATAATCGAAGATATAGTCAGCCAGACTTGCGAAATCGCGCGGGCTGATCTGGTCCATGCTGATGGCGGACGGCTTCAGGGTCGGGGGGGCGAGGGACAAGGGAGCCATCTCCAGTGAGCGGATGGTCCCGCGCAAGCCGGGACCATCGGGGTTAGGTTCGGCGACCGGATCGCGTCACGCGGCGGCGGCGACCAGCGCCGCGGTGTCGGCACCGGAAAAGATTTGAGCGACATCGACCAGTACGACGAAACCCTCGGCGCGCTTGACCACGCCAGCGATATAGCGCGAGGGCCAGCGTATCCCGATGTCAGGCGCATCGCCGATGTGACGGCAATCGAACGTGCTGACCTCCAGCACGCGATCGACGACCAGCCCAAGCACTAGCGTACGTCCGTCGACCGGAACATCGACCACGAGGATCCGCGTGCTCGGGGTCGGTGCGACATGCGGCAGGCCGAGCCGTAGCCGCAGGTCGATCGTCGTTATGCCTTCGCCGCGCAGATCGGTTAGCCCCATCAGATAGTCGGGGCCGTTCGGAATGCGGAAGGTCTCGCTCCAGTCGAGGATCTCGCGCACCAGTCCGACCGGCACCGCGAAGGTTTCCGCACCTAGGCCGAAGGTCACGGCCTGAAGTTCGCCTGCGATTCTCATGCCGCGCGCCTTGCGATAAGCGTGTCGGCCAAGTGTCGTTCGACAAGAGCGTTCATGACGGCTCATCCAACCTAGAGAAGTGCGGGGGCAAGGACGGCGGGTGCACCCCGACCGCCCAGCAGCGGGTCAAAGATCTTGGCGATATTGGCGACGACGATGACGCCCTGCGGGGTGCGCACCAGCTCGCGGATATAATCGCGACGCCAGCGCAGGCCGACCGTCGGCGGGGTCTCGCTCGCGTCGCGGTGCAGCGTCGCCACTTCGTGAACTTTGTCGGTGCGGATGCCGATTTGCGTCTGCATGCCGTCGACGTCGAGTTCGACAACCACGATGCGGCTGTCCATCGTCGACTCTGCCGAAGGCAGGCCGAATGCGAGCCGAAGGTCTGCGATAGGAATGATCTTGCCCCGGAAGTTTGCGACGCTGGCAACAAGCCGGTCCGCGCCGGGGACGACCGTTTCGGGCAGCAGGTCGAGAATTTCGCGGACGAGCACTGCCTCAACCGCGAACTTCTCGGTTTGCAGATCGAACGTCAGCACTTCGAGCCGCCCATCCTCGTCCCATTGGGTTTGAGATGATTTTTCCATGGTCATCCAACGGCGCGCAGCCGCTCCTCCTGATGCTGGCCAAGCGCAACGAGCTGGACGACGTCGAGGATCAGCGCGACTCCTCCGTCCCCGAGGATCGTCGCACCGGCGAAAGTCGGGACGTTGCAATGCACCGGCGACATCGGCTTGATCACCGTCTGGTGGCTGCCGATGATCTGGTCGACCACCAGCCCGACCCGCTCGGTGCCGGTCGCGATGATGACGATCTTCTGGTGCAGGCTCGGCTTTGTGCCCGTGGCGAACATCTCGCGCAGCCGAACGAACGGCACGAGCCGGTCGCGCAGCGTGATGAAGCTGCGACCGCGCGAACGAAGGTCTTCCTCAAGGCTGAGCTCGATACATTCCTCGACCACGCCGAGCGGGATCACATATCGCCCGTCGCCGACACGGATCAGCAAGCCGTCGATGATCGCGAGCGTGAGCGGGATGCGGAGCGAGACCGTCGACCCCTGGCCAAGCACGCTGGCCACCTCGATCGTGCCGCGCAGGCTCTCGATCGTGCGTTTGACGACGTCCATCCCGACACCGCGACCGGACAGGCTGGTAATCTGCTGCGCGGTCGAAAAACCCGGATGGAAGATCATCTGGAGCAGTTCCTGATCAGTCACGACCTGCCCGGGCTGGATCAACCCATGCGACTCCGCCTTCGCTCGAACGCGATCCCGGTCGATCCCGTGGCCGTCGTCGCGAATGCTGATGACGACCTCGCCGCCTTCCTGATGCGCCGACAGGCGCACCTGCCCGGCGACGGGCTTTCCGGCAGTGTCGCGCTGTTCGGGATGTTCGATCCCGTGATCGCAGGCGTTGCGGATCAGGTGAATCAGCGGATCGGCCAGCCGCTCGATGACGGTCTTGTCGACTTCGGTGGTTTCGCCTTCGGTCGACAGTTCGATCGTCTTGCCTGTATCGCGTGCAATGTCATGGACGAGGCGGCGGAAGCGGCCGAACAGCGTCGCGACCGGGACCATGCGAAGGACCATCACCGTATCACGCAATTCACTCGCCAGCCGCTCAATTTCCTCCGAGATCGAATGCAGCGCGACGTCCGCCGCGCTGCCGCCACTACTGTGCGCAAGCTGCGACAGGCGACTCTGCACAATGACGAGTTCGCCGACACGGTCCATCAACAGATCCAGCCGTTCGGCCGGTACCCGGACGCTTTCACCCGTCTTGGGTGTGCCACGGCCGGTCGGGACCGCTGCCTGTTCGCGTTCCTGCCCCGCGGCCGTATCGACTGGCGCGGTTGTGTGGGTGGGCGCGGGAGCGGGCGCGAGAGAAAGCGGGAGCGCGGCAGGCGGGTCCTGCGCTTCGTCACCGCACTCACCACTGACCCCCTCGATCCTGAGATCCATGTCGTCGAGCACGAAGATGAAGACGTCCTCGATATCGCTTCTCGACATCGCGCCGCGCAATTCGACATCCCAGCCGATGGTGCACTCGGTCGGTACGAGGTCAGCCAGCAGCGGGATCTGATCAGTCCGGGCGACGATCCGGCAATCGCCCAGCGTGCGCAGTTCGTCGAGCAGTGCGAGCGGGTTGATGCCGTTCTGCATCGCCTCCGGCGGCAGCCGGAGCGACAGCCGCCATTGCTGGATCATGGGCGCTGGTGCCCTGGTCAGGGGCGGAGCCTCATCGAGCGCTGACTGCAGCTTCGTGAGGATCGTCTGGCCTTCCTCGTCGCAGGCGGTGCCGCCGCCTTCGATCAGCGCGCGCATGTGATCCTGCGCCGACAGGATCACCGATATCAGTTGCGGCGTCGCTGGTGTGAGGCCCTTGCGCACGCGGTCGAACGCGGTCTCGCAGTGATGCGTGAAACTGGCCAGCGCATCGAACCCGAACATCGCGCCCGAGCCCTTGAGCGTATGCAGGCCTCGGAACACGGCATCGATCAGTTCGTGATCGTTCAGCCGATGCCCTAGGTCGAGCAAGCCTTGCTCGATCTGCTCGAGCAACTCGCCCGCTTCGACGCGGAAGGCGGCGACGGGATCGTTGTGGCTCACCGCCCGAGGACCTTACGGACGACCTTGATCAGCTGGTCGGGGACAAACGGCTTTACCAGCCAGCCGGTTGCGCCGGCCGCCTTGGCCTGCTGCTTCATCGCGTCCTCGGACTCGGTCGTCAGGAACAGGATCGGTGTGCCGCATTGTGCCGGGCTCTTGCGCAGCATGCGGATCATCGTCAGCCCGTCCATGTTGGGCATGTTGAGATCGGTGATGATCATGTCGAACTTGCTGCCATTGGCCTTGCTCAAGCCTTGCGCGCCGTCGGCAGCTTCGGTGACGGCATAGCCGGCACCGGTCAGTGCCATGCGGATGGCCATCCGCACGCTGTTCGAATCATCGACAATGAGAATGGATGCGGTCATTGCGGCAGGTCTCCATGAAACCAGAACATTTGATCTGCTGGGGCGATATCGGTGAGGAAGCCGGCGCGCTCGAGCAGCATGGCCACTGCGTCGTTGGCCGGATGGGCGAGGCGCAGGCCCTTTCCATCCCGCTCGGCCTGATGGCGAGCGGCGCAGATGAGCTGCAGACAACTGACGTCGGCGTCTGCGACCTCGGTCACATCGAGTTCGACGGCATCGTTCTGCTCGAGGTGTGCACCAAGTTCGGCGGCGAACGACGACACCGTCGCCGTTGTGACAATTGCCGGTACTAAGACTATCTGCGTCATGCTTTTTCTCTTCGTCGCACTTGGCGGCTTGTCTGTTTTAAAACCTGGAAGTCTTGGTTTACCTTATAGAGCAGGAAGGCACGTCCGATCTCGGGCTGCTGTTTATTTTTGAAGGCTGGCGCACAGGCGCGGGCGAAGCCCGCGATGCGGGGGGGGGGGCGGGTGCGGCGTCGGCGTCGGTCGGCGCGACCCGCCGTTGTGCGACACGGCCCGCGCTCTTGGGGGCGCCAAAGGCGAACAGGTCACCTTGCGGTAACCTAGCTCGAACCTGTTTGCGGCGTTCGTTCCATCCGTGGAGTCACGCCTGGTGAGGGTGACTCTGCGGAGGGATCGGACGCCGCCAGACTAAGTCGATCAGGCTGCCTGCGAACCGAAATTGTCGTCCTCGGCATCCGTCCCGCCCTTGACGAGATCGAGCGCGAACCCGCTGAGCCGGGCCTTCTGGTCAGCGATCGAATTGGGTTTTACGCGCTTTGTCTTGGCCCCTGGGCGTGCCGCGCTGGCGCTGCGTGCGGCCGGTTTGCGTGCCGCGGCGGGCGTCGGCCGCCGATTGACCGCGTCCTGGCCGTTACCCGTCCTGAAATAGGCGATGCTCGCCTGTAACTCTTCGGCTTGCGACGCCAGTTCTTCCGACGTCGACGTGATCTGCTCGGAGGCGCCCGCATTCTGCTGACTGATCAAGTCGAGTTGCTGGATCGCCTCGTTGATCTGCGCGGCGCCGATGTCTTGCTCGCGGCATGCGGCGCTGATCTCGGCGACGAGTTCGGCGGTGCGGCTGATATCGGGCACGAGCTTGGTCAGCATCTCGCCCGCCTCGGTCGCAGCGGTCACCGTTTGTGACGAGACCGATCCGATCTCGGCGGCGGCGACTTGGCTGCGTTCGGCCAGTTTGCGTACTTCCGAGGCGACGACCGCGAAGCCACGACCGTGTTCGCCCGCGCGCGCGGCCTCCACCGCCGCGTTGAGCGCGAGCAGATCGGTCTGCCGTGCGATTTCCTGCACAATTCCGATTTTCTCCGCGATCGTCCGCATCGCGTTGACCGCGCGCTGCACCGCGATGCCGCTCAGTTCCGCATCCTTGGCGGACTGGCGTGCGATCTTCTCAGTTTGCGCGGCGTTGTCCGCGCTTTGTTTGATGTTGGCGGCGATCTCTTCCATCGCCGAGGATGCTTCCTCGGCGGCTGCCGCCTGTTCGGTCGCTCCTTGCGAAACTTGCTCGGAACTTGCCGACAGTTCCTGGCTGCCGGCCGAGACATTGTCCGCGGCAGCGTTGGCGTTGCCGACGACGCTGCGCAACTGCTCCACCATCCGGACCAGCGCCTGCCCCAGAATATCGCGATCGGACATGGGCTGATGCGACACCGACAGATCCCCGTCGGCGATCCTGTCGGCGAGATCGGCACTCACACGCAGATTGTCGACCATGCGCACGATCGCCTGACCGAGCGTGTCCCGATCGGACAAGGGCTGGTGCGCCACGCTCAAGTCGCCATCGGCGATCTTGTCCGCCAGGCTGGCGCTGAGGCGCAGGTTGTCGATAAGCGCATTGATCGAATCCTTCATGCGCCGGTGGTCGCCGTCGCACGCGATGTCGACCGTCTGTCGCAGGTCGCCCACGCTGACCAGATTGAGGACCCTGTTTCCTTCCTCGATCGGCAGCAGCGTTGCGTCCAGCATGTTGTTGATCCCGGCGATCATCGCTGCGAAATCTCCGACGAAGCGCTTGTCGTCGCCCCGCTGGCTGAGGTGTCCCGCCGTTGCTGCGGTGATTAGGCGCTGAACCTCGCCGATGATGTCGCTCAAATTACGCCGCAACTTCTCAACGGTATCATTGATGAACGCCTTCTTGCCCGGGAATTGCTCGAGGGGTGCGTCGAAATTGCCATCACCGAGTTCCCTGATGCACGCCATCGCCTTCTTCTTCACTGCGATGTGATTGGCGACCATGGTGTTCACGCCCCGCGCCACCACGCCGAAATCGCCACGAAACTTGTCCGCCGCCACGAAGACGTCAATGTCTCCCTTGTCGTGCTCTTCGGACATGTGGTTCATCTCGGCGATCAGGCCCTGAGATTGGCACGCAGCGTCTCGATCGTCTCGTTGATGAAGGCCTTCTTTCCCGGAAATTGTTCGAGCGGCGCGGCGAAATTGCCCTCGCTGAACTCCTTGACGCAGGCCATCGCCTTTTTCTTCACGGTGATATGGCCGTCTACCAACCGGTTCAGCCGTTGCGCCATGACTGCAAAGTCACCACGGAAGGCATCGACCGGCAAAATGGTATCGATATCGCCCCGGTCGTGCTCCGCATTCCATTGCGCGATCCGCTCTCCCAATTGCGCGACTGGTTGCAGAGCGCGGTCGAGCAGTTGATTGACGGCGAAGAGAACATTCTGCGTCGGTCCCTCGGCGAGGGCAAGGTTCGTACGCTCCGAGACGTCACCCTCGGCAAATGCACTTTCCAGACGTGCGAGTTCCGAACATACGACGGTCGACGAGACGCCGAAGATATTTGTCAGCACTGGTGCCATTCCTTTCGACTTTGTTCAGTCCAAATTCAGCGCGTTATTAAATTCTCGGGCAAAAAACTCGGGGTCGATCGGACGATCACGTGTAATTCGGGTGGCGTAGAACGGACTGGTTGATGTTTGATAGGTATAGGCGCGTCTGATGGGGGGTGGTCGTTAGCGGCGACAAAATCCTGGGTTCCGCGCGATCCGTCGCAGAACGTGACCTCGGCTCATCCGGCCGGGACTGCAAAACGGCCGCAACGTCGCAGAACACATCCAAGGAGGTAGGACAGGCTCATGCCGAGAGCGGACGGATTGCAAACGCGCCGACCCGGACGCCGTCGCGGTGGGTTCGCCGCAGCGGAGCGTGGCCCGCGCCAGAAAGCATACGGGGTTCCGCGCAGGAATGCCTATGGCAGATCGGACCAGTCCTTAGCGGGTTTCGACGCAAGACGTTGATTGGCGCGTTCACGCACGGGAGCATGCGTTCGATGACGACCCGGGATATCCCGATCATATGCGTCGGCGGATCGGCGGGTGGCCTCGATGCCTACAAGCGGCTGCTCGACAACCTGCCAACCGACCTCGGCGCGGCGATCGTGATCGTGAACCACTTGCGAACCGTCTCGACGCTGCTCCACGAGATCCTCCCGCGGCATACCGCGATGCCGGTCGAACTGATTACCGAGGGACTCGATATTCGGCCCAACCATGTCTTCATCATCCCCGCGCAACGCGATCTGCATGTGCTGGACGGTGAATTCCGCCTCGCGCCGATATCCAAACCACGGGGATGGCCCGACGTCATCACCGTCTTCCTGCGATCGCTGACGCACTATTGGCACGGGCGGCTGATCGCGGTGATCGTCTCCGGCTACGACGGCGACGGGGCAGACGCGCTGTGCGGCATCCGTGCGTGCGGGGGGACCACGATCGCGCAATTGCCGGCGTCAGCGATCCAGGCGGACATGCCCGACAGCGCGATTGCCAGCGGTTGCGTCGACTTCATTCTCCGCCCGGAAGACATTGCGGCCAAAATCGCCGAGCTTCTCGGATCCGATCGCGACTAGTGTTTCGGTGCGCGCGGCGCATCGTTGCGTACTTCCCGATCCTTGAGCGGCAGGGGCCACCGCCATAGCGTCTGGACCTTGGACCAAGGCACCCACGCCGCGGTCGACCAGGAACACCAGGGCCATGCCAATCGAAACCAGATCGTTTCTAAGCGCTCGCGCTCGCACCGAAGACCGGATTGCGGCAAGGACCGGCTGTGGACCCGCGGCATGGTCGCACACCCATCTCGCCCGCCTTTATCGCGCGCGCTGCATTGATACCGCCGACGAGACCGCAGCCTGTGGCGACTGCGACATGGGGGCGGCGTGCGCCACCCTGACGCCGGCAGCGTAGCACACCGCGTCGGAGCGGGGTTACGCTTGGTGCGACGGCTGAACGGCCCCGCCCGCGACGGTGGGATCGTCGGTCGGGGGCAGCGGGGGGGGCGAACTTGCTGTCGTCCCGTCAGCGGCGGCCTGTGCAATGCGCGCGAGTTCGGGAAGCGACCTTGCCTGCATCTTGTGCATCACCGCAGCGCGGTGGTTCTCCACGGTGCGTTGGCTGATCCCGAGATCGGCGGCGATGTTCTTGCTGGGGTGGCCCGCCAGCACCAGGTCCATCACTTCGCGTTGGCGCTCGGTCAGTTCGCCGACATGCGCGGCGGCCTGTTCGTGCGCGGCATCGCGCAGCCGCAGGTCGTGCGACTGGTCGATCGCGCGGGCGATGCTGGCCAGCAACTCGACCCGGCCGACCGGCTTTTCGATGAAGTCGCAGGCGCCGCCGCGCATCGCCTCGACCGCGAGACCGATATCGCTGCTGCCGGTGATCAGGATCGCGGGGAGATGGTTTCCGCGGGCGCGCAGGAGTTCGATCAGCGCCACGCCGCTCATCCCCGGCAGATGCGCGTCGACCAGCAGGCAGCCGTCGGTTCCAGGGCGATACGCCGCCAGAAACGCTTCCGCGCTGGGAAAGCCCTCGACCGTTCGTCCATCGCCTTCGAGCACGTCGCGGATCGTGGCAAGGATGTGCGGATCGTCGTCGACGACATAGGCGACGGAGGGGCTTGCCAGCGCAACGGTACCCGCCGGGGGCCATGACGACGGGCGTGCGCCGGTCAGCAGGCGCTCGATCGCTGCGATCAGGCCGCGCGCCTTCACCGGCTTGCTCAACTGCACACAGTCCTCAGCCGCGATCCGGGCCAGCGCCTCGCTTGAAATGTCGCCGGTCAGGACGATCGCCGGAAGCCCGCGCGGCAGGCTCGCCCGCAGGCTGCGCAGGAGATCGAGCCCGTTCAGGACGCCGGGGAGGTTGTAGTCGGTCAACAGCAGTTCCGGCTTGATCGCGCTGCCGGCAACCAGCCTGATCGCGGAGGCGGCATCGGTCGCGGTCTTGACGATATGGCCTTCGCGCTTGAGCAGTTGCTCCAACAATTCGACGACATCCGGATCGTCGTCCACGACGATGACCTTGCAGGTGCGGCGTTGCCCATCCGGAGCGGCATCGGGTTCGGATGGTCCGGCGACGGGACCGGGCGGATCGGCGGCGGGACAGGGCAGCGTGATCGTGAAGACCGACCCCTTGCCAGGCTGCGAGCGAACGTCGACGGCATGCCCGAGCAAATGCCCGAGGCGTTGCACGATCGACAGGCCAAGCCCCAGACCGAGGCTACGCTCGCGCGCGGCGTTGTCGATCTGGTGGAATTCCTCGAAAATGGCGTGCAACTGGTCGGCGGCGATCCCGATCCCGGTATCCCACACCTCGATCCGCAGCGTGTCGCCGTGCCGGCGGCAGCCGAGCAGGATCTTGCCGTTCCTCGTGTATTTGATCGCGTTTCCGAGCAGGTTGCGGATCATCTGCGTCAGCAGCGTGGCATCGCTGTGGACCAGCGCCGTGCTAGGCAGGATGCGCAGCGACAGGTTGCGGGACTGGGCGAGATAGCTGAACTCGTCGCGCAGGAGATCGAGCACGTCGGCGATCGGGAAGACAACCGGCCTTGCCTCCACGACACCGGCTTCGATCTGGTTGATGTCGAGCAAGGCATTGAGCATGCCCGACATCGCCGCCAGCGTCTGGCCCTGCCGCGACAGGAGTTTCCGGGGCTTCTCGCCCTCGACGGTCTGGCTCAGCAGTTCCTGCAGCAGCGTCAGCGACTGGAGCGGCTGCCGCAGGTCATGGCTCGCCGCCGCAAGGAAGCGTGACTTGGCGAGATTGGCGCGGTCCGCCTCGATCTTGGCGGCCTCGAGCGCCCTGGCGGTGATCTTGCGGTCGGTGGTATCGGCGAAGGTGATGACGACGCCTTCGACCGCGTCGTCATGCGCGCGATAGGGGAAGACCCGGCGGAGGAACCATGTCTCGTTCGGCCCGCTGATCTCGCGATCGATCAGGGCGTGGTCCGCCAGCACCTTGCGCGCATCGCCGAGCAGGTCCGGATCGGTCGCGATCGAGCGCAGGTCCGCGATCGGGCGCCCGATGTCCCCGGCGATGATGTTGAAGACCGCCTTGATTGCCGGCGTGTAGAAGCGGATCTTGAGCTCCATGTCGAGAAATAGCGTCGCGACGTTCGTGCTGTAGAGGACGTTCTGCAGATCGTCCGAGGTCAGCCGCTGGCGTTCCAGCGTCTCCTGCAACTGGCTGTTGAGCGCAGTCAGTTCCTCGTTGAGCGACTGCAACTCCTCCTTGGAGGTCAGCAGTTCCTCGTTGGTCGACTGGAACTCCTCGTTGACCGAGAGCGCCTCCTCGTTGATCGCCTTCTGTTCCTGGCTCGACGTCTCCTGGTTCAGGATCGACGTCTGGAGTTCCGCCTGGGTTGCCTCCAGTTCCCGCTCGAGCTCGCTGACGCGCGCGGCGTCCCCGCGATGGGCAGAGGAGGTCGTGCCCGTACTCTTGCCCGGTTCCTCGACGAAGCAGACAAGCAGCAGGTCGTCCTGTCCGTCATCGACCGTCTGGACGTCGATCCGAAACCAGATCGCGGTGCCGTCCTGCGTCACGCGCGCGCGGCCGCCATCGACGCGCGGGGTCGCCTTGCCGACCTTGTCGATCGCGAGCCGGAGCTTGGTGCGGAGGGTCGGGGACGCCATTGCGAGCAGGTCGAGCGTGGCATAGCCCGGCGGGATCCGGAGATAGCGATCGGTCGGCCCGATCGAATAGAGGCATTGCCGCTTGCGATTGATCAGGATGGCCGCCGGCGCGTGGGTCGCAATGACCGCGCGGCGGCAAATGTCCGCGAGGGTGGACTGGCGCAGTGGTGATGCGGCCCGGTCCGCCGTACCCAGCATCGGCAGAGCTTCGCCAAAGCTCAGCGGAAAGCCCGCATCACCGGTCCGGCTGCGTCCGATGTGGCGATAAAAACGCTCGGACTTTGCGATGACCTCGAACCGGCCGTCGGCGTTGCCGACCGTTTCGGACGATCCCAGCACCAGCACGCCCCCGTCGCGCAGCGCGAAGTGGAACAGCGAGATGACCTTGGCCTGCGCTTCGGGGTTCAGATAGATTAGCAGGTTGCGGCAGGAGACGAGATCGATCTTCGAGAAGGGTGGGTCCGACAGGACGTCCTGAACCGTGAAGACGACATCACCGCGAAGAGCCGTCGCGATCCGGTATCCGTCATCGTCCCGCACGAAGAAGCGCGCGAGCTGATCCTGCGGGACCGTGTTCTCGATGTCGAAGGGATACAGCCCCTCGCGTGCGGTGGCGATCGCGTCCGGGTCGACGTCGGACGCGAAGAGCTGGAGTTTGATGTCGCGTCCGGACGCCTTGATCGCGTCCCGGCACAACATCGCGATCGAATAGGCCTCCTCGCCGGTGCTGCACCCGGCAACCCAGATCCTGAGCGGCCTGTGCTCGGGCAATTGCCGGACGAGGTCGGGAAGGATCGTCTTGGCCAATGCCGCGAAGATCGCCGGATCGCGGAAGAAGCTCGTCACGTTGATGAGCAGATCCTTCGCCAAGAGGTCGCGCTCGGCCGGGTCGGCGCGGAGCAGGTCGAGATAGCCGGCAAGGTTGCGAGGCGCGAGCGCGAGCAGCACCATCCGGCGCTCGATCCGCCGTTCCAGGGTACCCGGCTTGTATTGACGGAAATCATGCGCGGTCTTGTCGTTGAGGAAGCCGATGATCGCGTTCAGGTCGGTCGACGAGGGATGAGCAGGAACGGTCCGTGCTGCCGGGGTCTTCGCGATCTCATCCCGCCGGTCCGCAAGCGCGCGCGGGATGTGCTGCAGTTCAAGCACGCGATCGACCAGGCCCGTATCGATCGCGCTACGCGGCATACCGTCATAGTCGGCCTCTTCGGGCTTTTGCGCGATGGCATAGCCCCCTGCGGCTTTGAGCGCGGCGAGCCCCCCGCTGCCGTCTGCGCCCGTTCCCGACAGGATGACGGCAATCGCTTGGCGCCCGCATTCCTCCGCCAACGACGCCAGCAGAACGTCGAACGGCAGGCGCACACCCTGGTGTGCCCGCGGCGGGGACAGGGCCAAGGCGCCGGCTCGAACCGAAAGGTATTGGCCGGGCGGAATGACGTAGACATGGCCGGGACGGATGACACAGCCATCGATCGCTTCGTCGATGGCCATCGCGGTATGATCGGCCAGCAGGTCGACCATCATGCTCTTGTGGGTGGGATCGAGATGCTGGATGACAATGAATGCCATGCCGGTGGTGGGCAGGATCGCGTCGAACAGTCTGGACGTAGCCTCCAGTCCCCCCGACGAAGCGCCAATGGCGACGATGGGGACCACTGCCAAAGGCCGCTGTGCTGCGACTTTCGGCGTGGTTCGTCCCACGATCGGGGACGCTGGATCGGTGACGGGCGTGGCGCGCGCGTCCACCGCTCTTGTTTCATTATCCGTCATGACATGGCGGTAGCATCTTCCGGGCACTTCCATCCTACGTATAGTTACGCTGGCGAACACATTCCCGATCTACCGTCACGGCGTGCGTAGTTTCCGAGACTGACGGCGGATCTTTCCGCGGGCCAGGGTCGCAGATGTCGCCGATCGGGCGGCCTGGAGGCTAGAGCGTGTACCCGAACAGAAACAGCTTGCCCGAAACCGTGCGCGCACAATCACGGACGGTACAGCGTACCGTGGGCCGGCGGGACCGCCTCGTGCTGGCGGTACGGCGTGTCGGACCGTGAGTGCTGGACGCAAAATCCTGCTCGTCGAGGATGACGTGCTGATCGCGATGGATCTGGCCGATCTGCTGGGCGCGATGGGACACGACGTGTGCCATATCGCAACGACCGAGGCGGATGCCGTTGCGGCCGCGCTGCGCTGGGCTCCTGATCTGCTGATCGTCGACGGCAACCTTACTGAGGGCAGCGGGGTGTCGGCGATGCGGCAGATCCTTGCCTGCGGCTCCGTCGCGCATTTCTATATCAGCGGGGATCCGATCCAGCTCTTGAAGGCCGTGCCGGACGCGGTGGTTCTGGCCAAGCCGTTCACTATGCATGCGCTCGCGAGCGCGATGGCCAGGGCGACGCGGGCCCCCGGCGGCCATTGACGGCCTGCCGGGGTATCCGTCCTTGGTGTCGATGTGCGCAGGCCCGCGACGTTCCGCCCTGGAGGACCGGGCTGTGCGTAGATTCCGGTACTGCCCGGGCGCGAGCCGGCACGGTACCTGCCGACCCATAGGCTTGCCCGAACCGGTCGGCTTCTTCTGCAAGGATCATGCGATGACCCAAGACGTTTCAGCGACGATCCCGCGTGCACGCCATGTCGTCGTCCTTTGCCATCCCGATCCCGAAAGCTTCAACCGCGAGATCGCGGACACCTATTGCGCCGCCGTCCGCGCAGTCGGCCACGATGTCGTCTTCCGCGATCTTTACGCGATCGGCTTCGACCCGGTGCTCAAGACCTACGAACGACCGGCGCTCGCCGGGTTCCAGCGGTCCGCCGATGTGGCACGCGAACTTGCGTTGATCCGCGACGGCGATGTCTTCGTGCTGATCTACCCGATCTGGTTCGGGTCGGCGCCGGCGATGATGAAGGGCTATGTCGAGCGGGTGCTGGGGGCAGGGGTCGATCCGCAGGCGATACAGCGACACGATGCCAGCCCATTGTTGGGGGGCAAGCGATTGCTCAGCTTCACGACGTCCGCGGCCAGGACCCTCTGGCTTGACGCGCAGGGCGGCGTGGAGGGGCTGCGCGACGTCTTCGACCGCTATCTGGTTGGTGCCTTCGGCATGCACTCGCAAAGGCACATTCATCTGGGGCACATCACCCCGCATTTGAGCGAGCGTTTCGCACGACAGGATTTCTGTCAGGTCGAGGAAGAGGCCCGACGGACGTGCGACGAACTCCAGCGCGCGAGAGATGGTCGCGATTACGCCTGCGTGGCATAGCGGCGATACGGTGACCGCCAGATATGACTTCAGCCGGTGAGGTTCGTAGCGACAGGGTGTGTCGCGCCTCGTCCAAGGAAGCATCGCCGCCGCTGGAGCGCAGAATACCCCGCTCCGGCAGCGGCTGGCCGGCCCAATCTAGACCCCGACATCCGATAGTTCGGATTTCATCCGCAGATACTCGTCTCGCGCAATCTCGCCACGCGCATAGCGTTCGTCGAGAATTGTCAGGGCACCTTTATGGGGCGCGTCGTACCGGCGATGCGCACGATAGGTATAGCCCCAATTCCCGAGGCCAGAAAACAGCAGGATGACGAACCCGACCCATAGCAGCCAGTCCCACCCGAAGTACCAGTCGTTCCATGTGGTCGCAGTCATGTTCTGATCCTTGATCGTAGAGTCCAGTGAAGCCACGACGGCGTCGGGCCCGCAGTCGAACACCGCCGCCCTTGCGATTCCGGCCAGCATAGCATCGTTGGCACAGCCATTCCCGCCAGCCCGTCACGCGGGCTGGCGGCAACGGAGGCTCGGCCTCGCCCTACCAGGCGACGACCAGCTCGTTTTCTACCGCGTTCGTCCCTGCCGCAGCCCAAGCCGTCGCGCCGGCGGTCTGACGGTCCTGCCAGGTCTCGACGGTACCGGTGAGCTTGACCTTGCCATCATGCTCGGTGACCTGGATCGTGTCCGGGTTGAACAGGCCGCGATGCAGCGCATGGCGAATGTCTTCGCCGATGTGCGCGGCGTCGACCCGCGGCTTGATGGTGATCTGATTGAACACGCCAACCACGCCCGACAGGCCGCGGATCTCGCGTTCGGCGGCGTCCTTCTGGAAATGCCAGTCGACGGTGCCGGTAAGCGTGATCCACCCCTTCTCGACCTTGACCTTCACCGCGTCGCGCGGCGTTTCGGCATCCCAGTGCAGACGTTCGGCCGCGGCCTTGGCGATCTGGGTATCGTCGTGCTTCACGGTGAAGGGGAGCCGGACCTCGATTTCCTCGGCAATGGCCTTGACCCCCTTGACGCGCCCCGCCGCGAGTTCAGCCGCACGTTTCTGGCCGTACGTCTCGACGTGCCCGGTCAGCGTAACGGTGCCGTCTTCGGTCGTTACGCCGATATGGGCCGATGAAATGCTCGGCTCCCACCTGAGTTCGGCGAGGATCGAGGTCTTCAGTGCTTCATCGTTCGTCATGACGTAGCTCCACATGCGAGGGCGCGCCGGAAAGTGGGAATGGAAGGCCCGGCGTCACTGGGGAGCTTTGCGCCGCCGATCCGGCATCCAGACAGCCCCGGAAAATACTCAAGGCGGCTACCGTCCGGCTGGATAGTTGGCGAAATGGCTGGCTCCGGGCCACGACGAGAAGCTTGCGTGTAGACAGCGCGACGTCCGCATCCGATCGCATGGGCGTGACATCGTCTCTGGCAGCGCGCGCGCTGCGTAGTTTCCGGTCCTCGTAGCTCCAGCGGCATACGATCATGACGGTCCATCTGTACCGTCGACGGGATGGGGCGCTGAAGCCGGCACGCTCGGCAAGGCGAAGCGCTGGTATTCTCTGGCCTTGCATCTGATAGGCGCCCGGTCCCGCCCGGCCCGCAAATTCGAAGGGGGGCCATGTGCAATGTTGGCGTCTGGTCGCAATCGGCATAGGCACGCAGCGGACGGGCTTTCCCCGTTTCGCCGATGGTGACCGAAGAACGCGCACCCTGACGGCAAGGGTTACGACCCGATGAAACGAGGTTCACGATGAGCAGCAGTCGTATCGACAACCCGACCTTGCGCGAACGCGTCATGAGCGCCGAGCAGGCGGCAACGCTGATCCACTCCGGCAGCACGATCGGGATGAGCGGCTTCACCGGCTCGGGCTATCCCAAGGCGGTGCCGCTGGCGCTCGCCGCGCGGATCGAGGCGGAGCATGCCGCCGGCAATCCGTTTCGCGTGCGGATTTGGACTGGAGCCTCGACCGGGCCCGAGCTCGACGGCGCGCTGGCAAAGGCGGACGGCATCGAGTTCCGCTTGCCGTACAATTCGGACCCGATCGCGCGCGAGAAGATCAATCGCGGCGAGATGGAATATTTCGACATGCACCTGAGCCAGGTCGCGCCGATGGCGTGGCAGGGCTTTCTCGGGCCGCTCGACACCGCGGTGATCGAAGTCGCGGGCATCCGCGCCGACGGGTCGCTCATTCCCTCCTCGTCGGTGGGCAACAACAAGACCTGGCTCGACCGCGCCGACAAGATCATCCTCGAGGTCAATCGCTGGCAGAACCCCGCGCTCGAGGGGATGCACGACATCTATTACGGCACCGCGCTGCCGCCGCACCGCGTGCCGATCCCGCTGGTGCGGCCCGACGACCGGATCGGCGAGGCGTATTTCCGCGTCGATCCCGCCAAGATCGTCGCGATCGTCGAAACCGAGGCGCCGGACCGCAACTTGCCGTTCGCCGCGCCCGATGCGGCGGCGCATGCGATCGCGGGGCATCTGATCGAATTCTTCCGCCACGAAGTCGCGCGCGGGCGCTTGCCCGCGTCGCTGCTCCCGCTCCAGTCGGGGGTCGGCAATATCGCCAACGCGGTGCTGACCGGGCTGACCCATGGGCCGTTCAGCGACATGACCTCCTATACCGAGGTCATTCAGGACGGGATGCTCGACCTGCTCGATTCGGGCAAATTGCGGATGGCGTCGGCGACCGCCTTCTCGCTCAGCCCCGAGGCAGCGGCGCGGCTCAACGCCGACCTCGGCCGCTACCGCGACAAGATGATCCTGCGCCCGCAGGAGATCAGCAACCATCCCGAACTGATCCGTCGGCTTGGCTGCCTCGCGATGAACGGGCTGATCGAGGCGGACATCTACGGCAACGTCAATTCGACGCATGTGATGGGGTCGCGCATCCAAAACGGCATCGGCGGATCGGGCGATTTCGCGCGCAACGCCTATGTCTCGATCTTCATGACGCCATCGACCGCCAAGGGCGGCAAGATCTCCGCGATCGTCCCGCAGGCGAGCCATGTCGACCATATCAGTCAGGACGTGCAGGTGCTGGTGACCGAACAGGGGCTGGCGGATCTGCGCGGGCTCAGCCCCAAGCAACGCGCCACGCTGATCATCGAGCGCTGCGCGCACCCCGATTACCGCCCCGCGCTCGCCGATTATTATGCGCGGGCACGGGTCGGGTCCTACGGGCAGCAGTCACCATCGCTGCCGGGCGAGGCCTTGTCGTGGCATCAGCGCTTCATGGAAACGGGGTCGATGCGTTTCTGACCGGGCCGCACGCTGTGTCGCGTCCCGGTCAGAAGGTCGGGGCGCTACCGGTGCAGCGTCCGGATCGCGTCGAGGACGACCTTGGGACTGTGCAGCCCTTCGTATACGGGGGGCGGGGCCTTATCGAGCTTGAGCAGCGTATAGACCGCGGTCATCGCGCAGCGGATCGAATATTCCACCGTGAACACGACGTCGTCGGGCTGCTCGGCAAACTGACCGATGAAAGCGAGGTTGGTCGATCCGGTCGGCACCACCAGCGGGCGGTCGCCCTGTTTGCGCTTCATGAACTGGCTGGTGATATAGGGCATCGCGCACGGGATGCAGTTGGAGGCCGCGAGCACCGCAGCGCTGTCGGGCGCGCTGAAGCGCAGATGGCCGAGCACTTCCTCGAGGATCTCCGCACCGGTGCACGCGACCAGCGGTTTCTTCACGTAATCGCCAGGGCGATCGTGGAACAGGCCATAGCCCCACCACACCGCGACCCCCTCGGGCTGTTCCGGAAAGAACGGCTGGTGATAGATCGACAGCGTCAGCAGCCACGCGGATTGCTTGAAGGTGATCAGCCCACCGGTCCCGGCCGCGCTCCCGCTGAACCGCTCCATCAGCTCGAGGAACAGCGGGTCCTTGACCGTGACGGTGAAGGAGATCCACGAACTCTCCGCAACGTTGCGATTAAAGGCGGCGGGGTTGCCGAAGGCGGGGCGGCCTTGGGCGATCTGCTCCCACAGGTTCCAGGCGCCTGAATGGTTGCTGGTGTCGAGGCCCGGAGCGGTGGTCATCGATCCGAACGCCTTGTCCGCGGTCATCGACCCGTTGGTGACGAACACCAGATCGCCCGGCGCGACCGGGATCGCCGCGGGGCCGTCGGCGGTCAGGGTCGCGATGCTCGTGACGGTGATCGCGTCGCTGCCTGCGGCGAAGCCGAGGTCCTCGACCCGGACGCCGTGGCGGAACTGGACGCCGCAATCCTTCAGCCACGTCACGATCGGGACGATCATGCTGTCATATTGGTTGTAGACGGTGCGATAGATGTCGTGCTGGACGTCGATCGTCGAGAAATGGTGGACGAAACGCCGCAGATAGCGGCGAAATTCGATCGCGCTGTGCCACGGCTCGAACGCGAACAGCGTGCACCATTCCATCCAGAAATTCGTCTCGAAGAAATGCGGCTGGAAGCAATCGGTGATGCGTTTGTCGTCGAGCAGGCGTTCGGGCTCGCCGATCAGCGAGAGCAGGTCGATCCGGTCGCGTTCGATGAAGCCCATGGCGTGCGCATCCGGACGCGAGCCGTCGAGATTGACCAGCCGCACCTTATTGTCCCACGGCCATTTCGCTGCGGCGTGCCGGGTTTCCTCGGTTACTGAAATTTCGGGGTCGGTCGTCGACGGGATACCGTCGAACAGGTCGAAGGTGCATTGGTACATTGCCTCGAACATGCGGCTGCCGCTCATGAAATAGCCGTCCTCCGCGGTCCCGTGCGCATCGAACGCCCCGCCGATCTGGTGGCTTTCTTCGAGGATCGTGATGTCCTTGCCCGCGACGTCGCCATCCCGCAGCAGGATCGCCGCCCCCGCGAGCGAGGCAATACCGCTGCCGACGAATGTATAGCTGCTCATGCGATCCCGATCCTTTGTCCGAAGGATCCTGCGGTACGGTCGTTCCTGGAAACTGGGCAGCGTCGGAAACTACGCACGCTGCAGCCCCCGATGGCGATCGCTCAGTCGAACGTCAGAACGCCAGGGCAACGGCGATCTGTGGCGCGACGTAGGCGGGGGTGTTGCGGCCCGCCACGGACAGCTCGACCCCGGCAATGAGCCCGGCGCGCGCCGACCAGTTATATTCCAGCGCTGGCGCCAGGATCGTGCGCGTTGCGCGCAGGCCGGTCGTGCGCAGCGCCGTACCGCTGGCGTCCACGCCCGTCAGGCGCGAGCGGCCGGCTTCGCTGCGCACCAGATCGAGCGCAATCACCCAGCGCTGGTCGAGCGCATAGCCCGCGGCCACACCGACCTGCGCGGACACGCCCGGTGCGACGTGGCCGACGAAGCCGTCTGCCGTTCCGTAGACGCTCAGGTCGCGAACTCGCGCCGGCGACAGCGCCTCGGTGACGGAGCCGAAGAGACGGATGCGAACCGGGTGGCCGCCCTTGGTGTCGAACAGCGATTCGACGACGATGCCCTGCTTGGCCAGCAGCGCGCCCGTGCCGAGGCCGTCGAGCACGGCCGTCAGCCGATCGTATCGACCGATCGGCAGCACCATGCCCGCGCTCGCGGTGATCGAAGGCGATCCGGTTCGGCCATCCTCATCCTTCAGCCGATATTCGAACTCGACCGGCAGATCGGCGATCCCGAGGCCGCGTCGGTCATGCCCATCGGTCACGCGGACGGCCGTCGGCAGCGCCTGGAAGCTCACCCGGTCGGTGAGCGCGTATTTCACGACCGTTACCGACTGCAGCTGATGCACGCCATCGCCGCCTGCGTGGCGACGGCCTCGATCGTCATAGCTACCGGTATCGATCTTGTAGATGAGATAGGGTTCGATCGCGAGCGTCCCGGCGGTCGACAAGGCCGGCGAGGACGCCTCGAGCGAGCCGGTGAACCACTGGTTGCGAACCGCCAGATCCGCATCCTGCGCCAGTGCCGCGCCCGGCAATCCCAACGCGCACAGCGCAATCACCGCGTGCGCCTTCATCGCCCGCCGAGCCCGGGGAAGAGCACGACCAGCGCGCTCGCCATGCCGCCGACCGCGATCGCGACGACGAGCAGGCCGAAGATCTTTTCGGTGATCAGCAAGGCCTCTTCCCCGATCACCCGCGTGATCGGCGCGGCCAGGAAATCGAGCGCGACGATGATCGCCGCATTCGCGAGGATCGCGACGATCGCGGCGAGATAGACCGGGCGACTGCCGCTGCCCCAGGCGATGATGACCGACAGCACCCCCGGTCCGGCGTAGATCGGGAACCCCAGCGGCAGGATCCCGACCGATGTGGGCGAGGGGGCTACGGCATTGTGCGCGGGGACCGGCACGTGGGTGTTGGACGCGCGGTGGTGGTGGCTTTGCGTCGGCGTCGCCTCGGTCGGGGTCGGCGCGTTGAGCATCTGCCAGCCGATCACGCCGATCACCGCCATTCCCGCCACGCGCAACGCGGCGACGCTGACCCCGAACACGCCCAGCGCGGCGTTGCCGATGAACAGCGCGAGCAGTCCCGCAACGACATAGGTCGCCGCGGCAACCAGCGCAGTGCGACGCTGGTCGCCAGCTGTCTGACTCGCGGTGGCGGCAACGAACAAGGGCAGGACCGCGATCGGCGCGGTGATCGCGAACAGGCCGACGGTCATCGTCACCAGCGCATTGGTGTCGAGCGCACTCATGCTGCGGTTTCGAACGGTTCGAAGTCCGATTCCGCCGCCTGCCAGTCGGGCTTGTGAAAGGCGTAGATCACGAACGGGATCGCGAGGAAGAACACCGACCCGATTACCAGCGCACCAACGTAGAGCACCGGACTGCCGGTGCTGATCTGCGCCGGCGGAATGAAGCTGAAGCCCAGCGCGACGAGCGCCCCGGCAAGCCCCACCAGCCCGACCAGCCACATGCCGACATTCCCGCCGGGAATGCGAAACGGTCGCTCCCGATCCGGCTGGGTGTAGCGCAACCGGATCGCGGCGACGTAGAGCAGGACGTACATCACCAGATAGATGATCGTCGCCATCTGGCTGAGCAGTTGATAGGCGGATTCGACCGACGGCAGCACCGTGAACGCGACGCACAACAGCGTGACGAGCCCGCCTTGCAGGATCAGGATCGCGACCGGAATCCCGTGCGCGTTGGTTTTTTGCAGGACATGCGGCAGATACCCCGCCTTGCCGACCGCAAGCAGCCCGGTCGACGGCCCGGCGACGATCACGCTGACCTGGCCCAGCACGCCGAACGCGAGCATCGCCGCCATCACATTGCCGAGCCACGGCAGCCCGAACGCCGCCCACAGTTCGTTATAGGCGACGAGCAACCCGCGATTGATGTCGATCGCCTCGCGCGGAATGACCGCACCGACCGCGAGCGTGCCGAGCACGAAGATCACCACGACCATCACCGTCGCGATCAGCACCGACAGTGGATAATTGCGCGTCGGGTTTTTCAGGTCCTGCACATGGACCGCCTGCATCTCCATGCCCGCAAAATAGAGGAAGACGCTGGCGGCCAGCACCATGTTGTGGAAATCGCTGAAGTCGGGGATCACGCTGGCGTGCAGGTCGAGGTGCATCGGCTTACCGCTCGCGACATAGGCCACGCCGAGTGCGATTAGGATCGCGCCGGGGATGATCGTGCCGAACAGGCCGCCGAGCGAACTCAGCCGAGTCGATGCGGCCATGCCGCGGAAGGTGACCAGCGTCACGAACCAATAGACCGCAAGCAGGACGAGGATCGTGTAGAGCTTGTTGTCGGCAAGCGCCTGGTCGAACGCGGGCGGCCACCAGATATAGGCGAGCGCGGCGGCAGCGAAGATCAGCACGGTCGGGAACCAGATCACCACCGCCTGCCACTGATAATAGATCGCGGCGAAGCCCCAGCGCGGGCCGAACGCCTCGCCGATCCAGCGGAACACGCCGCCCTGCTTGGGGAAGGTCGCGGCGAGCTCGGCGGCGACCAGCGACACCGGCACCAGGAAGACGATCGCGGCGAACAGATAATAGAAGATCGACGCCATGCCATATTCGGCTTGCGCGGGCATTCCGCGCAGGCTGACGATCGTCGTCACGTTCATGACCGCGAACGCCAGCATGCCGATGACGATCTTTGGCTGCGGCTTGGTCCGGCCACCATGCGCGAGCCACCCCGCAGCTTTGGGCTTGCCGCCGGGGACGGCGGCGGGGGGCGAGGGCTCGGTCATGCAAACAGCCTTGAAAAGGGCGCCGCCGACTGTGGCCGGCGGCGCGAAAGGTCGGGCGAAGGCTTAGCGCTTGAGCACTTCGTCACGCGCTGCTGCGACGCAGTGCAGCGCCCATTGCATCGTCTCGGGCGTGATGAAGACGTTCATCGGAAACGACTTCAAGGCGTAGACGACGGCCTCTTCGTCGGTCCCGTCGCGATTGTAGGTCGCATCGCGGAAGCCCGTGCTGAAGCTCATGTACGGCGTGTACTTGCCGTCGATCTGTTTGCCCGAGCGGAACCATTCGAACAGTTTGTTGCCGACCGCTTCGGTCAGGTGGTTGTGCTTGATCAGGTCGCTCCGCAGCGCCGGATCGCTCAGTTCACGACCGAATTGCACCTGCGCGTCGACGCCCTCGGGATAGACGCGGAACAGCGTGATCAGCCCGGTGTCGTCCGGGTTGACGCAGACCATGTCGGGATGGCTGCGGATTAGATCGTAAAGGTAATATTTGGTCTCCAGAATGCCGCCGAGGATCGCTTGCATCCCCTCCTTGCCGAAATACTTGAGCGTCGCCCAACCGGCGAGCGAGCCCGATGCGGTGCGCGAGACTTCGAGCGTGTAATACATCGGATTGTATGGCGTGCGCGCCTGCAGATAGGCGTCCGCGCCGCGGCGGTGGATCGACTCGAACTCGGTCGCGTCGCGGTACAGGAAGCAGCTGCTGACATAGGGGGCCCAGCCGACCTTGTGGAAATCGATCCCGACGCAATCGGCGTGTTCGAGCTCGCGCATCGCCTCGCCATTGCGCCGCAGCACGGGCAGGATACGGTCGGAGAATTCGAGCGGATTGGCCTCGAAGTCATAGTCCTTGAAGTAGATCCATGACCATCCGACGACCGCATCGGCATAGAGTACCGCCTTGCCGAAGCCCTCGGGATTGGGGTGGCGGTCCATCACTTCGCGGACCAGGCCGATCGGATCGAATGCGCTCGCGTCGGTCGTGCCCATCGTGCAGACGACGGTCGCGACCGGAATGCCGCGAGCAGCGAAATCGGTCAGCAATTCCTCGAGATGGACGAGATCCATCTGGTTGGTCGCCATATCGGTGCGGACATGGACGATATTGTCCATGCCGAGACCCAGCCAGTCGGTCGCATTCTGCTGCACGTAATGCGCCTGCTGCGAACAGATCACCTTGGCGTCGGTCCGCACGCCCTTTTCGCGCGAGTCCTTGAGCACGCGCGTCAGCCCGTATTTCAGGCCGTAGGTCCAGCAGCCACCGCCGCCATAGGTGTAGATCGCGCCGCTGTTGACCGGGGTCCAGCCGAACATGTTGGCGACCATGCCCGCCGTCTCCAGCTCGGCGCGGTGGACGTTCCAGGCATATTCGCCCTCCAGGATGTTGGCGGAGAACACCTGCGACAGCATCGATGCGACGACGGCGGCGGTATTGGACTGCGGGATGACGTTGCACATCGTCAGCGGGTTGCCCCAGTTGGGCGCGCCCTCGAACAGCTTGACGACATCGTCGAGCACCTGATCGAGATCGCCCATCGCCTGCGGGACGGTGATGTTCTTGACGTCGGGATAGGCGTAGCTGAGCGCCGGGTTCTTGCCGAGAAAGGCCGGGCCGCCCTTTTCGGGGCGCAGCATGTCGAGCTTCTCGACGAACTTGTTGATCTGGCGCGCGAGCGGATCGTCATCGCCGCGGAAGGGCGAGGGGAATTCGCCCGCCATCTTGGCGTGGTATTTCGCCCATTTGGGCGCTGGCGCCCATGCTGCCGCGGCGTCGCTTTCGGTCGATGCGGCATGCGCGATGGCTGCGGCGGCGTTGGTCCGGTCGTGCATGGGAGTACCTCTGAGGCTCGAAGGGCGGGAGAAGGCCGCCTGATCGACGCAACCGGGTGCGCGCGGCAGCCTCGGAAACTACTCAGCGTGGGGCCGGGGACTGCCGCACGGCGATCGCGCCGAACGCGGCGTTTTTGAGGAGCTCGGCGCAGGCCAGATAGGCGACCACCACGATCACGATGCCACAGGCCATTCCGAGTGGTGGCGGATCGAAGCCGAACAGCACCGCGACCGGCGTGAAAGGCAGGATCATCGCGACGGCCAGCGCGCCAAGCGACGTCGCCGCCAGCGCCGGGCGGGGCAGGTCGGCCCAGGGCCGTCCCCGGGTCCTGATGACGAAGATGACCAGGATCTGCGTCGCCATCGATTCGAGGAACCATGCGGTCTGGAATGCGCCCGGGGTCGCTTGAAAAATGAAGATCAGCCCGGCGAAGATCAGCAGGTCGAAGACCGACGACAGCAACCCCATCACCGCCGCGAACCGCACCAGCGCGTGCATGTCCCACACTTGTGGCCGCGCGACCGCCTCGGGGCGGACGGTATCGAACGGGATGCCGATTTCGGACACGTCGTACAGCAGGTTGTTGAGCAGGATCTGCGTCGGCAGCATCGGCAGGAAGGGCAGGAACAGCGATGCGACCGCCATCGACAGCATATTGCCGAAATTCGAGCTCGCTTCCATCCGCACATATTTGAGGATGTTGGCGAAAGTCCGGCGGCCCTCCTCGACCCCGTCCGCCACAACTGCGAGATCTTGATCGAGCAGGATCATGTCGGCGGCGGCCTGCGCGACCCCGGTCGCGCCCGATACCGACAGACCGATCTGCGCCCCCTTGAGCGCGGGCGCGTCGTTGATCCCGTCACCGAGATAGCCGACCACCGCGCCACGCGCCTGCAACGCCCGGACGAGCCGCGACTTCTGGTCGGGCGCGAGACGACCATAAGCGTCGACCGAATGAACCTGAACCGCCAGCGCATCGTCGCTCAACTTCGCGATATCGCTGCCCGACAGGACGCGATCGGCGCGCAATCCAACCAGTCTGGCCAGCCGCTTCACCACCACCGGGTCGTCGCCGGACAGGATCTTGAGCTGCACCCCGGCGGCCGCGAGCCGCGCGATCGCCGCGGCGGCGGTGGGCTTGGGCGGATCGGCGAAGGCGCACAGGCCTTCGAAGATCAGTCCCACCTCGTCCGTGGCGTCGGGATCGCACGATGCTTTGTCCCATCGGCGCGAGGCGACCGCGATCGTCCGCAGGCCATCGCGTTCCGCGAGCGCTTGAACCTGCGCCAGCGCGGACGCGCGCTCCGAATCCCCCATGGCGATGGTCTCGCTTCCATGGCGTGACGTCGTGCACAGCGCCACCACTGCCTCCGGTGCGCCCTTGGCGATCAGGACCAGACCATCGGGTCCGTCGGCAAGGACCGAGCCGAGGCGTCGGGTGAAGTCGAACGCATGCCGCCCGCGCAGCGTCCAGCCATTCGTTGCCCCCGGAATGGCGGCGATCAGCGCGGTGTCGAGCGCGCCGCGATCCCCGCCCAGCACCGCCGCGATCGCGGCGAGACGCGCCGGACGCGGATCGTCCGCGCCCGAGCACGCGATCCCACGGTCGAGCGTGATCTCCGCCGAGGTCAGCGTGCCGGTCTTGTCGGTACACAGCACCGTCATCGCGCCGAGATCATGGATCGCGGCGAGGCGCTTCACGATCACCTTGCGGCGCGCCATCCGCATCGCGCCGCGCGACAGCGTCACCGTCGTGATCATCGGCAGCAACTCGGGTGCCAGCCCGACCGCGAGGGCGACCGCGAACAGCAGCGATTGCAGCATCGGCCTGCCGAAGAAGACGCTCGTGGCAAGGACGACGACCACCAGTGCCATCGTCAGTCGCGCGGTGAACAGGCCATAGGCGCGCAAGTCTTTCTCGAACGGGGAGGCTCCCGCGGCATCGGCCAGTGCCGCCGCCGCCGCCCCGAAGATCGTCGCGCGTCCGGTGTTGACGACCAGCGCGATCGCCTCGCCGGTCTGCGCGACCGCGCCACGGAACAGCGCGCCGCTCGCCTGGTTCGCCGAGAGTCCGGCAACCGGGCCGGCGCGCTTGTCGACCGGATAGGGTTCGCCGGTCAGCGCGGCTTCGTTCGCCGTGAAGGCGGTACTGTCGAGGACAAGACCGTCGGCCGGGATGATGTCGCCCGCGCGGACGCGGATGACGTCGCCGGGAACGACCCCGTCCACCGGCATTTGTCGATAGGCCCCGTCGCGGCGGACTTCGGCGGTCAATGCGACCGATTGGCGCAGGACATCGGCGGCGCGCGCGGCATGGCCTTCCTGCATCGTATCCAGCCCGATCGAGACCGCAAGGATCGACACGATGATCGAGCCGCCGATCGCGTCCCCCGTCGCAATCGACACGATCGCCGCGATCAGCAGGATCAAGGACAGCGGTTCGAGCAGCCGCCGCAACACCGCCCGCACGATCCCCACCCGCCTGGTCGGCGCATCCGCATTCGCGCCATAATGCGACAGGCGGATCGCGGCCTCGGCAGTGCTCAGTCCGTCCCGGCTGCAATCCAGCGCGGCGCAGGTTTCATCTGCCGTTCTGGACCAGAAGGGCGGGGTGGATGTCGGTCGGGTGGTCGCCACGGACGCACGCATCAGTCAACCTTGAGCGCTTTGGACCGGTGCGGGCGGCGCACCGACCGGAACGCGCCCTTCATTAGCACGAAACCCGGGAGAAGCGGGAGCCACAGGGTGAAACCGCGGAGCAATAACGTCCCGGCCAGCGCCGCCGGAACCGGAACCCCCAGCAGGCCGAGCATCGCAGTCGACCCGACCTCGAAACTGCCCAGCCCCATCGGCACTGGCGCAAGCGCGGCGACGATCGACCCGCCCATCATCGCGATGAAGGCGGTGCTGAACGGGATGGGATGGCCAAGCGCCAGCATACATACGAGCAGTGTGGCGGCACCGACCAGGAACAGCGCGGCATTGCACGCGGTCACGCCGAGGATCAGCGTCTTGTCCCTGAGCAGTCGGGCGGGAGCCTCGCCCACGACATGCAGCAGCGTGTGGACGATCGGCAGATGTTCGAGGAACGGCGACAGCGGCCGGCTCCCGCGCCGCCGCAGCCAGAGCGCGAGGCCGGGAATGGCGAGCGCGACCAGCAGGAAGGCGGTGACGACTCCGGCGAGCAGCGGCGTTGCCTTGCCATGCATCCACAGCAACACCAGCATGACGATCGCGAACACCGCGAACGCCGCATAATAGCCGATCAGCGACAGGATCAGCGCCGCGACGGCGGCCCCGCGCGGGACACCCAGCGTGACGAGCCGATCGACCAGCAGCAGATTGCCCCCCATGCCCGCCGCCGGGATCATCGAATCGGCGAACAGCTTCGACAGCGCGACCGGGATCAGCCGGAACAGCGGCAGCGGCGACCGCGCCTTGTCGAGGACGAGCTTCCAGCCGAGCGACACGCTGGCGTACGTGATGCCCTGCAGGGCCGCCGCGACGAGCAGCCACAACGGCTCCGCGCGCTGTAGCATCGCCCCGAAACTCTGCAGATCGCCGAAGTTGAGGACCGCGAAGACCAGCACGCCGACGCCCAGCACCCCGAAGAACCGGCCGGACAGATGCCCCGTCTCGCCGAGTTTGGGGCGTTTGGCCGTCTTCTTCTCCCCGCCGGTCATGCGCTCATCCGGCGCGCCCGGCGGCGAGATCGATGACGTAGCGGTAGCGGACCTGCTTGGTCTCGACGCGCAGATAGGCGTCGGTGATCTGGTCCGGGTGGATCAGCTCGATTTGCGGGCGGATGCCGTTGGCGCAGCAATAATCGACCACCTCCTGCGTCTCGGGCATCCCGCCGATGCACGACCCCACGATCGAGCGCCGCTGGTTCCACAATCCGCCGCCGCTCACCCCGGCGATCGCGCCGGGCGTGCCGACGTTGACGAACACGCCGTCGTGCCGGAGCAGCGGCAGGAACGGCGCGGCGTCGAACGGGAAGGGGATGGTCGACAGGATGAAGTCGAACCGGTTGGCCAGTTCCTCGACCAGCGGAATCGGCTTGCTGGCAAGCGGGTGCCACACGATCACGTCCTTCGCGCCCATCGCATAGGCATCCGCGGCCTTGTCCGCGCTGGTCGTGAAGACGGTCGCCTCCGCGCCGCGATGGACCGCCAGCTTGAGCGCCATGTGGCCAAGCCCGCCCAGCCCGATGACCGCGAAACGCTGCCCCGAGCCGAGCCGCCAATGCTGCATCGGGGAAAAGGTGGTCACGCCCGAACAGAGCAGCGGTGCGGTGGTCGCGAGGTCAGCGCCCTCGGGGATCTTGACGACGAACCGGTCGCGCACGACGATCCGCTCGGCATAGCCACCCTGCGTCTGGCCGGGGCCGCGCGGGTCGGGCGAGGCATAGGTCATCGTCGCGCCGGTGGTGCAATATTGCTCCAGCCCGGCCTTGCACGTCTCGCACACACCGCAACTGTCGACCATGCATCCGACACCGGCATGATCGCCGGGCACCAGACGCGTGACCGCCGCGCCGACCGCACTGACTCGGCCGACGAATTCGTGCCCCGGGACCATCGGATAGTGCTGCTCGCCCCATTCGCCGCGGACCATGTGGATGTCGCTGTGGCAGACCCCGCAATACAGGATGTCGATCGCGACATCGTCGGGCTGCAGCGCGCGGCGTTCGATCTCCATTGCGTGAATCGGTGCGCTTGGGCCAAGCGTGCCATAGGCGCGGGTCGACGTGGGCTGTGCCGGATCGAGCGACACCGGATCGGTGCGGGCGAGGACGGTTTCGGTGCTGTCGGCGTATTTCTCGGGAAAGAACGTATCGGACATGCTGGCCTCCAGGGTTTCGCTGGGCGTCGACAGGAAGATCCGCCTTCCGTCCGCGAGCGTGAGACCGGGGTGCGCCGGGGCGGTCCGCTGCGACAGGGTCGGAAACTACCCAGCGGCGGCGCTCACGGCACCAGCACGGCAGCGCCGTCGAACCGGCCCGCGCGCAGATCCTCGAGCGCCTGATTGGCCTGTTCCAGTGGATAGACCGTCGTCTTGACGACGATCCCGATCTGCGGGGCGAGCGCGAGGAATTCGATCCCATCCTGCCGGGTGAGATTGGCGACCGAGACGAGCCGGCGCTCCTCCCACAGGATATCGTAAGGAAATCCGGGGATGTCGCTCATGTGGATCCCGGCGCAGACGACCGTGCCGCCCTTGCGCACCGCCTTGAGCGCCAGCGGGACGAGATCACCGTCGGGGGCATAGAGGATCGCGGCGTCGAGCGGTTCCGGCGGCACCTCGTCCGATCCGCCCGCCCAGGTCACGCCGAGGCTGCGCGCGAAGGCCTGCGTGCCGCTGTCGCCCGGGCGGGTGAAGGCGTAGATTTCGCGGCCCTGCCATCTGGCGACCTGCGCGACGATATGCCCGGCAGCACCGAAGCCGTAGAGGCCGAGCCGCTTGCCGTCCCCCGCCAGTTTCAGCGAGCGCCACCCGATCAGCCCGGCGCACAGCAACGGCGCCAGCGCCACGTCGCTCCCCGTCTCCCCCAGCGGAAAGGCGAACCGCGCGTCCGCGATCGCCGCGGTCGCGAAGCCGCCGTCGCGGGTATAGCCGGTGAACAGCGGCGCATCGCACAGATTCTCGTGCTGCTCCCGGCAATAGCGGCACACCCCGCAGGTATGTCCGAGCCACGGGATTCCGACGCGCTGCCCCAGTTCGAGGTCGGACACGCCAGCACCGATCGCGTCGATCCGGCCGACGATCTCGTGACCCGGAATGATCGGCGATTTCGGATCGGGCAATTCGCCATCGAAGACATGCAGGTCGGTCCGGCAGACGCCGCAGGCGAGCACTATCACGCGCACCTGGCCCGGGCCGGGCTGCCGGTCGGGCAGGTCGGTCCAGACGAGCGGGGTGCCGGGATGGGTGAGGATCATCGCCTTCATGGTCGGTGGCTTCCAGCTGGGCGGGCGGAACGCCATCACCGTTCCCACGAGCGGGAGCGGCAACCGCTCCGGGCGAGATCGTCACGGTGCACCGCGCCGGTGGCGGCGGGAAGGTTCGGAAACTACGCAGATTTCGCGGGAGCAACGCGATCGGGCGGGGGCGCGGCGGCCTAGGTACTTTCCGACGCTGATATCGCGCGGCCATGGCTTCTATCTCGCCGTCCTGAACCGGGAGTGCGCAAACCATGGCCTATCAAAGTCTCAATCCGTTCGACGGGGCGCTCGTCCAGGCGTTCGACACGGTTGCGGATGCGGTGCTCGAGACCAAGCTCGCTGCCGCGCAAAGCTGCTTCGAAACGTGGCGGCACACACCCTATGCCGAACGCGCCAGAATCATCGCAAAGGCGGGGGAACTGCTGGCCGCGCGGACCGATACGCTCGCGCGTCTCGCCACCGTGGAAATGGGGAAGCGCATCGCCGAAGCGCGTGGCGAGGTCGCGTTCAGTGCACGGATCATGGACTATTATGCCACCCATGCCGAAGCCTTCCTTGCCCCCGTACGCCTCGATCCGGCGGGCGGCGAAGCGCATATGGAGAGCAGCCCGATCGGCGTGATCTTCTGCGTCGAGCCGTGGAATTTCCCGTATTATCAGCTCGCGCGGGTCGCCGGGCCACATCTGATGGCGGGCAACACGCTGGTCGTGAAACATGCCGGGATCGTGCCGCAATGCGCGATCGCGTTCGAGGCGCTGCTGATCGAGGCGGGCGCGCCGGTCGGGCTCTATACCAATCTGCTGATCAGCCATGCGCAGTCCGACCGCGTGATCGATGACCCCCGGATCAAGGGCGTCGCCCTGACCGGCAGCGTCGACGCGGGGCGCAGCATCGCCGCGCGCGCCGGGCGGAACCTGAAAGTCTCATCGATGGAGCTCGGCGGCAGCGATGCGTTCATCGTGCTGGGGGATGCCGATCTCGATCTCGTCATTCCCTGGGCGGTGTGGGGCCGGATGTACAATTGCGGCCAGACCTGTTGTGCCGCGAAACGCTTCATCGTTGTCGACAGCATGGCGGACGCGTTCCTCGCGCGGTTCGAGGCGGCGCTCGGCGCACTGGTGCCGGGCGATCCGCTCGACGCAGCGACCACACTCGGCCCGATGTCGACCGAGCAGGCGCTGCTCGACCTGGTGGCGCAAGTCGATGGCGCAGTCGCGCATGGGGCGAGGGTGGTGCTGGGCGGCGCGCGGATCGATCGTCCGGGTGCGTTCATGGCCCCGACGATCCTGACCGACATCGCACCCGACAACCCCGCGTTCCGCGCCGAATTCTTCGGGCCGGTCGCGTCCTTCTTCCGCGTGGCGGATGAGGATGCGGCGATCGTACTCGCCAATGATTCCGATTTCGGGCTCGGCGGCTCGGTGTGGACGCGCGACGTCGCGCGGGGGCGGCGTGTCGCGAGCCGGGTCGAGACCGGCATGATGTTCATCAACAACATCGACTGGACCGATGCCGCGCTGCCGTTCGGCGGGATCAAGGACTCGGGCTACGGACGCGAGCTTGGCGCGATGGGCATCCAGCAATTCGTCAACAAGAAGCTGGTCCGCCTCCACGCGATCCCCGCGCCGGCCTGACCGCTCGATCCGTTCTTCTATCGCTCCCCCCAACCGGAAGGCTTTTTCATGATCGCCAAAACCATGCACGCCGCCGTCGTCACCGCATTCGGCAAGCCCCTCGAATTACTGGAATACCCCGTGCCCATGCCGGGTCCCGGCCAGATCCTCGTCAAGACCGAGGCGTGTGGCGTGTGCCATACCGATCTGCACGCTGCGAAGGGCGACTGGCCGGTCAAGCCCAACCCGCCGTTCATCCCCGGGCATGAGGCGATCGGCATCGTCGTCGCGCTCGGCGCGGGCGTCACGCTGGTCAAGGAAGGCGACCGGGTCGGCGTGCCGTGGCTCTATTCGGCGTGCGGGCATTGCGAATATTGCCTGTCGGCATGGGAGACGGTCTGCCCCGAAGCAAAGTTCGGCGGCTATACGCAAAATGGCGGGTTCGCCGACTATGTCCTCGCCGATCCCAATTATGTCGCGCACATCCCCAAGGGCCTAAGCCCGACCGAGGCCGCGCCGCTGATCTGCGCCGGGATCACCACCTACAAGGGCATCAAGGAAACCGAAGCCAGGCCGGGGGAATGGATCGCGATCTCCGGGTGCGGCGGGCTCGGGCATCTGGCGATCCAGTACGCCAAGGCGATGGGGCTGAACGTCTGCGCGGTGGATATCGACGACGGCAAGCTCGCGCACGCCACCCGGCTCGGCGCGGAGATGGTGATCAACGCCCGCACGCAGAACCCCGCCGAGACGCTCAAGGCCGCGATCGGTGGCGGCGCGCATGGCGTGCTGATCACCGCGCCGTCCTTGGCCGCGTTCAAGCAGGGGATCGAGATGACTCGCAAGCGCGGCACCTGCGCGCTCGTCGGCCTGCCGCCGGGCGAGTTCCCGACGCCGTTGTTCGACGTGGTCGCGAATTGCATCACGATCCGCGGATCGTTCGTCGGCACGCGCAAGGACATGGCCGAATGCCTGCAATTCGCCGCGGACGGCAAGGTGAAGGCGGATATCGAGCTGCAGCCTTTGGCCGCGATCAACACGGTCTTCGATCGGCTGGAAAAGGGCGACGTCCCGTCGCGCGTCGTGCTCGATTTCACCGGCGCATAGAATGCGCGATCGGTCGGCGCGCCCGATGGCAAGGCGCGCCGGCCGAACGATCGATGCGGGCGACGTAACTGGGGGCGGCGGACCCGATCCGGTTTGAGGACGTCGCCGCCGACGCTGACCGTTTTTTTCGGGCGCATCTTCGAAGCCGACTTTTCCCTTCACGCGATCAGGGCGCGAGATACGCGGTCCGCTCGACGGGACAAATCGCACAAGCCTGATGTCGGCGGGCACGTCGCAGGTCTGGCTTGACGAACACGACGCGCGGGTAAGCGCCCTTCGCGGTGGTCGCACCTTGCCGCGCGCGTCGCGGCGTAAGCCGAGGCGGGCCGGAGGCGTCGGATGGCGTAGTCGGTCGAAGGAGGGTACGGCAAAACAGTCGGCGAGACGGGGCCGGAAGAACCAGGGCTTTCCACCGTGCCACGAGCACGCTGTTGGCGATATGGTTCCGGTCCGCGAAAATGCCCTGACGCTCGCCTTCGAGCAGGGCTTCCAGTTCGCCGCCAAGCCGGTGACGGCCGAGATCGTAGAGCAGGTGCTGTCGCGCGCGATCGACGATCTCGAACCCACGCTGACGCGCAACGGATATGACGCAGGCTCGCTTGTCAGCCATTTCAACAGCCGGCCGTCCGACGTGCGGGCGTTCCACGCTGAAACGCTGGATGCAGAACACACACGCGAATTGATCGAACGGCTGCGCGAAGCAGGGGTGCCTGTATGATGCGCGCCGCACTCGCAGTGGTATCGTTCATTTCTGCTGCCCTACTTCTCACCGGCTGTTGTGGGTTGTTGGGCGAGCCCGCGCGCGAGGAGGTGGCGTGAGCGCGTCATCCAGGAACTCGAAGCCCTGGTAGAGGTGCGTGCGATCGGGATCGTCCCAATGCACCCTGAGATCGCCGGGGTTCATCGAGCGCCTACTGTCCGCCATGCTGCTGACGTGGACAGATCACCACCGTGCGTCCCGGCGCATGCACGACATTGCCCGCCATACCGCCGATCCGCCCGGCGGGAGAATGGCCTGCACCCTATTGAGAAGTCGTCGAACCACGTTCGGGCGCGACGGTTCGGCTTGCTGCTCCAGCTCCGTTGCCTTTACGATCGCAACTTCGACGCATTCGGCATTCTGGCTCATTTATCAAAACGTCCCATTGTCTGATTATGCTTGCACGCGGTCCTGATCATCTTCGCGACTACTTATTAAGAATTCTGCATGCTGGTGTGGTGGATGCGGATGGGTTCTCAAGCCCGCGATCACACCGTTAGCATTGCTTGCGTCACCATCGTGAAGCTCTCTACGATCCCGGCGTCTTCGGTCTCGAACCGATCCCATAGGCCGGCGAAGCAGATGAAGCCGCTCCGCGATGGTCTTGCCGTTGACCGTGCCCGTCACGACCGTCGTCTATGCCTCGGCAGCGGCAAGCCGCGCTTGATCCTCTGGCCGGATCTCGTGCGGCTTCTCGGTTCCAGCAGGAGCGGCCGCTCGCTGCGAAATCCACTTCTTTGCTCGCAGCGCGGGCTTCTCGACCCAATGCCAAGACAGGATCGCGAACCCCAGGGTCAGGATCAACGACATCGGGAACAGGATCCACCACACCCGCGCCTGCGGCAGCGCCCAAGCGGCCGAAAAATATCGGCAAGATGGCTCCAAAGGCGGGATTGAGAACGGCGATCTTCGCGCCTTTGGCCGCTGTTCCGTAACAGACATGGAATGTATGGAGGAAGATGATGCTGGCGGACAGAGAGAACCGCCAAAAATAAAGCCCCGGGCCGGCGCCGCGATATTTTTCGAGTTCATCGCTCACCATCGGCCTATTCGCAAAGCGCGACATCATGTGTTTTCGGCTGTCATCGCCCCATCCCCCGTACAGCATGCCCCACGCCGATGACTGTTTGATATCAGGTAAAACGATCCGCGCCAGTATTTGATGAGGGCGCTCCAACGCTATAGTTCAGGACGTTGCACCAAGACGGGATCTGCCTCCACAAGCTTCCTATTTTGCTGCGCGCCAGACCGCTCCAGCTACACCAAAATCCCATTGAACGGCCCGCTGACGTTCTGCGACCGGCCGATCGGCTCGTCATAGCTGGCGGATTCTGTGCTTTCCCCCGGCAGCACCGTAAAGACGCGCGCGCAGTGCCTCGCCGCCATGGCGATCATCTCCGTCCGCCCGCGGAAATATATAAGGGAAAGAGCCGCGGGTTCGTATGATCTTGTATGCGGAGGCTGGGCTATGACCTCATGATCTTCGACAGGGTTTCGTCCGGCTCTTCGAGCTGAGTTCGCTTCCAGCTGCACCGCGCAACCGTCTGCGACGTGGCATCGCGGCTGGAGCCATATCTGTTCCTGGCGCATCACACGTGGAAGCGGCCGCGTGCTGTGCCCGCATCACCGTTCCAGAGGGCGCGCGCGATCGCTGGGCGATTGCTCCCCTTCGGTATCTCCTCCGAGGACCTGGTAGAGTGTGACGCGGTTGCTCACCGCCGCGAGATCGGTCGCGATCTTGGTCTGGCGCGCGGTGTAATAGGTCCGCTGCGTCACCAGCGCCGAGAGGTAGGTGTCGATCCCTTCGCGATAGCGCGCCTCCGCCAGCGTATTGGCCTGGCCCGAGGCGCGCAGCAGATCGGCTTGCGCCGCCTGCTGCCGCTCGATCGTCCCGGCGCGCGCGAGCGCATCGGCGACTTCGCGGAATGCGCTCTGCACCGCTTTCTCATATTGCGCGAGGTACAGGTCGCGCTGCGCCTCGCTGTACGCGAGATTGCCGCGGTTGGTGCCGCCGAAGATCGGAACGCTCGCCGACGAGTTCCCCGACCAGGAGAAGGCACCGCCGCTGAATAGCGAGGACAGCGCGGTGCTGGCGAAGCCGACTGCCGAGGTGAGTGTGATCGTCGGGAAAAACGCTGCGCGCGCTGCCCCGATATTGGCGTTGGCGCCGATCAGGGCATGCTCGGCCTCGATGACGTCGGGGCGGCGCAGCAGCGCCTCCGACGACACCCCGACCGGAACCTTGGTGATCCCGCCCAGCAGGCTGTCGAGCTTGCCTGGCAACAGGGCATCCTCGACCGGGGCGCCGACCAGCAGGTCGAGCGCGTTGCGGTCCTGCGCGACCTGGGTCGTGGCATTCTCGACGTCGGAGCGCGATTGCGCATTGGTCGTCTCGATCGAGCGGACATCGACCTTGCCGGTCAGCCCCGCATCGTTGAGCGAGCGCGTCAGCCGGAGCGAGCGCGCGGTGCTGGCGACGGTGTCCTGCGCGACCGCGAGCAGATCCTGGTCGGCGGCGAGCGTCGCATAGGCCGTGGCAGTCTCGGCGATCAGCGCGAGGCGCGTGTTGCGCGCGCCCGCCTCGGTGGCGAGATAGGTCTCGAACGCCGCTTTGCTGAGATTCTTGAGCCGCCCGAACAGATCGATCTCGAATCCGCTCACCCCGACGTCGGCGGAGTAGCTGTCGATCGCCCCGGTCGCATTGCCGCCGCGCGACAGCGAGGGGCCGCCGCTCGCAGAGACCGTGGGCAGCTGTGACGCGCGCTGCACACGGTATTGCGCGCGCGCCGCGGCGATATTGGCGACGGCCGCGCGCAGATCGCGATTGTTGGTGAGCGCACGGTCGATGATCGTCCGCAGGCTGGGATCGGTGAAGACATCGCGCCACGCCAGCGGCGTCTGCGGGCTGGATGCAGCGGCGGCATAGGCCGGCCCGGTCGGAAAGCTCGGCGCGACCGGCGGCGCCGGCCGGACATAGACCGGCGCGAGATTGCACCCCGACAGCAGCGCTGCAGTCGCGACGACGAGGAACGGCTGGCGCATCACTTGGTCTCCGGCGCTGGCAAGGCAGGCGCGTCGTCACGGTGGTCCGGATCGGTCTTGTCCATGCCGAACAGGCGCCCGACCAGGACGAAGAACATCGGCACGTAGAAGATCGCGATCGCAGTGGCGGTCAGCATCCCGCCGATCACCGCGGTGCCGATCGCGATCCGGCTCTGCGCCCCCGCCCCGGTCGCGATCGCGAGCGGAACGACGCCCGCGATGAAGGCAAGGCTCGTCATCAGGATCGGCCGCAACCGCACCTTGGCCGCCTCCAGCGCGGCATCGAGCGCATTCTTGCCCGCCTTGTGCGCATCCTCGGCGAATTCGACGATCAGGATCGCATTCTTCGCCGCCAGCCCGATCGTGGTGAGCAAGCCGACCTGAAAATAGATGTTGTTGTCGAGCCCGCGCAACGTGACCGCAACCACCGCGCCGATCACCCCGAGCGGGATCACCAGCAACACCGCGATCGGGATCGACCAGCTCTCGTACAGCGCGGCAAGGCACAGGAACACGACGAGGACCGAGATCGCATACAGCTTGGGCGCCTGCCCGCTGGTCAGCTGTTCCTGATACGACAGTCCGCTCCATGCATAGCCGGTGCCCTTCGGCAGCTTCTGCTGCAACGCGACGATCTCCTTCATCGCCTCGCCCGAGCTCGATCCCGACGCGGCCTGCCCCTGGATTTCGTAGGAGGACTGGCCGTTGAAGCGCGACAGCGACGACGGCCCCTTGGTCCAGCTCGTCGTGGCGAAGGCTGAGAACGGCGTCATCGTGCCGGTGGAGGACGCGCGGACCATCCAATTGTCGAGGTCGCTCGGCAGCGCGCGGAACTGCGCGTCCGCCTGCATGTAGACGCGCTTGACGCGCCCGCGGTCGACGAAGTCGTTGATATAGGTGCTGCCCCAGGCCGAGCTGAGCGTCGCGGTCACGTCGCTCTCGGCAAGCCCTAGTGCTGCGAGCTTGGTCTCGTCGATATCGACATGAAGCTGCGGCGTGTCGTCGAGCGATCCCGCGCGGACGCCGGCCAGCTTGGGGTCCTTCCCCGCTGCCGCGATCAACTGGTCGCGCAGCGCAAGGAAGCGCGCCTGGCTGAGCCCGCCGGTATTGAGCAGCTCGAAGGTGAAGCCGTTCGACTGGCCGAGGCCGGAGATTGCTGGCGGCGTCAGCGCAAAGACCTGCGCATCGCGAATCGCCGCCAATTTCATCGTCGCGCGCCCGGTGATCGCATCGGCCGAATTGGCCTTGTCGCTGCGGTCCTTGAACGGCGCAAGATTGCCGAAGGCGAGCCCCGCATTCTGCCCCGACCCCGAGAAGCCAAAGCCCTGGATGCTGAGCAGGCTGGCGACGTTCTTCTTCTCGTTGGTCAGGAAGTAGTTTTCGACCTGATGCGCGACCGCGTCGGTGCGCTCGGCGGTGGCGCCGGCGGGGAGCGTGAACTGCACCAGCGCCTGCCCTTGGTCCTCGGTCGGCAAGAAGCCGGTCGGCAACCGCACGAACAGTACGGCAAGCACAACGCAGATCACCGCATAGATGCCCAGATGCACGGCACGACGCCCGACGACAATGCGCACCGCGCCGACATAGCGCGCGGTCGTGCGGGCGAACCAGCGGTTGAATTTGCCGAACGGCCCCTTGCGCGCGAGCGGGTCCTGGTGGTTCGGCTTGAGCAATGTCGCGCACAGCGCCGGCGTCAGGATCAGCGCGACGAGCACCGATAGTAGCATCGCCGAGACGATCGTGATCGAGAACTGGCGATAGATCACCCCGGTCGATCCACCGAAGAACGCCATCGGCAGCAACACCGCCGACAGCACCAGCGCGATGCCGACCAGCGCACTGCCGATCTCGCCCATCGACTTGATCGTTGCGTCGCGCGGCGACAGTCCCTCCTCGCTCATGATGCGCTCGACATTCTCGACCACGACGATCGCATCGTCGACGAGCAGGCCGATCGACAGCACCATGCCGAACAGCGTCATCGTGTTGATCGAATAGCCGAACAAAGCGAGCACGCCGAACGTGCCGAGCAGCACCACCGGCACCGCGATCGCCGGAACGAGCGTCGCGCGCCAGCTCTGCAGGAAGACGAACATCACGATCACGACGAGCACGATCGCCTCGAACAGCGTCTTGACGACTTCCTCGACCGACAGCTTGATGAAGTCGGTCGTGTCGCGCGGATAATCGATGACATAGCCGCTCGGCAGGCCGGGCTCGAGTTCCTTGACCTTGGCCTTGACCGCGGTTGCGGTGGCAAGCGCATCGGCGCCCGGCGCGAGCTGGATCGCGATCGCGCCGCCGGGATGCCCGTTGACGCGTGACACGGTGTCGTAGCTCTCATTGCCGAGTTCGATCCGCGCGACGTCGGACAGCCGCACGACCGAACCGTCGGTCTGCGCCTTGACGATAATGTTGCGGAACTGCTCGGGCGTCTGGAACCGCGACTTGGCGGTGACGGTGGCGTTGAGCCGCTGGCCGGCCGGCGCAGGCTTCTGCCCGATCTGCCCGGCCGAGACTTCGACGTTCTGCGCGCTGATCGCGGTCTGGACGTCCGACGGCATCAATTTGACCGCGGCGAGCTTGTACGGATCGAGCCAGATCCGCATCGCATATTGCGACCCGAACACCTGGCTCTGCCCGACGCCGTTCACGCGGGCGAGCGGGTCCTGATAGGTGTTGACGAGATAATCGGCGATCGCGGTCTGGTTGGCGCGGTCGGTCTTGTCATAGATCGCGACGATCATCAGGAAGTCGCTGTTCGACTTGGTGACGGTCACGCCCTGCTGCTGCACCTGGTTCGGCAGCCGCGACAGCGCCTGCTGGACCTTGTTCTGGACCTGCACTTGCGCGGTGTCGGGATCGGTGCCCTTTTCGAAGGTCACCGTGATCGACGCGCTCCCCGCCGAGCTCGAGCTCGAAGAAAAATAGAGCAGGCCGTCGATCCCGGTCAGCTGTTGCTCGAGGATCTGCGTCACGCTCGTCTCGACCGTCGCCGCCGATGCGCCGGGATAGGTCGCGCTGACCGAGACCGAGGGGGGTGCGACGTCGGGATATTGCGCGATCGCCAGCGACATCGCCGAGGCGATGCCCGCCAGCATGATCCCGATCGCCAGCACCCAGGCGAAGATCGGGCGGTTGATGAAGAAAGTGCTCATCGCTCAGTTCGCCTTGACGGCAACGGGCTTGACCAGGGCACCGGGCCTGGCCTTGTCAACGCCCTCGACGATCAGGCGGTCACCCGCCTTGAGCCCGGCGGTGATCAGCCATTTGTTGCCGATCGCGCGGTCGGCAGTGACGGTCTTCTGCACCACCTTGTTGTCCGCGCCGACCACGAGCGCGGTCGCGGCCCCCGTCGGATCGCGACTGATCCCGTCCTGCGGCGCGAGGATCGCCTTGGGCACGATCGCCTCGGGCGAGACGATGCGGACGAACATGCCCGGCAGCAGCAGATTGTTGGGATTGGGGAAGCGCGCGCGGATCGTCACGCTGCCGGTATTCTGGTCGACCGTCGCCTCGGCGAACTCGACGCGGCCCGCCTGCGGATAGTCGGTGCCATTCTCGAGCTTGAGCCGGATCGTCGCGCTCGCGGGCAATACGCCGCCCGAGGCCAGCGCCTGGCGCAGCGCGATGATCTTGGCCGAGGATTGGGTGATGTCGACGAAGATCGGGTCCAGCCGCTGGATCGTCGCGAGCGCGTCGGTCTGGCTCGCCGTGACGAGTGCGCCCTGGGTATAGGCCGAGCGACCGATCCGCCCACTGATCGGCGCGGTGATCCGCGTGAAGGCGAGGTTGATCCGCGCGGTGCGCAGCGTTGCCTGTGCCTCGGCGACCGAGGCGCGGGCCTGGCCAGCCGCGGCGATGACATCGTCCTTGTCCTGCTTGCTCACCGCCTCGATCTCGGTCAGCCGGCCATAGCGCGCCGCCTTGGCGGTCGCGGTAACGGCATTGGCCTGCGCGTTGGCGAGCGATGCGGTCGCCTGCTGGACGGTCGCGCGGTAGAGTGACGGGTCGATCTGGTAGAGGGGCTGCCCCGCCTTCACGAGCGCGCCTTCGGTGAACAGCCGTGCCTTGATCAGCCCCGAAATCTGTGGCCGGACTTCCGACGACATGAACGCCGCGGTCCGCCCGGGGAGCTCGGTCGTTAGCGTCACCGACCCGGCGGCCAACGTCACCACGCCGACCTCGGGCGTCGGCATCGCGGGCGGCCCTGCCGGCTTGCCGCACGCGCCGAGCCCCAGCAGCAGCGGCGCGACAAGCAAGGCAGCCGAGCGGGCTGGCATCGAACGGGGCATCGTCATCTCCGGGGCAGTCGACCGAGCTGTCACACCTGCGCAGCGTGCCCTGCACCTCGCGGGCGGGTGCAAACAGGCAAGGTTGATGTCGCGACCAGTGGATCGGTATTGCCGTGTAGCGGCGCACGACGCGGTGTATCGACGTGTATCAGCCCCCCGGATTTGAAGACTTGGTCATCACGCGATGCTATCGACAGCCATGGTCCCAAGCCTCGATCCCGCTCAGAGCCGCGTCCTGGTCGTCGATGATGACGAGGATATCCGCGAGCTGATCATCGCCCAGTTGGTGCGCGACGGACATGAAGTGGTCGGCGTCGGCACGGTTGCCGATATCCGCCCTGCGCTCGCCGAACGCCCCGCCGACCTGATCGTGCTCGATCTCAACCTGCCCGATGGCGATGGCCTCAATCTGTGCCGCGAGCTGCGCACGCAGGGCATCACGATCGGCGTGATCATGGTGACGGCGCGCGACAGCGCGATCGATCGCGTGCTCGGGCTCGAACTTGGAGCCGACGACTATCTCACCAAACCGTTCGAACCGCGCGAACTCGTCGCGCGAGTGCGCAACCTGCTGCGCCGGACGCGGGACGAAGCGAGCAACAAGTCGCGGAACGCGCGCACCGCGACCTTCGGCGGCTGGCGGCTCGATCTGGTCCAGCGCCGCCTCGTCGCGCCCGACGATCGTCTGGTGATGCTGTCCTCGGCCGAGTTCCGCTTGCTCAGTCGGTTCACCGAAGCGCCCAACGTCGTGCTCACGCGGGAGGAATTGCTTCCCGAACGCGCCGCGACGGTCACCTTCGATCGCTCGATCGACCTGCAAATCAGCCGCTTGCGCCAGAAGATGGCGAGCGTGCCCGGCGGGGACGCGCTGATCCTGACCGTGCGCAACGAAGGCTATGTACTGGCGAGCGATGTCACTTACGACTGAACCCCCGACGCTGCTCGCCCGCGCGCGCGATTTCGTCGGGTCGATGGCGGGGCGAATCTTCCTGATCCTGGCGATCGGCATGTCGGTAGCATCGATCGGATCCTTGTTCGTCGCGGAACAGGCCCGCCTTCACGATTTCGAGCATGTTCGGTTGGAGCGCGTAGCGCTGAGCACGGTCGACGTGGTCAATCGGTTGCAGCAATCTCCCGATGTCTTTGGCAGGCTGCTCGCCGAACGGCGGATTTTCGGTGCGATCCCCGCCCCGGCCAACATTGCGAAGGTTCGTCCGAATTCCGATCTATCGGAGATCTTGCGGCTGCGCCTTGGCGCCGCGGCCCGGCCTGAGGCGGGTCAAGTGCCGAGCCGTCTGTGCTTGCCGCAACCAACGCGCGACATCGGCCGACTCGCTGCCGGCATCGCCGACCTGCCCGAGCCGGATTGCTGGGTGATCCGCTTCACCGACCATGCAGGCGTCGCGCACGCGCTTGCGATCCTGCTTCCGGCCTTGATCCTGCCGCGCAGTTCGACGCTCGACCCCGCGTACCTTTCGATCGTGATCGGTGCGAGCGCCTTGCTCGCGATGATCGTCGGGCGGCTCGCCGCGGCACCCCTGCGGCGGCTTGCCGAAGCCGCACGCGCGATCTCGATCGCGTCCGAACCGGAACCCGTCGTCGAGCGCGGCCCGACCGAGGTGCAGGCGGCGCTGCATTCCTTCAACGTGATGCAGCAGCGCGTGCGCGACGGCGTGCGTGATCGAACGCAATTGCTCGCGGCGATCAGCCACGATCTGCAGACCCCACTGACCCGCCTCCGCTTGCGGCTGGAGCAAGTCAGCGACGAAACGCTGCGCGAGCGGCTTACCGCGGATCTCGTCGCGACCCAGACCCTGGTTCGCGAAGGGCTGGAGCTGGCGCGTAGCAGCGAGAATCGCGAGCCCTTGTCGAGCGTCGATATCGATTCCCTGCTCTCGAGCATCGCGGAGGATTCGCGCGACGTCGGGTCGGATGTGCAATTTGTCGGCGGCTGCAACGCCGTTACGCGCGTCAAGCCCAACGCGCTTGCCCGCACCATCGTCAATCTGGTCGACAATGCCGTAAAATATGGCGGTAGCGCACGGATCGACTGTTGGGAAACGCCGGGCAAGTTGACGATCACGATCCGCGACTTCGGATCTGGCATTCCAGACAGTCGTATCGAAGCGATGTTCGCACCGTTCGAGCGCGGCGAGGCAAGTCGCTCGCGATCGACCGGCGGAACTGGCCTGGGCCTGACGATCGCGCGTGCGCAAGCACGGACGTTCGGCGCGGAAGTGACGCTGTCCAACCATCCTGCGGGAGGTTTATTGGCAACGATTGTGGTCCCTCGAGTCACGCGATAATCTTTGTTGACGAACACCGCCGTTGCGCGGCGCCATGCCCGCGGCCAAGCCGAGGGCACGGCGTGCGCAGATCAGGACTTCAACTTTGTCACAGGTGCGATCCTGACAGCGCCTTACCCCGCATCACGCGGGATGGTACGTCGATCTCATCGAAGATCCCGTGCGCCAAGCCATAGGACGTCGTCCGTGACGGTCGCGCCGGCAGGAGACAGCCGGTCCAGTCCCATCGCCTCGTAGAAGCCGATCGCCGAAGCGTTCCTCGGATCAACGCCAAGGTGAAATCCGGTGGAGCCCATCGCTCGGGCGCGCGCATGCCAGGCGATCAACAACGCGCGACCGTGGCCCCGGCCTTTGAGGCGCGGGAGAAGGTTGATGTGGAGATGGGACGGGTAGGCATCCACCAGCCAATCGGGGGAACGGGGCGGATGATGGGTCATCTGGATGATGTTGGAGTCCCGCGCCGTACGCCAATCCGCGCCGCTGACCGGTGACAAGGGATAGCGCCGCCGCAACGCTGGCCACCATCGTAGCTCTAGCAGAGCCTCAAACGTTCGGCTGTGCAGTGCACCCACGCAGTATCCCGCCACTCCGTGCTGATCCTCGACCACCAATGCGAGTTCGGGCTCGAAGGTGCCGTATGGGGCAGCGTAGACATGCCCGAGCAGATCCCGGTCGTTGAATTCGCGAGAGGCGTCAGAGCCACTATCGCCGGTTGCGATAGCGATGGCGTACAGGGCGTCGATGTCGGTCGACGCATAATTGCGGATGATCGGCATGGGCGGGGCGTAGACTTATCGCTTCAAATGGACCGAGGACAGCTCGGCCCTGGTCAAGCTGACCCTCCACACGAGCGTTACCCTCTCGGCCGATACAATGCATCGAGCGTGCTCGGCCCTTTGCCCGTTCGTACCAGATGCGGGTAGCGCAGCCCCCCGGTCCACGTCACGGCGACGGTGCGGTAGGTCTTGCCCTGCTTGATCAGGAGCGCGATCGGCTTCCCATCGTTCTTGGCCCGCGTGATCGCCGCCTTCAGCCCATCATCGTCATAGGCATCGCCATCGACCGCGGTAATCTTACTGCCGACGCTGAGCCCGGCCGCGAACGCCGGGCCGTTCCAGATCACCCCGGTGACGGCGCCTTCCTTGCCGACTTTCAGGCCGAGCGAGTAGCTCAAGTCGAGGGTCTCGCCGGCCTTTTCGCGCGCCGTCCAGACATGGCCAGGCTGGTCCGAATAGGTCAGCGCGTAACCACCACGCGCCAGCCCGTCGAGCGGTGGCTGCGGTGCGAGCTCATCCACGCGGGCGTGGAGAAAACTCGCCCAGTCATAGGGTTGGACCTTGTTCAAGGTCGCGACGACATCGTCGAAGGTATAGGTTAATTCGCCCCAATCGCGGTCGCGCACGCCGAAAAAGGCCTTGGCGAAATCGTCGAGCGAGCGCTTTCCGCCCGACTTTTCGCGGATCAGGCTGTCGGCGTCGAGCCAGATCAACTGACCTTCTTCGTAATAGGCTTCATCGCGCTGGTAGCTCGGGAACGGCTCGGGCCGACGGTTGGACAGGATTTCCTCGTTGGTCGTGTCGACCAGCGGACGCCAGTTGCGCCCAACCTGCGCCGCATATGCGGCCGCGGTCTGCGCCAGGGAATCATAGGCATCATCGCGCGAGATCAGCCCGGCGCGGGCGGTCAGGACCTTGCCCCAGAATTGCGTCTGGCCCTCATAGACCCACAACAGGCTGTTGCGCATCGGCGTGCGGTAATCCGGCGTCCAGAGATCGGCGGGCCGACGAAACTTGCCATTCCAGCTGTGGGTGTATTCGTGCGCCAGCAGATCGCGTTCGGCGACGCCGTCGGTCCAGTTGAGGAAGCTGTCCGGTGCCATCTGGTCTTCGGACGAGCGGTGATGCTCGAGCCCGACACCGGTCAGCACGCGATCGCTCAGCGCGACGAGGAAGTCGTAGTGACTGTAATGCCGGGCGCCGTAGAGTTTGGTCGCCTGCTCGACCAACGCGCGTTCGAGCGCGAGTTGGGCCGGCGCGATGGCCAGCTGATCCGGGCGGTCGGCGACCATGTTGAGCGTGACGTCGGGCGATAACTGCTCGCTACGGGCGAAGCGGCCCGCGAACACGGGGGAATCTGCCAGCGTATCGAGCGCGACCGGCTTGTAGTGAACCGTTCCGCCCGTGGCTGGCTGGACCGGGCGCAGCGCCGTCGCGGCGGTCCAACCGGCCGGAAAGGTCGCGCTAGGCTCGACCACGATCTGACGAACGTAATGGCCGGCCGGGTACAGCATCGTCGAGATCCACTCGAGCCCAAGGAGATTGGGGGACGTTACGACCTGACCCTGATCGGCGTCGGTCGCCGAAACGAAGTCGAACGTCACGCTGATCTCGCTTACGCCGGTCGGGACGTCGACGTGGAATGCGTACATGTCGGTCTGGTCGCGTCGCCACGCGAGTACGCGGTTACCGGCGTGAAACGTCAGACCGGCGACCTTGTCGATCTGCCCCTGCGGCGCATGCGCTCCGGGCAACCATTGCGGATAGAGCAGGACGATCGGCCCCGCCTTGACCGGAATGGTTTCCGACACGCGGAACACGCCATGCGCGACGTCGGTGGCATCCACGGCGATCTTCAGTGACCCCGGATACGGCAGATCGCGCGGGGGCGGTATGCTGTCGGTTGGCAGCGTCGGTGTCGGCTTGCTCGTGCCGGTGGCCGCGGACGAATCCTGCGCGACGGCGGAAGCCGAAACGAACGGTGCAACCATCAGGAGGGAGAGGCGGGCGATCGAGAATGGGCGTGGCATGGCAAGGTCCTGCGCACGAAAGACGACATTGTCCAGTGCCGCGATCGGTCGGCTGGCGCACAAACTCGGACGGTCGTGCGCCTGCCGGAAGCGTCGGGCAATCCGCTTCCGGGCGACCGCTGCCGAACGCTTTCAGCAAGCCGACGGCAGCTGTAGCGAGGGAAGGCGGACCATGCTTATCGCAGTGGCAGGAACAGGTCCGTGATCGCTTCATGGGCTGGCACGACTGGGAAGAATTTCTTGCGTTCACAATAAAGCGGAAAATCGCGCAGGTCCTCGCCACTTCCAGGCAGCCAGTCGCGGTATAGAAAGAGCGCTGCCGGCTCGAGGTCCTCGCCAGCCGTGCCCAACACCCGCAGGGCGGCTACCCTGCCGCCGGGGATGGTTGCGGCTTCTACGCCATCGTCATTGGGGGCGATCTCGCGATCGGTGGCGACGCAGATCTGCATCCGGAACTCCGCCGGTGCGGTGACACGTGTGTCGGTCGGGAAGATCCCGTAAATCGGCAAGTCGGGATCGGTCAGGCCGTTCGCTTGGCGCCACGCGATGAAGCGCGCCACCGTGGCGGGGATCGTCGCGGGGTCGCCAACATGCGTCATGCTCGCCACCGTCGTTGACGGCAGCTCGCGGATGGTCACGTCGTCGGATGAAAAGCTCGGCATCAACTGGCTCCTTGCGTGGTGGAAGGTCGAGAACGCCGCGTCCAGCGCGGCCCAGTCCGGGGCCGCACGAAAGGCCGATGGGGCTTGTCCAAAGCGCTGACGGAACGCGCGGGCGAACGCGTCAGGCGCGTCATAGCCCGCCTCCAAGGCGACATCGGTCACGCTCGATCCACGCGCCTGTGCCAGACGGTGCGTGGCGCGCTTGAGGCGGGCAAGCTGGACGTAGCGGTGCACCGTCAAGCCGAACACTGCCGTGAACTGGCGGTGGAAATGGTATTTGGAAAACGCCGCGATTCCGCTCAGCACATCAAGGTCGAGATCATCGTCCAGATGCCGATCGATGTGGTCGAGCACGCGCACCATGCGAGCGCGGTAGCGTTGAGGCGGATCGACCAGGGCGTTCTTCATATGTGTTCCGTAGCGCGGGTCGAGCAGCGGGCGCTCGATCAATCTTGCTATTCTGCGGGAAACGCGCGCGCGGGCTCGGCAGCGCCGCTCGCCTCACGGGACGGATGTCGGCTGACCGGCAGCGCAGATGACCCCTGCGGGGGCGGACTGTGGGTCATTCGGGCGTGGACGGCGCATGACTGAACCGTGCCACGGGATCCTGGTCGGTCCCCCGCGCGAAGATCACCGTGTCGATCGGATGCATGTCCTGCTGCGCCCAACGGTCCCAGTCGCGGTGGATGAAGTCGGGTTTGCCCCATATCCGTACGGCGGAGTGATATTCCTCGCCTCGGAAGCCAACGAAGTGGAGGGCGGGCGTAATCTCGAACAGCTCTGCCATGACGTTCGTTCGCGCTCCTTCGGCGAGCCGGGCTTCCCGCAGGCGTCGGGAATGGCGGGGCTTGGATTGCAGGCACGTCCGGCCAGCGACTCCACCCGGGCTATAGCAATAGGACGCTTTTTCCGCGTAATCAGCAGAATGATCGAGCAGGCGCACACTGTCGTGGATGCCCTCGCCAAGCTTCTGGAGCTGGTGGGGGCGGCGATAATCCTTGGCGGTGTCGTGCTTGCCTCGGCAAGGTTCGCTGTCGACGGCCGGAGGACGAACTGGCGCGATGCGTATCAGCGGTATCGGGCAGGGCTGGGGCGTGGCATTCTCCTGGGGCTCGAGCTCCTCGTCGGGGCGGACATCATTTCGACGATCACCGCGCCGCTCACCTTCGCGAGCGTTGGGCTCCTTGGTGCCATCATCGCGATCCGCACCTTCCTGAGCTTCTCGCTCGAAACCGAGATTGAGGGGTGTTGGCCATGGCGGCGAACCGCGCGTGACGCGGATCGCAACAGGAGCCGCGAGCAGGGGCACGGCTAGCGTCTCGTGGCGAGGGTCCGCGCGCCGGATGGCGAGCGCTGCCGTCCGCAGGCGTCGCTGGCAATATCCGCGATGACCCGATACGGCGGACGCAGAGATCAGTGGGTGACCGACCCACGCGCCAACGCCAGAAACGTCAACTCGATCGCGGTGTCTTGACCAAAGTAAAAAACATCACGGATCTCGCCAAGCTTGCCGGGGTCAATCCCGCTACGGTCTCGCGGGCCTTGTCGAACAGCACGCTGATCAAAGCCGCGACCAAGGCACGCATCGTCGCCTTGGCGGAGGAGCACGGGTTTCGCGTGAATCAGATGGCGCAACGCTTGCGCACGCAGAAGACCGGGGTGATCGGCGTCGTCGTTCCCCTCGGCCACGAGCGCCGCCAGCATCTGTCCGATCCGTTCTTCATGGCCATGATCGCGAATTTGGCCGATGCGTTCGAGGAATCAGGGCATGATCTGATGTTGTCACGCGTCATACCCGATGCGGACGACTGGCTGGAGCGGGTCGTCGATTCGGGCATGATCGACGGGGCCTTGTTATTGGGCCAGTCGGATCAATTCAGGGCGATCGAGCGGGTCGCGGCCCGGTATCGTCCGCTCGTGGTATGGGGGCGGCACTGGCCGGAGCAGGTCCACTGTTCGGTGGGCAGCGACAATGTCGTGGGCGGCCGGATCGCGGGCGATTGCCTGATGGCGACGGGCGCGCGCAAGATCGCCTTCCTGGGGCAGCTCCGGGCGCCGGAAATCGCGCTGCGCTATCAGGGGCTTTGCATGGCGCTGGCGGCAGCGGGGGTGGACGCGCCGCGTCATCTGGCGGTTCCCATGGCATCCGAAGGGATGGAGCAGGAAATCGCTGACCATCTGGACCGGGTCGGAAAGGATATCGACGGGATCTTCGCCGCCACCGACGTGATCGCCATGCAGACGCTGCGGTTGCTCGCCGATCGCGGTTTTGGCGTTCCGGAGCAAATTCGCGTGGTCGGCTATGACGATCTGCCGATCGCGATCCAGACCGTCCCGCGGCTGACGACGATCCGGCAGAACATCGAGGAGGGAGCCAAAATCATGGCGGGAGCGCTGCTCGCCCGTCTGGCCGGGGAGGATACCCCATCCGTCCAGATGCAGCCCGTGCTCGTGCGGCGGGACACGGCGTAGCGCGCGATCCGGAAGGGGGCGTCCGCGCGCACCGACGACCCACCGTGGGACGCGTTGCAATCGTTTGATTCGCGCCATATTGCGCTCGGGCCTGGCGACTTGCGGCAGCGGGTGCCTGGCGTGGGACATGACCCGCGTGGGGACGCTGCCGCGCGCGAAAGTGAGCAAGCCGATGGGACGACCGATCATGCCGATGACGGCACGGGACCTTGATCCCGATGCGCACGCAGCCGTCGGCAGGCGGAATGCCGCGTGACGCGGGTCCGCAAGGTCGTCATCCTCGGGGGTGGAACCGCCGGCTGGATGACCGCCGCGGCGCTCAGCGCCACCTATGGCCCGTCGCTCGCCATCAGCGTGCTCGAGTCCGACGCGATCGGCACGGTAGGGGTCGGTGAGGCGACGATCCCGACGATCCACTGGTTCAACGAATTGATCGGCCTCGACGAAGCCGCCTTCGTTCGCGAAACCAAGGCGAGCTTCAAGCTCGGGATCGAGTTCGTCGACTGGACTCGTCCCGGGCATCGCTATTTCCATCCGTTCGGACGCTTTGGGGTCGATCTGGGGACGGTGCCGTTTCACCAACGGTGGCTCCGCGCACAAGCTGACGGGCTGGACCGGCCGCTCGCGGCCTATTCGCTGGCGACGCAACTGGCGGAGGCGGGGCGCTTCGCCAAGCCGGTGGGCGATCCGCGCTCGATCCTGTCGACGCTCGGCTACGCCTATCATTTCGATGCGGGGCTGTACGCGCGACACTTGCGGGGATTGGCGGAGGCGCGCGGCGTCACGCGGCACGAAGGAATGCTGACCCGGGTCGAGCGCGATCCCGCGACCGGGTTCGTCAGTGCGCTGGAGACCGACCGGGGCGATACGCTGCGCGGCGATCTGTTCGTCGACTGTTCCGGCTTTCGCGCCCTGCTGATCGGCGGAGAGATGGGCGCGCCGTTCGAGGATTGGTCGCACTGGCTGCCGTGCGACCGCGCGGCCGCGGTGCCGTGCGCGCGGATCGCCCAGACGACGCCGTTCACGCGCTCGACGCGGCGGGAAGCCGGGTGGCAGTGGCGCATCCCGCTACAGTACCGCACCGGCAACGGTTATGTCTATTCCAGCGCATTCCTGTCCGACGATGCGGCGATCGCGACGCTCCTTGCCAATCTCGATGGGGAACCGCTTGGCGATCCGCGCCTGCTCCGCTTCACGGCCGGGTTCCGGCGCGAGGCGTGGCGCGGCAACGTCGTTGCGATCGGGCTGTCGTCGGGGTTTCTCGAGCCGCTCGAATCAACCAGCATTCACCTGATCCAGAGCGGCATTGCCAAGCTTATCACGCTCTTCCCTGATGCCCAATGCGATCCCGCGCTGGCGCGGCAGTATAATGCGCTGCTGGGGCGCGACATGGATGGCATCCGGGACTTCCTGATCCTCCATTATCACGCGACGCACGGGCACGACGCGCCGCTGTGGCAGCATACGCGGACCATGGCGGTTCCGGAGACGCTGGTGGAGAAGATGAGGCATTATGCGCGGACCGGTCGGCTGATGCTGGACGCCGAGGAACTGTTCCGCGAGGCCAGTTGGCTTGCCGTGCTCGATGGTCAGGGCGTGCACGCGCACGGCCATGTACCGCTCGCGGATACGCTCGATGGCGCGACCAACCGGCGGCAGCTCGACCAAATCGAAGCGGTCGTCGCGCGCGCCGTGCCGACGCTGCCGATGCACGACGCGGCGATCCGGACGCTCACTGGCGCAGCGACATGAGCGGGCCGCGCGTGGTCGCGCGCCGCGTCGGCAAGGAAGCCGAGCCGGTCGTGATCATCGACAATTTTGCGCCGGATCCGCAAGCCCTTCGCGACTTCGCGGCCGGGCAGCCGTTCGTGCCGGCGGGGCGGCATTACCCGGGGATCAAGGCTGCGCTGCCGCCGGACTATATGCGGTCGCAGGGGCCGCTGATCGGCAAGATCCTGCGGGAGGTATTCGGCGTGCTGGGCAAGGTTTCGGTGCTGGAAGCCGACTTCTCGATCGTGACCGCCGCGTCCGACCAGCTATCGATCGAACAATGCCTGCCGCATGTCGATGCGCTGGAGCCCGGGAGGCTCGCGCTGGTCCAGTATCTGGTCCCGGAGGGGACCGACGGCACGGCGTTCTACCGGCATCGCGCGACCGGGTTCGAGACGGTCGATGCCGGGCGCAGCACGGCCTATTTCGCCAGTCTGCAGCGGGATCTGGCTGCGGCCGAAGCGGCACCCAGGTCCTATATCGCGGGGGATACCGCGCTATTCGAACAGACGGCGCTGGTTCCCGGTGTTTTCAACCGGGCGCTGCTGTATCGCGGCCGGATGCTCCATTCCGGTGCGATTGCGCGCGATGCCGCGCTGCCGGCCGATCCCGCACGCGGCCGGCTGACGGTCACCGGGTTTTTCGCGGCCGCCTGAAAACGGGCATCGTTCGTCCGGGTCCGCCCCGTGTGATCCGCCGACACCGACCGGGAGCGGAACGGTGGAGCGGACGTATCGCGGATGCCAAGGCGCGCGCTTACCCCCGCTTCGGCGGCTGGACCGCGAGATAGACCGTGCTCCACAGTTGCGCCGCGTTGGACTCGTCGACGTCCGCCTTGCCCGCGCCGAACGGAACCACGGTGTAACGGCCATCCCGGTACGCCCAGGACCACAGCTCCGAACTCTGTACCGCGCGGGTTGCGCCGATCGCCTTCCACAAGGTGGTCTGCGCGCCCACGAGCCTTGCGCGCGTTGCCGCGGGAAGGTCGGCGCGCATCAATTGCCGTTCGAGCCCGGCCGCCAGCAAAGCCTGCTGCCACGACCACACCACCGCCCCGTGATATGCTCCGGCGGTAAAGCGCGCCTGCGTCGCTGCATCGGCAAAGGCGGCGTTGGCGACGACGAGCCCCACGTCGGTCATCAGCCCGGCAGGGAAGGGGCGCGTGATCGCACCCACGAAGGTGTCGAGATCCGCCGGCGATGGCTGGCCGAACAACAGCGCGAACCCTTCGTCGGAATTGACGATCGGTACCGGGCTGCCGTCCGCGAGCAGCGACAGCGCATGAAAGACCAGTGATCCCTGCCCAAGTGCCGCAACCGGCCCGGCAGCGGGGACGCCGAGCGTCGTGGCATAGCGCCGGACCTGCGCCGCCGCGGTCGCCGCGGGAATCGAGACCTGGAACAGCCCGGGTGCCTTTGCCCGCCACGTCTGCGCCATTGCACTGGCCTGCGCGAACAGTGTCCGATCGGCGGGGGTCACATAGGCGTTGAGCAGGCCGGCGCGCTGCAGCCGATCCGCCGCCTCGAGCGCGGCCGGAACCAGCGTCGCATTGACGTCATAGGCATAGATGCCGCCGCCAAGCCCGTCATTGCTGTCCCGCCATTCGCCGGTCATGCGACCGGGTTTGATCGCGACCAGATTGCGCCAGGCCGGCGCTGCGGCGAACGCCCGTCCTTGCGCGAGCACGAAGCGCAGGTTGCGGACCAGCGCCCTGCCGACCGGCTCGGTCTTGCCCGGCTGGCTCTCGCTTGCGAGGGGGGCGGCAAGATAAGCGCGTGCGCGTGCCTGGCCAGGGCCGAGCAGATAGTCCGCCGTGATCGGCCCGAGCATGTAATCGTCATCGACCATGCCATAATCGAGATCGGCGGCGGCACCGGCGCGGCCGGCCTTGCGGTTCTCGAGCACGGCGAACTCGCCGATCCCCTCCTCATGCGCGACCTCGCCACCCGGCGACAGCCGCGCGATGACCGCGTTGAGCCCTGCTTCGATCGATCCCGTCTGGAGCGCGGGCATCAGCAGCCGCACCGACATCAGCGTATCACGTCCGAAATACGTGTCAAAACGCCACGACCCGGCCAGAAACTTCTCGCGATAGCTAAGGAAGGCGAGCGCATTGCGCGCTGCGGCGTCCTTCGCTGCCGTATCGTTGAGCAATTGCGCGAGCGGGATCGGCGTGAGCGGGGTTTCACCGGTCAGCGCGGTAATCTCGATCCGGATCCGGCCGTCCGCGCCGGCAACGATCGCGCCTTGCTCGATCCGCCCGCCGAGAACGCGCACCGCAAGCGCATAGCCCGGCGCGCCGTCGAGCCGCTGGCGACGATAGGTCAGGGTATTGCCGCTGATCTCGGGCGCTGTCGCAAGCTCCGCCGGGAAATGCCCGACCGCCTGATAGTCCCGCAGAAAACGGATGTTCGACAACACCGCCTGCCTGGGCACCAGGCGCGCCGCGTCGATGCTGGCGACCGCAAGGATCCCGTGCATCGCGCCACGAGTCAGCGGCACGGGCGCAGTATCGAGCTGCCAGGTCGCTGCCTTCTGTGTCGGTTGGAACCACAGTCCCACGCCGCTGTTCCCGGCCGGGAACGCCACCAGGATCCGCGGATCCGTGCCGTCGCGTAGGAGCAGATGCGCGGCAACGGCCTTGTCGCGGACGAACGCGTTGAGGTTCTTCCCCTCGACGACCTGATAGGCAAGCTCGGGGCGGGGGGCCTGTTGCGCGACGCTCCCGCTGGCCAGCGTAAGGAGCGCAGCGGTCGACAGCTGCAGGATCTTGTTCATTTCGCCATTCCCTCAGCAAACGGGCGGGTGACGCGTTGCCACGTCCCCGCCCGCCGGTCTTGCCGTATCGTTCAGAACTTCATCGTGATCGTGCCGCCGTAGGTCGTCCCGACGATCCCGCGGGCGTAGAAATAGCCGTCGTTGATCGCCTGCGTCTGGCCCTGGCGCGGGTTGCCTTCGGTCAGGCCGATGACGTTGAAGATGTTGTCCGCGTTGAAGCTCGCCTGGAGCTGCTTGGTCAGGTTGAAGGTGATCCCGGCGCTGGTCACGCCATAGCTCGGCAGCGCGACCCCATTGCCCGCGTCCGCGAAGATCCGGCCGATGTACTTATAGCGGCCGTACACTTCGCCAAGACCGTGCGGCAGCTTGATCGACGGCGTGATCGTGAACAGCTTGGCCGGGGTGCGTTCCGGACGATTGCCGGTAAAGCCCGACTGGTTGGCGCCGTTGATCTGCAGGTTGACCAGTTTGGGCTCTTGGAAGACGCCTTGGAGATCGATCGAGAACCAGTTGATCGGCCGCACGCTGGCATCGATCTCGATCCCGCGGGTCTTGAGATCGGCGTTGATGTTGCTCTGCACCGCCGGGTTCAGCGGATCGGCGAAGTTGTAGTTCTGGTTCTTGAAGTTGGTGCGGAACACCGTGGCCGACCCGCTGAACAGACGGCCGTAATTGTAGCGGACGCCTGCCTCGTAGAGCTCGATCGTCGTGATCGGATCGGTGGTATTGGTCTGGAACCCCTTGGCGTAGCGCGCATACAGCGCGAAGCGCGGCGTGATCAGATAGTTGGCGCCGACCGTATAGGCGGCCTTGGCGCGCGTGCGGTGGAGCGTCGTATAGGTGCCGTCGAAGGTCGATCCGACCGTGCGCACCACGCCGACGACGCCCGGCTGGACCGGCTGGTTGACCAGCGCCGCATTGCCGTCGATCGCGGTCGCGTCGTCATTCTCCCAGCGGATGCCGCCGTCGATGTGCAGATCGCCGAACGAGAGTTCGTCGTTCGCGTAGAGCGAAACCGCCGAATTTTTGCGGACGCGGATGCCAGCGCCCCAGTCGCCATAGGAGACCAGGCCGTTGTCGCTCAGCGTGCCGACCACCGCATTAGCCGCGTTGAGCGCGACGATGTCGTAGATGTCGCTGTTGGTCTTGACGTCGTTGACGACGCTCGCGGTCGCGGACTGGTCCTGCGAAGTCTTGACGTTGTAGTACATCACGCCGACCGTGAGCGAGTTCTTGAAATTGCCGTGGTCGACGTCCCAGCGGCCACCGACGTTGAGCCCGAAATCGCGTCCGTCGATAGAATCGTGGTTGAGCGTCGTACGCTGCAGGAAGCCGTTGCCGTTGAGCGCGTTGAGCGTTGAGGCCTGATCCGATCCGATCAGCACCCCGGTGCGCAGGTCCTTGATCCCGAAGTGAGTCGCGTTCGGGAAGGCGGCCTGTCCGGCGGTCAGCAGGTCGTTGATCGGCGAGGAGGCGCCTGGCGTCAGATAGGAGAGCGCGCTGGCGAGGCCTGCGTTGCCAGTCCCGGACCCGGGGAACAGGCCGTTGAAGTCATACGAATACTTCAGATAGCGCGTGTGCAGGAACAGGTTGATCGAATCGCTCGCCGGCTTTTCGATGTCGAACCGGACCTGCGCGGTCTTGGCGACGATCCCCTGGTCGTAGCGGAACGGGCGGAAACCGCTGGCGTGCGCATTGGTCGACACCGGTACCGCGATGTTGGTGAAGGCGTCTCCGCCGACATTGCCGAACTGCGTGTCGAGGCTGGGGATGCCGGCGGGCTTGCCGTTGGTGAAGCGATAGGGCTGGTCGGCATAATAGGCGTTCTTGACCTCGCCACCCTTGGCCGAGAGGCTCATGTAGCCGCCACCGTCGAACTTGTATTCCAGCGTGCCCTTGATCCGCCAGCCCGGATAATCGAACGGATTGTCGCGGACGCCGGGGCTCGACTGGACATAGCCGCCCACGTTGAACGCGAGCTTGTCGCTGATCGGCTGCGAGTAATAGAAATCGCCGCGCTTGAGGCCGTAATTATAGGCGGTGACGCGCGCCATGCCCTCGGCATGGTCGAAATTGGGGCGCTTGGAGACGAAGTTGATCGTCGCGCCGGCGCCATTGACGGTAAGCACGCCCGACGACCCGCCCTTGACCGCCTCGAGCCGGTCGATCGTCAGATCCTGATCGAAGAAGAAGTCGGCGCCGCCGCCGCTGTAGAGGATCGGCAGGCCGTCTTCCTCAAGCTGGACGAAGCGTTGCCCGCCGCCCTGCAGGCCGCGGACGGAATAGTTGTTCGAGACCGAACCCGCCGTGCTCTCGACGAAGATGCCCGGGACGAGCTCGAGCATGTCGGCGGTCGAGCGCGGCGCCTTGCGGTCGATGTCCGCGCGCGAGGCGAGCGTGATGTCGGCGGATGCGGTGATCAGCGGGCGGTTCCGGCTCGTCTGGCCGGTCACGACGATATCCTGATTGTCCGCGGGGGCAGCTTGTGCCGCGTCCTGGACTGGAGCGGCGTCCTGCGGTGTTGCCGTTTGCGCAAGCGCCGGAACGGCGATCGTTGCGCTGCCTGCGAACAGGAGGCTGCGGATGGTACGACGGTTACGCAACGGGAATCCCCTCAAACGATCGGCCTTCTTGTGAAGCCGGTGTAACGATGATGGCGCGCAAATCTCAAAACCGGCAATCGTTTGCAACTTGCGCTTCCGTAATCTTTACCATTTGTGCAGGAGGGTGACATTTGCGTCACACCCAAGCGGGTTGCGCGGCGTCTTTCACAAGGAGGGCGTTTCGGCGCGCCGGGTCGCCCGCGGGTTGCGCTACCGGAATGCAGGCCTGCGGTACGGATCTCTCGCCAGCCGTTTTGCGAGCGTCACGCGGCCGGATGGGCGTCCGTTTGTGCGCTACCGGCGGTTCGGACGATCTTGAGGAAATGCTCCCCCGACAGCGACGGCGTGTCCGCATGGACCAGCCACATCGCCGACGTCGCGCGATCGTCGAGGAGCGGGACGTATACCAGGCCGGCCGATTGCAGCGCGGAAAGCGATTCCGCGACGATGGTGATCCCGACCCCGGCCGCGACGAGCCCGAGCAGGGTCGACACTTCCCGCACGCTTTGCGCTACCAGCGGTTCGACCCCGGCATTGCGCATCAGTGCGAAGAGCGCCTCGGTAAAACCCCCGCTGCGGTCGCTGGCGTAGACCACCAAGGAATGATCGCTCAAGTCGGACAGGCGCAACCCCGCACGGTTGGACAGCGGATGGTCGGGCCGCATCGCGACGACCAGCCGTTCGCTGAGGATCAAAGTAGCGGTAAGGCCCTGCGCCAGAACCGGGCGGGCTGCGCTGCGCAGGAACCCGAGGTCGAGCAGCCCGTCGACAAGCGCTTCGATCTGCGCGGGACCCGCGACTTCGGTCAGCGATAGCTGTACGTCGGGATAGTGCTGCCGGAACGCGTGGATCGCCGCCGCGACCTGTGGAATGAACGGCGCGGACGCATTGAAGCCGATCCGCAGGTCGCCAAGCTCCCCCTGCGCGGCGCGGCGCGCGATCAGCACCGCGCGATCGGCTTCCTCCAGCGTACGCCGCGCCGCTTCGAGAAACAGCGCCCCGGCGGGGGTCAGCGCGACTCGTCGGCTGGTGCGTTCGAGCAGCAGCACCCCCAATTCCTCCTCGAGCAGGCGGATCTGCTGGCTGAGCGGTGGTTGCGAAATACCGAGATGCGCGGCCGCCCGGGCAAAGTGAAGGTCGGTGGCGACCTGAACGAAGTACCGAAGGTGGCGCAATTCCATCAATAGCTTTTACGTCTCAATCATGTGGGAAACAATATTAGACACACCAGCAACATTGGCCGAATGGTGCAGTGCCGCATCGGTCCCGGTGATGGTCAACGCATAGCTCAGGTGTCCTCCCCAAGCATGAACGATCGTTCCAAGCACGGGCCCGCCCAAGCCCCGACCCTTCGCAGAAGCGCCGCATGATCGGGATCGTCCGCGTCGCGTTGATGCGTCCGTTGACGTTCATCGTCATGGCGATCCTGATCGCGATCGTCGGCGTGCTCGCCGCGATCCGGACGCCGGTCGACATCTTCCCCGACATTCGCGTGCCGGTGATCGCGACCGCGTGGCAGTATAGCGGGCTTTCGCCCGACGAGATGTCGGGCCGGATCATCACCCCGTTCGAACGCGTGCTGACGACGACGGTCAACGACATCGACCATATCGAAAGCCAGTCGCTTCCCGGCATCGGCGTCGTGAAGATTTATTTCCAGCCGGGCGCCGACGTCCGCACCGCGACCGCGCAGGTCACCTCTGTCTCGCAAACAGTGCTCAAGCAGCTTCCGCCTGGCGTCACGCCACCGCTGGTGCTCAACTACAGCGCGTCCACCGTGCCGATCGTCCAGCTCGCTCTGTCGGGAACGGGGCTGTCCGAGGGCAAGATGTTCGATCTCGCGGTCAACCAGGTCCGCCCCGGGCTGGTGACCGTGCCCGGCGCGGCGATCCCCTATCCGTCGGGTGGCAAGACGCGGCAGATCCAGATCGATCTCGACCCGGAGGCGCTCCAGTCGAAGGGACTGTCGGCGCAGGACGTCGGCAATGCGATCGCCGCGCAGAACCAGATCAACCCCGCGGGTTTCGCCAAGATCGGTGGGTTCCAGTATAGCGTCCGGCTCAACAACGCGCCGGGATCGATCGAGGAACTCAACAGCATCCCGGTCAAGGTCGCCAATGGCGCGACCATCTACATGCGCGACGTGGCGCATGTCCGCGACGGTTCCGCACCGCAGACCAACGTCGTCCATGTCGACGGATCGCGCTCGGTGATCATGACCGTGCTCAAGAACGGTGCGACCTCGACGCTCGCGATCGTGCAGGGGATCAAGGACGCGCTGCCCAGGATTCAGGAGACGCTGCCGGCGGCGCTCAAGATCGTGCCGATCGGCGACCAGTCGCTGTTCGTGAAGGCGGCGGTCGAGGGTGTGGTCAAGGAAGGCGCGATCGCGGCGGCGCTGACCTCGCTCATGATCCTGCTGTTCCTCGGCTCGTGGCGCTCGACCGTGATCATCGCGATCTCGATTCCGCTCGCGATCCTCGCGGCGATCATCGGGCTGGCGGTGACGGGCAACACGCTCAACACCATGACGCTCGGCGGGCTCAGCCTCGCGGTCGGCATCCTGGTCGACGACGCGACGGTTACGATCGAGAACATCAACTGGCACCTCGAACAAGGCAAGCCGGTGATGCAGGCGATCCTCGACGGCGCGGCGCAGATCGTGACGCCCGCGTTCGTCTCGCTGCTGTGCATCTGCATCGTGTTCGTGCCGATGTTTTTCCTGCCCGGCGTCGCGGGGTTCCTGTTCGTGCCGCTCGCGCTCGCGGTGGTGTTCGCGATGATCGCGTCGTTCATCCTGTCGCGCACGCTCGTGCCGACGATGGCGATGTATCTGCTCAAACCGCACGCCCCGGGGCATGAGCATGAGGCGGGAACGCCCGGATCGCGCAACCCGCTGGTCCGCTTCCAGCGCGGGTTCGAGCATCGCTTCGAACGCTTCCGCCTGAGCTACGGGGGGATGCTCGAGCGGGTACTGGCGACGCCAAAGCCGTTCGTGATCGGCTTCCTCGCGGTCGTGCTGCTGTCGTTCCTGCTGACGCCGTTCCTCGGGCAGAACTTCTTCCCCGCGGTCGATGCGGGGCAGATGGCGCTGCACGTGCGCGCGCCGGTCGGCTCGCGGATCGAGCAGACCTCCGCGCAGTTCGACCTGATCGAGCGACGGATCCGCCAGATCGTCCCGGCGAACGAGCTCGTCTCGGTGGTCGACAACATCGGGCTGCCGGTCAGCTCGATCAACACGACCTACAACAATTCGGGCACGGTCGGGCCGCAGGATGGCGACATATTGATCCAGCTGTCGAAGGACCACGCGCCGACCGCCGAGTACGTCCGCCAGCTGCGCGAGCGGCTGCCGCGCGATTTCCCGGGCTCGACCTTCTCGTTCCTGCCCGCCGACATCACCAGCCAGATCCTCAACTTCGGTGCACCGGCCCCGATCGACATCCAGATCTCGGGCAAGGATGCCAAGGCGAACCAGGCCTATGCGCGGATGATCCTGCGGCGGATCGCCGCGATCCCGGGCGTGGCGGACGGGCGGATCCAGCAATCCGCGCGCTATCCCCAGCTCAACGTCAACGTCGATCGCAGCCGGATCGGGCAATACGGCCTGACCGAGCGCGACGTCACCACCAGTGTCGCAAGCTCGCTCGCGGGGACATCGCAGACCGCGCCGGTGTTCTTCCTCAGCCCCGAGAATGGCGTCTCCTATCCGGTCGTCGCGCAGGCGCCCGAATATCGCGTCGGGTCGATGGACGACCTTGCGAGCATCCCGGTGACGGGCGCGGACGGGACGTCGCAAGTGCTTGGCGGGATCGGCACGATCGTCCGGTCGAACGGCGCGGCGGTGGTCTCGCATTACAACATCGCGCCGGTGACGGACATTTACGCGACCCCGGCGGGGCGGGATCTCGGCGCGGTCGCGGGCGACATCAAGGCGGTGCTCGCGGAGCTGAAGGACAAGGCCCCCAAGGGCGCGACCGTCACGCTGCGCGGGCAATATGCGACGATGAACGGGGCGTTCTCGGGCCTGGGCTTCGGGCTGCTCGGCGCGATCGTGCTGATCTATTTGCTGATCGTCGTCAATTTTCAGAGCTGGCTCGATCCGTTCGTGATCATCACCGCGCTGCCGGGAGCACTTGCCGGGATCGTGTGGATGCTGTTCGCGACGGGGACGACGCTGTCGGTCCCGGCGTTGACCGGCGCGATCATGTGCATGGGCGTCGCGACCGCCAACGCGATCCTGGTCGTCAGCTTCGCGCGCGAGCGGCTGGCCGAACTGGGCGACGCGACCGCGGCTGCGCTGGAGGCGGGGATGACGCGCTTCCGCCCGGTGCTGATGACCGCGCTCGCGATGATCATCGGCATGTTGCCGATGGCGCTCGGGCTGGGCGAGGGCGGCGAGCAGAACGCGCCGCTCGGCCGCGCGGTGATCGGTGGGTTGCTGGTCGCGACGTTCGCGACACTGTTGTTCGTGCCGGTGGTGTTCAGCCTGGTTCACCGGCGCAGGGCGGACGTTGCGACGTCGCCGACCCCCGAATTGGAGAAAGTGCATGTCTGAGCGCGGCCAGGGCGGATCGCTGAAAACGGTCGGGATCGTCGCGGTGGTGGTGGCGGTCGGCGTCGTCGGCTTCGGCATCGCCAACCGTTCGCATTCCGAGCAGAAGCTCGCGGGGTGGACCAAGGCGCAGGCGACGCCGACCGTTACGGTGATCCACCCCAAGGCGGCGGGGAGCGCCGCCGCGCTGACGCTGCCCGCGAACCTCCAGGCGCTCAACAGCGCGCCGATCTTCGCGCGGACCAGCGGCTATGTCCGCAAATGGTATGTCGACATCGGCGACAGCGTGCGCGCGGGCCAGACGCTCGCGGTGCTCGACGCGCCCGAGGTCGACCAGCAGCTTGCGGCGGCGCAGGCGGATCTCGAGACGGCCAAGGCGAACCAGATGCTCGCTGCCTCGACCGCGACGCGCTGGCGCAACATGCTGAGCAAGGATGCGGTTTCCAAGCAGGAGACCGACGAGAAGATCGGCGACCTTGCCGCCAAGACCGCGGTGGCGAATGCCGCGCGCGCCAATGTCGCGCGGTATCGCTTCACGCAGGGGTTCACCCGGCTGATCGCGCCCTTCTCCGGCGTCGTGACGACGCGCTCGACTGATATCGGCGCGCTGGTGACGGCAGGGACGGCGGCGTCGACCCCGTTGTTCACCGTCGCCGACGTCAGCCGGATGCGCGCCTATGTCCGTGTGCCGCAATCCTATTCGGCGCAGGTCCACCCTGGGCTGCACGTCGGGCTGACGCTCCCTGAATATGCCGGGCGCAAGTTCGATGCGGTGCTGACGCGGACCGCGGGTGCTGTCGACCAGCGCTCTGGCACGGTGCTCGTCGAACTGCAGGCTGCCAATGGCGACCGCGCGCTCAAGCCCGGCGCCTATGCGCAGGCGAGCTTCCCGGTCGCCGGCGCGACCGGTGCGATGACGCTGCCGGCCAGCGCGCTGCTGACGGGCGAGCACGGGACGCAGGTCGCCCTGGTCGGCACGGACGGCAAGGCGCATCTCAAGACGATCGTGATCGGCGAGGATCGCGGCGAGACGGTCGAAATCCGTTCGGGCCTGACTCCGCAGGATCGCGTGATCGACAATCCGCCCGACGCGCTGGCGGATGGCGATGCGGTTACGGTCGGGCGCGGCGGGGCGGGGGCTGCCAATGCCGCGCGCTAAGACCTGGCTGCGGCGGATTGCGACGGTCCAGGCGTTACTGGCGACTGCGGCCTGTTCGGTCGGGCCGGCCTATGTCCGTCCGTCGGTCGCTGCGCCCGCGGCCTTCAAGGAAGCCGCCACCCCCGGCTGGCAGACCGCCGGAATAGCGGTGCCACCGGCCGGGCGCTGGTGGGAGGCGTTCGGCGATGCCGAATTGAGCACGCTCGAAAGCCGGATCGAGGCCGCCAACGCCAATCTCGCCGCAGCGGTCGCGCGCTATGACGAGGCGCAGGGCTTGTTGCGGCAGGCGCGGGCCGACCGCTTCCCGCAAATCAGCGCCGGTGCGGATGTCGCGCGCCAGCGCGTCTCGGCCGGTCGGCCGCTGTCGCCCGGCTATGCCGCGACCTATTCGGCGGTCACGATCGGTCCGTCGGTCGAATATGAGGTCGACCTGTTCGGCCGCGTCCGCAATTCGATCCGGGCGGGGCAGGCGAATGCCGCCGCCAGCGCCGCCGATCTCGCCGGAGTCCGCCTCGGGCTGCAGGCGCAACTGGCGAGCGTCTACTTCGACATGCGCGGGCTCGATGCGCGGATCGTGCTGCTGCGCCAGACGGTGGACGCCTATCAGCGCGCCTTTACGCTGACCGATACGCGCCATGCCGGCGGGATCGCGTCGGGGATCGACGTCAGCCGGTCGCAGAATCTGTTGTCGAGCGCGCGCGCCGAATTGCAGGCGGTGTCGATCGACCGCCAGCGCGACGAACATGCGATCGCCGTGCTGGTCGGCGAGGCACCCGCCGCGCTGGCGATTGCCGTTGTCGAACGGCAGACCGCACCGCCGGTTCTTCTGGCGGGGCTGCCATCGGGACTGCTCGAACGTCGACCGGATATTCTCGCGGCGGAGCGTCGCGTTGCGGCAGCGAATGCGCGGATCGGTGTCGCGCGGGCGGCCTTGTTCCCGAGCATCACGCTCGGTGCATCGGGCGGGTTCGAGGCGGCAAGCGGTGCATTGCTGAGTGCAGCGAACGGGTTCTGGGCGCTCGGTCCCTTGTCGACGGCGCTATCGCTGCTGGATGGCGGCCGCCGCCGCGGCGGGGTCCAGGTCGCCCGCGCGCAATTCGACGAAGCCGCCGCCAACTATCGGCAGACCGTGCTGGTCGCGTTCCGCGAGGTCGAGGATGACCTCGTCAGCCAGCGGTTACTGGCAGCGCAGGAGCGTGATCAAGGCGTCGCGGCGGCCGCTGCGGAACATACTCGAGAGCTTGCGCTGATCCGGTATCGCGATGGTGCCGCGGATTATCTGGAAGTCGTGACGGCCCAGACCGCCGCGCTCGATGCCGAACGCGCGCTGCTCGATGTGCGGAACCGGCAGCTGCAGACGGCGACCGATCTGGTCCGCGCGCTGGGCGGGACGTGGCAGCCCTGAGCTTCCCGTCCCGTCGGGCGCTCGCGCATTCACTGTAGCACGGGATAACCCGCCGCGATCGCGTCGTCCTCCAGCGTGCGAACCGCGGCGAACCGCTCGACCCCGGCGGGAAGCACGTCCTTTAGAAACAGCGCGTCCCGCGCGCGCGCAAGCGCGGGATCGCCGATCATGTCGGCAAGGGCGATGCGCAGCGCGGCGACCGTCTCGATCGGCGTGGAGCGCGCGGTCACGAACGGGAGCGCGGGCGATGCGGCGGTTCGCGCCACGATCCGGAGACCGTCGACCGCCGCCGGCTCGAACCGGCACAAGGCGGCATAGCTTACGGCATCGATCGCCGCGATGTCGGCGATGCGGTCACGCACTGCGGCGACGCTCGCGCGATGCGAACCGGTTTCCACGACGCCGGCGAAGAACCGTCCGTCACGGGCGAGCGGCGCGATCGCCGCACGGAACAGGTTATGCCCGCTGTTGGACGTCCGCGCGTTGATCGCCGCGCGTCGGGCACGATACGCCGCAAGTCCCGCCGGCGCGTCCTCGCGCCGGCCGATCAGGTAGCTCAAATGGGTGCCGATGCCGCAATCCGGTACGTCGTAGACGGGGATTCCGACGACGCGGAGCGCCAGCCTGGGATCGGTCACCAGAGGATAGCCGCAGGCCTGCGCGAGCAACAGGCGCGGGTCGCGCCAGATCGCCTCGACGGAGCGTGCTCGGTCGAGCTGTCGAGGCGCGGCGATCCCGCGTGCGACGAGGCGATGGGCGAGCGCGCTCCAGAGCCGGTCGTTGGCCGCATGCTGGGCGGGATGGTCGTACATGCCGAGCGATGCGACAGGTGTGCTCACGGATGGGGACTCCTGTCGCCGGGGTAGAGCAGGGCATCGTGCTGCCGGACGGCGAACCGCCGGAAGACCGCGCCATACCCGCGATACGTTGCGCCGTCGTCGGGTGCGAGCCGGGCGCGATGCCAGCGGTGATAGGCGGGCAACCGATACCAGGCGAGCTCCGGTCGATCGTGATGCGCGGCGTGCAGATTGTTGTTGAGATACAGCAACCCAAGCACGCCCCCGCGTTCGACCGTGGCCGCCCGGCCCGGTGCCCGCAGATCGGCGCGATGTTCGACGAAGGATCGCAGCAGGGTCAATGCCATGCCGGGATAGACGAACAGCAGGCAATATCGTCCCATGCCGAATCCGGTCCACGACAGCCATGCGACGAGGATCGCCACCCCGGCGGCGTGCGGCAACCAGTCGCGCGCGACAGCCACGGGGGTCTTGCGCGCCCGCTGCGCTTCCTCGAGGATCAGGCGCGCAATGGCGATCGGCGGGCCGCACACCAACCGTCCCAGCAACGGCGCCTGCATCCGCGCGGCCATGGCCGCGAGCCCCGAATGCCGCGTGACGTACCGCGATTCGGGATCGTGGTCCGGGTCGGTGATCGAAACGCTGCGATGATGCGCGACGTGGCTCGTGCGATAGAGACCATAAGGCAGCCACAAGGCGAGTGGTGGAAACCCGATCGCGCCGTTGATCGCGGCGACGCGGGTCGGATGCCCGTGGATCGTCTCGTGTTGCAGGGATCCATGCCAGGCGATCAGCCACGCGCCGATGGCAGCAAGAGCCGCATCCGGGATTACCGCATGCCACCATGTCGCGGCCAGCCACCCGGCATAGAGCGTCACCGCAACCAGCAGGGTCGGCCATTCGATTGCCATACGCTGCCGCCGAATTGCCGGAAGCCGGCGTGTTGCAATCCTGGGCGGGAATGCGGCGTGGGGGGAGTGCTGTGGCGACATTGGCAATCTCCGACGGATGCGTCATAGTCTATCTATTCAATGGGAATTGAACCCGGCTAAATCTATCCACCGGATAAGCTGCGCTATTTGCCGGACCTTGGGAGGGACCGGCGGAACTGGCGACACGGTTGGGACGTCCGGGCAGGGTGCGGCAAGACATGGGGACGGCGATGGACGGACGACAAAAAACGCAGCTGGCCGAATGTTCCGACCCTGGGACCGTGACGTGATCGAGCATGTCGCAATCGTCGGGGGCGGGTTCTCGGGCTCGCTCGCCGCGATCAACCTGGTTCGCCACGACGGCCCGCGCGCGACGTTGATCGATCGTCAGGCCGATGCCGGGACGGGGCTCGCTTACGGCGCTGCCGACCCGGCCCATCTGCTCAACGTCCGCGCGTCGAACATGAGTGCCTTTCCCGATGATCCGGGACATTTCGTCCGGTGGCTCGAGGAACAGGGATATGCCGCGGTCGCGCAGACCTTCGTGCCGCGGCTTGTGTATGGCGATTATCTGAAGGCCGTGCTCGCCGGCGTGGCCACGCAAAACCCGGATCGTCTGCGGATCGTGCGCGGGGAGGTTGTCGACGTCGTCGACTCGGCCGGCGTGCAGGTCGTGCTCGCGGACGGAACTCGCCTTGCCGCCGATGCCGCCATTCTTGCGGTCGGCAACCTGCCCCCGCACGCACCGGCCGGGCTCGACCTCGATGCGATCGCGCCGTCTCGCTACGCCGGGGATTGCTGGGCGGCGTCGGCTACCGAAGGATTGGGCCGCGACGATACCGTGCTGGTGCTCGGTACCGGGCTGACGATGGTGGATGTCGCCCTGCTGCTCGACGCCAAGGGGTTTGCAGGCCGGATCGTCGCCCTGTCCAGGCGCGGGTTGTTGCCACACGCGCATACCGCGCCCGGGGCGCCGTGGGTCGCGATCAAGGATCGTCCAGGGACGCGCCTGTCTCAGCTGGTGCGGACGTTGCGCACGCGCAGCACGGTGATCGGCTGGCGCAGCGCGGTCGATGAATTACGGCCGTTCACGCAGCACATGTGGCACGCCGCGTCGGCCGCGGAACGCGCGCGGTTCATTCGCCATGCACGACCCTGGTGGGACATCCATCGGCACCGCCTGGCGCCCCCCGTGGCCGACCGGATCGCCGCGCTTCGATCGACCGGTTGCCTTTCGCTCGTCGCCGGCAAGATCGAGCGCGTCGCGGTGGGAGCGACCGGCGTGGACGTCACGTGGCGGCCGCGGGGAAGCGCCGCGTCGCAGCCGCTGAACGTGCAGCGGATCATCAACTGCACCGGGCCACAGGGCGACTTGCGCCGAACGGGCCAGCCCGTACTTCGCCAACTGACCACGCGCGGCGCGATCCGTCCGGATGCGGCCCAGCTCGGGATCGACGTGGACGAGCAGATGCGCGTGATCGGACGCGATGGCCGACCGAACGACCGCCTGTTCGCCTTGGGCCCGATGACCCGCGGCGCGTTCTGGGAAATCGTCGCGGTTCCCGATATCCGGACGCAGGCCTGGACGCTGGCCCGACGACTGTCCAATGCGCATTGGGTCGCGGAAGGATTATGACGTGACGAGCCAGCTCGTCATAGAATTGCTTGGTTTGCCGCAAGCAGGTGTTTGCCGACGCCAGAACGTGCAGACGGCATTGGCATCACTACCGTGCGCCCCGGTACAGGAGACCCCGTGACAGATCTTGCTTTGCTCTACGAACACCCGGTCTGGTTTGCGCCGCTGTTCGACGCACTCGATCGGCGCGGGATCGATTACGTCGCCGTGCGCCCCGACGGACATTTCGACCCCGCCGACGGTACGCCACCGGCGCGCGTCGTGTTCAACCGGATCGCGATGTCGAGCTTCCTGCGCAGCGACGAGCATCCGATCTTTCACAGTATCGCGCTGCTCGATCACTGGCAGCGCGGGGGTGCGCGAATCGTCAACGGTCCCGACGTGCTGGCGATCGATTCCTCCAAGGCGCGGCAATTGTCGCTGATCGGCGGCCTCGGACTCGCCATTCCGGAGACTCGCGTCGTCCACCGCTCGGCGGACGTGCCGGCGGCCGCCGCGACGCTCGCCTTCCCGCTCGTGGTCAAGGCGAACATCGGCGGATCTGGCGCGGGAATCGTTCGCTACGACTCGATCGACGAACTGCGGGCTGCGGTCGCCGACCGGACATTGCCGACGAGTGTCGACGGCGTGCTGCTGGTGCAGGATTATGTGCCCGCGCGGAACGGCACGGTCACGCGGATCGAGACGCTCGACCGCGCCTTCCTCTATGCGCTCGACATTGCCGGCGGCGGAACGTTCGATCTGTGTCCGGCCGATGCATGCCAGGTGCCCGGCGCCCCGATCCCGATGGTGGCGGCCGATCCCGGACCGCATTTGCGTCAGGCGGCCGACGCGATCGCCCAGGCGGCCGGGCTCGACGTCGGGGGTGTCGAGGTGATGATCGACGATCGGGACGGCGTGCCGCGCTTTTACGATATCAACGCGCTGTCCAATTTCGTGGCAAAGCCGCTCGACGTGCTCGGCTGGGATCCGCACGAACGGCTGGTCGATTATCTCGAGACCGTGATCAAGGAAGCGCGCTGATGCGATTTGGCTATTGGACACCGGTGTTCGGCGGCTGGCTGCGCAACGTCGCGGACGAAGGCATGGAGGCAAGCTGGGACTATACCCGGCGCCTGACCCAGCGCGCGGAACGGATCGGCTATGATCTGACCCTGATCGCCGAACTCAACCTCAACGACATCAAGGGCGTGGAACAGCCCGCGCTCGACGCCTGGTCCACCGCGGCGGCGTTGGCCGCGGTGACCGAGTCGATCGAGCTGATGGTTGCCGTCCGCCCGAACTTTCACCACCCGGCGCTGTTCGCCAAGGCGGCCGCCAATATCGATCGGATCGCGGGCGGCCGATTGGCGCTCAATGTGGTCTCGTCCTGGTGGGCCGACGAGGCCAGGCAATACGGCCTGCAGTTCGACGAACACGACGATCGCTACGCCCGCACCGCCGAATGGCTGACCGTCGTCGACGGGCTGTGGAGCGAGGAGCGGTTCAGCTTCGCGGGACGCTATTATCGGACCGAGGATGCGATCTGCGCACCAAAGCCCGCCAAGCGCCCGACGGTATACGCAGGCGGTGAAAGCGAGAAGGCCAAGGCCATGATCGCGGCGCAATGCGACGCCTATGTCATGCACGGGGACCCGGTGGCGGCAATCGCCCCGAAGATCGCGGATATGGCCGCGCGCCGCGCGGCTGCCGGCGGCGCCCCGATGCATTATGGCATGGCGGCCTATGCCATCGTGCGCGACAGCGAGGCCGAGGCGCAGCGGGAACTCGAACGGATCACCACCGTCACCGATCTGCCCGCGGGATACGCCAATTTCGACCAATGGCTGTCGGGCACGCAATTGGAACGCGATCTCAAGATCCAGGAATATTCGGTCTCCAACCGCGGCCTGCGCCCCAATCTCGTCGGGACGCCCGAACAGATCCGGCAGCGTATCGCGGATTACGAGGGGGTCGGGCTCGACCTGCTGCTGCTGCAGATGAGCCCGCAGGCGGAAGAGATGGAACGCTTCGCCGCGCAGGTGATCACCCCGCGGTGATCGCGCTCGTCGACATCCACAAACGGTTCGAGGGAAACGGCACGGCTGCGCTCGACGGCGTGACGCTGTCGGTCACGCGAGGCGAGGTGTTCGGCGTGATCGGACCGTCCGGCGCAGGCAAGTCGACGCTGATCCGGCTGATCAATGCGCTGGAACGGCCGAGTTCTGGGCACGTCGAGATCGAGGGGATCGATATCGGTACGCTACCCGCCGCCGGGCTGCGGACGTTGCGGCGCCGGATCGGCATGATCTTCCAGAATTTCGGATTGCTGTCGTCGCGGACCGTGGCGGACAATGTCGCCTTCCCGCTGAAGCTGGCCGGCGTTCCTGCGACCGAACGTGCGGTGCGGGTGGCCGCGTTGCTCGATCGCGTGGGGCTGGCCGAGCATGCGGCGAAATATCCTGCCCAGCTCTCGGGCGGCCAGAAGCAACGTGTCGGGATCGCCCGCGCGCTCGCCACGGGACCGGACGTCCTGCTGTGCGACGAGGCGACCAGCGCCCTCGATCCGGAATCGACTCGCAGCGTGCTGGCCTTGTTGCGCGAACTGAACCAGGATCTGGGACTGACGATCGTGCTGATCACGCATGAAATGGATGTGGTCCGCGCGGTCTGCGACCGGGTCGCGGTGCTGGAGCGCGGGAAGGTGGTCGAAACAGGAACGGTGGACGCCGTCTTCGCCGCGGCACGTCATCCGGCGACGCGGCAGATGCTCGCTGGGCTGCACGCATGAGCGGCTGGTTTTCCAACGTCAATTGGGCGGACATCGGGACGGCCTGTATCGACACGCTGGTGATGCTGGGCGCGTCGCTCGCGTTGACCATCCTGCTCGGGTTGCCGCTGGGCGTGTTGCTCTACCTCACGGGCAAGCGGCAGATCGGCGCCAACCGGGTCGTGCATGGGATGCTCGGGATCGTCATCAATATCCTGCGGTCGGTGCCCTTCATCATCCTGCTGATCGTGATGATCCCGTTGACGGTCGCGCTGGTCGGAACGTCGCTCGGCGTCGTCGGCGCGATCCTGCCGCTCGTCGTGGGGGCTGCACCCTTTTACGCACGGCTGGTCGAAGGCGCGCTGCGCGAGGTCGACCGGACCACGATCGAGGCGACCCAGGCGATGGGCGCCACACCGCTCCAGATCGTCACCGGGACACTGATTCCCGAGGCGCTTCCCGGCCTGATCTCGGGCGCGACGGTGACCGCAGTGGCGCTGGTATCGTTCACCGCTATGGCCGGCGTGGTCGGGGCAGGGGGGCTCGGCGACCTCGCGATCCGCTTCGGGTATCAGCGCTTCCAGACCGATGCGATGGTCGTGACCGTTGCCTTGCTCGTGCTGCTCGTCCAGGGGATCCAGTTCGCCGGGGACCGGCTCGCCCAGTCCGTCACGCGTCGCTGAATTCAGGAAACCCCGCATGAATCGTCGCCTCTTGCTTGCAGCCCTTCCGTTCCTGGCGATCGCGGCCTGTTCGCGGGGCGGTGTGCCGACCGACGGGGCCACGCTCACGATTGCCGCCACCGCGGTGCCGCATGCCGAGATCCTGGAATCGGTGAAGCCCGCGCTGGCGAAGCAAGGGGTCGACCTGCAGATCCGCGTCTTCAACGATTACGTGCAGCCCAACCTGCAGGTCGACCAGAAGCAGATCGACGTGAACTACTTCCAGACCAAGCCGTATCTCGACTCGTTCAACACCGCGCGTGGGACGCATCTGGTGCCCTATGCCGGGATCCACGTCGAGCCGCTCGGCGCTTATTCCCGTAAATGGAAGACGATCGCGGCCCTGCCGGCCGGTGCCACGGTCGCGATCCCGAACGAGCCGAGCAACGGCGGCCGGGCCCTCCTGCTGCTGCAGAAAGCCGGGTTGATCCGATTGAAGAACCCGGCAGACCCGCTGGCGACCCTCAACGACGTGGCAAGCAACCCGCGAAAGCTGCAGTTCAAGGAACTCGAGGCGGCGACCCTGCCGCGCGTGCTCGACCAGGTCGACCTTGCGCTGATCAACACGAATTACGCCCTCGACGCGAAGCTCAACCCCGTGCGCGACGCGCTGGTGATCGAGGACGCCAAATCACCCTATGTCAATTTCGTGGTCGGGCGCGCGGGCGGGGACAAGGATCCTCGCGTGATCAAGCTGATCGCGGCGTTGCAAAGCCCGGCGACCCGCGCCTTCATCACCACGCATTACAAAGGCGCGGTGTTGCCCGCTTTTTGAGCGGTCGACCCGCGGCCGGCCCGGGAGCGTGCTGCCCGCCCAGATATTTGGCGTTGGTGACGTGCAACCGCGGGGTGTTGCGGGGTACGAAGGTTCTGACCAGCTGGTCCTGTTCCCCCCGGATCCGCATGACGGTGTAGCCGCCCGTCGCCTGCAGGCCCGACCAGATGGTGCGTTGGGGAACACCAGGAAATTTTGACAATGCCCGTGCATGCGTGAAAACAATCGCGCAGCAAGTAGAGTCAGGACTCCAATGGAGCAGGCGTGGGCACCTTGATCCTATCACCAACGGATGTCTGCCGATCATCGGAGGCGATGGCGCGCGCGGGCGGCACCGCAACATGACCCGGGTGATCGACGCGCATCAGCACTTCTGGTCCCTGACGACGCCCGGGCACAGCTGGCCGACAACGGCCGAGGTGGCGATCCATCGGGATTTCCTCCCGCAGGATCTGACGGAAGCGACAAGCCCCGCACTGGTGGGCACCATCCTGGTGCAGTCGCAACCCACCGACCAGGATACGGACTGGCTGATTGCGCTCGCGGATCGCACACCGCTGGTTCGGGCGGTGGTCGGCTGGGTCGATCTCACCGCGCCGGGGGCGCCGGACCGGATCAAGGCACTGGCCGCCGCCCCGAAGTTGCGCGGACTGCGCCCGATGCTGCAGTCGATCCCCGATACGGAGTGGCTGTTACAGCCCGCCATCGTCCCCGCGCTGGAGGCGATGCAGGCGACCGGCCTGCGGCTCGATGCGCTCGTGCAGCCGCGCCATCTCGAGATGCTCGCGCGTTTCGTCGAGCGCTGGCCCGATCTTCCGATCGTGATCGACCACGCGGCCAAGCCCGATGCCGCCAACGGCACGCTCGACCCATGGCGCGCCCGGATCGCGACGCTGTCGCGGCTCGGCGTCCATTGCAAGCTGTCGGGACTTCGAACGGAACAGGCGCGGGGACAGCCCGCGGCGGCGCTCGCGCCCTATGTCGATCATCTCGTCAGCGCATTCGGCGAACGGCTGATGTGGGGCAGCGACTGGCCGGTCGTGCTGATGTCGGGTGACGATTGGCACCAATGGTACGCGGATGCCCGGCACCTTGCGGTTCAAGCCGGGGCGGACGTCGCGAGCCTGTTCAGCGGAGCCGCAACGCGTTTCTATGGAATTGCCACGGACGACGATGCCGCCCCGGGCCTCCAGCCGCATCGATGTGCCGGGTTTCAGTCGCGCCGGAGGAACATCCAATAGCCACCCGAACTGGCCGACTGGATCCGGATGCTCATCTCGCGGTCGCGATCCTCAAAGTCGCCGACATGGCTGAATTCGAGGTCGAGCGTTCCAGCCGCCCGTGCGCGTTCCACCCGACCGCGGAACTCCGGATTGTCCATGCAGGGGGCGATGCGCGCGAAAAAGTCGAGTCCCACCCGGTCGCGGTCCCCCGACCCCGACAGCCGCCGTTCCGTCGCGCTGTAATATTCGACCCGGCCATCGTTGCCGATCCGGATGACGCCGAAGGGAAGTCGATCCACGATGTCGCCGGGCAGCGCCTCGATCGCGCTGGCCAGATGCCGCGTTTCGAATTCTGGTAGATCGCGATCGATGATCATGGTCGCCCCCCAGCCGTTTCGCGGTCGATGACGATCGCGCCAACGATCCGGTCTACCACCGTCCCGTTGGTCGAAAAAGGCAGCAGTAGCCGCTCGAACGTCTCGACCTGCCCGTCGCCGAGATCGATCCGCGCATATTCATAGGACGGTTTCCCGGTCAACGCGCACCGCTGGTACGCCGCCGTCCGCGCCGCCGGGCTGTCGTCCCCGCTGATCGGCAGAGCCGCTATGCTCGCGCCGTCCGCGCCGGTGTCGCGCAGGGTCGTGCCGACCAGCGTGAAGTCGAACGCAATCGGGACCCGGCCCAGGTCGACCGCGGCGACGACGATGCGGTGCGGCTCGCTGCAGGCGGTGAGCGTGAAACGATCGAACGGCGGGACGGTCGGGCTGGTGCGGATCGCGCGCCAATGCTCCATCAGGGTTCGCGCGCAGTCGGACTTCAGGCGGAGGGCCAGCCGGTCGATGCGGGCGGCGTCGGAGGTGCGCTGGTTGTGGATCGCCAGCATGCGACGGATTGCATAATGCAGCACGGCCGGGCTGAACGGCTTCTGCACGACCGTCTCGCCATCCAGCGTGCCGAGGCCGTTGACGGCAGTCATGAAAAGGCAGGGCATGTCGAAGCCCGCGGCGCGTACCGCCGCAACCAGCTCGGCTCCCGACCCGTCGGGCAGATCCACGTCGGTGACAAGGACGTCGATCGCGCGGGTTCGCGTTATTTCAAGCGCGGTCGTGCCATCGTTCGCGACGCGGACATCGAACCCATAGTCGGACAGGCCCTCGCGGAGAATCGCGGATAACTCCCGATCGTCGTCGACGATCAGCACGGTTTCGAAGGCGCGACTTGAAAGATCGGTCGCGCTCGACGCTGCCTCCGGTGGCAAGTCCGCCGGGTCGCCGTTCATCGCGCGTGGCAGGTAGAGCGAAAAGGTCGTGCCCCGGCCGACCTGGCTTTCGATCCGCAACGCGCCGTTCGATTGCTGGACGAAACGCTGCACCATCGCCAGCCCCAGGCCGGTCCCCTGGCCACGCGCCTTGGTCGTGAAGAACGGCTCGGTAATCCGCTGCAGCGTCTGGCTGTCCATGCCCGGGCCATTGTCGGTCACGACGATCAGGACCGCGTCCTGCCCCGCCAGTTCTGCCGGATGGTCGGCGGCGGTGGCGGGGGCATTGCCGATGTCGATGCGCAGGTGCCCGCCGCCGCTCATCGCGTCGCTGGCATTGTTGACCAGGTTGAGCAGCGCCGACTGCAATTGCGTCGGATCGGCGAGCGCGGGCCACGCGTCCTCGGCACATTGGATGTCGAGCGCGACCGTGCGGCGGATGCCGTGAGCAATCAGGTCGGAGATCTCGCCGATCGCGGCTGCCAGGTCGACCTGCTGCGGCACGACGTTCTGCAACCGCGCAAACGCGAGGAGTTGGCGGATCAGCGCGGCACCCCGCTCGGCGGCGCGCTGACCCATGCCGGCGACCTGACGGATCCGCGGGTCGTCGGTGCGGTTTTCGATGATCGTGAACCCGCCGATCACGGCACCCAAGATGTTGTTGAAGTCATGCGCGATGCCCGAGGTCAGTTGGCCCACGGTTTCCAGTCGCTGGTTCTGCAGTTGCGCCGCCTGCATCGCCTCGCGCCGTTCGATTTCGGCGGACAGGCGTTCGTTGGCCTGGTTCAAGGCGGCGGTGCGGACGCGGACGCGGCGTTCGAGGTCGGTGGTCAGGTCGCGGAGCTGCGCCTCGCGCTCGGCCAAGGCACGGGTCCAGTGTTCGCGTTCGGTCAGGTCGTAGAAATAACAGACCACGCCGTGGCGTTCGTCGGGCAGCGTCACGCGTTCGATGCGCCAATCGTAAGCCTCGCGCACGGGTACGTCGGCACGGCGCTCGAACGTCGTCGGCGCCTCATAGGCGGTCCCCGTCTCCAATGTCTGCCGAAAGTGGCCGATCGCCTCGCTCGCGAACGGTTCTGGCCAGATCGCGCGCAGAACATCCGCGAAGGGCCGTCCGATCAGCGGACGGACGTTTTCGAACACCTTCTGCGCGCCTCGGCTGACAACCCTCAGTGTGAAGTCCGCATCGACCAGATATACGCCGAACGGATTGTGGGCGATCAGCGCCTCGAACGTTTCGACCTGTCGGCGCAGCTGATGCTGTTCGCCCTTGATCTGGGTGATGTCCTGCATCACCGAAACGAAGCCGGTGACGTCGCCCGGCGGCGAGCGTAGCGCGAAGGTGGAACGCCGGGTCTCGATCACCGCGTTGGTTTTGCGATGGATCAGGCGCATCTCGCCCTCCCAGACGCCATCGCGCTCGGCCGTGGGGAGAATTTCGCCCTCGACCAGCGATCGCTGTCCGGGGTCGACATAGTCGGTCAGCCGCAGCGGGAAGATATCGGCATCGTCGATCCCGATCAGGCGACGGCCGGCGGGATTGAGATAGGACAGCGTGCCGGTGGCATCGCAAAGCCCGATCAGGTCGCCGGCATATTCCGCGATCTGCAGCAGCGCGGCGAGGCCGTGCGATCCCGTGTCGCCCGGGCCGTCGCGACGGTCGGCCGATGGCGGTTCCGGCGACGGGGAGCGATCCTTTTCCCTACCATCCATCTGGAACGTCCCCCCATCCGGGCGCGTTGAACCTGCTATACGACAATGACCAGATCGGGCCTTTTTACCATCACGGATCGTCGCCCTACAACCAATGAACGACCAGTGCCGACACCGCCGGCGGCGAAAATGTGTCGCGGCGCTGGAAACGTGGCGTCCTTTCAGCGCGGCAGGAGCGGGAGCCGGCCATGGCAAACGAACGATCCTCAGGCGGCGTCATGAGGCCCCGCCCCGATCCCGCGGGTGCCGGCCAGGAGAGTGTCTGGGCCTACCCGCGCCCCGCCATTGCCGAACCGAGCCCTGCCAGGATCCAGATCGAGCAGCACGGTCGCATCATCGCGGATACACTGGCCAGCATCCGGACGCTGGAGACCAGCCACCCGCCAAGCTATTACATACCGGTCGATGCCATCGCGCCCGGTGTATTGCGGCGGGCGCAGGGGAGTTCGTTCTGCGAGTGGAAGGGCGCCGCGACCTATTGGGACGTTCTCCTCGACGGCATCGTGTTGCCTGCGGTCGGCTGGAGCTATGCCAGCCCGACAGCGGGCTTCATGATGCTGCGCGATCATGTCGCTTTCTATGCTGGCCCGTTCGATCGTTGCAGCGTGAACGGAGAAACTGTCGTGCCGCAGCCAGGGGGTTTTTACGGCGGCTGGATCACCAGCGCGCTGGCCGGTCCGTTCAAAGGCGTGCCGGGCAGCCGCGGTTGGTGAGCTTGCCAGATGCCGCGCGGGCCCGTTTGGCGTATCCTGCCGGGAGGCGAGGCGATGGCGAGCCTCCCGAATGCCGATTTCTGGTGGAGTGCGCATGAAGATTGCTGTGGTTGGAGCCGGCATTGCCGGCCTGTCCTGTGCCGAGGTGTTGCAGGCGCAGGGGCATGTGGTCGAGGTGTTCGACAAGGGACGCGGCGCAGGGGGACGGATGGCGACCCGGCGGGTGGCCAGCGCAGCGGGCGAAATCGCGTTCGATCACGGCGCTCAATATTTCACGGCGCGCGATCCTGCCTTCGCGGCGATGGTCGAGCGCTGGCGTAGCGAAGACGTCGTGGCGCACTGGCCGAGCGCTGGGGACGACGCCTGGGTCGGCACTCCGGGGATGAACGCCGTGGTCAAGGCGATGGCGCAGCGGTTCGACGTGCATTGGAACAGCCGGGTCGAGACGATCCGACGCGTGGGCGCGGGCTGGGCGCTGGACCCGCTGTCCGATGCGACGTTCGATGCGGTCGTGGTCGCGATCCCGGCCGAGCAGGCCGCTGTTCTGCTGGAAGCGCCCGACGCGACGATGGCGACCGCCGCGCGCGCGTGTTCCTCCGCGCCATGCTGGACCGCGATGGTCGCGTTCCACCAGCGCGTCGCGATCGCCGCCGACATCGTCAAGCAGTCCGGCATCATCGGCTGGGCTGCGCGCAACAGCGCGAAACCGGGTCGCGGCGGCCCCGAGGCCTGGGTCATCCAGGGCAGCCCGCAATGGTCGCGCGACCATCTCGAGGACGCGCAATCGGATGTCGTCGATGCCCTGCTGGCGGCGCTTGCCGCCGAGGCGATCGATCCGCTTCCCGAGCCGATCCTGCGCATCGGTCATCGCTGGCGCTATGCGCGCGTCGCCGCGGGTGATGCAGGCGCGCTGTGGAACGACGCTGCGCGGATCGGCGCGGTCGGTGACTGGCTGCTTGCCCCCAGGGTCGAGAGTGCCTGGCTGTCCGGACGAAAGCTGGCCGAGCGGATCGGTGCGGCACACGCGTAACGCGGCGGCCGTCACCGTCCGTTGGAGCGCCCGCTAGGCCGGCATGCCTTCAACGATCCGACGTTCCACCTGATAATCGCGCGCGATCTCGCGCGCGGTCATCTTGGCGGACATCATCACCGACGGCGTGCCGCCGCCCGGCTGCGTGCCCTGTCCGACGAGGTAGAGGTTGGCGATATCCTCGCTGCGATTGTGCGGGCGGAAGAACGCGGTCTGCGTCAGCCGTGGCTCGACGCCAAAGCCGTTGCCCGCATAGGACCCGAGCGTCTGCTCGAAATAGTCGGGCGTGACGAAGCTGCGATACACCAGCCGCTCGCGCAGGCCGGGGATGTAGCCGCGATCGTCGAGGAAATTGAGCACCTTCTCGGCAAACCCTTCGCCGACCGCGTCCCAGTCGATATCACCCAGCGTGTTGGGGACGGGGATCAACGTATAGGCGGCATGATGGCCCGGGGGCGCGAGGCTCGGGTCGGTCAGCGTGGGGACGTGCAGATATTGCGAGAAATCCTCGGCGAGGATCTTGCGCTCGAAGATGTCGGTCAACAGTTCCTCGTAGCGCGGCCCGAGGATGATGTTGTGGTGCCGTACATCAGGATCGCCCTCGCGCTTTTTATAGCCGAAGTAGATCACCATCAGCGACATGCTCTGCTTGCGGAACTTGACCACGGCATCGCGATTGATCCGCCGGTGCGCCTTGTCGATCAGCTTGAGATAGGTGGTGGCATAGTCGCCGTTGGACACGACCAGATCCGCCGCCAGCGTTTCGCCCGAGGCGAGCGTCACGCCGGTCGCGACCCGCTTGCCGCCGCGCTTTTCGACTTCGATCCGCTCCACCTTGGCGTTGAGCTGGACCGTCCCGCCGAGCTCCTCGAGCTTGACGACGAGCGCCTTCACCAGCGCGCCCGTGCCACCCATGGCGTAGTGGATGCCCCAGGTCTTCTCGACGAAGTGGATCATCGCATAGATCGCGGGGACCTTGAGCGGATTGCCGCCGATCAGCAGCGGCTCGAAGCTGAACACCTGCCGCATCTTGTCGCTCTTGAAATATTTGCTGATGAGCGAGAACAGCGGCTGGATCGCGCCTAGCTTGAGCAGATCGGGCACGACGCCGACCATCGAGCCGAGGCTGCCGAAATAGGTGTAGCCGAGTTCGAGGAACCCGCGCTGGAAGATCGCGCGCGCCGCCTCGTGGAACCGCTCGTACCCCTCGAGATCCTCAGGCGCGAGCCGCGCGATCTGCGCGCGGACGTTCTCCGGATCGGCATCGTAATCGAAGAAGGTGTCGTCGTCGAAATAGATACGGTAGAACGGGAGCACCGGGACGATCTCGAGATAGCGGCTGGTGTTGGGCCCGCCGCTGGTGCCCGTCAGGATCCGCTGGTTGTCGCCGAGCACGTCCTCGGGGAAATCGGGGGCGGCCAGCATCGCCACGTCACGCTCCAGCGAGAAAAGCTCCTCGATGAAATGCGGGACGGTCAGCACCGTCGGCCCCATGTCGAAGGTGAAGCCTTCCGCCCGCCGGACATAGGCGCGGCCTCCCACGTCATCCAGCTGCTCGACGATCCTGGTGTCGAAGCCAAGGCTCTGCAGGCGGATCGCACAGGCGATACCCCCGATACCGGAGCCGATTACGATCGCTGTTCGACGGGTCATAGGGGCGCTGTCTTTTCTCGGGATCGCAGGCACCGGCATGATGCTGATCGATCCATTTCCTCTCCCGGACGCACCGCATACGGGATGCGGTACGACCAGCGACACGAGCCTCGGGAAAGGTCGCGTCGACACACACCGTACATGTGGCACGGCCGTGGCATCCGCAACCCCGGCGTGCCCCGTGTGGACCGAAGCGCGGTGGGTTTTGGCGGTTTTCGCCGCGCGTCCCCGCGCGACAGCACGATCGCGCCGGCAACCCGCGCAAACGTCCCGCATATGGTGGATGTCGTTAACCTTCAGAGGGTAAGCCACCATCGTCAAGAAGATGGTGGTGTCCGTGTTAACATCGTTCGAAGAGATTCCCCTTGCTGGTCTTGCAGGCATGGACGCGCCGGACCGCGACCAGCTGCCGTTTGGCGTGGTGGGGCTGGATGCCTCGGGGATCGTGGTCGTGTACAACGCCACCGAAGCCCATATGGCGGGACTGGATCGCGACGCGGTGATCGGCGTGTCGTTCTTCGACGCCGTGGCGCAGTGCATGAACAATTTCATGGTCGCTCAACGCTTTGAGGACGAAGCGCTACTGGATGAGATCGTGCCGTACGTGCTGACGTTGCGGATGCGACCGACCCGCGTTCGGCTGCGCTTGCTGGCGGCCCCGACGGAACCGCTGAACTACATCCTGATCGAGCGATAAGGCGCGGCATGCGAGACGATCTCGAGCGCGATCATCAGCAGTTGCTGGAGTTTCTGTACGCCTGTCCAGTGGGCCTCGTACAGTTCGACAGCGCTGGGGAGATCCTGATGATCAACCCCTATGCGATGAAGCATCTGCTGCCGATGGCGGGCACGCGGGATCCCGCGAACCTGTTCGCGATGCTCGAGGGGTGCGCGCCGGAGCTGCGTAATCTGTTCGACGACTATGGCAAGGAGCGCGGAACAGTCTGTGACGGCCATCGTATCGCCGTCGACATCGGCGCGGTGCGCAAGGGCAAGGATCCCAAGGTGCTCGCCTGTACGCTGGTCAAGCTGGGGGCGGACCGAGCGATGGCGACCTTCACCGAAATCACCGTCCAGGTCGCGCAGGAACGACGGCTCAAGCAGACCGAGACATGGTTCGGCTCGCTGATCAGCGGCGTCAACGACTACGCCGTCCTGTCGCTGACGCCCGAAGGGATCATCGACGGGGTCAACGCGGCCTTCGCGCGGCAGACCGGCCGCCGGATCGAGGATGTCGCAGGGCAGGCGCTCGACGCGATCCTCAACACCGACACGGCGTCCGGAACGCTGTCCCTATCCGATCAATTGCGCCTTGCCGAACGCGACGGCTGGTATCTCGACGAAAGCTGGCAGCAACGCAGGACGGGCGAGCGCTATTGGTGCCAGCGGTTGTTCGCGGTACGCCCGGCCGGCGAGCGGGGGGCCTGCGGAGGCTATTTCGTCGTGTTGCGGGATGTCGCGCGCGATGAGTCGGACACGTCGGATCTGCGTCGGATGCTGCTGTGCGATCACCTGACCGGCGCGGCCAATCGCACGCATTTCCTGCAGGCGTTCGAGCGCGAGCAACGGCGGTGGCGCCAGGATCGCCAGCCGCTGTCGCTGATCCTGCTGGACGTCGATCACTTCAAGGCGGTCAACGATACCTACGGGCATCCGACCGGCGACGTGGTTCTGAAGCAACTGACTCAGGTTTGCAGCGCGATGCTGCGCCCCGCGGATCTGTTCGCCCGACTGGGAGGCGAGGAATTCGCGGTTCTCTTGCCGAACACCCCGCTGGACGAAGCGGCGCGGATCGCGGACCGCCTGCGCCAGAGCGTGGAAGCGATGGTCGTCACGGCCGACGCCGGGCCGCTGCGGATCACCGCGAGCTTTGGCTGCGTGACCGCCTCCGATGCCTGCTCCAGCGTCGAAGGGCTGATCGGGCTCGGGGATACGCAGCTCTATGCGGCGAAGCATGCCGGCAGGAACCGCGTCTATACGCGCGCGGCCCTGCCCGCCGCCGCATGACAGGATCCCCCCTGCCGCGCGAGGCGCTGCGCCGGATCGTCGCATCGCTCGTTACCGCCGAGATCGCTCGCACGCGCGGCGGTGCTGCGGCCGGGATCGCCGTGGATCCGATCGCATGGAGCGATGCGCGGACGCTCACGGTCGGATCGATCGCGCTGGATTCGCTCGAACTCGTACATGCCGCTGCGGCGCTGTACGAGATGTTCGACCTCGATGCGCTTCCGTCCGATGGCGAACGCGAACAACCGGCGACCGTGGGGCAGTGGCTGGACGCGATCGCTGCGGTTCAGCGTCGCGGCGACGCGACGCTGAGCGTCATGACATCGGGATCGACCGGCCGGCCGAAACGCTGCCCGCACGCGCTTCAGGACCTCCGGGACGAAGCCGCGCATTTCGCTTCGGTGCTTCCCCCGGTCCGCCGCGTCATCGCGCTCGTTCCGGCCCATCACATCTACGGTCTGCTGTGGACAGCCTTGCTGCCGGCCATGCTGGACGTTCCTGTGGTGTCGGCGTCGGTCGCGGCATTGCCGCGGCTCGAGACCGGCGACCTTCTCGTCGGGGTTCCGGATCATTGGGCCGCGGTGGCGCGGTCGATCACGCGCTGGCCGGATCGCGTCTGTGGCGTCAGCGCGGGCGCGCCGCTTGATGACGGCCTGGCGGGCGACCTGCGGTCGGCCGGCCTCGCTGCGCTGTACGATGTCTATGGCACGTCCGAAACCGGCGGGATCGCGGTTCGCCAGGCTCCGGACGCCCCATATGCCTTGCTGCCGAGATGGCAATTCGTCGCGCCGATGGGTGCAGACGGCGCGACGATCGTCGACCAGCAGGGCAAGCGGCGCGTGCTGCCGGATCGCCTGGCAATGACGCCCGACGGTCGGTTTGCCATCGGTGGCCGTAACGATGGGGCGGTACAGGTCGGCGGCGTCAACGTCTGGCCCGAACAGGTCGCCGCGGTTCTGCGACGATGCCCCGGGGTTTCCGAGATCAGCGTAAGGCTCGGCGAGCATCATCGACTGAAGGCCTACGTCGTTCCGTCCGGGACAAAGGATGCCGACATGCTGCACGACCGGCTGCGACAGCATGCGTCCAGACTTTTGCTTTCCGAACAGCGTCCTACGGCGTACACCTTCGGGTCTGCCCTTCCGCGTAACGCGATGGGCAAGGTGTGTGACTGGTCATGACGTTTATGCAGCCGAACGCCTTTTCCAGCGAAGCCGCGTTTCCGGCCGGTTGTCGCGGGTGCCGAGCGGGCACTACCTTGCCGTTCGACTTCACCATGGCGTTTCAACCCATCGTGGACATCGTGGCCGACCGGGTGTGGGGGTATGAAGCCTTGGTCCGGGGCATGGCGGGTGAAAGCGCCGGCTTCGTGCTCGACCAGGTCGATCCCGATCTCGTCTACGGGTTCGACCAGGCGTGTCGGGTCAAGGCGGTCGAGTTGGCCGCCGCGCTGTTGCCGGCCGATCCCGCGCTGAAGCTGTCGATCAACTTCATGCCGAACGCGGTCTACGAACCCAATGCCTGTATCCGCGCGACTCTCGCGGCGGCGGGGCGTGCGGGGTTCGATCCCGGCAGGCTGATGTTCGAATTCACCGAAAACGAGAAGATGCGCGACGTTCCGCATCTCCGCCGGATCGTCTCCGCCTATCGCGAGCGGGGCTTCACGACCGCGATCGACGATTTCGGGGCGGGCTACGCCGGGCTGGGCCTGTTGGCCGATCTGCGCCCCGATGTGCTCAAGATCGACATGGCGCTGATCCGCGATGTCGATCAATCGGCCACCAGGCGCGCGATTGTCGCGGCGATCGTCGCGATGGCGCAGGCTATCGGGATCGAGCCGCTCGCCGAGGGGATCGAGACGGCGGGAGAGCTCGAGACCCTCCGCGGCCTCGGGATCCGGCTTTGCCAGGGGTTTTTGCTGGGACGGCCGATGTCGGCAGCGGCGTGATCCGCTAGCCGTTCAGCTTGGCCGCGAACGCGTCGAGCGTGCACAGGCCGGGAATGCCCCGCGCGGTGCATCCGGCGATCGGCAGGCGTTGGCGATACAGTGCCCGGGCCGTGCCGGCGCGGAGTTCGTCCAGCGATTGCGCGCGATATGCTGCTCGGATGAAATGATTGCCCGCGGCGTCGCTCAACCGCTCGATCAGGATGGCGCCGCCGGGAACCGGATCATCCACCGCAATGCCGGGGACGCGCCAGTGCAAACCCAGCAGGCCTGCCAGATTGGCGATGTTGGTATCATGCCCCGCGATCATCGCGAGCGTTGGTGCATCGGGCGATGCGTCCGCCAGCCATCCGATGATGCGCGGCGACAGGCCCGCCATGTTGCGCGCGGCGAGATAGGGCGGCCGCGCCAGCATGGCGAATTCGAGCGCATGGAACGCCCCGAACGCGGTGATCTCGTCAGCGGTGACACGACCCCAGCCGACGTCCGCGGCGGGTTTTCCGTCCGCATATTCGAGGAGCAGGATCTGCGCCGCGGTCGACGCGCGATCGAGTGCCCCGCGAAGCTTCGGGCGGCCGCGTTCGGTGGCGGGCGCGATCGTCGTGGGCTCCCGCGCAATCCCGCAACGCGTGGCGCTCGCTGCGCGCCCGCAAAGCACCTGGTCAAGCCGCGCGAGCAGCGGCCGCATCCGCGCCTCGATCGCCGCGATGCCGCCCGGGCCCACGGCTGCCGCGACGGCCGCCTGCGCGCGCGCCGGGTCGAGCGGGGCATGTCCGCCGTCGATCTGGTCGAACAGGGGATCGGGGGTATCCTGTGCGAGATGCTCGATCGACAGGGCGCAGCCGGGGGCTAGGCCATCGGCATAGGACCGGGCCGTGGCGATGGTGCGCTGGTCGCTGTCGGCGAGAAGCGCGATGTGCGTCGGACAGGCGTGCGCCGGCAGCAGTCGTGTCTCGAGGAACGCTGCGCGATCGGCCGACGCGATCGCTTCCACCGCGGCGGCGCCATGGGGGGTGAGCCAGCCGGGGGCGACCGGCCAGCGTGGCCAGGGATCGCGTGCCACGCCTTCCGGCATCGGCTGCGCCTTGGTCGGCGGCCGCACGCCGTGGCGCATCACCACCACGGTGCGATCGACCGTCAACCCGGCGGGCGCGACCAAGCGCTCGTCCGCGGACGCACCGGCCGGAAGCGAGTTGGCGGCCATGGCAACCCATAGAAGCGTGCGAAACCGGCGCATGATCGTCATTCGAAATCCCCTTCGGAGCGCTTTTGCCCGCGAGATATGACACGGGTGCGGCGGACGACTTCGCTGCACCGATGCCGCAGAGCCCCCCGGGCGTCAGGGCGTCAGGGCAGGCGGGGCGGGGTCCGAAGCATCGGGTCTTCGGGTACAACTGGCATCATGCTGGCAACCTTGTCGATCAGCTGGTGCAGGCTGAACGGTTTGGTCAGCAGCTCCATCCCGGTTTCGAGGTGCTTGTCGCCGAGCGCCGCATGCTCGGCATAGCCCGTCACGAACAGCACCTTCAGATCGGGTCGCAGCAGTCGCGCCAGATCCGCCACCTGTCGACCGTTCATCCCGTTGGGCAAACCCACGTCGGTAATCAGCAGATCGATCTTCGCACCCGATTGGAGCACCTTGATCCCAGCGGCGCCATCCGCCGCGCCGATCACGGTATAGCCGAGCTCGTCGAGGATTTCGTCGATAAGATGGCGAATGCTGGCTTCGTCATCGACCAGCAGGATCGTGCCGCGACCCTTGACCGGAATCGCGCTGCTCACGGGGGGCTCGTCGTGCGGTACGGCATCGCCGACATGCTGCGGCAGATAGAGGCAGATCGTCGATCCCTGCCCAAGCTCGGAGGTGATCCGCACCTGCCCCCCGGACTGGCGCGCGAACCCGTAGATCATCGACAGGCCAAGTCCCGTGCCCTGGCCGATCGGCTTGGTCGTGAAGAAGGGTTCGAACGCATGGTCGATCGTGTCCGCCGACATGCCCGTGCCCGTGTCCGTCACGCATACGGTGAGGTAGGGGCCGGGGGGCAAGTCGCGCTCGCGCGCGCCGGCGGCGTCCAGCCAGAGATTGTCGGTCTCGATCGTCAGGTCCCCGCCGTCGGGCATGGCGTCCCGCGCGTTGATGCACAGGTTGAGCAGCGCGTTCTCGAACTGCGCGGGGTCGATCATCGCGGTCCACAGGTCCGGCGTCCCGACGATCCGGATCGCGGTCGCTGGCCCCACGGTCCGGCGCAGCAGATCTTCCACGCCGGTGATGAGGCGGTTGACGTCAGTCGGGCGCGGGTCGAGCGTCTGGCGCCGGGAGAAGGCCAGCAGGCGCTGGGTCAGGGACGCGGCGCGCCGGCTGGCTTGCTGCGCGGCCGCGATGAAGCGTTCGGCATCGTCGGTCTGACCGCGTGCGATGCGCAGTTCCAGCAATTCGAGGTTGCCCATCACGCCGGTCAGCAGGTTGTTGAAGTCGTGCGCGATGCCGCCGGTCAATTGCCCGACGGCTTCCATCTTCTGCGCCTGGCGGAGCTGTCCCTCGGCTGCTTCGAGCGCGCGGGCCTGTGCCTGCTCCTCGGTCGAATCTCGCCCCACCGCAATGATCTTGCCGTCGCCCGGCCCGGCGTTCCAGACGATGTCGCGGTAGCTGCCGTCCTTGTGGCGATACCGGTTGCCGAAGCGAGCAAAGGCACGACCTTCGCCGATCCCCTGCGCGGCCGCGATCGTGCTGGCAAGGTCGTCGGGATGGATGAAGGCGAACAGGGGGTGCCCGATCAACTCGGTATCCGCCCATCCCAGGGTCTGGGTCCATGCCGGGTTGACCGCCTTGATCGTGCCATCGAAGTCGGCGACGAGCATGATGTCGGAGGACAATTGCCAAAGACGGTTGCGATCGGCCGTGCGGGCGGCGACCTGCTGCTCCAGCGTGGCGTTCAGCTGGATCAGGTCGGCCTGCGCCCGCAACAAGGCGGCGTCGCTCAGCACGCGATCCGTCGTCTCGTTGGTCAGGATGAACAGGCCGGCGATGTCGCCCTTCGCATCGAGGATGCGGGAATAGGAGAAGGAAAACCACGTATCCGCCGCGCCGCGATCGGTGTCCAGTTTCCACGGAAGGTCGCTGAAGCGCTGGCTTCGTCCGGCGAAGGCATCGTTGATGATCGGCTTGGCCTGGTCCCATCCGTCCGCCCAGACCTCCTTGAACGGGCACCCCATCGCCCACGACACGCGGGGGCCGAGCAAGGGGATGTACGTCTGGTTGAAGAAAAAGCTCAGCCGCTCTTCGCCCCATGCAAGGATCATCGATTCCGGCGAATTGAGAATCGTGCTCAGGTTCGATTTGAGAATGTCGGGCCAGCCGGCGGGATCCCCCAACGGATGATCGGACCAGTCGCGATCCAGGATCAGCTGCGTCGCCCGGCCACCACCGGCGAGAAACCGCAAGGCCGGCGCCAGCACGGCCGGGTTCCGAACATCTTCAGAGATCATGGAAAGCTCATACAGATCAACGACGTCGATCGCTCGTAAAAAACGTGAACGGTGCCGCGCGGCGGTTGGATGGCCGTCGACGACAGCGATCGTGCCGCATTTTTCCGGCACATGCAAAAGGGGCCCGGATCGCTCCGAGCCCCCTTTTGCCTACGCCCTGGTACGGGTCTCAATCGCGATCGCCGGTCAGGAAAGCCGGCGCGAACTCGGGCGCGGGGCCGTCGTCGTCGCTCTGCTTTTCGCTGCGCGGGGCGCGCTCTGCGCCACCGGAACCGCCGTCCCGGCGCGGACCGCGTCCGCCGTCGCCGTCACGACGCGGGCCACGGCCTTCACCGCGACCACCGCCGTCACCACGACCGCCACCGCCTTCGCTGCGCAGCGGACGACCACCGTCGCCATCACGACGCGGGCCGCGATCGCCACGGCCTTCACCGCGCGGACGCTCTTCGCGTGCCGGACGGGTGTCCTCGATCTCGGCACCGGTCTCCTGGTCGACGACGCGCATCGACAGGCGAACCTTGCCGCGCGGATCGATCTCGAGGACCTTGACCTTGACTTCCTGGCCTTCGCTCAGCGCGTCCGAGACCTTCTCGACGCGCTCGTTCTTGATTTCGGACACGTGGACGAGACCGTCCTTGCCACCCATGAAGTTCACGAACGCCCCGAAGTCAACGAGGTTGACGACCTTGCCGTCATAGATCTTGCCGACTTCGGCTTCCTCGACGATGCCCTTGATCCACTTGATCGCGGCTTCGATCTGCGCGGTGTCGGACGAGCTGATCTTGATCAGGCCCTCGTCGTCGATGTCGACCTTCGCGCCGGTCTGCGCGACGATCTCGCGGATCACCTTGCCGCCGGTGCCGATCACTTCCCGGATCTTCGACTTGTCGATCTGCAGCGTCTCGATCCGCGGCGCGTGCGCCGACAGCTCGGTCCGCGTCGAATCGAGCGCCTTGTTCATCTCGCCGAGGATATGCGCGCGGCCTTCCTTGGCCTGCGCCAGGGCAACCCGCATGATCTCGTCGGTGATGCCGGCGATCTTGATGTCCATCTGCATCGTGGTGATGCCGGCCTCGGTCCCTGCGACCTTGAAGTCCATGTCGCCGAGGTGATCCTCGTCGCCGAGGATGTCCGAGAGAACCGCAAAGTCCTTGCCCTCGAGGATCAGGCCCATCGCGATGCCCGAAACCGGACGCTTGAGCGGAACACCCGCGTCCATCATCGACAGCGAACCGCCGCAGACCGTCGCCATCGACGAGGAGCCGTTGCTCTCGGTGATGTCCGACAGGACGCGGATCGTGTACGGGAACTCGTCCTTCGACGGCAGCACCGGATGCAGCGCGCGCCACGCAAGCTTGCCGTGGCCGACTTCACGACGGCCCGGCGCACCGAAGCGGCCGACTTCACCGACCGAATAGGGCGGGAAGTTGTAGTGGAGCATGAAGTTCTCGTACGACAGGCCGGTCAGCCCGTCGATCATCTGCTCTGCGTCCTTGGTGCCGAGCGTGGTCGTGCAGATCGCCTGCGTCTCACCGCGGGTGAACAGCGCCGAACCATGCGCGCGCGGCAGGAAGTGCACCATCGCCTCGATCGGACGGATCTGCGTGGTGGTGCGGCCGTCGATGCGCGTGCCATCCTTGAGGATCGCGCCACGGACGATCTCGCCCTCGAGCTTCTTGACGAGCTTGCCCGCTGCCATCTGGTCCTGCGGGGCTGCATCGGCGAACGCCTCGCGTGCCTTGGCGCGGACTTCGTACAGCATCGTCGAACGCTTGGACTTGTCGGTCACCTTATAGGCGGCGGCAATGTCGGCACCGACGAGCTTGCGCAGCTTGTCCTTGGCGGCGGTCAGATCGCTCTGTGCGGGCATTTCCCACGGATCCTTGGCAGCCTGCTCGGCCAGATCGATGACGAGGTTGCAGACTTCGCGGCACGCCTTGTGCGCGAACTGGACCGCACCGAGCATGACCTCTTCCGAAAGCTCCTTGGCTTCGGATTCGACCATCATCACGGCATCGCCGGTCGCAGCGACGACGAGATCGAGCTCGCCCGCCTTGATCTGCTCGACGGTCGGGTTGAGGATGTACTCGCCATCGATGTAGCCGACGCGTGCCGCGCCGATCGGGCCCATGAAGGGCACGCCCGAGATGGTCAGCGCAGCCGATGCTGCGACCATCGCCAGCATGTCCGGCTCGTTCTCGCCGTCATACGACAGGACCTGGCAGATCACGTTGATCTCGTTGTAGAACCCTTCCGGGAACAACGGGCGGATCGGACGGTCGATCAGGCGGCTGGTCAGCGTTTCCTTTTCGGTCGCACCGCGCTCACGCTTGAAGAAGCCACCGGGGATACGGCCGGCAGCCGAATATTTTTCCTGATAGTGAACGGTCAGCGGGAAGAAGTCCTGGCCTTCCTTCACCGACTTGGCGGCGGTCACGGCGCAGAGCACCACGGTCTCGCCGAGCGTTGCCATCACGGCACCGTCTGCCTGGCGCGCGACGCGGCCGGTTTCCAGCGTCAGCGTCTTGCCACCCCACTGGGTGGTTACGGTCTTGGTATCGAACATGCTTTTTCCTTCAACACCGCCGGCCGGATGCCGACGGGGCCACTGTGCGGACTAACCGGTCCGCGCGGTCTGGAGCGCTTGATCGCTCCCGACGGAAGGGCCGAATTGCCGTTCCCTCTGCACTTCCCCGGCGAAGGCCGGGGTCCAGGTGCGCAACGTCGCTTAAAGGACCGCTGCGCCCGAACTCGTTAGGCCCGATGTCGGGCCGGAATGCCAAAAGGGGCGACCTTTCGGCCGCCCCCCGGTGTTACTTGCGAAGACCGAGCTTCGCGATCAGGTCGAGATACCGCTGACCGTCCTTGTGACGGAGATAGTCGAGCAGCGAACGCCGCTTGTTGACCATCATCAGCAGACCGCGACGCGAATGGTTGTCTTTCTTGTGGCCCTTGAAGTGCTCGGTCAGGTTGCGAATGCGCTCGGTGAGGATCGCGACCTGGACTTCGGGGCTGCCGGTGTCGCCTTCTACACGGCCATGTTCCTTGACGAGCGCGTCCTTGCGCTCTGCAGTGATCGTCATTTCAGTCTTCCTTCGACATCGTCACAGGTTGAAGCCACGAACGACGCGGACCTCGCGGTCCTGAACCTCCACCAAGGCAACCGGACTGTCGTCCAACGTCGCGAAGTAGGGGCCATCGTCTGCGGCAATCCCGACCAACACCCGCCCCTGTCGGAGCAGCTCTGCCTGATCGGGGGTGAGGGATAGAGCCGGGATGTCGTCCAGCCCCGCCCTCAACGGCAGGAGATTGTGTTCAAGGGTGCGCGCTTGGCCGAATTCGGCCAGTTTGTCCAGCGATATCGCGTGGGACAGGTCGAACGGACCGGCCTTGGTGCGGCGAAGCATGGTGACATGCCCGACCGTGCCGAGCGCGATCGCGATGTCGCGCGCAAGGGAGCGGATGTAGGTGCCCTTGGAGACGTGCGCGGTGAGGGTGACCTCCGTCACCCCGGCGGATGCCGGGGCCGTCACGTTTGGGGCAGCCGGCTCGCCAGATAACCCAGCGGCCCCGGCCTTCGCCGGGGTGACGGTGAGGGCGTGGATCGTCACCCGGCGGCTCGCCAGTACGACGTCCTCGCCCGCGCGGGCGCGATCATAGGCGCGCTCGCCATCGACCTTGAGCGCGGAATAGATCGGCGGCACCTGGTCGATCGGCCCGGTGAACTGCGCCAGCACCGCCTCGACCGCGGCCAGCGTCGGCCGCACGTCGGACGTCGCGATGACCTTGCCCTCCAGATCGAGCGTATCGGTCTGCGCGCCGAACCGAACCGTGAAGTCGTAGATCTTGTCGCTGTCGAGCATGCGTCCAGCGAGCTTGGTCGCCTCGCCCAGCGCGATCGGCAGCACCCCGGTCGCGAGCGGATCGAGCGTGCCGCCATGCCCGACCTTGATTCCGCGCTTGCTCGCATCATAGCCCGCTGCACGCAGCGCGCGCTTGACCGCGGTGACGCCATCGGTCGACCCGAGTCCGAGCGGCTTGTCGAGGATCAGCCAGCCGTTGATGCCGCTCACAACCCACCCAATTGCGCAAAGCCAAGGAAGAAGTCCGCGACCGTGCTCGCGATCGGGCCGATCACGCGGCGGACGATATCGGCCTGCGGGCTGATCATCGGCAGCACGAACAGCAGGAACAGCAGCAGCGGAAACCCGAAGCGCGCGAGCTTCGAATATTGGATCGCGGCGGCGCGCGGCAGCAGCCCCTGCACGACATGCCCGCCATCGAACGGCGGCAGCGGGATCAGGTTGAAGACGCCGAGGAACACGTTGACCAGCACGAAGCTGTAGAGGCTGTCGAACACGAACCCCGCCACCGTATGCGGTGCGCCTTGCGCGGGGATCCCGCCATGCAGCCCGACGAACGCGCCGAGCGCCAGCGCCGCGAACGTCGCCAGCACGAAATTTGTCGCCGGGCCCGCCAGCGCGACCAGCATCATGTCGCGCCGCGGGTTGCGCAGCCGCGACGCATCGACCGGCACGGGTTTGGCCCAGCCGAAGATCGGTGCATGTGCGATCGCCAAGATCATCGGCAGCACGACCGTACCGATCGGATCGACATGGCGGAGCGGGTTGAGCGTCAGCCGTCCGAGCCGGTCCGCGGTCGGATCACCGAAGATCCGTGCGACATAGCCGTGCGCGACTTCGTGGAAGACGATCGCGATGACGAGGGGAATGAGCCACACCGCGATGGTGTAGGGCAGGTTGGGGTCGGTCATTCAGGTCCGTTCGGGTCAGGAGGCGGCAAGCGCTTTCTGGAAATGGCGACGACACAGCGCGATGTACAGGTCGTTCCCGCCGATCTCGGTCTGCGCGCCCTCGGCGATCGCGCGACCGTTCGAGCCCATCCGCAGGTTCATCGTCGCCTTGCGCCCGCACGCGCAAACCGATTTGATCTCGATCAGCGAATCCGCAATCGCCAGCAGCCGCGCCGATCCCTCGAACAATGCGCCGAGGAAATCGGTACGCAGGCCATAGGCGAGCACCGGAATACCGTGGTCGTCGGCGAGTTCGGCGAGCTGGTCGACTTGCGCGGCGGTCAGGAACTGCGCTTCGTCGACCAGCACGCAGGCGGGCGGCGTCTCACCCTCGCGCACGACGACCGCGACCAGATCGGTATCGCGCTCGAACGCGATCGCATCCGCGGCGAGCCCTATGCGCGAGGTGATCGTACCCGCGGCAAAGCGATCGTCGATCGCCGCGGTGAGCAGGACGGTGCGCATCCCGCGCTCGCGATAGTTGAAGTCGGCTTGCAGCAGGTTGGTCGATTTGCCCGCGTTCATGCTGGCGTAGTAGAAATAGAGCTTGGCCATCAGGAAAGGGTTTCGATTGCGAGGGGGGTATCGGGGCCGGCCTGGGCGACGATGCCGCGATCGAACGTAACGAACGTCTCGGCGACACCGCGCGCCGTGATCAGATGAATCATGTCGGCCCAATCGGCGCCTGCACGGTAGCGCTCGATCGCCCAGCCGATCCCGTCGCGGTCGGCGGTGTGGACGGTCTCGATCAACAGGATCGTGCGAAGGGCGTCGCTGACGACTGCGCGATCCAGTCGCAACCGCTTGCTCAGGACCCAGCCCAGTTCGATCCACACCGTGGTCGGAACCCAAACAGGTTGGCCGATCAGCGCGATCGCCGATGCATATTGCGCGTCGTCATCGGCCAGGATCAACCGCGCAAGAATATTGGTATCGAGTGCTTTCACAGATCGGCATCGTCGACAGCCGCCGACCAGTTCAGCTGTTCCAATGGGACAGGCGCGCCTTCGTGCCGATAGAGGCTCCTCAAGCGTGCGACTGCGGCGTCGACCGTCAAAGTATTGGGCATGGCGCGACGGCGCAGCATTATACCGTCGCCCGTCTCGATCACGTCAAGATCTGTTCCCGGTTGCCAGCCAAGCCGGTCGCGCGTCGCCTTGGGAACGACGACCTGACCCTTTTCAGAAATGCGCGTTTGCAATGTCATTCCTGTAAGATACGTCTTACCGGCGCGAGGGTCAATCTTCGGAGGGCTCCCCCAGGTCGCGCGCAACTTCGGGCTTGCGCAGCAACGCGTCGATGTGGCTGCCCTCGTCGAAGCTGTCGTCAGCCAGGAACTTGAGCTTGGCGGCGTATTTCATCCGCACCTGCGAGGCGACCTCGCGTTGAAGGTACGCGGTATTGGTGCGCAGCGCCTTGAGCACTGCTTCCTCGTCCTTGCCGAGCAACGACTTCATGAACACCGTCGCGTGGCGGAGGTCAGGCGACATGCGGACTTCGGTGATGGTCACCGGATGCTTGGCCAGCGTCTCGTCGTGCACGTCGCCGCGCGCGAGGATCTCGCTCAGCGTGTGGCGCATCTGTTCGCCGACGCGGAGCAGGCGGACGTTGCGGGATTCTGGGGTATCGGTCGGGCGCATATTCTTCTTCCTCCCTCTCCCCTCCGGGGAGAGGGTCGGGGAGAGGGGCAGTCCAGCAGACCAACGTCCGCGTCACTGCCCCTCTCCCGACTTCGCTTCGCTTGTCTGCCCTCTCCCCGCGGGCGGGGAGAGGGAGAAGATTACAGCGTGCGTTCGCGCAGTTCGACTTCGAACGTTTCGAGGAAGTCGCCCGGCTTGATGTCGACGAAGTTCGACGTGAAGGTCACGCCGCACTCCAGACCTGCGCGCACTTCGGCGACGTCGTCCTTGAAGCGGCGCAGCGAGGCGATCTCGCCCTGGTAGATGATGACATCCGCCCGGGTGATACGCGCCTTGAGCGCCTTGCGGATATTGCCCTCGGTAACGAGCAGACCCGCCGCCTTGCCGTGCTTGCCAGCCGAGAAGACGTCGCGGATTTCGGCGCGGCCAACGACCGTTTCGAACGCCTCGGGTCCAAGCTCGCCCGCCATGCCGGCGCGGATCTCGTCGGTCAGGTCGTAGATCACGTCATAATATTTGAACGCGACCTTCTGCCGTTCCGCGATCTCGCGTGCCTTGGCGTTCGGACGGACGTTGAAGCCGATGATCGGTGCGCCCGATGCACCCGCCAACGTCACGTCGCTCTCGGTGATGCCACCGACGCCCGAATGCAGGACGCGCGCCTTGATGAGATCGGTCGAGATCTTGTTGATCGCGCCCACGATCGCCTCGACTGACCCTTGCGTGTCGGCCTTGACCACCAGCGGATACTCGATCGCCTGCTTTTCCTTGAGCGCCGAGAACATCGACTCGAGGCTGGCCGGGCCACCCCCGGTACGCTTGTCGGTGATGACGCCCTTGCGATATTCGGCGACTTCACGCGCACGCGCCTCGCTCTCGACCACCGAGAGTGGATCACCCGCACGCGGGACACCCGAGAGACCGAGCACCTCGACCGGCATCGACGGACCAGCGACCTTGATCTGCTGACCCTTGTCGTTGGTCATCGCGCGGACCTTGCCGCTCTCGGCGCCGACGACGAATATGTCGCCGACCTTGAGCGTGCCGCGGTTGACGAGGATCGTCGCGACCGGGCCGCGGCCCTTGTCGAGCTTCGCCTCGATCACGGTGCCCTCGGCGGTACGGTCCGGGTTGGCCTTGAGCTCGAGCAGTTCGGCCTGGAGCTGGATCTTTTCGATCAGCTCGTCGAGACCGGTCTTCTTGAGCGCCGAGACCTCGACGTCCTGGACGTCGCCCGACAGTTCCTCGACCACGACCTCATATTGCAGCAGCTGCTCGCGCACCTTCTGCGGATTGGCGTCGTGCTTGTCGACCTTGTTGATCGCGACGATCATCGGCACGCCAGCGGCGCGCGTATGGTTGATCGCCTCGACGGTCTGCGGCTTGATGCTGTCGTCCGCTGCGACAACGAGCACGACGATGTCGGTCACGTTGGCGCCGCGCTGGCGCATCTCGGTGAACGCTTCATGGCCCGGGGTGTCGAGGAAGGTGATCTTCGACTTGTCCTTCAGCGTGACCTGATAGGCACCGATATGCTGGGTGATGCCACCGGCCTCGCCGCGCACGACATCGGTCCCGCGCAGTGCGTCGAGCAGCGAGGTCTTGCCGTGATCGACATGACCCATGATCGTCACGACCGGCGGACGCGTGACCGCGTTCTCGTCGTGATCCTCATGCGTGTCGTTGGTCAGATCGATGTCCGAATCGCTGACGCGCTGAATGTTGTGGCCGAATTCGGTCACCAGCAGCTCGGCGGTATCCTGGTCGATCGTCTGCGTCATCGTGACGGGCATCCCCATCTTGAACAGCGTCTTGACCAGGTCCGCGCCCTTTTCCGCCATGCGGTTGGCGAGTTCCTGGACGGTGATCGCCTCCGGCACCACGACGTCGCGGATCTGCTTGGCCTGCACCTCGCGCGGGCCGCCCATCCGGCGGTTTTCCTTCTCGCGGGCCCGCTTCAAGGCAGCAAGCGAGCGCGCCCGCGCGCCGTCGCCGTCGTTGAGCGCACGATTGACGGTCAGCTTGCCGCCGCGACGCTCGTCACCCTTGCGGTCACGCGGACCGGCACCTGGACGCGACGGCGCTTCGGTCGGGGCAGCCGAGGGCGACCCCGGACGCTTGACCGTACCAGCGGGCGTCGGCGTTGCCGATGCGGTGGTTGCAGCAGCAGGCGTCGGCTCGGGAGCAGGCGCGGGTGCCGGCGGCTTGGGCCGCTCGGGCCGCGGAACCGGCGTGAACAGACGCGGCGCGGGCATCGACGGATCGCGCTCGAGCGACAGCGGGCGCAGCACGGGGGCTGGCGCTGGCGCAGGGGCGGGCGTCGGCTTGGCTGCGACCGGCGCAGGCGCAGCAGCTACGGGCGCCGGTGCGGCCGGCGCAGGCGTTGCCACCGGAGCAGGCGTTGCGGCGACCGGCGCTGCCGGGGCGGCGGGTGCCGCGACCGGAGCAGGCGCTTCGGGCGCTGCAGCTTCGAGCGGAGCCGGGACAGGAGCCGCCTGCTCTGCGACGGGCTCGGGCGTCGGCTCGGGAGCGGGCGTCGGCTCAGCCGTCGGCGCAGGCGCCTTGGCCCGTTCCTCGGCGCGGCGACGATCTTCCTCGAGCGCCTCGGCACGAAGACGCTCGTCACGACGACGATTCTCCTCCTGCGCCTGCATGCGCGCCTCATCGGCCTCGCGCAGCAGCTTGGTCTGGAGTTCCTGCCGCGACAGCAGCGAGTTGGCGGGCGACACCGGCGCGGGCGAAGGCGCGCGGCGGGGTTCCGGCACGCGCGCAGCCGGGGTTGGTGCCGGTGCGGGGGCCGCAGCCGGAGCCGCTGCTTCCTCGACGACGGGCGCATCGACCGGGGTGCCGCCCGGGCCGAGCACGCGGCGGCGCTTCACCTCGACCACGACGGTGTTCGACCGTCCATGGCTGAAGCTCTGCTTGACCTGGCCGGTCTCGACCGTACGCTTCAAGCCCAAAGGCGCGCGCATGCCCAGCTTCGGCTTTTCGTTCTCGGTATCGCTCACTCAAATTCCTCGTGTACGTCGTCTGTCGGCACTCGGGCCAGATCGGCCAGCGGACCGGCGTCGTGGTGAGACGCCGATGCCCCCTGCGAGGCCGTTTCGCAAGGCGCGGGAGTTGGGTCAGGGCCGATGAAATGCAGCCAGCGGTGTAGCGAATCGCGTACGCGTCCGGCGGCATCGGGATCAGTCAGGCCTATATGTACCACATTCTGGCGGCCTAGTGCCACGGCCAATATGGTGCGCGGGACCGGCAGAACCAACCCCCTCAAATCACTTCCTTCTTCATCGTTGCCGATGCGCCAGGCCTGATCGAGTTTACGGTTGCCGTCCGCGCCCGCATCGCAGGCGTGGAGCAGCAGGTGAAGGTTGCCGCTGCGCGCGGCAGTCTCGATCTTTTCCGCGCCCGTCAACAGGTTGCCGGTGCGCGCTTCGAGTCCGAGGCGGTCGAGCACGGCGCGTTCGAGCGCAGTGGCGATCTTGCCGGACAGGTCGTCCGGGATCGCGATCGGGCCGGTCTTGAACGCACGCGCGAGCGCTGCCTTGAGTTTGCCCTTGGTAATCGCGGTGTCGAGCTCCGCGCGGGTCACGCCGATCCACGCGCCACGGCCGGGGGCCTTGGCGCGCACGTCGGGGTGGACCGCGCCGTCGGGGGACAGCGCGAGGCGGACCAGCGTTTCGCGCGGGGCGCGCTCGCCGAGGAGGATGCAGCGACGGATTGCGCCGGTTTCGTCGGGGGTGTCGTTCATTACTTAAGCCCCTCCCCTTCAGGAGCGGCGGGTGAACAGCGCCCCGCGCTGTTCAGGTCATGCTGGGAGCATGACCGACCCGACGCTGGGTTGGGGGTGGGGCGGGCCTCGCAGAGACCTGCGCCTGATACAGCCCCACCCCAACCCCTCCCCTGAAGGGGAGGGGCTAAGGTTGCACCCAGGACTGCGTGAGTCGCTAGCGAGTCATTGCGAGGATTCCGCATGTGCGTCCTCCTGCAACTTAGGGACATCCCGGTCGGCGATCAGAAGCCCGCCCGCGCCGTAATTCTCGGTCGACACTTCCTCGATCACGATCTGCACCGCAGCCGGGTTCTTGCCCAGCCGCTCGACCAGCGACCGGGTGACATCCGCGACGATCCCGGACTTCTGGTCCCTGGTCGCGGTGCCCGAAATGCGGATGCTGACGAACGGCATCAGGCGTCCTTTTCCTCCGAGGCGTCCGCAGCCGGTGCTTCTTCAGCCTCTACCTCGGCTTCCTCGTCCTCGAACCAGTGTGCGCGGGCGGCCATGATGATCTCATTGCCCTGCGCTTCGCTCAGGCCATATTCGCCGAGCACGCCACCCTTGTCCTCGACGCGCTTGGGCGCATCCTCGGCGCGGCGGCGCTGTTCCTGGCGCTTCTTCTGGATCAACTCGTCGGTCGCCAGATCAGCGAGGTCGTCAAGCGTCTTGATCCCGGCCTTGCCGAGCGTGACCAGCATCGCTTCGTTGAGGTGCGGCAGCGCGGCAAGCGCGTCATCGACACCCAGACCACGACGCTCGTCGCGGTTGGTCGATTCGCGGCGATCGAGCGCCTCGGTCGCACGGCTCTGCAGCTCGGCGGCGAGATCGTCGTCAAAGCCTTCGATCGATGCGATTTCGTCGACGCCGACATACGCGACTTCCTCGAGGCTGCCGAAGCCTTCGGCGACCAGCAGCTGCGCGAGCGTCTCGTCGACGTCGAGTTCCTTCTCGAACAGCGCCGAGCGCTCGACGAATTCCTTCTGGCGCTTCTCGGAGGCATCCGCCTCGGTCAGGATGTCGATCGCCTTGGCGGTCAGCTGCGACGCGAGCCGCACGTTCTGGCCACGACGACCGATCGCGAGCGACAGCTGATCGTCGGGAACGACGACCTCGATGCGATCCTCTTCCTCGTCGATCACCACGCGCGACACGGAGGCCGGCTGGAGCGCGTTGACGACGAAGGTCGCGGTGTCGGGCGACCACGGGATGATGTCGATCTTCTCGCCCTGCATTTCCTGGACGACCGCCTGGACGCGACTGCCCTTCATGCCGACGCACGCGCCGACCGGATCGATGCTCGAGTCATGCGAAATGACGCCGATCTTGGCGCGCGAGCCCGGGTCGCGCGCAGCGGCCTTGATCTCGATGATGCCGTCGTAGATTTCCGGCACTTCCTGCGCGAACAGCTTCTTCATGAAGTCGGGGTGCGCGCGGCTCAAGAAAATCTGCGGCCCGCGGTTTTCGCGGCGGACGTTGAGGATCAGCGAGCGGATCCGGTCGTTGACGCGGACGACTTCGCGCGGGATCTGCTGGTCGCGACGGATCACGCCCTCGGCGCGGCCGAGGTCGACGACGACGTGGCCGAACTCGACGCGCTTGACGACGCCGGTGATGATCTCGCCCATCCGGTCCTTGAATTCTTCATACTGGCGCTCGCGCTCGGCGTCGCGGACCTTCTGGAAGATGACCTGCTTGGCGGCCTGCGCGGCGATGCGGCCGAACTCGATCGGGGGGAGCGGATCGACGATATAGTCGCCGACGACCGCACCCTTCTGGAGCTTCTCGGCTTCCTTCAAATTGACCTGCTTGAAATAGTCATCGACCGCCTCGACCACTTCGACGACGCGCCATAGGCGGAGATCGCCGGTATTGGGGTCGAGTTTCGCACGGATGTCGTTCTCGGCACCGTAGCGTGCGCGGGCGGCGCGCTGGATCGCGTCTTCCATCGCCTCGATGACGATGCCCTTGTCGATCATCTTCTCGGTGGCGACCGCGTTCGCAATCGCGATCAGCTCGGCGCGGTTGGCGGTGACGCCGGAGGTTGCTGGGGTGGCCATCAGTTATGTCCTTCTTCGCGGTCGGCACCCTCGGGCGCATCTACAGCTTCGTCGTCGTGTTCGATTTCTTCTTCGTCCGCGCCGTCCATCGACAGCGGGCGAGTCGCGGCGATCAGCGCATCGGTCAGCACCAGCTTGGCGGTGTTGACCTGCGCGAACGGCACGTCGAGCTCGCCATGCTTGGCGAGGTAGATCGCGATGCGGTCGTCGGTCACGCCCTTGAGCGTGCCGGTCAGCACCTTGCGGCCCTCGAGCGGTGCGAGCAGCACGATGCGCGCCTCATGCCCTGCCCAGTCGCTGAAATCCTTGAGCCGGGTGAGCGGCCGGTCGATCCCGGGGGACGAAACCTCGAGGCGATATTCGTCCTCGATCGGATCCTTTCCCTCGAGCTCGAGCGCATCGAGCACGTCCGAGATGCGGCGCGACAGTTCGGCGCAATCGTCGATCGTCAGCTGGCGCGTGTCGGGGCGCTCCGCCATCACCTGGAGCGTGAGATCACCCTTGCCGCCGAACAGCTTGACGCGCACGAGATCGAATCCGAGCGCTTCGGCTTCGGGGGCGACGAGCGCGGTCAGGTCGGGCGTTTCGGTCAAGCGTGCGACTTCCTTGGCAATGGGCTTGGCAATGGTCAAAGCGGTTCGGCGCCGGAACCGGGGGGCTCCAGCCTCTTCATCCAATGATGTAGAGAATAGCGGCGATATAGTCGGATTGCGGGGGGCTGGCAAGCGGCTGTGATGCGCGATCGTGCGCGGAGCGGTTAGCGTTTCGGGGAGCCACGCACGGGATTTCGATCGACCCGTCCCGGCAGTCCCGTGTAGCAAGACCCTGTACAGGCGTGGAACCACTCCGCGGCGACGACAGTATGTGTCTAAGACCCCAGGAGAATCGCCGATGCTGACGTCCCGTGCACCGCTTGCCCTGCTGCTGGCGGCCACCGCCTGTTCGGGGTCGCCGCAGCAATCCACCGCCGCACCCGCCGCGACCCAGTCTTCGCCGACGTCGCCCGCATCGTCCGCACCGGCACCGGCATCGACCATGGCCCCCGTCACGAGCCTGCCCGACGACGCGCCCGACGCGACGGTCAAGAATGTCGCGGCCACGACAGGCCACGCCAATACCAAGGAAACCGCACCACCATTCGCGATGCAGACACTTGGCCAGTTCGAGGATCCGTTCGCGATCGCGTTCTTGCCCGACGGGTCGGCGTTCGTCACCGAGAAGGCGGGCAAGATCAAGCTGCGCCGCCCGGACGGATCGATCGTCGACATCACGGGGGCGCCCAAGGTGCTGTTCGACAATCAGGGCGGATTGCTCGACATCGCGCCCGCCCCTGATTTCGCGACGAGCAAGCTGGTCTATATCAGCTATTCCGAACCGCGCCCGGGCGGGAGTAGCCTGGCGCTCGCACGCGGGCTGTTTACCGGGACCGCGCTGGTCAACCTGCAGGTGCTGTGGCGCGCGGGGAGCGACGGGGTCGGTGGCCAGTTCGGTGCCAACATCCTGTTCGCGCCCGACGGCAAGTCGCTCTACCTTTCCTCGGGCGAGCGTCAGCGTTTCACGCCGGCGCAGGACCCGGACCAGGCGATCGGCAAGATCCTCCACCTGACGCTCGACGGCAAGCCGGCGCCCGGCAACCCGATGGCATCGGCGGGCGGGGTCCGTGCACAGACATGGAGCAGCGGGCATCGCAACCCGTACGGGATGGTCTTCGCGCAGGACGGTACGCTGTGGGAAGTCGAGATGGGGCCCCGCGGCGGCGACGAGCTCAACCTGATCCTGCCGGGGAAGAATTACGGCTGGCCGATCGTGTCGAACGGCGACAATTATTCGGGCAAGCCGATTCCCGATCACCCCAGCCGCCCCGATCTCGAGGCCCCCAAGCTGTGGTGGAACCCGTCGATCTCGCCGGGCGGGATGCTCTATTATACCGGCGCGATGTTCCCCGAGTTCCGCGGCAATTTGTTCATCGGCGCGCTGTCGGGCGAGGCGCTGATCCGCGTGACGCTGGCGGGCAATACCGCGAAGGTCGCGAACCAGTATAAGATCGGCGAGCGTGTCCGCGATGTCGCGCAGGCCCCCGATGGCGCAATCTGGCTGCTCGAGGATGGCGGCAAGCTGGTACGGCTGGCGAAGAAGTGAGGCGTCAGGCGCGCGCGATCAGATAGTTCATCCGAGCCGCGGCGATCGGCTTGGCGGGATCGTCCTGCCAGGCGGTCGCCTCGACATTGGCGACGCGTCCGCCGAGCCGAGTCACGACCCCGCGCGCATAGGTCGGCTTGTCGCGCCCGCCGCGCATGTAATCGACCGTCACGTTGATCGGCTTGATCTGCCCGCCGCCATCGTCGGCGAGCGCCTGGCGTACCGCGACGATCGCCGCCATCTCGAGCAACCCGCCGATCGCGCCACCGTGGAGCCAGCCGGGGCGTCCGGTCAGCGCCTGTCCGAATGGCATCGTCAGCAGGATCGCATCGTCGCCGGGCGCGATTTCGATTCCGAGCGTCTGGGCATAAGGCGGGAGCATCAGGCGGCGTCCGTGAACATGAAGGTGCCCGCGACATGCGCGAGCGGATCGGCCGGATCGCCGTCATGCGCCTGCCCGCGCACGAACGAGATCGAGCGCGTGATGCGATAGCATTCGCCGTGGCCGATCACGGTCTTGCCCGGGGTGGCGGGGCGCAGATAATCGATCCGGAGATCCAGCGTCGCGTGCGGGCGGAAGGTGCCGAGCCGGGTCCACACCGCGAGGCTGGTCGCCATGTCCATCATTGTCAGGATCGGGCCGGACGCGAGCACGCCGCTGTCGGGATCACCGATCAGGTCCGCGCGATACGGGAGCTGCAGCTCGCACCAGTCGGGACCGTGCGCAAGATAGCTGAGGCCCAGCAACCCGCCATGGCCGCCGACACCGAGGCGGCTGAAACGGGCGGGGTCGAAGGCGGGGAGGGGGTCGGGCGGCATGGGCGCGCGCTGTATCGCAATGCGGGACGGGTGCAAACCAACATCCGTCCTTCCCCGCGCGGGCGGGACCTCTGCGAAAGTCGGCTTACGCACCCGTCATTTGCCGCTTTTCCGCGAAGGCGGGAATCCAGAGCCAAGCAGAACAACGACTTACAGTTCTCGCGACGCTTGGACTCCCGCATTCGCGGGAGAACATCGACGGTTTCGCAGAGGCCATGCCTGAGGGGGGATGACGGACGCGGCGGGGACCTTAGCCATGCACCGTCAGCCATTCCGCCGGGTCCGCGCGCTGTGTACGCAGCGCATTCGCCGGATCGGCGATGTCCTCCACCCCGATCGCCATGCCGCAGAACAGCATCCGCTCCGGCGGCAGGTCGATCGCCGTGCCGACCGTCTCCGGAAACATCGCCCAGCATTCCTGCGCGCACGTCGCCAGTCCGGCCTCGACCGCGAGCAGCATGACATTCTGGAGGTACATGCCGAGGTCGGCCCATTGCGGCGGCCCCATCCGTCGATCGACGCTGCAGAAAAGCGCAGCAGGCGCGCCGAAGAACTGGAAGTTGCGCGCGAACCACAAGCGCCGCGCCGCCTTGTCCTCGCGCGGGATGCCGAGTTCGCCGTACAATGCCTCGCCGACCGCAAAACGCCGGTCGCGGTATGGCGCGACAAGGTCGGGCGGGTAGATGGCGTAGGCGGGCTCCTCGGTCTCGCCGCGCCACAGCTTCGCGGCGATCGTCTGCTTCAACGCGGCGAGCGGCGCGCCCGTCAGCAGGTCGACGTGCCAGGGCTGGAGATTGCCCCCGGTCGCCGCGCGCGCGGCCTTGGTGACGATGCCGGACAGCACCGCCGGATCGACCGGCGTCGGCAGGAACCCGCGCACCGATCGCCGCGCCGCGATCGCTTCGCTGAGCGTCATGGAATGTCCTTTCGAGCCTCGGGTATGCAACCGCACTCTTGCCCGTCGCCGCCATTCGGGGCAAGACAGTTGCAAAATACAACCTTCATTAGGGGAGTCGAGCATGGCCGAGGCCTATATCGTGGACGCGGTGCGCACCGCTGGCGGCAAGCGCGGCGGAAAGCTCGCCGGCTGGCATCCGGTCGACTTGGCAGCATCCGTACTCGACGCGATCGTCGCACGCACCGGGATCGACGGCGCGGCGGTCGACGACGTGATCATGGGCTGCGTGATGCAGGGCGGGCAGCAGGCGGGGCAGGTCGGGCGCAACGCGGTGCTCGCGGCGAAGAACCTGCCCGACAGCGTCCCCGCCGTCTCGATCGACCGGCAGTGCGGTTCCTCGCAACAGGCGATGCAGTTCGCCGCGCAGGCGGTGATGTCGGGAACGCAGGACATCGTCATCGCGGCAGGCGTCGAGAGCATGACGCGCGTGCCGATGGGCACCACCGCGACGCTGTTCATGAAAGAGGGGCTGGGCAACTACAAGTCGCCGCTCCTTGAAGAGAAATATCCCGGCGTCATGTTCAGCCAGTTCATGGGCGCGGAGATGATCGTCAAGAAGCACGGCTTCACCCGCGAGCAGCTCGACACTTTCGCGGTCGAAAGTCACCGCCGCGCCGCCGCCGCGACCGAGCGGGGCGCGTTCGACAAGGAGATCCTCGCGCTCGACGTCGAGACGCCCGACGGTGTGATTAGTCACCGCACCGACGAGGGCATCCGCGCGGATGCGACGCTGGAGAGCATCGGCGCGGTCAAATTGCTGCAGGAAGGCGGCAACATCAGCGCGGCCAACGCCAGCCAGATCTGCGATGGCGCGTCGGCGGTGATGATCGTCAGCGAGCGCGCGTTGAAGGAGCATGGGCTCACCCCGCTCGCGCGGATCGTCAACCTGACCGTGACCGGGGGCGACCCGGTGATCATGCTCGAGGAACCGCTGTTCGCGACCGACCGCGCGTTGCAGCGTTCGGGGATGAAGATCGAAGATATCGACCTGTACGAGGTCAACGAAGCGTTTGCGCCGGTGCCGCTCGCGTGGCTCAAGCATAGCGGCGCGGATCACGCGCGGTTGAACGTCAATGGCGGCGCGATTGCTTTGGGGCATCCGCTCGGCGCTTCGGGCACGAAGCTGATGGCGACCTTGGTTCACGCTTTGCACGCCTCGGGCGGCCGCTACGGGTTGCAGACGATGTGCGAGGGCGGCGGGATCGCCAACGTCACGATCATCGAACGGCTTTGATTATTCTTAGCCCCTCCCCTTCAGGGGAGGGGTTGGGGTGGGGCTGTACCGGGCGCAGGTCTCTGCGAGGCACACCCCACCCCCATCCCCTCCCCTGAAGGGGAGGGGCGTTCTCGTTGCAATGGAGGGACTTCGCGATGAACTTGGACCTTGCCAAAACCGCGATCACCAGGCGGCGCTGATCTCACTTAGCCCCTCCCCTTCAGGGGAGGGGTTGGGGTGGGGCAGTCCAGCAGAGCGCGTTCTCTGCGAGGCACACCCCACCCCCATCCCCTCCCCTGAAGGGGAGGGACGTGCTCATTCCAAGGGAGGAAACACCATGAACCTAGATTCCACCACCGCCGCCGTCGTCACCGGCGGCGCCTCCGGCCTCGGCGCCGCCACCGCCCGCGCGCTCGCCGCCAAGGGCGTCAAGGTCGCGATCTTCGACATGCAGACCGAGAAGGGCGAAGCGATCGCCGCGGAGATCGGCGGCACCTTCTGCGAAGTCAACGTCACGTCCGAGGACTCGGTCGACGCGGGCTTCGCCAAGGCGCGCGCGGCGCATGGGCAGGAAGCGATCCTCGTCTGCTGCGCAGGCACCGGCAATGCGATAAAGACCGCGAGCCGCTCCAAGGAAGACGGCAGCATCAAGCATTTCAGCCTCGCCGCGTTCGACTGGCTCATCCAGATCAACCTCGTCGGCACGTTCCGCTGCGTCGCCAAGTCGGCCGCAGGAATGCTGACGCGTTCGCCCGGCGAGGACGGCGAACGCGGCGCGATCGTAATGACCGCGAGCGTCGCCGCCGAGGACGGGCAGATCGGCCAGGCCGCCTATTCCGCGTCCAAGGGCGGGGTCGTCGGCATGACCCTCCCCATCGCGCGCGACCTGATGGGCGAAGGAATTCGCGTCAACACGATCCTCCCTGGCATTTTCGAGACCCCGTTGATGCAGGGCGCGCCACAGCAGGTGAAGGACAATCTCGCCGCTTCGGTCCCCTTTCCCAAGCGGCTGGGGAAACCCGAGGAATATGCCAAGCTCGCGCTTGCGATGGTCGAGAACAGCTATTTCAACGGCGAGGACGTGCGGCTCGACGGCGCGATCCGGATGGCGCCGCGCTGAATGGCGCGGCCCGATCCGGCGCGGCAGGACTCCGCGCACTATCCGCACACCACGACGATCCAGACGCGGTTCCAGGACCTCGATGTCCTCGGCCATATTAACAACGTCGCGATGGCGGCACTATTCGAGAGCGCGCGCGTGCGGTTCAACCGCGCCCTCGGGCTGGCGGGCTGGTCGGGGCATCGCTGGCTCGTCGCGCGCGTCGAGGTCAATTATCTCGCCGAGGCGTATTTCCCCGATGACGTCGCGGTCGCGACCGGGATCGGCGAGGTCGGCAATCGCAGCTGGCAGATCCTGTCGGCGGCGTTCCAGAACGGCACATGCGTCGCGACCTGCGACGTCGTGATCGTGATGAGTGCGAGTGGCGGGCTGACGACGCTGCCGGATGATTTCCGCGCGGGGCTGGAGGCGAACCGGGTCGGGTGATCGATACGCCGCTCGTGCTCCCGCGAAGGCGAGAGTCCAGGAGTCGCGAACGCAACGAGGCGTTGTTCTGCAAAACGCTGGATTCCCGCCTGCGCGGGAAAACGGATAGCGCCTGCGCGCCCGCGCCACGCCCAACCTTGACTTCCGCCCCCGCCTCGGCCATATGGCGGCCATCGAAGCGTCATGCAGCGTGATCGGACTTTATCGTCCCAGCTCCGCCTCGGTCGTTACCAAACGGACTTCCCTTTTCACGCGGGGTGTCAAATCCTCCCCCCGCCATCCGCGCGTCGAGAACGTGCGTCCATGGCATATGCAATGGAATACACTTTCATGTCTTTCGCACATCTCGGCCTTGCCGAGCCGCTCGTCCGCGCGCTCGAAGCAAAGGGCTATACCACCCCCACCCCGATCCAGGCGCAGTCGATCCCGATGCTGCTCGAAGGCCGCGATCTGCTCGGCATCGCGCAGACCGGCACCGGCAAGACCGCCGCGTTCGTGCTACCGTCGATCCAGCGCCTCGTCGCCGCCGACAAGCGCGTCCTGCCGACGCATTGCCGCATGCTGGTGCTCGCGCCGACGCGCGAACTTGCCAGCCAGATCGCCGATAGCGCGCGCGATTACGCCAAGTTCTCGAAGATGACCGTCGCGACGGTGTTCGGCGGGACCAGCATCAACAAGAACCGTCAGGACATGAGCCGCGGCGTCGACATCCTCGTCGCCACGCCGGGCCGTCTGCTCGACCTGATCGAGCAGCGCATGGTCAGCCTCGCGATGCTCGAGATCCTCGTGCTCGACGAAGCCGACCAGATGCTCGACCTCGGCTTCATCCACGCGCTGCGCAAGATCGTGAAGATGCTGCCGCGCGTGCGCCAGACGCTGTTCTTCTCGGCCACCATGCCGAACGCGATCCGCGAGCTCGCCGACCAGTTCCTCACCGATCCCGCGACCGTCAAGGTCGCGCCGGTGTCGAGCACGGCCGAGCGCGTCGAGCAGTATGTGTACTTCGTCAACCAAGGCGAGAAGCAGGCGCTGCTGACGATGCTGCTGGCCGACGGGTCGATCGAGCGTTGCCTCGTCTTCACGCGGACCAAGCATGGCGCGGACCGCGTCGTGAAGCTGCTCGGCGCGAATGGCATCCCGGCGAACGCGATCCACGGCAACAAGAGCCAGCCGCAGCGCGAGCGCGCGCTTGGCGAGTTCAAGACCGGCAAGGTCAAGGTGCTGGTCGCGACCGACATCGCGGCGCGCGGGATCGACGTCTCGGGCGTCAGCCACGTGTTCAACTTCGAGCTGCCCAACGTGGCGGAGCAGTACGTCCACCGCATCGGCCGCACCGCGCGCGCCGGCGCATCGGGCATCGCGATCAGCTTCTGCGCGGATGACGAGCGGAGCTACCTGCGCGACATCGAGAAGCTGACGCGCGTCAAGCCCGACATGGTCAAGCTCCCCGAGGGCTTCATGGCCGAAGCGGCGCGCATCAAGGCGGCGCGCCCGGCGGGTTCCGACGTCAGCGATCGTCCGCGCGACGAGAGCGGCCGTCACCGTGCGCCGCCGCGCGCAACCCACGCCGCGCGACCGACCGGCGAGCGTCCTGCCGGTGGCAGCCGTCCCTACAGCGCCGGTGGCGCGCGTCCGGCGGGGGGCGCTGGTCGTCCTGCGGGCGGTGGTCGCCCGGCCGGTGGTGGTCGTCCGGGTGGCAGCGGCCGTCCGGCGGGCGGTGGTCGCCCGGCTGGCGGCGGCGGTGGACGGCGGTCGCCTGCGGCTGGCTGAGGCTTTCCGGTTTCTGGCTAATGCACGAGCGGCCGGTCCTTCGGGATCGGCCGTTTGCGTGTGTGCAGAGATCTTTGCGGCCACGCCCAACCAAGCCACTTCCCCGGCGAAGGCCGGGGCCCAGTAGAGATGGCCGGGGTAACGAAGCGCAGCGCTCAAGGCTCTTCTGTCTCCCTACTGGGCCCCGGCCTTCGCCGGGGAAGCAATGAAGGGCCGGGCACCCCCGGAAAACGCCCCGTTGCCGCGCGCTTCGTCTCGCGCTAGCTTCCCGTTGCAAAAGAAAACGAATCTACAGGGGAGAGGCCGGCGAATGTCGCACCCATGCGTCCATGCGCGGAGCGATCCGGGCAAGCCCGCGCTGATCGTCGCCGAAACCGGCGAGACGATCAGCTTCGCCGAGCTCGACCAGCGCTCCAACCGCGCCGCGCGGCTCTTTCGAGCGCATGGCCTGGAAGCGGGCGACACGATCGCGCTGTTTTGCGAGAACACCCCCCAATTCTACGACATTGCCTGGGGCGCGCAGCGCAGCGGGCTGTTCTTCGTCTGCATATCGACCAAGCTGACCGCGCCCGAGGTCGGCTATATCCTCGCGGACTCGGGCGCGAAGCTGGTGGTCGCGTCGGCGGGGCTCGCGGCGGTTGCGGAACAGGTTGCGCCCGAGCTTCAGCGGTTCGCGGTCGGCGGCGTCATCCCCGGCTGGCAGGACTGGGACGCGGCAGTCGCCGCCATGCCCGCCGACCCGATCTCCGACGAACGCGCCGGGGTCGACATGCTCTACTCCTCGGGCACCACCGGCCGCCCCAAGGGGGTCCGCGTCGCACTTCCCGAAGACCCCGACATCGCCGCGACGACCGTGCTCGAAATGCTCGCGCGCGGGCTGTACGGGCTTGGCCCTGACAGCATCTATCTCAGCCCCGCGCCGCTTTATCATGCCGCGCCGTTGCGCTGGTCGATGACGGTCCAGCGGCTTGGCGGGACGGTCGTGATGATGGAGCATTTCGAGCCCGAAGCCGCGCTGGCGGCGATCGAACGCTATCGCATCACCGCGAGCCAATGGGTGCCGACGCATTTCGTCCGGCTGCTCAAGCTCGATCCCGCGGCGCGCGCGCGGCACGATCTGTCGAGCCTCAAGGTCGCGATCCATGCCGCCGCGCCGTGCCCGGTGCCGGTGAAGGAAGCGATGATCGACTGGTGGGGGCCGGTATTGTTCGAATATTACGCCGGGTCGGAGGGGAATGGCCTCACCACGATCGCCTCGACCGAATGGCTCGCGCATCGCGGGTCGGTCGGCAAGGCGGCGTATGGCGTGTTGCATGTCTGCGGCGAGGATGGCGCGGAGGTTGCGGCGGGCGAGGAGGGGCTGATCTATTTCGAGGGCGGCGGCGCGTTCGAATATCACAATGATCCCGAGAAGACCGCCGAGGCACGCAACGCGTTCGGCTGGTCGACGCTCGGCGATATCGGGCGGATCGATGCGGACGGCTATCTGTACCTCACCGACCGCAAGAGCTTCATGATCATCTCAGGGGGCGTCAACATCTACCCCCAGGAGATCGAGAACCGCTTGATCACGCATCCGCGCGTCGCCGACGTCGCGGTGATCGGCGCGCCCGATGCGGAGATGGGCGAGCGCGTCGTCGCGGTGGTCCAGCCGGTCGACATGGACGAAGCGGGGCCGGAGCTTGCCGCTGAGCTGATCGCCTGGTGCCGCGCCGAACTGTCGGGGGTGAAGACCCCGCGGCAGATCGATTTCACCGCGGAATTGCCACGCCATGCGACGGGCAAATTGTACAAACGGCTGCTGCGAGACCACTATTGGGGCGAGACGGGCAGCCGGATCGTCTGATGGAGAAGAGCATGAACGACCGGGTTTCGATCACCGTCACCGATCACGTCGCCGACGTGCGGCTGACGCGCGCGGACAAGATGAATGCGATCGACCCCGCGATGTTCGAGGGGATCGGCGCGGCGATCGACTCGCTCCACACGCGCAAGGACGTCCGCTGCGTCGTGCTGTCGGGCGAGGGCAAGGCGTTCTGCGCGGGGCTCGACATGACGAGCATGGCGGGGGGCGGATCGGGGCTGAGCACGGTCGACCGCAACGCGCAGGGCAGCATCCTGCCGCAGCATGTCACCTGGGGGTGGCGCAACCTGCCGATGCCGGTAATCGCGGCGGTGCACGGGGTCGCGTTCGGCGGCGGGTTCCAGATCATGTCGGGCGCGGACATCCGGATCGCCGCGCCGGGGACGCGTTTCGCGATCCGAGAGAGTTATTGGGGGCTGGTCCCCGACATGGCGGGCTTCCCGATCTGGCGCGGGCTGGTGCGCGACGACGTGCTGCGCGAGCTGGTCTATACGTCGCGCGAGTTCGATGCCGACGAGGCGCTCCACCACGGGTTCGTCACGCGGATCGCCCATGCGCCGCATGCGGCGGCGCTTGAGCTTGCGCATCTGATCGCGGCGAAAAGCCCCAATGCGATCCGCGGGGCGAAGCGGTTGTGCAACCTGGCGTTCGATGCGGATGCGCGGTCGTTGCTGGAGGCAGAGACCGCCGAGCAGGTCGCGGTGATCGGCAAGCCCGCGATGATGGAGCAGGTCGCCGCGAACATCCAGAAACGGCCTGCGGTGTTTCACGACGCGGATTGAACCGGTCGGCCTTCTTCCCCGGCGAAGGCCGGGGCCCAGTCGCGGGCCGCGGGTAGCTCCGTAGCTGCCCTCTCCATCGACCATCACGACTGGGCCCCGGCCTCCGCCGGGGAAGTGCCCGTGTTCGATCGGTCGCTCTACCGCTCATACGCCTTCGGCAAAGCACCCTCCTGCGGCACCATATACCGATCCCGCAGCGCATCCTGCCGCGTCCGAAGCGGCTGTTTCACCCCGTCGATATAGACCGCAGCCACCCCGGTCCCCAGTTCCAGCGGATCGCCATCCCACACCACGACATCGCCGCGCCGCCCCGCCTTGAGCGAGCCGATCTCGTCACCCATCCCGATCGCTTCCGCCGGCACCGAGGTGATCGCCGCGAACGCCGCATTCCAGTCGAGCCCGGTCGCGCCCGGCAGCTTGGTCAACGCGACCAGATTGCCCGCATATTGCTTTTCGAGCCGCGCCTGGCGCGCGTCATTGTCGTTGATCGTGCCCAGTCCGACGAGCACCCCCGCCGCCTTCATCCGCCCGACGTTCGACTGGGTCGAGCCCAGTTGATCGAACGAATTGGGCAGATCGGTCAGCGCCGACGCAATCACCGGGATGCGCGCCGCGACGAGTTGCGGCGCGACCATCCAGCCCTCCGCCGCGCCGACGAAGACCATCTTCACCGCGGGGAAATCCCGCTTGAGGTCGATCAGCGCGAGCATGTCCGACGCGCGCTCGACATGAACGAGCAGCGGCATCCTGCCGTTCGCCACAGGAACAAGAGCCTCGGCATCGGCGCGAGTCAGCAGCGCGCCCTTGCCCTGGTCGGCATAGTGATTGGGGTCGCGCGCGAAGTCCTTCGCCTGCGCCATCGCGTTGCGGAACATCGCGATCGCGGCGGGCCGGCTCCCCCCGGCGGCGCGCCCGCCGTCCACGCCATATTCCATGAACTGGAACGCGCGCGGCCGGGTGACCGGCGAACGGTCCGCCCCGAGATCAATCACCGCGCCCATCCCCGCGAAGATCGACCCGGCGTTGTCGGGCGCGACGATCGCGCGTGTCACCCCCTCGGCGCGGTTGAGCGGGATCGCGCTGGTGCTCGAATTGACCGCCGACGCGATGTCGATCGCGGCGTGGAACGGGCTGGTCTTCGCGCCAGCATCCGCGGTCTCGTCGACGCCGTCGACTTCGATGATCCCCATCCGTGTAAAGCCGGCGACGATCCCGGGGGTGACCCAGCGCCCGCCCGCATCGACCGTTTCGACCCCGCCGGGAACCGCGACCCCGCGCCCAGCCGCGACCACGCGACCGTCGCGCACGATCACGGTGCCACCCTCGATCGGCGCGGAGCCGTCACCGATGACGAGCTTGGCGTTGGTGATCGCGACGGTCTGCGCCGCCACGGGGGTTGCCAGCAGCGCGGCGGAGAGGAGGAGCAGGCGCTTCACTTCACATCTCCCGAGCCGGGCTGGCCAAGTTCGAAATCAGAAACCGGTCGGCGTTTCGGGTCGTTCGCGTCGTAAAGCAAAGCGCCGTCGATCCACACCTTCTCGGGCCGGGTATAGACGCTGAACGGGTTGCCGTTCCACAGCACGACGTCGGCCATCTTGCCGGGCTTGAGGCTGCCGGTCTTGTCGGCGATGTGGAGTGCCTTGGCGGGGTTGTAGGTCAGCCATTCCCACGCGACCGCGTCCGAGATCTGGATCCCCGCGCGCCGCCCGGCGGCGAGCGCCTTGGCGACTTCCTGGTTCAAGCGCTGGATTCCGTTCTCGTCATCCGAGTGGATCATCGCGCACGCGCCGTTCTTCTGGAGCAGCGCGAGATTCTCGCCGATCGCGTCGTACGACTCCATCTTGAAGCCCCACCAGTCCGCCCAGACCGCGGCGCAGGTCCCGTTCTGCTTCAACAAATCGGCGATCTTGTACGCCTCGACCGCGTGGTGGAACGCGCTGACGTGGTAGCCGAACTCCTTCGCCATATCCATGACGATGGCCATTTCGTCCGCGCGGTAGCAATGGTTCTGGACGAGGATCTCGCCCGACAGCACGCCTGCGAGCGTGTCCATCGCGATGTCGCGGCCGGGGACCTCGCCGCCGTCCTTCTCGTATTTGTCCCATTTGCGCTTATACTCGACCGCCTTCGCCCAGGTCTGGCGGTCGACCGCGATGTTGCCCATCCGGGTCGAGGGCTCGCGTCCCTTGCTGCCATAGACGCGCTTGGGGTTCTCGCCGCACGCCATCTTGAGACCGTAAGGCGCGCCGGGGAACTTCATCCCCTGCTCGGTGCGCGCATAGACGTTCTTGATGACGACCGAGCGGCCGCCCATCAGGTTCGCCGAACCGGGGAGGATCTGCAGCGTCGTCACCCCGCCATTGACGAGCGCACGGCTGAAGCCGGGGTCCTGCGGCCATACGCTGTGCTCGGCCCAGACTTCGGGGGTGGTCGGGCTGGTCGCCTCGTTACCGTCCGAATTGGCCTCGACCGCGGGCGTCGGATAGTCGCCGAGATGGCTGTGAATATCGATGATCCCGGGCGTGAGCGTCTTGCCGGTGCCGTCGATCACGGTCGCGCCGGCCGGCGCATCGATGCTCTGGCCGAGCGCGACGATCTTGCCGTCGGCGAACAGCACCGACCCATTGTCGATCCTGCCGCCTTCGCCGTCGAAGATGGTGACGTGCGTGACGAGCGTCGGGGTGCCCGGATAGCGCTTGTAGGTCGATGGGAAGGGATCATGGCTGAACCCCTTGCCGACGCCGGGACCCTTGCCCGAGCCCTTGGCGGCATCCGCCTTGGTCGAAACGCTTGCCGGATGGCCACCCCCATCGCTCGCGCAGCCCGCCAGCAGGGCGGCGAGCGCCACCGTGGCCAAACCGATATGCTTCATGCCCAACCCCCTTCGCGCGTTTCGCGCTGTATTGGTGGAGTAATCCGGCAGGATGGGGAGGCTGTCAACAGCCTTGCCGATCGCGTGTGGCGGTTCGATATCCCGTGCGCGCTACCGTCGGTCGGACTTGGAAGGTTAGGGGAAAGTTAGGCGAAAACGATCGCGAAGCGGCGCTTCTTTCCTGCCCCTTCCAGACTTTTACAGGCGGACGGTGGCATGCAATGCTGTCAAAGAGCGAAGCGGGATCCTAGCAGCAATCCGGTTTGTAGGACAGGATGCCGCCCTGTACGGTGGCATGATGGTGTCCCGATCGATGATCCTTGCGCTCGCCGCCGCGCTGGTGCTCGCCGCCTGTTCGCCCGACGACAGGGAAGCGCGCCGTCGTGCGGCGGGGCCGATGCCGTCGGTGGCGGCGCTCGCGCGGGTGGCCAGCGCCGCTGCGGGCGCCAGGCTCTTCACCCGGTGCTCCGCCTGCCATTCGATCGGCCGGGGCGCACCCGATCTCGGGGGACCCAACCTGTACGGGGTAATGGGACAGGAGATCGGCCAGAACAGTCCGCGCTTCGCCTATACGGCCGCATTGCAGGCGGTCGGCGGACGCTGGACGCGCGCGCGGATGGATGCCTGGCTCGCCAACCCCCGGCGCTTTGCGCCCGGCACGGCGATGGGGTTCGCGGGACTGGCCGATCCGCTCGATCGCGCGGATGTCATCGCCTATCTGGAGACGCAGCGGTGATGACGCCCTGGTGCGGCTAGGGGCGGCGCTCCCGCTCCGTCGCGTCGCGCGCTACAGCGAGCGCCCGATCAGCTCCTTCATGATCTCGTTCGTCCCCCCGAAGATCCGCGTCACCCGCGCAGCGCGCCACGCGCGCGCGATCGGATATTCGTTCATATAGCCAGCGCCGCCGTGGAGCTGGAGGCAGGCGTCCATTACCTCCCATTGCAGATCGGTGTGCCACAGCTTGGCGGCGGCGCCTTCCTCGTTGGTCAGTTCGCCCTTCAGATGCCGCGTGATCGCCCAGTCGAGATGCGCCCAGCCGACCTGCAGCTTGGCTTTCAGGTCCGCGAGCACGAAGCGCGTGTTCTGGAAATCGAACACCATCCCCGCAAAGGCCTTGCGCGTCTTGGTGAACTCGACCGTCTCGTCGAACGCCTTTTGCGCCGACGCGTGGACCGACACCGCGATCGACAGGCGTTCCTGCGGCAGCTGGCTCATCAGATAGATGAAACCCTTGCCCTCTTCGCCGAGGCAATTGGTCATCGGCACGCGGACATCCTCGAAGAACAGCTCGGACGTGTCGGCGGCGTCTTGCCCGATCTTGTCGAGCTTGCGGCCCTTGCTGAACCCCTCGCGGTCGCTTTCGACCAGGATGATCGACATGCCTTTCCACGCGGGCTTGGCATCGGGGTCGGTCTTGGCGACGACCAGGGTCAGGTCGGTGTTCTGGCCGTTGGTGATGTAAGTCTTGGACCCATTGATGACATAGTGATTGCCATCCTTTTTCGCGGTCGTGCGGATCGCCTGGAGATCGGATCCAGTGCCCGGCTCGGTCATCGCGATCGCGGTGATCACCTCGCCCGAGACGAGCTTGGGGAGCCACTGCCCCTTCTGCTCTTCCGACCCATAGGTTTCGAGATAACCGCAGACGATGTCGGACTGGAGCGAGAAGCCCGCGGGCACGCCATTATACGCCATCTCCTCGTCGACGATCGCATTATAGCCAAAGTCGAGCCCCAGCCCGCCGTAAGCCTCGGGCACGGTCGGGCAGAGCATCCCGATCTCGCCCGCCTTGCGCCAGAAATCCTTGGGGACGAGCCGGTCTTCCTCCCAGCGATTGACGTGCGGGACGCCTTCCTTCTGCAGGAAGCTCCGCACCGTCTGGCGGAATGCCTCGTGATCTTCGGTATACGCAAAGCGGCCGGCGACGGAGTCGAGCGTCATCAGATCAGTCCTCTCTTGCAACCTTCTTTTGTCGAGATGTGCGGGGGGATGACGCGAACGTCAATCACTATCGCGACAGCCCGCGCTCGACACGCCCGGGCAGGGGGGTATGCTAGGGGAAAATCGCAGGAGAGTTCATGAAACTGGCAAGCCTCAAGTCCGGCCGCGACGGTGCCCTCGTCGTCGTGTCGAACGATCTCGCCTGGTATGCCGACGCCAGCCACATCGCGCCGACGCTGCAGGCGGCGCTCGATGACTGGGACCGGCTCGCCCCCGATCTCGCGAATCTCAGCACCGATCTCGAGCATGAGATGATCCCGATGCGGCGGTTCCACGAACATGCCGCCGCCGCGCCGCTGCCGCGCGCGTATCAGTGGGCGGACGGCTCGGCCTATGTGAACCACGTCGCCCTGGTGCGGCAGGCGCGCGCGGCGGAGATGCCCGACAGCTTCTGGCACGATCCGCTGATGTATCAGGGCGGGTCCGACGGGTTCCTCGGCCCGCGCGATGCGATCCCGCTTGCGGACGAAAGCTGGGGCTGCGATTTCGAGGGCGAAGTCGTCGTCGTGACGGGCGACGTGCCGCAGGGCGCGAGCCGCGAGGACGCGCTGGCGGCGGTGCGGCTGGTCGGGCTGACCAACGACGTCTCGCTCCGCAATCTGATCCCGGGCGAGCTCGCCAAGGGCTTCGGTTTCTTCCAGTCCAAGCCAGCGAGCGCCTTCTCGCCGGTGTTCGTCACGCCCGACTCGCTCGGCGACTGGTGGCAGGACGGCAAGCTCCACCGCACGCTGATGATCGACCTCAACGGCCAGCCGTTCGGGCGAGTCGCGGCGGGCGAGGACATGACCTTCGATTTCGGCACGCTGATCGCGCATGCCGCCAAGACGCGCGCGCTGGGGGCAGGGACGATCGTCGGGTCGGGGACGGTCTCCAACCGCGATTCGGATGGCGGACCGGGCAAGCCGATCGCGGCGGGCGGCGTCGGCTATGCGTGCCTCGCCGAGGTGCGGACGGTGGAGACGATCCTCGAGGGGGGCGCGAAGACGCCGTTCCTCAAGGCGGGCGATACCGTGCGGATCTGGGCCGAGGACGACAAGCGGCACCCGATCTTCGGGGTGATCGAACAGACGGTGGGGTAAGGGGGCGAGGCGCTACCTTTTCTTCCCTCATCTCATCCCTCATTTCTTCCCCGGCGAAGGCCGGGGCCCAGTAGCGCAGGTTGCTGTAATCTTGCGCAGCGTCAGACAACAACGCGCCCTCGACTGGGCCCCGGCCTTCGCTGGGGAAGGAATAAAGAAGACCGGAAAAGCGACGGAACCCACGGAATTTGCGTCACCCGGCGCAGACCCCCTCGCCAAGCCCCGCGAAATTTTATAACAACGCCGCGCATAGAACGAATCTGCCCGCTGGCCATCGGCCGGAGAGGCGTCCGCTTGGAGAGTATATGGCACGCGACCCGGTCCCGGCCCATCTGAAGAAGAACCTGCCACCGCTGTCGCTCTATGTGCCCGAGCCCAAGTTCCGGCCCGGCGACGCGGTCGACTTCACGCAGGTTCCGATTCCCGCAGCGGGCGAAACCCGCCGCCCCGACATTGGCGATGCGGCGCAGAGCTTTACCGATCTGGCGTATCAACTCGTCCGCGTGCTCGACGAGGATGGCCAGGCGGTCGGCCCGTGGAACCCGCGGCTCTCCCCCGATACGCTGCGCGCGATGCTGCGCAGCATGGCGCAGGTCCGCGCGTTCGACGAACGCATGTTCCGCGCGCAGCGGCAGGGCAAGACGAGCTTCTACATGAAGTGCACCGGCGAAGAGGCGGTCGCGGTCGCGGCGGCCTATGCGCTCGATTACGAGGACATGTGCTTCCCGTCCTATCGCCAGCAGGGCCTGCTCATCGCGCGCAACTGGTCGATGGTCGACATGATGAACCAGATCTATTCGAACAGCGCGGATCGGTTGCAGGGCAAGCAGTTGCCGATCATGTATTCGGTCAAGGAAGCCGGCTTCTTCTCGATCTCGGGCAATCTCACCACGCAATACCCCCAAGCGGTCGGCTGGGCGATGGCGAGCGCGGCCAAGGGCGACACGCGGATCGCGGCGACCTGGTGCGGCGAGGGTTCGACCGCCGAGGGCGACTTCCACTCCGCCTGCACCTTCGCGAGTGTCTATCGCGCGCCGGTGATCTTCAACGTCGTCAACAACCAGTGGGCGATCTCGTCCTTCTCAGGCTTTGCGGGCGCCGAATCGACGACCTTCGCGGCACGTGCGGTCGGCTACGGGATCGCAGGGCTGCGGGTCGACGGCAATGACGCGCTCGCGGTCTATGCCGCGACCGCCTGGGCGGCGGAGCGCGCACGGACCAATCAGGGGCCGACGCTGATCGAGCATTTCACCTATCGCGCCGAAGGTCATTCGACCTCGGACGATCCGGGGCAATATCGCTCGGCGGGCGAGCCGACCGCATGGCCGCTCGGCGACCCGATCGCGCGGTTGAAGGCGCATCTGATCGCGCTCGGCGAATGGGACGAGGAGCGCCACGCGACGCAGGACAAGGAGTTGGCCGAAATGGTCAAGGCCGCGCAGAAGCAGGCCGAAGCCAACGGCGTGCTCGGCCACGGCCTGCACCAGCCGCTCGACTCGCTGTTCGACGGCGTGTTCGAGGAGATGCCGTGGCATCTCAAGGAACAGCAGGCGCAAATGATCGCCGAGGAAACCGCCAGCGGCCGCCCATGGGCGCGCAAGTGATGGGTGCCCGGCCCAGCGGCGCAGCCACCATGTCCTCCTTCTTTCTTCGTGGCTTAGTGTCTTCGTGCGAGTCAAAATTTCTCGCACAAAGCCACAAAGCCACGAAGAAGGTTTTCAGAGCCGCAGTCGCGGCGGGTGCAGCAGCATGACTGAATCGACTCGCATGAACATGATCCAGGCGATCAACTCCGCCATGGACGTGATGATGGACCGTGACCCCGACATCGTCGTGATGGGCGAGGACGTCGGCTACTTCGGCGGCGTGTTCCGCGCGACCGCTGGGCTCCAGAGCAAATACGGCAAGACCCGCGTGTTCGACACGCCGATCACCGAGTGCGGCATCATCGGCGTCGCGGTCGGCATGGGCGCGTACGGCCTGCGCCCGGTCCCCGAGATCCAGTTCGCGGATTACATCTACCCCGCGCTCGACCAGTTGGTCAGCGAAGCGGCACGGTTGCGTTATCGTTCGGCGGGGGAATTCACCGCGCCGATCACGGTGCGCTCGCCGTTCGGTGGCGGCATCTTCGGCGGGCAGACCCACAGCCAGAGCCCCGAGGGGATCTTCACGCATATCTCGGGCGTCAAGACGGTGATTCCCTCGACCCCCTATGACGCCAAGGGCCTGCTGATCGCGGCGATCGAGGACAATGATCCGACGATCTTCTTCGAACCCAAGCGGATCTACAACGGTCCATTCGACGGCCATTGGGACCGCCCGACGCAAAACTGGTCGCAGCATCCCGCGGGCGAGGTGCCGACCGGCTATTACAAGATCGAGCTCGGCAAGGCGAAGGTGGTCCGTCCCGGCGAGGCGCTGACGATCCTGGCGTACGGCACGATGGTCCACGTCGCGCTGGCGGTGATCGCGGAGGCCGGCGTCGACGCCGAGGTGATCGACCTGCGCACGCTGGTGCCGCTCGACATCGAGACGATCGCGGCATCGGTGGAGAAGACCGGGCGCTGCATGATCATCCACGAGGCGACGCGGACCAGCGGGTTCGGCGCGGAACTGTCTGCACAGGTGCAGGAGCGTTGCTTCTACCACCTCGAAGCCCCAATCGAGCGCGTCACCGGGTTCGACACGCCCTATCCGCACAGCCTTGAATGGGCGTATTTCCCGGGTCCGGTCCGGATCGGCGAGGCGCTCAAGAAGATTATGAAGGACGCATAATGGCACGCTTTACCTTCAAGCTCCCCGACATCGGCGAAGGCATTTCCGAGGCGGAGATCGTCGCCTGGCACGTAAAGGTCGGCGAACGCGTCGAGGAGGACCAGCAGGTCGCCGACATGATGACCGACAAGGCCACGGTCGAGATGGAATCGCCCGTCTCGGGCGTGGTGGTCGAACTCGCGGGCGAAGTCGGCGACCAGGTGTCGATCGGCGCGGCGCTGGTGGTGATCGAGACCGATGCCGACGTTTCCGCCGAGGAAGCGCCTGCGTTGCGGAGCGACGAACCGGCGGAGCTGAAGGCCGCACCGGCGAGCGCGGAGCAGGTCGAGGTCGCGCAGCAATATGAGGCGGAGAATCCGGGGGTGGAGGAGGTCACTTCTTCTCCCTCGTCCGCTTCCTCTTCTTCTTCCCCGGCGGAGGCCGGGGCCCAGTCGCGGCCGGCTGGTAACGAAGCGCCGTCCTCACCAACCTCGACCTCCGCGACTGGGCCCCGGCCTTCGCCGGGGAAGGAAGATCACGAGAAGAAGAGCGTTCTCGCGTCCCCCGCGGTCCGCGCGCGCGCGGCGGATCTCGGCGTCGACCTCTCGCAGATCAAGGCCGAGGGCGACCGCATCCGCCACAGCGATCTCGACGCGTTCCTCCGCTACGGCGGCGCGCAAGGCTATCACGCCCCGCACGCCTCCAATGCCCGCGCGGACGAGGCGATCAAGGTCATCGGCATGCGCCGCCGCATCGCCGAGAACATGGCCGCGTCGAAGCGTGCGATCCCGCACTTCACCTATGTCGACGAGATCGACGTCACCGCGCTGGAGGCAATGCGCGCGGACCTCAACGCTAACCGCGGCGGACGCCCCAAGCTGACGCTGCTCCCGCTGCTGATCGTCGCAATCTGCAAGACGATCCCGGCGTTCCCGATGCTCAACGCGCGCTATGACGACGAGGCGGGCGTGGTCACGCGGCACGGCAGCGTGCACCTGGGCATGGCGACGCAGACCGACGCGGGCCTCACCGTCCCCGTCATCCGCGACGCGCAGGACCGCAACGTCTGGCAGCTCGCGACCGAGATCGTGCGCCTCGCCGAAGCCGCCCGCGCGAACAAGCTCGCGCCCAGCGAGATGGGCGGCGGCACGCTCACCGTCACCTCGCTCGGCCCGCTCGGCGGGATCGCGACGACGCCGGTCATCAACCGCCCCGAAGTCGCGATCATCGGCCCGAACAAGATCGTCGAACGGCCCATATTTGTCGGCGACGAGATCGTGCGCGCGAAGCTGATGAACCTGTCGATCAGCTGCGACCACCGCGTGGTCGACGGCTGGGATGCCGCGAGCTTCGTCCAGGCGCTGCGCAAGTATCTGGAAACGCCGGTCCTGCTCTTCGCGAACTGAGGGGCGCGGGCGGGGCAGGGCGCAGGCGCGCCTTGCCCTCGCCAAATTCCGTCATCCCCGCGGAGGCACAAGTGTTCTCCCGCGAAGGCGGGAGCCCAGGAGTCTCGAGAGCTGTAAGATGGCGTTTTGCTTAGCCCTGGATTCCCGCCTTCGCGGGAAAACAGCAAGTGGGGGCATAAACTGACTTTCGCGGGGGTCTCGCCTGCGCGGGAGAGGTAGGGGAGGAACCCCTACTTCCCCCGCGTCTTCTGCAACGACCCCGCCATCGATCGCGCCACCCCGCGCGGCGTGAAGCGGATCGCGCCCGCCATCACGCTGTTAAGCAGCCCCGAAACCGCGACCGCGCGGTTCGCCGCCAGCGCGCGCAGCCCGTCGCGGACCACCACGTCGGGCTCGGTCGCGAACCGCTTGAACAGCTCGCTATCCCCCATGTCCGCCACCTCGGCGAATTCGGTCCGCGTCGGCCCGGGGCACAGGGCCGACACGCGCACGCCGCCCGCCTTCACTTCCTCGTGCAATCCTTCGGAAAAGCTCAGCACGAACGCCTTGGTCGCATAATAGACGCTCATCCACGGCCCCGGCTGAAAGGCCGCGGTCGAGGCGACGTTGAGGATTGCGCCGTCGCGCCGCTGGAGCATCCCCGGCAGCACCGCATGGCACAATTCCACCAGCGCGCGGCAGTTGAGGTCGATCATCCGCGCCTGCATCGCGCCATCCAGTTCGGCGAACGCGCCGCGCGCGCCATAGCCCGCGTTGTTGATCAGCGTGGTGACCGCAAGCCCGCGCCGCGCGACTTCGGCGATCAGCGCTTCGGGCGCGCCCGGCGCGGCGAGGTCGCTCGCGATGACGTCGGCGGCGACCTGATGGTCGACCCGGATCCGCTGCGCGAGCGCCTCGAGCCGGTCGGTGCGGCGCGCGACCAGAATGACGTTCTCCCCCGTCGCCGCGACCGCGAGCGCAAAGCGTTCGCCAAGGCCGGCGGACGCGCCGGTGATCAACGTCGTGCCGTGCGCCATGCGATTTCCCCCGATGTGTCCGCGCATGGTAGAGCGCGTGCCGGGTGCGGGCAATCGTCCCGCCGGCACGGAGACAGACGATGAAGCGCGAGGTTCGGTTCCCCAATGCGGAAGGCGTGATGCTGGCGGGATCGCTCGAGCGCCCGCCGGGCCGGGTGCGTGCGGTCGCGCTGTTCGCGCATTGCTTCACCTGCACCGCGCAGAGCCACGCTGCGCGCCGCGTCAGCCTCGCGCTCGCCGAACAGGGGATCGCGACGCTGCGGTTCGATTTCACCGGGCTGGGCGCGAGCGAGGGTACGTTCGCCGACAGCCACTTCAGCGCGAACGTCGCGGATCTGGTCGCGGCGGCGGATTTCCTCGCGGGCGACATCGGCGCACCCGACATCCTGATTGGCCATTCGCTCGGCGGCGCTGCGGTGATCGCGGCGGCGGAGCATATCCCGGCGGCGCGCGCGGTGGTGACGATCGCCGCACCGTTCGATCCGCGCCACGTGCTCCATCTCATCAAGGGGGCGGACGACCTCGCCGACGAACCGCGCGAGGTGTCGATCGGCGGCGGCCGTTCCGGATCGGGCGCGAGTTCCTCGCCTCGGTCGAGGGGCAGGACCAGGCGAACCGGCTCGCGCATCTCAAGCGCGCGCTGCTCGTGCTGCATTCGGCGACCGATGCGACCGTCGGGGTGGAGAATGCGCGCGCGATCTTCGAGGCGGCGAAACACCCCAAGAGCTTCGTCGCGCTGGATGGCGCGGACCATCTGCTGACCGATCCGGCGCAGGCGAGCTATGCCGCGCAGCTCATCGCCGCCTGGGTCCAGCCGTTCCTCGGCGCGGCGATGCCGGTGGGAGAGGTGCCCGAGGGCCATGTCCGCGTGACCTCGACCGAGGCGAAATTCGTCCAGATCGTCGAATCGGCGGGGCACAGCTTCCTTGCGGACGAGCCGCTCAGGATGGGCGGGAGCGATCTCGGGCCGACGCCGTACGACCTGCTGCTCGCCGCGCTGGGGACATGCACCGCGATGACGCTCCGGCTGGTCGCGGCGAACGAGGGGATCCCGCTCGACGGTGTCGCGGTGACGTTGCACCACCGCCGCCATCACGCCGATGATTGCGCCGCGGCGGCGGGCGGGCGGCCGCAGATCGAAGTGCTCGAGCGGGTGGTGACGCTGCAAGGCGCGCTGACCGACGCACAGCGCGCACGAATGCTGGCGATCGCGGACAAATGCCCGGTGCATCGCACGCTCGCAGGCGACCCGCGGATCGAGACGCGGCTGGCGGAGTGAGGGAGCCTGGGGTAGCTGAACGCGTTACCCCGGCGAAGGCAAGACCTTTGCGAAAGTCGCTCGATCCCACATCCGTTACCCCGGCGAAGGCCGGGGCCGTGTAATTATCCGGGCGCCGCGAGGCGGCTGGGTGCGGTATCGCCGGTTTTGCCCCCTGACATGGCGGCCCCAGCCTGCGCCGGGGTGACGGGAAGGGCCAACAAAGCGACTTTCGCAGAGGTCTCGCGAAGGCCGGGGCCGCCATGTCCGGCGCCCGCGACCGGCGATACGGCACTCCGTCGCGCCCGATAACCACACGGCCCCGGCCTTCGCGAGACCATAGGTGTTCTCCCGCGAAGGCGGGAGTCCAGGAGTCACGAGAACTGTAATCGTTGTTCTGCTTGGCTCTGGATTCCCGCCTTCGCGGGAAAACAGGAGATGACCGGTCGGTAACCCAAGTTTCGCAGACGTCCCGTCTTCGTCGGGGTGGTCGCGGGTCAGCCTGGCGCGCTACACGATCTCGAACAACCCCGCTGCGCCCATCCCGCCCGCGGTGCACATCGACACAACCACCCAGCGCACCCCGCGCTTGCGCCCCTCGATCAGCGCGTGGCCGACGAGGCGCGACCCGGTCATTCCGAATGGATGCCCGATCGCGATCGCGCCGCCGTTGACGTTATACTTCTCCGGATCGATCCCGAGCGTGTCGCGGCAATAGAGGCATTGCGATGCGAACGCCTCGTTGAGTTCCCACAAGCCGATATCCGCGACGCTCAGCCCCGCGCGCGCGAGCAATTTGGGGATCGCGAAGACCGGGCCGATCCCCATCTCGTCGGGCGCGCACCCCGCCGCCTGGAACCCGCGGTACAGCCCGAGCACGTCGCGGCCCTCGGCCTTGGCGGTGGCGTGATCCATCACGATCTGCGCCGATGCGCCGTCCGACAGCTGGCTCGCATTGCCCGCGGTGATCGTCTCGCCCGGACCGGTGAATGCGCCCCCCGGCCACACCGTCTTGAGCCCCGACAGCGCTTCCAGCGTCGTCCCCGGGCGAATGCCCTCGTCCTGCGCGAGCGTCACCGTCTCGCTGCCGGTGCGCGCGCCCGCCTTGTCGAACAGCGCCTTCTCGACCGTGATCGGCGCGATCTCCTCGACGAACGCGCCCGTCTCCAGCCCGCGCGCGGCGCGTTGCTGGCTCTGCGCCCCATAGGCGTCCTGCGCCGCGCGGGTGATCCCGTAGCGTTGCGCGACGATCTCGGCGGTCTCGATCATCGGGATGTAAGCGGCTGGCTCGCGGTCGGTGACCGAGCTGTTGACGAAACGCGGCGCATCCTTGGTGACGGTCAGGCTCACCGATTCCATCCCGCCCGCAAGCGCGACGTCGATCTCGTCGCACAGGATCGACCGCGCGGCGAGCGCGATCGCGGTCAGCCCCGAGCCGCATTTGCGATCGAGCGTGAAGGCGGGAACGGTCTGCGGCAGCCCCGCGGCGAAGGTCGCCATCCGCCCCGCGTTGCCGCCCTGGCTGCCCCATTGGTTGCCGACGCCCCAGAAGATCTCGTCGATCCGCGCGGGGTCGATCCCGGCGCGGGTCACAGCGGCGTTCATCACGTGCGCGGCGAGCACCGGCGCCTCGGTCACGTTGAACGCACCGCGATACGCCTTGCCGATCGGCGTCCGGGCGGTGGAAACGATCGCGGCTTCACGCATGATGGGGGACCTTTCGAGGATCGGGTATGGTGGGTTGTAGAGGGGGAGGCGTCGTGGCGTAAAGAGCTTCCGTTTGTTTGTGCGAGGGCGAGCGTATTTCCGAAGGGGCGGGAGGGCACTCCAAAGCCGGCGTCACCCTGAACTTGTTTCAGGGTCCACCGTGCCACAATGGCTGGCTGCCCGAGAGGAAAGGTGGATGCTGAAACAAGTTCAGCATGACGGCGTTGGTGGGTGGGGCTGGCGCACGTCCCAAATGCACCGGGTTCTGTTTCCAGCCCGCCGGCTCTATGGCAGCCCACATGACCTCTCCCCAAACCTATGATGCCATCATCCTCGGCGCCGGCGCGGCCGGGCTGATGACCGCCGCCATCGCGGGCCAGCGCGGGCGGCGCGTGCTGTTGATCGACCATGCCGACCAGATCGGCAAAAAGATCCTGATCTCGGGCGGCGGGCGGTGCAATTTCACGAACGTCAACACTGCGCCCGACCGCTACATCTCCGCCAACAAGCATTTCGCCAAGTCCGCGCTCGGGCGCTACACCGCCGCCGATTTCATCGCGCTGGTCGATCGCCACGGGATCGCGTGGCATGAGAAGACGCTCGGGCAATTGTTCTGTGATGGCTCGGCCAGGCAGATCGTCGCGATGCTCCAGGACGAATGCGATGCAGCCGCGCGGGGCGGGGGCGCGGTCGAGATCGCGCTTGGCGGCGCGGTGCGGGACGTCGAGCATGCCGATGGGCAGTATCGCGTCAGTGTCGGCGCACGCACGGCGACCGCGCCCGCGCTGGTGATCGCCACCGGCGGCCCGTCGATCCCGCAAATGGGCGCGACCGGCTTTGCCTATGATCTCGGCCGCCGCTTCGGGATGAAGATCGTCGAACCGCGCCCCGCGCTGGTGCCGCTCACGCTCGGCGGCGAGGAAACGCTGTTCCGCTCGCTCTCGGGAGTCGCCGCCGAAGTGGTCGCCAAGGTCGGCAAGACGCACTTCCGCGAGGCGGCCTTGTTCACGCACAAGGGGCTGAGCGGGCCGGCGATCCTGCAGGTGTCGTCCTATTGGCGGCACGGCGAGCCGGTCGGGATCGACTTCCTGCCTGCGCTCAAGCCGGGCTGGCTGGTCGCGGCGAAACATGCGCGCCCGCGCGTGTCGCTGGCGTCGGCCTTGTCGAACCATTTGCCCGGGCGGCTGGCGGAGACGCTCGCGGACCGGCTCGGGGTCGAGGGGGAGATGGGGGCGTCGACCGACAAGGCGATCGACGCGGCCGCGCGACAGCTCGCGGACTGGCGCTTCACGCCGAATGGCACCGAGGGGTTCGCCAAGGCCGAGGTGACGGCTGGCGGGATTTCCACGGCGGAGCTTTCCTCGCAGACGATGGAGTCGCGCAAGGTGCCGGGGTTGTATGCGATCGGCGAAGCGGTCGACGTGACCGGGTGGCTCGGCGGGTATAACTTCCAATGGGCGTGGGCGAGCGGCTGGGCGGCGGGGATGGCGGTCTAGGCCACGAACCGCCGCAGCTGGCGAGCCTGCCAAAACGTTTGCTCCAGACACCTCGATGTGTATGATGCGCACGATGAAAAGCGCCGATCTCATTCGTGAGTTGAAATCGGCGGGATGGATGCTCGATCGCGTGCGCGGATCGCACCACGTGTTCACCCATCCGGATCGCGGCGGCCATATCGTCGTGCCGCACCCCAAGAAGGATCTGGGGGCGGGACTGGTCGCGGCGATCCGCAAGCAGGCGAAGATCTGAGGAGGCTCCTGTGCGCTACCCCATCGCGATCGAACCCGGCACCGAAACCACCGCATTCGGCGTGGTGGTGCCAGACCTCCCCGGCTGTTTCTCCGCCGGGGATACGTTGGACGAGGCGCTGCGTGGCGCCGAAGAAGCCGCTGCCGCCTGGATCGACGCGGCCCTCGATTCCGGCAACGGCGTACCCCTGGCGCGAAGCCTGGATACGGTGCGGCTCGACCCGGCCTTTGCGGGATGGGGTTTCGGCGTGATCACGCTCGACCCGGCGCTGTTCGAGGACACGATCGAGCGCGTCAACGTGACCCTGCCGCGACGCGTGCTGAAGCGGCTCGATGCGATGGCGCGGGCGGCGGGAATCAGCCGGTCGAGCTACATCGCGCAGATGACGCTCGACCCGTCGCAATCGGATGCGGAACGCGCGGCTTAGTCGTTTTCCACACCCCCCCGTGCATTTTCCGCACGCCCGTGCTAGAGGCATGATTTGGCGCGCGCCCCCGCCGCCCCCATATTCGGAATACCATGCCCTTTACACATCTCCCCACGCTTCTTGCCGAAGCGCTCTCCGCCCGTGGCTATGCCGCCCCCACCCCCGTCCAGGCGTCGGTCATCGAACCGCAGGCCGAGGGCCGCGATCTGATCGTGTCCGCGCAGACCGGGTCGGGCAAGACCGTCGCCTTCGGCCTCGCGATCGCCCCGCAATTGCTGACCGAAGACGAAGGTCGCTTGCCCCCGCCGCGCGCGCCGCTTGCGCTCGCGATCGCACCGACGCGCGAGCTTGCGCTCCAGGTCAGCCGCGAGCTCGAATGGCTCTACGCCAAGGCGGGCGCCCGCATCTCGACCTGCGTCGGCGGGATGGACGCCAGCCGCGAGCGCCGGTCGCTCAGCCACGGCGCGCATATCGTCGTCGGCACGCCGGGCCGTCTGCGCGATCACATCGAGCGCGGCGCGCTCGACCTGTCCAACATCAAGGCGGTCATCCTCGACGAAGCCGACGAGATGCTCGACATGGGCTTCCGCGAGGATCTCGAGCTGATCCTCGACGCCTCGCCCGAGGGACGGCGCACGCTGCTCTTCTCGGCGACGATGCCCAAGTCGATCGTCGCGCTGGCGAAACGCTACCAGAAGGATGCATTGCGCATCTCGACCGTCGGCGAAGACCGTGGACACGGCGACATCAGCTATCAGGCGGTCACCGTCGCGCCCGCGGATATCGAGAACGCGGTCGTCAATTTGCTCCGTCTCCACGAAGCCGAGACCGCGATCCTGTTCTGCGCGACGCGCGACAATGTCCGCCATCTCCATGCCGGGCTGATCGAGCGCGGGTTCGCCGCGGTCGCTTTGTCGGGCGAGCATAGCCAGAACGAGCGCAACAGCGCGATGCAGGCGCTGCGGGACAAGCGCGCGCGTGTCTGCGTCGCGACCGACGTCGCCGCACGCGGGCTCGATCTGCCGTCGCTCAGCCTCGTCATTCACGTCGAGCTGCCGCGCGACGCCGAGACGCTCCAGCATCGCTCGGGCCGGACCGGTCGTGCGGGCAAGAAGGGCACCGCGATCCTGATCGTACCGTATCAGCGCAAGCGCCGCGTCGAGATGATGCTGCGCGGCGCGCGGATCGCGGTCGAATGGATGAACGCGCCGACCGTCGACGACATCCGCCAGGCCGACAAGTCGCGCTTGATGACGATGCTGATGGAAGACGTCGAGATCGACGAGGACGATCGCGCGCTGGGTGCACAGCTGCTCGAGAAGAAGACCCCCGAGGAGATCGCCGCCGCGCTCGTTCGCAGCTATCGCGCGCGGATGCCCGCGCCCGAGGAAATGATCGAGGCGAGCGGCTCGGGTGCCGGTGCCGGTGGCGTGTCGCGGGAAGCGGGCAAGGAGCATCACCGCGACGGCTTCGACGACGTCGTCTGGTTCCGCATGGACATCGGCCGCCGCCAGAACGCCGATCCGCGCTGGATCCTGCCGCTGATTTGCCGTCGCGGGCACATCACCAAGAACGAGGTCGGTGCAATCCGCATCGCCGCGAACGAGACGATGTTCCAGGTGCCGAGCGCGATCGCGAGCAAGTTCATGTCCGCGGTCAAGCGCACCGAAGGCCAGGAAGCCGAAGGCGCGGTCCAGTTCGAGGCGGTCCAGGGGGGCCCCGAACAGGCCGAACGCGCCCCACGTCGCGCGAACGGCCCCGCGCCGGTCCGCCATGCACCACGCCCGACGCTGCGTCCGGCGGGGGGCGCGACGCGGCGTCCGCGGTCGTAAGGTCGGTTCGCTCCAAAAGCACTTCCCCGGCGGAGGCCGGGGCCCAGTCGCGAAGATCGCCGTAACGAAGCGCAGCATGCGCCGATCGACGGCCCGCGACGGGGCCCCGGCCTTCGCCGGGGCGCCACCTGTTTCGGTAAGGGCGATCTAACGTATCCGTCTCCGTGCGACCGCCCAACCCTTCCCATCCCGCGCGCCAAACGCTAACGCGCTTCCCATGAACGCACCGCTCCCCAAGGCCTGGGTCATGGCCATCGCTCCCTATGTCCCGGGTCGCTCGACCACGGATGGCGATGCCCCCGTGATCAAGCTATCGTCGAACGAGAACCCGCTCGGCACCAGCGCGCAGGCGGTTGCCGCCTTCTCGCGCCACGCGGGCGACCTCGCGCGCTATCCCGATGCGGGCGCGATCGCGCTGCGCGAGGCGATTGCGGCGCATCACGATCTCGACCCCGCGCGCGTCATCTACGGCACCGGGTCGGACGAAGTGCTCCACCTGATCGCGGGCGCCTATGCTGGCCCCGGCGACGAGGTGATCCAGGTCCGCTACGGTTTCGCGGTCTATGAGATCGCGACCCGCCGCGTCGGCGCGACGCTCGTCACCGCCGACGACGGGGACCACGCGACCGACGTCGATGCGATCCTCGCCTGCGTCACCGACCGGACGCGCGTCGTTTTCGTCGCCAACCCCAACAACCCGACCGGCACCTTCGCGCGCAAGGAAGAGATCGCGCGGCTGCATGCGGCGCTCCCGAGCCACGTGATGCTGGTGCTCGACCAGGCCTATGCCGAATATCTCGCGCCCGAGGACGACGATGGCGGGCTCGAGCTCGCGCGCACTCAGCCGAACGTGATCGTCACGCGCACCTTCTCCAAGATCCACGGCCTCGCCGCCGAGCGGATCGGCTGGGGTTATGGCTCGGAAGAGGCGATCGCCGCGATGCATCGCATCCGCGCGCCGTTCTGCTGCACCACCGCAGGGCAGGAGGCGGCGATCGCCGCACTCGGCGCGGCGGACTTCATCGCCCAGTCGCGCGAGCATAATCGCGTGTGGCGTGCGTGGTTCACCGACGAGATGGCGAAGCTCGGCAACGCCGGCCTGCGCTCCGTTCCGAGCGAGGCGAATTTCGTGCTCGTCCTGTTCGAGGGCAGCGTCACCGCCGAGACCGCCTACAAGGCGTTGCTGGAGCGCGGCTATATCGTGCGCTGGTTGCCGGGGCAGGGGCTCGCCAACGGGCTCCGCATGACGATCGGCACCGAGACCGAGACGCGCGGGCTTGCCGCCGCGTTGCGTGAGATCGTCGCGGGGTGATCCGCGCGCCCCGGATACGGGCCTTGGCCTTCGACGTGTTCGGGACCGTCGTCGACTGGCGGACGAGTATCGCGCGCGAGGCGAGCGCGTTCTTCGCGGCGGCGGGGGTTGCGGGGATCGACCCGCACGCCTTCGCCGACCAGTGGCGCGGGCTGTATCAACCCGCGATGGAGGCATGCCGCTCGGGTGGGCGACCCTATACCCGGCTCGACGTGCTCAACCGCGAGACGCTCGAGACGCTGCTCACGGATCACGGGATCGTCGCCGATCCCGAACGCGTCGCCGACTTCGCGCTGGCGTGGCGGCGACTAGATCCGTGGCCGGATTCGGTCGCGGGGCTGACGCGGCTGAAGGCGCGCTTTCCGATCGTCACGCTGTCGAACGGCAATGTCGCGCTGATGCTCCACCTCGCGCGTTTCGGCGGCTTGCCGTGGGATGCGATCCTCGGCGCGGAGGCGACCGGGGTCTACAAGCCGTTGCCGCAGGCGTATCTCGGCACCGCCGACATCCTCGGCATCGCACCGGAGGACCTTTGCCTGGTCGCGGCGCATCACAGCGATCTCGCGGCGGCGCGCGGGTGCGGATTGCGGACCGCTTACGTCGACCGGCCGCTTGAACTGGGCGGCACGCCCAAGCCGGATCGTCGGGCGGCGCAGGACTGGGACTTTGCGGCCGACTCATTGACCGAACTGGCGGACAAGCTCGAGAGCTGACGCCCGTCACCCCGGCGGAGGCCGGGGCCGGCACGTTGGTCGCGGAACCGCCGATACGCAGAATACGATCGCGGCCCCGGCCTGCGCCGGGGTGACGGGAGGGGGGGTATAGCGACTCTCGCAGAAGCCCCGGCCTGCGCTGGGGTGACGGGCGTTCACGCCGCCAGCATCTCCTTCAACGGCACACCCGCATCCGCCAGCAGCGCAGGATCCACCACCGCGCGTGCCACCACCAGGGCGCGGCCCTGGACGTAATCGCGCGTCGCATTGACGCAATCGAGCGCGATCACCGCGCAGTCGCGCAGATACACCACCGATAAGCTCCGCGTCGCCGGATCGCCGCGCACGACGGTCGCGTCATAGCCGGTCGACAGCCCGACGGTCTGGAGCTTCAGATCATATTGGTTCGACCAGAACCAGGGCACGGCATCATAGGGCGCCGCCTCGCCGCTCAGCAGTCGCGCGACCGTGGTCGCCTGGTCGTTGGCGTTCTGGACCGATTCCACCCGGATCACCGCACCGTCGGCGAACCCGTTCGCATGCGCGGCGCAATCGCCGATCGCGAACACGTCGGGGAGCGAACTGCGGCAGAACGCATCGACCGTGACCCCGTTGCCGCCCTCCGCGCCCGCCGCAAGCAGCGGCGCGACCGCGGGAACGATCCCGATCCCGACCACGACCATCTCGCCCGGCACGACCGTCCCGTCGTCGAGCCGAACCCCGGTCGCCGCGCCATCCCGCCCTTCGATCGCGGTCACCGTCACACCCGTCCGCAGGTCGACGCCGTGGGCACGATGCTCGGCCTCGTAAAAGGCCGACAGCGGTTCACCCGCGACGCGCGCCAGCACGCGCGGGGCCGCCTCCAGCACGGTGACCTGCTTGCCGAGCTTGGTCAGCACCGCCGCCGCCTCCAGCCCGATATAGCCGCCGCCGACCACGACCACCCGCGACACGGAGGGAAGCTCCGCGATCATCCGGTCGACGTCGGCGCGCGTGCGGACGCCGTGGACACCGCGCAGATCGTGCCCGGCACAGCTCAACCGGCGGGGCGCGCCGCCCGTCGCCCAGATCAGCGAGCGATATCCGATCGTCGCGCCGTCCGCGGTCGTGACACAGTGCGCCGCCGGATCGACCGCGACCACCGTGCGCCCCGGCAACAGCGTGATCGCGCGATCGGCCCAGAAGGCGGCGGGCCGGATCAGGATCCGCTCGAACGGCTTGTCCCCGGCGAGATAGTCCTTCGACAGCGGCGGGCGTTCATAGGGCAGCTCGGGCTCGTCGCCGAGCAGCGCGATCGTCCCGTCGACCTTGCGCTGGCGCAGCGCGATCGCCGCCTGCGCGCCACCATGGCCCGCGCCCACGATCAGCACGTCGAACGGGGCGGTGGCTTCGGTCATGCTACGGCTCTCCTCGGGACAGGGTTCGCCACCGCATGCCCCGCTCCGCGCCATCGATCAATCCGCGCCGCGCATCAGGTCAGGATCTGCATCAAGGTCGGCAGGTCGAGGATCGGCGTGAACTTGAACCCGACATCGCCGTCCCGCGCCCAGCGGATATAGCCGGCGCGGGGCGCGATGCCGTCGAGGATCAGGCAGGCCGCCGTATCGACCTTCAACACGCCCGCGCCCCGCAACCGCGCGCCGCCCGCGCTGAGGTCGATCAGCTCGATCGCGACGGTCGCCCCAGCGACCCGCAATTGCGCGAGACGGTTGGTCGCGAAGCGGGGCGCGCGCGCGCAATAGCCCTGCCGTGTTCCCCGGTCGGCGACTTTCGCCAGATCCTGCGGCTCATCGAACGCGAGCCCAACCAGAAACCCGCGGTTCCACACGACGCGCGCGAAACAGGGACCGAGCCCGCGCATCTCGAACGTCAGGCGTTGGCCGATCATGGGAACGGTCAGCGTCTCGATCTTGGCACCGCCGACCGACAGGTCGCGGACGAAACAGAACATCTCGCAATCGTCGAGCATCAGCTTGCCGGTCGCCAGCACGCGGCGATACCGCTCGTCCTCGCGCCGTTCGGTGACGACGCGGGGGGCGGCGGGGGCGGCGACGGGGGGCGAGACGGGGGAAGCGGCGAGGGGCGTGGTGAAAGAGGTAGGGAGAGGGGTGGAGACAGGCGCCAGATAGGTCATCGGATCTTTACCCTGTAGCGGATCTGGAACGAGCCGCTGGTTGCGAAAGTGGTGGTCGGCTTGAGGCGGATCGCGCGGACCCGCGAGTCGAAGCCGTCCGCGTCGGGAGTCGGCACGTAGCCCCAGCTCGTCCCGTCGAAGAAATCGACGCAATCGGTGGCGCTGGCGAGCGACGTGAAGGTGCAGCTGAGGTTGCTGCTCCCGAGGCCCAGGCCGAGCAGGCTGCCGTCGAGGAATTCGACCGGTCCCTTGCCCGTCCCCGCGAGATCCGCGACGCGCAGGATGACGCGGGCGGGGAGCACGTCGTCCACCGTGATGTTGCGGACCGGGAGCAGCGCGTTGGTCGCCGGGTTGGTGAACAGCAAGCGGTAATCGACGATCGCGCCGGGAATCGCCTTGGGTGCGATCGTGTTGACCGGGTCGGACACGACGCTCGCGGTCTTGGTCACGCTGAGCTGGTCGGCCGCCGCCATGCCGGGAAGCAGCATCGCCGCGAGGCCGGCGAGCAGGATGGTCGCGCGCCGCATCACTTCGCCCCTCCGAAGATCGCGCGGCCGGCGCGGCCGAGCGACCATTGGTCGAACTTGAGCCGCGCGGTGACATAGAAGCCCGAGCGGGTGTAGCGATCCGCCTCGAAATCGCGGTCGCGGTAGCCGGCGATGTTGTAGCCGACCGAGATCCACACGTTCTGCGCGGGCGACACCCCCGCCGCCGGCCCGCCGCTGAACGCGATGCTGCCGCGGTCCCACGCGTGCTGGACCGAACCCTGCACCCCGACGTCGAAGCGGCGGCCGAGATCACGGCGCAGGTCGAACCCGAGCACGTCGATATAGCCGGTATAGTCGTCGGTGCCGAAGCTGCCGCGGACCCACTTCGCGCCGTAATAGACCGTCGCCTCGAACCCGTGGCCAGCGCCTTCCGGCCCGCTGCGGTAATTGACCGCGAGATTGTTGATCAGCCGCAGCGTCGCCTGGAAGCCAGCGCCATATGCGGGGACGCCGATGACGTTGCCGTCGGTAATCCCGGCATCGGCGTGTTCGTTCCGCGCCCGGAGCCGCTCGAGCAGCGACCAGTGGCTGTCCTGCGGGCGGAGCGCGAGCGCCAGGTCGGCGGTGCCGAACGATGCCCGCGCGCCCTTCTTGTCGGTCAGGTCGGAATAACGGACGCTGGCGGCGAGCGTGCGGCCCGCGCCGAGCGCGCGAAGCACGTCGCTGTTGATCGTCCAGCGGTTGCTCTGGTCCGACCGGCGATATTCGAGGCGGCCGTTCCACGACCAGCGCTCGGCGCGGTATCCGCCGCCGACGGTTGCCGCGACATAATCCCCGTCATTGCCATATTGCCCGGCGATCGGCGTGTTTGCGGTGCTGGCGAAGGCGTTGACCAGCGCGCCGCTCGGCACCTTGCCACGAAGCGTCGAATTGGCGTCGAGCGTCAGGTCGAGGTTCCAGCGCTTGCTCAGCTGAAGCGACTGGTTGAGGCCATATTGCGCATAGGTGCGCTGGCCGTTCTCGCCGCCGGTGGTCGCGGTGTTGCCGATCTGGTTCGCCGCCTGCTGGTTGATCGTGCTCATCAGCTTGGCACCCGACCAGGGGGCGACGTCGAAGCCGACGCGCGCGGTGTTGGCGGTGAAGGCCTTGCCCTGCGAGATCTCGTAGCCCGCGAGCAGCCGCACGCTCTTGCTGATGCGGAGTGCGGCGGTGACCTGTTGGCGCAGCGGGAAGTCGACGCTTTCCTTGTCGCCGCCGGGCGCGACCTGCGCCTGCGCGCCGATCGTGAGCTTGCCGCCGAGCAGGTCCTGCGTGCCGCCGAGCGTGAGCAACCGCGAGTGGCGCGCCTTGCCGTCGATCCCTGTGTCATCGGCATAGGTGCCGCCGACGAACAGCGTGCCGCGCACGCGGCGATATTCGAGCCGCGTCTCGGCCGCGTTGCGCGATCCGGGCGCGTCGAGCTGGGTCGCGTTCCAGGCGGTGAGCGTCAGCGCGAGCCGGTCGGCGAGTGCGACGCGCCCGTCGATCCCCACCTTGCGCGTGCCCGCGTCGACCACATTCTGCTGGCCGAGCCCGAAGCTGCGATCCTGGCTGCGCGCATAGACGAGGAGGTCGGCGCGGCGGGTGTGGATCTCGCCCTCGCCGAGCCATGCCTTGCCGGTGCCGATCCCGAGCTTGCCGCCGGTGGCATATTCCGCGCGGATCTCGGTGTTGCCGGTCGGCTTGGCCTTGAGGTCGAGCCCGGCGACCGTCGCGCGGCCGATCGTCTCGTCGCGCAGCAGGCTCGCGCCGAGCTGCGCACGGCCACGGGCGAGGCGGACGGCGGCGCGGCCACCCGCGGCGAGCTTGCGCGTGGCGCCCTCGGTCTCATAATCGACGACAATGAACACCGGGTTGTTGCTCGCATCGCGCCCGAGCACGGGTTCGCGGAAGCGGATCGTGCCCGCGCTGGTGTCGATGTCGTAATCGATGTGGCGGGTCAGCTGCCGGGTCGACAGGATCAGCTCGGGCCGCAGGCGGTCGCGCGTCTCGATCCGGAGCTTGTCACTGTTCGGCACGATGTCGCGGCCCGACAGGCGATACGGGCCGGACAGGCCGTTGCCCTGGATCTCGTCGCGGCCATACAGCTGGTCGGTATCCGCCGCGAACGCGCTGAACAGGATGCGATTGCCCTGATACTCCGCCTTCACCCCGTTGAGCGTGCGGCTGTAGCGGGTGAGCTGCGTGTCGGTCAGCCCGGTCTCGAAATCACCGAGCAGCGCATACAGGTTGCGGCGCTCCAGCCGCAGATACAGCTTGCGCTGGGTGGCGGCATCATAGGCCTGCTGCGACCCGTCGCCGTACACGGTGTAATAGCGGTCGGGATCGATCGTGCCGAGCAACCCGCGGGTGCGGTCGATCGTGCGGGCGCTGTCATAGGCGATCGTGGCCAGCCACGAGCCCTTGATCCGCCCCTTGGCATAGAAGGCGATCTGCCCGTCCTGGACCATCCCGCCGCGCATCCCGCGGGGCAGGGTGCTGGTGTGGGTCCTGAGCGTATCGTAGCCGAGCGTGCCCGCGCCGAAGCCGACGATCATCCAGTCGCGTGCCGCCCCCGACAGCCAGGCGCGAATGTCGCTGGTGCGCATCTGCTTGTCCTCGGCGAGCGCGACCGAGAGGTGCACCGCGCCCGCCTGCGTCGTCGGTTCGAGCGCGATGAACGCGAGGCCGTCGTCACCGGTGACACGCGCGGTGGCCGAGGCGCGGCCCCGCCCTTCGAGCGGGCGGCGCTGCGCGAGTTCGGCATCGACCGCGGCGGTATAGGGCTGGTCGACCGTGAACGGGATGACCGTCCCGTCGCGCACCGGGCGACCGGCGGCATCGGTGACGCGCACCGCGATCAGCGGGCGGGTCAGGCCGTCGGCGGTGAGGCGGCTCTTGTCGGCGGCATAGGTCGCGCGGACCGCTGCGGTCGAGGAATGGACGATCCGCTCCAGCGTGGTGACGACCGCGCCATTGGCGTCGAGCACGCGCGCGACGATCCGGTTGTCGCCGTCCTTGAGTCCGATCCCCGACCAGCGCGACAGCGCGATCGTCCTGGCGGGGTTGGTCTCGGTGGTGTCGAAGGCGAGCGCTTCCGCGAGCTGCCCGTTGACGCTGAGCGCGACGCGCTGACCGGGGGCATGCTTGACGACGACGCGGGTGACGGGCGCGCGCGGGTTGGTGTCGGCGGCGGGGAACAGGATCTCGGTGCCCGCGGTCTGCCCGGCGAACCAGTCGCGGTCGCCCGCCGCGATGCTGTCGCTCGCGACCGCGATCGGCAGCGCGTCGGCGGCGGCGGCCTTGACCCCCGTCGGGCGGAGCTGGAAGTCGACGCGCTTGAGCAGCCCGCCCTGCGCCTCGACGAAGCGCGAGATCGCGCTGCCCGCGGTCCGCGTATCGCTGTCGCAGGCGACCGGCTGGTGCGAGGCGGGAAGGCTGTTGGTGTCGAGCTGGACGACGTGGCGACCCGGGCGAATGCCCTCGACGTGATAATAGCCGTCCTTGTCGGTGACGACGAAGGTGCCGTCCTCGAGCATCAGGCGGATGCCGCGGAGGCCGATGCGTCCGCTGTCGGGATCGCCGCACCCGCCCTCGGTCACGCGGCCGATCAGGGTGAAGCCGCTGGTGAACAGCAGCGGGGTGATTCGCACCGAAGCCGCCGCCTCGTTGCTCGTCGCACCTGCGCTGCCCGCCGCGAGCACGCGGTTGAGCGCCTCCCCGGTCGGCGCGCCGGGCGCGACCGAGACGACGTAGCGGATGTCGACACGCTGGCCGACCGGGATCGCCGGCACCGCGAAATCGAGGTTGCGGCCGTCCGCCGAGGGTACCGCCTCGCTCGCGCCGCGCGTCGATCCGCGTTCGTAGCGCAGGCCGTTGGGGAGGATGTCGGTGAGGTGGACGTTGCGCGCGGTATCGCTGCCGCGGTTGGTGACGCTCACCAGATATTGCACGAAATCCCCCGGCGACGCCTCGCGCACCGAGGCGGTCTTGGCGATCAGCAGCGCGCTCTGGCCCGCGCGATCGAGCGGAATGTCCGAGAAAAACGGCTTGGGCGTGTCGATCGTGAAGCGTTTGCCAAAGGACGCGTCGTTGAGGATGAACGGCAGCCCGGTCGGGTCGCGCAGCGCGGTCAGGTCCGCCAGCGACCGCGTGCTCGGCGCGGTATAGGCGCCGGGCGGGGTGATGCGCAGGTGGTAATTCCCCTGCGCGACGAACGGGAAGCGATAATTGCCCTGCGTGAACGTGTAATTCCGTCCGCTCGCGTCGGTCGCCTGCGTCCCGCTGACGACGGTCGAGGGGTAGCGGCTGGTGCCGTCGTCGCCGTACACGACCGCGGGCTGGTCGGCGTCGTCGAGCAGCGCGACGGTCGCGCCGTCGACCAGCGCGCCGGTGCCCGAATCGAACACATAGCCGGCCGGATCGACCAGGACCGACGCGCTCGACGCCAGGCTGAAGTCGTCTTCCTGGAACGACAGCGTGAAATTGGCGCCGCGCCCGCGCGTCACGTCGCAGGGGGCGATCTCCGGGCTGCCGCCGCCCTTTTCCGGAACGCCGCCGGCGAACACGCCGGTGTCTGGCCCCGTTTCGAGCAGCTCGATCGTTCCGGTCGTGGTCGGCGTCGTCACCGTGATGTGCGACAGCTCGCGGACGTTGGGATCGTGATTGCCGCCGGCATTGTCGAGCACGAGGATCAACGGCTCGCTGGTATCGAGCGCGGCGAGCCTGGGGGCGGTGGCCAGTGCCGCGGCGTCGATCGGCGCCGGCGTGAACTTCTGCGGCGACGTCTCGCACTTCAGTCCCGTCAACTGATACCCGACGGGCAGCAGGCGGAAACTGAGCGTCGTCGGGCGCTTGGTCCGGTTGACGTCGAGCGTCACCGTATTGGAGGATATCGATTGCCGGCCGCTCGAGGCATCGAAGCCGAGCGTCGCCGTATTGGCAATGCGCGTCACATCGGCCGCCATTCCGGGAATGGCGGCGGCAAGCCCGAGGAGGGCGCCAAAGTGCGCGAGGTGCCTGAATCTGGACATGGCGGGGCGTTCCCCGGCGCGCGGGTTTCGCGCGCCGGAGGGACACTTCTCCTGTAATGTTGGGCGGTACGGCGGCTAGTTGATCGTCACCTTGAACGCGACCGCGGTCGACGCGCCGCCGGCGACCGTGCCGACGGTGACGCTCACATTCTTGGTCGTGCTGTTGAAGCCGGTCGAATCGCTGACCGGCGCCCCGGACAGCGCGCAGGTTCCGCCCGGCAGCCCGACGACGATCGATCCCGGGACGTAGGTGGTGTTGGCGGGGATCGTATCGTTCAGGATGACGCCATTCGCCGCGGTCGATAGCGTGGCGTTGCGGACGAGCAGGCAATATTGCACCGTCGCGCCGGGCAGGGCCTTGGGATTGAGCGTATTCACGCCGTCCGACAGGACGAGCGCCGATTTCGTCACGGTCAGCGCGACGTTGCGCGTGCCGATCTCGAACGACGCATAGGCGCGGCCCTGGCCGTTGCGCAGGATATCGACGCCGATGCCGTCGTCGTCGTCGTCGGCGAACACGATGTCGACGGTATTGTCGGCGTTGGCGAGGTTGAGGTCGGTCGCGACCAGCGCGGTGCCCTGCAAGCCGGTCTGGCCACCGGCGGCGACCGTCACGTGCAGGTCGACGTTCGCCTGGCTGATCGTCCCCGCCGCCGGCACGTTGCCGACGATGAACACCTCGACCGAGGCATCCGGCGCTAGCTCGTCGATGAAGGTCGCGGTATCGACGCCGGGATCATACACGCCGTTGTTGTTTGAATCGACATAGGCCTTGACGTTCAGCATGTCGAAATCGTCGATCCCGGCGACCAGTCCGTTGGCGATCTGCGACTGGTCCGGATCGAGCAGGAAGTCCTGCGTCCCGTTGGTCGTGTTGGTCACCTTGAACTTGGTATAGACCTGCGTGTCGCCCAGATTGACCTGGGTCTTGGTCGTCTGGTCGACGACCACGGTGAAATTGACCTTGCGATCGACGACGAAGGTCGCGGTCGTCGAATTGGTCGTCTGCGCGGTGCCGTTCACCGTATAGGCGACCGATGCGGTGTTGCTGATGCTGGTGCCGGCGGCCGTGCTTTGCGAGGCGGTCTGCGCCTGCGCCGTTCCGATGCTGGCGACCGCTGCCGATCCGGACAGCAGCAGGGTTCTTACGCGATTACTCAACATTACTGGTCACTCCCTGTTGTACACGATGCTTGGTGGGTCACTTGAGAATGGCGTTGAAGGCGAGCTGCCCTTGCCCGCCCGGGCTGATCGGACGGGCGAGCCGCCACCGGACGTGGGTGACATCGTCGGGCGTCGCGGCGCGCAGCGTCCCGATCGGGTTCATCACGCTCAGCGCCGCGAGCGAGGCGCCGTAGGTCTTGCCGTCGATCGACAGTTCGGGCGCGGCGGAGGCGGCGGCAGGGCCGCGGTACGCCATCCCCTTGGGCACCGGATTATCCAGCACGATGTTGGCGATCGGCTGGGTGCCCGTGTTGCGATAGGCAAGCACGAAGGTGACGCGGTCGCCCGGCACGACCTTGCGCGGCGGACCGAGCACGACCCGCACGGTGCCGTCCGCGGCGCGGATCTTCTGTTCGACCAGGACCTTGGATTCGACTTGCAACGGTCCTGCCGCAAGGGCTGGCGTCGCCATCGCCGCGGCCAGCACGACCGCAGCGCAGACAGGTTTGAACATCGACTTGCTCCTCATTGGATCTTCACGCTGAACTGGATGGTGCGACTGCCCGCGCCCGGCATGTCGCCGAGCGCGACGCGGATCGCGGCGGCGGTCGCGGTGCCGGCGTCGCCGTCGCTGGCGTCGGACAGCGTCGCCTCGTCGAGCCGCAGGCTGCCGGGGACATACAGGGTGCCCGCAGGGATCGGATCGTCGATCACCACGCCGCGCGTCGCGCCGACGAAGCCGGCGACCAGGCGATAGGTGACGATCGCACCGGGGATCGCACGCTGGCTGCCGTCGGGGGCGAACACGCTCTGCGTCTTGACGAGCGACGGCAGCCCGCCGGTCGGGACGAGCTGCGTCGTGGCGCTGGCGGTTGCTCCGGTCGCGCCGACGATCGCGTCGCTGCCGCCGTCGCCGGCCCCGGGGAATGCGGTGGCGGGGGCGCCGCTGCCGGTGCGGGCGGTGACGCCGCCACGGACTTCGAGCGCCGTGCCGACCTGGCTGCCGTCCACCAGGACGAAGACGCGAACCGTCTCGCCGGGGGCGAGCGCCAGCGCTGCGCCAGGCGCGAGCGGCGTGTCGACCGCGGCGGAATAGGCACCGTCCCGGTCACGGTCGATCGCGAGCCGATCGACCGTGACCGGGGCTGTGCCGCTGGTGACCGCCAGCGCATAGTCTTCCTGGCCATTGCCGGTATTGGTCACGACGAAGCCGACCGCGACCGTTTCGGTGCCGCGCGTGGCGATCGTCGGGCGATCGGCGGTGATCGTGACGTTGAGCAGTTCCGCGGCCTTGAGCGTGACCGTATTCGACGGAATCGCCTGTGCGGCCCCGCTTCCGTCCCCGGCAACGGTCAGCGTGGCGGTGTTGACGATTGCGGTTCCGGCCTGGGTCGACGCCAGCGCCGGCGCGGTCGCCACCAGCGAACAGGCCGCCAGAACGCACCGCGATGCGCCCCGCCCGATCCTCCCGTTGCTGTTACGCTCACCTTGCACGTCGAATGCCCGCCCGTTGCTGTGGGAGCACTCAAGCCGGCTGCGGTTAACGCGATCCTACTTCTGGATGTGGCGGATATCCAACTGCGACCAAAGTCTAACAGGCGGGATCGATTTGATATTTTTATCATCCAGCGCAGCGGCGCGCGGTGTAATAAAACTGCCGGCGCGCGCGGCGACAGGGTTAAGCGTCAGGGATGGCGCCGGACGTGCCCGGCCCGGTCGATCGCATGCAGCGCCACCCGGGCATCCCGCCGCACGGCATCGCGTACCGTTTCCTGACCTTCCGACAGGGCCAGCCAGCTGGCGCCGACCCGCTCGAAGCCGAGCGTGCCGGCAAGGCCGGCGATGCGATGCGCGACGTCCCGGTCGGTCGCGATGTCCAACCCCTGCACCGCCTCGGCGAGCTGCGACCGGAACCGCGCCACCAGCGCGGTCATGTCCGGGGCGCCGAAGATCGCGGTCAGTCGCTCGACCCCCGCGAGGGTGTCCACAGGGTTCCACGGTGCGATCGTCGCCAGCACCAGCGCACTATCGTCCGCCAACGGCAGATCGCCGTCGAACCCGGCGGCGTACAGCGCCTCTGCCCCGTGGCGCTGCGCGGCGCAGGCGAGCACCGGGACCCGCCCGGCGGGGGGCGGTAGCGCGCGCAGCTGTCGTATCGCGTCCCCGCCGCCGCGCACGGATGCGTCCGCGGCCAGGATGATCAGGTCGGGCAGATCGTCCCGCGCGTGGATCAGTGCATCCGCGACCCCGGTGGACCAGCATATCCGATACTCTTCCGCCGCGAGCTGACGGCCGATCGCCGTGCAGTTCGCAGAACCGTCCGAGACGACCAGAATAGTAAAGCCCGGAGCCTGAATTTTGTCACCTTTCGACATGAACATGTTGATCGCGATGTGAAATCTTCATACGCTGAAAAGAGCGTAAGTTAAAGGCACACAGGCGCGAGACCTGGCCGCGGGAGCAACAGTTCACATGGTGTCGGGACAAATGGTATCGGGCCACGTGTTGATCACGGACGACCATCCGCTGACACGCGAAGGACTGGGTCTGGCAATAAAGAGCGCGATCCCCGGGGTTGCGATCGATGTTGCTGGATCGATCGGCGAGGCCGAGCAGGCCATTTCACTGCGGAAAAAAGACTATCGGCTGGTTCTGCTCGACTTTGTTTTGCCGGATTCCCGCGGATTTTCGGGATTGTTGCGGTTGCAGCACCTGTTGGGGGCGACCCCGATCGCCTTTGTCTCGTCCAATCGCGATCCCGCGGTGATCGAGGCGGCGCAGGTGCTCGGCGCCGTCGCCTTTCTGTCGAAGAGCCTGCCGCTGGATGATCTCGCGGCGGCGTTGCGAGAGGTCGTTGCCGGTCGATCGGTCTTTCCGCCGCTTGACGGTGCGGTGCGGTCTGCGCAATCGGCGCGCGTGCTGATCGGGACGCTGTCGGGTGCGCAGCTCAAGGTCATGCTCGCCTTGGCCGACGGACGGCTGAACAAGCAGATCGCGGGCGATCTCGGGATCACCGAGGCGACCGTCAAGGCGCATATGTCCGCGATCTTCCGCAAACTGGGCGTGACCAACCGGGCGCAGGCGTTGCTCGCGATGCAACCGTTGCTGGGTCAGACCGACCCGATCGCGCAGTCGTGAGCCCGTCCCGTACGGCGCGACCGGATCCCGCGATGCCGGTGCGTCCGGACCCGCTGCGCTACCTCGGGCTGGCGTTGCCCGGTCCGCTGCTGCTGGCGATCATGGCGGCGGGGTTGCAGCATCAATATGCGCTGAGCGAGACCTTGCGGCACGAAGCGCGCGCGTCGTTCGAACGCCGCGCGATCGCCACCACGTTGATTCCGCGGATGGCGGATGCCGAATCGGGGCAGCGCGGCTTCATCATCACGGGTGACGACCGTTTCCTCCAGGGGTACGCCCCCGCCCGTGCCGCCGTGTTCGCGGGCTTCGCGGCGCTGGAACGCGATCTCGCGGCGGACCCGCGCCAGTTCGCGCGGCTGCGCACGATGCGCGTCCTGGCGGTCCGCAAGTTTGCCGAGATGGACGCCGTGATCGCGGCACGCCGCCGGAACGGGCTGCGCGGGGCGGCGCCGCTGGTCGAACGCGGCGACGGGGCCGCGGTGATGCAGCGTATGCGCGCGCTCTCGGCGGAGATCGTGCAGGCGGCGGGAGTCGCCCGCGACAACAGCGTCGCCGCGTTCCAGCGCCGCACGAATGCGAACCTGCGCAGCATCTGGGTCGGTATCGCGACGATGGGGCTGATCGTCCTGGCGATCGCGGCCGCCTTCTGGCGCCAGAGCATGGCGCGCTACAACGCGCGATGCGAGGCGTTCGAGAATGCCGAGCGCAATCGCACGATCCTGGACAGCACGATCGACGCGATCGCGATCATCGATCCCGTCGGCACGATCGAGACGATCAATCGCGCCGCGTCCGAACTGCTCGGCTATCCGCCGCACGAACTGGTTGGCCGGAATGTCACGACGGTGCTGCGGATCGACGATACCAGCCTCCCGCTGCACGAGCGCGTCCGCATGGTCGGGGGGCGGCTGGAACAGCCTTACCGGCCCGACCGGACGCTGCTCCACCGCGATGGGCATGAAGTGTCGGTCGATGTCGCGCTCGGCGTGATCCATCTTCCCGACGGACCCCATATCGTCGTGTCGGCGCGCGACGTTTCCGAGCGCAGGCGTGTCGAGCGGCTGAAGGATGCGCTGATGTCGACCGTCAGCCACGAACTGCGCACGCCGCTCACCTCGGTCGTCGGGGCGCTGGGGTTGTTGCGGGCGGGGTCGGCGGGGCCGTTGCCGGACCAGGCCACCCGGCTGATCGAGATCGCCGAGAACAATTCGCGCCGCCTGATCCGGCTGATCAACGACATGCTCGATATCGACCGGATCCAGTCGGGCATGCTCCATCTCGCGCGGATGCCGATCGACCTGGCCGACGTGGTGGATCGCGCGGCGGTCGGCAGCCAGGGGCTGGGGGTGGCGGAGTCGGTGCACATCGCCTCTACCTTGCCGAACGGGGAGGTTCCCGTGCTCGGCGATCCGGACCGGTTGCTCCAGGTGATCACCAATCTCGTCTCCAATGCGGTGCGCGCGTCGCCGACCGGCGGGGTCGTGCGGATCGGGCTGACCCGCTCCGAGGCGGGGGGCAAGGCGATCGTGACGGTCGACGACGAAGGCCCGGGTGTCCCGAGCGCCTTCCGCACGCGCATCTTCGGGCGATTCGAGCGGGCCGACGGGGAGCAGGGCGTCGGCACGGGTCTCGGCCTGGCGATCTCGCGCGAGATCATCGCGCGGCACGACGGCCGGATCTGGTTCGAGGATCGGCCGGGCGGTGGATCGCGCTTCGCCTTCGCGCTGGATCTTCAGCGAAAGGCCGTACCTTTGGTGGAGCCGTCCCCCGCGCCGTGCGTTCTGATCTGCGAGGATGATGTCGACATGGCATGCGCGCTCGAAACGATGGTCGCAGACCTTGGCTACCGGGCCGAACGGGTCGGGACGGTTGAGGCCGCCCGGGCGGCGCTGGCCCGGCGCGGCTTTGCCGCGCTGCTGCTCGATGTCGAGCGCGCGGACGAGAGCGGATGGGCGCTGGTCGAGGGATTGCGCGCGGCGGACGGCGCGGCCGTCCCGCCGATCATCGTGGTTGCCGCGCGTGATCCGGAGGCGCTTGCCGATCCGATTGCGGACGAACTGCTCGACTGGCTGGTCAAGCCAGTCGATCCGCAGCGGCTTGGACGGGCGATCGAGACCGCGACCCGCCGGTCGGGCGGCACCCGCGCCACGATCCTGCACGTCGACGATGACCCGGACGTGCTGTCCGTCGCCGAAACCGCGCTGCACCGCGACGCCCGCATCCTGAAGGCAACCGATCTCGCCACCGCGCGCGCATTGCTGGAAACCGAGCGGCCGGACATCGCGATCCTCGACCTGCATCTGCCCGAGGGATCCGGGTTGCAATTGCTGCCGATGCTGATCGACGCCGACGGGCTTGCCATCCCGACGATCATCTTCTCGGCGCACGAGATCGCGCCCGATGCGGCGGGGATGGTCGATGCCGTTCTGGTCAAGTCACGGGAATCGCTGCCCGACCTGACGGCAACGGTCCGCAGGATCCTAGCGGCGAGAGGACGGCAATGACCGATCCGGTGCGGATCCTGTACGTCGACGACGATGCCGACATCCGCACGATCGTCGAAATGGCGCTGTCGCTGGACCCGGCGCTGCAGGTGCGCTCGGCCGGTTCGGGCGCGGCGGCGCTGCAACTGCTGGCGGACGACCCGTGGCGGCCGGATGCGATCATCCTGGACGTCATGATGCCCGGGATGGACGGCATCGCGCTGCTGGGCGCCTTGCGCACGCAACCCGATCTGGCGGCGATCCCGGCTGTGTTCCTGACCGCGCGCGGGCATGATTCCGCTGCGATCCACGCGGGCGTACACGGCGTGGCGGGGGTGATCCTCAAGCCGTTCGACCCGATCGATCTGGTCGGCACCGTCCGCAAGCTGATCGCGCGCGCGCGGGGTGACGGGGCGGGCGCTGGTGCCTAGACGCTGACGGTCGTCGGAACATGGCCCGCGGTGCCGAACACGCGCAGATAGCGCGCGATCTCGGCGGGGTCGCCGGTCGCCTTGGCGGGATTGTCCGACAGCTTGACCGCCGGACGCCCGTTCGCCTGCGTCACCTTGCAAACCAGCGAGATCGGCTCGAGCGCAGCGCCGCCGCGCGGGTCGCAGCCGCGGAAATCGTTGGTCAGGTTGGTCCCCCAGCCAAAGCTCATCCGCACCCGTCCATGGAAATGGCGGTACACCTGCTCGATCGAGTCCACGTCCATCCCGTCCGAAAAGATCAGCAGTTTTTCGCGCGGATCGACGCCGTGGCTCTGCCACCAGGCGATGATCTGCTCGCCCGCCGAGATCGGCGGCGCGCTGTCGGGGCGGAATCCGCTCCACTCGGACAGCCAGTGCGGCGCGTTGGCGAGGAACGCGGTGGTGCCGAACGCATCGGGCAGCGCGATCAGCAGATTGCCCGCATAATGCCGCCGCCAGTCCTCGAGCACCTGATAGGGCGCGGCGGCAAGCTCGGCATCGTCGCGCGCGAGCGCTGCCGCGACCATCGGGAGTTCGTGCGCATTGGTGCCGATCGCCTCGAGGTCGGTGTCCATCGCAAGCAGCACGTTGGATGTCCCGATGAAGCGGCTGCCGAGCCCTTCCTTGAGCGCCTCGACGCACCAGCGCTGCCACAGGAACCCGTGCCGCCGCCGCGTCCCGAAGTCCGACAGGACGAGGCCGGGCAATTGCTTGAGCCGCTCGACCTTGTCCCACAGCCGCGCCTTCGCGCGCGAATAGGTGATGTCGAGCTCGAACCGCCCGTGCCCGCGAAGCGCTGCGCGCGACCGGAGTTCATTGAGGATCGCGAGCGCGGGGACTTCCCACATGGTGGTGTGCGTCCAGGGGCCATCGAAATGCAGCTCATATTGCCCGTCGACCACCCGCAGGTCGTAGGGCGGGAGCTGGAACTCGGCGAGCCAGCCGAGGAAATCCGACGCGAACATCCGCTCCTTGCCGTAGAAACTGTTGCCCGCGAGCCAGATCAGCTCCTTCTTCCCGAACCGCACCGTGCGCGCATGATCGAGCTGTGCGCGAAGCTCGGCCTCGTCGATCACCTCGGCGAGACGGACCGACTTGGTGCGGTTGATGACCGAGAAGGTGGCTTCGACGTCCGGGTGGAGGTGCCGGATCATCTGCAGCATCAGCAGCTTGTAGAAATCGGTATCGAGCAGGCTGCGCACGATCGGGTCGAGCCGCCAGCCATGGTTATAGGTGCGCGTCGCGATATCGGTGAGGATCATGCGGGCGCTTGTTCCGGGATTGTGGGGGAATGTCCATCGTCGGCTTCTGCCTCCTACGCGGTTCGCCAGTAACACCGGGTTCGAAGGGCGAACCTTAGAACACGAAAGCCCCTCCCCTTCAGGGGAGGGGTTGGGGTGGGGCAGTCCAGCACCCCGTCCGTCGGAAGCAGGCACGGCCCCACCCCCAACCCCTCCCCTGAAGGGGAGGGGAGGCGCCCGGCCTCCAGCCGGCCGAGCAACATCCCATCCAGCACCAGATCGCGCTCGAACGCCAAAGCCCCTCCCCTTCAGGGGAGGGGTTGGGGTGGGGCAGTCCAGCACTCTGGCCGTCGGAAGCAGGCACGGCCCCACCCCCAACCCCTCCCCTGAAGGGGGGGGGAGGCGCCCGGTTTCGCCGGGGAAGCGCGCGTAGGGCGGTGCAACAAACCGTGGCGGCAAGGAAGATCCGCCCCCCGATCACTTCCCCGGCGAAGGCCGGGGCCCAGGAGCGAAGGTCGGCGTCATCGAAGCGCAGCGCCCGCCACTCCCCGCCCTCGACTGGACCCCGGCCTTCGCCGGGGAAGCGAGTGGGGGGAGGAGGGTGTTGGAAAGCGCATGTAGGGAGGAAACCCGTACGGACGCCGCAGCACCCCGCCATCACAGCATCTCGAGCGCCCGGGGTTTCTTCGGCCGCGGAAACGCCGCCTCCAGCCGATCGAGCAACACCCCATCCAGCGCCAGATCGAGCGCCGCATGATTGTCCCGCACATGCGCGACCGATCCCGCCTTCGGAATCGCGATCACCGAAGGATCGCGCAGCACCCACGCCAGCGCCACCTGCGCGGGCGTCGCATCGAACTCCGCGGCAATCGACCGCAAGGTGGCATTCCCGAGCAGCCGCCCCTGTTCAACCGGGCTATACGCCATCACCGGAATCCCATGCGCTCCAAGCCACGGCAGCAGATCAAGCTCCGGCCCGCGCCGCGTCAGATTGTAGAGGATCTGGTCGGTCGCACACGCCGCACCCCCCGCAGCGACCAGCTCCGCCATGTCGTCGGCATCGAGGTTGCTTACCCCCCAGCGCGCGATCAGCCCGTCCGCGACCAGCCGCTCCATCGCCTCGACCGTCTCCGCCAGCGGCACCGGACCCCGCCAGTGGAGCAGATACAGGTCGAGCCGGTCCACCCCGAGCCGCGCAAGGCTCGCCTCGCACGCGCCGCGCAACCGTGCGCGCGACGCATTTTGCGGCAATGCCTTGCTGACGAGGAAGACCTGCTCGCGCACCTTCGCGATCGCTTCGCCGACGAGTTCCTCCGACCGGCCATCGCCATACATTTCGGCGGTGTCGATCAGCGTCATCCCGCGCTCGATCCCCTCGCGCAGCGCGGCGATCTCGGCTGCGCGCGTGCTTGCGGAATCGCCCATGTTCCACGTGCCCTGCCCGAGCGCGGGGACCAGCGTGCCATCGGGCAGCGCGACCGTCTTCGCGCTCATGCGAAGCCGACCACCGCATGCGGCACATAGGGTTCCTCGAGCCGCGCGATCTCGTCCTCGGTCAACCCGATCTCAAGCGCCGCGATCGCATCGTCGAGATGGCCGGGCTTGGACGAGCCGATGATTGGCGCGGTGACTTCGGGCTTGGCGAGCACCCACGCCAGCGCAATCTGCGCGCGCGGGACGCCGCGTTCGGACGCGATCTCGGCGACCCGCTCGACCACGCGGCGGTCCGCATCGGCGGTGTGGCTGTAGAGCGTCGCGCCGAACTGGTCGGTCTCGGAGCGGTTGGTCGCCTCGTCCCAGTCGCGCGTCAGCCGCCCGCGTGCGAGCGGGCTCCACGGGATCACGCCGATCCCTTCGGCTTCGCACAGCGGCAGCATCTCGCGTTCTTCCTCGCGGTACAGCAGGTTGAGATAATTCTGCATCGTCGAGAAGCGCGTCCAGCCGTTCGCGTCCGACACGTGGAGCATCGTCGCGAACTGCCAAGCATACATCGACGACGCACCGATGTAGCGCGCCTTGCCCGCCTTCACGACGTCATGCAGCGCCTCGAGCGTTTCCTCGATCGGCACCTCGGGATCGAAGCGATGGATCTGGTACAAATCGACATAATCGGTGCCGAGCCGCGTCAGACTGGCGTCGATCTCGGTCATGATCGCCTTGCGGCTGAGCCCCGCGCCATTGGGTCCGGGGCGCATCCGACCGTGGACCTTGGTCGCGATCACGACTTCCTCGCGCCGCGTGAAATCTTTCAGCGCGCGGCCGACGATCTCCTCCGACGTGCCGTCCGAATAGACGTTGGCGGTGTCGAAGAAATTGATCCCCGCCTCGACCGCTTTTTGCAGGATCGGGCGGCTGGTTTCCTCGTCGAGCGTCCAGGCGTGGTTGCCGCGATCGGGGATGCCATAGGTCATGCACCCGAGGCACAGCCGCGAGACGTCGAGGCCGGTCATGCCGAGCTTCAGATAATCCATTGCTTTTTCCTTCAGAATGAGACGGTCGTAAGGATATTCGGCACGCGGGACGGGGCAGCCCGTCCGAGAAACGTTCTCCCGCGAAAGCGGGAGCCCAGGAGTCGCACGCACCAACCAGTGTCGTTCTCCGCAACCCTGGATTCCCGCTTTCGCGGGAAAACGGTTCAGAACAGGGTCTTCAACAGCCCGACGTTGGTCTTCCCCAGTTCGATCACCGAGTCGCCACGCCCGCTGAGGATCGCCTTCGCCATATACAGCGTGAACCCCTTCATTTGCTCGAGCGTGATCTTCGGTGGCATCGACAGCTCGTCGCGCGCGGTCACGGCATCGAGCAAGGCGGGTCCCGGATGATCAAGCACCTCGCGCACGCCGCGCGCGAGATCGCCCGGGTCGGTGACGCGGACTGCGTGCATCCCCATCGCGCGCGCCATCGCCGCGAAATCGGGGTTGTCGAGCGTGACGCCGGTTTCGACCAGCCCAGCCGCCTTCATCTCCATCTCGACGAACCCGAGCGTCCCGTTGTTGAAGACGACGATCTTGACCGGCAGCCCGAGCTGGCGAACCGTCAGCAACTCGCCCATCAGCATCGCGAGACCACCGTCGCCCGACAGCGACACGACCTGCCGCCCGGGTGAGGCCGCCTGCACGCCGATCGCCTGCGGCAACGCGTTCGCCATCGACCCATGGTTCCACGACCCGATCAGCCGCCGCCGCCCGTTCATCTTCAGGTAGCGCGCGGCCCACACCGTCGGCGTACCGACATCGGCAGTAAACACCGCATCCTCGCTCGCCATCTCGCTCACCAGCCGCGCGACATGCTGCGGATGGAGCACCCCGCTGCCGGGCGTGCCATCCGCCAGCTCGTCGAGATCCTCCCGCGCTTTAGCGTAGTTTTTCAGTGACTTATCGAGAAAGTCCCGATCCCGCCCATCACGCAATTGCGGCAACACCGCCTCGATCGTCGCGGCAACATCGCCGACCAGCCCCAGGTCGATCGCGGTCCGCCGCCCGAGGTTCTCGGGCCGGAGGTCGATCTGTGCAACCTTCGCCTCGTTCGGCAGGAACTGGCGATAGGGGAAATCGGTGCCGAGCATCAGCAGCGTGTCGCACGCCATCATCGCATCATAGCCCGAAGCGAAGCCGATCAGCCCGGTCATCCCGACGTCATAGGGGTTGTCATATTCGACCCATTCCTTGCCGCCGAGGGCATGGACCACCGGCGCCTGCAATGCAGCCGCCAGCCGGATCAGCTGCGGATGCGCGTCGCGGCAGCCGCGCCCGGCCAGGATCGTGACCTTGCCCGCATCATTGAGCAGCGCCGCCAGCTTGGCGATCTCGCCCGCGGCCGGGGTAATGACGGGGGTGGCAGGCAGCAACGCATCCGCCGATCGGGCAAGCGTCCCCGTCGTCGTTCGCAAGGCAACGTCGCCCGGAATCGCGACGACCGAAACCCCGCGATGCCCCACCGCCGCGCGGATCGCGGTGTCGAGCGTCCGCGGCATCTGGTCCGCATCGCTGATCGTCTCGCAATAGACGCTGCACTCGCGGAACAACGCCTCGGGCCGCGTCTCCTGGAAGTAGTTGGAGCCGATCTCGCCGCTCGGCACCTGCGCCGCGATCGCGAGCACCGGCACGCGCGTCCGGTTGCAGTCATACAGCCCGTTGATCAAGTGCATGTTCCCCGGCCCGCACGATCCCGCGCACGCCGCGAGCTTGCCCGTCAGCTGCGCCTCCGCCCCCGCCGCAAACGCTGCCGCTTCCTCGTTGCGGACGTGGATCCACTCGATCTTGCCCTGCGCGCGGATCGCCTCGGTCAGTCCGTTGAGGCTGTCGCCGACCACGCCGTAGATCCGTTCGACCCCCGCAAGATGGAGCGTCTGGGCGAACAAATCTGCGATCGTGGTCTTCGACATCGGGTTTCTCCTGGGGAGGGAGGGCAGGGGGTTACTTCTTGGCGTGGTCCGCGAGCCACTGGTCCGGGTCCTTGTCGACCGGCTTGACCCCGGTGATGTGCGCCGCGCTGAACGCCGCGAACTTGACTGCGAGATCGTGCCGCTCCTCGAGCGTCGCATGTTCGCGGAAGTCGGTCAGGCCCTGGCGTTCCTCCTCGGCGAGGTGGTCGCCATTTTCCTCGTTCGCCTTGCCGATCGCCTCGAACCAGGCGTCCGACCCGACCTCTTCCTTGTTGACCGCAGCGGCGGCGTCGCGAATCTCGTTATGATCCTCGATCGCGTCCTCGGTCTCCTCTTCGGCGCTGTCCGCGTCGTTGCCGCCGGTGCCGATCTGCATCAGCTGCGGATAGAAGAACCGCTCCTCCGCCTCGGCATGGGTATCGAGCAGCGCGTTGAGCCGCCCCCAGATCGCGCCGAGCGACCCGGTGTCCGTGCGGTCGATCTGTTCGATCTGCGCGAACAGCTTGCGCATCTGGGCATGGTCGTCGAGAATCAGGTCGGTGATGTCCATGGGAAATCCTTGGGGAAGGGTAACGGGTCGAGCGCACAAACCCGCGACGGCCCGATCCGGTCCCTGCATGAAACGGTTATTGTGGCGTGCGTGGCGGGGATTGCGGGAATGCCTTGACTTGCGAACGCGCCTTTCGCGTAAGGGCGTGATGCACCTGCAGCCTCGTCTCGCTCCGGCCGTGCGCCGCTCATGACCGACGGCGGGCACGATTCACTGCGTCCGGGGGACACGTGCTGGCGCGTCGAGTCGGCGACGGCAGCATCGGTGATCGTCGATGCGGCCGATTATTTCCGCCACGCCCGTTCGGCGATGCTTAAGGCGCGCAAGCGGATCATGCTGATCGGCTGGGACTTCGACGCTCGGATAGACCTCGGCACCAGCGAAGAGGCGCGCGACGCCCCTTCGCGCGTCGGTGATTTCATTCTCTGGCTGGTCGAGAACAACCCCGATCTGGAGGTGTTCCTGTTGCGCTGGGATCTCGGCGCGCTCAAGACGCTATTCCGCGGGTCGACTCTCTTCACCGTGCTCAAATGGATGCGGCACCCGCGGATTCATACCAAGCTCGATGCCAGGCATCCCCCCGCCGCATCGCATCATCAGAAGATCGTCGTGATCGACGACTGTTTTGCCTTTTGCGGCGGCATCGACATGACCGGCGATCGCTGGGACACGCGCGCACACCATGACGACGAACCCGGCCGCCGCCAACCGAACGGCAAACCGTACAAGCCCTGGCACGATGCAACGACCGCGCTGACCGGGCCGGTCGCGGCGGCGCTCGGCGACCACGCGCGGATGCGATGGGAGCGTGCCGGCGGTCATTCGCTCCAGCCGGTCGGCGGGGTGAGCGATTGCTGGCCGGAGGCCCTGGAGCGCCACTTCGATGCCGTCACGGTCGCGATCGCGCGGAGCGCGCCGGAAATGCCGGACTGTGCACCGGTGATCGAGATCGAACGCCTGTATCTTGACCAGATCGCACGCGCGGAACGGTTCATCTACGCCGAGAGCCAGTATTTCGCCTCGCGCAAGATCGCCGAGGCGATCGCCCGCCGGCTCGACGAGGCCGATGGGCCCGAGATCGTGCTGATCAACCCGGTTGCCGCGCAAGGCTGGCTGGAGCCGCTCGCGATGGATACCGCGCGGGCGCGATTGTACGAGACGCTGCACCGGCGCGACCCGCATCATCGGTTTCGCATCTACCATCCGCATACCGCGGGAGGCGCGCCGATCTACGTCCATGCCAAGATCATGATCGTCGACGATCGCACGCTGCGCGTGGGATCATCGAACATGAACAATCGCTCGATGCGGCTCGATACCGAATGCGACGTGACCATCTCGACCGCGAGTGCGGGCAACGGGGACTATGGCCCGGTGATCACCGGCATCCGTGACGGATTGATCGCCGAGCATCTCGGGCTGGAGGTCGCGGCGGTGACCGCGCATCTTTCCGAAACGGGGTCGTTGATTGGAACGATCGAGGCATTGCGGGGAACGGGGAAGACATTGGTGCCCTATGAGACGCCCGACCTGAACGAGGTCGAGGCATGGCTTGCCGATAATGAGGTACTCGATTCCGAGGGCCCCGGTGCAACCCTGGAAGGCATTGCCAAGGGCGGCCTGTTCCGCCGGCTACGGCGGCACAAGCGCTGACCGGCGCGGGGGACGCTTGCTCCGTACTATTCCCGATTCTCCGTCCTGACCCTTCCTCATAGCATGCGTCACGAGCAACGCTGGAGACGATCGATGAAGAATGTCCTGGTTCTGGTGCATGACGACGAGGGGCAGGAAGCCCGGCTTCAGGCTGCGTTCGATCTTGTCCGTGGCGTGCGGGGGCATCTGACCTGCGTGGACGTCGTCGCGGTCCCCGTCTTCATCGGCGACTATCTGGGGGCAGGGGGCGACGCCCTGTTGCTCACGGACGAAAAAGCCCGCGAGTCGCGCAACGCCGCTGTGATTAAGGCGCGCTTGGCGCACGAAGACGTTCCGTACGACTGGGTGGATGCGACCGGCGATCCTGCGGCGTGCGTCCGCGATGCGGCGAAGCTCGCCGATCTGATCGTCGTGAACCGTAAGCTGGGCGGGGAATGGTATCCCGACATGACGGAGATCGCAGGCGAGCTCGTCCTCAAGAGCCGTAAACCGGTCTTGGCCGTTCCCGAGGGGGCAAGACGGCTCGACCTGACGGGCAATGTCGTCATCGCATGGGACGGTTCCGACAGCGCCGAGGCTGCAATGCGCGCCGCGCTTCCATTGCTCGCGCTGGCGCAGTCGGTGACGCTGCTGCAGATCAACGATGGCTCGATTGCGCTTCAGGCGTCGGAGGCGGCACAATATCTGGCGCGTCATGATATTCGAGCCGACGTCCAGATCGAGGAAGGACGCGGCGCAAAGGTTCACGAGATCCTGGCGACGGTCCTGCGCAGCCGCAATGCCGCGTATGTGGTCATGGGCGGGTTTGACCATGCACGCTGGGTCGAATCACTCTTTGGCGGGGTCACGCGCGCGATGCTGGAGCAGAGCCCGGTGCCAGTCTTGCTGGCGCACTGAGGCGGCAGGGGGCGTTGCAACGGCGCGCCAAGTCCCACCCGGTGGCCGGGCGCTGGATCAAAAAGACAGTTGTGCCGCGCGATTGAAAGAAAAGTGCAAAAAAGCGTTTGACCGAATCAACGGCCCTGCCTAGAGGGGTGTCACCGCAGCGACGGACCGGACGGTTCGCTTCTGCAGTCACCAGATCCTCGGCGC
>NZ_JAKNQQ010000008.1 GCF_022662475.1 Sphingomonas sp. TREG-RG-20F-R18-01
AAGTCGCTCTTTGCTGCCCCCGCTCATCGCGAAAGCACGTCGCCTATCCGCGGTTACGGTGTCCAGCACAGACGCGCGTGCGTGGAGAAGTGGGACGGCACTCGTCGGAAACCCATGCGCGCATACAGCCGGATCGCACCCGGGTTATCGCGCGCTACGTGCAACCCCACGGAATCCGCCGATGCCACTGCGCCCGCGCGCTGGACCCAGCGGATCAGCGCCGTTCCGCGTCCCCGCCCGCGTTCGATCGCGACAAGCGACAGTTCGATCAGATGCCAGTCGCGGGAACTCCGGTCGAGCGATAGCCGCCCGATCGACACCCAGGCCCCGTCCGGCTCGATCCGGTCGACCACCCAATAGTCTGCGGTGGAATATGCGCGGAGGTAATGCGTATGCTGCAACCGGAACTGATCCGTGATGAACGCCTCCTGGCGACACTGTGGCCACGAGCACCCCTGCAATTCCGGGGCGCGGACGCTGCCGTAAAGTGCCAGCAGGAACGGCAGATCGACGCGCCGCGCGAGGCGTAGCCGCAGGTTTTCGGGCAGGCATGCCTTCGGTGCAGCCGGCAAACCAGTTGGGAAGGCAGCGAGATCGCGCATCACGCGATTTCGACCAACCCTTGCCGGCAATCGTATCCGTTATCGCGCAGTCTGCTTCTGGCAAGACCGCCTGTACGGATAGAAGCGATCGGACTGGTCCCTCCCGCACCGAGGATAGTACCGAATGTTTGTTGTGAAACCGGAAGACTTCGAACCCTGGGTAGGCCGACGGGTCCGCGTGGACACCGCGCCCGCGCCGATCGACTTGCTCCTTGCCAGGATCGAGCGGATGCCGCCGATCGTCGGTGCCGATTTCCGTGAACCGTTTTCGATGCTGTTCGAAGGATCATGGCCGGTGCTGCTGCTGGATGCGACCTATCGGTTCGACTGCGGTCGCGGCGGTCCCCATGCCTTCCACGTGACACAACTCCTCCCGCAGGGACGTACGCGACGGTATCAGGCGATCTTCACCTAGTCAGGGCTGTTCGGGCCAGATGCCCACGGAGGCGATGATCGTGGTCACCGCCAGGAATGGCGGCATTGTCGCGATCGGCCCGGAGCCGCCGGTCGGCGCGATCGTCACCACGCCTCCGCCGCTGGTCACGCTGCCTTGCAAGCCGGCCAGACTGACCGGGACCGCGCCTGGCTGCGTCGCGCTCGCAGCGGGAACGTACAACACCGGCGTGGTGTCCTGCTCCGCCGTAGAACCGAGGAAACAACCGTTCGTCGGGGTGGCCACTTCCTGAGCCCGAGGAACCCCCGCAATGGCGGTCAGCGTTCCGTTGAAGGCGCCGCTGGAGGACGGGGTGAAAGCGGCACTATGGGTGTGCGCGGGCAATTGCGCGGTAGTGAGCGCGACGACTTCGGCACCGCCTGAGCCACCTGCCGCGCGCGGGGTCAGCCCTGGCCCCGTGCCAGTCCCGATGAACGTCCGGCCCCGAGCGTCCGGAAGGCAGAAAGTGTTGGGCGGGGTGCCGCCAAAGCTGTTTCCGAGCAATGCGTACAGCGCCTGGTTCTGGTTCACCGGAAGCGGCGCTCCGTTGCAGGTGAGCCAGTTGATCGGTGCATACCGAAACCCGACCTGCATGATTTGCCCAATAAACGGATCCATAAGCTCCTCCTTGGTAATTCAAGACACTACACTTCAGGCGCGGTGCAAAAAAACGGAGTAAAGACGCATTCGGACCGGGTATCAAAATGACCCGAACCGGCGGATGCGACTAAACTCAGCGCTTTACCTATTGCGATCTCCATATTTGAAGTATTGCCAGTACATGAGAGTACCTCGGTTATGGCGCGATCTACTGGTAGATTTTTCGGTTTGTAGGAATTGCCGGAAAATCCAGCCTGACGGCAGAGCGGGCGGAGCGTGACCTAGCCAAGCGGGGGCGTGGATGCGGGGGGGCGGCGGGCATCGGTTACTCAGGAGCGTTGTCGACGGATCGTTGCGCGTCGCTCGCGGCGTTTTCGCAGCGGCGCTGGCAGCGGCCTTGCTGCACCCTGCCGCGGTGATGGCGCAGAGTAGCGGGTGCTCGGCGGTCAATGCCGGCCTGCTCGATTTTCACGCTGTCCTCGTGAGCAACGACGCGAACCAGCCGGGCACGACCAGCGGCGTCCACAACACATCGGGCGCGCTTTCGATGATGCGGACGACCACCTCCTATACGGACAATATCGCCGGTTCGACGGGATTCGTGCCCGATGCCGCCACCACCTACAGCTTCACGACGGGGGATCGTCTCGAATTCACCGCGAACGTCTCCGCAATCAGCGTCCTGGATCCCGCCCGGATTCGCTTCCGCGCCGGATTGAGCACCGGGAACGGCGCGTTTCAACCCGTCCCGGCGCGTGCCGACGCAACGGCCACGGGGACGTTCACCGGCTTTTACGTCATTCCGAGCGGCCTGCGCGCGATCGGCATGTCGGTCGATTCCCCGAACGGCAGCCACGTGACCGCGAGTATCTCCGTCATCTGTATCCCCTTTGCCGCCCCGACCCCGACACTGGCCGTTTCGATGACCCACACCGGCACCCCAGCGCAGGGCGGCACCGTCGACTACACGATCGTCCCGAGCGTGACCGGCGCGGCGACCAGCGGGGCATTGACGCTCGCCTTCACCTTGCCGAGCGGGCTGAGCTACGCCTCGGGGACGGGCACAGGCTGGAACTGCACGTCAGCCTCCTGCACCTACGGTACCACGATTGCCACGGGGGCGAGCGGCAATCCCCTGACGCTGCGCGCGAACGTCGCGGCCACCGCTGCCACCGGCCTGACGCCGAGCGTCTCGCTGACCGGTGGGGGCGCCTCCATTGCCGCCACCGCAACCAATCCGACCACCATCGCCCAGGTGGCCGCGTCGGTGACCATCGCCGGGGGCGATACCCAGACGGCGACCGTCGGCACGGCCTTTGCAACGCCGCTCAGCGTCACCGTCCGCGACGCGGCGAACGTTGCGATCCCCGATGCATCGGTTACATTTACCGCGCCCGCTTCGGGCGCGAGCGGTACCTTTGCCAACGCGAGCACCGCGGTTCTGGTCAACGCCTCGGGGGCGGGCGTTGCCAGTTCGGGGACGTTCACCGCGAATGCGATCGCCGGGGCCTATGTGGTCTCCGCCACCGCGGGCACGGCGTCTGCCACCTTTGCGCTGACCAACACCGCCGCGACCGCGGTGCCCACGGTCACTGGCATCGCTCCGGCATCGGGCCCTTTGACAGGCGGCGGTTCGGTGGTGATCACCGGCACCGCTCTGACCGGCGCTACGGACGTTCATTTCGGGTCGACCCCCGCCAACCGATTTACCGTCGACAGCGCAACGCAGATTACCGCCACCGCCCCCGCCGCAAGCGCGGGCGTGGTGGACGTGACCGTCGCCACCCCGGGCGGCACCAGCGCGACGAACGTTGCAACCCGGTTCACGTACGCGCAGTCCCCGCCCACACCGACGATCACCGCGACGCCGCTGGCGCTGTCGAACAGCGCAAGTGCCACCTTCCAGTTCACGCTCGCCGCTGGAACCGCGGAGTGCGCGATCGACACGGGCAGTTTCGCGGCGTGCGTAAGTCCGGTGTCGTTCAGTGGCCTGGCGGACGGACCGCATGTCTTCCAGGTCCGCGCGTCGAACAACGGGCTGACCAGTTCGCCGGCCTCCCATAGCTGGTCGATCGATACCACGCCGCCCGCCGCTCCCGTGGTCGGCACCCCCGCGACCGGGTCCAGCCGCGTGGTGACGCTGCGCAGCGTTGCCGGGACGGCGGAAGCAGCCACGACGGTCACGATTTACCTCGATGGCACGGCGGATGGAACTGCCACGGCTGACGGGTCGGGCCAGTGGACATATACGCTCGCTAGTCTGACCCCGGGTGCGCACACCGTGACGGCGCGCAGTACCGATGCTGCCGGCAACGCCTCGCCCGAGTCCGCGACCCGCAGCTTCACCGCGGCGGCAGTGCTCACCGCGACCCAGGCGGTGTCGAGCGTGGCGGCGACTACCAACGTTGCCCTCACAGCGGTGCAGCCAGTCACCACGAGCGGCGGCCTTGCACCGGTGGGTTATGCGCTCAGTGGTGGCACCCTGCCGGATGGCCTGGCATTCGACACCACGACCGGCCGGCTGTCCGGCACGCCGACCGTGCCTCTGGCGGCGGCGACCTTCACCGTCACCGCAACCGACGCGCTCAGCCAGACGGCTTCGCAGACGTTCAGCCTGAGCGTCGGCACGGCGAGCCAGACGATCACCTTCACCTCGACCGCGCCGTCCGCTGCGATCGTCGGCGGCGCGAGCTATACTCCGGCGGCGACCGCGACCTCGGGTCTGCCGGTCGCCTTTACGATCGATCCTTCCAGCAGCGCGATCTGCACCCTTTCGGGGGGGCACGTCAGTTTTACGGCCGCCGGGACATGCCGGGTCAACGCGGACCAGTCGGGCAACGCCGCCTATGCCGCCGCGGCGCAGATGTCGCAGAGCTTCGCGGTCGGCGCGGCGAGCCAGACGATCGGTTTCACCTCGACCGCGCCGGTCGGGGCGGTGGTCGGGGGAGCAACCTATACCCCCACCGCGACTGCGACATCCGGCTTGCCGATCGCGTTTACGATCGACGTCTTGAGCAGTGCGGTGTGCGCGATCGGCGCGGGCGTCGTGCGCTTTACCGGGACCGGCACGTGCCGGATCGATGCCGACCAGCCTGGCAACGCTGGGTATGCTGCGGCGCCGCAGGTCCAGCAAAGCTTCGCCGTCGGAGCAGCAAGCCAGACGATCAGCTTCACGACACTCGCCCCTGGCAACGCAAAGGTGGGCGGCACGCCGTATAGCCCGTCGGCGATTGCAACGTCGGGCCTTCCGGTAACCCTGACGATCGACCCGACCAGCAGCGCGGTATGCGCGCTTTCAGGGGGCAGCGTTCGTTTCCAAGGGAGCGGGACGTGCCTGATCGACGCCGATCAGGGAGGCAATGCGGGATATGCCGCCGCCCTGCAAGTCCGGCAGAGCATTACCGTCGGCAAGGGTGACCAGACGATCAGCTTTGCCGGATTGTCCGGGGCATCGCTCTCCGCCTCTCCGCTGATGCTCTCGGCAACCGCTGGTTCGGGGTTGACCGTCCCATTCTCAAGCGAAACGACCGGCGTCTGCACGGTCGCGGGAACCACGCTCACGCTGGTTGCGCAAGGCACCTGCACCATTGCCGCCGACCAGCCCGGCGACACCAACTGGAACGCCGCGCCGACCGTGCGCCGCAGCTTTACCGTACTGCCGGCGACGCTTTCGTTGACGCCCGGACACGGCACGGCCGCGGTGGTCGGCGCGTCCTTCAGCCAGGCCAATACGGTGACGGGCGGCGTCGCGCCATATCACTTCACTCTGGCGAGCGGGACGCTGCCGGAGGGTACAAGCCTCGATTCCGCGACCGGGACGGTAAACGGCACGCTCACCCACGCCGGAGCATTCAGCTACACCGTTTCCGTGACCGACTCCGCCAGCCCGCCGACGACGGCAAGCGGCGGCGGCGTTGCGGGCGGGACCGTCGCCAAGGGGAGTCAGACGCTCGGCTTCACGTCCACGCCACCGTCCCCGGCGGTGGTCGGCGGGACCTATACGGTCGTTGCGCTATCCTCGGCCAGTTTGACGCCCGCTTATGCGATCGCCCCTGCCGGCGCCGGCGTGTGCACCCTCGCCGGGGCGACGGTGACGTTCGCAGCGCCCGGAAATTGCCTGATCTATGCGGACCAGCCGGGAACGCGCGATTACGACGCCGCGCCACAGATCAGCCAAACGGTGACGGTTCTCGCCGCACCGACCGCAGCCGACCGCACCGAAACCGTCCCCTATGCCAGTACGGGTACGACAATCGACCTCGGATCCAGCATCGGCGGGGGCGGGCACACCGGAATCGCGATCGTGTCACCACCCGGGCATGGCACCGCGAGCTTAGCGGGCGACCGGGTCACCTACACACCAGCCACCGGATATTTTGGATCGGACAGTTTTACTTACAGCGCGACCGGCCCGGGCGGGACATCATCCCCCGCGACGGTGCGCGTGACCGTTGCCACGCCCGCGGCCCCGGGCTCGGCAGGCGGTACCCTCGACGTGGGGTATGACAGCACCGGGCAGGCGATCCCGCTCCAGCCGAGCGGGGTCTACACCGAGCTCGCGATCGCCACCGCGCCGACCAAGGGCAGCGTGACGATCAGCGGTACGACCGCGACCTATGTTCCGACGCACGGCAGCTACGGTGCGGACAGCTTCAGCTATACCGCGACCGGCCCCGGCGGCACTTCCGCGCCCGCCACGATCAGCGTCACGATCGCGCTGCCCGCCGCTCCGGGCGCGACCGGGAGCACGGCGGCGGTCGCGTATGACAGCACGGGGCAGGCGATCCCGCTCCAGCCCAGCGGCGTCTACACCGCCCTTGCGATCGCCACCGCGCCGACCAAGGGCAGCGTGACGATCAGCGGTACGACCGCGACCTATGTCCCGACGCACGGCAACTACGGCGCGGACAGCTTCAGCTATACCGCGACCGGCCCCGGCGGCACTTCCGCGCCCGCCACGATCAGCGTCACGATCGCGCTGCCCGCCGCCCCGGGCGCGACCGGGAGCACGGCGGCGGTCGCGTATGACAGCACGGGGCAGGCGATCCCGCTCCAGCCCAGCGGTGTCTTTACCGGCGTTGCTCTTGCGACACCGCCGACCAAGGGGACGGTCACCATCGCCGGTACGATCGCGACCTATGTTCCCACCCCGGGAAGCTACGGTGCAGACAGTTTCACGTATATCGCGACCGGCCCCGGGGGCACGTCCACGCCCGCCACCGTCGGCGTGACGATCGAGACGCCCGCCGCGCCCGGTACGGCGGCGATCGCCGCGGCGGTTGCCTATGGCAGCACCGGTCAGGCGATCGCCCTGCAACCGAGCGGCGTCTTTGCCAGTGTCGCGCTCGCGACCGCGCCGACCAAGGGGTCGGTGACCATCACCGGCACGACCGCGCGCTACGTTCCGGCCGCAGGAAGCTATGGTGCGGACAGCTTCACCTATACCGCGACCGGGCCCGGAGGGACCTCCGCGCCCGCAACCGTCAGCGTGACGATCGCCACGCCGCCGCCGCCGACCGCCGCGCCCGTCAACGTCGCGGCGTCGGGCACCACCGTCGAAGGCGGCGCAAGCGTGGGGATCGACCTCGCCAGGCTCGTCTCCGGGACGTTCGCGACGATCGAGATTGCCACGCCCCCGACGCACGGCAGCGTGACCTTGCGCGCCCCCCCGGCCGCAGCCGTGAGCACGGCGCGGGCCACCGGCGACGTGGGTATTCTCGCGGTCGCGGACTGGACCGCCGTCTATACGCCCCAGGCGGGGTTTGCCGGCACCGACAGTTTCCAGTTCGTCGCGGTTGGTCCGGGGGGACGATCGCCCCCCGCAACCGTCGCGATCACCGTCACCGGACAGGCCCCGACCGTGCAGGCCAAGACCGCCAGTATCGGCGATGCACAGACGGTCTCGATCGATCTCAGCGAAGGCGCGATCGGCGCGCCGTTCACTGCGGCAACGATCGACTCGATCACGCCGGACGATGCGGCGACCGGCCGCATCGTCCAGGGCGGCAGCGCCGCGCAACCGAGCTACCGCCTCGATCTCACCACCCGGGCGCATTACGGGGGGACGGTGATCGTGCGCTATCGGCTCGGCAACGCCTTTGGCCTGTCCGCCCCCGCCGCGGTGACCGTCACCGTCACCGCACGCCCGGACCCGTCCGCCGACCCCGTCGTGCGCGCGATCGCCGATGCCCAAGCCGAAACCGCGCGCCGCTTCGCGCGGACTCAAGTGTCGAATTTCATGACTCGCGCCCAGCAACTCCATCATGGCGGCGGCGCGACCAACCCGCTCGGCATCGCGGTTACCCTGCGGGACGCGGTGCTGTCCCCGCGCGGAACGAACCCGTCGGCGCAGGACCCGACGTTCTCACCGGCCGACCGCAACCGATACGTTTCCAGGACCGAGGCCGATGCCGCCTTGCCCGGGCGACCGATCGGCAGGGCGCGGAGCGAGGATCAATCCGCCGACCCTGGCGCTGCCGCGTCGCGCCCGCGGGCGGAAGCGTCGACCGTCGGCTCGCGCGCGATCGGCAGCGTCGCGGTGTGGACCGGGGGATCGATCGAGATCGGTACGCTCGATCGGCAGTCGGCGCGCGCGAAGATCACGCTCGCGAGCGGCGGTCTGTCTAGCGGCGCGGATCTCCGGATCGCGGACTGGGCCACGCTTGGGCTGGGCGGTGGCTATGGCAGCGACGTCAGCCGGATCGACGGCGAGGCGGCGCGCGTCCGCAGTGAAACCAAGGTGCTTGCCGCTTATGGCAGCTTCGCGCCGATCGACGGGGCGTTCGTCGATGTGATGATCGGGCACGGCAGCCTCGACTATGCAACGCGCCGCGCGGTTGCGGCGACGGGGGAGGTCGCGCTGGGCCGACGCGATGGTACCATGACTTTCGGCGCAGCGTCGGCGGGGCTGGACCGTGCGGATGACCGGCTGCGATGGTCGGCCTATGGTCGGTTCGAATGGCTGGATGGCACGCTCGATTCCTATGCCGAGACGGGAGCGACGCGCTATGCGCTGCGGTTCGATGCGCGGCATGTGCGATCGCTGACCGGCGTGGTGGGGGGGCGCTTCGAAATGACGCAGGACCTCGGTTTCGCCGCGATAAGCCCGCGGATCGCGGCGGAGTGGCTTCATGAATTCGAGGCTGCCGGGGTGCAGGCGCTGGACTATGCCGATTTTACCGGGGCATCGACCTATCGGATTCGCGGCATCGGCTGGCAGCGGGAGCAATATCAGCTCACGATCGGAAGCCGCCTCCGCTTGATGACGCAGTGGATGATCGACACCGAGATCGGCCTGCGCGGCGCGTCCGGCGAGCGCGCAGCACAGGCGCGGTTGCGGATCAGCAAACAGTTCTGATGCACGCCGCGGACGATCGACGTCCTGGCAAAGAAGGCGCGCGCCCCCTTTATCTTGCATGAGTGGGGGGCGCGATCCTAACCCGATGAGGGGCCAGCGTGGGCCGTGCGCCGTTCCGCAGACCGTCCGTCACGCGCTGATGGTCGACGTTCAATCAACGGGCTCATCCCTATTGGACGGCAGCAGGAAGCATTCGGCAGCCATGCGCCTGCCCGCGAACTGGGGTGAACCGTCGGACGTTGCCGATGCCAGGCCAGCAAGGTGAAACGACCGGGACGGGTGGTGCTAGCCCGGTCGGGAGCGCGACCTGCAGTGACGCGAGGACCGTTCACGCCTTGCGAAGCTGGCCCGGCGACACTCCCGTGATCCGGCGGAACGCCGCGCCGAATGCACTTTCGGAACCATAGCCCAAATCACGGGCGACGCTCGCGATCGGCACTCCACGCGCGAGCCGGTCGGTGGCAAGCACCATCCGCCAACGCGCCAGATAGGCGATCGCCGGCTCTCCGCACGTTTCGGCAAACCGTTGCGCAAAGCCCGACCGCGACAGGCCCGCGCGTTTCGCCAGCGCTTCCAGCGTCCAGCGCGCGCCCGGGTCGGCGTGGATCGCTTCGATCGCGCGCGCGAGCTGTGGATCGGCGAGCGCCGCCAGCCAGGTTCCGCTGCGCTGCTCCGCGCTCGCGAGATGCAGCCGCAGCGCCTCGACCAGAAGAGTCTGCGACAGATGCTCGGCGATGAGCCGCCCGCCCGGGCGCGGCGTCCGCAGCTCGGCCATCAGGCGGTCGACCAGCCACACCAGCCCCGACGCGTCCGCCCCCGCCCCCAGCCGCACCACGGGCGGCAGCGCGTGCAACAAGGAGTCGGTCGCCGACCCCGCCATTTCGAAATAGCCGCCCAGACCGCTGCACTCACGGCTGTCCCCGAACACCGCCGTATCGCCCGACGCGGTGGTGAAGAAGCGGTTCAGGTCGACTTGCGGCGCATCGAGGCGACTGCCCATGGTCAGCCCTTGCCCATGCGGCACCAACATAAAGTCGCCCTCCACCAGCCGGACCGGCGGGGCACCGTCGATCCACAAGCCGCACGCGCCCAGACGCAGGGCATAGCAGCGCACCACCGGTTGCGGCGGCAGGCACAGCGCCCAGTCCCCGCCAATATCGAGGCCGCGAAAGCCATAAGCGCGCGGACGCAGCACCTGCAGCAGGTCAGAAAGCGGATCGGCGGTCGTCATGGACGATCGCTACAGCATTACGGCCGATCGAGGATAGCAGGTCCAGTACATCCGCTCCATCTGAGCCAGCGGATCATCAGGGGCACAGACCATGACGCATATTTCCGTTTCGCTGCTCGACCCGGTCGGGGCGGTGACGCTGGTCGGCCTCGCGATGCTGGCGCTGGTTCCGCTGGGCGCGGTGTGGATGCTGCTAGACCGGCGCACGATCGGGCGCGAACGGGTCGCGCTCAAGCCAACCAAGTTCGCGCTGTCGATCGCGGTCTACCTGCTGACCATCGGATGGATGCTGACTTATGTCCGCCCCGAGCGGCTCGGGTCGGGCCTGATCCGGCTAATCGTCTGGGGGCTGCTGGTCAGCGTTGCGCTCGAGTTTCTGTGCATCGCGGCCCAGGCCGTGCGCGGACGCCGGTCGCATTTCAATCGCGCGACCCCGCTCGACGGCGCGATTTCAGTGGGGATGGGCGTGCTGACGGTCCCGTTCGTCGGCCTGCTGCTGCCGCTTGCCTGGGAGATCGCGGCGCGCCCGCGCGTCGACGCAACGCCCGTGATGGCCGCGGCGATCATCGCGGGGCTGGTGCTGACCCTTGTGCTGGGCGCGTTGACCGGCGTTGGCATGGCGCGCAACAGCCTGGCGCTGGCCGAGGCGGCCGGGCGCGGCGCTCGGATGACGCCGGACGAACGTCGCCGGACGGGTCTCCGGCTGCGCCTTGCCCATTTCTGCGGCATTCATGCGCTCCAGGCCATCCCGTTGATCGCCGCCGTGGCGGCGCGCTTCGCGGGCCAAGCCGCCGCGCCGCTGCTCGTGGCGGGGACGGTCGGCTATACGGCCGTCACGCTGGCCCTGCTGTTCCCTCGCGTCTTTCCCAGAGCGTGGCCGGTACTCAATACCGTGCGCGCCACGACGCGCTGGTGGCGGGGGTCGACCATGTCGTCGTGATGCTCGGCGATCAGGCGTTGCGGCTGCACATGTGGATCGACACCGCGTTCGTACGGCGGCTCGTCCCCGTGATGCGCCGGCAGGGCGCCCGGCGGATCCTGTATCAGGCGGGGGATTGCGCCGACCGCGTGATGGCGATCTTTTCGCCCGCGGTGTGGCTGCCCCGCAATACGCTGGCGCGATCGTATATCGGGCAGCACCGCGACAACGAGTCAGTCACGGCGTTCCTCGCGACCGAGGCGAACGATCTCCAATGGATCGGTCACCGTGCCGGAATCTCCTCCGACGGCCTGTCGAAGGGCAGCCTTCAGCGATCGGCGCGGACGTTCAACGTGGCGACGTTTCGCGATTATGGCTATCGGACCGTGACCGACCGGGCGGCGGTACACACGGCGGACTTCAGCCGGTATGGCTAGCGGATCGTGCCCGTCTCTCCGTCCGGAAAGCAGATCCATGCGCTTGATTGCGATCGAAGAACATATCCTCCCGCAAGACGTGCGCGAGGCGTGGAGCGCCGCGCCGCTGCCGCATGATCCGGTGTCCGCCTTTGCGGATGGCGGCGAAAATGGCGCCCGCCTGGCCGATCTCGGCGAAGGCCGCCTCGCGCTGATGGACGAACAGGGGGTCGACGTGCAGGTCCTGTCGCTCACCACGCCCGGGCTCCACAATCTGGCGCCCGATGTCGCGGTCGACCTGGCGTGCCGCGTCAACGACCGGATCGCGGAGGCCTGCACGCGCCACCCCGATCGCTTCCAGGGTTTCGCGGCGCTGCCGACACCCGATCCGGAGGCCGCGCCGCGCGAGCTCGAGCGCGCGGTCCGCGACCTCGGGCTGAAGGGCGCGCTCCTGTGCGGCCGGACGCGCGACCGGCACCTCGACCATCCCGCCTTCCGCCCGATGCTGGCCAAGGCCGCCGAACTGCGCGTGCCGCTGTTCATCCATCCGCAGACCCCGCTCCCCGCGGTACGGGACGCGAACTATGCCGGAATCAGCCCGCGCGCCGACCTCGCGCTCGCCGCCTTCGGGCTCGGCTGGCATTATGAGGCCGGGCTGCAATGGGTCCGCATGGCGGCGGCGGGCGTGTTCGATGAACTCCCCGATCTGCAGATCATCCTCGGCCATTGGGGAGAGGTGGTGCTGTTCTATCTGGAACGGATTTCGTCCGTCTTCGAGCGCGCGCTCGACCTGCAACGTCCGCTCGCTGCCTATGCGCGCGACAATCTGTATGTGACCGGCAGCGGTATGTGGAGCGAAACCTATCTGCAGCGCTGTCTCGAGATCGTCGGGCCGGAGCGACTGCTGTTCTCCACCGACTTTCCCTATCAGTATCGCGAAGGCGGGGCGCCGCGCCGGTTCCTCGAGGACAGCGCGCTGGACGATGCCACGCGCGAGGGATTTGCGCATCGCAATTGGGAACGGTTGACCGGCTGCGGTGGGTGACGCAACCGGGTCTTGGCAGGCATTCACCGGGCGCTATCCTTTCGGAACAGACCATCGCGGTCGCAACCGTGACGATCGCGTTGGGTCGATGGAAGGCGTTGGAGGCCGCCAGCGGCTATGCCTCGGTCACGTGCTGCCGTGACCTCGGCCGGTTTCTCCAGCGGCATTCCTGGGGTTCGAAAATCCGCGAGACGGCATTCGGCCTCACGCCTGCAACAGCGCCGTCAGGGTCCATCGCTGCGACCGCATGGGTCCGTCGCGAGCAGTCGCCCCAAGATCACCGGCATGCAGGCAGTTCGCGGGGTACAGGATCAGCCGATTGAATCGGAGGTCGGCATGCCCGATGCGGTCGAACCCGGCGGTGCGCTCATCGGGGTACTGCGCTTCCGGCAGACCGTACAAATTGCGGTCGCGCGTGAGTCCCTGCCGCCATGCGGATGCGCGGCTGGCGTCGATTCGTTCATAGCCCGTGCCGCGGTGGCGGTAGAAGCCGGTTCCGCAATGCGGCGGCTCGCACAGATAATGGACTGCCGCCATCATCTTGGGGTCCGTTGTGTCGAAGTGCGGGATCCGCTGGATCGGCGCGAGCCCGGCGGGATCATCGATCGCGATGGCAAAGGTGGCGCGCACGACGGTCAGTTTGCGCGTGGCGTCGGTCGCCAGCGCGACCTGCTCGAGCCATGCGGCGTAGCCTGCGGGTGCCGGCGCGCGGACGCCGGGATAATAATCGCCCGCATCGCGCTGGAACGGCTGCGTGGCGATCGCGGTCTGCAGGGTTTCGGGCTGTGGATGCGCGGCGTCGATGACGTAGAGCGGTACCGCTTCCTGCCCCATGAGCCGAACGGGGTGAACGATCACCCAGCGCGTCCTGCCGGTTGAACGCCGGGGGCGAACCACGCCGCCTCGTCCGCGATCCTGCGGTTCTTGCGCCGCACCAGACCGGCGACCTGCTCCAGCGACAGGAGGATCGCCGCAAGATCGAGCGCCAGGTCGAAGTCGGCCAGCATCCCATGCTGCCGCGAAAGCGCGCGCTGATCGATGCCATAGAGCCCCGACGGTGTGCAGTGCGTTCCATTGTCGAACGCGACGTCGAGCGTGATCTCGATCACCAGCTTGAGCGATACCGCCAGCGCGATCAGTGCCTGCGTTGGTTCCTGCCCCCGTGCGAGTTCGCCGAGCATCGCTTGCACCTGCGCAATATAGCGGCTGTCGCTGCCGTCGGCCTCGACGATCGCGCAGGTGCCTGCCGGATCCAGCGCGGGGCTTTCGAGATCGACGCAGATCACCCCTGCCATCGCGTCCTCGCCCCCGATGTAGAAAGGCTGGCGCCGGATGTTGAGCGGGACATAGCCCGTATCGAGCGTGCTGCCGTCCCAATACAGGTTCTCGTGCGGTTCGAGGCCCATCAGCGCGGCAAGGTGAAATTGGCCGGTTTCGCCGTCCTTGACGAAGAACAGGGGGTAATGGGCCGCGGCCTTGCGGATCTCGCTGCGGACGATCCGGACGAGATGGACCGTAGCCGCCGTCGCCGCCGCCCGGGACGGATCGATCCGCAGACCGGCATGATGTTCGCGCGACAGTTGCACCAGGTTCACGGCAGGTCTTTCCTTGGAACGAAACGGGTCGCGGCGCGCGTCAAACCGGCTGGAAGCGGTGCTGAGCGAGCGTATCGAGCAGCGCACGGTTGGTTGGCATGGTCGCGGCCAACCGTCGCTTGAGCGCGGTGGTGCGATCGAACGCATCGCGCGCGGCATCCGGGTCGCGAAGCGTTGCCGCCGCGAACCGCGGATCCGTGCGAAAGCCCATGCCGTACAGCACATATTGATAGCTCGCCGCCGGGAACATCTCGTGCGCGCTCGAAAAGTCCTGCTCGCCTGGAGGCGCGTGACGCCACAGTTCGAGCTGGTCCTGCAACGCCTGCGGGATCGTCGCGGGGTCGCGATTATCACGCCAGAAGGCGGTGTCGTCGCGTTCGCTCAGCATGTAATGCAGCTTGAGGAATTCGATGATCCGTTCCCAGCGATACAGCGTCATCGTGTTGAAGCGCCGCGCGACGATCTCCATCGCGCTGCGCGTCGCGGGCATCGACGCGGCGATATAGTCCGCCGACAGTTCGATCAGTACGAGCGCGGACGCCTCGAGCGGTTCGAGGAACCCTGCCGCCAGCCCGACCGCGACGCAATTGCGTTTCCAGAAGGTCTCGCGATGCCCCGAGCGGATCGTGATCTCGCGCGGCGACAGGTGGTCGAACGCGGGGCCGACATAGGCGGCAAGCTCGGCCTCGACCGAACTGCCGCCCGCGTGGGCGCTCGAATAGACATAGCCGACCCCGCGCCGGTTCTGCAGGCCGATATCCCAGATCCAGCCGTGCTTCTGCCCGGTCGAGACGGTATGCGAGACGATCGGCGCGCCCGCGTCGTCATAGGGCACCTGCACCGCGAGCGCGCGATCGATGAACAGCACGTCGTTGCAATCGCGGAACGGCACGCCCAGCGTCTCGCCCAGCAGCAACGACGAGAAGCCGCTGCAATCGACGAACAGGTCCGCGGTGATCGCGCCGTGTTCGCGGGTGACGACGGCGGCGATGTCGCCATCGTCCGCTTGCTCCACCGCGATCACCTCGTCGATGACGTGCCGGACGCCGAGCTTCGTCACGCAATGTTCCGCCATGAAGTCGGCGAAGCGGACCGCGTCGAGGTGATAGGCATAATTGGCGACCCCGCCATATTCGGGCGATGTGATCAGCTTGGGCGCCAGGTCGCGCTCGCACAGCGCCTCCTGGAAACAGACCGCATCCGAGAAGGAGGCCGTCGCGGGATCGTCTCGCATCTGCGCGTTCCAATAGGGGGCGAGGTCGAGCGAAGGGAAGCCTTCGGGCAGGACGAGCGGGTGGTAGTAAAAATTGTCCGGCGATTGCGTCCGCCATCCCGCGAATTTCGCGCCCTGCTTGAACGACGCGTTGCAGAAGCGGAGGAAATCCGTTTCCGAAACGCCGACTTTGCGCAGCGTGTTGCGCATCGTCGGCCAGGTCCCTTCGCCAACCCCGACGATCCCGATCCGGCGGCTTTCGACCAGCGTGACGCTGAGCCCGCCGCCGTCCGGCGTGCAGTGCCGCGCGGCGATCAACGCGGCGGTCAGCCACCCGGCCGACCCGCCGCCGACGATGCACACGGAGGAGACGGGTGTGTTCATGTCGGTCATCGCGGGAGAGGATGACATGGGACCGGGCGCGAAGAAAGCCCGGTCCGGTCACAGTACGATGGCCGCATCAGAAGTTGACGCGCACGCCGCTCTTGAAGCGCCGCCCGGTGTCTTCGGCGTAAAGGAACTGGCTGGTGTAATAGGCGTATTTCAGCGCCTTCGAATTGGTCAGGTTGACCGCTTCGAAGAAGACCGAGACATGTTTGTTGATGCGATAGATCAGGCTCGCGTCGACCTGCGAATAGGCACGAACCTGGGTGACCGCCTGGCCTGCGCCGTTGAGGGGCGGGGGTGCCAGATACTGAAGGAAATGGTCGCGCCAGTTATACGCGACACGCGCCTCGATCCCGTGCTTGTCGTAGAACAGCACGGCGTTGGCCGAGTTCGAGAGCCCGGTCAGCGCGAACTTGTTGGTCAGGTCCTGTGGGTTGAGCTTGCGATTGGAGTGGACCAGCGTCCCGTTGATCTGGAAACCGAAGCCGGTGTCCCACAGGTTTTGCTGCCACGCCGCTTCGAGGCCGGTGACCGTTGCGCTCTGCCCGTTGACCGGCGCGGTGATCGTGAATTGCGCGGGCAGGTTCGTCACCGGATCGAGCAGCGAGCCGCCGGTCGCATTGAGGACCGGGCCGCTCGTCTGGTTGAGCACGATGAAGTCGTTGACGTTCTTGAAATAGCCACCGAGCGAGATGTAGTTCGACTGGCCGAAATAATATTCGAGCGATAGGTCGAGATTGTTCGACTTGAACGGCTTCAGATCGGCATTCCCGCGGCTTGCGGCGAAATTGCCCGGGCGCAGCGTCACGAGCGTCGTCACCGGCGACAATTGCTCGAGCGTCGGCCGCGTGATCGTCTGCGAAGTGGCAAAGCGTGCGGTGAGCTTGTCGGTCAGGTCCCAGCGGAACGCGAGGTTGGGCAGGATGTCGGTATAGCTGGCATGGCCGACCGTGCGCGTCGTGCCCGATGAGGCGGAGCCATATTGCGTCTGGTCGTTGGCGAGCGTCACCAGCGCGGTGTAGGCCGTCGCCAGACCGTTGACGTTGGTCGCTGTATTTTCGACCCGTACGCCTGCGACCAACGAGAAAGGCCGATCCGCCAGCGCGCCGCGGAACTCTGTCTCGAGGTAGCCGCCGAGCACGCGCTCGGTGACCACGGTGTCGTTGACCAGCGGTGGCGCGAAGGTGAAATTGGGGTTGGTCGCGCGCTGCTGCTGCGTGATGGCGGCGAACAGGGCATCGCCGTCGAAGGTCTGCCACTGGGTCGGCAGCCGGTTCGACCCGCTGACCCCCGACAGGAACCCGCTGCCGGCATCGAACACCGAGATCGGCACCCCCGATGGTGCCGGCAGGTTGTAGCCACAGGTCGTGCATCCGGTCCCGCCGTCGTTCGAATAGAGCGAGGTGTCCTTGCGATCGTGCGAGTAATAGCCACCCCAACTGGCCTTGATCAGACCTTCGGCATCATCGCTCTTGTAGCTGAAGTCGGTCCGCACCTGGCCGACCTCGTCCTTTATGCCAAAGCCCCGGAGCAGCATGACGTGCTGGCATAGCGGCTGCCCGGCCCCGACCGTGTTGCCACTCGCGGGCGTGCCGGAATTGCTGACTGCCGACCCGCACGGGCTGGCGGGTGTGGCGAAGCTTGGCAACGTCTCGACGGTATACGGCAGCGTCGATCCGTCAGACCGATAGCGTTCCGATCCTGTGAGATAGCCGAGCAGCGCGAGATACGCCTGCCGGCCGCCATTCGGCTCTTCCTTCGCGACCGACCAGGTGCCGTCGACGCTGACCGAAAGCTGTGGCGTGATCTTATATTCCGCGTTGAGCCCGACCGCATAGGTGTTGGTGCGCTTGTCGAACTTCTTGTCGTGGAAATCGCTCGCGATGCCGCTGGACTGGGTGAGATCGGTTGCGGTGCCGTTGGCGTCGGTGGTCACGCCGGTCAGGTTCGATGCAGTGAACCAATGGCCGTAGGAGCGCGCGTCGGTGGTGTTGGTGAAACGGGTGTAGAGCCCGTCCGCGGTTACGGTCAGGTCGTCGCTCGGGCGATATTGCAGTACCAGCGTGCCGCCGATCCGCTCGCGATCTTCCCTCGTGACGCGCGAGTCGAAATTCTGCGGGATGAAGAGATTGCCCTGCGGGTTCGAGCTGCTGACCGTTCCGCGGCCGCCATTCACCTGCGCGGCCGGAACACCGGGATTGACGAGCCAGCCATCGGTCTGCGCCTCGTTCAGCTTGGTGAAGCGATGCTGGTAGCTGCCGCTCAGCAAGACGCCGAAGCGGCCGTCGGCGAACGTATCACTGAGCAGGAAGGATGCGTCGGGCGCGCCCTTCTCGGCGTTGCCATCGTAATTGCCGTCGGCCGCCGCGAACAGCTTGAAGCCCTTGTAATCGAACGGGCGCGCGGTCTTGATGTTGACGGTCGAGCCGACCCCACCCGACTGGTAGCGCGCAGTCGACGATTTGTAGACCTCGACTCCCGCGACGAGTTCGGAGGCGAGCGTGTCGAACGAAAAGGCGCGGCCAGATGCCTGGCTCGGATCGGTCGGCGTCGCGAGCTGGCGGCCGTTGATCAACACCGTGTTGAATTCGGGCCCGAACCCGCGCACCGTAATGAACGCGCCTTCACCGCCCGACCGGTCGATCGAGACGCCGGTGATGCGTTGGAGCGATTCCGCGAGGTTGGTGTCGGGCAGCTTGCCGATATCCTGGGTCGATATCGCATCGACGATTCCGGAGGCGCTCCGCTTGATCCCACGCGCGTTGCTCAGGCTGGCGCGCAACCCGACCACGACGATGTCGGATCCGCCGTCGGCCTGCGGGGCCGGGGCATCCGTCGGGGCAGGATCCTGCACGGCCGCCGCCGCTGGTGCTGGGCGATCCTCCTGCGGTGCGCGGACCGTCACCATCGCCGCCGGCACGGTGCCGAGCCGCGCCGTGGCGGGCGCCTGCGGCACGACGGCATAGGTGTGCGGGCCGATCAGTCGGGCGACCAGCCCTGTCCCTTCGAGCAGTTGGGTAAGTGCGTCCGACACGCTCATGTCGCCATGGACGGCGTGCGTACGCTTGTCCTGCGTGACCTTGCGCGCGGCAATGATCTGCACGTCGCCCTGACGACCGAGCAGTCCGATCGCGGTCTCGGCGGATTGCGCGTCGACCGCAAACTGCTTGGCCTGCGCAAATGCGGGTGTAGCAGCCACACACAGCAGTGCCGTCGATGTATAGAGCGCGTGACGGATCGAAATCCCGACCATCTGGTATCCCCCCCTAGAGCCTGTTTTCAACAGATCGTTTGTGTCTGTATTCCCCCATGAGACGCGGCCGGGAGCAAACCTTCCAAATTATTTCCGCAATCGACCGGCTGTTCGCGGCGGGTCGTCAGCGGGTGATGCGGATCGTGTCGGGAGCGGCGTCGACGACCGTGGCGTTCAGACTGACTTTCACCGCGAGCGCAAACCCTTCGGGGTCGTTGATGCGGAATACGCCATCGAGTTTCTCGCCAGCGAGCTGCGGATCGGACACGACGATCTTGCGCGCATTGTAGCGATTGAATTCTTCGGCGGCGGTGGCGAGCGTATCCCCCTCGAGGTCGATCATGCCGCCGCGCCATGCCAGCGCACGATCCACCGCGGATGCCCGATCGGCCTCCAACCGGACCGCCGCCTGCGCATCGACGAACGCGCGTTGCCCTGCAATCAGGCGGGTCGCGGGGATGACCTTGGCGGTATCTGCGTGGCGCGTCTCGACCGTGCCGTCCGTGACCAGGATCTCGACCCCGGTCGTGCGGACACGCACTGAAAAGGCGGTGCCGAGCGCTTGTGCCGTGACGCCCGCTGCGGTCACCACGAACGGTCGCGCGGGGTCATGCGCCACCTCGAACCATGCTTCGCCCTGCACCAGCGCAATCTGACGTGTGTGCGCGTCGATCCGAACGGTCAGCGCGCTGGCCGAATTGATCGTCATGGTCGACCCGTCGGCGAGGGGCACGCGGCGGATCTCGCCGAGATTGGTAACGTAGCGCGTCTCGGGTGCGAAGATCCTGGTCGTGCCGATCACTCCGGCGACGATCGTTGCGGCAAGGCCGGCGAGAACGTTGCGCCGTCGCCAGAACGGCCGGACGACCGCGGGCAGATCATCGCACGTCGCTGCGGATCCGGCGGGGATCAACGCCAGGTCGGCCGCCGCCCACGCTGCCTGGGTCCGCAACAACAGCCCGGCGCGGGTCGCGTCCAGTGCCAGCCACGCAGCAAGCGCAGCCTCGTCCGTCGCATCCCAGCGGCCCGAGTCCATCCGCGCGACCCAGCTGGCCGCTTCGTCCTCGATCGTTTCGAACGGCCCGGTCATCGCTGGCTTCGCGCTCCGTGTTCGGCAAGGTCCAGCCGCATGCCGGCGCGGCGCTCTGCGAGGTTCCAGGCGTCGCGCACCGCGCGCACGCCGACCCAGATCTGCTTCTCGACCGCCTTTTCGGTCATTCCGAGATGGTCTGCGATCTCGCGATGCGACCAGCCCTCGATCTTGCGCAACTCGACGATCCGTCGACAACGCGCCGGGAGGTTGGCGATCAGTTCCACCATCCTGTCATATGCCAGATGGCTTCCCGCCTGTTCCTCCGGGGAAGGCGTCGCATCGTCGCGATACGCTTCAATCTCGGCGAACGCCTCGAACGATACGATTCGTTGCCGTTTGAGCCGGCGCAGCAAGAGATTGCGCGCGATGGAAAAGAAATAGGCTGCCGGGCTGTCGATATGATCGACCGCCTTCAGCATTGCGATGCGACAGTAGGCTTCCTGAATCACGTCGTCGATATCCTCCGGCGAAAGGCGCGCGCGCTGGAACCAGGCGCGAACCCGGCCCTCGTGCGGCATGATTTCGCGCGCCACCCAAACGGCCATGTGGCGGCGACGTGCAAGCTCCCCTTCTGGCCACCTTTCCGTAGCATCCTCCCCTGTGCGGATACGTGCGGGCGTATTTCTCGCCTCTCTGATCCCCTTAGAGACATGATGCGCTCAAACCCCTCTCCGGCAAAGCGACGAACCGTTGGTATTACGAATGTCCGGTGACCGACCGCCGTTTTTTGTGCTGAACCGAAACTGAACCAGACCGTTCACGCCACGGCGACTTGCCAGCGCATAGAGGGCTGCCGTGCCAATCGGGCGCCGGACTGCATTGATCTACAAGCGTAAAGAGTGAGTGTGATGGCAAGTGCCGCGATATCGTCCCATGCCGTCGTCGACCCCATCTTCCCGCCCGGGGCGCGCCTCGCGTATGCAGGCTGCGGCAACGGTGAATCGGCATGAGCAAAACCGTCACCTGGGTGCATGTCGGCGATTTGCATATGGACGAAGCCGACGGCTTGCTGAGCAAGACCCGGTTGCAAGCGACGGTCGCGGAGATCAACACGTGGGTCGGTGCCGCGGCAGACTTCGTCTTCCTGCCGGGAGACAATGCGAATCACGCGACGCCGGCGCAATATGCGCATATCCTGGAAGCGCTGGAACCGCTGGGTCTTCCCTGGCGGGCGATCGCGGGTGACCACGATTTCGAGCCCGGGGATCTCGCGCATTACGAAGCGGCCTTTCCCGCGGCCAATCGTCCGGAAGTGGAAGTCATCGCCGGGCACCGGTGCATCTTCCTGGACATGATTTCGGCGGGCGCGGGCGGCCCGGACTTCCGACTGACGATGCACCATCGCAACCGCCTGTTCGAGGAACTGGCGCGCGCCGAGGCGGAGCGCCAGACCCCGATCGTCTTCATGCACGGCTATCCCGGCGACCTTGCCGCAGACGGAGACGTTATCGCGCGGACATTGGCAGACGCGCGCGTCGCCTTTGTCGATACCGGGCACACGCATTACAACGAACTGCTCAACGATGGCCGGGTCGTTTATGGCGCGACCCGCTCGACCGGCCAGATCGAGGAGGATGACGGCCAGCCCGGTTATGCGATCGTCACCGTTCATGACCGCGTACCGAGCTGGCGGTTCAAGACGTTGGGGTCGCCGTGGCCCTTCGTCCAGATCGTGGCGCCGTCGGACTATCGCATGGTCACGCGCCCGGCCGACCCGCAACAGGTGCCTCGCCCGGGGACGGTAGAGATCGTGGCCAAGGTTTATGGCCACACCGACCAGCCCGCGTCGCTGCGCTTCGCCGACACGGAGTGGGCGATGACCGGTCCTGACGAGGCCGGACTGGTTCGCGTGGCCGTCACGCTTCCGGCGGGGCTCCACCGATTGACCGTGGCGTGTGGTACGGACCAGGACAGCGTGTCCGTGCTCGTGCGGGATGTCGACGACATTCCCCGCCGCGGCGTTCCGGTTGCACCCGGACGCGACATCCACTCCGTGGGACCATGGCCCGAACACGGGATTGCGGGAACGCAACTCGGCCCCAACAAGAACGGGCGACGTTGGTGATGCCGGCATCGGACGCAACGCCGGATCCGCGCCGTGTTCTCGGTTGCCGGCATGCGGCCGGCCGCGCGCGTGAGCGTTCCTGCAGCGGGCGCGGGGTAGCCCCGCCTCGATATTCCATTCCCCCGTTGAAAAGGAGACGATCATGAATGCTGCCTGGGCCTATCCCTTCATTTTCGCCGCCGGTATCTTGCAAGCCGCCGGGGCCGCCATGGGCGGCCAGCTCAACAAGTCGCTGGTGAACCCGTGGCTGGCGACTTCCATTTCGTTCATGCTGGTGCTCTTCCTGACGTCTGCCCTATTTGCCTGTATGCCGCGGCCCTTGCCCACGGTCGGGGATCTCGCGTCCATGCCGTGGTGGGCACCGCTCGGTGGCATCGTGGGCGCGGTTGCGGTCTTCGCGGGGTTCCTGATGATCCAGAAGCTCGGCGCCGGGCCGGTCAACGGCATCACGATCACCGCCAATATTCTTGCGAGCCTGGCGATCGATCATTTCGGGCTGTTGCGCATGGAACAGCATGCCATGAACCCGATGCGCTTCCTCGGCGCTGCATTGATGATTGGCGGCGTGACGCTGATCGCCAAATTCTGAAGCAGGGAAAGGGGCCGGCCGGCCCCCCTCATGCCTCCTGCAATGCCGGATGTCGAAACAGGTCCAGCCCTTGCCGGGCTGGCAACCGCACCGGCCGCCCGGTTCGGGCACTCTCGTAAATCGCTTCCATCAACCGGTGGTCCTGCACGCCTTCTTCCCCGGGAGTATGGGGCGTGCCGCCGGTCAGGACGCAATCGGCCATATGATCGATTTCGGCAGCAAACTGATTCTTGGGGGATAGTGTCAGAGCGTCGGTGCTGGTCGCGTCGCCTTCGCGTCCGATGATGACGAGCCGCTGGCCGGTATATTGATAGCTGTTGGCCATATCCATCGCGGCGGTTTCCAGGTTCAGCCGCTGGTATTTATCGTCGCGGCCGCCGTAACTGGTGAAGCAGTTGGCGATGGTATGGGATGGAAACCGCAGCGTGAAGGACACGGTTTCCTCGACTTCGGCAAACCGTGGATCGCCAGGGGGAGAATAGCTGGTAGCGAAGATCTCGATCGGTTCCTCGCCGGTGATGAAGCGTGCGGTGTTCAGGCAATAGAGCCCGATGTCGAACAGCGATCCACCCCCGGCCATCGCCTTCTTGTGCCGCCACTGTTCGTGACCGTCCTCCGCGACGGTCTGCGTGTTGACCCCGTGATAGGCGAGCAACTTGCCATATTTGCCGCTGCGAACCAGTTGCATGGCGCGGCGATTGTACGGCTCGTACTGGATGCGATAGGCCACCATCAGCTTCACGCCGGCCTTGCTGCAGGCATCGACCATGGCTTGCCCATCCTGCGACGATATCGCCATCGGCTTTTCCGTCAGGACGTGCTTGCCTGCTTTCGCCGCGCGTTCACAGTAAAGGCGATGCATCGCGTTGGGCAGCACGATGTAGACGACCTTGACCTCCGGATTATCCCGGATGCGGTCGAAATCCGCGTAGCTGTAGCAAGCCTCGGGCTTGATCCCATATTGCCTTGCGACCGCGTGCAATTTGTCCGGCGAGCCGGATACCAGCGCAACGGGTTTTGCCTTGAGCGACATGGCGAATGCGGGCAGGATCTCCTCGAGCGCGAGGCGGCCGAGGCCGACGATCGCGAAGCCGATCCGTTCCCCAGGTGGCAGCGGGGTGGGGGGTGGCGGAGAAGGCGTGTCCGCGGCGTTACGCCAGGCGGGAAACGTCACCTTGCCGTTTTCGACCCGGCCGACATCGACCGGGCTGGGCGGGACGAAAGTTTGCGCCGTCGCACGTGATCCTAAAAGCAGCGCGGTTGCGCCTATACCGGCAGCTTGAAACACTTGCCGGCGGTCGGGGCGGTCGGTCGGGTCCATGGCGGAACATCCTCTTGCACATCTCGTCGATGGCTCAACGCGAGGCGGGCATATTGGAGCCGCCGCTCTGCTGCCCGATCCGGCGATGCGACGTGAGTGAGCGGCATACCCTCACGGAACAGGCATGATGCCATCGCGTTTTTGTTGCGACCGTGGAGCCCTTGGTCGGCAATTTTGCCATTCCGAAGAGAGGCTTGCGTGACCGCCGCGCGCCCGGCACAGTGATGGAATGTGGAAATCGCTTCTGTTGCTTGGCCTTGTGGTTCCGGGAATTTCGTCCGCGCAGTCGATCGCGCCCGGGCGGTGGGACGTCGTCTCGACCGCGACCGACCTCGATATTCCCGGCGCGCCAGGCTTCTTGCTGCGGATGATGAAAGGCCGGTCGAAGGCCGAGCATAAATGCGTTTCGGCCGAGCAGGCGAAGGCTGGGGTCGCCGCGCTTCTTGCGCCGGACCCCAAAGCGCACTGTCACGTCGACAGCGTCCAGATCGACAAGGGCCGCTTTACCCAGGTGCTGAGTTGCCCGCAGAAACAGGGAGCGCCGCTGAAGGTATCCCGCTCGGGAACCTATGATTTGGCGGGATTTGCCGGGCAGGCGCAAATGTCCGGCGTGACCCCAAAAGGTGCGATGCGGATCCGGCTGGAGCAACGGGCAGCGCATCTTGCCGGGGCCTGTCGCGGCTAGGATAACGCCCCGCACGCGGTAATCGTGCCGATCAGGAACTAGCGTTCGAGCGTTGCGAACCAACTCGCGTACGGTGTGTTGCGCGCCATGTGTCGGTTGAGGTCGGGGGCGCCGTCCTCCCACCAGACGGGGCCACGTTCGCCGAGAGCGCGCTTTGCCTGGTCCACTTGCCGGCGTGCCTGGGTCTCTCCGGCGCCGTCTCCGGATCGCAGCGCCACGCCCACCGCGCGGCGGGCGTCCATCAGTTCCTTGACGAGCGCCGTCCGAACATCCGCTGCCAGCGCGGGATTGCTGCGTCGCCATAGCCTCCCGCGGACGACGAAATAACGTCCGTCGGGCGTTACGGGGTAATCCGGGGCGGCGGCGGACCGGTCAGCGGTCATTTTGCAGACGCTCCGCCGCGCGAAGGGCTGCGGTGCGGACCGCACACCACCGTCCCCGTTCTTCCTGGGCATCGGCCAACGCGCGATGCGCCGGAACATGGGCGGGTTCCCGAATTTGCGCGAGGGTCAGCACGTCCTCGACACGATCCGTCAGCGCGCCCGCTGGCACATGCGGCGCCAGGATCGCGGTTGCGGTTTCGCGGCGGGCATCTTCGCTGGCGCGCAACCGCAAACTGCGTCGGTCGAGACCTGCTGCGCGGAGCAGCGCACTCAGCCACTTCCCGTCCCAGGACGGCGCGCTCGCCACCAGGTCGTGGCCGGAAAGATCCGCAACCATTTTCGTGGCGACCACGTCGTGCGGCGTGCCGTCCGCGACCAGCGTGTCCCGCGCGATGTGATGGATCGCTTCCGCGGCCGGATCCCAGTCGGTCCAGTCCGGGGCCGGACGGATCAGGCACCCGTGGGACCGCCCGTCCTCGAATACCCAGCCGACCTCGATCGGATAGCTCTTCTTGGCGAGCGACGAGGCTTCGAAATCGATAAAGACCAGCATGCCCGGTGAACGCCGGACCGCTGGCAATCGTCTCACGAGATCGGGCCAAGGACTATCGTGGCGTTGATTATTCGTCCGCGACCGGTGCCGCTTGAGCGGATACCGATGCCTCCTCGTCCTTCCGCCCAAGCGCCTGATCGACGGCCGCAACGAGATCTGTCGCATCGTATGGCTTGCTGAGCAGGACGGCTCCCGCGTCCGTATTGGCCGCGGCGGTATCGCCGGTGGCAAAGACGATCCTGACGTCGGGTCGCAGTTCGCGTGCCTTGCTGGCGAGTTCCGGTCCGGACAGGCCAGGGAGATTGACGTCCGTTACCAGGGCGTCGATCGGGACCGTATGCAACGCGGCCATCGCCTCCTCCGCACTTGCTGCATCGACCACGACGAAACCGCTCTGCTGCAACATCTCTGCGGTATTCATGCGGATCATGCCATCGTCTTCGACCAGCAGGATCGTGCCGCGCTTCATCATCGGCACGGGGGCGATGACAGGGGCGGCGACGGGGGTGACGACTGATGGGGCAGGGGTGCCGGTGGTTGCGCCGGCCTTGCGCTGGCGCTGGTTGGCGAGGACGTGCTTGAACTTTCGGGCAAGCGCCTCCCGCGTATAGGGTTTCGACAACAGTTCGATCCCGGCGTCGAGCTTGCCGCCGTGAACGATCGAATTCTCGGTGTAGCCCGAGGTGAACAGCACTGCGATGTTCGGGAGCCGTTCGCGTGCCTTGCGGGCAAGCTCCGGGCTTTTCATGGTTCCCGGCATCACCACGTCGGTAAACAGCATGTCGATGGCGATCCCGCTCTCGATCACGCTGAGCCCGCTCGCGGCGTCGACCGCCTTGAGCACGCTGTACCCGAGGTCGGACAGGATTTCGACCACGGTGTCGCGGACCTCGGCATCGTCCTCGACGACCAGCACGGTCTCGCTGCCACCAACGATCGGTCCGGTGTCGGTCACCACCTCGACGTCCTCCGACTCCATCGAGCGCGGGAGATACAGCTTGATCGTGGTGCCTTCGCCAACCTCCGAATAGATTTTGACGTGCCCTCCCGATTGCTTGACGAAGCCATAGACCATCGACAGGCCGAGCCCGGATCCCTTGCCTTCGCTCTTAGTCGAGAAGAACGGCTCGAACACCTTCTCGATGACCTCTGGCGGCATGCCGCTGCCGGTATCCGAAACCGCCAGCATGACATATTGCCCCGGCACCACTTCGTCATGGGTCCGCGCGTAAGCGTCATCGAGATGCGCATTGCCCAGTTCGATCGTCAGCTTGCCTTGGCCCTCCATCGCGTCGCGGGCGTTGATCGCTAGGTTGAGCAGGGCGTTCTCGACCTGTGCCGGGTCGATGAAGGTATTCCACAGCCCGCCCCCGACGATCGTCTCGACCTCGATGCCCTCGCCGATCGCGCGGCGCAGCATGTCGTCCATGCCGCGTACGAACCGGGTGACATCGACGACCTTCGGCTCCAGCGCCTGGCGCCGGCCGAATGCCAGCAACTGCGCGGCAAGCTTTGCGCCGCGCGACACGCCGGCCATGGCATTGGCAACCCGGCGTTCGGCACGATCGTTGCCCGCGATGTCCTTCGCCAGCAGCTGGAGGTTGCCCGAGACGACCTGCAGCAGGTTGTTGAAGTCATGGGCCACGCCGCCGGTCAGCTTGCCGACCGTTTCCATCTTCTGTGACTGCGCGAGCTTGGCCTCGGCCTGCCGCCGCTCGCCGATTTCCGCGATGACCCGCGCTTCGAGATCCTCGTTGAGCAGGCGCAACTGATCCTCGGCTCGCTTGCGATGCCCCGCCTCCCGCGCGAGCTTCTCCGCCTGCGCGCGCAATGCGGCTTCGGCGGCACGCCGGTGCGTGATGTCGGTATGGACCCCGACCCACTCCCGGATCTCGCCCGCTTCGTCCAGCAGGGGGAGTGCGCGGACGGCGAAGGTGCGCCACGCGCCCGAATGATGCCGGACGCGGTGTTCGAACACGAACATGGACTTGGTCGCGACCGCTTGCAGCCAAGCGTCGGTCGTGGGCGCAGCGTCCTCCGGATGGACGGCACTGGCCCAGCCAAAGCCCTGGTAGGCTTCGAAGGTCTGGCCGGTCAGGGCGGCCCAGCCCGGCTGTTCACCGATCATCCGACCGTCGGGACTGTTGGTCCACAGCACACCGTGGATCGCATCCATCGCGGTGCGGAAACGACCGTTGCTGAGCGCCAGGGCAGCCTCGCGATCCGCCCGCTCCTCGACGTCGATGGCCAGGATATGGACGCCGGGGATCGACCCGTCCGGCTCGATATGGGGGATGTAGCGGATCTCGCTGCGCCGCTCGCGTCCGTCGCGGTGGACCAGCATCGTTTCGGACGACAGCTGCTCGCCCCCGAGCGCCCGGTCGATCCACGGACGCCGTGAAGCATATTGCGCCGGTCCCAAGACGGTCGCGACCGACGTGCCGATCATCGCTTCGGGGTCGACGCCCAGCCAGTCGCGGTAGCACCCATTGGCGAAACGGTAGATGTGATCGCGGTCCACATAGGAAACCAGCATCGGCACCGCGTCGGTGATCTGTCGCAATTCGGCGGCGCTGGCAGCAACGCGCCGCTCGACGTCTGCGCGCGCGCTGTTGTCGACGATCGTGCACATGACCCCGCCCGGATTGCCGGTCGAATCAAACACAGGCGTGTAGAACATGTCGAGGGTCAGCGTCTGCGGGCCGGTCGCGCGGTCGAACACGACCGGTTGGTTGCTGTAGGAACGGAGCTCCCCGCGCAGTCCCGCTTCCAGGATCGGCCGGTTCCAGTCCCAAACGTCCGGGAAGGCACGTGCCACCGGGCTGCCAAACGCAGCGGGATGGCGATCCCCCGCGATCGTGCAATACGGATCGTTGTACAGCATGATGTGATCCGGTCCCCACATCAGCACCTTGGCGACCGGGGAATTCAGGATGTTCGCGACGGTCGTCCGAAGCTCCACGGACCAGTCGTCGACCGGACCCAACGACGTCTTGCTCCAGTCCCGTGCGCGCACCAGATCGCCACAGGCCCCGCCGCCACGGGGCCATTCCGCCAAAGCGTGGTCGCGTTGCGGCTCCTCTTTGGCACGCAGCGCCGACAACGCCGCCATCACCACCGCACCGACGTCTGCATAGGTGCCAGCCGCGACCTGCTCTTCGATGAAGCGATCGTATTCCAGTGGTAGCGATAAGGTCCGAGGCTGCGCCGAGCTTGTCATTCGGCGATATCTGGGAGCAGGCGGATCGGCTGTCAATAAACGGTGACAGTTCCGCATGAACGCATGACAATTGTGCCGCCCCGGGCGACGCTACGCCCGTGCGCGGACCTACGATGCCCGGTCGATTGCCGTGGGATCGGGCACGGTCAGACTGGCCAGCCTCGGCTGTCCCGCCGGGGCCCGTTCCAGTAGCCGAGCATGCGACAGCAACATTTCGGCGACGTCCGAACGGGCATGGCGGTTGGTTGGGTCGCCGACCGTTGCGGGTGCCGTGGCGACGAACTGGCTGCCCCATTTGTCGGCGAGTGCCAGCACCTCTTCGACCTGGAACGTCGTGTCGCTGACGACGATCGACGGAAAGGGCAGCCGATAGATTGGTCCCGTTCGAATGCTCGCAGCTGCCGCGACGTGGTGGAGATCGATCGACAAGGGTGAGTCGAAGACGGCGCCCCGCACTGATCGCAGATAACTGCGCGGCGACAATTGTGCCCACCAGGATACCGCCAGGCATGCGAGCCCCTGCGCCAGAATGACCACGGACGTATCGCGATGCGCGAACGCGGCGTCGAGCTGCAACGCCCAACGTCCGTTATGAAATTTGGACAGGTCGAGCACGACCTGCTCGATCGAGGAAGGTGGTAGCGTGTCTGCATCGACGCGCACGAGGATGGCTTGCGGCTCCACGGCCGTTTCACTGGCACGAAGGTCCATGACTGCTCTCCCGACGGCGAGGCGTGATCACGATCGTCCCTTGATGTGAGCCGACTCGCACAACGCCCCCAACACCATCAAGCTATTCCCACCATGAAGATGGGCAATGGGTCTGCGCCGAAATGCAACGCAGCTGCGCCGAGTTGTTCCAGGGGCCATATGACAGCGGTATCTATCCATCCTCGGTTCAGACGTGTGTGGCGCTCATCGCAGCATGGGCTTGTCGTGGTGGCGGACGGGGCCGTCGCATGACGAAAGCGCGGCCGCTCGGAGCCACAGCGTGTCTCGCGTGTTGTTGCGGGATGGAAACAAGACCCTTGCCACGCGAAGCCGCGCTGATCGTCAATGCCCATTCGCGAAAGGGGCAGGATCTGTTCGAGACCGCGCGCGCCAAGCTGACCGCGGCGGGCGTGGTGCTGCGAAGCGCCCACGCCGTGCAAGATCCCGCCGACATGGAGCAAACCATGCGCACCGTCGTCGCCAGCGGTGCCCCGATGGTCATCGTCGGCGGCGGGGACGGATCGCTTTCCGGCGTTGTCGATCAACTGGTCGGCACGGACTGCGTATTCGCGGTCCTGCCCCTCGGGACCGCAAACAGCTTCGCGCGGTCGTTGCGTCTGCCGCTTGATCTCGACGGGGCGATCGATGTCATCGCGCATGGCGAGCGGCGTCGGATCGACCTGGGAATGATCGACGACGATTATTTCGTCAACGGTGCGTCGATCGGGCTGTCGACGATGATCGGCGAAACCGTGCCGCACGCGCTCAAGCGCTATGCCGGACGCGTCGGCTATCTGCTGTGGGCGGTGAAATGCTCGATCCGCTTTCGGGCGTTCCGGCTCACGGTGGACGATGGGACGCAGCGCGAAACGCTTTGGGCAACGGAGCTACGAATTCTCAATGGACGGCATCATGGCGGAGTAGCGCTGTCGGATCATGCCGATGTCGGGACGCGGGAGCTGCTGGTCCAGGCGGTGGTGGGTCAGAGCAAGGTCGCCTTGGCCCGCGACTGGTACGCCAAGTTCTTCAAGCTTCGCGACAAGGACGCATGCAGCCGCGATTTCGTCGGCAAGTGTTTCCAGATCACGATCGATCCACCACAACGCATTTCGATCGATGGCGAGGTGCTCGCCTGTACGCCCGTTACCGCAAAGGTGGCTCCGGGCGCCATCGAGGTTGCCGTGGGCAAGGCCGATCGCACCAGGTCCGTCTGAGCGCGCGGATCGCGCCTGACGGCTGCATCCTGCGCACGGCCGCGAAAAGGCTTTCGCTGCTCGTGGCAGGATTTCACCCTACGGTTTTTACAGCGGCAGGGGCTCTACCCGGCTGGTCCGGAAATTGGCCGATCGTACCGGAACGTCGGTATCGGGCTGGCCCGAGCCAACGCTGACCCGGAATTGCCCGGCCATGACCTCACGCGTGCCGTCGGCGGTCACGGCACTCAGATCGCGCGGGGAAAGATCGAAGGTCACGCCGCGCCTTTGGCCGGGGGCCAGCGCGATCCGTTGATACCCGCGCAGCGCCACGCGTGGCGCACCGGGTACGTCGGGGAAGGTGAGGTACAGCTGCACGACCTCGTCGCCCGCGCGCTTGCCCGTATTGCGGACCTCGGTCGTCACGCGAAGCCCGTGTTCCGCACCGCCTGTCGCCGGTGTGAGCGTGAGCGGGGCGTAGGCGAAGCTCGTGTAGCTGAGCCCGTACCCGAAGGGATAGACCGGGGTGCCGGTGAAGTAGCGATAGGTACGGCCCGCCATCGCGTAATCGCCGAACGGGGGCAGGTCTGCGAGGCTGCGATAAAAGGTCAGTGGCAGGCGTCCCGCCGGGTTGACTTTACCGGACAGCACGTTGCCGATCGCCAGTCCGCCCGACTGGCCGGGATACCAGGCCTCGAGGATCGCCGCGGCATTGTCCTTTGCCCAGGCCAGGTTGATCGGGCTGCCGTTCATTGCGACGACGATCACCGGCTTGCCGGTCGCGCGTGCCTGTTCGAGCAGCGCCTGCTGGTCGGCCGGCAGGTCGAGTGTCGTCTTGTCTCCCCCCGCAAAGCCGGGCACCGTGACGCTCGTTTCCTCGGCCTCGAGATCGGAGGTCAGGCCAACGGCGGCCACGAAGACGTCGGCATCCGCGGCCGCGGCCTTGAGCGCGGCGCCAGGGTCGGGCGCGATGCGTTTCCACACCAGGTCGATGCCGGACAGCACATGCTCGTCGCCGGTTACAGTGATCGGATAACGATGCCCCGCTTCGAGCTGAAGAACCTTCATGGTGGGCAGGCTGCCATAGCCAGCCTTGGTCAAGTCGACGAACGCAGCACCATTCAGCGTCATCGAACCGGCAAAGCCTGTCAGGCCGAGCCGATAGGTACCGGTGGCGGGCGGCACGAGGAAGCCCGTCCATACGACACGGTGATGATCCGAAACCTTGGCGAGATCCAAGCTTCTGGCGGCGACGTCGGGCTCGCGTCGGGTCGCGACGGGCTTGGTTGCGAACCGCATCGCCTTGGTCGCTTCGCCGAAACTGCCAGGCGCAAACCGTTTGGGCGGCGGCGTGACGGGGTTGTAATAGCGTGCAAGCAGCCCGGGCTGGCCGTCGGGCGCGCGGAGTGCCGACGTCGGGACACGGTCCCCGTCGGTGAACGACGGACCGAACGGCACGACCGTGACGGTCGCCCCCGGGATTGCCTGCCGCAGCCCGTCGGCGATCGAGATCGGCGGCGCGGACAGGGCGGAGGAATAATTGCCGCGCAGCACCCGCGTGGCGTCACCCAGCGGGCCGATGACTGCGATCCTGACCCCTGGCTGCAACGGAAGCACGCCCGCATTCTTGAGCAGGACCAGGCTCCGTTCCGAAGCCGCGAGCGCCAGCGCGCGATGCGCCGGCGTATCGATCTGGCTCGGGCTCACCGCACTGACGGGGCGGATCCCCGCCAGGTCCCCATTGCGGTAGCGCGCCGAGAACAGCCGCACGAGCGTTCGGTCGATATCGGCCTCCGAAATCAACCCGCGCTTCAACGCGGCGCGATAGCGCTCGCCGAGCCCGTCGGTGTCGGTCAGCGTTGCGGTGTTGCACTCATTGTCGACCCCGGCTTTCAACGCTGCCGCGGCCGCAGCGGCGCCGTCCGGGGCATAATGATGGCCGTCACTAATGTCCTTCACCGCATCACAGTCGGATACGACATAGCCCGTGAAGCCCCACGCGCCGCGCAGGTGCTCCTTCAGTAGCAGGTCATTGGCGCAGGCGGGCTGACCGTCGATGCGATTGTAGGCGCACATGATCGATCCCGCCCGTCCTTCCACCACCGCAGCCCGGAAGGCGGGGAGGTAAGTATCCTCCAGATCATGCGGAGAGACATAGACGTTGGCGGCGTGCCGCGTCGATTCTGGACCGCTATGGACCGCAAAATGCTTGGGGCTGGCGATGACGTCGGGCAGATCGGGGTCGGGGCCCTGCATGCCGGTGACGAAGGCGACCCCCATGTGCGCGGCAAGATACGGATCCTCGCCGTAGGTCTCTTGCCCGCGACCCCAACGTGGGTCACGGAAGATGTTGATGTTGGGGGACCAGGTGTCGAGCCCCGTGCCGATCCGGCCCATCCGCCCGGTCTGGCGGGCGAGCGTATGCAGGCCACGCACTTCGGTACTGATCGTAGCGGCAACGTCGTGCAGGAGCGGGGCATCGAACGTCGCCGCCAGCCCGATCGGTTCGGGGAAATTGGTCGTTGGGAGAGCGCCCAGCGCACCATGCAGCGACTCGGTCCACCAATTATAGGCCGGGACGCCCAGCCGGTTGATGGCGGGCGCGGTATTCAGCAGTTGGTCGAGCTTTTCGTCGAGCGTCAGTCGTGCGACCAGCGTTGCCGCCATGCGATCGGCCGCGATCCGCGGCGCGCCGGCGGCGCTGGCGTCGGACGCGGTCTCATTATCCTGTGCCTGTACCGACACGGGCGTCAGGGCTGCCCCGACCAGCAGGAGGGTACGGAACGCGCGCGAGACAGTCGATGCCATGGTATACCTCGGGTCAGGGACGAGAATGTCCGGCGGTTGGGTCGCGGGTCATCCGCGCGCTACGATCTTTCGAATGAGGTCCCGATGGCATGGCCATCCTGCGCGAAGGCGCTCGGTCGGCTTGCGGCCTCCCGACGCGTCTGTTGCGTGATCCGGTTCTCTCCGGCGGTGGCATCGGGAGAAACGTCGGTGTGGAAGCGCATGCCGTACAGGATCTGTGGATAGCTTGTTGCAGCATTCAACGACTGCCATTTTCTCGAAAAAGGTGATGCATTATTCACGAATATCTATCCAAAAATCATAAGTGACAAGAAAACTTTTCGTTATTTTGTAAAATAATAACCACTTTTAGCGTTTTGGTGCTGTTACAACTGTATAATGTCCTTCCGCGCAAGGCATGCCTGTCTTGCGCGCAACTGCTCCGTCGACGTCATCGACAAACCGGATAGTTTCAGCCCGCCATTGCGCTTTGTGTGTCCTCCAGTGCGAGCTCGACCAAGCGGTGCATCGCTGCCTTGGCGGCGTCGGGATTGGCGGCGACGATCGCGTCGTAGACGAGCACATGGTCCGGAATCGGATTACGGGGCAGGGCCCGAAGGCGCTGCTTGAACTGCGTGGTCCAGCTGACTGCAGCCCCGATCGACGCGCTCAGCACACCGAGTGCATCGTTCCGCGTTGCCCGCAGGATCGCATCGTGAAACTGTCGATCCGCCGCCCGGCCGAGATCCGTCGCAAGCGAATGGCGACGCATCGCCGCGAGCGCTTCCTTCATCAGCCTGATGTCGCCACGATCGCGGTTGGTTGCGGCCAGCCCGGCCGCCGCGGGTTCGATGATTAACCGCAGCTCGAACAGGCTGCGGACCAGTTGCGGATCAGGCTCGCCGGCGAATGCCCAGGCCAGCACGTCGGGGTCGAGCAGGTTCCACCGCTCGCGGGGGAGCACGCGGGTTCCCGCCTTGGGGCGACTCTCGACCAGCCCCTTTGCGATCAGGACCTGGATCGCCTCGCGATACGCGCTGCGGGATACGTCGAGCGACTCGGCGAAGACGATCTCGCTGGACAGTGTTTCGCCCGGCGCGAATTCTCCCGAGAGGATTGCCACGCCCAATTTGTGCGCGATCGCACCGCGCAATCGGCGGCCCTTGCCGCGCGGCTGGCGGGCGGGCGGTTCGGACTCTGCCGGGGCATCGCTGCCGCTGGTCACCACGAGCGATTTCTCTGTCGTCTCCATCCAGTGTCTCAGCAGCATCCCGCAACACTAACCGCTGCCATCGAGCGCCAGCGGGCGGAGCCGGTGCTACCCCTGCAGAGCCCGACCTCGAAACGTCCGGTCATGGTTTCGCGTCTCCAGCGCCCGGCTTGAGTAGTCCGTTCATGTCGAGCCAGGCGATGAAGGCAGCGAACCAACCGGTGCTGGTCGTATCGCGCTTGCCGAGACCGAACCCGTGTCCGCCCTGGCCGTACAGATGGAACTCGACCGGTCGGTTCGCTTGCTGCCAGGAATCGATAAGGCCGAGTCCCTTGCGGGCGAACAGCGGGTCGTCGGCAGCGAGCACGGCAAACAGCGGCGGGGCATCGGGGCGGACGACGACTGGCTCCATCGACCCGTAGATCGGTGCGAGGAAGGCCGGGCGGAGCTCGGGTGCCGTGAGCGCGGTTGCCATCGTCGTCATCGCGCCGGCGGAAAACCCCATCATCCCCACCCGCGCTGGGTCGACATGCCATTCGCGCGCATGCGCGCGGACGAGCGCGAAGGCCGCTTGCGCGTCCGCGATCGGCTCGGCGAGACCGGTGGCGGCTGCATCGGGGCGGAGGCGCGTGGTCGCCCGCCCCGCGCCGGCGAACATCGCGGCCACCGCCTGCTCGAACTGCGGCATCGCTGGAGGGGTAGGCTTCAGCCGATATTTCAGCACGAACGCGGCAATCCCGCGGTCCGCCAATGCGCGCGCGACGCGCCAACCCTCATTCTCCATCGACAACATCAGGAAGCCGCCACCCGGTGCCACGATCACCGCCGTGCCGGTCGCCTTCGCGGGGTCGGGCAGGAACGGCGTCAAGGTCGCCGTGCTGACGTTGCGCGCCATCGCAACTCCATATTGACTGAACCAGCTTTCCGGCGCGCCGGAGCCAGCGACACCGCCAGTGTCCAGCCGGATCGCGTCGGGCTCGGCAGGGGCGGGGGTGGGCACCATCCGGGCGTCCTGTGCCGTCGCGGGCACCGCCAGGACCAGCGATAGCCCTGTCAATATCGCGCGCCAGCATCGGTTTCCGGAACTTGCTCGCATCGTCTTTCCCCTATTTGGTCGCGGGCTTACGCTTCGTGCGTTCAACTCGACAGAATGCGCCGCGGCGTGCCGTCGGGATCGTCGACCCTATGAGGGCCGAGCCAAGCATGGCGTGGCGACGGAGAACGCGCGGTCCGGCCCCGTCCATCCTCAATCTCCCACATCCTGTCGCCCCAACGGGCGCAGCGATTTCAAAGCTAACCGGCGGAGGCTGACCGGGTCAATAGTCCGACAAGAAAGGGCCGGTGGCACCGACGGACGGCGGCGTGGTATTTTGCCGGGGCTTCGACGTCCTCTGCGGTGCCGGACGGATCCCGAAGCGCGGCTTATTCAGGACTGTCCGGAATTCCGTTTATTCTCCGTGCCTTGCAAATGGTCCGTCGTCGTCCTTATTGCAGCGAAAGGCATGAGAGGGCGCAGCGATGACAAAAACAGTCTTGTTGATCGAAGACAACGTACTGCACCGCAAGCTGTTCGCGGCCTGGCTGGAGAAGGGCGGTCATCGCACGGTGACGGTAGCTGACGAACGCATGGCTTATGGCGAGGCCGCGGCGCGGCAGCCGGATATAATCATTACCGACATTCGATTACCGTATGTCGATGGCCGGGATATTATCCGTCAGCTCAAAAACAGCCCGCTCACGCGGCACATCCCGATCATGGCGATATCCGTGCTGAGCGGCCGCCAGGATGAGGAATCCTGCAAGGCCGCGGGCGCGGATGTGTTTGTCACCAAGACGATCCGCATGGCGGCATTTATCGATCACGTCGCTGCATTGGCAAATTGAATACAGCTGCGGCCATCGTGCCATGAATTAGACTATTTCCAACGGTTTCGCGCAGGCTTACGATTGGTCCGAGGTACTGCGTGCGCAGATGAGGTGACTGGCGGCAGGGATCGGTGCCGGATTTGGTTGGACAAGATTGGCGTTGAGCGACTTGGGGATACTCGACCCGATGTGCGGGAGCGTAAGATGTTAGAGCATTGGGGTGCCCCATTTGGGGCCGCGCACGAACGGCAGCGTCAAAGCGCCGTCGACGCCATCAGGCAGACCACCAGCGAGCGCGAAGGAGAATTGCAGCGGATCGTCGAACAGGCGGCGGCGATCGCACAGGCACCGATAGCGTCTGTCTCCATCATCGATCGCGATCGGCAGTGGATCGCCGCCGGGCTCGGCATCGACGTTTCCGAAACGCCGCGCTCCGCGTCGATCTGCAACCGCGTGATCCTGCGTCCAGGAGAGCCGCTCGTTATCCTCGATGCGCAGCAAGACGAGCGTTATGCGACCATTTCGACGGTTGCAAACCCGCCGTATGTCCGTTTCTACGCCGGCATCCCTCTCGTCAATCGCGCGGGCTATGCGTTGGGCGCGCTGTGCGTGGTCGACATGGTGCCTCGGACTGCCGCACCCGACTTGCTTGCGCTCGGCCGTCTCGCGCGGGAAGCGGAACGGGTCATTACCGGCCACTAAGGCTGCAGTTGCCCTCGGGCCCTTGCGATCCAGCCGATGCGTTCCGCCCATGGTCGCGCCATAGGTTCGGTGCTGTAAAGCGATTGGTGGCATAGCGCGCCTCGCCGCGATGTCTTCCCAATAGGCTGCCCCACAAACGTACATAATCTTAAGTACAAATATCGGAAAATACCGTAGAAATGTGCATAAAATCTGTTCCGGGCAAGGTTGTATTGGCATTCTGCGATAAACTTTGACAGTAAGCGGTGGTATCGGAAGACCTGGTTCGGTCCCCTTGGCGCACACGTCTCGAGAGTCTGGAAACCATGATCTCTGGAAATCGGTTATCCTTGGCGATTGTCATTGCGAGCGTCGGTCGGCCCGGGGTCCTCGCGCAATGGAAAGAGCGCATCGCCGACCAGACTAGCCCACCTGATCTGCTGTATATGGTCGTATCCGCGCCTGCGGACTTGCCGGACGGCGGGCAGTTTCCGGCGGGATGTGAGGTCATCTTCAGCGCCAAGGGATCATCGGTACAGCGTAATGCCGGGCTGGAGCAAGCGCTTGGCAATGCCGACATCATTGCGTTCTTCGATGACGATTATGTCCCGTCGCGCACGATGGTCCGAGATATCACGGTGCTGTTTCAGGATAATCCGGATCTGATCGCAGTGTCGGGGCATTTGCTGGCGGACGGGATCAATCGGTCGGGAATCCCGTACGATGTCGCATTGGCCACGGTGAGCGAATATGATCGCGCGCAACGGCCGCCGGTCTGGCTGCGCGAGCATCCCGGCGGGCTCTACGGGTGCAACATGGTCTATCGGTCCAGTGCGATCGGGGACGTGCGTTTTGACGAGCAACTCCCGCTATACGGGTGGCTCGAGGACGTCGACTTCGGGTACAGGCTCGTCGGGCGCGGCAGGATTGCTTACACCAACGCCTTTGTTGGTGTTCATCAAGGCATCAAGAGCGGCCGCACGAGTGGGTTGCGGCTGGGTTATTCGCAGGTGGCAAACCCCCTCTACCTTTGGCGCAAGGGTACGATGCGCTTGACCGCCGCGGTCCGGCTCATGGCGCGCAACATCTGCATGAACGTCGCGCGGGCCGCGTTCCCGGAACCCTGGGTCGATCGCTCCGGTAGGCTAAAAGGCAATATGCTGGCACTGCGCGACATGGTCTTCGGCGGCCTGCACCCGTCAAAGATCACAACGTTATAGCGCGGGGTTACAGCGCTGGGTTATAGCGCGGGCGGATCCACGGGCGACATCATCGGGATGCCGAGCGCCACGTCTTCGAAAAGCTGCTCATAAGCCGCTGCCGCGCGTTCCCAGGAAAATCGCTGCGCGTTGCGATATCCGCGCGCGCGGAGCTCGGCACGCAACAAAGGCGCGTGCAGGACTTGCTGGAGCAATTGAGCAAGGCCCTGGATGTCGCGCGGATCGAATCGCAAGCCGCCGTCCCCGCCGATTTCCGCAGTACCGGGCGCGTCCGCGAACAGCACAGGGCAGCCGTACCGCTGTGCCTCGATGACCGGCAGGCAAAACCCTTCGTACAGCGACGGCACCACCAGACATAGGGCTGACTGGTACAAGGCGGCCAGTTCCTCGTCGGTGATCCCCGTGTACCGGATCAGGCGATCCGCATACCCGTGCTCGGCCAAGGCCCGCCGCATGCGATCATCGCCGTCGCGCCCGGCGTGTACGAGCATCAACGCCGGATCGGTCGCAGCGGCGATGCAAAAGGCTTTCGCAAGGGTTTCGAGGTTCTTGTTCGGCGTAGCGTTGGCGACCGTCAGGACGAACCGCAGCGCTTTCAGGCGCGTCAGCCATGTGGAGTCCGCCACCGCGCGCATCGTCGAGTCGGACAGAATGACGCGAACCCGACCGGCCAGATGCGGGAAGTGCCGCTTGATATCGCGCGCCGTCGATTGCGAGATCGCCACGATAACCTTGCTGCGACCCAATACCATATGATGCAACAGCCAGGCCTTGGCGACGGCAAAGCGGCTGTACAGTCCGGGCATGGCCGCAAAATACAGGTCGTGAACGATCGTTATACGGGTCGCCGCGCCAAGGAACAGACCTAGCGGATCCAGATTGACGACCAGGTCCATCGTCCGGACCGAACGGTCGAACGGCGCCATGAGCGAACTGCCGATCATTTCAAAGGCATGCTTGCTGACGGGTTTGATTGCCGTGATGGTCCTCATGGCAGTAAAGGCAGGGTCGAGTTGCGATTGCCGGAACTGAGATCGCAGGGAATAGCTGTTCCGTTGACGAGCCATCAGTTGGCGCGAAAGCTCCATGCCGAATCGTCCCACTCCAGTGGGATGATCTGACGGCTGGCTGGGCATGTTCAGCAAGATGTTCATCCGCTATAAGGTCCCAAGCTGATCTATCGTGAAGAGGTAGTATGGTTCTGGCACTATTCTGGCTATGCGCGTTTGCAGCAATATGGTGCCCGATACGGATTGCCGTGTACATATTCCTTATCAGTATAAGCTTTGGAACATTTGCTGTCATTCCCCTCGATGTGACCAAGGGCGTCTCCTTTGTTCCCGTGATCATAATCTCACCCATCATTGTGGTCCGATTGATGTATAAGAGCGCTCCCGCCGATCTTCAGGACGCAACCTTGAACTGGCGCCATCTCGGTCTGCTTGCCTTCTTCTGCCTTTACGCTTTGACGCTGACCGTGGTCGCGCCGCGGATATTTGGCGGGGCACCGACGATTGGCCTCAATACCCAGCAGGAAACCCCGCTCGCCCCGGGGTTCGGGAATGTCACGCAGACCTTGTATTTGTTGAATTCCTGCCTGCTCGCGTTGGGGACATATCTGCTGCTGCTCCAGCAATCGGGCCGCGAAATTTTCCGTAAGGGGCTGATCCTGGGGGGAATGGCCATCGTGCTGAGCGGGGTGGCGGACATGCTCACCTATGGCAGCACCATATTGGATCCGCTGCGAACCGCTCCCTACGCCCTGTTGGGCAACGCCGACATGGCCGGCATGCGCCGCGTGATCGGGTTGCAGCCCGAGGCGTCCAGCTTCGGCTATGCCACGCTTTCGTTCGCGGCCACGCTCCTGTTCGCCCGTCCCGCACAGACGCTGAGCGCTGGCTGGCAGGTATTGGCGGCGCTCACCGGCTGGTCGTGCCTGTTCATGGCAGCGTTGTCGACGTCTTCGGGCGCTATCATGGGTATCTGCCTGCTCTTCGCGATTCTCGCCGGCGACACTGTGGTGCTGGCCGTCGCTGGTAGAACTGCGTTGGATCAGCGCATCCTTCGTTCGAACGTCCTCGTCCTGGCGGGTCTGGCCGTTGGCTTGGGCCTGATGGTCACCGTCTTGCCCGACGTGGGCAGCCAGTTGCTGCGGATTTTCGACGCAGCGATCCTCCAGAAATCGGGCAGCTCATCCTATGAAGAGCGATCCTATTGGAACAGTGTGAGTCTCGACGGCCTGAAGGCAACCGGCGGCTTCGGGCTGGGCATCGGCTCGACCCGGGCGTCCAGCTGGATCGTTGCGATCCTCTGCGCGACGGGTTTGATCGGCAGCCTATTGCTGGCCCTGTTCATCCTCAACGCCTTCCGTCAGCCGCTAGCGCATCTGGATCCGGCGGATCGGCTGTTCGTCCGGGGTACCAGGCGGGCGTTGGTCATTGCTTTCCTGCCGTTGGTCGGATCCGCGCCCTCTGCCGATTTCGGGGTACAGATCGCCATGATGTTTGCCGTGATGACGGCAATACCGGCAGCCCTGGCCGGACACCCGTCAGGACGAAAGCCTCTGCCTGGCCTGCGACATGCCGTTGCGCGGCCGCGCGCGCATCGATCGATTGGCGCATGACGTAGCCGGCACCAAGGCCGCGCCGTCAGCTTCGCTGCGTCTGCCAGCCTCCACCGAGCGCGCGAAACAGGTCGATCTGCGCGTCGGCGATCTGCGCATCGGCGTTCGCGAGCTCGGCGTCGGCATCGGCAAAGGTGCGCTCTGCGTCGAGTACCTCGAGAAAATCGATCGTTCCTTCGCGCTGCCGCGCGCGGGTAATGCGCGCGGCGGTGGCGGCATTGTCGCGCGCGGACTGGAGCTGCGTGCGGCGATCGAGTTCGCGCGCGTAGGTAGAAAGCGCGGTCTCGGTTTCCTCGAGTGCGGTCAGCGCGCTGCCATCGAAGGTCGCCAGCGCGCCGCGCGTCTCGGCCTTGGCCCCCGCGATCCGCGCACGCGCGGCCGACTGGTTCAGCGTCCAGTTGAGCAATGGCCCGACCAGCCAGCGCACCGGACCTCCGGTAAAGACGTCGCCGATCGTCGTCGCGGTCGAGCCGACCGAGCCGCCAAGCGAGATTTGCGGATAGAGTTGTGACGTCTCCACCCCGATCCGTGCGGTGGCGGCGGCGAGGCGCCGCTCCGCAGCGCGGACGTCAGGGCGGCGCGCGAGGAGCGCCGCGCCGTCACCGACCGGGATTGGCTGGTCGATCCGCGGGGTGGTGGTGCGTGCACCCGCGATCGCGGGAAGCGCCTGCGGTGTACGGCCGGTCAGCGTCGCCAGCCGGAACAGTGCGGCCTGCCGCTCGGCTTCGATCTGCGGGATGAGCGCGGCGCGCTGGTCGCGCAGTGCGGCGATGCGCGACTGGTCGAGCTTGGTCGCGCGCCCGGCATCGACGCGCTTGCCGGTCAAAGTGGTCGACGTATCGAGCAGGTTGACGATGCGCCGCGCGACCGCGAGCCGTTCGGCCGACGAGGCGGCGTCGACATAGGCGCGCGTCGTCTCCGCGACGATCGAGACGCGGACGGCATCGGCATCCGCCTGCGCCGCGCCGACATCGCCGCGCGCCGCCTCGACGCCTCGGCGGACCCGGCCGGACAGGTCGACCTCGTAGCTGACGTCGAGTCCGACGTCGTAGGTGGCCCGCTCGCGCGCAAAGCCGGGGAGGCTCTGCAATTGCGAGGCGCGCCCGTAAGTGCCGCTGGTGCCCGCATTCACCTGCGGTTCGCGGTCGGTCTTTGCACCGCGTAGCGATGCGCGCGCAGTATCGAGCCGCGCGACCGCGACGCGCAGGTCGGTGTTCGCCGCGAGTGCGTCGGCGACGAGACCGTCTAGGATCGGGTCGCGGTACATCCGCCACCAGTTCTGGTCGACGGGGGCAGTCATCGTCGCCGCGCTCGTCGAGACGAACGGCGCGGCGGCAGTTGGCGGGGGCAGGGGCGCGACGTAGGTGGGGCCGGCGGCGCAGGCGGAGAGCGCAAGTGCGGAGAGGCCGGTGAGCAGGAAAGTTTTCATGGGCGGTCCTATTCGGCTGGCTGCAGCGCGTGCGGCGCAACGGGGCCATATGGCGTGACGGGCAGGGGGGCAGGGCGACGTTCAAGCCGCTTCGCCAGCGCCCGCGCGACGACGTAGAAAGTGGGGGTGAACAGCAACCCGAAGCCGGTCACGCCGATCATCCCGAAGAACACCGCCGTCCCGAGCGCCTGACGCAATTCCGCGCCAGCCCCCTCGGCGATCACCAGCGGCACCGCGCCGAGGATGAACGCGAAGCTCGTCATCAGGATCGGGCGCAGACGGTCGGTCGCGGCGCGCACCGCGGCCTCGATCGGCGTGAGGCCATCCTCTTCCTCCGCCTGCTTGGCGAATTCGACCACTAGGATCGCGTTCTTGGCCGCAAGCGCGATCAGCACGACGAGGCCGATCTGCGTGAGGACGTTATTGTCCATCCCGCGCAGATTCACGCCGGTCATCGCCGCCAGCAGGCACATCGGCACGATCAGGATGATCGCAAGCGGCAGCGTCAGGCTCTCATATTGCGCGGCCAGCACGAGGAAGACGAACACCACCGCCATGCCGAAGACAAGCGCGGCGGTGCTGCCCGCCGACTTCTGCTGATAGGCGATGCCGGTCCATTCATGCGCGTAGCCGGTGGGCAAGGCGGTATCCGCGAGCTTCTCCATCGCGACCAACGACTGGCCCGAAGACGAGCCCTTGGCGGTGTCGCCATCCACCTCGACCGCGGGGAACAGGTTATAGCGCACGACCCGATACGGCCCGGTCTTGTCGCGGAAGGTCGAGACCGACCCGATCGGCACCATTTGCCCGGTGTTCGAACGCGTCTTGAGGTTGGCGATATCCGCCGTCGTGTTGCGGAACGGCGCATCGGCCTGCGCGGTGACGCGATAGGTGCGGCCCAGCAGGTTGAAGTCGTTGACGAACGCGGAGCCGAGATAGACCTGCAACGCCTCGAACACGCGCTCCGGGGGCACGCCCAGCATGTTCGCCTTGGTGCGATCGACATCCGCGAAGATACGCGGGGTGGCGGTGTCGAAGAAGGTGTAGACTTGCGCCAAGCCCTTGGTCTGGTTGGCCTTGCCGATCAGGTCATAGGCGGTCTTGCCCATCTCCCGATAGCCATGCCCCTGCTGGTCCTGCACCATCAGGCGATAGCCGCCCGCCGAGCCGATCCCTTGAATGAGCGGTGGAGGCACGATCAGCAGCCGCGCCTCGTTGATGTCGGCGGTGGCCTTTTGCGCTTCGGCCATGATCCCGGCGAAGGTTACGCCAAGCTTCTTGCGTTCTTCGAAGCTCTTGAGCGGAATGTAGGCGGCGGCGCTGTTCGGCGCGAGCGTCTGCGACGGGCCGTCGAAGCCCGCGAGCATCACCGCGCCCTTGACCCCGGCGAGCGGGAGGATGCGCTTGGCGACCTTCTGCATCACCGCATCGGTGCGTTCGACCGAGGAGCCGGGCGGGAGCTGGATCACGGTCAGGAAATAGCCCTGGTCCTGTGCGGGGACGAAGCCTGCGGGGGTGACGGTGAAGACGAAGGCGGTGAGCGCGATCAGGCCGCCATAGACGAGCATCATCTTGCGCGGTGCGCTGACGAGACGGAAGGTGAGGCGACCATAAGCGGCGCTCATCCGCTCGAACCCGCGGTTGAAACCGTCGCCCGCGCGCCGGACGAGGCGGGTCAGGCGACCGCCCGAATGCGCATCCGTGTGCGGCTTGAGCAGCATCGCCGCGAGTGCTGGCGACAGCGTCAGCGAAAGCAGCAGCGAGATGATCGTCGCGGTCGAGATCGTTACCGCGAACTGGCGGTAGAAGGCGCCCGACAGGCCGGTCAGGAACACGGTCGGGATGAACACCGCGCACAACACCAGCACGATCGCGACGAGCGCGCCCGACACTTCGTCCATCGACTTGCGCGCCGCCTCGAGCGGGGAGAGCCCGGCCTCGAGGTTGCGCTCGACATTCTCGACCACGACGATCGCGTCATCGACGACGATCCCGATCGCAAGCACCAGCCCGAACAGCGACAGGTTGTTGAGCGAATAGCCGACCGCCGCGAGCACCGCGAAGGTGCCGATCAGCGAGACCGGGATCGCGACGATCGGGATGATCGCCGCACGCCACTTCTGGAGGAAAACGAGGATGACGAGCACGACCAGCACCATCGCCTCGATCAGCGTGTGCTTCACCGCGTCGATCGACTGGGCGATGAATTCGGTCGGGTTGTAGATGACCTTGTAGGCGAGCCCCTTGGGGAATTTCTTCGACATCGTCTCCATCTCGGCGGACACCGCCTGCGCGGCGGCGAGCGCGTTGGAGCCGGGGCGCTGGAAGACCGCGGCGATGACGGTGGGCTTGCCGCTGAGATAGGTGTTCGCGCCATAATCCTGCGCGCCGAGCTCGACACGGGCGACGTCGGACACCTTGACCTGACGGCCGTCGGTGTCGGTGCGGATCACCACGTCGGCGAACTGCTTAGGGTCGGTGAGGCGGCCCTGCGTTTCGACGTTGAGCTGGAACGCGTTCCCCGTCGCATAAGGCGGCTGGCCGAGCGTGCCCGCTGCGACCTGGACGTTCTGCGCGCGCAGCGCGGCGACGATTTCGCCCGCGGTCAGGTTGAGCGCGGCGGCGCGGCCGGGGTCGATCCACACGCGCATCGAATAATCGCGCGCGCCGAACAGTTGCACGTCGCCGACGCCGTCGATGCGGCTGAGGCGGTCGCGCACCTGCGTCAGCGCGTAATTGGAGATGTAGCCGCGATCGAGCGAGCCGTCGGGCGAGACGAGGTTGACGACCATCAGGAAGTCGGGGCTGGTCTTGCGCGTCACCACGCCCAACCGCTGGACGTCCTCGGGCAGGCGCGGGACGGCGACCGCGACGCGGTTCTGCACCAGCACCTGTGCCGCATCGAGGTTGGTGCCGATCTTGAAGGTGACGGTGATCGTCACCTTGCCGTCGCCGGTCGATTGCGACGACTGGTACAGCATATTGTCGACGCCGTTGATTTCCTGCTCGATCGGCGCGGCGACGGTTTCCGCGACCGTCTCGGCGGATGCGCCGGGATAGACCGCGCTGACGGTGACGGTGGGGGGCACGATGTCGGGATATTGCGACACGGGGAGGCCCATGTACGCGATCAGCCCGACGATGGTGATGACCACCGCGATGACCCCGGCGAAGATCGGCCGGGTGATGAAGAAGCGCGAGAAGCGCATGATGCGAGTTCCTATTCCGCGGGCACACTCCCTCCTTCCCCGGCGGAGGCCGGGGCCCAGGAGTGGAACGGCAGTGAATGGAGCCGAGAGTGCGTCCCGACTGGGCCCCGGCCTGCGCCGGGGAAGAAGGCGGTTATCTGGTCAGCGTCGCTTCGCCTGCGATCGGCTGCGGCATCGGAGCGGACGCATCCGCCGACACTGCGATCTTGCCCAACGTGGGCGCGACCTTTGCCCCGGGCATCGCCATCTGCGTGCCCTTGATGATGATCCGGTCCTGCGGGCCGACGCCCGAGCGGATCACCCGCATCCCGTCGACCACCGCGCCGAGCACCACCGGCTTGGCAGTGACGACGTTGTTCCGGTCGACCGTCAGCAGCACCTTGCGCGCCTGATCGGTCTGCACCGCATCGTCGGGGACGAGCAAAGCGGGTTTGGTTCCGGCGCTGGCGAGGCGCATGTTGCCGAACATCCCCGGCGTCAGGAACAGCCCCGGGTTGGGCAGCACCGCGCGCCCGCGGATCGTCCCCGAATGCGTGTCGAGGCCGTTGTCGGTGAAGTCGAGCTTGCCCTTCCAGCGGTGGCTGGTCTCGTCCTGCAACTGGATCTCGACCGTGGGGGCGGCGGCGCCCGGCTGGCGCGAGCGCTGCGTCTTGAGGAACAAGGCTTCCGATCCGTCGAAGGTGAAGTAGATCGGGTCGAGCGCGTTGATCGTGGTGAGCACGGTGCCGCCGGTGCCTTCGCCGCCCGCGACCTGATTGCCCGCATCGACCTTGCGGTCCGAGATGCGCCCGCCGATCGGCGCGCGGATCTGGGTGAACGACACGTCCAGCGCGCGCGCGCGAACCCGCGCCTGCGCGGCGGCGAGCCCAGCCTGGGCGGCCTGGAGCTTGCCGCGCAGCGCATCGACTTCGCCCGCCGACACCGCATCGTCCTTGATCAGCCGCGTCGCGCGGCCGAGGTCGGTGCGCGCCAGCACTAGCGCACTCTGCGCGCTCGCCTCGTTGGCGCGCGCTTCCGCCAGCGCCGCGGCGAAGGGGCGCGCATCGATCGTGAACAGCAACTGCCCCGGCCGGACGACGTCGCCATCGTGGAAATGCACGCCGGTCACCTCACCCGCGACGCGCGGGCGCACCTCGACCGAACGGCTCGGTGCGAAGCGGCCGACATAATCGTCCCACTCGCTCACCTGACGGACCAGCGGCGCGGCGACCGTGACCGCAGCAGGGGGCGGCGCGGCGGCGACCGCGTCGGAATGGTCGAACAGCTTGACGCCGACCACCCCGGCGATCGCGATCGGCACGAGAATCAGTCCGCGTGTCTGCCAGCGCGACCGGCGCGCCATGGCTCCGCGGCTGTCCTGCGCGGTTTCGATCGGGGTGATCATGTTCATGCGGAGACTCTCCGACTGTTCTGGCCGACGCGCAGGCCGGTGACGCTGGTGACCAGCGTCTCCATCTGCGCTTCGGAAAAACCGTTTTCGTGGAAATTGGCGATTTCGGTCACGGGCAAGGCGTAGCCACGGTGGCGGGCGTAGACCGCGGCGCGGCGCAGCGCCTCGAGCTTGGGGTCGGCGAGCCGCGATGCGGCGCCGCGCCCGAACAGGCCGCCGAGCGCGCGCGACATCCGGCCGGGCGTGCGCAGGCTTCCCAGCGAATCGCGCTGCGACAAGGCGATCACGCTCCATTCGAGCGCGGAAAAGCTCGCCCGGGGCGCGGCGCTCGCCGTGGTGCGGCTGGCGACGGGGGCGGCGAACGGGTGGTCGATATCGTAATAAGCCATGGAAAATTCCCCCTTTGGGTCTTTGCCGGTCATCGGGACGAGCGACGGCCTCGCGCGGACGAAACATCGTCAACGTTGCACCTGTCGCAGGCGTGAAGGCCCGGCGGCGCAAACACGGTCGTGCCGTGCCGGACGGGTCTATCGTATTGAAAAAACACGCAGCATCGCTGCAGGCACGATCAGGTGGCGGTGGTGATCATGGGCGGTAACCCTTCTGTCGATGCCGGGGCCGCGGGAGGAACCAGCTTCAGTACCAGTCGGTATATAAAGGGCGGATGCAGCGCGTCAACTGCATTCTATACCGTTCCGAATAATTATCGCGGGCCGAACGGAAAACCGCTTATTTCGTCGGCCAGACCGCCATGCTGGTCGCGACCAGTTCGCTCAGCTGCACGCACGTCGCGCCGGACCCGCCCTGCAGCGCCATGCCCTGCAGGATCGCGAACAGATAGCGGGTGAGCGCGGCCGGGGTCATGCCGTCGGGGAGTTCCCCCGCTGCCTGCGCCTGTTCGAACCGGCGAATCAGCGCGGCTTCCGAGGATGCCCGGCGCTTGACCACCTCGGCCTTGATCGGCTCGGCCTCCGCGCCACAGGTGGCGGCGCTGATCACCCCGAGGCAACCCTTGGGATCGCAGGTGCTCATCTGCATCTCGAGCGCGCCGTGGAGCAGGCGCTCTGCCACGCCCCGTGCGGTGGGCGCCTCGAGGGCGGAGGTCATGTAGGCGAGCTTTTCGCGCTCGTAGAGGTCGAGCGCCTTGTGAAACAACGCTTCCTTGTTGCCGAACGCCGCGTACAGGCTGGGCTTGGTGATTCCCATCGCGCTGGTCAGCTCGGCCATCGACGCGGCCTCATAGCCGTTGCGCCAGAACACGAGCAACGCCTGCCCGAGCGCCTCGTCGATGTCGAACTCGCGCGGCCTGCCTTTCGGTGCCGGGGTGGAGCAAACGCTATTCATACCGGGCGGTATATAGGCATTCGCGACCAAACGTCCAGCGACGGGACCGTTGGCGTTCGACACGAACGCGACGGTCGCATGAGGGCTCGGCTCCCGGGCGCGGAGGCGCTGCAAGCCGCAACCGCCAGCCGCCGATCCTGCGGCACCATCAGGAGCAGGCGAGCACCTATCCGTCGACCTACCATCCATATGGTCGGTCGTTCTTCTCGGGAGGTTCGTGGAGGTCCTGAGGGTTGGGGCGTTCCGGGTGGACGCCCTCCGTTTGTCATGACGCCTTTGCAAAAGCCGCCCGGCGCCTCGTCCGTCACCCCGGCGGAGGCTGGGGCCGTGTAGTTACCCGGGCGCGGCGGGGCGATGCGGTGCTGTATCGCCGGTCGCGCGCGTCACCATGGCGGCCCCGGCCTTCGCCGGGGTGACGGACGAGGGGGCAGTCGCGCCAGTCCGGGCTGACGACGGTGAAGGTGTCCAGGGTCCGCCCCCCTCAGAACTGCCCGCCGACGTTGAACGTCACCAGCTTGGTATCGTCGCCCTTCTGCTTGAGCAGCGCCTTCGCCAGATCGATCCGCAGCGGGCCGAACGGCGAGTTCCAGTTGACCCCGATGCCGATCGAGACGCGCGGCTTCGGGCTGTTGCCGGAATAGGTCTCGCGGTAGTTGCTCAACGCATAGGTGTACGGCGTGCCGGTGTTGGTCGTCGTGCTGTTGCCGGACGAGTCGAGGTACAGCGGCGCGCCACTGCTGTTGGTATATTGGCGGTTGGTCGTGGTGCAGGCGACGCCCGCGACGATCGCGGCGGCGCAACTGTCCGCGAGCGTCGGCGTCTTCCCGCCGAACACCGCGCCGATATCGGCATAGATCGACGGCTGCAGCCCCAACTCGCGCATCCCCGCGCCGAGCGGCAGCTCCATCTCCAGCCGCCCGCGATAATAGGTGTCGCCGCCGAGTGCTTCCGAGGTGTTGTTGCTGGCGGCGGTGAGCGTCGCTGGGATCGTCGACGTGTCGTAATAGCTTCGCGTCACGCGCGGCCCGACCCCGCGAATGTCGAACCCGCGCATCTGCGGGTCGCCGAGGAAGAAGCGGTCGGTCAGCCGGACGTCCTGCCTGATCCCCTGGATATGCCCCCCCTCGGCCTGCGCGTTGAGCACGAAGCCCGAGCCGAGGCCCCAGTATTTGGACGCGACGATGGTCGAGCGGAGATAATGCGTATCGCCGCCCAGCCCCGCGAAATCCTGGCTGATCGACAGGCGCGAGCCCTTGGTCGGGTTGAGCCGGTTGTTGAGCGAATCGAAGATGATCGAATAGCCGACCGACGAGGTCCAGCGGTTGCCGACCGCGTCGCACAGATAGGATCCCGCAAGCGCCGTGTCGCAGGTGCCGTTGGTGTAATAGGTCGCGGCATCGAGCGAGACCTGGTCGTAGCTGAGGCCGTAGCGCGTCGAGGCGGTCCAATATTCGCTCAGCGGCAAGGCCGCGCGGACCTGGAACCCGGTCGACAGCTGGGTGTAGGTCGTCGTGTTGGTATCGCCGATCGTATTGTACGAGCGATAGTCGCGCCGGAAGATGTCTCCGCCGAGCGCGATATTGGTGTCGAACAGATAGGGTTCGGTGAAGCCCAGCTCGACTGACTTGGAATAGGTCGAATAGCTCACGCTCGCGCGCAGTTCCTGGCCCTTGCCGCGGAAATTGCGCTGCTTGATCGACGCCTGGATGATGAACTTCTCGAGGCTCGAATAGCCCGCCGACAGCGACAGCTCGCCGGTCGATTTCTCCTGCACGTCGGCGGTCAGCACGACGCGGTCGGGGGCGGAACCCTGGCTCTGCTTGATCTCGAACTTGTCCTGGAAATACCCCAGCGAGTTGATCCGGTCCTGTGAGCGCTTGACCTGGAAACTGCTGAACGCATCGCCCTCGGCCAGCCGGATCTCGCGGCGGATGATCTTGTCTTGCGTCTGCGTGTTGCCGTTGACGTCGATCCGCTCGATGTAGGTGCGCTTGGCCTCGGCGACGTGGAAGTTGATCCCCATCGTCAGCGTGTCCTTGTCGCGCTGGAAATCGGGGCTGACGTCGACGAAGGCATAGCCGAACGCGCCCGCCGCCTGGCTGAGCGAATCCACCGCGGTCTCGACCTGCTTGGCGTTGTACCAGCTACCCTTGACGATCCCGAGGCTCGCGGCGAGCTTCGTGTTGTCGAAGTCGCGAATGTCGCTGTCGACCGTCACGTCGCCGAATTTGTAGCGTTTTCCTTCCTCGACCACGTAAGTGATGATGAAGTCGCGCTTGTCCGGGGTCAGCTCGGCGACCGCGGAGATGACCTTGAAGTCGGCATAGCCCTCGGTCAGGTAGAATTGCCGCAGCTTCTGCTGGTCATAGGCGAGGCGATCCTGGTCGTAGCTGGTGTTCGCGCTCAACAGCGTCTTGAGACGCGCTTCCTTGGTGGCCATCTGCTCGCGCAGTTTGCCTTCCGAGAACACCGTGTTGCCGAGGATGTTGATCTGGCGGACCTTGGACTTCGGGCCTTCCGACACCTCGAAGATGACGTCGACGCGGTTCTGGTCGAGGTTGACCATCTTCGGCTCGACGACGGCGGCGAACCGCCCCTGCCGGCGATACAGTTCGATGATCCGCGCGACATCCTGCCGGACCGCGGTGCGGGTGAAGATCTGGCGCGGGGCGAGCTTCACCTCCTTCTTGATCTTGTCCTCCTTCAGCCGCTTGTTCCCCTCGAACAGGATGCGGTTGATGATCGGGTTCTCGCGGACGCGCAGCACGATGGCGCCGGTCTCGGCGCCCGCGATCGACACGTCGGCGAACAGGTCGCTCGCGTAGAGATCCTTGATCGCCTGATCGAGTGTTTCGTTGGTGAACGGCTGGCCGGTGCGCAGCCTGGTATAGGACAGCACCGTCTCGGGCTCGACGCGTTGCGCGCCCTCGACCCGGATCGACCGGATCGGGCGCTGGGCGGCCGGTGTCGGGGCTGCGGGTGGCTGTTGCCGCGAGAGGACCTTCGGAGGAGCCGTGGTCCCCGACACGGCGGCGGTTGCGAAAACGATCGGGCCAACGCCCAACACCAAAAACATCACTGCATCTCCAACCAGCCGTCGGGCTAGGGAGGCGATGTGTCCGGCGGATTTTCGCGTGTGACACCCGCGCCACGGCATGCGTCGCGGCGGGCACAATCGGTCATGGCGATCAACGTGCGCGCCGCCGCGACCCGGCTCTGTGTCGTCCCAGCCAAGCGCGGGACACGCGGCAGACATTCAGCGGGCGCACCAGAGCCCGACGCACCGTTCCCCCTCCGGCGCGTTTGTCTGAAAGGCTTGCCATGTACGTTGCCATTAAGAGTCCGATCGTTCCCGAGCCCAAGGTCGAGGAACCGCCCTATGTCGACAATCCGTTCGCGCCGGAGATTTTCGCGACGGGCTATTCGGGGCTGGCCAACATGGGCGGCGTGATCGTGATGACGCTGGAAAGCGCGCGCTGCGACCACAGCCGTCCGCAACCCGCGCTGGAGCGGGTCGTGGTCGGGCGCGTCGCCTTCACGCCGACCGCCGCGCTCGAGCTCGTCACCGGGCTCAACCAGTTTCTCGAGCAGCAGGGCATCAGCCCCTCCAAGATGCTGGCGGCCGGGGCGACCTTCCAGTGATCGTGCGGGTGGCGCTCTTCGTGGTGTCGACCTGGTGGCGGCTCGTTCCATGAAGGTGGCGAGCGCCCTGGACCGGTGCTGGAACCACTCTCGACTTGCGCCGTCACCCCGGCCCTGGGCGAGGCCACTGCGAAAGTCGGTATACGAGCCCTTCGTTTGTTGTTTTCCCGCGAAGGCGGGAATTCAGGGCCAAGCAAAACAACGGCGTACAGTTCTCGCGACTCCTGGACTCCCGCCTTCGCGGGAGAACTGATATGGTTTCGCAGAGGCCATGCCCTGTGCGGGGTCCACCGTGGTTTGCGTCCGTAAACCGATGGAATGGCTGCACGGTGGACCCGGAACAAGCGCGGGGTGACGGCGGCGGCAAGATCCGTCACACCGGCAGCGTCACGCGCGCGAGCAACCCGCCGCCCGGACGCGACGCGATCGTCGCGTCCCCGCCGTGCGCCCGCGCGACCGCGCGGACGCTCGCCAGGCCAAGTCCCGTGCCGCCGGTGTCGCGACTGCGCGAGCGTTCGGCGCGGAAGAACGGTTCGAACGCGCGCACCAGGTCGGACGGGAGCATCCCCGGCCCGGTATCCGCGACCTCGATGATCGCGACCCCCCGCTCCGATCGCAGCGTGACCTCGGCATTGCCCGCATATTTGACCGCATTGCTCACCAGATTGGTCAGCAACGCCTTGAGCGACGGCGCGTCGCCCTCCATCACGATCGACGGACCGGCATGGAGCATCACGTCGCCGCCCGCGTCGCTCGCATCGGACACGACGCTCTCCGCGAGCGAGCGCAGGTCGAGCCGCTGCCGCCGGACATGCCGCGTCATCTCGCGGACGAACGCCATCGCCGCGCCGATCCGGTCGCTCATCTCGCGAATGTCCTCTTCCCCCGCCAGCCGCAGGTCGTCGGGCGCCTTTTCCAGCCGGAGCGACAGCCGCATCAGCGGCGTGCGCAGATCGTGCGCGACCGCGGCGATCAGCGTCGTGCGATCCTCGACATAGCGGTTGAGCCGTTCCTGCATCTGGTTGAACGCGGCCGCCGCCTCGGCGATTTCGGACGGTCCGGTCAGCGTCAGCGGCTCGGCACGCGGGTCGCGGCCGAGCCGGTCCGCCGCCGCCGCGAACAGCGCGATCGGCTTTGCGATCCGCCGCGATACGCCCCAGGCCAGCGGCGCGATCGCCACCGCGGCCAGCACGAACCACAGGACGAAGCGCATCCGCCACGGGCTGAGCAGCCGTTCGACCGGCTCGACCATCAGCCACGTGCCGTCGGGCCGGCGGATCGACACGGTGAAATCGCCGAACAGCGCATCGTCCATCGCGCGATGTTGCCGCGGGCCCCCCATCCCCATCGGGAGCGGGGGGCGGAACACGCCGATGATCGTCGGCCCCTTGTGCTGGCCGGATTCGACGAGGACGGACGCGGCCGGCAAGCGCAGGTCCGACGCGATCGACCGCGCCAGCGCCAGGTCGCGCGGATTCTCCGCCGCGGCGCGCGGCGCGCCCGTCGCATGGATCGTCAGCAAATGGCTTGCGTCCCGCCCGGTGCGCGCGACGGTGGCGATGCGGCTCGACGTGAAGATGACGGGCGAGGGCGGCGGCATCAGCACGAACGCGCCGAAATTGAGCACCTGGACGAACAGCACCGTCACCAGCATCGTCGCGAAGATGCGCAGGAACAGCGGCCAGGAGCGCGACAGGCTCCCGGGCAGGGCGACGACCGACGCGCGCCTGGCGAGCGCGGTCATGCGCGGGTTACCGTCGGCACGAAGAAATACCCTTCATTTCGGATGGTGCGGATGATCTCGTCGTCGCGCGCGCGCAGTTTCCGGCGCAACCGGCTGACCTGCACGTCGATCGCACGGTCATAGGCATCGCTGTCGGGACCGCGCGCGTCCTCGAGCAGCGAATCGCGGGTCAGCACCCGGCGCGGACGTTTCACGAACGCGCGCAGCACCGAGAATTCGCCGTCGGTCAGGTCGACCAGCATCCCGCTGCCATCGACCAGCTCGCGCGCCGCGAAATCGACGCGCCAGTCGAGAAAGCAGTAATAGCGTGGCTCGGCGGCGATCTCGTCGCGCGCGCGCAGTGCCGCGCGGACCGTGGCGAGGATCTCGCGCGCGCTGCACGGCTTGGTCAGATAATGGCTCGCGCCCATTTCCAGGCCGAGGATCCGGTCGGGCTCGTCCCCCAGCGCGCTGAGGAAGATGATCGGCGGTCCCCCGCGCAGCGCGATCCGCCGGCACGCGGAAATCCCGTCCTCCCCCGGCATCATGATGTCGAGCAGCACCAGCGATACCGGATGCCGCGCCAGCGCGACGTCCATCTCCTGCGCGCTGGCCGCGGTCTCGACGCGGTAGCCGTGCCGGCTGAGGCTTTCGGTCAGCAGCGTGCGGATGGCGTGGTCGTCATCGACGACCAGCACGGTCGGGGTATCGCGCGGCGGCGGCACGGGGTTGGGCTGGGGGGCCATTGTCATCGCGTTGCGATGCGGTTGCGATGTGTCCGGGATGTGTCCGTCCGAACGTGGAGCGACCCGCCCCGCAGCACACCGCAGTCTTTGTGCCGATTTCGATACCCCGGGAAACAAGCCGGAAAAGAAAGGACGCCATGGGCGGGGTGCAGTTCGTCGCCGCAGCAACTTTCCCTCAGGAGTCGCATGATCATGACATTCCATACCAGCGGTGACACCATGTCGTCCGGCCTTGCCCAGGCTGCCCTGCCGATTGCCTCCGGCGCAAGGATCGTGATCGTCGACGACGATCCCGGCGTGCGCGAGCTGCTGACCGAGTTTCTCGTCGAGAACGGCTTCGGCGCCGAAGGCGTCGCCAATGGCGCGGCGCTGCGCGAACGGCTCGAACGGCGCGACTGCGACCTGATCGTGCTCGACATCATGATGCCGGGCGAGGACGGTCTGTCGGTCCTGCGCTCGCTGATGCATGTCGAGGATGGTCCCGGAATCATCATGTTCTCCGCCATATCGAGCGAGATCGACCGGATCGTCGCGCTCGAGATGGGGGCCGACGACTATATCCTCAAACCGTCCAGCCCGCGCGAGATCATGGCGCGGATCCGCTCGGTGCTGCGTCGCCGTGCGGCGACGGCGGCGCGGGGAACGGCGACCGGCATCGGTCAGGCGACGACGCCGCCGACGGATTGCTTCGGCTTTGCCGGATGGACGTTCGACGCGCGACGCCGCAAGCTGACCGCGCCGAGCGGCGCGATCGTCGCGGTGACCGAAACCGAATATCGCATGCTCGCCATCTTTCTGCGCGATCCGCAGATCGTGCATTCGCGCGAAAATCTGGCAGACCTGACCGGGCGCGACAGCCCGACCTGCAATGATCGCACGATCGACGTCCATGTCAGCCGGCTGCGCCGCAAGCTGTCGGCCAACGGTGGGGACGAGATCATCCGTACGGTCCGCAATCGCGGGTATCTGTTCCTGCCGCGGGTCGAGGCGCGGGTCGCCTGACTTCGCGGTGAAGCGGGGCCGGTTGCCCCTGGCGACCGGCCCCGCTCCCGCATCAAAGGGCGACGTGCACCGATCCGACGAACGTGCGCGGCGACCCGAAGGCGTAGCGCGTCGTGCCGGCGGCGTTTGCCCCGGTCGACGGACGCTGCGGGATGGTGCGGGCGTTTCATGCCGGGCCAAGCGGCTAGAACAACCGCCGCAGCGACAGGCTGATCGTCCGCCCGAGCGGATCGATCGCGGCGGCCTGGTACAGCAACGGGGTCGCGCCGGTCGCATCGCGGACATGCTGGCGCGCGTCCGCGACATTGCCGATCGCGAGCGTCACCCGTGTCGCGCGTGCCCACCGGCCCGCGAAGCGTTGCTCGAGGTTGGCGAACAGCCGGACGTCGAGCGTCGCGAGCGCGGCGAAGCGCAGCGTGCCCGCGGCGGTCGTCGCCGCCGTCACGGTCGTCGCGCTTTTCCAGTTTCCGCTCAGCCGCAGGCCGATCCCGTTGTCGACGATCCCGGCCTCGCCCTGGACGGCGTGCCGCGGCTGGCCGCCGGTCCCGGTCGATCCACCATCGAGCAGGTCGATCGACGCGCCGCCATCCCGCAGGACGATCCGATCGCGGAAATACCAGCTGTGGAACAGCGAGACTTGCAGCCGCATCGCCGTGTCGCCGCCGTTGCCACCGGGAGGACCACCGGGAGGACCACCGGGACCGCCAAACCCGCCAGGACCCCGCGGACCGCCGGGGCCGCCGAAGCCTCCCGGCGGCGGCCCCATTCCGTCTGGGGGCGGACCCGGCGGCGGCCCGTCGCCCTCGGCGAAGCCGGGCGGCAGATCGCGCGGCAGTTCGCGCGGCAGTTCGGGTGGGGGCAGTGCGTCCGCGCGCATGCGGTGGCCCTCGACCACGATATCGTCGCCATCCGCGCCCGGGGTGGCACGGTCCGCGCGGGTCGCGACCGATCGCGCGTCGCCGTCCCGCGGAACGTCGCGCGGTACGCCATGGCGCAGCAGGAAGGGAGGCGGAGCCCAGTTGGCCGGGGGGCGCGGCCGCGTCGGGGACCGCAGCACCTGCGAGAAGGTCAGCCCGGATCGCAGTTCGCGGCGCGCCTCACGCGCATAATTGACCGCGCGGGCATCGACCGACACGAGCGTGCCCGCGGAATCGCGCACGTAGCGATCGGGAAACGCCGCCTCGACCGCGGCGGTGAGCGTCGGCAGCGATCCGATCGCATTGTCGGTCCGGCTGTCGATGTACGTGGCGCTGAGCGTCAGCTTGGTTTTCGCCGCGGCGATCGCCGCCGCGGACAGGCCCAGCTTGAAGACATGCCGGTCGTCCGCGGTCAGCGTCGCGGATCCCCCGCTGATCTGCGTCACCGCGACGGTCCGTCCGCGCACGTAATCATAGACGAGCACGTTGGCGGTACGGATCGTCGGTGCATTGAGTTGCTGTAGCGTCGGCGCGACGCGATCCTCGTTGACCGCGACGATGACGCCGATCCCCTTGCGCGGGGTCCAGTTGAGCCCGTAGCCGAGCGTGCCCAGCGCGCCATAGTCCGACAGCTGCGTCGTGCCGAGATTGACGTTGGCGGAGAGCGTCCCGATCGCATCGAGGAAGCCGGTCTTGCTGCTGGTCAGTGGCACGTCGAGGCTGGCCTGCGCATTGTAGTCGGACCGGCGGAGCGTAGCGGCGCTGGCTGCCCCCGCGCCGCTGCTCCCGGATGAAAGCGCGCTGAACCCGCCACCGATGCGCAGGCTGGCACGCGCCGGGCCGGCGGGCAGGGAGAACAGCTTGCCCATCGCGACCACGCTTGCGCTCCCGGTGTCGGCAACGGCGCTCGCGTGCTGGCGCCGTGCGATCCCGAGCGCGGCGGCGGATAGCGGGCCGTAGGGATTGACGGTCGGATCGCCCGCGTCGATCGCGGCCTGCACGGTGCTGCTTTCATACCCCGCATCGGTCGCGGTGCGCGTGTCGCTATGGTCGAGCGTGCCGATCATCGACAGCTGCCAGTCCTTGGACAGGTCCGCGTCGAGGGTGATGCCACCATGGGCGGTCGCCGTCGCGCTGTGCTGGCGCAGCGGCGCGCTGGACAGGAACCGGGTGATCGTGGCGGCGTCGTCGCTGCGCGCGAAGGGACTGTCCGCCGGCACCGAGAGAGTCGCGGTCGGCAGGCCGTTGCGCGCGGCGCTCGTCTGATAGGCGCCATTGGCGTTGAGCGACGCGGTCAGCGCGTCCGACAGGCGGTGCGCGAACGTGCCGTTGAGCGTGTAGCTGCGCGTATCGGGCTGCAGCGTGCGAAAGGGGGTGTCGTCCGCCACCGCGCCGGTGGGATCGGTCGCCGCGCTGGTCGAGACCAAACCGCGGTCGCTTTGCAGCAGCGCCGCGCTTGCTGCCGCCTTGGCGGAGAGGCTGAAGCGGTCGCTGTCGTGGATGCGCACATAGCTGAGGACGCCAGCGCCGTTCTCGCCCCCGCCGTCGGTCGCGCGGCCGCCGGTGGCGTTGGCGACGCGGGCGATGAACCGCCGCCGCAGGATGACGTTGACGACCTTGCGTTGCGCATCATAGCCATATTTGAGCGCGACCTCCTCGGGCAGGATGTCGATGCGCAGCACCGCCTCGGTCGGCAGGTCGCCGACCTCATTGACGCCGGAAACGCGCTTGCCGTTGACCAGCACGACCGGCGCACTGCTGCTGTCCCGTCCTTCATCGCTTTGCGTCTGGTCGGCGATGGCATCGAGCAGATCGCTAATGGTGGACACGCCATAAGCGGCGATGTCCGCCGGGTTCAGCCGGTTTTCGGGCGGAATGTCACCAACGACCGAACCGGGGAGCGCACGGCCCGTTACGACGATGTCGTCGCCGGTGGTCTTGGGCGTCACGCCCCCGGCCGGACCGCCGGCGTGCGCGGGAGCGATCGCGCCGAAGGTCGCGCCCATGAGGAGGACGCCGTGGCGCAGGGACGGGTGGGTGCGGGTCCGTTGGCGCAGGCGGGGGCGTTTCATATCCCCCGCCCGCTATCGGCCGATCATTTCGGCCGCATTTCCGCGCGCGGTCGGTTAGGGTTTTCCTGACAGGATCAGCTGACGGACGTCGTCCGCCGTCTGGTTGTTCGCGCCAAGCCGCTCGATCAACTGCGCCGGACGGCTGCCGCGCAGGCCGGCCAGCGTGAGCGCCTTGTCGCGGACATAGGTGTACACCCCGCTGACCGCAAAGGCGGTGGCGTGGCGGATATGCCTGCGCTGCTCCGCCTCGGTCGCGCGGAACGCGTCGCTTTCCAGGAAGGCGCGGCGGGTCAGCGGAGTCTCGAAGGCGAGTTCGAGGATGGCGATCGCGGCGCGCTCTGGGGGAACGAGATGATCGACGTTCGGGGCGGGCGGCGCCGGGTTCGCATTGTCATAGCGATCGGGCAGATGCAGCCGCACCTTCAGGACCGCGGGCTCCGCCGCCAATTGCGCCGCGAACGCGCGGAGGAAGGTGCCGAAGGCGTCGAGATCGTCCCCCGCCGCGCCCAGATGGACGTGAATCCGGTCGAAGCCGTCGTCGGCATTGGGTACCGCGTCCGGAATACGGTCGACCAGCGTCTGCGATCCGTCGGGCAGGGCATAAGCGACGGTCGCCTCGAACATGTTCTGTTCGTCGGCGAACAGGATGTGGCTGGCGTCGTTGAACGTGGCCTGGTCCGCGGCCGAGGCGAACCCGATCTCGACCCCGCCATCCAGTTCATAATCGGGGAAGGGTGTGATCCCCTCGACCGGCGGCCAGAGATGGGCGTCCTGTTCCCGGTCGAAATGGTTCTGGACGTACCAGCCGAGCCCCGGGATGCGCGAGCAGAGCGGCCCGTGCACGTCGCGCCAGTAGGTCGCGAACAGATCGTGCGGCACGCGCGGGCGGCGCAGCACGGTGGTGTAGCTGTTGATCGCGATGCTGGCGTCGCGCTCGGCGTAATTCTGGTCGATCGGGAGCTTTGCCATGACGGTTCTCCTGGGTGGCAAGGAACGGATGCTGCGGGCGTGTGCAAGTCGATGGGTGGGGCGTCAGCTCGCCGCGCGTGCCTTCAGCCGCGCAACGAGCGGCGTGAGCAGGACGGCGAGCAGCGCGATTCCGGCGGCGACATAGCCGACGCTCGGCAAACCCCAGTGCAGGATGATCGTTCCGCCGATGATCGCGCCGAGGCCGATCCCGGCATTTGCCATCGACACGTTGAGCGTACCGGCAAGCGCCTGCGCATGGCTCGCCGACTGCATCACGCGAACCTGGCAGATCGGGTAGAGCGCGGTGTTCGCGACACCCCATACCGCCAGCGCGACGCCCAGCCAGACCGGCGACCCGGCGAGCAGGGTGGTCGCCGCCACGCCGATCGCGAGCACGAGCGCGGCGATGGCGGTGACGAGCAACGGCCCGCGTCCGACGAACTGGCCACCGAGCCAGTTGCCGCCCAGCCCGACGATGCCGAAGCCCATCAGCCACCAGCCGACCTGACCCGCCGGGATATGCGCGATCTGCTGCAGCGTGTCGGCAAGGTAGGTATAGGCCGTGAACATCGCGGTGAAGACCACCACCGACAGGATGACGTTGCCGAGGAAATACGGGTCCTTCAGGATCTTCGCCTGTTCGGCGAGCTTGACGCGCGGCGGCTTGGCCAGGGTCGGCATGACGAGGAACAGCATCGCGCCCATCACCAGCGACAGCCCCGACAGGCCCCAGAAGGTCCCGCGCCAGCCGAACGCCTCGGATGCCAGCGTCCCCAGCGGAATGCCGAGCACCATCGCGCCCGAAATGCCGAGATAGACATTGGCGACCGCCTTGCCCGCGCGTTCCGGTCCCGCCAGTTCGCCGGCGGTCTCGCTCGCGGTGCCCCAGAAGACGGGAAGCGCGAGCGCCGGCAAGAACCGCGCAAAGCCGAGGATCCAGATGTTGGGCGCTGCCGCCGCCAGCGCATTGGCGCCCGCGAAGATCAGCAGGATCACCACGAACAGCCGCTTGCGCTCGAAATGCGAGAGCATCGCGGTCAGGAACGGTCCCGCCAGCATCACGGTGAAGGCGAACAGCGTCACCAGCTGCCCCGCCGCGGCGATCGAAATGCCGAGATCCCGCGACAGGCTCGGCAACAGCCCGACGATGATGAATTCGGTGGTCACGATCACGAACGCGGAAATCGCGAGCAGCAGCACGGCAAGGCCGTTGCCGCGCGGTTCTGCGCGTGCGTCGCGGGATGGGGACGATAGGGTGGTGGTCGGCATCAAAGGGTCTCCGGCGGATCGTCTTCTATGTAGGAAGACAAATCGGATCGTCTCGCGCTAAAAATTCGTGTTACTAGTGACCGTATTTCCGCAATCGAGGGCTGCAATGATTCCGTCGGAACGCCTAAAGGGGATCGAGGCCTTCGTCACCGCCGCCGACGCGGGCAGCTTCGCCGCTGCTGCGGGGCGGTTGCACCTGACGAGTTCGGCGATCAGCAAGAGCATCGCCCGGCTCGAGACCCGTTTGGGCAGCCGGCTGTTCGATCGGACCACGCGACGGCTTACGCTGACCGACGCCGGCGCCGCTTTCTACGAAACGTGCGTCCGTGTGCTCGCGGATCTTGCGGAGGCCGAGGCGGTCCTTGCGTCCCACCGGTCCGACATCGTCGGACGCCTCAAGGTCGACGTGCCGGTCGCTTTCGGGCGGATGCGGGTGTTGCCGTTGCTGCTCGATTTCGCCGAACGCCATCCCAATGTCCGTCCGAACATCACCTTTACCGACCGGGTGGTCGACGTGATCGAGGAAGGCGTCGACGTCGCGGTACGGATCGGGACGCCGACCGCCTGGCCGGAAGCGCTCGGGCATCGCTATCTCGGCACCGAACGGGTGATCTTCTGCGCCGCGCCCGCGTATCTCGACCAGCATGGCCTGCCGCGGACCGTGGACGAGCTCGCGACGCGCGACTGTATCCTGTACGGTCGAGCGGACGGCAGCACGATCGCATGGCGCTTCGGCGATGCGGCGGGCGGGGTCGAGCAGCGCACGATGGACGGGCGGATCGTGCTCGGCAGTGCCGAGGCGCAGGTCGAGGCGGTCGGGGCCGGGTTCGGGATCGCGCAGCTGGCGACCTGGCTGATCGCCGCGGACCTGCAGCGCGGCGACCTGGTCGAGATCCTGCCGGGACAGGCGACCGAAGGTCTCCCGCTCCACCTCGTCTGGCCGCGCAGCCGGCAGTTGAGCCCGAAGGTCGACGCGCTGCTGGCGGTGCTGACGGAAGGGTTGCGGGTGGAGTGAGCTCGGTCCCTCAGACCCTGTCGTCACCCCGGCCGAGGCCGGGGCCGCCATGCTGCGGGCACCGCGCCGCCCGCATCACCCCTTCGCCGTCTTCGTCTCGGGCATGGCGAGCAGGTACAGCACGAAGCCGGCCCCCGCGATCGCCGCGAGCGTCAGGAAGCTGACGCTATACCCGGCCCAGACGATGATGCTGCCCGCGAGCGATGCCGACAGCGCGGCACCCAGCCCCTGCGTCGTCGCGACCGCGCCCTGGCTGACGTTGAACCGTCCGGTCCCCTCGGTCAGGTCGGCGATGATGACCGGGAACAGCGCCCCGAAGATCCCCGCGCCGACGCCGTCGAGCGCCTGTACCCCGACCAGCCAATAGGGATCGTTCGACAGCGTGTAGAGCGCACCGCGCGCCGCGAGGAAGCCGAAGGCCAAGAGGAAGATCGGCTTCGTGCCCCAGCGTTCGGTGTTGCGTCCGACGACGATCGCGACCGGGACCATCACGAGCTGCGCGGCGACGATGCAGGCCGCGGTGAGCGAGGTCGCCTGATCCTTGCCGACGGTCTTCGCCAGCAACTGGCTCACCGACGTGAGCATGGCTGCGTTGGACAGGTGAAACAGGAACGCGATGCCGGCGAACAGCATCAGCGGGCGGTTCTCGACCAATGCCTTCCATCCGCTGGGTTCCGCGCAATCGTCCTCCGGTTCGCATTCGAGCCCGCGCGCGACGGCGTTGTCGATATCCGCGTTGCGGATGCGGAAGGTGGTGGCGATGCTCGCCACGGTCAGCCCGGCCATCAACCAGAACACGACCACCGGCCCGAACTTCCAGGCGAGCACGCCCGCAAGCGCGGCGGACACCGCGTTGCCGGCATGGTTGAACGCCTCGTTGCGCGCGATGCGCTTGGCGAACAGCTTCGGCCCGACCAGGCCAAGCGTGATCGCCGAAATGGCGGGGGCGAAGACCGCGCCGGCGACCGCGGCGATCGACTGGGTCACCGTCACCGCGGCAAAGCCCGACGCGATCGGCAAGGACAGGCTGCTGATGGTGACCAGCAAGGCCGCGATCATCACGATGCGGGGCTTGTTCCTGCTGCGATCGATCAGGCTTCCGGCGGGGGTCTGCGCGAGCAGGCCGACGATCCCCGCGATCGTCAGCACCAGCCCGACGGTCGCCTCGTTCCAGCCATGCGCCGGACCGCGAACCGCGACGAGATAGATCGCCAGATACGGCCCGAGGCCGTCGCGCACGTCCGCCAGGAAGAAGTTGAGCGCGTCGAGCGTACTGCCCGCGGAGGAACCGCGCGGGGTCGATCCGCCGGTCGCAATGGTCGCAGAAGCCGTGGCCATAAGGGATCTCGCAGGAGCTAGGGTGTGAAGGAAGCGAAGGGCAGGACGGGCCGGATCAGCCGAGGATCAGCCGCGCCGCGAGCGCGGCCGCCAGCGCGGGAAGCATCGTCACCGCGCCGACCTTGAGGAATTGCCAGAAGCCGACGTCCTCGCCCTCGCGACGGATCGCCTGGAGCCAGAGGATCGTCGCGAGCGAGCCGGTGATCGACAGGTTGGGACCAAGGTCCACGCCGATCAGCAGCGCGTCGACCATCATCCGCGGGGGATGCGCCTGCGCGAGCGCGCTGCTCGCGATCAGGCCGGCGGGCAGGTTGTTGATGAGATTGGAACCGACCGCGAGCACGGTGCCGGCGATCGCGCTGCCGCTCGCGGGGTCGGACGCGAGCGCATGCAACGCCCGCGCGACGTGGCGGATGACGCCGGTATGGTCGAGCGCCTCGACCAGCACGAACAGGCCGGCGACGAGCGGCAGGACGCTCCACGACACGTCCTTTGCCACCGCGATCGGCGAGGAGCGCGTCAGCGCCGAGACGACTACCATCGTCGCGATGCCGGCGATGCAGGTCGGCAGGCCCAGCTGAACGTCGAAGGCCGATGCCAGCAGCAGGATCGACGCGGTCGCGATGATTCCGGCCAGCGCGGTCTTGCCCCCGGTGGACAAGGGCTCGCGCTCGACCGACGCGGCGCAGTCCCCTGCGATCCGGCTGCGCTCGACCCAGCGGAGTACCAGGAACGTCACCACGATCGCCGCTACCGACGGCAGCGCAAACGCGCCGAACCACTGGCCCAGCGGCGGCATCTTTCCGCCATACAGAACGAGATTGGCGGGATTCGAGATCGGCAGGACGAAGCTCGCGGCGTTGGCGATCAGCGCGCAGGCAAACAGCAGCGGGAGCGGCTCGGCCTTCGCCTTGCGTGCCGCGGCATAGACCGCAGGCGTCAGGACGACCGCGGTCGCGTCATTCGACAGGAAGGTCGTGGTGACCACGCCGGTCGCGTACATCAGCAGGAACAGGCGGGGGCGGGACCCTTGCGCCTGGTTGACGGCCGTCGCCGCGACCCAATCGAACAGGCCCTGTTGGCGGCAGGTTTCGCTCAACAGCATCATGCCGACCAGGAACAAATAAACGTCCAGCCCCTTGCCGACCGCGCCGACCGCGGCGTCGATCGGGAGCAGCCCGAACACGAGCAGGACGAGCGCGCCGAGCACCGCCCAGATCGCCTCCGGCCACCGGAAGGGACGCAGGACGACGCCCGCGGTGGAGGCCGCACAGATGCCCCAGGTCGCGCCCGTCGCAAGGATCACGCGCAGCGGCTTCCGGCGCGCGCGCGCAGCGGCAGGTGCGGACAGTTCGGGGTCGGCGGGGAAGCTTTGAAAGTCTCGGTCATTACGCGGGCTCCGACGGTCAGCCGCCTCAACGAAGAAGGACCGATCTGGTCGCATCGCCGCACGAGGGAATTCGCGGGGCAGCGTTTCCGAATAACAGAGGCTTATCAGCGGGATGACCGCGAGCGCCTGAACCGTCCGATTCAGTTTCGGTTCAGAAGGGTTAACGCGGCCCTTGCCGCCGTCCGGTCGGGGGCCGCGCCGCCGGCCGGAGACCGGGCGGCGCGGCAGAAGTGTCAGGCGATGTGCAACCCGACATCGACGTTGTTGCGGGTCGCGTTGGAATAGGGGCAGACTTCATGCGCGGCGTGCGCAAGCTTTTCTGCGTCCGCCTTGTCGACGCCGGGCAGGGTGATCGTCAGGTCGACGGTGATTCCGAAGCCACCCTCGGACCGCGGACCGAAGCCGACTTCCGCAGTGACGGTCGTGTCGGCCGGAACCTTCACGCCGACCTTGCCCGATACCGCCTTCATCGCGCCGATGAAGCACGCCGAATAGCCCGCCGCGAACAGCTTTTCGGGATTGGCGCCGTCGCCGCCCGGGCCACCCATTTCCTTGGGCACGACCAGCTTCACGTCGACCGAGCCGTCATCGGAGCGGGTCGATCCATCGCGTCCGCCGGTGGCGGTGGCGCTGGTCTTGTAGATTACGGATACGGACATGGGATACCTTTCAAAAAATGGTGCGCGCCCTGTGCGCTGCGACACCGAACGACTGGTCGCCCGGTAGGATGCATCGCCGGCGTGGACCGTGTGCGGTGTGGGCGATCGACGTCCGGGAACCGATCGCCCGCACCGTTCGTCCATATCGCCGGGGACGGGCCCCGATCAGGGAAATCATGGCCACTTCACCGACGTTTGCCCCTTTACGGATCGCGCAGGTTGCGCCCGTCATCTTCCCGGTCCCGCCGATCGGCGCGGGCGGCACGGAGCGGGTGGTGTACGACCTGACCGAGGCGCTGGTGGCGCAGGGGCATGCGGTCACGCTGTTCGCGCCCGAGGACAGTCGGACATCGGCGCGATTGCGCTCGGCCGGGCCGAGCCTTGCCGCGCTCGAGCGCGATTTCGGGCGGGTGGCGCCGGGCGTGCCCGCCGCGCTCGAGGCGATGCAGCTCGATCTGCTCCGCGCGCAAATCGACACGTTCGACATCGTCCATTGCCATGGCGAGTTCGCGCATGCCGCGGTGCTGGGCAAGGCGCGGGCGCGCAGCATCACGACGGTCCATTGGCGGCTCGACGAGCATGACCGGCAATTGTTCTTCGGCCATTTCTGCGACCTGCCGGTGGCCGCGATCTCGGCGTCGCAGGCGCGCGCGTTGCCGACGGCCAACCTCGCCGGGATCGTGCACCACGGGATCGATCGCGATCGCTATGCCCTGGGGGACGGGGCGGGCGGCTATCTCGCCTTCATCGGGCGAATGACCGACCAGAAGCGGCCGGACCGGGCGATCGCAGTCGCGAACGGCGCGGGGCGTTCGCTCCGTCTGGCGGGCGCGATCGACGTCGGCAACCCGACCTATTTCGCAAGCCATGTCGCGCCTGCGCTGGGGCGGGACATCGTCCATGTCGGCGAACTGGACGACGCGGGGAAGCAGGATCTGCTCGGCAACGCCGCGGCACTGCTGTTCCCGATCGATTGGCCCGAGCCGTTCGGGCTGGTGATGATCGAGGCGATGGCGTGTGGCACCCCGGTGATCGCCTGGGACAAAGGCAGCGTGCCCGAGATCGTGGAGCACGGCATCACGGGCTTCGTCGTATCGAGCGAGGCGGAGGCGATCGCCGCGGTCGGCAAGGCCGTCAGGCTCGATCGCGCGGAAATCCGGCGACGGTTCGAGGCCCGTTTCACGGCCGATCGCATGGCGCGCGACTATGTCGACCTGTACACCGCGCAACTCGCCAGGGCGCGCGGATGACCCGCCGCCATGCGGCGCGCTTGCGATGCCCGGTCTGCGGCAATCCGGACTGGCACGCGCGGATCGGCGGCGAGGAATGTACGCATTGCGGGTTGCAGGTCGATGCCGACATCGCGCTGGCGGCGGTGCGCGCCGGCATCCTGCGCCGTCTCGCGTCCGGTGCGGCCGAGGGCGGCCCGGCCGATCGCTGGGCGCTGACGGCGGAGGGCTGGCGCAACGCTGCGTGGCGGTTCGCCCATGTGATCGACGAGGGCGTCGCCGTGCCGGCGCGACCGGTGGATCACGCGATCACGCTGGCGATCATGACCCGCCCGTCCGAATGCGCGGAGGCCGCTGCGCTGGTCGCCGGATTGCCCGGGTTCGCGCGCCGGACCGTCCTGATCGACGCGACCGATGCGACGCGATGGGCCGGGTCGTTCCCGCAGGCGGACGTCCACGCACATCCGCTGGACGGGGACTTCGCCGCGCAACGCAACCGGCTGCAGGCGCTGGCCGGAACGGGATGGGTGCTCCAGCTCGACAGTGACGAGCGGCCGGATTGCCGGTTGCAGAACAGCCTCGGGTGGCTGGTGGCGGCGGCCGATCGGGACGGGTTGCTGTCGCTGGGGCTGGCGCGGTCCAATCTGGTCGATGGAGTACCTTCGGCGCTGTTCCCGGACATCCAATATCGCCTCAACCGCGCCGAGGTGCGGTTCGTCGGACGCGTGCATGAGCGCCCCGCCGTGCCGTTTGCGCAAAGCTCGCTGGCCCTGTCGGGGGCGATCGACCATCGGCTGCACGCCGCCCGGGTGCGCGAGCGGACCTTGCGCTACGGCGCGATGGCGGCCGACGGTGCGCGACCCGAGGACGAAGCCCGCTTGCTCCGTCCGTTCGACGCGATCGCCGACCGGTAGGCCGCGATCGTCTGCTCGCCCAGCGTGCGGCGGGTGAACTGGCCCGATGCCGCACGGCTGGCGGCGGCGTGGGTGGCGCGCAGGGGCGCATCGGTCATCAGCAAGCGCAGCGCCTGGGCGACGGACGCGCCGCTACAGGTCCCGGCAAGTACCCCGGCGCCGCTGTCCCCCACGAACAGGCGCGCGCTCGCATCCTCGGCACAGGCCACGATCGGGCGGCCGAACATCATTGCTTCCTGATACACCAAGCCGAAGCTCTCGTAGCGCGACGGAGCGACGACGACATGCGCCTGTTCGAACAACCCGTGCAGCGTCGGCTCGTCGACCCGGTGATACAGCCGGAGCAGCGAACGCGCATCGGCCGGAAGCCCGGCGACGTCGGCGTCCTCGGCGCCCACCAGCGTCAGGCGGAACGGGGCCAGACGCCCCGCCGCAACGTCCCCGGCGAGTTCGGTCGTTGCGTCGAGCAACGCATCGAAGCCCTTGCGCGGCTCGTTGCGTCCGACGAACAGCAGCTCGATCGGGCCGTCCGCGGGATAAGCGGCGCGCTGGCCGCGCTCGGTAATCGCCTGGGGCAGGCTGAGGCCGATCACCGCATGGCGCGGGCCCGGGCGTGGTACGCCGTACAGCTCGGCAATGGTTGCGCCGTGCGCGGCGGTGTTCGAGATCAGGCCGGCGCTGCGACGCGCCGCGATCCGCTCGATCAGCGTGGCCGCGGCGCGATCGATCCGGTTGCGCAGCGTCGGGTCCTGCGCCAGCGAGATCGCCGCCGGGGTGGAGTTGCGCGTGACCAGCGGGATCGCCCCGGTCGCCGCGATCGCCGCGCCGGGCGCGTACCAGTTGGTCGCCTCGATCACGTCGAACGGACGGTTCCGCTGCTCCGCCAGCACCGCCTTCCGAAACGCGAGCGGCGCGGCGAGGTGCCCGATCGCCGCCTGCCGTCGCAGCATCGCCAGCCCGCCGGCAGGCGCGCATCCGATGATGTCGAGGACTCCGTCCTGCGCCCGGCCGGTGCGATCCAGCGTGAATACGCGCACGTCCGCCCCCGCCTCGGCAACCGCATGGGCGATCTCGAGCGCGGCGCGCGACAGGCCGCTCTTTTCCGGGGGCAGCGCCCAGGTGAGCAGACCGACCTGCAGGCGAGGGGCGACTTGCTTTGGATCAGGGAGATTCACGGACATGCTACCGGAACTGTGGCGATCGCAAATGGGTTCCATTTTCCTGACTCCAGGATGAACGGAACCGATGTTCGTACTTCATATCGCCCTTCAGGGCTGTCTGCGGGCGCACGACGTCGAATATGGCGTAACCGCCGACACGGGTGGCCATATCCGCTATCTGCTCGATCTGGTCCGGGCGAGCGGCGACAATCCCGCGATCGACCGGATCGAGATCGTCACGCGCGCTTTCGTCGATCCGGTGCACGGGCAATGCTACGACCAGTGCATCGAGGCGATCGACGACCATACGCGGATCGTCAGGCTGCGCACGGCGGACTCCAGGTATCTCGCCAAGGAGCAATTGTGGACGCAGCACGACAGCATGGTGGAGGCGTTGGTCGCGCATATCGGTCGGCTCGATCGCTGGCCTGATGTGATCCACGCGCACTATGCCGATGCGGGCGCACTTGCCGCCGCGGTGCAGGCGCGGCTCGGAATCCCGTATGTCTTCACCGCGCATTCGCTCGGGCAGGTCAAGCGCGCAGCCTTCGACGGGCCATGCCGCGAACTCGACGGGCTGGACCGGCGCATCGTGATCGAGGACCGGGCAATCTCCGGTGCAGCCGCGATCATCGCGTCGTCCCGCGACGAGGCCGAGCTGCAATATGCGCTCTACGAGGCTTATGACCCCGGCCGGATCCGGATCATCGCGCCGGGAAGCGACGTGAAGGATTTCGCCGACGCCAGGCCCGATCCGGCGATCGACGCGGCGATCGACCGTTTCCTGACCGATCCCGCCAAGCCCGCGCTCCTCGCGATCGCACGGCCCGTGACCAAGAAGAACCTGTCGGGGCTGGTCGAGGCCTATGGCCGGTCCCCGGCGCTGCAGGCGGCCGCGAATCTGGTGATCGTGGCGGGCACGCGCGAGGATCTGCGCACGCTCGAGCCAGAAGTGCGCGACAATCTCGCCGAACTGCTGATCCTGATCGATCGCTACGACCTGTACGGCAAGGTGGCCTATCCCAAGACGCACAAGCCCAGCGAGATACCGGCCGTCTATGCCTATGCGCGCGAGCGGCGCGGGGTGTTCGTCAATCCCGCGCTCAACGAACCGTTCGGGCTCACGCTGCTGGAGGCAGCGGCGTCCGGGTTGCCGGTGGTGGCGACCGACAGCGGCGGCCCCAACGATATCGTCGAAACCTGCGGCAACGGCCTGCTCGTCGATCCGCGGGCACCCGAAGCGATCGCGGCGGCGCTGCTGTCGATCCTGGAGGAGCCCGCCCGCTGGGATCGGTACGCCGCCGGCGGGCGCACGGCGGTGCGGACCTACGACTGGGCCGCGCACGTCGCGATCTACGCCGACCTGCTGTCCGACGTCGTCGCGGCAGGCGTGACGCAAGCCGCGCCGGATCCGGTCGCGGCGCAGTTGCTGGTGTCGGATATCGACGGCACGTTGCTCGGCTCCAGCGAAGCGTTGTCGGCGTTCCGCGAATGGCATGGCGACGAACGCGCGCTGGTCTTCGCGGTCGCCACCGGGCGCAGCTTCCACAGCGCGATGGCGGTCCTGGCGCAGCATCACGCGCCCTTGCCCGCGATCGTGATCTCGTCGGTCGGGTCGGAAATCTACCACCGCCAGCCGGGCGGGGTCTATGCGCGCGACACCGTGTGGGATGCGAAGGTCGCGGCGGGCTGGGATCGCGAGGCGATCGCGCAGGTGATCGCGGACGAGGGCGGGCTTACGCCGCAAAGCCCGCTGGAACAGCGGCGCGCCAAGCTCAGCTACATGATCCAGGGTGATCCCGATGCGGGACGGCGGCTGCGCGGGCTGCTCGATTCCCGCGGCCTTGCGTGCACGATCATCCAGAGCCATGGGCGGTATCTCGACGTGCTGCCGTTCGCGGCGTCCAAGGGGACGGCGGTCGAACATGTTCGCCAGGCCCTGGGGCTCGCCCCCAGGCAGGTGATCGTCGCGGGCGACAGCGGCAACGATATCGAGATGCTGCGTTCGGCGCCGAATGCCATCATCGTCGGCAATCATTCGGATGGATTGGCCGACCGCAAGGATCTCAGCCGCTGCTACGTGGCGCGCGGCCATCATGCGCAGGGTATTCTCGAAGGCGTCGCGCATTTCCGCAAGAACGCGCAGCGCGCGTGACGGTCAGCGTCCTGACGATCGTCCGCGGGCGATCGGCGCATCTCGCCAATCTGATCGCCGGGCTCGCGCGGCAGACGCGTCCGCCGGATGAACTGGTGATCGCCTGGATGCAGGATGCGCCGTCCCCCTTGCCGACCACCGCGTTCCCGGTGCGGTCGGTGCTGGTCCCGGGCGACCCGATGCCGCTCGCCGCCGCGCGCAACCGCGCAGCCGAAACCGCGGCGGGGGACCAGCTCGTCCTGCTCGACGTCGACTGTATCCCCGCGCCCGACCTGGTCGAACGCTATGCGGCGACCAGGGATGCCGCGGGCGTACGGCTTGGCGACGTCCTGTATCTGCCACCGGGCGAGGTCGATCCGCTCGACGTCGCCGCGCTGGACGCGGCGGGTGTCCGGCATCCCGCAAAGCCGCCCCTGTCCGACGACGAGATCCGCCCCACGCCCAGCCACGGGGAATTATGGGGCCTGTCGTTTGCTGTGTCGGCGGCCGATTGGCGTCGCGCAGGTGGAATGGACGAACGCTATGTCGGCTATGGCGGCGAAGAAACCGACTTTGCCGCCCGGCTAGAACGGGCCGGCGTGACGATGGCCTGGGTCGGTGGCGCACGGGCCTATCATCAGCATCATCCGATCCATCGCCCGCCGCTCCAGCATTTCGACGCGATCCTGCGGAACGCGCGGCTGTTCCACGCAACCTGGGGGCGGTGGTGCATGGACTATTGGCTCGGCCAGTTCGCGGACCGCGGGCTGATCACGATCGCGGACGACACGCTGACCGTCCTGCGGCGCCCGACCGATCCGGAAATCGCCGCTACGCTCGACCGGGCCGCGCTGTTCAGCTGAGCCCGGCCGCGCGGCTCACGCCGCCGACAGGAGCGGCGGGGCGTCGTTTGCGAGGCGCAGCGTCGTCGGCATCTCCTGCGCCCACAGATTGATCGCCATCCGCTCCAGATAGGCGGCTGCCTTCCGGGCGGCGTCGCCATCGTACAATGCGGCGAGCGCAGCCGGATCGAGCGCCTTGGCGGCATCGAGAATCGTGCGCCACGGGGCCAGCGCACCCGGCCATTCGCGCAGCATCACCGCCGCGCCGACGTCAGCCAGGCGCTCGGCCTTGCGCGTCTGTTCCGCGAAATACCGCCATTCCGGCGCGCAGACATACGGCCGACCCACCCGCGCGATCTCGTGCACCGTATTGTCGCCCGCCGAGGCGATGACCACGTCCGCCGCCGCGATATAGTCGGTCACGTTCGGCACCCAGCCAAGCTCGCGCAGGTTCCCGAAGTCGGTCTCGTGCCCCTCACGGTGGGTCGGTCCGAGCACCAGCCAGAGCGCATTGGGGACCGCGCGCGCGGCCATGGTCAGCGGGGCATAGGGCGTACCGGCCCCACCGCCGCCGGTCAGCACCACGACGATCTCCTGGACAGGGTCGAGCCCCAGTTTCGCCCGTGCGGCGTCGCGGCTCGGAATGGCATCGACCGTGGTGCAAAGGCCGCCGGTATAGCAGGTTGCCGCTTGCACCCAGGCGGGCGTGTCGTCCTGTTCGAGCGTGCGGTCGAACGGCGCCAGCAAGCCGACGCTGGCCTGATAGGCGCCGAGATGGCCCGGATCGAGCCGGTCGCCGTGCATCCTCAGGCTGATCGCCGGGACGCTGGCGATGCGCGCGAGCATCGCGATCTCGGCCGAGACGTCGACCACGAACAGCGCGGGATCGACGTCATCGAGATGATCTAGGATCGTGCGCATGGTGCCGCGCGTCTTGGCGACCCCCAAGGGAACGCAGTGCATGATCTCCGGGGTCGGCTGCGCGAACAGGCCGGGCGCGGGGACCGGCGCGCCGATCATGTTGGGCAAAGCGACGATATCGATCGGCCGTTCGAACCCGTCGAACAGCTCGGGCCGCGCGCACAGGACACTGACCGGACGCTCCGCCGGGAGCTGGCGGATGATCGCCATGGCCCGATTGGCATGGCCGCGGCCCTGGTGGTGGATGAAGAAGCTGATCGGTTTGGAGGTCATGTCTTGGCAACGCGACATGATCCCTTCGGTTGCCTGTACGGGGTCGAAAAGCGCATCGGCACCGCAGTTGCCACCGACGGCCGCGCCGCCGTTCAGTCGAAGGTGGCGACATAGTCCATGCCATTCTCGACACGGCGCAACGGTGCCAGGAAAATGTCGAGCTGCCCCATTACCGGATGGGTCATGTGATAGGTCGATTGCGGCCAGGTCTCGGACGAGGAACTGGGGAATACCAGCGAGAATGGCGATGCACGGCCGTCCACCGCACGCCGCCGCGATGCCTCGACCAGGGTGAGCGCCACCATGCCGAGCTTGGGCATGCCGACCGTGAAGGTGGTGCCTACATGCCCGGCAAAATCGCTACATGTCCTCAAAGGAACCGCCATTTGCCCCCCCTCCGCGCAGCACCGTGCCGAGCCGTGATGGCAGACAATTGAGTAACAAATTACCGCCGCCCGGCGCAACGCAAAGCGGGACTATCCTTCGAATTACTTCGAATTATGTAGTCAGTCGGTCGTCAACTGCTGTATTCGCGCGGACAGGGCATCCATTGCGAAGGGTTTCGTAAGAATATGCATGCCCGGATCGAGGTGTCCATTGCCGACCGCCGCATTTTCGGCATAGCCGGTGATGAACAGGATTTTCAGGTCAGGCCGCCTGACGCGCGCGACATCGGCGAGCTGCCGTCCGTTCATCCCCTTGGGCAGGCCGACATCGGTGATCATCAGGTCGATGATCCGGTCTGAATCGAGCAGCGTGACCGCGCTGGGGCCGTCACCGGCCTCGAGCACGTGGTGGCCCAGATCCACCAGCGTATCGACGACCAGCGCGCGCACGGCCGGTTCGTCGTCGACGACCAGTACCGTCTTGCCGGTTGCCTGAGCGGTCGCGTCCAGCGTCGGCTGGCTTTCGAGATCGGGTTCCTCGGCATCGTAGGAGCGCGGGAGATAGAGGCACATCGTCGTGCCGCTGCCGAGTTCGGAATAGATCCGCACCTGCCCACCCGACTGACGGACGAAGCCGTAGATCATCGACAGGCCAAGCCCGGTTCCCTCGCCGAGCGGCTTGGTGGTGAAGAACGGGTCGAACGCGCGCGCGATCGTCTCCGGGGTCATGCCAGACCCGGTGTCGGTCACGCAGACCGAGATATATTGCCCCGCCGCCATGTCGCGGGTCCGCGCCGCGGTCGCGTCCAGCCAGATATTGGCGGTCTCGATCGTGATCCTGCCCCCGTCGGGCATCGCGTCGCGCGCGTTGATGCACAGGTTCAGCACCGCATTCTCGAGCTGGTTCGGGTCGACCAGCGTCGTCCACAGCCCGGCCGCACCGACGATCTCGATCTCGACCGACGGCCCGACCGAGCGGCGGAGCAGATCCTCGAAGCTGGCGATCAGGCGGTTGATGTCGGTCGGCCGGGGGTCGAGCGTCTGGCGTCGCGAAAACGCCAGCAGGCGGTGCGTCAACGCCGCGGCGCGGCGCGCGGCCTGCTGTGCCATGTTGACGTACCGGTCGAGCTCGTTCGCGCGCCCCTGCAGGATCCGGGTCTGGATCAGTTCGAGGCTGCCGGAAATCGCGGTCAGCAAATTGTTGAAATCGTGCGCGAGGCCCCCGGTCAGCTGGCCGACGGCTTCCATCTTCTGTGCCTGGCGCAGCTGTTCCTGCGCACTTTCCAGGTCCGCCTGCGCCGCGCGTTCGGCCGTGATGTGGCGGCCGCTCGCGTACAGGCGGTTCCCTTCCAGCGTGGCGACCCAGCCGATCCAGCGGTAGCTGCCGTCCTTGTGGCGATACCGATTTTCATACTGCCGCAGATTGCCGCGCAAGGCGCTTTCGCGCGCCGCGGCGTTGGCGCTCACTTCGTCGGGATGCGCAAAGGCGAGGTGGTTGCGACCGATGATCTCGTCCGGGTTCCAGCCGAGCACGCTGGTCCAGGCCGGATTGACCGACAGGATCATGCCGTCCTCCGACAGGATCGCCAGCATGTCCTGCGAATTCTGCCACGTCCTGTCGCGTTCGCGCGTGCGTTCCTCGACCTGCCGCTCGAGCGTCTCGGCCAGCGCGGCGAGCGCGTCCTCGGCACGGCGACGCTCGATCGCCGCCTGGGTGCGATCCGCCACGTCGCGCACGAAGGTGAGGTCGTCGTCGGACCACGCACGCGGGTGCGCGTGACTGAGATACAGCAAGGCGGAAAAGGTGCCGCGCTCCACCAGCGGGAGATTGATCACCGCGCGCGCCGCGATCGCCTCGAGCGCGGAGGCGCTCTCGGCGGTGCGCGGATCGGTCCGCGCATCGGCGAACGCCACCAGTTCGCCGCGCTTCAGATTCTCGATGTACGAGCCGTAATCGCGGAAATGCAATACGCCGGCGAGGGTCTGGATGCCGGGCATGCACCAGTCGCGCTCGATCGTGATGGTCTCGGCCACGGGATCGATCACGCCATAGCCAGCCCGGCATACCCCCAAGGTGCTGCCCAGGATGGCGGCCGCTTCGAACGACATGGATGCGGTGTCGGGCGCCTCGCGCAGGCGGTCGCTGAGCGCGAGGAGCGCGCGCTGACGCAGCTCGATCACGCGCCGGTCGGTAATTTCGTGCGACACGCCCACGACGCGGCGCGGCTTGCCGGCGCGATCGCGCTCGACCCGCCCGTCGACTTGCAGCCAGTGCAGCGAACCATCCGGCCAGACGCAGCGCACTTCCGCGCGATAGTCCGAATGGTCGGCCATCGCACGCTGGACGCCGGCAATGGTGTCGTCGCGGTCGTCGGGATGGATCGCGGCAAGAAGGTCCAAATAGTCGAATGGCTCGTCGGGGCCACGGCCGAACTGCGCCTTGGTGTCCGGCTCGACGTGGAGCGTCGAGGTCGACATGTCCAACGTCCAGGCGCCGAGCCCGCCCGCGGCAATGGCGAGTTTCAGCCGTTCCTGACCGGCGTGGATGTCCTCCAGCCGGTTGCGCGCCTCATATTGCCGAAGCCGCGCGCGCCGCGCCGCGCGGGCGAGCGACAGCAGCGTAGTGGGATGAAAGGGGCGTTCGAGAAAAGTGACGTTGCCGAGCGTCTCGAGCAGCCGCACCGCGCCGGGATTGCGCTCCAGCCCGCCGCCGCGCTCGGTCAACACGATGAACGGCAGGTCGGACCATTCCGCCTGCCCGGCGAGGACGACGGTCAGCTCGCGCAGGTCGGCGCTCCGCAGCGCCTCCTCCGTCACGATCGCAAAGCCGCTCCCGCTGCGCAGCGCCGCCACCAGCGCCGCCAGATCGGGAGCGATCGCCGCTTCCATCCGGCCCTCGACCAGCATCGCCTGCGCGATCGCGGCATCGCGGCCGCGGGGTGCGAGAATGATGGCGCCTTCAGCGAGGGTACGGTTCAAGAAACGGTCAAGCCTGTGTTACGTCCAGCAACAGTGCGTCGTCGCCGATCAACGTCGGGACCCCGCGCAGAACGCCCTGGAATGCGGTGAGCGGACGCCCGAGCGAGATGCCGGTGCGACCGATCGTGAATTCCCGGATCGTATCCTCGTGATGGCCCGTCCGCTTCTTAACGACCGAGATGGCGCGTCGGACCCGACCGGCCGCCTCGAAATATCGCAACAGGATCACCGTATCGGCCAGATAGGTCACGTCGACCGGGGACTTCATGTCGCCGACCAGCCCGTGTTGCGCGACGGTGAGGAAGGTCATCACGCCCTGCCGGTTCAGATATTGCAGCAATTCATGCATGTGCAGGATCAGCGCCTGCTCCTCCGGCATGGCCGCCTGATAGCCGTTGAGGCTGTCGATCACGACGGTACGCGCCTTGTGCCGCTCGACACAGATCCGCACGCGCTCCGAAAACTCGCCGGGCGACAGCTCCGCGGCGTCGATCTGCTCGATCACGAGATGCCCCGCCGTGACCATCGCCTGGAGATCGATCCCGAGCCCGAGTGCGCGATCGAACAGCAACCCCAGTTCCTCGTCGAACACGAACATCGCGGCACATTCGCCGCGGTCGATCGCGGACTTGACGAAACTGAGCGTCAGCAACGACTTGCCGGTGCCCGCCGGGCCCAGGATCAGCGTGCTCGCGCCGCGTTCGAACCCGCCGCCGATCAACCCGTTGAGCGCGTCATTGTCGATCGCGATACTCTCGCGCGAGAAGCTTCCGCGATGCTCGGCCGAGACGAGCCGGGGAAACACGCGGACCCCGCCGGTGGCGATGACGAGATCGTGATAACCGCCGCGATACTTGCGCCCGCGATATTTCAGGACGCGCATGCGGCGGCGTTCCGCGCCATAGGTCGGGGACAGTTCCTCGAGCCGGATGACCGCGTGCGCGACGGAATGGACGGTCTTGTCCATCAGCTCGGCGGTCAGGTCGTCCAGCAGCAGCACGGTCGCGTCATGGCGCGCGAAATAATGCTTCAGCGCCAGGATCTGGCGACGGTAGCGCAGCGAACTCTGGGCGAGCAGCCGGATTTCGGACAGGCTGTCGAGCACGACCCGCGACGGCTTGATCCGCTCGAACGCCTCGAAGATGCGCTTGGTCGTCTCGCCGAGTTCGAGGTCCGACGAATAGAGCAGGCTCTGCTGGTGATCGGTGTCGAGCAGGCTTTCGGGCGGAACGAGCTCGAACACGGTGAAGGAGGGCGGAAAGACCCAGCCATGCGATGCGGCACCCGCCCGCAGCTCTTCCTCGGTTTCGGACAAGGTGATGTAGAGGACCCGCTCGCCCACCGCCGCACCCTGCATCAGGAACTGCGTGGAGATCGTCGTCTTGCCCGTGCCCGGGCTGCCTTCGAGCAGGAACAGGCGGCCAGGCTCGAGCCCGCCTGCCAGAATATCATCGAGACCGGCCACTCCGGTTGCACAATCCGCCACATGCGCTCCACTTCGACTGCGGTTGGTAACGACCCCAAACGCATCATGGGCTGATCTGGATCAACGGTTGGGGCAGGATCGCAATCTTTTTGCCGGGTCCGCTCCACCACAAGCACGGATTGATCCTTCGGCCGGGTCGCGCGTAGGATTAGCGATGGCCGCCAGTCGTATTCGCCGTTTCCTGACAGAGGAACAATGGACGTTCGCGCCGCACGAGCGCCCGGCCTTGCCGGGGTCGCCGGCGTCGCCCGAGCACAGCAATGCGGTGCGGCTGGCCTATGGCGCGATCGCGGTGCTGGTCGGGCTGACCGGCGGGCTCGGGACGGCGCTGATTTCGGTCAATACGACTACGTTGCAGGGGGCGCTCGGGTTCGATCCGACCGAGATCGCTTGGCTGCCGACCGTGTATGTCATGACCAACGCGTCGATGAACCTGCTGCTGATCAAGTTCCGCCAGCAATACGGGATGCGGCCGTTCACGATCCTTTTCCTCGGCCTGTACGTGCTGCTCGCCTTCGGGCATCTGTTCGTCCACGGCCTGGGTTCGGCGATCGCGGTGCGTGCGGCGAGCGGCATGGCGGGGGCGGCGCTCAGTTCGCTCAGCCTCTATTACATGATGCAGGCGCTGCCGACGAAATGGCGGCTGCGCGCGCTGGTCATCGGGATCGGGATCCCGCAATGCGCGACGCCGCTCGCGCGGCTGTTCTCCCCCGACCTGCTCGCGATGTCGCAGTGGCGGGCGCTGTACCAGTTCGAATTCGGGCTCGCGCTGCTGTCGCTGGTCGCGGTCAGCCTGTTGCGCCTGCCGCCGACCGAGCGGAAACCCGCGTTCGAGCCGATGGATTTCCTCACCTTCACCCTGTTCGCGACCGCGATCGCGTTGTTCTCCGCGGTGCTGGGGCAGGGGCGGATCGTGTGGTGGTTCGAGGCGCCGTGGATCGGCTGGTCGCTGGTCATCGCGATCCCGCTGCTCGCGGCCGCGCTGGTGATCGAGCATGGCCGCGCCAACCCGTTGCTCAATACGCGCTGGCTGGGAAGCGCCGATATCGTGCGCTTCACCATCGTCACGCTGATGGCGCGGCTCGTGCTGTCCGAACAGACCTATGCCGCGGTCGGGCTGCTGACCGTGCTGGGGCAGAACAACGACCAGTTCGGCACGCTGTTCGTGATCATCTTCGTCGCCTCGGTCGCGGGCGTCATCGCCAGCGCGGTGACGCTCGACGTCAACCGCCTGGCGCATCCGGTGATGCTCGCGATCGGGCTGGTGGCGGTGGCGGCGTTCGTGGATTCGCGCTCGACCAGCCTGACCCGGCCGGAACAGCTCTATGGCACCCAGGCGGTGATCGCCTTCGCTGGCACGTTCTTCCTCGGGCCGTCGCTGCTGTTCGGCATGACGCGCGCGCTGCAGGCGGGGGCGGGGCACATCATCAGCTTCCTCGCGCTGTTCGGAATGGTCAATTCGCTCGGCAGCCTCGGCGGGGCGGCACTGCTCGGCACCTATCAGACGATTGCCGAAAAGGCGCACAGCGCGGCGATCGTCCAGTCGATCGACCCGACCGACCCGATCGTCACCGCGCGGATCGCGGCGGGCGGCGGCGCGGTCGGGCGCGTGATCGGCGACCCGACGTTGCGCTCCGCCGAGGGCAGCGCGCTGCTCGCGCAGACCGCGACGCGCGAGGCCAACGTGCTGGCCTATGACGACACCTTCCGGCTGGTGGCGATCCTTGCCGGGTTGACCACGGCTTATCTCGCCATTCTATTGATCCGTCGCGAACGGCGCCTGCGCCGTGCCGCGCCTGCCGGGGTTCCCGCATGACCGACACGCGCCAGCCACCCGCCGCCAGCCCGGTCGCGGCGGAACCCGTCACCGAGGCGCGCGCCGCGGAAGCGACCGCTGGGGCAGGGACGTCCGCCGCGGCCGCCGCCGCGCCGGTCGGTTCCGGCTGGCGGCCACCGCGTCCCTCGCGCAGCGCGTTGATCGTCGCGTTCGTGCTCACGACGATCGGCGTCGGCGCGGTGCTGTCCGCCTGGCGCCTGCCGCCGTTCGCGACCGCAACCGAGGCGACCGACAACGCCTATGTCCGGGGCCGCACGACGGTCATCAGCCCGCAGGTCAGCGGGTATGTGACCGCGGTGCTGGAACGCGACTTCGCGACCGTGACGCAAGGGCAGCCGCTCGTCCGGATCGACGACCGGATCTACCGCCAGCGCGTCGACCAGGCGAAGGCGCAGGTCGCCGCGCAACAGGCGACGCTTGCCAACAGCGACCAGACCGCGCGTGCGCGCGCCGCCAGCCTGCAGGCGCAGGACGCGGCGGTCGCCAATGCCAAGGCGCAGCTGCTCCGCGCGCAGGCCGACATGAACCGCGTCAACGACCTCGTCACCGACGGGTCGGTGTCGCTGCGCGAACGCGACCAGACGCTCGCCGCGCTGCGACAGGCCGAGGCGGGCGTGCTGCAGGCGAATGCCGCACGCGAGATCGCGCGGCAGGACATCCGCACGGTCGAGGTCGGGCGCGGCGGGCAGCGCGCGGGCGTCAGCGGCACCGATGCGGCACAGCGGCTCGCGCAGATCGATTTCGACAACACGATCGTGCGCGCGCCCGAAAGTGGCCGGCTGAGCGAAGTCGGCGTGCGCGTCGGCCAATATGTGACGGCCGGATCGCAGCTGATGTTCCTGGTCCCGCCCGAAACCTGGGTCATCGCCAATTTCAAGGAAGCGCAGACCGCGCGGATGGCGGTCGGCCAGCCCGCGAGTTTCACCGTCGACGGCCTCGCCAACGCCCGCCTGACCGGCCATGTCGAGCGGCTGTCGCCTGCGGCTGGCTCCGAATTCGCGGTGCTCAAGGCGGACAATGCGACCGGCAACTTCACCAAGGTGCCGCAGCGGATCGCGGTGCGGATCAAGATCGATCCGGGCCAGGCGCTGGCCGGACGATTGCGGCCGGGCATGTCGGTGCAGGCGCGGGTCGATACCTCGTCCGGGCCGAAGATTCGATGAAGCGCATCGCTGGACTGCTCGCGGGTGCCTTCGCCGTGGGGGGATGTCTCGGACCCCGCCCCGTGGCGCCGGCAACGACGGCGGTCGTCCCGCCGCCCGCCTGGCGGACGGCGCTCCCTGCAAGCGGGGCGGTCCGGACGGATTGGTGGAGCGCGTTCGGCGACCCGGTGCTGACCCAGCTGATCGAACGCGCGATCGCCAACAGCCCGGATCTCGGGGCCGCCGCGGCGCGGGTGGACGAGGCGCGCGCGCTGCAGCGGCTTGCCCGGGCGCAGCTCGCGCCGTCGGTCAGCGCCGGGCTGCCGACGTCCGATGCCCGCGCGCTCAACGCCTTCGGCGTGGCGACCACCAATGTCGCGGCGCAGCCGTCGGTGTCGGTCAGCTATGACCCCGACCTGTTCGGCCGGCTGCGCAATGCCAGTGCCGCGGCGCGCGCGCAGTTGCTCGCCAGCGAGGGGGCGCGCGATGGCGTGCGGCTCGGGCTCGTGAGCAGCGTCGCGACCGGTTACATCACCTTGCGCGCGCTCGACGCACGGCTTGCGGTGGCGCGCGATACGCTCGCGGCGCGCGGCGACGGGCTGCGCATCGCGCGGCGGCGGGCGGAGACGGGCTACACCTCCAACCTCGAACTGCATCAGGCCGAAGGCGAATATCGCGCGACCGAGCAGCTCATTCCGCAAGCCCAGCTCGCGATCGCGCGGCAGGAGGATGCGCTCGCGCTGCTGCTCGGCGAGACCCCGCGCGCGATCCTGCGCGGCGCGGCGCTGACCGCCTTGCGCACGCCGCCGATCCCGGCCGGGCTTCCCGCCGGCCTGCTGCGCCGGCGCCCGGATCTGTACCAGGCGGAACAGACGCTGGTCGCGGCCGACCGCAGCCTCGACAGTGCGCGCGCGGCCTTGCTGCCGAACATCGCGCTGACCGGGTCGGTCGGCGTGATCCTGACGACCGCACTGTCCAATCCGGTCGGGGTGTTTTCGCTCGGCGGGAGCGTCTTGTCGCCGCTGTTCGATGGCGGACGGCTGCGCGCCAATGCCGATGCGACGATCGCACGCCGCGACCAGGCGGCATTCGCCTATCGCCGCGCGGCGCTGACGGCCTTCCGCGAAGTCGACGACAGCCTCGCGGGCGTGCAGCGCTCTGGCGAGCAGGCGGTCGCGATCCGCGGGCAGCGCGATGCGCTGGCGGCGGCGCTGCGCAATGCGTCGAACCGGTATCGCGCGGGCTATTCGTCCTATCTCGACCAGCTCGATACGCAGCGCGGGCTGCTTACCGCCGAACTCGCGCTGGTGCAGGCGAACGCGGATCGCCTGACGTCCTACGTTTCGCTGTACCAGGCGATGGGCGGCGGCTGGAGCGAGGCCGATATCGCTCCGGTCCGCCGGTAGCGCGCGTCATCACGCCGACCACGCGGTCGGATCAGCCATGCTCGGGCGACCCGGTGGATCGGGTCAGAACGCGAAGGGGGCCACCACCTCGCGTTCGGCGACGCGGATCGCGTCCTCGACCAGGCGCAAGGGCGCGAGATCGGCGTCCGACGTGCCATCCGCGACGATCTGCGCAAAGCGCGCGTAGAGGGCGCGATATTCGCCATTGTCCGCCCGGCGGGGCGCCTCGCCGTCGATCGCGATCGTCGCGCCGCCGTCGCTGAGCACCAGCGTGCCGCGATCGGTATCGACCCGAATGTCCCAGCTTTGCGGCCCGGTCTGCAGGAAGTCGAAGTCGGCCGCGATCCGTGCGTCCCCCGATACCAGCGCCAGCCGGGCTGCGATCGGCGCGGCGCGACCTTCGGGGATCGCGATGTGCGCGGTTTCCACGCGGACCGGATCGGGCAGGATCTCGGTCAGGATCGACAGCGCGTTGATACCGGGATCGAACACGCCGAACCCGTTGGCGGCGAGGATCCATTCCTGCCCCGGGTGCCAGCGGCGGATGTCTTCCTTCCACGTGATGGTCACTTGCGCGACCTGCCGTTCCGCGATCCAGCCGCGCGCCTCCGCCACGGCGGCGGCCTCGCGCGAATGCCACGTCGCCATCAGCGGGGTCCCGGACGCGGCGGCGTGCGCGACGATCCCCTCGGCCTGCGCCAGCGTCGCGGCGGTCGGTTTCTCGAGCAGCACCGCGAGCCCGGCATCGATCGCGGCCGTCGCGATCCCGGCGCGCAGCCCGGGCGGCGTGCAGATCGCAACCGCGTCCAGGTCGGGCATGCCCGCCAGCATGGCCGCGAAATCGCCGAAGGCGGGGACTCCGTCGAGGCTGCCGTGCGGGTCCGCGGTTGCCGCCAGAACGAAGGCCGGGTTCGCCATGATCGCGGGAACATGCTGATCGCGCGCGATCTTTCCGATACCGACGATCCCGAGGCGAATGGGCCCATGACGCGGCGGGGCGGGGTCTGTCGCGGTGGTCATGGCAGCTCTCGTGTTTTGTATGATGAATGGGCTGATAGAAGGCGGATGCGATGGCATCAAGCCGTCGGCGCGATGTCGTCCCCGTCGCCTTGTTCGATCAGCGCGAGCACGTCGCCGATCAGATGCTGCATCGCGGCGCGCGCGGCATCGGCATCGCGCGCGACGATCGCGTCGCGGACCGCGGCGTGATCGGCGATGCTCGCGGTCCGCCCCTTGATGCGGTTGGTGAAGCGGATCGACGTGCGCAGGGCGGTTGCCACGACCTCGCGAAACTGGCCGTAGAACGGGTTTCGCGAGGCCTGCAGGATGGCGATGTGAAAGGCGATGTCAGCGTCCAGCGGATCGTCCGCCGCCTGGTCCGCCGCGATCATCCGGGCGAGCCCGGCGTCGATCCGGTGGAGATCCCGGCTGTCCCCGAACCGCGCGGCGAGTGCCGCCGCCTCTGGCTCGATCGCGATTCGCAACTGGCTGAACTGGCGCAGCAGATCGACCGAAAAGGTCCGCTCGAGCAGCCAGCGCAGCACGTCGGGGTCGAACAGGTTCCACGTCTCGGCGGGCCGGACGACGGTCCCCTGGCGCGGGCGCGCGCTGAGCAGGCCCTTGGCGGTGAGCATCTTGACCGCCTCGCGCGTGACCGAGCGGCTGACGCCGTGCGTCTGCGCAAGCTGCGCCTCGGTCGGAAAGGACGTCGTCTCGTAAACCCCGGTGACGATATCACGACCGATCGTGTCGAGCAGTCGGTAGGTCAGGTTTCGCGAGGGCGCGGCGGGCGCGGCGGCCGGCGGGGCGGCGGGAGGGGGCGTTACGGGAACCATAGCGCGCCATTCTGGCCCTTCGCGACCGTCCTGTCACGGCCCGGTCACGACGGTGGCGGCTGGACAAGACCAATAAGTCAGATAAATACCCGGAGCATTCCGCCATCGCCGATGTAGCGCCGGTGGCCTTGCCGGCATCCGCGCCGGCGCACAGGAGTCGAAGCGTTGACCGTGCCGATAGCGCAACCGTTCGGGGACGCCTTCCTCGCCGTCGATTGGGGCACGACCAACCGTCGTGTCTACCGCATCGAGGCGGGACACGTCGTCGCTACCGATCGCGATGCGCGCGGCGTGACCGCGATCGCGCGGGACGGCTTTCCCGCCGCGGTCGCGGAGATCCGCACGCGCTTCGGGGACCTGCCGATGCTGCTCGCCGGGATGGTGGGCTCGACGATCGGATGGCGCGACGTGCCTTATGTCATGGTGCCTGCGGGGTTCGCCGGGATCGCGCGCGGGCTGGCATGGATCGACGCGCGGACCGCGATCGTCCCGGGGCTTTCGGTGCTCGCGGACGGGCGCGCCGACGTGATGCGCGGCGAGGAGGTCCAGTTGCTCGGCGCGGTCGCGGCGGGGCTGGTGCCGGCCGACGGACTGCTGTGCCAGCCCGGCACGCATTGCAAATGGGCGCGGGTCGAGGCGAGCGTGGTGGTCGACTTCACCACCGCGATGACCGGCGAGCTGTTCGCGCTGCTGCGCGGGCACGGGCTGTTGTCGACGCAACTGGCCGGTGCGGTCTCGCCGGGGGCAGCGTTCCGCGACGGCGTCGAGGCCGGCAAGCGGCGCGACCTGTCCGCCGCGTTGTTCGGGATCCGCGCGAGCAAGCTGCTCGGCCAGCGCGACGATGCGGATGCCCCGTCTTACGCCAGCGGGTTGCTGATCGGCAGCGACGTTGCGGTGCGGCTGGCAAGCGGGGCCGGCGACGTCCATATCCTGTCCGACCCCGATCTGGGCGGACTTTATGCGATTGCGGTCGCGGCGAATGGGGGCACGCCGCACGTGGTCGACAGCCACGCTGCCTTCGCCGCCGGCATCATCGCGCTGTCGCGCGCGCTTGGAGAATGATCGCATGACCATGGTTTCCGATTTCGACGCCGCCTTCGCGCGCTGCCCGCTGGTTGCGATCCTCCGCGGGGTCCGCCCCGACGCGGTCGAGGCGATCGGCGAGGCGCTGGTCGATGCGGGCTTCACGCTGATCGAAGTGCCGATGAACTCCCCGGACCCGCTCGAAAGCGTGGCGCGGCTGGCGAAGCGGTTCGGAGGGCGCGCGATCATCGGCGCGGGGACGGTGCTCGATACCGACACCGTTGCGGCGGTGCAGGCGGCGGGCGGGACCATGGTGATCTCCCCCAACATGAACCCGCGCGTGATCGCGGCGACCGCGGCGGCGGGGCTGGTCTCGCTCCCCGGCATCGCCACCCCGAGCGAGGCGTTCGCCGCGCTCGAGGCGGGCGCGACCGCGCTCAAGCTGTTCCCGGCGGAAGCCGCGAGCCCGGTCGTGCTCAAGGCAATGCGCGCGGTGTTGCCGAAAACGGTGCGCGTGCTTCCGGTCGGCGGGATCACGCCCGAGGGGATGGCGCCGTGGACCGCGGCGGGCGCTGCGGGCTTCGGTCTGGGCGGCGCGCTCTATTCGGTCGGTGCGACGGCGGAGCAGGTCGGCGCCAACGCGCGCGCCTTCATCGCCGCGCTGCAGTAACCACGCCGTTCGACTCCTTATCCGTCACCCCGGCGAAGGCCGGGGCCGTCTCGTCACCCTGGCGCAGCCGGATGGCGGAATGCGGTACCGCGGGTCGCGTCCCTCGACCTGGCGGCCCCGGCCTGCGCCGGGGTGACGGACGGGGAAGTCTTCGTCCCCTAGCCCTTCCCGAAATCGCTGGTATGGCCGTCCCCGTAACACGGACAGGCCCGGCACAGGGCGGTAGAGGGAGCGGCAGGCGATGGCGGGATTGTGGTTCGAGCAGCTGAAGGTCGGGCAGACCTTCGCGCATGCGATCCGGCGGACGGTGACCGAGACCGACAACCTGCTGTTCTCGACGCTGACGCACAATCCCGCGCAGCTCCACCTCGATGCCGAATATATGAAGACCAGCGACTATGGCCGGATCATCGTCAACTCGACCTTCACGCTGGGGCTGATGGTCGGCGTGTCGGTCGGCGACACGACGCTCGGCACCGCGGTCGCCAATCTCGGGTGGGACGAGGTGCGCTTTCCCGCCCCCGTCTTCATCGGCGATACGCTGCGGATCGAGACCGAGGTCGTCGACCTGCGCGAGTCCCGCTCGCGCCCCGACGCGGGGATCGTCACCTTCGTCCACCGCGCGTTCAACCAGCGCGACGAACTCGTCGCGACGTGCAAGCGCACCGGCCTCCAGCGCAAGACCCCCGTGGGGGACGCGGCATGATCGACCTGCGCTCGTGGCTGTTCATCCCCGGCGACAGCGAGAAGAAGCTCGCCAAGGCGGATGGCACCGGCGCGGACGCGCTGATCTTCGATCTCGAGGATTCGGTCGCGCCCGAGAACAAGGCGCGCGGGCGGGATCTCGTCGCCGGATTGTTGGGGGATCGGCCGCAGGAAGCCCGCACCAGCCAGTTGTGGGTGCGGGTCAACCCGCTCGACAGCGGGATGGTGCTCGACGATCTCGTCGCGGTGGTCGCGGCGGCGCCGGATGGGGTGATGCTGCCGAAATGCGCCGGACCCGCCGACATCGCACAGCTGTCCTTCTATCTCGACGCGTTCGAGGCGCAGGCGGGGCTGGCCGCCGGATCGATTGCTATCCTGCCCGTCGCGACCGAGACCGCCGCCGCGCCGTTCACGCTCGGGGACTATGCGAAGGTGCCGCAGCCGCGGCTCGCCGGGCTGACGTGGGGGGCGGAGGATCTGGCGGCGGCGCTGGGGGCGTCGACCAATCTCGATCCGGCGGGCGGCTGGGCACTGACCTATCGCACCGTGCGGACGCTGACGCTGCTCGGCGCGAAGGCGGCGTCGGTGCAGGCGGTCGACACGTTGTACGTCGATTTCCGCGACGAGGCGGGGTTGCGCGCCGCCTCGCGCGCGTCGCGGGCGGAGGGGTTTACCGGGCGACTCGCGATCCACCCGGCGCAGGTCGCCGCGATCAACGAGAGCTATCTGCCGGCCGCGGAAGAAGTCGCGTTCGCCGAGCGGGTCGTGGCGGCATTCGATGCGGCGGGCGGCGCGGGGACGGTCGGGCTCGACGGGCGGATGCTCGACATCCCGCATCTGAAACAGGCGCGCGCGGTGCTGGCCAAGGCGGCGGCGTACGGGGGGTAACGCCGCGCAACTGTTCCTTGGACCGGGCGGGATGCGCGAGGCGGGAGCGACCCGTACCTTCTGGTCCGACACCCCGACCCAACGGGAGGGGAGGCATGCAAGCGCCCTGCAACGCTACCGCGCGGAAGTGCCGCGCGCATCCATCCCGGCCGGGGTCCCCGTCGCCGGCAACGTTCCCGACATCGATTGCGCCACTCGCTCTGCCGTCGCCATCACGCGCAGCACATTGCCGCCAGCGAGCTTCGCGACATCGCCGTCGCTCCATCCGCGCCGCATCAATTCCGCGAGGAGCGCAGGGTAGGTCGAGACGTCGTCCAGTCCTTCGGGCAACACGCTCCCAACCCCGTCGAAGTCCGATCCGATTCCGACATGATCGACTCCTGCGACGTCCGCGACATGCACGATATGGTCGGCCACCTGCGCCAGCGTGACACGCGGCGCGGGATGTTGCGCCTGCCAGTCCTGCAACGCCGCTTTCGCCTTTTCGGGCTGCCCGATCAGCAGGCCACCGAAGGGCGGCGCGTTGAGCCGGGTCTTTTCGGCCGCCAGCTCGGCCGACCAGCGGCGATAGGCGTCCGACACGTAATTGGGGGCGAAATCGACCATCACCACGCCGCCATTGGCCGCGACGAGCCGCAACACCGCATCGGACACGTTGCGAGGATGATCGTTCACCGCGCGCGCCCCGGAGTGCGAGAAGATCACCGGCGCCTTCGTCACGCGCAGCGCGTCGCGCATCGTATCCTCGCTGACGTGGCTGAGATCGACCAGCATTCCCAGCCGGTTGAGCTCGCCGACCACGGCCTCGCCGAACGCGGTGAGCCCGCCATGGCGTGGATCGTCGGTCGCCGAATCCGCCCATTCGATCGTGCGCGAATGGGTGAGGGTCAGATACCCCGCGCCGAGATCGTGATAGGCGCGCAGAACCGACAGGCTCCCGTCGATCTGCCCCCCGCCCTCGACCCCGATCAACGAGGCGATCCGGCCGCTCCGGTGAATGCGGCGGACGTCGTCGGCAGTGCGCGCGAGCGCGAGATCCTTGGGGTAGCGCGCGACCATCGTGTGGACGAAATCGATCTGCTCGAGCGTCTGCTTGACCTGTTCGAGCCCGGGAAGCGCGGCGTCGACATAGACCGACCAGAATTGCCCGCCGACCCCGCCGCTCCGGAGCCGCGCGATATCGGTGTCGTATCGGGGGGTGCGCCGATCGAGCCCGGCAGCGAGATCGATGCTCCAGCGCTGCTCGCCCTCGCGGTCGCGGAGCGTTTCGGGCCAGTCGTTGTGCCCGTCGATCAGTGGCGTCGTGCGAAGGACGCGGGCGACGCGCGTATCGTACCCGTCGGCGAGAGCAGGCGTTGCAAGCAGCATCGTGGCAAGGAGGGCGAGGGCGGTACGGGTGCGCGGCTGCATGGTCGGGTCCTTCCCGGGGAAGGACCCGTGGTAACCCACGGTGCGCGAGCGGCAAGCGGCAAACGCCCGGCGTCCCCCGTGCAGGCCCGGCCGGGTGGCAAGACGATCGCGGGCATGCGGTGTCCCGGCTTCCCTCGACCGGCGCACCCGGCGACGGCCTCCGCCGGGGAGGCCGTCGCGATGCAGCCCCGTTACCGCAGGGAAGCGGTCGCCACCGGCGGCGTCTTGGCGGTCACCCGCCATACGGTGTTGCCAAGATCGTCCGCGATCAGCAGCGCACCCGACTTGTCGACCGCCAGCCCGACCGGGCGCCCGCGCGCCTTGCCGTTCGGGCCGACGAAGCCGGTCACGACATCCTGCGCCTTGCCGTTGGGCTTGCCGCCTGCAAACGGGACGTAGACGACCTTATAGCCGTTGAGGTTGCCGCGATCCCAACTGCCGTGTTCGGCGACGAACGCGCCGCCTTGATACGCCCCGGGTAGATTGGTCGCGGCGTAGAACACCATCCCGAGCGGGGCGACATGGGAGCTGAGGCCGTAGTCGGGCAGGATCGCCTTCTTCACCAGATCAGGGCGTTGCGGCATCACGCGCGGATCGACGTGCTGGCCCCAGAAGCTGTACGGCCATCCGTAGAACGCGCCGTCCTTCACCGAAGTCATGTAATCGGGCACGAGATCCGGGCCGATCTCGTCGCGCTCGTTGATCACGGCCCACAGCTGCCCGCTGGTGGGGTTGAAGGTCAGGCCGTTGGGGTTGCGCAATCCGGTCGCGAACAACCGCGATGCGCCGTTGGTGCGATCGACTTCCCAGATCGCGGCACGGTTCTTCTCCGCCTCGATCCCGTTTTCGGTGATGTTGCTGTTCGATCCGACGCCGACGTACAGCTTGGTCCCATCGGGGCTGGCGACGAGGCTCTTGGTCCAGTGATGATCGATCGGCCCGCCGGGCAGATCGGTCAGCTTGACGCCCGGCGCGGTGATCCTGGTCTGGCCCGTGACATAGGGGAAACGCAGGATCGCATCGGTGTTCGCCACGTACAGGTCGCCGCCGACCAGCGTGATCCCGAACGGGGAATTCAGGTGGTCGAGAAACACGGTGCGGACGTCCGGCTTGCCGTCGCCATTGGTGTCGCGCAACAGGGTGACGCGGTTGCCGCCCTTCGCACCGGCACCGGCATAGCTCTGCACCAGGCCCATGATCAGTTCCTTGGGCCGCTTGACCGGCGCGCTGCCCGGGCCGTTTGCCTCGACCACGAGCACGTCGCCATTCGGCAGGACAAACGGCTGGCGCGGATGCGCAAGACCGGTGGCGAGCGCGGTGATCTGCAGGCCGGGGGCGACCGTCGGGGTCTCGCCGCCCGTCCACGAGCTGGCGGGCGCGACGTGCATCGGCGGGAGCAGATACTGGTTGATCGCGGGCAGCGTCGGATTCGCACCGATCTGCTTGTCGGTGGAGCCGCCGGCCCCGCCGCAGGAGGCAAGCGCCAGGGTCGTCGCGCCGAGGACCAGCGTGGGAAGAATGCGCATCATGCGGCTCCTACGGGATAGCGATGGGCGACCGACGTGCCGGTCCAGCTCGAGACGATCACCAGCACGGCGACGATCGCCGACAGCAGGATCCCGGTCGGCATGACCGACGTATACGCATCGCGGCTGTGGATGAACGCGTTGACCGTGCCGAGCACCAGCACGACAATGTTGAGCAGGCTGTGGAACCACGGCCGCGGCGCCCGCCGCGCGCGACGGTTGCGCGCAAAGTCGACGATCCCGGCAATCGCCGCGAGCACGCCCATGATCAGGCCGCCGGTGATCAGCCAGACCGAGAAGTTCGCCCACATCATTTCGGCAGTATTGACGTAGGTGAGGTCGGTCACGAACGCGGTCGTGAAGAACGCGAGTGGGAACGCCGCGAGTACCGAGTGGATGGGATGGGGTGCGCTTGCCATCGGCATATCGCGCACGTCTTGCTGAGCCATAGTCTGCAATCCTTCGAAGGTGTGCGAGATACGCCCCGCGCGCCCGAGTGTTCCGTCCCTGCAACGATTACGCGCGTATTCCAGGGCGTTACCGCCTCAGCCGCCCGCCATCGGCCAGAAGAAGGCGATCAGCGGTACGCCGAACCCGATCACCACCAGCGACAGCGGCAGGCCCAGCCGCCAGTAATCTCCGAACCGGTAGCCCCCCGGGCCCATCACCAGCGTGTTGCACTGGTGGCCGATCGGCGTGAGGAAGTCGCAGCCCGCCCCGGTCGCGACCGCCATCAGGAACGGATCGGGATTGAGGTGGAGTTGCTTGGCGACCAGCACCGCGATTGGCCCGAGCACCAGCACCGTCGGGGCATTGTGCAGGAAGGGCGAGCAGGCCATCGCCGTGACGAGCAGCACGCCGAGCACGATAATCGGAGCGACCCCGGTCAGCGCATGCGCGAGCCCCGCGGCGATCAGCCCGGTCCCGCCCGTATGCTGTACCGCCTCGCTGATCGGGGTCAGCGCGCCGATCAGGATCAGCACTTCGGGTTCGAGGGCGCCGTACGCTTCGCGCATCGGCAGCGCGCCGATCAGCACGACCGCCACCGCCGCGCCGAAAAAGCCGCCGACGACGGGCACGACCTTGAACGCGATCAGCAGGATCGCGACCGCCAGCACCAGGATCGGACCATATTTCTGGCGCGGGCTGCCGAGCTTTACCGCGCGTTCGGCGAGCGGCAGCAGCGACTGGCTGCGCACGAATTCGGGAAGGGCCGTATCGTTCGCCCGGATCAGCAGCAGGTCGCCCGCCCGCAGCGTCACTTCGCGCAGGCGTTGCGTGATCCGTTCATTGCGGCGGCCGACGGCGAGGAGCTTCACGCCGAAATCGTCCTGCAACCGTGCGCGCTGCGCGGACTGGCCGATCAACGGGGAGTCCGGCTGGATCACGGTTTCGATCGAGCGCACCTCGGTATGCGCCTCGGCGCTTTCGAGCGCGTGCTCGGACCGCGCGGGCAGCAACGGCAGGCGCGCGAACATGGCCGCGAGACCTTCGTCGTCCCCCTCCAGCAACAGGATCTCGCCCGGAACGAGCCGGGTGTCGGGCCCGGCGGGCAAACGCCGGCCATCCGCGCATTCCAGACCGACCACGACGATCTTGTCCTTGTCGAGCGCGAGATCCGCGATCGTGCCGAGCGTGTCGGGAAGGGTGTCCGGAACGGTCGCTTCGGTCGAATAGGCCTCTTCCGCGGTCCCGTCCTCGAGCCGTTCGCGCCCTTGCCGGTCACGCGGCAGCAGGCGCCAGCCGAGGCTGACCACGACGAAGCCAAGCAGCGTCAGGCACAGCCCGACCGGCGCGAAATCGAACATGGCGAACGGCCTGCCGACGGTTTCCTCGCGCACCTGGCTGACGATGATGTTGGTCGAGGTCCCGACCAACGTGACCAGCCCGCCGAGCAACGACATGAACGACATCGGCATCAGCAAGGCGGAGACCGAGCTGCCTTCGGTCCGCCCCAGCCGGATCGCCGTCGGCATCAGGATCGCCAGCGCGCCGACATTCTTGGTCACGATCGACAGAAGTGCGGTCGCCCCGGCGAGCGCCGGGACCTGTAGCGGCAGACTCTTCAGCCGGCCCAGCAGGGGCGCGAGCGTCGCCTCCAGCACGCCGGACTTCGCCACGGCCGCGCTCACTACCAGCGCCGAGGCGATGATCACCACGACGTCGCTGGTAAAGCCCGTGAACGCGCCCTTGATCGGGACCACCCCGACGATGACCGCGATGCACAGCGCCACCAGCGAGACGAGATCGTAGCGGAACCGCCCCCAGGCAAAGGTCACGATGGCGCCGGCGATGATGGCGAAGGACAGGATCTGGGGTGTCGTCACGGGAACGCTTCCGAAGAGGGCGACCAACGCCACACCGGGTAAGTCGCAAGGTCAAACGTCATGCCCGCGGCTAGGGTTCCGGGTTCGGCGTCCGGGGGCGTTGCCTCCGACATCCGGCCGGTGCGCGGTGGACCCTTCCGCGCTCGGTGCACCGGCGTGCTGAAGCCGGCCGAACGCTACCGGAACAGCGCCAGCGGGATCGCATCCGCCATCGCGCGATAGCCGAGCGGCGAGGGGTGGAGCCCGTCGCCGGAATCATACGCCTTGCGCAAGCGGGTCGGCGCGGCGGGATCGCGCATCAGCGCGTCGAAATCGATCACCGCATCGAAATGCCCGGGGGTGCGGACCCACGCGTTCACGGCGGCACGATCCGCCTCGTTCCGCGCATCGGGATGATAATAAGACGAGCCACCGTCGGGCAGGATCGTCGCGCCATACGCCTTGATTCCCGCGGCATGCGCCCGCGCGACGATCTGGCGGTACGATCCGATCATCCGCGCGACCAGGGCGGCGTGCGCCTCCGGCGTGACGGGCGCATCGCGGGTCAGCGTGCCGAGATCATTGATCCCTTCCAGCACGATCACATAGCGCACGCCCGGTTGCGCGACGACGTCGCGATCGAACCGGGCGAGGGCATTGGGCCCGAGCCCGTCCGACAGCAGCCGATTGCCGCCGATCCCGTGGTTGAGCACGCCGACCGGCCGCGTGCCCGCAACCGCCTGCAACCGGTTGGCGAGCAGGTCGGGCCAGCGATCGTTGCCATTGGTCGTCGCGCCATGCCCATCGGTGATCGAATCCCCGAGCGTCACGACGGCGCGGGCGCCGGCGTCCGGGGACTCGACGGCAATGCCCGCAAGCTGGAACCAATGGTCGACGGTCTGCGGGTCGCGCAGCGCCGGGTCGCCGGCATGGTTGCCATGCACCAGATAGCTGGTCGCGCGCGACCCCGGATGGCTGGTCTGGCCCTTTGGTGCCGTCGGCAGATACAGCGACACCGCGACCGATGCCAGCGCGGGCGCGTCCAGTGCCACCGGGTCGGACCAATAGCCGGCGCCCGCCGGAATCACGACGGTGGCCGCGCCGTCGAAGGTCAGGGCACGGTCGGAGCCGGGCACGATCCGCGCGCCCGATCCGGCCCGGGCCACGTGCGCCGCGTCGACCCGCAGCGGCGCGGTGCCAAAGGCATTGCTGACCAGGACGCGCAGGTGGCGGCCCCCCGTCGACAGGCGAACCACCTGCCGCAGCGTCGCGTCGCTCAGATCGGCGTCGGGAAGCGCGTTGTTTGGCTCCGGCGTCTGCTGCGACGCGGCCCAGCTGCCGAGCCACACCGTCCGCGGCGCGGGACTTGCGCCGAGCAACAACGCGCTTGCGAGGCCGATTGCGACCGTGCGGACCAATTCCATCCCAATTTCCTCTCCACGCCACTATCTTGTGGCTGTCGCGGCCTTGACAGCGTGCCGATGCTGGTGTTGTTAACGCTATCAAAATATAATGTCGAGGGGAGTGGGGAATGAAGGGCGAACGCGGCAGTCTGGCGTCGGCGCTACCGGAAGATTGGGGCACGGGAAGCTTCGTCGGCAGGATGCTGACGCGCGCGGGACCGTCGCCGATCCTGGTGGTGCGCGGGCAAGCCTATGACATGGCGCGGGTCGTGCCGACGGTCGCGGCGTTGGTCGATCGCGGCGACTTCAGCGGCGCCGGCGGCGATCCGATCCCCGACTTCTCGATCGCATCCGTCGACCTGCTCAGCCCGGTCGACCTGCAATGCGTCAAGGCCTGCGGCGTCACCTTTGCGGTCTCCGCGCTCGAACGCGTGATCGAGGAGCGCGGCCGCGGCGATCCGGGCGCCGCAAGCGCGATCCGCGAGCGGCTCGAGGCGCGGGTCGGCGGGTCGATCCGCGGCGTGGTGCCGGGTACGCCCGAGGCCGCCGCGCTCAAGGCGGCGCTGATCGACGATGGCCTGTGGTCGCAATATCTCGAGGTCGCGATCGGTCCGGATGCCGAGGTGTTCACCAAGGCGCCCGTACTCGCCACGGTCGGCGCGAATGCCGAGATCGGGATCCGCTCGGATTCGACCTGGAACAACCCGGAGCCCGAAATCGCGCTGCTGGTCGACAGCACCGGCAAGGCAGTCGGTGCGATGCTCGGCAATGACGTCAACCTCCGCGACTTCGAGGGACGCTCGGCGCTGCTGCTCGGCAAGGCAAAGGACAATAACGCATCCTGTTCGCTCGGCCCGCTGGTGCGGTTGTTCGACGACAGCTTCGGGATCGACGACGTTCGTTCCGCCGAAGTGTCGCTGCGGATCGAAGGCGCGGACGGCTACGTTCTCGACGGCGCGAGCAACATGGCGGAAATCAGCCGCGACCCGCTCGAGCTGGTCCGCCAGACGTTGAGCGAGCATCAATATCCGGACGGGTTTGCCTTGTTCCTGGGCACCTTGTTCGCGCCGGTGCAGGATCGCGACGACCCCGGTCGGGGCTTCACCCACAAGGTCGGCGACGTCGTGGCGATCGAGAGCGCAAAGCTCGGACGGCTGGTCAATCGCGTGGTGACCTCGCGCGACGCCGCGCCGTGGCAGACCGGGATCGGCGCGCTGATGACAAACCTGGCCGGACGTGGCCTGTTGGAGAACAAGCAGTGACGGCCATGCCGACCGACGACACGATGACGACGCGTGCGATCTACCCGAGCCTTGCCGGCAAGCGCATCCTCATCACCGGGGGTGCCACCGGCATCGGCGCGGGGCTGGTCGAGGCGTTTTCGGCGCAACGCGCGCACATCGCGTTCATCGACATCGACCGCGACGCCGGCGGGGCCGTGGCGGAGCGGTTCGCGCCCGGCGGGTTCCACCCTTGCGACCTGCGCGACATCGATGCGCTGAAGGCCACGATCGGCACGATCGCGGAGCAGCTCGGCGGGATCGACATCCTGATCAACAATGCCGCCAACGACGATCGCCACAGCATCGCCGAAGTGACGCCCGCCTATTGGGACGACCGGATGGCGACCAACCTGCGCCACCTGTTCTTCGCCGCGCAAGCCGTCGTGCCGCACATGCGGCAGGCAGGCGGCGGGGCGATCGTCAATTTTGGGTCGATCAGCTGGCATCTCGGCCTGCCCGACCTCGTCCTGTACCAGACCGCCAAGGCCGCGATCGAAGGCATGACGCGCAGCCTCGCGCGGGATCTGGGCCGCGACAATATCCGCGTGACGACGATCGTTCCGGGCAACGTCCAGACACCGCGGCAGGAAAAATGGTACACGCCCGAGGGCGAGGCCGAGATCGTCGCGGCGCAATGCCTCGACGGTCGTATCCAGCCGGCAGACGTCGCGGCGCTTGCGCTGTTCCTCGCTTCGGACGACGCCCGCATGTGCACGGGGCACGACTATTTTGTCGATGCCGGCTGGCGCTGAGGGGATAGCAGAATGGTTCAGTCGGTTTTTGCAGCGGCGGCGACGCTCGGGGAGGGGCCGGTCTGGATCGACGGCGGCCTGTGGTTCGTCGATATCAAGGCGCACCGCCTGTACCGGTTCGATCCGGCGGCCGGCACCGCGCGGCACTGGACCGCGCCCGACCAGATCGGCTGGGTGTTGCCCACGGAAACCGGCGACCTGATCGCCGGCGTCAAGACCGGGCTGCATCGTTTCGACCCGGCAACCGGCGTCTTCACGCTGTTCCACGATCCCGAGCCGCAGCATCCGGGCAACCGCCTCAACGACGCGACGACCGATTCCCGGGGGCGGATCTGGTTCGGTACGATGGATGACGGCGAAGCGTCCGAAACCGGGCGGCTGCACCGCTTCGCCGACGGCACCACGCAGGACAGCGGGCTGCCGCCGGTGGCGATCACCAATGGCCCCGCGGTCAGCGCGGATGCGACGATGCTGTACCACACCGACACGCTCGGCAAGCGGATCTGGCGCGTGCCGATCCACGACGACGGCGCGCTCGGCACGCCCGTGCTGCACGTCGAGATCGAGGACGGCGCGGGGCATCCGGACGGCTGCGTGATCGATTCCGAAAACTGCCTGTGGACCGGCCTGTGGGGTGGCTGGCGCGTCCGGCGCTACGACCCGGCGGGCAAGGCGATCCAGGAGGTGCGCTTCCCGGTCGCCAACATCACCAAGATGGCGTTCGGCGGCCCCGACCTGCGCACGGCCTATGCGACGACGGCGCGCAAGGGACTCGATCCTGCCGCGCTCGCCGACCAGCCCGAGGCGGGAAACCTGTTTGCATTCGACCCCGGGGTCGCGGGCCTGCCCGTGACCCCGGCAAAACTATAAACGAGAATTGGGAAGAGGATAGGATATGGCGACGGCATCGTTGCCCGGGCTCGGCCCGGATTTGAGCAAGGTCAATTTCGGCTTCATTGCCGCCATCGTCGCGGTGGCGACGATCGGCGGATTCATGTTCGGCTATGACTCGGGCGTGATCAACGGTACGCAAAAGGGGCTCGAGGCGGCGTTCGACCTCGGCAAGCTCGGGATCGGGATCAACGTCGGCGCGATCCTCGTCGGGTCGTCGATCGGCGCGTTCACCGCCGGGCGGCTCGCCGACCGGATCGGGCGGCGCAGCGTGATGATGCTGGCGGCGGCGCTGTTCCTCGTCAGCGCCCTCGCAGCGGGGGCGGCGAGCACGTCGATCATCTTCATCCTTGCCCGCATCGTCGGCGGCCTGGGCGTCGGCGCGGCGAGCGTCATCTCGCCGGTCTATATTTCCGAAGTCACCCCCGCCTCGATCCGTGGCCGCCTGTCGAGCGTCCAGCAGGTGATGATCATCACCGGGCTGACCGGCGCGTTCGTCGCCAATTACGTGCTGGCGCATTATGCCGGCGGCTCGACCGCGATCCTCTGGCTGGACCAGCCGGCATGGCGCTGGATGTTCTGGCTCCAGGCGATCCCCGCCGCGATCTACTTCCTCGCGCTGCTGATCATCCCGGAGAGCCCGCGCTACCTGATGGTCAAGGGATATGACGAACGGGCCCGCGTCGTGCTCGCCCGGCTGTTCGGGCAGGAAGAGGCGGACCGCAAGGTCACCGAAATCCGCGCGAGCCTGTCGGCGGATCATCACAAGCCGCGCCTGTCCGACCTGCTCGACAAGCGGACCGGCAAGATCCGTCCGATCCTGTGGGCGGGCATCGGTCTCGCGATCTTCCAGCAGCTCGTCGGCATCAACGTCGTCTTCTATTATGGCGCGACGCTGTGGGAGGCCGTCGGCTTCTCCGAGAATTATGCGCTCCAGACCAACATCCTGTCCGGCGTACTGTCGATCGGCGCGTGCGTCTTCACGATCGCGTTCGTCGACAAGATCGGCCGCAAGCCGCTGCTGCTCGTGGGTTCGGCGGGCATGGCGGTGACGCTGGCAACGGTGGCCTATGCCTTCTCGACCGCGGTGACGGGCGCGGACGGTGCGGTGACGCTGCCCGGCAACAACGGCGTGATCGCGCTCGTTGCCGCCAACCTGTACGTCGTGTTCTTCAACTTCAGCTGGGGCCCGATCATGTGGGTCATGCTGGGCGAGATGTTCCCCAACCAGATCCGCGGATCGGGGCTTGCGGTCGCAGGCTTCGCGCAGTGGATCGCCAATGCCGCAATCTCGGTCAGCTTCCCGGCGCTCGCCGTGTCGCCGGGCCTTGCGGTCACCTACACCGGCTATGCGGTATTCGCGGCGATCTCGTTCTTCTTCGTCAAGGCGATGATCAACGAAACACGCGGCCGCGAACTGGAAGACATGGAGGGCTGAGCCTGCTCCAGACCTGAAAAAGGCCCCGTTCCGGAGGGAACGGGGCCTTTTTTCTTTGGGTCGCAGCCGGGGTGCTGCGGGTACTGCCGGGGGGGGCTGGAGCGTGGACTAGAGCGCGGTCCCGGTCCCGGCTTGCAACGTGCGCATGTCGGCCTCGACCAGCGAGGTTCCGGAGGTGATCCAGGATCGCACGCGCGCGCGACGAAGGCCGTTGATCCAGTAGACGACGCCCATGCCGGGCCAGACCGGGGGCAGTCCGTCGCCGAGCGCGTTGGCAATCACCCGCAGGAATGCCCGTTCCCGCTTGTCCGCGCGCCGCGCGCGCAGCGGGAGGAATTTCTGCGGCCCGGTGTAATGCCGTAGCGCCGCCTGTTTCCAGAGATCGGTCTGAAAGGTGATCGACTGGACGTTCCAGGTCAGCGGTAGCGGCGTCCACTGGTTTTCGAACGCCTGGTTGAACGCGCATTGGTCCACCAGCTTGCACGCCTCGTTATACGGGCAATAGGATTGGTGGATCTGGCAGTATTTGTCATATTCGGCGCGAAAATGCGCGATGTCGCCGCGCGTCAGGTCGAACAGCATCACCCCCGAATTGAAGTAATATCGGGAAGCGTTGACGGGCGTGAAGGTCGTGGAAAATCCCGTCTCGCCGACTTCCTGGGTCTGCGACAGTTCGAACACCGCCGCGATCGGATTTCCGCGAAAATCGACCTGGGATATTGGCAGGGGCTCGTAGAAAATCGTGTCGGTGTCGGCGTAGAGAACGCGGTCATGCGCGCCGACAAGGCTCTGGATCGCGGTGAACTTCTGGTATGCGGTGCGCGTGAGGTGCTTGGTAACCTGGAAGTTCTTGTCCTGATACGTGTTCTGCGTCAGGCGAATGATCTGCAGCGGACTGCCCAGGCGCTGCGCCAGCCGGAGCAGGCCATCGGTTTCCGCCGGTCCATCCCAACGATCGATGAACAGATACGGGGTGAAAGGTTCCGTCTGGGTCAGAAGCGCCGATGCCATCGCATACCGCGCAAGACAGTATCCCCGTGCGTCAGTCACCATTGCCAGAGCCGAGTGCATTCGGAATTCCCCACGAACCCTGCAACTATGGACCTAAAGATATACGCTAGTCTCGTCAGCCGGAATAACGCATTTTGCGTATGGCAGTATTTCCTTCGGCCAGGATCTGTCTTTTCGGACGCCAAGGAAACCTTCGGCCCGGGCGGCCGGTCGTCAGCCTTCCTTGGACGCCAGCACCACCACGGGCCGGCGGCGTGGCGCCGCGTCGGACTGGCGCCGGATCAACGCATAATCGGCGAGGACGTGCGGCTCGGTGATTTCGCTGGAGCGTCCCGCCTTGCCCATGCGGATCGCATGCACGAGCAGTTCGACCGCCATGCGCGACATTTCCACGACCGGTTGGCGGATCGTGGTCAGTTCGGGCCAGATCGTCGTCGCCAGCGCGGTATCGTCGAAGCCGCAGACGGTCAGGTCGCTCGGGACGTCGAGTCCCCGGCGATGCGCGATCGCGACGGTGGCGGCGGCCATGTCGTCGTTCGAGGCGAAGATCGCGGTTGGCGTGTCGGAGAGATCGAGCAGGCGATCGGCCGCGTCGAGCCCCGAGCGATAGGTGAACAGCCCTTCGGTCACGAGCGCGGGATCGTCGGGGAGGCGCATGTCGGCCAGGGCGGCGCGATAGCCCTCGAGCCGCTCTGCGCTGGCCGTCTGGTTGGGGTTGCCCGTGATGAAGCCGATTCGCACATGGCCGAGCGCACCGAGGTGTCGCGTCATGTCATAAGCGGCCTGGCGATCGTCGATGCTGACCGACAGCGCCCATTCGGGCGCGCGGCCGGTCGCGACCGCGACGATCGGCACGCCGGCCGCCTCCAGCGCGGCGAGCACGTCGGGCGAATCGCTCAGTGGGGGCGGGAGGACGATCCCGTCGACGCGACCGTTGAGCAGATGCATGACGGCGGCGGCTTCCTGACCGGGCTCATCGCACTTTTCCACGACGAGCTGGACGTTGCTGCGGCTGGCCTGGTCGAGGCTGCCGACCAGGAACGCGCTGAGATAGGCGAAGCTTGGGTTGGAATGGAGCAGCCCGATCCGCATTTCCTCGCCGCCCGCCAGGGTGCGGGCCGCGGCGTTGGGCGCGTAGTTGAGCTCGGCGATGGCGGCTTCGACGCGTTCGCGGGTCTGGTCGCGGACGGTGTGCTTGGCGTTGATGACGCGCGACACGGTCATCGGCGACACCCCGGCCTTGCGCGCGACGTCGGTGATCGTCGGTACGTTGTGCTGGCGCCGGGAGGGTCGGGTTTCCGTCATACGGGTCCTTTCGAGGGCACGACTATGACCCGATCGTTAGGCTCTCGGCAAGTCGGGGTTTCCAGGCGTGTTCGCGGACGGCCCGACCAGGGGCCGATCGATGCTGCGGATCGGCGGGGCGGGGCGCAATGGCGGCCGTCTGGCGCGTCTGGGCGCGGTGCGGGGGCACCCTGACCAGTGCGCCGTTGACAGACCGGCGGCGCTTCGACCATGATAACGCTAACACAACGATGGCATCACAAGCAATGCCACGTCTGCGCACGCAGGGGAGGAATGCCGATGGGTCTTTGCACCAAGGAGAGCGTGGACAGGGTCAGCCCTCGACCGCGTGGCGTGGGTGTCGCACCCCTCTGGTTCGCTTTGTCGCAATTCGGCCGGCGCTCTTGAGCGCGCTCGGCGACCAGGTCCCCCGGGCACCGGAAACGGCGGAGCACGCCGTTCCCCGACCGCGCGGGCGAGTCCGCTGGATCATCTGCGCGCTGCTCTTCGCGGCGGTGGTATTGTCATACATCGACCGCCTGGTGCTGGGCGTCCTCAAGCCGGAGCTTTCCAGCCTCTATGGTTGGTCCAACACCGGATACGGCGACATTACCGGTTATTTCCAGGTGTGTTACGGGTTCGGCTTCCTGTTCTTCGGCTGGCTGATCGATCGGATCGGCGCACGGACGGGCTATCTTCTCGCCATGGCGACCTGGACGATCGGGCATCTCGCGCAGGTGCTGGTGACGAGCACGACGGGTTTCGTGATCGCCCGGATCCCGCTCGCGCTAGGGGAAGCGGGTACCTATCCGTCCGCACTGGCGGCGGTGTCGCAATGGTTCCCCAAGAAGGAGCGCGCGCTCGCGATCGGCATCTTCAATGCCGGTGCCAATGTCGGGGCGGTGGTCACGCCGCTCCTCGTGTCGCTGCTCGTCGTATCGTTCGCGCTCAACTGGCGGTGGGCGTTCATCGTGACCGGGTCCTTCAATCTGGTGTGGCTCGGCATGTGGTTCTGGCTGTACCGCAAGCCCGCCGACCATCCCCGGCTCACCCGGGAGGAGCGCGCCTGGATCGAAACCGAAGCGGCCGAGGATGTCGGTCGCGCGAGTTTCCGGCGCGTGCTGCGCCACCGCGAAACCTGGGCCTATATGGCCGGGCGCTTCCTGATCGATCCGGTGTGGTGGACCTTCCTGTTCTGGCTGCCGGACTTCTTCAGCAAGCAATATGGCTATGACCTCAAGAGCTTCGGCCCGCCGCTGGTGGCCATCTACATCATGGCCGACTTCGGTGCGATTTCGGGCGGCTGGTATTCGTCGCACCTGCTCAAGCGTGGCGTGGCGACTGGTCGCGCGCGCAAGCGGGCGATGTTCGCCTGCGCCCTGTTCGCGTTGCCGGTGATGTTCGCGGTCCAGGCGAGCAACATCTGGATCGCGGTCGGGCTGATCGGGCTGGCGTGCGCGGCGCACCAGGGGTTCTCGACCAACCTGTTCGCGCTGCCGGGCGATCTCTTCCCGCGCTATGCGCAAGGCACGCTCGTCGGGCTGGGCGGATTCGCCGGGGCGGCGGGGGGCTTCATCGCATCCAAGTCGCTCGGGTTGCTGCTCGATACGGTGGGGAGCTACCAGCCGTTCTTCATCGCGTGCGGCCTCGCCTATCTGCTGGCGCTGCTCGTGACCCACCTGCTCAATCCGCGCTACGTGGCGGTGACGATCGCCCCGTGACGGGGAATTGGCCGGGGTGGCGATCGCGGCTATGCGGGATGCCATGAGCCTGGATCATCCCGATATCGTGACGTCGGTCGCGCGCTATGAATCCGAACTGGCGGCCACGCTCGGTTCGGCGGTGGTGGACGCGGACGTGCAGGAAAAGCATCGCAAGATGCGCAAGACCGCGTTCCAGTTCCTCCGCGCCACCTGCTTCCGCTGGGCGGAGACCGCGGCGACGCTGTGCCCCTCGCTGATGACCGCAGCGCCGGTCGGCGCGGTGGTCGATTCGCACGCGGGCAATTTCGGCTTGTGGCGCGATGCGCAGATGCGGCTCGTCTGGGGCGTCAATGACTTCGACGAGGCGGCGCGCGCACCCTGGCCGATGGATCTGGTGCGGCTGGCCGCGAGCCTGGTCCTGGCGCTGGACGATGCGCGGGCGGGCGAGATCGCGGATGCCGTGATCGCCGGCTATGCCGACGGCTTGGCGACACCCCGAGCCTTCGTGCTCGAGCGCGATCACGCCTGGTTGCGCGACGCGTTCACCGCATCCGACAAGGCGCGCGAAGCCTATTGGGCAAAGCTCGATGCCGCCTTGCCGGCACCGTGCAATCCCGCCGCCTTCGACCAGCCGCTGCGCGCGGCGCTCGGTCCGGTCGAGCAGGCGACGATCGCGCCGCGATCGGCCGGGGTCGGCAGTCTCGGCCGGCCGCGCTTCGTCGCGATGGGGCAATGGCGCGGGGGGCCGGTCGCCGCCGAGATCAAGGCGTTGCTGCCGTCGGCCTGGGTCGGGGGGCGCGTGGCCGGGTTGGCCGATCGGCTCGCGCACGGACGGTTCCGCTCGCCTGATCCGACCTTGCGTTATGCCGCGGATCACGTCGTCCGGCGGCTGGGGCCAAACAGCAGCAAGCTCGATTTCGACACGCTTGCCCCGGCGCTCCACACCAACCTGTTTTCCGCCATGGGGCGGGAGCTTGCCGCGATCCACCGCGACTCGAGCGAGGCCGCCCCGATCGCCAGCGAGCTTGCGGCTTTGCCGGCGGGCTGGCTCAAACGCGCCGCCAAGACCGTCGCGGCCGCGACCGAGGCGGATTGGGACGAGTTCCGACGCGGCGCCGGCTGACGTTCGGCCGTCCTGCGGTGTCGGCCGGAGACTCGCGATCGTCAGCAGTCCTGGCGGTGTTGCTCCCGGCATTCCTTCTGCGCGCGCTTGCGCTCGCGGCCTTCGCGTTCTTCCTGCTTGCGCATCTTGCGGCCATAGTTGCGGTCGGATTCGGACTGGCTGGTCGTCGTCCAGTCGACGGTCTTGCCGACCGCCCGGACGGGAAAGGTCACGACACTGGCCGCTGTCCGGATGCAGCCGCCCGCCAGCAACGGAAGCATCGCGGCAGCGACAAGGGGCAGAAACTTCATCGGTTTTCCTTCACGGCGTTGCGCGTCTGTACGCCAATTCCCGGGAAATCGGTGAAGAAACCGTCGATGCCAAGGGCGAGATAGCGGCGCATCGCCGCTTCGATCCTGCCGTGCGCCGCGGGATCGCTGCCGACCTGCAGGCTTTTCGGCAGGAATGCGTTCTCCGCGCGGAACGTCCAGGGATGCAGCCGCAGCCCGACGGCATGCGCGTCCGCCACCAGCGTGCTGGGCGCTGCATCGCCATTCTGGATCATGCCGAGACCCGGCCCGATGCCATAGGCATAGCCGGCGATCGCCTTGAGGCCGGCGGGCGTCGCCATCGCGGCGTAGCTCGGCGCGGCATGGTCGGCGGGGCCGCCGCTTGCGTCCATCAGCTGGATCAGGCGCAGCCCGGTCATCCCGTGGATGCGCTTGAGATTGTCGACTTCGAACGACTGGATGAACACGGGATCGCTCGGCCTGCTCCAACCGGCGGCCTTCAGCTGCGCGACGAGCAGCGCGTCCATCGGATGCCCGATGCTCGCGAAGTAGCTCGGATGCTTGGTCTCGGGATAGATGCCGACGACCCGCCCGCCGACCGAATGGCGCTTGGCGAGCGTGATGACCTCGGCGAGCGTCGGAACCTCGAACTGGCCGTCATATCTGGCGTTGTCGGGCCGCAGCTTGGGCAGCCGCTCGATCGCGCGGAGCGTTTTCAGCTCGGCCAGCGTGAAATCCTCGGTGAACCACCCGGTGTGGCTCTCGCCATCGATCATTTTGGTGGTGCGGCGGGCCGCGAATTCGGGATGGCTCGCGACGTTGGTCGTGCCGGTGATGTCATTCTCATGGCGCGCGACGAAGACATTGTCCTTGGTCAGCACCAGGTCTGGCTCGATGAAGTCGGCGCCCTGTTCGATCGCAAGCGTATAGGAAGCAAGGGTATGTTCCGGGCGCAAGCCACTGGCGCCGCGATGCGCGATGACGATCGGCGGGGAGAGCGGATGCGATGCGGGCGTGGCCATCGGCGCACTTTGCGCCATCGCCGGGGGTCCGGCTACCAGCGACAGCACGGCCAGATACAGAAAGCTTGATCGAAGGCTGTACGAAAAAGGACGTAGACCGCCGGTATGATCGGAAACCATTCGGTTCATGTTCGTTAACCCGTGCTGAAAGGGAGGCCATACCCCATGCAATTCACCATCAACGGCGAAACCCACGAGGTCGAGCCCGATATCCGCGCGTCGCTGCTCGACGTACTGCGTGAACACGTCGGTCTGACCGGCACCAAGAAGGGGTGCGACCACGGCCAGTGCGGTGCGTGCACCGTTCTCGTCAACGGGCGCCGGATCAATTCATGTCTCACGCTGGCAGTCATGCATCAGGATGATGACATTCTGACGATCGAAGGCCTTGGCAGCGCGGACAATCTGCATCCGATGCAGGCGGCGTTCGTCAAGCATGACGGCTATCAGTGCGGCTATTGCACCCCCGGGCAGATCTGCTCCGCGGTCGGCATGCTCGACGAGGTCAAGAAGGGCTGGCCCAGCCACGTCTCCGACAGGCTCGACAGCGTGTCGTTGAGCAACGACGAGATTTCGGAGCGGATGAGCGGCAATCTTTGCCGGTGCTCGGCCTATCCCAACATCGTCGACGCGATTTCCGAAGTGTCCGGGCTCACCCCCGCCAAGAAAGAGGCAGCGGACGCATGAAGACCTTCGCCTATAGCCGGGCCGAGAGCCCCGAAGCCGCCGTCGCCGCGGGCGGACGCTTCATCGCGGGCGGGACCAACCTGCTCGACCTGATGAAGCTGCAGATCGAGACGCCGGAATCGCTGGTCGACATCAGTCGCCTCGACCTTGCGAAGATCGAGGAGCGCGAGGATGGCGGTCTGACGATCGGCGCGCTCGTTCCGAACAGCGACCTGGCCGCCGACCCGCGCGTGATCGAGGGCTATGCCGTGCTCAGCCGGGCGTTGCTCGCGGGCGCGTCGGGACAGCTGCGCAACAAGGCGTCGACCGGGGGCAATCTGCTCCAGCGGACGCGCTGCTATTATTTCTACGACACGGCGACTGCGTGCAACAAGCGCGAGCCGGGCACCGGCTGTTCGGCGATCGGCGGGTTCAACCGGATCCTCGCGGTGCTGGGCACCAGCGAGCATTGCATCGCGACTCATCCGAGCGACATGGCGGTTGCCATGCAGGCGCTCGATGCGACGATCGTGACGCTCAAGGCCGACGGGGACCGTCGCCGTATCGCGATCGGCGAATTCTATCGGCTTCCCGGCGACACGCCCGAGATCGAGAATGTCCTCGAACCGGGAGAACTGATCACGCACGTCGAGCTGCCCGCGCCGCCCAAGGGCGCGCAGCTGTACCGCAAGGTCCGCGACCGGGCGTCCTATGCCTTTGCGCTCGTGTCGGTCGCCGGGATCGTCTCGGTCGAGGACGGCAAGATCGCATCGGCCGCACTGGCGTTCGGCGGGCTCGGCCCGATGCCGTGGCGTAATCCGGCGGTCGAGGCGGCGCTCGTTGGCCAGGCGCCGAGCGACGCCGTGTTCGGGGTAGCGGCAGATGCGCTGCTCAAGGACGCCAAGGGTTATGGCTCGAACGATTTCAAGATTCCGCTCGCGCGCCGCACGCTGATCGCGAGCCTGCGCGAGCTGACGGGAGTTTCCGCATGAGTAGCACCAACGCACTGACGATGGACAAGCCGGTCCCCAACAGCCTGCTCGACACGAGCACGCAGGGGATCATCGGCAAGCCGCTCGATCGCAAGGAAGGCCCGCTCAAGGTTTCGGGCGCCGCGACCTATGCGGCCGAGTATCAGATCGAGAACCTCGCCTACGGCGTGCTGGTCGGTGCGCCGTTCGGCAAGGGCAAGATCACGGGCGTCGATGCCGAGGTCGCGCGCGCGCTGCCGGGCGTGATCGACGTCGTGACCGACTTCGAGAAGTTCCTCGCGACATCGGCACAGGGTCTTGCGGCAAAGGCACCGCAGGGCGTCGAGAGCGTCCAGTATTTCGGCGAACTCGTCGCGATCGTGCTGGCCGAGAGCTTCGAAGCGGCGCGTGACGCGGCACAGCAGGTCGTCATCACGTTCGACGCAGCGGACGATGGCCGGTTCGACTTCGAGGCGCTGAAGGGGGACGCCGAGAAGCCGGCCGATGGCGATATTCCGGCGCATTTCTCGCAAGGTAATCTCGACAAGGCGATGGCGGACGCCGCGGTCACGATCGACGCGACTTTCACCACCCCGAGCCAGAACAGCGCGGCCATGGAGCCGCATGCCAGTATCGCGACCTGGGACGACACGGGTATGCTGACCCTCCACGGGTCGTACCAGATCCCCGGCAATGATGCGGAGCAGCTCGCCAAGGCGCTCGGGGTCAGCAAGTCCAAGGTCCGGATCGTCGCGCGCTATATCGGCGGCGGCTTCGGGTCGAAGCTCGGGATCGCGCCGGAGTCGGTCGCGGCGGCGCTCGCAGCCAAGGCGCTCGGACGTCCGGTCAAGGCGGTGATGGCGCGCCAGCAGGTGTTCGAGGCGACCGTCCGTCGCTCGAATACCGAGCAGCGGATCCGGTTGGGTGCCGATGCGAATGGCAAGCTGACCGCGCTCGGCCACGACACCATCGCCTCCAACCTGCCCGACGACGATTATTTCGAACCGACCGGGCAGGCGACGCATTTCCTGTACGCAGCCGAGAATCGCGAGATCAATCACGACCTCGTTCGGCTCGACTGGCTCGTCTCCGGTTCGATGCGCGCCCCCGGCGAAGCGGTCGGCATGCTCGCGCTCGAGGGCGCGATGGATGAGCTCGCGGAGAAACTGGGGCTCGACCCGATCGAGTTCCGCAAGCGCAACGAGCCCGAGACGGATCCGGAAACGCAGGTTCCGCATTCGTCGCGCGAGCTGGTGCGGTGCATGGACGTCGGCGCGGCGAGCTTCGGCTGGGACAAGCGGAACGCAACGCCGGGTACGCGGCGCGAAGGCGAGTGGCTGGTCGGCATGGGCATGGCTGCGGCGGTGCGCGGCAACATGCTGCTGCCGTCCGAGGCGCGCGTCACGCTGTCGGCAACCGGCCGCGCGACGGTCGAGACCGACATGACCGACATCGGCACCGGGTCGTACACGATCCTCGGGCAGATCGCGGGCGAAGTCCTCGGGCTGCCGCTCGATCACGTCGACGTCGAACTCGGCGACACGAGCTTCCCGACCGCAGCCGGCTCCGGCGGGTCGTTCGGTGCGGGATCGAGCGGGACCTCGGTCTATCTCGCGGCGGAAGCGATCCGCGAGAAGCTGGCCAAGGCCATGGGCGTCGATCCGGACGCAATGACGCTCAAGGATGGCTACGCGATCGCCGACAACCGCCGCGTTCCGCTGGCGGACCTCGCGGGCGAGGGAATCGTCGCGACCGGTTCGATCAAGCCGGGCAAGCAGGAGAAGGAAACGCGCCAGTCGTCCTACGGCGCGCATTTCGCCGAAGTCGGGGTCAATGCGGTGACGGGCGAAGTCCGCGTGCGCCGCATGCTCGGCGTGTTCGCGGCCGGGCGAATCCTCAATGCCAAGACGGCACGGTCGCAGTGCCTCGGCGGCATGACGTTCGGCATCGGCACGGCGCTGACCGAGGATCTGATTCATGATCCGCGCAACGGCAAATTGGTGAACCGCGACCTCGCGGAATACCATGTGCCGGTGAACGCCGACGTCCCGCAGCTCGAGGTCGAGTTCCTCGAGGAGCGCGACATCCATGCCAACCCGATGCACGCCAAGGGGATCGGCGAGCTGGGGATCTCGGGTGCGGGGGCAGCGATCGCGAATGCCGTGTACAACGCCACTGGCATCCGGGTCCGCGACTACCCACTTACGCTCGATAAGATCTTGGACGGCCTGCCCGAACTGTAAGGGCAGGCCCGCGCGCGGGGAACATCATGGCCGATTTCAAAATGGACGCCGACCACCCCGGCCTCGCGCTGGAACGCGGCGTCCAGGGAGTGCTCGGCGCCGGGCTCGACCGGAGCGAAGGGGCGCTCAAGGTCAGCGGTGCTGCCCGCTACGGCTATGAACATCCGGTCGCGGGGGAGGTGGCCTACGGCTATCTGATCACCGCACCGGCCGCCAAGGGGCGGATTACCGGCTTCGATACCGACGTCGCGCGCAGCCTGCCGGGGGTGATCGACGTCATCGTCGACGATTCCCGCATTCCCCGCCAGGCGGCGGCCTTCTCGCCGGCGCATGCCGGGAACGATGCGATCGATCATTGGGATCAGGTCGTCGGCGTCGCGGTCGCGACCAGTTTCGAGGCGGCGCGCGACGCGGCGAAGTCCGTGACGATGACGATCCAGCCCGAGGCGGGCCGGTTCGACACGATGGAAAACATCGCGAGCGCGAGCGGACCGCCGAAGGACTCGCGCCTGCAGGACATCGCGAAGGGCGACATCGACGCTGCGATGGCGGCGGCGGCGGTGACGATCGACCAAGTCTATACCACGCCCAACCAGGTTCACGCCGCGATGGAACCGCATGCGTCGGTGGCGGTGTGGGAGGGCGACAAACTCACGCTCCATTCCAGTCTGCAGATCCTTCATGCGGCCAAGGGCATTCTGGCCAAGGCCGTCGGGATAGACGCCGACAAGGTCCGGATTTTCTCGCCTTATATCGGCGGCGGATTCGGCGGGAAATTGCTCGGGCCGGAAGCCGTGCTCGCGGCGATCGCCGCGCAGAAGATCGGCCGTCCGGTCAAGATTGCGATGGCGCGCGCGCAGCTGTTCCACAACATCTACCGTCGCACCGATACGCACCAGCGGATCCGGCTGGCGTGCGACGCACAGGGGAAGCTGACCGCGCTGGCGCATGACAGCGTCGTGAGCCAGGGGCCGGACGGTGGCTTCATGGAGCCGGTCGCGCTCGGCTCGATCGCCTTGTACGATGCGCCGGTCCGGCACTTCTCGCACAAGATCGTGACGCTCGACATGGTGCAGGCGGGCGCGGTGCGCGCGCCGGGCGAGGCGGTCGGCATGCTCGCGCTCGAAACCGCGATCGACGAAATGGCCGAGGCGCTGGGACGCGACCCGATCGATTTCCGCAAGCTCAACGAACCGCAGGTGGACCCGATGACGGGCGCGCCCTTCTCGACGCGGGCGCTGGTCGAATGCCTCGACAAGGGAGCCGAACGCTTTGGCTGGGCCAAGCGCGGTGCGCGCCCCGGTCAGGTGCGGGAGGGCGAGTGGCTGATCGGCATGGGGATGGCCGCGGCGGTGCGGATCAACCTGCTGGTCGATTCGCAGGCGCGGGTCACGCTGTCACCCGACGGTCGTGCGCGGGTCGAGACCGACATGACCGACATCGGCACCGGCAGCTACACGATCCTGGGCCAGATCGCGGGCGAGGTCCTCGGGCTGCCGATGGAGTGTGTCGACGTGATCCTCGGGGATACCGATCTTCCGCCGGGCGCAGGCTCGGGCGGGTCGTTCGGTGCGGCGAGCGCGGGGTCGTCGGTCGCGCTGGCGTGCGAGGACATCGTCGCCACGCTGGCCGAGCGGATGCAGGCGGACGCCAAGGACATGACGCTCAAGGACGGGCACGCGATCGCGGGCAACCGCCGCGTGCCGCTGGCCGAACTGGTCGGGAGCGATCCGCTGGTCGCGCTCGGCAAGATCAGCCAGGGGAGCAACGCCAAGACCTTCAGCCAGGCCGCGCATGGCGCGCAATTCGCGGAGGTCGCGGTCAACAGCGTGACGGGCGAAGTCCGCGTGCGCCGGATGCTCGGTGTTTTCGAGGCGGGGCGGATCCTCAACGCGAAGCTCGCGCGCAGCCAGGCGATCGGCGGGATGATCTGGGGGATCGGCTATGCGCTGATGGAGGATGCGGTGCTCGACCAGCGGCACGGCGCATTCGTCAATCACGACCTGGGCGAATATCACGTGCCGAGCCATGCCGACGTTCCGCCGCTCGATGTATTGTTCGTCGAGCATATCGACCGGCATGCCAATCCGATCGGCGTGAAGGGACTTGGCGAACTGTCGATCTCGGGCGCGGGCGCCGCGGTGACGAACGCGATCTACAATGCGTGCGGCGTGCGCGTGCGCGATTTCCCGCTGACGCTCGACAAGGTGTTGGCCGGGTTGCCGGATATGTGATTGCATGGGGAGAGGGTGGTGCGAGAGCGGTAACGGTCGGTTTCGGCATGCCCCTCTCCCCGGCCCTCTCCCGCAGGCGGGAGAGGGAGTAAGATGGCTGACAACGATTCCGTCCTGAACGCGGCGACCCAGTGGAAGGGCGCGCCGCTTGCGCTCGCCACCGTGGTGTCGACCTGGGGCTCGGCACCGCGACCGCGCGGGAGCCATATGCTCGTCCATGCCGATGGCCGGTTCGAGGGATCGGTCTCGGGCGGGTGCGTCGAGAGCGACATCCTCGCGACCGCCGCCGAGGTGATCGCGGGCGCGCCGTTCCAGCTCAAGAACTACGGCATCGCCGATGCAGCCGCCTGGGAAGTCGGGCTGCCGTGCGGGGGCGAGATTTCCGTGCTGGTCCAGCCGGTCTCGGCGGAAGGCTTCGACCCCGAACTGTTCGACCGCATCGCCGAGGCACGCGATGGCGGCAAGGGGCTGGCGGTCACCACTGACCTCGCCTCGGGACAGAGCTCGCTGCGCCCGCAGGAGGGGGCGGCGTTCGTCAATCGCTACGATCCGCCGCGGCGGCTGCTGATCGTCGGCGCGGTGCAGATCGCGCAGGCGCTGGCCGGCCTTGCACGCGAACTGGGCATCGCGACCACGGTGATCGACCCGCGCGCGCGTTTCCTGACCGAGGAACGTTTTCCCGGCGTTACGCTCGACGATCGCTGGCCGGACGAAGCGGTCGAGGCGCTCGATCCCGGTCCCGCGAGCGCGGTCGTGACGCTCAGCCACGACACCAAGATCGACGACCCCGCGCTCATCGCCGCGCTGTCGCGGCCGACCGCGTACGTTGGCGCGCTCGGCTCGCGCCGCAGCCATGCCGCACGGCGCGAGCGGCTCGCCGCGGCCGGCATTTCGGAAGCGGACCTCGACCGGATCGACGCGCCGGTCGGGCTCGACATCGGCGCGGTCGGGCCAGCGGAGATCGCCCTGTCGATCGCCGCCGCGATGGTCGGTGCGTTCAACGCCGGTGAACGGAAAAAGGGATGAAACCGATCACCCCCGCCGAGGAATGCGTCCTGATCCTGCTCGCCGCCGGCCGCTCCGAGCGGTTCGGCGATACCGACAAGCTGCAACAGGAGTATCTGGGGCAGCCCCTCGCGTTCCATGTCGTCACCGCCTTGGAAAGCGTGCCGTTCAAGGCGCGGATCGCGGTCTGCTCGGGGTCGGAACTCGATTTCGGGAGCCGCGGCTATCGGGTGATCCACAATGACAATCCGGGCGACGGCATGTCCGGGTCCGTCAAGCTCGGCGTGGCCGCGGCGCGGGAGATCGGGTGCGCGGCGGTCGTGGTCGCGCTGGCCGACATGCCGCGCGTGACCGCGACGCACATCTACCGCCTGCTGGACGCGACGCACGGCCCGGATGCGGTGGTCGCCTCCAGCAACGGCGTCCACCCGACGCCCCCCGCCGTGTTCGGCGCGGATCAGTTCGAGGCGTTGCTGACGCTGGAGGGCGACGAAGGCGCGCGGGCGATGGTGCGCGCGGGACGGCACGTCATCGCACCTGAATCCGAGCTGCTGGACGTCGACCGGCCCGAGGATCTGGAGCGCCTGCGCACGTTGCGGTGACTTTGCCGCAGGATGCTACCCCGGCCCCTCGCCGGGGGAACCCTCAGCGGACGTAACTCGCGCCGTTCACGTCGAGCACCGCGCCGGTCATCGACGCTGGCGCCTCGAGTGCGAGGAAACGCGCGACGTCGGCGACTTCCTCGGGGGCCGCGACCCGGCCGAGCGGAATGTCGGCGAGCAACGCGTCGCCGCCGCGGCTCGACAGATAGTCCTCCGCCATCCCCGTCATCGTGAACCCGGGGCACACGGCGAACGCCAGTATGCCGTCGCGGGCATAGCCGCGCGCGATGCTCTTGGTCATCGCGACCATTCCCGCCTTGGACGCGGCATAGTGCCAGTGCGCGGGTGAATCGCCGCGATAGGCCGCGCGACTCGCGATGTTGACGATCCGGCCGCCGACGCCGCGCGCCTGCCAGTGGAGGACCGCCAGCCGGCACAGTTCGGCCGACGCGGTCAGGTTGATCCGCATCGTCCGCTCCCATTCGGCGACCCATTCGGCATCGGTACGCTCAATCGGGTTGGCGTCGAACACGCCCGCGTTGTTGATCAGCACGTCGAGTGTGCCGCCCAGCCGGTCCAGTGCGGCATCCCACAGCGCGCGGGGGGCGGCCGGGTCCGCGAAGTCGGCGGGGATGCCGCTGCGCGTCCCGTGCCCGACAAGCGCGATGCCCGGGCGATCCAGCGTTGCGGCAATGGCGGCTCCGATCCCGCGCGACGATCCGGTGAGGAGGATGTTGGTCATGCGCCCGCCTTACCGGGCGACGGCGCGCGGACCAACCCCTGCCCCGGCAAAGCGCCGCGCATCAGGTGGCGACGCTGGCCGAAAACGAGTCCGCCGCGCCCTTCAGCGTGCGCAATTGGTCGTCGACCTCGCCGAAGCCGCGTTCCAGCGTATCGATCTCGCCCGCGACATGATCGGTATCCTCCCGGATCGCCGCAATCGTGTTCGACATCGAATCGGCCGCCAGCGCGGTTTCGTCGACCGCCGCGGTAATCGCGGTGACGGTCCGGGCCTGTGCCTCCATCGCGCCGCGGATGCGGCTTGCGCTTTGCTGCACCTCGCCGACGGTCGCCTTGATCGAGGCGTTGGTGGCGACGGTCGACCGCGTCGCGGACTGGATCGCCGCGATCTTCGACGCGATGTCGTCGGTCGCGCGCGCGGTCTGGCTGGCGAGGCTCTTCACCTCTTGCGCCACCACCGCGAAGCCGCGCCCGGCGTCGCCGGCGCGCGCCGCCTCGATCGTCGCGTTGAGCGCGAGCAGGTTGGTCTGTCCGGCAATGTCCCGGATCAGGCCGAGGATCGACTCGATCGACTTGGCGTGGTCGCTCAGCGTTTCCGACATGCACACCGCGGCACCCGCCTGGGTCGATGCGCGCGTCGCGATTTCGGTGGCGGCCTCGACTTCGCTGCGGGCATCCTCGATCGCGCGGATCAACCCCGCAGCGGTCTCGGCGGCTTCGCGCATCGCCATCGCGGATTGCTCGGCCGCTGCCGCGACCTGGCTGGTCTTGTCGGTCATGCCGCGTGTCGCCTGGGCGGCCCCCTGCGCCTGCACGCGGATGCGGTTGCCGAGGGCAGCGGTGCCTTCGATCGACGTGGCGATCGTCATGCTGAACTGGGCCGACCGGCCACGGCGATCCTCGCGCGCGCGGGCCGCGTCATGCCCGCCGAGATAGGATGCCATCACGTCCGCCTCGACCAGCGCGAGCCGCTGGACCGTATCCGCCAGCACCCGCAGGCGGGGCGAGCCGATCCCGAGCGTATCCTCGATCAACTGCAGCGTGCAGCTATGCGCGAAGCTGAGCGACGAGAGCAGGGCCTGCAGCGGAACCCCAGCCTTTTGCGACTCGGCGGCGTGGCGCATCGCCATGCGTGCCCAGTCGTCGCTGTGCGGATCGGCGTATTTGACGAGTGTATAGCGCGCGCTGTCGGCGATCCGCGCGGCGAGATAGGCATCGTCGAACAGCGGGCGGATGTGCGCCGACACCGGCAGGTCGAGATAATGTTTCCAGAAGGTGCGCGAGATGTCGTGCTCGTGCCCTTCGATCAGCCGGGCGATCTCGGCGCTTGCGGCGAGCACGCTGCCATCCCAGTCATAATCGGCAACCCGCTGCGCGGCCGAGCGGTTCTCGCCGCTCCACCCGCCGGGAATCGTGTTGCTTGCCGTCCAGACGCGGGCAATGTCGGCCATCGCGTTTCCTCTCCTGTGTACACCATACGCGCCGGGCCCGCGTCAGGCCGCGACCTTCGCGACGAATTCGCCCGCGCTGCTCTTCAGCGCGCCCAGCTTGTGGTCGAGCGAGTCGAACCCGCGGCCGACCAGGTCGATCTCGGACGCGACCGTCTCGGTATCCTCGCGGATCGCGGTGATCGTGTTCGACATCGAATCCGCGGCGAGCGCGGTCTCGTCCACCGCGGCGGTGATCGCCGTCACGGTCTGCGCCTGGGCTTCCATCGCATATCGAATGCGGTTGGCGCTTTCCTGAACCTCGGCCACGGTCGACTTGATCGAGGCATTGGTTTCGACGGTCGAGCGCGTCGCCGACTGGATCGCGGCGATCTTCGCGGCGATGTCGTCGGTCGCGCGCGCGGTCTGGTTGGCGAGGCTCTTCACCTCCTGCGCGACCACCGCGAACCCGCGGCCGGCATCACCCGCGCGGGCCGCCTCGATCGTTGCGTTGAGCGCGAGCAGGTTGGTCTGCCCGGCAATGTCCCGGATCAGGCCGAGGATCGACTCGATCGACTTGGCGTGCTCGCTCAGCGTTTCGGACATGCCGACCGCGGCACCGGCCTGGGTCGATGCGCGATTGGCGATCTCCGCGGCGGCCTCGACTTCGGTGCGGGCGTCCTCGATCGCGCGGATCAGACCGGCCGCGGTTTGCGCGGCTTCGCGCATCGCCACCGCGGACTGTTCGGCGGCGGCGGCGACTTCGCTGGTCTTGCCGAGCATCCCGCGCGCCGATGTCGAGGTGCGGACCGACTGGCCGCGCAGCACGCCCGATTCCTGCGTTGCCTGTTCGACGGTCAGCGCGATGCCCTCGCGGAATTCGTCGGCAAGTCGGTCACGCTCGCACGACGCGCTGTGCGCGCAGAAGGCGTTGTAGATTTCGACCGTGATCTCGCTTTCCAGTCCCGTCAGCCGCAGGATCGTATCGATGAACGCGGGGAGGCGGGGATCGTCCGTGCGCAGCCGCTTGAACAGGATGGTGAGCGCGGCGCGATCGCTGGCGCAGGTCATCGACAGCAGCGCCATGGTCGACACGCCCGCGACATAGCCCGATGCGACCGATCGCTCCATCGATTCGATCCAGGCACGCCCGCTCACGTCGCAGAAGCGGTTGCGCAGATAGGTGATGCCGAGGTCGACCATCTTGGCCTCCTCGTGCGGTTGCCAGCTCCGCTCGCCCAGCCCCGCGCGCCGCCACTGGCCCCAGAAGGCCATCGCGATCTCGCCGGCGTCCGCTTCCAGGACGGTCCAGGCTTCGCGGGCCGCGGCCTCCAGCGTGCTGTCGAAATCGAAGGCGCGCAGTCGGGCGCGGATGTCGATCGTCGCGGCAACCGCGCCGGGAACGGGCAATTCACTGGAGTTCAAGGCGGGGCTCCGTATCTGGTGCGACGTATCTTCTGCGACCGGCACGCGCGACGGTCCGTTGCCCGGCGTACCCCCATCTGGTTAACGCCCCGTAACCAGCGAATGCAGGATTGCAGCGGATGCATCTGCATGATCACCCAGAATCCTTGCATCGTCGGCCCGGCGGATTAAGAGGGCATCGACCCGCATTCGACCTCGTAGTCGACCCTGCAACCGATGAGGACACGCCGCCTTGGCCAGCACGACCCCCACGACCAAACGGGCACGCCCGCTCAGCCCGCATCTGAGCATCTGGAAATGGGGGCCGCACATGACGGTCTCGATCCTCCACCGCGTCACCGGCAGCGGCATGGCGACGGTCGGCACGCTGGTGATGGTGTGGTGGCTCGCCGCGATCTCGGGCGGTCCGGCGACCTATGCGACGTTCCATCATGTGTTCGGCGAATGGGCCGGCGGGGCGCTCGGCTATCTCGTCGGGATCGGGCTGACGCTGTCGTTCTTCCAGCATCTGGCCAGTGGCGTTCGCCATCTCGTGATGGATACGGGTGCCGGCTATGAGCTGAAGCGCAACAAGACCGGCGCGCTGGCGACGATGGTCTTCTCGGTCGCGGCGACCGCGGTGATCTGGGTCTATCTCCTGGGGTTCAAATAAGATGCGCTACGGAACCGAACTCGGCCGCGTGCGCGGTCTCGGCAGTGCCAAGGAAGGCACGCACCACTGGTGGCAACAACGTCTCACGGCGGGCGCCAACCTGTTCCTCATGCTGTGGTTCTTCATCGCGATCCTGCGGTTGCCCGCCTATGATTACGATACGGTCCACACCTGGCTGTCGTCGAGCTGGGCGGCGATCCCGATGGCCCTCCTGATCCTCTCGGTCTTCTACCACTTTCGGCTGGGGCTGCAGGTGCTGATCGAGGATTATGCCCATGCCGAGAGCCGCGTGCTGGCGATGGTCGCGCTCAACTTCTTCACCGTCGTGACCGCCGGCATCGCCATTTTCGCGATCCTCAAGGTCGCCTTCACCGCTACCACCGGAGTGCCGCATGCCTGAGGCATATAAGATCATCGACCATACCTATGACGCCGTCGTCGTGGGTGCGGGGGGCTCCGGCCTTCGCGCGACCATGGGGATCGCGGAAAGCGGCCTGAAGACCGCGTGCATCACCAAGGTGTTCCCGACGCGCAGCCACACAGTTGCGGCGCAGGGCGGCATCGCGGCGAGCCTCGGCAACAATTCGCCCGACCATTGGTCGTGGCACATGTACGATACCGTCAAGGGTTCCGACTGGCTCGGCGACCAGGACGCGATCGAATATATGGTCCGCGAGGCCCCGCAGGCGGTGTATGAGCTCGAGCACGCAGGCGTGCCGTTCAGCCGCAACGACAATGGCACGATCTACCAGCGTCCGTTCGGCGGCCACATGCAGAACATGGGCGAGGGGCCTCCGGTCCAGCGCACCTGCGCCGCGGCCGATCGCACCGGCCACGCGATGCTCCACGCTTTGTACCAGCAGAGCCTGAAGTATGACGCGGACTTCTACGTCGAATATTTCGCGCTCGACCTGATCATGGAAAACGGCGTCTGCCGCGGCGTGATCGCCTTGTGCATGGACGACGGGTCGATCCACCGTTTCCGCGCGCATTCGGTCGTGCTGGCGACGGGTGGCTATGGCCGCACCTATTTCTCGGCGACCTCGGCGCACACCTGCACCGGCGACGGCAATGCGATGGTGCTCCGCGCCGGGCTCCCGCTGCAGGACATGGAGTTCGTCCAGTTCCACCCGACCGGCATTTACGGCGCGGGCGTCCTCATCACCGAGGGTGCGCGCGGCGAGGGCGGCTATCTCACCAACTCGGAGGGCGAGCGCTTCATGGAGCGTTATGCCCCATCGGCGAAGGACCTCGCGTCGCGCGACGTTGTGTCGCGGTCGATGGCGCTCGAAATGCGCGAAGGCCGCGGTGTCGGCGAGCATAAGGACCACATCTTCCTCCACCTCGATCACATCGATCCCAAGGTGCTGGCTGAGCGGCTTCCGGGCATCACCGAGACGGGCAAGATCTTCGCCAACGTCGACCTGACGCGCCAGCCGCTGCCGGTGACGCCGACCGTCCATTACAACATGGGCGGCATCCCGACCAATTATCACGGCGAAGTCGTCCACCTGCGCGACGGCAACCCCGATGCGGTCGTCCCCGGCCTGTTCGCCGTCGGCGAGGCGGCGTGCGTTTCGGTTCACGGTGCAAACCGGCTGGGCTCGAACTCGCTGATCGATCTGGTGGTGTTCGGCCGCGCGACGGGCTTGCGCCTCAAGGAGACGCTCAAGCCGAATACGCCGCACAACCCGCTTCCCAAGGGGTCGGAGGAGCTGTCGCTCGGTCGTCTCGATACGTTCCGCAATGCGAAGGGCAGCTCGCCGACCGCGCAGATCCGGATCGAGATGCAGCGCACCATGCAGAAGCATTGCGCGGTGTTCCGCGACAATGCGCTGCTCACCGAGGGCCAGCAGAAGATCACCGCGACCTACGAGCGGCTGCAGGACGTCCATGTCACCGATCGGTCGATGATCTGGAACACCGACCTGGTCGAGACGCTCGAGCTCGACAATTTGCTCGCGCAGGCCGTCGTGACGATGGAGAGTGCGGCGAACCGCAAGGAATCGCGCGGCGCGCACGTGAACGAGGATTATCCCGATCGCGACGACGCGAACTGGATGAAGCACACCACTGCGACGTTCGGCGGCTGGGGCGGCAAGGCGGGCAAGGTCGAGATCGGCTATCGCCCGGTGCACGACTATACGCTCACCGACGATGCCGAGTATATCAAGCCGAAGAAGCGCGTTTACTGAGGAAGCGGACGTCGGTCCTCGGGTGATCCCGGGGACCGATACCTGTCCCCTTCTCCTATCCGTTCGTTTCGAGCGAAGTCGAGAAACCTGCGCTGTGCCGGGTTTCTCGACTTCGCTCGAAACGAACGGGGGGGTGAAAGACCGGTGCGCTACGGTCTGAACATCTCGTTTAGAACTGCCAGCGTTGCAGCCACCGTAGCTGCATCGAGCGTGCCCATCCGCTTGACCAGTCTGGCGCGATCCAGCGTCCGCATCTGATCCGCCAGCGCCAGGCCATCGGTGCCCTTGAAACGTACCGCGATCCGAAACGGGGCAGGGCGGCTTCCGGTCGTCAGCGGCACGACGATGACCGTGCGCAGATGCGCGTTCATTTCGTCGGGCGAGACGATCAGGAACGGTGGGGTCTTCTGGATCTCGCGCCCAACGGTGGGATCGAACGCGGTGAGCCATACCTCCCCCCAGCGCATCGCTTGCGCTACCATGTCAGTGCTGCATCGTCCTCATTGGCAAACCCCTGCCAGGCGTCTGCATCGTCGGCCGTTTGGTCTGCCAGCGTGGCCGCCACCGCGGCCCATCCCGCATGCGCGCCGGCGACCGGCGTAGCGATGATTTTGCCGTCCTCGACGCGCAGGTCGAGCGTTGCTCCGGCCGTGGCGCCGATCTCGCCGAGGATCGAGGCCGGGACGATCATTCCGACCGAATTGCCGATCTTGCGTAAAGCCGTTCGCATGATGGCCTCCTGCACTCCGGTAGCTAGTAAGCACAGGGCTATAACATTGCCCATCAATTCCTATGGCGTCGGGGAACCCCGCCGCCGCCCGCCGGTTTTCGCGATCATGTCAGATCCCCGCTATCCCCTGCTCGCCAATCCCCACATCCGCCTTTCCGGTCCGGTCGACCAGCTGATGTACGAGAACTTTCGTGCCCAGCTGGGCAACTGCCCCCCGGAAGGGACTCTCGTCATCGCGCTGACCACGCTTGGTGGCGACCCGGAGGTCGCGCGGACGATGGCGGACGACATTCGTCTGCTCGAAGATCATGACGGGCGCGAGATCCTGTTTCTCGGCAAGGTCGCGGTCTATTCGGCGGGGGCGACGTTCATGTCGGCGTTCCCGGTCGCGCGGCGGTTCCTGACGCGGCATACCCGGTTGATGCTCCACGAGCGGCAGATCACCAAGCAGATCAACCTCAACGGGCCGCTCCGGATGGTGGTGGCGTCGATCAAGGCGGCGCTGCACGAAGTCGAGCATTCGATCGAGATCGAGGAAGAAGGCTTCCGCGACATCGTCCGCGACAGCCAGGTGACGTTCGAGGAACTGCGCGAGAAGGCGCCGTCCAACTGGTACATCGAGGCCGAGGAAGCGCGCGACCGCGGGCTGGTGCTCGACGTCATCTGATTGGACGAGACCGTCGCGTGCAATCGCACATGCAGCAATTCAGTGCCGCAAGGGTTTGCGACAACAGCCTTGCTTGTGTACGGCTATCCGCACAACCCGGCGGTAACCCGCCCTCCTGGATGGAAAACGCGAGCAAGCGATGGCCGAATTCTTCCTCCCCGCCAACAGCAAGCCCAAGTCGGGCGGCAAGGTCCACAAGGCCGCGCCTGAGGCGAAACGAATCAAGAAGTTCAAGATCTACCGGTACGATCCGGACGCGAACGCCAACCCGCATTACGATACGTTCGAGGTCGACCTCGACTCGTGCGGCCCGATGGTGCTCGACGCGCTGATCAAGATGAAGGGCGAGCAGGATTCGTCGCTCACCTTCCGTCGCTCGTGCCGCGAAGGCATCTGCGGGTCGTGCTCGATGAACATCGACGGCAAGAACGGCCTCGCCTGCACCACCGCGATCGAGGACGTGAAGGGCGACATCCGCATCACGCCTCTCCCGCACATGGAAGTGATCAAGGACCTCGTTCCTGATTTCACGCATTTCTATGCGCAATATTCGTCGATCAAGCCGTGGCTGCAGACCGTCACCCCGCCGCCCGCCGGCAAGGAGCGGCTTCAGTCGCCGCAGGAGCGCGAGAAGCTCGACGGTCTGTACGAGTGCATTCTGTGCGCCTGCTGCTCGACTGCGTGCCCGAGCTACTGGTGGAACAGCGACAAGTTCCTCGGCCCGGCGATCCTGTTGCAGGCCTATCGCTGGCTCGCCGACAGCCGCGACGAGATGACCGGTGAGCGACTCGACGAGCTGGAGGATCCGTTCCGCCTCTATCGCTGCCACACGATCATGAACTGCGCGAACGTCTGCCCCAAGGGTCTCAACCCCGCAAAGGCGATCGCGGAAATCAAGAAGATGGAAGCCGAACGCGTCGTTTGAGCTTCGCCACCTCCGCCCGCGGGTCGTCGTGACGCCGGGCGGGGGCAGGCCCCGAGGAACTGCCGCGTTTGACCGCACCCTTCACTTACGATGACGATCCCGACCAGCCGGGATGGAAGCGGTGGCAGTTTCGCGACGCGACGCGCTACAACGCCTTTCTCGAGCCGTTGCTGGTCAAGGTCGAGGACGAGATTGCGCGGGTACGGATGCTGCCGCGCCACGAACATTCGAACATGCGCGGGGACGTCCATGGCGGCGCGTTGCTCGGCTTCATGGACGTGGCGCTGTTCGCCGCGGCGCGCGGGTTCGGGGTCCTGTCCGCCGGGGGCGCGGTGACGCTCGATCTGTCGGCGCAGTTCATCGGCGGCGGCAAGATCGGCATGCCGCTCGAGGCGCGCATCGAACTGCTTCGCGAAACGCGTAACATGTTGTTCCTGCGCGGGCTGATCGTCCAGGCCGATACGCCGACGATCGCCAGCTTCTCGGGCACGCTGCGCAAGTCCACGCCACCGCCCGCCACGGTGCCTGATCCAGAATGACCAATGTCCTTGCGCGCTATGACGCGCTGATTGCCTCGGGCGAACTCCGGCCCGATCCCGAACAGGCCGCTGCCGCGCGCCGTCTCGCCGATCTCGCGACCGCACTGGAGGCCGTCCCCAGGCGCGGCTCCATGCTGTGGCGGGTGCTGGGGCGCAAGCCCGAGGCGCCGCGGGGGCTGTACCTGTGGGGCGGGGTCGGGCGTGGCAAGTCGATGCTGATGGACCTGTTCTTCGATGCGCTCGACATAAGGCGCAAGCGGCGCGTCCATTTCGCCGAATTCATGCTGGAGGTGCACCAGCGGCTCGCGGTCGAGCGCGCCAAGGAGCTGGGCGACCCGATCCCGCCGCTCGCCCGGGCAATTGCCGAAGACGTGCGGCTGCTCGCCTTCGACGAGATGATGGTGACGAACAGCCCCGACGCGATGATCCTGTCGCGGCTGTTCACTTTGCTGCTGGAGGAGGGCGTGACGGTCGTCACCACCTCAAACCGCCCGCCGGCGGATCTCTACAAGAACGGCCTCAACCGCGAGCATTTCCTGCCGTTCATCGCGCTGATCGAGTCGCGAATGGATGTGATCCCGCTCAACGGTCCGGTCGATTATCGCCGCGACCGGCTGGGGTCGATCGATACGTGGCTGGTGCCCAACGGCCCCGAGGCGACGAAGCTGTTGTCGGGCGCTTTCTTCCGATTGACCGACTTTCCGGTCGAGGATCGCGCGCATGTCCCGTCCGAGGATCTGGTCGTGCAGGGGCGGACCGTTCATGTCCCCAAGGCGCTCAAGGGCGTCGCGGTGTTCAGTTTCAAGCGCTTGTGCGAGGAGGCGCGTGGCAGTGCGGACTATATCGCGATCGCGCGGCGCTATCATACCGTGATCGTGGTCGGGATCCCCAAGCTCGGGCCGGACAATCGCAACGAGGCGGCGCGGTTCGTCGCGTTGATCGACGCATTGTACGAACAGAAGGTCAAACTGCTCGCCGCCGCGGATGCCGAGCCGCAGGAGCTGTACGAAAGCGGGGACGGGCGGTTCGAGTTCGACCGGACGATCAGTCGGCTGGAAGAGATGCGGTCGGAAGAGTATCTCGCTGCAGGGCATGGCGGGGAGTGACCGGCTTCCTGTAACAAACCGTTTCCCCGCGCAGGCGGGGATCCAGGGTCGCGGGCGTTGCGCGTTGCAACTCTGGGCTCCTGCCTGCGCAGGAGCACGGACACGCTAATTGCACTTGCGAACGAATTGCAATAGTGGGGCAAATCCTTTGCCTTACGGGTTGCCCAAATGCGAAAACCCGCCTAAGTCGACGCCCGGCAGAGCTCGCCCGATCGCTCTTGAGTTATTAACGCCCTGGGCGGGCCTCAAAGCGAAAAGGATCCCGGATGGCTCGCAAGAAGATCGCGCTGATCGGCGCCGGCAACATTGGCGGCACGCTCGCCCATCTCGCAGCGCTCAAGGGCCTCGGGGACGTCGTGTTGTTCGATGTCGTCGAAGGCGTTCCCCAGGGCAAGGCGCTCGACCTCAGCCAGTGCAGCCCCGTCGAGGGTTTCGACGCGACCATCACCGGCACCAACGATTACAAGGACATCGCAGGCGCGGACGTGATCATCGTCACCGCTGGCGTCGCGCGCAAGCCCGGCATGAGCCGCGATGACCTGCTCGGCATCAACCTCAAGGTCATGAAGGCCGTCGGCGAGGGCATCGCTGCCAACGCACCCGACGCGTTCGTCATCTGCATTACCAACCCGCTCGACGCGATGGTGTGGGCGCTGCGCGAATTCTCCGGCCTCCCGCACAACAAGGTCGTCGGCATGGCCGGCGTGCTCGACTCGGCGCGATTCAGCCACTTCCTCGCGGACGAGTTCAAGGTCTCGGTCAAGGACGTCACCAGCTTCGTGCTCGGCGGCCACGGCGACACGATGGTCCCGGTCATTTCCTATTCGACCGTCTCGGGTATCCCGGTTCCTGATCTCGTCGCGATGGGCCGTTCGACCCAGGAGAAGATCGACGCGATCATCAAGCGCACCCGCGGCGGCGGCGGCGAGATCGTCGCGCTGCTCAAGACCGGCTCGGCTTATTATGCGCCCGCCACTAGCGGCATCGCGATGGCGGAAGCCTATCTGTATGACCAGAAGCGCGTCCTTCCGGCAGCAGCACACCTGACCGGCCAGTATGGCATCGACAATCTCTATGTCGGTGTTCCGGTCGTGATCGGTGCGGGCGGCGTCGAGGAAGTCATCGAGATCAAGCTCGACGACGAAGCGAAGCAGAACCTCAGCGTGTCGGTCGATGCGGTCAAGGAACTCCTCGTCGCGTGCAAGGCGATCGACGGGTCGCTCAACTGAGGGAATCTGAGCTGAGATAGACGTGCCACCCCGGCGCAGGCCGGGGCCCAACCGGGAAGGCCGAGGTAATGGAAGAACAGGCTTCCGTTTACATCATGGCAAGCGGTTACAACGGCACGATCTATCTTGGTTCAACGGTGAATCTGGCAAAGCGCGTGTGGGAACACCGCAACGGCGTGGTCGCCGGCTTCACGAAGAGATACGACTGCAAGCGGCTCGTCTGGTACGAAATGCTTGGCAGTTGGGAAGCCGCCCGGCAGCGCGAGCTGCAGATGAAGGAGTGGAAGCGCGACTGGAAGCTACGAGAGATCAACGGTTTTAACCCAGATTGGGCCGACCTGTACGATCGTATCGCGCTACCCTGACTGCCTTCGCTATTGGACCCCGGCCTTCGCCGGGGTGGTAAGGAACGAGATATATGAGCATCCTCGTCGACAAGAACACCAAGGTCATCACCCAGGGCATGACCGGGGAAACCGGCAGCTTCCACACCAAGGCGGCGCTGGAATACGGCACGCAGATGGTTGGCGGCGTCACGCCCGGCAAGGGTGGCACGACGCATCTCGACCTGCCGGTGTATGACACCGTGGCCGAAGCCGTCGCCATGACCGGCGCGACCGCGTCCGTGATCTACGTTCCGCCCCCCTTCGCGGCGGATTCGATCCTCGAAGCGATCGACGCGCAGGTTCCGCTGATCGTCACGATTACCGAGGGCATTCCGGTGCTCGACATGGTCCGCGTCAAGCGCGCGCTGTCGGGGTCCAAGTCGCGGCTGATCGGCCCGAACTGCCCCGGCGTCCTGACCCCCGGCGAGTGCAAGATCGGCATCATGCCCGGCAGCATCTTCAAGCAGGGGTCGGTCGGCGTTGTCAGCCGTTCAGGCACGCTGACCTATGAGGCGGTGTTCCAGACGTCGAACGCTGGTCTCGGTCAGACGACCGCGGTCGGCATCGGTGGCGATCCGGTCAACGGCACGAACTTCATCGACGTGCTCGAGCTGTTCCTCGCGGACGACGCGACCAAGTCGATCATCATGATCGGCGAGATCGGTGGTTCGGCCGAGGAAGAGGCTGCGCAGTTCCTGATCGACGAGGCCAAGCGTGGCCGCAAGAAGCCGATGGCCGGCTTCATCGCGGGCCGCACGGCACCTCCGGGTCGTCGCATGGGCCATGCCGGTGCGATCGTTTCGGGCGGCCAGGGCGGCGCGGAAGACAAGATTGCGGCGATGGAGCGCGCAGGCATCCGCGTCTCCGGTTCGCCGAGCGAACTGGGCACGACCTTGCTGGAAGTGCTCAAGGGTTAACGGCACATCGCCCCGGCCGGTTGGTCGGGGCCGCCGCGTCCGGTCGGGCGCGGCGGTGTCCCACTACTAGAGACCCCAATGTTCCGGGGTGACGAGGACTCGCTATGGGCTACGAGAACCAGGACTTCGGCGATATCGCAGGCGGCGTCAGCCCCGCGTTCATCGAGACGCTCTACGCGCGTTTCCGCACCTCCCCGGACAGCGTCGAACCGGCCTGGCGTGGCTTCTTCGAAGGCCTTGAAGGCACGTCTTCGGGCCCGAGCTGGCAGTCGGCGAAATGGCCACTGTCGACCACCGACGATCTGACCGCTGCGCTCGATCCGACCCAGATGGAGCCCGCGCCCAAGCCCGTGAAGGGTGGCGCGAAGCCTGCTCCGGCGGCGGCCCCCGCGGTCAGCCAGGATGACATCATCCGCGCCGCGGGCGATTCGATCCGCGCGATGCTGCTCATCCGCACGTACCGCGTGCGCGGCCATCTCGCCGCCAATCTCGATCCGCTCGGCCTCTCCAAGCGCGAGATGCCCGCCGACCTCAAGACCGAATATCACGGCTTCTCGGATGCTGACATCGACCGTCCGGTCTATCTCGGCGGGACGATGGGGCTGCAATGGGCGACCGTGCGCGAACTCGTCGACACGCTGCGCGCCAATTATTGCGGCAATGTCGGCCTCGAATATATGCACATCGCCGACGTCGAGGAGCGGCGCTTCCTGCAGGACCGCATGGAAGGCAAGGACAAGGCGATCGAGTTCACCGACCTCGGCAAGAAGGCGATTCTCAACAAGGTGATCGAGGCCGAGCAGTGGGAACGCTTCTGCGGCAAGAAGTACGTCGGCACCAAGCGTTTCGGTCTCGACGGCGGCGAGAGCATGATCCCCGCGCTCGAATCGGTCATCAAATATGGTGGCTCGCTCGGCGTGAAGGAGATCGTCTTCGGCATGGCGCATCGCGGGCGCTTGAACGTCCTCACCAATGTGATGGCCAAGCCGTTCCGCATCATCTTCCACGAATTCGGCGGCGGGTCGGACAATCCCGATGACGTCGCGGGTTCGGGCGACGTGAAGTACCACCTCGGCACCTCGACCGACCGCGAGTTCGACGGGATCAGCGTCCATATGTCGCTGGTCGCCAATCCGTCGCATCTGGAAGCGGAAGATCCGGTCGTGCTCGGCAAGACCCGCGCGATCCAGACGATCGCGAACGACCTGACCGAGCATAAGGCATCGCTGCCGGTGCTGATCCACGGCGACGCGGCGTTCGCGGGGCAGGGGATCGTGTGGGAAACGCTCGGCTTCTCCGGTATCCGCGGGTATAACACCGGCGGCTGCGTCCACTTCATCATCAACAACCAGGTCGGCTTCACGACGAGCCCGCAGTTCGCGCGCTCGTCGCCTTACCCGTCGGACGTCGCCAAGGGCGTCCAGGCACCGATCTTCCACGTCAACGGCGACGACCCCGAGGCGGTGACCTTCGCCACCAAGATGGCGATGGAATTCCGCCAGCAGTTCCACCGCGATATCGTGATCGACATGTGGTGCTACCGCCGCTTCGGTCACAATGAAGGCGACGAGCCGGGCTTCACCCAGCCGCTGATGTACAAGGCGATCAAGGATCATCCTCCGGTCAGCGAGATCTATGGCAAGAAGCTGATCGAACAGAAGGTGATCGACGCCGCCTGGATCGACGAGAACATCAAGCAGTACACCACGCTGCTCGAAGGCGAGTTCGAGGCGGGCGCGAGCTACAAGCCCAACAAGGCGGACTGGTTCGCCGGGCGCTGGTCGGGGCTTCACGCGCCGGCCGATGCCGAGACCGCGCGCCGCAACGTCAATACGGGGGTGGAACAGAAGCTGTTCGACTCGCTCGGTCGCACGCTGACCACGATCCCCGAGGATCTGGTTGTCCACAAGACGCTCAACCGCGTGCTCGACGCCAAGCGCGAGATGTTCAAGTCGGGCAAGAACTTCGACTGGGCGACCGGCGAGGCGCTCGCGTTTGGGTCGCTGTTGTCGGAAGGCTATGGCGTCCGTCTGTCGGGGCAGGATTCTGGGCGCGGGACCTTCTCGCAGCGCCACGCGGTCTGGGTCGACCAGACCGACGAGCACAAGTATCGCCCGCTCGAGACGATCCCGCACGGCCGGTTCGAAGTGCTCGACTCGCCGCTCAGCGAATATGGTGTGCTCGGCTTCGAGTACGGTTACGCACTCGCGGACCCCAAGACGCTGGTCATGTGGGAAGCGCAGTTCGGCGACTTCATGAACGGTGCGCAGATCATGATCGATCAGTTCATCGCGTCGGGCGAAGCCAAGTGGCTCCGCGCCAACGGGCTCGTGATGCTGCTGCCGCACGGCTACGAAGGGCAGGGGCCGGAGCATAGCTCCGCGCGGATCGAGCGCTTCCTCCAGTTGTGTGCGCAGGACAACATGCAGGTCGCGAACTGCACGACGCCGGCCAACTATTTCCACCTGCTGCGCCGGCAGATGCACCGGTCGTTCCGCAAGCCGCTGATCGTGTTCACCCCCAAGTCGCTGCTGCGGCACAAGATGGCGGTGTCGCAGATCGACGACTTCCTCGGCGACAGCCACTTCAAGCGGTTGCTGAGCGATCCGTCGGCCCCCGCCGACATCGACGTCAAGCGGCTGGTGCTGTGCTCGGGCAAGGTCGCCTATGACCTGATCGAGGCACGTGACGCGGCTGGCGATACCAACACCGCGATCGTGCGGGTGGAGCAGCTCTATCCCTTCCCGGGCGAGCCGCTGGTCGAGCGCATGAAGCGGATGCCCAACCTCGAGACGGTGGTGTGGGCGCAGGAAGAGCCGAAGAACAACGGCGCGTGGAGCTTCGTCGAGCCGTTCCTCGAAGAGGTTCTGGCCGACGTCGATGGTTCGGTGACGCGTGCGCGGTATGCGGGTCGTGCGGCTTCGGCTTCGCCCGCGACGGGTCTGATGAAAAGGCACCAGACCGAGCAGGCGGCACTCGTCGCCGATGCGCTCGGCCACAGCGTCCGCGAGGAAATCCGCCGCACGCGGAAGGTTTGAGACGCTGCGCCGCTGCTTCCCCGGCGAAGGCCGGGGCCCAGTAGCGGGGCATAAGGTAATTTCGCGCGGCGCTTGATCAGCGAGCGTTGCGCACCTGGGCCCCGGCCTTCGCCGGGGAAGATAAAAGAGGCGCATATGGCAACCGAAGTCACAGTACCGGTACTCGGCGAATCGATCACCGAGGCGACGCTCGGCGAATGGCTCAAGCAGCCCGGCGACAAGGTCCAGGCGGACGAGCCGATCGCCAGCCTCGAGACCGACAAGGTCTCGGTCGAGGTGCCGTCGCCGGTCGCCGGGATCATGGGCGAACATGCGGTCAAGGTCGGTGAGACGGTCCAGGTCGGCGCGATGCTCGCGACGATCGACTCGGGCGATGGCGCAGCGGCTTCGGCCCCGGCACCGCAGCCTGCGGTCACCGCCTCGCCCGAGCCCGCACCCGCTGCCCAGCAGGCCAACCCCGCTGCAACGGCTGGCCAGCAAGCACCGTCGTCGTCGAGCGATGGCCCCGCGGCGCTCAGCCCGTCGGTGCGCCGTGCGGTGCTCGAACACGGCGTCGACCCCTCGACCGTCAAGGGCACCGGCAAGGATGGTCGTTTGACCAAGGACGACGTCGCTGCTGCCGCCGCTTCGACTCCCGCGCCTGCGCCTGCCGCTGCTGCGCCGCCGGTTTCGGCCTCGGTCGCCGCATCGACGGGTCGCAAGGAAGAGCGTGTCCGCATGACGCGCCTGCGCCAGACAATCGCCAAGCGCCTCAAGGAAGCGCAGAACACCGCCGCGATGCTGACGACGTTCAACGACGTCGACATGACCGCGGTGATCGCGGCGCGCGCCAAGTACAAGGACCTGTTCGAGAAGAAGCACGGCGTCCGGCTCGGCTTCATGGGCTTCTTCGTGAAGGCCGCGACGATGGCGCTGCGCGACATCCCGTCGGTCAACGCGTCGATCGAGGGCGATGACATCGTCTATCACGATTACGCGGATATCTCGGTCGCGGTGTCGTCGCCGGGTGGCCTCGTCGTTCCGGTGATCCGCGATGCCGACCAGATGTCGGTCGCGCAGATCGAGAAGACGATCGGCGACTTCGGCAAGCGCGCCAAGGACGGTGCGCTCAAGATGGACGAAATGAAGGGCGGCACGTTCACCATCTCGAACGGCGGCGTGTTCGGCTCGCTGATGTCGACCCCGATCATCAACCCGCCGCAGTCGGCGGTGCTCGGGCTCCACCGCATCGACGAGCGTCCGGTGGTGGTCGACGGGCAGATCGTGATCCGTCCGATGATGTATCTGGCGTTGAGCTACGATCACCGCCTCATCGATGGTCGCGAAGCGGTGACGTTCCTCGTCGCGCTCAAGAATGCTATCGAGGACCCGACGCGAATCTTGATCGACTTGTGAGGATGCGATGAACTGGCGCGACCATATCCATTCGAACCCTGACATTCTCGGCGGCAAGCCGGTTGTCAGGGGAACGCGGATATCGGTCGAGCTGATCCTCGAGTATCTCGCCGAGGGTGCGCCGGTTGGCGAGGTGCTCGATGGATACCCCTCGCTGAAAGAAGCCGATGTGCTGGCGGCGATCGCTTTCAGTCACGACCTGTTGGTCAAGCAGGCATCGGCGGCAAGTAAAGAGGCTGCTTGAACGGTGCGGCTCCTGCTCGACGAGAATGCCCACCGCATCGTCGTGGAGCGATTGCGGGATGCCGGGTTCGAGCTGGAATGGATCAGCGTCACGACCCCCGGCGCATCGGACCCGGAAATCCTCGCGCGACCGGATATCGATCAGTTCATCCTGATCACCAACGACAGCGACTTTGGCGACTTGATCTTCCACCACGGTCTGCCGGCCCCGAAGACCATTCTCTACACGCGGCTGCCGCATCGTGCCGCCGAGCAAACCGCTGCCCGCCTGATCGCCTTGCTTGAAGCGGGCGTCCCGGCGGGCCAGATGATCACTCTGACGAAGAACGGGGAGCGGACGAAGCCGTTTCCCCCTGGAGCACACCATGGCTGACTATGATTTCGACGTTCTGATCATCGGTGCCGGACCCGGCGGCTACGTCGCGGCGATCCGCGCGGCACAGCTGGGCTTGCGCACGGCATGCGTCGAAAGCCGCGAGACGCTTGGCGGCACCTGCCTCAACGTCGGCTGCATCCCGTCCAAGGCGATGCTCCACGCGTCCGAATTCTACAACGACGCGAAGAACGGCATGATGGCCAAGCTCGGCGTCAAGATGGACAACGTCTCGCTCGATCTCGACACGATGCACGAGCAGCGCCGCGATGCGGTCAAGCAGCTGACCGCGGGCGTCGCCTTCCTCTTCAAGAAGAACAAGGTCGAATGGCTCAAGGGCCAGGCGCGCTTCACCGGCGCCGACAGCGTCGAGGTCGCGGGCCAGACGTATCGCGCAAAGAACATCGTGATCGCGACCGGCTCGTCGGTCACGCAGCTCCCCGGCGTCACCGTCGACCAGAAGGTCGTCGTCGATTCGACCGGCGCGCTCGAGCTGGCGAAGGTGCCCGAGCATATGGTCGTCATCGGCGGCGGCGTGATCGGGCTCGAGCTCGGCTCGGTGTGGAAGCGGCTTGGCGCACGCGTCACCTGCGTCGAATATCTCGACCAGATCCTTCCCGGCTTCGATGGCGAAATCCGCAAGGAATCGAACAAGATCTTCAAGAAACAGGGGATCGAGTTCAAGCTGTCGACCAAGGTCACCGGCGTGAGCGTCGAGGGCGAGAAGGCGACGATCACGGTCGAGCCCGCTGCTGGCGGTGCACCCGAGACGATCGAGGCGGATACCGTGCTCGTGTCGATCGGGCGGCGTCCCAACACCGATGGGCTCAACCTCGAAGCCGCGGGTCTCTCCACCAACGCGCGCGGGCAAGTCGAGACCGATCACCGCTTCCAGACGTCGGTTCTCGGCATCTGGGCGATCGGCGACGTCGTCCCCGGCCCGATGCTCGCGCACAAGGCCGAGGATGAGGGTATTGCGGTGGCCGAGAACATCGGTGGCCTCACCGGCATCGTCAATCACGACGTTATTCCGTCGGTCGTTTACACCTGGCCCGAAATCGCAGGCGTCGGGCTGACCGAGGAAGCCGCGCGCGAGAAGGTCGCCGAGGTCAAGGTCGGCAAGTTCCCAATGGCCGCCAACAGCCGCGCCAAGACCAACCACGAGCCCGATGGCTTCGTGAAGGTGATCGCGGATGCCAAGACCGATCGCGTGCTCGGCGTGTGGGTCATCGCGAGCGTTGGCGGGACGATGATCGCGGAAGCCTGCGTCGCGATGGAATTCGGCGCGACCAGCGAGGACATCGCCTACACGTGCCACGCGCATCCGACGCATGCCGAGGCGATGAAGGAAGCATCGATGGCGGTTCGCGGCAAGGCGATCCATATCTGAGACGGCACCGGGAACGATCGCGGCCGTTCGGCTGCGGTCGTTCCGATCCGCTGGCGGAACGATAATCCGATTTGGCGGTTTTCCCGGTCGTGCCTGGTCTAGGCACGTGTAAACGGGGATATTCCATGAAGAAGACGATGTTCGTGCTGGCCGCGCTGGCGCTCCCGCTGGCAGCCTGCGGTGGCAATGGCGACGGCAAGCTCGCCAAGCAGGTCGAGAAGGCCGGCGACAATCGCGCGGACGCGATGGAAGCGGACGCAAAGAACCTCGAAGCCGCGGCCAAGGCCGAGCGCAAGACCGCCGACGAGCGCGCCGATGCGATCCGCGCCGCCGACGTCAACGCCCAGGCGATGACGCCTGAACAGCGCAGCGACGTCGTCGCCAACCAGGCGGCAGCGGTCCGCTGACGGCAGGCGCGCGGGGCGCCGTCCCCGCGCGCCAACGCGGACGTTCAGCCGGACGCCTCCATGGGTCGCTCGCGACGGCCGAAGTCCAGGAGTGGCGCGGACGGCGTGGCTTCGAAGGCTTGCAATCGCCGGGCGAAGCGTTTGATGACACGGCACAACAGGGCTATTGAACGGCGATGTGCAACGAAGCAGCCCGCCGGATCGCGCTCGGCCTGATGCGCGACGATTTCAACGACCTGCGCATTCCCCTGCGCTTTCACGAGGGCCTGCCCAACCTCGCCAGCATCGACAGTTTCAAGATCACCGACACGACCTTCATCATCCGGAAGGATCGCACCGGACCCGACATCGATGTGGCCGCAGAGGGCGTCATGCGCCGCTGGAGCTGGCCCGGCCCTGCGGGCAAGCCCGTCTACAATTACCGCTCCGACGGCCGCGACTTCCGCAACAGCGCGGCGCAGGGGCGCTGCCTGATCGCGGCGGACGCCTTCTATGAATTCACGGCTTCCACTGACCCGCGGCAGAAGCGCAAGGACAAATGGTCGTTCACCAAAACCGGAGAGGAATGGTTCGGCATCGCCGGACTATGGCGCGAGCATCCCGCCGTGGGAGAGGCGTTCACGATGCTGACCTGTCCGCCTGGACCCGACATCGCGCCATACCACGACCGCCAGATCGTCATTGTCGACCGTACGGACTGGGCGGGATGGCTGTCGGGAGAAACCCCGGCGGCGGATGTATGCATTCCGTTGCCCGCAGGGTCGCTGACGGTCGAGCCGGTAGCACGATAACGCAGGGCTCCTGCGCAGGCAGGGATCCCAGAATTTCAGACGTCACGCCCGTAACCCTGGGCTCCCGCCTGCGCGGGAGAACGGAGCGGGAGGTGCCGTGACGCGCCCGACCGTGCTCCTGCGAAGGCAGGAGCCCAGAGTTTCAAACGTTACGCCCGTAACCCTGGACTCCCGCCTGCGCGGGAGAACTGAGCGGGAAGTGCCGTGACGTGCCCGACCGTGCGCCTGCGCAGGCTGGAGCCCAGAGTTTCAAACGTTACGCCCGTAACCCTGGACTTCCGCCTGCGCGGGAGAACTGAGCGGGAGGTGCCGTGACGCACCCGACCGTGCTCCTGCGCAGGCAGGAGCCCAGAGTTTCAGACGTTACGCCCGTAACCCTGGGCTCCCGCCTGCGCGGGAGAACTGAGCGGGAGGTGCCGTGACGCGCGACCGTGCTCCTGCGCAGGCAGGAGCCCAGAGTTTCAGACGTTACGCCCGTAACCCTGGGCTCCCGCCTGCGTGGGAGAACTGAGCGGGCGGTGCAGTGACGCACGCGACCGTGCTCCTGCGCAGGCAGGAGCCCAGAGTTTCAAACGTTACGCCCGTAACCCTGGGCTCCCGCCTGCGCGGGAGAACTGAGCGGGAAGTGCCGTGACGCACGCGACCGTGCTCCTGCGGAGGCAGGAGCCCAGAGTCGCAAACGCCACGCCCGTAACTCTGGGCTCCTGCCTGCGCAGGAGCACGATAGCGCCTCCCGGTATCTGCAAATCCGGGAGCCCGAACGCTGCCAACCAATTCGATCCTAGCCCCGCCGCACCGCACGCCCCATATGACACAGGTGCTTGATCCTGCGCCGTCTCTTCCCGCTGTCCTGACCGACTGGTTCGCCGAAAAGGGCTGGGCACCGCGCCGGCACCAGTTGGACATGCTCGCGGTCGCGCGGTCCGGCGCGCACGGCTTGCTCGTCGCCACCACCGGGGCGGGCAAGACGCTGGCGGGGTTTCTCCCCACGCTCGCCGAGCTGATCGAAACGCCCAGCGAAGGGCTCCACACGCTCTACGTTTCGCCGCTGAAGGCGCTGGCGGTCGACATCCAGCGCAACCTGCTCGCGCCGGTCGCGGAGATGGGGCTCGACATCCGGATCGAGACGCGCACGGGCGACACCCCCAGCGACCGCAAGGCGCGCCAGCGAATCCGCCCGCCGCAGATCCTGCTGACCACGCCCGAATCGCTCAGCCTGTTGCTCAGTTACCCCGATGCCGCGACGATGTTTGCGGGCCTGCGCACGATCGTCGTCGACGAAGTCCACGCCTTCGCGACCGGCAAGCGTGGCGACCTGCTCTCGCTCGGGATGGCGCGGCTCCAGACGATCGCGCCCGGGCTGCGACGGGTCGCGCTGTCGGCGACGGTCGCGGATCCCGACGGCTATCGCGCGTGGCTCGCGCCCGATGGCGACATCGATACGGTCCAGCTGGTGCGCGGCGACCCCGGCGCGCCACCCAATATCGCGATCCTGCTGCCGGAGGGCCGGATTCCGTGGTCGGGCCATTCGGGGCGCTATGCCGCCGAGCAGGTCATCGCCGAGATCGAGACGCACAAGACCACGATCGTCTTCTGCAACACCCGCGCGCTTGCCGAGCTGATCTTCCAGGATCTGTGGAAGGCCAATGCGATGAACCTGCCGCTCGGTGTCCACCACGGGTCGCTCAGCCTCGAGGCGCGGCGCAAGGTCGAGGGCGCGATGGCAGATGGCAGGCTGCGCGGGCTGGTCGCGACCGCCAGCCTCGATCTTGGCGTCGACTGGGGGGACGTCGATTGCGTGATCCAGATGGGCGCACCCAAGGGATCGTCGCGGCTGCTCCAGCGGATCGGACGCTCCAACCACCGGTTGGACGAATCGTCCGAGGCGATCGTCGTGCCGGGCAACCGCTTCGAATATCTCGAGGCGCGCGCCGCGCTCGACGCGGTCGAGGCGGGGGAGCTGGACGAGGACGTGTTCCGTGCAGGCGCGCTCGACGTGCTCGCGCAGCATGTCATGGCCTGCGCCTGTGCCGCGCCGTTCGACCAGGCCGCACTGCTCGACGAGGTCCGCTCGGCCTTGCCCTATTCCGCGCTGACTGCCGAGACGTTCGACCAGGTGCTGCGCTTCGTCAGCGACGGTGGCTATGCGCTCCAGGCCTATGACAAGTTCAAGCGGCTGACGCAGGACGCGGATGGCCTGTGGCGGATCACGCACCCCAAGTTCATCGGCCAGCACCGGCTCAACGCGGGCATCATCGTCGAGGCGACGATGCTCAGCGTCCGCTTCAAGAACGGCCGGACGCTGGGGCGGGTCGAGGAAGCGTTTGCCGCGACGATGAGCCCCGGGGACACCTTCTTCTTTGCGGGCATGAGCCTGGAGGTCGAACGGATCGACACCGAGGATCTGGTGGTCCGCGCGACCGCCCGTCCGGCACGGATCCCGAGCTATGGCGGGTCGCGGATGCCGCTGTCGACCAACCTTGCCAACCGCGTGCGCGGGTTCCTTGCCGATCCGTCGGAATGGGCGCGCTTCCCGGACGACGTGCGCGAATGGCTGGAGGTGCAGCAGGCGCGCTCGACGATGCCGCGCCCCGGGCAGCTGCTGGTCGAGACCTTCCCGCGCGAGGGGCGGCATTACATGGTCGCCTACAGCTTCGAAGGCTGGAACGCGCACCAGTCGCTCGGCATGCTCGTCACGCGGCGGATGGAAACGCAGGGGCTGCGGCCGATCGGCTTCGTGTCGAACGACTATGCGCTCGCCTGCTACGGGCTCGATCCGATCACCGATCCCGCCGCCTTGTTCTCGCCCGATATCCTCGAGGACGAATTCGTCGAATGGGTGCAGCAATCCGCGCTGCTCAAGCGGGCGTTCCGCGAGGTCGCGGTGATCGGCGGGCTGGTCGAGCGGCAGATCCCGGGGAAGCGCAAGACCGGGCGGCAGGTGACCTTCTCGACCGACCTGATCTACGACGTGCTGCGCAAGTACGAGCCCGCGCATATCCTGTTGCAAGCCGCCTGGGCGGATGCGCGCGCGCGGATGACCGATGTCGGGCGGCTCGCCAGCCTGCTCGACCGCGCGGCGGACACGATGCTGCACGTCGACCTGGAGCGGATCTCGCCGCTCGCGGTGCCGGTGCTGACGCTGATCGGCCGCGAGAAGGTCGCGCAGGGGCTGTCGGACGATGCGCTGCTCGAGGAGGCGGAAGTGCTGGCGGCGGAGGCGATGCGGCTCGATTGAGATCGCTTGTTGTCGACCCGGAACGAGCGTATCTTTCGCGCATGATCCCGGCGCTGTTCCTCGCCGTCCCGCTGGCTGCGCTGTTCAGCCCCGGCCAGACCGTGTCGCCGCCGCCACCGACGGACCCGCAGCAACGGGCGGCCGAGGAGCTGGAATTCGGAACCAGCGAGAACCGCATGACGGTGCCGGTGACGATCGGGGCAGCGGGCCCGTTCCGGTTTATCGTCGACACCGGCTCCGAACGCACCGTGGTGTCACGCGAGCTCGGCGCGACGTTGCGGCTTGCGCCGGGGCGCTCGGTCAAGGTCACCGCGATGGCGGGGCCGATGTGGACGGCGACCGTCCTGATGCCGCAGATCGTGGTCGGCCTGCCGCGCGCCGGCGCGGTGCTCGTCGCGAACCGGATCGAGGCACCTGCCCTGCAACGGCGCAACCTCGGCGCGGACGGGCTGGTCGGGATCGATACGCTCCAGGGCAAGGCGGTGACGATCGACTTCGCGCGGCAGGCGATGACGGTGTCGCCGGCCTCCCGGCGGACTCGCGCCGAGCGTTTCGGGCCGAACGATATCGTGATCCGGGCGCGCAGCCTGTTCGGCCAGCTGGTGGTCACCGATGCGACCTATGAAGGACGGCGGATCCGGGTGGTGATCGACACGGGGTCGGTCGTCAGCATGGGCAACGTCGCGCTCCAGCGGCTGGTCGCGAGGACGAGCAGCCAGATGACGGGGGTTCGTCTGTTGAGCGTTACCGGCGCCATCCTGAACGCGCAGTACGGCGTGGTCACCGGCGTGCGGATCGGCGAGATCGGCCTGGCGAACCTGCCGATCGCGTTTTCCGACGCCGCCCCGTTCGAGCGGTTCGGGCTGGGCAAGCGGCCGGCCCTGCTCCTCGGAATGGATGCGCTGCGCCTGTTCGGGCAGGTGCGGATCGACTTCGCCAACCGCGAACTGCACCTCGCGCGGCCGAAGCCGGGCCCGGCGCCGCTCTAGCGCAGCCCGGCGGCAGGCCGCGCCGGGGACGAACCCGTTGCGTTCCCCGCGCACCGCGTTAGCCTCCCCCGATAAGCATCTAGGGGGCACCATGCGCACGATCACTCTGGCGATCCTTCTCGGCACCGCGGCCATCGGGGCGTCGCTCGCACCCGCCGCGTCGGCGCAGGATCGCCCCGACCAGAAGGCATTTTTCCAGGTCTACAAGGAACTGGTCGAAACCAACACGACGCTGTCCTCGGGCAGTTGCACCCAGGCTGCGGCGCAGATCGGCGCGCGGCTGAAGACGGCGGGTTATGCCGATTCCGACATCACCTATTTCTCGGTGCCCGATCACCCCAGGGAAGGCGGCCTGGTCGCGATGCTGAAGGGCAGTGACGCGCGCGCCAAGCCGATGCTGCTGATGGCGCATCTCGACGTGGTCGAGGCCAAGCGTGAGGACTGGACGCGCGATCCGTTCACGCTGGTCGAGGACGGCGGCTATTATTACGCGCGCGGCAGCACCGACGACAAGGCGCAGGCCGCGATCTGGGCCGACGCGATGGTGCGCTTCAAGACGGGCGGATATCGGCCGAAGCGCACTATCAAGCTTGCGCTGACCTGTGGCGAGGAGACGACCTTCGCCTTCAACGGTGCCGAATGGCTGGCAAAGAACAAGCCCGACCTGATCGCCGCGGAATTCGCGCTCAACGAGGGCGGCAACGGACTGCTGACCGAGGAGGGGCAGCGCAAGACGCTGTTCCTCCAGGTCGGCGAGAAGGCCGCGCAGAACTTCACGTTGCTCGCCACCAACCCCGGCGGGCACAGCAGCCAGCCAACCCCCGACAACGCCATCTACGAACTGTCCGATGCGCTGAAGGCCGTGCAGGGCTATGAATTCCCGATCCGGTTCACCGACACGACGCGCGCCTTCTTTGCCGGAAACGCCGCCGCGCAGCCCGGGCCGATGGCGGATGCGATCAAGCGCCTGCTGGCCGATCCGGCGGACAGCGCGGCCAATGCGGTGGTCAGTGCCAGCAAGACCTATCATTCGATGCTGCGCACGACCTGTGTCGCGACCCTGCTGAACGCGGGCCATGCCGAAAACGCGCTGCCGCAGCGCGCGACCGCCAACGTCAACTGCCGGATCTTTCCGGGCGAGACGGTCGATGCGACGCTGGCCCGGCTGAAGGCACTGGCCGGCCCCAAGGTGACCGTCACCGCCAACCAGCCGGTCCGCCCGACGGCGGTACCGCCGTCGCTCGACCCCAAGATCCTCGGACCCGCCAGGGCGGTCGCGGCCAAACATTTCCCGGGGATTGCGATCCTGCCCCTGATGTCGACCGGCGCGACCGACGGGGTCTTCTTCGAGACGATCGGGATCCCGGTCTATGGCGTGCCGGGGCTGTTCATCGGGGCGGATATCAATCGCGCGCACGGGCTGAACGAGCGGATGAACGTCAAGTCCCTGTATGACGGACGGGATTATCTGTTCGACGTGGTGAAGGCTTATGCGGGGTAGGCGAGCGTCGTCCCGGCAAGCTTCTCACAGCCCCGCGATGTCGAGAGCCGCTGCAAGTTCGTCGCTGATCCCGCTTTCCTCCTTGGGCGACAGACGGTTCAGCACGGTCTGGATCCGCTTCTGTGCGACCTGCAACGCTTTGTGGCGGACTTCGCGGATCTGGTTGGTCCGCCACGACTTGCTTTCCCCGAGCAGCGCGGCCCATTTGGCTTCCTCCGCCGACAGGATGGCGAGCGCCAGCCGCAGGCCATCGCGCCGGCCGTGGTCGTAATCGTCGGACATAGCGCCTCCTTGCGAGCGGGGCCGATCCTCGCGGAGCGGCGGTGGTGCTGCGCTTATTGTGGTGCGGGGTTGCGGTCAAAGGGGGGGGCGGGGGGCGGTGGCGTGTGGCGGGGGCTGACGGAAGTAGATTGTCGTGGTGTGGTGGGGCGCTGCCCTCGCGGAGATGACGGTGGGGAGGGGAGACTGTCCGAAACCCGTCCGTCATTCCCGCGCAAGCGGGAATCCATTGGCACCGTCCGTCCTGTCCTGCGCCGCCAGCCAGTATGGATCCCCGCCGTCGCGGGGATGACGGAAGGGGGGCAGTGATCCTTTGAAAATCAGCCGCGACTTGTCAGGCTGAACGGCGAAAATTGGTGGATTGCGGACATAGCTGTCGCGCGCCAAAAGGCTCCGATGCTTCACACTCGCGATCTTGCCGACACCATTGAAGTCGATGGTTTGACCTATGAGTGGGCGGTCCAGCGGGAGCCGCAATGGTGCACGGCGGATGGCTGGCGGGGGTTAGTGTTATCCATTCGCCAGAAGGGCGGGCAACGCGAAGCGTTGCTGGAGTTTCCAATGCCCAAGTCTGGAAATGGATCGCCGCACCGCAGGCGACCACCTATCAGCAAATCGGTAGTTGCCAACGGCGTCAGCGCTGCCTTGGCGGCAGGCTGGGAACCGACTTCACGCGGTAAACCTGAAACCTACATGGTCGATGCCAACGGCTGCTAATGGTGGAATGCCGACCGGCAGCTTTCAGCCGTCAATCCGCTCCGCCTTGAGGGGTGAATCCGTCATGACATGAAGGATCACGTCAACCGTCACGATTGTGAAGTGCTGCCACGACCGCCCATTGAGCGCGCCGTTCCGAGCAAGCACGCTGCGCACCCAGCGCGAGTCCACTACCTCTTGAAATGGCCACGGCACGTTCCCCGAGATCGGGTCCCGCATCATCGGCGGAGCGCTGGAAATGGCTGGGTCCGAAAACTCTTCGTAGATTTTGAACGCTTCTACCCTTCCAAAATCAAGTCGGACCGGGCGAGAGATAGTCGTGTCATCGTAGTAGGCGGTAGCGATCAAAGTTGTGCCATTCGACATCACGTCGACGGTGCCAAGCATTTGCTCAGGCAACTCGACGAGAGGTTCCCACCTCCGCAGCGTTTCTGACGGACAATCCATTTAGGGCTTATCGGTCGCCCCCTGAATGACCGCAAGTGGG
>NZ_JAKNQQ010000009.1 GCF_022662475.1 Sphingomonas sp. TREG-RG-20F-R18-01
GCTTCTGCCGGAGCCAGCGCGACGCGGCCTCACTGTGGCGGGCGCTGTGCAGGCGGCGATGCCGATCGGGGCCGTGTTGCGGTACATGAAAAGCCGTGGCCGTCTGTTCCTTACTCATTTTCTGAGCTTTGGCACCTTTGTCCTGGGCGGCTATGCGGTCCTAGCTTGGGCACCGACGCACTTGGTCCGCTCGATGGACGTCACGCGCGCGGAAGCGGGGTTCGGATTGGGGATTGCCGTCATGCTCGGCGGGCTGGCCGGTGTCATCGGCGGGACGACGATCGCCGATCGGCTAGCTGCGCGAGGCGTGCGTGATGGCAAGTTCCGTGTGGCGGCTACAGCCTGTGTGATCGGCGCCGTGCTCGCGGTCCTGCTTCCTTTTGCACCGGGGGCCGCGACTTACATAACGCTGATCGGTTTGATAACGATTTGTAGCTCGGCCGGCATCGCGCTCGGTCCCGCTGCGCTCCAGGAGATCGCGCCTGGCGAGATGCGTGGACAGGCGCTGGCAGCTTATCAGCTCGTCGCAACCGTGGTGGGAGCAGGACTGGGGCCGCCCATGGTGGCGCTCCTCGCCAAGGGAACGGCGCTGCCGATCGGCACGGCGCTGTCGATCGTTGTCGCGATTGCGCTGTCTCTGGGCGCGCTCGGCTTCCTTATAGGGCGCCGGCGTTTCGGCCGCGAAGTGGAGAGCCGCTTCACCAATGCGGCCGTCTAGCGAAGTTCATCCATAGCGGGTGAGAATAAAAGCATAGCCGATCGCGATTTGCTGGATCGGCACAACAACGAGCAACAAGCTGTCATAATTGAGAGGACGCCTGATATGGCCACCGTACCCAGCACTTTGATGGAGCGCCCCACCCCAGCGACTGCGCCTGAGCCCGGAACAGAGGCGCAGCGCTTGGCGGATTTCGCGCTTGGGCTCAAACTCGTCGACGTACCGGCCCCGGTGGTCGCCAAGGCCAAGGCGCATATGCTCGACGCGTTTGGGCTGGCGCTCGCTGCAACCGGGTTCGATTTCGCAGACGAAATATTGGCCGGGGCCAAGGCGCTGGGTGGGACCGGATCGGCGACTGCACTCGGCAGCGGCACGGCGCTTCCACCCATAAACGCCGCGCTAGTCAACGGCGTGCTGTTTCATGGGCTCGACTTCGACGATACGCACGTCACCGCCATCTATCACGCGACAACGCCCGCACTCGCGGCCGGACTCGCTGCGGCGGAGGCGACCGGCGCCAACGGTGAAGAGTTGCTCGCCGCTTTTGTCGTTGGCCTGGAGCTAGGCTGCCGCATCGCCAACGCGGCCGAAGGCGGGTTTCACGATCGCGGCTTTCATCCGACGGCGCTGGCGGGCACCTTCGCGGCGGCTTTCACAGCCGGGCGGCTGCTCGGACTCACCCGCGACCAGCTCGTTTCTGCGCTCAGCTTCGCCGGCAGCCAGGCGGCGGGTATCCTCGAGTTAGGCGGGTCGCTGAAACGACTGCATGCGGGGTGGTCGGCGCATGCGGGTTATTCGGCGGTTGTGCTCGCGCAGAATGGTTTTACCGGCGCAACCACGGTATTCGAAGGTAAGCATGGCTTCTACAAGACTCATCTGGGGGAGGCGCCCAAACCGACCATGATGCCGACGGTCGGGCTGGGCGAAGACTGGCTGATTGAGGGGATCGCGCTCAAGCCTTATCCCTGCTGTCACTTCATACATGCCTATGTCGATGCCGCACTGCATTTGCGTGAGATGGTCGATGTCGATCAGATCGTGCGTATCGATCTTCCACTTCACAAGAGGTTGTACCCGCTCGTTGGTGAACCGCTCGCGCGCAGGCAGCGGCCTCAATCGCCGTACGAGGCAATGTTCAGCGTACCCTACGTCGTAGCACTAGCGCTTGCTACCGGCGTGGTCGATCTGGCCGCGTTCCACGACCGCGGTGTCGACGATCCCCGGGTGCTTGCGCTGGCCGCGCTCGCACATGTTGAAGACGATCCCGGAAGCGATTTCCCGAAGCATTTCCCCGGTGAGGTGCGCCTCACCATGAAGAACGGCGATGTAATCCGCCAACGAGAGATGACGAGCACAGGAACGCCCGACCGTCCGCTGTCGCCCGAAACGATCGAGGCGAAGTTCCTGATCAATGCCTCCCGGGCGGTGAGCGACGAGCGCGCGCGTGCGCTGCTAGACCTACTTCGCAACGTTGAGCGGGTCGGAAGTATCGGCGAAATCACGAATGCCACTCGGCTAAACTAATAACAGCGGCACATGAATCGATAGTCTGTCGCAAATTGTAGCGACGGCGGGCAGCGATAAAGGTCGCGCTCAATAATTATAAGACTTCGGGAGGATTACAGTCATGCGGGCATTCACGACACTCGGTCACTTGAGTTTGACCGCACTTGCTACTTCGTTGGCAATCGGATCTGCGCAGGCGCAAGTGGCTCCAATGCCCGCACCGACACCCACATCGGAGCAAACCCCCGCTCCGGCAGGCGCGGATCAGGCCGCCGACATCATCGTAACTGGATCCCTTATTCGCGGGTCTTCGGAAACCGGCACCTCGCCGGTCGAGGTCATTTCGGGTCAAGATTTGGCGCGCCAGGGTTCGCCGTCGCCGGTCGAGCTTTTGAAGACACTAACGGTTTCCAGCGGCGTGCTCGGCGACTCCAACTCCTTTGATACGCGCTCGCAGGGATCGGAAGGCATCGCCACGGTCAATTTGCGTGGCCTCGGGCCCTCGCGGACACTGGTGCTGCTCAACAGCAAGCGGCTCGTAAACGCTGGGATCAACGTTCCTGCAGTCGACATCAACCTGCTGCCACTCGCGGCGATCGGTCGCGTTGAGGTTCTCAAGGACGGCGCTGCTGCCACCTACGGGTCAGACGCGATCGCGGGCGTAGTCAACTTTATCACACGCATTAATCAGAAGGGCTTTCTGGTCACGGGTGACTACAAGCAAATAAAGGGGTCGGATGGTGATTATGGTGGCTCGATAAGTTTCGGGCACCAGGCCGACGGGCTTCGTCTCCTTGTTGCGGCAGGGTATCAGCATCGTTCAGAACTGAGGACGGTCGATCGCGATTTCGCGGTGCAGCCGTACGCCAACAATCCCGAAGCGGGGTTCAGCGCAGGTGGCAGCCCTGGTTCCTTTGTTCCCGTGACGGGGGGCGGTACCCCGCTTGCAGGATTGACCGTCGATCGCTCCTGCGCCGCGCTCGGCGGTACGCTTGCAGCAACCGGTACACTTTCGGCACCAGCGGCTAACGGAGCGTGTTACACACAAGGGACGCCGTTCAATGCGCTGACCGACACAGAGAACCGTTACCAGATCTACACCGAGGTCGGCATCGACCTGACAGATCGCTTCACGTTCGAAGCATCGGCACTCTACGCAATGTCGGACGTGCCGCATGCGCGGACTTCACCGTCATACCTGTTGACCCAGGCACCCAGCAGGTCGGCCCTGCCGACGATCAACCCGACGGTAGGGGTCGCGGGATATTTCGTGCCTGCCAGCAATCCCGGTTATCAAGCCTATTTGCAGCAGAACCCCGGAACGGTCCCCGCGAGCGCGGCCGGCGTGGTGTTTCCGCTCCTTCGCTTCCGTCCCTTCTTCTCGGGCGGTAACCCGCTATTTCCTGACGATTTCGGTTCCAGCGATGGCAAGCGGCAATCGGAGTCGATCCGCTTTACTGCCGCGATCAAGGGCAAACTCACCGACGACATTAATTTAGACACCAGCTTCACCTACCACGACTATATCCGGGACGTGCGCGGGGTCGATGAGTTTGGTGATCGCGTTCAGCTGGCGCTCCGCGGATTAGGCGGGTCCGGCTGCAACGTAGCAGCGAATACCCCTGGGCAAAACGGCTGCATCTATTTGAACCCGTTCGGCAATGCCTCTCCTAGTAATCCGGGGCTCGGCGTCGCCAACTCGACCTATGTCCCCGGCGTCGCTAATAGCACCGAGTTGGCACAGTATCTGTCAGGGCAATATTCTAACAAAGTTGAGACGCAGCTCTATGTCGGCGACGTGACGATCAGCGGAAAAACCGGAATCGAGCTACCGGGGGGCGCGCTCGCCTTCGCGATCGGCGGTCAGTACCGCAAGACCAAATTTAGCACGCAGTTTGGCAACGACAGCAATCTAGCGGCGACACCATGTCGCGACACCCCGGTCAACGGCAATCTGACCTGCTCGCCGGTCGTGGGCGCGCTTGGGTTCCTCGGCTCGGGGCGTAACGGCAGTGCGTCCGGCAACGTGAAAGCCGCCTTCGCTGAGCTTCGCGCGCCGTTGTTCAAAGGGCTCGATCTTCAACTTGCGGCGCGATACGAAGATTACGGTGGGGGCGTGGGCTCGACGTTCGACCCGAAGGTCAGCGCTCGCTATCAAGCGCTTTCTTGGCTGGCATTTCGTGGCTCTTATTCGACCACCTTTCGCGGGCCGCCAGACCAGCTGCGCAACAACACGCCTGACACGACGCTCCAACTGGTCGGACGTAATTTCGTTCCGATCGATACGTTCGGCAATTCGAGCCTCAAGCCAGAAACTGCGACCAACTATTCGGGTGGCGTCGTGATCGAGGCCGGCGGGTTCGACTTTAACGTCGATTATTTCAAGTTTAAGCTACGCGATCTCATCGTAGCGGAGCCAGCGGCTAACATGGCGACCGCACTATTCGCCAATCCAGGGAACTGTGCCGACCCAGCGTTTGCAGCGCTGCGCAACCGGTTTCAATTTACCAATGGCGGCGGCGTCCCGGGAGCGGGGACTTGCAGCTTGGCGACCGTATCGCGCGTCAACACGCGGCAGGTCAACGCCGCGGCTGTGAACACCTCCGGAATCGACGTGCAGCTGACGTATCACAAACGCGACGTTTTCGGCGGAACGCTTGGGCTCGGTGGGTCGCTTAGCTACGTCATCGACTATAACGTCAGCGACCTTTCAGTGGAAGGCATACTCGTCCAGTCGGGATTTGACGCCGCGGGCAAGTTAAACAGTGGCACGATCGCGTATCCGTTGCCCCGGTGGAAGGGGCAAGCGTTCGTCGATTACGGCCACGGCATCTTCAGCGCCCGCGCCACCCTTAATTATATCGGCAGCTACCGCGATCAGCGCGACACTCTGTTTGTTCCGCGCGTCGATTTAGTCGGATTGTCGGCCGGTTCTCAGCAGCTAAACGGCCAGAAGATCGGCGCCTTCACGACCGCTGACATCTCGCTTCGTGCGCAGCTCGCGACTGGCACGACGATCAACCTGACGGTGCTCAACGTGACTGATGAGGATCCCCCGTTCGCGCGGCTTAACTACAACTATGATCCGTTCACCGCGAGTGCGCTCAAGCGGCAGCTCAAGATCGGCGTGACGCAGAGCTTCTGACGCACACCTAAAGTCAAGCACAGGACCATCATAATGACTAAGCCCGATCGCCAGATGTCGTTGATCGCCTTCATGCAGGCGCAGAACTGTTCGAATTACGCCGGGTCGTGGCGGCACCCCGCTTCGACACCCGATTTCATGGCGCCCGAATACTATCAGCGGATCGCGCGGACGCTGGAGGATGGCCGCTTCGACATGGCGTTCTTCGATGACCGTCTGGCGATGCCGGATATCTACGGCGCCAGCCACCGTGCGACGGTGGAGAACGGCGTGCGGGCGGTAAAGCTCGACCCGACGCCAGTGCTGATGGCGATGGCATGTGCAACGACCCACCTGGGGCTTGGTGCGACGTATTCGACGACCTATTACGAACCCTATCACGTCGCCCGACTGTTCGCGACACTTGACCTGATGACCAAAGGTCGGGTCGCCTGGAACATCGTTACCTCGCTCAACGATTCCGAGGCCGAAAACTTCGGCCGCACCGAGCATCTTGAGCACGACCTTCGCTATGACCGCGCCGACGAGTTCATGGAAGCGGTGATGGGGTTGTGGGATAGCTGGGAGGACGACGCACTCATCATCGACAAGGCGTCTGGCCACTTTGCCAATCCGGACAAGGTTCACCGGCTCGACTATAAGGGCGAGTATTTCCAGACGCGCGGGCCGCTCACCGTGCCGCGTTCAAGCCAGGGCCATCCCGTGCTCCTTCAGGCGGGATCAAGCGGGCGCGGGCAGCGCTTCGCTGGACGCTGGGCGGAACTGGTGTTTGCGGGCTATCCCAATCGTGATCTCGGCCGAAAGCAATATGAGAGCCTGCGTGGAGCCGCCGAAGCCGCTGGGCGCAACCCGGACGACGTAAAGGTTGCGCCTGCGGTCAACGTCGTCGTTGCCGAATCTGCGGACGCCGCGCAGGAGAAGCGCGCTTATCTGGAGAGCCTGTCCAAACCGATCGACGGGCTGACATTGCTATGCGAAGTCATGAACGTCGATTTCGGCGCGCGCGACTATGATCTGCCATTTACCGATGAGGAACTCGCCGCCGTATCGTGGCAGAGTTACCGCGACCGGGTGATCACCAAGAGCGGCAAGAAGAACCCGTCGGTACGCGACTTCGTCGAGGTGTCCGGGCGCGGTACGCTCAAGGAAGCGCCAATGTTCTGCGGTGACGTCAAGCAGGTCGCTGACCAGATGGAGGAATGGTTCTCCGACGCCTGCGACGGTTTTGTCATTATGGCGCCCCAGACGCCGGGCTCTTACGAGGATTTCGTCCGGCTGGTCGTGCCAGAACTTCAACGGCGCGGGCTGCACCGCAGAGAATATGACGGCGCAACGCTGCGCGATACGCTTGGCCTGAAGCGCCCCCTTGCAGGCGAGCGGCCCTCGCCGGCCGACGCGCGAGTGCTGTCGCATGGCTAAGGAACTCAAGATCGTTACGCCGGTCGGAATGCTCGGCTACGGCTACCCGGCTGCCGACTTCTGGAGGGCGATCGACGCAGGCGCCGACGCAATCGTGATCGATTCAGGCTCGACCGACAATGGACCGCAAGAACTGGGGCTGGGCAAGCGCACAAACAGCAACTCGGCATACCGCCGCGATCTGGAGCCGATGCTGGAGGCGTGCGCGACCCGAAAAATCCCGGTGCTGATCGGCTCGGCCGGTGGCACCGGCACCAACGCGCAGGTCGATTATATGGTCGGCCTGATCCGCACGATCGCGAGCGACAAGGGCTACAAGCTCAAGATCGCGGCGATCTACGCCGACATTCCCAAGGATGTCGTGCGCGAGCGACTGGCCGCAGGCCGGATTGGGCCGTGCGGTCCGGTGCCGCCGCTGGACGAAGCTGCGGTCGATGCGTCGGTTGCGATCGTCGCGCAAATGGGCGTGGAGCCGTTTCTCGAAGCCCTGAGTGAGGAGGTCGACGTGATCGTCGCAGGTCGCGCCTACGACCCCGCGCCTTATGCCGCGCTGTGTCTCCAACGGGGGATCGATCCGGGGGTCGCGTGGCACATGGGTAAGATCATGGAATGCGGTGCAGTGTGCGCCGAGCCCAAGGGGCGCGTCATCCTGGCGACGATCCGCGCTAACAGCTTCGACCTGGAACCTATGAGCGCCAAGGAGCGCTGCACGCCACTTTCGGTCGCCGCACATACGTTGTACGAAAAGTCCCGTGCCGATCTACTCGCAGGGCCGGGCGGCGTACTTGATCTGAACACGGCGACGTACACCGCGCTCGACGAGCGCACGGTTCGGGTGGAACGCAGCGTTTTCCGCACAACCCCCTACACGGTCAAGCTGGAGGGCGCTTCGATCGTCGGTCACCGCACCGTGTTCATTGGCGGAATCCGCGACCCGATCCTGATCGAGGGCATCGACGACTTTCTCGCGGCTGTCACACGGCATGTGACCGCCACCCACGCGGCGCTGGCCGATGGGTTGGCTCAGCTCATCTTCCATGTTTATGGCAAGAATGGCGTAATGGGCGCGCTGGAACCGATCAAGGACGCGCGTCCGCACGAGCTTTGTATTCTCGCCGAAGTCATCGGCCCGACCCAGGACATCGCTAACGCGATCTGCAACACTGCGCGTGTCGCCTGCCTTCATGCGCCATATCCCCGGCAGATGGCGACGGGAGGCAATATGGCGTTCCCGCTGACCCCGATGGAAAATGAGATCGGTCCGGTGTGCGCGTTCAGCATCTATCACCTGATGGAAGTCGACAGTCCGACAGAGTTGTTCCCCGTTCATCGGCTGGAGGTCTGACGCCCATGCGCAACGTGCCCACGATCCGCGACCTCGCCAAGCTCGTCCGCAGCAAGAATGCGGGGCCTTTTGAGCTCACCTTCGACGTGATGTTCGACGACGCCGAGCGCTACCGGATGGTGAAGGAAAGCGGGTCAGTCACGCGCGAGTCACTCGCCCGCGCTTACGCGATTGATCCGGACGCGATCACCAATTTCCAGTTCTTCGATCCCGCACTCGCGTTCAAGCTGACGATCCGCCGTCCGCGTCCGCAGGGCAGCATCGGCGAGACCGACACCTTCGGCGCACAACAGCACGCTCCGCTGCTAGCCCTTGAGATCGCGCAACCGGAATGATTGCGCAGGGCCCGCCGCTGTCTGCCGAGCCGCGATCACTCGGTCACCTGCTGGACGAGGCGGTGCGGCGCTTTGGCGACCGTCCGGCAATCCACTTTCTCGGCCGGCGGACCAGCTATGTGGAACTCGGCCGCATCGTGAAGCGCGCCACACGCGGCCTTCAGGATCTCGGTGTTGCACCGGGCACGCGCGTTGCGCTGTGCCTGCCGAATACCCCCCACTATCCGATCCTATATTTCGCGACGCTCAAAGCGGGGGGTGTGGTGGTCAACGTCAATCCACTCTACGTCGACCGCGAGTTGAAACACCTGCTTGAGGACTCGGGTGCGGAAGTAATCGTCACTTGCGACATTCCCGAAATCCACGCCCGGGTCGCCCGTATCGCCGCCACGACTGGTGTGCGACACGTAGTTACCTGCCCGATTGCCGACGCGTTGCCGCCACTGAAGCGGCTCGCCTACCGGCTGCTCAAGCACCGTGAGATCGCGGAGCCATCCAGCGAACCGGGGCATCTTCGTTTTCGCAACCTGATCCACAATCGGAATGCACCTGAGCCGGTCGCCATCGCTCCAGACGACGTGGCCGTGCTGCAATATACCGGCGGTACGACGGGCACGCCCAAGGCGGCGATGCTGACGCATGCCAATCTCGTCTCAAACGCCGACGCGACGCTGGTTCATTTTGGTGACGAACGGCCCGAGCAGGACCGCGTGCTCGGTGTGCTGCCGCTGTTCCATGTCTTCGCGTTGACAACTGTCCTGAACTTCTCGGTCCGTATCGGGGCGCAGATGATCTTGATGCCTCGCTTCAACCTGGCTCAGGCGTTGACAACGATTAAGAACACGCGGCCGACCTATTTTCCCGCTGTCCCCACGATTTACGGCTCGATCGTCGGTGCCGCGGCGAAGCAGCGGGTTGACCTGTCGTTCGTTCGCTTCTGCATTTCAGGTGGCGCGCCCTTGCCCGCCGAGCTCAAAGCAGACTTCGAGCGGCTGACTGGCGCCATGCTAATTGAGGGCTATGGCTTGTCCGAGGCGTCTCCGATCATCACCTGTCAGCCTGCCGACGGCTCGGGCAAGCGCGGGTCTGCTGGCATTGCCTATCCAGGGACGACCATTGAAATCCGTGATCGCGAGGACCCGGATCGTCTGCTCCCTACAGGCGAGAACGGCGAGATATGCGCGCGCGGACCGCAGGTGATGCGCGGCTACTGGCACCGACCCGACGAAACCGAAGAGGCGTTCGCGGATGGAGCCTTGCGAACAGGTGACGTCGGTCATCTCGATGAGGACGGCCATTTGTTTATCGTCGACCGCATCAAGGATCTAATCCTGTGCGGCGGCTTTAACGTCTATCCGCGCGTGATTGAGGACGCCCTGTACGAGCACCCGGCGGTAGCGGAGGCGGTGGTGATCGGGGCGCCCGATTCCTATCGGGGCCAAGCTCCGAAGGCATTCGTGACCCTGATAGACCCGGGCACCGTAACGTCGGAGTCATTGCGCGACTTCCTACGCGACAAAGTCAGCAAGATCGAAATGCCACGCGAAATCGAGATCCGCGACACCCTCCCCAAAACGCTGATTGGCAAGCTCTCCAAAAAGGAACTGGTTGAGGAGGAACTGGCGAAGTCTGCGTACCGTCACTGATAGCCGGTGCGCATGAGCGGATAACGTCTCGCAAATTGCAGCTTTAAGCGAATGACCGCATCGGTACTGCTAGGCAGGAGTGATAAAGTCGTGGCAATCTTGGACATTGAAGACACGGCTGAAAATGTCCCTTCCGCCGAGTTGCTCGACCCGTCCCATTATCCCGGGCCGGAGACAGTCCCCGTTCTGGGCAACCTCCACCAGATTCCGCGAGGCGGCTTCACCGGCCATATTCTCGAACTGAGCCGGGAATTCGCCGATCCCGGCATCTTCAAGGTGATGCTCGGCAAGCGCGCATTGCTGTTTGCCACCGACCCTGATCTTGTCGCCGAACTGTGTGACGAAACTCGGTTCCGCAAACTGCCCGGTCAAGGCCTGCGCATCGTCCGCCGCTTCGCCGGCGATGGCCTGTTTACCGCGTTCACCGAAGAGGAAAATTGGGGCAAGGCGCACCGTATTCTGCTGCCTGCTTTCAGCCAGCGCGCAATGCGCGGCTATTTCGGGATGATCCTGGAAGTATGCGACCAGCTCGTCACGAAGTGGACGAAGGCGGAGGGACAAGACGTCCTCGTCGCGGACGACATGACGCGTCTAACTCTGGACAGCATCGCAATCGCCGGGTTCGGACACCGATTTGGCAGCTTCGAACGCGACGAACTCGACCCGTTCCTGGAGGCGCTAGCACGCGTGCTTGCCGAGACGCGCAAGATCGCCACACGCCTTCCAATCAAGCAGCGCTTTGCCAAGAAAGCGAATGCAAATTTCGAAGCTGACATCGCCGAGATGAACGCATTGGTCGACGGGCTGATCGCCGAACGCCGGCGAACGCCCGCTGAGTCGCGTGACCTGCTCAATCTCATGCTCACCGCGACCGACCCTGAAACTGGTGCACCGCTCGATGATCTCAACATCCGCTACCAAGTTCTCACTTTCCTGATCGCTGGGCACGACACCACCTCTGGGTTGCTGACCTTCGCGCTGATGGAGTTGCTGCGCTCGCCAGCGGTACTCGCGCAAGCCTATGTCGAAGTCGATCGCGTGCTTCCCGGCGACACGCGTCCGACTTTCGAGCATCTCGCCCACCTCAAGGTGATCGAGCGCGTCATCAAGGAGGCGCAGCGGCTCTGGCCCACCGCACCGTCCTTTTCAGTCGGGGCGTATGAGGACACGGTGATCGGCGGCAAATGGGTGCTGCCGAAGGATCGCCCTATCAGCGTATTTGCGCTCGGGCTGCATCGCCACCCGCGCGCCTGGCCCGATCCTGAGGAGTTCGACGTCGACCGCTGGTTGCCGGAGGCCGAGGCGCAGCACCATCCGCACTCCTACAAGCCGTTCGGTAACGGCGCGAGAGCGTGCATCGGCCGGCAGTTCGCTCTGGTCGAGGCGAAGCTGGCGCTCGCCATGATCCTCCAGCGCTTCGCGATCGCAGACAAGCAGGGCTACCGCCTCAAGCTAATGGAGACGTTGACGATCAAGCCTGACGCGTTTCGGATGCGGATCAAGGCAAGGGCGCCGCACGACCGCCTCATCGGTGGCGAGCTCTTCAGCACCACGCGCGGCGCTGAAGAGGTACTGCGTGCCGCAGGGGACGGGCGACGCCTGTCGGTTCTCTATGGCACCTCACTCGGCACAGCGCGCGACGTGGCGGAGGAGATCGCCGAACGCGCGTCAAACGACGGTTTCGAGGCGCGCGCGCTGTCACTCGACGAAGCGATGGGCACGTTGCCCGAGGATCGTGTGATCGTAGTCGTCACCGCTACTTACAACGGCCGCGCGCCTGATAGTGCGCTGGCCGTCGAAGCGGCAATTGACGCGACTCGGTTCGCACAAACACGATGGCCCGAGACGCGCTTTGCCGTGCTCGGCATCGGTAACTCGCAATGGCCTAATTATCAGGCCTTTCCAAAGAAGATTGATGCCGCGTTCGCTGCGACGGGCGCGCAGCGCCTATGCCCTCGGGGTGAGGCGAACGGGGATGGCGATTTCGATGCTGGCGTGTCCGCGTTTCTAAAAGAGCTTTGGGAGGCGTTGGGCGCAACAGGCGGCCAAGCGGAAACTGGCGGGCTGACGCTCGCACTGGTCGATGCGCGCGAAGTTCGCGCCGTGGCGCTGCCCGAGCATGCCATTGAGCTGGAGGTCAAGCGCAACGACGAGCTCGTCCGTCCGGCCGACGGACTCTGGAACTTCGCCGACGAGGCACCGCGCGGCTCGACGAGGTTCATGACGTTGGCGCTGCCCGATGGACAGACCTACGCCGCAGGTGACCACCTTGCCATCTATGCTCGCAACCGCAACGAGCTCGTCAACCACGCGCTCGAACGACTTGGAACGCCTGCCGAGATGCTGGTGATACCCACTGCGTCGGGCGCGCGCTTCCGTCACTTGCCGGTCGGACGGACTGTCACGGTCCGTCAGCTCCTCGCCGACTTCGTCGATTTAAGCGAAGCTATGTCGCGCCGTGCGCTCGACGCCGTGACCGTACAGACCCGCTGCCCGAACACGCGCCGCGAACTCGTGGCATTGGTTGAGGATGAAGCGTGGCGCACGCAGGTGGCCGAACCGCGGCTTACCCTCCTCGGACTACTCCTCCGGCACCCGGCGGCGGAATTGAGCCTGGACAGCTTCGTCGAAGTATCGCCGGCGATCGCGCCGCGCTTTTATTCGATTGCGTCGTCCCCGATCGTCAACCCGCACACGGTCGATCTGATCGTTGGGACCGTTCACGCTCCCGCCTGGTCCGGCGTTGGTATGCATCAGGGGCTCGCCTCTACTCATCTGCGCCATCTTGAGCCGGGTGCGCGCGCCTTCGGCTATGTCCGGCGTCCCAACCCGCCGTTTGCGCCGCCCCGCGACGGGGCCGTGCCGCTAGTGCTGATCGGGCCGGGAACCGGCTTTGCACCGTTACGCGGTTTTCTTCAGGGGCGCGCCGCGCTGGGAGCGACGAGCTCTTGTCACTTGTTTTTTGGCGCGCGCCATCCCAATCATGACTGGTTTTGCCGCGAAGAGATGGAGGCATGGGCCGGTGATGGCGTGGTCGAGCTCCATCTCGCTTTCTCGCAAGTGCCAGAACAGCCGCACCTTTATGTTCAAGACGCACTATGGGCAGCGCGGAACGCAATTTGGACAGCTTTGTCGCAGGGCGGTCAGATTTTCCTGTGTGGCGACGGCCGCTTTATGGCGCCGGCCGTCCGTGACACACTAATCCGCATTCACGCCGATAAGACCGGCGGGGACCATCTCGCTGGGTCCAAGTGGCTTGAAGCAATGGTCGAAGACGGCATTTACCACCAAGACGTATTCGGTTTCGGTAAATGAGGCTTTCCAGCCCGTCGACTTATGTCGGCGATTACGCCGCGATCTGCTCGCGGCGTCGGGAACGTGCGATCTCAATCGCTTCGGGGTTCATGTCTCCCATGATCGTGAGCGCGATGTTGGTCAGTTCGGGTCCCGCGGTCTCCGGCGTGCCGGTGTTGAACGGCGGCTCGGGATCGTATTCCATGGCAAGTTGGGTAACTTTGGCCACCTGTTCACCGCGCAACTCGGCTAGCAGCCTCAGCCCAAAGTCGATGCCGGCGGTCACGCCGCCTCCGGTGTAGCGGTTCCGGTCGACGACGACCCGCTCGTGCGTGGAGATCGCGCCCACCGCCTCCAGCGCGGGATAACAGGCCCAGTGCGTTGCGGCGCGATATCCGTCGAGCAGCCCGGCCATGCCGAGCACGAGCGAGCCCGAACAGACGGACGTCACGTACCGCGCCTTGGGACCGACGCGGGCGAGGAAGTCGACGATCTCGGCGTCCTTCATCGCATCGTTGGTTCCGAACCCGCCGGGGACGAAGAGTACGTCCAGATCCTTCGGGCAGTCGTCGAACGTCGTGTTCGGATATAGAGCGATTCCGCTGTCGGTGGCGACCGGTTCCAAGTTCTTCCACAACAGGATGGTTTGGCCGTTCATGCCGAGCGCCGCCTGCGGACCGGCAAGGTCGAGCAGCGTGAAACCGGGATAGAGCACCATGCCGATCTTCAGCGGCTCGGCACCCGGGGCGAAGGTCAGGACGTAGTCGGTCATCAGGAGAGCTCCGGTGATTGCCGCGCTATCTACGACCCATTCCAGCGGGGGCGTGAGTGGCGGAAAGGACAACGACCGCTCGGTTTCTGCCAGCTACCACAATCCTTGCTTCGGGCTCTCATCGAGCCGAACGACCTTGGCCATGAGCTTGTCTCAGGTGGTTGCGAAGAGGTGAAATTCCTACGCCGGAAATGCGCTCTCGATCCGATGGTGGGCGTGATGCGTCCCGTAATCATGAACGTACGGATCCCGTCGCTGCACTCAGCGATAGATGAGCCAGTGCGCTCGCCCTTGGAGCGTCACCCTGGAAGCGCCTTCGATAGGTTTGCGGGCTGACACCGACGGCGCGCTGAAACCGCGGCCGGAACGTGACGGCGGCCCCGAAGCCGGTCGAGGCCGCAACGACGTCGACATTCAGGGTCGTTGTTTCCAGAAGTTCCTGCGCCTGCTGGATTCGCGCCCGCAATAGCCATTGATGTGGGGTCGTGCCGGTCTGCTCGGCGAAGCGACGCGCAAAGGTTCGCGGAGCCATTGCAGCACGAGCGGCTAGCCTCTCCACGCTGAGCGGGAGGTCAAGGTGTGCGAGCGCCCAGTCGAGGGTCGAAGCGAGGCTGTCGTCCGACTTGGGTGGATCGTGGCGAATGAACTGCGCCTGCCCTCCATCGCGGTGCAGCGGCGCGACCGCCAGGCGCGAAGCATGGCGGGCGATTGCGCTGCCATGATCGCGGGAGACTAGGTGAAGACACATGTCGACGCCAGCCATCGCCCCGGCTGACGTAACGATGCGCCCCTCGTCGACGAATAGAACCGCGGGGTCGAGCAGCACCATGGGAAAACGGCGTGCGAAGTCCGCCGCTGCGCGCCAATGTGTGGTTGCGCGTCGGCCGTCGAGCAGTCCAGTTTCGGCGAGCACGAAGGCTCCGGTGCAGATCGAAGCAATACGGGCGCCATTCGCCCAGGCGGCATGAATCGCATTTAGCACCTTGGGCGAAACAGGAACGGACGCATCCTCCACGCCGGCCACGATCACGGTGTCCGCAAGCGCAAGTCGGTCAAGTCTGTTTGGGACAAGGACGTCGTATCCTCCAGTTCTGACCCGGGGGCGCTCGCTACAGGCTTCGACGAGATAAGCCGGCGCGTCCTCGGCCGTCCTGACGCGGCCGAACACCTCGCAGGCAATGCCGAGTTCAAACGAAACGACGCCATCTAAGGCAAGGACGGCAACGGTATGCAAGGCAGCTCCTGCGTGAGACGACTTCGATGCACCAAGCTTGTTTAGGCGTCACGAGCTTTCTGGCAGCCGGCAGGAAACGATCGCATTTTGTCGTTCGTGCCACTCACCGAAACAACGCGCAGGTTGTAGCAGAGTTGGGACAATAAGAGGCTTTCAGCGTGAATAACCCGCAAATGATTTCCTTCCAAAAAAAGGCCGAGCTGATCACGCTCGTGGTTTGCGTGGGACAACGCTCGCGCGAGATCGCCCAGACAGGGCGTGTTGAACTGATCGCCGCGTGAGGACGGCCAACGAAGCGACGTGCCGAGAAGAGTTGCACCAGCTGCGCCGACTTGAAGTTATCTCCTTTGTTGAGGCGACAACGCTTCTGCTGCTGCTGTGCGTGGCGGTGCCGCTAAAACATATGGTCGGTGTTAAAAGTGCGGTGCACGTCATGGGTCCAGTCCACGGCGTGGCCTTTCTGGTCTATGTGTGGACGGCCATCCAAACCGTTTCGGGCAGCGGTTGGAGCCGGAACGAAATCGCTCGACTTATGGTGGGCGCCATCGTGCCCTTCGGCGGATTCCTTAACTTAGGTTTCCTGGCGCGCAGAGCGGCCTCGCTCGCATGATCCCGGGCACGGCCTATCTGTGGCTGAAGGCGATCCATGTCGCCGCCGCCTTGACCTTCGTCGGAGGCGTGCTGGCGGTTTCGGTGCTGTTGGCAGCGCTGCCGGCGGACCCTGCGATTGCAGCTCCGTTCGCGCGCGGGGTGCGCCGCTGGGACCGGGCGGTGACCACGCCAGCGATGCTGCTCGTCTGGACGCTTGGGCTGATCCTGGCGACATCCGGCCACTGGTTTACCGAGACCTGGCTGCAAGTTAAGTTCGCCTTCGTGCTGCTTCTGTCCGGGCTGCACGGAGTGCAGTCGGGGCGGCTGCGGCGACTGGCAACAGGATCGGCCGTACGGCCTCTGCGAACGGCACCCATCGTGCTGGCCTGCCTCCTCGTTATCGCCCTGATGGCGGTAGCCAAGCCTTTCTGAGGGAGCGCGGTAGCCGAGGCGTCGTGAACCGCGCCGCCCGGCTCAAATCAACGCCACGGCAGTGACGGCGTTCGTCGCTTTGCAATGGGCGGCATCCATGCCCCGGTGCAGTTCTGCCGATTGTTCGTAACGAAACGCACTGCGTAATTGGAGACAAGACGATGACTAAACAGTTCCCGGAAGCGACCGGTTTCGGATCGGTCGATGGGGTTCCGAAGCTGCCCGAGGGGTTCAGGGGTGTGTTCCGCAGCCTGCGCGTCCGCGCAGGGGCGCTAAGCCTGCACGCGGTGGTGGGGGGCGAGGGACCGCCGCTGCTGCTGCTGGGCGGATGGCCGCAGAACTGGTTCTCCTGGCGATACCTGATGCTTCCGCTGAGCGAGCGTTTCACCGTGATCGCGGTCGACCCGCGCGGCGTCGGCCTTTCCGACAAGCCTGCCGACGGGTACGACGCAGAAACTTTGGCGGACGACATGTTCGCCCTCATGAACGCGCTCGGCCACCAGCGCTTCGCGATGGTCGGCTACGACATCGGCATGTGGGTCGGCTTTGTCATGGCGGCAGCACGTCCGGAACGCATCACGCGCGTCGCGCTCGGCGAGGCGATCATCCCCGGTCTTTCGCCTTCACCGCCGCTGCTCAGCGACGACAGGCAGACAAGCGATTTCCTGTGGCACTTTAATTTCAACCGCGCTCTCGGGGTGAACGAACGGCTCGTCGAGGGGCGTGAGGATATCTATTTCGGCTATCAGTTCGCTACCAAAGCGGGCTCTCCGGACGGGGTTCCGGCCTATGCGCGTGACTTCTACATCGAGACGCTGCGGCGCGTACCTGGCGCGCTGAAGGCGAGCTTCGACTATTACCGCGCGATCGACGCATCAATCCCGCAGTACCGCAAGCGTGGCGACGCGCGTATCCGCGTGCCGGTGCTCACCTTCGCAGGCGCTTTAGCCTGCGGCGGCATGGTCGAGCAGGAGATGCGCACGGTCGCGGACGACGTTACTTCCGTCATCATCGAGGGATGCGGTCACTATCCCGCAGAGGAAAAGCCCGAAGCGTTGCTGGAGGCGCTTCGGGCGTTTCTAAGCCCTTAAATTGAAGGCTTAACCGGTCGCTCGCATGAGGGACGGGTATCGTCAGCCAGACTGGGAACCATTCCGCCGGGACACGTTGCGGGCGATCTCACGGCCTTCTTCGATGACGCCGTGAATCAGCCCCAGCATGTTCCGTGTAATCTCCGGCCCGGCCTCATGCGGCAGGCCTGAAACGAACGGAGGCTCCGGGCTATACTGGAGACCGAGCTGGATTGTCCTGGCCAACTCCTCGCCGCGCAGTTCTGACAGCAGGGTTAGCCCGAAGTCGATTCCAGCCGTGACGCCACCACCGGAGAACCTATTGCGATCACGATGCACGCGCTCATTACTTGCCTCGATCCCCAGGTCGCGCAGGATGTCCATATAGGCCCAGTGACAAGTCGAGCTGTAACCCTTCAACAGCCCGGCGGCCCCTAGGAGGAGCGAGCCGGTGCAGACCGAGGTTATGTAGCGGGCGCTGGCCTCAAATTCGCGCAGGAAGGCGAGAGTTTCCTCATCCTGCATCAGCGCGTTGTTATTGGTGGCGCCTGGCACAAACAGGACGTCCACGTCGCGTGGGCATGTCGCGAACGTACCGCTAGGATTGAGTGATACGCCCGTGTCGGACACCACTGGGTCCAGCGATTTCCAGATTAAGTGCGTGCGACCGGCGAGACCGAGGACATTCTGCGGACCTATGACGTCCAACATGGTCATGCCGGGATAGATCAGCATGACTACCTCAAGCGGCTGAACGCCGGGTATGGATGGCGTAGCTTGATTTGTCGCACTCGGCATGTTTTTTTCCTTTTTAGACCGTACGAAGAGGTAAACAACAGCCACCCTTTTGCTGGCTCCGGCGACGTTTGACGTTCCGCCGTTGACACGGTTTCGAATGAATCCGCCGCAAAAATGCCTCGACTTTAATCGATTGGCAGGCGGATATGGTTACTGGACAGCCGCTACTTCTAGCTTGCGCTAAAATGATTAGTGAGTGGCGCGAACGACAATAAACATTCGAATCCTGCCAAGGACGGTATTCGGAAACGATGACAAGGATTCCAGCAGCAGTGCCGGACCTCACGCGCGCGCGATCGCTCCGGCAAACTGGAAATAACCGTGCATAAGGCGGCGCCGACACCCGACTTGCCCCCCATCGGGAAGCGGGGCAGCGTATATGCGGACCCGATTGCGCATGCATCGGCGTCGTGCGGCGCCAACACTAAAATTGCATAGCGGAATCGCATATAGAGCACCCCCTTATATGGCGATTCGAAGGAATAGTATGACCTCCGACCAGCGGCTTGATCTTGGTCGCACCTATTTACGGCTGCTTCGCCGCAGTCTGCTGCGCATCGACCGGCTAAGCGCCGCGCTGATCGAGCCGCATGGTCTGACCAATCAGCAATTCCTGGCGCTGCTGCTAATCCGCGACGACGAAGGCCTGACTCAGGTGGAGCTGACGACCCAACTCGAATCAGACCAGAACACAATTTCGGCGATGGTTCGCCGGTTGGAGAAGCGTGGCTTGGTAACGCGGAGTCGGCACCCAACCGACCGACGGGCAGTTCAGCTCCTGGTTACGCCGGAGGGGGCAGCTCTGGTCGCGGAGACGCAGCCTGACGTCGACAAGCTCTCCCTTACTTTGCGCGAGCTGACGCCCTCAGACGACGCAAAGGTGATCGTTGCTTGGCTCCAGAGTGTCGCCGAACTGGTGGACGTGAGGTAATCCTGTTGCACTCTACGTACACGTAGGATAATGATGCCTCTTCCGGTTAGAGACTCCGCATAGCGGTGCGGACGCCGGCCAGGAGAGGAGCGATCATGAAGATCTTCACCACCGGCAATCCGTTTGCGCCCGGCATCCCGACGCAGGAAGCTCTCAAGCGTCGCGCCGCCGAATGGGAAGCGTCGGAGGCGATCGACATGGTCCTTATCGGCTATTCGGCGCTTTGGCCCCAAAATATGATTACGGCATCGATGATTGCCAGCGTAACCGAGCGCCTGGGCATGATCGTCGCGCACCGTCCCGGCGTTATGCACCCGGCCCATGCAGCACGCGCTTTTGGATCCCTTGATTTCCTGTCGGGTGGCAACCGCCTAGCGCTAAACATCGTCAGCGGCTCGTCCGACAAGGACATTGCGCGCGAGGGCGACTACACGCCTAAGCCAGAGCGCTACGCCCGTGCGACCGACTACGTCGAATTTATGAAGAGGGCATGGTCGGACGAGGCACCGTTCGACTGGGATACCCCGTACGCAAAAGCGGAGGGCGTCCGTGTGCTGATGAAACCCATGGACGGCCACGTGCCGATCTACATGGGCGGCGAGAGCGACGAAGCGGTCGATTTTGGCGCCAAGCACGCCGACACCTACATGCTTTGGGGTGAGCCTCTGGCGGGTACGCAGGAACGCATTGAGCGCGTTAAACGCATCGCCAAGGAAAAATACGGTCGCGAACTGGAGTTCTCGCTCTCGTTACGGCTATTCCTTGGTGACACTGACGAGGCGGCCTGGGCCGAAGCGCGTCGCGTCGAGCAGGTCGTGATCGACGCGCAAGGGTCGAGCCGCTTTCTGCGCTCGGCCGCGACCGACACGTCGGTTGGCCGCGAGCGCCAGCTCGCGACCACGCAAGCAGACACGCATGATGACGGGATGTTCTGGACGGGGCTGGTCAAGCTGCTTGGCGGGTTCGCTAATTCGGCCGCGCTTGTCGGCACGCCCGATCGCGTGTTCGAGGCGCTGCGGCGCTACCGCGACCTCGGCATTTCCGCGTTCCTGCTCACAACTGGCGAAGACGGGTTCTGGGACCCGTCGATCGAGGAGTTCGCGGCTCGCGTGAAGCGCGAATTGTGAATGCCGTCCGCATTCGCGACATCGCGCCGCGGCTCGCTTTCCAAGCCTTTCCCGCGACGACGGACCAGAAGGTTGAGTTGGTCGACCGGCTGACCGATGCGGGTGTTCGCGCTGTAGAGGTGTCGTCATTCGTCAATCCAAAGCTGGTGCCAGGCCTCGCCGACGCCGCTGACGTCTTTGCGCGTGTCAAACGTCCAGCGGGCGTCAGCTTGGAATGCTGTGTGGCGAACGAGCGGGGGTTGCGGCAGGCAATCGACGCCGGAGCCCACGCCGCATGGTTCCTGCTCGCAGCCGATGAGCAGTTTTCAATCCTGAACACGGGACGGACCATCGAGGACTCGCTGGCTGAGCTCGCTCGTATGCGCGAAGTCGCCGAAGGATCAGGCACGAAGCTTGGCACCTACCTGATCGCTACTTTCGGCGGGCCGGTTGGAATGCCGCGGGGCCCGGGTGACGTCCATGCGGTTGCTCGGCGACTGATCGGGCTGGATATCCGTGATTGGATCCTCGCCGATTCCTGCGGCTACGCAGCTCCGCCCCAGATCACCGAAATGGTGAAGTACGCGACCGGGTTGACGCCGATCGAGCGATTGAACCTTCAGGTCCACGACAGCCGAGGAATGGGGGTGGCCAACGTCGTGGAAGCCGCTCGCATCGGCGTCCTCAACATCGATACCGCTCTAGGGGGCTCGGGCGCACACCCAGCCTCACCCGGCGCGCTGGTCGGTGGTACCTGCACCGAAGATGCAGTGCAGGTGCTCGAACGGATGGGCGTCGCGACGGACGTCGATCTGCAATCCCTTATTGAGGCGGCAAACTGGCTCAACCGCGTGCTCGGTGGGGCGGCGATGGGCTTCGTGCGCAAGTCGGGCGCGGTGCCGAGAAATAGCGATGACACGCAGCGGCAGGCTGAGGGCCGTAGCTTTGAATGGACCGGTAGTTAGCCGGCCGGGGAGAGGAAACATGAACGAGACCGAACTTCGCGATTTTGGCGGTGGTACGCTCAGCGGGCTCATCGCGGCGCGCGCGGGTCAGGCGCCGGGCAATGTCGCCCTCGTCTTCGAGGGTACAGATTATTCCTACGGCGACATCGACGCCGCGACCAGTCGCGTTGCGGCGGGCTTTATTGCCCTCGGGCTGCAGCCAGATCAAGTCGCCGCCACTTTCCTCACCAACCGCCCGGAGTATCTGTTCACAAGCTGGGGTATTGGTCGAGCGGGTTTGATTGGTACGTCGGTGAACACCGGTTTCAAGGCCGCGTTCCTGGTTGCTCCCATCGAGCGCGCGGAAGCCGCGGTTCTGGTGACGGAGCGTCGCCTGGGCGAAGCGCTCATGACCGTCGAAACCTTTCCATCGACGCTGAAAACCATCGTCTTTATCGACGGTGTGCCCGATCGACGGCCCGCGGGAGTCGAAGTCGTCGGTTGGGACGAGTTTCTGGCAGCGGGCGACCCAGACACGGTCTTTCCAACGCGCGGCCCCGGTGACACGGGCGCGATAAGCTTCACTTCAGGTACTACCGGGCGCAGCAAAGGCGTCGTCTCCCCTAACCTGATGGGGCTGATGATGGGTAAGGAAGCGGCAGCGGCGTTCCGGCTCAGGCCTGCCGACCGGCTATACACCTGCATGCCATTGTTTCACGGCATGGCGCAGGTGACTACTGGCGTCGCAGCGCTGTACGCCGGGTCGACGATCATTCTCTCGCGCGGGTTCAGCGCGTCGGGCTGGTGGGACGAAATCCGGGCAAGCGGTGCCACTCAGTCTAGCGCGCTCGGCTCCATGCTTCACATGGTGCTGGCGCAGCCGCCCTCAGACAAGGACCGTGACCACAAAGTTACACGCATCTTCGCCGCGCCCGCGCCTGCCGATATCCTCTATCGCTTTGAGCGACGCTTTGGCGTGCATCTGATCGAGGGATACGGCTCAACCGAAATTAAAAATTGCATCTACAATCCTGTAGAGGGCCGCAAGATCGGCGCGATGGGCAAGGCGACACCCAGCTCGATCATCGAGGTGCACAACGCCGAAGGCCATCGCTGCGCGGCTGGCCAAGTCGGCGAGCTGGTCTATCGGCCACGCGTCCCGAACATCATGATGAAGGAATATTTCCGCGAGCCCGAGAAGACGCTGGAGGGGATGCGCGGCTTGTGGTGGCACACCGGCGACATGGCGACCGAGGATGAGGACGGCTTCTTCTGGTTTTACGATCGCACCTCCGATCGGCTGCGTCGCCGCGGCGAAAACATCTCGTCGATGGAACTGGAGGGAGTGGTGACGGGCTTTCCCGGCATCGCCGAGACCGCCGCTGTCGCTGTACGATCCGACGTCGGCGAGGACGAGGTTTTGGCGGTGATAGAGACCCGCGGAGTGGAAATCGACTGGCCTGCTCTCGTCGCGCACTGCGCTGCGAAGATGCCGCGTTTCATGGTGCCGCGCTATTACCGCGCCGTTGCCGTGTTGCCACGAACGCCGACCGGCAAGGTCCAGAAGAACGACCTGCGTGCCCAAGGGCTGACGGATGACACGTTCGACCATGTCGCCGCAGGCATCGAAATTCAGCGCAATGTCTAAGAAAGGACCTTCGATGAAAATTGGATCGGTCGGCGCAGGCTTCATTGGTCGCGCCGTCGCCAAGCTCGCGGTCGAACACGGCCATCAGGTCATGCTCAGCAACTCACGCGGGCCGCGGACGCTGACTAGCACGGCGATCTCGGTGCGGGCCGGAATCGGCAAGGTGGCGGATGCAGTCGCATTCGGCGACGTCGTGTTGCTCGCCATCCCATTCTACGCGGTCGCCGACCTCGATCCCGCGGTGTTTGTGGGCAAGATCGTGATGGATGCCTGTAACTACTATCCCGGACGCGACGAGCCCGTGCCCGAACTCGACGACGGCTTCGCCACCACCAGCGAGATCGTTCAGCGGCACTTCGCAGGCGCCAAGGTGGTCAAGGCATGGAACGCGATTCTGGAACGCGACATCGAGAAGGACGCTCGCCCGACAGGAGCGTCAGACCGGCGCGCCCTGCCAATCGCAGGTAATGACTCAGACGCGAAATTGGTCGTGGCAACGCTGTTCGACAGCCTTGGCTACGATGTGGTCGATGCAGGCACGCTTGGCGAAGGCTGGCGCTTCGAACGGGCACGGCCGGCCTATTGCGTGCGGCTCGACCGAGCCGGGCTGGAGGACAAGCTAATGGAGGCCGGTGCCGTGCAGCAGGCCGAAGGAGCTTGGCGCGACTGAAAGACAACCTGAACCATCGGCCGAACGGGCAGCGTGGCTGCTTGAAGCGAGGGAAGAACTGGCATGACAAATATTGTTCAGGAGAGATTGGAAAATCCTACCTACGCAGAGGCGGACGGTGACAGTGCGACCCGGTTAGCGGCGCGACGCCTGCATGAGATCGCCGTTGTCGAACTTCCCAGCAATGTGCTGGACGCCGCGACAACATGCCTCCTCGATTTCTTCGCTGCCTGCATCGGTGGATTATCTACGCCATGGGCGCCCGCCGTCCTCCAATATGTAGCCGGCCGGGCCGGCGCGGGGCAAGCTCACCAATGGGGCTCGCCCGTTGCCGTGCCAGCAGAGATCGCTGCGTTTGGCAATGCGACGCTTGGTCACAGCCTTATTTCCGATGACATGCACGTGATGAGCGCCAGCCACATCGGTGTTCCCGTAATCCCAGCGGCACTGGCACTGGCCGAGCGTGATGGTTGGTCCGGTCGCGCACTCCTTCGGGCGATCGTGGGCGGCTATGAGATGGCGACGCGATTGGGTGTCGCTATCCGAACGGGAGGCGGTAACGATCATTTCCGCCCATCTGGGATCAATGGGCCATTTGGGGCCGCCGCCGCTGGCATTGCCGGCGTCGATCTCGACGAAGAGACCGCCGCCAACGCACTTGGCTTCGCCGCCAATGCAGCTGCCGGGGTCAACGAGTGGCCTTGGGCCGGCGGTCAGGAAATCTACACCCACGCGGGCATGGCCGCGCGGAACGGTGTCGCGGCGTTCGACCTCGCACGCTGTGGTCTGCGTGCATCTGCTTCCGTACTTGAGGGGCGAAACGGCGTGTTCGCCGCTTATGGCGCGGGCGAAGCCGGGACGCAGGCGTTTATATCTAGCCTGTCGAACGGCTATGCCATCCTGAAAACTCGCCATAAGCCCTTTGCCGGCTGCAATCTCATCCAGTCTCCGCTGGCAGCAGCATTAAAGGCGGCCCGCGAGATCGCCGGCCGGCAGCATGAGATTCAAGAGATCGTGATCAGGACGTTTGCGCAGGCCCGCAGCTATCCTGGGTGTGACAACACCGGGCCATTTACCCAAGTGCAGCAAAGCAAGATGAGCCTCCAATATGGCGTCGCTTCCGCCCTGCTCTACGGGCGGGTGGACGAGGCTACGTATGCCTGCTTCGAAGATCCCCAACTGCTGGAACTGATCGCGCGCACCCGGATCGAAGTCGTGCCGGAATATCAGGCGTATCTGCAAAAATTAATGCAGCCGGCTTGCGTTGAGGTTTGGCTGCGCGAGGGCGAAACTATTGTCGCATCGGTGGATGACGTTCCCTGGCTATCGGATGAAGCTGTGGAAGAACGCTTCCGCCGCCAGGCCCCACCTTTCCTGTCACTGACCGATGCGAACCGTGTTGTTGAACACATTCATGCACTTTGGGCGTCCGACACATGCACGCCGTTATTTGAGCTTTTCGCCGAGACGAGGTCGAACAACCAACAACGATAAACAAAGGGAACGGTTCGTTCAAACCGTCCACAAAAGGGAGAGAATGACATGAAGCGTTTGACAGGTATGGCTACGGCGGTCGTGGCTCTGTGCTCCGGAACCGCCGTCGCACAGACGACACCCACGGCTTCGGCGGGGAATGCCCCGGTACAAGCCGGCGCGGTTGATCCGCTAACCCGCCAGGCCGGCGCGGGAACGCCCGTCGCCGAGCAAAATAGCGAAGCACCGGGTCCCCCTATGGCGCTTGAAGCATCGCAGACCGGTGACATCATCGTAACCGCCACACGTCGCAGCGAGCGGCTGTCAAGCGTGCCGATCGCGGTCTCTGCGATCTCCCCGGAAACGCTTCGCAACACGGGCGCGACCGATATTCGCCAGCTCAGTCAGGTTGCACCGTCGCTGCTCGTTTCCTCGCCATCCTCCGAAGCGGGAGCAGGCGGAGCGCGCATTCGGGGCGTCGGCACGGTGGGCGAGAACATCGGTCTGGAAGCTTCGGTTCCGACGTTCATTGATGGCGTGTATCGCAGTCGCGCCGGTACAGCGCTTTCCGAACTCGGGCCGGTCGAGCGCGTCGAGGTGCTTCGCGGACCACAAGGCACGCTGTTCGGCCGCAACGCCTCTGCCGGCCTGCTCAGCATCACCACCGCCAATCCCAAGGACCAGTTGGGCGGCTATGCAGAAGGTACCTACGGCAATTACAATTTCTACCGTCTCGCAGGCGGAATTACCGGGCCCATTGGCAGCACGGGCGTCGATTTCCGCCTGGATGGTGTGTATCAGAAGCGTGACGGATTTTTGCAGGACGTCATCTCGGGGCGACGGGTCAATAATCGTGACCGCTACCTCATTCGCGGCAAACTGCGCTACGAACCGACCAGCAATCTCTCGGTCCTGCTGATCGGCGATTATACCCGGCAGAAGGAGGAGTGCTGCTCTGCGACATTCCTGCCTACCAGGAATGTCACGCGGGCAGCAGACGGCAGCTACGTAATCTCGCCGTCGAGCGTCGCCGCGTTGGAGCGAAGCTTCGTCTCCTCGGTCCCTGGCGCGGGTAATGGGCAAATCCTGGATGACACCTATGCGCGGCAGGTGGCGATCACGCCGGGTCGTAATCTGCGATCTGACGTTAAGGACTGGGGTGGTTCCGGTCAGATCGACTGGAAGCTTGGCAGGACCTCCATCACATCGATCACGGCGTACCGGTACAACAAGTACACGAGTGGCCAGGATTCCGACTTTAACAACCTGGACTTGCTCTATCGAGCTGGGGACGGCGGGCGTTTCGCACGGTTCCACACCTTCTCGCAGGAACTGCGGGCGCAGGGTACGCTGTTTGATAGCAAGCTCAACTGGCTAGTCGGCGGCTATTACGCGAATGAGAAGCTTTCCTATAACGACAATCTCCATTTCGGGCAGGACTACGATCGTTACTCTACGCTGCTAGGTGCCAGCGGACTCGGCGCGTCGTCTCCCGCACTGAGCCAATTGTTCGCCGCGACCGGATTCACGAACCTGAACGGGTTCGCACAGGGGTTCGTGAATGCGCAACTTCCGGCCGGTACCCCGGCCGCAACGCGCGCGGCACTGGTTGGCGCGATCGCGGGACAGGTGATGAACACGCCATCGTCCGGACGAGGCTTAGCGGATCAATACCGCCAGGAGGACAACAACTTCGCGCTGTTCACGCATAACATTTTTCATGTGACAGACAAGTTGTCGTTGACGCTCGGTGCCCGGCACACCTGGGATCGCAAGTCTCTCGACACCACGCTGTCGGCAGATTCGCAGTGCGGTACGTACAACGCAAATATCGCGCGCCTACAGGCGCTCGCCGGCTCGGGCCAACTCGGCACCGCATCGGGAATTGCGAGCGGACTAGCGAACCAGGTGCTCGCGCCGCTCGCCGCGCTGCCGTGCGTCATCAACGGAGTGAACGGCAACTTTTCGGGCAAGCGTCGTGAGAGCGAATGGACCGGGACTGCGATCATCAGCTACAAACCGACAGACCGGCTTCTGACCTACGCAAGCATATCGAGGGGCTATAAAGCGGGCGGATTCAATCTCGACCGCGCTCCGTTGTTCAATCCCGCCACGCGCCTCAACCTGCCTACAGCAAACCTGGGACCGCTGCAGTTCGAGCCGGAGAAGGTCGACGCATTCGAGGTCGGTGGGAAATACCGCGGCCGGAGCTTCACCTTCAACGCGGCGCTGTTCTACGAGCGGTTCAAGAGCTTTCAGCTCAATACCTTTAACGGAACGTCGTTCATTGTCGGCAGTATTCAAGGTTGCAAGGATAGCCTTGGGTCCACTGACAGCGACCAGATCGCGGGGAATTCGCCTTGCGCCAACCCGAGATCGGGAATCACTTCCAAAGGTGTCGAATTGGAAGCTTCCGTCTACCTGGTTCGTGACGTTACCTTCTCGCAAGGGTTCACGTTGGCAGATACTAAATACCGTGCCGATCTTATTAATACTCCCGACCCGTCCGGCAACAATTCGCTGCCGCCCGCTTTATCGTTGTTGCCGGGTTCACGGTTGTCGCTTTCCTCCTTGTACGTCGTGACTGGGTCGGTGCAGTGGACTCCCCCAATTGGTAGTCTTCGAGCACTCGCGTATGTCGATTATCGCTACACGTCGGCCCTTAACACCGGGTCCGACCTGTTCGCCGAGAAGCGCCAGACAGGCGTAATGGTCATCAATGCTCGCGTCGGAATTGGTGCCAACAACAGTAGTTGGAGTCTGGAGGCGTGGGCACAAAATTTGCTCAACACCGACTACAGCCAGTTCATCTTCAACGCGACGCTCCAAGGCTCGAACACCTCGATGGCACAGCTCGCGTCAGGGCAGACTACGACGCAGTTGTTTGGCGCGTTCCTCGCGGAACCTCGCACCTATGGCGTCACGCTCAGGAAGCGGTTCTGATATGCAACTTGCCATCATAGAAGCGCGCGCGCTTTGCATCGACGCAATGGTTGGGTTGGGGCATGCGCCAAACGAAGCCGCCATCATCGCCGACCACCTGATCGACTGCGAACTACGCGGCCTGTCGTTCGGTGGGCTCGCGCGCGCCTTGTCCATCATCGATCGTGTTCAACAATATGGGTTCAGCACCAGGCCGATCACGGTAGTCCAAGATACTTCGGTGTCGGCGAACATCGATGGCGGCGACCAGGTTGGCTATCTCGTCGGCCAGCGCGTCACCGAACTCGCAATTGGCAAGGCACGGACGAACGGCGTAGCCGTCGTGGGTGCCAACGAGACCTGGTACACCGGCATGTTCTCCTATTATCTTGAGCAAGTCACGCAGGCGGGTTTTGTTGGCATGATCGCGGGCAGTGGCGGGCAGTTCGTGGCACCCGCCGGCGGTACGGAGGGGCGCTTCGGCACCAACCCGATTGCCTTTGGTTTTCCGACCGCAGGCACGCCGATCATCTGGGACATCGGGACCTCGGGCATCATGCTAGGCGAGGTGATCCTTGCGATGCGCGAAGGTCGGCATCTCGGCGAAGGGCTCGCCTATGATGCTGTGGGAGCGCCCACACGCAATCCGGCTGCCGCGCTGGGTGGCGGGGCCGTAAGCGTCTGGGGCGGACACAAGGGTTCTGGCTTGGCCATGGTGGTGCAGCTGCTTGGCATGTTGTGTGGGGCGGCTGCGGCGCCTGCGGGCCTACGCGACTGCGGTTTTTTCATGCTGGTCGTGAACCCAGCGCTGGTCGACCCGACGGGCGATTTCGCCAAACGGGCGGCCGAGTACGCAGACAGCCTGCGTGCGACCCGCCCGCTTGAACCCAACAATCCCGTCCGCGTGCCATTCGAGCGCTCGGCCGCCACCCGCGCCGAAAACCTGTTGAGCGGCGTGATAGAGGTATCCGATGCCATCTATACGGCGCTGGTCGGCGTCGCGGCGCGTCGAGGATGACGCCGTTCATCGTCGGGATCGGCGGCACGACTAGTCGGGATTCGTCGACTGAAAGCGCTATCAATGTAGCACTCACAGCAGCTCGGACCCATGGCGCACGCACCCGATTGTTCGGTAGTGAAATTCTCTCGACGCTACCGCACTACGCGCCGGGAGCGGTAGACCGATCCAGTACGGCTCGCGAGCTGGTCGACGCCGTGCGCGCCGCTGACGGGCTTATTTTCGCTAGCCCAGGTTACCACGGTTCGGTCTCGGGCCTGGTCAAGAACGGCATCGATTATATCGAGGAAACGGCGTCCGACGCGCGCACCTATCTTGACGGATTGCCTGTAGGACTAATCGTGACCGCCTATGGCTGGCAGGCGATTGGCTCTACGCTAGCTACGTTGCGCTCGATAGTGCATGGCCTCCGCGGCTGGCCAACTCCGCTGGGGGCCGGGGTCAAGGCGGCGTCCGGGCTCTTCGCCGATGGGGCATGCACCGATTCCACTGTGTCCGGGCAGCTGGAACTCGTCGGTCAGCAGGTCGTTGGGTTCGCCCAACTGCGACGGCGGAAGCCGGCTGTTATGTTGACCGGTCGCAGTGACAACAACTGATCTGAGTTCTGTGACATCGCGGTGAGTGGGGTTTCTCACCTTACAGATGGTCGCGGCTGTTGAAACGCGTTATGCGAACGATCAATTCCGCGCCTTTAAGCGGTGCAGAAACCAAGTCATAACGCCCCCCGCACGAGCCGACCGCGCCATAATCCTGCTCATCCAACTTTGGCCGGCTCTTAGCGGGGGAAGGAAGGTTATGCCGCACTTTCCCCAAACGAACTTTGATCGAGAAGGCCGTCGCGGTGTGGAACAACGAGTGGCGTCAACGAAGGGCCAGCGCGAGAAGCGCGACATCTACCGCAGTCTTGACTCTTACGGGTCCGAAGTAAATACAAGGCGGTGGAACCCCGGCTTTTTTTCTTGCTCAGTATCGCCCAACGTGCCGTGCAGCGGCGTACGGTCGGCGAGCTGGCTGGAGTTACCGGGGCGCAGGCTGGCGTGCTTTTCCTACTCGGGTCCTCCATCGAGGCGACGATCGGCGAGGTCGCGCGCAGCCTGAAGGCAACGCCCTCCTCGATGACCGAACTGATTGATAGAATGGTCGCGGCTGGTTTAATTGAGCGACGGCTCGATCCGGACGATGGGCGCGTGCAGCGTTTGACCCTCACAGCCAAGGGCGAGACGACCAGACGCGTAACCTTAGAGCGGGTGTCCGCGCTCAACACGCTGATGACGGACGACTTCACCGAAGCGGAGATCGCCGTCGTCGCGCGATGGCTCGACGCCGTTCGCATTCGCTTCTTAGGGCTTCCGAAATCGACGGCGGGATTGGCGAGCGGGAAGTCTTGACGTTCTTGGACCGTTTGGAAGCGGAGTGATCACGCCCTTGGCGATGAAACAAAATGCCTTTGTGTAGATTCGAGGAGATTCAAGATGCCACCACCTCAGACCGACGTAACGCCGCAGCGGCCGGCTACTACTGATACCTCGCCAATGGATGGCTTGGCGCAGTTGTTGGCCATGAAGGAGGCTGGTCTCAAAGCTCCTATTATCGAGAAGATGGGCTTTGAACTCGTGCAGATCGAGCGCGGCTTGGCTGTCTTCGAGGGCGTGCCCGACCAGAGCGTCTACAATCCGCTCGGCACCGTTCACGGCGGTTATGCCGCGACGATGCTCGACAGCGCTTGTGGGATCGCCGTACATTCGCAAATCACCGCTACGCAGAGCTACACCACACTGGAGCTGAAGGTCGCGTATCACCGCGCGATGACCAACAAGAGCGGCAAGGTGCGCGCTGAAGGCCGGGTTATGTCAATGGGACGGCGCGCGGCATTCGCCGAGGGCAAGCTGTTCGACGAACAGGGCCGTTTGTGCGCGTCGGCAACCTCAACACTATTGGTGTTCGATCGTCCGCGCCAATGAATAACAAGCAGAATGATGTATCCGGATTAAGAACGAGGTCAGCGTCAACGCTGACGAACGAGGTCGGTCACTGCTTTCCCGATTAGGATCGAATTTTTGAAAACGCGGATGGTTTCCCGAAACTCGTGCCGATCTTGGAAATGGGATATCTATTCGCCCACACTTGAGCAGTCACGGATAGCGGGGGGAGTTATGGCCTTGGCTGGCCCGAAAAGGACGTTTGTGATGGATGCCAAGGGCCCTCGCCTAGGAGAGTCGATAATCATCGCATGTCTCGCGATCCTCACCATCTCCGTACCGCCCGACAAGGCGCAAGCTCGTGCTGCTCACAGTCCTGCATCCAGTCCGGCAAAGCTGCGGACGCCAGAGGCGAGGGAAGTGTTTGCAGAGCAGATGAGCGGGGCGTCATCCCGCGACGATCTTGGCTCGCACTTGCCGCCGGGAATTAACGGGTCAACGATCGCACGGCTGATCGTACCGGCAAACGAGACAAGCCTAGTAAGCATGGTCGGGCTGAAGCCGTGGCCAGCGCGGCCGGGACTGTCCATCGTGCTGGTTTGCACAGGCGGCAACGGGCCAAGCAATAGCAGCGTTGACGGTTGCGCGGGGGGAGGGTCGGCGTTGCCACTGAATGCGTATCTCGCGTTGATCGAGAAGGGCGAAGCTGGTCGACTTAAGCTTGTGGGGCGACCTGTCACAATCGCTGGGAACATCGACTGGAGCAATTCCCTTCTGCCAAACAGTCCTGAAGCGGTCGATGATCCAGCTCCAGCGGGCAAGCGCACGCTCATGCCGTCTGCCTACGATCGGCTTGACCTCACGCCGTACCGCATAGCGCCGGGCGAGACTGCCTTCGGGGTGCGGGCGTCATGGTCAGATGGTTATGCGGGCGGCTTCGGCTGGCACAGCGCCATCCTGCTTTACGCAGTAGTCAACGGCCAGCTCCGGCAGGTCCTCGCGGTGCCGACAGTAGCGCTGACATTCCTTGCGGGCGACTGGCATCGTGACGGCACCCGTGACCATGAGATCGAGGAGGGCGCAAACGTCATCATCGTTTCCGACCATTTGAGCGCGGGTCACGCCGATATCGTGGTCCGGAGCAGAACCACCCGAGAGGAGCGATTGTTTCAATGGAACGCAACTAGCATGCGCTACGTACCGGCGACGACGGCGAACCCACAGAACAGGGAACCCTTCGATAGGGAACGGTGATCGAGGTCGGCGGTGCGTTCTGACGTGCTCCCCGGAATTCACGCCTGCGGATCGGCACCCAAAGGGGGACCCCGGTAGCTTGTTGCCAAGCTATTGAACGTCGGTCGAATCTTTACCGAGGCAGGGGTCCCGATCGGCGCCGATCGGGATTCCCTCATAACCCATATTTCCCAAAGGATTATAGGTAGTTGCCTCGCTCGGAGCGGAGTCCCGCTTTGGGCGCCGATCCACATAGCGAACTTCCACATCATCCCCGACATGGGCAGAATGAACGGGTGGTGGCGATCGGTCGGAAGAACTGGCTGTTCGCCGGATCGAAGGCCGGCGGCGAGCGCGCCGCCGCGATCTACACGGTCATCGAGACCTGCAAGCTCAACGGTGTCGAGCCGCAGGCCTACATTGCCGACGTCATTGCGAAGATCGCCGGCGACTGGCCCGCATCGCGTTGGGATGAGCTGATGCCCTGGAACTGGCGCCGGGCAAACGAGCAACCCATCGCCGAAGCAGCATAAGCCGCGGCCTTCAGATCACGCTTACGTCTTGGTGCGGGTAGGCGCTGGTCTAAGGCCAAGTTGAAAAGGGCATCGACGGGTCGCGGCCTTATCGATCCTTGGCCGGCTCGATCGTGGGAGCGCGGTCCGGTTGCGCGCTCGGACGGCTCTCATCGAGCGTGGGCCGTTCGCCTAATTCGATGCGTTTCGCCAAGTCGCTGTGAAGCGCGGTCAGCTCGGGCTGAAAGGCGTCGAGCGCTGAAGGCGCTATCATATCGTCAAGGGCGTCGAAGACGTCGAGCGCGCCCGCCAGTTCGGGCTCGGCATATAGCTCCGTGCTTTCGCCCTGCCGCCAGAGCGCGGCGAGTTCCTGGGACCGCAAGAAGCCACTGCCGGCTGATCGGTCCGTCGCCCGGGTTGTGGTCGGCCGAGCTGGCGGCACTCCCCCGCGCTCTTCAATCTTTGCGCGCGTGATCGCAGCTAGACGATATCGAAGGAGGCGGGATTCTGGCGTGTCTGTCGGCGAAGGGGTCTGCTGCTTCTTGAGAAGCGTGATGAGTTCCTCCGCGCTAGTGGCGACGATTGCCTTACGCCATTCGACCAGGGCGCGTTCGTTGGATGTAAGGTCTGGGCGTTGATGGATGATGTAGCGTTCCATCATGGGATGGTCTTCGACACTGACAGGCGGCGGTGCATGGTCTCCGAGGACGGCCGCGCGCGTGAACGCGATGACGGTGCCGGTTGATTTCAAGTCCGCGACAGCTTGCTCGCGGGCGGCCTTCCCGTCCTTGAGGAGCTTCTCGGCGATCTCAGCGATGCCCGACACCCCTTTTTTGACGTCCGCAATTCCTTCCTGTGCTGCTGCGTCGTTCGCCTTCAGGCGGGTATCGATCAGCTCGGTCAGGGGCATTACGCTGGCATCGATCGCCTCGCGTATCCCTCCGGTGGTTCCAGTCAGATGTCCAAGGATCTTCTCCCGGGCCGTGGTAGCTTCAGCGTGGTTCGCTTCATTATCGCTAGCGAGAGCGGCTACGACCGTGGCGATCGCATCGAGGGTCATGCCAAGTGCCTCGTTGCCCTCAACCGTTTTGCCGAAATGGTTCTGGAGGAAAGGTGCCACGTTGGCGAGTTCGGCCTGCGCGGCCTCGATCGTGTCGAGCCTTTGATGTAGCTCCTTATGCCCTGCTTCGATGCGCGCGTTGCTCCTTGTGATTGCCGCCATCTCGCCTCGCAACAGCGAGACGGCATCCAGCACGGCGGCGATCGCCACGGATCCTGCATCCCCACTCATCGGCTTGGCCCATCCTTATCTTTCGACCGGTCGCGGTCGAGCCGCTCCCGATTTCGCTCCTCGGCCCGTCGGAGGATCGCATTTGCCTGATCGAGGTCCATCGATGGGGTAGGCTCGACTACCTCATCCAGGAGCGCGCGGACGCGCTCGTTCGGATCCTCGGTGAGCTTGCTTTCGACTGGCTCGTCTTTTTGCCTTTCCTCTTTTTTAAGGAGTTGCTGGACGCGAAGTGCGACCTCGGACGGTTCCCGCTTGTCCTGGTCAGACGCGGGCGTCGGAGTCACGCTGCGGCGCTCACTGCGGGCAGTTAGCTCCGCGTGCAATGCCCGCATCCGCTCTACGGTCGAGATTGATTTAGTTGCCTCGGACGGGGGGGAAACCTCCAGGCCGACCGATAGCTTCGGTGCTGGTTGTACACGCGGTTCAAAACGCCGCTCTGCGGCTTCCCGCATTGCCCTGACCGAGTTTGGTTCGGGCTCTGGCATCGCGGCGACGAACCGTTCGAGGCTCCGAGCGACGTGTTGATCGACGGCCGAAGGCGACGTCGAGAGTTCCGCAATCGAGCGTGAGTAGGTAGCGCGAACGGTCGCTTGCCGTTTCGCCAGCATCGCGATAACAGGGTCCTCGCGACCCTCCGCGCGAAGTCGTTCAGCACGCGCGATACGACTCTTGTCGATCTCCGGAACCTGTCCCTTTTCACGCATTTTCACCGCGGCAATGGGCTCGTGCATAGGGTCAATGCCACGCGCCCTGGCGGGCGTAGCGTTCGCCTCGATGCCGCGATCGCGCAGCTTTTCGGCGAACCGCTGGCGCCAGCGGAAAAGATCATCGCGGTTGGGATGGAAGCGTCTCCCATCGTGGTCGCGACGGGCGATTGTGAGGTGAACGTGCGGATGGTCGCGATCGACGTGAAGGCCAGCGACCCACGAGCGGTTCGCAAACTCTTGCCTGGCGAAGTCCAGCGCCGCGCCTTTCAGGCGCTCGGGATCTGTGCCGGTCGGCATCGAAAGGATCATGGACAGCGACGTTGCGCCCTTCCGTCGCGCGTCCCCGTCCATCTCCCAATCATTCCATTCCTTGGCGAGCAACTGCATGTCGCGGCCATCGCGCAGAACCTCACCGTCGCTCGTCTCGAGACCCAGCTCGTTCTCTTCGCCGTGCCCGAGACGGCTTATGTACGCGAAGTTTGCGAGCACATGACCACCGCCATGTTGACGCCCGGTGATCCGCACAACGGCCTCTGGCGCGCGGCGTGAAGTACGGTCCACCGTCATTACGGCGCGGTTGTTCATGCGGGCCTGCGACCCGCCTCCGAACGCATGTTTTGCCTGCCGACTAGGATGCAATTCAGCGGACGATGATGCTGGTTTCGGGAACATCGATGCGACGGCCATGCCGAGGATCGTGCCCCCGGACTTCGGGCCTTTGGCGCTGCCACCCCCAGATCCCATGCGATACTTTTTGGGAGGCGCGAAGACGCCTGCCATCGAGTCCATCGTACCTGAGGAAAGACGAAAGCTCACTCGCTCGGTGCCTCATCATTGCGGGTCCAGTACCCGATTTCTCCACCGATCGAGGATGCCAGCGAGCGTCGCGCCTCGATCAGAAGGGTGCGTAACTCAGCGCATGTCTCCATGAATGAGCCGGCGATGCGAGCTATGTCGAGCGAGCTTTCGGGCTGGTTCGCCGCGTTCATCGCGTGGACCGCCTGGTTGATGTTCCGTCCGATCACGAGAACCTGTTTGCGGACTTTTCCGATCTCCGTTTGCGTCGCTGGCGCGAGACGCAGCAGCGCGGCCCTGTCCCAAAGCTGCCAACGGATTGTGCGTTTGATCCACTCGTTGCGGGTCAGGCGCATCGGCGCGGCAACGGTGTCGATCGCCTCCATCTCACTGCGGTTCAGGCGAACCGTCACCCGAATGTAGTCGTCGGGGTGGCCCCTCCCCTGCACCGGCATGACCGGTACGTTCCGGCTCTCCGGTGTGAGCGCAGCTTCCGTTAGCGCAGCAGTGATCCAGCTACTGCGCGACTGACCATTCGCCACGGCGATACGATCGATCTCCGCTGTCAAGACGTCGCTGAGCCGGACCGTAACCTTCATTTCAAAAGCCCCGAGCAGCGGAGACTCATAAACCAATGCCCGACATTGGTGCCACGAGGCATATCCTGCCATCCCTTCCGACAGACCCACATACACCTTCCGCTCCTTCCTACGCCCTGAATCTCACGAACGCGGAGCCGGGGCAACCGTCATGCTTCAGCACCAAAGATTCGGGCGTTCGTTCTTCATTCTACTGGCGATCAAAGGCCAAAAGATGCACCTTCGGCGCGCGCTTTTTGTTTTTGGTTTTTAAGCGATCCCGGTTCAATCGATCAGCCTAGCAATCCAAGCCATCCTCCCACATTATGCGATCGACCCCATCCTCATACCCGGAGACACCACATGGCCCGTACTTCCCCAAAGACAGTCGACATCACCACCATCGAAGCGCGAGAAAAAGCCCTGCGTGAAGAACTGGCCGCGCTCGCTGAACAGAAGAAAGTCGCCGAACTTGCCGCTCGCGATGCCGGCCGTCCTGTCCTTCTTGCCGCGCTCGATCGCATCAAAATCCCGTCGATGGAAAAGACTGACGCTCGATCGATCGCCTCAGCTATCTCCACCCACGGCGCCGAGGCTGTCGCTCAACACCTCGCCACAATCCCCACGTCCTGACTCTCACCGCGCCACACCTCTCCCCGCCATCCCGGTCCTCACTAGCTCCATGAGGCCGGTTGACGCCCTTCGTAATCTCGAGGTCGCGGCAGAGCTTATTCCGTCAGGCCCACAGATTGGTGCAGCCGTCGTGGAGTCCCTTCGATCCCTTGCCGATCACGTCGAACGATGGCGGCTTTTGTATCTCTGGGAGTATCTTCAATTCGACGGGTTAGCCGAGCCCTATAGATTGATAGGTGCGGACCAGAACGCATCTTCCGCGCTTCGTGAGATTGCTCACGAACTGAAATTGGAGCTGCTCGGCCCCGTTGAATTGGTGTCGCTGGTCGTTGCTCGCGCGCCTCACCGCTTCGCCGCTCCTGGCTAGCTTTCAGACCCAGCAGTTAGCCGTTCGGTCATATTCGCAGGTTGTGGTTCGGGGGATCTTTGCGTTTCACCAGGTCGGAGGTGACGCATTGAAGCATCACGGCGCATCGGTCGTGCCTGGTTGAAATAAGCCGTTAGGTAGCCGACATTCTTCCCGACCCTCGCACGCAAGCCTCCCCGTTCGCTGCGACGGCCTGATCCCGGTCATCCCCTCACCTTGACGGGCAGCGATCGGACGCGGTGCTCCCCCTGTTATCGCTTTTGTTACGCTAGCGTATGTGCGTCGACCAGCTCCTCTAAGACCTGCGCCAGCAATCGTCCCTGACCCGTTTCCGCTCAGTTCTTGCCGAACGCTTCCAATGGCCGCCTGCGGTTCACCGAGCCTGTATGGGCGCGTCGTTCGGTATTTCATCGTCACGCGCCGTCGCTTTTCTACTTGCCGCTCGAGGCCATCAGGCGCTCTTCTTCTCTCTCGGCGAAGTCGAGAAGCCGGGTCATCGCGTCACCCTTTGAGAGACGCTGCCGGTACGCGAAATCCTCGAACCTTTGTCGATCTTCAGGGCGTGCACGAACGTGGATCGCGTCGGTAAACGTCGCCTGTCTGAGTTTCGGCGTAGGCCGCGCGGGCGCTGGTTGTGTCGTCTTCTCTGAACGAAAGCCAAGCCCCTCCCCGCCCGCCTTCGCAGCGACGATTTGCTCGGGTGTCGGGACTGGAATGTCGTCATCGGCCGCGAAGCTGGCGATGGACCGGCGTGAACCCGGTGTGGCCTTATCGGTCATACGACAGCCCCTTCCTCGAGCAGCGCCAGAACGTCATCACGGAAGGCGGCTGCATTAATTCGTGCGCTATCTAGCGAACCAACGTCTGCGTTTGTCATCTCGGCAAGCGTACCGCCTATGCTGAAGAGGCCACGGAATGCGCCGCGTTCAGCGAGTGCGGTTGGGATCATGGGGATGCCAGCCTCCTGGAGGTTCGCGACGACTGCTTTCAGGTCGCGTGTCCAAAGCCGAAGCGAAGCAGGCGCCCTCGTAAGGACCGCTGCGAACGGCAACGGACGCTGGCGGGCAGTCCCGGCATTGCGGACGACCTTAAACGCCCGCGCTGCCTCCACGGCGTCTAATTCCGATCCCTGGATGGGAATGAGCGCGAGATTGGACATCAGTAGCGCACTGGTAGCGCGTGCGCTTGCCTTGCCCTCCAGATCAACGACCACGAAGTCCGCCCGCTTTCGGGCTGCGTCGATTGTGCCGATTATCTCGTCTTCGTCGATTTCGGGAATGACCTCGATATTATCGGGCTTTCCATCCTTCTTCGCCCATCGGGCAAGCGGAAAATTTGGGTCGGCATCGATCATGACGACGCTCGAACCCTGCGCGGCGATCTCTGTCGCCAGGATCAGGGCGGTCGTCGTTTTTCCGACACCGCCCTTCGGCGATAGCATGGTGATTACGGGCATAATGGCTCCGATGGTTTGCGCTGGCGACAAATGCACATGTGTACGCCGTCCCGCAAGCTACACACGTCCCGCACATTCCACAAGCGCTACGTGTGCCGCGTGTTTCACACGTAGTGCGTGCGCATCTTGGGCGCTTGCGCCGCTTCGGGCACATGCTCACTTCGAGCGCATGTATAACTCGCGTTGCATGTTCATCGCGTGAACATGTTCACCGCGCGGCTGCCGGAGCCTTGTCACGCTCGAGACGGCGGTAGATCGCTTGCCGGCTGACGCCGATTAAAACGGCGATATCATTAATCCGCGCGGGGGGGTCGGCTTCAAGATACTCCTTGGCCTTCGCCCACTGTGCATCGTTGATACTGGGTGGTCGGCCGAACCGTGTGCCCGCGCGTTGCGCGGCAGCGATGCCCGCCATCGTCCGCTCGTGGTTCGTGCCGCGCTCGAACTCGGCGAAGGCTCCGAATATCTGGAAGATCAGGTTTCCTGCTGCGCTGGTCGTGTCGATCACGGATTCCTTGATCGATCGCAAACCGATGCCCTTGGCCTTCATTGCCTCGACGGTTTCGATCAGGTCGCGCATCGACCGGCTGAGCCGGTCGAGCTTCCAGACGACGAGGGTGTCTTCGCCAGGGCGGGCATAGGCCAGGGCCTCGACCAATTTCGGCTTGAAGACGGCAGCGCCGCTGATACCTTCGTCCGTGAAGATCTTGGTGCAGCCGGCGTGTTCGAGCGCCTCGATCTGGGAGCGGGGCTGCTGGTCATGCGTTGATACGCGAGCATAGCCGATCAGCATTTGTCCGAAACTCCAACGCGATTTTCCACTTTCGGACATTAGATACTTTGTCCGAAGGTCACAAACTAAAATCGAGTTTCGGACATTTCCGGGGGCGTTGGTTACGGCCACTTCCGGACAGGAGTTTCGGACACGCAAATCTCGGCTTTTTCCAGCAATCGGTTGTCGTGTCCGAAACCGATCGGTTTCGGACAAATCCGCAACGGGCGAATATTCGAGCATAATCACGGTTGACCCTTTAGAAGTACATACCTCATCATTCGATCATGGCCTGGCTCAACTTCAATCCATACGCATACGACCTTGAATCTGCTGTGAAGATCGTTCGGGGTGGCCTTGATGCTGCCGAACGAGCGCTTCAAGAGGATGAAGACCGCGTCAAAGCTGAAATGGCCGAGAACGATCTTAAAATAGCGTCCGGTGAGATACCGGGCTATGAGATAGACGAAGACGGTGATCTGCTTTTTGACCCAAATGAGGGTTACCACTACGACTTCGAGACGATTCGAAAACACGCAGATGGAAGTGCGAAAAAGCATGATGATAGCACTTTATCATGCGTGGGAGCGTGTCGCGCGGAGCATGACACGGAAGACGGGCTCGAAAGACAACCATATGGCGCTGGAGGCTGCGCTGGCTGGGGAGGGTATTACGGTTGCGCCCGAAATGGATCAACTTCGGCGTCTTATCAACCTTGTGAAGCATAACTCAAAAGAGAAGATGCTTCAGCTTTGGGAGGTTCGAAAGGACCTATTCTATAAAGACTTCGACCCGGAGGTTCATTTCCCAGACGATTGGTCCGACACGGTACGGCTCAATCGCGACCAGATCGAGGTGTTTTTCGCCGCAGTTTTAGCGTCGGGCCCACCTCATGCGCCAAAAGCGTAACAACCCGACTTTGATGCGGGGCAGGGCAGGGGAGCGTAGGCCAGGCGGCGTCGATCAGCATGTCGGAGCAGGGCACCCTTGTTCTTGATACGTTCGCAGCATAAGCCCCCGGAAGAACCGCTCATAAACTGAAACGCCTCCTTGATTATCAGTCACCAATTATGCAGTGTGATGCGGAACGCCGCGGAATGCGGCGCGTGGGATTTGTTTATGGGCAAAGACGGAAAAAACTCGCTTCGGCGTACCGCTACCCTGACTAAGGGACAGGTGATCGAACTGGAACGAATTGCCCAACGTGACGGTGTGTCCGTGTCCTGGCTGCTTCGCAAAAGCGTGGAGCAGTTGATCGAGCGGGCAAATGACGGTCCGCTACTGCCTGGCTTGATCGGAGAACGACATGGCCCAGTTTGAACCTCGGACCAGCGTCGAGCTATTTAGTGGCTGTGGCGGCCTGGCGCTCGGCATCGCGCGAGCCGGGTTCACGCACCGCCTCCTGATCGAACGGGATGCCCACGCAGCCGCTACTATTGCGGCTAATGCGGCTCGCGGCGTCGCGCACGTCGTTGACTGGCCTTACGAGCAGGACGACGTTCGCTCGATAGATTGGAAGAAATACCGGGACATTGATATCGTGGCAGGTGGACCGCCTTGCCAACCCTTTGGCATCGGCGGCAAAGCTCTTGGGCCTGATGACGAGCGGGATATGTGGCCAGAGGCCGTCCGTGCTGTTCGCGAAACAGGCCCCCTCGCGTTCACCTTCGAGAACGTCTTTGGAATGCTGCGCGAGCGGTTCGAAGGATACGTGGCTTGGGTCAAGGCATGCCTTGAGCGCCCGACGTATCCACGTCGTGCGGGAGAGACCCATGAAGCGCACCTCAAGCGACTAAATAAACTGCCGAAGATGTATGAGGTCGCAATTCAGTCTGTAAATGCGGCCGAGTTTGGCGCGCCTCAAAACCGACGTCGCATTTTGTTTCTGGGAGTACGGGCTGACGCTGGTTTCTTGCCGCCAATGCTAAAGCGAACACACACACGAGAACGCTTGATTTACGATCAGTATGTGTCCGGTGACTATTGGCGGCGGCATGGACTAAGTTTGAAGGGAAGAAAGCCTTTAATCCATCCCGACAAGTCACTGGCAGCGCGCCTGTCTCTCCTTCGTGAACCTCCTGCCGGTTTACCCTGGGTAACGGTTCGCGATGTCTTGAAAGACTTGGGCGATCCGAACGGGGTGAATGGGCATGCCTTTCAACCTGGCGCTCGCATCTATCAGGGCCACACTGGAAGCCCTCTGGATCTGCCCGCTAAAGCTCTCAAGGCAGGCGATCACGGCGTGCCGGGCGGTGAAAACATGATGGTACGAGACGATGGCAGTGTCCGCTATTTTACGATCCGCGAGTCCGCGCGGTTGATGGGCCTTCCCGACGACTACTCTTTCCCTAGGTCGTGGTCCGAGAGTATGCGCCAGATGGGGAACGCAGTCCCCGTGCAACTCGGGGAGGCAGTAGGCGAATGGCTCGCGGAACAAGTCGAGAAAGTAAAAGGGCTGAGAAGGAGCGCCGCCTAGGCGAAGCTCTAACGGAAGTTATTTCGAGTCCGCCATATAGCGACGGATTTGATCCCTTGGCAGTATCACGGGCCGCCTTGGACAGGCTTCCGCTGTCGGACACGCTTTCTCGGCCCCAAGCCAAGCGTCTTCGCCAGCGATTCGATGAGTATGTGCAAAGCCTCGTCGCTTACCGTGAGCGTTTGGACCCGGTGCGCGACCCTGACGCCAGCTTTGATCCGTCGAACCCTGACACCATCGGACGCTTAGTGGTGCTGGGGCTTCTCGCACAAGATCGCGTGCTACTTAGCGAATTACGACCGACCTATGGATCGGGCATTTACGCGATTTACTACGTCGGACAGCATCCGGCGTACACGGAAATCTCGGGGACTGAAACGCCGATCTACGTAGGAAAAGCAGACCCTGACGAACCTAGAGCGGCCACCCCCCGCGAGCAGGGTGTTCGGCTGTTTGGTAGGCTTGCCGACCATCGCGGGGCTGTCCGCGAAGTAGAGAAATATGCGACCGATAACAGCGATCCGAATCCACTATTAGTTAAAGACTTCGAATGTCGCCGCCTTGTCTGCGCCACCAACGCGCAGCTAGTAGCAGAGCGACATCTTATTGATATGTTCAAACCCGCCTGGAACTCGGAAACCAAGATTTGTTTCGGTATTTCAAAGCACGGCGATAGCTCTGAGACTCGCCGGAATAAAAAGAGTCCTTGGGACGTTTTGCACCCCGGGCGCGATTGGGCGATGTCGAGCCCGGTTCGGGATGGCATGACCCCCGATACAGTCACAGCTAAATTAGCCGAACACTTCATAGCTCACGTGCCACATCGTGACTTGGAGGGTGTTATTGAAAACATGCTCGACACGTTCCGCCAAATCGCGCGCGCGACTCCCGAGGTTTCCGAAGCCGCAGCAGAGACGGACGAAGTTGCTGCGGCGCAAGCTGAAGATGCGCGCGACGAACGGAATCATGGTGACGCGGACGAATAAGCCGATCCGCATCCTCACCGCGTCGCCGCCCAGCAACAATCCGCGCATCATTGCCGGCCTCGCCGGCAGGATGATGGAGGCAATGTATCAGCCTGGGGGCGTTTATACGAAGTGCGGCGTGCTGCTCGAGGAGCTGCTGCCGCAGGGCGCGGGGCAGGGGGACCTTTTCGCAGTCGAGGATCCGCGTGCGCCCGGGTTGCTGGCGGCCATGGATGGCCTCAACGATCGGTTCGGCCGCAGGACGGTTGGGATTGCTGCGCAAGGGTTCGGCGCGCGCGCGTTCGATACGAAGCGGAACCAGAAAAGTCCGGCATGGACGACGCGGATCGGCGAAATCCCAATAGCCCGTTAGCCGGGCGGCTAGAGCAAAGCCTTCCAGATACGGCTCGGCGCATCGGCAAAAAAAGGCCGCCCAAAGGACGGCCGGGAAGTTTTAGGAGAGGATGCCTGAAAGGCGTCCCTTTGCTGCACCTGCGAACAGACAATCGCAAGTGCAATCGATGCACCGGCAGTTGCGCTGGGCACTGTCCAGATCCTTTAAGCTCACGTCAGGGATCGTTCCTTAACAGCGATCTTGGCAAGACGTTTGTTTGCGCAAGTGAACGGACCAATTGTGGTGGCGGACCATCCCCCTTTCGGGAAGCAAATAGATATAGCCAATCGTTGCGCGGCGTCGCCGTTTTACCGGATCAGCGGTGTATCAGGAATGTCGGAGTTTGGCGGAAAGCGGCTTGGCAAATTCGGCGAAGGTATAAAGTGGGTTAGCTCGCCGGCCCTTCCTCGCGAATACAGGTAAAGCCATCCATCGGGTTTCTCGAAACCTGCTTCTGTGCGGTACATCGCCGCAGGTTTCCGAACATGGATACGGCCAACGAACGCAGGCCCGTGGCCGCTTCGTTGTAATACGGCGTGGCAGCCAAGAACTCACCTTTGTAGGAGGCGATCTGGGACGATGTCAGGCGACTGCACTTTACAAGTGTCGCGACAATCCCCTTCTCACTATTATGCCAGCTGGCATCGGAACCGGGCTTAGCCTGATAAGCAGTATAATCGCCGAGGCTGCAAGAGTCTGGCATCTTCAAAGAGATTGGAAAGGAAAATGTCCTGATGAGCTCCCTCCCATTATCCTCATACGTGATCGTTAGTTGGCCATCCGCAGAGGGCCAACTCAATCGAGCTATCGCCCTACAGGGTGCATAATGCAAAACAGCCACGGGTGGATCACGCACGATACAGTCTTCGCGTTCCAATTTGAATGGGCCATGCGCAGCAACGGGGGTCTTTTGCAGATCACGAAGGACGTAATCTTGAGCGATGAAGGCGAGCAAGGCGAACACCAATCGAGGCTATCTGCAAAAACGACCGTCCGCAATCGGGATGCCCAATTTCACTCGCGAACGGCGGAAGTTGGGCGCAAGCAGCGGTGGCATGAACCACGCAGCAGGCATAGCCGACGGAATCCGATCTGATATTTGGCGGAAGTCGTTCTCCTGCGTGGGCTGGGTCAATGCCGGGCACAAGGTTCGTTCCGAGGTCGAATGCATCGCCTCACGATGGGTGTCCGTGGCAGGCGCTGCCTCAATGTCACTGCCGCGCGGGTCGAGGCCGCAACGATCGCTACGAGGTCAACTCCGGCGCGCGTCCCGGCAAGGACGCCTCCCGTTGGGGAGCCTGAGCGAGGAAGGCGCCTATCCGGCAGCTCTCCACTCGAATTCGGTGCCATCCGTCCAGATGGCGTGCATCATCACCGCGAGCTTGCGCGCAACCGCAACCTGAGCCTTCTTCATCCCGCTGCGCTCTTTCAGCCGCAATCCCCATTCCCGCAATGGCGTAGGCTTGGTGACACGGGTGAGTATGACGGTCGCCGCCTCGAACAGATAGGCTCGCGTCATGCTATCGCCGGTTTTCGTAATCCGCCCGCTCCAATCGACTTCGCCGGACTGATGCGTCCGAGGCGTTAGGCCAAGGTACGGGCCAACATCGTCGGAACGCTTGAACCGCGCAGGATCTTCGATGGTCGAGTAGAAAGCGAGCGCCGAGAGGTACCCAACGCCGGGTACGGTCATGAGCCGCGATAACGTAGCATTCCCACGTATCACGGCTTGTAGCTGTCGTTCATACGTCCGTATCTGTTCTGCGACAGTTTCAAGAACGACCAGGATGGGAGCCGCAAAAGCCGCGTAGGCTGGATCGAGCTCCATGGCCGCAACGGCCCGACCTTTGAAAGTCTTGCCTGCGGTTTTCGTGATGATGAGCCCGAAGCGTTTGACCGCTCCGCGCAATGTATTCTCGAGCGTTCTCCGGGTCACCATCAGCATACGGCGAGCGAGGAGGAGGCTACGGATAGCCTGCGCCGATGCACCGCGCACCCACGCCTCCTTATACCAGCCCACCCGAACGAGTTCGGCCAAACCTTTGGCATCATTGCGGTCGGTTTTGTTCTGCCTAGCGGACAGAACCTTGTGCGCATGACGGGTTTCGATGCACACCACTGGCAGATTGGCTGCTTCCATCGCACGGAAAAGAAGCGCCGAGGTCTGGCCAGTCTCGATCGCAACCCGTTCGGCATCGTCCGCGTGCCTTTGGATGCATGCAACCAGCTCATTGGGCAAGCTTCGTACCTTGCCTTCATAGCGGACTTTGCCGTCAGCGCCCAATACGCGCACACTGGTTTCCGCCAGCGACACATCAAGGCCTACATAACTCGTCATGGGGTTCTCCGACACTTGCAGTGGCGGCAGCGCCACCTGGCGATGATGCATCAGGCGGGCGGTCGCTGTTACCCCATGTTACCCGAAGGGCAGAGACCCGAAGGGGCTCGGTGTAGCGCAAGCGGAATAGAGCCCGGCCCCGCCCGCCAGGGCGGGGAGACGCCCGCAATTGACGATATCGCGGCTTGCGTATGGTGGTTGATCGGGTGTCAGATTGACTGGCAGCGTCCTCTCGGCAGCACAGGAAAAGGCTATGGCTACCAAGACGCGTCTACGAACGATGGACGAGATAGATGAAACATTGATTTCGGGGCTCGAGAGATCGGTCAGGCTTTTGCACGGTGTGGATACGAGTTTGCTTCACCTGACGGATTTCGGGAAGGTCTCTACGCTCGACGAAAGCCAAGTGGCCGCGTTGATGCCCATGCTCAATGATATGGCGCATGGTAATACGATAACGTGCGAGCAGGTCTTAGGCGGGTTGGACCTGTTGCGAACTACGCGTCGTAGCATGGCGAGGATCGAGCGGAGGAACCGACGGCTTAACGCGATGCTGTTCTGTGCCCTTGGTGTGATTGTCGTAGAGACCTTCTTGGTTGGCTATTATCAGGCCAGACCGCGTGTTGAATGGGTGCAGGTTTGTGGAGCGGATGGTTGCCGACCGCCAGTACCGCTCAGTCAGGTACAACGTCCTGAAGACCGGCAACCTTCCCGATCGGTGAGGTCTGCGCAGTAGCGGCGGTGTGAGACATGACGAGAGCGGGGCGGCAGCGCCGCCCCGTCGCTGGTCACTCTTCCCAGAGCGGCTTGAGCTTGCGGGTCCGTTTGCGAGCGGGCCGGGGTGCCGCGGGCATCCCGTTGATCGCGATCTCCGCTTGGATGCTGGCCAGTTCCGCGAGCCATGTTTGGGTGCGTGCGGTTTGAATGTTCATCTGATCCTCCTTCTGTTCGCTTGAGACAGAGGCGGGCTGACGATCGGGCGGGGTCGGGGTCACAGGACCGCGAAGCGGCCGCGTAGCGGGGCGTGGGGGTGCCGATTTTGTCGTGGACGAAGTGGAGCGCAGCGGAATGCACGGCCGCGTCAAAATTGGGGGCACCGCGCATCCTTGACGCCGGCCCCGCCCGGTCGTCACGATGGAACGGCGTCGACGACAGAGCCTTTCCGGCGTTGGTGGGGCAGGGGAGGCCGCCACACAGCGCACTCCCTTCTGCCTCCGCGCCATCAGGGAAGCTGGACGGTCTGCGATGCGAGGATCGCACCGGTCAGCGCGTCGCTGTCGATCTCGCCGGCGATGTAGCGGGCATTGAGCTGCTCGATCTCGTCGGAAAGGATGCCGCCTTCGTGGCGGACGTTGCCGCGTGCGAAGTCCACCTCACGGTGACGGCGCGCGCGCTCGGTTGCGCTGATCTGGTTGATCGTTTCGGTGGTCATGATGCGATCCTTTCGGGATGGGAAAGCCCCGACGGCTGTGCGTCGGGGCGGTCTGCGTCATCGTTCGTCGACGCGCATGATGGTGAGGACGCGCGTGGTCTGAAAGGGATCGGCCGGATCCTCCGAGCCTGCGGTCAGGTCGAGGTTGTAATAGTCGATCTTCCAGTAACAGGGGACGCCTGCGAACTCGAACTTGCCCATGTCGTGTTCGCCGTGCGGGTTGATCGCCTCGTCGAAGGCGTCGAAGTCGCGCACCTCACGCAGGATCCGGGCGCGGTTATGCCATCCCCGGAACAGGCTGACGTCGCCGACCAGCTCGGCGATCCCGATCGTCATCACCACGCGGTTGTTGCCGGGAGCGGTGATGCGTTCGCGTAGCCAGTCGTTGAGACGGGCGATTTCGCTGACGCCACCTTTGGCGCGGTCCGAATGAGGCGTGTGCTCGGCCATGATGGTCTCCTCGTCCTGACCCCGCCAATCGGGGTCGTTCGACAGGCGACAGGACTGCCGGGGCATAGTTCGCCCGGCGCACCCGTAGGGTCGAAACGCAGTGGAGAAGCCCGCTTGTCGGGCTTGCGCGGGTGGACGCCCCGGCGAGGACCGAGAGCCCGAACACCCACTGATTGGCGACAAGGGGTGAGACCATTTCCGCAAGGCCCACGCTGGACTGCTGCGTCGATCGAGGCGTATCGTTCGGCCATGGAAACGGCTGCCAACATTGTCACCCTGTGGCCCCGCTGGATGGAGAGCGCCGGTGAGATGCTGCGTATGAAGGCTTTGGTCCGGACGCGCTGCTGCGGCTGCGGGACGTTGATGCGGGCCGACCTCGACGACATCGTGGCACGGCATGGCCCCGGCTATTCGCTGGTCGACAAGCTGGAGCGGTGCCGGATGGTCGAGTGTATCAGCTCGACCTTTTATCTGGCCTCGCGGACCTATGGCGGCCGGTGGACAACGTTGCTGCGCGATCCGAGACTGGTGGCGGCCTTCGAGGAGCTACCGCCTGTGCGGACGGCACGCGGCTGACCGCTCGGCTTGCCTTGAAGCGGTAACGATTGAGGCGTATATAGTCCGGGCTGCGATAGCGTACTCCGGTACGTCATTTCCTGAGCCCCGGATGTTAGCGCGTCCGGGGTTCAAATTTTAAGGACACCCGGTGTTAGCGCACCGGGCATCCCCACCTCGGCCTAGTGGCGCGACAGCTCGATGATTTTCACCACCAAGCTGAGGATCGCGACGACGAGCGTCGCGGTGCCGAGAACCAATGCTACGACAGTTTCAACTCCGATATAGATCACCTCCTTCGACCGCCCGAGCTGGGCGGCCGAGGGCCGGATAGGACCTATGGGCCGGTCGGGCCAGCGGCATGTGGGGGGCGCCGGATCATCCGGGCTGGGTGAGGATGCGGTGGGCATCGAGGATACGCTGTGCGACTTCATCGCTGCGCTGCTGGGCGCGGATGATCGGGACGGCGTGCCCGCGAGCGGCGCGTTCGGTTAGCTTGGCGATCTCGGCAGTGATGGTGGCGGCGTGTGCGTCGATGTCCGACTGCGGCCATGCGTGCAGTACGCCGTGGAGCTGGTTCTCGATTTCCTGATCGAAGCAGGTCTCGTGATCGAGTACCTCCTCGAGCTGGCGGATCGTCGCGAACCCGTCGCGCTGGGCTGGCCAGTAGCCGGTCTCATGCGGGGCGAAGTACCGGATGCGGGTATTGATGTCAGTCATTGGTATGTCCTCCAGTTCGTCGAAATGACGGGGAGGATGGGGAGGTCTGGCGCACGTCGGGTCAGGGACCGCGCAAGCGGCCGCGCCAGCGGGGCGTGGTGGAGCCGATTTTCTTGGGCAGGCCCACTTGGGCCTGTTCACGAAAATTGGGGGACCGCGAATCCTTGAGGCGACGTGCGCCAGACCTCATGCTGGGAGGCCATAGGGAAGAGTTTTTCAGACTACGTCCGGCTTTGCCGGTCCCTGCGCCGAGCATGGCGTAGCCACGCACAGGTGCTGCTTCTCTCGGCGGTGAGCAAAAAAAGGGGGCCGAAGCCCCCTTGGTGTCAGTGCCGCAGGATCGACACCAGCGTTCCGATCGCGGTCAGGGCCACGATGGTAAAGCCGACGATGCTGATGACCCAGGTTTGGGTCTTCATGTGCGTCTCGAGCGACCGTTGCAGGCCGTCGATTTTCTCCTGAAGCGGCTTTGTCGCGTCTCCAACCATATCGTCGATATACTCCTCGATGCTGGCTACCACCAGCTTTGCCTGATCGTCTGAGACGTTGATGGATTTGAGTGTTTGATACAGATCAACCTGCATAGCGTTCTCCCGTTAGTTGCACGTATTTGTGCGGGAGTACCGGGACATGGGCTCCGGGCGATCGGGTCAGGGACCGCGAAGCGGCCGCGCCAGCGGGGCGTGGGGGAGCCGATTTGCGCAGCAAATTGGGGGAACCGCGCATCCTTGAGGCGATCGCCGCACCCATGTCATACTACCACGACACGAATGAGCAGTTCTCCCACAGGTGCCGCAGCCGCGCGTAGCGCGGGGACGAGGCGGGCTCGATGCCCGGCTTGGCCCCTCTCTTTTGCGCTGAAAGCGCGGGGGTGGGACGGGCTCGATGCCCGTCCTGGCCCTGACCTGTTTGCGCCTGACGAAGGCGCGGGGGCCTTTCGGCCCCCATCTGGTCAGGCGAAGGGGTCGTATTCGTTGTTATGAAGATATCCGCATAAGAATGATTATGATCCCTGGGAGATTATGTAGACTCCGCAGCCATGGCCCATCCGGCCGGGCGTCTGGCCCGGACGGACTGCACATAATCAAAACGCCCGTACCCGCCGAGCAATGGCATGTACCGACCACAGACAGTCGTTCGCTTTTCCTTCGGTGCACGTCCGGATCCGACAAAAGCCGCCAATCAAGCTGATCGAAGCGGATGATCGGCAATGCGCCCTGTTCGCGGCACTCAATGGCACTAGCGCGACCTGAAAGATTCCATGGCGAGGTGGATAGCGGCTGGGCCCGACGGCAGATCTTTGACGCGTCGCCATTGCGGGCGCGAAGCTAGAGCCAAGCATCCGCTTCTCAAGTCCGGCGATAAATGCGAAACGCAAGGCGAGGACACGATACGGGACGACGCATGGCCGCCACACAATTCGTGCCGCCTCCGGGCTGGCACACTCCGCCCGAGGGTATGGTCGACCTTGTTCGTGGGTTGGATTGGTCCAATACCTATCTTGGTCCGGCTGAGCTGTGGTCGCCAAGCCTTCGACTGGCGACAGATGTCGTGCTCGCTTCCGCGTTCCCGATGGCGCTCCGTTGGGGCCCGGAGTTCGTCCTCCTTTACAATGACGCGTATCGACCGATCCTGGGCGACAAGCATCCATGGGCGCTCGGCCGACCCGCGCGCGAAGCCTGGTCGGAGGTGTGGCCTCAGATCGAGGCCGCCCACGTCGCTATCCTCGACGGCGACACGCCCTCCATGTTCGCCGAGGACATGCTGCTGCGCATCCAGCGTCACGGCGGCGTTTCGGAGGACGGGCGCTTCACGCTCGGCTACAGCCCGGTCGTCGACCCCGCTGCGCCGACCGGGATAGGCGGCGTACTGGTCACGGCGGTCGAAACGACGCACCGCGTCGCCGCTGAGGCGGCGCTGCGTGCCAGCGATGAACGCTACGAACTTGCGCTAGGTGCGGCCGGTGCGATCGGCACCTGGGATTGGGATATCGTCAATGACCGAGTGATCGCCAATTCGACTTTCGCCGAGCGCTTCTCGGTCGATCCGAAGCGGGCCCAGGAGGGCACGCCGATCGCCGATTTCGTCGCGGGGATTCATCCCGAGGATCGTGATCGGGTTGCTCGCGAGATCGAAGAGGCGATGCGACCCGGCGCCGATTTCCTGTCCGAATATCGATTGCTCAAAACCGATGGCGCAATTGTCTGGGTCATCGTTCGCGGCAGCTGCCATTTTGACGAAAGTGGCAAGGCGGTACGGTTCCCCGGCGCCGCGGTCGATATCACCGACCGCAAGGTCGCCGAAGCCGCGCTCGACGAAAATCGCAGCTTCCTGAGCGATATCCTGCGGTCATCCGGCGAGGCCTTCTACGCGGTCGATCGCGAGGGTACCACGACGCTGTGCAACCAGGCTTTTCTCCGGATGATCGGTTTCAAGGAGGAAGCCGAGGCGATTGGGCGCAAGCTCCACGACGTTATCCATCACACCCATCCGGATGGGGCGCATTACGACAAGGCTGACTGTCCGATCTATATCTGTGCGTCGTCCGGGGCCGAGGCTCACGTCGCCAATGAATGTTTCTACCGGCTCGATGGCACCCCCTTTCCCGTCGAATATTGGGTGTCGCCGATATTTCGCAACGGCGTGCACCAGGGGGCGATCTGCACCTTCGTCGACATCACCGATCGCCGCGCGGCCGAGGATGAGCTGGCGCGGAGCATCGCGGACTTCACGGCGCTGTCACAAGCCGCCCCCAACCACGTCTGGGCGGCGCGTCCCGATGGCATGGTCGATTGGTTCAACGACAGGATTTATGAATATTGCGGAGCTGAGGAGGCCGATCTCGTCGATGGCGGCTGGATCAGTCTTGTTCATCCTGACGACCGCGCCGACGCCGGCGCTCGCTGGGCGGCCGCCGTCGCTTCCGGCGACGATTATCAGACCGAGTTCCGGATCAGGCGTGCGGATGGCGCCTTCCGGTGGCATCTCGTGCGGGCACTGCCGACCCGGAATGCGGCAGGCAGGATACAGCGCTGGATCGGCACCAACACCGATATCGACGACCAGAGGAATGCGGTCGACGCGCTAGCCGCGTTCAACGCCACGCTCAAGCAGCGCGTCGCCGAGGAGGCGGCCGAACGAGACCGGTTATGGCAGACGTCGCAGGATCTGCTGGTGGTCGTCGATCCGAGCGGCAGGTTCAAGGCTGCCAACCCTGCCTGGACCACGACGCTGGGGTGGCTGCCGAACGAGGTCGTCGGCAAGAACCATATGGACTTCGTCCATCCAGACGATCAGCCGAGCAGTCGCGGTGCGTTGGCACACGCGCTCGATGCCCCGCTGCCGGCTTTTGAAAACCGGTGTCTGCACAAGGACGGCAGCATTCGGTGGATCGCCTGGATCGCTTCGGCCGATAATGGCCTCGTTTATGCGACCGGGCGCAACATCACCGCCGAGAAGGAGGCTGATGCCGCGCTTGCTGAAACCCAGGATGCCTTGCGCCAGAGCCAGAAGATGGAAGCGGTCGGCCAGCTAACGGGCGGGATCGCGCATGACTTCAACAATATGCTCGCTGTCGTCATGGGCTCGCTGGAGTTGCTCGGCCGCCGTCTGGGCGACGATGATCCTCGGGCACGGCGCTATATCGATGCGGCGACGGACGGCGCGCGGCGGGCGGCCCTCCTAACCCAACGCCTGCTCGCCTTTTCGCGGCAGCAGCCGCTGCAACCGCTAGCGCTCGACGTCAACAAGCTGGTCTCCGGCATGGCCGATCTGCTCCTGCATTCGCTGGGAGCGACAATCCGCTTCGAATCCGTCCTGGCAGGCGGCCTGTGGCAGACGCATGCCGATCCCAACCAGCTCGAAAACATCGTCCTCAATCTCGCCGTGAACGCCCGCGACGCCATGCCCGATGGTGGCCACCTGACCATCGAGACACAGAACGCCCATCTCGACGATCGATATGCCGCTGAGCATATCGGTGTGAGCGCCGGACATTATGTTCTCATCGCAATCACCGACACCGGCGTAGGCATGCCGCCTGAGGTGCTCGAAAAGGCGTTCGACCCCTTCTACACGACCAAGCCCGTCGGCAAGGGCACCGGGCTTGGCCTCAGCCAGGTCTACGGCTTCGTGAAGCAAACCGGCGGTCATGTGAAAATCTACACGGAGGTCGGCGAAGGAACGACGATCAAGATCTATCTGCCGCGCCTTCGCGGAGAGCGGCCAGCAGAAGAGCAGGTTGCCTCTGCCGTGGCCCTTGAGTTCGGTGATGCGCGCGAGGTGATCCTGGTGGTCGAGGATGACCCCGCTGTGCGACAGTTCAGTATCGAGGCGCTTGCCGAGCTCGGCTACTCGACCCTGGAAGCGGACGGCGCCGAAAAGGCGCTCAAGTTGATCGACACCCATCCCGAGATCGTCCTCCTGTTTACCGACGTGGTTATGCCGGATGTGAACGGGGCCCGTCTGGCGGAGGAGGCGCGTCGCCGCAGACCAGATATCAAGGTTCTCTTCACGACCGGCTACACCCGCAATGCGGTCGTCCACAACGGGGTGCTCGATCACGGTGTTGATCTGATCGGCAAACCGTTCACGATAGAGAGCCTGGCAGCGAAACTCCGGCTCGTTCTCGAAAAAGCCTAAGGAGCGAAGGCTGGACTATGGCGCTTCGTTCCCGCTCTGGTGCGACGAGCGACATCGGCTACCCAAGCATTGGGGGTCACCTCATCAACAGGCGAAATCGTTTCCGTGCGGCGGCGAGCCTCGATTGTGTGAATTTCAGTCCGACTGATTTCGGGCCTCAAGTCTGAGGTAGCTGCCGTCAACGCCCCTGGCCTGACGCGGCGGTTGTCGACCAGAGCCAGTCGTTCTGCGGTGCCGATCGGGCAGCCGCCGGATGCCGGCTCTTGGCAACACCTGCCGTTCGACACGTCGCTGGTGAACGGCAAAATTGTCCCAGACGTCGCCATTCCCGTCTTCTTTCCAGCACTTTGATTATGTTCAGTTCGGCCGGGCGCAAAGCCCGGCCGAACCGGGCTGATCCGACCGGATCTACATAAGCTCGAATGGGTCATAATCGTTCACGACCACGACCGAGCTGTCGTGATCTTCGGCGGTGATGACGGCGTATTGTGTGCCGATGGCGATGACCATGGTTGCCACCATCAGGGTCTTTGCAAGGCTCATGGCGTTTTTGCGGGCGATCCAGATATCGTTGAACATGTCCGAGGCTCCTGTGAAGCCGGCGGGGTTCATCCCCGCTCGACAGGCGCCCGACAGGGACGGGGAGGGGCCGCGATCACTTTTTTTGACACGAAAAAAAGCCGTAGCGCAGCGCCCGGACCCCTTGCGGGTTGATCGTATAAGGCCCCGAGCCGTCCCAAGGATTGCGCCTCAAAGAGCGGGGTGAAGCTCGTTGGCCGGAGCGTCGTGCTCAGCGCTGGGTCGCCAGTGACGCACGCCCCTCGCTAAAGGATGGCGGCCGCCTGCCTCTCGTATCCGCACTCTGCGTCCCCTCCGATCGATGGGAGAGTTCGCCGGGCTGCAGAGACGGCCTGCCCGGGGCAGATTGGAAAGAAGGTGCCGCTTTTCGGAAAGATGTTTCCTGCGCGCGTGCGCGCCCGTCAGTTGATCGTCACCCGAATGGGCCGAGACCCGAAGGGGCTCGGTGGAGCGCAAGCGGAATAGAGCGACGGTCCCGGCGCAGCCGGGAGACGCCCTATAACGCCGTCAGTTCTTCGTAGATTTCGGCACGTCTGGCTGCCGCGACGTACCAGCCCTTCGACTTTGGATGCCACCTGGCCTTACCTTCCAGCACGCCGATCGCCAGCTCGCCGGCGCGAGAACCATACGGCCACCATATCCGCATCTCGCCCGAGGACAGATCTTCGATCCAGATCGCGCCGAGGGAGGTTTCGATAGTCTCTTTTGCCATGGGGTCAGCTTAACGCGGCGAGCAGACGCCGCGAAGCGGGCATCGGCAAGCGGAGCGGTGAACGCGGGAAGAGGCCCGGAGCGTCAGCTCCGGGCCGGTTCTGCCTGGTTGTTAGAAGGGCACGTCATCGTCATCGAGACCGCCGTGATCCTGCGTGTTGCCCTGCTGCTGGCGACCCCGGCTGAGGAAGGTCACTTCGTCGGCGATGATCTCGACGCCGTAGCGCTCGACGTTCTCGTTATCCGTCCAGCGGGTGTAGTGGATGCGACCCCGGACCATGACCTTCTGGCCCTTGTCGACGTACTGGGCGACGGTCTTGCCGACGCCGTTGAAGCAGGTGATGCGGTGCCATTCGGTGTCCTCGACCCGGCGACCATCGGCGTCCTTGAGGATCTTGCCCTCGCTGTCGCGCTTGGGGCGCGAGGTGGCGAGGCTGAACTGGGTGATCTTGGTGCCGCCCTGGGTGGTGCGGACTTCGGGAGTGGCGCCGACATTGCCGGCGAGGATGACGAGGTTCTGCATTTCGAGGTTCCTTTTTTTGCTTAGCCGAAGGGTCCATCCCCTCGACTGAACACCAAGAAAGACGGCCAGGACGCCCTCTCCACCGGAGCGCGAAGACGCGGAGGGGAACCCCGATCCGAGGGGTGGTGCGGGCAGCCGCGTAAGCGGCAACTCGGCCCGAAAGATCGCGGGTTGGGGAGGGTGGACGGCCGGATTAGGTCGTTCAGGAAAGAGAGGGGATGGACCCCCACTGGCGGGCAATGGACAGAGAACCGTATGCAGGACCAGCTTGTCGCATCGATTTGCCGGCAACGTCGGTGTCTCGATCCGTCACCACAGGCGGTGCGTTACCCTGACTGCCTTCGCCTTGCGCCGATCGCTACGCGGGCAACCTCTCCGGGATGACGGTCGCGGTGTGGGCCTTGGCACTGCCTTCCTGCCCAGGCGCGCGCGCCGTGCCCTGTCGACATGGACTGAGGGGGGTCCGGCACGTTTCACACCGATGTGCGGTCGAAACGAGAGCCCCGCTGTCGTGATGCCGATCGAGGCTTTCAACCGGGGTGCGAGCAGGGTTTTCGCGGACCATCGTACCAGCGTGGGGACCATGCCCATCAACCGAGGCAGACGGTCGGGGCAGGCTCCGGGCCTCGCCCCACGGAACCGCTCTGCGTCATATATCAGGGCGCGACAACGCCCGCTTCACGCGATCAGTCATCACCCGACGCTGGTGAGGGACGGAGCATGGCCCATGCTTCCGATCCGACCGCTTTTGCCAGTTTCACCATCACGGCGATCGTGGGATTGGCTCGCCCTCGCTTGATAACGGAGATCGATGCGCCCGCCATATCCACTTTCTCGCCGAGCTGGCCTTGTGTCAGCTTCATCGTTTTCCGGCGCTCCCTAAGCCGGACGCCGAATAGCTTTGCCTCGGGAAGCATAAAGTCATCGAGATAGATCATGGGGTTTCAACCGTCAGCTTTCCGGGTTGGTGTCGAAGAGGTCCAGTTGGGCGGCGCGCGCTGCGCGCTCACGACCCTCGATGATTTGCGACGCGAGCCATGCCTTCTGCTGGCCGATCCCCATGCCGAGCATGGGGACGGCAGCGCGCTCGCCGGCGAACGCGAGCAGCGGTTCGCGGTAGAGGCGACCGGCGAGGAATACGATCGGACCCGCGTAGCGCGGCCCGATCGCTCGCCGTAGCTGGCGAACCGTTTTCTCGCCCCACAGACGCCGTTCTGCGGCCGTCAGGTCGCGAAGGGTGGTGTTATAGGACGCGAGGCGTTTGGTGGGTTCCACGAGGCCGTATGCGGCCGACAGTACGTACCAGCGCTCGCCGGTCTCCTCGACATAGGTGCGCGCTTTGCGGAACCAGTCGGAGCGATAGAGATCGGCCGCGGGAGCGCGCCGGTCGAGCTTCTGCGAGACGCAGGCGACGAGGTAGATTGGCCGCCCCGATGGCGCGTCAGCCGTCACGGGTCCATCAGGCCCGGACGGCGAGGCCGCGCCGGAGCACCCAGCTGGTCGATGATGAGCTGGCGATGGAGCGTCGCCGGCAGATCAGGGATATGTTGGCGTGTAATGACGATCAGCGGATCGGGCGCGCGAACTTCACCGTAATGCGCCCCGAGCCAAATCGCGGGGCTTTCGTCATCCTCCTGTCCCTCGCCGGTCCAGACCTGGAGGAAAAAGGAGGCGAGGGGGGCGTCCCACCCGATCGAGACTCGGACGTGACCGTTCTGGAAATTATAGCGGCTCATGCGAACGTGTCCCTGTTCGGTGCTCGGCGCGAGGCGTTTCTCGGCTTCGTCCAGCGTGGTTTTGCTCAGGGCGTCCACCCGGCTCGGGCCCTGGCGGTTCCTGATGTGTCGAAGACTAGCCCCGTTGGGCTCGCTGTCATCCTTGCCGAACAGGTAGAGGTCAAGCAGCTTGCTCCTCCAGCGCCGTCCGTTGCGGCGACGAAAATCGACGAGGGTGCGTAGCTCCTCGTCGGTCCATTCGGGCATAGGAACGCGGGCGGGTTTGATGGTGTCGGTCATGGCGGTCCTCACTCGGAGTTTGGGCTTGTGGCCCGAAGGTAGCGGAGGAAATCCCGGCTCCAGGTGTGCGGGATTGGCTTGGGCGGCCGTTCGTGCGTCACGGTCGGGCCATCGAAGAGATCGGGCTGACGCTGATCACGAGAGGCTGGATGACGTGACGCGGCTGCCGGATGCAGTCGCGGGCCATCAGGCCGCGACCAATTCCGGGTAATGCGCGCGCAGGTTCGCGATCGCGCGTTCACCGTCGGGGAAGGGCGGGCGCATGATGCTGATCGCGGAGCGGATCGCGCCAGCCAGATCCGCGTGGTGGATTCTGGGTGCCGTGCTGTCGGGATATTCGACGGGCGCAGTGAAGCCGGCATGAAACCAGCGTCCAAGACCTTCGTCGACACGTTCAGCATAGAGGGCGTGGGCTTCGTCCGAAGGATCGAAGCGCAACGCGAGTTCGGTGTAGCGCCCGAAGTCATGTTCAGACGTCTCGTGCGCGAAGGCCGCACCACCATGGGGCGGGCCATAGCGCGCGGTGAGGGCGGCCTGGTAGCAGTCGACTTCGAGACGGTTGAGCCGTTGGAAGTCGGGTGTGCGGCCGAGTTGGGCGCAGTCCTCTTCGGCAGGGCTCGCGCCGAGGGTCAGGATCTCGATCATGGTGTTGGCTCCGCACGGACCGGGGGTCGGACCGCTCAAAGCCGCAAAGTCGCCTCTCCTCTTTTCGGAGCGGGCTACTCGGAGGGGGGCTGAGTGAAGGTGCCGCGACCATCGCGGAAAGCACCGACGACACTCCCGCCATCCCAAAATCCGCCAAGGATTCCCTTGCGCGGGATGCTGCCGATCGGCTTGCGGCGTGCGGCAAGAAGGCGGGCACGCCGGGTGTCGCGATCGACGGGATTGCCCATCATGTCCTGTGCCTGGCGGAGCGGCCTCATGGGTTCACCTCTAACATTTGTTGGGGATGCGAAAACGGCTTACCCGTTCCTGCGATGCTCGGGAGGGCAGCGTTAGCCGCCCGTCGCGATGCCGAGCAGGAACGGATCGCACGACGCTTCGATGTCCTCTGGCGTCAGATCCTCGGATGCGAACAGGTCGCGGTCGGACAGGACCGCACGCGGAGCGGCGGGATTGTCCGTCATGACGACGTGGTAGGTGTCGCCGTCAGCGGCTGCGCGGCGCAGCGCGAAGCGCCAGCAATGCGCAGCCGTCTGGAATGGGTTGGGGCGAGGCATTGGATTACTCCATCGGTGTCGTGGGTGAGAATGATCTCCTGCGGCAAAGCCGCAAGAGGCGAGGCCGCTGGCGTAAGCCAGCGGCCTCGCCGAAGCTCAGGCGACCTTCCGGTCGACCTGAGCGTTCTGTGCAGCGGGTGGGGTTCCGAGCGGGCCGCGGCGATCGACCACGCGGATGCCGGCCTTCTTGGCGTCGATCACCAGACGCTCGGTCACGCCGTTCCCTTGGAAGGCGATGACGTAGCGGGGCTTCAGCGAGAGCATCTGCTCGTTGCGACGGAAACCGGCACGATCACCCAGCTTGCGATCGAGACCGAAGCGGACTTGCTGGATACCGTTCTGTTCGGCCCACGACGCCGCGATGCGCTCGATCCCCTTCATGTCGCCGCCATGGACGAGATACATGTCGCCGACGCGCTCCCGAACCGCACCCAGGGTGCGCAGCAGATTGTCGCCAAACGCCTTCATGTCCTCGTCGGTCCGGAAGGTCAGCCGTCCCCCGGCAAACACTACGGGCGTGCCCTGTGCCGTGTTGGCGTCGCGGACGCGCTCGCGGCGAGCCTGAAGGAAGGCGCGTCCGTCAACGATTGCCGACGTCACCCCGAGCGAAATGCGGTTGCCGGTCGACGGGATCCAGGAACGGCCGGTCTCGCGGATATAGTGTGCCGCTGCGGTGTCGCGCATGTGTTCGTAGCAGGTGGCGGCCTCCTCGATCTTCTTGGCAAGGTCGATCTTGTCCTCGAGGTTGGCGGTGTTGATCTCCGAACCGTCCTGCTCGGCCAGGAGGAGCCTGATCTCGTCGGTGAGACGGTCGATGGTCGCGTGCTTCTTCGCCGCGGCCCGGTGGAAGAGGTTGACCAGGCCCCAGCCCATCTCCTCGATGTCGCGTTCGAGCGACGTATTCTGGAGGGTTGCGAACAGGTCGCTCCAGATGGCGGTGGTGGTCTGCTCCAGTGCGTCGGTCGAGGGCGGGCACATGCCCGAAACGTCTTCGGCGCGGGGTTCGAGGTGTCCAAGCTCCAGAGCGGAGAGTGCGGCAGCGAGGGAAGTGGTCATGGGGTCAAGCCCTTCATCTGATCGAGGCCGGCGGCCTATCCGCCGGATGCGCACCTCCTGGGCGGCCGAATAAGAGGCGCGCGCACCGGAGCGCAGCGAAGGGGAACCGCAAAAACCGGGGTGGTGCGGGCAGCCGCGCAGCGGCAACTCGGCCCGGATTTTTGCGGTTGCGGGGGTCTCGCGGCCGCCCATGTGCCGCATCTCTCTGGCGGAAGGCTGTCGGGCGTCAGGTGGCGTCGGGTGCAGACGTGACCACGCTTGCTGCTACGGTTGAAGTGGGGCTCAACCCGAACGTCGCGATGTCGTCGAGAAGTGCCTGTCCCGTTGCACACAAGCGGACCATCGCCGCTGGGGTGATCCGTGGGCGCTCCTTCGGCGCCGATCGCGTCGATCATGATGCGGAGCTGGTCGACCAGATTCTCGCTCCGGGTCGCGGCAAAGCCCGCGCACGCCGCCACTTCAGAGAACAGGCCCGGGACGGGCAGGACGGAGGCATCGCCGCCATCGGGGACAAAGCGCCAAGGATCGACGTCCGCACCTTCAGCGACAAGCGCTGACATAAGTGGGATGCTCCGTATCGAGGCTCTTCCACCCGTCGGTCGTATGCGACACATCGACAAGCGGAGCGGCAGGCGCTGACGACATCTTCCGCCTCGACCGTGATTTCCGCACGGTAATGGGCAGGGTATTCGCCAAGGGGTCGGCGAAGGTCTTCATGGGACCGGACTCCTGAAGGTTGGCAAAATGGGAGACCCAAGCGGTTCGGGTCATTCGTAGCGGAGACGCTTGGCCGGAAAGGCAAGAGGGGGGCCAGGACGCTGCTAACCGGGCATCGTGGTTGTCGACGCTGTATCATCGTATATGCTCGGTGCGGAGCGTTGTCGCTTTTGAGTGAACAGGGAGAGAACAATGGCACGGTCGGCAGAAAAGCGTGGCAAGGACGAAACTGCGGCAGCCGAGAAGAAAGTGAAGACGACCGGCAAGACCGCCGGCGGTGCGCGTGGTGGTATCACGGCGCCGGTGACACCGTCGACCGAACTGGCCGAAATCGTGGGCAAGGCAGACCTTCCGCGCAGCGAGGTCGTTAAGAAGGTGTGGGAGTACATCAAGAAGAACGATCTTCAGGACGCCAAGGATCGGCGACAGATTAACGGTGACGACAAGCTCGCCAAGATTTTCGGCAAAAAGTCGGTCAGCATGTTCGAGATGAACAAGCACCTGAGCGCTCATCTGACCGCTCCCAAGCCGTGAGGCAAAGCATGGGCGGTTAGTCGATCACGCGCCAGCCACCAGCGATCCAGCCCTGGCGGTTGGGCGCATATGTTGCGGCCGTCGCGAGGATGATCTTGCGGCGCGGCGTCGTCGCGCCGCCATCGAGCGGGTGGTCCGCGAGCGCGGTCGCGTCAGCGGCGCGCGCGGGCCAGCATTGATCCGAGTTAAGCATCGCGAAGGGAAACGCCGTGGATCCCTCCACGACGAATTGCTTGATGATCGGGTCAGGCATGGTGACGGTCTCCCGCCAGCGCGTCGGACGCGCGATGAAAGTCGTCGAGCCAGCGCCCCATCGGGACACGATGCTCGGGCGGAAGTGCTACCTGCGCCGCCTGAAATTCAAGCAGCGCCAAGGGCGCGGTCGCGATAATGCGGTCGACTTCGGCCGGTGAGAGGAGGCCGCGTTCGCGGATGAACTCGGTGATACTGCCGGGACGCGGCGTCGCACCGCGACGGCCAAGCACCGGCCTGCGCCACAGGCCATCGACGTTGCGGAGGCGAGGCTTGGCTCGCGCCTCCATCAACACGATGATGCGCAGCTCCTCGGCTGAAAGCTCCAGCACCTCGTCGGGCTTGATGCTGCCGCAGAAATAGCAGCTCGATTTGGGTGGGACGGGCAGGCCGGCGCGCGCGATGCGCGACTCGCATTCCGAGCGGCCCCAGGCCCACTCGCGCAAGGGGTAGCGGTAGGTGTAGCGAGGATCCTCGCACTCGATCGCGTGGTGGTAACGCTGTGTGTCGCGTCCCGATGCGTCGTAACCGATCAGCTTTACCACGCGCCCGCCTGCGTCCCAGCAGCGGCGCGCGGGTTCCCACTGGGCGGTCCAGGCATCTTGCGGGGCCGCCTTCCATTTCTGGCTGCACGACCCGCCACCAAATACAACGGAGGGCAGGGTGGCGTTGGTCAGCATGTTCTCAGCAATGCCCGCATAGGGCGGCCAGTGTTTGAAGTTGCGGGGCTGGTAGCGGACGATCTCGGATGGGATGCCGCGTTCCGACATCCAGGCCCGGAACACGGGGATGAACGCATAGGTCGCCGACTTCTCGGCGCCGGGATCGGCGAAGAGAACCATGTCGACGGGCTCGCCGCGGTCGGCGAGCTCGACGATCATGGCGGTGGAATCGACGCCGGCACCCCAGGCGGCGATGACGGGCGGGCGGTCAGCCACTGGCCGCGTCCCGCACGACGATCGCCGCATGAACGATGCGGTAGGCGCGCTTGCGAAACGCCGGGATGCGGCAGATCGCGCGGCTTTCCGGGTCACGGAACAGCGGCGTCTTGCCCTTGGGGTTCGCGACCACCTCGAAGCGGCTGCGGTCGCTGCCGTCGCTGAAGCGCATGGGTTCATCGAAGATGATGGTCTGCCCGGGCTTCGGGGTCGGCTTGGCCCGGTCGAGCTTCTTGGCAAGCAGGTTGGCGCGACACCGCGCGCGCCAGGCCAGGGCGTATTCGCTGTCCGTAGCGGTCAGCTCGTCGAGGATTGCTCCCGGGCAGTCGCTCTCGTTCGGCCCGACCGTTTCATCCATGTCCTTAAACCCGAACGTGCAGCCGTCGCGCGCGCCGGTGCTGGTCTTGGTGAGGCAGACGATGCCGAATACGACCCGTTCTGCGTCGTCCGCCAGGCGCTCGCAAGCGGCGTAATAGGTCGATCCGACCATGGCGGATGCCAGCACGGTGAGCCGATGCGTGTCGCGCTGGTAGGTGAACTGGTTGTCGAGATACGAGCGCGGGGTGGCGTGGCCGCCCATATCGCGCATGAAGAGCCAACCCATGATAAGTCTCCGATGATGTGAGGATCAGGCGGCAGCGGCGAGGCGCGGAGCGCCAACGTCGCCAACCGTCGCGGTGAGCCGGCGCTGGAACGTGGCTGCATCCAGCAGCTCGGCGATCGGCGCGCGTTGAACGGGGCCGGCGTGTTCGCCGCCCCGGCAGCGGTTGAAGGTGATTTCGCTGTCGGGGAGGAAGCTGTGCGGCCGCACGCGGATCGATAGATCGGCGTGGCGCAGCTCGGTCGTGCCATCGTCGGAAAGGCCACCCATGTCGGTGTCGATGCGGACGTCCTGCGCCTCGAGGCCGATCGCCTCGGCAAGCGAAGCGAGCGCGAGGCGTGTCTGTCGATGGAAGGTGCGTTTCGCCGCTGCGTCGCCGGCGACGCTATTGCCGGCGATGTCGAGCAGCGCGGATCCGGCGATGACGCTGTTGCGGTCTTCCGCACAGCGCAGGCGCAGTTCGTTTGTGCTGGGCGTACCACGTTCGGCGACGGACGCCAGGTTGCGGATCAGCAGCAGGATCGACGCATCGCGGTCGATCGGCTTGCCGGCACGCCGGCAGTCGTCGACGCCCGCGTTCAGGGCGTGGAGCGCTGCGGGCAGGGTGCTGAGCGCATCGGGGGAAAGCGCCTCGTTGTGGCGGTAGTGGGTGTCGTAGAGCATGGCCGGACCTCCTGAGCGCACACGCGCGCTCAAAAGGCCGAAGGCTACCTCTCCTCCATGCGTCCCGGGTATTTCGACGACTGCCGTAAGATGGACTTTCGATGTGATCGCGTTAATCTGACCGCGCCGAGGGCTTAACGGCCACGCTCGTGAGAAGGCGTTTGGGCTCGGCACCAGCAGGACATCTACGCGGTGAAATCGCGTGTCCTATGGTGGCCCTGCATGGTCGCCGAAGGCACCGGCGGGGAGCGTCCAGCGATCCGTCAGGATCGAGAGACGCCAGACCGGATCATCGGCTTGCGCCAATTCGTCGGGATGCAGCGTCGCAGCCGGGAACGCCGTGCCGCGATCAGCGAGCTGCGTGACGGTGAGCGTGCGATGGATGGTCTTGCCGCTTGCGGCTTCGCGAGCCGCGACCCGTCGGAAGGCGGCAGGGAAGACGAGCCGGAGCGTCGCCCATTGGTCGGGCGAGCCGAAGATGCAGGCTCGGCAGGACAAGCGGCCCCAACCCAGGACGTAGGCCGGGTGGGGACGGATGCGCGCTTGCGCGATCGCGTCCCAGATCAGGCGCTCGGTCCAGTCATGGACCGGGCGCCAATGATCGACCGCACGCGCGAGGGTCGAGGTGCGATGCGGCTCGAGCGTCGCATAGCGCGCACGCGAGGGACTTTCCTCGGCGCGCTCGCCGGTGATGACGAGCGTGCGGCCGTCGAGGAAGCGTGGCTGATTCCGGATCGCGGCCGCGAGGACGTCGATCTTCAGCGCGGGGCTGCACCAGCGCACCCGAAGATCAGGAGACGTCTGGGGAAAGAGCCCGCGCGTGCCGACAGGGCCGTTGCCCCCGGCACGGCCGATGCCGGTCGGCGTCTCGAACAGGATGGGCGCGGTCGGCGCGTCGTCGCGCGCCAGCTCGCGCGCGAAGCCGCCTTCGCGCCACGAGACGTAGAGCGCGATCCCGAAATGGTCGGCAATCGCCCGCACGTATCCTGGCGTACACGGCCAATCCATGAACGTCGGGCCGTGGCCATCGACATCATGGTGATGCAGCTCGATCGCGTGTGCCGGCACGCCGAGACTGAGGAGGTGGAGCAGGGCAGCAAGGCTGTCCTTGCCGCCGCTGAACGCCACGACGAAGCGCCGGTAGGCGCCGAGGTCGGGGAGGGCGGCCGGAGCGGTCATGCCGCTTCACGGATCTGTTCCGCGGGTTCGGCCGAGGCATCGAGCCCTGTCGCGCGGAGCAGATAGCCGGCTGCGGCTTCGGCCTTCGCCGCGGCGGTCATGATCGCGCGGCTGTCCTTGCGCAGAACCTTCAACCACGAGCCGATATAGGCGGCGTGATCGTCCATGTGGGAGGTGGGCAGTCCGAGATCGGCACCGAGCAGCGCGGAGGTCATCTCGGCGCAAAGCTCCTCGAACGCGTAGGCGTCGTCGCCGAAACGCTTGCCGAATTCGCGATTGAGCCTGTCCGGGTGACCGGAAGCGTGGCCTGCCTCGTGGGTAAGCGTTGCCGCGAAGTAGGCCCGTGTCGAGAATAGTTCGACGGGCGGCATAGTGATGCGATCGGCGATACGATCATAGTAGGCGCGATCGCCGCGCTGTTCGACCTTCACCGGCAGCGCATCGATAAAGCGCTGCGCGCGCTCGGGCAGCGTATCGGCGGGGGGCACGATGCTGACCGGGCTCGGGTAGAAGTCGGGAGATAGGCCGTCGATCTGGTCGCAGTTAAATACGGCATAGGACCGCAGCACGCGGCGCATCTCGTCGGTCGTATCGCCGGTGACGACGGATTCGACCGTCTTGCTGTAGGATTTGTAGAAGATGGCGATCTGCGAGCGCTCACCCTCGCGGACCTGGCCGCCAAGGGCCTGCGACTGCTTGTATGTCATCCACGTCCGGGAGTTATAGCCGGCGCTCTCGGCGCACAGCCACAGCCAGAAGCAGTTGATGCCCCGATAGGGGTCGCCGGTCGCACGCAGCGGACGGCCGCCAAGGCCGGGGCGCCACGGCTTGACCCAGGGACGCACCCCGGACTCGAGCTTGTCGATGATGGTGTTGGTGATGATGTCGGCAGGCGAGGGCTTGTCGGGGGCCTGTGCCATGACACGTTCTCCTGATTGGGGTGGGGCGAACCCGCGGATGCGTCCTCCCCTCTTCGGGGAAGGGTGCCGGGTCACAAAAAAGAGGGGCGACACTCCACATGGAATGCCGCCCCCAGGTGCCTCGAAATGTGCGAGCCGGCGTCAGGCCGCTTGGCTCAAATCCTTCTCGTCATCGTCATGGGTCGCTGCATCGTCATCAGCGTCGAGGTTGTCGTCCTCGTCCTCGTCCGAATCTTTGCCGGTCTCGTCGTCGGTGAAGCTCGAGCGCATCGGGGTGCTAGCCGGCTTCTCGATGCCGTCGAAGCGCATGGCTTCCGGCAACCAGGCGGTCGCCTTCTCCCGGATCTCGGCCTCGACGATGCCCTGTCCGTTGCACAGCGAGGCACAGGTGCCGGCGAGATCGCCTTTCTTGGCGTCCTTGTAGCGGCCGCGCAGGATCGGGCCTCCGATTTCCTCGAGCGCGTCGAGCATGACGGTCTTCTTGACCCGGCCGAAGAAGTTCTCAGCCGTCGGGCGCCACCAATTTTCGACCTGGATGTCGAGAAGACGACCGAGATGGTCGTGGAAGCCGTTGCTGCGATAGCCCTCGGCGACGTTGAGCGTCGGTTCGAAGGTACGTGCTATCGAGTATGCAACCCAAGAGCCGCGGGCCTCGTCGTCGAGCGCGCGGAAGGCGTCGAAGCGTGCGGTCATGGTCGGCAGACCCGCCCAACTCGTGTCGAGCTTCTGGCGCTGGTCGTAGATCGTCTGCGACGCCATCGATCCCTCGTCGCGGAAGGCGAAGATCGGGAAGCCCGCGGCGCTCGACTTCAGGGTCGAGTGGTTCGGGATGTGGGCCTGCTCGAAGACCACGTTCTGCGCCATCAGGAAGATGGTCAGGTCGAGGGCCATCGTCGGGTCGCTGGCAACGTGCGCGACGAGGATCTGGCGACGCTGGGTCGCCAGTTCGTCGATCAGCGTGGCGCTGAGCTTCGCACCCTGCTCGCCGTCGCCGGCATCGCTGTCCCCGGCTGCGCCACTCGATTCCTTGGGCGGCGCGTTCGGGTCCACGACCGGCTTTTCGCTGAACAGGCGGGTGTGGACGCGGGGTTGGCCGTCGCCCCCGATATAGACGAACGTCCCGATCTGGCTTTTAAGCGCCGGATCGATCTCGTGACGAGCGTCTTCGATGGTTTCAAGCTCGCGCTCGATCGCCTCGATACGGGCGTTCGCCGCCTCGGCCTCGGTGCTGCCGTCGGGCAGTTCCTGCTCAAGCTCGTCGATCAGCGCGTCGTTTTCGGCCGACAGAAGCTCGACACGCGCGGTCTCGTCCTCGGTGAGGGCGCGGGCGGGTGCGTGATACTCGTGAAGCTGGCGCTCAAGGTCGTAGGGGACGTGCGTCGCCGCGATCGGCGTGACGAACGCGAGGCCCTGGTCTCGCGCCAGTTCGGCCGCTGCGGCTTCGAGCTTCGAGGCGGCAAGCGTCTCGATCAGGTCGACGTCGATCCAGTTCTCATCGCCTTCCGTGGCAAACAGGTCGCCCTCGATGCGACCGCCAGCGGCGACATAGGCTTCGCGCCCAACGAAGCGGGCCTTGGCGTCGTTCGCCTTGACGGTGCCGTTGAGGATGGCGCGACGGATGTTGTCGGGGTTGTCGCCATAGTAGGACGTCTTCATCTGAGCGAACACGCGCGACTGGCGGTCGACGTCGGTGGTGACGGCGTAAGCCTGCGCAACGCCGAGCGTGATCTCGCCGGCTGCGAGCGCCTCGAACACGGGAGGGGCCAGCTCGGCAAGGCGCACGCGCTGCTCGACAAAGCGGGTGGTCACGCCCTGACGCTTGGCGACATCCTCGGCGGTCATGCCCTTCTGGATCAGGAAGTTGAACGCGGTGCATTCATCGGCCGGATTCATCGGCACGCGCTGGAAGTTCTCGGCGAGGCTTGCCTCGATCGCGTTGTCGTCGTCGCTCAGCACGAGAACCGGGACGGTGTAGTCAGCGGGGAGGGTGCCCTGCTGGATCAGGAGCTGGAGCGCGCGCAAGCGGCGACCGCCCGCCTTCACGGTGAACGTACCCGCCTTCTTGAGCGGGGTGACGACGAGGTTCTGCAACAGCCCCTGGGCTGCGATGTTCGCGGCGAGGGTGTCGATCCCTGCGTCACGGTTGGATTTGCGCACATTGTCCTTCGAGAGCGAGAGGTTCTTGACCTTCACGGACTGGATCATGGGTCGTCTCCGTCTGAGATAAACGCGCCGCGCCAGGCGGTCGCGCAAGCCTGCTCATCAAGCTCACAAAGCCGAAGGCTCCCTCTCCTCCCTTTGATGATTGGGAAGAGAGCCTTGTGTCGGTTCAGGCGGTGATGCGGTGGATCACGATCGCGGCAGTCGCGACGGGAATAAACATCCGCGTCTTGTGCTGGATGATCTCGGTGAAGCATCCGGCCGCCTTCAGCTCGGCCAACCGCGTGTGGGGCCAGTCGAGCAGTTCGAGCCGCTGCTGTCCGGCGACCAGGCTGCGCTTCAGCCGGTACGCACCAAGCGCGGTGATCTCCCCGCTGCCCATGACGTGCTTGGCGGTCTCGGCTCCCGACACCGTGATGGTGGCGGCGATGCCGAAGGCGTCCGCGAGCTTGGTCACCAGCGGGGCGGGGACGATGCGGCCGAGAAAGGACTGGCCGTCATCGGTGTTGAGACGCCAGACCTGGACGTGATCGTCGGGCAGGCGGTCCCAGACCGGGAGAAGCAGGCCGGTGACGAGGTAGAGCGTGTTGGTGCGGGTCTTGCCCGACATCTCCTCGACCTCGGCCTGCCACAGCGCGCAAAACTCCGCCTCGCTCGCATCTTCCCACATCGTTTCGAGAAGAAGATCCTGCCGCATCCGTTCGGTGCGCGTCGGGCGGACCAGCTCGTAGCGGCGCACGATCTCGCCATCGTCGTCGGTGAGCGAGTAGGTGCTGCACCGGATCGCGGCCTTGCCCGACTTGCGGTTGACGATCGGGCGAGCGTCGTCGCCGAGGATCCGCAAAGCGCGATCAAGCGCGAGCGGCTTGTAGCGTTCCTCGGTTTCCAACCGGAGGATCTCGGTCTCGGCGCCGCTGGTCTGGTCGCGCCGGATGACGGTGCGATCGAGGATCGTGATGCGCTCGGCGTTGATGCTCTCGACGCCAAGATCGAGCGTGCCGGCCTCCTTGGCCGCCTCGATCCGCGCCTCGATCAGCCCGAGATATTCGTCGAAGATCGCGTTCTGCATGGCGATGCGCAGCGCGAGGATGCGATTGAGCCAGCGCTGGATCGGGGGCATCTCCTCCTTGAGCCCGCCACCTTCGCCCTCCAGCTCGAGGCCGGTCAGCTTCTGGAACTCGTCGAGCGTGGTCGAGCGCAGCTTGCCGTTGGCGAGCAGGCGGAACCACTGTTCGAGTGACTCCTTGGCATAGTCGCTTTCGAGATTGTCGCGCGGGTCGAACAGGCCCTGACCACCCGTCTGACGCTGGCCGCGGGTGAGCGCGCCCAGGCTGTCGAGCCGGCGTGCGATCGTCGAGATGAAGCGACGTTCGCCCCGGCAGTCGGTCGACACCGGCCGGAACAGCGGTGCGGTCGCCTGATGCGTGCGGTGCGTGCGGCCGAGCCCTTGGATGGCGGCGTCAGCGCGCCAGCCCGGCTCGAGGAGGTAATGGTTGCGGCGCGACTGGTTTTCGCACGTGAGGCTCGCATGATAGCTGCGGCCGGTGCCGCCAGCGTCGGAGAAGATCAGGATCTTCTTCTGCCCACGCATGAAGGCGTCGGTCTCTGCCAAGTTGGTGCGGGGTGAGCGGCTTTCGACGCGCTGGCGGCCGTGCGCGTCCATGATGACGCGCCGGCTGCGCCCCGTCACCTCGGCGACCGCGTCGGTGCCGAAATGCCCGATGATATGGTCGAGCGCCGATCCAACGATCGGCAGCGCGCAGAGCTGCTCCAGCAGGGTGTCGCGCATCTCCAGCGCCTCCTGGCTGAACACGGGGCGGCCGTCTTCGTCCGACATCGGTTCGGAGCGGGTCTTGCCGGTCTCGTCGACAAAGGTCTTCATCTGCCGAACCGGGAAGGCGGCCGTGAGATAGGACATGAGGAACTCGCGCGGCGACAGTTCGATGTCGAGGTTCGCCCGCTCTTCCACGGTCAGCGCAGCCAATGCCCGGTTGAGCATCGCCTCGGACGTCGAGACGAGCTGGATGACGACGCTCTCGCCGCGGGCGAGATCGGCGCGGATCGCGGGAACGAGCGAGGGCAGCTTCATGCCGATCAGGAGTTGGCAGAAGAAGCGCTGCTTGGTGGATTCGAAAATCGACAGCGCGGCCGCCTTGGCGCCGCTGTTATAGGTGTCGTTCGAGAAGCTGTCCGTCACGCGGGTCGCGTCCAGCGCCGCGCGCAGATTGCTGTGGATGATCGCCCACGCATCGGCATAGGCGTCATAGACCTCGATCTGGTCGATGGTCAGCTTGTGTTCGAGGATGTCGTACTCGACACCGGCAAAGCTCAACGCGCGCGAGACGTAGAGACCCTGCATTTTCAGGTCGCGCGCGATCAGCTCCAGCGCCGCGATCCCGCCACGGCGCAGGGAGTCGACGAAGGTCCGGCGATCGGCGAACGCCGTGCCCGGGCCCCAGAGGCCAAGCCGTGTTGCATAGGCCAGATTGTTTACGTCGGACGCGCCGGTCGCGGACACGTAGAGGACGCGCGCGCGCGGCAGGAGGTTCTGGAGGCGGACGCCGGCGATGCCCTGGTCGGATCCGTCCTTGGTGCCGAAGCGGCCTTCGCCGCCTGCAACACCCGCCATCTCGTGCGCCTCATCGAACACGATCATGCCGTCATAGTCGTCGCCGACCCATTCGAGGATCTGCTGGAGCCGGGTGCCCTTGTCGCCGCGGTTGGAGCGCAGTGTGGCATAGGTCAGGAACAGCACGCCTTCGGCTGCCCGGATCTGGGTACCGAGTTTCCACTGGTTGAGGTGCTGGATGTCGAGCGCGAGACCGCCAACTGCGGTCCAGTCCCGACGCGCATCTTCGAGCAACGTCTCGGTCTTGGATACCCAGATGTGCTTGCGGCGTCCGCGCAGCCACTGGTCGAGGATGATCGCGGCGACCTGGCGGCCCTTGCCGGCGCCGGTGCCGTCACCAAGGAAGAAACCGGTGCGATATGGGCGGCCATCCTCAGATGGTGCGATCGAGAGCCCCTCCTCGGCGGGTTTGAACAGACCGGGGATGTCGCGCTCGAAAGCGTCGCCGGCATAGATCAGCGTCTCGAGCTGTGCGTCGGAGAGCGTCTTCGCGTCGACGACGGCTTGCGGCAGGTTGGGAAGGTAGGTCGGCCGCGGCGCGGTGATCGAGCCCATGGCGATTGATTCCACCAGAGCGGTCGGGTGCGCCGATGCGCAGCCGATCGCGATGCGGCTGGGCCGATAGGGCAGGTACACACCGACAGACTCGCCGGTCGGAAGTGGCTCGGCGAACACGGTGTAATCGATCGGGGTCGCGGTCTGCGACTGCGCGGCTTTTGCGGGTGGTGCGCTCAGGCGCGGTTTGCTCGCCAAGCCGCCAAGAAGCGAGTTGCGCCCGCTCGGGCGGACGAGCAGCGAGGCGGTGCGCGGGACAAGCGCGGACACAGGCGGAGCGGCCTTTGCGGCGATCGCCGCGAGCGCATCGGCGAGCGTCGCGCAGCGGATCAGCTCGGCAGGCGTACCGGTCCCCTTTTCCAGCACCATGATCTTCACAGGTTGGCTGGTGCCGTGCTTCGCATAGGCGTTCGCGGGCAGTTCGAGATGCAACGTCAGCGTGCAGCCTTCGGTCGCCTTGGCCCAGGCGCGGCTCGACGTGTTGATGCGATCGGGCAGGATGGCGGCGCAGCGGCCTCCGGTGGCGAGGCGCATCAAGGCGGCGCGAAGATGCCGGAACGCTGCCAGCGGGTCGGCGTGCCGACCGATGCTGCGGGAAAAGGGCGGGTTGATGAGGACGGCCGTTGGCCGGATGGTTGGTTCGAGCAGATCGTGCATCAGCTCGCCATCGTGGCGCGTGACGGCGACGCCTGGGAAGGCGGAGCCAAGCATCTCGGCGCGGGCCGGATCGATCTCATTGAGGACCAGGCGCGCACCGACGCGATGTGCGAACACCGCGAGCAGGCCGGTGCCGGCCGAGGGTTCGAGAACCAGATCCGTGGCGGCGATCCTGCCGGCAAGCGCAGCGAGGTAGGCGATCGGCGCCGGTGTCGAGAATTGCTGAAGCTCGATCTGTTCTTCGCTGCGGACGGTATGCGTCGGCAGGCTGGCGACCAGCTCGGTCAGCGCGGCAAGGCAATCGCCCAGAGTGGTTGGCAGGTCGGCCTTAGCCAGGTGCATGACCTCGGCGAGTTCGAGCATGTCGTAAGCGTCGCGGAGCGACCAGCGACCGTCGGCCGAGGATCCGCCATAGGCTTGCTCCATGACCCACAGCAGCGTGCCGCGCTGGAGCGATCCGTTCCTGGCAATGGTGTCGGCGACCGCCTTGGCGGCGGTGATCGACGGTTCGGTGAAATCGGGTTCGAGAGCTGCGGCTGAAGTGCGCATCGAGGGCCTCCGGTTTTATCGCCCGGTGCTCATCACCGGATCAACAAGCCGAAGGCTCCCTCTCCTCTCAATCCGGGTTCTTGGGGCGCGGCTTCGGATCGAACACTTCGGTCGGACCGAAGCTCTCGCCGGATCTTGGAATGACAAGCCCGACGCCCTTGCCGAGGGCGGTCGGGGCTTGGGCTATGATGTGATATTCCTCGGGATGGCGACGGAAATGAAGCCACTGCGCGAAGCGTCCAGCTGTGGTGCCGCGATCGTGAGCGACCGCCGCCTCCAGCGCGGCGATCGCGTTGGAGGCGTTGTCCAAAGCACCGTCCAAGCCGCTCATCGACATCCCATTAAGGTACATGGGGAAGAACTGAATCTCCCTCAGCACGGCCAAAATCCGTTCCCAAACCTTGCGCGACGGGCGCCGGGTATCGGGGACAAGCGCGTTCTCGATCGCGCGGTTAGCGCGACCAATGATCGAAATGACGTCGTGCGCGCGGTGTGGTTGCGAAGAGAAATCGCCGGGAGACGGCGAGGCGTTCATAGGGTTTCTACTCCTTGAGCCGGGGCGCAGCCGCATCGATACCGCACGAAAGGTGCGCTCTCCAGGCGTCGTTCCAGTCGTCGTGATGCTCGGGCACGCGGTTGACCAGCTCGCGCCCATTGGCGGTAAGATAGTCGCGAGCCTTGGCGAGCAGTCGATCGGCTGCTCGTCCGCGATCGCCATAGACGATGATGCGGCGCACCTTCTCCGGGATGGCGACGAAGGCGAGGCGCTCGACGCCGCCCAAGGCCCAGGTCGGGGTACCGAACCATCTCATCGCGGACAGCGCGTCCTCGATGCCTTCGGCGAAGCCCAGTTCGTCCGTCGCCGGCGCGAGCCGGATTGCCGCGGTGCCGAGAAGACCCAGCGAGACCTTAGGCTTGGGCATCGGCTTGTGCAGCACGTTGTCGGGATCGAGGAACGTGCGTTGCACCGCGACCACGCCCAGATCGTTTTCGACAGCCGCGATCATGGCGGGCATCGTGCACTTGGACGGGCCGGATCCGTGGATGGTCGCCGCATTGAAACGCAGCGACTTGGGGAAGGGGCAGGAGAGGCCGCGCGCGCGGAGGTACTCCTCGGCGAGAGTGCCGGCGATTGGCTGACTGGCTTTCCAGAGCCGGAGCGCGAGCGCGCCCATGTCGCGCTTGGGTTTGGCTTCGGGCATGGACACGGCCGCGCGATCGTGGAGCTTGCGGCGCTGCAGGGCCTTGAGGACTTCGATCGTCGTGCAACCGGCAAAGCAGTGGAACAGGATCGCTGTGTCCCCCAGGCGGACAGACAGGCTCGGAGAGCCGTCGTCATGCGCTGGACAACGGCATTCGCCGCGCGTGCCGCGCCAGATTCCGCCGAGTTTCTCGACGATATCTTTGGCGCGGATCTCAGCGTCGAGCGGGAGACGTGCCATGTCGATCGTCCTGTGGGTTTGATGGATTTCGGTCATGGGTGCCTCCGGGAAACTTGAACCGAAGAGCAACCGGCATCCTCCCCTCTGAGGCGGCGATCGCGGCCCGCGTCCGCGTCGTTGCGGAGGGGTCTAGCTGTAGCGACCCGAGAAGAGGTCGCCGATCGCACGCTTGCGAAAGGCGTTCCACCAGCGCCGGCGACGATGCTCGGCCGCGTCGTGGATCATGTGGCAGCGCTGACAGAGTGCGGCGAGGTTGCGCCAGCGCGGACCGGAATAGGTCGGATCGTGGTTGAGGTGCGCGGTCGCGAGATAGACAGGCTTGCGCGTCATCCCGATCGCTTCGAGCGGGACATAGCCGGGCTGGCGGCGAAGCTGGCGGCCGCGGCCGTCGCGCCAGGCGTGGATCTCGGTATCCCACCAGACGCCATCGGTGCCCAGCAGCAGTGTGGCGCGGCGTCCGTGCGGGCGCTGGCAATGCTCGCAGCGCCCGCCAGCGCGCGTGAAGCGCACGATCCGGCTGATCTGCGGCCAGTCGATCGGGTAGAGCCAGCGATGTTCCGGACGGATCGGCATGGCACCGATTCTGAATCATGCGGCGCGAGAACGAAAGGAGAAAATCGATGTCCAGCGCCGAACTTGTCCTCTTTCTGTGATCGATCATGCGCCGCCCCGCGTCGCACTGGTGGACGTGCCGGCGTTCTCTCGTTGGAGCGGCCGAAGCCGCTCCGCGATATCGGCCGTGGTGAGCTTGCCAGCGGGAAGGCGGATCGTGCGATAGCCGGCAGAAGCGGTCATCGCGTCACGCTGACGATCGCGGGCGGCGTCGTGGCTGCGATCGTCCAGCTCGACGAGGGCGAGGATCGCGCCGGACGCGCGGTCCTCGATCACGAAGTCGACGATCTTCGAGGAAAACTTGTAGCGGGTACGTGTCGCCTCGTTGCGACCGAAGCCGCCCTTGGACTGCAAGAGCGCGCCCGTCGAGACTTGCACATGCACACGAGCATGGGGAAGGACGCTCTCGATGATGCCGCGGACGGCGCGCTCGCGCTCAGTGAGCAACGCCTTGGCGCGGACGCGCGGCGTTCGCGGGATTGCCTTGGCGATTGCGGCCAGGACGATGACGACAACCAGTGCTGCAAGGAACAGTTCGGGTCGCGTATAGTGCGTCATGATGCGGTTGGACTTGGCGCGAGCGCCGGGAGGGAGGGCGCTGTGCGCGCCCTCCCGGCTAGGCGAGGATCGTCACCCGGGAGGGCCGAGACCGCTTGCGGGCTCGGTCGAGGCGCAGCGCCGATAGAGCCGTGCCGAAGGCCGCCCCCGCGTCCCATCAGCTATCTGAGTCCTCGGTATCAGCCTTGGTCAGCACCGAAAATGTATCTGCGATCAGCTCGGTCCGGTAGGTCGTGTCGTTCGCTTCGCCATGCTGGCTTTCACGCACCCGGCCGGTGATATGGACGAGATCGCCTTTGGCGGCGTTGTCGACTTGGGAAGCGACATTCGAGAAACACACCACGCTGTTCCAATGCGTATCCGTCTTCCACTCCTCGCCGTCACGCCGATTATAATTTGCGGCAACGCTGACGTACTTCACCTTCTCACGCGAGGTGATCTTGCCGATCCGACCGATAATTCGAAATTCTGCGATATTCTGGGGCATCATACTCTCCTTGGCTGAAGTGAATTGCTGAAAGCGCCCGGTTGATAAGCGCTATTCGCGCTCCTGCTCGGGATGTCGGAAATGGTATTTCGCGATGTTCTCGGGCGTCGCGTAAAGCTGGTACGCTCGCGTCCAGTCGTGACTGATGTCGCGCTGCGCGGTTTGGAGCGGCACCTGATGGGTGCAGACGAGCCGCCACAGGACATAGGTGAGGACGTTCTTGTCGCCGGCGTTGGCTTGGCCCTCGCGGGGCTGAAGCCACAGGTCGTGCATGTCGAGCGGCGCCCCTCCGATCGAGACCGGGATAAGATGGTCCAGTTCGTAATCGGCCATGCTCACGCCGGGATGCTGCGCATCCATCATGCGGCGTTTTAACGGCCCGGTGATCGAATAGGCGGGTCGCGCCGCCCGGGCGTAGCCCGGGCGGCAGATCGTCTTGTCGATGTTGGCCTGGGTGATAGCCGGGTCGACCGCCCCCGGCGTTTCCGGCGGGGGGAGAAGGGCTGAGCGACTGGTGTTGAGCAGCGGGGAGTGGATCACCTTGGAAATGCCGGCGACGGCATCACATACGGATCCGTCGTTTGTCGCAGTACAGCCAAACGCATTGGAACGGGCAGCGGCGTGGTCGAAGGAGGGGCGGTGCCAAAGGACAACCGCGGCGAGGATCGCGGCGCCCCCCAGGATTGCGCGCGCTCTCATCGGAGGGTCGCTGTTCTGGGCGGCACAAAGCACGGCCCGTCTTCAGGTGGTACGAACGGGTCCGGGTTTATGGATCGGGCGAACATCCCGTCATTATTGCGATATCGGACAAAAACGACAATCATATTTTATTGAGCTGGTAGTCGCCCGACTAACGAGCGCCCGGTTGACGAACGGCAGGCCGGCAAAACCGGATCAGCGAGCGTGACGATGGCTATTTGAACGCAACAGAAAACGCATGCGCCCCCCGGGGGCACCGCGGAGCGAAGCGCAGCGTCCGACGATTGGACTGGGTGTCATGGTTCAGATCGGGCGTTTCGGTTTTGATCGAGCGCGACCATGCCGTCAGGCATTGAAGCGTTGGCCGACTAGGCCAACTCCATTTTCAGTTAGAATAGATGAATCTATGAGCGGTTGACCATTTTTTTGAGACTCTTGCCGCTCTACCGCGATCGCGAGGCTGAGCATGATGCGGCGCAGGCCGGGGTCATTGAAATCCTCGGCCGCGACCTGCCGCGGCGACCGCCAGAGCCGCATCGCGGCAATGGCTTCGATACGGTCGGCCTCGCCTTGCGCCAGGTCGTCGGGGAGCGGCACGGGCCGCATCTTGTGCGGCAGGAACCTGACGAGGCAGTTTGGAAAGCGCATCCGGTAAACGTTTGAGGTCTGCTCATTCTTGGCCTTCGGCCGATCGGCGGTCGGCTCGATCGGGACACACCTACGCTGCTTATCCAACAAGCCGACTGCGGCAAGATTCTTGAGGGCACGGTGGACTGTTGCGCGCGATCGGCCGCTTTTCTGCTCGATCCACTCCCAGGTCGGGAATACCTTGCCGGCACAGGTCCGAGCCAATTCAAGCAGCACCTTGAGGATCCTCAGCGCCCCCGGCGTGAGCAGCATGATGCGTCGCTCGTCAGGGGTAAGAACGCGGCCCTCCGCCTTGGCGCTTCGCCTGATCGCGTTCTTCTGGTCTTCAAGCTCGGCCGCACGTGCGTAGATCCGATCGGTCTCGCCTTTTGCGTAGCTATAGAAGAAATCGTCCTCGAATGTACCGGCGAGCCGGCTGTTTGCGTGAACCTTGGCGCGCGTGGGGTTAGGCCCGCCTGATCTCGCGCGGGTCTGGGTTATCGTGATGCGCTCAAGCGCCATGAAGCTTGCGCGTGCGACTGATACGGCTTGCATCTTCCATCCCCTTTTGGGGCTAGGACCGGGGCAAAGAATTCCCGTGGCGCAAAGCGCGCATCCTTGAACCGAAGCTCGGAAGTCGCTATGTGAGGGTCGGTAGATGGACCCGTGGAAGCCCGGCAAGGCTCTCACATTTAGACTTCTGGGATGCCCGGCCTTTGCGCCGGGCTTTCCTTTATGTGGTCACAGCCCGCACCCTGTCTTGCCAGTCGCGTCGTGCAACCAGTCCAAATTTGATTGTGGCAAAAGCGACCCGTTCGCGAAACAGCTAGAGTTCGTGCTTTCGCCGACCGAAGTAGGAAAAAGTTCGTGCTTTCGCCGACCGTTGCTCGCAGCGTTCGTGCTTTTGACGACCGAGATTCGTGCTTTCGCCGACCCGACTTCGTGCTTTTACCGACCGATCAACATTCCGGCGGGACCCGATTCGGAATGGTTGGGAACGGTGTTAGGCGGCTGAGAGCAGCGCGCGCGGGGTAATCCTGACGCGAGCAGCGCCTGCATTGCGTCGTGCGCGACCGTTTGCCGGTATTACCGGGACGTCCAGGAGGTCAAACGCAAAGCCGGGGATGACATCTTCGTCCGCGATACGTTTCAGCTCGAAGCGGAAGTGCTTGAGAGAGCTTTGGTAGCCCAGCTGCAGGCGAAGCTCATCGAGGTCGACCTCGATCGGACCCGTGACACAAGCAGAACGCGCCACTTCATACAGCCGACGCTCGACCGGCCCGAGCTGGAAATAGCTGGGCGCGTAGTCGAGGACACGACGATCGCGAAGGATGGCGCGATAGAGCCAGTCGCACAGCCGTACTTTCACGGCCTTCAGCCGTTTAACCCCGGTCTTCGTCTTCGAGTAATGAAGCTGCGCCTCGGACAACCACGAGAAAAAACCGGCCTGGCCTTCGCCGCCAGCTTCTATGTTCGTCTTGATCTGCGTGCCCTGCAGGCGCTCCAGGGCGTCTGACAGTCTGGAATAGGAGCGGGCCGAGCCGCTGATACCGGTGATCCGGAAGAGGTCGTGAGCGGTGAAATAGAACTCCTGCGAAACATTCATGCCAGCATCGAGCTTCGCAACCATCAGGCTGGCGATATAGAGAAGCACTTCCTTGTCGTAGATCGTCGCAACCCCTTTGGAGGTAGCGACGATTTCGATCGAGACCGACTCATTCCGATAGGCGAGCGGTTTCGTCCACGTGCCCTTGCTGAGGGCAAAGAACGGGAACGCCATTAGGGATTGTTCGCCCCGAACCTCGGTGAGAAGCGGGCTGTCGAGCGAGAACAGGTCGCCTTGTGGTTTTGCTAGGCTCATGCCTCGCTCTCCTGACACCAGGCAATCGGTCGGCGAAAGCACGAAGATTGGGTGTTGAGACCAATGATAGGCCTGAGCGTGGCGGTAATCGAGTGCGAAAGTTCGTGCTTTCGCCGACCGTTTTAAGATTGGCGAGTTCGCCTTCGTGCTTTCGCCGACCGTTCGAGGACACCCTGCGCACCCAGCATGGTTAGCATCTTGTTGGATAACGCCGTGGCGTCCTTTAAGGTGTCACCAAATGGACACGGATTCGTGGCCGTGATCGTAACGGCACGAGACCTTTGAATGACGACAAGACTCCATCTGGAGGAGATCATCCAGCCGGCCGCGCTTGCTTTCGGAGCGCGCGTTAAGGCGCGCCGGAAGGTGCTTGGGCTTACCCAGACCGACATTTACAAGCGTACGGGAATCGGGATCGGATACCTATCATCGATCGAGAGGGGCCGCGCCAACCCGACGCTGGACATGATGATAAAGCTCTCGGCAGCGTTAGGTATGGAGATCTGGGATTTACTGCGTCCTTCTGACGAGCCGGCCGAGGCTAAAGAGAGTATAAGTCCTTAGGCGTCGTCAATCGATCTCGTCGAAGGGATTTGGGAATAAATTCACGATGTTGGTCTCGCTAGAATCTCGGATAAAGGTCTTCGGATCGACATAGGTATCGGCGAAACAGGGATGGGTTGTACGATCAAAACACTCACGGAGCCATTTTACCGTTGCCAAAATGGCCGGGGATGGCTTTGCTTTGGATCGATAGACGAGACGAAGTTCTCGTCGTATCCGTAGTTCTGGAGGTACCGGAGCCGCAGCGCTGGTAATCTCGCTAACAAAGGTGGGCAGCGCACCGATACCAACCCCCTTCGTAACCGACCAAAGCTGAGATAGCGAAGAATTCGTTCGCATTGCGATGAAGCCTTGGGGGCGTCCCGTGCCGATTAGAAAGTCGAGTTGCTCCGAGCGCACGCCAGGACCGACATGCTCAACGATCCGATGATCCTTGAGCGAGTCCACGGTTGATGGGACACCGTGCCGTTGGATGTAGCTCTTGCTCGCATATACAGCGAAATGAATGGTCGCCAATTTCGACGTAATGAGATCGGGCTCCGCTGGCTGTTCGTACGTCAGCCAGATGTCAGCCGCGTGCGCTCGATCACGGGTAAGGTCGTAGTCGAAATCTAGACCAATGGTCATGTTCGGCAGGATTGCCTGTAACCGCGACATTCTCGGCGTCAGCCACAGCGTTCCGATACCCTCCGTACAGGCTATCGTGATCTGTCCCGGCTTCACGAGAACGTCTTTGGTGCCATCCGACACATCCCATTCCGCGGCGTCGCTCATCGCCTGCCCAATGCGAAGAAGCTTCTCTCCATGCTCGGTGAGGACAATCCCATTGGCACTACGATGTGCCAGATGGAGGCCGAGCCTTGACTCTACGTGCTTTATTCTCCGGCGGATCGTGTTCACCACGACGCCATGATCTGAAGCGACCTTCCGCATACTGCCCAGGCGCTGGACGGCACGGAACAGCCTCACGTCGTCCCACTGCAGGTCGGCGAACTCGGCCTGCTGTTCAGTGTTCACCCCTGGAACAGGTGGTGCAACTTTTGTGATCCTGCCGGCCGGCCGCTTTCGCAATATCACCCTCCCGCAACGACGCCACGCGAGGGATATCAAATGTTTCAAGAAGTTGGCAATCCGATAGGCTCCGAACCGGCCTTTTTCTGGGATGGTTGCTTCGATGAGCGGATGAATACGCTCATCACGCGCAATCACCGTCGTCAAATTCGGCTGCAGCGCGTGCTCCCCGGCAGCACCATAAAAATGATCGACGACGTGCGCGATCTGCTTCCGCTGGCGGACCCGGTCCAGGTCGCCCGAATGCTCGAGAAAAACCCGGATATCGTCCGATCCGTAACGGTGCCCGGGCAAAGCGGCACCGCGAGCCTCTTCGCCTACCTTCCGCTCAATGCGTACGGAGCATGGGCGCTGATGACCGGCCGATATGATGGCAGTAAGCCCGACCCGGCCTGGATTTGCTCGGCTGGTGAAAAACCGTCTGCGATCGCTATCTGGCTGATCGTGGCACCGGGGTTGCTGACCCGCATGTTCGAGCCGATCGCGCGGCTTTTCCGTGAACTCTGCCCGGAAGGCTGCGCCATATTCTCGTATGGGGCGACGGATGCTTCGGCAAGCATTCAACGCGCTGTCGGTTTTCGTCCGGCCCAGGAGATCTTCCCCGGCGCCCCAGCCCACCTGGTCGCGGCATGCCCGGACAATGCCGTGCCTATTGATATCGCCCGAAACATCGAGCGGGCCCGACGTGCGCATGTGCACGTCGGCGTCGCCCGCTCGATCGAGGATATGGCCAAGGTCTTCTCGGTCCGCTCCGCCACCTTTCAGGCTGAACAGGCATGCCCTTACGAGGAGGAGTTCGACGGCAACGATTTTTGCGCAACACAGCTTCTGGCTTATGTTGGCGATGACCCGGCTGCCTGCATTCGCATCCGCTATTTTGGTGATTTTGCAAAGCTCGAGCGCCTTGCTATTCGCCGCGAATATCGAAGCCGGAGCCTATCACGCCCGTTGGTCGAGGCTGCGCTAGCGCACTGCGCGCGTAAAGGTTTCCGCCGGATTTACGGGCATTCGCGTTCGGATCTCGTCGGATTTTGGCAGCGCCTAGGTTTCGATGTCATCCCGGCACGCGCGCCTTTCTGGTTCTCGGACGTGGAATATGTCGAGATCGTTGCGGAGTTGAGCGCGGATCCGCTCGAAATCCGGTTCGGGATCGACCCGATGATGGCGATCAGGCCAGAGGGCCGTTGGGACGAACCTGGCCCGCTCGACATGTCTCTCGTCCGTTCGTCGTTAGCGGCATGAACAGGGTGTTTAGCCGTCCTCAAGCGAAAGCTGCAACTGTGCCAGGGGCCGAGGAGATTGGTGCGCCCAATAGCCTTGAATTGCGATCGCGTTTTGCGGATCGAGTCCAAGCCCTGCTTGGCGAGTTAGGGTTGTCCAAGGATGACCTTGTCGAGCGTAGTGCGCTTCCGTCGAGCCGGGTCGATCTTATTTTAGCCGGCAGTCTCGTCCCGCTCACTTTCCGCGACCTGACGATCATCGGGGCCGTTCTCGGTATGCCGGTTCACACCCTTCTTCTGCCGACCAGCCCTGCGGTCGAGGTCGTATCGCTCGAGGTAGTTGAAGAGCGTGGATCGGGCGACGCCTAGTTCCTGCGCAACGTCCGTGGCGGTTGCGCCTGGCGCACTAAGCCTTTCACGGATTTCCGGCAATTTGTCTGGGCCAAGCAGTCGCTTGCGTCCTGGGGGCGACATCTCGGCAGGATGTGTCTTGATGCCGTGGATGTGCCGATAGTGGGTGTCCAAGGCATCGAGCATCGCGTGGAGCTTATCATCAACACCGGGCTCGACAACAATCCGGGGCGTACAGATTTCAAAGCTGACGCCATTCCGCAGCAGCTTGGCTATTGCTCGCACGAGCATGGGGGTTGCGATCGCTAGGCAGGAAAGATCGTGGACTTTGACCCGATCACCGGCCTCAAGGCCGATGCCCTTGCGCTCTAGCAACTCGGTGAGCTGGTTGAAGGTCTTCCGTCCCGCAAGAACCTCGATGTCATCAGGGTCCAGGCACAACTGTTGGCGTTCAATCGTCGGCGAACCCGGTGTTTCCGCGAGAAAAGCGACGCTTTTGCCCAATCTTCTGCCCTTTAAGCGGAGCTCATTGCCCAGTGACCCGGACGACGCTTGGCAGCGCCACCCACTAAAAAGGGCATTTTCTATGTCAGGCCGCCCGAATCGGCAAGCGAGGGACGACGCGGGGCGGAAGCGATTTCTCAGTCAAAACCGCCAGATACAGATCCGCCGCCCTGGCGATTGCGGGTTGTAAGATTCGTCATATATCCATATGGATCAAATTTGTACTAAGCTGACGGAAGGCGGTCATGCTTCCAGTGGGTCTCACGGCAAAGGCGATCCTGCTCTGCGCAGCAGGGCTCGGAGGCGGCGTGACGCCGCTGCCAGCGCCTTATGCGATCTCGGTACGTGCGGGTGCAGCGCTGAGCCGTGAGCCCGTTACCGAGGCCGACGCTGAGGCGACGGTCCGGGATCTCATCACGTTAGGCGCGGATTTCAAGGCGGGTCCGCTTGCGATCAGCGGGCGCGACTTTGCCACCTACGGCGTATCGTCCGCGTCGGTGTTCGACGCGAGCGCGCTCTCGCACGTCGATGATGGCGCGCCGGGTGCGCCGCTCGATCGTGCGCCGATTGTCTCCAATGTCGCAGCCCTCGTCCGTCGCGCCTTTGGCGCGCGGATCACCGACACGATCCGGCCGATGAACGCGAGCTATGGCGCGCGGTATAGCTGGCATAAGTTCGGCCAGGCGGTCGACTTCGTGCCGGCAGGCGGCGTCAATTCGATCAACCGCGATCAGATCCGCGCCTTAATGGCACAGAGCGGGTTCCGCTTGATCGAGCTCCTCGGCCCGGGTGATCGCGGCCACTCCAACCATTGGCACGTCGCCTTCGCGCGTCCGGGCCAGGTGATCGACGGGACACGGCCGATCGAGGAGGATGAAGACTGGATCGTCAACGTCGCCAGCGCGGACGCGCCGGCTTCGGCGCCGGTTGGGACCGATGCGCATCCTGCGCCTGCCTCGGTCCTGCAAACCGCAGCGAAGGCCCCGCCACAATGGGATGTCTTCGCCAGCGCGGCTTGGCGCGCTTCTCAGGGAGGTGGTTCATGATGCGACGTGTTCTGAATAAGCTGAGCGGTGTGACTGGAGCGGTTGCGCTGTGCGCGGGCGGTTTGGTCGTCGTGGCTGCGCCCCAACCGGCCTATGCGTCGGACTGGGGCTGTCAGGTTATCCTGTGCCTCGCGACGCCGGGCTCGCCGACGAAGTATGCAGAGTGCGTTCCTCCGATCACGAAGCTGTGGAACGCGCTTGCGACGGGCGGCGGGTTCCCCTCCTGCACCGGGGTCGGCATCAAGACGAAGTCGGCGAAGCACGGATATACCATGAGCGTGACCCAGCCCGACGGCAGCACGTCGCGCTACTCGCTCGACACGCGCTACCAGACGGTGACGCAGCAATGATCCATGCCGTCGCCGCCATTACCGTCCTGGCGCAGCAATGCGCGTCCGAAGTCGCGACCGAAGCGGTCGTGCCTCTCGTGATGACGGAGAGTGGCGGCGATGATCTGTCGATCAACGTGAATCGTGGCCCGCGTGTGCGGGCCGGCTCTGCTGCCGAAGGTGCCGCGCTGGTGCGGCGCTATATGGCGCAGGGCTACACGGTCGATGTGGGCTTGGCCCAGATCAACTCGGCCAATTTCGCGCGCCTCGGCGTGAGCGTCGAACAGGCGTTCGATCCGTGCACGAACCTGCGTCTCGCGTCGTCGCTGCTGCAAGAGGGCTATGGCCTCGCCAGCCGTCACTACAGCGGCCTCGACGCAATTTCGGCGACCTATTCTCTCTACAACACCGGCACGCTGACGCGGGGCTTTCGCAACGGGTATGTTGGCCGCGTGTGGTCGGCCGCAAGCGGCATGGGCACGATTCAGGCTGCGCCGCCTATTCCGGGCGCGCCTGCTGTGGCGGCCGGTTCAACCAGCGCGGCCAAGCCCGTCAGCAGCGACGATAGCTGGGTGGTCGGTCAGGTGGCCTCCAATTCAATCGAGGTTTTCAAATGAGCGTCGATAATACCGTTGCACGCCCCGGACGGGACGTGGAGCCGGAAGCCGTCGAGGCTGGCTTCAAGTTGCCGCCCGATCTGGCCGATCGATACGACGTTCGAGTTATCCCGGCAAAAGACCCCAACGAAGTTCGGATGGGCATGTTTCGGGCGGGTGATCGCGGAGACCCATCGATCGAAGTCCTCGGCAACAGTGATCGCATCGTTGCCCGGAAGGAGGATCCGGAGACCGTCGCTGCGCTGGTGAAGATCGCGAAGCATAACGGTTGGGAGGGCATCGATGTCGATGGATCTCCCGAGTTCAAGAAGGCCGTTTGGGAGGCCGGATCGCGCGAGGGGCTGACGGTTCGCGGCTATGAGCCGAAGTTCGAGGAACTGGAGCGGATGGCGGATTTGCGGCGTGCGGATGAAGCACGACGCGAACGCGAGGCGGCCGCAAAGCCGGCGCCGATCGTCGAACAGGTTGCGCCGATCGTGGCTGCCGTGGCGGTCGAAGCGGCCGTTCCAGCGCGGTCGGCCGATGTCGGTCGCGACGCCGTTGCGGAAGCGGCGCCAGCGCAAGGCAGCACGGGATTGTCGGATGCCGACAAGCGTCTGTTGCTGACGCTGAGCGTTTATACCCAGGACCATAAGGCACTCTCGGAGAGCCTGACACCGAACCTGGAGCCGATGGAACGAGAGTTCCGGTACGAGCGCCTCGAAGTGAATAACGAGGCGCTCAACGGTGCGTTGGAGCGGGCGCTCGAAAGCCCGTCGCTGGTCAGCTCGTTCTCCAAAGCGGGCTATGAGCCCGACGATCTGCGCCGGATGGCGCGTGACAAGGAGTGGGACGGTGAGGTCGCGGATGCGGTTTACATCGTCCGCTCGGGGCTCAATCGTCATGAGGTGGCGAAAGAGTTGGTCGCGTCGTTCGTAGAGTCGGAGCGGTCGGAGGAACGGGCTGGGACGCGACTCCCGTATCCGCATAAGCTGCCCGAACCGGCAATCGTCCGCGAGGAGCGGGTGCATGGCGCTGACGTCGCGCGGGACGAGAATGAGGAATTGGCGGAGCTGTTCCTGCGCGGCAACGCCGAGCGGATTGAAGCTGACCCACGCCTTGCCAATGCGGTCGAAGCGCAGGCGGTAATGGAGCAGCATATTAGCGTGGCTTTCGAGGGGGACGCGGACCGGATCATGTCCGCCAACCTCGAGAGCCGCGAATTGATCTCGGCCGCGCTGTCGCGCGGCCTGGATGTTTCGGTTCGTGAGCCAGCCCCCGTTCGGCAGATCGAACCGATCCAAATCACCCCCGACCTCGAGAGGTAAACTCAAGCCATGGAGACCCGTATGAAGTTCACACGCCAGATGGGCCGGATGATGTCCGATCGCCGCGCCCGGCAAATCATGGGCATCGCAGGTGCGGTTGCCCTTATCTCGATCGCGCAGCCCGTTCTTGCGCAGAGCAGCGGCGGGACGTCGATCGAGACCGGTCTTTCGACCATCAAGCAGTGGATGACGACGGTCGCGTCCGTCGTCGGGGTGATCGCCGTGATGGCGGTGGGCTATGCCAAGCTCACCGGTCGGATGGACTGGGGCAAGGCGGTCACGGTGCTGATCGGCATCGGCATTATCTTCTCGGCAGCGACGATCGTCGGCTGGATGGGCGGATCGGCGTAACATGGAAGACAAGCTCGCCGAGGATAGAGTGTTCCTCGCCCTGACCAGGCCATCGGTGTTCATGGGATTGCCGCTCGAGGCGATCCTGCCGATCATCATGGTCTGCATGGTGTTCTGGGGGATTTTCCACAATCCCTTCTACCCCCTGGCCTTGTTCGGGGCGCTCTACCTGCCGGCGCGCTGGGTCTGTCACTACGACTTCAATGCGTTCCGGTTGTGGGGCCTGTGGTTCCAGACGGGCTTTCTATCCAAGAATCGCAAGTTCTGGGGGGGCGGGAGTTACTCTCCCGTCCGCCTCGCCAACGGCGTGAAGCGGAAGCATTTCGGCAATGACTGATAGCAAGCTGAAGCATAAGAAGATCGCGCTTCGCGAGGCGGATGACATCAAGTTCATCCCCTATACGCGACACGTCAACGATACCCTGGTCGCTCTCGAAGACGGCTCGCTCATGCGCATGTACCGCGTCGATGGGCGGCCGTTCGAGACCAGCGACATCTCCGACCTCAACACATGGCATAGCAAGCTCAACATCGCGTGGCGCTCGATCGGTGACGATCGCGTCGCCATGTGGACGCATCTCGTGCGCACTGCGACCGACCCTGTTCTCGGGGGGGAGTTTCATTCCGACTTCGCCCGCCAGTTGCAGGAAAAGTACGCTGCGACACTGCGCGAGAAGGTCCTTTATCACAACGAGTTCTACGTCACGATCCTGGTGCGACCGTCGAGCATGGCGGGAGATCAGGTCGGGCGCTTCTTCTCGAAGAAGCAGGCCAACACCGACATCGATGATCGCGCGATGGTGCTGATGGCGGACAAGTGCCGTGATTTTGAATCGCTGCTCGCCGACGTCGTGCCGGAGCCGTTGTCGCTCTACGAGAATAACGGCGTGATGTTTTCGCAGCCGATGGAGGTGCTGCACTTCGTCCTCACCGGCGATCGCATTCGTATACCGCTGCTGAACGGCAGACTCGGTCAGGCGCTCTACTCCTCGCGCATCGTGTTCGGTCGCGAAGCGGCAGAGATCCGTTTGCCGCACAAGTCGCATTACCTCGGCATGTTCGGGGTGCGTGAATATGTCGCCAGCACGCGCAGCGGGCAATTCAACAGCCTGCTGACGCTCGATTTCCCGTTCGTGCTGACCCAGAGCTTCGCGCCGCTGGTAAAGTCGGTCGCGAGTGAGCGCTTCACGAAAAAGTACAAGCAGATGGTGTCGTCGGACGACGCCGGTGTCAGCCAGGCCGAAGAGCTGCTCGAAGGTGTCGACGATCTGATGGCGAACCGGTTCGCCATGGGCGAGCATCATCTGTCGATCTCGGTGATCGATGAGGATCCGAAGCGTCTGCTGGAGCGGCTGTCGATCGCGCGATCGGCCGCTGCCGATACCGGCATGGTGATGGCGCGCGAGGACGTTGCGCTGGAAGCTGCCTTCTGGGCGCAGCTTCCCGGCAACTTCAAGATGCGGGCGCGGCCTGCGGTCATCAACACGCGCAATTTTGCGGCGCTCAGCCCGTTCTACACGTTCCCGGCCGGTCGCAAGTCCGGGAACCACTGGGGCGATGCGGTCACGCTGCTTAAGACGCGCGCGGGCTCCTCGTTCTGGTTTAATTTCCACCGCGCCGACATCGGCCACACGCTCATCATCGGCCCGACGGGCGGTGGTAAGACGGTGCTGCAAAACTTCCTGCAAGCGCAGCTCGAAAAGACTGGCGCCAAGCAGGTGTTCTTCGACAAGGATCGCGGTGCGGAGATCTTCGTGCGCGCGTGTGGCGGCACCTATCTGGCGCTGCGTAAAGGCGAGCCGACCGGCTTCGCACCGCTGAAGGGGCTGACCGCCAGCCCGCATGACATCGCGTTCCTGCGGCAGTTCATCCGGGTGCTGGTGCGCCGAGAAAACCGCCCGCTCAGCGTCGCCGAAGAGCGGTTGATCGATGAGGGTATCGACGCCGTGATGCGCCTGCCCGCGCCCTCGCGCTCGTTCAGCGCTTTGCGCGAGATGCTGGGCTACTCCGATGCCGAGGGCATTGGGGCACGGCTCGAGCGCTGGTGCCTGGGCGGCCCGCTCGGGTGGGCGTTCGACGGGGCGCAGGACGAGGTGTCGATGGCGGCGCAGTTCGTCGGCTTCGACATGACGGATTTCCTCGAAAACCCGGAGATCCGCACACCGACGATGCTGTACCTCTTCCACCGCGTCGACGAGCTGCTGAACGGGCAGCGTGTCGTGGTCGACGTCGACGAGTTCTGGAAGGCGCTGGAGGATGATGCGTTCCGCGCCTTTGCGCAGGATGGTCTGAAAACCTTCCGTAAGCGCAACGCCTTCATGGTGTTCGGCACGCAGTCGCCGGCCGACGCGCTTCGCTCGCCGATTGCGCACTCGATTATCGAGCAGACGGCGACCAAGATCCTGTTGCCCAATTCGGACGCGAAGCGGTCGGATTATTGCGACGGGCTGGGCCTGACCGAGGCGGAGTACCGGTTGATCCGTGAGGATCTGACCCCGGAGAGCCGGACCTTCCTGGTCAAGCAGGGTCACACCTCGATCGTGGCGAAGCTCGATCTAGGTGGGATGCCGAACGAGTTGAAAGTGCTTTCTGGCCGCGAGGAAACGCTCGTCGCCATGGAGGAGGCCATTGCCCATGCGGGCAGGGATCCCGCGGCGTGGCTGCCGCACTTCTACGCCAACCAAAGGAGAAGCTGACATGTCGCTCAAGAACATCATCATGTTTGCAGCCGCGCCGGTCGCGCTCGCTGCGTTCGCGTCGCCGGCCGCGGCCCAGGGCATCCCTGTGTTCGATACCTCGACCTACGTGCAAGCGCTCGCGCAGGTCCAGAATACGGTCAAGATGATCGATCAGGGAAAGCAACAGATCCAGCAAGCACAGCAGACGTTCGATTCCCTTTCGAAGCTAACCAACGTCAACAGCATTGCGCCCCAGTTGCTCAATTCGCAGGTGCGTAACCTCCTGCCCAACACGACGATCGATGTTGCGACGCTGACGGGAGGAGACTTGACCAAGCTTGGCTCACTGTCCGGCTTGGCGAGCAACATCCAGTCTCGCTACGGGCTGTCGCCAAGCGGATCATCTGCTGACGCAGCTTACGCACAGGCGCTGAAGGATGCCACGGGGTCCGCTGCGGCAACTGCCGCGATGGGCGAGAACACGCTTAGCGTCGCGCAGACCAGGATGCAGGGCCTCGACCAGCTTCGCGCCCAGCTCGATAACGCCAAAGATCCAAAAGACGTCATGGATCTTCAGGCCCGCGTTGCGGTCGAACAGGCGCAACTTCAGAACGACATGATTAAAATGCAAGCGATCCAGATGGCGCAAGCCGGTGAGTCCAATCTGGCAAATAGCGGCGCAGAAGCTGCGGCAGCTCGAAATGCCGCCGCTTTCTACGATGCAAATACGATCAGGAAGTAAAATGAAGAAGTTCTTGCCAGTTTTCGCATTGGTTGTTGTTTGCGGCTGCCAACAGGAGGTCACCATACCAACAGCACAAGAGCTGATCGCCAACCGCCCGTTGCTCAAAGAGTGGCAGACAAAATGCGACACAGGGAAGTATGGCCACCTCACTGCTGATCAGAAAGCTAGGTATTGCTCCACAACTCAGGAGGCCACCATATCTGTTACCGAGGCAGCCGCTGCGCAGAGCGCGATCGACTTCTACAATGCTAATACAAAAAGAAAATAGTTTTATCGTGTAAATCTGTGTCTATATCTTTGAGGTTTAGCGACAATGCCAAATGCCGCCCCCGTCAATATCATGACGCTGTTCACGACAATGTATTCGTACGTGGAGACGGCTATTGCTACCTCTGTTGCCTCCTTTGGTTCGGGGCTCGTTACATTCGTTGCTGCGCCACTTGCGCTTGCCGCAGTAATCTATTTTCTTCTGCTAGGCTTTGCAGTTCTAAGGGGCGCGATACAAGCGCCTCTACGAGAGCTGGTCTTCCAAGCGGGCAAAGTCGGGTTCGCGATCGCCGCTGCGAGCGCAGTCGGCTATTCGGCGTTCGTCGTCAATGTAGTGACGAACCTGCCAAGTGAGATCATTGCGGCGGGGTCGGGCACTCCTGTCACGAACCCTGGCACGACTTTCGATACGTATGTCTCCGATACTAGCAAGCTAGCAAGCAGGATGAGTGCGGCCAATGCAAAGGTACAGTTGATGCCTTCGAAGGGCCTAACTGACGTACGAACGCCACTTATTCAGCTCAGATGTTGGGTAATTACCTATCTTTGCATTGGTATTCTTTACGTTTTCGCGTTTTTCTCCGCCTCTATCGGTTTTTGTATCGTCATCTTTGCCAAGCTGTCGGTCGCAATTTGTGTCGCTCTCGCACCGCTCGCGCTTGCTTGCTTGCTGTTCAATTCGTCTCGCTGGCTATTTGATGGTTGGTTGAAACAGACAGCCAATTACATTCTGCTGATGGTTATAATGGCAATTATGACCAAGTTCATTACCGGTCTACAAGAGGCGGCAATGGATGGAATCATGGGGTCGGTTGGGGATGGTTCCGGCTTCGTGACTATAGAGGGTACGACGTTTACCTTGTCAGCCGATCTCATGCTTGCTGCGACCTTGGCTTGCTGCGCAATATACATCGTCGGCTCTATATTCTTCTTCCAGTCGCCCTCCATTGCCGCAGGCATAGCTGGTGGTGCTTCCTCAGGTGGTCATGGCTTCTTGCAAACCGGCGCGAACATGATGGCGAATAAGTTGATGTTTAAGCGCGCAACGCAGCAGGGGTCAAATTCTGGCGGTCGGGGCGGGTCTGCCAATCGATCGTCGTAGATCGGCTGACCGGCCGCTCTCGACTCACCAATCACGCACACCGCCCGCGCGGCACAGATACGAACGGAGACCGTATGAAAAGGCTGACTATCGTGGCGTTAGGCGCGCTCGCGCTTAGCGGTTGCACCGGGACTCACATCAAACCCCCATCGGTTTGCAACGGCAAGCACCGGCGACCCGCTAATCTGTATGGGACGATCCTGCCGAGCCTTCCGGTGCCGCTTTCTGGGTCGCAGCAAGGTGCGGGTCAGTCGATGGTCGCGCCGCCAAGCGGCGCAACGTCACCGGCTCCTGCCGCTCCATCAGACCCGGTGTTGATGCGGGACGATGTGCCCACTCCGGCCCCCACCCCTTCCCCGTCCCAGACGCCTGGGGCAGCGCCTGCTGCGCCAATGGGGCCTGGTGCGATGAATGTTCCACGATCAGCGCGTCGGACGTCCCAGCGGGATGTCGCGCTGTCTTACTCCTCCTGCTGAAGGGATCGGCGCCATGGGCGTGGTGAAGTCCGAAGACAAAGAGAAATACTTCGAGACGTCGAGGACGTGGGAACACGACCGTATGCGGGCGGCGATCCAGTCGAAGAAGCTTGCTTGGGGCGTTGCCGCGGGTGCTTGCGCGCTTTCGGTTGCGTCGGTTGCTGCCGTCGCGATGCTGGCGCCGCTGAAGACGGTGGAGCCCTATGTCATCCGGGTCGATAAATCGTCCGGCGAGACGCAGGTCATCACGGCCCTGAAGGGGCCGCGGCCGCGCACCTATGACGATGCGGTCAACCGCTATTTCATCTCGCAATATGTGCGTCTGCGCGAAGGGTGGCTGAACGACGCAGCGCGCGAGAACGCCTATACCGTGATGCTGATGAGCGATCAGTTCGAGGGGCCTCGCTACCTGAGCGGCGTTCAGGCCAACAACAAGAACGCGCCCTCGAACATCTATGGTGAGAAGGGCTTTGTCTCGATCTCGATCCGGACAATCAGCTTCCTCAGCCCGACCGTTGCGCAGGTTCGCTACACCAAGATCATCACAGTAGGTCAAAACACACCGGTCGCGCAGAACTGGAACGCGATTCTGACCTTCAGGTACACCACGGCGCCTGAGCATGAGAAGGATCGCAATCTCGATCCGCTCGGCTTCCAGGTCGTCAATTATCGTTCCGATCCGGAGGCGTGAGATGAGCGATCAGCCAAACATTCTGGACGATGGCGAGCGCGTCGCCGTCCCCTTCATGCCAGAGCTTCGCAAGAAACTCATTGTTCGCTTGTCACCGTCCACGACGGAGTTGGTGGTGACAGAGACCGGCTCGCAGAGCCGGTTCTGGCGCTCGGTTGGTGCGGTGTGGCGACGCCTTATTGCGTTGTCGATCGTCGGGGCTTGTGCGGTCACGTTGATGCCGCAAGCGGCGTTCGCGTCGGAGACACCGATCCCTGGCGGGAAGGACGCGCGCGTCCGCAACGTCAATTACGATCCCGACCAGGTGGTGACGATCGTCGGCAGTTTCCGCCACGCGATCGAGATCCAGTTTGGTCCCGGTGAGACGGTGACGCAGGCGGCGCTCGGCGACACGGTGTCGTGGCAGATCGCGCCGGTCGGCAACGTCGTCTTCCTGAAGCCGCGCGAGAAGGCGGGAGGGACGAACCTGATCGTCATCACCAACGCTGGCGGAACGCCGCGGACCTACCATTTCAACCTGTCGCTCGGGACGGGCGATACCATGTATGGCGTCCGCTTCCGTTATCCGCGCGAGGAGCGCGCCATGGCGGCCCTGCAGGTCCAGCTCGCACAGGTACAAACCGCCAAGGCGATCGAGACCGGCGTCGCCCAGGCCGCGCTCGATCATGCCGTGATCGAGGGCACCCGGAACATGAATTATACGGTGCAGGGCGATTCCGCGCTGCAACCGACCGAGATCTCCGACAATGGCGAGTTCACGGTGCTGCGCTATCCGGGGCACGCCGACATCCCTTCGATCTTCGCGGTCGACGTCGACGGGACCGAGACCATCGTCCCCTACGATGTGCGCGAGGATTTTGTGGTGATCCATGCCGTCTATCATCAGCTCCGCCTGCGTCGGGGAACGACGGTGCTGTGCATCTACAACGAGGCACCGCTGCGCAACGATCGCGGCGATCGGACGGGCACCGTTTCGAATGTGGTCGAGCGCAAAGTGAAGGGACAGTAACATGGTCGACACTGTGATTGATCGGGGCGGCAACGTCGCTGCCGATACCGTCCCTTCGAGCGACATCGATACCCCGGTCACGCGCAGTGGCGGGTGGGGCAACATCGCTTTGATCGGCGCCGGGGTCGGTCTCCTCGGCACGATGGGCGGCCTCATGATTGGCTATAGTGCGTTTCATCACTCTGCCAGCACGGAGGCTGCTGCGCAGCCGGCGAAGGCCAGCGAGCGGTCCGTGGACGACGTGATGGGGTCGTCGACCGCGCAGCGCGCGGCGTTGGCGGGTCAGCTCGGCCAGACCGGGGCCGCGCAAACTGACGTCTTCGGGCGGCCGATTAACCCAGCGGCCGGCGCGCAGGTTGCCGACGCGAACGGAAACCCCGTGCCGGCAACAACCACGGCGTCAAACGGGCAGCAGTCGCCGGCACAGCGGCGCGCGGAGCAAGCTCGCGCCATGGCGGATGCGGCGCGGCGATCGCCGATCATGGCCTTTGGCAATACGGGCATGGCGTCGGCCGTGCCTGGCTCTGGCGTGGAAAGGCAACAGGGCGCCGGGCAGGACGATGGGTCCCGTGGTGGGCAATCGACGGTTGCGCGTCGCGAGCTCGGTGCGAGCGGTTTCGGCGCGCCGGGTGACGACGCCCCGGCTGAGCCGGCAAAGGGCGCAACCGATTTCAGCGACCAGCTCGGCCACTCCGCGATTCAGACGGTGCGGGCGACGATGGTCGCCGATCGCAACCTGCTACTGAGCGCAGGCACCGTGATCCCCTGCACGCTTCAGACGGCGATCAACTCAACGCAGGCTGGGTTCGTGTCGTGCGTCATCAATCACGACGTCTATTCGGAGAACGGCCGCATTGTCCTCCTCGACAAGGGGACGAAGGTGCTCGGGCAGTATTCGGGCGGTATCACGCAAGGGCAGGCTCGCCTGTTCGTGCTGTGGACCCGCGCGTTGACGCCTCGCGGCGTTGCGATCGACCTCGGTTCGCCTGCGGCCGACGGTCTCGGCCGCGCGGGGCTTCCGGGCGGGGTGGATACGCAGTTCTGGGCGCGGTTTGGCGTCGGGTTGGTTATTTCGGTGCTGGAAGATGCCTCGCAGATCGCGAGCCGCTCGCTCGCCGGTGAGGGTAGCAACACGACGCAGGTTCCGAGCACGACCGGATCAACCGTCCTCCAGTCGACGATGCAGATCAAGCCGATCCTGAAGAAGAATCAGGGCGACACGGCTGCGATCTTCGTCGCCAAGGACTTCGATTTCCGCTCGGTTTATGACGTGGGGCTGAGGCGCTAAGCCGATGGCATCCAGTCCTACGTCGCTCATCTATGAGCATAATGCCGAGCCTATCCGACGGCACCTCGAGCGCGACGACGTGACCGAGCTGGTCATCAACGAGCCGGGAGTGATCGGTCTCGAAACCCGTAACGGCTGGGAGTGGCATGACGAGCCGGCGTTGGACAACGCCGCGCTCATGACGTTGGCGAAGCTGATCGCCGGTCTGACCAAGCAGGATATCAACTCCGAATATCCGGTCTGCTCCTCGGTTCTGCCGGGGGGCGAACGTGCCCAGGTCGTCGTGCCCCCGGCGGTCGAGCAAGGTTGCATCTCGATCACGATCCGCAAAGCGTCGGGCGTGACGATGAACATCGACGACTTCGAGCGCGCCGGCCTGTTCAGCGAGGTCCGCGCGCATGGTCTGTACGGGGACGTCGATGCCGATCTGCTGCGCCTGCGCGAAGCGGGCGACTGGCGCGGCTTTTTCAAGCTGGCGGTCGAAGCGCGGAAAAACATCCTGATTTCCGGCGCGACCGGCTCGGGCAAAACTAGCTTCTCGAAGGGGCTCATCAAGCTGATCCCGGACTATGAGCGGATCCTGACGATCGAGGACACGCGCGAGCTGGTCGTGCCGCAGCGCAACCACGTCCACATGATGTACGCCAAGGACGGCAAGAGCCTCCAGAAGGCCGGCGCCAAGGAATTGCTGGAATCGGCGCTGCGTATGCGGCCCGATCGGATCCTCCTCCAGGAGCTGCGCGACGGCACGGCGTTTTTCTACCTGCGCAACGTCAACAGCGGCCATCCCGGCTCGATCACGACGGTCCACGCCAACACGGCTGAGGGCGCGTTCGAGCAGCTCACGCTGCTGGTGAAGGAGTCGGAGGGCGGCAACGATCTCGATCGGCATGATATCCGATCGCTGCTGCGCTCGCTGGTCGATATCGTCGTGCAGATGCACCGCCTCCCGCCTGGCGAGGGTCGGCCGGCGCGCTATCGCATGACGGAAGTCTGGTTCGATCCTGCGAGCAAGCCGAACGATTGAGGAGAGTATGGCGTGAGCGGAAGATGGATGCGCAGCGACGAGGGATCGCAGCCGGCTGCGATCGCGTTTTTAGCGCTGATCGGAGTGGTGATGAGCGCGGCGATCGGCGCGGTCGCCGTCCTGTTCAAGGCGCACTTGCTCAACGCGCATACGCCGTGGCGCAAGGTGCCGGGCGCGCTCTGGGCGCTCAAGGGCTATCCGATCGTCTATGTGCCGTTCCTGATCGGTTTTGGCATCGGCTTGGTCCTGACCATCATCATCATCATTTCGACGATGTTCACGCGCCAGAAGCTGCACGGTGAGGCGCGTTGGGCGCGCCCCCCCGAGGTGAAGAAGGGTCTGTTGCTGTCCGAAACCGGCATCGTGCTTGGCAAGTTTAACGGCAAGGTGATGCGTTTTGGCGGTCCCGAGCATGTCATGCTCGAAGCACCAACCCGCGCCGGCAAGGGTGTGGGCGTCATCATCCCAAACTTGCTCGATTGGCCAGACTCGTTGGTCGTCCTCGACATCAAGCAGGAGAATTACGACAACACTGCCGGCTATCGGAAGGAGATCCTTCGTCAGATCGTGCTGTTGTTCAATCCGCTCGATACGGGTGGCCGCACCGTGCGCTGGAACCCGCTCGGTTACATCAACCGGCGCGATCCGGTCGAGGTCATTAACGAGCTGCAGAAGATCGCGGCGATGCTCTACCCCGACCCCCTCACCGGCGAAAAGTTCTGGGCCGAGGGTGCGCGAACCGCGTTCCTCGGCGTCACCGCCTATATCGCCGCAACTGTCGACGATGGCGAAGACGCGCTCCCTTTCACGCTTGGCGAGGTTTATCGACAATTCGCGGCCGTCGATGCCCAGCGGCGCTTCCCCAAGATCATCGCTGCCCGGGAGAAGGCTGGTAAGCCGCTGTCGACCGCGTGCGTTACGGCTATTCATGATTACACCGGCTCGTCGGCAAACACCTTCTCGGGCCTGCGCCAATCCGTCACGTCGAAAATCAATGCCTGGCTGAACCCGTATGTCGATGCGGCGACGTCCGAGAGCGATTTCGATCTGAGCGAGTTCCGCGACAAGCGGATCTCGCTCTACCTCGGCGTCTCGCCGGACGATCTGGAGCGCGTCGCGCCGATCTACGGCTTGCTTTTCCAGCAGCTCATCGACCGCAACGTCCGCGAGTTGCCGAAGGAGGGTCTGCACCAGGTCAAGGTGCTGCTCGCACTCGACGAGTTCGCCAGCCTCGGCAAATGCACCGTGCTGGCCAACGCATTCAGCTATGTTGCTGGCTATGGATTGCGGATGCTGCCGGCGTTCCAGTCGCTCGAGCAGATCCAGGGCGTCTATGGCGACAAGGTGGCGGCCGACATCGAGCGCAACTGCGCCGTGCGGCTCGTGCTGCGTCCGGCCGCTTTGTCCGAGGCGAAGAAGATCTCGGACCAGCTCGGCAGCTACACGTATAAGGCACGCTCGCGCTCGATGGGCACCTGGGGTGGCGGAGGCGGGTCGACGTCCGAGTCCGACCAGCGCCGGCCGCTGATGCTCCCGCAGGAGGTCGAGCTGCTGCCGGAAAACGATCTGATCGTTTTCCGTCGCGGCATGTACGCGACCTACGGCAAGAAGGTCCGCTATTACGCGGAGAAGCACCTGATCGAGCGGACCAAGATTCCGGCGCCGCAAATGCCGCCAATTCGCGTCGACCCCGCGATCGCAGCCAATAGCTTGCGCGTGATCGAGGCGACCCAGGCGGCCGCTGCCGCAGCCGCCACGACGCCGGGGGGCCCGTCCGCGTCTGAAGTCGCCAGCCCGAGCGGAAGCGAAGTGAAGAGGGGGCGGAGATTGAACCATGCTGCCATCGAGGATTGCCTTGCCGTTTCGCCAAAACAGCAGGTCCGCACGCTCTTCGACGGTCTTTGCATGGTCGGAGAGAAAGCTGCGTAACACAATGAACATCTCGCGACACAACGACCGCAGTCCCGCCATTCAAGGGGAATGACATGAACGACGTAGTGTTACCTGTGACGGGGTCGGGACCGGTATCACGTCGCGGTCGCGCCTACAGGCGCAGTCGCACCAGATCCTACGGACTTATAATCTGTAGGAATGAATTGATAATATCAGCGGATTTGCTCCACGCCTAAGATCCCTCCACATGGTGGCGGTTGGAGGTGCTGGTCATGACGAAAACGTCCGCGAGATGCGCGAGCTCTGTCGAGACAGCGGCCATGCCCGCAGTGTTGTACGATTTGCAAAAAAACCTGCGCCCAGCCTTTCTTGATGCCATGCGCTTGGTGCCGGGTGCAGTCGCTATCATAGCTACAGCCTATGAAGGTATGCGGGGAGGCTTAGCAGCGACGGCGTGGAGTTCGCTCAGCGCTGATCCACCAACGATGCTTGCCTGCGTGAACCGGAATGCGTCGGCGCATGACTTGATCGGCAGGGCTGGGGCGTTCAGCATCAACCTGCTTGATGCCGATCACATCGAGACGGCGGCGATCTTCTCGGCGCAGCGCGGCTTAAGCGGGACCGATCGTTTCCTGCCCGACCAGTGGGAGGCGGGGGCGGGCGGCCAACCCCTTTTCCGCAAGGCAGTAGCCGCTTTCGAATGCCGCCTTAACGACATGCACGACACCGGATCACACAGCCTGCTCATCGGTCAGGTTTTGGAGGTCCGCGCCCGGCCCGAAGGGCGGCCACTGCTCTATCGTGAGGGGACCTATGCCTATGCTGTGGCACACGAGGGAGTGAAGGCATGACGACCGCGCTCGCTACGCCCGCCGAGATCGTCGACGAGGCACGCAACGGGCGGATGTTCATTCTGGTCGACGACGAGGATCGAGAGAATGAGGGCGACCTCGTTATGCCCGCGCAGATGGCGACCCCCGACGCGATCAACTTTATGGCGCTTCACGGCCGAGGGCTGATCTGCCTCGCGCTGACGCAAGCCCGCGCTGATAAGCTCGGTCTTAAGCCGATGTCCGTCCGCAACGGCTGCGCTCACGGCACCGCGTTCACCACCTCGATCGAGGCGCGAACTGGCGTCACCACGGGAATCTCGGCTGGGGATCGCGCCCGGACGACCGCGGTGGCGATCGATGCGGCATGCGGGCCGGAGGACATTGTCACGCCCGGGCATGTGTTCCCACTGGTGGCAAGGGACGGGGGCGTACTGGTCCGGGCCGGGCATACCGAGGCCGCGGTCGACGTGGCGCGGCTCGCTGGGCTGAACCCGTCGGGGGTGATCTGCGAGATCATGAACGACGACGGCAGCATGGCGCGGCTGCCTGACCTGGCGGTCTTCGCCGAGCGGCACGGACTGAAGATCGGCACCATCCGCGACCTGATCGCCTATCGCATGCGCCACGACCATTTGGTGCGCTCTGTAGCGGAGGCCAGCTTCGACAGCGTTCACGGCGGACGATGGACGGCGCGTACGTACCGGAACGAGGTGGACGGGTCCGAGCATGTCGCATTGCTCAAGGGTGCTCCGCCATTTGCCGAGCCAGTGCTAGTCCGCATGCACGCGAGTTCGCCATTTAATGACGTGTTCGGCGAACGCCATGCCAGTACGGGTCTTCTTCAAGCAGCGATGGAAGAAATTGGGGAGGAAGGCGTGGGTGTGGTCGTCGTTGTGAGGGGCGCGACACCTGCTGCCTTGTCAAACGCTTTTGCTCGGCGCGCAGCCAGCATGCCGCTGGAGCTGCGCGAATACGGCGTTGGCGCTCAAATCCTGGCGGGCCTTGGCATTCACCGTCTGACGCTGCTTACCAACTCGCAGCGACTGCCCGTCAGTATCGCGGGTTATGGCATCGAGATCGTCGAACGCCGCGCGCTCGCAGCGCGACTGCCTGGTCCAGCGCGCGAGCCGATAATGGAAACGCATGATGGCCGATGCTGACCAGCGCGCGATCCGGGTAGTGATCGCACGTGGAGGCACGAGCCGCGGCCTATACCTCCACGAACGCGATCTACCCCCACCCGGCGTCGCGCGCGACAGGTTACTGGCGAGGCTGATGGGGTCGCCAGACCTATTGCAGATCGACGGGCTAGGTGGTTCACGCCCAATCACATCCAAAGTTGCAATTGTGGCTCGGTCGACACGCGCGGATGTCGACGTTGATTACACCTTCGCGCAGGTCGATATCGCCACGGCCGGAGTGGGTTATCAGGGGAATTGTGGGAACATCTCGGCCGGAGTCGGACCTTTTGCGATCGACGAAGGATTGGTCGAGGCGCGCGAGGGCATGACGGAGGTTCGCATCTTCAACACCAACTCCCAGCGGCTGCTCGTCGCAGGCGTGCCGGTGCATGGCGGGCGCGCCGCGGTGTGTGGCGATTTCGTGGTTCCCGGCGTGCCGGGTAGTGGCGCGGAGATCACGATGAATTGGGCCGCGACAGTGGGCACAGCTACGGGCAGCCTGCTGCCAACCGGACGCCCAGTCGACAGAATCGAGTTGGAGAATGGCGGGAGGATTGAAGCGAGCCTATTCGACGCAGCCAATCCGTGCGTCTGGGTGCGAGGTCATGACCTAGGACTGATCGGCGACGAGACCCAGGACGCGATCAACGGCAACGCGCGTCTTTTGCAATTCGTGCGCGAGGTGCGCGGCAAGGCAGCGGTGCTGTTCGGGTTGGTAGGCGACTGGCGAGAGGCGGAAGAGCGCGCGGCCGGACTGCCCATGCTGGGGCTGTTGTCTCCACCGATCGCTTACCGAACCATCAACGGCGAAGGCGTTGCCGCGGACGCAATGGACCTGCGCGTCCATCTAATCTTCATGGGCGTGCTGCACGAGTCGATCGCGGGTACCGGTTCAATTTGCCTCGCCGCCGCAGCGCGCACGCCGGATTCTATCGCGCACGGCCTCGCCATCAACCCCGACGCGCCGCTACTTCGGATCGGCCATCCTTCAGGTGTGACGCCGACACGCGTACGCGCGAGCCATACCGCGGAACGGCCCCATGTTCGTTTCGACGAGCTCGGTTTCAGCCGTACCGCTCGTCGCATCATGGCGGGAGAAGCTTACTATCCTGCCGGGCTGCTCGGCTGAGTCTGCATGCGCCGCACCTCTGGTGCGTCGGGGTAGGCCATGTGCACGGCGCGGCGCAGATGCTCGCGGAAGCGCATCGCAGGGCCGGACAGGTTCCGTCCGGTCGCGGTGACGATGCCGATCGTACGCAGTATTTCGCAGTCCTCGATCTCCACGAGTCCGATAGTCGGGCGAAATTCGGCAGGAATCAATGTTGAGGGATGGATGCAGACGCCAAGACCCGCGGCGGCCATGGCGAGGAGGGTCATGACGTTGGTGACGCCGCGGGCTGGGGCCGAGAGCGTGATGTCCAGCCCGCGCGCCGCAGCCGCTTCCTCGATCGCGCGGCGCAACGCGACATGGCCATCGGGGCTGAGTATCGAATATCTCAGGACCTCGGCGAAGGTCGCCGAGCCCTTTTGTAGCAACGGGTGGCCAAGCGGGGTCACGGCAACGCAGCGATCAGCGAGCAGCGGCTCAAAGGCAAGTGCGGGATTAGAACGCTCGAGGACCATCACTGCCATGTCGCATTCGCCGTCCAAAACTTCGGCGACGGCTGCATCGGGAATACGATCTCGGAGCCGTACGCTGATATCGGGATGCGCCTCCGCGAAGCTGCCTAAAATAGGAGCGAGCGCGACCGACGCTATCATCATGGTCGCGGCGACTTCGACCTGCCGTCGGCGCATACCTGTCTCGGCGTGAAACTCTTGCAACAGGTCGCGGAGCGCCCGAAGCGTTATCGAGGCACGCTCGTGAAGTCGGCGGCCATGTTGGGTCAACTCGACCTTGCGCGTCGTTCGTTCGAGCAGGCGGACGTTCAGTTTCTCTTCGAGCCGCTTGACGCGGTTGCTGATGGACGGCTGCGACAAAGCGAGGCGTTCGGCAGCGCGGCTGAAGCTGCCTTGGTCGGCGACTGCGAGGAAGGTTTGAAGATCTTCCAGTGATATGTCGAAGCGTTCTTTATCCATGCTGCCTCCGCTAATAGCTGTTATGTTATAGTCCTGCGCTATGAAAAGATAACGGAACGTCATTTGCCTGCCAGTCGGTTGCCTCGCCAGGGTGACAATAGAATCAAACGCTCCTGACGTTTGCGCGTAAGACGGAGCTGTACGCTGGAGAGGCTGCCATTCACGTTGACATAGGCGCGACCCGCGCCGGCGATGCAGAGGTCGCGCACCCCTATCCGGTGGCTCGGCAGGCTTGGACAATGGTCGGCCTGCTGATGGTCGCGAACATCTTCTCGTTCGTCGACCGCCAGATCATCAGCCTGCTCGTCGATCCGATCCGGGAGGACCTCGGTATCACCGACGTGCAAGTCAGCTTGCTGATCGGACCAGCCTTTGCGGTGTTTTTTTGCGTCATGGCACTGCCGCTCGGCCGCATGGTCGATACACGCAATCGCATTCGGCTGGCGGCGGTGGGTGTCGGATTGTGGAGCTTGGCAACGTTGCTGAGCGGCTTCGCCGATACCTTCACGCATTTGTTCATTGCCCGCATCGGCGTCGCCGCTGGGGAGGCGGCGCTGTTTCCGGCGGCTAATTCGCTGATTGCCGACAGCTTCCCTCCGCATCGTCGCGCCCGCGCGATCGGCCTGTTTGCGCTCGCTATCTACCTTGGCAGCGGCTTCGCGTTGCTGTTTGGCGGCGCGGTCGTCGGCTGGGCCGAGAGCGACGCCATCCGTCAGGCTATGCCGGGAATGTTCGCCGGGTTCGCATCTTGGCAGCTCGTGCTGCTAGCGGTTGGCGCACCTGGCTTGATTGTTGCTGCCCTGATCGC